>NZ_JAMZDX010000003.1:760000-1476119 GCF_024172095.1 Kitasatospora cinereorecta | reverse complement strand
GTTTATGTCCCGAACTGAGTTGATCATGCCCGCGTAGGGTCTCCCCCAGCGGTCGCCATGACTGTGCGACTGCACATGTCGACATATCTCTGGGGGAGATGATCGTGGGGGATTGGCGTACAAACACGCCGGTCAACTCACCGCTGAGACGGAGGGGCCAGTGGCTCTCCGTGGTCAGCGTTGCAGCTTTGACGATGACTATGCTGGCAGCCCCGTCGGCGGAAGCACTCGCCGCCGCGCGGCCGCACGGGAAGGTCTGGGCCCCGCCGAAGACGCCGCTGGCGTCGCAGAAGTCGGTGAAGGGCAAGGACCTCAAGCCGGGCAAGTTGGAGGCACCGAAATTCCCGGTGCCGGGCGAGTGGAAGCCCGCCGCCCCGGCCGCGGTACCGACCGGCTCGGCCACCGTCGCCCTGCCGGACGCCGCTCCGGTCCAGGCCGGCAAGCTGCCGGTGAAGGTCGCCAAGGGCGAGCAGAAGTCGGCCCGTTCGGTGAAGGTCGAGGTCGCGGGCGGTGACAAGGGCAAGGCCGCGGGTGTGGCCGGTCCGGTCGTCACGCTGACGGACACCGACGCCTCGACCGAGGACCACAGCGTCAAGGTGGCGCTGGACCTCAAGGCGCTCCAGGGCGCGGGCTGGGCGGACCGCGCACGGCTGGTGGAGCTTCCCGCGTGTGCGCTGACCACGCCGGAGAAGGCCGAGTGCCAGACCCAGAAGCCGGTCGCCTCCAGCGTGGATCCGAAGACGGGTGTGCTGACCGCGCAGGTCACGCTTCCCGCCGCATCCGACAGGACGGCGACCAAGAGCTCGCTGCCGGACGGCAGCGGCGGCAAGGCGGTGCAGGCCGGCTTCGTCCAGGCCGCTGCCGCCGCCTCGGCGACCGTGCTGGCCGCGGACACCTCCTCGGGCGGCGCGATGGGCAGTTACTCCGCCTCTCCGCTGTCGCCGTCGATGGCGTGGGGAGCCGGTTCCAACGTCGGCAACTTCACCTACTCGTACCCGATCCAGGCCCCGGCCTCGATCGGCGGCTCCGGCCCGTCGGTGACCCTGTCGTACGACTCGTCGAGCGCGGACGGCAAGACCTCGGCTCAGAACGCCCAGGCCTCCTGGATCGGTGAGGGCTGGAGCTATGAGCCGGGCTTCATCGAGCGTTCCTACCGCGGCTGCGACAAGGACGGCATCACCTACTCCGCCGACCAGTGCTGGGCTGGGCAGAACGCCAGCCTCAGCCTCGGCGGCCACTCCGGCACCCTGGTGCGCGACGATGCCACCGGGACCTGGCACCTCCAGGGTGACGACGGTTCGAAGGTCGAGCAGCTCACCGGCGCGGCGAACGAGGCGCGGGGCGGCGAGTTCTGGCGCGTCACCACCTCCGACGGTGTCCAGTACTACTTCGGTCAGAACCACCTGCCCGGCGGCAACCACAGTGACCCCGCCACCAACTCGGTCGACTACATGCCGGTCTACTCGCCGAAGAGCGGCGACGACTGCTACGACTCCGCCAAGGGCAACGCCTCCTGGTGCCAGGAAGGTTGGCGCTGGAATCTCGACTACGTCGTGGACCCGCACCAGAACCTGGTCACCTACAGCTACCAGCAGGACCTCAACTACTACAGCCGGGGCGGAGGCCAGAACGGCGGCAATGGCACGCTGACTTCCTATGTCCGCTCCGCCGAGGTCACCCAGATCGCCTATGGCCAGCGCCTCTCCGAGCAGCTCGCCGCGAACGGCTCCGTGAAGCCGGCCGCCAAGGTGCTGTTCACCACCGGTGAGCGCTGCACCGCCTCCGGCTCGGTCACCTGCACCACCGCCCAGCGCACCAAGGCAAACCAGGCGAACTGGCCGGACACCCCGCTCGACCAGAACTGCGCCTCCAGCGGCGCCTGCACCAACTATTCGCCGACCTTCTGGTCACCGCTGATGCTGTCGAAGATCGAGACCCAGGTCCTGGTTGGCTCCGCCTACCGCTCGGTGGACTCGTGGGAGCTGAAGCACACCTTCCCGGACCCGGGTGACGGCACCAAGCCCTCGCTCTGGCTGTCCTCGATCCAGCGCACCGGCAGCAACGGCCAGACTGCCGTGACGCTGCCGGCGGTCTCGTTCACCGCGCGCGAGTTGCCGAACCGTGTGGACGGCCTGACCCCGGCCCAGCCGGCGTTCTACCGGCCGCGCATCCAGCAGATCACCACCGAGACCGGCGGCCAGATCAACGTCGTCTACGCCGACCCCGAGTGCTCCCGGACCGGCGGCCACATGCCGTCCTCCGAGGACAACAACTCGATGGCCTGCATGCCCGTCCACTGGTACCTGCCCGGCTCCTCCTCGCCCGACCCGGTGAACGACTGGTTCAACAAGTACCTGGTCACCGCGGTCACCGAGCAGGACGCGGTCACCGGTACCACGCTGACCAAGTCGACCAACTACAGCTACGGCGGCGGAGCCGCCTGGCACCGCAACGACGGCGAGTTCACCGACCCCAAGGTCCGCACCTGGGACGAGTTCCGCGGCTACCAGACCGTCACCGTGACCACCGGTAGTGGCAACAGCGGTGAGGCGCCCAAGACGCAGAAGGTCACCACCTATCTGCGCGGTATGAACGGCGACGTCAAGGCCGACGGCTCGACCCGCAGCGTCTCCGCCTCCTTCACCCCCTACCCGGGTGCGAGCGCGGTCACCGTGCCGGACGAGAAGTGGCAGGCCTCCACCGTGCTCGGCGGCCAGACCTTCGACAAGGCCGGCGGCTCGGTGCAGAACGCCTCCGCCACCGTCGCCTCCGGTGACGTGGTGACGGCGACGCACAAGCAGCTGAACGGCATGCCGGACCTGGTGGCCCGGTACCAGAGCACCACCATCACCTCGACCTCGTGGGCGAAGCTGGCCGACGGCTCCTGGCGCACCACCAACGCGGTGGCCACCTCGGACCCGGCCAACGGCAACCGTCCGCTCCAGGTCGACGACAAGGGCGACGGCACCGCCGCGGCCCCGGAGACCTGCACCACCAAGACCTACGCGACCAGCACCAACCCGCTGATCCGCACCCTGGTCTCCGAGGAGCGGGCAATCACCGGCGCGTGCGGCACCACGCCGAATGCGGCCAACACGATCAAGGGCAGCCAGACCTTCTACGACGGCAAGCCGTTCGGCCAGGCCGACGCCACCGGCGACCCGACCGGCACGCGCTCGCTCGACTCGTACGACGGCAGCGGCCAGCCGGTCTACGGCCAGACGGCCACCGCCTCGTTCGACAGCTACGGCCGGGCCACCTCGACCGTCGGCCCGGACGGTGTCACGGCGCAGATGGCCTTCACCCCGGCCACCGGGGCGGTTCCCACCCAGGTGACCATGACCGGCCCGATGGGTGCCTCCTGGGCCAAGTCCCAGACCTTCGACCCAGGCCGCAGCCAGCCGCTGGTGGCGACCGACCAGAACGGTCACACCACCACCATGCAGTACGACGGCCTCGGCCGTCTGACTGCCGCGTGGAAGCCGGACCGGGCGACCAACCTCAGCCCGAACGTCAAGTTCTCGTACGCGATCAACGGCGTCACCGCTCCGACGGTGGTGACCTCGCAGTCGATCACCGAGGACGGCACGTACGCCACCAAGAACGAGCTGTACGACGGCCTCGGCCGGCTCCGCCAGACGCAGACCACTCCGCTCACCGGCGGTGCGGGTCGCCTGATCACTGATCAGGCCTTCGACTCGCACGGCTGGGTCGTGAAGACGTCCGCGCCGTACTACGAGTCGGTGAATCAGCCCAACGGCACGCTCTACGCCCCGCAGGACTCCCAGGTCCCGGCACAGGACTGGATCACCTACGACGGCATGGGCCGCAAGGTGACCGACGCCTTCATGTCCTATGCCCAGCAGCAGTGGGTCACCACCACTGCCTACCCGGGCGCCGACCGCACCGACTCGACCCCGCCCCAGGGCGGAGTCCCGACCAGCGCCGTCAGCGACGCCCACGGCAACACGGTCCAGCTGTGGCAGTACCGGGGCAACACGGCCACGGGCAACCCGGCGGACGCCGACATCACAAGCTACGGCTACACCGCCTCCGGTCAGCCGAAGTCCCGCACCGACTCCTCCGGCAACACCTGGAACTACACGTACGACCTCCGGGGACGCCAGACCGCTGTGTCCGATCCGGACACGGGGGCGACCACGAGCACGTACGACGTGAACTCGCGCCTGGCCACGACCCGGGACGCCAAGGGCAACGTTCTCGCCTTCGCATACGACGTCCTCGGCCGCAGGACCGGCATGTTCAACGGCAGCGTGGCACCGGCGAACCAGCTCGCGAGCTGGACCTACGACACCGTGCCGGGCGCCAAGGGGCTGCCGGCCTCGTCCACCCGCTATGTCGGCGGAGCCCCTGGTGACGCCTACACATCGACCATCACCGGCTACGACGCTGCGGGCCGCCCTCTCGGCTCCACCGTGACCATCCCCGCCAAGGAGGGGGCGCTCGCCGGCACGTACACCACCAGCAACACCTACACCCCGGTGCTGGGCTCGCTGGACCACACCAACCTGCCCGCCATGGGCGGTCTTCCGGCGGAGGAGGTGGACTACCTCTACTCCAACACCGGCCTGCTGATTGCCTCGGGCGGCAACTCCACCCTGGTCACGGACGTCCAGTACGACGCCCTCGGCCGACCCACCCGCACCACCGTCGGCGACTGGGGCACCCAGGTCGTATCCACCCAGAGTTACGACTGGGCCACCGGACGGGTGGTGAACTCATTCCTCGACCGGCAGACCGGCACCACCTCGCTGGACCAGGTCGGCTACACGTACACCCCGTCCGGCCGGATCACCTCGATCAAGGACGTCCAGAGCGGCACCGCGACCGACCTCCAGTGCTTCACGTACGACTACCTGAGCCGGCTGACCAACGTCTGGACGGACACCGCGGGCACCACCACCGCCGCGGCCCCGTCAGTCCCGGGTATCGGCGGCTGCACCAACGCGAGCAGCCCCGCCGTGGTCAACGGCAAGCCCACCGTCGGCGGCCCGTCCCCGTACTGGCAGACGTACGGCTACGACGCCACCGGCAACCGCACCTCCCTGGTGCAGCACGACGTCAACGGCGCCGTCCTCAACGACGTCACCACCACCCAGACCTTCAACCCTGCGAAGTCGGTCAACTCGGGTGACGGCAAGGGCGGCCCGCACGCCCTGCAGTCGACGTCGACCAGGTCGGCGAGCGGAACGGCCGTCACGTCGTTCCAGTACGACGCGCTCGGCAACACCACCAAGGTCACCGACCCGAGTGGCAGCACCAACCTGACCTGGAACGGCGAGGACAAGCTCAGCACCCTCGCCAAGCCCGGCCAGAACCCCGGCACCACCTACCTCTACGACGCGGACGGCAACCAGCTGCTCCGCCGCAACCCCGGGAAGACCACGCTCAACCTCGGCATGGACGAGCTGACGCTGGACACCGCCTCCGGGTCGATGACCGACGTCCGCACCTACCCGGGCGGCGGCGGGATCAGCATCACCCGGGTCACCGCCCCGACCGGCGGCGGCAAGCTGGTGTACCACTCGGCCGATCCGCACGGCACCAACGGCGTCCAGATCGACACCGACGCCGCGCAGACCGTCACGCGGCGGCCGACCGACCCGTTCGGCAACGCGCGCGGCACCCAGCCGGGCAGCGGAACCTGGGCCGGCAGCAAGGGATTCGTCGGCGGCAGCGCCGACGACGCCACCGGGCTGACCCATCTCGGCGCCCGCGAGTACGACGCCGTCCACGGCCGGTTCATCAGTCCTGACCCGATCCTGGGCGCGGGTGACCCGCAGCAGTGGAACGGCTACGCGTACAGCGACAACAACCCGGTCAACGGCAGCGACCCGAGCGGCCTGTTCTGCGACGGCTGCAGCGCCAACAACCCGGACTCGGTCTGGAACCCGACCAGCCCGAACTTCGGCGGAATCGGCTGCACCACGGAGGCCTGCTACAACCGGGACGGCTCGATCGACTACAAGATCGACAACAGCAGCCTGGGCACCATCCACACCGGTAGCAGCGGCAGCGGCAAGTCCAGCAACGTCGCGGTCTCGGTCCTGCAGAGCGTCCCGACAGATCGGCTGAAGAAGTTCCACGACGAGCTTCAAATGATCATGAAGGAGTCGCCGGACACCTGGAACGTCGAAGGCACTCCCGCCTACAACGCCGTGATGCGGTACGCCAAGAACGCGCTCTACGGCAACCTCACCCTCCAGGACCTCTGGAAGGGAACCAAGGGGCAGGTCGCAGGCCTCCTGGCCGGGCTCGTGGGCGCGGCGCTGTGCCCGGAGTCCGCGGGAATCGGCTGCGCGGTGGCCGTGGGAGCACTGTCCGGATTCGTCTCGGCGTGCGTGGACAACTGCAAGGACAAGCAGGCACTCCTCCTGAGCACCGTGGCCGGCGCCGCCACCGGCTATCTCGGTGGCAAGCTCGGCGGGAAGCCCGGCGGCGAGCCCGGCGCGGAACCCGGCGCGAGCCTGGTCGGCGGCTGCAGCTTCTCACCCGAGACGCCGGTCCTGCTCGACAACGGTGAGACGAAGCCGATCGGCGACATCACAGTCGGCGACCGCGTGGAGGCGGCCGATCCCACGACCGGCGAGCACGTCGGCGGCCGCGAGGTCACTGCGCTGCACGTCAACCACGACGACGACCTGATCGATCTCACGATCGGCACGCCCGACGGCAAGTCCGGCGTCATCCACACGACGTCGAAGCACCCGTTCTGGGACGACAGCCGCAAGGCGTGGATCCCTGCCGGAGAGCTCGCCGCCGGCGACACGCTGAAGACCGCAGCGAACACGCAGGTGTCCGTCCTCGGCACGGCCGTTGTGCCGGGCACCGCCGACATGTACAACCTGACCGTCGACCAGCTCCACACGTACTATGTGGCACTCGGGTCGACCACGGTCCTGGTCCACAACATCGGCGACTGTCCGACAAAGATCGCCCTGGGTCTGTCCAAGGTCGGCAACAACAGGGACGCGCTGCAGGACTTTGCCGACACGCACGGCGCCCAGTACTTCGAGCACTGGGACGACTTCGAGGCCGTGGTCAGGAGTGCCCTCAAGGAGGACAGCAAGACGACGATCTACTTCAACCTCGACGGCATCACCGAGCCTGCCGAATGGGCCAAGACGGCGAGGACGAGCAACCCCTACGCCTCGGACCTGACAGCCTGGGAACTGGCGATGATCCGGGACGCCCCCGCGTCCGCGCGGGCTCGGGTTGTCTGGGTCAACGGCGACAATCCATTCCCGGAAGCCGGGAAGTAGAGCGAACAGGTCTGCATGAGATGTCAGAGGACCAGCAGCTTCCGCTGCACTTCGAGCACTCCTTCGAGGCGTGGTCGTACAGCAAGTCCCACCGAACACTCGTCCTGCGCGGTTACCCGGGCAAGGGCCACCGCGAGTACGTCGACATCGTCTTCAGCTCTGTCCTGGGCATGAAGATCGCATCCGGCTACGAGCGGCTCTCCGTCCACCTCGCCACTGACAGCAGCGAGATGGACGAGTTCCTGCGGAATCCCGAGCGCTACGACCGCGGATATCTGAACGTCGTGGTCTCGGACGGAGGAAGCGATGGATACGTCGTCTGCAAGAACGTCAAGGTCCGTCGCGGGACGCGTCGGTACGAGGAGGAGGGTGAGTCCGACAACACCCAGGGATCCTGAGGTGACCTGGTTCCGGAGGACAACCTCCTGACCTGACGCCCTTCGCGCCCTCACAGTGGCCCCACCGATCTCCTTCGGTGGGGCCACTGCGATCATGTGGCGCTGGTCCGCAGTTCGCGGCGGATGACCAGGCGGAGGGCGGAGTAGGTCGCGTCGACGGCGCAGACCTTGTTGTCGACCAGGCCGGTGGGCAGGGCGACCGCGCGGATCACGTCCTCGGTGAGGTCGGTGGGGACGCGGGAGGCCTTCTTGGGCCAGGCGACCCACAGGCCGGCGGCCGGGCGCATGGCGGCGCGCAGATCGGCCAGCCGGTCGGTGAGTTCGGCGCGGTCGGCAGGGAACCAGAGTGCGACGTCGAAGGGGCCGTCGGCGGGGCGGACGTCGTCCGGGAGGTCGGGGACGGCGAAGCCCTCGGGGGCGCCGAGGAGCAACAGGTCGTGGCCCGGCTTGATGCCGAGCTTGCGGTGCAGCGGCGTCCCCGAGTAGCCGGCCATCAGGATTCGGCGGCGTCGAGTTCGGAGAGGAAGGCAAGCGCGATCCGCCAGGTCTGCTCGGCGGCGTCGGCGTCGAAGTCGGGGAGTTCGGCGTCGGTGTAGAGGTGGCCGGCGCCGCGGTAGCGGTGGACCTCGACGTCGGCGCCGGCCCGGGTGAGGTTGAGGTACCAGGCGTTCAGCCAGTCCTCGGGCTCGAACGGGTCGGGGTCGGCGAGGTGGAGCTGGACCGGGATGCCGGTGGTGGCGTCCTCGCGGATGTCGGAGGTGCCGTGCAGGAGCAGCAGGCCGCGGGCGCGCTCGTCGGCGAGGGCGAGGTTCTGGGCGAGGGCGGCGCCGAGGGAGAACCCGGCGTAGACCAGGCCGGGGGCCGCGGGGTCGGCGAGCAGCGGGGCGACGGCGGTGACGGCGCGGCGCAGCAGTTCGTCGTTGGTGATCTCGTCGCGGTGGTCCATGCCCTCCTCGACGGTGTCGAAGGTGCGCCCGTCGTAGAGGTCGGGGGTGTGGACCTGGTGGCCCTCGGCGCGCAGCCGGTCGGCGGCGGCGTGGACGGCGGGGCGCAGGCCGTACGCGGAGTGGAAGAGGACGATCTGGGCCACGGGGTTTCCTTCGCTTGCGGGCGGTGCCGTGGTCCATGATCCCTCATCCGGCCCACGAATGGTCGGACCCGAGCCGGGGGAAGGCCGGAGCTGCGGGAAGGCCGGAGCCCGGTCCACCCCAACCGTGGACCGGGCCCGGAGCCTGTGGCGTGACCGGCTCAGTAGGAGGTCGTCACCGACGCCCCGCTGAAGCCCTGCTGCGCGTAGAGGCTGATGTAGCTGTAGCCGGCGGGCGGGTTGGTGACGGTCAGCGTCTCGTTGTTGCCGCTCGCGGTGGACTTGGCCTGGTACGAGCCGGTGGTGGCCCAGCCCGCGCCGTTGTAGTACAGGTCGGCGTTGCCGGTGCCGCCGGCGCTGGTGATGGTGAGCTTCGCGGTGCTGGCCGGGACGTACAGGTACAGGTAGGCGTAGTTCCCGGTGGTGGCGGCGAGGTTGGAGCGGCGGCAGTTCTTGTCGAGCTGCCGGGAGTCGGCGCCGGTGCACTCGGGGGCCGGCGGGGTGGTGTCGCAGTGGCCGGCGTTGCAGGCGGTGAGCCAGGTGTTGAAGTCGGCGTCGTAGCGGGTGCCGATGGTGGTCTTCAGGTAGGTGCGGGCGCCGGTCCAGTCGCCGGTGCGGTACTTGGCGAGGATCGCGTCGACGTCGGCCCGGTGCGACTGGAGCATGTAGCGGACGGCCAGGTAGCCCCAGTTGTAGATGCGGGTCTGGTCGGCGTTGTCGTAGGTGGTGTCGAAGAGGGTGGACAGCGCGTAGGTGTGCTTGCCCGCCTCGGTGAGGGCGTCGGTGTAGGTGACGCCCCGGTAGGAGTAGGAGACGTACTCGGCGAAGCCCTCGATCCACCAGACCGCCGGGAGGCCCTGCGCGGCGTTGAAGTCGCCGTACATGTCGAACCGGCCGTCGAGGTAGTGGGTGTACTCGTGGTTGAGGTTCCAGATCTGGAAGTCGGGGCGCTGCCACTCCGCCTCGTAGGCGACGAAGCGCGGCTGGTTGCCGGCCGCGGCGGGGTCGCCCTCCAGGTACATGCCACCGTTGTTGGTGTCGATGCCGAAGATGGCGCCGGCGTAGGTCTGGTAGTCGGTGCTGGAGTCGAAGACGTCGACTTCGATGGTGGTGTTGTTGTCGCCCGCGACGGGGCCGTTGTCGCGGACGACGCCGTGCACGTAGGCGTCCTGGTTGCGCAGGCTGGTGCAGGTGGCGGCGAGTTCGGCGGCGCTCATCTGCTGGGCGAGGATGCGGATGCTCGTGCTGCAGGTGTAACTGGTGGCAAGGACGGCCGACTTGAGCCGGTTGGCGAGGTCGCAGGTGCCGTACGAGGCGCAGTTGGACTGGTCGTAGGTGTCGGTCATCTCGGCGAGGCCGACCCACAGCGGTGCGGTGGGTCCGGTCATGGTGCCGAGGCCGAGCAGGTGCTTGACCAGCGGTCGGACGGTCGGCTGCAGGGGGGCGTGCTGGAGGAAGCGGCCGAGTTCGCGGCCGGCGTTGGAGACCAGGTAGCCGTGGTCGCCGCCGAGCAGCCCGGAGTTGACGGTGGCGAAGGTGTCGAGGGTGTTGAGCACGCTCGGGTCGCTCTGCACGGCGGTGACGAAGTCGGGCGACTGGTGGCCGCGCCAGAGCACGGTGTACGTGTTGTTGACGGCGACCGGCATCGACCAGGTGCTGTTCCAGGCGGTGGTGTAGCCGGTGAGCAGGCGCTTGACGACGTACAGGTAGCGGGCGTTCTCGCCGGCGCTGTCGATCAGGGTGACCGCCTCGGCGAGGGTCTGGCCGTTGGCCTCGGTGACGTCGCCGGAGTGCGGGGCGGCCCAGAAGGCGTCCAGCGCACCGCGGATGGCGCTCTGCAGGGCGGTGCCGTACGTGCCGACGTCGGCGGGGTGGTACCACTGCACGAAGTAGCCGGCCCGCAGGTAGAGCACCAGTTGGGTGGCTGAGGTGGAGTCGTCGCCGGGGTAGTTCGCGGAGACGTCGCGCAGGGCGTTGGCCACCGTGACCATCTGGGCCTCGCGGAAGGCGCCGTAGGCGTCGGTGCCGGTGAGCGGGAAGAGCGAGTTGACGCAGTCCACGGTCGAGGACTTGATCTGCTGGACGAGGGCGCTGCCGGTGCGTCCGGAGAAGTCGCCGGGGGTGCAGCTCGCCGCTGCGGCGGCCAGTGCGTGCGGGGTGGCCGTCGGGGCCGCCTGGGGGCGGGCCTGGTCGGCGCGGGCGGTGGCCGGGTCGCGCGGGGCGCGGTCGGCGAGGTCGCTGGTACCGGTGGAGCGGGCGAGTTCGGGGCTTCGGGCCGCGGCGGCGGCCTGCGGGGCCGGCCGGTCGGGGTGGGCCGCGGCCGAACTGCCGCCCCGGGCTTGGGCCGTAAGGGCGGGGGCCGTAGGGGCGGCCTGGCCGGGGGCGGCGAAGACGCCGACGGTCAGACCGCCGGCCAGGAGCAGGGAGAGCAGGGCTGGGGGTAGGCGAAAGGAGCGCATGGTGAAGGGGCCTCCGGGCGTAAGTGTGGGGGTGCGCCAGGTGTGACATGTACAATTGCATACGTCACATGGCGATGGGAAGGGGTCGGCACCCGCCAACTCGGCCCAGGTGTCGCGCAGTTGATCAACCGAACGGCGCGGTGAAGAGTCGACAAACAGTCAGACAGAACCCTGGACAGGACATTACCGATCAGTAAGTCTCAGAAGATGTGACTGAACCCACCGACTCCACGCCCCTTGCCCGGCCGCGCCGCCGCCGGGTCATCCAGGCCGCCGCCCTCACCGCCGGCGCCGTCGCCCTCCCGCTGACCGCCGCGGGCGGCACGGCCACCGCCGCGCCCGCGCCGCAGTTCCTGCACGGCGTCGCCTCCGGCGACCCGCTGCCGGACGGCATCCTGCTCTGGACCAGAGTGACCCCGGCCCCCGAGGCCGTCCCCGGCTCCGGCGCCGGTCCGGACACCGACGTGCGCTGGGAACTCGCGACCGACCGGAACTTCACCACCATCGCCGCCTCCGGCACGGTGACCGCCTCGGCCGCCTCCGACCACACCGTCAAGGCCGACGTCCGCGGCCTGCGCGCCGACACCGCGTACTGGTACCGGTTCACCGCCGGCGGCGCCACCTCCCCGGTCGGGCGCACCCGCACCGCCCCGCCCGCCGACGCCCACGTCCCCCACCTGCGCCTGGGCGTCGCCTCCTGCGCCAACTGGGAGGCCGGCTACTTCTCCGCCTACCGCCACCTGGCCGCCCGCGGCGACCTGGACGCCTTCCTCTTCCTCGGCGACTACATCTACGAGTACAAGACCGGCGAGTTCTGCGCCCGCGGCACCGTGGTGCGCCCGCACGCGCCCGCCCACGAGATCCTGGACCTCGCCGACTACCGCACCCGGCACGGCCGTTACAAGACCGACCCGGACCTTCAGGCGCTGCACGCCGCCGTCCCCACCATCGCCATCTGGGACGACCACGAGTTCGCCAACGACGCCTGGTCCGGCGGCGCGCAGAACCACACCCCCGGCACCGAGGGCAACTGGACGGACCGCGTCGCCGCCGCCAAGCAGGCCTACTTCGAGTGGATGCCGGTCCGCCCGTCCATCGCCGGCACCACCTACCGCCGCCTGCGCTACGGCAAGCTTGCCGACCTGCACCTGCTCGACCTGCGCTCCTACCGGTCCCAGCAGGCCAAGGTGGGCAGCGGCGACATCGACTCCGCCGACCGGACCATGACCGGCCGCGCCCAGCTCGACTGGCTCAAGTCCGGCCTCGCCGCCTCGGACACCACCTGGCGGCTGATCGGCAACGAGGTGATGATCTCCCCCGTCGCCTTCCTCTCCCTGCCCGACTACCTGCTGCGCCCGCTCGCCCAGCTGCTCGGCCTGCCCTCCGAGGGCCTGGCCGTCAACCCCGACCAGTGGGACGGCTACACCCACGACCGGCGCGAACTGCTCGGCCACCTCAAGGCGAACGCCATCGGCAACACGGTGTTCCTGACCGGCGACATCCACTCCGCATGGGCGTCCGACGTGCCGTACGAGGCCGCCACCTACCCCGGATCGGGCAGCGCCGCGGTCGAGTTCACCGTCACCTCGGTGACCTCCGACAACGTGGACGACTTCCTGAAGGTCGCCCCGCACACCCTCTCGCTGCTCGCGGTCGGCGCCATCGAGGCCGCCAACCCGCACATCAAGTGGGTCGACCTGGACTCGCACGGCTACGGCGTCCTCGACGTCACGCCCGACCAGGTGCAGATGGACTACTACGTGCTGTCCGACCGCACCCGCCAGGACGCCACCACCCAGTGGGCGCGCTCCTACCGCAGCCGTACCGGCACCCAGCAGGTCGAGCGGGTCTGGTCCCCCGTCCGCTGACCCGTCGGCCGCTCGGCTCAGCTCGTGGCGTCGAGGCGCTCGCGCAGCGCCTCGACGTCCGGGACGAACCACAGTTGGGACCCGCGGTTGCTCTCCCGGACGAAGTCGGCCAGCGCCGTGCCCTCGGCGGTGTGGTGCGAGATGTCGCCCACCACCGCGAGCCCCACCCGGTACGTGGCGAACTTCTGGACGATCGCGCCGGCCAGCCGGGTGCGCAGCCGGAAGAAGTCCGCGCCGAACCGCTCGGCCGGGACGGCGACCCAGTGGGCGCCGTGGCCGAACGCGGCGCCGATCAGATCGGTGGCGTCGCCCTCGCTCGCGATGGGCGCGCCCTCGGTGGCGCACACCAGCACGGGGACGTCGGCGAACCTGTGCAGGACTTCGGTCATCGGGCTGTTCCCCTCGGCTGTCATTCCGGCTCCTCGGCCAACGCGTCCACGATCCGCAGCAGTTCGGCCGTCTCCGGGAGTCCGCCGAGCACCACCACCTGGAGGGTGGCGCGGTCCGCGTCGTGCACCGTCTGCACCCGCAGCTGCCCGCCGCTCGGCGGCCGGCTGCCGGTGGCGGCCAGCAGGGCGGTGGAGATCCGGTCGGCGGCGGCCGCCCCGATGCCGTCGATCCGCACGATGGTGGACGCCTCCCGGTGCCGGTCGACCGCCGCCGGTCCGGCCTCGCCACCGGTGAAGGCGGCCAGGTCCTCGCGGGCGATCCGGTACTGCTTGCCGATCCGGGTGGCCTTCAGCTGCTCGTCGCGGATGTAGCCGCGCACCGTCCGCACGTGCAGGCCGAGCAGCGTGGCGACCTGCTCCACGGAGTAGTACTGCGGAGCCATACGACCCTCACCTTCCCTATCGCTCCCCACGCTACCAGCGGATGCGGAAGGATACATACACAAAAACCGGCGGACCGGGCCGTGTGGCCCGGTCCGCCGGCGAGCGGCAAGGGTGTCAGCTCGTGGTGACGGCGACGTCGTCGATCAGGAAGCTGGTCTTGAGGGAGGAGTCCTCGGTACCGGTGAACTTGATCGTGACGGTCTTGCCCTTGAACGCCGACAGGTCGAGCGTGCGCTGGACGTAGCCGGTGGTGGCGTTGGCGTTCGAGTAGGTGGCCAGGGTGGTCGTGGTGGTGCCGTCGACGACCTGGACCTTGAGGGTGTCGTACGCCGTGGTGCCGGTCTCCGAGGTGGAGATCCGGTTCCAGAAGGTGAGCTTCGGGGCGGCGGCGCCGACCGGGACGGTCACCGACTGGGACAGCGTGTCGGTGTGCGCGCTGCCGTAGCCGTCCAGCCAGGCGTAGTACGAACCGCCGTGCGGCGCAGCGCCGGTGTCGTTGGTGATCACGCCGGAGCTGGCGGTCCACGAGGTGGCACCGGACTCGAAGCCGGGGTTGGCCAGCAGGTTGCCGCCCTGGGTGGGCGTCGGGGTCGGGGTCGGGGTCGGGGTGGGCGTCGGGGTGGCGCCGCAGGTGGTGGCGGTGGGGGCGACGCTGACCGCGCTCCAGGCCTTCTCGACCGCGGCGCACTGGGTGCTGGACGCGCCGTACAGGTCCTTCGCGGCCTTGATGGTCGCGGTGCGGGCGCCCGGGTAGTCGGTGTTGGAGGTCATGTACGTCGACAGCGCGCGGTACCAGATCTTGGTGGCCGCGTCGTTGCCCTGGCCGGCAACGGAGGAGCCGTCGCAGGTCGGGCTGTTGCCCCACTGCGACTGGCCGGAGCCGACCGCGAGCAGGTAGAAGAAGTGGTTGCCGACGCCCGAGGAGTAGTGCGGGTTCAGGTTCTTGACGGAGCTGGACCAGCACTTGGCCGACTTGCCGTCCTTGCTCGGGTCGTCCATCCACCGCAGCGGGGTGCCGTTGCCGTTGATGTCGATCTTCTCGCCGATGAGGTAGTCGGGAGCGTCGGCCGGGCTGTTGGCGTTGAACTCCACCATGGTGCCCATGATGTCCGAGGTGGCCTCGTTGAGGCCGCCCGCGTCGCCGGTGTAGACCAGGCCGGCGGTGGCGGCGGTGACGCCGTGGGACATCTCGTGGCCGGCCACGTCGATCTCGGTGAACGGGTTGGCGCCGGTGTCGCCGTCGCCGTAGATCATCGAGAAGCTGTCGTCGTCCCAGCCGGCGTTGCCGTAGTTGGTGCCGTAGTGGACGAACGAGCGGGCGCCGACACCGTCGTTGCGGATGCCGTTGCGGCCAAGCACGTTCTTGTAGAAGTCCCAGGTGGCCTGGATGCCGTAGTGGGCGTCGACGGCGACGGTGGCGCGGTCGCTCAGCGCGCCGTTGCCCCAGACGTTGTCGGTGTCGGAGAACGCCTTGCCCCAGCCGGCCGGCGGGGAGTCGTTGGTCGCGGTCTGGTTCTGGGCGTCGCGGGTCTCGCCGTTGCCGCGGTTGGCGTCGGTGAGGGAGTAGCTGCTGCCCGAGCCGCTGGTGGACAGGGTGACCTGGCCGACCATGTAGCCGTTGCCGGTGCCGGAGGCGGCGACCGTGGCCGCGGCGGCGGTGCCCGCACCCGCGGTGGCGGCCTTGGTGCCCTGGGCCTTCACGCCGTCGGGGAGGAAGGCGGAGAAGGTGTCCCAGCTGGTGCCGGTCGCCCCGGTGCGGGCGTCGATCAGGACGTGCAGGTGGGTCGGGGCCTTGTCCGGCCCGGTGCCGTCGATGACGACCTCCCAGACCAGCTTGGGGGTGGCACCGAGCGCGTCGACCTTGAGGGTGGCCGCGCTCCGGGCCTGCTTGCCGGTGAACAGCCGGGACGCCGCGGCGATCGCCTGCCGGTCGGTGACTGAGGGGGTCACCGAAAGGGAGAGCGGGGCCTGCAGGCTGAGGGTGGCGGTGTCGAGCTGGCCGCCGGGCGCGGAGTGGACGATCACGTCACCACCGAGGACCGGCAGGCCCTGGTAGGTGCGGTCGAAGTGGACGTGGCGCGAGCCGTCGACGTCGACCTGGACGCCGCGGGCCTGGAACGCGTCGTTCGGGCCGGCCTGGACCACCTGGGGGTGGGTGGAGACCTGGGCGGCGGCGTCCTGCATCGCCTGACTGCCCGAGACCTTCGGCTGGGCGGCGGCGGGAACGGTGGGGGCGGCGAACGCGGTGACGCCCGCGCCGGCTATCACGAGGGTGCTGACTGCCAGGGTCAGCGAGCCCGTCAGAAAGGGTCGCTTCATGACGACGCAGCGTGGCCGTGCATGCATGTGCAGGTCAATGCATGACAATTCTGTTTAATCAACAGGTCGAATGTCTTAACTTCTGCATTGCCTGGTAAAGCGGTTGAACACCGCACCGACCTGGCGTTTCTGTCCGATGCATTCCCGCCGACCGACCCACCTGACATTCGATCATGTGGCAGCAATCACACGGCGATGGCGTTTCTCCATAAGGACCGTAGCTGACCTGCGCCTATGACACGACGTCCTTGCGGGCGAAGCCGCGGAAGGCCAGCGCCAGCAGAATCAGCGCGTACGAGAGCGACAGCGAGACGCCCTGCACCATGCCGCCCCACTCGAGTTGGGGCTGCAGCGCGTCCGCCCAGGCGTACTGCCAGTGCGCCGGCAGCCACTCGCGCAGCGAGCCGAGCGCGGTCACCGCGTCCAGCACGCCGGTGACGATCGAGGCGAACACCGCGCCGCCGACCGCGCCGAGCGGCGCGTCGGTGGCGGTGGAGAGCCAGAACGCCAGCGCGCCGACGACCAGTTCGCTGAGGAAGACGAACGCCACCGCCAGCGCTAGCCGGGGCAGCGCCTCGGCGGCCGGCAGGGTGGCGCCGGTCGGCAGCTTGAGATCGCCCCAGCCGTACGCGGCGGTGCCCACGGCCAGCCCGACCAGCGGCAGCAGCACCACGGCCGCCGCCGAGAAGGCCAGCGCCACGGTGAGCTTGCGCACCAGCAGCCGGGCCCGGGGCACCGGGGCGGCCAGCAGGTAGCGCAGCGAGGACCAGCTCGCCTCCGAGGCCACCGTGTCCCCGCAGAACAGCGCGACCGGGATGACCAGCAGGAAGCCGGTGCCCATGAAGAGCATGGTGGTGGCGAAGTTGAGCCCGGAGGAGGTGGCCAGCTCGATGAAGCTGGTGCGGTCCTCCCGGCCGGGGGCACCGCCGATCCAGATCGCCCCGAGCACGATCAACGGCATGGCGGCCAGCACCCCGCCGACCACCATGGTCCGGCGCCGGCGCAGCTGGCGGACGGCCTCCACCCGCAGGGGCAGGGTGCGCCCGGGCCGGTAGCCCGGGGCGGCGGTGCCGGTGGCACTCATGCCGATCCTCCGATCAGGGACAGGAAGGCGTCCTCCAGCCGGCGGTGCGGCCCGATGCCCTCGACCGGCACGCCGAGGCGGACCAGTTCGGCGGTCAGCCGGCTGGCCGGCAGCCCGTCGAGCCGCACCAGCAGGCCGCCGTCGACCGGGTCGGCCGCGGCCACGCCGGGCAGCGCGGCGAGCTTGTCGGCGACCGCCGCCCGCTCCTCGGCGCCGTACTCCGCCGCCACCGCGACCAGCAGCTGCTCCCCCGCGCCGACGATCTCGCCGACCGGCCCGGCGGTGACCAGTCGGCCGCGGTCCATCACCACCAGGTGGGTGCAGCTCTGCTCGACCTCGGCGAGCAGGTGGCTGGAGACGATGACGGTGCGCCCGGCGGCCGCGTACCGGATCATTACCTCGCGCATCTCGCGGATCTGCGGCGGGTCGAGCCCGTTGGTGGGCTCGTCGAGGATCAGCAGGTCGGGCAGGCCGAGCATGGCCTGGGCGATGGCCAGGCGCTGGCGCATGCCCTGGGAGTAGGTGCGCACGGCCCGCTCCAGTGCCTCGCCGAGGTCGGCGATCGCCAGTGCCTCGGCGAGGTGGGCGTCCTCGGCGGGCCGGCCGGTGGCGCGCCAGTAGAGCTCCAGGTTGGCGCGGCCGGTCAGGTGCGGCAGGAAGCCGGCCCCCTCGACGAAGGCGCCGACCCGGGAGAGCACCGGGGCGCCGGGCCGCACCTGGTGGCCGAAGATCCTGATCTCGCCCTCGTCGGGGCTGATCAGGCCCATCAGCATCCGCAGCGTGGTGGTCTTGCCGGCGCCGTTCGGCCCGAGCAGGCCGAGCACCTGGCCCTGCTCGACGGTGAAGCCGAGGTCGCGGACGGCGTACCGGTCGACCGTGCCCCGGTAGCGCTTGGACAGGCCGGTGATCCGCAGCGGCACCTCGGCGAGCGCCGGGTCGGGCGCGGCGGCCGCGCGTCGGCGGGCGGAGCGGCGGCGGAGCGGGACGGCGAGCAGCAGCGCCGCGACGGCCGCCGCGACCAGCGGCAGCAGCCAGGTGCGGGCGGGCAGCGGGGCGGCCTCGGTGTGCAGTTCGGCCACGGTCGGCACGGCGACCGGTCCGGCGACCGCGACCCGGTAGGTGGCGGGTTCGGTGGGCGAGCTGTACGCGAGGTCGGTGGAGGCGAGGACCAGCCGCAGCCGGTGCCCGGCCTGGAAGGTGTGGTCGACGGCGGGCAGCGCGACGGTGACGGTACGGCCGCCGGGCGCGTCGGCGCCGGTGACCCGCAGCGGGGCGGCGAGCTGCTCGGGCAGGCTCTGCTTGCCGTCCGGGCCGAGGTCGTAGAGCTTGGCGAACAGCACCGCGTCCGGCCGGTCGGCCTGGACGTGCAGCTGGACGGTGGGCGCACCGGTCAGGTGCAGCGCGGAGTCCAGCGGGGCGGAGTCGAAGCCGGCGTACTGGCCGGGGAAGTCCAGTGAGAGCCCGGCACCGGCCGAGGCGAGCTGGGAGAGCGCGCCGATGCCGGGCAGGGTGGAGATGTTCGGCGGGGCGCCGCCGGGCGGGTTGGCGATGCTCTGCTCGCGGCCGGCCAGCTCCACGGTGCGCCGGCCGGTGCCGTCCAGGCCCGGGTAGCGGTCGGCGTCGGCGCCGCGCAGCACGGCCTGGAAGCCGGTGGAGTCGAGGCCGCCGGTGCGGGTGAGGCGGAACGCGGGGCCGGTGTCGGTGGCGCGGCCGCGCAGGTAGTGGTCGAACCAGGCGGTGACCCGGTCGTCCACCCGGGCGCTGCCCTCGGTGCCGCCGTCGTGGCCGCCGGCGAACCAGTCCACCGCTACCGGCGCGCCGCCCGCGGCGACCGCCCTGGCGATCCGGTCGCCCTGGTCGAGCGGGAAGAGCGAGTCCTGCTGGCCCTGGACGACCAGGGTGGGCACCTTGATCCGGTCGCCGACCGAGGACGGGCTGGAGCGATCCAGCAGGGCGACGGCATCGGCGTCGGCCCGGCCCGCGGTGGCGACCCGGTTGTACATGGCGCACAGCTCGTCCAGGAACCGCCCGCAGCCGACCGGACCCGCCGGCTCACCGCCGCGTCCCGCCCCGGCGCCGTCCGGCCCGTTGCCGGGGCCGCCGCCGAGGCCGCCGGCCGACCCGGTGGTGAAGAAGATGCCGGCCCACAGCTTCTTGAACACGCCGTCGGTCGCGCCGCCGCCCTGCACCGCCTGCGGGAACAGCGCGTCGGCCAGGTTCCACCAGGTGATCTGGCTGGCGACGGCGTCGATCCGCGGGTCGTAGGCGGCGCCGAGCAGGGCCGCGCCGCCGCCGTACGAGGCGCCGGTGATGCCCACCCGGGGGTCGCCGGGGCCGTCCAGCTGGACCTCGGGGCGCTGGGCGAGCCAGTCGACCAGGTGCTTGACGTCCTGGATCTCCCGGTCTGGCGAGTCCAGGCCGATCCGGCCGCCGGAGTGGCCGAAGCCGCGGGCGGACCAGGTGAGCACGGCGTAGCCGGCCCGGGCGAGCTGCCGGGCCCGGTCGCGCTCGCCCTCCTTGGAGCCGCCGAAGCCGTGGGCCAGCAGGATCGCCGGCCGCGGAGCGGTACCGGTGGTGAAGAACGAGGTGTCGATCCGCACCGTGGCGCTGCTGCCGGGGGTCTCCGGCAGGTCCAGGAAGCGGTCCTCCTGACGGACCGCCGCCGGCTGCGAGCCGGCCGCGGAGACCGCGCCGAACCCCGCCAGCAGGACGGCGGCCAGGAGTGCGACCAGCACTCTGCGACCCGTCAGCCGCCTGCGCCATGCCCCACCGAAGCTCATGGCCACCGATCGTAGTCAGGCGGCGTGTAGGCGAGCCGTAAGGGCACCCCGGTGGGGGTCTCAGTCCCGCTGCTGCTCGTCGCGCATCTTGCGGGCGCGCTCGTCGGAGGCCTTGCGCTCCTCCGGCGACATGTCGTCGGCGGCGCGGCGCATCTCCTCCAGCTTCACGCCGACGGCGTCGAGGTAGCGCGGGGACTGGATCATCTCGGCGATGCCGATCCGGCCGGACAGCGCCTCGCGGGCGAGCGCCTGCAGCTCACCGCCGACCTTCGGGTTGGACGCGAGCGTACGGAGCGCCTTGTGCAGCTCGGCGGCCTGCGCCGGGTTGTCGGCGACCTCCATCAGCTCGTCGTCGCTGATCTCGTACTCCGACGCCATCTTCCCCACCCCGCTGGATCCTGCCGTACCGACCTCCCGATCATAGGCCGTACGGGCGGACGGGCTGACACACCGTCGGCCGCCGGCACCGCGGAGGGGGACGAATCGGCGCGGTATGGTGCGAAGCACCCCGGATTCCGTGAGGTGTCCCGTGCTCTGGCCGCTCGTCAGCCTGCTCGCCGCCGTGGTCGCGACCCTCCTGATCGGCTGGATCGTCGACCGGGCGCTCCAGCGGGTCGCCGCCCGGCACCCGGAGGCGCCGCTGTGGGAGCTGCTGCGCCGCTGCCGGGTGCCCTTGCAGCTGGTGGTGCTGCTGGCGCTGCTGCTGCTCGGCCATCCGCTGAAGCGGCTCTTCGGCGGGTCGGAGGACACGGACGTACGGCACGGCCTGCTGATCGCCCTGATCGTCTGCTGCGGCTGGCTGGCCGCCCGGGTCACGACGGCGGTGCTGGAGGCGGTGCTCAGCCGGTACGAGACGGTGACCGAGGACGCGTCCCGGGTGCAGCGGGTGCGCACCCAGCTGTCCCTGCTGCGCCGGGTCGCCGAGGCGCTGATCTGGGTGGTGACGATCGGGGCGGCGCTGCTGACCTTCGAGGCGATGCGCACGGTCGGGGCGAGCCTGCTGGCGTCGGCGGGCATCATCGGCATCGTGGCCGGCATCGCCGCCCAGTCGACCCTGGGCAACTTCTTCGCCGGGCTGCAGATGGCCTTCAGCGACACCGTCCGGATCGGGGACACCGTGGTGGTGGACGGCCAGCAGGGCACCGTGGAGGAGATCACCCTCTCCTACCTGGTGCTGCGGCTGTGGGACCACCGGCGGCTGGTGGTGCCGGTCTCCTACTTCGTCTCCAAGCCGTTCGAGAACTGGACCCGCCGCGACCCGGGCCTGCTCGCCACGGTGGTGCTGCACCTGGACCACACCACCCCGGTGGCCGAGCTGCGGGCGGTGCTGCACGAGCGGCTGCGGGCGCATCCGCTGTGGGACGGCCGGGAGTGGGCGCTGCAGGTCACCGACACCACCCCGAACACCCTGGTGGTCCGGGCCGGCATGACAGCCGCGGGGCCGGACGAGGCGGCGGCGCTGCGCTTCGACATCCGCGAGCAGCTGGTCGCCCACCTGCGCGACCACCACCCGTACGCCCTCCCCCGCGTCCGCACCGGCGAGGCCGGCCCGGACGCGGGGTCGGAGAAGCTGTAGCGCGACGGAAGTGCTAGAGAGCCCTGGTCATGGTGCGGTGCGGGATGCCGGCGTCCTGGTAGACGGCGCCCTCGGCGGCGTAGCCGAGCCGCTCGTAGAAGCCGAGCGCCTGGACCTGGGCGTGCAGTTCCAGCTCGGTGCCGCCGTGCTCGCGGCCGGCCTGCTCGAGCGCTCGGACCAGGCGGGCGCCGAGGCCGGTGCCCCGGGCGGCCTTGACCACGGCGAGCCGGCCGAGCAGCACCCGGCCCTGCTTGCCGCCGGTGAGCTCCAGCGCCTGGGCGCCGTGGATCAGCCGGCCGGTGCCCAGCGGGGTGCCGTCCGCGCCGAGGGCGAGGACGTGCACCGAGGTGGCGTCGTACGTGTCGTACTCCAGTTCCTCGGGGACGTTCTGCTCCTCGACGAACACCTCACGGCGGATCGACCGCACCTGGGCCAGTTCGGCCTCGGAGGCGGCGACCAGGATCGTCTCGGTCATCTCAGCTCTCCGCGGCGATCACGTCGAGCGCCTGCTGCAGGTCGGCGGGGTACTCGCTGGTGAACTCGACCCACTGCCCGTCCTCGGGGTGCTCGAAGCCGAGCGAGACGGCGTGCAGCCACTGGCGGGTCAGGCCGAGGCGCTTGGCGAGGGTCGGGTCGGCGCCGTAGGTGAGGTCGCCGACGCAGGGGTGGCGCAGCGCGGACATGTGCACCCGGATCTGGTGGGTGCGGCCGGTCTCCAGCTTGATGTCGAGCAGCGAGGCGGCCCGGTAGGCCTCGATCAGGTCGTAGTGGGTGATCGAGGGCTTGCCGTCGCGGGTGACCGCCCACTTCCAGTCGCTGCTGGGGTGGCGGCCGATCGGCGCGTCGACGGTGCCGGACAGCGGGTCCGGGTGGCCCTGGACCAGCGCGTTGTAGCGCTTGGCGGTGATCCGGTCGTGGAACTGGCGCTTGAGGTCGGTGTAGGCGCGCTCGGACTTGGCGACCACCATGATCCCGGAGGTGCCGACGTCGAGGCGGTGGACCACGCCCTGGCGCTCGGCGGCGCCGGAGGTGGAGATCCGGTAGCCGGCCGCGGCGAGGCCGCCGATGACGGTCGGGCCGGTCCAGCCGGGGCTGGGGTGGGCGGCGACGCCGACGGGCTTGTCGATGACCACGACGTGGTCGTCGTCGTGGATGATCCGCATCCCGTCGACCGGCTCGGCGACGATCTGCACCGGGGCGGCCGGGGCCGGGATCTCGACCTCCAGCCAGGCGCCGGCGGTGACCCGGTCGGACTTGCCGGCGACGGCGCCGTCCAGCGTCACCTTGCCCTCGGCGGCCAGCTCGGCGGCCTTCGTCCGGGAGAAACCGAACATCCGGGCCAGGGCGGCGTCGAGTCGCTCGCCCTCCAGGCCGTCGGGAACGGGGAGGCTGCGGGTCTGCGCTGCGGTACTCACCCGTACGAGTATGCCGGATCCCGGGCCGCGCCCCTTACGCCTCGGTGGGGCGCCCGCCCGGGAGGGGCAAGCTACTGCTTCTTGGCGCTGTGGTGGACGGTGCCGTCCGGGTTGGAGCCGCGGAAGGAGAGCAGCACCACCAGGATGCCGCCGCAGACGATCGCCGAGTCGGCGAGGTTGAAGACGGCGAAGTGCTGGACGGAGATGAAGTCCACCACGTGCCCGCGGAAGATCCCGGGCGAGCGGAACAGCCGGTCGGTGAGGTTGCCGAAGGCGCCACCGAGCAGCAGGCCGAGCGCGATGGCCCAGGGCAGGCTGTACAGCTTGCGGGCGATCCGCCAGATCACCACGATCACGGCGGCGGCGATGGCGGTGAAGACCACGGTCATCGCCTGGCCCATGCCGAAGGCGGCGCCGGGGTTGCGGATCACCTGGAAGGTCATCACGTCGCCGATCACCTGGATCGGCGAGTGGCCCTCCAGCCGGGCGACGACCAGCAGCTTGGAGCCGAGGTCGATCAGGTACGCCAGCAGGGCGACGGTCAGCAGCACGCCGACCCGGCGGCGGCGGACCAGCGCCCGGGCGCCGCTCGCGGCGGTGGCCCCGGCGGGCGCGGTGCTCTCGTCCGTCGCTGCCTCCGGCTCGTCCTGCGGGGTGCGGGCGGTGGGGACGGCGTCGCCCTGGGTCTGGGGGGAACCTGGAGTGCTGATGATCCGCTCCGCTGCCGTGTGCATGGTGGTCGGGGTTATGGGGACGAGCGTACGGCAACGCCCGCCCCCATGGCCTGCGACCGGGCGAGAGCCCGGTGGACGGCCTGCCCTACCGGCGTTCCTGCTTGGCCTTGCAGGTGACGCAGAGCGTCGCCCGCGGGAAGGCCTGCACCCGGGCCTTGCCGATCGGCTGGCCGCAGGACTCGCAGATGCCGAAGCCGACGCCCTCCAGCCGGGCCAGCGCCCGCTCGGTCTGGGCCAGGCTGTCGCGGGCGTTGTTGGCCAGCGCGAGCTCGCTCTCCCGGTTGATGTTCTTGGTACCGGCGTCGACCTGGTCGTCGCCCGCGCCGTCGTTGGAGTCCCGCATCAGGCCGGCGATCGCGGCCTCGGCGGCCTCGATCTCGGCGCGCAGCCGCTGCAGGTCGGTCTCCAGCTCGGCGTGCAGCTCGGCCACCTCGACGGACGTCCACGGGTCCTCGCCGGGGCGGACCGGCAGCTCGGCCGGGTCGACCGACTCGGCGCCGCCCCGGGCACCGGTGCCCGCGGACAGGTGCGTGCGGCTGGTGGCCGCCGTGTGGCCGGTTCCGGTGCTGGTCTTACGCCGTGCAGTGCTCACGGTCCCCTCCCCTGAGTCGCCCGCCACAGCCTTGCGCGACCTCTTGGTCGCGGTCCCTGTCGCCTTCTCAGCCATGGCTTTCGACCTCATCTACGAATCATTCGAACCGTCGGTTCCCGACGATCTTCCGGTGCCGGAACGATAATCCCCAGCGAATCCGGTCACAACGGGACATACCGAAACGGCTCGTCCATCCCACCCGCGCAGCCGCCGTTGCACGAGTGCTGCCCAAGTTGTGCCCAGATCGTCATCGACTAATCCGGGTTGCAAAGCCCGATACACTGGCACCTGCAAGGCGCAGATGGGACGAGTACCGACGTACGCAGCCATGAGCGACCCGGGGACGGTGTGAGCCCGGGGGTGTGCGCGGCGGGAAGATCACCCCGGAGCCGCCGGAAGAAAGGCCCTTCCCGGGCCCGTT
Organism: Kitasatospora cinereorecta; assembly: GCF_024172095.1. Taxonomy (GTDB): domain Bacteria; phylum Actinomycetota; class Actinomycetes; order Streptomycetales; family Streptomycetaceae; genus Kitasatospora; species Kitasatospora cinereorecta. The sequence goes on along the minus strand of NZ_JAMZDX010000003.1, from coordinate 1,451,270 downwards.
AGAACCGGCTGCAACCCCCAAACAAGAGGGTCGCAAGCAGTACCGCGGCCAAGGAGGGTGGTACCGCGGGGCGGCCTGCCGTCTCGTCCCTCCGTCGGAGCCAGTCCACGCATCCGTCGGAGGTAGACGCCCGCGATGAGCACCTACAACCCCGTTCCCGCGCAGGTCGACCTGCCTGCCCTGGAGCACCAGATCCTGAGCTTCTGGCAGGACAACAAGGTGTTCCGGCGCAGCCTGGAGCAGTCCGAGGGCCGCCCCGAGTGGGTGTTCTACGAGGGCCCGCCGACCGCCAACGGCATGCCCGGCGCCCACCACATCGAGGCCCGCGTCTTCAAGGACGTCTTCCCCCGTTTCCGGACCATGAAGGGCTACCACGTCGCCCGCAAGGCCGGCTGGGACTGCCACGGCCTGCCGGTCGAGCTGGCCGTGGAGAAGGAGCTGGGCTTCTCCGGCAAGCAGGACATCGAGGCGTTCGGCATCGCCGAGTTCAACGCCAAGTGCCGCGAGTCGGTCACCCGGCACACCGACGAGTTCGTCAAGCTCACCGAGCGGATGGGCTACTGGGTCGACCTCGACCAGGCGTACCGCACCATGGACCCCGACTACATCGAGTCGGTCTGGTGGTCCCTCAAGCAGATCTTCGACAAGGGCCTGCTGGTCCAGGACCACCGGGTCTCCCCCTGGTGCCCGCGCTGCGGCACCGGCCTGTCCGACCACGAGCTGGCCCAGGGCTACGAGACCGTGGTCGACCCCTCGGTCTACGTCCGCTTCCCGCTCACCTCCGGCCCGCTGGCCGGCCGCGCCGCGCTGCTGGTGTGGACGACCACCCCGTGGACCCTGGTCTCCAACACCGCCGCCGCCGTGCACCCGGACGTCACCTACGTGGTGGCCACCGACGGCACCGAGCAGCTGGTCGTCGCCGAGCCGCTGGTCGGCAAGGCGCTCGGCGAGGGCTGGGAGACCACCGGCGAGTCGTTCACCGGCGCCGAGATGGAGCGCTGGGCCTACCGCCGGCCGTTCGACCTGGTCGAGATCGAGGACGCCCACTACGTCCTCAACGCCGAGTACGTCACCACCGAGGACGGCACCGGCATCGTCCACCAGTCGCCCGCCTTCGGCGCCGACGACCTCGCCACCTGCCGCAAGTACGGCCTGCCGGTGGTCAACCCGGTCCGCGCCGACGGCACCTTCGAGGAGGAGGTCCCGCTGGTCGGCGGCATCTTCTTCAAGAAGGCCGACGAGGCCCTGGTCGCCGACCTCAAGGACCGCGGCCTGCTCTTCCGCCACCTGCCGTACGAGCACAGCTACCCGCACTGCTGGCGCTGCCACACCGCGCTGCTCTACTACGCGCAGCCGTCCTGGTACATCCGCACCACCGCGGTCAAGGACGCCCTGATCCGGGAGAACGAAGCCACCAACTGGTACCCGGAGAACGTCAAGCACGGCCGCTTCGGCGACTGGCTGAACAACAACATCGACTGGGCGCTCAGCCGCAACCGCTACTGGGGCACCCCGCTGCCGATCTGGCGCTGCGAGGACGACCACCTGACCTGCGTCGGCTCGCTGGCCGAGCTCTCCGAGCTGACCGGCACCGACCAGTCCGGCCTGGACCCGCACCGGCCGTTCATCGACGACGTGACCTTCGGGTGCCCGCAGTGCTCCGGCACCGCCGTGCGCGTCCCCGAGGTGATCGACGCCTGGTACGACTCGGGCTCCATGCCGTTCGCCCAGTACGGCTACCCGTACCGCAACAAGGAGCTGTTCGAGAAGCGCTACCCGGCGCAGTTCATCTCCGAGGCGATCGACCAGACCCGCGGCTGGTTCTACACCCTGATGGCCGTCGGCACCCTGGTCTTCGACAAGTCCTCCTACGAGAACGTGGTCTGCCTCGGCCACATCCTCGCCGAGGACGGCCGCAAGATGTCCAAGCACCTGGGCAACATCCTGCAGCCGATCCCGCTGATGGACCAGCACGGCGCCGACGCCGTCCGGTGGTTCATGGCCGCCGGCGGCTCGCCCTGGTCCGCCCGCCGGGTCGGCCACGGCACCATCCAGGAGGTCGTCCGCAAGACGCTGCTGACCTACTGGAACACCGTCGCCTTCCAGGCCCTGTACGCCCGCACCGCCGGCTGGGCGCCGTCCGCCGCCGACCCGGCGCCGGCGGACCGCCCGCAGCTGGACCGCTGGGTGCTCTCCGAGCTGAACACCCTGGTCCGCGAGGTGGACGCCGCCCTGGAGGCGTACGACACCCAGCGGGCCGGCAAGCTGCTGTCCGCCTTCGTCGACGACCTCTCCAACTGGTACGTCCGCCGCGGCCGCCGGCGCTTCTGGCAGGGCGACGCCGCCGCGCTCGCCACCCTGCACGAGGCGCTGGAGACCGTCACCCGGCTGATGGCCCCGCTCACCCCGTTCATCACCGAGCGGGTCTGGCAGGACCTGGTCGTCCCGGTCGCCCCCGACGCCCCGGTCTCGGTCCACCTCGCCACCTGGCCGGTCGCCGACGAGACCCTCGTCGACCCCGCGCTGTCCCGGAACATGGCCCTGGTCCGCCGCCTGGTCGAACTCGGCCGCGCCACCCGCGCCGAGTCCGGGGTGAAGACCCGTCAGCCGCTCTCCCGGGCCCTGATCGCCGCCCAGGGCTGGGACGAGCTGCCCGCCGACCTGCGCGCGCAGATCGCCGAGGAGCTCAACGTCACCACCCTGGAGTCGCTGGCCGGCGTCGGCGCCTCGCTCGTCGACACCTCCGCCAAGGCCAACTTCCGCGCCCTCGGCAAGCGGTTCGGCAAGGGCGTCCAGGACGTCGCCAAGGCGGTCGCCGCCGCGGACGCCGCCGTCCTCGCCGCCGAGCTGCGGGCCACCGGCACCACCGGGGTCGAGCTGAACGGCGAGCGGGTCGAGCTGTCGCCGGACGAGGTGATCATCACCGAGACCCCGCGCGAGGGCTGGGCCGTCGCCAACGAGGCCGGCGCCACCGTCGCCCTCGACCTCGCCATCACCCCGGAGCTCAAGCGGCTCGGCATCGCCCGCGACGCCATCCGCCAGATCCAGGAGGCCCGGAAGAACTCCGGCCTCGACGTCGCCGACCGGATCGTCCTGCGCTGGCGGGCCGCCAACGAGGAGACCGCCGAAGCCATCGCCGAGCACGGCCCGCTGGTCGCCGACGAGGTCCTCGCCACCGACTTCGCCGCCGGCGCCGCCGACTGGGAGTCCGAGAGCTTCACCGACGAGGGCCTCGGCTTCACCTTCCAGCTCCGCAAGGCCTGAGCAGCTCTTGAGGGGCGCGAGGAACTGCGCGACCAGCCACGCACTCTGCTTGAGGCAGGCTCGACGCCGCAGTTCCCCGCGCCCCTCTTCTCGTGGTTGGCCAACCCCCGCCAGGAACCCAGCCCCGGGGTCGGCGTCGCGGTTCCCCGAGCCCCTGGTGAAAAGACGAGGGCGCCCCCGCTGTGACGGATGTCACTGGCGGGGGCGCCCTCGAAGGTCCTGCTTAGTTGTCGCCGTCCTCGTCGATGAGGAAGCCCCGCATCGGCGCGGGAGCCTGCTGCATCGGCTGCGGCGGCTGCGGACGGACCGCGGCCATCGGCTGGGTCATCCCGGCGGGAGCCATCTGCGGGGCGCCGTTGCTGCCGCCCGGCTGGCCGAAGCTCGGGGTGGAGCCGAAGGAGCTCTGGCCGCCGAAGCTCGGGTTGCCGCCGCCGAAGGAGCTCTGACCGCCGAAGCTCGGGGCGGAACTCATCGTGGAGGCGCCGGCCGGAGCCATCGCCGACGAGGACGCCGGCGGCAGCGAGGCGGTGGCGGGGATCCGCGGCGGGGCGAGCGAGTCGTCGGCCTGCGACTCCAGCTGGCGCAGCTGGGTCTCCAGGTACGACTTCAGGCGGGTGCGGTACTCGCGCTCGAAGGCGCGCAGGTCCTCGACCTTGCGCTCCAGCGTCGCGCGGGCGGACTCCAGGGAGCCCATCGCCACGCGGTGCTTCTCCTGCGCGTCCCGCTCCAGGGCGTCGGCCTTGGACCGGGCGTCCCGCTCCAGGCCCTCGGCGCGGCTGCGGGCCTCGCCGACGATCTTGTTGGCCTCGGAACGGGCCTCGGAGATCGCCTGGTCGGCGGTCTGCTGCGCGAGCGCGAGGACTCGGGCGGCGCTGTCGCCACCGGGGCCCTGCTGCGGGCCGCCCATGGGACCGCCCATCGGGCCGCCCATCTGCTGCATGGGGCCGCCCATCGGGGCGAGCTGCTGCTGGCCGCCCATGGTCTGGCCCATCTGCGGCTGACCCATCTGCGGCTGGCCCATCGGGCCGCCCATCGGCTGCAGCATCTGGCCGCCCATCGGCTGGACCAGCTGCTGCTGGCCGCCCATGGTCTGGCCCATCTGCTGCGGCTGACCCATCTGCTGGGGCATCTGCGCGCCCGGGCCGGGCGGGAGCTGCGGGGCGCCGGACGGCAGGCCGAGCGGCTGGTTGCCCATGCCCTGCTGCGGGCCGCCCATCTGCTGCGGGCCACCCATCTGCTGGGGACCGGGGCCCTGCTGCTGGCCGGGCACCGGCGGGCCGGATATGGCGGCGGGCACCGGGGCGCCGGGGCGGGCGTCCTGCTGCGCCTGCTCCTTGCGCATGTTGGCCTGGTTCTGCGCGGCGGCACGCGTGGCGGCGGCCAGCTTGGCGCGCAGGTCCTCGTTCTCGCGCAGCAGGCGGGTCAGCTCGGCTTCGACCTCGTCGAGGAAGGCATCGACCTCGTCCTCGTCATAGCCTTCGCGAAGCCGGACGGTCGTGAACTGCTTGTTCCGAACGTCCTCGGGGGTCAATGGCATCTCTTCACCTCAACGTGATCGTCGGCACTCCGGAATCCTGCCGTATCGCTCAGAACGACAGGGACCGCACGAGCGAGATCAGGACATACACAATGATCATCAGTACGAAGAAGGACAGGTCGAGTGCCACGCCCCCGAGACGCAACGGCGGGATGAAGCGCCGAAGAAGCTTGAGCGGTGGATCCGTGACAGTGTACGTGGCCTCCAGCACCACGACCATGGCCTTGCCGGGACGCCACGAGCGGGCGAACTGGAAGACCCAGTCCATGACGAGCCTGAAGAGCAGGATCAGCAGGAACACGGTCAGCACCCAGTAGAGCACCGATCCGACGATCCCCATCGCGTCTCCCTCTCCCTGGCCGACGTCCCGTCATGACACACCGTCGCTCGATCCACACGTAACGTCGTGGCCGGGTCAGCTCTGGTTGAAGAACCCACCCTCGGCGATCCGAGCCTTGTCCTCCGCCGTGACATCGACGTTAGCAGGCGACAGCAGGAACACCTTCTGCGTCACTCGCTCGATACTGCCGTGCAGGCCGAAGACGAGTCCAGCCGCGAAGTCTACGAGCCGCTTGGCGTCCGTGTCGTCCATCTCGGTCAAATTCATGATCACGGGGGTCCCGTCGCGGAACTGTTCCCCGATGGTACGGGCCTCGTTGTAGGTCCGGGGGTGCAGCGTGGTGATGCGGTAGGGCTCTCGTTCGTTCACTACCTTGGGCATGATCACCGGGGCGCTCTTCTCCACGTTCTGGCGGCGGTCGGGTGTGATGGACGACACTGGTGCCATCCGCGGGGACTCCTGCCGGATCGGCACCGCGGCCGGCACCGGCTGGGGCGCGATCTGGACGGCGGGCGCCGGCACGGCGGCGGGCGCCGCCGCCGCCGCGGACGCGCCGCGCAGGTCCTCGGTCCGCCCGGTGCGGATCGGCTCCGGGTCGGCGTCGTAGTCGTCGTCGGGGTCGTACCCCTGGCCGTCGTAGGTCTCGTCCTCCACGAGGCCGAGGTAGACCGCCATCTTGCGCATTGCGCCGGCCATGCTCCCGTCTCCTCCGCTCGATTCGTGGTGGATCGGCTCCGACGACGGCCTTGGCGTCTGCGGATTCCGCGCGCCCCTCACGTCCGCTCGGGCCGATGGGCCGTCAGGTCGGGGAGGTCGGTGCGGAGATGCGATCCACGGTTCCCAGCGAGCCGATGAGCTGCTAGGTTCTGTCCTATTTTGTCTTGCAGTGTGATCTACTACCTGGTGACGTTACCGGAGCGGTGACCGCACTCCGAGCACCGCCGTACCGACGCGTACATGTGTCGCTCCCGCGGCGATCGCCTGCTCCAGGTCGCCGCTCATGCCCGCCGAAACCATCGTGGCAGTCGGATGGGCCCCGCGCAGGGTGCTTGCGATTTCCGCGAAGCGGTCGAAGGCGGCCGCCGGATCCCCGGCCAGCGGGCCGGCCAGCGGAGCGACCGTCATCACACCGTCCAGGCGCAGCCCGGGCGTGTCGGCGATCAGGTCGGCCAGTGCGGCGACCTCCCCGGGCGCCACTCCGGCGCGGTGCGAGCCCTCGCCGGGCTCCTTGTCGAGGGCGACCTGCACCAGGCAGCCGAGCGGGGCGCGTTCGGCCCGCTCCACCGCGGCGGCCAGCGACTCCACCAGCCGGGCCCGGTCCACCGAGTGGACCCGGTCCGCGTAGCGGATCACCGACCGCACCTTGTTGGTCTGGAGTTGACCGACGAAGTGCCAGGTCAAGGGCAGGTCAACGCAGGTCTCCGCCTTGGGGGCGGCGTCCTGGTCGCGGTTCTCCGCGACGTCGGTGACGCCGAGTCCGGCCAGCAGGGCGGTGTCCTCGGCCGGGTAGGTCTTGGTGACCACGACCAGGGTCACCTCGTCCCGGGCGCGGCCGGCGGCGGCGCAGGCGTCGGCGATCCGCCGCTGCACCACCTCCAGGTTGGTGCCGAGCTCCTCGTACCGGGCCCGCTGGCCCTCCGTCAGTGCGGCGAGCCAGTCCCGGCTGCCCGGGAACGGACCGTAGATGTCGTTCGTCATGAGTGATCGGGGCCCAACCAGACGTAGCTCGCGAGCCGCCCGGTCCGCTGCTCGCGGCGGTAGGAGAAGTGGTCGGCGGATTCGAGGGTGCAGACGGGGGAGCGCAGCACGGTGGTCACGCCCGCCTCGGCGAGCTGCGCGGCCACGCCCGCGGCCACGTCCAGCGCCGGGGTGCCCCAGGAGGTCTCGCTCCAGGCGGCGGGCACCGCGGCGGCGACCTCGGCGCGCAGGGCGGCGGGCACCTCGTAGCAGCGGCCGCAGACGGCGGGGCCGGTGGCGGCGGTGATCCGCTCGGGGGCCGCGCCGAGTTCCCGCATGGCCGCGACCACGGCCGGGACCACTCCGGCGGCCAGGCCGGGCCGGCCCGCGTGGGCGGCGCCGGCGATCCCGGCGACCGGGTCGGCCAGCAGCACCGGGGTGCAGTCGGCGGTCAGCACGGCCAGGGCCAGCGGGCGGTCGGTGACCACGGCGTCCACGGTCGGGGCCTCGCCGTCGCGCTGCCGCTCCGTCACCACGGCCACCTCCGCGCCGTGCACCTGGTTCATCCAGACCACGTCGGCGGGGTCGAGCCCGAGCTCCCGGGCGGCGAGGAAACGGTTCTTCCGGACGGCTCCGGGGTCGTCGCCCACCGCGCCACCGAGGTTGAGCTCCCCGTACGGCACGGTGCTCACCCCGCCCCACCGATCGGTGAAGGCGAAGTGAGCACCGTGCACGTCGTGACGGATCACTTGAGGAAATCGGGGACGTCGAGCTCCTCGGCGGGGCTCTCCACGAACGGCTGACGCACCGGCTGGACCTGCGGCGGCACCGGCGAGGCGGTGGTGACCGGGGCCGGGGACTCCGACGTGCGGGCCGACTCCTCCGGACGGGAGGTCACCGAGCCGATCGCACCGTAGGAGGGGCGGCCGGCCGGACGCTCCGGGGTGGTCGCCGGGGCGGTGTTGGCCTTGACCACCGGCTCGCGGACGATCGCCGGCGGCTGGCCGCCGTCGAAGCCCGCGGCGATGACGGTGACCCGCACCTCGTCGCCGAGCGCGTCGTCGATGACGGCACCGAAGATGATGTTCGCCTCGGGGTGGGCCGCCTCGCTGACCAGCTGGGCCGCCTCGTTGATCTCGAAGAGGCCGAGGTCGGAACCGCCGGAGATGGAGAGCAGCACGCCGCGGGCGCCGTCGATGGAGGCCTCCAGCAGCGGCGAGGAGATCGCCATCACGGCGGCCGCCTTGGCACGGTCCTCGCCGCGGGCGGAGCCGATGCCCATCAGGGCGGAACCGGCGTCCGACATGACCGACTTGACGTCGGCGAAGTCCAGGTTGATCAGGCCCGGGGTGGTGATCAGGTCGGTGATGCCCTGGACACCGGAGAGCAGCACCTGGTCGGCGGAGCGGAACGCGTCCAGCACCGACACCTGGCGGTCCGAGATGGACAGCAGGCGGTCGTTGGGGATGACGATCAGGGTGTCGACCTGCTCGCGCAGCGAGGCGATGCCGTCCTCGGCCTGGTTGGCGCGGCGGCGGCCCTCGAAGGTGAACGGGCGGGTGACCACGCCGATGGTCAGGGCGCCGAGCGAGCGGGCGATGTTGGCCACCACCGGCGCGCCGCCGGTGCCGGTGCCGCCGCCCTCGCCGGCGGTGACGAAGACCATGTCGGCCCCCTTGAGGACCTCCTCGATCTCCTCGCGGTGGTCCTCGGCGGCCTTGCGGCCGACCTCCGGGTTGGCTCCGGCACCGAGGCCGCGGGTGAGCTCGCGGCCCACGTCCAGCTTCACGTCGGCGTCGCTCATCAGCAGCGCCTGCGCATCGGTGTTGATCGCGATGAACTCGACGCCCTTGAGCCCGACCTCGATCATCCGGTTGATGGCGTTGACACCACCGCCGCCGATGCCGACGACCTTGATGACCGCGAGGTAGTTCTGGGGTGCTGCCACGTCGAAGGCCTCTCGCCTCGGATTTCCGGAAAACCCGAACCCTAAACTTGACCTTTAGGGTTGGGGCTGTACCTCTGTCACATCACTGTGGGACACAGCCTGGTGACACAGGACAGTAGGTCGCAATCGGCGCGCGTTCAATGAACAACGCCGCGCTTCCCTTTTTTCTTTTGAGCCTATGTGATCATCGCCCCCGCACTGACACCGGGGTGACGAGCACATCGGGGTGACGACCACACAGAACTTACCGGATCATCCCGACACAGCCGGTGCATCCGGCGCACTCACGTCATAATTCGCGGCCTTCCGGCCGAGCAACGCGGTCAGCACCCGCGCCTTGCGATCGGTCCGCTCGGCACTCCCCCAGCGAATGGTCGCGCCGTTCGCCAGTTGCAGCCGGATGTCGTCGTAACTCAGCACCTTGAGCGAACCCGCCTGCTTGGCGACGTCCGGCGGCAGACCCGCCGCCACCGTCACCGCGGACCGCACCAACAGGGCGCGGTCGAACACCGGCAGCGCGTCGTTCGCAGGCTGACCGAGCTGAAGCTCCACCACCGGCACGCCGTCCGGCGGCTTTTCCTCGGTGGCGAATTCGACACCGCCCGCGTCGACCTGGACGAACTTCCCGTCGTCGGTGTGGATCGCGGCGACCGGCCTGCGCTCGGTCACCTTCACCCGCAGCGTGTGCGGCCAGCCGCGCCACACCTCGACCTTGGCCACCCGCGGCACGGCGGACACCCGGTGCTCCGCCTCGGCCAGGTCGACCCGGGCCAGCGGACCGTGCTTCAGCGGGCCGAGCGCGCCGGCCACCTCGTCCTGGCTGAGCCGCCCGCTGTCCAGGCCCTGGACGGCGACCCCGCGCACCTCCAGCGCCGAGGAGAAGAACACCAGCCAGCCGAGCGTGCCCACCACCAGCGCGACGAAGCCGGTCACCACCGCCATGCCGCGCCGGGACAGGCGGAGCCGGGGAGGGCGCTGCTCCTCCCCGTACTCCTCCAGCGGGTCCCGGTCCCCGGGGCGGTCAGCCACGCCGGCGGCCGCCGCGGGCTGCCTCGATGGCCTGGTAGACCATCCGCACCAGCAGGTCGTCGGCGTCCCGGCGGCCGAACTCGGCGGCGGCCCGGCTCATGTCCCACAGCCGGCCCGGGTCGGTCAGCACCGGCAGCACGTTGCGCAGCACCCAGTCCGGGGTCAGCTCGGCGTCGTCCACCAGCAGGCCGCCGCCCGCCTTCACCATCGGCTGGGCGTTCAGCCGCTGCTCACCGTTGCCGATCGGCAGCGGCACGAAGGCGGCCGGCAGGCCGACCGCGGCCAGCTCGGCGACGGTCATCGCGCCGGCCCGGCAGAGCATCATGTCGGCCGCCGCGTAGGCCAGGTCCATCCGGTCCAGGTACGGCAGCACGCGGTACGGCGGCATCCCGGGGATGTCGTCGATCTGCGGCAGCTCGTTCTTCGGGCCGACCGCGTGCAGGATCTGCACCCCGTACTGCTGCAGCCGGGGCGCGATGGCCTGGACCGTCTCGTTCAGCCGGCGGGCGCCCTGCGAGCCGCCGGAGACCAGCAGGGTGGGCAGCCGCTGGTCGAGGCCGAAGTAGTGCCGGGCCTCCGGGCGGACCGCGTTGCGGTCCAGGGTGGCGATGGTGCGGCGCAGCGGGATGCCGATGTACTGCGAGTCGCGCAGCTTGGAGTCGGGCGTGGAGACCGCGACGAAGTCGGTGTACCGGGCGCCGATCTTGTTGGCCAGGCCGGGCCGGGCGTTGGCCTCGTGGACCACGATCGGCACCCCGGCGCGCTTGGCGGCCAGGTAGGCGGGCATCGCGACGTAGCCGCCGAAGCCGACCACCGCGTCGGCGTTGACCCGCTCGATGATGTCCTGGGCGGCCCGCACGGTGCCGCGCAGCCGGCCCGGGACGGTGATCAGCTCGGGGGTGGGCTTGCGCGGCAGCGGGACGGCCGGGATCAGTGCCAGCTCGTAGCCGCGCTCCGGCACCAGCCGGGTCTCCAGGCCGCGTTCGGTGCCCAGGGCGGTGATCCCGATGGTCGGGTCGTGCCTGCGGAGCGCGTCCGCGAGGGCCATGGCCGGCTCGATGTGACCGGCGGTACCGCCGCCGGCGAGTACGACATGCACCGAAATTCACCGCTCCCTGCGCTTGGGCCCGCCGGCCCTGCGCACTGTGGTTTTACGTCGTGGCAGCACCCGGGCCAGGACGGGCCTGAGCCGGGCGTTGGCCCCTCTCCGCAGTCGACGGGGCCGGGCAGCCAGGGCTGCCTTGGCCGCCGGGGTGCTGCGGGCGAAGCACAGCAGTACCCCGATGGCGCACATGGCCGACAGCATGGCGGACCCGCCGTAGGAGAACAGCGGCAGGGGCACTCCCGCGATGGGGAGGAGCCCGAGCGCCGATCCCAGGTTGACCACGGCCTGAGCCATGATCCACGTGGTGGCGGCGCCCGCCGCGTACCTGACGAAGGGATCCTTCGTGCCGAGGGCCACTCGGATACCCGCGTAGCCTAGTGCCGCGAAGAGGGCGAGCACCGACAGCGTCCCCACCAGACCGAGCTCCTCGCCGGTGGCGGCGAAGATGAAGTCGGTCTGCGCCTCGGGCAGCTGGCCCCACTTCTCCACGCCGGCGCCCAGTCCGGAGCCGAACGGGCCGCCGGCCGCGAAGGCGTAGAGGCCGTGCAGGGCCTGGAAGCAGTTCAGGTTGGGGTCGGGCTTGGTGACCCCGACGCAGCCCAGCCGGTCGAGCCGGTGCGGCACCGTGATGATCAGGGCGGTGCACGCCACCACCGCGATGCCCAGGGTCGCGCCGAACAGCCGCAGCGGCGCGCCGACCATCCACAGCAGCCCGAACAGCATGGCGACCAGCACCATGGTGGTGCCCATGTCGCCGCCGATCATGATCAGCATCATCAGCACCACGGTGCCCGGCACCAGCGGCACCAGCAGGTGCTTCCACTGGTCGAGCATGTGGGTCCGCTGCTTGCGGGCGAGCAGGTCGGCGCCCCACAGCAGCAGCGCCAGCTTGGCGAACTCCGAGGGCTGGATCTGGAAGAAGCCGAGGCTGATCCAGTTCCGGTTGCCGTTGACCTTGGTGCCGATGCCCGGGATGGCGACCAGCACCAGCGCCGCCACCACGCCGAACAGCAGCGGGTAGACGATCGTCCGGTGCAGGCGGACCGGCATCTTGGCCAGCACCACCGCCAGCGCGGCGCCGAGCATGGCGGCGACCAGCTGCTTGCGGAAGAAGAACGTGATCGGCAGGCCGTACTCGACCACGACGTTCTGCGACGCGGAGAACACCATCACCAGGCCCAGCACCACCAGCAGCAGGGTGGAGCCCAGGATCAGGTAGTACGGCGTCAGGGGCCGCCCCAGCAGGTCGGCGAACCGCTCCCGGAACGCCCGCGCCCGCGCCACCGGCCCGGCCGACTTGAAGGTGGTGGTGGTCGCGGAGATCAGCTGCAGCTCCTCGGGCCGCGCGGCCGTACCCGCCTTACCCTCTCCCGCCACCCTGCTCCCCCTCGTTGCGTGAACCCGAGGGGCGCGGGCAGCCACGCGAGGCGGCCGCGGTGTGCGCCCTTCCGCCGCGCGCGGCTGCCCGCGCCCCCGGGATGCCCTAGTTCACAAGTCGTCGTACGGCCTCGGCGAACATGTCCCCGCGCTCGCCGTAGTTGGTGAACATGTCCATCGAGGCGCAGGCCGGCGCCAGCAGGACGGTGTCACCGGGTCGGGCGAGCGAGGCGGCCGCGCGGACCACCTCGGCCATCGCCTCGGCGCCAGTCTGGCCCGCGGCGGCCTCGATCACCGGGACATCCGGTGCGTGTCGCACCAGCGCCGCGCGGATCAGATCGCGGTCCTGGCCGATCAGCACCGCGCCCCGCAGCCGGTCGGCGGCGCCCGCCACCAGTTCGTCGAAGGTCGCGCCCTTGGCGAGCCCGCCGGCGATCCACACCACCGGCTCGTAGGCGGCCAGCGAGGCGGCGGCGGCGTGGGTGTTGGTGGCCTTGGAGTCGTCCACCCAGGCGACGTCGCCGACCACGGCGACCTCGGCGATCCGGTGGGCGTCCGGCCGGAAGGCGCGCAGCCCGTCGCGCACCGCCTTGGCGTCCACCCCGTACGCGCGGGCCAGCGCGGCGGCGGCCAGGGCGTTGGTGACGTTGTGCGGTGCGGGCGGGTTGATGTCGGAGACGGCGCCGATCTCGGCGGCGTTCTTGGCCCGGTCCTCGACGAACGCCCGGTCGACCAGGAGCCCGTCCACCACGCCGAAGTTGGAGACGGCGGGCGCGCCCAGGCCGAAGCCGATCGCCCGGCAGCCCTCCTCGACGTCGGCCTCGCGGACCAGCGCCTCGGTGGCCGGGTCGGCCAGGTTGTACACGCAGGCGACCTGGTTGCCCTGGTAGATCCGGCCCTTGTCGGCGGCGTACGCCTCCATCGAGCCGTGCCAGTCGAGGTGGTCCGGGGCGAGGTTGAGCACCACGGCCGAGTGCGGGCGCAGCGAGGGCGCCCAGTGCAGCTGGTAGCTGGAGAGTTCGACCGCGAGCACGTCGTACGGCTCCTCGGCGAGCACCGCGTCCAGCACCGAGACGCCCACGTTGCCGACGGCGGCGGTGCGCCGGCCGGCGGCGGTGAGGATCGAGGCGAGCATCTGGACGGTGGTGGTCTTGCCGTTGGTGCCGGTGACGGCCAGCCAGGGGGCGGGCTCGCCGGTCTCCGGGTGCGGGCGGCGCAGGCGCCAGGCGAGTTCGACGTCGCCCCAGACCGGTACGCCGGCCTGCTCGGCGGCGGTGAACAGCGGGCTGTCCGGGGCCCAGCCCGGGGAGGTGACGATCAGCCGGGTGGACTCCGGCAGGGTCGCGCCGTCGCCGAGGCGGACGGCCACGCCGAGCGCCTCCAGCTCGGCGGCCCTGGCCCGCAGGCCGGCGCCGTCGCCGCCGTCCACCACGGTGACGCTGGCGCCGAGGCCGTGCAGCACGCGAGCGGCGCTGATTCCCGACAGGCCGAGGCCGGCCACCACGACCGGCAGGCCGCTCCAGTCGGGGTTCTGGGTCATCCGGTCACCCATCCCGCGTAGAAGAGTCCGAGTCCGACGGCGACGCACAGACCCTGGATGATCCAGAAGCGGACCACGATCAGGACTTCGCTCCAGCCCTTGAGCTCGAAGTGGTGCTGGAGGGGCGCCATCTTGAAAACGCGCTTGCCGGTCATCCGGAACGAGCCGACCTGGATGATCACCGAAAGGGTGATGATCACGAACAGGCCGCCGAGCAGGGCCAGCAGGAGTTCGGTGCGGGAGCAGATGGCGAGGCCGGCCAGGGCGCCGCCGAGGGCGAGCGAGCCGGTGTCACCCATGAAGATCTTGGCGGGCGAGGTGTTCCACCACAGGAAGCCGAAGCAGGAGCCCATCAGGGCGGCGGCCACCACGGCCAGGTCCAGCGGGTCGCGGACGTCGTAGCAGCTGGAGGTGGCCTTCAGCGCGTAGGCGCAGGACTGGCCGTACTCCCACACGCCGATGAAGGTGTAGGCGCCGAAGACCATCACCGAGGCGCCGGTGGCGAGGCCGTCCAGACCGTCCGTCAGGTTCACGCCGTTCGACATCGCGGCGATCATGAAGTACGCGAAGAGGACGAACAGCACCGGGCCGACCGCCCACTGGAAGTCGCGCACGAACGACAGGCTGGTGGACGCCGGCGTGAGCCCGCGGCTGTCCTCGAACTGCAGGGCCAGCACGGCGAACGCGAGCGCCACGAAGGACTGGCCGAGCAGCTTGGCCTTGGCCCGCAGGCCCAGCGAGCGGCGCTTGACCACCTTGATGTAGTCGTCCAGGAAGCCGACCAGGCCCAGGCCCGCGGTCAGGAACAGCACCAGCAGACCGGAGATCGTGGGCGACTCGCCCACTATCGCCTTGGTCGTGAAGTAGGCGATCAGGGTCGCCAGGATGAAGGCGATGCCGCCCATGGTGGGCGTGCCCTTCTTGCTGTGGTGCGCCTTGGGGCCGTCGTCGCGGATGTACTGGCCGTAGCCGTGCCGGGCGAGCACCTTGATCAGGGCCGGCGTGCCCAGCAGCGAGAGCACCAGGCCGATCATGCCGGCGAAAAGGATCTGCTTCACTCGGCAGCACCGTCCGCGAGCAGGGCCTCGGCGACCCTTTCGAGACCGACCGAACGGGAGGCCTTCACCAGGACCACGTCCCCCGGCCGCACCTGACTGCGCAGCAGCTCGATCGCCGCGTCCGCGTCGGACACCAGCACCGACTCCTCACCCCACGAACCTTCGTTCCTCGCACCCAGTTCCATCCGGGCCGCCTCGCGTCCGCCGACCGCCACCAGCTTGGTGACGTCGAGCCGGACGGCGAGCCGCCCGATGGCGTCGTGCTCGTCGAGGCTGTCCTCGCCGAGCTCCCGCATCTCTCCGAGCACCGCCCAGGTGCGGCGGCGCTCCGGGCCGCGGCCGGCCATCGTGGCGAGGGCCCGCAGCGCGGCCCGCATCGAGTCCGGGTTCGCGTTGTAGGCGTCGTTCACGACGGTGACACCGTCGGCCCGTTCGACGACCTCCATGCGCCAGCGGGACAGCGCACCCGCCTCGCCGAGGGCTTCGGCGACGTCGTCGACGGGCATCCCGAGCTCCACCGCCACCGCGGCGGCGGCGAGGGCGTTCGAGACGTGGTGCTCACCGTACAGGCGCAGCTGTACGGGCGCGGAACCGGCTGGGGTGGTGAGCGTGAACGATGGCCGTCCGGTGTCGTCCAGGCGAACTCCGGTGGCCCGTACGTGTGCGTCCGGGCTCTCGCCGAACAGCACCACCCGGGCCCGGGTCCGCGAGGCCATCGCGCGCACCAGCGGGTCGTCGGCGTTGAGCACCGCGATCCCGCTCTCCGGCAGCGCCTCGACCAGCTCGCCCTTGGCCACCGCGATGGCCTCCTTGGAGCCGAACTCGCCGACGTGCGCGGTGCCGATGTTGAGCACCAGGCCGACGGTGGGCGGGGTGATGCCGGTCAGGTACTCGATGTCGCCCTTGTGCCGGGCGCCCATCTCCATCACCAGGTGGCGGGTGCTCGGGGTGACCTTCAGCGCGGTCAGCGGGTGGCCGATCTCGTTGTTGTGCGAGCCGGCCGGGAAGACGGTCTCGCCGCGACGCTGCAGCAGCTGGGCGATCAGGTCCTTGGTGGACGTCTTGCCGGCCGAGCCGGTGAGCGCCACGATCTCGACCTTCTCGGCCTTCTCCACCACGGCGCGGGCGAGCCGGCCGAGGGCGATCACCACGTCGTCCACGATCACGGCGGGCACGCCGACCGGGCGGGTGGCCAGCACCGCCACCGCACCGTCCTCGACAGCCTTGGCGGCGAAGTCGTGGCCGTCCACCCGCTCGCCGAGCACGCAGACGAACAGGCCGCCGGGCTCGATCCGGCGGTTGTCGGTGACGACCGCTCCGGTGATCACGGCGTCCGCCGCGGCCCCGTCCAGGGTGCCGCCGACGGCGGCCGCGGCCTCGCCCAGGGTCAGTGCGATCACTGCTGCTCCACCTCTCCGCTACTCGCCCGCTCGTCTCCGGCCGCTCCTGACCCGGCGCCGACGCTCCTCGCTCCGGCGCTCTCCCCCAGCCTTGACGGCTGGGCGGTGCCCCCATCTCGCTTGTCGCTCGTCACTCTCGACACCGGCGCGCCCTTCGACTCGGGGCGGCTCGTAGGCGCCTGCGCGATGGCCTCGCGCAGCACCTCGCGGTCGTCGAACGGGCGGACCTCGCCCTTCACGTACTGGCCCAGTTCGTGGCCCTTGCCGGCCACCAGGACGGTGTCGCCCGCGTGCGCGCGGCGCACCGCGAGGGCGATCGCCTCGGCCCGGTCGGGCACGGCCAGCACCTCGCCGCGCTCCTCCTCGGGCACCCCGGCGGCGCCGGTCAGCATGGTGGCGAGGATCGCCAGCGGGTCCTCCGAGCGCGGGTTGTCGCTGGTCAGCAGCGCCGTGTCGGCGAGCCGGGCGGCGATCGCACCCATCGGCCCGCGCTTGTACGGGTCCCGGTCGCCGCCGCAGCCGACCACCACGTGCAGCCGGCCCTTGGTGACCTCGCGGAGCGACTCCAGCACGGCGGCCAGCGCGTCGGGCTTGTGGGCGTAGTCGACCACGGCGACGTACGGCTGCCCGGCGTCGACCTTCTCGAGGCGGCCGGGCACGCCCGGCACCGAGGCGACGCCGGCCACCGCGGCCTCCAGCGCGACCCCGGCGGTGACCAGCGCGGTGATCGCGCCGAGCGCGTTGGAGACGTTGAACGGGCCGGGCAGCGGCACGGAGGCGTCGGCCTCGGCGCCGTCCGGGCCGACCACGCGGAAGGTGGAGCCGGCCGGCCCGAGCTGCACGTCCACGGCGCGCCAGTCGGCCTCGGCCCGGCCGCTCGCGGAGAAGGTGGTCATCGGGACGGGCGCCTCGCCGGCCAGCCGGCGGCCGTACGCGTCGTCCAGGTTGGCCACGCCGCGGCGGGCCTTGTCGGGCTGGAAGAGCCGGGCCTTGGCCCGGTAGTAGTCCTCCATGTCCGGGTGGAAGTCGAGATGCTCGGGCGTCAGGTTGTTGAACAGCGCCACGTCGTACAGCACCCCGTCGACCCGGCCGTAGACCAGGGCGTGGCTGGAGACCTCCATGGCCACCGCGTCCGCGCCGCGCTCGCGCATCACCGCGAGGACGGCGTGCAGGTCGGTCGACTCGGGCGTGGTGCGCTCGCTCTTGATCCGCTCGTCGCCGACCCGCATCTCGACCGTGCCGATCACCCCGGGCACCAGGTCGGCGCCGCGCAGGCCGCCCTCGACCAGGTACGAGGTGGTGGTCTTGCCGTTGGTGCCGGTCAGGCCGATCATCAGCAGCCGCTCGCTGGGCGCGCCGTACACGGCGGCGGCCAGCTGGCCCATCACCGCACGCGGGCTCTCCACCACCAGCAGCGGGGCCCCGCAGTCGGCGGCCAGTTCGGCGCCGGCCGCGTCGGTGAGCACCGCGACCGCGCCCGCGGCGACCGCGCCGGGGGCGAACTTCGCGCCGTGCACATTGGCGCCGGGGAAGGCGACGTACACGTCACCAGGGCGCACTGCCCGGGAGTCGTGGGTGATGCCGGTGACCTGCGGGCCCTCGGCGTCGGGCAGCCCCAGCAGGCGGACGACCTCGGCGAACGGCAGCGCCGGGGCCCGCTCGGGGCGGGGCGGGCTCGCGGAGATTTGATCGGGTTTCGGCACGGCCGGAAGGCTATCGGCCGAAGCCCCCCCAGGGCCAAACGGCCCCCTCCGTGACGTGACGCTGCTCACATCGGGTGCCGCCGCGTCCTTGCCGTTCTCGGGGGTCGTGCTCATCTCAGGGCTTCCAGTCGACGGGCAGGTTCGGCGCCTCGCTGCCGCTCGGCGGGACCTGCAGGGTCTTGAGGGCGAACTCCATCACCTGCTTGAACACGGGGCCGCACAGCTGGCCGCCGAAGTGCCCGTTGACCGGGTCCTGGATGACGCAGGAGACCGTCACCCGGGGCTGGTCCGCCGGGGCGAAGCCGATGAAGGAGGCGGTGTACCCGGAGTACTTGCCGGTCTTCGGGTCCACCCGGTTGGCGGTGCCGGTCTTTCCGGCCACCCGGTAGCCCGGGATCTGCGCCTTGTTGCCGGTGCCCTGCTCGTCGGTGACGACGGACTCCAGCATCTCGGTCAGCGTCTTGGCGGTCTGTTCCGTCACCACCCGGGTCTGCGCGCCGGCCGGCGCCGGGGTGTACTTCCCGTCCGGTCCGGTGGTGCCGGCCACCAGCGCGGGGGCGACCCGCACGCCGCCGTTGGCGATGGTGGAGAAGACCGAGGTGGCCTGCAGCGCGTTGACCGACAGGCCCTGGCCGAACGGGATGGTGTACTGCTGCGAGCCCTTCCAGTCCTCCGGCTTGGCCAGGATGCCCCGGGTCTCGCCGGGGAAGCCGAGTCCGGTCGGCTGGCCGATGCCGAACTTCTGCAGGTAGCCGCCCAGCACCTTGTTGGCGTCGGCCTGGGTCGCGCCCAGGTGCTCGGCGGCCTCGATGGTGCCGATGTTGGAGGACTTGGCGAGCACGCCGGCCAGCGTCAGGTACCAGGTCTCGTGGTCGACGTCGTCGTGGAAGACCCGGTCGGAGCGCTGCAGGGTGTTGGGCACGGTCACATGGGTGTCCCAGGTGGCCGATCCGGTGTCCAGCACCGCCGCCATGGTCATCAGCTTGGCCGTGGAGCCCGGCTCGTACGCGTCCTGGAGGGCCGCGTTGCCGAGCTGCTCGGGCTTGGCCGAGGACAGGTCGTTGGGGTCGAAGCCGGGCGAGGTCGCCATGGCCAGGACCTGACCGGTCTTCACGTCCTGGACGATCACGTAGCCCTTCTCCGCACCGGCGTTGGCGACCTGGTCGGTGATCGCCCGCTGGGCCGCCCACTGGATGTCCGGGTCGATGGTCAGCCGCACGTCGGAGCCGGGCACCGGGTCCTGCCGGCTGCCGCCCGCGGTGGGCACCCGCCGGCCGCCGGCCGAGGCGTAGGTGGAGCGGCCGGCCACGCCCGCCAGCTCCTTCTGGTACTGCAGTTCCAGCCCGCCGGTGCCGACCCCGTCGGCGTTGACGAAGCCGACCAGGTTGGCGGCCAGCCCGCCGGCCGGGTAGCTGCGCCGGGTGGACTCGTCCCAGAACACCCCGGCCAGCGGGTTGGTGCAGGAGACGTCCAGGAACTGCCGGCCGCCCTTGTCGGCGGCCACGCCGAGCTGCACCCGCTGGGCGCGGCAGGCCGCGGTGTCGGTCTGCTTGGCCAGCGAGGCCTTGAGGTCGGCGATCCGGCCCTTGGTCTCCGGGCTCTGCCGGGGCGAGAGCAGCGCGTACTGGCTCTTCGGGTTCTTGGGGTTGGGGTGCAGGGCGGCGGCCAGCTTCTCCTTGGGCTGCCCGAGGATCGGCGCGAGCAGGGCGGCCGCCTGCTCGGGCGCGTCCGCCAGGTGCATCGCCTCGGGGGTGAGCATGGTCGGGTCGGCGGTGATGTCGTACGCGTCCACGCTGGTGGCGAGCACGGTGCCGTTGGCGGCCGTTATCGATCCGCGCTCGGCCGGCAGGGTGGCCCGGACGTACTTGTTGGCGCCGGCCGCGGCGGCCAGCGCGTCGGAGTCCAGCAGCTGGAGCTGGACCAGCCGGCCGGCGAACACCGCGAAGACCGCGGCCAGCGAGACCGAGACCAGCCGCAGGCGGCGGCGCGGGTCGGCCAGCTTGATCGACCGCGCCTGCGGGCGGGTCGGCGGCCGCTGCGGACGGCGGGCCGCGGGCCCGGCGGCGCCGGCCCGGCGCGGTTCCGGGGTGCGCGGGCGCGGGGTACGGGGGCGCGGCTGCTCGTTGCGGGACTTCTCGGTACGGGGCCTGTCGGAGCGGGACTGCTCGCCGCGGGACTGCTCGCCGCGCGGCCGGGCGGGCCTGGCGGGCTGCGGCCGGGCGGGCCGGGAGGGTTTGCGGGGCTCGCTCATCGCCCGCCCCCAGCCGACGCGGGGGCCGACGCGGGGGCCGACGCGGCCGGGCTCGCGCCGGCCGGCGGCAGCGGGGCCAGCTCCACCCCGGGGTCGGTGGGCGAGGCGGCCGGCGAGGGCTGACCGCCGGACGGGGACTGCCAGGGCTCGTTGCCGGAGCGCTTGACCGGCGGGCTGTCCTGGGCCTCCTTCGGCGTGCCGAGCACCTTGCCGTCGTCGCCGAGGAAGGCCGGGTCGCCGCCGGGCACCATGCCGAGCTCGCGGGCCCGGCGCTCCAGTGCGTCCGGCGCGGACTGCTGGTCGATCTGGTGCTGCAGGGTCTGCTGCTGGTCGGTCGCCTCGGTGGTCTGCTTCTGCAGCCGGGCGAGCTTGATCGAGCCCTGGTTGAGCGCGGTGTTGAGCATCAGCAGCCCGAGCAGGCCGGCCGAGAGCAGCACCACCACCAGCACCGCGAACGGCGTCCGCCCGCGAACCGAACGCCCCCGCGGCCGTACGGACCCCAACCGGGTGTTCAGTCGGGCCTTTCCCCCCTGCCCGGGGAGAACCCCCCGAGCCCTCTCGCCGGCCACCGGCACCGCAGTCTCCCTCGCCTCTTCCTCCCCCGTAGACCTCACCTAGCCCCGGGTCTCCCTGATCCTCTCCGCCACACGCAGCCGCACGGGCGCGGCGCGCCGGTTCTCCTCGATCTCCGCCTCGGTCGCCAGCTCGGCCCCGCGGGTGTGCAGCTTCAGCCAGGGCTGGAGTTCCTCGGGTACGAACGGCAGCCCGGGCGGGGCGGTGGAGGTGGCGCCGGCCTGAAGGTACTGCTTGACCAGACGGTCCTCCAGGGACTGGTAGGACATCACCACGATCCGCCCGCCCACGGCGAGCCGCGAAAGCGCGCCCGGGACGGCCCGGTCCAGCACCTCCAGCTCGCCGTTGACCTCGATCCGCAGGGCCTGGAAGGTGCGCTTGGCCGGGTTGCCGCCGGTGCGCCGGGTGGCGGCCGGGATGGCGTTGCGTACCAGCTCGACAAGACGCGCGCTGGTGGTGAACGGTTCCTTCTCGCGTTCGCGGACGATCACCGAGGCGATCTTCCCGGCGAACCGCTCCTCGCCGTACACCTTGAGGATCCGCGCCAGGTCGCCGTGGCTGTAGGTGTTGAGCACCTCGGCCGCGCTCAGGCCGCGGGTCTGGTCCATCCGCATGTCCAGCGGCGCGTCCTGGGCGTACGCGAAGCCGCGTTCGGCCTCGTCCAGCTGCATGGAGGAGACGCCGAGGTCGAACAGCACGCCCTGGACCCGCGCGATGCCCAGGTCGTCCAGCACCTGGGGGATCTCGTCGTAGACGGCGTGCACCAGGGTGGCGCGCTCGCCGAAGCGGGCCAGCCGCTCGCCGGAGAGCTTCAGGGCGGCCGGGTCGCGGTCCACCGCGACCAGCCGGACCTCGGGGAACTGGGTGAGCAGGGCCTCGCTGTGACCGCCGAGGCCGAGGGTCGCGTCCACCACGACCGCGCCGGGGGCGGAGATCGCCGGGGCCAGCGCGTCCATACAGCGCTGCAGCATCACCGGGACGTGCTTCGGGGCAGGGGCCGGACTTGCGGTACTCATCGGGTCGTGGCCCTTCCTCGGTGCGGTTGGCGAGGACCCATTGTCCTCCACCGCGCCGGGCGGTCCGTACGCCACCCGTGGTCCCCGCCCGCTCGCCTGGGGAAGGAGTGACCGCCCGGCACCGGGGAAGGTGCGCCAGGTGGCCACGGAGCGGGTGGAGGCCGCGGGGTGCGTGCGGACCGCGCCCCACTGCGCCGCCAGCCTATCGCCCGGTTCCGGCCAGTCAACGCTCCGCGACGGGGCACCACCCGGGCGGAGGTACGGGTTTGCGCAGGTCGGGCCGGTGACGGGGGCCCGGGGGCGGCGGTGTGCGGCCGACCGTCCGCGCCGGGCAGACCGGGGCAAACCCGCACCATCCGGCCGGATGCCCCCGCGGGGCCCCGCTATGCCGTCGGTCACAGCGGCCGATCAAGGTTCCGGGGCCCGTGCCGCGGCGGCGGAAATCCTATTACCGTCGTCCCCATGACAGTGACCCCTGACCGGCCCACGCCGACTGCCGCTGCCACCACCCCGCCGTCCATCACCGACCGCTTCGTCGAGGCGAACCGGACCTACGCCAAGACCTTCCGGGACGGCGGCATGGACGCCCGCCCCGTCCAGAAGGTCACCGTCGTGGCCTGCATGGACGCCCGCCTCGACCTCTTCGCCGCGCTCGGCCTGGACCTCGGCGACGCACACATCATCCGCAACGCCGGCGGCGTCGTCACCGACGACACCATCCGCTCGCTCACCATCAGCCAGCGCGCCCTCGGCACCCGCTCGGTGGTGCTCATCCACCACACCGGCTGCGGCCTGCTCGGCCTCACCGAGGACTTCCGCCGCGAGCTCGAACTCGAGGTCGGCCAGCGCCCGCAGTGGGCCGTCGAGTCCTTCGTCGACCTGGACGGCGACGTCCGCCAGTCGATGCAGCGCGTGCGCACCTCCCCCTTCCTCCCGCACACCGACGACGTCCGCGGCTTCGTCTTCGACGTCCACACCGGCCTCCTCCGCGAGATCGCCTGAGCGACTTAGCCTGGAAGCTGGAAGACGGGATCCCGGGGCGCCGGTGGGCGCCGCGAGGCGGGTGGTCCCCGGATACCCGGGATACCGTCAAAGTGGGGCGTGTCGCCCAGCCGAGTGACTTCCGGCCCTCCGACAAGGAAGAATGCGCCTGATTGTTCGGGGAACAGGCACTTGGGAGCGGACAGGGTGACGAGCTACAACGGACAGGGCGCGGCAGCGGGGGCCTCGCAGCGGGAGCCGGTCGGTCTCACGGAGCTGGCGGCGATCGTGGACCGGGTCCGGGCATCGGTCGAGAGCGTCATCGAGGGCAAGCCCGAGGCGGTCCGGATCGCGCTGACCGTACTGCTGGCCGAGGGCCATCTGCTGCTGGAGGACGTGCCGGGCGTCGGCAAGACCATGCTGGCCAAGGCGCTGGCCCGGTCCGTCGACTGCACCGTCCGCCGGATCCAGTTCACCCCGGACCTGCTGCCGTCCGACGTGACCGGCACCAACGTCTTCGACCAGCACCGGCGCGACTTCGAGTTCCGCCCGGGCGCGATCTTCGCGCAGATCGTGGTCGGCGACGAGATCAACCGGGCGTCGCCGAAGACCCAGTCGGCGCTGCTGGAGTCGATGGAGGAGCGCCAGGTCACCATCGACGGCACCAGCTACGAGCTGCCGTCGCCGTTCATGGTGGTCGCCACCCAGAACCCGGTGGAGATGGAGGGCACGTACGCCCTGCCGGAGGCGCAGCGGGACCGTTTCATGGCCCGGGTGTCGATCGGCTACCCCAGCGCCGAGGCCGAGTTCGCCATGCTCGACCTGCACTCCGCGGCCAACCCGCTGGACGACCTGCAGCCGGTGGCGCACGCGCACGACCTGCTGAAGCTGATCGATCTGGTGAAGACGGTGTTCGTGTCGGACCCGGTGCGCCGCTACGCGGTGCAGCTGGTGGCCTCCACCCGTACCTCGCCGGAGCTGCGCCTGGGCGCCTCGCCGCGCGCCACCCTGCACCTGGTCCGTGCGGCCCGCGCGCACGCCGCGCTGGACGGCCGCGACTACGTGCTGCCGGACGACATCCAGTCGCTGGCCGTCCCGGTGCTGGCCCACCGCCTGCTGCCCACCTCGGAGACCCAGCTGAGCCGCCGCACCGCCGAGCAGGTGGTGCTCGACCTGGTGGCCCGGCTGCCGATCCCGCGTCCGCAGGGTCGCTGAGATGGCCCGCTCCGACAGCCCCATCGGCCTCCGGGCAGGGTTGCGCGGGCTGACCACCCGGGGCCGCTCCTTCCTGGCCGCGGGACTGACCGCGGCGGGCTGCGCCTACGTCTTCGGCCAGGACGCGCTGTTCCAGGTCGGCGTGCTGCTGGCGGCCCTGCCGCTGGCCTCCGCGCTGCTCCTGATGCGCACCCGCTACCGGGTGGCGGGTGGGCGCCGGCTCACCCCGCACCGGGCGGCGGCCGGCCAGGAGGCCCGGGTCCACCTGCGGCTGGACAACGTCTCGCGGGTGCCCACCGGTCTGCTGCTGCTCGAGGACCGGGTCCCGTACGTGCTCGGGCCGCGCCCGCGCTTCGTGCTGGACCGGATCGAGCCGCGCGGCTTCCGGGAGGTCTCCTACCGGGTCCGCTCGGACCTGCGCGGCCGCTACCAGCTGGGGCCGCTCCAGCTGCGGCTCTCCGACCCGTTCGGGATGTGCGAGCTGACCCGCTCGTTCTCCGCCTCGGACCTGCTCACAGTGGTGCCGCAGACCCAGAGCCTGCCCCCGGTGAAGCTGCCGGGCGAGTGGGCGGGCCAGGGCGATTCCAACATGCACACGCTGGCGCTGGCCGGCGACGACGACGTGATCCCGCGCGAGTACCGGCACGGCGACGACCTGCGCCGGGTGCACTGGAAGTCCACCGCCCGCTACGGCGAGCTGATGGTGCGCCGCGAGGAGCAGCCGCTGAAGGCCCGCGCCACGGTGCTGCTGGACACCCGCGAGACCGCGCACCGCGGCAGCGGCCCGGCCTCCTCCTTCGAGTGGGCGGTCAGCTGCGCCGCCTCGGTCGGCGTCCACCTGATCGAGCGCGGGTACCAGACCCGGCTGCTCACCGACACCGGGGTGAGCGTCCCCGAGGCCGGCACCGGCACCTCCACGGTCGCCGAGTCGGCCGGGCTGCTGCTGGACACCCTGGCCGTGGTCGAGCACTCCGACGGCGGCGGCCTGGCCCGCGCCGAGGAGGCGCTGCGGCTCGGCGGCGAGGGCCTGCTGGTGGCCGTCCTCGGCACACTGGACGAGGAGCAGGCGGTCCGCCTGGGCCGGCTGCGCCGCCGTACCGGCGGGGCCGTCGCCCTGCTGCTGGACACCGCCGGCTGGGCGGGCCTGCGGATCATGTCGGAGTCGGCCGACCCCGTCCTGGAGCAGAACGTCCGGCGGCTGCGCGAGGCCGGCTGGACGGTGCTGCCGGTCCGCGTCGGCGACGCGCTGCCCGCCCTGTGGCGCCTCGCCGACGCCACTCACAACTCCGCCGCCTACCGAGACGAGGTGGGTCCGTGACCACCAGGGCCAAGTTGACCCTGAGCGCGGCGCTGGCCACCGCGCTGACGGCGCTGTGCCTGATGCCGCTGTTCCACGACTCCATGCAGCTGATCCCGCACGGGCTGCTGATGATCGCGGCGGCCGCCGGCATCGGCGCGGGCCTGCGGGTGCTGCCGCTGCCGCGCGGCCTCGTGGTGCCGCTGCAACTGCTCGCGGTGGCGTACGTGCTGCTGCTGACGTCGGTGCAGGGCTCGATGGCGTACGGCCTGCTCCCGGGCGGCCGGGCGCTGGCGGCGGCCGGCGAACTGCTGCGCACCGGCGGCGAGGACATCCGCCAGTACTCCATCCCGGCGCCCGGCACTCCGGGCCTGCGGCTGATCGTGATCAGTGCGGTCGCCGTGGTCGCCGTGCTGGCGGACGCGCTGGCCGTGACGTACAAGCGGGCGGCCGCGGCCGGCCTGCCGCTGCTCGCCCTCTACTCGGTGGGCACCGGGCTGTCCGGCGGGGCCGGCGGGAGCTGGCTGTGGTTCCTGTTCGCCGCGGTCGGCTACCTGGGGCTGCTGTACACCGAGGGCCAGGACCGGCTCTCCCGCTGGGGCCGGGTGTTCCACGGCACCGGGCGGGCCTCCACCGGGATGGCCCACGGCGGCCAGCGGGTCGGCGTGATCGCGCTGCTGTTCGCGCTGGTGCTGCCCGCGTTCCTGCCGCACGCCGGGCTGGGCCTGGTGGGCGGGTTCGGCGGCGGCAGCGGGACGGGCACCGGCATCGGCGGGACGGGCGGCGGCGAGCGCTCGCTCAACCTGGTGGTGGCGCTCACCGCCAACCTGCGCAACAACGACGACACCGAGCTGTTGCGCTTCACCACCGAGTCCGGCGAGGCCAGCGAGGAGTACCTGCGGGTCGCCGCGCTGAGCGACTTCAACGGTCAGGAGTGGACGATCGGCGACCAGTCGCTGGACGCCGTCCCGACGCCGCTGCCGCTCCCCGAGGGCCTGTCCCCGACCGTCGCCACCGGCTCGGAGCGCACCACGGTCAAGCTCTCCGACAAGCTGTCCACCTCCTGGCTGCCGATGCCCTACCCGGCCAACTGGGTCGAGGTCGGTCCGCTGACCAACTGGCGCTTCGACAAGGCCGCCCGCACGCTCTCCGCGCAGGGCCAGAAGCTCAACAACCTGCAGTACACGGTCGGCTCGGCCACCGTCCAGCCGACCTTCGACCAGCTGGTCGCGGCCTCGGCCGTCCCGGCCACGGTCAGCAACCGCTACCTGGAGCTGCCCGAGAACCTGCCGCCGGTGGTCGCCCAGACCGCGACCGACGTGACCAAGGGCAAGAAGAGCAAGTACGAGCAGGCCGTGGCCCTGCAGGACTACTTCACCAGCGGCGCCTTCACGTACAGCACCAAGGTCGAACCGCGCACCGGTCCGGACGCCATCGCCAAGTTCCTCCAGGACAAGGACGGCTTCTGCGTGCACTTCGCCGCCACCATGGCGGCGATGGCCCGCTCGCTGCACATCCCGTCCCGGGTGGCCATCGGCTTCACCCCGGGCACCGGTGACAGCAAGGCGCGGATCGTCCGCAGCTCCAACTTCCACGCCTGGCCGGAGCTGTACTTCCAGGGCGTGGGCTGGCTGCGGTTCGAGCCGACCCCGGGCCGGGGCGTCGTCCCCGCGTACACCCGCAGCCAGACCGCCCCGTCGCCGGCCGCCTCCAGCCAGCAGCCGAGCGCGGGCGCCAGTGACAACGCCTCGCCGTCGGCGAGCGGTGACACCCACTGCACCGCGCAGCAGCGCAAGATCGGCGACTGCGCGGACGACTCGCTGGCCGTCCAGCACGCCGCCGCCGGCAACGCCTGGTGGGAGAACTGGCAGGTGCTGGCGGTGCTGTCGCTGATCGGGCTGGTCCTGCTGCTGCTCACCACGCCGATGCTGTGGCGGGCGCGGCTGCGCCGCCGGCGGCTCGGGCCCGGCCGGCACCTGCCCGGCGCGGCGAAGGCCGCCGACGGTGCGGAGCGGGCCGAGCTCAGCGATGCCCAGGTGCTGGCCGCCTGGGCGGAGCTGATCGACTCCGCCTGGGACCTCGGCATCCCGCCGGACGACGCCCGCACCCCGCGGCACACCGTCCGGCGCCTCGCCGAGGCCGCCGAGCTGGACGCCGAGTCCGAGGCGGCCGCCGGCCGGGTCGCGCTGGCCACCGAGCGAGTGCTGTACGCCCGCACCACCGACGCGCCGGCCCGGCTGGCGGCGGACGTCCGCACCGCCCGGGTCGGCCTGCGGGCCCACGCGGGACGGCTCGGGCGGATCCGCGCGGTGCTGCTGCCGGCCTCCACCGTCCAGGTGTGGTGGCGGATCGCCGACCGCACCATGGCGGCCAGGGAGCGGGTGGCCGACGGGCTGGCGAAGGCCCGCGAGACGGTCCTGCGACGGCTGCGCCGCGACGGCCGGTAGGTTCCGGGCAACGCAGAGGGCGGGCAGTCGGTTCGACTGCCCGCCCTCTTCCGTTCCGGTCGGACCCGCTTACAGGCCCTGCTGCTCGTCCCGGCGGCGCTGCCAGCGCTGCTCCATGCGGTCCATCACTCCAGTCTTGCGGTGCGGTGCCGAGGCTGGCCTCGGACCCGATCCGTGACCTGCCGGACCGCGCCTCCACGCCGTCACGGCGAGGACCGCGCAACCCAGCATCACCACGAACCCCACCACGCTCACCCAGATCTGCTGGGCGACCATGCCGCCCATCAGGAGAGCGACGCCCGCCACGAACCCCGCGACGGCCAGGTAGACCCTCCGACGGGTGTAGGTGCGCAGGCCGGTTCCCTCGAGCGCCGACGCGAACTTGGGATCTTCGGCGTACAGCGCTCGCTCCATCTGCTCGAGCAGTCGCTGCTCGTGCTCCGAGAGCGGCACGGAGTCCTCCTACTCGTCGGTCGCGGGGCGACCGGTCCACCACCCCTGGCTCGGCCCTGTGTGGTCCATATGCCCCATGGGTCTGGGTGTCATGCTTACCGGCTTTACCCAGATCATACGGTTCGAGGGCCGACTTCGGCGTGGTCAATCCAGCGTGGCTCGGGCCACTTCCACTCGCGGCCCGCACGGTTCCCAACGCCGCAGCGGCGGCACAAGTGCCCGAAAGCACCCGCCGGATCAGTCGAGTTCCGCCAGCAGGTGGAGCTGGGTGGCGACGGCGTGGAAAGCGGGCTGCTCGGCGGCGGCCAGCTCCAGCTTCAGCAGGGCCTCCACGGCACCGGGCTCGGTGTCCACCAGCACGCCGGGGACCAGGTCGGCGAAGACCCGGACGCCGTGCACCGAGGTCACCCGCAGACCGGCCGCGGAGGCCAGCTCGGTCAGCTCCTCGCCGGTGAAGCGGCGCGGCATCGGGTCGCCGGCTCCCCAACGGCCGTCCGGCGCGTCCAGCACGGTGCGGGCCTCGGCGAAGTGGCCGGACAGCGCCCTGGCCAGCACCGCGCCGTTGCGGTTGGCGGCGAGCAGGCTGACCAGCCCGCCCTTGCGCAGCGTGCCGGTCAGGCTGGCCAGCGCCTCGGCCGGGTCGTCGACGACCTCCAGCACCCCGTGGCAGAGCACGGCGTCCACCGAGGCGGCCTCGACCACCTCGGGCAGCGTCTGGGTGTCGCCCTGGACGGCCCTGACCAGGTCGGTGACGCCCGCCTCGGCGGCGCGGCGCTCCAGCGCGAACAGCGCGTCCGGGCTCGGGTCGACCACGGTCACCCGGTGGCCGAGCCGAGCCACGGGCACGGCGAAGTTGCCGGTGCCGCCGCCGGTGTCGAGCACGTCCAGCACCGGACGGCCCACCTCGGTGGACCGCCGCTCCAGCGCCGCCTTCACCACCTCCCACACCACAGCGGTACGCAGGGCACTGCGGGGACGCGTCGGGTACAAGGCGGAACTCCTCAGCACAGGGGTGTCGGCCGAACGGAGTCCACCTTACGGGCATCGGCGAGCCGCTGAGAGCAGGCACCGCGCAGGCACCGCGCAGGCGCTGCGCCGCCGCTGCGCCGCCGCTACCTGCGCCCCGGCACCGCCAGTAACCGCTCCACGATCCGCAGGTACAGGGCCGTGTTGCGGATCAGGTCGTCGGCGTCCCGCGCGGTGGCCGAGCCGGCGATCCCGGCCTCCGCGGCGGCCCGCCGGCGGGCGCCGGCGGCGAAGTACGTCGCCCACTCCACGAGCTCGGGAGCGACCTCCGGCAGCAGCTCCCAGGCACTGCGGATGGCATGGCGACGGCGCGGATTGCGCTCCGGCCGGCCGCGGACGGCCAGCACCGCTGCGGTGGTCCGCAGCGCGGCGAGGTGCGCGGTGGCGTACCGCTCCAGCGGATCCTCCAGGCCGCGGGCCTGGATCAGGGTGCGCTGCGCCTGCCGGAGCAGGTCGATCGCGGCCGGCGGGGCGGAGGCCCGGCGCAGCACCGGGTGGACGTCGGCGCCGCGGTCGCGCGCGGCGGGCACGGGTACGGTCGTGGGCACGGGCACTGGTACGGGCACTGGGAGCTGTTCAGGGCGGACTGCCGTCATGATCTCCCCCGTTCCGAGGCGGGTGCGCGGACCCGGATGGTCCGTGCCCCACCATCGTGAACGGCACCACTGACAATCCGGTCTCCGTGCCGACGCCGGCCCCGGAAACGGGGCGGGCGACACCGCGGCGACGGGCGGGCCACGTACCCCCGTGGCCCCGTCGCGCGGTGTCGCCCCCACGTCCACCGGTGGCGCCCTCGCACGCGGCGCAACCGGTCTCCCCCCGGTCCGGTCGGTCCCCCGCAGCCCTGCTCCGCCGCCCCGTGCCGGCGGTGCGGAGGCTGCTCCTCCGACCGTGGTGACCGCGCCCCGGCCGCCGCTGGCGGCCGTCGATCCCCCACGGGCTCCGGCCGACGCGGGGCGCGTCCCGGTCCGACGGGCTTCCGACTCGCCGGTCCGTGGCCACCACTGTGCCCTCCCCGCGGTCCGGGGGCTATCCGCTCGGGTACTCAATCCTCGGTCTGAGTACCCGTACTCAGTCCGTCCCGTGCTCGGATCACCCCGTACCCGGACCATCCGTACCCGGACCGCTCCGCCGTCCGGCGGCCGTCCGCACCGGGCCCGGGGCGGTGCCCGGCGGGCGGTAGCGTAGGCCGGCGGCCGTCCGGCAGTCGGGCGGCCTTCGCGGAGGGGAGCCAGGGGTGAACGCCATCCCGCTGATCTTCACCAGCGGCTGGGCCAGCGGTATCAACGCCTATGCCGTGGTGCTGCTGCTGGGCCTGTTCGGCCGGTTCGGCGGAGCCGAGACGGTGCCGCCGGTGCTGGAGCGGACCGACGTGCTGATCGCGGCCGGGGTGCTGTTCCTCTGCGAGGCGGTGTTCGACAAGATCCCGTACGTGGACACGGTCTGGGACGTGATCCACACCGTGATCCGCCCGATCGCCGGCGCCACCGTCGGCGCGCTGATGGCCGCCCACGACCCGGGCTCGCTCGGCGAGGTCGCCGCCGGCGCGGTCGGCGGCGTCTCGGCCCTGGTCAGCCACGGCATCAAGGCGTCCCTGCGGATGGCCGTCAACACCTCGCCGGAGCCCGCCTCCAACATCGTGGTCAGCCTGCTGGAGGACCTCTCGGTGGCCGGCCTGGTCACCCTGGCGATCTTCCACCCCTGGGTGGCCGCCTCGATCGCCGGCGTCCTGCTCGCCCTCGGCGTCCTGCTGGTCTGGTTCGCGTTCTCCCGGATCCGCCGCTTCCTCCAGCGCCGCCGCGAGCGCCGCGCCACCAAGGCCGGGTACGGACCGGCGCTGAGCGGGTCCTAGGATCGGTGCCCATGGCACGGATCGTCATCATCGGCGCGGGAATGGGCGGGCTCGCCGCGGCCTCGCGGCTGGCCACCCTCGGGCACCGGGTGACGGTCTGCGAGGCGTCCGGCACCTACGGCGGCATGGTCGGCCGGTACGAGCGCGAGGGCTTCGCCTTCGACACCGGCCCCGGCCTGCTGGCCCTGCCCGCGGTCTACCGCGACCTCGCCCTGAAGACCGGCCGTGAGCCGTTGGAGCAGCTGGTCGAGCTCGCCCCGGTCGATCCGGAGAGCCGCCACCTGTTCCCCGACGGCAGCGACGTGGTGCTGGCCAACGCCTCCCGGGGCGGCGTCGGCCGGGCCCTGGACGCCGCGTTCGGGGCCGGCGCCGGCGAGCGCTGGGGCGCGGTCGTCAACCGGGGCCGCACCGTGTGGGAGGCCACCCGCAGGCCCCTGCTGGAGGAGCCGCGTCCGGCCGAGCCGGTGGCCGACCCGTACCCCGTCCCGGCCCGCCGCGGCCTGGCCCGCTGGCTGCCGTCCGGCCGCCACACCCTGGCCGACGTCGCCCGCCGGGAACTCGGCGGCCACCCCGGGCTGACCGCGCTGCTCACCGAGTACGCGCTGCGGCACAGCCTCGATCCGGCCGCCGCGCCCGCCGCCGCGACCGTCCTGCCCTACATGGAGCAGTCGTTCGGCGTCTGGTACGTCCGGGGCGGCCTGCGGGCGCTCGCCGACGCGGTGTACCGGCGGTGCGAGCTGCGCGGGGTGGAGTTCCGCTTCGGCGCCGCGGCGGTGCCGGTGGTGGAGGACGGCCGGGTGTGCGGTGTGGAGGTGGGCGGGGAGCGGATCGCGGCGGACCTCGTGCTCAGCTCGGCGGACCCCGGGGCGGCCCCCGAGGCAGGCCCGACCGGCACCCCGGCGGGTGGCCGTATCACCGTGCTGCTGGCGCTGCGCGGCGCTCGGCCGGAGGGGACCGTCCACCGCACCGTGGTGCACGCGGCCGACGGGGAGCGGGAGCTCGACGCCCTGCGGCGCGGGGCCCTGCCCGAGCGGCCCACCGTCCAGCTGCTCCGGCCGGACGATGCGGCGCTGGTGCCGGACGCGGACCACGAGTCGGCGACCCTGACCGTCACCGTCCCGGGCGCGGTCGACCCGGCCGGCTTCGCCGAGCACCTGCTGGAGCACCTCGCCGCGAACGGTGTCGACCTGCGGGAGCGGCTGCTCTGGCACGAGACCCGGCATACGCCGTACGTCCCCGCGCCGTCACTGGCCGGCGGACCGCTCGCTCCGGCCAACGAGTCCCCCACTCCGGGCCTCTACCTGATCGGCGGCCACGCCCACCCCGGCGGCGGACTCGCCCGCGTCGGCATGTCCGCGTGCATCACCGCCGGCCTGATCGGCCCGGCCTGACGGCCTGCACCCCGCGGGGCTCAGGACTGCTGCTGGTAGTCCCACGTCTGCGGCTGCTGGTAGCCGTACGCCTGCTGGTACTGCTGCTGGTACTCCCACGACTGCTGCTGCTGGGCGGCCTGCGGGTCGGTCCAGCCGGCGGCCTGGTACTGCTGCTGGTACTGCTGCTGCGCGTACGGGTCCTGGTACACCGGCTGGCCGTAGGCGTCGTAGCCGTACACGGGCTGCTGCTGCCACTGCTGCTGCTCGTAGCCCTGCTGGTAGTAGCCCTGTTGTTGCTGCTGCTCGGGCTGCTGGTAGTAGGTCTGGGCGGACGGCTCCTCGGCGTAGACGCCGTCGTCGCCGATCTCCTGGAGCTGCTCGTACGCGAAGGGGGCGGCCGGCTGCTCGTCCTCGATCGGGCCGACCTCGCCGACCTGCGGAACGGCCGCGACCGCGGTCGCGGCCGCCACTCCGCCGGTGGCGGCGGCCAGCAGCGGAACGCGGGCGAGCGGTCCCGGCAGGCTGCCGTCGGGGCGGCGCAGCGACCAGCCGACGGGCTGCCCGCGCTTGACCGACAGGGTGACGAAGACCTGGCCGACGGCGAACGCGGCCGCGCCGAGGCCGATCACGATCACCGACTGCAGCTGCATCCCGGCGACCACGCAGAGGAATCCGCCGAGCGCGACCGCCCGCCAGTGCAGCGGGGCGCGGCTCTGCAGCAGCAGCTCGGCGACCAGCCAGAGCGCGACGAGCGCCAATGCGGCATAGAGGAGCAGGTATCCGATGCCCATCCCGCTACCTCCAGAAGCACGCCGCACGGTTGCGGGCGACTGTACCGCCTCCAGGCGAACAGCACCGCATTCCGCGCAGCGGCACGCAGCGCGGAACCGGGTGGGGTCAGCGCTTGTGCAGGCCCAGGTTCTGGTAGATCTCCAGCGTCGACGTGGAGTGGTTCAGCGTGATGAAGTGCAGGCCCGGCGCGCCCTCGGCGAGCAGCCGCTCGGCCATCGCGGTGGCGTGCTCGATGCCGATCGCCCGGACCGCCGCCGGATCGTCCGCGACCGCCTCGAAGCGCCGCTGCAGGTCCGCGGGGAACTCGGAGCCGGACAGCTGCGGGAAGCGGACCAGCTGCCGGATGTTGGTGACCGGCATGATCTCCGGGATGATCGGCGTGGCACAGCCCGCCGCCTCGACCCGGTCGCGCAGCCGCAGGTAGTCCTCGACCTCGAAGAACATCTGGGTGATGGCGTAGTCGGCGCCCGCCCGGCACTTCCGGACGAAGTGCCGGATGTCGTCGTCCCAGTTCTCCGAGCGCGGGTGCATCTGCGGGAACGCCGCGACACCCACGCAGAAGTCGCCGATGCTCTTGATCAGCTCGACCAGCTCGTACGCGTAGGTGACGCCCTGCGGGTGGCGCACCCACTCCCCCATCGGGTCGCCGGGCGGGTCGCCCCGCACCGCGAGGACGTTGCGCACGCCCTCGTCCGCGTACTGCCCGATGATGTTGCGCAGCTCGGCGATCGAGTGGTCGACGGCCGTCAGGTGGGCGACCGGCGTCAGCGTGGTCTCGGTGGCGATCCGGCCGACCAGGTTGACGGTGCGGCCGCGCGAGGAGCCGCCGGCGCCGTACGTCATGCAGACGAAGTTCGGGTCCAGGGCCTCGACCCGGCGGATCGCGTCCCAGAGCTTGCGCTCGGCCTCCTCGCTGCGCGGAGGCATGAACTCGAAGGAGAACGAACGGTCGCCTGCCGCCAGCAGATCACGCACGGTCTGTGCGCGGTCGCTTCTGGTGGAGGGAATGCCGAGTGCCATGGTGGCAGGTTAGCCGTCGGTGAAGGGCCGCAAACAAACCCGTTCCACCAAGTGAGACACCGAACGAGACGGTGATGGGCCGGTCGGGTGGTGTCCCCGCCAGTGCGATTCCGGCCCACGGGTGGTCCTTCGTTAGTCTGACTGTCAGCCGATCGATCCGGAGTCCGCCGTGCCCTCGCCCCGTAGCCTCACCGCCAACCCCGTCGACGCGGAGGCCGTCCGCGAGCGGATCAACGCCGCGCTCGCCGCGTTCATGGACGGCCGGCAGGCACTGCTCTCCGGCATCTCGCCCCAGCTCGGGCCGGTCGCCGACGCCCTGCGCGACTTCCTGCTCGACGGCGGCAAGCGCCTGCGGCCCGCCTTCTGCTACTGGGGCTGGCGCGGCGCCGGCGGCGCCGCCGACAGCCCCGGCATCGAACGGGCCGCCGCCGCCCTCGAACTCCTCCAGGCCAGCGCGCTCGTCCACGACGACCTGATGGACCGCAGCGACACCCGCCGCGGCCTGCCCTCCGTCCACCGCCGCTTCGAAACACTCCACCGGAGCAACGGCTGGCGCGGCGACCGCGAACAGTACGGGGCCTCCGCCGCCGTCCTGCTCGGCGACCTGCTGCTCATCTGGTGCGACGAACTCTTCCAGGCCAGCGGCCTCGACGACGCCGCCGTGCGCGCCGCGAAGCCCGCGTTCGACCTGATGCGGACCGAAGTGATGCTCGGTCAGTACCTCGACGTCCTCGAACCGGTGGCCGGCGACTCCACCGACGACGGCGCGCTGGAACGGGCGCAGACCGTCCTGCACTACAAGTCCGCGAAGTACACCATCGAACGGCCGCTCCAGGTCGGCGCGCTGCTCGCCGGCGGCGGGCCCGACCTCGTCGAGGCGTACGCGGCCTTCGGCCTGCCGCTCGGCGAGGCGTTCCAGCTCCGCGACGACCTGCTCGGCGTCTTCGGCGACCCCGCCGTCACCGGGAAGCCCGCCGGCGACGACCTGAGGGAGGGGAAGCGGACGCTGCTGATCGCCCACGCGATGCGGCGCCTGCCCGCCGCGGACGCCCGCCACCTCGACGAGCGGCTCGGCGCGCCCGACCTCGGCGCCGACGAGGTCGCCGTCCTGCGCACGCTGGTCGAACGCAGCGGCGCGGCCGACCTCGTCGAGCAGCGGATCGACCACCTCATGGGACAGTCCCTCGCCGCCCTCGACGCCGCCCCCCTCGCCTCCGGGCCCACCCGCGACGTCCTCCGCGCCCTCGCCGACGCGGCCACCGTCCGCAAGTACTGAGCCCCTCAAAGCAGGGGCGCGGGGAACTGCGCGAACCGGAAGCCCCTCAAGGCCAGGGGCGCGGGGAACTGCGCGAAACGGGAGACAGCTCAGGTAGAGCCCTCCGCAGGCAGAAGCCCCACCCCCGGTCGGCCCCACCATTGAGGCGAACCCGCCCCCGGGGCCGGCCTCGCAGTTCCCCGAGCCCCTCAATGCACCAGCCCCTGAAGCGGAGCTAGTTGCGGAGGCGCTCGGCGAAGGCGGTTGCGGCGGCGCCCGGGTCGGGGGCGGCGGTGATGGCGCGGACGACGACGACGCGGGTGGCCCCGGCGGCGAGGACGTCGTCGAGGTTGTCGAGGTCGATGCCGCCGATGGCGAACCAGGGGCGGTCGGTGGCGGCCTTGGCGGCGTGGGTGACGAGGCCGAGGCCGGGGGCGGGGCGGCCGGGCTTGGTGGGGGTGGGCCAGACGGGGCCGGTGCAGAAGTAGTCGACGCCGGGTTCGGCGATGGCGGCGTCCACTTCGGATTCGGCGTGGCAGGAGCGGCCGATGATCACGTCGTCCCCGAGGATCGCCCTCGCGGCGGGCACCGGCAGGTCGTCCTGCCCGAGGTGCAGCACGTGGGGCCGGGCGGCGTGGGCGACGTCGGCGCGGTCGTTGACGGCGAAGAGCTTGCCGTGCCGGCGGGCGGCGTCGGCGAAGATCTCCAGGTATTCGAGTTCCTGCTTGGCTTCGAGGTTCTTGTCGCGGAGCTGGACGATGTCCACGCCGCCGGCGAGGACGGCGTCCAGGAACTCGGGGAGGTCGCCCTGCTCGCGGCGGGCGTCGGTGCACAGGTAGAGCCGGGCGTCCGCGAGTGCGGCGCGGGCGTCGGGGCCGTCGGTGGGGGCGGTCACAGGGCCATGGCCTGGGCGCGGCGCTTGACCTCGGTGGCGCGGTTCTCGCGGAGGGCCTGGATGGGGGTGCCGGGCAGGGACGGGTCCTCGGTGAACATCCACTCGAGGATCTCCTGGTCGGAGAAGCCGCAGTCGCGGAGCACGGTCAGGGTGCCGACCAGGTGCTTGACCGGGCCGTCGGTGTCGATGAAGTCGGCGGGTACCTGCAGCGACTTGTTCTCGCCGCGGCGGACGGCCAGCAGGGTGCCGGTCTTCACCATGGTGCGGACCTCGGTGACCAGTACTCCCCACTGCTCGGAGATGTCGGGGAGGTACATCCAGGCGGGAATCAGGGCGTCAATCTTGGGATCGATCTCACTCACGGCACCAGCCTGCCATCCCGTGCCCCTCCGACGCGAGATTGCCCCCTCCCGAGCGGGTCCGCGCGCCCCGGCCTCGCCCCCTCCGCCGGTCAGTCCGCGGCGGCGGCCTTCAGCGGGACGGCGGGGTCGGCGGCCCGCGCCGGGTCCAGCCGGGTGGCGCGGTCGATCAGCCGCCGGGCCTGGTTGAGGTCGCGCGGGCGGTCCACGGACAGCGCGGCGACCAGCACGTCGGAGCGCAGCCACAGCACGGTCCAGTCGGCGTCCGCGGGGGTGCCGCGCCACAGCAGCCGGTCGGCGTCGGTGTGCCGCCCGGCGTACTGGACCATGCGTCCGAACTGCTCGGACCAGAAGTACGGCACCGGGTCGTACGGGGCGTCGGAGCCGAGCATGGAGGCGGCGACGGCGCTGCCGGACTGCAGGGCGTGGTCCCAGTGCTGGACGGTCAGCCGGGTGCCGGAGCGGGCGGAGGGGTAGGAGGTGCAGTCGCCGGCGGCCCAGACGCCGGGGAGCGAGGTCCGCAGCCGCTCGTCGACCAGGACGGCGCCGCCGGGGTCGAGGTCGATGCCGCTGCCGGCGAGCCAGCCGGTGGCGGGGCGGGCGCCGATGCCGACGACGACCTCGTCGGCGTCGAGGCGGGTGCCGTCGGCGAGCAGGACGGCGCCGGGTTCGAGGCCCGCGACGGCGGCGCCGCAGCGCAGGACGATCCCGGCGTCGGCGTACCAGGCGGCCATCAGCGCGCCGAGTTCGGCGGGCAGGGCGCCGGGCAGCGGGGCGGGGCCGGCCTCGACCACGGTGACCTCGCAGCCGAGCTGCCGGGCGACGGTGGCGGTCTCGGCGCCGATCCAGCCGGCGCCGACCAGGACGAGGCGCTTGCCGGGGGTGAGCAGGGCGCGCAGGGCGAGGGCGTCGTCGAGGGTGCGCAGCAGGTGGGCGCCCTCGGTGCCGGGCAGGGCGAGCGGCGCGGCGCCGGTGGCGATCACCAGGGCGTCGTACGGCAGCTCGGTGGAGCCGTCGAGCTGCAGCAGACCGGGGCGGAGGCCGACGGCCCGGCGGCCGGGGAGGAGTTCGACGCCGAGGTGGTCCCAGTCGATGTCGAAGGCGGTGGAGTCGGACTTGCCGAGGAGCACGTCCTTGGAGAGCGGCGGCCGGTCGTACGGGCTGTGCGGCTCGTCGCCGACCAGGGTGACGGCGCCCCGCCAGCCGCCCTGACGCAGGCCGAGCGCGGCCTGCGCGCCCGCCATGCCGCCGCCGACCACGACCACCCTGTCCGTACCGTTCAGCTCAGCCACGCGGCCCACCCTATCGAGGGCTGTCCACCCCTCGTACGCGCCTTCGGCCGAGGCGGCACCCGGCGTTATGGTGGGTGCACACCTCACATCACGGGAGCCCGGCGCACCGGGCTGAGAGGCGGGCTGGAGCGGCCTGCGACCGTCCGAACCTGATCCGGGTCATTCCGGCGAAGGGAGCAGAAGAGACTTGGCACGGACCGACACGGACGTCCTGGTGATCGGCGGCGGCATCATCGGCCTCGCGGTCGCCTGGCGGGCCGCGCAGCGCTCGTTGGCGGTGGCGGTGGTCGACCCGGCTCCCGGCGGCGGCGCGGCGCAGGTGGCGGCGGGCATGCTGGCACCGGTGACGGAACTGCAGTACGGCGAGGAGCCCCTGCTGCGCCTGGGCATGGCGTCCAACGAGCGGTACGCCGACTTCGCGGCCGAGCTGACCGCTCTGACCGGGCTGGACACCGGGTACCGGCAGACCGGCACGCTGGCGGTCGCGCTGGACGCCGACGACCGGGAGGAGCTGCGCGAGCTGCACGCCTTCCACCAGCGGCTGGGCCTGGACTCGCAGTGGCTGAGCGGCCGCGAGTGCCGGAAGCTGGAGCCGATGCTGGCCCCCGGCGTCCGGGGCGGCCTGCACGTGACGGACGATCACCAGGTGGACGGGCGGCGGCTCGCCGCGGCGCTGGTGGCGGCGTGCGAGCGCACCGGCGTGACGTTCCACCGGGCCGAGGCGGCCGAACTGCTGGTGACCGACGGCCGGGCGAGCGGCGTCCGGCTGGACGGCGGGGGGACGGTCACGGGCGAGCGGCTGGTGCTGGCCGCCGGGTGCCGCAGCCATCTGCTGCCCGGTCTGCCCGCGGGCGTGCTGCCGGCGATCCGCCCGGTGAAGGGGCAGGTGCTGCGGCTGCACATCCCGCCGCTGTACCGGCCGTTCCTCTCCCGCAACGTCCGGGCGGTGGTGCGCGGTCAGCACATCTACCTGGTCCCGCGCGCGGACGGCGAGCTGGTGATCGGGGCGACCAGCGAGGAGCAGGGGTACGACACCACGGTGACCGCCGGCGGGGTCTGGGAACTGCTCCGGGACGCCCACGAACTCGTGCCCGGCATCACCGAGTTGCCGCTCGCCGAGACCAACGCGGGCCTGCGGCCCGGCTCCCCCGACAACGCTCCGCTGCTCGGCCCGACCGCCCTGCCCGGGCTGGTGGCCGCCACCGGGCACTACCGCAACGGCGTGCTGCTCACCCCGGTGACCGGCGACCTGCTGGCCGAGTACCTGGCCACCGGTGCGCTGCCGGACCTGGCCGCCGCCTTCTCCCCCGACCGCTTCACCACCAAGGTCTCCGCATGAACCAGATCTCCCTCACCGTCAACGGCGAGCCGCGCGAGCTGCCCGCCGCCACCACGCTCGCCGACGTGGTCGCCGCACTGAGCCGGGCCACCGGCGGGGTGGCCGCCGCCCTCAACGAGGCCGTGGTGCCGCGCGGTTCGTGGCAGACCACCGCGCTCGCCGACGGCGACCGGGTCGAGATCCTCACCGCCGTCCAGGGAGGCTGAACCGATGGCCGACGACCTCTTCACCATCGCCGACACCACCTTCACCTCGCGGCTGATCATGGGCACCGGCGGCGCCCCCAGCCTGGATGTGCTGGAGCAGGCCCTGCGGCTGTCCGGCACGGAGCTGACCACGGTGGCGATGCGCCGGGTGAACGCCACGACCCAGGGCTCGGTCCTGGACGTGCTCACCCGCAACGGCATCCGGGTGCTGCCCAACACCGCCGGCTGCTTCACCGCCGGCGAGGCGGTGCTCACCGCCCGGCTGGCCCGCGAGGCGCTGGGCACCGACTGGGTCAAGCTGGAGGTGATCGCCGACGAGCGCACCCTGCTGCCGGACCCGATCGAGCTGCTGGACGCCGCCGAGACCCTGGTCGACGACGGCTTCGTGGTCCTCCCGTACACCAACGACGACCCGGTGCTGGCCCGGAAGCTGGAGGACGTCGGCTGCGCGGCGATCATGCCGCTGGGCTCGCCGATCGGCTCCGGCCTGGGCATCCGCAACCCGCACAACTTCCAGCTGATCGTGGAGAGTGCGGGCGTCCCGGTGATCCTGGACGCCGGCGCCGGGACCGCCTCCGACGTCGCCCTGGCGATGGAACTCGGCTGCTCCGCCGTGATGCTGGCGTCCGCCGTGACCCGCGCCCAGGACCCGGTGCTGATGGCCGACGCGATGCGCCGCGCGGTCGAGGCCGGCCGGCTCGCCCACCGGGCCGGCCGGATCCCCCGCCGCTTCCACGCGGAGGCCTCCTCCACCATGGCGGGCCGCGCCGCCCTCGACACCCGCGAACACCCGGCCTTCTGAGCCCTACACTCCTCGGGTGGACATGACGCTGGACGACCCGCTGATCGGTGCCCTGCTGGACGGGCGGTACCGGGTGGAGCAGCGCATTGCCGTGGGCGGCATGTCCACCGTCTACCGGGGCACCGACACCCGGCTGGACCGGGTGGTGGCACTGAAGGTGATGCACCCTTCACTGGCCGGCGACCCGGGCTTCACCGAGCGGTTCATCCGGGAGGCCAAGGCGGTGGCCCGCCTCGCCCACCCGAACGTGGTCAACGTGCTCGACCAGGGCGCGGACGGCCGCGCGGTCTTCATGGCGATGGAGTTCGTGCCCGGCCGGACGCTGCGCGAGGTGCTCCGCGACCGCGGCGCGCTCTCGGTGCGGGCGGCGCTGGACATCCTGGAGCCGGTGCTGGCCGCGCTGGGCGCCGCCCACCGGGCGGGCCTGGTGCACCGGGACGTGAAGCCGGAGAACGTGCTGATCACCGACGGCGGCATGGTGAAGGTCGCCGACTTCGGCCTGGTCCGGGTGCTCTCCGCCGCCGACACCGGGGTGACCACCAGCACCGGCCCGCTGCTGGGCACCGTCTCCTACCTGGCGCCGGAGCAGATCAGCCGGGACGCCGCCACCGACCAGCGGGTGGACGTCTACGCGGCCGGCATCCTGCTGTACGAGATGCTGACCGGCGCCAAGCCGCACACCGGGGAGAACCCGGCGCAGGTGATGTACCGGCACCTGCACGAGGACGTCCCGCCGCCGTCGGCGACCGCGCCCGCGGTCGGCCCGGAGCTGGACGCGATAGTGGCCGCGGCGACCGCCCGGGACCCGCAGGCCCGGCCGTGGGACGCGGTCGAGCTGCTGGCCGCCCTGCAGCGGGCCCGCCGCTCGCTCACCCCGGACCGGCTGGACGCCGAGCCGCCCGCCTCCACCCGGCCGACCCCGCAGTACGGGACCGGCGAGGTCACCGCGGTGGTCGAGCGCCCGCTGGACCGCACCAGCGTGCTGGACATCCCGCCGGACCTGCTGCCGCCGACCCGCCCGGTGCAGGACCCGCCGCCGCCCCGGCGCGCCCGCCGCCCTCGCTCGCGCAAGCCGCTGATCTGGGGATCGGTGGTGGCCGTCCTGCTGCTGCTGATCGGCGGGGCCACCTACGCGCTGTCCAGCGCGGTGTACACCACGGTGCCGAGCGTGCTGGGCCAGACCCAGGCGCAGGCGGTGACCACCCTCGACAAGCACGGGCTGCGCGGCGCCTTCAGCCAGCAGTTCAGCGAGTCGGTGCCGCCCGGGCAGGCGATCTCCAGCGACCCCGGGGTGGGCGCACGGATCCGCAAGAGCGACCCGGTGCGCGTCGTGCTCTCCCGCGGTCCGGAGCGGGTCGGGGTGCCGGCGCTGGCCGGCCGCACCCTGGACGACGCCCGCAAGGCGCTCACCGATGCCCGGCTGACCCCGGGGTCGACCAGCGAGGACTTCAGTGACACCGTCCCCAAGGGCTCGGTGATCTCCACCTCCCCGGCGCCGGGCACCCCGGTCAGCCCGACCACCGCCGTCGCGCTGGTGGTCAGCAAGGGCATGACCCCGGTGCCGGACGTGGTGGGGCTGGGCAAGGACGAGGCGGCCAAGGCGCTCACCGACGCCGGCTTCAAGGTG
Organism: Kitasatospora cinereorecta; assembly: GCF_024172095.1. Taxonomy (GTDB): domain Bacteria; phylum Actinomycetota; class Actinomycetes; order Streptomycetales; family Streptomycetaceae; genus Kitasatospora; species Kitasatospora cinereorecta. The sequence continues at coordinate 1,409,221 of NZ_JAMZDX010000003.1, read as the reverse complement.
CAGACCGGCGGGCTCAACCTGTTCGGCACCGGCAAGGTCGTCGGCCAGGCCCCGGCGGCCGGTCAGCCGCGCCCGCAGGGCACGGTCGTCACCATCACCTTCAGCCTGTTCTAGCCACTCGTACCGGGCGCGATCAGCGCAGCGGCCCGTCGCCGGGCTCCTCCTGGTACGAGTAGCGCTGCTCCGACCACGGGTCGGCCAGGTTGTGGTAGCCGCGCTCCTCCCAGAAGCCGCGCCGGTCGGCCCGCATGTACTCGACCGCGCGGACCCACTTGGGGCCCTTCCAGGCGTACAGGTGCGGCACCACCAGGCGGACCGGGAAGCCGTGCTCCAGGGTGAGCGGCTCGCCGTTGCGGTGGGTGGCGAAGACCGTGGACGGGTCGGCGAAGTCGGCCAGCCGCAGATTGGCGCTGTACCCGTACTCGGCCCAGACCATCACGTGGGTGACCCCGGGGTCCGGCGGCACCAGGTCGAGGACGGTCTTGGCGGCCACCCCGCCCCACTCGTTGCCGAGCATCGAGAACTTGGTCACGCAGTGGAAGTCGCCGCGGACGGTGACCCGCGGCAGGGCGCGGAAGGCCGGGAAGTCCCAGACGGTCTTCTCCGCCGAGGCGGTCGCCCCGAACACCTGGAAGTCCCAGCTCTGCGGCTTGAAGCGGGGCACCGGACCGTAGTGCAGCACCGGCCAGCCGCGCTGCGGCCGCTGCCCGGGAGGGAGCCTCGGGTCAGACGGCTGAGGCTGTTCGCGATCGTGCTGACCCATGGCTCCATGGTGACAGACGGCGGGCACTGCGCAGCGCGCGCCCCTCGTTCGCCCCCGAAGCCCCCGACAAGGCGCCAATCGGACAATCAGCCACACATGCGGGTAAGTGTGAACTTACTGGAAGTACCGCCCCGACCGGTGCAACGATTCGCTCAAGCGACGTATCCGGATCCAGCGGGCAGGAAGGCGCACCATGAAGGGCGACCCCGAGGTCATCGAGTTCCTCAACGAGCAGCTGACGGCCGAGCTCACGGCCATCAACCAGTACTTCCTGCACGCCAAGATGCAGGAGAACTACGGCTGGACCAAGCTCGCCAAGTACACCCGGCACGAGTCCTTCGACGAGATGAAGCACGCCGAGACGCTGACCGACCGGATCCTCTTCCTCGACGGCCTGCCCAACTACCAGCGGCTCTTCCACGTCCGGATCGGCCAGACGGTCAAGGAGATGTTCGAGGCCGACCGCCAGATCGAGGTCGAGGCGATCGACCGGCTGCGCCGCGGCATCGTGGTGATGCGCGCCAAGAACGACGTCACCTCGGCCAACATCTTCGAAGCCATCCTGGCCGACGAGGAACACCACATCGACTACCTGGACACCCAGCTGGAACTGCTGGAGAAGCTCGGCGAGGCGCTCTACCTGGCGCAGCTGATCGAGCAGCCGGAGGGCTAGGCCGCCTTCGGAACGTCCGTCTCGGTCTCCGGCTCAGCCAGCCCGAGTTTGGCGGCCAGCCGAGCCGTGGGACAAGGGCGGGCGCCGTGCTCCCCCAGCAGTGCCTGGATCCGCCGCACGCACGATCCGCAGTCGGTGCCGGCCTTGCAGCCCTTGGCTATCTGGCGCGGCGTGACGGCCCCGCCGTCGATCTCGCGCTTGACCTGGTCCTCGGTGACCGCATGGCACATGCAGACGAACATCGCGGCCACTCCCGGGGTCGTGCGGTTTACTGAGCCTTACCTTACCGGCCGACCCGGGCAACACAAAGGCCCCTCCGCCATCGGACGGAGGGGCCTTCGTCACACCCGTATGGCACTTCAGTGGCCGCGGTACATCTCCGCCACCAGGAACGCCAGGTCCAGCGACTGGCTGCGGTTGAGCCGCGGGTCGCAGGCCGTCTCGTAGCGCTGGTGCAGATCGTCGACCAGCACCTCGTCGCCGCCGCCGACGCACTCGGTGACGTCGTCGCCGGTCAGCTCCACGTGGATGCCGCCCGGGTGGGTGCCGAGCGCGCGGTGCACCTCGAAGAAGCCCTTGACCTCGTCGAGCACGTCGTCGAAGTTGCGGGTCTTGTGCCCGGACGCGGCCTCGAAGGTGTTGCCGTGCATCGGGTCGCAGATCCACACGACCTGGGCGCCGGAGGCGGTGACCTTCTCCACCAGGGTGGGCAGGTGGTCACGGATCTTGCCCGCGCCCATCCGGGTGATGAAGGTGAGCCGGCCGGGGTCGCGGTCGGGGTCGAGCCGGTCGATCAGGGTGAGCGCCTCGTCGACCGTGGTGGTCGGGCCGAGCTTCACCCCGATGGGGTTGCGGATCTTCGACGCGAACTCGATGTGCGCGTGGTCCAGCTGCCTGGTCCGCTCGCCGATCCAGACCATGTGGCCGGAGACGTCGTACAGGTCGCCGGTGCGCGAGTCCACGCGGGTCAGCGCGGTCTCGTAGTCCAGGATCAGCGCCTCGTGCGAGGAGTAGAACTCGACGGTCTTGAACTCCTCCGGGGCCACCCCGCAGGCGTTCATGAAGGCCAGCGCCTGGTCGATCTCGCGGGCGAGCTGCTCGTAGCGCTGGCCGGCCGGCGAGTTGCGCACGAAGTCCTGGTTCCAGGCGTGCACCTGGCGCAGGTCGGCGTAGCCACCGGTGGTGAAGGCGCGCACCAGGTTGAGCGTCGCGGAGGAGGCGTTGTACATCCGCTTCAGGCGCTCCGGGTCCGGGATCCGGGACTCCGGGGTGAACTCGAAGCCGTTCACCGAGTCGCCGCGGTACACCGGAAGCGTCACGCCGTCCCGGGTCTCGGTCGACTTGGAGCGCGGCTTGGAGTACTGCCCGGCGATCCGGCCCACCTTGACCACCGGCACCGAGGCGGCGTACGTCAGCACGGCCGCCATCTGGAGCAGGGTCTTGAGCTTGTTGCGGATCTGGTCGGCCGAGACGGCGTCGAAGGCCTCGGCGCAGTCGCCGCCCTGGAGCAGGAAGGCCTCACCCCGGGCCACGGCGCCGAGCCGGGCGCGCAGCTGGTCGCACTCGCCGGCGAAGACGAGGGGCGGATACGAGGCGAGGTCCGCAAGGGTCTTGCGCAGAGCCTCTTGGTCCGGCCATTCAGGCTGCTGCGCCGCGGGCAGGGACTGCCAGGAGTGGTTCATCACGGTCACAGGCTCCAGGCTACGGGGTGTGACAACCGAATTGCGGCAGCCGCTCGGTGGGTGAGACGGCCCGTGGACATTCGGGGTGATCGGCGTCACCGGGCCGGGGCATGGGCTATGGTCGTTCTCGTGAACGCGCCGCACACCTTCTCCTGGTGGTGGGCCAGCCCGATGGGTGGCCCACGGAACGCGCGTCCCTAGACGACACGACCGGCCGCCCCTCGGGGCGGCCGTCGGCGTATCGAGAGCAAGACGGCCCTCCCGGAAGCGGTATCCCGCAGCTCCTCCCGGAAGGACATCCAGCAGCCGTGACCAGCTCCGCCGCCGCCCTGCTCGCGCGTCTCAGCGCCCCCGGCGCCCCCGCCTTCGCCCTGCTGCACCGCCGCGCCCCCCGGCTCGCGCCGGACACCGTCGAGGTGCTGATCGGCGAGGTGGCCACCCACGCGTCGCTGGCGGACCTGCCGGTGCGCTCCGGCGTCCCCGCCGACGGTCCCCGGCACGACCTGCTCGCCCTGGTCCCGTACGCGCAGATCCGCGAGCGCGGTTTCGACGCCCACCAGGACGGCACCCCGCTCCAGGCCCTGCGGGTCGAGGAGCAGTACGCGCTGCCGCTGGCCGAGGTGCTGGCCGCGCTGCCCCTAGCCCCGGTCGAGCTGAGCGGCGGCGCCTTCGACATCACCGACGAGGAGTACGCCGGGATCGTCCGCCGGGTGATCGAGGACGAGATCGGCCGCGGCGAGGGCGCCAACTTCGTCATCCGCCGGGACTTCCGGGCCACCCTCGACGGGTTCTCCTCCGCCACCGCGCTCTCGCTCTTCCGGCGCCTGCTCGACCAGGAGCGCGGCGCGTACTGGACCTTCCTGGTGCACACCGGGGAGCGGGTGCTGGTCGGCGCGTCGCCGGAGGTGCACGTCCGCCAGTCCGGCGGGACGGTGGTGATGAACCCGATCTCCGGCACCTACCGCTATCCGGCCGGCGGCCCCACCGTCGACTCGCTGCTCGACTTCCTGCACGACCCCAAGGAGCTGGAGGAGCTCACCATGGTGGTCGACGAGGAGCTCAAGATGATGTGCACCGTCGGCGACCTCGGCGGCCAGGTGCTCGGCCCGCGACTGAAGGAGATGGCTCACCTCGCGCACACCGAGTACGAGCTGCGCGGCCGCACCTCGCTGGACGTGCGGGACGTGCTGCGCGAGACGATGTTCGCCGCCACCGTCACCGGCAGCCCGGTGCAGAACGCCACCCGGGTGATCCGCCGCTACGAGCGCACCGGCCGCGGCTACTACTCCGGCGCGCTCGCCCTGATCGGCCGCTCCGCCAGCGGCGGCCAGCAGCTGGACTCCCCGATCTGCATCCGGGCCGCCGACATCGACCCCGCCACCGGCGACCTGGTGGTCCGGGTCGGCGCCACCCTGGTCCGCCACTCCGACCCGCACTCCGAGGTCGCCGAGACCCACGCCAAGGCCGCCGGTGTGCTCGCCGCGATCGGCGCCCGCCCCGCCCCCGCCGCCCGGACCGCGCGCGAGGGCGGCCCGCGGCTGGCCGACGACCACCGCGTCCAGGCCGCCCTGGACGCCCGCCGCGCCAACCTCGCCCCGTTCTGGCTGCGGATGCAGCAGCCGGCGACGGCCGTGGACGGCCTGGACACCCTGGTGGTGGACGGCGAGGACACCTTCACCTCGATGCTGGCCCACTTGCTGACCTCGCTCGGCCACCGGGTGACGGTGGAGCGCTTCGACGCCCCCGGGCTTCGCGAGCGGGTCGCCGCCCACACCGGCCCGCTGGTCCTCGGCCCCGGCCCCGGCGACCCGGCCGACCCGGCGGACGCCAAGATGGCCGTCCTGCGGCCGATCGTCGCCGACGCGCTGGCGGCCGTCCGCTCCGGCTCCCGGACCGCCCCGCTGCTCGCCGTCTGCCTCAGCCACCAGCTGGTCTCGGCCGAGCTCGGCCTGCCGCTGGCCCGCAAGGCGGTCCCGTACCAGGGCGCCCAGGAGACCGTCGACCTGTTCGGCACCCGGCGGACGGTCGGCTTCTACAACACCTTCACCGCCCGCTGCGACGACGACGCCGCCGCCCGGCTCACCGCCGACGGCGTCGAGGTCGCCCGCGACGCGCTGACCGGGGACGTCCACGCGCTGCGCGGACCCGGCTTCGCGACGCTCCAGTTCCACCCCGAGTCCGTACTCACCCGCGAGGGCGTGCAGATCGTGGCCGAGCTGCTGCGCTCCCCCGTCCGCAACTGACCGCCCGGCCGGGCGCGCGGCTGGGTCCGTCGCGCGCCCGGCCGGCGGGTCAGGCCGGCCGGGTCAGACCGACGCGCTCCGCAGGAAGTCCTCCATGGTCCGCCCCAGCCGGCCGACCAGCCCGGCCTTGGTCCGCCGGGCCTCGGGGGTGTCGACGTAGATGGAGTTCACGTGCAGCCCGCTGTCGTTGCGGTACAGCCAGAAGAGGATGCCGTTGCAGCGTGACACCCACACGTGCATCCGCGGCTGCCACTCCTCGTGGTGGGCCGCCCCCGGCGTCCGGCGGAAGTCGAGGTAGGAGAAGAAGTTCACCGCGTACGGCCAGTAGCGGATGGTCGAGTACTCCACCGGGGCCAGCAGTCGCCAGGCCTTCACGAAGTGCACGTCGACGTGGGCCTGCACGGTCGCGTACGCCCGGCCGACGTCGGCAAGCAGCTCGGCGAAGCCGGTGCCCCGGGCCACCGGGAACTCGATCGGCATGGTGTTGATGAACCAGCCCATGGCCTCGGCGTACGGGCCGCGGCCGCGTTCGTTGATCGGCATCAGCCCGCGGTACACCTCCGGCCCGCCCTCGTCCCGGAGCGCGACCGCGACGGCGGCCAGCAGGCCCATGAACAGCCGCCCACCGGCGGCCCGACAGGCCGCGTCCAGCTCCTCCACCTGCCGGTCGGTCAGCAGCACCTCGGTCTCGTTGACCGGCGGGTGCAGACCGCCGGAGCCGACCCCCAGCTCCAACGGGAAGCGCGGGAAGAAGCTGCCGCTGCGGTCGATGAACTCCCGCCAGTGGTCCAGCCGTTCGTCGTCGGCGTGCATCGCCCGGTTCCGCCGGCGCTGCTCGCGGCTGAACTCCAGGTAGCTGCCGGTGTCCGGCAGTTCGGGCTCCCGGCCGGCGCGGAACGCCTCGTAGGCCGTGGCGATGTCGTTGATCGCGATCGGCGTGGAGAGGCCGTCGGTGACCAGGTGGTCGCAGGAGAAGAAGACCGTGGTCGACTCCGCCCGCACCACGGCGCCCATCACGATCAGCGGCCAGGACAGGGTGTCCACCCGGGTGAACGTCTCGTGCAGGTGGGCCCGGACCTCGCTCTCGGTCCCGAGCCGCCCCACCTCGACCCGCTTGAGCGCCAGCTCGTCCGGTTCGAGGACGTCGCAGGAGAGGTCGCCGACCAGCGGGCGGTAGACGGCCCGCAGCACCTCGTGCCGTCGCACCAGGTGCAGCAGCGCGGCCTCCAGCGCGTCCAGGTCGACCGGGCCGGGCAGCTCGAACGTCCCGGCGACGTAGGAGGAGATCGGGTCGTTCACGCTCTGGGCGTGCTGGGCGACCGTGAAGTGCTTGGCCTGGTTGTAGCCCGCGATCCGGCGCGTCGGCCCCCCGCCCGGGGAGCTGCGCATGCCCGGGGAGACCAGATTCCACTCGTAGACGTCACCCGGGTCGATCCGGACGTCCTCGATGGCCACCTGAAGCATTGCCGTCCCTTCACCGCTACCGACTTGTCACCTCGACAGATGGGTCCAACGAGGTGACGTTTCATCGGATACGGGCCCGGCGGCCGCCGACCGGCACGGGCGGCCCCGGGCGGTGTCAGCCCAGGTCTTCGTCGAGCCCCTGCTCGATCGCGTACCGCACCAGTTCGACCCGGTTGTGCAGTTGCAGCTTGCCCAGCGTGTTCTGGACGTGGTTCTGCACCGTCCGGTGCGAGAGCACCAGCCGGTCCGCGATCTGGCGGTACGACAAGCCCTTGGCGACCAGCCGCAGCACCTCGGTCTCCCGCGGGGTGAGCTGCGGCGCCACGGGGGCGGCGGGGGTGGCCGGCTCGGTGGCCAGCCGGCGGAACTCGCCGAGGACCAGCCCGGCCAGGCCCGGGGTGAAGACCGGGTCGCCGACGGCGGTGCGGCGGACGGCGTCGATCAGCTCCTCGCGGCCGGCCGACTTGACCAGGTAGCCGGTGGCACCGGACTTCACGGCCTCCAGCACGTCCGCGTGCTCCCCGCTCGCGGACAGCACCAGCACCCGCACGGTCGGGTCGGCCGTGACGATCCGCCGGCAGGCGTCCACGCCGGGCAGCACGGGCAGGTTGAGGTCGAGCACCACGACCTGCGGGGTCGAGGCGTTGGCCCGGCGGACCGCCTCCTCGCCGTCCCCCGCGGTGGCCACCACGGCGAAGCCGGCCTCGGCGAGGTCGCGGGAGACGCCCTCGCGCCACATCGGGTGGTCGTCGACCACCATCACCCGCACCTGCTCAGTCATGGGATCCCTTCCTGGGGCGGGGGACGCGCAGTTCCACCTCGGCGCCCTCGCCGGGCACCGAGTACAGCTCGGCGGTTCCGCCGAGGTCGAGCAGCCGGCCGCGGATCGACTGGGAGACGCCGAGCCGCCCGTCCTGTTCCGCCTCGGCGAGGCGGCCGGCCGGGAAGCCCGGGCCGTCGTCGCGGATCGAGACGGTGACGGCGTCCGGCTCGTCCTCGATGAGGATCCAGGCGCGGGCGCCGTCCCCGGCGTGCCGGCGGACGTTGTCGAGGGCCGCTGCCACCGCCGCCGCCAGTTCGCCGGCCGCCCCGGCGGGCAGCAGGACCGGCGTCGCGGGGGCGGAGACGGTGACCCGCTCGTCGGCGTGCGGGGTGACCAGCCGGCGCAGGTCGGTCGGCCCGTCGGGCCGCTCCGGGAGGGGTCCGCCGGCCATCAGGGCGCGCAGCGCACGCTCCTGCTCGCCAGCCAGCCGGCCGAGTTCGGCGGCGTCGCCCTCCTGCCGGTGGACCAGGGCGAGGACCTGCAGCACCCCGTCGTGGATGTCCCGGGAGAGCCGCTCGCGCTCCCGGGTGGCGGCCTCCACCTGGAGCGCCCGGGTGAGCACCGCCTCGCTGGCGCGGGCGAGTTCGATGACGTGGCCGATGGCTCCGCCGGCCACCAGCAGCAGCACGATGTTGTGGATGTTGTCGGGGGTGATGCCGCCGTGCCCGAAGATGTTGGCCGCGCCGACCACCGCCCCCGCGAACACCGCCGGCTTCCAGCCGCCCTTGCCGGCGAAGCCGAGGACGCTGCCCGCGGCCCAGATCGTCGGCAGGGTCGGCACGCCGGCGTGCACCCGCGCCGGGTCGTCGATGATCCCGCTCATCACGATGCCGAAGACGGCGAAGGTCAGGTCGACGCCGAGCACCGGCCAGGTGCACCGCTCGGGGTCGGCGAAGGCCCGGGTGGTGGCCAGCGTCCAGATCACCAGCGCGCCGAAGTAGATCCAGCCGGACACCGGGTGGTCGAACTGCAGGTAGGAGTTGAAGTAGCGGAGCAGCGCGTACGCCAGGGCGAGCAGCCGGAAGTAGGAGATCGCGCGCCAGAGCGGCATCTCGACCGACATCGCTGCTCCCCCCGTCGTCCGGCCCGCCGCTACCGGTCGGTGCCCTTCCCGTCCTGCTCGTCGGCGGACTTCTCCGCAGCGGCCTTGTCCTCGGCGGCCTTCTCCTCGGCAGCCTGCTGTTCCGCGGCCTTCTGCTCCGCCGCCTGCTGCTCGGCCGCGGCCTTCTCGGCCGCCTTCTCCGCCTTGTGCTGGGCCTTGCGCTCGGCGTCGGCGCGCTTCTTGTCCTCGGTGAGCTGGCGCTTGGCGGCGGTCGCGTAGATGTCGACGTACTCCTGGCCGGACAGCCGCATGATCTCGTACATCACCTCGTCGGTGACCGAGCGGAGGATGAAGCGGTCGTTCTCCATGCCCTGGTAGCGGGAGAAGTCCAGCGGGCGGCCGATCCGGATGCCGGGGCGGATGCCGAAGTTGGGGACCACCTGGCCGGGCGGCTGCACCTTCTCGGTGTCGATCATCGCGATCGGGATGACCGGCGCGCCGGTGGCCAGCGCGACGCGGGCCAGACCGCCGACCTTGCCGCGGTAGAGCTTGCCGTCGGGCGAGCGGGTGCCCTCGGGGTACACGCCGAACAGCTCGCCGCGCTCGATCACCGCGATGCCGCTGCGGATCGCCGCCTCGCCCGCGCCGCGGGCGCCGGAGCGGTCCACCGGCAGCTGGCCGACGCCCTTGAAGAAGGCCGCGGTCAGCCGGCCCTTGAGGCCGGGGGTGGTGAAGTACTCGGCCTTCGCGATGAAGGTGACCCGGCGCTTGAGCAGCGCGGGGAGGAAGAAGGAGTCCGAGAAGGAGAGGTGGTTGCTGGCGAGGATCGCCGGCCCCTCGTCGGGGATGTTCTCCTCACCCTCCATCCAGGGCCGGAAGAAGATCCGAAGCAGCGGTGCGACGATCATCTTCATCAGTCGGTAGAACAACCCGGGCCTCCTGTTATGCGACCGGTCGATCCTAATGCCAGCACCACCCGGCCTGCGCACCGGCGGGGCCGCGAACCCTGTACGGACCACCTGGCCCGTGGGACGATTCAGCTCCCCTCCCGTCCGAGCCGAGGAGCTTCGCCGATGCCGCTGCTGCCGGGTGCCGAGCCGTACCGCCGTCGGGGCGGGCCGGTCGGAGTGCTGCTGGTCCACGGATTCACCGGATCACCGCAGTCCATGCGCCCCTGGGCGGAGCATCTGGCGGACGCCGGGCTGACGGTGTCGGTGCCGCGGCTGCCCGGCCACGGCACCCGCTGGCAGGACCTCCAGCTCACCCGCTGGGAGGACTGGTACGCGGAGGCCGAGCGGGCACTGCTGGAGCTGGCGGCCGAGTGCGAGAAGGTCTTCGTCTTCGCGCTGTCGATGGGCGGTTCGCTGGCGCTGCGACTGGCCGCCGAGCACGGCGACCTGGTCGCCGGACTGGCACTCGTCAACCCGTCCGTCCGCTCGGACAACCCCGCGAGTGTGCTCTTGCCGGTGCTGCGCCACCTCGTTCCGAGCCTGCCGGGGATCGCCAACGACATCGCGAAGCCGGGCTCGGTCGAGCTCGGCTACGACCGGGTGCCGCTGCACGCCGCCTGGTCGCTGAGCCGGCTGTGGAAGACCGTCCAGGCGGGAATGGGGAAGGTCGTCCAACCCGTTCTGCTGTTGCACAGCCCGCAGGACCACGTGGTCTCGGCGGGCAACTCGGCACTGGTGCTCGCCCGGATCCTCGACCGATGTGACGGAGCTGCTCCTGGAGCGCAGCTACCACGTGGCCACGCTGGACCACGACGCCGGTCTGATCTTCGAGGCGAGCCTCGACTTCGTCCGGCGGCTCGCCCCGGCGGCCGCGGTCGATGCCGAGAACCACTCGGGCTGAAGGGCCGGCTTTGAACGACACCAGCAGGGCGGGCGGCGACGAGGAGCTGCCCCGGGACGACACCGCGAGCCGCGAGCCGGACGGCGACGCCGAGGCGCCGGTGCGGCGTCCGGCCGCCGGCAGCCAGGCGGAGCAGGACGCGATCTTCGCGGCGCTGGTCGCCCAGTTCGACGACCCGGTCGACCTCACCGACCCCGAGTGGCCGGAGATCGAGAACGTCCGCGCCCAGGACGAGCGCACCCGGCCCGCGGTCGACTCCGACCTCGCCGACTTCGCGCCCAAGCCGCGGCCGCGACTCTCCGGCCCGCGCGACTTCGAGGCCGCCGAGGACCCGGACGAGGGCCACTTCGTCCCGCCGGAGCCGCCGCCGCTTCCGCCCGCCGACACCACCGCCAAGTTCGCCTGGCTGGCCGTGCTCGGCGGCCCGGCGCTGCTGCTGTTCGACGCCCTGGTCTGGCGCGAGGTCTCCGGCTGGCCGGCCTGGGTCGGCGTCACCGCCTTCCTCGGCGGCTTCGCCACCCTGGTCGCCCGGATGCGGGGCAACGACGAGGACGAGCCGCACGACCCGGACGACGGCGCGGTGGTCTGAGCTCGCTGGTTCATTGCCTCCCCGTCAGGCAGACCCTCCGTCAGGCAGACTCTCCGTCAGGGCAGCGAGTGCAGGCCCCGGCGGATGCGGTACTTGGCGAGCTTGGCCATCGCCAGCACGACGGCGGCGGCGACACCCACCGCCGCCCAGGCGGGCAGCCACACACTGGCCGGGACCAGGCCGACGATGACGAACAGCAGGCAGGGCCCGTACCAGCCGAACACCGACCGCACCGGGTCGCCGTAGCGCAGCGCGATCGCGGCGTTGGCGGTGTAGAAGGCGAGGACACCGCCGCACAGCGCCCAGCGGGCACCCGGCGGCAGGTGGTGGACGGGCTCGGCGACGGCGGTGCCGAGGGCGCCGGAGAGCACGGTGATGCCGGCGATCAGGACGAACGGCAGGTACATCACGGTGTCCCGGATCGCCCGGTTGGCCCGGCCGGCCTGGGCCCGGTCCAGGCCCCGGGCGGCGGCGGTGGTGCCCCAGAGGAAGAACACCATGGCCAGTTCGGCGACCACCACGAAGCCGAGCAGGGCGGCCAGCGCGGAGGCCCGGACGAAGTGCCCGGCGAGGGTGGCGACCACGGTGAAGACGCTCTCGCCGAGCACGATCACCACGAACAGGCTGATCCGCTCCACCAGGTGTTCCGCCGACAGCTGTTCGTACAGCACCGCCGACGGGTCGCTGGTGATCGCCAGCAGGGCGACCTCCAGCGCCATCGCCGCTCCCCACAGGACGAACCGCCCCGGCCCGGGGACGACCGCCGAGACCGCCCAGAGCAGCGCCGGCACCAGCCCGTACAGCAGCGGACGCCACTGCGGCAGCACCTCGTCCGGGCGCCGGACCTGGCCCCACCAGATGACGAAGAAGACCAGCCGGACCCAGGCGGCGCCGAGCGCGTAGGCCCACGCCCGGTTGCCGAGGCCGTCCGGTGCGGCGGCGGCCATCAGGCCGAGGCCGGGCATCGCGCCGAGCAGCATGGCCTGGATCCGGGGCACCCCCGAGCCGAGCACGTTGACCGTGACCATCAGGTTGGCCCACGCCCACCACGCCGGGAAGAACAGCACCAGGAACGTGCCGAAGTCGGCGGCCGACGGGTTGCCGTGCAGCCCCTGGGCGAGGACGGCGACCGTCACCACGAACACCAGGTCGAAGAAGAGCTCGAACCAGCCCGCCCGGTGCTCCTCCGACTCCGCCTCCGACGGGACCTGCGCCGCCGGGGCCGGTTCGCCGCTCATCCGGCGGGCACCCGCAGCACGGCGAGGACGGGCAGGTGGTCGGTGGCGGCCCGCAGGTCGGCGGGCTCCACCCCGGGCAGCCCGTGCGGCACCCCGCAGGCGAGCACGTCGATGCCGGGGCTGGCGAAGACCGCGTCGATCCGCTGGTACGGGTTGTCCGGCACGGAGGTGTAGGTGCCGCCCCAGGGCGCGGTGGCGTGGCCGTCCTGGAAGGCGCGGGCCAGCCTCCGCCAGCCGGCGCCGTCCGGGTGCTCGTTGAAGTCCCCTGCGATCACGCCATGTTCGCCGGCACGCAACTGCTGCGGCAGCAGCGCGAACTGGCGCAGCCGCTCGTCGGGGTCGAGGCTCAGGTGGCAGCTGGTCACCGAGAACGGCGCCGCGTCGCCGATCCGCACCAGCGCACCGGCGAAGCCGCGGGCGTGCAGGCCGCGGGTCTTGGGCAGCAGCCGGTCGCGCACCTCGAGGACGGTGACGCCCAGTCGGCCGAGCAGCAGCGGACCGGCGGCGACCCGCCCGCCACCGGCCAGGATCACCGTGCCGGTCTCGCCGGCGAGCCACGCCGCCTGCTTGAACGGCCGCCAGTAGCGCGGCGATTCCTGCACGCAGACCAGGTCCGGCTCGCAGGCCCGGACCACCCGGACCAGGGCGTCCCGGTCGTCGCGCAGCGATCGGACGTTGTAGCTGAGCACCCGCACCCGCCGGGCACCGTCCGGCTCCGCGCCGGAAGAAGGCAGCGTCACGGGGACGATGCTAGGCGCTGTTCGGCGACGAGGGTTGGAGCCACGGGCGTTCGGACATGTCGAGGCGCGGGGAGCGCGCACCCACGGCTCCCCGCGCCTGCGACGCTCAGGTCCGCGCGAGGTCGCCCGCGCCGGAGATGCCGGCGGCGGAGCCCATCGAGGCGAGCACCACCTCGGCGCGGGGGCGGTGCGAACCGCCGGTCAGGTACTTCTCGAAGCAGTCGCGGACGGGGTCGAGCAGCAGCCGCCCGGAGTCGGAGACGCCGCCGCCGAGGACGAAGACGCCCGGGTCGAAGAGCGCGGCCAGGTCGGCCATGCCGCGGCCGAGCCAGTCGGCGAGTTCGGCGTAGCACTCCAGGGCGAGCGGGTCACCCTCCTCCGCGGCCTCGGTGATGTGGATGCCGCGGATGGTCTCGGCGGCGCCGTCGTTGAGCTCCAGCATCCGCTTGCCGGCGATCGGGTCGAGTGCGGCCTTCTCGCGGCCGTAGCGCCGCAGGGCGCGGCCGGAGCCGTACTGCTCCCAGCAGCCGTGGCCGCCGCAGCCGCACAGCAGGCCGTCGGGGACCATGTTGAGGTGGCCGATCTCGCCGGCCACGCCGAAGCGGCCGCGGTGCAGGCGGCCGTCGAGGACGATGCCGCCGCCGATGCCGGTGCCGACGGTGATCAGCACCATGTCCTCGTAGTCCGCCGCCGCGCCGAAGCGGAACTCCGCCCAGGCGGCGCAGTTGGCGTCGTTCTCGACCACGGTGCCGAGGCCGGTGAGCTCCTCGATGCGCTGCTGGAGGGGCTCGTTCTCCCAGTCGATGTTGGGCGCGAAGATCACCGTGGAGCGGTCCCGGTCGACGAACCCGGGGGCGCCCACGCCCACACCGGCCACGTCCGGGTACAGCTCCTTGAGCTCGCGTACGGCCTGCGCGATCGCGTCGACCGCCCACTGGGGGTCGGCCGGGGTGGGTACCCGGGTCCTGGCCAGGATCTCGCCGGATTCGTCGACCACGCCAGCCGCGATCTTCGTGCCGCCGACATCGACGCCGATGGTCAGAGCCATGTGTCCCTCAGCTATTCACTCGTTCCCGCTGAGCGGAACGCTACCTGCACAACAGGGTCCACGTACACACCAAGACATACATTATTCGAAGACATTTCCCGGAGATCAGGGTTTGATGCCTTCAGAAGTCGTATCAGTCGCTTCGCTGAGTGACGCGAACACACCTGATGGTCACCTGCGCTGACCTGCGGGTTCACTACTTGTCGGAGGCCTCGTCGAGGTCGATGCGCTCGGCATCGGCGTGTCCGGAGCCGGACCAGCGACGCTCGTGGCCGACCACCGCGGCCCGGTACGCGGCGAGCAGTTCACCGCCCGCGGCGGCGAGATGTCCGTACACCTCGGGGTTGCTCTCGCGCAGCCGGCCGCCGATCTCCTGGGCCTTGCCGCCCACCGCGACGGCGAACCTGCGGACCTCCTCCACCAGCGGGCCCAGCTCGGACCCGAAGGGGTGGTCGGACTTCTCCTCGGGCATGGGACTCCCTCGCTCGGGACGGCTTCGGTGACAGAGGTGCAGAGGTGCAGAGGTACGGAGGTACAGAGGTACCGGTGGTACGGCCTGCGCCGTGCGGGTGCGTCCGGGCCCGCGGCACGGCGGCGGGCGTGCCGACACCGCGCGGGTAGCCGTGACGCTACCGGAGTGCGCGCGGCCAGAGGTCGGGATCGGGCGCGAAGCGGACCGCGAGCACGCCGTCCGCGAGCCCGGCGCCGCTGACCGTGCAGCGGCGCAGCGCGGAGGGCAGCGGCAGGATCCGGCGGTATCCGCCGACGCCGACCACCAGTTCGTCGCCGCGCCGGACCAGCTCCAGCTCGCCGCGGTCGGCGCCGGGCAGCGGCAGCCGCCAGACCAGCAGGCCGTCCTCGGCCAGCCGGTCCTCGACCACCGCCTCGGGGGCCGGCGGGACGGCCGGGCTGCCGGCCGCGTACAGCTCGGCCGCCATCCCCTCCAGGGTCAGGTCGGGTGCGGTGCAGGTGAGCAGCGGCACCTCGGCGAGTTCGCCGGCCAGGGCGGTGAGCCGGTCGCGCTGGCGGGCGGCGAGGCCGGCCAGCCAGGGATCGGGCGAGTCGGCGGCGGCCGGCGGCAGCGCCTGGTGGGCGACCACGGCGTCCAGGCGGTGGCCGTACAGGGCGAGGCCGGCCCGGATCCGGCGCAGCTCGTCCGGCCGGTGGGTCTCCGCGTCGACCACCAGGCGGACCGTGGTGCCGGGGGCCTCGACGGCGGCGCGGGAGGCGGTCAGCGCCGCGGTGGCGGCGGTCCGGGCCTCGTACAGCCAGTCGGCCGGCATCGGGACGCCGGCCACCGCGGCCAGCAGCGGGCGCAGGGCCCGGGCGGCCTGGCGCTGCTCGGGCAGCAGCCGGGCGAGGTAGCGGCCGAGCTGCTCGGGCAGGGCGAGCGCGGCGAGCAGGTCGCCGGGCGGCGGGGCGGCCACCACCAGGACCTCGGCGTCGGCCTCGCGCAGGGCTCGCAGCAGGGCGAGCGGTCGGGTGCCGGGCAGCGGGGTGAGCTCCTCGGGGTCGAGCGGCTCGGCGCCGATCAGGTCGAGGGCGGGCGCGAGCCGGTCGCGGTAGCCGGCCAGGGCGTCCCGGAAGGCGGCCTGCTCGTCGATCCGGGCGGCGCGCAGGTGCTCGGCGCAGGGCGCGGGTGCGGCGGTGAGCCGGGTCTCGAGCAGGGCGTCGACGGCGCGGTGCGGGTCGTCCGCGGCCAGCAGCAGGGTGCGCCGGCCCTGCCCGGCGTGGTGCAGGGCGGTGGCGGCGGCGACCGTCGCCGAGGCTTCGCCGCTGACCAGGATCGTCCGTGTCACCACCGGCCCCGTCAGCCCTCGACGCGCTTCTTCAACCCGGCCAGCGCCCGGTCGATGATGACCTTCTCGGCCTTGCGCTTGATCATGCCCAGCATCGGGATCTTGACGTCCACGGCGAGCTGGTAGGTGACCTCGGTGCCACCGCTCTTCAGGGCGCCCAGGCTGTAGGAGCCGTCCAGGGCGCGGAGCATCTGGCTCTTCACCAGGGTCCAGCTGACCTCGCGGTCGCCGTCCCAGGTGTAGGCGAGCACGTGCTCGTCGCGGATCGCGCCGGCGTCCAGCAGCAGGCGGACCTCGGCCGCGCGCCCGTTGTCGGCGGTCTCCAGAACCTCGATCTCCTTGACCTCGCCGGTCCACTCCGGGTACGCGGCGAAGTCGGCGATGACCGCCATGACCTCGGCCGGGGTGGCGTCGATGATGATGCTCGACCTCGTGTGCTCCGCCATTGCGGCCCTCCGCGTCTTCTTCTGCTGTACGCCCAGGGAAGGCTATCGCGGGCGGAGCGGCGGCAGATCGCCCGCCCGGGCGGCCACCGGCGGGTCAGGTTTGCCCTGTCGTAAGGTGCGAGTCGGAACAATCACGATCTGACCTGCGGTGTGACGCTCAGAACACCGGAGCCGACCCCTCTGGCCGAATCGACCTACCGGGCAGTAACGTCCTGCCGTCCCGCAGCGTCGCAGACGAGGAGCAGTCTTGCTCGAGTTCAGCCTTCCGGCCCTCTACCAGGTACCGAGCGGCGGTAACCTCTCCGACCTGATCCACCAGAACGCGGAGCGGCACCCGGACACCGCCGTGCTCAGCCGCAAGGTCGACGGCCGCTGGCAGGACCTCACCGCGGTGCAGTTCCTGGCCGAGGTGCACGCCGTCGCCAAGGGCCTGATCGCCACCGGCGTCGAGCCGGGCGACCGGGTCGCCGTGATGTCGCGCACCCGGTACGAGTGGACGCTGCTGGACTTCGCGATCTGGTGCGCCGGCGCGATCACCGTGCCGGTGTACGAGACCTCCTCCGCCGAGCAGGTGCGGTGGATCCTCGGCGACTCCGGCGCGCTGGCCGTGATCACCGAGACCGACACCCACGCCGCCGTGGTCGCCGAGGTCCGCGCCGACCTGCCGGAGCTGAAGCACACCTGGCAGATCGAGGCCGGCGGCGTCGCCGCGCTGATCCAGGCCGGCACCGGGGTCGCGGACGCCACCGTGACCGAGCGCCGCTCGGTGCCGACCGAGGACTCGCTCGCCACCATCGTCTACACCTCCGGCACCACCGGCCGCCCGAAGGGCTGCCAGCTCACCCACGGCAACTTCATCGCCGAACTGGGCAACGTGGTCGCCCGGATGCCGGAGCTGTTCCGCACCGGCGAGTCCTCGGTGCTGCTCTTCCTGCCGCTGGCCCACGTGCTCGGCCGGATCGCCGAGATCGCCGCCGCCATCGCGCCGATCAAGCTCGGCCACGTCTCGGACATCAAGAACGTCACCGAGGAGCTCGGCTCCTTCCGGCCGACCCTGATCCTCGGCGTGCCGCGGGTCTTCGAGAAGGTCTTCAACACCGCCCGCGCCAAGGCCCAGGCCGACGGCAAGGGCAAGATCTTCGACAAGGCCGCGGACACCGCGATCGCCTACAGCCGCGCGCTGGACGCCGGCGGCGCCCCGCTCGGCCTGCGGATCAAGCACGCCGTCTTCGACAAGCTGGTCTACGGCAAGCTCCGGGCCGCCCTCGGCGGGCGCTGCTCGGCCGCCATCTCCGGCGGCGCCCCGCTCGGCGAGCGGCTCGGCCACTTCTACCGCGGCATCGGCTTCAAGGTCCTGGAGGGCTACGGCCTGACCGAGTCCTGCGCGGCCACCGCCTTCAACCCGAACGACAAGCCGAAGATCGGCAGCGTCGGCCAGCCGGTGCCCGGCTCCGCGATCAGAATCGCCGAGGACGGCGAGGTCCTGCTCAAGGGCCCGCAGATCTTCACCGGCTACTGGAACAACCCGGCCGCCACCGCCGAGGCGCTGCGCGACGGCTGGTTCGCCACCGGCGACATCGGCACGCTCGACGACGAGGGCTACCTCACCATCACCGGCCGCAAGAAGGAGATCATCGTCACCGCAGGCGGCAAGAACGTCGCCCCCGCGGTGATCGAGGACCGGATCCGGGCCCACGCCCTGGTCGGCGAGGTCATGGTGGTCGGCGACGCCCGCCCGTTCATCGGCTGCCTGATCACCATCGACCCGGAGTTCTTCCCGCACTGGAAGGAGCTCAACGGCAAGCCCGCCACCGCGACCGTCGCCGAGCTCGCCCAGGACCCGGACCTGCTGGCCGCCCTGCAGTCCGCCGTCGACGACGGCAACCAGGCGGTCTCGCACGCCGAGGCGGTGAAGAAGTTCCGCCTGCTGGACACCGTCTTCTCCGAGGCCAGCGGCCACCTGACGCCCTCGCTCAAGCTCAAGCGCAACGTCGTCCTCAAGGACTTCGCCACCGAGGTCGAGGCCATCTACCAGCGCTGACACCGGTCGCTCCGCGCCGAAATTCCGGCCCGGCCGCAGGAGCTGACGCCATATCATCCCGTCGCATGGCCGACGGTACGACGAACAGACCCGAACTGGTGATCAGCGGCCGGGGGGCGACCACCCGGTTCGACGGCTCCCGGCTGCGGATCGTCCGCGGCCGCACCACCTGGACGGTCCCCGTGCAGGCCGTCCGCTCGGCAGCGGCCACCTCGGACGGGGGCGTCCGGGTCGAGCTGACCGGCCACCTCTCGGGCGCCGTCCACGGGCTGGGCGAGGCGTTCGAGCTGGCCGCCGCCAACGAGCGGGCCGCCCGGGCGTTCCTGGAGCGGCTCACCGCAGCCCTGGCGGGCGTCCGGCCGGCGGAGGACGGGCACGCCCTGGTCCGGGTCGAGCGCGAGCAGGCGCTCCCGCCCGCGGAGGCCAACCCGCTCGTCCAGCGGGCGGTGGTGATCGGCTTCCTGCTGCTGGCGTACGGCACGCTGCTCTACCTGCTCGCGAAGGTGAGCCCGCTCGACCCGGCGACGGCGCAGAACGACATGGTCAGCGGCGGCCCGCTCGCGCTCGGCGGCGGCATCGTGCTCTGGCGCGTCGGGCGGCGCCTGCGCTCGATGTGGCTGCTGCGCCGCCGGGGCATCGGCGTGGTCGGCGAGGTGACCGGCTACGTGAAGATCTGGACCAAGGGCGGGCACCTCTGGGAGTTCTCCAAGATGTCCTTCACCACCATCGACGGCCGGCGGATGAAGGACGTCCACTCGGTGGTGACCGTCTGGGGCCTCTCGGACGCGGCCGTGACCGGCCGGCCGGTGGAGCTCAGCTACGACCCCGAGCGTCCGACCAGGGCCAGCCGGGCTCTCACTCCCGGCTTCGTCGTACGGACCCTGGTCCTGGCCGCCGCAGGGGCAATCCCCCTGTGGGAGTCGGCCCGGTTCCTCGTCCCCAACCTGCCCTAGGGTGCGTCAGGCGCCCGCGAGCAGGCCGGTGAGGCGTTCGGCGAGCATGTCCCAGCGCCAGGAGCGGTGGGCCCAGCGGCGACCGGCCTCGCCCATCCGGCGGCGCAGTGCCTCGTCGCGGAGCAGCCGGACGATCCGTTCGGCGGTGGCGTCGTGGGAGCGGCCGGGCACCACGAAGCCGGTCTCGCCCTCCAGGACGGCGTCCGGCGCACCGCCGGAGTCGCCGGCGACCACCGGCAGGCCGGTGGCGGACGCCTCCAGGTAGACGATGCCGAGGCCCTCCACGTCCAGTCCGCCGCGGCGGGTGCGGCAGGGCATCGCGAACACGTCGCCCGCGCCGTAGTGGGCGGGCAGCTCCTCCCACGGCACCGCGCCGGTGAACACCACCGACCCGCGCACACCGGTGGCGTCCACGAGCTTCTCCAGGTCGGCCCGGTACGGTCCGCCGCCGACGATCAGCAGCACCGCGTCCGGCACGTCCGCGAGGATCTGCGGCATCGCCCTGATCAGGGTGTCCTGGCCCTTGCGCGGCACCAGCCGGGAGACGCACACCACCACCGGCCGGTCGGTCAGCCCCAGCCGGGCCCGGACCTCGGCGCCGCCCGAGTCCGGGCGGAAGGTCTGCTCGTCCACCCCGGGCGGCAGCTGGACCATCCGCCGGGCCGCCTCCGGGCCGACCGCGGCGGCGATCCGCGAACGGGTGTACTCGCCCAGGTAGGTGAGGGTGTCGGTGCCCGCGCCGATCCGGCGCAGCAGCTGCCGGGAGCCCGGCAGCTGGGCCCAGGCGGCCTCGTGACCGTGGGTCATGCCGAGCAGCCGGTCGGCGCCGGCCCGGCGCAGCTGCGGGGCCATCAGGCCGAGCGGGGCGGCGGCACCGAACCACACCGAGCTGCACCCCTCCGCCCGGAGGATCTCCGCCGCCCGCCGGGTGACCCTCGGGGTGGGGACCATCATCCTCGTCCGGTCCCGGATCACCGGGAACGGCTGCTCGGCGTCGAACGCGGCGACCTCCGTGCCGTCCCGCCAGGTCGAGGCGTACACCACAATGGAGCCGGCCGGCTGCCGCAGGGCCATATTGTGGACGAATGCCTGGATCCCACCGGGCCGGGGCGGGAAGTCGTTGGTGACGATGAGGGTCTTGTGCATCAGCCGCGGCTCGCTCGGTAGGGGGGTGCTCGGTGTACGGGTCGGTGATCCGTACGATAGGTCACCGTCCGGGCGTGTCGGGAACGAAGCCTGCCCACGCAACCGTTTCAGCTCGGGGCCGGTCCTACTAGGTGCCCAACGGCGTACGTGATGAACCGAAGGAGCGTTGTGGAGTTGGCCCCGGCCGGCCGATCCGGCAGTACCTCACACCTCGCGCTCTCCTCAGCGCCGGCGCCGACCCCGACGAGGGGGCCGCTCTGGGCGCTGACGGGCGGCTGGCTGGCGACCCGGACGCTGATCGTCCTGCTGGTCGTCGGGCTCCTGCGGATCTCCAACACTGACGTGACCACCGACGTCTCGGTGATCTACCACGGCTGGTACGAGGTGCTGCGCACCGGCACCTTCCCGCTGGACGACGTGACCTGGCAGTACCCGCCGGGCGCCGCCCTGGTGATCCTGCTGCCGGGCATGCTGCCCTGGTCGTACCTGGTCTCCTTCTACGTCGTGTGCGGCATCTGCGACGCCGCCGCGATGGCCCTGCTGATGCGGGCCGGCACCCGCAAGGGCCGCAGCTTCCTGGGCGCCTGGACCTGGGTGGTGGGCGTCCCGCTGCTCGGGCCGACGGTCTACTGCCGGTACGACATCATCGTGACCGCGCTGGCGATCGGCGGACTGCTCGCGGTGGTCCGCCGCCCGTCGATCGGCGGCCTGCTGCTGGGCCTCGGCGGCCTGCTGAAGATCTGGCCGCTGCTGGCCCTGATCGGCACCCCGCGCGGCCGCCGTACCCGCCGCGCCTGGACCTCCGCCGCCGCCTCCGCCGCCGCGCTGGGCTTCCTGCTCACCGCCGGCATGAACGGCGCGTTCGAGTTCCTGAAGTTCCAGAGCGAGCGCGGCATCGAGATCGAGTCGCTCGGCGCCCTGCCGCTGCACTTCGCCCGGCTGGCCGGTTCCTGGAACGGCCTGGTGACCATGAACTACGGCTCGGTCGAGATGCTCGGCCCGTGGGTGCCGGTGATCTCCAAGGTGATGGTCGCGCTGACCGCGACCGGTTTCGGCTGGCTGCTGCTGTGGCGGCTGCGGGCCGGCCGCTGGCAGGCGTCCACCACGTACGACGCGGCGCTGTGCGCCCTGCTGATCTTCACCGTGACCAGCCGGGTGATCAGCCCGCAGTACCTGGTCTGGCTGATCGGCCTGGCGGCGGTCTGCCTGACCGTGCGCGGCAGCAGCCAGCGGCCGGTGGCGGTGCTGATCCTGCTCGCGACCGTGTTCACCACGCTCGAGTTCCCGATGCTGTTCGGGCAGGTGCACAAGAGCCAGTTCTGGGGCGTGGTCGTGCTCAGCGCCCGCAACCTGCTGCTGCTGGCCGCCACCCTGGTCTCCTGCCGCCGGCTGTGGCGCTCCACCCGCCGCCCGGACGCCACCCCGACCGTGGTGCTGCCGCCCGCCGACCCGCCGTCCCACTACCCGGTCCGCCCGGGCATCGCCTACGAGCAGGCCCTGCTGGACGACCTCGGCACCGCCGCCGGCCGGGCCACCCAGGCGTCCTGAAACTTTCTGAAAACTCTTGCAGCACCCGGCCGGGCACTGGCACGATCTCCGGCATGCCCGTCACCGAATCCCCGTACGACGTCCTGGTGGTCGGCGGCGCCGGGGTGGACACCATCGTCCGGGTCGACCGGCTGGAACTGCCGGCCTCCGACTCGATCGGGGTCCCACCGGTCCGCGACCACGTCGGCCACACCGGCACCGGCGTCGCCGTCGGCTGCCACCGACTCGGCCTGCGCACCAAGTTCATCGACTTCCTCGGCGACGACCCGCAGGGCGAGCAGGTCCTCGCCGCCTACCGCCGGCACGGCCTGGACTTCAGCCACCTGCTCTCCCCCGCCGGCACCCCGCGCGGCGTGAACCTGGTCGACCGGCAGGGGCGCCGCTTCTCCTTCTACGACGGCCGCCACCCCGCCGACCTGGCCCTCCCACGGGAGTTCTACCTCCCCTTCCTGGAGCGCGCCCGGCACGTCCACCTCTCCATCACCGGCGTCAACCGCCACCTGTACGAGGACATCCGCCGGCTCGGCCCGACCTGCTCCACCGACCTGCACGCCTGGGACGGCCGCAACCCGCACCACCGCCACTACGCGATCAACTCGGACCTGGTGTTCCTGTCGGCGGCCGGCTGCGAGGGGCGCCACGAGCAGCTGATGCGGGCCGTCCTCGCCGAGGGGCGGGCCCGCCTGGTGGTCGCCACCGACGGCGCCGCCGGCAGCCACCTGCTCACCCGCGAGGACGACACCGTCCGCCACTTCCCCGCCGTCGACCCGGGCCGCCCGATCATCGACACCAACGGCGCGGGCGACGCCTTCGTGTCCGGCTTCCTCGCCGCCACCTTCGCGGGCGAGCCGCCGCACACCGCCATGGAACACGCCTCCCGCACAGCCGCCGAGGCCTGCACCACCCCGGGCGTACTCGAGTAGCACCAGGGGCGCGGGGAACTGCGCGAGGCGGGAGGCCCCGACCTGTCAGCCGCCCTGGGCGGGTGCACCGCAGGCGGGCGGCTCACAGGTGGCAGTCTCCCGCCTCGCGCAGTTCCCCGCGCCCCTGTGGTTCACCCCAACTGCTTGGCGACCTCGCCGGTCCATTGCTTGGTGAACTCCGCCACTCCCACGCCCAGCTCCGTCCGGAACGCCCGCTCCAGCTGCCCGGCCCCCGCGGCGCCGACAGCACGGTAGAGCGCCACCAGCCGCTCCTGCCCGCCGTAGCGCCGCACGATCAGGTCGCAGGCGAGCCACGCCATCTCGTACGCCTGCGCGATCCCGGTCGCTCCGGCGGCGAAGGCGGTGTCCTCGGGCAGCGCGGTCGGGATGCGGCCGGTCCGGACGTCGGCGGTCAGCTCGGGGGCGATCTGGTGGGCGGTGCGGCCGGAGTCACGGTAGGCGGTCCAGTCGGCGACGCCCTCGGAGAGCCAGAGCGGGGTCCAGGCCTTGGTGTCGGCACGGGTGGCGACGTGGGTGGCCTCGTGGGTGACGACGACGCGGCGACCGATCTGGCTCAGCTCGCGGTAGGCGTCGGGGTTGACCAGGATCCGGTCGGCCGGGGTGTGCAGGGGCGCGCCGGAGACGGCGAGGGTGACGGCTGCTATGCCCTTGTAGGTGTCGGCGGGGACGTCCATCAGCCGGGCGAACTGTTCCTCGGTGGCGGGCAGCTCCAGCAGCAGGCGCCCGCCCCGGCCGTTCCCCCACACCTCGGCGACGGCGGGGGCGGCCCGGTCGCCGAGGGCGGCGAGCTCGCCGAGGGTGGCCTGGTCGGCGAGCCCGAGCACCAGGCAGCTGCGGCCGTCGGTGGCGTGGACGGCGCCGAGGTCCCAGAGGGCGACCGAGCCGGTCGGCTGCTCGGTGTCCAGCAGCCACCGGCCGTCGGCGGTCCGGTCGAACTCCAGCCGCCGCTGGCAGAGGGCCGGGAAGTCGTCGGTCCCGGTCAGCCGGTAGCCGAGTTCGGCGGCGGCGACCAGCCGATCGGCGCCGGGCGGGGGCTCGGTGAAGGAGGTGATCCGGTAGCCGAGCTCGGCGAGCGGGACGCCGGCGATCCGCGCCAGCAGCTCGGTCTGCGCGGCCGCGGCGCCGGGGGTGCAGGTCGCCGCGAGGGCGGTGGCGTCGCCGGCCCGCAGGGCCCGGGCGCGGGCGGCGAGCAGGGCGTCGAGTGCGGGCCGGACGGGCGCGGGGGCGTCCGGCGGCGCGGGGCGCGGCGGGGCGGCGACCGCCCCGGGCAGGGAGAGCTGGACGAGCCCGCCGGCGGCCAGCAGCAGGGCGGCGCGGCGGGACAGCACGGACCGGCCCGCCTGCACGTCGGCGGCGGGCCGGTCGGTGACCAGGGGCTCGTCGGGGCTCAGACCCGCACCACCCCGGCGACGGGCATGGCGTTGACGCTCTCGTAGCGGACCCGGGCTCCCGGGTACGGCGCGTGCACGACCACGCCCCCGCCGGCGTACATGCCGACGTGGTGCATGTCCCTGTAGAAGATCACCAGGTCTCCCGGTCGTGCTTCGGAGAGGGGGATCCGCCGGCCGGCGGAGGCCTGCTCCTGCGAGGTCCGCGGCAGGGTCACTCCGGCCTGCCGCCAGCTCCAGTACATCAGACCGGAGCAGTCGAACGTGCGCGGGCCGGTCGAGCCGTACACGTACGGGGAGCCGATCCGGCTGATCGCGGCGGCCAGGGCGGCCGCGGCGCGGTCCGAGGAGGGCGGCTGGTCGCCGAGGTCGAGGCGGTCGGTGCCGCGGGTGGCGCGCCGCTCGGCCTCGCGGGCGTCGTCGGCGGCCATCCTGGCCCGCTCCGCCGAGGGGAGGCTGTTGAGCAGCCGCTGGGCCGTGGCCAGCCGCTGGCGGACGTCGTCCTTGGAGTCGGCGAGGGTCTGCCTCACCCGGTCCAGCTCGGTCAGCTTGGCGGCGGCCTCGTCGCGGCGCTGGTCGAGCCGGCGCTGGCGGTCGAGGACCTGCCGGAGGGTCTCGTTCTGCCGGTCGGTCGCCTGGTCGAGCGAGCGGACGCCGGCAAGGTAGCCGTCCGGGTCGGAGTCGAGCATCAGCCGGACGGTGGGGTCGATCCCGCCGGCCCGGTACTGGGCGGCGGCGACCGCGGACAGGTCCTGGCGGAGCCGGTTGAGCTCGTCCTGTCCGGCGGCGACCTGGTCCTGCAGTGCGGTGGTCTCGGACTGCAGGGTGCGCTGGAGCTCCCGGGCCGCGTTGTACTTCTCCGAGGCCCGCTCGGCCTCGTCGTAGAGCTGGTCGACCTGGGCCTTGACGTCCTTCCTGCTGGTCGGCTCGGCGTGGGCCGCGGTGACCGTCACGCCGATGGCGCTGGTGGCCGCGGCGGTGAGGGCCAGGGCACGGGCCAGCCGCTGGACGCCCGGCAGGTGGGGTCGGTGCAGTGACATGGGCCAGAGGCTAGCGAGTCGCCCTTATCTAGTCCAAACCCCTCCAGTCACGAATATTTGACCCCTAATCGGACATCCGTCCGGCCGTACGCCAAGGGCCCGGCACTCCACGGGAGTACCGGGCCCTCGGGCGAGCCGTCGTCAGACGCGGACGATCCGGCTGATCGGCATGGCGGTCGCCGACTCGTAGCGGACCTGGGCGCCGGTGTGCGGCGCGTGGATGATCTGACCGTTGCCGACGTACATGCCGACGTGGTGCTGGTCGCCGTAGTAGATGATCAGGTCACCGGGCTTGGCGTTGGCGATGTCGGTGCCGACGCTGGTGCCGGCGCCCGCCTGGGCCTGCGAGGTGCGCGGGATCGAGACACCCGCCTGGCCGTACGCCCACTGCATCAGACCGGAGCAGTCGAAGGTGGACGGGCCGGTCGCGCCGTAGGAGTACCAGCTGCCGAGCTTGGACTCGGCGGCGGCCACGGCCGCGGCGGCGTAGCCCGAGCTCGCGGGCAGGTTGGCCAGGTTGGCCCGCGGCGCGTCGCGGGAGGCCCGCTCGGCGGACGCCTTGGAGTCGGCGGCGGCCTTGGCCTCGGCGGCGGCGAGGGCGTCGCGCTCCTGCTGGGTCAGCGTGTTGAGCAGATCCTGCGCCTTGGCGAGCTTGGCCTGGATGTCGTCCTTGTCGGCCTTCAGGCTCTTGGTGGTGGAGTCGAGCTCGCCGAGCTTGCCCTCCGCCTCCTGGCGCTGCTGGTCGAGCTTGGACTGCTCGTCCTTGAAGGACTTCAGCAGGTCGGCCTGGGTCGAGCCGACCTGGTTGAGGGCACCTGCCTGGCCGAGGAACGAGTCCGGGCTGCTGGAGAGCATCAGCTGCACGGTGGGGTCGATGCCGCCCGTGCGGTACTGCTCGGCGGCGATCCCGGCGAGGCTGTCCTGAACGGTGGTCACCTGGGCCTGCTGGCGGGCGACCTGGTCCTGGATCTGGGTGACCTGCTTCTGCAGGGTCTGCTGCTTCTCGACGGCGGCGTTGTACGCCTCGGTCTTTACCTCGGCCTGCTCGTTGAGCGCGTCGACCTGCTGCTTGACCTGGTCCTTGGTCGGCGCCGGGTCGGCGTGGGCGCCGGACTGGGCGGACAGGGCCACCGCGGTGGCGGCGGCTGCGGTCAGGATCGAGACGCGGGCACGGCTGGCGGGCTTGGGACGACGGTGGGACGCCACGAAGGCGGACTCCTTCTCCTCACACCGCCTACCAGGTGAGCTGACGGGTTCGGGCCGAAGAGCTGCCCTACGACGCCTCCCCAGCCGCTTACGCGGCCGTCCTGGCGCCGATTCACCCCGGAGGGAACGTGGTTCCCCGGCTCCGTTCGACAGCGTTCCCCGCAGGGGCTTCCCCGTAGGCAGTCGGACTGCCCAGCTGTGTCGCGGACTCGGCGGCGACCACCGCCGCCACCCGGGCTGGGCGGTCGACAGTACGGCGGTCGAAGCAAGACCCTAGTAACCCAACCGTGATCGGTTCAAATCCTTGTCAGAAAAAATTCTGAAAGAGTCTCAATTTCAATTTCACATATGACCGAGTGTGATCACGTCGTGACCGACAGGTCGGCCATTTCCCGGAAAACACCCGAAAACACGGCACCCGGACGTGTCCGAGATCACAGTGGGATCTCGGCCCGTCCGGGTGGGGCGACGGTCCGTCAGGACCGTCAGACGCGGCGGATGGTGCTGATCGGGAGGGTGTCCACGGGCATCACCTTGACCACGTCACCGGTGCGCGGCGCGTGGACCACCAGGCCGTTGCCGATGTACATGCCCACGTGGTGGCGGTCGCCGTAGTAGATCACCAGGTCACCGGGCTGCGCGGCGGACAGCGGCACCGCGGTGCCGACCGTGGCCTGCTCCTGCGAGGTGCGCGGCAGCGAGACGCCGGCCTGCTTGTACGCCCAGACCATCAGGCCGGAGCAGTCAAAGGTGCTCGGGCCGGTGGCGCCCCAGACGTACGCGGAACCGCGCTTGCCCATGGCGGCGCTCACCGCGACACCGGCGTAGCCGCCGGGCTGCGGGAGGTTGCTCAGGTCGTAGCGGGAGTCGCTGCGGGAGGCGGTGCCGCCGCCGCCCAGGATCGCGGCCCGGTCCGAGGCGCTGAGCTTGCTCAGCAGCTTCTGGGCCTCCTTGAGCTTGTCCTGGACGTCGTTCTTGGCGTCGTTGAGCGCCTGGGTCGAACGGTCCAGCTCGGCCAGCACGGAGGCGGCCTCCTCCTTCTGCTGGTCCAGCCGGCGCTGCTGGTCCTTCAGGGAGCGGAGGGTGTCGGCCTGGGTGTTGGCGGCCTGCTCGAAGCTGGACGCCTGCGCCAGGTACTTGTCCGGGTCGGTGGAGAGCATCAGCTGCATCGACGGGTCGACACCGCCGGAGCGGTACTCGTCGGCGGCGACCGCGGACAGCCCGGAGGCCAGCTCGGTCATCTGCGCCTGGCTGCGGGCGACCTGGTCCTGCAGCTGGTCGGCCTGCTTGTGCAGCTGGTCGGCCCGCTCCTTGGCGCCGTTGTACTTCTCGGCCGCCTGCTCCTGCTCCTCGAGGAGCTTGTCGACCTGGGCCTTCACCTCGTCCTTGCTCGGCTGGGCGGGCGCGGCGTGCGCGCTCACCTGGGCCGACAGGGCGACCGCAGTCGCTGCCGCAGCGGTCAGCACGGAGACCCGTGCACGGCTCGGCTGCTTGGGACGGCGGTGGGAGGCCAAAGGTCTAGCTCCTTCTTCCAGCTGGACTAACCCACAGGAGTGATAGTCCGGAAAATAGGTTTGACGCCAGACCCTAGTGAAGTCGGCGCCTCGGCGCCACTCCCTCACCCCCGTCGAACCGCCCGCCCGACCTGGTTTCACGCGATCGACACATCCCGGCCACTCCGACGCCCGACGAGGGCGAATGAACCGACGTCAGCTCCGGGACAACCGGTTCAGCAGCAGCACCGAGGAGACCGGCCGCGCGCCCGCCTTGCGGACCCCGTCGGCGACCTCGCGGTCCGCCGAGACCACCACCACCGGACGCCCCTGCGGCTCGGCCCGCACCAGCCGGCGGATCAGCTCGTCCGCCGTCTCCCCGGTCCGGCTGAACCGCACCCGCACCCCGCGCGGCGGCGCCATGATCACCGGCACGTCCAAGTCCTGCCCGTCGAACACGCAGGTGACCTCCGCCTGGGTGCGCTGCGCCAGCATCGCCAGCCCGCCCAGCAGGCGCAGCCGCTGCTGCTCCAGCGGCAGGGTCGGATAGCCGGTCTTGGTGACGTTGTAGCCGTCCACCACCAGGTGCACCTGGGGGATCGCCAGCAACTGGTCGAGCAGCGCCGGGTCGTCCTCCGCCAGGCCCCGCCGGGCCACGTCGTTGGGCGACGCCGAACCGGGGCTCACCGCCTCCACCAGGTCCGCCGGGCGGATCTGCGCCACCGGCAGGGCCAGCTCCCGCTGCAGCCCCTGGGCCGACTGCAGCACCGTGTCCAGCAGCAGCCGCAGCCGCATGTCCTCGACCGAGCGGCCCTCCCGGGCCGAGCGACGGCCGGCCTCCAGCGCCGCCTCCAGCTCGGTCACCCGGTGCCGCAGCCGGCGCGCCTCGCCCTCGGCGGCGCTGCGCTCGGCGGTGCCCGCCGTCCTGGCCGCCTCCAACTCGCCCGCCAGCCTGCGGCTCTCCGCCTGCGCCCGGCGGGTGTCGCTCTCCAGCGAGCGCAGCCGCTTGCGCAGCGACTCCATCTCCCGGCGGGTCCCCTCGGCGTCGGCCCGGTGGCGCTCCTGCTCGGCGCGGGCCGCGGCCCGCGCCTCGGCCAGCTCCGCCTGCAGCTTCTCCACCAGCCGCCCGGCCTCCGCCACCGCGCCCTCGACGTCCGCCCGGTCGGCCTCCTCGCCGGCGTCGGCCACCAGGCGGGTCCAGCCGGCGGCGCGCAGCAGGTACGCGGCGGCGGCGACGTCCATCGGGTCGGCGGCCGAGGGCACCGCACCGGACTCCAGCGACTTCACCAGGTCCGGCTGTCCCAGCCGCAGGCGATCGGCTATCCGCACCCGGAAGGCCGGCTCCGACTCCAGCGCCGCGGCCAGCGCGGTGGCCGCGTACTTGGCCCGCCGGGCCGGCGTGAACTTGGCGTACTGGCGCAGCGAGGCCGGCAGTTCCCCGGCCGGGATGCCGCCGAGCGCGTCGGCGGCGAGACCGACCACCCGCCGGCGCACCCCCTCCGGCAGCGGACGGTCCAGCGCCTCGGCCGGCTCCTCGGCCGGCTCGGAAGGCTCGGCCGGCCCGCTCGCTGCCTCCACCACGTCCTCGGCTCCGATCCTGGTCCCCGCGGCGCCGGCCCGGCCGGTTGCCGCCGCCGTGGAACGCACCGCTCCCTGCAATTGTCCCGTCTACCGTGCCCCACCGACAGCACCCCGACTACGCGTCCGCCCCGCGGCCCCCGCGGCAGGCGCCGGGACCACGGGGCGGACAGGGGCGTCAGGCCTCGGCGGGAGCGTCCTCCGCACCCGGACGGGCCACCAGCTCGACCTGGTCCACCGCGTTGCACCAGCGGCAGCGCACCGACTCGATGGCCTCGCTCAGCACCTCGGTCTCCTCCACCTTCGACTCGCCGGACAGGTCGAAGTGCAGGAAGTCGATCACCCGGGAGGAGCGGGTCACGTCGAAACGGGTGAGGTTGCCGCACAGCGTGCAGCGCCAGCGGGTCTCGTCGGTCGGCGCGGCGATGGTCATCAGAGGTCCTCTCGGCGGTTCCCAGGTCCGGATGTCCAAGCCTATTGCCTGCGCGGTCACACCGCGTCACCGGTCCACGGGCCGGACCGGGTCACCCGCCCGCAGTAGCGCCCGGTGTCGCCGCGGCGGCCCGGAGGAATGCTCCCCGGCATGGCGCTCCCCGCCCTCCCCCGGGCCGCCCCGTCCACCGCCGCCGGAACCGGCCGCGCACCGCTGGTCAGCTACGCCCTGATCGCGGTCTGCGCTGTAGTCCTGCTGCTCGGCCCCAGCGGCCTCAACCCGGCGTACGGCGCCGGGCCCGCCCGGCTGTGCGCCGAGCAGCGCTACGAGCAGCGCTGGGGCGCCGTCCCCGCCGAACTGCTGGGCCGCGAACCGCTCACCGCCGAGCAGCTGGGGCGGATCGCCCCCGCCACCCCGGACTGCGCGCTCACCCCCACCCCCGGCAAGGTCCCCGCCCTGTCGGTGCTCACCTCGCTCTTCGTCCACGCCGGCTGGCTCCACCTGCTGGGCAACATGCTCTTCCTCTTCGTCTTCGGCCCCGGCGTGGAGGAGCGGCTGGGCCGGATCCGCTTCCTGGTCTGCTACCTGGCGATCGGCTACCTGGCCACGTACGGCTACGCGTTGGCCGAATCCGGGTCCCCGGACGCCGTGCGCGCCCTGGTCGGCGCCTCCGGCGCGATCGCCGGCGTGCTCGGCGCGTACCTGCGGCTCCACCCGCGGGCCCGGGTCACCGCCCTGGTGCCGCTGGTGCTCTTCCTGCCGCTGCGGTTCCCGGCCTGGCTGGTGCTCGGCCTGTGGTTCGCGCTGCAGTGGTGGTCGGTGTACTCCGGCGGGTCCGGGGTGGCCTACCTGGTGCACGTGATCGGCTTCGCGACCGGCTGGCTGTTCGCCTGGGTCACCTGCCCGCGGACCACGAGACGCGGCGCGGGAGCGGCCGATACGCTGGCCCCACCCCCGTCCTTTGGAGCGCCAGAGTGATCACCGCGATCGTCCTCATCAAGACCAGCGTCGACCGGATCCCCGAGATCGCCGAGGCCATCGCCGCGATCGAGGGCGTCAGCGAGGTCTACTCGGTCACCGGCTCGTACGACCTGGTCGCGATGGTCCGGGTCCGCCGGCACGAGGACCTCGCCGAGGTGATCCCCGGTCAGCTCAACAAGGTCCCCGGCGTGGCCCACACCGAGACCCAGATCGCCTTCCGCACCTACTCGCAGCACGACCTCGAGGCCGCCTTCGCCCTGGGCCTCGACGAGTAGGACTAGCGGGCTGCGGTGTCCGCCACGCAGCGGCCGCCCTCGTTGCGGTAGGTCCACTTCGCGCCGTCCGTGACCAGTTCGCGGACGGCCGCCAGGAAGCGGTCCACGTGCTCCTCGGGCGTGCCCGCGCCGAAGCTCACCCGGATCGCGTTCAGGCTCCGCTCGCCCGGCAGCGACGGCTCCGGCGCCCCGCACTCGCTCGGGGCCGCGTCCTCGCCGCCCAGCAGCGTCCGCACCAGCGGGTGCGCGCAGAACAGACCGTCGCGCACCCCGATCCCGTACTCGGCCGACAGCGCCGCCGAGAAGTGCGAGCTGTTCCAGCCGCGCACCACGAACGACAGCACCCCCACCCGGGCCGCGTCCTCGCCGAACAGGCTGAGCACCTTCACCTCGGGGATCGCCGCCAGCCCGTCCCGGAGCCGGGCCACCAGCTGCTGCTCGCGGCGCTCCAGCGCCTCGAAGCCCGCCTCGGTGAGCGCCCGGCACGCCGCGGCGATCGCGTACGCGCCGATCACGTTCGGCGAACCCGCCTCGTGCCGGGCCGGGCCCGCGTGCCACTCGACCGCGACCGACCCGTCCGCCTCCCGCGCCACCGTCCGGCTCGCCCCGCCGCCCGCCAGGTACGGCTGCGCCGCGTCCAGCCAGTCCGAGCGGCCCGCCAGCACCCCGGCGCCGAACGGCGCGTACAGCTTGTGCCCGGAGAAGGCGACCCAGTCCACGTCCAGCTCCCGCACCGACACCCGGTGGTGCGGGGCCAGTTGCGCCGCGTCCAGCACCACCCGGGCGCCGCGCCGGTGCGCCACCCCGGTCAGCTCCGCCACCGGCCACAGCTCGCCGGTCACGTTGGACGCGCCGGTCACGCAGAACAGCTTCGGGCCGTCCGCGGCCGCCGCCAGCGCCTCGTCCAGCGCCGCCACCGCCTCGCCGTGCGAACGCGGGGCGCGCAGGTACTGCACCGTCACGCCCTCGCGGCGCCACGGCAGCAGGGAGGCGTGGTGCTCCGTCTCGAACGCGAACACCCGGGTGCCGGCCGGCAGCGCGCCCGCCAGCAGGTTCAGCGAGTCGGTGGTCGCCCGGGTGAACACCACCTGGTCGCCGTCGCGCAGGTCGAGGAAGTCGGCGACCGTCCGGCGGCTCTGCTCGAACAGGTCGGTGGAGAGCTGGGAGAGGTAGCCGGCGCCGCGGTGCACGCTGCCGTAGTACGGGGCGTACGCGGCGACGTCGTCCCAGACCCGCTGCAGAGCGGGGGCGCTCGCCGCGTAGTCCAGCGCCGCGTAGGTCACCTTCTCGCCGGACGCCAGCGGCACCTGGACGTCGTGGCCGAGGACGGCGAGCGGGGCGCAGACGTCGGTGGAAACAGTCATGGGATGCACTCCTCCTGGGGTAAGGACCCCGGAGTGCATCCGCCGGAAGTCCGCGCTTGCCACGCGGACGTCTCGCCACGCGGCCCGGTCCTCACCCAGGGCACCCCGCCACGGACGGAGGGTTGCCGGACAGCAAGCTGGGGCTTGTCGCTGTCACTCATGACCTGCGCAGCACTGTAGCAGAGCGGCCAACCACAGGGGCGCGGGGAACTGCGCGCCCAGCCACGCACTCACGTAGAGGGGTGGCCGTTCGCGCAGTTCCCCGCGCCCCTGAAGGTTCGCGTCACCTACCGAAGGGTCGCCTCGGCCCACCGCTTGAGCGTCGCCTCCGCCGCCCCCGAGTCGATCGCCGTCGCGGCCCGCTCGATCCCGGCCGCGATCTGCTCGGTGAGCGGAGCGTCCGTCAGGTCCAGCGCGACCAGCGCCGCCGCGGTGTTGAGCAGGACGGCGTCCCGCACCGGCCCCTGCTCCCCCGCGAACACCCGCCGGGCGACGGCCGCGTTGTACTCGGCGTCCGCACCCCGCAGCGATTCGATGCCGACCAGTTCGATCCCCACGTCCCGCGGGTCGAACCCGGTCTCCACGATCTCCCCGTCCTTGACGATCCAGACGTGCGAGGTGGTGGTGATGGTCAGCTCGTCGAGGCCGTCGTCGCCGCGGAACACCAGGGCGCTGGCGCCGCGCCGGGCCAGCACGCCGGCGATCAGCGCGGCGAGCCGGGTGTCGAAGCAGCCGATCGCGTGGGCGGTGACCCGGGCGGGGTTGGTCAGCGGGCCGAGGATGTTGAAGGCGGTCGGCACGCCCAGGTCGCGCCGGGCGGGCGCCGCGTGCCGCATCGCCGGGTGGAACTTGGCCGCGAAGCAGAAGGTGAGGCCGACCTCCTCGGCGATCTCGGCCACCCGGCGGAGGCTGACGTCGGGGCTGATGCCGAGCTTCTCCAGCACGTCGGTGGCGCCGCTGGCGGAGGAGGCGGCCCGGTTGCCGTGCTTGACCACCTTGGCGCCGGCGGCGGCCGCCACGATCGCGGACATGGTGGAGATGTTCACGGTCTTGGCCCGGTCGCCGCCGGTGCCGACGATGTCCACCGCGGGGCCGGGGATGTACAGCGGCTCGGCGTGCGCGTACATGGACTCGACCAGGCCGGAGACCTCTTCGACGGTCTCACCCTTGGCCCGCAGCGCCACCATGAAGCCGGCCACCTGGACGGGGCTGGCCTCGCCGCTCATGATCCGGTCCATCGCCCAGGCGGTGTCGCCCTGGGTGAGGTCGTCGCCGCGGAGCAGGGTGCTCAGGATGTCCGGCCAGGTGCGGACCACCTGCGCGGGGTCGCTGCCGCCGTTCGCAGAGTGCACGTTCACCATGGCCGTCTCCAGCTCTCATCGATTACCGGTACCTACCGGAAGGGACGGAGCCAGCCTATCCAGCACACCGGCCCGGACGCGGGGCGTTCCGGACCGGTATCTCTCCAGGTGAGACAGGTCCGCCCGGTCAGCGATGCGCGGGCGTCCGGCGGGCGAGGCGGGCCTTGAGCAGCGTGGTGGCGGCGGAGACCAGCGCGACCGGGTCGACCGGGTGGGAGACGGCGGCGTCGGCGCGGCTCCAGGCGGCCAGCCAGGAGTCCTGCGGGCGGCCGATCACGACCAGCACCGGGGGGCAGCCGTAGATCTCGTCCTTGAGCTGGCGGGTCAGCCCGAGCCCGCCGGCCGGGACGGCCTCGCCGTCCAGGACGCAGAGATCGATGCCGCCCTTCTCCAGGGCGCGCAGGACGGCCGGGGTGGTGGCGCACTCCAGGTACTCGACGGCGGGCAGGTCCGCCGAGGGCTTGCGGCCGAGCGCCAGGGTCACCTGCTCACGGGTGTTGCGGTCGTCGCTGTAGACCAGAACGGTGAGCGTCTCGTCGGTGGTGTGCGCCATGGCCCCTGCTCCCTGGTGCTCGTGGTTGCGCGTCCTCTTATATGGGTCCCGCCGAACGGCCCAGTGTGATCCGGACCACGTTCACTCCGGATGCTACTCCCGCGCACCCCCGGCCGTGAGCCCCTCGCGCGATCTCCATCAACGCGGCGCGCCGGACCCTCACCCGTCCGGGCTACGAACGCCCGGCCGGACCGAACAACCATCAGAAAACGGACGGACCCCCGCATGGCCCCAGTCCACGCCCCGGACACTCCGAGAGGAGACCCCCGGCGTGAAGACGGAATAAGGGACCGACATAATGTCCGTCGTGGCGACAGCAACAGCAACAGAAACCGGACACGCGCACGGAGCGGTCAACAGGCCGAACCTGGTCAGCGTCGGAACCATCGTGTGGCTGAGCTCGGAGCTGATGTTCTTCGCGGCCCTGTTCGCGATGTACTTCACCCTCCGCTCGGTCATGGGCCCCACGTTCTGGCACGAGAAGGCCGATGCGCTCAACGTGCCGTTCTCCCTGACGAACACCATCATCCTGGTGCTCTCCTCCCTCACCTGCCAGATGGG
Source organism: Kitasatospora cinereorecta (assembly GCF_024172095.1). Taxonomy (GTDB): domain Bacteria; phylum Actinomycetota; class Actinomycetes; order Streptomycetales; family Streptomycetaceae; genus Kitasatospora; species Kitasatospora cinereorecta. The sequence continues at coordinate 1,373,955 of NZ_JAMZDX010000003.1, read as the reverse complement.
CGTCTTCGCCGCTGAGCGCGGTGACGTGAAGAAGCTCCGCTCGTGGTTCTACGTCACCTTCGTGATGGGCGCGATCTTCATCGGCGGCCAGATCTTCGAGTACACCGAGCTGGTCAAGAAGGACGGCCTCTCGCTGTCCTCCGACCCGTACGGCACGGTCTTCTACCTGACCACCGGCTTCCACGGTCTCCACGTGACGGGTGGTCTGATCGCCTTCCTGCTGGTCCTGGGACGGACCTACGCGGCTCGGCGGTTCACGCACGAGCAGGCCACCGCCGCGATCGTGGTGTCGTACTACTGGCACTTCGTCGATGTCGTGTGGATCGGCCTGTTCGCGACCATCTACCTGATCAAGTAACCAGCCGACCAGCCCCTGACCCGGCCTCAGCCGCCGGAGCGTCGGGGGCGGCCGACTGCCGACCAGATCCTGACACCGGGGTTAATCCGTGAAAAAGCTCTCCGCACGACGGCGCCACCCATTGGCGGCGCTGGTCGTCCTACTTCTCGCCCTGGCGGCCACCGGGGGGCTGTACGCCGCTTTCGCGCCGGCCGAGAAGGCGCAGGCCGACACCTCCGCCCAGTCGCTCGCGATCGACGAGGGCAAGAAGCTCTTCGCCGTCGGCTGCTCCTCCTGCCACGGCCTGAACGGCCAGGGCACCTCTGACGGTCCGAGCCTGGTCGGCGTCGGTTCCGCCGCGGTCGACTTCCAGGTCGGCACCGGCCGCATGCCCGCGCAGCAGCCGGGCGCCCAGGTGCCGCGCAAGAAGGTCATCTACTCGCAGAGCGAGATCGACCAGCTGGCCGCGTTCGTCGCCTCGCTGGGCCCCGGCCCGGTCGTGCCGAAGCCGGAGCAGTACAACCCCTCGACCGACCCGGCGAAGAACGCCGCGGACATCTCGAAGGGTGGCGAGCTCTTCCGCACCAACTGCGCGCAGTGCCACAACTTCGCCGGTCAGGGCGGCGCTCTGACCAACGGCAAGTACGCCCCCTCCCTGGAGGGTGTCGACCCGAAGCACATCTACGAGGCCATGCAGACCGGCCCGCAGAACATGCCTTCGTTCCCCGACACCACCATGCCGGAGGAGCAGAAGAGGCAGATCGTGGCGTTCGTCCGCCACACCGAGAACGATGAGCCCAACCCCGGTGGCCTGACCCTGGGCAGCCTCGGTCCCGTGACCGAGGGTCTGTTCGGCTGGATCTTCGGCCTCGGTGTCCTCATCGTCGTCGCGATCTGGGTCGCCGCCCACACCACCAAGGCCAAGAAGTCATGAGCCACGACATTTCCGACAACTCGCCTCAGGCGCACGGCGCCTCCCACGGCTCCGAGGTTGCCGAGCACGGCAACCCGTTCGCCGACCCGGGCCTGCCGGCCCACCTGCCCCGTCGCACCGACATCGACGAGCGGGCGGCCAAGCGCGCCGAGCGCCAGGTCTCGCTGCTGTTCATCGTCTCGATGCTGGCGACGATCGGCTTCATCGCCTCGTACGTGATCTTCCCGATCGACAAGATCGTCTACATCTTCCCGCTGGGGCACGTCAGCGCGCTCAACTTCGCCCTGGGCATGACTCTGGGCGTGGCGCTGTTCTGCATCGGCGCGGGCGCGGTCCACTGGGCCCGCACCCTGATGTCGGACCACGAGATCCCGGCCGAGCGTCACCCGATCGAGGCCGACGACGAGGTTCGCGCCGACGTCATCGAGCAGTTCAAGACCGGTGCGGCGGAGTCCGGCTTCGGCCGACGCAAGCTGCTGCGCAACACCCTGATCGGCTCGATGGCCCTGGTGCCGCTGTCCGGCGTCGTGCTGCTGCGCGACCTGGGCCCGCTGCCCGAGCAGAAGCTGCTGCACACGGGCTGGGACAAGGCCACGCCGCAGAACCCGATCGCGCTGATCAACATGAACACCAACCGCCCGATGAAGGCGGAGGACATCGTTCAGGGTTCGCTCACCTTCGCCAAGCCCGAGGGCCTGGAGGAGGACGCGCCGGACTTCCAGCAGCAGATCGCCAAGGACGCCCTGATGCTCGTCCGGATCGCCCCGGGCGACCTGAAGGACCAGCAGTCGGCAGAGCTGGGCTTCGACGGCATCCTCGCCTACTCGAAGATCTGCACCCACGTCGGTTGCCCGATCAGCCTCTACGAGCAGCAGACCCACCACGCGCTCTGCCCGTGCCACCAGTCGACCTTCGACCTGGCCGACGGCGCGCGCGTGATCTTCGGCCCCGCGGGCCACCCGCTGCCGCAGCTGAAGATCACCACTGACGAGCAGGGCTTCCTGGTCGCCACCGGCGACTTCGACGAGCCCGTCGGCCCGAGCTACTGGGAGCGCCCGCGATGAGCACCACAAGCGGCACCAGCACCGGTGCCACCACGCCGAGCAGTACGCGCGCCAAGCCCGCCAGCAAGTGGGAGGCCGCGGCGGACTGGACCGACGGCCGCCTGGGCATCTACAGCCTGGCCAAGGCGAACCTGCGGAAGATCTTCCCGGACCACTGGTCCTTCATGCTGGGCGAGATCTGCCTCTACACCTTCATCATCATCATCCTCACGGGTGTCTACCTGACGCTGTTCTTCAAGCCGAGCATGGCCGAGACGGTGTACACCGGCTCGTACGTGCCGCTGGACGGCATCCGGATGTCGGAGGCGTACGCCTCCACGATGAACATCTCGTTCGAGGTCCGCGGTGGTCTGCTGATCCGCCAGATCCACCACTGGGCCGCCATCGTGTTCGTCGCCGCGATGCTCGTGCACATGATGCGCGTGTTCTTCACCGGCGCGTTCCGCAAGCCGCGTGAGATCAACTGGCTCTTCGGCGCCGGCCTGCTCTTCCTCGGCATGTTCGACGGCTTCATGGGCTACTCGCTCCCGGACGACCTGCTCTCCGGTACCGGTATCCGCTTCATGGAGGGCGCGATCCTGGCGGTGCCGATCGTCGGCACCTACCTGGAGATGTTCCTGTACGGCGGCGAGTTCCCCGGCCAGGACATCGTGCCGCGGTTCTTCACCATCCACGTGCTGCTCATCCCGGGCATCATGCTGGGCCTGCTGGTGGCGCACCTGATCCTGGTCTTCTACCACAAGCACACCCAGTTCGCGGGCCCCGGCCGCAAGGAAGAGAACGTCGTCGGCATGCCGCTGATGCCGGTCTACATGGCCAAGGCCGGTGGCTTCTTCTTCCTGGTGTTCGGCGTCATCGCGGCCGTCTCGGCGATCGCGACCGTCAACCCGATCTGGTCGTACGGCCCGTACCGTCCGGACCAGGTGTCGACCGACGCCCAGCCCGACTGGTACATGGGCTTCTCCGAGGGCCTGATCCGTGTCATGCCGGGCTGGGAGATCTCGGTCTGGGGCGGCCACACCCTCAACCTGGGTGTGTTCATCCCGCTGATGGTCTTCCCGCTGGTGCTGGCCGTCATCTGGCTGTACCCGTTCCTCGAGGCCTGGGTCACCGGTGACAAGCGCGAGCACCACATCGCCGACCGTCCGCGCAACGCGCCGGTCCGCACCGCCTTCGGTGCCGCGTGGATCAGCCTCTACCTGGTCCTGCTGATCGGTGGTGGCAACGACCTCATCGCCACCCACCTGCACCTGTCGATCAACTCGATCACGTACTTCGTCCGGGTGAGCTTCTTCCTCCTCCCGGTGATCGTGTTCATCATCACCAAGCGCTGGTGCCTCGGTCTCCAGCGCCGTGACAAGGAGAAGGTGCTGCACGGCCGCGAGTCGGGCGTCATCAAGCGCCTGCCGCACGGTGAGTTCGTCGAGGTGCACGCGGACCTGTCGCAGGCCGACAAGTTCACGCTCACCGCGCACGAGCAGCCGCAGCCGATCGAGCTGCCGGCCGAGGTGGACGAGAACGGCGTCGCCCGCAAGGTCGGCCGCCTGGCCAAGGCCCGTGCGAAGCTCTCCGAGGGCTTCTTCGGCGACAGCGGCCAGATCGCCAAGCCGACCGCCGAGGAGCACGCCGAGATCACCAGCGGCCACGGCCACCACTGATCACCCACTGATCGCCACAGCCTGAGGGCCCCCTCGCCGAGGGGGCCCTCAGCGCATTCCGAGGGGTACTCATGCAGTTGACCGTCGACCACGACTCCCCCACTCCCCCGTACGAGCAGGTCCGCGCGCAGATCGCCGAGCGGGCCCGCAGCGGCGAGCTGCCGGTCGGGCTGAAGCTGCCGACCGTCCGCGCGCTGGCCGAGGAACTCGGCCTGGCGGCCAACACGGTGGCCCGCGCCTACCGCGAGCTGGAGGCCGACGGCGTGGTGGAGACCCACGGCCGCCGCGGCACCCTGATCGCCGCCACCGGGGACACCGCGCACCGGCTGGCGGCCGCCGCAGCGGCCGAGTACGCCGAGCGGGCGGCCCGCCTGGGCCTCACCCTCGAGGAGGCCCAAGCGGCCGCCCTGACCGCGCTGGCGGCCGCGTACCGGCCGCGCTGAGGCGGGCCCGACGCCCGCGTCACACCTGGGGCGCCAGCGCGCTCTGCACCTGGTTGTCGGACGTCGATCCGGCGGTCGACACCGGCTTGCCGAGCGCGCTGTGCTTCACCCACTCGTTCCAGTCGACGTTCCAGTCGCCGAAGCCGTTGCCGAACGGCTCCATCTGGTTGCCGAGGCTGTTGACCACCTGGACGATGTCACCGACGCGGGTGTTCTGGAAGAACCACTGCGCGTTCTCGGTCGACATGCCGGTGCAGCCGTGGCTGACGTTGTCGTGGCCCTGGGACCCCACCGACCAGGGCGCGGCGTGCACGTACTCGCCGCTCCAGGTCACCCGGGTCGCCCACTTCACGTCCAGGTTGTAGGACTCGCTGCTGCCCGCGGCGATGCCGATCGTCTCGCTGCTCATCCGGACGTCGGCCTCCTGGCCCAGCACCACCTTGATGCCGTTGCGGGTGGAGAAGCCGGGCTTGCCGGTGGTGACCGGGATGGTGTTCACCACCTGCCCGTTGCGGCGGTACGTCAGCTGGTGGGTCCCCGCGTCCACCAGGGCCTCCACCCGGTCGCCGGTCCGGAAGGACAGCGTCGCCGGGTCGCCGCCGTACAGGCCGTCGGCTATTCGCACGCCGGACCGGTCGAAGCTGAGCTTCACCGAGGCGTTGGCCGGCCAGTACGACTCCGGACGGAAGTGCAGGGTCTTGTCGTCGACCCAGTACCAGCCGCCGGTCACCGCGGGCTGGGAGGCCACCGTCAGGCCGCGCTCGACCTCCTGCCGGGCGGCCGGGTCCTTGACCGCCTCGGACAGCGTGACGGTGAGCGGCTGGCCGACGCCGTAGACGCCGCTGCCGGAGGAGTCCGGACCGAGTTGGGCGGTCAGCAGCCGGCCGGCCTCCACCGTGGTGAAGGTGCCGGTGGTCTCACCGCGGCCGCCCTTGCCGTCGTCGGCGGCGACCCTGACGCTGTACGCGGTACCGGCCCGCAGGTGGCCGGTGGTCTGCCAGCTGTGCTGGTCGGCGGCGAGCGCCCCGGCCACCTGGCGGCCGTCCGGACCGCTCAGCGTCACGTCGGTGATCCGGGCGCCCGGCGCGGCGGTGACCGTGTAGGGCTGCGAGGGATCGACCTTGCCGTCGGTGCTGAGGTGCACCAGGGGGGCGGCGTCGACCTGCCGGAAGAAGTCGACCTTCGCCGCGGAGCCGCCTCCCCCCGAGGAGCACGCCGCGACCGGGGCGAGGACGATCAGGGCCACCGTGACGGAACGAGCGCTTGCAACTATTCGAGAGCCGTTCAACGGAACCTCCAGGGGTCCGACCTGACTCGAAGCGTCAGGGGTCCGACCTGACTCGAAGCGTAGGGACGGGGTCCCCCGTCCGGCACTCCGGACTGATCCGCCCGGGGGAACGGCGACGGGCCGGACACCCCCGAAGGGATGCCCGGCCCGCTGCTCGGGGTGCGAGAACCTACTGGTTCTGGTTCTCGCCCCGGTAGAACTCGAAGACCCAGCCGAACAGACCGATCACGATGATCGGGATCGACCAGTACAGCAGCCACCAGCCGAAGATGACACCCAGGAAGGCCAGGGCGCCACCGATGGCCAGGGACAGCGGCTGCCAGCTGTGCGGGGCGAAGAAGCCCAGCTCGCCGGCGTCGTCCGCCACCTCGGCCTCGGGGTTGTCGCCCGCGCCGGTGTCCACCCGCTTGGCGGTGAAGCCCAGGTAGAAGCCGATGAACACGCACAGTGCGAAGGCCAGCGCCAGCGCGGTGGTGCCCGCCGCCTCGATGCCGAGGTCGGAGTTCATCGTCCACACGCCGTAGACGATCGCCATCACCAGGACGAAGGCGGCGAGGCCCATGAAGATCTTGCCCTGCTCCTTCATCAGGCGTCGCCCTCCTTCTTGCCCTTGCCCAGCTCGGGACGGTCGTACTGCGCCGGGGTCACACCGGCGAAGTGCTTGGCCGGCTCACCGTGGTTCTCCAGGTAGTCCAGCGCGGCGATCTCCGGGTGGTGCAGGTCGAACGCCGGGGATTCGGAGCGGATCCGCGGCAGGGTGAGGAAGTTGTGCCGCGGCGGCGGGCAGGAGGTCGCCCACTCGAGCGAACGGCCGTAGCCCCACGGGTCGTCGACCTCGACCTTCTCGCCGTACTTGGCCGTCTTCCAGACGTTGTAGAGGAACGGCAGGATCGACAGGCCGAGCAGGAAGGAGCCGATCGTCGAGACGGTGTTCAGGGTGGTGAAACCGTCCGACGCCAGGTAGTCCGCGTAGCGACGCGGCATGCCCTCGGCACCCAGCCAGTGCTGGACCAGGAAGGTCATGTGGAAGCCGACGAACAGCGTCCAGAAGGTGATCTTGCCGAGGCGCTCGTCCAGCATCTTGCCGGTCATCTTCGGCCACCAGAAGTGGAAGCCGGCGAACATCGCGAAGACGACGGTGCCGAAGACCACGTAGTGGAAGTGGGCGACGACGAAGTACGAGTCCGAGACGTGGAAGTCGATCGGCGGGGAGGCCAGCAGCACACCGGTCAGACCACCGAAGAGGAAGGTGACCAGGAAGCCGATCGTCCACAGCATCGGGGTCTCGAAGCTGAGCGAGCCCTTCCACATGGTGCCGACCCAGTTGAAGAACTTCACACCGGTCGGGACCGCGATCAGGAAGGTCATGAAGGAGAAGAACGGCAGCAGCACCTGGCCGGTGACGTACATGTGGTGCGCCCACACGGTCACGGACAGACCGGCGATGCCGATGGTCGCGGCGATCAGGCCGGAGTAGCCGAACATCGGCTTGCGGCTGAAGACCGGGACGATCTCCGAGATGATGCCGAAGAACGGCAGCGCGATGATGTAGACCTCGGGGTGGCCGAAGAACCAGAACAGGTGCTGCCACAACATGGCGCCACCGTTGGCCGGGTCGAAGACATGTGCCCCGAACTTGCGGTCCGCCTCCAGGGCGAACAGCGCGGCGGCGAGGACCGGGAAGGCCAGCAGCACGAGGACCGAGGTCAGCAGGACGTTCCACACGAAGATGGACATCCGGAACATCGTCATGCCCGGGGCGCGCATGCAGATCACGGTGGTGATGAAGTTCACCGCACCGAGGATGGTGCCGAAGCCGGAGAAGGCCAGACCCATGATCCACATGTCGGCGCCGACACCCGGCGAGCGGACCGCGTCCGACAGCGGGGAGTAGGCGAACCAGCCGAAGTCGGCCGCACCGTTCGGGGTGACGAAGCCGGCCACCGCGATGGTCGAGCCGAACAGGTAGAGCCAGTAGGCGAACATGTTCAGACGCGGGAAGGCCACGTCCGGCGCGCCGATCTGGAGCGGCATGATCCAGTTCGTGAAGCCCGCGAACAGCGGGGTCGCGAACATCAGCAGCATGATCGTGCCGTGCATGGTGAACGCCTGGTTGAACTGCTCGTTCGAGAGGATCTGCGTCCCCGGACGGGCCAGCTCGGCGCGCATGACCAGGGCGAGGATGCCACCGATCAGGAAGAACGCGAACGACGTCGCCAGGTACAGCGTGCCGATCGTCTTGTGGTCAGTGGTGGTCAGCCACTTGATGATGGCGTTGCCCGGCTTGCGGACGCGCTGCTGGGTGCCGACCGTGGCAGCCCCGCCGCCTCCGGCCGCAGCGGGCTCGTTGAGGATAGTCACTTCTCACCTTCAATGCCCGTGATGCCGGAGGGCACCGCACCGCTCTGGCCCTTGGCCCGCAGCTCCTTGAGGTGCTGCTCGTACTCGTCGTGCGAGACGACCTTCACGTTGAAGAGCATGCGCGAGTGGTCCACACCGCACAGCTCGGCGCACTTGCCGCGGAAGGTGCCGTACGAGGTCGGGGTGACCTCGAACGCGTTCACCACGCCGGGCACGACGTCCTGCTTCATCAGGAAGTTGATCGGCCAGAAGTCGTGGATGACGTCCCGCGAGGTGAGGACGAACTTCACCGACTCGTTGATCGGCAGGTACAGCGTCGGAGGCTCGCCCGGAGAACCCACCTCGTACGCGGCGGTGGTGCTGGTCGGGTCGGGCTTCTCGGTGTTCTCGTAGTTGAACGCCCAGCTCCACTGGAAGCCCACCACGTTGATGGTGTGCTGCGGCTTGGCCGAGGTGGAGGTGAGCGTCGCCTCGTCGCGCGCGACGAAGTAGAACAGCACGGAGACGATGACCAGGGGGACCGCGGTGTACAGCGCCTCGATGGGCACGTTGTACCGGGTCTGAGCCGGGATCTCCACCTTGGTGCGGCTGCGCCGGTGGAAGATCACGCTCCAGAGGATCAGACCCCACATCAATGCACCGACAGCCAGCGCCGCGATCCACGAGCCCTGCCACATGTGGAGGACCAGGGGGCCTTCCTTGGTGACGGGCGAGGGGAGGCCAAGCCTGGGCAGGTCGTTGGCCGAGCAGCCGGTAGCGGTCGCGATGACGAGGCCCAGTGCCAGCGCCTGAGGCAGCTTCCGCCGCATCGTGCGCCGCGGCGAGCGGTCGGAGCCGTTGGGACTCACGTAGCGCCTTCCCGAAGTCTCGCCCGCGATCGCATCGCCCCCAGGAGTCGAGTCCTCCCCGGCGACCCGGTCACGGGCACGGTTTGAATGCTTATGCGGGCCAAACGCTACTCCATCCTTATGCGGCACTCACGAGCAGCCCCCGCTAACGCGCCGCCCGGCCACCCCGTCGGCCCCCGCAGGGGTGGAGTATCCGAGGAATCGCAGGTCATAGTAGGCATTCGAGGGTCGCACACCCGATCGGGGGAGGTGCTGCGACACGCGGGTGACGGGCCGTCGGGAGCCCTTTTCGGTCCCCTGATTGGATGGCTCCGTGCACTACTTCGACGTCGCGTCAACCGCCCCCCTCCACCCGGTCGCCCGGCAGGCGCTCACCGCCGCCCTGGACGAGGGCTGGGCCGACCCGGCCCGGCTGTACCGCAGCGGCCGGCAGGCCCGGATGCTGCTCGACGCCGCCCGCGAGACCGTCGCCGAGGTCCTCGGCACCCGGGCCGACGAGATCGCCTTCACCTCCAGCGGCACCCAGGCCGTCCAGTTGGGCATGCTCGGCGCCCTGCGCGGCAACCGGCGGCGCGGCTCCCACCTGGTCCACTCGGCGGTCGAGCACTCCAGCGTGCTGCACGTCGCCGAGCGCCACGAGGCCGACGGCGGCGAGGTCGACGCCGTCCCGGTGGACCGGCTCGGCCGGGTCTCCCCCGCCGCCTTCGCCGCCGCCGTCCGCCCGGACACCGCGCTGGCCGTCCTGCAGAGCGCCAACCACGAGGTGGGCACCCTGCAGCCGGTCGCCGAGACCGCCGCCCTGCTCGACGGCGTCCCGCTGCTGGTCGACGCCGCTCAGAGCGCCGGCCGGCTGCCGGTCCCGGCCGGCTGGTCGCTGCTCACCGCCAGCGCCCACAAGTGGGGCGGCCCGGCCGGCGTCGGCGTGCTCGCCGTCCGCAAGGGCGTCCGCTACTCCTCCCCGCTGCCCGCCGACGAGCGGGAGGGCGGGCGGGTGCCCGGCTACGTCAACGTGCCCGCCGTCGTCGCCGCCGCCGCCTCGCTGCGCGCCGTCCGCGCCGAGGCCGAGGTGGAGAACGCCCGGCTGCGCGAGCTGGTCGACCGGATCCGGACCCGGGTGCCGCAGCTGGTCCCCGAGGTCGAGGTGGTCGGCGACCCCGTCCACCGGCTCCCCCACCTGGTCACCTTCTCCTGCCTGTACGTCGACGGCGAAGTGCTCCTCGGCGAACTCGACCGGGCCGGCTTCGCCGTCAACTCCGGCTCCTCCTGCACCTCCAGCACCCTGACCCCGAGCCACGTGCTGGCGGCGATGGGCGTCCTGACCGAGGGCAACGTCCGGGTCTCGCTGCCGTACGGGGTGGCGGAGGACGCGGTGGAGCGGTTCCTGGCCGTGCTGCCGGAGATCGTCGCCGGGGTCCGGGCGCCCCTGGGGCTCGACCTGCCGGCGCCGGCCGCCGCCGGCGGCGGTGCGGAGGAGCTGGTCATCGACGCCCTGGGCAAGCGCTGCCCGCTGCCGGTGATCGAGCTGGCGAAGCGGATCGGCGAGGTGCCGGTGGGGGGCACCGTGGCGGTGCTGGCGGACGACGAGGCGGCGCGGTTGGACATTCCCGCCTGGTGCGAGATGCGGGGACAGGAGTACCTGGGCGCGGAGGGGAACCGCTACCTGGTCCGCCGTACGAATTGAGTTGAGCAAACAGGGGCGCGAGGAACTGCGCGACCAACCAGGCAGTACGTGAGTGCATGGTCGGTCGCGCAGTTCCCCGCGCCCCCAGTAGTTGACGTTACTTGGAGAGCTTGGCCTTGACCTCGGCGGCGGCGGCCTCGCCGTACGCGGTGGTGAAGCGCTCGATGAAGTGGCCGCGGCGCAGCTCGTACTCCTGGGTGCCGACGGTCTCGATCACGAGGGTGGCGAGCATGCAGCCGATCTGGGCGGCGCGCTCCAGGCCGAGGTCCCAGGAGAGGCCGGCCAGGAAGCCGGCGCGGAAGCCGTCGCCGACGCCGGTCGGGTCGGCCTTGCGCTCCTCGGCGGGGCAGCCGACGGTGATGTCGGGCTCGCCCTTGCGCTGGATGCGGACGCCCTTGGCGCCGAGGGTGGTGACCCGGGTGCCGACGCGGTCGAGGATCTGCTCGGGGGTCCAACCGGTCTTGGTCTCGATCAGCGCGGCCTCGTACTCGTTGGTGAAGAGGTACGCGGCGCCGTCGACGATCTCGCGGATGTCGTCGCCCTCGAGGCGGGCCAGCTGCTGCGAGGGGTCGGCGGCGAAGGCGTAGCCGCGGCTGCGGCACTCCTGGGTGTGGCGGACCATCGCGGCCGGGTCGTCCGCACCGATCAGCACCAGGTCCAGGCCGCCGATGCGGTCGGCGATCGGCCGGAGCTCGATGGAGCGGGCCTCGGCCATGGCGCCGGTGTAGAAGGACGCGATCTGGTTGTGGTCCTGGTCGGTGGTGCACATGAAGCGGGCGGTGTGCCGGGTCTCCGAGATGTGCACGGAGTCGCAGTCCACGCCGTTGCGCTCCAGCCAGCTGCGGTACTCCTCGAAGTCCGCGCCGGCCGCGCCGACCAGGATCGGGCGCAGGCCCAGCACGCCCATGCCGAAGGCGATGTTGGGGGCGACGCCGCCGCGGCGGATGTCGAGGGCGTCGACCAGGAAGGAGAGCGAGACGGTGTGGAGCTGCTCGGCGACCAGCTGATCGGCGAATCGGCCGGGGAAGGTCATCAGGTGGTCGGTGGCGATCGAGCCGGCGACGGCGATACGCACGGAGGTCTCCTTGGACGGCCCGCTGGGGGCCGAGAGCAGCGGCAACAACAACTCACCCACGGTACAGGGAGGGGGCCCGGTCACCGGAACGACCCGAACAGGTACTACCCCTGAGTAGACCTGGCCTGCCGTACCGGGGCGGCCTAGGGTCGGCAGTGACGGGGGTCACTCGCCCCCGCTCCAGGCCCGCGGCCCGGTGGCCGCGGCACGGCGATCGGAGCGCTGAAACCGATGAAGCCCAGTCACTCCTCCGGATGGATCCCGAGCACTCCGCGGGGAGACGCCGATCCGGACTCGCTCGACCTGCTGGTCTCCTCCTCGCGTCGGCTCGGCCGCTTCTGGCCGCCTGCCGAGCCGGGGAAGGAACTCGCCGCCCCGGTCGCGTTCGCGGGGGTCCGGGTGTCGGCCGAGGCACGGCGGGTGGTGGCGGGAATGGCCGAGTACGACAGCTGACCACCGGGGAACCGGATTCCTCCCGGGCACGTCGAATCCGGGCAGTACCGCTCCAGTGCGGTCTGCACAGCCCTCGGGAGGAACGCAGATCATGGACCACAGGACCGCAGCCGTAACCGTCCGGACCGCGCGCGGGCGGCGGGCAGCCGCACTGGCCGCTTTGGTGCTGGCCGCCGGCGCGCTCTCCGCCTGCGCGAGCGGTGGCACGGGTGGTTCGGCCTCGAGTGCGGGAGCGAGTGTGAGCGCGAGCGCGTCGCCGAGCGCGTCCCCGTCGGGTTCGCCGTCGGGCGCCGCGCCCAGCGCTTCCGCCAGCCCGACGCCCTCGGCGACGGCCGGCTCCGGCCAGCCGACCACGCCGGGCATAGCCGTGGGCGAGCCGACGCCGACGCCGGTGAAGATCCCGGCGACCGGCTACCGCTTGGAGAGCCCGACCACGCTGACCGTGTACTTCTACGGCGGCGTCTGCGACAAGTACGGGCTGAGGGTCGAGGAGGACACCCCGCCGGTGGTGAAGGTCCGGGTGGTGATCACCCAGACCGCGCCGCGCGGCCAGGCGTGCCCTGCGATCGTCAAGGGCCAGCAGGTGACCGCGACGCTCAGCAAGCCGATGACCGGCGGTGCGGTGATCGACCTGGCCACCGGTGAGCAGCTGCCCCCGGCCACCGAGGCGGCGGGCGGGCCGCGCTAGCCGGTCCGTCCCCGACATGCCGCGAGGGCGGCCCGATCGTGGTGATCGGGCCGCCCTCGCGGTGTAAGGCTTAGCTGAACGAGTCGCCGCAGGCGCAGGAGCCGGTGGCGTTCGGGTTGTCGATCGTGAAGCCCTGCTTCTCGATGGTGTCGACGAAGTCGACCGTGGCGCCGCCCAGGTACGGGGCGCTCATCCGGTCGGTGACGACCTTGACGCCGCCGAAGTCCTTCACGACGTCGCCGTCCAGCGAGCGCTCGTCGAAGAAGAGCTGGTAGCGCAGGCCCGAGCAACCGCCGGGCTGAACGGCGACGCGGAGCGCGAGGTCGTCGCGACCCTCCTGGTCCAGCAGGGCCTTGACCTTGCCCGCGGCGGCATCGGTGAGGAGGATGCCACTTTCGACGGTGGTCTCGTCCTGGACGGTCATGCTTACTCCCGGTCTGTGACGACATTGTGCCGCCAGTGCAAACCAGCGGCCTCCCGGATTCATTTCCGGTCGGTGGTGCGTTCGGGGGACGTTCCTGTCGCCCGCTTCCCGCGCATCCATGCTCGCACACCACGGGCGGGTGGTCATCGTCCCGTCCGGGCAAACCGCCCCCGCGGCGGGCGGTGCCGGGCGAGGATGTGGTTCGTGCTCATTCGCCAGCTCAGGGACACCGCGGTCGACGCCGAAGCGGTGCAGGACATCAGCGAGGCGGCCTTCGGCGCGCTCGACGGACGGCCGCCCGGCGCGCCGCCGCCCTCCCCCGAACGGCGGGTGCGCAACGTCGCCCGGGCCCGCCATCTGGCCCGCACCGATCCGGACGGCTGCTGGATCGCCGAACAGGACGGCGAGCCGGTGGGCGCGGCGCTCTCGCTGCGCCGCGAGGGGCTGTGGATACTCACCCTGTTCGTCGTGCGGCCCGAGGCCCAGGGCAAGGGCGTCGGCCGGCTGCTGCTGGAGGGGGCCGCCTCGTACGGGCGGGGCTGCCTGCGCGGGATGCTGTGCGCCTCGCCCTCGCCGGCCGCCGCCCGCCGCTACCGGCACGCCGGGTTCACCCTGCACCCGGCGATGAAGCTCAGCGGTGCGGTCGACCGGGCCGGGCTGCTCGACCCGGGCGACATCCCGGTACACCCCGGGAACGCGACCCACCTGCACCTGCTGGACTCGGTCGACCGGCGGCTGCGCGGCGCCGCGCACGGCGCGGACCACGCGTTCATGCTCGCCCACTTCGAGGAGCTGCTGGTTGCGGACTCGCTGGCGGGCAGCGGCTACTGCTACCGCAACGGCGGCGAGGTGATGCTGCTGGCCGCGACCTCGAAGCGGATCGCCGCACGCCTGCTGCGGGAGGCGCTGGCGCGGGTGCCGGACGGGGCGGCCGCCTCGGTGCAGTTCCTCACCGCGGAGCAGGAGTGGGCGCTGGACGTCGGCCTGGAGGTCGGCCTGTCCGTGGAGACCCGGGGGTTCCTCGCGGTACGGGGGATGCGACCGCCGTCGCCGTACATTCCGAACGGCGGGTTTCTTTAGCAGTCAGGGGCTCGGGGAACTGCGAGGCCGACCCCGGGGCGGGCCGCACCAGCAAAGTGCGCCAACCCCGGGGTCGGCCTCGCCCCCGCGGCGGAGCCGCTCATGAGCAGAGCCCCGAGCCCCTGGAGAGAAGCCCCCTACTTCATGGTGTCCAGGATCTCGTTCACCATCTCCATCGTGGTGCCCGGGTGCAGGAACGCGAAGCGGGCGACCGTCTCGCCGTCCCAGCCGGTGGGGGTGACGAAGCCGATCTGGTCGGCGAGCAGCTGCTGCGACCAGCGGTAGTAGTCGTCGTTGGTCCAGCCCTTGCGGCGGAAGCAGACGGCGGAGAGCTGCGGGTCGTGCAGCAGCTCCAGGTGCTCGCTGTCGCGGATCACCTGGGCGGTGTCCCGCGCCAGCGTGAGGCCGGTCTCGATGGCGTCGGTGTACGCCTGGGTGCCGTGGACGGCGAGCGAGAACCAGAGCGGCAGGCCGCGGGCGCGGCGGGTGAGGTGGTAGGCGTAGTCGGTGGGGTTCCACTCGTCGCCCTCGGTGTGCAGGACGTCGAGGTAGGAGGCGTCCTGGGTGTGCACGGCGCGGGCGAGCTGCGGGTTGCGGTAGAGCAGGGCGGCGCAGTCGAACGGGGCGAACAGCCACTTGTGCGGGTCCACCACGAAGGAGTCCGCGTGCTCGATGCCGTTGTAGCGCTCGCGCACGGAGGGGGCGAACAGGCCGGCGCCGCCGTACGCGCCGTCGACGTGGAACCACAGGCCGCGCTCGCGGGTGACCTCGGACAGGCCCTGGAGGTCGTCGACGATGCCCTCGTTGGTGGTGCCGGCGGTGCCGACCACGGCGATGACGGTCTCCGGGTTCGGGTCGGCGGCGAGGGCGGCGCGCAGCGCGTCGCCGGTGAAGCGGCGGTCGACGGTCGGGACGACGAAGGCGTCGACGCCGATGATGTTGAAGGTGTTCTTGACCGAGGAGTGGACCTGGTCGGCGACGGCGATCCGCAGCCGGGCCTCGGGGCCGACGCCCAGCTTGCGGCGGGCGGTGTCCCGGGCGACGACGAGGGCGGAGAGGTTGCCCGCGGAGCCGCCGGAGACGAAGGTGCCGCCGGCGCTCTCGGGCAGGCCGGCCCGGTCCGCTATCAGGCGCAGCACCTGGTTCTCGGCGGCGATGGCGCCGGCCGCCTCCAGCCAGGAGATGCCCTGGAGGGAGGCGCAGGAGACGACCATGTCGAAGAGGAGTGCGGCCTTGGTGGGGGCGCAGGGGATGAAGGAGAGGTAGCGCGGGCTGTCGGCGGAGATGACAGCGCGGGAGAGCTCGTGGTCGTAGAGCTTGAGCACGTCGGCCGGGTTGTTGCCGTGCTCGTTGAGCAGGCCGGAGAGGTGGGCGCGCAGCTGCTCGCCGTCGCCGGGGTGGTCGAGCGGCACGGGGTTGTACTGCAGCCGCTCGCGCATGTAGTCGAAGACGAGCTCGACCAGCTGGCTGTCGGGCTGGTGCATGCGGTCGGGGGCTGCGAACACGGGGGTGCCTCTCGCTGCTGAGGGTGTGGGAGGGCCGGGGCTGGTGGGGCGTCCGGACATGATCAGCGTAGGCAGCGGGGTGCGGCGGGCGCGCGTCGGAACGGGGCCGCCCGGGGCAGCTTTCGGGCGTATTCGGCGGGCCCGCGCAGGATTCCTGCGCGGGGTCGACGGGAGGTGTCAGCCGATCAACCGGGAGAGGACCACGGAGCTGCGGCTGCGTTGCACGCCGGGCTCCTTGCGGATGCGCTCGATGACGGCTTCCAGGTGGCGGGTGTCGGAGGCGCGGAGGTGGACCAGGGCGTCGGGATCGCCGGTGACCGTCCAGGCGGCGACCACCTCGGGGAACTGGCGCAGGCTGGCGAGCAGTTCCTCGGGCGAGGTGCGGGCGCGGCAGTAGACCTCGACGAAGGCTTCGGTGCGCCAGCCGAGCAGGGCGGGGTCGAGGACGACGGTGAAGCCGCGGACCACGCCGCGGGCGCGCAGCCGGTCGATCCGGCGGCGGACGGCGGTGGCGGAGAGGTTCACCAGCAGGCCGATCTCGGCGTACGAGGCGCGGCCGTCCCGGCTGAGGTGTTCGATCAGCAGGCGGTCGGTGTCGTCGAGCGGGGCCCCGGCCAGGTCGGGCGGGAGGTGCACGCTCATTGCTGGGGCTCCACGGGTGGTGCGGGTGAGGGTGGCGGAGTCCGGAGAAACGACTCTGCGGGCCCATTCTCGCCGATGCCGGGGATCAGTCCACCAGAAGCACGATCTTGCCGCGGGTGCGGCCCTCGGCGTTGAGGGCCTGGGCGGAGGCGGCCTGGGAGAGCGGGAAGGTGGAGACGACGGGGACGGTGAGGCTGCCCTCGTCGGCGAGCCGGGCGACCTCGGCGAGGTCGGCGCCGTCGGGGCGGGTCCAGACGTAGCGGCCGCCGCGGGCGGTGACCCGGTAGTCGGCGACGGAGGCGATCCGGGCGGGGTCGGTGACCAGGTCGGCGGAGATCTCGACGGCGTCGCCGCCGACCAGGTCGAGGGCGGCGTCCACGCCGCCGGGGGCGAGTGCGCGGACCCGGTCGGCCAGGCCGGGGCCGTACTCGACGGGTTCGGCGCCGAGGCCGCGCAGGAAGAGGTGGTTGCGTTCGGCGGCGGTGCCGATGACCCGGGCGCCGAGGTGGGTGGCGATCTGGACGGCCAGGCTGCCCACCCCGCCGGCGGCGGCGTGCACCAGGACGGTCTCCCCCGCGCGGACGTCCAGCGCCTTGACCAGGGCCTGGTAGGCGGTGAGTCCGGCGAGCGGGAGGCCGCCGGCCTGGGCCCAGTCCAGGGCGGCGGGCTTGCGGGCCAGGGTGCGGACGGGGGCGGCGACCAGCTCTGCGTAGGTACCGTGTTCGAGGCAGTCCTTGCGGACGTAGCCGATCACCTCGTCGCCGGGGCGGAACTCGGTGACGCCGCCGCCGACGGCCTGCACCGTGCCGGCGCAGTCGAATCCCATGACCAGCGGGAAGTGGGCGTCGAGGATGCCGTCGAGGCGTCCTTCGCGGACCTTCCAGTCGACCGGGTTGACCCCGGCTGCCCGGACCCGGACCAGGACGGAGTCCGGTCCGACCTTGGGGTCGGGGAGCTCGGTGTACTCGACCACCTCGGGGCCGCCGTACCGGCGGATCGCGATTGCCTTCATGGCCTCCAGCCAAGCCGGAGAGCGCCCGGATCTCGCGCCGGAAGCATCCATCCTGGTGAGCGGTTCTCGTCACATCGACAAGACGGCCATCGTCAGCCTGACGCTAAGCGGTTATCATAGATAGCGTCAGAAAGACGAGAAGGCTGGTCGGGAAAAGCGATCGGCCGCACCAGGAGGGCACCCGCCCGTGACCACCACCACCGAGACCTACGGCGTCGACCCGAACCCGACGCCTCTCGCGCTCCTGCTCCTCGGCCGCGAGGCCGACCCCCGGAGCGAGCGCGGCGTCGAGTGCCCCGGCGATCTGCCCGCCGCCTCCGACCCCGACCTGGTCGAGCGCGCCCGCGCCGCCAAGGAGAAGCTCGGCGACCGCGTCTTCATCCTCGGCCACCACTACCAGCGCGACGAGGTCATCGAGTTCGCCGATGTCACCGGCGACTCCTTCAAGCTGGCCCGCGACGCCGCGGCCCGGCCGGAGGCCGAGTACATCGTCTTCTGCGGTGTGCACTTCATGGCCGAGTCGGCCGACATCCTGACCTCCGAGGCCCAGCAGGTCGTCCTGCCGGACCTGGCGGCCGGCTGCTCGATGGCCGACATGGCCACCGCCGAGCAGGTCGCCGAGTGCTGGGACGTGCTGAGCGACGCCGGCATAGCCGACGTGACCGTGCCGGTCTCGTACATGAACTCCTCCGCCGACATCAAGGCCTTCACCGGCAAGCACGGCGGCACCATCTGCACCTCCTCCAACGCCAAGCGGGCGCTGGAGTGGGCCTTCGAGCAGGGCCAGAAGGTGCTCTTCCTGCCCGACCAGCACCTCGGCCGCAACACCGCCGTGCTGGAGATGGGCTTCTCGCTGGAGGACTGCGTCCTCTACAACCCGCACAAGCCCAACGGCGGCCTGACCGCCGAGGAGCTGCGGAACGCGAAGATGATCCTGTGGCGCGGGCACTGCTCGGTGCACGGCCGGTTCAACCTGCAGTCGGTCGAGGAGGTCCGCGAGCGGATCCCCGGCGTGACCGTGCTGGTGCACCCGGAGTGCAAGCACGAGGTGGTCACCGCCGCCGACATGGTGGGCTCGACCGAGTACATCATCAAGGCGCTGGACGCGGCCGAGCCCGGCTCAAAGTGGGCCATCGGCACCGAGCTCAACCTGGTCCGCCGCCTGGCCAAGGCGCACCCGGACAAGGAGGTCGTCTTCCTCGACCGCACGGTGTGCTTCTGCTCGACCATGAACCGGATCGACCTGCCGCACCTGGTGTGGGCGCTGGAGTCGCTGGTCGAGGGCCGGGTGCCGAACGTGATCACCGTGGACCCGGAGACCGAGAAGTACGCCAAGGCCGCGCTGGACCGGATGCTGGCCCTGCCGTAGCCCGTACACATGCGTGAGGGCGGGCTCCCCGGCTGGGGAGCCCGCCCTCACGGCGTTGCGCTACGAGACCTACTCGGGCAGGCCCGGGATCAGACCGTCGCCCTCGGTCCGCAGCATCTCGCGGACCTCGTCGATGGTCGCCTCGGCGTCCGGGAGGATCAGGTCCGACGGCTCCAGCGAGTCGTCCGGCAGTGGGCTGCCGACCTCCTTCACCGCATCCAGCAGACTGCCGAGCGCGGCCCGGAAGGCCGACTCGTCACCCGACTCCAGTGCGGTGAGCAGCTCCTCGTCGAGCTGGTTGAGCCGGTTCAGGTCGCTCTCGCCGACCTGGAACTGCCCCTCACCCATGACCCTCATGATCATGCCGGTGCGTCTCCCTGTCCCGGGTTACTTGTTGTAGTTGATGGTGGGCGGCGGGGTGTCCTGCTTGCCCGGCTCGATGGCCTGCGGCTGCGAGGCCGGGGTCCCGCCGGTCAGCTCGGCCTTCATCCGGGCGAGCTCCAGCTCGACGTCGCTGCCGCCGGCCACCCGCTCCAGCTCGGCCTCGATGTCGTCCTTGCGGCCGAGACCGCTGGCGTCGTCGAGCGCGCCGGAGGCGAGCAGCTCGTCGATCGCGCCGGCCCGGGCCTGCATCTGCGCGGTCTTGTCCTCGGCCCGCTGGATGGCCAGGCCCACGTCGCCCATCTCCTCGGAGATGCCCGAGAAGGACTCGGCGATCCGGGTCTGCGCCTGCGCGGCCGTGTAGGTGGCCTTGATGGTCTCCTTCTTGGTGCGGAAGGCGTCCACCTTGGCCTGGAGGCGCTGGGAGGCGAGCGTGAGCTTCTCCTCCTCGGCCTGCAGCGCCTGGTACTGGGTCTCCAGGTCGGTGATCTGCGACTGGAGGTTGGACTTGCGGGTCAGTGCCTCGCGGGCCAGGTCCTCCCGGCCGAGGGAGAGCGCCTTGCGGCCCTGGTCCTCGTACTTCGCGGACTGCTGCTGGAGCTGGGTCAGCTGGAGCTCAAGGCGCTTGCGCGAGGTGGCCACGTCAGCGACGCCCCTGCGCACCTTCTGCAGCAGTTCCAGCTGCTTCTGGTAGGAGTAGTCGAGCGTTTCGCGCGGGTCTTCCGCCCGGTCCAGGGCCTTGTTCGCCTTGGAGCGGAAGATCAGCCCCATACGCTTCATGATTCCGTCGCTCATGGGCCTCGAGTGCCCCCTTCTTCGGGCCTGCGGGTTCCGTCTCGTATCAAGGTCGAGTGTATGTGCAGCGAGGTTCTCGCCGCAGTGCACGAGCCTGAAACAAGACTGCTACAGCCTGGTCGGGAGCGGAATCGTCCCTGGGGTGGAGGCGACCCCGAAAAACGCCCCCGAGGTGATCGATATCGCTTTGCGTCCGACGGCACCGCGGAAAGCACCGGGGCAACACGTACGCTGGGGGTGTGTTCCGACGCCGCTCTGAAGATGCCTCCTCCTCCACCGTGGTCATGACCAAGGAGGACGAGAAGAACCTGCCCCGCGACCCGCAGGCCCCCAAGGGCCGGCCCACGCCCAAGCGCAATGAGGCCGAGGCCCACCGCAGGACACGGGTCACCGTCCCCAAGGACCGCAAGGAAGCCAGCCGCCAGGCTCGCGATCGGATGCGCACCGAGCGCGAGAAGCAGCGCACCGCGCTGCTCGAGGGCGACGAGCGCTACCTGCCGGCCCGTGACAAGGGCCCGGTGCGCCGCTTCACCCGCGACTTCATCGACTCCCGCTGGTCGGCCGCCGAGTTCTTCCTGCCGTACGCGGTGGTGGTGCTGGTGCTGAGCATCGTCCGGGTGCCGGTGCTGCAGCTCGCCTCCACCGTGCTGTTCATGATCTTCTTCGTGGTGGTGATCCTGGACTTCGTGCGCCTGGGCCTGACCCTGCGCAAGGCCCTGCAGACCCGCTTCCCCGACCAGAACAGCCGGGGCGCCGTCGCCTACGGTCTGATGCGCACCCTGCAGATGCGCCGACTGCGGCTGCCCAAGCCGCAGGTCAAGCGGGGCGAGCGGCCCTGACCGCGGACGCACCGTCGCCGTCCTGGGCCCATCCGGTCGTACCGGATGGGCCCGGTCTGCATGCCCTGCCGGGGCAGTCCGGCGGCCGGCACGACCGGCTCGACCTGCTGCCCGCCCGCGGCGGCGGGTACGGGGCCGGCGCGTACGCCGGCGGCGCGTACCCCGGCGGCGGGACGCAGCAGAGCGGCGCCGGGGCCTGGCTCGCCCGGCAGGGCGGGCTGCACAACCTGGTCCGCCAGGAGCTGGTCACCCGGCAGCTCGCCGAGCAGCTGGCCGGGCTCACCGCCCTGCGGGTGCTGGACGTCGGCTGCGGCCAGGGCACCCAGGCCCTGCGGCTGGCCCGGGCCGGCCACGCGGTCACCGGGATCGACCCCGACCCGGCGATGCTGACGGCCGCCCACAGCGCGCTCGCCGCCGAGCCGCCCGAGGTGCGGGCGCGGGTGCAGCTGCTGGCCGGCGACGGTCACCAGTGCGGCCGGTGGTTCGGGCCGCGCAGCTTCGACCTGGTGCTCTGCCACGGCGTGCTGATGTACCTGCCCGACCCGGACCCGATGCTGGCCTCGCTGGCCCGGATCCTCGCCCCCGGCGGGCTGCTCTCGCTGCTGGTGCGCAACGCCGACGCGCTGGCCATGCGGGCCGGGCTGACCGGCGACTGGCGGGCCTGCGGCGAGGCCTTCGACTCCACCCGGTACACCAACCGGCTGGGCCTGCCCGCCCGGGCCGACCGGCTCGGCGAGCTGTCCACCACGCTGGCCGAGCTGGCCGTGCCGGTGCGGCACTGGTACGGGGTGCGGGTCTTCACCGACACGACGGCCGACGAGGCGGCCCCGGTGGACGGGCGCCGCCTCGCCCAGCTGCTCGACGCCGAGGAGCGCGCGGGCCGCCAGGACCCCTACCGGCAGGTGGCGGCCCTGCTGCACGTGTTCGCGGCGAAGTAACCGCCGCGCCCTCCGGCCTCGCCCGGCCGGGTCCCGCCCGGTCGGGTCTCAGGCCTCGTGCAGGCTCATCGGGTAGATCTCGCGGCCGTCCTCCAGCAGCACCACCCGGTCGACGCCGTCGGCCGCCAGCTGCTTCCACTCCTCGCCGATCCACGACTCGGCGTCGCCCTGGCTGGAGAACTCCTCCACGCCGCCGGCCGGGGTGACCACCGTGCCGTCCCCCTGCTCGTACCGCCACGTCCACACCATGCGCGGGCCTCCCTTGCTCGTCGTGCTCGTCCGTGCTCTTCCGTGCTCGCTGTGCAGCGAACAGTAGCGTGCCCGCCGCACGGCTCCTCATGCCTCGTGCGGCAGGATGGCGGGCATGGCACTCCCCCGCACCCTGATCCTCGGCGGCGCGCGGTCCGGCAAGTCCACCCGCGCCGAGCAACTGCTGCTGACCCACGACGACGTGCTGTACGTGGCCACCAGCGGGCAGCGGGACGGCGACGTCGACTGGGCCCGGCGGGTGGAGCTGCACCGGGAGCGGCGGCCCGCGAGCTGGCGGACCGCCGAGACCTGCGAGCTGGAGCGGGTGCTCGCCGACCCCGCCGACCCGGCGCCGGTGCTGATCGACTGCCTCGCGCTGTGGCTGACCGCCGTGATGGACGAGCACGGCGCCTGGGACGACGAGGTCTGGCTCGACGGCGGCGAACGGGTCGTCCAGGCCCGCTGCGCGGCACTCGCCGAGGCCTGGCGGACCACCTCCCGGCAGGTGGTCGCGGTCAGCAACGAGGTCGGCATGGGGGTCGTCCCGGCGACCGCGGCCGGGCGGCGCTTCCGGGACACCCTCGGGCGGCTCAACATGGCGGTGGCCGACGCCTCCGAGCAGGTGCTGCTGGTGGTCGCCGGACAGGTGCTGACCATCAAAGCGACTGGCGTATAGGCTTCCCGGCGATGGACACCACCGTGGATCTCGATACCTTCTCCTCGCTCGTGGAGCGGCCCGACGAGGGTGCCCGGCGAGCCGCCGAGGAGCGCTGGAAGCAGCTGGCGATGCCGAACGGCGGCCTGGGACAGCTGCAGGAGCTCGGCGCCTGGCTCGCCTCGGTACAGGGCTCGTCCCCGACCCGCCCGCTGAGCGCCGCCAAGGTGCTGCTGTTCGCCGGCGACCACGGGGTGGCCTCGCTCGGGGTGTCCGCGCTGGACGCCAGGGGCGGCACCGCCGACCGGGTCCGCGCCGTGCTCGACGGCACCGCCCCGATCGCGGTGCTGGCCCGCCGCTACGGCGCGGGCGTGCGGGTGGTGGACGTCGCGGTCGACACCGACCCGGCCGAGTTCCCGGAGGAGGTCGTGCGGCACCGGGTGCGGCGCGGCTCCGGCCGGATCGACGTCGAGGACGCGCTCACCGCCGAGGAGGCCGCCCGGGCCTTCCACGCGGGCGCCGCGGTCGCCGACGAGGAGGCCGACGCCGGCACCGACCTGGTGGTCCTCGGCGACCTCGGCGTGGGCGCGACCACGGTGGCCGCCGTCCTGGTCGGCGCGCTCTGCGGCACCGACGCCGCGGCCGTCACGGGGCGCGGCTCCGGCATCGACGACCGGGTGTGGATGGTCAAGTGCGCCACCGTCCGCGACGCGCTGCGCCGGGCCCGCCCGGTCCTCGGCGACCAGCTGGGCCTGCTCGCCGCCACCGGCGGCGCGGACTTCGCCGCGATCACCGGCTTCCTGCTCCAGGCCGCCGTCCGCAAGCTGCCCGTGGTGCTCGACGGCGTGGTCTCGGCCGCCTGCGCCCTGGTCGCGCAGCGGGTCGCCTTCCGCTCCCCCGAGTGGTGGCGGGCCGGCGCCGGCACCGGCGAGCCCGCCCAGGCCAAGGCGTACGACCGGCTCACCCTGACGCCGCTGCAGGAGCTCGGCGTCACCATGGGCGAGGGCGTCGGCGCCGTACTTGCCCTGCCGCTGCTGCAGGCCGCCTCCGACACGCTCGCCGAGCCGGCCGCCGTCCCCTCGGCCACGCCGCTGAAGCCCCGCCCGCCGGCCAAGCTGCCGACCGCGGCGGAGCTGCTCGGCCGCTACTAGGCCGGCCCCGGGATGGCGGACCGGATGGCAGACCGGGCTTCGGACCCGGTGGCGGCCGACCGCGGGCCCGTGACGCTCGGCGTCAGCGGCCTTCGGTTCGCCTTCGGCACCCTGTCGGTGCTGCGGGTCCGGGTGGACCGCTGGGACCGGGCGGCCGGCGGGGCGGCGATGGTGCTCGCCCCGGTGGTCGGGCTGGTGCTCGGCGGCCTCGCCGCGGGCGTCGGCGCCCTCGCGGCCTGGCGCGGCGGCCCGCTGCTCGGCGCGGTGGCAGCGGTGGCCGTCCTCGCCGCGCTCACCCGCGGCCTGCACCTGGACGGCCTGGCCGACGTCGCCGACGGGCTCGGCAGCAACAAGCCGGCCGAGGACGCGCTGCGGATCATGAAGCAGTCCGACATCGGGCCGTTCGGCGTGCTCACCCTGGTGCTCGCCCTGCTCGCCCAGATCGCCGCCCTGGCCGGGCAGTTCGCCCACTCCCCCGCGCGCGGCGCGCTCGCCGTGCTCACCGCCGCGCTGGCCGCGCGCTGCGCGCTCGCCTGGGGCTGCCTGCGCTCGGTGCCCGCCGCCCGGCCGGGCGGGCTGGGCGCGATGGTCGCCTCGACCGTGCACCCGCTCGCGGCCGCCGCCGTCACCGCCGTCACCGCGCTCGCGGTCGGACTGGCCGGCCGCTCCCCCGTCCCGCCGATCGCGCTGGCGGCCGGGGTCGGCTGCGCCTGGCTGCTGCTGCGCCGCTGCGTACGGCGGTTCGGCGGGGTGACGGGGGATGTGCTCGGTGCGATGGCGGAGACCGCCGCGACCGGGGCACTGGTCGCGGCGGCCCTGATCGGCGTCAGCTGACCGCCCGTCACTCCAGCGGCGGGACGTAGACGCAGAACACCGCGTCCAGGAGGGCGAGATGGACCCGGCCGGACGGGTCGATCGCGGCGAACCGCACCGCCGAGCCGAGGCGCAGGTGGATCTCGCTCCGGGCCGAGTCCAGCCGCAGCAGCCGGACGAAACCGTCGGCCCAGGCGGTGAGGTACAGCACCCCGTGGTCGGTGCGGCCGGCCGCAACGGCGGTGACCGTGAAGGGCCGGGCGCCGATCGGGTCCGCCAGCGGCGGCTGCCCGGGCTTCCAGAGTCGCATCGCACCGTCGGTGCCCCCACTGACCACCATGAGTCCGGCGTCGACCTCGGCGACCGCCAGGGCCGTCACCGTACGGTGCACGGGCTCCTCCGTGGCCACACCCGGCTTCCCCGGCTCGCGGAAACAGGTCAGCCGGCCGTCCGCGTCGCCGACGACCACCAGCGGATTGCCGTCGATCATCGGGGTCGCGAGCGCGGTCAGCCCCTGGCCGAGCTGCTGCGCCGCCCAGCCGGCCACGGCCGTCGCACCGTCCGGGCCCGGGGTGGGCGCCGGTGACGGCAGCATCCCGAGCACGCCGTCGTTGTCCAGGGCGAGCAGCGCGCCGTCCTCCGCGCAGGCCAGGGTGGCCGGTCGGACCGGGAGCCGGCCGAGGTGGGCGCCCAGATCCTGGCCGGTGTAGGCGTCGAGCAGCCGTACGCCATCCTGGGTGGCCACCAGGACCCGTCCCCGGTGCGGTCCGCGACCTGCGGCGAGGCCGTGGATCACTCCGTTCCGCGGGCGGTGGCGCCAGACACCGAACCAGCGGGGAGCGGGCGACATCGCGACGGCCAGGCTCCGGTCCGTCGCCGGGTCGTGGCCGTGCAGCCAGGCGTGCAGGGTTGCGGCGCGGGCCGCCGGGGCTCCGGTCCCGAGCAGCCCGGGGCCGGCCAGGCGCCAGCCTTCGGCGAGGCTGCCCTCGGTCAGCGGCGTGTGCTCCAGGGCGGCAGTGACGGCGAGCGGGTCGGCGTGGACCACGAAGCCCGGGTCGGCCAGGAACTCTGCGGCGGTGCCGGCCACCAGGGCGTGCCGCAGCAGCGTGCCGAGCCGCTCGGGGTCGGCTGCGGAGTGGTCCGGACGGCCGTCAGGGGTGCGCGGGATGCCGGCCGCGAGGGCGCGGACGAGCTCCGCATGGTCCAGGGGCGCCTCGGCGGTGGCCTCGGCGGCGAGCGCTTCCAGGTGCAGCCGCCAGGAGATGCCGTCGGCGTGCGGCGGGAGAAGCTCACCGGCCCGGCGGACCGCGTCCGGATCGCCGGCACCGGGCAGTGTGGCCCACTCCTCGGCGAGCACGGCGTGCTCCACCGCCGCCAGCGCCCGGACCGTGGACCTCAGCTCGTCGGGAAGCGTCTTCCACCAGGCGGCGGCGGTCGAGCGAAGGCGATCGCGGAGGGGGGTGGCGGGATCGAGGGACAGGCCGCCG
The DNA here is from genome assembly GCF_024172095.1 of Kitasatospora cinereorecta. Taxonomy (GTDB): domain Bacteria; phylum Actinomycetota; class Actinomycetes; order Streptomycetales; family Streptomycetaceae; genus Kitasatospora; species Kitasatospora cinereorecta. Next base: position 1,347,785 of record NZ_JAMZDX010000003.1, on the reverse strand, counting down.
TCCGGCTGTGCGCCGTCGTGGACGCGGGCCGCGAGCCGGGCGAGGCCGGGGCTCGGGTAGACCTGCTCGGCGGGCAGCGGCGTGCCCGGGAGCTTGGCGCACCAGGCGGCGAAGCGGTCCGGCTCGGTCCACCGCGGATCGTCGAGGTCGAGAGCCGCGACCTCGACGTCCAGTTCGCCCAGTGCGACCGCGGCCGGCGAGCCCTCGGCCGCCTCGACCACCAGACGGACGTCCGGCACGTGCATCAGGTGGGCGAGCAGCTCGGTGACGATCCGGCGCGGCTCGTCGGGCAGGGCACTGCCGCCCGCCCGGTCCAGGTCGGCGATCACCAGCACCCTCGGGGGCGCGGACTTCAGCGCGGCCGCGAGCTGGACCGGCGTCCGGGCGGTTGTCCGCAGCCGGTCCGCGAGCAGCCAGGTGGCGCTGCGGACGGTCAGCCCGGCGGCGGGCAGGTAGGCGTGAACCCTGCGCGCCCTTTTCGGGTTGTGCGGCGGGCAGCCCGTCGCCAGCCACGCCAGCAGGTGCGTGCGGCCACTGCCCGACGAGCCGCCGACCCGGCAGATCCGGGGAGCACGCGGGTCCTCCAGCCAGCCGAGCAGTGCCTGCCCGGCCGGTTTGCGTCCCGCCCGCAGTGGTGGCACCCAGCTCGCGTCGTCCGTCACCCTGTCCGTCCCCCGTCCATTCGGCCTGGTCACGCAGAGTCTAGGAGGCCGGAGGGGCGTCACCGCCGCCCGGGCTGACAGGGCGTCGGCCTGCGTCTGCTCGGGCGAGGTCGAGGCGGCGGAGCGCCGCGAGCCCGACCGAGGCATCCGGCTCCTGGCCCGGGTTGAGTGCGAGTACCGCTCCCGGTGCCATCGCGGCGATCTGACGACCAGTCAGGACGCGGTGCTCGGACCAGCCGGCCGGAACCAGTGAACCGGAGGTGTACGCGGAGACCTCGCCACCGCCGTACCGATTGGCCTCCAGGTACAGACCCGGCGCCTCCGCGGCGACCCGGACGGTCAGCGGTGCGTCCAACAGCACAGGCAGTAGGTCCTCCTTCGCGAGGTGCTCAGCCGCGAAGCGCTGGACCGCCGCCTCGACCGCGTTCTCCGGCTCGCGCATACCCAGGGCGAGCGGGCTCGGCAGATGATCCGAGTTGGGCAGGTACCGCACCGGAACGCCCTGGTGGTCGACCTGCCAGCGGCCGACCTCGCCGTACGCGGGGCAGGAGTCCTCCGCGAAGGCCGGGTCCGGCACCACGATCCAGCCGCCGGGCCGCGTGCGGGCCCGAACCCGCTGGGCGTACGTGAGCGGTGGGTGCTGGGGACCGGCCTTCTTCCGCGCCGCTTTCTCGGCCGCCTTGCGCAGGAACTCCTCCCGCAGCTCGCCCGGGGACCGCGGGTCGGCGGGCTTGGGGTGCAGCCGCCAGCCGGTCTTCGCCAGGCTCTCCAGGTTGTCCAGGCTGCCCGTCACGTAGCGCTCTCCGGGCACGGCCCGGCCCATGTAGGGGCCGCCGTCGTACTCCGCCAGTTCGGCCAGCGCCTGCGCCGGCGCCAGCTCGCGGGCCCTCGCGTCCCTCAGCCGGGCCACCCAGGCGACCATCGCGTTGAAGCCCTCGGAGCCGGCCGCGTCGCGCTGCACGACACCGGCCGCGTCGCTGGCGACGGACGCCCACAGGTACCCGACCACTCCGACGGTGTTGGCGACGACCACGTACTCGACCGGACCGTCGGTACTGTTCGGGTACTCGGGCGGGCCGTCCACGAGCGTGAACGACAGGTCCTCGGTCAGCCGGGGGCTGTTCCAGTGCTGGCTCATCAGACGGGTCCTCCCGGCAGGATCTCGGCGTACACATGGGTCTGGCCGTTGATCTCGACCACTCGGTTGGCCTTCCAGCTGAGGCCGCGGCCGAGGAGGAGTTCCCGCTCTGCGGCGCCGCCGACGGCGAGGTCCTCCATCCACACACCCGGCGTCCCGGCCGGCACCCGGATGTGCATGACGGCCTGCTTCAGCTCGAAGATGCCGGCCGGCGAGCCGAGGGACGTGGACATGAACCCCTCCTCGGTGAAGGTCTTGCCGACCAGCTGACGCGGAGACAGGCCCAGGTGACTCAGGTCGGTGCCGCGGCTGACAACGAGGTCCTCGGGGACGCGGTTGACCGCCATCGCCTTGTCCATGTCCTCGACCGCCTTGCCGATATCGCCGGTGAGGTCCTGCTGCGCGCGGAGTTGGCCGTTGATCTCCTTGTAGGTGAGACCGTGTTCCCGCGACTCGACGCTGTAGTTCTCGAAGGCGCTCTTCTGGTCCTCGGTCAGGCCGGCGACCTGGTCCTTCCAGTGGGTGTTGCCGTAGCCGACCGCATCGGCCTCGTTCCGGAAGGTCTTCGCGTGCTGGCCCAACTCCGCGTCCGCGGCCTGGAGCTGACGCTCCTCGGTCATCGCGTTCCAGCGGTGCTCCGGGATGACCTTGCGCTCGGGGGGCGGGGTCGGGGCTTCCGCTTCAGGGGTGTGCGAGGGCGCCGGCTCGTGGGTCGCAGGGTCGTGGGTCGCATGGTCGTGGGTCGCATGGTCGTGCGTCCCGTGGTCGGAGGAACCCGGTTCGTGCGCCGCCGCTTCGTGCGTGGGAGCCGGTTCATGCGTGGGGGCGGGCTCGGGGGCCGGAGCAGGGTCGTGCACGGGCGCAGGCTCGGGAGCGGGTGCCGGTTCCGGGGTGTGGACCGGGGCAGGCTCGGGCGCCGGTTCCGGGGTGTGGACCGGGGTCGGCTCGGGGGCCGGGGCGGGCGGGGCCGCGTCGGTGCGGACGGTGTTGAAGGGGTCGGCGGGTTCCGGGCCGGCGTAGTGGGGGGCGGGCCCGTCAGTGCGGGGGATGGTGTCGGGCCGGGGTTGGCGGGCGGGCGCGCCGGGCGGGTCGAAGGCGCCGGGGCGTTCGAGGGCGGCGGCGCCCGCGTGCTCGCCGGCGTTGGCCCCGGCGCGTTCGGCGGCGTTGATGCCGGCGCGTTCGCCGACGTCGACGGCGCTGCGTTCGGCGGCGTTCACCGCCATCTGCTTTGCCACCACGCCGGCTTCGCTGCCGCCGCCGGTGAGCATGCCGGAGCCGACGTTGAAGATGAACTTGCCCGCGGCCTCGCCGGGGTCGGAGCCCCAGCCGGAGCCGACCAGGGCCTTGCCGAGTTCCACCGGGTGGTTGGCGGTGGTGACCATCCCGGCGAGGGTGGTGGAGACGTGGTCCATGTACTGGGCCGGGTGGGTGAGGTTGTACGGGTCGTACGGGTTGAGTCCGCGGCCGAACTTGGCGAGGTCGGCGGCGCCCTTGAGGATGCCGCCCTCGACGTGGACGTAGCTGACGGCGGCGACGTCGAAGGAGTCGGCCGTCGCGGCGGCCAGCCGGTCGGTGAAGCTGGGCTTGGCCGGGGCGTGGTCGGTGACCGCCTTGATCGCGGCGGCGGCGGTGTGCGCGGCGGTGTCGCGCTGCTTGCGGGCGTTCTGCAGCTGCTCGAAGGCCTGCTTGCGGCCGGCCGTGCCGGGGTCCTGGAAGTCGCCGGGTCTGCTCGGCGGGGTGCCGGGGTCGCCGCCGGCGGACGAGACCTGGTTGTAGTGGTCGGCGGCCTTGTTGTAGGAGTCGACCGCGTGCTTGTAGCTGTCGCGGGCGTCCGCGGTGGCCTTCTCGGCGGCCCGGTAGGCGTCGATCGCCTGCTGGGCCTGGTCCTGCGCCCAGGTGACGATCTCGGCGTAGTCGTACAGCGCCTTGGCGGCGGCCCCGCAGGCGTCGGCGGCGGCCAGCCAGAGCGGCGGGTGCGGGGCGAACTTGGCGCGGAAGGCGTCGGCGGCCTCGCCCTGCCAGTGGTCGTGGTCGAGCCTGGTCAGCCCGGCGCCGGTCTCCTCGAACGCGGTGTGGAACTTGCTGAGGTGCCCGGCGGTCTCGTTGAGCTTCTTCGCGTCGCCGTGCAGCAGTTCCTTGGGGTCCTCGCTCGCGCCGAGCGGCTGCTCGCCGAGCTGGACGCCCATGGAGTCGGCGAAGCCGTCGCCCCACTTGTCGACCGCGTGCGCCGCGTCGTCCAGGCCGACCATGTCGAGCATGCCGCCGGCGATGTGCGCGTTGGCGTCGACGAAGCCGCCGACGGCCTTCTTGCCGGAGTCAACGGCGTGGTCGAAGGCGTTGCCGAGGCTGTCCAGCAGGCCGGCCATCAGTGGCCTCCGCTCAGCTGCTGGGAGAGCGCGTTCTCCTGCTTGGCCTGCTCCTTGAGCCGGGCGGCGGCCTCCGGGTCGTACGCCAGGTTGGGCTGGCCGAGGGCCATCCGGCTGTCCAGCAGGTCGGCCTCGGTGTTCTTCCAGGCGGCGTCGGAGTGGACGGCGGCGGCCTCGAACGACTTGGCCGAGTAGTCGGCGTGGGCGACCTGGCTGATCGGGTTGTCCTTGAGGGTCTGGTCCCAGGAGCGCTTCTCGACGTCTTCCTGGGAGAGGTTCGGGTTGCCCATGGCGGCGCTGTAGAGGTCCTTGGCCACGCCGGAGACGTACTCCTCCTGGTCGTGGTAGAGGCCGGCCGACAGGTGCAGCCGCTCGGCGAACTGGTTGCCGTCCTGGATCATCGCGCGGACGCCCCAGGCCCAGCGCTCGCAGAACTCGTCGAACACGCTCTGCAGGTCGGGGCTGCCGATCTCCAGGTTGGTCATCTTCAGGTTGTCGAAGCTGCGGCCCACCTCGGCGGTCTCGACGATGCCGATCGACTTGAGTTCCTCGATCGAGTGGTTGATGCCGTCGGCGGCGGCCTTGAGGGCCTGCGGGTCGACCTGGTACTGGGCCATCAGGCGGCTCCCCCGTCCAGCGCGGCGGTGTCCGGCACGATCCCGCGCATCGGCGGGAAGAGCATGCCGGCCGTCCCGGCCGCGTCCAGCGCGACGCCGGCCGGCTGTCCGACGGCGGGCACCGCGACGTCCAGCAGCCGCGACCCGCGGACCGTCAGGTACGCCAGCTCGGGCTCGCGGTGCCCGGACTTCTCGGCGAAGGCCGCGAGTTGGGCCTCACTGGTGAAAGCGTGGATCCACCGGATCCCGCCCCGGTCGCCGGACCAGACCCGACCGTGTGCGTCCTGCGGCACGTAGAGCAGGGCTGCCCGGAACTCCGCCATCAGCAGATCCGGATCCCCCGCGTTCGCGTGCATCATCCGCAGTTGGTGCACCAACCCGGCGTTGCCCACTCGTCCTCCCCGTTTCCCCCGTTTCCAGTGGCGAGAAGAGTACTCAACGCGATCTCACGCACCGTCACGGGATTCCGGGAAAGTGATCACGCCGGGGTGGGGCGGCGTAATCCCAGCATGCGGACTACCATGCGGGGTGCACCGTAGCCCTGCGCCCCGTTTCCCCGCGGAGTTCGGCGGGGTTATTGCCGGTACGGCACCGTCGCCGTACTCGGCTGTGGACCGCGAAAGAACAGGACGCATTTACGTGACTGCACTGTCTGTGAGCACCTCGTCCGCCGCCTCGCTGCGCGCGGACGCCCTGGTGATCGGCGTGGCGAAGGGCCCCAAGGGCCTGGTCGTCGCCCCGGGGGCGGAGGCCGTGGTCGAGGCCTTCGAGGGCACCCTGGCCGAGGTCCTCACCACCCTGGGTGCCACCGGCGCCGAGGGCGAGGCGGTCAAGGTCCCGTCCGCCGCCGGGCTGAAGGCCCCGCTGGTGCTGGCCGTGGGCCTCGGCGAGGCTGCCGAGGCCGGCTACGACGCGGAGGCGCTGCGCAAGGCCGCCGGTGTCGCCGCCCGCACCCTGGCCGGCGTGAAGAAGGCCGCGCTGGCGCTGCCGACCGGCTCCGCCGAGGACGTCGAGGCGGTCGCGCTGGGCGCGCTGCTCGGCGCGTACGCCTTCGGCACCTACAAGAGCGGTGACGGCAAGGCTCCGGTCGGCGAGCTGGTCCTGCTCGCCGAGCGCAAGGGCTCCAAGGACGCCAAGGCCGCGGTGGAGCGCGCCGCGGCGATCGGCGAGGAGATGAACCGCGCCCGCGACCTGGTCAACACCGCCCCGAACGATCTCAACCCGAAGTCCTTCGCCGCGATCGCCCAGGCGGCCGGCAAGGAGCACGGCCTCAAGGTCGAGGTGCTGGACGAGAAGGCGCTGACCAAGGGCGGCTTCGGCGGCATTCTCGGCGTGGGCAACGGCTCGGCCAACCCGCCCCGGCTGGTGAAGGTCGCCTACACCCACCCGAAGGCCAAGGCCTCGCTGGCCTTCGTCGGCAAGGGCATCACCTACGACTCGGGCGGCATCTCGCTGAAGCCGGCCGGCCACAACGAGACCATGAAGTGCGACATGGCCGGCGCCGCCGCCGTGTTCGCCGCCGTGGTCGCCGCCAAGCGCCTGGGCCTCCAGGTCAACGTCACCGCCTGGCTCGCCCTGGCGGAGAACATGCCGTCCGGCACCGCCACCCGCCCGGGTGACGTGCTGCGCATGTACGGCGGCAAGACCGTCGAGGTGCTGAACACCGACGCCGAGGGCCGCCTGGTGCTGGCCGACGCGATCGTCCGGGCCGGCGAGGAGCAGCCGGACGTGATCGTGGACGTCGCCACCCTGACCGGCGCCATGGTGCTGGCCCTGGGCAACCGCACCTTCGGCGTGATGGCCAACAACGACGAGCTGCGCACCAAGCTGCACGAGACCGCCACCGCGGTCGGCGAGCAGTCCTGGCCGATGCCGCTCCCGGCCGACCTGCGCAAGGGCATGGTCGAGTCGACCATCGCCGACCTCGCCAACATGGGCGAGCGGATGGGCGGCGGCCTGGTGGCCGGCCTGTTCCTGAAGGAGTTCGTGGCCGAGGGCATCGACTGGGCGCACCTGGACATCGCCGGCCCGGCGTTCAACGAGGGCGGCCCGTCCGGCTACACCCCGAAGGGCGGCACCGCCAGCGCGGTGCGCACCCTGGTCCGCTTCGCGGAGGACACCGCCGCGGGCGCCTGACGCACGGCTGGAGGGCCCGGCACCGTTCGGTGCCGGGCCCTCCGTCGTCTCCGGCCGCCCCGACCGGACGACGGCTATTACCAGCGAGTAGGTCACCGCACAAGACCGACCGCCTGTTCGCCTCGGGCGAAACTTTGTTCCGCAGAGTGGAACGCAGGCGTCCGACGGGTCTGTCAGGTCCCCCTCCCGACCCCCTCCGCACGCCTGTGAGCTGCGACGATACCCCCACGTACGGGGCATTCCGACGCCGTCGGAGACCACCGGGCGCACCGCCGAGGCAGCCCCGGACATCAGTCGCCGCCAACAAGTGCAAAGATGTATTTCCGGCACGACTGGGCGCGCCCTTACAAGGGTCACCCACCCACCGGACCGCGACCGGCCCGGCGATCCGCACCTTTTGCATGGAGGACGTGACGTGGCGAACGACGCCAGCACCGTTTTCGACGTAGTCATTCTCGGAGGCGGAAGCGGCGGTTACGCCGCGGCGCTCCGCGCCGCCCAGCTGGGCCTGAGCGTCGCGCTGATCGAGAAGGGCGAGCTCGGCGGCACCTGCCTGCACCGCGGCTGCATCCCCACCAAGGCCCTGCTGCACGCGGCCGAGGTCGCCGACGAGACCCGCGAGGCCGCGGAGTTCGGCGTGCTCGCGACCTTCCAGGGCATCGACATCAACGGCGTCCACAAGTACAAGGACGACGTCGTCTCCGGCCTGTACAAGGGTCTGCAGGGCCTGGTCGCCTCCCGCAAGGTCACCTTCATCCAGGGCGCCGGCCGGCTCTCCTCGCCGACCTCGGTGGACGTCAACGGCCAGCGGGTCGAGGGCCGCCACATCGTCCTCGCCACCGGCTCGGTGCCGCGCTCGATCCCGGGCCTGGAGATCGACGGCAACCGCGTCATCTCCTCCGACCACGCCCTCAAGCTCGACTACATCCCGAAGTCGGCCGTCATCCTCGGCGGCGGCGTGATCGGTGTCGAGTTCGCGTCCGTCTGGAAGTCGTTCGGCGTCGACGTCACCATCGTCGAGGCCCTGCCGCACCTGGTGCCGCTGGAGGACGAGAACTCCTCCAAGCTGCTGGAGCGTGCCTTCCGCAAGCGCGGCATCAAGTTCGAGCTCAAGGCCCGCTTCTCCGGCGTCGAGTACACCGAGTCCGGTGTCCGCGTCTCCACCGAGAACGGCAAGGTCATCGACGCCGACGTGCTGCTCGTCGCGATCGGCCGCGGCCCGGTCTCGGCCGGCCTCGGCTACGAGGAGCAGGGCGTCGCGATGGACCGCGGCTACGTCCTGGTCGACGAGTTCATGCGCACCAACGTGCCGACCATCTCCGCCGTCGGCGACCTGGCGCCGACCCTCCAGCTGGCCCACGTCGGCTTCGCCGAGGGCATCCTGGTGGCCGAGCGCCTGGCCGGCCTGAAGGCCGTGCCGATCGACTACGACGGCATCCCGCGCGTCACCTACTCCAACCCCGAGGTCGCCTCGGTGGGTCTCTCCGAGGCCAAGGCCGTCGAGCAGTACGGCAAGGAGAAGGTCGTCACGCTCAAGTACAACCTGGCCGGCAACGGCAAGAGCAAGATCCTGAAGACCGCCGGCGAGATCAAGCTCGTCCAGGTCAAGGACGGCGCCGTGGTGGGTGTCCACATGGTCGGCGCCCGGATGGGCGAGCAGGTCGGCGAGGCCCAGCTGATCTACAACTGGGAGGCCCTGCCCTCCGAGGTCGCGCAGCTCATCCACGCGCACCCGAGCCAGTCCGAGGCCCTCGGCGAGGCGCACCTGGCGCTGGCCGGCAAGCCGCTGCACGCGCACGACTGATCGCGCCCGTTACTTCCCCATACCTGTACGACTCGTACGAAAGACTTGATAGGAGTCGCTGAAACCATGGCGGTCTCAGTAACACTGCCCGCGCTGGGCGAGAGCGTGACCGAAGGCACCGTCACCCGCTGGCTGAAGGCCGAGGGTGAGCGGGTGGAGATGGACGAGCCGCTGCTCGAGGTCTCCACCGACAAGGTCGACACCGAGATCCCGGCCCCGGCCTCCGGCGTACTGGCGAAGATCGTGGTCGGCGAGGACGAGACGGTCGAGGTGGGTGCCGAGCTGGCGCTCATCGAGGACGGCTCGGGTGCCCCGGCCGCCGCCCCGGCCCCGGTGGCGCAGGCCGCTCCGGTCGCCGCCCCCGCGCCGGTCGCCGAGGCTCCGGCCCCGGTCGCCGCTCCGGCTGCTCCGGCTGCCGCTCCGGCCGGCGACGCCACCCCGGTGCTGCTGCCGGCCCTGGGCGAGTCGGTCACCGAGGGCACCGTCACCCGCTGGCTGAAGGCCGAGGGTGACACCGTCGAGGTCGACGAGCCGCTGCTCGAGGTCTCCACCGACAAGGTCGACACCGAGATCCCGTCGCCGGTCGCCGGCGTCGTCGTGAAGATCCTGGTCGGCGAGGACGAGACCGCCGAGGTCGGCGCCCAGCTGGCGCTGATCGGTGCCGCGGGTGCCGCGCCGGTCGCCGCCGCCCCGGCTGCGCCCGCTGCTCCGGCTCCGGTCGCCGCCCCGGCTGCGCCCGTTGCTCCGGCTCCGGTTGCCGCCCCCGTTGCCCCGGCTGCTCCGGCTCCCGCGCCGGTCGCCGCCGCTCCGGCTCCGGTCGCTGCCCCGGCCGCGCCCGTTGCCCCGGCTCCCGTGGCCGCTCCGGCCCCGGTCGCCGCTCCGGCTGCCCCGGCGGCCGACGCGGGTGACGCGTACGTCACCCCGCTGGTCCGCAAGCTCGCCGCCGAGCAGGGCGTCTCGCTCGCCTCCGTCACCGGCTCCGGTGTCGGCGGCCGCATCCGCAAGCAGGACGTGCTGGCCGCCGCCGAGGCCGCCAAGGCTCCGGTCGCCGCTGCCGCTCCGGCCGCTGCCGCCGCGCCGAAGGCCGCCGCCGCGCCGTCCGCGCTGCGCGGCCAGACGGTCAAGATGACCCGCATGCGCAAGGTCATCGGCGACAACATGCTGAAGGCCCTGCACGAGCAGGCGCAGCTCACCAGCGTGGTCGAGGTCGACGTCACCAAGATCATGTCGCTGCGCGGCAAGGCCAAGGACTCCTTCCTCGCCCGCGAGGGCGTGAAGCTGTCCCCGATGCCGTTCTTCGTCAAGGCCGCCGCCCAGGCGCTGAAGGCCCACGCGGTCATCAACGCCCGGATCAACGAGGCCGAGGGCACCATCACCTACTTCGACTCCGAGAACATCGGTATCGCGGTGGACTCGGAGAAGGGTCTGATGACCCCGGTCATCAAGGGTGCGGGCGACCTCAACATCGCCGGCATCTCCAAGAAGACCGCCGAGCTGGCCGACAAGGTCCGCAACAACAAGATCACCCCGGACGAGCTGTCCGGCGCCACCTTCACCATCAGCAACACCGGTTCGCGTGGCGCCCTGTTCGACACCGTCATCGTGCCGCCGAACCAGGTCGCCATCCTGGGCATCGGCGCCACCGTGAAGCGCCCGGTCGTCATCGAGGCCGACGGCGGCACCGCCATCGGCATCCGCGACATGACCTACCTGTCGCTCTCCTACGACCACCGTCTGGTGGACGGCGCCGACGCCGCCCGCTACCTGGTGGCCGTGAAGGAGATCCTGGAGGCCGGCGAGTTCGAGGTCGAGCTCGGCCTGTAAGGCACCCCCGTCGAAGGCCCCCGTCCGGCACCGCCGGGCGGGGGCCTTCGCGTTCGCGCCGGGCGGGGGCTGCGCGAACGCGCCGGGCGGCCACGCGGGCGCTGCGCTCCGGGCGGGGTGTTTTCGACGGCTTCGCCCGAATCAGGGAGCACGGTACGAAATCCGCCGTGTGCCGCGCGTGCAGGGGCGGGGCCGAACGGGGATGCTGGAGCGGTGATGTACGAGACGGACTTCTGGCAGCTGATCGACGAGACCAGGGACGCCGCCGACGGGGATCCGGACGAGCAGGCGGACGCGGTGGTGGACCGGCTCGCCCAGCTGACGCCGGACGACGTGCTGGACTTCGCCCGGCTCTTCGAGGCGCGGTTCCAGCGCGCGTACACGACGGAGCTCTGGGGTGCCGCGTACCTGATGCTGGGCGGGGCGTCGGAGGACGCCTTCGACTACTTCCGGTGCTGGCTGATCGGGCAGGGGCGGGAGGTGTTCGAGGGCGCGGTGCATCAGCCGGACGAGTTGGCGGTGCTGGTGCCGGACTTCGACGAGGAGGAGGACGGCGACGCCGAGGACCTCGGGTACGCCGCCGACGAGGCGTACGAGCAGCTGACCGGGCTGCCGCTGCCGGACCTCGGCACCTCGCAGCCGCGCGCCCCCGAGGGCGCCCCGTTCGACTTCGAGGACACCGGGCTGATGGCGAAGCGCTATCCGCGGCTGTGGGAGCGGTTCGGGGAGGAGTTCGAGGAGGAGCTCGGGGAGGAGCTCGCTGAAGAGCCGGGAGAGGCGCCCGGGGAGGACTGAGCCACGCCCGCCGTCAGACCAGGCCGCGGCCCATCCAGATGTCGTCGACGTACGCGCCGTCGAGCAGGAACTCCCCGGGCAGGACGCCGTCGACGGTGAAGCCGCGGCGCTCGTACAGCCGGCGGGCCGGGGCGTTGTGGCCGAGCACCCGGAGGGTCATCCGGCGGGCGCCGGCGGTGCGGGCGACCTCGCAGGCGGCCTCGATCAGCACGTCGCCGACACCTCGGCCGCGGGCCTCGGGCATCACCGCGAGGCCCTGGATCTGCCGGATGTGGGCGTTGGAGGCGAGTCCGGTGGGCGGCACCTGGCGGATGTAGCCGACCGGCCGGCCGTCCAGTTCGGCGACCAGGTACTGCTCGGGGGTGTGCCGCTCGTCGAAGAACGGCACGTCCGCGGCCGGGGCCGGGCCCACGGAGGAGAGCGTGGACCAGGTGGTGCGGTCGATGTGGCGCAGCACGGGCTCGTCGGCCTCGACCGCCGTCCGTACCGTCGGATGGTGCGATGACATGCGCGCCACTCTAGCCAGTGCCGCGTCGGGCATCGCGGCTGCGGCACGGCCCCGGGGGAGGTCCCCGGCTCGGCGCGGGGTGCCTGGAAGGATGGGGGCATGCGCATCGCGGTGACAGGGTCCACGGGTCTGATCGGTTCCGCGCTCGTCCGGTCGTTGCTGGCCGACGGGCATGAGGTGGTGCGGCTGGTGCGGCGCCGCAGCCGGACCGGCGTGCAGCCGGACGGCACCCTCGGAGTGGGGTGGAACCCGCACCGGCTGGAGATCGACGCGGCCGCGCTGGAGGGGCTGGACGCGGTGGTGCACCTGGCCGGCGCCGGGGTGGGCGACCACCGCTGGACCGAGGCGTACAAGCGGGAGATCCGGGACAGCCGGGTACTGGGGACGGAGACCGTCGCCGGGGCGCTGGCCGGGCTGAAGCGGCCGCCGCGGGTGCTGGTGAGCGCCTCGGCGGTGGGCTGGTACGGGCAGACCGGCGACCGGGTGATCGACGAGACCGCGCCGGCCGGTGACGACTTCCTGGCCCGGGTCTGCGCGGAGTGGGAGGCGGCGGCCCGGCCCGCGGCGGACGCGGGGGTGCGGGTGGTGCACCCGCGGACCGGCCTGGTGATGGACCGCCACGGCGGCGCCGGGGCCCGGCTGTTCCCGGTGTTCAAGCTGGGCCTGGGCGGTCGGCTCGGGTCGGGCGAGCAGTACTGGAGCGCCGTCTCGCTGGCGGACGAGGTGGCCGCGCTGCGCTTCCTGATCGACCGGGAGGAGCTCAGCGGGCCGGTCAACGTGGCCGGCCCCGACCCGGTGACCAACGGCCGGCTGACCGAGGAGCTGGGCCGGGTGCTGGGCCGCCCGACCCTGTTCGCGGTACCGGACTTCGCGCTGAAGGCGGTGCTCGGGCAGATGGCGGTGGAGGTCACCGGCAGCCACCGGGTGGTGCCGCGGAAGCTGCTGGAGGCGGGCTTCCGGTTCCGGCACGCGGACGTGGAGTCGATCCTCCGGGCCGCGCTGTAGGGGGCCTGGTGGCACTGCTGCAGGGGCCGGGTGACGCTGCTGCGGGGAGGTCGCTGCGGCCCGCGCAGGCGGGGGCGTACGGGGGCACACGGACGGCGCGCGGCCTAGGGGTGGTGACCCTGCGCGCCCATGGGCGCTTCGCGCGCCCCCGGGGGTGCACGCTCGGTCACCGTTCGGACGTGATGTGTCACCGAACCCCTGCCGGGCCTCCGATTGCCGACACCATCGCGGTCTGATCCGGAGACTGATTGGGCATCACATGGTCGGACTGCGTCCCGGCCCTCCGCGCCATGGCCACTACCGCTGCCACCGCCGGCCCGGAGGGCATCCGTCAGGGAGGGAGCACACCTCGTGCCCGCATACGACTTCACCCGCCGCGCCAGCCGCCCGACCGACCCGGACGTGGTCGTCGTCGGCGCCGGCGTCGCCGGGCTGGCCACCGCCCGCGCGCTGGCCGACCGGGGCCTGGACGTCCAGGTGCTGGAGACCACCGAGCGCGTCGGCGGCCGGATGGCCACCCGCGAACTCGACGGCTTCCGCCTGGACCACGGAGGCCATCTGCTCAACACCGCGTACCCGGAGCCCGCCCGCCGGCTCGACCTGGACCGCCTGGAGCTGCGCCCGCTGGCGCCCGGCGCCCTGGTGCACAGCGGCGGACGCCGGTACCGGATCGGCGATCCGCAGCAGACCCCGGCCCGGCAGGCCGCCGCCCGCCAGGCCGGCCCGCGCGGACCGCTCGGCAGTCCGCTGGACCGGGCCAGGCTGGCCGCCGCGCTCGGCCGGCTCGCCGCCACCCCGGTCCCTCGCCTGCTCGCCCGGCCCGAGACCACCGCCGCCCGGGCGCTCGGCGACCGCGGCCTGCCCGCCCGGACCGTGGACGGCTTCCTGCGCCCGCTGCTGTCCGCCCTGCTCTCCGATCCGGCGCTCTCCACCAGCAGCCGGGTCGCCGACCTGGTGCTCCGCTCGTACGCGCGGGGCCGGCTGGCGCTGCCCGCCGCCGGGATCGGCGCGGTCCCGGACCAGTTGGCCGCCGCCCTGCCCGAGGGGAGCCTGCGGCTCGGGGTGGAGGTCACCTCGGTCTCCACGGCCGGCGTGGAGACCGCCCGGCACGGCCGAATCGCCGCCCGGGCCGTGGTGGTGGCCACCGACGCACCGGCCGCCGCCGGCCTGCTCCCCGGCCTGCGGCTGCCCGCGTTCCACCCGGTGACCACGTACTACCACGCGGCCGACCGCAGCCCGCTGGGCGAGCCGGTGCTGCTGCTGGACGCCGACCGTTCCGGCGTCTCGCACTCGCTGGTGCTCAGCGAGGTCGACCCCTCGTACGCACCGTCCGGGCGGGCGCTGATCGCCACCACCGTGCTCGGCCGGCACACCTTCGACGCGGGCGGCCCGTCCGGCGACGAGCCGGTCGTCCGGCGCCGCCTCGGCGAGCTGTACGGGACCTCCACCGACAGGTGGGAGTTCCTGGCCGTCCGACACGTCCCGGACGCGGTGCCGGCCATGCCGCCGCCGCACCACTTCCGCCGCTCGGTACGGCTGTTGGCCGGCCTGTACGTCTGCGGCGACCACCGGGACACCAGCACCGTGCAGGGCACCCTGGTCTCCGGTCGACGGGCCGCCGAGGCGGTGCTGCGCGACCTCGGCGTCCCGGTCGCCGACGAGGCCGCCGACGTGGCTGCCTGAACGCCGTGAGCGGGTCCGGCGGAGGACCGTCCTCCGCCGGACCCGGCCGCGGTGCGGGCCCGGACCGGGCTCAGATCACCCCCGCCTGGCGGGAGGCCTCCTCGAAGGCCCGGGCGGCCGGCGTGGTGCGGTACGGGGCGAGGCGCCGGTGGAAGTCGCGCAGGTACTCCACCGTCCGGGCCGAACGCATCTCGCCGGCCGCCCGCAGCGCGTCGGTCGCCATCGAGCAGGACTCGTCCACGTCGCCCATGCCGAGCCGGGCGCCGGCCAGCACCAGCCGGCACAGGATCCGGCTCCGGGCGTAGGCCGGGGCGCGCAGCCGCAGCGACTTCTCGGCGTGCTGCGCGGCGGGCCGCCACTGCTGCAGGTCGCGGTAGCAGTGGGCGAACTCGTCGGCCAGCTGGGCGTCGTCGAAGTACCGCGCCCAGGACGGGACTTCGTCCCCCGGGCGGGCCGCCGCCAGGGCCCGCTCGCAGCGCACCAGGGCGGTGGTGCAGGAGCGGACGTCGCCGAGCAGCGCGTGTCCGCGGGCCTCGGCGCCGTGCATCAGCGCCTGCACCACCGGCGCCGCCGTGGTGCCCACCCCCTGCTGGGCGACCCGGGCGAGCTGGATCGCCTCCCGGGCGTGGCCGAGGTGGACCGCCTGCTGGCTCATCGTGGTGAGGATGTACCCGCCGAGGACCCGGTCGCCGGCAGCCTGGGAGAGCCGCAGCGCCTGGACGAAGTACCGCTGCGCCAGGCCGTGCGCCGCGATGTCGAACGACGTCCAGCCCGCCAGCCTGGTCAGGTCGGCGACGGCGCCGAACAGCGCCCGGCCGATCTGCTCGCCGTAGCGGCCGCGCAGCATCGGCTCGGCCTCGCTCTCCAGGTACCGGACCAGCGCCTGGCGGGCGTGGCCGCCGCCGTACGCGTGGTCGAGGGCCCGGAACAGGTCGCCGACGGCTCTGATCGCGGCGATGTCGCCGCGCCCCACCCGGACCGCCGGCCGGTGCTCGCGGCCGCCGCCCTCGGCCGGCTCGGCGGCGCCGACCGGGCGGCGGCTCTGCTGCGGGACCCGGCCCAGCGCGGCGGCGTGCGGGCCGCGGACCGGGGGCTGCTCGGCGCGCAGCTCCTCGGGCGGCAGGGTGGAGCCGTCCCGGGCGACCCGCTCGTCGGTGCGGCCGATCAGCCAGTCCCGGCTGGGCACCACCAGCCCCGCCGGGGTGAAGGCGATCTTGCGCAGCTCGGCGTACGGGCCGTTGTCCTTGCGCCACATGGAGGCGACGATGTCGACCGCCTCCTGCGGGGTCTCGGCGAACTCCAGTCCGGCGTAGACCGGGGCGCAGGCGTCCAGGCCGACGTCCTGCGCGGTGAGCCGGCGGCCGAGGCGGCGGGTGAACACCTCGGCGATCAGCGCCGGGGTGGCGCCGCGCGGCTGCTGACCGCGCAGCCAGCGGGTCACCGAGGTCTTGTCGTAGCGCAGGTCGAGGCCGTGCTCCAGGCCCAGTTGGTCGACCCGGCGGGCCAGGCCCGCGTGGGAGAAGCCCGACTCCTCGATCAGGGCGGCGAGTTGGGGGTTCTGCGCACGGTGGACGGAAGGGGAACCGTCGGGCTCGTCGCCGTGCACGGCGTCCTCGGGCAGGTCGTCCTCGGGCAGATCGCCCTCGTCCAGATCGCTCTCGTGCAGGTCGTGCACATCGGTCTCGTGCAGGTCGTGCGCGTGGCCCTCGTGCAGGTCGTGCACGCGGGTCTCGCGCAGGTGGGTCTCGTGCAGGTCGGCGTCGCGCACGCCGGCCGCGGCCGGCCCGTCCGGGTGCGGGTCGAGCGGGTCGAGCGGTCCGTACGCCGGGCTGTCGGTTGCAGGCCTTTGGGGCATATCAGTCAACACCTCTCGAGCGCCGTTCCGGCCCCCTCTGCCCGGATCGGCGCCCCCTGTCGGGAATCGGCGTGAATGTAGCGAGCATTCGGGGCCCATGTGCGGATCCCGGCCAGCAATCCTCCGAACGGGTGACGGGGTGGCCTCCGTTGTGGGGAAGAGGGGGCCCGAGGTGTTTGGGTGAGGGAGCCGCTGTGTCCGATCCGCCCGGATGGCGGCGACCACCACCGGCGGGCGGTGGTCTGTGGAGGCGGACCACATAGGAGCCGGAGCCGGGAATTCCTACCGTTCTCGGCCATGGACACCACTACAGCGCCGTCCCTGCGCGGCCGCACCGCCCTGGTCACCGGGGCCGCCTCGGGCATCGGCCGGGCCTGCGCCGAGGCCTTCGCCGCGGCCGGTGCCGACGTCTACGTCGTCGACCTGGCCGCCGGGCCCGCCCGGGAGCTCGCCGAGCGGATCGGCGGCGCCGCGTATGTGGCCGACCTGGCCGACCCGGCGGCGGTCGACGCCCTGCCGGACGACGCCGACATCGTCGTCAACAACGCCGGCCTCCAGCACGTCGCGCCGCTGCACGAGTTCCCGGTCGAGCGCTTCACGCTGATCCAGCGGGTGATGGTCGAGGCCCCGTTCCGGATCCTGCGCCGCACCCTGCCCCACATGTACGAACGGAAGTGGGGACGGGTCGTCAACATCTCCTCGGTGCACGGGCTGCGGGCCAGCGCCTTCAAGTCCGCGTACGTGACCGCCAAGCACGCCCTGGAGGGGCTCTCCAAGACGGTCGCCCTGGAGGGCGCCCAGTACGGCGTGACCAGCAACTGCGTCAACCCGGCCTACGTCCGCACCGCCCTGGTGGAGAAGCAGATCGCCGCCCAGGCCCTGGCCCACGGCATCCACGAGGACGAGGTGGTGGAGCAGATCATGCTCGACCGCACCGCGGTGAAGCGGCTGATCGAGCCCGAGGAGGTGGCGCAGCTCGCGGTCTGGCTGTGCACCCCCCACGCCTCCTACATCACCGGCGCCAGCCTCCCCGTGGACGGCGGCTGGACCGCGCACTAGACCCGCCCGTCCGGCATTCCACGCTTCACGGGTGGCCGAGCCATGCAGCTACCGCATGCTGTGCGCGCGGCGCCTTTGCAGGTTTCGGCGTGTCGGCCACGCCTTCGCCCGTAGGCTCTGAACCGGGTGTGCCGGAAGGAGGGCTCTGATGTATCAGATGCGCCTGGCGACCAGCGCTGACGCCGATCCGATCGCCGAGATGGTGCGCGCGCGTTCCGCATGGCTGTCCGCGCGAGGGCTTGGCGAGTGCGCCGACATGGCGGAGGAGTACGGATCTCAAGCCGGGAACCCGGACTTCCCCGTCTGGGTGCTGGAGCACGAGGCTGAGGGCGTGGTCGGCTGCACCTCGCACTTCGGCAACGAGGCCCTACCGGAATGGGCGTTCACCAGCGAGGAGCGGGCCGAGTCCACCCTCTTCCTCGCGACCACGTTCACCGTCCCGAACCCCCACCGGCTCGGCCGGCTGATCGCTTGGTGGGCACTGAACCGGGCCGCCGAGCAGGGCCTCGCCTGGGTCCGTCGCGGCACAGGGCAGGAACAGCTTTCCCGTTACTACCAGGAAGGCCAGGGCTGGGAGCTCCTACGGGTCGTCGACCGGCGCGAGGCAAAGGTGTTCTTCCTCCAACGCGAGGCACAGACCGTGCCGGAGCTGGCCGATCTGATGGCCGGCCGCGGGCTGTAGCAGCAAACCCCCCGAGGGCCCGGGCAGACACCCTGCCCGGGCCATCGGGCGTGTTCACCGAAGAGTGAGCGAGGAGTCGGCGAGTAGCGCGAACACGACCTCGTGGTCACCGACGTTCGGGATGCCGGCCTCCAGTCGGGTCGCGACCTGGTCAAGGCCGTTGGGGTCCAGCAGCCGGGTGTCGATCAGCGGGGACCCGTCGGCCAGGATCCGGCGGATGCGGGGCACTCCGTGCCGGCGCATCGCTGTGGTGATGATCTGGTGGAAGTTCTCGGTGATCGGCGGCCGGGCAACCTGCGACGGCATGCCGGTGCGGGAGAGGATCTCCCGCATCACTCGCTTCCCCTGTCGCCACTCCAGCGGCAGCCATTCGGAGAATCGTACGAGCGCCGGGTCGGTGAGCGGATGGGCCGGCCACAGGCCGCGGCGCAGGAACGCCGGACCGCAGACCGTCTTCGCCATCAGCGCGGTCTCGGGGACGACAGCGGCCGGGGTGATGGCCGTGTCGATGTCCGGCAGGAGAGCTCGGGCCTCAGGGCCCAGCCACGGCGGACTTCCGGCCGGCTCGAATCCGCCCCAGCCGCTGGCGTCCTCCGCTGCGGTGGTGGCCATCAGCTCGTCTCCACCAATCCCTGTGAACACTGCCTTGATGCCCTGCTCGGCGAATCGACCGGAGAGAGCATCGAGGGCGTCGGCATAGATGTCGGTGGTCGGAGAGACCCGGACCGACCCGCTGAACCGGGAGGACGGCCCGTACGGCAGGTGATCGGCAGCCGGCACGGTCAGGCTCGACCAGTCGGCGGCGATGTACTCCAGGATCAACCGTCGTCGTTCGGTCTGCTGGGTGCCGCGTTCTGCGTCCAGGATGACCGTTCCGGCGGCTACTCCGGTCCCCTGTGGGGTGTTGCGCACGGCCAGAGCGACGGTGGTGGAGTCCATGCCGCCGGACAGTTGCACCGCCGTTCGGGAGCCGGTCCACGGCAGGTGGCCGACAGCTCGCTCCAGCAGGTCGGTGAACAGCGTGGTCGGGTCCACGCCCTTCTGCAGGGAGCGGGCCCGGGTGTGCTCCGCCGGGTCGGGGAACCGGATGTTCAGCGATCCATCGGCGCTGAAGCGAGCCGTTGCCCGCTCGGTGAGAAGCCTGACGTCCTGCCAGAACGTGGCCGCCGAGTACCGGGCGCGCAGGGCGAGATGCCGGGTGATGGCAAGGTGGTCGAGCCGGTCGGGGTGCTGCTGATCACGAAGGTTCATCAGGTCCCACGACCCGTGCAGGACACCGCGCTCGGCGGCGAGGTACAGCGGGGCTGTGCACGCGGTGCCGGTTGAGACCCTGATGGTTCGACCCGGCTCGATCTCCACGGTGGTCCAGTCGTCGTGGAGATCGCGAAGCTCACGGACAGCCTTGTCGTAGGCGCCAGGTGGGATTGTGGCCACCTCGGGGCGGGTCGGACTCGCGCTGCTCCTTCTGGTGGCGGAGGCGAACACAGTACGTGTGCCGTCGGTGAGTGCGGACTGCTCGGTCAGCGAGTGACCGTACGGCTCGATCCAGGACGTGCCGCATCGCCAGCGGCCGGCGCGCCAGGCCCAGGTCCGGCCAGGGATGTTGTCGTCGTGCGTGATGCGGAGGTGGAACATCGGCAGTCAGCCCTTCGTGCGCCGAGCAAGGAGTGGACGCGGCCCGGCCGCAGCGGACGGAGGTGCCGCTGCGGCCGGGTAAGGGCTGTCAGACAGCCGTGGTGTCGTACGTCTGGACCGAGTCGCTGGACCCGGCGATCTTCTTGTACGAGTAGCGGTCGGTGGTGTCCATGACCTCGTACGCGGGCTCGTCGGCGAAGATCCGGCCGGCCGCCTCCAGCAGCATTCGCTCGTCGGTGATGTTCACGCGCGTCTTCCCTTCACCTGGTGTGGAAGTGCCCCTCCCGCCATCTGTTCGCAATGGCGGGAGGGACGCGGCACGGGCGGGATGCCCATGCCGGCGCGGCCCGTGGGTGTGCCTGTGAAGCCGGGCCGCTGGTCCTGCACCGCCGAGTCAGGACCTTTGGTCCGCTCGGCTCGGCGGAGTCGTGGGGCGGAGACCGCCCTGGCACCGCGCCCACCCTGTGAGAGATGGGAGTTGAGGCCCGCCAGGCGTGTCGCTTCTCCGGCCCGGCGGGATTCTTGGGGCCCTCAAGTGGCTGGGCTCGCCTGGACTCTCAGGTCGGCGAACACGCCGGCCGGCTCGGACTGGTACCGGCGAGCCGGGCGATGACGCGGCTCGTCTACACACGCGCTCCCGGTTCGGGAAGAAGATCGTCGGAAAGCGCTGTGGCGTTGGGATCCCTGTCGAGGATGGCCTGAGTCATGTCATCTTCCCCCCGTATCAAGGCGTTTGGCGACGCTTCAGACGGTAGGGACGGGGCCGGTCCCGCCTCTATGAGGTTGCGAGTAGTTGCGCAAGCATCACCCGAGGGTGTCAATCGCGGCCGCGATCACCGCTCGCGCGTTCGACCCGTACACGGCCATCCGGGACAGCTCGGTGAAGGTCCTGGCATACATCGCCACCTCATGCGGCTGGGTGAGCTGGAGGTAGCCGGAGGCGAGCTCGACGGACGTCTGCGCGTCGTCGAACATGTAGAAGTCCTCGGCCGGCGACCGGAGTCGCTCATGGCGGAACGGGATCACCCCGAGGCTTACGGCCGGCAGCGTGCTGATCGTGATCAGGTGGCCGAGCTGGCCGGCCATCGTATCGGCGTCGCAGACACCGCCTCGCAGGACCGCCTCCTCGACGACAAGAGCGAACGTGCGCCCGCCGGAGAAGAGCATGCGCTGGCGGTCCATGCGGGCCTCGACGGCCGCCTCGACATCGTCCAGGGTGCCGCGGGAGCGCTGCACCGCCTGGAGCACGGCAGTCGTGTACGCCTTCGTCTGGAGCATGCCGGGCACGACACGGCTGGCGTACACGCGAAAGCCCTTGGTGCGTTCGTAGAGCGGCAGGACGGACTCTTGGGCCTGGCGGAGGCCGGCCCGTTCCATGCGGCGCCACTCGACGTACATCGAGTCGACGGCGCGCGACGAGGCGATGAGGTCGGCGGTCTGGTCCTCGGCTCCGCATGCCTCGCACCAAGCGCGGATGTCCGCCTCGGACGGGGCCGCCTTGCCGTCCTGGATCCGGGACGTCTTCGCTGGGTGCCACCCGCAGCGCGCAGAGAGCTCCCGGCCTGTGATGCCGGCGTCCTTGCGGATGTCCTGGAGGCGGACGGCGAGCGCCTTGCGCGCAGCGACGACGCTGGACGACGGGGTGTAGGCCATGACCGGGAGCTCTGTGCGGGGGCTGGGGTGCGGTGATCAGACGTTGTACTGGTCGTGCGGGACCGCCCTGTCCCAAACAGCCTCGAATGCTTCGGCGCACAGCTTGACGGCCACCGGGTCCTCGGTCAGCTCGCCTCCGAGGGAGTCCCCGTCGCCGGAGAAGTGGCCCCACCGCACGATCCTGCCGTCGAACAGCCAGAAGTCGTTGCCGGGCAGCGCGATGGTCGAGGCGTTGCGGCGAGGCAGCCAGCGGACCTGCTCGCCGGCCGCCACATTGGGGAAGGTGACGTCGTACTCGTACCGGATGTAGTCGCTCACCGGCTCGGAGACGATGCGAGCGCGGCGGACCTCGACGCCGCGGCCGGTGGCTTCGGCGATCACGTCGAGCCAGGGGCGCCACCAGGACTGTCGGTCGTTCGGGTCGAGGCGGTGCCCCGCCTTCCATTCCATGAAGGCGGGGTCGTCCTGCATGTAGCCGTCACGCATTTCGAGGTGCAGCGCGGATCGCCGGGTGTTCCGCAGCAGTTCGTCAATCCTTGCCGCGCTCGGCGACATCGCACGCCTCCCTCATGGCCCGCGCCAGTCGAGCGGGCACCCGGACCACGGTCTCGTGGTCGGGAATGTTACCGACGGCCCGGCACTCGTCCTCGGTGGCCCGGTCGATCTTCCAGCCCTGGATGACGAGATCGGACGTCTCCTCGTCGACCCAAATGGTCGGCGAGTCGCCGTCGGGCGAGTTCGGGTCCTTGGCGATGAACCGTAGCGACATGGTGTCCTCCCGTGACCGGAAGTTTCGAGAGCTTGCGCGCCAACCATCGTGACCCCGCAGAGCGGTGCCTGTCCGGCGCTTTCCGGAAGTCGATGGGCATGCGCCCGCCGCGGACCCCCTGGAGCCAACCGACACCATGGACGGCCCGGCTATGTGGCTCCATCACATAGGCCCCTGACCTGCGGTTTCCTACCGTTTGGCGACGCGAATCCCCCTCGTCCCCACCTGGAAGCGGTGACCATGGCCAGCTCCGAAGCACCCCCGAACGACAGAAGCTCGCTGCCACGAGTCGTGGCCGCCAGCCTGATCGGCACCACGATCGAGTGGTACGACTACTTCCTCTACGGCACCGCGGCCGCGCTGGTCTTCGGGCACGTCTTCTTCCCGAAGGCCGACCCGCTCACCGGCACCCTGCTCGCCTTCCTCACCTACGCGATCGGCTTCGCCGCCCGTCCGGTCGGCGCCCTGGTCTTCGGGCACTTCGGCGACCGGATCGGCCGCAAGAAGCTGCTGGTGGTCAGCCTGCTGATGATGGGCGGCGCCACCACGCTGATCGGTTGCCTGCCCACCTACGACCAGGTGGGCGTGGCGGCGCCGCTGATGCTGACCGGCCTGCGGCTGGTCCAGGGCTTCGCGCTGGGCGGCGAGTGGGGCGGCGCGGTGCTGCTGGTCTCCGAGCACGGCGACCCCGCGCGGCGCGGCTTCTGGGCCTCCTGGCCGCAGGGCGGCGCACCGGCCGGCAACCTGCTGGCGGCCGGCGTGCTGTCGCTGCTGACGGGCGTCCAGTCCGACGCCGCCTTCCTCGCCTGGGGCTGGCGGGTGCCGTTCCTGCTCTCCGCCCTGCTGGTGATGGTCGGCCTGTGGATCCGGCTTGCGGTGGACGAGTCCCCGCTGTTCAAGCAGGCGCTGGCCGCCGCCGAGGCCCGCCGGACCGACGAGCAGCCGCCGCTGGTCGCGGTGGTCCGCCACCACTGGCGGGACGTGCTGATCGCCATGGGTGCCCGGATGGCCGAGAACATCTCGTACTACGTGATGACCACCTTCGTCCTCGCCTACGCCGTCGGCCACGTGCACGTCGGCAAGCAGACCGCGCTGAACGCCGTCCTGATCGGCTCGGCCGTGCAGTTCGCCCTGATACCCCTGTTCGGGGCGCTCTCCGACCGGGTCGGCCGCAAGCCCGTCTACCTGGTCGGCGCGGTCGGCGTCGGGATCTGGGCCTTCGTCTTCTTCGGCATGGTGGACACCCGCAGCTTCGCCGCGCTGGTCGGCGCGGTGACGGTGGGTCTGGTCTTCCACAGCATGATGTACGCGCCGCAGGCGGCGTTCTTCTCGGAGCTGTTCGCGACCCGGATGCGGTACTCGGGCGCGTCGATCGGAGCGCAGTTCTCGTCGGTGGCGGCGGGCGCGCCCGCACCGCTGATCGCGACCGCCCTGCTCAAGGACTACGGCAGCGCCACCCCGATCGCGGTGTACGTGGCGATCGCGGCGGCGGTGACGGTGGTGGCGGTGCTCTGTGCGCGCGAGACGCGCGGCAGCGATCTGGCGGACGTCGAGCCGGACCGCGCGGCCGTACCCGTTGCGTGAACCCTCCGGGGGCGGGGAACTGCGCGCGGCGGAAGGCCACGGCCTGCGCCTTCAGCCTCGCGCAGTTGCCCGCGCCCCCTACTGCTCCCTCACCCGATTTGGCACGATGGCCCGCACCATGGACGACCCCCACACCAGTTCCGCCCCCGCGCTGCGCAAGCTGCTGGACCTGCTGGCGACCGGCGCCGCCACCGAGGACTTCGCCGACGTGCTCGCCGAGGCCCGGCGGCAGGGCGCGCCCGCGCACGTGCTCGCCGAGATCGACGACGCGACGTGGCAGGCGCTGCGCGTGCACCGCACGCTGCGCCAGCACCGGCGCCGCGAGGCGGAGCTGACGGCGTTGTTCGACACCGCCGGCGACCTGGCGGCCTCCCGGGACCTGGACGCGGTGCTGCAGGCGATCGTCCGCCGGGCGCGGATGCTGCTGGGCACGGACACCGCGTACCTGACCCTCCCGGACGAGGCGGCCGGGGACACGTACATGCGGGTCACCGACGGTTCGGTCTCGCCGATCTTCCAGACGCTGCGGCTGAGCCTCGGCGACGGCCTGGGCGGCCTGGTGGCGCAGACCGCCCGCCCGTACGCGACGCCGGACTACCGGACGGACGAGCGGTTCCGGCACACCGGGCGGATCGACGAGGGCGTACTGGACGAGGGCCTGGTGGCGATCATCGGCGTCCCGCTGCTGCTCGGCGGGCAGGTGATCGGCGTACTGTTCGCGGCCGACCGCTCGGCGCGGGCGTTCTCGCCGGACGAGGTGGCGCTGCTGTGCAGTCTGGCGGCGCACGCGGCGATCGCCCTGGACACCGCCAACTCGCTGGCCGACACCCGCGCGGCGCTGGCCGGCCTGGCCGACGCCAACGCGGTGATCCGGGCCCACGCGGCGGCGGTGCAGCGGGCCGAGCAGGCCCACGACCGGCTCACCGACCTGGTGCTGCGCGGCGCCGAGGTGGCGGACGTGGCGGCGGAGGTGGCGGCGCTGCTCGGCGGCGAGGTCGCCGTGCACGACGCCGAGGGCGAGCCGCTGACCGGACGCGGCGCCGCCGGCGAGGGGCTGGCCCTGGCGGCGGCGTCGTCCCGGGCCGAGGGCCGGGCGGTGCGGCACGACCGGGACGGCGAGGCACCCGAGGACGAGGTGTGGGTGTGCGCGGTGCTGGCCGGGCAGGAACTGCTCGGCAGCCTGGTGCTGCGCGGCCGGCCCGACCTGGACGACGCGGACCGGCGGATCTTCGAGCGGGCCAGCGTGGTCACCGCGCTGTTGCTGCTGCTGCGCCGCTCGGTCGCGGAGACCGAGAACCGGGTCCGCGGCGAGTTGCTCACCGACCTGCTGACCGCTCCCGACCGCGACCCGGCGGGCCTGACCGCGCGCGGCCGGCGGCTCGGCGTGGACCTGGCCCGGCCGCACGTGGTGCTGGTCGCCGCCGCCGAGGACGCCCCGGGCCGGGAGCGGCTGGCAGGGGCCGCCGCGCGGTACCTGTTCGGCGCGCGCGGGATCAGCGCCGAGCACGGGGACGGCGTCGTGCTGCTGCTGCCGGAGGACGGCACCCCGCCCGGCAGGGCCGCCGCCGGGGCGGCCGAGCGGCTGGCCCGGCTCAGCGGTGCGCCGGTCACCGTCGGCGCCGGTCGCCCGGCCGCGGGCCCGGCCGCGCTGGCGGGCGCGTACGCGGAGGGGCTGCGGTGCGTCCGGGCGCTGCGGGTGCTCGGCCGGGCCGGGGACGGGGCCGCCGCAGCGGACCTGGGCTTCCTCGGGGTGCTGCTGGGCGAGGGGCACGACGTGGACGGCTTCGTCGGGGCCACCCTCGGCCCGCTGCTGGAGTACGACGCCCGGCGGGGCACCGAGCTGGTGCGGACGCTGCGGTCGTACTTCGACTGCGGCGGCTCGCTGACCCGGGCCAAGGACGCCCTGCACGTGCACGTGAACACCGTGGTGCAGCGCCTGGACCGGGTGGAGGTCCTGCTCGGCCGGGACTGGAACCAGCCGGAGCGCTCGCTGGAGCTCCAGCTGGCGCTGCGGCTCCAGCTGCTCGCCGGGACCGGCTGAGGCGGGCCCACCGCTGGGCCGACCGATGGGCCGACCGCTGGGCGACCCGTAAGGACCGTCGTCCCCCGTACGGGCGTACAGTGGCGAGGTTGGTCTCGAACGCCTGGCAAGGAGCAGCGAGCGGTGAGCGAGAACGTGCGCTTCGTTTCGATGGGGATCGGCGAGCGGTCCGTCCCGTACCCGGAGGCGTGGGAGGAGCAGCAGCGGCTGCACGCGCTGCGGGTCGCGGACGAGATCCCGGACACCGTGCTGCTGCTGGAGCACCAGCCCGTCTACACCATGGGCAAGCGCACCAACCCGGAGGACCTGCCGCTGGACGGCACCCCGGTGGTCGAGGTGAACCGGGGCGGCGAGATCACCTGGCACGGCCCCGGCCAGCTGGTCGGCTACCCGATCGTGAAGCTGCCGGACCCGATCGACGTGGTCGCGTACGTCCGGCGGCTGGAGGAGGCGCTGATCCGGGCCTGCACCGACTTCGGTGTGGACACCACCCGGGTCGAGGGCCGCAGCGGCGTCTGGAAGATCGGCGCGGAGATCCCGGGCGCGGTGGTCGACCCCTCGCAGGTGGTGGAGATCGGCAAGCTGACCCTGCGGATGGGCCTGCCGCTCGGCATCGACCCGCGGCTGGCCGGTCCGGAGTACGCGCCGTCCAACGCGGGCCAGCGCGGCGACGACCGCAAGCTGGCGGCGATCGGGGTGCGGGTGGCACGCGGCGTGACCATGCACGGCTTCGCGCTCAACTGCAATCCGGACATGAGCTGGTTCGACAAGATCGTGCCGTGCGGCATCCGGGACGCCGGGGTCGCCTCGCTGAGCGGGGAGCTCGACCGGGAGTTCACCGTCTCCGACGCCCTGCCGGCGGTGCAGCGCCGCCTCGCCGAGGTGTTCGCCGAGCTGCCGGAGCCGGCGCTCACCCGCTGACGGACCCCGCGCCCGGCCGCCGGGCGCGGGAATCTACTGCCCGGTAGGGCTGTTGCCCTGCGAATGCCGGGCGCGGGCCCGGTGAGGGGCCGGAAACCACAGGCGTACCCTGGGGGTACCCCGTCTACTGCTAGGAGCCGCACGTGTCCGCTGTCGCACCCGACGGCAGGAAGCTTCTCCGCCTGGAGGTCCGCAACAGCGAGACCCCCATCGAGCGGAAGCCTGAGTGGATCAAGACCAGGGCGAAGATGGGGCCGGAGTACAACGCCCTGCACTCCCTGGTGAAGAAGGAGGGGCTGCACACGGTCTGCCAGGAGGCCGGCTGCCCCAACATCTTCGAGTGCTGGGAGGACCGCGAGGCGACCTTCCTCATCGGCGGTGACCAGTGCACCCGCCGCTGCGACTTCTGCCAGATCGACACCGGAAAGCCCGCCGACTTCGACCGGGACGAGCCGCGCCGGGTCGCCGAGTCCATCGTGACCATGGACCTCAACTACGCCACCATCACCGGCGTCGCCCGCGACGACCTGGAGGACGGCGGCGCCTGGCTGTACGCCGAGACGGTGCGCCAGGTGCACGCGATGACCGCCGGCCGCGAGGCCGGCCGGACCGGCGTCGAGCTGCTGATCCCGGACTTCAACGCCGTCCCGGAGCAGCTGGCCGAGGTCTTCTCCTCCCGTCCCGAGGTGCTCGCCCACAACGTCGAGACGGTGCCGCGGATCTTCAAGCGGATCCGTCCCGCCTTCCGCTACGAGCGCTCGCTGGACGTCATCACCCAGGCCCGCGCGGCCGGGCTGGTGACCAAGTCCAACCTGATCCTGGGCATGGGCGAGACCCGCGAGGAGGTCAGCCAGGCGCTGGCCGACCTGGTGGGCGCCGGCTGCGAGCTGATCACCATCACCCAGTACCTGCGCCCGTCGGTGCGCCACCACCCCGTGGAGCGCTGGGTCAAGCCGCAGGAGTTCGTCGAGCTGCAGCAGGAGGCCGAGGAGCTCGGCTTCGCCGGTGTGATGTCCGGCCCGCTGGTGCGCTCCTCGTACCGGGCCGGCCGGCTGTACCGGCAGGCGCTGGAGCGCCGCGCGCAGGCCGCGGTCTGAGCAACGGTTTCTCCCGAAAGGGCGGGTCCGACCGGGCCCGCCCTTGTTTCATGCGGTATTGATGGTCAGGTCACCATCCGGTAACACCGGCCGGGGACGATCGGGAAGGTACCCGGCACAAGGAGTGGTGGTCATGCGCACCGGAATCCGTTCCGCCCTGAAGTACGCCGAGAACGTCCTCATCCGCGGCGCCCGGCGCAACGCCTGGGCGGCGGTCTGCGAGAACCGGCGCTGGGCCGAGGACCGGGCGCAGGCCGGCGAGGCGCTGCGCTCGCGCTCGGCCTGAGGCGTTCCTCGCGACCTGAGGCGTTCCTCACGGCGGCCCGACCCGGACCCCGCCCCCGACCCCGCACCTGACGGGTTCAGGGAAACTTCGGGGTCACGATGCGGCACCGCCCTTGGATTAACCATGGGCACCCCACGTACCATGAGCGTTATGGCGAGGGAAACATCCGAGAACCCCGGGCGACTGAAGCAGATCCGCCTGGCGTACCAAATGACCAAGAAGGTCGACACCAAGATCGGCCTGATCATCGCCGGCGTCGGCCTGCTGACCTTCGGCGTGTTCCTCGCCATCGGCTTTGCGATCGATCACCCGATCTACCTGGGCATCCTGGGCCTCATCGTGGCCGTGCTGGCCATGGCGATCGTCTTCGGCCGCCGGGCCGAGCGTGCCGCCTTCGGCCAGATGGAGGGCCAGCCGGGCGCCGTCGCGGCCGTGCTGAACAACATCCGCCGCGGCTGGAGCGCCAACCCGACCCCGGTCGCCGTCACCCGCAACCAGGACGCGGTCTACCGCGCCGTCGGCCGGGCCGGCATCGCGCTGATCGGTGAGGGCAACCCGAACCGGGTCCGCCCGCTGCTGGCCTCCGAGAAGAAGAAGATGGCCAAGGTCGTCGGCGACATCCCGGTGCACGACATCATGGTCGGCAACGGCGAGGGCGAGATCCCGCTGAAGAAGCTGCAGGTGCACCTGATGCGCCTGCCGCGCGCCATCAGCGCGGCCCAGGTCACCGAGACCAACGACCGCCTGCGCGCGCTGGGCGACCTGCTCTCCAAGGCGCCGATCCCCAAGGGCCCGATGCCCAAGGGTGCCCGGATGCCCAAGGGCGGCCAGTTCCGCTGACCCGACCGGGCGGTGATCCGCCCCGGGTGGCCGGTCCCCCACCGGCCGCTCCCCCACCGACACCACGGCCCCGCCGCGATCCACTCGCGGCGGGGCCGTTCGACGTTTCCGCGCCCGGGGGCCGCGGTTGTGCCGTGGGAGCTACATCCGGACCTCGACCGTGCCGACCGCCTTGTCGTGCAGGCCGCGGGAGTCGCGGTCCCAGACGGCGGCCGGGACGACCAGGCAGAGCAGCAGGGTGCGCAGCAGGATCTGCGGGATGGAGGCGCGCCGGCCGTCCAGCCGTACCACCCGCATCCCGAACAGGCGCTTGCCGATCGTCGTGCCGGTGGTGGCCAGGAACACCGCCGTGACCACGTAGAACAGCGGCGTCGTCCACAGATTGGCGTCCGCCCGGTCACCGTGCGAGATCAGCCCGTACGCGACCAGGCTGCACAGCCAGCCGTCGACGAACAGCGCGCCCAGCCGGCGGCCGGGACGGGCCAGCGAGCCCGGGCCCTCCTCGGGCAGGCCGAGGCGCTCGCCGCGGTATCCGAAGTCGGCGCCCATCTTCTCGGCGGCGGCCTTCGGGCCGTCGATCCACGATCCCAACGCTTCTCTGGTGTCCACGAATCCACACTAACCGGGCCTTACCCGCGATCTTCGCCAGCCCTCCCCCCGTCGGGGTGAATCCTCGCCGAACCGTTGCCCCAAGTGGTCTGGACCACTTGGCGAACACCGGGCCAGAAGGGGTGGCGATTTGCCCGGAACCGTACGCCTTTGCCGCCCGTACGGCCGGGCCGGTTAACATTCAGGAAACGGTGGAGTCACCGACCGGAAACGGCCCGTCCCTAACGTGAGCCACCTGACACGCCAATGAGGAGGACGGATGTTCACCAACGCCGACGAGGTGAAGCGGTACATCTCCGACAACGACATCAAGTTCGTCGATGTCCGCTTCTGCGACCTGCCCGGCGTCCTGCAGCACTTCGCGGTGCCCGCGGAGACCTTCGACCCGGCCGAGACCCTGATGTTCGACGGGTCCTCGATCCGCGGGTTCCAGGCGATCCACGAGTCCGACATGGCGCTGGTGCCGGACCTCCAGACCGCCCGCCTCGACCCGTTCCGCAGCGAGAAGCACCTCAACATCAACTTCTTCATCCAGGACCCGATCACCGGCGAGGCGTACAGCCGCGACCCGCGCAACGTCGCCAAGAAGGCCGAGGCCTACCTCACCTCCTCCGGCATCGCCGACACCGCGTACTTCGGCCCCGAGGCCGAGTTCTACGTCTTCGACTCGGTCCGCTTCGACACCAGCGCCAACGCCTCGTACTACCACATCGACTCCGAGGCCGGCGCCTGGAACAGCGGCTCGACCGAGGGCGACGTCCGCGGCTACAAGGTCAAGTACAAGGGCGGCTACTTCCCCGTCCCGCCGGTCGACCACTTCGCCGAACTCCGCGCCGAGATGTCGCTGGAGCTCGCCCGCGCCGGGCTCCAGGTCGAACGCCAGCACCACGAGGTCGGCACCGCCGGCCAGGCCGAGATCAACTACAAGTTCAACACCCTGCTGCACGCCGCCGACGACCTGATGCTGTTCAAGTACATCATCAAGAACGTCGCCTGGCGGAACGGCAAGACCGCCACCTTCATGCCCAAGCCGATCTTCGGCGACAACGGCTCCGGCATGCACGTCCACCAGTCCCTGTGGACCGAGGGCACCCCGCTCTTCTACGACGAGCAGGGCTACGCAGGGCTCTCCGACACCGCCCGGTACTACATCGGCGGCCTGCTCCGGCACGCGCCGTCCCTGCTCGCCTTCACCAACCCGTCGGTCAACTCCTACCACCGGCTGGTGCCCGGCTTCGAGGCGCCGGTCAACCTGGTCTACTCGCAGCGCAACCGCTCGGCCGCGATCCGCATCCCCATCACCGGGTCCAACGCCAAGGCCAAGCGCATCGAGTTCCGCGCGCCCGACCCGTCCTCCAACCCGTACCTGGCCTTCTCCGCCATGCTGATGGCCGGCCTCGACGGCATCAAGAACAAGATCGAGCCGCTCGAGCCCGTCGACAAGGACCTCTACGAGCTGGCCCCCGACGAGCACGACGCCGTCCCCCAGGTCCCCGCCTCCCTCCCCGCCGTCCTCGAAGCCCTCGAGGCCGACCACGAGTACCTCCTCGCCGGCGGCGTCTTCACCCCCGACCTGATCGAGACCTGGATCGACTTCAAGCGCACCAACGAGATCGCCCCCATGGCCCTGCGGCCCCACCCGTACGAGTTCGAGCTCTACTACGACCTGTAGGAGCGCCTCCGACCTGCGGAAACGCAGGTCGATCTCTCACCGTTTCCGCAGGTCAGCACCTCGCTGACCTGCGGAAACGCCGGCTGACCAACTCGCGCCCAAGGCTCTGGGACTCGCGATGTGAACCGAGAGTGCACTGAGTTCGATCTCGGCATGAGTTCTGAGTAGTGCCTGTCGTGGATTCCAGGCCACTACCGCGTACCCGCCATCGGCGGCCAGGACCCCACAGGCGCAGGACGCCGAGGAGAAGACCCCCGGGTCGATGTCTCGGTGGCCGTCCGATACCGCGGTCGCCCACCGTCCGGAGCGAATCTCACCGAGCCCGGCGGTGCCGCCGGTACGGCCGAAGGACCTGAACCACTACCGGGAATCAGGCCGCGACGAGCTCCTTCTCGCGGGCCGGTGTCTTGACCTTGGGCTTCTTGTTCGGCAGCGAAAGCCGGACGACCTTGCGCCACGCGGAGAACACCTGCTTGGGCAGCGGCCCGGTGACGTACTCCAGCTCGTACTTCTCGAACAGCGCGCGCACCTTCACCGCGACGTCGGCGTACCGGTTGCTCGGCAGGTCCGGGAACAGGTGGTGCTCGATCTGGTGGGACAGGTTGCCCGTCATGAAGTGCATGGCCCTGCTGCCGCTGATGTTCGCCGAGCCCATCATCTGGCGCAGGTACCACTGGCCGCGCGTCTCGCCCTTGACGGACTGGCGCTCGAAGACCCGTACGCCCTCGGGGAAGTGCCCGCACATGATCACCGAGTGGGACCAGATGTTGCGGACCAGGTTCGCGGTGAACGTGGCGGCGAGCGTGGTCAGGAACGACGGGCCCGACAGCAGCGGGTGGATCACGTAGTCCTTGAGCACCTGCTTGCGGATCTTGCGGCCCACGGCCTTGGCTCGCGCGCGGAACTCCGGGTTCCTGCGGTGACGCTTCTGCAGGTTCTTGCCGAGTTCGAGGTCGTACGCCGCGATGCCGTATTCGAAGAAGCAGGCGTTGACGAAGTTCCACAGCGGCTGGCCGAGGTGGAGCGGGTGCCACTTCTGGTCCTCGTCGACGCGCATGATGCCGTAGCCGAGGTCGTTGTCCTTGCCGATCACGTTGGTGTACGTGTGGTGCAGCTCGTTGTGCGAGTGCTTCCACTGCTCGGCCGGCGAGACGTGGTCCCACTCCCAGGTGGTGGAGTGGATCTTCGGGTCCCGCATCCAGTCCCACTGGCCGTGCAGGACGTTGTGGCCGATCTCCATGTTGTCCATGATCTTCGCCACGGACAGGCCGGCGGTGCCGAGCAGCCACGCGGGCGGGAAGATCGAGAACAACAGCACGCCCCTGCTGGCCAGTTCGAGCTTGCGCTGCGCCGAGATGACCTTGCGGATGTAGGCGGCGTCCTTCTCGCCGCGGTCGGCGATCACCTCGTCGCGGATCACGTCCAGCTCGCGGCCGAGCTCCTCGATCTGCTCAGCGGTCAGGTGGGCAGTGGGGTCGATGGCGGTCAAGGCGCTTCTACCGTTCGATGTCGCAGGGGCCCGCCGCGGCGGACACGCAGGTCTGGATGAGGACGCCCGGCTCGGCCTCGGTGATCTCGCCGGTGCGCAGGTCGCGGACGGCGCCCGCCTTGAGCGGCGTGACGCAGCCGAAGCAAATGCCCATGCGGCACCCGGAGGGCATCAGCACGCCGGCTTCCTCGCCGATGTCCAGCAGCGGCGTGGCGCCGTCCGCATCGACGGTCCTGCCGGTGGCGCTGAACGTGACCGCGCCGCCGTCGCCGGCGACGACGGTGCGGGGGCGGAACCGTTCGGTGTGCAGGCGCTCCTGGACGCCGTGCTCGGTCCAGTGCTCCTCTGCGGCGTCGAGCAGGCCCGCGGGCCCGCAGGCCCAGGTCTCGCGCTCGGCCCAGTCGGGCACGAGTTCGCCGAGACGGGCGATGTCGAGCCTGCCGGCCGTGGCAGTGTGCACCTCGGTGAGGCGCAGCTTCTTGTCCGCGACCAGGCCGTGCAGCTCGTTGCGGAAGATCACGTCTTGCGGCTGTGGCGCGCAGTGGACCATGACGGCGTCGTCGACCTCGCTGTCGCGCAGCATGCCCATCACGGGTGTGATGCCGCTGCCGGCCGTCAGGTAGAGCACCTTGGCGGGCTTGGCTTGCGGCAGCACGAAGTCACCGGCCGGCTGGTCGAGCTGGATCAGCGTGCCCGGTGTCGCCCTGTGGACGAGGTGGTTGCTGACCTTGCCGTCCGGGACCGCCTTCACGGTGATCGTGATGCGGCCGTCCGGGCGGCCTGTCGGCGAGGTGATGGAGTAGGCACGCCACAGGCGCCTCCCGTCGACGTCGACCCCGATCCGCAGGTACTGACCGGCCGTGTGGCCGCGCCAGCCCCGTCCCGGCCTGATCACGACGGTCGCGGCGTCACCCGTCTCGGGGTGCACGGCCTCGATGCGCCCACGCAGGTCGGCGCCCGCACGCAGCGGGCTGACCAGGTCGAGGTAGTCCGACGGCAGCAGCGGCGTCGTGACCATCTCCAGCAGTTTCCACGCCCTGCTGCGCAGGGCTGCACTCGTCATGACTCCAGCTTGCTGCGCCTCAAGGCGTAAAGTCCTGACCGTAGGACGTGAATCTGGTCGAATGAATTGTTCGCAGGGAACAAGAACGTGCGCCATGCAATCCGGAGGGCCAGCGAGCTGGTCCTGGACGAGACGACGGTCACCGCGCTTCGGGCCGCGCTGCCGGCCACCGCCGACGAGGTCGTCGAGGCGATCATCGACGAGGTCCCTCCCTACGCCAACGCCCTTTCGGGCCGGATGGGCGGCACCATCCGCCGAGCCGTCCGCACCGCCCTGGGGCACTACCTGGACCTCGCGAGCGGGACAGCCACGGGTGGCGACGGCGGTGACGCGGCCTACGAGCTGGGCCGCGGCGAGGTGCGCGACGGCCGTTCGATGGACGCCCTGCTCAGCGCCTACCGCGTCGGCGCCCGCGTGGCCTGGCGATGCCTGGCAGCGGGTGCCGTACCCGCAGGTCTGCCCGCCGCCGAGGTCGCCAAGTTCGCCGAGCTGACCTTCGCCTACATCGACGAGCTCTCCGCCGCGAGCGCCGCGGGCCACGCCGACGAACTGGCCGCACGCGGCAGGGCCCACGAGCGCCACCTGGAACACCTGGCCCGCGACCTCCTCGCCGACGCGAGCCCGGACGTGCTGCTGGCCTCTGCGCAACGAGCCGGGTGGCAGCCCCCGGCTTCACTGACCGCCGTCCTGCTGCCCGCCGCCCAGACCCGGCCCGCCTACCGCACGCTCGACCCGAACACCCTCGTTCTCGACGATCTGCCGGACGCCACCGGTGTGCTGCTCGTCCCCGACGCCGACCGACCACACCTCTTGCGGCAGCTGACCGACCGCACCGCCGTGGTCGGCCCGGCCCGGTCCTGGACCCATGCGTCCGCCTCGTACGCACGAGCTGCACGCGCGCGCGCCCTCTCCCCTGGGATTCGCGACACCGAGGACCACCTGCCCGAGCTGGTGCTCAGCGCCGACATGGACGCGTTCGCAGACCTGCGCGCCCGAGCCCTCGCACCATTGCGGACCCTGCCTGCCGCGACCGCGCGGCGGCTGGAGGAGACCTTGCGGGCCTGGCTGCTGCACCAGGGCAGGCGGGAAGAGGTGGCGGCAGAGTTGTTCGTCCACCCTCAGACGGTCCGGTACCGGATGTCGCAACTGCGGGAGCTGTTTCCGGATCTCGCATCGCCGCACCGGGTCCTTGAACTGACCCTGGCGGTGGGTCTCCAGGTCAGCTGACGCGCACTTCGACCGTCCACGACCGCGTCCGCGTGGAGGCGGGCAGGCGCCCGGGAACGCGGGCAGCAACACCGCCGCCCGCCTCGCCGTGGCGCAGCCGCTGAAGGGGCCACCGACCTGACCCACCTCGCCCCAGTGACCGGTGCGAGATCTCCTCCTTGACGGGGGGGAATAGCGAGGTTCGGCTGGCCCCAGCCCGAAGCCCGTACCCCATCGCCTCCCACCCGCGTTCACGATCAGTAGCACTGCGCAGCCCAGGCGGTGAACCGCCGGCTCGACTTTCGTGGTGCTCGCTCGACGCTTCTCGCCGCATCTCATCGTCAAGGCCGCCGCGTGTGCACTGTTCGATCAGAATTACGACCTGTAGGAGCGCCTCCGAACCAACCGCGCGAGGCTCCGCCGCCCTGACCAGAGGGGCGGCGGAGCCTCGAGCGCGTTGGTGTGACGGGCGGGTCAGCGGGGGGTGGGGACGGGGTGGGGGGTGGTGTCGGCGAGGTTGCGGGGGTGGGAGCGGTTGAGGAACCACTTGCGGGCGGAGACCAGCCACCAGAGGGTCGCGAAGCCGAGGACGACGGCGACAGCGACGGGGGCGTAGTTGAAGTTGGTCGCGGTGATCGGGCTGAGCTGGGGCAGCATGAAGAGGACGGTGATCACGACCACCCAGAGCACCGCGATGACGCCGATCGGACGGCTCCACGCGCCGAGGTGCCACGGGCCGCGCTGGAAGCGGTCGCCCTGGCGCAGGCGGAGGAAGGTCGGGATGACGTAGGCGATGTAGAGGCCGATGGTGGCGATCGAGGTGACGGCGGCGTACGCGGTCGCGTTGATCAGGTAGGGCAGGCCGAGCGCGAGGGCGCCGACGACGGCCAGCCAGACGGCGTTGGTGGGGGTGCGGGTGCCCGGGTTGATGGTGTGCCAGAACTTGCTGAAGGGCAGTGCGCCGTCCCGCGAGAAGGCGTAGATCATGCGGGAGTTGGCGGTGACCGAGGCCATGCCGCAGAACAGCTGGGCGCCGATGACGATCAGCAGCAGCGCCTTGCCGCCGGCCTGGCCGAGCGCGTCGATGAACACCTGGGCGGGCGGCACGCCGATCGAGGTGGCGAGGGTGCCGTCCCAGTCCTGGATGGCGAAGGTGAGGCCGACGATCAGGACGAAGCCGGCGATCCAGGAGGTCCAGATGGAGCGCACGATGCCGCGCGGTCCGGCGACGGCCGCGTCGTTGGTCTCCTCGGTCATGTGGGCGGAGGCGTCGTAGCCGGTGAAGGTGTACTGGGCGACGAGCAGGCTGAGCAGGCCGACGTAGAAGCCGCTCTTGAAGCCGGTGTTGTTGACGAAGTGGCCGAACACGAAGGACACCGACTGGTGGTGGGACGGGACCACCGCGAGCAGGCCGACGATGATGAGGACGCCGCCGACGTGCCACCACACGCTGACGCTGTTGAGCACCGCCACCAGGCGGACGCCGAAGGTGTTCAGCACGCCGTGCAGCAGCAGGATGCCGGCGAACAGTTCGATGGTGTGCTCGGGGCTCGCGCCGAAGCCGAACTGCAGGTCCAGGTAGGCGTTGAGGAAGGTGGCGGCGCCGAAGTCGATGCCGGCGGTCACCGCGACCTGGCCGAGGACGTTGAACCAGCCGGTGAACCAGGCCCAGGCGGCGGCGGACTTGGCGGGGGCCATCTCCTTCGCCCAGAAGTACAGGCCCGCCGAGGTCGGGTAGGAGGAGCAGACCTCGGCCATCGCCAGTCCGACGAACAGGGTCATCGCGCCGACCAGCACCCAGCCCCAGGTGAGCATGGCCGGGCCGCCGGTGTTCAGCCCGAAGCCGTAGAGGGTGAGGCAGCCGGAGAGGATCGAGATGATCGTGAAGGAGACGGCGAAGTTGGAGAAGCCGGACATCCGGCGGGCCAGGACCTGGGTGTAGCCGAGCTGGGCGAGGCGTTCCTCGTCCGACAGGTGGTCGGGTTCCAGAGGCATGAGCGGGTGTCCTCTCGGGGGGCAGCGCGGATCGGTGGACGGGGGAAGCGGGGAAAGCGGGAAGGGGGGAGCAATGAAAAAGCGAAGCCCTGCGGAAGGGGGTGGAGCGCGGCTACCTGCGGCGCAGGCTGCGGGGGGCGTTCCTGGCCCGTTCCCGGTGGGTCTGGAAGAGCTGCTCGGCGTCGCCGCAGTACGCCCAGGGGAGCTTGGCGGCGTACGGGCCGATCTCCTCGAAGACGGCGTGCGCCTCGCGGTGCCGGCCGGCGAAGGAGAGGGCGTGCGCGAGGTAGTTGGCGTCGTCCGTGAAGTTGGCGTGCCGGACGGCCGGTCGCAGGTGCCACCAGCGCTCGAGCACCCGGTCGATGTCGGGGCACTCCATCCAGGGGTGGATGGCGACGCCGACGCCGCTGCGTTGCGACTGCCGGTAGCGGTAGTGCTCGGCCTGGGCGACGAGCAGCAGCACCACGAGCGGGCTGCCGTCGGGCACGCCCTGGACCCGGTCGCGCACCCAGTCGAACATCACCGTGGTCGAACCGTGCTTGCGCGGCATCAGGTACGCGAGCACCTCGTGGTGGCTCTCCCGGTTGAACGGGTCGCGCCGGGCGACCTCGTGCCACAGCTCCAGGAGGGTGTTCCAGTCCGGCGCGAGCGTCCGGACCAGGGCCATCATGACGAGCCAGGGCGAGGGGTCGGCGGGGGCGGCCTCGGCGGCCGCCAGGCAGGTGCGCCAGGCCTCGTCGAGGGCGGCGTCGTCCGGTTCGGCGGCGACGATCGCACGCAGTGCCTGGACGTGGGCGAGCATGGCGAGCGCGTCGGGGTTGTACGGCTCGGCGGAGGCCCACGCCTCGGCCCAGCGCAGCCGGACGCCGTTGCGGGCGAGGATCTGCAGGCGGAACACCCGGCGGTCCCAGTCGCGGCCGGTGGAGGCGATCAGGTCACGCGGGCCGTCCCACCGGCCCATGGTGGCGTCCTCGCAGACCGCGCGGAGCGGACGGTCGTCCCGGGCGGGGTGCGGGTCCAACTGCGAGGCGCCACGCCCAAGCCACTTAGCCACGACCATCCTGTCCTTCGAGACCGTCCGTTCGGATACGCGGAGTCAGGGGTCGGTCGCTCTGCGCGGAAGTAGACAACCAGAGACCTCGTCGTCCGCAATAGGGCTCACAGGGGGTTCACTCGACCACATCCGTTTGCTGGAGGTTCAGTTGAGGCCATTGTTTGCTCAACTCGCCTTCGTTTGCGGGCAACTTCCCTTACAGTCCAGCCGTATGACCAGCGACGAGGAGCGCCCCGCCGTCACGCGTGCGCCCAACCGGCAGTTGAGTGCGCTCATCGAGCAGGCCGGACTGTCGAACAAGCAGCTCGCGCGGGCGATCCGCGAGACGGCCGCCCGCTACGGCAGCGACGCCCGCTGCACCCACACCAGCGTGCAGCGCTGGCGGGAGGGGCGCCGGAGCCGGGCGGTCCCACCCGCGCTGATCGCCGAGACGCTGTCGCTGGCGCTCGGCCGGGTGGTGACGCCCGCGGAGATCGGCATGCCCGTCGACGGGGAGCCGAGCAGACCGCTACTGGACACCGGGTTCATCGACGGGCCCGAGGAACTCGCCGCGGCCGCACGCCGGTTGTGGGAGGGCGACCTCGGGCAGGAGAACGCGATCCGCGCCGACCTGCCGATCGGCGCGCTGTCCGGGCCCGCCCTGCACTGGCTGCTGGCGGAGGAATTGCCGGCCGCGATCGGGCTCGGTCCGGGGCCCGGGGTGACGGCGGCGGACGTGCACCGGCTGCGGGCGACCCTCCAGGCGTTCGAGCTGATCGCCGGACGGCACGGCGGGGCGGCCGCCCATCGACCGGTGGTGCAGTACCTGCTCAGCGACCTGGGCCGACTGCTCACCGGGAGCTACCCGGCCGAGGTGGGCCGTGCGCTGTTCCGGGCCGCCGCCGAAGGTGCGCTGCACGCCGGATCGTGCGCGCAGGAGTCCGGGCTGCCTGGACTCGGGCGCCGCTACCGCCTGCTGGGCCTGTTCCTCGCCCACCGGGCGGGCGACCGGATGCTGGGCGGGCGGGCCCTGGTCGCCCTGGCCGCCTCCTACACTGCGCCGGCCGACCAGCCGGCCGCGCTGGACCTGCTGCGGGCGGCGGTGCTCGGCACCCGGCACCAGCCGGGGCCGGCGCTCGCGGCCGCCCACGCCGCCGAGGCGCGCGCGTACGCGACGCTCCGCGACGCCGCCGCCGCGGACCGGGCCCTCGCGCTCGCCCGGGCAGCAGCGGCGGCGGAAGCGGTAACGGAGGCGGAGGCGGAGGTGATGGCGACGACGACGGAGCCGGACCCGGCCGACGAGCCGGCTGCGGCGCCGCACCCGTTCGACCCGCGCGAACTCGCCGAGGCCGAGATCCGCTGCCGACTGGCCCTCGGCGAGCACGAGGCGGCCCGGCGCGCTGCCGAGCTGGCGCTCCCCGACTACGGACCGGACGACACCGTGCGCAGCGTGCTGGTGGGCTGCCTGCTGGCCACCGCACGGATCCGCGGGGGCCTGCTGGACGGCGCCTGCGCTGCGGGCGAGCAGGCCCTGCGGCAGGCCGCGGGCGTGCAGTCCGCCGAGGTGGAGGCCCAGCTGGGGCGGTTGGCGGCGGAGTTGGAGGCCCAGCGCGAGGGGGGCCGCGCGGCCGCTCTCGCCGCTCTGATCCGGGCGCGGCGGCAGGCGCTCCCGGCGGCGGCATAGCGCCTCGGCCCCGGCGCCCGGTCCCGCGTCACCCGGTCCCGTCACCCGGTCCCGTCACCAAAGCGGGTTGTGACTCGGACGACAGCCCGGTTCGGACGGTTCGTCATTTTGATGGGCTATTGTCAAGGTCGGACGTGGTCTAGAGCAATATTCCCGGGGGTGGTGAATGGGCGTCGTCCTGCCCGACGAGCTGGTGTGGGTCCTCGACCTGATCGGCATCGACTGGCCCAACGTCGACGAGGACGACTACCGCGAGATGGCCAATGCCGTCCGCGAGTTCGCCAGTGAGATCGACGACCACCGGGCCGATCTGGCCCAGGCTGTGGAGCAGATGGCCGGCGAGAACGCCGGGCTCGCGGTCGAGGCGTTCCAGGCGCACTGGGGGAAGGTCAACGGCACCCACATCCACCAACTCGCCGAGGGATGTCGCCTGGTGGGGACGGTGTTGGACGGGGTCGCGGTGCTGATCACCGGAGCCAAGATCGCGGCGATCGTCCAACTCGGCATTCTGGCAGCCGAGGTGATCGCCGCCCAGGCGGCGGCGCCGTTCACCTTCGGCCTGTCGGAGGCGGGCGCGGTGGGCGCCACCCAGGTGACCCGGGTGGTCGTGAAACGGCTGCTCAAGGAGGCCGAGGAACAGATCATCGACCAGCTGATGTCGGTGGCCACCGGCCCGATCGTCAGCGCGCTGGAGAGCATGGCGGGCAATCTGGTGCTGCAGTTGGGCGAGCAAGCCCTGGGCATCGGCAATGGTGTGGACCTGGGTGAGGTCGGCAAGGCCGGCGAGAAGGGGTTGAAGGACGGGGTGGACGGTTCGCTGGGGCAGCTCGGCATCAACCACGGCGCGGAGGCGAAGGCATGAGCGAGGGCTTCAAGCACAGCGCCGAGGCGACCGACAAGCTGGCGGAGCACTTCAAGGTCGGTTCCACCAAGCTCACCTCCTCGGGTGACAACCACCTCGGCCGGGCGAAGAGCCACTTCGGCCGGACCAAGGGCCGCGGCGGGCTGGCCCAGGCCGCCGAGGGCGGCGTCGAGAAGCTGATGGAGAGCCTCACCAAGGGGCAGCAGACGCTGGGCAAGCACCTGGACGACGTCGGCACCGGGCTGAAGAAGACCAGCGCCAACCATCGGACCCACGAGGAGTCGGTGGCCCGCAACCTGACCTCGATCACCAGCGGCACCGCGCAGCCGAAGACCGTGCCGAGCAACCCGTGGGGCGGCAAGAGCTTCGCCAGCGTGGTGTCGGGCAACAGCGGGCCGAGCAAGCCCACGCCCGCGGCGCCGAAGCCCGCGCCCCCGAAGAGCCCGAACGTACGGCTCAACAGCACCGACCCCAAGCCGCAGGGCCGACCGCTGGTTGCCAAGCCGGCGAAGAGCGACCCGGTGGACATCGCGTCCGGCGAGGTGCTGTTCGGGCAGACCGACGTCGGCCTGGACGCCGCACTGCCGCTGGTGCTGGCCCGCACCCACCTGTCCGGCTACCGGATCGGCGGCTGGTTCGGCACCAGTTGGGCCTCCACGCTGGACCAGCGACTGGAACTCGACGACGAGGGCGTGCTGTTCGCCGCCGACGACGGCATGGTGCTGGTCTACCCGGTGCCGGAGCCCGGTGCGGCGGTCCACCCGGTGGAGGGGCCGCGCTGGCCGCTGCACTG
The DNA here is from genome assembly GCF_024172095.1 of Kitasatospora cinereorecta. Lineage (GTDB taxonomy): Bacteria > Actinomycetota > Actinomycetes > Streptomycetales > Streptomycetaceae > Kitasatospora > Kitasatospora cinereorecta. Next base: position 1,306,419 of record NZ_JAMZDX010000003.1, on the reverse strand, counting down.
GGACGGCACCGCGGGCGGCGGCATGCGGATCACCGACCCGCGCAGCGGCATCAGCCGGCACTTCGCGCAGCCCGCCACCGGCCCCGGCCCGCACACCCGCGCGGCCGGCGCCCTGCAGCTGCCGCTGAGCGCGATCACCGACCGCAACGGCAACCGGATCGAGGTCCGGTACGGGCCGGGCGGCGTGCCCACCGAGGTGTGCCACAGCGGCGGTTACCGGATCGGCGTGACCACCGCCGGCCAGCGGATCAGCGCCCTGACGCTGCTGCCCGCCGTCACCGCGCCGGTGCCGGAGACGGCCGACCCGGAGACGGCCGACCCGGCGACCGCGGACACAGCGGCGGACACGGCAGCGGACACCGCGGACGCCTCGGGGTCCGAGGAGCAGCCGATCACGCTGGTGCGGTACGGCTACGACGGCAACGGGCAGCTCTCCGCCGTGACCGACTCCTCCGACCTCGCGATGCAGTTCACCTACGACGGTTCGGCCCGCCTCACCAGCTGGACCGACCGGGTCGGCTACCGCTACCGGTACGTCTACGACCGCTCCGGCCGCTGCGTGCAGACCCGCGGCGACGGCGGCTTCCTGGACGCGTTCTTCGCCTACGACGCCGAGCAGCGCGTCACCACCATGACCGACGCGGTCGGCAACCGGACCGTCTACCAGCTCGACGAGTGGGGCCGGCTCGTGCGGGAGACCTCTCCGCACGGCGCGGTCGCCACCTTCGAGTGGGACCGCTACGGCCAACTGCTGTCGCGCACCGACCCGCTGGGCCGTACCAGCAACTTCACCTACGACGAGCACGGCAACCTGGCCGTCTCCACCCTGCCCGACGGCACCACCAGCAGCGCCGCGTACGACCGCGGGCACCGGGTGACGGCGCTCACCGCGATGGACGGCGCCCAGTGGGCGTACGAGTACGACGAGCACGGCAACACCACCGCGACCGTCGACCCGCTCGGCGCCCGCACCGCCTACACCTACGACGAGCACGGCCGGCCCGCCTCCGTCACCGACGCGCTCGGCGGCACCAGCCTGGTCGGCTTCGACCCGGCCGGCCTGACGGTCTCGCTGACCGATGCGCTCGGTGCGGTCAGCCACTGCGTGCGCGACCGCTTCGGCCGCCCGTCCGCCGTCACCGACGCGCTCGGCAACACCACCACCTTCGGCTGGACCCTGGAGGGGCGTCCGGCCTGGCGGCAGGACCCGGACGGCGGGCGGCACGAGTGGACCCACGACGCCGAGGGCCGGGTGGTCGCGCACCGCGACCCGAGCGGCGCGGTGACCACCGCGGAGTACGGCGCGTTCGGCAAGCTGACCGCGCGGACCGGCCCGGACGGCGACCGGTACACCTTCGAGTACGACGGCCAGCTGCGGCTGACCGCCGTCACCAACCCGGCCGGCGCCCGCTGGACGTACCGGCACGACCCGGTCGGCGGCGTGGTCGAGGAGACCGACTTCGCCGGCCGCACGCTGCGCTACGAGCGCGACCTGACGGGCTCGCTGACCGCCCGCACCAACGCGGCCGGCCAGCGGGTGGAGTACGTCCGTGACCTCCGCGGCCGCACCGCCGAGGTGCACGCGGACGGCCGGGTCACCACCTTCACCTTCGACGGCGCGGGCCGGGTGCTCACCGCCGGGGACGGCCGCACCGGCGTCCGCCGCAGCTACGACGCGGTGGGCCGGATGGTCGCCGAGGAGTGCGAGGGCGGGGTCACCGCGTTCACGTACGACCTGCTCGGCCGTCCGACCGGCCGGCGCACCCCGCACGGCATCGAGTCGCGCTGGACGTACACGGCGGTCGGCCTGCCCGAGACGCTGACCGGCCCCGGCGGGGCGCTGCGCTTCCACTACGACCGGGCGGGCCGGGAGGTCCGCCGCGAGTTCGGCCAGGTCGTGATCGACCGCGGCTTCGACGGCCTGGACCGGCTCACCGGCCAGCAGGTCAGCGCGGCCGGCCGGCTGCTGGGCCGGCAGGAGTACGCCTTCCTCCCCGGCGGCCGGCTCACCGAGAGCACCGACCAGCTGCTCGGCACCCGGACCGCCGAGCTGGACGGCAGCGGCCGGGTGACCGCCCTGACCGGCGCCACCTGGCAGGAGCGGTACGCCTACGACCAGCTGGGCAACGTGGTGGCGTCCCAGCTGCCCGGCGCCGACGGCACCACCACCGGCGAGCTCGCGGTGGAGGGCGGCCGACTGCGGCGGGCCGGCCGGACCTCCTACGAGTACGACGCCCAGGGCCGGCTGGTGAAGCAGACCCGGCGACTGCTCTCCGGCGGCGAGCTGAGCTGGCAGTACACCTGGGACTCGCACGACCAGCTCGGCTCGGTCGCCCTCCCCGACGGTTCGCTCTGCCGCTTCCGCTACGACCCGTTCGGGCGGCGCCGGGGCAAGCAGCACCTGGCGGCGGACGGTGTCACCGTCCTCGCCGAGACCGTCTTCACCTGGGACGGCGAGCTGCTGGTCGAGCAGGTCGTCACCCGGGCCGGGCAGCCGGGCCGACGGGTCACCGGCTGGGAGTGGACCCAGAGCGGCATGCGCCCGCTGGCCCAGACCGACCTGCTGCTGCCGGCCGCCGACGCCCCGCAGGCCGAGATCGACCGGCGCTTCCACGCCATCGTCACCGACCTGGTCGGCTCGCCCACCGAACTGGTCGACGAGCACGGCGCGGTGCACTGGCAGCAGCGCACCACGCTGTGGGGCGAGCCGCTGCCCGGCGCGGTCGAGGAGATCGCCTGCCCGCTGCGCTTCCCCGGGCAGTACCTCGACGACGAGACCGGCCTGCACTACAACGTCTTCCGGTACTACGACCCGGCCACCGCCCGCTACTTGAGCTCCGACCCGATCGGGCTCGGCGGCGGCGTCAACCCGTACGCGTACGTCGGCGACCCGCGCCGGATCGCCGACCCGCTGGGTCTCGACCCGGACATGATCGACCTGTTCCACGGCACCAACGGCAACGGCGCCTCCGCCATCGAACAGCACGGCATCAATCCGCAGGTCCGGCCGCGCCCGATGGACTTCGGACACGGCGGCTTCTACCTCACCAACGACTACGACCAGGCCGCCCAGTGGGCCGAACGCCAGGGCACCCGCCGGGGCCAGCACGTCAACGGCGGCCCGGCCGTGATGCACTTCCAGGTCTCCCGCTCGGAGCTGGAGGAGCTGAACGGGCGCCGGTTCAGCAGCCACCAGGACACCAGTAACTTCATCGCGCACCACCGCAACGACCTCGACGGCAGTCAGATGCACAACTACGACAACGTCGAGGGCAAGATGCTGATGAACCTGAGGGACTGGTCGGCCGACAACAGCACGCCGATGCGGCTGAAGGGCCACCAGATAGCCTTCTACAAGCAGCCGGGTATCGACCTGATCAGCAACGGGTACAAGGGACGGGTATGAGCGGGGCACGCGAGTTCAACCTCGACGCGGACGAGGAGATGCAGGACTTCTTCTCCGCGATCGCCGACGAACTGCAGAAGTTCGGGATCTCCCGGGCCGAGGCGGTGGCCCGCGTCAACGACGCCTGGGCGGGGCAGACCTTCTCGCCGTACCCGGACATCGCCTGCCACGAGTCGCCCGAGCACTGGGCGTACGACTTCTACTACGGCGAGCCGGTGCCGTACTGGGACCCGAACGCCGACCGCAGCGAGTGGCGGGCGACCCCGCCGCCGCCCGCCGACTCCGACGCCTGGACGCTGCCGCGCGAGCAGTGACCCGTCCCACCGGCCTCAGCGCTCCAGCCCCGGCAGGGTGTCCTGCTCGCCGGGGCGGGCGCCGGAGTCGGGGTCGGGGGTGCGGCACTCGGGGCCGAGCCTGAGCAGCCGGGACTCCGGGTCGTGCAGCGGCCGTCCGCAGCGACGGCAGCGGACGGTGGACCGCGGCGCAGGCGGTACGGGCGGGATCAGGGCGGCGTCCGACACCGCACCAGTGTGCCCGGTGAACCGCCGCGGTACGAGAGCGTGAACCTCGCCGGGCCCTCAGCCCACCGGGCTGAGGGCGAGCACGGCGATGTCGTCGGCGAGCGGCCCGGCGTGGCGGCGGATGTCACGGTCCAGGAAGGCGACCACCGTGCGCGGGTCGGTGGACTCCAGGGTGGCCAGCCGGCCCGGCAGCGGGTAGAAACCGCCGGACGCGTCGCGGGCCTCGCTGACCCCGTCGGTGTGCAGCACCAGCGTCTGGCCGGGGCGCAGCCGGAGGCTGGTCGGCCCGTCCGGGCCGGCGCCCAGCGTGCCGAGGCCGAGCGGCAGCTGTTCGGGGCAGGGCACGGTGGCGACCGAGCCGGGGCCCAGCAGCAGGGGTGCGAGGTGGCCGCGGTTGACCAGGTCGATCCGGTGGGCGCGGTGGTCGTGCTGGGCCAGGACGGCGGTGACGAAGAGTTCCTCGTCGCCGCGTTCGGCGGCCTCCCGCAGCACCTGCCGGTCGAGCTGGTGGCCGAGTTCGACCAGGTCGGGCGTCTCGTGGGCGGCGATCCGGAAGGCACCGATCACGTCGGCCACGGTGCGGACGGCGTCCAGGCCCTTGCCGCGGACGTCGCCGAGCAGGATGCGGGTGCCGAAGCGGGTCTCGCACACCTCGTACAGGTCGCCGCCGACCGCCACGTCCGCCTCGGCGGGGTGGTAGAGGGCGGCGAGGCTCAGCCCGCCGGTGCGGGCGGGCACCGGGCGGAGCACGGTGTGCTGCAGGGTGTCGGCGATGGTGCGGACCCGGACCAGGTCGCGGGCCTGGCGGCGGCGCTGCCAGGCAAGACCGGCTCCCATCGCGCCGGCCAGCGCGGTGGCCAGGTAGACCCACAGGTGGTGCTGCTCGGTGAGGTGGCCGACCCGGGCGGCGAGCGCCGTCTGCAGGGCGATGGTGGCGACGGTGGCACCGGCCACCGGCAGCGGGCCGCGGCTGAACGCGACCACCACGGGCAGCACGGTGAGCAGGAAGCCGGCCGCCGTGGTGGCGGGCAGCACGAAGTCCAGCAGCAGGTCGGCCGCCAGCAGCAGGAAGGGCAGCAGTCGGACCCAGAACGGGGCGCGCAGGCCGTCGGCCATCGCGGAGTGCCAGCGGGCGGCGGCCGCCTCCTGGGTGGGCCGGGGTCGGGGCGGCGCGAGCGGCGGCGCGGACGCGGGCGCGGACAAGCTGGCCTCCTCGGCGGACCGGCGGACGGTGCTCGGTCCATCGTCCCCGAAGCGGTGGAGGCCGAGGCGCCGACCAAGGTCCCGACGACGCGGGACCTTCGGCCCGTTCGGTCCGCCCGGCCGGGCGGAACGGGAGGTTCTGCCTCCGGTCGGTCAGGCCGGCCCCAGGGTGACCGGCAGGGTGCGGTAGCCGCGCAGGACCAGCCGGTCGTGGCGGACCGGTCGCCCGGCCGGGGCGATCCCCGGGAAGCGGTCGAGCAGGGCGGGGACGGCGGTCTGCGACTCCAGGCGGGCCAGCTGGGCGCCGAGGCAGTAGTGCGGGCCGCCGCCGAAGCTGAGCGGCTGGCTGTCCACCCGGGTGGGGTCGAAGCGGTCGGGCTCCCGGTAGCGGTCCGGGTCGCGGTTGGCGGCGCCCAGCAGCAGGAACGCCCCGGTGCCGTACGGCGTGGGGATGGAGCCGATCTCCAGGCCGTCGGTGAGGGCGGTCCGGGAGGTGAGCTGGACCGGCGAGTCGTGCCGCAGCACCTCCTCGGTGAAGCCGGCCGCGGTGATCGTGCCCGCGCGCAGGCCGGTGCGCACCTCGGGGTGGTCGAAGAGCCGGGCGAGTCCGTTGCCGAGCAGGTTGGTGGTGGTCTCGAAGCCGGCGACCAGCAGCAGCACCAGGTTGGCCAGCAGTTCCTGGCCGGAGAGCCGGTCGCGGTCGTCGGCGGCGACCTGGACCAGGGCGCTGACCAGGTCGTCCTCGGGGTGGGCGCGGCGGCGGGCGGCGAGTTCGGCGAAGTAGCCGGAGAGTTCGTCGGCGGCCTCGTCGGCGGCGGCCAGTTCGGCGGCGGTGGTGATCAGTTCCAGGGCGGCGGTGAGGTCGGCGGCGTACGGCCGGAAGCGGTGGCGGTCGGCCTCCGGGACGCCGAGCAGTTCGCAGATCACGCCGACCGGCAGGCGGAAGGCGAAGGCGTCCATGAAGTCCACCGGGGAGCCGTCGGCGCCGGCCTCGGCCATCCCGTCGAGCAGCCGGTGCACGGCGGCGGTGACGGCGGGCTCCAGCGCGGCGACCCGGCGGGCGGTGAAGACCGAGGCGATCAGCGAGCGCGCCCGGCCGTGGTCGGGGGCGTTGCGCTCCAGCATCGAGCGGCTGAGCAGGACCCTGGACCGGTGCCGGGACCAGCCCTCGTCCCACTGCTCGCGCTGCTCCGCCTCGGGGACGCCGAAGCCGGTCAGGCGCAGCGTCCGGTGGACCTCCCGGTAGCCGGTGACCAGCAGCAGGGACTCGCCGCACGGCACCACCGGGCCCATCGCGCGGGCCTCCCGGTAGAGCGGGTACGGGTCGTCCCGGCCCTCGGGGGTCATCAGCTGTTCGATGATCGCCGTTCCGTCCATGCCGCGCTCCCCCGGGTGGGTCGGTAGGTGGTCGGTGCCAGTGGGCGCCGTTCGGCGTTACCGGCGGGTACAACGGACGGGTACGGGCGGCGGGTTCCCGGCGCGTGAGTACCCTGACGGCATGGAGATCTGGATCAACCCGCGTTGCAGCAAGTGCCGGACGGCGATCGGCGAGCTCGACGCGGCCGGCGCCGAGTACACCGTCCGGCGCTACCTGGAGGAGCCGCCGTCCACCGTCGAGCTGGAGGACGTGCTGGAGCGGCTCTCGCTGGAGCCCTGGGACATCACCCGTCTGGACGAGCAGGCCGCCAAGGATCTCGGCATGAAGGAGTGGAGTCGCGAGCCGGCCGACCGCTCGCGGTGGATCACCGCGCTGGCCGAGCACCCGATCCTCATCCAGCGCCCGATCATCACCGCCGACGACGGGCACGCCGTGGTGGCGCGTACGCCGGAGGCGCTGAAGGCGATCGTCCCGACCCTGCCGTAGCCGCAGCCCGCCCCGCCGCGGCTGCGGCGGGGCGGGGTGGGGCGGGGCGTCAGTCGAGCTGGTGGTCGGCCCAGACGTAGGTGTGCGGCAGCAGCTCGGCGACCGGCACGGCGCGCAGGCCCTGCGCGGTGGGGACGATCACGGTCAGCTCCGGGTGGAGGTCCAGCATCGCCTGCCGGCAGCGGCCGCACGGCGGGACGACGCCGCGGTCGCGGTCGCCCACCGCCACCATGGTGGTCAGCTCGCGGGCGCCCTCGGTGACCGCGGCGCCGATGGTCACCAGTTCGGCGCACGGGCCGCCGGTGAAGTGGTAGACGTTCACACCGGTGACGATCCGTCCGTCCCGGGTGCGCGCGGCAGCCGCCACGGTGTGGTTGTCGCCGTGGCAGCGGGTGGCCGCCACCTCCGTGGCGGCCTCGACCAGCTCAAGGTCGACCGGTTCCATGCATCCCCCTCGTCGTGTGCCCTTCAGTAGCGCTGCACGGACTTCACCGGCTCGCCCGGCCGCCAGGACCGGATCAGCAGGTGGTCGCCGCCCTCGACCTCGGTCAGCACGACCTCGGTGAGTTCCAGCCGGAAGGCGTGGTACTCGCCGCCCGGCGGCTCCGGGAGGTCGCCCTCGTACGCGGCGAGCTCGCTCGGGTCGACGATCTCGACCGCGACCCCCGACACCTTGGCGTCACCCTCGGCCATCGTCCCGTCGCCCGGGTTGCTGTGCAGTGCGTAGCGCCCGTCCCGTCGGAGGTCGAGCGCCTTCACCGCACCGTACATCGAACCGATGGTCAGATCGGCACCGACGAAGCGCACCTCGGTGCCGCTCACCCGGGGCGCGCCGCCGCGGCGCAGCGTGGCGAGCACGTGGTGCCGGTTGGCCTCGAACCTGGCCCGCACGGCGGGGGCGAGATCGGGGGCCTCGTGTTCGAAGTCCTGCCAGGTAGCCATGGCGCCAGTCTGGCAGTGGGCGCCGCCGATCCGTCGGTGGACGCTGCCAGACTGTCCGGATGGCAGACACGGCAGACACGGCAGACACCTACATCGCGTTCCTGCGGGCGATCAACGTCGGCGGCCGGACGGTGAAGATGGAGCGGTTGCGCGAGCTCTTCGCCGAGCTGGGGCTGACGGACGTGCGCACCTACATCCAGAGCGGCAATGTCTTCTTCCGCACCGGGGAGCTGGACCGGGCGGCGCTCACCGCCCGGATCGAGGCGCATCTGGCCGAGGCCCTCGGCTATCCCGTCCCGGTGATGCTGCGCACCGTGGCCGAGGTGGCGGAGATCGTCGAGCGCGATCCGTTCGCCGGGGTGGAGGTGACGCCGGAGCTGCGGCTGTGCGTGCTGTTCCTCTCCGAGCCGCTGCCCGCGGGCACCGAGTTCCCGGTCCACTCGCCCAAGGGCGACTGGGACATCCTGGACGCCACCCCCGGCGCCGCCTTCGTCGTCGTCCACCTGCGGGGCGGACGGCTGGGCACCGACCCCTCCACCGCGTTCCCGGCCGGCTACCGCGGGCGCGCCACGGCCCGGTTCTTCCACACCACGGTGAAGATCCTCGCCGCCGCCAGGAAGTCCTGACCTCTCCCGGGCCGGTGGCCCCTCGGGGTCAGTGCGGGAACATCCGCGGCGGCCGGTGGCGCGGCAGGGTGTCGCGGAACTCCTCGACGGCGGTGGAGATCTGGCGGGTGAGGTGGGTCCGCTCGATCCGGTCGAGGTAGAGGTGGCGGGCGGCCAGCGCCTCGACGGTGACCGCGAAGTACAGCGTCATCAGCGGGTTGACGAAGAGTTCGCTGTGCCGGGTCCGCTCGGTGAACCGGACGTCGCCGAACTCCCCGCGCAGGGCGGCGGCCACGGAGCCCTGGACGATGGAGGGGTGCTCGGGGAAGGCGGTCCTGGCGTGTTCGACGGCGTCCAGGTAGAGCGCGCCCTCGCGGGAGTCGCGCGGGACGGAGAACGCGCCGAGGTAGCCGCCGGCCCGGTCGAGCGCGGCCAGGTTCTCCAGCACCAGGGTGTGGTTGACGCCGTGGTAGGCGTCGACGCCGTAGCCGAGGCAGGCGACCAGGCGCTCGGGGACCTCGGTCAGGCCGGCCACCGCGCCGAGGCTCGCCATGTCCTCCTCGGGGGTGCCGAGACCCGCCTCGTCGCCGCGCATCAGGATGTCGGTGCCGCCGTCGACCAGCAGGATCGCGTCGATGCCCAGGTGGGCGGTGAGCGCCCGGTACGCCGCGCGCAGCGGCTGCACCCCGACCGAGGCGAACGCCCAGACGGTGTCCGGCATGCCGTGCAGCCGCAGCCACCGGGCGAGGGTGCGCTCCGGGAAGTAGGGCTCGGCGGATCTGGTGTCGGGCCGGATGCGGGCCACTTCCGGCTCCAGCCAGACCTCGGCGTCGAGGCCGTGGAGGTGACTGAAGGAGAGGTTGGCCAGGTGGACCTCCTTGCCCGCCTCGCGCAGGGCGAGCGCGATCGGCAGCCCGGCGTAGACGTCGAAACCGCCGCCGGCCCCGGCGATCAGGATCCGTTCGGCGGCGAGCAGGCGGGTGAGCAGCGGCGGCTGGAGGAGCGAGGGCATCCGGGGACCGTACCAAGGCTGCGGGCGGCCCGCGGCAGGCTTTCCGGGGACGGGTCGGGCCGGACGGGTCGGGCCGCGGGGTCGGGCCGCAGGGTCAGGCCGTGCGCAGGGCCTCCACTCCGGCCGTGACGATGGCCAGGCCCCGCTCGAAGCGGTGGTCGTAGTCGGTGAACAGGCCGGGGCCGGCGGCGGCGCTGAGCGGCAGGTCGGGGCCGAGTGCGGCGGCCCGGTCGGTGGGGTCGTAGCCGGGGCTGCGCTCGCCGGGCATCGGCTGGACGGCCTGCTCCTCGATCACGAAGCCGACGGTGAAGGTGTAGGCGGTGAAGTACGCCTCGACGGCGCCGGCCAGGTCGAAGCCGGCCCGGACGAAGGCCCGGAGCTGGCCCTCCAGCCGCTCGCCGTGGCCGGTGTCGGTCAGCCGGGTGCCGCTGAACACCTTGGCCCCGTCGCGGTAGCCGAGCAGGGCGCGGCGCAGGGTGCGGCAGGTGAGGGCGAGCTGCTCCTGCCAGGGGGTGTCGTCGCCGGGCGGCTCGCTGTCGGCGATCAGGCGGCGGAGCATCTCGGTGGCGAGCTCGTCGAGCAGGGCCTGCTTGTTGGCGAAGTGCCAGTACAGCGCGGGGGCCTTGACGTCGAGTTCGGTGGCGATCCGGCGGAGGAGAGTGAGCCGCCCGGGCGAGGGGGCCCGGGCGGGTCAGCGCTGCGGCCCCCACAGCTGGTCGGTGCAGCGGGCGTAGGTGTCGCGCCAGTGCGGCCAGTGCCGGGCGGTCTCGTCGTCGCAGTCGGCGAGCAGCCGGTCGATCTGCTCGGAGGCGACGCCCTCCAGCAGCCAGACCAGCGCGTCGGCGGAGGCCGGGCCGTCGGCGGCGCGGAGCAGGTCGAGCAGCTCCGGCAGGGTGCCGATCCGGGAGCCGGCCGGGAAGATTCCGTCCATCCGGGGCAGCAGCTGGCGCTCCTCGATCCGCAGGTGGGTCTCCAGCCGGGCGGCCAGCTCCTCGACCGCGTAGGCGACCGACCAGCTGCTGGCGGGGTCGCGGGTGGCGATCCGGACCAGGGTGGTGACCCGGGTGAAGGAGTGGTCGAGGTTGTGGTGGTCGGCCTCGAGCCAGTTGAGCAGCAGGCGCAGCTCGGGGGCGAAGCGGCGCAGCAGCGGCCAGAGCCGGGAGTCCTGCTGCTCGTGGTGGCAGGTGACCATGGCGGTCATGAAGTCCCAGTGGCGCTGCAGGGCGTCGGCGGCGATCTCGTCACCGGGCTGGAGCAGCCGCAGCGCCTGGGGCAGCCGGGCGAGGTCGCGCCGGAGCGCGGCGTGGACCAGCCGCAGGCCGGCGAAGGGCATCGGCTCGACCGCGGGCCGGCCGGCGGTGGTCGGTGGGGTCGGCGCGGCGCGGCGCGCGTCCGACTGGGCGGGGACGTGCGTGGGCCCGACGGGCAGCAGGTGGCGGGACATGATGCTCTCTTCACGGCTGGCGAGGACTGGCCGGCCGGGCGGCCGCCTCGGGCGGCGGCCCCGCTCCGGGTCTCCAGGGTGACGACAGCTCATCAGGGTCGAATCAATGTCCGATTGACGTGCAGGTCAGAGGGGTTTTGCGGGCCCCTGCGGCCCCGGCGGTCAGTCGCTCTCGGGCCCGGCGACGTTCTTGCCGAGCCACTGCAGGGTGTCCGGGATGGTCTTCTTGAAGTCCGAGGTGAGGTGCTTGCCACCGGGCAGCTCGTAGTACTCGACGGTGGCGGGCGCCTTGACCTTGGCGACCCAGGCCTTCACCAGCTTGGTCTCGTACGCGTCGCCGCCGCCGGCGGTGACCAGCAGGCGGACGTCGGCGGTGCCCGCGGCGGCGAGCGTCTCGGGGCTGTTGGCGACCCGCTCGGGCTCGTGGCCCTTCCACAGCGGCGAGTCCGGGTTCCAGTAGCCGTCGATCGGGACGGCGGCCTTGAACACGTCCGGGTGCTGCAGGGCCAGCTTGGCGCTGCAGAACGCACCGGAGGAGGCGCCCATCAGCGCCCAGCCGTCGCGGCCCTTCACGGTACGGAAGTTGGCCCGGACGAAGTCGGGGATGTCCTCGGCCATCCAGGTGCCGATCTTCGGCTGGCCGGGGATGTCGCTGCACTCCAGCGCCTTGGACTCGGCGGAATTCAGGTTCTGCACCGGCATGATCATGATGAACGGGTGGGTCTTGCCCTCGCCGGCCAGCTTGGCGTCGATCTCCTGGATGGGCAGCTGGTTGTCGGTCCAGGTGTTGTAGCCGGCGCTCTGCCCGCCCGCGTAGAGGGTGAGCACGGGGAAGCCGTAGTTCTTGTACTTGGGGTCGTTGTACTGCGGCGGCAGCCACACCCAGACCTGCCCGGAGACACCCGACTTGGCCCCGGTCACGGTGGTCAGCAGGATCGGCCCGGCTGCGGTGTCGCGGACCTTCTTCAGGTCGGCGGCCGGCCCGGTCGGCATCAGCACCTTGGACGGCTTCGGCGGGGCGCTGCTGCTCTGCGCGGCGGAGGCGGAGGCGCTGGTGCCGGCGGCCATGGCCGCCTTGGCATCCCCGGCGGAGGAGCCGCCGCTGCCGCACGCCGCCAGCGCCGAGGCCAGGGCGAGAACGGTGGCGCCGGCGAGGGCGGCGCGGGTACGGGGGGTACGGGGCAGCGGCTGCACGGTGGGGTCTCTCCGAGCGTGGTCACGTCCGGTCGGGGCGATCCGGGCGGCCGGCCCCGCCGGGCGGGGCCGGAAACGGGTGGCGGACGCCTGACTGTCGGCCACCCGGGAAAGGCCGGCGCGCCCTCCGTGGGCGGAGGAGCCGTGCCGTCTGTGATCCTATGACGGCCGCACGACGCCCTCGGTTGCAGCCCTCCGCCCGAACCCGTCGATCGGCGGGGGTGCCACCCCGCCGGACGGCGGACACCCGATCCGGCCGGGAACGGACGGAGGCTCAGCGGGTCGACTCCCGGGCGGGACTGAGCGCCCGGCCGTCGGGGACCGGGCCCGCCACCGCACCCGGGGCCGTGACGACCGTCACACCGCGTCACCCGCCGCGGCCCCGACCCGCCGAGCCGACCCGCCAAGCCGACCGGGCCGGTCCGCCGGGCGCCTTGGACGCTCGTACCAGTGACGGGGCGGCGGCCGCTGGGCGATGATCGGGAGGATCAGCGTCGCCGGGGACAACAGAGGGAGCGGGCCGTGTCCGAGCAGGTCGCCGTCATCACCGGAGCCGGCAGCGGGGTGGGGCGCGCGGTCGCGCGGGAGCTGGCGGCCGCCGGCTGGCGGCTGGTGCTGGCCGGCCGCCGGGCCGAGCCGCTGCGGGAGACCGCCGAGTCGGCCGGTGGCGGCGAGCGGGCGCTGGTGGTGCCGACCGACGTGACCGACCCGGCCGCGGTCGGCGCCCTGTTCGAGGCGGCCGCGGAGCGGTTCGGCCGGGTGGACCTGCTGTTCAACAACGCCGGCATGTTCGGCGCGCCGACCCCGGTGGAGGACCTCGGCCACCAGGAGTGGCGAGCGGTGGTGGACCTCAACCTGACCGGCGCCTTCCTGTGCGCCCAGGCCGCGTTCCGGCAGATGAAGGCGCAGCGCCCGCAGGGCGGCCGGATCATCAACAACGGCTCGATCTCGGCCCACGTGCCGCGCCCGCACTCCGTCGCGTACACCGCGACCAAGCACGCCGTCACCGGGCTGACCCGCTCGCTGTCGCTGGAGGGCCGGCCGTACCGGATCGCCTGCGGCCAGATCGACATCGGCAACGCGGCGACCGACATGACGGCGGCGATGAGCGCCGGGGTCCGGCAGGCGGACGGCCGGATCGCGCCCGAGCCGACCATGGACGTGGCGGACGTGGCCCGTACGGTCCGGCACATGGCCGAGCTGCCGCTGGAGGCCAACGTCCAGTTCGCCACCGTGATGGCGACCGCCATGCCGTACATCGGCCGCGGCTGAGCAGAGGGGCCGGCCGGGCGGCTACTCGTCGTGGGAGTGGCGGTAGCGGCGGCGCGGTCCGTCCTCGTCGAGCCGGTAGACGCTGGTGGTCGGCCAGTACTCGCCGGCCTCGGCGGCCGGGAGGTCGATCCGCAGCACCATCCGCAGCGCGGGCGGCGGGGCGCCGGCCCGGACCCGCTTGCGGTGCCCGTCCCAGCGGCCGCCGCAGAGTTCGATGTCAAGAATGGTGGAAGCGCCGTTCACCCGCCCGATGGTGGCACCGGGCGGGTGGGCGCGGCCCGGTCGCGGCCGGATCACCACCCCTTCGAGCGGTTTGACCGGCCGGACCGTGACCTCGGCTCTTGTGGCCCGGTGGTCAGGGCCGCCAGGTGTCGTTCAGGGTGATCATGCCGCTCGCCGGGACGGTGGCGGTGCGGTTGGCGCCGCTCTCCCAGGTGACCGTGCCGGAGGCGTCCTTGCGGAGGTACTTGTACTGGATCGCGGTGCCGGCCGCCAGGGTGACGTCCAGCTTCCAGACCGGGTAGCTCGCCGAGGAGAGCAGCAGGGCCTTGGAGGTGTCCCAGCCGCCGAGCGCCGCGGCGTCGCCGACCACGTAGATGTTCTGGCCGGCCGTCGTGGTGGCGTTGACCGCGAACGAGGCGCCGGTGGCGGCCGGGACCGAGGCGCACGGGTCGCCGCTGCCGACCACGCCGTCCTTGACGGTCACGTTCCCGGTGCCCAGCGCGTAGTTGGCGCCGCTGTTGTTGTCCCAGGTGCCGGAGCCGTTGTTGAAGGTGGCGGCGAGGCCGGCGGCGGTGCCGAGCGCGACGGTCTTCTTCACCCAGCCGGTGCAGGCGGCGTCCATCGCGACGCCCGGCGCGGTGGTCCAGGCGCCGCCGGTCGGGGCGTAGTGCAGGTCGTACGCCGACCAGTTCTTGTCCGTGCTGTAGAAGACGGTGGCGGAGTTGCCGCCGCCGCCCCCGCCGGCGAGCTTGGCGCCGACGTGCAGGGCGACCGCGTCACCGGCGCCGACGGTCGCGGTGAACCTGCCGTCCGCGCCGACGGTGTAGCTGGTGCCGGTGCAGCTGGCGCCACTGAGGTCGCCGTGCTCCACGTCGCAGTAGGTGCCGGCCGGCAGCGAGGTCTGGAAGGTCTGGGTGATCGAGCCGCTCTCGTGGTTGATCGCGACGTAGCCCTTGTCGCCGCGGCCGAAGCCGATGGCGTTGTTGCCGTTGGACCACCAGTTGGTCAGCCCGGTGCCGGCGACGGCGTTGCGGAAGCCGACCATGTTGGCGACCTGCGGCCAGGCGTGCACGCAGTTCCAGCCGTCCTGGTAGCAGGCGTTGACCGTGCCGCCGTTCGGCGGGCCGTCGTCGTTGGCGGTGAAGGCGTAGCCGGAGTAGACGTTGGGCGAGCCGTAGGGGTAGGCCAGCATGAAGACGTTGGCCAGGGTGTAGCTGTTGCCGTCTTTGTAGGTCAGCGTGGAGCCGTTGCGCTCGGTGTCCCAGTTGTCGACGAAGGTGCGGGCCTGGTTCGAGGCGAGCAGGCCGTTGCCCCAGGTGGACAGGTCGGATATCCGCCCGCCGTTGAAGGCGCTCTTCAGCCAGGTGCCGGAGCGGAACTCGTCCACGTCACCGGTGCCGGTGTACTCGGACGGCTGGATCGGCTCGCCGGCGCCGTAGATGACCTCCTGCACCCAGTAGGCGTTGGGGTTGCTCATCCTGGCCTTGATCCCGGCCAGGTCGCTCGCCGCGATGTGCTTGGCGGCGTCGATCCGGAAGCCGTCCACGCCGAGGGTGAGCAGGTCGCTCAGGTAGTTGGCGATGGTCTGCTGGACGTACGTGGAGCCGGTGTTCAGGTCGGAGAGGTTGACCAGCTCGCAGTTCTGCACGTTGGAGCGGTCGCTGTAGTTGCTGATCGCCGTCCGGCAGGAGTGGAAGTCCTGGTCCTGGTAGTAGCCGGGGTAGTTGTACTTGGTGTAGACGGTGCCGCCGGTGCCGGTGCCGGAGCCCGCGCTCATGTGGTTGACCACCGAGTCGGCGATCACCTTCACACCGGCGTTGTGGCAGGTGGTGACCATGTTCTGGAAGGAGGTGCGGTCCCCGAGCCGGCCGGCGATCTTGTAGCTGACCGGCTGGTACGAGGTCCACCACTGGCTGCCCTGGATGTGCTCCTGGGGCGGGGAGACCTCGACGAAGCCGTACCCCTTGGGGCCCAGGGTGTCGGTGCAGGCCTTGGCGACCGAGTCGAACTTCCACTCGAAGAGGGTCGCGGTGACGTCCTTGGTGCTCGGCGGGGTGGCCTCGGCGGTGGGCGCGAGCGTGAACCCGGCGCCGAGCGAGAGGGCCAGCGAGGCCGCCGCCGTCAGGCCTGCGGCCAGGCGTCGGCGGGTGGGGGCGGTGGTGACCACGGTGTCTCCAGGGAAAGGCTCGCCCGCGCGCGTGTGGGGGCGCGCGGACGACGCGGCAGGGTGGGGGGCCGCGACGGCTGGGGGGCCGTCAGCGCGACGTACGTCCGGTCGCTTTCTGCAAGAACACTGAAACTTTCAGGAAACTTGCAACGCGCCGAACATAGGGTCCGCCGAACCGGCCGTCAAGGCTCGGAACGGCAACGGTTGCGGCCGCCCGCTCGCACTCGGGTGCGACCTGATCGGCCCCTGGCGCGTGTAGTACGAATGACGGCACAACAGCACTTGATCACGGGGGGCCCGCGGATGGAGACGGCACTCGACTTCGAGGAGTTCGCGAGCACCCGGGCTCGCCGGCTCTTCCAGGTCGCGTACCTCATGTGCGGGGACTGGCACCAGGCGCAGGACCTCGTCCAGACCACGCTCGCCAAGATGTTCTCCGTCTGGGGCCGGCTGCGCCGCGGCCAGGACGAACCCGGCCTGGACGCGTACGCCCGCAAGGTGCTGCTGCGCTACTACCTCTCCCAGCGCCGGCTGCGCCGCTCCGGCGAGATCGTCTCCGCCGACCTGCCGGACTCCCCCGAGGCGCCGGCCGGCAGCGAACTGCGGCTGACCCTGGCCGCCGCGCTGCGCCTGCTGCCGCCGCGCAACCGGGCCGTGGTCGTGCTGCGCTACCTGGAGGACCGCTCGATCGAGGAGGTCGCCGAGCTGATGGAGATCTCCCAGGGCGCGGTCAAGAGCCTCAACAGCCGTTCGCTGGCCAAGCTCCGCGAGATCCTCGGTGACGACCGGGAACTGCTCTTCCGCCCGTGACCCACGAGCCCACCGCCCGGACCGGGCCGGAGCACCGCCTTGCCCAGCTGCTGGGGGAGAGCGTCGAGCACCTGCCCGTACCGGTGCGCACCATGGTCGCCGCCGCCGGGGTGCGCGGCCGGCGCCTGCGCCGGGAGCGGCGGCTGCGGACCGCCGGCCTCCTGCTGACCGTCCTGGCGCTGGCCTCGGGCGCCGCGATTGCCGACCGCCAGGGGCCGCCGCGGACGGCCACGCCGGCCGTCGCGAGCCCGGCCGGGCCGACCGGCCCCGTCGGCCCGGCCGCCCGGCTGCGGGGCGTCCCGCCGCCGTGACCCGGGGCGCTCAGACCGCGTCGGGCCCGCGCTCGCCGGTGCGCACCCGGACCACGGAGTCGACCGGCACCGCCCAGACCTTGCCGTCGCCGATCTTCCCGGTCCGGGCGGCGGCGACGATCGCGTCCATCACGCGCCCGGCGTCGTCGTCCTCGACCACGACCTCGATCCGCACCTTGGGCACCAGGTCGATCCGGTACTCGGCGCCCCGGTAGACCTCGGTGTGCCCGTGCTGCCGCCCGTACCCGCTGGCCTCGGTGACGGTCAGTCCGTGCACCCCGAGCTCCTGCAGCGCGGTCTTGACCTCGTCCAGCTTGAAGGGCTTGACGACAGCGGTGATCAGCTTCATACGGCGGCGGCCTTGTCGGACGAGTGCGCGAGCACGGAGGCGTGGGCCGCGGTGCCGTGGCCCAGGACGCCGTGATCGTACGCGGTCTCGGCGTGCACGGCGAGGTCGAGTCCGGTGAGCTCGTGCTCGGCGGAGGCCCGGAATCCCATGGTCCGCTCGATCACCCAGCCGATCCCGTAGGTGACCGCGAAGGCGTACAGCGCGACCACCACGACGGCCACCAGCTGCTTGCCGAGCTGCCCGACGCCGCCGCCGTGCAGCAGGCCGGTGACCCCGCCGGTCATCGCGGCGGTGGCGAACAGGCCGATCAGCACGGTGCCGATCACGCCGGCCACGAAGTGCACGCCGACCACGTCCAGCGAGTCGTCGAAGCCGAAGCGGAACTTCCAGCTCACCGCGTACGAGCAGACCACGCCCGCGGCCAGGCCGATGACCAGCGCGCCGAGCAGGTCGACGCTGCCGCAGGAGGGGGTGATGGCGACCAGTCCGGCCACCGCGCCGGAGGCGGCACCGAGCGTGGTGGCGTGGCCGTCGCGGCGCTTCTCCACCAGCAGCCAGCCCAGCAGGCCGGTGCAGCCCGCCACCTGGGTGTTGAACAGCGCGGCCGCGGCCAGACCGTTGGCCCCCATCGCGGAGCCGCCGTTGAAGCCGAACCAGCCGAACCACAGCAGGCCCGCGCCGAGCAGCACCAGCGGCAGGCTGTGCGGGCGCATGGCCTCCTTCTTGAAGCCGATCCGCGGACCGAGCAGCAGGGCCAGCGCCAGGCCGCTGGCGCCGCAGTTGACCTCGACCACGGTGCCGCCGGCGAAGTCGAGGGCGCCGAGCTTCGCGGCGATCCAGCCGCCGGGGGCGAACACCCAGTGCGCGACCGGTACGTAGACCAGCAGCGTCCACACCGCGGTGAACACCACCCAGGCGCCGAACCGGGCGCGGTCCGCGATCGCGCCGCTGATCAGCGCCGCGGTGATGATCGCGAAGGTGAGCTGGAAGGCGGCGAAGAGCAGGGTGGGGACGTGCCCGGTGAGGCTGGTGGGCGTGATCCCGGCCATGCCGAGGTGGTCGAGGTTGCCGATCAGGCCGGCCCCGGCGTCGTCGCCGAAGGCCAGCGTGTAGCCGGCCAGCAGCCAGACCACGGTGACCACGGCGATCGAGACGAAGCTCATCATGATCATGTTGAGCACGCTCTTGGTGCGGACCATGCCGCCGTAGAACAGCGCCAGGGCGGGGGTCATCATCAGCACCAGTGCGGTGCAGGCCAGCAGCCAGGCGGTGTCGCCGGTGTCCAGGCCGGGGGTGGGGGCAGCGAGGAACATTCGGGGAGTCTCGCGGCGGGTGGTTTCCGGTTGTGGGCGGGCGTGTTTCCCCGGTGTTTCGTGTTGCGTGCGGGTTTCCGGCGTCTCACCATGCGGAATCCCGGCACGCGAAGCGGGGCCCGGCGGTTGGTTCCTCCGCCGGGCCCCGCCTAGTTCACTGCCGTCAGCTGGTCTGGATCGCGGTGTCGTCGATCACGAAGCTGGTCTGGAGGGAGGAGTCCTCCACACCGTTGAACTTCAGGGTCACGGTCTGGCCCGCGTAGGCCGACAGGTCGACGGTCTTCTGGGCGTAGCCGGTGTTCTTGTTGAGGTTCGAGTACGAGGCCACCGTGGTGCCGTTGACGGTCACGGTCAGCTTGTCGTACGCCGTGGTGGTGGTGGTCTCAGCCGTGTCGATGTGCAGCCAGTAGCTGAGGGTGGCCTTGCAGTTGGCCGGGATGGTGACGGTCTGCGAGGCGCTGTCGGTGTGGGCGGAGCCGTACCCGTTCAGCCACGCCTTCCAGGAGCCACCGTGGGCCGCCTCGGACGCCGAGTTGTCGACCACACCGCTGGTGGTGGTCCACGGAGCGGCGGTGCCGGTCTCGAAGCCCGCGTTGCCGAGCAGCTGCGCCGGGGTGCAGGTGCTGCTGCCGTCGTTGACGGTCCAGGTGAAGCTGGTGGAGCCGGTCTTGTTGGCGGTGTCCTTGGCCGTGACGGTCACCGAGGAGGTGCCGACGGCGGTCGGGGTGCCCGAGATCAGACCGGTCGAGGCGTTGATCGACAGGCCGGCCGGCAGGCCGGTGGCCGAGTAGGTCAGCGCGCCGGTGCCGCCGCTGGCCTTGATCTGCAGGCTGGCCGCGGTGTTGACCTTGGTGGTCTGGTTGCCCGGGTTGGTGACGCTCGGGGTGTTGGTCGGCACCGAGCCGACGTTGACGGCGGCCCAGGCGGTGGCGACCGCGTTGTACTCGGCCGAGTTGGCGCCGTACAGGTCGGTCGCGGCGCTCAGCATGCCGGTGCGGGCGTTGGCGTAGTTGGTGGTGGAGGTCCAGTACGTGGTGAGCGCCCGGTACCAGATCGCTGCGGCCTTGTCCCGGCCGATGCCGGTGACCGCGATGTTGCCCTGGGTCGGCGAGTTGTAGCTCACACCGTTGACGACCTTGGCGCCGCTGCCCTCGGAGAGCAGGTAGAAGAAGTGGTTGCCGACGCCCGAGGAGTAGTGGACGTCCTTGTTGCCGACCGTCGAGGACCAGTAGTCGGCCGAGGAGCCATCCTTGGACGGCTGGTCCATGTAGCGCAGCGGGGTGCCGTCGCCGTTGAGGTCGATGAGCTCGCCGATGAGGTAGTCCGGGTTGTCGGACGGGATGTTGGCGTAGAACTCGACCATGGTGCCGAACACGTCCGAGGTGGACTCGTTCAGGCCGCCGGACTCACCCGAGTAGTTCAGGTTGGCGGTGGCCGCGGTGACACCGTGGGTCATCTCGTGGCCGGCGACGTCCAGCTCGGTCAGCGGGTGGGTGTTGCCCGACCCGTCACCGTAGGTCATGCAGAAGCAGGAGTCGTCCCAGAACGCGTTGGTGTAGTTGCTGTCGTAGTGGACCCGGCTGTAGGCGCCGACACCGTCGTTGCGGATGCCGCTGCGGCCGAAGGTGTTCTTGTAGAAGTCCCAGGTCTTCGAGACGCCGAAGTGCGCGTCGACGGCGGCCGACTCCCGGTTGGAGGCCGAGCCGTTGCCCCAGGTGTCGGTGGACTTGCTGAACAGGGTGCCGTTGCCGGACGTCCCGTTGTTCATGTCGGTGGTGTACATCCCACCGCGGGTGGTGTCCTTCATCTGGTACGTCGAACCCGACAGCGTGGTGCCGATGGTGACGTTGCCGACGAAGACGCCGGTGCCGGTGCCGGTGTTGATGCCCTCGAACTTCTGGATCACCTCGCCGGTGTTGGCGTCGGTGACGACGTGCAGCTTGCTCGGGGTGCCGTCCGCCTCCTTGCCGCTGACCACGGTCTCGTACGCCAGCCGCGGGGTGCCGGTGGCGGCCCACACGACCAGGCGCGGGGCGGTCTCCAGGGCCGAGCCGGACTCGGCGGCCAGCGCGGCGGCCTGGGCCTTCGGGGCGGCCAGCTTCGGGGTGGTGGAGACGCCGCTCAGCGAGGCCTCGGTGGCCTTGTCGACGCCCTTGGTGGTGCCGTTCGCGGCCTGGTGGACGACCATGTCGCCGCCGAGGACGGGGAGACCCGCGAAGGTGCGCTCGTAGCGGAAGTGCTGGGTCCCGTCCGCGTCGCGGACGACGTCCTTGGCGACCAGCTTCTCCTGGCCGGTCAGGCCGAGGGACTGGGCGAACGCGGGGGCCTGGTCGCCGGCGACGGCGAGCAGCTGGGCCTTGGAGCCGGCAACCTGGGCGGCGACGGCGGACGGGGCGCTCGGAGCGGCCTGGGCCATCACCGGAATGCCGGTCACCAGCAGCGCGGTGGTTGCGGCCAGGGCGGCCATGCTCACTCGAGCGTGCGAGTAGCGAGACAAAGCGGACTCCTCATACGACCGCTGCGGGGTCACAGCGGTGGCGAGAATCTGGCCGCGGTTGCGGCGCAGCGGGGGCCCTGCCGCTGGTCACGGCGGGGTGCGGTGCAATCTGACGCGGTGCAGAGCCGGGGGCGCTGGCGAAGCCGCACACCGGGGGTGGGGGACCCTACTCATCCGCAGCCGGGGGAATCGTGGCAGCAAACACTCTGTTAATGACAGATGCATGCCACTGATTGACTGATTAATGACCGTGGCACATCAGTCCCAACACCGTGCCATGACGGGATGTTTGAGCTCGCCACAGGGGGATCGTTCTGCTCGTCGACCCCGCGCACCCGCCGCCGCGACAGCGTCGCCCGGCCCATACATGTCACCGCGTACCAGCCACCACCGATGCTTTCCAGCCACATGCGAGAGGGGCTCCGCCGCTCGGACGGAGCCCCTCTAAACACTTGGGAATTCTGTTAAACCCTTGGGAGAACGGTCAGTTCGATACGAAAACCGCCACCGTCCGAGCCGGTACGGTAAATGTCCCGGTGGCCGGATCGAATCCCGCCTGCTTCACCACCGGGTCCACGCCGCCGGCCTGGACCGGGTGGAGCGCCTGGGCACTCCCCCGCAGGCCCGCCACCGTCTGGCTCTGCGTGGTCGGCGTGGCGTTGAAGACCACGGTGAGCGACTTCTGAGCGCCCTTCAGCCCGGTCCCGTCCAGGTGCATGGTGATCACACCCGGGTTCTCCCCCGCGGTGCCGGAGAGCGGGAAGGACAGCCGGCGCTGCACCTCGGCCGCGCTGGACAGCGCGAACAGCGGCGAGGACTGCCGGATCCGCAGGAACTGCTGGTAGATCGCGCTGGAGGCGGAGATGTCGTTGCAGCCCACGGTCAGCCGGGGGTCGGCCAGCAGCTGCTTGGCGGCCGGCCACATCGACTGGTTGTCCCGGGCCATCGGCAGGCCGTGGCCCCAGCCGTTGCCCTGGGTGCAGTCCCAGTGGATGGAGTTGAACCAGTCGCCCGAGTCGAAGGAGTTGGCGTCCAGCGACTTGGAGCGCAGCAGGTCGCTGCCGGCCTGGGCGAAGCCCGGGCCCTGGCTGAGCGCGGTGAGCGACAGGCCGAGGGCCTGCATCCGGGCCCGGTCGGCGGCCGGGGTGGCGGTCGGCAGCTTGTACGCCAGCGCGTCGAACAGGTCCGCGTTGTCGTGGGCGTCGACGTACTCCACCGCCTCGCCGGGCTGGGCGGCGTAGCCGGTCGGGGAGCCGTTGTAGTCGACCTCCTTGCCGCTCACCGCCTTCCCGGCGGAGTCGGTGAAGGAGTAGCCCGCCAGGTTGCCGCTCAGACCGACCTTGATCTGGTCCATCTGGTGCAGCAGCCGGGCCTTCTGCTGCTCCGGGGTGCCGTTGTCGGCCGAGCCGTTGGGGTCGGTGTACAGGCCCGAGGCGAAACCCTGCTGCGGGGCGGAGGAGAGCATGAAGTTGCCGCCGCGCGCCGCGTCCCTCACCCGGTCGTTGAAGGTGGCGATGCCGGTTCCGGCCATGTTGGTCTGGGTGGCCTGGACGAAGCGGGCGTCGTTCGCCACCACGCCGAAGTTCCAGCCCTCGCCGTAGAGGAAGATGTTCTTCCCGTCGACGCCGTCCCGCTCCCTGGTCAGGCCGCGCAGCGCGGACTGCACGTCCAGCATGGTCGACTTGGGGTCGATGCCCATCAGGTCGAAGCGGAAGCCGTCGACCCGGTACTGCCGGGCCCAGGTGACCACCGAGTCGACCACCAGCTTGTTCATCATGGCGTGCTCGGGCGCGGTGTCGGCGCAGCAGCTGTCGGTGGTGACCTTGCCGGTGTCGCTGAGCCGCTGGTAGTAGCCGGGCACCACCTTGTCCAGCACCGAGTGGTCGTCCTGCCCGGCGGCCGCGGTGTGGTTGTAGACGACGTCGAGGACCACCCGCAGGCCGGCCTCGTGCATCGCCTGCACCATCTCGCGGAACTGCACCGTGCGGGCCGTCCCGTTCGGGTCGGTGGCGTACGAGCCCTCCGGCACGTTGTAGTGCAGCGGGTCGTAGCCCCAGTTGAAGGCGTCGTCGGCCTGCACCGCGGCCACGCACTCCTGCTGCTTGTCGCTGTCGGCGGCGAGCGAGGCCAGGTCGCAGGCGGGCAGCTTCTGCTCGGCCCGGTTCTCCCGGATGGTGGCGATGTCGAAGGTCGGCAGCAGGTGGATGGTGGTGACGCCGGCCTTGGCCAGGTCGCGCAGGTGCTGCATGCCGGCCGACTTGGACTCGGTGAACGCCTTGTAGGTGCCGCGCTCGGCCTCGGGCACCGTGGTGTCGGCCGAGGAGAAGTCGCGGACGTGCAGCTCCTGGATCTGCTGCTTGGCGGCCGGGATCGCGTCCGGGCTCCTGTGCTGGTCCCAGCCCTTGGGCTTGGTGGCGCCGCTCGCGAGGTCGGCGACCAGGCTCCGCTTCGAGTCGGTGGACAGCGCGACCGAGTACGGGTCGGTGACGGTGTTGGTGACCATCTGCTGGACGCTCGGCGCCCACACCTTGACCTGGTACAGGTAGTACTTGCCGTCCAGGTCCCCCGCGTCCCGGGTCAGCGACCAGACGCCGGTGGCGTCGTCGCGCTTCAGCGGGACGGTCTTCGGGGTGCCGCCGGTGGCCCGGTCGAAGAGCTGGACCGAGACGTCGGTGGCGGTCGGCGCCCAGAGCGAGAGGGTGACCTTCCGGTGGTCGCCCCACCAGGGCCAGCCGTCGTGGTCGGTGCGGTAGACCGGGCCGAGCTGGGCCCCGGCGGCCTTGGCCGCGTACAGGTCGTCGAGCACGCCGGGGGTCTGCACCCCGGTGGCGGCCAGCGCGGCGCCGTTCGGCAGGTGCTCGGCGAAGACCAGCTGGCTGCGCAGCGCGGCGGTGATCCGGCCGGCGTCGCGCTTGTCCACGGTGAAGGCGCGGTAGCCCGCCAGGTGCGGGAACTTCGCCTTCTGCGCGGCGCTGAGGCCGGCGGCCGGGTTGAGCCGGATCCAGTGGCCGGGGCCCGAGAGCACGCCCTTGTCGGCGGTGAGGGTGCCCGCGGGGTCGTAGATCAGCTGGGCGCTGGTGCCGGAGGCGAGCGCGGCGTCGGCGGCGCCGTAGGTGGGCGGCACCACCACGGTGGTGGCGTCGATCCACTGGGCGCGGGCCGAGCCGAGGTCGAGCTGCGAGGCGGCGCCGGAGGCCTGCGGCAGCAGGTAGCCCTCCTGGCCGCCGAGGATCCACACCTCGCGGCCGCTGGCGGCGAAGTTCAGCTGCTGGTCCTGCGGCAGGTCCTTGTCGTTGCCGTTGTGGATGATGTAGCTGAGGCTGGTGGCCCCGGCGGCCAGCGGCACCTCGAAGACCGCGCCGAAGGCGTCCTTGCGGGCGGGCATCAGCGGGCTGCCCCAGTCGGTGGGGGTGGCGGCGCCGGTCCAGTCGTGCAGGCCCCAGCCGTCGTAGTTCCCGTCGGCCCGGTGGTAGTGGATGACCGCCTTGCCGTCGGGCACCGGCACCGCGCCGTCCGGGTTGCTGGTGTGGACGGTGGGGTCGCCCTCCTTGATCCAGATCTCGCCGGTCGCGGAGACGTCGATGTGGCGGTCGGAGTCGACGTCCTTGGTGCCGTTGTTCTCCACGACGAAGCCGAGGTCGGCGGCGCCGTTCTTGAGCTTCACGTACGCGAAGGCGCCGTAGGCGTCGCGTCCGGTGAAGCCGTGGCCGGCCGGCCAGGTGGTGGACTCGCCGTCCGCCAGGTCGCCCCAGGCGTACAGGTTCCAGCCGTCGTAGTCGCCGCTCCGGCGCTGGTAGTGCACCACCGCGTAGGGGCGCGAGGTGGCGCTGGGCGCGGGGGCCGGGGTGGGGGCGCCGGTGGTGAAGGAGCCGGTGGCGGAGGCGAGGCGGCCGGCGGAGTCCTGGACCACCGCCTTGTAGTGGACCACGGTGCCGGCCGCGACCTTGCCGAGGTCCTGGGTGACCTTGTACGTCCCGTTGTCGGCGGTGCCCAGGGTCTGCCAGGGCCCGTTGCCGATCTGCGCGGCGAAGGTCACCCGGTCGAAGCCGCCGCCGGGCACCTGGGCGCCGACGGTGACGGTGCCGTACGAGCCGTCGGCGGGTGCGGCCAGCGTCAGCTGCGGGCCGGCCGCGGGCTTGGCGAGCTTGCCGGCGGCCTTGAACACCACCGAGGACAGCGGCGGCACGGTGACCGTCACCTTGCGGTCGGCGCCGCTGGTGACCTTCGCCCCCGCCTGCGGGTAGACCCGGTCGAAGCTCATGCCGGCCGAGAAGGTGTCCAGCGTGACGGTCTTGGCCTCGGTGGCGTTGTTGACCGCGACCAGGTACTCGACCTGCTGCTTGGCGTCGATCCGGGAGAAGGCGTAGACGCCCGGCCCGTCCGCCGCGTATCGCTCGATCTGGGCGCCGTCGGCCAGCGCCGGGTGGTCCTTGCGCAGCTTGGCCAGCCCGGATATGCCCTGGTAGAGCGCGCCGGCGGTGCCGTAGCGGTCGGCGGAGCCGGGGGTGCCGCCGATCACGTTGTCGCTGGTGTACGAAGGCGTCCTCGAGGCGAACATGTCCTGCCGGGCGTCCTTGTCGCCGCCCGCGCCGGTGAAGCCCTGCTCGTCGCCGTAGTAGACCACCGGCTGGCCGCGGGTGAGGAACTGCAGCTCGTTCGCCAGCCGGTCCTTGGCCAGCAGGGTCTGCTGGGAGGCGCCCGGGTTGTCGCTCTGCAGGAAGCTGCCGAAGCGGCCCATGTCGTGGTTGCCGAGGAAGGTCGGCAGCTCGTAGGCGTCGGTGTCGGCGGTGGTGTAGCGGTAGTCCTGGCCGTAGACGTCGGCGAGTGCCTTGGCCGAGCCGTTCTGCGAGGCGAAGCTGCGGGCCGCCTGCTGGAAGGCGAAGTCCAGGGTGGCCTGCAGCTTGCCCTGGGTGACGTAGGGCGAGGTGATCGCCGGGTCGCCCGAGTAGACCTCGCCGAACATGAAGAACTTCTTGTTGCCGTGCTCGGCCGCGAACTGCTTCAGGGCCGGCGCCCACTGCTGCCAGAAGGCCATGTTGACGTGCTTGACGGTGTCGATCCGGAAGCCGTCGACGCCGGTCTCGGCCACCCAGGTCTGGTAGATCCGCTCGAAGCCCTGGACCACCTTGGGGTTCTGGGTGTCCAGGTCGTCCAGCCCGGAGAAGTCGCCCTCGGTGGCGGACTCGCCGGCGAAGGTCGAGTTGCCGCGGTTGTGGTAGAGCGACGGGTCGTTCAGCCAGGACGGGGTCTTGGCGGTGGCGTCGGCGGCCGAGCGGAACTGCGGGGTGTACGGGAAGGAGTCCGCGGTGGTCTTCGGCCAGGCGCCACCCGCGTCGGCGACGGCGGTCTCGTCCACCGGGTTGCCGTCGGTGTCCAGGGTCGGGTACGCGCCGGCGGAGCGGTAGTCGTACTTCTGCTCGGCGAAGTCGATGACGTCGGCGGTGTGGTTGGTGATGACGTCGAAGAAGACCTTGATGCCCTTGGCGTGCGCCTTGGCGATCAGCTCCTTGAGCTGCGCGTTGGTGCCGAAGTGCGGGTCGACCTGGGTGAAGTCGGTGATCCAGTAGCCGTGGTAGCCGGCCGAGGCGTCCGCGCCGGTGCCCTGCACGGGGCGGTTCTTGAAGATCGGCGCCATCCAGATCGCGGTGGTGCCCAGGCCCTGGATGTAGTCCAGCTTGTCGATCAGGCCCTGCAGGTCGCCACCGTGGTAGAAGCCCTTGTCGGTGGGGTCGAGACCGTTGTCCATCCGGCCGCCGGTGATCCCACCGGTGTCGTTGCCCGGGTTTCCGTTGGCGAAGCGGTCGGGAAGGACGAAGTAGAACTGCTCCCGGGTCAGGTCGTGGCGGGCGGCGGTGGCGGCCAGCGCGGCGTCCGAGGGGGGCGCGGGCGGGGCGGCGGCCGCGGCCAGCGGCGTGGATCCGAGAGTGGCGGCGACCAGCGAGGCGGCGAGCAGCACGGCCGCTCTGCCTGGTCTGCGGTGGGGGGTCGTGCTCCGTGGGTGGCGGGGCTGGACTTCGGCCACGTCTGGCTCTCCCTTGGGGCGGGCTCGGCGTGCATGAGCTCGGCGAACGTGAGTGGCGTGGAACCTAGCGCGCTGCAAGATGTTTCAGCAAGATGCTGAAAATGTTGCAATCGAGGTCTTGACCCAACCGTTGTCAAGGCCGCAGAGTCCTGTACGAGAGAGAGACGCCCGCCGGACACCTGACAGCCGGCGGGCTTTCTCGTCACCGGGGACCCCGGTTCGACCCTCCGTTACCCGCGCGCAACAATGGACCTCATGCGCCCCGAGAGTCGACCGACCCCTACCCCCGTAGGGGGACAGTCGGTGAAGAATCCCCGACCACAGGATGATCGGACGGCCACGGGACGTCTGGCAGACTTCTCCGCTATGGGGGAACCGACCGAGATCCACGCACCGGGCGCCGACCGCGCCGACCGTGTGCCCACCGACGGTTCCGTCTCAGGCCAGGCCCACACGAGCCGGATGCCGGACGGAGCCACCCGTGCCGCCCAGTCGCCCGCGGCTGCCGTCCGCAGCCGCATCCGCGAGCAGCGGCGCACCCCGGCCCGTCCGCACCTGGTCTTCGAGCTCGCCCTGATCGGCATCAGCTACTGGATCTACTCGCTGATCCGCAACGCCGTCCCCGAGCAGGCCGTGATCGCCCAGCACCACGCGAGCTGGGTGTGGAGCTTCGAGCAGACCCTCGGCGTGAACGTCGAGCGTGCGGTCAACCACACCGTGAACTCGTTCGGCTGGCTCATCGTGGGGATGAACTACTACTACGCGACGCTGCACTTCATCGTGACCATCGGCGTCCTGGTCTGGCTCTACCGCAGACACCCCGGGCGGTACGCCGCCTGCCGCACCGTGCTCTTCGTCACCACCGGCATCGCGCTGGTCGGGTTCTACTCCTTCCCGCTCGCCCCGCCCCGGCTGATGACCGGCGGCAACTTCATCGACACCGTCACCGTCCATCGCACCTGGGGCTCGATGGCCTCCGGGGCAGCCGCGCACGTCTCCAACCAGTACGCGGCGATGCCGTCGATGCACATCGGCTGGTCGCTGTGGTGCGGGTTGACGATCTTCTTCCTGGCGCAGCGGACCTGGGTCCGGGCGCTCGGGCTGGCGTACCCGGCGGCCACCCTGGTGGTGATCATCTCCACCGCGAACCACTTCTGGCTGGACGCGGTCGGCGGAGCGGCCTGCCTCGCGGTCGGGTTCATAGCCGCCCGGCTGTTCTACCACGTGTGGGCGTACCAGCTCCCGCGCGTTACCGGGGGGAAGCCGGAGCAGCACCTCACGGTGCCGGAGCACTGGACGGTCGTGGAAGCGTCCCGATAGGGGCGCGGGGAACTGCGCGCCCAGCCACCTACGGTCTGCGGACACGCATCCCTCGGTCGGTCCCACCCACCGGGTGACCCGTCCTGACGTCAGTACCCGTAGAAGAGTCGCTCGACGACCTTCCTCGCCCGCCGCGTCGTGCGGCGGTAGTCGTCGACCAGTTCCCCCGTGTGCCCGGCGCCGTAACCGAGGTAGCGGGCAACGCCGGCGAGCTCGCGGGCCTCGCCGGGGAAGCTGTCCCCGGGGCGGCCGCGGACCAGCATCACGGCGCTCCGCACCCGCGAGGCCAGCACCCACGCCGCGTCCAGCACCTCCGCGTCCTCCCGGGCGAGCAGCCCGGCGTCGGCGGCGGCGGTCAGCGCCTGGCGGGTCCGGGTGGTGCGCAGGGCGGGCACCAGGTGGCCGTGCTGCAGCTGCAGGAGCTGCACCGTCCATTCGACGTCGGCCAGTCCGCCGCGGCCGATCTTGGTGTGGGTGGTGGGGTCGGCGCCGCGGGGCAGCCGTTCGGCCTCGATCCGGGCCTTGATCCGGCGGATCTCCACCAGGTCGCGTTCGGGCACGCCGGTGCCCGGGTAGCGCAGCGGGTCGATCAGGGCCCGGAACCGCTCCCCCAGCTCGGCGTCCCCGGCCACCGGCTCGGCGCGCAGCAGGGCCTGGCTCTCCCAGGCGTGCGACCAGCGGCGGTAGTAGGCGGCGTACGAGGCGAGGGTGCGCACCAGCGGGCCCTGCCGGCCCTCGGGCCGCAGGTCGGCGTCGACCAGCAGCGGCGGTTCGGTCGAGGGGGCGGAGAGCAGGGCGCGCAGGTCGTGGATGACGGCGTGGGCGGCCTTGGCGGCGTCCTCGTCGAGCATGCCGAGCAGCGGCTCGTGGACGAACATCACGTCGGCGTCGGAGCCGTAGCCGAGTTCGTGGCCGCCGAAGCGGCCCATGGCGATCACCGCGAGGCGGGTCGGCAGCTCGCCGTTGCGGTCCTCCCAGCCGGCGATCGAGGCGCGCAGGGCGCCCTGGAGGGTGGCGGTGTTGAGGGCGGTGAGCGCCTCCGCAGCGGTCTCCAGGGCCTCGGCGGGGTCGTCGGCGAGGCGGCCGAGCAGGTCGGCGGCGCTGGTGCGGAACAGCTCCCTGCGGCGGACCGAGCGGGCGGCCGCCACCCCGGCGGCGGCGGTGGGGGCCCGGCCGACGGCGGCCAGGATCTCCTGTTCCAGGGCGGCCCGGCCGCGCGGCACCAGTCCCTGCGGGTCGCCGAGCATGGCGACCGCCTCGGGGGCCCGCAGCAGCAGGTCGGGGGCCAGCCGGCCGGCCGACAGCACCCGGGCGAGCTGCTCGGCGGCGGCGCCCTCGTCGCGCAGCAGCCGCAGGTACCAGGGGGTGCGGCCGAGCGCGTCGGAGACCTGCCGGAAGTTGAGCAGTCCGGCGTCGGGGTCGGCCGAGTCGGCGAACCAGCCGAGCATGACCGGCAGCAGGGTGCGCTGGATCGCCGCCTTGCGGCTCACCCCGGAGGCGAGCGCGGAGATGTGACGCAGCGCGGCGGCCGGGTCGGCGTAGCCGAGCGCCGCCAGCCGCTCCCGGGCGGCCTCGGTGCTCAGCCCGGCGGCCCCGGTCTCCGCCACCTCCAGTTCGGCGACGGGCAGCACCGCGACGGCGTCCAGCAGCGGACGGTAGAACAGCCGCTCGTGCAGGCGCCGCACCTCCACCGCGTGGCGCTTCCACTCCCGGTGCAGCGCGGCGACCGGGTCGTCCCGGGTGTCGTCGTTGATCCGGGTGGCCAGTGAGCGGGCGAGGCGGCGCTGGTCGGCCTGGTCGGTGGGCATCAGGTGGGTGCGGCGCAGCCGGTGCAGCTGGATCCGGTGCTCCAGGGTGCGCAGGAAGCGGTAGGCGGCGTCGAGCGAGGCGGCGTCGGCCCGGCCGACGTAGCCGCCGGCGCTGAGCGCGGCCAGCGCCTCCAGGGTGTTGGCGCTGCGCAGCGCCTCGTCGGTGCGGCCGTGCACCAGCTGGAGCAGCTGGACGGAGAACTCGACGTCCCGCAAGCCCCCGGGGCCGAGCTTCAGCTGGCGGTCCAGTTCGGTGACGGGGATGGCGTCCACCACCCGGCGGCGCATCTGCTGCACGTCCGGGACGAAGTTCTCCCGCGCGGCGGCCTGCCACACCAGGGGGGCGATCGCCTCGGTGTACGCGGCCCCGAGGTCGGCGTCGCCGGCCACCGGCCGGGCCTTCAGCAGCGCCTGGAACTCCCACGTCTTGGCCCAGCGCTGGTAGTAGGCGAGGTGGCTGGCCAGGGTGCGGACCAGCGGCCCGTTGCGGCCCTCGGGGCGCAGGTTGGCGTCGACCGGCCAGATGGCGCCCTCGCCGGTGGTGTCCGAGCAGAGCCGCATGGTGCGGGCGGCGAGCCGGGTGGCGGCCTGGGTCGCGCGCTGCTCCTCGACGCCCTCGCACGGCTCGGCGACGAAGATCACGTCCACGTCGGAGACGTAGTTGAGCTCCCGGCCGCCGCACTTGCCCATGCCGATGATCGCCAGCCGGCAGGCGACGGCCGCCTCGGGGTCCTCGTCGGCGGCGATGTCCAGCGCGGTCTGCAGGGTGGCACCGGCCAGGTCGGCCAGCTCGGCCGCGGTCTGGGCCAGGTCGGTGGTGCCGGACAGGTCGCGGGCGGCGATCGCCAGCAGGCAGCGGCGGTAGGCCAGCCGCAGCGCGTCCGCGCGACGCGGTACGGCGTCCCCGCCGGGCTCGGCGGCCGCCCACACCCGGCGGGACAGCTCGCCGAGGAAGTCGGCCCGGCCGGGGTGCATGTCGCGCAGCTCGAAGGTGACCAGGGCGTGCCAGTCGCGCGGATGGCGGGCCAAGTGGTCGCCGAGCGCCGCGGAGGCGCCGAGCACCCCGAGCAGCCGGTCGCGCAGCGGCTTGGAGGCGGTGAGGGTGTCGCGCAGGGTGTGCCGCTCGTGCGGGTCGAGCGCCTCCAGCAGCCGGGTCAGGCCGAGCAGCGCGAGGTCGGGGTCGGCGGTGGCACCGAGCGCGTCCAGTAGCACCGGGTCGGCAGCCAGCCCCTGCAGCGCGGGTTCGGCCAGCCGCCGTACCGCCTGGTCGGGGTCGGTGAAGCCGCGGCGGACCAGTCTGATCTCCGGCCGGCTCGTCCGGCTCCCGGCCCGCTCCTCCACTGCCATCTCCCCCTTCAGCTCCGTCGCCTGTTCGAAGCCTACGTGCCCGTCCCGGGCCGCGCCGGGGTACGACGTCGCCGCGACTCCCCCGCACTCACGCACCCGGGTGATCGGCCGGACCCATTGGGGTGGTGCGGCTTCCCGGCGCGACAACCGGCCGGTGCCGCGGTGGATCCTCCGTACCGGCGGCACCCGTCGCCCACGTCCCCGGTGGAGGCCGCGCATGTACCGTCCGTCCGTTCCCGGCGCCGCCGCAGCAGGCGGCGATGCGCTGGCCGCCACCGGAGGCCACGTCGTCCTGCTGGTCGTCCTGGCCGTGGCGATGCTGGTCGGCGGCGCGCTGCTGATCCGGGTGGCCCGTCGGCGCGGCTCCGACGGCTGACCGGCCCGAGGGCCGACCTGCCCGACGGCCGCCTACGCGTGCCCGCTGGTCAGCTCGGCCGGCGGCGTCCGGTTGGCGTCCACCGGCTCGGTCCGCACCAGGCTGCCCCAGACCGCCATCCGGTAGCGCGAGGTGTAGACCGGCGTACACGTCGTCAGGGTGATGTACCGGCCCGGTCCCTGGTACGGCGAGCCGGCCGGGACCGGCGCGATCACCCCGATGTTGTACTTGGAGGTCTGCGGCAGCACGCCGTCCACCCGGTACACGTACCAGGTGCCGCGGGTCTCCACCACCAGCGCGTCCCCCGGCTTGAGCACGTCGAGGTCGTGGAACTTGGCGCCGTGCCCGTCCCGGTGGGCCGCCAGCGCGAAGTTCCCCTCCGCGTCCCACGGCATCGCCGCCCGGTACGGCTCGGTGTACACGCCCGCGACGCCCTCGTCGATGATCTCCTCCGCCGCTCCCATCCGGATCAGCACCTGGTAGTCGCTGCCCATGGCCGGCACGTGCAGGAAGCCCACGTCGTCACCGGTCCGGTACTCCGGCGGCGGGGACGGCGAGGGCGAAGGCGAGGCCGGCGGCACCGGCGCGGCCGAGGGCGCGGGGCTCGCCGACGGGGTCGGCGGGGCCGTCACCGACCAGGAGCCGCGCAGCTCCTGCCCAGCCCGGTCGGCCCGCCGGTCCGCCAACAGGTCGGTCCACCACAGCGAGTAGCCGACGAACAGCACCAGCACCAGGCCGAGGGTGAAGACCAGTTCGCCGGTCACCCCCATCGCCACCGACACCCATCCGCGCCGCCCCGCCCGCGGCGCACCTCCTCGCGATCCGGGCCGCCACCGACCCCACCACGACTCCGGACGCCGCCCCCGCCGCCCGCTCACCCGGCCGCGCCCACGACGTCCGAAACCAGTTCCCGCTCGCGCAGCCGCGTACCGATCATGCAGCCACTTCAGCGCCCGCCCCGACCCCCTGCAAGCCGCCACACGCCCGGCCACCACTAGTCACACTGTCCTACCGCCCGGCAGGGGCTGACGTTCAATCAGAGCCGATCGCGTGCGACAGAAGGCCCCGGACCAGTGATGACGATCCACTGGTCCGGGGCCTTCCCCGTGTACGACGAGCCGCTCAGCCGGGGCTACAGCACCTGGAGGTTCTTGCGCAGCTCGAACGGGGTGACCTCGGAGCGGTACTCCTCCCACTCCTGGCGCTTGTTGCGCAGGAAGAAGTCGAAGACGTGCTCGCCCAGCGTCTCGGCGACGAGTTCGCTGCGCTGCATGAGGTCGATGGCCTCGCCGAGGTTCTGCGGCATGGGCTGGATGCCAAGGGCGCGGCGTTCGGCGTCGGAGAGCGCCCAGACGTCGTCGTCGGCGCCGGCGGGGAGTTCAAGGCCGTCCTCGATGCCCTTGAGGCCGGAGGCGAGGACGACGGCGTAGGCGAGGTAGGGGTTGCAGCCGGTGTCGAGGGAGCGGACCTCGACCCGGGTGGAGCCCTGCTTGCCGGGCTTGTACATGGGGACGCGGATCAGGGCGGAGCGGTTGTTGTGGCCCCAGCAGATGTACGAGGGAGCCTCGCCGCCGGCGCCGGCGGTGCGCTGGGAGCCGCCCCAGATGCGCTTGTAGGAGTTGACCCACTGGTTGGTGACGGCGGCGGTCTCGGCGGCGTACTTGAGCAGGCCGGCGATGAAGGAGCGGCCGACCTTGGAGAGCTGGTACTCGGCGCCGGACTCGTGAAAGGCGTTGCGGTCGCCCTCGAAGAGGGAGACGTGGGTGTGCATGCCGGAGCCGGGGAATCCGGAGAAGGGCTTGGGCATGAAGCTGGCGTGGACGCCCTGCTCCAGCGCGACCTCCTTCATGACCAGGCGGAAGGTCATGATGTTGTCGGCGGTGGAGAGCGCGTCGGCGTAGCGCAGGTCGATCTCCTGCTGGCCGGGGGCGCCTTCGTGGTGGGAGAACTCGACCGAGATGCCCATGGATTCGAGCATGGTGATGGCCTGGCGACGGAAGTCGTGGCCGACGCCGCGCGGGGTGTGGTCGAAGTAGCCGGACTGGTCGGCGGGGATGGGGGCGGTGCCGTCACCGGGGAGGTTCTTCAGCAGGAAGAACTCGATCTCCGGGTGGGTGTAGAAGGTGAAGCCCTGCTCGGAGGCCTTCTCCAGGGTGCGCTTGAGGACGAAGCGCGGGTCCGCGTAGGAGGGGGAGCCGTCGGGCATGAGGATGTCGCAGAACATGCGCGCGGTGCCCGGGGTCTCGGAGCGCCACGGCAGTATCTGGAAGGTGGTGGGGTCCGGCTTGGCGATCATGTCGGACTCGTAGACCCGGGCGAAGCCCTCGATGGCCGAGCCGTCGAAGCCGATGCCCTCCTCGAAGGCCTGTTCCAGCTCCGCCGGAGCGACTGCCACGGACTTCAGGAACCCGAGCACGTCGGTGAACCACAGCCGGACAAAACGGATGTCACGCTCCTCGAGCGTGCGAAGCACGAACTCCTGCTGCTTGCCCATGGGGACAGTCTCACCTCTGCTCTTTACGTCCGTGTTACGCCCGGAAGCGCGCCGGAAGCGGCTGGTCCCATCATGGCGGATCTTCGTCCGCTTGCCGACCCCCGGCCGTCCGGGCGGCGGACCACGCCGAAGCGGGGGCAACCCACCCCCGGAGGACATAACGTCAGTTAGACGATTACACTCTGGGGCATGCCCAATCTCCGTCTCGCCCTGAGCCAGATCGACCCCTGGGTCGGTGACATCGCCCGCAACAGCGATGAGGTGGTGCGCTGGACCAAGAAGGCCGCCGAGGCCGGTGCCCAGCTGGTCGCGTTCCCCGAGATGGCCCTGACCGGGTACCCGGTCGAGGACCTCGCCCTGCGCAGTTCCTTCGTCGAGGCGTCCCGCACCGCCCTGGTCGAGCTGGCCGCCCGGCTGGCCGCCGAGGGGCTGGGCGAGCTGCCGGTGGTGCTCGGCTACCTCGGCCGCTCGGAGAGCGAGTCGCACCGCACCCACCGCCCGGCCGGCTCCCCGCAGAACTGCGCGGCGGTGCTGTACCGGGGCGAGGTGGTGACCCGCTTCGCCAAGCACTTCCTGCCGAACTACGGCGTCTTCGACGAGTACCGCTGGTTCGTCCCGGGCGACCAGCTCGCGGTGGTGCGCCTGAACGGCGTGGACGTGGCGCTGGCGATCTGCGAGGACATCTGGCAGGAGGGCGGCCGGGCCACCGCGGCCGGCGAGGTCGGCGCCGGGCTGCTGCTGGTGGTCAACGGTTCGCCGTACGAGCGCAACAAGGACGACGTGCGGCTGGAGCTGGTGCGCCGCCGGGCCGCCGAGGCGGGCTGCCCGCTGGCGTACCTGAACATGGTGGGCGGCCAGGACGAGCTGGTCTTCGACGGCGACTCGGTGGTGGTCTCCGCCGAGGGCGAGGTGCTGGCCCGGGCGCCGCAGTTCGAGGAGACCCTGCTGGTGGTCGACCTGGACCTGCCGGAGGCGAGCAGCAACCACGTGGACGGGCTGCTGCTCAGCGACGGGCTGCGGCTGGTCCGCACCGAGCTGGGCGGCGAGGCGCTGCCCGCCCCGGCCGAGCCGCTGCCCGCGGTGGTCGCGCCGCGGCTGGACGACGAGGCCGAGATCTACCAGGCGCTGGTGGAGGGCACCCGGGCGTACGTCCGCAAGAACGGCTTCCGCTCGGTGCTGATCGGCCTGTCCGGCGGCATCGACTCGGCGCTGGTCGCGGCGATCTCGGTCGACGCGCTCGGCGCCGAGAACGTGTACTGCGTGTCGATGCCCTCGCAGTACTCCTCGCAGCACTCCCGTGACGACGCCGCCGAGCTGGCCCGCCGGACCGGCCTGAACTTCCGCACGGTCTCCATCGCCCCGATGTTCGACGCCTACATGGGCGCCACCGAGCTCTCCGGGCTGGCCGAGGAGAACCTGCAGTCGCGGCTGCGCGGCACCCTGCTGATGGCGATCTCCAACCAGGAGGGGCACATCGTGCTCGCGCCGGGCAACAAGAGCGAGCTGGCGGTGGGCTACTCCACCCTGTACGGCGACTCGGTCGGCGCGTTCGGGCCGATCAAGGACGTCTACAAGTCGCTGATCTTCCGGCTCGCGACCTGGCGCAACGAGGTGGCCGAGGCGCGCGGCGAGGTGCCTCCGATCCCGGAGAACACCATCCTCAAGCCGCCGTCCGCCGAGCTGCGGCCGGATCAGAAGGACACCGACTCGCTGCCCGAGTACGACCTGCTGGACACCGTGCTCGACCTGTACGTCGAGGGCGACCAGGGCCGGGACGCGATCGTCGCGGCGGGCTTCGCCCCGGAGGTGGTGGACCGGATCGTCCGCCTCGTCGACACCGCCGAGTACAAGCGCCGGCAGTACCCGCCGGGCACGAAGATCTCCGCCAAGGGCTTCGGCCGCGACCGCCGGCTGCCGATCACCAACCGCTGGCGCCGCGGCTGACCCGAGGCCCTCGCCCTGCGGCGGCTCGCCGGACCGGAAACCGGAGAGCCGCCCCAGGGTGGGTCGGGTAGGGTGGGCGCGGCCGTGGTGGTTGCCGCGGCAGGCGTCGCGCGGAGCGCGACCGAACCGAGGAGGTGGGACCGATCACCGCTGTGTCAGGTCGGGTGCTCCCCCTCGACGACCCCGCCGCCGAATCGGCGTGAGCGGGGCGCGGGAGCCCCAGTGGTCTTCCCGAAAGGCTCTCCCGCCGTGTCTTTGGACTCCTCCGTTCCACTGCTCTCCACCGTCACCCGCAGGCTCCGCTCGGTCGGCTGCGTCTTCGCCGAGGACGAGGCGCGCCTGCTGATCTCCGCCGCCGGTACGCCCGCCGAACTGACCGCCCTGGTCGACCGGCGCGCCGCCGGATTCCCGCTCGAACAGGTGGTGGGCTGGGCCGAGTTCCGCGGGCTGCGGATCTCCGTCGACCCGGGTGTGTTCGTCCCGCGTCGGCGCTCCGAGTTCCTCGCCGGGCAGGCCGCCGCGCTGGCCCGGCCCGGCGCGGTGGTGCTCGACCTCTGCTGCGGCTCCGGCGCGCTCGGCGCCGCCGTCGCGGCGGCCGTCGGCCCGGTCGAGCTGTACGCGGCCGACGTCCATCCCGCCTCGGTCCGCTGCGCCCGCCGCAATGTCGCGGCGGCGGGCGGCCGGGTCTTCCTGGGCGACCTGTACGAGCCGCTGCCCGCGGGGCTGCGCGGCCGGGTGGACGTGCTGGTCGCCAACGCGCCGTACGTGCCGACCGGCGAGATCGGGCTGCTGCCGCCCGAAGCCAGGGACCACGAGCCGCTGGTGGCGCTGGACGGCGGCGCGGACGGCCTGGCGGTCCAGCGCCGGGTGACCGCCGGCGCGCCCGGCTGGCTCGCCCCGGGCGGGCACCTGCTGATCGAGACCAGCGAACGCCAGGCCCCGCACACCGCGGCCGACTTCGCCGCCGCCGGGCTCGCGCCCCGGGTGCTGGTCTGCGAGGAGTTCGACGCCACGGTGGTGGTCGGCAGCCGCGCCTGATCCCCCACCGGTGCGGCGGCCGGGCAGCCGGGCGACCGGGTCAGGCCGGCAGGGCGGCCTTCCAGACCCAGCCGGTGCGGCGCGGGCGGCCCGGCAGCTCGCCGCGGCCGGTGCACCACAGCAGTACGGCCTCCGGCTCCCCCGCGGGCGCGTCCGGGAAGAGGCGGCCCAGCACGGCCGCGCACATCCCGGCGGGCGGCGTCCAGGCGGCGCCGAGCCCGCCGGCCAGGTCGTAGCCGTGCAGCAGCACCTCCGCGCAGCCCATCGCCGCGAAGCCGCCCGGGTCGCACGGGCCCCAGTGCCAGGCCCGGGCGTCCGGCGGCGCGGTGGTGAGCACCGCGCGCAGCAGACCGGCCGCCGCGGTCACCACGCGCAGCAGATCGCGCGGCGTGGCGTCCGTACGGACGGTCAGGTCACAGGGCAGGTAGCCGTCCTGCACCGCGCCGGCCAGCTGTCCCGCGTACGCGGTCAGGTCGTGGGCGACATGGGCGACGGTCTCCCGGCAGCTCCACTCCAGCCCGAGCGCGGGCCGGGTCCAGTCGGTGTCGGCGTACGGTTCCAGCAGCCGGGTCAGCCAGTCGACCGCCCGGTTCACGTCCTCGGCGTCCATGCGACGGAGCGTAGCCCGGGCGGGCCCTGACGCGGAGACACCCGGCCGGGGCCGATGGGTGTCAGCGGCGGCGGGTCGGCGGCGAGGGCGCGCCGGCGGGTCGGCACCGGGTCAGTAGCGGTAGTCGGCGGCGACGGCGCGGTGGTCGCTGCCGTCGGCGTCCAGCACCCGGGAGTCGGTCGGGGTGAGGCCGCCCTTGCTGAGGATCTGGTCGATCCGGGCCATCGGGAAGCCGGCCGGCCAGGAGAAGCCGAAGCCGTCGCCGGCGGCGCCCTGGGCGGAGCGCATCTGGGAGGTGATCGGGGCGAGGCTGCGGTCGTTCATGGTGCCGTTGAGGTCGCCCAGCAGCAGCACCTTCTTCACCGGCTCGGCCTCGATGGCGTCGCCGAGCGCCTGGGCGCTGACGTCGCGGCGCCCCGCGGTGAAGCCGCTGTCGAACTTGAGCCGGACCGAGGGCAGGTGGGCCACGTACACGGCGAGCGGGCCCTTGGGGGTGGTGACGTGGGCCCGGAAGGCGCGGGTCCAACCGATCCTGATGTCGACCACCGCGACGTCCTCGATGGGGTAGGTCGACCAGAGGCCGACCGTGCCCTCGACCACGTGGTGCGGGTACTTGGCGGCCAGGCCGTTGGCGTAGGTGGGGACGGCGCTGCCGGCCAGCTCCTCCAGCGCGACGATCTGGGCGCCGGAGGCGTTGAGCAGCTTCACCGTGCCGGCCGGGTCGGTGTTGGCCGCCGCGACGTTGTGGGTGAGGACGGTGAAGTCGCCCTTGCCGCTGCTCTTGTCGGTCAGCAGGCCGCCGAACATGTTGAACCACAGCAGCGTCGGCAGCAGTACGGCGACCAGGGCGGTGGCCGAACGCCGCCACACCCCGAGCGCCAGCAGCACCGGGACGGCCAGGCCGAGCCAGGGCAGGAAGGTCTCCAGCAGGCTGCCGAGGTTGCCGAAGCCGTTGGGCAGCTCGGCGTGGAAGGCGAGCAGGACCGCGACCAGCAGCGCGAGCGCGGCGATGATCCAGCCGCGCCGCCAGCTCAGCCCGAGCCGGGCGAGCCGGGCGAGCCCGCGGGCCGGGGTGGGAGGTTGCGCACCGTCCGCCGCTGCCGCCGGACTGTCCGCCTGCACCATGCCCACTCCTCCGCGCCGTCCTGTGCTGTCCGGCCGTGGCCGATTCCGATCGAATTGGTCGGATTCTCGGCTCAGCCTATGACGGGACAGACGTGCCCGTACCGACGGCGGGTTCCGGCGAGTCCACGGTCGTGAGATGCGTCACTGCAGCTCGCGGCGGCACGGAACGGGCGTCGGCGCACCACCGCGGCGCGCGTCGGCCCGGGGGGTGGGTGTGCGCCGGGTGTGCGGGCTCAGCGCGCTTCGGTGCGGGGCGCGGTGCCGATGCCCTCCAGGACGGCGTCGACCATCCGCAGGGCGAGGTCCGGCTCGTCCAGCGGCGCCTCGTCCCACAGCACGGTGCGCAGCAGGATCGGGCCGAGCAGCAGCTCGCAGAGCAGTTCCTCGTCGAGGTCCGAGCGCAGCTCGCCCGCCTCGACACCGCGCCGGACGATCTGCCGGGCCAGTTCGCGGCGCGGCTTGACCACCCGCTCGTGGTAGGCGTTCTTCAGCTCCGGCCAGGCGCCCATCTGGCCGAGGGCGGACTTGACCACCCAGCGGGAACGCTTGATCAGGCCGCGCCGCCGCATGTACTCGATCATCTGGATGAGGTCGTCGCGGTAGCTGGGCCCGGCCATCACCGGCAGCGGCTCCTCCAGCCGGGCGACCACGTCGACCAGCAGGGCCTCCTTGTTGGGCCAGCGCCGGTAGATGGTCGCCTTGCCGACCCCGGCGGCGGCGGCGATCCGCTCGATGGAGAGCTCGGGCAGGCTGCCCCCGTCCTCCATCAGCTGCTCCACCGCGGCGAAGATCGCCTGCTCGGCGGCCTCGCTGCGCGGACGGCCCCGCCGCGGAGCGCACTGCTCCGGTGCGGGGCCGTCGGGCGCGTCGGTGGAGCCGGCCGCCGGGGCCGGGAGCTCGGTCTTCATGACGCCATTGTCCACCGCGCGCTCCCTCGATCGGATCTTGGCCTGCCGGACCGACCTGGCCGGGGGCTCAGACCTTGGCCGGGCTGGACTCGGGCTCGGCCTTTCGCGGCGCGCCGGGGCCGCCGGGGGCGGCGGGCACCTTGCCGGGCAGCAGCAGGAGGGCCAGCAGGGCGCCGACCAGGGTGACCCCGGCGGAGATCCCGGCGACCACGTGCATGGCGTGCAGGAAGGAGTCCTTGGCGGGCGCGATCAGCGCGGCGCTGTGGGTCTTCTCGGCGATGGCCATGGTGGCCTCCAGCGACTCGCCGGCCTTCTCGCGGAGGGCGGGCGGCAGCTGGGCGAGGTGGTCGGAGACGCCGTCGCGGTAGACGGTGGAGAGCACCGCGCCGAGCACGGCGACCCCGAGCGAGCCGCCGACCTGGCGGAAGGTGTTGTTCAGCGCGGAGCCGGCGCCGGCCTTCTCGCGCGGCAGCGAACCCATGATGGCCACGGTGACCGGCGGCATCACGTGGGCCATGCCGGCGCCCATCACGAAGCCGAGCACCACCAGCACCCAGATCGGGGTGGTCGCGCCGAGGAAGACGTACCCGAGGAAGCCGACCACGATCAGCGCCATGCCGCCGGCGCAGGTGACCCGGACGCCGAAGCGGTCGACCACCAGCCGGGCG
Source organism: Kitasatospora cinereorecta (assembly GCF_024172095.1). Taxonomy (GTDB): domain Bacteria; phylum Actinomycetota; class Actinomycetes; order Streptomycetales; family Streptomycetaceae; genus Kitasatospora; species Kitasatospora cinereorecta. The sequence goes on along the minus strand of NZ_JAMZDX010000003.1, from coordinate 1,265,627 downwards.
CGCGGGGCGAACAGCAGCTGGGCGACGGCCAGCGGCAGCATCAGCTCACCGGCCTGCAGGGCGCTGTAGCCGCGCACGCTCTGGGTGTAGAAGACGCCGAAGAAGGAGACGCCCATCAGCGCGAAGAAGACCACGCCGACCACGCCGATGGAAGCCGAGAACACCTTGTTGCGGAACCAGGTGATGTCCAGCGCGGGGTGGCTGGTGCGCTTCTCGAAGACCACGAAGGCGACCAGGGCCAGCACGCCGACCAGGATCGGCACCCACGCCCCGGCGTTCAGGAAGTCGGCCAGCTCGCCGCCCTTGATGATGCCGTAGATCAGCGCCACCAGGCCGACGATGGACAGCAGCACGCCGACCGGGTCGAGCCGGCCCGGGTTGGGGTCCTTGGAGTCGGGCACCAGCAGGAACATCGCGACCAGGGCGACCGCCACGATCGGCACGTTGACCAGGAAGACCGAGCCCCACCAGAAGTGCTCGATCAGCAGACCGCCGGTGATCGGGCCGATGGCGATGGCCAGGCCCACCGCGCCGGCCCAGATGCCGATCGCCTTGGGCTGCTCGTGCCGCTCGAAGACGTTCATGATGATCGCCAGCGTGGCGGGCATCACGAACGCGCCGCCGAGGCCCATCACCGCCCGGTAACCGATCAGCTCGCCGGGGCTGGCCGCGAGGGCCGAGAGCAGCGAGCCGAGGCCGAAGACCAGCATGCCGCCGAGCAGGGTCCACTTCCGGCCGAAGCGGTCGCCCAGCAGACCGGCGGTGAACAGCAGTCCGGCGAAGACCAGCGTGTACGAGTTGATCGCCCACTCCAGGTCGCTCTGGCTGGCGCCGAGGCCGACCGGGGCGGGGGTGGCGATGGTCTTCATCGCGACGTTCAGGATCGAGTTGTCGAGGACGACGACGAGCAGGGCGAGCACCAACGTGCCCAGGATCGCCCATCGGCGGCGGTGTACGGCTTCGGGCACGCGTGACGGCGCCGGGGGCGCGGAGGTGGTCATGCGGATCAGCGTAGCGCGATTTTCGATACGAGACGGGACCGTATCGCAAATTCACGGTAAAGAGGCCGCGGCAGGAACCGAACCGGACGTGACCGGCACCGGTCTTTGCGCCGGGCGCTCGGCGTGCAAGCATGGGACCTGATCCGGGGACGCCGTACGGCGCCACGAGACGACAACCATCAGGAGTCTGTTCGATGAACGCTTCTCCGCTTCAGCCTGCCCAGGCGCCCGAGGGCGCCGTCCTCTACGGCGGCATCACCAACCGCCGGGTGACGGTGCGCGACCTCGCGAAGGCCAAGCAGGCCGGCGAGCGGTGGGCCATGCTCACCGCGTACGACGCCCTCACCGCCGGCGTGTTCGACGAGGCCGGCATCCCCGTGCTGCTGGTCGGCGACTCGGCCGGCAACTGCCACCTCGGCTACGAGACCACCGTGCCGGTGACCATGGATCAGATGGTGATGCTCTCCGCCGCCGTCGTCCGCGGCACCAAGCGCGCCCTGATCGTCGGCGACATGCCGTTCGGCTCGTACCAGGAGTCGCCCGCGCAGGCCATGCACAACGCCGCCCGGCTGATGAAGGAGGCCGGGGTCGGCGCGGTCAAGCTGGAGGGCGGCGAGCGCAGCGCCCGCTCGATCGAGCTGCTGGTCGAGGCCGGCATCCCGGTGATGGCGCACATCGGCCTCACCCCGCAGTCGGTGCACGCCTTCGGCGGGTACCCCGTGCAGGGCCGCGGCGACGAGGCCGCGCACCAGCTGCTGCGGGACGCCAAGGCGGTGCAGCAGGCCGGGGCGTTCTCGGTGGTGCTGGAGGCCGTGCCGGCCGAGCTGGCCGCCCAGGTCACCGAGCAGCTGGCCGTCCCGACCGTCGGCATCGGCGCGGGCGCCGGCACCGACGCCCAGGTCCTGGTGTGGACCGACTTCGCCGGGATGACGGCGGGGCGGGTGCCGAAGTTCGTGAAGCAGTACGCCAACCTGCGGAGCGTGCTCGGTGACGCGGCCCGCGAGTTCGCGGCCGACGTCAGCGCGGGGACCTTCCCGGCGCCGGAGCACACCTTCAAGTAGGGGCTCCACCAGGGGCTCGTGGGGCACTTCCCGGCCGAAGGCCGGGCGTGCCCCACGAGCCCCTGTGGTTGCTGTCAGTGGGGTGACAGCGGGCTGACAGCGGTGTGACAGCGGGCCCGGACAGTCTTGCGGCATGACATCGATCGCCAACAGCAACGCCGTGGAAGTCCGCGGCATCGTGAAGACGTACGGCGAGACCAGGGCCCTCGACGGCGTCGACCTCACCGTCCGCGAGGGCACCGTGCTGGGCCTGCTCGGCCCCAACGGCGCCGGCAAGACCACCCTGGTCCGCGTCCTGTCCACCCTGATCAAGCCCGACGCCGGCAGCGCCTTCGTCGGCGGCTACGACGTCCTGCGCCAGCCGAAGCAGCTCCGTCGCACCATCGGCCTGACCGGCCAGTACGCCTCCGTCGACGAGCTGCTGTCGGGCTACGAGAACCTCTACCTGATCGGCCGGCTGCTCGACCTGTCCGGCCGCGACGCCAAGGCGCGGGCCACTGAGCTGCTGGAGCGCTTCTCGCTGACCGATGCCGCCAAGCGGCCCGCGAAGACGTACTCGGGCGGCATGCGCCGCCGCCTCGACCTCGCCGCGTCGATGATCGGCCGGCCGAAGGTCCTCTACCTGGACGAGCCCACCACCGGCCTGGACCCGCGCACCCGCAACGAGGTGTGGGACGAGGTGCAGCGGATGGTCACCGAGGGCTCCACCGTGCTGCTGACCACGCAGTACATGGAGGAGGCCGAGCAGTTGGCCCACGAGCTGACCGTGATCGACAAGGGCCGGGTGATCGCCAACGGCGGCATCGACGAGCTCAAGACCCAGGTCGGCGGCCAGACCCTCCAGGTGCGGCCGACCCGGCCGGAGGACCTGCCCGCGATGGTCGCGTGCCTGCGCGAGAGCGGCGTGCTCGCCACCTACTCCGAGGACACCGGCCTGCTCTCGGTCCAGCTGACCGACGCGGAGCAGCTCACCGCCGTGGTCGGGGTGCTCGGCACCCGCGGCTTCGGCATCACCGGCATCGACACCAAGCTGCCCAGCCTCGACGAGGTCTTCCTCGCCATCACCGGCAAGCCCGGCCGGTCCGCCTCCGCCCCGATCCGTGACAAGGAGCCCGTCGCATGACCACCGCCGTCCTCGACCAGCACGACACCCGGATCGGGTTCCGCTCGAATCTGCGCCACCTCGGCGCGCTGACCCGGCGCAACCTGATGCGCATCAAGGCCGACCCCGAGTCGATGCTCGACGCGCTGCTGATCCCGATCATCTTCACGCTGCTGTTCGTCTACGTGTTCGGCGGCGCGGTCGCCGGAAGCCAGCAGGAGTACATCCAGTACATGATCCCGGGCCTGCTCGGCACCACTGGCCTCAACCTCGCGATGGCCGTCGGCACCGGCCTGAACAGCGACTTCCAGACCGGCGTGATGGATCGCTTCCGCACCCTGCCGATCGGCCGCTCGGCCGTCCTGCTGTCCAAGATCGCCGCCGAGACCTGCCGCGGCCTGGTCTCCTTCACCATCCTGATCGGCTTCTCGATGGTGCTCGGGCTGGAGATCAAGACCGGCCCGCTCGAACTGCTCGCCGCCGTCGGCCTGTCGCTGCTGTTCGGCATGTCGATGGTGTGGATCTCGATGCTGCTCGGCATGTCGCTGCGCAGCGCCCAGGCGGTCCAGGGAGTGTCGATGCTGGTGATCATGCCGCTGCAGTTCGGCAGCTCGATCTTCGCGCCGACCACCACGATGCCCGGCTGGCTGCAGGCGTTCACCAAGTACAACCCGCTGTCCGCACTGGCCGACGCCTGCCGCAGCCTGATCAACGGCGGGCCGCTGGCCCACTCGGTCACCGTGGTGCTGATCTGGTCGGTCGCGGTCACCGCGGTCTTCGCCCCGCTCGCGGTCGCCCGCTTCCGCAAGCGGACGTGAACTCCCGTGGGCAGGCCTGACCGGCGGTCAGGTGGGCCGACCCGACCGGCGATCAGTAGGCCGACGGGTCGTCCAGCAGGGCCACCGCCTCCTTCAGGGTGAGGCGGCGGCCCTGCTCGTACGCCGTCCCGTACGCCTCGTCGCCGAGCAGCGCGCGGACCGTGCGGACGCACCGGTCCCGCTCCTGGCGCTCCATGAAGGAACCGTCCAGGCCGTTCAGCTGCTCGTGGGCGCCGAGCAGTTCGGCCGACCGGCGGGCGGCGCCCGGGGCGTCCAGGGCGGTGGCCGCCTCGGCGAGCACGGCGGCCGCCGGGGTCAGCAGCATCACCGCCATGTGCTCGGCGAACAGGGTCGCCCGGCCCTGGATCGAGGTCATCTTCCGGCGGCCCTCGCGCAGCAGCCGCAGCCCCTCCTCCGGGTGGCCGGACCGGGCCACTGCCCAGGCCCGGACACAGGTGACGATCCCCACGAAGACCCCGGGGATGACCGGCCCGAAGGCCTGCTCGTCCTGCTCCAGCAGATCGAGCTGGTGCAGCCCCTCGGCGTACTCGCCGCGCTGCACGTGCAGGTTGCACAGCACCAGTCGGCCGTACATCCGGGCGCCGTCGGACTGGTGGTGAGTGGAGTCGAGCGCCTCCAGCGCCTCGCGGACCATCCGCTCCCCGGTCTCCTGGTCGAGCTCGAAGAGCGTCTCGCCGAGCCGGACCTGCGCCATCGGGACCTCCTGGTGGGCGCCGAGCTCGGTGGCGATCTCGATCGCCTCCCGGTACGCCGCCGCGGCCCGCGCGCTCTCGCCCTTCTTCGCCAGGTTCTCGGCCTGCGCGGAGAGCGTCTCGGACAGACCCCAGCGGTCGCCGAGCCGGGTGAACAGGTCCATCGCCTCCTCGCAGTCCGCGATGGCCTGGTCGAGCGCGCCGACGAAGTCGTTGAGCAGCCGGGAGCGCAACTGCAGGATGAACGCCAGGTCCCCGTCCCGCCCGTGGCGCCGGGCACCGGCCACCGCGTCGTCCACGACCGCCCGCATCCCGTCCATCTCGCCGCTCAGGAACGTCGCGAAGATCCGCATCAGCACCGGGGCCCGGTACGACTGCGGCAGCTCGGGACCGTACGTCCGCATGATCCGGCCCGCCGTGTCGAGGGCGCCGGTGTCGTTCAGCATCGCCATGTTCCCGGTGAACATCGAGATCAGCCGGTACAGCCGCACCTGGCGGCGGGCCTCCTGGAGCATCGCCGGACGCATCGGCGGCGGCGCGTCCAGCGGGTTGTCGGCCAGCGGCTCGGGCGCCGGCGCGCCGTCCGCGTACGGGTCGGGGCCGAGCTCGGCGATCGCGTCGTACCAGCCGCGGGCCTCGGTCCGGTAGTCCCGCAGCGCCCAGTAGTCGGACATCGCCAGCGCCAGGACCAGCGCCTCCTGCTCCTCGGCCAGGTCGACCGCGCGGCGCAGCGCGGCCCGGATGTTGTCCTGCTCGCGCTCCAGCCGGCCCAGCTCGGCCAGCTGCCCGGGACCGTGCAGCCGCAGCTGGGCCTGCCGGACCAGCTCCCGGTAGTGCCGGATGTGACGCAGCGCCACCTCGGGTTCGAGCGCCTCGGCGAGCCGCTCGGTCGCGTACTCGTGGATGGTCTCCAGCATCCAGTACCGCGACTGCCCGCCCAGGTCGGCGACCAGCAGCGACTTGTCGACCAGCGAGAGCAGCAGGTCGGCGACCTCCTCGCCGGGCACCTCGGTGCCGTCCGCGACCACCTGCTCGGCGTCCTCCAGGGTGCAGCCGCCGGCGAACACCGACAGCCGGCGCAGCACCGCGCGCTCGCGCTTGCCGAGCAGGTCCCAGCTCCAGTCGACCACCGCGCGCAGAGTCTGCTGACGCGGCAACAGAGTCCGGGAACCGGCGGTGAGCAGGGCGAACCGGCCGTCCAACCGGTCGGCGAGCTGGCGCGGAGTCAGGCCGCGCAGCCGGGCGGCGGCCAGCTCGATGGCCAGCGGCAGACCGTCCAGACGGCGGCAGATCTCGGCGCACGCCTCCGGGTCGTCGTCCACCCGGAAGCCGGGCCGGGCGGCGGCGCCGCGCTCGGCCAGCAGCCGCAGCGCGGCCGGGTCCGGCAGCGGCTCGACCGGCAGCACCGTCTCGCCCGGCACGCCCAGCGGCTCACGGCTGGTGGCCAGCACGGTCAGCCCCGGGCACTCGGCCAGCAGCCGGTCCACCAGGTCGGCCGCGGCCTGGATCACGTGCTCGCAGTTGTCCAGCACCAGCAGCATCCGGCGCCGCGCGCAGTACTCGACCAGGCGGCGCACCGGATCGTCCCGGGTCTCGATCGCCTCGGCCACCGCGCTGCCGGTGTGCAGCACCGTCTCGCGCAGCCCGAGCGCGGAGACCACCGCGCCGGGGACCGCCGCCGGGTCCTCCAGCGGCGCGAGTTCCGCCTGCCAGACGCCGTCCGGCCACGCACCGTCCGGCCAGCCACTGTCCGGGCGGTCACTGTCCGGGCGGTCACTGTCCGGCCGGTCGGCGCCGCTCTGCGCCAGCCGACCCGCCTCCAGCGAGAGCCGCGTCTTCCCGGAGCCGCCCGGCCCGGTGAGCGTGGTCAGCCGGCCGGCGGCCAGGGCCGCCCGGACCGCGGCCAGGTCGGCGTCGCGGCCGACGAAGCTGGTCAGCCGGGGCCGCAGGTTGCCGCTGGGCCGCTCGGCGGGGTGGTCGGTGGGGTGGTCGGGGCGGGTGTGGTGGTCGTGGTGGTCGTGGTGGTCGTGGTGGTCGTTGACTGCGGGTGCGGTTACAACGGCGGGTGCGGTTACGACGGCGGCGGCGGTTCCGACCGCGCGCTCGCGGGCCTCCCGGGCCTCCCGGGCCGGTTCCGTCGGCGGGTTCAGCAACTCGCGGTGCAGTGTCTGGAGTTCGACCCCGGGGTCGGTGCCCAGGGCGTCGGCCAGCAGTCGCCGGACGGTCTCGTACCGCTGCAGCGCCTCGGCGGAACGGCCGCTGTCGCGCAGGGCGCGGATCAGCAGCGCCTGCAACTGCTCGTCGAGCGGGCGCAGATCGCACAGCTCGGCGAGCTCGACCGCCGCCGCGGCGGCGCGGCCGAGGGCCAGCTCGGCGGTGATCCGGTGGCGCCGGGCCTCGTCCCGCTGCGCCTCCAGGCGGGTCGCCGGGGCGTGCCGGTCCGGCAGGTCGGCCAGCGCGGGGCCGCGCCACAGCGCCAGCGCCTCGTCCAGCCGGGCCACCGCCTGCTCGGGGTCGCCGCACTCCAGCGCCCCGCGGCCCTCCCCGGTCAGCCGCTGGAACTCACCGACGTCGGTCCGGCCGCCGGTCAGCCAGTAGCCGGCCGGTCCCGAGCCGATCTCGTCCCGCCCGACCGTCCGCCGCAGGCGGCCGACCAGGGTCTGCAGCGCGGCGAGCGCGTCCTGCGGCGGCTCGGCGTCCCACACCTCGTCCACCAGCAGGTCGGCCGGCACCGGCCGGCCCTGGCGGAGCACCAGCGCGGCCAGCAGGGCGCGCAGCCGCGCCCCGCCGAGCGGGACGGGGCTGCCGTCGTCGTGATGGGCCGTGGTGGTACCGAGGATGCCGTAGTGCACCCGACCATTCTGGTGGAGACCACGGCCCCCGGGCGCACACATATCCGGATGCCCGACCGCGCTCGCCTTCACCCGCCCGCGGGGGCCGATCGGCCGGCCGAGCCGCCCGGCCCGGAACACCCCGCCCGTGCCGTACGTTCACCCGGGACCGGTTGTCCGGCGGCCACCCGGCCCGGCATGATCGGTCAGACCTCGTCCACCAGCCCCGGAGCCCACCCGCCATGACCTTCGCGACCACTCGCAGCCGCAGCGAGGAGAACCGGATCAGCCCGGTCTTCTGGGTGCTGCTGGCCGTCCTCGGCACCTCGGGCTGGGCGGTGGCCAACGGCTACGGCAACGCGCGCTTCGGCGTCTTCCTCTTCGTGGTCGCCGGCTGGGTGGTCTCGCTCAGCCTGCACGAGTACGCGCACGCCAGGACGGCGCTGCACGGCGGCGACATCACCATCGGCGCCAAGGGCTACCTGACCCTCAACCCGTTCAAGTACACCCACGCGCTGCTCAGCGTGATCCTGCCCGTGATCTTCATCATGCTGGGCGGCATCGGCCTGCCCGGCGGCGCGGTCTTCATCGAGCGCCACCGGATCCAGAGCCGGGTCAAGCACAGCCTGATCTCGGCGGCCGGCCCGCTGGTCAACGTCGTGTTCGGCGCGGTGCTGCTGGCGCTGGCGGGCAGCGGCTGGTTCGACAACCCCGATGTGACGGCCGTGCTCGGCGGGGTCGACCAGGGCATCTCGCCGTTGCCCGCCGCCCTGGCCTTCCTGGGCTTCCTCCAGGTCACCGCTGCGATCCTGAACCTGCTCCCGGTCCCCGGCCTGGACGGATACGGCATCGTCGAGCCGTGGCTGTCGTACAAGACCCGGCGCGCGGTCGAGCCGTTCGCGCCGTACGGCATGCTGGCGCTGTTCGTGGTGATCTGGCAGACCCAGGCGGGCGCCTGGCTGATCAAGGCCGCGTCCGGCGTGATGAGCCTCTTCGGCGTCGACGCCTTCTACACCGCGGTCGGCCACGACCTCTTCATGTTCTGGAAGTGACCCCGCGCCGGGGAGCGGGCTCGTTCGGGGCTAGTTCCGGGCTAGTTCTGCTCGGCGCGGGCGCGCTCGATCCGGTCCTTGCGGATGTAGAACCAGGCGATGTTGCTCGCGACGCCCGCCATCAGCACCCACACCACGCCGAGCCAGTTGCCCTCGATGAAGGAGACCACTGCGGCGGTCACCGCGAGCACGAGGACGATCGAGGCATACAGGGCGTTGCGGGGCATGGTCTGAGCTCCTAGGGGCGGGTGCGTACCGACCCATTGTCGCCGACCGGCCCCCGCGGTCTGTCCAGGGGGGCCGGTCGGCGGGTGTCAGACGTCGGTGATCCGCAGGCCGGCGTGCGCCTTGTAGCGGCGGTTGACCGAGATCAGGTTCGCCACCAGCGCCTCGACCTGGTGGGCGTTGCGCAGCCGCCCGGCGAAGATCCCGCGCATGCCGGGGATCCGCTCGGCGAGTGCCTGGACGATGTCGGTGGCGGCCCGCTCCTCGCCCAGCACCAACACGTCGGTGTCGATCCGGTCGATCCCGGCGTCCTGCAGCAGCACCGCCGAGAGGTGGTGGAAGGCGGCGGTCACCCGCGAGTCGGGCAGCAGGGCGGCCGCCTGCTGGGCGGCGCTGCCTTCCTCGACCTGCAGCGCGTACGCGCCCTGCTTGTCGAAGCCGAGCGGGTTGACGCAGTCCACCACGATCTTGCCGGCGAGGTCCTCGCGCAGTGCGGTGAGCGTCGCCGCGTGGCCCTCCCACGGCACCGCGACGATCACGACGTCGCTCTCCCGGGCACAGGCGGCGTTGTCGGCGCCGCGCACGCCCAGGCCGATCTCGCCGGCCACCTCCGCCGCGCGCTCGGCGCTGCGGGAACCGATCACCACCTGCTGACCGGCCAGAGCGAACCGGTACGCCAGGCCGCGGCCTTGGTCGCCCGTGCCGCCGAGGACACCGACCACCAAGCCGGAGACGTCCGGCAGTTCGCGGCCCGGTCCGGCCGCCGCATTCACTGATTCGGGTTGCGTCATACCGGAGATCCTGCCAAACCGGCCCAGGGCACTCCATGCTTGTCGGCCATGGACGCGGTGAGAGTTTCCGCACTCCGGGAGTCGCTGGCCGGTACCGGCTGGCTCGAGAGCACCGGATCCTTCGCCGGCACGCTGCGCGACGCGGTGACCGGCCGGACGTCGCGCGGCCTGCTGCTGGTCGGCACCCCGCGCTACGAACCGTGGCACCTCGCCGCGCACCTGGACGACGAGGCGGCGCTGTGCGGGCTGCCCGCCCTCTCCCCCACCCTGGTGCGGCACGCCGTCCCACCCGACTGCCCCGAGCACCTGTCGGCCGGGCTGCGGCGGCTCGCCGACGCGGGGCGCGGCGCCACCGTGCTGGTCGTCGCGCCCGACCCGGCGGGCGTGCCGCTGCTGGAACGCGTCCACTACGCGCGGCGCGGCGGGGCGACCGTGCTGGCCCTGGACACCGGCGACCGGGAGCTCGGCGATCTCGCCCACGAGCGGTTGACCGTCCCGGAGGCCGGACCGGAGCCGTTCGAACTGGTCCAGCACCTGGTCAGCGCCGCCGCCGGCACCGCCGGACGGGCCCGCTCCCGGCTCGCCCGGCTCGCCGAGCGGCTCACCGCGCCGCCTGCGCTGCGCTGGTAGCTACCAGGGCGGGCGGCCGATCGGTGAGCCGGGCGGCCGGGCGGCTGGCCGGGCGCCTGGAAATTCGTTTGCCCACGGCGGACGGGCGTCGCAGCATGAGCGGACGTGAGCACCTCTGCCCCTTCCGACGGCGCCTCCGGCGATTCTCCGAACGGTTCCACCGGCCGACCCGACCCCCTCCACGACTCCGACCTCCCGAGCGGCGGCGGGAGCACCTCCGGTGGCGAGGCCGACCGTTCACGTTCGGTGCTGCAGCGGATCCTGCCCGACCTCGCCCCCTGGCGCTCCTCGCGCGACTTCCGCCTGCTGTGGAGCTCCGGCTGCGTCAGCGCGTTCGGCACCTTCCTCACGTACATCGCCGTCCCGATCCAGATCAAGGACCTCACCGGCTCCTCCTTCGCGGTCGGCCTGATCGGTGCCTTCGAACTGGTGCCGCTGATCGTCTTCGGGCTGTGGGGCGGCGCCCTCGCCGATGCGCTGGACCGGCGGAAGCTGGTGCTGTTCTCCGAGGCCGGGCTGGGTTTGCTCACCGGCCTCCTGCTGCTCAACGCCCTGCTGCCGAACCCCTTGCTGTGGCCGATCTACCTGGTCGCGGCCCTGGTCGCCGCCGTCGACGGCCTGCAGCGTCCGGCACTCGACTCGCTCACCCCGCGGATCGTCCCGCACGACCAGCTCACCGCCGCGTTCGCGCTCAACTCGCTCTACCGCAACGTCGGCTCGGTCGCCGGACCGGCCCTCGCCGGCGTGATCGTTGCCCTCGCCGGGGTGCAGACCGCGTACGCGCTCGACGTCGCGAGCTTCGCCGTCTCGCTCCTGCTGCTGGCCCGGATGCGCGCCGTCCCGCCCTCGAGCGGCGCCGACAAGCCGTCCCTGCGCGCCATCCTGACCGGCGTCACGTACGCCTGGAGCCGCAAGGACCTGCTCGGCACCTACGCCATCGACATCGTGGCGATGCTGTTCGCGTTCCCGGTGGCGGTCTTCCCGTTCCTGGCTTCGGAACTGCACGCCGGCTGGGCGCTCGGCCTGATGTACGCCGCCACCGCGGTCGGCGGACTGCTGGTCTCCGCGACCAGCGGCTGGACCTCGCACATCCACCGCCACGGCCGGATGCTGCTGCTCGCCGCCCTCGGCTGGGGCGTGGCGATGACCTTTGCCGGACTCGTCGGGAACGTCTGGCTGGTCCTGCTCTTCCTGGTCCTGGCCGGCGGCGCCGACCAGATCAGCGGCACCGCCCGCTCCACCATGTGGAACCAGTCCATCCCCGACGAGCTGCGCGGCCGGCTCGCCGGTGTGGAACTGCTCAGCTACTCGGTCGGCCCGCAGCTGGGACAGGTCCGGGCCGGCGGCATGGCCGGCCTGTTCGGCGTCCGGGCGTCCATCTGGTCCGGCGGCGTGGCGTGCGTGGTCGGCGTGCTCACGCTGGCGGCCGCCCTGCCCAAGCTGCTGGCGTACGACGACCGCACCGACCCCAACGCGCTCGCCGTCCGCGCCCAGCACGAGGCGCTGGCAGCCGCTTCAGCCGACGCCGCGGATGCGGACGCGCCGTCGGAAGGTGTCCCCGCGTAGCGCCCGCCTCCCCGCCCCCGGTGCGCCTGGTAAACCGGCCTTTAAACCGGCCGCATGCCTCGCAGCTGACGCCGAGTCGGCCGACTCTCAGCCCTCGGCGTCCTGCGAGCTGTCACCGTCGCGCCAGCGCGGATCGTTGCGCCACTCGCGGTTGCGCTCCTGCGCAATCTCCAGCGCGTGCGACGCCTCCTCCCGACTGGCGTACGGGCCGAGGCGGTCCTTGGCGGGACACTCCGGGCCCTCCTCGACCTTGGCGTGCTTGATGCAGTAGAACCACTCCCCCGGCCTCCCGGTGGGCTTGCGGCCGAATCCCAACGCCATCGCGACTCCTCCCGTCATCACTCTCTGCTGTATCCGCCGGCGCGCGCCGTCCGCCACCGTCCTGCTTCGGTCCTGCTTCGGTCCTGCTTCCGTACGGATCATTCCCGGTGCCCGCGTCGCACACACGGCCGGGGTGAGCAGCGGTGACGGATAGACTCGCCGACATGGCTCTGGTACCCGGCACTCTGTCCCCCACCCGCAAGGTCCCCGCGCACATCGCGCGTCCGGAGTACGTCGGCAAGCCCGCGCCGGCTCCGTACACCGGGCCGGAGGTGCAGTCCGCGGAGACGATCGAGAAGATGCGGATCGCCGGCCGGATCGCCGCCCGGGCGATGGAGGAGGCTGCCAAGCTGATCGAGCCCGGTGTCACCACCGACCAGCTCGATGTCGTCGCCCACGAGTACATGTGCGACCACGGCGCGTACCCCTCGGACCTCGGCTACCGGGGCTTCCCGAAGTCGATCTGCACCTCGATCAACGAGGTCATCTGCCACGGCATCCCGGACTCGACCGTCCTCCAGGACGGCGACATCATCAACATCGACGCCACCGCCTTCATCCACGGTGTGCACGGCGACCTCAACGCCACCTACCTGTGCGGCAACGTGGACGAGGAGTCCAAGCTGCTGGTCGAGCGCACCCGCGAGGCGCTCAACCGGGCGATCAAGGCGGTCAAGCCCGGCCGTCAGGTCAACATCATCGGCCGGGTCATCGAGTCCTACGCCAAGCGCTTCGACTACGGCGTCGTCCGCGACTTCACCGGCCACGGCATCAACACCTCGTTCCACTCCGGCCTGATCATCCCGCACTACGACAGCGAGCGGGCCACCCAGACGATCAAGCCCGGCATGACCTTCACGATCGAGCCGATGCTCACCCTGGGCAGCTACGACTACGACATCTGGGAGGACGGCTGGACGGTGGTCACCAAGGACCGCAAGCGCACCGCCCAGTTCGAGCACACCCTCGTGGTCACGGCCGACGGCGCGGAGATCCTCACCCTGCCGTAACGCGCCCGGGACGGACGGGAACGACAACGGCAACGAGAACGGCACCGGCGGGCCGCTGAGGAGCAGCCCGCCGGTGCCGTCTGTGTTCTTTCCGATCCCTGCTTCTTACTTCTGCCCCCTGTCGGGCCGTCAGGCGACGCAGCGTCACACCTGGCCGACCGCCGGGCCATCGGCTCACTCACCCCCGGATCATCGACCCGTCCGGCGATGATCCGATCAACCGATCAGCCACTGCTCCTCGGCGACCGCGCCCACCTCGGTGCACGCGTCGGTGAGGACGTCCAGCACCCGCAGCGGGTCCGGCAGCGACTGCTCGGGACCGCGCAGCCAGCGGACCTCGGAACCGTCCGGCAGCGAGGCCGGCGGCAGCAAGGTGTACGAGCCGCGGCAGTGCCAGCGCAGGCCGGGGTGCTCGGACATGGTGTCCGGCGTCGAGTCCAGCGCGCTGGTCCACCACTCGTCCTCGTCGGCCGGAGTGCCGCGGGTGGCGGTGAAGAAGAGGTAGCGGTCCTCGCCGACGGCCGCGACGGGCCCAGCCACGCCGAGCTTGTCCAGCCGCTCCAGCGCGAGCCGCCCGGCCTCCGCCGGGACGTCCAGGACGTCGTGCGCACGGCCGGTGGCGGTGATGAAGTTCGCCTGCGGGTCGCGGGAGAGCCACCGTGCCAACTGCTCGGCGTCGGTGGTCGCCTGCGACTGCCAGGCGAAGGAGACGGGGTGCTGGGCGGGCGCGGGACAGCCCACCCGGTCACAGGAACAGCGGTGTCCCGCGGGATGCGCCGCGGGCGCCAGCGGGAAACCCGCGCGCACCGCGCCGAGCAGCAGGTCCAGCCTCGAAGCCGCGTCCCCACCCGTGGCCGGACGGTCCTGCCGCCGGTCACGCCGCCACCAGGTCGTCCACCTACTGCTGGCTTCCATCGGGCCCCTTCCGCCAACTGCTGTGAGCTGCCGTGCCAGGTACGGCACAGCCACCGACGCAACATCCGACGCCAACACGCCGAACCACCGGTTGCTTCCCGGGCGGTGCGCCGTGCGTTGCGTCTGCCGTGGGCCGGAGCCGGGGTCGCCGGACGGCCAACGCCCGGGGTCACGGTACGGAGTTCGAGAGTTGCGGCTCGGCAGGCAGGCGCGTACGACCGCGCCCCGCCCGGCCCGTACGGGGCCCGCGGACCCGGGGAACCCCGGGGGCGTACAGAGCAGGATAAGGGTGCGCGAGGCCCCCGAATGACCGGGGGCGGTGCTGCCCTGGTCACACCTGCTCCACAGCACCCCTCCCGGACCCACACCTCGACGACCCCGCAGGTCGGCGGGGCCGTACGCTGGGCACGTGAAGCGCACGGACACGGAATTCGTCGGCGGCCCCCTGGACGGCAAGGTGCTGCCGGTCCTGGTGAGCCTGTTCCACAACGTGCCGAAGGTCTACCGGGTGCCGGTGCCCGCCACCGCGGACGACCCCGGCTACACGCTGGTCTACCGCCGGGCCAAGGAGTACGAGGCCAAGGGGCGGCGGTGGCGTTGGCGCTACGAGTACGACCCGGGCACCACCGCGGGCTCGACCATCGGCTCGTCGGACGCCACGGCGGACGGCGCGGCAGGCGGCGCAGCACGCGGCCTGGCAAGCGGCACGGCGGACGGCTCCGGCGGTTCGGACAGCTCGCCCGCCGGGGGCGGCTCGGGCCAACCCGAGGCCCCGGGATCCGAGAGCGACCGGCCGTAGCCCGGCGCCGCCGTCCCGGCGATCAGTCCCAGGTCGGGCCCACCGCCGGGCCGCAGGCCGAGCCGAAGGCTGGTGTCGACCAGCGATAGTTCGGCGCTCGACGCCGCGACTCCTGGCGCCAGGCGCTGCCCGGGCAGCACCCGGCCACCGCTCACGCCTCCTCAGCGAGGATCAGGTACAGCTTCTTCTTCGCCTCGGCCAGCACCGTGAGCCCCTTGGCCCGCTGCTCCTCCGTGCCGGTCATCATGACCTGCCGGACGGCCTGGTCGACCGCCGCGAGCGCTGCGCCCACTTCCTGGACGGCCTCCCAGTCCACCCCGCGGCCGGCCTCGTCCCACGGCGAGTCCTGACCCGCCTCGGCCTCTTCCCGACCCGCGTCGGTCAGCTCGAACAACCGCTTGCCCGACTCCTCCCGAGCGCGGATCAGCCCCTCCTCCTCCAGCAGCTGGAGGGTCGGGTAGACCGAACCCGGACTCGGACGCCAGGCGCCGCCCGTCCGCTCACCGATCTCGGTGATCATCTCGTAGCCGTGCATCGGCCGCTCCTTGAGCAGCGCGAGCAGCGACGCACGCACGTCACCCCGTCGCGCCCGGCCACCACGGCCCCGGCCGTGACCGCGGACGCCGTGCCCGCCGAAGCCACGCCCGTGACCGCCGAACCCCGGCCCGAACGGCGGGCCCATCGGCCGTCCGCCCGGCCCACCGAACGGCCCGAACGCAGGCCGCCCCTCGAAACCCTCTCCCGGCATCCCGGGCATCCCCGGCATCCGGTCGAACTCCGGCCGGCGAGGCCGGCCCTCTCCACGAAATCGCTTTCCCGGTCGCATGACGCAAACCGCCTTCCGCTGTCGCCGACGCTTCGCCAATCGAAGCATCTCGATAACTCGACGATATATCGCTAACTATCGCCTGGCAACACCCTTCCGATAGTCGCTTCGGTGCTCGCCAGCCCCTCCGGGGCCCGATCGCCCGCTCGCGAGGCCGCTGACCTGTCGCTTCACAGCTACCGCTGCCGACCGGCCGGCGCCGCGCGCCGGAGCCGTCGGCGAGCGGGCCGTCGACGGGCGAGCGGGCGATCAAGGTCTGGCGCCGTTCCGCCGACCACCAGGACACGCTCCCGCCGCGCCACCGCGCGCCCCCGGGCGACCAAGCCCAGTGGTCAGGGCGGCCGCCACCCGGCCCCGGCAACCGCGGAAGCTCCCGGCCCGCTCATTCGCCACGCCCGCCGTCGGTGCGTCGCCGTATCTCGCGGCCGGTACGGACTACCGTGACCGCCATGGCTGGCGAACGAGACCTTCAGACCCTCCTCCGCAACCTCCGTCCCGTCCTCAACCCGGGCCGCTACGTTTACTGCACCCTCCCCGGAAAGGTCCCGACAGGCCTGCGCCCGGTGGTGACGGTCGCCGAGGCCGAGGGCGTGACCGTGGTCGTGTTGCAGGAGGAGGCCGACTCGCTCGGCCTGCGCTACGAGTACGTGGCGGCATGGATCACCCTTGAGATCCACTCCGCGCTCGAGGCGGTCGGCCTGACCGCGGCGGTTGCCACCTGCCTCGCCGACCAAGGCCTCAGCTGCAATGTCGTTGCCGGGTTCCACCATGACCACCTCTTCGTCAATGCCGACAACGCCGACCGCGCCGTCGCAGCCCTCCAGTCCCTCTCGACAAGTCACGCCTGACCGGGGCCGCCTGCGGCCGGCTGCGGTGCGGTCCATTCCCTCCACCGCCCAGTTCGCCGGCCACCCCGACCGCTCCTGCCCCGATACCTCCCGCGCTGGCTCCGTTTCCCCGAGGTGCTGCCGCGGGAGTTCCGGTCTGCCCGCGCCCGCGTCCACCTGCCGATCGCACCGCACCAACCGCCCTCAACCTGCGTACGAGACTGGTCGAACGCAGGACTCCGAGCACCCAACTGCCCGCGTGTCCGCCTTCGCGCAGACCAGGCGCCCTGGCCGAGCCATGACCGATGGCGCAACAATTCCGACAGGTCGCTCACCCGGACGAGAGGGACGCCGGTGTCACTCACGACCCATCACCAGCCCACCAATGCCTGGGCTTCCGCCGCCGCGGCGAAGCTCGGCGAGAGCCTCGACGCCGCTGTTCGCAACGGCAACGTTCCCGGCGGAGTCGTCGTCATCGGACAGGTCGCCACCTCGCCGAAGACCGCCCATCCGAACGGCGGACGCAAGCCGAACGCGGAACGCATCGTGCTGAGCCGCGGTGTGGTCGCCGCAGAGTGCGGCGACACCCGGCCGGATGCCGACACCCTCTACGACATGGCGTCACTGACCAAGGTCACCGCCACGTGGCTATTGGTCGGCCGGGCCGTCCGGGACGGTCTGCTCGACCTGGACGCGCCGCTGAGCTCGTACCTTCCCAAGGCTCCGGCCCCGGGCCGGGATCTGACCATCCGCCATCTCATGTCCCACACCTCCGGTCTGCTCCCCAATACGGGCTTGGCCCGGTACAACCACAGCAGCCGCCCACTCATCGACCACCTGTGCGCCGAACCCCTGATCAGCGAACCCGGCGCCCGCCACCGCTACATCGACCGCGGCTTCATCCTGCTGGGGCTCCTCCTCCCCATCCTTCTCGGCCGCCCGCTCCACGTTCTCGCCGCCGAACTCTGGCGGGACATCGGCCTCACCTCCACGGTGTACGGCCCGCTCGCCCGATCACCCCGCGTCGCTCCGACGGAAGCCCGGCTCCTCGGTGCACCCCGCACCTGGGGTACCCCGCACGACCCCTCCGCCGCACTGCTCGGCGGGGTCGCCGGTCATGCCGGGGTCTTCTCCACCGCTTCGGACCTCGCCACCTTCGCCGAACACCTCCTGGCCTCGACCGGGCCGGACTCCGTCTGGTTCGAGGAAAGCCGCCGCCCCCTGGTCGATGTCGAACCCGGCCTTCAACGCGGCCTCGCTTGGATCGTCACCGCCGACGGCCGCGCGGCCTACCACCACGGCTACACCGGGACCAGCCTCTATCTCTCCCCTGCCGCCGGCCGCTACATCGTCCTGTGCACCAACGCCGTCTACCACGGCTGGGATCGGGCCAGGCTCACGCCCACCCGCAATCTCGCGCTGCTCACGATCACCTCCTCCGACCCGGACGGCTGACCACTCAGCCCCCGCTACTGCCCGGCGCACCCAGACCCGCGCCGACCTGGCCTCACACCGTGCCAGGCGCAACAGCCGCAGCCGCCAACAGCGCGATGTCGTCCTCGGCCGGACTGGGTGCCTCGGCAAGCACTGCGTCGAGAAGCTCCGCCGGCCCGGCGCCCGGCGACAACCGCAGCGCGGTGAGGCGTCTCAGCGACTCGTCGATGTCCTCACCGCGCCGCTCGACCAGGCCGTCCGTGAAGAGGAGCAGCGTGTGCCCGGCCGGTAGTTCGGTATCGGCCGGCAGGTAGCCGCCCAACCCGGTGCCCAGCGGAGGCCCGGGCTCGATCGGTAGGAGTTCCACTGTGCCGTCCGGCCTGACCACGGCGGGCGGAAGGTGCCCGGCGCTCGCAAAGCTGTACCTACCGCGCACGGGATCGACGTACGCGACCAGGCAGGTCGACGGACGGTACTCGTGGACCCGGCATGCCAGATCGTCCATCCGTCTGAGCAGCAGGTCGGCGGACGGCTCCATGCGCGCCATCGCGCGGAGCATCGCCTGATAGTGGCTCATCTCGGCAGCCGCTTCGAGGCCGTGTCCCATCACGTCGCCGATGGCGAGGAGCGTACGACCGTCCGGCAGGGCGATGGTCTCGTACCAGTCGCCGCCCACCAGAGCGCTGGTGCCCGCCGGCCGGTACCGGAAGGCAACGGCCAGGTCGGGATGCGGGGCTCCGGGGACGGCGAGGAGCGCCCGTTGCAGGTCGACCGCGACGGTTGCTCCCGGGTGTAGCGGCGGGCGTTGTCAAGGCTGATCGCCGCACGCCGTGCCAAGTCCTGGGCAGCGACCGCATCGTCCCGGGTGAACGCCGGGGAGTCGCCGACCCGCATCAGGGTCACCGTGCCGATCCGGTGACCACGAGCCGCCAGTGGCACGACCATCCCTGAGTGGATACCGATTGCCCGGTAGATCGCGACCCGTTCGGTGTTGGGTGCCGAGCGGCCGAACTCCTCGTCGGACAGCAGGTTCTCGATGATCGTCCGTCCGCTGGCCAGGCAGCGGGGGATGGTCGATCCGGGCTGGTAGTCGACGTACTCCCCCTGCGGGCCCAGCACTCTGACCTGTTCGATCAGATCGGGGCGAGCAGCCATCGCCGCGCGGCGGAGTCTGAGCGATCCCCCGGGTCGTGGCCGGGCGTGGTGGCTGTCCGGGTGAGGCAGCACTTCGACCGTGGCCGCGTCGGCGAGTTGCGGGATCAGGAAATCGGCGAGCTCACCGCAGGTGGTGTCCATGTCCAGGGTGGTGCCGATCCTCGTCGCGGCGCCGTCCAGCAGGGCGAGGCGGTTGCGGGCCTGCTCCAATTCGTGCTGCTGCTGGCGGGAAGCAGTCACCTCCAGCACGATCCCGACCAGGCCGGTGGTGCGGCCGCCCTGCTCCAGCCGGTGGTAGGCGCCGTGCCAGTAGCGGCGGGCGAGCGGCGACGCAGCCTGGGTGTGGCCGCTGGACGTGACCTCGCGGGGGCGACCGTCGGCGAGCACCGCCCTGAGGACTTCTTCCTGGGCATCGATCCCCGGCAGCAGCTCGGCGATCGTCCGACCGAGGTGTTCCTCGGCAAGCACGCCGTTCATCCGGGCGAGCGCCGGGTTGACGTAGAGGTATCGCAGCTCGGTGTCGAGCACGCCGATGCCCGCCGGGGTGCCCTCCAGCAACAAGCGGATGGGAGTCGGCAGCCGCTGCCATGGGGTGTCGGTCACCGCTGGCGGACCTCCCTCGACCCGGCGACGTACACCCGTCGATACGGGCTGCGACCAGTAAACACAGTGCGTGTCCGGTGGGCGATCCGGCGCGGGTGCAGGCGAGTCGCCCGAACGGACTTGTCCGATTGCACCGTTGAACGGCGGGGCTGACTGTCGAGGCGTAAGGATCAACGGCCTAGGAGCGCCCATGAGCACATCAGCCGGCCCTACCGCCACGCCTCCTCCCTCGCCGCGCCCGACTGCCGCCCCACCGAGTTCGGGCCAGAGCGAGTGGGTCCCCGGCCTGGTGCTCTTCGCCGGCGTAGTGATGATGATCAACGGAATCCTGGAGCTCTTCCAGGGCATCATGGCCATCGCCAAGGACGACGTGTTCGTCTCCACCCACCGGTACGTCTTCCGGTTCGACCTGACCGGCTGGGGCTGGATCCACCTGATCATCGGTCTGCTGGTGGCCGTGGTCGGCTTCGGGCTCATGCGCGGCGCTACCTGGGCACGGATCGCGGGCATCTTCGTCGTCTCCCTGAGCATCATCAGCAGCTTCCTCTGGCTGCCGTACTACCCCTTCTGGTCACTCATCGTGGTGGCACTGGACAGCTTCGTGATCTGGGCGCTCTGCGTCTATCGCCAGGACTGAACCGCAAGCGAGCGACGCCACTGGCGCCTCCCGTTCCGGCAGGGCCCGCTCATGTCGAGCGGGCCCTGCCGCATCCCGGGCCTACTTCGCCAGGGCAGCCGCGCCGACCTGGGCGAACTGCTCGTCGAGGTCACCGCTGGGGGCACCGGCGACCCCGATGCCTGCGATCGGGGCGCCCTTGAGCTGAACCGGGGCGCCACCGCCCAGGAACAGCGTGCCCGGTATGTCCTTCAGGTTGGGGGTCTGGGCCAGACGCTTGGCCAGCTCGGAGGTCGGAGCGTTCCACGACACGGCGGTGAAGGCCTTCCGCTGGGCAGAGTCGTACGACTGCGGGCCGGCGCCGTCACTGCGGAGGGTGACCACGGTGTTGCCGTTGCGGTCGACCACGGCGACCGAGACGTGCTGGCCTGCCTGCTCGGCAGCGCCAAGCGCGGCCTCGGCAGCCCGGGTGGCAGCGTCGATGGTGAGGTGGCTGGTCTCCACCGTGTTGTTCTTCGCAGCGTCCGCCTTGACGGCAGCGGGCGCGTTGGCCGGCTCGGCGTTGGCGGAAACGGCCCCGACGGCACCGGCGCCCACCATCGCCACGGCAACCGCACCGGTCAGCACGCGGGCCCGGGTGCTCATCTTCTTCATACGAAAGCTCCTGCTCGGATCGAAGCGGATCGGTCTCGTCTGCGGATCGGCTTGCCGAGCCCGGCCGTGGACCCGCCCCGTAGGGCTCGGGTCGGCCGGGTATCCAGCGGCGATCGGCTGCGGAAGCTTGGCGGCTCCCGCTCGAAATCGATCCTCCGCCCGACCACCCCGGCTGCGGATCGACGGACCGGCTCGGGCGCGCAGGCATCATGGATGACAGGCGTGTCAGCCGATCGGTGGATGTGCGCGACCTTGTGACGAGCCACGATTCCAACGGAGGCTTCGACCATCGAGGTGTCCGGTGCTCTCACGGCCTCGGCCCACGCCACCGGCCGGTTGCGGCCCGACGCCGACCGACACCCGACAGGGCCCCGCGCCCGCATGCGAGCAAGCAACACTCGTGGGCCTCACGTGCGAGCACATGAGGCCCACGACGAGACCCCAGAGAGGTGGTGGACGGATGCGTCGCCCCCTGCCCCCGGCCGCCGACCCCGACGCGGGCTGGCTCGCCGCCGTCATGCGGTTGGCCTTCCTGCTCCTGCTCGGCACCTCCCTGATCCGCTACTTCGACCACCACCTCCACAGCGCACTCACTCCGTGGGTGATCGGAGCGACCGCCGCCCTGGCCGGGGTGCACCTCCGCGGGCGGGCCGAGCGCCGCCCCGCATGGCTGGCCGGGCTGCTGGCGCTCTGGGCCGTTCTGGTGCTGATGGCTCCCAGCTTCGCCTGGTGCGCCGTCCCACTGATCTACACCGTGCTCAGGGCACTGCCGGCCCGGACGGCCATCCCGCTCGTCACAGCGCTGACCGCCCTGGTCGTGCTCGCCGAGCTCCGGTTGGCCGATGGCTTCGACCCGACGCTCCCGCTGCTCCCGCCCGCCGTCGCCGCGCTGGCCACGGCGGTCTTCCTCTACATGGAGCGACAAAGTGCGCGGCAGCGCGCCCTGATCGTCGACCTGATCACCACCAGGCGGGCGCTGGCCGCCACCGAGCGACGCGCCGGGGCTCTGGCGGAGCGAGAACGACTCTCGGCGGAGATCCACGACACCTTGGCTCAGGGCCTCTCCAGCCAGCAGATGCTGCTCCAGGCGGCCGACCGCACCTGGGAGAGCGACCCCGCCACCGCCCGCGGCCACGTCCGGACGGCCACCTCGATCGCCGCTCGCAATCTCGCCGAGGCGCGCCGGTTCGTTCATGACCTGACCCCGGCCGACCTCGCCGAGCAGGGCAGCCTGGACGCCGCCCTGCAGGCCCTGTCCGAACGCGAGGCCACCGAGAGCGGCCTGCCCGTCCGGTTCCACCTCGACGGCGCGCCGATGGCGATGCCCACCGCCACCGAGTCCGCGCTGCTGCGAATCGCCCAAGGCGCACTCGCCAACGTCCGCGAGCACGCCGGCGCCTCCACCGCCGCCATCACACTCTCCTTCCTCGGTGACCAGGTCGTCCTCGACATCGCCGACGACGGCTGCGGCTTCGCACCCCCGGAGTCCGGGCCGACCCATGGGAAACCCACCCCGGCACTCGCCGAACAGGACACACCGGCGGACGAACAGACCGGCGCGCCGACCGAGAGCCGCGGCCACGGCCTGCCGGCCATGCGGGCCCGGCTCCGACAGCTCGGCGGCAACCTGACCGTCGAGTCCGCCCTGGGCGAGGGCACGGTCGTTTCGGCGGCGGTGCCGCTCGCAAGCCCCGGCGCGCCGGCGCCACGAACGCCGGACCGAAGACCGAGCTCTCGCAGCACCCCGACCGCACCAACCGCACCGAGCACACCCGGTGGGCGCCCCTCCCCGGCCGAGCCGATCTCGCTGGAGCACCGATGAACGACGACGACCCGGTCCGCCTGCTCGTCTGCGACGATCACGCCGTCGTACGGGCCGGGCTGCTCGCGCTCCTCGCGAGCGCGCCGGGCATCGAGGTAGTGGGCGAGGCGAGCACCGGCGAGGAAGCCATCACACTGGCGGCCCGGCTCCGGCCGGATGTCGTCCTGATGGACCTGCAGCTGGGCGAGGGCATGGACGGAGTCGAAGCCACCCGGCGGATCGTCGCGGCGCCCGGCGCCACCCATGTGCTCGTCCTGACCACCTACGACACGGACGCCGACATCACCCGGGCGATCGGCGCCGGCGCCACGGGCTATCTGCTCAAGGCGGAGCGACCCGAGGAACTCTTCGCCGCGATCCACTCGGCCGCGCTCGGCAGACCGGCGCTCTCCCCGCCGATCGCCTCCCGGGTGATGGCCCAGATGCGGACACCGGCGCCGCAGCTGACCGAACGGGAACAGGACATCCTGGACCAGCTGGGCCAGGGCCTGGGCAACCGGGAGATCGCCCGGGCCCTTTTCATCAGCGAAGCCACCGTCAAGACCCACCTCGGCCGGATCTACGCCAAGCTGGGCGTCGACACCCGATCCGGCGCAGTCGCCACCGCCAAGGAGCGCCGACTTCTCCGCTGAACCCGACACGCACCCTTGCACACCCCCTCCCGCGCACACCCCCTCCCGCCGCCACTCGTTCGAGTACATTCCACCCCCAAATACCGCTGCCTGAAGGAGGACTGACCCAGAATCTCCCCTGTGGGGGCGAGCAGATGACCCCCCAGGAGAGGGCACTCGTGACAACTGCATCGCTGCCTCAGCAGGAATGGCTGGCTCGCATGGTGAGGGCGTACGCCGGTTCCAGCTTGCTGCTGACGGATCCGGACGGACGGGTGCTGCTGCTGAAACCGACCTACCGCCCCACCTGGCTCTACCCGGGCGGCGTGATCGACCACGGCGAGAACCCTGCCGAGTGCGCCGTCCGCGAGCTGCGGGAAGAAACCGGGCTGCGCATCGCCATGGGAAGCATCCGCCTGCTGGTCGTCGAGTGGCGCGATCCGATCCCGGACCAGGGTTACCACGCGCACCCCGCGGTCCACTTCATGTTCGACGGCGGCACCATTCCCGGCGACACCCCGATGAGGCTCCAGATGGAGGAGGTATCCGACTACGGCTTCTTCACGGTCGAGGAGGCCATGGGCCGACTTCACGAATACGCCGCTCGACGGCTCTCCCACGGCATCCGAGCCCGCCGCGAGGGCACCACCGCGATGCTCCACACCCCTGGCTACCTCGGCTGACCTCGGCCACCAAGTGCACCATCGGCAGCTGCCAGACCCGTACCGACTCGACCGGCCAGCCGGCCCCTGTCGACCGGCCGCCAACCAGGCAACCAGGCAGCCGAGCCGCCGGCCGCCGAACGCCGAACGCCGGAAAGGACGGGACATCGGCGGAACATCGCACACCGGGAGGCCCATGCCGGACCGCGTGCACGGTCTGGCGGAGGTGGGGCGGCGGACGAGCAGGCCTGTACGCCGGGCACAGCAGGTAGTCGTCGATCGCCCGGTCCCGGTGCTGGCGGGCCTCGGGGGCCTGCCCCGCCACGCGCATCTGCACACAGCGGGCCACCGTGTGCCGGTCGCCCCCGGCCAGCTCGACCGCCGGGCCGACCTGCACGGTGCTATCCGGCCGGAGCACTGCGGAATCGGGGCCAAGTCATCAGGCCGCCCTCGTAGGCAGCGATGACCAGTTGTGCGCGATCGCGGGCACCCAGCTTGGTCAGCAGTCGGCTGACATGTGTTTTGACGGTACCGATGCCGACACCGAGTTCGTCGGCGATCTCCGCGTTGGAGCGGCCGTTCGCGATCAGCTGGAGAACCTCGCCCTCGCGCGAGGTCACCATCTCGAGCCGCCGGGACAC
Organism: Kitasatospora cinereorecta; assembly: GCF_024172095.1. Lineage (GTDB taxonomy): Bacteria > Actinomycetota > Actinomycetes > Streptomycetales > Streptomycetaceae > Kitasatospora > Kitasatospora cinereorecta. The sequence goes on along the minus strand of NZ_JAMZDX010000003.1, from coordinate 1,240,941 downwards.
CTGTTCCGCGCTGACCGGGCGGCGAAGGTACTCCTCGATCAGCCGGCGGGTGACTCCGGGAGACAGCAACGCGTCACCGGCCGCCACCACGTGGATCGCGGCGAGGAGCTCGGTCGGCAGAGTGTCCTTCAGGAGGAAGCCGCTGGCGCCCGCCCGGAGGGCCTCGAAGGCATACTCGTCGAGGTCGAAGGTGGTGAGCATCAGGACCCGGACACCGACCGGGTCGGCACCGGTGAGCAGGTGCCGGGTGGCCTCGATCCCGTTGAGGAGAGGCATCCGGATATCCATGAGCGCGACATCGGGCCGGGTCCTGCGAATGACTTGGACGGCCTCCTCGCCCGTCCGGGCCTCTCCCACCACTTCGAGATCGGGCGCGGAGTTGACCAGAACCGTGAACCCTGTCCGGACGAGTGCTTCGTCGTCGGCGACGACCACTCGAATCGTCATTGCTTCACCCTCGTCATTGCTTCACCCTCGTCATTACTTCACCCTAGTCATTGCTTCACCCTCGTTGCCTCGGCCGCAGGCCGGGTCCAGCGCTCGCTCGCCGCACGGGTGTCCGGCCTGGTCGGAAGGCGCACTGCCACGCGGAATCCGCCGGGTGTCCGGCCGCCGATGGTGATGTCACCACCGTAGAGTGCGGCCCGCTCGCGCATGCCGACCAGGCCATGGCCGGTCGAACTCGTCGTGTCGGCGCACCCGATGCCTTCGTCCGTCACCGTGATCCCGAGCGTGTCCTGCGCGTAGTCGATCTGCACAAGCGCCCGGTCCGTCCGAGCGTGTCTGACCACGTTGGTCAGCGCCTCCTGCACGATCCGGTAGGCCGCGAGATCGATGCCGTGTGGTAGCTCCCGCGGAGTTCCTTCGACAGTCAGCTCCACGTCCACAGCCGCCTGCTTCGTCTGTGCGATGAGCGTACTCAAGTCGGCCAGGCCGCCAGGGAGCAACTCGGCCGGAGCGCCGTCGCGCAGCACGCCGAGCAGTGAGCGCAGCTCCCACAGGGTGGAACGGCTCGTCGTCTCGATCGCGGCCAGAGCCTTGGCCGCCTCGGCGGGCTGAGTGGCACTCACATGATTTCCGACGCCGGCCTGGACGGCGATGATGCTCATGCCGTGGGCCACGACATCGTGCAACTCCCGGGCGATCCGCATGCGCTCCTCGACGATTGTCCGCCGCGCCTGGGCCAACTGCATCTCGGCCCGGGCTTCCGCCTGTGCCTGCAGTCCGCGGTTGTACGCCCGCCCGTGTGCTGTCGCCCAGCCCGCCATCCAGCCGGCGAGCGGGATCAGCAGGGGTTCGCTCAGCCGGAGCGGGTCGAAGAACGGGTGCCCCAGCTGCTGTTGGACGACACCGGTCGATGCCAGTGAGGCGAGCAGCGTCGCCGCCAATGCGATGACAGCCGTCCGTCCGGCCTTCTCCAGTGCGACGGTGTAGAGCACGAGTGCGACGGCCATGGGGGCGAATCCCAGGAATCGCAGGTAGACCATCATGGGTGCGGCGGTCGTGGCCAGGATCAGGGCCGTGAAGGGGTACGTCCTTCGCAGCGCGATTCCACCGGCCAGGCATCCGACCAGCGCCGCAGCGAGCCAGATCGGGGCCTGCGTTCGCGGGTGCGTCAGCACGGTGCTCATGGCCGTGACCGTCCCGACCACCACTGCCACCAGAGCGTCGATGGCGATCAGATGATCGCGCGTCAGGCGTCTGGTCAACGGGGGCTGCAGTTGTTGGTCCACGGTGTGAACGCTATCCCAGGGGTTCGGCCCGCGACTCTGCCTCAAGACCTGGATACGGCCTCTGTCCCGGGACATAGGCGAGCGCCGCGGATCTGTCCCGAGACAGGTCGACCTCTCCCTCCTCTGCCCGACGCGCGCACAGGGGTGACGGCGGCACGATCGGAGGCAGCCACCAGGACGACTCCCAGCAGACAGAGGACCAGCGTGATCAGAATCGCCGAGCTGACGAAACATTACGGCGGCACTGTCGCCGTCGATCAGCTCTCCTTCGACGTACTGCCGCATCGGGTGACGGGGTTCCTCGGCCCCAACGGTGCCGGCAAGTCCACCACGCTGCGGCTGGTTGTCGGTCTCGACAAGCCGACGGCCGGTACCGCCACCGTCGCCGGTCGCCCCTACCGCAGCCTGCGGCACCCGCTGCATCAGGTAGGGGTGCTCCTGGACGCCACCGCGCTCCCCGCCGGCCGCAGCGGGTTGCAGCATCTGGCAGCGCTCGCCCGCAGCAACCGCATCGCCAGGAGCCGCGCCGCCGCCCTGCTGGAGGAAGTGGGGTTGGGGCCGGCGGCACACAGGAGAGTGGGCGGCTACTCCCTCGGAATGAAGCAACGGCTCGGTATTGCCGCGGCGCTGCTGGGAGATCCGCCGGTCCTCATCTTCGACGAGCCCATCAACGGTCTCGACCCGGAGGGAATCCGGTGGATCAGGGAGTTGTTCGGGCGGCTCGCGGCCGAAGGCCGGACAGTTCTGGTCTCCAGCCACGTCATGAGCGAGATGGAACACACCGCTGATCACCTGATCGTCATCGGCAAGGGCCGGCTGATCGCCGATACGGCCATGGCGGACCTCACTTCGAGTGCTGCCGGACGGTCCGTTCTCGTGCGGAGCCCGCGCGCGGAGGAACTCGGCCGGGCCCTCACCGCCGCCGGGGGAACCGTCCGGAGCGGAGTCGGCGAGGTGGTCGAGGTCGCCGGGTTGACGGCCGCCCGCATCGGCGACCTCGCGCTCGACTCCGGTATTCCGGTCCATGAACTGACGCCGCGTGCCACCACGCTGGAGGAAGCCTTCATGCAGCTCACCACTGGCCAGGACGGCGCCATGCCCGACGAGCCGACGTCGTACCCGGAGAGGACACACAGCCAGTGACAACAGCCCCGCCCGTCCGCTTGTACTCCGTCGCCACCGATGAGCCGGGGCCGGCCTGGCGCCGCGCGCAGGACATGCTCGCCGCAGAGTGGATCAAGCTGAGGTCACTTCGGCCGGTGTACCTGATCTGCCTCGGAGGCGTTTTTGCGACCCTCCTGATCACCGCCCTCAGTGCTCATACCGACGCCCAGGGCTGGAACGAGTGGACACCCGCACAGCAGGCAGGTTTCGACGCCCTCCACGCGCCCTTCCGGGGATTCGCGTTCGCCCACCTGGCGTTCGCCGTGACCGGCGTTCTCGCCATCGGTAGTGAGTACTCCAGTGGACTCATCCGGACGACGTTCACGGCCATGCCTGCGCGGCGCGCCGTGCTGGCCGCGAAGGCGACCGTACTCGGCCTGGCCACCTTCACCGTCGGGCTCGGGACGGCTGCGACCGCTTTCGTGATCGGCCAGCTGACCTATGCCCCTCACCACTTCGGGGTGTCGATCGCCGAACCCGAAGCGCTCGGGAGTATCGGAGCCGTCGCCGTCTACCTCAGCGCCGTGTCCCTCCTCGGGCTGGCGCTGGCCACCCTGCTCCGCCAAAGTGCCGTGGCGATCACCGGCTGCTTCGTGCTGCTCTTTCTGCTGTCGCAGTTCCTGCACGGCGACCACGGCTGGATGCTCCACGTGCATCAGGCCATGCCGGACATCGCGATCCGGCGCCTGACCACCGGACGCGCAGATGTGCTCGCCCCCAGCCGCGCCGCCGCCTGGGCCACGATCCTCCTCTACCCGGCGGTCGCGCTCGGCGCCGCCACCGTCGGTATCCACCGCCGCGACGTGTGAGCTTCGGCCGGCCATGGCGCAGCGGGCGGTCGCCCGGGGCGCGCGCCGGGCAGGGGCGAAGCGGACAAAGAGTTCTTCACTACTGAAATTCGACGGGGAGCCGTGTCTCGATTGGTACCCGCTGATCGGCAGGTGCGCGTTGGGGATCGTTGAACTTCTGGTGCCTGACGAATTGTGGGAGATGACGCAGAACGTCCTGCCTGAACGGCCGGCGCGTCCGCAGGGCGGCGGTAGGCGACGTGCGGGAGACCGTGAGGTGCTTGCCGCGATCGTGTTCGTGGCCGCCAGCAGATGCAGTTGGCGGCAGCTGCCCCCGGTCTTCGACGTGTCCTGGCAGACCGCGCACCGCAGATTCACGGAATGGTCCAGATCGGGCGTCTGGTCGCAGCTTCACCGGGCTGTTCGGAACGCCGAGAGCTGCATGGCGGGGACCCTCGAAGCTGTCACCTCGATCAGTGGCCGGGCCTCCAGGGAAGGAGTCACAACCCAGTCGTGCCAGCCATTTGAGACATCCGCCAAAACGGACAGAATACTCGCACTTACACAGAGGGAATGAATCCGCGAATCGACTGTGACATGGATCACTCCAATATCCATGGAGCGGTTTATTCCGCTTGTTGAAACCATCACTGAGCTGCCGCGATGTCAGCTACTGCCCAGTTCTGCCGGACCGGGCTCCGGTTAATTAGCGATGACAGGACTGCGCCCTTGTGCTTCGATCACATTGATCGAACGATCGCCCCCGGAGAATCTTTCGAAGCACTGAAAGGTCAATGCTGGCCAGGTGCGTACCTGTTCATCATGGGGGAAGGTAAATCAACAGAAAGGGATGGACGTGGCGAAGACTCTTGAGCCGGCCGACATTGTCGTCGTGCGCCCCGCGGACTTATTCATCCGACCGACCTGTCGACGTTTCAGGGCGAATACTGGGAGCGGCAGCCGCTGCACGTTCCGAGAGATGACCCCCGGCACTTCGAAGATCTCCTTACCCTCGACGACGTCGACCTCCTGCTCACTCAGTCCGGTCCGGATTTCGGAAACATCCGGGTGGTCGTCGAGGGCCAGGAAACCCCGATGTCCGAACTGGGCGGTGCCTACGGGCGGAACAGGGACGTCAACCGGCTCGAAGCGCTGTACGAGCGCTACCGGTCCGGCTCGACCGTCGTGCTGAACTCCCTGGAACGCCGCTGGGAGCCGCTGAGGCTCCTGACCTCGGCCATGAGCGCAGAGGTCAACGCCAGGTTCCAGGTGAACGTGTACCTCACACCCCCCGGACAGGCGCGTGGATTCAATCCGCACTACGACACCCACGACGTGATCATTCTTCAGGCGCACGGCACGAAGCGGTGGCGGCTCTACGGGGCGCCGTACGCGCTGCCGTTGGAGAGCCAGAAGTACGAGCACTCCAGGGACGTACCGGAGGTCGAGCAGGAAATCGACCTCCGGCCGGGCAGCCTGCTCTACCTGCCGCGCGGCACCATCCATGCCCCGACCTCCACCGACACCGCGTCGCTGCATCTCACCATCGGGATCCACCCGGTACTGGTACCCGGTGTGCTCCAGGACGCCGTGCGCCAGGTGATCGACGAGGACGAACGCTTCCGCACCGGCCTGCCGATCGGTTTCGCCAACGACAAGGAACTCCAGCGTCGGACGGAGGAGACTCTGGCCGAGTTGGTCGAGGTTCTCGCTGCCAGGCTTTCGCCCCAGGAGATGACCGCCAAGTCGCTCAAGCGCGCGATTTCCATCAGCCAGCCGGAGCTGCGCGGTCATCTGACCGACCTGGAGAACCTGCCGCAGCTGGGCCCCGGCACCACGGTGCGCCGCCGGCCGGGCCTGCGCTGGGGGATGACTCTCACCGAGGATCTCGTCGAGCTGGAGTTCCACAACAAGACGGTCCAGCTCCCGATTCACGTGGCGGACGAGGTCAGGTACGTGACCGAGAGCGGCGAGTCCGGCTTCACCGCCGCTTCGATCACCGGCGGCCTGGACCAGCCGGGTTGCCTGGTGCTCGTGCAGACGCTGGTCCGCGAGGGCTTCCTCACGTGCGGCTGAACCGTACGGCGGAGCCCGTCCGGGCCGTGCGCTGCCGGCGCAGCGACGGCCCCGAGCAGTAGGCCGACCCGTGCCCCGCAGCCTCAGGGACTGCGGGGCACACGGGTGCATCCGAAGCGGTCGACGCAGGAACGAAGGGGACAGGTGCCTTGAACACGAATCCGGAGGGCGTGCAGTCCATGCAGCACGTGGCACCGAGCAGGGTCTTGCGACTGTTCGTGCCCTACTGGGGTCGCCTGGCCGTGGTACTGCTGTTGGTTGCGGCGGGCTCGTTGACCGCCATCGTGCCACCGTTCCTGCTCCGTGAGATCCTCGACGTCGCACTGCCCCAGGGCAGGTCCGGCCTGCTGACCGCGCTGGCGACGGGCATGCTCGGGCTCGTAGTGGTCAGCACCGCGCTCGGCGTACTCCAGGCCTACCTCTCCGTCACGTTGGGGCAGCGGGTGATGGACGATCTGCGGAACGCGGTCTACACCCATCTTCAGCGCATGTCCCTGTCCTTCTTCACGGCCACCCGCACGGGCGAGGTGCAGTCCAGGATCGCCAACGACATCGGAGCCATGCAGTCGACCGTGACCGGCACAGCCACCACGATCGTCGCCAGTTCCACCACGGTGATCGCCACGCTGGTGGCGATGTTCTCCCTGGATTGGCAACTGACCGCAGTATCCCTCGCGGTGCTCCCGCTGTTCGGCTGGATCAGTCGCAAGGTCGGAGCCGAGCGGCGCGAGATCATCCTGCAGAAGCAGAATCTGCTCGCGGTGATGTACAGCCTCATCGAGGAGTCGTTGTCCGTCAGCGGGTTTCTGCTGGGCCGGACGATGGGCCGGACGGACACCCTCGTCAATGAGTTCGCGGGCCACTCCCGCTCGCTCGCGGACCTGACAGTCCGCTCCACCATGGCCGGACGATGGCGGCAGTCCACCATCTCGATCATCATGGCCGCGATGCCGATAGCGCTCTACTGGACTGCGGGGGTCGTGGGGGATCACGGCCGCCCGACCATATCCATCGGCACCCTGATCGCTTTCACCTCTCTCCAGCAAGGCCTGTTCGGGCCGGTGGTCACCCTGCTGCAGACCGGCATCAGTATCCAGAGTTCCCTGGTGCTCTTCGACCGCGTCTTCGAGTACCTGGATCTGACCGTCGATGTCGCGGAGCCCAAAGAGCCGGTCGGTCTTCCGCGGGCGCGCGGGCAGGTCAGGTTCGAGCAGGTCGATTTCTCCTACTCGGATTCGGTGGGGCCGGTCCTGCGCGGTATCGACTTCGAACTGCCGGCCGGGAGCCATCTCGCGGTCGTCGGTACGACCGGGGCGGGCAAGACCACGCTCGGCTATCTCCTGCCGAGGCTGTACGACCCGACCGGAGGCCGGATCACCATCGACGGCGTGGATATCCGGGACCTGAGCCTCGCGACCCTCGCCGGTACGGTCGGCGTGGTCGCTCAGGAGACCCATCTGTTCCACACCACGGTGGCGGACAACCTACGCTTCGCCAAGCCGGGAGCAAGCGACGGTGACCTGGTGGCCGCGGCACGCTCGGCGCAAATCCACGAGCTGATCGAAAGCCTCCCGCAGGGCTACGACACCATTGTCGGAGAGCGCGGCTACCGCTTCTCCGGCGGCGAGAAGCAGCGGTTGGCAATCGCGCGCACCATGCTGCGCAATCCGCCCGTCCTGGTGCTGGACGAGGCCACCAGCGCGTTGGACACGCGCACCGAGAGCGCCGTACAGCGCGCACTGGACACGCTGTCCCGCGGACGCACGACGATCACCATCGCCCATCGGCTGTCGACCGTACGCGACGCCGACCGGATCGTCGTCCTTGAGCAGGGCAGGATCGTCGAGTCGGGCACGCACACTGATCTGCTGGCTCAGGGAGGCCGGTACGCGAGCCTGGTCCGGGCGAACAGTCACGGCCATGACCTCCCCGACGATCGCCCGCAGCGGCCGGGCTCGGCAGCACAGGCAACCGGCCAAACCCGTCGGAGTGCGGTCTGAGGCCGGCGCGGAGGAGTGGTCGCCGCAGCTCGGCGACGTCTCCGCACCAACCGCGGTCACCGTGAGCCGGGCGGCGGCGAGCGACGCGTCGGTGGCATGCCATGCGGTGGGAAAGGGCCTCCGACGCAGGTCAGAGGCCCTTTCGGCACAAAGCCGCTGGTAGCGGCGGACGAGCAGGCCTGTACGCCGGGTTCTGTCTCCCGGGAGCCTTGCGGCGCCCGGGGAGGCGGCCATCCATCTAGGGCTGCCGTTGCCGACAGCCTCGTGCGGTCTACCCGCGGACTCGGGCGAGCAGCCCTCGAACATCCGCGCACGGCACCCGAGGGCACCGATCTTGACCTTGCTCCGAGTGGGGTTTACCGAGCCGGCCGAGTCACCTCGGTCGCTGGTGGTCTCTTACACCACCGTTTCACCCTTACCTGAGGCCGAAGCCCCAGGCGGTCTGTTTTCTGTGGCACTGTCCCGCGGGTCACCCCGGGTGGGCGTTACCCACCACCCTGCTCTGTGGAGCCCGGACGTTCCTCGGCGAGCTCCCTGGGGAGCCCGACGCGACCGCCCGGCCGGCTCGTCCGCCGTACTGGTCATCGTAGCCGCTCGGCGGGGGCTCCCCGCACGCCGCCCGGCCCCGAGCCGGGGCCGGAGTCGAAGCAGGCAGCGACGCGGGCCGCGGTGGCGGTGGCCCACGGGGTGGTGGTGAGGAAGCCGAGCACCAGCACGGTCAGGCCGAGGCCGGTGACGATCCACCAGCCGGCGTGGGTAGCGGCCGCGAAGCCCCCGCCGGCGGCGACGGCCGAGGCAGCGGCGGACGCCGTGACGACCGTGCCGATCACGGCAACGCCGAGCGACTGGCCGATCTGGCGGCTGGTGGAGGCGACGGCGGCCGCGACACCGGCCTGGGCCAGCGGCATTCCGGACACCGCGGAGTTGGTGATCGGCGCGTTGACCAGGCCGAAGCCGAGGCCGAAGAGCGCGTAGGCGGTCAGCAGCAGCGCGGAGGACGAGTCGTCGGCGAGCCGGGTGAGCAGGAGTCCGCTGGCGGTCATGCCCAGGCCGGCCACCACCAGGGGCAACCGGGGACCGCGGTGGCCGACGATCCGTCCGGAGATCGGTGCCATGACGAGGGTCAGGCCGGCCATCGGGAGGGTCCAGAGTCCGGCCTGGACCGGGCTGAAGTGACGGACCTCCTGCAGGTAGAGGGTGTTGAGGAAGAGGAAGCCGCCGAGCGAGGCGAAGGCGCAGACAGCAGTGACGGTGGCACCGGTGAACGGCACGCTGCGGAAGAACCGGGGGTCGATCAGCGGCTCGGCCACCCGGCGCTCCCAGAGCGGGAAGCAGATCAGGGCGGCGAGCGCGAGCACGATCAGGGTGAGGATCAGCGGCGAGGTCCAGCCGTAGCCCGGGCCCTCGATGATGGCCCCGGTGCCGCAGCCGAGCAGCACAACCATCAGCACCTGGCCGACGGGGTCGAGGCGGCGGGGGCGTGGGGCCCGTGACTCGGGGACGTACCGGGAGGTGAGGGCGCAGGCGGCGAGGCCGACCGGGATGTTGATCAGGAAGACGGCGGGCCAGCCGGCGCTGTCGACCAGGAAGCCGCCGATCAGCGGTCCGAGCGCCATGCTGATGCCGACCACGCCTCCCCAGATGCCGATCGCCTGGGCCCGTTCGCGCCGGTCGGTGAAGGTGGTGGTGATGATCGACATCGCCACCGGGTTGAGCATCGAGCCGCCGACGGCCTGGAGCGCGCGGAAGCCGATCAGCCAGCCGAGGCTCGGCGAGAGGCTGCACAGCAGCGAGCCGAGGACGAACACCACCAGGCCGGTCTGGAACACGCGGCGGCGCCCGATCCGGTCGGCGACCGAGCCGGAGAGGATCAGCAGGGAGGCCAGCACCAGGGTGTAGGCGTCGATGATCCACTGCAGTCCGGAGGCGGGGGCACCGAGGTCGCGCCGGATCGCGGGGAGGGCGACGTTCACCACGGTGTTGTCAAGGCCGACGATGAACAGGCTGAGGCAGCAGATCGCCAGGATCAGCATTCGGCGGGGGCGGTCCGGTGCGCCGGGTGTTTCCTGCGGGGTCGGCTGCGTGCTCACCCGTCGATCATCGCACCGGGGAATCGAACGGCCGCCCGGAGCCCGGGGAGGTCCGACGGCTGGGCAGGTCCGACGGCCGGGCGGGGCCGATTGCCGCCAGAGCCGATTGCCGGAGGAGCGACGGTGGAACGGTGGCGGGAGGGGCTCAGTGGGCGAAGCGCACCGTTCGGGTGGCCGGGTCGGCGACGGTGAGGCGGACGCGGATGCGTTCGCCGAGCGGGAGGCCGGCCGGGCCGTCGCACTTGGCCACCACGGCCGGCTCGGTCAGCTGCACCGTGCCCACGGTGGGCCTGCGCTCGTCGAGGTCGATCACCACCGCCTCGAAGTCCTCGCCCTCCCGTCCGCGCAGGACCTCCGCCTCGATCAGGTCGACGCAGGCCCGTTCGACCTCCCGGGCGCGGCGGTCCCCGCTCTCCATCAGTCCCGCCACCGCGGGCAGGGCCTCCCGTACCCACGCCGGGACGTCGGTCCCGCCGGCGACGGCGGCGCAGATCTCCTGCGCGTACCGGTCACCGAGCCGGCGCAGAGGTGCGGTGCAGTGGGCGTACGGGGCGGCGAGGGCGGCGTGCCCGGGGTCGGCGGGCGGCGGGACACCGCGGGAGGTGTCGAAGGCGTGGTAGCCGGCGCCGCGGAGCAGTCCGGTGCACTCGTTGAGGAAGGCGGCGTCGGCGGTCCGGGCCGGGTCGAGGGTCCGGATCAGCGCGGGGTACGGCAGGTCGTCCGGCCAATCGATGTGCAGGGCGTCGGCGACCCGCCGCAGCCTGGCGTACGCGGAGTCGGGCGCGGCGGGGAGGGTGCGGAGCAGGCCGATTCCGGCGTCGAGCATCAGTTCGGCGGCGGCCATGCCGGTGAGCAGGGAGATCTGGGCGTTCCAGCCGTCCGCCGGGCGCGGGGCCCGGTAGACGAGCCGGTAGCCGCCGTCGACGGCCTCCACCTCCTGCTCCGGGATCGGCAGGCTGACGCCGCCGCGGGCCTGTTCCCGGGCCTCGCGGAGCGTGCCGATCTCGGCGAGGAGGGAGAGTTGCTCGTCCGCGCCGCCGGAGTCGACGGCCTGCTGGACGCCCGCGTAGTCGAGCCGCCGACGTGAGCGGACCTGGGCCCGGCGCACGTCGGCGAGGACCACGTCGCCGTCGGCGTCCAGGTCGATCTGCCAGAGCAGCGCCGGACGGAGTTCACCGGGCAGCAGGCTGGCGGCGCCCTCGGAGATCCGGGACGGGTGGAGCGGCACGTTGCCGTCCGGGAAGTAGAGCGTCTGGATCCTGCGGGCGGCCTCGGTGTCGATCGCACCGGCCGGGCTGACGAACGCCGCGACGTCGGCGATGGCGTAGTGGACGCGGTAGCCGCCGTCCCGCCGGGCCAGGTGCATGGCCTGGTCGAGGTCGCGGGAGCCGGGCGGGTCGAGCGTGAACAGCGCCAGGTCGGTGGCGTCGAAGTCGGGCAGCCGGGGCAGTGCCGCCGCGCGGTCGGCCTCCGCCAGCACCTCGGGCTTCCACTCGGTGCGGATCTCCAGGCGGCCGCGCAGATCGGCGAGCTCGGTGTTGATTCTCGCGGTCTCGGCGGCTTTGACGCTCAGGTGTCGGCGCGGCATGGACGCAGCGTAAGGCGGAGTAGCGTGATCAGCGCGCTGGGCAGGCCGTAAGGCGGCTGTGGCGCACGGAGTTTGACCGATCGAGGGGGAACACGATGGCCATGCACGGTACGACAGTGGCACATGCGGTACGTGGTGCGGACGTTACGGGTGTGACGACGGCGCTGGCGGCGGGGGCGCGGGGGCCCGAGGTGGTGCGGACGGCCTCGGGGGCGATCCGGGTGACGGGTGGGGCGGTGTCCGCGGCGCTGGCGGGGATCGGCGGCCTGCACGCGGTGTGGGCGCGCTCGCCGTGGCCGCTGAAGACCAGGGCGGACTTCGCGGACGCGGTGGTCGGGGTCGGCGAGGAGCAGCTGCCCGGTCCGGCGCTCTGCCTCGGCGTGGCGGGGCTGCTCGGTGCGGCCTCGTACCTGGTCGGTGCGCGGGCCGGGGTGCTGCCCGCGACGGGTCCGGCCTGGCTGCGGGCCGTCGGCGCGGGGACGGTCGGCGGGGTGCTGGTGGCCCGCGGTCTGGGCGGTCCGGCACTGGCAGGCCGCGACCGGGGCGGGCGCCGCGACCGGGACGAGCGCAGCGACCGGTTCCGGCGGCTGGACCGGCGCTACTACTCGCCGCTGTGTGTGGCGCTCGGCGCCGGTGCGGCGGTGGTCGCGGTCCGCGGGCGCTGAGGAGACCCCCGGGGCGGGACGGCAGCCGACGGCGGGACGGCACGTGGACACGGAACCCGAACACGTCCGCGCGGCCGTCCCCGCCGGGCCGGGAGCCGTGGCCTTGGACCGGGGTGGGCCGGGCCGTGGGCCGAGGTCACGCGGTGGGTCGGTGGGCCGGGCCCGGTAGGGTGGCCGGGTTCGCTTGCCACAGATTGTTGAGGGGTTCGCCGTGCTGGTGCTGTTGCCGCCGTCGGAGGGGAAGACCGCTCCGGAGGCCGGTGCCCCGATGGAGCTGGACGCGCTGTCGCTGCCGGGCCTGACCGGGGCGCGTGCCGCGGTCCTGGAGGCGTTGGTCGATCTGTGCGCGGGCGACGAGGACCGGGCGGCCGAGGTGCTCGGACTGAGCCCGGGTCTGCGCGGCGAGGTGGCGAAGAACGCCGGGCTGCGGCAGACGGGGGCGCTGCCGGCTGGTGAGGTGTACACCGGGGTGCTGTTCGACAACCTCGGCCTGGCCAAGCTGGATGAGGCGGCGTACGCGCGCGCCGAACGGTCGCTGCTGGTGTTCTCGGGCTTGTGGGGTGCCGTGCGGATCGGTGACCGGATCCCGCCGTACCGCTGCTCGATGGGGGTGAAGCTGCCTCCGCTGGGCGCGCTCGGCACGTACTGGCGCCGCGCGATGGACAGCGTGCTGCCCGAGGTGGCAGGCGACGGGCTGGTGCTGGACCTGCGCAGTTCGGCGTACGCCGCGGCGTGGAAGCCGGCCGGTGCGGTGGCGGCCCGTACGGCGACCGTGCGGGTGCTGCACGAGCGCGAGGTGAACGGGGAGCTGAAGCGCTCGGTGGTGAGCCACTTCAACAAGGCGACCAAGGGCCGGCTGGTGCGCGATCTGCTGAACGCGGACGCCGAGCCGGCGTCGCCGGGTGAACTGGTGGACGCGCTGACGGCGTTGGGCCACCGGGTGGAGGTCTCGGCCGAAGGGACGGCGCGCAAGCCGTGGCAGCTCGACGTGGTGGTGGCGGAGATCCACTGACGCCGACGGCCTCAACCGGCACGGACGCGCCGCCGCGCTCGGCAGGACAACGGCACACGACACACGGCACAGCACCACAACGGCGAAAGCACCGTGCCCCCGGTCGCAGCAGGAACTGCGACCGGGGGCACGGCCGTGTCAGCGCAGGTGACCGGTGTCGTTGAGCAGCCGCAGCGAGGCGTTGCCGTCCGCGTAGTACTGGACGGCGCAGAGCGAGGCGGCGCTGAGCTCCATCCGGTGGACCGTGTCGGGCGGGGCGCCGAGCGCCAGCCGGACCAGGGTCTTGATCGGGCTGACGTGCGAGACCACCAGCACGGTCTTGCCGGCGTACCGGGCGAGGATCTTGTCGCGGGCGACGCCGACCCGGTGGGCGAGGGTGGTGAGGGACTCGCTGCTGCCGGTGGGCTTGGCCTTGGGTGAGGCGAGCCAGGCGTTGAGGTCGTCCGGGTGGCGTTCCATGACCTCGGCGAAGGTGAGGCCCTCCCAGTCGCCGAAGTCGAGTTCGCGCAGGCCGTCCTCGATCCGGACCTCCAGGCCCAGCCGGACGGCGACGGCCTCGGCGGTCTGCCGGGTGCGCAGCATCGGCGAGGCGACCACGGCCTGGACGGTGCCGCGGGCGGCGAGCGCCTCGGCGGCGCGTTCGGCCTGCCAGCTGCCCTTCTCGGAGAGTGCGGGGTCGCTGCCGTTGCTGCCGGAGAAGCGCTTCTGCGGCGTCAGCGCGGTCTCGCCGTGGCGGAGCAGGACGAGGGTGGTCGGGGTGCCGAGGTCCGCGGCGGCGGCCCAGCCGGCCCGGGGGGCCGGGGCGGCGGGCAGCGGTTCGTCGGCGACCGTCTCCGGACCGGTGGCGGTGGCGGCAGGGCGGGCCCTGGGCTGCCACTGCTCGCCGCGCTTGCCTGCGTCCATGGCCTCGTTGGCGAGCCGGTCGGCGTCCTTGTTCCGTTCGCGCGGGATCCAGGTGTAGCTGACCTGGCCGCGCGGCAGGATGGTGCGCGCCTCGGCGGCGAGCGGCTGCATGTCGGGGTGCTTGACCTTCCAGCGCCCGGACATCTGCTCGACGACCAGCTTGGAGTCCATCCGGACGTCGACGGTGGCACCGGGGTCGAGGTCGCGGGCGGCCTTGAGGCCGGCGATCAGACCGCGGTACTCGGCGACGTTGTTGGTGGCGCGGCCGATGAACTCGGCTGCCTCGACCAGGATCTGGCCGGTGTCGCCGTCGCGGACCACCGCGCCGTAGCCGGCCGGCCCCGGGTTGCCCCGGGAGCCGCCGTCGGCTTCGACGATGAAGCGGCCGGCCATCGGGTCAGACGCCCGACTCGCCGGTGCGGACGAGGATCCGGCCGCAGTTCTCGCAGCGCAGCACCTTGTCGGTGGGCTCCGCCTTGATCGCGTTGAACTCGGTGATGGAGAACTCGGTGCGGCAGCCCTCGCAGCGGCGCTGGTAGAGGCGGGCCGCGCCGACGCCGCCCTGCTGCTCGCGCAGGCGCAGGTAGACCTTCATCAGGTCGGCCGGGATGACGGCGGCGACGGCCTCGCGGTCGCGCTTGACCTTGTCGACCTCGGTGTCGAGTTCGGCGAACTTCGCGTCGCGGCGGCCCTCGGCCTCCGTGAGGACGACCGAGGAGTGCTCCAGGCGGGCGGTCAGCTCGGTGACCCGGGTCTGCGAGGACTCCAGGCGCTCCATGACCTCGAGGACGACGTCCTCCAGGTCGGACTGGCGCTTGGCGAGCGACGCGTTCTCGTGCTGCAGGTTCTCCAGGTCCTTGGGCGAGGTGACCGCGCCGGAGTCCATCCGCTGCTGGTTGCGGGCGGCCCGGGTGCGGACCTGGTCCACGTCCTGCTCGGCCTTGGTGAGCTCGCGGGTGGTGTCACCGAGCTGCGCCTGGGCGGCGATCACCAGGTCCTTGAGCGCGGTGTGGTCGGCGCCGACCTTCTCGATCTCGGCGTGCTCGGGCAGGGTGCGGCGCTTGTGGGCCAGCTGGTCCAGGCGGGAGTCGAAGGCCTGCAGGTCGAGCAGGCGGATCTGGTCGGCGGGCGCGGCGTTCAAGCGGAGGACTCCTGTGTGAATCGGTTCGGCGCCGGGGCGCCGGAGGGCATCGGTGGCCGGTACGGCCTCAGGGGGCGGCCGGCGTCGGGTCGAACGGCGTCGGGCTGTGCGGCGTAGAGCTGTGCGGCTTCGGCGGGGTGTACGGCATCGGCGCGTGCGCCGTCCACGGGTCGGTGACGAGGGTGGAGACGCGGGTCTCCAGCTGCCAGCCGCGCTCGGTGGCGACCTCGGTCAGCGCGCGGTCGGCCAGGTTGAGCCAGGGCCACTCGGTGGCCCAGTGCGCGGCGTCGACCAGGGCGACCGGGGCCGCCTCGGTGGCCTCGGAGGCGGGGTGGTGGCGCAGGTCGGCGGTGACGTAGGCGTCCACACCGGCGGCCCGGACCTCGGCGAAGAAGCTGTCACCGGAACCGCCGGCCACGGCGACCCGGCTGATCAGCCGGTCGGGGTCGCCGGACACCCGGACCCCGGTGGCGGTGGCGGGCAGGCCGTCGGCGACCTTGGCGGCGAACGAGGCGAGCGTGATCGGTGGCTCCAGCAGGCCGATCCGGCCGGAGCCGCGGCGACCGGTGGGGTCGGTCGGGTCGGGGATGATCGGCCCGGTGACGCGCAGGCCGACCGCCTCGGCGAGGGCGTCGGAGACTCCGGGGTGGGCGTGGTCGGCGTTGGTGTGCGCGACGTGCAGCGCGACACCGTTGCGGATCAGGGTGTGCACGACGCGGCCCTTGAAGCCGGTCGCGGCGACCGAGGTGGTGCCCCGCAGGTAGAGCGGGTGGTGGGTGACCAGCAGGTCCGCGCCCCACGCCACGGCCTCGTCGACGACGGACTGGACGGGGTCGACGGCGAACAGCACCTTGGCGGTCTCGGCGTCCGGGTCTCCACAGACCAGGCCGACGGCATCCCAGGACTCCGCCCACTGCGGCGGATAGATCTCTTCGAGCACGGCGATGACGTCGGACAGTTTCGGCACCTGTCGAGACTACCGCGTGGCGGGCCCCGGCCCGTTCCGGCCGCCCGCACAGCTGCACGTCAACCGGCGCGGATCGGCGCGCTCCGCCGGCCGAGCGCCGCAACGGGACCCGTCCACCTGGGCCGCCCCGGTCCGTTCCCGGTCGTTCCGGGCCGTTCCGGTGCCGTTCCGGGCACGACGCGGGCCACACCCCCGAGGCCGCACGCATTCGAAAACGAATCTGGATCACCCTTACGAGTGAAGTGACCCCTCCGATGTTGAGTCACACCCTTCACGAAAGTAACTTCAGTCCTGCGAACGAGAGTTGCCCCGGCCAGGGGTCGGAGAAATAGGGGCGCCCGCCGAATTCCGCCCGCCGATCGAATGGGCGGAACGGCGGCGAGGCCGAGGCTCTCGTGAACTTCCACCGACGGATTCGGAAACGGGCAGGCACACGAAGGGGTGTGAGCAGATGGGGGCGGGCACACCACTGCGTCCGGCCGGGGGGACCGGGTCGGTCGACGACGGGCCGGGTGGGGACGGCACGTTGGTGGAGGTGGTGCGGGCGGCCGTGGCCGGCAGCAGGACCGAGGAAGGCGGCAGCGGCTGGGGGGTCGTGGTCGACGGTTTCTGGTGCACGGTCCGGCCGCCCGGCCGGGAGCCCGTGACCCACGGGTGGCGGCTCCACGTGAGTGCGGCCGCCCCGGTGGCCGCGGAGGTGCTCACCGCGGTCTCCGCCGCGATCGCCGGCGATCCGTGCGCATTCAGGTTCGCGGCGGACCTGAACCGGCTCCGGGAAATCAGTTCCCGGAACGACGCACGCGGCGCAGCCGACACATTCATCACGGTGTATCCGGAGGACGAGGAGCAATTCCGCCGGCTCGCAGCGGAACTCCACCGGGCAACCCTGGGCCTGCCCGGCCCGGTGGTCCGCTCGGGTCGGCCGTACCGACCGGGCAGCCGGGTGCACTACCGGTTCGGCGCCTTCGCCGGGCGCGCCGAGGACGCGCAGGACGGAGCGCCGGGCCGCCACCGTCCGCCGTGGGCGGTCGACCCCGTCGAGGGGAGGGGGTCGACCGGCCCGGTCGCACCGTCGGCCGGTCACACCGGTACGTCCGGTACGTCCGCTGTGACGTCGGGCGTGCCGATGCGACCGGCCGTGCGTCCAGTGGTCCGGCCGACCGAGCGGTCGGTGGTGGGGGCGCCGCGACGGCCGTCGGACGTCCTGCCGGGGGGCAGGTACGCGGTGACGGCGGCCGTACGCCACAGCGCCGAGGGCGGCGTGTTCCTGGGCCGGGACACCGCCACCGGCGCCGAGGTGGTGATCAAGCACGCCCGCGCCCACCCCGACGCCGGACGGTCCGCAGCCGATGCCCGCACCTCGTTACGGCGCGAGGCCGAACTGTTGCGCCGCCTCGACGGCGAGGGGCTGACGCCCCGCCTGCTCGGGCTGATCGAGCAGTACGACTCCCTCTTCCTGGTGCTGGAGCGGGTGCCGGGTCGGACGCTGGGCAACTGGGTCGCAGCTCGGCAGCGGGGAACTCTCAGGCAACTCGGCGCCGGAAGGCAGCGGGGCAACGGCGGGCCGGATGCCGCGTGGGAGGAGGCCGCGCCGCTGGCGTCCGGGCTGGTGGGACTGGTGGAGCGGGTCCACGCTCGCGGCCTGGTGCTGCGCGACCTCTCCCCCGACACCGTCCTGGTGACCCCCGACGGCGGGCTTCGCCTGGTCGACCTCGAACTGGCCGTGCCCGCCGGTACGGTGGCCGGTTCGGTCGGCACCCCCGGATACCGGGCGCCCGAGCACACCGGCCCGCACCGGGTCGGCCGGGCCCTGTTCAGCACCGACCTGTACGCCCTCGGCGGGCTGTTCTTCCTGCTCGCCACCGGCCACGACCCACTGCTGGCCGACGACCTGCCCCACGCCCGCCCGGTCGCCGAACGGCTCGGCCGCTGGCTCTCCCTCGCCGCGCGGGACGGCGGCACGGCCCGCCGACTGGCTCCCGCGATCCTCGGACTGCGCGCCGAGCGCGCCGACCACCGCTGGAGTCTCGACCGGGTCCGCGCGTCGTTCGCCTGGTCCGTCCCGGGCGGTCCGTCCGGGACGGACCAGGCGAACGACGCGGGCAGTCCGGTGTCGGCGGGAGCCGTGGACGGCCCGGTGCCGACAGGTGTTGCAGGCGGCCCGGCTCGGGCGGGCGGTTCGGGCGGCCTCTTGGCCGTGGCACACGGTGTGGACGGCCCGGCCGTGGCGGCCCGCAAGGCGAACGGCCCGGCGCAGGCCCCGAACGTCGGGGACATCGGGGCACTGGCAACAGCGGAGGCGAGTCGATGAACACCGCGACGCGGACCACCGCCCGGGCACTGCGCCGGCTGAGCTTCACCTTCGCCACCGACGGATCCCACGCCGCCTGCCTCGCCGCAGGCGCGGACGGCGGCTGGTACGTGGAGAGTTGGCGCCTGCCGGCCGACGCGCCCGCCACCGCGACAGCGCTACCGCTGCCCGGCGGCCGGGCCGAGAGCCTGAGGTCGCAGCTGGTCGCGCTGCCCGACGGCCGCGTCCTGGTCTGTCGGCACGACGCCGACCGACACACCCTCGCGCTGCTCGGCACCGTGCCCGACAGCACGTCCGCTGACGATTCCGACGCCGCTCGGGATCCGAACGGCGGACCCGGCACCGCATCGGACCCCGCCGCACTGGCCACCACCGTCAACCACCCGACCTCGGCACCGGCACCGGCACCGGCTGCGGTCACCGAGCTGACCCTGGCCACGCTCCGGCTCCCCGGACTCCGACTGCTGCCGGTCCCCCGCGTCACCGGCACCCGCAGCCCGGTGGCCGTGGCGCTCGGGACCGACTCCCGCCCGGCCACCACCGTATGGCTGGTGCACCCGGACAACCGTGCGATGACCGAGGTCGCCGAACTCCCCGGGCTGTACGGCGGCGGAGTCTGGCTGGACACCGCCGGCCGGTTGCTGGCCCTCGACCGGGTCACCCCCGACGGGGTCAAGACCCTCGTGCTCGACCTCCAACTCGGCCGGGTCACCCCGCTACTGGAGATCGGCGAGCACAGCAACGACCGCTTGGTGCTGTTCGACCCGGAGACCCGGTTCGGCATGGTGCGCTCCGACGCCCCGGGCATCGACCGGCTCGGCTGGGGTCTGCTCGGCGGCAGCGAACCGGTCCGGTTCCCGGAGTGCCTGCACATCGCCGGCGTGCTGCTGCGGCCGGTCGCGCTGGCTCCCGGCGACGGCACGGCCGAACCGCGAGTGGCCGTGCAGCTCGACCACGGCGCAGGAACCTCGCTCGCCATCTGGCAACCCAGCGGCGGACGACTCGACCCGCTGCCGGTGCCGCCCGGCCGGCTCGGCGCGATCGGCCACTGGTCGGCGGCGGGCCTGCGGATGCCGTACTCCGCGCCCGACCATCCGGCCGCCCTGGCCACCCTGGACGTCGACACCCTGCTCGGCCAGAGCCCTGCCGCCGTTCCCAGCGCCGTACCGCTGCCGCTCCAGCTGGCACCGCTCACCGGGAGCCACCACCTCACCGGGGGTCACCACCTGACCGGCGGCCACCTCGGCATCGGCCGGGACCACCCGGCGCCGTGGGCCGCCCCGGCCCGGCCCGGACCCGGTGGTCCGCTCGGCTGGCGGATCGACGGCAGCACGGCACCGGGCGACGGCGGACGCTGGCGCCCTGCCCAGAGCCTCGAACTCGCCGGCCCGGCCGGCCCGATCGAGTCCGTGGTGTACGGCGGCGACACCTGGCTCGCGACCCCGCACCTGGTGATCGCCCTGCACGGCGGTCCGGCGGACGCCTGGAGGCTGGAGTTCGACCCCGCGCTGCAGCGGATGGCTGCCGAGGGCCTGGCGGTGCTCGCCCCCAACCAGCGTGGCTCCACCGGATACGGCCCCGAGTACGCGATGGCCATCCGCGGCGCCTGGGGCGGGCCCGACCTGGACGACGTGCTCGCCCTCATCGACGGGGTGGCCGGCCAGCGCTCGGCGCTCGGACTGGAGCCGCCCGCGCTGTTCGGTGTCAGCTACGGCGCGTTCCTCGCCCTGCTCGCCGCCGCCCACGCCCCCGCCGAACAGGTGGCGCGCTGCGCGGTGGTCGCCCCGTTCCTGTCCGGCGCCCGACTGCACGCCGAAGCCGCCGCCCCCGTCCGCGGGTTGACCAGCAGACTCGGTGGCGACCAGCCGATCGACGACGCCCGCGGCCCGCGCGACGTGCTCCAACTCGCCCACCGCCTCACCACGCCGCTGCTGGTGGTGCACGGAGACCGCGACGAAGTCGTGCCGGTCGGGCAATCCCGCACACTGCGCCATGAGTTGCTGCGGCTCGGCCGAACCGAGGGCGCCGACTTCCGGTACGTGGAGGCGGTCGGCGCTGGACACGAGGTCCTCGCCGAGGAGGGGGCCGCGGTGCTGCACGAGCTGCTCGCCGGCTTCCTGCGCACCGGCCGACCCACCTGACCGGCTTCCGCCCGGACCGTCAGAGAGCGTCGGACGAAACGTGAGCGAACCGTCGTGGTGGCCGGACGCACCGGTAAGTGGCTCGGTAGGCTCGTGGCTGTTTCGGCCGTTATCGTGACCCGCGCGGGTCACGGCCTGGGCCGATCCCGCGCAGTACCCGAACCTCGCACGGAGAAGACAGAACGAGATGGCCGACACCCTCAACGACACCACCGAGCACGACCACGCCGCGCCCGGCGCCGACGAGGCCGCCGAGGGCACCGGGCACGGTCGGCACCGGGGTGTGACCGCTGCCGACGACAGTGCCGAAGGCGACCCGCACGGCCGCCACCGCCGCTGAGCGAAGGCGGAGCACAGCTGACCGCGGCCACCGGAGGGCGTTCGTCGCCCGACGGTGGCCGCGCCGCTTTCGGCGGTCGGATTTCAGCGGTCCGCTGTCGGCTGCAGGCCGTTGGCTTTCGACTATCAGCTTTCGGCGGTCGACTTTCAGCGGTCGACTTTCGGCAGTCGACTCTCAGCGGCCGGATATCAGCTGTCGGATATCAGCCGTCAGCAGTCGGCCGACGACAACCCGCGAACAGCCATCAGCGGCCGACCAACAGGCAGCAGCAATCAGCCATCAGCAAGCAAATGACAGCTGACAAAATCACCCAAGTGTCAGCACAGTCCGCAACGCCTCACCACTCCGCATCTGCGCGATCGCCTCGTTGACCCCCTCCAGCGGCAGCCGGTGCGTGATCATCGAGTCGAGGTCCAGCCGGCCCGCCCGCCAGAGGTCGATCACCCGCCCAGAGGTCCGCCGCACATCGCCACCGCCGTAGAACGACGGCAGGACCCGCTTCTCGTTGAAGAAAAGCTCCGCCATGCTGAACGACACCTGGTCGTCCTTGGCGCCGGCACCGATCACCACCACCGCACCACCCCGCCGCGCCGCGTCGTACGCGGCGCGCACGGTCGCCGAGCGGCCGACCGCCTCGAAGACGTAGTCGAAGCCGCCGCCGTCCAGTCCCCGGCTGGTGGCCTTGAGTTCCTCGGGTGCGACGGCGTCGGTGGCGCCGAAGGCGAGGGAGCGTTCCCGCCGGGAGGCGACCGGGTCGACGACGGTGATCCGCGCGGCGCCGCAGATCCGCGCGCCCTGGACGGCCGCGATGCCGACGCCGCCGGCCCCGATCACCGCGACCGACGAACCCGGCTGCACCTGTGCGGTGTTGACCGCGGCGCCCACACCGGTCGTCACACCGCAGCCGATCAGCGCGGCCACCTCGTACGGCATGTCGGCCGGCACGGGGATGACGCTGTCGGCGGCGACCACGACCTCCTCGGCGAAGGTGCCGGTGCTGTAGAAGCCGAAGGCGTCGGTCGCCGCGCCGAGCCGGAAGCTCGGGGTGGACAGCCGGCGGAGGCTCGCGACGCACAGGTGGGACTGGCCGTGGCGGCAGTGCCCGCACACGCCGCAGGGCGGCATCCAGCAGAGCACCACCCGGTCGCCCTCGGCGACGGAGGTCACACCCTCGCCGACCGCGACCACGTCGCCCGCACCCTCGTGTCCGGGGACGAAGGGGGCGGGCTGCGGCATGATGCCGGCCATCGCCGAGAGGTCGGAGTGGCAGAGGCTGGTCGCCCGCAGCCGGACCCTGACCTTGCCCGGTCCGAAGCCGACGGCCTCGACGTCGTCACGGACCTCCAGCTTGTCCTGGCCGGTCTCGTGCAGGATCGCTGCGCGCATGAGGCTGCTCCCGAGCGGTTCTAGAACGCGTTCTACTACCGGACCGTCCATGTATAGCGCATCCCGCTCCCGCCGAGAACCCGGCCTCGTACCGCGCCCTCGATGTTCGGGCACCCGCTGTCGCTCGCCGGACGGCCGATGGCAGGATGCGCGCCCATGACGTCCACCGCCGACCCGGCGAGCCCTGCCCCGACCTGCGCACCGACCGCACCGACCGCACCGTCAGCCGGGCCACAGCCACCCGCACCGCGGCCGCCCACACCACAGCCGCCCACACCACAGCCGGCCACACCACCGGCGACCTCCCGCTGCCCCGACTGCGACGCCCCGATCGTCGCCGACCCCCGCTTCCGCGCCTGGTGCCCGGCCTGCGAATGGAACCTGACCGATCCGCAGCGCACCCCGGAGGCCCGCTCCGCCGGTGCCCGACGCCGGGCCGCCCGCCGGGCCCGCAGGACCGAGTCCCGCGAACGCGCCGTACGGGTCCGTACCGAGCACGTGTACGCGATGGCGGTCGAGGGCAAGCCGTCGCACCGCGACGCCTCCTGGCTGGGCGCCGTCGTTCTGGCCGGACTGGTCCACCTGACCACGGCCGCCGTACTGGTCGGCTCGGTGGCCGGGCTCCTGAGCGGCAGTTGGCCCCTGCGGGCGATCGGCGTGATCGGACTGGTGGTCTCCGTCCTGCTGCGTCCGCGCCTTGGCCGTCTGCACCTCAAGCACACCGCCGCCCTCACCCGCACCGAGTCACCGGCGCTGTACGCGCTCGCCGACCGGGTGGCGGACGCGGTGGGTGCCCGGCCCGTCGACACGATCCAGCTGGACGAATCGTTCAACGCCGGCTTCGGCAGGGCGGGACTGCGGCGTCGCAGCAGGCTCGTCCTCGGCCTGCCGCTCTGGTACGGGCTGACCGACCGGCAGCGGGTCGCCCTGCTCGCCCACGAGTTCGGGCACGACGTCAACCACGACCAGCGGCGCGGCATCTGGCTGCGGTCCGCGCTGGTGGCGCTGGAGGAGTGGTGCGAACTGACGCGCCCGCACGCGGCGGACCGACTGCACCGCCACATGGTGGGCGTGGAGGCGATCGCCCGGATCCTCCTGCGGACGGTCAACCTGATCGCGTACGCGCTACTCACCGCACTCGACGTTCTCACCACCCGTACGGGACAGCTCGCCGAGTACCGGGCCGACCTGATCGCAGCCCGGGTCGCCTCCCCCGCCGATGCGTCCGCGCTGCTGGAGGTCCTGCTGCTGGACCGGACCGTGGCGACGGTCGCCGGCCGTCGGCGCGCGATTCCGCCGGCCCGTCACGGACGCGGGAACGGCCGCCACCCGATCCCCACCGGCACCTTCTGGGACGAGCTCGCGGAGCAGCTCGCCTCGGTGCCGCAGGGAGAGTGCGAGCGCCTGCTGCGCCTCTCGGAACGGCAGCAGGGTTCGGTCGACCTCTCGCACCCGCCGACGCACCTGCGGATCCGACTGCTCGCAGGACGTCCCGCCGGCGAGCCGGCCGTCCGGGTCGACACCGCGCAGCGGGCAGCGATCGACGCGGAACTGGCGCCGCACCGGGAGCGTATCGCCAGGTCGATGGGGGTGGGCTGACCGCCGGGGTGGCGCCGCGGGCCGGAGCTACCATCCAGTAGGGTCCGACCCACGCGCAGCCGCCCGCGCCTGCACGCACCCGCGCCGCACCCGCACCCGCACCGCCAGCAGGGAGTACCGCAGATGACCGACCTCCGTGAGACGGCCGCCGCCACCGTCCCGGCGCCCGAGGTGCTCGCCTCGTTCGAGGGTGCGACCGGCTTCATGCCGGTGGACGAGGGACTGGCCCTGTACGCGGCCGCCGTCGACGCCGCCGAGCGGACCGGGCTGCCCCTCCTGGAGATCGGCACCTACTGCGGGCGCTCGGCGATCCTGCTCGCCGACGCCGCCCGGCGGACCGGGACGGTGGCGCTGACGGTCGACCACCACCGCGGTTCCGAGGAGCAGCAGCCGGGCTGGGAGTACCACGACCCGACGCTGGTCGACCCCGAGGTCGGGCTGATGGACACCCTGCCGACCTTCCGCCGCACGCTGCACGCGGCGGGCCTGGAGGACCACGTGATCGCGCTAATCGGCCGGTCGCCTCAGGTCGCGGCGGTGTGGGGCGGACAGCTGGCGCTGGTGTTCATCGACGGCGGCCACACCGACGAGCACGCCACCGGCGACTACGAGGGCTGGGTTCCGCACCTCGCCACGGACGGCGTGCTGGTGATCCACGACGTCTTCCCGGACCCCGCCGACGGCGGCCAGGCCCCGTACCGGGTTCACCAGCGGGCCCTCGCCGAGGGCTTCGAGGAGGTCTCGGTGACCGGTTCGCTGCGGGTTCTGCGCCGAATCGGCGGCTGATCACGCGGGCCGCCCAAGCCTCCTGCGGGCACGATCACCCATGCTCTAACGTCGTCCCACACGGCGGCACCCTCCGGTACCGCCGTGGATCGGCATGCCCGCGCCCGGTACGGTGTCGGCGGCAGCCGAACAGCTGAGCACACCGATTCGGCTCGCACGGGCACGGATCGACACTCTGCGGGGGCGAGGGCAGGGAATGACGGAACAGGACAACACGGCCCCGGCGGTCTGGGATCCGACCGCCCGGGGCGGCGCGGGCGGCTGGGTGCGGCGCGCACCGGATGCGACCGGTGCTGCGCAGCCCCCGGCCCCCGCGGCCGGCGCGTCCTTCCCCGTACCACCCGCACAACCCGCGCCACCCGCGCCACCTGGTGCACCTGGTGCACCGGCCCCGCCCGGTACGGGCGGCGCCTCCCCGTTCCCGCAACCGCCGGGCACGGCCTCGCCCTTTACGGCCCCCGGTACGCCGGGTGGTCCCGCCGCTCCGGGTGCACCGGCACCCCCGGGCGGGTCGTTCCCTGCGGACGGCGCTCCGACCGCTCCGAATGCCCCTGGCGCGCCCAGGGCCTCGAAGTGGCCCAGCAGCAGTCGGACGGCGCCGGCCGGTACCCCGCAGACAGAGGGCGCACCGGCGCCCACAGGCGGGTTCCCGGCTCCTGGTACCGCAGGCGGTCCCGCCACGCCGGCGGGCCCGTTCGCGCCGTCCGGGCAGGTCGCCCCGGCACCTGGCACCTTCGCGCCGCCGACCGCACCGGGCGGACCCGCGCCGGCCAGCCCCTTCCCCGCCCCGGGCGGCCCCGCCCAGCCCGGCGCCGCCAGCCCGTTCCCGCCCGGCGCCCAGCCGACCGCCCCGGCTCAGCCGGGCGGCCCCGGCGCCTTCCCGGCCCCCGTACAGACCGCGCAGCCCGGACCGCCCGCGCAGCCGTATGCCCCCGGACACCCGGGTTCACCGGCTTCGGCGACTCCCTTCCCGCCTGCGACTCCCTTCCCGCCTGCGACGCCCACTCCGCCCGGAGGCTCGACGGACACGGCGAACCCGGTCGCACCGGCCAACCCGTTCCCGGCACCCGCCGGCCCGTTCGCCGCTCACAGCGCAGCCGGCGCACCCGGCGCGGCCGCCACCACCGGACCGACGAGCCCCGCCACCTCCCAGCCCACCCTGGTCGGCCCGTTCACCGAACAGCCGTCGCAGCAGGCCGCGCAGCAGCCACCGCACCAGCAGCAGTACCGGCACTCCCCGCCGCCTTCACCGTTCGCCCCCGCCGACCCGGCAAACCGGGCCGACCCGAACGCCTTCGTGCCCCACGCCGCCCCCGCCGCCCCGCCGTTCGGACCTCCGAGCTCCACCCCCACCCCGCCCCCGGGCCCCGGCCTCTTCCCGGACGCTCCCCCCTTCGGCCCAGGCCCAGGCCCGGGCCCAGGCGGCCAAGGCCCCGTTCCCCACCACGGCCCCAACTTCGGCCCCGGCCCCGGCCCCGCCCCCGGCGCGCCCGCCGGCGGCTTCGCCGGCCAGGCGTACCAGCCGCAGCCGCGCCCCCAGTACGACTACGACTCCGACCTCGCCGACCCGTACGGCGACGAGGAGAAGCCCCGCCGCAACCGGATGCCGCTGCTGGTCGCGGCCGGCGTGGTGCTCGCGCTGCTGATCGGTGTGGGTGTGGTGTTCGCGGTGCGCAATTCCAGTGGCTCGCCCTCCTCGGACCAGGCAAAGCCGGCAACGCCCGCCGCCCCGCAGCAGTCGGCGCCCGCCGCGGGCGCGGGCGGTGGGGCGAGCGACCCGGCGGCGGCGCCGAGCGCGTCGGCGTCGGCGTCGGCGGCCGGCAGCTCCGGTGCGGCCGGTCCGAACGCCGCGCCGCAGGCGAAGGCGCTGGACGACCTGCTGACCCGCGGGGAGAACGCCAAGGCGCCGATCGGCAGTGCGGTGGCGAAGGTGCGCAGCTGCCCGGCGAAGGCGGAGATCGACAGCGCGGCCGAGGTGTTCGACACCGGGGCCAAGCAGCGCGACCAGTTGATCTCCGACCTGGCTTCCCTCCAGGTGGGCGACGTCCCGGGCGGGGCGGACGCGGTGGCGATGCTGCGGACGGCGTGGCAGCAGTCCGGCGACATCGACCGCGCGTACGCGGCGTGGGCGCGGACGGTGAGCAGCCAGGGTTGTTCCGGTTCGACGGCGCCGACCACCCCCGACCTCACCCGTGCCAACGACCTCAACCCGAAGGCCACGCAGTCGAAGAAGGACTTCGTGGAAAAGTGGAAGCCGATCGCCGGTGCCTACAACCTGGCACCTCGCACCTGGGACAGGATCTGAATCACCCGTGACGCCCCGCACCGCTGACGCCCAGTCCGACGACCCGTTCACCGAACCTCCGCGCCGCTCCCGCGGCTTCCGTGTCGCCGTGTCGTCAGGCGCGGTGCTGTCCGTGTGCCTGGTCGGGTGGCTGGGCTGGCAGGCGCTGGCGAACAGCGGCTCCGGTTCGGCCGGGACGGCGGCGCCGCGGGTGTCGGCGGCGTACGGGGAGGGTGATCTGGTCGACTCCCTCGGGCTCGGCGGTGGTGCGGGCGGCGCTAGTGGCTCGCCGGGGGCGTCCGCTGGTGTGTCCGCGCCCCCTTCCGGCTCCGCGCAGCCGTCCGCGGGCGGCGGTTCGGCGGCGGGGGGTGCGCGCCCGCTGACCGGGCGGACGGTCCTGCTCGACCCGGGGCACAACAGCGGGAACGTCCGCCACACCTCGGACATCGCCCGCCAGGTGGACATCGGCAACAGCCGCAAGGAGTGCGACACCACCGGCACCTCGACCAACGACGGGTACTCGGAATCGGACTTCACCCTGGACGTGGTGCACCGGGCGCGGCAGATCCTGCAGGACCGCGGGGCGACCGTGGTGCTCACCCAGGACGGCGACCGGGCGTGGGGGCCGTGCATCGACGAGCGGGCCAGGATCGGCAACGAGGCGAAGGCGGACGCGGCGGTGTCGGTGCACGGGGACGGCGCGCCGGGTTCGGCCAGCGGTTTCCACGTGATCATGCCCGCCAAGGTGGTCGCTGGCAAGGCGGACACCTCCGCGATAGTCGACCCGTCGCACAAGCTGGGCGTGACGCTGCGGGACGGCTTCAAGGCGGCGACCGGCGAGCCGTTCGCGGACTACATCGGCCAGCAGGGCCTGGACACCCGGAGCGATCTGGGCGGGCTGAACCTGTCGCGGGTCCCGAAGGTGTTCATCGAGTGCGGCAACATGCGAAACTCGGGCGATGCCCAGCGGATGACGGATCCTCAGTGGCGGCAGCGGGCGGCACAGGGAATCGCCGACTCCCTGACCGCTTTTCTGACGACCGGCTGAACGACACGTATGACCATCAGTCGAACGACAGGCCGATCATCACTTTACGATCATCTGACGGTCAGGCCGCGATGCTCGTATTCGGAGGGCGCTGTGCACTCCGCAGGGCCTTGGCCCTAGGCTTTTGCCCCGACCACGACACACCAACGAGGGGAACGTCAGTGAACTTGCGCGCTCTCACCAGGGGAGACGCCGCCGTCGCCGGGGCGGCAGTGCTGCTCCTCGTCGCCTCCTTCCTGCCGTACCAGTCCGTCGATGCCGGCATCGTCAGCGTCTCGACGAGCGCCTGGGCGACCGGTCTCTTCCCGGTGCTGCCCTCGGTCTTCCTCCTCGGCCTGATCGCGGCCGGGCTCATCCTGGTCCAGCGGCTCCAGGGCGAAGCAGTGGCCAACCGCCAGGTGCTCGGCCTGCGGCTGGACCAGTGGGGCACCGCGCTCGCCGTTGCCGCCCTCTGGACCTCGGTCTGGTCGCTGGCCGGCGGCCCGGACGTCTCCGGCTACAGCCACGGCTTCGGCGCCTGGCTCGCCGTCCTCGCGCTGCTGGTGCTCACCGGTGCCGCGGCGGCCGGTCCCCTGGTGCCCGCCCTGCAGGCGCCGCTGCTGACCGACAAGCCCGCCACCCCGCAGCAGCAGGGCTACGCGCCGTACACCGGCGTCCCGGGCGCCCAGCCGGGCCAGCCCGACCAGTACGGACAGCCCGGCCAGCCGGGTCAGCCCGACCAGTACGGTCAGCAGGGCCAGCCGGGCCAGTACGGCTACCCGGGCGCCCAGGCGGGCCACGTCGACCCCGCCCAGGCCCACGCGCAGCAGGCGCAGCCCCACGCCCAGCAGGGCCAGCCGCAGGCCCCGTACGGCGCGCAGCAGCCGCCGGCCGCCGGCTACGGCTACCCGGCGGCGGCCGCCGCCCAGCCGCAGGACCACAACCCGCTGGCGACCCCCGCACCGGCGCCCGTGCCGACCCCCGCACCGGCCCCGGCCGCTCCGGCTGCCCCGTTCGCCCCGTTCTGGTTCGCCGTCCCGGCCGTGCGCCAGCTGACGCCGAAGGAGAACCCGGCCGGTGCGCCGGTCGGCGAGCTGGTCCCGGGTACCTGGTACCTGGCCGTCGAGCAGGTCGGCGCCGCTCTGGTGGCCCAGCTGCCGGACGGCAGCCACGGCCTGCTGGCCGACACCTCGGGCATCCAGCGCGGCTGACCCCGCCACAGCAGCACCCCGGAACACCTCCGGACGCGCGAAGGGCGCGGAGCTTCGTGCTCCGCGCCCTTCCCGTTTCTCCTTCGGCCCACGTCCAGCCCACGTCCAGCCCGCGCCGACACACGTGCCCAGCCCGCGCCGGCACGGGGCAGGACACGGGACCAGCCCGCGTCCGGCCCGCGCCAACGGCTGTCAGCAGCAGTCGTTGACCACCAGCCCGGCGGGCAGCTGCTCCCCGCCGAACACCGCCACCGTCGCGTGGTCGCCGCCCAGGGCGGCGACGGCGAGCAGCAGTGCGCCGGCCGTCCAGGTGGTGCGCTCCTCCGGCCAGATGGCGTCGTCCTCGAAGACGTAGCCGGTCCAGTAGGAGCCGTCCTCGTGGCGCAGGTGCTGGATCCAGCGCAGGATCTGCACCGCACGGTCGGACTGGCCCACCGCCCACAGGGCCAGCGCCAGTTCGGCGCTCTCCCCGCCGGTGACCCAGGGCCGGTCGCTGACGCAGCGCACGCCGAGGCCGGGCACCACGAAGCGGTCCCAGTCGCGGTCGATCCGCCGGGCCGCCGCCTCGCCGCGCAGCGCGGTGCCGAGCACGGGGTAGTACCAGTCCATCGAGTAGCGGTCCTTGTCGAGGAACCGCTCGGGGTGGTGGGCGACGGCGTGCCGCAGCCGGCCGGCGGCGAGTTCCCAGTCGGGCTGGGGCTCCTCGAGGTAGTCGGCGATGGCGAGGCCGCAGCGCAGCGCGTGCAGGACGGAGGAGGAGCCGGTGAGCAGGGCCTCGTTCGGCGCGGTGCCGTCCTCGTCCTGGCGCCAGGCGATCGGGCCGTCGGGCAGGCGCAGGCCGACGGTGAAGTCCAGGGCACGCCGGACCACCGGCCAGATCCACTCCAGGAACGCGTCGTCGCCGGTGGACAGGTGGTGGTGCCAGACGCCGACCGCGATGTACGCGCAGAAGTTGGTCTCCTTCGACGCGTTGGTGACCTCTCCATCCGTACCGTCGGCACCGCCCTGACCGTAGCCGTAGGCGGCGTACCAGGAGCCGTCGGCGTTCTGGCGGGCGGCGAGCCAGCGGTAGGCGGCCTCGGCGGCGGCGTGTTCGCCGGCGGTGTCGAGGGCCATCGCGGCCTCGGTGTGGTCCCAGGGGTCGAGGTGCCCGCCGCGGAACCACGGGATGGCTCCGTCGGGCTGCTGGTCGGCGAGGATCGAGCGGACGGTGGCGGCGGCCTGGGCGGCGTCGAGGACGCCGTCCAGCAGCAGCGCCTCCGGGACGGCGGCCGTCACTCGCCGGTCCGCGGCTTGGAGGCGTACACCACGAAGGACTTGCCGATGACCGGGTTGAGGGCCTTCTCGGCGGCCTTGGTGATCTTGCTGATCACCGGGGTGCCGACGATGTCCCAGACCAGCAGCTGGTGGTAGGCCTTGACCGGCAGCGCCTTGTCGTTGTTGACGCCGACCGCGCACTTGATCCACCAGTACGGCGAGTGCAGGGCGTGGGCGTGGTGGGTGCCGTACGGCTCCAGGCCGGCGCCGCGGACCTTCTCCACCAGCTCGTCGCCGCGGTAGATCCGGATATGGCCGCCCTCGACCTCGTGGTACTCGTCGGAGAGCGCCCAGCAGATCTTCTCCGGGAGGTAGCGGGGGACGGTCACCGCGAGCAGCCCGCCGGGCTTGAGCACGCGGACCATCTCGGCGAGCACACCCTTGTCGTCCGGGATGTGCTCCATCACCTCGGAGATGATGATCTTGTCGAAGGTGTCGTCGTCGAACGGCAGGTTGAGCGCGTCGCCCTCCATCGCCACCGCGCTGGCGCCCGCCGGGGCCTCACCGGCCTGCTCCATGGCGGCGAACCACTTGCGGACCTCGGCGATCTCGTCGGCGTTCTGGTCGAGCGCGACCACGTTGGCGCCGCGCCGGTAGCACTCGAAGGCGTGCCGGCCGCCTCCGCAGCCCAGGTCGAGCACCCGGTCGCCTGGAGCGAGCGGGAAGCGGGAGAAATCGACGGTCAGCACTGCGGGGCTCCCATTCGTTGGTGCTGCGGTCCTGCGGAGGGTGGTCCTGCGGGGTGGTCCGCCACCGGGCCGGTCCGCCGGTGGTCGGTCGGCGGTCCGTCCGACGGTACGTCCGGAGCGTTCCGGCGGTCCGTCCGACGGTACGTCCGAAGCGTTCCGGCGGTCCGTCCGGAACGGTCCTGCGGTCTGTCCGAAGCGCTCCGGCGGTCGTCCGGAGCGTTCCGGCGGAGCCGGCCCGCGGCGGGTGGTCGGCCCGCCCCGGGGTGGACGGAGCGTCAGGCGACGTAGCGCCAGCCCGGTCCGGAGCGGGCGCGCCGCCCGGCGCCGGTGGCGATGGCGTCCCGGTAGCGGTCGGCGGTCAGTTCGGCGGCGCGCTGCCAGGTGAAGTTGGCCAGCACCCGCTCGCGTCCGGCGGCGCCGAGGCGGGCGCGCAGCTCGGGGTCGTCCAGCAGCCGGCCGAGCGCCCCGGCCAGCGCGCCGGCGTCGGCGGTGGGTACCGCGAGGCAGGTCTCGCCGTCGGGTCCGGCGACCTCCGGGATGGCGCCGCCGGTGGTGGCGACCAGCGGGGTGCCGGTGGCCATCGCCTCGGCGGCGGGCAGCGAGAAGCCCTCGTACAGGGAGGGGACGCAGGCCACTTCGGCGGAGCGGTAGAGGTCGACCAGTTCGGCGTCGGTGAGGCCGGTGCGGAACTCGATGTGCTGCTCCAGCCCGAAGCGGCGGACGGCCTCGGTGACCGGGCCGTCCTCGCGCTGCGGCTTGCCGACCACCACCAGGTGGGCGTCGCGCTCGGTGCGGACCTTGGCGAGCGCCTCCACCAGGTACACCAGGCCCTTGAGCGGGACGTCGGCGCTGGAGGTGGTGACGATCCGGCCCGGCACCACCGGGACGGTGTCGTCGGGCGACCACAGCCGGGTGTCGGCGCCGATCGGGACGACCGAGATCGCGCCCGCGGCGACGCCCAGCTGCTCGGCGATCTCGGCCTTGGAGGTGCCGGAGACGGTCAGGATGTGTTCGAGGCGCCGGGCGACCCGCTTCTGCATCCGGGTGAAGGCGTACCAGCGGCGCTTGCCGAGCCGCTCCAGCCAGGTGCCGGCGGCCGCCAGCTCCAGGCGGCGGTCCACGGTGATCGGGTGGTGCACGGTGGTGACCAGCGGGAAGCCGTGGCGCTCCAGGCCGAGCAGGCCGTAGCCGAGGGTCTGGTTGTCGTGCACGACGTCGTAGCGGCCCTTGTGCCGGGCCAGGTACTGGCGGGCGCGCAGCGAGAAGGTGAGCGGCTCGGGGAAGCCGCCGGTGCGCATGGTGGCGTACTCCAGCACGTCCACCACGCCGCGGTACTCGGCGGCGGCGGGGGTGCGGAAGGGATCGTCGGCGCGGTACAGGTCGAGGCTGGGCAGCTCCACCAGCCGGACCGATCCGGGGCCCTCGACCTCGTCCAGCACGGGGTACGGCTGCGCGCCGATCACGTCCACGTGGTGGCCGAGGCGGGCCAGCTCGCGGGAGAGGTGGCGGACGTAGACGCCCTGCCCGCCGCAGAACGGGTCGCCCCGGTAGGACAGCAGGGCGATCCGCAGTGACGGCAGCGACTGCGCGGTCATCCTGGGCCCCTTATCCCTACTCACCGGGACCGGCACGGCCGGTAAAGTAGATCACGTTTCACGGGTGGTGCTGGGCTCGTCGTCGTCTGCGGAGTGAACAACGAGAGTCCTCGAAGATTACCGGGCCGTAGCTTCCCGTTCTGAGCCAGGGCAGGTGATTCACGCCACGTGGGACCCCGCGTGAGACCACTTCGTCCGAACACCGCACCTGGGGGCCGCCTTGACCTCGACCACCGCGCCCGAGGGGCAGCTCACCCCGCGTCAGGCCGAACGGCGCCGCCGGATCCTGCGGGCCTCCACCACGCTGGCCGCCCGGGGCGGGTACGAGGCGGTGCAGATGCGGGAGGTGGCCGAGGACGCCGGGGTGGCGCTGGGCACGCTGTACCGCTACTTCCCGTCCAAGGTGCACCTGCTGGTCGCGGTGATGCGCGTGCAGTTGCTCCAGCTGCAGGAACAGGTCCGTCGGCACCCGCCGACCGGTGAGGAGCCGGCGGCGCGGGTGGCGGAGGCGCTGACCAACGCCTTCCACGCGCTGCAGCGCGAGCCGCGGCTGGCCGAGGCGATGGTGCGGGCCCTGTCCTTCGCGGACCGCTCGGTCGGCAGTGAGGTGGACGAGGTCTCCGGGCTGACCTCGGCGATCGTCCTGGAGGCCGCCCGGCTGAGCGGCCCGCCGACCGCCGACCAGCAGGCCGCGCTGCGGGTGATCGGGCACACCTGGCACTCCACACTGCTGGCGTGGCTGTGCGGGCGGACCTCGCTCCAGGAGGTCCGCGCCGACCTGCACACCGCCGCCCGCCTGCTCACCCCGGGCTGAGGCGCCGTCGCGCCTGCAACGGGTTCCAGTTCCGTGGTGCGCCGGCCCGCCGGATAGAGTTCACGGTCGCGACAACTTCATCCGCCCTCCGCTCCGGGGGAAGCCGG
This sequence comes from Kitasatospora cinereorecta, assembly GCF_024172095.1. Lineage (GTDB taxonomy): Bacteria > Actinomycetota > Actinomycetes > Streptomycetales > Streptomycetaceae > Kitasatospora > Kitasatospora cinereorecta. Next base: position 1,207,207 of record NZ_JAMZDX010000003.1, on the reverse strand, counting down.
TGCGAATCCGGCGCTGACCCGCAACCGTGAGCTGCCCCCCGGGGCGGCGCAGTCGGACTGCCCGGCGGAGGGCGAGCGGCCATCCCGTCGTGGTCTACGGGCGGCCCGGGCACCCGGGCCGCTGCAACCGCTCACCGAAAGGCATCCCACGTGATCACCCCTGCCCGCCTGGGCGCCGCCGCCCTGGCCGGACTGCTGCTCGCCGGCACCGCCACGGCCCCCGCGCTGGCCGACTCGGCCTCCCCCACCGCCCCGGCCTCGCCGTCCACCGCCGGTACCTCCACCGCCCCCGCCGCCTCGGCGAGCCCCGCGCCGGCCGGGCTGCCCGCCGGCCTGTACGGCAAGGGCGACCCGTCCTTCGACGGCGTCTGGCGGCAGTCGCTGGCGCTGACCGCGCTGGTGCAGAACGAGGTCACCCCGGCCGACTCGGCGGTCGCCTGGCTGGTCGGCCAGCAGTGCGCCGACGGCGGCTGGCCCTCGTACCGCGCCGACACCGCCACCGCCTGCGACCCGAAGACCGAGGACTCCAACGCCACCGCGCTGGCCGTCCAGGCGCTGGCCGCCCTCGGCGGCCACCGGGAGCAGACCGCCAAGGCCGTCGAGTGGCTGAAGGCCAACCAGAACGCCGACGGCAGCTGGTCCTACAACCCGGGCACGCCGGGCGACGCCGACTCCACCGCGCTGGCCGTCTCCGCGCTGCTCGCCGCCGGCACCGACCCGTCCGGCGTCACCAAGGAGGGCAGGAGCGGCTACGACGGGCTGGGCACCTTCCAGCTCGGCTGCGCGGCCCCGGCCGAGCAGCGTGGCGCCTTCGCCTTCCAGCCCGCCCCCGGCGGCGCCCTCACCGCCAACACCCTCGCCTCGGCGCAGGCCGCGCTGGCCGCCGCCGGCGGGCTGCTGCCGGTCACCACCACCAACCGGCTGAACGACGCACCCAAGGCGCTGCCCTGCGCCGACGGCGCGGCCGGCCAGCCGGTGCCGCACGCGGCGTCCGCCGAGGCGGTGTCCGCGTGGCTGACCGCCCAGCTCACCGCGGGCGGGCAGCACCTGCTGCTGGACACCCCGGGCGCCACCCCCGGCCCCGACTTCAACGCCACCTCCTGGGCGGTGCTCAGCCTGATCCAGGCCGGCCACCCCAAGGAGGCCGCCAGCGCCGCCGACTGGCTGGCCGGCAACGGCTACGCCTGGGCCGCCCAGGGCAAGAACGGCACCGACCCGGCCGCCACCGCCAGCCTGCTGCTGGTGGCCCGCGCCGCCAAGCTCGACCCGTACAACTTCGGCGGCACCAACCTGGTGCAGCTGCTGATCGACGCCGGGCCCAAGCCGGCCAAGGTGCCGGCTGCGGCCGCCGCCAAGGCCGCCAGTGAGCCGGACGCCACCAAGGCCCCCGGTTCCGGCATCACCGAGCCCGACGAGAACGGCGGCTTCTCGGCCGGCTGGATGATCGGTGTCGGCCTGCTGGTCGGCGTCGGCGGCGGCCTGCTGCTCAGCCTGAACCGCCGCCGCACCGCCCGCGCCGCGACCGCCCCGGCGGCCACCACCGCTACCTCTGACAGCACCGCCACCTCGGGCACCGCCGCCGACGACGCGGTCGCCGCGGGCACCACCGCCGACGACGCAGCCGCCCAGGACGCGGTTGCCGCGGCCACCGTCACCGACGAGGGCGACGGCACCAAGTGACCGGCCCGTCCGCCGACCCGTCCGCCGGACCCGCGCCGCAGGCCCGGACCGCCCCGCTGCGGCGGGGTCCGGGCCGCGCGGCAGCGGCCCTGTGCACCCTCGCGCTGGTCGCCCTGACCGCCCTCACGCTGACGACCCTCGCGCTCGCCACCCCGGCGCACGCGACCGGCTACCGCTACTGGTCGTTCTGGAAGTGGTCCGGCTCGGCGTGGGCGTACCAGCAGCAGGGGCCGGCCGGCTACGTACCGCCGGACGGGTCGGTGGACGGCTGGCGGTTCGCCCTCAGCCCGGACGGCGGGCAGGACGCCGCCCGTCCCACCGCCACCGGCGACTTCGCCGCCGCCTGCGCGAACACCCCGGCCGAGGCCGGCCGCAAGCGGGTCGCCGTGGTCCTCGACTTCGGCACCGCGGCCGACGCCGGCAACGGCGCCCAGCCGCCCGCGCCGCGGACCGCCTGCGCGGCCGTCCCGGCCGGGGCCACCTCGGGCGAGGTACTGGCCGCCGTCGCGCCGCCGCTGCGCTACGACGGCAACGGCATGCTGTGCGCCATCGCCGGCTATCCGCGCGCCGGGTGCGGCGAGGCGGTGGCCGCCGACTCCGGCCCGGCCGCCGCCCCCGCCGCGGCGGGCGGCGGGGGCGGCCCGTCGCTCGGCCTGCTGGCCGGCGGCGCGGTGGTCGCGCTGCTCGCCGCCGGCGCCGTGTGGCAGGTCCGGCGCAGACGCTGACCCGACGCCGGAGCTGACCCGGCGCCCGGCCGAACCCGGACCGTCCCCACCGACCAGGAAGCCCCCGTGACCGCACCCACCCGCACCGGCACCACCCGCCCGAGCGGCCCGCCCGCCCGGGTGGTGCCGCGGCGTCTGCACCCGGGCGCGTGGTGGCTGTGGGCGCTCGGTCTGGCGGCGGCCGCCTCGCGGACCACCAACCCGCTGCTCCTGCTGCTCCTGGCGGCGGTCGCCGGCTACGTGGTGGCGGCCCGGCGGGACGACGCGCCGTGGGCGCGGTCGTACGGGGCGTTCCTGCGGATCGGGCTGGTGGTGCTGGCCCTGCGGCTGGTGTTCGCGGTGCTGCTCGGCTCGCCGGTCGGCGGGACGCACGTGCTGGTGTCGCTGCCGCAACTGCCGCTGCCCGGCTGGGCGCAGGGGGTGCGGCTCGGCGGCCCGGTCGCGCTGGAGGGTGTGCTGTTCGCGGTGTACGAGGGGTTGAAGCTGGCGGTACTGCTGGCGTGCGTCGGCGCGGCCAACGCGCTGGCCTCCCCCGCCCGGCTGCTGCGCTCCCTGCCGGGCGCGCTGTACGAGGTGGGGGTCGCCGCGGTGGTGGCGCTGACCTTCGCGCCGAACCTGGTCGCCGACGTGCAGCGGCTGCGCGCCGCACGCCGGCTGCGCGGCCGGGACGACCGCGGTGTGCGGGCCCTGCTGAGTGTCGGACTGCCGGTGCTGGAGGGCGCGTTGGAGCGTTCGGTGGGGTTGGCGGCGGCGATGGACAGCCGCGGTTTCGGCCGGACCGCGCCGGTGCCGCGCCGGGTCCTGCGCACCGCCGGGGCGCTGACCCTGCTGGGCCTGCTGTCGGTGGCCACCGCGACATACGGGCTGCTCGCGCCGGACGGCCACGGCTGGGCGGCGGTGCTGCTGCCCGTCGGGCTGGCGGCGGCGGCCGGCGGGCTGCTGCTGGGCGGCCGCCGTTCGGTCCGCACCCGCTACCGGCCCGACCCGTGGGCGCTGCCGGAGTGGGCGACCGCGGGCGCGGGGCTGGCGGTGGCGGCGCTGACGGTCTGGTTCGCCGGGCGCTTCCCGGAGGCGTTCGCCCCCTCCGTGGTGCCGCTGGCGGCGCCGCGCCTGCCCCTGCTGCCCGCCGCGGCGGTCCTGCTTGGCCTGCTGCCGGCCTTCGTCACCCCTCGACCGTCCGGGAGCAGCCGGTGATCACTTTCGACCAGGTCGGCGTCCGGTACGCCGACGCCGACCGACCGGTCCTGCGGGGCGTCGACCTGACCGTCCCCGAGGGCGAGTTGTGCCTGCTGGTCGGCCCGTCCGGGTCGGGCAAGTCCACCCTGCTGGGGACGGTCGGCGGGCTGGTCCCGCACTTCACCGGCGGCACCCTGTCCGGCCGGGTGACCGTGGACGGGCGCGACACCCGCACCCACCGCCCGCGCGAACTCGCCGACCTGGTCGGCACGGTGGGCCAGGACCCGGCCGCGCACTTCGTCACCGACACGGTGGAGGACGAACTCGCCTACGGGATGGAGTCCCTGGGCCTGGCCCCGGCGGTGATGCGGCGCCGGGTGGAGGAGACCCTCGACCTGTTGGGCCTGGCCGAACTGCGCGGCCGGGCGCTGTCCTCGCTCTCCGGCGGGCAGCGGCAGCGGGTGGCGATCGGCTCGGTGCTCACCGTCCACCCGAAGGTGCTGGTGCTGGACGAGCCGACCTCGGCGCTCGACCCGGGCGCGGCCGAGGAGGTGCTGGCCGTGCTGCAGCGGCTGGTGCACGACCTGGGGACCACGGTGCTGATGTCCGAGCACCGGCTGGAGCGGGTGGTGCAGTACGCGGACCGGGTGCTGCTGCTGCCCGGCGACGGCACCCCGCCCGAACTGGGCGACCCGGCCGCGCTGATGGCCCGCTCCCCGGTGCGTCCGCCGGTGGTGGAGCTCGGACTGCTGGCGGGCTGGTCGCCGCTGCCGCTCACCGTCCGCGACGCACGCCGGGCCGCCGGTCCGCTGCGCGAGCGCCTGGCGGACCGTACACCGCGCCGCCCGGCGAGCACCTCGCTGGACGGGACGCCCGGCGAGGTGCTCGCCGAGGTCTCGCGGCTGGCGGTCACCCGCGGACCGGTCGCCGCGCTGCGCGGGGTCGACCTGCGGCTGCGGGCCGGCGAGGTCACCGCGCTGATGGGCCGCAACGGCGCGGGCAAGTCGACCCTGCTGGGCAGCCTGGTCGGTCTGCACCGGCCGGCCGCGGGCAGCGTCCGGGTGGGCGGCCTGGTCCCGCACCGGACCAGGCCCAAGGAGCTGATCCGCCGGATCGGACTGGTCCCGCAGGACCCGCGCGACCTGCTGTACGGCGAGACCGTCGCCGCCGAGTGCGCCGCCGCGGACCGGGACGCCGGTGCGGCGCCGGGCAGTTGCCGTGCACTGGTGGCCCGGCTGCTGCCGGGCGTCGGCGACGAGGTCCATCCGCGCGACCTGTCCGAGGGGCAGCGGCTCGTCCTGGCGCTGGCGGTGGTGCTGACGGCCGCGCCGCCGGTGATCCTGCTGGACGAGCCGACCCGGGGCCTGGACTACGCGGCGAAGGCGCGGCTGGTCGAGGTGGTGCGCGCGCTGGCCGCGGACGGCCACGCGATCCTGCTCGCCACCCACGACGTCGAGCTCGCCGCCGAACTCGCCCACCGCACCGCCGTGCTGGCCGACGGCGAGATCGTCGCCGACGGGCCGACGCCGGAGACCGTGCTCGCCTCCCCCACCTTCGCGCCCCAGGTCGCCAAGGTGCTCGCCCCCTTCCTGACCGTCCCGCAGGTCGCCGAGGCGCTGTCGTGACGCACCCGGACTCCGCGCTCACCACCCCGACCGCCGACCGGAGTGCCGACCGCACCGCCGACCCGGACGCCGACCGCGGCCGGGTCCCGGCGGTGCCGCTCGGGCGGCGCTCGGCGCTGGCCCTGACCCTGGTCTCCGGCGTCGGCGCGGCCGCGTTCGGCTGGCCGCTGCTGGCGGCGCGCAGCTCGGACCTGGTCGGGCACGCCGCCGACGCGCCGTGGCTGTTCGCCCTGCTGCTGCCGCTGCTGCTGGCCGTCCTGCTGGCCCAGATCTCACAGGGCGAGCGCGGCCTGGACGCCAAGGCGGTGGCGATGCTCGGCGTACTGGCGGCCGCCGGTGCGGCGTTGCGCCCGCTGGGCGCGGGGACGGCCGGGCTGGAGCCGATGTTCTTCCTGATGGTGCTGGCCGGACGGGTGCTCGGGCCGGGGTTCGGCTTCGTGCTGGGGGCGCTGTCGATGTCCGCGTCGGCGCTGCTCACCGGCGGGGTCGGGCCGTGGCTGCCGTTCCAGATGCTGGCGATGGGCTGGGTCTGCCTGGGCGCCGGGCTGCTGCCCGGCCGCGCCGCCCTGCGCGGGCGCCGCGAGCGGCTGCTGCTGGCCGGGTACGGGTCGCTCGCCGCGGTGGCGTACGGGACGGTGATGAACCTCCAGGGCTGGCCGTACATCGCCGGTCTGTCCAGCTCGGTCTCGTTCGTCCCGGGCGACGTGCTCTCGGCCAACCTCGGCCGGTTCGCCGTCTACTGCCTGACCACCTCGCTGGGCTGGGACCTGCCGCGGGCGGCGCTCACCGCGGTGCTCTGCCTGACCGTGGGCGGCCCGCTGCTGCGCACCCTGCGCCGGGCCACCCGCCGGGCCGCCTTCGCCGCCCCCGCCGACTTCATCCCGACGGCCGGCCGCGACGGCCACTGACCCGCGGGCCGGCCGGGCCGTCGCACCGCCCGCCGGCGGGACGGCCCGGCCGCCGGCTCAGGCCTGCTTCGGTCCGGTGGACTGGACCACCTCGAAGGACCACAGGGTGGAGTCGGTGGCCGCCGGGCGCTTGGGCGCCTCGCCCTCGGCCGCCGGCGGGCCCTGGCGGTGGGCCGCCTGCATCGGGCCCTCCATCCACGCCTTGAAGTGCTCCTCGCTGGCCCACCGGGTGTAGACCAGGTACTGGTCCGTCCCCTCGGTCGGGCGCAGCAGCTCGAACCACTCGAAACCGTCGGAGTTCTCCACCGCGCCGGCCCGTGCGGCGAACCGCTGCTCCAGGGTCTCCCGCATCTCGGCCGGCACCGTCAGCACATTGATCTTCACAACAGACATGCCTCCATCCTGCACCACCGCCTGCCGTCCGGGGCCCGCGCCGCTCGGCGTCCCCCGCTCGGTGTCCCCCGCTCAGCGTGCGCCGGCCGGGGTGCGCGCGGCGAGGACCAGCGCGCCGGTGAGGCAGGCGAAGGCGGCGGTGGAGGTGAGGGCGCGGACCACGTTCCAGCGCACCCAGGTCGCCTCGAAGGCAGCCCGGACGGCGGCGAGGTCGGCCCCGCTGTCGGGTGAACCGGCTGCTGCCAGACGGTTGTTGAGCGGGACGTTGACCGCGCCGGTGATCGCCAGCATCGCCAGGTAGCAGACCGCCGCGGCGACGGTCCACAGCAGCACCGCCCGGCTGCCGCCGCCGAGTTGCAGGGCGCCGGCGAGCAGGATCAGCAGCAGCGCGCCGAGGAAGACGAGCATGAACCAGCCGTTGAGGATGGCGACGTTGATCCGCTGCATCACCTCGACGAAGCTGCGGTCGTCGGCCCGGGCGAGGCCGGGCATCACCGAGCAGGCGTAGGAGTAGAAGAGTCCGGCGCTGAGGCCGGTGGCCAGGGTGGCCGCGATCAGGACTGCGATGCGAAGAGCCGACATTCCGACAACCCCCGTACGTTGTGTCATACCGTCAGTCAATCGGCCTGGGCCGGCGGGCTCCATGGCCGAGGCGCTCGGCCGCATGCGCGGACGTCCAGCCTCCACCGCGCGGGGCGAGGGCATAGGCTGGCCGGCATGGACGCTCTGGGTGCGCTGCTGTCCGGGCCCCGGGCGCAGGGAGCCTTTCTGCTGCGGTCGGTGTTCGACCCGCCGTGGGCGGTCCGGATTCGCGACGAGGCGCCGCTGACCGTGCTGTCCATGGCGCGCGGCGAGGGCTGGCTCGTCCCCGACCGGGGGTCGGCGGTCCGGCTGCGGCCGGGCGATCTGGCGGTGGTTCGCGGCCCCGAGCCGTACACCGTCGCCGACGACCCGGCGACCGGGCCGCAGGTGGTGATCCATCCCGGGCAGGTGTCGACCACGCCGGACGGGCAGCTGCTCTGCGAGGAGCTGGACCAGGGCGTGCGGACCTTCGGGAGTGCGCCGGACGCGGCGAGCGTGCTGCTCAGCGGCACGTACCAGCTGCGCGGGGAGGTCAGCGGCCGGCTGCTGCGCGCGCTGCCCGCCGTCCTGCTGCTGACCGCCGAGGAGTGGAGTTCGCCGCTGCTGCCGCTGCTGGCCGAGGAGATCGGCCGGGACGAGCCGGGGCAGGAGGTGGTCCTCGACCGGCTGCTCGACCTGCTGCTGATCAGCGCGCTGCGGGCACACTTCGCCCGGCCGTCCGGCGCGGCGCCGGCCTGGTACCGGGCGCACGGCGACCCGGTGGTGGGTCCGGCGCTCGGGCTGCTGCACGCCGATCCGGCCCGGCCGTGGACGGTGGGCGGGCTCGCCGCCGAGGTCGGCTCCTCCCGGGCGGCGCTGGCCAGGCGGTTCACCGAGCTGGTGGGCGAGCCGCCGATGGCGTACCTGACCGGCTGGCGCCTCGCCCTCGCCGCCGACCTGCTGGCCGAACCGGACGCCACCCTCGCCGCGGTGGCCCGCCGGGTCGGCTACGGCAGCGCCTTCGCGCTGAGCGCCGCGTTCAAGCGGGTCCGCGGGGTCAGCCCGCAGCAGTACCGGGCTGCGGCGGGCTGACCCCGCCTCACCCGCCGCCCGCCGGCCCGCCGCCGTCCCCGGAAAGAAGTTCCGGTCCGCTGCCACCGATCCGGCGCCCCGACCCGTCATGAGGGTCAGAGCCCCGCGCAGGAGCGGGTCCCGCATGGCCGGCGTGCGGGTGAGACCGAGGACTTACCGTGAACGACTTCCGTACCGCCCTGGCCAGGGAGCTGTCCGACCAGGGCGCTCCCCCGCTGGGAGATCTGGTGGCCACCGCCACCCGCGACGGGCTCCGCGTCCGCCGCCGGCGGAACCTCGCCGCGCTGGGCGGGTCGGCGGCCGCCCTGGCCGCCGCCGTCCTGGTGCTGCTGGTCGGCCCTCTCGGCCCGGCGCAGTCCGCCCGGGTCGCCGCCGGCCCGGCGGGCACCTCCGCCGGCCCTACGCCCGGCACCGGACCGGGCCCGGCCCCGAGCGGGGTTCCCGAACCCGCTCCCACCTCGACGGTCCGCGGCAGCGACTGGCCGCGGGTCCCGCCGGCGATGAGCGGCAAGCGGGTCCCGATGACCGCGCCGGCGCTGCTCGCCACCGTCCTCGACCTGCTCCCGCGCAGCGTCGAGCACGTCGGCGGCTTCGCGGCGGCGGCCGGCAACGAGCCGGGCGTCCAGCTCGATCTGACGTCCGGCCGGGGCACCGGCATGGTGCGGGTGCTGACGTACCCGGGCCAGGCCGGGGCGTTCAGCTGCCGGCCGGCGGCGGACACCCAGTGCTACACCGACGGGATGGGCCAGCCGGTCCGGGTGTCCACGGTGCCCGGCAACTGTGTGGAGAACACCGAGGTCGCGGTGGCGCACCAGGACGGGCTGCTGGTCACCGTGCTGGTGGGGACCTGCCTGGCCTGGGACGGGGCGACCAACCCGCCCGGCATCAGCGCCCTGACCGTCCCCCAGGCGATCGCGCTGGCCGGGGACCCGTCGATCAGCGCCCAGGTGGACGGCGGGCTGGCCGCGTCCGCGGAGCGCACCTTCCCCCACCTGCCCGAGCTCCACTGACCCGCCCGGCGCCGCGGTCCGCCCGGGCCGCGGCGCCTCCCCCACTCCGTACGACAGATCGGGACTTCAACCAGTGCGCGACGACGCAGACTTCACCGCGTTCGCCGAGGCCGGCGCGGGACGCCTCCGGCAGATCGCCTTCCTGATGTGCCGCGACTGGCACCTGGCCCAGGACCTCACCCAGACCACGCTGACCAAGATGTACGTGGCGTGGAAGCGGATCAACCGCCGGGACGGCGACCCGTTCGTCTACGCCCGCAAGGTGCTGCTCAACTCCCTGCTGGACCACCGCCGCCTGCGCAGCAGCGGCGAACTGGCCACCGCGGCGCTGCCGGAGGGCCCCGCCCCCGGCCGGGACACCACGGCGGTGCGGCTCACCCTGCTCGACGCGCTGACCCTGCTGCCCGAGCGGGACCGGGCGATCGTGGTGCTGCGGTACTGGGAGGACCACAGCGTGGAGACCACCGCGGAGATCCTCGGGGTCAGCACGGCGATCGTGAAGTCGCAGAGCATGCGCTCCCTGGCGGTGCTCCGCGCCCATCTGGGCTCCGACCGGGAGATGCTGTTCGGCTGAGGCCGTTCACCACCGCCTGTCGGCACCTTCACCAATCGTTCACGGCAGCCGTTTCACCATCAAATGGGACAAGGGCACCAGTGACCATCGCCCGTCCCTGTCGCCGCTCATTCCACTGCTGCATAATCAGGCCGTTCATTGCGACCCGAGGAGGACCGGCCCATGCCGGCAGAGCTCTGCCCCCGCTGCGGTGCGGCACGGACGGCGAGCGGCTGCTACTGCTCCTCGGACCCCAGCGCCGAGACCGCCGTGCTCCCCTCGATGGAGGGGCCGCCGCTGGTCCGCCCGTACGTGGCGGCGGCGCCGCCGGAGCAGCCCGGATCTGCCGGACGGGCCCAGGACCCGTTCGCCACCCGGGTGATGCCCCCGGTCGCCGCACCCCCGGTCACCGCGCCCCCGATCGTCACCGGCCCGGTCCCGCGGCAGCCGGCCGCGCCCCCGGCGCCGCCGGTGTCACCGTCTGCGGCCACGGCGCTGATCCCGGCCCAGCCCGGGTCGATGCCCACTCAGGTGCCCGCTCAGGTGCCCCCGCCGCCGGGCCACCTCCCCCCGGTACCCGGTCACGCCCCGGCCCAGCCGTACGCCCCGCAGGCCCACTCCGCGCAGCCGTACCCCGCCCAGCCCCACGCCGGGCCGGGAGCGGAGCCGGTGGACGTGGACCAGCCGTGGGAGGACGACCGGCGGCCGCGCGGCAGCGACCTCGGCATGTTCGCCTTCCACGAGGAGGACGGCCAACCCCCGCTCTCCCGCTCCGAGCGCCGCTCCCAGCAGCAGCAGGCCGGCAAGCGGCGGCTGGTGATCGTCGGTGCGGCGGTGGGCCTCGCGGCCGTCGGCGCGGGCCTGGCGCTGGCGCTGAACCCGGCGCCGGCTGACCACTCCGACCGGGCGCTGCCCGCGCCCACCGACAGCGGACTGCCCTACCCGGGCCCGAGCGTGCCGACGACCGACCCCTCGCTCAGCGCCTCGCCGGCCCCGGCCAGTTCCACCCGCACCAGCAGACCGCCGACCTCCAAGGCCCCGCAGCCGGCCACCACCGCGCCCGCCGCCCCGGCCACCACCGCACCCAGCAGCAGCGCGCCCAAGCCGAGCCCCAGCGCGAGCACCCCGACCGCCGCCCCCTCCCCCCGCGACCTGCGCCGCGGCGACCAGGGCCAGGACGTGACCCTGCTCCAGACGCAGCTGGTCGACGCCATGTACTGGGCGTACGACGACTCGCTGGTCACCGGCACCTTCGACAAGAAGACCGAGCAGGCCGTCCGGTACTTCCAGCGGCTCGCCGCCGTGTCCGGCGAGGACGGCTGGTGCGGGCCGGCCACCCGCAAGGCTCTCACCAACTACACCTGATCCCGCGTCGGCGGGGCCGGCTCAGCCGATGACCGCCCGCCCCAGGCTGACCGCCGCGAGCACCAGCATCACGCAGGCCGCCACCCGGACGATCAGCCGCATCGGCACGTGCTTGAGCAGCTTCTGCCCGCCCAGGATGGCGATGCCGCCGACGGCGCACAGCGCCAGCCAGGAGCCGACTCCGACGGCCAGCGGGTCGGCGTACTTGGCGGCCAGGTTGGCGGTCATGATCTGGGTCAGGTCGCCGAACTCGGCGACCGCGACCAGCGCGAAGCTGGCGCCCGCGACCTTCCAGAACGAGCCGGAGGACGGCTCCTTGCCCTGGTGGCCGTCGTCCTCCTCGTCGCGGTGCCAGAGCAACATCACCGCGCCGACCAGGAAGAGCAGTCCGGTCACGCCCTCGACCCAGCGTTGCGGCAGCAGGGCGAGCAGGCTGCCGGCCACCAGTGCGAGGCCGACCTGGAGGGCGAACGCGGCGGCGATGCCGGCGAACACGTAGCCGGCCCGGTACTTGGTGCCGAGCACCAGGCTGGCCAGCGCGGTCTTGTCGGGAAGCTCGGCGAGGAAGATGACGCCGAAGGTGAGCGCGGCGATCGTCAGGGGGTTCATCGAAGCGGCAGGTCTCTCGGTTCGGGCTGCCGGACCGGAGCTCCGTCGGGGGACGCCTCGGCCCGCCAGCACTGGTCAATGGTCACAGCACTGCGGCCGAAGGTCTCGCCGACACCGCGAGGGTGTCCCGGGCGCCGGGCCGCTCACGAAGAGCGCGCCAGTATGTCGACGGTCCGGTGGAGGGCTACTCCCCTTCAACGCGTCCACCCTACCCGACGCCGTCCGCCGCCCCGGCGGCCAGCAGGCCCCGGCCGACCAGTTCCAGCACCACCACGATCGCCGCCGACTCCACCGCGAGCAGCGCCACCAGCACGAACAGCTGGACGGCACCGGCCTGTACGGGGGTCGCGCCGCCCAGCAGCATGCCGACGAACGCGCCGGGCAACGTGACCAGCCCCACGGTCCGGGTCTGGTCGAGGGCCGGGACGAGCGAGGTCGCCGCCGCGGTGCGGCACATCTCCAGGCGCGCGTCGCGCGGCTCGAAGCCGAGCGCCAGCGCCGCCTCCACCTCGCCGCGGCGGGTGCGCAGCTCGTCCAGGGCCCGCCGGCCGGCCAGCGAGGTGGCGGTCAGTGCACCGCCGATCAGGATCCCGGCCACCGGGATCACCGACAGGCCCTTGGGCGGCAGCAGCCCGGTGGCGAGCAGCAGCACCAGGACCGGTACCACCCCGGTGGCGATCGGCAGCCCCGCCCAGGCCCAGCCGGGGCCCCGGGTGACCCGCCGCCCGGCGGTGCGCACCGCCACCGTGAACATCAGCAGCACGAACAGCGCGGACGTCCACAGCGACCCGACCACCCAGGCGATCACCAGCGCCACCGCGGCCAGCTGAACCGCCGCCCGCGCCCCGGCCCGCAGCACCGCCCAGCCATGCCCGAGCAGGCCCCACCCGGCCACCGCGACGGCGGCCGCCAGCAGCACCGCGCAGGCCGCGCCGAGCGCCGGGGTGACCGGCAGCAGCTGTGCGGCGGCCACCGGTCAGATCCAGCTGGTGAGCCACATCCGGGCGCGCCACTCGGACATCGGGATCACCTCCGCCGTGTACAGCGGGTAGAAGAAGGCGAAGCAGGCCACGATCGCCAGCACGATCAGCCCGGCCGCCGCCGCGCCCCAGCGCCGCCGCCTCGGCGGGCTGCCGGGCGGGCCGAGCAGCGCCCCCAGCATCATCGCCACCGCCAGGCACAGGAAGGGGACCAGCACGACCATGTAGAAGGAGAAGATCGTCCGGTGCTGGTACTGGAACCAGGGCAGGTAGATCCCGGCCACCCCGGCCAGGATCGCCCCGGCCCGCCAGTCGCGGCGGAAGAACCACCGCCACAGCGCGTACGCGAGGGCGAAGCAGGCGGTCCACCACAGCAGCGGGGTGCCGAGCGCCAGGATCTGGCTGGCGCAGCCCTCGGCGGCGGTGCAGCCCTGCTGCCCCTGCGGGGGCTGCATCCAGTACATGGACACCGGGCGGCCCTGGACCAGCCAGCTCCACGGGTTGGACTGGTAGGTGTGCGGCGAGGACAGGCCGGTGTTGAAGTCGTACATCTGGGCGTGGTAGTGCCACCAGCTGCGCAGCGGCGCGGGCACCCAGCCCATCGGCACCTGCGGGAGCGGGATGTTCACCAGCGGGGTGCGCGGCGGGGAGAGCCCGGCCCGGCCGTCCGCCCAGTGCCGGTCGTACCCGCCGTCGGTGGCGAACCAGCCGGACCAGGAGGCCAGGTAGACCGCGGCGGCGGCGCCGACCATGGACAGGAAGGCCGGTCCGGCGTCCCGGCGGAGCATCGAGCGCCACGGGTGCCGGGCGCCGGCGGCGCGCCGCCCGGCCTGGTCCCACAGCACGGTCAGCAGGCCGAAGACGGCCAGGATCTGCACGCCGTTCCACTTCACCGAGCAGGCGCAGCCGAGCAGCAGGCCGGCCGCCAGCCGCCAGGGCCGCAGCCCCAGGCGGACCTCGTCGCCGGCCCGGCCGCCCTCGGCGCCGGCCGCGCGCAGCACCCGGCGGGTGCGGTCGCGGTCGATCAGCAGGCAGCCGAAGGCTGCCAGGGCGAAGAACATCAGGACGCCGTCGAGCAGGCCGACCCGGCTCATCACGAACTGCAGGCCGTCCACCGCCATCAGCAGTGCGGCGGTGCAGCCCAGCAGGGTGGAGCCGAGCAGTCGGCGACCGATCCGGGCCAGCATCAGCACGGTGACGGTGCCGAGCAGGGCGACCATCACCCGCCAGCCGAACGGGTGCAGGCCGAACGCCCACTCGCCGAGCGAGATGACCCACTTGCCGAGCGGCGGGTGGGCGATGAACTCGGGGGCGGGGCTGAGCGGGACGATCTGCGGGACGTCCAGGATGTCGGTGTTGGCGGTGTCCGGCCAGACGCCCTCGTAGCCCTGGTGCAGCAGCGACCAGGCGTCCTTGGGGTAGTAGGTCTCGTCGAAGACGAAGGCGTTCGGGTAGGAGAGGTTCCAGAACCGCAGCAGCCCGGCGAACAGGGCCACCGCCAGCGGCCCGAACCAGGCCCACCGGTCCCGCCGGGGCGCCGGGGACGGTGCCGCCGCCGGTACCGGTCTGTCGGTGACTACCGCCTGCGCCATACCCCGCCGCCCCGTTCCCCTGACACTTTGTCGCCTTTCTGGCGGATCCTACGGCCTGCCCGACCGTTCCTGCCGGATCACCGGGCGGCGTCGGACGGCCCGCGCGGTGTCCGGGGGCGGTACTACGGTGGGTCACCGGTTGACCCTCGACCTGGTCGAGGGACCAGAGTCCTCGGCGTGGAGAGCGGTATGCGGAGCATCGGCGAGATGGCCAGGGCCAGTGGGCTCGGCGTCAGCGCGCTGCGGTTCTACGACGGCGCGGGCGTGTTCGTGCCCGCCCGGGTGGACCCGCGGACCGGCTACCGCTGGTACGCCCCGGAGCAGTTGCCCGACGCCCGGCTGATCGCCCGGCTGCGCCGGGTCGGGATGCCGCTGGCCGGTATCGAGCAGGTGCTGCGGGGCGGCCCGGCGGTCGCACGCGAGGCCCTCGACCGGCATCTGCGTCGCCTGGAGGACGGTCTCACCGACGCCCGGCGCGAGCTCTCCGCGGTCCGTGCACGACTTGAGCCGAGGGAGCATCCGATGACCGAACCGACCCGTCTGACCGTCCCCGCCGCCGCGCTGGCGGCCGCCCTGGACGCCGTCCGCTTCGCGGCGCCCGCCGAGCCGGGCGCGCCGGCCATCGCCGGGGTGTACCTGGACGCCGACCCCGCGGACGGGGTGGTGCGGCTGGTGGCCACCGACCGGTACCGGCTGGCGGTGGCGTCCGCGCCGGCGGCGCAGCAGGGCCCGGCGGTCGGGGTGCTGCTCCCGACCGCGCTGGTGGACGCCGTCCGGCCGCTGCTGGGCGGCTCCGAGAAGGTGGAGCTGACCGTGACGGACGCCCGGCTGGACGTCCGGGCCGGTACGCACGTCCTCGCCGCCGAGCGGGCGGACGAGGAGCGGCCCGACTACCCCGACTACCGGCGCCTGGCGCGGCTGGAGACCACCCACCGCCTGGAGCTGCGGGCCGAGGAGCTGCGGGCCCACCTGGCGTCGGGCGGCGCCGCCGAGGACGGGGTGGCGGTGCTGGCCGCGGACGGGCTCGAGGTGCGGGTCAACCGCGACTACCTGCTGGAGGCGGTCGCGGCGGGCGGTCGCGAGCAGCTCGTCCTGGAGCTGGGCGGCCCGATCGCGCCGCTGGCGATCCGCTTCCCCGAGCGCGCCGACACCTACTCCCTGCTGATGCCGATCGCCCCGAGCTGACCGGCACCGGGGCTGACCGGCACCGGGCCGGTCAGGCCGGGTGGATGTTGTGGTTGAGGTGGAAGACGTTCCGCGGGTCGTACTCCGCCTTGACCGCCGCCAGCCGCGCCGCGTTGCCCGCGCCGCGGGCCCGGACCGCCACCGTGTCGCTCTCGTCGCTCTCGAAGTTGAGGTAGGTGGCGCCGACCGACCAGGGGGCGAGGTCCTGGACCACGGCGCGGGCCCAGGTCCGGCCGCGCTCGTCGTCGGCCGGGTCGTCCCACAGGCCGAAGGGGTGCACCGCCCAGGGCGCCGAGCGCCACGGCAGTGGGAAGTCGGCCCGGCCGCGGGCGACCGCGCCGCCCATCGGGAAGACCGCGTCCTGGGTGGGCGAGCCCATCACCATCTCGCGGGCCCGGTCGACGAACAGTTCCATGGCCGGCTCGGGCAGGCCGGTGAGGTACTCGGCCGACCAGTAGTTCCGGAAGCCGGGTGGGTCGTCGAGCATGCACTGCAGGTCGGCGTACGGCATCTCGGTGATGATCTCAACCTGGTGCCCGTAGCCGAGCATCGGGGCGATCCAGGGCCGGGCTTCCTCCAGCGTGCCGGTGTAGGTGATCAGCACGCCGCAGGCGAACTGGCCGACCAGTTGCTCGGGGACGAAGGGCTCGGGCGGGGCGGTGAAGAAGATCAGGGCGCCGCCGACCTCGTCGGGCGCGGCGTCCATCACGTCCCGGTAGGCGCGGACCAGTTCGAGGCCGTTCTCGGCGGGCCACATCAGCAGGGCGACGGAGAGCGCGGGCAGCGGGTGCAGGCCGAAGGTGAACTCGGTGACCACGCCGAAGTTGCCGCCGCCGCCGTGCAGGGCCCAGAACAGCTCGGGGTTCTCCTGCTCACTGGCGCGTACCCGCAGGCCGTCGGCGGTGACCAGCTGCGCGGCGAGCAGGTTGTCGCACATCAGGCCGAACCGCCGCTCCAGCCAGCCGGATCCGCCGCCCAGGGTGAGGCCGCCGATGCCGGTGGTGGAGGCCCGGCCGCCGGTCACCGCGAGGCCGTGCGGCTGGGTGGCGCGGTCGAGGTCGGCCATCACGGCGCCGCCGGCGACCCGGGCCACCCGGGCCACCGGGTCGATCTGGACGCTGTTCATCCGGCGCAGGTCGACCACCAGGCCGCCGTCGGTGAGCGCCGAGCCGGTGACGCCGTGGCCGCCGCAGCGGACCGCGATCTCCAGCTCGTGGGCGGTGGCGAAGGCGACGGCGGCGGTGACGTCCGGAACGCCCTCGCACTGGGCGATCACGGCGGGCCGCTTGTCGACCATGCCGTTGAACACGGTCCTGGCCTCGTCGTAGGACGGGTCGCCCGGCACCAGCAGCGCCCCGGCGAAGCCGGCGCGCAGGCCGTCCAGCGCCCGGTCGTCGAGAAGATCGGATGTCATGGCGGCACACCTCGCCTCGGCCCGCTCCGACGTTACGCCGTTCGAGCGTAAACCCGCGGCCCCGGCCCCGCACGCGGTGGCGCGGGGGCCGGGGCCGGGCGGCGCGGGGGCCGCGGGTGTCACCGACCGTCAGGCCGCCGTGCGCAGCTCCCGCACCGGTCGCTGAGCGACCGTCAGCACCCGGACGTTGTCCTGGGCCGGGGTCAGGTGGCCGCGCAGCCGGAAGGACAGCGCGACGATCAGCAGCGTGCACAGCGCCATCGCGGCCAGGTAGAGCGGCCACGTGCCGGAGCCGACCAGCAGCACGCCGACGGCCGGGCCGACCGCGACGGCGATCTGCTTCACCAGGGCGTAGCCGGCGTTGTAGGTGCCGAGCAGCCGGGTCGGGGCCAGGTCGGCGACGATCGGGCCGAGGGTCGGGGCGAGCAGCGACTCGCCGACACCGAACAGGGCGTAGATCGCGACGATCGCCACGGTCGCGGCCAGCGCCTCGGAGCGGATCAGGCCGGCGACCAGCGCCATGCCCCAGGCGGCCAGCCAGACCACGCCGGCCGCGGCCATCGCGGTGGTGCGGCGGCGGCGCTCGGTGATCCGGACCACGAACATCTGCAGCACCACGATGGTCAGCGCGTTGGCGCCGATCGCCAGGCCCAGGGTGGCCGGGGCGGTGCCGACGGTGTCGGTGGCGAAGGCGGCGACACCGGACTCGAACTGGCCGTAGCAGGTGAAGAAGATCAGCCCGGCGAGCAGGCACAGCCGCAGCATCGCCTTGTCCGCGACCAGGGCGCGCAGCCCGACCGGCTCGGCGGCCTTGCGACCGTCGGCGCTCTCCTCGGCCGCGGCCGGGATCCGGGCGGTGCCGGTGACGGCGGCGAGGCCGAGGAAGGTCAGCGCCTCGATGGTGAACAGCCGGGTCAGGCTGGCCGGCTCGGCGACGTCCACGATCTGGCCGCCGGCCAGGGCGCCGAGGCCCATGCCCAGGTTGACCAGGGTGAACTGCAGGGCGAAGGCGTGCGAGCGCTGCTCCTTGCGGGTCAGCCGGACGATCATCGTGGCCAGCGCCGGCTGGCAGGTGGTGACGCCCGCGCCGAACAGGAAGGAGGCGATCAGCAGGGTGGGGGTGGTCGCGGCCTGCCCGAAGGCGAACGCGCCGGTCGCCGCCAGTGCGGATCCCGCCAGCAGCACCGGGCGCGGACCGTACCGGTCGATGCCGCGGCCGGTGAACGGCAGCACGGCCAGCGCGGCCAGCGCGAACACGGTGAACACCGCGCCGGCCGCCGCGGAGCCCAGCCCCCGCACCTGGTCCACGTACACGAACATGTACGGCAAGGTGAACCCGCTGCCGAAGGCACTGAGCGCGTTGCCGATCTGGACGCGACGCAGGCGGCCGCCCCGCTGCTTCACTTGCACACCCCTTTAGGTCTCAGAACTTCATCCTGGAAGATTTCAGAGCTAAACTCTACGAGGTGGAAGCCTGAAGCGTCAAAGGCTTAACAACTGCAGGATGCGTGGAAGAATGACCGGCATGAGCGCACGCAGACCAGCACCCGCCGACGCCGGCGAACTGGGCATCGCCGAGCAAGTGGCCCTCTATCAGCGGGAGTTCCCGACCGTGGACCCCCAGGTGGAGACCATCGTCTCCACCCTGTCCCGGGTCTCCCGGCGGATGAACGTGGCCTACGGCCGCCAGCTGGCTGTGCTGGGAATCACCTCCGCCGAGTGGGAGGTGCTCAAGGCCCTGGTCTTCGCCGGCGCCCCGTACCGGCTCGGCCCCGGCGACCTCGCCAAGCGGCTCGGCCTCACCCCGGCCGCCATGACCCATCGGATCGACCGGATGGTCACCGACGGCCTGGTCACCCGCGAACGCGACGAGGCCAACCGGGTCCGGGTGATCATCGAGCTCACCGAGACCGGCCGCGACAAGTGGCTGGAGCTGATGCGGATGGCCGCCGTCTTCGAGGCCGACCTGCTCCAGGACATCGCGCCCGAGGAGCGCGGCGCGCTGGCGGGCCTGCTCTCGCGGATGCTGCGCCGGATCGAGCAGACCCAGCCCGACGCCCTCGGCCGCACCGAGGACCTCGACTGAGCCGTTTGAAGCCCGGGGCCGGGGCGTGGTAGCACTTCCGGGGGCCGGTCATGATCAAGACCGGTCACGTTCCGACGAGGTGTGCGGGGAGGCGCGGATGGTGCGCGGAGAGCTGGTGGGGCTGCGGGCGATGGGCCCGGACGACGCCGAGGCGTTGTGGCGGTGGAACCACGACCCCGAGGTGATGAGGTGGATGGACGACGGCTATCCGCAGACCGTCGAGCACGTGCGCTCCTGGCTCCAGGAGCGCCCGCGCAACTCCTACGCCGACGCGCTGTTCGGCATCGAGTCCCTCGCCGACTCCACCCTGATCGGCCTGGTGATGCTGCACGGCACCGAGCCGGAGAAGGGCATCGCCAAGCTCGACATCTACCTCGGCGAGAAGGACCACTGGGGCCGCGGCTTCGCCACCGACGCGGTGCGCACGGTGTGCCGCTTCGGCTTCCAGGACATGCGGCTGCACAAGGTCTCGCTCACCGTGGTGACCGAGAACGAGTCCGCACAGGCGGTCTACCGCAAGGTCGGCTTCGTCGAGGAGGGCCGGCTGCGCCAGGTCTTCCGGCGCGACGGGCAGTGGTTCGACATGTTCACGATGGGTCTGCTGGCCGACGAGCTGCGCTGACCCTCGGGTGGGCCGCGTCCGGGCGGAGCGCGATGTGGTCGGCGGCCAGGTCGGCGGCCACCCGGTGCTCCATCCCGAGCGCGGCCAGGAAGTGCCGGGGCAGCTGGATGCGGCCGGCCCGGTCCACCATCAGGTACTCGCGCTCGCCGATCCGCTCGCCGTCCTCGGCCTCCGCGTCCGGGACCAGCGAGCGCAGCACCTCGCTGCTGGTGCGCCCGTCCCGGATGGCGACGGTGCGCCGCACCTCGCCGGCCACCATCGGGTCGTGGGTGACGATCACCACGGTGCTGCCGAGCTCCCGGTTGACCGTCCGGAAGGCCTCGAAGATGCCGGCGGCGGTCTCCGAGTCCAGCTCGCCGGTGGGCTCGTCGGCGAGCAGCACGGCCGGGTCGTTGGCGAGCGCCACCGCGATCGCCACCCGCTGCTGCTGGCCGCCGGAGAGCTGGGCCGGGCGACGGTCGGCCAGGGCGGCGATGTCGAGCGCCTCCAGCAGTTCGCCGACCCGGGCGGCGTGGCGGCGGCGGGCGGCCCGGCCGCCGCGCTCGCCGCGCAGCTGCATCGGCAGCGCGACGTTCTGCGCGGCGGTCAGGAAGGGCAGCAGGTTGCGCGCGGTCTGCTGCCAGACGAAGCCGACCACCTCCCGCCGGTAGCGCAGGCGTTCCTTGGCGGTCATGGTGAGCAGGTCGCAGCCGCCCACCGAGGCGCTGCCGGCGGAGGGGACGTCCAGCCCGGCGAGGATGTTCAGCAGGGTGGACTTGCCGCTGCCGGAGGCACCGACCAGGGCCACCAGGTCGCCCCGGTCCACGGTCAGATCGAGGCCCTGCAGGGCCTGGACCTCGACCTTGTCGGCGGTGTAGATGCGCACCAGCCGGTCGCAGACGATCGCCGCGTCGGCGCCGTGGTTGCTCGGCTCGGCCGCGGCCAGTGCGGCGCGGCGCAGCTCCGCCAGGCTCCTCGGCTCCTGTCCGGACGTGGCCCGGGCGTCTTCGGTGGTCACCGCTCGTCCCCCGCTCTCAACTCGGTGGTGATCTGTCGTCGGCCGGAGATCGCCGCCTCGGCCAGGACGGTCGCCGCGGCGACGGCGGCCAGCAGGGCGGCCTGGCCCAGCAGCGGCAGGGCGGCCGGGCGGACGCCGCCCGACCCGCCGGTCGCCGTCGCGCCGATCACCGCGGCCAGGTCCACGGCCGGGCCCAGCAGCAGCGCGGCCACGGTCGCGACCAGGGCGCCGACGGCGGCGGCCAGCAGGGTGTGCGGCAGCGCCTCGGCGAGGATCAGGGCGAGGCCCTGGCGGGGCCGCAGGCCCATGGTGCGCAGCCGGGCCAGCACCGCCGCCCGCTCGGGTCCGGAGCGGACCAGGGTGAGCAGCACGGCCAGCACCGCGAAGCCGGCCGCCGCGCCGATCGAGGCGTCGAACATCCGGGCGGCGGCTTTCTGCAGCGGGTCGCCGGCGAGCCGGTCGACGACGTCGGCGGCGGTCCGCACCTCGTACCCGTCGTCGGGGCCGGAGCGCCGCAGCAGCGCGCGCAGCGGATCGGCGCGCAGGTCGCCGGTGCCGAACCACAGGTTGGGGTGGTCGGCCACGTGCAGCCGGGTCCGGACCTGGGCCGCCGGGAGCAGCACCACCTCGCCGCCGCCGGTCAGCAGCGAGTCGATCTCGCCGGCCTTGCGCATCCCGATGACGTGGCCGTCGGACAGGTGGGCGTCGTGCGGCGCCGTGTCGAGGCGTTCGGCGACGCCGTGGCTGACCAGGGCGGGCACCGGGTCGGTGGGGCCGCCCGCGGCGAGTACGGCCGGGTCGAAGGTGCCGCGGCCGGCCCGGCGGGCCAGCTCGGCGTACGGGCCGGGGTCGATCACCAGCACGGTGACGTTGGGGAGCAGGTCCCCGTCGCCGGTGGCGACCGAGGCGAGGTAGTCCACCCAGCCGGGTACGCCGCCGCGCGCCCCGGGCAGGTGGGCGGCGGCGTCGGCGAAGCCGTCCGGCAGGGCGGCGCCGTCGACGCCGGTGACCCGCGCGTCGGCGCCGACCTCCTGGCGGGCGGCGCGCTCGCGGCCGGTGTCCACCGAGGACAGCACGGTGGCGCCGAACCCGGCGGTGGTCACGGCGAGCAGCAGGGCGAGGAGCGGCAGCACGGTGGGGCGGCGGCGGGCGCCACCGCCGCGGGCGGCCCGGGCCAGGCCGAGGAAGCCGACCAGTCCGCTGCGGCGGGCGGCCCGGCGGGCGGCCCAGCCGATCAGCGGCGGGTGGCAGCGCGCCAGCAGCAGCGCGCCGACCAGGGCGAGCAGCAGCGGGCCGGCCACCAGCAGCAGGTCCACGCCGCCTCCGGGCGGTGCCACGCCGCGCCGCCGGACGGCCACCACCGCGGCGGCGGCCGCCACCAGGGCGGTCCCTTCGAGCACCAGCCGGCGCCGGTCGGCGCGGCCGGGGTCGGCGGCGGCCGGGCCGGCCGCGGGCGCCGAGGTGCGCAGGGCGTGCACCGGGAAGGCCAGCAGCGCGACCAGGCCGACCGCGGCGCCGCCCAGCACGGCCCCGCCCCAGCGCGGCGTGGGCAGGGTGAGCAGGGCGAGGGCGGTACCGGCCACGGCTGCGGGCAGCACGGTGGCGGCGCTCTCGCCGAGCAGTCGGCGCAGCAGGCCGCCGGGTGAGGCGCCGCGGGCGCGCAGCAGCCGCAGTTCGGCGGCGCGGCGGTCGGTCGCCAGGGCGGCGGCCAGCAGCAGGACGGTGCAGGCGACGCCGGCCGCGCCGACCGGGCCGAGCACGGTCAGCGGGGCGATGGCGGCCCGCCGGTGCTCGGCGTCGGCGAACAGGGTGGGCAGCGGGGAGGTGACCCGGAAGTCCACCCGGGCGGTGGCCTGCTGCAGGGCCACGAACTGCGGCCCGGAGAGCAGCGAGCCGATCGCGCCGCGGACGGCCGGCAGCCGGTCGGTCCGGAACGCGTCGCGGTCCAGCGGGATCTGGAAGAAGTCCTCGCTGCCCTGCGCCCAGGTGGGCAGGGCGTCCAGCTCGCCGCGGCCGACCATGGCCCGGACCTGCCAGTACGGCAGGGGCGTGTCGTCGACCTCGCGGAACTCCTGGCAGGGGGCGGTCGCGCAGTCGACGCCGGACCAGAACGCACTGCCTGCGGGGTCGGTCGGCCGGAACACGCCGACCACCTCGAGCTCGGCCCGGCCGTCCTCGGGCCGGGCGGTGGCGTCTCCCGCGTCCAGCCGGTCGCCCGGGTGCACGCCGAGCAGCCGGGCCACCGGCTCGCTGAGCGCCGCCTCGTAGCGTGCGCCGTGCACGGTGTCCGGCCAGCGGCCGGCGGTCAGGACGGCGTGCGAGGGCAGGTCGTTCAGGTAGCCGAGCAGGGCCACCGGAGGGAGGTTGCCCGGGCGGGGCAGCGACGGTCCTGGCAGCACGCGGACGGACCGGCTGCGCGAGCCGTACACCTCGCCGGCGGGGGCGATCCGCAGCGGGTCGCGCACGTGGGAGGCGAACGTCCCGGCGACCCGGTCCAGGTCGGCGGCTCGGGCGTCGGCGGCGGTGGAGTCGGCGCGCTGGGGGGTGGTGGTCGTGGCCAGCAGGGCGTCGGCGGTCGGGCCGCTGCGGGCGACCAGCTCGCGCAGCGCGCCGTCGGCGGAGCGGTCGAGCGCCCGCGGCAGGGCGGCCGCGAGGAAGGCGGTGGCCAGCACCAGCGCGGCGGTGAGCAGCGCGGCGTACGGGGTGGCCCGCAGCCGGGTGCGGACCCAGGGGGCGGGGCCGGTCGGCCGCCGGGTGGGGCCGCTTGCGCGCCTGGTCACATCTCCTCCACGTGGCGCAGCCGGGCGGTCAGGTCGCGGTGGCGCCGGCCGGCCAGCAGCGCGGGCAGCACCAGGGCGGCGGCGATCGCCACGGCCAGCGCGGCGACCTGGCCGAACGGCAGCCGTACCAGCACCTCGGGCACGGGTGGGCGGGCGGCGGGGGTGAGGACGAGCAGCGGCACCACCAGGTGGACCAGCAGCGCGCCGAGGCCGAGTCCGACGCCGAGTCCGAGCAGCGCGAGGACGCCCTGTTCGGCGGCGACGGTGCGGACCAGGCGGCGCCGGGGTGCGCCGAGTGCCATCAGGACGGCGAACTCGGCGGTCCGCTCGCCGGCCGCGGCGGCCGAGGCGGCGGCGAAGCCGATCGCGGCCAGCACCGCGGCGGCCACCGCGAGGGCGGCCAGCGCGCTCTGCGGGGCGGCGCCCAGCGGATCGGCGCGCAGCTGGGCGGCGAGTTCGTCGCGGACGGTGAGGCTCTGGGCCTGCGGCAGGGCGCGCAGCCGCTGGGCGGCCTGGGCCGGCGCCGGGTCGCCGGGGCCGGCGGCGGGCAGCCACCACTCGGTGGGGGTCGGGCCGGGCTGCCGGGCGGCGGTGAGCACCCGGTCGAGGGCGCCGAGGTCGACCAGCAGCGCCGACCCGGCGGCCGTGGGCAGCGCCTCGACGGCGGCGGTGACGGTGACCTGCACGCTGGTGGTCCCGACCGGCACCTTGATCCGGTCGCCGACCCGGCCGCCGACCGCGGTCAGGTAGCCGCGGGTGGCGACGCCGGTGAGTTCGGGCACGGCGGCGGCCCTGCCGTCGGCGCCGGCGGGGGTGAGGGTCATCCGGAAGCCGCCGCCGACGGTGTTGGTGAAGTCGAGGACGATCGGGTGCTCGGCCTCGGCGCGGACGGTGACGCTCTTGGTCGCCACCCGGCCCTGCCGGTCCTCGGCGGCGAGGGCCCAGCCGAGCCCGGCCGGTACGGGGACCGGGGTGGCCGTACCGGTGGCGGTGTCGGCGGCGGAGATCCGGTCCACGGTGAGGTGCTGGCTGATCGTCTCGTCCGGGCGCAGGGTGCTCTCGGCCTCCACCGCGACCACGGTCAGCGGCGTGGCCGGGGCGCCGGTCGGGGCGCCGAACAGCTCGCCGAGGTCGATCGAGACGTGCTGGGCGCCCTCCTCCTGGAGGGTGGGCGCCGCCGCCCAGAACGAGGTGCCGTAGGCGTCCCGGAGCAGCAGCCGCAGGGCCACGGTGCGCGAGGAGGGCGCGGGCAGGTCGCCGACCGGGTCGAACAGGAAGCCGCGGGAGACCACGTGGGTGGTGACGTCCAGGTCGATGCGCTGCGGGGAGCCGGGCAGCGGCAGGCCGGCCTGCGGCCCGGTGGGGGCCGGGGCGGCCAGCGGTGCCAGCAGCTGCGCGGGGCTGCGGCCGTCCAGCAGGTCGGGCCTGACCTGCAGCCAGGCGGCGCCCGCGCGGGAGTCCAGGGCGAGCAGTTCGCCGCTGCTGCGGTCGGGCAGCCGGACCTCGCTGCGGGCGACCGGGATCAGCCGCTCCCCGCCGGGCAGCGCCCGGTAGAGGCCGCCGCGGCCGGCGGCGGGCACCGCCGAACCGGCGATCCGGACGCCGCCGGCGGTGGCGAAGTCGGCCTGGTCGCGCTGGGAGTCGTTCCAGGTGGTGCGCTGGCCGATCGCCAGCATGCCGATCGAGACCGCGAGCACCAGCAGCAGCACCGGGCCGACGCCGCGGCCGGGCCGGCGGGCGAACTGCCAGCCCGCCAGCGCCGGGGCCAGCCCCCGGCCCCGGGTGGCGAGGCGCTCCCCCAGCCGGGCCGCGAACGGGAGCAGGCGCAGCACCAGCACGGTGCCCGCGCACAGCGCCAGGGTGGGCGCGGCCACCAGCAGCGGATCCGCGCCGATCCGCCCGTCGGCGTCCGGGCCCACGCCGCCGCCGTAGCGGTCGAGTTGCCGGTACGCCAGCACCGCGAGCGCCACCAGGGCCAGGTCGCCGCCCGAGCGGGCCACCGCCGCCACCACGGCCTGTCGGCGGCCGGCCCGGCGCAGCACGGCGGCGCCGGCCGAGCGCAGCAGCACCGGGACGGCGGTGAGCGCCACGCAGGCCAGTGCGCAGCCGGCCGCGACCGGCCAGGCGATGCCCGGCACGGCGGTGCCCGTGCTGACGGCGGCGAGCGCGCCGCGCGCGGTGAGCAACCGCAGTAGCAGCGGGGTCAGCGGCGGGGCGAGCAGTGCGGCGGGCAGCACCAGCAGGGCGGCCTCGACGGCGGTGAGGGCGCCGATCCGGCGGCGGGAGGCGCCGCGGGCGGTGAGCAGTTGGTTCTCGGCCGTCTGCCGGTCGGCCAGCAGGTGGACGACCAGCAGCAGCGCGGCGGCGGCGAGCACGCCCAGTTGCAGGGCGCCGACCAGCAGGGTGGAGCGGGAGACCGTGGCGTCCACGGCGAGTTCCCGCAGCGCCTGGGGCAGCGCGGTGTCGACCCGGACGGCGGCGGCGCGCTGGACCTGCCGGGTCAGCGGGTCGACCGCGTCGCGCAGGTCCTCGGCGCCGGCCGCGTCGATCCCGGTGAAGTCGGCCTCGACCAGCCAGGACCGTCCGGCCTGGGCGACGGCGCCGGTGGTGAAGACGGAGTCGTCGGCGAGCAGCGGTCCGTACGTGGTGAAGCCGGCCCGCTGGGCGCCCTGGCCGCCGAGCGGGTCGAGGCGCCAGTACGCGGCGTCCTTGTCGGCGGGCCGGTAAATGCCGGTGACGCGGACGGTGACCGGCCGGCCGGTGAAGCGGTCGGTGAGGTCGAGCCGGGCGGGCAGCACCGCGCCGGCGAGGCCGGTCCCGGCGAGGGCGGCCTGCGGGACGGCCACCTCGACCGGCCCGTCCTTGCCCGCCGCCGGGGCAGGCCAGCTGCCGGCCACCAGGGTGGTGCGGTTCCGGTCGAGGGCCGCGATCAGGGTGAGGTCCGGGTCCTTGCCCGGGGCGGCCGTGGCGGTCAGGCCGAGCGCGCGGCTGCGGGCGGCGGCGGTGACGGTGTGCGGCAGGCCGGGGAACAGTTGGTCGGCGAAGCCGGTCACCGCGGTGTCGTCGGCGGCCCGGGTGCCCGACTCGCGGTCGCCGGAGAGCACCACCAGGGTCCGGGCGTGGTCGGTGTGCTGGAGGGCCCGGCGCAGACCGGCGTCGCCGACCGCGGCGTTGAAGGCCACCAGCGCGGTCAGCACGGCGGTGGTGATCAGTACGGTCAGCAGGGCGGCCGTCGCCAACGGCAGGCGCCCGCGCAGCCGACGCACGACGAAGCCGAACATCCCCCGCCCTCTCCGATCCCCCGGCGTACAGGTGACCGGATAGCGGACGATGCTGTCAGATCTGTTCCCGGTACGGAAGGGTCTTGCGCGAATCGTGTGTCTGGTGAGCACACTTGGTCGCCCGCGCACGGCCGACCCAGGGGGACCTCATGACCCAGCAGCAGACCACCGCCGACCAGCCGATGGTGGTGGTCGAGGATCTGCGGCGCAGTTTCGGCTCCGGCGCGCAGGCCGTGCACGCGCTGCGCGGGGTGTCCTTCGAGGCCCACCGGGGCCGGCTCACCGCACTCAAGGGCCGCTCCGGCTCGGGCAAGACCACGCTGCTCAACCTGGTCGGCGGCCTGGACGCGCCGAGCGGCGGCCGGATCCTGCTGGACGGCACCGACCTGGCCGGCCTGGACGAGGAGGGCCGGCTGGCGATGCGCCGGGACCGGATCGGCTTCGTGTTCCAGTCCTTCGGGCTGCTGCCGGTCCTCACCGCGGCGGAGAACATCGGCGTGCCGATGCGGCTGCGGCGCCTTCCCACCGCCGAGCGCGAGGAGCGGGTGCGCACCCTGCTGGCCCTGGTCGGGCTGGCCGACCACGCGAACCAGCGGCCGGGCGAGCTCTCCGGCGGCCAGCAGCAGCGGGTGGCGATAGCCCGGGCGCTGGCCAACGAGCCGGCGCTGATCATCGCCGACGAGCCCACCGGCCAGCTGGATTCGGAGACCGGGCACGCCGTGATGGAGCTGCTGCGCGCGGTGGTGCGCAGCGAGGGGGTCACCGCACTGGTCGCCACCCACGACCCGAACCTGATGGAACTGTCCGACCAGATCGTCGAGTTGAAGGACGGTCGGCTGGTCGACCAGCCGTGAACGGCCGTCGGGGCCCGAGGAGTCGCGCTCCTCGGGCCCCGACGGGCTCACACCGGGATCAGGGACTGGCTAGCAGGCGCCGTTGTCGGCCCAGACGCCCCACTGGCCGCTGAGCGTCGGGTCCTCGTTCTGGGTCCACCACTTGTTGGTGTAGTAGTGGCCCTTCCACGACACCTTGGTGCCGGCGGTGGCGTAGACGGTGGCGGAGTTCCAGCTCGGGGCGGCGGAGCAGGTGCCGGTGGAGGCGCTGGCCGACGCGGACGGGCTGGTGGACTGCGACGGCGAGGCGCTCGGGCTGGCCGACTGCGAGGGCGACGCGGAGGCCGAGGCGGACGGGCTGGCCGACTGCGAGGGCTGCGGGGCCGGGCAGGACGCGGCCGAGCCGTTGGTGGCGCTCACCATCTTGTCGAACAGCGCGGTCTGGGTGCCCAGGTCGTACAGCGAGAACGCGAACGAGCCGCCGAGGCCGTTGCAGTGCGCGTAGTCCTCCTTGGCCTGGATGGACTGGGCGTCCTCACCCGTCCAGAAGGTGGTGCCGTCGTAGAAGTACGAGGTCTTCGCGGCGTCGTCCCAGTAGGTGTAGGACGGGTTGTCGACGAAGCCGTTCAGCTCCTTGTACATCCGGATGCCGTTGACGTTGCCGGACATCGCCGCACCGGTGGCGGGGCCGGTCGCGCTCTGGAAGAGACCGTGGTTGGCGCCGGCGGGCACGCCGGTCCAGCCGCGGTAGTAGAACGGCACACCCATGTTGATCTTGTTGGCGGGGAAGCCGCCGGGGATGCCGTACTGCGGGTCGCCGACCGTCCACGCCTTGATGGCGTTGTCGATCGAGTACTTGCCGGTGCCGCCCGGGATCGGCGTCATCGGGTCGTTGGGGTTGTTGTAGATCGGCGCCTGGTGGTTGGTCGGGCCGGTGGCGTCCCACGCACCGTGCATGTCGTACGTCATGACGTCCAGGAACGTCAGGTACTGGCCGATCTTGTCGGTCTCGATGTTCTTGATCTTGTCCTGGCCGGCGCCGACGGCCGCGGAGAGCGCGTAGCTCTTGCCGTCGGCGGCACCCTGGGCGTTGAGCTGCGAGCGCAGCTCGCCCAGCAGGGCGGTGTAGTTCTGCTTGTCGGCCGCGGCCGCGTGGTTGCCGGTGTGGCCGCCGCCGCCGGGGTACTCCCAGTCGATGTCGAAGCCGTCGAAGACGCCCGCGGCGCTGCCCGGGCCGCCGAAGCCGCCCTGCGAGGGCAGGTTGCCCTTGATGAACATGTCGACGCAGGACGAGACGAACTTCTTGCGCGCCGCGTCGGTGGCCGACACGTCGGAGAAGTACTTGGAGTAGGTCCAGCCGCCGATCGACAGCAGGACCTTGAGGTTGGGGTTCTTCGCCTTGAGCTTCTTGATCTGGTTGAAGTTGCCGACCAGGGGCTGGTTCCAGGTGTCGGCGACGCCGTCCACGCTGGTGCCCGCGTCGAAGGTCTTCTGGTAGTCGGCGAACGCGTCGCCCGCGCCGTCGCCCGCGTTCGGGTTGGCCTCGTCCTGCGAGGACGCCTTGGTGGCCTCGAAACAGGAGAGGTTGGTCGGGTCGATGTTGGCGAAGTCGTAGATCAGGTAGTCGAGCTTGGAGGCGACGCCGGTGTCCTGAACGGTCTTCAGGTAGTAGGCATTGCCGTAGATCGACCACTGGTCGAAGTAGGCGACCTTGATGCCGCCGCTGGTCGCCGGGGCGCCGGTGGAGTTGGTCGCCGCCGCCTGGGCGGTGCCGCCCGCGGTCAGCGCGAGCGCGCCGCCGAGCAGCAGGGAGGCGGCGGTACCGACCGCGAGTGCGGCGACGCCCTTCGAACGGCGCCGCGAACGCGGCTTCGGGGGCGTGGGGACGGAACGAAGCATGGCTGCGTGACTCCTGGTCGTGGGGGCCTGCCACGACCCGCCGCGCCGCTCGGGGTGGGGCCGGGCAGCCAGGGACATGACAGGGGGATCCAAGCGTTGGCCTGCGCAAACTCAGGACGGGGGATGCGCCGAACCGGCGCCGGAGGTCTGGACCACCGGCGCCGGCCCAGGGGCTCCCTGCACCTGGGGATTAAAAATGGACTAGACCAACAGGACCGTCAAGAGTCATCCCCCGCCCTTGAGCCGCCCTTAAGGTTCCCCTGCCCGCTGCGTCAGGTCGTCAGTACCGCACCGCCCGCTCCACGGTGGCCGTCACCGTGCCCGACAGGTCCCGGTTGCTGGTCGCGGTGGCCTGACCGGTCCCGCCCGCAGGCACCTCCTGCACCGTCACCACCGTGACGTCCAGCAGATTGCCCGACGCGTCGTTGAAGTTGACCTGGACGGTGTACTTGTAGCCCTGCGACTCCTTGTTGTTGACGGTCAGCGGCACCTGCACCCTGCCGTCCGAGGTGGCGCTCACCGACCCCAGCGTCACCTCGTCCTTGGCGTCCAGCCCGCCCTTCACGCTGGCCAGCGCCGACGACGCCGCGGCCGCCGCGGACGACGCCGCCGAGGCGAAGGCCGAGGTCCCGGCCGAGGCCAGCCCGCCGAGCGCCGAGGACGCCGCCGACTGCACCCCCGCCACCGCCGAGGACACCGCGGGGTTGGTCGACCCGCCGCTCGACGAGCACCCGCTCAACGCCAGGGCCGCCGAACCCACGCCGGCCGCCAGGCCCGTCCACATCCGACGCTCCATCACGCCACTCCTCACCACTTCGCCACGTCCCGGGGCAGGCGCCGTCAGGACAGTCCGGTCCCCACCTGGCTGGCCGCCTCGTCCGCCGCCCGCGCCTCGCGCCGCCGCACCACGTCCTGCCGACCGGTCACCACCGCCACCGCGCCCAGCGCGCTGCCCGTGAACGCCAGCACCCCCAGCCACGGCCGGTCCAGCACGTGCCGCAGCGCGTGGTCCATCGAGTAGCGGCCCGCCCCCGCGATCCCCAGCGCCAGCCCGCAGGCGCCCAGCACCGCCGGGTACTCGTAGCCGCCGCCCTGCGCGAAGAAGCCCTTCGGCGCGTGCACCGCGGTCGCGCCCGCCATCGTGCCCGCCACGATCGACCCCGCCGCCGGGGTCGCCAGGCCGAGCACCAGCAGCGCCCCACCACCCGCCTCGCCCAGCCCCGCCGCCACCGCGTTGCGGTGCCCCGGCTCGAAACCCATGTGGTCCATCGCCTGCGCGGTGCCCTCCAGGCCGCCACCGCCGAACCAGCCGAACAGCTTCTGCGTGCCGTGCGCGAACAGGACACCGCCCACGACGGTGCGCAGGGCCAACAGGCCGAGATCCTTGCGGTGCAGACTGGTCATGGTGAGCCCCTGGGTCCGGGCGGACGGTACGCCCCCATCCCAGCCCACCAGCCGTCTCCGCTCGACCCGGGAACGCCATCCGGGCGACCCCCGACCACGAGGAGCGCCATGACCGCCGCACCGCCCCCGGACGCCCCCGAGGCCGAGTACCACCTGCGCGGCGAGCTCGTCACCGACGAACCGTCCTTCTACGCGCAGCTCGGCCGGCTCCTCGACGCGCCCGGCGGCTACTACGGGTCCAACCTCGACGCACTCGCCGACTGCCTGCGCGGCGGCTTCGGACCCGAACCCCCGTTCACCCTGGTCTGGCACGAGTCGGCGGCCTCCGCCCGCGTGCTGACCCGGCCGCTGCCGGGCGGCGACGGGGTGCCGCGCAGCTACTTCGACGCCATCGTGGACGTGCTGCGCCAGGGCGGCGTCACCGTGAAACTGCGCTGAGTCGCCCATGATGAGGGCATGCAATCCCTCACCCTGAGCACGGTCTTCGTCACCTTCTTCGCTGTCGTCGGCCCGCCCAAGGTCCTGCTGGCCTTCGCCCACCTGAGCCAGGAGCGGACGGTCCCCCAGATCCGCCGCCTCGCCGTGGTCGGCTCACTGATCGCCGCCGTCGTCGGTGTGGTGATGGCCTTCAGTGCGGAGTTCGTCACCGGCCTCTTCCACATCAGCGACCAGTCGCTGCAGCTCGCCGGCGGCGTGATCTTCTTCATCTACGCGGTCGCCCTGGTGCTCGGCCTCCACATCGGCGCCGGCGAGGAGGGCCGGCCGATGGCCGGGCCGATGGCCGAGGGCCTGCGCGAACTGCTGCTGCCGTTCATCGTCAGCCCGCTCGCGATCACCGCCGAGCTGGTCGAGTCCCTCGACGAGGACAGCTTCAGCTGGCACTCCCAGGTCGCCGCCATGTACGTGGCGGTGATCGCCATCGACTGCGTCTGCGTCCTGGTCCTCGCCCCGCTCCTCAAGCGCGCCCACCAGACCGTCCTCGAAGTCGTCTCCCGCCTGCTCGGCCTCCTCCTCGCCGCCGTCGGCGTCGAACTCTTCCTCATCGGCCTCACCAGCGTCGGCGTGCCCATCCCCAACAGCTCCTCCCACTAGCCGAAATGGCTACGCCGTGAGGGGGCGCCAGGGGACGGGGCTGGAGAGGATCATCGAGCTGGCGGGTTGGCCGTGGGCGGCGAGGCGGTCGATGAGCTGTTCGAAGGCGGTCATGTCGGCGACGCCGACCATGAGGACGCAGCAGGCGCCGCCGGTGACCCGGTGGAGCTGGAGGATCTCGGGCCAGGCGGCGACCTCGGGGGCGCGCAGGATGCAGAGCGGGCCGTAGCACTGCATGGTGACCAGCGCCATCACCGCCAGGCCGGCCCGGCCGGGGTGGACGTGGGCGTGGTAGCCGGTGATCACGCCGTCGGACTCCAGGCGGCGGACGCGTTCGGCGACGGCGGGCGAGGAGAGCCGGACCCGCCGGGAGAGCTCGTTGTAGGAGAGCCGGGCGTCGGCCTGGAGCTCCGCGAGGAGGAGGCGGTCCACTGCGTCCATGGGGGTTTCCCGTCATCGGTTTGCGTTCGCTGCCCGAATGGCGCTCCGGACCGTTCGGTCGGAAAGTCGAGGGGCGCCATCGGTGTCCGTCGCCCATTCAAGGCGAGCGCCGCCGGCCGCACAATGGGGGCGCCCTGCGAGGAAGCAGGCGAACCAGGAGGAAATGCATGAACGGGGCTGCCGACCGGCCGAACCTCACGTTCGGACCGAAGGAGGAGCCGGGCACGGGGACCCCGTACGCCCGGTACGTCCACCTCGCCACGCTGCACAGCCTGCAGCAGCCGCGCAGCAAGGTGCACGCCGAGTACTCCTTCATCGTCACCACCCAGGTGATGGAGCTGCTCTTCGACCTGCTGCACTACGACTGGACGGCCGCCCAGCAGGCCCTGCGCGAGGACGACCTGACCGCGGCGCTGGCGGCACTGGCGCGCGGCGCGCACACCCAGGACGTCCTGGTCTCCTCCTGGGACCTGCTGGCCACCATGACGCCGGCCGAGTTCAACGCCTTCCGCTCGGTGCTGGGCGAGGCGTCCGGATTCCAGTCCTCGGCGTTCCTGCGGCTGGAGTTCCTGATCGGCAACAAGAGCGAGCGGCTGCTGCAGATGTACGAGGAGTCGCCCGCCGAGTACGAGCTGCTCACCGCGGCGCTGCACGGGCCGAGCCTGTACGACGACGCGCTGGCCCTGCTGGCGCGCCGCGGGGTGAAGGTGCCGCACGAGCCGAGCACCTCGCGGCACCGGCCCGACCCGGCGGTCGAGCAGGCGTGGCGCACCGTGTACACCGACCCGGCGCACGTGGAGCTGGTCCGGCTGGGCGAGGCGCTGCTGGACCTGGCGGAGCGCGTGACGCGCTGGCGCCAGCGGCACTACGCGTCGGTCAAGCGGACCATGGGCGCCAAGCCGGGCACCGGCGGCTCCAGCGGTCTGAACTGGCTCAAGCAGGCCGCCGACCAGGACGTCTTCCCCGAGCTGTGGGCTGTGAGGAACGAGCTGTGAGACGCAACCGTGAGGAGTGCGCGGCGCTGGACGCCGCCGATCCGCTGGCCGCGATGCGCCAGGAGTTCACCCTCCCCGAGGGGGTGCTCTACCTGGACGGCAACTCGCTCGGCGCGCTGCCGAGCGGCACGCCGGCCCGGGTGGCCCGGATGATCGAGCACGAGTGGGGCCACGGCCTGATCCGCAGCTGGAACGACGCCGGCTGGTACGGGCTGCCGGCCCGGCTGGGCGACCGGCTGGCCCCGATGCTGGGCGCCGCCCCCGGGCAGGTGGTGGTCTGCGACTCGACCTCGGTCAACCTGTTCAAGGTGCTCGGCGCGGCGCTGCGGCTGCGTCCGGGCCGGCGCACGGTGCTGGCCGAGCGGGTCGCCTTCCCGACCGACCTGTACATCACCGAGGGCGTCACCTCGCTGTTCGACGGCGCCCGCAGCGTGCTGCTCCCGTCCGCGGCCGACCTGGACGCGCACCTCGGCGAGGACGTCGCCGCGGTCGTCCTCTCGCACGTGGACTACCGCACCGGCGAGCTGCTGGACATGGCCGCCGTCACCGAACGGGTGCACCGCGCCGGGGCGTTGATGATCTGGGACGTCTGCCACACGGCCGGCGCACTGCCGATCTCCTTCGACGACTGCGACGTCGACTTCGCGGTCGGCTGCGGCTACAAGTACCTCAACGGCGGGCCGGGCGCGCCCGCGTTCCTGTACGCGGCCGAGCGCCACCAGGGCGAGGCGCGGCAGCCGCTCAGCGGCTGGTTCGGGCACGCCAGGCCGTTCGCCTTCGAGCCCGGGTACGAGCCGACCGGCGGCATCCGCCGCTTCCTCACCGGTACTCCCCCGCTGCTGGGCATGGCCGCGCTGGACGCCAGCCTGGACGTCTGGGAGAAGGTCGACCTGGCCGCCGTCCGGGCCAAGAGCCTGGCGCTCACCTCGCTCTTCATGGACCTGGTGGAGCCGCTCGGCCTGGAGGTGGTCACGCCGCGCACCGAGGAGCTGCGCGGCAGCCAGGTCGCGGTCCGGCACGAGGACGGCTACGCCGTGGTGCAGGCGCTGATCGAGCGCGGGGTGATCGGCGACTTCCGGGCGCCGGACCTGATCCGTTTCGGCTTCACCCCGCTCTACCTCTCCTACGTCGACGTGTGGGAGGCGGCCCGGCACCTGCGCGAGGTGCTGGAGTCGGGCGAGTGGCGGGACGAGCGCTTCGCCCGGCGCAGCGACGTGACCTGACACACAGTCAGTCATCCGAATATCGGATCGTCGGCGGGGTAGGCCCAGGACATGGGACCACTGCAACCGAATCCTGCCGAACTGGTGCTTGGCCTCTGCCTGTTCTTCGCGCTCTTCGCCGTTCTCGGGGTGGTCCTGCTGCCCCGGATCGAGCGGGTGCTCGCCGACCGGCACGATGCCACCGAGGGAGGGCTCGCCCGGGCCGAACAGACCCGGGCCGAGGCCGAACGCACCGCCGACGAACTGGCCGAACGGCTGGCCGCCGCCCGGCACGAGGCCGCCGCCGTCCGGCAGCGGGCCACCGAGGAGGCGGCGGCGCTGCTCGCCGCCGCCCGGGCCGAGGGCATCCGCCTGCGTGCGGAGCTGGTCGCCGAGGCGCACGCCCGGATCGCTGTCGACCGCGCCCTGGCCGAGATCGAACTCCGGGCGGAGGTCGGCGCGTTGTCGGTCGAGCTGGCCTCCCGGGTGGTCGGCGAACCGCTCGCCGACTTCGCCGCCGAACGGGGCACCGTGGAGCGGTACTTCGCCGACCGTCCGGCCTGAGCCGGCGGGCGCTTGATCGTCGCGGTCGGCCGCCATAGCCTGGCGGCCGACCGACGATCGCGAGGGAATGTGATGGTGGACGGACCGACGCCGGGCGCGCCGCTGGCGGTGGTGGCGACCAGCGCCGAGGTGCTCGCCCTGCCCGGGGCCGACGAGGGGCTGCTGACCGCCGCCGAACTCGGCCGGGCGGCCGCCTTCCGCCGGGAGCAGGACCGGCTCGACTTCGTCGCCGCGCACCTGCTGGTCCGCCTCTGTGCGGCGCGGCTGCTCGGCATTCCACCGCGGCGGGTGGCATTCGCCCAGCACTGCCCGGACTGCGACCGGCCGGCCCACGGCCGGCCGCTGCTGACCGACCGCCCGGACGTCCACCTCAGCCTCTCGCACACCGCGGGCGTGGTGGCGGCCGCCGCCGCGCCGTCCCCGGTCGGGGTGGACGTGGAGCGGCTGGACCAGGCGCGCGCCGCGGTGGTCGAGGACCGGGTGCTGGCTGCGGCGGAGGCGGCGCTGGTCCGCGGCCGGCCGGACCCGGGTGCGGCGTTCCTCAGGCTGTGGGTCCGCAAGGAGTCACTGATCAAGATCGGCCGGGCCGGGCTGGACACCCTGGCCGAGCTCGACCTCTCCGCGCTGCCGCTCGACGAGCCGGCGGGCGGGACGCCGCCGGGCGGTCCCCGACCGGTCGAGCACCGACCGGTCGAGCACCGCTTCGAGGACTACCGGTTGCTCGACTGGACCGACACCCGTCGCGGGGTGCTGGTCGGGGTGGCGTCGCGGGCGCCGGTCCGGCTCGGCACCGCCGCCGTACCGCTCTCCGACCTGCCCACCCGGGCGGGGGCGTCCGGATAAGACGGTGTTAGCGTGCCCGGGTCCGCCCGAGGTCCGCACCCGCGAAGGAACACCCGCACCATGGCCAAGCTTCTGCTGAGTCTGCACGTCCTGGCATCGGTGCTGTTCATCGGTCCGGTGGCGGTCGCGGTGAGCATGTTCCCGGCCCGGGCCCGGGTGGCCCTGGCCGACGGCCCGGACCGGGCGTCCGGCGCCGCGTCCGTGCGGCTGCTGCACCGGATCACCCAGGTCTACGCGATGCTCGGCCTCGCCGTCCCGGTGCTCGGCATCGGCACCGCGCAGGTGATGGGCGTCATGGGCGACGTGTGGCTGACCACCTCGATCGTGCTGACCGGCCTGGCCGCCGCCGTGCTGCTGCTGTTCGTCGTGCCCTCGCAGCAGGCCGCCGTCGACGCCCTGGACGGCGAGGCGAGCGGCGCGAAGGACGCGGCCGAGGACCGGGAGCGGGCCGAACGCGGGCTGAAGGTGCTGCCGATGACGGCGGGCGTCTTCAACCTGCTGTGGGCCGTGGTCGTGGTCCTGATGGTCATCCGACCGGGGTCGACGACCGGGGCGTAGCGCTGCCGCGGACCTCCAGCGTGGAGAGCAGCTCGGCGGTGGCCGCGGCGACCGCCTCGACCGCCAGGTCGAAGGCCTCCCGGTTGTGCGCGGCGGGAGCGCGGAACCCCGAGATCTTGCGGACGTACTGCAGGGCGGCCGCGTGGATGTCCTCCTCGGTCACCTCGTCGGTCATCGGCGGACGGAGGGTCTTGATGCTTCGGCACATGCCACCAGTCTGCCGCGCCGGAGCACCAGTCCGGCGCGTTTCACCGCTTCCGCGACGATCACCGTCTCGGCCCGGGCCACGCCCAGCGGCCCGAGCACCTCGGTGGTGAAGCGGTAGAGCGCCGCGTGGTCGGGGCAGAACACGGCCGCCATCAGGTTGCTCGTCCCGCTGGTCGCCAGCACGCCGTGCACCTGCGGCTGGACCGCCAGCGCCGCGCCGACCTCGGCCAGCCGGCCGGGCGGCACGTCAAGCCACAGGTTGGCGTCCACCGCCATGCCCATCAGCCGGGGGTCGACGGTGGCGTGGGTGCGCAGCAGTCCGCCCTCGGCCAGCCGGTGGAGCCGGCGCCGGACGGTCGACTCCGGCGTGCCCAGGGCGGCCGCCAGCGCGGCGTGCGACTGCCGGGCGTCCACGGTGAGCAGGTCGAGCAGGCGCAGGTCCAGTCCGTCCGGCTCGGCCGGCGGCCCGGCGGGCGGCGGCGGGGTGAGCGCGGCGATCTGCTCGGGGATGAGCAGGTCGGCCCGCCAGGCGGCCGCGTCGGCGAACGGGTGCAGGATCGCGTGGACCGAGGTCTCCACCACCGCGTTGCTGGCCGGCAGCTGCCCGTACAGCAGCCGGTCGCGCGCGGGCGCGTCGCTCAGCACCACCGCGCCGACCTCCTGGCCGCCGAGCATGATGTCGACGAACGGCACGTCGTCGCGGGCCGCCAGGGCGTGCGCGATGGTCTCCACCCGGCCGCGCAGCACCCGCACCCGCAGCAGCAGCGCCCCGACCGCCGCGTCCCGTACGTCGGGCATCAGCACCACCCTGACCACGTCCGCCTGCAGCATCCGGCCCAGCCGGCGGCCGACGGTGCGGGCCGAGACGCCGAGCACCTCGGCGATCCGGCCGGTCTCGGCGCGCCCGTCGACCTGGAGGGCGGTGACGATCCGGCGGTCGAGCGCGTCGAGGGTGGTGGCGGGATCCGCCGCACTGGTGTCCATGGTGTCCGATCTCCGCAGCTTCCGGCGGATCGAGGGACGTCGGCCGCCGGTTGCACGGTACCTGTTGTCCACACCGAGGACGAGAGGAAGGAACCGGAGATGGAGCTGCTGGCGGAGACGGTCGAGGCGGTCCGGGTCGTCGGGGACCACCTGGTCGGGCGGCAGGGCACCGAGCCCGCGCCCGCGGTCACGCTCGCCGACGCGCTGGAGGTGTTCACCGCGCTCGACGACCCGGCGTCGGCGCTGCTGCGGGAGCGGCTGACCCGGCTGCGGCCCGGCGCGGGCTGGCTGGAGGACGAGCTGGCCTCCCGGGTGCCGGCCGACGGCGAGTGGTGGGTGTGCGACGCCACCGACGGGGCGGTGCAGTACCTGCACGGGATGCCGCACTGGGCGGTCACCGCCACCCTGGTCCGGGACGGCGAGCCGGTGCTGGCCGTGGTGCACGCCCCGCGGGTCGGCGCCACCTACGCCGCCGAACTCGGCGGCGGCGCCGTGCTGGACGGCCGGGCAATGGCCCCGGCCCGCCGCGAGCTGTCGGCGGCGGTGGCCGCCACCAGCCAGCCGCCGCTGGTCGCGCAGGACCCGGTCGCGCTGCGCCGGGCCGGGGAGTCGCTGAGCGCCGTCCTGCCGTGGGTCCTCGCGGTCCGCAACCTCGGCCCCACCGCGCTGCAGGTCGCCCAGGTCGGCTCGGGCCACCTCAGCCTGTTCTGGGAGTACGGCTCGGACGCCGGCAACCTCCTGCCCGGCGCCCTGATCGCCCGCGAGGCCGGCGCCCGCGTCACCGATGCCCGCGGCGGGCGCTGGACCCCCGCCGCCGACAGCTTCGTGGCCGCCGCGCCGAGCCTGCACGGCGACCTGCTCGCCGTCCTGCGGGAGATCGAGTGACCGGACGGGGCTACCCGAACAGCCGGGCGGCGTTGTCGTGGCAGACGCCGCGCAGCCACGCATCGCCGAGGTCGAGGCGGGCCAGGGCGTGCAGGGCGTGGGCGTAGCCGTACGGGATGTTGGGGTAGTCGGTGCCGAGCAGGACGCGGTCGCCGAGGGCCTTCAGGCGGGGCAGCTCGTGGCGCGGGAAGGGCGCGAGCTCCTCGCTGAAGTCGGTGAACGCCATGGTGGTGTCCAGGTGGACCCGGGGGTGGCGGTCGGCGAGGTCGAGGAACTCGCCGTACTCGGGCAGGCCGAGGTGGGCGACGACCAGGCGCAGCCGGGGGTGGCGGGCGAGTACCGCGCCGATCGGTCCGGGGCCGGTGTGCTTGCCGGGGACGGGGCCGGACCCGCAGTGGGTGACCACCGGGGTGCCGGACTCCGCGAGTACGCCCCAGACGTCGTCCAGCAGCGGGTCGGCCGGGTCGTACGCCCCGACCTGGAGGTGGGCCTTGAACACCCGGGCGCCCCGGTCGAGCGCCGTCGTGACGTAGCCGGCGGCGCCCTCCTCGGGGTAGAAGGTGGCGGTGTGCAGGCAGTCCGGGGTGCGGGCGGCGAAGTCGGCGGCCCAGGAGTTGAGCCAGGCGGCCATCGCGGGCTTGTGCGGGTAGAGCATCGAGGTGAAGGCGCGGACGCCGAACTCCCGCAGCCGGTCGACCCGTTGCTGCTCGGCGTCGCGGTAGGCGATGGGCCAGGGCCGCCCGGTGAGCGGGCCGACCGCGTCGAAGTACGCCCAGACCTTGGCGAGCACCCGCTCAGGCATGAAGTGGGTGTGCACGTCGATCAGTCCGGGCAGTCCCAACTCCTGCCAGAACGCGCGGACTTCCGTCCCCTCGACGCCGGTGCCGGGCTCGCTCACGGGCGGACCCGGTCCAGGATGGCCCCGGTGTCCGCGCCGACCGGCAGGGTGCCGAAGGCGCCGCCGTGGTCGCCGCCGAGGCGGGAGGCGCAGAAGGCGTCGGCGACCGCCGGGGAGCCGTGGCGGACCAGCAGCGAGCCCTGGAAGGCGAGGGCGAGCTGTTCGACCAGGCGGCGGGTGCGGTACTCGAGGTCGGAGGTGTCGCCGAGCTGCTTGCGCAGGCCCGCGACGGCCGCGTCCAGCCGCCGGTCGGCGCCGCTCGCGAGGTCGATCTCGCCCAGCAGGGCTTCCACGACGGCGGGTTGGCGGGCCATGGCGCGCAGGGCGTCGAGTGCGGCGACGTTGCCGGAGCCCTCCCAGATGGAGACCAGCGGCGCCTCCCGGTAGAGCCGGGGCATGCCGGACTCCTCGACGTAGCCGTTGCCGCCCAGGCACTCCAGTGCCTCGGCGGCGTGCATCGGTCCGCGCTTGCAGACCCAGTACTTGGCCACCGCGAGCCCCAACCGTCGGACCAGGGCGGCCTGTTCGTCGCCGGCCAGGGCCTGGTCGGTGGACTCGGCCAGCCGCATGGCCACGGCGGTGGCCGCCTCGGACTCCACCACCAGGTCGGCGAGCACATTGCGCATCAGCGGCTGGTCGATCAGCGCGGCGCCGAACGCCCGCCGGTGGGTGGCGTGCTGGACGGCGCGGAAGGCGCCGTA
Source organism: Kitasatospora cinereorecta (assembly GCF_024172095.1). Classification (GTDB taxonomy): domain Bacteria; phylum Actinomycetota; class Actinomycetes; order Streptomycetales; family Streptomycetaceae; genus Kitasatospora; species Kitasatospora cinereorecta. The sequence goes on along the minus strand of NZ_JAMZDX010000003.1, from coordinate 1,167,067 downwards.
GCGCATGCCGGAGGCGGCGCCGACGGTGCAGTCGAGGCGGGTCATGTTGACCATCTCGATGATGGTCCGCACGCCGCGGCCCTCCTCGCCGACCAGCCAGCCGACGGCGTCCTCGTACTCGATCTCGGAAGAGGCGTTGGACTTGTTGCCGAGCTTGTCCTTCAGCCGCTGGAGCCGGATCGGGTTGCGCGAGCCGTCCGGGAGGACGCGGGGCAGCAGGAAGCAGCTGAGCCCGCCGGGGGCCTGGGCGAGGGTGAGGAAGACGTCCGACATCGGGGCCGAGGTGAACCACTTGTGGCCGACCAGCCGGTAGGTGCCGTCCGGCTGCGGCGCGGCGGTGGTGGTGTTGGCCCGGACGTCCGAGCCGCCCTGCTTCTCGGTCATCGACATGCCGGCGATCAGGCCGCGCTTGCCGTGCGGCTCGCGCAGGCCGAAGTCGTACTCGGTCGAGGCGAGCAACGGCTCCAGCCAGGAGGCGAGTTCGGGGGTGGTGCGCAGGGCCGGGACGGCCGCGTAGGTCATCGACACCGGGCAGGTGTGGCCGGCCTCGACCTGACCCCAGACGTAGAACTTCGCCGCCCTGGCGGTGTGCGCGCCGGGCCGCGTCTCGCGCCAGGGGGCGGCGTGCAGGCCGTGCGAGACGGCGGTGCGCATCAGCTCGTGCCAGTACGGGTGGAACTCGACCTCGTCGACGCGGTGGCCGTAGCGGTCGTGGGTGCGCAGCACCGGCGGGTGGTCGTTGGCGCCGCGGGCCCAGTCCCAGGCCTGCTCGGACCCGGCCAGGACGCCCAGCCGGTGCAGGTCCTCCTCGGCCCAGCCGGCGCCGGCCCGGTGCAGGGCGGCGAGCAGGGTGGGGTCGGCCGCCACGTCGTGGCCGAACGGGTCGGGCACCTGGTTGGTGACCTCGTGCGTTGCTGCCATCACTGCCCTCCCAGGGCGCGCAGGGTGAAGGTGACCAGGGCCGGGATCAGCCGGTCGGGGGGTACGCCGCCGGCCGCGAGCGGCCCGACCAGGGCCTCGCCGACCGCGCCGACCACGGCGGCGGCGGTCAGTTCGGCGTTCTGCGGCGGGATCAGGCCGGCGGCGGCGGCCGCGGCGACCTGGGTGGCGAACAGGTCGCGGAAGGCGCGGCGGAAGACCAGCCGCTCGGCCTCCACGACCGGGTCGGCCGGCTCGGCGAGCAGCGCGTACGCCAGCCGGGGGGCCCTCAGCGCACGGGCGGCGAAGGTCTCGACGACGGCGGCGACCCGCTGCAGCGGGCCGTCGGCGCGCTCGGCCGCCTCGGTGACCGCGGCGACCTCGCGGCCGACCACGGTGCGGAACAGCTCGACGGAGAGGTCCGCCTTGCCGGCGAAGTGCTGGTACACGGTGCCGGTGGCGATGCCGGCCTGCCGGGCCACCGCCGCGACCGAGCAGCCGGCGTAGCCCTGCTCGGCGAGCAGGGCCACGGCCGCCCGCAGGACGGCGTCGCGCTGCGCGTCGAGGCGGGCTTGGACGGCGGGGGTACGACGGTAGGCCACAGGAAGGATTGAAGCACTGATTCAGTTCTTGGTGAAGAGGCTCGCCCCGGGCCGCCCTCCGGCTTCACCCCGGGTCGCCCTCGGGATCACGCCGGGCCGCCCTCCGGATCAGGAGCGGCCGAGGGTGAGCGGGGCCGCGGAGGCGACCCGGGTGAGCTTCTCGGGGTTGCGGACGTAGTACAGGCCGGTGATCCGCGCGTCCTCCACGCGCGCCGCGAGGACGCCGTCCAGCACGCCGTCCAGCCGCAGCGCCAGGGCCGGCCGGCCGTTGACCTGGGTGGTCTCGACGGTGAGCGCGGCCCCGACCCGGCCGGCGCCGCCGAACAGGTAGCGGGCCACCTTGTCGGCGCCGACGATCGGCCGCCGGGCGGCCTGCTTGACCCCGCCGCCGTCGCTCATCATGACCACCTCGGGGGCGAGCACGTCGAACAGGCCTTGCAGGTCCCCGGTGGTGAGCGCGCGCCGGAAGGACTCCAGGGCCGCCCGGGTCTCCCGCGCGGAGACGGTCACCCGGGGGCGCCGGGCGTCGACGTGCCGGCGGGCCCGGTGCGCGATCTGACGGACCGCGGCGGGGCTCTTGTCGACGGCGGCCGCGATCTCCTCGTACCCGACGTCGAAGACCTCGCGCAGCACGAAGACGGCCCGTTCGGTCGGCGCGAGCGTCTCGAGGACGAGCATCAGCGCCATCGAGACGCTCTCGGCCAGCTCCACGTCCTGCGCCACGTCCGGCGTGGTGAGCAGTGGTTCGGGCAGCCACGGGCCGACGTAGGACTCCCGGCGGCGGCTCAGGGTGCGCAGCCGGTTGAGCGCCTGACGGGTGGTGATCCGGACCAGGTAGGCGCGCCGGTCGCGCACCTCGGCGAGGTCGACCTCGACCCAGCGCAGCCAGGTCTCCTGGAGGACGTCCTCGGCGTCGGCGGCCGAGCCGAGCATCTCGTAGGCGACGGTGAAGAGCAGGTTGCGGTGGGCGGTGAAGGCCTCGGTCGCCGGGTCGGCGGGGGCGCCGGGGTCGCGGACGGCGTCGGGGTGCTCGGCCGTCACCGCGCGGCCCGCCCGGCGCCCGCCCGCGACGCGTCGCGGTGGCCCGCCAGCCGCTGCGGGCGGCCGCCGTCCCCCGACCACTGCCAGGAGTACGCGCCGGGCTCGGCCGCCTCGTCGGCCATCATCCTGACGGTGCTGCGGCAGATGAACTCCTTGAGCCTGCCGCCCGGGCGGCCGCCGAGGTGGAACGCGGTCGCGGTGTCGTCGCGGTGGGAGAGCTGGAAGACCCCGGTCCGGCGGCCGAGGCTGAGGCACTGGCCGGCGAGGCCGAGGGTGATCGGCTCGGGCCGGCGGCCGGCGATCCGGGCGAGCAGGGTGTCGGCGGCGTGCGCGCCGAGCGGACCGGCGGCCTGGCAGCTCATCCGGAACGGCAGGTCGGAGGGGGCCGCCGAGTCCCCGGCCGCGACGATGTACGGGTCGTCCACGCTGGTCAGTGTCTCGTCGGTGAGCAGGCGGCCGAGGGCGTCGGTGCTCAGCCCGCTGCGCGCGGCCAGGTCGGGGACGCCGAAGCCGGCGGTCCAGACGGTCACCGCACTGGGCAGCTCGCGCCCGTCGGCGAGGCGGACGCTGTCGCGGGTCACTGCGGCGACCCTGCTGCCCGGCCCGTCGGCCACCGCCACGCCGAGCGCGGCCAGCCGCCGGGCCACCGCCCGCCGGATCCGCGGGTGCAGGTACGGGCCGAGCACTCCGCCGCAGAGCAGGGTGACGGCGCGGCCGGACTCCGCCAGCTCGGCGGCGGTCTCGATGCCGGTCGGACCGGCACCGACCACCGTCACCGGGGCCGTCCGGGGCGCGGCGGCGACGACCGGTGCCAGCCGGTGCGCCTCCTCCAGGGTGGCGATCGGGTGGGCGAACTCGGCGGCTCCGGGGACCCGCGGGTCGGCGCTGCCGCTGCCGACCGCGTACACCAGGTGGTGGTAGCCGGCGGCGCGGCCGCTCGCCAGCTCCAGGCTCCGGCCGGCGGTGTCGATCCGGGTCACGGTGTCGACCAGCAGCCGTACCCGGCCGGCCAGGACGGTGCGGTAGTCGATGACGGCCGGGTGGTTGCCGCCGACCACCTGGTGCAGGCGGATCCGCTCGACGAAGTCCGGACGGGGGTTGATCAGGGTCACGTCGACGTCGCGGCGCTGCGTCAGCCGGTTGGCGGCCATCACGCCGGCGTACCCGCCGCCGACCACGACGACCTCGGTGTGCCCGGTGCTCCCGGCCTGGTCGGTCACGGTCTGGTTGGTCACGGTGTCTCCTCCGTTGCAGGGATTCGACCACAGGACACCGCGGGCCCGGCAGTTGTGACACCGCCGCCCCGGGACGGGCGGGGAAAGGGAGGAGCCACCCGCCGGGGGGATGGCGGGTGGCTCCCGGGGAGGGTGGTTCAGGGGCGCGGCAGGACGCACCCGGCGCGGGTGAGGTCGAGCTTGTTGCCGGGGCCGAAACAGGCGGGGATGGAGTACGTCTCCTGGGCGTAGTTGATGCCCTGGCGGACCGTGACCGTCCCGTCGGCGGCCACCTCGCACGGGTTGTCGACCGTGCAGCGCTCGCCGTTCTCGTTGCCGGTGTTGTTGATGGCGACGACCTGGCCGCTGGCGGTGTCGACCACCGGCGAGCCGGAGGTCCCGCCGATGGTGTCGCAGGCGGAGGTGTAGCGGACCGAGTCCTTGAAGGTCCACTCCCCCTCCTTGAGCCGGTAGACGAAGCCGTCGACGTTGCAGGAGTAGATCTTCTTCCAGTACCCGGAGACCACCTTGATGCCGGCGCCGGCCGCCGGGTGCGTGGTGGAGAGCGTCAGCGGCTTGATCCCGTAGCGCGAGGTGATGGTCGCGTAGCTGCTGCTCAGCTGGTAGACGGTGACGTCGGTGTCGGTCATCGTGGCGTACGCGACCTTGCTGGCGCGCACCGTGCCGAGCCGGCCGCCGGTGGAGCTGAGCAGCGTGAAGCTGCGATTGGACGACTGGTTGACGACGACCTCGCCGGCGCCGGGCATGCCGGTCTCCAGGCAGTGGCCGTTGGTCATCACCAGCGCCGGGTCGCTCGCGGTCGAGCCGGGCATCCGGACCAGTGAGCCGGAGCAGTTGCTCAGGGCCACCGTGCCGGCGAAGTCGACGGTGACGGCGGGGGCCGTGACGGAGGCGGCGGAGGCGGGCGCGGCACCGGCCAGGGCGGCGGTGCCCGCCAGCAGCGACGCGGACAGCGCGCCGAGGAGCGGCTTCTTCATGAGAGTGCCTCTCGGTGTGGGGGTCCCACCAAGCTGGCGTGCTCATGACGATATGTCAAGGGACCAACCGCTCCCGACGGTCGGTCAACTCCCGTTCCAGTGACGGCTCCCGGTGCTGATCAGGCGCAACTGCAGCCGTACCGTCCGGGCGATCCGCTCGCCCTCCTCGGGCGAGGCCTCGACGAAGGCGGCGGCGGTGGAGACCATCCGGTCCACGTACAGCTCGGCCAGCATCCGGACGTCCTCGGCCGGCCAGCCCTCGGTGACCTGCCGGACGGCCGGCGCGGCAGCCACCTCCTCGGCGAAGCTCCGCAGTTCGGCGGCGATCGCCCCGCGCACCTCGCGCACCCCGCCGTGCCGCTCGCGGGCGAGGAAGCGGACGTGGGCACGGTGCTCGCGGACATGGGCCGCGATCACCTCGACGGCACGGTCGATCAGCTGCTCCGCCCCGCCGCTCTCGGCGAACACCGCGCGGAACATGTCGTGCAGGTTGGCCAGCGACTCCTCGACCAGCACCACACCCAGCGCGGAGAGGTCGGGGAAGTGCCGGTAGAACCCGGCCGGCGACATGCCCGCCGCGCGGGTGACCTCGCGGACGCCGAGGCCGCTGAGGTTCTGCTGCTCCAGCAGGCCGAGGGCCGCGTCCAGCAGGGCCCGGCGGGTCTGCTGCTTCTGCGCCTGTCTGACGCCGGGGGCGGTGGGGGCCGCGGGCGCGGCGGGGACCGTGGGGGTGCCCGAGGGGTGGGAGGTGTGATTCACGCCATTCAGTAAACAACTGTTTGCCGACTTTGGCCAGCCGCGCTACAGTGGTTTCAGCGAACAGTTGTTATCCGAAAGGGCCGATCGTGTTCCTCGTGCTGCTCATCGCCCTCGGCGTGCTGGCCGGAGCCGCCGCCCACGTCTCGATGCCGGTCTTCCTCGCCGCGGCCACCGCCGTCTGCGGCTGGCTGCTCGTCTTCGGCGCCCGTGAGCGCCTGGCCCGCGCCAGGCGCTCCTGACCTCCCACCAGACCTCCCACCAGGAGTCCTGCCGTGAACGTCTCCAAGCGCCAGAACGTCGGCGAGGCCGACTCGATGGCCGTCGCCTCCTTCGTTCTGGGCCTGCTCGGCCTGCTGGTCTTCAACCTGGTACTCGGCCCGCTGGCCCTGGTCCTCGGCGGGCTCGCCCTGGTCCGGGGCACCGCCCGCCGAGGGCGGGCCCTGCTCGGGCTCGCCCTCGGCGTCGCGGACCTGACTGTGCTGGCCGTCACCCTGGCCGCCGGCCACGGCACGCTCTGGCAGCTGGGCTGACCGGCCCGGGGCTCAGCCGGTCGGCGCGGTCCACTTCTGGTTCGCGCCGCCGGTGCAGCTCCAGATCTGCGCCCGGGTGCCGTTGGCCGAGCTGTTGCCGGTCGCGTCCAGGCACTTGTTCGCCTGCGGGTTGACGATGTCGTGGCTGCTCGCGGAGTACGTCCACTGCTGGGCGCCACTGCCGTTGCAGTCCCACAGCTGCACCTTGGCCCCGTCCGCGGTCGAACCACCGGACACGTCCAGGCACTTGCCGAGCGCCCGCACGGTGCCGTCGGTGGAGAGGGTCCAGCTCTGCGCCGACGTCCCGTTGCAGTCGTACAGCTGGACGGCGGTGCCGTCGGCCGTCGCGGCGCCCGCCACGTCGAGGCACTTGCCGCCGAGCCCGGTCACCCGGCCGGTCGCCCCGCCGCCCTGACCGCCGCCCTGGCTCCCGCTCCAGGTGAAGGTGGCCGAGGTGTGCGCGGGCAGCTGGTACGCGAACGAGCGGCCGCCCCACACCACCCGGACACTCTGCGCGCTGCCGCTGTCGTTGTACGCGATCAGCGCCTTGGAGCCGTCCGGGTTCTGCCAGGCCACGTTCGGGACGGCCGGATCGGCGGTGGAGGCGATCCGGTACGCACCGGGCCGGACGAACTTGGTGAGGTGGCCCATCGTGTAGTACTCGACCGTGTAGTCCACCTGGCCGCTGCGGGAGTCGCCGTTGTGGACCGTGACCAGCCCGGTGCAGGTGCCGCAACCGCCGTTGTGCGGGCCCATGTCCTGGTCCACCGCAAGGCTCCACTTGGTCACCGACTTACCCCAGTTGCGGGTGTAGTCGATGATGTTGCGCATGTCCTCGCGCTGCTGGTCGGCGATCCAGGTGCCGCCGGAGTGCTCGGTGTCGAAGGCGTCCATGGCCGGGTACTGGTCGTGCACCGTGCTCTGCTGCGCGACGTCGCCGCCGTACCCGTGCCAGGCCATGCCGCCGAAGTTGGGGTGGTTGCGGATCGCCGGGTCGTCCACCACCGGCGCGGCGTACCCGCCGTACTGGTCCCAGTTCCAGTCCAGCGCCAGCTCCTTGGTGGCCAGGCCGGCGCCGACCAGGGCGGGCAGCAGGTTGTTCCTGCTGAAGTAGGCGAGCCCCGAGCCGTTCCAGCTCATCGAGGGGTAACCGCCGCAGCAGGTGGGCTCGTTCTGCACGGACACGTAGTCCACCGACACACCCTGGGCCTGGTAGGCCTGCAGGTACTTCACGAAGTACTGGGCGTAGGCGCCGTAGTCCTCGGCCTTCAGCCAGCCGCCGTTGAGGCTGCCGCTGTCCTTCATCCAGGCGGGGGCGGTCCAGGGCGAGGCCATCACCGACAGCTGCGGGTTGAGCCGGCGGGCCTGCCGGGTGAGCGGCAGGACGTCGGCGAGGTCGTGCGCGATCGAGAAGCCGGTCAGCGCCGGGTCGCTCGCCCCGGCCGGCTGGTCGTCGTAGGTGTAGCCGTAGCGGGCCAGGTCGGAGGCGCCCATCGGGTTGCGGACGAAGGACAGGCCGATGCCGTCGGTCGGCGAGAACAGCCGGCGCATGGTCGCATCGCGGGTGGCGGCGGACAGCGCCCCGCTGCTGTTCAGCAGCCAGGCGGCGGTGTCGGTGAACGAGGCACCGCCGCCGGTGAACTGCTGGTAGCGGGTGTTCTCGTCGACGGTGATCTGCCGGCCGCCGCTGCCGCTGCCCGCGGCGAAGGCGGTCGGGGCCTGCTGCTGCAGGCCGCGGGTGACGTGCCGACCGCCGGCGTCGTCGGTGGTGGTGAGCCAGATCGAGACGCTCTCGCCGGCCGCCCGGGCGGGCGGCGCGGCGGCGGTGAGCAGTCCGCTCGCGGCGAGCGCGCCGCAGAGCAGGGCCGCCGCGGTGCGGCGGGCCGGGGTGTCGAGGGCTGTCAGGTGCCAGGGCATGCCGAAGCCCCGCCTTTCCATTGCCGGGACGTGGGTGGACGCCGGACGGCGCCGACTTGATTCAACCCATGAAAAAAGCCGGCCGTCAATCCGTCGGCAGCGCCCGAATTGCCGTCAACTTCCGAACACCAACCCCGAGAAGACCGCTCGACCCCCTTCGGCTCTTCGATCAAAGATCGATCAGGAAGGTTTCCAGTCGGTTCGCTTGACGGCGGGCGCCGACCCCTGATTGACTGCGCGGCCATGTCAAGTCGCCACTGGCGCCTGCCCGTTCTGGCAGGCCTGACCGCCCTGCTCGCCTCGCTGCTGACCGGCTCCCCCGCCGCGCAGGCCGCACCGAGCGCGTTCACCCACCCCGGCGTCCTGGTCAGCCGGGCCCAACTCGACTTCGTCCGCGGCAAGGTGCAGGCCGGGGCGCAGCCGTGGAAGGCCGCGTACGACCGGATGCACGCCTCGCCGTACGCCTCGCTGAGCCGAACTCCCAAGCCCCGCGCGGTCGTCGAGTGCGGCTCCTACTCCAACCCGAACCACGGCTGCACCGACGAGCGCGAGGACGCCCTCGCCGCGTACACCCTCGCCCTGGAGTGGTACATCACCCGGGACAGCCGGTACGCCACCAAGGCGATCCAGATCATGGACGCCTGGTCCGGCACCATCACCGACCACACCAACAGCAACGCCCCGCTGCAGAGCGCCTGGTCGGCCTCCACCTGGCCGCGCGCCGCCGAGATCATCCGCTACACCTACGGCGGCTGGCCGGCCGACCGGGTCGACCGGTTCGCCGGCATGCTGCGCACGGTCTACCTGCCGGAGACCGTCAACGGCTCGCAGTCCAACGGCAACTGGGAACTCAGCATGACCGAGGCCACCATCGGCATCGCGGTCTTCCTGGACGACCGGGCGGTGTACGACAAGGCGGTGGCGAAGTTCCGCGGCCGGGTGCCCGCGTACATCTACCTCTCCTCCGACGGGGCGCTGCCGAGGACCGCCCCCGGCAGCGGCCTGGACACCCGGGACGAGATCGTCCGCTACTGGCAGGGCCAGTCCACCTTCGTGGACGGACTCACCCAGGAGACCTGCCGCGACTTCACCCACACCGGCTACGGCCTGTCCGCGATCTCGCACGTCGCGGAGACCAGCCGGATCCAGGGCCAGGACCTCTACCCGGAGGTCGCCGACCGGCTGCGCCACGCGCTGGGCTTCCAGGCCCAGTACCAGCTGGGCGGGGCGGTGCCGTCCTGGCTGTGCGGCGGCAGCCTGAAGCTCGGACTCGGGCCGGTCACCGAGGTGGGGTACAACGCCCTGCACAACCGGCTCGGCTACGGCATGACCAACACCCAGGCGCTGACCGAGCAGCAGCGCCCGGCCGGCAGCAACAACCTGTTCACCGCCTGGGAGACGCTGACCCACGCCGACAACCCGGCCTGACGACCCGAATCGCGGACGGCGGAGGCCGCCCACCCCGTACATGCGGGGTGGGCGGCCTCGGCGAGAGCGGCGCGGGTGGTGACTTGGGGTCAGACCTTGAGGGCCTTGATCGCGGTCGGGGCGTGGCCGGGCTCGGTGGCCAGCTCCTCGAACTCGGTGACGTCGCTCATGTCGACGGTCCGGCTCATCGAGATGTTGGTGACCCGCTCCAGGATCGCCTCGACGACGACCGGGACGCTGTGCTCGACGGCGAGCTTCTTGGCCTGCTCGAAGGCGGCGCCCAGCTCGTTCGGGTCGGTGACCCGGATCGCCTTCACGCCCAGGCCCTCGGCGACCTTGACGTGGTCGACGCCGTAGACGCCGAGCTCGGGGGTGTTGATGTTCTCGAACTCCAGGTTGACCTGGAAGTTGATGTCCAGGCCGATCTGCGCCTGACGGATCAGGCCCAGGTAGGCGTTGTTCACCAGGACGTGGACGTAGGGGACCTTGTGCTGGGCGGCGACCGCCAGCTCCTCGATCATGAACTGGAAGTCGTAGTCGCCGGAGAGCGCGACGACCGGGGTCTGCGGGTCCGCGGTGGCGGCGCCGATCGCGGCCGGAATGGTCCAGCCGAGCGGGCCGGCCTGGCCGCAGTTGATCCAGTGGCGCGGCTTGTAGACGTGCAGGAACTGCGCGGCGGCGATCTGGGACAGGCCGATGGTGGTGACGTACCGGGTCTCCGGACCGAACGCCCGGTTCATCTCCTCGTAGACGCGCTGCGGCTTGAGCGGGATGTTGTCGAAGTGCGTACGGCGCTGCAGGGTGGCCTTGCGCTCCTGGGCGGAGGCCGCCCAGGCGGAGAAGTCCGGCAGCCGGCCCTCGGCCTTGAGCTCCTTGGCGACCTCGATGAAGCGCTCCAGCGCGGCCTTGGCGTCGGAGGCGAAGCCGTAGTCCGGGGCGAAGATCTTGCCGATCTGGGTCGGCTCGATGTCGACGTGGACGAAGGTCCGGCCCTTGGTGTACGCGTCGAGGTTGTAGCCGGTGTGGCGGTTGGCCCAGCGGTTGCCGATGCCGAGGACGAAGTCGGACTCCAGGAAGGTCGCGTTGCCGTAGCGGTGCGAGGTCTGGACACCGACCATGCCGGCGCTCAGCTCGTGGTCGTCCGCGATGGTGCCCCAGCCCATCAGGGTGGAGATGACCGGGACACCGGTCAGCTCGGCGAACTCGACCAGCAGCTCGGAGGCGTCGGCGTTGATGATGCCGCCGCCGGCGACGATCAGCGGGCGCTCGGACTCCGCCAGGTAGCGCAGCGCCTTCTCGGCCTGGGCGCGGGTCGCGGCCGGCTTGTAGACCGGCAGCGGCTCGTACGCCTCCGGGTCGAACTCGATCTCGGTCAGCTGGACGTCGATCGGCAGGTCGATCAGGACCGGGCCCGGACGGCCCGAGCGCATCAGGTGGAACGCCTGCTGGAAGACGCCGGGGACCTGCGCGGCCTCCAGGACCGTGGTCGCGGCCTTGGTGACCGGCTTGGCGATCGAGGCGATGTCGACGGCCTGGAAGTCCTCCTTGTGCAGCTTGGAGACCGGCGCCTGGCCGGTGATGCACAGGATCGGGATGGAGTCGGCGATCGCCGAGTACAGGCCGGTGATCATGTCGGTGCCGGCCGGACCGGAGGTGCCGATGCAGACGCCGATGTTGCCGGCCTTGGCGCGGGTGTACCCCTCGGCCATGTGCGAGGCACCCTCGACGTGGCGGGCCAGCGTGTGCCGGATGCCGCCGCCCTCCTTGAGGGCCTTGTAGAACGGGTTGATCGCGGCGCCCGGCACGCCGAACGCAACCTCAACGCCCTCGAGCTTGAGGATCTCAACTGCGGCGCGGGCGGCTGTCATACGAGGCATCGGGTCACTCCTGCGGTCGGCCACTAAGTCTTCCACGATACGGAAGAATAGTTTTGGTATGCGAAAGCAAAGTAGGTCGGTGCGCGGCCGAGCGTCAAGGGTCTTTTCAACAGAACGTTGCAGCCATGGGCGGGGTCGGGGCGTACGAGGCGACAACCGCACCGGCCGACCGACCCCGGACCCGGTGGGCCGCGCTGTCCGTTTTTCACCATCGCCGGTCCGGCATCGACCTCGTCCACCTGGCCGGATGCCCGTACGGTCGGTGATGTCGACGGAAAACGGCAGTCCCGATCCGAGGAGGATCCCCATGAGCACCATCACCCTGTACGGCGCCACCGGCACCATCGGCAGCCGCATCCTGCGCGAGGCGCTGGACCGCGGACACGAGGTCGTCGCGGTGGTCCGCGACCCCGCCCGGCTGGCCGAGACCCACCCCAACCTGACCGTGTCCGCCGGCGACGTCCTCGACCCCGACTCGGTGGCCGACCTCGCCAAGGGCCGGGACGTGGTGGTCAGCGCGGTCGGCGGCGGCGACGGCCCCGGCCACCAGGCCGTCGTCCGGCCCTCCGCCGAGGCGCTGGTCACCGGCCTGCGCCGACTCGGCGCCGACGCCCCCCGACTGGTCTCCGTCGGCGGCGCCGGCTCGCTGCGCACCCCCGACGGCAAGCAGGTGTGGGACAGCGAGGGGCTGCCGGAGTTCCTGCTCCAGATCATGCACGCGCACGGCGACGCGCTCGACTTCTACCGCGGCGTCGACGACGTCCGCTGGACCAACCTCAGCCCCGCCGGCCTGATCGAGCCCGGCGAGCGCACCGGCGCCTACCGCACCGCCCTGGAGGACCTGGTCCTCGACGCCGACGGCGCCAGCCGGATCTCCACCGAGGACTACGCGGTCGCCCTGCTCGACGAGATCGAGCGCCCGCAGCACCAGGGCCGCCGCTTCACCGTCGGCTACTGACGACCACCGAACGCTGGACACACCGCGGCCACCACACCGTTCGAGACCACCGGGCCGCCGCCACCGCCGGCGGCGGCCCGGTCGCGACCGGGGACCGACCACCCGGCCGCACCCCGGGGAACGAGCCACGCCGCCCCGGGGTTACGCCGTTTCCGGGCCCCCGGCCCGACCGGCACCCGAGTCGATGACCGCGCAGGCCTGGCCGCCCAGTCGAGATCCGCGCGGGCACAGCGGAGGAACGCCCTCGGCGCGAACCGCCGCGGCGCCCCCGGATCAGCCCTGGCCCCCCGCCGGAGGCGTCGCCGTCCGATAGGCGTCGAGGATCTCTTTCTCCGCCGTCGCGAGGTACTCCCCGACGGCAGCCTCGACCGCCTCGGGCTTCGCGTCGCGCAGCAGGGCGAGAATCTGCCGGTTCCGCTCGACGTAGGCCTTGTGGAAGGCCAGCGGGTCCTCCATGGCGTGGAAGGCCAGCCGCAGCTCGGCCGTGACCCGCTCCATCAGCTCGTCCACGCGGGGACTGCCCGAGAGCCCGGCGATCGCCTGGTGGAAGTGCAGGTTGGCGCTGCCCAGTGCGCGCCAGTCGCCCTGCGCCTCGGCGACGTCCGCCTCCGCCACTGCCGCCGCGACCCGCGCCAACCGCGCCGGATCGGCCGGCAGGTCCCGGACCGCCGCCAGCTCCACCATCCGCCGCACCCGGAAGAGGTCCTCGACGTCCGCCTCGTCGAGTGTGCGGACGAAGACGCCCTTGTTGTGCATCTGGACCAGCAGCCGCTCGTGCGCCAGCAGCCGGAACGCCTCCCGCAGGGTATTCCGCGAGACGCCGATCTGCTTGCCGACCTCCTCCTCCGACAGCCGGGTGCCCGGCGGGTACTCACCGTCGGCGATCAGGGCGCGGAGCTCGCCGACGGTCCACTCGGCGACGCTCTGCGGCCTCTGACTCCTGGGGCTGGCCACAACGGCCTCCTGTCGGGGGTTCGATGCTGATGGTCCGTCACATCATGCCGGAAAACCGGCCGCTCGCGACGCTGGATTGTAGGACGATCCCCACATAGGCTCGCCCCTCCATCACCGGATCCTCATGTCCCTTATGACAGATCGTCAGGCAATTGGCAAGTCCTCTACGACTTCTTACCCAATAGGCGACAGGAGCTTGCCGGAGCGCGCGACCGCGTGCTTCAGTCGTTTGCGACCACGGCGAGTCGAACCATCCAAATCGCGTGCCACACACCATCGTTGATGGACTGTCAGCCATGGCCGATCCACTGAACCCGCCGGAACCCGACGGGCAGCAACCCTGCGGGTGCCCCGCCTGCCTCGCCCCACGAGCGGACCCGGGCGACCACCCGGGCGACCACCCGGCCGAGACCTCCGAGCACAGGCGGACGGCGACCCCGTCGGCGCTCAGGTGGCTGTCCAACACGCTGATCGCGGTCGGCGCACAGCTCGCCTCCGGCGGCGACCTCCGGTCCGTCGTCCTGGGCATCGCCGTGGGCCTGATCGGTTGGGGTCTGCGCCGCATCGGGCCCCGGCCGTGAACAGCCACCGACCGGCCCCACCACCCGAACCACCCGAACCACCCGAAGCGCAGAGGAGTCGGACCACCATGACCGCAGCGCACCCCCTCCACGACCCCGCCGCCCTCACCGCCGCCCAGGCCCGGGCGCTGTTCCGGACGGGCCTGGTCAGTCCCACCGCCGGTTGGGCGCCCGACCGGACTCAGGCCAATCTGATCAGTGTCCCGCGCGACTGGGCGGACGACGTACGGGAGTTCACCCGGCTCAACCCCGCCCCCTGCCCGGTCCTGGAGGTCACCGAGCCGGGTACGACGACCTCGGCCCTCGCGCCCGGCGCCGACCTGCGCACCGACTTCCCCCGCTACCGCGTCTGGCGGGACGGCGCGCTGGTCGCCGAGCCGACCGACGTGATCGCCGAGTGGGAGCAGCACGAGCTGGTGAGTTTCCTGATCGGCTGTTCCTTCACCTTCGAGGCCGCCCTCACCCGGGCCGGCATCCCGCTGCGCCACGTCGAGCAGCGCCGCAACGTCGCGATGTACGTCACCGACCGCCCCTGCGCTCCGGCCGGACGGCTGGGCGGACCGCTGGTGGTCTCGATGCGGCCGATCCGGGCCGCCCTGGTGGAGACCGCGTACGAGATCACCGGGCGGATGCCGGACGTGCACGGGGCGCCGGTCCACCACGGCGACCCGGCGGGGCTGGGCATCACCGACCTCGCCCGCCCCGACTTCGGCGACCCGATCGAGGTGGCGCCGGGCGAGGTGCCGGTGTTCTGGGCGTGCGGCGTGACTCCGCAAGCCGCGCTGATGGCTTCCCGGCCGCCGTTCGCGATCACCCACGCACCCGGCCACATGCTGATCACCGACGCCCGCGACAGCGACTACCTTCGCCCGGTCACGCACTGACGATCCGTCACCACCTACCCGGGAGCCACCATGACCACGTCCACCGCCCCCTCGGGATCCTCCAACCCCGCCTCCGCCGCGCCGGTCCTCGACCTCAACGCCGACCTCGGCGAGGGCTTCGGCCCTTGGCGTCTCGGCGACGACGAGGCCCTGCTCGCCACCGTCACCTCGGCCAACATCGCCTGCGGCTTCCATGCGGGCGACCCGGCCACCATGCGCCGGGTGTGCCGGCAGGCGGTGACGGCCGGAGTGGCCATAGGCGCCCACGTCGGCTACCGCGATCTGGTCGGCTTCGGCCGCCGCCACCTCGCCGTCGAGCCCGACGACCTGGCCGCCGACGTCCTGTACCAGCTCGGCGCCCTGGACGCGTTCGCCCGGGCCGCCGGCGACCGCGTCCGACATGTGAAGCCGCACGGCGCGCTGTACCACGCGGTCACCACGGACCCGGTCCAGGCCGGGGCGGTGGTCGAGGCGGTCCGGCGCTTCGACCCGTCGCTGATCCTGGTCGGTGCGCCCGGCTCGGTCCTGCTCGGACTCGCGGAGGATGCCGAACTCCCCACAGCCGCTGAGGCGTTCGCCGACCGGGCACTGGAGCCCGACGGCACCCTGCGCTCCCGTCTGCTGCCTGACGCCGTCCTGCACGACCCGGAGACGGTCGCCCGGCGCTGTGTCGAGTTCGCCCGCACCGGCGCCTTCACCGCCGTGGACGGCACCGCCGTACCGGTCCCCGCCCGCACGCTGTGCCTGCACGGCGACACCCCCGGCGCCGCCGACCTCGCCCGCCGCGTCCGGGCCGCCCTCTCCGAGGCTGGTGTCGCCCTGCGCCCGCTCGGCCACGCGGCGGTGAGCGACTGATGCGCGTACTGCGCTGCGGCCGACGTGCCGCACTGGTCGAACTCGACGACCTCGACGCGGTCGGCCGGCTTCACGCGGCCCTCCGGGCCCACCCGCTGCCCGGGGTCGACGAACTCGTCCCGGCCGCCCGGACCCTGCTGATCCACTACGACCCGGCGGTCACCGACCACACCCGGCTCGCCGCCGCCCTCGCCGCCCTGCCCGCCGCCGAGGCCGCCCGGACCGAGCGTGCGGGCGTGCTGGTCCCGGTCCGCTACGACGGCGAGGACCTCGACGAGGTGGCCCACCGCACCGGACTCACCCCCGCCGAGGTGGTCGACCGCCACACCGCCGCCACCTACCGGGTCGCCTTCTGCGGATTCGCCCCCGGCTTCGCCTACCTCACCGGGCTCGACCCGGTCCTCCGACTCCCCCGCCGCACCAGCCCGCGTACCCGGGTGCCGGCCGGATCCCTCGCCGTCGCCGGCGAGTTCACCGGCATCTACCCGCGCGAGTCGCCCGGCGGCTGGCACCTCCTCGGCAGCACCGACTTCCCCCTGTGGAACCCGTCCGCCGACCCGCCCACCCGCCTCACCCCCGGCACCACCGTCCGCTTCCTCCCGCTGGAGGCCCCGCAGCGATGACCGCCACCACTCCCCCGGGCCTCCCCTCCGCCCCCGTTCCCGCCCCCGACGCTCGGCCCCGCACCGTCCGGGTCCTGCACCCCGGCTACGGCGCCACCGTCCAGGACCTCGGCCGCCCCGGCCACACCGCGCTCGGCGTCAGCCCCTCCGGCGCCACCGACCGGCGCAGCCTCCGGCTCGCCAACCGTCTGGTCGGCAACCCGGAGGACGCCGCCGGCCTGGAGATCCTGCTCGGCGGGACGGTCCTCGTGATCGACCACCACGCCACCGTGGCGCTCGCCGGAGCGCCCTGCCTCGCCCTGGTGGACGGCCGCCCGGTCGGCCCGTACGCCCCGATCCGGCTCGCGCCCGGGCAGCAACTGGCGTTGGAGACCACCGCGGAGGGCCTGCGCGTGTACCTCGCCGTCCGCGGCGGCCTGGACACTCCCCCGGTGCTCGGCTCCCGCTCCACCGACACCCTCTCCGGACTCGGCCCGGCCCGGCTCGCCACCGGGGACATCCTGCCGGTCGGCCGTCGGACGGACGGCTGGCCCGCCGCCGACCTGGCACCGCAACGGCCCTGCCCTGCCGAGCCGTTGCTGCGGATCGTCCCCGGGCCGCGCGACGACTGGTTCACTCCGGACGCCCTCGCGGCCCTCTGCGGGGGCCCGTACACCGTCACCGACCAGAGCGACCGGGTCGGCATGCGGCTGGCCGGCCCGACCCTGGAACGCTCCGTTCCGGGTGAACTCCCCTCCGAGGGAACGGTCCTGGGCGCGCTCCAGGTCCCGCCGTCCGGTCAGCCGATCCTCTTCCTCGCCGACCATCCGGTCACCGGGGGCTACCCCGTGATCGCCGTCGTCCACGAGGACGACCTCCCCCTCGCCGGCCAGGCTCGGCCCGGGCAGCGGATCCGCTTCCGGTCCGCCTGAACCGGACCCCCGGCGGCCCGGTGCGGGCACGCTCGCACCCACCGGGCACCGATGTCCGAATCGATCCCACAATGGCCGCACAGCGCCGGAAATTTGAGGTCAAATCGGCCCCGAAGGACCCCGCGGAAATGCCACCGGATTCACGTCGCAACATGATCCGTAACCGGTGTATGGTTCGACCCGATCATCCGAGCGATCGAAGTCACCGGGGGGCCGGACGACTCGTCATCGGATTTGCGACATATGGGGGTTCAGCATGTCCGCGCAGTCGAAGCGCATGTCCGTCCGTCTCGCCGCCGCGGCCGCCGTCGCGGCCGTCGCCACCTCGATCGCGGTGGTTCCCGCGGGCGCCGTCGCCCTGCCCGCGATGCCCGCCGAGTTCCAGCTGACCATCAACACGGACGCCTACAACACGCCGTTCCACACCACCCGGCACGCCGACGGCACCTGGAGCTCCTGGGACCAGGTCCCGGACATGTACTACAACCCGGGCGGCACCACCTCGCTGACCCAGACCGAGCACGCCGGGGTCACCTTCCTCGCCTCCAACTACGCGGGGCAGATCCAGTTCCTGATCCGCGACACCGCGGGCAACTGGACCTCGCCGACCGGCACCACCGCCCCGATCCCCGGCGAGGTCCCGATCTGGCACTCGGGCAACACCCCCGCCACCACGCCGATCACCAAGATGCTCGGCTCCGCCTTCGTCGACAACGAGTTCCACCTCATCGCCCAGGCCGGCAACGGCTACCCGTACGAGGTCGTCCGCCACGCGGACGGCACCTGGGGCGACTGGACCGAGCTGGCGGGCCAGCTCGGCAACATCGGCACCATCACCGACTTCTCCGCGGCCACCACCAACGGCAGCGACCTGCAGTTCACCGCGGTCGCCGGCGGCAAGCTCTGGCACACCAAGCGGGCCACCTCCGCCGACGCCTTCACCGCCTGGGGCGACGTCTTCGCCGTCTCCAGCAACCCGGGCACCGCCGAGCACGTCGCCGCCGCCGGCGTCAGCGGCGAACTCCAGGTCGTCGTCACCGGCAACAACGGCGCCGGCGTCTTCCACGCGATCCGCCACGCGGACGGCACCTGGACCCGCTTCGGCGACGTCGAGGCCGCCACCCGCAGCAACCCCGGCACCGTCACCGGCGTCGGCATCGCGGCCACCAACACCCTCTCCACCGGCCCGAACCTCCAGGTCGTCGTGGTCAACAACACCGGCGGCCTGTTCCACACCGTCCGCAACAGCAGCGGCTCCTGGACTACCTTCGGCGACGTCAACGCCAACGTCCCGGGCAGCCACGCCGGCCACGCCACCACCGTCTCCGGCGCCGGCGAGTAACCCTCACCGCACGAACCCGCACCGACCCCGCGACGCCGCCGGCACCCGCCGACGGCGTCGCGCCGTCGCGCCCACCGGAATTCCACGCCAATTCACCGAAATGGAATTCCGCACACATTCCGGCGCCCCGCGGATCAACTCCACCAACGGGGCCCGTACCGCCCGGCGACGAAATGACGACAACGACCGGCTAACCCCGGCGCCCGCCACCCGGCCCGTCAGTCTCGAGCAACTGCTGGATGCGATCCAGGCGTGCGCTCAGCTCCGCCAGCTGCCCGGTCAGCCGCGCGACGGCCTCGTCACCGCCGACCGGACCGGCCCCCGGGCCGGTCGGCTGCTCCTGGCGCGCCCGCGTCACGAAGCTCGACGTGATCACCGCCGTCACGATCGCGATGAACGCGGTCGACTCCAGCATGATCACCGCCCCCACCAGCCGGCCGACCGTGTTGTGCGGGGTCACATCGCCGTACCCGACCGTCGTCACCGTCTGCAGCGCCCACCACAGCCCGGTACCGATGCTCGCGAACTCGCGCTCGTCCACCACGGTGATCAGCGCGCCGCCGAGCACCACACTCACCAGCGTGGCCGTCACGATCACCGACATCGCCCTGCGTACCGACAACGGCGTCCGCAGGAACCTCGCGACCTTGCGCTCCACCGGCCTGTACCGCGCCATGACGCCGACCCTCCTGCCCGACGAGTCCCCTCCGGATGCGGTTCATCGGGCCGGAGCCTGGTCGGTCCACGGGGCCTTGCGGCCGCAGACGGCCGGCCAGTCGGCGGCGGCGATGCCTCCGCACCACAGCGCGCCCTCGTCCGGGCGGGGTGTCCAGTCCTGGACGACGATGTCGGCGCAGTTCTTGACCGGCGCGTAGCGGGGGCAGGTGCCGTCGGCCTTCTTGATGGTCTGGGCCCGCCAGGCGTCGAGTCCCATGGAGTTGTGGGACGGGTCCTCCGGCATGTACCGGTTGACCGTCCAGGAGGCGCCCATGGCGGTGAAGAGCGCGAGCGCGCAGACCATGCCGGCCGCGAGCTGCCGGACGGCCGATCCGGGGGCCGGGGCGGCGGATCCGGCGGGGGCCGGGGCGTCGAGCGCCGAGGCGCGTGCGCCGACCGCACGGTCGGCGAGGGTCATCAGACCGAGCACGGCGAGGATCATCAGGCAGTACAGGATGATCCAGGTGGTCCGCGGGTACAGCTGGACCGCCCGGTCGTGCGCCATGTGGGAGGCGAACCAGAAGCGCAGCAGCCAGGCGCCGGCCAGGACGGCCGCGGCGGTGCGGACCGCGATGTCGCGCAGTCCGAGGCCGATGCCGAGCCCGACACCGAGCAGCAGCAGGACGGCGAAGCCGCTCTGCCCGGCCAGTTCGCCCGGGGCCGGCCAGGTGTCGTACGTCAGCTGCCCGGACCGGTCCGAGGCCCAGCCCAGGACGTAGGCCGGATCGGCGTACACCGCGAGGTAGGCGTACCGGTCCGGGACGGCCGCACCACCGGCCCGGAGCATCTGGTTCAGCAGCGGGGCGCCGACGATCGCCGCGGTGACCGCGGTGACGGCGCCGAACAGCAGGGCCCGACCGACGGCGGCCCGCCCCCGCCGCCAGGGGACGAGCGCGAGGGCGAGCACCAGGATCCCGGGGGCGGCCCACAGGTACCAGCCGGAGTACCAGAGGAAGAGCAGGCCGAAGACGGCGCCGAACGCCGCCGCGCGCCCCACGGCCGTACGGGTCGCGAGGGTGTGGGCCCGGCGCAGTTCGCGGAGCGCCGCGGCCAGCAGCGGCACGAGCACGATCATCGTGGTGTGGCTGTAGGGGCGGATCGGGTCCAGGAAGACGACCGCGGCCGGAGCGGCCACCGCCACGGCCCAGAACGGGCGCAGCAGCAGCCGCCACGCCAAGTAGGCCAGCGGGCCGGCCAGCGCGGTGCAGACGATCTGCAGGTCGTGGAGGGCGAAACCGGCGCCGCCGACTCCCCCGTAGCGGATCTCGGACCAGGCCGCGATGGCGGCCGGGAACCCGGGCGGGTACACCCCGAGCGAGAACTGCCCGTGCATCATCGAGGTGGCCATGTCGGTCAGCGTTCCCGGGTCGCCCTCGTGCCCGCCGAGCGGCCACGGCGTGCCGCGCAGCGCCACCACCGCACCGCCCGCCACGATGCCGGTGGACAGCCCGGCCAGCCCGGCGCACACCAGCCGCTGCACCAGCTGATGCCGACGCAGCGGGCCCCGGTACGCGGTGTAGAGGAGCGCCGCCAGCACGGGCAGGCCGATGATCGCGGCGTACTGCTGGAGCTTGGCCAGGCCGCTGACCTGGCCGATCCGGGTGAGCGGGTTGACGCTGATGTGCGTGGACAGCAGCGTGTAGCCGAGTGCGGCGCCGATGCCGACCACGGCCTCCCAGACGATCGGGCGTCCCGGCAGCCGAGCCCGGCGGCGCCGCGAGGTCGAGGCGCGCAGCGCCGCCACGGCGCGGGGCCGCACGGCGTCCGATCCGCTGTCGGGCGTTCCTGGGAGCGTTTCTGTCATGTCGAGTCCGATCAGTGCTGCACAGGCTTGGCAGAGGGATCACAGCGCCACCGGCCGGCTCGCCCGCTCCGAGCGCACAGGACCGCTGCCGCGTCTCCACGGAGGCCCGATTCCCAGCCCCTTGCTCGCGGTCGCTCCCGTCCGTCCCGCCGAACACGCCGAACACGCCGACCGGGCACGAGCCTCGGCCACCCGGACCCAGAGACCGGGGATGCCACACCCGCCGGCGCTGTTTTGCCCCTGAATGGCGTAAGGAACCACGCCCTGCGCTTGCCGATCGCCACCGCGCAGGCAGTGGCACCGGCAGCCGCGGAGGTAGGGGCACCGGCAGTCGCGGCCCGGCCGGCGCGGCAGGTCGGAGTTGACGGTGCCTCATGACTCGGTGCACCATTCCACTAGATAACTAGTGGAATGGTGGATGTCATCGTCGAGTACCTCATCGACCGTCGCGGCGGGCTCTCGCCCTATCTGCAGATCATCGAGCAGACGAAGCGGGCGCTCAGGCTCGGAGTGCTCCAGCCCGGCGACCAACTCCCCACCGCCCGCGAGGTGGTGGAGGCGACGGCAATCAATCCGAACACCGTGCTCAAGGCCTACCGGGAGCTGGAACGCGAGGGCCTGATCGAGAGCCGAAGGGGCGTCGGGACGTTCGTCCGGAGGTCCCTGGCGAAACCGCAGACCGTCGACGACTCGGCACTCCACGCCGACCTGACCGCGTGGATCGCCCGCGCCCGGGACATCGGCCTGGAGCGGGAGGACATCGCCGCACTCGTCGACACCGCCCTGGACCGGGCCTACCCCACCAGCACCGAAGCCACCGAGGAGTCCGGGTGAACCACCCCGCACAGCAGCAGGACCGACCGACCGGCGCCGCCCCCGCCCTGGAGGCGGTCGGGCTCGGTCTGCAGTACCGCCGCCGCTGGGCCCTGCGCGACTGCGACCTCCGGCTTCCCTCCGGCAGGGTCTGCGCGCTCGTCGGCCCGAACGGCGCCGGCAAGAGCACACTGATGGCGCTCGCCGCCGGCCTGCTCGCGCCGACCGAGGGCAGCGTCACGGTCTTCGGGAACGGACCGCGCGAGGCCGGTTCTCTGCGACGCATGGCCTACCTGCGGCAGGACAAGCCGCTCTACCCGCGGTTCACCGTCGCGGAGACCCTGCGGGCCGGCCGGGAGCTCAATCCGGGCTGGGACCAGGCGATCGCGGAGCGGATCGTGCGACTGGGTGACCTCCCGCTGGACGCGAAGGTGGGTACGCTCACCGCCGGCCAGCGCACCCGGGTCGCGTTCGCCCTGGTCCTGGGCAAGCGCCCCGACCTGCTGATGCTCGACGAGCCGCTCGCCGACGTCGACCCCGTCGCCCGCCAGGAGCTCACCGGCATCCTGATGGCCGAGGCCGCGGAACACGGCACCACGATCCTCATCTCCTCCCACGTCCTCGCCGAGCTGGACGGCGTGTGCGACCACGTCACCGTGCTGAGGAACGGGCGGATCCGGCTCAGCAGCGACGTCGAGGACCTCCTGGACGACCACCGCCTGGTGGTCGGCGCCGCCGCCGTCGACAGCGACGGCGCCCCGCCGGAGCTGGCCCACCACGAGATCGTCGAACTACGACGCACCGGACGCCAGACGACGGCGCTGCTCAAGCCGTCCGGCGCGATCGATCCCCGCTGGGACACCAGCCGGCCGAACCTGGAGGACATCCTGATCGCCTACCTGCGTACACCCGACCCGCAGGACCGGCCCGCGGCCGGGGCCGGTGCGCAGACCGCCGGACGCGCCACCGAACTCACCACCGGACGCGAAGAGGTGACGGCCCGATGACCACGGCACTCGCATCCGAGGTGTCCACCCCGACGGGTCCCCAGCCGTCCCGGCAACGGCGCATCCTGCGCGGCGCCGCCTGGCTCGGCCTGCGCCAGGAGCGGACCCCGCTGCTCATATCCGGGGCCGTCCTCGTCCTGCTCTGCGGCTGGATGCTCGTCCTGGGCAGTCGGATCCAGGACGTCGTTGAGTCCGAGCACATCCAGGGCTGCAACCTCGTCTACTTCCCCCAGCAGTGCGAGAATTTGACCGGAGCGGCGATCGCCCTGAACGACCGCTGGAGCATCGCCGTCGCAGCCACCGGGTGGCTGCTTGCGGTGCTGCCGGTGGCCTTCGGGGCGTTCTTCGCCGCGCCGATGCTGGCTCGCGAGTTCGAGACCGGCACGTACGGGCTGGCCTGGACGCAGTCGGTGTCGCGACAGCGGTGGCTGGCGGCCCGACTGGGGGTGCCGCTGCTGATCACCCTGGTGGGATCGTCCGTCCTCGCGGTCGTCTCCACCTGGTGGACCGGCGTGGTCGAGGGGCGGTTCGCCGTTCCCGGCTACTACCACTGGTTCACCTGGATGAGCCGAGCCGCGTCGGGACCCTCGGTCGTCGGGTTCTTCCTGCTCTCCGTCGCCCTCGGAGCGACGGTCGGCCTGCTCGTGCGCCGAGTCGTCGCCTCGATCCTCGTCACCGCCGTGGCGACCCTCGCCCTCCGGTTCGCCGTGGACCAGGCACGGTACCTGTTCGCGCCGACCCGGGAGGTGTTCACCCCCATCGCCATGGCCGGCCCGCTGCCGGACGACATGAAGAACGCGGTCCTCACCCAGCAGCTGCCGACGAACACCCCGTTCGAATCGGAGCCGGTCGGGCACGGCCTGCTCACCGGCGACGGACTGCGGATCCCGCTGCAGAGCAACTGGCTGAACCACCTGACGGACGGCACATGGCAGTGCCCGACGCCCGAGTGCCTGTCCCACCACGACACGATCGTGCAGCTGTACGCGCGCTACCGCCCGGCGGGCGACGAGTGGATCATGCACTGGACCCAGACCGGCCTGAGCCTGGCGGCCACCGTCATGCTGCTCGGCCTCTGCGCGTGGCGGGTCCGCCGCATCCGCTGAACCGGCCCCGCAGTACCACACACCGCCGGCCTCCCGGACACCGTTCCGGGCCTGGCGACCGCCCTGGCCGTCGCAGGCGCCGTCACGCGCCTCGTGGCCCTGCCGGCCGTGAACAGCCTGCTGCCGTCCTGGCTCAAGTCCCCGCCGGACAAGGCCGAACTGCCGGTCTCCGCAACCGCCGGCATCGCCGACCACGAGACTCGTATCCGCGCGGTGGCGCAGTCCGCGGTGACGGAGGCGGACTTGGCGCCGCTGCGGGCCGATGTGGAGGCGCTGAAGCGGGGCCGTTGGCCGCTGCTGGCGCTTGGCCGCGTTGACCGGTGTTGCCGCTCCGGTGGTGGCTGCGGTTCCGCTGATGAGCCACTGGGAACGCCTCGCCCCCGTCCAGCTTCGGCCGGGCGGGGGCGGCTTGGTGTTCTCTGATCAGCCGGCCGCGTAGCGGGTGACGTCGGCCGTCCGGCAGGAGATCTTGCCCGTCACCTCGGACGGTCCGGTCGCCTTGACGACAGCGCCTTGGTTCGGCGCGAGGTTGTTGGTGGCGCCGATGCCTTCGGCGATGCGGGTTCCGGATGCGTCGACGAACTCGATGTGCACGATGTAGTTGCTCGCCTTGGCCGAGTGGTTCGTGATCTTCAGTTCGGCCGAGGGCCAGTGCAGCGTGGCGTCCACGGTGCAGTTGGTGATCTCGACGTCCTTCAGCTTGTCCGTGTCGCCGGCCGCTGCGGGTGCGGCTCCGGCGGCGGGGGCACCAGTGTTCGCAGGGACCGCCGCGGCGGTGCTGTTCTGGGTCGGGCTCGTGGCGGCCGGGTCGCACGCGGCGAGGGTGAGGGTGGCCGCGGCGGCGGCGAGCAGGACGGTGGCGCGGATGCGCATGGTTCCCCCTGAGGGTTGTTACGGGCAGGGGGCGAACGTATCGACCAGCCCACGGTTCGTGTGCGCGGTGTGGCCAATTTGTGACCGTCCCGCGCACAAGTGGCACGCCGGACAGTCGGGTTGCACGGTCTATCCGAAGCGCAGGGTGGCTGTGGTGCCTCGGGCGATGGCTGCGGTGTACTCGGCGATGTCGCCCAGGGCGCGGTAGTTGAGGACTGGATCGCCGAGCTTGACGAGGACGAGTGCACAACCGAGGCACCAGGGTGCCGGTGGCATGGTGTCCAGGTCTTCCAGGACTGCGGGCTGGGTGGCGCATTCAGCGCAGGTCGAGGGCTCGGCCATGATCCGCTCCTCAGTACGTGTAGCCGCCGGACCAGGTGGCCCCGCAAGCGGTGCAGCCCCAACGGCCTCTCATGATCCGGCAGGTGGCGCCGAATCCGCAGACGGGGCAGGCCCCGGCACGCGGGGTGGCGTCCTCGCTGGGGACAATACCGGGCTCGCGGCCGGGGCCGGAGAGCTTCGGGTGGGTCGGTGCGGGTGTTCGTGCAGGGTGTTCGAGCATGCTGGTGCTCATGTGGACACTCCCTGACTCCATGGACGCGGAGGCGGGAACCCGCACGCAAGGTTCCCTAAGGAACTACGGCTTAGCTCCCCAGGAAATTCAACGCCATGGAGTCAGCCCACTACGCACCGTCAGTCGCGGCGGGGAAGTCCCACTCGCGCAGGTAGCGGGAGGCGTCCAGCGTCATCTCGTTGACCACCACCAGTACTCCGCCGACGGCGTAGGCGTGACGCACGATCAGCATCGCTACGGCCCCCTTGGACAGGCCGAGTGCCTCGACCTCGTCGGGGAACGCCGTGCGGGCGCGGGTGACTTCGCGGAAGTGCACCGGTGTGTGCCCCAGATCGGCGAGCCGTCCATAGATGCCACCGGGCCCGGGTCTGGCCGGCCGATCGGCGAGCAGTCCACGAGTTCAGCCAGGTGCGACGTCGCCAGCATCACCGGTTGCCCTTCCACCAGGTAGCGACGGTCCCGCACCACGGCCCCCGCGCCCGGCTCGATCCGGAGAGCGCGGGCGACGTGCTCCGCAGCAGGCCGAACCTCGACCGTCAGCCGGTCCACCGCCAGCGGCCGCCCGTCCAGGTCGACTCGGCGACGCGTTTCGTGCCGCGCCGCAGGATCGGCCGGAACTCCCGCACCCGGGTACCCGAGCCGCAGCGGGCCTCGGTCAGGCGCCCTCGGCGGCGAGGACGCCGAGCGCGGCGCGCGCGGTCTCGCCGGCAACGCCGTGCTGCGCGGCCAGTTCGTTCTCGCTCGGTACGCGGTCGCCCGGGGCGAGCCGACCGCTGAGGATCTGCTGGCGGAGCTCGTCGGCGATCTGGCGGTAGGGCCGGGTCGGCACGGCGTCCCCCAGGCTGGTGAGATCCCTAGGGAAGCGTAGTGCCGTGGGGCTGCCGGTCAGGTGCCCCAGGTGTCCCGGGTGTCCTCGTCCGCAGCCCGGCCGGACAGCCCGGCCGTCGTGGCGTCAACCTCGGGGAGCGTCCGACCACAGCCTCGAACACTCTCGCTAACGGTTTGGCTGCATGCTCTGGTGGCCTGAGGCCCGTCACGCTGTGGTAACCGCCAGCGTCGCCTGTCCTCATCAGTGCAGGATCAGGGCGAAGCGCGCATTGCCTCACCCGCCATCAGACAGAGACGCAATGGATTGGCTCTGGCCCGGTTTCGGCGGGCGGCCACGACAGCGGGGATGGCGATCCCGCAGGCCGTGACGGCGAGCAGCACAATGGTCAGCGGCCAAGTGGTCAGCTGCCCCAGCGTCGCCACAGCCAGGACCAGCAAAAAGACTGCGACGAGGAAGACAGCGGCCAGAGAGGAGATACCCATCTTCTCTTCAGATGATGCCGAAAGCCAGCGAGGGGACGACAAGGCTACGGCGAGGAATACGACCGCGACAAAACCGAGAATCAGAGCGCCTGCGTCGAGCCACCCTGGCCCCAGAGCGCCGAGCCCCCAAGGGTGCTGCCCGAAGACGCTAGCGACCAGCCGCGTTCCTCCAAGGACTACCGCAAGCGTCAACGCCAGCAGGGAGAATATACCTCTCAGCCGCAGCATCGAGCGTGGCGCCAAGGGATTGTCGCCCGCCGATCGCCAGGTATCCCAACCAACACACCTTTTGGCAGGTAAACCTAGGACATAGAAATCAGGCGCCACGCAAGTCGCCAGCAGATATGACTGGACGGGCCATGGCAGAAGATCGATAACCCGTCGGTAAACAGCCGGGATGTCTCGAACTCTCAGAAGTTCGCCCTTGAGGGGTTCCAGGAGGCTCATGTTGTCGGATGACACGGCTGGCTCCGTGCTCAATAGCTCAGCAATGTGAACCGATCGAGGGATGACAAGGTTGGCTGCCCGGTAAAGCTGGTGTCGAGGAAATATTCGGTCGGCCGCCTCTCGGGCAAGTTCATGCGCCTTTCCCCACTCTTCAGGCGCTGCGGGTCCGACTGAAAGACCGGCTCCCAGTGCGGCCACGGGGATGCCGATCCGAAAATCGATCTCCGTTATACCGTTGGCGGCATTCGTGTCTAGCCGACAAGGAACCTCCGGATGTGCGAGGTGGCCCGCATCGAGTTCATAGGCGATCCGCCCTGCCACCACAGGCAGAGTGGAATTTACGGGCTCCTTCGCAGCAAAAGGATTCCAAACTGCGGGATACGTCTCGGCCGATGAATTTCCGGCAGGCAGAGAGAGTTGCCGCAGCTCTTCCTCGACGTCCGGATTGCGCAATAGCGAAGCCAGCGTCCAGGCGGCAGCGCTGGCAACCGACTCGTCGTCACTCCAGAGCCGTTTGGCGAGTCGCTGGGCTGCGGCCGGCGTGCCGATGGCCCCCAACGAGTGCACGGCCCAGACGGCACCGCGCCGCGCCGCTTCCGAGAGGGCCGGAACGGCGATCTCACCCATGGATTGGAGGGCACCCCGTGCTTCGCCGTCGTGCGGATCCTCTGCGCATTGCGCTAGGGTGCCCGCCGCCTCAAGCCGACCAGAAGCCGCAAGTGCGATCAGGGCAGCGGACCGGCGTGGCGACTGCGGCTCCGTGACGGCCTGTACCAGACCGTCACGGACTCGGAGTCCGCGCTGCCGGCTGCTGGCCGCGAGTGCTCCCAGCCCCTGGGCCACGGCCAGACCGTCTTTACCCGAAGCGCCAAGGCGCGTGAAGAAGTAAGCCAGGATCTCGTCAGCGACACCTTCCTCGATATGCATCACATCACCGAGACATTGCAGGGCGAGCACCTTGTGCCTGAGCTCCTCATTGGAGAACACTTCACGGATCACGGGCGTGCACCCCACGTGCGCCACCGCGCACCGCATCCTGACGGTCTCCCGCCATACATCCGGAGCCAACCGGTAGTTCCTCAAGAGCGCTTCGGCCGAATCAGACAGCTCGGATGCAGCCAGGTATTCCAGCATTGTGAGGTGCGTAAAAATGTAGAACCGGCCGATCTGGTCCAAAGGCTTGATCAACTGACTACGCTTTACGATCTCGTCGAGCAGGGGTGCCGCATGCTCCGGGCCGAGGTCAAAACCGGGCAACAATCCGCGAATTACGTTCTCCAGCTGGCCTTTGGGGATAGCCTGCCAGTCACCTTCGCGGGCTGCTGTCTCCAACCTGATGCGGGCAATACGTTCCAGCACCAGAAGCTTGCGCTCAGTGCTGTACAACCCGATGGCCTCAGGCCGACCAAGGCGGCGGTCCCGATCCAGAAGATGGATTACAGCTATCTTGTAGAACGCGGCTCGAGAATTCGGCAATGAGCCGACTTGTTCAATCCGTTCACTGGACTGCAGATAAGCGATCATGGTGAGCATGAGCGGACTGCGAGCCAGACCCATGAGCTCCGGATCCGCCTGAAGGGCCGTGAAGATCCGCCCGACTTCGACCGATCCATCAATTCCTGGCCATTTTCGGAGGAACCGGATGACAGAAGCATCGTCGAAGTCGGCGATCCGGACCAACTGATCGAAATGTTCGTCGAGCTGCTCACGATAAGCCGCATTTCGACAGGTGACGACGATCTCGCAATCGCCATACCTGGTGGCGAAATCCTGTAGCTCTTTCACCACACGGCCAAGCTCGGCGTCCCCGACTTCATCCAGGCCGTCGAAGAAGATGCGCAGCCTGCCCACGTCCAAGGCCCGGTTGACGAGATCTTCGGCGTTTCGGACTCTCGCCAGCTCAAATTCCGAGGTGATCAGCTTCTCGAAGCTGTCCGCAGTTCGATTGCACTGGTGCAGGTCGACTATCACAGGGATCTTCTCATCGCCTTCGTCGTCAGCCCAGTGCAACATCGCATACTTCAGCAGAAGCGACTTGCCCGCCCCAGGCTCGCCAAGCAGCACGGTTCGCCGCTTGAGCCCGATCAGCTCGTAGACGTCAGCGCGTCGGTCGCCCGTGACACCCTGGAGGGGGACATATACCGCCCGAATCTCGATCGGGTTACCCTCGACGCCCTCGCCAAAGCCAAGGCGGTGCCTCCCGTATCTCTCGACGACCATCTTGCGATAGCGGCGCAGTCGTCGGCCGCCAACCGGACGGCTACGCACCAGCATGCGCTGGACCGCGTCAGGCGTCTTCACTGCCAGCGACTTTCCCAGCTCTGTGAAGTACGCCTTGAATAGAAGAAACAGACCAAGGATGATCAGCCCGACAACCCCCAGGCCAATCGGAACTGCATCCGGCAGCTGACTTGCCATTTCGGTCGCCCTACCTGATCCTGCAAATCTGACACTCCATCACTCTGCTCGACCAAAAGCCGGAATGATGGCGACTCTCAGACTACGTAATGTATTCTCACCGCGGCGGCGAGGCGGTGGGATACGCCGCCCGCCACTACCCGCAGTAACGATTACGGAATGCCTAGCAGATGCGCATACAAGAAGGCTTTCACACCTAGCCCGCATTTTCAACGCTGCGGCCGCCTCGGGACCTCATGCACGGGTAACCGTGACCTGCAGGGTTGTCACCTCACCGGGACCATCGGCGGCGGGACCTTCCGCGTGCCGGTTGATCGTCGCGGAGCGTCGAATCACGGGCCTGTTGCAGGCCCGGCATGATGCCGAGCCGCCCGATCGCGCACGGAGCCGAGAGAGTTCGGGCCGGTGCCAAGTCCAGGATGGTCTTCGTTGACCTTGGGTCCTGTGTGGACGGCTCCCGGATCTCGGCGGCCGAGTCACTGCCGCCAAGATCTGGGTAAATGACGGCGCGGCGGCACGATGGGGCTGGCGGCGGCCGGAGTGTGCAACCACAGGACCCTGGTGGCGATCCTGGGGCACAACCAAATAGCGGTCACGATGGAGACCTACGCCCACGCGGTAGAGGACAACCAGCGCGAGGCGATGAGCCACATGGACCGGCTGCTGAATCGCCGCCGCCTGGCTCGCCAATGTCCACTTGAGATGTCGAAAGGCCCCGGATCACCATTGGTCCGGGGCCCTTGGCTGGTGGGCGCAGACGGTTTCGAACCGCCGACATCTGCTTTGTAAGAGCAGCGCTCTACCGCTGAGCTATGCGCCCGCGTCGCGGTGGACCGGCGGGGCCGGTCGCACGACGAGAGCACAGACTACCTGGTCCGGCCACCGCCGCGCCTACCCCAATGCGGGGACGGGACGGGCGGGTGGTGCGGAGTCGGGTGGGAGGGGTCCCGGCGGGGAGGGTGATCGGGAAGAATGGCGGTGATCGGGCGTGCGGGACTGAGCAGGGAGCGGGTGTGAGGGTGGCCGGCGGTGGCGGCGGCGGGTGGGGCGGCTGGGGACGCCGGCGGGACGGTGCCCGGGCGGACGCCAAGGCGGCTCGGGACGCCGCGCAGGAGGCCTTCTACGAGCTGGACTCCGCGCAGCGGGACGCGCTGCTCGCCGTGGAGACGGTGAAGTCGGCGGGCGATCCGGCGTCGGCCCGCCAGGTGGTGGCGGACTTCCAGGACCTGTCGGCCCGGATCGACCAGGTGACCGTGGCGTACCTGACGGCGCTGGACGCGCAGGACCTGGACCGCGCCGAGCTGGATCCGAACGCGGCGTGGCAGGCGAAGCAGCAGCTGGAGCAGTCGCGCCGCGAGCTGGACGCCAAGCGGACCGAGCTGACCACGTTCGTACAGCGGCTGCAGCCGGTGCTGGAGCGGGCCGAGGCGCAGCTGGTCCGGGTGACGCCGGCGGTGGAGCGGGCGCGGCAGGCGTTGTTGGGGGCGACGACGGCGCTGGAGCAGGCGCGGTCGGCGGGGTTGCGGGCGGACGAGCTGGCGGCGCGGCTGGCGGAGCTGGCGCCGGAGCTGACCCGGCTGAACCAGGGGGTGGCGCAGCACGGTGTCCCGGCGACGTTGCAGCGGGCGGAGGACGTGTCGCGCCGGGCGGAGCTGATCCGGTCGGAGGCCGAGCAGCTGCCGGAGCGGGCGAAGGAGATCGACCACCGGGTGGCGAGCCTGCGGACGCGGATCCAGGCGCTGGAGACGCGGTCCGGGACGGTGGAGCCGGCGCTGAGCGAGTTGCGCCGGCGGTTCAGCGCGGCGTGCTGGCAGGACCTGCAGCAGGTGCCGGCGCAGTCCGCCGAGGCGGTGCGGACGGCGCAGGTGCGGCTGGCGGACGCGGTCCGGGCGCGGGACGAGCAGCGGTGGGCGGACGCCACGGCGGCGATCGGCACGGTACGGACGCTGCTGGAGACGGCCGAGGGCTCGGTGACGGCGGTGAACGAGCGGCTGCGCCAGTTGAACGAGGTGCAGCACGATCCGCATCGGGAGATCGAGCGGGCCCGGTTCGCGCTGCGGGACGCGCAGCGGTTGGCGATGTCGGGGCGGCAGACGCCGGATCCACGGCATGCCGGGCCGTTGGACGCGGCGGTGGGGCGGCTGGACCGGGCGGTGGCGGGGCTGGAGGAGGCCGGCCGGCACCCGGACTACTGGCATTTCCTGACCGAGCTGGCCGCGGTGCGGGAGACGGCGGCCGAGGTGGTGGCGATGATCCGGGGTACGCACTGAGGGCGGCGCCGCGCGTGGAGAAGCCGTCCCGACTCGCCATTACTCGCGAGTAACTTAGCTGCTAGAGTCGGGCCATGGCACGCAAGCGCACGATCTCCCCCGCCACGTTCCGGCGCGGGATCAACCTCTGGCCGCCGTTCCTGTTCGCGGGCATCCGGGTGCTGTCGGTCGGGGAGGGCTACCGCTCCGCCCGGGTCCGGCTGCGCCTGCGCCGGACCAACCGCAACTGGGTCGGCACCCACTTCGGCGGCTCGCTGTTCGCGATGACCGACCCGTTCTGGATGCTGCTGGTGATGCAGAACCTCGGCCCGGACTACCTGGTCTGGGACAGCGCCGGCGAGATCGACTTCGTCTCCCCCGGCCGCGGTGACGTCTTCGCCGACTTCCGGCTCACCGACGACCGGCTCGAGGAGATCCGCGAGCTGACCGCCGAGGGCAAGAAGGCGCTGGTCTGGTTCCACACCGAGGTGCTGGCGGCGGACGGCACGCTGGTGGCCCGGGTCCGCAAGCAGATCTACGTCCGGCAGAAGCGCCGCGAGGCCGAGCCCGCGGCGGTCTGACGCGCGGCGGCCGGGACCCCGACCACCTCCTGACGCGCGGCGGCCCGGGTCGGTACCCTGCGACCATGCCTCGCTACGACTTCCGCTGCCGCTCCTGCGGCGACACCTTCGAGCTCAGCCGTCCGATGGCCCGATCCGGTGACCCGGCGGCCTGCCCGCAGGGGCACACCGACACGGTGAAGCTGCTCTCCACGGTCGCCGTCACCGGCGCCGCGGGCGCCGCCGCCGCACCCCGCCCGGCCGCCGGTGGCGGTGGCGGGGGGTGCTGCGGCGGCGGTTGCTGCGGCTGACCACCAAACGGAACGAGCCCGGGCCCGCGGCGTCAGACGGTGACCGTCGCCGCGGTGCGGACCCGTTCCAGGATCTGCCGGACGATCTCCTCGCCCGCTGCCACGCCGATCTCGGTGAGCGCGGTGACCGTGGGGGCGGTCCAGCCGGTGTCGGCGAGTTCGCCGTGGCCCGGGCGCCAGCCGTGGTCGGCGGTCAGCAGCAGGTCGGCGTCGAGCAGGGAGTCGCCGGCCGAGTAGACGTTGGCCGCGCCGGTCCGTCGGACGACCTCGGCGAGGGCGGCACCCTTGCTGAGCGGAGCGGGCACGGCGTACACCTTGCGGCCCTGCAGGGAGACGGTCCAGCCGCGCTCGGCGCACCAGCCGATCAGTTCGGCGAGCCAGCCGGTGGGCAGCTCGGCGCGCTCGACCACCAGGTAGGCGAAGAGGTCGTCGGCGACCCGGCGCTTGTGGGTCCACTCGGGGTCGGCGACGATCGCCAGGTGCTCGACCACCTCGGGCAGCGGCGCGCAGCCGGCGTCGAGCCGGGCCCGGGTCTCGGCCTGCCAGTCGCGGTCCGGGACGCCGTCCACCAGCAGGTGGCCGCCGTTGGCGCAGACCGCGTACGGCGGGATCCAACCGGCGCTCGGGCCTGGCAGGTTGACCCGCTCGTACTGGCTGCGGGTGCGGGTGGTGACCGGGACGACGTGGGCCAGGCGGGCGAGATCGGCGAGCAGTTCGGCGGCGGTCTCGGTCATGAAGGAGAGCGCCTTGCCGTCGTGCACCTCCACCGAGAGCAGCCGTGGCGCCAGCCGGTCCGGCACGTCCAGGGCCAGGGCCCGGTTCGAGTAGATCAGCGTGCGGTCGAGGTCGCTGGCGACCAGGGACTGCTTCACGAATGGCCCTTCTCTGCCTGGACATGGGGTGCTTCGCCGGCGCCGACGGCACGGCGGTCCGGGCCGTCGGCGCCGGCCTGGACCGCCGTGCCGTCGGGTCCGCTCTGGACCGCCGTGCCGTCGGCGCCGGTTGCGCCGCGGGTGTAGTGCGGGTGGATCAGGCCGACGCAGGAGTACGGGAGGTCGTCGACCTCCTCCACCGGTACGCCGCGCTGGGCGGCGAGCAGGCGGACGTGGTCGAGGTCCGCGCCGGTGCCGCGGCGGGCGAGCACCCGCCAGGGGACGCGGCGCAGCAGGACGCGGGTGGTCTCGCCGACCCCGGGCTTGACCAGGTTGACGTTGTCGATGCCGTACTCGGCGCTGATCCGCTCGACGGCGGCCCAGCCCTCCCAGGTCGGGGTGCGGTCCTCGGTGGCGAGCCGCTCGGCCTCGGCGGCGACGGCGGCCCGGACGGCGGGGAAGCGGTCGGCCACCGCGTCGACGAAGGCGCGGGAGACGTCGGCGCCGGCCAGTTCGCGGTAGAACTTGGCGCCGTGGAACTCGTCCGGTCCGATCAGGTCGTCGCGCAGCACGGTGCGCGAGATCAGGCCGGAGACGGTGGAGTTGAGGCAGGCGGAGGGGATCAGGAAGTCGTCCCGGGTGCCGTAGGTGCGCACGCAGCCGCCGGGGTCGGCGAGGACGGCGAGTTCGGGGTCGAAGCCGGTGCCGTCGAGTGCGTCGGCCAGTTCGCGGGTGATGGCGCCCTTGCCGGTCCAGCCGTCGACGAAGACCACGTCGGCGGCGGCGTGGTGGGCGGCGAGGTGGCGCAGGGCGACCCGGTCGATGCCGCGGCCGCGGACGATGGAGACGGTGTAGTGCGGGGTGTCCAGGCCGTGGGCGAAGGCGAGCCAGCGGCGGATCAGGACGCCGACCGGCGTGCCGGCCCGGGCCAGCGAGGCGAGCACCAGGGAGCGGCCGCGCTCGCGCAGCAGCGTTTCGGCGACCGCGCCGACGGCGAGCGCGATCCGGTCCGCGGAGGCGGTCAGCGCGGTGTGGAAGAGCTGCTGGTACTCGGGGCTGGGCTGGTACTCGACCGGCAGCGACTCGGCGTAGTGCGCACCGCCGGACTGGACCGCCTCCTCGCGCTCCTCGGTCGGGGCCTCCAAGTGGACGCCGGAGAGGTCCTTGATCAGCCAGGTGACGTCCTCCGCCGGATAGGAGGAGAAGGCGGGGCCGTGGAGCGGGCGGGCGGGGGCGGGCGTCGTCTGGGTCGTCATGCCGGGCTTTCGCTGGAGGTTCGCGGATCTCATGGTGGGGCGGGCGGGCGTCAGGGGGGTGTCAGGCGGGCGTCGCGGCGGGGTACGCGGGGGGAACCGCCCGGTACGAGGGGAGGACGGCGAGCACCACGCGGTCGGTGACCCGGCGCAGCTGGGCCAGCAGCGCGTGCTCGCCCTCGTGCAGGGCGGGGGTGTCGGCCACCTCGTCGACGACCAGCACGATCGCCTCGAACCGGCGGGCGGGGTCGGCGCCGGGGGCGACGTTGTAGGCGAAGCGCGTCCCCGCGCCGTCGGCGGGGTCGTCGTGGGCGGGGAAGGCGAGGCGGGTGCGGATGGCGTAGCCGGGGTCGTCCACGGCGAGGACGGGCGAGCGGGTGGTGGTGGAGAACCGGACCCGGTCGCCGCCGAGCTGCTCGTCGAGGGCCTGGGCGAGCCGCAGCGGGGTGTACATCAGCTCCTCGAAGCCGAGCACCAGGACGCCGCCGCCGGCCCGCGGGGGTGCGTCCGCGCCGTCGGTCAGGGCCTCGGCCAGTGCCTCGGCGGCTGCGGGCAGCAGCGCGTCCAGGTGGAGCCGGTGGGCGGGGGTGAAGCCGTGGCGGCCGCCGTCGGGCAGGCCGGCGGGCCACTCCATGCGGGCCCGGACCAGCGGGGCGGGCGCTCCGTCGGGCGCCGCCGCGGCGGGGGCGGCGGCGATCAGCTCGCGGGCCCGCTCCAGTGCGTCGGCGGGCAGCCGGACCCCGCCGGTGGCGGCGGCCACCAGGTCGACCCGGGCGCCGATCCCGGCGGCCGCCTCGGCCAGCCGGGCCCGGTCGGCGTCGGTCCGCAGGTCGACCAGGGCCACCACCACGTACCGCTCGCGCGGGTGGGCGGCGTGCAGCGCCCGGACGGTGTTGATCACCGTGGTGCCGGTGGAGAACTCGTCGTCCACCAACACCAGCGGCCCGTCCCCGGCGAGCAGCGCCGGGTCCTCGGGGAGCAGCAGGTGGGAGGTGGCGTGCGAGTGCTCCTCCTCGAAGCCGCCGAGCGGACTCACCCCGGCCACCGGCCGCCGGGTGGAGTGCAGGTAGGGGGCGTCCAGGCCGTCGGCGACGCTGTGGCCGAGGGCGGTGGCGGTCTCGGCGTAGCCGAGCACCACCGCCCGGGCGGCCTCCGCCTCGCCGAGCAGTTCGCGCACCCGGCGGCCGAGGTCGAGGCCGGCGCCGTGCACCACGGCGGGGCGCTGCGGGACGTGCTTGCCGAGCACCCGGGAGACCAGCAGGTGGGCCCGCTTGGGGTTCTCCCGCAGCGCGAGCCCGATCAGCCCCTTGAGCGCGGGCGATCCGGTGAGCCGCAGGTCGAGTCGGTCGGTGACCCACTGGCCGGTCCAGGTCTCGGCGTCGGCGGGGCGTGCGGTCAAGGGGTCCTGCTTTCGGTGCGGGCGGTGCGGGCGGTGCCGGGGGTCCGGCACCGGGGCGGTGCGGCGCTCGTGGGCGGAGCGGTAGGGGCGGAGCGGTAGGGGCGGAGGGGCGGAGCGGTACGGGCAGTGTGGTGCAGGCGGTGCCTGGCGGGGCGGGTCGGTCCGGCTGTCGGGACCGCCGAGGGTACGGCGTCAGGGGCAGAGGCAGGCGGAGAGCAGCTCGGCGAAGCTGACTTCCTCGCGGGCGACGCCGAACACCTCGGCGCGCAGCAGCACCCGCTCGGCCCAGGCGCGGTGCGGCTTGGCCTCGTTCATCTTGTTGGTGTACGCCGAGCGCAGCACCCCGCCGCCGCCCTGGTGCTGCTGCAGGATGTCCTGGGCGTCGCAGTACTCCTCGTGTGTGACCACGGAGAGCGCGTGCACCGCGGGGACGTGGCTGGGGTGGATGCATGTCTTGCCCAACAGGCCGTTGGCGCGGTCGAGTTCGATCTCCCGGATCAGCCCGTCCAGGTCGTGCTCGATGATCCGCTGGCGCAGGCCGTCGGCGGGCGGGTGCACCTCGGCGAACGGGGTGCGGCGCAGCTGCGGCTTGAACATCCGCTCCTGGACCGGGAAGTACTCCCAGACCGGTCCGGTCACCGTGTGGCCGGTGCCGTCCGCGCGGCCGAGCACGTTGACCACGTCGCCGATCACCCCGGCGACCAGCGCCACGTCGTAGGCGGTGAGGTCGGGCGAGCGGCGCAGTCCGTACGCGGAGCACAGGTCGGTGACGCCGAGGCGGACGGCGAGGATCCGCTCGCGGTGCTTGTCGAGCAGCCGGGCGATGCCGAAGAGCTGTTCGCGGCGGCTCTCCAGGTGGGCCAGTTCGGGGGATTCCAGCACCGGCATGGCGAACAGCCGTCGCCCGGTCCGCTCCTCGGCGGCGGTGAGCGCTTCCAGGAAGGGGCCGCCGCTCTCCTCGGTGAACTTGGGGAGGACGAAGCCGCTGAGCAGTGCGAGGCCCGGACCGAGCCGGTCCACCAGGTCGGTGAGCTGTCCGGCGGTGCGCACCCGGACGAACAGCAGGGGGAGCTCGGCCGCCGGTCCGGCCGCCAGCTCGCCGAGCTGGGCGACCAGGTTGGCCTCCGCGGACGGCACCTCGTGGTCGGCGATCGCGTCCTCCAGGCACAGCACCATGGAGAGCACGCCGCGACCGGCCTGCTTGCGGACGTCACCCGCCAGGCCGGGGCGGGTGGCGGGGCTGTAGAGCGTGGCGCCCAGGGCCGTGGAGAGCACGGCCGCGTCGCTCTCCCGATCGAAGGCGGTCGGCTGCTTCAGGAAGAGTCGACTGCGGACATCGTCCGCGAGATGGCCGAAGTGGCGCAAAGTGCTCTCCCACAGGGGGTCGGGTGGCGGCCCGCCGGTGGGCGGGGACGGCTGACGTCTCGACAGGATGGACGGTCGACGCGGCCCGATAGTTCTCGCGGTTCGCATCGGTCGAGGTGGGGTGGGGGGCACCCAGCCGTTGGCCGCTTATCGTACGGTCAGATTCAACCGGCGAAAGCCCTTGAAACATCGAATTCTCCGAAGGTTGCCACCGGCTTCACACGGCCACCCCCGGCTCCACCCGGCCACCGCCCACCTGCGTTGTCCCGGCGGGTGGGAAGCAGGCAGGATATCGAGCCATGACGCACGTGATGGCAAAGGGCGCCAACATCCCGCTGACGGCCTCCGCCGTCCGGGTCGTACTGCGCTGGGCCGCCGCGCCCGGCACCCCGGACGTGGACGCCTCGGCGCTGCTGCTCGGCGCCGACGGCAAGGTTCGTTCGGACGCGGACTTCGTGTTCTACAACCAGCCCCGGCACCCCTCCGGCCTGGTCCGCCACCTGGCCAAGCAGAGCGGCGGCGGCGAGGTGTGGGACGCGGTCGAGGCCGATCTCTCCGCCCTGTCCGAGGACGTGGACCGGGTGGTCCTGGCCGGCTCCGCCGAGGGCGGCGCCTTCCCCGCCGTCTCCGGACTGCGGGTCCTGCTCTACGACGCCGCCGGCGGCGACAGCGCCGCCGCGCTCGCCGAATTCCCGGTCAGCGACACCGGCGAGGTGACCGCCCTGGTCGCCGCCGAGCTGTACCGCAGGGCCGGCGGCTGGAAGTTCCGCGCGATCGGCCAGGGCTACGACAGCGGCCTCGGCGGCCTCGCCACCGACTACGGCATCGCCGTCGAGGACGACACCGTCGCCCACCCCGGCACCCCCGCCGAACCCGTGGCCGTCCCCACGGCGCCGTCCGCCGAGGAGGAGGACGACTTCACCCTCGCCCCCGCCGCCCCCACCACCGCACCGCTCCCCCCGCCGCCCACCGCACCCCCGGCCCCCCAGCCCGCCACTGCCGGCTACGGCTACCCGCAGCCCCAGGCCCAGCCGCAGCCGGCCGGGTACGGCTACCCGCCCCCGCAACCCGGCTACGGCTACCCCCAGCCCCAGCCCGGCTACGGGTACCCCCAGCCGACCACCGGCTACGGCTACCCCCAGCAGCCCGCAACGCCCGTCCCGCCCCCGCCGACCCCGCAGCAGAACTTCGCCCTCCCCCCGCAGGGCCCCCAGTTCCAGCCTCGGTAGGAACAACCAGGGGCTCGGGGAACTGCGAGGCCGGCCACGGATCGGGTCAACCGGTCAGCAAGGGGCGCGAGGAACTGCGCGCAGCGGAAGGGCACCCGCCCTGCCGGGCCGGTCGCGCAGTTCCCCGCGCCCCTGAAGGGCCGCCCAGGGCTGCACCCGCCTACGCCGAAGGCGTCTTGTACCCCCGCTGCCACTGCATCCCGAACCCGTACAGCCGGTCCAGGTCCGACTGGAATCCGTGCACGTACCGCACCTCGCGACGGACGGTCAGCTGCCCGTCCCCCGAGTTCTCGATCAGCACCACCGCGCACGAACGGGCCGCCGCCGCCCGCTCGTCCAGCTTGATCTCCAGTCGCGGACCGCTCTGCGGCACGATCGTCACCGTCGCGTGCGTCCGGTCGAACGCGGGCGTGTCGTCGTAGATGTACACGAAGATGAGCAGCCGCCGGAACTTGTCCTTCTTCTCCAGGTTGATGTACATCGTCTCGCCGGAGGGCGCACCGGAGACGTCGTCGCCGCTCAGCTTGATGTACGGCGGCCGGTTGAGGTCGCCGAAGAGGTTGCCGAGCGGCTGGATCACGCCCCGGCTGCCGTCGGTCAGCTCGTACATGCAGGCCAGGTCGAGGTCGACGTTGACCGGTGACTGGCTGAAGTTGTCGGGGGTGAGCGGCCGCAGGATCCGCGGGTCGAAGAAGCGCCGCAGGGCGCTGCCGCCGGACGGGCGCTCGGCGGACCGCGTCGACCAGTGGAGGTTGACGTAGAGGTAGCCGGTGGTGGCGGCAGGGCCGGTGATGGCGTGCTGCGGCTGCTTCTTGGTCAGGGTGATCTTGAACTGGCCGCCGGAGTCGACGTCGCTCCGATCGCCCTTCAGGAACTCCCACACCGAAACCATCGTGTACCCGTCCTCCCCCAAGCCCCCACAACCCGTACCGTCCGTCATACCCAGTGCACGCCCGGTGAGTCAACGTCAGGCCGGTCGCGTGTCACGCTGGCAGAGGGATCATCACTCCCGTACGATGCCCGCCCTCCGGACGCGATATCGTCTGTCCGCACAGGTGTCCCGCGGGTCACCTTTCGTCCCCCCTGCCCTGCGAAAGCCGAGGCCCTCCCCGCGATGAACCTCTCCTCCATACAGCTGGTATGGGCCGTCGTCGGCGGCGCAGCCCTGCTGTTCACCGCCATCCTGGTGGCCTTCCTGCGGTTCAAGAACAACAGCGCCGAAGAGAACTCCGACTCCTGGGAGCGGAGCGAGGAGCGTCGCCGCCGCAAGGAGGCGGTGTACGGCGCCGCGTCCTACGTGCTCCTGTTCTGCTGCGCCGGCGTGGCGGCCGCTCTCTCCTTCCACGGCCTGGTGGGCTTCGGCCAGCAGAACCTGGGCCTGTCCGGCGGCTGGGAGTACCTGGTCCCGTTCGGCCTGGACGGCGCGGCCATGTTCTGCTCGGTGCTCGCGGTCCGCGAGGCCAGCCACGGTGACGCGGCGCTCGGCTCCCGCCTGCTGGTGTGGCTGTTCGCGGTCGCCTCGGCGTGGTTCAACTGGGTGCACGCCCCGCGCGGCGGCTCGCACGACGGCGCCCCGCAGTTCTTCGCCGGCATGTCGATCTCGGCGGCGGTGCTGTTCGACCGCGCGCTGAAGCAGACCCGCCGGGCGGCGCTGCGCGAGCAGGGCCTGATCCCCCGCCCGCTGCCGCAGATCCGCATCGTGCGCTGGCTGCGCGCCCCGCGCGAGACGTACGCGGCCTGGTCGCTGATGCTGCTGGAGAACGTGCGCAGCCTGGACGAGGCGGTCGAGGAGGTGCGCGAGGAGCGTCAGGCGAAGCAGGACGCCAAGGTGCGCGCCCGCAGCGCGGACCGTCGCGAGCGGGCCGAGCTGAAGGCGATCGCCCGCCAGGGCGGCATGCTGGCCCGGGCCCGCGGCGGCCGCCAGGTGCCGGCCCTGACCGCCGCCTCGGGCGACGGTCAGGCCGCTACGGAGCCTGCCCTAGCCACAGAGGAGCCGATCGACCGCACCGGTCCCTCCGCGCTCGAGCCGGCCGCGCTGACCGCCGGTCGCCGCCCCCGCGCCGCCGTGGGCAGCTCCAGCTGCTCCTCCTCCACGTCCTCGTACGGCACGAGCAGCAGCTCCTACAGCTCCAGCATCGACCTGTCGTCGGACGACGACACCCTGGCGATGCCGAAGCTGGACTCGCTGGAGCGCAAGCTGCGCGCCATCGAGCAGCAGCTCGGCTGACCGTACCGCCCGGACCACGGCGAAGGCCCCGCACCGACTCGGTGCGGGGCCTTCGCCGTTGGGCCGTAAAGCCGTTGGAACGTCGGTGGAACGTCAGCCGGCCACCGAACTGCTCTCCAGTGCCTGCTCGCGCCGGTTGCGCACCACCGAGGAGGCCAGCGCCGCGCCGATGAAGGCGACGCCGATCAGGCCGGTGACGATCTCCGGGATGTGGTACTCGATGGAGACCAGCAGGATGACGGCCAGCGCGCCGATCGCGTAGTGCGCGCCGTGCTCCAGGTAGACGTAGTCGTCCAGGGTGCCCTTGCGGACCAGGTAGACGGTCAGCGAGCGGATGTACATCGCGCCGATGCCCAGACCCAGGGTGATCTGGAAGATGTCCTGGGAGATGGCGAAGGCGCCGACCACGCCGTCGAAGGAGAAGGACGCGTCCAGGACCTCCAGGTAGAGGAAGAGGAAGAACGCGGCCTTGCCGCCGACCTGGACCAGCGACCTGCCGGACTTCTCGGCCTCCTCCTCGGCCTCCTCCTGCGCCTCCAGGCCGGACTCGAAGACGCCCGAGAGGCCGTTGACCGCGAGGTAGGTGGCGAGGCCGCAGATGCCGGCCAGCAGCACCGTCTCGGCGCGGTCGGCGGCGAACAGGCGGGCCGAGAGGGCCAGCACGACCAGGGCGATCACCGAGGAGAGCGCGTCGAGCTTGCCGATCTTCTCGAGCGGCTTCTCCAGCCAGCGCAGCCAGTTGAAGTCCTTCTCCTCGAAGATGAAGTCGAGGAAGATCATCAGCAGGAAGATGCCGCCGAAGGCCGCGATGGCCGGGTTGGCCAGCTCGAGGTACTCGGCGTAGGTGTGCCCGTTGTAGGTCTTGGTGGAGTCGAGCGCCAGCTCGATCACGGTGCCCGGGCTGAGGTGCGCGGTGAGGCCGACGACCAGCAGCGGGAAGATCAGCCGCATGCCGAAGACGGCGATCAGCACACCGACGGTGAGGAAGATCTTCTGCCAGAACGGGTTCATCCGCTTCAGGACGGTGGCGTTGACGACGGCGTTGTCGAAGGAGAGGGAGATCTCGAGGATCGAGAGGATCAGGACGACGCCGAATCCTTCGGCCCCCCAGATCAGGCCGGCTGCGACGAGGCCGGCGATCGTGATGGCGAAGGACCACCCGAATGTACGGAGGAACACGGAGTCAGTTACCTTTCTATGAACATGACTTGATCAACGCTTTACTGTACGTTGACGCCGAAGTCGAGGGCGATGCCGCGCAGGCCGGAGGCGTAGCCCTGGCCCACCGCGCGGAACTTCCACTCGCCCTGGTAGCGGTAGAGCTCGCCGAAGATCATCGCGGTCTCCGTGGAGGCGTCCTCGGAGAGGTCGTAGCGGGCGATCTCGGCACCGTCGGTCAGGTTGACCACGCGGATGTACGCGTTGGCGACCTGGCCGAAGTTCTGCACCCGGGCGTCGGCGTCGTAGATGGAGACGGCGAAGACGACCTTGTCGATCTGGGTGGGCACCAGGTCGAGGAAGACCTGCACCACCTCGTCGTCACCGTCGCCGTCGCCGGTGAGGTTGTCGCCCTGGTGCTCCACCGAACCCTCGGGGCTCTTCAGGTTGTTGTAGAAGACGAAGTACTCGTCGCCCAGCACCCGGCCGCCGGCGCACAGCAGCGCGCTGGCGTCCAGGTCGAACGGGGCACCGGTGGTGGAGCGCGCATCCCACCCGAGACCGATCTGCACCTGGGTCAGGTTGGGCGCAGCCTTGGTCAGCGAGACATTGCCGCCCTTGGCGAGCGTGACACTCATTGGAAACTTCCTCCCAGCTCCCGTCTCCGGGGCTCCCCTTGGACCCTGCAGCCGTCCGACGCACCCCCGGATGGACGTACCCCAGAAGGTCTACGCCCTCGACGGCGGTCGCAGCGCTGCACGGCCGACTGAACTTCCTGAACTCCGCGCGTCGGAACCGGCGCACGGCAGCACGACCGGGGCCGGCGGAAGCTGCTCGCTTCCGCCGGCCCCGGCCCAAGACTATGCAATCGACTCCGGTGTCAGACGTTCACCCCGAAGTCCTGCGCGATGCCGCGCAGGCCGGAGGCGTAGCCCTGGCCGATGGCACGGAACTTCCACTCCGCACCGTTGCGGTAGAGCTCGCCGAAGACCATGGCGGTCTCGGTGGAGGCGTCCTCGGAGAGGTCGTAGCGGGCGATCTCGGCACCGCCGGCCTGGTTCACCACGCGGATGAAGGCGTTGCGGATCTGGCCGAAGTTCTGCGTGCGGTTCTCGGCGTCGTAGATCGAGACCGGGAACACGATCTTGGCCACGTCGGCCGGGACGCCGGCGAGGTTGACCTTGATCTGCTCGTCGTCGCCCTCGCCCTCGCCGGTGAGGTTGTCACCGGTGTGCTCGACCGAGCCGTCCGAGCTCTTGAGGTTGTTGAAGAAGATGAAGTCCGCGTCGGAACGGACCTTGCCCTGATCGGTGCAGAGCAGGGCGCTCGCGTCGAGGTCGAAGTCCGTACCGGTGGTGGTGCGGACGTCCCAGCCCAGGCCGACGATGACCGCCGTCAGGCCGGGGGCCTCCTTGGTGAGCGAGACATTGCCGCCCTTGCTCA
Organism: Kitasatospora cinereorecta; assembly: GCF_024172095.1. Lineage (GTDB taxonomy): Bacteria > Actinomycetota > Actinomycetes > Streptomycetales > Streptomycetaceae > Kitasatospora > Kitasatospora cinereorecta. Next base: position 1,123,539 of record NZ_JAMZDX010000003.1, on the reverse strand, counting down.
GGCTGACACCCACTGGTCCTCCCAGAATCGCTGTCCTGATCCGTGAACGGCCCGATCGTAGTGCGGGGTTCCCGTCCAGGGCAGGCTTCGGCCCGGCGTGGCTGTGCGAATTCGCGGCGACGCCGGGCCGAACGGGAGCGCGGCCCCCCGGCAGGGAGGCTCAGAGGGCGCCGAGGGCGGCCAGGTACTCCTGGGTGTCGCGGGCGTCCGGGAGGCCGTTCACGATCGACCAGCGGACGACGCCGTCCTTGTCGATGACGAAGGTGCCGCGGACCGCGCAGCCCTTGTCGTCGTTGAAGACGCCGTACTTCTTCGAGGCGTCGCCGTGCGGCCAGAAGTCCGACAGCAGCGGGTACTCCAGGCCCTGCTGCTCGGCGAAGATCCGGAGGGTGAACGGCGAGTCGTTGGAGACCGCGAGCACCTGGACGTCGTCGTTCTGCAGGCGCGGGAGCTCCTTCTGGATCTCGCAGACCTCGCCGGTGCAGACGCCGGTGAAGGCGAACGGATAGAAGACCAGGACGACGTTCTTCTCGCCGCGGTAGTCGGAGAGCTTGACCGACTCGCCGTGCTGGTTCTTCAGCTCGAAGTCCGGAGCCTCGGTACCGACCTCAATGGTCATGGGAAGACCTTCCTCAGCAGATGTGCGGGCACCCGCATCCTCGCATCCGTTCGGGTGGTTTCCGCCGTTCGGGTGAGGCGTTACGGCCGGTGGGGAGCGTTTTTCGCCCTGGGTGAACACGCGCACCGGAGGCATCCACAAGCGGGGTCGCGAAGCACGCGGGCCCCGCTGGAGGAAGCTCCAGCGGGGCCCGGGGGCGAGGACTCAGCGCTTGCCGGTCTTCGAGGCCTTCGGGGTGGCCAGGCGGGTGCCGGCCCAGTCCTTGGCGATCGCCACGGAGCTGGTCTGGGACAGGCCTGCGGTCTTGGCCGCGTCGGCGATCTCGTGCGCCTCCACGTGGCCGTCGCGGCCGGTCTTCGGGGTGAGCAGCCAGATCAGGCCGCCCTCCGCGAGGTACTCGAGCGCGTCGACCAGGGCGTCGGTGAGATCCCCGTCCTCCTCGCGGTGCCACAGCAGGACGCCGTCGGCGACGTCGTCGTAGTCCTCGTCGACGAGTTCGGTGCCGGTCAGCTCTTCGATGCCCTCGCGGAGCTCCGGGTCACTGTCGTCGTCGTACCCGAGCTCCTGAATGATCTGGCCCTGTTCGAAGCCCAGACGAAGCGCCGGGTTGGACTTGTCCGCGGGGTCCGCGGTCGCGCTCACGGGAATAACCTCCAGTATTCGACTCGGCATCCATGCCGAGGCTGTGGCCGTAGTCCACACGGGACCGGCGGTTCGCGCAAGTACCCGACCCCCGATCCCACCCAAAGGTTGACGTGTCGTGGCGGGACACGCCGACCCATGTGTCGGGAATCACACTGGTTTGCCCTTTTCTGTCCCGACCCAGCATGCTTCGCCGGGGCCGGTTTCGCAGTCCGTACACGTGACCGGGATGCGAACGGCATTCGGGGAGCAGGGCCACCCGGGCGTAGAGTCTTCTGTTGGCCCTCATCCCGACCGGCCGACGTTGGACGGTCGGGGTCCCAGGTCGGACCACCTCCTGACCGTGCCGTCTACCAGGCGGAACGGTTACCGATCGGTAGAGATGACGGATCTCCGAACGCGGTAGCACGATGGAGGCGGCGCGACACATCAGTTTCGACCGACAGTGAAGGAACAGCGTGGCTTCCGGATCCGATCGCAACCCGATCATCATTGGCGGCCTCCCGAGCCAGGTCCCGGACTTCGATCCCGAGGAGACCGCGGAGTGGCTGGAGTCGCTTGACGCTGCCATCGACGAGCGCGGGCGCGAGCGCGCCCGCTACCTGATGCTGCGGCTGATCGAGCGCGCCCGTGAGAAGCGTGTCGCCGTGCCCGAGATGCGCAGCACGGACTACGTGAACACCATCGCGACCAAGGACGAGCCGTTCTTCCCCGGCAACGAGGAGATCGAGCGCAAGATCCTGAACGCGACCCGCTGGAACGCGGCCGTCATGGTCTCCCGCGCGCAGCGGCCCGGCATCGGCGTCGGCGGCCACATCGCCACCTTCGCCTCCTCCGCGTCGCTCTACGACGTGGGCTTCAACTACTTCTTCCGCGGCAAGGACGCCGAGGGCGAGAGCGGCGACCAGATCTTCTTCCAGGGTCACGCCTCCCCGGGCATCTACGCCCGCGCGTTCCTCCTGGACCGACTCTCCGAGCAGCAGCTCGACGCGTTCCGCCAGGAGAAGTCGAAGGCTCCGTACGGCCTGTCCAGCTACCCGCACCCGCGGCTGATGCCGGACTTCTGGGAGTTCCCGACCGTCTCGATGGGCCTCGGCCCGCTCGGCGCGATCTACCAGGCCCGGATGAACCGGTACCTCGAGCACCGTGGCATCAAGGACACCTCCGACTCGCACGTGTACGCCTTCCTGGGCGACGGCGAGATGGACGAGCCCGAGTCGCTCGGCCAGCTCTCGCTGGCCGCCCGCGAGGGCCTGGACAACCTGACCTTCGTGGTCAACTGCAACCTGCAGCGCCTGGACGGCCCGGTCCGCGGCAACGGCAAGATCATCCAGGAGCTGGAGTCGCAGTTCCGCGGCGCCGGCTGGAACGTGATCAAGCTGGTCTGGGACCGCAGCTGGGACCCGCTGCTCGCGCAGGACCGCGACGGCGTCCTGGTGAACAAGCTGAACACCACGGTCGACGGCCAGTTCCAGACCTACGCCACCGAGACCGGCGCGTACATCCGCGAGCACTTCTTCGGCGGCGACCTGCGCCTGCGCGCGATGGTCGAGAACATGACCGACCACGAGATCCAGCACCTGGGCCGCGGCGGCCACGACCACCGCAAGGTCTACGCCGCGTTCAAGGCGGCCCGCGAGCACAAGGGCCAGCCGACGGTCATCCTCGCCCAGACGGTCAAGGGCTGGACCCTCGGCCCGAACTTCGAGGGCCGCAACGCGACCCACCAGATGAAGAAGCTGACGGTCGAGGACCTGAAGCGCTTCCGCGACCGGCTGCACCTGCCGATCACCGACAAGCAGCTGGACGAGGGCTACGCGCCCTACTACCACCCGGGTCGCAACTCGGAGGAGATCCAGTACATGCACGACCGCCGGCGCGAGCTCGGCGGCTACGTGCCGACCCGCAAGGTGCGTCCGCGCCCGCTCGCCCTGCCGGGCGACGACGCGTACAAGGCGGTCAAGAAGGGTTCCGGCAACCAGACCATCGCCACCACCATGGCGTTCGTCCGGCTGCTCAAGGACCTGATGCGCGACAAGGGCATCGGCAACCGCTTCGTGCCGATCGCCCCGGACGAGTACCGCACCTTCGGCATGGACTCGCTCTTCCCGTCCGCCAAGATCTACAACCCGCTCGGCCAGACCTACGAGTCGGTCGACCGCGAGCTGCTCCTGGCGTACAAGGAGTCGCCGACCGGCCAGATGCTGCACGACGGCATCTCCGAGGCGGGCTGCACCGCCTCGCTGATCGCCGCCGGCTCGTCCTACGCGACGCACGGCGAGCCGCTGATCCCGGTCTACGTCTTCTACTCGATGTTCGGGTTCCAGCGCACCGGCGACCAGTTCTGGCAGATGGCCGACCAGCTGGCCCGCGGCTTCGTGCTCGGCGCCACCGCCGGCCGCACCACGCTGACCGGTGAGGGCCTGCAGCACGCCGACGGCCACTCGCACCTGCTGGCCTCGACCAACCCGGCCGTCGTGTCCTACGACCCGGCGTACGGCTACGAGATCGCGCACATCGTCCAGGACGGTCTGCGCCGGATGTACGGCTCCTCCACCGCGCACCCGCACGGCGAGGACGTCTTCTACTACATCACCGTCTACAACGAGCCGATCAAGATGCCGGTCGAGCCCGAGAACGTGGACGTGGAGGGCATCCTCAAGGGCGTCTACAAGCTCCAGGACGGCGCCGCGGGCCAGATCCCGGCGCAGATCCTGGCGTCCGGCGTGGCGGTGCCGTGGGCGCTGGAGGCGCAGCGGATCCTCGCCGCGGAGTGGAACGTCAAGGCGGACGTCTGGTCGGCGACCTCCTGGAACGAGCTGCGCCGCGACGCGGTGGAGGCCGAGGAGTTCAACCTGCTGCACCCGGAGGAGCCGCAGCGCGTCCCGTACGTGACGCAGAAGCTCCAGGGCGCCGAGGGCCCGTTCGTCGCGGTGTCCGACTGGATGCGCGCGGTGCCGGACCAGATCTCGCGCTGGGTGCCGGGCCAGTACCAGTCGCTGGGTGCGGACGGCTTCGGCTTCGCCGACACCCGCGGTGCGGCCCGCCGGTTCTTCCACATCGACGCGCAGTCGGTCGTCCTGGGCGTGCTCACCGAGCTCGCCAAGCAGGGCAAGATCGACCGCTCGGCGCTGAAGGACGCGATCGACCGCTACCAGCTGCTCGACGTGGCCGCGGCCGACCCGGGCGCGGCGGGCGGCGACGCCTGAGCCGTCATGGGCTGAGCCCGAGGGCCGGACTCCCCGCGGGGAGTCCGGCCCTCGGGCTTTCGCGGCTACTTCACCGTGAAGGAGTTGAGCACGGTGGAGAACTGCTGCTGGGCGGTGGTCCAGTCCTGGTCGGGTGCGGACATGTAGACCGCGTACTCGGTGCCGTTGGCGGCGACGAAGGCCTGGTCGGCGGCGTGCCGGGGGCCGCGCTGGGGGTCGGTCCAGGTGAACTCCCACAGGGCGCCGTCGCGGCCCTGGTAGGTGTTGGCGGCCAGGGTGACCCGGTAGTAGTCCGGGTAGCCGCCGACGGTCTGCTCCAGCTGCAGGAAGTGCGCCTCGGAGGACTGCGCCGCCCCCGGGTTCACCCCGAAGCGCAGCAGGTGGACCCCGCCGTCCGGGGAGTAGTCGATCTGGCCGCTGGTCTCGGTGCGGGTCCAGCCCTGCGGAACGGCCACCCGGAAGCCGGCCGGGTCGTCCACCCACTGGTAGCCGGCCGGGGCGGCGGGCAGGGCCGGGGTGGCCGGCGCGGGGGTGTTGGTGACGGTGTGGGTCGCGGTGGCGGTGGCCGTCGCGGTGGCCGTCGCGGTCGCGGTCGCCGTGCTCGGCGTCGGGGTGGGGGTGGGGCTCGGGTAGGCGGGGGAGGTGCTCGGCGCGGTCGCCGCGGTCTGCCCGCCGCCGGAGGAGCCGCCGACCACCGCGAAGGTCACGCCGCCTGCCACCAGGACGGCGGCCACCGCACCGGCGATGATCAGCGTCCGGCGCCGGGAGGACCGCTCCGGCCCGGGCGGGCCACCGGACGGCTCCACCGTCGGCAGCGTGGGCGGGGTCGGCGGCCCTCCGGCCGGCGTCTGCGGCCCCGGGGCGGGCGTGGGCGGCCCGCCCACCGGGGTGGGCGGGACGGAGCCGAGCGCGACCGGTACGGGCGGCGGGGGCGGCACCGGGGGCGGCGGGCCGGGCGTCAGCGGGGCGGGCGGGGTGTGCGGCGGCGGGGCGGCCGGGAAGGGCGTCGGCGGCGTGGACCGGGTGGGCTCCCCCTCGCCGGGGCGGGCCACCTCCGTGGGCGGGTGCAGCACGGTCGGCGGGCGGGTCGCGCCGGTGGAGGCGGCGGCCACCTCGCGCAGCTCGCGCAGCGCCTGCTCCGCGTCCGGCCGCTCGGCCGGGTCCTTGCGCAGTAACGCCTCGATGACCGGGGTGAGCGCCCCGGCGTCGCGCGGCGGCGGCAGCGGGTCGGAGAGCACCGCCTGGAGGGTGGACATGGTGGTGGTGCGGTGGAACGGCGACTGGCCCTCCACGGCGGCGTACAGGGTCGCGCCGAGCGACCACAGGTCGGACTCGGGCCCGGGCCGGTGGCCGCTGACCCGCTCGGGCGCGACGTAGTCCGGTGAGCCGACGATGTCCCCGGTCCGGGTCAGGCCGGGCGAGCCGGCCATCATGGCGATGCCGAAGTCGGTCAGCACCACCCGTCCGCCGCGCTCCAGCAGGACGTTGGCGGGCTTGACGTCCCGGTGCAGCACGCCGTGCCGGTGGGCCTGGTCGAGGGCGGCCAGCACCTGCTCGCCGACCCGGGCGGCGTCCCGCGGGATCAGGGTGCCCTCGGTGGCGATCACCTCGGCGAGCGAGCGGCCGTCGATCAGCTCCATGACGATCCACGGCCGGCCGTCCTGCTCCAGCACGTCGTAGACGGTGATCACGCCGGGGTGCTTGATCTGGGCGGCGGCCCGGGCCTCCTGGAGCATCCGGGAGTGCAGGGTGGGCAGTTCGCTCTCCGGTACGCCGCTGGCGGTGAGTTCCTTGACCGCGACCCGGCGGTCCAGCTTGAGGTCCTCGGCGACCCAGACCGTGCCCATGCCGCCCCGGCCGAGCCGTTCGACCAGCCGGTAGCGTCCCGCGATCACGCGGTCCTCGTCGGACGATCCCATGGCGTTCCCGCATTCTGGTGACGTCCCCTGCTCCCAGTCTGACCCCGGGGCCCGGTCGGGCGCAGAATCAGGACATGCGCGAGGACATCATCGCCCGGGCCGGGTTCCTGCTCACCGAGCTGCACCTGGCACCGGACGCCGCCCAACTGCGGCTGAAGGACTACTTCCCGGATCTGGAACGGGAGGAGCGGATCCGCTTCGTCGAGGAGGCCAGGGACCTGGCTGCGGAGAGCCTGCGGCGGATCAACTGACCGGACAGCTCCGGTCGGCCCCGGCTCAGAGCAGGTCCTGCACCTGCCACAGCAGGGCGTCGAACTCGCCGCCGAGCGCGCTGTTCGGGCGGCCGGCGTTGCACACCGCGGCCCAGGCCCGGCCGTCGTCCGGGCGGACCAGGATCGCCTGACTGCCCGGCAGGGTGCCGTCGTGCCAGATCGTGCCGGCGCTGTTGACCGCCCAGCCGCGGGCGTAGCCGGGCGCGGTCGGGGTGACCGGGCGGACCGCGGAGGCGGTGGTCATGGCGGTGCGGGAGGCGGGCTGCAGGATGTCGGCGGGTGAGGGCAGGCCGTCCACCGCGAACAGGAAGCGCAGCAGGTCGACGGGGGTCGCCGCCCAGCCGCCGTGGGCGTCCATCCGGTCCACCCGGATCCCGTACGGCGCCGCCAGGTCGGTCCCGGTGTACATCGCCTCGCGCTCGTGGCGCTCCTCGGCGGTGGCACCGGCCAGTACCGCCTGGGAGGCGCCGACCGGGTCGAGCACGTGGCGGTGGACGAACTCCCCGTACGGCAGGCCGCCGGCCCGCTCCACGATCCGGCCGAGCAGGCAGTAGCCGAAGTTGGAGTAGCCGTAGGTGGTGCCGGGGTCTGCGTCCAGCGGACGGTTGTCCAGGGTCCAGGTGATCAGCGCCTCCCGGTCGAGGAAGAGCTGCTGGAACATCGGGTCCTCGCCGTCGTTGGTCCAGCCCCCGGCCGAGTGCTCCAGCAGGTGCTGCAACCGGACGGACTGCAGCCGGCCGCTGTACGGCCGGGTGCCGTAGCGGGTGCCGAGCAGCGCTCCGGGCCCGAACACCGGGTCGGTGAGGGCCAGCCGGCCCTGCTCGATCAGCAGGTGGACGGCGGTGGAGGTGATCGGCTTGGCGACGCTGGCGACCCGGAAGCGGTGGGCGGTGGTGGCGATCTCCCGGGTGATCCGGTTGGCGTAGCCGTACGCCCGGGTCGTCCGGATCGCGCCGCCGCGCGCGAGCGCGAAGGACAGGCCGGGCACGGCCCACTTCTGCAGGAAGGGCACCACCAGGGCGGCCGCCGGGTCGGCGGCGGTGTCGGTCTCGGGGGTGGCCTCCCAGACCGTGGTGTACGCCGCCGAGCCGCCCGCGCGGTAGCCGCTCAGCTCGACCAGTCGCAGGCCCTCGGCGGCCAGGGCGTCGAAGTGGGCCTGGTAGTCGGCGTGGGCGACGCCGTGCTCGGCCCGCCACGGGTGGCCGGCCGACTGCTCCCAGATCGCCGCGTACCGGACCTCATGGCCGACCGGGTGGCCGACCACCCGGACCGGCCGGTAGCCGTGCTCCTTCCAGCGGTCGAACTCGCGCTGGTACTCGGCGGCGGTCAGGCCGTGCCGGGCCTGCCAGGGCGGTCCGGCGTAGCGGTCCCAGACGCAGGCGAAGCGCTCGGTGCCGTCCTCGTCCTCGTACGGGGACAGGCAGCGCAGCCGGAAGCCGTCGGCCGACAGCTCGTCGAACAGGGTCTGGTACTGGGCGCCGGTCAGGCCGTGGCGGGCGATCCACTCCAGGCCCTCCTCCTGCTCCCAGACGGCGCTGAACAGTACCCGGCCGCCGGCCCGGCAGACCGAGAGGTCGACCGGCCGGTAGCCGTCCCGGGCCAGGGCGGTGACGGCGGCCTGGTAGTCGGCGGCCGGCAGGCCGTGCCGGGCCTGCCAGGCGTTGCCGCCCTGGACCGCCCAGATGCTCGCGTACCTGGCCTCGCCGGCGAGTTCGTAGCCGGTCAGGCGCAGCAGCCGGTAGCCGCGGCCGGTGAGCCGGTCGAAGGCGGCCTGATGGTCCGTCGCGTCCAGGCCGTGGCGGGCCTGCCAGTCGGTCACGATCACCCGTCCGAGGGTACGCACGACGGGCCCGCCGCTCCCGGAGGCGCGGCGGGCCCGTGGCGGATCCGACGGGGGATCAGATGTGTACGGCGGGTCCGGCGTCGTTGGCCCCGCGCTTGGTGAACAGGCCGAGGCCGGCGGCGGCGAGGGCGACCACGGCGGCGACCGTGAAGGCCAGCGACATGCCGCTGACGAACGAGGAGTGGATGGCGTTGGCCATCGCGTCCACGGCCGGCTGCGGGGTGCCCGGCGGCATCGGCGGGGCGATGCCCAGCTGGGCGGCCTGCTTGAGGCCCTCGCCCTGCGCCGGGTCGATCGGCAGCTGGGTCCTGGCGAGGTTGCCGGGCAGCACGTCGGCGACCTTGGAGGCCATCACCGCGCCGAGCACGGCGGTGCCCAGGCTGCCGCCGACCTGCATCGCGGCCTGCTGCAGGCCGCCGGCCACGCCGGACAGCTCCAGCGGCGCGTTGCCGACGATGACCTCGGTGGCGCCGACCATGACCGGGCTGAGGCCGAGGCCCATCAGCACGAACCAGAGCGACATCACGCCGGTGCCGGAGTCGGTCTCCAGGGTCGACATGCCGAGCATGGCGGCGGTGGTGAACAGCATGCCGGCCACGATCGGGATGCGCGGGCCGATCTTGCCGATCGCGGCGCCGGCGATCGGCGCGCCGACGATCATCATGGCGGTCATCGGCAGCAGGTGGACGCCGGCGTCGACCGGCGACATGCCGTGCACGTTCTGCAGGTAGAAGGTGACGAAGAAGACGCCGCCGAAGAAGGCGAAGGCCATCAGCACCATCAGCAGGGTGCCGGCGGACAGCGGCACCGAGCGGAACAGACTGAGCGGGATCAGCGGCTCCTTGGCCCTGGTCTGCCAGAAGGCGAAGACCACCATGGCGAGCACGGCGCCGCCGAGGAAGACCAGGGTGGCCGGGTCGCCCCAGCCCCAGGTCGGGGCCTTGATGATGCCCCAGACCAGCATGAACATCGCGCCGGAGAGCAGCACGATGCCGGGGATGTCGAAGGACTTGGCGGCGTTCTCGGCGCGTACGTCCTTGAGGATCCACAGGCCGAGCGCGACGGCGATCAGGCCGACCGGGACGTTGATGAAGAACACCGACTCCCAGCTGACGTGCTCGACCAGCAGGCCGCCGACGATCGGGCCGGCCGCGGTGGACGCGCCGATGACGCCGCCCCAGATGCCGATCGCCATGTTGAGCTTCTCGGCCGGGAAGGCGCCGCGCAGCAGGCCGAGCGCGGCCGGCTGGAGCAGCGCGCCGAACAGGCCCTGCAGCACGCGGAAGAGGATCACCTGCTGGATCGAGCCGGCGAAGCCGATCGCGGCGGAGGTGGCGGCGAAGCCGGCCGCGCCGACCAGGAAGGTGCTCTTGTGGCCGAACCGGTCGCCGATCTTGCCGGCGGTGATCAGGAAGACCGCGAGCGCCAGCAGGTAGCCGCTGGTGACCCACTGGATGTCGGCCGGGGAGGCGCCGAGGTCGGTCTGGATGACCGGGTTGGCGATGGCGACGACGGTGCCGTCGAGGGCCACCATCATCACGCCGACGGCCACCGTGAGCAGCGTCAGCCACGGGTGTCCCCGCAGGCTGCGCCGGTCGCCCGGTCGGGCCTCCTGCGCGGTGTCGAGTACGGACTGGCTCATGGCTCGGCCTTCCCTGCGGAGACAAGCGGAGATGTCGGGGGTGGCGCCCCGGCCCACCCGTCCCCACGAGTTGTCCGGCCGGACGGGCGCCACCCTTCGGGAAGATTATGTCAGCCACTGACATTCGGCAAACAGTGACGTATGTCGCAGGATGCCATTTGGCAGAGCGCTATCGTGGTGCCATGGCCACGCCGCTCTCCGCCTCAGCCCCCGCCGACTGCCGCGTGCTCGGGCTTCGCGAGCGCAAGAAGCAGCGGACCAGGGACGCCCTGGTGGACGCGGCGCACAGCCTCTTCCTCAGCCAGGGCTACGGCCGCACCACGGTGGACGAGATCGCCGCCTCCGTGGACGTCTCCCAGCGGACCTTCTTCCGGTACTTCGCCAACAAGGAGGAGGTCGCCCTCGCCGTCATGGCCGACGCCGAGGAGTTCTTCATCGACTGCCTGCGCGCCCGCCCCGCCGAGGAGAACCCGCTCCAGGCGATGCGCGCCGCCATCACCGAGGCCTGGCGCACCCTCGGCACCGCCCGGCACACCGGCCCCGGCAGCGTCACCGCCGCGCTGGAGCTGTTCGAGCTGATCGAGAACACCCCCACCCTGCTCGCCGCCCACCTGCGGCACACCACCCTGCAGGAGGCCGAGGTGGCCCGGGTGCTCGCCGAACGCGAGGGCCTGGACCCGGAGGTGGACCTGCGCCCGCGGCTGCTGGCCGCGGTCTTCGGCGCGGTGGTCCGGATCTCCCACCTGTCCTGGAGCGGCGACCCGAAGGCCCACCAGGCCGGCCCGGACGGCATGATCGCCCTGATCGAGCGTCACTTCGACCAGCTCGGCCCCGCCCTGGCCGGCTCCTGGCGCTGACCCGGCGCAGCCCGGTGTCATACCCGGGTACGACATCGGGAACAGCCCGCCGGTACGACGACAGCCGCACCTCCGGTGGCTATCCTCGGGTCGGGTGAACGCCTGGACCACCCTGGCCCGCGCCCTCGCGGAGCCCTCCCCCGACCACCGCGCCCCGCTCGCCCGCTCCCCCCGCGCCTGGGTGCGCGCCGTGCCGTACGTCGTCGCCCTCGCCATGGTCGCGACCCTGCTGCCCACCGGCATCGTGACGCTCCTCCAGCAGTACCGGCTGAGCGGCTGGCTGGCCGCCGGGCTGGCCATCGCCCAGGCGCTGCCGCTGTTCGCCGCGGTCACCCGGCCGCTGCACGCCTGGTGGATCACCGCCCCCGCGGTGGCGCTCGGCGCGGTGTTCACCCACGGCAGCCCCGCCGCGGCCGGCCCCTGGCCGTGGCCGGTGACCACCTTGCTGTCGTACGTGTTCCTGGCCGGCTGGCTCAGCCTGCGCGAACGCGGCCGGACCCTGCTGGCGGTCTGGCTGGTCACCGCGCTCGGCACCGCCCTCAGCGGGATCGTCTTCCCGCAGCGCTTCGACCCGGCCTCGATCTCCGCGGTGGCGATCACCGGCGCCGTCCTGCTGCTCGGCTGGGCCGTCCGCGGCCGCGGCGAGGCGCAGCGCCTCCTCGCCGAGCAGGAGCGGATCAGCGAGGCCGAACGCGCCCACCGCACCCTGCTGGAGGAGCGCACCCGGATCGCCCGCGAGCTGCACGACGTGGTCGCCCACCACATGTCGGTGATCACCGTGCAGGCCGACAGCGCCCCCTACCGGATCACCGACCTGCCCGAGGAGGCGGTCGGGGAGTTCGGCCAGATCGCCGCCGCGGCCCGCAGCTCGCTGGCCGAGATGCGCCGGCTGCTCGGCGTGCTGCGCAGCGAGGAGAGCGCCGCCGACAAGGCCCCGCAGCCGGGCATCGGCGACCTGGCCCGGCTGGTGGAGTCGGTCCGCCGGGCCGGGGTGCGGGCCGAACTGGACCTCGGCGCGGAGGTGGCCGCGCTCGACCCGCTGCCGGAGGCGGTCGGCCTGTCCGCGTACCGGATCGTCCAGGAGGCGCTGGCCAACGTGGTCCGGCACGCCCCCGGCGCCCGGGCCGAGGTCCGACTCACCTGCGCGGACGGCGAGTTGCTGGTGTCGGTGGCGAACTCCCGGCCGCCGGGCGAGGGTCCGGCGGTGGAGCCCGGCACGGCCGGCGGCCACGGACTGGTCGGAATGCGCGAGCGGGTCCGGCTGCTGGCTGGCACGCTGGACACCGGCCCGACGCCGGACGGCGGCTTCCGGGTCGCCGCCGCACTGCCGGTCGACCATCGGCCGAACCACCAGGGGGAGAGCTCCGCATGACCATCCGGGTACTCGTCGTCGACGACCAGGCCATGGTCCGGGCCGGCTTCGCCGCCCTGCTCGGCGCCCAGCCGGACATCGACGTGGTCGGGGACGCCGCCGACGGGAGGCAGGCGCTGGAGGTCAGCGGGCGGACCCACCCCGACGTGGTGCTGATGGACGTCCGGATGCCCGAGATGGACGGCCTGGAGGCCGCCCGCCGACTGCTCGACCCCCCGCCCGGCGTGGTGCACCGCCCCAAGGTGCTGATGCTCACCACCTTCGACGTGGACGACTACGTGTACGAGGCGCTGCGCGCCGGGGCCAGCGGCTTCCTGCTCAAGGACGCCCCGCCGGCCGACCTGATCGCCGCCGTCCGGGTGGTGGCGGCCGGCGACGCGCTGCTCGCCCCCTCGGTGACCCGGCGGCTGATCGCCGACTTCGCCCGCACCCGGCCGGCGCCCCGGCGCGACCCGCGGCTGCGGCTCAACGGGCTGACGCCGCGCGAGACCGAGGTGCTGGAGCTGATCGCCCGGGGCCTGTCCAACCAGGAGATCGCCGGCCGGCTGGTGGTCGCCGAACAGACCGTCAAGACCCACATCGGCCGCATCCTGGCCAAGCTCGACCTGCGCGACCGCGCCCAGGCGGTGGTACTGGCCTACGAGTCCGGCCTGGTCCAGCCCGGCGCGCAGTAGCCCCCGTGGCTCCCCGGGGTGACGGCGTGCCACTCCGGTACGACGCCCAGGTTGGCGCCGCGGGGTGACGCCCGCGGCGGCGTTCGCTTCCTACCTTCCCTCCCGTCAACGGGACCAGAGGAAGGATCAGGATGCTGCCGCATCTCAGGCGCACTCTCGCCGCGACCGCACTGACGCTCACCGCCGTACTGGGCGTGGGCTCGTGGGCCGCCGCCGACAGCCAGACCGCCGTCACCGGCCTACCGCCGGGCAGCGCCGCGTGGGTGGCCGACACCGCCCTGGGCGTCCGGCTGCCCGACCCGGCGAGCGCCGCGCCCGCCGAGGTCGCGGCGTTCTTCGCCGCCCTGCCGCCCGCTCAGCGCCGGGCGCTGGCGGTGCGCCACCCGCAGGTGGTCGGCAACCTCGACGGCGCCCCCGTGGAGCTGCGCTACCTGGCCAACGGCCTGGCCCTCGCGGAGTCCCGCGCCGACCAGGAGCGCCGCGCCGCCGACCCGGCCCTCCCCGAGCAGGACCGCGCCGCCGCCCGCGCGCTGGCCGCCCGGTACGCATCGCTGACGGGCCGGCAGATCCTGCTCTTCGACCCGCGCGGCCGCGGCCAGGTCGCCGAGGTGTACGGCGACCTGGCGACCGCCCGCCGCACCGCGGTGATCGTGCCCGGCTCCGACATCGACCTGCACAGCTTCGACCGGGCCACCGACCCGTACGGCACCCCCGCCGGGATGGCCCGCTCGCTGCGGGAGGCGACCGGCGGGCAGGTCGCGGTGGTCGCCTGGGCCGGGTACACCACCCCGGTCGGCCTCGGCCTGGACGCCGCCACCGCCGACCTGGCGCGGGCCGGCGCCGTCCGGCTGGAGCGGCTGCTCGCCGGGCTGGCGCCGGTCACCGGACCGGTCACCGTGTTCTGCCACAGCTACGGCTCGGTGGTCTGCGGCCACGCCGACCTGCGGCCCGAGCAGGTCGCGGACGCCGTGGTGCTGGCCTCCCCCGGGACCGGCCTGGCCCGGGCCGGGCAGCTGCGGGTGCCGCTGTGGGCGGTGCGGCGCAACGCCGAGGACTGGATCGGCGAGGTGCCGCACGTCTCGGTGCTCGGCCTCGGCCACGGCGCCGACCCGACCGACCCAGGCTTCGGCGCCCGCCCGATCCCCTCCACCGGCTCGCACGGCCACGGCGGCTACTTCGCCCCCGGCACCGCCTCGCTGGCCGCCTTCGCCGAGCTCGCCGGCCGGGAGGTGTCCCGTGGCGCGTGACCTCCTGCTCCGCACCGCCGCCCGGATCGACGCGCGGACCCCCGCCACCCGGGACCGCGCGCTGGACGGCCTGCGGGCGATCGCCCTGCTCGCCGTCCCGGTCGGCCACTGGATGCTCGGCGGTTTCACCCTCTCCCCGGGCGACGGCGTGCTGCACAACGCCAGCCCGCTCGCCTCGCTCGGCTTCTTCGCCCCGCTCAGCTGGGGGCTGCAGCTGCTCGGCGTGTTCTTCCTGGTCGGCGGCCACTCCTCGGCGCACTCGCTGGAGCGGGCCCGGGCGCGCGGCGCCGCCACCACCGACTGGCTGCGCGGACGGATCCTGCGGCTGGTCCGCCCGGTGCTCGGGGTGGCGGCGGTGTGGGCGCTGCTGATCCCGCTGCTGCGCGCCGCCGGGGTGCCCGAGGGCACGGTGCGCACCGGCGCCGTCCTGGTGGTGCAGCCGCTCTGGTACATCGGCGTCTACCTGGTGCTGACCGCGCTCACCCCGCTCTGCCGGACGCTCGCCGACCGGCTCGGCGGCTGGGCGGCGGCGCCGCTGCTCGGCGCGGTCGCCGTCGTGGACCTGCTGCGCTACGGGCCGTGGGCGGCGGCGATGCCGTCCTGGCTGGCGCTGCTCAACCTGCTGCCGGGCTGGCTGTTCGGCTACCAGCTGGGCGTCTGCTGGGCCCGCGGCCGGCTCCCCCGCTCCGGCGCCCGGCTGCTGCTGCTCGGCGGGGCCGCCCTGTTCGCCGTGCTGCTGCTGGTCTTCCACTACCCGGCCAGCATGGTCGGGGTGCCCGGGGCGGCGCGCACCAACTCCCATCCGCCGTCCCTGCTGGTGCTGGCGCTCGCCTCGGTGCAGTGCGGCGCGGCGATCCTGCTGCGCGAGCGGCTGGGGCGGCTGCTGCGCCGGCCGCTGCTGTGGCTGCCGGTGGTGGTGGTCAACCTCGGGGCGATGACGGTGTTCTGCTGGCATCAGACGGCGATGTTCGCGGTGGCGCTGCCCGGTTCGCTGCTGGGCGCCGTCCCCGGGCTGACCACGGCGCCGGACTCGCTCGGCTGGGTGCTCGCCCGGCTCGCCTGGCTGCCGGTGTTCGCCCTGGTGCTGGCCGGGCTCGGCCGGTACGCGCGGCGATTCGACGCCCCCTGGCCGTCGCGCGCCTGGCGGACCGTCACCGCCGCGGGGGCGGCGCTGTTCGCGGTGTACGCGCTGGGCGTGGTGTGACCGGCGGGTGGCTGTCGGAGCGGGACCCTAGGCTGGCGGCATGGTGACGTTCGACCGGTTCAAGGCAATGGCGCTGGCCCTCCCGCAGACGCACGAGGAGATCACCTGGGACGAGGTGACGCTCCGGCTCGGCAAGAAGATCTTCGCCATGGGCAACCCCGGCGCGCCCGCCGTCTGCGTCAAGGCCTCCCGGGAGGAGCAGGCCGAGCTGCTGGCCACCGCGCCGGATGTCTACTCCGTCGCCCCGTACGTGGGCCGGCACGGCTGGGTGCTGGTCGACCTCGCCGGGGTGGACGAGCGGGAGCTGCACGACCTGGTCACCGACGCCTGGCGCTCGGTCGCCCCGAAACGCCTGCTCAGGGAGGTCGACACCGACTGATCGTGCACCGTCCACAGGGATGAATGTGACGCGGAACACGGTTTGTGACCTGCCTCCGACCGGGAGGGCCCTCTACGCTGGCCTGACTAGTAGTTGGCAGTAGTTGGCAGTCGTAACACCGGGGCCCGGCCCGCTGTCCGGTGACCGGCCCCGAGGAGATGACGCCGTGCAGCCCAGGCGTGTGAAGCGGATCCTGATAGGCGCTTTCGCAGGCTGCGCCGTCCTCGCCGACGCCGGGGCCGCCGCCGCCCAGGCGGCCGCCTCCAACGAGCAGGTCGCCATCTCCACCCCGCCCGCCGGGGCCACCGCCTGGGTCGCCGACCACTCCTTCGGGGCCGCGCTGCCCGACCCGGCCACCGCCGGCGCCGGCGCCGTCGCCGCCTTCTTCGCCTCGCTCGACCACTCCAGGACCGAACGGCTGCTCGCCGACTACCCGCTGGTGGTCGGCAACCTCGACGGCGCCCCGCTCGCCCTGCGCTACCGCGCCAACCGGATCGCCATCACCGCCGAACGCGACCGGGCCCGCGCCCGCGCCGCCGACCGCACCCTCGACGCGACCACCCGCGCCGTCGCCACCGCCCGCGCCAACGACACCGACCACCTGCTGGCCGACGGCCGGCAGATCCTCGCCTTCGACCCGCGCGGCCGCGGCCTGGTCAGCGAGGTGTTCGGCGACCTGGCCACCGCCCAGCGGGTGGCCGTCCTGGTCCCCGGCTCGGACGCCGACCTCGGCCACTTCGACCAGGCCGCCGACCCGCTGCGCTCCCCCGCCGGGATGGCCCGCGCCCTGCTCGCCGAGGAGCACGCCCAGGCTCCCGGCACCAGGACCGCCGTGATCGCCTGGACCGGCTACGTCACCCCGTCCGGCCTCGGCCCCGACGCCGTCACCTCCCGGCTCGCCGCGATCGCCGCCCCCCGGCTGCAGCGCCTGCTCGCCGGGCTGAGCGCCACCACCCACCCGGACGCGCCGCCCACGCTGCTCTGCCACTCCTACGGCTCGGTGGTCTGCGGCACCGCCGCCCCCGCCCTCAAGGGCGGGCCGACCACCGACCTGGTGGTCTTCGGCAGCCCCGGCATGGGCGTCGACACCGCCGCCGAGCTGGGCAGCGGAGTCCAGGTCTGGGCCAGCCGCAACCCCACCGACTGGATCGGCAACGTCCCCTACCTGGAGGTCGGCGGCCTCGGCCACGGCTCCGACCCCACCGCCCCCGGGTTCGGCGCGATGGACGTCTCCTCCGCCGGCGCCAACGGCCACACCGGCTACCTCGCCGACGGCACCGCCAGCCGCCACAACTTCGCCGCCATCGCCCTCGGCCACTACGGCGACGTCACCCACCCGACGCCCGAGCGGTAGCCGCCGTTCCGCTCCCTGCGCGCAGCGCGAACACGCGGGCGCGGCCGGCCCCGGCGGGACATGCTGGGTACCGGCAGACCCCGTGGAGGAGCGATGACCGAGCAGTCCCTGTACCAGGCGATCGGCGGCATGGACGCGCTGGACCGCCTGACCGAGACCTTCTACCGGGCGGTGCTGGCCGACGAGCTGCTCGCACCCGTCTTCAAGGACTTCACCCCCACCCACACCCGGCATGTCGCCGTCTGGCTCGCCGAGATCTTCGGCGGCCCCGACCGGTTCACCGGCGAGCTCGGCGGCCACCAGCGCCTGCTGCGCAGCCACCTCGGCCTGGCCATCACCGAGGAGCAGCGGGTGCGGTGGATGGAGCTGATGGGCGACGCCGTGGCGAAGGAGCTGCCCGCCGACGAGCGGCTGCGCACCCGCGTGATCGAGTACTTCGACTGGGGCACCCGGATCGCCCGCGACGTCTCCGCCGACCCGGTCGGCACCGACCTCGGCGATCCCGGGCCGACCCCGCGCTGGAGCTGGGACGGGCTGGTCCGACCCTAGGGTCCGTAGCACCTAGCGTCCGTAGCACCTAGCGTCCGTAGCGCCGGAGGACCTCGGCGGCCACCTCGGCCAGGATCGCCCTGGCCTCCGGCGGGTCGAGCACCTCGACCTCGCCGCCGAACGCCAGCAGCGCCCGCGCCGCCCGCACGTCGGCGAACCCGAACTCCACGCCGACCCACGGGCCGCCCTCGTCGACCGGCGGTCCCAGCAGTGACGCGCCGTGGATCCGCAGCAGCCGCGCCAGCTGTTCCCGGCGTACCCGTGCGGTGACCCGGACGTCGTCGCGCACCCGCTCCACCTGGGCGCGCAGGACGCCCCACGCCTCGGCCAGCCCCACCCCGTCGCGGCGGCGCACCTCCTCCTCGGCCGTCTCGGCGCCCGCCACCCGGTCGGCCCGGAACAGCCGCGGCTCGCCGTCCAGGTCCGCCACCAGGTACCAAACCCCCGCCTTGTTGACCAGGCCGTACGGGTCGACGGTGTACGCGCTCGGCGCGCTGTCGCCGCTGTGCCGGTAGACCAGCCGCAGCCGCCGGTCGGCGAAGACCGCCCGCTGCAGCTCGCCGAGGTCGGCCGGTCCGGCGACCGGGCCCTTGGTCCAGCGGGCCGGGTCGACCAGGATCCGTTCGCTGGTGCGCTCGGCCGCCGGCCGGTGCGGGGCGGGCAGCGCCGCCATCACCTTGCGCAGCGCCGAGCCGATCGCCCCGCCCAGGCCGAGCGCGTCGTGCGTCCCGGCGGACGCCAGCACGAACAGGGCGCGCGCCTCGTCGGCGGTGAGTCCGGTGACGTCGGTGCGGTAGCCGGGCAGCAGGGCGATCCCGCCGTGGCGGCCGCGCTCGGCGAAGACCGGCACGCCTGCGGCCGACAGCGCCTCCACGTCCCGGTAGACGGTGCGCACCGAGACCTCCAGGCGCTCGGCGAGCTCCCCGGCGGGCACCCGGCCCCGGGTCTGGAGCAGCAGCAGGATCGACAGCAGGCGGTCGGCTCTCACCGGATCAGCGTAAATCCTGACAGTTGATGTCAGGTATCCCCGGCAGAGTGCTCCTCGTCAGCCAGCGAGCCCCCTGAGAAGGAGCCCACCGTGAACGCCGCCGCCGTCGACCCCCGCCCGCACTACCTGCGCGCCCTCGACCAGCTGGAGAAGATCGTCTCCCAGGTCACCCCGGACCGCCTCGACCTCCCCACCCCGTGCAGCGAGTTCGACCTGCGGGCCCTGCTCAGCCACACGGTGGGCGGCGTGCACCGGATCGCGTACGTCGGCGAGGGCGGCCTCGCCCTGGACGTGCCGGCCGCCGCCGGGGAGATCGAGGACCACGCGTGGGCGGCCGCGCTCGGCCGGGCCCGCGACCGGGCGGCCGCCGCCTGGGCCGACGACGCCACCCTCGACCGGCTCGCCCACGTGCCGTGGGGCGTCATGCCGGGCCGGTTCGCGCTCGGCGGCTATGTGATGGAGGCCGTCACCCACACCTGGGACATCGCCCGGGTGGTCGACCCGGGCGCCGCACTGGACGACGAGCTGGCGCTCACCGCCCTGGCGATCGCCGAGCAGGTGCTGCCCGCCGACGAGCGCGGCGGCGACGTCCCGTTCGGCAGGGTCCAGCCCGCCCCGGCCGGCGCCGACCCGACCACCCGCCTCGCCGCCTGGCTCGGTCGGACAGTCTGACCACCCCGTCCACCGGGGCGGGGCCGAACGGGCGAATCGCCGCCCGCATCCCCGCCCCGGATGTCCTTTCTGCGGAGAATGCCCCGTGTCGGCCCGACCCCTCGGGCCCCACGGAGCAGGAGCGCACCATGGACACCACCACCGACCCCCGGGCGCAGTACCTCCGGGCCCTCGACCAGCTGGAGAAGCTCGTCGCGCGGATCACCCCGGAGATGCTGGAGCGGCCGACCCCCTGTCCCGCGTACGACCTGCGGGCCCTGCTCGGCCACACCGTGGGCGGCGTCCACCAGCTCGCCTACCTCGGCGAGGGCGGACGGTGGGTGGACGTCGCCGGCGCGACCGGTCCGATCGCGGACGGCGACTGGGCCGACGCGCTGGTACGGGCCCGCGAGCGAATGGTCCGGGCCTGGGCCGACGACGCGCTGCTGGCCGCGCCGGTGCACGGGCCCGGCGCCGTCATGCCCGGCCGGGACGCGCTCGACGCCTGGGTGATGGAGACCGTCACCCACACCTGGGACCTCACCCGGGCGGTCGACCCGACCGGCGTCCTCGACGAGGAGCTGGGCCGGGCCGCCCTCGCCACCGCCCACCGGGTGATGCCGGACGCCCCGCGCGGCGGCCCGGTCCCGTTCGGTCCGGTCCGGCCCGCACCGGCGGACGCCGACCCGACCACCGAGCTGGCGACCTGGCTCGGCCGGAAGGCCTGACCCGTCAGGGGCTCGGGCCTCGCAGAGCCCCGAGCCCCTTCCGGCCTACTCCCGGCCCGCCGAGGTGAACGCCATGTCCGCGTAGCGCGTCCCCGTCACCCGTCCGGCGATCGGCTCCAGCTCGGCGAGCTCCGCCGCCGTCAGGGTCAGGGTCGCCGCCGCGACGTTCTCCGCGAGGCGCGACCGCTTGCGGGTGCCCGGGATCGGCACCACGGTCAGCCCGTGCACCTCGGCCCGCTGGTGCACCCAGGCGAGCGCCACCTGAGCCGCCGTCACCCCGCGGTCGGCGGCGATCTTCTGGACGGGGGCGATCAGCGCCGCGTTCCCGGCCGCGTTCGCGCCGGAGAACTGCGGGTGCGAGCGCCGGTAGTCGTCCGCGGAGAGCTGCTCGGCGGCGGTGAACGAACCGGTCAGGAAGCCCCGGCCGAGCGGCGAGTACGGCACGAACGCGACCCCGAGCTCGGCGGCGGCCGGCACCGCCGTCCGCTCCACGTCCCGGGAGAAGAGCGACCACTCGGACTGCAGGGCGGCGATCGGGTGCACCGCGTACGCCTCGCGCAGCTCGTCCCCGGTCACCTCGGAGAGGCCCAGGTGCCGCACCTTGCCGGCCTGCACCAGCTCGGCCATCGCGCCGACCGATTCGGCCAGCGGCACGGCCGGGTCGCGCCGGTGCATGTAGTAGAGGTCGATGACGTCCACGCCGAGCCGGCGCAGCGAGGCGTCCACGGCGGAGCGGATGTACGCCGGGTCGTTGCGCACCGCTCGGTACGCCGGGTCGTCGGCCTTGCGCTCGATGGCGAACTTGGTGGCGAGGACCACCCGGTCGCGGTTGGCGCGGACGAACGGGCCGATCAGCTCCTCGTTGTGGCCGGAGCCGTAGATGTCGGCGGTGTCGAACAGGGTGACGCCCGCCGCCAGGGCGGCGTCCAGGGTGGCGAGCGCCTCGTCGGTGTCGGTCGGGCCGTAGAACTCGCTCATGCCCATGCAGCCGAGGCCCTGGATGCCGACGAGCGGGCCGTCGGTGCCGAGGGCGGAGGTGGGGAGGATGCTCATGCGCTCTTCCTGTCGGTCGTTTCGTGGGATCCGCCGTACGGGGCGCCGTGATCGGCGCGCTCGGCGTGATCGGTGCGATCGGCTTGATCGGCGTTCTCGGCCTGATCGGCGCGATCGGTGTAGATGTCGATCTTGTAGTCGAGGACGGCGAGGGTCGCGTGGAGATCGGCGAGCCGCTCCCGGACCTCCTCGCGGTGGGCGACGAGGATGTCGCGCCGGGCCGCCCTGGTCCCGTCACCGGCCCGGGCCAGCTCCACGTAGCGGAGCATGTCCGCCACCGGCATGCCGGTCAGCCGCAGCCGGCCGAGGAACGCCAGCCGGGTCAGGTCGGCGTCGCTGTAGCGGCGCTGCCCCGCGTGCGAGCGGTCGATCGGGTCGAGCAGACCGATCCGCTCGTACCAGCGCAACGTGTGCGGGGTCAGCCCGCTGGCGGCGGAGACCTCGCTGATGGTGTGCCGCGCGGTGCGGTCCGCGTCGCCGGCGGCCGTGTTGTACGCCTCCGCGCAACTGCGCAGGTCGGTCTGGATGGTTGCGAGCGATGCCACGGTTCTGACCCCCGGTCTCGGCGACGACTACGACGCTACTGAGTTAGAGCGCACTCAAAGCAAGAGTGGCACGCGGGCCCCGGCGCCAGGTCGTCTAGAGTTCGGCCCATGCAGAGCTTGAGCATGATCGAGGACTGGCCGGTGCCGAACGCGGCGGCGGCCGTGGTGCGCGCGGACGGCGCGGTGCTGGGCGAGCACGGACCGCAGCAGCACCTGTTCCCGCTGGCGTCGGTGACCAAGCTGCTCACCGCATACGCCACCCTGGTCGCGGTCGAGGAGGGCGTCTTCGACCTGGACGACCCGGCCGGCCCGGAGGGCTCCACCGTCCGGCACCTGCTGGCGCACACCTCGGGCCTCGCCTTCGACGAGCACAAGGTGATGGCCGCCCCCGGCAACCGGCGGCTCTACTCCAACGCCGGCTTCGACGTGCTCGCCGCCGCTCTCGCCGAGGCGTCCGGCATCGAGTTCGGCCGGTACGCGGCGGAGGCGGTGTTCGAGCCGCTCGGCATGCGGTCCACCCTGATCAACACCGCGCACCGCTCCCCCGCCGGTGCGGGCGGCCTCTCCACCGTGGCCGACCTGGCCCTGTTCGCCGCCGAGCTGCAGGCGCCCAAGCTGCTCGACCCGTCCACCGTGGCCGCCGCCACCCGCGAGGTCGCCTTCCCCGGGACCAGCGGCGTCCTGCCCGGCTTCGGCCACCGCCGGCCCAACGACTGGGGGCTCGGCTTCGAGATCCGCGGCGAGAAGGCCCCGCACTGGACCGGCACCGCCAACTCCCCTGCCACGTTCGGCCACTTCGGGCAGTCCGGCACCTTCCTGTGGGTCGACCCGGTGGCCGGCATCGCCTGCATCGCCCTCACCGACCGCGACTTCGGTCCGTGGGCGGCGGAGGTGTGGCCGCAGCTCAGCGACGCAATTCTCTCCGAGACCCGTTAGGGGCTCGTGTCTTCAGGGGCTCGGGGAACTGCGAGGCCCGCCCCGGGGTCGGCGATACCAGCAAAGTGCGCCAACCGCGGGGTCGGCCTCGCCCCGCGGCGGAGCCGCTCATCAGCAGAGCCCCGAGCCCCTGGCTAGTGAGCGGAGTGCAGCTCCCAGATGAGCAGTTCCGCCCCCGACTCCCCCGCCACCGGGTCCGCGAAGGCGTCCCCCGTGATGCGGATGCTGTCGCCGGGGTCCATCGAGCGTCCGCCGCCCTGCGGGCCGGGGACGGTGCGGTAGCCGACGGAACCGGTCGTCAGGTGGGCGTAGCGGTAGGGGGCGGCGGGGAGTTCGGGCAGCGGCTGCCACGCGCCGGCCCGCACCAGCCACAACGCGGCGTCACCGCGCCGCAGCCGCAGCGCGTCCGTCCCCTCGTCCCGTGCCATCCCGGAGGCGAGCAGGGTCAGCCCGCCGGCGCCGGGTTCGATCCGGCGCAGCCCGTACACCGGCTCGGCGTCGAACTCGTCCGGCCGCAGCCACATCTGGACGAACCGCACCGGGCCGTCGGCCCCGCCGACGTTGCGTTCGGTGTGGGTGACGCCGGAGCCGGCCGACAGGTGCTGCACCATGCCGGGGCGGACGACGCCGGCGTGGCCGCGGCTGTCGCGGTGGGCGAGGGCGCCCTCCACCACCCAGGTGAGGATCTCGGTGTCGCGGTGCTTGTGCTCCTCGAACCCGGCGCCGGTGGCGAGCGTCTCCTCGTTGCAGGCGAGCAGCGGGCCGAAGTGGATGTTCTTCGGGTCGTAGTGCCCGGAGAACGAGAAGGCGTGCCGGGTCTCGATCCCCTCGGCGGGCCGGGAGAGGTACCGCTCGGCTGCCCGCCGCAGATCGGCGCGGCCTCGTTCACGCTGTTCGGTCACGGGTGACACCGTAGCCGGTGTGACCGGAGCCACCGGGTGCATCGGGCGGGGTGTGCACGAGCACTGCTCCGCGTGAGGCAGGCTAGTGCTGTGCCAGCCCCTTCAGCGAAACCCGACAAAGCCGGTACCGACCGGAAGCCCGTCCCCAGGAAGGCAGCTCCGGTGAAGGCGACCGCCGCGAAGGCCGCTCCGCCCAAGGCGCCGACCCGGGCGTCGGCGTCGGCCAGCCCCGGGCGCGGTCGGATGACCGCGGAGGAGCGCCGGCTCGCCGCCGAGCGGGCCGAGCTGCGTGCCGCCACCCTCAAGCGCCTGGAGAAGTCCTCGGGCAAGCTGGCGACCGCCGCCATCGCCCGGATGGACGACCAGCTGGCGTGGTACCGACGGATGCCGCCGGAGCACCGCTCCTGGATCGGCCTGGTCGCCCAGGCGGGTATCGCGGCGTTCACCGAGTGGTACCGCCACCCGGAGGCCCCGCAGGCGATCTCCACCGACGTGTTCGGTACGGCGCCGCGCGAGCTGACCCGGGCCATCACGCTGCGCCAGACGGTGGAGCTGATCCGCACCACCATCGAGGTGATGGAGGAGGCCATCGAGGAGGTGGCCGCCCCCGGCGACGAGGCGGGGATGCGCGAGTCGGTGCTGGTGTACGCGCGGGAGATCGCGTTCGCCACCGCGCAGGTGTACGCGCAGGCGGCGGAGGCGCGCGGCGCGTGGGACGCCCGGCTGGAGGCGCTGGTCGTCAACTCGCTGCTGTCGGGTGACGCGGACGAGGGAGTGCTCTCCCGGGCGGCCGCGCTCGGCTGGGGCCAGCCGGCCCAGGTGCGGGTGGTGATGGGCAGCGCGCCGGACGGCGACAGCGAGCTGGTGGTGGAGGCGATCCGCCGGGCGGCGCGGTACGCCAAGCTGCACGTGCTGACCGGGGTGCTGGGCCGGCGCCTGGTGGTGGTGGTCGGCGGCGACAAGGAGCCGGTGCCCGCCGCGCGGGCGCTGATCGGCCAGTTCGCGCCGGGTCCGGTGGTGGTCGGCCCTGCGGTGGGCGACCTGCTGTCGGCGACGCGCTCGGCGCACGCGGCGGCGCAGGGTCTGAAGGCGTGCTCCGCGTGGCCGGACGCGCCGCGGCCGGTACTGGCGGACGATCTGCTGCCCGAACGGGCGCTGGCCGGGGACGAGGTGGCCCGGCGCCAGCTGGTGGAGGAGATCTACACACCACTGGAGGAGGCCGGCTCGGCACTCCTGGAGACGCTGAGTGTCTATCTGGAACAGGCGTCCTCGCTCGAGGGCGCCGCCCGGATGCTCTTCGTTCACCCGAACACCGTGCGCTACCGGCTGCGTCGTGTGACTGACGTCACCGGTTATGCTCCGTCCGACGTACGTTCGGCATTCACCCTGCGCATCGCCCTTGCCCTGGGCCGACTCGGTGCGGGCACCGAACCGGCCTGAGGCCACTGTAGGGAACCCACAAGCCGACGTGCTTTTCTTCGTCATCGTCGCCTACCCGCCCCCGGGCGTCCGGCGAGAGAGGGTTGAACCGTGCTCGTAATCGTCGCCCCTGGACAGGGTGCTCAGACCCCCGGCTTCCTCAACCCCTGGCTCGAGCTGGACGGCGTCGCCGACCGGCTGCGGCAGTGGTCGGCCGTGGCCGGCCTCGACCTGGTCCACGCCGGCACCGAGGCGTCCGAGGAGGAGATCAAGGACACCGCCGTCGCCCAGCCGCTGCTGGTCGCCGCGGGCCTGGTCACCGCCGGTGCGCTGTTCGCGGACGGCACCCTGCCGCAGCTCGTCGGCGCGGTCGCCGGCCACAGCGTCGGCGAGATCACCGCCGCCGCGCTGGCCGGTGTGCTGAGCACCGACGACGCGCTGACCTTCGTGCGCGAGCGGAGCCTCGGCATGGCCGAGGCCGCCGCCGCCACCGCGACCGGGATGACCGCCCTGCTCGGCGGCGACCCGGAGGAGGTGGCCGCCAAGCTGGCGGAGCACGGCGTGACCGCGGCCAACAACAACGGCGGCGGCCAGCTGGTCGCCGCCGGCACGCTGGAGCAGCTGGCGGCGCTCAAGGCGGACCCGCCGGCCGGTGCCCGGCTGATCCCGCTGAAGGTGGCCGGCGCCTTCCACACCGCGCACATGGCCCCGGGCCAGGAGCGGCTGGAGAAGCTGGCGCCGACCCTGACCGCGGCCGACCCGCTGGTCGCGTACGTCTCCAACAAGGACGGCGAGGCGGTCGGCAACGGCGCCGAGGTGCTCGCCCGCCTGGTCTCCCAGGTGTCCAACCCGGTCCGCTGGGACCTGTGCATGGAGACGCTGCAGCAGCTGGGCGCGACGGCCGTGATCGAGCTGTCCCCCGCCGGTACCCTCACCAACCTGGTCAAGCGCAACGTCAAGGGTGTCGCGACGCTTGCCCTCAAGACTCCCGCCGATCTCGACAAGGCCCGCGAGCTGGTGGCCGAGCACGGCGGTCAGGAGACCGACGCATGAGCACGCCTCAGATCAAGCCGGCGACCGGCGCCCAGTACTCGCGCATCCACGGTGTCGGCGGCTACCGCCCGACCCGGGTCATCCCCAACGCCGAGGTGCTGACCTGGATCGACTCCTCCGACGAGTGGATCCGCACCCGCTCCGGCATCGCCGAGCGCCGCTGGGCCGGCCCGGAGGAGAGCGTCGCCGAGATGTCGGTGCAGGCCGCCGGCAAGGCCATCGCGATGGCCGGCATCGCCCCCGAGCAGATCGGCGGCGTCATCGTGGCGACCGTCTCGCACCTCAAGCAGACCCCGGCGATCGCCACCGAGATCGCACAGCGGCTCGGCTGCGGCACCGCCCCGGCCTTCGACATCTCCGCCGCCTGCGCCGGCTTCGGCTACGGCCTGGGCCTGGCCGACGGCATGGTGCGCGGCGGCAGCGCCGAGTACGTGCTGGTGATCGGCGTGGAGCGGCTCAGCGACCTGACCGACACCACCGACCGGTCGACCGCCTTCATCTTCGGCGACGGCGCCGGCGCCGCGATCGTCGGCCCGTCCGACACCCCCGGCATCGGCAAGGTGATCTGGGGCGCGGACGGCTCGCAGGCGGACGTCATCTCGCAGACCGAGGCCTGGGACACCGCCTTCGCCAAGGAGGGCGCGGTCAACGGCCAGGGCGAGGAGGTCAAGTGGCCCGCGCTGCGGATGGAGGGTCAGACCGTCTTCCGCTGGGCCGTGTGGGACATGGCCAAGGTCGCCCAGCAGGCGCTGGACGCCGCCGGAATCAGCGCCGACCAGCTCGGCGCGTTCATCCCGCACCAGGCCAACATGCGCATCACCGACGCCATGATCAAGGCACTCAAGCTTCCCGCGTCGGTGCCCGTCGCCCGCGACATCGCCGAGACCGGCAACACCTCCGCCGCCTCCATCCCGCTCGCCATGGAGCGCATGCTGGAGCGCGGTGAGGCGAAGAGCGGCGACCTGGCACTGATCATCGGGTTCGGGGCGGGTCTGGTCTACGCGGCCGCAGTCGTTACTCTCCCCTAGGCATCAAAGCCCCACCTGGAAAACCTGCGGCGGTCCGCCGGACCGTTCGCTGTCAACACCGAAGAGGAGCAGCCGATATGGCTACCCAGACCGAGGTTCTCGAAGGTCTCGCCGAGATTGTCAACGAGATCGCCGGCATCCCGACCGAGGACGTCGAGCTCGACAAGTCGTTCACCGATGACCTGGACGTCGACTCGCTCTCCATGGTCGAGGTCGTCGTGGCCGCCGAGGAGCGCTTCGGCGTGAAGATCCCGGACGACGAGGTCAAGAACCTCAAGACCGTCGGCGACGCGGTGAACTACATCATCGAGAACGCCTGACCCGAAGGTCTCACCCGGTCGGGACGCCCGCGGCGTCCCGACCGGGCCCCTCACCACCCCGCCGTCCTCGGCGCCCCCGCCACCCCCTGCAACACGTGAGAGAAGAAGAAACCAGTGACCGCTGAAAACCGCACCGTGGTCGTCACGGGTATCGGCGCCTTCACGCCGCTGGGCGGCGACGCCGCCTCGTTCTGGCAGGGCCTGATCGAGGGCCGTTCCGGGGTGGCAGCGCTGACCGAGGAATGGGCGACCGACCTGCCGGTCCGGATCGCCGCGCGCACCGCCGTCGAGCCGGGCGAGATCCTGCCCCGCCCGCTGGCCCGCAAGCTGGACCGCTCGGCGCAGTTCGCGCTGATCGCCGCCCGCGAGGCCTGGGCCGACGCCGGCTACGAGACGCCGGCCACCGACGACTCCTCCAAGCTCGACCCGACCCGCCTGGGCGCCGTGATCGCCTCCGGCATCGGCGGCGTCACCACCCTGCTCGACCAGTACGACGTGCTCAAGGAGCAGGGCGTCCGCAAGGTCTCCCCGCACACCGTGCCGATGCTGATGCCCAACTCCCCGGCCGCCAACGTCGGCCTGGAGGTCGGCGCGCGCGCCGGCGTGCACACCCCCGTCTCCGCCTGCGCCTCCGGCGCCGAGGCGATCGGCTACGCGATCGAGATGATCCGCTCCGGCCGCGCCGACGTGGTCGTCGCCGGCGGCACCGAGGCGGCGATCCACCCGCTGCCGATCGTCGCCTTCTCCAACATGATGGCGATGTCCAAGAACAACGACGCGCCGCAGCACGCCTCGCGCCCGTACGACAAGAACCGCGACGGCTTCGTGCTGGGCGAGGGCGCCGGCGTGGTCGTGCTGGAGTCCGCCGAGCACGCCGCCGCCCGCGGCGCCCGCGTGTACTGCGAGGCCGTCGGCCAGGGCCTGTCCTCCGACGCCCACCACATCGCCCAGCCGGAGCCGACCGGCGCCGGCGTGGCCCGCGCCATCGCCGACCTGTTCGCCCACAACGAGCTGGACAAGGCCGAGGTCGTGCACGTCAACGCGCACGCCACCTCGACCCCGCAGGGCGACACCGCCGAGGTCAAGGCGCTGCGCAAGGAGCTCGGCGAGCACCTGGACCACGTCGCGATCTCCGCCACCAAGTCGATGACCGGCCACCTGCTCGGCGGCGCCGGAGGCATCGAGACGGTCGCCACCGTCCTCGCGCTGTACAACCGCCTCGCCCCGCCGACCATCAACGTGGACGACCTCGACGACGACATCGACGCCGACATCGTCACCGGTGAGCCCCGCACGCTGCCCGAGGGCCGCATCGCCGCGCTGAACAACTCGTTCGGCTTCGGCGGCCACAACGTGGTCCTGGCCTTCCGTACGGTCTGACGCTTCAGGGGCTCGGAAAACCGCGAGCAACCACATCAGGGGCTCGGGGAACCGCGAGGCCGACCCCGGGGTGGGCGACACCAGCGAGGTGCGCCGACCCCGGGGCGGGCCTCGCAGTTCCCCGAGCCCCTGTCTGTGGTTCTCGAGCCCCGTGGGAAAAGGTCTCAGACGACCTGGTGGAGCCACCGCACCGGCGCACCCTCGCCCGCGTAGCGGAAAGGCTCCAGCTCGTCGTCCCACGGCTTGCCGAGCAGCCGGGCGATCTCGGCCTCCAGGTCGGTGCCCTCGTTGCGAGCCCGTAGCACGACGGCCCGCAGCCGGTCCTCGGGGATGAGGATGTCGCCGTGGATGCCGGTGACGGCGTGGAAGATGCCGAGGCCGGGCGTGGAACTGTAGCGCTCGCCCTCTGCGGTGGCGCAGGGCTCGCTGGTGACCTCGTACCGCATCAGTTGCCAGCCGCGCAGGGCGGAGGCGAGGCGCGAGGCGGTGCCGGGCTCGCCCTGCCAGGAGAGCTCGGCGCGCCAGTGGCCGGGCGCGGCGGGCTGGCGGATCCAGTCGAGGCTGACCCGCACGCCGAGAACCCCCGCGACCGCCCACTCGACGTGCGGGCACAACGCGCGGGGCGCGGAGTGGATGTACAGGACACCACGTGTCGTCACCGGGACCTCCAGGCTGTGGACGAGGGTCGCCTTCCCCAGCTGCCTCGTGCACGTCGCCGGTAGGTTGTGACCACTGGCTACCCCGTGAAGCTCAACTTATTCGACATTAGGTCATCAAATTGAGCAAAACGGACAAGCTTTCACCCCATCGTAGCCGGATCCTCCGGGAGGTCTACCCTCGGCCGGGATCTCTCCCCCGAACGGACCTATCCGACGCCAATACCGCTGGCAGGACGGGGTGTGACACCACGTCGGATGCCACGAGCGGCCCTCCGGGAGCGCCCGTACACACACCACCCCCGCCGGGATCGGACCCGGTCGGGGGCGGTGGGTGACGTGCCGTCAGGACTGCCTTCTCAGAGCTTGACGACCATCTTGCCGGTGTTGTCGCCGCGCAGCATGCCGATGAAGGCGTCGACCGAGTGCTCGAAGCCCTCGACCACGGTCTCGGCGGAGCGCAGCTCGCCGCTGCCCAGCCAGCCCGCCATGTCGGCGAGGAACTGCGGCTGCAGTCCGTAGTGGTCGCCGACGAGCATGCCCTCCAGGCGGAGCCGCTTGCCGATGGCGAGGGCCAGGTTGTGCGGTCCGGCCGGCGGGGTGATGTCGTTGTACTGGGCGATGGCGCCGCACAGCACGGCCCGGCCGCGGAGGTTGAGGGCGCCGATGGCGGCCTCCAGGTGGTCGCCGCCGACGTTGTCGAAGTAGACGTCGATGCCGTCGGGGGCGGCCTCGGCGAGCAGGTCGCGGACGGCGCCGTCCTTGTAGTTGAAGGCGGCGTCGAAGCCGTACTCGTCGACCAGCTTGGCGGCCTTGGCGGCGGAGCCGGCCGAGCCGATCACCCGCTTGGCGCCCTTGAGCCGGGCGATCTGGCCGACCAGCGAGCCGACGGCGCCGGCCGCGCCGGAGACGAAGACGGTGTCGCCCTCCTGGAGCGAGCCGACGGCCAGCAGGCCGGCGTAGGCGGT
This sequence comes from Kitasatospora cinereorecta, assembly GCF_024172095.1. GTDB lineage: Bacteria > Actinomycetota > Actinomycetes > Streptomycetales > Streptomycetaceae > Kitasatospora > Kitasatospora cinereorecta. Next base: position 1,093,130 of record NZ_JAMZDX010000003.1, on the reverse strand, counting down.
GAGGCCGGTCATGCCGAGCACACCCAGGTAGGCGGAGAGCGGCGCGAGCTGCGGGTCGACCTTGACCGCGCGGGCGGCGTCGAGGGTGGCGTACTCGCGCCAGCCGAGGCCGTGCAGGACGGCGTCGCCGACCTCGAAGCCCTCGGCCTGCGAGGCGACCACGTAGCCGACCGCGCCGCCGTCCATGGCCTCGCCGAGGGCGAACGGCGGGACGTAGGACTTCACGTCGTTCATCCGGCCGCGCATGTACGGGTCGACCGAGAGGTAGGCGTTGCGCACCAGGATCTGGCCGGCGCCGGGCTGCCGGACGGGCGCCTCGACGAGGGCGAAGTCGGCGGGGGTCGGCCAGCCCTGGGGGCGGGCGGCCAGGTGCCACTCGCGGCCGGTGGTGGGCACGCTCTGCTCTGCCATGGGTATTGCTCCTCGACCTAAAACGTTGACCTTCTCAAGCAATCCTGCGAGTGAAAGGTTCAGGTTGTCAAATGTTCAGGTAGAATCGAAGCCATGGAGACCCAGCCGACGCCCGCCGACGCGATCACCCGCGAGGTCGTGGACCTCATGGCGAGCCTGGTCGCGCTCTTCCACCGCGAGTACGAGGAGGCCGCCGCCGCCCGCTCGCTCACCGGCGCCCAGGCCAAGGTGCTCGGCCTGCTCCGGCGCGGCCCGATGCCGATGCGGCACATCGCCCAGACCCTGGCGTGCGAGCCGTCCAACATCACCGGCATCGTCGACCGCCTGGAGACCCGCGGGTTCGTCACCCGCGACGCCGACCCGCACGACCGCCGGGTCAAGCTGGTCGCCGCCACCGGCTCCGGCATGAGCGCGTCCGAGGAACTGCGCGAGTCGCTCAACTTCGCCCGCGAGCCGCTCGCCGCTCTCGACGACGAGGAGCGCGCCCAGCTGCGCGACCTGCTGCGCCGCATGCTCGAGGGCGCCCAGCCCCCCGCGTCCTGAGGCACCGTCCGCGGGCCCGGCGACAGCTCTGTCACAGCCGTCCGCGAGAATGGTTTGCGTGTAACCGATCGGGCCGCCGCACCGTCTATGTGGTGAGAGGGTCCCACTCGCAGTGCGGCGGGTGTGACGTATGCCCGCCCGCAGGCCGCCCCTCGCGCGGCCGTAGAGAGAGCACTCACCGATGACCGACGCCAAGTCCCGCCCAGCCGAGGGTGCCGCCACGGCCCGGCGCTCCCGACTCGCCCGGGGGGCGGGCGCCACCGCCGCCGTCCTGGTGCTGGCCACCGCGGGTGTCGGCGCCTGGTTCTACCAGCGCCTCGACCACAACATCACCACCTTCTCCGCCGACGGCATCGCCACCAGCCGGCCGCCGGCGGCCCCCACCGTCTCGGGCGGCGGCCGGGCCGTCAACGTCCTGCTGCTCGGTTCGGACACCCGTGAGGACGGCAACAGCAGCCTCGGCGGCGGCGACGAGGGCGTCGGTCACTCCGACACCGCGATCCTGCTGCACGTCTACGCCGACCACAAGCACGCCGTCGGTGTGTCCATACCCCGCGACACCCTGGTCACCATCCCCGCCTGCCGGCTCCCGGACGGGCGGTGGACGACCACCAAGACCAACCAGATGTTCAACTCCGCCTTCACCATCGGCGAGTACAAGCAGGGCAACCCCGCCTGCACCCAGAACACCGTCGAGGCGATGACCGGGCTGCGGGTGGACCACACCATCGTGGTCGACTTCAAGGGCTTCGCCGCGATGACCGACGCGGTGCACGGCGTCGACGTCTGCGTCCCCAACGACGTCGACTCGTTCGGCATCCACCTCACCAAGGGCCGCCAGACCCTGCAGGGGCAGCAGGCCCTGGACTACGTCCGGGCCCGGCACGGCTTCGGCGACGGCTCGGACATCGGCCGGATGAAGCGGCAGCAGGCCTTCCTCTCCTCCCTGATCCGCAAGGTGCAGGGCGAGGGCTTCAACCCGACGACGATATTCCCGCTCGCGGACGCCGCCACCAAGTCGCTCACCGTCGACCCCGAACTCGGCTCCGCGATGAAGCTCGCCGACTTCGCCCAGTCGCTCCAGGACATCAAGCTCGGCGACATCAAGTTCGTCACCGTGCCCTGGCGCTACCAGGGCGAGCGGGTCGCCCTGGTCCAGCCGGACGCCAACACCCTGTGGAACCTGCTCCGGCAGGACCGCACCCTGGACGGCCAGACCACCGCCGGCCAGACCGGCGCCCCGGGCTCCCCGTCGTCCTCGACATCGTCCACCGCCTCGCCGTCCACCGGCTCGCCGTCCGCCGCCACCTCGGCCCCGGCCGCCCTGGACGTGCCGATCACCGTGCACAACGCCGCCAAGTCCCCCGGCCTGGCCGGGAAGGTCGGCTCGACCCTGCGGGCCAAGGGGTACACCGACATCACCGTCGGCCCCAACACCACCCCCCGGCGGACCACCCTGATCGAGTACGGCCCCGGCCGGCAGACCGCCGCCGAGCAGCTCGCCCAGCTCTACCCCGGCGCGGAGCTCCAGCCGGAGGCGAGCGCCGACGGCCTGGTCCTCACCCTGGGCCAGGACCGCGCCCCGGCCGACACCGCCGATCCCACCGACGGCACCGGTGCCACTCCCGGCTCCACCGCCCTGCCGTCATCGATCCCCACCGGCATCAGCGAGAACACCCGCCCGGCCGACAGCGACCTCTGCTCCGACCTCAGCTTCGGCTGACCGGCCCGCTCGCCGCGAGCCGGGCTCATCCCGGCCCGACCGGATCGGGGACGCCGGTGACCACCACGGTCGCCCGCGTCCCCGGCGGCAGCTGCCCCGCCGCGGCGAGGTCGTACACCGCCTGCAGCGTCTTGGCCACGTACCGGCGTTCCACCGGTACGCCGTGGCGTCGCTCGAAGGCGGCGGCGAACTCCTCCAGCCCGGCCGGGACCCGCCCGTACCCGCCGCAGTGGTGCCCGTGGTGGATCTGCCAGTTGCCGAACTCCCGCCCGTACGCGGCCCGGTGGAGCGCGGCCACCTCGCCCTCCAGATAGCCGCCGGCCCCCTTGAGCACCGCCACCCCGAGCGCCCGCGCGCCCGGCGGCAGACCGGCCGCGATCCCGGCCAGGGTGCCGCCGGTGCCGACCGGGCAGCAGACCAGGTCGCGTCCGCCGAGGTCGGGCAGCTCGGCCGCGATCTCGGCGGCGCCGCGCACCGCGAGCGCATTGGAGCCGCCCTCCGGCAGCACCAGGTAGCCCGGGCGGTCCTCGCCCGCGCCCGAGGCCAGTGCGCGGTAGGCCGCGCGCGGCACGAACTCCAGCACCATCCCCGCCGCCTCGGCCGCCCGCAGCGACCAGTTGCGCGGCGCGGCGGCCAGCTCCTCGCCGCGGACCACGCCGACCGACGCCAGGCCGAGCGCCCGCGCGGCGGCGGCCGTGGCGCGGAGGTGGGTGGAGTACGCCCCGCCGTAGGTCAGCAGCCCTCGGCAGCCCTCGGCCACCGCCCGCTCCAGGTTGGGCGCCAGCTTGCGCCACTTGTTGCCGGGGACGGTCGGGTGCGCCAGGTCGTCCCGCTTCAGCCGCAGTTCGACCCCGGCGGCGGCCAGCAGCGGATCCGCGACCGGGGTGAGCGGGGTGGGCAGGGCGGCGGGGGCGAGCGTCCGCCCGCCCCGGGCGGTGGACGCCCGGGGCTCCGCAGGGACCGTCACGCCGACATCGCCTGCTCGCCGCCCCCGCTGTGCTCCGCACCGTCCGCGCCGTCCGCACCTTCCGCGCAGGCGGCGGCCAGCTCGTCGAGCGAGAGGCCGAGGGCATGGGCCAGGGCCGCCACGGTGAAGAAGGCCGGGGTCGGGGCACGGCCGGTCTCGATCTTGCGGAGGGTCTCGGCGGACACCCCGGCGGCCGCCGCCACCTCGACCATGCTGCGGTCGCCGCGGGCCTGCCGGAGCAGGATCCCGAAGCGCTCACCGCGCTGCCGCTCTTCCGGGGTCAAAGGAACTCGCACCATACCCGTGATACTAATACCGGTATAAGTATTGGGCGGCATCACGCGACAGGGGAGCCGCATCCATGGTGGAGATCAAGTCCGACACGGCACTGGAGGCGATGCGGGAGGCCGGACGCGTGGTGGCGCGCGCCCTCGCGGCCGCCCGCGCGGCGGCGGCCGCGGGAGTCCGCCTGCGCGAGCTCGACGACGCCGCGCGCAGCGTCCTCGCCGAGGCCGGGGCACGCTCCCCGTTCCTCGGCTACCGCCCCTCCTTCGCGCCCACGCCCTTCCCCGCCGCGATCTGCGTGTCCGTCAACGACGCCGTCTCGCACGGCATCCCCGACGACTCCCGGCTGCGCGACGGCGACCTGGTCTCCGTCGACTGCGGGGCCGAACTCGACGGCTGGACCGGCGACGCCGCGATCAGCTTCACCGTCGGCGCCCCCCGCCCCGCCGACCTCGCACTCATCACCGCCACCCGGCAGGCCCTGGAGGCCGGCATCGCCGCGGCCACCGTCGGCCGCCGGATCGGCGACATCTCCCACGCCATCGGCGCCGTCGCCCGCAGGGCCGCCTGCGGCATGCCGTCCGACTTCGGCGGCCACGGCATCGGCCGCCGGATGCACGAGGACCCACACGTCCCCAACCGCGGACGGCCCGGCCGCGGTTACCCCCTGCGCCACGGCCTCGCCCTCGCCATCGAACCCATGCTCATGGCCGGGGGACGCGACGCCTATGTCACCGATCCCGACGGATGGACCCTGCGCACGGCCGACGGCAGCCGGGCCGCCCACTTCGAGCACACCATCGCCGTCACCGAGGACGGCCCCCGCATCCTCACCCTGCCCTGAGCTCCCGCCAGGGGGCTCTTACGTCAACCCTCTTCCCCTCCGGCCCCACCTGTGCCATTTTACATGTCACACATTAGACGGCCGCACCCCCACCCGCGGCCACGACCCGCCCGGAGCCCCCCACCGTGCGTCACTTCCGGATACCCACGGCCCACTTGGGCCGTCTCCTCGCGCTCGCCTTCGCGCTCGTGCTCACCCTCGGGTTCTTCGCCCCGCAGAGCACGGCCGTCGCCGCCCCCGCACCCGCCAAGCCCTCCCCCAAGGCGCCGACCACGCCCACCACCCGGCACGCGGTGCCCCTGCCCAAGTCCCCGGACCAGCCCGCGGACGCCCGGCCCACCCCCGGCCAGGCCGTCCCGCGCACCAGGTCCGCCCCGCAGAACACCGCCCCGCAGAACACCACCCGGCCGACCGCCGCCAAGCCGGCCAAGCGGCTCGGCTCCACCGCCGAGGCCGCCGCCCAGGCCGCCGCCTGCGACCCCGCCTCCTTCGGCAGCCGCACCGGCACCGCCCTGGTCCAGGCCGTCGCCGCCGCCTCCACCGACTGCGTCGACCAGCTCTACCAGCTCACCGGGAGCGCCGCCCGGGACACCTTCCGCGAGCCGCAGATGGTCACCGTCGCCGACGCCCTGCGCGACGCCTCGGCACACTACGACGGCACCGACGCCGGCTCGACCCACCAGCTGGTGCTCTTCCTGCGGGCCGGCTACTACGTCCAGTGGTACAACCAGGACCTGGTCGGTCCGTACGGCACCGCCCTGCAGACCTCGATCCGCGGCGCGCTGGACGGCTTCTGGGCCGCCCCGCACACCCGGGACGTCACCGAGGCCAACGGCCAGACCCTCGCCGAGGCCGTCACCCTGATCGACAGCGCCCAGGAGAACGCCCGCTACACCGGCCCGGTCGCCGACCTGCTCAACCGCTGGACCACCGCCTGGACCGGCTCGATGTGGCAGGCCGTCGCCAACACCCAACTCGTGATCGAGAACGGCCTCGACACCCCCGCCTTCGTCGCCACATTGCAGGCCGACCCGTCCTTCGCCGGCGCGATGGCCTCCTTCGTCACCCGCAACGCCGCGATGCTCACCGGCGGCGACCTCGCCACCTCGCTCGGCATCGACGTCGGCTCGCTGCTGAGCCACCCCGAACTCCAGGCCCAGGCCCGCCCGCTGGTCAAGGACCTGGTCAACCGCTTCCCGCTGGTCGGCCCGACCGGCCCGCTCACCATGAACCTCGCCTGGTTCACCGCCAACAAGGACACCGGCAACTGCGCCTACTACGGCCTGTGCGACCTGCCCACCCGGCTGGTCCCGCTGGTCCTGACCGTCGACCACACCTGCAGCCCCACCCTGCGCATCCGCGCCCAGGCCATGACCGGCACCGAACTGGCCGACACCTGCACCAGCCTGGCCAACGAGGACACCCTCTTCCACCGCCTGGTGAAGGACGGCGGCCCGGTCGCCGGCGACCTCAACACCGCCCTCGAGGTCGTCGTCTTCGACTCCTCGTACGACTACCGGCTCTACGCCTGGTCGATGTACGACATCTCGGTCGACAACGGCGGCATGTACCTGGAGGGCGACCCGAACAAGGCCGGCAACCAGGCCCGCTTCATCGCCCACGAGGCCGAGTGGCTGCGCCCCGCGTTCCAGATCTGGAACCTCAACCACGAGTACACCCACTACCTCGACGGCCGGTTCGACATGTACGGCGACTTCGACGCCGGGCAGACCGTCCCCAACGTCTGGTGGATCGAGGGCCTCGCCGAGTACGTCTCCTACACCTACCGCGACGTCCGCTACGACGACGCCATCGCCCAGGCCGCCCAGCACACCTACACGCTGTCCACCCTCTTCGACACCACCTACGACAACGCCGACCAGACCCGCATCTACAACTGGGGCTACCTGGCCGTCCGCTACATGCTCCAGTCGCACCCGCAGGACGTCGCCGCCATGCTCGCCCACTACCGGGTCGGCGACTGGGCCGGCGGGCGCGCCGTCATCACCTCCCTCGGCACCTCGTACGACGCCGGGTTCGCCGCCTTCCTGACCGCCTGCGGCGCCGGCGACTGCGGCTCCCTGCCGCCGGTGCAGGCCCCGCTCTGCACCAACCAGGACACCCGGCAGTACGACCGCGACTGCCGCCGCGACGACGTCGCCGCCACCACCGGCAACTACTCCTACAACTTCCTGTACCTGCCGGCCGGGGTCAGCCGGCTCACCGTCACCACCAGCGGCGGCACCGGCAACGCCGACCTCTACTACAACGGCACCGGCTGGGCCACCACCGGCTCGTACCAGGCCAGGTCCACCACGAGCGGCAACGGCGAGACCCTGACCGTCGACAACCCGCCCGCCGGCTGGGTGTACTTCAGCCTCTACGCCCAGCAGGGCTTCTCCGGGGTCACCGTCACCACCCAGTACTGACCCACCCCGTACCGACCGGGAACGCCGCAGGCCCCGCGAGTGAATCGCGGGGCCTGCGGCGCGTGCCGGGGACGTGCTGTCGGTCAGAGGCCGGCGGCGATGATCGTGGTGATCGGCGCCGTGTCACCCGCGGCCGACCGGGTGTTGACGGTGGTGAAGCTGGACCAGCGGCCGGCGGTGTAGTCGCCGTCGATGGACCGGACGTACCCGGTGCCGTCGTTGCCGAAGATCCGAATGGTGTTGCCCGTCGAGGCGGCGGTGATCTGCTGGAGACCGCTCAGCCCGCTGGCCGCGGAGATGTCGCCCCACCCGGTCCAGTAGCCCTGCGCGTAGTCACCCGTCGTCTCGTGGATCCGACCGCCCGCCAGCACCACCACGTGGAACCGCGAACCCGGCGTGGAGGCTGCCGCGACCTGCGTCATGCCCGCCGGCGAACCGTACGCCGCCGTCACATCGCCGTAGCTCCAGCGACCGCGGTTGTAGTCGCCGTCCGCCACCCGCAGGTGACCGTCCGAGCCCAGAATCGCGATATGCAGCGCATTGCCGGTCGTACCCGCCGCGATGCTCTTCACCCCGACCGGAATCCCGGTGACACCCGTGACGTCGCCCCACGCGCTCCACGTACCGCTCGTCCGGTCCGCGGAGGACTCATAGACCCGGCCGTTCGCCACCGCCACCAGGTGCGTGCTGTTCCCGATCGACGCCGCCGAGATCTGGGAGATCCCCGAGAGGCTCCCCATCCCGGAAACCTCCTTCCACGGCAGCCACTGACCCTGCGCCACCCCACCCGACGCCGGGCCGAGGTTGCGGTCCGCGTTGTAGATCTTCCCGTTCACCAGCGCGAACGCCCGCAGGTACTGGTCGGCCGTGGTCGCGGCCGCCATCGACGCCACGTCCTTCGGCGCGAACGACACCCCACCCGCCCGGACCGGCAGGAACGGCGCCCACGTCCCGTTCGAATAGTTGGCACCGGAGTTCAACAGCTGACCGTCCGAGGTCTGACCGAGCACCTGCACCCGCAGACCCGGCTGCAACGCCGCCAGATACGCCGCGCTGTCGACCTGCACCGTCTTCGTGGTGACGACCGAGTGACCGGTCTCGTCCGTCGTGGTCATGGTGACCGTGTAGGCGCCCGGGGCGCTGTACTGGTGCTTGTGCACCTGGCCCACCGGCTCGGTCGAGTGCACGCCGTCACCGAAGTCGACGTCCTGCTTGGTGATCACGTACGGCGACGACTGGGTCGGCGACACCTGGACGCCCAGGTACGCGTCGACCGAGGAGATGAAGTCCGCGGCGAGGTCGGCCGGCTGGCGGACATCGACCTTCGCGCTGTCGGAGTACACCGTCGCGCCCTGCGCATCGGTCGCGGCAACGCTCACCCACTGCGATCCGGGCTGGGTGAAGACATGGGTGACGGTCGGGTCGGCCGAGTGGACGACGGCACCGTCGCTGAAGCTGAAGGTGTAGTCGGCCTGCGCCACGCCCCAGTCGTTCACGGGCTTGGCGGTCACCTTGACGGTGAACGGCGCCGGCCCCTGCGCCGACGGCACGTCGGCACCGGCCACCGCGACCGAGACGGACCGCTGGCCGGTCAGCTCGTACGCGCCGCGGTCCCGGATGCCGCCGGCCGCGTTGGCGACCTTCGGGTCGTCACCCGGCTTGACGCCCACCAGGTCGGTGTCCACGCCGGGCGCCGTCGGGTCCGCCGAGTCGATCGCCGCAGCCGCCGACTCCGGCAGCTTGTCGAACGGCCAGGACTCGGCGCCGAGGGCCGCATCGAGGTCGACGTCGTGTCCGGCCTGACCGGTCGCCGCGTTGAACGCAGCGGCGGTCGGGTACGAGGTGCCACCCCAGGTGTAGGCCGAGGCGTCCTTCCACGGGTGGACGGTGTTGTAGTCGACCTTCGAGCCGGCCTCAGAGTCGGCGGAGACGGCGATCTCCGTCTCGCCCCGGTTGGTGGAGGTGGTCTCGCACCCCGAGTTCCCGGTGCTGCCGTCGTGCTGGGCGGTGATCACGTTGTTCTCGACCAGCGCGCCCGCGGAGGCGCCGTCGATCTTCACGCTCTCGCCGCAGGAGAAGGCGACGGTGTTGCCGGTCACCGCGATCCTGGGCGCGTCCGTGATGCTCACCGCCGCGGACTTGGTCGCGTTGAAGTCGTTCCCGGTGATCAGCGAGTCGTGCACCCCGGCGCCGACCGTCACACCCGCCGAGAACACGAAGAGGTTCCGGCTCACCGTCACGTGGTCGCTGGTGCCGGTGATCCGAACGCCGCCCGGCCCGCTCGGGCCGTCGTACAGGTTCCCGTCGAGGGTGATCCGGGAGGAGTTCGCCACCGCGGCTCCCGGCGTCGCCGACCCGGCGCGGGCCTCGCTGGCGAACCCGCGGATCACGATGTCGTGGACGCCGGCGAGGTCGAAGTCACCGTTGCTCCCGTCCGGCGCGTGCAGCATCGGCTGCAGGTCGGGGTTCCTCAGCGTCGAGCCGAGGAAGGTGATCGGCTGGTCGGCCGTACCGGAGTGGGTCAGGTGCACGCTCTCCTGGTAGACGGAGTCGCCACCCGCCACCTTGACCGTCTGGCCCGGGAGCACGATGTTCGCGGCGGCGGAGATGGAGCAGAACGGCCGGTCCGCGGTTCCGGTCCCGGCGTCCGAGCAGGCCTTGGACGCCTTGTCGACGTAGAGGGTGGTGCCCACCGTCGACGCATGCGCGGCGGCGGGGAAGGCGAGGACGGTGGTGGCGGCCGCGATGAGCGCGGCGGACTGGCGCAGACGCACGGTGAGAACTCTCCTGGGTGGAAGTGGGCGGTGGCGGGAACCCCCCGGAACCCGCCACCGAAGTCGATGTCAGAGCCCGGCGGCCGCGATCGAGTCGATCCGGTCGGTGGCGCCGGCCGCGGCGGCGTCGGTCACCGTGCTGGTGGCGCTCCACTGGCCTGCGGTGTAGTCGCCGCTGGCGGTGAGGACGGCGCCGGAGGAGGCGCGGCCGAAGATTCTGATGGTGTTGCCGGTCGAGGCGGCGGCGACCTGCTGGAAGGCCCCGCTCCCGATGGCGTCGGAGATGTCGCCCCAGCCGGTCCAGTAACCGGCGGCGTAGTCACCGGTCGTCTCGTAGACGTGGCCGTTGATCCCGAGCACCACCACGTGGAAGCGGGAGCCCGGCGTCGAGGCCGCAGCGACCTGCGTCATCCCGGCCGGCCAACCGTAGGCGGCGGTCACGTCGCCGTAGCTCCAACGGCCCCGGTTGTAGTCACCGTCGGCCACCCGCAGGTGCCCGTCCGAGCCCAGGATCGCGATGTGCAGCGAGTTCCCGGTCGTCCCGGCCGCCACGCTGGTCACCCCGACCGGGATCCCGGTGACACCGGTGACATCGCCCCAGGCGCTCCACACCCCGGTCGCCCGGTCCGAGGACGCCTCGTACACCCGGCCGCCTGCCACCGCCACCAGGTGCGTGCTGTTGCCGATCGAGGCCGCCGAGATCTGCGTGATCCCCGCGAGCGTCCCGGTGCCCGCGACCTCCTTCCACGGCAGCCACTGACCCTGCGCCACCCCGCCCGACGCCGGACCCAGGTTCCGGTCCGCGTTGTAGATCTTCCCGTTCACCAGCACGAACGCCCGCAGGTACTGGTCGGCGGTGGTGGCGGTGGCCATCGCGGACACGTCCTTGGGTGCGAACGACACACCGCCCTGCGGAACGGGGAGGAACGGCGCCCACACCTTGTTCGTGTAGTTCGCGCCGGTGTTCAGCAGCTGGTTGCTCCCGCTCCGCGCCAGCAGCTGGACCCGCTGGCCCGGCTGCAGCGACGCCACGTACGCGGTGTCGGTCAGCTCGACGGCCTTCTTGGCGACGGCGGTCCGGCCGCCCTCGTCGGTCGCGGTGACCGTGACCGTGTAGGTGCCCGGGGCGCTGTACTGGTGGGAGGCGCCCTTGCCCGCGGGGGAGGAAACCCGGGTGCCGTCGCCGAAGTCGATGTCGTACTTGGTGACCGCGTACGGCGAGGTGGCGGCGGGGGTCACGAGGGCCGTCAGCCGGCCCTGGTCCTGGACGGAGAGGTCGGCGGTGAGGTCGGCGGGATCCCGGACCTCGACCCGCTGGGCAGCGGTTCCGTAGGCCGTGCCGCCCTGGGCATCGGTCGTGATGACGGTCGGCCAGTAGATACCGGCCTTGGTGTAGACGTGCGTGGCGGTCGGCGTGGCCGAGTGCACCGGGTCGGTGCCGTCGCCGAAGTCGAAGGTGTAGTCGGTCTGGGCCAGGCCCCAGTTGTTCTCGGCCTTCGCGGTGACCTGGACGGTGAACGGCACCGGCCCCTGGGGGCTGGGCACCTGCGTGCCGGTCGCGGCGAGGGTCACCGCGCTCTGGGACAACCGCTCGTACGCACCGCGGTCCCGGACCCCGCCGCCGGGCGCGGTGTTGGGGGCGGTCGGGTCGTCGGCCGGCTTGACGCCGAGCAGATCGGTGCCGACCCCGGGCGCACTCGGGTCGGCCGAGTCGACGACGGGGTTCGCGGCCGTGGTGCTCGGCAGCCGGTCCGGCGTGCTGATGCCGTTGCCGAGGGCGAGGTCGAGATCGACATCGTGGGCGGCCTGCCCGGTGGCCCGGGTGAACGCGTCGGCGGTCGGGTAGACGGCGTCCGCCCACGCGTAGGTCGGGCCCTGCGGGATGGGGTGGGCGATGTTGTAGTCCGCCTTCGACCCGGTGGTCGAGGCTGCGGAGAGCGAGATCATCGGAACCGGGCGCCCGGGCGAGTTGACGCAGGACGTGCTGGAATCGCCCCGGTGCTCGGCGCTGATCACGTTGTTCTCGACCAGCGCGCCCGGCGAGGCACCGTCGACCTTCACGCCCTCCGCGCACGGGAGGACGACGGTGTTGTACGTCACCGCGAGGCCCGGGGCGTCCGTGGCCGTGATGGCGGCGGTCGTGGTCCGGTTGAAGTCGTTGGTGGTGATCAGCGAGTCGTGCACCCCGGCGCCGATGCTCACACCGCCCGTGAAGGAGAAGGTGGAACGGCTCACCGTGACGTGGTCGCCGGCGCCGGCGATCCGGACCGCGGCCGGGCCGGAGCTGGTGTACATGAGCCGGTCGAGGGTAACCCTCGACGAGTCCGTCACCGTGACCGCGGGAGCGCCGGTGAAGCTGCTGGAACTGCTGACCCGGAAGCCCTCCAGCACCACGTCGTGGACGTTCGCCAGCACGAAGGCGCTCTTGGCCGTCCCCACGGGACGCACCACGCTCCCGTTCCCCAACGGGAGGCCGAGGAAGGTGATCGGCTTGTCCGGCGTACCGGAGCGGGTGACAGTCACCGTCTCCCGGTACGACGTTCCCGGCGCGACCCGGACGGTCTGACCGGGCAGCACCGCATTGGCTGCCGCCGTGATGGAGCAGAACGGCTGCGCCGCCGTCCCGCTGCCGTTGTCCGCGCAGGCGGTCGAGGTGTTGTCGACGTAGATCGTGTCCGCCGGCTCCGCCGTCGCGACGGCGGGGAGAGCGAGAACGGCGGTGGCCGCAGCTGCGGTGAGCGCGGCGGACTGGCGCAGGCGCACGGTGAAGGACCCCCAGTGTCGTTCGCCGGTCAGCGGGCCGGAACGGCGATGAACCGGCACAGCTTGGCACCCGAACAACCGTGCCGTCGAATCGGTTTCCCGGATGGTCCGGCAATGTCCGAATGATCGACCGCCCCGGGCGGGACCGCGGTGATTCCGCGGCTCGCCCGGGGCGGGTGAAGGGGTCAGAGACCGGCTGCGGCGAGCAACAGGACCTGGCCGCCGATCATCTCGGTCACCACGGAGGTACCGCTCCACTGGCCTGCGGTGTAGTCACCGCTGACGCCGAGCACGGAACCGTACTCGGTACGGCCGAAGACCCGGATGGTGTTCCCGGTGGACGCGGCGGCGATCTGATCGACGGGCCCGTACATGTACTGGCCCCCGAACCCGGAGACGGCGGAGATGTCGCCCCAGCCGGTCCAGTAACCCTGCGCGTAGTCACCGGTCGTCTCGTGGATCCGACCGTTCGCCAGCACCACCACGTGGAACCGCGAACCCGGGGTCGACGCGGCCGCGACCTGCGTCATGCCCGCCGGCGAACCGTACGCCGCCGTCACATCGCCATAGCTCCAGCGACCGCGGTTGTAGTCGCCGTCGGCCACCCGCAGGTGACCGTCCGAGCCCAGGATCGCGATGTGCAGCGCGTTGCCGGTCGTCCCGGCGGCGATGCTCTTCACTCCGACCGGAATCCCGGTGACACCGGTGACGTCGCCCCAGGCGCTCCACGTACCGCTCGTCCGGTCGGCGGAGGACTCGTAGACCCGACCGTTCGCCACCGCGACCAGGTGCGTGCTGTTGCCGATCGACGCCGCCGAGATCTGGGAGATCCCCGAGAGGCTCCCCATCCCGGAGACCTCCTTCCACGGCAGCCACTGACCCTGCGCCACCCCACCCGACGCCGGACCCAGGTTCCGGTCCGCGTTGTAGATCTTCCCGTTCACCAGCACGAACGCCCGCAGGTACTGATCCGCCGTGGTCGCGGTCGCCACCGACGACACGTCCTTCGCCGCGAACGACACCCCACCCGACCGCACCGGCAGGAACGGCGCCCACACCTTGCTCGTGTAGTTGGCACCGGAGTTCAGCAGCTCGCCGTCGGTGGACTGGCCGAGCAGTTGCACCCGCTGGCCCGGCTGCAACGCCGCCAGGTAGTTGGGGTTGGCCACCTCGACATTCTTCTTGATCACGACGGTGCGGCCGCCCTCGTCGACCGCGGTGAGCGTGACGGGGTACGTGCCGGGGACGCTGTACTGGTGGCTGGCGATGGTGCCCGCCGGGTACGACACGTGGGCGCCGTCCCCGAAGTCGACGTCCTGCTTGGTGATCATGTACGGCGAGGACACGGTGGGCGTGGCCACGATCTGGAGGAAGTCGTTGTTGACCTGGATCGCGAGGTCGGCGGTGAGGTCGCCGGGCTCCTTGACCACGATCCCCTGGCTGCCGCTGGAGGCGACCTGCGCCCCCTGCGCATCGGTGGCGGTCACCGACGGGTAGTACGTGCCGGGCTTCGTGAAGACGTGGGTGACGGTCGGCTCGGTGGAGTCGACCAGGCCGCTGCCGTCCCCAAAATCGAACCGGTAGCCGACCTGCGCCGTACCGAAGTCGTTGACGACATTGGCGGTGACCTTGACCGTGTACGGCGCCGGGCCCTGCAGCGACGACAGGTCACTGGTCGCCGTGACGACGGCGGACCGCTGGCCGGTGAGCTCGTACGCACCCCGGTCCCGGATGCCGCCCGCCACGGTGTTGGGCACGTTCGGGTCGTCACCCGGCTTGATCCCGAGCACATCGGTGTCGACGCCGGGCGCGGTCGGGTCCGCCGAGTCGATCGCCGCGGTGGCCGCGGCGGTCAGGTGGTCGTCCCCGTAGTAGGCGTCGCCGGGGTGCAGGTCGAGGTCGGCGTCGTGCCCGGCCTGTCCGGTGGCCGCGTTGAAGGCCGCCGCGTTCGGGTACGAGGCGCTGCCCCAGGTGTACGCCGAAGCGTCCGCCCACGGGTGGACCGTGTTGTAGTCCACCTTCGAGCCGACCGTCGAGGCCGCCGAGAGGGAGATCTCCGTCTCGCCGCGGTTGGCGGCGGTGGTGGCGCACGCCGAGGACGGCGACTGGTTCCCGCGCTGGGCGGTGATCACGTTGTTCTCGACCAGTGCGCCGGGCGAGACGCCGTCGACCTTCACGCTCTCCATGCAGGAATAGGCGATGGTGTTGCCGGTCACCGCGAGCCCCGGGGCGTCCGTCGCCGTGATGGCGGCGGACAGGGTCTGGTTGAAGTCGTTGCCGGTGATCAACGAGTCGTGCACTCCCGCACCGACGCTGACGCCACCCGTGCGGGGGAAGAGGTTCCGGCTCACCGTCACATGGTCGCTGCTCCCGGAGATCCGGACGGCAGTCGGCCCGGTGAGGCCGTACCGGATCCGGTCGAGGGTGACCCGGGACGAATCCGCGACCGACACCACCGGCGGCGTGGCGCCCGCCCAGCCGTACAGCTGGAAGCCCCGCAGCACCACGTCGTGCACGTTGGACAGCACGAAGGTGCCCTTGGTGTTCACGACCGACCGGACGAAGGTGCCCGTGCCCGGCGTCAGACCGAGGAAGGTGATCGGCTTGTCCGGCGTACCGGAGCGGGTGAAGGTCACCGTCTCCCGGTACGTGGTGCCCGGTGCGATCCGGACGGTCTGACCGGGCAGCACCGCGTTGGCGGCGGCGGAGATCGAGCAGAACGGCTGGGCGGCCGTACCGCTGCCGTTCTCCGCGCAGTTGACGGCGGTGTTGTCGACGTAGATGGTGTCGGCCGTCTCCGCCGTCGCGACCGCGGGGAAGGTGAGAACGGCGGTGGCCGCAGCTGCGGTGAGCGCGGCGGACTGGCGCAGGCGCACGGTGATGTTCTCCAGGAAGGACGACACGGTAGCGAGGCGGAACCGCGGTGAAACCGGCACAGCTTGGCAGTCGAACAACCGCACCGTCGACCCGGTTTCCCGGATGGTCCGGCAATGTCCGAAAGATCGTTTCGCCGGGGCGGGGCTGCGACTTCTCCGCAGCCCCGCCCCCGCCGACGGATCAGAGACCGGCGGCGACGACCGAGGTCAGCGGCGCGGTGGAGCCCGCCGCCATCGGGGTGTTGACGGTGCTGAAGCTGGACCAGCGGCCGGCGGTGTAGTCGCCGTCGATGGACCGGAGGTAACCGGTGCCGTCGTTGCCGAAGATCCGAATGGTGTTGCCGGTCGAGGCGGCGGTGATCTGCTGGAGACCGCTCAGCCCGCTGGCCGCGGAGATGTCGCCCCAGCCGGTCCAGTAGCCCTGCGCGTAGTCGCCCGTCGTCTCGTGGATCCGGCCGTTCGCCAGCACCACCACGTGGAAGCGGGAGCCCGGGGTCGACGCGGCCGCGACCTGGGTCATGCCCGCCGGCGAACCGTACGCCGCCGTCACATCGCCATAGCTCCAGCGACCGCGGTTGTAGTCGCCGTCGGCCACCCGCAGGTGACCGTCCGAGCCCAGGATCGCGATGTGCAGCGCATTGCCGGTCGTACCCGCGGCAATGCTCTTCACCCCGACCGGAATCCCCGTCACACCGGTGACATCGCCCCAGGCGCTCCACGTGCCGCTCGTCCGGTCGGCGGAGGACTCATAGACCCGGCCGTTCGCCACCGCCACCAGGTGCGTGCTGTTCCCGATCGAGGCCGCCGAGATCTGGGTGATCCCGGAGAGGCTCCCCATGCCGGAGACCTCCTTCCACGGCAGCCACTGACCCTGCGCGACACCTCCGGACGCCGGGCCGAGGTTGCGGTCCGCGTTGTAGATCTTCCCGTTCACCAGGGCGAACGCGCGCAGGTACTGGTCGGCCGTGGTCGCGGCCGCCATCGACGACACGTCCTTCGGCGCGAACGACACGCCACCCGCCCGGACCGGCAGGAACGGCGCCCACGTCCCGTTCGAGTAGTTGGCACCGGAGTTCAGCAGCTGACCGTCCGAGGTCTGACCGAGCACCTGCACCCGCAGACCCGGCTGCAACGCCGCCAGATACGCCGCGTTGTCGACCTGCAGGGTCTGCTTGCCGACCGTCGTGCGGCCGCCCTCGTCCGTGGCGGTGACCGTCACGGTGTAGCTGCCCGGGGCGCTGTACTGGTGCTTGTAGACGCCGTCCACCGGGGAGCTGCTGCTGAAGCCGTCACCGAAGTCGACCGCGATCCCGGTGACCACGTACGGGGAGGTGACGGTGGGCGTGACCAGGGCGGTGAGGAAGTTGCCGACCTGGGTGCCCGGGGCGACGGTGAGGTCGCCGGGCTGCTTGACCTCGACGCGCTGCGCCGTCGTGGTGGCGGCGACGGCGCCCTGCGGGTCGGTGACGACCACCTGTACCCCGTACGTGCCGGGCGTGGCGTAGGTGTGGGTGACCGCGAGGTCGGTCGAGTGGACGGTGCCGCTGCCGTCACCGAAGTCGAACGCGTAGTCGGCCTGGGCCACGCCCCAGTCGTCGACGGCGGTCGCGGTGGCCCTGACGGTGAACGGCGCCGGCCCCTGCGCCGACGGCACGTCTGCACCGGCCACCGCGACCGAGACGGACCGCAGACCGGTCAGCTCGTAGGCGCCCCGGTCGCGGACACTCCCGCCCGGGGCGGTGTTGGCGACCTTGGGGTCGTCGCCGGGCCGGACGCCGAACAGGTCGGTGTCGGCGCCGGGCGCCGTCGGGTCCGCCGAGTCGACAGCTGCGGCGGCCGCCTCGGTGAGCCGGTCGTACGGCCAGTTCTGGAACGGGGCGAAGCCGAGGTCGAGGTCGACGTCGTGCCCGGCCTGACCGGTCGCCGCGTTGAACGCGGCGGCGCTCCGGTACGCCGTGCCGCCCCAGGTGTAGGCGGAGGCGTCGGCAAACGGGTGGACGGTGTTGTAGTCCACCTTGGAGCCGGTGGTCGAGGGGGCGGAGAGCGAGATCTCCGTCTCCCCGCGGTCGGCGGAGGTGGCGGAGCACTTGGCGTACAGGCCGGTCTCACCGGTGTGGTCGGCGGTGATCACGTTGTTCTCGATCAGCGCGCCGGGCGACGTGCCGTCGATCCTCACGCTCTCCATGCAGGAGAAGGCCATGGTGTTGCCGGTCACCGCGAGCCCGGGGGCGTCGGTGGCCGTGACGGCGGCGGTCTTGGTCCGGTTGAAGTCGTTCCCGGTGATCAGCGAGTCGTGTACCCCCGCCCCGACGCTGATCCCGCCCGTCCGCGCGAACAGGTTCCGGCTGACCGTCACATGGTCGCTGGCACCGGTGATGCGGACACCGTCGGAGCCCTGGTCGTACCAGGCGTTGCGGTCGAGGGTGATCCGCGAGGAGTCGGCGACCGTGACCGTCGGCGCCGGGTGCACGTGGTAGGCGTTGGAGAAGCCCCGGATCACCACGTCGTGCACACCGGTGATTACGAAGTCGGCCGGGCTCCCGTCCGGGGTGAAGATGTACGGCGGGCCGTCCGCGGACCGCTCGCCGACCGGCACGCCGAGGAAGGTGATCGGCCGGTCCGCGGTGCCGGACCGGGTGATGTGCACGCTCTCCTGGTAGCCGGCGTCCGTGGCCGCCACCTGGACCGTCTGCCCGGGCAGCACGGCGGCGGCCGCCGGCGAGATGTGGCAGAACGGCCGGTCCGCCGTCCCGCTGCCGCTGTCCGAGCAGGCCGACGAACTGCCGTTCACGTACAGCGTGGTGGCCGCCTCGGCCCCCGCCGCGAACGAGGCGGCGGGGAAGGCGAGGACGGTGGTCGCCGCTGCCGCCACGAGGGCGGCGGACTGGCGCAGGCGCATGATGGGATCCCCCTGTGAGATGAAGGCCGGGTCGGTCAGAGACCGGCGGCAGCGATGACAGACTGCGGTCCGAACACCGGGCTGCCGGGTACCTGGGCCGCCGCGGACCACTGGCCCGCGGTGTAGTCACCGTTGATGTTGCTGACGATGCCGAACCGGTCGAGGGTGAACAGGCGGAGGCTGTTGCCGGTGGACGCGGCCGCCACCCCGTTGATGCCGCTCAGGCCGCTGGCGGCGGAGATGTCGCCCCAGCCGGTCCAGTAGCCCTGCGCGTAGTCACCCGTCGTCTCGTGGACGCGGCCGCCCGCCAGCACCACCACGTGGAACCGCGAGCCGGGCGTCGGGGCCGCGGCGACCGCGGTCATCCAGGCCGGCGATCCGTAGGCGGCGGTCACGTCGCCGTAGCTCCAGCGGCCCTTGGTGTAGTCGCCGTCCGCCACCCGCAGGTGACCGTCCGAGCCCAGGATCGCGATGTGCAGCGCGTTGCCGGTCGTACCGGCCGCCACGCTCGTCACCCCCGCCGGGATCCCGGTCGCGGCGGTGACATCGCCCCAGGCGCTCCACATCCCGGTCGCCCGGTCCGAGGACGCCTCGTACACCCGGCCGCCTGCCACTGCCACCAGGTGGGTGCTGTTGCCGATCGACGCCGCCGAGATCTGGCTGATCCCCGCGAGGCTCCCCGTGCCCGAGACCTCCTTCCACGGCAGCCACTGACCCTGCGCCACCCCACCCGACGCCGGACCCAGGTTCCGCTCCGCGCTGTAGATCTTCCCGTTCACCAGCACGAACGCCCGCAGGTACTGATCAGCCGTGGTCGCGGAGGCCATCGACATCACGTCCTTCGGCTCGAACGACGCGCCCCCCTGCGGAACGGGGAGGAACGGCGCCCACACCTTGCCGGTGTAGTTGGCCCCGCTGTACTCCAGCCCGCCGGCCGTCCCACCGAGCAGTTGGACCCGCTCGCCGGGCTGCAGTGCGGCCGTGTAGGAGGCGTTGGTGGCCTCGACGGTCTTCGTGCTCACGACCGTGCGCCCGCTCTCGTCCGTGACGGTGACGGTCACGATGTAGGTGCCCGGCGCGTTGTACTGGTGCGAGGTGGCGCCGGCGCCCGAGAAGGCCCGGTGCGTACCGTCGCCGAAGTCGATGTCCTCCTTCGCGATCACCCAGGGGGACCGGGCGGCCGGGTCCACCGTCAGGATCAGCCCGCTGTCCACTCCGACGGTGAGGTCGGTGGTCAGCTCACCCGGCTGGTTGACCACGACGCGG
Source organism: Kitasatospora cinereorecta (assembly GCF_024172095.1). Taxonomy (GTDB): domain Bacteria; phylum Actinomycetota; class Actinomycetes; order Streptomycetales; family Streptomycetaceae; genus Kitasatospora; species Kitasatospora cinereorecta. Next base: position 1,073,350 of record NZ_JAMZDX010000003.1, on the reverse strand, counting down.
CCGGCGGACTGGCCGTAGACCCGGCCGCCCTGTGCGTCGGTCGCGAGCACGTTCACCTGGTAGGTACCGGGCGTCGCGTACACGTGGGTGACGGTCGGCGTGGGTGAGTGCACCGGCTCGCTACCGTCGCCGAAGTCGAAGAAGTAGTCGGCCTGGGCCACCCCCCAGTCGTTGACCGCCGCGGCCGTGAGCTTGGCGGTGAAGGGTGCGGGCCCCTGCGCGCTGGTGACGTCGGCTCCGGCCGTGGCCACGGCCACCGAGTCCTGTCCGGTGAGCTCGTACGCGCCGCGGTCGCGGACGCCGCCGCCCGGGGCGGTGTTGGCGACTGCGGGGTCGTCCCCGGGCTTGACCCCGATCCGGTCGGTGTCCACGCCGGGTGCGGTCGGGTCGGCCGAGTCGATCGCGGCGGCCGCCGACGCCGGGAGGCCGTTGCCTCCGAACCAGAACGGGGTGGTGAACGCGAGGTCGAGGTCGGCGTCGTGCGCGGCCTGTCCGGTCGCGGTGTGGAACGCGGTGGCCGTCGGGTAGGTGGTGCCGGCCCAGGTGTAGGCCGAGGCGTCGGCCCACGGGTGGACGGTGTTGTAATCCACCTTCGAGCCCGCCGTCGACGCGGTGGAGACCGAGATCTCCGTCTCCCCGCGGTCGGCGGCGGTGGTGCAGGTGCCGGACTGGCCGGGGTGGTCGGCCGTGATGACGTTGTTCTCGACCAGCGCGCCCGCCGAGGCACCGTCGATCTTCACGCTCTCCCGGCAGGAGAAGGCGATCGTGTTGTTGGTGACCGCGATCCCCGGGGCGTCCGTCACGGTCACGGCGGCGCTCTTGGTCCGGTTGAAGTCGTTCGCGGTGATCAGCGAGTCGTGCACGCCCGCCCCGACGGTCACGCCGCCCGAGGACGAGAACAGATCCCGACTCACCGTCACGTGGTCGCTCGCACCGGTGATCGCGATGCCCGCCGTCGGCTTGCCGATCGAACTGCGGTCCACAGTGACCCGGGCCGAGTCGGTGACCGTCACAACGGCGCCGGCCTCCGCGGTGAGCGGGTTGTTGAACGAGAAGCCGCGCACCACCACATCGTGCACGCCCGCCAGCGTCAGCGCGCTGTCGCTCGCCACCGCCGGTATGACCGTGGGGAACTGGTACGGCAGCGGATAGGGCGGAAGCGCCACCCCGACGAAGGTGATCGGCTGTTCCGGGGTCCCCGAGTGGGTGAGGTGCACCGACTCCCGGTAGGTCTTGCCGGCCGAGGCCACCCGGACGGTCTGTCCGGGCAGCACCGCGTTCGCGGCGGCCGAGATGGTGCAGTACGGCTGGGCCTCCGTCCCCGCGCCGATGTCGGTGCACGTCGCCGACCTGTTGTTGACGTACAGCGTGGTGGTGTCGGCCGCGGCCGACGGCGCGGCAGCGGGGAGGGCGAGGAGGCTGGTGACCGCGGCAACGGTGAGCGCGGCGGACTGGCGCAGGCGCACGATACTCAACTCTCGGTGGAAGCGATGATCGAAAATCGGCCAAGCCTCCCACCACGAACCGTCCGGAGTCGAATCGGTTTCCGCTTGGTACCGCAATGTCCGACCAGGGCTCGAACACCGCCCCTCCGGGCGGCGGTTCGCCGCCCGGAGACACCGTCAGGCGGCGGCCGGCTCCGCCGCGAGGTCCGCGGGCTGCGGGGTGGGGTCGCCGGGGCGGCCGGCCCGGCCGAGCAGCAGGGCGACCAGGACAGCGGTGACGGCGAGCGCCAGCGAGCCGCAGCGCAGGGCGAGGTGCAGCCCGTCGACGAACGCCCCGTCCACGGCGGCCTGGACCGGCGGAGGCAGCGCCGGCCCCGACCCGCCGCCACCGGTGTGGCCGACGAAGGCGTCGGCGGCGTGGCCGGCCCGGTCGGCCGGGATGCCGAGGCGGTCGAAGCGGGTGGTGAGGGCGCTGGTCAGCCGGTTGGCGAGGACCGCGCCGAGCACGGCGATGCCGAGGACGCCGCCGAGTTCGCGCACGGTGTTGACGGTGGCCGAGGCCATGCCGGTCAGTTCCGCGGAGACCCGCTGGAGGACGGCGATGGAGACCGGGGTGAAGGTCAGCCCCATGCCGAGGCCCATGGTGCACAGCGTCCACAGGTACTGGACGTAGTGCGCGTGCCCGCCGTACAGCGAGAGTCCGCCGAGGCCGGCCGCGCAGAGCGCGATGCCCAGCACGACCGGCAGCCGCGGCCCGTACCGGCCGGTCAGCCGGCCGGAGAGCGGGGCGGCGAGGACGATCATCGCGGTCATCGGCAGGCCCGCGTACCCGGCGTCGGTGGGCGCCCAGGCGAGGACGCCCTGCAGCATCAACGGCAGGAAGAACAGGGCGCCGAACATGCCGAAGCTGACCATCGTGCCGCTCAGCAGCGCCCCGCAGAGCACCCGGTCGCGGAACAGGCGGAGCTCCAGCATCGGTTCGGCGAGGCGGAGTTCGAGCAGGACGAAGGCGGTGAGCAGGAGCGCCGCGGCGGCGCCGCAGCCGAGGATGCGGGCGTCGGTCCAGCCCCGGGAGGGGCCCTCGATCAGTCCGTAGACCAGCGCCCCGAGTCCGGCGGCGGACAGCGCCAGGCCGGCCAGGTCGATCCGGCGGGCGCGCGGGGCGAGGTCGGGCAGGACCCGGCTCGCCAGGACCAGGCCGACCACTCCGACCGGGACGTTGATCCAGAACACGCTGGCCCAGCCGAAGGCGTCGACCATCGGTCCGCCGATCACCGGTCCGATCGACAGGCCGAGCGCCGAGACGCCGGACCACAGGCCGATCGCGCGGGCGCGCTCGCGCTCGTCGGTGAAGACGTGCCGCAGGATGGCCAGGCTGCCCGGGGTGAGCAGGGCCGCGCCGACGCCCTGGAGCATCCGGGCGCCGACCAGCAGGCCGACCGTGTCGGCGAGCGCGGCGGCGGCGGAGCCGGCGGTGAACAGGGCGAGGCCGAGCCGGAAGACCCGGGTGCGGCCGTACCGGTCGCCGAGCGCTCCGCCGGTCAGCAGCAGTGCCGCGTACACCAGGCTGTAGCCCTCGGCCACCCACTGCAGGCCGCTGATGCCGGTGGAGAGGTCCCGTCCGATCCGCGGCATGGCGATGTTGACGATGACGTTGTCCAGCATGGCCATGAACATGGTGACGCAGAGCGTCCCCAGTGCGAGCCGCTTGTGCCGCCCACTCGACCCCGTCATGGGGACCCCTCCGATCGTGAGCCCCTAACACCGTTAGGGGCAATGGCGAGCCCAGGATCCCCCTAACGGTGTTAGATTGCAAGCGGTATTCAGCCGGAGCCGGCCGGCCCCGCACCCCGAGGAGTCCACCGCCCATGACCGCCGATGGCGCCGCGTCACCCGGCCTGACCAGGGAAGCCCTGGCCCAGGCGGCCCTGCGGGTGCTGGAACGGGACGGCCTCGCCGGCCTGTCCATGCGCAAGGTCGCCGCCGAGGTCGGCGTGAAGGCCGCCTCCCTCTACTGGCACGTCCGCAACAAGGAAGAGCTGCTCGACCTGCTCAACGACGCGCTGATGGCCGACGCCGTGGCACCGCCCCGGACCGGCCACTGGCGCACCCAGTTCCGCGAGTACTGCCTGCTCCACCGGCGGCTGCTGCTCGACAAGCGGGACGCCGCCAAGGTCGTCGCCGGCCGACTCGCCCCGGGACCCCACCTGATCGCCCTGATGGAGGACCAGCTCGACCGCCTGCGCGAGGCCGGCTTCTCCGACGCCGACGCCGCGATGGCGGCCTATCTGCTGGCCGCGTACGTCCAGGGCTTCGTCCTCCAGGAGCAGTCCCCGATCGCCGCCGCCGAGGCCGCCGGCAGCAGCCGCCGCGAGGTGGTCGACGCCGTCGCCGACCGGTTCCGCGCCCTCCCCCGGGACACCTACCCCAACCTGGTCGCGCTCGCCGACGACCTCACCGACCCCGACATGGAGGCCCGCTTCGAGTTCGGCCTCCAGCGCATCCTCGACGGCCTGGCCGCCCTCCTCCCGCCCGACCGCCGCTGAGCGCGCCGACCGCCGCTGACCCGCCCGCTGACCGGCCCGGTTCAGTCGACGATGACGTTCCCCTCCGGCACCGACTGGGCGATCTTCGCGCCGGCGTCGACCAGGGACTGCGTGACCTCCAACTGCCAACCCGGGGCCTCGGCGATCGCCCGGAGGACGTTGGTGTCCAGCGGCGGCACGTTCCGGTCGTGGTCCAGCCCGACCGACCGCATCACCCCGTTGTAGTTGGAGATCGCCAGGAAGTCCCCGCTCGGACGGCGGATCGAGACGGTGGTGACGGTCTGCGGAGTCTCCCCCGTCTCGACGCTCTCCTCACTCCCGTCGTCGAGCATGCGGTCCGTGCAGACCGTGTACGGCCACTTGAGCACCGCCGGACAGCCCCCCGCCCGCCCGCTCCCGCGCTCCATGACGACGACCATGGTCTGCGGGCCGTAGCCGTCGTCGTACCAGACCTTGACCCCGACCGTGTGGTCGGCGTCGGCCTCCCGGCTCGTCCGCTCGAACCGCTCGAACCTCGTGCTGGTGGGCAGCTCGTCACCGAGCAGCTTGAGCATCGCCTCGGGCGTCAGCCGCGCGGTCGGCAGCTCGATCTGCACCGGGCTGGACGACGCGCTCGGCGGGGCCGCCGCCGGCGACGCCGGAGTCGCCGCGTTCCGGAGGTACGGCACGCCGAGCACCGTCCCGGCCACCGCCGCCCCCGCGAGCACGGCGGCGGTCGCGCCGAGCCGCAGGCGGCGCTGCAGGCGTCGGCGGCGGCCCAGCCGGTTGCTCTCGGCGACGATCACGGCCACCGGGACGGTGAGACCCTGGACGCTCTCCTCCAGCAGGGCGCTGAGATCGAAGTCGTGGTTCATCTGGGGTTCCCTCATCGGATCGGTGGGCGGAGTCAGTCCTGGAGGAGGAGCGTCCGCTCCGGGCCGAGGATCTCGCGGAGCTTGGCCAGTCCGCGGAAGCTGATGGTCTTGACGGACGCCTGGCTGATCCCGACCGCCTCGGCGACGGCCTCCACGCTGCAGTCGTCGAGGTAGCGCATCACCACCACCGCCCGGCTGCGCGGCGGCAGTTGGCGCAGCGCCTCGAGCAGGGTCATCCGCGTCTCCAGGCGCCGGCTCTCCTCGGCGCCGGGCGCCGGGTGGTCGGTCACCTCCGCGACGGCGATCTCGCTGGAGCGCCGCAGCCGCCGGTGGTCCAGGTAGGTGCGCAGCAGGACCTTGCGGGCGTACGCGTCCAGCCCGTTGATCTCGTTCTTGCGTCTGAGCCGCCCCCAGACCGGGTACAGCTTCGACAGCGTGGTCTGCACGAGGTCCTGGGCCTGGTGCCAGTCACCGCACATCAGGTACGCCGCCTGGAAGAGCCGCTTGGCCCTGGTGGCCGCGAACTCGTCGAAGTCGAGTTCATCGGTCATCTTCGTCTCTCCCGGGCTGCGCGACGGATCAGGGTCTCGCTGGTACTACACGCGTCACGGGGTGCCGAAAGTTACTCCGTGTCGAGCGTCACTCCGGTACGGCCGTCCCGGCCGGAGACGCCGAAGGCCCCCGGCGCGGCTGCGCGGGGGGCCTTCGGGCGCCGGTCAGAGGCCGGCGGCCGAGATCAGGGAGTTCACGGAGCCGCCGCCGGCCGCCCCCGGGTCGCTCACCGCAGCGACCCTCGACCAGCGCCCGGCGGCGTAGTCGGCGTCCGTCTCGAGGATGTTGCCGTTGGCGTCCAGGGTGAACACCCGCAGGGTGCTCCCGTTCCCGGCGACCGCGACCTGCCGGACACCGTACGAGTTCAGGCCGGTGGCGGCGCTGACGTCGGCCCAGTTGCTCCAGCGCCCGGCGACGTAGTCGCCGCCCGCCTCCATCAGCCGATCCCACACCACGGCGAAGACGTGCAGCTTGCCGTCCGGCGTGGCCGCCACCCCGACCTGGGTCGGCTTGACGTACTGGGTCGGCCAGGCGTAGCCGATCACGGCGGTCATGTCGCCGCCGCTCCACCGGCCGCGGTTGTAGTCGCCGTCGCCGATCCGGATGTGCCCGTCCGAGCCGAGCATCGCGACGTGCAGCACGTTGCCGATGAACGCGGCGGAGACGCTGACATTGTTGGCCGGGAAGCCGAGCGCACCGGTGATGTCGCCCCAGGTCGACCAGGTGCCGGCCGCCCGGTCGCCGGACGCCTCGTACACCCGGCCGTTCGCGACGGCCAGCACGTGGATCCGGTTGCCGGTGGAGGCGGCCGCGATCTGGGTGATGCCGCTCAGGCTGCCCGCGCCGTTCGCACCGGTCACCTCGCTCCAGGGCAGCCACTGGCCCTGCGTCACCCCGCCGGCCGCCGGGCCCAGGTTGCGGTCGGCGCTGTAGATCCTGCCGTCGACCAGCGCGAAGGCCCGCAGGTACTGGTCCGCGGTGGTCGCCGAGGCCATCGCGGTGACGTTCTTGGCGGAGAACCCGGCGCCGGGCACCGGCATGAACCGGCCCCACACGCCCTTGTCGTAGTTCGCCCCGGCGTCGCCCAGCCAGTCCTTGCCGGTCCTGGTGAGCAACTGCACCCGCTTCCCCGGCTGCAGGGCTGCCGTGTCCCGGGCGCTCACCGCGTGCACGGTGCGCTTGGTGACCAGGACCTTGCCGCTGTCGTCGCGGTCGGTGACGGTCAGCTGGTAGTCCCCGGACACCATGTACTGGTGGTAGTAGACGCCCAGGGGGTAGGTCTGGGACTGCTTGGCGGTGCCGTCGCCGAAGTCGATCTCCTCGGAGGTGAACGACCAGGGGGTGCTGGCGTTCGGCTGGATCGTCGCGTACAGCGTGTCGTCGAGGGTCACCACGGGGTCGGCCGCGAGCTGGGTGGTGGCGACCCGGACCTGGTCGGCGCTCGCACCGACCTTGGCTCCGTGCCGGTCGGTGACGACGACGCCGGGGTAGAAGGTGCCGGCGCTCTGGTAGGTGTGGCTGACCGTCGGCGAGGTGGAGTGCACCGGGGCGGCGCCGTCGCCGAAGTCGAACGCGTAGTCGAGCTGCTGGAGCGGCCAGGCGCTCTGCACGGTGGCGGTGGCGGTCACCGTGAACGGGGTGCTGCCCTTGAGGCCGGGGGCGTCCGTGGTGGTCACCGCCAGGGTGACGCTCCCCAGGCCGGTGGCCTCGTAGGCGCCCCGGTCGCGGACGCCGCCCAGGGTGTCGGCCGCGTTCGGGTTGTCGGCGTAGGTGTAGCCGCGCAGGTCGGTGCCCACGCCGGGCGCGGCGGGGTCGGCGGAGTCCGCCAGCGCCGGGTAGTTCAGCGGCGACCGGGCGTACCGGGCGTCGGTGCCGCAGTTCCCGTTGGCGCAGGTGAAGTCGGTGTCGATGTCGTGCGCGCCCTGCCCGGTGGCCCGGAACGCGGCGACGGTCGGGTAGGACGTCCCGCCCCAGGTGTAGGCGTTGGCGTCGGACCACGGGTGGACCGAGTTGTAGTCCACCGTGGTGCCGGCGGTGGACGCCGCGGACACCGAGATCTCGGTCTCGCCGCGGGCCGGGCCCGGCGTGGCGCACGGGTCGCCGGACGCCGGGGCGAACCCGGCGGTGATCAGGTTGTTCTCGATCACCGCGTTGGGCGAGGTGCCGTCGATCTTCACGCTCTCCCCGCAGGAGGACGCGATGGTGTTGTTGGTGACCGCCGTGTTCGGGGCGTCCACGGCCGCGACGGCGGTGGACCTGGTGCCGTCGAACACGTTGGCGGTGACCAGCGCGTGCTGGGTGCCTGCGCCGAGCGCGACCCCGCCCGAGCCGCGGAACGTGTTCCGACTGACCGTCACCCGGTCGCCGCTGCCACTGACCGTGACCCCGCCGTTGTCGGGGAAGTCGTTGCCGTCCACGGAGACCCGCTGGCTGTTCTTCACCGTGACGGCCGGGATACCGGGGTTGTTGCCCGGGGCGTCCAGCTCGAACCCGCGGATCACCACGTCGTGGACGCCGTCCAGCGTGAAGTCGCTGCCCTCCGCCGGGTAGAGCTGCGCCGCCTGCCTGAAGTCGCCCAGAGGGGCGGTGCTGCCGACGAAGGTGATCGGCTGCTCCGCCGTACCGGAGCGGGTGAGGTGCACCGCCTCGCGATACGTGGCCAGACCCCCCGCGACATGTACGGTCTGTCCGGGCTGGACGACCGCAGCGGCGGCCGAGACCGTGCAGAACGGCTGGGCGGCGGTGCCGCTGCCGCCGTCCGAGCAGGCGTCTACCCCGCCATTGACATAGAGCTCGGTCGGCGCCGCGCCCGCTGCCGAGACGGCGGGAACGGTCACGAGGCCGGTCGCGGCCGCAACCACGAGGACGGCCGACTGGCGCAGGCGCACTGGTGTTCTCCCAAGGGGTGGAATCAGGTTCGGGCGCGCTCCGGCGCCCGGACTCATGGATCGAAGCAGGATTCGTGTGCTCAGAAGCCGACGGCACCGATCTCGTCGGCGATGCCCGGACCGGTGGCGGGGGTGGCGTTGAGCACGTTCACCGCCGCGAAGTCCGACCAGCGCCCCGCGGTGTAGTCGCCGGTGGCGTTCAGGACGTTGCCGTTGCTCGCGATGGCGAACAGCCGAAGGCTGTTCCCGGTGGCGCCGGCAGCGATCCGGCTGAAGTCGGCCCGGCCGGTCGCGGCGGAGATGTCGCCCCACCCGGTCCAGTAACCGGCCGCGTAGTCGCCGGTGATCTCGTAGATCCGACCGCCCCTCAGCGCCACCACGTGGAAGCGCGAGCCGGGAGTGGTCGCGGCGGCCAGTTGGTCGGCGCCGAGCGGGCCACCGTACGCGGCGCTCATGTCGGCGCCGCTCCAGCGGCCGCGGTCGTAGTCCCCGTCGGCCACCCGGATGTGCCAGTCGGCGCCCTCCATCGCCACGTGCAGCGTGTTGCCGGTGGTGCCGGCCGCGATGGCGGTGACCCCGCCCGGGAAGCCGACCGCCGCCGTGATGTCGCCCCACCGGGACCAGCCGTGGGACGGGCTGCCGGACGCCTCGTACACCCGGCCGCCGGCGAGTGCCACGACGTGGGTGCTGGACCCTATGGTGGCGACGGCGATCCGGGTCACCCCGGACAGCGGACCGGCCTGCGTCGCAGCGGTCACCTCGTACCAGTAAGGCCACGTCAGTTCGCCCTGCCCGACCGAGCCGGTGCTCGGCCCGACATTCCGGTCCAGGCCGAAGATCCGTCCGTTGATCAGTGTGAACGTCCGCTGGATCTGGTCGGAGCCGACAGCCGTGGCAACCGACTTCACCCAGTCGTTGACGCCGACCGCCTGGTTCAGCGGCAGGCTCCGGGGCTTCGACCAGTACCGGCTGGTGTAGTTGGCACCCGCGTCGACCACCTGCGGCCCGACCGAGGAGACCAGCTGGACCCGCTCGCCGGGCTGCAGCTCGGTCAGCGGGTCGCGCAGCTTCATCTCGACCTGCCGCGAGCTGCTCACGGTCCGTCCACCCTCGTCGGTGGCCGTGACGGTGACGGTGTACGACCCCGGGGCCGCGTAGTGGTGGGTGAAGGCCGAGGTGCGGGCGTTGCCGTCGCCGTAGTCGTACTCGTACGAGTAGATGCGCCACGGCGAGCGGGCATCGGCGATGACGGTCGCGTTCAGGTCCAGGTCCGTCTGGACCCCGAAGCTGAGGGTGAGGTCACCGGGCTCCGTGACGTACGTCCCCTGCGACTCGGCGGAGACTTGGACCCCGTGTGCGTCGGTCGCTGTCACCGTCGCGTAGTACATCCCCGGCTGCTGGTAGACGTGGCCGACGGTCGGTGAAGTTGAGTGCACCGGGGCGGTGCCGTCACCGAAGTCGAAGGTGTAGTCGGTCTGGGGAGTGCCCCACGTGTTGACCACCGTGGCAGTGGCGGTCACTTCGAACGGCGCGGGACCTTGCGAGGCGCGATTGCCGGTCACCGCCAGGGTGACCTTGCGCTGGCCGGTCAGTTCGTAGGCGCCGCGGTCCCGAAGCGCCCCGCCGGGCGCGGTGTTCGGGACGTCGGGGTCGTCCAGCGGACCCATCCCCACCAGGTCGGTGTCCAGCCCCGGCGCTGCCGGGTCAGCCGAGTCGACGGCCGAGCGGTCGGCGTCCGTCAGCCGCTCGTACGAGAAGCTGTCGAGGGTGAGGTCGAAGGTGGCGTCGAGGTCGACGTCGTGCGTGGCCTGGCCGGGCTGCGCGGCGGCGAAGGCGGCGGCGGTCGGGTACGAGGCGCCGCCCCAGGTGTAGGCCGAGGCGTCCGGCCACGGGTGCACCGTGTTGAAGTCCACCTTCGACCCGGAGGTGGACCCCGCGGAGACCGAGATCTCCGTCTCCCCGCGCCCGTTGGCCGCCGTGGTGCACACCGCGTCGGCCGGCCCGCTCCCCGGGGGGTGGATGGCGCCCGCGTGCTGCGCGGTGATCACGTTGTTCTCCACGACGGCGCCCGGCGAGGCCCCGTCGATCCGCACGCTCTCGCCGCACGAGAAGCCGATGGTGTTGTACGTGATCGCGGTGTCCGGCGCGTCGGTGGCGGTGACCGAGGCGGTCGCGGCGTGGTTGAAGTCGTTGCCGGTGATCAGCGAGGACCGGGCCCCGGCCGCCACGCTCACTCCGCCGGAGCCGGTCGAGAAGTAGCTCCGTCCGACCGTCACGTGGTCACCGGCGCCCGAGATCCGCACGGCGGGCACCCCGGGCGCGCCCGTGCCGAACCAGAACCGGTCCAGCGTGATCCGCGACGAATCGGTGACGCTCACGAGCGGCGCAGTGCCGGGCGGTGCGTACCGGGCGGTGGCGAAGTTCCGCACCACCACGTCGTGCACACCCGTCAGCTCGAAGGCACTGACCTCCGCGTCGGGCGCCACCGCCGACTTGCCGCCCGTCGGCGCCGTCAGTCCGAGGAAGGTGATCGGCAGCTCCCGCGTCCCCGACCGGGTGACCCGTACCGACTCCCGGTAGTGCGCCCCGCCGTCCTTCACCAGGACGGTCTGCCCCGGCTGCACCGCCGCCGCGGCGGCGGAGATCGTGCAGTAGGGCCGGTCCGCCGCGCCACCGCCGGCGTCCGCGCACGAGGCGGAGGAGTTGTCGACGTACAGCGTGCCCCCGGCAGCAGCCGCATGAGCCGCGACCGGCAAGCCCAGCACAGAGGTGGCTGCAGCTGCAATGAGCGCGGCGGACTGGCGCAGGCGCATGGTGTGTTGTTCCCCCCGGTACGGCGTGTCGCGGCACAGATTGGCACACGAACGCGCCTTCGTCGAGCGGGTTCCCGGCGGGCCGCTCGGAGGATTCCCCGGGGACTCCGCCGTGGCGCTGCGCGCTTCCGGCACGGGGTGGCGCTAGCCTACGCGTGGGGATCGGCCGAGGTGGGGCGGGTGGGACTCGAACCCACGACCAAGGGATTATGAGTCCCCTGCTCTAACCGGCTGAGCTACCGCCCCCCGGACTCGGCATCCGCCGGGTCGACGAGTCGGCCCCGGCAGCAGCAGACGGCCCCTCAGGGCCGCCTCCGGCAGCATAGCCGGTCGATCAGCCCCGGTGCGCGCCGGGGGCGCATCCGGGTACGCCCCCCGGCTGCCCCGGTGGCGGCGCCCGACCGGCCCGGCGAAGCTTGATCGAGTCGGTCCGGGCGAGGGCGGTGGCGGTGTGAGGCGGGTCGGGTACGCGGTCCTGGCGGTGGCGCTGGCGGGCTCGGTGGCGGGGTGCGGTTCGTCGGGCGGGACGTCCGGGAGCACCCCGGGCGGGGCGTCCGGCGCGAGTACCACCGGGAACGGCACCTCCGGCGGGGCGTCCGCGCACGGATGGACCAAGGACCGGCTGAAGGCCGCGGTGGCCCGGCACGGCGGCACCACCCGCACCGCGAAGGCGACCCCGCTGAACAGCCTGGTCGGCGCGGTGTTCACGTCCGGCGCGGACGGCGACCACTTCTGCACCGCGAGCGTGGTGGACAGCCCGGGACGGAACCTGATCGTCACCGCCGCGCACTGCCTGGCCGACCCGGGCGCGGGCGCCCGGACCCGCGGCGACCTGGTCTTCGTGCCGGGCTACCGCGACGGCGACACCCCCAACGGGGTGTGGCAGCTCGGGACGGTCACCGTCGATCCGAGCTGGGAGAGCAGCGGCAACCAGGACATGGACGTGGCCTTCGCCACCGTCCAGCCGCTCAACGGGCAGCAGGTGCAGCAGGTGCTCGGCGCCAACAAGCTGGGCACCGACCGCGGCTACCAGCTGCCGGTCAAGGTGACCGGCTACCCGAGCAGCGGGGACGCCCCGATCACCTGCGCCAACAACACGACCGAGCAGAGCCCCACCCAGTTGCGGATCGACTGCCCCGACTACACCGGCGGCACCAGCGGCAGCCCCTGGGTCACCGACCTGGACCCGGCGACGCACACCGGCACGGTGGTCGGGGTGATCGGTGGCTACCAGGAGGGCGGGGACACCCCCGATACGTCCTACTCCAGCTATTTCGGCGACCAGGTGCAGGCGCTCTACCAGCAGGCCACCACAGGGTCCTGACGGCCCGTCCCGGTATCGTGCTGCCCGTCCGCCACAGCGGCGGCACCTGTGGATACGGAAGCGAGACCACTCCATGGCCCGGCCCCGGCGCCGCCCCGCCGCCCTCCCCCGCCAGTGGCGCTCCGCGCCCGCCCCGGCCGTCGTGGTGGCCGTCGCGACCGTCGTGCTGACCGCAGGCTGCGCGGTGACCGGCGGGCACCCGGAGCAGGCCGCCCGGCCGACCGCCGGCCCCGCACCCGCGGACGCGGCGGGCAAGCGGGTCGGCGCGCTGTTCAAGGGGCGGCTGGACGGGCCCCGGATGTGCACCGCCAGCGTGGTCGCCAGCCCGGGGCACAACCTGCTGGTCACCGCGGCGCACTGCGTGCACACCGCGGAGCGCGGGACGGAGGACGGCCTGGTGTTCGCCCCCGGCTACCGCGACCGGCAGGCACCGTACGGGAGTTGGCCGGTCACCTCGGTCGTCGTGGACCCGCGGTGGGCGGACGATGAGGACCCGGACTACGACGTGGCGTTCCTCACCGTCGGCGAGGTCGGCGGGCGGCGGATCGAGGACGCGGTGGGCGCCAACCGGCTCGCGACCGGGCTCGGCTTCGGACTCGAGGTGACCGTGACCGGCTACCCGAACGAGAGCGCCGAACCGGTCTCCTGCCTGGCCCGCACCACCTCGCTCAGCCCCACCCAGGAGCGCTTCGACTGCGCGGGCTACACCGACGGCACCAGCGGCAGCCCCTGGGTCACCGGCGGCGACCGGCTGGTCGGCGTCATCGGCGGCCACGAGGAGGGCGGTCTGACGCCCGACACCTCGTACAGCATCACCTTCGACGACCGCGTCGCCGCCGTTTACCGCGAGGCCACGTCGTGACCCTGGGAGAGGAATCGGGAAAGGATCCGGGGCGGAAAACCGGGGCGGAAAACACGAAGGCCCCTCGGTCGCGCCGAAGGGCCTTCGCTCTATGCAGCTCACCGCACGTTCCGGTGAAGCTCCCCCAATTGGACTCGAACCAATAACCTGCCGATTAACAGTCGGCTGCTCTGCCAATTGAGCTATGGGGGATTGAGCTCCTCCAATTGGACTCGAACCAATAACCTGCCGATTAACAGTCGGCTGCTCTGCCAATTGAGCTATGGAGGATTGATCATCCGCCCGACCGCCTCGCTCCCGGGGGCTTCCCCGACCGCTCGGCGCTCGCTGCGGGACATACATTAGCGCACTCAGGGGGGTGGTCCGCCAATCGCTTTCGCGCGGTCACCCGCGGTGGCCTCCGCTCGGCGCGCCCCGCGCGCGCCGGGGCGGCGCTGCGAGGATGCTGGTGCACGGCGACCCGGCCGGGCGCCGCCCGGCCCCGGCCCGCCACCCGCGGGGCGGTTCACGGCCCGGCGGGGCGGGTAGGGCAAGTCGGCACGGAGTCGCGCGACGCCACGAGGAGCGCGCGCAGGCGCTAGGAAGGGTGGAACCCGAGCATGTGGAAGGTGACGTTGATCGTGGGCGTCGGGATCGGCTACGTCCTGGGCGCCCGGGCCGGCCGGCAGCGGTACGAGCAGATCGCCGCCGCGGCCCGGCAGCTCAAGGAGAACCCGAAGGTCCAGGACGCCGCCGGCAAGGCCCGGCAGCAGGCCGGCGCGGTCGCCGGGCGGGCGGCCGGGGCGGTGGCCGACAGGGTCGGCGACCGGCTGCCGAACGCGGTGACCGACCGGGTCCCGTACTTCACCCACCGGGCGGCCGAGAACGACGACTGGGGCACGCTGCGCCCGTGAGGCCGAGCGGCGGCGACCCTGGGTCCGGCCGGGTTGGTTCCAGTACCGACTGGGCAACACTTGCGGCGGCCGGGCCCATGGCCGCCACCGGCTGAGGCATGATCTCGCCATGGCCATCGTCGCGGGCATCGACAGCTCCACCACTCGCACCCGGATCGTCGCGTGCGACGCCGAGACCGGCGCCGTTCTGCGGCAGGGCCGGGCGCCCCATCCGCTGCCCGAGGGCGAGGACGCGAGGACCACCGAGATCGACCCGCAGATCTGGCTGCACTCGCTCGGCGACGCCGCCACCGGGGGTCTGCTGGAGGGCGTCACGGCCATCGGCGTGTCCGCTCAGCAGCACGGACTGATCGGCCTGGACGCGGGCGGGGTGCTGGTCCGCCCCGCGCTGCTGTGGAACGACCCGCGCTCGGCCGGCGCGGCCGCCGCCCTGCTGGACGCGCTCGGCGGGCCGCAGCCGTGGGTGGAGGCGATCGGCGCCGTCCCCGGCCCGACGTACACCATCGCCAAGCTGCGCTGGCTGGCCGAGTTCGAGCCGGCCTCGGCCAAGCGGATCGCCGAGGTGCTGCTCCCCCACGACTGGCTGGTCTCGCAACTGCTGGGCAGCCCCAAGCGGCGCACCACCGACCGCGGCGACGCCTCCGGCACCGGCTACTGGTCTCCGGTGACCGGCGAGTACCGGCAGGACCTGATCAAACTGGCGGTCGGCCACGAGCTGCGGGTGCCGGACGTGCTGGGCCCCGCCGAGCCGGCCGGGCACACCCCCGAGGGCCTGCTGATCTCGGCCGGCACCGGCGAGAACATGGCCGCCTCGCTGGGCCTCGGCCTGAACGTGGGCGACGCGGTGGTGTCGATCGGCGGCAACGGGACGATCTTCGCGGTGCACGACCGCGCGGTGGTCGACCCGACCGGCCTGGTCTCCTCCTTCGCCGACGCGACCGGCCGCCACCTGCCGATGGTGGCCACCCTGAACGCGGCGCAGGTGCTGCGCTCCACCGCCGCGATGCTGGGCACCGACCTGGAGGGCCTGAGCACGCTCGCCCTGCAGTCCTCGCCGGGCTCGTACGGCATGGTGCTGCTGCCGTACCTGGACGGCGAGCGGACCCCGAAGCTGCCGCACGCGGCGGGCACCCTGACCGGTATGCGGGCCGAGTCGATGGCCCCGCAGCACCTGGCCCGGGCCGCCGTCGAGGGGATGCTCTGCAACGTCGCCGACGCGCTCGACGTGCTGCGCTCGCACGGGGTCGCGGTGGAGCGGGTGTTCCTGCTCGGCGCGGCGGGCCGGCTGCCGGCCGTCCGGGAGATCGCGCCGCTGCTGTTCGGCAAGCCGGTGGTGATCCCGCCGGCCGGCGACCACGCGGCCCGCGGCGCCGCCCGGCAGGCCGCCTGGTCGCTGGCGGGCACCCCCGAGCCGCCGCGCTGGGAGCTGCCCGACACCACGGTGCTGGCGCCGGACCAGGAGCACGACCTGGCGGTGGGCAACGCGGTGCGCCAGCAGTTCGCCGCGGTCCGCGAGCAGATGCACCCGGAGACCAAGGGCTGACGCCGGCCGCGGCAGCCCCGCGCGGATCGCGGCGGCCGCTCAGTCCAGGTAGCCGCGCAGCTGGTCGGCGAAGGCGTGTCCGCGCAGCTTGGCCAGCGTCTTGGCCTCGATCTGGCGGATCCGCTCCCGGGTGACGCCGAAGAGGTGCCCGATCTCCTCCAGGGTGCGCGGACGGCCGTCGTCGAGCCCGTAGCGCAGCTGGACCACCTGCCGCTCCCGCTCGCCCAGGGTGGCCAGCACGGCGTCCAGGTGTTCGCGCAGCAGCAGGAAGGCGGCGGTCTCGGCCGGTGAGGCGGCGTCGGCGTCCTCGATCAGGTCGCCGAGCGCCACGTCCTCCTCCTCGCCGACCGGGGTGTGCAGCGACACCGGCTCCTGGGCCAGCCGGAGGATCTCCCGGACCCGCTCCGGCAGTAGCTGGAGCACCTCGCCGACCTCGGCGGCGGTCGGCTCGTACCCGCGTTCCTGGAGCAGCGAGCGCTGCACCCGCAGAACCCGGTTGATCAGCTCGACCACGTGGACCGGGACCCGGATGGTGCGGGCCTGGTCGGCCAGCGCCCGGCTCATCGCCTGCCGGATCCACCAGGTGGCGTAGGTGGAGAACTTGTAGCCGCGGGTGTAGTCGAACTTCTCGACGGCGCGGATCAGGCCGAGGTTGCCCTCCTGGATCAGGTCGAGCAGGGTCAGGCCGCGGCCGACATAGCGCTTGGCCACCGAGACCACCAGGCGGAGGTTGGCCTCGATCAGCCGCCGTTTGGCGATCCGGCCGAGGACCACCAGGTGGTCGAGGTCGTCGGTGAGGCGCCCGCCGAGTTCGTCGGCGTGGTCGAGGGCGGCCTCGGCGAACAGTCCGGCTTCGATCTGGCGGGCGAGTTCGACCTCCTCCGCGGCGGTGAGCAGGCGGACCCGGCCGATCTCCCGCAGGTACTGGCGCAGCAGGTCGGCGGCGGGGCCGGTGCCCTCGTCCAGGGCCGCCCCGGACCGGCGGGGCCCGGATCTCGCGGCGGGCACCCCGGGCTCGGCGTCGGCGGCGGGATCGGAGGCAGCGTCAGCATCGAGGTCGGGCAAGGGGCCTGACGCGAGGTCGGGACCCGGATCGAGGTCCGGATCGAGGTCGGGGCCGAGGTCCGGTTCCGGCTCGAAGCCGGTGGCCGGGTCGACGCCGTCGACCGGTCGGTCCGGCACGCGGGCAGGGCCGTCCTCGGCGCCGACGGCCTGGGGTTGGCGTACAGCGGCTAGCTCCACGGGCATCCCTCCAGGGGCCGCGCGCGACGTTGGGGGCCGCCGCGCCACACCGACTGGGATACCCACCCGTGTGGGTTACGCCACATCGGGCCCGGAGGCTACAGCGCGGCCGCCCCGCGGCTCTTGAGCATCTCCTTGTACTGCTGGAGTGCGTACAGCTCGCCCTGGACGGCGACCCGCTGCTCCTCGGTGGCCCGGGCGCCGAGCCGGTGGAGGTAGGTCCGGGCCTCCTCGATGCGGCGGTCGACGGCCTGCAGACGGAGCTTGACCAGGAACTCTCCGGCGTAGATCTCGTCCGCGCGGCGCCGGGTGCGGATCGGCTCCACCGTCAACTCGGTGACCAGACCGCGGACCTGATCGTCCGGACAGACCTCGCGGACGGTGCCGGTGAAGTCGGGCAGGGCGGCGCCGTACGCGGTGCCGCCGGCCCGGCCGATGGCCCGGCGGACGGCCTGGTAGGGCGGGGTGGGGAACTCGTCCTCGCCGTACTGGTCGAAGGCCGGGCTGACCAGCTCGGGGTGCTGGAGGGCGAGCTTCAGCAGCTCGCGCTCGACGAACTGGGCGGGGTCGCGCGGGTTGAGCCGGAAGGCGGGCCGGGCCGCGGGCTGGGCCGGGACCGGGGCGGTCTCGGGCCGCCGCAGGCCGGGGCGCTGGGCGCCGTTCTTCTCGTTCTCGCGCTGCCAGCGGGCCAGTTGGGAGATCCGGCGGACCACGAACTGCTCGTCCAGGATGCCCAGCATGCCGGCCAGCTGGACGGCGTACTCGTGCTGGATCGAGCGGTCCTTGATCTTGACGATGATCTGGGCGGCCTCCTCCAGGGCGGCGGCGCGGCCCTCGGCGGTGTCCACCCGGTGCCGGTCGACCGCCGAGCGGAGGGCGAACTCGAACAGCGGGACCGGGTTCTCGATCAGCTCGCGGACCGCGTCGTCGCCCTTGGCCAGGCGCAGCTCGCACGGGTCCATGCCGCCCGGGGTGATCGCGATGGAGGTGCGGGCGGCGAACTTCTGGTCGTCCTCGAAGGCGCGCAGGGCGGCCTTCTGACCGGCGGCGTCGCCGTCGAAGGTGAAGACCGTCTCACCACGGTAGGTGGAGGTGTCCATCAGCAGCCGACGGATGATCTTGATGTGGTCCTCGCCGAAGGCGGTACCGCAGGTCGCCACCGCCGTGGTGACCCCGGCCAGGTGGCAGGCCATCACATCGGTGTACCCCTCGACCACCACCGCCCGGCCGGACTTGGCGATCTCCTTGCGGGCCAGGTCGATGCCGTAGAGGACGTTGGACTTCTTGTAGATCGGCGTCTCGGGGGTGTTGAGGTACTTGGGGCCGTTGTCGTCCTCGCGCAGCCGGCGGGCACCGAAGCCGACCACGTCGCCGGCGCTGTCCCGGATCGGCCAGACCAGCCGGCCGCGGAAGCGGTCGATCAGGCCGCCGCGCTGGCCCTGGGAGGCCAGGCCGCCGACCGAGATCTCCTTGTCGCTGAAGCCCTTGCCGCGCAGGTAGCGGACCAGGTGCTCCCAGCCCACCGGCGCGTAGCCGACGCCGAAGTGCGCGGCCGCGGCCTCGTCGAAGCCGCGCTCGGCCAGGAAGCGGCGGCCGATCTCCGCCTCCGGCGAGCCGAGCTGCTCCTGGAACCAGGCGGCGGCCACCTTGTGCGCCTCGACCAGCCGGGTCCGCTCGCCCTGCTGGTGGCGGGGGCTGTAGCCGCCCTCCTCGTAGCGCAGGGTGATGCCGGCCTGGGCGGCCATCCGCTCGACCGCCTCGGCGAAGGAGCAGTGCTCGATCTTCATCAGGAAGGAGATCGTGTCGCCGCTCTCGCCGCAGCCGAAGCAGTGGTAGACGCCCTTGCCCGGGTGAACGTAGAAAGAGGCCGACTTCTCGTCGTGGAACGGGCAGACGCCCTTCAGCTGCGCACCGCCGCCGTTCGCCAGCTGGACGTAGTCGCCGACCACCGCGTCGATGGGCAGCGCCTGGCGCACCGCCTGCACGTCTTCATCCCGGATCCGACCAGCCACCTTGGGAATCCTACGCGACCCCGCCGACGAGCCGGGCGTGCAGCGCCAGCGCCGAGGCGTCGGTCAGGGTGGCGATCTGGTCGATCACGCTGCGCAGCGCGGCCCGGTCGTCCTCCGCCTCCTCGTAGAGCGCGGCGAAGACCGGGTCCAGTCCGTACGGGGCGTCGCGCAGCAGCACCTCGGCCAGCTCGGCGATCACGATCCGCTGGCGGGAGCGCAGCTGGGCCTGCTCGTCGCGCTGCATCACGTACCGGACGGCGACCGCCTTGAGCACCGCGCACTCCAGCCGGACCCCGCGCGGGACGACCAGCTCGGCGGCGTACCGGCTGAGCCGGCCGGGGCCGTAGCGGGCCCGGGTGGCCTGCTCGGCGGCCAGGCAGAACCGGCCGATCAGCTGGCTGGTGAGGTCCTTGAGGCCGGCCCGGGCCCGGGCCGTGCCGTCGTAGCCGCGCGGCCACCACTCCTGGGCCTGGAGCCCGTCGAGCGCCTGGGAGAACTCCTCGGCGGAGGCGTCGGGGGCGTACCGCTCGGCGACCTTGAAGAGTTCGGCGCGCTCCTCGGCGGAGCGCAGCGCGGCCGGGTCGATGTGGCCGGCCTGCAGGCCGTCCTCGACGTCGTGGGTGGAGTAGGCGACGTCGTCCGACCAGTCCATGACGGTGGCCTCGAAGCACTTGCGGCCGTCCGGCGCGCCGGTGCGCAGCCAGCGGAAGACCGGCAGGTCGTCGCCGTACACGCCGTACTTGGTGGAGCCGGGGTCGGTGGGGTGCTCGCCGCGCGCCCACGGGTACTTGGTGGCGGCGTCCAGCGCGGCGCGGCTCAGGTTGAGGCCGACGCTGCGGCCCGGCCAGGGGGCGAGCCGGACGGGCTCCTCGTCCAGCGGGGCGAAGCGCTTGGGCTCCAGCCGGGTCAGGATGCGCAGCGACTGGGCGTTGCCCTCGAAGCCGCCGCACGCCTGGGCCGCCTGGTCGAGGGCCTCCTCGCCGGTGTGGCCGAACGGCGGGTGGCCGATGTCGTGGGCCAGGCAGCCGGTCTCCACCAGGTCCGGGTCGCAGCCGAGCGCGGCGCCGAGTTCGCGGCCGACCTGGGCGCACTCCAGGGAGTGGGTGAGCCGGGTCCGCGGGAAGTCGCTGCGCATCGGGGCGACCACCTGCGTGGTGCCGGCCAGCCGGCGCAGCGCGGCGGAGTGCAGCACCCGGGCGCGGTCGCGCTGGAACGCGGTGCGGCCGGGCCGCTTGTCCGGCTCGGGCACCCAGCGGGCCTCGGCCTGCGGGTCGTACGGGAAGGCGGCGTACGGGGCGGTGGCGTGCGGGGTGGTGGCGTGCGGGGTGGTGGCGTGCGGGGTGGTGGCGTGCGGGCCGGTGGCGTTCATATGTCACTCACCGTACGCCCGGTGGCCGACATTGCACCGTGCGCCGCGCTAACTCCGGGTGGCGGCCAGGCGGCGCCAGCGGGGCTGCTCGGTGATCAGGCAGGCGGCGGCGAGCACGGTGGTGGCGAGGGCGGCCCAGGCCGGCCAGACGGCCCAGGCGGCCAGGACGGCCGCGGCCAGCTGGAGCAGGACCAGACCGATGGTGGCGACGCCCGGGACGGGGACGATCACCTGCTTCTTGTCGCCCGGGGTGGCGAAGACGGTGGGCAGGCCGATCAGCACCAGGACGGAGAGGACGGCCAGCGGCACGGAGTGCGCGGCCAGCGCCCAGGGGGTGGCGATCCAGGCGATCAGCTCGGTGAGGAAGCGCAGGGCGTCGGCCAGTCGGGTCACGCGGCGACTCTCCCACGGACGCTTCGCGGGCGGGTGGATTTTCCATGATGCAGAGAGTTCTCTGCAGAGATTCCTATGCAGAGAGTCCTCTGCACTCTAGGGTGGGGCCATGACCGAGCACCGCCCCGAAGAACCCCGTCCCGAGCCCCGCCCCGAGCCCCGCCGCCGGATCGACGCCAAGAGCCTGCGCGGCCTCGCCCACCCGCTGCGGATGCGGATCCTGGACGAGCTGCGCGAGCGCGGCCCCGCCACCTCCGCCCGGCTCTCCGACCGCCTCGGCGAGTCGACCGGCACCATCAGCTGGCACCTGCGCCACCTCGCCGAACACGGCTTCATCACCGAGGAGCCGGACCGCGGCACCCGGCGCGAGCGCTGGTGGCGGGCGGCCGGCGCGGCCAACGTGCTCAGCACCACCGACTTCGACCGCGACCCCGGCTCCCGGGAGGCGCTCTCGGTCTACCTCGGCGAGCTGCTGCGCACCCAGTTCCAGCGGGTCGCCGACTCGATGGCCGCCGAGTGGCCCGAGGAGTGGCGGGGCGTCGGCACCACCACCGCGTGGACCAACCTGCGCCTGACGCCCGCCCAGCTGACCGCCCTCAACGCGGAGCTGACGGCCGTCGTGGAACGCCACACCCCCGACCCGGACGTCGAGCCCGACCCGGCCGCCCGTCCGGTCGTCGTCCAGATCCAGGCCCTCCCCCGAAAGGACCCCGACCGGACATGAGCACCCGACCCGGCATGAGCGCCCGACCGGACATGAGCACCGGCACCGGCACCGCCCCCGCCGCCTCGCTGCTGCGCCGCCACCGCGACTTCCGGCTGCTGTGGACCGGCGAGACCGCCAACAAGTTCGGTTCCGCCGTCACCGGACTGGCGTTACCCCTGATCGCCGTCACCGCCCTGCACGCCTCCACCGTCCAGGTCGGCCTGCTCGGCGCCGCCGGCTGGCTGCCCTGGCTGCTCGTCGGCCTGCCCGCGGGCGTGTGGGTGGACCGGCTGCGCAGCCGTCCGATCATGCTCACCGCCACCGCCGCCTCGCTGCTGCTCTTCGCCACCGTCCCGCTGGCCGCCCGCGCCGGCGTCCTCACCATGGCCCAGCTGCTGGCGGTCGCCCTGGCCACCGGTACGGCCGGCGTCTTCTTCCAGACCGCGTACACCGCCTACCTGCCACGGCTGCTGGACCCGGCCGACCAGGCCGAGGGGAACGCCAAGCTGCACGGCAGCGCCTCCGCCGCCGGCATCGTCGGCCTCGGCTCCGGCGGCCTGATCGCCCAGCTGACCGGACCGGTCAACGGCCTGCTCGCCAACACCTGCACCTTCGTCCTCTCCCTGTGGTGCACCGGACGGATCGGGTACCGCGAGCCCGAGCGCCCCGCCCGGCCGCGGCGCTCGCTGCGCACCGAGATCGGCGAGGGGCTGCGCCTGGTCGCCGGGAACGCCTGGTTCCGCACCTTCACCCTGTTCGGCGCCGCCTCGAACGTGATGCTGACCGGCTACCAGACCCTGCTGGTGGTCTTCCTGATCCGCGAGGTCGGCCTGCCCGAGGGCGCGGTCGGCGCGGTGGTCGCGGTCGCCTCCACCGGCGGGGTCGCCGGCGCGGCGGTGGCCCGCCGGGTGGCCGCCCGGATGGGCACCGCACGGGCCATGCTCTGCTTCGAACTGACGCTGCCGGCCGTCGCCGTGCTCATCCCGCTGACCTCCGGCGGCGCCGGGCTCCTGTACTACGTCCTCGGCGGCTTCGGGGTCTCGGCCGGCGTGGTCGCCGGGAATGTCATCAAGTCGACCTTCCAGCAGCGGTACTGCCCGCCGGAGCTGCTCGGGCGGCTGTCGGCCAGCGGCGCGGTGCTCAACTTCGGCGCGGTGCCGGTCGGGGCGCTGGCCGGCGGGCTGCTGGGCGACTGGCTGGGAGTGCGGCCGGCGATGTGGGTGCTGTGCGCGGGCGTACCGCTGGCGGCGCTGATCCTCTGGTTCTCGCCGCTGCGCGGCCGACGCGACCTGCCGACCGAACCGCTCGGGGAGCCCGGGGCCCCCGTTCGTACGGCCGCGGTGACAGCGGTGTGACAGCGATCCGACGGCGGCTCGGCCGCAGGGGGGCAGCGGGGTACCGGACGGGCCGCCTGGCGGGGTCAGGCGGCCCGGCGGAGGGCGCGGGGGCGGGCGTGGGCCCGGTAGCGGTCGAGGACCAGGCGGGCGAGCAGCGGGTGGGCACCGAGCGGCGACGACGCGAGACCCGCGCCGGCGGCGGCCGCGAGGCGGGCGAAGTCGCCCGGTGCGGTGAAGTAGCCGGCCACGGCGACCTCGGGGTGGCCCTCAGCGGCGAGGGCGGCGACCTGGGCGGCGACGCCTGGACCACCGGCGGCCACGTAGCCGGGGCGGACGGGGACGCCGAGGCGGGCGGCGAGCAGGACGGCCTGGGCATCGGTGTCGGCGGCGGCCTGCGGGTCCCGGGAGCCGGAGGCAGCGAGCACCACCGGCTGGCCGGACCACCCGGCTTCGGCGAGGCGGGCGTACAGGGCCTCGGTGAGCAGCGGGTCCGGTCCGAGCGGCGGGGCGAGCACCGCGTCCAGGTGGGGGGCGGCGGCGAGCGCGGCCGGGATGTCCACCTTGACGTGGTAGCCGCGGCTGAGAAGCAGCGGGACCAGGACGGCGGGGCCGGTGAGGGCGTCCAGGACGTCGGGGAGCAGCGGGGCATTGAGGCCCAGGTGGGCGAGGCGGACGTCCAGCTCGGGGGCGGCCCGGCGGACGGCGGCGAGCAGGCGGCGGATCTCGGCCCCGGCGGCGGGGTCGCGCGAGCCGTGGGCGACGAGCACCAGCGTCGGGTGGCGGGCCTCGTGGACCGCGCGAGCCTCGCGGGCCTCGCGGGGCGTTCGGGGCGGGGCGTCGAGGGGGGTCACGGTCATGTGATCAGCGTGGCGGGGGGCTGTTTCGGGGTGGTTGCCCGGGCGTCACGGGTGGTTTCCCGTGGCTCACGGGGTGGGGTGGGTGGGGGGTGAGCAGCCCGTCCCGGGGTGGGCGTCGCGGTTCCCCGAGCCCCTGGAGGAGAACTCACACCTCGGCCGCCGGTCCGTGAGGCGGGTGTGCGGGGGACGTAACGTGCGGGCCAAGGGGGTGAAACAGGGTGCTTGCAGGGTGGCGGTATGAGCGACGCCACCGAGACCCACTGTCCCTACTGTGCGCTGCAGTGCGGGATGGGCCTGCGACCCGCCGACGGTCCGGTGCCGGTGACGGTGGTGGAGCGGCCGGCGTTCCCGGTGAACCAGGGGGCGCTGTGCGGGAAGGGCGCGAGTGCGGCGGCGGTGCTGGCGCCGGGCGCGCGGCTGACGTCGCCGCTGGTGCGGGTGGACGGGGAGCTCCGTCCGGCGTCGTGGCCGCAGGCGCTGGACCGGATCGCGGCCGGGCTGGCCGGGACCGCCGAGCGGTACGGGCGGGACGCGGTCGGGGTGTTCGGCGGTGGCGGGCTGACCAATGAGAAGGCGTACGCGCTGGGGAAGTTCGCCCGGGTGGTGCTGGGGACGTCGGCGATCGACTACAACGGCCGGTTCTGCATGTCCTCGGCAGCGGCCGGCGGCATCCGGGCGTTCGGGGTGGACCGCGGGCTCCCGTTCCCGGTGGCGGACATCCCGCGGGCGGGGTGCGTGATCCTGGTCGGCGGCAACCCGGCCGAGACGATGCCGCCGTTCGTCCGCTACCTGCGGGAACTCAAGGAGAACGGGGGCCGGTTGATCGTCGTCGACCCCCGGCGCACCCGGACGGCGGAACTGGCCGACCTGCACCTGGCGCCGCGTCCCGGCACCGATCTGGCACTCGCGCTCGGCATGCTGCACCTGGTGGTCGCGGACGGCCGCACCGACGAGGAGTTCATCGCGCAGCGGACCACGGGCTGGCCCGAGACGCGGGACGCGGCGATGGCGCACTGGCCGGAGCACGTGGAGGCGGTGACCGGCGTGCCGCTGCCGCAGCTGCGCGAGGCGGTGCGGCTGTTCTGCGGGGCGCCGACCGGGATGGTGCTGACCGCGCGCGGGCCGGAGCAGCAGGCGAAGGGCACCGACACGGTCAGCGCCTGGATCAACCTGTGCCTGGCCACCGGCAACGCGGGCCGCCCGTACGCGGGTTACGGCTGCCTCACCGGCCAGGGCAACGGCCAGGGCGGCCGGGAGCACGGCCAGAAGGCGGACCAGCTGCCCGGCTACCGCAAGCTGGACGACCCGGCGGCGCGCGCCCACGTGGCCGCGGTCTGGGGGGTCGACCCGGACTCCCTGCCCGGCCCGGGGCGCAGCGCGTACGAGCTGCTGGAGTCGCTCGGCGGCGAGGTGCGGGCGCTGCTGCTGATGGGTTCCAACCCGGTGGTCTCGGCGCCGAGCTCGACCCGGATCGCGGAGCGGCTGGGGTCGCTGGACTTCCTGGCGGTCAGCGACGTGGTGCTGTCGGAGACGGCGGAGCTGGCGGACGTGGTGCTGCCGGTGACCCAGTGGGCCGAGGAGACCGGGACGATGACCAACCTGGAGGGACGGGTCGTCCTGCGGCGCAAGGCGGTGGACCCGCCGGAGGGCGTGCGCAGCGACCTGGAGGTGCTGCGCGCTCTGGCCGAGCGCCTCGGCCGTCCGGAGGGCTTCCCGACCGAGCCGGAGGAGGTGTTCGAGGAGCTGCGCCGGGCGTCGGCCGGCGGGGCGGCGGACTACGCGGGGATCAGCTACCCGCGGATCGCGGCGGAGGACGGGGTGTTCTGGCCCTGCCCGGAGCCGGACCATCCGGGCACCCCGCGGCTGTTCCTGGACCGTTTCGCCACCCCGGACGGACGGGCCAGGTTCACCGCCGTCCAGCACCGGCCGGCCGCCGAGGAGCCGGACACCGACTACCCGCTGCGGCTGACCACCGGACGGGTGCTGGCGCAGTACCAGTCCGGCGCGCAGACCCGCCGGGTCGAAGCACTGAACCAGGCCGCGCCCGGCGCGTTCGTGGAGCTGCACCCGGTGCTCGCCGAGCGCCTCGGGGTGCGGGAGGGGGACCGGGTCGCGGTGGTGAGCCGCCGCGGACGGACCGTCACCCCCGCCCGGCTGACCGCCGCGATCCGCCCCGACACCGTCTTCATGCCCTTCCACTGGCCCGGCGAGGCCAATGCCAACCGCCACACCAATCCGGCCCTCGACCCGGTCTCGCGGATGCCCGAGTTCAAGGCGTGCGCGGTCCGCGTGGAGGCGGCGGACTGACCGCGTGGAGGCGGCGGACTGAGGCGCCCGGGCCGCTCACAGCCGCCCGGCGGGCGCGCTGAGGCCGAAGTTCCGGTGGTGAAACAGCGGGGCACCTGGCGGGAAACACCCGCCGACCATGCTCGGGGGCATGACAGCGACCGAGACGCGGGTAGTGGTGGTGGGCGGCGGGATGGCCGGCCACCGGGTCGCCCAGCAGGCCGCCGGGCGCGGGCGGGAGGTGCTGCTGCTCGGCGAGGAGGAGCACCGGCCGTACAACCGGGTGCTGCTGGCGGAGGTGCTGGCGGGCCGCTTCCCGGCGGAGGTGGCGGCGCTGGCCGCGCTGCCGGACCGGGTCGAGCGGCGCACCGCCCGGGTGGTGCGGATCGACCGGGCCGAGCGGCGGGTGCTGTGCGACGACGGCTCCGCGGTCGGCTACGGCGACCTGGTGCTGGCGACCGGGTCGAACCCGGTGCTGCCGGCGCTGCGCGGCCTGTTCGACGACCGGCTGACCGGGCGGGAGCGCCACCGGCTGCCGGACGGTGTCTTCGCCTTCCGGACCATGGCCGACTGCGCCGACGTGGACGCCTACCTGCCGGAGGTCCGGCAGGCGGTGGTGGTCGGCGGCGGCCTGCTCGGGGTGAGCGCGGCCCGGGCGCTGGCCGCCCGCGGGGTGTCCGTGGTGCTGGCCCACCAGGGCGAGCACCTGATGGAGCGCCACCTCGACGAGGAGGCCGCCCGGCTGCTCGCCGGGCACCTGGCCGAGCTCGGGGTCGAGGTGCACACCGAGTGCCGGGTCCGCTCGGTGCTGACCGACGGCGGGCGCCGGGTGACCGGCGTCGAACTGGCGGACGGCTTCCGACTGGAGGCCCAACTGCTGGTGGTCGCCGTCGGGGTCCGCCCGCGGACCAACCTGGCCGAGGCGGCCGGACTGACGGTGCGCCGGGGCGTCGTCGTCGACGACCGGCTCACCACCGACGACCCGCACATCCACGCGGTCGGCGACTGCGCCGAGCACCGCGGCGTGCTGTACGGCCTGGCCGGCCCGGCGCTGGCCCAGGCCGACGTGCTGGCCCGGGTGCTGGGCGGCGAGGACGCCGCGTACCCCGGCAGCCGGCTGCTCACCCGGCTCACCCTCAACGGCGGATCGCCGCTGGACCTGGCGGCGTTCGGGGTGACCGCCCCGGCCGGGCCCGCGGACCGGGTGGTCCGGCTGGCCGACGCCAGCCGCGGCACCTACCGCAAGGTGATCGTCCGCCGCGACGAGCAGGGCGGTGACCGCCTGGTCGGCGGCGTCCTGCTCGGCGACCTGGACACGGTCGGCACGATCGCCGGCACCTGGGAGGGCGACGAGGCCCTGTCAGCGCATCCGCTCCACCTGCTCACCACGCAGAGCTCGACCACCGGAGGGCCATCCCGATGAACACCAGCCCGATGACCACCCCCAAGCCCACGCTGCTCCTGGTCGGGTACGGCATGGTCGGCCACCGCTTCCTGGAGGCCCTGGCCGACGCGGGGGCCGCCGACCGCTACCGGGTCGTCGTCCTCGCCGAAGAGCCCCGGCCCGCGTACGACCGGGTCGCGCTGACCTCGTACTTCTCTGGCAGGAGCCCCGAGGACCTGCTGCTCGCCGAGGAGGGCTTCACCGACAAGCACGGCTACGAGCTGCACCTGTCCTCCCCCGCGGTCGCCGTCGACCGGGCGGCGAAGACCGTCACCACCGCCGCCGGACACACCATCGGGTACGACACCCTGGTACTGGCCACCGGCTCGTACCCGTTCGTACCGCCGGTGGACGGCAAGGACGCCGAGGGCTGCTTCGTCTACCGCACCATCGAGGACCTGCAGGCGATCGAGCGGTACGCGGCCGGCGCCCGGGTCGGCGCCGTGGTCGGCGGCGGCCTGCTCGGCCTGGAGGCGGCCGGCGCGCTGCGCGGCCTGGGCCTGGAGACCCACGTGGTCGAGTTCGCCCCCCGGCTGATGCCGGTGCAGGTGGACGAGGGCGGCGGGGAGGCGCTGCGCCGCACCATCGAGGAGATGGGCGTGGTGGTGCACACCGGCGTCGGCACCAAGGCGGTGGAGGTCTCGCAGGACGGCACCGCAGTCGGCATGCAGTTCACCGACGGGTCGCGGCTCGACACCGAGCTGGTGGTCTTCTCGGCCGGCGTCCGCCCCCGCGACCAGCTGGCCCGCGACTGCGGACTGACCGTCGGCGAGCGCGGCGGCATCGCCGTCGACGAGTTCTGCCTGACCTCCGACCCGAACGTGTTCGCCATCGGCGAGTGCGCCATGGCGGTCGACGGCCGGGTGTACGGCCTGGTCGCGCCCGGCTACGAGATGGCCCAGACGGTGGCCCGGCAGCTGGCCGCGCAGTCGGCCCAGCCGTTCACCGGCGCCGACCTGTCCACCAAGCTCAAGCTGCTCGGCGTGGACGTGGCCAGCTTCGGCGACGCCTTCGCCACCACCCCGGGCGCCCTCGACGTGGTCTACTCCGACTCCCGCGCGGGCGTCTACAAGAAGCTGGTGGTCACCTCCGAGGGGGCGCTGCTCGGCGGCATCCTGGTCGGCGACGCCGAGGCCTACGCCTCGCTGCGCCCGCTGGCCGGCACCGGCAAGCCGCTGCCCGTCCCGGCCGAGTCCCTGGTGCTGCCGGCCGGCCTGGCCGCGCCGGTCTCGCTCGGCGGCTCGGCGCTGCCGGACGACGCGGTCGTCTGCAACTGCCACAACGTCACCAAGGGGCAGGTCCGGGCCGCCGTCACCGAGCACAGCTGCACCACGGTGCCCGAGGTGAAGACCTGCACCAAGGCGGGCAGCGGCTGCGGTTCCTGCCTGAAGCTGCTCGGCTCGATCGTCAGCGAGGAGCTGGAGGCCAGCGGCGTCGAGGTCGACAAGGGCCTGTGCCCGTGCTTCGCCTACACCCGGGCCGAGCTGTACGAGATCGTCCGGGTGAAGCGGATCGCGACCCACCGGGAGCTGCTGGCCAAGCACGGCCGGGTCGGCCAGGACGCCGAGGGCTGCGAGGTCTGCAAGCCGACCGTCGGCTCGATCATCGCCTCGCTCGCCCCCGAGCTGGAGGCCTCCGGCCACATCCTGGACGGCGAGCAGGCCGCCCTGCAGGACACCAACGACCACTTCCTGGCCAACCTGCAGAAGAACGGCTCCTACTCGGTGGTGCCGCGCATCCCGGGCGGCGAGATCACCCCCGACAAGCTGATCGTGATCGGCGAGGTGGCCCGCGACTTCGGCCTCTACACGAAGATCACCGGCGGTCAGCGGATCGACCTCTTCGGCGCCAGCGTCGACCAGCTCCCGCAGATCTGGAGCCGGCTGGTCGCGGCGGGCTTCGAGTCCGGCCACGCGTACGGCAAGTCGCTGCGCACCGTGAAGTCCTGCGTCGGCTCCACCTGGTGCCGGTACGGCGTGCAGGACTCGGTCGGCATGGCGATCCTGCTGGAGCTGCGCTACCGCGGCCTGCGCTCCCCGCACAAGCTCAAGTCCGCCGTCTCCGGCTGCGCCCGCGAGTGCGCGGAGGCCCGCGGCAAGGACTTCGGGGTGATCGCCACCTCCAACGGCTGGAACCTGTACGTCGGCGGCAACGGCGGCGCCACCCCCCGCCACGCCGACCTGCTCGCCCAGGACCTGGACGACGAGCAGCTGATCAGGCTCATCGACCGCTTCCTGATGTTCTACATCCGCACCGCCGACCGGCTGGAGCGCACCTCCACCTGGCTGGAGCGGATCGAGGGCGGCCTGGACCACGTCCGGGACGTGGTCGTCCACGACTCGCTCGGCATCGCCGCCGACCTGGAGGAACTGATGAGCCACCACGTCGACGACTACCAGGACGAGTGGGCCGCCACCCTCGCCGACCCCGAGCGCCTGGCCCGCTTCGTCTCCTTCGTCAACGCCCCCGGGGTACCCGACCCCAGCATCCGCTTCACCCCCGAGCGCGACCAGATCAAGCCCGACCTGGTGCTGCTCGCCACCGAGGAGGAGCTGCTGGCCGCCCTCGACCCCGACAACGACCCCGACAACGCCCGCGTCGCTGCCCGCGCCACCGCGTCGATCCTGGAGGACGCCCGATGACCACCGTCGCCGTACAGACCCGGATCGAACTGCTCGCCGGCCGCGGCTGGACCGCCGTCTGCGACCTGGACCTCCTCCTGCCCGGCCGGGGCGTCGCCGTCCTGCTGCCCGACGGCCGCCAGGCCGCCGTCTTCCGGGACGCCCGGGACCGGATCCACGCCACCGCCAACCGCGACCCGTTCACCGGCGCGTACGTGCTCTCCCGCGGCCTGCTCGGCTCCACCGCGGACGGCCGGGTGTACGTGGCCTCGCCGCTGCTCAAGCACCGCTTCGACCTGGAGACCGGCGAGTGCCTGGACGACGAGTCGGTGCGGATCCCGGTGTACGCCGTCCGGCTCGCCGAGGTCTGACGCCCGGCCCGGGTCCCCGCCGGCTCCACGACACCCCGACACCCCGACTCCCCGACGGCCCCGCTGCGGTTGCCTGCCCTGACACCGCGGCCGGGGCCGTCGGGGTCGTAGGCGGGAAGTCGGTAGGGGTCAGTGCGCGACGGCGGCCAGGACGGCCTCGGCCATCGCCGCCGCGCCCCGCTCGTTCGGATGGAGCGCCGCCAGCCCGGCCGCCGGCTGCGGCGGCTCCAGCCAGCGGGTGGCCGCGCCCGCACACATGTCGTGGCCGCGGGAGCCGCTGTAGGTGTCGACGAACACCGCCCCGGCGGCCTCCGCCCGCTGCCTGAGCACCGAATTGAGCCGCTGCTCCTGCTCGCTCAGGAACGCCACGTCACCGGGGGCCATGCCGGCACCCAGCGTCGCCGCGCAGCTCGCCGGATCGGCCGGCAGCAGGGCTGGATAGCCCACCACGTACACCCTGGCCTGCGGCGCGCGGCGCCGGATCTCGGCCACCGCCGCACCCAGCCGCTCACCGGCCGTGTCGACCTTGCGCCCCACCTCGCCGCGGCCCGCGCCGTCGGTGTAGTAGCTGCGGCACGGCGCCTGGCCGCCGCCGCCTCCGCCAGTGGACGCGCCGGCACCGGCGAGGGTGTGCCGGACGTTCTCGACCGCGCAGCGGCCGACCACGGCCAGGAAGCCCGCGTCGTTGCCGCCGATCCCGACCGTGACCAGCCCGGTGTCCGCCGACAGCGCGTCCAGCTGCGGCGGGTTGGTGCCGTCGCCGGTCCGCTGCGGGGAGGCCAGGTCGGTGGTCGTGGCGCCGCTGCAACTCACATCCGTGAAGGACGTCACATGCAGCCGTCCGGCCACCAGGGAGGGGTAGTCCGCCCCCGAGCGGCCGCACCCCGGCACCGTCCCCACCTGCGGCGGGATCCGCAGCCCCGAGGTGTACGAGTCGCCGAGCGCCACGTACGGGCCGCTCAGGCCGGCTGGTGTGCTCGACGCGGTCGGTTCGCCCGGCTGCTCGGCGGACGCAGGCCGCTGCGCCGCCCCTCCCCCGCTTCCCCCGCTGCACCCGGCCAGGCAGATCAGCGCCGCCGCGGCCAGCAGCCCCGTGCGCCGCACCTACTCGGTGTCGCGCTCGTGCTCGGCGAGGAACTCCTCGAACCGCCGGCCCAGCTCGTCCGCCGAGGGCAGGTCGGCGGTCTCAGCGAGCAGGCTCTCCCGGCTCACCGCGCCGGAGACCGCGTCGTACTGGCCCTCCATGCCCTGGATCGCGGACCGCAGCTCGCCGTCGCCCTGGGCCAGCTGGTCCTCGATGTCCGCGTAGACCTCGTCCACCTTGCGGCGCAGCTCGGTGCCGGGCAGCACCAGCCCGGTGGCCGACTGGACCGACTCCAGGATGGTGACGGCCGCGGCCGGGTAGGCGGAGCGGGCGATGTAGTGCGGCACGTGGACGGCGAACCCGAGCACGTCGTGGCCGGCCTCGGCGAGCCGGTACTCCAGCAGCGCCTGGGCGCTGCCGGGCACCTGGGCCTGGTCGAACCACTTCGGGTGGCCCGGAGCGAGGTCGAGGCGGGTGCCGTGCGGGGTCAGGCCGACCGGACGGGTGTGCGGCACGCCCATCGGGATGCCGTGGAAGTCGACCGCCAGCCGCACCTCGAAGCGCTCGACCAGCTCGGCGACGGCCGCCGCGAACAGCTCCCACTCGGTGTCCGGCTCCGGACCGGTGAGCACCAGGAAGGGCGCGCCGACCGAGTCGTGCACCAACTGGAGCAGGATCTCCGGCGGGTCGTAGGCCGTCCAGCTCTCCCGATCGAAGGTCATCGCGGGGCGGCGGGCGCGGTAGTCCACCAGACGGTCGTGGTCGAACCGGGCCACCACCTGGGGCGAGCCGTGCTCCAGCAGGTGGGTGACCACCTGGCCGCCGGCCTCGCCGGCGTCCATGAAGCCCTCGAAGTGGTAGAGCAGCACCGGACCGCTGTCGGACTCGGCGGCGGCCCGCGCGGCCGCCAGCGCGGTCACGCCCTGTCGCTCCAGCTCGTACAGCTCCTTGGGATCACGCACAGCGCACCCAACCCCGTTCCCGTCTCGTCGTCGTCTCGGATCCGCCCTGTCCGCGGACCTGCTCAGTCCAGCGTGGCGGAGGCCGCCGACATTCCCGTCCCCGCCAGAGTCTTCACCCCGTCCCTCGAATCCTCTCACCTCCCCCGGAAGCCGCAGGTCGGGGGCGTGTCAGCCGGATCGGAACCGACCATTCCGGCCGCAATCGAACGATCCGCGGCGTGCCCGGAAGCCCCGCGCGCCCCCGATGGCGCGCCGCGAAGTGACGCATTGCCTTCTTGCGGGTATCGTCCTCTCGCTGCCTCGCATCGACGCGTCGTCGCGACGCCGTCTGTCACGGCGTCGGCCACGTCCCGGTCCGATGTGCGGCCAGCCACTCTCTGCGCACCTTGCCTTCACTTGGCCGCCTGCTTCCCTTCGTGATCTCGTTCCTCTCTCGGCCATCTCGCGGACGCACACTGTCCCCTCGCTCATCCCGCCGGACCGGTCCGTCGACCCGTGTCCGTTCCGGCACCGCGCTGCCCGCCTCCGGGCCGCCGACCCACCGCACGTCCCAGCCTCGGGCGTAGCCGTGCGGCCGGCCGGTCCGAGACCGGGGCGAACGACCACAGCCCTCGCGCCGCAACCCCGGCACGTGGGCCCCGACGACCGTCGAAGGACCGAAGGATCCGTGCCCGTACCCGTCACCCTCTACGGCCGCGCCGTGCGGCTGGAGCCCCTCGCCGAGCACCACGCCCCGGCCCTGGCCGAGGCAGGCGCTGAGGACCGTACGACCTACGCCTTCACCCCCGTCCCGCACGGCTTGGAAGCCGCCCGGGACTACATCGCGCGTGCCCTGGCCGATCAGGCGGCCGGCCGGTCACTGCCCTTCGCGACGGTGAGCGTTGCCGACAACCGGGTGGTCGGCTCGACCCGGTTCCTGGAGCTCGACTACTGGCAGGGCCCGCTGGTGTGGCCGCCGACTCCCGGCGTGCCCCACGGCGACCCGCTGGAAGCCGTGCCGGACGCCGCCGAGATCGGCAACACCTGGCTCTCCCCGCGCGCGCAGGGCACCGGCATCAACACCGAGGCCAAGCTGCTCATGCTGCGGCACGCCTTCGAGGCGTGGGGGGTGCAGCGCATCTCGCTGCGCGCCGACGCCCGCAACACCCGCTCGCGGGCCGCGATCGAGCGGCTCGGCGCCACCTCCGAGGGCGTCCGCCGGGCCCACTCACGCGGGCTGGACGGGGTCGTCCGGTCGACCGCGTTCTACTCGATCCTGGACGAGGAGTGGCCGGCCGTCCGCGACATCATCGAGCTGCGGATCGCCGCCGCCACCTCCCCCAGCGCGCCGGACCCGGCGCCGCTCAACAAGGAGTGTCTTAGACACGGCGGCTCACTGATCACCGTCTGAGCCGCACCGCCGGCCGGCCATCTGGACCGGCCGGCGGTCGGCGTGCTCCACGGGGGCTCGCCGTTCGCGGATGCCGGGAGGTCGGCGTACAGCGGTCGGCGTTCAGCGGTCGGCGCGCCGAGGCCGGCGTTCAGAGGCCGGCTTCACAGGTCGGCTTTATAGGTCGGCTTTATAGGTCGGCGAGGAGTCGCCCGGCGAGTGCGGCCGGGTCGCCGTCGAAACGGCCCGGGTGGGCCTCGTACGCGGCCGAGACGGGCCGCCAACCCCCGCGGGTGGGCTGTACCCGTACCGCCAGCAGCTCGTGGCCGGTCCCGCTGTGGTGCAGGTGGATCACGCCCTCGGCGGTCTGCGCGACCCAGTCGCGATGCGATCCGCCCGTACGGATCCGCTGCCAGTCCGCGTCCGTCCAGCACTGTCCGTCGGGCACCGGGAGCGGGCGGGGCAGTTCGATCGGCCGCCGACCTGCCGGACCGGTGACGCCGCCGGGCGCCGGGACGGCCCAGTCGGGCAACGGTTCGCGGGCGGCGAGCCAGGCGGCCGGGATGCCGTCGGTGCCGGTCCGGGCGGAGACGATGCCGCCGACGATGGCAGCGGTGGTGTCGACGTCCCCGCCGACCGACACGGTCTCCCAGATCGCGGTCGGGTAGTCGTCCAGGTGCCGGGCCGCCGCCCAGAGTGCGAACGGGACGGTGTCGAGGGCGCTGACCCGGCTCCCGTTGCCCAGCAGCCGGGCGACGCTGTCGGCGTCCGCCCCCGCGTCCAGCAGCCGGGCGGCCTCGACGATGGCGTCCCTGACCACCCCACGCGGCGTCAGCCCGCCGACCAGGCCGAGGAATCCGGCCGGACCGCCGCCCAGGTCCTCGGTACGGGCCCGAACGGCGTAGGCCGCGGCCACCGCCACAGCGATCGCACCGTCCACCGCCTGCGGGTGGGTGTGGGTGATCACGGCGGTCGCGGCGGCGGGCCCGACGACCGCCGCCGGGTCGGCAGCGTACGCGGCGCCGAGCGGCGCGACCCGCATCGCGGCGCCGTTGCCGTACGAGCCCTGGCCGTCGAAGAGTTCGGACGCCAGTCGGACCGCGTCACCGCCCTCGCGGATCAGCCGGAGCAGCCGGTTGGCGGCCGGTCCGTAGCCGCGGTCGAAGTCGTGCCGGCGGGCGAAGGCGTGGGTGAGGTCGAAGGTGTCGACGGTGCCGCGTTCGCCGACCGCGGCGTGGACGGAGCAGGCCATCTCGGTGTCGTCCGTCCATGGCCACGGCCCGGGCGGAGCCTGACGGGCGGCCAGGTGACGGCGGTTCACGGGGACGAAGACCTGAGCGCCGAGCGCGTCGGCGACGGAGAGTCCCCGGAGGGAGTCGAGGGCCGCAGTCAGATGGCGGGGCGGGTGGTCGGTCGAGTGGTCGGCCCGGTGGTCGGTCGAGTGGTCGCTCGTGTCGTTGTGTGCTCGGTCGGAAGGGGGTGGTTTGTCGGGGTCATTGCGCCCGAGCATCGCAGCCGTCGACGTCAGCCGCCATGGAATTCCGCGACTGTCCGGACAAAGCGGGCCGGATCGTCGAGCCACGGGAAGTGCCCGGCACCGGGCCGGACCAGGCAGCTGCCGACCGGGAAGGCCGCGGCCGGTTCGGCCGCCACTCGCGGCGAGGGGCTGCCCGTTCAGCTCGGCCGCGAGGACCAGCACGGGGGCGGCGAGTGGCCAGGACGGTGCGGGTCGCCGGCGGGTCGTAGGCGCCCGCGGAGTGGTGGACGGCGTCGGCCTCCGCGGGATGCCGATGACCTGTGCGCTCGGGGCGATCAGGGCCAGCCGGCCCGTCCGCTCGGGGTGAGCCGCCGCGTAGTGGGTGGCCAGGCCCGCACCGGCCGAATGGGCCAGCAGGTCGAACCGGTCGAGCCCGAGGTGGCGGCGCAGCGCCTCGACGT
The DNA here is from genome assembly GCF_024172095.1 of Kitasatospora cinereorecta. Taxonomy (GTDB): domain Bacteria; phylum Actinomycetota; class Actinomycetes; order Streptomycetales; family Streptomycetaceae; genus Kitasatospora; species Kitasatospora cinereorecta. The sequence goes on along the minus strand of NZ_JAMZDX010000003.1, from coordinate 1,037,639 downwards.
CCGGGACCTGGCGGTCGCACCGGTGAAGATCGGCATGGACGCGATCATGTCGACCTGCCGACGCCGCCCCCACCGAGGATGTCGTGCCGCCGCGGGTGGGGCCGGGGTGTTCAGCAGCGGGAGTCGATCTCCTGGAAGCTGGCGTAGTGGTCGCCCGTCCAGTACTGCTCGCCGGCGCTGCCGGTGACCACCCGTCGGGTTCCCCGGTCGTCGGAGCCCGGGGTGACCACGGTGTACTCGTGGTAGTAGCCGGTGGACTGGCGCGGAAGCCGGCTCTCCCGGTTCTCGAAGACGATGCCGTCGGAGCGGTACGGATATGGGCCGCCCTTGGCGATCAGGGTGAGGGTGTCCCGGGCCTGGTCGGGGAGCTTGCTGCGGCAGACATCCGCGAGCGCGGTGTTGGTCGGCACCCAGCCGGACGGAGACGAGGGCTTCGCGGGCGGGGACGGTTTGGGCGCCCCGCTGGCGGACCGGCCCGCCGTGGCATTCGGCGTGGTGCCCTTCGCGGTGGCCGCGGTGCCGGCTGCAGCGGAACCGCCCGAGCTGCCACACCCGGTCAGCGCGGCACTGGCCGTGAGGGCGGCGACGAGCGTCGCGAGGACGGTCCGGGCGGTGCGGCGGGAACGGGGGCGGTCCCGGTCGGTGCGGCGGGGGCGGCTACTCATGGCCCCCAGCATGCCGGTTCGGCGCCCGGAGCGGCGCAGAACGCCGCCGGGGGGCGGACACCACCGGGTGGAACGCCGCCGGGGCGGGGCAGGGCATCACGGGGTGGAACGCCGCCGGGGCGGGAACGGACGCCATTGTCCGTTCCCGCCCCGACTGCTACGTACGGCGGCTCTCCTGCGCCGAGCTCCGCCGCACGCCCCTCCCCTGCGGAGGGGATGCGGGCAACGATGGGACCGCGCTGCTTCGTGTCAGCGCGAGTCGCTGCCCGCCGTCTCGATGGCGGCGCGGCCTGCCTCCAGGCGCGCCACCGGGATCCGGAAGGGGGAGCAGGATACGTAGTCCAGCCCCACCTCGTGGAAGAAGTGGACCGAGTCCGGGTCGCCGCCGTGCTCGCCGCAGACACCGAGCTTGAGGTCCGGGCGGGTGGCCCGGCCGGCCTCGGCGGCCAGCTTGACCAGCGCGCCGACACCGTCGCGGTCGATGGTCTCGAACGGGCTGACGCCGAAGATGCCCTTCTCCAGGTAGGCCGTGAAGAAGGAGGCCTCCACGTCGTCCCGGGAGAAGCCCCAGACGGTCTGGGTCAGGTCGTTGGTGCCGAAGGAGAAGAACTCCGCGGCCTCGGCGATCTGACCGGCGGTCACCGCGGCGCGCGGCAGCTCGATCATGGTGCCGAGCTTGATGTCCAGCTGGACACCGGTGGAGGCGCAGACCTCGGCGAGCACGCGCTCGCACTCGTCGCGGACCAGCTCCAGCTCCTGGACGGTGCCGACCAGCGGGATCATCACCTCGGGGCGCGGGTCGCCGCCGGCCAGCTTGCGCTCGGCCGCGGCCTCCGCGATGGCCCGGACCTGCATCCCGAACAGGCCGGGGATGACCAGGCCGAGGCGGACGCCGCGCAGACCCAGCATCGGGTTCTGCTCGTGCAGCTTGTGCACGGCCTGGAGCAGGCGCAGGTCGTTCTCGTTCGGGTCCCGGCGGGCCTCGGCGAGGGCGACGCGCACCGACAGCTCGGTGATGTCGGGGAGGAACTCGTGCAGCGGCGGGTCCAGCAGGCGGACGGTGACCGGGAGGCCGTCCATCGCCTGGAACAGCTCCAGGAAGTCGCCCTTCTGCAGCGGCAGCAGGGAGGACAGGGCCTGCTCGCGGTCCTTGTCGTTGTCCGCGAGGATCAGGTGCTCGACCTCCTTGCGGCGCTCCTCACCGAGGAACATGTGCTCGGTGCGGCACAGGCCGATGCCCTGGGCGCCGTACCGGCGGGCGCGGCTCGCGTCCTCGGCGTTGTCGGCGTTGGCGCGCACGACCATCCGGCGGCGGGTGTCGGCGTGCGCCATCAGGCGGTGCACGGCCTGGACCAGCCCGCCCTGGACGTCGGCGCCGGCGTGCAGGGTGCCCTCGAAGTACTCGACCACGGGGGACGGCAGCACCGGGACCTCGCCCAGGTAGACCTTGCCGTTGGCGCCGTCGATGGAGACCACGTCGCCCTCGTGGACGACCTGGCCGTCGGCGGTGGTGAACTTGCGGTTCTTGGTGTCCACCTCCAGCTCCTCGGCGCCGCAGACACAGGTCTTGCCCATGCCGCGGGCGACCACGGCCGCGTGGGAGGTCTTGCCGCCGCGCGAGGTCAGGATGCCCTCGGCCGCGATCATGCCCTCGAGGTCGTCCGGGTTGGTCTCGCGGCGGACCAGGATGACCTGCTCGCCGGAGCGCGACCACTTGACCGCGGTGTAGGAGTCGAAGACCACCTTGCCGACCGCGGCGCCCGGGGAGGCGGCGATGCCGTAGGCGACCGGCTTGGTCTCGGAGGTGGGCGCGAAGCGCGGGAACATCAGCTGGGCGAGCTGGCCGCCGGTGACCCGGTGCAGCGCCTCGTCCAGGTCGATCAGGCCCTGGTCGACCAGCTGGACGGCGATCCGGAAGGCGGCAGCGGCGGTGCGCTTGCCGACGCGGGTCTGCAGCATCCAGAGCTTGCCGCGCTCGATGGTGAACTCGATGTCGCAGAGGTCGCGGTAGTGCGTCTCCAGCGTGTTCATGATCGACATCAGCTGGTCGTACGACTTCTTGTCCAGCTGCTCGAGGTCGGCCAGCGGGAGGGTGTTGCGGATGCCGGCGACGACGTCCTCGCCCTGCGCGTTCTGCAGGTAGTCGCCGTAGACGCCCTGGGTGCCGGTGGAGGGGTCGCGGGTGAAGGCGACACCGGTGCCCGAGTCCTCGCCGAGGTTGCCGAACACCATGGTGCAGACGTTGACCGCAGTGCCCAGGTCGTTCGGGATGCGCTCCTGGCGGCGGTACAGGCGGGCCCGGTCGCCGTTCCAGGAGTGGAAGACCGCGTAGATGGCGAGGTCGAGCTGCTCGCGCGGCTCCTGCGGGAACTCGCGGCCGGTCTCGCGGCGCACGATCGCCTTAAAGGTGTCGACCAGGGCCTTGAGGTCCTCGGCGGTGAGGTCGAGGTCGTTGGTGGTGCCCTTGGCGTGCTTGGCCTCGTCCAGGGCGTCCTCGAACAGCTCGCCGTCGACGCCCAGCACGGTCTTGCCGAACATCTGGACCAGGCGACGGTAGGAGTCCCACGCGAAGCGCTCGTTGCCGGACTGGGCGGCAAGCCCGGTCACCGACGCGTCGGAGAGGCCGATGTTCAGGACGGTGTCCATCATGCCGGGCATGGAGAACTTGGCACCAGAACGGACCGAGACCAGCAGCGGGTTGTCGGCCTGGCCGAGCTTCTTACCCATCTGCTTCTCGAGGGCGACCAGGTGGCCGCTGATTTCCTCGTGGAGGGAGGACGGCTCGCTGCCGGTCTCCAGGAAGACCTTGCAGGCCTCGGTCGTGATGGTGAACCCCGGAGGGACGGGGAGACCCAGGTTGGTCATCTCGGCGAGGTTCGCACCCTTTCCGCCAAGAAGATCCTTGAGGTCCTTGTTTCCTTCGGTGAAGGAGTAAACAAACTTCTGCTGCGCCGCCACGGGTCGGTCTCCTCGCACACGGTTGCCCTGACGCCGGAGAACATACCCATTTCGAAGGCTGCGTAGGGGAACGAATGTCACGTACGAGCCTCGGAATGGGCGCTGACCCGACAGATCGAATGCCCGTCAGAGCGTTTACCTCTGTTGCCGAAATCGTCCGGCTGACGCTAGGGAGTCTTCAAGAAGTGAACGCATGGCCACGCGAAGATCACGCGAACCGGACAGAGAGTAGTGGCGGACGAACCGCCGTGTTTCACCGGCTTGATTTCCTGCAGCCAGCCGCGGCGATCCGCCTCGATGCCCCTTCGGGAAGCGATCCCGACTTGTACACCTTGGCGAACCCCGCTGACCAACCGTCAATCGCAACGATATGTGGCAAGCGTCACGAGCGCATCTCAACTGTCGGGCGTAGCTCAACTGCGCCATCCGTCGCATTCTGCTGATGGGGCGGGTGCGCTGAGTGATGGAAATCTGCCGAAAAGGAGCCCTCTTGGCCTGATTGGACAAGAGGGCTGGGCCGAGATGGCGAGGGGGTCGGGGAGGGCTATTTTGCCTCTACGGCCAACTCAGCCGCCGGATGTATCGGATTCGGCACCTTCGGCCGGTCGGGCGCAGTCGTACGGATCGTCCAACCAGCCCTCGGGCAGGACCACCCGGTTGTTGCCGCTCGTACGGCCACGCGGCCCGTCCGCCCCGAGCGGCCAGCTCTGCTCCTGGTCGACCAGCGCCAGCGTCTCCCCCAGCTCCGCCAGCGAGGACGCACCGGCCAGCTTCACCCGAAGCTCCGACCCGACCGAGAAGCCCTTGGTGTACCAGGCCACGTGCTTGCGGAAGTCGATCACGCCGCGCGCCTCGTCACCCAGCCACTCGCCCAGCAGCTGGGCGTGCCGGACCATCGCCCGCGCCACGTACGAGAAGGTCGGCCGCGCGTAGTCGACGTCGCCCTCGAAGATCGAGACCAGGTCCTTGAACAGCCACGGACGGCCAAGGCAGCCCCGGCCCACCACGACACCGTCGCAACCCGTCTCGCGCATCATCCGCACCGCGTCGTCCGCCGACCAGATGTCGCCGTTGCCGAGCACCGGGATCTCCGCCGGCACCGCCTCCCGCAGCCGGGCGATCGCCGACCAGTCAGCCGTACCGCCGTAGTGCTGCGCCGCCGTACGACCGTGCAGCGCGATCGCCGCCACACCCTCCTCGGCGCCGATCCGGCCCGCGTCAAGGAAAGTGAGGTGATCGTCGTCGATGCCCTTGCGCATCTTCATCGTCACCGGGAGCGCACCCGCGTTCGCCACCGCCTCGCGGAGGATCTCGCGCAGCAGGTTCCGCTTGTACGGCAGGGCCGAGCCGCCGCCCTTCCGCGTCACCTTGGGGACCGGGCAGCCGAAGTTCAGGTCGATGTGGTCGGCGAGGTCCTCCTCCGCGATCATCCGGGCCGCCCGGCCGACCGTCACCGGGTCCACGCCGTACAGCTGGATCGAACGCGGCTTCTCACTCGCGTCGAACTTGATCAACTGCATGGTCTTGGCATTCCGCTCGACCAGGGCACGCGTGGTGATCATCTCCGACACGTACAGACCGCGGCCGCCGCTCTGCTCCCGGCACAGGGTGCGGAAGGGGGCGTTGGTGATGCCGGCCATGGGCGCGAGGACGACGGGCGGCCAGACCTCCATCGGGCCGATGTTCAGTGGGGCGAACTCGGCGGGGGCTGGGGGTGTGGCGCTGGTGGCCGCGGGCGTGGTGGCGGTGGGCGCGGCCGTGGTGGTGGCGGGCGAGGGGTAGGGCGCGTCGGTCGTGGCGGTCATGCGTGGCAGATCCTCAACGGGGCGGGCCCCAAGGCGGGCGTGCGGGACTCTCCATTCTCCCTCACGCGGCGCAGTGGCCTGCGGCTGTCGCTTCGAGGAGGTCAGCTGTGCCCCAGGCCGCACAGCAAGGAGTGGTCGGCGGCGAATCGAAGTGGACGGCCACAGGATCTGTGGGCGGGCTGGGCGCCGGGCTCGACGGGGCGATGACGTACGAGCCCGGACGGTCAGCCTCCATCGTCGTCACCTCGGTCGATGGTCACGGTTCCCGAGGCTGCGGCGATGTCCAGTACGTCGGCGGAGTCGGCGCCGGGAACCGACGGGTCCACGTCGCGCCGGCCACTCGCGGTGGTGAGGTCGACGCGGTAGGTCGTCCGATCGTCGGGAAGGTGGATGATCAGTGGTCCGGAGGCGAGCCGGGCGGTGACCGATCGGGGAGCCCTGGCGTAGCCCAAGGTGAGGGAACCGGAGTTGCTGAACACCGTCGTCCGCTCCGCTGTCAGCTCACTACCGATGATCTGCCCGGAGCCTGCCTTCGCCCAGATCGTCCCGCTCAACCCCTGGAGATCCAGCTGACCCGAACCGGTCCGAGCCTCGAAGTCGCCGGTGAGCCGCTGGATCTCGGTCCGGCCGGACCCGTTCGTGGTGTGGACCGCCATATCTGCCGGAACCTCGATGTCGAGCATGACCGCACAACCGATCACCTCGGTCGGTGCGGGACACCTCACCGAGATCTTGAGCGTGTCGTTCTCGAGCCGCTGGGAGACCGAAGGACGGCGCAGCGACCATCCGACCCGCTGGTCCACCACTACCTGGTCGGCTCTGCCCGCGCGAATGGACACCGTCGCCGCGCCCGAGTCGACCTCAACGGTGGCGAGGGCTCCTCGGCGGTAGGTCCGCTCGTCGCGGGCTTGCTGCTGGCTCAACTGGGCCCAGGCGACTGCACCACCGGACAGGACGGCGAAGACGATGACCAGGACTCCGAGGGTCCGCCAGCCGTTGCGGCCGGCGTCGCGGACTTCGGCGGCTGCGTCGGTGGAGTCGGGACCACCCGCCGTGGACCTGCGGAACGGACCTGGCGCGGTCGCTCGGGCGGAGCCATGGTGGTCGCCGCCGGCCGCGTCGTGGTGCTGCCCGCCGCCTGGCGTGTTGTCGGTGGTGTGGCTGCGGGGCGGGGGAACGGTCTCGTCGGCTGCCACTACCCCACCTCCAGATAGCGCAGGACGGCGAGGACTCGGCGGTGGGTGGCGTCGGCGGGTGGCAGGTCGAGCTTGGTGAAGATCGAGTTGATGTGTTTGGCGACTGCGCTGTCACTGACCACCAACGACTCGGCGATGGCAGTGTTCGACCGTCCCTCGGCCATCAGCCCCAGCACGTCCCGCTCGCGCGGGGTCAGCCGACGCAGGGGGTCGATGTCCTTGCGGAGCAGGAGCTGGGCGACCACTTCGGGGTCGAGCGCCGTGCCCCCGTCCGCAACTCGCTGGAGCGCCTCGACGAAGTCGTCAACGTTGGCCACCCGTTGCTTGAGCAGGTAGCCGACACCGCTCGTGTTGGTGGAGAGGAGGTCGGCCGCGTAACGCTCCTCGACGAACTGGGAGAGCATCAGCACCGCGACCTCCGGCCACTGGCGGCGGATCACCAGGGCTGCGCGGACGCCCTCGTCGGTGAAGCCCGGTGGCATCCGGACGTCGATCACCGCCACCTGCGGCCGGTGCTCCTCGATGGCGGTCAGGAGGGCATCGGCATCTCCCACTGCGGCAGCGACCTCGTAGCCGACGGCTTCGAGCACCTTGACCAGGCCCACTCTCAGCAGGACAGAGTCCTCCGCGATCACAGCTCGCACGGCAGCTCCATGGTGATGGTGGTCGGGCCCCCGCGGGGGCTGGTGATGGACAAGGTGCCGTCGACGGATGCGGCGCGTCGCCGCAGACCTATCAGGCCGGTGCCTCTGGCGGTGTCCGCGCCGCCGATGCCGTCGTCGGTGATGGTGATGTGCAGTCGGTCGGCGCTCTGGCGGAGGCTGAGGTCGACCCGGGACGCCTTGGCGTGCTTGGCTGCGTTGGTCAGGGCTTCGGAGACGGTGAAGTAGGCGACTGCTTCCACGGTCGGGGAGATCCGTCGTGGCAGATCGACGCTCAGACGGACCGGGACCGGACTGCGGGCGGCGATACCGGAGAGGGCTGCGTCCAGGCCGCGGTCTTCCAGGACGACGGGGTGCAGGCCGCGGACCAGATCGCGGAGCTCGTCGATGGCAGCCTGGGCCTCTTCGTGCGCCTCGATGATGACCTGCATGGCCTCGGGCGGTATGTCACGCAAGGTCCGCCGGGCCAGGCCGAGGTTCATGGCGAGGGCCACCAGGCGCTGCTGGGCGCCGTCGTGCAGGTCGCGTTCGATGCGGCGGCGCTCGGCGTCGGCAGCATCGACGACGCCGGCGCGGCTCTCCGCAAGATCCTCCACCCTGCGCTCCAGGACCTCGGCCCGGTTGGGACCGAGGAGGGCCCGGGCGGCCCACAGCTCCAGTGCGGCGAACCCGGCCGTCAGCCACGGCATGAAGAGGAGAAGTAGTAGACCCGCACCGGTGATCCAGCCGTTGGTGACCGACCATCCGAAGCCGGAGCGCAGCGGGCTGCCGGGTGGCATCAACCAGGCCCAGCCGAAGACGGTCGCCAGCACCAGCCCGGCACCCCAGAGCCCCAGGAGCGCGCCGCCAAGCAGTGACTGGGCCGGGGCCACGAGGAGGTGGTAGACGGCCTGCCGCCAGGTGAATCCGGCTCTGAGGCGGGCCGCCCACCCGGCGTCGGCGGGGAGGCGGCTCGGCACCTCGACTCCCCGCAGGCTGCGCAGCCGGCTGCGCTGGGCCGTCGTCAGCAGATCGAGGCACCCTGCCGAGAGGACGGCCAGGAGCCAGAAGCTCCTCGGTTCGAGCAGCGCGAGCAGCACGGGCAGGCCGAGCGGGACGCCTGCCGCGATGAACACCGAATCCCGTCGGGCAGCGTCCGACCACGGAGCGTGCTCGGCGCTCCGTGCGAGGACCTGGCGGAGGTTCGACTGGATCATGGCGCTCAGCGTAGAGGTCCCGTGATCATGGCTGCCATGGCGTCGGCATCCGTCTTTGGGGTGTAGCTAGGTACACCCCAAAGACGGATCTTGGGGTTACCGACATCGCCGCGTCCGCTGACCAGTCTTGACGTCATGACGAACACGAATACGAACACGAACGCAAACACGGTCTGCGGTGACAGTGGCCTGACGGACCCTCGGTCGGGCAGTCCGGCGGACGGCGTCGGCCCTGCCGACGGAGCCGACGGCCTGGTGCGCCACGGCTCCTGGCCGATGGATCCGGCAGCGGGGTCGGTCGACCTCCTCGCGCCCGTCGGTCCGTGGCTGGTCCGGGTCCGGCGTCCGCGGGGGCGGCGACGTGCGATCGAGGTGTACGAGCAGGGTGAGCTGGTGGACGTCCTGACCGAGAGTGCGCTCGCCAGGGGTGGCTTACTCCGTGGAGTCCGGCAGGCCGGGGGGCGATTGCGTGGTCACCACGGTCGAGTGGGCGAGGGCGGCCGGGCCGCTTTTGCCTGGGGGCGACTGCCGGCGTCCGGGCTGCCGCCGACGGTCACGTTCCTCCGACGAGGTGTGCGGAGGCGGCGGTGTGCGGCCCGAGTCGTCCCGGTCGACGGGCGGTTCTGGTTCGCCTGTGTCGACGGGACTTTCCACGGGGTGCAGGTCACGTCGCCGTGCGGTGGCTCGGCTCGGCGGCGATCCCGGCGGGCATCGTGAGCACACCCGTGATGCGGTGGCCGGTCCGAGAGATGCGAGCGCTCCGGGCCTCCGCACGGACAGGCGAGGCGGGTCGTGCAGGCTCGACAGGCGTGGTGGAACACCTCCGGCCCGTGCTCGCTCGGCTGGGTGGCCCCCACCGTCTGCTGATTGCCTGCGGATTCCTGCTGCTGCCCTGGGCCGCTCTGCTGGCCAGCTTTCCGGACGGCCGGGCCTGGGCAGTGCTGGATGTGGTCGAGGCAGCGGTGCTGATCACCGCCGGGCTGCAGCTACGCCAGGGATACGGTCGGCACCGCGCGGCAGCGGCTCTCGCCGCCGCCCTGCTGGTGGGCGATGCCCTGTGCGACCTGGCATCGGCGGCTCCGGGCACGGAGCTGGCCGCTGCGACGGTCATGGCCGTCGGGGCGGAGCTGCCGCTCGGCCTGCTCTGCTGGTCGCTGGCGCTCAGCGGGCCGGTGTCCCTCGGCGGGCCAGCGGCTCAGTCGGCCACCGCCGCGTCCCGGAGCCGCTCCAACTCCTCACGGGTCGCCTCGTCCTGCGGCACGTACCCCACCATTCGGGTGCCGGTGCGCGGACCGAGCCAGAAGTTGGTGTATTCGAACTGCAGCAGCCCGGTCCCGGGCAGCACGAACTGCTTCAGCCCGTTGACCATGGCCGCCACCTCGTGGCGTTCCCAGGCCTCGGCGAAGGCGGGAGAAAGCTTCCTGAGTCGCCCGACCAGGGCCTTCCAGCTCGGTTCCGCGGCATGGTCCGCCATTGCCGCCCGGAAGCGCGCGACCACCCCGGCCCTCGCCGCCTCCAGATCCACCAGATGCCGGGCGAAGGGAGTGTCCGTGAAGACCATCAGCAGCATGTTGCGGTCCTCGATCGGTACGGCGTCAAGGTCGCCGGCCAACCAGGAGTACGCCCGATTGTGCGCCAGGATGTCGTACCGGCTGCTGATCACCGCGGCGGGGAAGGGATCGAGCTGCTCCATCAACATCCGCACCGGGGCCGAGACGGTGGCGCACTCCTTGACCGGTGACGGATCCTCGGCTCCGGCCAGGACGAACAGGTGCGCCCGCTCGATCCGGTCGAGCAGCAGCGCTCGGGCGACCGCGTCCAGCACCTGGGTGGACACCTGGATGTCGCGTCCCTGCTCCAGCCACGTGTACCAGGTGACCCCGACCGCGGCGAGATGCGCGACCTCCTCCCGTCGAAGACCGGGAGTGCGGCGGCGCCCGGTGGCCGGCAGTCCGACCTGTTCGGGCGAGATGCGCTCACGTCGGCTGCGCAGGAACGCGGCAAGTTCGTGGCGGCGTGCGGCGGAGGGGGCGGTCGCATCGACAGAGGTGGCCATGACCCCAGCATGCTCCAGCTCGGAGCCTATTGCCAGGTAGTCGTTATACCTGGATAAACACTCTCTGGTACCAGGTTGAGGGAGCCTGGATCGTAGTAGCCGTGACCCAACAACTTGCGCACCCGCAGACCGTCGCCCCGGCCCGTCCCGCCACGCCCGACCTCGGCATGGCCGGCCTGGTCACCGTCCTCCTCGGCGCCTTCCTCCCGATGCTTGACTTCTTCATAGTGAACGTCGCGCTGCCGACCATCGACCACGACCTGGTCGCCGGCCCCGCCGTCCTGGAGCTCATCGCGGCCGGATACGGCATTGCCTTCGCCGTTCTGCTCGTCGTCGGCGGACGACTGGGCGACGCCTTCGGACGCCGGCGGCTCTTCGTCGCCGGAGCCGCCGCCTTCGCCCTCACCTCCCTCGTCTGCGGTGTCGCGCCCACCGCAGGAACCCTGGTCGCCGCCCGGGTCGCCCAGGGCGCATCGGCCGCGCTCCTGCTTCCGCAGGTCCTGGCCACCATCACCGCCACCAGCACCGGTCGGCAGCGCGCCCGAGCGCTCGGTATCTACGGCGCCGTCGGCGGGATCTCGGTGGTGATCGGCCAGGTGCTCGGCGGGTTGCTGGTCTCCGCCGACCTCTTCGGCACCGGCTGGCGGGCAGTCTTCCTGCTGAACGTGCCGTTCGCCCTGCTCACGGCGGTGCTGGCCCTGCGCTACGTGCCGGAGAGCCGGGCACCTCAGGCAGCTGACATCGACATCCCCGGCACAGTGCTGCTGACGGCTTCACTGCTGGCCCTTTTCGTCCCCCTTATGGAGGGGCGGGCCGTCGGGTGGCCGCTGTGGACCTGGCTGCTGCTGGCCGCCTTCCCGCTGCTCGCCGCGGCCTTCCTCGCCGTCGAGCGGTCCGCCGAGCGGGCCGGGCGGGTCCCGCTCGTGCCGCTGTCGCTGCTGCGCATTCCGGAGATGCGGCGAGGCCTCGGTGTGGCCGTGCCCTACTTCACCGGATTCGGCGGCTTCATGTTCGTCGTCGCCCTGGTGCTGCAGCAGGGGCTGCACGAAGACCCCATCGCGGCCGGCTGGGCCCTGGTCCCGATGGCAGTCGGCTACTTCACCGCCTCGCTGGCCGGTCCTCGCTTGGTCGGCCGCTTCGGCAGCCGGGTGATCACCGTCGGCGCGGTGGTTCAGGGCATCGGTCTGATGACCCTGTTCACCACCGTGATGACCGACTGGACAGGCTTCTCGGCCCTGCGGATGCTTCCCGGCGTCGCGCTCGCCGGGATCGGTCAGGGCCTGGTGGGAATGCCGCTCTTCCGAGTCGTCCTCTCCGGGGTGCCGCTGGAGCGGGCGGGTGTGGGCAGCGGTGTGCTGGCGACCACTCAGCAGTCCAGCCTCGCACTGGGTGTGGCCACGCTCGGCACCCTGTTCATCTCGCTCACCCCGACCTTCGGGATGGCTCACGCCCTTGCCCTGGTGCTCGCCCTTCAGGCCGCGGGGTCCCTGGTCATCGTCCACCTCAGCCTGCGGCTCCCCCGCTCGGTCGGTTAGTCGGCGTGGTCGCGAGGGCGATCACGGCACGATGGAACCGGGGTTGAAGCTGCCGCTGCGGCAGCCTCTACCGTCCAGAACAGGGCCGGAAACACCGGCCCGGTGGAGCATCGTGAGGGAGACGGCGATGGCTTGGCCCACGGCGGAGGTCGCCCGGATGTCGGGTGTGACGGCCCGGACCCTGCGGCACTACGACGAGGTCGGCCTCCTGCCGCCGGCATGGATCGGCAGCAATGGGTACCGCTACTACGAGGAGCGGCAACTGCTTCGGTTGCAGCAGATCCTCGTCCTGCGTGAACTCGGTGTGGGGCTCACCGAGATCGGCCGGGTCCTGGCCGAGCAGGTCGACGAACTCGACGCGCTGCGCGGGCACCGCAGCCGTCTGCTCGCCGAGCGGGACCGGCTGCAGGGCCTCGCCGAGACCGTCTCCCGCACGATCGCCGAACTGGAACAGTCCAGGAAGGACGGCAACCCAATGACCAGCATCAACCGCCCGGAGAACCTGTTCGAGGGGATTCGACCCGAGATGTACCAGGACAGCCTGCGGGACTTCCCGGAGCTGGCCGAGGCGACCGAGCAGCGCGTCGCCACGATGAGCGAGGCCGAGGTCGAGGCGGGCCAGCGCCAGCGAACGGCCCAGATGATCCGGCTGGCGGAGCTCATGGCAGCCGGCCGTCCCGTCGACGCCGACGAGGTGCAGGCCGAGATCGACGCGCAGTACCGGGCGCTGGCGGAGATGCACGCCGTCTCCGCGGAGGAGCACCGGGCGATCGGGCGCGCCTGTGTGGACAACGAGCAGTGGCGCGCGGCGTACGAGGCGATCGCCCCCGGCCTGGCTACCTACCAGCGGGACGCCATCGAGGTGTACGCCACAACTCGGCTGAGCTGAGCCGGAGTCCGGCTGGGGGCCGGGCGCCCCCAGCCCGGCAAGCGGTCGGCCCGACCGGCCGGCACCCCGACGGTCGGGTCCCGACAGACGAGTCCGGTCCGGTCCCGACCGGCGCAGACGAGCAAAAATCTGGAAGCCCGCTGACAGTGCCTGATGACACCATGGCGGTATGACGACGATCCGACCCACCACACCGACCGAGGTCCGTACGCGCGAGGAGCTCGCCGCTCTGGTGGCGGACGGAGCACAGCCGAAGTACCTGCTCTTCTGGGGTCACCGGCCGGAGCGGGACGGAAGGATCGGGGCAGGATCACTCAGCCAGTGGTGGCCGTCCCCGTTCACCGTTGACGGCGTCGACTACGCGACGGCGGAGCACTGGATGATGGCCGGCAAGGCCCGGCTCTTCGGCGACGAGGAGATCGTCCCGCGCATCCTGAACGCCAGGACGCCCGCCGAGGCCAAGAAGCTCGGTCGTCTGGTCCGCGGCTTCGAGGAGACCCGATGGGTCGCCGAGCGCCTCGACCTGGTCGTGCGGGGCAACGTGGCCAAGTTCGGCCAGGACGAAGCACTGCGCGAGTACCTGCTCGGCACGGCGAACCGGGTTCTGGTCGAGGCCAGCCCGCTCGACCGGGTATGGGGCATCGGTCTGGCGGCCGACAACGATCGGGCGACCCGCCCTGCGGAGTGGCGAGGGCTCAATCTGCTGGGCTTCGCGCTGATGGAGGCTCGCGCTCGGCTCGCGGCAGCCGGCTGAGGACCGGAACGCTCGCGCAGGCACCGGGATTCGCCGCCGCGAGCACGACCCCGAACGACTCGAACTTCCTTGCGAAGCAGCACAATCGGCGCACAACTCGAAAAGGTCCGGACTCACTCCCGTAACGTCCCCGCCGTCTCGCGACGACAGGATGTCCATCAGTCGATGGCGGAGGCAGGTCGGGAAGCCTCCGACACAGAGGTCGGGGCGGGGCGCGATGACGATTCAGGAGCTTGGGCCAACGGCGGCCGAAGTCCAATCACTGCGAGCGGAATTGGACCAACTGCTGCGAGCACGCCAGTTCGCGACGCAACGGGAGCGGCGGCTGGCGGAGGCGATCAGGGGCGGGTCGCTGACGGTCGAGGGGGGCCGCGGCCCCTCCCGACCACCCGGACCGAGTGGCGAATACCGTCACTCCGTCCCCCAGTCCAACCCGGACTTACTCAGTCAACTCGCCCAGGCCAAAACCCTGCGAGAGGGACTCGGCGCCCGCTGCCTGGAGCTGAGCGACCGGTTGCTGGCCATGGAGGACAGGCTCCAGGCCGAGCGACTCTCGGCCGGCCAACCCGGCCCGGAGGCCGATCACCACCGCCTCGCGTCCGCAACGGGCACGGGCACGGGCACGGGGACTGGCCAACACCCTCCCGCCACGGAGAGCACCCCGGCAGGTACGGCCTCACCGCAGCAGCGCCGGCGACCGATCGGCGCGCGGTTCGGCACCAGCTACGAGGAGACCACAGCGCCGACCGTACCTGCGGTGACGGCAGCCCCCGTGCGAGGCGCCCGTTTCAGCTGGATCAAGGAGACGCCCTCCGGTCGGGACAGCCCGACGCCCAAACACCCGGTCAGTGCGGGGCACGGCAACACCGGCACACAGGCAAGCGGTCCTTCCGCAGCGCAGGCACCGCCACCACCACCGCCACCGCACACGCGCACATTCGGGGAGCTCCGCACGCTGGTCCAGCGCGTCAGCGAGCTGCACCGGCGCGGCGCAGCCCAGGAATCGGCGGCGATCGTCGCGCAGGCGGCCGTGACGCTCTCGCCGGTGGAGGTGGCGCAGCTGATCGAGCTGCTGCGCACCGACGGTCCTTCGGGAGCATCCGGCTATCTGGCCCGCTCGGCCGCGTACGGGCCCGCCGAGCAGGCGGTCGGCACGCTCGCCGAACTCCGTCAGAGCGGACTGATCGACGAGGCGGCGGAACTGTTTCACGCGATGTGGGACGTTCCGGCGGCCGCCCTGCCCACCCTGTTGTCCGCGCTGGAGCGTGCCGGAGAGTCCGCGGACGCGCAGACCCTGCTGTGGGAGTGGGCGTCCGCGCCGCCCACGGAACTGGCCGACGTGGCGACCCGGCTGCGCGAGGCGGGCCGCCAGGAAGACGTCCGCAGCCTGCTCCGGCAGGCAGCAGGCCGGCAGACCGGCGAACTCGCGGCAACAGCACTGGTGCTGGATCGGAGCCTGGGCGCCGAACTGGTCGGAGCGGTGGTCCGCCTGCGCTCCGCGGTCGACGTCGGCGCGTTCGCCAGTGCCATCCGAGGGGAGGCAGTCCTGTACGGAGCTCTGCTGGCCGCGGTCGACGGCATCGACGAGAGCCGCGCCCGAAGCGCCTTCGCCGCCCTCCGCGCATTGGGCCTGCCGACCGAAGCCCCGGCACGACCCCGCTCCCGCGGCCGCCGCTGATCCGTCCCGCCGGATCCCCACCGCCCCCCCTACCCCGCCGCCACGCCCTCCCACCCGGCCCGCTACCAGCGCGCGCCCGTACCCCCGGGTCCCGGGCCCCGGCGGCACCCCGGGCCGACCCGAACACCTTGATCACCCGCTCGCCAATGAGCCAATGACCAGCACTGTGCGCCGCCACGCCGCCTGCGCCACCGAACGCCACCGGCTCCCCACCGCCGGGGCGGTGGGGAGCCGGTGAGCATCGCAGCAGGCGTCGTCAGCAGCCGATCAGGCGCGCGGCCAGGTACGACTTCACCTGGTCGAGCGACACGCGCTCCTGCGCCATGGTGTCCCGCTCGCGGACGGTCACGGCGTTGTCCTCGAGGGTGTCGAAGTCGACGGTGACGCAGAACGGCGTGCCGATCTCGTCCTGTCGGCGGTAGCGCTTGCCGATCGCGCCGGCGTCGTCGAACTCGACGTTCCACGCCTGGCGCAGGTCGGCGGCGAGGCCACGGGCCTTCGGGGAGAGGTCGGCGTTACGCGAGAGCGGGAGCACCGCGACCTTGACCGGGGCGAGCCGGGGGTCGAGGCGCATGCCGACGCGCTTCTCCATCTGGCCCTTGGCGTTGGGGGCCTCGTCCTCGAAGTAAGCGTCGAGCAGGAAAGCCAGCATGGCGCGGTTGAGGCCGGCTGCCGGCTCGATGACGTACGGGAAGTACCGCTCGCCGGACTCCTGGTCGAAGTACTTCAGGTCCTGGCCGGAGTGCTCGCTGTGCACCGACAGGTCGTAGTCGGTCCGGTTGGCGATGCCCTCGAGCTCGGAGAACTCGCTGCCACCGAAGTTGAAGCGGTACTCGATGTCCACGGTGCGCTTGGCGTAGTGGGACAGCTTCTCCTTCGGGTGCTCGAAGAAGCGCATGTTCTCCTCGCGCAGGCCGAGGTCGCGGTACCAGTTCCAGCGCTGCTCGAGCCAGTACTCGTGCCACTGCTCGTCCTCGCCCGGCTTGACGAAGAACTCCATCTCCATCTGCTCGAACTCGCGGGTCCGGAAGATGAAGTTGCCCGGCGTGATCTCGTTGCGGAAGCTCTTGCCGACCTGGGCGATGCCGAACGGCGGCTTCTTGCGCGAGGTGGTCTGGACGGCCTTGAAGTTGGTGAAGATGCCCTGCGCGGTCTCCGGGCGGAGGTAGGCCACACCGGCCGGGTCGCCCTCGTTGAAGGCGCCGAGGTGCGTCTTCAGCATGCCCGAGAACTCCTTGGGCTCCGTGAAGGCGCCCTTGTTGCCGCAGTTCGGGCAGTTGAGGTCGGCGAGGCCGTTGACCGGGAGCTTGCCGTGCTTGGCCTCGTACGCTTCCTCGAGGTGGTCGGCGCGGAAGCGCTTGTGGCAGGAGAGGCACTCGGTCAGCGGGTCGCTGAAGGTCGCGACGTGGCCCGACGCCTCCCAGACCTCGCGGGCGAGGATCACCGAGGAGTCGAGACCGACGACGTCCTCCCGAGCGGTGACCATCGCACGCCACCACAGGCGCTTGATGTTCTCCTTGAGCTCGACACCCAGCGGACCGTAGTCCCAGGCGGCGCGGGTGCCGCCGTAGATCTCGCTGCAGGGGTAGACGAAGCCACGGCGCTTGCTCAGGCTGACAATCGTGTCGATCTTGTCGGCGGCCACAGTGCTCTCTTCGGTACGACGTCGGTACTCGGTACACGACGGCACGGTCAGGGCGCGGCTGGTTGCACGCACCCGAATACCTCAGGTTACCGGGGATGCGGGTCATGGGTTCAAATCGATTCCGCACTCCCCACACATGCAAGTTGACAATCATTTCCACATAAGATGAGAATGGTTGTCATGAAGATCCGACGTCGCCCCACCACCTCCATAGCCCTGGCCGCCACCGTCCTCGTCAGCGCGCTCACGCTCACCGCCTGCGGCGGCAACAGCAGCGCCAAGGACGGCAGCGGCAGGCTGGACGTGGTGGCGTCGTTCTATCCCATGGAGTTCCTCGCCACCCAGATCGGTGGCGAGCACGTCAAGGTCACCGATCTCACCGCGGCCGGCGTCGAGCCGCACGACCTCGAACTCACCGCCAAGCAGGTCGCCTCCGTCCAGCGGGCCGACGCGGTGATCTACCTGAAGGGCCTGCAGCCCACCGTCGACAAGGCGATCGCCCAGGCCGGCGGCAAGCACGTGATCGACGCGACCGCCGCCTCCCCGCTGGTCGACCACCACCTCGACGAGGGCACCACCGACGAGGCCGGCCACGAGCACGCCGACGCCACCACCGGCGACCCGCACATCTGGCTCGACCCGAGCCGCTACGCGGCGGTCGCCAAGAGCGTGGGCGCGGAGTTCGCCAAGGCCGACCCGGCCCACGCCGCCGACTACCAGAAGAACACCGACGACCTGGTCACCCGGCTCACCGCGCTCGACCAGGACTTCCGGAACGGCCTGCAGAACAGCGGGACGAAGACCTTCGTCACCAGCCACGCCGCCTTCGGCTACCTCGCCGACCACTACGGCCTGACCCAGATCGCGATCAACGGCGTCGACCCGGAGGCGGAGCCCACTCCGGCCCGTCTCGCCTCCATCCAGAAGGCCGCCAAGGACAACGGCGTCACCACCATCTTCTTCGAGACCCTGGTCAGCCCGAAGCTCGCCGACACGGTCGCCAAGGACCTCGGCCTCAAGACCGCCGTCCTGGACCCGCTGGAGGGCGTGAAGAACCCGGGCAAGGACGACTACTTCTCGGTCATGAAGCAGAACCTGGCCAACCTCCAGGCCGCCCTGGGCGCCCGGTCCGCCCCCACCGCCCAGACCACCGCGGGCACGACACAGACCTCCCCCACCGCCCAGACCACCGCGGGCACGACGCAAGCCTCCCCCACCGCGCAGACCACCGCGCAGGCGACGCCCACCGCCCAGACCACCCCTGGCACCACCGGCTGACGGGAACCCGAAACACCATGAGCGCTGTCATCTCCGCAGCGGACTCCGACCAGGCGCGGCCCCCTCAGGGTGAGGGTGCCGCGCCGGAGGCGGTCCGTCTCCGCAACGCCGTCGCCTCCGTGGGAGGCCGACCGGTGCTGCGCGGCATCGACCTGACCGTCCGGCCCGGCGAGGTGGTCGCCCTCCTGGGCGCCAACGGCTCGGGCAAGTCGACCACCGTCAAGAGCGTCATCGGCTCCGTCCCGCTTGACGACGGCGACCTGGAGCTGTTCGGCACCCCGTACGGCCGGTTCCGCGCCTGGCAGCGAATCGGGTACGTGCCGCAGCGCACCACCGCCGCCAGCGGGGTGCCGGCCACCGTGCGCGAGGTCGTCTCCACCGGGCGGCTGACCCAGCACCGCCTGCTGCCGTTCCGCCGCCGGGACCGCGAGGCGGTGGACCGGGCGCTGGCCGCGGTCGGCATGCTGGAGCGGGCCGGCGACGGCGTCGCGAACCTCTCCGGCGGCCAGCACCAGCGGGTGCTGATCGCCCGGGCGCTGGTGGCGCGACCCGACCTGTTGATCATGGACGAGCCGATGGCCGGCGTGGACGTGGACAGCCAGCAGGTGCTGGCCGACATCCTGCGCCGCGAGGTCGAGCGCGGCTGCGCCGTCCTGCTGGTGCTGCACGAACTCGGCCCGCTGGAGCCGCTGATCGACCGGGCGGTGGTGCTCCGGGACGGCTGCGTCGCCCACGACGGTCCCCCGCCGAAGGGCGTCGGCCAGCACGCGCTGCCCGGCCACGACCACGTCCACCCCCACGCCGACGACCACCGCACCTCCCAGGGACTGCTGGCATGATCGAGATGCTCCAGTACGACTTCATGCAGCGGGCGTTGATCGCCGCCGTGCTGGTGGGCGTCACCGCCCCCGCCGTCGGCATCTACCTGGTGCAGCGCCGGCAGGCCCTGATGGGCGACGGCATCGGCCACGTCGCGCTGACCGGTGTCGGCCTCGGCTTCCTCTTCCAGACCAGCCCGGTGTGGATGGCGGTGCTGGTCTGCGTGCTCGGCGCGATCGTCATGGAACTGGTCCGCTCGCGCGGCAACCAGCGCGGCGACATCGCCCTCGCCATGCTCTTCTACGGCGGCATGGCCTGCGGAAAGCTGCTGGTCAGCGTGAGCGCCCAGGCTGGCAGCGGCAGCTTGGAGAGCTACCTGTGGGGCTCGATCCTCACCGTCTCCCCGGGTGACCTGACGGTGATCGCCGCGCTCGCCGCCGTGGTCATCGCGGTCACCCTGGGCCTGCGCCGCCAGCTCTTCGCGATCTGCCAGGACGAGGAGTTCGCCCGCGTCACCGGTCTGCCCGTCCGGCTGCTGAACCTGCTGCTGGCCGTGATGGCGGCCGTCACCGTCACGGTGGCGATGCGGGTGGTCGGCCTGTTGCTGGTCTCCGCACTGATGGTGGTCCCGGTGGCCGCCGCACAGCAGCTGACCCGCTCCTTCGCCGCCACCCAGGCCGCCGCCGTCGCCCTGGGCGTCACCGTCGCCGTGCTCGGCGTGGCCGGCTCGTACCAGGCCGACCTGCCGTCGGGTCCGAGCATCGTGCTGCTCGCCATCGCTGCCTTCGCCCTGCTCAGCGCCGCCGCGACACCGCTGGCACGCCGGCGCCACCGCGCCGCCGCCGACACCGGCCCCGCCGTGTGCGACGTGGCCCTGCCGGAGCAGCGGACCACAGCGACGGCGTCCGGCGCGGACGGTGGAGCGGCCCGCGCGGAGGATCCTTCGACAAGTCCGGGGCTGGCACAATGATGTGCGACAGCACTCGAGCAGCAGGAGGACCCACGGTGACCACGGCAGGCCCGTCGCCGCGCGCACGGTCGACTCGGCAGCGCACCGCCGTCGCGGCGGTTCTGGACGAGATCGAGGACTTTCGCAGCGCTCAGGAACTGCACGACATGCTCAAGCACCGGGGCGACTCGGTCGGCCTGACCACTGTCTACCGCACCCTGCAGTCGCTGGCGGAGGCCGGCGAGGTGGACGTGCTCCGGACGGCCGACGGCGAGGCCGTGTACCGGCGCTGCAGCAGCGGTCACCACCACCACCTGGTCTGCCGGCACTGCGGCGCCACGGTGGAGGTCGAGGGTCCGGCCGTCGAGCGCTGGGCCAACGCGGTCGCCGCCGAGCACGGGTTCACCGACATCGCGCACACCCTGGAGATCTTCGGCACCTGCGGCGAGTGCGCCCGGAAGCAGGGCTGAGCAAGCGCTCGGAGAAAGTACCGCAGGAACGCGAGGGGCCCGGGTCGATCCGACCCGGGCCGTCCGCTGTCCGCCGTCCGCCGTCCGAACGCTGCGGGCTCAGCGCTGCGACGGCACCTCGGGCGCCACCTCGTTGGGGATCGCGCCGCCGAAGCGCCGGTCGCGCCGCGCGTACTGCTCGCAGGCGCGCCACAGGTCGCGACGGTCGAAGTCCGGCCACAGCACGTCCTGGAACACGAACTCGGCGTACGCCGACTGCCACGGCAGGTAGTTGGAGGTCCGCTGCTCGCCGCTGGGGCGGAGGAAGAGGTCCACGTCCGGCATGTCCGGGTAGTACAGGTAGCGGGCGAAGGTCTTCTCGTTGACCTTGGACGGGTCGAGTCGACCCGCCGCCACCTCGCGGGCGATGGCCTGGGCGGCGTCCGCGATCTCGGCCCGGCCGCCGTAGTTGACGCAGAAGTACAGCGTCATGGCGTCGTTGTTCTTGGTCTGCTCCTGGGCGACCTGGAGCTCCTGGACCACGCTCTTCCACAGCTTGGGCATGCGGCCGACCCAGCGGATACGGATGCCGAGGGCGTCCATCTCGTCGCGGCGGCGGCGGATCACGTCCTTGTTGAAGTTCATCAGGAACTTCACCTCTTCGGGCGACCGCTTCCAGTTCTCGGTGGAGAACGCGTACAGCGAGAGGTTCTTGACCCCGATCTCCAGGCAGCCCTTCAGCACGTCGAGGACGACCGTCTCGCCGACCTTGTGGCCCTCGGTGCGGGGCAGGCCGCGCTCCTTGGCCCAGCGGCCGTTGCCGTCCATGACGACGGCGACGTGGTTCGGCACCAGCTCACCGGGGAGCTTCGGCGGCCGGGCACCGCTCGGGTGGGGCTCGGGGGTGCGGTACGCCCGCTGCTTGCTGCCGAACAGCCGTCGCGCTGCCATGCTCACTTCTCCACGTATCTCATCGAGCGGATGCCCCGCTCCAGGTGCCACTGCAGATAGGCGGCCACCAGCCCGCTGCCCTCGCGCCAGTACCGCGGCTCGCAGCCGTCGGCCGTCTGCCAGTCCCCCGACAGCAACGCACCGAGCAGTACCAGTGTCTCAGGGGAGGGTACGGCACTTCCGGGCACCCGGCAGTCCCCGCACAGCACGCCGCCCGCCTGGAGCGAGAAGAAGCGGTTGGGTCCCGGCAGGCCGCACTTGGCGCAGTCGGTGAAGCTCGCGCCGTACCCGTTGACGGCGAGCGACCGGAGCAGGAAGGCATCGAGCACCAGATGCGGCTGGTGGAGGCCGGCGGCGAGCGTCCGCAGACCGCCGACCAGCAGCAGGTACTGCTGGACGGCCGGCTGGCCCTCGTTCTCGGCGAAGCGCTCGGCGGTCTCCAGCATCGCGGTACCGGCGGTGTAGCGGCTGTAGTCCGAGACGATCGGCGCCCCGTACGGCGCGATGGTCTCCACCTGGGTGCAGAGCGGCAGGGTACGGCCGACCAGGTCGGATCCCCGGCTGAAGAACTGCACGTCGACGTGGGAGAACGGCTCCAGCCGGGCGCCGAACTTCGACTTGGTGCGGCGGACGCCGCGGGCGACCGCACGGACCTTGCCGTGCTGACGCGTCAGCAGGGTGATGATCCGGTCGGCCTCGCCGAGCTTCTGGGTGCGCAGCACGATGCCGTCGTCGCGGAAGAGACTCATGGTGCCCCCATTGTCGCCCACGGGTACGACAGCCCAGGCGACCGAGCAGGGGGCGGAGCAGCCGCCGCAGCCAGGCAGGAGACGGAGCAGCCGAGCAGGAGGCGCAGCGACCGCCGTGGGCGGGCAGCCGTGAGCCCGCACCCTGGGCTCGTGGGGGGAGCGCCCGTCGGTGCGGGTCACGGCGGGCCCGGGAGGGGGGAGTCGGGCCCGGCCTGTGGGGGTCAGTGGCGCGCGCTGGTGGCTGCCTCCAGCAGCGCGTCCACCTGGGCCTCGGAGAGCTTCAGGCAGCGGCCGACCACGCCGAGCGCGGCGCGCTCCTGCGGCAGGTACCGGCCGTCGGCCAGGGCCACCCAGGCGCCCTGGGTGAGCAGCCGCGCCCGGCCGTGGAGGGCAAGGTGCGGCGCGAGGGGTTCGAGGGCGGCGTGGAGTTCAACGGCGAGGCCGCTGCCCTCGGTGGCGACGTCCATCGGCTCGCCGCTGCTGCTGCCGGAGAGCGCCGCGAGTGCGGCCAGCACCTGGGCCTCTCCGCAGTCGTCGAAGCCCGCTTCCCGGATGACCGTGCACGCGGCGTCCCGGCCGGACCGGCTGGCGGTGCCGCCGGCGGCGAGCGCGGCGAGCGCGATCGTGTACTGGGCGTCCCGCAGCATCGCGGCGAGGCGGACGGAGGTGAGCTGCTCCAGTGCGTCGGTGCCGTACCGGCCCTGGCAGGAGGTGCACTGCACACTGCCGATCACGGGGCCGAGCGGCAGGACCGGGGTACCGAACAACCGCAGCCACCGCCGGCCGTGTTGCCGGCGGTAGTTGCGGTCGCCGCCGCAGCCCGGGCAGAAGAATTCACCGAGAACGTCAGTCCGCCACCGAGGACGGACACCCCACAACCCTGTCACGGCGCCACTCCCCAGACATGGCAGGCGGCCTGCACGTCAACGGGCAGGTCACGCGACCGGACGCCGGGGGCCGTCCCACCGACCCCGAATCCGGTGCGTCGATGTTGCCACGGTTGCCGACGGGTGTCAGCACCCCGAACGGGTGCTGATGCGAAAATTTGTGACGCGGGACACATCGACTGTCGGACCTCGGTCAGACCTCGCCGGCGCCGGAACCAGCACCCGAGCAGGCCCCGGACCGGGCCCGGAACGGCGACGGGGCCACCCGCCCGGGTGGCCCCGTCGTACGGTCCGCCGTACGACCCGCTGACGGGTCAGCCGCGCTGCGCCCGGTTGACGGCGCTGACCAGTGCCTTCAGCGAGGCCAGCACGGTGTTGCCGTCGATGCCGACGCCCCACAGCACCTTGCCGTCGACCGCACACTCGACGTACGCGGCGGCCTGGGCGTCGCCGCCCTCGCTCAGCGCGTGCTCGGCGTAGTCCAGGACGCGGACGTCCACGCCGATCGAGGCCAGGGCGTTGACGAAGGCGGAGACCGGGCCGTTGCCGGTGCCGGTCAGGGTGATCGGCTGCCCGTCGACCACGGCCTCGGTGGACAGCGCGTCGCGGCCGTCCTCGGTGGTCAGGCTGCGCGAGCCGCTCAGGGCGATCCGGCCCCACGGGTTCTCCGGGGTGGGCAGGTACTCGTCCTGGAAGACGGCCCAGATGTCGGCCGGGGTGACCTCGCCGCCCTCGGCGTCGGTCTTGGCCTGGATGATCTTCGAGAACTCGATCTGCATCCGGCGCGGCAGGTCCAGCTTGTGGTCGTGCTTCAGCACGTACGCGATGCCGCCCTTGCCGGACTGGCTGTTGACCCGGATGACCGCCTCGTAGGTGCGGCCCACGTCCTTGGGGTCGATCGGCAGGTAGGGGACGCCCCAGGTGTACTCGCCGACCGGGACGCCGGCGGCGGCCGCGTCGGCCTCCAGGGCGTCGAAGCCCTTCTTGATCGCGTCCTGGTGCGAGCCGGAGAAGGAGGTGTACACCAGGTCGCCGGCGTAGGGGTGGCGCTCGGGCACCGGCATCTGGTTGCAGTACTCGGCGGTGCGGCGGATCTCGTCGATGTCGGAGAAGTCGATCATCGGGTCGACGCCCTGCGAGAACAGGTTCATGCCGACGTTGACCAGGTCCAGGTTGCCGGTGCGCTCGCCCTGGCCGAACAGGCAGCCCTCGACGCGGTCGGCGCCGGCCATCATGGCCAGCTCGGCCGAGGCCACGCCGGTACCGCGGTCGTTGTGCGGGTGGGTGGACAGGCAGACGAACTCGCGGCGGGACAGGTTCCGCGACATCCACTCGATCTTGTCGGCGTAGACGTTCGGGGTGGAGCGCTCGACGGTGGTCGGCAGGTTCAGAATGATCTCGCGGCCCTCGCCGGGCTGCCAGACGTCCATCACGGCCTCGCAGACCTCCAGCGCGAAGTCCAGCTCGGTGTCGATGAAGATCTCCGGCGAGTACTCGTAGCCGAAGACCGTCTCGTCGCCCAGGATCTTCTCGGCGTACTCCATCACCAGGCGGGTGCCGTCCACGGCGATCGCCTTGATGTCGTCCTTGCTGCCCTTGAAGACCACCCGGCGGAACAGCGGCGACGTGGCGTTGTACAGGTGGACGGTGGCCCGGGGGGCGCCCTTCAGCGACTCCACGGTGCGCTCGATCAGGTCCTCACGGGCCTGGGTCAGCACCGAGATGGTGACGTCCTCCGGGATCGCGCCCTCCTCGATCAGGGAGCGGACGAAGGCGAAGTCGGTGGCGCCGGAGGACGGGAAGCCGACCTCGATCTCCTTGTAGCCCAGGCGCACCAGCAGGTCGAACATCTTGCGCTTGCGGGCCGGCGACATCGGGTCGATCAGCGCCTGGTTGCCGTCGCGCAGGTCGGTGGACAGCCAGCGCGGGGCCTGGGTGATGACCTTGGACGGCCAGGTGCGGTCCGGCAGGTCGACGGTGCCGAAGGGTACGTAGCGGTGGAAGGGCATCCCCGAGGGCTTCTGCAGCACGGAGGCGGCGGTGATCGGGGTGGGGCGGTCGATGAACGCGCGGGCGACGGACGACTGCTCGGTCATGGGTGAGACTCTCGGCTTCCCTGTCGATTGCGGGCTGTGGTCGGGAGAAGGACACCGACCGGCCGACGGAATGCGCCGCATCGAGAAAGGGCGCAAGACAACTCCCCGCGGCGAGGGAGCCGGCCTTGTCTGGGACTACAGGCCCTCGCCGCGGCAGCTAAGAAGAAGCAGCCCGTAACGCATGATGTCGTCCACTGTAACCGGACCTTCCCGGGTCACGAAGTGAACTCGGCCACCATTCCACCCAGTGAGACGGCTGTCCGGTGGGCGCGGAGTCTGTGAAAAGCCTCGGCAAAGCCCATCACTGCGTAGCACACTGACAACCATGCGTATCCAGGTGACCCGGACCGGCGGCTTCGCCGGCCGCGCGGTGCGAGCGGAGCTGGACACCGCCGAGCGCCCCGACGCTCCGCACGTCCACGCGCTGGCCCGCGAGGCGGTGGCCGGCGGGCTGCGCGCGCCCTCCTACGGCGTGCCCGACGGCTTCCACTACGAGATCACCGTCGACGGGCGCACCGTGTACTGCTCGGACCCGAAACTGACCGACTCCCAACGCGAGCTGGTCGGCCTGGTGCTCCGCGACGGGGCGTGACGGACCGGGAGGAGCGGACGGCACCGGCCCCCGGTCGACCATCCGGGCGAGGGACCCGGCCGGCTCAGTGGCCCCGGGCCTCGAAGCGGGTGAACTCCCGCCCGGCCGGGCCGGCCTGGCGGAACAGCGACTGGCCGACCACCACCGGCGGCGCGCCGACCAGCGCGCACAGCCGGCGGAGCAGCTCGTCCGAGCCGGTCCGGGTGCCGTCCGCCGCGGGGTCGTTGCGGATGGCGGCCAGCGCGGCGGGATCGGCCAGTCCGGCCTTGCCGGCGATCGCGCCGCAGTACTCGTTCCAGTCCGCGAGGTGGGCGGCGAGTTCGGCGGGATCGGCGGGCGGGGTCCAGTCGGCCGCCCAACCGAGGCCGTCGCAGCCGCCGTCGGCGTAACACGCGGTGGCGCCGGCGCCGCCCTCGGTGGACTCGATCAGCCAGACCGGGGCCTGCAGCTCGAAGGCCAGGTTCGAGGCCGGGGCGACCAGGCGCCGGCGGGAGATCCGGCCGAACCGCGGCTTCGGCGGGTCGAACAGCACCGACGTGCCGGGCGCGTCCGGGGTGCCCCGGTAGAGGTACCCGCCCAGCTTGGAGCTTCCCAGCGCGGTCAGGACCTGCTCGGCGGGTACGGCGGTGACGGCGGCGTAGGTGGACACGGCGGTTCTCTCAGTGCGGGGGGAACGAGCGACAGAAGCGGCAGCGGCGGACGGCGCGGCTCAGCCGGCCGGGCGGAAGGCGGAGGCCGGGTAGCGGAGTTCCACCGGGACGGCGGCGTCGATGGCCCGCACCGCCGGTCCGATCCCGGCGAACAGCTCCGGCACCACCGGGACGAAGCAGGTGGAACGGCCGAACACCACCCGGCCGGCGCCGCGCATCTCCACGGCGACCACCTCGTCGTACGCCACGTGGTGGACGCCGTCCACGCCCTTGAGCCACAGGCCGGCCTCGGTGACCACCAGCCGGGTCCTGCGGGCCTCGGAGGAGAGCAGGCGGTCCTTCAGCGAGGGCCGGAACACCTGCCCACCCGACGGGAGTTCGACGGTCTGCCCGGCGCAGCGGTGGGCCGGCAGCGGCGCACCGTCCGGCAGCCGAACGTCGAGTTCGACGCCGCACGGGACCACCACCAGCGCGGTGCGCAGGGCGTCGGCGAGCGCCTGCCGGGCGGGCTCGGGGCCGACCTTCTCCATCGCCGCCAGCCGCCCGGGGACGTCCTGGTACTGCCCGTCGAAGAGCAGTTCGGCCGCGGCCTCGCCGAGTTCGTACGGGGTCGCGCGCGGGTCCTGCCAGGCCTCGCGGGCGGCCTCCACCTCCTCGGCGAGCTCCTGCTCGGTCATCCCTTCGCGGGCCAGCCGGAGGGTCTCCTGCCAGAGGAGTTCGGCGACCCGCTGCTCCTGGCCCTCGCGGGCGTCCAGGCAGATGGTGCGTTCGCCGTGGCCGGGGCCGGTGAACACCACGCCGCCGTCCACGTCGTAGGACAGGCCGTGCTGGTGGCGGACGGTCTCCCGCAGGCGCTGGCCGAGGACCTTGGTGGCGAGCGCCAGCGCGAAGTCGTCGAGGTCGCCGTGGAGGGCGAGGCCCGGGCCGGGCACGTCCTCCTGACGCCAGGACGGGCCGGTGTGCAGGACCGGCTGGGCGGCGGAGCGGTCGGGCCGCTCGCCGCCGGGCAGCGGCAGGCGCAGGCCGGCCGGCGGCGGGCCGGTGAGGACCAGAACGGCGTTGCCTGCATGGAAGAAGCGGTCGACGGTCTCCCGGACGGCCTCCAGGGGGATCCGGTCCGGTCCGGGTCCGCGATAGGCGGCGAGGCCGACGCCCTGCACCCCGTAGCGGTGCGAGAGCAGTTCGCCGGTCTGCGGATCGGCGACCCGGCCGTCCTCGGCGGCGAGGACGCCGGCCTCCTGGTCGATCCGCTCCAGCGGCAGCGCGGTGAGCGCCGCGCAGACCTTCGCCAGGAAGTCGACGACCTGCTCGGGGCGGCCGGAGCAGGTGAACTGGGTGAGCGCCAGGTCGACCGAGGCGTTGTGGTCGTGGTGCAGCCGGGGCAGGGTGCTCATCGCGAGGTGCTCGATCAGGTGCGTCACGCCGAGCGTGCGCATCGTCTCGTCCCGGGCGCCGCACCCGAAGATCAGGGTGGCCTCCAGGGGGCCGGGGGCGTCCGCCCAGAGCACAGGGATTCCGTCGATGACCTCGCGATTCACAGGCAGATCATATGCACGGATCTCTTTGCCTCTGCATTGCATTTCGATGACGGAACCACTACCCGAACCGCCCGTTGACGTAGTCGGACGTGCGCTGGTCCACGGGCGCGGTGAACATCGCCTCGGTGGGCCCGTGTTCGACGACGGCGCCGGGGGTGCCCTGCTCGGCCAGGAAGAACGCGCAGCGGTCGGACACCCGCTGGGCCTGCTGCATGTTGTGGGTGACGATCACGATGGTGACCTCGTCGACCAGTTCGCGGATGGTCTGCTCGATCCGCCGGGTGGAGGTGGGGTCGAGGGCCGAGCACGGTTCGTCCATCAGCAGCACCTTGGGCCGCACAGCGAGCGAGCGGGCGATGCACAGCCGCTGCTGCTGGCCGCCGGAGAGCGCCCCGCCCGGCTGGCGCAGCCGGTCCGCCACCTCGCGCCAGAGGCCGGCCTTGGTCAGGCACTCCTCGACCAGCCGGTCCTTCTCGGCCCGGGAGGCGCGGATGCCGGTCAGTCTGAGACCGGCCACCACGTTGTCGTAGATCGACATCGCCGGGAAGGGGTTGGGCTTCTGGAACACCATGCCGATGTCGCGGCGGGCCTCGGTGAGCCGCCGCTCGGGGGCGTAGACGTCCTCGCCGTCCAGCAGCACCTCGCCGGCCAGCGAGGCGGCCGGGACCAGCTCGTGCATCCGGTTGAGGATCCGCAGGAAGGTGGACTTGCCGCAGCCGGAGGGGCCGATCAGGGCGGTGACCCGGCCGGCCGGCATCTCCAGGGAGACCCGGTCGAGGACCTTGCGCTCGCCGAACCAGGCCGACACCGACCGGGCGTCGAGTGCGCCGGCCGGGGAGGGCGCACCGGCCGGGGAAAGCAGCGCCGCGGTCGGGTCGGCGGCGGGCATGGACGTGGTTCCGGTCATTCGGGTGCTCCTCGGGGTCCTCGCGGGCAGGGGCTCAGATCAGGTTGGGCAGCAGGCGGGCGACCTGGTCGGCGACCGCCAGAGCCAGCGCGGTGACCACCGGAACCCCGACGATCCAGGTCGGGCGGCGGCCCCAGCGCGCCCAGGCGAGGGCCAGGCCCACGGCGGCCAACACCAGCCCCTCACCCCACAGCACCAGCGGGATCCAGGCGCCCTCGTCGGTGCCCATCGCGGTCTCCGACGTCGGCAGCGCGTCGGGGCCGAACGGCCGGGGGTTGGCCGGGCGGACGTCGGTGACCAGGTCGGCGTCGACCACCAGGGTGCCGGTGGGTGCGTAGTCGGGGCCGCTTCCGGTGACCAGGACCAGCCGTCCGGCGCCGCTCCTCGCAGCGGGCGGGACGGGGTCGCCGACCCGGCGGGTGTCCAGCACCCGGAAGACGCTGGGGCCCTGCCCGGTGGTGACCCGGAAGGTCTCGCCGGGCCGCAGATCGCCGAGTTCGCCGAACGGGCCGCCGTACCCGGCCTGCCGGCCGAGCAGCACGCTGGTGCCCGCCTGGCCCGGCATCGGGGTGTCCCGGCGGTGGCCGGGCCCGGACTGCAGGACTCCCCCGCCGGTGCCCTCCCGGACCACCTCGCGCAGGCCCAGCTGCTCCACCTCCAGCAGGGCGACCGGCGTGCCGGGCTCCACCGGCTTCCCGTCGCGGTCGAGTTGGCCGATCGGGGTGGTGCCCTTGGCCAGGCTCTCGCGCAGCTCGGCGTAGCCGGTCTCGTGGTCGCGCAGGTGCTTCAGCGAGCCGAGCGGGCCGAGTTCCAGTACCAGGCCGATCAGCAGCGCGGCGAGGATCGCCAGCGCCGCACCGAGCAGCTGGGGACCGTCCGGCAGCACCCGGCGCCGCGGACGGGCGACGACGGGCAGCCGGGGCGGCTCGGGCGGCGGAGCCCACGGCGAGCGGGTGGACGGCGCGGCGGGGCCGACCGGGGGCAGGTCGGTGACGGTCATCCCACCACCTCGGACCGCTCGGCCGCGGGAGCCGTCCCGGGCTCCCCAGCCGCCGGACCGGCCTCCGCCGCAGCACCCGCAGAGGCCGGGCTGCGCCCGAACCGCCGCCGCAGGTACGGGACGCCGACCCACCCGAGCAGCACCACCCCGGCGCCGATGGCCGACCAGGAGCCGAGCGACGGACCGGACCGCGCCGCCGACGCCGGCTGCGCGGCGGGCTTCGGCGCACGGGCGGCCACCGGTACGGGGTCGGACCCGGCCGCGTGGATCATCCCGTCGGGCGCGACCGAGGCAGCGGTCCAGGTGCTCGGCGAGGAGAAGGTGACCACACCGCTGAACTCCCGCAGCGGAGCCGGGTTGACCTTGCCCCGGCAGCTGGCGGTGATGGTGTACGGGCCGCTCAGCGCGGCCAGTCCGCTGCGGTTGGCGACCACCCGCAGGGTGTTGGCGAGCGGCACCACGAAGCCGCCGTTGCCGGCCGGCCGGTACGCGGAGACGGCGGTGGTGCCGGTGAGCGGGACGCCTTCGGCGGGGAAGCCCCGGCCGGTGATCCGGACGCCGAGGTAGTCGGCCGCCGGGTCGGGGCAGGGGCCGGAGGTCAGCAGGTCGATCGCATCGTCGTCGTGCCCGGTCGGGTAGTCGAAGGCGAGCGTCCCGTTCGACCCGGTGTCGGCGAACGCCGTTGGCGCGTAGGGGAGCTGGGTGAGCAGCAGGAGGGCGGCCAGGGCGGCGCCGGCGGTGACGGCACCGATCGGCACGGGCGGCAGGGCGAGCAGGCGGCGGCGGGTGCGGCGGCGCGACCACCACAGGGCGGCGAGACCGGCGAGGACCAGCAGCAGGAGCAGCATGGTCCAGGGGACGGCGACGAACCGCTGCTTGTGCACGGTGCTGCTGAGCCCGGGGTCGCGGTCGCCGCCGATCGGCAGCGGGTCGATGGTGACGCCGGCGGTGCCGAGCAGGGTCGGGTAGGCACCGGAGACCTCGACCCGGTAGTCCACGGAGTTGCCGGGCAGCAGTTCCTGCAGGTCGGCGGGGGCGCCGCCGGTGGCGACGGTGCCGAGCACATTGGTCACCCGGACGGCCTGCTTGCCGCCGAGCCGGACGTTCCCGGTGTTGCGGACGGTGTAGCGGACCGTGGTGCGGCCGGTCGCGAACGGGTTGGCACTCGGGTGGTAGAGGGCGGTGGCGCCGACCACGGTCAGTTCGGGCCGCAGGTCGCCGGCCACCCGGATGTTGACCCGGGAACCGACCCGCTGGTCCACGGTGACGGTGTTGCCCTGGGCGTCCTTGGTCTCCCGGCGCAGCGAGGCGACGATGCCGGCGGCGTGGTCGCCGGGCGCGGCGTCGGCCGGGACGGCGAGCGTGAAGGGCACGATCTGCCGTGAGCGGGCCGGGAGTTCGAGCGAGGCGACGGAGGTCCGCAGCCAGGAGCCGGCCTGGGTGGAGGGCTTGCCCTCGGGCAGCACGTCGTAGCCGCCGGTGTCGGTGTTGAAGGCGTCCGCGGCGTACAGCCGCAGGGTGATCGGCTGCTCGCTGTAGTTCCAGACCGCGACGTGGTCCTTGACCAGCGCGCCGGGGGTCGCGGAGTACCCGAAGGTGCCGCGTCCGTCCGGGTCGGTGGCGGTGGCGGGCTGGATGCCGAAAGTCTGCGGCTGCGCCCCGTCGGTGAGTGCCGAGGCGGGTGCGCCGTACGCGGATCGGGAGCCCAGCAGCAGGAGCAGGGCAGGAAGGAGTACCAGGAGCCATCGGCGCATCGGCGGCGTCATCCTCGGGAGCGCTGGGAAGCGGAGGTGCGGTGCGGGCGTAGAGCGGTACACACGTTCAGCGGTACCGGCGGCCGGGGCCGCCCCGGCGGATCGCGGCGAGGTGCACGGCGATCGCGCCGGGGCGGACCGACCGTCAGATGGCGGTCAGGGTGAGCACGCCCTGGTAGGTGCCGGCCTGGGTGGAGGTCGGCGCGAGCAGGGTGAGGTCGGCGCCGAGCTTGGCGGTGCCGAGGCCGGTCGCGGTGGCCAGGGTGCGGGCGGACTTCAGACCGAGCGCGCCGGCGTCGTTCGCCTCGACGGCGTTGGCCGGGTTGACCGCCCCGCCGAGGGTGACCTTGAGGCCGTCGCCCTTGGAGACCAGGTTGGGCGCCCAGCCGAGGTTCTGCGCGTTGATGCTGTTGCCGCCGGAGGTGAACGGGGCGACCTGGCCGCTGACCGACCAGCCGGGGGCGCCGGCGCGGGTGTCGGTGACGGTGACGGTCTGGATCGGGCCGGTGGCGGCGAACCGGGTGGAGTCGTTGTTCAGGGTCAGCGGCGGCAGGGTGACGTTGGCGCCCGCGACGCTGATCACCAGGGCGCCGGGGGCGACCGTGGTGGTGATGGTCTCGGAGACCGGGGCGGGCGGGGTCGGGCCGCCCGGGTTCGGCGGGGTGACCACCGGGGTGACGGTGAACGGAACGGCCTGCGAGGCGGACGCCGCGTACTGGGTGGCGTCGGCCGGGGTGAAGGCGGCGGTGAAGGAGTGGTCGCCCTCGGCCAGGGTGGTGAGCGAGGTCTGGGCGGAGCCCGCAGTGACCGGCACGGCGCCGACCACGGTGCCGTTGTCCAGGAACTGCACGGTGCCGGCGGCCGCCGGGGAGACGGTCGCGGCCAGCTGGACCGCGGTGCCCGCGGTGGCGGAGCCGGACGGGGTGACGGCGAGCGCGGTAGTGGTGGCCGCGGCGCCCTTGGGGCTGATGGTGTACGCGACCGGGGCCGAGGTGGAGCCGGAGAAGCCGCTGTCGGTGGAGGTGAAGACGGCGGTGATGGTGTGCGCGCCCTTGGCCAGGGTGTTGACGGTCAGCGCGGCCTGGCCGCCGGAGACGGCGACCGGGGCACCGAGCGCGGCGCCGTTGTCCTGGAACTGCACGGTGCCGGCGGCCGCCGGGCTGACCGCGGCGTTCAGGGTGACGTCGGCGCCCTCGGTGGCCGAGCCGTTCGGGGTGAGAGTGACGGTGGTGGTGGTCGCCTGGACGACCGGCGCGTTCGGGTCGGTCGAGGTGTAGGAGGTGGGGCTGGTGAACCAGACCGCGCCGACGAAGTCGCCGAAGTAGGTGGCACCGATCTTCGCCTGGCAGCGCACGTGGAACTCGTACTTGCCGCTCAGCGCTGTGAAGCCGTTCTTCTGCGCGAAGCTCGCCATGGTGTCGCTGAGCGGGATGCTCATCCGGCCCTGGGCGTCCGGCGGGTAGATGGACTGCGAGCCGTTCGGGGTGACGCCGTAGCCGGTGGCCGGGAAGCCCTGGCCGAAGACCAGCGCCTGGAGGTTGGTGCCGCCGGGGCAGGTGGCCGAGGTGACCAGGTTGATCAGCTCGGTGTCGGAACCGGTGGCCGGGTTGACGGTGGCGGTGCCGATGGTCGGGCTGTCGGCGGCGTACGCGGAGGCGGAGCCCAGGAAGGAGACGGAGCCGGCGGCCAGCAGGGTGGCGGCGCCGAGCGCGACGGTGCGCGGGATGCGGATGCTCACGGTGGGACGTGCCTTTCGTCGAGAAGGGTGGAAGGTGATCAGCCGGTGGTGCGCGAGGTGTCGCCGCAGTTCGGGTTGGTGCCGAAGCCGTACTGCTTGATGACCGAGGACTGCTGGCAGACCAGCGAGTTGGAGCCGACGAAGGCATCGCTCCACGGGCTGGTGGCGACCTTGCCGGTCGGGATCACGTTGTAGACGTCGCGGGTGGCCGCGGCGCCGGTGTTGAGCAGCAGCGAGGGGACGCCGTTGATGTTGCCGAGCTGCGCGGTGCCGCGCAGGTCGGCGATGGTGTTGGCGCTCTGCGCGATGTACTGGGCGATCGAGAACGGCACCAGCGAGGTGGTGTCCAGCACGCGGCCGTCGTGCTCCTCGATCTTCTTGCCGCCCTTGGTGTCCGCGACGCACGGGTACTTGCCCGCCGCCACGTCGGCCTCGGTGATGCCGACGGTGGACTCCCAGAAGCTGCGGGTGCCGGAGCCGGCCTGCGGCAGCAGCGGGTGGATGGAGTAGTTGGGCGCGGTGCCGACATAGCCGGGGTCGCAGCTGTAGATGGCGTGCAGGTCGGCGGTGGACAGGTCCAGCGGCAGCGAACTGCCGGCGGAGACCGCGTAGGTGACGCCGTCGACGGCGAACGGCACGTAGGTCAGGCCCGGGGTGGCGGCCGCCAGGTTGAGGCTGGAGGAGCGGGAGAAGTCCAGGCAGCCGTTGCCCTTGTTCAGCTCGTTCAGCAGGGCGGTCCGGCCGGCGCCGGAGCCGTTCGGGCGGGTGAGGCCCTGGCAGGCGGCCGCGGCCTTGGTGTTGACGGTGGTGGTGCCGACCGCGTCGTACGAGCCGATGATCTTCTGGCCGCCCAGGGTGACGGTGTTGGCGATCGCGTTCATCACGCCCTGGGTGGTGTCGGAGCCGACACCGGCCAGCTGCCGGTACTGCGGGGCGCCGCTCGGGTCGGCCTGGGCGGTGCCGGCGCCCGCCACCAGCAGGCCGAGGCCGCTGACCACGGTGACGCACTTGGCGACGGTGCGCTTGCTGAGCTGCTTCATGGGTGGAAATCCCTTGTGAGAGTGCGGTTTTCGGGCAGCACGGAGCCGAGCCCCGGGCCGGTGGCGCAGGTGCGTGAGGAGGGACGGGACAGGAAGTGGTCTTCGGCTCAGTGCCGCCTGGCGCGCAGCAGGCGCGGGACCAGGACCCCGGCGGCGGCCGCCAGGATCCCGGCGAGCAGGGCGCCGAGCAGCAGGTAGCGCAGGCCCCCGACGTCGGTTCCGGCGGTCCGGGCCACCGGCGCGGCCGGCGGGGCGGGGGCGAGCGTGGTCGGGGTGTGGGCGGGCGGCTGGGGCGCCGGTGCGGCCGGCTCCTCGCCGCCGCCGGCGCCACCCGCGCCACCGCCGGACGAGGCGCCCCCGGTTGACCCCTGTCCACCGCCGGCCGCGGGGGCCGGGGTGGAGCCGGGCCCGGCCGGATGCGCCGTCTGCGCAGTGGCCGTGGCCGTGGCCTCCGGGAGGCCGGCCCGCTGCTCGATGGTGTCGGCGGCGGCCAGGGTCTGCGTGCGCAGCGCCTGAGGCAGCGGCGCGTAGCCGGCCGCCAGCCGGCCGGCCGCGACCCCGGGCTGCTGGCCGTCGCCCATGGCGTAGCGCAGCAGTTCGGCGTACGACCTGCCGCTGTCGCGGTCGAGGGCCGAGGGCACGGTGGCGGCGTAGGTGATGCTGGTCAGCGGGTAGCCGGCGGCGGGGACGGCGGCCGGGTCGACCACCTTCACGCCGTCGACCGGCCCGGCCGGCGCGGACGCCGCCGCGGCCAGCAGGGCCTGGTCGTCGGGTGCCACGAACGCGCCGGAGGAGTTGCGCAGTCTGGCGGTGTTCAGCCCGTACCGGGCCGCCTGCGCGGTCGTCACCAGGGCGAGCACCCCGCGCATGCCCTGGGCCTGCGGCGCGGCCTTCTTCAGCGAGCCGGGGATGGTGGTGGCGTCCCACACCGACTTGGCGAGCGTGTCGCCGCGGGCGGCGGCCCGGGCGGCCTCGCGCATGGTGTTGGCGTACGGGTGGCCGTCGAGGTTGCACCAGTCGGGACGGCCGGTCGGATCGTCCGGGAACGCCTGGCAGTAGGAGTCCGGCTTCGGGTAGTTGGCCCGCGGCAGCTCCACCTGGTCGAGCCGGAAATGCGGGTTGACGGTGTCGTGCCACCTGGTGCCGGTCTCGCCGCGCAGGAAGGCCTTGGCGTCCGGGTCGGCCAGGATCCACTGCCACAGCAGCCGGGCGGCGTCGCCCTCGCCGGAGGGCAGCAGCAGGTCCGGGATGCGGGAGGGGAAGTAGAGCGTGGCGAAGCGCGGGTTGAGGTCGAGGAACTCCGGGTCGGAGGTGAGGTCCAGCGGGTTGCCCGCCGGGACGTCGGGGTCGCCGGGGTTCACCGCGTACTTGTAGCTCTGGGTGAGGAGTTTGGCGACCAGCCGCGGGGTCAGCGAGATGTCCGGGATCCGCTGCCCGTCCTGCTGCCGGGTCTCCGGCGGGGTGAGCGAGTAGGACTGGCTCTCCACGTCGAACGCGATGGTGAGGCCGGAGATCGCCAGCGGCGCGTACACCGGGGTGCGGCCGTCCGCCTGCTCGTCCTTGGGCAGCGGGCCGCCCACGTACACCAGGCCCGGGTCGCCGCGGACCAGCCGGCTGCGGGCCAGGTCGTCGGTGACCTGGGTGTAGCTGAAGATCCCGCCGGCCCGGCCGCACAGCACCGGCTGCCAGCGCCAGACCGTCTCGGCCGCCAACTCGGTGCCCGCAGTGGGACGTTCGATCGAGCCGATCGGGCAGGACAGGCCGACCGGTTCGAAGTGCAGCGGCACCACCAGGCGGTTGGCCCAGTTGGTAGTGGACAGCGGCGAGGACTGCAGCTGCGCGGACTGGCCGCTCGGCGGCTGCCCGTCCACCTCGGTGGAGCCGCGCGGCACGATCACCAGCCAGCACCTGCGGCCCTCGGTGAACGGGCCCGGCTGGTCCTTCGGCGTCTGGCCGCAGCCCAGTCCCGGTGCCTCCATGCCGGTCTGCACCTCGAAGAACGCCTGGCCGGTGCCGTCCGCCCGGGTCGGTGCGAACGGCACCTCGTTGGTGGACTGGATGTCGTAGTACTGGCTGCTGCCCTGGGTCTCGTCCGGCTCGCCGGTGACCGGGCGGAACGGCACGTAGACGTTCTGGTTCTCCCGCGCCGGCTTGATCGGCTCGGCCGGATCGACCAGCGTGCGGCCGTAGTTGAGCTGCCGGCTGGGCACGAACGCGCCGCCCCGGCTGTCGCCCTTGGTCGCGCCGTACTGGCACTGGGTGCGGTCCGGCCCCTCGCCGTCGCCCCAGCACTGCATCAGGGACAGGTAGTTCCGGCCGAACACCATCGGGCTCGGCACGGTCGGCCGGGCGCCCCTCCAGGTGACCGCGACCACCTGGTTGACCAGGTGGGTGGTCTGGCCGACGGTCACCTCCAGACCCGCGAACTCGCCGTGCCCGGTGACCGTCACCGCGTCCCCGCCACCGGCGGCCGCCGCCGCCCTGACACCCGCGACGGTGCCACCGGTACCCGCGCCGGTACCGGGCCCGGCCGTCGGTGCGGCCCCGGCGGACGCCGGCGCGCCGGGGGCCGGGTCGATCGCCGACGGCCCGCCGGGCAGCGGGTCCACCGGGATCTGCGGACTCGCGGTCGCCGCCTGCGCCACCCGTACGGGGGGCCCGCCCGGATCGGCGGACAGTGACGCCCCGGCCAGCGCCGCCAGCAGCAGCCCCAGCACCCCGGCCGTCCGCAGCGCCCGCCCCGTCGCGGTACGTCTGCCGCTCACCGCTCCCCCTCGGCCACGGACTCGCCCACGGACTCGCCCGCCACGCCGCCCGCCACAGGCACAGTGCCGGGCACCGGACCACCCTGTGGCGCAGGACCCGCAACCGGCCCACCGCCCCACGGCACCGCGGGCCCGCCCCAGGGCACCGGCGGACCACCCCAAGGCACCGCGGGCCCGCCCCAGGGCATCACCGGCCCCGCGGGGCCCGGCGGGCGCTGCCCCGGTACCGGCGGCTGCCAGCCCTGGGCGTTGTCGCCGGCGGCGTACGCGGCCCGCGCGGAGCGTCCGGCGATCACCGGCGGCAGCACGATCAGCGCGCCGAGCAGGGCGCCCGCGATCGCCATCAGCGCGTACCGCAGCCCGCTGCCGCCGCCGGCGGCGAGTTGCACGGCGTCGCCGCTGTACTGCTGCCCGCCGCCACCGGTGCCGCCGCTGCCGCCGCCGGTCAGCGCCGGGTCGCCGCCGCCCGCAGTGCCTCCGGCGCCGCCGTCTGCCCCGGTGCCCCCGGTTCCGCCGGTCCCGGCACCGCCCGCACCTCCGGTGGCCCCCGCACCGCCGCCACCGCCGGTGCCGCCCGCGCCGCCGCCCGATCCGGCTCCGCCCGCGCCGCCGGAGCCGCCCGCGGTGACCGGGGTCTCCTGCTTGGCGCCGCCGGTGCCGGTGCCGCACTGGCTGCCGGTGCCCTTGCGGTCGCAGTCCTTCGGCGGGTCGGCACTGTCGGCGTACGGGTTGCTGCCGTTCGGACCGAAGGTCGGGTTGGTGCAGTGTCCGGCGTCGAATGCACGGCCCTCGCTGCCGGGGACCTTGGCCAGTTGCTCGAAGGCGGACTGCACCAGGTTGGGGGTCAGCGGGGAGTAGCCGAGGCCGTCGGCCTGCTTCTGGCCCTCGCACAGGAAGTAGTAGCCGAAGGCGGCGAGGGTGTGGCCCTTCTCCTTGGAGAAGGTGCCGACCTCCGAGGTGTGCACCGCCATGTAGCTGTAGCTGGAGAGCGGGTAGGCGCTCTTGTCGGGGCTGTCGTAGACGCCGTCGAGCTGCTGGGTGAGGTCGGAGTTGATCCGCACCTGCTTGAGCGCCACCGACACGTTCTTGCCGTTGGGCTCCACGTAGTACCCGGCGGAGTTGAGCATCTTGGCCACCGGGAAGCGGCTGTTGAGCGCGTACGAGTACTCGACGTAGGTGATCGCGCCGACGTTGGCGTCGTTGGCCACCGCGTTGGCGACCGCGACCGAGGTGCCGAGCGACTGCCAGGTGGAGCCGGACAGCAGCGGGTAGAACGAGGTCATCCCGCACGGGGCGTGCCGCGGCGAGCGGACGCAGTAGTCGTCCCAGATCGCCTGCTGCTTCCTGCTCATCCAGGTGGTGAGCTGGGCGGTGGTGCCGGAGCCGTCGGAGCGGACCACCGGGCGGACCGGGATGTCCGGCATCTTCAGTCCGGGGTTGTCGGACTGCAGGGCGGGGTCGTTCCAGCGGGTGATCTTCCCGGTGAAGATCTTGGCGATGGACTCGCCCGACAGCCGCAGGTTGGTGACCCGGGTGCCGTTGATCTTCAGGTTGTACATGAACGAGGTGCCGCCGGCCACGATGGGCAGGTACGCCGACGGCCAGGGCGGCGGCGCGTCGAACTGCCCGCCGTCGTTGAGGCCGTACGGGATCTCGGTGACCGCGAAGTCGGTGGCACCGTTCTTGAACTGGTTGCGGCCGTAGCTGGAGCCCTGCGCGTCGAAGTCGATGGTCATGCCGTACTGGCGGACGTTGGAGACCCAGGAGTCCATCGCGTTGGAGCTCCAGGTGGATCCGGCGCCGCTGATCCGGCGGTAGTCCTCGGCCGCGGCGCGCGGCGCGGTGCCCAGCAGCAGCGAGCCCGCGGCCACCGCGAGCGCGGCGAGCAGGGTGGTGGTACGGACCAGGGCGCCCCTCAACACAGGTTCCTTCCCGGGGGGTTGGGCGACAATGGGGTGCATCCGCCGGAAGTCCTCGACCGAGCGCAGCGCCCGGCGCCGCTGCTGCCGGGCGGAGAGTTCGCCCGGGCCGCGCCCACCGACCAGGCGGGCGACCCCGAAGAGCACCACGACCAGGACGAGCAGCACGGCCGCGGCGCCGAAGGCCCGCGCCTTGTGCAGGTCCGAGGGCAGCTTGATCAGGGTGAAGGCCATCAGCGGCAGCGAGGCCTGGGCACCGGAGAAGGGGTCGAGGTTGAGGTTCTTGGTGTAGCCGGAACACAGCAGCACCGGCGAGGTCTCGCCGATGCCGCGCGCGGCGGCCAGGATCACCGCGGTGGCCAGGCCCGAGCGGGCGCTGGGCAGGGTGACCGTCCAGACGGTCCGCCAGCGGCCGGCGCCGAGCGCGTACGAGGCCTCCTTGAGCGAGCCCGGGACCAGGCGCAGCACCACGTCCGAGGCCCGGATCAGGATCGGCAGCATCATCACCGAGAGCGCCACGGCCGCGGCGAAGCCGGAGCGGGGGAACTCGAAGGTGATCACCAGGACGGCGTAGACGAACAGGCCGGCCAGGATGGACGGCAGCGCGGTCATCGCCTCGACCAGGGTGCGCACGGTGCGGGCGAACCGGCCGGGCACCTCGTTCAGGAAGATCGCGCAGCTGAGGCCGAGCGGGATGGTGATGGCCAGCGAGATGGTGATCTGGGTCAGCGTGCCGACCATGGCGTGCAGGGCTCCGCCGCGGTCGAGCGGGTCGGACGGGCCGGCTTCGGAGAGGTCCTGGCTGAAGAAGTTGGGATGGAACCAGAGCGCGTCCCAGCCCTTCTGGGTGACGTACCACGCGATCCAGACGAGGATGCCGAGCAGCAGTCCGGCGATGCTGTGCACGGTGAAGGACGCCAGCCGGTCGCGGACGGCGAGCCCGCCCTCGTCGCGCAGCACCAGCGCGTACAGGCCGAGCCAGCACAGCCACAGGCACACCGTGAAGCCGACGGCGCCGCTGAACGGGGCGATCCGCTGGAAGAGCAGGCCGGTGAGGGCGAGTGCGGCCAGTGCGCTCGCCCCGAGCGCCCAGCGGTCCGAGGCGCGGCGGCCGCCGGTGCTGCGCCGCTCCTCCCGAAGCGGGGATTGGAGCGGCTCGGGCGGCTCGGGCGGTGTGACCACCGTGGTGGACAGGGTCGGTGCGGTCATGAGGCGGCCCCCGATCGGCTGCGGGCCACCACGGCGGCCGCCGCGAAGTTGACCACCAGGGTGAGCAGGAAGAGCGTGAGGCCGGCGGCCATCAGCGCGGAGACGGCGAAGTCGCTGGAGTCGCCGTAGCGCAGGGCGATCAGCGGGGCGACCGCGCTGCCGCCGGTCTGCAGGATGTGCGGCTGGATCTCGAAGTGCATGGAGAGGATCAGGTAGACGCTGATCGTCTCGCCGAGGGCGCGGCCGAGGCCGAGCATGGTGCCGCCGATGATGCCGCCGCGGCCGAACGGCAGCACCACGGTGCGGATCATGCCCCAGCGGGTGGAGCCGAGCGCGTACGCGCCCTCCCGTTCGCCGGCCGGGGCCTGGTCGAAGACCTCGCGCATGATGGAGCACATGATCGGCGTGATCATGAAGGCGACCACGGTGCCGGCCATCAGGCTGGAGGCGGTGTAGATCAGCGGCGGGGTGACCGGGTCGTCCACGCGCACGTCGCCGGTCACCGCGAACAGCGGGATCCAGCCCAGGTACGTGGCCAGCCAGCGGGCGATGCCGGTCAGTTGGTACTGGAGCAGGACGAAGCCCCACACCCCGTAGACCACGCTGGGCACCGCGGCCATCAGGTCGACCACACCGATCAGCGCCCGCTTGAAGCGGCGCGGCGCGTACTCGCTGATGAACAGGGCGCTGCCGAGGGCCAGCGGCAGGGCCAGGCAGACCGCGACGGTGCCGATCAGCACGGTGCCGGTGAGCACCGCGGCGATGCCGAACTGGCCGCGGCCGCCGTCCGGGTTCCAGTTCTCCACGGTCAGGAAGGACAGGCCTGCGGTGGACAGCGCCCGGGTGGCCCGGACCCCGAGGTAGCCGCCGACGCCGAGCATCACCAGCAGCACGAAGCCGCCGCTGAGCCGGGCCCAGCCGAGGAAGAGCCGGTCGGCCACGTCCGGGACGGTGGTGAGCACGCGGCGCGGCTCGGGCCGCTCGACGTCGGGCCGGACCGGGACCTCGGTGGCGGTCACCCGCCGCTCCCGCGCAGCAGGCCGCCCCGGGCGGGCGACCCGGACGGTACGGGGTGCGGGGCGAGCGCCGGTGGACGCGGCCCCGGCTCGGCACTGCGGGCGCCGGCCAGGAACAGGCCCAGGCTGTACTGGCATTCGCGCTGGCGCCGGTAGGCGCGGGTGGAACTGGCGATCGACTCACCGTCGATTTCCAGCCGCCAGCGCCACAGCTGGCCGTGCTCGACGCCGGCGATCACCTGCCGGCTGCGGTCCAGGCCGCGCTGCATCCGGCCGATCGCGGCCAGGCAGGCGGCGACGTCGGCGAACGCCTGCTCGCCCTGCCCGAGGTGGCGGTTGTTGGCGCCGAGCAGGCGCCACACCGTCCCGGTGCGGGTCGGATCGGAGTGCGGGGGTCTGCTGACGATCAGGAATCTCGGCTGTCCCATGCCGGTCCTCCCCTTCCGGAGCGCTCGGTGGCCGGAAGAGACCGTCTCGGCCCCGGGGGGATTCGTGAATGCCGAGGCATGAACGACGGACACGGGACGCATGAACGGGCGGTGCGCTATTTCTCCACAAGTCGCGCACTGGACCTACGCAGTTGACGATCCGTCAGCTCATCGGCGGGGCTTCCGGGCGGCTCGGCCGGGCTCAGATCCAGCCTTCCAGCGACGCCATGAAGCCGTCGAAGTCGTCACGCTGGACGGTGTGGCCGGCTCCCGGCACGGTCCGCACCTCGAAGCCGCGCCCGCGCAGCACGGCCGCGTCCTGCGGGTCGACCAGGAAGCTCCGGTCGGCCAGTTGCACCAGCGAGGGGACGGCGGGCGCGGCCGGCAGGCCGGAGTCGGCGTGGTGGGCCCACAGGCCAAGCGCCGAGTCGGAGTCCCAGACCGCCAGGGTGGCCAGCTCGACCTCCACGTCGACCTGCTCCCAGCGCGGGTTCAGCGCTGCGATCTGCCCGCCCGAGGCGTGTTTGAACTCCACGAACAGCCGCGGGTCGACCCCCTCCGCCCTGGCGAAGCGCCACGCCGGGTCGGAGTAGACCGCGCGGGCCGGCTTCAGCCGTTCGACCGCGTCAAGCAGGGCCAGCCCGCCGAGCGAGTGGCCGATCGCCAGCTCGGCACCGGTGGGCAGGGTGTCCACCAGGTCCTCGGCGAACAGCGCCGGACTGTACTTCTCGGCCGGCGTCGCACCCTCACCGCGCGGGCTGCGGCCGTGACCGCGCAGGTCGACCGCGATCACCCGGTAGCCGCGCTCCGCCAGCGCCGGCCCGACCCGCCGCCACGCACGGTGGTCGGACATGAGGCCGTGCACCAGCAGGGCGACCCGCTCGCCGGTGCCCCACTCGTGGACGTGCAACTTCATCGGCCGGACCCTTCCCTGGCGGTAGAGCGAGCGATCAGGGGCGCGAGGAACTGCGCGAGGCGGAAGGTACGGCGC
The DNA here is from genome assembly GCF_024172095.1 of Kitasatospora cinereorecta. Taxonomy (GTDB): domain Bacteria; phylum Actinomycetota; class Actinomycetes; order Streptomycetales; family Streptomycetaceae; genus Kitasatospora; species Kitasatospora cinereorecta. The sequence continues at coordinate 994,875 of NZ_JAMZDX010000003.1, read as the reverse complement.
CGCAGCCACTCGCTACGCGCGCCACCCCCGTGGCCGGCCTCGCAGTTCCCCGAGCCCCTGATGAGTCAGAAGCCCAGCTTGCGGAGCTGCTTCGGGTCCCGCTGCCAGTCCTTGGCCACCTTGACGTGCAGGTCGAGGTAGACGGGCGTGCCGAGCAGGGCCTCGATGTGCTTGCGGGCGGTGGTGCCGACGTGCTTGAGGCGGGAGCCCTTGGCGCCGATGACGATGGCCTTCTGGCTCTGCCGCTCGATGTAGACGTTGGCGTGGATGTCGAGCAGGGGGCGGTCCGCGGGGCGGCCCTCGCGGGGGATCATCTCCTCGACCACCACGGCGAGGGAGTGCGGCAGCTCGTCCCGGACGCCTTCGAGGGCGGCCTCGCGGATCAGCTCGGCGACCATGATCTGCTCGGGCTCGTCGGTGAGGTCGCCGTCGGGGTAGAGCGGCTGGCCTTCGGGGAGCAGCTTGGTGATGAGGTCGGCGGCGAGGTCGACCTGCTTGTCGCCGACGGCGGAGACGGGGATGATCTCGGCCCATTCGATGCCGAGTTCGAGGCCGAGCTGGTGGATGGCGATCAGCTGTTCGGCGAGGCGCTTGGAGTCGACCAGGTCGGTCTTGGTGACGATGGCGACCTTGGGGGTCTTCTTGATCTCGGCGAGTTCCTTGGCGATGAAGCGGTCGCCGGGGCCGAGCTTCTGGTCGGCGGGCAGGCAGAAGCCGATCACGTCGACCTCCGCCCAGGTGCTGCGGACCAGGTCGTTGAGGCGTTCGCCGAGCAGGGTGCGGGGCTTGTGCAGGCCGGGGGTGTCGACCAGGACGAGCTGGGCGTCGGGCCGGTGGACAATGCCGCGCACGGTGTGGCGGGTGGTCTGGGGGCGGTCGGAGGTGATCGCGACCTTCGTCCCGACCAGGGCGTTGGTCAGGGTCGACTTGCCCGCGTTGGGACGGCCGACGAAGCACGCGAACCCGGAGCGGTACGGGGAGGAAGGGCTACTCATGGCCACCATTCTCCCTGATCACCGGAGCCCGCCGGGTCAGCCGGCCTTCTTGCCTCCGGTCATTCCTCCGACCAGCACCAGGATCAGCAGCGCGATCGACCCGGCGAGCCACCACGGCGAGCCGGTCTCGTGCCAGCGACCCAGTCCCATCACGGTGAGCAGCAGTCCGGCGAAGAATGCCAGTACCCCCATGTCCCCTCCCCCAGCGACACTCGGTAATCAGATTATCGCCCCAGTGCAACCCCACCCGTCCACCTCGCGCCCCCGCCCGGGCCCGCCCACCCCAGCCCCGGGGCGGGCCCACGGGCGGGACGGTCAGCGCGCCTCGGCGGCCAGGCGCAGCGTGCCGTCCGGGCCGGCCAGCAGGACGGGGGTGCCGGCGCCACCGAGGTCGCGGACGGCGGCCAGGTCCGCGTCGGCGGGCGTCTCGGCGTCGCTGACCACGGCGGCGGCCTCCAGGCTCCGGGCGCCGCTCGCCACGGCCATCGCGACCGCGGTCTGCAGGGCGCTCAGGCGCAGCGACTCCAGCGCGACGGTGCCGGCGACATACGTGCGGCCGGTCTCGTCACGCACCGCGGCCCCCTCCGCCACGCCGTTGCGGGCGCGGGCGGAGCGGGCCAGCGTGATGATCTTCTTGTCCTCGGGGTCCAGATCGGTGAGCTCACTCATGAGGCCCGAGCATAGGCGGCGCGGCCTCGACGGGGTGGAGCGGTCTCAGCAGCCGGTCGCCGGGATGGACAGCCGGCCGGCGGCCGTCAGTGGCCGGTCGGGTTCGGCGGGCCCGGACGCATGATCTTGACGAAGGTCGGCGGTCCGGACGGCATGGTCTCCCTGGCGTGCCGCTTCTTCCAGTACGGGTTGTCCTTGGGCAGGTGGCTGCTGACTCTGCCGTACATGCCGAAGGTCACGACCACGAACCCGAAGATGAAGCTGAACAGCACGTTCGGGATCTTGAACGCCAGCCGGTTGGCGCTGCTGTCGAGCACCATCAGACCGACGAAGCCGGCCAGGATGAACAGCAGTCCCATGATCATGTTGATGTTGGACGCGATGTTGCCGCCGATGATCGCGCCGATGATCAGGATGCCGCCGGCGACCAGGGAGAGCACGCTGAGCGCGCCGTTGCTGGAGAGGCCGATGACCTCCTTGCCCGTGGTGTCGAACGTTCCCGGGCTGGAGCCGGTCAGGCCGAGGATGCCGAAGACCACCAGGAAGATCCCGCCGAGCCCGGCGCCGAAGCGGTAGACCTGGCCGAGCTTGTGGTCGACGGGGAGTTCGTCTTGCAGTTTCATCGGGCCCTCCACGCGTCGGTGGCCCAGTCCTTCTTGAGGAACGGGACCTCGTGCAGGTACAGCGAGCCGCACTGCTGGCAGCAGTTCAGACCGGTGCCCCAGTCCTCCTCGGGCCGGGTCTCGGCGTCCGGGGCGACCTCGGCACCGCACATGCCGTGCGCGGTGTCGGTGTCCCGCACGACGTGCCAGCGGCGGACTCCGCCGCTCGGCCCCTCGGCGCCGTACTCGGCGCGCAGTTGATGTGCCATGACTTCATCGTCGGAACCCCGCCGGGACGAGGCAAGCGCAGCGCGCGGGACCGGGGCTTCGCACAAGGACGAAGCGGCCCGCGGGAGGGGTCCCTGTGGGCCGCTTCGTCCCGATGACGGGTGTGCGGGTCGTGTCGAGGGGGCTACTCGGCGTCCTCCGCCGGCTCCTCGTCCTCGGTCTCGCGCACCGGGGTGGCGACCACGGTGCCGATCCGGTTGCGCCGGCCGGCCGCGCTCTCGGCGGACAGCCGGATCGCCAGGAGGGTGCTGCCGGCGTCCTCGGGGATCGGTATCTCGCAGGAGGACCCGGGGATCGGCACCCGGCCGAGGTGCTTGGCGAGCAGGCCGCCGACGGTCTCCACGTCCTCGTCGGCCAGCTGCAGGCCGAACAGCTCGCCGAGGTCCTCGACCAGCAGCCGGGCGGTGATCCGGTACGAGCCGTCGCCGAGGTCCTCGACCGGGGCGATCTCCCGGTCGTACTCGTCGGTGATCTCGCCGACGATCTCCTCCAGGATGTCCTCGATGGTGACCAGGCCGGCGGTGCCGCCGTACTCGTCGATCACGATCGCCACGTGCGAGCGCATCTGCTGCATCTCGCGGAGCAGGTCCGCGGCGGGCTTGGAGTCCGGGACGAACACCGCCGGGCGCAGCACGCCGGAGACCGGCTCGGACTCGGCGTCCCGGTTGATGTGGGTGCGCCGGACCAGGTCCTTGAGGTAGACGATGCCGACCACGTCGTCCTCGTTGTCGCCGACCACCGGCATCCGCGAGAAGCCGGAGCGCAGCGCCAGGGTGAGCGCCTGGCGGACGGTCTTGTGCCGCTCGATCATCACCAGGTCGGTGCGCGGCACCATCACCTCGCGGACGATGGTGTCGCCCAGCTCGAAGACGGAGTGCACCATGCGGCGCTCCTCGTCCTCGATCAGGTCGTCCTGCTCGGCGAGGTCGACCAGGGCCCGCAGCTCGGCCTCGGAGGCGAACGGCCCCTCCTTGTACCCCTTGCCGGGGGTGAGCGCGTTGCCGATCAGGATCAGCAGCCGCGGGATCGGGCCGAGGATCCGGGCCAGCGGCAGCAGCACCCATGAGGCGGCGGTGGCGGTGGTCAGCGGGTGCTGGCGGCCGATCGTGCGGGGCGAGACGCCGACCGCCACGAAGGACACCAGCACCATCACGCCGAACGCGGTCAGCACGGCCTGCCACGTCTTGTCGAACGTCCGGACGCAGACCACGGTGACCAGGACCGCGGCCGCCATCTCGCAGGCCACCCGGATCAGGGTGGCCAGGTTGAGGTAGCGGATGGAGTCGGCGGTCAGGGCCAGCAGCCGGTCGGCGCCGCGCCGGCCGGCCCGGTGGGCCTCCTCGGCGCGGAACCGGGAGATCCGCGAGATGCCGGCCTCGGCGCAGGCGGCCAGCCAGCCGGCCACCACCAGCAGGAGAGCTCCGATCAGGAAGCTCGTACTTTCACCACTCACAGACGGCCGGCCCTCAGTGGGTGGTCGGCGCCGGGGAGATCCCGGACAGTCCGCGACCGGCCCGCCAGTCGTCCAGGATCCGCTTCTGGAGCCCGAACATCTCGCGCTCCTCGTCCGGCTCCTCGTGGTCGTAGCCGAGCAGGTGCAGCACCCCGTGGACGGTGAGCAGCTGGAGCTCCTCGTCCATGGAGTGCTTCGACGGCGCTGCCTTGCCCTGCTGCTCGGCGACCTCCGGGCAGAGCACGATGTCGCCGAGCAGGCCCTGCGGCAGGTCCTCGCCCTCCTTGCCGGGGCGGAGCTCGTCCATCGGGAAGGACATCACGTCGGTGGGACCGGGCAGGTCCATCCACTGGACGTGCAGCTCCGCCATCGCCTCGCTGTCCTGGATGATCACGGACAGCTCGGACTGCGGGTGGATCCGCATCTTGTCGAGGGCGTAGCGGGCGATGTCGAGGATGGCTTCCTCGTCGACGTCCCAGCCGGACTCATTGGCGATGTCGATCGACATGGAGGGTTCGGTACTCAGCTTTCGGTGCGATGGGACTGGCGGGGCGCGCGGGCGCCGCGCCGCTGGACGGGCTTGCGCGGGGTCGCGGCCTCGTCGGCTTCCTGCTGGGCGTCCCAGCGCTCGTAGGCGTCCACGATGCGGCCGACCAGCTTGTGCCGGACCACGTCGGTGCTGGTCAGCACCGAGAAGTGGATGTCCGGCACGTCGGCCAGGATCTCCTGGACGACCTTCAGGCCGCTGCGGGTGCCTCCGGGGAGGTCGATCTGGCTGGTGTCACCGGTGACGACCACCCGGGAGTTGAAGCCCAGGCGGGTCAGGAACATCTTCATCTGCTCGGGCGAGGTGTTCTGGGCCTCGTCCAGGATGATGAAGGCGTCGTTCAGGGTGCGGCCGCGCATGTACGCGAGCGGGGCGACCTCGATGGTGCCGGCCGCCATCAGGCGGGGGATCGAGTCCGGGTCCATCATGTCGTGCAGCGCGTCGTAGAGCGGGCGCAGGTAGGGGTCGATCTTCTCGTACAGCGTGCCGGGCAGGAAGCCCAGCCGCTCGCCCGCCTCGACCGCCGGACGGGTCAGGATGATCCGGTTGACCTCCTTGGCCTGGAGGGCCTGGACGGCCTTGGCCATCGCCAGGTAGGTCTTGCCGGTGCCGGCCGGGCCGAGGCCGAAGACGATCGTGTGCTTGTCGATCGCCTCGACGTAGCGCTGCTGGTTGAGGGTCTTGGGGCGGATGGTGCGGCCCCGGTTGGACAGGATGTTCGCCGTGAAGACCTCGGACGGCGCCGGGTGGGCCGGGTCGTCCTGGGCGCTCCTGAGCATGGCGATGGAGCGCTCCACGGCGTCCTCCGTCAGGGGTTGGCCGGTGCGCAGCACCAGCATCATCTCGTTGAAGAGCTGCTCGACGAGCTTGATCTCGGCGCGGTCTCCGGTGGCGGTCACCTCGTTGCCCCGGACGTGGATGTCGGCGTCCGGGAAGCCGCGCTCGATCACTCGCAGGAGCGAGTCGGCAGCGCCCAGCAGGGTGACCATCGGGTGCTTCTCCGGAATCACGATCCGGGTGCTGGCCGCCGCGTCGGGGCGCTGCTGTCCGTTGGTTCGGGTCTGCGGTGTGTCACTCATGGGTCGGCGCTGTGGCCTGCCTCATCCCAATCTCGTGTGAATGGCGCTCGGGCTGTCCGGGTCACCAGGGTACGCCGCGCAGGTGTTCGCCGGAGCGGCGCAGCGCGTTCGATGGTCCGCCTGATGACCTTGGGAAGCGAATGGTTTTCCGCTCATCGGCGCGGCGGGACGGGGACCCTGGCCAGGTCCTCGGCGATCACGATCTCGCCGTCGAAGTGCTTGCGGGCCTCGGCGAGGTGGCCGTCCAGGTCCGGGTAGCGCTGGGAGAAGTGGGTGAGCACCAGGGTCCGCACGCCCGCCTCGGCGGCGACCCGGGCGGCCTGGGCGGCGGTCAGGTGGCCGTGGTCCTCGGCGAGGTGGGCGTCGGCGTCCAGGAACGTCGCCTCGATGACCAGCAGGTCGGCGCCCTCGGCGAGCTGCCCGACCCCGTCGCAGAGCCGGGTGTCCATCACGAACGCGAAGCGCTGGCCGGGCCGCCGCTCGCTGACCTCGTCCAGGGTGACGGTGCGGCCGTCTACCTCGACCCGCCCCTCCTTCTGCAGCCGGCCGACCAGCGGCCCGCGCACCCCGAGCGCCCCCAGGCGCTGCGGGTCCAGGCGGCGGCCGTCCGGCTCGACGAGCCGGTAGCCGAAGGAGTCCACCGGGTGGGAGAGCCGGACCGCCTCCAGCGCGAACGGCGCGCCCGGGGCGTCCAGCGGGCCCGCGTCGGCGATCGGCCGGGGCCGCAGCTCGGCGGTCTCGAAGTACGCGGTGGCGTGCCGCAGCCGGTCGAAGAACACCTGGCCGGTGGCCGGGTAGTAGGCGTCCACCGGATGCGGGACCCGGTCCAGGTTGATCCGCTGGATCACCCCGGCGAGGCCCAGGCAGTGGTCCCCGTGGAAGTGGGTGACCGCGATCCGGGTGATGCCGGTGGCCGACACCCCGGCCTGCAGCATCTGCCGCTGGGTGCCCTCGCCCGGGTCGAAGAGCAGCCCCTCGCCGTCCCAGCGCAGCAGGTAGCCGTTGTGGTTGCGGGTCCGGGTGGGCACCTGGCTGGCGGTGCCCAGGACGACGAGTTCGCGCTGCGACACCTGGGTCAGACCATGCTCTCGGTCATCGGCTTGCCGCCGAGCACGTGGACGTGCGCGTGGAAGATGGTCTGACCGGCGCCCGCACCGGTGTTGAAGATCAGCCGGTAATCGGCGAGGCCCTCGTCCTCGGCCACCCGGCCCGCCTCGGCCAGCAGTTCGCCGGCGATCTCCGGCTCGGCGGCGGCCAGCGCGGCGGCGTTCGGGTAGTGCACGTGCGGGATGACCAGGATGTGGGTCGGCGCCTTGGGGGCGATGTCCCGAAAGGCGAGCGTGCGCTCGGTCTTGCGGACCACGGTCGCCGGGATCTCGCCCGCCACGATCTTGCAGAACAGGCAGTCGGACTGCGGCTCGCCGGCCATCTCGGTCTCCTCGCGCTGAGCGGTGATCAGTACGGTCCGTCAGCCTAGCCGGTGAACCCGGGGGCGCGAGGAACTGCGCGACCGGCCGTGCACTCAGGTAGAGCGATGGCCGGTCGCGCAGTTCCCCGCGCCCCTTCAGTGGTTCACGGCAACGGAGGAGCAGTCCTCGCCGGCGCCTCGGCCAGCGCGGCGAGCGCGAGGCGGACGCCCTCCGCGAGTTGGGGGTCGCGGCCGGCGGCCCAGTCCTGCGGGGTGACGTGCACCTCGACGTCCGGGTCGATGCCGTGGTTCTCCACGCCCCAGCCGTAGCCCTCCAGCCAGAACGCGTACTTGGGCTGGGTGACCAGGGTCCCGTCGACCAGGCTGTACTTGCTGTCGATGCCGATCACGCCGCCCCAGGTGCGGGTGCCGACCACCGGGCCGATGCCGAGGGCCTGGATGGCGGCGTTGACGATGTCGCCGTCGGAGCCGGAGAACTCGTTGGCGAGGGCCACCACGGGGCCGCGCGGCGCGTCCGCCGGGTACGGGTCGGCGCGGTCGATGTCGCGGGCGCGGTCCCACCCGATGATCTTCCGGCCGAGCTTTTCGATGATCAGTTGCGAGGTGTGACCGCCGCGGTTCTCCCGGAGGTCGACGACGACGCCCTCGCGGGACATCTCGGCCCGCAGGTCGCGGTGGAGCTGAGCCCAGCCGGCGCTCTGCATGTCGGGGACGTGCAGGTAGCCGAGCCGCCCGTGGGAGAGTTCGCGGACGGCGGCCCGCCGGCCGGCCACCCAGTCGTGGTAGCGCAGGGCCTCCTCGTCGGCCAGCGGCACCACCACGGGGTGGCGCTCGCCGCTGCCGTCCTTGCCGGTGACGGTGAGTTCGACCGGCTGTCCCGCGGTGCCGGCGAGCAGCGGGGCGGGGCCGGTGACGGGGTCGACCGGTCGGCCGTTGACCGCGGTGATCGCGTCGCCGGGGCGGATCGCCACGCCGGGCGCGGCCAGCGGGGAGCGGGCCCGCGGGTCGGAGGACTCGCCGGGCAGGATCCGCCCGATCCGCCACTGCAGGCCGTCGCGGACCAGGTCGGCGCCGAGCAGGCCCTGCCGGCGGGCGGCCTCGGCGCCGCGGCCGGGCGGGATGACGTACGCGTGGGAGGTGCCGAGTTCGCCGACGGTCTCCCAGAGCAGGTCGACCAGGTCGGAGTGCGAGCCGATCCGGTCGACCAGCGGACGGTAGCGGTCGAGGATGCCGGCCCAGTCGGCGCCGCCGAGGTCGGCGCGCCAGAAGTTGTCGCGCATCAGCCGGCCGTTCTCGGCGAACATCTGCCGCCACTCGGCGGCGGGGTCGACGGTGACCCGGATCCGGGCGAGGTCGACGTCCAGGTCGTCGTCGTCCCCGGCCTTGTGGTCGGCGGGGAGGATCCGCAGGCCGTCGTCGTCGAGCACGGCGAGCCGGCTGCCGTCGCCGCTGACCGCGTAGCCGTCGAGCGCGGCGACCAGTTCCTCGGCGCGGCGCTTCTTGAGGTCGAAGCGCTCCAGGGTGGCCCGGGGGTGGTCGTCCTCCAGCGAGGCGGCGCTGTCGCCGAGTTCACCGACGAACGGCAGCCGGGTCCACAGCACGCCGTCCTTGGCGGCCCGCAGGCTGCCGAAGCGGCCGCCCTGGACCGGGAAGGGGATGATCCGGTCGGCGATCCCGTCCAGGTCGACCCGGGTGGGCGGGACGGCGGGCTCGTCCTTCTTCTCGGTGTCCTTGGGCTCGTCGTCCTCGCCGCCGGGGCCGAGGCCGGCCCGCTGCGGGCCGAAGGGCGACGGGGTGTCGGCGGCCAGCGTGATCAGGTACGGGCGGGTGCCGGCGGGGAAGGACAGGTCGAAGACGTGCGCGTCGTACACCGGGTCGAAGTTGCGCACCGACAGGAACGCCAGGTGCTTCCCGTCGGCGGTGAACGCCGGCGAGTAGTCGTGGAAGCGCTGCTGGGTGGCCTCGCTGACGGTCCGGGAGGTGAGGTCGGCCAGCATGATCTGGCGCAGCGCCCACGGGCCGAGCACCGGCTGCGACCAGGCCAGCCACGCCGAGTCGGGGCTGAAGACCAGGCCGCTGACCTCGCCGTCGCCGCTGCGGGCCAACTCGTGCACCGCGCCGTCGCTGACCGCGACCAGCAGCAGCCGGCCGTCGTGCGAGGCGACCGCCAGCTGCTTGCCGTCCGGGGAGACGGCGAGGTCCAGCACCCGGCCGAGCCGGCCGGCGGCCAGTCGGCGGCGCTCGGTGCCGAGCACGGCGGGCGCGTACTCGAGCGCGTCGTCGCCCTCGGCGTCGCTCACCCAGACGGCGCCCTGAGCGCCGTCCTCGCCGGGGACGATCCGGACCAGTCGGCTGCGGACGCCGGGGGTCTCGTCCAGTACCCGGGACGGCCCCTCGCAGTGGGTCAGCCAGTGCACGGTGCCGCGGACGACCACCGCGCTGGCCCGGCCGGTGCGGTCCGGCGCGACCGCGTCGAGCTGTCCGGCCGCGGAGGTGGGATGGGGCTGGCGGCGGGTGCGCGGGCCCGCGGGGGCGACGTCCAGGCGGCGCGGCCGCGCGCCGTCCAGGTCGTCGAGCAGCCAGAGGTCGCCGCCACTGTGCCAGACCACCCGGGTGCCGTCGGTGGAGGCGTTGCGGGCGTAGAACCCGCCGTCACTGTGCCGCCGCAGGTCGCTGCCGTCGGGGCGGCTGGAGTAGAGCTGCCCGACGCCCTCGTGGTCCGACAGGAAGGCGATCCTGGAGCCGTCCGGCCCGGCGACCCACAGCGGGGACTCGAGGTGGCCGTCCAGCCCGGCGTGGACGCGTTCGAAGTCCCGTACGCCGATCCACAGCTTGCCGGTCTGCCCGCCCCGGTAGCGCTTCCACATCGCCGGCTCCCGGCCGAACGCCGAGACCAGCAGCGTGCGCTCGCCGCCGGGCTCCTGGGCCAGGCCGGAGACCGGACCGTACGGCAGCCGCTCGGCCGGTCCGCCGTCCAGCGGAACGGCCGCCGCCCAGGTACGGCGCAGGGTCGCCTGTCCGGCGGTGGTGGTGGCGATCGGCCGGCCGTCGGCCGTCCAGCCGCGCAGCACCGTGTGCGGGCTGCCCCAGTGGGTCAGCCGGCGCGACGGGCCGCCGTCGGCGGGCGCGACGTGGACCTCCGGGGCGCCGTCCCGGGTGGACGTCCAGGCGATGAGCCGGCCGTCCGGGGAGAACCTCGGGTGCCCGACCGGCACCTGGTCGGCCGTCAGCCGCCAGGCCCGGCCACCCCCGATCGGGGCCAGCCAGACGTCGTCCTCGGCGACGAAGGTGACCAGGTCGCCGTACAGGTGCGGGTGGCGCAGGTAGGCGCGCTGCGAATCTGTCACATCCGCCACGATAGGCAGCGCACGGACGCCAGGGCGCCGAATTACGGGATCCGGCGGGCCCGGCGTCCAGGGTCAGCTCCAGCGGCCGGTGCGTCCCAGCAGCAGCGCGCCGGCCGCCACCCCGGCGGTGGACGTCCGCAGCACCGACGGCCCGAGCCGGTACGGCCGGGCGCCCGCCTCGGCGAACGCCGCCAGCTCCTCCGGCGCGACGCCGCCCTCCGGGCCGACCACCAGCACGATGTCGCCGCCCGGCGGCAGCGCGGCGGCCGCCAGCGGCTCCGCCCCCTCCTCGTGCAGCACGGCGGCGAGCGCCGCCTGCGCCAGCAGCGGCGCCAGCTGGCGGGTCGTCATCAGCTCCCGCACCTCCGGGAAGCGCAGCCGGCGGGACTGCTTGCCCGCCTCCCGCGCGGTGGCCCGCCACTTCGCCAGCGCCTTGGCGCCGCGCTCGCCCTTCCACTGGGTGATGCACCGGGACGCCGCCCACGGGATCACCACGTCGACGCCGACCTCGGTCATCGTCTCCACCGCGACCTCACCGCGGTCGCCCTTGGGCAGGGCCTGCACGACCACGATCCGCGGGCTGGGCTGCGGCTCGTCGCGGACCTCGGCCACCGCCACGTCCAGCGCGTCCTTGCCGTGGACGGCGGACACCGTCCCGTACACCCCGCGGCCCTGCCCGTCCGCCAGCGTGACCGCCTCGCCGGCCTCCAGCCGCTTCACCGCGACGGCGTGCCGGCCCTCCGGCCCGTCGAGGCGCACCGTCGCGCCCGGCGCGACTCCGGCCAGGACGGCGCTCTCGACGACGAACACCGGCGCGGTCAATGAGTGCTCCTTAAACGTGAACCCAGGGGCGCGTGGGGGTACCTCCCGGCCGAAGGCTGGGGGAGAACTGCGCGCCCAGCCACGCTCCACCTGAGTGCATGGTCGGTCGCGCAGTTCCTCGCGCCCCTGTGGTGCTGCCCTGATCAGTGGGCCTAGCGGCCGTTGAAGGCGTCCTTGAGGCGGGAGAACAGCCCCTGCTGCCCCGGGGCGAACTGGCCGGACGGCCGCTCCTCGCCGCGCAGGATGGAGAGCCGCCGCAGCAGGTCCTCCTGCTCCGGGTCGAGCTTGGTCGGCGTCTGGACCTCGACATGCACTATCAGGTCGCCCCGGCCGCCGCCGCGCAGATGCGTGATGCCGCGCCCGTGGAGCGGGATCGACTGGCCGGACTGGGTGCCGGGCCGGATGTCGACCTCCTCCAGGCCGTCCAGGGTCTGCAGCGGCACCTGGGTGCCGAGCGCCGCGGCGGTCATCGGGATGGTGACCGTGCAGTGCAGGTCGTCGCCGCGCCGCTGGAAGACGTTGTGGCTGGTCTCGGCGATCTCGACGTACAGGTCGCCGGCCGGGCCGCCGCCGGGGCCGACCTCGCCCTCGCCGGCCAGCTGGATCCGGGTGCCGTTGTCGACACCGGCCGGGATCTTGACGGTCAGGGTGCGGCGGGCGCGGACGCGGCCGTCGCCGGCGCACTCCGGGCACGGGGTCGGCACCACGGTGCCGAAGCCCTGGCACTGGGGGCAGGGCCGGGAGGTCATGACCTGGCCGAGGAAGGAGCGGGTCACCTGGGAGACCTCGCCCTTGCCGCGGCACATGTCGCAGGTCTGGGCGGTGGTGCCCGGGGCGGCGCCCTCACCGGAGCAGGTGGTGCAGGTGACGGCGGTGTCGACCTGGAGTTCCTTGGTGGTGCCGAAGGCGGCCTCCTCCAGGGTGATCTCCAGCCGGATCATGGCGTCCTGGCCGCGCCGGGTCCGGGAGCGCGGTCCGCGCTGGCCGGTGGCGGCGCCGAAGAAGGCGTCCATGATGTCGGAGAAGCCGAAGCCGGCCGCGCCGGCTCCGAAGCCGCCCGCGCCTCCGCCGCCGGGCGACAGCGGGTCGCCGCCGAGGTCGTAGACCTGGCGCTTCTGCGGATCGGAGAGCACCTCGTAGGCGGCGTTGATCTCCTTGAACCGCTCCTGCGTCTTCGGGTCCGGGTTGACGTCCGGGTGCAGTTCGCGTGCCAGGCGTCGGAACGCCTTCTTGATCTCGTCCTGCCCCGCGTCGCGTCGGACGCCGAGTACCGCGTAGTAGTCCGTGGCCACCAAATGCTCCGGTTTGTTCCGCCTCTAGAAGTGCTTGCGATCGACTGCGCCGGCCGCGGCCGGCGCCGTGTTACGACTCGGCCAGGATCTGACCCACGTACCGTGCCACCGCTCGCACCGCCCCCATTGTGCCCGGGTAATCCATCCGGGTCGGACCGATCACCCCGAGCTTTGCCACGCTCTGGTCGCCCGAACCGTAACCGACGGAGACCATCGAGGTGGAATTGAGCCCCTCGTAGGAGATCTCGTGGCCGATCCGGACCGTCATCCCGGACTCCGCCGTCTCACCCAGCAGGCGGAGCAGGACGACCTGTTCCTCCAGCGCTTCCAGCACGGGCTGGACGGTGAGCGGGAAGTCGTGTCCGAAGCGGGTCAGGTTGGCGGTGCCCGCCAGCATGATCCGCTCCTCGTTCTGCTCGGCCAGCGTCTCGAAGAGCGTGGCGAGCACCGCACTGACGATCGGCCGCTCGGCCGCCTCGAAGCCGGCCGGGAGGTCCTCCAGGACCACCGGGACCTCGGGGAGCCGGCAGCCGCCCGCCATGCCGTTCAGTTTGGCCCGCAGGTCGCCCAGCAGGGTCTCCCCCACCGAGCCCGGGCAGTCCACCATCCGCTGCTCGACCCGGCCGGTGTTGGTGATCAGCACCAGCATCAGCTTGGCCGGGGTCAGCGCGACCAGTTCGATGTGCCGCACGGTCGAACGGGTCAGCGAGGGGTACTGGACGACCGCCACCTGCCGGGTCAGCTGCGCGAGCAGCCGGACCGTACGGGCGACCACGTCGTCCAGGTCGACCGCGCCCTCGAGGAAGTGCCGGATGGCTCTCCGCTCGGGTGCGGACATCGGCTTGACCTCGGCCAGCCGGTCGACGAACAGCCGGTAGCCCTTGTCGGTCGGGATCCGGCCGGCGCTGGTGTGCGGCTGCTGGATGTACCCCTCGTCCTCCAGGGCCGCCATGTCGTTGCGGACGGTGGCCGGCGACACGCCGAGGCTGTGCCGCTCGACCAGGGCCTTCGAGCCGACCGGCTCCTCGGTGCCCACGTAGTCCTGGACAATGGCGCGCAGCACCGCCAGGCGCCGCTCGTCCAGCGGGCGGACGGACGGGCGCGTGTCGAACAGGCGGGCGTCGGGCTTGTTCTCGTCCGACATGGCACGCACCTCCGTCTTCGTCCGTTGAGCGGGTAGCTGTCCCGGTTGGCTGGCACTCCGGAAGGCAGAGTGCCAGAACCGTACCTGCCAGTGTAAGGCCCGGGTCCGGCGGCAGGAACGGGGCGCCGACGTGATCCTCGTCCGAGTGGCAGCATCGAAGTCAGGAACCACAGAGGAGGAGCAGCGATGTCGACGTCTCAGCAGCACTCCCGGTTCGCCCCCGACCGGGGTCTGACCGGTCGGATGGTGACCACCATGTTCCTCATCGGCCTGGTCTACGTCGGCTTCACGGGGTTGCTGATCGTGCTGCTGCGCGGCGCCTGGCCGCTGATCGTGCTGGTCTCCGGCGGACTGTTCGTCGCCCAGTTCTGGTTCAGCGACAAGATCACCGAGCGGGCGATGGGAGCCCACCCGGTGACGCCCGAGCAGTACCCCCAGCTCCACGGCGCGATCGACCGACTCTGCGCGCTGGCCGACATGCCCAAACCCCGGGTGGCGGTCGCCGACAACGACATGCCCAACGCGTTCGCCACCGGCCGCAACCCCCAGAACGCGGTCGTCTGCGTCACCACCGGCCTGCTCCGCCGGCTGCAACCGGAGGAGCTGGAGGGTGTGCTGGCGCACGAGCTCTCGCACGTCGCCCACCGGGACGTGGCGGTGATGACCGTCGCGGGCTTCCTCGGCGTGCTGGCCGGCGCGATGACCCGGATCGCCTTGTACGGCGGCTTCCTGGGCAGCAGCAACCGCAACAGCAACGACCCCAACACCGCCATCGCGCTGATCCTGATCCCGGTCGCCTCGATGCTGGTGTACGCACTGAGCTTCCTGCTCACCCGCCTGCTCTCGCGCTACCGCGAGCTGGCGGCCGACCGCGCGGCGGCCCAGCTGACCGGCCGGCCCAGTGCCCTCGCCTCGGCACTGACCAAGGTGACCGGACAGATCGCCGCGATCCCCAGCAAGGACCTGCGCCAGGCGCAGCCGTACAACGCCTTCTACTTCGCCCCGGCGCTGAGCCCCAAGGACGTGGCCAGCCAGCTGTTCTCGACCCACCCCTCGCTGGAGCAGCGGCTCGCCCAGCTGGCGAAGCTGTCCAGCGAGCTCGGCAAGTAGTCCGTTTCCGGCCAGTCTTCGTTCCCGTCGCCCGATTGGAGCCGCCGCCCGTGGGATTCCTGGACACCCTGTTCGGCCGGAGCAAGCCGGTCCGGCCCGACCTCGACCAGCTGTTCGGCGTGCCCTCCGCCGCCCTCACCCTGGAGGCCGCGGCCGGCTTCCGCCCGACCGGGCTCGGCTCGGTCTGCTTCGCCGCGGTCGAGGGCGGGGCCTTCGCCGACGTCCAGGCCCAGGTCCGCGCCCTGCTGGACGCGGACACCGGCAAGGGCGGCGTCCCGGTCGAGGTCTCGCAGGACTCCTACGGCTACACCTGGCTGCTCGCCCGGCACACCCCCGAGGAGCTTCCGGACCTGGTCAACGACCTCCACGCGGTCAACAGCGAGCTGGAGGCCAACGGCTTCGGCCCGCAGCTGCTCTGCTCGATCGTCGCCTTCCGCAACGACGCCGGCCAGGCCCTCGGCCTGGTCTACCTCTACAAGCGCGGCACGTTCTACCCCTTCGCCCCGATGCCCGGCGGCGACGAGAAGCGCAACAGCCCGGTCGAGCTCCAGATCAAGGCCATGCTCGGCAACGACCTCCGCCTGGAGACCGACCTCAGCCGCTGGTTCCCGGTCTGGGGCGCCCCCGGTCTGTGAATCCCTGGCGGGGCCGGGGCGGGCGGGGGTAGGGTCCGGTCCATGATCGACTGGAGTGGGATCGATTCGGCCGCGCCCACCCCGGAGGCGGTGGCGGCGGTGAGTGCGGCGCTGCGGTCGCCGGATCCGGTGGAGCGGGACGAGCGGGCGTACCCGCTGCTGGCGCGGTGGGTGCCGGAGCTGGACCCGGCCGCGCGGCTGGCGCTCGGGGACGAGCTCGCCGAGCGCTTCGCGGACCCGGAGATCCAGGCCAGGACCTTCGCCCCGCTGGTCCTCGCCAAGCTGGTGCAGGCGGGCGCCTACCGGCCGCAGTGGCTGGCCGCGTTCGCCCGCTGGTACCCGGCCGAGCGGGACCTGCGCGGCTGGGACGACACCCTCGGCTGGCTGCACGCCGTCGCCCACGGCGCCGACCTGCTGCGCTCCTTCGGCCTGCACCCCGGGGCGGACCCGGCCGCGCTGCTGGAGCTGGGCGCGGCGCGGCTGCTGGCGCCGACCGGGCACGTCTGGGACGCGATGGAGGACGACCGGCTGGGCTTCGCCCTGGCCCTGACGCTGACCCGCGAGGAGCTGACCGAGGAGGCGTCGGTGGCCTGGCTGGAGCCGGTCGCCGCCACCTTCGCGGACGGCGAGCCCGGCCCGATGCCCCCGTTCGCCTCCAACACCCTGCGGACGCTGCGGGTGCTCTACCTGCTGGCCGACCGCGGGGTGCGGCCCGGCTGGACGGACGGCGGGGTGCGGCCGCTGCGGCACGCGGCCGCCGTCCGCGAGCGGGTCGCCGCGGTGCTGGCCGTCGCCGCGCCGTACGCGGGCTGACCGGCCGGCCCGCACCCCCGCGCCGTAGACTCCGGCAGATGCGCAGCAGGGAGTACGGACCGGACCTGACCCCGCCGTGGAAGCGGCAACAGCCCGCCCCCGAGGTCGCGGCCGAGCGCGACCTGGTGGTCGAGGAGGCCGCGACGGGTTTCTGCGGCGCGGTGGTGCGCTGCGAGAAGACCGCCGAGGGGCTGACGGTGACCCTGGAGGACCGGTTCGGCAAGCACCGGGTCTTCCCGATGGTGGAGCGCGGCTTCCTGCTGGAGGGCCGGGTGGTGACCCTGGTGCGGCCCACCGCGGCCGCGACGCCGGAGCGCGGGCCCGGTCGGACCGCGTCGGGCTCGGTCGCCGTACCGGGCGCCCGCGCGCGGGTGGCCCGGGAGTCGCGGATCTACGTGGAGGGCCGGCACGACGCCGAGCTGGTCGAGCGGGTCTGGGGCGACGACCTGCGGATCGAGGGCGTGGTGGTGGAGTACCTGGAGGGCATCGACGACCTGCCGGCCATCGTGGCGGCGTTCCGGCCCGGTCCGGGCCGCCGACTGGGCGTGCTGGTGGACCACCTGCTGCCCGGCACCAAGGAGCACCGGATCGCCTCGCAGGTGACCGGCGAGCTCGTGCTGGTGGTCGGCCACCCGTACATCGACGTCTGGCAGGCGGTGAAGCCCGCCAGTGTGGGCATCCCGGGGTGGCCGGAGGTCCCGTACGGGGAGGACTGGAAGGAGGGCATCTGCCGGCGGCTCGGCTGGCCGGTGGACACCCCGGCCGCCTGGAAGCGCATCCTCGGCTCGGTCCGCTCCTACAAGGACCTCGACCCGGCCCTGCTGGGCCGGGTCGAGGAGTTGATCGATTTCGTGACCGTCGTCAGCTGACGGCGATCTCGCCGAGCTGCAGGTAGTACGTACCGAACTGGTCGGCCGTCAGCCGGCTGGCCGACACCCGCACATACCGGGCGGAGACCGGGGCGAAGGTGAAGGACTGCGCGGTCGCGTCCGGCCGGGGGTAACCGGTCCGGGTCGCCACGGTGGTCCAGGTGGTGCCGTCCGCCGAGGTCTGCAGGGTGAAGTCGGCCGGGAAGCCCAGGCCGGTGTTGGCACCGTCGGTGCGCGCGGTCAGGTCGATCCGGCTGATCGGCGCGGTGCCCTCCAGGTCGACCTGCACCCACTCGGGGTGCTGGGCGGCGCCGCCCTGGCTGCTGAAGCCCATCGAGTACCCGAGGTCGGACGCCACCGCGCCGTCGGTCGCGGCTCGGCGGTTCCAGCCGCTGCCGTCGTCCGCCACCGCGCTGGAGGAGGTGACCGGCCGGCCCAGCGCCAGGTCGCCGCCGGCCGCCTCGATCTCGGCCAGCTGCAGGTAGTACGTCCCGTGCGGGTCGGCGCTCAGCTTGGTGCCGGTCACCTTGATGTAGCGCACGCCGGTGGTCGGGAACGGGAAGGACTGGGCGCCGGTGCCCGGACGCGGATAGCCGGTCCGGTTGGCCACCGTGGTCCAGTTCGAACCGTCGGCCGACACCTGGACGGTGAAGTCCACCGGGAAGCCCATGCCGGTGGAGGAGCCGTCATTGCGGGGGAACAGGTCGACCCGGTTCAGCGGGGTCACCGCGCCCAGGTCGGTCTGGATCCACTCGGTGTGGTCGGCACTCGAACTGCCCGCGCTGGTCCAGCCGTTGGAGACGGCGATGTCGGAGTCGCGGCGGCCGTCGACCGCGTTCTGCGGGCTCCAGGCGTCCGCGGTGTAGCTGCTGGAGACGCTGACCGCCGCACCCTCGACCGGGTTGGCCATCGGGTTGATCCGGACATTGTCGAACCGGGCACTCGCACCACCGGTGGCCAGCCCGAAGCTGCCCACGGGGTAGCCGGTGTCGGTGACGGTCAGCAGCGGCGCAGCGCCGCCCGCGTACACCTGCAGCGTGGAGCCGCGGCTGACCACCCGCAGGTGGACCTGCTGCCCGGCGCTGTAGCCCGGGATCTGGGCGTGCGCCAGCGTGCTGCCGCTGCGGTACACGAACGCCTCGCCGGTGTTGCGCACCGCAACCAGGTAGCCGGTGTCCATGTCCGTCGGGTTCAGCCCGTGGACCACCACGCCGGCCCAGTCGGTGTTCCCGCCGTCGGCCGCGTTCACCCCGGTGATCTGCAGGTCGACCGAGGCCGCCAGGTCGCCGTAGGCGCGCCCGGCGACGGCCGAGACCACGTCCCAGGTGCTGGTGTCGGTGCTGGTCTGGACGTACGCGTGGTCCGCGGTGACCGACCAGGAGCCGCCGGTGTGGCGCCAGTTGGCGTCGGTGCCGGAGCCGAAGTCGTCGGCGAACGGGAACTTCACGTCCCCGCCCGGGGCGACCAGCGCGTCCAGGATCTGCTTGTGCCGCTGCTCCAGGTCGGCGCCGGAGCGGGTGTACACCTGGGTGTTGGTGATCATCGTGTTGAGCAGCGCGCGGGCCGCCACCGGCTTGGCGGCGGCCAACTGGTGCAGCAGCTCGGTGTCCTGGAGGCCCTGGAGCAGGTTCTCGCTGCGCAGGCTGTCGTAGATGCCGTAGTGCGCCTTGTCCGGACGGACGAGGTAGTTGTCGCCGTCGTTGTCGCCGTCGAAGGTGTCCATGAACTTGCCCGGCTGGTCCAGGTAGGTCCAGTAGTTCCAGCCCCAGTGCAGGTAGCCGTCACCGCCGATGCTCGTCACCATCGAGGGGAGCAACCGGGTCTCCGCCAGCGGGTAGCTGATGAAGCGGTTGAGGCGCTCGTCCGTGGGCGCCGAGCAGGTGTAGACCCACAGGTCCTTGCCGGCCAGCCGTTGGCTCTGGAGGTAGGCGACGTTCTTGTCGTAGTCGTCCCGGCTCAGGATCGGGGTGAGCGTGGACAGGCTCCGGTGGTCGGCGGGCATGTTGAGGAACTGGGCCTCGTTGGTGGACCCGTTGGGGAACCTCGCGTGGAACCGGTCGTAGAGCCAGTTCGCGGCGTCGGTCTGCTGGCTGGTCAGCGGCTCGTCGACGGCGCTCACGTAGAGCACGTCGCTCCAGCGCCGCCCGGCGGGGCAGGGCGACTGCTGGTCGAGGCACTTGGCGTCCAGGTGGGTCTTCAGCTGGGCGTAGACCGAGTCCAGGTAGGCGGTCGCCTGCGGGCTGCCGGCGTCCGCCTCGACGATGACGGCGCCGCCGGGGCCGGGCCCGAGTTCGACCAGCTTGGGCGCCTTGCCGTCGCCCCGGATCATCGGCGGCGTGTAGATGTACTGCAGCGCTCCGGCGTCGATGAAGGTCTGGACGAAGCGGTCGTACGTGGCCCAGCCCAGCGTGACGTTCCCGTTGGCGTCGAACGTCGAGTCCTGCATCGCCAGCCCCTGGAAGTCCGTGTAGACCACATTGTTCCGGTGCTTGGCGAAGTCGGTGGCGATGCTGCCGATGACCTTCCACCAGTTGGGGTCGTACATCGTCACGCCGTACTGGAGCGGGATGGCCTTGATGGTGCCGTCGTAGTCCCAGCCCGCGGAGCCGAACCAGTTGTGCATCTTGAAGGTCGACTGGTTGGCGGGCGGAATGGTGACGTCGTAGACCGTCACCCGGACCGGAACGGTCACGTTGCCCGCCGCGCTGCGCACGGTTGCGCTGCCGGTGTAGCCGCCCGGCGCCTGGGCCGCGGGCACGGCGACGCTGTAGTAGTACGGCTGCGTCAGGTTCGCGGGCAACTGATACGGATCGTTCCCGAAGAACGAGTCGTAGTAGGCGTTTCCGCCGTCCGGCGGGTTCTCGTACCCACCGACCTTCGAGACGTTGCGGTGGTTGTACTCGCGGTTCACCGTGACGGCCGAGGCCGGGATGACCGCCCCGCCGGGGCCGGTGAGGTCCCCCACCTGGACGGACAGCCCGTCCACGGACGAGCCGGACCGCACCGCGATCTGCGCCGCCTGGGTCTCACCGCGCGCCGCGTAGAGCGTGACCGCCGTGGCCGGCGCGGTCGGCACCGGAGTCGACGAGAAGACCCGGTCCGAACCGTTCTGCACCCATACCGAGAAGGTCGCGGCGAAGGCCGGCACCGGAGCGATCAGTGCAAAAAGCATCGGGAATATGAGAAATACGGATGATCTGAGCAGTTTTCTGCCCACGACTCCCCCTTCGAAGACGAAGGGAGAATCACATCATGATCAGTTGACGTTCAGTCAACCAGATCGCGAACCACACCGTCGGCCAGCAGCCGCCCGCGCAGGGTCAGCGCCGCCCGGCCGGCCGCGAAGGCGGCGGCCTCCAGCAGCCCGTCGGCCACGGCCCGCTCGGCGGCCCGGCGGCCGTCCGGGGTCAGCAGCTCGACCGGGCAGCCGTCGACCAGGCGCAGCTCCAGCAGGATCCGCTCGACCCGGCGGTCCTCCTCGGCCAGCACCTCGCGGGCGAGCGCCGGGGTGCGGCCCTCGGCGAGGGCCTGGGCGTAGGCGGCGGGGTGCTTGGCGTTCCACCAGCGGACTCCGCCGACGTGGCTGTGCGCGCCGGGGCCGGCCCCCCACCAGTCGGCGCCGGTCCAGTAGAGCTCGTTGTGGCGGCAGCGGCCCTCGGGGGTGGTGGCCCAGTTGGAGACCTCGTACCAGGAGTAGCCGGCGGCGGCGAGCGCCTGCTCGGCGATCAGGTAGCGGTCGGCGTGCACGTCGTCGTCGATCATCGGCAGTTCGCCGCGCTTGACCCGGGCGGCGAGCTTGGTGCCGTCCTCGACGATCAGCGAGTAGGCCGAGACGTGGTCGGGGCCGGCGCCGATGGCGGCGTCCAGCGAGGCCCGCCAGTCGTCGTCGGACTCCCCGGGGGTGCCGTAGATCAGGTCCAGGTTGACGTGCTCGAAGCCGGCCGCGCGGGCCTCGGCCACGCAGGCCTCCGGGCGGCCCGGGGTGTGGTGCCGGTCGAGCAGCTGCAGCACGTGCGGCCGGGCGCTCTGCATGCCGAACGAGATCCGGTTGTAGCCGCCCTCGCGCAGCTCGGCCAGGTACGCCGGATCGACCGACTCGGGGTTGGCCTCGGTGGTCACCTCGGCGTCCGGGGCGAGCCCGAACTCCTCGCGGATCGCGGCCAGCATCCGCACCAGGTCGCGGGCGGGCAGCAGGGTGGGGGTGCCGCCGCCGAGGAAGACGGTCCGCACCGGCAGCTCCGCGTCCCCGAGCACCTTCCGGGCGAGCCGCACCTCGGCGATGAGGTTGTCGGCGTACGTCTCCTGCGAGGCGACCGCACCGGAGCTGCGCAGCTCGGTGGCGGTGTAGGTGTTGAAGTCGCAGTAGCCGCAGCGGGTGGCGCAGTACGGCACGTGCACGTAGAAGCCGAACGGTCGGGTGCCGAGCCCGGCGAGGGCGTGGGCGGGCAGGGAACCGTCGGACGGCACCGGATCGCCGTCGGGAAGTGCGGAGGGCATGGAACCCATTGTCCCGTACGGCCCGGGGTTTCCCTGCGGGCCGTACGGGACGGGGGTGCCCGGAGGCGGATCAGGCCTCGTTGGCGCCGGCGTACATCTCGGCGACCGCGTCGGCGTAGGTCTGCTCGACCACCGGGCGCTTGATCTTGAGGCTGGGGGTCAGCTCGCCGTGCTCCACGTCCAGGTCGCGCGGCAGCAGGTGGAACTTCTTCACCGTCTGCCAGCGCTGCAGCTCGCCGTTGAGCCGCTGGATGAAGCCGTTGATCAGGGCCTGGGTCTCCGGCGCGGCCGACACCTCGGCGTAGGACTTGCCGGCCAGGCCGTGGTCGGCCGCCCACGGCATGATCACCGTCTCGTCCAGGGCGATCAGCGCGGTGCAGAAGTTGCGGCCGTTGCCGATCACCAGGACGTTGCTCACGAACGGGCAGATCGCCTTGAACTTGCCCTCGACCTCGCTGGGCGCGACGTACTTGCCGCCCGAGGTCTTGAACAGGTCCTTCTTGCGGTCGGTGATCCGCAGGAAGCCGTCGGCCGACAGCTCGCCGATGTCCTCGGTGTGGAACCAGCCGTCCGGCTCCAGCACCTCGGCGGTCTTCTCCGGCAGGTTGTGGTAGCCGCGCATGATGCCCGGGCCGCGCAGCAGGATCTCGCCGTCCTCGGCGATCCGCACCTCGGTGCCCGGCAGGGCCTTGCCGACGGTGCCCACCCGGACGTCCTCGGACCGGTTGACGCAGGAGCCGGCGCTGGTCTCGCTCAGGCCGTAGCCCTCCAGGATCGGCACTCCGGCGCCGACGAAGAAGTAGCCGATCTCGGGGGCCAGCGCCGCGCTGCCGGAGACCGCCCCGCGCAGCCGGCCGCCGAACGCGGCACGGATCTTGGCGTAGACCAGCTTGTCGGCGATCGCGTGCTGCACCCCGAGCGCGAACGGCACGCTGTCTCTGCCGGTGGCGATCCGGTTGGCCTGGCTGACCCGGGCGTGGTCGCGGGCCACCTTGGCCGCCCACTGGAAGATCTTGTACTTGGCGCCGCCCTCGGCCCGGGCCCGGCCGGCGATGCCGTTGTAGACCTTCTCGAAGATGCGCGGCGCGGAGGCCATCACGGTCGGCCGGATGGCCGGGAGGTTGTGGATGATCCGGTCGACCCGGCCGTCCACGGCCATCACGTGGCCGGTGGAGATCTGGCCGGAGATCAGCGTCTTGCCGAACACGTGCGACAGCGGCAGCCACATGAACTGCACGTCGTCGGCGGCCAGCAGGCCGCTCTCCTCCTGGGCGATGCCCTCGTACGCCCAGCAGTCGTGCACCAGGCGCACGCCCTTGGGACGGCCGGTGGTGCCGGAGGTGTAGATCAGGGTGGCGAGCTGCTCCTTGTCGAGCGCGTCCACCGCCTTCTCGATCGCGTCCGGGTGCCCGGTCAGGTACTCGGCGCCGCGCTTCTCCAGCTCGGCGAGGGTGAGCACCTCCAGGCCCTGGTACGGCGGGAGCTCGGCCGGGGCGTCGAACAGCACCACCCAGCGCAGGTCGGGCAGCTGGTCCTGCTGCTCGACGGCCTTCTCCAGCTGCTTGACGTTCTCCGCGAACAGCGCGCGGCTGCCGGAGTTCGCCAGGATGAAGGCGGTCTCGTCCGAGTTGGTGCTCGGGTAGATGGTGGTGGTCGCCGCACCCGCGCACATGTTGCCGAGGTCGGCGAGGATCCATTCGATCCGGGTGGCCGAGGCGATCGAGACCCGGTCCTCCGCCTCGATGCCGAGCGCCATCAGGCCGGCGGCGACCGCCTTGACCCGCTCGGCGGTCTGCGCCCAGGTCAGCGAGCGCCACTGCTCGGCGCCGGGGGCGCCGTCGGCCGCGTGCTCGTCGACCGGAACCGGGAACCGGTAGGCCTCACGGTCGGGGGTGGCCTTTACCCTGCTGAGGAAGAGGTGAGCCACAGAGGGCGGACGCCGCTCGATCATGGACTGCGCGGAACTCAACGAGGACCTCCGGGGGGCGGGTGGCGGAGAGTGAGAGCGGCGGCCGTGGGGGGCGACCTGCCGGCCGACTTCTTAACCAGCGAGTAACAAGAGGGCAATCAGCAGCCTAGGGGGTGGAAAGCCGTTCCGTAAGGGGGTACGGCCAGCTGGCACGCCGCCGCGGCGGCAGTGCAGGTTCTCCACAGGCGGTCCCTGTCCACAGGTTCCGTACCCGTCCACAGGTTCCGTAATTTGGGATGCGCGAATCCCACGTCGAAGACGAGAGTGTCACGGTGCTGATCCGACTGCTACGGGCCCATCTCGGGCCCTATTCGAAACCCATCTCCCTGTTGGTCCTCCTCCAGCTCATCTCGACCATCGGCATGCTGTATCTGCCGACCCTCAATGCCGACATCATCGACGAGGGCGTGGTCAAGGGCGACACCGGTTACATCCTGCGCGTCGGCGCGGCGATGATCGGCGTCTCGCTCGCCCAGGCGGTCTGCCAGATCGCCGCCGTCTACTACAGCGCCCGCACCGCGATGGCCGTCGGCCGCGACATCCGGGCCTCCGTCTTCGACCGGGTGCAGAGCTTCTCCGCCAAGGAGCTCGGCCAGTTCGGCGCCCCCTCGCTGATCACCCGGACCACCAACGACGTCCAGCAGGTCCAGATGCTGGTCCTGCTGGCCTTCACCCTCATGGTCGCCGCGCCGATCATGTGCGTCGGCGGCATCATCATGGCGCTCAACCAGGACGTGCCGCTCTCCGCGCTGCTGCTGGCCGTGGTGCCCGCCCTCGGCGTCGTCGTCGTGCTGCTGGTCCGCAAGCTGCGCCCGCAGTTCCGCGGCATGCAGACCCGGATCGACGGCGTCAACCGGATCATGCGCGAGCAGATCACCGGCATCCGGGTCATCCGCGCCTTCGTCAAGGACGACCACGAGCAGCGCCGCTTCGGCGCCGCCAACGGGGAGCTCGCCGACTACTCCCTCCGGGTGGGCCGGCTGATGGCCCTGATGTTCCCGCTGGTCATGGGCGTGGTGAACGTCTCCAGCATCGCCGTGCTCTGGTTCGGCGCGCACCGGATCGACAGCGGCGGGATGCAGATCGGCGCGCTCACCGCCTTCCTGTCCTACCTGATGCAGATCCTGATGAGCGTCATGATGGCCACCTTCATGTTCATGATGGTGCCGCGCGCCGAGGTCTGCGCCGAGCGCATCCAGGAAGTGCTGTCCACCGAGTCCAGCGTCGTCCCGCCCACCGCGCCGGTCAGCGAACTGCTCGCCCGCGGCACCCTCCAGCTGCGCCAGGTCGACTTCCGCTACCCCGGCGCCGAGGCCCCGGTGCTGCGCGGCATCGAGATCGACGCCCGCCCCGGCGAGACCACCGCGGTGATCGGCTCCACCGGCTCCGGCAAGTCCACCCTGCTCGGCCTGGTCCCCCGGCTCTTCGACGCCACCGGCGGCGAGGTCCTGGTCAACGGCGTGGACGTCCGCGAGATCGCCCCCGACCGGCTGGCCGAGGTGATCGGCTTCGTCCCGCAGAAGCCGTACCTGTTCACCGGCACCGTCGCGAGCAACCTGCGCTACGGCAAGCCCGACGCCACCGACGAGGAACTCTGGCGGGCCCTGGAGATCGCCCAGGCCAAGGACTTCGTCGAGCGCTTCCCCGAGGGCCTGGACGCGCCCATCGCCCAGGGCGGCTCCAACGTCTCCGGCGGCCAGCGCCAGCGCCTGGCCATCGCCCGCGCCCTGGTCCGCCGGCCCGAGATCTACCTCTTCGACGACTCGTTCTCGGCCCTCGACTACGCCACCGACGCCCGGCTGCGCGCCGCCCTGGCCGGCGAGACCTCGGACGCCACGGTGGTCATCGTCGCCCAGCGCGTCTCCACCATCCGGGACGCCGACCGGATCATCGTCCTCGACGAGGGCGCGGTGGTCGGCTCCGGCACCCACCGCGAGCTGATGGCCGACAACCCGACGTACCGGGAGATCGTGCTCTCCCAGCTCACCGAGCAGGAGGCGGCGTGACCACGCTGGAGAAGAAGGGCTCCGACGGCGGCGGGAGCAGTTCGCAGGAGGCCGCCGCCCGCCGCGGCCCGGCCGGGCCCGGCCGGTTCATGGGCGGGCAGGGCACCGAGAAGTCCAAGGACTTCAAGGGCTCCGGCAAGCGGATGCTCGGCCTGCTCAAGCGCGAGCGGCCGCTGCTGATCGGGGTGCTGTCACTCGGCACGTTCTCGGTCGCCGCCTCGGTGGCCGGCCCGAAGCTGCTCGGCGACGCCACCAACCTGATCGTCGAGGGCTCGCTGGGGAAGGCGTTCGCCGGCTACAGCAGCAAGGCCGAGGCCGTCGCTGCGCAGCACGGCAAGGGCAAGGGAAAGGTGGCCGATCTCCTCAGCTCGGTCGACTTCGTCCCCGGCCACGGCATGGACTACAGCGCCATCGGCACGGTCCTCCTCTGGGTGCTTGTCGTCTACCTGGTCGCGCTGGTCTTCGGCGTCTTCCAGGGCCGGCTCGCCGCTCTCGCCATCAACCGGGCGGTCTTCCGCCTGCGCCAGGACGTCGAAGCCAAACTCTCCCGGCTGCCGCTCAGCTACTTCGACAAGCAGCCGCGCGGCGAGGTGCTCAGTCGGGTCACCAACGACATCGACAACATCGGCCAGTCCATGCAGCAGACGCTGGGCCAGGTGGTGAACTCGCTGCTCACCATCGTCGGCGTGCTGGCGATGATGTTCTGGATCTCGCCGCTGCTGGCGCTGATCGCCCTGGCGTCGGTCCCGGTCTCGGTGGTGGTCGCGGCCAAGATGGGCAAGCGGGCCCAGCCGCAGTTCATCGCCCAGTGGAAGACCACCGGCAAGCTGAACGCGCACATCGAGGAGATGTACACCGGCCACGCCCTGGTGAAGGTCTTCGGCCGCCAGAAGGAGGCCGCCGAGATCTTCCGTCAGGAGAACGAGGCGCTGTACGCGTCCTCGTTCAAGGCGCAGTTCATCTCGGGCATCATCCAGCCCGCGATGATGCTGGTCGGCAACATCAACTACGTGCTGGTCGCGGTGGTCGGCGGTCTGCGGGTCGCGTCCGGCGCGCTGTCCATCGGTGACGTGCAGGCGTTCATCCAGTACTCGCGGCAGTTCAGCCAGCCGCTCAGCCAGGTCGCCTCGATGGCCAACCTGGTGCAGTCCGGCGTCGCCTCCGCGGAGCGCGTCTTCGAGCTGCTGGACGCCCCCGAGCAGACCGCCGATCCGGTCACCCCGGAGCGCCCGGACGAGCTGCACGGACGGGTCGCCTTCGAGGACGTCTCGTTCCGCTACGACCCGGAGAAGCCGCTGATCGACGGGCTCTCGCTCAAGGTCGAGCCCGGCCACACGGTCGCCATCGTCGGCCCCACCGGCGCCGGCAAGACCACCATGGTCAACCTGCTGATGCGGTTCTACGAGGTCAGCGGCGGCCGGATCACCCTCGACGGGGTGGACATCTCCGCGATGACCCGCGAGGAGCTGCGCTCCGGCATCGGCATGGTCCTCCAGGACACCTGGCTGTTCGGCGGCACCATCGCCGACAACATCGCGTACGGCGCCGACGGGGCCACCCGCGAGCAGGTGATCGAGGCGGCCCGGGCCGCGCACGTGGACCGCTTCGTGCGCACCC
Organism: Kitasatospora cinereorecta; assembly: GCF_024172095.1. Classification (GTDB taxonomy): domain Bacteria; phylum Actinomycetota; class Actinomycetes; order Streptomycetales; family Streptomycetaceae; genus Kitasatospora; species Kitasatospora cinereorecta. Next base: position 967,692 of record NZ_JAMZDX010000003.1, on the reverse strand, counting down.
TGCCGGACGGCTACGACACCGTCCTCGACGACGAGGGCACCGGTGTCAGCGCGGGCGAGAAGCAGCTGATCACCATCGCCCGGGCGTTCCTCGCCCAGCCGTCGATCCTGGTCCTCGACGAGGCGACCAGCTCGGTCGACACCCGCACCGAGGTGCTGATCCAGCGGGCGATGGCGCGGCTGCGCAGCGGTCGGACCAGCTTCGTGATCGCGCACCGGCTCTCCACCATCCGGGACGCCGACGTGATCCTGGTGATGGAGAACGGCTCGATCGTCGAGCAGGGCAACCACGACGAGCTGATCGCCGCCCAGGGCGCCTACCACCGGCTCTACCAGGCGCAGTTCGCTCAGGCGGTGGCCGAGGTCGACTGACCCCGGTCGCGGCGTTCGAGGGGGAGGTCCGAGCGATCGGCCTCCCCTTCGGCGTTCCCCGGGGCGCGGCGGCGGGCCGGTGCGGCGGAGCCCCGCAGGGTGGAGCCCAGGACGGTGGAGCCCAGGGCGACGGTCATGCCGAGCAGTTGGAGGGCGGTCAGCGCCTGGCCGAGCGCGGCCCAGCCGATCACGGCGGCGGAGACCGGGCTGAGCAGGCCGAGGAACGCCACCGAGGTGGCGGGCAGCCGGCCGATGCCCCGGAACCAGATCCAGTAGCCGAACGCGGTGTTGACCGCGGCCAGGTAGCCGTAGCCGAGCAGGTTGGTGGCGGTGAGGGCCGGGACCGCCCCCTCGGCCAGCAGCGCGGCGGGGAGCAGCGGCAGGCCGCCGGCGGTCAGCTGCCAGCCGGTCATGGCGAGCGGTCCGACGCCTTCCGGGCGCCCCCAGCGCTTGGTCAGCACGGTGCCCGCGGCCATCGCGGCGGCGCCGGCCACACCGGCGAGCACCCCGAGTGCGTCCAGCCGGGCGGTGGCCTTCAGGACCACCAGCGCCACCCCGAACACGCCGGTGACACCGGCCAGCAGGGCGCGGCGGCTGACCCACTCGCCCAGCAGCGGCACCGCGAGGCCGGCGGCGAGCAGCGGCTGGACGGCGCCCAGCACCGCGGCCACCCCGCCGGGCAGGCGGTAGGCGGCGACGAACAGCAGCGCGAAGAACACCCCGATGTTGAGCGCGCCGAGCACGGCCGAGCGCCACCACCAGACGCCCTTCGGCAGCACCCGGGTCACGGCCAGCAGCACCAGGCCGGCGGGCAGGGCGCGGAGGGTGGCGGTCAGCAGTGGCCGGTCGGCGGGCAGGAACTCGGTGGTGACGGCGTAGGTGGAGCCCCAGGCGAGCGGGGCGAGCGCGGTGAGCAGCACGGTACGCACGACGGTTCCCTTCGGGTCGGTGCGGTGCGGTCGGTGGGGTGGGGTCGACGGGTCGACGCGTCGACGGGTCGTCAGCGGGCGACGGCGGGGGTGGCGACGGGGGCGGCAGCCGCAGTGGCGGGAGCGGTGGCCGCGGTGGCGGCCGGGCGGGGGGCGCCGGTCCGCAGCAGGACGGCCGCGCCGAGCAGGGTGGTGACGGTCAGCAGCAGCCAGGGCAGCCGGCCGTCGAGGGCGGAGAGGCCGGTGAAGAGCGAGGGCGCGATCGCCCCGGAGAGCGACCAGGAGAGCTGGTAGGCGGCCATGTAGCGGCCGCGCAGGGCGGCCGGTGCCGCGTCGGCGACCAGGGCGGAGGCGGCGGGGTTGTGGACGATCTCGCCGAGGGTGGCGACCACGACGGCGGCCATCAGCGCCGCGGTGGTCCAGTGGCCGGCCAACGGGACCAGCAGGGCCTGCCCGGCGAAGGCGGCGGCGAACAGGGCGGCTCCGGCGGCGGCCGCCCGCTGCCGTCCGGCGAACCGGTTGACCAGGCGGCCGGCCGGGACGCCGAGGGCGGCGCACAGCACGGTGTTGACCGCGAAGGCGATGCCGGTGACCGAGGCCTGGCTGTGCAGGACGCCGGTGATGAAGACCGGGAGCAGCACGGAGAGCGAGGCGTAGCCGAGGGCGATCAGGAAGTTGGCGGCGGTCAGGCGCAGGAACGGCCGGTCGGCGAAGACCGCGCGGTAGCCGGGGCGGGCGCCGGGCGCGGCGGCGCCGGGGGTGGTCGCGGCGGAGGTGGCCGCGGCGGGGGTGGTCCCGGCGTCGGGTTCGGCGGCCGGTCCGCCGGCGGGGACGCGGCGGGCGAGCAGGCCGGCGACCAGGAAGGAGGCGGCGTTCAGCCAGGCGGCGACGGTGTAGCCGCCGTCCCCGGCGTACCCGACCAGCAGGGCGGCGACCAGGCTGCCGGCGCCGAGTCCGGCGTTGGCGAGGCTGCGGGTGAGTGCCTGGATCCGGACCCGGTCGGCGCCGTCCACCAGTTCGCCGAGCCGGGCCTGCTGGACGGCCGGGAAGCCGCGGGTGGCCACCGCGGTGATCAGGGCGACGGCGGCGAAGGCGGGCAGTGAGCCGGCGAACGGGTACGCCGCGAAGCCGAGGCCGCGCACGGTGTAGAGGGCGAGCTGCATCCGGCGGGCGCCGAACCGGTCGACCGCGGTGCCGATCAACGGCACGGAGACCATCGCCACCAGGCCGGTGACGGTGAGCACCAGGCCGATGACCGGCAGCGGGAGCCCGGTGACGTGCCGGAAGAACACCAGGCTGAACGGGATGTACATGCCGTTGCCGAGGGCGTCGATGGCGGTGCCGGTGAGCAGGCTGCGCTCGCCGGGGAAGCGTCGCGAGGTCGAGTTCGAAAGCATGCAAGTAACTTAGCACTAAGCTACTTGTCGTCAAGCCACTCACCGCCAAGCAATGTGTGCCATGCTGAAGCCATGAGCCAGCCCAGCCCCGTCCAGCCCGGCCCCGCCCGTCCCGGCCCCGTCCAGCCGGACGCCGTCGACGCCATCGCCGCCCAGTGGCGCCGCGAGCGCCCCGAACTCGCCCCCCACACCGAGGTGATGGCCGCCTACGGCCGGATCTACCGGATCGGCAAGGCCATGGGCGACCTGATGGAGGACACCTATGCGCCGTTCGGCATCGGCCGGGGCGAGTTCGACGTGCTGGCCACCCTGCGCCGGGCCGGCGAGCCGTACTCGCTCTCCCCGCGCGAGCTGACCGCCACCCTGATGCTGACCACCGGCGGCATGACCGGCCGGCTGGACAAGCTGGAGCGCGCCGGACTGGTCACCCGCTCCCCCGACCCGAACGACCGCCGCGGCCTGCGGGTCACCCTCACCCCGAAGGGCCGCCAGGTGATCGACGACGCCGTGGCCGCCGGCATGGAGGTCCAGCAGAGCACGGTGGCCGACCTCACCCCCGAGGAGCTCGACACCCTCAACGGCCTGCTCCGCCGCCTGCTGGCCGCCACCGCCTCCTGACCCGGTCCGCACCCGCCGGGCGCCGAGGACGGTCGCACCCGAACGCGCTACCGTGGCGGGGTGACTGACGTCGAATCGACCTTCGCGGACGCCTTCGAGACCCACCGTCGCTACCTCGGCTCCGTCGCCTACCGGCTGATGGGCTCGGTGACCGACGCCGAGGACGTGCTGCAGGAGGCGTGGCTGCGCTGGCAGGCGGCCGACCGGGCCTCGGTCGACGACCCGCGCGCGTACCTGACCACCGTCGTCACCCGGCTCTGCTACGACCAGCTGGGCTCGGCCCGGGTCCGCCGCGAGGCCTACTACGGCGAGTGGCTGCCGGAGCCGGTGGTGGCCCCCGAGCACTCCCCCGCCGAGCAGGCCGAACTCGGCGAGTCGGTCTCGATGGCGATGCTGACCGTGATGGAGCAGCTCACCCCCGCCGAGCGGGCCGCGTTCGTGCTGCACGACGTCTTCGCGGTCGGCTTCGAGGAGATCGCCGCCACCCTGGAGCGCACCCCGCAGGCCACCCGCCAGCTCGCCTCCCGGGCCCGCAAGCGGGTCCGCGAGGGCAGCCGCAAGGCCACCGTAGACGCCGCCGAGCACCGCCAGGCGGTCGCCGCCTTCACCGCGGCCACCGCCGGCGGCGACATCCAGGCCCTGCTGTCCGTCCTTGACCCGGACGTGGTCTGGCACTCGGACGGCGGCGGCATCGTCAGCGCGGGCGTCCGCCCGATCGTCGGCGCCGACCGGGTCTCCCGCCTGATCATGGGCCTGATGGCCAGGTTCGTCACCCCCGAGGCCACCTTCGAACTCGCCCAGGTCAACGGCCAGCTCGGCCTGGTCGTCCACGCCGCCCCCGGCGTGGTGGCCGGCGTGCTCGCCTTCACCGTGGCCGACGGCCGGATCGCCGAGGCCTACGTGGTGGTCAACCCGGAGAAGCTCACCGCCGTGGCGTGACCGACCGCGCGACCGTGGTGTGACGCACGTCACCGTCACACCGCGGCACCCTCTCCCGTCTCCTTCCCGAAACGCGCCGAGAGCGCCGAACGAGGAGGACGAGATGACCGGGAAGCACATCGTCGTGGTGGGTGCGGGCTACGCCGGACTGTCCGCGGCCGCCCGTGCGGGCCGGGGCGACGACACGGTGACCCTGGTCGCTCCCGAGGAGCGGTTCGCCCACCGGGTGCGCCAGCACGAGACCGCCGCCGGCCGCCCGGCGCGCCGGCCCGCCATCGCCGAGGTACTGCGCGGCCGCCGGGTGACCCACCTGCGGGCCTCCGTCACCGAACTGGACCTCGACCACCGCAAGGTGTTCACCGACACCGGCGAGACCCTCGCCTACGACACCCTGGTGTACGCCCTCGGCAGCCGCACCGCCTGGCACGGCGTCCCCGGCGCCGCCGAGCACGCGTACCCGGTCGAGCGGGCCGCCGAGCTGCACCGGCGGATCGCCGAGGCCCCCGCGCCCGGCACCCTCGCCGTGGTCGGCGGCGGCGCCATCGGCATCGAACTGGCCACCGAACTCGCCGAGGCCCACCCCGCCTGGCAGATCCGGATCGTCGCCGCGGACCGGGTCGGCGGCTGGTTCTCGGACCGCGGCCGGGCCCACGTTTTGCGGGTGATGGCCGGCCTCGGCGTCCGGGTGGACGAGAACACCGAGGTCACCGCCGTCACCGCGACCGGTCTGGAGACCACCGCCGGACCGGTCCCCGCCGACCTGGTCGCCTGGGCCGCCTCGATGGAACCCCACCCCCTCGCCGCCCGGGCCGGACTCGCCGTCGACGACCGCGGCCGCGCCCTGGTCGACGACCGGCTGCGCTCCGTCTCCGACCCCGACGTCCACGTGGTCGGCGACGCCGCCGCCGTCGACCTCCCGGGCATCGGCCTGCTGCGGATGGGCTGCGCCACCGCCCTGCCGATGGGCCGCTACGTCGGCACCCTGCTCAGCGGCGGCACCGACCGGCCCTACCGCTTCACGTACGCCACCCAGTGCCTGAGCCTCGGCCGCCGGAACGGGCTGGTCCAGCTCATCCACCCGGACGACTCGATGCGCCCGCGGATCCTCACCGGCGTCGCCGCCCGGCTCACCAAGGCCGCCATCGTCAACGGCGTCCTGATGGGGCTCCGCTGAGCCACCCGGTTCCGTTGAGCCACCCGCCCGGGCCGACCCGGCGCAGAAAAGATCTTCCCTGCGCCGGGCGGGCCTGGCACACTCCTGCGGGTGCCTGACACCGACCTCGCCTACGAAACCCGCTTCGGCTGGAACCGCCGCACCACCCTCACGGTGGCCGTCTCGCTCCTCTTCGTCGTCGTCCTCCTGCTGATGGACCCCGGCGAGAACGTACGCGTGGCCGGCATCGACCTGCCGGCGCTCGCCATCCAGATCTCCGGCCTCCTCCTGTTCGGTGCCGGCGGGGTCCTGATGGTGGTCAACGCGCTCAGCGGCAAGGTCGCCCTCCGGGTCGACCGGTCCGGCATCCTCCTCGGCGGCTCCCCGGCCCGCTACGCCGCCACCACGGTCACCGTCCCCTGGCAGGACGTGGTCGGCGTCGAGCTGTGGATCCAGCACGTCGGCCTGCAGAAGCTCCCGTACGTCGGCGTCCACCGGCGTCCCGGGCTGCCCCCGCTGGGCGGCACCCGGGGCGGCGGCGTCGGCACGGCCCTGACCGGCAAGCCGGTCGAGCTGATCAACGCCAGCCGCGCGGTCAACGGCTGGCAGCTGGACACCGCCGCCCTGCTCGCCGCCGTCCGCCGGCACGCCCCCGAGGCGGACATCGTCGTCGACCCCGACTTCCCGGCCACCCGCTGAACCACCGGTCCGTCCGGTGAAGGCTGCCGTGAGACCGAAGACCGCCGACAGACCGAAGGCCGCCGCCCCCTTCCGGGGAGGCGGCCTTCGATTCCTACCCTTACTTCTTGTCCTTCGGCGCCTCGGCGTCGGTGGACAGCGCGGCGATGAAGGCCTCCTGCGGGACCTCCACGCGGCCGACCATCTTCATCCGCTTCTTGCCTTCCTTCTGCTTCTCCAGCAGCTTGCGCTTACGCGAGATGTCACCGCCGTAGCACTTGGCGAGGACGTCCTTGCGGATCGCGCGGACCGTCTCACGGGCGATCACCCGCGAGCCGATGGCGGCCTGGATCGGCACCTCGAACTGCTGCCGGGGGATCAGCTTCTGCAGCTTGCCGGCCATCATCACGCCGTAGCTGTAGGCCTTGTCCTTGTGCACGATCGCGGAGAACGCGTCCACCGCGTCGCCGTGCAGCAGGATGTCGACCTTGACCAGGTTGGCGGTCTGCTCGCCAATGGGCTCGTAGTCGAGCGAGGCGTAGCCGCGGGTCTTGGACTTCAGCTGGTCGAAGAAGTCGAAGACGATCTCCGCGAGCGGCAGGGTGTAGCGCAGCTCGACCCGGTCCTCGGAGAGGTAGTCCATGCCCTGGAGCGCGCCGCGGCGGGACTGGCAGAGCTCCATGATCGCGCCGACGAACTCGTTGGGCGCCAGGATGGTGCCGCGCACGATCGGCTCGTACACCTCGGCGATCTTGCCGACCGGGAACTCGCTCGGGTTGGTGACCGTGTGCTCGGTGCCGTCCTCCATGATCACGCGGTAGATCACGTTGGGGGCGGTGGAGATCAGGTCGAGGTTGAACTCGCGCTCCAGGCGCTCCCGGATGATCTCCAGGTGCAGCAGGCCGAGGAAGCCGCATCGGTAGCCGAAGCCGAGGGCGACCGAGGTCTCCGGCTCGTAGACCAGCGCGGCGTCGTTCAGCCGCAGCTTGTCGAGCGCGTCACGGAGCAGCGGGTAGTCCGAGCCGTCCAGCGGGTAGAGGCCGGAGAACACCATCGGACGTGGGTCCTTGTAGCCGCCGAGCGCCTCGGTGGCGCCCTTGTGCATCGAGGTGATCGTGTCACCGACCTTGGACTGCCGGACGTCCTTCACACCGGTGATGATGTAGCCCACCTCGCCGACGCCCAGGCCGTCCGCGACCTTCGGCTCGGGCGAGATGACGCCGATCTCCAGCAGCTCGTGCGTGGCGCCGGTGGACATCATCGCGATCCGCTCGCGCTTGGTCAGCTGACCGTCCACGACACGCACGTAGGTGACCACACCGCGGTAGGAGTCGTACACCGAGTCGAAGATCATCGCGCGGGCCGGGGCGTTCGCGGCGCCGACCGGGGCCGGGATGTTGTCGACGATGTGGTCCAGCAGGTCCTCGACGCCGAGGCCGGTCTTGGCGCTGACCTTGAGCACGCTCTCCGGGTCGCAGCCAATGATGTGCGCGATCTCGGCCGCGTACTTCTCCGGCTGGGCGGCCGGCAGGTCGATCTTGTTGAGCACCGGGATGATCGTGAGGTCGTTCTCCAGCGCCAGGTACAGGTTGGCGAGGGTCTGCGCCTCGATGCCCTGGGCCGCGTCGACCACCAGGATGGTGCCCTCGCACGCGGCGAGGGAGCGGGACACCTCGTACGTGAAGTCCACGTGACCCGGGGTGTCGATCATGTTCAGGATGTGCGTGCTGCCCGCGTTCGGACCGGAATTCGGGGCCCACGGCAGGCGGACGGCCTGCGACTTGATGGTGATGCCGCGCTCACGCTCGATGTCCATGCGGTCGAGGTACTGGGCACGCATCTGGCGCGGGTCGACCACGCCGGTGATCTGCAGCATCCGGTCGGCGAGCGTCGACTTGCCGTGGTCGATGTGGGCGATGATGCAGAAGTTGCGGATCAGCGCCGGGTCGGTACGGCTGGGCTCTGGCACATGGCTGGGGGTCGCGGGCACCTTGATCCGATTCTCGTCACGTCGATATGGCTCCGACCATCTTCCCACGACCGCGGGCCCCACCGCCGTTCAGCTCTACCACGGCCGCCGGGGACGGACCCGGTGCCGCACGGCCGGCGCATCCCTACGATGGCCGCCCATGATCCTCGAAAGCGCGCTGCTCGACGTCCTGCCCGGCCGCGAGGACGAGTTCCTCGCGGCGTTCGCCCAGGCCAGGCCCCTGATCGCGGCCCAGGAGGGCTTCCGCTCGCTCCGGCTGCGGCGCTGCCTCGACCAGGGCCGCACCTCCCGCTTCCTGCTCCAGGTCGAGTGGGAGACCCTGGAGAACCACACCGAGGGTTTCCGTCGCTCCGCCGAGTACCAGCAGTGGCGGGCCCTGCTGCACCACTTCTACGAGCCGTTCCCCGAGGTCGAGCACTACGGCGAGCCCCTACTGGAGGCGTAGCGGCGCGGGCCGCGCCAGGTGGCGGCGCGCGGTCCTGGCGGGTGGCGGCGCGGGGCCCTGCCGGTTTGGGCCCGGCAGTCACCCCCTGGTAGCGTTGGGCGCTGCACCTGCCCTCGGCATGCCCTCTCAGCTGGTCCGCGGCCGCGGGTGCGCCCCGTTCAAGCATCTGAATCACACAGACTGAGGCTCCTTCGTGGCGAACATCAAGTCCCAGATCAAGCGCAACAAGACCAACGAGAAGGCGCGCCTGCGCAACAAGGCCGTCAAGTCCTCGCTGAAGACCGCTCTGCGCAAGGCCCGCGAGGCCGCTGCCGCCGGTGAGACCGAGAAGGCCACCGAGCTGGCTCGCGCCGCCTCCCGCGCCCTCGACAAGGCCGTGAGCAAGGGCATCATCCACAAGAACCAGGCCGCCAACAAGAAGTCGGCGATCACCAAGCGCGTCAACACCGCTGCCTGATTCACGCGCCTGACCCGGACGGCGTGACCTGCGGCCCTCTACCCGCACCCCGCCGACCACCCCTCCCGGGCGACTCCGGCCCTCTACCCGGAAGCCCGACGAGGTGCACGACCCCGTACCGCACGCGGCCTGCGTTCGCCACGCGGGTGCGGTACTCCGAGATTCACCTGCTGCCCGTCCGGTTCACACCGGGCGGGCAGCAGTCGTTTCCGGCCCCGTCCGGCCGACCCCACCCATCCCGGAATGTCACCCACGGCGACGGCGCGATCACCGATAGGGTTCGACGCACCTGTCAGCCAGTCGAACCAGCCGCCGGGGGCCGTCCGCGATGTCCACTCCACCACCGCACCTCGTGGGCGGGTACCAGCCCGTCCCGGTGACCGCCGGGCCGGCCGCGGTCCGAACAGCGGGAGCGGCGGCAGCGGTGGGAGCCGCAGGAGCGGGCGGCGGAGCGGGTCCGGGCGGGCGGGGGCGGCCGCAGGGCCGGGGGCGCGGGTTGCTGTGGGCGGTCGGCGGCGCCGTGGTGGCCTCGGCGGTGTGGGCGGCGGCCGTGCTGAGCGTGCCCGCCATCGTCCGGGACCGGGCCCAGGCCTCCCCCGGCGCGGACGGGTACCGGGTGGTCGAGGACCTGTGCGCGGCCGCCCCGCTGAACGCCTTCGGCCGGCTCTACCCCACCCCGTCCGGCACGCCGTACCACTACACCACCCGCAACCGGGCGCTGGACGACATGTACTGCAGCCAGTACCGCAAGAAGGCCGGCAACGACAGCGACTACTACTCGCTCTACCTCCAGGCCCAGTTGCACAAGGCGGTCGACCCGCGGCCCGAGTTCGAGGCGCAGCGGGACGGTCTGCAGCAGCGCCAGTACCAGGTCACCGCAGTGCCGGGCCTAGGCGACGACGCGTACACCGGCTACCTGGACGACCCCGGCCGCTCCGACCGGACCTGGCACTACGTCACCCAGGTGCTGTACGTCCGCCAGCGCGGGACGACGCTCTACGCCTCCTGGTCGGGCTCCTACCAGGAGGGCAAGGGGACGGCGCCGGACCGCGAGGAGGTGCGGCAGGCGCTGCTCACCGACGGGCGGGAGCTGCTGCGGGCGCTGGGCGGCGCGGCCTGAGCCCGGCGGGGGGTGGGGGAACGGACCCGTCAGTACTGCCGGGCGCCCGCGCGGGAGGCCCGGGCGACGGCGACCACGGCCCGCTCCAGCGCGTACGCCGGGTCGTCGGATCCGCCCTTGACCGCGGCGTCGGCCTGGGCGATGGCGGTCAGTGCGGCGGCCACGCCGTCGCCCGTCCAGCCGCGCATCTGCTGCCTGACCCGGTCGACCTTCCACGGCGGCATGCCCAGTTCGCGGGCCAGGTCGGCCGGACGCATGTTCCGCCCGACCGTCGCCAGGCGCCCGATCGAGCGCACGCCGGAGGCCAGCGCGTAGGTGATGCCGGTGGGCGGCTGGCCGACAGCCAGGGCCCAGCGCAGGCGCTCCAGCGCCTCGGCCGCGCGGCCGGTGACGGCCAGGTCGGCCACTTCGAAGCCGGTGGCCTCGGCGCGGCCGCTGTAGTACCGGGCGACCGCCGTCTCGTCGATGGTGCCCTCGATGTCGGCGGTGAGCTGGCTGCAGGCGGCGGCCAGCTCGCGCAGGTCGCTGCCGAGCGAGTCCAGCAGGGCCTGGCAGGCCTCGGGGCTCGCCGAGCGGCCGAGGGTGCGGAACTCGTTGCGGATGAAGGCGAGCTTGTCGGACGCCTTGGTCAGCTTGGCGCACTGGACCTCGCGGGCACCGGCCTTCTTCGCCGCGTCCAGCAGGCCCTTGCCCTTGGCGCCGCCGGCGTGCACCAGCACCAGGATGACCTCCTCGGCCGGGCTGTCCAGGTACGCCTTGATCTCCTTCACGGAGTCGGCGGACAGGTCCTGCGCGGCCCGGACGGCGATCACCTTGCGCTCGGCGAAGAGCGACGGTGTGGTCAACTCGGCGAGCTGGCCCGGCTGGAGGGCCCCGGGAGCGAGGTCGCGGACGTCGGTCTCCGGATCGGCCGCCTTCGCGGCGGCCACCACCTCGGCGACCGCGCGGTCGAGCAGCAGCTCCTCCTGGCCGACCACTACGGTCAGCGGGGCGAGCAGGTCGTCGGGTGCACTCTTCCTGGCCATCGCGTACCAGCATCCCACGCGGCGCCGACAGGCCGACGCCGCGCGAGGGCGGTCGGGTGCGGCTGACTGTGGTCGAGTGCGGTCGGGTGCGGCTGGATGCAGTCGGGCAGTTGTGGTGATCACGGAACGGGGAGGGTGGCTTCCGGTCCGAACGGGCGGTCGGGACAATGGTGCGGTGACCGTGAACGTTGACCGCCAGCTGCTCGTCCTGCCCGACCGCGACGCCGCCGAGGAGGTGGCGGAGGAACTCTCCGCCCGGTGGTCCGAACTGTCGGACGTCGAGGTCGTCCGGGACTCCCTCGCCGGTGAGGACGACGCCGAGGACGTGCAGTGGCTGGTCGTGCTGGAGGCTCCCGAGGAGGGTGGCTGGACGGCCGAGCTGCTGGCCCGGCTCGACGAGCTCGCCGCCGAGAACGAGGGCTGGCGCGAGCAGGAGTGACGTCCGCCCCGCACCGCCCGGGGCCGGTCAGGTTCTGGGCGGATGGGGGTGGGTCGCCGCGGAGAGTTCCCGGTGGGTGCCGAGCACGGCGATGTCTCCGTTCCGGTCGGTGCGCAGGACGGTGGCGCCCAGGGCGCGCAGGCCGGTGACCGTGTGCGCGGACGGGTGGCCGTAGGGGTTGCCCGCGCCGCAGGAGATCAGCGCCAGGCGTGGCCGGAGGGCGGCCATCAGGTTCCAGTCCTGGTTGGCCGAGCCGTGGTGGGCGACCTTGAGCACGTCGACCGGACCGGGCGGCGGTCCGCGTTCGAGCACGGCGGCCTGGGCGGCCGGCTCCAGGTCACCGAGCAGGGCGATCCGGAGCGGGTCGGGTCCGGTGCCGACCGTGGCGAGCAGTGCGACGCTGGCGTTGTTGGGGCCGGGGGCGTCCGCGGCCGGGGCGTCCTCGTCCGGCCAGATCACCTCCCAGGACAGGCCCGGGCCGGCCGTTCGCCGTTCGCCGCGGTGAGCGCGGACGACCGGAATGTGGGCGGAGGCCGCCCAGTGGGTCACCCGGGCCCGCTCGCCCGGCGGCGCGTCCAGGGTGGTGACCTCGATCGCTCCGACCGCCCGGCCGTGGAGCACGCCCGGCAGACCCTCGGCGTGGTCGGCGTGGAAGTGCGTCAGGACAAGGAGCGGGATCCGGGTGATGCCCAGCTCCCGCAGGCAGGCGTCGGCCGCTTTCGGGTCCGGGCCGGCGTCCACCACGACCGCGCTGTCCGCGGAGACGGGGAGCACCGTCATGTCACCCTGGCCGATGTCGCAGGACGCCAACCGCCAGCCGGGTGGGGGCCAGCCGGTGGCGATCCGGGTGAGGGCGGGTGGCCGCAGGAGTACCGCGGCGAGCAGGACTGCGGCGAGGACGGCAAGGACGCGCCGCCGCCTGCGTCCGAATCGGGTATGCCCGGTGCTGTCGCGGACTGCCGGGCGCGGGTGCGGCCACAGGTGCGGGGCGGCCCAGCACAGTGCGACGGTCACCACGACCAGCAGAAGGGCACCGGGAAGTCCGCCGGGCCAGGCAAGCACGGCGCCCGGCAGCGCCGATCCGTGCCGGGCCACGGTGACCAGCCAGCCGGCGGGTACCGCCGCGAGGTCGGCGAGGAAACGGGCCGCCGGACGGGAGAGCGGGTCGACGGCGAGGGCGGCGAAGCCGAGCAGGGTGGCCGGGGCGACCGCGGGTTCGGCGAGCAAATTGCACGGCAGGGCGACCAGGCTGACCCGAGGGGCGAGCAGGATCGTCACGGGGGCGCAGAACGCCTGGGCGGCGGCGGTGGCCGCGACCGCGGAGGCGAGGTGGGGCGGCCAGCGGCGGGCCCGCAGGGTGGCCGTCCAGCGCGGCCCGAGGGTGAGCAGCCCGGCGGTGGCGAGGGAGGAGAGCAGGAAGCCGTAGGAGTGGGCGAGCAGCGGGTCGGCCAGGAGCAGCACGAGAACGGCTCCGGCGAGCGCGGACAGCCCGTGGCGGGGACGGCCGGTGGCGAGCGCGAGGAGCCCGATCAGTCCGGTCGCGGCGGCGCGCAGCACGCTCGGGTCCGGTCGGCAGACGGTGACGAAGACGAAGGTCAGTGCGGTGCCGAGGGCGGCGGTGGTGCGGAGCGAGAGCCCGAGCCGGCCTGCCAGTCCGCCGCGCCCGACCGTACCGATCACGCCGTCGGCGTCGGTGGTGGTCGTCCCGGGGCGGGCGGCCGAACCGAGCAGGACGGTGAGGACGATCGCGAGGTTGGCGCCGCTGACCGCGGTCAGGTGCCCGAGGTCGGTGGCCCGGAAGGCGTCCGCCAGGTCGTCCGGGAGCCGGGAGGTGTCTCCGACGACGAGCCCGGGCAGCAGACCGCGGGTGTCCGGCGGGAGGTGGTCGCAGGCGGCGCGCAGACCGCTGCGGAGGCGAGCCGCAGCGCGCTGCGGAAGGTCGGGCGGGGCGAGCAGGTGCGGAGGACCGTGGGCGGTCAGGAGTGCGGCAGCGGACGGGTGCCGTGACGGATCGTCGGACGGTGCGACGCGGACGTCGGCCCGCAGGCGGGTGGACGGCACCAGATCGCGCCAGGAACCTGCGTCCTGACTGCGCACCAGGACGGTGACGGGCGTGTGGGTCGCCGTCGCCCCGACCCGGTCCACGACGGCGGGGACGGTGAGCAGGGCCTGGGCGGGTGCGGTGCCACGGGCGTGGGCCGTACGCCCCCGGGGATCCCCGGCCACCGTCAGGTCGACGGTGAGCTCGGTGGCGGTCGGTTCGGCGGCGGTCGGTTCGGCGGCGGTCGGTTCGGCGGCGGTCGGTTCGGCGGCGGTCGGTTCGGCGGCGGCGGCGGTGGTCGCGGCGGTGGTCGCGGCGGTGGTGGTGGTCGCGGCGGTCGCCAGGGCGGGGATCGGCCCCTGGTGGAGGTCGGCTGTGTGCAGCACGGTGGTGGTGGTCGCGGCGGCGGAGGTGAGGAGGACGGCGGCGAGCAGACGGGAGAGGTGGTGCCGGGGGTTGTCCGTGGCGAGCAGCACAAGCGCCAGGACGGCGGCCAGGGCTGCGCCCAGGAGCAGTCGGGGGTGGTGCCGCGCGTCGGCGCCGAGGACGGCGGCGGTGGCGGCCCACGCGGCGGCGACCGGGAGGAGCAGCCGCAGATCCGTGGGCGGACGGGAGTCGGGTGTGGTGGACAGATCGGCACCTCCCTCGGCCGAAGAGCGGGGACGGGACGGGGACGGGACGGGGGCGGGACGAGGGCGCGGATGGTGGTCAGAGAGTGAGCATCGGTTTGAGGTCCTCGTACTTCCGGGCGCCGATGCCGGGGACCTGCCGAAGCTGGTCGAGGGAGCGGAACGGGCCGTGGTCCTGCCGGTACTGGAGGATGCGTCGGGCGAGGGTGGGGCCGACGCCGGGGAGGGTGTCGAGCTGTTCGGCGGTGGCCCGGTTGAGGCTGACCGGGCCACCGGGGGTGGACGGGCCGACGGCGGGCGGCGGACCGCCGACCAGGATCTGTTCGCCGTCGTTGAGGATCCGGGCGAGGTTGAGGGAGTCGGTGTCGGTACCGGGCAGCGGTCCACCGGCGGCCCGGAGGGCGTCGGCGACGCGGGAGCCGCCCGGCAGGGTGCGCAGGCCCGGGCTCTGGACCTTGCCCGCGATGTCCACGACCACGGTCGAACCGGTCGTGGCGGGCGGGACGGAACCGCCCCTGGCAGGTGCGGGCTCGGCCGGGGTGGTTGAGGTGGTGGCAGTGGTTGCCGGGATCGCTACGGGGTGGGGACGGCTGAGCCAGAAGTGCTGAACGCCGTAGCCGACGGCGAGCAGGAGCAGCACGGCGAGGCCGAGGACGGCACGCCGGTCGAGGACGACGGCCGGGGAGAGGAAGAGCGGAAGCCGCTTCGGAGCGGGATCAGGAGCGGGATCAGGAGGGGAATCGGCAGCGGAATCGGAGTCGGGATCGGGCAGTTCGGACATCGGCGGCTCGGTCGACGGCAGGGGAAACGGCGAGAACGAGGTCAAGGGCGCACCCGAGGGCCACGGCGATCGGGCATCGGTTGCCGCGGGACCGTCGACGACCGACGGCGGTGGCCTTCCCGTGGGTTCGGCGGGCAGGAGCGCCGCAGGAGCGCACGACACGGCAGGTCCGGCCGGGTCGGGGAAGGCGAGGAGGAGGGCCAGGCGGTCACGGACGGTCGCAGTGGTCTGCCGGCGCCGGGAGGTGCGGGCAAGGAGGGGCGTCTTCATGCCCAGGACCGTACGGCCGGACCCGACCCTCCGTCAGAACTCGTCCACTCCCTGTGGACAACTCGGCCCTGTGGACAACTCCTGTCGCCCGAACGAGCGAGTTTCGTCAGCGCGGTGAGACGACGACCGCCAGCAGCCCCGGCCCGACGTGGGCGCCGATGACGGCACCGACCTCGCTCAGGTACAGCTCCCGCAGGCCCGGGACGCGCTCGCGCAGGCGTTCCGCGAGCGGTTCGGCGCGGTCCTCGGCGGCGAGGTGGTGGACGGCGATGTCCACCTCCTGCTCCCCCGCGCACTCGACGGCGATCTCCTCCAGCCGGGCGATCGCCCGGGACGCCGTCCGCACCTTCTCCAGCGGCTCGATCCGGCCGCCGGAGAGGTGCAGCAGCGGCTTCACGGCCAGCGCGGAGCCCACCAGGGCGCGCGCCGTCCCGATCCGGCCGCCCCTGCGCAGGTGCTCCAGGGTGTCGACGTAGAAGAATCCGCTGGTCAGCCCGGACTGCCGGGTGGCGGCCGCGGCCACCTCGTCGAGGTCGTGGCCGGCCTCGGCCGCCTCGGCGGCGGCCAGCACACAGGCGCCCAGCGCCATCCCGACCAGTCGGCTGTCGACCACCCGCACCGGGATGTCCACCTCGGCGGCGGCGAGTTGGGCGGCCTCCGCGGTGCCGGACAGTTCGGCGGAGATGTGCACCGACACGATGCCGGTGGCGCCCGCCTCGGCAGCGGCGCGGTAGGCGGCGGCGAAGGTCTCGGGGCTCGGCCGGGAGGTGGTGACGCGGTGCTTGGACCGGAGCGCCTCGGCGACGTCCTTGGGCGAGATCTCGATGCCCTCGGTGCGGACCTCGTCCCCGACAACCACGCTCAGTGGCACCACCCGGATCCGATGGCGGTCGACGGCGTCCTGGGGCAGGTAGGCCGTGGAATCGGTGACAAGTGCGAGGTGGCCGAGCATGTGCCGGAGGTTACTCCCCGTCGGGTCCGGAGGACAGCGCCGGGCCACCCGAATCCGCAGGCAGGACCACCAGGCTCGGGACCCGGATCACCCGCACACCGGTAGCGACCCGAACGACCCGCGCGCCCCCGGTCACGGCCGGCGGTCGGCCGCCGCCGGTCCGGGGCGGCCCGGCTTGCGGAAGCGATCGGCGAGGCGGGCGAGCGGTTCGGCAGCCAGTCCGAGGATCTCCTCCGCGCCGGCCGGTCGGCCGGCGGTCAGGCCCTGCCGCGAGCCCGCGGCGCCCTGCTCGGTCCGCTCCCGGTCGGCGGACGGGGCCTTCCGCTCCCCCGCCCCCTCGCCGGCCGATACACCCTCACCGGCACCCGTACCCTCATCCGCACTCGCCGGCGTCCAGTGCCGCAGCGCACCGGCCTCGTTCTCGCACTCCTTCGCAAGTCGCGCGAGTTCCTCGTCGGCGAAGCGCCGCATCCGGTCCTGGGCGGCCCAGCGCAGCGAGTCGGCGGCGTGGGTGATGCGTTCGGCACGCTCGCGCAGTTCGGGGAGCTTGGCGGCGAGCCGGGCCGGCTCCGGCTCGCGTTCGAGCATCCGCAGCTCGCCGTCGAGTTCGGCGGCGTGGGCGTCGAGCCGGGCCAGCAGTTGCAGGGACTCGGTGAGCTGCTCGTCCGCGGGCAGACCGCTCTGCAGGACCTGCCGGGTGGAGTCCAGGGCAGTGCGCAGCGTGAGCCGCACGGCGGCGAGGCGGCCCTGCTCGCCGGGCCGGGTGTAGGTCTTCGCCCGGAGGGTCGCGTTCTCGACCACGCGGCGGGCGTTGGCCTCGTGCTTCTCGACCTTGGCGGCGACGGCCTTGGCGGCCTTGACGGTGCCGACCACGGCCATGGCCACCAGCGTCACGCCGAACAGCAGGACCAGCGCGACCACCACACCGAGCGCGTCCATCGGGACCCCACCTTCCGCCCGTGTCCGGCTCCGGGCCGCCGGATGCGGCCTCGTGCGACTGCCGGGTTTCCACCGTAGCCCGGGAGTCGGACGCGCAGGAGGTTCTGGCGCCTGCCCCGGGCGGAGATCAGGGTCCGATCAGGGACGCCCTCGGGGTCGGGGGCACACCGCTCCGAGCCACGCCGGTCCGAGCCGCACCGCTCCGGAGCCCCGCCGCCCCGAGCCACACCACCCCTCCCGCGCGAACGCGGACAGTGACCGTCCGCGTTCGCTGCCAGACTGGACGGCATGCTGGAGACCTCGGCCCGACTGCTCAGACTGCTCTCGCTGCTCCAGGTCCGCCGGGACTGGACCGGCCCCGACCTCGCGGGTCGGCTCGACGTGGACGTCCGGACGGTCCGGCGGGACGTCGACAAGCTGCGCTCGCTCGGGTACCCGGTGGAGTCCACCCCGGGCGTGGCCGGTGGCTACCGGCTCGGCGCGGGCGCGGAGATGCCGCCGCTGCTCCTGGACGACGAGGAGGCGGTCGCGGTCGCGATGGGGCTGCGGACTGCGGCCGGCGGCACCATCTCCGGGATCGAGGAGTCCTCGGTGCGGGCGCTCGCCAAGCTGCAGCAGGTGATGCCGTCGCGGCTGCGCCACCGGGTCGAGTCGCTGGCCGCCGCGACGGTCACGCTGGCGTCGAACGGCCCGACGGTCGACTCGGCGACGCTCACCGCCGCCGCCACCGCCTGCCGGGCCCACGAGCGGCTGCGCTTCGACTACCGCACGCACGACGGCGCCGAGAGCCGCCGCGACGTGGAGCCGCACCGGCTGGTGCACTCCGGCCCGCGCTGGTACCTGGTCGGGTACGACGTGGACCGGGCGGACTGGCGCAACTTCCGGGTCGACCGGATCACGCTGCGTCCGCCGCACGGGCCGCGGTTCACGCCGCGTCAGCCGCCCGAGGAGGACGTCCGGCGCTGGGCGTCCTGGGAGGTCGCGGTCGGCCAGTACCGGTACCAGGCGCGCTTCACCGTGCACGCCCCGGCGGCGCAGGTCGCCGCCCGGACCACCCCGACCTCGGCGCTGGTCGAGCCGATCGACGACCACAGCTGCACGCTGCGGGCCGGCTCCAACTCCCTCGACGGCCTCTCCTTCCACATCGCCATGCTGGGCTTCCCCTTCACCGCCCACGAGCCGCCGGAGCTGCTCGACCGGATCCGGGCCCTCGCCGACCGCCTCCACGCGGCTGCGCCGTAGGGTCCGTCTTCACCATGCCTGCGCTCACATCGCCTGCGTCGGCCGCACCGACGGATCGACCGGCGGACCGGGACTGTACGAGGGCCCGGGCGGCGGCTCGGACGGCAGCAGCCGCAGGCCGTCCCGCATCCGCACCGCGCCCGGCAGGTCGTACTGACGCTTGCGCTCCGTCACCAGGTGCCCCTGGACGCCGAGACGGCCGCCGAGGGTGCACTGCCCGGTCCGGAGCGCGGTGAGCCGGGCGCGGCGGACCACGGCGACCAGTCCGACCAGCTCGAACGCCAGGTCCACGTCCACCTCCAGCGTGCCGACCGGCGCTCCGTCCACCAGCACCTCGACCTGGGGGCGGTGGCGGGAGGTGATCCGGTGGGTGGCCAGGGCGACCACCTCCTCGCTGCCGGGTGCGTCCCTGGTCCGCCGGGCGGCGGCCCGCAGGGCGGCGTGGCGGCTCCAGCCGCCGGCCACGGCATCGAGCAGGTCCAGGCCGAGCAGGCCGTCGGTCACGGTGGCGACCTCGTGCTCGACGGCGCGCCCGGCCGAGCCGGTCAGCCGCCGGACGCCACCGAGCAGCGCGCCGACCGTGCCGTACTGGTGCAGGGACTGCTCGATCGCGTCGACCGGGCTGACCCGCTCGCCGTCGAAGAGGAAGTCCCGCACGGTGATCGGTTCGAGGGCGGTCGTGGTCATCGGTCCTTCTCCTCCTCGGTCCGGCCAGGGGTACCCGGCTCCTCCTCGGTCCGGCCAGAGCTACCCGGCTCCTCCTCGGTCCGGCCAGAGCTACCCGGCTCCTCCTCGGTCCCGCCAGGGCTACCCGGCTCCTCCAACTGCTGGCTGCCCGGGTCCGGGTGGGGCTGGAGCCGGACGGTCCGGGTGCGGTCCCCGCCCTCCACCGCCGTCTCTTCCACCTGGACGCCGCCCGGCCGGCCGGTCCGCTGTTCCGCGGCGATGTGCTGGGACGCCCAGCGCGGCCCGCGGCGCCGGCCGAGCGTGACGGCGGCCGCGCCGGCGAGCAGCAGGCCGCCGCCGAGGGCCGGGGCCAGGACGGGCATGCCGTCCTGCCCGCCGACCGTGAAGGCGGCGTCCGCGGCCACGGCGGGCAGGCCGGCGCAGGCCGCGTGCAGGGTGTGGGAGCCGGTGTCCGCGTCGGCGGGGACGGCGATCGAGGTCCCGAGGTTGCCGTCGTCGCCGACCGTCACGGTGGTGGCCGCCGGGGCGCCGTCCCAGGACAGCAGGACGGTGCCGGAGACCGCGGCGCAGGTGCCGAACCGGCTGCCGGTGACGCGCACGTTCTGCCCGGCGTCGCCCCGCGCCGGGTCGGTGGAGAGCACCGGCCCGTCGGCGGGCGAGACGGTCGGCCCGGGCGTGGGGGGCGGTGTGGTGACGGTGCCGGCGGCGACCACGGTGTACGACTGCGCGGCGGCGACGTCCGGCCGCTGGGTGCAGGCAGCCCGTACGGTGTGCAGCCCCTTCGCGGCGTTCCGCGGGACGGTGGCCCGGGTGCGGAATCCGCCGTCCCCGGCCGGGGTGAGGGTCCCGAGCGCGGTGGCGTCCCAGCTGACCAGCACGGTCCCGCCGCCGCACCGGAAGCCGGTGCCGACCAGGTCCACGGCGTCGCCGGGGCGGCCCTGCGCGGTGGAGAGGGTGAGCCGGGCCTGGGACGTGGGCTCGTCGACGGTGAAGTACGCCGGGTAGCGAACCGACCCGATCCGCTCACCGACCGCGCCGCTGGCTCCACTTGCTCCGCCGGCTCCGCTCGGCGCACCGGCGAGGGTCCGGTACGTGCAGTCGGCCCAGATGGTGTGTGGTCCGGGAGGGGCGTCCGCCGGTACCGGGAAGGCGCGGCTGATGCTGCCGTCCTGCTGCACCGTCGGGTGGATCACGGAGCCGCCGCCGTCCCAGGAGAGGCTGACGTCCAGGCAGCTTTCGTAGCCCTTGCCGCCGACGGTCGCCGTACTGCCGGCGGCGCCGTGGGTCGGATCGACGGACAGCGAGATCGCCGGAGGGGACACGGCTGCGGCGCGGCCGCCCGGAGCGAGCACGGCGAGCACCACGGCCGCGATACCGAGCAGCACCGCGACCGCGCTGCGGCCGACCAGCTCCGCTGGCCGTAAGAGCGGGGACATCACACGGGCAGGCGTCGGGTCATCGTGGATCGTCCTTCCACGCGCCTGCCTCGATTGTCCCCGCCCCCGCCGGTGCCCACCAGCGAGGACGGTGGGCCGTCGGCAAGGACGGGGGCGGGGACGGGGACGAGGCGGCCGGGCTCAGCCCGTGACGATGTTGACCAGCTTCGGCGCGCGGGCGATGACCTTGCGCACCGGGGCGTCGCCGATCGCCGCGACGACGGCCGGGTCGGCCAGGGCCAGCGCCTCCAGGTCGGCGTCGCTGATCGACGGGGCGACCTCCAGACGGGCCTTGACCTTGCCCTTGATCTGGACCACGCAGGTGACCGTCTCGTCCACCACGTACGCCGGGTCGGCGACCGGGTAGTCGGCGAAGGCCAGGGACTGCTCGTGGCCCAGGCGGCGCCACAGCTCCTCGGCGACGTGCGGTGCCAGCGGGGCGACCAGCAGCACGATCTGCTCGGCCACCGCGCGCGGCGTGGAGCCGCGCTTGACCAGGTGGTTGTTCAGCTCGATCGCCTTGGCCACCGCGGTGTTGAAGCGCAGGCCGGCCATGTCGCCGCGCATGCCGTCGATGGTCTTGTGCAGGGCGCGCAGGGTGGCCTCGTCCGGCTCCTCCTCGGTGACGACCAGCTCGCCGGTGGTCTCCGAGACGATGTTGCGCCACAGGCGCTGCAGGAAGCGGAAGGAGCCGACCACGGCGCGGGCGTCCCACGGGCGGGAGACGTCCAGCGGGCCCATCGACATCTCGTACAGGCGCAGGGTGTCGGCGCCGTACTGGTCGGCGAACTCGTCCGGGGCGATGGCGTTCTTCAGGGACTTGCCCATCTTGCCCGCCTCGCGGCGGACCTTCTCGCCGTTCCAGAAGAACTCGTCGTCGATCTCCTCGACCTCGGCGGCGGGCACCGGGAAGCCCCGGTCGTCGCGGAACACGTCGGCGGTGATCATGCCCTGGTTGAACAGCTTGTGGAACGGCTCGACCGAGGAGACGTGGCCCAGGTCGTGCAGCACCTTGTGCCAGAAGCGGGCGTACAGCAGGTGCAGCACCGCGTGCTCGGCACCGCCGACGTACAGGTCGACGCCGCCCGCCGGCTTGTCGGCGGTCGGGCCCATCCAGTACGCCTCGTTGGCCGGGTCGACCACCTTCGCGCTGTTGACCGGGTCGACGTAGCGCAGCTCGTACCAGCACGAACCCGCCCAGTTGGGCATGGTGTTGGTCTCGCGGCGGTAGGTCTTCACGCCGTCGCCCAGGTCCAGCTCGACGCTGACCCAGTCCTCGTTGCGGGACAGCGGGGTCTTCGGGGTGGAGGCGGCGTCGTCCGCGTCGTAGGTGTGCGGCGAGAAGTCGTCCACCTCGGGGACCTCGACCGGCAGCATTGACTCGGGCAGCGCGTGCATCGCGCCGTCCTCGTCGTAGACGATCGGGAAGGGCTCGCCCCAGTACCGCTGGCGGCTGAACAGCCAGTCGCGCAGGCGGAAGTTGACGGTGCCTTCGCCGATGCCGCGCTCGGTCAGCCAGGCGGTGACCCGGGCCTTGGCGTCGACGACCCGCAGGCCGTCCAGTGACAGGTCGCCCTGCGCGGAGTTGACGATGACGGAGTCGTAGGTGTCGAACGCGTCGTCCCACGCGGCCGGGTCCTCGCCGCGGCCGTCGGTGGGCTCGACCACGCAGCGCATCGGCAGCCCGAAGGCGCGGGCGAAGGCGAAGTCGCGGTGGTCGTGCGCCGGGACGGCCATGATCGCGCCGGTGCCGTAGCCCATCAGCACGTAGTCGGCGATGAAGACCGGGACCTGCTCGCCGCTGACCGGGTTGGTCGCGTACGCGCCGGTGAAGACGCCGGTCTTGACCTTGGCCTCGACCTGGCGCTCGACGTCCGACTTGGCGGCGGCGGTCGCGCGGTAGGCGGCGACGGCCTCGGCCGGGGTGGCGGCGCCGCCGGTCCACGCCTCCGGGATGCCGGCGGGCCAGGCGGCCGGCACGACGGTGTCGACCAGGCCGTGCTCGGGGGCCAGCACCATGTAGGTGGCGCCGAACAGGGTGTCCGGGCGGGTGGTGAAGACGGTGATGTTGTCCTCGCCGACGGCGAAGTCCACCCGGGCGCCCTCGGAGCGGCCGATCCAGTTGCGCTGCTGCAGCTTGATCGCCTCGGGCCAGTCCAGCAGGTCCAGGTCGTCGATCAGGCGGTCCGCGTAGGCGGTGATCCGCATCATCCACTGGCGCAGGTTGGACTTGAACACCGGGAAGTTGCCGCGCTCGGAGCGGCCGTCCGCGGTGACCTCCTCGTTGGCCAGCACGGTGCCCAGACCGGGGCACCAGTTGACCGGCACCTCCTTGGCGTACGCCAGGCGGTACTCGCTCAGCACCTCGTCGCGCTCGACGCCGGACAGCGACGCCCAGTCACGGCCGCCGGGGACCTCGCGCTCGGAGGACTCGAAGGAGGCGATCAGCTCGGCGATCGGACGGGCCTTGCCGGCCGCCTCGTCGTACCAGGAGTTGAAGATCTGCAGGAAGATCCACTGGGTCCAGCGGTAGTAGTCCGGGTCGATCGTGGAGATCGAGCGGCGCGAGTCGTGGCCCAGGCCCAGGCGGCGCAGCTGGCGCCGCATGTTGGCGATGTTGTCCTCGGTGGAGACCCGCGGGTGGATGCCGTGGGTGACCGCGTACTGCTCGGCGGGCAGGCCGAAGGCGTCGTAGCCCAGGGTGTGCAGCACGTTGTGGCCGGTCATCCGCTGGTAGCGGGCGTACACGTCGGTGGCGATGTAGCCCAGCGGGTGGCCCACGTGCAGGCCGGAGCCGGACGGGTACGGGAACATGTCCATGATGAAGCTGTGGGGCTTGGCGGTGACGTCCGCGCCCTCGGCCAGCGGACCGGCCGGGTTGGGCGCGTTGAACGTCCCCTCCTTCTCCCACAGGTCCTGCCAGCGGGACTCGATCTCGGCGGCCAGCGCGGCGCCGTAGCGGAAGGGCTCGGTGGCGGCCTCGGCCGCGCCGGAAGCAGGGGTCGTCTCGCTCATGGTCCTTCAGGGCTCCATCGTCGTCAGTCGCGAACAGCGGAATCAGTCCGGGAAAGCAAAAAACCCCTCGCAGGAGGGGTCGCCACGCTGACTCCGGCCATCCGGCCGGTCCTGGTCAGCGCGGCCGGCTAAGGAGCAGGCACGCGGTTCGCATGGGCTCAGGGTACCGCAAGCCCCACCGCACCCTCCGCGCTATTCCACCCCGCCGCGCACGGCCGCCCTGCCTGCCCCGCCGCTCATGCCGGACCGCCGCAGCGCCGCTACTCCACCCGCACCGCCGCGTCGAACTCCCGCAGCGCCCGCGCCACCCGCGCCGACTGCATGCCGGCCGCCAGCCGCCGCGCCTCGTCCGCCGTGCGCGCCGCGTCCTCCCGCTCGCCGGTGCGCCGGAAGGAGTCCGCCAGCCGGACCATCAGCAGCGCCTTCGCCCGGGCCCGCTCCGGCGACAGCGCGGAGATCGCGTCGGCCAGCAGCCCGCGGGCCCGCTCGTGCTCACCGAGGAACAGGTACGCCTCCCCCACCATGCCCTCCAGGTCGGCCCGCTCCTGGACGTGCCCCTCCGAGCCGTCCAGCGCCCCGAACGCCCGCTCGGCGACCGCCTCGGCGCTGATCTGCTCGCCCTTCCTGCCGTGCGCCCGGGCGATCCGGCCCAGCTGCAGGGCGCGCTCACGCGGCGTCAGCACCTCGTCCGCCGCCCGCAGCGCGGTCGACAGCATCGCCACCGGATCCAGGCCCCGGCCGCCGGAGTTGTACGTCGCCTGCACCGCCAGGCAGCCCACCACGCTCACCCCCAGCCGCGGGTCGCCCGACACGTGCGCGGCCCGCAGCGCGGCCACGAACGCCCGCTGCGCCGCCGCGTCGTTGCCCAGGTCGTAGTTGGCCCAGCCGACCAGCTTCGCCAGCCGGCTCGCCGCGCCGTACAACTCCCGGCCGAGCGGTTCGTCGTACGAGCCGAGTTCCAGCAGCTTGGCCACCATCGCCAGCTCGGCCTTGGCCAGGTCCAGGATCAGCCCGCCGCCGTAGCTGCGCTCCAGGCGCTGCTTGGAGTCGTACGACAGCCGCAGGTCGGCCAGCTGCTCGGCGGCGATCCGCAGCGCGCCCTCGCCGCCGGTGACCTCCGGCGGCGGGGAGGCCCAGTGGCGGGCGGCCTGTTCCAGCTCGTCGCCGCGGAACAGGTCGGTGAGCCGTACCGGCGCCGCGTCCGCGCCCGCCTCGCGCAGCGCGGTCTGCGCGGTGTCCGCCGTCCACGGGTCGGTCAGCAGGCGCGGCGAGAGCACCTTGGCGCCGCGGTTGGAGCCCATCTGGCCCCACAACTGCTCGTAGGTGACGGCGATGCCGACGGCCCGGCCGAGCACCTCGCAGACCGTCTGGTCGTGCGGCGAGCGCGGCACCATGCCGCGGTCGCGCCACTTGTACGGCGCCGTCGAGCTGATCGCCAGTCCCGGCGGCAGCGCCGCGCTCACCTCGCGGGCCAGCCGTTCCGGGCTCCACCCGAGCTGGTGGAGTATCCGGGCCAGCTCCTCGTTGCGCTTCCGCGCCAGATCGGCCATGCCACGACCGTAGCGGCCCGTGTCGGGCGCCCGGTAGGTCCCCCCGGCTCCCGGACAACGCCGAAGGCCGCCACCCGAGTGGGTGGCGGCCTTCGAACTGGGGTGGAGCTATGGAGAATCGAACTCCAGACCTATTGCATGCCATGCAATCGCTCTACCAACTGAGCTATAGCCCCTTGTCGCTGTCCCCGGCGTTTCCCCCGGCGACATCGACAACTGTACACGGTCGACGGCCTGCGCCCTAATCAGTTCCCGCCGTGCCCGGGCGGGGTCGGGAACGGGTCGCGCGGCTGGTCGCCAGGGCCGACACGGCGGCCAGCACCAGGGCTCCGGCGATGGCGGCGACGGTGGTCCACAGCGCCTGGCCGGACACCTGCGGGGTGGCCGGGAAGCTGACGCGGCTGAGGAAGACGGTGCCGAGCACGGCCACCCCGACCACCTGGCCGAGCTGGACCAGGGTGACCAGGACGCCGCTGGCGTCCGCCGCGTCCGCCGGGTCGACCCGGGCGAGGGCCCGGCCGAACAGCGGGCTGTACGCGCAGCCGGCCACCAGGCCCAGCGCCGCCAGCACCGCCTCCGGGGCGAGGCCGATCTCCCCGCCCCCGCGCAGCATCAGTCCCACCGCCAGGTAGGCCGGCGCGACCAGGGCCAGCGCCAGCACCGGCAGCGCCCCGTGCAGCCTGGCCGGCAGGCGCTGCCAGTGCAGGCTGGAGAGGCCGAAGCCGACCGCGACCGGGGCGGAGAGCAGCCCGGCGCGGACCGCGGAGTGGGCGAGGCCCGCCTGCTGGTGCAGCGCGAAGGCGAACAGGAAGCCCGCGAAGCCGGCCATCACCAGGAAGACCGACACCGCCGCGGGCAGCAGGCCCGGGGCGCGCAGCACCCGCCCGGGGATCAGCGGCTGGCCGCCACGGGCCGCGATCCGCCACTCCACCACCGCGAAGCCGGCGAACAGCACGCCGCTGGCGGCGAGCATCGCCCAGCCCCAGGCGGGCCAGCCGAGTTCGTGGCCGAGCACCAGCGGCACCACCAGCAGGCCGATCGCCAGCGCCAGCACCACCAGGCCCGGCAGGTCGAAGCGCCGCGACCGGTCGCCCGGGGTGGCGGGCAGCAGTCGGCGGCCGGCGAGCAGCAGGGCGATGCCGATCGGGACGTTCACCAGGAAGACCGGCCGCCAGCCGGTACCGAACAGGTCGGCGCTGACCAGCACCCCGCCGAGCACCTGGCCGAGCGCCATCCCGCCGGCCAGGACGGCCGAGTACAGGCCGAGCGCCCGGGTGCGGGCGGCCCCGGTGAAGGTCCGCTGGACCAGGCTCATCACCTGAGGCACCATCAGGGCCGCGCCGACGCCCTGGAGCAGGCGGAAGGCGATCAGCGCCCCGGTGCCGGGGGCCAGCCCGCAGGCCAGCGAGGCGGCGGTGAAGCCCGCCAGGCCGTACTGGAAGACCCGGCTGTAGCCGTGCCGGGCGCCCAGCCGGGCGCCGGTGATCAGCAGCACCGCGTAGGCGATGGTGTAGCCGGCGATCACCAGTTGCAGGGCGGCGCCGGAGGCGTGCAGGTCGGTCCGGATGGTGGGCACCGCGACGTTGACGATGGCGACGTCGAGCACCGCCATCAGCTGGCCGGTCAGGATCAGGGCGAGCAGCCGGCCGGGGCGGGCGGCCGCCGCCGGCTCGGCCCGCCGGGTGGCGGGGCGGGTCTGAAGGTCCGTCATGGATCCATCCTCCGCGCCCGCGAATACTGGTGGTTAGAGCCTGCCGATCCTGGTACCGACAGCACCCGGCAGGCGCGGCGGCGATCCGCCAGGATGGGGGGATGAGCGTGATCGAGGGGGCCGCACGCCCGCACCGGGAGCAGCGACAGGAGAGGCGGGCCGAGCTGTCCGCCTTCCTCAAGGCCTGCCGGGCCCGGGTCCGACCGGAGGACGTCGGGCTGCCGCCGGGGCCGCGCCGCCGTACGCCGGGCCTGCGGCGGGAGGAGGTGGCGCAGCTCGCCGGGGTCGGGGTGACCTGGTACACCTGGCTCGAACAGGGCCGGCCGATCAACGCCAGCGAGCAGGTGCTCGCGGCGGTGGCCCGCACGCTGCGGCTGGACACCGCCGAGCGCGACCACCTGTTCCGGCTCGCCGAGGTGCGCACCCCGCAGGACGGGCCGGCCTCCCCGACCCTCGACCGGACCTCCCAGGTGATCCTGGACGCCCTCAGTCCGCTGCCGGCCGCGATCTGCAACGGCCGGTTCGACATCCTGCTGCACAACGCCGCGTACGACGCCCTGTTCCCCGGCGCGACCCGGCCGCGGGGCCCGGGCGGGCGGCGGAACTCGATGTGGTGCGCCTTCACCGTGCCGGACTGCTGCAACCCGTTCCTCAACCGGGACGCGGAGCTGCCCCGGATGGTCGGGGTGCTGCGCGGCGGGTACGGGCGGCACGTCGGCGAGCCGGCCTGGGAGGAGTTCCTGCGGGACCTGTGCGAGGCCAGCCCGGCCTTCCGCGAGCTGTGGGCCCGCCAGGAGGTGGCACCGCCGCGGAACGCCCGGAAGGTGTTCCGGCACGCGGCGGTGGGCGAGCTGCGCTTCGAGGCGAGCTACCTGACCATTCCGGCGGCGCCCGAGTGCTACCTGGTGGTCTACACGCCGGAGAGCGCGCTGGACCGGGAGCGGATGGAGCGGCTGGTGGCCGGCGAGCGGGTGCCGCCCGTGGACCACGTGCACTGAGCCCCGGAAACACCGGAGGCCGCCACCCGGATTCGGGCGGCGGCCTGCGCGGAACTGCTGTGGAGCTATGGAGAATCGAACTCCAGACCTATTGCATGCCATGCAATCGCTCTACCAACTGAGCTATAGCCCCGCAACACTGACGACCACTCCGGTCATCGGTGCGGAGTGGAGCTAAGGAGAATCGAACTCCTGACCTATTGCATGCCATGCAATCGCTCTACCAACTGAGCTATAGCCCCGCAGTTCCGCGACTCCCGCTTTCCTTTTCGGTCTGCGTTCCTCGCTTGCGAACGAGGAAGACTCTAGCCGGTCGGAGCCGGAACTGTGAAATCGCGTCCCGGACGCCCCTCAGGTCTCGTCGCCGATGACCGGCTGCGGCAGGGTGCCGGCGTTGTGCTCGAGCAGCCGCCAGCCGCGCGAGCCGTGTTCCAGCACCGACCAGCAGCAGTTCGACAGGCCGCCGAAGCGCTCCCACTGGACGGGCTCCATGCCCAGCAGGCGTCCGATCATGGTGCGGATGGTGCCGCCGTGGCTGACCACCACGACGGTGCCGTTCTCGGGCAGCTTGTCGACCGCGGCCAGCACCACCGGGACGGCCCGGTCGGCCACCTCGGTGGCCAGCTCGCCACCACCGCGGCGGACCGGCTCACCCCGCGACCACGCCTCGTACTCCTCCGGGTAGCGGGCCCGGATCTCGGCGTTGGTCAGCCCCTGCCACTCGCCCGCGTACGTCTCCCGCAGGCCCTCGTGATGGTCCACCCCCAGGCCGGTGAGCCGCGCCAGCTCGTGCGCCGTCCGCCGGGCCCGTTTGAGGTCCGAGGAGACCAGCAGGTCGGGACGGAGGCCCGCCAGCAGCCGCGCCGCCCGGCGGGCCTGGAACACGCCCTGCTCGGTCAGCTCGATGTCCGTGGTGCCCTGGAATCGCGACTCCAGGTTCCACGAGGTCTGGCCGTGCCGCCAGAAGACGATGCGCGGCCCGGCCGCGGCGCGGCTCAGCTCTCGTCCCCGGCGGAGACCGCATTGCCGGCGGCGTCGGTGACGGCGCCCTCGGGGCGGTTGCGGGTGGCCAGCGCGTCCTCGGGCAGCGGCAGCTCGGGGCAGTCCTTCCACAGCCGGTCGAGGGAGTAGAAGGACCGCTCCTCGGAGTGCTGCACGTGCACCACGATGTCGAGGTAGTCCAGCAGGATCCAGCGGCCCTCGCGCTCGCCCTCCCGGCGGACCGGCTTGGCGTCGAGC
Source organism: Kitasatospora cinereorecta (assembly GCF_024172095.1). GTDB lineage: Bacteria > Actinomycetota > Actinomycetes > Streptomycetales > Streptomycetaceae > Kitasatospora > Kitasatospora cinereorecta. The sequence continues at coordinate 938,641 of NZ_JAMZDX010000003.1, read as the reverse complement.
TTCTCGCGGAGCTGGTCCTCGATCTCCTCCGCGATGGCGCGGACCTGGCGGTCGTTGGCCGCCGACGCGATCACGAAGGCGTCGGTGATCGACAGCACCTCGCTGACGTCGAAGGCGATGATGTCGTGGGCCAGCTTGTCGGCCGCCGCCTGGGCGGCGACGTTGATGAGGTCCTGGCTACGGTCGGTGACGGTCACGATGCTCTTCCGGGTCGCACAACGAATACGACTCCCAGGGTCTCATGCCTGTCACGGCGTTTTCGGCACCTGGTAGTCCTTGCCCACCACCAGCACCAGGTCCGCGTTCTGCGCGTCGGTGACCTTCTTCACCGCACTGTCGGGCAGTCCCAGGCTGGTGGCCAGGGCCTTCGCCGCGGGCTGCTTGGCGTCGTCGGCGTAGCGGACCTCGGAGGTCGCCTGCGGATTGGCCTTGGTGGCCGGCAGCACGTCCAGGCCGGCGTTCTGCACCTGGACCCCGGCCGAGGTGCCCGCGGCGTCGTTGCCCGAGGCGTTGACGATCGCGACCCGGGTGGTGCCGCCGGTGCCCTGGGCGTTCTGCACCGTGCCGCCGAGGATGTCCTTGACCTGGGCGCCGGCGGTGGCCTCGTCCAGGGTGCCGTCGGGGCGGGCCTGGAGCGTCGCGGTGGACAGGTGGCCGTCCTTGGCCAGCTGGGCGAGCTGGGCCAGCACGCCGGCCAGCGCCTTCTCCGGCAGCGAGGGGTCGGCGACCGAGTTCATCCGGTGCACGTCGTCGGTGGCCTGGTCGAGCGCGGTCGGCATGGTCCGGATCACCGCCTCCAGCACCTGGCCGAACCGCGCCATCTGGGCGTCCCGGCCCTCCCCCTGGGCCTGCAGGGTGGCGTACGCGACGGCGGCGGCGCCGTTCAGCAGCACCTGCTTGCCGGGCTGGGCCAGCACCTTGCCGTCCGGCTTGTTGTCCTGCCGCACCTCGGCATTGACGTCCACCCGCACCCCGCCCAGCTGGGCGACCAGCAGCTGCAGGTACGGGGTGTCCAGCCGCCAGGTGCCGGCCACCTTGGCGCCGAGCACCGTGGACAGGCCGTCGCGGGTCGCCGAGGGGCCCACCGCGTCCATCGCCTGGCCGACCGTGACGGTCGCGCTGTCGCCGCTGCTCGGCAGCTTCAGGGTGTCCGGCAGCAGCAGCACGGTGCCCTTGCGGCCCGACTCGTCGTCCACCAGCAGCGCGGTGGTGACCTTGCCGGTCAGGTCGCGCAGGTGGACCACGTTGACCTGGCGGCCGCCGACCGCCCGCGCCGTGGAGGTGCTCTCGTGCTTGGTCCACCACAGGTAGCCGCCGGTGGCGCCGCCCGCCAGGGCGAGCACCACCGCCGCGCCGATCAGCCGGTTCTTCAGCCGGCGGCGGCGCTCGGCCCGCACCTCGCTGCGCGACTCGGCGAACTTCAGCCAGTCGATGACGTCCTCGGAGTCCGTGGACTCCTCGTCGACGAAGGTGAACTCACCCGTGGTGTACGAGTCCGCGGCCGCCGCGGACCGCGCCGAGCGCCCGCCGACCTGCTCGGACGGCTCGTCCGGCACTGCGGCCGCCGGCTCGGCCGGGCGGGGGCGCGGCGGCGCCGCGGGTGCGGGCGCGGGCGCGGGCCGGGCGGGCGGCACGACCGGGGGCGCCGCCTGCACCGGCGGCGCCGGGGGCGCGACCGGCTGGGCCGGCTGCTGGTAGTAGGCCTGCGGCTGCTCGTACGGCTGCTGCTGGTAGTAGCCCTGTTGCTGGTAGTAGGCCTGCGGCTGCTCGTACGACTGCTGGTCGTAGGACTGCTGCTCGTACGCGTGCTGCTGCTCGTAGGGCTGCTGCTGGTAGTAGTCCTGCTGCGGCGGGTAACCGGGCTGCTGCTGCTGGTAGTACTGCTGCTGTTGCTGCTGGTGCTGTTGCTGCTGCTGCTGCGCGTACGGGTCGTAGCCCTGCTGGTACTGCTCCTGCGGGTACGGCTGCTGCTGCCGGCGGGGCTGTCCGCCGAACCAGCCCTCGTCCTCGGGGCCCCTGCGGTCTCCGGTCACGCCGTCCCTCCAGGGATCAGGGCTGGGCCGGCGCGTAGAGCGCCCGCTTGTGGATGTAACGGACCACACCGTCCGGCACCAGGTACCAGATGGGCTCGCCCTTGGCGACCCGCATCCGGCAGTCGGTGGAGGAGATGGCCAGCGCGGGGACCTCCACCAGGGAGACCCCGCCGACCGGCAGTCCGGTGTCCGAAAGAGTATGGCCCGGCCGGGTGCAGCCGATGAAGTGAGCGAGCTCGAAGAGTTCCTCGGAGGAGCGCCAGGAGAGGATCTGGGCCAGCGCGTCGGCTCCGGTGATGAAGAACAGGTCCGAGTCGGGGTGCAGGTCGCGCAGCTCGCGCAGGGTGTCCACGGTGTAGGTGGGGCCCTGGCGGTCGATGTCGATCCGGCTGACCGAGAACTGCGGGTTCTCCGCGGTGGCGATGACCGTCATCAGGTAGCGGTCCTCGGCCGGCGAGACCTCGCGCTCGGACTTCTGCCACGGCTGACCGGTCGGGACGAAGATCACCTCGTCCAGGTGGAAGGCGCTGGCGACCTCACTGGCGGCGACCAGGTGCCCGTGATGGATCGGGTCGAAGGTGCCGCCCATCACCCCGATGCGTCGCTTCGCTCCCGCGCGGACGGACTGGGCCTGCTCTCTCATGGCGCCACACCTTACGCGACCCGGATGACCGGGGGGAAAGCCCCGCTGCCGCGCGGGGCCCTCACCCGTCCGGCTCAGCGGTCGCGGTTGAAGCGGGTGGTCAGGAAGAGGAGCAGCAGCAGGATGAACAGCGCGGACCCGCCGGTGAGGAACGGGTTGAGGCTGTCGTGGTTGACCTCGCCCTCGGCGATGTGGGTGAGGGCGGTCAGGGCAGCAGTGCTCATGCTCGGCAGGACCTTCTCGGCTCGATGGAGACCAGTGGACTGAGGCCAGTGATGCGGGCCACGGTGGCCTGCTCGCTCATCGTACGGGGGCGCTCACCGCAACCGCTCGGCGGCCCTCCGCGTCCACCCCTGGTGGGGCCTCAGTTCTTCTTGCCGGCGCGGAGCAGGATCCAGGCCAGCAGTCCGACGCCCACGAAGGAGGCGATCAGGACGATCCGCAGGAAGAGCCCGGGGCCGGGCTCGTCGGAGATCGGTCCGGCCAGGTGGACCAGGTCGGCAGCAGTCATCGGGGCACTCCTTGTTCGTACGGCACAGCCAGGGTAGCCCCGCTTACGGGCCGCTCCGGGCGGCGCCCCCCGCGACAGCGGGGACGAGTACGGACCCACGGACGTTGGAGCCATCAGCAGCGGGGGCCGGCCGGGGAGCCGGTGCCGGCATCGACAGGGAGGTACGCGAGAGATGACCGACATGACCAAGGACGGCAGCACGCCCAGCCGGCGCCGGCAGCGCTTCCCGGAGATCTCCACCCGGGCCTGGGAGCACCCGGCCGACCGCTCGGCGCTGGTGGCGCTGCGCAAGCTGAGCGGATTCGACGACATCCTCAAGAAGCTGGCCGGCCTGGTCTCCGAGCGCAGCGTCCGACTGATGTACCTGGCCGGCGCGGTGAAGACCTCGGAGCGGCAGTTCCCCGAGCTGTTCAACATGGTCCGGGACGCCGCGTACGTGCTCGACCTGGAGAAGGTCCCGGACCTGTACGTGACCCAGGATCCGACGGTCAACGCCATGTGCATCGGCATGGACACCCCGGTCATCGTGGTCACCAGCGGCCTGGTGGAGCTGCTGGACGAGGAGGAGCTGCGCGCGGTCATCGGCCACGAGGTCGGCCACGCGATGTCCGGGCACGCGGTCTACCGGACGATGCTGCTGGTGCTCACCAACATCGCCACCCGGATCGCCTGGATCCCGCTCGGCAACCTGGCGATCATGGCGCTGATCACCGCTCTCAAGGAGTGGTTCCGCAAGGCCGAGCTCTCCTGCGACCGGGCCGGACTGCTCGCCGGCCAGGACGTCCAGGCCTCGATGCGCGGCCTGATGAAGCTGGCCGGCGGCCACTACCTGGCCGAGATGAACGTGGACGCCTTCCTGGAGCAGGCCGAGGAGTACGACCGCGCGGGCGACCTGCGCGACGGCGTGCTGAAGCTGCTGCAGGTGCTGCCGCAGACCCACCCGTTCGCGGTGGTGCGGGTGGCCAAGCTGAAGAAGTGGGCCGAGAGCGAGGAGTACCGCTCGATCATGGCCGGCGCCTACCCGCGCCGCGGCGACGACCCGGACGCCTCGGTCGGCGCGCAGTGGAGGGCCGCCGCCGACTCCTACTCGCAGTCCGTCAAGGACAGCAAGGACCCGCTGCTGGGCCTGCTGCGGGACATGGCCGAGGGGGTCGGCACGGTCGGCGGCAAGCTGCGGGAGACCTTCACCGGCGCCGGTACCCGTCGCGACGACGCCTGAGAGACAACGCCTGAGAGACGACGCCCGAGAACTCCGCTCAGCGGGCCGGCTGGCCGAGCACACCGCACACCTGCCAGGCGGCGGCGGTGTGGTCGGCCGGGTCCACGGCGGGCGGGACGGGCGGCGTCACGCCCGCCGCGGTGGCGAGAGTGGGCTGCAGGTAGCCGGCCGACTGCGCACCGCAGGAGGTCGGACCGGTCTGGGTCACCGCGTCCACCAGCCGCAGCCGGGCCGAGCCCAGGTCGGTGCGGTCCAGCTCGAAGCGCAGCTCGCGCCGCACGTACTGGAGGGTGACCGAGGGGTCGCTGGTGGTGCCGGCCGGCCGCAGGGCGTAGACGAAGGTGTGGTCGGTGGTGACCTCCAGGGTGCCGCTGTCGGCCTCGGCGACCTCGATGGCGCCCTTCGCCTGGACATTGCTGTCGGCCAGCGCCACCTGCCCGGGGTCGAAGCGGACCAGCCAGCCGGTGGCCGCGTGGTGCTGGTCGTCGCGGGGGCTGGTCACGCTGTCGTCGTACTGGGCCTGCTCCCCCGGGGTGACCAGGGCCCGCGCCTCGCCGGTCTCGCCCTGCACCAGGGTGGTCGGCGCCATCGCGGAGGCGACCAGGTAGCGCTGCACGGTGTCCAGCGCCCGGTTGACCTCGGAGCGGGTGAAGTGGGTGGTGGCCGAGCCGGGCGGGGTGCCGAGTCCGGCGGTGCCCTCGGCGTAGCCGGCCGGGAGGGCGGCGAACGGGTGCTTGGGGTCGGCGACCGCGGTGACCGGCGTGAGCGGGGCCAGCGCCACCAGGCTCTCGGTGAGCTGGTTGCCGGTGGGCGGGCTGACCTGGCGGTGCGGTGAGCTGATGCCGAAGTACACCGCGGCGGCGAAGGCCATCACGACCAGGAGCAGCAGGGCGACGGCCTGCCGGGGCAGGGTGCCGATCGGCCCCAGCCCGACCTTGGGTCGGGTCGCCCGCTGATAGTTGTTGCCGAGCCGCTCCCGGGCGGAGAGTTCCTGGATCCGGGCAGCCCTCACGAACGATTCGTCGAAGACGACGGACCGGAACTCGTCCTCGTTCCCGGAACCACCCTCGGGCGTACCCTCGGGAGGCTCGAGCGGGTCACCCATAACACCAGGGTAGACGCGGGCCGGGCGCGGTACGAGGGGCCGGGCTCAACCGGTCCGTCGCGCGGGGCGCGCGGGCCGTGCGGAGCGGCTCAACCGCTCCGCAGCGCGGCCACCGACGGGGCCGGCGGGCCGGGCGCGGTGCCCGCGCTGCTCGTCCCGCTCTCCGGCCGGCGCGGGGACTCCTCGGCGCCGCCGACGCCCCGGTAGATCGCGGCGACCGCGACGGCGACCACGCTGACGCCCATCACCACGGCCAGCACCCACGCCACCGGGCGGTGCCAGCGTTGCTGGGCCACCTGCCGGCCGTGCCCGGACTGCACCGGGTCGAACCCGACCCGGGGCCACCGGGAGCGCCGGCGGGCCCGCTCGCGCCCCGACCACGGGTCCGGGTAGAAGCAGTCGTCCTCCAGCCCGCTGGGCAGCGGCCGCAGCTCCAGCGGCAGGCCCTCGCCGGAGGTCGTCAGCTCGTAGCCCCGGCCGGGCCCGGCCGGATCCGGCTCGAACCGGGCCTCGGCAGCGGCGAGTTGCCGCTCCCGGGCGCTGGGTTCGTGCACGGCGGCGGAGCGGACGAAGGCCTCGTCGAAGACCACGGTGGCGAACTCGTCGTCCGCACCACCGTGGTCGGCGCCGTCGGAGTACGGCGAGCCCCCCACATCCTCAGCCACGGGATTCAGCGTATTACCGGGCGGGCGATTTGTCTGGGCCTCCGCACAGTTGATCCGGCAGCCGGGTGGCGGGGCCGGACCGGTCAGCCCCCGACGGTCTGCGTGGCCTCGCCCCGGACGTGCCCGTCACCAGTGACGATGTACTTCGTCGAGGTCAGCTCGGGCAGGCCCATCGGGCCGCGGGCGTGCAGCTTCTGGGTGGAGATCCCGATCTCCGCGCCGAAACCGAACTCACCCCCGTCGGTGAACCGTGTGGAGGCGTTGACGGCCACCGTGGTCGAGTCGACCAGCTGGGTGAAGCGGCGGGCGGCCGCCTGCGAGGTGGTCACGATCGCCTCGGTGTGGCCGGAGGTCCAGCGGCGGATGTGCGCCACCGCCGCGTCCAGCGAGGGCACCACCGCGGCGGCGATGTCGTACGAGAGGTACTCGGCCTCCCAGTCCTCGTCGGTCGCCGGGACGACGGTGGCCCCGGTGCCCTCGGCGGCCTTCAGCACCGCGTCGTCGCCGTGCACGGTGACCCCGGCCCCGGCCAACGCCGCCAGGGCGAGCGGCAGGAAGGTGTCGGCGATGTCCTGGTGCACCAGCAGCGTCTCGGCGGAGTTGCAGACGCTGACCCGCTGGGCCTTGGAGTTCAGCAGGATGCCGACCGCCATCGCCAGGTCGGCCCCGGCGTCCACGTACACGTGGCAGTTGCCGGTACCGGTCTCGATCACCGGGACGGTCGAGCCCTCGACCACGGTGCGGATCAGCGAGGCGCCGCCGCGCGGGATCAGCACGTCCACCAGGCCGCGGGCGCGCATCAGCTCCTGCACCGAGTCCCGGCTCTCGCCGGGAACCAGCTGCACCGCGTCGGCGGGCAGCCCGGCGCCCTCGACCGCGGCGCGCAGGACCTCGACCAGGGCGGTGTTGGAGCGGTACGCCGAGGCGGAGCCGCGCAGCAGCACCGCGTTGCCGGACTTCAGGCAGAGCGCCGCGGCGTCCACCGTCACGTTGGGGCGGGCCTCGTAGATGATGCCGACCACGCCGAGCGGGACCCGGACCTGGCGCACGTCCAGCCCGTTCGGCAGGGTGTAGCCGCGGATCACCTCGCCGACCGGGTCGGGCAGGCCGGCCACCCTGCGGACGTCCTCCGCGATGGCGGCGATCCGCTCCTCGGTGAGGGTCAGCCGGTCGATCACCGACTCGGCGGTGCCCGCCTCGCGGGCCCGGGCCACGTCCTCGGCGTTGGCGGCGGTGATCTCCGCGCCGCGCGCGACCAGCGCGTCGGCGATCGCCAGCAGCGCGGCGTCCTTGACGCCGCGCGGCAGCGGGGCGAGCCCGGCGGCCGCCTCCCGGGCACGGCGCGCGGCGGCGAGAACGGGGCTGTCGGTGGCGGTGAGGTCGCTCATGCGCCAAGGGTAGCGATTCGCGGGCGCCGGACCGGCGCCCGTTCCGACAGGTGGTCGGCGGCGGTGTCCGGAAAGGGCCCGGGCGTCAGCCGGGGAACGGGTGCACCGCGCCGAGCTGGGGCGGCGGGTCGCCGAAGCCCTCCGCCACCCGCTGGTGGTACGTGGCCCGGTCGACCACCTCCAGACCGACGATCTCCCACGGCGGTAAGTTCGCCGACGCCTTGTGCTCGCCCCACAGCCGCAGCGCGATGGCCGCCGCGTCGTGCAGGTCGCGGGCCTCCTCCCAGTAGCGGACCTCCGCGTGGTCGGCGGCGTAGCGGGCCGTCAGGAAGAACGAGTGGTCGTGCGCCAGGCGCTCCAGCCCGGCCCGCAGCTCGGCGAGCGGGGTGACCGGCCCGGCCACGCTGAGCACCACGTGCCACAGCCGTCCCTGCTCCGGGGCCGCCTCGTCCTCGTCCTGCCGCGGGCGCAGCTCCCGGACCCGGGCGGCGTCCGCCCCGGCGGCCCGGCCGCCCGCGATGCTGGTCAGCCGGCGCTCGGCCCGCTCCCCGGACAGCGCTTCCTCCCGCCTGCGTCCCACCGGCGGCCTCCTGTTCGGCGACGTCTCCGCGGGCCCGACCGGCCCCTCTGCCCACCCCTTCGGGCCCCGTCAGCCGCGCAGGACCACCAGGTCGTCGCGGTGCACGACCTCGCGTTCGTACGCGGCTCCGAGCTCCTGGGCCAGCTCCCTGGTCGAGCGGCCGAGCAGACGGGGCAACTCCCTTGCATCAAAGTTGACCAGTCCGCGGGCGACGATGTGACCGTTTTCACCAAGAAGGTCGACCGGATCACCCGCCGTGAAGTCGCCCTCCACCCGGGTCACGCCGGCCGGCAGCAGCGACGCCCCGCCGTGCACCACGGCCGCCACCGCGCCGTCGTCCAGGACCAGCGCGCCGCGCGGCGTCGAGGCGTGCTCCAGCCACAGCAGCCGGTCCGCCGAGCGGTTGCCGGTGCGCAGGAACAGCGTGCCGGTGGGCCGGCCGGCCAGCGCGTCCGCGGCGTGGCTGGCGGCGGTCAGCACCACCGGGATGCCCGCGCCGGTGGCGATCCGGGCCGCCTCCACCTTGGTCACCATGCCGCCGGTGCCCACGCCCGCCTTGCCGGCGCTGCCGATCTCCACGTGCGCGATGTCGTCGGCGCCGCGCACCACCTCGATCCGGCTGGTGCCCGGCTTGCTCGGGTCGCCGTCGTACAGGCCGTCCACGTCGGACAGCAGCACCAGCAGGTCCGCCCGCACCAGATGGGCCACCAGGGCCGCCAGCCGGTCGTTGTCACCGAACCTGATTTCGGCGGTGGCGACGGTGTCGTTCTCATTGACGATCGGCATCGCGCCCATCGTCAGCAGCTGGTCCAGCGTGCGGTACGCGTTGCGGTAGTGCGCGCGGCGGCTGGCGTCCTCGGCGGTCAGCAGCACCTGGCCGACCCGAATCCCGTACCGGGCGAAGGACGCGGTGTAGCGGGCCACCAGCAGGCCCTGGCCGACACTGGCGGCCGCCTGCTGGCGGGCCAGGTCGCTCGGGCGCTTGGCCAGGCCGAGCGGGGCGAGGCCGGCCGCGATGGCACCGGACGAGACCAGGACGACCTCCGGCGCGTCCGGGCGGGCCAGCACCTTCGCCAGGGTGTCCACCAGCGCGTCCACCCGGTCGGCGTCCAGGCCGCCGGCCTTGGTGGTGAGGGAGGACGAGCCGACCTTGACGACGATCCGCCGTGCGGTCAGGACCTCCTGCCGCAGTGTCTGATCCGCCATCGGCCCCGACCCTTCGCGTAGTTCTCCGGGGGCAATTTACGCGATCCGGGGCACCCCTCCGCACCGCGTTTCACCGTACGAACGAACGACAGGGGCGCGTGGGGGCACCTCCCGGCCGAAGGCTGGGGGAGAACTGCGCGCCCAGCCCTGCACTCACGCAGAGCGATGGCCGGTCGCGCAGTTCCCCGCGCCCCTGAAAAGTCAGCCCGACGTTCTCAGTAGTCCTCGTCGCCCTCGATCGCCTGGCGGCCCGAGCTGAGCGCCTCGAACTCGAGGTACTCCTGCTCCGCCGAGTCGCGTCCGCGCTGCTTCTCGCGGCGGCGGTCCACCGCGGGACGCTGGGTCTCGAAGCGGTGGTCCTCGCCGCGGCGGCCGAGCATCTCCGCGCCGGCGGCCATGGTGGGCTCCCAGTCGAAGACGACGGCGTTGTCGTCGGGGCCGATGATGACGGTGTCGCCCTCGGTCGCGCCGACCTTCCACAGCTCCTGCTCGACGCCGAGGCGGGCCAGGCGGTCGGCGAGGTAGCCGACGGCCTCGTCGTTGGCGAAGTCGGTCTGGCGGACCCAGCGCTCGGGCTTGGTGCCGCGGATGCGGTAGGCGCCGTCCTCCTCGGTGATGGTGAAGCCGGCGTCGTCCACCGCCTGCGGGCGGATGACGATCCGGGTGGACTCCTGGACCGGCTTGGCGGCGCGGGCGCCGGAGACGATGTCGGCGAGCGCGAAGCTCAGCTCGCGCAGGCCCTTGTGGGCGAGCGCGGAGACCTCGAAGACGCGGTAGCCGCGCTCCTCCAGCGACTCGCGGGTGAGGTCGGCGATGTCCTGGCCGTCCGGCACGTCGACCTTGTTGAGCGCGACCAGGCGGGGCCGCTCCTCCAGGCCGCCGTACTCGGCGAGCTCGGCCTCGATGGTCTCCAGGTCGGTGAGCGGGTCGCGGCCCGGCTCCAGGGTGGCGCAGTCGAGGACGTGCACCAGCACCTCGCAGCGCTCCACGTGGCGCAGGAACTCCAGGCCCAGGCCCTTGCCCTGGCTGGCGCCCGGGATCAGGCCCGGCACGTCGGCGATCGTGTAGACGGTCGAACCGGCGGTCACCACACCGAGGTTGGGGATCAGGGTGGTGAACGGGTAGTCGGCGATCTTCGGCTTGGCGGCGGAGAGCACCGAGATCAGCGAGGACTTGCCGGCGCTCGGGTAGCCGACCAGGGCGACGTCCGCGACGGACTTGAGCTCCATGACGATGTCGCGGAACTCGCCGGGCTCGCCGAGCAGCGCGAAGCCGGGGGCCTTGCGGCGGGCGGAGGCCAGCGCGGCGTTGCCGAGGCCGCCGCGGCCGCCCTGAGCGGCGACGAAGCTGGTGCCGTGGCCGACCAGGTCGGCGAGCACGTTGCCCTTGCGGTCGAGCACCACGGTGCCGTCCGGCACCGGCAGGACGAGGTCCTGGCCGTCGGCGCCGGTGCGGTGGCCGCCCGCGCCGGGCTTGCCGTTGGTCGCCTTGCGCTTGGGCGAGTGGTGGTACTCGAGCAGGGTGGTGACCTGGGAGTCGACGGTCAGGATGATGCTGCCGCCCTCACCGCCGTTGCCCCCGTCGGGGCCGCCGAGCGGCTTGAACTTCTCCCGGTGCACGGAGGCACAGCCGTGGCCTCCGTTACCCGCGGCGACGTGAAGTTCGACGCGGTCCACGAAGGTGGTCATGGGGGTGCCTCCAGTACGAAGAAAAAGGTGGTTCCTGCGGTAAAGCATGAAGGGTGAGCCGGAGAATTCCGGCCCACCCTTCAGTGTGAGTCTTTACGGACTCAGGCCTCGACGGCCACGATGTTGACGACCTTGCGGCCGCGACGGTTGCCGAACTGCACGGCACCGGCGGTCAGCGCGAACAGGGTGTCGTCGCCGCCACGGCCGACGTTGGCGCCCGGGTGGAAGTGGGTGCCACGCTGGCGGACGATGATCTCGCCGGCGCTGACGACCTGGCCGCCGAAGCGCTTCACGCCGAGGCGCTGGGCGTTCGAGTCACGGCCGTTGCGGGTAGAGCTTGCGCCCTTCTTGTGTGCCATTTCTCGTTATCCCCTTACTTGCTGACCGAGTCGATGCTGGTGATGCGCACCGCGGTGTGCTTCTGGCGGTGGCCCTGACGGCGGCGGTAGCCCGTCTTGTTCTTGTAGCGGAGGATGACGAGCTTCTCGCCCTTGGTCTGGTCGACCACCTCGGCGTGAGCCTTCACGCCGCCGAGCACCCACGGGTCGGAGGTGACAGCGTCACCGTCGACGACCAGGATGGTCGAGAGCTCCACCGAGTCACCCGGCTTGGCGTCAATACGGTCGATCTCCAGCACGTCGCCGACGGCGACCTTGTGCTGGCGGCCGCCTGCGCGAACGATCGCGTACATGCGGTACCTGCTTTCCTTACTCGGTCGGAGCTCCGGATGCCAGCCGCTGGGTACGGACACAGCGGCCTCCCCCTGACACCTTGCGGCGTCCGGGAGGTGATGTGCTCGGGAGCATGGCGTAGACACGCCGAGGGTCAAGAATACGGACCGGTCACTCCAGGAGCAAACCGGGCCGCCACGGGCCGGGACGGGTCGAACACCCGTCCCGGCCCCTGGGCTCACTCTGCGGCGCCGTCACCTTCGGCGGCCGCGGCCTTCTTGGCCGCCGCGCTGGTCCGCTTGGTCGCGGTCTTGCGGGCGGTGGTCTTCTTCGCAGCCGTGGTCTTCTTCGCTGCGACGGTCTTCTTGGCGGCCGTCTTGCGGGTGGCCCGCTTCTTCGGCGCCGGCTCCTCCTCGGCCTCGGCGGCCTCGACGGGCTCCGCGGCCTCGACGGCCTCGGTCGGCTCGGCGACCTCTGCCACCACAGCCTCCTCGGCGACCGCCACGGCCACCTCACCCGGCTCGCCCGAGGCGGCAGCCGTCTCGGCGGCGGCCAGCGCGGCCTCCATGGCGGCCTCGGCGCGGGCCTGCAGCACCACGATCTCGGCCTGGCCGGACGAACCCGCCGGGGCGGTGGCCTTGCGCACCGCGCGGCGGCGCGGCCGGCCGGCCGGAGCCGCCGGGGCCTCGGCCACCACGGCCTCCACCGGGGCCTGCTCGACCGCGGCCGGCACGACGATGGTCTCCGGCTCGGCCACCGGGGCCTCCTCGGCCACCGGCTCCTCGACGGCCTCAACGGCCTCGACGAGCTCCTCGACCTCGGCGGTCTCCACCGCCGCGGCCTCGGCCTCGGTCTGACCGGTGCCGCCCTTGCCGCGACGACGGCGCTTGCTGCCGCCCTCGCCGGCCACCGGGGCCGGGCCGCCGCCGGTGTGGACGTGCGGCTGGTCCATGTGGACGATCACGCCGCGGCCGTTGCAGTGCACGCACGCCTCGGAGAAGGACTCCAGCAGGCCCTGGCCGACCCGCTTGCGGGTCATCTGGACCAGGCCCAGCGAGGTGACCTCGGCCACCTGGTGCTTGGTCCGGTCCCGGCCCAGGCACTCCAGCAGGCGGCGCAGCACCAGGTCGCGGTTGGACTCCAGCACCATGTCGATGAAGTCGATCACGATGATGCCGCCGAGGTCGCGCAGCCGCAGCTGGCGGACGATCTCCTCGGCCGCCTCGATGTTGTTGCGGGTGACGGTCTCCTCGAGGTTGCCGCCCTGGCCGACGAACTTGCCGGTGTTGACGTCGACGACGATCATCGCCTCGGTCCGGTCGATCACCAGCGAACCGCCCGAGGGCAGCCAGACCTTGCGGTCCAGCGCCTTCATCAGCTGCTCGTCGATCCGGTAGGTGGCGAACACGTCCACGTCGCTGGTCCACCGCTGCAGGCGCTCGGTGAGGTCCGGGGCCACGTTGGAGACGTAGTCGTGGATGGTGCTCCAGGCGTCGGCACCGCTGACGATGACCTTGGTGAAGTCCTCGTTGAAGATGTCGCGGACCACCCGGACAGTCATGTCCGGCTCGCCGTACAGCAGCGCCGGGGCGTTGCCGCTGGTGGCCTTCTTCTGGATCTCCTCCCACTGCTGCTGCAGGCGCTGCACGTCGCGGGTGAGCTCGTCCTCGCTGGCGCCCTCGGCGGCGGTGCGCACGATGACGCCCGCGTCGTCCGGGACGATCTTCTTGAGGATCTGCTTCAGACGGGCGCGCTCGTTCTCCGGCAGCTTGCGGGAGATGCCGGTCATCGAGCCCTCGGGCACGTACACCAGGTAGCGGCCGGGCAGCGAGATCTGGCTGGTCAGGCGGGCGCCCTTGTGGCCGATCGGGTCCTTGGAGACCTGGACCAGCACGGACTGGCCGGACTTCAGCACCGACTCGATCCGGCGCGGGCCGCTGTGGCCGCCGAGCGCGCCGAAGTTGACCTCACCGGCGTACAGCACCGCGTTGCGGCCCTTGCCGATGTCGACGAAGGCGGCCTCCATCGAGGGCAGCACGTTCTGGACCTTGCCCAGGTACACGTTGCCCACGTACGAGGTGGCCTGCTCCTTGTTGACGTAGTGCTCGACCAGCACGCCGTCCTCGAGCACGCCGATCTGGGTGCGGGCGCCGTTCTGGCGGACCACCATCACCCGCTCGACCGACTCGCGGCGGGCCAGGAACTCGGCCTCGGTGATGATCGGCACCCGGCGGCGGCCCAGCTCGCGGCCCTCGCGGCGGCGCTGCTTCTTCGCCTCCAGGCGGGTGGAGCCCTTGATGGACTGCACCTCGTCCGGGTCGAACGCGGGCTCGGTGGAGCGGCGGCGCGGCTCGCGCACCTTCACCACGGTACGGACGCCGTCCTCGGTGGTCTCGGCGGCCTCGGGGGCACCGTCACCGCTGCGGCGGCGACGGCGACGGCGGCGGCGCGAACCGGCCAGACCGGCGGCCAGCTCGTCCTCGTCGCCCTCCTCCTCGTCGCCCTCGGCCTCCTCGGCCGACTCGTCCTCGGCCTGGGCGGTCTCGGCCTCCACGGCCTCCACGGCCTCCGGCTCCTCGGCCTCACCGCGGCGGCGGCGACGGCCACCCCGACGGCGGCGGCGGGACGGACGGCCGTCCTCCTCCCAGTCGCCCTCGGCCTCCGGACCGGCGGCGGACGCCTCGACGGCCTCCGGCTCGACGACCGGCTCCGGCTTCGGCTCGGGCCGCGCCTTCGCCTTCGGCTGCACCCGGACGGCGGTACGGACCCGGCGGCGCCGGCCCACCCCGCTGTACTCGAACTCCTCCTCGTCCCCGCTCGCCTGGGCGACCGGCTCCGCCTGGACGGCGGGACGCTCGGCCGCGGCCGGGGCCTGGGACGGCGCCTGGGCGGGGGCCTGGGCGACGAAGGGGGCGGGCTCCTGGAAGACCGGCGCCTGGAAGATCGCGGTGGAGGGGCGCACGGCGCGGCGGCGCACCCGGTGCGAGGTCTCGGCCTCGGGCTGGGCGGCGGGCTGCTCGGCGGCCGGGGCCTCGGCGACCGCGGCGGTCTCCTCCTCGGCCTCCTCCTCGGCGGCGGGCTCCTCGACCGGCGCCACGACGGCCTCCGGCTCGGCAGCCGGCTCAGGGGACTGCGCGGGGGCAGACACCCGCTTGCGGGTTCGGCGGGCCCGCACCGGCTTCTCGGCCTCCTCGGCCTCGGCCGGGGCCTCCTCGGCGACCGGCTCCGGCTGAGCGACCTCGACCGGCGCCACGACGGCCTCCGGCTCGACGACCGGCTCCGGGGACTGCGCGGGGGCCGACACCCGCTTGCGGGTACGGCGGGCCCGCACCGGCTTCTCGGCCTCCTCGGCCTCGGCCACCGGCTCGGCCGGGGCCTGCTCGGCGACCGGCTCGGGCTGGGCGACCTCGATCGGCGCAGCCTCCGGCGTACCGGCCGGCGACTCGGCGCGCTTGCGGGTCCGGCGGGCCCGGACCGGCTTCTCGGCCGGCTCGACGGCGGCCGGAGCCGCCTCGGCCTCGGCCGGAGCCGGCGTCACAGCCTCGGTCGGCAGGACCGTCTCGGCGGTCTCGGCAGCCGCGCCCTGCGGCGCACCGGCCGGCCGGGACACGGCCCGGCGGCGGCGACGCGGCGGAGCGGCGGAGGTGCCGTCGGCATCAGTGTTGTCCGCAGCGGACTGCGGTTCGGTGTTCTCGAGCATGCGGGTGGATCTCCCGTCAGGCCCCCGGGCTCCGCATCCGGGCACGACGCGCCACCGTCAGTACAGTCGGCCACAGCATTGGCGGGCCGACTCCCACGGTGCCGTCGTGCGGACGCGAGGCCGCACAGGGGCTCGTAGTCTCGCTCGGCGCCCCGCACGGTGCGGGGTGTCGAAAGTCTTCTGGTCTGACCAGTCTTCTGAGTTGTCAAGGCCGGGCCACTGGGCCTGGCAGGCGCGCAACGACGCTCGCTCCCCTGGGGAGCCGCGGGGGCCGGGGAGCCGCAGGCTCGTCTCCGAGCCTGCGCTCCCGCCCACTCGGCGGACGGCAGATGCGCGCGGCTGGCGGCCCTACTGGCCGGCCGGGGCCGCGGCGCGGTCGAGCGCCAGCGGGTCGGTCACCGTGCCGGACTCCTCGTCGAGCGGCCCCTGCGCCAGCCTGGTCACCTCAGCGGGGACCGGCGGCGCCAGGTCGGCCGTCGCACGGAGACCGGACAAAACGTCGTCGGGTCGTACGGCGGGTGTGGCGTGTCGTACTACCAGCCGCAGTATCGCACAGGGAGTGCCCGTCCGAACATCGGCGGCACCGTCCGTGCCGGTGTCGTTACCATTTCCGACCTGCGACGGAGCCAGCGCGAAAGCGGCGACCGCGCCGCGCGCGTCGAAGGTGCGCATCCCGTTCTTGGTCATGCGCTGGACCTCGACGGTCTCCGCGGCCAGGAACGTCTCGACCGCCTTCGCCGCCTCGGCCGGCTCCACACCGGACAGCCGCAGCTGCCACTCGGAGGCCTCCAGCCGCTCGACGAAGTTCGAGGTCCGGACCTCGACCGCGTCGATCACGTCCAGGCCCGGCGGCAGCGACGCGTCCAGCTGCGCACGCAGCGCCTCCGGGTCGCGGGCCTCGGCCAGGCCGATCTCCAGGTACTCGGCCTCACTGGCCACACCGGTCGGAGCGGCATTGGCGTACGAGACCTTCGGGTGCGGGGTGAAACCCGCCGAATAGGCCATCGGGACGGCCGAGCGGCGGAGCGCACGCTCGAACGCCCGCTGGAAGTCACGGTGGCTGGTGAAGCGCAGACGGCCGCGCTTGGTGTAGCGGAGACGGATTCGCTGCACCGTCGGAGCGGGCGGCGGACCGTCGGGCGTGCGGCGTGCCAGGTCGCTCAGTCCTTAGTCAGTTGTCCCCGTCCGGCCTCGCGCCTGCTCGGCTCCGGCCGGACTCTGTCACGCCAAGGGTACGCGCCCGTCACCCCCCGCCGCTCCGCCCGGGTCAGCCCAGCAGGCTCCGGCGGGCGTCCCGCACCGCCTCCCGCACCGCCTTGCGCACCGCCAGCCGCACCTGCCGGATCTCCTCCCGCACCGGCCACCACACCTCGTGGCGCACCCACCGGCACGGCTCCACCACCAGCCTGCGCCACGCCCGGCCCGCCATCCGCCACGCCCAGCCCAGCACCAGCGCGAGCGCCCGCAGCGGCGGGCGCAGCACGTACCGCCACAGCAGCCGGAGCGGGACCAGCACCGTCCAGTGCAGCACCACGCCGATGCCCCGGCCGAGCGGCGCCACCAGGTACCGCCACAACGCCACCGCGGGCACCACCAGCAGGTACCGCAGCGCCACCGGCACCCCGACCGCCAGCAGCCACCACACCCCACGCCCCAACGGCGCCAACACCCACACGTACCCGCCACGGACCAACGCCACCAGGGCAGCGCCGGTCCCCCGGCCGACCGGCGCCAGCACGTACCGCCACAACGCCACCGCGGGCACCACCAGCAGGTACCGCAGCGCCACCGGCACCCCGACAGCCAGCAGCCACCGCACCCCGCGCCCCAACGGCGCCAACACCCACACGTAGCCGCCGCGGACCAGCGCCGCCAGGGCGGCGTCCACCCCGCGCAGCGCCGCCAGCAGCCCCCGGCCGACCGGCGCCAGCACGTACCGGCCCAGCCAACCGAGTGGGACCGCCACCAGGTACCGGCCCAGCCACGCCACGCCCCGCCCCAGCGGCACCAGGACCGCCGCGACCAGCCACGACACCGGCCGGACCACCAGCACCCGGCCGAGCCACGCCAGCGCGGTCCACAGCGTCCGCACCGACCAGGCCACGGCGCGGGCCAACCCGGTCAGCAGCCACCCCGAGCCGCGCGCCACCGTCCCGACCACCCACCGCAGACCACGCCCCACCACCGCGGCCAGCCGGCCCAGCACCCGGCCCGCACCCGCCAGCAGCCACCGCACCCCACGTCCGAACGGCGCCAGCACCGCCCGGTGGAACCACAGCGCCGCAGCGCCCAGCGGCACCAGCACATGCCGGTACAGCAACCGCGCCGGCCACACCACCAGCAGCTCGACCGCCCGCACCAGCAGCCGCCCGGCAGCCCGCAGCGCCACCACCAACAGCTCCCAGACGAACCGCACCGGTACGACCACCAGCAGCGCCACCACCCGGGCGATCGGCCGCACGAGTGCGGCCAGGCAGCCCTCGGCAGGCTGATCGTGCGACTCCATCGGAAATCCCCCCGCAGTGAACAACGGCCCTCCCCGAACAGGACGCTCGGGAAGGGCCGTCAGATGATTCGCCGGTATTACGACTTGACCACGGTCAGCGGCAGCAGCTTCTTGCCCGTCGGTCCGACCTGAATATGAGTGTCCATCTGAGGGCACACCCCGCAGTCGAAGCACGGGGTCCAGCGGCAGTCCTCGACCTCGACCTCTTCGAGGGCGTCCTGCCAGTCCTCCCACAGCCAGTCCTTGTCGAGGCCGCTGTCCAGGTGGTCCCAGGGCAGGACCTCCTCGTAGCTGCGCTCGCGGGTGGTGTACCAGTCGACGTCCACGCCGGTGCCGGCCAGGCCCTTGTCGGCGCAGGCCATCCAGCGGTCGTAGGAGAAGTACTCGCGCCAGCCGTCGAAGCGGCCGCCGTCCTCGTACACGGCCCGGATGACGGCGCCGATCCGGCGGTCGCCGCGGGAGAGCAGGCCCTCGACGATGCCGGGCTTGCCGTCGTGGTAGCGGAAGCCGATGTTCTTACCGAACTTGCGGTCGCCGCGGATCGAGTC
The DNA here is from genome assembly GCF_024172095.1 of Kitasatospora cinereorecta. GTDB lineage: Bacteria > Actinomycetota > Actinomycetes > Streptomycetales > Streptomycetaceae > Kitasatospora > Kitasatospora cinereorecta. The sequence continues at coordinate 920,178 of NZ_JAMZDX010000003.1, read as the reverse complement.
GCGCAGCTTGGCCAGGCGCTCGTCGGTGGCCGCGGCGGACAGCTGCGGGGCCCACTGGAACGGGGTGTGCGGCTTGGGCACGAAGCCGCCGATGGACACGGTGCAGCGGATGTCGTTGCTGCCGGTCACCTCACGGCCCTTGGCGATGACGTTCTTCGCCATGACGCCGATCTGCAGCACGTCCTCGTCGGTCTCGGTGGGCAGGCCGCACATGAAGTACAGCTTCACCTGGCGCCAGCCGTTGCCGTACGCGGCACCGACCGTGTTGATGAGGTCCTCCTCGGACACCATCTTGTTGATCACCTTGCGGATGCGCTCGGAGCCGCCTTCGGGGGCGAAGGTCAGGCCGGAGCGGCGGCCGTTGCGGCTGAGCTCGTTGGCCAGGTCGATGTTGAAGGCGTCCACGCGGGTGGACGGCAGCGACAGGCCGACCTTGTCCTCGGCGTAGCGGTCGGCCAGGCCCTTGGTGATGTCGGCGATCTCGCTGTGGTCGGCGGAGGAGAGTGAGAGCAGGCCGACCTCCTCGAAGCCGGTCGCCTTCAGGCCGCGGTCGACCATCTCGCCGATGCCGGTGATGCTTCGCTCCCGCACGGGGCGCGTGATCATGCCGGCCTGGCAGAAGCGGCAGCCGCGGGTGCAGCCGCGGAAGATCTCGACGGACATCCGCTCGTGAACGGTCTCGGCGAGCGGGACCAGCGGCTGCTTCGGGTAGGGCCACTCGTCGAGGTCCATGACGGTGTGCTTGGAGACCCGCCACGGCACGCCGGCCCGGTTGGGGACAACGCGGCCGATCCGGCCGTCGGCCAGGTACTCCACGTCGTAGAAGCGCGGGATGTACACGCCGCCGGTGCGGGCCAGGCGCAGCAGCACCTCGTCGCGGCCGCCGGGGCGGCCCTCGGCCTTCCAGGCGCGGACGATCTCGGTGATGTCGAGCACGGCCTGCTCGCCGTCGCCGATCACGGCGGCGTCGATGAAGTCGGCGATCGGCTCCGGGTTGAAGGCGGCGTGGCCGCCGGCCAGGACGATCGGGTGGTCGACCGTGCGGTCCTTGGCCTCCAGCGGGATGCCGGCCAGCTCGAGCGCGGTCAGCATGTTGGTGTAGCCGAGCTCGGTGGAGAAGGAGAGGCCGAAGACGTCGAAGGCGCCGACCGGGCGGTGCGCGTCCACGGTGAACTGCGGGACGCCGTGCTCCCGCATCAGCGCCTCCAGGTCGGGCCAGACGCTGTAGGTGCGCTCGGCGAGGACGCCCTCGCGCTCGTTGAGCACCTCGTAGAGGATCATGGTGCCCTGGTTGGGCAGCCCGACCTCGTACGCGTCCGGGTACATCAGCGCCCAGCGGACGTCACAGGCGTCCCAGTCCTTGACGGTCGAGTTGAGCTCGCCACCGACGTACTGGATCGGCTTCTGGACGTGCGGGAGGAGGGCCTCCAGGCGTGGGAAGACCGATTCGACAGTCATGCGCAAGGACCTTTTTCGGAGAAAACTGGTGACCCTCAAGGGTAGCCGAACCGCACAGCTCCACGTCCGGCCCGAACGGCGGCCCCGAACGACGGGCCCGAGCAGCGCTCGCGGCGGGTTGACGCCCTCCTCGCCCGCGTGGGCTACTGACGGTGCGTCAGCGGTGCGATCGGCGCCGGCGACCCCGGGGGGACGGACATGGCACGGGCGGGTCTGCGGTACACCGGGGCCGGACGGGCGGAGGAGGTGGCCGCCGGGCTGGCCGCGTCGGCGCCCGGGCTGTGTCGGGTGCGGCGGGTCGGTCGGTCGCGGGAGGGCCGGCCGCTGACCCTGCTGTCGGTGGGGCGGGGCGGGCGTCAGGTGCTGGTGGTGGCCGGACCGCACCCCAACGAGCCGGTGGGAACCGCGACCGCCCTGCACCTCGCCCGGCGTGCCGCGCACCGCGCCGACCCGGGTCTGACCTGGCACTTCCTGCTCTGCCTGGACCCGGACGGCGCGGCCCTCACGGCGGGCTGGCTGAGCGGCCCGCCCAGTGCCCGACGGCACTTCCGACACTTCTACCGGCCGGCCGTGGAGGGCCAGCCGGAGTGGCTGCCCGAGGCCGGGGCCGACAGCTCGTCCGAGACCGCCGCGCTGGTCGGGCTGATCGACGAGTTGCGGCCGGACCTGCAGTGCTCGCTGCACGGGGTGGACGCGGGCGGCGCCTTCGCCCAGCTGACCGACGCGCTGCCCGGCTTCGGCCCGGCCTTCGCGCGCTCGGCGGCGCGGACGGGGATCCCGCTGGAGGTCGCCTCCCACGACGCGTACTTCTGGCCGAGTCCGGGCCCGGGCGTCTACCTGATGCCGCCGCCGCAGGCCCCGGCGGGCTTCGGCGCGATCGAGGAGGCTGACTCCACCTGGGCGTACGCCCGGCGGTACGGCGGGGTGACCGCGGTGCTGGAGGTGCCGATGTGGGCGGTGCCCGCGGTGGCCGACCGGCGGCCGCACCCGGCGCCCGGGACGGCGGTCCGGGCTGCGGCCCGGCGGCTGGTGGCGGGGTGCGAACGGCTGGCCGCGGAGGTGCCGGAGGGCGTGGACGGCGGGCCGCTGCGGCGGGCGGCGGAGTGGTACCTGGAGGTGTCGCCACGGCTGGCCGCCGACTGGCTGGCCGAGCCGGTCCAGGGGGCCTCGGTGGCCCGGGTGACCGGGATCGAGCTGCACGCCGTACGGGCTCCGCTGCGGATCGCGGCGCTGCTCGCCCGGCTCGGCGCGGGCCCGCGGGCAGCGCGGGCGGTGGCGGAGGGGTGTCGGGAGCTCCGGCGGTTCGGGGCGCGCCGGGTGCCGGTCGATCGGCAGGTGGCGCTCCAGGCGGCCGCGGTGCGGGCCGCCGTGGCGGCGCTCACCTGAGCGGGGCCCGGGGAACGGACGGAGGGGCCCGGCCGAAGCCGCGCCCCTCCGTCGACGTCGATCGTGCGGCTAGCCGATGCCGCCGGCGGCGACGGCGGTGATCGGCTTGGCGGGGGTGCCGGCCGCGCCGGGGGCGGTCACGTCGAGCCAGCTCGACCACTGGCCGCGGGTGTAGTCGCCGTTGGCGTTGTAGACGTGGCCGCCGGAGACGCCGAAGAGGCGGAGGCTGTTGTCCGTGGAGGCGGCGGCGACCTGGGAGAAGCCGGTCAGGCCGCTGGCCGCGGAGATGTTGCCCCAGCCGGTCCAGTAGCCGGCGGCGTAGTCACCGGTGGTCTCGTGCACGCTGCCGCCCGCGAGGACCACGACATGGAACCGCGAGCCCGGGGTCGAGGCGCCGGCGAGCTGCGTGATGCCGGTCGGGCCGCCGTACGCCGCGGTGACGTCGCCGGCCGACCAGGTACCCCGGTCGTAGTTGCCGTCCGCGACCCGCACGTGCTTGTCGGCGCCCAGCGTCGCCACGTGCAGCGAGTTGCCGGTCGTCCCCGCCGCGATGCTCGTGACACCACCCGGCAGGCCGACTGCCGCCGTGATGTCGCCCCACCTGCTCCACTTGCCGGTGTTGTGGTTGCCGGACGCCTCGTACACCCGGCCGTTGGCCAGGGCCACGACATGCGTCTGCTCACCGATCGAGGCGGCCGCCACCTGGGTCACGCCGGGAAGGTCGCCCGCGCCGGCGGCGCCGGTCACCTCGGCCCAGTCGAACCAGAAGCCCCGGTCGACGTAGCCCATGCCACCCGGCCGCGTGCCGCCGAGGTTGCGGTCGACGGAGAGGATCCGGCCGTCCACCACCGCGAAGGTCCGCAGGTACTCGTCACCGGTGGTGGTCGTGGCGACGGACTGCACCTGGGCGGGCGCAGGGGCGTTCGATCCGTTCGACGCGACCGGCGTGAAGCCCGCCCAGACGCCGCGGTCGAGGTTGGCGCCGGTGTCGAGCAGCGAGTCGGCCGTCCGGGCGATCACCTGGACCCGCCGGCCCGGCAGCAGGGCCGCGTGCTCGGCGTCGTAGTCCACCCGGAGCTGGACGGTCTTGACCGCCTCGCGGCCGCCGTCGTCGGACACCGTCTCCTTCACGGTGTAGGTGCCCGGCGTTTCGTACCGGTGGTAGATCTCGCCGTAGGTCGGGTGCTGCGGGGCGCTGCCGTCGCCGAAGTCGACGGTCTCGCCGAACACCGTCCAGGGAGAGGTGCCGGTCGGCTGGAACTTGTACAGGCCGCCGCCGTCGAGCTGGGTGGTGGTGAGCTGCGGCACCAGGTCGCCGGGCGGGTTGGCGTGGGCGCCGCTGGTGTTGCCGACGGTCCTGGCGCCCAGCGCGTCGGTCACGGTGACGATGACCGGGAAGGAGCCGGTCCGGGTGTAGGTGTGGGTGACCTCGGGGCTGGTGGAGACCACCGGCGCGGTGCCGTCGCCGAAGTCGAACGAGTACTGGACGGGGCTCCCCCAGTCCTCGGTCACGGAGGCGACGGCGCGGACGGTCAACGGCACCGGGCCGGTCGGGTAGTTGGCCTGTCCGGCGCCGTGGACCTGGAGGCCCGCGTCGTGCAGGCCGGTGCGCTCGAAGGCGCCGCGGTCGCGGAGGCCGCCGCCGGGCGCGGTGTTGCCGACCTTGGGGTGGTCGACGGGCTTGGAGCCGAAGAAGTCGGTGTCCACCCCGGGTGCGGTGGGGTCGGCCGAGTCGATGGCGGCGGTGTCCGCGTCGGACAGGACGTCGAACGGCCAGGTGCGGTTCTCGTCGATGTCGATGTTCAGGTCGACGTCGTGGGCGCCCTGCCCGGTCGCGGCCTTCAGGGCGGCGGCGGTCGGGTAGGCGGTCCCGGCCCAGCGGTAGCCGGCGGCGTCCGGCCACGGGTGGACGGTGTTGTAGTCCACCTTGCTTCCGGGGGTGGAGTCGGCCGAGACCGAGATCTCCGCCTCGCCCCGGTGGGCGGCGTCGCAGGGGGCCGGGTTGTAGTGGGTGTGAGCCGGGTTGTCGGCGGTGATCACGTTGTTCTCGACCACGGCGCCCGGCGAGGCACCGTCGATCAGCACGCTCTCCAGGCAGGAGTAGACGATCGTGTTGTCGGTGACCGCCGTACCCGGCGCGTCCTTGACGCTGACGGCCGAATTCGCGGTCCGGTTGAGGTCGTTGGCGGTGATCAGGGTGTCGTGCGAGCCGGGCTCGACCACCACGCCGCCCGAACTCAGGAACAGGCTGCGACTGACGGTGACGTGGTCGCTCTTCCCGGAGATCCGGACGGCGGCGAGCGAGTGGCGGCCCTCGAAGCGGTTCTGGTCGAGGGTGATCCGCGCGGAGTCGGTGACGGTGAGCGGGTCGCGCAGGCCGTAGTGGGTGAAGCCGCGGATCACCACGTCGTGCACGCCGACCAGGGCGAAGCCGTTGGTCACGGCGGTGCCGGTGGTCCGCACCATGGGCTGGGCCATCTTGTCGTAGGTCACCGGGCCGCCGAGGAAGGTGATCGGCTGCTCCGGCGTCCCGGACCGGGTGAGGGTGACCGGGTCGTCCGGGTAGGTGCCCGGCAGGACGAGGACGGTCTGGCCGGGCTGGACGGCGGCGGCGGCCGCCGAGATCTTGCAGTACGGCTGCGCATAGCTGCCGCTGCCGCTGTCCGAGCAGTTCGCGGCGCTGCCGTCGACGACCAGCGTGGTGCCGGCCTGGTCGGCCGTCGCGAGGCCGGGCAGGCCGAGGACGGCGGTGACCGCGGCCACGGTGAGCGCGGCGGATTGACGAAGACGCATGAAGCGTGCCCCCCATACACGTTCGAGCAAGAACGGCACAATATAGCGACGGGTCGGGGCGGCCCGGTCCCCGGGTGGGGCCGGGCCGCTCGGGCGGTGCGTCAGCCGATGCCGGCGGCGGCGATGGCGCCGACCGGCGGGGTGTTGCCGGCCGCGTCGGGGACGGTCACCTCGGCCCAGCTCGACCACTGGCCGCGGGTGTAGTCGCCGTTGGCGTTGTAGACGCGGCCGAGGTACACGCCGTACAGGCGGAGGCTGTTGCCGGTCGACGCGGCGGCGACGTCGGAGAAGCCGGTCAGACCGCTGGCCGCGGAGATGTTGCCCCAGCCGGTCCAGTACCCGGCGGCGTAGTCGCCGGTCGTCTCGTACGCCACGCCGTTCGCCAGCACCACGACGTGGAACCGCGAGCCCGGGGTCGTGGCGCCGGCGAGCTGCGTGATGCCGGTCGGGCCGCCGTACGCCGCGGTGACGTCGCCGGCCGACCAGGTGCCCCGGTCGTAGTTGCCGTCCGCGACCCGCACGTGCTTGTCGGCGCCCAGCGTCGCCACGTGCAGCGAGTTGCCGGTGGTCCCGGCGGCGATGCTCGTGACACCACCCGGCAGACCGACCGCCGCGGTGATGTCGCCCCACTTGCTCCAGGTGCCCGAGTCGTGGCTGCCCGACGCCTCGTACACCCGGCCGTTGGCCAGGGCCACCACATGGGTCCGGTTCCCGATCGAGGCGGCCGCCACCCGGGTCACGCCGGGCAGGTCGCCCGCGCCGGCGGCGCCGGTCACCTCGGCCCAGTCGAACCAGAAGCCCCGGTCGACGTAGCCCATGCCACCCGAACGGGTCGTCCCGAGGTTGCGGTCGACGGAGAGGATCCGGCCGTCCACCACCGCGAAGGTCCGCAGGTACTCGTCACCGGTGGTGGTCGTGGCGAGGGAGGACGGGCGGGCGGGCGCCTGCGGGGCGCTCGGCCCGTTCAGCGGCATGGCGTCGAAGGTGTCCCACTGCCCGAGGGTGTAGTTGGCGCCGGTGTTCATCAGGGTGTCGCCGGCCCGGGTGACCAGCTGGACCCGTTCGCCGGGCAGCAGCGCCATGTGATCGGTGTCGTACCTGACGACCACCTGCTTGTCCGTGGTGACCACGTGGCCGACCCGGTCGTGCGCGGTCATCGTGACGGTGTAGGTGCCCGGCTGCGGGAAGCGGTACGTGATGGTCCCGTTCGACTGCGGCGTCCGGGGCGGGTTGCCGTCGTGGAAGTCGACGGTGGTCGAGGCGCCGCCCCACGGCGACTCCGCGGTCGGGGCGAATTCGAACAGCCCGCCCCCGTCCAGCTGGCGGGCCGTGAGGTCGGCGGTGAGTTGGCCCGGCGCGTTGGCCACGGCGAACCGGGGTTCCGGCGTGACCCGGGCGCCCGCCGCGGTGCTGATGACGACCAGCACCCGGTGGACGCCGGTCGTGGTGTAGGTGTGGCTGACCTCGGGGCTGGTGGAGACCACGGGCGCGGTGCCGTCGCCGAAGTCGAAGGTGTAGCTGATCGGGGAGCCGAAGCTGTCGTGGGCCTGGGCGACCGCCTTGACGGTGAGCGGGACGGGCCCCGGGGTGTCGGTGAGGTCGAGCCAGCCCTGGAGGCCGGTGTGCTCGTAGGCGCCGCGGTCGCGCACGCCGCCGCCGCCCGGCGCGGTGCCGGCGACCGCGGGGTCGTCCACCGCCTTCGAGCCGTAGAGGTCGGTCCCGGTGCCCGGGGCGGCCGGGTCGGCGGAGTCGACGACGGCGGCCAGGGTGGCCGGGTCGGCGGTGTCGAGCGTGTGGAACGGCCAGGCGGACCCCTCGCCGAAGGCGACGTCGACGTCGGTGTCGTGGGCGCCCTGCCCGGTCGCGGCCTTCAGGGCGGCGGCGGTCCGGTGGGCGGTGCCGGCCCAGCGGTAGCCGACGGCGTCCGCCCAGGGGTGGACGGTGTTGTAGTCGACCGTGCTGCCGGCGGTGGAGGCGGCCGAGACCGAGATCTCCGCCTCGCCCCGGTGGGCGGCGTCGCACCAGGACGGGTAGTTCTTCGTGGCGGCCGGGTGGTCGGCGGAGATCACGTTGTTCTCGACCACGGCGCCCGGCGAGGCGCCGTCGATCAGCACGCTCTCCAGGCAGGAGTAGAGGATCGTGTTGTCGGTGACCGCGGTACCCGGGGCGTCCTTGACGGTGACGGCCGCGGTCCTGGTCCGGCTGAGGTCGTTGGCCGTGATCAGGGTGTCGTGTACTCCGGGGTCGACCGCCACGCCGTAGGTGTCCGGGAACACGCTCCGGCTGACCGTCACGTGGTCGCTCGCGCCGGAGATCCGGACGTCGGCGGTGCCGTGGCTGCTCTGGAACCAGTTCTGATCGACCGTGATCCGGGAGGAGTCCGTGATCACGACCGGGTTGGTCTTGGCGTAGTGGCGCAGGCCCCGGATCACCACGTCGTGCACGTGGGACAGTACGAAGCTGCCGCCCTCGGGCCCGGCGCCGGGCTGCAGCACCGGCATGGCGGTGGCGTCCTTGGTGATCGGCCCGCCGAGGAAGGTGATCGGCTGGTCCGGGGTGCCGGACCGGGTGAGGTGCACCTCGTCCTCGAAGTAGGAGCCCGGTGCGATCAGGACGGTCTGGCCCGGCTGGACGACCGCGGCGGCTGCGCCGACGCTGCAGAACGGCTGGGCGAGCGTTCCGGAGCCGCCGTCGGAGCAGTGGGCCGACTCGGACTTGTCGACGTAGAGCGTGGTGGCGGCAGCCGCCGAGGCGGTGGCGGGAAGCCCGACGGCGGCGACGGCCGTGGCCACCGCCGCCGTGAGGACGAGGGACTGACGCAGACGCACGGTAAAGAACCCCCCTGGTGTGGATCAAGAACACCCCAAGAGTGGCACCCGTACCATCGTCCGGTCGAGTGGGTTGCCGGAAGTCGCCGGTCCGTTCGACCGGGCGTCAGGTCCCTATCGGCCGCTGGGAACGGACCGACTGGAGCAGCCCGATGGCGATCCACACCGCGAACATCGAGGAGCCGCCGTAGGAGACGAACGGCAGCGGGATGCCCGCGACGGGCATGATGCCGAGGTTCATGCCGATGTTCTCGAACGCCTGGAAGGCGAACCAGGCGACCACGCCCGCGGCCAGTACCGTGCCGTACAGGTCGGTGGCCTGGCGCGCTATCCGGCAGGCGCGCCACAGGATGACGCCGAGCAGGCCGATCAGGACGATCCCGCCGACGAAGCCGAGCTCCTCGCCGGCCACGCTGAAGACGAAGTCGGTCTGCTGCTCGGGGACGAACTGGCCGGTGGTCTGGGTGCCGTGGAAGAGCCCCATGCCGGTCAGTCCGCCGGAGCCGATGGCGATCCGGGCCTGCGCCGTGTTGTAGCCGACGCCGGCTGGGTCGAGCGCCGGGTTGGCGAAGGCGGCGAACCGGTCGATCTGGTACTTGCTGAGGATGCCCAGCTGCCAGATGGCGATCGCGCCGGCCGCGCCGGTGGCGAGCAGGCCGAACACCCAGCGGTTGGCGGCGCCGGAGGCGAGCAGGATGCCCATCACGGTGACCGCCATGACCATCACCGAGCCGAGGTCCGGCATCAGCATGACGACGCCCATCGGGACGGCCGCCACCACGAGCGCCTGCAGCACGCTGCGCGAGGAGGGGAACTCCCGCTCGCCGGCGTCCACCCGGGCGGAGAGCACCACGGCCATGCCCATCACGATCGCCAGCTTGGCGAACTCCGCCGGCTGGAGGGAGAAGCCGCCGCCGAACTGGATCCAGGAGTGGGCGCCGTTGATGGTCGAGCCGAGCGGGCTGAGCACCGCCATCAGCATCAGCAGCACCGCGATGTAGACGAACGGCACCGCGGTGCGCAGCCGCCGTGTCCCTATCAGGACGGTGACCGCGCACAGGCCGACGCCGATCACCAGGTTGGTGAGGTGCCGGTAGAGGAAGTACTGCGGGTCGCCGTGGGTCAGCGCGTCGCGGCCGCGGGTGGCCGACCAGACCAGCATCGAGCTGCCCAGCGAGAGGCCGAGCGCGCAGAGGATCATGATCCAGTCGAGTCGGCGCAGCGGCGAGTCCTTGGCCAGGGCCCTGGCGAAGGAGTTGCGCCGGGGCGAGAGCCGGACCGGCCGGTACGAGCCGTACGAGGTCATGCCCGGCCCCTTCCCTGGGTTCCGCGGACGGGTTCGAGGGCGGCGAGTGCCACGGTGAGCGGCTGCTGCGCGCCGGCGGGCTGGACCGGGTCCAGGAACGCGCGGGTGCCCTCGTAGGAGACCGGCTTGATGATCGCGGTGCCGTCCGGGTTGAACTTGGGCAGGTCGGCCTGCGGCTTGGGCAGCAGCGCCTTGGTGTTGTCGATCGCGCCCTTGTCGTCGACGCCGTAGAGCGCCTGGTAGATGCGGCGGACCGCGTCACCGGAACCGCCGGAGCCGGTGCCGCCCTGGCTGATCGTCATCACGACCGCGTAGTCGCTGCTGTAGGTGGTCAGCCAGGAGGTCGTCTGCTTGCCGGCGACCTCGGCGGTGCCGGTCTTGGCGTGCAGCTCGATCTGCTTCTGCGGCCAGCCGGCGCCGGTGAACTTCCAGGCGGCGGTGCCGCGCTCGACGACGCCCGCGGTGGCCTCGTTGATGTACTGCAGCAGCTTGCCGTCGGCGGGGAGCTTGCCGTCCTCGTGCGGGGCGATGTCGCGGACCAGGGTGCCGTCCGGGCTGACGACCGCCTTGCCGATGGTCGGGCGGTAGAGGGTGCCGCCGTTGGCCAGGGCCGAGTAGATCCGGGCCATCTGCAGCGGGGTGACCAGGGTGTCGCCCTGGCCGATCGCGAAGTTGACCGAGTCACCGGCGCGCATCACGTTGCCGTCGACGCAGTTCTCGCGGGCGATCTCGTCGGCGTACTCGTGGCCGCCCTTGGCCGCCTGGGCGCACCAGGAGTCCTTGTTGGCGTCGTAGAAGGACTGCTTCCACTGCCGGTCCGGCACCCGGCCGGTGACCTCGCCGGGCAGGTCGACGCCGGTCTTGGTACCGAGGCCGAACTGGTGGGCGGTCTTGAAGAACCAGTCCTGCGGGTTCTTCGGCTTGATGCCGCCGTCCTTCATCCACTGGTCGTAGGCCAGGCCGTAGAAGACCGTGTCGCAGGAGATCTCCAGGGCACGCTCCAGCGAGATGTCGCCGAAGCTCTCGCTCTCGAAGTTCTTGAACTCACGGCCGCCGATGGTCAGCGACTGCGGGCACGGGTAGTGCCCGTCGAGCGAGTACCCGGCCTGGACGGCCGCGGTGGTGGAGATCACCTTGAAGGTGGAGCCGGGGGCCGACTGACCCTGTATGGCCCGGTTGATCAGCGGGTAGTTGGAGTCCTTGCCGGTCAGCTTCTGGTAGTCGTTGGCCGAGATGCCGCCGACCCAGAGGTTGGGGTCGAAGGTCGGGGCGCTGGCCATGGCGATGATCCGGCCGGTGTGCACGTCCATGACGACGGCGGCGCCGGAGTCGGCCTCGTAGTTCTTGTTGGTCTCCTTGTCGAAGGTCTTGCGGGCGTCGGCCATGGCCTGGGCGAGCTGGTCCTCGACCGCCTTCTGCACCCGGGCGTCGATCGAGGTGATCAGGTTGTTGCCGGGCTGCGCGGGGGTGTTGCCGGCGCTGCCGATGACCCGGCCGAGGTTGTCCACCTCCAGCCGGTCGACGCCGGTGGTGCCGCGCAGGTCGTCGTCGTAGACGGACTCCAGGCCGGCCCGGCCGATCTGGTCGGAGGGCAGCCGCCGGTCGCGGCCGGTCTTGTCGGCGGTCTTCTGGACCTCGTCGTCGGTGACCGGGGAGAGGTAGCCGAGCACCTGCGCGGCGCTGGCGCCCTCGGCGCCGGTGTAGCGGCGCAGGGCGGTGGCCTGCGCGGTGACGCCGGGGAAGTCCTCGCGGCGTTCCATTATCTGCATCGCCTGCTGGGTGGTGGCCTGCTGCGTGACCGGGATCGGCTGGTACGGGGAGCCGTTCCAGCACGGCTGCGGGGTCTTCGCGTCGCAGAGCCGGACCTTGTCCTGGACGTCCTTGGCGGGCAGGCCGAGCACGTCGGCGAGCCGGGCCAGCACGGCCTTGCCGTGGTCCTTCTGCTGGAGCAGCGAGGTGCGGCTGACCGAGACCACCAGCTTGGTCTCGTTGCCGGCCAGGATCCGCCCGGAGGCGTCCAGGATCTCGCCGCGGACCGCGGGTTCGACCACTTCGCGGATGTGGTTGCCTTCCGCCTTGGCGGTGTACTGGCTACCGGTGCGGATCTGGAGGTACCACAGCCGTCCGCCGAGGGTGGCGAGCAGCGACAGGACCAGGACCTGCAGGACGACCACGCGGATCGTCACCCGCTGGGTGCGGCCGGTCTCGGGGATGTTGGTCATCGGTGCGACTTCTCCCGGTCAGGGCCGCTTGGCGAGGCCGAGCAGACGCTTCTTCTTGCCGTACACGGGCATCGACGAAACCTCGCGGGTGGTCTTGTAGCGGCTCAGCGAGCCGAGCCCGGAGCCGCCGTCGGCGCCGCGCGGGGACTCCTCGATCACCCGGTCGCCGTCCAGCCGGCGGGCCAGCAGCATCACCGCGGGCACCACGAACGGGGCCAGCAGCACGTCGTACACCAGGGCGGAGAAGACCAGGCCGGTGATGCCGACGTGCCGGGCGGCGGTGTCGCCGACCAGGGCGCCCACGCTCGCGTACAGCAGGGTGGAGACCACCGCGGCGCCGGCCACCACGACCAGGGCGCTGACCGCCGAGCGCTGCCGGCCGCCGTCGGGGCGGAGCAGGCCGACGGCGTAGCCCATCAGGCAGAGCACCAGGGCGTAGCGGCCGATGGCGTGGTCGGAGGGCGGGGCGAGGTCGGCGAGCAGACCGCCGGCGAAGCCGACCAGGCAGCCGCCGGTGGGGCCGTACACCAGGGCGAGGCCGACCACGACGAGCAGCAGCAGGTCGGGGGTGGCGCCGGGCAGCTGGAGCCGGCCGAGCACGCTGACCTGGAGCACCAGGGCGACCAGCAGCAGGCCGGCCGGAAGCAGGATGCGGCTGAGACGCACGGTCAGTTCCCCCCGGCGGGCGTGGTGGGCGGTACGGCGGCGGCCGTCGTCGTGTTGGCGGCGGGCGCGGCCGGCAGGACGGCGTCGCGCGGGTCGGTGCGCGGCGGGACGACCACCACGCCGACCAGGTCGAGCCGGGTGAACTGGACGAACGGCTCGACCTGGACGGTCTTGGTCAGCTGGCCCGGGGTCGCCTCGACCTCGACCACCTTGCCCACCGGCACGCCGGGGACGAAGGGGCGGCCGCTCTGCGAGCCGAAGGTGACCAGCCGGTCGCCGTTCTTGACCTGGGCGCGGCCGTTGAGCAGCTGGATCCGCATCGGGCTGGTGCCCTGGCCGGCGGCGAAGCCGATCTCGCCGCTGCCCTCCAGCCGGACGCCGGCGGTGAAGCCGGGGTCGGAGGCGAGCAGCACGGTGGCGGTGGTCGGGGCGACGGTGGTGATCCGGCCGACCAGGCCCTGACCGTTGATCACGGTCATGTCCCGGGTCAGGCCGTCGTCGCTGCCGGCGTCGATGGTGATGGTCCAGGAGAAGCCCTGGGCGGCGCCGATGGCGATGACCTGGGCCGCCTTGACGGTGTATCCGCCGGAGCCGGCGGTGCGCAGCAGGTCGTCCAGCTGCTTGGTGCGTGCGGCGGCGGTGTCCGAGGAGGCCAGCCGCTGGCGCAGGTCGGTGTTCTCACGGGTGATCTGGTCAAGGCGCTGCTGGTGGGTGCCGGCGTCGCGGATCGCCCGGATGTACCCGGCGACCGGGTCGACGGCGCCGGCCGCCCCCTTCTCCACCGGCCCCAGCACCCCCGCCGCCGCCCGGCGGGCGCCGTTCAGCGGCGAGGACTCACCGCCCTTGATGTCGACGGTGATCAGCGCGAAGGCGACGGCGACCAGCAGGATGAGCAGTAGTCGGCTCTCTCGGGTGTCCCTCACGGTGCTGGAGCTGCCCCTTCGTACGGTGACTTGTTCAGTTGAGCGGCTTAACGACGCGGTTGGGCGTCGAGTACCTGCTGGAGCGCCTCGAACTCCTCGACGCACTTGCCGGAGCCGAGCGCGACCGAGTCAAGCGGGTTCTCCGCGATGTGGATCGGCATGCCGGTCTCCCGGCGCAGGCGCTCGTCCAGGCCGCGCAGCAGGGCGCCGCCGCCGGTGAGCACGATGCCGCGGTCCATCACGTCGCCCGCGAGCTCCGGCGGGCACTGGTCGAGGGTGGTCTTCACCGCGTCGATGATCGAGTTGACCGGCTCGTCGATCGCCTCGCGCACCTCGGCGGCGGAGATGACCACGGTCTTGGGCAGACCGGAGACCAGGTCGCGGCCGCGGATCTCGGCGTGCTCGTCCTTCTCGCCCTCCAGCGCGAAGGCGGAGCCGATCGACATCTTGATCTGCTCGGCGGAGCGCTCGCCCAGCAGCAGGCTGTACTCCTTCTTGATGTGCTGGACGATCGCGTTGTCCAGCTCGTCGCCCGCGACCCGCAGGGACTGGGCGGTGACGATCCCTCCGAGCGAGATCACCGCGACCTCGGTGGTGCCGCCGCCGATGTCGACCACCATGTTGCCGGTGGGCTCGTGGACCGGCAGGCCCGCACCGATCGCCGCCGCCATCGGCTCCTCGATGATGTGCACCTGGCGCGCGCCGGCCTGGGCGCTGGCCTCGATCACGGCACGGCGCTCCACCCCGGTGATGCCGGACGGCACGCAGACCACGACCCGCGGGCGGGCCAGGTAGCGGCGGCGGTGGATCTTCAGGATGAAGTAGCGGAGCATCCGCTCGGTGATCTCGAAGTCGGCGATCACGCCGTCCTTGAGCGGCCGGATGGCGACGATGTTGCCCGGCGTGCGGCCGATCATCTTCTTCGCCTCGGCGCCGACCGCCAGGATGCCGCCGGTGTTGGTGTTCACCGCGACGACGGACGGCTCGTTCAGGACGATCCCCTTGCCCCTGACGTACACCAGCGTGTTCGCGGTGCCGAGGTCGATCGCCAGGTCCCGGCCGATGAACGACAGGTTGTTCGCCATGGGATGTGGAGTGCCTTCCCGGGTTCGGAGCAATGGCGGGGAGCGGGCCGGCCGCGCGAGCCCGTGCGAGGGCTGACTGCGGCTGAGCTGCCGCACCGGGCCCGTAAGTTGGGGTCCATCGTAGCCACGCCGGTCAGCGGGAGCGGCGGGTACGGCATGCTGCCCATTGTCCGTGCGCGGAGCGGCTTCTCGTGGCATTGGACGCCGTGTCGGGCGGCCGGGTTCCGTGATTTGACGATCAAACGCTCAGTTGGGCGAAAGGCTACCCAGGGGCGCGAGGAACTGCGCGACCAGCCCCCCGCTGACCGGGGTGCACGGTCGGGCGCGCAGTTCCTTTCGCGCCTGCGGCGGCTAGGCGTCGCGCCTGGTGGTGACTAGGCGTGGGCCGGGAAGAAGATCTTGATCTCGCGCTCGGCCGACTCCGGGGAGTCCGAGGCGTGGATCAGGTTCTCGCGGGTGATCGTGGCGTAGTCGCCGCGGATCGTGCCCGCACCCGCCTGCAGCGGGTCGGTGGCGCCGGCCAGCGCACGGATGCCGGGGACGACGTTCTCACCCTCGACGATCAGCGCGATCGACGGGCCGGAGGTCATGAACTCCAGCAGCGGCTCGTAGAACGGCCGGCCGACGTGCTCGGCGTAGTGCTGCTCCAGCGTCGCGCGGTCGAAGGTGCGCAGCTCCATGGCCGCGAACCGCCAGCCCGCCTTGCGCTCGATCCGGCTGATGATCTCGCCGGCCAGGCCTCGCTTGACGGCGTCGGGCTTGAGCAGGACGAGAGTGCGCTGGGACACGGTGCGGCTCCTGAGGATTCGGTCGGACGTGGTGTATACCGCAGACACTACCTCGGGTGAGCAGCGGGAATGTGAACTAGGCGGGCTGCGCGGCGGCCCGTTCGGCCTTGATCGTGTCGATCTTCCGGCCGTAGTGCACCGAGCACCACCACAGGCCGGTGAAGATCACGCCGAACGCGTACATGGTCGGCAGCACGAGGCCGCTGGCCAGGATGCCGATCTGCAGCGCCCAGCCGACCCAGACCGCGCCGGGGCGGGTGATGACCCCGCACAGCAGCACGCAGAGCAGCATGGCCAGTCCGCTCACCAACCAGATGGTCCCGGCGCCGACGTCGGTCAGCTTCATCGCCACCAGACCGGCGAACATGATCAGCAGGGCCTCGCCGATCAGCGTCGAGGAGCAGAGGGTGCGCATCGGTTACTTCCTTCCGAACAGCAGGCGCGCCTCGCCCACCGTGATGACCGAACCGGTGACCAGGACGCCGGCGCCGCCGAGGTCCTCCTCCTCGGCGAGGGTGATCGCCGCCTCGATCGCGTCGTCCAGCCGCGGCTCGACCTGCACACGATCCTCACCGAAGATCTCCACGGCCAGCGCGGCCAGCCGGTCCACCGGCATCGCGCGGTGGGTGGAGTTCTGGGTGACGACGACCTCGGCGAGGACCGGCTCGAACGCCTCCAGCAGTCCGGAGACGTCCTTGTCGCCGCTGGTCGCGATCACGCCGACCAGCTTGGTGAAGCCGAACGCCTCACCGAGCGCGCTGACCGCGGCCTCGGCGCCGTGCGGGTTGTGCGCGGCGTCCAGGATGACGGTGGGGCTGCGCCGCACCACCTCCAGACGGCCCGGCGAGGAGACTCCGGAGAACGCCCGGCGCACCTTCTCCTCGTCCAGGGCGCCGCCGGCCGAGCCGCCGACGCCGAAGAACGCCTCGACGGCGGTCAGCGCCAGGGCCGCGTTGTGCGCCTGGTACGCGCCGTGCAGCGGGATGAACACGTCCTCGTACTCGTGCCCGCCCAGCCCGCGCAGGGTGACCAGCTGCCCGCCGACCGCGACCTCGCGGCGGATCACGCCGAACTCCATGCCCTCGCGCGCCACCGTGGCGTCCATCTCGACGGCGCGGCGCAGGATCGACTCGGCCGCGTCCAGCGGCTGCTGGGCCACCACGGCGAGCGCGCCCTGCTTGATGATCCCGGACTTCTCCACCGCGATCAGGCCGGTGGTCTCGCCGAGCTTGTCGGTGTGGTCCAGGCCGACCGGGGTGATCACCGCGACGGAGGCGTCGATGACGTTGGTGGCGTCCCACGAGCCGCCCATGCCGACCTCGACCACCGCGACGTCCACCGGCGCGTCGGCGAAGCAGGCGTACGCCATGCCGGTGAGCACCTCGAAGAAGGACATCGGGATCGGCTGCCCCGCGTCCACCATCTGCACGTACGGCTCGATCTCGCGGTACGTCTCGACGAACCGCTCGGCGCTGATCGGCGCGCCGTCCAGGCTGATCCGCTCGGTGACGGACTCCACGTGCGGGCTGGTGTAGCGGCCGGTGCGCAGTTCGAACGCGCCGAGCAGCTGCTCCACCATGCGGGCGGTGGACGTCTTGCCGTTGGTGCCGGTGATGTGGATCGAGGGGTACGAGTTCTGCGGCTGGCCGAGGATGTCCATCAGGGCCCGGATCCGGTCGAGCGAGGGCTCGAGCTTGTTCTCCGGCCAGCGCTTGGACAGCTCCACCTCGACGGCGCGCAGCTCGGCGTCGGGGCCCTCGTCGGACTCGCCGGGGCGGATGGTGTACGGGTTCTGCTCGGCCTTGTCGCTCACGCAGCAAGTCTAAGGACTCCCCGGGGGCACTCCGGACAGGGGCGCGTGAACCCAGGGGCGCGAGGAACTGCGCGACCGGCCATGCACTCAGGTCGAGTGTGGCTGGCCGCGCAGTTCTCCCCCAGCCTTCGGCCGGGAGGTGCCCCCACGCGCCCCTGGTGGTGCCCCTAGCGGTGGGTGGGGAACTGGACGACCTGCTGGTAGGTAGGGCGGTTCTGCCAGGTGGACTTGGGGTCGGTGACGCCGCCGAGGGGGCGCTGGATGATGGTGTCGGCGCACCACTGGTCGCCGGCGGCGCAGTCGCCGTCGCCGGGGTAGACCTGGGCGGGCGTTCGGGCGAGCGCCTGGCGGAGGGTGTCGAGCAGGACGGTGCGGCAGGCGGAGAGGTCGCCGCCTCCGCAGTAGGGGCGGGCGAGCGGTCCGGCGACGGGGTCGCCGAGGACGCCCCGCAGGTCCTTGTCGAGATAGCTCCACCAGCCGTACTGGAAGGCGGAGCCCTTGTGCGGGATGGACTCGTTGGCGCTGGAGGTGCCGCTGGTGGCGCCGGTCTGCCCGCCGGACGGGGATTCGTTGATCTGCAGGGCGCCGGTCAGCGCGCCGAAGAGCGGGTCGCCGAGGCCGGGGCGGAAGACGCCGTCGGCGAGCAGCGGCCACCAGGCGTCCATGGTGCGGATCGCGTCGGCGTCGGCGTAGCGGTGGCTGCCGGCGCTGGTCTCCCGGCGCTGGGTGCCGTCGCCGCGCCAGGTCTGGAGCTTCTGGACGGCGGCGGCGAGCGCCGGGTCGGTGACGGGTGCGCCGGTGATGACCCGGAGCAGGTCGGGGAGGACGTCCTCGCCGCGCAGGTCGGTGAGGGCGGCGCTCTCCATGGCCTGGGTGAGCGAGACCCGGCTGACCTTGGTGCCGCTGCGGACCAGGGCCTTCACCCGGTCGTCGAGCAGGTTGCCGCGGTGGACGGAGCCGTTGCCGAAGCCGGCGGCGGCGTAGTCGTCGGCCTGCTTGTTGTTCCAGGAGATGTAGTAGTCCTGGTCGACGGACTGCGGGTGCTCGGCCGGCGGGGTGTACCGGGCGGTGTTGGTGGCAGGGTCGAAGTCGCGCCACTCGTAGGCGGGTTCGGCGCTGATCGGCAGTCCGGGGTCGACCCCGGCGGCGCGGACGGGGTTGCTGCCGGAGTTGTAGTAGGCGATGTGGGCGGAGTCGGCGTAGAACCAGTTGAAGGTGTAGTTGATGTTCTGGCCGGCCTGCTGGAAGCTCGCCGGGTCGTGGACGGCGCCGGGGTCGTTGAGCATCTGGAAGCCGATGATGGAGTCGGCCTCGTGCCGGTAGCTGGAGCGCAGCGAGGTGAAGGCGACGGGTTTGCCGCCGACGGTGCCGCGCGCGGTGACCAGGCCGTAGTCGGAGCGGTACATCACCAGGGTGTAGGAGCCGGCGGCGGTGGAGTCGGCGGTGGTGGGGGCCCAGGAGTTCTTGCGTTCCAGGCGGTCCAGCGGGAGGCACTGGCCGTGCCAGAGGTAGGAGTTGCTGGCGAGGGTCACCGGTGAGCCGTCGGTGGTGCAGAGCGGGACGGCGTAGGTGTCGGTGATGTCCTGGCCGGCGGAGGTGGCGCTCCAGGCGTAGTCCTGGCCGCGGCCGAGCTGGACGTAGAAGCTGAGCCCGGCGAACGCGGCGCCGCGGGCGCTGATGCCGGGGCCCTGGATCTCCTCGAGCAGCAGGAGTTGCGGGGCGAAGTAGCCGGTCTGCGGGCCGAAGACGGCGACCGGGTGGCCGTCGTCGGTGTAGCGGCCGGAGACCAGCAGGGCGTTGGACATGCCGTGCTTGGCGGTCAGCAGGTTGCCGGGCAGCACGCCGGGGGCGCCCGCGGCGGCGGTGGCGGCGGTCTGGGAGCCGGTGCCGGTGGCGTCGTAGATCATCCGTTCGGGGACCACCGAGCCGGGGTCCGGCATGGCGGTGCCGACCGGCTGGGCGGGCGGTTCGGCGTACGGGAAGCTCTGGCCGTCGTGCAGGGTCTGGACGGCCTCCGGGTCGTCGGCCTCCCGGAGCGACTGCCAGACGGCGTCGCCCGCCTCGGTGCCGTAGCGGGCCTCGGCGGCCTGCTTCACCTGGGCGGAGGCGAGTTCGCCGCCGCCGCCGGCGCCGAACAGGGCGCCGACCACCGAGGCGAGGGCGACCAGGTCGGTCAGCTTGAAGGGGTCGATCCCGCCGGCGTTGGTGATCGGGTCGATGTGCCCGGTGAGGTCGTACTCGCCGGGGAAGGTCCGGCTGTTGTAGGCCTCGCGGATGTACTGGTTGATGCCGTCCAGGTAGGCGTTTGCGTCGGCGAGCGCCTGCCGGGCCCGGTCGCCCTGGCTCGCGATGGCGTCGATCTGGGTCTGGAGTTCCTGCTCGGTGTAGGGCGCGGCCTGCCAGAAGCTCTGCTCCAGTTGCCGGTTGGCGGCGGCGCCGCCGGCGAAGCCGGAGAGTTGGCCGCGGCCGACGTGCCGGAACAGGTCCATCACCCAGAGCCGGTCCTGCGCGGCGGCGTAGCCGGCGCCGAACTCGGTGCCGTAGCGGGTGGTGCCGGCGATGTGGGGGACGCCGGTGGCCTTGTCGCGGACGATGGTGACGTCGGTGCGCGGCTTGCTGGTGGAGGCCACCTGGTCGGCCGGGACGCCGAACGAGGCGTCGTTGAAGAAGGAGCGCAACTGGCTGTCGGTCAGCCCGGGGTACGCGGCGGCGAGGCCCTCGTACGGCCCGAGTTGGTCGGCGGTGTGGGCGGGCCGGGTGCCGAAGGCCCGGTTGCCCAGGATGTCCATCAGGGTGGCGTTGCCGTTCTCGCCGGGCGGCAGGACGTCGAGGCAGCGGCCGGCGCAGTAGTCCTGGCCGGTGGCGGCCGCCGCGGGGGTGGGGGCGGCGACCGGTCCGGCGGCGAGGAGGGCGGTCACCAGGGCGGCGACCGGAAGCTTGAGCAGGTGGCGGCGTGGGGGCATACCAGCTCCTCCGTCGAAGCTACGGGAGTCGACGGTAGGACGGTTGCTGACAGATTGCCTAGTAGCGTGCATGCCATTTCCGGGCCAAGGAACGGCACCCGCCGGAACGGGACCTGATCGCACGTCAGGGCTGGCGGGCCTCCGGCACCTGGTTGCGCCGGCCGTGGTGACGACGGCGCAGCTCGGCGGCGATCTCCTCGGCCTCGCCCTCCGGCAGCAGCGGCAGCATCATCGCCACCGCCTGCAGCAGCCCGCCGAGCAGGTACGTGGTGTCCGCGGTGCCGGCCACCAGGGCTCGGACGGCGGCGACGTCGCCGTCGCCCACCGCCTCGACCAGCCGGGCGGCGCCGGCCATCTCCTCGTCGACTGCGACCGCGCCGGTGTCGGTGGGCGCCCTGCGGGCCAGGGCGCGCAGCACCCGGTCGCCGATCTCGGGCGCGTAGGCCTTGCGGACCGACTCGGCGGCGATCCACACCAGCAGGGTGGTCACCTCGCGTTCGGCGTGTTCGGCGAGCAGTCGGTCCAGCTCGTGGTCGAAGGCGAGCTGGTTTCCGTGCCGGAATGCGAGCAGCAGGGTCGCCGCCCGGGACTTGGCCGCGTCGACCTCTTCCGTCGGCAGTTCGTCGTCCAACTCCTCGGTCGCCATCATCCGCGCACCCTCCCGTCAGTGACACCGCCCGAATGGGGAACGTCTGCCCACCGTACACATCCGAACTCCGAAGTCACCGAACGCGCGCATAAACGTCCCGGACAATGCCAACCGGAATACCGCCGAGTGGGGGACAAAATGGCCGGTGAATTCCTGTGGCGAAACGGCCGCACGGCCTGCCGGAGCGGGAAATCGACGGTCCGTCGGGAAAACGCGAGGGCCGCCGCCCTGGGTGGGGGCGGCGGCCCTCGGCGGCGGTTCGCCGGTGCGGCGTCAGGCCTGCGGCAGGCCCGCCAGCTGGGCGGTGATCCGGGCGATGTCGGCCTCGGCGGCCTCCTGCCGGGTCCGGATCTTGGCGACCACCTCGTCCGGCGCCTTGGCCAGGAAGGCCTCGTTGCCGAGCTTGGCGGCGGACTGCGCCTTCTCCTTCTCGGCGGCCGCCAGGTCCTTCTGCAGGCGCTTGCGCTCGGCGGCCACGTCGATGGTGCCGGACAGGTCGAGGGCGACCTCGGCACCGGCGACCGGCAGCGAGGCGGTGGCCTGGAAGTCGTCGGCCGGCTCGGTCAGGCGCAGCAGCGAGCGGATCGCGTCCTCGTGCGGGACGAGCACGGTGCCGGCCAGCTCCAGGCGGGCCGGGACGCGCTGGCCCGGCTTGAGGCCCTGGTCCGAGCGGAACCGGCGGACCTCGGTGACCACCTGCTGCAGGGTGGCGATCTCCGCCTCGGCGTCGGCGTCGCGGAAGCCGCTGTCCGCGGGCCACGCGGCGACGACCACCGACTCGGCGCCGGTGAGCGCCGTCCACAGCGCCTCGGTGACGAACGGGACGACCGGGTGCAGCAGGCGCAGCGTGACGTCCAGGACCTCGCCGAGGACCCGGCGCGAGGCGTCGGCCTGCGCGCCGCCCTTGGCCAGGGTGGTCTTGGAGAGCTCGACGTACCAGTCGAACACCTCGTCCCACGCGAAGTGGTAGAGGGTGTCGGCCAGCTTGGCGAACTCGTAGTCGTCGTACAGCGCGTCGGCCTGCGCCACGGTCTGGTTGAGCCGGGAGAGGATCCACCGGTCGGCGGCGGTCAGCTCGGCGGCGCCGGGCAGCGGGCCCTCGACCGTCGCACCGTTCATCAGGGCGAAGCGGGTGGCGTTCCAGATCTTGTTGCAGAAGTTCCGGGAGCCCTTGACCCAGTCCTCGCCGATCGGCACGTCGGCGCCCGGGTTGGCGCCGCTGGCCAGGGTGAGGCGGACGGCGTCGGCGCCGTACTCGTTCATCCAGTCCAGCGGGTCGACCGCGGTGCCGGACGACTTGGACATCTTCTTGCCGAACTGGTCGCGGACCAGGCCGGTCAGCGCGACGGTCTTGAACGGCGCCTGACCGTCCATCGCGTACAGGCCGAACATCATCATCCGGGCGACCCAGAAGAAGATGATGTCGTGGCCGGTCAGCAGGACGTCGGTCGGGTAGAACTTCTCCAGGTCGGCGGTCCGCTCCGGCCAGCCGAGCGTGGAGAACGGCCACAGGCCACTGGAGAACCAGGTGTCCAGGACGTCCGGGTCCTGCACCCAGCCCTCGCCGGTCGGCGGCTCCTCGTTCGGGCCGACGCAGACGACCTCGCCGTTCGGGCCGTACCAGACCGGGATCCGGTGGCCCCACCACAGCTGGCGCGAGATGCACCAGTCGTACATGTTGTCGACCCAGTCGAAGTAGCGGCGCTCCAGCTCCTTCGGGTGGATCTCGACCCGGCCGTCGCGGACGGCGTCGCCGGCCGCCTTGGCCAGCGGCTCGACCTTGACCCACCACTGCAGCGACAGCCGCGGCTCGACGATGGTGTGGCAGCGCGAGCAGTGGCCGACCGAGTGCTCGTACGGACGCTTCTCGGCGACGATCCGGCCCTGCTCGCGCAGCGCGCCGACCACGGCCGAGCGCGCCTCCAGCCGGTCCAGACCGAGGAACGGGCCGTGCACGGTGATCACGCCGTGCTCGTCCATCACGGTCAGGTTGGGCAGGCCGTGGCGCTGGCCGATGGCGAAGTCGTTCGGGTCGTGCGCCGGGGTCACCTTGACGGCGCCGGTGCCGAACTCCGGGTCGACGTGCTCGTCGGCGACGACCGGGATCTCACGGTCGGTCAGCGGCAGCTTGATGGTCCGGCCGACCAGGTGCTTGTAGCGCTCGTCGTCCGGGTGGACGGCGACCGCGGTGTCACCGAGCATCGTCTCGGCCCGGGTGGTGGCGACGACGATCGAGTCCTCGCCCTCGCCGTAGCGGATCGAGACCAGCTCGCCGTCGCGGTCCTTGTGCTCGACCTCGATGTCGGAGAGCGCGGTGAGGCAGCGCGGGCACCAGTTGATGATGCGCTCGGCGCGGTAGATCAGGCCGTCGTCGAAGAGCTTCTTGAAGATGGTCTGGACGGCCTGGGACAGGCCCTCGTCCATGGTGAAGCGCTCGCGCGACCAGTCGACACCGTCGCCGAGGCGGCGCATCTGGCCGAGGATCCGGCCGCCGTAGTTCTCCTTCCACTCCCAGACCTTCTCGACGAAGGCCTCGCGGCCCAGGTCGTGGCGGGAGAGGCCGGACTCGGCGAGCTGCTGCTCCACCTTGTTCTGGGTGGCGATGCCGGCGTGGTCCATACCGGGCAGCCACAGCGTCTCGAAGCCCTGCATCCGCTTGCGGCGGGTCAGGGCGTCCATCAGCGTGTGCTGGAAGGCGTGGCCCAGGTGCAGCGCACCGGTGACGTTCGGCGGCGGGATGACGATGGTGTACGCCGGCTTGTCGCTCTTGGCGTCGGCGGTGAAGTAACCGCGCTCTACCCAGCGCTCGTACAGCTCGCCCTCTACGTCGGCCGGAGCGTAGGTCGTCGGGAGGGTGGCTGCGTCGTCCCCGGGGTAGGAAGGCTCGGGGCGCTGGTTCGTCGTGTCGGTCACGACGCACAGTTTACGGAAGAGGGGGGCGCCGTTACGAACCAGTTGTGCGCCGACCACTCGGGCGGGTGTGGTGGGCCGTGCGATAGCGTGCCCGAATTACTCGTACGCACGTGGCCGCTGGAGCAGCGGCGGGGGAGACGATCCGGATGTACGGCCAGGGGCAGGGTCAGCAGTATCCGCAGGGTCAGCCGCAACCGCCCTACGGGCAGCCGCCGCAGTACGGCGCTCCCCAGCCGCCCGGCGCCCAGCCGCCCTACGGCCAGCCCGCCCCGCCGTACGGCCAGCCGCCACAGTACGGCACCCCGCAGCCCGGCGGCTACGCCGCTCCGCCGCCCGCCCCGCAGCCCGGCGGGTACGGGTTCCCGCAGCAGCCGCAGCAGCCCGCCCCGCCGTACGGCGCCCCGCAGGCACCTCAGCCGGGCTACGGCTACCAGCCGCCGGCCGAGCCCAAGCGCGGCAACGGCCTGGTGATCGGCGTGGTGATCGGCGCCCTGGTGCTGGTCGGCGGCGGCATCGGCGTGTGGGCGCTGACCAAGGGCGGCAGCGGCTCGAACACCGCCGGGAAGTACAAGGTGGCGGTCACCGACACCCTGCCGGGCGGGTACACCAAGAAGTCCTCCACCGACCGCGGCGCGGTCAGCGGCACCGAGGGCATGGCCACCCTGGAGGGCTCGACCGGCGCGCTCTACCAGAAGTCGCCGACCGACATCCTGGTGCTCGGCGCCGGCTGGGGCACCATCACCGACCCGGGCGCGCTGATCACCGCCGTCGCCGGGAACGCCTCGAACACCCAGAGCACCGGCACCGAGAAGCTCACCTGGAAGAAGGAGCTCTCGGACGTCGACGCCAACGACCCGAAGGACCCGGGCGGCAAGCTGCGCTGCGGCGTGGCCAGCAACGGCAAGGCCGACTTCCCGGTCTGCTCCTGGGCCAACCACTCCACCTTCGGTTCGGTGACCTTCGTCAACGTGCTGCCCACCGGCGCCGGCGCGGCCGCGCTCTCGCCGAGCCAGGCCGCCGACCGGACCCGGCAGATCCGCGACACCGTCGTGGTCGCCAAGTAACTCCCGGCCGCCGAGCAGATCCCGGTCGCCGGGTGACCGGTGGCCGCCGGGCCCGCGCCCGTCCACCTGTCCCCACCCCTCACCGAACCCACGATCGGAAGCGAGTCCGCCGTGTCCGACCAGAACCCGTACGGGAGCCCGCAGCCCGGCGGCTACGGCACTCCCCCGCCGGCCGCGCCGCCGGCCGCCCCGCCGTATGGCGCCCCGCAGCCGCCGGCCCAGCCGGGCTTCGGCGCGCCGCAGGAGCCGTTCGGGGCGGTGCCGCCGCAGGGCGGCCCGCAGCCGTTCCCGGCCGGCGGCTACCCGGGCTACCCCGGGATGGAGCCGCCGAAGAAGTCCCGCAAGACGCTCTGGGTGGTGCTCGGCTGCGTCGCCGGCGTGCTGCTGCTCGGCGCCGGCCTGCTGGGCTACTTCGTCTACAACACCGCCGCCAACACCGGCAAGAACAAGGTCGTCCTGCCGGAGACCTTCCACGGCCTGACCCGTGACCCGGACGAGTCGATGGCCAAGGAGCTCGCCTCCGAGCTGCAGACCGACTTCTCCAAGGGCGACAGCGCCTGGACCCCGACCGACGTGGTCAGCTCGATCTACCACTCGGACGACCAGGAGCAGGCGGTCATCGTGGCCGGCGCGTACGGCAACGTGCTCTTCCCGTCCAAGCAGGTCGACGCGGTCTTCCTGGGCGCCTCCTCCAGCGGCGACGCCAAGATCACCCAGCGCCGGGACGTCGACGCCGGACCGCTCGGCGGCCGGATGTCCTGCGCGGTCACCGAGGCCGAGCAGCAGCAGATCGGCTTCTGCTCCTGGGCCGACGGCAGCAGCGTGATGATGCTGATGGAGATCGACGCCAAGGCCAAGACCGTCGACCTGGACAAGGTCGCGGCCGACGCCCGCGAGCTGCGCCAGATCTCCGAGGTCCCGAAGTAGCGGCACCGGCAGAACAGAACGAAGCGGCCCCGCACCCTTCCGGGTGCGGGGCCGCTTCGGCGTCCGGGGAGCGTCAGGCGCTCTTGTCGCGGCGCTCGCGCTGGATCTTGTCGCGCGGGACCAGGGTCGGGATGGCGTGCTTGGAGACCACGTCCCCGGTGACGACCACGCGGGCGACGTCCTGACGCGAGGGCACCTCGTACATCACGGACATCAGCACCTCCTCCATGATCGCGCGCAGGCCGCGGGCGCCGGTGCCGCGCAGGATCGCCTGGTCGGCGATGGCCTCCAGCGCGTCCCGGGTGAACTCCAGCTCCACGCCGTCCAGCTCGAAGAGCTTGCGGTACTGCTTGACCAGCGCGTTCTTCGGCTCGGTGAGGATCTGCAGCAGCGCCTCGCGGTCCAGGTTGTGCACGCTGGTGATCACGGGCAGCCGGCCGATGAACTCCGGGATCATGCCGAACTTGACCAGGTCCTCCGGCATCACCTGACGGAAGTGGTCCGAGGCGTCCTGCTCCCGCTTGGAGCGGATGGTCGCGCCGAAGCCGATGCCCTTGGCGCCGGCCCGGCCCTCGATGATCCGCTCCAGGCCCGCGAAGGCACCGCCCACGATGAACAGCACGTTCGTCGTGTCGATCTGGATGAACTCCTGGTGCGGGTGCTTGCGGCCGCCCTGCGGGGGCACCGAGGCGGTGGTCCCCTCCAGGATCTTCAGCAGCGCCTGCTGCACGCCCTCGCCGGAGACGTCGCGCGTGATCGACGGGTTCTCGCTCTTGCGGGCGACCTTGTCGATCTCGTCGATGTAGATGATCCCGGTCTCGGCCTTCTTGACGTCGTAGTCGGCCGCCTGGATCAGCTTGAGCAGGATGTTCTCGACGTCCTCGCCGACGTAGCCGGCCTCGGTGAGGGCGGTGGCGTCGGCGATCGCGAACGGCACGTTCAGCATCCGGGCCAGGGTCTGCGCCAGCAGGGTCTTGCCGGAGCCGGTCGGACCGAGCAGCAGGATGTTGGACTTCGCCAGCTCGATGGCGTCCTCGCGGCCGTTGCCGGCGCGGCCGTTCTCACCGGCCTGGACGCGCTTGTAGTGGTTGTAGACGGCGACCGAGAGCGCCTTCTTGGCCAGGTCCTGGCCGACCACGTACTGGTCCAGGAACTCGTAGATCTCGCGGGGCTTCGGGAGTTCCTCGAAGCGCACCTCGGAGCTCTCCGCGAGCTCCTCCTCGATGATCTCGTTGCACAGGTCGATGCACTCGTCGCAGATGTACACGCCTGGCCCGGCGATCAGCTTCTTCACCTGCTTCTGCGACTTGCCGCAGAACGAGCACTTGAGCAGGTCGCCACCGTCTCCGATGCGTGCCACGAGGTGCTTCCCCTTCGCCAGGGGCCCCGCGGGGGTCCGGGGCCTGGTGCTGTGGACCGGCTGCGCCGTCCGGCGTTCGGTCTCGCTATCCGACGGTACTCTGCCGAGCCCGAGATTCCGCCGTCTTCGACTGCTCTGCCGTACGCCCTGGGCGAATTGATACCGAACAGATGCGGTCGCGCGGGCATGGTCCCCGCTTCGTTCGATTGTGCCGGGCCGAGCGGCCGGACGGAACGGATCGGGGCGGGGCGTACGTCACGCTCGGCGTACGCCCCGCCCCTGGAGCCCTCGGGCTCAGTCGCTCAGCGAGGTCTTGCGGGTCGAGATGATCTGGTCGACGAGGCCGTACTGCAGGGCCTCCTCGGCGGTCAGGATCTTGTCGCGCTCGATGTCGTCGCGGACCTGCTCGATCGACTTGCTGGAGTGCTTGGAGAGCATCTCCTCCAGCTGCGCGCGCATCCGGAAGATCTCGTTGGCCTGGATCTCCAGGTCGGAGACCTGGCCGCGGCCGGTCTCGGTGTACGGCTGGTGGATCAGGATCCGGGCGTTCGGCAGCGCCATCCGCTTGCCGGGGGCGCCGGCGGCCAGGATGACCGCGGCGGCCGAGGCGGCCTGGCCCATGCAGACGGTCTGGATGTCCGGCTTCACGAACTGCATGGTGTCGTAGATCGCCGTCAGGGCGGTGAACGAGCCGCCCGGGGAGTTGATGTAGACCGAGATGTCGCGGTCCGGGTCCATCGACTCCAGGCAGATCAGCTGGGCCATGATGTCGTTGGCCGAGACGTCGTCCACCTGGGAGCCGAGGAAGATGATGCGCTCCTCGAACAGCTTGGCGTACGGGTCGTACTCGCGGATGCCCTGCGAGGTGCGCTCGACGAACCGCGGGACGATGTAGCGGCCCTCGGCGCGCATGTCCTCCAGGCGTGCCTTGGCGCCGGACAGGCTGGGGATGTTCATGGGTTTCGTGTCCTCCGAAGCGTGCGGTCTGTGGTCTGCTGCCGGGGTCAGCCGATGAGGCCGGCGCCCGTGCCACCGCCGCCGGGGACGTCCGCGGCGCTGTGCATGATGTCGTCGATCAGGCCGTACTCCTTGGCCTCCTCCGGCGTGAACCAGCGGTCGCGGTCGGAGTCGGCGGTGATCCGCTCGAAGGACTGGCCGCTGTGCTGCGCGATCAGCTCGGACATCCGCTTCTTGGTGCGGAGCAGCTGCTCGGCCTGGATCCGGATGTCGGTGGCGGAGCCGCCGAGGCCCGCGGAGGGCTGGTGCATCAGGATGTTGGCGTTGGGCAGCGAGAAGCGCTTGCCCTTGGCGCCGGCGGTCAGCAGGAACTGACCCATCGAGGCGGCCATGCCCATGGCGATGGTGACCACGTCGTTCTTGATGTACTGCATGGTGTCGTAGATCGCCATGCCCGCCGAGATCGAACCGCCCGGGGAGTTGATGTAAAGGAAGATGTCCTTGTCCGGGTCGGCCGCGAGGAGCAGCAGCTGCGCGGTGATCTTGTTGGCGATGTCGTCGTCGACCTGCTGGCCGAGGAAGATGATGCGCTCGTTGAGCAGCCGGTTGTAGACCTGATCGCCCAGGCCGCCGAGCACGTCGCCGGCGGCGGCGTGCGGCGCCATCAGGCCAGGCATCTGCTGCATCTGCGGAAACGTCACTTAGCCACCTGCTCAGTCGATCTGCTTGTGTGTCGCTGTCTATGGACCCTAACGCGCGGTCCGGTTCGCAGAATCCCCCACGCAGAACTGTTCGCTGTGAGCGCAGGGTGAGGGCCGTACAACAGCAGTGGGCCCGGACACCGAAAGGTGCCCGGGCCCACGGCCGGATGTCCTACGAGGCTCAGGCCTCGGTGGTCTCCTCGGTGGTCTCCTCGGCGGAGGCCTCGACCGTCTCGGCGGTCTCGTCCTCGTCGTCCTCGAAGGAGACGACCTCACCGTTGGTGTCGGTCACCTTGGCGGCCTCGACCACGGCGGCCAGCGCCTTGCCGCGGGCGACCTCGCCGACCAGCAGCGGCACCTGGCCACCCTGGACGACCTGCTGGGCGAACTGGTCCGGGGTGAGGCCCGAGCCGGCGGCGCGGCGGATGAGGTGCTCGGTGAGCTCCTCCTGGTTCACGCCCAGCTCCAGCTTGGCGACGATCGAGTCCAGGACGAACTGGGTCTTGATGCCCTTCTTCGCCTGCTCCTCGGTCTCCGCGTCGTAGTCCTCGCGGGACTTGTCCTGGGAGGCCAGGTAGGTGTCGAGGGTCATCCCCATCGGCTCCAGCTGGTGGTGCTCCAGGTTGTGCTTGCGGGTCTCGACCTCGTCCTTGAGCAGCTTCTCCGGGTACTCCATCTCCACCCGGGTCAGCAGCTCGTCGAGGACCTTCTCCTGGGCCTGGGTGGCCTGGTCGAACTCCTTCATGCGCTCGAGGCGCTTGCGGGAGTCGCCGCGGAGGTCCTCCAGGGTGTCGAACTCGCTCGCCAGCTGGGCGAACTCGTCGTCGAGCTCGGGGAGCTCCTTCTCCTGGACGGCGGTCACGGTGACGGTGACCTCCGACTCCTTGCCGGCCTCGGTGCCGCCCTTGAGGGTGGTGGTGAAGGTCTTGGACTCACCGGCGGACAGGCCGACGACGGCCTCGTCGATGCCCTCCAGCAGGCGGCCGGAGCCGATCTCGTAGCTCACGCCGGTGGCGGTGCCGTCCTCCGGCACCTCACCGTCGACCTTGGCCTCCAGGTCGACGACCACGACGTCGCCCTCGGCGGCGGCGCGCTCGACGTCCTTCACCGAGGAGAAACGCTCGCGCAGCTGCTCGAGCGACTTCTCGACGTCCTCGTCGGAGACCTCGATCGGGTCGACGACGACCGCGATCTCGGAGAACTCCGGCAGGGTGATCTCCGGGCGCACGTCCACCTCGGCGGTGAACTTCAGGTCGCCACCGTCGACCAGGTTCTCGACACCCGCGATGTCGGTGATGTCGGGCTGGCCGAGGACGTCGATCTTGCCCTCGTCGACGGCCTGGGTGTAAAAGCGCGGAAGGGCGTCGTTGACGGCCTCCTCCAGCACCGCGCCACGGCCGAAGCGCTGGTCGATCACGCGGTTCGGGATCTTGCCCTTGCGGAAGCCGGGGACCGTGACCTGCTGGTTGATCTTCTTGTACGCCGCGTCGAGGCTGGGCTTGAGCTCCTCGAAGGGCACCTCGACGGTGAGTCGAACCCGGGTCGGGTTCAGAGTCTCCACGGCGCTCTTCACGGTCAGTTCTCCTAGGGGCTTGCGGTCAGGGCGATAGGCGGTTGGAACTGCGTGCTTCCGTACTACCGCCAGCGTCCCATCCTACCGGTACCACGAAAGCCGCTGTGTACCCCACGGCTCCGTGACATACATACGACAACAGGGCCCCGCCCGCCGGACGAGACCCTGCCGCACTGTCGGGGTGGCCGGATTCGAACCGACGGCCTTCCGCTCCCAAAGCGGACGCGCTACCAAACTGCGCCACACCCCGTGGTGCCGAGAGGAAGAGTACACGTCGGCCGTCCCCCGCCTCCGGTCATATCTGCGGCCCGCGCGGGCGGAATCGCCGTCCGAAGCGGTGTGCAATCCACCGACCCGACCAGGTACGCTTGCCGAGTCCTCGCGACCGTCACCGACGGCCCGGGGGCGTCGCATGCCGTCAACGGTGTGCACGCGGGTGTAGCTCAATGGTAGAGCCCCAGTCTTCCAAACTGGTCACGCGAGTTCGATTCTCGTCACCCGCTCCGATCCGGCCCCGACTGCCCCAGGCAGCCGGGGCCGTCCGCGTTGGCGGAGCCCGGCGCGCGGATTGCGCCCCGGCGAACGCCGGAAGGGGCGGCGGCGGGAAGTCCCGCTGCCGCCCCTTCTACCGGGGGGTGGTACGTCAGACGCTGACGCCGTGGGCCGCCAGGTAGGCGATCGGGTCGATGTCCGAGCCGTAGTTCGGGGTGGTGCGGATCTCGAAGTGCAGGTGCGGGCCGGTCACGTTGCCGGTCGCGCCGGAGAGGCCGATCTGCTGCCCGGCGGACACGGTCTGGCCGGCCGAGACGGAGATGGACGACAGGTGGGCGTACTGGGCGTACTTGCCGTCGGCCAGCTTGATGATCACCTGGTTGCCGTAGGCGCCACCGTTGCCGGCGGAGACCACGGTGCCGGAGGCGATCGCCTTCAGGCTGGTGCCGGTCGAGACCGGGAAGTCGATGCCGGTGTGGTAGCCGCTGGACCAGTTGGAGCCGGCCACGTGCCAGCCGGTGGTGTGGTGGACCGAGACCGGGGCCACGTAGCCGGAGGCGTTGGACGCCACGGCGGCCTGGGTCTGCGCGGCCGGCTTCGGGGCCGGCTTGGCGGCCTGCTGCTGGACCGGCTGCGGCGCGGGCTTGGCGGCCTGCTGCGCGGGCTTCGGCTGCGCGGCCGGCTTGGCGGCCGGGGCGGCGTGCTGCACCGGGGCGGCAGCGGCGGCGCCACCGATGGTCAGCTGCTGGCCCGGGTAGATCAGGTTCGGGTTGGAGCCGACCACGGAACGGTTGTCCTGGTACAGCTTCTGCCAGCCGCCGTCCACGTTCTGCGCGGTGGCGATCTTGGACAGGGTGTCGCCGGAGACGACCTTGTAGCCGTGCGAAGCAGCGGCGGCGGGGGTGGTGTCGGCGACCGGGGCGGCGGCGACCGGCGCCTGGGCGGCGGTGTCGGCGACCGCGTGGCGGGCCTCGGCGCCGTGGTGGTCGGCGGTCCCGTGCGCGCTGGCGGCGGTGACCGGGAGGCCGACCGCGGCACCGGCGACACCGGTGGCGATGGCGAGGCGGACGATGGTCTTCAGACGCGGCTTGCGGTGCTTGCCCGTAGCGGACATGAAGAAATTCCTCTCCGACGCCTACGAGGTGAGCTGTCGGGTTCGGACGAGAGTTGCCCGGCCGCATGGCGCGGCTTCACCCCGAGCCGTCCCCGGTGATCCGGGTACGGCGACTTACCTTGGGTCCCCCGCTCCTGCCGTGAACGGTTATCTGGTCGGCACCGGGCAGCGGCAGGACTAGGCGTTCCACCCGGTGGCCCACCCGGACGAACCGTCCGGGCTGCGGTGAAGCAAAGCCGACCGGCGCACCCCGTGGCAAGCGCCCGGACCGCGGCGATCAAGGCCTCGGCGAATCTGACGATCCCGCAGGTCACGCGGTGTTCACCGGGCCCGACCGAGCGCGTACGGGATCATGACGCAGTGCCCACCGGCGGGCCACGGTCCGCCATAATCGCGACCGTATACATACGATCACTCACCGCTGGTCACCCCGCCGGTGACGCTGGTCACCCGGGGCCGATAGCCTCACCGGGAATCCCCCGAGAAAACAGGAGCCCTCACGTTGCGTCCGCAGCATCGGCTGGACGTCATCCAGCGCAGCGTCATCCGCGAAATGGCGCGCTACGGACAGGAGTTCACCGTCGACGGCCCGGTCCTGCGCGGTCCGGGCACCACCGCGGTCGCGATCCGCGAGCACCCCGGGGACGACGGCGGCCACGTCGATCTGGGGTACGTGCTGCAGCTGGGCCGGGCGGACGCGCCGGTGGTGTGGGACTGCGCGGCCGGACTCGGCAAGACCGAGGAGGAGCAGCTCGACAACGCGGTGCGGATGTGGGCGACCACCACCGCGTCCACCGTGGTGGAGCTGCTGGAGCGGCGCGGCGAGCACGGTGACCACTACCGGCCGGAGCGGCTGCCCGGCTGGCACGCGGTGCAGGGGCCGGCCGCGGTCTTCGGCTTCGCCTCCGGGCCGCTGGGCGAGTGGCTCTCCGACCACCAGGTGCTGCCGGCGCTGGCCGACGCGCTGCGGCCGGAGGTGGGCGAGCCCGAGCCGGACCGGTCCCGGGTGGCCGGGGTCAAGCTGTTTCTCGGCGGCCGGGCCGGTGAGGACGTCGCCGAGGTCCGGGTGAACGGCGCGGTGTCGGAGCGCGCGTCGGCGGCGCTGCGCTCACTGCCCTGGCCGCGCGGGGAGCGGCTGTGCTGGGCCCGGCTGTTCGTGCTGCTGGTGTCCGAGCACGCCCTGATCGCCGGGGGCGTCGAGGATGCGGCGGAGCAGCCCGCGGAACCCGCCTCGGACCGCTTGGCCGAGGCGTACGGTGGTCGGCGCCGCCCGCTGCTCGACCGCTGGCGGCAGGCCAGGGCGCGGCGGGCAGGCCGATAGGACGGAACGGGGGCGAATCCCCCGCCCGCCGGGCGTCGAAGCTCGGGGGTCAGCCCGCGATCGAGGAGATGGCCTTCGCCATCGAGTTCAGGAAGTCCTGGATCGACGGGGCTGCCGTGGACTGGCTCACCATGAAGCCGAAGAGCGCGGCGATGATCGCGTGGCTGGTCTTCAACTGCTTGTTGCGGATGAAGATGACGACAATGATGCCGAACAGGACCAGCGCGGAGACGGAGAAGGCCACCCGGACTCACTTCCTCGGTTCATGGCGGGGGGTTCGTGTCGGAACCGTCGCCGGCTCCAGGCGGAAACCGGCCCCTACCCCCCGTGTCCCCACCAGCCCATTCGGACTCAGTGTGGTCGCTCGTGCGGACTCCGTAAAGGACTTGTCGGAACACGGACCGGAAGTTCCTGCGATGTGAGACGGTTTCCGCCGTCCGAGACGATAGCGGAACGCTTCTGACGGCTCGTCCGCGGGCGGTCGCCGACCGGGCGGAACGGGCGAAAAGGGCAGGCAGAGCGGCGGAGCGGCGGCCCGTCCGACCCCCGGTCAGGAATGGCCGAAGATCACTCCCGGGGCTTGACACCCGGGCTTCGACTACTGACGCCAGAGCAGCAGCACGGCCCGGTCGTCGTTGACGTCCTTGGCCACCGTGTCGATCAGCCGGCTCGCGGCGCCGCCGAAGCCGGCCGCGACCAGCCGGTCCGACTCCCCCATCAGCCGGTCCATCCCCTCGGCGAGGTCGCGCCCGGGGATCTCCACCATGCCGTCGGTGCACAGCAGCAGCAGGTCGCCGGGGCCGAGCCGGCCGCGGACGCCCTCGAACTTGGCGCCGTCGTACACCCCGAGCAGCGGGCCCTCGGCCTCCTTGACCTCCCAACGCCCGGCGCCCGCCAGGCGGTGCATGCCCGGCAGGTGGCCGGCCGAGAGCAGCTCGTACTCGCCGGTGTCCAGGTCGAGCACCAGGTGGACGGCGGTGGCGAAGCCCTCGTCCCAGTCCTGGCGGAGCAGGTAGCCGTTGGCGGCGGGCAGGAAGTCGTGGGCGGGCAGCGAGCCGAGCAGGCCGCCGAACGCGCCGGAGAGCAGCAGGGCCCGGGAGCCGGCGTCCATGCCCTTGCCGGAGACGTCCGCCAGCACCGCCTCCAGCACCCGGCCGCCCGGGCCGGTGCGGGCGGCGACCACGAAGTCGCCGGAGAAGGACTGGCCGCCGGCCGGGCGCAGCGCCATGTCGGCGTACCAGCCCTCGGGCAGCCGGGGCACCCGGCTCTGCACCCGGATCCGCTCGCGCAGGTCGAAGAGCATGGTCGAGCCGCCGCGCCAGGGCACGCCGACCCGGCGGCGGAACTGGGCGACCAGCAGGCCCGCCACCCCGACCGCGCCGACCACCAGCGCCGCGCCGGGGGTGACCCCGTAGACGTACGCCTCGGGCCGGTCGCTGGCGACCCGCTCGCCGGTGTGGATCAGCGACTCGGAAATCAGGCCGAAAGCCGCCGCCGCGTAGAGCAGCACCAGCGTGCCGGGGCGCAGCAGCAGGGCGCCGGCCAGGATCGGCAGCACCAGCGCGGTCGGCGGGCACCAGTTGGGGAACAGGACGTTGAGCAGCACCAGCAGCGGGACGGCCGCGACCAGGGCGGTGAAGGCGAGCCAGTCGGCTCCGTCGCCGCGGAAGTAGTCCACGCCGGTTCGGCGCAGCCTGACGCGGACCCGGTAGAGCTTCGCGCGCAACCGGGCCGTCACGGGCTCGCCCGCCGCCTTGGCGGCCGGGCCCGTCGCAGTCGTCCGGGGCGGGGTGCCCTGCGTGCTGCCAGCCATGGGGTCCGACCTTATCCACCGGTGCGGGTGGCGTCGACGGGGTGGGGCGGGTCTGCGGGGTAGTTCCGCCCGGTGTTCAGCGGGTTTCAGCCGAGTACGGGGGGTTCCGGGGCAAAAGTCGGTCGCGGGCGCCGGGCGGCGGTGGTAGCTGTGGCGTATGACACCTCAGCACGCCGGTCTGTCCGTCCGCCCGCTCGCCGCCGAGGAGTGGGAGCACTGGTACCGCCAGTTGGAGATCGCCTTCGGCGGGGCCGAGGAGGAGCCGGAGGAGAAGGCGCTCTGGCGCGGGCTCACCGAGGTGGAGCGCTCGCTGGCGATCTGCGCCGGCGAGGAGGTGGTCGGCGGCGGCGGGGCGTTCTCCTTCCGGATGGCGGTGCCCGGCGGGGCCGTGGTGCCGGCGGCCGGGGTGGCCATGGTCGGGGTGCTGCCCACCCACCGCCGGCGCGGGGCGCTCACCGCGCTGATGCGCCGCCAGCTGGACGACATCCGGGCCCGCGGCGAGGAGGCGGTGGCGGTGCTGACCGCCTCGGAGCCGCCGATCTACGGCCGGTTCGGCTACGGCGCGGGCACCCGGCGGATGACCGTCACCCTGCCGCGCGGCAGGGTGACCGTGCACACCCCGGCCGGCCCGGCGGTCCGGCTGCGACTGGCCGACCCGGCCGAGGCGCTGCCCGCCTGCGAGGAGCTGTACGCGCAACTGGTGCCGCTGCGCCCGGGCATGCTGGAGCGCCGACCGGGCTGGGAGCAACTGGTGCTGCTGGACGCGCCGGGCTCGCGCGGCGGCTTCTCCGCCCTGCAGTGCGTGCTGGCCGAGGACGCGGCCGACGGCCGGCTGCTCGGCTACGCGCGGTACGCGGTGAAGAGCGAGTGGGACGACGCGGGCCCGTCCGGCGTGGTGCGGGTGCGGGACGTGGAGGCGCTCGACCCCTCGGTCTACGCCCGGCTGTGGTCCTACCTGCTGGACCTGGACCTCACCTCGAAGGTGACCGTCCGCAGCCGCCCGAGCGACGACCCGGTGCTGCACCTGGTCTCCGACCCGCGCCGGATCGAACCCAAGCTGCTGGACGGCCTGTTCGTCCGGCTGGTGGACGTGGCCGCGGCGCTGGAGCAGCGCGGCTACGGCGACCCGCTGGACGTGGTGCTGGAGGTGACCGACGCCTTCTGCCCGTGGAACACCGGGCGGTGGCGGCTGAGCAGCGGCGGTCCGGGCAAGGGCGCGAGCTGTGTACGGACCGCGGACCCGGCCGATCTGCGGCTGGACGTCCGGGAGTTGGGGTCCGCCTATCTCGGTGGGACGACGCTCGCCGCGCTGGCGCGGGCCGGCCTGGTGGAGGAGGTGCGCGCGGGCGCGCTGCGGGAGGCCTCGCGGGCCTTCGCCTCGGACCTGGCGCCCTGGCTGCCGCACGGGTTCTGAGAACTGCGCTGCCGCACGGGCCGTCGGCCCCGCTCGCGGTGAGCGGGGCCGCCCGTGCGGCAGCGGATCGGTCCGGGTGGGTCAGCCCTGGGGGTGGTGGGCCGGGATGGGGGGCAGCTCGCCGGTGGTCTCGTACTCGGAGAGCATCTCGATCCGGCGGGTGTGCCGCGCCTGACCGCTGTACGGGGTGTTGAGGAAGATCTCGACGAACTTGGTGGCCTCGTCGAGGGTGTGCATCCGGCCGCCGATCGAGACGACGTTGGCGTTGTTGTGCTCCCGGCCGAGCGAGGCGGTCTGCTCGCTCCACGCCAGGGCCGCCCGGACGCCCTTCACCTTGTTGGCGGCGATCGCCTCGCCGTTGCCGGAGCCGCCGATCACGATGCCCAGGGCCTCGGGGTCGGCGGCGGTCCGCTCGGCGGCCCGGAGGCAGAACGGCGGGTAGTCGTCCTCGGCGTCGTAGATGTGCGGGCCGCAGTCGACCGGCTCGTGGCCGGCTCCCTTCAGCCACTCGACGAGGTGGTTCTTCAGTTCGTATCCGGCATGGTCGGAGCCCAGGTACACGCGCATGCGAAGAGTGTGGCATGCGCGGGTACCGCATCCGGTCACCGCCCGCCGATCACCGCCGACGGCGGGTCAGCGGCGCGGTGCCGGCGGGCGGATCGGGGCCGGTGAGCGGATCGGGGCCGACGCGGTCAGCGTCGGCCGACCAGCTTCCAGGTCAGCGGGAGCGCCGCGGTGGCCAGCAGCAGCTTGAGGCCGTCGCCCACCAGGTAGGGGTAGAGGCCGAGGTCGGCCGCCTTGGCGAGCGGGACGTGCAGCGAGGCTGCCAGGTACGGCACGCCGACCGCGTAGATCGCCAGGTTGCCGAGGACCATCGCCCCGGCCGTGCGCAGCGCGCTGCGGTCGGCGCCCCGGCGGGCCAGCGCGCCGGTCAGGCCAGCCGCCAGCACGAAGCCGACCAGGTACCCGAGGGTCGGCATGGTCCAGCCCGCAGTGCCGCCGGCGAACCACGGCAGGCCGGCCATGCCCGCCAGCAGGTAGAGCGAGAGCGACGCCACGCCGCGGCGGGTGCCGAGCGCGGTGCCCACCAGCAGCGCGGCGAAGGTCTGCCCGGTGACCGGCACCGGCGAGCCCGGGACGGGCAGCGACAGCTGCGCGGCCGCACCGGTCAGCGCGGCGCCGCCGAGCACCAGGGCGAGTTCGCGGGCCTGGGCGCCGAAGCGGGTGGTGGCGCGCGGCAGCAGGTCCGCGAGCACGGCGGTGGACGGTATCGGCGTGGCGGTGGCCATGGGCTCCTCCGGTTCGGTCGTCGTGGTGATCACCGACGAACCTATGCGGGAGACCCCGGCCGGGTCGGCGTCGTTCTCCGACAAACCGTCAGTGGCCGCACTTGTCGGATCCGGACTGTGACCAAGCCCTCACGTACCGGCTCCGTCACGCTCCGTCAGATCGGTGTCCGGATGGCGGGCTCTCCTGGCATGTCCATCGACCGTGTCGAATAGTGGACGGACCTTTCCGATATCCGAGCAGTCTGGACCGTCCCGTATGACCGCACTGACCCCGGCCCCGACGCGCGAGCCGTCCGTCGGCGCCCCCTCGGACGCCGCCTCCGAGGCCGTCTCCGAGGCCGTCTCCCAGGCCGCCTCCGAGGGCGCCGACGCCACCCGCGGCGGGCTGACCCACGGCCTCAAGCAGCGTCACCTGTCGATGATCGCGCTCGGCGGCGTCATCGGGGCCGGCCTCTTCGTCGGCTCGGGCGCGGGCATCGCCGCCGCCGGACCGTCCATCGTGCTGGCCTTCGCCGTCTCCGGCGTCCTGGTGATGCTGGTCATGCGGATGCTCGGCGAGATGTCCGCCGCCCGGCCCGCCAGCGGCTCCTTCTCCGTCCACGCCGAGCGCGAGATCGGCCCGTGGGCCGGCCTGACCGTCGGCTGGATGTTCTGGACCCTGCTCTGCGTCGGCGTCGCCGCCGAGGCGATCGGCGCCGCCGGGATCATGGCCGCCTGGCTGCCCGGGGTGCCCTCCTGGGCCTGGGTCGCCGTCTTCATGGCCTTCTTCTGCGCCACCAACCTGGCCGCAGTGAAGAACTTCGGCGAGTTCGAGTTCTGGTTCGCCGCGATCAAGGTCACCGCGATCAGCGCCTTCCTGGTCCTCGGCGGCCTCGCCCTGTTCGGCGTGCTGCCCGGCACCTCCTCCCCCGGCGCCGCCAACCTGACCGGCGCCGGCGGCTTCTTCCCGCACGGCTCCACCGGCCTGGTCACCGGCCTGCTCGCCTCCGTCTTCGCGTACGGCGGCCTGGAGACCGTCACCATCGCCGCCGCCGAGTCCCCCGACCCGCGGCGCGGCGTCGCCGGCGCCGTCCGCACCGCGATGTGGCGGATCGCCCTCTTCTACGTCGGCTCGATGGCCGTCATCGTCACCCTGGTCCCCTGGAACGACCCCGCGGTGCGCAAGCCCGGACCGTACGTCGCCGTGCTCGACACCCTGGGCATCCCCGGGGCCGGCCAGGTCATGAACGTCGTGGTGCTGATCGCGCTGCTGTCCGCCATGAACGCCAACATCTACGGCTCCTCGCGGATGGCCTACTCGCTGGTCCGGCGCGGCCAGGGCCCGAAGGCGCTCGGCAAGGTGAGCGGCGGGGTGCCGCGACGGGCCGTGCTCGCCTCCTCCGCCTTCGGCTTCGCCGCGGTGCTGCTCAGCTACTGGTGGCCGACCACCGTGTTCAGCTGGCTGCTCAACATGGTCGGCGCGGCGGTGCTGGTGGTGTGGGCATTCATCGCCGTGGCGCAGCTGCGGATGCGGCGGCGGCTGGAGCGGGAGGCGCCCGAGCAGCTCACCGTGCGGATGTGGGCATTCCCGTACCTGACCTGGATCGCGCTGGCCGGGATCCTGGCGGTGCTCGCCCTGATGACGCTCGACGCGGACAACCGGATCCAGCTGTACTTCACGGCGGGGCTGGCGGCGCTGCTGGCGGTCGTCGGTCGGCTTCGCAAGCGGTGATTTGTAGGGGCTCGGGGAACTGCGAGGCCCGCCCCGGGGTTGGCGCACTTTGCTGGTGCGGCCGTCCCCGGGGCGGGCCTCGCAGTTCCCCGAGCCCCTGAAGAAGAACGGTTACTCGAAGGACGGGCCCTTGGTGCGGGTCCGCTTGATCTCGTAGAAGCCCGGCGTGGACGCGACCAGCACGGTGCCGTCCCACAGCCGGGCGGCGGCGTCACCGCGCGGGGTGGGGGTGACGACGGGTCCGAAGAAGGCGACGCGGTCGCCGTCCGGGCCGTCGACGGCGATCACCGGGGTGCCGACGTCCTCACCGACCAGGCTGATGCCCTCGCGGTGCGAGGCCCGCAGCGCGTCGTCGTACGCGTCGGTGTCCATCGCGTCGGCCAGTTCGACCGGCAGCCCGGCCGCCTCCAGTGCGGCGACGACGGTCTCCCGGGTCTTGGGCAGGCCCTGGTTGTGGAAGCGGGTGCCGAGCTCGGTGTAGAGCGGGCCGAGCACCTTGTCGCCGTGCGCCTGGGCGGCGGCGATCAGCACGCGGACCGGGCCCCAGCCGGCGGCCATCAGCTCCTGGTACTTCTCCGGCAGGTCCTCGCGGTTCTCGTTCAGCACCGAGAGGCTCATCACGTGGAACCGGGTGTCCACCGGGCGGAGCTGCTCGACCTCCAGCATCCAGCGGGAGGTCATCCACGCCCACGGGCAGATGGGATCGAACCAGAAGTCGGCGATCTTGCGGGAGTCGGCAGTCGTCACGGACGCGTCCTTCGGGTCTGTCGGGTGGTTCGGTCACGAGGGACGGGTCGTCCCCTCCGGGATGCAACCGCCGGGGGTCGCCCGTGATTCCGCCACCGGTGCAATGGCACAGCGGGTACGGCGTGAAAGGATGCCCCCGAAACAGCTCCATGAGAGTTTTTCGAGACCTGGGGACCCGTACAAAGGAGTACCGCCGTGCCGGGCAAGAACCTGAGCCGCGACGAAGCCCGCGAGCGGGCCGAGATCATCGAGGTGGACGGCTACCGCGTCCAGCTCGACCTGACCTCGGCGACCGACCCGGCCGCGAGCACCTTCCGTTCCACCACCGCCATCACCTTCCGCAGCACGGCCCCGGGCGCCTCGACCTTCGTCGACCTGCTCGCCCCGGCGGTCCGCTCGGTCACGCTGAACGGCCGCGAGCTGGACCCGGCGAAGGTCTTCGACGGCGCCCGGGTGCAACTGGACGAGCTCGCCGCAGAGAACGAGCTGACCGTGGTCGCCGACTGCGCCTACAGCCGCACCGGCGAGGGGCTGCACCGCTTCGTCGACCCGGTCGACGGCGAGACGTACCTCTACACCCACTACGAGCCGGCCGACGCCCGCCGGGTGTTCGCCAACTTCGAGCAGCCGGACCTGAAGGCGCGGTACGTCTTCACGGTGACCGCGCCCGCCGCGTGGGACGTCTACAACAACGCGGAGCACACCGCGGTCGAGGACCGCGGCGACGCCCGGGTCTGGCAGTTCGGCGAGACGCAGCCCATCTCCACCTACCTGACCGCCGTGGTGGCCGGCCCGTACCACGTGGTGCGCGACCACTACCGCCGCGAACTCACCGACGGCAGCGTGCTGGAGATCCCGCTGGCCGCCACCTGCCGCCGCTCGCTGGCGCAGTACTTCGACGCGGACGAGATCCTCACCGTCACCAAGCAGGGCCTGGACTTCTTCCACGAGGAGTTCGACTTCCCGTACCCGTTCGGCAAGTACGACCAGTGCTTCGTGCCCGAGTACAACATCGGCGCGATGGAGAACCCCGGCTGCGTCACCTTCCGCGAGGAGTTCGTCTTCCGGTCGAAGGTCACCGAGGCGGCGTACGAGGGCCGGGCCAACGTCATCCTGCACGAGATGGCGCACATGTGGTTCGGCGACCTGGTCACCATGAAGTGGTGGGACGACCTGTGGCTGAAGGAGTCCTTCGCGGACTTCATGGGCTCGTTCTCGCAGATCGAGGCGACCAAGTACCAGGCGGCGTGGATCACCTTCGCCAACCGTCGCAAGGCGTGGGCGTACCGGCAGGACCAGTTCCCCACCACCCACCCGATCACCGCGGACATCCGCGACCTCGAGGACGCCAAGCTCAACTTCGACGGCATCACCTATGCCAAGGGCGCCTCGGTGCTCAAGCAACTGGTGGCGTACGTCGGCCGGGACGCCTTCTTCGAGGGCGCGCGCCGCTACTTCAAGAAGCACGCCTTCGGGAACACCGTGCTCGCCGACCTGCTCGACGTGCTGGAGGAGACCAGCGGCCGCGACCTCACCTCCTGGGCGGCGGCCTGGCTGCAGACCTCCGGTGTCAACGCGCTGACCCCCGAGGTCACCACCGACGCCGAGGGCCGGATCACCGAACTGGCCGTCGTCCAGGACGGCCGCGTGCTGCGTCCGCACCGGATCGCCATCGGCCTCTACGACCGGGACACGGACGGCGCGCTGGTCCGCACCGACCGGATCGAGCTGGACGTGACCGGCGAGCGCACCGTCGTCACCGCCGCCGCCGGCCGGCCGCGGCCCGCCCTGGTGCTGGTCAACGACGACGACCTGACCTACTGCAAGATCCGCTTCGACGCCGTCTCGCTCACCACCCTGCGCGACGGCCTCGGCGACCTCACCGACCCCCTCTCCCGTGCCCTGGTCTGGTCCGCCGTCTGGAACCTGACCCGCGACGGCCTGATCCCGGCCCGCGACTA
This sequence comes from Kitasatospora cinereorecta, assembly GCF_024172095.1. Lineage (GTDB taxonomy): Bacteria > Actinomycetota > Actinomycetes > Streptomycetales > Streptomycetaceae > Kitasatospora > Kitasatospora cinereorecta. The sequence continues at coordinate 877,941 of NZ_JAMZDX010000003.1, read as the reverse complement.
CATCGACCTGGTGCTGCGCTTCGCCGGCGAGGAGTCGGACATCGGCGTGCTGCAGTCCCTGCACCTGCAGGCCAAGGGCGCGCGCGACCTGTACACCGCGCCCGAGTGGCGCGCCGAGGGCGCGCGGCTGCTCGCCGAGGGCGCGCTGCGCGAGCTGCGCGCCGCCGCCCCCGGCAGCGACCACCAGCTGGCGTGGGCGCGCTTCCTCACCGAGACCGCCCACAGCGCCGACCAGCTCCAGCTGGTCCGTGGCCTGTTGGAGGGCACCGCCCGGATCGACGGCCTGGAGATCGACCAGGAGCTGCGCTGGGCACTGTGGCTGGCACTGGCCTCCGCCGGCGAGGCGCGCGGCGAGGAACTGGCCGCCGAGCTGGAACTCGACAACACCGCCAGCGGCAAGCGCCACGAGACCGAGTGCCTGGCCGCCCTGCCGACGCCCGGTGCCAAGGCCGCCGCCTGGTCCGCCGTGGTCGACTCGGACGAGCTGCCCAACGCCCTGGTCGAGGCGCAGATCTCCGGCTTCAACCAGGCCGGCCGACGCGACCTCACCGCCGGGTACGTCGAGCCGTACTTCGAGCTGCTCGAGGACATCTGGGCGCAGCGCACGATCGAGATCGCGATGCGGATCGTCGGCGGGTTCTTCCCGCGCTACCAGACCACGCAGGCGACCCTGGACGCCACCGACGCGTGGCTCGCCGCCCACGAGAGTGCCGCACCGGCGCTGCGCCGCCTGGTCCTGGAGTGCCGCGACGACCTGGCCCGCGCGCTGCGCGCACAGAAGGCAGACGGATAAGCCCAACAGGGGCTCGGGGCTCTACTCATGAGCGGCTCCGCCGCGGGGCGAGGCCCGCCCCGGGGTTGGCGCACTTTGCTGGTGTCGCCATCCCCGGGGCGGGCCTCGCAGTTCCCCGAGCCCCTCTAACGCACTTACTTGAGCGTCGCCGAGGTCAGTCCCGCCTGCACCTGTCGCTGGAAGGACAGGTACACCACCAGCACCGGCAGCATCGCGATCGTCATGCCGGCGAACAGGGCCGGCGCGTCGCTCTTGTAGCCGGACTGCAGGGCGAGGTTGACCAGGCCCTGGGCGAGCATCGAGTGGTCGGCCTCACCGGCGGAGGTGGGCTGCATCAGGGTGACCGGCAGGATGTACTGGTTCCACTGGCCGAGCACGTTGAAGATTCCGACGCTGATCAGGCCGGGCTTGGCCATCGGCACCATGATCTGGAAGAACGCCCGGGTGTGCGAGCAGCCGTCCAGCATCGCGGCCTCGTGCACGGCGGTGGGCAGCGTCCGGAAGAACGAGTACATGAAGAAGACGGTGAACGGCAGCGAGTACGCGACGTACACCAGGATCAGGCCGGCATAGCTGTTCAGGCCGAGGTACGGCGAGATCTCACCGAGGTTGCGGACCATGAAGAACAGCGGCACGAGCGCCAGGTACACCGGGAACATCGAGCCGGCGACGAACAGGTAGTAAATGACCTTGTTGCCCTTGAACTCGTACCGGGCGAGCACGTAGGCGGCCATCGAGCCGAGCAGCATGGTCAGGGTGACGGAGCCGAGCAGCACGATGACGGTGTTGACGAAGAACCCGCCGATGCCCTTCTCCCAGGCGCGCCCGAAGGCGTCGAACTTGAAGGCGGAGGGCCAGCTCCAGGCGGAGCCGTTGATCTGGGCGTCGGTCTTGAAGGCGCCGAGCACCACCCAGGCGAGCGGCAGGACGATCATGATCGCCCACACCGCCAGGAAGCCGTGCGAGAAGACGTTCAGGACGCCGCCGCCCTCGCCGAAGCGCTGGGAGCGGTCCTGGGCCGGCCGGCGGCCGGAGCTGCGCTGACCGGGAACACTCGCGGCCTTGTCGATCGTGGTCATCACAAGTCCCCGCTCAGTACTCGATCTTGTCGCGCTTGGTGGCCCAGAGCGAGACGACGGTCAGGATCAGCGTGAAGAAGAAGATCACCACGCCCATGGAGCAGGCGTAACCGGCCTCGCCGTTGCGCAGGAAGCTGCGCATCAGGTACGTGGAGATCAGTTCGCTGTGGTGGTCGGGGCCGCCGCCGAAGTACGCGCCCGGGGTGATCGAGGAGACCAGCGCGAAGGCGTCCATGGCGACGATGGCCAGGTAGACCCAGGCGGTCTGGACGGTCTCCCAGAGCAGCGGCAGGGTGATCTTGAAGAAGGTCTGCCCGCGCTTGGCGCCGTCCAGCAGCGCCGCCTCGTAGATGTCCTTCGGGATGGACTGCATGGAGGCGGAGAAGAGCACCAGGTAGAAGCCGACGCCGGACCAGACCAGGACGGCCAGCACGCACCACATGACCATGTCCGGGTCCGAGAGGAACTGGACCGGGTCGTTGACGCTGGAGAGGCCGAGCTTGATCAGGATGCCGTTGGCCAGGCCGCTCTGGTCGGTGCGGTAGACGGCGCCCCAGAGCACCGCGAGGATCGCGATGGAGAGCACCTGCGGGAAGAAGAAGACGACCTTGTAGAAGCCGGCGCCCTTCACGCCCTGGATGCCGCCGGTGCCGCCCTTGCCACCGACGTTGAGCATGAACGCGAAGAACAGCGCGATCAGGATGGTCACGATCGGCAGCAGGACCAGCAGCAGCAGGTTGTGCCAGAGCGCGGTGCCGAAGACCTCGTCATCGAGGAGTCTCGTGTAGTTGTCCAGGCCGATGAAGTTCATGTCCTGGCTCGCCCCGGACCAGTCGGTCAGCGAGTATCCGAAGGTCTGCGCGTAGGGCCAGAGCACCAGGCCCACGTACAGCACGATCGGAAGAAAGAGGAACCCCACGATGAAGGGGTACTTGCCGTGACGCATGGTCACCTTCTCCTGTCCGTCAGGCGGGCGCCCCGGGGGAGGTTCGGGTCCCCCGGGGCGCTGTGGTGATTCCGACCGGTCAGGCGGTCTTGTTCTTGGTGGCCGACTCCTTGGCGCGCTTGATCCACTCCGCCGGAGTGATGCGCTTGGCCATCAGCTCGCCCGAGGCGTTCTGCAGGTCCTCGTCGAACTTGGAGGCGGTGTTCGGGTACTGGAAGTTGAAGGTGTTGGCTCCGGCCGCCTTCAGCGCGACGACGGTCGAGGCGGTGCCCGGCTTCAGCTGGACCTCGGGGCCGACACCGTCCTTGAGGCAGGTGAGGCTGTTGGCGGTCTGGGCGAACTTGCCCGAGGCCTCCTTGGTCAGCATCTTGCGCAGGAACTCCAGGCCGCCGGCCACGTTCTTGGCCTTGGCCGGGACGATGAAGGGCTCACCGGCACCGGCGCGGATGGCCTCGAAGGGCAGCTTGTCGCCGGGCAGCGACGGCATCGGCAGGAACTTCATGTCGAAGTCGGCCGGGGTTGTTGCCAGCTGCTCGTTCTCCAGCCAGGAGCCGGAGGGGATGAACGCGGCCTTGTACTGGTTCCACGCCGTCTGCGACTCGGTGTGGGTCATGCCGTTGGTGCCGGGGAGCAGGAAGTCCTTGTCGACGATCTGGAAGAAGGCGTCGAGGACGGTCTTGATGGCCGGGTCGTCCCACGCGGTGGCGTCCAGCGCGTCGATCCGCTTCATGAGGTCCAGGCCGCCCTGCTTGGCGATCATGTCCATCATGACGACGTTGATGTAGTACGGGTACTTGCCCTGGTGCGCGACCGGGGCGATGCCCTTGGCCTTGATCTGGCCGCAGAGGTCGATGAACTCGGCCCAGGTCTTCGGCGCGGTCCAGCCGTTGTCCTTGAACAGCTTGCCGGAGTACCAGAAGCCGAACACGGTGTAGACGTAGGACAGGTTGTAGACCTTGCCCTTGACGGTGCCCGACTCGATGGTGCCGGGCATCAGGACGTCGCGGACCTTCTTGGTCGGGTCGTCCAGGTACGGCGCGTCCAGCAGCGGGGCCAGGTCGGTGAGCTGGTTGGAGTCGGCGAGGACGTCGAGCTTCATCTGCTTGGCGCCCGAGTCGTCGATGACGTCCGGCGGGGAGCCGGCGTTGAAGCGCGGCTGCAGCTTGCCGGTGACGTCCTTGTCCGCCTGGTGGTTGACCTTGGCGCCCGGGAACTGCTTCGAGTACATGGCCTCGAAGGCCTTGGCGTACTCGTTGCCGTAACCGCCGTCGAAGATGAAGACCTCGAGGCCGTCGGCGTCCTTGACGCCGAACGGGTTCTTGGCGTCGGTCAGGTTGTAGCCGCCGGCCCCCTTGGAGCCCTTGTCGGAGCTGCCACCGGTACCCCCGGCGCAGGCGGCCAGCAGCGAACCGCCGCCGGCGGCGAGCACGGCGACACCCGCTGCTCGCTTGAAGATGTCACGACGGTTGTACTCGGTTGCAGAGCCCATGAGTGCCCTAACCCCTCGGTGTCCAGAGATTGCGGACCAGACCTGACGGAGCGTCAAGTCCTGTTGGCCATACGTGCCCAGCGGCGAAGCTGCCGGTCAGAGGCGGTTTTGATGATGCGCAAAGGTATAGTCCACTGTTCACCTGGCGGCAATAGTCAGCCCGCCCGATGCCAGTCGTGACAGCCAAAGCGTTGTCGGCGGTGCAGCATGTGCAATGTGCAGGGACCCTGCACATTGCGTGTCCGCGCCACCAACGACGGAGAATGTAGCGCGATAATGTTCGTTTGAACATAGAAATGCGCAGCTTCGCGCACCACGACACTCAAATCGTGATACGCGAAGCCGCGCACGGGGGGCTGCGGGCTGCTCGGCGACCGGGGGCTACCGGAGGCCGCGGTCCAACGCCGAGACCAGCGAGCCGCCGCTGTCGTCGTTGTCCAGTGCCCAGATCATCACGCCGCCGAGCCCCTGGCAACGGGTGTACTCGGCCTTCCGGGCCAGCAGCTCGGGGGTGTCGTACGACCAGAACTCGGTGCCGTCGTACTTCCAGCTGGCACCGTGCTCACGGTCGTAGTACACGGTGCCGGGCAGGTCCTTGATCTGGTTGTACGGCAGGTTCCCGCCCCGGGCCAGGCCGGTGGCCGCCTGGTAGAGGCCGTGCTTGTCGCCGGCCGCCACGCCGGTCCACCCGTAGCCGTAGAACGGCACGCCGGGCACGGCCTTCCTGGCCGGCAGGCCGCGGTCGAGGTAGTGCCGGACCACCCGGTCCGCGCTGTAGCCGCGGTTGTCGGCGGCCACGTCGGCCGGGTCCGAGTAGAGGTTGGCCTGGTGGTCGGTCGGGCCGAGCGACTCCCAGGGGCCGTGCAGGTCGTAGGTCATCAGGTTGAGCCAGTCCACCGCCTTGGCGACCTTGGGGATCTCCAGCTGATCGGCCTTGGCCTCACCCGCCGGGACGGCCGCGGTGAGCAGGTAGTGCGGCCCCTTCTTCCCGCTCAGCGCGTCCAGCTGGCGGCGGAACTCCTGCATCAGCAGCGTGTAGTTCCGGCCATCCTCCGGGCGCACCACGTTGCCGGCGTCACCGCCACCACCCGGGTACTCCCAGTCGATGTCGATGCCGTCGAACACCCCGGCGCCGGAACCCGCGCCGCCCTCCAGGGAGCCGAGCTGGGGCAGGTTGCCGCGCAGGTAGAGGTCGATGCAGGAGGAGACGAACTTCCGGCGCGAGGCGTCGGTGGCGGCCGCGTCCGAGAAGTACTTCGACCAGCTCCAACCGCCCAGCGACATCACCGCCTTGAGCTGCGGGTTCTTCGCCTTCAGCTTGCGCAGCTGGTTGAAGCTGCCCTTGAGCGGCTGCTCGGCGGTGTCGGCCACGCCGTCCACCGACTCCGCGGCGCCCACCGGGCGCTGATAGTCGGCCCAGGCGTCGCCCACGCCGGCGCCGTTGGCCTCGAAGCAGGTGCCGTCGGCGGAGACGTTGCCGAAGGCGTAGTTGATCACGGTGAGCTTGCCCGCCTGGCCGCTCTCCTGGACGTTCCGGGCGGAGAAGCCGCTGTAGATGCCCCACTGGGTGAAGTACCCGACCCGCTGCCCCTTGGGGCCCTGGTGCGCCTCGGCGGTGGTCGGCGCGACGAGCAGTGCGCCCAGGGTGGCGGCCGCGAGCGCGGCCGAGATGCGTCTGGTCATTCCGTGAATCTCTCCGATTCAGCGTCAATTGGTCTGGACCATGTGCTGATCAGAGGTTTAGTCCACCCGGGCGGGGCGACACAAGGGGAACGACCGGATCGGTGCGGACCGGTGCAGTCGGGTTCGGGGCGGGTTCGGGCGGCTACATGCGGGCGGTCAGGGTGGGCAGCCCGGCTCCCGACAGGCCTCCCAGGCCCGCGGGGCGGCCCGTGACGGCCAGCAGCAGGTCGAGCATCGGCCCGCTCACCTCCGGCCCGCTCCCGGCCGACCAGTCGGCGTCCACGGCCCGCAGGGTCAGCCCGGCCACCCGGCGCTTGCCGCCGATCAGCAGGTTGGAGCTCCGGTAGAAGTCGGCGCAGCGGGTCAGTGCCTCCACCGGGTAGGCGTGCACGATGCCGAGCGGGCGGCGGATGTCCTCGCCGTGCACCACGGTCTCGCCCAGCCAGGAGTCGACCGGGCCCGGCGGGTGGTCGGTGGAGTCCAGCTGCTCGGCGAAGCGGTTCAGAGTGTCCAGCGAAGTGCCCCGGTTCAGTTCGGCGATCTCCCGGGAGGCCATCACCTCGAAGCGGAAGCCCGCCCTGGCCATCTTCAGGAAGAAGCCGGGCGGGGTCATCCGGGCGGTCGCGGTCATGTGCGCGAGGGTGTCCCGGACGGTCCGGCCCGGGCAGAGCGAGGGCGTGGCCCACTCCTGCGGGGCGAGGTCCTGGACGTCCGCCAGCAGGGCCCGCCGCTCGGCGTGGATCAACGGCCACGCGTCCGTCTTGGTCGCCATACCACCGTCGTAGCACGCCGAAGGCCGGACCGCTCGGAAGCGGTCCGGCCTTCGGTCCTACGTGGTGGGTCAGCCGATCAGGCTGCGCAGCACGTACTGCAGGATGCCGCCGTTGCGGTAGTAGTCCGCCTCACCGGGGGTGTCGATGCGGACGACCGCGTCGAAGGTGACGTCGCCCGCGGTGACCTTGACGGTCTTCGGGGTGCGGCCCTCGTTCAGCTCGGTCACGCCCTCGAAGGAGAAGGTCTCCTCGCCGGTCAGGCCCAGCGAGTCGGCGGTCTGGCCGGCCGGGAACTGCAGCGGCAGGACGCCCATGCCGATCAGGTTCGAGCGGTGGATGCGCTCGTACGACTCGGCGATGACGGCCTTGACGCCCAGCAGCGCGGTGCCCTTGGCGGCCCAGTCGCGGGACGAGCCGGAGCCGTACTCCTTGCCTGCCAGGACGACCAGCGGGATGCCGGCGGCCTGGTAGTTCTGCGACGCGTCGTAGATGAACGACACCGGGCCGTCGGCCTGGGTGAAGTCGCGGGTGTAGCCGCCCTCGGTGCCCGGCGCGATCTGGTTGCGCAGGCGGATGTTGGCGAAGGTGCCGCGGATCATGACCTCGTGGTTGCCACGGCGCGAGCCGTAGGAGTTGAAGTCACGCTTCTCCACACCGTGCTCGGTGAGGTACTGCGCCGCCGGGGTGCCCGGCTTGATGTTGCCGGCCGGGGAGATGTGGTCGGTGGTGACCGAGTCGCCCAGCTTGGCCAGGACGCGGGCGCCGGCGATGTCGGTCACCGGGCTCGGGGTCTTGGCCATGCCCTCGAAGTACGGGGGCTTGCGGACGTAGGTGGACTCGGCGTCCCACTCGAAGGTGTTGCCGGTCGGGACCGGGAGCGACTGCCAGCGGTGGTCGCCGGCGAAGACGTCCTGGTAGCCCTTGTCGAACATGGCCTGGTCGATGGAGCCGGCGACGACGGCGGCGACTTCCTGCTCCGACGGCCAGATGTCGGCGAGGAAGACGTCGTTGCCGTCGGCGTCCTGGCCCAGGGCGTCGCGGGTGATGTCGACGTTCATGTTGCCGGCGAGGGCGTAGGCGACCACCAGCGGCGGGGAGGCCAGGTAGTTCATCTTGACGTCGGGGTTGATCCGGCCCTCGAAGTTGCGGTTGCCGGAGAGCACCGAGACGACGGCCAGGTCGGCGTCGTTGACGGCCTTCGAGACCTCCTCGGGCAGCGGGCCCGAGTTGCCGATGCAGGTGACGCAGCCGTAGCCGACCAGGTTGAAGCCCAGCTTCTCCATGTACGGGAGCAGGCCGGCCTTCTCGTAGTAGTCCATGACGACCTTGGAGCCGGGCGCCAGGGTGGTCTTGACCCAGGGCTTGACGTGCAGGCCCTTCTCCACGGCCTTCTTCGCCAGCAGGGCGGCGCCCAGCATGACGGAGGGGTTGGAGGTGTTGGTGCAGGAGGTGATCGAGGCGATCACGACCGCGCCGTTGTCGATCTCGTAGGCCGAGCCGTCGGGGGCGGTGACGGTGGTCGGCTTCGAGGCCTGCTCCGAGTAGGTCGGCAGGGCCTCGGCGAACTTGGTCGCGGCCTCGGCCAGGATCACGCGGTCCTGCGGGCGCTTCGGGCCGGAGATCGACGGGACGACGGTGGAGACGTCCAGCTCGAGGTACTCGGAGAAGACCGGCTCGACCGACGGGTCGTGCCAGAGGCCCTGCTCCTTGGCGTACGCCTCGACCAGGGCGAGCTGCTGCGCGTCGCGGCCGGTGAGCTTCAGGTAGTTGATGGTCTCGGCGTCGATCGGGAAGATCGCACAGGTCGAGCCGAACTCCGGCGACATGTTGCCGATGGTGGCGCGGTTCGCCAGCGGGATGGCGGTGACGCCCTCGCCGTAGAACTCGACGAACTTGCCGACCACGCCGTGCTTGCGCAGCATCTCGGTGATGGTCAGCACCAGGTCGGTGGCGGTGGTGCCGGCCGGCAGCTGGCCGTTGAGCTTGAAGCCGACCACGCGCGGGATCAGCATGGAGACCGGCTGGCCGAGCATCGCGGCCTCGGCCTCGATGCCGCCGACGCCCCAGCCCAGCACGCCCAGGCCGTTGACCATGGTGGTGTGCGAGTCGGTGCCGACGCAGGTGTCGGGGTACGCCTGGCCGCCGCGGACCATGACGGTGCGGGCCAGGTGCTCGATGTTGACCTGGTGCACGATGCCGGTGCCGGGCGGGACGACCTTGAACTCGTCGAACGCGGTCTGGCCCCAGCGCAGGAACTGGTAGCGCTCCTTGTTGCGGCCGTACTCGATCTCGACGTTCTGGACGAAGGCGTCCGGGGTGCCGAACTTGTCCGCGATGACGGAGTGGTCGATGACCAGCTCGGCCGGGGCCAGCGGGTTGATCTTGGACGGGTCGCCGCCCAGCTCCTTCACGGCCTCGCGCATGGTGGCGAGGTCGACCACGCACGGCACGCCGGTGAAGTCCTGCATGATCACGCGGGCCGGGGTGAACTGGATCTCCTCCGACGGCTCGGCCGTCGGGTCCCAGCCGCCCAGGGCGCGGATGTGGTCGGCGGTGATGTTCGCGCCGTCCTCGGTGCGGAGGAGGTTCTCCAGCAGGACCTTGAGGCTGTACGGCAGCCGCTCGGAACCCTCGACGGCGGAGAGCTTGAAGATCTCGTACGACTCGTCGCCCACCTGCAGCGAGCTGCGGGCGTCGAAGCTGTTCGCGGACACGACTGACTCCTTCTGGGTCCACCCGGTGGTAAGGTAAGCCTTAGCTAAGCCGCCTTCGCTTACCGAGCCGATGATGGAAGGCGTGCGCCTCTCGGCAAGTATCTTGACGTCAAGATAAATCGTAGCGTGAAGTTATCTCGATGTCGAGATAAACCATAGTGCATGGCTGCGTCCAAACTTCACCCGCGGATGGCTCCGCGCAAGCGCTGGCCCGCCGTGTCGCCCGCGCCGGTGCCTCTGCCCTCTGCCGGCCGCGGACCGGACCTTCGGAGAGGCGCCCCGGGAGCTCCGACTACCGTGGGCCCGGGACCGCCAGAGCGGCGGTGCACAGGGACGGGCCGGGGGCTGCTCAGATGATCGTGGTGGACGCGTCCGCGCTGGTACTGGCGCTGGCCGACGAGGGCGAGCGGGGCGTCGAGGCCCGCGCCGAACTGGCCGCCGACCCCGAGTGGGCGGCACCCGAACACCTGCTGATCGAGGTGATGCAGTCGGTGCGGGGCCTCTTCCTCGCCAAGGAGATCACCGCAGAGCGCGCCGCGGAACTGGCCGCCGAACTCCCGACGGTCGTCTTCGACAAGATCGAACTCGCCCCGCTGCTCGGCCGGGTCTGGGAACTCAAGGACAACCTCACCCCCGACAACGCCGCGTACGTCGCGGTGGCCGAACGGCTCGGCGCGCCCCTGGTCACCGCCGACCTGCGGCTGATGCGGGCCAGCGGTCCGCGCTGCGAGATCCGGGGCATCGGGGCGCGCTGAGGGCGGGAGCGCGAGGCCGGCGGGAGCGCGAGGCCGGCGGGGGCGCAAGGCGCAGGGAGGGCTGGGGCGCGAGGAGCGTGGGCCGCGGCCGGGCGGGGCGGGCCCACGGGTAGGGCGGGGCCGCGGGCAGGGGCATCCCCTTTCGGGTGACTTCCCGGCACGGCGGCACCCGTCGGGGCCGGCGGACCGCCACGGTGGGCGGTGTCCGCCGCCCGGTCCGTCGGAAGAGCCCGCGATGCCCCTCCCGCCCGCCGCGTCCCTGCTGCCGCTCGTGCTGGTACCCGTCCTCTCGCCGCCCATGGTGGTGGACGCCCGCTTCGACCGGGCGGACGGCTTCGCCCCGGCCGCAGCGGTCAGCCACGTCACCGACCTCGTCCCGTACGGCTCGCATGTGCGTGTCACGGTCACCCGCGGACCGGGGCGGACCACCGTCGCCCTGGCCGTCGAGGGCCTGGCGCCGCGCCACGAGTTCCCGGCGCACGTGCACACCGGCCGCTGCGGGCTCGACCCGGCCGCGTCCGGACCGCACTACCAGGACCGGGTGGACGCGGCGCAGCCTTCCGCCGACTCCGCGTACGCCGACGGCGACAACGAGCTGCGGCTGACCCTGCGCACCAACGCCGACGGCGCCGGCCGCACGCAGACCACCGTCCCGTGGACGTTCCGCCCGGACGAGGCGCACTCGCTGGTCCTGCACGCCGGCCGGCAGTCGGGTGGGCACCAGCCGACCCGCGCGTACCAGTCGACCGATCGGGCAGCCTGCGTCAACGTCGACTTCTAGAACCCCGGTCGGACCCCCGGGGGACCGCTACGAATCCGGGGCCTCACGACCCGAGGGTCGCCACCAGAACGGCCTTGATGGTGTGCAGGCGGTTCTCCGCCTGGTCGAAGACCACCGAGTGCGCCGACTCAAAGAGCTCGTCGGTGCACTCCAACTCCGCCATGCCGGTCAGCTCGTACATCTGGCGGCCGATCTCGGTACCGAGGTCGTGGTAGGCCGGCAGGCAGTGCAGGAACTTCACCGCGGGGTTGCCGGTGGCCCGGACCGTGTCCATCGAGACCTGGTACGGCTTCAGCAGGGCGATCCGCTCGGCCCAGACCTCCTTGGGCTCGCCCATGGACACCCAGACGTCGGTGTAGAGGAAGTCGGCCCCGGCCACGCCGGCCGCCACGTCGTCGGTCAGGGTGATCCGGGCGCCGGTGGTCTCGGCCAGGGCCCGGGCCGCCTTCTGCACCTCCTCGGCCGGCCAGAGCTCGGCCGGCGCCACGATCCGGATGTCCATCCCGAGCATCGCGCCGGTCACCAGCAGCGAGTTGCCCATGTTGAAGCGGGCGTCGCCGAGGTAGACCAGGGTGGTCTCGGTGAGCGGCTTGGTGCCGTGCTCCGTGATGGTCAGGATGTCGGCCAGCATCTGGGTGGGGTGCCACTCGTCGGTCAGGCCGTTCCACACCGGGACACCCGCGAAGGACGCCAGCTCCTCGACGATCTCCTGCCCGTGGCCCCGGTACTGGATGCCGTCGTACATCCGGCCGAGGACCCGAGCGGTGTCCTTGATCGACTCCTTGTGGCCGATCTGTGAACCGCTCGGGTCCAGGTACGTGGTGGTGGCGCCCTGGTCGTGCGCGGCGACCTCGAACGCGCAGCGGGTGCGCGTCGAGGTCTTCGCGAAGATCAGGGCGATGTTCTTGCCCCGGAGCCGGGGCTGCTCGGTACCCGCGTACTTCGCCGCCTTGAGCTGCGCCGCGAGGTCGACCAGGTGGCGGAACTCCTGCGGAGTGAAGTCGAGCTCCTTGAGGAAGTGCCTGTTCCGGAGGTTGAACGCCATGCCGGTCTCCTGGGTCGTCATGCGGACTGAGACGGGAAGTCTATACGAGTATTCGAATTACTATGCAGTCGATTCCCTCGCCGCGGCCCCGACTCAGAGCCGCGGGTCGACGGGCTCGGACTCCAGCGCCAGCACCGCGAACACCGCCTCGTGCACCCGCCACAGCGGCTCGCCCGCGGCCAGCCGGTCCAGCGCCTCCAGGCCCAGCGCGTACTCGCGCAGCGCGAGCGAGCGCTTGTGCCCGAGGAAGCGCTGGCGCAGCTGGTCCAGGTAGCTGGTGTAGTCGGGGCCGTAGATGATCCGCAGGTACTCGCGCCCGCGCACCTTCACCCCGGGCTGCACCAGCGGACCGCCGTGGCCGCCGTGGCCGGCGTTCTCACCGGCGTTCTGGCCACCGCTCTGGCTTCCGTTCTGACCGCCGCGGAGCAGCGAGGCCAGCGGCTTGACCACCATGCCCTCGCCGCCCGCCTCGGTGAGCTCCTCCCACCAGGCGATGCCGGCCGCCACCGACGCCTCGTCGGTGGTGTCCACCACCAGCCGGGCGGTGCTGCGAAGGATCGGAGCGTCCGGGTCGTCGGCAGCGACCAGCCGGTCGATCCAGGCCAGGTGCCGGTCGTGCGGCTGGACAGCCAGGTTGGCCCCCTCGGCGGCCAGCACCTGGAAGGGCGCCAGCCGGATGCCCGACAGGCCCTCGGTCGGCCAGCAGTACCGGCGGTAGGCGTCGGTGAACGCCTCCGCGTCCGCCGCGCGCTGCCGCTGGCGGGCGGTCAGCTCCGCCACGTCCAGACCGCGGCCGCCGGCCCGGTCCAGCGCGGCCAGCACCTCCGGCAGGGCGGCACCAGCTGCCGCGCCGACGGCGGCGTACTGACGGCGCAGCAGCTCGGCGGCCTTCAGCGACCAGGGCATCAGCTCGGCGTCCAGCAGGAGCCAGCCGGTGCCGAGCTCGTCGAAGAGCCCGGAGCGCTCGGCCGCCGCGCGGACCCGGTCGAGCACCGCGCCGGTGAGCTCCTCGTCGTTCAGGAAGGCACGGCCGGTGCGGGTCCAGATGGCGCCCGGTCCGGCCAGGCCGAAGCGCTTCTCCAGCGCCTCCTCGTCCCGGGCGACCAGGACGACGGCCCGGGAGCCCATGTGCTTCTCCTCGCAGATCACCTCCCGCACGCCGTCGTGCCGGTAGGCGAAGAAGGCCTCCTCCGGGTGCTCGAGGTAGCCCTCGCGACGCGAGGTCGCCGAGGGTGCCATGGTGGGCGGGAGGTAGGCGAGCAGCCGCGGGTCGAGCGCGAAGCGGCTCATCACCTCCAGCGCGGCGGCGGCGTTCTCCTCGCGGATGGAGATCCGGCCGTGCTGGGCCGTCTCCACGATCCGTCGGCCAGCCACGTCGCCGAGGTCGAGCGGACGGCCCTCGCGGGCGCCCGGAGCGTCGGTGCGCAGCGGACGCACCGGGGCGTACCACTCCTGCTCGGCCGGGACGGAGACGATCTCCCGCTCGGGGTAGCGCAGGGCGGTGAGGCTGCCGCCGAAGACGCAGCCGGTGTCCAGGCAGATGGTGTTGTTGACGAAGCTCGCGGTCGGCACGGGGGTGTGCCCGTAGACCACCAGCGCCTTGCCGCGGTACTCCTCCGCCCAGGGGTAGCGGACCGGCAGGCCGTACTCGTCGGTCTCGCCGGTGGTGTCGCCGTAGAGGGCGTGCGAGCGCACCCGGCCGGAGTTGCGGCCGTGGTACTTCTCCGGCAGGCCGGCGTGGCAGACCACCAGTGCGCCGCCGTCCAGCAGGTAGTGGCTGACCAGGCCGCGCATGAACTCCCGCACCCGGGCGCGGAACTCCTCCGGCTCGGCGGCCAGCTGGTCGATCGACTCCTGCAGGCCGTGCGAGATGGTGACCTTGCGGCCGTCCATCCAGCGGCCGAGCTTGTTCTCGTGGTTGCCCGGGACGCAGATCGCGTGCCCGGCCTCGACCATGCCCATCACCAGGCGCAGCACGCCGGGCGTGTCCGGGCCACGGTCGACCAGGTCGCCGACGAAGACCGCGGTCCGGCCCTCGGGGTGGGCGGCGCCGACCGCCCGGCCCTCGTCGTCCCGCTCGACCGCGTACCCGAGCCGGGTCAGCAGGGTCTCCAGCTCGGAGCGGCAGCCGTGGATGTCGCCGACCACGTCGAACGGGCCGGTGAGGTGGCACAGGTCGTTGTACCGCTTCTCCGGGACGATCTCGGCGGCCTCGACCGCGGCGACACCACGCAGCAGGTGGACCTTGCGGAAGCCCTCGCGCTCCAGGCCGCGCAGCGAGCGGCGCAGCTCGCGCTGCTGGCGGGGGATGACGTGCTTGGGCAGCTGCCGGTCGGGCCGGGTCCGGTTGCGCTCAGCGCAGACCTCGGCGGGGACGTCCAGCACGATGGCGATCGGCAGCACGTGGTGCTCCCGGGCGAGGGCGATCAGCTGCTTGCGGGCCTCGGGCTGGACGTTGGTGGCGTCCACCACGGTGAGCCGGCCGGCCGCCAGACGCTTGCCGACGATGTAGTGCAGCACGTCGAAGGCGTCGGCGGAGGCCGACTGGTCGTTCTCGTCGTCGGAGACCAGGCCGCGGCAGAAGTCGGAGGAGACCACCTGGGTCGGCAGGAAGTGCCGGCGCGCGAAGGTGGACTTGCCGGACCCGCTGGTACCGATCAGCACCACCAGGGAGAGATCGGTGACGGGGAGACGACGGGCAGCGGGCTGTGCGTCGGTGGTCATCGGGTCTCGCTCCCTTCCGAGGCGGTGGTGGTCGAAGCGGTGGTGATCGATGCGGTGGTGGTCGAAGCAGCGGCGCTTGGAACGGCGGTGCTGTGGGTTGTGGCGGCGGTGCTTGACGTCGGGTCGTCGGCGGCCAGTCGGAACAGGGCGAGCTGGGTCGGCGCACCGACCTCCTCGTCGAGCGGTCCGACCGGCCGTACGGTGACGGTGTACCCGTACCGGCCCGCCACTCTCTCCGCCCATCCGGTGAACTCTTCCCGGGTCCACTCGAAGCGGTGGTCCGAGTGGCGGACGTGGCCGGCCGGAAGGGTCTCCCAGCGGACGTTGTACTCGACATTGGGCGTGGTCACGACCACCGCACCGGGGCGGGCGGCGCCGAACACCGCGTACTCCAGGGCGGGCAGTCTGGGCAGGTCGAGGTGCTCGATCACCTCGGACAGCACGGCCGCGTCGTACCCCTTCAGCCGGGCGTCGGTGTAGGTGAGCGCGCCCTGGACCAGTCGGACCCGGGCGGCCTGACGCTCCGGCATCCGGTCCAGCCGGAGCTTGCGGGCGGCCGCGGCGAGGGCCCGGGAGGAGACGTCCAGCCCCAGGACCTCGGTGATCCGGCCGTCCTTGAGCAGGGCCGCGACCAGTTCGCCCTGACCGCAGCCCAGGTCGAGCACCCGGGTGGCCCCGGTCTCCGCGAGGGCGGCCAGGATCGACTCCCGGCGCTGGACGGCGAGCGGCTGCGCCTTCTCGGCCGACCCGTCCGGCTCACCCGGCTGCCCCGATCCGGCGGGCCCGACCGAGGCGTCCGCACCGGTTGCACCCTTCGGCGCGCCATCGGCGGCGTCGGCGGCGCCCACGGAGTCGGCGGCGTCGGCGGAGTCGACGTCCTGGACGGCGTTGTCGAAGTCCTCCGCCTCCCGGTCGTCGGCCTCGGCCAGCCGGGCGAGCGCTATGCGCTCCATCGCGAGCCGGGTGAGCGACCAGCGGCGGGCCAGGTAGCGGCGGGTGATCAGGCCGAGCTCCGGGTGGTCGCCGAGCCAGCCCTCGCCGGCGTCGAGCAGCTTGTCCACCTCGTCCGGCGCGACCCAGTAGTGCTTGGCCCCGTCGAGCACCGGCAGCAGTACGTAGAGCTGCTGCAGGGCCTCGGCCAGCCGGAGCGTGCCGGTCAGCACGAGCCGGACGTACCGGGAGTCGCCCCACTCCGGGAAGGCGTCGTCCAGCGGGACGGCCTCGGCGTCGACCTTCCAGCCGAGCGGCTCGAAGAGGCGGCCGACCAGGGCCACCGCTCCCCCGTCGCCCTGACCGCCCACCGGCACGGCGGGCAGCTCGACCCGCAGTGGCAGCGGCTGCCCGGCGAGGTCGGGCCGGTGCTCGCAGACGCCCTTCATCGCCGTCCGGAAGACCGTCCGCAGCGCCACCGCGAGCAGCGAGGACGCGGCATAGGGCCGGTCGTTGACGTACTGGGCGAGCGCGAAGTCGGGACTGCCGCCCCGGCCCTTGCCGCGGCCCTGGCGGACCAGCGCCACCGGGTCCACCTCCAGCAGCAGCGCGGCCGTGCAGGACAGCTCGGTCGCCTCGGGGTAGAAGACATGGGCCACGCCGTGGGCGGTGGAGAAGCGCTGCACCTTCTCGGGGTGCTTGTGCAGCAGAAAGCCCAGGTCGGTGGCAGGCCGCTCGGCCGTACCGGTGGTGGAGATCGAAATGAACACCCGCCCGAGTATCGCCCACGTCCCGGCGGCCGGGCACCCGGGTTTTGTCCGGACGGTGAGCGCGTTCGTCACCCACCCCGGGTATTGGTTAACGTGCCTGGTGTGACTGCTGAAACCTCCTCCACCCTCGCGAGCGGCGCCGTCGCCGCCGGTCTGGCGACCATCGCCGCCGACGGCACCGTCCTCGACACCTGGTTCCCCGCCCCCGAGCTCGCCGCGGCCCCAGGCCCGGCCGGCACCGTCCGGCTGAGCGCCGAGGAGGCCGAGCAGGCCCTCGGCGCCGGCGCCGCCGAGGCGCTGCGCGCCGACGCCCGCCGGGGCGTCGAGGTGGTCGCGGTACGGACTGTCATCTCCTCGCTGGAGGAGAAGCCGCTGGACGCGCACGACGCGTACCTGCGCCTGCACCTGCTCTCGCACCGGCTGGTGAAGCCGCACGGCCAGAGCCTGGACGGCATCTTCGGTCTGCTGGCCAACGTCGCCTGGACCTCGATCGGCCCCGTCCCGGTGGCCAACGTCGAGCAGGCCCGCCTCGCGGTCCGTGCCCAGGGCGGCCAGCTGGCCGTGTACGGCATCGACAAGTTCCCGCGGATGACCGACTACGTCGCCCCGGGCGGCGTGCGGATCGCCCACGCGGACCGGGTGCGCCTCGGCGCCCACCTGGCCGAGGGCACCACCGTGATGCACGAGGGCTTCGTCAACTTCAACGCCGGCACCCTCGGGACCTCGATGGTCGAGGGCCGGATCAGCGCGGGCGTCGTGGTCGGCGACCACAGCGACATCGGCGGCGGCGCCTCGATCATGGGCACCCTCTCCGGCGGCGGCAAGCAGGTCGTCTCGGTCGGCGAGCGCTGCCTGCTGGGCGCCAACGCGGGCATCGGCATCTCGCTGGGCGACGACTGCGTGGTCGAGGCCGGCCTGTACGTCACCGCCGGCACCCGGGTGACCACCCCGGACGGCAAGATCGCCAAGGCGGTCGAGCTGTCCGGCCAGGACAACCTGCTGTTCCGCCGCAACTCGCAGAGCGGCGCGGTCGAGGTGATCGCCCGCAGCGGTTCGTGGGGCGGTCTCAACGCGGAGCTGCACGCGCACAACTGACCTCCTGTGGTTCCGGGCCCCGGCCCCGTCGTTCGATCGACGGCGCCGGGGCCTTCGGCTGCCCGGGGTGGTGCCCGGCCGACGGCCGCACCCTGGCCGGGCCGGGTGCCAGCCCGGGCTCCGGCCCAGCCGAGTGGCCGCCGGGCTGAGCGGTCGGCGCTCTAGCCGAGCCGGGTGGCCCGCCGCAAACCGGCCTCACCCGTGGGGCTTAGCGGCGACGGGGGTTGGCCCGCATCGGGTGGTCCACGGTGACCGGCCGCCCCGGGGGCTCGTTGGACCGGCGGCGCCGACATCCGTCGCCTCACACCGCACCACCGAGCCGACCACCGAGCTGAAGGGGCCCTTTCATGTCCGAGCCCTGGACCGAGCCACCCATCGCGACGCAGGCCGCCGGCGCGCAGGCCACCGCCACGGGGGCACCCATGGGCGGTGCACTCGCCCTCCCCAAGACGCTGCTGGAGCAGATGCAGGAGCTGCTCGCGTCGATCAGCACCGACCTGGCCGGACTCGACTCCGACCTGCGCTCCTCCGGGGCCCGGGCCGACGGTCCCGCCGAGCCGACCGGGTCGACCGAGCAGGCCGAGCCGACCGAGCGGCCCGTACGGGGCTGACCGCAGGCCGCCACCACCGGCGGGCCCAGTGGGACGACCAGCATCGCCGGCACCCGCTCCGCCCGCCGGGCCGCCCTGGCGGCACCTTCCGCGCCGTGCGCCGCCGACACTCCGGCCCCGTCGAGGCCGCCGGCCACCGAAGCGCGGCCGCCGCTCGGGGCACCGAAACATCCGGCCGCCGACGCGACGTCACCGACCACCGCCGCGCCGTCGGACGGCACCGCGACGCCGTCCGACTCCTCGGCCTCCGACCGTCGCCGGGCCAGGCGCAGCAGCTCGGCCACCAGGTCCTTGCACTCCGCGGCCGCGTCGACGCCGTCGATGCAACACCAGTACAGGCTCTCGGTGTCGGCGCCGCAGGCCAGGACGACCAGCGTCTCGGACACCTCGTTGAGCAGCACACCGAGTTCGAGCAGCAGCGGTTCCAGCTCACCCAGCCCGTCCAGCCGCTCGGCCCGCCCACCACCGCCCGACCAGTCCGCCACCGGGTCGCCGGTGTCCGCCTCCGGCGGCTGGTCGAGACAGCTCGCCGCGTGCCCACCGGCATCGCACAGCAGCTGCCCCAGCGTCCCGAACTCCTCGCCCTCCCGCTCGGCGATCCGGGCACCGATCGCCTCGGTCAGCAGGCCCGCCTGCCAGGCCTCGTGCAGCGTGTCCGGCACCGACCTGGCCTCGGCCAGCGCATGCCGGGCGGTCTTGATCAATCGCAGCGCGTCCATGCCCGCCGCTCCCCTCGCTCGCAGGACCGCCGTCGTCGGCGGTGGGTCTGGACGCACAGCGTGCCGAGTCGCCGGACCCCCGCCCAGCGCCGTCCCGAAAGCTGTGGACAACCCCGCCCTGTGGACAACCTGTGTCACCCGTCCGAGCGAAAACCGGAGGATTTCTCACTCCACCGGGAACCGCACCTCGTTCCGGTCGATCTTCGCCGCCAGCTCCACCAACGGGTCCACCCCGAGCACGGTGCAGAACTGCAGCAGGTACGCCAGGACATCGGCGACCTCGTCCCGCACCCGGTGCGCGGTCTGCGGATCGTCCATCACCGCCCCGGCCTGCTCGGGCGTCAGCCACTGGAAGATCTCCAGCAGTTCGCCGGCCTCCACGCTGAGCGCGGCCGCCAGGTTCTTCGGGGTGTGGAAGGGCTGCCAGCTGCGGGCCGCCGCGAACGCGCTCAGCCGCTGCTGCAGGGCCGCCACGGTGGGATCGTCACTCATTCCCCCAGGTCTACCGCATCCCCGGCCACGGCATCCCCGCCCGGCCCGTACACCGCCTCCTGGGCCACACCTGCCTCGTGCGGGTCCGGTGCCTCCCGGCGCCCGCCCTGCACCGGCACCCGGGAGTCCTCCGGCCGCAGCAGCACGCTGTGCCCGGTGGCCGGGTCGCGGCGGCACTCCACCAGCCGCGCCTCCGGCAGGTCCAGGGCCGCCGAGGGCTCCTGCAGCGCACCGAGCAGCCGGATGTCCTCCTTGGCGCACACGTCACGGGCGAGGCGCAGCAGCGACGCGGTCTGCTCCTGCGCCAGACCGGCCCCCAGGTCCTCGGCCAGCACGGTCAGTTGGCGGTGCGCGTCAGGCACCTCGAGCGCCGGGTCGACGTCGAGCACTCCGGCCCCGGTGAGCAGCACCGCGGCGAAGGCGAGCAGCCGCAGCATGCCGTCCGAGGCCTGGTCGGCGCCGGTGCGGCCGAGCACGCCCTCGTCGAAGACGGCGAGCAGCCGCTCCTGCCCGCCGGTGCCGCGCCGGGCGACGTCCAGGCCGAGCAGCGGGTGCGGCGCGGCCGCCTGGACGGCGCGCAGCAGCCGCGCCCAGCGGCGGTTGCATTCCAGCTTGAGCCGGCCGAGCACGGCCGAGATGTTGGCCGCCGAGCCGATCAGCCGGGCCTGCGGGTCGGGACGGGCCCAGCCCCGCATCGCGGCCGGTACCGGGTGCAGCGGGAAGATCTCGCGGAGCGCGGTCAGCAGCTGCTCGGCGGCGGCGAGCACCTTGAGCTCGCCGGGCGAGGACCCGGCCACCCGCAGCGGCAGCTGAGCGGTGATCAGGCTTGCGCTGGGCAAGGGGGCCCGGATGTCGCCCTGCCGGGTGTCGTTGTGCCAAGTGACGTTGACCCGGCCGCGGGTGACGTCCTGTTCGCCGGTCTCCATCAGCGTCCGGCCGTTCAGGGTGAGCTGCTCGCGGGCGATCCGGACCCGCTCGTCGGTGCGCACCACCACTTCCAGGCGGATCGATCCGGCGCCGGAGCGCACCGTGCAGCCGAGGATGATCGCGTTGCGGCCGTGCGGCACGCAGCCGATCAGCCCGCCGCGGACCGGCACGGCCAGCGGGCCGGACGGGCCGCCGATGCCGTCCAGCGAGGGCCGGATCTCCTCGCCCAGGGCGAGCCGGGAGAGCACGGTGAGCGCGTCCAGGGCGTTCGACTTCCCGGCGCCCGACGGGCCGTGGAGCAGGGTGAGCGGCGCGAGCGGCAGGACCGTCCGGCGGTACGACTTGAACGAGGTGAGCCTCAGCTCCTCGACGGTCGGGCGCTGGACGGGGCGGGGAGAGGGCTGCGCCGGCGGCGCGGACGCCACGGACTGCACGGCTTCGCTGGTCACCCCGAGCACCCTAGCCAGCCGCTGAGCTGCAGAAACGTGTCGGCCGGGGCCATTCACCCCAACGTGTGGACGGCCCGGCCGCCCCGGACCGTCTCACCCCCGACAGGGTTTCGGGCTCAGCGGTACGTCGCCAGCTGCACCGAGCCCGTCACCTCGACCGGCTCCGGCAGCGCGTCCAGCGCGGCGGCGAGCCGGGCCGGGTCGGTGTGCCAGGCGTTCGGCCCCATCGCGACCACCGCGGCGGCGTCCGCCCGGGAGAGCCGCAGGGTGAACTCGACCTCGGTCCGGTCGACCCGGGTCAGCCACGGACTGAGCTTCTCGTCGATCCGCCGCTCCTTCTCCTCGTCCACCGAGAGCAGGCCCAGACCGGTGACCAGTTCGCGCAGGTGACGGGAGGTCGGCGAGACCAGCAGCAGCCGGCTGCCCGGCCGCAGCACCCGCCGGATCTCCGGACCGTTGCGCGGGGCGAAGACGTTGAGCAGCAGGTCCGCGGAGCCGTCCAGCAGCGGCAGCGGGCGCCATGCGTCGCACACCACCGCGCCGATCCGCGGATGGGCTTTGGCGGCGCGCCGTAGCGCGTACTTGGAGATGTCCAGGGCCGCCCCCGGGCGCTCCCCGCCGAGGGCGGTCAGCACCTGCGCCAGGTAGTGGCCGGTCCCGGCACCGAGGTCGGCCACCAAGCCCCCGCCGGCCGTCCCGGCTCCCCGGGCGGCCTCCGCCAGGGCGTCGGCGATCGGCCGGTAGTGGCCGGCGGCCAGGAAGTCCGCGCGGGCGGCGACCATCCCGGCGGTGTCGCCGGTGCCCGTGTGCGCGTCACCGGCGAGCAGGCTGACGTAGCCCTGCTTCGCCTGGTCGAAGCTGTGGCCGGCCGGGCACCGCAGGGTGCGGTCGGTGAGCGCGAGCGGCTGGGCGCAGTGCGGGCAGGCCAGGTAGCGCTCGATGTCCTGCAGCAACGGTCGTCCTCGTACGGTCAGGGGCGGGGCAGCCCCAGCGTACTCAGTCGGCCCTCGCGACCCCCCGCCGGTCGGCCTCGCGGGCCGCTCTCAACCCGCCTCGCGGCGCTCGCCGTCAGTCCGCCTCGTTGCCCTCGTCGTCGCCGTCGTCGCCGACCTCTTCCTCCTCCGGCTCGTCGACGACCCACATGGCGAGCCGGTCGGCGACCCCGCTCACGCCGATCTTGCCCTCCCGGATGGCCCGGGCCAGGCTGCGCACCTCGCGCGCGGTGGTGGCGACGCTGCAGCCGCTGGCCACCAGGTAGGCGTACGCGACGGCGGTGGCGAACAGTTCGTTGCTGCGTTCCAGCGCCGGGACCCGGATGAGCTGGTGCATCAGGGCCGCGGCACGGTCCTGCGGCTCCGGGTAGACGGCGATGTCGAAGATCTCCGCCTGGTGGCGGGTGACCGCAGCGAGCATGGATCCGTAGTCGGTGACCTGCGGATCACCAGGGGTGTACTGCTCCGCGGTCATCAGCAGCCACGAGAGGTCGACCTCGAGCTTCAACGCCGCACGTCCTGGAGCTCACCGGCCGGGCCCTCGCCGAACTCCGCGAGGAAGGCGGTCTCGAACTCCTTCATGAACTGGGCCGCGGTGTCGACGAAGGTCCGACCCGCCTCGCCCATGTCCTGCTGGACGAGCCTTTCGATGTACTGGTTCATGCTGATCCCCTGCTGCTCGGCCCGCTCGCGGGCGATCTCGGCGGTGGTCGCATCCACCCGGACGTTGAGCTGCTTCTTGGCCATGCATCAAAGCTAGCGCTGTAGCGCTAGCACAACAAGGGCGCATTCGGGTCGCCCCCCGCTCCCCCACAGATGTCCGCTCACGCCCCGTCGGAAACCAGCCACCCCCGGCCGAAACCCACCGCTCACCCCACGGCCACCACCACGCCATCCGGAAACACCGCAGCGGGCGCCGGAAGACGTGCTCCGGCGCCCGCTGCGCTACGTGCGGGTGATCAACCCCGCGGGGGTCACTCCGCGATCGGCTCCAGGATGGCGACGCACTCGAAGTGGTGGGTCATCGGGAAGAGGTCGAACGCCCGCAGCGAGACCGGCCGGTAGCCGCCCTCACGGAAGAAGGCGAGATCGCGGGCGAGGGCGGCCGGGTCGCAGGCGACGTAGGCGATCCGGCGGGCGCCGAGGCCGGCGAGGTGGGCGACGGTGTCGCGGCCGGCGCCGGCCCGCGGCGGGTCGAGGACGATCAGGTCGGTCTCGGTGATGCCGGTGCGCGGGAGGAGGGTCTCCACCCGGTCGCACTCGATCCGGACGTTGTCGAGGGTGGCCAGGTTGTGCCGGGCGTCGACGACGGCCTGCTTGGCGGACTCGATGCCGAGCACCGCGCCCTCCTCGCCGACCCGCTCGGCGAGCGCGCCGGCGAACAATCCGACGCCGCAGTACAGGTCGAGGGCGTTCTCGCCCCACTGCGGGTCGAGGCCGTCGAGGACGGCGCCGACCAGGGTGTCGGGGGCGAGCGGGTGGATCTGCCAGAAGCCGCCGTTGGAGACCCGCCAGGTGCGGTCGCCGGCCCGCTCGCGGACAAAGGTGCGGCCGTGGACGCGGTGGAACAGGTCCTGCTCGTCGATCCGGGAGATGGAGACCTCACGGTCGAGCTCGACCAGCGGCAGCTGCTCGCCGGGCCGCGGCCGCAGGATGACCTGCCGGTCCGAGGAACCGGTCGCGGCCACCGCCTCGACCGAGGCGACGCCGGGCCAGCTGCGCGACTCGATGCCGAGTTCGGTGACGCCCTCGGCGGCGATCAGGCAGCGGTCGATCGGCTGGACGTCGTGCGAGCGGTGCTTGCGCAGGCCGACCGAGCCGTCCTCGGCGACGGCGTACTGGACGCGGGTGCGCCAGGCGGGCACCTCGCCGGCCGGCAGCTTGGCGCCGACCGGCTCGACCGAGCCGTCCCAGCCCGCCTCGGCGGGGGTCAGGCCGGCCAGCTTGGCGAGCTGCTCGGTGAGCACCTGCCCCTTGAGCTTGCGCTGCCCGCCGGGCGTGACGTGCTGCCAGTCGCAGCCGCCGCACTTGCCGGGGCCGGCGAACGGGCAGGGCGCCTCGATCCGCTCCTTGGCGGGCTCCAGGATCTCCACCGCGTCGGCCCGCAGGAAGCGGGAGGTGGTGGTGCCCTCGGTCACCCGGGCGACGACCCGCTCGCCCGGCAGCGCGTGTCGGACGAACAGCACCCGGCCCTCGTGCCGGGCCACGCAGTGGCCGCCGCCGTGCGCGACCGGGCCGACCTCGACCTCGTAGCGCTCGCCGACCAGCGGGTCGCCGGAGGGAGCGCGGAGAGCGGGCTGGACGGTGCGCAGCGCCTTCGGGGGGCGGACGGCGGACTGCTTGCGCGCCCCCTTGCGCCCACCCGCCCCTGCACCGGCAGCGGAACCGGCACCAGCGCCGGCACCAGCGCCCGCACCGGCACGAGACCCGGAGCGAGACCCGGACCCGGAACCCGCCCCCTTGCCCCGCCGCTCGCCGGAGCCACCCTCGCGCGAGCCGCCGTCACGCGACTTCGCACCCGCACCCGCACCCGCCCCGCCGCGCCCCGGCGGCGGCGTGTCCGGCCGCTCGGCCGGCACGATCGGCGCGGTCTGGGCGGTCAGGCCCTCCCGGTCGGTGGCCGCGGGCCGGTTGGGGCGGGCGCCCCAGCGCGGGCGGGCCACCTGCCCCGGCTGGTTGCCGGACGACCGGCCGGAGCGACCGGAGCGGCCGGAGCCGGAGGAACGGGGCGGGTTGTTGCGGGTCACGGGACGGGTTCCTTACGCGAGCGGTGCGGAGCGGTGCGGGATCGTTACGGGAGCGGGGTGGGGCCGTCGCCGGCGGGGCCGGACGCCGAGCCACCCGAGTTTCCGGCCGGCACACCGGCGGACTCGCCGACCGTGCCCGCCGTGCTCCCGGTGCTGCTCTCGGAGGCTCCCGACGGCCGGTGCCGGGGCTCGCCGCGGCGCACGGCGCCGGGCGCGGACCAGGCCTTCTGCGGCTTGCGCCGCTCGGAGGACTCCAGCTGCCAGGGTACGGAAGTCACCATCACCCCGGGCTTGAACAGCAGACGTCCCTTGAGCCGCAGCGCGCTCTGGTTGTGCAGCAGGTGCTCGTACCAGTGGCCCACCACGTACTCGGGGATGTACACCGACACCACATCACGCGGGCTGGAGCGGCGCAGGTTCTTGACGTAGTCGAGGACCGGGCCGGTGATCTCGCGGTAGGGCGAGTCGAGAACCTTGAGCGGCACCTCGATGCCGCGCTCGTCCCACTCCGCACGCAGGGCCGCAGTGTCCGCCGGGTCGACGTTGACGGTCACCGCCTCCAGGGTGTGGGCGCGGGCCAGCCTGGCGTACGCGAGGGCGCGCAGGGCGGGCTTGTGCAGCTTGGAGACCAGGACGATGGCGTGCACCCGGGTGGGCAGGACGCTGTCGTCGGGCTCCTCGGCGGCGATGAGCTCGGTGGAGACCCGGTCGTAGTGGCGGCGGATCGCCTTCATCATCACGAACAGGACGACCATCAGGGCGATGGCGATCCAGGCGTGGCCGATCTTGGTGACCAGGACGACGATGAGCACGGCCGAGGTCATGATCAGGCCGAAGGTGTTGATCGCCCGGCTGCGCTGCATGTGGGCGCGCTGCTTCGGGTCGGTCTCGGTCTTCAGGAGGCGGGTCCAGTGCCGGATCATGCCGGACTGGCTCATGTTGAACGAGACGAAGACGCCGACGATGTACAGCTGGATCAGCCGGTTGGGGTCGGCATCGAAGGCGACGATGAACAGGATCGCCGCGCCGGCCAGCAGGATGATGCCGTTGGAGAACGCCAGGCGGTCGCCGCGGGTGTGCAGCTGGCGCGGCAGGTAGCGGTCCTGGGCGAGGATCGAGCCGAGCACCGGGAAGCCGTTGAAGGCGGTGTTGGCGGCCAGCACCAGGATCAGGCCGGTGACGCTGGCGATGAAGTAGAAGCCCGGCGTGAAGTTGGAGAACACGGCCTCGGAGATCTGGGCCAGCGCGGTCTTCTGGTGGTAGTCGGCGGGGGCGCCGACCAGCTGGGAGGTCTCCTCGGCCATCTGGGTGCCGGTGAGGTGGGCCAGGTAGATGATGCCCATGAACATCGCGACGGCGATGGTGGCCATCATCAGCAGGGTGGTGGCGGCGTTCTTGCTCTTCGGCTTGCGGAAGGCCGGGACACCGTTGGAGATGGCCTCGACGCCGGTGAGCGCCGCACAGCCGGAGGAGAAGGCCTTCAGCAGCAGGAAGACCAGCGCGAAGCCGGCCAGCGACTCGTTGCCGGGGGTGGCCGCCAGGTGGAAGCCGGAGCTCTCGGCCGGCATGTCGGAGCCGAAGACGAAGTGGCGGACCAGACCGTAGCCGACCATGCCGATCACGCCGAACATGAAGGCGTAGGTCGGGACGGCGAAAGCGCTGCCGGACTCTCGTACGCCGCGCAGGTTCATGCCCATCAGGACGATGACCAGGATCACCGACAGCCCCAGCTCGTGGCCGCGCAGCGCGGGGACGGCGGAGACCACGTTGGCCACGCCCGAGGTGGTGGAGACCGCCACGGTGAGGATGTAGTCGACCAGCAGGGCGCTGGCCACCACCAGCCCGGACTTCGGGCCGTGGTTGACGGTGGCGACCTCGTAGTCGCCGCCGCCGCTCGGGTAGGCGTGCACGTTCTGCCGGTACGAGGCGACCACCGCGAGCATCACGATGGCGACGACGACGCCGATCTGCCACGAGAAGTGGATCGCCGAGGCGCCGGCGAGCGAGAGGGTGAGCAGGATCTCCTCGGGGGCGTACGCCACGGAGGAGAGCGCGTCGGAGGCGAAGACCGGCAGGGCGATCCGCTTGGGTAGCAGGGTCTCCCCGAGCTTGTCGCTGCGCAGCGCGCGCCCGATCAGGATGCGTTTCGGTAGGTCGGCAGGCATAGGCACGTTAAGGAATCGTAGGGGCACCCGTTCCGGCCCCGATCCCCGGTGCCCCCTCCGTCGCGACTGTGTTCGGCGGACCGGCTAGCGTGTCGGATGTAGGCCAAGTGGGCAGCACCCCAGTTGCCCCTCGCGTCGGATCACAGGCGCGGACGACGAATCGCCCCCGAAACCGGGGGCGCGGAAGGAAGATGATCGGTGATTGCGCAGGTCATGAGCCCGACGGACAGGGTGAGGTAATCCGGTGCACATCGTCATCATGGGCTGCGGGCGCGTGGGCTCGGCCCTCGCGAGAGCGCTCGAGAAACAAGGTCACTCGGTCGCCGTGGTGGACCAGGACCCGACCGCGTTCCGCCGTCTGGGCTCCGGGTTCAACGGTCGCCGGGTCACCGGCGTCGGTTTCGACCAGGACACCCTGAAGGAGGCCGGCATCGAGGAGGCGGGCGCCTTCGCGGCTGTCTCCAGCGGCGACAACTCCAACATCATCGCGGCCCGGGTGGCCCGCGAGACCTTCGGTGTGGAGCACGTCGCGGCCCGGATCTACGACCCGCGTCGCGCGGAGGTCTACCAGCGCCTGGGCATCCCGACCGTCGCCACCGTGCGCTGGACGGCCGACCAGATGCTGCGCCGGCTGCTGCCGAGCGGCGGGGAGCCGCTGTGGCAGGACCCGTCGGGCGCCGTGCAGCTCGCCGAGGTCCCCTTCGCCGCCGCGTGGGTGGGGCATCGGCTGAGCGCGCTGGAGGAGTCGGCCGGCGTGCGGGTGGCCTTCGTCACCCGGCTCGGCGAGGGTGTGCTGCCCACGCCGCAGATGGTGGTGCAGGAGGGCGACCTGGTCCACGTGATGCTGCGCCGCTCCGAGCTGACCACGGTCGAGGCCGCGTTCGCCAAGGGCCCCGAGGAGGCTGGTCACTGATGCGCGTCGCAATCGCCGGAGCCGGCGCGGTCGGTCGTTCGATCGCGGGTGAGCTGCTGGAGAACGGCCACGAGGTCCTGCTGATCGACAAGAACCCGAACTCCATCTCGGTGGAGCGGGTCCCGATGGCGGAGTGGCTGCTGGCCGACGCCTGCGAGATCACCTCGCTGGACGAGGCCGCCCTGCAGCGCTGCCACGTGGTCATCGCCGCGACCGGTGACGACAAGGTCAACCTGGTCGTCTCGCTGCTCGCCAAGACCGAGTACGGGGTGCCCCGGGTGGTCGCGCGGGTGAACAACCCGAAGAACGAGTGGCTGTTCAACGAGTCCTGGGGTGTGGACGTCGCCGTCTCCACCCCGCGTCTGATGTCGGCGCTGGTCGAGGAGGCCGTGTCCGTCGGCGACCTGGTCCGGCTGATGCGCTTCAGCCAGGGCAACGCCAACCTGGTCGAGCTGACCCTGGCCTCCGAAGCCGAGCTGGTCGGCACCCGGGTCGGGGACGTGGTCTGGCCGGTCGACACCGCGCTGGTCACCATCATCCGCGAGGGCCGGGTGCTGGTGCCGGGCAAGGACGACACCCTGGACGCCGGTGACGAGCTGCTGTTCGTGGCCGCCCAGGAGCGCGAGGAGGAGCTGGAGCGCCTGCTCTCCGCAGGCTGATCCGGCAACGCCCGGCAGAGAACGGAGAAGGGCCCCACCCGCCGGGTGGGGCCCTTCGTCACTTCTCGGCCTCGGCCTCTTCCTCGTCCTCTTCGATCTCCGCCTTGATCGGCGGCGGTGCCTTGAGCAGGATCTGCCAGGTCACGTACATGGCCAGCAGCAGCGGCGGGATGCCGAGGGCGACCTTGAGCCAGCCCAGCAGGTTGACGTTGTGGGTGAAGTACAGCGGGAAGAGGATCAGCGGCTTGATGCCCATGATCGCCACCCAGGCCCAGGTCGCCTTGGTGTACGCGGCGAGCCGGCCCGGGTTCTTGGTGCGCCAGGTGAACATCTCGCCGGTGACCGGCCCGAGCATCACGCCGATCATCGGCCAGCGGACCAGCGCGGAGACGGCCAGCGCGATGCAGTAGCCGACGTTCCACAGCAGGCCGGGGAGGTAGAAGTTCTCCGCCTTGCCGGTCTTCATCGAGATCCAGGCGCCGATGGCGACGCCGAAGACGCCGCTGAAGGCGTGCTGGATGGTCTCCCGCTTCAGCAGCCGGACCACCACGAACAGGGCGCTCAGGCCGAGCGCCGACCAGGCGGCGGTGGCCACCTGGTGGGTGATGTTGAAGGCGACGATGAACACCAGGCCCGGCAGGGTGATGTCGATCATGCCGCGGACGCCGCCGAAGGCCTGCAGGACGGTGTCCGCGGCCTCCCTGGAGGCGGCCTGCTCGGCGGCGGCGCGTTCGGCGGCCGTCGGCTCGGCGGCCGTCCGCTCGTCGGCGATGGGCTGGGCGGCGGCCCGGTGGGCGGCCTCGGCCTCGTGGGTCACGCTGATTCGCTCCCGTGTCCAACCGGACGCAGCTCGTAGCGGGGGTTGAACAGCACGCGGCGCCCGCGTGCGTGGCTGATCCGGCCCGATGCGATGAGCCGGCGGCCCGGTTCTATGCCGGTGATCGAGCGGCGGCCCAGCCACACCACGTCCAGCGCGTCGGTGCCGTCGAACAGCTCCGCCTCCAGGGCGGGGACGCCGGCCCGGGGGCGGAGCGTGACGGTGCGCAGGGTGCCCGCGACGGTGACCACCTCGCGGTCGCCGCAGCGGGCGATCGGGGTGCAGCCCGACTCGGCCGTGTCCTGCCGCAACTCCTCGGCGGCGAGCTCCTCGGAGGAGGAGGTGAGGCGGTCGAGCATGCGGCGGAGGCGGCCGCGGGTCGGCGCGCTGCTGGTATCACCACTCATGCCGGAAGGGTACCGGCTCCGCGCCCCCGGGCGGCAGAGCCGCAGGTCCGAACGGGCCGCGGAACGGGCCGCCGGGCGGCCTCCGCTCAGGGCTCGAAGCGGTAGCCCATACCCGGTTCGGTGATGAAGTGGCGCGGGTGCGAGGGGTCCGCCTCCAGCTTGCGGCGCAGCTGGGCGAGGTAGACCCGCAGGTAGTTGGTCTCCTTGTGGTAGGCCGGGCCCCACACCTCCTGGAGCAGCCGGGTCTGGCTGACCAGCCGGCCGGGGTTGCGGACCAGTACCTCCAGCAGGTGCCACTCGGTCGGGGTGAGGCGGACGTCGACGCCGTCCCGGTTGACCTTCTTGGCGGCCAGGTCGACGGTGAAGGTCGCGGTGGCGATCTGGGCGTCGTCCTCGCCGGCCACCGGTTCGGCGCGGCGGACGGCGGCGCGCATCCGGGCCAGCAGCTCGTCCATGCCGAAGGGCTTGGTGACGTAGTCGTCGGCGCCGGCGTCGAGGGCCTCGACCTTCTCGTCGGAGGCGTGCCGGGCGGAGAGCACGATGATCGGCACCCGGGTCCAGCCGCGCAGGCCCCTGATCACCTCGACCCCGTCCATGTCGGGCAGGCCCAGGTCGAGCACGACCACGTCGGGGTGGCGGGCGGCGGCCGCCGCCAGGGCGCTCGCCCCGTCGTGGGCGGAGTCCACCTCGTACGAACGGGCCTTGAGGTTGATCACCAGGGCGCGGACGATCTGCGGTTCGTCGTCCACGACGAGGACCCGGGTCATACGGGCTCCGCCTTTCGGTCTCGGTCGGTGGTGTGCGGGTCGGGCAGGTCGACGGCGGGCAGCGAGACCACCATGGTCAGGCCGCCGCCCGGGGTGTCCTCGGCGGTGACGGTGCCGCCCATCGCCTCGGCGAAGCCGCGGGCGACGGCGAGGCCGAGGCCCACGCCCGCGCCGCGCGGCGCGTCGCCGTGACGCTGGAAGGGCGCGAAGATCCGCTCGCGCGCCTCCTCCGGGACGCCGGGGCCGCGGTCGACCACCCGCAGCTCCACCCGGCCGCCCTCGCCGGGACGGCGCAGCGCGTCGGCCTTCACCAGAACGGGTACCCCGTCGGGGCTGTACTTGACGGCGTTCTCGATCAGGTTGGCCAGGGAGCGTTCCAGCAGCCCGGGGTCGGCGTGCACCATCGGCAGGCTCTCCGGGACGTCGGTGCGCACCGCTCCGGCCGGCACCCCGCCGAGCGCGTACGGGACGACCTCGTCCAGGTCGGTGGGCCGGATCAGCGGGGTGACGGTGCCGGTCTGCAGCCGGCTCATGTCGAGCAGGTTGTTGATCAGGTGGTCGAGGCGGTCGGCGCCGGACTCGATGCCGGCCAGCAGCTCGGCCTCGTCCTGCTCGTCCCACTCCACGTCGACCGCGCGCAGCGAGGTGACCGCCGCCTTGATCCCGGCCAGCGGGGTGCGCAGGTCGTGCGAGACCGCGGCGAGCAGGGCGGTGCGGATCCGGTTGCCCTCGGCCTCCCGCCGGGCGGCGGCCGCGTCGGCTGCGAGGCGTTCGCGCTCGACCAGGACGGCCGCCTGGGCGGCGAACGCGCCCAGCAGCCGCCGGTCGGCGGCGGGCAGCACCCGGCCGGCCAGCACCAGGGAGAGGGTGGCGCCCGCCGGGACGGCCACCTGGCCGTCGTCGGGGTGCTCCGGCGGGTGCGGGCCGCTGACCGCCAGCGGATGCCAGGGCTCGAACTCGTGGCGGCGCTCCAGCAGGGCCACCGACGCCTCCTGGAAGGTCTCCCGGACCTGTTCGAGCAGGGCGGTGAGCAGCCCCTCGCCGCTCGGAGCGCCGCGCAGCACGGTGCCGGCCAGCACGCTGAGCGCCCGGGCCTCGGCCTGGCTGCGGGCCGCCTGCTGGCTGCGGCGCGCGGCGGTGTCGACCACGGTGGCGACGGCGATGCCCACCGCGGTGAAGATCGCCACCGCCACGATGTTCTGCGGCTCGGAGATGGTGAAGGCGTGAATGGGGGGCGCGAAGTAGTAGTTGAGCGCCGTCGAGCCGACCAGGGCCGAGGCGATCGCCGGGAACAGCCCGCCGACCAGGGCCGCGCAGACCGTCAGCGACAGGAAGAGCAGCATGTCGGTCGGCAGGCCGACGCTGCGGAAGTGGGTGAGCACCAGGGCGAGCAGCAGCGGTCCGGCCACGCCGATCAGCCAGCCGGCCACCCGCCGGGTGCGGCCGAGGTCGGTGACCCGGCGGATCGGGATCCGGCCGAGCCCGCGGGCGGCGTGCTCGTGGGTGACCATGTGGACGTCGATGTCGCCCGAGTCGCGGGTGACGGTGTAGCCGACGCCCGGGCCGTAGACGTACTGCCAGAGCTTGCGCCGGCTGGTGCCGAGCACGATCTGGGTGGCGTTGACGCCGCGGGCGAAGTCCAGCAGGCCGGCCGCCGGATCGTCGCCGAGCACGGTGTGGAAGGTGCCGCCGAGGCTCTCCACCAGCAGCCGCTGCTCGATCAGCGCCTGCGGGGAGCTGCCCGCCAGCCCGTCCGAGCGGGAGATGTGGACGGCCAGCAGCTCGCCGCCGGAGCCGCGGGCGGCGATCCTGGCCGCCCGGCGGATCAGGGTGGCGCCCTCGGGGCCGCCGGTCAGGCCCACCACGATCCGCTCGCGGGCCTGCCAGGTGCCCTTGATGCCCTGCTCGGCCCGGTAGCGCTGGAGGTACTCGTCCACCCGGTCGGCGGTCCACAGCAGGGCCAGCTCGCGCAGCGCGGTGAGGTTGCCGGGCCGGAAGTAGTTGGCGAGCGCCGCGTCGACCTTCTCCGGCGCGTACACGTTGCCGTGGGCCAGCCGGCGGCGCAGCGCCTGCGGCGACATGTCGACCAGCTCGATCTGGTCGGCCCGGCGGACCACCTCATCCGGCACCGTCTCGCGCTGGCGGATGCCGGTGATCGACTCCACCACGTCCCCGAGCGACTCCAGGTGCTGGATGTTGACGGTGGAGATGACGTCGATGCCGGCGGCCAGCAGCTCCTCGACGTCCTGCCAGCGCTTGGCGTTGCGGCTGCCGGGGACGTTGGTGTGGGCCAGCTCGTCCACCAGGGCGATCGCCGGGCGGCGGGCCAGCACCGCGTCCAGGTCCATCTCGGTGAAGGCGGCCCCGCGGTGGACGACGGTGCGGCGCTCCACCGTCTCCAGGCCGTCCAGCAGGGCGGCGGTGCGCGCCCGGTCGTGGTGCTCGACGAAGCCGACCACCAGGTCGGCGCCGCGCTCCACCCGGCGGTGTGCCTCGGACAGCATGGCGTACGTCTTGCCCACGCCCGGGGCCGCCCCGAGGTGGATGCGCAGCCTGCCGCGTGCCCTGTCCGCCATGGCACCGAGACTACGGCGTATTTTCGGAATTTCCGCTGATCAGGGTGGTCACCCGGGCTTCTTGGCGGCATTTTGACGGCCGGACGGGCGTTTCACGCCGCCGCCACCCCGGTGCAACAGAGCCTTGGGAGCATCGACCGCATGCTCTCCCTGGTCGCCGCCCCCACCCCGCTGCCCACCGCGCCGCCACCCGAGGGCGGCGCGGCCGGCACCCTGCTGCGCACCGTCCTCACCACCGGACCGCTCACCCGCACCGCGCTCGGCCGCGCCACCGGCCTCAGCCCCGCCGCCGTCTCCCGCCACACCACCGAACTCATCTCCCTCGGCCTGCTCCGCGACCTCCCCCCGAACGGGCCGCCCCGGGCCGGCCGCCCCCGGCTCCCGCTCGACATCGACACTCGCGGCCACCTCGCCGCCGGCGTCCACATCGGTGTCCCCTGGCTCACCTTCGCCCTGCTCGACCTGCGCGGCCGGGTGGTCGCCCGGGAACGGCTCCCCCGCCAGGGCGACGCCCGCACCGTGCTCCGCACCGTCCGCGCCCACCTGCCCGGCTTCACCACCCGGCGCGCCGCCGGACGACCCGTCCTCGGCCTCGGCGTGGTCACCGGCGGCTGGGTCGACACCGAGCACGGCACCGTGGTCGAACACACCCCGCTCGGCTGGCACGACGTCCCCGTCCGCGACCTGCTGGCCGGCGCCACCCGGCTCCCGGTCCACCTCGACGGCCACGCCCGCGCCCTGGCTCGCGCCGAGCTGCTGTTCGGTGCCCCCGCCGGCGCCACCGAACTGGTCCACCTCTTCGTCGGCAACGTGGTCGACGCCGCCATCGCCGCGGGCGGCACCGTGCTGCGCGGCCGCCGCTCCCGCGCCGGGGACATCGGTCACCTGCCCGTCCCCGGCTCCACCGAGCCCTGCCCCTGCGGCCGGACCGGCTGCCTCCAGGCCACCGTCTCCGACCACGCCCTGGTCCGCCGCGCCCGACTGCAGGGCCTGCACCCCGCCCCCGACCTGGAACGCCTGATGGCCCTTGCCGCCGCCGGCGAACCCCGGGTGCTGGAGCTGTTCCGCGAACGCCTGCGGCTGATCGCCCCGGCCGCCGCCCTGCTGCTCGACATCCTCGGCCCCGACGTCCTGGTACTCACCGAGGCCGGACTCGCCGCCGCCCCCGAGCTCGGCCACTACGCCCGGCAGCAGATCCGGCGCCACACCAGGGCCGAGCCCGCCCACCTGGTGACCGCCGGCTCCTTCGGCACCGACGCCCTCGCGGTCGCCGCCTGCGCCGGCGTCCTGGACAGCGTCTACCGGCGCCCGATGGAGCTGCGCACCGCTGCTGCGGGCGGGTCAACACCGCATTAATTCCGCGGGCGCGGCCAATCGTTGTCGCCCCCGCCCGGCCCCGTGAGGATCGAACCATGCCCGAGAACCGTCAACTCCACTTCAACCTCTTCCTGATGGGCGTCGGCCACCACGAGGCCGCCTGGCGCCACCCGCGCACCGACCCCGCGCAGGCCGCCGACATCACCCACTTCCAGCGACTCGCACAGGCTGCCGAGGCCGCCGCCTTCGACTCGGTCTTCCTCGCCGACGGCGTCGAGGCCCGCTCCGACGGCGGCTGGGGCCTGATCAGCCACTTCGAACCGCTCACCCTGCTCACCGCCCTCGCGGTGGCCACCGAACGGATCGGCCTGATCGGCACCGTCTCCACCGGATTCACCGAACCGTACAACCTGGCACGGCAGTTCGCCTCACTCGACCACATCAGCGGCGGCCGCGCCGGCTGGAACATCGTCACCTCCGCCGGCGACCGCGCCGCCCAGAACTTCGGCCGCGACGCCAACCAGGCCCACGCCGTCCGCTACCAGCGCGCCGAGGAGTACCTGCGGGTCGCCACCGCGCTCTGGGACAGCTGGGAGGACGGCGCCCTGCTCCTCGACCGTACCGACGGCGCCTTCGCCGACCCCGACCGCGTCCACGAGATCCACCACACCGGCGAGCACTTCCGGGTCCGCGGCCCGCTCAACATCCCGCGCAGCCCGCAGGGCCACCCGCTGCTCGTCCAGGCCGGCTCCTCCACCAGCGGCAAGGCCTTCGCCGCCCGCTGGGCCGAGGCCGTCTTCACCGCCCAGCAGACCCTCGCCGAGGGCCAGGCCTTCTACGCCGACCTCAAGCGCCAGGCCGCCGGCCACGGCCGAGACGTGCGGATCCTGCCCGGCGTGGTGCCCGTCCTCGGCTCCACCGAGTCCGAAGCCCGCACCCTCGACCGGGAGTTGGACGAACTCATCAACCCGTCCCGGGCCGTCTCGGTGCTCTCCGGCGTCCTCGGCATCGACCTCACCGACCACCCCCTCGACCGGCCGCTGCCCCCACTGCCCCCGGTCACCGCCATCAACGGCGCCAAGAGCCGCTTCGAGCTGATCCGCGACCTCGCCGAACGCGACCGGCTCACCCTGCGCCAACTGGTCGGCCGACTCGGCGGCGGCCGCGGCCACCAGGTCGTCATCGGCACCCCCGAACAGGTCGCCGACCACATCGAGACCTGGTTCACCCAGGGCGCCGCCGACGGCTTCAACATCATGCCGCCGATCCTCCCGGACGGACTCACCGACTTCGTCGACCACGTCCTGCCGATCCTCCGCCGACGCGGGCTCTTCCGCACCGACTACGCCGGGCGGACGCTGCGTGAACACTACGGACTGCCCCGCCCCGCTTCGCAGTTCGCAGCCGCCTGACCCACCGGCCCGACTATCGTGCTGCCCGGAGTCGACAACAGTCGACCGTCCACGACGTGAGGGGTGGCACGATGCGGGGTCTGGTACTCGGAGCCGGCGGGCTGGCGGGGATCGCCTGGGAGACCGGCGTCCTCGCCGGCCTCGCCGAAGAAGGCGTGGACGTGGCGGCCACCGCCGACCGGCTGCTCGCCACCTCGGCAGGCTCCACCGTCGCCGCCCAGATCGGCAGCGGCCTGCCGATCGCCGAACTCTTCCGCCGGCAGGCCGAACCCGCGCTGCAGAACCACGAAGCCGCGCCCTCGCCGACCGCCATGATCGAGCTGATGCAGACCCTGGCCCGGCTCCAGGCCGAATACCCCGACCCGTTCGACCTGCGCCGCAAGATCGGCGAACTCGCCCTCACCGCGCCCACCGCCGCCACCGCCGCCGAACGGCTCGCGGTCATCGCCGGCCGGCTCCCCTCCCACGAGTGGCCCGAGCGCCCGCTCGGCGTGGTCGCCGTGGACGTGCACAGCGGCGAGCACCGCGTCATCGACCGCAGCTCCGGCGTCGGCCTGGTCGAGGCCGTCGCCGCCAGCTGCGCCGTCCCCGGCATCTGGCCGCTGGTCGAACTGGACGGCCACACCTACATGGACGGCGCCCTGCGCACCTCCAACAACGCCGACCTGCTCACCGGCCAGGACGCCGTCCTGGTCGTCGCCCCCGGCGCCGACCCCGCCCTCGCCGAGCAGATCGCCCTGCTGGAGCGCACCGGCCGGGCCCTCGCCATCACCCCCGACGAGGACGCGCTCGCCGCCTTCGGCCCGAACGGCCTCGACCCGGCCGTCCGCACCCCGGCCGCCCACGCCGGCCGCGCCCAGGGCCGCAAGCTCGCCGCCACCGTCCGGGACCTCTGGACCGCGTAACCCGCAACTCGTAACCCGTAACCGGCAAGCGGAAGGGGCTCGGGGACCGCGCGGTCCCCGAGCCCCTTCCGGCGTCCCGGCGTCAGCCGGTGTAGTGCCCGGCGTCGTCACCCTCGATCAGGTAGCTCGCCTCGCCCGACACGCCCACCGGCGCATCACCCGCGACCGTCACCCGGTGCAGCCGCCGCGGCAGGCCGTCGTAGTCGTCCGGCGCATAGTGCTGCGTGGCCCGGTTGTCGAACAGCACCAGGTCACCCACCTGCCAGCGCCAGCGCACCACGTTCTCCGGCCGGGTCACGTACCCCTGCAGGGTCCGCAGCAGATCCCGCGACGCATCGCTCGGCAGCCCCACGATCCGCTGCGCGAACCCGCCCACGAACAGCCCCCGTTCACCGCTCTCCGGATGCACCCGCACCACCGGGTGCGCCGTCCGGTACCGCTTCGCGGTGAACACCCGCCGCCGCTCGGCCTCCGCCGCGTCCAACTCCCTCCCCTGCGCGTAGTCGTAGTCGTTGGTGTGCTCGGCCCACAGCCCGTCCACCCACCGGCGCAGCTCCTCCGGCAGGTCCGCGTACGCCGTCTGCGCGTTGGCGATCAGCGTGTTGCCGCCGTACGGGGGCACCACCAGGCTGCGCAGCGTGGACGCCTTCGGCGGCGTCCGCACGAAGGTGACGTCGGTGTGCCACTGGTTGGCCCGGCCGCCCTCCTCGCTGTCCACCGGCAGCACGTTGGGCTGCCCGTCCAGCGCCGGGACGGTCGGGTGGGCGGTGGTCAGCGGGCCGAAGTAGCCGGCGAAGCGCAGCTGGTCCTCGTCCTCCAGCCGCTGGCCGCGGAAGAACAGCGCCTTGTGGGCGACCAGCGCCTCGTTCAGGCCCGTCACCGTCTTCTCGTCGAGCGGCTGCGCGAGGTCGAGGCCGGTGACCTCGGCGCCGATCCGGCCGCCGATCCGGTGCAGTTCGAAACCGGTCATGACGTGGTTGTCCCTTCTCAGGAGATGGACGGAAGGTGATCAGGAAGTCGGCGGCCCGGGCCGCCAGGCGGTGAGACGGCGCTCGATCGCCAGCAGCAGCTGGTTGAACGCCACGCCGATCACCGAGATCGTGAGGATCCCCGCGTACATCTGCGGGATCGCGAAGTTGTATTGGGAGGCGTTGATCAGATAGCCCAACCCGGCCTTGGCGCCCACCATTTCGGCCGCCACCAGCACCAGGATCGACACCGCCCCGGCCAGCCGGATCCCGGTGAACACCACCGGCACCGAGGCCGGCAGGATCACCTTCTGGAACAGCCGCAGCGGCGACAGGTCGAGCGAGCGGGCCAGGCGCAACAGCGTCGGATCGACCGTGCGGACCGCGCTGATGGTGTTCAGCAGGATCGGCCACAGGCACGCGTACAGCACGATCGCGATCTTCGAGGTCTCGCCGATCCCCAGCACCAGCACGAACACCGGCAGCAGCGCCAACGCGGCCGTGTTGCGGAACAGCTCCAACAGCGGGCTCAACAGCTCCGCCAGCGGCCGGTACCAGCCGATCAGCAGGCCCAGCGGCACCCCGATCCCCACCGCCAGACCGAACCCGCTGAACGAACGGACCAGGCTCGCCCGCGCGTTCTCCCCCAGCCGGCCCCCGTCCAGCAGCCCCCACCAGGCCCGCAGCACCTCGCTCAACGGCGGCAGGAAGGTCCGGTCCACCAGCCCCAGCCGCGGCGCCGCCTCCCACACCGCCAGCAGCACCACGATCGCCGCACTCCGGCCGACCACCGTCCGCAGCAGCGCCGGCAGCCACGACCGCCGCTGCCGGACCTTCCGGTCCACCACCGGCGGCGCCACCACCACCGCCGAGCGGACCCCGAGTTCCGTGCTCATACCCGACCCACCTCCCTCTCCCACTGCTGCGCCCGGCTGACCTCGTCGTGCAGCAGGCTCCAGATCTCGTGCCGGTAGCGGGCGAACTCCGGGCTGGAGCGCAGGTCGCGGTCGGCCGCCCGGTCCGGCAGCTCGATCGGCACCACCGCCTTCACCCGCCCGGGCCGCGAGGTCATCACCGCCACCCGCTGGCCCAGGTAGACCGCCTCCTCGATGCCGTGGGTGATGAACAGCACCGTCTTCCCGGTCCGCCGCCAGATCCGCAGCAGCTCCTCCTGGAGCGACTCCCGGGTCTGCGCGTCCAGCGCCGCGAACGGCTCGTCCATCAACAGCACCTCGGGGTCGTACGCCAGGCTGCGGGCGATCGCCACCCGCTGCCGCATCCCGCCCGACAGCTCGTGCGGATGCCGCTCCTCGAACCCGGCCAGGCCCACCAGCTCCAGGTACTCCCGGGCCCGCGCCCGCCGCAGCCGGCGCGGCACCCCGATCGCCTCCAGGCCGAACTCGACATTGCCCTGCGCGGTCCGCCACGGCAGCAGCGCGTACTGCTGGAAGACCGTCGAACGGTCCGGCCCCGGGCCGCGCACCGGCCGCCCGTCCAGCAGGATCTCGCCGGCGGACGGCACGGTCAGACCGCCGACCAGGTCGAGCAGCGTCGACTTGCCGCAGCCGCTCGGCCCGACCAGCACCGCGAACTCGCCGGCCGCGATCTCCAGGTCGATCCCGTCGACAGCCGTCAACTCGTCGCCGCCACGCACCGGGAAGACCTTGGACACCCCGCGGAACTCGATCCCGGCGCTCATGCCGCGTACCCGTTGAACTCATTGGTGTACAGGTCCCCCGGCTTCACCTGGCCGGCCTTCAGATCGCCGTGCTGCACCAGCCAGTCGATCCAGAGCCGGAACTCCTCGTCGGTGATCCGGCCCGCGGTCTCCGCCACACCCGTGGACTTCCAGTACTTCAGCGAGCTGGTGTCCTCGGAGCGGCCGCGCTTCTCGATGATCCGCGTACTGCGGGCGATCACCTCCTCCCGCGGCGTGGTCCGCGACCACTCGATCGCCTTCGCCACCCCCGTGACGAAGGTCCGGGCCGTGCCCGGGTTCTGCTTCAGGAAGCGTTCGGTGACCACGTACGTGCCCGCGCTGAAGCGCCCCAACAGGTCGAAGTCGCTGAACAGCGAGCGGACCCCGCCGGCGGCCAACGCCTTGTCCCGCAGGATCCCGCCCAGCACCCCGACCTCGATCTGCCGCTGCCGCAGGGTCTGTTCGGTGTTCACCGGCGGGATGACCGTCGGCTCCACCTTGCCGATCTCGGCGGCCGACAGGCCGTTGCGCTGCAGGTAGATGTCGAGCATCGCCTCGGAGTGCGCGCCCAGGGTGTTCATCCCGACCTTCTTGCCGATCAGGTCGCGCGCCGAGCGGATCGGGCTGTCCTCCAGCACGTAGTAGCCGCTGTAGCTCTGCTCGTCGACGCCGTAGTAGCTGATCACCGCCTTCACCGGCGCCCCGGCCGCGATCAGCTTCACCACCGCGCCGTTGAACGCCCCGCCGAAGTCGATCTGCCCGGTCGCCGCCGACTGGATGTCCTGCGGACCGCTGATCGTGTTGCCGACCCACTCCAGCTTCACATCGCCGAAGTAGCCCAGGTCCTCGGCCAGTTCGGGCAGGATCACCTGCCCCGCCCACCCCTGGTATCTGAGTTTCCTGGTCTCGCCCCCGCCACCGCCCGAGGCGGTCGCCTGCCCGCAG
This sequence comes from Kitasatospora cinereorecta, assembly GCF_024172095.1. Lineage (GTDB taxonomy): Bacteria > Actinomycetota > Actinomycetes > Streptomycetales > Streptomycetaceae > Kitasatospora > Kitasatospora cinereorecta. The sequence continues at coordinate 837,877 of NZ_JAMZDX010000003.1, read as the reverse complement.
GCGGCAGCGGCGACGCCCACGGCGGCGAGGGAGAGGAAGTGACGTCGGGACGTGGCAACGGCCATGGCGGGTCCTCGGAGGTCCGGGTACGGCAACGGAACCCCCGTCCGGGCACAGGAAGCGCGGACGGGCGGTGAACGGGGAAGAGGGAACGCACGACCCGTCCCGCGGGCGAGCGACACGGCGACTCGACCCGGACGGGCGGCGATCGGACTCAGACGGAGCGGAGCAGGAAGCGGAGCGAAGGGCAGGGGAGGTCAGCGACCGGCGACGGCACAGATCGCGCTCGCCACACGTCGCAGATCGACGTGCAGGCGGCCCACAAGGCGCTCGAATTGGCTCACGAGGACAAGCGTTCCAGCGCGGCCCGGCGGAGGCAACGAATCTTCACCCGGCGGAAGAAACCCCCGGCCGACCGCCTGCGGCGGGGCCCGGAAATGCGAAAAGCCCCTCCCGGGTCTCCCCGGGAGGGGCTATTTCTGAAGAATTGTTCGGCGGCGTCCTACTCTCCCACAGGGTCCCCCCTGCAGTACCATCGGCGCTGTGAGGCTTAGCTTCCGGGTTCGGAATGTAACCGGGCGTTTCCCTCACGCTATGACCACCGAAACACTATGAAACTGTCGACCCGCCGGCAGGGCGGTCGTTGTTTCAGAACAACACAGTGGACGCGAGCAACTGAGGACAAGCCCTCGGCCTATTAGTACCGGTCAACTCCACCCCTCACGAGGCTTCCATATCCGGCCTATCAACCCAGTCGTCTACTGGGAGCCTTACCCTCTCAAGGAGGTGGGAGTGCTCATCTCGAAGCAGGCTTCCCGCTTAGATGCTTTCAGCGGTTATCCCTCCCGAACGTAGCCAACCAGCCATGCCCTTGGCAGAACAACTGGCACACCAGAGGTTCGTCCGTCCCGGTCCTCTCGTACTAGGGACAGCCCTTCTCAACACTCCTACGCGCACAGCGGATAGGGACCGAACTGTCTCACGACGTTCTAAACCCAGCTCGCGTACCGCTTTAATGGGCGAACAGCCCAACCCTTGGGACCTACTCCAGCCCCAGGATGCGACGAGCCGACATCGAGGTGCCAAACCATCCCGTCGATATGGACTCTTGGGGAAGATCAGCCTGTTATCCCCGGGGTACCTTTTATCCGTTGAGCGACGGCGCTTCCACAAGCCACCGCCGGATCACTAGTCCCTACTTTCGTACCTGCTCGACCCGTCAGTCTCACAGTCAAGCTCCCTTGTGCACTTACACTCAACACCTGATTGCCAACCAGGCTGAGGGAACCTTTGGGCGCCTCCGTTACTCTTTAGGAGGCAACCGCCCCAGTTAAACTACCCACCAGACACTGTCCCTGATCCGGATCACGGACCCAGGTTAGACATCCAGCACGACCAGAGTGGTATTTCAACGTCGACTCCACGACAACTGGCGTTGCCGCTTCACAGTCTCCCACCTATCCTACACAAGCCGAACCGAACACCAATATCAAGCTATAGTAAAGGTCCCGGGGTCTTTCCGTCCTGCTGCGCGAAACGAGCATCTTTACTCGTAATGCAATTTCACCGGGCCTGTGGTTGAGACAGTCGAGAAGTCGTTACGCCATTCGTGCAGGTCGGAACTTACCCGACAAGGAATTTCGCTACCTTAGGATGGTTATAGTTACCACCGCCGTTTACTGGCGCTTAAGTTCTCAGCTTCGCCTAGTCGAAACTAGACTAACCGGTCCCCTTAACGTTCCAGCACCGGGCAGGCGTCAGTCCGTATACATCGCCTTACGGCTTCGCACGGACCTGTGTTTTTAGTAAACAGTCGCTTCTCGCTGGTCTCTGCGGCCACCACCAGCTCGGGGAGCAAGTCCCGTCACCAGCAATGGCCCCCCTTCTCCCGAAGTTACGGGGGCATTTTGCCGAGTTCCTTAACCACAGTTCACCCGAACGCCTCGGTATTCTCTACCTGACCACCTGAGTCGGTTTGGGGTACGGGCCGCCATGAAACTCGCTAGAGGCTTTTCTCGACAGCATAGGATCATCCACTTCACCACAATCGGCTCGGCATCAGGTCTCAGACTATGTGAACGGCGGATTTGCCTACCGTTCGTCCTACACCCTTACCCCGGGACTACCACCGCCCGGGCTGGACTACCTTCCTGCGTCACCCCATCGCTCACCTAATACCCCGTTGGGTCACCGGCTCCACCACGTCCCTTTGTCCGAAGACTCCGGGCCGGCTTCACGGGCTTAGCATCAGAGGGTTCAGCGTTGGCGCTTCAAAGCGGGTACGGGAATATCAACCCGTTGTCCATCGACTACGCCTGTCGGCCTCGCCTTAGGTCCCGACTTACCCTGGGCAGATCAGCTTGACCCAGGAACCCTTGGTCAATCGGCGCAAGAGTTTCCCACTCTTGTATCGCTACTCATGCCTGCATTCTCACTCGTGAACCGTCCACAACTCGATTCCTCGGCTGCTTCACCCGGCACACGACGCTCCCCTACCCATCACAGCGGGCGTTGGCCCTATTGCTGCAATGACACGACTTCGGTGATGTGCTTGAGCCCCGCTACATTGTCGGCGCGGAATCACTTGACCAGTGAGCTATTACGCACTCTTTCAAGGGTGGCTGCTTCTAAGCCAACCTCCTGGTTGTCTCTGCGACTCCACATCCTTTCCCACTTAGCACACGCTTGGGGACCTTAGTCGGTGTTCTGGGCTGTTTCCCTCTCGACCATGGAGCTTATCCCCCACAGTCTCACTGCCGCGCTCTCACTTACCGGCATTCGGAGTTTGGCTAAGGTCAGTAACCCGGTGAGGCCCATCGCCTATCCAGTGCTCTACCTCCGGCAAGAAACACGCGACGCTGCACCTAAATGCATTTCGGGGAGAACCAGCTATCACGGAGTTTGATTGGCCTTTCACCCCTAACCACAGGTCATCCCCCAGGTTTTCAACCCTGGTGGGTTCGGTCCTCCACGCGGTCTTACCCGCGCTTCAACCTGCCCATGGCTAGATCACTCCGCTTCGGGTCTTGGGCATGCAACTCAAACGCCCTATTCGGACTCGCTTTCGCTACGGCTACCCCACACGGGTTAACCTCGCTACACACCGCAAACTCGCAGGCTCATTCTTCAAAAGGCACGCAGTCACAGTCCGAAGACTGCCCCCACGGCTTGTAGGCACACGGTTTCAGGTACTATTTCACTCCGCTCCCGCGGTACTTTTCACCATTCCCTCACGGTACTATCCGCTATCGGTCACCAGGGAATATTTAGGCTTAGCGGGTGGTCCCGCCAGATTCACACGGGATTTCTCGGGCCCCGTGCTACTTGGGAAATGAGCAAGCAAGCCGCTGATGTTTCGTCTACGGGGGTCTTACCCTCTACGCCGGACCTTTCGCATGTCCTTCGACTACACCAACGGTTTCTGACTCGCCGACCGGCCGGCAGACCGATCAAGCTCACTCCCACGACCCCCAAGTGGCAACCCCTGCCGGGTCTCACACCACTCGGGTTTAGCCTCATCCGGTTTCGCTCGCCACTACTCCCGGAATCACGGTTGTTTTCTCTTCCTGCGGGTACTGAGATGTTTCACTTCCCCGCGTTCCCTCCACATACCCTATGTGTTCAGGTATGGGTGACAGCCCATGACGACTGCCGGGTTTCCCCATTCGGACACCCCCGGATCAAAGCTCGGTTGACAGCTCCCCGGGGCCTATCGCGGCCTCCCACGTCCTTCATCGGTTCCTGGTGCCAAGGCATCCACCGTGCGCCCTTAAAAACTTGGCCACAGATGCTCGCGTCCACTGTGCAGTTCTCAAACAACGACCAGACACCCACCCGAACAGGCATGGGACCGGCACTCCATGAGGCAACTTCCGTTCCCTCAGGACCCAACAACGTGCCCGACACAACCGAATCCGATCCCGCGTTCCACGCCCCGAAGGGCAGTACTGGCGGTCATCCTCGAGTGTGCCGAATAGTCAACGTTCCACCCATGAGCAACCGTGCGAGGCATTCGCTCGCATTCGGCCATGTGCTCCTTAGAAAGGAGGTGATCCAGCCGCACCTTCCGGTACGGCTACCTTGTTACGACTTCGTCCCAATCGCTGGTCCCACCTTCGACGGCTCCTCCCCTTACGGGTTAGGCCACCGGCTTCGGGTGTTACCGACTTTCGTGACGTGACGGGCGGTGTGTACAAGGCCCGGGAACGTATTCACCGCAGCATGCTGATCTGCGATTACTAGCAACTCCAACTTCATGGGGTCGAGTTGCAGACCCCAATCCGAACTGAGGCCGGCTTTTTGGGATTCGCTCCGCCTCGCGGCATCGCAGCCCTTTGTACCGACCATTGTAGCACGTGTGCAGCCCAAGACATAAGGGGCATGATGATTTGACGTCGTCCCCACCTTCCTCCGAGTTGACCCCGGCAGTCTCCTGTGAGTCCCCGACATTACTCGCTGGCAACACAGAACAAGGGTTGCGCTCGTTGCGGGACTTAACCCAACATCTCACGACACGAGCTGACGACAACCATGCACCACCTGTACACCGACCACAAGGGGGCTGATATCTCTACCAGTTTCCGGTGTATGTCAAGCCTTGGTAAGGTTCTTCGCGTTGCGTCGAATTAAGCCACATGCTCCGCTGCTTGTGCGGGCCCCCGTCAATTCCTTTGAGTTTTAGCCTTGCGGCCGTACTCCCCAGGCGGGGAACTTAATGCGTTAGCTGCGGCACCGACGACGTGGAATGTCGCCAACACCTAGTTCCCAACGTTTACGGCGTGGACTACCAGGGTATCTAATCCTGTTCGCTCCCCACGCTTTCGCTCCTCAGCGTCAGTAATGGCCCAGAGATCCGCCTTCGCCACCGGTGTTCCTCCTGATATCTGCGCATTTCACCGCTACACCAGGAATTCCGATCTCCCCTACCACACTCTAGCCTGCCCGTATCGAATGCAGACCCGGGGTTAAGCCCCGGGCTTTCACATCCGACGCGACAGGCCGCCTACGAGCTCTTTACGCCCAATAATTCCGGACAACGCTCGCACCCTACGTATTACCGCGGCTGCTGGCACGTAGTTAGCCGGTGCTTCTTCTGCAGGTACCGTCACTTGCGCTTCTTCCCTGCTGAAAGAGGTTTACAACCCGAAGGCCGTCATCCCTCACGCGGCGTCGCTGCATCAGGCTTTCGCCCATTGTGCAATATTCCCCACTGCTGCCTCCCGTAGGAGTCTGGGCCGTGTCTCAGTCCCAGTGTGGCCGGTCGCCCTCTCAGGCCGGCTACCCGTCGTCGCCTTGGTAGGCCATTACCCCACCAACAAGCTGATAGGCCGCGGGATCATCCTGCACCGCCGGAGCTTTCCACCAACCCCCATGCAGAGGAAGGTCATATCCGGTATTAGACCTCGTTTCCAAGGCTTGTCCCAGAGTGCAGGGCAGATTTCCCACGTGTTACTCACCCGTTCGCCACTGATCCACCCCGAAGGGCTTCACCGTTCGACTTGCATGTGTTAAGCACGCCGCCAGCGTTCGTCCTGAGCCAGGATCAAACTCTCCGTGAATGTCAACCCGTAATCGGGTCCACACCCGCGAAAGAGCGGCACGGCAACCACCGGAATAGGGCGGCCCCGCGCACTGCGTCCTCGCTAGTGTTATTTCAAAAGGAATCTCCAACCCCAGAAAATCCGGGGCCGGGGATGTCAACATATCTGGCGTTGACTTTTGGCACGCTGTTGAGTTCTCAAGGAACGGACACTTCCTTCGGACCGCCTTCCAGCGGGCCCTCCGGGCGCTTCGTTCTTCCGTGTTTCCAGCTTATCAGATCAGCGTTTCCGCTTTTTCCCTGATTTGCTTTCGCCTTTCGGCGCTCCCGAACTCTATCAGAGTTTCTCGGCCTGTTTTCCCCGCTCCCGCTCGAACGAATTCGATTTCCGGAGCGAAGCCGCACGACCGTGGGGCAACTCGGAGAACATTACGCACCGAGCTGCCCCAGGTCAAATCGGGCCGGTCAGACCTCGACGACGACCGGGAGGATCATCGGCCGGCGGCGGTAGTTGTCCGCCACCCACTTGCCGAGGGTGCGGCGGACGAGCTGCTGCACCTGACGGACCTCCAGGACGCCCTCGTTCGCCGAACGGGTCAGGGCCTCCTCCAGCTTGGCCACCACCGCGGCGAACGCGCCGTCGTCGATGCCGGAGCCGCGGGCCTGGACGGTCGGACCGCTCACGATCTTGCCGTTGGCCGAGTCGACCACCACGAAGACCGAGATGAAGCCCTCCTCGCCGAGGATCCGGCGGTCCTTCAGCGAGGCCTCGGTGATGTCGCCGACGGACGAGCCGTCCACGTACACGTAGCCGGCCTGGACCTTGCCGACGATCCGGGCGACGCCCTTCTCGAGGTCGACGCAGACGCCGTCCTCGGCGATGACCACGCGATTGCGCGGCACACCGGTGGCGATGCCCAGGTCGGCCGCGGCCCGCAGATGGCGCCACTCGCCGTGGACGGGCATCAGGTTCTTCGGCTTGCAGATGTTGAAGAAGTAGAGCAGCTCGCCGGCCGAGGCGTGGCCGGAGACGTGCACCTTGGCGTTGCCCTTGTGGACGACCTTGGCGCCCCAGCGGGTCAGGCCGTTGATGACCCGGTACACCGCGTTCTCGTTGCCCGGGATGAGCGAGGAGGCGAGCACCACGGTGTCGCCGTCGACGATCCGGATCTGGTGGTCGCGGTTGGCCATCCGGGAGAGGGCGGCCATCGGCTCGCCCTGCGAGCCGGTGCAGATCAGCACGACCTCCTTCTCGGGGAGGTCGTCCAGGGTCTTGACGTCGACGATCAGGTTGCCGGGCACCTTGAGGTAGCCGAGGTCCCGCGCGATGCCCATGTTGCGCACCATCGAACGGCCGACGAAGGCGACCTTGCGCTTGTACTCGTGGGCGGCGTCCAGCACCTGCTGGATGCGGTGCACGTGGCTGGCGAACGACGCGACGATGATCCGGCGGTCGGCGTTGGCGAAGACGTTGCGCAGGGCCGCCGAGATGTCGCGCTCGTGCGGGATGAAGCCGGGGACCTCGGCGTTGGTGGAGTCCACCAGCAGCAGGTCCATGCCCTCCTCGGCCAGCTTGGCGAAGGTGGGCAGGTCGGTCAGCCGGCCGTCCAGCGGGAGCTGGTCCATCTTGAAGTCACCGGTGGCGACGACCATGCCGGCCGCGGTGCGGACGGCGACGGCCAGCGCGTCCGGGATGGAGTGGTTGACCGCGATGAACTGGCAGTCGAAGGGGCCGATCCGCTCGCGGTCGCCCTCGGCGACCTCCAGGACGTACGGGCGGATGCGGTGCTCGGCGAGCTTGGCCTCGATCAGGGCGAGGGTGAGCTTCGAGCCGATCAGCGGGATGTCCGGGTTCTCCCGGAGCAGGTACGGGACGGCACCGATGTGGTCCTCGTGCCCGTGGGTCAGGACGATGCCGTCGATCTTGTCGAGGCGGTCCCGGATGTAGGTGAAGTCCGGGAGGATCAGGTCGACGCCGGGCTGCTCGTCCTCGGGGAAGAGCACGCCGCAGTCGATGATCAGGATGCGGTCGCCGTACTCGAGGACCGTCATGTTGCGGCCGATCTCGCCGAGGCCGCCGAGCGGAGTGATGCGGAGGGCGCCCTCCTTCAGTGCGGGCGGGGCGCCGAGTTCGGGGTGCGGGTGACTCAAAAGACTCTCCTCACGACGCACGCCATATGCCCGGGGGTGCTCCCCGACGACATATGGCGTGCGTCCATCGTTGTTACCCATCTACCGAGTGCTTCGCGTCTACGATCCGGTCCAGCGGCAGACCCGGGAGGGTCCGGCGAGCCGGGACGCGCACGTGTGTCGTTGTTACAGGTGTACCCCGCCGGCGGCGAGATCCTCCTTCAGGCGGGCGATCTCCTCGTCCGTGGCGGAGATCAGCGGGAGCCGGAGCGGTCCGGCCGGGTGGCCCTGGAGGTTCAGCGCGGCCTTGCTGAGGATGACGCCCTGGGTGCGGAACATACCGCTGAAGACCGGCAGCAGTTCCTGGTGGATCGAGGTGGCCTTGGCGATGTCGCCGGCGGTGAAGGCGTCGATCATGGTGCGCAGCTCGCCCGCGACCACGTGGCCGACCACGCTGACCACGCCGACGGCTCCGACCGAGAGCAGCGGCAGGGTCAGGATGTCGTCGCCGGAGTACCAGGCGAGGCCGGAGCGGGCGATGGCCCAGGCGGCCGCGCCGACATCGCCCTTGGCGTCCTTGTTGGCGACGATCCGCGGGTGCTCGCCGAGCCGGACCAGGGTCTCGTGGGAGAGCGCGACGGCGCTGCGGCCGGGGATGTCGTAGAGCATGACCGGCAGTTCGGTGGCGTCGGCGATGGCGACGGTGTGCCGGTACAGCCCCTCCTGCGGGGGCTTGCTGTAGTACGGGGTGACGGCCAGCAGGCCGTGGGCGCCGGCGGCCTCGGCCTGGCGGGCCAGCTCGACGCTGTGGTGGGTGTCGTTGGTGCCGACCCCGGTGACCACGTGGGCCCGGTCCCCCACGGCCTCGACCACGGCCCGTACCAGCTGGGCCTTCTCCGCGTCGCTGGTGGTCGGGGATTCGCCGGTGGTGCCGTTGAGCACCAAGCCGTCGTTGCCGGAGTCCACGAGGTGCGCGGCGAGGCGCTGGGCGCCGTCGAGGTCGAGCGCGCCGTCGGCGGTGAACGGGGTGACCATCGCGGTCAGCACCCGGCCGAAGGGCGTCTGGGGGGTGGAGGTCGGAGCCATGTGTCCAAAACTACTCGTAGGACGGTGGGGAACAGTCACCCAGGTCCAGGGTTTGGACAGCGATGACCCCCGCGCACCGGGCCGGACATGGGATTCCGGTGCTGCATGCTCGGGGGTTCAAGCAGCACCGGAATCCGTGTCCTGAGCGTATGAAGCGGCCGTGGAAGCCGCAATCCAGACATGCCGGGCAGTCAGCCCGGATGCCCATCGGCGCAGGTCAGGGCGCGACCCGGCCGTGCTTCTCGAAGGCCGCATGGGTGAGCGGCATCAGCCGGGACCACTGCTCCTCCATCTGCTCGGCGACCATCTCGATCTCCCGCTGCGGGAAGGAGGGGACGGCGGCGTTGTCGCGCTTGGTGCGCAGCGACAGGAAGTGCATCAGCGAGCGGGCGTTGCAGGTGGCGTACATCGAGGAGAACAGGCCGACCGGCAGCACGGCGCGGGCGACCTCGCGGGCGACGCCGGCCTCGAGCATCTCCCGGTAGGACTCGTAGGACTTCCGGTAGGAGTCCTCCATCGCCTCGACGGTGACCTTGTGCTGCTCCGGGGTGCCGGCGACGAACTCGTAGCGGCCGGGCTTGCCCTGCTGGACCAGGCGTCGCTCGGCGCCGGGGACGTAGAAGACCGGCTCGAGCTCGCGGTAGCGGCCGCTCTCCTCGTTGTAGGACCAGCCGCTGCGGTGGCGGTGGAACTCGCGGAAGACGAAGATCGGCGCGCTGATGAAGAAGGTCATCGAGTTGTGCTCGAAGGGGGTGCCGTGACGGTCCCGCATCAGGTAGTTGATCAGGCCCTTGGACTTCTCCGGGTCCTGCTGGAGCGCCTCGAGGGACTGCTCGCCGGAGGTGGAGACCCGGGCGGCCCAGATGACGTCCGAGTCGGCCGCGGCGCTGCGGACCAGGTCGACCGTGACGTCGCTGCGGAAGGTCGGAGTCGTCGGTTCCTCGGTCACGCGGTGCTCCTTGCGGGTTCGGTGGTGCCGTGCAGCTTGATCGCGTGCTGCATGGCCTTGCGGGCGCGCGGGGTGTCGCCGGCGTCCGCGTAGGCGACGGCCAGGCGGAAGAAGTTGCGCCAGTCGCCCGGGTCGGCCTCGGCCTCGGCCTTGCGGCGGGCGAAGACGGCGTCGGCGGAGGCCCGGTCGATCCGGCCGCCGCCGGTGCGCTTCAGCTCGTCGACGGGCAGGCCGCCCTCGGCCTCCAGCTGCTTGGCGAGGCGCTCGCTGGCCCGGCCGAAGCGGACGGTCTGGCGGAGGAACCAGACGCCGATCGGGGGGATGACGAAGGCCGAGAGGCCCATGCCGATGCCGAGCGGCTTGCCGGTGGCGACCAGTTGGACGCCCTCCCCTATGCAGATCAGGGAGACCAGCAGCAGGGCGCCGCCGAGGATGAAGAAGCCGGTGCGCGAGGTCATCTCAGAGGTCCAGGAAGTGCTCGAGACCGAAGGTGAGGCCCGGGTGGTCGCCGATCTTCCGGACGCCCAACAGGATGCCCGGCATGAAGCAGCTGTGGTGCAGCGAGTCGTGCCGGATGGTCAGGGTCTCGCCGGTGTCGCCGAACAGGACTTCCTGGTGGGCCAGCAGGCCGCGCAGCCGGACCGCGTGCACCGGGACGCCGTCCACGTCGGCGCCGCGGGCGCCGGGCAGCTCGTGGGTGGTCGGGTCCTGCTGGCGCGGGCGCCCGGCCTCCTCGCGGGCGGCGGCGATCAGCTGCGCGGTGCGGGTGGCGGTGCCGCTGGGAGCGTCGGCCTTGCGGTCGTGGTGGAGTTCGACCACCTCGACCGACTCGAAGTACCGGGCCGCCTTCTGGGCGAACTGCATGCCGAGGACGGCGCCGATGGAGAAGTTCGGCGCGATCAGCAGGCCGGTGGCGGGCGCGGCGGCCAGCCAGCCGCGGACGGTGGCCAGGCGCTCGTCGGTCCAGCCGGTGGTGCCGGTGACCACGTGGATGCCGTTGGCCAGGCAGTACTCCAGGTTGCCCATCACCGAGTCGGGGTGGGTGAGTTCCACGGCGACGTCGACGCGCGCGTCGACGAGTTCGCCGAGCTTGGAGTCGCGCCCGAGGGCGGCGACCAGCTCCAGGTCGGGGGCGGCCTCGACCGCCCGGACCGCCTCGGCACCGATCCGGCCCTTGGCGCCGATCACGGCGACACGCAGCGTCATGTCGAGTTTTCCCTTCAGACCAGCAGGTCGGCGAGCTTGGCGGCGCGCCGGTCGGTGATCGGACCGATCAGGGCCAGCGAGGGCCGGTGGGCACCCAGCACATCACGGGCGACGGCGTGGACGTCGTCCAGGGTCACCGCGGCCATCTTCTCCAGCATCTCGTCCACCGAGAGGTGGTGGCCGTAGGAGATCTCGGCCTTGCCGATGCGGTTCATCAGCGAGCCGGTGTCCTCCATGCCGAGCACGGTGGAGCCGGAGAGCTGGCCGATGGCGCGGTGCAGCTCCTCCTCGGTGATGCCCTCCTCGACCACCCGGGCGAGCTCCTCGCGGCAGATCTTGAGCACCTCCTCGACCCGCTTGGGCTGGCAGCCGGCGTAGATGCCGAAGAGGCCGGTGTCGGCGTAGGAGGAGGAGTAGGAGTAGACCGAGTAGGCCAGGCCGCGCTTCTCCCGGACCTCCTGGAAGAGGCGGGAGCTCATGCCGCCGCCGAGGGCGGCGTTGAGCACGCCCATGGCCCAGCGGCGCTCGTCGTGCCGGGGCACGCCGGGGGTGCCGAGGACCAGGTGGGCCTGCTCGGTGGGCCGGTTGAGGACGGCGACCTGGCCGGCCGTACGGACCGCCTTGACGCCCTGGCGGACCTCGGCGGGGTGGCCGGTGGACTTGGCCAGGACGGGTGCGAAGGCCTGCTCGACCAGCTTGACCACGGCGCGGTGGTCGAGGTTGCCGGCGGCCGCGACGACCAGGTTCTCGGGGCGGTAGCGGCGGTGGTAGAAGCCGGCGATCTGGTCCCGGGTGAGCGCGGTGACGGTCTCCTGGGTGCCGAGGATCGGGCGGCCGAGCGGACCGCTGCCGAAGATCGTCCGGGCGAACAGGTCGTGGACCACGTCGCCCGGGTCGTCCTCGGCCATCGCCATCTCCTCGAGGATGACGCCGCGTTCGGCCTCCACGTCCTCAGGGCGGATCAGCGAGCCGGTGAGCATGTCGCAGACCACGTCGATGGCCAGCGGCAGGTCGGTGTCGAGCACCCGCGCGTAGTAGCAGGTGTTCTCCTTGGCGGTGAACGCGTTCATCTCGCCGCCGACCGCGTCCAGGGCGGCCGAGATCTCCAGCGCCCCGCGCCGGGCGGTGCCCTTGAAGAGCAGGTGCTCCAGGTAGTGCGTGGCGCCGTTCAGCACCGGGGTCTCGTCCCGGGAGCCGACGCCGACCCAGATGCCGAAGGTGGCGGAGCGCACCGTGGGCAGGGTCTCGGTGACGACGCGCAGGCCGCCGGGCAGGACGGTGCGGCGGACGGTTCCGGCGCCGTCGACGCCCTTCAGCAGGGTCCGGGTGGTGCCGGGGCGCTGGCGCGCGGCCGGGACTTGGGCCACGGGGGTTTCCTCCATACAAGCTCGCCATGCAGTGCCCAGGGGCGCGAGGAACTGCGCGCCCGACCAGCCGTGGCGGGATGCCGGGCTGGTCGCGCAGTTCCTCGCGCCCCTGTCGGTGCGCTCAGCGCATTACTCGGCGGCGGTCTCGCCGCTCTCCTCGCCCTCGATCACCGGGACGAGCGACAGCTTGCCGCGCGGGTCGATCTCGGCGATCTCGACCTGCACCTTGGCGCCGACCGCGAGCACGTCCTCGACGTTCTCCACGCGCTTGCCACCGGCCAGCTTGCGGATCTGCGAGATGTGCAGCAGACCGTCCTTGCCCGGCATCAGCGACACGAACGCACCGAAGGTCGTGGTCTTCACCACGGTGCCCAGGTAGCGCTCGCCGACCTCCGGCATGGTCGGGTTGGCGATCTGGTTGATCGTGGTGCGGGCGGCCTCGGCGGCCGGACCGTCGGAGGCACCGATGTAGATGGTGCCGTCGTCCTCGATCGTGATCTCGGCGCCGGTGTCCTCCTGGATCTGGTTGATCATCTTGCCCTTGGGGCCGATGACCTCACCGATCTTGTCCACCGGGATCTTGATCGTGATGATGCGCGGGGCGTACTGCGACATCTCGTCCGGAGTGTCGATGGCCTCGTTCATCACGTCGAGGATGTGCAGGCGGGCGTCCTTGGCCTGCTTCAGCGCGGCGGCCAGCACCGACGCCGGGATGCCGTTCAGCTTGGTGTCCAGCTGGAGGGCGGTGATGAAGCCGCGGGTACCGGCGACCTTGAAGTCCATGTCGCCGTACGCGTCCTCGGCGCCGAGGATGTCGGTGAGGGTCACGTAGTGGGTCTCACCGTCGATCTCCTGGGAGATCAGGCCCATGGCGATACCGGCGACGGCGGCCTTCAGCGGCACACCGGCGTTCAGCAGCGACATGGTGGAGGCGCAGACCGAGCCCATCGAGGTGGAGCCGTTGGAGCCGAGCGCCTCGGAGACCTGGCGGATCGCGTAGGGGAACTCCTCGCGGGTCGGCAGCACGGGCAGGATCGCCCGCTCGGCCAGCGCGCCGTGGCCGATCTCGCGGCGCTTCGGCGAACCGACGCGGCCGGTCTCGCCGACCGAGTACGGCGGGAAGTTGTAGTTGTGCATGTAGCGCCGACGGGTCTCCGGGGAGAGGGTGTCGAGCTGCTGCTCCATGCGCAGCATGTTCAGCGTGGTGACGCCCAGGATCTGGGTCTCGCCGCGCTCGAACAGGGCCGAGCCGTGGACGCGCGGGATGGCCTCGACCTCGGCGGCCAGGGTGCGGATGTCGGTGACACCGCGGCCGTCGATGCGGACCTTGTCCTTGATGACGCGCTCGCGGACGATCTTCTTGGTCAGCGCGTTGTAGGCGGCGCTGATCTCCTTCTCGCGGCCCTCGAACTCCGGGAGCAGCTTGTCGGCGGCGATCGCCTTGATGCGGTCCAGCTCGTTCTGGCGCTCCTGCTTGCCGGCGATGGTGAGCGCCTGGGCCAGCTCGTCCTTGACCGCGGTGGTCAGGGCGGCGAGCACGTCGTCCTGGTAGTCCAGGAAGACCGGGAACTCGCCGGTCGGCTTGGCGGCCTGGGCGGCCAGCTGGGCCTGGGCGGCGCAGAGGACCTTGATGAACGGCTTGGCGGCCTCGAGGCCGGCGGCCACAACCTCCTCGGTCGGCGCCTCGGCGCCGCCCTCGACGAGCTTGATCGTCTGGGTGGTGGCCTCGGCCTCGACCATCATGATCGCGACGTCGCCGTCCGGCAGCGCGCGGCCGGCCACGACCATGTCGAAGACGGCGTCCTCGAGCTCGGAGTGGGTCGGGAACGCCACCCACTGGCCCTTGATCAGCGCGACGCGGACGCCGCCGATCGGGCCGGAGAACGGCAGGCCGGCCAGCTGGGTGGACGCGGACGCGGCGTTGATCGCCACGACGTCGTACAGGTGGTCCGGGTTGAGCGCCATCACGGTGACGACGACCTGGATCTCGTTGCGCAGGCCCTTGACGAAGGACGGGCGCAGCGGGCGGTCGATCAGGCGGCAGGTGAGGATCGCGTCCTCGGAGGGCCGGCCCTCGCGACGGAAGAACGAGCCGGGGATCCGGCCCGCGGCGTACATCCGCTCCTCGACGTCCACCGTCAGCGGGAAGAAGTCGAAGTGCTCCTTCGGCTGCTTGGAGGCGCTGGTGGCCGACAGCACCATGGTGTCGTCGTCCAGGTAGGCCACGGCGGAGCCGGCGGCCTGACGGGCCAGGCGGCCGGTCTCGAAGCGGATGGTACGGGTGCCGAAGCTGCCGTTGTCGATGACGGCCTCGGCGTAGAACACGTTCTCTTCCACCTGGAAGATCTCCTCTTTCGTACGTGTCCCGCGGAGCGCCCCTGCGCTTGCCTACCTGTGGCCCGGGCAGCTGGGCCGGTCTTCGATCGAAGCCTCCGGGTCGTCCCCTGACGGGATTCCCGGCGGCCACTACCGAGGACCGGCGCCTCTCGGCCTTCCGGTCGGCGGTCGCGTGTGGACGCTCCCGGGTGCGGGCGGCTTCCGTTTGAAGCCTTCTGGCCCGCAAGGGCGGGCATGCCCTTTACCTTACAAATTCACACCCTACCGAGCACGGCATTACGCCGCGCGTCTCCGCGCTGGAAATGCCCGGTGGGCGAATGCGCCGAAGGGCGGCTCCCCCGGGAAGGGGAGCCGCCCCACGTGCGGTCTCAGCGGGCGCCACCCGCGGCACCGCGACGGATGCCGAGGCGGTCGACCAGGGTACGGAAGCGCTCGATGTCCTTCTTGGCCAGGTACTGCAGCAGCCGGCGGCGCTGACCGACCAGGATCAGCAGACCACGACGCGAGTGGTGGTCGTGCTTGTGGAACTTGAGGTGCTCGGTCAGGTCCGAGATACGGCGGGAGAGCATGGCCACCTGGACCTCGGGGGAACCGGTGTCGCCCTCCTTCTGGCCGAACTCGGCGATGATCTGCTTCTTGACGTCAGCGGCGAGAGCCACAGCATCTCCTTCGGGTTTGGCCGAGTGACCCTGGTAGACGGCACAGGATCTGACAGAACTCGGACTGACCAAGGGTACCAGGGTGGATCAGGGGGCCACGCCGCGTACCAGGTCGTACACGTCGAGCACCGCCAGGGTCAGCGGCACCAGGGCGATCAGCGTCAGGCTGTCGACCATGTCCAGGATGCGGCCCCAGAACGGCGAGACGCCGAGCTTCGGCACGATCAGCGCGATGCCGGTGAGCACCGCGGCGCCGAGCGCGATCGAGGCGGCCAGCCAGACCGTCCGCAGGTCGGCCGCGGTGGTGCCGGCGGTCAGCAGGAACTTCGGGGTGTTCAGCGACAGGCCGAGGATCAGCAGCCCGAGGCCGACCAGGCCCGCGATGGTGAGCGCGAAGACCTGGGCGGTGTAGCGGAACAGTCGGGCGCGCAGCATGGTCGCCAGGCCGATCGCCAGCGCCAGCAGCTCGCCGAGCGACCGGTCGCTGAAGCCGAGCACCGCGCAGGCGCCGACGATGGTCGCGGCGCAGCCGCCGACCAGGCCGACCAGCACCTCGTGGCCGCGGCGGGCCTGGGCGGCGATCCGCTCGTACTGGGCGACCTCGGAGCGGTCGGTCTCCTCGCTGTAGCTGCTGCCGCGGGTACGGGTCTGGCCGGGGGCGCTGAAGCCGACGGGCAGCCGGGCGAAGCGGGCGGACAGGGCGGGCAGGAAGCCGATCGCGGCGACCGCGCCGACACCGGTGACGGCGGCGATGTTGGTGGCGGAGGTGCCCGGCATCAGGACGGCCGTGAAGGTCGCCAGGGTGCCGGCGGCGGCCAGGAAGGCGGCGGCGACGAAGACCGAGTCCTTCTCCGGCAGCAGGCCGACCAGCAGCACCGAGACGACCAGGACGGCGACGCAGCCGACCAGGAACTGCAGCCGGCCGGGGCCGTCGCCGAGGTGGGCGACCGGGATGACGCCGGAGCCGGCGATCAGGGTGTGCGGCAGCGCGCCGAGGCCGAGGGCCAGGGCGGCGGTGTGGTCGTCGTAGACCCGGGCCCGCACGCCGGCGTAGGCGACCAGGACGATCGCGGTCACGCCGGACAGGATGCCGGGCAGGCTGTGCATGTCGTGCCGCAGGTCCGAGAACCAGAGCGCGAAGCCGAGCAGCACCAGCAGGACCGCGGCGCCGATCAGGCCGAAGGAGCGCATCAGGTCGGCGCTCCAGAACCGGCGGTCGGCCTCGACCGCGGAGGCGATCGCGTCGGCCACGTCGTCGTACACCGCGGGCGGCAGCGACTCGGCGAACGGACGCAGGCTCAGCAGGTCGCCGTCGCGGACCTGTTGGGCGACCAGCGGCAGTCCGCTGTCGAGCACCGTGCCGTCGCGCCGCACCAGGTGGAACCCGGTGGGCGTGCCGTCGACCTGGGTCTGTCCGGTGAGTCGCAGGACCTCGGGGTAGATGTCCGCGAGTGGGACGTCCTCCGGCAGGGCGACGTCGATCCGGCTGTCCGGAGCCACCACGGTGACCCGGCAGAAACCGGTCGTTGCGTTGTTGCTCACCGGCCCTCTCCCCCTCGTTGCTGTTGTCGATGGGTCAGCTTGCGACCCGTTGGAACCCCGCTGCCCGGACCGGACCGGAACTGACACGGTCCGACCGAGAGTTGGCGCGGCGTTACCCTACCGTCCCGGTGCACACGACAGCCAAGGCGGGTTCGCCACCGCCCCCGTGGGTGCACGGCCGACCGTGCGCAGTAGGATCTGCCCCTGCGCAAGGCGTAACGGGGGCGGCACGATGCGACGGCTCCCCGCGCCTGCGGTCGGCGGAGCGGGGGCGGCGTCATCACACGGGGCGCCCTCACCCGTACGTATCCAGATGCGTGAGGGCAAGCATGAGTGTCGTGACGGTCAAACGTCCACCCCGGGCGTACCCGCCCCCGGTGCCGGACCAGCCGGTGGAGTTGGTGCCGCCGCCGGAGCTGCCTCGCTCGGGCAGCGAGGACTGGATGATGTCCCTGCTGCCGCTGCTCGGCATGGGCGGGTCCGCGGCCTTCTTCTTCTCCCCTGGTGCCCAGGGTCCGATGAAGATGATGGGTGTGCTGATGGTCGCGTCCACTGCCGCGATGGCGGTGGCGCAGATCGTCCGGGCCCGCAAGGGCGGCAGCGCCGGTACGGCGGACGAGCGCCGGGACTACCTGAAGTACCTGCAGCAGAAGCGCCGTGAGGTCCGCCGCACGGCCGAACGCCAGCGCGGGGCGCTGCTGTTCACCCACCCGGAGCCGGACCAGCTGTGGTCGATCGTGGCCGAGGGCCGCCGGCTGTGGGAGCGCCGCCCGTCCGACCCGGACTTCGCCCAGATCCGGGTGGGCCAGGGCCCGCTGCAGCTGTCCACCCCGCTGGTGGCGCCGCAGACCGCTCCGATGGACGAGCTGGAGCCGCTCTGCGCCGAGGCGATGGGCACCTTCATCAAGACCCATGGCACGCTGCAGGACCTGCCGCTGGCGGTCTCGCTGCGCGCCTTCTACCACATCACGGTCTGCGGCGACCCGGACTCGGTGTACGGCAATGTGCGGGCGATGCTCGCCCAGCTGGCCACCCTGCATTCGCCCGAGGACCTGATGATCGCGGTGGCCGCCGCGCCGGGTGCGGTGGACGAGTGGGAGTGGGCCAAGTGGCTGCCGCACACCCAGCACCGCAAGGAGAACGACGGCGCGGGCAGCCGCCGCCTCATCGCCACCGAACTCGGAGATCTGGAGGAGCTGCTGGCCAACGAGCTGGCCGGCCGCAAGGGCTTCTCCCGCGACTCGGTCCCCACCCCGGACCAGCCGCACATCGTGGTGATCATGGATGGTGCGGGCGTCCCGCACGACTCGCTGCTGGCCGGCGCGGAGGGCGTCCAGGGCGTGACCGTGATCGAGGTCGTCCCGGGTGACCTGGACGAGCCCAACGGCCACCTGGTGGTCACCGTCGGCAAGAACGAGCTGCTGCTGGAGGCCGCGTCCGGCGCGTCCTACCCCGGCAAGCCGGACACGCTCTCCGGCTGGCAGTCGGAGGCGCTGGCCCGCCAGCTCGCCCCGTTCCGCGCCTCGGCCGGCGGGGACGACGGCGACCCGTCGCTGGTCTCGATGGACTTCACCGAGATGATGCACACCGGCGACCCGGGCTCGTTCGACCCGGCCCGGCACTGGCGGCCGAAGCCGATCGCCGAGAAGCTCAAGGTACCGCTGGGTGTCGGCCAGAACGGCGAGTACGTCTGGCTGGACATCAAGGAAGCCTCGCTGCAGGGCATGGGCCCGCACGGCATGTGCGTCGGCGCCACCGGTTCCGGCAAGTCCGAGGTGCTGCGCACCATCGTGCTGGCGCTGGCGGTCACCCACTCGTCCGAGGTGCTCAACCTGGTCCTCGCCGACTTCAAGGGTGGTGCCACCTTCGCCGGTATGGCGGAGATGCCGCACACCGCGGCCGTGATCACCAACCTCGAGGGCGAAGCCACCCTGATCGACCGCATGCGCGACGCGATCGAGGGCGAGATGAACCGCCGGCAGGAGCTGCTCCGCGCGGCGGGCAACTACGCCAACATCAACGAGTACGAGCGGGCGCGTGCGGCCGGTGCCGCGCTGGACCCGCTGCCCTCGCTGCTGATGATCATCGACGAGTTCTCCGAGCTGCTCACCGCGAAGCCGGACTTCATCGACCTGTTCATCCAGATCGGCCGCATCGGCCGTTCGCTCGGTATGCACATGCTGCTCGCCTCGCAGCGCCTGGAGGAGGGCAAGCTCCGCGGTCTGGACACCTTCCTCTCCTACCGCCTGGGTCTGCGCACCTTCTCGGCCGCCGAGTCGCGCGCCGCGATCGGCGTCCCGGACGCGTACCACCTGCCGCCCATCCCGGGTGTCGGCTACCTGAAGTTCGGCTCCGACGTGATGGAGCGGTTCCGGGCCGCGTACGTGTCCGGTCCGTACCGGCCGCCGGGCCAGCAGCGGGCGATCGGCGGGCGGACCGTCACCGTGCAGCCCGTCCTGTTCACCGCCTCCGAGGTGCCGGTCATCGAGCCGGTGATCGAGGAGGTCGTGGAGGAGGCGCCCGAGATCGACGACTCGCTGCTCGACACCATGCTGGACGTCTTCGTGCAGCGCATGATCGGCCAGGGCCCGCCGGCCCACCAGGTGTGGCTGCCGCCGCTGGAGGCCGCGCCCAGCATCGACCAGCTGGTGCCGCCGCTGCAGGTGACCGCGGACCGCGGCCTCACCTCGCCGCACGGCAAGAACGGCGGCCTGGTGGTGCCGGTCGGCATCGTCGACAAGCCGCGCGACCAGCGCCGCGACATCATGGAGCTGGACTACTCCGGCGCCGCCGGTCACGGTCTGATCGTCGGTGGTCCGCGGTCCGGCAAGTCCACCCTGGTGCGCACCATGGTGGCCGGCTTCGCGGTCACCCACACCCCGGTGGAGACGCAGTTCTACCTGCTCGACTTCGGCGGCGGCGGCTTCGGCTCGCTGGCCGACCTGCCGCACGTCGGCGGGGTGGCCGGACGTCTGGACGTCGAGAAGGTCCGCCGCATGATCAGCGAGGTGCACGGCGTGCTCAACCGCCGTGAGGAGCTGTTCCGCGCGGCCGGGATCGACACCATCACCACGTACCGCACCCGCCGGGCGGCCGGTCAGCTGCCGGACGAGCAGTTCGGCGACGTCTTCCTCCTCATCGACGGCTGGCTGACCTTCAAGCAGGAGTTCGAGGTCCTGGAGCCGGTCATCGCCGACATCGCCCAGCGCGGTCTCGGCTACGGCGTCCACGTGATCGTCACGGCGGCCCGCTACGCCGAGGTCCGCCCGGCGCTGAAGGACCTGCTGCAGAACCGCGTCGAGCTCAAGCTCGGTGACTCGATGGAGTCCGAGATCGACCGCAAGGTCGCGGTCAACGTGCCGCCGGTGCCCGGCCGCGGTCTGACCACCGGCAAGCTGCACTTCCTGTCCGGCCTGCCGCGTCTGGACGGCGCCTCCACCACCGAGGACCTGGTGGACGGCGTCACCGACCTGGTCGCGCAGATCAACGCGGCCTGGACCGGGCCGCGCGCCCCGCAGGTCCGCATGCTGCCGGCCGTCCTGGACGGCCAGTCGCTGCCCAAGGGCTTCGAGCACCCCGAGCTGGGTGTCGCCTTCGGTGTCGACGAGGTCGAGCTGGCCCCGGTCTTCGTCAACTTCGAGACCGACCCGCTGTTCGTCGTCTTCGGCGAGAGCGAGTCCGGCAAGTCGGCGATGCTGCGGATGCTGATCAAGCAGATCACCGAGCGGTACACCCCGGACCAGGCCGGCATCGTGGTCGGCGACTTCCGCCGCTCGCTGCTGGGCGTGGTGCCGCCGGAGTACCTGGTGGAGTACGCGGCGGCGGCGCCGGCGATGTCCCAGATCGTGGAGATGCTGCGCGGCGCCTGCTCGCGGCGCCTGCCCGGTCCGGACGTCACCCCGGAGCAGCTGCGCAACCGCAGCTGGTACAGCGGCAAGGACATGTTCGTCGTGGTCGACGACTACGAGCTGGTGGCGACCCAGTCGGGCAACCCGATGGCGCCGCTCGCCGAGTTCCTGCCGTTCGCCCGCGACATCGGTCTGCGCATCGTCATCGCGCGCAACTCCGGTGGTGCCGGCCGCTCGCTGTTCGAGCCGGTCATGCAGCGCATGCGCGAGCTCGGCGGCCAGGGCATCCTGCTCTCCGGCGACAAGAACGAGGGCGCGCTGCTCGGCACGGTCAAGCCGCAGCCGCTGCCGCCGGGTCGAGGCGTCTTCGTCTCGCGCCGGATCGCGGCGGGCCAGACGGTCCAGACCGGCTGGCTGCCCACGCCGTAGCCGGATGGCAAGTCACAGGTTGTAAGGACGAGGGCCGGGTTCCGACGAACCCGGCCCTCGTGGCATCTCGGGCCCCGGAATGTGCCAGAACGTTATCTTCGGTTTTCTGCCGTCGAGCTGCGATTCCCGTAGCTTCGCGGGCGTTGGTCCGGCTTTCACCAGACCGTATGGCCACGCCGTGCGACCACCTTCGGATCGAAGGTGAGCTGATCGGTTCATCTTTGATTCATGTGCAGTTTGCCTGCGTCAACCACATGGGGCACATCTGCGCTCGGCCGCCGCCCGCATGGATATGCCGTCTTACGCAACGGATTCCGTAGCGATTCCCGCGTTGACGGAGGCAATCCGTACGGGCAACCTGGCCAACCGGGAGCGACGAGAACAGGACGCCCGACCAGCTCTTCGGAGGCGATACCGCTCCCATCCCCACACCGCTCAGCCGATCGGAAGCCTCATGACCGACACGCTTCAGCCACAGCACTCCGCCGCCCCGGAGGGCGGCGCGTCAGCTGCGGACTCCCCCAAGAAGCTCTCCCGTTCGATCGGCGTCGTGGGCGGAACCCTGCTCACACTGTCGTGCGTCACGCCGGCCTCCTCGCTCTTCGTGATCGTGCCGGACCTGTTCAACGCGCTGGGCACCTACACCGCGATGGCCATCGCGATCGGCTCGGTCATCTGCATCGCGGTCGCGTTCTGCTACTCCGAGCTGGGCACCCTCATCCCCAGCGCCGGCGGCGAGTACGCCATGGTCGGCACCCTGGCCGGCCGCTTCGCCGGCTGGCTGGTCTTTATCCAGTCGCTGATCGTGGTGATGATCGTGCCCTCGATCATCGCGATGGGCACCGCCGACTACCTCGCCCCGGTGTTCAAGATCAACCCGGCTGTGGCCGGCGCCGCCGTGATGATCGCCGCCACCATCGCCGGTCTGCTCGACCTGCGGGCCAACGCCTGGATCACCGGCATCTTCCTGGTCCTCGAGGTCATCGCCTGCGCCGTGGTCTCCTTCCTCGGCTTCGCCAACGGCCAGCGCGGCCTGGACAGCCTGCTGCACGGCGTGACCGCGGACACCTCGGGCACCTCCTCGGTCGGCTTCGCCGCCGTCCTGGCCGCGATGGGCACCGCGCTCTTCGTCACCCAGGGCTTCTCCACCGCCATCTACCTCTCCGAGGAGCTGGAGAACCCGCGCAAGAACGTCGCCCGCACCGTGCTGTGGACGCTGGCGCTCTCGGTCGCCATCATCACCGTCCCGGTCATCGCCATCACCGTCGGCGCCCCGGACCTCGCCACCCTGACCGGCGGCGACATCTCCGGCCTGGTCACCGGCTGGGCGGGCTCCGGCGTCGGCACCTTCATCAGCCTCTGCATCGCGCTGGCCATCATCAACGCCGGCATCGTGATGGTGATCCAGAACTCCCGCGTGCTGTTCGCCTCCGGCCGCGACCGCGCCTGGCCGGACAGCGTGAACAAGGCCTTCGGCACCCTCAACAAGTTCAGCGCCCCGTGGATCTCCACCCTCGCGGTCGGCATCCCCGGTGCCGCCCTCTGCTTCGTCCCGCAGGACCTGCTGACCAACATCACCGGTGTCGCCGTCGCCGCCCTCTACCTGCTGGTCGCGGTGGCCGCGCTGTTCTCCCGCCGCAAGCACCACAAGGACGCCCCGGCCTGGCGCCAGCCGCTGTGGCCCGCGCTGCCGGTCCTGGTGATCGTGGTGCTCGCCTACACGCTGACCCAGCTGGATGTCACCGCCCTGGTGTGGACCGGCGCCATCACGGTCCTGGCCAGCCTCTACTGGGTGTTCTACCTCCGTCCCCGCCAGGAGACCCGCTGGGTCATCACCCTCCCCGAGGACGAGCAGCTCGACTGAGCCGCCGAGCCGCCCGAACGGCGAACGGCCCACCGGAGACTCTCCGGTGGGCCGTTCCGCGTTCCAAGAACGCCGTCAGACGTGGTCGCGGCGGCGCCGCCGGTGGTCGCGCAGTACCACCGCGCCGCCGGCCAGCGCGGCGACCGTCAGGCCGCCCACGCCGAGGACGTAGGTGCCGGTGCGGCGGTCCCGGTCGGCCTGGGTCTCGGCGAGGCCGAGCGGCTGGGCGACGATCGGGACGGTGTCCAGCTTCACCGGGGCGTCCTCGTGCGGCTTGTCCGGCTGGTTGCCGGTGGCCTGGACGGCCTTCACCGGATCGACCACGCCCCAGCCGATGAACTTGTTGCGACCGCGCTGGGTACGCTGCGCGGTCTGCTCGATCCGGGCCCGGATCTGCGCCGCCGACCACTTCGGGTACATGCCCTTGAGCAGCGCCGCCAGCCCCGCCACGTACGGCGAGGAGAAGCTGGTGCCGTTGTCGACGCACTGGCCGCCCTTGGGGACGGTGGAGAGCATGTCCACACCCGGGGCGGCGACGTCCACGAAGTCGCCGTACTGCGAGAACGGTGCGCGCTCGTTGTTGCGGTCCGAGGCGCCGACCGCCAGCACGGTCTCGAAGGCGGCCGGGAAGGTGTCGCCCTCGTGCCCGTCGTTGCCGGACGAGGCGACCACCACGATCTGCTTGTCCTCGGCGCGCTGCAGCGCCTTCTGCAGGTCGTCCTTCTGGTTGAACTTGCCGTCCTCGCTGTCGGACCGGACGTCCTGCGAGATGTTGATCACCTGGACGCCGGCGGCCACCGCCAGGTCGATCGCCTTGATCAGCGTGCCGACGTCGCCGTTGCCCTCGCTGTCGTTCTGCCGGACCGAGTAGATCACCGCGTCCGGAGCCAGCCCGACGAACCCGGTCACCCCGGGCATCGGCCGGGCGGCGATGATGCCGGCCACCTTGGTGCCGTGGCCGACGGTGTCGGTGACACCGCTGCCGTCGACCGGCTTGCCGGTCTGCTTGTCGGTGAGCAGCGTGCCGCCGTCGATCACCTTGCCGGGACCGGACAGCTGCGGGTTGCTGTTGTCCACCCCGGTGTCGATCACCGCGACCTTGACCGGGGCCTTGGTGCTGACGTCGATGCCGGTGCCGCTCGCCCACAGCTCGTTCAGCAGCACCCGCTGCAGCGCCCACGGCCTGCTCTGTACCGGCGCGGCCGGGAAGGTGCACTCACCGGCCGCGGCGATCGAGATCGGCGACCAGTGCGTGCCGCCCGAGGGGTCGGCCGCGTACGCCGGGACGGCCGCGGTGCCCCCGACCACCCCCAGCACGACCAGGACGGCGGCTGCCCTTCGGTACGTCCCCAACGACACCTGTCTACCCCTCTGATCCACCCGTTGTTCCTGCCCCCGTGGCGCCATGCGCGAGGGCGGGCGCCCGTCCGGACGCCCGCCCCGCTTCAGCGCTGTGCTGAGATCCCTAGACCGGGATCAGGCACCCCAGACGTTCGCGTTGGAACGCTCGGTGTCCTGGTAGCTCTGCGCGGCGTTCTCCAGCGCAGAGGCGATCTGGCCGAGCACCTGCTGCAGGTCGGCCGCCTTGGTGTCCCACTCGCGCTGGCGGGCCTGGTAGCCCTCCTGCGCCGAACCGGCCCAGGACTGCGCGATGCGCTGCACGCCGGACTTCAGGTCGTCCAGCTGCGACTGGATGCGCGCGGCGGTCTGACGAACCTCGCTGCTCGCGTTCTGGATCGTCTGGAAATTAACGAGAATGTTGCCGTCGGACACGGTGTCTCCTTGTCGATGGAAGTCGAACGGTTCTCAATGAACCGCAGATTCAAGCTCCGGGCTGGGCCCAGGGACTTAGGCGCCGATGCCGCCGACCGAGGAACGCTGGTCCTCTTCGGTCTGCTGGTAGGCCTTGGTCGTGGCCTCGATGGCCTGCTTGATCTCGTCGAGCACCTTGTTCAGGTCCTGAGCGTCCTTGTTGAAACGCTCCTGCATCTGCTGGTACGCGGTCGCAGCCGCACCCTTCCAGCCGACAGCAATCTCACTGACCAGGTTGTTCAGTCGACCGATCTCCTGCTGAACCTGCGCGTTCACCTCGCCGATGCGGTTGGCGAAGGCATTCATTTCTTCAGCGGTAGTCGTGAACTGACCAGACATGATCCACCGTCCCCCATGAGACAGACTTCGTCGGGGTGGCCGTGGTTCTGACCACCCGTCCGGACACCACGGTGTGGGTCCTGAGCCACTGTATCCGTCAACTGCCGAGTGCCCAACACCGGGTTGCGGGTAGTTACCAGACCATGACACTCGGCCCCGCTGCGGACTTCTGACGATACGTCAGGCGTTCTGCGCCTGAACTGCGGTGTTGGTGTCGAGCACCGGACCGGCCGGCACCAGGCGCGACCAGGGGCCCGGAACCATGACCGGCGCCACCGACTTGTAGCCGAGCCGGGCCTGGGACTCGTTGGCCTCCTTCTTGTCCCCCGGCGCCTGGTCCGGCGCGGCCGGGGCGGTGGGCGAGGCGCCGCCCTGACCACCGTCGTTGTTGGCCGGCAGCGAGTAGCGCAGGCCGGTCTCGGTGATCAGGAAGTCGCTGCCGGAGCTGTCCTGGGGGTTGTCACCGTCGAACGCGCGGTACAGCACGCCGTGGCCGGGCGTCACATGGGCGCTGGCCGAGCCGGACGAGAAGGTCGCCGGGTACTCGGTGCCGGCCCACACCGAGCGCTTGATGGTCTTGTTGTCCATGCCGTCGAAGCTGGAGCAGATCACGTTGCGGGCGTCCTTGCCGATGTTGATGGCCGGCGCCTTGTCGGTCGGCAGGTCCTTCGCGGCGGCCATCCCGGCGGGGTCGATCTTGCTCTGCAGCGCGTCGCGGTCGGCCGGCGACATGTCCGCGAAGGTCGGCGAGGAGCCGCCGTACACCAGCTTGAGCGCGGGGTCCAGGCGGATCAGCTCGGCCTGGAAGGGCGTGACCTGGAACAGCCGGTCCACACCGACCACGTAGTAGGCCGACTTCTGGAACGACAGCAGGCGGCCGACCTTGCGGTCCTCCGGCTTGGAGATCTGGGTGAGGCTGGAGGCGACCTGCTTGGCGGGGTCGAATCCCGGAATGGTCGGGAAGGTGATCGCGCTGCCGTTGACGAGCGTCTCCAGCCAGTTGGCGGTCACCTGCTGCGCCTGCGCACCGTCGCCGAACAGCGCCCGCTCCAGCGAGCTCTTGGTGTCCTTGCTGCCGTCCGTGCCCACCGCGTGCCGCACGCCGTTGCCGTCCACCAGGAACTTGCTGGGGTTGTCCGGGGGGTTGCCCGTGTTCGGTCCCATGACGAACAGCGACTGCCCGTCACCCACCCTCCGCTTGGGGTCGGCCAGGGTCTTCTGCTCGTCGCCGGCCGCCACGAACACCGCCTGGTTGACGGCGGCCTGGGTGTTGGCGTCGGCGGTCAGCCGGTCGCAGACCGACCAGGTCTTGGTCTGCCCGGCGTCGGTGTCCTTGGGCAGCTTGTCCGGGGCGTACGGGATGCCGATGGTGGCGCCGCGCCACTTGTACTTGTCCAGCACGTCGTCGGCGACGATCATCACCTGCGCGCCGGCCGGGAGCACCAGCCGCGCCGAGGACATGTTGAGCACCTGGTGCAGCACCATGTGCCGGTTGGCGCCCTCGCCCTCCGGCAGCAGCACGTAGCGGGTGGTGGACGTCTTGCCCTGGATGATGTTCTTGCCCTCGTCCCAGTGCAGCGGCGCCGCGGGCTTGATGACACCCCACATGCCGAAGCCCGCCACGATGACGGCACCCACCACGATGCTGGGCAGCACGGCACGGACCGGACGGGGGGCGTCCTCGTCGTTCCCTCCTCCGCTGGGCTGGAGGAAGGCCCCGACCATGCGCTTGCGCGCGAAGGTGTAGGCGTTCAGCTCGTCCCGGCGTGATGCCATGCTCGTCCCCGTCTCCCCTGTGTGACCGACCATCTGTGCGGGCGTCAACGCGCTTCCGCAGTGCGTGAGTCTGCCACCCGGCGGGCGAGGGCGGCAGTCAACCCTCTACGATGCGGCAGCAGACGGTATGTACGGTACGGGTACGGTTCGCCGACCGGCCAACCGGGCCGTGGGAACAGAGCAGAGAGGGCCATACGGGGGATGTCAAGCCAGTCCGCTCCAGCGCAACGCCGCACACCACAGGGCCGGCGGCCGGAGGGCCGCGGGGGACGGCGCGCCGCCCGCCCCGCGCAGACGGCGGCAACCGGCCCGGTGACAGTGAAGGTGATGCCCCGTCCGGGCCTGTTGGGCCGTCGCCTCCAACTGCAGCAGCTGGTGCAGCTCGAGGTCGCCGCCGCCCTGGTCGCGGTCGGCTGGGCGATCAATCCGATGATGGCGGGCGTCTTCGCGGTGCCCGCCGTGGTGCTGGTCGTGGTGGCGCTGCTGCGCCTGGGCGGCCGGACCGCCGGCGAGGCGTTCGGTGTCCGCGCGACCTTCAACGCCCGGCGCAAGCAGGCCAAGTTCAACGTGCCGCCGCCCGGCACCGACCCGGCGCTGGCCCCGGTGCTCGAGCTCGAGCCGGCGCTGCGCACGTACACCCACGTCACCGAGACCGACCTCGGGGACGGCCGTCCGCTGCGCCGGGAGACCGGCATGGTCGGCGACGGCACCTTCCTCACCTCGGTGCTGCTGGTGCAGGCCAAGGACCAGCCGCTGCGGCCCAACCGGGCCTCGGTCCCGCTCGACGTGATCTGCTCGGCCCTCCAGGTGGACGACATCACGCTGGAGTCGGTGCAGCTGATCCAGCACACCCAGCCTGCTCCCGCGCCGCACCTGCCGGAGCCGGCCCTGGCCTACCGCGCCTACCAGCAGCTGCCCGGCGGCGTGAACACCCCTGGTCTGCGGCTCACCTGGGTCGCCCTCAAGCTGAACCCCGAGGCCAGCGCGACCGCCGTGCTGGCCCGCGGCGGCGGCGAGGAGGGCGCCCGCAAGGCCCTCCAGCGGGTCACCGACCAGCTGGCCGGCCGGCTGAACGGCGCCGGCTTCACCGCGACCGTCCTGGACGAGCGCGAGCTGATCTCCGCCCTCGCCATCTCGGTCTGCGCCAACCCGATGGCGGTCGCCGGCCGCCAGGGCAGCAGCAGCCGCACCGTGGTGCGCCGCAGCCAGGAGTCGACCAAGTTCTGCCGGATCGACGACCGCTGGCACGCCACCTACTGGATCTCCAAGTGGCCCCAGCTGGTCCGCCCGGGCGAGAGCGGCGGCCGGATCTCCGCGCCCGAGCTGATCAACCAGCTCACCGGCACCCCCGCCTTCACCTCCACCTTCAGCCTGACCGCGAGCCGCGGCTTCGGCGGCGCGACCGCGATCAGCGGCCACGTGCGGCTCACCGGACGCAACGAGAGCGAGGTCGCCCAGGTCGGCCGGATGGTCGAGCAGCGGGCCCAGCAGTCCGGCACTCATCTGACCAGCCTCGACCTGGAGCAGACGCCCGGTCTGCTCGCGACGCTGCCCCTGGGAGGGACCTCCTGATGGCCTACCAGACCTACGGCGGCCAGGCCCCGCAGCCCGTCGAGACGGGCCCGGCCCCGCGCATCCGTCCCGGCTTCGGCCTGCGCGGACCGCACCGCGAGAAGCACGTCCTGACCGTCGAGGACCTCGGCGCGCTGTCCTTCCCGGTCGGCGACGACGGCGTCCTGATCGGCACCGACCAGCACCAGCAGCCCGCCGTGATCGGCCTGTTCCGGCCGACCGCGTACGAGGTGGTCCTGGTCGGCGGCCTGTGGACCGCGCAGATCCTGGCGCTCCGGGCGGCCGCGATCGGTGCCCGGGTGGCCGTGGAGACCGGCCGTCCGCAGGCGTGGGCCCCGATGGCGCAGGCCGCCGGTGGCGGCCAGCCCTGCGTGACCGTCCACCAGGTCGGCCGACTCGGCGCCCAGGGCGCCTCGGTGGCCTCCCCGGTGCTGGTGGTCCGCGACCTCGGCGCCCGGCCGTCCCGCAGCCGGCTCTCCGCCGCGCCGTGGCAGACCACGCTGACCCTGATGCCGTACCTCGGCCCGAACGCCACCCGGGTGCTCAACGCCGCCGACCTGGTCGGCGTGCAGCGGATCTCGCCGCAGGAGGCCGAGGTGATCGGCCGGATCCTGTCGCTGGGCCCCGAGGACCTGTCCTACCTGCCGACCGTCCCCGACAACGTGACCCTCTGGGCCACCCGGATGCGCCGCCAGTACGTGATGACCAACCCCGGCGACGCCGAGTCGCAGGTCCTCGGCGCCCCGCGCCGGATGGACTGATTGCCCGCGCGTTGACGCGCACCGCGGCCGGGGCCGGAGTGAACATCGGGTGACATCGTCTCCCTGACGGGTAGACGCACTCCGGCCCCTGGCCTGCGCACACCCGTGCGAGGGCGGATACCGGCTTCAGGCGAGCGCCCCGCACGGCCTAGTCTTGATGCCCGACGGCACCGCGAACAGCGGCGGCGAATACGAGGGAGCCCCAAGTGAGCAGCGATCGGGACGGCGTCTACGTCGGCGACAACGCGGCAGAGGACGACGACGACTGGTCCGACGCCCCTGACTACACGCCCCCGTCCTGGTACACGCAGAGCGCGGAGCCGCCGCAGGCCGGCGGGTCCGTCGGCGCGGCCGGCCAGCCGGCGGCGCCGGTACCGCAGCAGGCCACACCCCAGCAGCAGGCACCGCAGCAGGCCCAGCCGCAGGTCGCTCCGGTCGCTCCCGCCGCCGAGACCGCCGCGCCGCAGCCCCAGCAGCCCCAGCAGCCGCAGCAGCCGCAGCAGGCCCAGCCGCAGGCCCCGGCCGTCGAGCAGCACGTCCCGGCCCCGGAGCAGGTCCAGCCCGCCGAGCAGGTCCAGGCCGCGGGTGGGGCCGCGGCGCCGCCCGCCCAGCCGCAGCAGGCCCAGCCGCAGGCCGTCCCGCCGACCGTGCCGCAGGCCGTCCCGCAGCCGCAGCCGGAGGCCCCCGCGGTGGCCCAGCAGGCGCCGTCCGTTCCCGCTCCCGAGCAGCAGCAGGTGCCGCCGCAGACCTGGCCGCCCGCCGAGCAGGCCGCGCCGCAGCCGCCGGTCCAGCAGCAGCCCGTCGCCCCCCAGGTCCAGCAGGTCCAGCAGCCGCCCGTGCAGCAGCAGCCGGTCGCACCGCAGCCGTACCCGCCGCAGCCGCAGCCCGGCCAGCCCTGGGGCCCGCAGCCGCCGCACCAGCAGCAGCCCGCGCACCCGCAGCCGCAGCACCCCGGTCCGCAGCCGCACCAGGGTCCGCCGCCGGTCGCCGACCCGCGCCAGGGCGGCTGGCCGCAGCACAACCCGTACGGCCAGCAGGCCGGTCCCCCGCAGGCGCCGGCCGCGTTCCAGCAGGCCGCCCCGCCGCAGACCGCGCACGGCGCGGCGCTCGGCTACACCGCCGCGGTCGAGCTCTCCTCGGACCGGCTGCTGCGCGGCCAGCCGAAGGCGCAGCGGCAGAGCCCGCGCTTCCAGTTCGGCAGCAAGGGGGCGCAGGCCGACCGGGCGCGCAAGCTGGAACTGATCCGCCAGCCGGTGATGACCTGCTACCGGATCGCGGTGATCAGCCTCAAGGGCGGTGTCGGCAAGACCACGACCACCACCTCGCTCGGTGCCACGCTGGCCAGCGAGCGCCAGGACAAGGTCGTCGCGATCGACGCCAACCCGGACGCCGGCACCCTCGGCCGCCGGATCAAGCGCCAGACCGGCGCGACCATCCGCGACCTGGTGACGGCCATCCCGCACCTGCGCAGCTACATGGACATCCGTCAGTTCACCTCGCAGGACCCGCACTCGGGCCTGGAGATCGTCGCCAACGACGTGGACCCGGCGGTCTCCACCACCTTCGACGACTCGGACTACCGCCAGGTCATCCAGGTGCTCGGCCAGCACTACCCGATCATCCTGACCGACTCCGGCACCGGCCTGCTGTACAGCGCGATGCGCGGGGTGCTCGACCTCGCCGACCAGCTGATCGTGGTCGCCACCCCCAGCGTGGACGGCGCCAGCTCGGCGTCCACCACGCTGGACTGGCTGTCCGCGCACGGCTACGCCGACCTGGTGCAGCGCTCCATCACGGTGGTCTCGGGTGTCCGCGAGACCAGCAAGATGATCAAGGTCGACGACATCGTGGCGCACTTCCAGACCCGCTGCCGCGGCGTCGTGGTGGTGCCGTTCGACGAGAGCCTGGCCGCCGGCGCCGAGGTCAACCTCGCCATGATGCGGCCGAAGGTCCGCGAGGCGTACTTCGAGCTGGCCGCGCTGGTCGGCGAGGACATCGCCCGGGCCCAGCAGTCGGCCGGCTGGCAGGGGCAGCAGGGCGGATACCCGCAGCAGGGCGGCTGGCAGCAGCAGCAGCCCCAGCAGGCCCCGCAGCAGCAGTACCCCCAGCAGGGCTACCCGCAGCAGGGCGGCTACCCGGGCCAGCCCGGCGCCCCGTGGGGCCCGCAGGGCGGCCAGCAGTACCCGCCGCAGCAGCCCTACCCGGGGCAGGCCCCGCCGCCCGGATACGGCTACCCGCCGCAGCAGGACGGCCAGCAGCCTCCGCCGCCGGGGTACGGCTACCCGCCGCCGCAGCACTGAGACGCCCACCGACAGGGGCGCGGGGCGCCGCGCGACCGACCACCGCACTCGGTGAGTGCACGGCCGGGCGCGCGGCACCCCGCGCCCCTCGTCGTTTCGTCAGACCGTCTCGGTCAGCTCCCGCGCCCGCTTGACGTCGTCCGCCATGCGGTCCAGCAGCGCCTCGATCGAGTCGAACTTCTCCATCCCGCGCAGGTACGCGAGGAAGTCGACCGACACGTGCAACCCGTACAGGTCGAGCCCGATGCGGTCGATCGCGTAGGCCTCCACCGTCCGGGCGGTGCCGTCGAAGGTCGGGTTGGTGCCGACCGAGATGGCGGCGGGCATCCGCTCGCCGTCGGCGGTCAGCCAGCCCGCGTACACCCCGTCCGCCGGGATGGCGCTGTGCGGCACGGTGTCCACGTTCGCCGTCGGGTAGCCGAGTTCGCGCCCGCGCTGGGCTCCCCGCACCACGACGCCCTCGACCCGGTGCGGCCGCCCGAGGATCTCCGCCACGCCCGTCATGTCCCCCTCCGAAACCAGTCGGCGGCACAGGCTGGACGAGAACGGCTCGCCGTCGCCCGCCGCGCCGCGCACCTGGAGGTCGACCACCTCGACCTCGAAGTCGTCCGCCCGGCCGAGCTCCGCGAGCAGCGCCACGTTGCCCGCCGCGCGGTGCCCGAAGCGGAAGTTCGGCCCCTCGATCACATGCCGGGCGCGCAGCGCGTCCACCAGCACCGAGCGGACGAAGAACTCCGGCGACTCCTTGGAGAACTCGGCCGTGAACGGGAGCACCAGCACCGCGTCCACCCCCAGCGCCTCGATCAGCTCGGCGCGGCGCGGCTGCGGCGCCAGCAGGGCCGGGTGGCTGCCCGGCCGGACGACCTCGCTCGGGTGCGGGTCGAAGGTGACCACCACGGACTTCGCCCCCAGCTCCCGGGCGCGTCCCACCACCCGGCTGATGATCAGCTGGTGACCGCGGTGCACTCCGTCGAACGATCCGATGGTGACGACGCTGCGCCCCCAGTCCCCGGGGATCTCCTCCAGGCCACGCCAGCGCTGCACCCTGACCGCTCCTCGTTCTATGCCGTGCACATGCGGTGCACTCGAACATCCAAACCTGAACCCCTATAGCGTGCCATGCGCCCGCCCCTGTCCAGGCACCGGAACCGTCTCGGTGTGACGGGCCCGACGCTCCGCCTCCGCCGCGGCGTACTGCGGGTCGCGGCCCTCCCCGGCCAGCGCGCGCATCCGGGCCAGCGCGGGACCGTCCGGCAGCGGCGGGCCCGCCTCGGGCCAGTCGGCGAGCAGCCGGGCGAATCCGGCCACCCGGCCCGCGCAGCGGACCAGCGCCTCGTCCGCACCGGACCAGCGCGCCGCGATCCGCCGCAGCAGCTCGCACAGGCGGACCGGGGCGTGACCGGCGTGACCGTCGGCGAGCGCCTCCAGGACGGCGGTGAGCACCTCGGGGTCGCGCTCGGCGGCCAGCAGGGTGTCCAGCAGCCGGGCCCGGCCCGCGACCGCACCCACCACCGCGACCGCGGCCTCGGTGCCGGCCGGCTGCGGCTCCTCGCTGGGGGCGGCCAGCACCGCGGCGAACGGGCTGCGGACCTCCGGCGCCGCGGTCAGCACGTCCGCCAGCAGCGGCCGGGCGTCGTGGCCGGCGGCCAGCAGCCGGTCCAGGCAGCCGGCGATCTGCGGTGCCAGCTCCGGCCGTTCGCGCAGTAGCTCGGCGGCGAGCCGGGCGCAGCCGCCCGCCACCTGCGGCTCCGCCGCCCCGGCCAGCACCCGCAGCACCTGCCCCACCGACTCCGCCGACTCCGGTGCCGTCCCCGGTGCCGACGCCGATGTCGAGGTGGTCAGCCGGGCGCGCAGCGCGTCCAGCACCTCCTGCGGATGGTCCGCCGCCGCGGCAGCCAGGACCTCCGGCGTCAGGAACGGGTCGCCCGCCCGGTGGGCCGCCAGCGCGGCCGACAGGTACCCGGCCCGGCTCTGCGGATCGCCCACCAGCAGCGCCAACGCGGCGCCGTGCAGCGCCGGTTCGTCCTCCCGGGCGAGCAGGGTCCGGGCCGCGTGCCGGAGCAGCCCCCGGCCCGAGTCGGAGGCGTACGGGGCGGTGCGCAGCGCGAGCACCGCGGCGGCGACGTGCCGCTCGGGCCGGGGATCGTGGCTCCAGCGGTCGACCGCGCGGCACAGGGTCGAGGGCTCCTGCTCGGCGAGCCGGGCCAGCAGCCCGTCCGCCCGCGGGTGCCCGGCCGCCACCAGCGCCTCCGTCAACTCGTCCAGCGCGAGCGCCCGATGGGCGAGCAGCAGCTCCTCGGCGAGGTCGGCCACCGCCGGGTCGGTGTCGTCGAACCAGCGGCACAGCAGCGGTACGGCGGCGCCCGGGTCGGCAGTCAGCAGCTCGGCGGCCGCGGTCCGGAACGCCGGGTCGGCCGGGACCAGCCGGCGCAGCAGGTCCAGCCGCTCGGCCGGGGTGAGCGGAAGCGCCGCCCAGAAGGCCGGACCGAACCGCGGGTCGGCACCGGCCCGCTCGGCCAGCAGGACGAGCAGCGCGTGGTGCGCAGCCGGCTCGGGACTGCCCGCGACCCCGGCGACCAGCAGCCGGCCCGCCCACCAGTCCACGTCCCCGCCGGGCTCGGCCCGGTCCAGCGCCAGCCGGATCCGGTGCAGCCACACGTCCAGTGCGGGCGCGCCGCGCACCTCCCCCACCCGCCCGAGCGCCGCCACCACGACCCCCACCCGCCCGCGTCCCACGCCGTGCGCGGCCCCGTCCGGTCCTTCCGTCGACTCGCCGTCCCGCACGGCCCGGACCACCTGGACCGGTTGTACTGCCTGAACGGTCGCGACCTCCCCCGCAGCGACCGGCCCGCGCGACCGCACGCCGTCCCCGGCCCCGCCGTCCTCCTGCCCCCCACCCGGTCCCGCCGCCGACGCCCCCTCCCGCACGACGCGGACCGGCTGCACCACCCGCCCGTCACCCGCGTCGGCACCGTCCGCACCGTCCGCACCGGGCTCCGCCAGGAGCAGCCGCAGCGCCGCGTCCAGGTCCAGGTGCTGCGCCTCCAGCCATTCCCCCCACTCCTCGTGGCCGGGCCGGTAGCCCTCGCCCGCGGCGACCAGCACCCGCTCCTCCAGCACCGCCCGCGCCCACCCCCCGGCCACCGGGAACAGCTGCGCGAACTCCGCTGCGCCGAGCGCCCCGTGCCCGGCGCCGAGCATCAGCCGGGCGGCCTCGTGCAGTCGCCCGGCAGCGACCGCCGCGAGGCGCCGGACCTGCCGGGCGTCCTCCGCCGCCGGGGGCGGTGCGCCGCGCCGGTGGGCGCCGTGCCGCCGGGCGGTGCCGGCCGCCGCGACCCGGCGGGCGACCCGCAGACAGGCCAGATCCAGCCATCCCGCGAAGGCGTCGCCCTTCCCCGGCAGCGGCCCGTGGACGCCCGCCGCGTGGAGTTCGCCGCCGAGCCGGACCGTGAGCGGGTGTCCGGCCGCCCGCGCGTCCAGGTACTGCTCGGGGAGCCCGTACCGCCGGGAGGCGCGGACGGCGGCCTCCGGCGGGAGCGGTCCGAGCCAGAGCAGCCGGGCGTCGCCGTGCCAGCCGCCGAGCTGCTCCCAGCCGTCGGGGCGGCAGGCGACCAGCAGCCGCGCCCCGCTCCGTCCCAGCCATCGGGTGCCTGCGCCCAGCCAGCTCCCGCCGAGGGCGAGCGGGGCCTCCTCCGGTGCGTCCAGGACGACCAGCAGCGGCCGTCCGGCGCTCTCGCAGAGCGCGGCGACGGCGTCGGCCCGGGGCGCCGGTACGCCGAGCGTCCCGGCGGCGCGGGCCAGGGCCCGGTCGACGGTGTCGGCGAGGGAGCGGTCGCCGGGGGCGAGGTCGGCGCCGCGCAGCCACAGGGTGGGCAGCGGGTGGGCGGCGCCCGCCCGGCGGACGGCCAGGGCGGCCAGTTCGGTGGTCCGTCCGCTGCCGGCGGCGCCGAGCAGGACGGTGAGCGGGTGCTGGGGTTCCTCCCCGCTGATGCCGTCGTCCCGGTCGACCCGGTCGGCGGCGAGGTCGGCGATCCGCCCGGGCCCGGCGGTGGCGGCGGCGAGCTGGGCGGTGGCGATCCGCAGGACGCCGCCGAGGTTGAGGGCTCGTCCGAAGGCGGGCACCTCGGCCGCGTTCCGGGCGAGCAGCGCGGCCAGGACGTCGGTGGTGCGGCCGTCCCCCATCGCAGCGGCACCGCCCGCACCGGCACCGGCACCGGCCGCAGCAGTACCGCCCGCCGGGCCGCCGATGGCCGCGGCCCGCACCACGCCCTCGGGCCCGCCGCGCAGCCGGGGCGCGACCACCCCGATCACCGCGCCGGTCTCGGCGTCGAGCACGGGGGCGCCGGCCACCGGCGTACCGGCCACGTCGAGCAGCAGGGCGCCCTCGACCAGGTGGAACGCCTCGCCGTGCGGGTACCTGACGGTCTCTCGGCCGAGCACCCCGCCCTGGACCAGGACCGGCTCGCCGTCCTCCCAGCGCTGGTGCGGTACGGCGATCAGCCGTCCGCCCGCGTCGGCGGCGATCGGCAGGGCGGGTCCGGGCAGGCCGCCGACGGCTTCGGTGCGCAGCAGGGCGAGTCCGCGGTCGGGCAGCAGGTCGATGGAGTCGGGTCCGAGCACCCTGGCCTGGCCGCCGGGGGTGTTGAGCACCACCCGGGGCAGTCCGGCCACCGTCTCGTGGGCGGTGACCACGGTGCCCTGCCGGTCGGCGAGGAAGCCGAGTCCGTACAGCCGCCCGTGCAGGTCGCGGATCCGCAGCAGCGCCGCCGCCGGGTCCGCCGCGATCACCTCGTCGCTCATCCACGCCGTCCTCCCGCCGGGCCGGACGGGCCCGCCGCGCGGCGGGGAGGCCGCGGCCGCCGTACTCACCGCCGGGAGACTTGCCCCCACCAGCCGCATTGGCACCTCACGCGCCCCGTTCACCCCACCGGTTCACTCCGCGCGCTCCCTCGCCCGGGTGAAGATCGGCCCAGGGCGCCCGCCCGGCGTCCCGGTGACGCCCTCCGGGTGTCCGAAAACCGGTGGACCCGGAGGGGTTCGCCTGCCACCCTTCCCGCCATGACGGTGAGCCTCGAACCCTGGACGGACGACTGCCTCGACCTGCTGCGGCGGATCAACACGCCGCAGATGCGGGCGCACGTCGGCGGCCCGGAGGACGAGGAGCGGCTGCTCGCCCGGCACCACCGCTACCTGGCCATGCCGGGGCGCGGCCTCGGCACCATGTTCGCGGTCCTGCTGGACGGTGAGCGGGCGGGTTCGATCTGCTTCCACGTCCGCGACTGGCAGGGCCGGACGGTCTACGAGACCGGCTGGAACGTGCTGCCGCCCTACCAGGGCCGGGGCGTGGCGGCGGCGGCCGGGGCGGCCCTGGTCGAGGCCGTCCGCGCCGACGGCCGCCACCGCCACCTGCACGCGTTCCCGTCGGTCGACAACGACCCGTCCAACGCGCTCTGCCGCCGCCTCGGCTTCACCCTCCGGGGCCCGTGCGACTTCGAGTACCCGGCCGGCAGCGGCCGCCACCTGCGCAGCAACGACTGGCGCCTCGACCTGTCGGCGCCGTGACCCTCCTCCGGCCGCGCGACGGACCCTACGGCTGCCCGACGAAGACGGCGACCGGCTTGGCGGTGCCGCCCTTCTCCTCCACCAGGGCGAGGAAGCGGCCGTCCGGGTCGAAGACCGCGATCGGTCCGTCGACCCCGAGCCCGGGGGCCTTCAGCCGCATGCCGTTGGAGAGCAGCCGGGCCGACTCGGCGTCGATGTCCCAGCGCGGGAAGGCGGCGGCGGCCGCGTCCGCGATCGGCAGCACCTCCAGCTTCTCCTCCAGCTGCTCCAGCGTCCGCGCCGACTCGACGGTGTACGGGCCGACCCGGGTGCGCCGCAGCGCGGTGAGGTGGCCGCCGACCCCGAGCGCCTCGCCCAGGTCGCGGGCGAGCGCCCGGATGTAGGTGCCGGAGGAGCACTCCACGGTCACGTCGAGGTCGATCACCGGGGTGCCGTCCTCGGCGACCGCCGCGCGCTGCGCGTGCACGGTGAAGGCGTGCACGGTGGTGGGCCGGGCGGCGAGTTCGAAGTCCTCGCCCTCGCGCACCCGGGCGTACGAGCGCTTGCCGTCGATCTTGATGGCGCTGACCTTGGACGGCACCTGCATGATCTCGCCGGTCAGTGCGGCGATCCCGGCGTCGATCGCCTCCCGGGTGACGCCGTCGGCGGCGGCGGAGGCGGTGACCTCGCCCTCCCGGTCGTCGGTGATCGTGGTCTGGCCGAGCCGGATGGTCGCCTCGTAGGTCTTGGCGGTGAGCATCAGGTGGCCGAGCAGCCGGGTGGCCCGCTCGACGCCGATCACCAGCACGCCGGTGGCCATCGGGTCGAGGGTGCCGGCGTGGCCGACCTTCCGCGTCCCGGCCAGCCACCGCAGCTTGGCGACCACTCCGTGCGAGGTGATGCCTTCCGGTTTGTCCACGATGACCAGGCCGTCCGGCCCGGTGCCCTTGCGCTTCATGGGTACTTTCTCTGTCGGACTCCGTCGGATGGCGGAGCTGTGTCAGGTGGGCCGTCCCGCCCGAGCGGTCCCGCAGGCGGTCAGTCGGCGGAGCCGAGCGCGGCCCGGAAGCGGTCCAGGACGGTGGGCACGTCCTCGCGCGAGGAGAACCCCGCCGCGTACACGTGCCCGCCGCCGCCGAGTCGGGCGCAGGCGGCCGCGACGTCGATGGTGCCCTTGGAGCGGCAGGAGCCGCGCAGGGTGCCGTCCGGGTCCTGCTTGAGCACCAGCGCGACCTCCGCCTCGGCGGGGCGGCGCAGCACGTCGATCAGGCCCTCGATCTCCTCGACGGTGACGCCGAAGAGCACCAGGTCCTGGTACGGGACCCAGGTCCACACCAGGCCGCGGCCGTCGGCCTCCTCGGGCTCGAAGACGGCCCGCTCCAGGGCGCCGGCCAGCACCTTGAGGTAGCCGAAGGAGGAGGTGTCCCAGAGCTGGCGGGAGATCAGGTCCTGGCGGATGCCGGTGGCCAGCAGCCGGCCGGCCAGCTCGTGGGTGGCCGGGGTGGTGGCGGCGTACTTGAAGGAGCCGGTGTCGGTGGCG
The DNA here is from genome assembly GCF_024172095.1 of Kitasatospora cinereorecta. Taxonomy (GTDB): domain Bacteria; phylum Actinomycetota; class Actinomycetes; order Streptomycetales; family Streptomycetaceae; genus Kitasatospora; species Kitasatospora cinereorecta. Next base: position 799,280 of record NZ_JAMZDX010000003.1, on the reverse strand, counting down.
ACGCCGGTGTAGAGGCAGGTGGCGAGGTCCTGGTCGAGCTCGACGCCGAGCCGGCGCAGCAGCTCGTCGACCAGGACGGCGGTCGCCGGGGCGCCCGGATCGATCAGCCGGTGGGTGCCGAAGCCGGGGTTGGACGCGTGGTGGTCGAAGACGACCAGGGTGCGCGCGGCGAAGGCCTTGTCGTGCAGCAGGCCGAGCCGGCTCTCGGCGGCCACGTCGAAGCAGAGCACCAGCTCGGGCCGGTCGGGCACCGCGTCGGCCGGGACGATCAGGTCCTGGCCCGGCAGGAAGGAGAGCGACTCCGGGATGATCTGCGGGTCGTCGCCGAAGGACACCCGCACCCGGTGGCCGAGCGAGCGCAGCGCCAGGCCGGCCGCGAGCGCGGAGCCGAGCGCGTCCCCGTCCGGGGTGATGTGGCAGATCAGGTCGATCTCGCCGGCTGCGGCGATCGCCGCGAGCGCGCCCTGCCATGCCGCCTCGAAACCGACCGATGACTCAGTGCGAGGCCCCGGAAGCACCGCGAGGGCGGCCTCCACGTCGACCGTGGAGACCGCCCTCGACGTGCCGGACGGGACCGGCTCGCCGGCCATGGCTACTCGTCCTCGTCCGCGTCGCGCTCGGCGGGCGACTTGTACGGGTCGGCGTCGCCGGCGTACGTGGCGCCCGCGGCGGCGGTACGGACGGCGGCGTCGGAGAGCCGCGCCCGGTCGAGCAGGTCGTCGATGTTCTTCGCGTTGTCGGGCAGCGCGTCGGCGACGAAGGTCAGGGTCGGGGTGAACCGCACCCCGGTCTGCTTGCCGACCTCGGAGCGCAGGATGCCCTTGGCGCTCTCCAGCGCGACCGCGCTGGCCTGCCGCTCGGCCTCGTCGCCGTAGACGGTGTAGAAGACGGTGGCCTCGCGCAGGTCCCCGGTGACCCGGGCGTCGGTGATGGTCACGTAGCCCAGTCGCGGGTCCTTGATCCGGCGTTGCAGGGTCTCCGCCACGACCACCTGGATCCGGTCGGCGAGCTTGCGCGCCCTTGCGGTGTCGGTCACGTTGCCTCCTCGTGCAGTGAGCGCGGTACCCGGGTCATGACCTCTCCCGGTGGGGCCCATCCCCCAACGTACCCGCCCGCGCCCAGCCTTGTGGGCGCTCTCGGTCCTTGGCGGGTGTGAGAGTGGTGACTCCCGCACCCGCGCTCAGTCATCGTCGTCGTGGTGGTAGCGCCTCCGTGCGGAGAGCAGCATCACCTCGGGGCGGCCGGCGACGAGCCGCTCACAACTGTCCAGGATCTCGGTGACGTAGCCGGCGTCGCCGGCCACCACCGCACAGCCGATCTCGGCCCTGCGGTGCAGATCCTGGTTTCCGGTCTCTGCGGCGCTGACGCTGTACTTGCGCTGCAGTTCGGCCACGATGGGCCGCACGATCGAACGCTTCTCCTTGAGCGAGTGGACGTCGCCGAGGAGCAGGTCGAACGTGAGTGTTCCTACGAACATGAAGGGCAGGTCTCGCCGACCTGAAGGCCTCGAAGGATTCCCAGCACTGGGACCCTAACAGCGAGACCGGGGCCGGTCGACGGGATAAAAACCCCGCCGACCGGCCCCGTCAGCCACTCACTTATGCGCGCGGCTTCTCGCGCATCTCGTAGGTCTCGATGACGTCCTCGACCTTGATGTCGTTGAACGAACCGAGCGTGACACCGGCCTCGAAGCCCTCGCGGACCTCGGTCGCGTCGTCCTTGAAGCGGCGCAGACCCTCGATCGAGAGGTTCTCCGCCACGACCTTGCCGTCGCGCAGCAGGCGGGCCTTGGCGTTGCGGCGCAGCAGGCCCTCGCGGACGATGACACCCGCGATGTTGCCGAACTTGGAGGAGCGGAAGACCTCGCGGATCTCCGCGGCGCCGAGGCGCACCTCCTCGTACTCCGGCTTGAGCAGGCCCTTGAGCGCGGCCTCGATCTCCTCGATCGCCTGGTAGATGACCGAGTAGTACCGGATGTCGACGCCCTCGCGCTCGGCCGCGGTACGGGCACGCCCCTCGGCGCGCACGTTGAAGCCGATGATGATGGCGTCCGAACCCATCGCCAGGTCCACGTCGGACTCGGTGATGGCACCCACACCGCGGTGCAGGATCCGGAGCTCGACCTCCTCGCCCACGTCGAGCTTGACGAGGGCGTCCTCGAGGGCTTCGACGGAACCGGAGACGTCACCCTTGATGATGAGGTTGAGCTTCTCGATGGAGCCGGCGGCCAGGGCGGCCTCCAGACCCTCGAGCGAGACCCGCACGCGGCGCTGCGCGAAGGACGCGTTGCGGTCGCGGGCGGCGCGCTTCTCGGCGATCTGGCGGGCGGTGCGGTCCTCGTCGACGACGATGAAGCTGTCGCCGGCGCGGGGCACCGAGGTCAGACCGAGCAGCAGGACCGGACGGGACGGGCCGGCCTCGGCGAGGCTGTTGCCGTTCTCGTCCAGCATGGCGCGGACGCGGCCGTAGGCGTCACCGACGACGACCGAGTCACCGACGCGGAGGGTACCGCGCTGGACCAGCAGGGTCGCCATGGCGCCGCGGCCCTTGTCGAGGTGGGCCTCGATCGCGATGCCCTGCGCGTCCTGCTCCGGGTTGGCCCGCAGGTCGAGCGAGGCGTCCGCGGTCAGGACCACGGCCTCCAGCAGCGAGTCGATGTTCAGACCCTGGCGCGCGGAGATGTCGACGAACATGGTGTCGCCGCCGTACTCCTCGGCCACCAGGCCGAACTCGGTCAGCTGACCGCGGACCTTGGTCGGGTCGGCGCCCTCGACGTCGATCTTGTTGACGGCGACCACGATCGGCACACCGGCGGCCTTGGCGTGGTTCAGCGCCTCGATCGTCTGCGGCATGACACCGTCGTTGGCCGCGACCACCAGGATCGCGATGTCGGTGGACTTGGCACCACGGGCACGCATGGCGGAGAACGCCTCGTGACCCGGGGTGTCGAGGAAGGTGATCGGACGCTGCTCGCCGTTCACCTCGGTGACCACCTGGTAGGCACCGATGTGCTGGGTGATGCCACCGGCCTCGCCGGCCACCACGTTGGTCTTGCGGATGGCGTCCAGCAGGCGGGTCTTACCGTGGTCGACGTGACCCATGACGGTCACGACCGGCGGACGCGGCGCCAGCATCTCCTCGTCGCCCTCGTCGGCACCGAAGTCGATGTCGAAGGACTCGAGCAGCTCGCGGTCCTCGTCCTCCCGGCTGACGATCTCCAGGACGAAGCCCATCTCGCCGGCCAGCAGCTCGAGGGTCGCGTCGGAGACCGACTGGGTGGCGGTGACCATCTCACCGAGGTTGAACATGACCGAGACGAGCGCAGCCGGGTTGGCGTTGATCTTCTCGGCGAAGTCCGTCAGGGAGGCACCACGCGACAGGCGGACCGTCTGGCCGTTGCCGCGGGGCAGCATCACACCGCCGACGGACGGGGCCTGCATGGCCTCGTACTCCTGGCGCTTCGCCCGCTTCGACTTGCGACCACGGGCCGGACGGCCACCGGGGCCACGGCCGAAGGCACCCTGCGTGCCACCACGGGCACCCGGGCCACCGGGACGACCGCCGAAGCCACCGGGACGGGCACCGCCGCCACCGAAGCCGCCGCCGCCACCGGCGCCGCCACCCGGACGGGGGCCGCCGAAGCCGCCACCGGCCGGACGCGAGCCCGGACCGGCCGGACGGCCCTGGAAGCCGGGACGGGCACCGCCCGGAGCACCCGGACGCGCACCGGGGCCACCCGGACGCGGGCCCGGACGCGGGCCGGGACCGGCCGGACGCTGCGGCATCATGCCGGGGTTCGGACGGGGCATGCCGGACGGGCTCGGCCCACCCGGACGCGGGCCGGCCGGACGCGGCAGACCGTCGGGACGCGGGGCACCGGCACCCGGACGGGGACCGTCGGGACGCGGAGCGCCACCCGGACGCGGAGCGCCACCGGGACGGGGACCGCGCTCGCCACCGGCACCCGGGGCACCGCCCGGACGCGGGCCGCGCTCGCCGGCACCGGGACGCGGACCGCGCTCGCCGGCACCCGGAGCACCCGGACGCGGGGCGCCACCCGGACGCGGACCGCGCTCACCGGCGGCCGGGCCACCCGGACGCGGGGCGCCGGGACGGGCCATGCCGGAGGCACCGCTGGAGGTGAAGGGGTTGTTGCCCGGACGGGGACCGGCCGGACGCGGGCCCGGACGGGCCGCGGGGTTCGCCGCAGCCGGACGCGGCGCGGCGGCCGGACGGCTCGGCGCCTCGGCGGCCGGAGCCGGCGAGGAGAACTCGGCAGCGGGCGCCGCGGGGGCGGCCGGCGCAGCCGGGCGGGCAGCCGGACGCGGACCGGGGGTCGGCGCACCGGGCTTGGCGGCCGAACCGGCGGGACCGGCGGCCGGGGTGGTGGTGGGACGGGGGCCCGGCGTCACACTCGGACGCGGGCCGGGGGTGGGCGCACCCGGCTTGGGTGCGGCCCCGCCGGAGGCGGCGGGGCTGGGCGCCGCGGGCTTCCGCGGGCCAGGCTTGGCGGACGCGCCACCGGACGGCGGCGTCGCTCCCAAAGCGTCAGTCAACTTGCGCACGACCGGCGCCTCGATCGTCGAGGACGCCGAACGCACGAACTCACCGAGCTCGGTGAGCTTGGCCATGACGGCCTTGCTCTCCAAGCCAAGCTCCTTGGCGAGTTCGTAAACCCGGACCTTAGCCACTTCACTCCTGTCTATGAGTCCGGGGTAATCGTCCGCCGGACTGTCGCTACTTCATGGGCGTACTCATCGCGTACTCATCGAGTGCTCATCGCAATCTCGACCTACTTCCATCTCGCGAGGTACCTGACATGTCGCACGGCGTGCCGATGCCGTGCGCTGGTGCGTGCTGCGGTGCTGCGTCACTCAGGGCGTGGACGTGAGGCCGGCCCTCTCCTCGACGAAGGTCCGCAGCACGGCGGTGTCGAGTGCTCCCTGGAGCCGGAAGGCCCGGGGGAACGCCCGTCGGCGTACCGCGAGATCGAGGCAGCTCGGGTCGGGGTGCAGATGTGCACCCCGGCCCGGCAGTGTGCCGCGGGGGTCTGGGACGCATGCGTCCTCGACCGCCGCGACACGCAACAGCTCGTGCTTGGCCGCGCGCTTGCGGCAGCCCACGCAGGTGCGTTCAGGGCATGCGCGGACATGCGTCCGGCCAGACACGCTCAAGTCTACCCCTCCGAAGGGTCATGCTGCCGCCCGGTTGATCGCGCACGCGATCGCCGGAGGACATCTACAACGCCGACTACTGGTCCTGGGATTCCCCGACGGGCACCTCGGTGTCCGGGCGGATGTCGATCCGCCAGCCGGTGAGGCGGGCCGCCAGGCGGGCGTTCTGGCCCTCCTTGCCGATCGCCAGCGACAGCTGGTAGTCGGGCACGATCACCCGCGCGGAGCGCTGGGCGTAGTCGACGATCTCCACCTTCGTCACCCGGGCGGGGGACAGCGCGGCGGCGACCATGTCCGCCGGGTCCTCCGACCAGTCGACGATGTCGATCTTCTCGCCGTGCAGCTCCGACATCACGGTGCGCACCCGCATGCCGTTCGGGCCGATGCAGGCGCCCTTGGCGTTCAGGCCGGGCTTGCGCGACCAGACCGCGATCTTGGTGCGGTGGCCGGCCTCGCGGGCGATCGAGGCGATCTCCACCGAGCCGTCCGCGATCTCCGGCACCTCCAGCGCGAACAGGCGCTTCACCAGGTTCGGGTGGGTGCGCGACAGCGTCACCGACGGGCCGCGCACGCCGCGGCGCACGCCGACCACGTAGCACTTCAGCCGGGTGCCGTGCTTGTACTCCTCGCCGGGGACCTGCTCCTGCGGCGGCAGGATGGCCTCCAGCTTGCCGATGTCGACCAGGATGTTCTTCGGGTCGTTGCCCTGCTGGACGACACCGGTGACGATGTCGCCCTCCTTGCCGGCGTACTCGCCGAAGGTCTGGTCGTCGGCCGCGTCACGCAGCCGCTGCAGGATCACCTGCTTGGCGGTGGACGCGGCGATCCGGCCGAACCCGCTCGGGGTGTCGTCGAACTCCTTGGGCTCCACGCCCTCGTCCAGCTCGGCCGCGTCCTCCAGCGCCCACACCGTCACGTGGCCGCTCTTGCGGTTCAGTTCGACCCGCGCGCGCCGGCGCGAGCCCTCGGTGCGGTGGTACGCGATGAGGAGCGCCGACTCGATCGACTCGACCAGCAGGTCGAACGGAACGCCCTTCTCGGTAACCAGCCCACGCAGGGCGCTCATGTCGATGTCCACGGCTACGCCTCCTCTTCCTCTACGTCGTTGTCCGCACCTTCGAAGTCCGGGGCGGCATCGAGCAGCTCCTCGTCCTTGCGGTTGAACTCCACCTGCACGCGGGCCCTGGCGACCTCGGCGAACTCCAGGCGGCGCTCCTTCGGACGGCCGCGGCCCTTCACCGGCTGCACCTCGACCAGGGCGCCGTCCTCGTCGCTCTCCAGGATCCGCGCGGTGAGCTCACCGCCGTCGACCAGCTTGACCGCGGCCAGCCGGCCGGTCGCCCGGCGCCAGTGGCGGGGCTCGGTCAGCGGGCGCTCGGCGCCCGGGGAGCCGACCTCCAGCAGGTACGCGGCGCTGCCCATCAGGTCGGAGTCGTCCAGGGCCTGCCCGACCGCGCGGGAGAACTCGGCGATGGTGTCGAGGTCGACGCCGCCGTCGGCGTCCACGTCGATCTGCACCTGGCGGCGGCTGCCGGCCTGGGTGACCTTGACCTCTTCCAGGTCCAACCCGGCCTCGGCGGCGAGCGGCTCAAGCAGCGCGCGCAGCCGGTCGGTGGGGGTGGTGCTCATCCGGGTGACTCCTCGGCCGCGTCTGCTGTTGTCAGAAGGTGCTAACTCATGGCGAAGCCTATCCGGTCAACCCCGGAACCGCCGATTCCGGCCGGTCGGGGCCCCCGGTCGGGCCACCCCCGCTGCGAGCAAGGTCACAGGCGGCGGATAACCTCCATCGTTGCTCCGGAGCCGTGAGGGTCCGGTCATGGTTCATCACACCGGGGACACAGGGTCCCCCACGAGCACCAGGGAGCGTGTCCATGCCGTCCCCCACCAGGCGGACCTTCCTGGCTCTCGGCGCGCTCACCGGCGTCCAGCTGCTCAGCGGCTGCACCGACGAGCACGAGGCCGAGCGCAAGCAGGCCGAGGACACCGACCGGGCGGTCCGCGTCCGGGCGGTGGCCGCCACCGACGCGCTGCTCGCCTCGTACGACGCCGTCATCGCCGGGCCGGGGGCGGCCCAGGCCGACACCCTGAACGACCTGCGCGACGATGTCGCCCAGCACCGCGACGCCCTCGCCGAGGGCCTGCCCTCGAACCCGCCGTCCGCGTCCCCGGCGGCCGGCACGACGGCCCCCGCCGCAAGCGTCGCCGCGCTGGCCGCGGCCGAGCGGCAGACCGCCGTTGCCCGGCTGGCCGACCTGGACGCCGCCTCCCCCGCGCTGGCCCGGCTGCTGGCCTCGGTCTCCGCGTCCGACGCGGCCCACGCCGCCGCGCTCGGCGACACCGCGCCGCTCACCCCGGCCGCCGCGCCCTCCGCGTCCCCGTCCGCCTCCGCCTCGGGCACCGGCACCGGCACCGGCACCCCGGCCGGCTCGGGCGGCGCCGCCACCCCCGAGAGCGCCAAGCCCTCGCCGTACCCCTCGGCCGGCGCGGCGGCCCTGCAGGCTGCGCTGGGCGCCGAGCACGCGGCCGTGTACGGCTACGGCGTGGTCGGCGCGTTCCTGGCCGCGGGCCCGCAGCGCGAGGACGGCCGCACCTCGTACGCCGCCCACCAGGCCCGGCGGGACGCCTGGCAGCGGATGCTCGCCGCCGCCGGCACCTCGCCCGCCGCCGCCGCGCCCGGCTACCAGCTGCCCTTCCAGGTGAAGGACGCCGCCACCGCCGGCCAGCTGGCCGCCCACATCGAGACCCAGCTGACCGCCGTCTACGCCGACCTGGTCGCCGCCGCCACCGGCCCGCTGCGCGCCGAGGCGGCCGCCGCCCTGCGGGAGACCGCGCTGCGCGCCGTCCACTGGGGCGCCGACCTGCCCGCGCTGCCGGGCCTCCCGTCCACCGACGGCACCTCCCCGGGGGTGTCGCAGAGCGCGTCGCCGAGCGCCTGACCAGCGCGCTTCGCCCGATGTCCGACAATGGCGGCAGCACCTCGGGGGGACGGACCGACCGAAAGGCCAGCATGTCGGCACAACCTGGGCAGATCACCATCCCCGAGCGGCTGACCGAGACCGTCCGCGCGGAAGCGGGCGAGCCCGGACTGGCCTGGCTGGACGCCCTGCCCGAGCGCTTCACCGAGCACCTGCGCCGCTGGGGCCTCACCCTGGAGCGGATCGCCGAGCCGGGCGGCCGGGTCAGCCTGATCGGCTACGTCCACCGCGAGGACGACCTCTCCCCCGCCGTCCTGAAGGTCGGTGTCCGCACCCCGGAGACCGAGCAGGAGCACGCCGCGCTGCGCCAGTGGGCCGGCCGCGGCGCCGCGCTGCTGCTCAACGCCGACCCGGCCGCCGGGGTCCTGCTGCTGGAGCGGCTGCACGGCGACATCCCGCTGCGCTCGCTGGCCGAGGACAAGGCGATGCTGGAGGCCTCCGGGCTGCTCCGGCGGCTGTGGGTGGACCCCGCCGAGGGCCACCCCTTCGCCACCCTCGCCGACCGGGTCGCCCTGCGCACCGAGCGGATCCTCGACCGTCGGACGCTCGCCCCGGACGCCGTCCCGCTGGTCGACGAGGCGCTGGAGACCGCCGCTGCCCTGCTCGCCGACGGCGGCGGCGGACCGGCCCAGCTGCTGCACGGCGACTTCCACCACGGCAACGTGCTGGCCGCCGACCGCGCGCCGTGGCTGGCCATCAGTCCCCGCCCGCTGGTCGGCGAGCGCGCCTTCGACCTGGCCCGGCTGGTCCGGGACCGGGTGGACACCCTGGCCGGCTCCCCCGGCCCCCGGGCCGCCGTCCGCCGCCGCCTCGCCCGCCTTGCCGACGCCGTCGACCTCGACGGCGACCGGGTGCGCGGCTGGACGCTGCTGCGCAGCGTGGACGCCGGCCTCGCGGCCCTCGCCGCGGGCGACCGCGGCACCGGCGAACTCTGCCTGGAGTTCGCCGGCTGGCTGTGACGGCGGGCGGGTGCGGCCGACCTCCCGGAGTGATCGTCGGGCGGCGCGTCCAAGTAGTAACGTCCCGGTCATGGAGCAGCTCACCGAGGTGACGATCGAGTCCATCGACCTGGCGGCGTGCGCGCCGGCGGTCCTGGAGGTCCAGGCGGTCGCCTTCGGGCTGCTGCCGGAGGAGGTGGCGATCCGGCTGCCGATCGTCGGTCGCCACGCGCTGCAGCCGGGGGTGATCGCGCTGGGCGCGCTCGCCGAGGGCCGGCTGGTCGGCTTCGGCTACGGGATGCCCAACCGGCGCGACCACTGGTGGAGCACGGTGATCGAGCCGTACCTGGCGGCCCGCGGCAACGACCACTGGCTGGACGACGTCTTCGCCGTCACCGAGCTGCACGTGCTGCCCGACTACCAGGGCCGCGGCATCGGCAGCTCGCTGATCCGCACCCTGTGCGAGCGCTCCGGCCGGCCCCGCTCGATCCTGTCGGCGATCGACGCCGAGACCCCGGCCCGGCGGCTGTACCGCGCGCTCGGCTACCAGGACCTGGCCCGCGCGGTGCGCTTCCCCAACACCGTGCGCCCGTACGCGGTGATGGGCGCCCCGCTGCCGCTCAACGAACCGCGCTGAGCACCGCGGCGGTGCCGGGCGCCGTCAGAACAGGACGCTCATGAAGGCGCCCACCTCGCGGAAGCCGACCCGGTGGTACGCGGCGCGGGCGCGGACGTTGAAGTCGTTGACGTAGAGCGACACCACGGGGGCCACGTCGGTCAGCGCGAAGTCGAGGACGGCGGCCATCCCGGTCTCGGACAGGCCCCGGCCGCGGAACTCGGGGGCGACCCACACGCCCTGGACCTGGCAGGCCCCGGCGGTGACCGCGCCGATCTCGGCCTTGAACACCACCTCGCCGTCCTCGCCGAATCGGGCGAACGACCTTCCGGCGGCGACCAGTTCGGCCACCCGGGCCTGGTACAGCAGGCCACCGTCGCCGGCCAGCGGGGAGATCCCGACCTCCTCGGTGAACATCGCGACGCAGGCCGGCATCACCGCCTCGACCTCGTTCCGGAGCACCCGCCGCACCAGCGGGTCGGGCTCGACCCCGGTGGCGCGGGTGGCGGTGGCCATCAGCGGCTGGTGGGCGCGGACCTCACGGGCCGGTCCCCAGCTGCGCTCCAGCAGCGCCCACAGGGCGGCGGTGGACTCGGCCGGGCCGACGATCGAGGAGCAGCGGCGGCCCTGGCGCTTGGCCCGCTCGGCGAAGGCCCGGACGGCCTGAGGCCCGGCGTTGACCGGGACCAGGTTGGCGCCGGCGTAGCAGAGCGACTCCAGTCGGCCGTCCTCGTCGTGCCAGCCCCACATCTCGCCGCCGAGCCGCCAGGGGTCGAGGCCGACGGCCTCCACCCGGGTGGCCACGAAGGCGTTGGCGACGGGGTCGCGGTGGAGGATCTCCAGGGCGTCGTCGAGATCGGGGGCGTCCAGGATCCTGGTCGCGGACAGGGCCCGGGCGACCTGGAAGGGGCCGGGGAGCATCACACCTCGGTCGAGCACGGGCGTACCTCTCTGGTTCACTCCTGCCGCAGGACCCTACTCCCCATTCGGCCGCAGGCAAGACTGCGGGGCCGTCCGTGGACGGACGGCCCCGCCTGACGTCAGGCCGTCACTCGGCCGCCACGACGACGGGGGCGCCGGACTCGACACCCTCCTCCTGCATCTGCTCGGCCAGCTTGAGGGCCTCCTCGATCAGGGTCTCGACGATCTTCGACTCGGGCACGGTCTTGATCACCTCGCCCTTGACGAAGATCTGGCCCTTGCCGTTGCCGGAGGCGACGCCGAGGTCGGCCTCGCGGGCCTCGCCCGGGCCGTTGACGACGCAGCCCATGACCGCGACCCGCAGCGGCACCTCCATGCCCTCCAGGCCGGCGGTGACCTCCTCGGCGAGCTTGTAGACGTCGACCTGGGCGCGGCCGCAGGACGGGCAGGAGACGATCTCCAGGCCGCGCTGACGCAGGCCCAGCGACTCCAGGATCTGGTTGCCGACCTTGATCTCCTCGGCCGGCGGGGCAGAAAGCGAGACCCGGATGGTGTCGCCGATGCCCTCGGCGAGCAGGGCGCCGAAGGCGACCGCCGACTTGATGGTGCCCTGGAAGGCCGGGCCGGCCTCGGTGACGCCCAGGTGCAGCGGGTAGTCGCAGGCGGCGGCCAGCTGGCGGTACGCGTTGATCATCACGACCGGGTCGTTGTGCTTGACCGAGATCTTGATGTCGCGGAAGTCGTGCTCCTCGAACAGCGAGCACTCCCAGAGCGCAGACTCCACCAGCGCCTCGGGGGTGGCCCGGCCGTACTTCTCCAGCAGGCGCTTGTCGAGCGAGCCGGCGTTGACGCCGATCCGGATCGGCACGCCGGCGTCCTTGGCGGCCTTGGCGATCTCGCCGACCTTGTCGTCGAAGGCCTTGATGTTGCCCGGGTTCACCCGGACGGCCGCACAGCCGGCGTCGATCGCGGCGAACACGTACTTCGGCTGGAAGTGGATGTCGGCGATCACCGGGATCTGCGACTTCTTGGCGATGATCGGAAGCGCGTCGGCGTCGTCCTGCGACGGAACGGCGACCCGGACGATCTGGCAGCCCGAGGCGGTCAGCTGGGCGATCTGCTGCAGGGTGGCGTTGACGTCGGAGGTCAGCGTGGTGGTCATCGACTGGACCGAGATCGGGGCGTCGCCGCCGACCGGGACGTTGCCGACCATGATCTGACGCGAGTACCGCCGCTTGGCGAGCGGCTTGAGCGGCAGGGACGGAATACCGAGCGAGATCGCGGACATGTGCGCAGGGTTCCCCTGGGTGAGGTCGGTGAGCCGGCCGGTGGAACCTGGCCGGGCCGGGCGCGTCGTAATCAGGCGCGCCCGGCGTCCAACGGTACGCCACGCCCCGGGGGCCGGGCACATTCGCCCGGCCCGGCGAGCCCCGGCCGGACCCTCAGTTGATCCGCACCGGGTTGACCACGTCGGCGACCATCACCAGGCCGGTGAAGGCGACGAAGACCGCGGCCACCACGTACGCCAGCGGCATCAGCCGGGCCACGTCGAACGGGCCCGGGTCGGGGCGGCGGAAGAGCCGGGCGAAGGTGCGGCGCACCGACTCCCACAGCGCCCCGGCGATGTGCCCGCCGTCCAGCGGCAGCAGCGGCAGCATGTTGAACAGGAACAGCGCCAGGTTGATGCCGGCCAGCAGGTTGACCGACATGGCGAGCTTCTGGGTGAGCGGCAGGTTCATCGAGAAGACGTCGCCGCCGAGCCGGGCCGCGCCGACCATGCCGATCGGGGAGTCGGTGGAGCGCGGGGTGCCGTCCACCACGGCGTGCCACAGGCCGGGGATCTTGCCGGGCAGGGCGACCAGCGAGGAGACGCCGGTGCGGGCCATGCCGGCCATCTGGTCGGCGCTCTGGGACAGGCTCAGGTGGCGCACGCCGTTGGCCGGGGTGATGCCGAGGAAGCCGACGTCGTCGGTCTTGCCCTTGATCGGGTTCCCGTCCTTGTCCAGGGCGGCCAGGGTGTTGGTGATGATGGCGGCGTTCAGGGTCTGCTGCTCGCCCTTGCGGTCGATGACGATCGGCACCGACTTCCCGGCCGAGTGCCGGATCAGGTCCTGCAGCTGCGGGTAGGTGTCGATCTTCGTCCCGTCGAAGCTCAGTACCTTGTCACCTGCGCGCAGGCCGGCCAGGTTGGCGGGCGTCGGGGTGGCGTCGGCCTTGCAGCTGTCGGTCGGCTCGCCGACCTTCACCACGCACTGGCTGACCTCCTTCACCGTGGGCACCGCGGTCTGGATGCCGATGCCCATGAACAGGGTGAGGAACAGCCCGATCGACAGGATCAGGTTCATGAACGGGCCCGCGAACATCACGATGACCCGCTTCCACGGCTTGCGGGTGTAGAAGAGCCGGGTGTCGTCGCCCTCCTGGAGCTCCTCGTACGAGGCCTCGCGGGCGTCCTCGATCATGGTGCGCCAGGGCGAGCTGGAGCGCTTGGTTATCCGGCCGTCCGCACCCGGCGGGAACATCCCGATCATCCGGATGTAGCCGCCGAGCGGGACCGCCTTCAGCCCGTACTCGGTCTCCCCGCGCCGGGTCGACCAGATGGTCCTCCCGAAACCGACCATGTACTGCGGGACCCGGATGCCGAAGAGCTTGGCGGTGGAGAGATGCCCCAGCTCGTGCCAGGCGATCGAGAACAGCAACCCGACCACGAAGATCAGGATGCCGAGCACCCACATCAACTGCTCCACCGTTTCTCCTCCGCCGTCCCGCTCGGTCCGTCCGCTCTCAGCCCGCCGCCAGCTCGCGGGCCCGGGCGCGCGCCCAGGTCTCCGCGTGGAGTACGTCCTCGACGGTGAGCGAAGTTCCCTCGGCCGGCGTGCCGTGTTCGGCGACCACCTTCGCCACAGTGTCCACGATTCCGGTGAAGGGAAGCGCGCCCTTCAGGAATGCGTCCACACATTCCTCATTGGCGGCGTTGAACACGGCCGGGGCGGTGCCGCCGAGCCGGCCGACCTCGCGGGCCAGCTCCACGGCCGGGAAGGCCTCGTTGTCGAGCGGGAAGAACTCCCAGGTCGCGGCCTTGGTCCAGTCGCAGCCCGGGGCCGCGTCGGCGACCCGGTCCGGCCAGCCGAGACCCAGCGAGATCGGCATCCGCATGTCCGGCGGGCTGGCCTGCGCCAGCGTCGAGCCGTCGGTGAACTCCACCATCGAGTGGACGATCGACTGCGGATGGACCACGACCTCGATCCGGTCGAACGGCACGTCGTACAGCAGGTGCGCCTCGATCACCTCCAGGCCCTTGTTGACCAGGGTGGCCGAGTTGATCGTGATGACCGGGCCCATCGCCCAGGTCGGGTGGGCCAGCGCGTCCGCCGGGGTGACCGCGGCCAGCTCCTCGCGGCTGCGGCCGCGGAACGGACCGCCGCTCGCGGTGACCACCAGCTTGCGCACCTCGGCCCGGCTGCCGCCGGCCAGCGCCTGGAAGATCGCGGTGTGCTCGGAGTCCACCGGCACGATCTGGCCCGGCCGGGCCAGTGCCTTCACCAGCGGGCCGCCGACGATCAGTGACTCCTTGTTGGCCAGCACCAGCACCCGGCCGGCCCGCAGGGCGGCCAGGGTGGGGCGCAGGCCGATCGACCCGGTGATGCCGTTGAGCACCGAGTGGCACTCCATCGCCGCCAGCTCGGTGGCGGCGTCCGGACCGGCCAGGATCTCCGGCAGCGCCCGGCCGGCCGCCTTGGCGGCCAGCGCCGCGCGCAGGGCCGGCACCGCGGCCTCGTCGGCCACCGCGACGGTGTGCACGCCGAGGGTCAGCGCCTGCTCGGCGAGCAGTTCGACCCGGCCGCCCGCGGCCGACAGGCCGACCACCCGGAAGCGGTCGGGGTTGCGCAGCACCACGTCGATGGCCTGCGTGCCGATCGAACCGGTGGAGCCGAGGAGGATCAGCTCCCGGGGTCCGTCCGGGTCCTTGACGGTCGGGGTGAAGCGCAGCTGCGGGTGGGCGAGCGAGTTCATGCCCCCTATTGTGGCGTGCCGACGAGGCGTCCTTCGCCGAGGTGTCGTTCGCCGAGGTGTCGTTCGCCAGCGCGTCCTTCGCCGGGCTACTTCCAGGCCCAGAGCTTTCCGGACGACTTCCCGGCTTCGTCGACCTCCCACTCGAACACCCCGGCGACGCCCCGGAGCCCCGCGAACTCGGCGGAGTCGCTCTCGTAGACGATCGAGCCGCGCCAACTGGTGCCGCCGGTCTCCGTGAACCTGCCGACCCCCTGCCCCTTCCAGGTCGCGTGCGCGCCCGTCGGGCTCATCAGGACGCCCTGACCGACGCCCTCCAGGGTGCCGTCGGCCCGCAACCGTCCGCTGTACGTCCCCATGTCGTTGACGGCGACCCCGAGCAGCGTGCCGCTCGCCACGAACGAGGTCTCCACCGTCGGCGGCAGTCCGTGCGCACCGGACACCACGCGCTGCACCGTCGTTCGGCCCTGTTCCTCGCCGATGAGATCTCCGAGCATGACCGGCCTCCCTTCCTCCCTTTCCGGACTACGCCCGGCCCCGGAGGCTGTCAAACCACGGCTGCCGACCCATGGCCGTCGAACCATGGCAAAGGCCCGCCACCGACGGTCGGTGACGGGCCTTCAGCCTGCTTCGGGGTGCTCAGAGGTCCAGGCCGGTGAGCACCAGGACGCGCTCGTAGGTGAAGTCGTCCATCGCGTACTTGACGCCCTCGCGGCCCACGCCGGAGTCCTTCACACCGCCGTACGGCATCTGGTCCGCGCGGTAGGACGGCGCGTCGCCGATCACCACGCCGCCGACCTCCAGCTCCCGGTGCGCCCGGAAGGCGGTCTGCACGTCGTGGGTGAACACGCCGGCCTGCAGGCCGAACGCGGAGTCGTTGACCGCGGCGAACGCCTCGTCGGTGGAGTCCACCCGGTGCAGCGACAGCACCGGGCCGAACACCTCGGCGGTGGCCAGGATGGCGTCCGCGGGCAGCTCGGCGACCACGGTCGGGGCGTACGCGGCACCCTCGCGGGTACCGCCGGTGAGGACCTTGGCGCCCTTGGCGACGGCGTCCTCCACCCACGCCTCGACACGCTTGGCGGCGTTCTCGTCCACCAGCGGGCCGACGTCGGTCGCGTCATCGTTCGGGTCACCGGTGACCTGCGCCTGCACCTTGGCGACGACCTTCTCCACCAGCGCGTCGTACACGCTCGCGTCGGCGATCACGCGCTGCACCGAGATGCAGGACTGGCCGCCCTGGTAGTTGGCGAAGGTGGCGATCCGGGTGGCCGCCCAGTCCAGGTCCGCCTCGGAGTTCCAGTCGGCGAGGACCACCGCGGCGGCGTTGCCGCCGAGCTCCAGGGTGACGTGCTTGCGCGGCACCGAGTCCATGATCTGGTAGCCGACCTTGTCGGAACCGGTGAACGAGATGACCGGCAGGCGCTTGTCCTGCACCAGCGCCGGCATCTTCTCGTTCGGCACCGGCAGCACGCTCCAGGAACCGACCGGCAGCTCGGTCTCGGCCAGGATCTCGCCGAGGACCAGCGCGGACACCGGGGTGGCCGGGGCCGGCTTCAGGATGATCGGGGCACCCACCGCGATCGCCGGGGCGACCTTGTGCGCGACCAGGTTCAGCGGGAAGTTGAACGGCGCGATGCCCAGCACCACACCGCGCGGGAAGCGGCGCACGATCGCGTACCGGCCGGTGCCGCCCGGGTCGGTGTCCAGCCGCATGGTCTCGCCGTTGGTCCGGCGGGCCTCCTCGGCCGCCCAGCGGAACACCGACACCGCGCGGCCGACCTCGCCGCGGGCCCACTTGATCGGCTTGCCGTTCTCGGCGGTGATCAGGCGGGCGATCTCCTCGGTCCGCTCGGCCAGCCGCTTGGACACGTGGTCCAGCGCGGCGGCGCGCACGTGCGCCGGGGTCGCGGCGAACACCGGGACCGCGGCGGCGGCGGCCGCCACGGCCTCCTCCACCTGCGCGTCGGTCGGCACGCTGACCTTGGCCACCAGGCTGCCGTCGTGCGGGTGGCGGACCTCGAAGTCCGCGTCGCCGCTCGCCCGGCGGCCGGCCAGCCAGAACTCATGGGTGGTGGTCACGGTCGTACCGGCCCTTCCCTCGAAAACCAGTGGGTTACGCACCCACGGTAGGGGCGGGCCGGAGCAAACCGGATTGGACGCGGTGGAGCGAACTCCTCGCCGGCCGGTACACAGTGGCGCAAACCTCCAGGGGTGCCCTGGCTAGTCCTCGCCCGCCCGCAGGGCGAGCCAGAGCTCCATCCGGACGTCGGTGTCGTCCAGCGACCGTCCGAGCAGCTCCTCCACCCGCTTCATGCGGTAGCGCAGCGTGTGCCGGTGCACCCCGAGGTCCGCGGCGGCGGCGTCCCACTGGCCGTGCCGCGACAACCAGGCGCGCAGCGAGGCGACCAGGTCGCCGCGGGCGGTCCGGTCGTGCTCGCGCAGCGGCCGCAGCAGCCCCTCCGCGAACGCGGTCACCGCCTCCTCGCCGAGCAGCGGCAGCAGCGAACCCGCGCCGACCTCCTCGTGGTCCACCGCCCGCCGGCCGCCGCGCTGCGCGACCGCGAGCGCCCGTTCGGCCTGCGCGTACGCGGTACCGGCCTCCTCCAGGGTGGCGGGCGCGGAGACTCCGAGCGACAGGCCCTCCTGCTCCTCGACCGCGCCGAGGCAGGCCCGGTGGGCGGCGCCGTGGTCGCCGGCGAGCACCATCAGGCGCGGGCCGTGGGCCCCCTCCTCGCGGGCCACCAGCAGCTTCTCGCCGACCTTGCCGCCGGCCTGCTCGGCCCGGTCGCCGAGTTCGCCGAGCGCCTCGGCCGCCTCCGGCCCGGGGCTCGCGGCGGCGACCAGCACCCTGATGGTGCCCTCGGGCAGGCCGCCGAACAGTCCGGCGGCGACCTGGCGGGCGGTGGCGACCTCGCCGGCCAGCACCATCCGCAGCAGCGCCGCGCCCATCCGCTCCTCGGCCTCCCGCAGCTCGCGCGAGCGCTCCAGGGTGAGGGTGAGCAGCGCGACGGCGGCGTTCAGCACGTAGCGCTCGGTGGGGGTGATGCGGTCCTCGGTACCGACCGCGAGGAAGCCGCGGGGACGGCGGTCGGCGCCCAGCGACTGGACCACCACGTAGTCCTCGTCGGCGGTGTCGATCGTCCCGGACCGGCCCTGCAGGGCGGCGCTGGACGGGGCCGGGCGCCGGCGCAGCCGGTCGACCTCGGCGGCGAGCCGGCCGGCGCGTCTCGCGGCCCAGTCCGGGGCGACCGCGGAGAGCGCGCCCGAACCGTCGTACAGTGCGGCCCACCCGCCGAGCCGGGCGGCCAACCGGCGGACCACCGCGGTGGTGCCGTCCTTGCCGAGCGCGGCCCGGGTCAGCTCCTCCTGCGCCTCGAAGCTGGTGGTGACCGCCTCGTACTGCTCGGCGGCGAGCGCGGCGGAGACGGCCTTGGAGATCGCGATGAAGGGCGTCGCCTCCGGCACCCGCAGCAGC
Organism: Kitasatospora cinereorecta; assembly: GCF_024172095.1. Lineage (GTDB taxonomy): Bacteria > Actinomycetota > Actinomycetes > Streptomycetales > Streptomycetaceae > Kitasatospora > Kitasatospora cinereorecta. The sequence continues at coordinate 781,167 of NZ_JAMZDX010000003.1, read as the reverse complement.
GGCAGGCCGCGCTGGGCGGCCGCGTCGACCAGCGCCTGCGGCACCTCGGTGTGCGAGAGCCCGACGCCCAGCCCGAGCCCGACCACGCCGGCGTCGGCCAGGCGGTGGATGTAGGCCTGCAGGCCGGCGGCGCTCTTGCCCAGCTTGATGCCGGTGGTGAGCAGCAGCTCGCCGCCCTCGAGGAACGGCGTGGGGTCGTCCAGCTCGCTGGTGTGCACCCAGCGGACCGGCCGCTCCAGGTGGTCCGCTCCGGCGAGAACCGTCAGGTGGAGCGCGGAGTTGCGGACGACGGAGGCGAGTGTGGGGGGCATGGCACCTTCGGTGGTTCGACCCGGCTGCGCCGTTGCGGCCGGGCGAGTGAGGGATCTAGCACCCATTATGTACGGCTCGGACAAGCGCGAGTGCCGGAATCCGCCGGTCCGGAGCTTCCGTTCGTATGACAATCCGCCCTACTGGCGGGTAGCCCACCGGGTAGTGGGCCAAAGCAGCCAAACGACCGGCCGCCCGCAGAGCCGGAGCCGGCCCTAGCCGCGCAGGTCCACCAGCAGCGGCGGCACCTGCTCCCCGCCGACCGAGGTCAGCGACACCACCGCGTGGCCGGTCGGCAGCGCGTGCGCCAGGTCCGAGGGCGACCAGCGGTGCCGCTCCACGTCCCGGGTGGTGACCGACTGGGTCTGCGCGGTGGTGCCCGACAGCAGCTTGCGCACCGTCCGGGCCGACCGGCGCAGCATCCCGCCCGAGGTGTCCGGGGTGTGGGTGATCGCGGTCTCCTTCACCAGATGCGTCCCCCAGGCCTCCGAGAACAGCTTGCCGTCCCACGGCGCGATCCCGGGGAAGGCCATCCGGCACCCCACCGCGCCGAACAGCGGCGCCCGCAGCGCCTCCGGCAGATCCGCCAGGGTCCGCAGCAGCAGCACCGCCCCCGCATTGGCCCCGCGCATCCCCTGCAGCCCCCGCACGGTCTGCGCGTCCACCGCGGCGGTCGCGTCGTCCACCACCAGCCCGGCGAACAGCGTCCGGTCCTTCCTCGCCGTCACCGCCTGCACGAACTGCCCCACCAGCAGCCGCGACAGCATCCGCGCCGCCTCCGGGTGGCTGCGCTCGGGCAGCTTCACCCGGACCCGCAGCGGATGCTCCAACGCCCGCATCGCGAACGCCGGCCTGGCGTCCGGACCACCGGAGAAGGCGCTCGCCAACGCCGGACGGTCCAGCAGCGCCAACCGGTCCGCCAGCAGCGCCCCCGGATCGTCCGCCCGCCCGTGCCGCGCCGCCCGCTGCTGCAGGTCCGCCTCGAACTCCGCGTACCGCCCAGCCGCCCGCAGCCCCTCCGCCACCGCGGCCCAGCCCTCCGGCTCGCCGCCCAGCAGCCCGCGCAGCTCCCGCACCCCCGGATAGCGCCCGTACGCCGCCTGGAACGGGCCCACCACCTGCTGCATCGCCGTCCGCGCACTCTCCCCGCGCGACGCCAGCTCGTCCGGCAGCAGCGCATCCGCCAACCGGGCCGCCGCCTCGTCAGCGGTCGGCGCCGCCCCGTACAGGTCCAGGCCGTACGGCGCCGCGGGGTCGCCCGGCGCGATCACCACGTCGTACCAGGAATCCGGCCCCAGATCCGCCTCGGCCGCCCCGACCACCACGGCACACGCCGCACCCGCCAGCGCCTGCAGGCACAGCGCCTCCGCCACCGGCCGCGCCAGCCCCGCCGTCTTCCCCGTCCCCGCCGGGCCCACCGCCAGCAGCGAAGTGCCCAGCACCTCGGGGTCGAGGGCGAAGCCCGCGCTGCGGTGCGACAACGGGTTCTTGATCACGTCCTGCGTGGTGCCGAGCCGCACCTGACGGACCAGCAGGTCATGCCGCCCACCCCGCCCCGGCAGGTCCCGGGCGCCCGACGGGTGCCCGCACGCCGCCGCCCCCCGCGCCGCCACCTGCTCCACGAACTCCCCCACCAACGACGGCTCCGCCACCACCGACCGCCATGCCTGATGGATCCGCACATAGTCCACGTCCCCCACGGCCTCCCCCTCCAGCCGCCCCGCCACATCCCCCACCCCGCGCAACTCCGCCCACACATCGGCGGGCCCCACCACCGCGGGCGCGTCGGGGGCCGCCGGTTCCTGGGTGACTGTCCGCGCCAGCGTCGGGGCGATCCACCGCCGCCAGACCTCCGCCCACCGCCCCATCCGGCCGAACAGGGCAACAGCGGCGAACAGCACCAGCAGGTTCACGACCAGCGCGAGCAGGATCGTCGGAAAGGTCGGCAGCGACCCGAGGCCGAGGAGACCGAGGCCCGAGAGCGCCAGTCCGCGCCCGTAGATGAAGGCGAACCAGGCCACGATCAGATTCAGGACGGCGCGGAGCAACAACGCCCCTGCCGGCACACCCGCCGCTTCCGCCTGCGACTCGGTGAGCGGCACGTAGTTCTGCCGGTAGATGCCCGGAGGGGTCTGGGGCCGGGGGGCGGCGACCCAGGTGGGGAGGTGGAAGGGGTGGGGGCGTTGGGCCGGAAGAGGGGTGCGGTTGGTCTGTGCGGTGTGCTGCGTGTGTTCCATGTCCCGGCCCCGATCCCTCTCCCACCACCGGCAGTGCCATACCCGCGCCGCCTGCCCCGCGACACGCCCGCGCTCAATGTAGTGGAGTGGAGGGGCGGGCAAGCCGATCTCCGGCCACTGGCCGCGCAGGACAATTCGGACGGCCCAGCACTACCGAGTGGCGCATGCCCGACCGTGCCGCCCCGCCGTAGCCTGCGAACACCGCGCCTTGAGATTTGGAGACACACCATGAGCGCTGCAACGCCGCTCCCGCAGGAGCGCCGCCTGGTCACCGCGATCCCCGGCCCGAAGTCGCAGGAGCTGCAGGCTCGCAAGCTCGGCGCGGTGGCCGCCGGTGTCGGCACCACGCTGCCCGTGTACGTGGCGCGCGCCAACGGCGGCGTGCTGGAGGACGTGGACGGCAACAGCCTGATCGACTTCGGTTCCGGCATCGCCGTGACCAACGTCGGCAACAGCGCCGAGGCGGTCGTCGCCAAGGCGTCCGAGCAGCTGGCCGCCTTCACGCACACCTGTTTCATGGTCACCCCGTATGAGGGGTACGTGGCGGTGGCCGAGGAGCTGAACGCGCTCACCCCGGGTGACCACGAGAAGCGCACCGCGCTGTTCAACTCGGGCGCCGAGGCGGTCGAGAACGCGGTGAAGATCGCCCGCGCGTACACCAAGCGCACCGCGGTCGTGGTGTTCGACCACGGCTACCACGGCCGGACCAACCTGACCATGGGTCTGACCGCGAAGAACATGCCGTACAAGCAGGGCTTCGGTCCGTTCGCGCCGGAGATCTATCGGGTGCCGGTGGCGTACCCGTACCGCTGGCTGACCGGTTCGGAGAACTGCGCGGCCGAGGCCGCGGCCCAGGCGATCGACATGATCAACAAGCAGATCGGCGCGGACAACGTCGCGGCGATCATCATCGAGCCGATCCAGGGCGAGGGCGGCTTCATCGAGCCGGCCAAGGGCTTCCTGCCGGCCATCGTCGAGTACGCGAAGGCCAACGGCATCGTCTTCGTCGCGGACGAGATCCAGACCGGCTTCTGCCGGACCGGCCAGTGGTTCGCGTGCGAGGACGAGGGCATCGTCCCGGACCTGATCACCACCGCCAAGGGCATCGCCGGCGGTCTGCCGCTGGCCGCGGTGACCGGTCGCGCCGAGATCATGGACGCCGCGCACGCGGGCGGCCTGGGCGGCACGTACGGCGGCAACCCGGTGGCCTGCGCCGCCGCGCTGGGCTCGATCCAGACCATGAAGGAGCTGGACCTCAACGCCAAGGCGCAGCGGATCGGCGAGGTCATGAAGGCCCGCCTGCACGCGATGCAGGAGAAGTTCGAGGTGATCGGCGAGATCCGCGGCCGCGGCGCGATGATCGCGATCGAGCTGATCAAGCCGGGCACCAAGGAGCCCAACCCCGAGGTGACCGCCGCCGTGGCGAAGGCCTGCCACGCCGAGGGCCTGGTGGTGCTGACCGCCGGCACCTACGGCAACGTGCTGCGCTTCCTGCCGCCGCTGGTGATGCCCGAGCACCTGCTCACCGAGGGCCTCGACATCATCGAGAACGCCTTCGCCGGCGTCTGACGGCCCGCTCGTCGAACGGCCCCCGAGGGCCCCGACGGCCTCTTCAGTCGAACGGCAGTCGAACGGCCGGTCCCTTCGGGGGCCGGCCGTTCGACGTTTCCGCGCAGACTCGTGGACGGGCGTGGAGGTTGCCCGGTGGGTGGTGAAGATGCTGTGCACGATGGCCGGAGTCCCTCTTGCCCGGCACTGGCTTTGACGTACTGTCATGACAGATGGACAGCGAACCGCAACCCTTAGCGACGCCGTCCTCGGCCCCGCTCGGGGCTGAGGAAATCACAGACCGATCGACCGACCGTCCGGCCCACACCCCCCGGACCGCACGGGACGGCGATCACCTGGGCCGCCCCGGAGCTCTCCCCCCTGCTCCGGGGCGGCTTCTTTCGTATGTCGTGCCCATGGCACTGGCGTTGCTGTTCGCCCTGATCTCCTGGCAGGTGGCCGTCGACGGCCCGCTGCTCGGGGTGGACACCGGCGTCCGCGGGGCGGTCCACGACCTGCGCCGCACGCTGCTCAGCATCCCGCTCAACCACCTCGGGGTGGCGCTGTCCGACCTGGGCGGTGGGATTCCGGCCGTTCCGGTACTGCTCGGCTGCGCCGGGGCCGCCGCCCGGCTGGAACGGCGGGCGGGCCGGCAACGCTGGTGGCTGCCGCTGCCGACGGCAGCAGTCGCCGCCGTCCTGATCCCGCTCCTGGTGGTACCGGCCAAGGCCTACTTCGCCCGCCCCGGCCCGTACGGCCTGCCGCTGGCCGCCGACCAGTGGGGCTGGTACCCGTCCGGCCACACCGCCACCTCCGCCATCGCCTACGGCTCGGCCGCCCTGCTGCTCGCCCGCTCCTTCGGCCGCCGCGTCGCCCGCCGGCTGATCGCCGGTACGGCTGCGCTCTGCCTCGGCGTCGGCGCCGGCCTGGTGTGGAGCGACTACCACTGGTTCCTCGACGTCGTGGCCAGCTGGTGCCTGGCCGGTCTGCTGCTGCAGGCCCTCGCGGCCGTCCTCCGCCGCTTCGGCAGCCACTGACCTCCGCGACTGCCGCACGGCGGCCCATGGCCCGGGCGGTGGTACGGCCTGCGGAAGCCGCGTCCGGGCGGGGCGGACCCGGCGCTAACCTGTGCGCATGACCACCCCGCCGACTGCCGACACCGCCGCGGAGCTGGCCGACGCGCTCACCCGGGCGATGAAGCGGATCCGGCGCCAGACCATGCGACGCCTGGAGCCGTACGGCATCACCCCCGGCCAGGCCCGGGCCCTGCGCACGCTGGCGCACGCGCCGGGCTGCGAGGGCCGCGAGACCATGCGGCTGAGCGAGCTCGCCGAGCGGCTGCACATCGCGCCGCGGTCGGCGACCACTGTGGTGGACGCCCTGGAGGAAGCCGGCCTGGTCACCCGCACCCCCGACCCGGCCGACCGCCGCGCCGTCCGGCTGGTGCTGACCGAGAACGGCTGGGGCGCACTGGAGCGGATCGGCCAGGTCCGGCACGAGGTGGCGCAGGAGTACTTCGGTCCGGTCGGCCCCGCCGAGCAGGACGCGCTGCTGCGCGCCCTGCGGGCGGCCGAGGCCGCGTACGAGGCGTCCGCCGACGGTGCGGCTACCGCAGCCACGGCGGCGACTCCGGCAGTGGCCCACCAGGACCGGACGACGCCCGACCCGGCAGCGTCCGACCGGCCCGCGGCCGGCGGGGTTGCAGCGCCGTAGGTCCGATCCCTGCGATCGCCGGCAGCGCGGCTGCCCCGGCCGTACCGGCCTGAACCGCTCCCCCGGCCCTGGCGGGTGAGCACGTTGGACAGGCCCCGGCCCGCCGCGACGACGACGACCAGTGTGAACGCCCCGATCGGGTCGGAGTCGGCCCGACCGGCCTGACCGGCCTCAGGAGGCGAGGCCGATCACCAGCCACATGAAGGCCACCCCGAGCAGGGTGCACAGCAGTGTGGTCCGGGAGGGGTGCGGGCTGTGCGCCTCCGGCAGGATGTCGGAGGTGGCCAGGTAGAGCAGGAATCCGGCGAAGAAGCCCAGGTAGAGCCCGAGCAACTGCTCCGGGATGGTGAAGAGCAGGGTGATCGCCGCGCCGGTGATCGGCGCCAGCGCGTCGGCCGCCAGCAGGGTCAGCGCTCGCCGCCGGTTGTTCCCGTACAGCCGGGTGATGGTGTAGGTGTTGAAGCCGTCCGCGAAGTCGTGCGAGACCACGGCGATCGCCACCGCGGTGCCGACCGTGCCGCCCGCCTGGAACGCCGCGCCGATCGCGAAGCCGTCCATCACGCTGTGCCCGACCAGCGCGGCGGCCGCGGTGAGCCCGATCCCCTGCTCGCGCGGCCGGTGGTGGTGGGTGTGGGCGGCGTACTCGCCCTCGTGGCCGCGGTGGATGGCCACCGCCCGCTCGATCACGTGGATCACCAGGAAGCCCGCCGCGAACATCAGCAGCGCCTGCGGGACACCGTGCAGCTCGTCCGGGGCCGCCGCCAGCGCCTCGGGCAGCAGGTCGAAGGCGACCACGCCGAGCATCAGACCGGCCGCGAGGCCCAGCACCAGGTGGCGGCGGTCGCCGGTACGGTGCGCCACCCAACCGCCGACCAGGGTCATCAGGAAGGCGCCAGCGGCGACCAGCACGGCGGTCACAGCGGCCTCCCCACACGGCTCGCCGGCCCCACGGCTGCGCGGCGGTCCGGCGGTGGTCCGAGGGGTCGGGCGGCCGCGCGAACCGCTGCCCACGGGCGCAGTCGCCCGACCCGGGGCCGGCAGTGCCGAAGCCCTGCGCCCCACCCTCCCGGCCGCGGGGCGGACGCGCTCGGCGGACGGTCCGTCAGGGTGACAGCGGCGGAGACGACCGGGATGCGGCCCGGTGGATGCCCGGGACACGGGGTGGGTCGGACGGCCGGGAGGTGGACACTCAGACCTCGGTGGAGGCCAGGTAGGCGGCAGCCAGCTGCGGGGTGCCCTGGTCGGCCCAGCCGTGGCCGAGGACGGTGACGTCCACCTCCCGCCCGCTGGGCAGGACGAGCATCGGGCGGCCCTGCTCACCGATCCGCCAGTGGGCGCCGGGGACGGTGCGGTGCAGCACCGTGCCCAGGTAGAGGCCGGCGTCGTTGCCGAGCCACTCCGACACCTGCGGATCGTCCCGCCACGCGGGGAGCAGCTGGTCGAGCGCGGTCAGTGAGGTGACGCTGTCGTCGAGGGCCACGCCGGCGTCCTCGGCCAGTTCGCGCAGCAGCCCGCACTCGCCGAACAGCTCGGCCATCGACCGCTCCCGGTCCGCGACGGTGCCCGCAACGGCATCCCCGGCCGGTTCCTCGGGCGGATCCGCGGTCCAGGCCGTCGATTCCGCGTGGCCGCTCGGGCCGGTGGGTGGCGCCGCGGCGTCGGGCGCGGCCCCGGCACGGTGCCGGGCCCGCCAGCGGTCCATGAATCCGATTCCCACCGCCCCAGACTGACAGCCCGTGCCCGCTGTCGCCCGCCGACACCACGGTGGACACTGCGGTTGACGCCGCGGTCGACACGGCAGTTGTCGGCTCGGTCGGCTGCTCAGTCGTCGGCTCGGTCGGCGGTGGTCAGCGGGAGGCCGAGGTGGGTCTGCGCCAGCTCGCGCAGGCCGGGACCGTCGATCAGGTGGATCCGCTGGTAGCCCTCGGCGGCGGCCAGGTCGAGCGCCTCCTCGGCGAACCGGCCGGTGGTCAGCCGCAGCCCCCGCTCGGCACCCTCCTCGCGGACCGCCTCCGCCAGCGTCCGCACCTCCTCGGCGGCCACCTCGTCGGACCCGCGCGAGGCCCACACCACCCAACGGCCGGGCAGCGCGCTGCCCCGCGCGCCCTCGGCGGTGGCCACCAGGCCGGCCGGGCCGCGCAGCCGTACGCTCCAGCCGGTCAGGCCGCCTGCCGTCAGGACGGTGCGGACCAGGTGGGCGAACTCGTTGGGCGACAGCTCTGCGGTGGCGGGCACCGCTGCCCCGACGGTGGCGCACGGGGTCACCGGCTCGCCGGTGTACGGGTCGGGGGTGACCACGGCGGAGAGTTCGCGCAGCCGTACCAGGGCCTCGTCCTGCTCGGCGTCGGCGTAGACGCCGTGGCCGGTGCCGTCCTCCTCGCCGTGGGGGGTCGGGTCGGTGCGGTCGGCGGGGCCAGCAGGGCCGGCAGAGCCAGCGGCGGTGTCCGGAGCGGTGAGCACCAGGCGGGTGCGGGCCAGGGCGTCGCGGTCGGCGTCCACGCTGAGCAGGCAGAGCGGTTCGGCTCCCAGGACGCGCAGCCAACCGTTGAGGACCACGCCGGACAACACCTCGTCGGTGTCGACCGCGTCGGCGGCCTGGAGCGCGCGCAGGGCGAGCCGGGCGGCCAGCCGGAGGTAGTCGGAGGCCCGATCGGCCGCGGCACGGGGCACCGGCTCGATCCGGCCGTCGGCGACCAGGCGGTAGCCGTCGAGCGAGGGGGCCACGTCCAGCGGCGGCAGGTCGAGGTCGAGGACGGCGGTGCGGGTGAGCGGGCGGAACAGTGCCCGGCACGGGGCCGGGAGGTCCTGGGTGGAGCCCTCGGCGGCGGCCAGCGCCCGCTCCAGCAGTGACTCCACGGCCGCCGGCTCGCCCAGCCGGTAGGCGCGGCGGCACTCCTCCAGCGACTCGTTGTACTCCTGGACGGCCCGGGCCCGGGACCGTTCGGCCTCGTCATGGGCGGCCCGGGCCACCTGGGTGCCGCTGTCGGCGGCCTCCGCCCGGCGGGTGCGCCACTCACGCAGGGCGCGCTGGTGACCCAGCCGGGCCTGGGCCAGCTCCCGCTGGTAGCCGGAGTCGAGCAGGCGGCGGGAGGGCGGCTGGTCCGGGTCGGTGTCGACCGGTTCGGCGGGCGCGAAGTCGGCCCAGGCCGGCTCGGGGTCCTCCGCGCCCGCCGCGCCTTCGGAACCGTCCGCGAACAGGCGCGGTTCGTAGCGGCGCAGCTGGCTCTCGAAGTCCATGGCGGAGACCGGCAGGGCGGCCCGGCGCAGCAGGTCGGCGAGGTGCTCGTGCTCGGCCCGGACGGTGAGGGTGCGGTGGTGGGTCAGCGCGGCGGCCCGGCCGTGGGCGGCGACCTCGTCGTCCGGCGGACTCCCGGGCTGACCAGCCTGCCCGGCCGGAGACTCCGAGCCGTCGGGCGCGGGCGCTACCTCCGCAGCTACGGCCTGCTCGCGTGCGGCCTGCTCGGGCAGGGCGTGCTCGGGCAGCTCGGCACCGAGGTCGCGGAAGACCGAGGCCAGGAAGCCGGGCTGGAGGACCGCGGCGGTGCCGTCCGGGCGGTCCTCGGCTGCGTACTGCATCGGCGGTCGCTCCCCCTGCTCGTCCGGCGCTGGTCGGCGGGGCCGCGCGGTCGTCCGCGGTCCGCGCGCGGCGGCCCCGTGCAGCATTGTCCCCCGTGCGGCCGACCCGGGTCAGCCAAGCCGGACAGTTGGTCAGCCTCCTCAGTTGGTACGGGTGTTGCTCAGGTGCAGGCCAATGTAGCCGACGTAGATCCGGCCGCTGCCGGAGCAGTCGTCGAGGTAGTGGACACGCGGGGCGGTGCCGCCGCCGCCGATCCGCAGGTGCGCTCCCATGAAGGCCCGCCGGGAGGAATCCACGCAGGCGGGGACGGGCAGCATCCGCTGCCGCTTCCACTTGGCGTGGCTGGTGACCGTCCGGGACTCGCCGCGCACCGCCTTGCGCGGCGGGAAGCGGTGACAGCCCGGCGGGGTGTGCTCGCACCACTGCTTGAAATCGCCGCCCGCCTCGCCGCGGACCGCGGCGGCCGCGTACTCCTGGAGCGCCGTCAGGCCCTCCCAGGTCAGCCGGGCCCAGCCGACGCCGTCGCACTGGCCGTCCAGCGCCAGGGTCTCCTTGCTGTCGCCGGTGAATTCGAGCAGCGGGAACTCGGTGAAGCGTCCGACCAGTTCGTTGAAGCTGCCGGGTGCCGAGCCCTCGTCCGCCAGCGCCTCGGCGGTCAGCCCGGCGAGGTCGACCGCATCCGCTCCGGCGACCGTCCGCAGCCGGCCGGTCAGCACCCGGACCTGGGCGCTGACGTGGCGCAGCGCCGCGTACTGCTCGTCCGTCTCGGCCAGCAGCCGGACCTCCCGGCGGCGGGCGCGGTGGAGGCTGCGGTGGGCCCGTTGGAGCTCGTCCGCCCTGGCCTGCCGCTCGCGGCGGTCGAGCTCCGTGCACTCGTACCCGTCCGCTGCCGACCGGAGGGTGTCGGCGGCCTCCCGCGGCACGGCCGCGGGGTGCGGCCGACGGCCCTCGGCCGGATGCCGCCGGGCCTCGGGCGGGAGCTGGAGTACCGGGACGGCGGCCAGCAGTGCGGGCAGCGGGAGTTCGGCAGCGATCCGGCGCGGCTCGCGGGCCAGCAGGGCGGCGGCCCGGCGGACGTCCTCGTCGATCCGCTGCCGGGGCAGCACGGGGTGGCGCACGCTGTCGTACCGGGACGCCGGGTCGACCTCCGGCAGGTAGGTGCGGACCGCGCCGCCGTAGACCTTGTGGTACTCCAGCGCCAGGTTGAAGCGGGGCAGCGCGGTGTGGCCGAGGACGTAGAGCGAGGCCAGGCCCGGCAGTTGGCGCAGCAGCGGGTGGAGGACCTCGGCCGCCCAGGTCTCCACCGGCACGGCCGGCGGGACGCTGGCGACCACCACCGGCAGCCGGCGCGCCGGGTCGCAGAGTTCGTCGATCAGGTCGTCCACATCCTCGGGCCGGACGGTCTGCGGGACGGTGGAGAGCAGGACCGGGCCGTCGGCGGCGTCCAGCAGGGGCAGCAGGGTGTGGGCGAGTTCGGGGACGTGGACCCGGCCGGCCGTCCGGACGCCCTGGCCGGCGGGCAGGTGTTCGGCCTCCAGGCGGACCAGTGAGGGGCCGTCGGCATGCTCGGACGCGACGGTCACGGTCAGCTGGGCGGTGCCGTGCGGGGCGGGGGTGCGCAGCCGACGGCGGCTGAAACGGGCCGCCAGGGCATCGGAGGTGGCGGTCGATGCGGTAGATGCGAGCGGTGTCGGCTGTACCGGAAGTGCGGGCGGTGCGGGTGTGACCGACGCGAGGCTCGTGGTCAGGGGACCGGAGTCGCGGTCGAGCAGGATGCGCTCGCCGAGTCGGAGGCGCTCGGGCGGGGCGTCCGCCGCTGGGGGTGGCGGCTCCTCGTGGCCCTCCTGTTTGAGCCAGGCGGCCAGGAGCTCGTCCACCAGGGAGAGCGTGTCGCGGTGCGGCCGTGGTGTGGCGGCCGTCATCCGGTAGGGCGGCGGGGTGTGGTCGGTTGTCATGCTCGATACCTCCCGTGGCGCGGCGGTGGGGCCTGAAGTCCTCCATCTGGGTCGGGTTCTTGTGGGGAATGACGAATCAGCCCGGAGTGGAAGTTCCGACTCCGGGCGCTGTTCATTCGTTCGAGTGTTACTCGGGCGAAGTTCTTGCCTGCCGACCGGGCGCCGCCCACCTGCTGCGGGACGGTGTCAGACCGGGACCTCGACGAAGGTCCGGCCCGCCGCCACCGCCTGCGCGCCGCCGCCGGTGGCCTCGGCCAGCCAGGTGTGAAATCCCGTCACTTCCGGCTCCGGTACGCCGACCTCGATCCGCACCCCGTCCGGCTCGTACGCCATGCCGTTCACCGCGTACCCGGCGGCCCGCAGGTCGTTCTCCAGCCGGCCCGCCCTGGTGTGGTCGGTGGAGACCGCCAGCAGCGCCACCGGCCTCCGCTCCAGCAGGCCGGCCTCGTCCAGCGCCTCGGAGACCGCGCCGCCGTACGCCCGGACCAGGCCGCCCGCGCCCAGTTTGATGCCGCCGAAGTAGCGGGTGACCACCGCGACCGTGTCGGTCACCCCGCGGCGGCGCAGCACCTCCAGCATCGGCACCCCGGCGGTCCCGCCGGGCTCGCCGTCGTCGCTGGAGCGCTCGCGCCGCTGGTCGTCGCCGACCACGAAGGCGGTGCAGTTGTGCCGGGCGTCCCAGTACTGCTTGCGGACCGAGGCGATGAACGCCTGCGCCTCCTCCTCGTCGGAGACCCGGGCCAGGTGGCAGATGAACCGCGACTTCTTGATCTCGATCTCGTGCGAGAGGGGGCGCCGGATGGTCAGGTACACCCCGCCACCCTAACGCCGCCGGCGCCGCGTCCCGGCGCCGGTCGGCGGGTCGGTCAACGGCCGGTCGGCAGGTAGGTCGGCGGGTCGGTCAGCGGCTGGCCAGCTCGTCCAGGCGGGCGCGGTCCAGGCCGGTGAGCCCGGTGACCTCGGCCAGGTCGACCGCGCCGCAGTCCAGGCCGCGCAGCACGTAGCCGCTCAGCGCCCGGGCGGTGGCCGGCTCGTCCATCACGTCACCGCCGGCCTTGGCCACGTACGCCGCCAGGCGAGCGGCGGCGGCCTGCAGGCCCTCGCGGTAGAAGGAGTACACCGCGACGTAACGGGTGGGCAGGTGGGCCGGGTGCATGTCCCAGCCCTGGTAGTAGGCACGGACCAGCGAGCGGCGGACCAGCCCGTGGTGGAGCTTCCAGGCCGCGTGCACCTGCTCGGTCGGACCGGTCGGGATGACGTTGGTCGAACCGTCGGACAGGCGCACCCCGGTGCCCGCGGCGGCGACCTGCATCACGGCCTTGGCGTGGTCGGCGACCGGGTGGTCCATCGACTGGTAGGCGGCGCTGACGCCGCAGGCCGCGCTGTAGTCGAAGGTGCCGTAGTGCAGACCGGTGGCCCGGCCCTCGGCGGCCTCGATCATCCGGGCCACGGTGGCGCGGCCGTCCGGGCCGAGGATCGCCTGGGTGGTCTCGATCTGGATCTCGAAGCCGATCCGCTTCGCCGGCAGGCCGGCCCGCTGCTCGAAGTCGTCCAGCAGACGCACCAGCGCGGTGACCTGCTCGGCGTAGGTCACCTTGGGCAGGGTGAGGACCAGGCCGTCCGGCAGGCTCCCCTCGGCCAGCAGGGTCGCCAGGAAGAGCTCCAGGGTGCGGATGCCGCGGTCGCGGACCGCCGCCTCCATGCACTTGATCCGGAGGCCGATGTACGGCGGCGCCGTCCCGTCGGCCACCGCGGCGGCCACCAGACGGGCGGCGCGCTCGGCGGCCGCGTCCTCCTCGGCGTCCGGACGGGGGCCGTAGCCGTCCTCGAAGTCGATGCGCAGGTCCTCGATCGGCTCGCGCTCCAGCTTGGCGCGCACCCGGGCGTGGACGTCGGCCAGCAGCGCGTCGGCGGGCACGCCCAGCGCGGCGGCGAGCTGCTCCGGCGTGGCGGCGTGGGTGTCGAACGCCTCCAACGCCTGGCTGCCCCAGCTGCGGACGGTGTCCGCGTCGAAGGCGTCGGCCGGGACGTAGACCGTGTGCACCGGCTGCCGGGTCCCGGGCTCGCCCGGGTAGCGGCGGGCCAGGTCGGCGTCGACCGGGGCCAGCAGCGCCTCCACCGCGGCCCGAGCGGCGGACGAGAAGGACGCCCCGTCCTCGGGCTTGCTACCGTCCACCTGGGCCTGCGCCATCCCGACTCCTCCACCGCGGCATACCGTTCAACAAATTGTTGATGTGAAGGTAGTGGCGCCGCGCCGGGCCCGTCAATGACTGCCCGGCTGTGGGACTCGCTCAGTCGCGGCCCGAGGTGACGTAACGATCCTGCAGCTTCGTCCAGACGCTCTCCAGGTCACGCGGACCCACCGAGCCGTTCGGACGGGAGCCGACCATGCCCACCTCGTGGGTCAGGTACTCGGCGAAGATCTCCGGGGTCGGGTGGTGGTCGTAGGTGTCGATGTAGCCGATCAGCGCGTCGTAGCAGAGGTCCAGATCCAGCGGCTCGGCCGAACCGCGCCGACCGCCCGCAGCGTCCTGACCCGCGTCATCCGCACCGTCGACGCCCTCAGCCCCGTCGAACGGCAGCGGCTCCGCGTGCGCGGCCTGCGACGACGGGAGCGGGAACTCCTGCTCCATCGTCATCTCGCCGTCCAGCCTCATCGGCCGGTGACCGATCAGGATCGGCTCCGCCTCCACCTCGTCCACCGCGCCCAGCGGCGGCTCCGGCATCCGGCGCTGCTGCTCCTGCACCATCTGGGCTATCCGCCGCTGCTGAGCCTGCTGGTCCTGCAGCTCCTGCTGGGCCGGGCGCGCCTGGCGGGGCAGCTGGGCCTGCTGGCTCTGACGGGACTGCTGAGACTGCTGGGGGCGAGGGCTCTGGGCCGGGGCGACCGGCGCCGCACCCGGGCGAGTGACCCGCGGCGGCTTGAACCACGGGGACGCCTGGCCCGGCACCCGCGCGCCGTACTCCTCGCCCGACGGCTGCTCCGCCGACATCCGCACGGCCCGCGACGTCCACACGTCATTGACCTCGTCCGCCGCCGGGTGCGCCACCCCCGGCTCGGCCGCCTGCGGGTCCTGCGCGTCGCGCAGCCGCACCGCGGCCAGCTTGGCCAGCGTCGGCACCGCCACCGCGGCGGACACCGCCGACACCGCCTGCTGCCCGCCGGCCTCCAGCGCCGCACCGGCCATCGCGTGGTTCGCCTCCAGCGGACCGTCGATCCGGTCCAGGATGCCCGGGTCCAGCGGCACGCCGTACTTGGCCAGCTTCAGCGGCAGCAGCGCCTGGAACGGCGCCGACCTGCGCCAACCCCGCCCGTACCGGAACCGGAGCTGGGCCCGGTAGACCAGCCGGTTCTGCTCCAGTCGCACCGTCTCGTCGTACGAGCGGAGCTCCCACAGCTTCATCCGGCGCCACAGCCGGAACGTCGGCACCGGGGAGAGCACCCAGCGCATCAGACGCACCGACTCCATGTACCGGTCGGCGGTGATCGCCGCGATCCGGCCCACGGCGTGCCGGGACGCCTCGACCACGACCACGAACAGCACCGGGATGACCGCGTGCATCGCCATGCCGAGCGCGTCGCCCCAGGACGCCGCCGCGTTGAACGCGATCGTCGCGGCCGTCAGCAGCCACGCGGTCTGACGCAGCAGCGGGAACGGGATCCGCAGCCAGGTCAGCACCAGGTCGAGTGCCAGCAGCACCACGATGCCAGCGTCGACACCGATCGGGAACGCGTAGGAGAAGGCGCCGAAGCCCTTCTGCAGCGCGAGCTCCCGCACCGCGTTGTACGAGCCGGCGAAGCCGATGCCCGAGATCACGCAGGCGCCGGCGGCGACCACGCCCAGCAGGGCCCGGTGGGCTCGGGTAAGGGATGGACGTGCCATTCGTTGATCAACCCCTGGGACTCGGCTGCTGCCGTTGCTGCCGAACGCGACCTGTCGACGCCGAGCCCAGTTCCGACCCGCTCTCCCGCCCGGGCGGGATCACCGCCGGGCGCAGGAGAGCTGCGCTGTGGACCGTCTCGGCCCACCGGATACTACTCGCACGAGCGTTCAACCATTTCCCCTGCCTGACGGCTCGAGCGCCTATCGGGAGGTCGTCGGCGACCCGTTGAGGTAGGCCAGGACTGCCAGGACACGGCGGTTGGCGTCCTCGTCGGGCGCCAGCTCCAACTTCGTGAAGATATTGGCAATGTGCTTGGCGACCGCCCCGTCGCTGACCGTCAACCGGCCCGCGATGGCCGAGTTGGAGCATCCCTCCGCCATCAGCCCCAAGACCTCCCGCTCCCGCCGCGACAACCGCTGCAGCGGCTCGGCCCGCGCGCTGCTCTGCAGCAGCGTGCCGATCACGTCCGGGTCCATCGCCGTTCCGCCGGCCGCGACCCGGCGGACCGCGTCGATGAACTGCCCCGCGTTGAACACCCGGTCCTTCAGCAGGTACCCCACCCCGCCGGAGCCGTCGGCCAGCAGCTCACGCGCATACAGCTGCTGCACGTGCTGCGAGAGCACCAGCACCGGGAGCCCGCGGATCTGACGGCGTGCCGCCAGCGCCGCTTGAAGACCCTCGTCCGTGAAGGTCGGAGGCAACCGTACGTCCACCACCGCCACCTCCGGTCGGTGCTCCAGCAGCGCCGACAGCAGATCCGGACCCGTCTCGACCGCTGCCGCGATGGTGAACCCGTGCGCCTCCAGCAGCCGCGTCAGCCCTTCTCGGAGGAGGTAGAGATCCTCGGCGAGGACAACGCGCACGGCAGCTCCATGGTGATGGTCGTCGGCCCGCCCGGCGGGCTGCTCAGCGAGAGCACACCGTCGAAGGTACCCAACCGCCGCTCGATCCCCAGCAACCCACCACCGCCCTCGAAGTGGGCTCCGCCTCGGCCGTCGTCCGTGACCGTCACCCGCAGCAGGCCCGCCCGGAACATGATGTCCACCCAGACCTGCTCGGCACCCGAGTGCTTCCCCGCGTTGGCCAGCAGCTCACTCACGCTGAAGTACGCCGCCGCCTCCATCGGCGCCTCCGGACGGCCCGGCAGACTCACCGTCACCTCGGTCGGCACCGCGCTCCGCAACGCCAGCTCCCGCACCGCGTCCGCCAGACCCCGCTCGGCCAGCACCGGCGGGTGGATTCCGCGCACCAGGTCGCGCAGCTCCTGCAAGGCCTGGGCCGAGGACTGCCGCGCCTCCGCCAGCAGCACCCGCGCCGCGGGCTGGTCGGTCTCCATCAGGTGCTCGATCGTCCCCAGGGTCAGCCCGATCGCGACCAGCCGCGCCTGAGCACCGTCGTGCAGGTCGCGCTCGATCCGCCGCAGCTCGGCCGCCTGGGCGTCCACCGCATCCGCCCGCGTCACCGTCAGCTCCTCGACCCGTCGGCTGAGCTGCGCGTGGCTCGGACGGACACCCCGACCGAGCACCCGGCAGGCCACATCACCGTGCGCCCGCACTGCGTACGGCATCGCCAGCAGGCCGGCCAGCAGCGCGGTGCCCCCGAGAAGGATGGAGAAGAGGTAGCCGAGGGGGTTCTCGCTGGAGAGCGCGCCGTAGGTGCGCTCGTCCACGCCCATGGTCAGCAGGAAGCCGGCGCCCCCGACCATCAGCACCATCGGCGGCCCGAGCAGCGAACCCGCCACCACCGGATTGGCCGCCAGCCACGCCGCCTCGTTCCGGGTGGCCCGGTCGCGCACCGCCCAGTGCACGTAGCCGAACAGCCGGGCGACGGTCTGGTCCCGGTGGTACGAGTACCCCGTCCACCAGTGGCCGCGATCGTCCTGCTCCAGTGCTTGCCTCGGCATGTACCCCGGCTCCAGGGCAACACCCGACCAGCGCCCGACCTGCGACCGTGTCAGCCGGGCGGACCGTCGCGCGCACCAGAGCGCCGTCGGAACACCGACCAGGACAGCGGTCAACAGGCCGAGCAGCGGCAGGGCATCGACGTACCAGTACTGCTTGGCGACGAACAGCACCGCGAGGACCGTGACGAGGCCCGGCACGAAGACGCCGGCGAACGCACCCGCCAGGACGGCCGCCGCCCGACCGGCCGCGACGAACGACTGCTGGAGACGGACCCCCATGCCCTCGGTCAGCGACGGTTTGCCCGCCCTGCCCCCACCGGGACCACCGAACTGACTGGTCGCTGCCACCGCGTGCTCCTGACTGTCGGGGCGGACCGCTCCGCCGGCTCCCACAGTCTTCCGGGAACGCCAGGGGGAATCACTGGCTGTGTCACCCGTCTTTGAGGTGGACCTAGGACCACCTTTGGGGCGGGTACGAGGTACAGGCCCGGAAATGCGAAAAGCCCCTCCCGGTCTCCCCGGGAGGGGCTATTTCTGAAGAATTGTTCGGCGGCGTCCTACTCTCCCACAGGGTCCCCCCTGCAGTACCATCGGCGCTGTGAGGCTTAGCTTCCGGGTTCGGAATGTAACCGGGCGTTTCCCTCACGCTATGACCACCGAAACACTATGAAACTGTCGACCCGCCGGCAGGGCGGTCGTTGTTTCAGAACAACACAGTGGACGCGAGCAACTGAGGACAAGCCCTCGGCCTATTAGTACCGGTCAACTCCACCCCTCACGAGGCTTCCATATCCGGCCTATCAACCCAGTCGTCTACTGGGAGCCTTACCCTCTCAAGGAGGTGGGAGTGCTCATCTCGAAGCAGGCTTCCCGCTTAGATGCTTTCAGCGGTTATCCCTCCCGAACGTAGCCAACCAGCCATGCCCTTGGCAGA
Organism: Kitasatospora cinereorecta; assembly: GCF_024172095.1. Lineage (GTDB taxonomy): Bacteria > Actinomycetota > Actinomycetes > Streptomycetales > Streptomycetaceae > Kitasatospora > Kitasatospora cinereorecta. The sequence continues at coordinate 763,106 of NZ_JAMZDX010000003.1, read as the reverse complement.
ACAACTGGCACACCAGAGGTTCGTCCGTCCCGGTCCTCTCGTACTAGGGACAGCCCTTCTCAACACTCCTACGCGCACAGCGGATAGGGACCGAACTGTCTCACGACGTTCTAAACCCAGCTCGCGTACCGCTTTAATGGGCGAACAGCCCAACCCTTGGGACCTACTCCAGCCCCAGGATGCGACGAGCCGACATCGAGGTGCCAAACCATCCCGTCGATATGGACTCTTGGGGAAGATCAGCCTGTTATCCCCGGGGTACCTTTTATCCGTTGAGCGACGGCGCTTCCACAAGCCACCGCCGGATCACTAGTCCCTACTTTCGTACCTGCTCGACCCGTCAGTCTCACAGTCAAGCTCCCTTGTGCACTTACACTCAACACCTGATTGCCAACCAGGCTGAGGGAACCTTTGGGCGCCTCCGTTACTCTTTAGGAGGCAACCGCCCCAGTTAAACTACCCACCAGACACTGTCCCTGATCCGGATCACGGACCCAGGTTAGACATCCAGCACGACCAGAGTGGTATTTCAACGTCGACTCCACGACAACTGGCGTTGCCGCTTCACAGTCTCCCACCTATCCTACACAAGCCGAACCGAACACCAATATCAAGCTATAGTAAAGGTCCCGGGGTCTTTCCGTCCTGCTGCGCGAAACGAGCATCTTTACTCGTAATGCAATTTCACCGGGCCTGTGGTTGAGACAGTCGAGAAGTCGTTACGCCATTCGTGCAGGTCGGAACTTACCCGACAAGGAATTTCGCTACCTTAGGATGGTTATAGTTACCACCGCCGTTTACTGGCGCTTAAGTTCTCAGCTTCGCCACGACGAATCGTGACTAACCGGTCCCCTTAACGTTCCAGCACCGGGCAGGCGTCAGTCCGTATACATCGCCTTACGGCTTCGCACGGACCTGTGTTTTTAGTAAACAGTCGCTTCTCGCTGGTCTCTGCGGCCACCACCAGCTCGGGGAGCAAGTCCCGTCACCAGCAATGGCCCCCCTTCTCCCGAAGTTACGGGGGCATTTTGCCGAGTTCCTTAACCACAGTTCACCCGAACGCCTCGGTATTCTCTACCTGACCACCTGAGTCGGTTTGGGGTACGGGCCGCCATGAAACTCGCTAGAGGCTTTTCTCGACAGCATAGGATCATCCACTTCACCACAATCGGCTCGGCATCAGGTCTCAGACTATGTGAACGGCGGATTTGCCTACCGTTCGTCCTACACCCTTACCCCGGGACTACCACCGCCCGGGCTGGACTACCTTCCTGCGTCACCCCATCGCTCACCTACTACCCCGTCGGGTCACCGGCTCCACCACGTCCCTTTGTCCGAAGACTCCGGGCCGGCTTCACGGGCTTAGCATCAGAGGGTTCAGCGTTGGCGCTTCAAAGCGGGTACGGGAATATCAACCCGTTGTCCATCGACTACGCCTGTCGGCCTCGCCTTAGGTCCCGACTTACCCTGGGCAGATCAGCTTGACCCAGGAACCCTTGGTCAATCGGCGCAAGAGTTTCCCACTCTTGTATCGCTACTCATGCCTGCATTCTCACTCGTGAACCGTCCACAACTCGATTCCTCGGCTGCTTCACCCGGCACACGACGCTCCCCTACCCATCACAGCGGGCGTTGGCCCTATTGCTGCAATGACACGACTTCGGTGATGTGCTTGAGCCCCGCTACATTGTCGGCGCGGAATCACTTGACCAGTGAGCTATTACGCACTCTTTCAAGGGTGGCTGCTTCTAAGCCAACCTCCTGGTTGTCTCTGCGACTCCACATCCTTTCCCACTTAGCACACGCTTGGGGACCTTAGTCGGTGTTCTGGGCTGTTTCCCTCTCGACCATGGAGCTTATCCCCCACAGTCTCACTGCCGCGCTCTCACTTACCGGCATTCGGAGTTTGGCTAAGGTCAGTAACCCGGTGAGGCCCATCGCCTATCCAGTGCTCTACCTCCGGCAAGAAACACGCGACGCTGCACCTAAATGCATTTCGGGGAGAACCAGCTATCACGGAGTTTGATTGGCCTTTCACCCCTAACCACAGGTCATCCCCCAGGTTTTCAACCCTGGTGGGTTCGGTCCTCCACGCGGTCTTACCCGCGCTTCAACCTGCCCATGGCTAGATCACTCCGCTTCGGGTCTTGGGCATGCAACTCAAACGCCCTATTCGGACTCGCTTTCGCTACGGCTACCCCACACGGGTTAACCTCGCTACACACCGCAAACTCGCAGGCTCATTCTTCAAAAGGCACGCAGTCACAGTCCGAAGACTGCCCCCACGGCTTGTAGGCACACGGTTTCAGGTACTATTTCACTCCGCTCCCGCGGTACTTTTCACCATTCCCTCACGGTACTATCCGCTATCGGTCACCAGGGAATATTTAGGCTTAGCGGGTGGTCCCGCCAGATTCACACGGGATTTCTCGGGCCCCGTGCTACTTGGGAAATGAGCAAGCAAGCCGTACAGATTTCGTCTACGGGGGTCTTACCCTCTACGCCGGACCTTTCGCATGTCCTTCGACTATCCATACGGTTTCTGACTCGCCGACCGGCCGGCAGACCGATCAAGCTCACTCCCACGACCCCGTCACGGCAACCCCTGCCGGGTCTCACACCATGACGGTTTAGCCTCATCCGGTTTCGCTCGCCACTACTCCCGGAATCACGGTTGTTTTCTCTTCCTGCGGGTACTGAGATGTTTCACTTCCCCGCGTTCCCTCCACATACCCTATGTGTTCAGGTATGGGTGACAGCCCATGACGACTGCCGGGTTTCCCCATTCGGACACCCCCGGATCAAAGCTCGGTTGACAGCTCCCCGGGGCCTATCGCGGCCTCCCACGTCCTTCATCGGTTCCTGGTGCCAAGGCATCCACCGTGCGCCCTTAAAAACTTGGCCACAGATGCTCGCGTCCACTGTGCAGTTCTCAAACAACGACCAGACACCCACCCGAACAGGCATGGGACCGGCACTCCATGAGGCAACTTCCGTTCCCTCAGGACCCAACAACGTGCCCGACACAGTCGATCCCAGAATCCGCGTTCCACGCCGAAGCAGTACTAGCGCTCTCTGTTCACTTCCTGTGCCGAATAGTCAACGT
>NZ_JAMZDX010000003.1:505000-757500 GCF_024172095.1 Kitasatospora cinereorecta | reverse complement strand
GTCGAAGCTCTCCGGCGAGCCTTTCCGGGCGCGGAGGCCGAGGCGGTCGAGCTGGGCGTTGGAGAGGTGGAATCCGTCGAGCGGCAGGTACGCGGCGGTGTCGGGGCCCTCGTGGCGGTTGACCTCGGCGACCAGCCGGTGAGCGAGGGTGGACTTCCCGGCGGCGGGCGGGCCGGCCAGGCCGAGGACGGTTCGCCCGATGCCGCTGCCGCGCCCGTGGAGCAGGCGCAGCGCGTCCGCGACGAGGGAATCGACGGTGGCGAGCGAGTCGAGGGGACGTCCGCCGACAGCCAGGGGCGACGCCGATGCCGTCTCTGGCACGGTGGCGGGGTCGGGGTGGCTGCCGTGGAGGGTTCCTTCGTCCTGCATGCGGCGCACCCTACTCAGCGTTCGGCGGCGTGAGAACCGGAGCGTCCAGGGTCAGGGTGCCGGCGTCGGCGTCCAGGACGGCCGCGACGCCGAGGGGAACGGTGAGGCTGGTGGGCGAGTGGCCGAAGCCCAGTTCCCAGACGATCGGGACGCCCAGCGGGCCGAGACGGTCAACCATGACCTGGCGCACCTTGTCCAGGGGACCGCAGCCGTCCCACGAGCCCAGCGCGATGCCGGCCACGCCGTCGAGCGTCCCGGAGCGGACCAGCTGGGTGAGGACGCGGTCGAGGCGGTACGGCTGCTCGTTCACGTCCTCGAGGAGCAGGACGGTGCCGGCGAAGGAGGGCCGGGCGGTCGGGGTGCCGAGTTCGGCGGCGAGCAGGGACGCGCAGCCGCCGGCCAGGATGCCCCGGGCGCGTCCGGGGATCAGGGCCTCGGCAGTGGGCGAGGTCAGCACGGTGGTGGTCTCGGGCTCGAAGAGGGTGCGGCGGAGGTGGTCCGCGGTGGGCCCGTCGGTGGTGAAGACGAAGCCGGCGGCGAGCGGGCCGTAGAGGGTGGCGACGCCGAGCCGGGTGGCGACCGCCTCGTGCAGGACGGTGATGTCGCTGAAGCCGACCAGCGTCTTGGGCGGGGCGGTGCGCAGGACGTTCCAGTCGATCAGGTCGACCATGCGCTGGACGCCGTAGCCACCGCGGACGCAGATCACGGCGGCGACGGTGGGGTCGAGCCAGGCCTGCTGGAAGTCGGCGGCGCGGTGGACGTCGGCGCCGGCGAGGTAGGCGTGCTCGGGGTGGATGTCGCGGACGTGCGGGAGGACGACCACGTCGAGGTCCCAGGAGCGGAGGATCTCGATGCCGGCGGCGAGGCGGTCGCGCTCGACGGCTCCGCTGGGGGCCACCAGCGCCACCCGATCACCGGGGACCAGGCGGCGCGGGCGGACGGCCTCCCGGATGGTGTCGGTCGGGGCGGTGGCGCGGACGGGTACGGGCTGGGCCATCGTGTGGTTCCCCCTCGTCGGTGGTGTGCTGCGGGTGTGGTGGAGCGGCTGTCCCCGTCGGCCGGTGCGGGTCCCCGTCGGCCCGTCAGGTCGGCGGCCGAGGAAACCGCTCGACGCGAGACGGACCAGGCGGGGACGGCCGGCTGTTCACGGCATTCCCACCTGCCACAGGTGGTGCCCACCGCGTTTCGTACTCACACGGTGCCCATGACGCTCCGGACCTCGGCGAGGGTTGCGTCCGCGATCGCGTTGGCGCGCTCGCAGCCGGTCCTCAGCACCTGGCGCAGGTGGGCCCGGTCGGCGGCGAGTTCGGCGCGGCGGGTGCGGAGCGGGCGGAGGTGCTCGTTGACGGACTCGGTGACGAGCCGCTTGAGCCGGGCGGCTCCGCCGTTGCCGATCTCCTCGGCAAGGTCCTCAGGGCTCCGCTCCTGGCAGAGGGCGGCGAGGCGGAGGAGGTTGGCGACGCCAGGGCGGCGCTCGGGATCGTAGGTGATGTGCCGGTCGGCGTCAGTGGTGGCGCCGCGGATCAGCCGGGCGGTCTCGTCCTCGGTGGCGCCGAGCGCGATGGCGTTGCCGCGGCTCTTGCTCATCTTGGTGCCGTCGGTGCCGAGCAGCAGGGGTGTCTCGGAGAGCAGGGCGCACGGCTCGGGGAAGACGGGTGTGCCGTTGCCGTAGCGGTCGTTGAAGCGGCGGGCGATGGTGCGGGCGGTCTCCAGGTGCGGGAGCTGGTCCTGGCCGACGGGGACCAGGTCGGCCTTGCAGAAGAGGATGTCGGCGGCCTGGTGGACGGGGTAGGTGAACATCAGTCCGCTGACGGTGTTCTGCCGGGAGTGGGTGATCTCGTCCTTGACGGTGGGGTTGCGGCCGAGTTCGGCGACGGTGACCAGGCTGAGGAAGGGCAGCAGCAGCTGGTTGAGGGCGGGCACGGCACTGTGCGCGAAGATCGTGGCGCGGTCGGGGTCGACGCCCGCGGCGAGGTAGTCGAGGACGAGGTTCTCGGCGTGCTCGGCGCAGCGGTCGGCGGTGTCGCGGTCGGTGAGGACCTGGTAGTCGGCGATGACCAGAAGCAGTTCGAGTCCCTCGGCCTGGAGTCGGACGCGGTTGCGCAGGGTGCCGAAGTAGTGGCCCAGGTGGAGCGGTCCGGTGGGTCGGTCACCGGTGAGGACCCTGGTACCGGCGGAGCCCCCGCCGAGCGCGGCGGCGGTGGCGGTGACGGTGGCGGCAGTGGGCTCGGTGGTGCCGATGGTGCGGGTACGAGTGCGGGTGCTGGTCTGCACGGGGTTCTCCTCGGGTCCGGGAGGGGGCGGATGGTCGGTCGTGGTGCGACCGTCCGCCGGTACCGGCCCGTCCGCCGTCCCGTCCGGGAGAGCTCCGAGGTGAACTCCCGTGAACGCAGCAGGGCCGCCCGTACGGACGGCCCTGTGGTCATGCGTGGGGTGCGGCCGTCCCTAGGACGGCCGCCAGCACAGGCATGACGTGAGCTTCATGGGCCCAAGCGTAACCCCGCGGGCAGCGCACGGGCGACCCATCAGCGACCCGCCGACGACCTGCCGGCGACTCGCGGGCGGCCCGGAAAGGCTTGGGACCCACGGGTGGTGACGGCGTCTTGGACGGTCGCCGTGCGGTGCGGGAGGATCATCCGGACCACACCGGGAGGACCGCCGCCATGACCGCGCTCGACCAGACCCCGTCCGACGGATCGGCGGCACCGCAACCGCTGGAAGCGGTGACCGGGACCGGAGCCGTACGGCCGAGGCGACTGCGGCGCCCGACACCGTCGCGGCGGCTGAGCCGGGTGCACGGGCAGCCCGGGCAGCGCGGACCGGGCGCGGCCGGTGCCGCGGCGACTCCCCCCGCGGAGCCGGTGGCCGGGACGCCCGACGCCACGGACGCCATGGACGCCACGGGCGAAGCGGGCGGCAGCGCGGTGCCGATGGGTGTGCTGATCGGCGGTTCGGTGGGCCGTCCGGGCCCGGCCGGGCCGGGCGGCGGGGGTGCGGCTCGGCGGGTCGCGGTGGAACTGGTCCGGGCCGGCCGCGGGACCACGCAACTGGTGCTGCCGGAGTGGCGCTCGGCGATCGCGATCTCCGTACCGACCGAACAGCTGCTGGCCTCCACCGGGCTGCGACTGGACGCGCTCGGCGCGGCCCGGCTCACCGTGCTGATCAACCCGGACGCGCTGCACGACCGCGAGCTCGATCTGCGCGAGTGGCAGAGCGAGCCGGAGCCGGACGAGGCGCAGTCCGGTCGGCGCCGGGGACGGGGCCGCGCACGGCCCCCCGCCCACCGGACGGCCGCGGAGCAGTGACGCACCGGACTCCGCTGGCCCATCGGTGGAGCCGGCGGAGCCGGTGGAGTCAGCGGCGCCAGTGGGGTCGGTGGCGCCAGTGGGGTTGGCGGAGTCGGCAGAGCGGTCAACGCCCTCCGGCGGGGGTGCCGTTCGGGACGTAGCCGAGCTCGACCGCCTCGACGCCCGTGGTGTCACCGGTCAGCCAGCGGTCGCGGACGGCGGCGAGCAGTTCGGGCAGCTGCGGGGGCCAGAGCGGGTCGGCGTCCGCGGCGGTGAGGTCGTCGGGGGTCCACCAACGCCACTCCAGGATGCCGTCCGTCCGGTGCACCGCGCTGACGTCGCCGTGTGGGCCGCGGAGCGGGCCGGTGGCCAGGTAGATGTGCTCGTGCTGCCGGACCGGGATGCCGTGCCAGGTGAAGTCGTGCTCCCAGGTGCAGAGCAGTGGGCCCGGTTCGATGTCCGGCCAGCCGGTCTCCTCGCGGAGTTCGCGCCCGGCGCCCTCGCGTGGGGACTCCCCCGGTTCGAGGCCGCCGCCGGGCATCGTCCAGTGGACGCCCACCTCGCTGTTGTCGGAGCGGAGCAGGAACACCTCGCCTCCGGGGGCCAGCACCACGGTCCGTGCCGCTTGCCGCGGCTTCCGCCCGGCGGTTCGCCCGCCACCCATCCTCGGAATACGCATCCGCTCACCCTCGCAGAGCACGGTCGGACTGTCGATCGCATTCCACCGCCCCGGGAACCGGCGGCCGTCGCCCGACCCACCGAGCAGCCCGCCCTGCCCCGCCCCGAACCGGAGAAACCGCGTGCGGCACGCGGAAATTCGGGCATCGCCGCAGGCGGGAAGCCCTACGCTGGGCGCCATGCCGCAGCCCGCGATCATCGTGCCCGCCGACCCGCTCGCCCCCCGCCGCCCGGATCCGCACTTCGCGCTGGAGGCCCGGACCGTCCGCGAGTTGGGCGGAGACGTGGTCCTTCTCGACCACGACGCGCTGCTCGGCGGCGACGCCAAGGAGGCGGTGCGGCGGGTGCCGAGGGGTCGCGGTCCGCTCTGGTACCGGGGCTGGATGGTGCCCTCCGACGCGTACGCCGACCTCGGCGAGGCGCTCGCCGCCCGCGACTGCACCCTGCTGACCACGCCGGCCGGGTATCGCTCGGCTCACGAACTCCCCGGCTGGTACGGGGTGTTCGAGGGTGCCACGCCGAACAGCGTGTGGCTGCCGTGCACGTCGCCGGGTGCTCCGCCGGACGCGGCCGCGCTGGCCGGGGCGGCCGAGCTGCTGGGCGGGCGCGGGCCTGCGGTGGTCAAGGACTACGTGAAGTCGCGCAAGCACGAGTGGGCTGAGGCGTGCTTCGTCCCGGACCTCGCCGATCCGGCCGGGCTCGGACGGGTGGTGGCGCGGTTCGTCGAGTTGCAGGGGGACGACCTGGCGGGCGGGGTGGTGCTGCGGCGCTATGAGGAGTTCGTCCGCGACGACGGGGGGCGGGCGGAGGAGGCCCGGGTGTGGTGGCTGGACGGCGAGGCGGTGCTGGTCGGACCGCACCCGGACACCCCGCAGCTCGCCGCCGTACCCGACCTGACCGCCGTCCGTCCGCTGGTCCGGGCGCTGGGGTGCCGCTTCGTCACCACCGACCTCGCCCGCCGCGCGGGCGGGAACGGTACAGGCAGCGGCACCAGAACCGGCGGCGGGAACGATGACGACGGCCGGCAGTGGCGGGTGGTCGAGGTCGGCGACGGCCAGGTCAGCGAGCTGCCGCGCGGGGCGGACCTGGCGGCCCTGCTGTCCGCGCTGCTCGCGGCATAGCCGACCGACGCCGACACCGCAGGCCCGACCGGCGCAGACCCAGACGCAGACGCAGACGTAAACGCAGCGGGCCCGACCGAGCAGACGCAACGGGCCCGACCGGACATCCGCCGGTCGGGCCCGCTCCGCGCCGGGCGGCGTCAGCCGCCGACCGGTGCCGGGTGGTGGTGGCCCTCGGCGATGAACGCCTGCCACAGCGCGGCGTACGCGCCCTCGCGGGCGAGCAGTTCGCCGTGCGTGCCGTCCTCGACGATCCGGCCGCGGTCGAGGACGACGATCCGGTCGGCGCGCTCGGCGGTGCTGAGCCGGTGGGCGATCACCAGCGTGGTGCGCCCTCCGCTCAGCCGCTCGGCGGCGCGGTTGACGGCGGCCTCGGTGGCGAGGTCGAGGGCGGCGGTGGCCTCGTCGAGCAGCAGGATGTCGGGGTCGACCAGTTCGGCGCGGGCGAGGGCGATGAGCTGGCGCTGGCCGGCGGAGAGGTTGCGGCCGCGGGGGGCGACCTCGTGGCGGTAGCCGTCCGACAGCTTGGTGATCATCTCGTGGGCGCCGACCGCCCGGGCGGCGGCCTCCACCTCGGCGTCGGTGGCGTCGGGGCGGCCGTACGCGATGGAGTCGCGCACCGTGCCGGCGAAGAGGTAGGCCTCCTGCGGGACGACGCCGAGCCGGTGCCGGTAGCCGGCCAGGTCGTACTCGGTGAGGTCGGTGCCGTCGACCCGGACGGTGCCGCCGGTGGCGTCGTAGAACCGGGCGACCAGCTTGACCAGCGTGGACTTGCCGGCGCCGGTCTCGCCGACCAGGGCGACGGTCTGGCCGGCGGGGATGTGCAGGTCGATGCCGGTGAGCACGTCGGGGCTGCCGGCGCCGTCCTCGGTGCCCGCACCGCCGTCGACGGCGTTGTACGCGAAGGCGACGTTCTCGAAGCTGATCTCGCCGCGGAGCTTCTCCACCGCGACCGGCTGCTCGGCCTCCGGGGTGGAGGTCGGGGTGCGCAGCAGCTCGCGGATCCGGCCGAGGCCGACGGCGGCCTGCTGGTAGCCGTCGAAGATCTGCGACAGCTGGTTGACCGGGGCGAAGAACAGGTCGATGTAGAGCAGGTAGGCGACCAGGGCGCCGATGGTGAGCGAGCCGGAGTCGACCCGGGAGGCGCCGACGATCAGCACCAGGGCGGAGGCCACGCTGGAGAGGAACTGCACGAACGGGAAGTAGAGCGAGATGTAGAACTGGGCGCGGGCCCGGGCGTCGCGGTAGGCGAGGCCGCGCTCGACGAAGCGGTTGGTGTTGGTGGACTGGCGGCGGAAGGCCTGGACGATCCGCATGCCCGCGACGTTCTCCTGGAGGTCGGCGTTGACCGTGCTGATCAGGTCGCGGGAGATCTGGTACTGCTGCGCGGACTTCTTGCGGAACACCAGGGTGGCGATGATCAGCAGCGGCAGCACCGCGAAGACCGCCAGGGCCAGGCCGGCGTCGATGATCAGCAGGGCGGCGAAGATGCCGAAGAAGGTCAGCACGCTGACCACGGCGGTGACCACGCCGGTCTGCAGGAAGCTGGAGATGGAGTCGACGTCGGTGGTCATCCGGGTCATGATCCGGCCGGTCAGCTCGCGCTCGTAGTAGTCGAGGCCGAGCCGGTTGAGGTGGGCAAAGATCTTGAGCCGGAGGGTGTAGAGGACGCGTTCGCCGGTGCGGCCGCTGACCCGGGTCTCGGCGGACTGCACCAGCCAGTCGAGCAGCACCACGGCGAGAGCGAGCAGCGCGGCGACCGCGACGCCGCTGATCGCGGCCTTGCTGACGCCGTCGTCGATGCCGTGCCGGATCAGGATCGGCAGGGTGAGGCCGGCCGCGGTGTCGAGGGCGACCAGCAGCAGGGCGAGGCCCAGCGGGCCGCGGAAGGGGGCGAGCAGTCGGCGCAGGTTGAACCGGGGGTCGCCGGCCTCGGCCTGCTCGACCGGGATGTCCGGGGTGTCGGTGGCGGCCGGCAGTGCGGCGACCTTGGCGAGCAGCTCGGGGGTGGCACCGGCGGCCTTCGCCCCGCCGCTCCCGGCTGCGCCGGCGACAGCCACGGCGGCAACGACGCCGGGGGCGGCCCCGACAGCGGCACCGACCCCAGCCACGGCACCGACACCTGCGGTGGACTCGTCCTCGGCCTCGACCGTCCGCTCGGGTGCGGCCAGCGCGTCGGGGTCGGTGATCAGCGCCCGGTACTGCGGACAGCGGGCCTCCAGCTCCTCGTGGGTGCCGAGGTCGACCAGCCGGCCGGCGTCCAGGACGGCGATCCGGTCGGCGAGCTGGAGGGTGGAGCGGCGGTGGGCGATCAGCAGGGTGGTGCGGCCGGCCATCACGCTGCCCAGCGCGTCGTGGATCTCTGCCTCGACCTGCGGGTCGACGGCGGAGGTGGCGTCGTCGAGCAGCAGGATCCGGGGGTCGGTGAGGATGGCCCGGGCGAGCGCGATGCGCTGGCGCTGGCCGCCGGAGAGGGTGAGGCCCTGCTCGCCGACGCGGGTGTCGTAGCCCTCGGGCAGCTCCCGGACGAAGCCGTCGGCCTGGGCGATCCGGGCGGCGGCCAGGATCTGCTCCTCGGTGGCCTCGGGGTGGCCGTACGCGATGTTGGTGCGGACGCTCTCGGAGAACAGGAAGCTCTCCTCGGGGACGGTGCCGATGGCGGCCCGGACCGAGTCGAGGGTCAGCTCCCGCAGGTCTTGGCCGTAGAGGCGGACGGTGCCGCCGGTGGGGTCGTAGAAGCGGGGCACCAGCTGGGCCACGGTGGACTTGCCGGAGCCGGAGGAGCCGACCAGGGCGAGGGTCTCGCCGGGGGCGATCCGCAGGGTGAGCCCGTCGAGCACGGGGGCGGTGCTCCGCTCGTCGTCGGGCTCGTCGCCGCGGTAGTGGAACTCGACCCCGTCGAGTTCCAGGGCGGGGGTGCCGGGACGGGTGTCGGCGAGGTCGAGCGGGTGGGCGCCGGGGGCCTCCTGGACCAGCGGCCGCTCGTCGATCAGCTGGAGGACGCGCTCCACGCCCGCCCGGGCCTGCTGGCCGACGGTGATCACCATGGCGAGCATCCGGACCGGGCCGGTCATCTGGGCGAGGTAGGTGGAGAAGGCGACGAAGGTGCCGAGCGAGACGTTTCCGCGGACGGCCAGCCAGCCGCCGAAGGCCAGCACCGCGACCTGTCCGAGCGCCGGGATCGTCTGCATCGCGGGGTTGTAGCGGCTGGTCAGCCGGATCGAGCGGAGCCGGGCGGCGAACAGGCCGCGGGAGACCCCCTCCAGCTTGGCCCGCTCCTGCGCCTCCTGACCGAAGCCCTTGACTACCCGGACGCCGCCGACGGCGGCGTCGACCACCCCGGCCACCGCGGCGGCCTCCTGCTGCGCGGCCCAGGTGGCCGGGAACAGCCGCTTGCGGCTGAGCGTGGCGATCCACCACAGCGCGGGGGCCATCACCAGCGCGATCAGGGTGAGCGGCAGCGACAGCCAGAGCATCACCGCGATCGACATGCCGAACATCAGCGCGTAGCCGGTCATCATCGGCAGCATCGACAGCAGCCCGTTGATCAGCTGCAGGTCGGAGGTGGCGCGGCCGACGACCTGGCCGGTGTCGAGCCGGTCCTGCCGGTGGCCGTCCAATGCGGTCAGCGAGCGGAACAGGTCGGCCCGCATGTCGTGCTGCACGTCGAGGGCCAGCTGACCGCCGTAGTAGCGGCGGACCTGGGTGCAGAGGAAGACCACGGCGGCCGCGACCAGCAGCAGCGCGGCCCACGGGGCGAGCGAGCGGGTGTGGGCGGTGATCACGTCGTCGATGATCAGCTTGGTGATCAGCGGGACGAGGGTGGTCACCGCCATGCCGACGAGCGAGGCCCCGAAGGAGAGCAGCACATTGCGGCGGTAGCGCCAGCAGTACCCGGACAGCCGGCGCAGCCAGCCGGCCTCCGCTCGGGCCGGTGCCGACTCCGCCGGACGTGCGCGACCGTCGCTGCTCCGGGACAGCTCCGCAGTAGAACCGTGAGTCTCAGGCATATTTAGGGATACTAACCATTCGGCCGGGCGGGGGCATCGGTAATTGGCCGCACGGGTGTGCGGCAGGTCCGTACGGGAAGCTCAACCACGGCGGGCGCCGCTTGCTTCCCGCCTCCATCGTGCGCGAGAGGCCGGGCCGGCGCACCGGTCGGGCGGCCCGGTCGGGGTCGGTCGCCGGCCCTACTCCCCGAGGCCAGGCAGCGCCACTCCCCGGGTTCAGGCGGCGTCGACCTGGGCCGCCTCGGCCGCCGCAGCGGCGAAGGCGCCCTGGGCCAGGGTGTGCAGCAGGGCCGCCATGCCGTCGCGGGCGAGACCGGTGCGGTCGGCTGCCGGGTTGGGGGCGGCGCTGTGCGGGGTGGAGTTGAGCAGGCCGAAGACGGCGTGCACCGAGACCCGGGCGAGGGGCTCGGCCTCGGCGGAGGCCAGCGCCGGGAAGGCCTGCCGGACCACCTCGACCCACAGCTCGACGTAGCCGCGCTGCAGCCGGCGCACCCGGCGGCGGTCCTCCTCCTTGAGGTGGAGCAGCTCCCGGTCGTGCAGGATGATCAGGTCGCGGTCGTCCAGCGCGAACTCCACGTGGCCGCCGATCAGGGCGTCCAGCGCGGCCGCTGGCCCCTCGGCCTCGCCGGCCCGGCGGCGGCCCTCCTCCAGCAGCCGCTCGCTGATGCCGATCAGCAGATCGGCCAGCATCGCGTCCTTGCCCGAGAAGTGCCGGTAGAGGCCGGGCCCGCTGATTCCCACCGCCTTGCCGATCTCGTCGACGCCGACGCCCAGGAAGCCGCGGGCCGCGAACAGCCGGGCGGCCTCCTTGCGGATCTGGTCACGGCGTGGGAGCGCGGGGGCGGCGGTGACGTTGGGCATGCTGCCCATCGTAGACAGTCGGGTTATCGGCCGTTAACCTGGCGGCAGGAGTTAACGCTCATTAACACGGGGTGGCGGACTCATCCTTCCGCCTGCCCCTTTCGGCTCCAGGGCAAGGGAGCTCTTGGGAATGGTCCCCTCAGTGGCAGCGTCCACCGCACCGGCCGCACCGGCGCCGCGTCTGGAGAGCTCGGTCGACCCCGGCTCGGCCGCGTACCGGACGAACACCGCCGCGCACCGCGAGCTGGTCGCCGAGCTGCGCGGCAAGCTCGCCGAGGCCGCGCTCGGCGGCGGCGAGAAGGCGCGGGCCCGGCACACCGCACGCGGCAAGCTGCTGCCGCGCGACCGGGTCGACACCCTGCTCGACCCCGGCTCCCCCTTCCTGGAGCTCGCCCCGCTGGCCGCCGACGGCCTGTACGACGGCGCGGCCCCGGCGGCGGGCGTGATCGCCGGGATCGGACGGGTGGCCGGCCGCGAGGTGGTGGTGGTCGCCAACGACGCCACCGTCAAGGGCGGCACCTACTACCCGATGACGGTCAAGAAGCACCTGCGGGCACAGGACGTGGCGCTGGAGAACCGGCTCCCCTGCATCTACCTGGTCGACTCGGGCGGCGCCTTCCTGCCGATGCAGGACGAGGTCTTCCCGGACCGCGACCACTTCGGCCGGATCTTCTACAACCAGGCGCGGCTGTCCGCCGCCGGGATCCCGCAGATCGCCGCGGTGCTGGGCTCCTGCACCGCCGGCGGCGCGTACGTCCCGGCGATGAGCGACCAGGCGGTGATCGTCCGCAACCAGGGCACCATCTTCCTCGGCGGCCCGCCGCTGGTGAAGGCGGCGACCGGTGAGGTGGTCACGGCCGAGGAGCTCGGCGGCGGCGACCTGCACTCCAAGACCTCCGGCGTCACCGACCACCTGGCCGAGGACGACGAGCACGCGCTGTCGATCGTCCGGAACATCGTGGCCGGCCTCGGCCCGCGGCCCGCGAAGCCGTGGCCGCTGGCCCCGGTCGAGCCGCCCGCGGTCGACCCGGCCGGCCTGTACGGCGCGGTGCCGGTCGACCCGCGCACCCCGTACGACGTGCGCGAGGTGATCGCGCGTCTGGTGGACGGCAGTCGCTTCAGCGAGTTCAAGGCCGAGTACGGCACCACCCTGGTGACCGGCTTCGCGAAGATCCACGGCCACCCGGTCGGCATCGTCGCCAACAACGGCGTGCTGTTCGCCGAGTCGGCGCTCAAGGGCGCGCACTTCATCGAGCTGTGCGACCAGCGCGGCATCCCGCTGCTCTTCCTGCAGAACATCACCGGCTTCATGGTCGGCCGCCAGTACGAGGCCGGCGGCATCGCCAAGCACGGCGCCAAGATGGTCACCGCGGTGGCCTGTACCCGGGTGCCGAAGCTGACCGTGGTGATCGGCGGCTCGTACGGCGCCGGCAACTACTCGATGTGCGGCCGGGCGTACTCGCCGCGGTTCCTGTGGATGTGGCCGGGCGCCAAGATCTCGGTGATGGGCGGCGAGCAGGCCGCCTCGGTGCTGGCCACCGTCCGCCGGGACCAGCTGGAGGGCCGCGGCGAGGAGTGGCCCGCCGAGGC
Source organism: Kitasatospora cinereorecta (assembly GCF_024172095.1). Taxonomy (GTDB): domain Bacteria; phylum Actinomycetota; class Actinomycetes; order Streptomycetales; family Streptomycetaceae; genus Kitasatospora; species Kitasatospora cinereorecta. The sequence goes on along the minus strand of NZ_JAMZDX010000003.1, from coordinate 745,584 downwards.
CGAGGACGAGTTCAAGCGGCCGGTCCGCGAGCAGTACGAGCGGCAGGGCAACGCGTACTACGCCACCGCCCGGCTGTGGGACGACGGCGTGATCGACCCGATGGAGACCCGCACCGTGCTGGGCCTGGCGCTCACCGCCTGCGCCAACGCCCCGCTGGCCGACCCCAGGCCGTACGGCGTGTTCCGGATGTGACCGGGGGTCACCCCGCTCCCCTCGACCCTCGACTCCACCCTCGACTCGGAGGAACACCTCCCATGTTCGACACCGTTCTGGTCGCCAACCGGGGCGAGATCGCCCTGCGGGTGATCCGCACCCTGCGGCGGCTCGGCGTCCGGTCGGTCGCCGTCCACAGCGACGCCGACGCCGACGCGCCCCACGTGCGCGCCGCCGACCTGGCGGTCCGGCTCGGCCCGGCCGACCACAGCGACTCCACCGCCGCCGAGACCTACCTGCGCACCGAGCAGATCCTCGACGCCGCCCGGCGCACCGGCGCGCAGGCGATCCACCCGGGCTACGGCTTCCTGGCCGAGAACCCGGCCTTCGCCCGCGCCTGCACCGAGGCCGGGATCGCCTTCATCGGCCCGCCGCCCACCGCGGTCGAGCTGATGGGCGACAAGATCAACGCCAAGGAGGCCGTCCGGGTCGCCGGCGTCCCCGTGGTCCCGGGCAGCCAGGACGGCTCGCCCACCGACGAGCAGCTGATCGCCGCCGCCGCCGAGATCGGCTACCCGGTGCTGCTCAAGCCGTCGGCCGGCGGTGGCGGCAAGGGCATGCGGCTGGTCCGCGACCCGGCCGAGCTGCCGACCGAGCTGGCCGCCGCCCGCCGGGTGGCCCGGACCGCGTTCGGCGACGACACCCTGCTGGTGGAGCGCTGGGTCGACCGGCCCCGCCACATCGAGGTGCAGGTGCTGGCCGACACCCGCGGCACCACCGTCCACCTAGGCGAGCGCGAGTGCAGCCTGCAGCGCCGCCACCAGAAGCTGATCGAGGAGGCTCCCTCGGTCCTGCTGAACCCGGAGACCCGGGCCGCCATGGGCGCCGCCGCCGTGCGCGCCGCCGAGGCCTGCGGCTACACCGGCGCGGGCACCGTCGAGTTCATCGTCCCCGGCATCGACCCGGACGGGCCGGCCCCCGAGGGCGTCCTCGACTTCTTCTTCATGGAGATGAACACCCGCCTCCAGGTCGAGCACCCGGTCACCGAGCTGGCCGTCGAGGTCGCCGGACCGGACGGACCGCACCGCCTCGACCTGGTCGAGTGGCAGCTGCGGGTCGCCGCCGGCGAGCCGCTGCCGTTCACCCAGGACGACATCGCCTTCCGCGGCCACGCCATCGAGGCCCGGATCTGCGCCGAGGACCCGGACCGCGACTTCCTGCCCACCGGTGGCCGGATCCTGCGCCTGGACGAGCCCACCGGCGAGGGCGTCCGGGTGGACTCCGGCGTCACCGCCGGCAGCGAGGTCGGCAGCCTCTACGACCCGATGCTGGCCAAGGTGATCGCGTACGGGCCGGACCGCGCCACCGCGCTGCGCCGGCTGCGGGCCGCGCTGGCCGACACCCGGGTACTGGGCGTCACCACCAACACCGGCTTCCTGCGCCGGCTGCTGGCCCAGCCGGACGTCGCCGCCGGACGGCTCGACACCGGTCTGGTCGAGCGGACCGTCGAGCAGGACCCGGCGCTGCTGGCCTCGCCGCACACTCGGGACACCGAGACCCTGCACCTGGCCGCGGCGCTCTGCCGCCGGCTCGCCCTGGCGCCCGCCGCCGAGGGCTGGGCCGACCCGTTCGCCCAGGCCAGCGGGTGGCGGATGGGCGGCGCGGCCGCCTGGTCCGTCCACCGGCTGCGGCTGGCCGGGCACGAGCCGGTCACCGTCCGGGTCCGCCCGGCCGGCGGCGCCGACCCGGCCGAGCTGGAGGTCCGGCTCGGCGACGGCCCCCTCCGGCGCGCCCGCGCCGTCCTGTCCGACGGCCTGCTGCACCTCACCGTGGACGGCCTGAAGACGACCTTCGCCCACACCGTCGACGCCTCCCCGGCCGGTCCGGTCGACTGGCTCGCCCTGGACGGCGACGCCTGGGCGGTCCACCCGTACGACCTGCAGGCCGAGCGGGCCGCCGCGGCCGGCGCCCACCACGGCGCGCTGACCGCCCCGATGCCCGGCACCGTCACGGTGGTCAAGGCCACCGCCGGCGAGCGGGTCAAGCGCGGCCAGGCCCTGCTGGTCCTGGAGGCGATGAAGATGGAACACGTGATCGCGGCGCCGCACGACGGCACCGTCACCGAGCTGCGGGCCGCCGCCGGCGCCACCGTGGCCATGGACGACCTGCTGGCCGTGGTCGCGGCCGACGACGACGCGTCCGCGGAGGTGCCCTCATGACCGAGCAGAGCAGCCCGACCGAGCAGAGCAGCATCACCGGGCAGAACGGTGAGCCCGGCGTCCTCGACCTCGGCCTGCCCGACCCGGTGACCGATCCGGCGCTGCCGAAGCGGGTGCGCATCCACGAGGTCGGGCCGCGCGACGGCCTGCAGAACGAGAGCGCGCTCGTCCCGGTCGAGGTGAAGGCCGAGTTCATCGCCCGGCTCGCCGCGGCCGGACTCGGCACCGTCGAGGCCACCAGCTTCGTCCACCCCAAGTGGGTGCCGCAGCTGGCCGACGCCGAGCAGCTGATGCCCCTGCTGGCCCCGCTGCACGAACGCCACCCCGGGCTGCGGCTGCCGGTCCTGGTGCCCAACGAGCGCGGCCTGGACCGCGCGCTGGCCCACCACGCCGGCGAGGTCGCGGTCTTCGCCAGCGCCACCGAGACCTTCGCCCGGCGCAACCTCAACCGCTCGGCCGACGAGGCGATGGAGATGTTCCGCCCGGTCGTCGAGCGGGCCGGCGAGGCCGGGGTTCCGGTCCGCGGCTACCTCTCGATGTGCTTCGGCGACCCCTGGGAGGGCCGGGTGCCGGTCGACCAGGTGGTCGGCCACGGCCTGCGGCTGCTGGAGCTGGGCTGCGCCGAACTCAGCCTGGGCGACACCATCGGCGTCGCCACCCCCGGCCAGGTCACCGCGCTGCTGGCCGGATTCGTCCGGGCCGGCGTGCCGGTCGAGAAGCTGGCCGTCCACTTCCACGACACCTACGGCCAGGCCCTGTCCAACACGCTGGCCGCGCTGCGCTCCGGCGTGACCGTGGTCGACGCCTCGGCGGGCGGCCTCGGCGGCTGCCCGTACGCCAAGAGCGCCACCGGCAACCTCGCCACCGAGGACCTGGTGTGGATGCTCCACGGCCTCGGCATCGAGACCGGTGTCGACCTCCCCCGACTCGCCGCCACCAGCGGCTGGATGGCCCGGCAGCTCGGCCGCCCGAGCCCGTCCCGGACCGTCCGCGCCCTGCTCGGGCCCACCGCCTGACCGGCCGGCCCACCCTGACCACCCGTCATCCCCACCCCGGCCCACCGGGCCGCGATCCAGGAGGATCACCATGTTCGGCCACCGGCTGAGCACCGAGTACGAGGAGCTCCGGCGCACCGTGGCGGAGTTCGCCAACGACGTGGTCGCGCCCAAGATCGGCGAGTTCTACGAGCAGAACGAGTTCCCGTACGAGATCGTCCGCGAGATGGGTCGGATGGGCCTGTTCGGCCTGCCCTTCTCGGAGGAGTACGGCGGCATGGGCGGCGACTACTTCGCGCTCGGCCTGGTGCTCGAGGAGCTGGCGCGGGTCGACTCCTCGGTCGCGATCACCCTGGAGGCCGCCGTCTCGCTCGGCGCGATGCCGATCTACCGGTTCGGCACCGAGGAGCAGAAGCGCGAGTGGCTGCCGAAGCTGACGTCCGGTGAGATGCTCGGCGCCTTCGGCCTGACCGAGCCCGAGGGCGGCTCCGACGCCGGCGCCACCCGCACCACCGCGCGGTACGACGAGGCGACCGACGAGTGGGTGATCAACGGCACCAAGTGCTTCATCACCAACTCGGGCACCGAGATCACCGGTCTGGTCACCGTCACCGCGCTGACCGAGCCGCTCACTCGTTCCGGTGAAAGCGATGCGAAGCTCTCGCCGACCCGCGAGATCTCCTCCATCATCGTTCCGACCGGAACCCCGGGCTTCACGGTCTCCAAGAAGTACTCCAAGGTCGGCTGGAACGCCTCCGACACCCGCGAGCTCTCCTTCACCGACTGCCGGGTCCCCGCCGCCAACCTGCTCGGTCAGCGCGGCCGCGGCTACGCCCAGTTCCTGCGGATCCTCGACGAGGGCCGCATCGCCATCGCCGCCCTCTCCACCGGCCTCGCCCAGGGCTGCGTCGACCAGTCGCTCTCCTACGCCGCCACCCGTCGCGCCTTCGGCCGTCCGATCGGCGCCAACCAGGTCATCCAGTTCAAGATCGCCGACATGGAGATGCGCGCCCACAACGCTCGCCTGGCCTGGCGCGACGCCGCCTCCCGGCTGGTGCACGACGAGCCGTTCAAGAAGGAGGCCGCGATCGCGAAGCTGTACGCCTCCGAGGCCGCCGTCGACAACGCCCGCGAGGCCACCCAGATCCACGGCGGGTACGGCTTCATGAACGAGTACCCCGTCGCCCGCTTCTGGCGCGACTGCAAGATCCTCGAGATCGGCGAGGGCACCTCCGAGGTCCAGCGGATGCTCATCGCGCGCGAGCTGGGGATGAACTCCTGACCCGCCCGATCCGCTAGCCCGACCCGCTAGCCCGATCCGCTAGCCCGATCCGCTAGGGGATCACGATCACCGGACGGTTGGCCCGACGGGCCAGCCGCCCGGAGACCGAACCGAAGAGCTTTCCCAGCAGGCCGTGGGTACTGCCGACGACGATCGCGTCGGCGGCGTACTCACGGCCGACCTCCTCGATCTCGTGGCAGATGTCGCCGCCGCGCTCCACCAGGATCCACGGCACGTCCGCCAGGAAGTCCGCACAGGCCAGCTCCAGGCCCAGGATCTCGGTGCGGTGGTCGGGCAGGTCCACGAACACCGGCGGCTCGCAGCCCGCCCAGACCGTCGCCGGCAGCCGGTTCGCCACGTGGACGATCACCAGGCCGCACTGCGAGCGCTTCGCCATGCCCACCGCGTACGCCAGCGCCCGCTCGCTGGACAGCGAGCCGTCGAAGCCCACCACCACACCGTGCTGGAACAGTGGATCCAGGGCCCGCGAGGGCTGCTCGCGCAGCACCGGCTCGCCGTTGCCCTCGCCGTCCCGCCGATCCGTCGCCGGCCACGTGCCGTCGGTCATCGCACCGTCTCCTCGACCGTTCCCACCCGGGCCCGACGCGGACCCTGCGGCCGGACCCTCGAAGGACCCCGGCCCCCTGCGCTGGCGTGGCCTCGGCCAGCCGCGGCGCACACCGTCAAAACCAGCCATGACTCAAAGCTCTTCACCCGGGACGGACCGATGGCGACCTGCTCCTCTCAGAGTACGACGGGGCGCAGGCCCAGCCCAGCAGTAGAGCCCTTGTACGGCAAGGATCCCGCTTACGAGGGATGCGCGCGCCGTGCCGTTCACGCCCCCGGGCCGGCGCTCGGTGCGGCCCCGCCCGAAGAGGTTCACAGGAGCTTGACCGACCGGATCCCGGATGCGCAACAGTGCATCCACACAACGTGACCCGACCGTCATCGGCGCGCAGCCGTCGCTCCGGCCCTTGCGCCTGCGGTGATCCGCCGGACGCCTTGGGCGGAACGGGCCATCCGTATTCGGCCAATTCGTGGGTTTTCCGCTCGCCCTTGGCAATTGCCACGTGCATAGGGCCGGGACGCTGGCAGCATCGACGGCATGCCGCTGCTCCTGCTCGACCTCGACAACACGCTGCTGCCCCGGGACGCCGCGTTCCGGGCCTGGGCACGGGACTTCCTCGCCGAACACCGACTGCCGTCCGCCGACCTCGACTGGCTGGTCACCCTCGACGGCGGCGGCTACGTGCCGCGCAGCACCGTACTGGGCGCCGCGAAGCGCCGCTACGGCTTCGACCACACCCTCGACTTCCTGCTCGCCCACTACCGCCGCGGCATCAACTCGCACATCCACTGCCCCGATTCGCACGTCGCGGCGCTGCGGGCGGCCCGCGACGCCGGGTGGACCATCGGCATCGTCAGCAACGGCGGCACCCGCCCGCAGCTGGAGAAGATCCGCCGGGCCGGGCTGGCGGCGCTGGTCGACGGCTGGGTGATCTCGGAGGAGGCCCGGTGCGTCAAGCCGGACCCGCTGATCTTCGAGATCGGCGCCCGCCGCTGCGGCTTCCCGATCACCGGGGACTGGACCGCGCACACCTGGATGGTCGGCGACCACGCCCCCGCCGACATCGCCGGCGCCACCGCGACCGGGCTGCGCAGCGTCTGGCTCCACCACGGCCGCCCCTGGGCCGAGCTCGGCTACCGGCCGACGCTCAGCGCCCCCGGCCTGCCCGAGGCGGTCGGGATGATCCTCAGCTCCCGCAACGCCCCGAGCACCGCCACCGTGGCCGCCGCCCTGGCCGCCCGCGGCCGCCGCACGACCGGCCCGGCCGTCCCGGCCGCCAGGGGCGTGGCAGCGGGCTGAGACCCGCCTGCGGCGCGCCGTGCGAACGGCTCGCGCGGCGGGAGACGGCGGGAGACGGCGGGGGCGGGTAAACCGGTCTCCGCCGCGCCGCGGCCCGCCCACGGCTCCGACCGCCGAGCCGCGCTCGCCTCGCGCACCGTGCGGCGTACGGCTCAGGCGCGACGGGTGTCGGTCGAGGGCCGGCGAGCTGCGTGGTTCGGCGGCGGCCCGGCGGGAACGGGCGGCCCTAGCGCCACCAGTGGGTGGTCGCGGCCTCGGTGAAGCCGAGCTTGCGGTAGAGGGGTTCGCCGAGGAGGGTGGCGGTCAGGGTGGCCACCCGGTCGGGGTAGCCGCCCAGGGCGTGGGTGAGGACGGCGCGGCCGATGCCCGAGGATCGGTGGTCGGGCAGGGTGGCGACCCAGTAGACGCCGACCGCCCGTCCGTCGTCGTAGGTGGTGCAGGCCCCCGCCGGGTGGCCGTCGACCCGGGCCAGCCAAGCCCGGAAGCCGCTCTGTTCGAGGAGCGCGGGCGGGAGCAGCTCGGCCGGGCGCCAGGGCTGCCGGGCGGGGATCGGGAAGCCGTCGACGACCGCGCGCTCGACCTCGGCCAGCGCGGCGGCGTCCAGCGCCTCCTCGATCTTGACGGCGACCGGTTCGGCCACCCGTCCGTCCGGATCGCGCCGGTAGCCGCCGGGGGCGGCGTGCGGGAGCGGCCCGGGTTCGCGGGTCATGACGGCCAGCGGCAGCTGCGAGGTGACGCCGTGTCGGGTGAGGTCGAGTCGGTGGTAGGGGTCCTCCACGCAGACGCCGGCCGTTCCCCAGTCGACGAAGAGATCGGCCAACTCGGCTTCCAGTGCCGCCGGTTCGTCGTACGGTCGGGTGATCACCACGCGGTGGGCGTCGCCGGCGTCGCGGGCGCAGCGGATGGCCGTCCAGCCGGGGCGGCGCAGGGTGTCCCAGCCGTGGGCGGCAGCCTGGGCGAGCCAGAAGGAAGCCGCGTTGTCGTTGGCCAGTTCGAGCCGGCCGAGCTTCTCCATGGGGCCGACCCTAGCCGCCGGTTCGGTCCGTGGTCGCGGGAATTCCACCGGGCCGCCAGGGGGGCTCCAGGGGCCGTACACCGCTGATCCGGCGGGGCTGCGGCGGCGGTGGCGGGCGTGCGCCGCGGCGCGCGGTGGGGGCTCGTGCGCCCCGGATTCGGACCGCCTGTTTTCGGTCATTCTGCGTCAACCCCCTTCCCGCCGGACAAAGCCGCAGCCCACACCGGCCGGCAGGCGGCCCGAGCGCGGGCGGGACGCGGATGGGTCGTGCGACAACAAGCCACCGTTGCCCGCGCCCCCTTCACAGGGGGGTCGACGGGTGCCACGCTTCGTGATCGAATGCATCACGCCAAATTGCCATGTCGACATAGCGTCGGATGGTGAACTTGTCACAACAGCATCGGTCCACCAAGTAGATTCGATCTTGGCGAGCAGTGCCGCACCACAACACCACACCACCGAGGGGGCTGGAGCGCCTTGAGCAGGGTGAGCAGGAGCGACGCGGGTGCTGAAGGCGGCCAGCCTCCCACCGGTCTCCCGGGGCGCGGCGCGAGAGTCGGTACGGGTCACCAGGGGGGTCACCCGACGGTCGGTCACCATCCGTTCCACGCGCAGCAGTACACCCCTCCGCACACCCAGTCGTTCGCCCCGTCGTTCGCCCCGTCGTACCCGCACCCGCAGGCCGGTTCCGCTTCGTCCGCCGTGGCAGTCGGCGCCGGCGGTCCGGCCTTCGCCGCGCCCGGCGGTGCGCCGGGGGCCCAGCTCGGTGCCCATCTCGGCGCCCAGCTGGCCGGCCCCACCGCCGGACTGACGCACGGTCAGAGTGGCGGCGTGCCGGCCGCCGCGTCCGGCCTCACCGGGCCGGGCGCCCCCGCCGCCGGTGCCCCGCTGTCGATGCCCGCGCCGCGCAAGCTCTCCGGGCGGCGGCGCCGGGAGACCGTGGCGGTGCTGCTGTTCAGCGGTGCGCCGATCTTCGAGAGCTCGATCCCGCTGTCGGTCTTCGGCGTGGACCGCCAGGACGCCGGGGTGCCGCGCTACCGGCTGCTGGTCTGCGGGGGCGAGGAGGGCCCGCTGACCACCACCGGCGGCCTGACCCTCACCGCACCGTACGGACTGGAGGCACTGGCCCGGGCGGGCACGATCGTGGTCCCGGCCTGGCGCTCGATCTCGCAGCCGCCGCCGGTGGAGGCGATCGCCGCGCTCCGCAAAGCCCACCACGAGGGCGCCCGGATCATCGGCCTGTGCACCGGCGCGTTCGTGCTCGCCGCCGCCGGTCTGCTGGACGGCCGTCCGGCGACCACCCACTGGATGTACGCGCCGACGCTGGCCAAGCGCTACCCGCGGGTCCACGTCGACCCGCGCGAGCTGTTCGTGGACGACGGCGACGTGCTGACCTCGGCCGGTACCGCGGCCGGCATCGACCTGTGCCTGCACGTGGTGCGCAGCGACCACGGCGCCGAGGCGGCCAACGCGCTGGCCCGCCGCCTGGTGGTGCCGAACCGCCGCAGCGGCGGCGGACAGGCCCAGTACATCGACCAGTCTTTACCGGAGGAGATCGGGAACGACCCGCTGGCGGAGGTCGTCACCTGGGCGCTGGAGAACCTCAACCAGCAGTTCGACGTGGAGGTGCTGGCCGCTCGGGCGTACATGAGCCGCCGCACCTTCGACCGCCGTTTCCGCACCCTCACCGGCAGCGCGCCGCTGCAGTGGCTGATCACCCAGCGGGTGCTGCAGGCGCAGCGGCTGCTGGAGACCTCGGACCTGTCGGTGGACGACGTGGCCCGGCGCTGCGGTTTCCGTTCCCCGGTGGCGCTGCGCGGGCACTTCCGCCGACAGCTCGGGGTCTCCCCCGCCGCGTACCGGACCAACTACCGGGCCCGCCGTCCCGCCGCGCCGGTGGCCACGGTGCCGTCGCAGGCGGTGCCGGGCGACCGGACGGCCGTGGCGGTGGGCGCCGGGTACGGCGCGGGTCCGGGCGGGCCGGCGGGCGGCCACCCGCACCCGGGCGGCGCGGTGCCCGCGCACGCGTCCGGGTCGCACGGCGGCCAGCACCCCGGCCAGCACCTCGGCGCTCATCCCGGTCCGCATCCGGGCGACCGTCCCGGTGTTCAGCACCCGGCCGGCCAGCACCCCCTCGCCCAGTACCAGGGCGTGCCGCATCCGTCGGGCCCCGGCCCGGTCGGCGGCCCGTCGACCGGCGCGGCCCCCGGGCCGCAGGCGGGCGCGCGGCAGCGGACCCGTCCGCTGGTGCCGCCGCAGGGTGGTCCCGGCGCGGGGCGTCCGGTCCGTCCGGGCGGCCGGCCCGGCGAGCGAGTGCCCGAGCGGGGCGTCGAGCACGCCATCGCGGACGAGTACGGAGCCGACCAGCCCGGGGTCCGCGGGCCCGGGCTCGGCCACCGCAGCGAGCGGCCCGGCCACGACACGCCGGGCACCGCACCGGCCCGCGGCGCGGGCGCGGGCGGGCCCGCGACGGGCTCGGCCGGCGGTCACCCGACCGGCCCGGCGGCCGGCGCGGGCACTCCGGACCAGGGCGCCCGCGGCGGCGCCGGACGGGCGACAAACGCACCCGACGCCGCCGACGGCGGGGCCGCGGCGGAGCCCGCCGACCAGGCGCAGCGCGGGCGCGGAACGCGGGCGGTCTCCGCCTCGCGCGATCGCGCCGTAGGGTGAGGGGCGTGAATGACCGTCTGGTGTGGATCGATTGTGAAATGACCGGCCTCGACCTCGACCGGGACGCCCTGGTCGAGGTCGCCGCGCTGGTGACCGACTCGGAGCTGAACATCCTCGGCGAGGGCGTGGACGTGATCATCCGTCCGCCAGCCGAGGCGCTGGCCGGCATGCCGGACGTGGTGCGCACCATGCACACCGCGTCCGGGCTGCTGGAGGAGCTGGAGCACGGGGTCACCCTGGCCGAGGCCGAGGAGAAGGTGCTGGCGTACATCCGCGAGCACGTGCCGGAGCCGGGGAAGACGCCGCTGTGCGGCAACTCGGTCGCCACTGACCGCGGCTTCCTCTCCCGGGACATGCCGGCCCTGGAGGCGCACCTGCACTACCGGATCGTGGACGTCTCCTCGATCAAGGAGCTGGCCCGTCGTTGGTACCCGCGCGCCTACTACAACAGCCCGCAGAAGGGCGGCAACCACCGGGCGCTGGCGGACATCCGCGAGTCGATCGCCGAACTGCGGTACTACCGCGAGGCGGTGTTCGTCCCGCAGCCCGGTCCGGACACCGAGGCCGCCCGGGAGATCGCCGCCAGGCACCAGGTGCCCACGGCCTGACCTGCCCTCCGGTCGGGACGGCGGCCCGGCTCGGGGGTGATGCGGCCCACCGGGAAACCCTGGCGCGAGCACCCTCTCGGATCCTGTAGAGTTCTTCCTGTCGGAGCGGGGAACGCGAAAGCGAGAAACCGCCCGGACAGATGGTGGGTGTAGCTCAGTTGGTAGAGCACCTGGTTGTGGTCCAGGTGGCCGCGGGTTCGAGTCCCGTCACTCACCCCATCACCCGAGGGCCCGGTCTTCTCAGACCGGGCCCTCGGGCTTTTCGGGTTTCCGGCGCGGGCATTCATGGACGGTGAAGCTACCCGCTAGTAACATGCTCGCCATGACCACGACTTCGATCGGCGAGCTGCTCGCCTCCACCGTCCCCATGGTGAAGACCCTCAAGCTGGAGTACCTGGAGACCACCGCCGAGCGGGCCGTGCTCCGGCTGCCCGACCAGCCCGAGTACCAGAACCACGTCGGCGGCCCGCACGCCGGCGCGATGTTCACGCTGGCCGAGTCGGCGAGCGGTGCCATCGTGCTCGCCGCCTTCGGCGACCAGCTGGGCCGGGCGGTGCCGCTGCCCACCAACGCCGAGATGGCGTTCAAGAAGATCGCCCGCGGCGACGTCGTCGCGACCGCCACCCTGGGCCGTCCGATCGCCGACGTGGTCGCCGAGCTGGACAAGGGCGAGCGCCCGGAGTTCCCGGTCACCGTCGACATCACCCGCGCCGACGGCGCCGTCACCGGCGTGATGACCATCACCTGGACCCTGCGCCCCAACGACTGACCCGCGCACCCGCGCCGAGCGCGCCGCGCCCGCCCCGGCCGTCCCCGGGCGGTTGGCCGCCCGGGCTGTCGACCGGCCGGGCGGCCAACCGCCCGGCGGTCAGGCCGACTCCCGCACCACCAGCTCGGTGGCGAGCACGACCTGCCGCCGGGCGCGGCCGCGCTCGGTGATCTCGTCCAGCAGCAGCCGGGCCATCGTCCGCCCCATCTCCTCGATCGGCTGGCGGACGCTGGTCATCGGCGGATCGGTGTGCCGGGCCACGATGGAGTCGTCGAAGCCGATCACGGCGACGTCGTCCGGCACCCGCCGCCCCGCGGCCCTGAGCACCTGCATCGCTCCGGCCGCCATCACGTCCGAGGCGCAGAAGACGCCGTCCAGGTCGGGCCGGCGCTCCAGCAGCTCACGCATCGCCAGCCGGCCGCCGTCCTCGGTGAAGTCGGCCAGGCCGACCAGGCCCTCGTCGTACGGGCGCCCGGCCTCCTCCAGCGCCCGCCGGTAGCCGCCGAGGCGGGCCTGCGCCACCTCCATGTCCAGCGGCCCGGTCAGCGTGGCGACCCGGGTGCAGCCGCGCCGCAGCAGGTGCCGGACGGCCATCCGGGCGCCGCCCGCGTTGTCCGCGTGGACGTAGCTGAGCGGCTCCAGGTCACTGCGCCGGCCGGCCAGCACCGAGGGGATCTCCAGGCTCTCCAGCAGGCTCGGCAGCGGGTCGTCCTGATGCACCGACACCAGCAGGACGCCGTCGACGCGCTGCGCGGTGAGATAGGCCGAAAGTCGCTCCCGCTCGCGCTGGTTGCGGACCAGGATCAGCAGCAGCTGCATGTCGGTCTCGGCCAGTTCGGCGGAGACGCCGCTGATGATGTCGGAGAAGTACGGCTCGGAGAACAGCCGGGTCTCCGCCTCCGGGACGACCAGGGCGATCGAGTCGGTCCGTGAGGTGACCAGGGTGCGCGCCGCCCGGTTGGGGACGTAGCCGAGTTCGGCGATGGCCGACTGGACCGCCTGGCGCGCCTTGTCGCTGACCCGGGGCGAGCCGTTGATCACCCGGGAGACCGTGCCGCGGCCGACGCCGGCCAGGGCGGCCACCTCCTCCAGGGTGGGGCGCGCGGAGCCGCGCCCCACGGCGCCGGGGCCGCCGTGGGGCCCGTCGGGGCGCGGTGCGGTCTGGCTCATCGCTCACCTCTCGGGTGTCGCTGGAGATCGGACAGGTGCCCATTGTGGCCGGTTGCGGCCCCCCGGCGGGCCTCCGGGTGGCCTCCGCCAGGTCCCCCGGCGAGGACACATCGCGGCAACGGATCGGACATCACGTCTTGACACCCACCCCCGCGACCGACGAACCTTCCGGCATGGCCGCTGTGGGAGCGCTCCCACAGTGGCCACCCACACTGTAGTGGAAAACAAGGAGATCGCCATGCGCCCCACCTCCCGCCCCCGCAGAGCGGGTGTCCTGCTCACCGCGGCCCTCGCCTCCTCGGCCCTGCTGCTGACCGCCTGCGGCAGCGGTGCCAAGTCCGGCTCGGACGCCTCCCCCGGTGGGGGTGAGAAGATCACGCTCACCGTGGGCGACTTCGGCACCTTCGGCTACAAGGAGGCCGGCCTGTACGACGAGTACATGGCCGCCCACCCGAACATCACCATCAAGTACGAGACCGCGCAGGACGGCCAGAAGTACTGGGACGCGCTCACCACCCACCTGGCGTCCAACAGCGGCCTGGCCGACATCCAGGCGGTCGAGGTCGGCTACATCGCCCAGGCCACCGGCACGCTGGCCGACAAGTTCACCGACCTGAGCAAGGTGGACGGCGTCAACTCCGGCAACTGGCTGCCCTGGAAGTCCAAGCAGGCCACCACCGCCAAGGGCGCCCTGATCGGCCTCGGCACCGACATCGGCCCGATGGCGATCTGCTACCGCACCGACCTGTTCCAGCAGGCCGGCCTGCCCACCGACCGCGCCGAGGTTGCCAAGCTCTGGCAGGGCGACTGGAGCAGGTTCGTCGAGGCGGGCAAGGCGTACCAGGCCAAGGCCCCGGCCGGCACCTTCTTCACCGACTCGGCCAGCGGCCTGTTCAACGCGGCGCTGTCCGCCGAGGCGCAGCAGTACTCCGACGCCTCCGGGAAGCTGGTCTACAAGGACAGCCCGGGCGTGAAGAAGGCCTGGGACCTGGCGGTCTCCGCCTCGCAGGCGAAGATCAGCGCCGGTCTGCGCCAGTTCCAGGACCCGTGGAACGCGGCCTTCGCCAACGCCAAGTTCGCCACCGTGGTCTGCCCGTCCTGGATGACCGGCATCATCGGCAAGTACTCCGGCGACTCGGGCAAGGGCAAGTGGGACATCGCCGCGCCGCCGGTCGCCAGTAACTGGGGCGGCGCCTTCCTGACCGTCCCGAAGGCGGGCAAGCACCAGAAGGAGGCCGCCGCGCTGGCCGCCTGGCTGACCGCGCCGGAGCAGCAGGCCAAGGTCTTCACCAAGGTGGGCAACCTGCCCTCGACGGTGGGCGGGCTGCAGCAGCCGGCCGTGCAGGCCGCCAAGCAGGACTACTTCAACGGCGCGCCGACCGGGCAGATCTTCGCCGCCTCCGCGCAGGCCATCCAGCCCTCGCCGATCGGTGAGCAGGACGGCAACGTCAAGACGATCATCACCGACAACGGCGTGCTCGACATCGAGGAGCACGGCACCGACCCGGCCAAGGCCTGGGCCAACGTGGTGAAGCTGGTCGACGACAAGACCGGTCACTGACGCCCTCCGGCCGCCGACCTGCCCGGCCCGGCGATCCGCCCGGCCGGGCGCCCGCTCCACCGCCCAGCGCCACCTTCGCCCACCGCCACCTTCGGGAGGACTGTCCCCGTGGCCACCACCATCCGAGCCGGGACCGAGGACGGGTCCGCCCCCGCCCCCGCGGACGGCACCACCGCGCCGCCCGCACCCCCGGCCCCCCGCGCCCGCCCCGCCTGGCGCTCCCGCCTGTACCGGCTGGACCTGAAGGCCGCCCCGTACGCCTTCGTCGCCCCGTTCTTCCTCTGCTTCGCCGCCTTCGGCCTGTTCCCGCTGCTGTGGACGGGCTGGCTCTCGCTGCACCACGTCGACCTGCTCACCCCGGACACCATGGAGTGGCGCGGGCTGGACAACTACACCCGCCTGTGGGGCAACGACCAGTTCTGGACGGCGCTGCGCAACACCTTCACCATCGGGGTGATCTCCACCGTCCCGCAGCTGGCGATGGCCCTCGGCCTGGCCCACCTGCTCAACTACCGGCTGCGCGGCCGGGGTTTCTTCCGGGTGGCGATCCTGGCGCCGTACGCGACCTCGATCGCGGCGGCCACCCTGGTGTTCGTCCAGCTGTTCAACCCGGACTACGGGCTGATCAACTGGTTCCTGTCGCTGTTCGGCGTGCACGGCACCGACTGGTACGCCGACACCTGGCCGTCCCAGATCGCCATCTCGACCATCGTGACCTGGCGGTGGACCGGCTACAACGCGCTGATCTACCTGGCCGCGATGCAGGCCGTGCCCAAGGACCTGTACGAGGCGGCGAGCCTGGACGGGGCCTCCCGCTGGCAGCAGTTCACCCGGATCACGGTGCCCTCGATCCGGCCGACCATCCTGTTCACCATCGTGGTCTCCACCATCGGCGCCACCCAGCTGTTCGGTGAGCCGCTGCTGTTCGGCGGCGGGGTGGGGGTCAGCGGCGGCTCCGCGCACCAGTTCCAGACGCTCAGCCTCTACCTGTACGAACTGGGCTGGCCCAGCCGGCAGTTGGGCCGGGCCTCGGCGGTGGCCTGGACGATGCTGCTGCTCCTGCTGCTGATCGGCGCCGTCCAGCACCTGTTCACCCGCCGCAACCGCGCCCAGCTGGGAGGCTGAACCATGGCCACCTCCGTCTTCCCCGCCGCCCGCCGGCGCCGCTTCCGGGCCGGCGCGGGCGACCAGGACAAGGCCGGTCCGGTCACCTACCTGGTCCTGGTACTGGCCGCGGCCGTCTCCCTCTTCCCGCTGTACTGGACCTTCGTCGCGGCCAGTTCGACCGGCGAGCGGGTCGCCCAGTCCCCGCCGCCGCTGCTGCCCGGCGGCTCGCTCTGGACCAATGTCTCGACCGCCTGGGACCAGGCGGACATGGGCACCGCGCTGCTCAACTCCACCGTGGTGGCGGGCTGCGTGGCGCTCTCCACCGTGCTGTTCTCCACGCTGGCCGGATTCGCCTTCGCCAAGCTGGCGTTCCGCGGCCGCGGGGCGCTGCTGGCGGTGGTGGTGGCCACCATGACCATCCCGCCGCAGCTCAGCGTCATCCCGCTGTACCGGATCATCACCGGGCTGGACTGGGGCAACCACCTCCAGGCGGTGATCCTGCCCTCGCTGGTGGCTGCGTTCGGGGTGTTCTTCATGCGCCAGTTCCTCACCGAGGCACTGCCGTTCGAGCTGATCGAGGCGGCCCGGGTGGACGGCGCGCACAGCCTGCGGATCATCTGGCACGTGGTGTTCCCGGTGGCCAGGCCGGCCATGGCGGTGCTGGGCATGCTGGTCTTCGTGCAGTCGTGGAACGACTTCTTCTGGCCGTTCGTGGTGCTCACCCAGCAGAACCCGACCGTGCAGGTCGCCCTGTCGGCGATCGGCGGCGGCAGCGGGCACGACATCAACCAGGCCGTGATCATGACCGGCGCTCTGATCGGCACGCTCCCGCTCCTACTGATCTTCGCCCTGTTGGGGAAGTACATCGTCGGCGGCATCACGGCCGGCGCGGTGAAGAGCTGAGCGGCGGACCGCCGCTCGGCGCAGCGTTGAACGCCGCGCCATTCCGTCCCTTCTACTCATGGGAGCGCTCCCGCATGACTGTCACCGACCCTCACACCTCCGCAGGAACCCTGGCCGGCCCCGCCCGGCGCCCCTTCCCGCCCGGCTTCGCCTGGGGGGCCGCCACCGCGGCGTACCAGATCGAGGGAGCCGCCCGCGAAGGCGGCCGCACCCCCTCGATCTGGGACACCTTCAGCCACACCCCCGGCAAGGTGGTCAACGGCGACACCGGCGACACCGCCGTCGACCACTACCACCGCTTCCGCGAGGACGTCCGGCTGATGGCCGAACTCGGCCTCACCTCGTACCGCTTCTCGCTGTCCTGGCCGCGCATCCAGCCCACCGGGCGCGGCCCCGCCGTCGAACGCGGCCTCGACTTCTACCGGGCCCTCACCGACGAACTGCTCGCCCACGGCATCACTCCCGTCGCCACCCTCTACCACTGGGACCTGCCCCAGGAGTTGGAGGCGGCCGGCGGCTGGCCCGCCCGCGACACCGCGTACCGGTTCGCCGAGTACGCCGGCCTCGCCGCCGAGGCCCTCGGCGACCGGGTCTCCGTCTGGACCACCCTCAACGAGCCCTGGTGCAGCGCCTTCCTCGGCTACGGCTCCGGCGTCCACGCCCCCGGCCGGACCAGCCCCGCCGACGCCCTGCGCGCCGCCCACCACCTCAACCTCGGCCACGGGCTGGCCGTCGGCGCCCTGCGCGCTGCCCTGCCGGCCGCCGCCCGGATCGCCGTCTCGCTCAACCTGCACCTGGTCCGCCCGCACAGCGCCCACCCCGGCGACCTGGAGGCCGCCCGCCGGATCGACGCGGTCGGCAACCGGATCTTCACCGGCCCGATGTTCGACGGCGGCTACCCCGCCGACCTGCTCGCCGACACCGCCCACCTGGTCGACTGGGACGGGCTGGTCCACGACGGCGACCGGGCCGAGATCGGCCGACCCCTCGACCTGCTCGGGCTCAACTACTACAACCCGACCGTCGTCTCCTCCGCCGAGAACGCCGCCGGCCTCCCCCGCCACGACGGCCACGGCGAGAGCCCGTACAGCCCCTGGCCCGGCGCCGAGGACGTCGCCTTCCACCGCGCCAACGACGACCTCACCGCGATGGGCTGGCCGATCGACCCGAGCGGCCTCACCGACTCGCTCACCGACCTGCACCGCCGGTACGGGCTGCCGCTGCTGGTCACCGAGAACGGCGCCGCGTTCGAGGACGTCGTCGGCCCCGACGGCACCGTCCACGACCCCGAGCGCATCCGCTACCTCGCCGGCCACCTCGCCGCCGTCGCCGACGCCGTCGACGCCGGGGCCGACGTCCGCGGCTACTACCTGTGGTCACTGCTGGACAACTTCGAGTGGGCGTACGGCTACGGCAAGCGTTTCGGCATCGTCCACGTCGACTACGCGACCCAGGCGCGGACGCCCAAGGCGAGCGCCCGTTGGTACGCGGAGGTGATCCGGCGGGGCGGGCTCGACTGACCGCTCCCCGGGGCCCGCTGTCACTCTCCGTGAAGGGTCGGCGTGACCTGGAGGCGTCCCGCTCGTTCTCCTCTCACGTGCGAGCCCAACACGCGAAGCAGGCGCAGGCACAGGTGCAGGCGTGGCCGGAGTCGGAGTCGGGGCCGGAGCCGTCCGGCGCCGCCGGGTGGGTGGGGCGGGCCCGGCGGCCGGCCTGGCTCCCCGGGCCCCGGGCGCTGGCCGCGGGCGGGGCGATACTCGCCGCCCAGGTGTGCGCACTCGGGCTCGGCATCGCCGACGCCCACGCGGCCACCACCCCGGCCGGGCCCGCCGGGCCCGCCGGACTGATCGGCCCGGCCGAGGCTGGTCGGCCGGGGGCGGTTCGGTCGGGGGGCGGCGCCGCAGGTGGGAGCGCCGGTGCACCCGGCTCCGCCGCGCCGTCCGGCCGGGCGGAGGACCCCGGACTGCTCGGACAGCTCGCCGACACCGCCGCACCCGTCCTGGAGCAGCCGGCCGCCTCGGTGGAACAGGTTCTCCAGGACCGGATCAGGACCGACGGGCTGCCGCTCCCCGGCCAGGTCGCCGGCGTCCCGGACGCCTTCGCGATCGCCTCCGGCCTGGTCCCGGGCGTCCCGCCGCAGAGCCGCGGCGCGGACGACCCGCGGGCGTCCCGCTCCACCGCCGGGCCCGACGCCGTCCTGCCGACCGGCCCCGGGGCCGTCGTCCCGGTCCAGCGCACCGCCGTTGCCGCGGCCGTCCCCGCCGTCGACGGCCACCCCGCCGGGGTCCGCCCCGCTCCCGCCCGCCCGGACGGCTCCCCCGCCGAACCCGACGCGGCCGCCACCGACGACCTCGCCCTCGCCGCCGCAACCCCAGCCGCCCGCCCCGACGGCGGCGACACCGGCACCGCCGTCCTGGCCCCCATCGCCGCCGGCCTCCTGCTCACCGGCGCCGCCATGTACAAACACCGCGGCCTCCCCGCCGGCCACTGACCCCCGCCCGCGCGAACCGCACGCACTTCGACTCCGCCAACAACCGGACCCGGATCCGCAACACACGACCCGCCGTTGGCGCTGCAACGCGGCCCCCGCCCCCGCCCGAAGGAGCGCGAGGAACTGCGCGCCCAGCCCGGCACTACGGGAGCGCACGGCGTTCGCCTCGGATGGTGGGCCAACCTCGGCCTGAGTGCGAAGGCGTTCGGCGGGGTCGGGGCGGCACCCGCAGGCCACCGGCCTCCGCGCCCGAAGGGGCGCGAGGAACTGCGCGCCCAGCCCGGCACCACGAAAGCGCACGGCCGGTCACGCGTAGACCGCTGTGCGCACGGCAACGCAGCTCGACCCCGGCAGCGACCAGACCCGAATCCGCAACACACGATCCGCCGTTGGTGCCGCGGCGCGGTCGCGCGTTCTGCCGGGCCCTCAGTGGAAGGCGGTGGGCGGCGGGGTCGGGGACGGGGCGGCGGTGGTGTCGGTGATCGGGGCGGCGCCGGCGGTGAAGTCGGTGAGCGGGCGGCCGTGTTCGATCCGGCCGAGGTAGGAGTCGGAGGCGACCCGGCGGCCGAGTTCGGCGAGCGGGAGGGGTTGGTGGCTCGCCGCGAGGATGAGGTTGCCGAAGCGCTTGCCGCGCAGGACGGCCGGGTCAGCGATCAGGCAGACCTCGGGGAAGACGGCGAGCAGGGTCGCCGCCTCGGCGCGGGCGAACGGCAGGGCGGCGCCGTCGGCGATGTTCGCGGCGAAGCGGCCGTCCGGGGCGAGGGCACGGGAGGCGAGTTCGGCGAATTCGACGGTGGTGCAGTGCGCGGGCACCCGGGCGCCGGAGAAGACGTCCGCGATGACCAGGTCGACGCTGCCTTCGGGGGTCCGTTCGAGGACGGCGCGGGCGTCGGCGCCTCGCACCTTGATCTGCCAGCCGCGTTCCAACGGCAGTTCGGTGCGGACGAGTTCGGTCAGGGCGGTGTCGATCTCGGCGACCTGCTGGCGGGAGCGCGGGCGGGTGGCGGCCGTGTAGCGGGCGAGGGTGAGGGCGCCGCCGCCCAGGTGCAGGGCGGTGATGGGGCGTCCGGGCGGGGCGGCGAGGTCGATCAGGTGGCCGAGGCGGCGCTGGTACTCGAAGCCGAGGTGGGTGGGATCGGCGAGGTCGACGAGGGACTGCGGGGCGCCGTCGACCAGCAGCTGCCAGCCGTACGGGCGGTCGCGGTCGGGGCGCAGTTCTGCGGTGCCGGAGCCGACGGTGCGGATGAGCGGGCCCTGGGTGTGCGTGCGTCCCTCGCCGGGGCCGGTGGCCGGGCTGTCGTCCCGGACTCGGCCGGACCTGTTGCGTCCCATGAGCACATTATCGCCGCCGCTGGGAGCCGCTCCGCGCGGACCACTCCGCGCGACGGCCGGGTCGGCGCCGCAGGTCGGAAGGTCAGAACGGACCGAGGCCGCCTGCCGTGAGCGTGCAGGCGGCCTCGCAGAGGGCGGAGCGCAGGACCCAGGCGTCGGTGGGTCGGACCAGGCATTCGGGGCCGGTCGGCGGCATGATCCAGTGCGGGTCGGTGGGTGGCAGGACGGTGGCGCCGGGGGTACAGGAGCTGCCGGGGAGGTGCCAGCTCTCGGCGGTGCCGGCGGGGACGAGGAAGGCGATCGCGGAGCCGCTCTCGGTCTGCCGGACGGCGCCGCAGGCGCGTCGCAGGCGGAGGATGTCGACCGCTTCCAGGCCGTGCCGGGCCGGGACGGTGACGGTGTCGTACAGGGCGGCGGGGCGGACGGCGGGGCACGCGGTGGCGGCGCCCTGCGCGGTCCGGCCTCGGTACTGCGGCACTCCGGTGGTCATGGGGACCTCCTGTCACCTGGTCTGCTCGGAGGGCCGACCGGCCTCCGTCACCCGGTCGAGTGGGGCGAACCACGCGAGCGGGCGGCGGATGGGGGTGGCGCGGGGGCCTTCCACGTATCAGGACAACGGTGGAAAGGGGGAGGAGGCCACGGGGTGGCGTACAGCAAGCCATGGCATTTCATGGCGGAACCCGGCAGCACCGACCGTTTTGCCCGGTATTGCCCGCGACCGTCCCGGCAACTCGCCGTGCCCGACCGGTGACTTTCGGTACTGTCATCGCGACGCGGCGGCCCCGACGGGTCCGCCCGGCACCACCTGGCACGACCTTGGAGTCCGCACCATGGCAGCTCTCCGAGCAGGCGGCCCGCGGCCCGCGCCGGCCCGCCGGCCCGTACCGGCGGCCCCGAACACGGCCATGCGCGAGCTGCGCGGTGACCTCTCCCCCGGGGAGTTCGCCACCGCGGTGCGCCGGGCCGCCCGGGAGATCGGGGAGCACGTGTCGTGCGACGCGCGCTACATCGGCCGGGTGGAGTCGGGGGAGATCCGCTGTCCCAACTACGCCTACGAGCGGGTGTTCCGGCACATGTGGCCGGACCGGTCGCTGGCGGAACTCGGCTTCGCGCCGCGGACGGTGGTCCGCGGCCGGGCGGCGGAGGTCGAGCCGGCTCCCCCGGCACCGCACTCGCCCGCCCCTTGGTACCTGTTCGATGAGGAGAACGACGACGTGCGTCGCCGTACGTTCCTGAGCGGCGGCTCGACCGCCCTGGCGGCAGCGCTCGGCCTGGACGGCCCGGCGTACGCCGCGGTCCCGCCCCCGCGGCAGGGGTCCGGACCCAAGCCGCAGCAGGGCCTTCAGCTGGCCGCTGAGCCGGCCCGGCCGCAGATTCCGGCGCCCCGGAAGGTGGGCGAGGCGGAGGTCCGGGGGGTCGAGCAGGCCGTCCGCGACATCCGCCTGCTGGACGACGCGCACGGCGCGGACGCCCTGTTCGAGATGGCCGGGCAGTCGCTGCGCCACGCGTACGTGCTGCTGAACGACGGCGACTACTCGGCCGCCACCGAACGACGCCTCCAGGCAGGCGCCGGTGAACTCGCCATCTCGGTCGGCTGGTTGGCGCACGACTCGAACCGCCTCGCGGACGCCAGGTCGTTCTACGCCGAGGCGCTGGCGACGGCCCGGATGGCGGGCGACGCGGCGCTGGAGGCGCATGTGTTCTGCAACAGCGCCTTCCTGGCCCGGGATGCCGGGCGGCCGCGGGAGGCGCTCCGGGCAGCGCAGGCCGGGCAGTCCGCCGCACGGGAGTTGGGGTCGGACCGGCTGCTGTCGCTGCTGGCGATGCGTGAGGCGGGCGGCTGGGCGGTGCTGCAGGACCGGTCGGCGTGCGGGCGGGCGCTGGCCCGGGCGTACCGGCTGTTCGACCGCGGGGTGTCGGCGGCGGACCCGGAGTGGATGTCCTTCTTCGGCGAGGCGGAGCTGGCCGGGCTGGAGGCGCAGTGCTGGTCGGCGCTGGCCGAGTGGGACCTGGCGAGCGACCGGGCCGGGCAGGCGATAAGGCTGCAGGACCCGCACTTCGTGCGCAACCGGGCGCTGTACACCGCCGAGTTGGCGCACGACCGGCTGGGCCGGGGCGATCTGGCCGGGGCGGGCGGGCACGGTTCGGCGGCGGTGGTGCTGCTGGGGCAGGTCCGGTCGGCGCGGATCCGGCAGATGCTGGCGGACACCGCCGGGCGGCTGCGGGAGCACCGCGCCGTCCCGGAGGTGGGGGCCTTCCTGGCCGCGTACGACGCGGCGCCGGCGGCCTGAGTCCGGCCACCGGCGCCGCGCAGGAACGCCCGCGAGTGTTCAGGAGTGCTCGGCGAGCCCGTCGAGGTGGCTGGTGTCGTTCCAGATCTCGACGGCCGGCAGGCCGTACTCCCAGGACAGCACCGAGAGCGCGGCGGTGCCGAGCTTGAACCGCTGGGCGGCCTCGGGCGGCAGGCCGAGCCAGCGGGCGGTGAGGATGCGCAGCAGGTGCCCGTGGGCGAACAGGACCACGTCCCGGTCGGCGGCGTGCATCTTGGTGGTCTCGGGGTGCGGCACGCCGTGGTGGGAGTTGAGCTCGTCGAGGAAGCCGTCGACCCGGGCGGCGACGTCGGAGAGCTTCTCGCCGCCGGGCACGCCGTCGCGCCAGATCAGCCAGCCGGGCTGGTCGGTGGCGCGGATGTCGGGGCCGGTGCGGCCCTCGTACTGGCCGTAGTCCCACTCCATCAGTTCGGGGCGGTCGACGGCGCGGTGGCCGAGGCCGGCCAGCTCGCAGGTCTCGCGGGCCCGGGAGAGCGGGCTGGTGTAGACGACGGCGTCGGTGAGCCCGCTCCAGGGGGCGCGGGCGAGGCGGCTGCCGAGCGCCCGGGCCATCGCGCGCCCCTCCTCGGTGAGCGGCACGTCGGTGCGGCCGGTGTGCCGGCCGGTGGCCGACCAGGCGGTCTCGCCGTGGCGGACGAGCACGATGCGGGCGGGCATGGGTTTCTCCTCGCGGCTGGGTGGTGCTGGCCTGGCTCGCCATTGAGGGCCGTCCCTATGATCGCGCACGGCCGGGCCGGGCCGCGGGAGGGACGCCGCGTGGCCGGATTGTCAGTGCCGGATGCGACACTGGGCCGCACCATGAACGTCTCGCTCTTCGGGCAGACCGAGTCGCCGCTGCAGCGGCTCGCCGAGCTGCGCGGCCGGGCGCCGCAGCGCAGTCTGGACGCCCGTGCCCTCGCCGCGCTCGCCGCCAATCCCGGCTGCCGCCGCCGCGCCCTGCTGGACGCCGCGGGGGTGGACAAGGCCGCCATCGCCGGGCGGCTGGGCCGCCCCGCGCCGTTCGGCCAGTCCCCGTTCGCGATCACCCGCGGCAACGTCTTCGAGGCCCGGTTGAAGGAGGACGGCTACGCGGCCCTGCTGGAGCCGCTCCGCCGCCACCTCGGCCTGCCGCCGGAGGGCGCCGAGCCGCCCGCGGTCCCCGACCTGCTGCGCCGCGCCACCCCGGCCGTCCGCGCCGAGCGGACCCGCCAGGTGCTGGCCGAGGCCGCCGCCGACCCGGCCGCCTGGACGCTGCTGGACCACCCGATGCTGCGCCTCACCGTGGCCAGCAGCCCGGCGTACCTGGAGCCGGACGCGCTGGTGGTGCACGGCGGCCGCTGCACGGTGGTGGAGATCAAGTCCTTCCCGGTGCTCGACGGCACGGCCGACCCGGCCAAGGTCGGTGCCGCCGCCCGGCAGGCGGCGGTGTACGTGCTGGCGCTGCAGCAGACCGCGGCCGAGCTGGCGGGCGTGGCGGCGAGCGCCGACCCGTACGCGGAGCAGGCGCTGCCCGGCTCGCCGGAGCCGGTGGTCCTGCTGGTCTGCCCGCGGGACTTCACCAACCGGCCGACCGCCGCGCCCGTGGACGTGCGACGCGAACTGGCCACCACCCGCCGGCAGCTGGCCCGGCTGACCCGGGTCGAGGAGCTGCTGGCGGCGCTGCCGCCGGGCACCACCTTCGACCTGGAGGCGGACGACAGCGGCGCGCCGACCCGGCCGCCGCAGGAGCTGGCGGCCGCGGTGGAGGCGGTCCCGGCGGCGTACAGCCCGGACTGCATCTCCACCTGCGAGCTGGGCTTCCACTGCCGGGCGCAGGCCCGCTGCTCGGGTGTGGTCGAGCAGCTGGGTCGCGGGGTCCGCGGTGAGCTGGGGGCGATCCGGACGGTCGGCGAGGCGCTGGCCGCGGCCGCCGGCGCCGCCGGGGACGGGGACGGGGACGACGCGGCCGAGCGACTGGCGTACGCGGCGGGCCTGCGGGCTGAGGCGCTGACGGCGCTGCCGGCCGGCGCGTCCACGGCGTCCGGGGCGTCCGGCGCGAGCGGGCCGGGCGGGGGTGGGCGGTGAGCCTGCTGACCACGCTGGCCCGGCTGGAGGCGGTGCGCGCGGGCCGGGCGCAGCCGCTGGCCACGGTCCGCCACCGGCACCTGTCCGAGCGTCCGATGGTGCTGGTGCCGCTGGCGGCGGCCGGTGAGTCGGGCGCTCCGCTGGCGGTGCTGCTGGGCACCGACCGGCTGGCGCCGCGGCTGCACATCGTGCCGCAGCCCTTGAACCGCACCCAGCGTTTCGAGTTCCTGGCGGCGATGGCCGCCGACCTGCTGCCGTACCTGGAGTCCTTCGGGGCCGAGGTGGAGCTGCTGGAGGGGTCGGAGAAGGACCCGGAGAGCGGCGAGAAGGTGCCGGTGGTGCGCGAGCTGTGCGCGGACGCGCCGCAGCTGATCGTGCCCAACGGGGGCGCCGTCCACCACCTGGCGCTGCTGGGCCGCTCCACCCGGTTCCGGCGCACGGCGGAGGATCCGGAGCCCGGGCCGTACCCGGCGCCGACCCAGGTGCCGCTGATGGGCCGGTGGCTGACCCACCTGACCGAGCGGGCCCAGGTGCCCGGCTCCAGCCTGCTGCTGCCGATGACCTCGCTGCTGGCGCGGCACTGGGCGACCGGGCAGAGCCACCTGGAGGACCAGCACCTGGCGGCGCAGCTGTCCTGGCACGCGCCGCCGGCGGAGCTGACCGGGGCCGAGGCGGCCGAGCTGGCCGAGTCGGAGCGGGACGCGGCGGGGCAGCTGGTCCGCCCGCCGGCCGGTCCGGCGACCGACCCGAAGTTCGACGAGCTGGTGCTCGGCCCGGCGATCACCCGGCACGACGCGGCGGTGGCCGCGCTGCGCCGGAGCGACGGCCAGGCCCGTCAGGACGACCGTCAGGACGACGCGGAGCAGGCCGAGGTGCTGGTGAAGGAGGCCAGGTCCCAGCTGGAGGCGGCGCTGTTCGCGGTGCTGGAGCCGACCTGGAACGACCTCTGGAAGGGGCTCGACCTGCTGCGGGCACTGCCGCCGGCCGGTCACCTGGCCGACCGCTGGGAGAGCGACCGCTGGTCGTACACCGGGCACCGGGACCGGCTGGCGGCGGGCGAGCCGCCGCAGCCGAAGCGGGACGACGCGGTGACGGCGGCGCGCAAGCTGGCCCAGCGCGAGCGGGAGCAGGCCCGGCTGGACATCCAGGAGGCGCTGGACGATCCGCTGGCGATGGCCGAGCACCGGCTGGCCGGCGAGGCGTTCGCCGGGGTGGTGACCGACGTGGCGCTGGAGTACTCGGCGGGTCCGCGGTCCAAGCCCCGGCCGGTGCTGACCGTGCGCACGCCGGATCGGCCGCACGCGGACGCCGGGCGCGAGGTGCACCGGGCGCACGCGGAACCGGCCCAGCGGGGCGAGATCGCCGGGTCGGCGCCGGGCGAGGTGCTGGTCCGGCTGGTGTCCGGGATGGGCCGGAAGAAGGAGCCGGAGCCGGGCAGCGTGCCGGAGGTCGGCGACACCGTGGTGTTCACGCTGTTCGAGCTGGCGCCGCGGCAGTCCGCGCCGCTGCCGGAGCCGGAGGACACCCCGTGGACGCACGGCGGGCCGCCCGGCGGCGGACCGGACGCGGCGGGCACGGCAGGCGCGGCAGGCGGCGCGGAGGAGGAGTGGGAATGAGCCTGGAGACGACCGACCACCGCTCCCCCGGCGAGGCCGCCGACGCGGCCGTGTCGGGCATCCTGCGCGCGGTGGTCTCCCCCGCGCCGGGCGCCCCGCGCGGCGTGGTGGTGGACTCCCCGCCCGGCGCGGGCAAGTCGACGCTGGTGGTGCGGGCCGCCCGCGAGCTGGTCGACGCCGGCGAGCGGCTGATGATCGTCGCGCAGACCAACAGCCAGGTGGACGACCTGGTCGACCGGCTCGCCCTGAAG
Organism: Kitasatospora cinereorecta; assembly: GCF_024172095.1. Taxonomy (GTDB): domain Bacteria; phylum Actinomycetota; class Actinomycetes; order Streptomycetales; family Streptomycetaceae; genus Kitasatospora; species Kitasatospora cinereorecta. Next base: position 719,201 of record NZ_JAMZDX010000003.1, on the reverse strand, counting down.
GCCCCCGACCTCACCATCGGCCGCCTGCACGCGAGCGACGGCCGCCCGGCCGCGGAGGCGCTGCGGCACACCAACGTGACCGCCTCGGAGAAGGTCAAGGACCTGCTGGAGCAGGACGTGGTGATCTCCACCGCGGCCAAGTGGCAGTGGGTGCGGACCGAGGCGCCGTGGCGGCACGCCATCGTGGACGAGGCGTACCAGATGCGCTCGGACGCACTGCTCGCGGTGGCCCGGCTGTTCGAGCGGGCGCTGTTCGTCGGCGACCCGGGCCAGCTGGACCCGTTCACGGTGGTGGGCACCGAGCAGTGGGCCGGCCTCTCCTGGGACCCGTCCAGCTCCGCGGTGGTGACGCTGCTGGCGCACAACCCGGCGATCGCACCGCACCGGCTCCCGGTGTCCTGGCGGCTGCCCGCGTCCGCGGCCCCGCTGATCTCCTCGGCGTTCTACCCGTACACGCCGTTCCGGTCCGGCACCGGTCCCGGCGAACGGCGGCTGACCTGCGGGGTGCGCTCCGACGGCTCGGCGGTGGACGCGGCGATCGACGAGGCGGCCGAGCACGGCTGGGCGCTGCTGGAGCTGCCCGCCCGGCGCACCGTGCGGACCGACCCGCAGGCCGTCGCGGCGGTGGCCGACACCGTACGGCGGCTGCTGGAGCGCGGGCTGACCGCGCACTCCGAGCAGGGTTCGACGCCGCTCACCCCGGGCCGGGTGGCGGTCGGCACCGCGCACCGGGACCAGGCGGCGGCGGTCCGCGCCGCGCTGGACGCGCTCGGCGTCCCCGTCGACCCGGCGGCCGGGCCCGCGGTCACCGTCGACACCGCCAACCGGCTGCAGGGCCGGGAGTACGACGTGACCGTGGTGCTCCACCCGCTCTCCGGCCGGCCGGACGCCACCGCCTTCCACCTGGAGACCGGGCGCCTGTGCGTGCTCGCCTCCCGGCACCGGCACGCCTGCATCGTGGTGGCCCGGGCCGGGATCGCCGAGCTGCTGGACGAGCACCCGGCCACCGAACCGGTGCAACTCGGGGTCCCGGTCGCCTTCCCGGACGGCTGGGAGGCCAACCACGCGGTGCTGGCGCATCTGGCCGGGCACCGGGTCCGACTGGGGTAGCGGCCGCTCCTGGCCGCTCCCGGCCGGGCCGGTGCCCGCCGGGGGCCGGGTGCGCCGCCCGCGCGCGGTCGGCGGTGAGCGCCGGAAGACGGGGAATAGCAACCGCACGCGCACCGTTCCGCTACCGGCCGCCGCCGGGGGACAATGGACGGCGGCCCGTTCGCCAAGCCGACCCCCGCCCACACCCGGAGGTGCCCCACCATGCCCGATCCCCACACGCAGGCGTCCGACCAGAGCGGCACCCCCGCGCCGGCCGCCCCGGGTCCGGGATCCCAGGGCCGGCGACTGCGCCCGGCCCAGCTGATCTTCGAGCCGCCGGCCGGCGAGCCGGAGCCGGAACGCTTCTTCGACCTGGACACCATCACCGACCCCGGCGAACTGCTGCGCCGCGCGACCGAGTTGACCCTGGCCTTCCGCGCCGCCGCCGAGCGCGCCACCGACTTCCAGGCCCTCGCCGCCGCCCAGCTCGCCGACCCCAAGCGCTTCGACTCCCTCACCCCCGCCGAGATCGGCGCCCGCGCCGACTGGACCCCGGACTACGCCGCCCGCATGGTCGAGTACGGCCGCGGCCTGCAGAAGCAGCGCCACGCGGAGGGCCTGCACTAGGCCCTGCCGGCCTCTGCTGCGGGCCGTCCGGATCGCCAGTGGCATATGCGCGGGGCGAGGGTACGCCTGCGGACGGCCCGGTGTCCGGCGAATCCGGCTTTCCCTCCGGGTCCCCGGCCGTTCGCGCCACGCTGACAGCGTGGACATCTGGACGTATCAATCCGTGGAGTACGTCACCGTGGCCGGCGAGTCCTGGCTCGCCTCGGCCAGCGAGTACCCGCGCAGCATGCGCGCGCTGTGGGAGTCGCGCCCGTGGGCCCCGGCCGTCCTGCCCTGCGGGAAGGTCTTCGACGTGATCAGCCTGCCCGCCGTGTTCGGCCGCAAGGTGCTGGACGAACTCTGGTCGTCCGGTCCCGGCTGCGGCCCGGTGGCCTCGTACCGCGGGCGGACCCTGCTGTTCGTCCAGCCGGGCGCGGCGGCCCGCCTGCGCACCCTGCTCGCCTGGGAGGAGTGGGCGCGCGACGTGCCGCCGCTGCTCTGCCACGGCCAGGGCGACGCGGTCACCGTCCCGCCGGTCCAGCGGATGGTCGACGCCCCCGACTCCCCCGGCCTCGGCGCCGGCCGCTGGATCGTCGCCCCCGACACCCGCGAGCCCTGGCTGCCGGGCGCCGCGGTGGTGCTGTGGGCATGCGTACGGGCCGCCCGGGGCCGGACCGGGGACCGTACGGTGCGGGTGTGACGGCAGGCCGAACGACGGCTGAACCGGCGGTGGCACGGCCGGGCGTATTCGATTTTGGCGCCGGGGCCGCCCACTGCTAGAGTCTCCTCTGTCAGCACGCGCCGCTAGCTCAGTTGGTTAGAGCAGCTGACTCTTAATCAGCGGGTCCGGGGTTCGAGTCCCTGGCGGCGCACAGACGGTCGAAGGGCCTCTCGCATCACGCGGGAGGCCCTTCGGCGTTCCCGGCCCTGACGGAGCGTCGTACCCGTTGCCACCCGCCCGGGGCGGGCTGCTAATGTCCGCGGCCATGGCGTGGGGGGATCACGAGGGCGACTGGGCCGCATGGGAGGCGCAACTCGGCGACGCCGAGGCGGCCGCCCTGCGGGCGCACCGCCGTGCGGCGCGGTGGCGGCGGCTGCTGCCCCTGCTGGGTGCCGGCGCGCTGGTCGCGACCGTGATCGGCGCCCTGGTCCTCACCGCCGGCATCGGCCCCGACCGCGGCCGCAACCCGAACCCCGCCCCCACCCCGACCGCCTCCGCCACCCCCTCACCGGCGGACCCGGCCAGCCTCCTGCCACACCTCCCCGGCGGCCGGTAAGGGGGGAGATCACGTGAACCCAGGGGCGCGGGGAACTGCGCGCGGCGGAAGGGCTCTACCTCAGCTGTCTCCCGTTTCGCGCAGTTCCCCGCGCCCCTGTCAAAGCATCACCGGTTGCGCAGGGTCCGATAGGTGTCGACGAGCGCCGCCGTCGAGCTGTCCAGCGCGTCCGCGCCCTCGCCGGTCAGCAGCACCGGCTCGATCCGCTTGGCCAGCACCTTGCCGAGCTCGACACCCCACTGGTCGAAGGAGTCGATGTTCCAGACGGCACCCTGGACGAACACCTTGTGCTCGTACAGCGCGATCAGCTGCCCGAGCACGGAGGGGCTGAGCTCACTCGCCAGGACCGTGGTGGTGGGGTGGTTGCCGCGGAAGGTCTTGTGCGGGACGAGCTCGGCGGGGACGCCCTCCGCGGCGACCTCCTCGGCGGTCTTGCCGAAGGCGAGCGCCTGGGTCTGGGCGAAGAAGTTGGCCATCAGCAGGTCGTGCTGGGCGACCAGGCCGGGCTGCAGGTCGGCGACCGGGCGGGCGAAGCCGATGAAGTCGGCCGGGATGACCTTGGTGCCCTGGTGCAGCAGCTGGTAGTAGGCGTGCTGGCCGTTGGTCCCGGGGGTGCCCCAGACGACGGGCCCGGTCTGCCAGTTGACGGGGTTGCCGTCGCGGTCGACGGACTTGCCGTTGGACTCCATGTCGAGCTGCTGCAGGTAGGCGGCGAACTTCGACAGGTAGTGGGAGTACGGGAGCACCACGTGCGACTGGGCGTCGAAGAAGGCGCCGTACCAGACGCCGAGCAGGCCGAGCAGCAGCGGGACGTTCTGCTCGGGGGGCGCGGTGCGGAAGTGCTCGTCGACGAGGTGGAAGCCGTCCAGCATCTCGCGGAAGCGGTCCGGGCCGATGGCGATCATCAGCGAGAGGCCGATCGCCGAGTCGTAGGAGTAGCGGCCGCCGACCCAGTCCCAGAACTCGAACATGTTGGCCACGTCGATGCCGAAGTCGGCGACGCCCTGGGCGTTGGTGGAGAGCGCCACGAAGTGCTTGGCCACCGCGTCGTTGCCGGCGCCGAGTTCGGCGAGCAGCCAGTTCTTGGCCGAGACCGCGTTGGTGATGGTCTCGATGGTGGTGAAGGTCTTGGAGGCGACGATGAAGAGCGTCTCGGCGGCGTCCAGGTCGCGGACGGCCTCGTGCAGGTCGGCGCCGTCCACGTTGGAGACGAAGCGGACGTCGATGCCGCGGTCGGTGAAGGAGCGGAGCACCTCGTAGGCCATGGCGGGGCCGAGGTCGGAGCCGCCGATGCCGATGTTGACGACGGTTCGGATCCGCTTGCCGGTGTGGCCGGTCCACTCGCCGCCGCGGACGCGGTCGGCGAAGGCGGCCATCTTGTCGAGCACGGCGTGCACGGCGGGGACGACGTTCTCGCCGTCCACGGTGATGACGGCGTCGCGCGGGGCGCGGAGCGCGGTGTGCAGGACGGCGCGGTCTTCGGTGATGTTGATCTTCTCGCCGCGGAACATGGCGTCGCGCAGCTCGGCGACGCCGGTGGCGGCGGCGAGTTCGCGCAGCAGCTCGAGCGTCCGGTCGGTGACGAGGTGCTTGGAGTAGTCGACCAGCAGGTCGCCCACGCGCAGGGTGTAGCGCGTCCCTCGCTCGGGGTCGGCGGCGAACAGCCCGCGCAGGTGCTGCTCGCCGAGCTCTGCCCGGTGCTTGCCCAGCGCGGCCCACTGCGGGGTGCGGTCCAGCGGGGTGCGGCCGTTGGCAGGGTTCTCCGACATTCGGTGTCTCCTTGCGTCATCCGGATTGCGGTTTACCGGCAGGGCCCGGCGGGAGGGTTGCGCGGGGCCGGCGGTACCGGGGTGTGTGTGCGCCGACTCCGTTGACGGCCTTGCCCGCGGTCCACCCTATGCCAAGGGGGGCCCGCTGCCGGGCCGTCACTTGCGTGCCGACTGCAGGTCGAGACGGCGCAGGACCTGGTCGGCGACCTCGGGGTCGGCGCCGGCCTCGCCGCGGGCGGTGAGGACCTCGCGGCGGGAGGCGGCGATCATCTCCTGTTCGACGGTGAAGGCGGCGCGCCACTTCTCGCCGCGCTGCCGGGCCTCCAGGGCCTCTTCCTCCTCGTACTTCTCGGGGCAGAGCCGGGCGAGCCGGTCGTGCTGGCGCTCGCGGAGCCGTTCGACCAGTTCGGGGGGCAGTTCCTCGTCCTGTTCGAGTTCACCCAGCCGGACCAGTCCGGCCTTGGCGGCCCGCCACCAGAGTTCGCGGACGGCCTGTTCGTGGAGGTCGTGGCCGGTGTCCAGGCCGAGCAGCCGGACCACCCAGGGCAGGGTGAAACCCTGCACCACCAGGGTGAACAGGACGACGCTGAAGGCGATGAAGACGATCTCGCTGCGTTCGGGGAAGGGCGCGCCGGTGTGCACGGTGAGCGGGATGCCGAGGGCGAGCGCGACGGTGGCGACCCCGCGCATGCCGGACCACCAGAGCACCAGGCTCTCCCGCCAGCTGATCGGGGTGTCCTCCCGGCCGTGGCTCCACTGCTCGGAGACCCAGCCGGCGGGCAGCAGCCAGAGCAGCCGGACCAGCACCACGGCGGCGATCACCGCGGCGGTGTCGCCGACCATCCCGCGCCAGCTGGTGCGGACGTCGGCGAGCACGGTGGACAGCTCCAGGCCGATCAGGCCGAAGGCGACGCCGGTGATCAGGGTCTCGACGATCTCCCAGAAGGCGTTTCCGACCAGCCGGTAGGAGACCTCGTCGGCGTCGGCGGCCCGGTCGGCGAGGTAGAGGGCGCAGACCACCACGGCAAGCACGCCGGAGCCGTGCGCCTCCTCGGCCAGGGTGTACGCGCCGAACGGGACCAGCAGGTTGAGCGCGACCTGCTGGGTGGGGTCGTCCAGCAGCGCGGCCAGCCGGGCGTTGGCCCAGCCGAGTGCGACCCCGACCAGGACGGCGACCACGGCGGAGAGCAGGAAGCGCAGCAGCGCGTGCTCCACCGAGAAGTCGCCGTCCACCACGGCCTCCACGGCCAGCGAGTAGACGACGATCGCGGTGACGTCGTTGAACAGGCCCTCGCTCTCCAGGATCGTGACCAGCCGCCGGGGCAGGCCGACCGAGCCGGCCACCGCGACGGCGGCGACCGGGTCGGGCGGGGAGATCAGCGCGCCGAGCGCGACGGCGGCGGCCAGTGGTGCGGCCGGCGCCAGGGCGTCGAACACCCCGGCGACCACCGTGGTGGTGACGATCACCAACGCCACCGCGAGCAGCAGGATGGAGCGGATGTTGGCGCGGAAGTAGCGGGCGGAGGAGCGCCGGGCCACCGCGAAGATCAGCGGTGGCAGCACCAGCGGCAGGATCAGCTCCGGGTCGACCCGGACGTTGGGGATCTGCGGCACCAGCGCCATCACGATGCCCAGCAGGGTCATCAGCACCGGCTGCGGCACTCCGCTGCGCCGGGCCAGCGGCATGGTGACCACGGAGGCGAGCAGCACCAGGAAGAGCAGTGACAGCTGGCCCACGGACCCGGTCCTCTCGGCAGTTACGGAATGCGTCTCCAGTTACGGAATGCGTCTCCACGGTTCCCGGATCAGGATAAATGTGACGATTTGACCGCCCTGGGCGGCTCGCCGGACGGGAGGACCGCCCATGCTCGCGGCAGTGCTCGACGGTCCCGGTGCGCCGCGGCTGGTCGAGCTGCCCGCGCCCCGGCCGGGCCAGGGCCAGGTGCTGCTGCAGGTGTGCGCGGTGGAGGTCGGCGGGGAGGCCGCAGGGGTGCCGGACGGGGTGCCGGGGGGCGGGCTGGCCGGGGTGGTGGTGCAGCTGGGGCCGGGGTCGTTCGGGCTGGAGGTGGGCGACCACGTCCTCGGGCACGCGCCGGCCGGCGCCTGGGCGCAGTTCGCGGCGGTGGACGGGGCCCGGCTGACGCCCCGCCCGGAGGGGCTGCCATGGGCGCAGGCGGCGGCTCTGGCCGGGGCGGGGCAGGCGGTCCTGCCGGCCCTGACGGCGCTGCGCCTGCGCAGCGGCGAGCGGCTGCTGGTGCTGGGGGCGGGGCGCGGGGCCGGGCCGCTGGCGGTCCAGCTGGCGCGGGCGCGCGGTGCGGTGGTGCTGGCCGCGGCGGGGCCCCGGGACCACGCCCATCTGCGCCTCCTGGGGGCCCGTCCGGTCCGGCCGGACCGGGTGGCGGCGGCCGGGTCGGACGGGGTGGACGCGGTGCTGGTGGTGGCGGGCGATCCGGCGTCGGTCGGCGACCCGGCGCCCGGCCGTACGGTCCGGCTCGGCGGGGCGGCCGCGGCAGCGATGGCGGCGGGACGGTCGGCGCCGCACCTGCTGCCGCTGGTCGAACTGTGGGAGGAGGGCGCGGTGCGGCCGGACGTGGCGGCCGTCCTGCCGCTGGAGCGGGCGGGGCGGGCCCGGCGGCTGGCGGCCGGCGGGCGGATGCGGGGGGCGGTGGTGCTCCGGCCCTGGCCGGTGGTGGGTGGCCGATTGTGAGTTTCGGCCGCTGACCAGGTAATGTTCTCTTCGTCAGCAGGCGCCGCTAGCTCAGTTGGTTAGAGCAGCTGACTCTTAATCAGCGGGTCCGGGGTTCGAGTCCCTGGCGGCGCACAGACGGTCGAAGGGCCTCTCGCATCACGCGGGAGGCCCTTCGGCGTTTGACCGGGTGCTACGCCTCGCGCACCTCGTTCACGCACAGGATGTTCCCTTCGCTGTCCTTGAACCACGCGGCCCGCATGCCGTCGGCCTCGGCGACCCCGTCCAGGGTCTTCAGCCCCGGTAGGTCGTACTCCTCGAAGACGACCCCCTTGCTCCGCAGCTCGGTCATCTCGGCGTCGAGATCGGCGACCTTCCAGCTGGCCAGGGTGTGCTGGGCCTGGCCGCCGTGCGGGGTCTCGTAGAGTCCGAACTCGTGGCCGCCGCTGGTGAAGGACACATCCGGGCCGCTCTCCCTGGTGAGGGTCAGCCCCAGTGTGTCGCGGTAGAAGCGCTTGGCCCGTGCCATGTCCGCGACCGGAATGATCGCGAGCAGCGGTGCGTCTGCCAGCATCTCCATCACCTCCTGGGACCAGGCTAGACACGGCGCGGGTCGGCCCGCGAATGCCGGAGGGGCCGGCCACCGAGGGTGACCGGCCCGTGGGGCGCGGCTCAGCCGAAGTAGGAGTCGAAGTTCTTGGAGAACTCCCGGCCGCCGAAGTTGTCCCAGTTGACCGACCAGGTCATCAGGCCGCGCAGGTTCGGCTGGGCGCCGGACCGCGGGACGTAGCTGCCGCAGTTGAGGGCCTTGGTGAGGCAGTCCAGCGCCTTGTCCACCTCGGCCGGGGCGACGTAGCCGTTGCCGGCGTTGGTGGTGGCGGGCATGCCGATCGCCACCTGGGAGGGGGCGAGGGCGGGGAACATGTTGGCGGTGTTGCCCGCGACCGGGAAGCCCTTGAGCAGCATGTCGGTCATCGCGACGTGGAAGTCGGCGCCGCCCATCGAGTGGTACTGGTTGTCCAGGCCCATGATCGAGCCCGAGTTGTAGTCCTGGACGTGCAGCAGGGTCAGGTCGCCGCGCAGCGCGTAGATGACCGGCAGGTAGGCGCCGGCCCGCGGGTCCTGGCCGCCCCACGGCCCGGAGCCGTAGTACTGGTAGCCGAGCTGGACGAAGAAGGTCTCCGGGGCCATGGTCAGCACGAAGTTCGGGCCGTACTTGGCCTTGAGCGTCTTCAGTGCGGAGATCAGGTTGACGATCACCGGGGTGGTCGGGTTCTTGAAGTCGGTGTCGCCGGTGTTCAGCGACAGCGAGTGGCCCTCGAAGTCGATGTCCAGGCCGTTGAGGCCCCACTTGTCGATGATCGCGGAGACCGAGGAGACGAAGGCGTCCCGGGCGGCGGTGGTGGTCAGCTGGACCTGGCCGTTCTGGCCGCCGATCGAGATCAGCACCTTCTTGCCCTGGGCCTGCTTGGCGGCGATGGCGGCCTTGAAGTCCGCGTCCGACTCGACGCTCGGGCACTCGGAGACCGAGCAGCGGTTGAACCGGATGTCACCGGAGGTGGCCGAGGTCGGCTCGCCGAACGCCAGGTCGATCACGTCCCAGGAGTCCGGCACGTCGGCCATCCGGGTGTAGCCGGCGCCGTTGGCGAAGCTGGCGTGCAGGTAGCCGACCAGGGCGTGGGTGGGCAGTCCGCCGCCGGGCGGCGGGCCGGTCGGCGACGGCGAGGTGGAGCCGGACGGGGACGGGCTCGCGCTGGTCGAGGGCGACGCCGAGGCCGACGGGCTGGTCGATGCGGACGGCGACGGCGACGGCGACGGCGAGGGGGAGCCGCCGGGCCCGTCCAGCGAGACGTCGTCCGCGTAGTAGGTGCCCTGGCCGTACCAGCCGTGGGTGTAGACGGTGGCGCTGGTCTGGCTCGCGCCGGTGGTGAAGGCGACGCTGAGCTTCTGGTACGCGCCACCGGTGCCGGGCGTCCAGGTCGAGGTGCCGCCGTCGACGCCGAGGTAGACGTACGAGCCCTTCAGGTAGACGCTGAGGGTGTACGTGGTGTTGGGGAGGACGGTGACGGTCTGGCTGCACTGCGCGCTGTCACTGGCGGACGCCGCGCCCGCCAGGGCGTAGCTGCCGGTGTGCGCCTGGCCGGTGACGACCGAGCCGGTGGCGCCGGTGCAGCTCCAGGGGCCGAGGGAGCCGCTCTCGAAACCGCCGTTGACCAGCTGTTCCGTCGCCGTGGCCGAGGAAGCCAGGCCGAAGCTGAGGGCGACGGCGCCGGCCGCTGCGACGGCCCATGCGGTGCCGGCGGCGATCAGCCTTCTCTTTCGGGGAGTGCGCATGTGGGGATGCTCCTGCCTCGCGAGGTGGGGGACGTCCGGGGCCGGGTGGGGTCGGCCGGGGGCGCGCCACCGCACCGGCACGCACCTCGATTGGACTGGACCACTGAACCGAAGTCGCGACCGGGTGTCAATGGTCGGCGGGGACGGGCGACTTGCCGAGCCGTCCCCCGCCGGGCCGCTCCCGGTTGCCCGCCGTGCCGGGCCGCCGAACCATGGAGGGGTGCCCGGATACCTGCGCTACCCCCACCTGCGCGGCGGCCTGCTGGTCTTCACCGCCGAGGACGACGTCTGGGCCGCGCCGCTGGCCGAGGACGCCACCGTGGGCCGGGCCTGGCGGATCAGCTGCGACCGCACCCGGGTCAGCCACCCCCGGCTCTCCCCCGACGGCGCCACCATCGCCTGGACCAGCTGGTCCGCGCTCACCCCCGAGGTCTTCACCGCCCCGGCGGCCGGCGGCGAGTCGGTGCGCCTCAGCTACTGGGGCAGCCACGACACCCGGGTGCGCGGCTGGCTGCCCAACGGCGAGGTGCTGGCCGTCACCTCGTACCACGAGCCGTTCGCCCACTACACCTGGGCCTGGGAGCTTCCCCCGGACGGGGCGCCGCCGCGCCGGCTGCCCTGGGGACCGGTCTCCGACGCCCAGGTCGGCGCCGGCCACACCGTGCTGCTGACCGCGGCCGCCCCGCACGAGCCGGCCGCCTGGAAGCGCTACCGGGGCGGCGCCACCGGCCGGCTCTGGCTCGACCACGACCAGCTGCTGCCCGGCCACCGCGGGCACCTGGCCTCCCCGCTGCCGGTCGGCGGCCCCGACCACCCGCGGATCGCCTTCCTCTCCGACCACGAGGGCGTCGGCAACCTCTACTCGGTCGCCCCCGACGGCACCGACCTGCGCCGTCACACCGACCACGCCACGTACTACGCCCGCGAGGCCGCCACCGACGGCACCCGGATCGTCTACCAGCACGCCGGCGACCTCTGGCTGCTGGACGGCCTCGACGCCCCCGGGCCGCGCCGGCTGGAGGTGCCGCTCGGCGGCGCCCGGGCCGGCCGCCGCCCGTACCAGGTCTCCGCCGCCAACAACGTCAAGGACCTGACCTGCGACGCCACCGGCCGCGCCGGGGTGATCAACGTCCGCGGCAGCCTCTACTGGCTCACCCACCGGGACGGCCCGGCCCGGGTGCTCGCCGACACCCCCGGTGTCCGCTGCCGGCTGCCCGTCACCCTCGGCTACACCGGCCAGGTCGCCTGGGTGACCGACGCCGAGGGCGAGGACGCCGTCGAACTGGCCACCCTGCCCGCCCGGGACGGCGCCGAGGCGAAGCCGCACCGGATCGCCGCCGGCCGGCTCGGCCGGGTCCTCGAACTCGCCGCCTCCCCCGACGGCCGGTGGCTCGCCGCCGCCGCCTCCGACGGGCGGCTGCTGCTGGTGCAGGCCGCCGACGGCGAGGTCACCGAGCTGGCCGCCTCCCCGTACGGACCGGTCTCCAGCCCCGCCTTCTCCCCCGACTCCCAGTGGCTCACCTGGTCGCAGCCGGTGGCCGGCCGCTCGCTGCGCTCCATCCAGCTGGCCCGGGTGGACGCGCCGGAGCGGGCGATCAACGTCACCGACGGCCGGTTCGAGGACGAGCACCCCGTGTTCACCCGGGACGGCCGGTTCCTGGTCTTCCTCTCCTGGCGCGGCTTCGACCCGGTGCACGACGTGCACACCGGCGACATGTCCTTCCCGCTCGGCTGCCGCCCGTACCTCGTCCCGCTCGCCGCCGACACCCCGTCCCCGTTCGCCGCCCCCGCCGAGGGCCGCCCACCGGTCGGCCTCGACCCGGACGAGGCGACCGGCGACGGCACCGTCCGGGTGGACGAACGCGGCCTCACCAAGCGCCTCGTCCCCTTCCCGGTGATCGCCTCCAAGTACTCCGCCACCGCCGCCGTGCGCGGCGGTGTGGTCTGGCTGCGCTGGCCGATCTCCGGCGCGCTCGGCCAGACCTTCGCCAACCCGGAGGAGACCTCGGGCCGCCCCGCCCTGGAGTTCTTCGACCTCGCCCGCGGCAAACGCACCACCCTGGTCGACCAGTTGGACGGCTTCGCGGTCTCCGGCGACGGCTCGGTGATCTCCGTCTTCTCCGCCGGCACCCTCAAACTCCACCCGCTGGCCGCCCCCGGCGCCCCGCTCCCGGTCGACCTGCGCCGGATCACCCACACCGTCCACCCCGCCGCGGAGTGGCGGCAGTCCTACCACGAGGCCGCCCGGATCGTCCGCGACCAGTTCTGGGACGCCGCCATGTGCGGCCTCGACTGGCCCGAACTCGTCGCCCAGTACGAGCCCCTGCTCGACCGGATCGCCGGCCCCGACGACTTCGCCGACCTGCTGCGCGAACTCCTCGGCGAACTCGGCACCTCGCACGCCTACGTCACCGCGTCCCGCCGCGGCGAGGGCCCCGCCATCGCCCAGCAGCCGCTCGGCCTGCTCGGCGCCACCGCCCACCGCTCCCCCGACGGCCGCTGGCTGGTCGACCGGATCCTGCCCGGCGAGTCCTCCGACCCCAGGGCCCGCGCGCCACTCGCCGGCTACGGCATCGAGGGCGGCGACGAACTCCTCGCCGTCGACGGCCGCCCGCCCGACCCCGTCCGCGGCCCCACCCCGCTGCTGGCCGGCACCGGGGGCACCACCGTCGAACTCACCCTCCGCTCGGGCGACCGGGTCCGCCGGATCGCCGTCACCCCGCTCACCGACGAACGGCCCATCCGCTACCAGGACTGGGTCGCCAAACGCCGCAAACTGGTACGGGAGTTCAGCAACGGCGTCTGCGGGTACCTGCACATCCCCGACCTCGGCGGCTCCGGCTGGGCCCAGTTCAACCGCGACCTGCGACGCGAACTCGACCGCCCCGCACTGGTGTTGGACGTCCGCGGCAACGCCGGCGGAAACGTCTCCGAACTCGTCCTGGAGAAACTCGCCCGCCGCGTCCTCGCCTGGGACTTCACCCGCGGCCGGCAGCCCGTCCGCTGGCCCCGCGACGCCCCCCGCGGGCCCGTGGTGGCTCTCGCCGACCACGCCACCAGCTCGGACGGAGACGTGATCATCGGCGCCATCAAGGCACTCGGGCTCGGCCCCGTGCTCGGCACCCGCACCTGGGGCGGCGTGGTCGGCATGGCCGGCCGCCACGCCCTCGGCGACGGGACCCAGATCTCCGTCCCCAAGACCGCCTCCTGGTTCACCGGCGGCGTCGGCTTCTCCGTCGAGAACCACGGCGTCGACCCCGACGTCGAGGTCATCCGCAGCCCCCACGACTGGGCCCGCGGCGAACACACCGAACTCACCGCCGCCGTCCGCCTCGCCCTCGAACTCCTCGCCGCCCACCCCGCCGCCGAACCACCCCGTACCGACACCCCCCGCCCCAACCTCCGCCGCCCGCCCCTGCCCCCACGCTGAATGCTCTGCGAGGCAACGGGTCGGGCTCACCACAGGGGCGCGAGGAACTGCGCGACCAGCCATCCACTGCGGATAGTGCATGGCCGGTCGCGCAGTTCTCCCCCAGCCTTCGGCCGGGAGGTGCCCCCACGCGCCCCTGATTGTGGTTGCGCTCCCTGATCGGAAGCCTCAGTCCCAGGGGTCGCCCTCCGCGGTCATGTCCTCCGCGGCCTGGCGGTCCTGCTCGGTCATCCGGGCGTCGGTCTCGGCGTCCTGGCGGGCCCGTTCGGTCCGGTCGCTGTAGGCGTCGGCGGCCTCGTCGTGGGCCAGTGCCGCGCGATCGGCCGGGACGGCCGTCTCGTGGGACTTGTGGCGGAACCTGTCGAAGATGCCCATGTCTCCTCCTCGGGTGGGCCTTCCTCAGTTGTCACACTACGCCGCCCCCCGTGCCACCGGGGCACGGCGACGGTCACCAGGGGCCCTCGGTCTCCTCCGGGGCGTTCTCGGCGGTCTCCGGGCCCGGCTGCGCCGCGTCCGGGGCGTCGTCGCGGGCCTTCTCCGCGTCCTGCTCGCTCTCCGGAACCTTGTTGCTCAGCGCCGACTTGGCCTGGTCCATCAGTTCGTGGGCCTTGCCCTTGAACTGGTCCGACTTGCCCATGTCTCCTCCTCGGATCGGTGGGCGGCGGGCACCGGCGGCCCGACCCCGACCAATGTGGCACCGGTCGTACGCACCCGCACCTCGGACACCCGCCCTCACCCGAACGGCGGACCGCAGCCCGCGCGGGGCCGTCGTCGCGGCGGAGGCTGGTGCCGTCAGCAGTCCCCGTTCTCCGAGGTGAGCGAGCGATGGCGGAGCAGCAAGCGGGCCCGGTCGAGGCGGCGGCCGCCGTCGACGCGTTGGTGCGGGGCGGCCTGCGGGCCCTGCAGGAGTACGGCGGCTTCACGCAGGAGAAGGTCGACCACGTCGTGCGGAAGGCGTCGCTGGCGGCGCTGGCGGCGCACAGCCGGTTGGCGCGGCTGGCGGTCGAGGAGACCGGGCGCGGGGTGTTCGAGGACAAGGCGGCGCTGAATGTCTTCGCCTGTGAGCACGTCACCCATGCGATGGCGCGGATGCGGACGGTCGGGGTGGTCCGCCGGGACGAGGTGGACGGGGTGGTGGAGATCGCCGAGCCGGTGGGGGTGGTCGCGGCGGTCGTTCCGGACACCGACGCGACGGCGACCACCGTCTTCATGGCGCTGATCGCGCTGAAGACCCGCAATCCGGTCGTGTTCGCGTTCCATCCCGCTGCCCGGCGCTGTTCGGTGGAGGCGGCCCGGATCGTCCGGGACGCGGCGATCGCGGCCGGCGCGCCGGCGCACTGCGTCCAGTGGATCGACCGGCCGTCCGAGGAGGCCACCGGCGTGCTGGCGCGGCACGGGGGCGTGGCGGCGGTGCTGGCGGCGGGCGACGCGGCGACGGTCCTGGCGGCGTACGGCTGCGGCAAGCCGGTGCTGGGCAGCGGGCCCGGCAACGTCCCGGCGTACGTGGAGCGGACCGCCGATGTGGAGCGGGCGGTGAACGACGTGGTGCTGTCGCGGTCGTTCGACCACGGCACGGCGGCCGCCGCCGAGCAGACGGTGATCCTGGACCGGGAGGTCCACGGGGCGGCGCTGGCCGAGTTCGGCCGGCTGCGGGCGCACGTGGCGAGCGCCGAGGAGAAGGCGCTGCTGGAGCGGTACCTCTTCCCGGACGGGGGCGACGCCGGGGAGCCGAACCCGGAGGCGGTGGGCCGCTCGGCGGCGCGGGTCGCGGCGGCGGCGGGCTTCGAGGTGCCGGCCGACACCTCGGTGATCCTGGTGGAGGTGGCGTCGGTCGGCGCGCAGGAGCCGCTGACCCGGCGCAAGCCGTGCCCGGTGCTGGCGGTGCTGCGGGCGGAGGGCCGCGCGCACGGGCTGCGGCTGGCGGCGCAGGTGGTGGAGTTCCACGGGCTCGGCCACTCGGCGGCGGTGCACACCGAGGACGCGGCGTTCGCCGAGGAGTTCGGCCACGCGGTGCGGGCGTGCCGGATCATCTGGAACGCGCCGAGCGCGCAGGGTGCGGTGGGCGGCATCTACACGGCGTTCCCGCCCTCGCTGGCGCTCGGCTGCGGCAGCGCGGGCGGCACGTCGGTGTCCGGGAACGTCTCGGTGCCGGATCTGCTCACCGTCAAGCGGGTGGGGCGGCGCACGACCGATCTGCAGTGCTTCCGGGTGCCGCCGTGGATCGTCTTCGAGCGGGGCGCGCTCCGTCACCTGGCCGAGATGCCCGGGCTGCGGCGGGTCGTCGTGGTCACCGACCGGACGATGGTGGAGATCGGGCACCTGGAGCGGGTCCGGGCGATGCTGCTGCGCCGGGCCGAGCCGGTCGAGGTGCGGGTGGTGGACACGGTGGAGCCGGAGCCGTCGATCGAGACGGTGGAGCGGGGCGCCGAACTGATGCGCGGTTTCCGGCCGGACACCGTCGTGGCGCTGGGCGGCGGCTCCACGATGGGCGCGGCCAAGGTGATGTGGCTGATGTACGAGCATCCGGAGGTCGAACCGGCCGACCTGGCGGAGAAGTTCCTCGACCTGCGCCGGCGGGCCGTGACCGTGCCGGACCTCGGTGCCCGGGCCCGCCTGGTGTGCGTCCCTACCACCTCGGGCAGCGGCGGCGAGGTCACCCCGTTCGCCGTGGTCACCGACGCCGAAACCGGGCGCCGGTACCCGCTGGCGGACCACGCGCTGACCCCGAGCGCGGCGCTGGTCGACCCGGCACTGACCGCCGACCTGCCGCCGGAGGTCACCGCCGACTCCGGCTTCGACGCGCTGGTCCACTGCGTCGAGGCGTATGTGTCCGTCTACGCCAACGACTTCACCGACGGGCTGGCGATGCAGGGGATCCGGCTGGTCTTCGAGAACCTGGCGGACGCGGTGGCGGACGGCCCGGGGAATCCGGTCGCCCGGGAGCGGATGCACAACGCCGGCACCATCGCGGGGATGGCGTTCGGCTCCGCGTTCCTCGGTGCGGTGCACGCGATGGCGCACCCGGTGGGCGCCGCCTTCCACCTGCCGCACGGCCGTACCGCGGCGCTGCTGCTGCCGCACGTGATCCGCTGGAACGGCGCGGCGCCGGCCAAGGTCACCAGCTGGCCCAAGTACCGCAGGTACGTGGCTCCCGAGCGGCTCCGGCGGATCGCCGGGATGCTCGGACTGCCGGCCGGCACGCCGGAGCAGGGGGTGGAGTCGCTGGCCGAGGCGGTCGAGGAGCTGCGCGAGCGGGTCGGCATCCCGGCCTCCTTCAAGGCGGCCGGGGTGGACGAGGCCGGCTTCCTGGCGGCCCTCCCGGACCTCGCCCTGCGGGCGTTCGAGGACCAGTGCGCCCCGGCCAACCCGCGGCTGCCGATGGTCGACGACCTGCGGGAGCTGATGCGGCTGGCCTACTACGGCGAGCAGGCGTGATCCCGGGCCGGTGGGGGTCGGCCCGGGATCCGCGGCCAGGTCAGCCGCTGACGCTGGCGGAGCCGTTCTCCAGGTGGCCGGTGAAGCGCTGCGACCAGGAGGCGTCGGAGCTGACGGTGACGGTGAAGTCGTACCAGCCGTTGGCGTAGGCGACCTGGTTGAAGTAGTCGCTCGCCGAGCCGCCGGCCGGCACCGTGTAGGTCCACGGGCCGTCGGTGCGGTAGGCGTTGGGCGTGACGGTGAAGGTCACCGCGGCGGCGCCGTTGTTGACGAGCTTGAACCAGAGCGCGAGCTTGCCGGTGTCCGGGGCGGCGGCGTAGGAGGCGGTGACGGCGACGTCCTTGCCCGCCTTGGTCGCGTCGCCCTTGAAGCGGCGCAGGAAGCGGTTGGGGCCGACCACGCTCAGGTCGTACGGGCCGCCTCCGAAGTTGGTGCCGCAGTTGAAGAAGTCGCTGGTGTTGGTGCCCGGGTCGAGGGTGTACTGCCACGGGCCGCCGCTGCGGTAGGCGTTGGCGTACGCGGCGAAGTGGCTGGTGGCGGTGCCCAGGTTGTCCATCCGGATCCAGACCTTCATCACCCCGCCGGAGCCGAACTCCAGGTGGTCGAGGTTGGCCGAGGGCTGGTAGGGCAGGGCGCGGGCCGGGCGGGTGCCGGCCTCCTGGAGCGGGAGCTTGTTGTCGACCGGGGCCGGGTTGGGCAGCGGGCCGCACGCGGACAGGCCGATGGTCTGCGAGGTGTCGGGCAGCGCCGGCAGGCCGTAGACGGGGTTGGCGAAGTCGAACATGCCGGTCAGGTCGCCGCAGACCCGGCGGCGCCAGTCGCTGATGTTGACGCAGTTCGCGGGCTTGCCGAGGGCGGTGGTCCACTTCTCCAGGAAGCGCAGCACGGAGGTGTGGTCGGAGACCTCGGAGCTGACCCAGCCGCCGCGGGTCCACGGCGAGACGGCGATCATCGGGACGCGGAAGCCCAGGCCGATGTTGGTGCCGTTGCAGAACTCGCCGGGGGTGCCGGCCGGGGCGGCCGGCGGCGGGACGTGGTCGAAGAAGCCGTCGTTCTCGTCGTAGTTGATGAACAGGATGGACGAGTTGAAGACGTTCGGGTCGGCGTTGAGCGCGTCGATCACGTTGTGGACGAAGTGCGCGCCGTCGGCCGGGGTGGCGTACGGGTGCTCCGAGGACGCCTGGTCGGGGACGATCCAGGAGACCTGCGGCAGGGTGCCGGCCAGCACGTCGGCCTTGATCGCGGCGACGATGTCGTCCGGGGTCTTCCCGGTCACCTTCGGGACCGAGCCCATGCCCTTGACCGCGAGCGGGCTGCCCGCCGGCGCCGAACTGAACTGGCTGAAGTAGGCGAGCGCGTTGTCACCGTAGTTGTCGGCCGCGTTCTGGTAGACCTTCCAGCTCACGCCGGCGTTCTCCAGCGCCTCGGCGTAGGTCTGCCACTTCAGGCCGCTCTCGTCGCCGCCGTCGTACGCCGGGCCGCCCGCGGCACCGGCCGGGTCGATCTGGCCGGACCAGTGGTAGGTGCGGTTCGGGCCGGTCGCGCTGATCACCGAGCAGTGGTACGCGTCGTTGACGGTCCAGTTGTCCGCCAGCGCGTAGTGGAACGGGATGTCCTGGCGGGTCAGGAAGCCCATGGTGCGGACGTTGCCCTTGGCGGCGACCCAGGAGTCCATCTTCCCGCTGTTCCACGCCTTGTGCTGGTCGGACCAGCCGTGCGACAGGTCGCCGTTGCACTGGGCCAGGCGCTCGGGGTCGGCGCCACCGGCCGGCTTGGTCATGCTGAACTGCCACGGGTACTGCCGGCCCGTGCCGTTGGGCTGGTTGAACACGCTGTAGCCGCCGGCGATCTGGATCGCACTGCGGTCCGCGAAGCCGCGCACACCCTTCAGCGTGCCGAAGTAGTGGTCGAAGCTGCGGTTCTCCTGCATCAGGATCACGATGTGCTTGGCGTCCGTGATCGTGCCGGTGGTGCCGAGCGCGGCCGCGGCGGCCGGTGCGGTACCGGCCGCGGCACCCGCCCCCGCCACCGCCGCACCTGCGGCGGCGCTCGCCGAGAGCGCCATGAACTTCCTACGACTGAGAGCAGCCATCCGACCCGTCCGTCCCTTCGACCCGGTGGTGATGTTGTGCACACAGCTTGTGTCCACGTCATCGAACGCCGAGCATCTTCACGCAGGTCGGGGCGGTTGGCCATGACTTTGCAGCAAGGGTTGTTGGACTGTTCACCCGCTCCTCGCCGAGCGGCGCCGGGATGAACGGCGGGGTCAGCGGTCCTTCACATCGATCCCCAGCGACGCCGCCAACTGCGGTGCCAGGTCAAGCAGTTGCGTCGAGGAGATGACCGCGCCGCGCAGCCCCCGCTGGATGTCCAGCAGCTCCAGCCGGACGGCCCCGCGCAGGTCCACCTGCTTCAGCTGCGCACCCCCGAGCCGGACCTCCTCCAGGGTCGACCCGGGGAAGGACACATCGGTCAGCCTGGCCTCGCCGCCGAAGTCCACGTCGCGCAGCAGACAGTCCTCGAACACCACGTCGCGCAGCACCGCCCCGCGCAGGTTGACCGACTCCAGCTTGCACTGCCGGAACACCACCCGGCGCAGCGCCGACCCGTACGCGGAGATGCCCGCCAGGACGGTGCCCAGCACCTGGCTGTCCTGCCACTCGCTCTCCGCGAGGTCGCACGCGACCCAGCGGCCGGCGTTGATCCACACCTCGTTGAAGCCCGCCTGGCGGAGCTTGGCGCCGTCCAGTCGGGTGCCGCTGAAGGCGCACTCCAGGAAGTGGGCACCGTTCGCGGGGTCGGAGGAGAGCGTGCCGTCGAAGTGCACGGTGTCGTAGCGGGCGTCGCGGCGGAGCGGGCCGGTGTGGGGCTGGAGGAGGTGGGCGTAGGGGAGGTCTTCGAGCTGCACGGTTGCACTCCGGAGGTTACCGATGGGGCGGGGGGAACTGCGCGCAGCGGAAGGCTACGGGTCCGCAGTGACTGGGCGCGCAGTCCCTCGCGCCCCCTCAGTGGCTGGCCTTTGCTGCCAGGGTGGTCCCCGTGGCGACGGTCGCGGCGATGACCAGGCCGGCGGCCAGGACGCCGTGCCCGCCGAGGGCGGTGCAGGCGGCGACGGCGGCCGCGGAGAGGGGGAGGACGGCCTGGGCGGCGCCCTGCTTGACGTGGCGGGAGTGCAGGGCCCAGACGGTGAGCAGGTAGAGGGCGGCGGGCAGGGTGACCGCGGCGGTGGCGGCGTACGCGGAGATGTGGGCCTTGCCGACGGCGTACTCGATGGCGACCTCCAGGCCGGCGCCGACGGCGGCGGCGGAGCCGAGGACCAGGTAGTGGCCGTAGCCCCAGAGGAAGGCCTGCCGGTTGGAGCGCAGGTGGTGGTGGACGGGCTCGGCGAAGTAGATCCACCAGGCGCCGAAGCAGATCAGCAGGCCGCCGGCGGCGATCGGCATCAGTTCGCCGAGCGCCTCGTGCTCGTCCATCGCGGTCTGCATCGCCACGGTCGCGGCGGCGACGGTCTCGCCGAGCACGATGATGGTGAACAGCCCGTACCGCTCGGCGATGTGGTGCGGGTGCCAGGTGGACTGGGTGTGCGCCTCGGCGATGGGCGGGACGGCGAGTTCGGCCAGGATGAGGACGGGGATCAGGTACGGCCGGACGTCGTGCGGGACGAACAGGAGGAGGGTCCAGCCGAGCTGGCAGACGGTGATGCCGACGGCGTAGCGCAACGCCATGGTGCGGGTTCCGCCGCTCTCGCAGCGGGCGGCGCGCAGCCACTGGGTGACCATGGCGAGGCGCATCAGCAGGTAGCCGCAGACGGCCAGGGTGAGGTCCTCGTCGAACATGCGCGGCACGCCGGCGGCGAGGACGAGGACGCCGGAGATCTGGACCAGGGTGGTGAGCCGGTAGGGGACGTCGTCCACGTCGTACGCGGAGGCGAACCAGGTGAAGTTCATCCAGGCCCACCAGATGGCGAAGAAGACGAGGACGTAGCCGTAGAGGCCGTGGCCGGGGTGGCCGCCGGCGAGGGCGTGGGCGAGTTCCCGGCCGGCCTGGGCGACGGCGACGACGAAGCAGAGGTCGAAGAACAGCTCCAGCGGGGTGGCCACCCGGTGGGCCTCGTCGCGGCTGCGGGCGCGCATCGGCCGGACCGGTCGGCGGTCGACGGCGTGCGGGTCCGCGGCGTGCGGGTCGGCGGCGTGCGGGTGGTGGGCCTGCGAATCGTTCGGCCGCGGGTCGGGGCCCTGCGGGTCGGGGCGGGCTGCGCTGGTCATCGGGTCGCCTTCGGCCGGGAGTTGGTCACCGCGATCCTGGCACGGTGGACGTCCCGGGAGCGGGTTCGCACACCACGCCGAGCGGCCCGGTTACACCCGTTGTGAGTAAGCGTCAGGCACCGTTGACGGTGGAGTGCGCGAACCGGGTGACAGCTCGGCCGCGCCCGCGCAGGTTGTCCCGTCCGCCCCGATCCGCCCGATAGATTCCCCTCCGAAGTGGAACGACGACACGGGCGGTCTGCGGGCAACGCGGAAGGTCAAGGACGATGGCGCGGACACGGGGGCGGGATCTCCGCAGCCCCCGTGTCCGTACGCCTGAACTCCTCGTGATCACCGCGCTGCTCGCCAGTGCCGCCTGCTGTTCTACTTCTCCCAGCCCACCTTGGTGATGTCGGTGTCGGCCAGGCTGCCGGCGCCGTAGTTGGCCAGGCCCTTGCGGACGGCGACGATGCTGGGGCGCTGGTAGAGCTCCACGGTGTGGCCGAGCTCCCAGATCCGGACGTCTGCCTGGTTGTAGAGCTTGGCGGCCTCGGCGGGGTCGAGGGTGGCGGCGGCCTTGCGCAGCAGCGAGTCGATCTCCGGCGTGGACAGCCGGGAGAAGTTGCCGAACACGTTGTCGCCCTGCGGGGCGCGGTAGTTGGCCACGCCCTTGGAGAGCGGGAAGGACCCGGTGTTGCGCCAGCTGGCGAGGTCGAACTTGCCCTCGTTGACGTACTTGGTGAAGTACTCCTTGCTGGGCACCTTGTCGACGGTGAGCTTCACGCCGACCTGCTGGAGCATGTTCTGGACGGCGGTGGCCATGTCGAGCTGGGCCTGGGTCGAGCCGTCGCTGACCACGAAGTGCAGTTCGAGCGACTGGCCGTCCTTGGTGCGCGGCTGGCCGGCCGCGGCCTCCTTCCAGCCCGCCTTGTCCAGCAGCGACTTGGCGGCGGCCGGGTCGAACTTCACCCAGTCCCCGGCGTTGTCCTGGTAGCCGGTCTGGTTGGTCATGAACAGGTGGTTGCCGAGCGGCTTGAACTCGACCGGCACTCCCTGGTTGACGATCTTGATCAGCGCAGCCCGGTCGAGGGCCTTGCCGAGCGCCTGGCGGACCGACTGGTCGGCGAGGGCGCCGCTGCCACCGAAGGAGATGTGCACCTCGTCCCACGGGGTGCCGGTGCGGATCACCCCGTCCTTGGCGTCCTTGAGCTGCCCGTACGCCGAGGCGGAGCCGGCGCTCGCGTAGTCGACCTCGTTGTTGAGGAAGGCCTGGGTGATCGCGGGGCTGGCCAGCACCCGGTAGGTGATTTTGTCCAGCTTGGGCTTCGGACCCCACCAGTCGGGGTTGGGGACCAGGGTGATGGTCTGCGCGGCCTTGTCCAGGGTGCCGGGCTTGAACGGGCCGCCCCAGATCGGGATCTTCTCCACCCAGCCGTCGTTGAAGGCGTCCGGGGTGGCGAGTCCGGCCGCCGGCAGCAGCGGGTTGAACAGGTTCTGCCAGTCCGCGTACGGCTCGCTGAAGGTGACCTTGACCTCGGTCGGGTCGGCGCCCTGCTCGACGTTTGAGATCTGCTCGTAGCCGGAGGAGTCGGAGAGGTTGTACGCGCTGTTCTTCCCGTTCGACGCCTCCCAGACCGCCTTGAAGTCCTGGTAGCCCAGCGGCTTGCCGTCCGACCACTTGGCCTTGGGGTTGAGCTTGTAGGTGACCACCTGCGGCGAGGTGGAGGTGACCTCGGCCGACTGCAGGTACTCGGGCACCGCGTGGAAGACGCCCTTGGCGTCGCTGCGGAACAGCTTCGCCTCGACGTAGCCCATGATCTCGACCGCGTCGCCGTAGGTGCCGTCGACCTGGTACGGGTTCCACTGGGTGATCCACTGCTGCAGCGGCGGCCGGAACTCGCCGCCGTCCTTGATCTTCTCCAGCGGCTGGGGGTTGCTGTCCTCGGCGTCCTGGGTGGGCACGACGTTCTTGGCGACGTCGCCCGAGCCTCCGGACCCGCTGCTGCACGCGGTGGCGGCGAGCGCCACGGCGAGGGCGGCGGCCGCGGCACGGCCCAGTCTGCGGGTGGTCGTCGAACGGCTCATGAGGGATTCCCCCGAGGGTGTCGAAGCGGGCGGACGGCCGACAGGTGTGACGGCTCTTGATCGTGGGCACTCAAGTGGTGGCCACGCCAGCAGAACGTAACAGCGGATCAAGTCCCCGACCAGATGCCGGTGTTCACTTCTGATCGAAACGAAACGGGAGGACACGCCACCGCAACATCCCGTCATCACCCTGCTGCAAGACTCCGACCTGCGACTTCACCCGACCTCACCCGACCGGTGGGGAAGCGGGCCGTCGCCGACCCCGAACGGGGCCGTGCGCGCAACTGCTCCGACCACCCCCCGAGCGAAGGCGAACGACCATGTCCCACAGGTGTGCGAAGTGATCGGCTATCTGGCCAGACGGCTGGGGTACTACGCCGTCCTGCTGGTGGTCGCGGTCTTCCTGGCGTACGCGCTCGCCTCGGCCGCGCTCGGCCCGCGGACCTACTTCGAGGCCAAGCAGCCCCGCCCGTCCGCCGCCGCGGTGGACCGGCAGCTGACCGCGCTCAACATCAACGACCGCACCCCGGTCACGACGCGCTTCGGCGTCTGGGCCGAGGACCTGGTGCTCCACGGCGACCTCGGCCGGACCATCCACGACACCTCGGTCAACGAGGAGTTCGGCCGCCGGATCTGGGTCTCGCTGCGGCTGCTGCTGGTCGGCA
Organism: Kitasatospora cinereorecta; assembly: GCF_024172095.1. Classification (GTDB taxonomy): domain Bacteria; phylum Actinomycetota; class Actinomycetes; order Streptomycetales; family Streptomycetaceae; genus Kitasatospora; species Kitasatospora cinereorecta. Next base: position 695,581 of record NZ_JAMZDX010000003.1, on the reverse strand, counting down.
GCCTGCTCGGCATGGCGCTGGGCGTGGCGGGCGGCGCCTGGAGCGCCGTCAAGCAGTACCGGCTCCCCGACCGGGCGCTGACGATCCTCTCCTTCGTGCTGCTCTCCATGCCCGTCTTCCTGGTCGCGCTGTTCCTGAAGAACGGCGCCATCGCCGCCAAGGACGCGACCGGCCGGGAGGTGATCCCGTTCGTCGGGTACGAGACCCCCGGGCTGGCCGGCGGCGTCGGCGCCCACCTGGCCGACTGGGGGCTGCACCTGCTGCTGCCCACCCTGGCCCTCGCCCTCGGCGGGCTCGCCACCTACAGCCGCTACCAGCGCTCCACCATGCTCGACGTGCTCGGCTCGGACTACCTGCGCACCGCCGAGGCCAAGGGCCTGACCCGCAACCGGGCGCTGCTCAAGCACGGCCTGCGCACCGCGGTCATCCCGATGTCGACCATGTTCGCCTACAACTTCCTGGCGCTGTTCACCGGCGCGGCCTTCACCGAGACCATCTTCGCCTGGCACGGCATGGGCGAGTGGTTCATCCAGGCGATCAACGAGCAGGACGTCAACGCCGTGGTCGCGGTCAACCTCTTCGCCGCCGTGACGGTGCTCGCCGCCGGATTCCTGGCGGACGCCCTGCACGCCGCCCTCGACCCACGAGTCAGGTACTGATCGCCGATGACCGCCGTCCTGGACACCGCCCCGGCCGAGCCGAAGTCCCCCGCCGCACCCGGCCGCGGCCGACTGGTGCTGACCCGGCTGCTCGCCGCCCGCGGCGCGACGGCGGGCGCCGTGATCGTGCTGCTGCTCTTCCTGCTGGCCTTCGCCGGGCCGTACCTGACCCCGTGGGACTACGCCACGCCGAACTACACGGCGATCCGGCAACCCCCGTCCGCCGAGCACTGGTTCGGCACCAACGGGATCGGCCAGGACGTGTTCGCGCAGACCGTCCGCGGACTGCAGAAGTCGCTGGTCATCGGCCTGCTGGTGGCGCTGCTCTCCACCCTGCTGGCCGGGCTGGTCGGCGCCTGCGCCGGATACTTCGGCGGCTGGGCCGACCGGGCGCTGATGTTCCTGGTCGACCTGCTGCTGATCTTCCCCAGCTTCCTGATCATCGCGATCGTCTCGCCCAAGCTGAAGGGCGCCGGCTGGCTGGCCTTCGTACTGCTGCTGGCCCTGTTCAACTGGATGATCACCGCGCGGGTGGTCCGGTCCATGACGCTCTCCCTGCGCGAGCGCGAATTCGTGCGCGCCGCACGGTACATGGGCGTGGCCCCGTTCCGGATCATCCTGCGGCACATCCTGCCGAACGTCTCCTCCTTCCTGATCATCGACGCCACGGTGACGGTCGGCGGCGCGGTGATGAGCGAGACCGCGCTCTCCTACTTCGGCTTCGGCGTCCGCCCGCCCGACGTCTCGCTCGGCACCCTGCTGGCCGCCGGCACCGACCAGGCACCGGTCTTCCCCTGGCTGTTCTACTTCGCCGCCGGCCTGCTGGTGCTCTTCGTCCTCGCCATCAACCTGATCGGCGACGGCCTGCGCGACGCCCTCGACCCCACCTCCGACCGGAGCACCCCGTGAGCGCCTCCCTGCTCGAGGTCAGCGACCTCACCGTCGACTTCGGCGCCGTCCCCGCCGTCCGCGGCGTCGACCTGGCCGTCCGGCGCGGCGAGACCCTCGGCATCGTCGGCGAGTCCGGCTCCGGCAAGTCGGTCACCGCGCTGGCCGTCCTCGGCCTGCTGCCGCGCGCCGCCGCCGTCGGCGGCTCGGTCCGGCTCGACGGCCGCGAACTGGTCGGCCTGCCCGACAAGGAGCTGGCCCGGATCCGCGGCAGCCGCATCGCCATGGTCTTCCAGGACCCGCTCTCCGCCTTCACCCCCGTCTACCGGATCGGCGACCAGATCGTCGAGGCGCTGCGGATCCACCGCCCGCAGGGCCGCGCCGCCGCCCGCCGGCGCGCCGCCGAACTGCTCGACCTGGTCGGCATCCCCGCCCCCGAACGCGCCCTCGACAGCTTCCCGCACGAGTTCTCCGGCGGTATGCGCCAGCGCGCGATGATCGCCATGGCGATCGCCAACGACCCCGACATCCTGCTCGCCGACGAACCCACCACCGCGCTGGACGTCACCATCCAGGCCCAGGTCCTCGACGTGCTCCGCACCGCCCAGCGGGAGACCGGCGCCGCCCTGGTGCTGGTCAGCCACGACCTCGGGGTGATCGCCGGGATGGCCGACCGGGTCGCCGTGATGTACGCGGGACGGGTGGTGGAGACCGCCCCGGTGGACGAGCTGTTCGCCCGCCCCCGGCACCCGTACACCCTCGGCCTGATCGGCGCGGTGCCCCGGCTCGACGGACGGGGCGGGCCGCTGGTCCCGATCCCCGGCACCCCGCCGGCCCCGGGCACGGTGACCGGTTGCCCGTTCGCCGCCCGCTGCCCGCTGGTGGAGGACCGCTGCCGCACCGCCGAACCCGCGCTGACCGGCGACGACGGACACCTCGCCGCCTGCGTACGCGCCGGGGAACTGGCCGCCCGCGCACCCCGGCCCGAGGAGGTCTACCCCGTGCCGCCGGTGCCGCCCGCCGGGCGACCCGGCGAGGAGATCCTGCGGGTCACCGGCCTGGTCAAGACCTTCCCGGTGCTCAAGGGCACCGTCTTCAAGCGCCGGGTCGGCACCGTGCACGCGGTGGACGGCGTCGACCTCGCGATCCGGCGCGGCGAGACCCTCGGGCTCGTCGGCGAGTCCGGCTCCGGCAAGTCCACCACCCTGTACGAGCTGCTCGCCCTGACCCGCCCCGAGGCCGGCCGGATCGACCTGCTCGGCCGCGACACCGCCGGGCTCGACCGGGCCGGCACGCGCGAACTGCGCCGGGCGGTCCAGATCGTCTTCCAGGACCCGATGGCCTCGCTCGACCCGCGGATGCCGGTCGGCGACATCATCGCCGAACCCCTGCGCGCCCAGGCCGCCCCGCGCGCGCAGATCGACCGGCGGATCCCCCAACTGCTGCGCCAGGTCGGACTGGAGCCCGCGCACGCGAGCCGCTACCCGCACCAGTTCTCCGGCGGCCAGCGCCAGCGGATCTCCATCGCCCGGGCACTCGCCGTCGAACCGGAGCTGCTGGTCCTGGACGAACCGGTCTCCGCCCTGGACGTCTCCATTCAGGCCGGCGTGCTCAACCTGCTCCAGCGGCTCAAGGCCGAGCTGGGCCTGGCGTACCTCTTCGTCTCGCACGACCTCTCGGTGATCCGCCACCTGGCCGACCGGGTCAGCGTCATGTACCTCGGCCACACCGTCGAGGCGGGCACGGTCGAGTCGGTCTTCGAAAGCCCCCGGCACCCGTACACCCGGGCGCTGCTGTCCGCCGTCCCGCTGCCCGACCCGGTCGCCGAACGGGCCCGCACCCGGATCCTGCTGGCCGGCGACCCGCCCTCGCCCCGCGAACGCCCCAGCGGCTGTCCGTTCCGGGCCCGCTGCCAGGTCCACGCGCTGCTCGACGACGCACGCCGGGCCCGCTGCGAGCAGGAGGTCCCGCTCCCGCAGGCCGCCGCGCCCGGCGTGGACCACCTCGCCGCCTGCCACTACCCGGACGCGTGAGCCACGCGGCATTCCGGCCGGCCGGAACCGTTCGTGACCGGGCGGCCACGATTCGGCGGATCGGCCGGGCCCGTGTAATGTTCTCCGGGTCAGCAGGCGCCGCTAGCTCAGTTGGTTAGAGCAGCTGACTCTTAATCAGCGGGTCCGGGGTTCGAGTCCCTGGCGGCGCACAGACAGGTCGAAGGCCCCTCGCGGAAGCGAGGGGCCTTCGCCGTTGCGGCGCCTTCGCCGTTGCGGGGTGCACCGGGTGTGCTCAGAGCGCCGTGAAGCCGCCGTCGACCGGGACGGTCGCGCCGGTGAGGAACGAGGACCGGTCGCTGCACAGCCAGGCGGCCGCCTCGGCGATCTCGGCCGGTTCGGCGGTCCTCGGCTGCGGGGTGGCCCGGTGCAGCGCCTCCTCCGCGCCCGGGTTGGCGGCGAACCAGGCGGTGACCATCTCGGTCCGGGTGGTGCCCGGCGCGATGGCGTTGACCCGGATCCCGTGCGGACCGTACTCCGCGGCCGCCGCCTTGGTCAGGCCGATCACGGCGTGCTTGGACGCCACGTACGGCGCCGCCACCGGCGTCGCCACCAGGCCGCCGACGCTGCTGGTGTTGACGATCGCCCCGCCGCCGGCGGCCAGCATCGCGGCCAGCTCCGGGCGGAGGAAGTTCCACACCCCGCGGAGGTTGGTGTCCAGGATCGCGTCGTAGACCTCGTCGGACATCAGGTGCAGCGGTGTGCGGCCCACCCCGTGGCCGGCGTTGTTGAACGCGGCGTCCAGCCGGCCGTAGCGGTCCAGGGCGAGGTCGACCACCGCCCGGGCGGCGGCCGGATCCGCGACGTCCGCCGGGCGGACGGCGACCTCGGCGCCGCTCCGGCGCAGCCGCTCGGCCAGTGCGTCGAGGCGGTCCGCGCGGCGGGCGGTGATCACCAGCCGGGCGCCCTCCCGGGCGAACACCTCGGCGGCCGCCGCGCCGATCCCGCTGCTGGCACCGGTAATGAGGGCGACCTTGCCGGTGAGAAGTCCGGAGGGGCTGGTCATCGAGCTCCTTGGGAGGCGGGGGTGGGCGCGGCGTCGGCCGCCAGGGCGGCGGTGTACCAGGGTGCGTGCGCCGGGAAGCGGGCGGTGAGGCCGGGCGCCGGGGGGAGGCCGAGGCGGCGGCGGAGGTCGTCCACGGCGAACCAGCGGTCGGTGGTGGTGAGGTGGAGCGCGACCTCGGCGCCGGGGTCGCCGGCCAGCGCGGCCCGGGCGGTGGCGAGGTCGGTGGCGGCGCGGTGCGGGACCAGTCCGGCGTGCTCGGCCAGCGCCGCCACGACGGTGGCGCAGAGGACCGGCTCCGGCTCGCCGACCAGGTACGCCCCGGGCAGCGGTTCGGGGGCGAGGGCGGCGGCGAGCGCGAGTTCGGCGAGGTCGCCGGCCTCGACCACGGTCAGCCGGGCGGACCAGCCGTCCGGGTCAGCGGTGAGCCGGCGGTGCAGGCGGGCGAGCCCGGGGGCGAACCAGCGGTCGCCTGTCCCGTACACCAGGTTGGGCCGCAGGACGGTGCCGCCCGCGGCGAGGACGTGGCGTTCGGCGGCGGCCCGGGTCCGGCTGGTCGGTGAGGCGGGGTCGAGCGGGAGCTCGGTGGTCCGTTCGCCGCGGAAGGGGCCGCGGCCGTGGACGGCTGCGGTGCTGAGGTATCCGATCCGGCGGACGCGGTGGCGGCGGGCGTCGTCGACCAGGGCCGCGGTGCCCCGGTCGTTGACGGCCGCCATCGCCGCTTCGTCGCCGCCGACCAGCGAGGCGCAGTGCAGCAGGACGTCGACGTCCCGACAGAGGCCGTCGAGCGTGGCGGGGTCGGCGAGGTCGGCGGGTACGTACTCGACCGGGCCGGGGACGGCCGAGCCCGGGTCGGCCGGGCCTGGGACGGTGTGGCCGCCGGCCGGTGGCGGGGTGCGGACGGCGAGCCGCAGGCGGGCGTCGGGGATCCGCCGGGCGGCCGCCAGCACGTGGCGTCCGAGGAAGCCGGTGGAGCCGGTGATCAGGATGCGCATGCCTCGATGCCCCGTCAGACCAGTGCCGTGATGGTGACGTCGAGGACCTCGCGGCCGTCCTGCCGGCCGCGGACGCGGACCCGGCCGGTGCCGGGGTGCTCGGCCGGGAGGCGTTCGGCCTCGATGCGGCAGGGCTGGTCGAACTCGACGTACCGGTGGAAGGCGCTGGCGACGGCGACCGGGACGAAGTCCGGGGAGGAGAGGGTGGCGAAGGCGGCCTGGCGGGCCGCTTCGAGCAGGACCATGCCGGGGACGTGGTCGCCCGGGTGGTCGAAGAGGACCGGGTGGAGCGGGTCGAACCGCAGTAACCAGGCACCGGGGTCGGGGGCCGGCCCGAGGACCACGTCACAGGGGCGGATCCGGCCGACGTTCGGGGCCGGGACCGGCTCGGCGGGGACGGCGGACGGGACGGCGGACGCCCGGGCGCCGCGGAGTCTGCGGTAGACCTCGGGAGTGGTGCAGGTGAAGCGGGCGGACCCGGTGGCGACCGTGGCCCCGCCGCGGTGGAGCACGGCCTCGTAGTGCAGTGCGCTGAGCCGCCCGGCCCGGCGGCCGATCTCGGTGCAGGTGATGTCCAGGTCGAGGTCGGCGGGGGCGGCGCCGACCGCCAACTGTTCGGCGTCGGCGGTCAGGTTGAGGTCCCACATCAGGAAGTGGTGGCCGAGCGGGACGTCGAACTCGGCGTGCGCGAGCAGCGCGCCGGTCTGACGTATCGTCTCCGCGGCCAGCATCGGGTCGTGCCGGGCGCCGCTGAGCGGGGTGAAGTAGCTGTGGCCGCGCGGCCATTGGGCGCGGACCCGGAAGGTGCGCTCGCTCCGCCGGCGCCAGCCGGTGAGCAGCACCTCGGCGACGGCGGCGCGGTGGACGAACTCCCTGGGCACAGTGGTGGTCAGCCAGGACGGACGGATCGCCTCATCGATGTGCGAGGCGACCGGGTGGAGGCTCGAAACGGTGGTCTGAGACACGGTTCCCCCTTGTCGCGTGCAGTGCGCAACTCTGGCCCGAAAAAGATACGGCATGTACGGTTTGGTTTTCCAGAGGAAAAATCTCCCTGGCGAACCGCTTCGGCCACGGGTCTGGCGGGAACACCACGCCCCCGGTCGGGCACCATGTGACTGGACGAAAGGACGGGCCCCCCACGTGGCACAACAGGAACGGGCGATCCGCACCCGGCAGGCGATCCTGAGGGCGGCCGCCGCGGTCTTCGACGAGTACGGGTACGAGGCCGCCACCATCGCGGAGATCCTCGCGCGGGCCGAGGTCACCAAGGGCGCGCTGTACTTCCACTTCGACTCCAAGGAGAAGCTGGCCCGGGGCGTGCTGGCGGCGCAGGTGCCGCAGGGCGCGGTGCTGCCTCAGCCGTTCAAGCTGCAGGAGCTGGTGGACGTCACGATGGCGGTCGCCCACCGGCTGCCGGGCGACCCGCTGCTGCGCGGCGGTGTCCGGCTCGCGGTCGAGCAGGCGGGCCAGGGCGCGCTCGGCGACGGCCCGTTCGCCGACTGGGTGGAGCTGTGTACCGGCCTGCTCGTCGAGGCCAAGGCCCAGGGCGAGGTGCTGCCGCACGTGGAGCCGGCGGCCACCGCCGAGCTGGTGGTCGGCGCGTGGACCGGGATCCAGCTGCTCTCCCAGGCGCTGACCCGGCGGGCCGACCTGGAGCGGCGGATCGCCGCGTTCTGGGCCCAGGTGCTGCCGGGGATCGCCGTCCCCGGGGTGCTGCCGCACCTGGCGATCACGGAGCACCGCGGCGCCGAGGTGGTGACCGCCTACGAGCGGGCCACCACGGTCCGGCTGGTCTGAACCCCCGCGGGCTGCCCTCCCGGTACACGGCGGGCAGCCCGGGTTCCAACGCTGATCCACGGGCCTTGGCGTCCGAAATACAAACCAACCAAGCGGTTTGTTTCTTTCACGTTCACACACTCGGAGCCAGAATGACATCCGGCGCCGGTCGCGGACGTCCATCGGTATGTTTTCGCTGGCCCGGGAGGCGCCATGGTGAGGCAGGAACGGGCCGTGCGGACACGACTGGCCCTGATCGGGGCGGCCGGCGACTGTTTCGACCGGTACGGCTACGAGGCGACCTCGCTGAGCCTGGTCAGCGAGGTCGCCGGGGTGACCAAGGGCGCGCTGTCCTTCCACTTCAGCTCCAAGGCCGACCTGGCGGACGCCGTCGAGGGGCGCGCGTTCACCGCCGCCCGGGCCGCCGTGGGCTCCATCGGCCGCTCCGGCGCACCCGCGCTGCAGGGCGTGATCGACCTGACCCACGCGCTCGGCCGCCAACTGGACGGCGACCCGGTGGCCCGCGCCGGACTGCGGCTCGCCCGCGAGCGCGCCCGCGAGCCGGAACCGGCCGGACGGTGGGAGCGGGCCGAACGGTGGGAGCCGCCCCGCGGACCGCAGGACGCCCGGTGGCAGGAGCCGCGGCGGGACCAGGTCCCGTGGCAGGGGCAGGCCCACCGGATCGGGGCCGCCCCGGACCGGCCCGGCCCCGATCCGGGGCGGCCGCACCCCGTCCGCCCGCCCATGCCGGACTGGCACAGCGCCTGGGAGCCGACGGTCCGCATCCTGCTGCGCGAGGCCCGCTCGGACCGCAGCCTGCGCCCGGAGGTCGCGGCCCCCGCGGCCGAGACCCTGGTGGAATACCTGCTGCTCGGTTCCGAGTACGCGGCGCGGCGGCCCGGCCGCGGCGGCCCCGGTGGCCACAGCGGCCCCGGTGGCACCAGCGGGCCCGACGGCAACGGCGGCCGCTCCGAGGGAATGACCCGGGTCTGGCGGCTGGTGCTGCCCGCACTGACGCCCGCCCGGATGCTGCCGAAGCTGCGCGCCGAGGGCACGCCCGGCTGATTCTGCGCCGCCCCGCGACACCCGGCAAGGCCTTCAACTCCCTTGCCGCACCTGCCTACCGTGGCGTCCATGAAGCCACTGAAGCCACTCAGCAGCCGCGTCGAGAAGGCCGTCATCCCGGTCGCCGGACTCGGCACCCGTTTCCTCCCCGCCACCAAGGCGACCCCCAAGGAGATGCTCCCGGTCGTCGACAAGCCGGCCATCCAGTACGTGGTCGAGGAGGCGGTCGCGGCCGGCCTGCTGGACGTCCTGATGGTCACCGGCCGCAACAAGCGCCCGCTGGAGGACCACTTCGACCGCAACTACGAGCTCGAGGACCTGCTGCTGCGCAAGGGCGACACCGACCGGCTCACCCGGGTCTGCGCCCCCACCGGCCTCGCCGACATCCACTACGTCCGCCAGGGCGACCCGCGCGGACTCGGCCACGCCGTGCTGTGCGCCGCCTCGCACGTCGGGGACGCCCCGTTCGCGGTACTGCTCGGCGACGACCTGATCGACGACCGCGACCCACTGCTGGCCCGGATGATCGAGGTCCAGGCCCGGCTCGGCGGCAGCGTCGTGGCACTGGTCGAGGTCCCGCCCGAGAAGATCCACCTGTACGGCTGCGCCGCCGTGGCCCCAGCCGGACCGGACGGACTGGTACGGGTCACCGACTTGGTGGAGAAGCCCGATCCGGGCACCGCGCCCAGCCGCTACGCGGTGATCGGGCGCTACGTACTGCAGCCCGAGGTGTTCGAGGTGCTGGAGCGGACCCCGCCCGGCCGGGGCGGGGAGATCCAGCTCACCGACGCCCTGCAGGTGCTGGCCCGGCGCGGCTCGGTGCACGGGGTGGTGTTCGGCGGCCGCCGCTACGACACCGGCGACCGCGCCGACTACCTGCGCACCACCGTCCGGCTCGCCTGCGAACGCCCCGACCTGGGGCCGGAGTTCCGCAGCTGGCTGTGCACCTACGTGGACACCGAGCTGCGCACCGCGGATTCGACGCGCTGACGCCGGCCGGGCTCACCACCCGGCGCGCGCGGCCCGGTGCGCAACCCGGGAATCTCCCGACTTGCACGGCCGGTCCAGACCATCGCCGCTCTGCTGACCCGCTCTGTTGCCAAATAACCAACCGCATGGTTGGTTTGTTTATGGAGACAGTGAGTCAGCGACGGGGAGGGAGCTCGACCATGGACGGTGTCGACGGGCTGGGCCCGGTCCGGCGGGTGGCGATCGACCGGCTGCGGCCGGCCGACTCCCCCCGCAGCGCGGGCGTGGACCTGGACCATGTCCGACTGCTCATCGACGCGGGCCCCGGCCTGCCGCCGATCACGGTGCACCGTCCGACGATGCGGGTGATCGACGGCATGCACCGGCTGCGGGCGGCCGTGCTCCGCGGCGAGACCGAGATCGGGGTGCGCTTCTTCGAGGGCACCTCGGAGGAGGCCTTCGTCCTCGGGGTCCGGGCCAACACCGAGCACGGGCTGCCGCTCACCGCGGCGGACCGGCGGACCGCCGCCCGCCGCATCCTGGCCGCACATCCGCGCTGGTCGGACGGGGCGGTCGCGGCCTCGGCGGGGATCTCCCCCAAGACGGTGGCGGCCCTGCGGACCCGCTCCGGCCCGGCCGGCCCCGGCGGCATGGTCGCCGCCGAGCCCACCGGTGTCCGGATCGGCCGCGACGGCCGGGCCCGCCCGGTGGACAGCGCCGAGGGCCGCCGGACGGCCGGACGGTTACTCGCCGACGCCCCCGAGGCGTCGTTGCGGGAGATCGCCCGGCAGGCCGGAATCTCCCCCGGCACCGTCCGGGACGTCCGCGACAGGATCGGCCGCGGGGAGGACCCGGTACCCCTCCGGGCCGTCCCCGCGCCCCGGTCCCCGGTCGGCGCCCACTCCCCGGGCTCCGCGTTCCCCCGCCCCGACCGGGCAGGACCCGACCGGACCGGACCCGGACTGCGGGCCCCCCGGCCCACCGCAGGGTTCCGGACGGTGTCCGCGGACGACCGGACGGAACCGGACCCGGCCACCGAACCGGCCGGGGCTGTCGCCGGTACCGAGTCCGTCAGCGGCGGCGGGGCCACCGGCGGTGCGGGCTCCACCGGCCGGCTCGTCCACCTCCCGCCGGGCGGCCGCGGTGCGGCACAGGTGGAGAGCCTGTTCCGCGACCCGTCGCTGCGGCTGACCGAGAACGGCCGGCTGCTGCTGCGGATGCTCCAACTCCACTCGCTCAGCGCCGCCCAGTGGGACCGGATCGCCGCCAGCGTCCCGGCCCACTCGACCGGGACGCTGACCGCGGTGGCCGCCGCCTGCGCGGAGGCCTGGCAGCAGTTCGCCGAGCGGATGGAGCACCGCAGATGCGCCGACGGCTGAACCCCGACCGGCCGGCGTCAATGCCGGGCGGCGGCACGCCGCGGGTGGACCTCCGCCTCCCGCAGCAACCGCAGTCCGGCCTCGGCCACCGAGCCCTGCTCGGCGCTGTACATCAGCATCCACTGGCCGGACTCGTCGGCGGTCCGCAGCGTCTCGAAGGTCAGCTCCAGCTCGCCCACCACCGGGTGGTGGAAGAGCTTTACCCCCGAGACGCAGTTGCGGACCGGGTGACGGGCCCACAGATCGGCGAACTCCGGGCTCTTCATCAGCAGTTCGCCGACCAGCTCGGCGAGCCTGCGGTCGTCGGAGTGGCGTCCGGCGGCCAGCCGCAGCGAGGCCACCGCCCGGCGGGCCTCCTCCTCCCACAGCGGGTACAGCTCGCGGGTGTGCGGGTCGAGGAAGAGCATCCGCTGCAGGTTCGGCCGGTCGGCCGGGCGGTCCGGGGCGGTCGGGTCGAGGTGGCCGGCGATCAGGGCGTGGCCGAGCGGGTTCCAGGCGAGCACCTCGCTGCGCCGGTCGAGCACGATGACCGGCACGTCCAGGGCGGCGATCAGCTGCCGGACGGCGGGGCGGACGCTCTCCGGGCGCTCCGGCGGCCTGCGCCGGGCACGTCCCGGGCGGGCCAGGTTGCGCAGGTGGGCGTGCTCGTCCTCGCTCAGGCGCAGGGCGCGGGCGAGGGCGTCGAGCACGGCCTCGGAGGCGTTGCCGCTCTGCCCCTGCTCCAGCCGGGTGTAGTAGGCGGCGCTCACTCCGGCCAGTTGGGCGAGTTCCTCGCGGCGCAGGCCGGGAACGCGCCGCCGGGCGCCGTACGAGACCAGGCCGACGTCCTCGGGGCGGAGGCGGGCGCGCCGGGTGCGGAGGAATTCGCCGAGCTCCGTAGGAGTGTCCATGCCGCCCAGTATCCCCGTGCGGGGGCCTCGGCGGACCGGCGGAACGTAACCCTGCCAAGGGTAGGAACCGCGGTCGTACGCATCGCCGGGGCCTGGCTGCCCCTGCCGCCCGCGCGCAGGCTCGTGCTGTCTGAATCATCCAACCTCACCGAAGAACAAGGAGCCTGACGATGTCGACGATCGACGAGGTGGCCGGCCCGGCCCGGACCACGGCGGTACCGGAGAAACTGACCGGACGGCTGAAGCTGGTCCTGGTGGTCCTGCTGGTCGCCCAGTTCATGCTGGCCGTGGACTTCTCGATCCTGAACGTGGCGCTGCCGGTGATCGGCCGCGGCCTCGGCTTCCCGCTCGCCCAACTGCAGTGGATCGCAACGGCGTTCGCGCTGGCCGCGGCCGGCTTCACGCTGCTGTTCGGACGGATCGCCGACCTGGTCGGGCGGCGCCGGCTGTTCATGATCGGCCTGGCCGTGCTGGGCCTGTCGTCCCTGCTCGGCGGTCTGGCGGTCGACCCGACCATGCTGCTGATCGCCCGGGTGGCGCAGGGCCTGGCCACCGCGGCGGTGACCCCGGCGGGGCTGTCGCTGCTGACCTCCTCCTTCCCGGAGGGGCCGCTGCGCGAGAAGGCGCTGGGCCTCAACGGCGCGCTGATGTCGGCCGGTTTCACCACCGGCGCGGTCCTCGGCGGCGTGCTGACCGACCTGCTGAGCTGGCGGTGGGCGTTCTTCATCAACGTGCCGGTGGCGCTGGCGGTGCTGCTGATCGCCCCGACCGTGCTGGTGGAGAGCCGCGGCGAGGCGCGGGCCAAGCTGGACGTGCCGGGTGCGCTGGCGGTCACGGTCGGCCTGCTGTCCCTGGTGTTCGGCCTGACCGCGGCCGGCGAGCACGGTTTCGGCGACCCGGCGGCGCTGGTCGCGCTGGCGGTCGGCGTGGTGCTGCTGGTGGTGTTCTACTTCGTCGAGAAGGGCGCCGCGCAGCCGCTGGTCCCGGTGCGGATCCTGCACAAGCGGACGGTCATCTGGGGCAACCTGGCCGGTCTGATCGCCTTCGTCACCGAGACCTCGCTGGTCTTCCTGATGACCCTCTACCTGCAGAAGGTGCTGGGCTTCTCGCCGCTGGCGGCGGGTCTGTCCTTCGCGGTGCTGGGCCTGGGCACGGTGACCGGCGGTGTGACGGCGGCCCGGGTGATCGGGAAGATCGGCACCACGCCGACCCTGGTGGTCGGCGGGATCGTCCAGGCGGTGGCCACGGCGGCGCTGCTGGGCCTCGGTGACGACCGCAGCTGGATGTGGCTGCTGCTGCTGGCGACCTTCGTCGGCGGTGTCGGCAACATGCTGGTGATCGTCGGGTTCATGGTGACCGCGACCTCCGGGCTGTCCGACGCCGACCAGGGCATGGCGACCGGTGTGGCGACCATGACCCAGCAGATCGGCATCACCATGGGCACCCCGATCATGAGCGCGATCGCCACCGCCGGCATCGCGGACTCGGCCGGGGCGGACGCGATCCTCGGCGGTGTCTCCACGGCGGTGCTGGTCAACGCGGTGATCGTGCTGGTCGGTGCGCTGATGGCGGCCGTGTTCCTGCGCAAGAAGGCCTGATCCCCGGCCTGATCCCCGGCCGGACCCCCCGGCCCGACCCCCCTCCCCCTCAGCGGTGGCGGTGCCCCGTTCGGCACCGCCACCGCTGACTGCTTGCTGTCCGAGTGTGCGAATCCGAGGAGCGAACCACGATGGATCTTCAACTGTCCGGCCGGGTCTTCCTGGTCACCGGTGCGTCGGCCGGCATCGGCGCGGCCACCGCCCGGCTGCTGGCCGAGGAGGGCGCGTCCGTGGTGGGCGTGGCCCGCAAGCCCGGGCCGATCGAGGAGTTGGCGCCGGGCCGGGTGAGCGCGGTGGCGGCCGACCTGACCGAGCCCGGCTCGGAGCGGGCGGTGATCGACGCGGTGCTGGACCGGCACGGCCGCCTGGACGGCCTGGTCAACAACCTGGGCGGGCTGTCCTCGCGCTCCGGTTTCCTGGACGTCTCCGACCTGGAGTGGAAGGCGACCTTCGAGCTCAATCTGTTCGCCGCGCTGCGGCTGACCCGGGCGGCGCTGCCGCTGCTGCTGCTGGAGGAGCGGTCGGCGATCGTCCAGGTGGCCAGCGAGGCGGCGCGCTTCCCGGACTTCCCGATGGTCGACTACGCGGCGGCCAAGACCGCGCTGCTGTCGGTCTCCAAGTCGCTGGCGGCCGAGTTCGGCGGCCGCGGGGTGCGCTCCAACGTGGTCTCCCCCGGGCCGACCAGGACGGCGCTGTGGGACGCGCCCGGCGGCTTCACCGAGCAGTTGGCCGAGCGCTTCGGGCTGCCGCCCGAGGAGGCGGTGGAGCACTTCGTCACCGACGTGCGCCGGCTGCCGACCGGCCGGATCGGCGCGGCGGAGGACGTCGCCCGGGTGATCGCGTACCTGCTGTCGCCGGCCGCCGGCCAGGTCACCGGGGCGGAGTGGGCGGTGGACGGCGGTGCGCTGCGCCAGATCTGACGACCGGTCGACGTCGACGACGAGAGGAGTGGCCGCCATGCCGCTCGCCCTGCTCGCGCTGGCCGTCGGGGCCTTCGCGATCGGCACCACGGAGTTCGTGATCGTCGGCCTGCTGCCGCAGGTGGCCGCTGATCTGTCGGTCTCCATCCCGACCGCCGGGCTGCTGGTGTCCGGCTACGCGCTCAGCGTGGTGGTGGGCGCGCCCCTGATGACGGCGGCCGGGGCCCGGCTGCCGCGCAAGACCGTGCTGCTGGCCCTGATGGGCGTGTTCGTGGCCGGGAACCTGCTGTGCGCGCTCGCCGGCGGGTACGGGCTGCTGCTGGCCGGGCGGGTGGTGGCGGCGCTGTGCCACGGCGCGTTCTTCGGCATCGGCTCGGTGGTGGCCGCGGACGTGGTGGCGCCGGACCGGCGGGCCGGTGCGATCGCGATGATGTTCACCGGCCTGACCGCGGCCAATGTGCTCGGCGTGCCGCTGGGTACGGCGCTGGGGCAGCACCTGGGCTGGCGTTCGACGTTCTGGGCGGTGACCGCGCTCGGGGTGCTGGCCCTGGTCGCGCTGGCCGCCCTGGTGCCCGCGCAGCCCGCGCCGGCCGACGGCGGGCTGCGCCGGGAGCTGGCCGTCTTCCGGCGTCCGCAGGTGTGGTTGGCGCTGGCCACCACGATGCTCGGGTTCGGCGGCGTGTTCGCCTCGTTCACGTACGTCGCGCCGATGATGACCGAGGTGGCGGGCTTCGCGCCGGGTTCGGTGACCTGGCTGCTGGTGCTGTTCGGCTGCGGGCTGTGCGTGGGCAACGTGCTCGGCGGCCGGATGGCCGACCGTCGACTGATGCCGAGCCTGTGTGCCATCCTCGCGGTGCTGGCGGCCGTGCTGGCGGTGTTCTCGCTCACCGCGCACGGGAAGGCCGCCGCCGTGGTCACCCTGGCGCTGTTCGGGGTGGCCGGATTCGCCACCGTGCCGCCGCTGCAGATGCGGGTGATGACCAAGGCCGAGGGCGCCCCGGCGCTGGCCTCCGCCGCCAACATCGGTGCCTTCAACCTCGGCAACGCACTGGGCGCCTGGCTCGGCGGGCTCGCCATCGACGGCGGGCTCGGCTGGACCGCCCCGAACCTGGTGGGCGCGGCGCTCGCCGCCGCCGGCCTCGGGGTGGCCCTGCTCTCGGCCCTGCTCGACCGGACTCCGCGCCGCGTGCGGTCCGTGCCAATACCGGAATCCCCCAGGAAGATCGAGGTGCCACGATGACAGGCGTCAACCGCCGGACCATGCTGACCCGTTCGGCCGCCGTGCTGGGCGGCACGGCGGTCTCCGGCACCCTGGCCACCACGGTGGCCCGGGCCGCGTCGCCGGGCTCCGAGTCGGTGGCCGCGGCCCCGACCGGCGCGACCATACGCCCCGACGACCCCCGCTACGAGCTGCTGACCACCGGCAACAACCAGCGCTTCGTCGCCCGCCCCGACTACGTCCGGATGATCCGCTCGACCCCCGACGCGGAGCGGGCGCTGCGCGACGCGGTGCGCCAGGGCAAGCGGGTGTCGCTGCGCAGCGGCGGGCACTGCTTCGCCGACTTCGTCTGCAACCCCGAGGTGGAGGTGGTGCTGGACTTCTCCGAGATGACCGAGGTGACCTACGACCCGGCGATGCGGGCGTTCTCGGTGCAGCCGGGCGCCCGGCTGATGAACGTGTACGAGGCGCTGTACAAGGGCTGGGGGGTGACCGTCCCGGGCGGCATCTGCTGGAGCGTCGGCGCCGGCGGGCACATCGCGGGCGGCGGGTACGGGCTGCTCTCCCGGGCGCACGGGCTGGTGGTGGACCACCTGTACGCGGTGGAGGTGGTGACGGTGGACGCCGCCGGGAAGGTCCGCACGGTGGTGGCGACCCGGGAGGCCAATGACCCGAACCGGGAGCTGTGGTGGGCCCACACCGGCGGTGGCGGCGGCAACTTCGGCCTGGTGACCCGGTACTGGTTCCGCTCGCCGGGCGCCTCCGGCACCGATCCGTCCCGGCTGCTGGTGCGGCCGCCGTCCACGGTGCTGGTGAGCGCGGTCTCCTTCCCGTGGAAGGACCTGTCGGAGCGGCAGTTCACCCGGCTGCTGAAGAACTTCGGCGCCTGGCACGAGGCGAACAGCGCGCCGGACAGCCCGTACACCGCGCTGAGCAGCCTGTTCAACGTCTGCCACAAGGCGCACGGGACGCTGGACATGTTCACCCAGGTCGACGCGACGGTGCCGAACGCCCAGGGGCTGCTGGACGACTACCTGGCGGCGATCACCGCCGGGACGGGGCTGAGCGCGACCGCGATGACCAAGCCGTCCGGGGAGCTGACCGCGCTGCCCCAACTGGCCAGGCCGCGCCGGCTGCCGTGGCTGCAGGCGACCCGGCTGGTGGGCACCAACAACCCGACGATCACCGATCCGACCGCGCGCGGCGCACACAAGTCGGCGTACATGCGGCGCAACTTCTCGGACCGGCAGATCGCGGTGATGTACCGGCACATGAGCGATCCGTCGTACTGGAACCCGGACACGATGATCGTGCTGTTCTCCTTCGGCGGGCAGGTGAACGCGGCCGCCCCGGACGCCACCGCGAACTCGCAGCGCAGCTCGGTGTTCAAGATGTGCTTCCAGACCTTCTGGCACGACCAGGAGGGGGATGCGGCCGCGCTCGGCTGGGCACGCGGGATCTACGAGGAGTTCTTCGCGGAGACCGGCGGGGTGCCGGTGCCGGGTGAGGCGCACGACGGCTGCTACATCAACTACCCGGACACCGACGTGGCCGACCCGGCCCGCAACCGCTCCGGGGTGCCGTGGACCGAGCTGTACTACAAGGGCAACTATCCGCGGCTGCAGCGGGTGAAGAAGCAGTGGGACCCGACCGACTATTTCCGCCACTCGCTTTCCGTCAAGCCGTCCTGACACTGTTTCGCGAGCAATCGACCGCCGCAGCGCCGAAATGGGCGCTGCGGCGGTTTTCTTTCATAAGCCGTGCCAGGTACGCGCGTTGACGGTCCGTCGGCGTCCGGAGATGCTTGTTCCCGAGCCGCTTTCCCTGAATTCCCTTCCACATGGAGGAGTTTCACCATGCGTTCCATCGCCGTGATTCTGGGAACCCGTCCGGAAGCGATAAAACTCGCACCGGTCATCCGGGCCTTCCGGGACGATCCGCGCTTCCGTCCGGTGGTGGTCTCCACCGGGCAGCACCGCCAGATGCTGGACGAGACACTGGGCGCCTTCGGCCTGCGCCCGGACGTCGACCTGGAGGTCATGGCGCCGCGCCAGACCCTGGCCCAGGTCACCCACCGCTCGCTGAGCGGCCTGGCCGAGCAGCTGCCGGACCTCGGGGTGGAGGCCGTGATGGTGCACGGTGACACGGCCACCACGCTGGCCGGCGCCCTGGCGGGCTTCCACCACCGGCTGCCGGTGATCCACGTGGAGGCCGGGCTGCGCAGCGGCAACCTGCACTCGCCGTTCCCGGAGGAGGCCAACCGGCGGCTGGTGGCCCAGATCTCGGCGCTGCACCTGGCGCCGACCCCGGGCAACGGCGGCAACCTGATCCGCGAGGGCATCAGCCCGGACCGGATTGTGGTCACCGGCAACACCGTGATCGACGCGCTGCGCTGGGCCGGCGACCTCGCCGGCGACTACGGCGATCCGGCGCTGGCCGACCTGGACGCCGATCCGCGCCGGGTGGTGCTGGCCTCGGCGCACCGCCGGGAGTCCTGGGAGCAACTGCCGGAGATCGGCCGGGCGCTGGCCGCGCTGGCTGAGGACGGCTCGGTGCGGGTGGTGGTGCCGCTGCACCGCAACCCGGTGGTGCGCGAGGCGCTGCTGCCGCTGGTCGGGGACCACCCGGGGATCACCGTGGTCGACCCGCTGCCGTACCTGAACTTCTGCCGGCTGATGAAGCGGGCGGACGTGATCCTCTCGGACAGCAGCGGCGCGGAGGAGGAGGGCCCGGCCCTGGGCAAGCCGACCCTGGTGCTGCGGGAGATCACCGAGCGCCCGGAGGCGGTGATCGCCGGGACGGCCCGGCTGGTCGGCCGCACCACCGAGGGCGTGCTGGCCGAAGCCCGGCGACTGCTGGGCGACCCGGAGCAGTACCGGCGGATGGCCGCGGCCGCCTCGCCGTACGGCGACGGCCGGGCCAGCGAGCGGACGGTCGGCGCGGTGGCGCACTTCTTCGACGAGGGCCCCGCGGTGGTGCCGTTCGTCCCGGGCAGTGCGATCGACCAGCTCTCGGTCGAGCTGGCCGGCTCCGGCGCGTACGCGGGCGCCTGATGGCCGCCGACCTGGTCCGGGCGCTGGCCTTCTCCGGCCCGCTGGTGGCGGCCGCGCACGTGGCCGGCGCCCGCGCCCACCGGATCGCCGGGGAGGCCGTGGTGCTGAACGCCGGGCCCACTCCGGCGGCCCTGGCCGGGCGGCCGCGCAAGTCCCTGCCGCCGCTGGCCTCCACGGTGCTGCGGGACGCGGTGGTGGAGCAGGCCGACCACCTGGTGGTGCTGCGGCCCACCGAGGGTCCGCTCGCCGGCCTCACCGGCGAGCCGGGCTGGCACCACCTGGCCGAATCGCTGCCGTCCTACCCGCGCGACACCCCGCTGTGGCGCAGCCCGCAGGACACCCTCGGCACCGTCCGGCTGGATCCGGGGCCACTGCTGCGCGAGGCGGCCGGCGCCGAGCGGGAGTTCGCGGTCCGGGTGAACCTCTGGTTCGCACCGGCCGGGACGGACTGCGGGATCCACCACGAGCACCCGTTCGTGGAGGTGCACACCCAGATCCACGGCCTCGGCCGGATGCAGAAGTTCCACCGGCCGACCCGTGAATCACGGTACGAGGACGTCCCGATGGCCCCGGGAAACACCCACGAGCCGTTCTGCGACCGCGCCCTGGAATACCCCTGGCACCAGTACCGGGCCGACACCGACTGCGTGTGGCTCGCCGTCGAATACCACGAGGAGAGTGAGTGATGGTCCGCATTCCGAAGTTCGTCCCGGAACTTGTTGCCGATCAACTGCGCGACGGCTACTGGCTGGAGGCGCCCGACATCGACGGCGACGGCCGCCCGGACCTGTTCGGCTACGGGCTGCGCCTGGGCGAGATCTACTGGTACCGCAACGGCGAGGACTGGCAGCGCCGGCTGGTGGCCGACCGGATCCGGATGCCCGTCGGCGCCGACTACGCCGACATCAGCGGCAACGGCCACCCGGACATCGTGGTCTGCTACGAGCTGTACGGCCCGATCGGCACCATCGTCGACGCCGACACCTCCGGCGGGAAGATCGACTGGCTGGAGAACCCGGGCCACCCGGAGAAGGACGAGTCCCGCTGGAAGCGCCACTACATCGGGCGCGCCACCGGCATGCACCGGCTGCGGGTCGGCCACTTCACCCGGACCGACCGGCTGCAGGTGATCGGCCTGCCGATCGTCGCCAAGGAGGACGTGCACGCGGTGCTGCCGGTGGTGCTGTTCACCCAGCCCGAGGACGTGCACACGGCCGAGGAGTGGCCGATGGAGGTGGTCGACGACAGCCACTTCCGGATGATCCACGGCGCCGAGAAGAAGGCCGGCCTGATACCCGGCTCCGCGCTGGACTCGGTGCTGCTGGCCTCCGACGAGGGCGTCACCTGGCTGTGGTTCGACGAGGCCCGCGGGGAGTGGGTGCGCACCCTGATCGGCACCGGTGAGCTCGGCCAGTTCGAGCGGACCGGCTTCCGTGGCAGCGGCGACCTCAACTGCGGCCGGATCGGCGACGACCCGATGGCGTACGTGGCCGCGGTGGAGCCGTTCCACGGCAACACGGTGGCGGTGTACGTCAAGGAGGACCCGGCCCGACCCGCCGCCGAGGCCGGCTGGAGGCGCTTCCTGCTCGACGTCTACGGCGACCCCAACGAGAACGGCGAGGGCCCGGGCCACCAGATCGTCTGCGCCGACTTCGACGGCGACGGCGAGGACGAGTTCCTGGTGGCGCTGCGCGGACCGCACCCCTGGCAGGGCGTCATCTACTACAAGGCGCTCGACCTGGCCAACGGCGTCTTCGCCAAGTGGCGGGTCTCCGACGAGTCGGTGGCCCGGATCGCCACCGCCGACTTCACCGGCGACGGGCGCCTCGACTTCGCCACCATCGCGTACTCGGTGCAGAACTACTACGTGGCCAAGGACGCCAAGATCGTGGTCTTCCGCAACGAGATCGAGGCAGACTGATGGCCGCCGGACCGGCGGTGTCCCCGCCCAAGCTGCCCTCGCTCACCGGGCTGCGCTTCCTGGCCGCCCTGATGGTGTTCTGCTTCCACACCGGACTGAGCAACTCCCCCATCCCGCCGAACCGTCCGATCAACCCGTTCGCCGATCCGGACGTGGCGCACGCCTACGAGTGGCTCTTCGTCAAGGCCGGCTACCTGGGCGTCTCGTTCTTCTTCGTGCTCAGCGGCTTCGTGCTCGCGTGGGCGGCGAGACCCGGCGAGCGGGCGGCGGCCTTCCTGCGCCGCCGGATGATGAAGATCTTCCCCAACCACCTGGTGATCTGGGCGCTGGCGATGCTGCTGTTCGCCGGGTCGATGGCGCCCACCGCTGGCTGGCTGTCCAACCTCTTCCTGCTGCACACCTGGTTCCCGCAGCCGGACATCAACCTCAGCGTCAACCCGCCGACCTGGTCGCTGGGCAGCGAGATGCTGTTCTACCTCTCCTTCCCGCTGCTGATCGGGCCGATCCGGCGGATCGCCGAACGCCGGCTGTGGTGGTGGGCCGCGCTGATGGTGGCCGGCACGGTGGCGGTGCAGCTGGTGACGACGTACCTGGTGCCCGACAGCCCGAAGTCGGCCATCACCCCGGTGTCGGACCAGCAGTTCTGGTTCGGCTACCTGTTCCCGCCGGGCCGGATGTTCGAGTTCGTGCTCGGCATCCTGCTGGCCCGGATCGTGCTGGCCGGCCGCTGGCCGCGCGCGCTCGGCGTGCTGCCCGCGGTCCTGCTGATGGCGGCCGGGTACGCGGCCGCCTGGGTGGTGCCGTTCCAGTACGGCTTCGTGGTCGCCACGGTGGTGCCGATCGGTGCCCTGATCGGCGCGGTCGCGGTGGTGGACGTCCAGGGCCGGCGCAGCTGGCTGCGCAGCCGTCCGATGGTCTGGCTGGGCGAGGTCTCCTTCGGCTTCTACCTGTGCCAGGGCGTGGCGATCTTCTGGGTGCGCTCGCTCTTCGACGATGTCCGGTTCTCCACCCCGGTCGGCTTCCTGGTGATCGCCGGGTTCCTGGTGCTGACGCTGCTCGCCGGCAGCGTGCTCTACACCTGCGTGGAGCGGCCGGCGATGCGCCGCTGGAGCCGGTCGCGCCGGGCCACCTCCGCCTCCTCTGTCTCGGATCCTGCCCGCGGGGCCGCCGCCGAACCTGCCCCTGACAGGGTCAGGCTGGCGCCCCTCGTGCCGGCCCGCGGTGGGGAAGACTGAGGACGTGCCCCGTCGGGCCCGAACTCTCCGGGCCCCGGGTGCCCTCGTCCCCCGTGCCGCCGCGGCCCGCCGCCCGCCGGGGGCGCGCCCCCGGCCCCGGCCGGGCGGCCGCCGACACCCCTGCCCGCACCTCGCCGAGAGGAACGCCCATGTCGCTGCCCGAGGTCCGCAGTCCGGCCGCCCGCGTGCGCTGGGAGTCGCAGCTCCTGCCGGCCGCCGGGCACCAGGTGTACGTCCGGACCTTCGACCCGGGCAGCGACACGGCGCCGTGGCTGGTGTGGGCGCACGGCGGCAGCTGGCGGGCCGGCTCGGTCGACGGCTGGCACCAGGCCTGCGCCGACCTGGCCCGGCACGCCGGGACCACGGTGGTCAGCGTCGACTACCGGCTGGCCCCCGGCCACCGGCACCCGGCCGCGCTGCTGGACGTGCTGACCGCGCTGGACTGGGCCGAGCGGCGCTCGGGCCGGCCCGCCGCGGTCGGCGGCGACAGTGCCGGCGGCACCCTGGCCGCCTGCGCCGCGCTGGTCCGGCGCGACGCGGGCCGCCCGGCCGCCGCCCAGGTGCTGGCCTACCCGCCGGTCGACCCGGACTGCCGGGCCGCGTCCTACGGGCGCCACCCCGGCGCCTTCCCACCGCGCGCCGCGCTGCTGGCGGCCTGGCGGGACTACCGCGGCGCGGCCCGCCGCCACCCGCTCTCCCGGCGGTCGGAGCGGCCGCCGCTCTACTCCACCCCCGACGAGGCCGAGTCGTTCGCCGGGCTGCCGCCCACCGTCCTCGCGGTCGGCGGGCTCGACCCGGTCGCCGACGACGTCCGCGCCCTGGCCCGGCGGCTGCGCGCCGCCGGGAACACCGTCGACCTCGGCGAGTTCGACGACCTGCCGCACGGCACCTTTCTCACCGATCCGGGGCTCCGCCGCTGGCTGGGCACCGCCTACACCAGGAGGGCAGCATGAGCAGCACCACCGCACCCGAGCACACCGAGGCGCTGCTGCGCCACTTCGCCGACCTGCGGGACGGCCGGCACGGCGACGCCGCCTCCCGCCAGGGCAAGGAGCGGCTGTTCGCCGCCGCCGTCCCGCTGCTCGACCGGTACGCCCGGCAGGCGCTGGCCGAGCTGAACGCCCGGCTGCTGCTGGGCACCGGCGAGATCACCGCGACCGGGGTCAAGCGCTCCGCCGACGGCGGGGTGGACGCGATCTGGGCGCTGTCCTGGCCGGAGCAGCGGGCCGCCGGGATCAACCCGGTGCTCATCCGGGCGTTCTACGGCGCCGGGTTCCACCACCCGCACCTGCAGGGCGGCACGGTCGGCGAGTGGCCGCTCAACGTGTTCACCGCCGAACAGGCGGCGGCCGAACTCCCCACCATGCGCGCCATCGTGGCTGCCGACCTGCACAACCTGGTGTTCCAGCGGGACTTCCGGATCGTCCCGGCGACCGTGGGCGGGGCAGCCTGATGACGCTGCGGCTCTCCGTCCTCGACCAGTCCCCGATCCCGGCCGGCGCCGGGCCCGCCGACGCGCTGCGCGCCTCCGTCGACCTGGCCCGGGAGGCCGACCGCCTGGGCTACCACCGGTACTGGGTCGCCGAGCACCACCACTCGCCGAGCTTCGCCGGCACCGCGCCCGAGATCATGGTCGCCACCCTGCTGGAGAACACCCGGCGGCTGCGGGTCGGCTCCGGCGGGGTACTGCTGCCCCGTTACCCGGCACTCAAGGTGGCCGAGGTGTTCCGGGTGCTCGCCGCCCTCCACCCCGGCCGGGTCGACCTCGGCATCGGCCGGGCCGGCGGGCCCGCCGAGCGCTTCCCCGAGCAGGTCGCCGAGCTGACCCGGCGGCTGGCCGAGCCGGCCCCCGGCTATCGGGAGCCCGAGCTGTGGCTGCTCGGTGCCGGCACCGGCTCGGCGGAGCTGGCGGCCGGGCTGCCCGCCGCCCGCTTCGCCTTCGCCCACTTCCTGCGGCCCGAACTGGGGCCGGCCGCGCTGGCCGCGTTCCGCCGGGGCCGGGCCGGGCACCCCCGGGGTCCGGCCGGGGCGGGCGCGGCGCTCGCGGTGCGGGTGGTGGTCGGCGAGAGCGCCGCCGAGGCGGACGAGCTGGCGACCGCCTTCCTGCTCTGGCGCAGCCGCAAGGACCTGGGCCTGGACGAGCCGTTCCCGTCCCGGGCGGCCACCCGGGCCCACCGGTGGAGCGGCGCCGAGAGCAGCCGGGCGCTGGCCAACGGCGCGGCGCTGGTCGCCGGTACGGCGGAGCAGGTGCACGCCGCCCTGACCGGCCTGGCGGAGCTGCACGGGGTGTCCGAGCTGGTGGTCAACACGCTCACCCACGACCCGGCGGACCGGCTCCGCTCGTACCGCCTGCTGGCCGAGGCCTTCGGTCCGGCCGACCGCGGCGCGGGTCTGCGGGTGGCTGCCGGGTAGCCGCGCGGCCCCTGGGTCGGCGGCGAGGGCTGCACGGGACTACCCCGATCAATCGGGTTTCAAACATCGGGCCGAACCGTGTAAGGTCTTCCTCGTCAGCAAGCGCCGCTAGCTCAGTTGGTTAGAGCAGCTGACTCTTAATCAGCGGGTCCGGGGTTCGAGTCCCTGGCGGCGCACAGCGAGGCAATCGCCTGACCAGGCCGTTCTTCCTTCGGGAAGAACGGCCTTTGGCGTTCCCGAGGCTCGGCGCCAGCGAGGGGCTAGCCTCGATCTTGCATGACGGCTCGTCAGCTCGGCTGGCGGGCCGTTTCTGCTTGTCCGAGCCGGGTCTTCTGCCTGTAGGAATGCCGAGGGCCCGACTGGCGCGTCGGGTGGGCGCCGGGTTCCACGACTCCGGAAGTACCGCTGCTCGTTGGGATGGGGCGATGTCGCTGGTCAGCCAGGGTCCGGCAGGGTGTGCAGGCGGGCGAACGCGCTGGTGATCGTGCCGGTCCAGGGCCAGTGGCGGGCCAGGCGGAGGTAGCTGCGGCGGCCGGTGGTGACGAGCTGGGCGGCGGCGGAGAACAACCGCAGCCGCATGCGCTTGGGCTCCCACCGACGAACGTCGCCTGCCAGCGCGAGCATGGGCATCCAGGCGAGCAGGTCGAGCGCGAGCTGGACGATCTCCAGCCAGACCTGGTTCTGGGCGGCATCGTGGAGGGGCAGGTTGCGCAGGCCGGTGTCGCGGGCGGCGCGGATGCGGTCCTCGGCCCGGGCCCGCCGGCGGTGCCGCAGCTCCAACCGCGCGATTGGGACGCCCGTGGTGTTGGTGGCGAAGCAGGTCAGGCGCATGCCATCGGCGTCGGTGAAGCGCAACTGGGCGCCGGGGTGGGGCCGTTCCTTGCGGACGATCAGCCGCATCCCCTTCGGCCAGCCCGTGAGGACGTCGCCGGCGAGTTCGGCGACCCAGGCGCCGTCACGGACCTTGCCGCCGGGTTCAACGGCCGGCGTCCAGGCCGGGGCCGGGATCTTCAGCACGGCCTGGTGAACGGCGTCGGTGATGGTCATCCCGACCGAGAAGGACAGCCATCGGCCGCGTGCGGTGAGCCAGTCGAGGAAGTCGTGGGTGCCGCCGGCGGAGTCGGTGCGGATCAGGGTCCGGCGCCCGCGCCGGTATTTCTTCGGCAGCTGGGCCAAAGCCAGGCGGGCCGCTTCGATGTGGTCGGCGGCCGTGTTGCTGCCCGCGTTCCCCGGCCGCAGCAGCCCGGCGACCGGTTCCCCGGAGCCCTCGCGGCCGTGGTCGACGAACGCGAACAGCGGGTGATGGCCGAACGTCTTCTTCCAGGTCTTGGCCGCGTCCTGCTTCTCTGAGTGCGCGAGGACCAGCACTCCGTCGATGTCCACGACCACCTCGCCACCCGCGTCCGGGGCCGCCTCGCCCGCCAACCGCCAGACCCGCTCGCGGACTTCGGCCCGCGCCCGCCGGATCGCCGCCAGTGGACGGGATCCGGCCGCGGCGAGGGTGTCGACCAGGCGGGAGACTGTCGGGTCGGAGGCCACCGGTCCGAACACCGGGGGCTCGGCCCGCAGCATCGCGACATCGGCCAGGCAGTCCCCGCCAAGCGCCACCGCGAGCGCGAGGTCCAGCAGGATCTTGCCCGGGTCGTGGACCGCCCGGGCCTTGCGCCACGGCGCCAGTGCCGCCGATATCGCCGTGTCCAGCCCTGCCTTGCGGGCGGTCTCGACCAGAAGCACAGCGCCGGACTGCGAGACCACCCCGCGACCACCGCCCTCGACGCGGACACGCGGGTATGACCCGATACGCTTACTCACCTGGGAAGTGCCTCCGACGGGCGCGGGAACAAGGGCCTAGACAATCCTTATTCTCGCTGGTCAGAGGCACTTTCTGCTTTGCTGACCACCTGCCGGACAGTCAGCTTCGTGAAAGCGCGAGGCTAACCGCGCCGTCATCGGCTCGCGCGGGCTTGGGCTGCGGCACCAGCGCTACCGACGCCTCGGCGTTCTCGCGTGCCACCTCCGGCAGGACCGACGTGTAGGTGTCCGCCGTGACCTGGATGGTCGAGTGCCAGCATGGCCGAGATCACCTTCATGTCTCCCCCAGCGGCCAGTGCCAGCGTCGCGGCCCCGTGGCGCAGGTCGTGAAGCCGGATGGGCGGCAGGCAGTCCGGATGTGGATACGGGCGTAGTGGCTCGTTCGGGGCGGGGAGATACCAGGTGTGCGGGTCCACGATGCCGTTGACCGTGAGGCCGCGCTCGCGTTGGAAGTCGAAGACGGCGCGGCGCAGCTCGTCATCGAAGACGCCGGATTCGGTGAAGCCGAGCGCTCGCTGCACATCGGCCACCGCCTGACCCTGGTCGCCGACTCGCAGGGTGTTGGCCCGCTTCACCATTCGGACGAAGTGCCGGCTGACATAGTCCGGGTGAAGCGGCTTGCCGTCCTCGGTGGTGAAGACGTGGACCGTGTCGGGCCGGTCCGACCCCAGCGCCAGCCGTTCGGCCGCTTGCCGGGCACGATGCGCCCGGAGGACATCGACGGTCACCGAGTCGAGCGCCACCACGCCGCCGCTGTCGTCCTTGGGCGGTGATGGCGGTGGCCCAGCCGATCTGAATGATCTGCCACTCGACGGCCAGCGTTCCGGCCTCCCGAGCCAGTGAAAGCCCAAGTCGCGCCCCCCACGGGATCCGCGCGTAGTGTGTTACTTGGAGGAGATCCTTTTTAAGAGGGGGCGCCATGCCGTTGCCATTTAGCAATCAAATGGACTATTACATAAGAACGGGATCATGCCCCGCATGCAGGCGCAAGATCCTTTCTCGAAAAGTTGCAGCAAGCTTGGTATATGAACTTGCCACCAGAACTTCCCTGTCGATTATGGATTATTGGCCAATCAAGAAGCGGCTCGCACCGTCAAGCGCCCCGGTCAGTATCACATCTTTTGGGCAGTTCATGAAATGCGGCCTGTGTAATCAAACATGGCCCATCATGCAACCCATGACGGCATCTCCGATGGCCGGAGGATTGCAGACTGGAAGCTTCTCTGGATTGCGCATACCGCCTACCACGCCAAGTATTCCCGGTTCAACTTTGAGCCCTCAAACGGGATCCGTTGGACATTCAAAAGGTTTCTCAGGGTTGGCGATAGGCGGAACCTCGCAGGGCGATCTGTTCGCAAACCTCGGGACCCGCCCTGCGATTGACTTCAATAAAGTCATCCTTAAGGAAGTAGCCGAATCCGGCCAGCACACTTCCCTACTCGCAACCGATATTCGCCAGGCCCTCAACGATACCATCGACTCACCTCAAAAAAGGAGGATTAAGTTCAGTCAGACTTTCGAGCGCATTCCGATGATTAGCATAGATCGGGCGACGACACGCGGAAACGAAGGAGGGATTTCAATCGCTGGGATCGGCACGCTTGCGGGGCGGACGCAGGAGACCGTGACCCGGCATTACTCAAGGTCAGACCGTACAAGCGCCAGCGTGGAGGAAGAAGTCGAAGTGACGGTACCGCCAGGCCGCTCGGTAGAGGTTGCAGTGGAATGGATGCTCGTAAGGAAAGAAGGGATTGTCATCTTTCAAGAGCGGATGGCCGATTCCGAGTTTCGGCTGCCGCTGACATTCGAGATCCCATATTGCATGCCCATCGAAGTTGTCGCAGGTCGAACAATAACACGTGACATCTCGGCAAACGCAAAGGGATCCAAAGAAGCCTCCACTGCAAAAGGGAGAACTAGTGCACCCAGGGATAATCTTTCCATGCTGACCAAGGCCGAACTTTACCACCAGGCTAGCGATCTCGGCATCCCACGTCGCTCAGTCATGACTCGCAGTCAACTCCAGGATGCCGTAGCTAAAGCCTTGCGCCGGATACGCTGAAGCGAGACCTGGGCCTGAGATCGATCCCTGAAAGCAGCAGCCAATATTTGCATTGAATGCAATTTTGAAATATCTTGAAAATGGGTACGCCGCCGTGAATGATCGACCTGGCGGCGCCTGGCCCACAGCTCTTCCATGCGGGGAAATATGGAGAGCCGTGGCCAGCAAAGCCTAATAGGCTATTGACATCACTTGCCAAACAGTGTTCGAATAGTGTTTGCGGCTGCCCGCCGAGAGAAACGAAGAGTCCCGCCAGGGGCTTTTTTCGTTTCCATAGGGCCATAGTCACCTCGTCCGAATTTGTCGTTACCAGGCTCACTCAAAGGCAGAATTTCGGTCAGCAGCCAGCTCGCACGCAGGTTGTACGTCGGCTCAAGCCGCTCGCCGTCCAAGATGAGCTTGTCGAACAGCTCACCGATCAGCTCCTGCTTCTTGCTGCCGTCTCTCGACCGGGTGAACTCGTCTGCGGCCTGCTGGGTCATCTCCACGAAGCTGACGGCCTTATCGAGGTATGACGTGTCTTCGGCCTCCAGCACCTTCAGCTGCCGCGTGATGTCGGCCTGCTGCGCGTGGAGAGCAACCGCTTTCAAGTCGTAGTCGCCGGCGCTGATCCGACCGTCGAGACGATCGTCGTACAGGACGCCCAGCTTGGCCTTGATACGACCCGCCTCCTGCTTGAGACCCGCCTGAGTAGCCTCCTGAAGCGACAGCTGCGACCGGAGGCCGGCCTCGATCTCATCCTTCAGCCACTGGGTCAAGCGGGGCGGCCCCACGAACCAGAACAACCCCGACTCGTCCAGCACCGTGGCGCGCTGGATCGTGGAACCGTCCTCAAACTGCACCGTCACCACCCGCTCCGCCGGTTGCTTACCTTGGTAAGCAGTGCCGAAGTCCAACGCGGCCGGTGTCCAGACCGCTCGACGCGGCGGGGGCGGTGGCGGCGGCTTTGGCCGCGACCCAACCGAGGTGGTACTGCTGCCAGTGGTCACACGACGGCTGGCATCGTAGTCGGCCCGCTTGAGTGGGTCGCTCACCTCCCACGCCGTATTGATGCGCACCATGTTCGTCGTGCGCGCGGGTGGCGTCAGCCTCGGGGCGACCGTCCGGGTGGGCGTGACGCACCGCCGCTCGGTCGGCCCGGCGGATGGTGGCCAGGTCAGCATCCGGCCGGACGCCCAAAAAGGGCGTAGTAGTCAGTGGTGTAGTCGGTCCGAATGACCGCCGCCCCAGAACGAGGGCCACGGTCCGTCGGCGCAGCCGTGGTAGCACCGGGCTAACGGTAGCGCCGAACCACCCCGTGGAGCACCGATGGTGGCCAGTACAGCCTGACACCTGCTGACCTGTGAGAACGGTGCGGTGCGGCGTCATTCGTCACCGTCCGACTCGTCGGCCATCGGACTCTTAATCAGCGGGTCCGGGGTTCGAGTCCCTGGCGGCGCACAGACAGGTCGAAGGCCCCTCGCGGAAGCGAGGGGCCTTCGGTCGTTCAGGCGTTCAGCAGGCCGTGGATCGAGGCGCGGAACGCGGCGGTGAACGCCTCCCGGGTGGGCTCGTCGAGCAGGTCGAGCGACAGGTACGGGTTGAGGTCCTCCAGCTCGACCAGCAGCAGGGCACCCTCGCGGGTCCGGCAGGCGTCGACCCGCTGGATGCCGTGGGCGAGGGTGTTCCACGCCACGAAGCGGCGGGCGAAGGCGAGGTCCTCGGCGGTGGCCGGGTAGGGCCGCAGCTCCCAGCGGCGCTCGGGGTCGGGCGCGTACAGGGCGTACTGGAAGTCCTGGTCGACGAAGTAGAACGAGACCTCGTACCGGAAGTCGATCCGCGGCTGGATCAGCACCTCGGAGCCGGCCGCCAGCTCGGCGAGTCCGGCCCGGGTGGTGAAGGTCAGGCCGATGGAGTCGGCGCCCTGCTTGGGCTTGACCACGTACTCGGCGTCGTCGGGCGCGGCCGGCAGGACGGTGTCGACGGCGTCCGGGGTGTCGACGGTGGGGATCACCGGCAGGCCCTCGGCGGTGAGGTCGAGCAGGTACTGCTTGCCGGCCATGTCGCCGCGGCCGGTCAGCGGGTTGTAGACGCGGACGGAGCGGCGCAGCGCCTCGGCACGGAACGCTTCGTACGCGGTGGTGTAGTTCACAACCGGGCCGCTGTTGCGAACCACCACGGCGTCGAAGCCGTCCATCAGGGAGAGCGCGTCCAGCGGGTGGCAGAGGGCGAGGTCGAAGTCCTCGCGCAGCCGGCCGGTGAGCCGGACGTCCTCGTCGCCGTAGCGGCGGCCGCGGGCCGGGTAGTTGAGATCGGTCACGTACAGGATGCTCGGCCGCTTCATGACCGCACTCTACCTGTGACGATAAGCGGATTTTAAAGATCATCTTAGGCGAAATGGGACATAGGTCCCTAACATCTGACAAGTCGATCAGTAAGGCTGGCGAGTCCATGCCGTCATTTCGAGGAGAGCAGCCCGGCGGGGCTTGCGGGAAGGCCTCCGTTGCCCCGTAGCGAGAAGGAACGGCACAAGCGCACCGGCCTGCGCCGGCTGATACCGACCTGGCGGATCACGCTGGTCGGCATGGTGGCCTCGGTCCTGCTGGGCGTCGGGCTGTTCGCCCTGGGCGTGGTCCTGGTGAAGGTCCCCGACGCGCACGCGGCGGCGACCGCGCAGAGCAACACCTGGCTGTACCAGGACGGCACGGTGCTCGCCCGGACCGGCCAGACCAACCGGACGATCGTCGGCCTGGACAAGATCTCCCCCGCCGCGCAGCACGCCGCGCTGGCCGCCGAGGACCGCAAGTTCTACGACGAGGGCGCGGTCGACGTGAAGGGCATGGTCCGCGCCGCGCTGAACACCGCGAAGGGCGAGGGCACCCAGGGCGGCTCCACCATCACGCAGCAGTACGTGAAGAACGCCTACCTCACCCAGAAGCAGACCATCAGCCGCAAGGTGAAGGAGGTCTTCATCGCGATGAAGGTGGACGCGACGGAGACCAAGGACGACATCCTCGCGGGCTACCTCAACACCTCCTACTACGGCCGCGGCGCGTACGGCATCCAGGCCGCCGCCCAGGCCTACTTCGGGGTGGACGCCGCGCAGCTCACCCCCGCCCAGGGCGCCTACCTGGCGACCCTGCTGAACGCGCCGAGCGCCTTCGACGTCTCCACCGCCACCGCGCAGGGCAAGGAGCGCGCGGTCAGCCGCTGGAACTACGTGCTCGACGGCATGGTGCAGGAGGGCTGGCTGTCGGCCGCCGACCGTGCCGCGGCCACCTTCCCCGAGGTGCAGGCGCCCAAGAGCGCGCTCGGACTGTCCGGCCAGGCCGGCTACCTGGTGCAGGCCGCGACCGAGTACCTGACCTCGAACAACATCATCGGCGAGGCGCAGCTCGCCCAGGGCGGCTACACCGTCACGCTGACCGTCGACCCGAAGCGGCAGCAGGCGCTGCAGAACTCGGTCCAGTCGCAGCTGACCGACAACCTCAGCCCGGACAAGCGCAAGGTGGACGCCGCCGCCCAGGCCGGCGCGGTCTCCGTCGACCCGAAGAGCGGGCAGGTGGTCGCCCTGTACGGCGGCGCCGACGCCACCAAGCACTGGATCGACAACGCCACCCGCACCGACTACCAGGCCGGTTCGACCTTCAAGGCGATCGCCCTGGCCGCCGCCCTGGACAGCGGCGCGCGCACCCAGTCCGGCGACCGGATCACCGCCGACACCGTGTACGACGGCACCAGCCGGCGCCCGGTCCGCGGCGGCAGGGGCACCCCGTACGCGCCGCCGAACGAGGGCGACCGCAGCTACGGCCAGGTCACCCTGCAGCAGGCCACCGACTGGTCGGTCAACTCGGTGTACGCGCAGCTGGCGCAGGACGCCGGCCTGGAGAAGGTTCGGCAGACCGCCGTGGCGCTGGGCCTGCCCGAGGACACCCCGGGCCTGAAGGCGCTGCCCTCGATCCCGCTCGGCTCCGCCACGCCGAGCGCGCTGGAGCTGGCCGGGGTGTACGCCACCCTGGACAACGACGGGCAGCAGATCACCCCGTGGCTGGTGAAGACGCTGCAGCACGAGGGCGAGCCGGTGGCCCTGCCCGGGCACAAGGCGACCCAGGTGATCTCGAAGAACGCCGCCCGGGCCACCACCGCGATCCTCCAGGGCGTCATCCAGGACCCGGGCGGCACCGGCTACCGGGCCGCCGCGCTGAACCGTCCGGCGGCGGGCAAGACCGGCACCACCGACGACTCCAAGTCGGTCTGGTTCGCCGGGTACACCCCGGACCTGGTGACCGTGGTCGGCCTGTTCGGCCAGGACCCGGCCACCGGCAACCAGGTCTCGCTGGACGGCGTCGGCGGCCAGGGCAGCGCGGCCGGCGGCCGCTTCCCGGCCCAGATCTGGACCGCGTACATGAAGGCGGCGCTGGCCGGCCAGGACTCCACCGACTTCCCCGGCCCGGTCCGCCAGCCCTCGGCGAGCACCCCGACCGCGACGCCGACGCCCACCCCGACGCCCACCCCGGCGCCGAGCACCGACCCGGCGACCCCGGACACCCAGCAGCCGAGCGGCCTGCCGAGCAGGCCGAACCGCTGGCCGAACCGGACCCCGTCCGCGCCCACGACCGACGCCCCGACCACCCAGGCGCCGACCACGGCCCCGACCACCGGGCCCACCCGGACGCCGGTCCCGCGGCCCACCGGCCAGGCGGCCAAGCCCACTGACCAGCCGAACCAGTACCAACCAGTGGGATAGCACCTTACGAAACGGGCGGGTCGGCTGGCACAATGCGTCGGTGCCCAGCTCGACCCGCCCCGCCTCGCCCGCCCCCGCGCCGGGCGACTCCGTCCCCGCCTCCGCCGCCTCCGCCTCACCGGTGGCCGGCCGCCCCGCCCTCACCACCGGGCTGCTGCTCGCCCTGGTATCCGCCTTCGCCTTCGGCGGCTCCGGAACCGCCGCCAAGCCGCTGATCGAGGCCGGCCTCTCCCCGCTGCACGTGGTCTGGCTGCGGGTGGCCGGCTCGGCCCTCGTCCTGCTGCCGCTGGCCTGGCGGCACCGGGACGCGATCCGGCAGCGGCCCGGCGTCCTGATCGGCTTCGGCCTGCTCGCCGTCGCCGGCGTCCAGGCCTGCTACTTCGCGGCGATCTCCCGCATCCCGGTCGGCGTCGCGCTGCTCATCGAGTACCTGGGCCCGCCGCTGCTGCTCGGCTACGTGAAGTTCGTCCAGCGACGTCCGATCTCCCGCGGCGCCTCGATCGGCGCCGCCGTCGCCGTCGCCGGCCTCGCCTGTGTGGTCGAGGTCTGGAACGGTCTGAGCTTCGACGCGCTCGGCGTCCTCTTCGCCCTCGGCGCCGCCTGCTGCCAGGTCGGCTACTTCGTCCTCGCCGACGCCGGCCGGCGCGGCGAGCGGCCGGTCGACCCGATGGCGGTCAGCGCGTACGGGCTGCTGATCGGCGCCGTCGTGCTCACCGTCTTCACCCGCCCGTGGGAGGCCGACTGGAGCCTGCTCGGCGGCTCGGTGACCATGAACGGGCACAGCCTGCCGGCCGCGCTGCCCGCCGCGTGGATGGTGCTGGTGGCCACCGTCCTCGCCTATCTGACCGGCGTCGTCGCCGTTCAGCACCTCTCCCCGCCGGTCGCCGGCGTGGTCGCCAACCTCGAAGCGGTCGTCGCCACCGTCCTCGCCTGGGTTCTCCTCGGCGAGCACCTGGGCCTGCCCCAGCTGGCCGGCGGTGCCCTGGTCCTGGCCGGCGCCTTCGCCGCCCAGAGCAAGCGTTAGCACCCAGGCCAGCCCCTGGTGGCTACGCGGTGCCGATGTGGTTGAGCGGCCAGATGACCGCGGAGACCGGGCCGACCACGTCCGCGACCGGGACGGCGCCGCCGGCCGGGTCGTCGCGGTGGTAGCGGGAGTCGGCGGAGTCGCTGCGGTGGTCGCCCTCGACCCAGACGTAGCCCGCGGGAACGGCGACCGGGCCGAAGTCCAGGCCGGAGCAGGAGTCGTCGCCGGGGTGGAGGTAGGGCTCGCTGACCTTACGGCCGTCCACGGTCAGCGTGGTGCCGTGGCAGGCGACGGTGTGCCCGCCGGTCGCGATGACGCGCTTGACCAGGTACTCGTCGCCGGCCGGCGGCATCAGGCCGACGAAGCTCAGGGTGCTGCCGACCGCACCGGCGACCGCACCCTTGGCGGGCTCCGGCGGCAGCCAGCCGCCCGGGTCGTGGAAGACGACCTTGTCACCGGCCTTCGGCTCCCAGCCGAACAGCGGGGTGAACTTGTCGACCGCCACCCGGTCACCGACCTGCAGGGTGTTCTCCATCGAACCGGACGGGATCGAGAACACCTGGAACAGACAGGTCTTGATCACCAGCGCCGCGGCCAGTCCGAGCGCCGTCATCACCGGGATCTCCACCCACCACGGGCGGCGGGCCTTGCGCTGCTTGGTGTCCGCCATCGGGCGCACCGCCTCTCGGGGAGTGGACGACAGCACGCTAGCCGCACCCGCGCTCGGGGGTGAAATCAGACATTTAGCCGGAGCAGACGCGCTACCCTGCCCGACGTCAGCCGAGCTCGACGTCGCTGGCGATCTTCTCGTGGTGCCTGATCACTTCGGCGATGATGAAGGTGAGGAAGCTCTCGGCGAAGACCGGGTCCAGCCGGGCGCCGGCGGCGAGCTCGCGCAGCCGCTCGATCTGCTCCTTCTCCCGCGCCGGGTCGGCCGGCGGCAGCCGGTGCTCGGCCTTGAGGCGGCCGACCTTCTGGGTCGCCTTGAAACGCTCGGCCAGCATGTGGACCACGGCCGCGTCGATGTTGTCGATGGACTCGCGCAGCGCCGTCAGCTCGGCCCGTACGGCCTCGTCGATCCCCTCGGCGGGGGTGGCGGCGGGGTGCGTGGGCTGGTCCGTCATCGGGCGGCTCCGGGGCTGGCGGTCTGGTTCTCGCGGCCGGCCGGCCCAGTGGGCGGGGCGCGGGCCTCGGCCAATCTAACAGGGGAGACCCTGCCCGATCCCGCCGCTCCGGCCCGGCGTCCACGATGTGGACCAGCGGACGGAACAACAGACGGGACGGCGGGCGGAACGACAGGCGCGGGCCGACGCGCGTGCGGCGGGTTGTCCCCGGAGTCCGGCCCCGGCCGCGCCGCGCGCCGTAGGCTGGCCCCGGGACGGCCGGACCTGACGGACCGGCAGCGCCCGGACCGGCACCACCCCCCGTACGCCCCCAGCACTGGAGGTCCCCGATCGTGGCAACCACCCGTACCGCGCACACCGACTGGCAGGGCAACCTGCTCGACGGCAAGGGCCTGGTGACCTTCGACTCCTCCGGCATCGGCGAGTACCCGGTCTCCTGGCCGGCCCGTGCCGAGGCGCCGAACGGGAAGACCAGCCCGGAGGAGCTGATCGCCGCCGCGCACTCCGCCTGCTTCTCGATGGCGCTCTCCAACGGGCTGACCAAGGGCGGCACCCCGCCCACCGGCCTGCGCACCCAGGCGGACGTGACCTTCCAGCCCGGCACCGGCATCACCGGCATCCACCTCACCGTGGTCGGCCAGGTGCCCGGCCTGGACGAGGCGGGCTTCGTCAAGGCCGCCGAGGACGCCAAGGCCAACTGCCCGGTCAGCCAGGCGCTCACCGGCACCACCATCACGCTCACGGCCAGCCTGGGCTGACCTGCGCGGACCGCTCCCCGGCCGCCCCCGCACCGCGCCTTCCACGGGCCGGCCCGGGGGCGCTGTCGTCCCGTCACACGCTCAGAGAGAAACCGGGGAGAAAGCGGGTCGAATCACCCTGGCGGCGGTCGCGGTTGCTTCTGCGGGCGTCCTATGATCAACGGCGGTGGTCCGAGGTCCGAGCTCCGCTCGTCGCCCGGCCACCGCGGTACGGACAGCCGACCGTACCTGTCTCAGCGGACGGGAGCGTGCCGTGCCGGGGCGGAACGAGGGGGCCGAAGCACACCTTCTGGGTGTGCGACACGAAGGACTGCGGCCGCCGCGTGAGAGTCGGCACACGACCGGTCTGGCGCTCATTCCCGCCGAACTGCCGTGCCCGGCGTGCGGCGGCCCGATCGACGGCGACACCGAGCATCTGGTGGCCGCGCTGCGCGCCAGCGAGTCCCGGTTCCGGGCGGCGTTCGCGGACGCCGGCATCGGCATGGCGCTGATCGACACCGACGACCGGGTGATCGAGGCCAATCCGGCGTTCGCGGCGATGCTCGGCCGGGAGGTCTCCGAGCTGGTCCGGATGCACATCCACGAGATCATCGACCCCGAGGACACCCCGCGCCGGATCTACCGGGAGCTGGTCCGCGGCGAGCGGGAGCGGCTGCGGGTGGAGAAGCGGCTCAAGCACCGCGCGGGCCGCGAGGTGTGGAGCCGGGTGACGCTGTCGCTGATCCGCGGCGAGGCGGGTGAGCCGCTCTACACCCTGGCCATGGTCGAGGACGTCACCGAGCAGCGCCAGCTCGGCGACCGGCTCGCGTACCAGGCCCTGCACGACCCGCTCACCCGGCTGCCCAACCGCACGCTGTTCTTCGAGCAGTTGGACGCGCTGTTCCAGCCCTCCGAGCCGGCCGGCACCGACCGGGTCGGCCTGTGCTACGTCGATCTGGACGGCTTCGCCGCCATCAACGAGACCCTCGGCCACCACATCGGCGACCAGCTGCTGGTCGCGGTGGCGCACCGGCTGGAGCACGGGTTCGCCCGCCAGGACGGCCGGCTGGTGGCCCGCCTCGGCGGCGACGAGTTCGCCGTCCTGGTCACCGACAGCCAGGGCGACGACCAACTCGCCGGGATCGCCGACGCGTTGATCGAATCGCTGGAGCGGCCGTTCGAGGTGGCCGGGCACCGGCTGGCGGTCACCGCCTCGATCGGCGTGGTGGAGCGGCCGGTGCGCGGCTCCACCCCGACCGACCTGCTGCGGGACGCCGACTCCACCCTCTACTGGTCCAAGGCCGACGGCCGGGCCCGCTGGACGCTCTACGACCGGGACCGCGGCGCCGACCAGCTGACCCGTCACCTGCTCGCCACCGCGCTCAGACCGGCCCTGGAGCGCGGCGAGTTCACCGTCGAGTACCAGCCGCTGGTCGGCCTCTCCGACGGCACCGTCCGCGGCGCCGAGGCACTGGTCCGCTGGCGCCACCCCCGCTACGGGACGCTCTCCCCGGACCGCTTCATCCCGCTCGCCGAGGAGTCCGGGGCGATCGTGCCGCTCGGCAAGTGGGTGCTGGAGGAGTCCTGCCGGCAGGCCCGCCGCTGGCTGACCGAGTTCCCGGACACCGAGACGTTCGTCAGCGTCAACCTGGCGGCCCGCCAGATCTGGGACTCCGACGTGGTCGCCGATGTCGCGCAGGTGCTGGCGGACACCGGGCTCCCGGCCCGGCTGCTGCAGCTGGAGATCACCGAGAGCGCCGTCCTCGGCCCCGGCGGCCGCCCCTCGCAGGCCCTCCAGGAACTCGCCGACATGGGCGTGCGGCTGGCCATCGACGACTTCGGCACCGGCTACTCCAACCTGGCCTACCTGTCCCGGCTGCCGGTCCACGTGCTGAAGCTGGACGGCACCTTCATCTCGGCCTTCCGCGACGGCGGCAAGCCCCTGGCCGGCCGCCGGGCCGGCGCGGACGAGCAGATCGTCGGCGCGATGGTCCAGCTGGCCCACGCGCTCGGGCTGACCGTCACCGCCGAGGGCATCGAGAACGCCGCCCAGGCCGAACGGCTGCGGCTCACCGGCTGCGACACCGCCCAGGGCTGGTACTTCGCCCGCCCCGGCGACGCCGAGCTGGTGGCCGCCATACTGCGCGAACGCCGCGCGGTGTAGCCGCCGTTCAGCCCGTCGGCGATTCAACGCTTCAGCCTTTCAGCCCTTCAGGCCGTACGCCTCGGCGATCAGCCGGTAGGAGCGCAGCCGGTTCTCCCGGCCGTGGATGTGCGAGGTCACCATCAGCTCGTCCGCCCCGGTCCGGCGGCGCAGCGCCTCCAGCCCGTCGGCCACCTGCTCGGGAGCGCCCAGCACCACGTTCGCCAGCCAGCTCTCCAGGAACTCCGCCTCGGGCATCGAGTACGGGTACGCCTCCGCCTCGGCCGGCGTGGGGATCAGTCCGGGCCGGCCCTGGCGCAGCCGCAGCATGGCGAGCCCGGCCGAGCGCGCCAGTCGCAGCGCCGCCGCCTCGCCGTCCGCCGCCACCGCGCTGACACCGATCAGGGCGTACGGCTCGTCCAGCACCGCCGAGGCCCGGAACTCGGAGCGGTACAGGTCGAGCGCGGGCACCGTGTTGGCCGCACTGAAGTGGTGCGCGAACGCGAACGGCAGACCGAGCCGGCCGGCCAGCCGGGCGCTGAACCCGGACGAGCCGAGCAGCCAGACCGGCGGCCTGGACGCGTTCTGCGGCACCGCGCTCAGCCGCGCGTACGGGTGGCCGTCGGGGAAGTCGCCGTCCAGGAAGTGGGTGAGTTCGGCGAGCTGCTCGGGGAAGTCGTCCGCGCCGTCCGGTCGGCCGCGGCGCAGCGCCCGCGCGGTGGCCTGGTCGGTGCCCGGCGCCCGGCCGAGGCCCAGGTCGATCCGGCCGGGGTGCAGCGCCTCCAGCAGGCCGAACTGCTCGGCGACGGCCAGCGGCGCGTGGTTGGGCAGCATCACGCCGCCGGAGCCCAGCCGCAGCGTGCGGGTGTGGGCGCCCAGGTGGGCCAGCAGCACCGCCGGGACGGAGCTGGCCACGCCCGGCATGCCGTGGTGCTCGGCCACCCAGAACCGGTGGTAGCCCCACTCCTCGGCGTTCTGCGCCAGCTCGGTGGTGGCGGCCAGGGCCTCGCCCGGGGTGTAGCCGGTGCCGACCGTGGCGAGGTCGAGGATGGACAGGGGTGCCGGGGCGGAGCCCGACCTCCGGCCGCGGATCGGGTCGGGCTGCTCCGCTGCGCTGCTCATCTGTTCCGTCCTCCTGCTGTCGGTCGTCGTCGGTGCCGAGGGTGCACAACCGGGGCCCGGGCGGCGGTGTTCCCGGTGCCGTTCCGCCAGCACGCGGACACGCTGCGTGGCGAGTTCACGCCAGCGCGGGAAGTCGCCACAGCGCGGGGGTCGTTGCGGGCCCCGGGATGCGGCAGGCTTGGTGATCGTCGCGGTGGCTCACCGGCCCTGCGTGCATGCGTACGATCGGCGGGCTCGACCAGCGCCGTTCGATCCCCATGAGCCCCTGGTGCGGCACCCCGCCCGGGGGCTCTCGCGGTTCCCGGACCAGGTACTCGACCCGGTACTCCCGGTGAGCCGCGCCACACGGGGGGTGCTTCACGGCATGAAAGGTCGAGGGTCTAGCGTTGACCCCTGCAGCAGCTGCCTCTCCCCCGGGCGGTCTGGAGGGAGTACGACCTTGAACGCCATCGCGGTCATCGGACCGGCCTGGATCTGCGCACTCGCGCTCCTGGCGGTCCTCGGCGACGCGCTGCTGCCGTTCCTGCCGAGCGGCAGTCTGGTGATCCTCGCCGTACTGCGCACCTCGCACACCAACGGCTCCCCACTGCTGCTCGCGCTCGGGGTGGCGACCGCCTCCTTCCTCGGCGACCTGCTGCTGCTCACCATGGCCCGGCGCGGTGCGCCCGCCGTCCGCCGCCGACTGGAGCACCGGCCCAAGCTGGCCGCCAGCGTGGAGCGGGTCCAGCGCAGCTTCGCCGGCCGCACCACCCGGCGCGCGGCCGCCCTGGTGATCGTCGCCCGGTTCGTCCCGGCCGGCCGGACCGTCCTGGACCTGGCCGTCGGTCACTCACCCGATCGCTCCCGCCCGTTCCTGCGCTGGTCGGCGGTGGCCGCGGTGCTCTGGGCCGGGTACATCGTCAGCCTGGGCTGGCTGAACAGCCACTGGTTCGACACCTTCTGGCTGAGCTTCGCCATCTCCTGCGCCGCCGCGACCGCGATCAGCAGTGCCATCGCGCAGGTGATCCGCAGACGCCGTCGCGACCTGGCCGTCTGAGACCGACCGGCAATTGGGGGGTGGGCGACGCCATCCCCCAATTGCCGGTCGGTCTGAGTCACCCGTTCCGGTCTTCTGTCTCAGGACCGCAACAGTGCCCGGCCTGCGGGATCCGTCCGCGTGCCTGCCGCGTGATGGTTGACAGTGGGCCGGGGCGCCCGCGACCCGTGTCATCCTAGGGTGGCAATCCCGACCAATTGTCCGATTTTTGTGGCAGGGGAGACCATGAGCACCATCTCGCGCAGGACCGTGTTGAGCGGCGCGGCGGCCACCGCGGCCCTCGGGGCCGTCACCGCCTGCTCGAGCGGGGGCGGCGGCACCACCAGAAGCGCGGGCAACGACGCCGGCGGCTCGCCCGCACCGGGCAAGTCGGCGGTCAAGGGCACCCCCCTCGGCGACGGGTCCACCACCGACACCGGCGCCCAGCCCAACCAGCCCACGCCCGAGAAGCTCAAGCCCGGCGAGACCCCGCCGCAGTTCGTGGTCTTCTCCTGGGACGGCGCCGGCGCCACCGACGACGGCCAGTTCACCCGCTTCCTCAAGCTCGCCGAGGAGCACAAGGCGGCGATGACCTTCTTCCTGTCCGGGATCTACACGCTGCCCAAGGACAAGTCGAACCTCTACCACCCGCCGAAGCACTCGGTCGGCGCCTCCGACATCCCCTTCCTGTCCGAGAACGCCGTCCGCAACACCATCAAGCTGATCAGCCAGGCCTGGCTGGCCGGCCACGAGATCGGCACCCACTTCAACGGCCACTTCTGCTCGACCCGCTCCGACGGCAACGGCGTCAACAAGTGGACCCCGGAGGACTGGGAGAGCGAGATCGAGCAGGCGGTCTCCTTCGTCACCCAGTGGAAGACCAACACCGGCATCACCGACGTCGACCCGCTGCCCTTCGACTACAAGAAGGAGCTCATCGGCGGCCGCACCCCCTGCCTGGAGGGCCAGAAGGCACTGCTGCCCACCGCCGCCAAGCTCGGCTGGAAGTACGACGCCAGCTCGCCCGGCGGCCTGCAGATCTGGCCGCAGAAGGTCCAGGACGGCAAGATCTGGGACTTCCCGCTGCAGGGCATCCCGTTCCCCGGGCACAACTTCCAGGTGCTCTCGATGGACTACAACATCCTGGCCAACCAGTCCGCCGGCTCCACCAAGGGCGACCCGAACAAGTACAACGACTGGCGCACCCAGGCCCGCGACTCGTACCTGGCCGGCTTCAACCGCGCCTACTCCACCAACCGGGCGCCGTTCTTCGTCGGCAACCACTTCGAGCAGTGGAACGGCGGCATCTACATGGACGCTGTCGAGCTCGCCCTCAAGGAGATCGCCGGCAAGCCGGACGTCCGGCTGGTCTCCTTCAAGCAGCTGGTGGAGTGGCTGGAGGTCCAGGACCAGTCCACCCTCCGCAAGCTCCGCACCCTCGGCGTCGGCCAGGCCCCGACCGGCGGCTGGCAGACCTTCCTCGGCACCGCGACCCCGTAGAGGGCAGCACCCCCAGGGGCGCGGGGAACTGCGCGAAACGGAAGACGCGGGCCTGCACTCCGGAACGTTGCCGAGTGCACCACCTGCCCTGCCGTCTCGCGCAGTTCCCCGCGCCCCTGTTGTTCACGTCAGCAGTCGGTCGGCCAGGGTCTGCGTGGCGATGATCGTGTAGTGGTTGGTGCCCGGGACGGCCTCGGTCGGGATCGGCAGGTCGGCCGCCGCGAGGCGCTGCTCGTCG
This sequence comes from Kitasatospora cinereorecta, assembly GCF_024172095.1. Taxonomy (GTDB): domain Bacteria; phylum Actinomycetota; class Actinomycetes; order Streptomycetales; family Streptomycetaceae; genus Kitasatospora; species Kitasatospora cinereorecta. Next base: position 654,045 of record NZ_JAMZDX010000003.1, on the reverse strand, counting down.
TAGAGACCCTGCGGCTCGTCCATCAAGCCTCGCTCGGCCCACAGGAGTTCGGCCGGACACGGCAACTGCCGTACCGCACCGGCCGCTTCGGCATCCAGCAGCACCTGCCCCCCGTCGACCCGGATCGCCTCCCGCACGCAGGAGGACCGCAACTCCGGCTCCTCGCCGACCAGGTCGCGCTGGGTGTAGGCGTCCAGCTCGTCCGTCCACTCGGCCATCGCGGGGTGCTTGCGCCAGAAGTCGCGGTACGCGTCCCGGTCGGCGAAGGTCATCGACAGCCGGGCCAGCGCGGGTCCGAGCACGGCGGCGAGTGCGTCGTCCGCACCGATGCCGGGCGGCAGCGGGAAGCTGACGGCGCCGTCGACCAGCAGCAGCCGCGCCACCGCCGCCGGGTGCCGGACGGCGGTCAGCGCGGCGACCCACGCCCCCATCGAGTGGCCGGCGAGGCGGACCGGTCCGAGGCCCAACTCCTCGACCAGCAGGGCGATGTCGTCCGCGTGCCGGGCGAGGCCGTACGGCCCGCCGACGGTACGGCTGGCGGCCCGGCCGCGCAGGTCCGGGGCGTAGAGGTCGACCCGGCCGGCCAGCAGGCGGGCGGCGGCGCTCCAGGCGAGGGCGTTGGCGGTGATGCCGTGCACGGCGACCACCACCGGGGCGTCCGGCACGGTGGCCGGCCAGTGCAGGACGGCGAGTTCGCCGCCGGGCACCGGGACCGTCAGTTCCTCGTACATCGTCATGCGACACCTTCCGAGACCGGGACGGCGGCCGTGTCGGCGGTCCGGCCGGTGCGGCCGGCCCGCAGCCGGGCGGGCAGTCTAGCCAGCCCGCCGGGCAGCAGGTAGACCACCGCGACGAACAACGCACCGAGCAGGAGCAGGGGTTGGGAGAGCGGTACCCGCAGCGCGGCCGGGAGACCGGCGACGGCGGCGGAGGTGGCGAGGTCGCCGAGCCGGTGGGCGGCCCAGGTGTAGAGCACGCCGCCGAGCAGCGGGCCCCAGCGGGTGCCGGAGCCGCCGAGGACGACCATGACCAGCAGGGCGAGGGTCGCGTCCGAGCTCGCCGCCTGCGGCGTGGCGCCACCGGTGAGGAGCAGGTAGACGACGCCGCCGGCGCCGGCCAGGCCGCCCGCGACGACGAAGGCGACCAGCTTGAAGCCGTACGGGCGCAGGCCGAGGACCTCGACCCGGCGCTCGTTCTCCCGGATGCCGGCCCAGACGCGGCCGGTGGGCGAGGAGGCGGTCCAGTGGACGACGGCGAGGGTGAGCAGGAGGTGGGCGAGCGCGATCCAGTACAGGTTGGCGGTGTGCTGGATGCCGACCAGGCTGTCGGGCAGCAGGTCGGCGGGGGCGGAGCGGCCCTCCTCGCCGCCGGTGAGTCCGCCGGGGTTGCGCTGCACCAGGATGGCGCCGGCCTGGGCGAAGGCCAGGGTGACCATGGAGAAGGCGATCCCGGTGACCCGCAGGCCGACCGAGCCCAGCAGCAGCGCCAGCGCGACGGAGCAGGCGACGCCGAACAGCGCGGCGGCGGCGAACGGGAGCCGGAACTCGAGCATGGCCAGGTCGGTGGCGTACAGCCCGGTGGCGAAGTAGAGGGCGTGGCCGAAGGAGAGCAGTCCGGTCCGGCCGAGCAGCAGGTCGTAGCCGCTCGCCAGGGCGCCGTAGAGCAGGCAGAGGGCGAGCAGTTGGAGGCTGCCGGGGCTGCCGAGCGGCCCGTCGAGCAGGCCGGGCAGCGGCAGCGCGCTGTACGGGGCGAGCAGGAGCAGCACCAGCGGGCCGAGCGGCCACCAGCGCTTGAGGACGGCGGTCATGCGAGCCTCCCGGTGAGCCCGCGCGGGCGGACCAGCAGCAGGACGGCCAGCAGGACGACGACGGAGAGGTCGCCGAGTCCGGCCGCGGTGTAGTAGTTGGCGAACTGCTGGACCAGGCCGACCGCGACCGAGGCGACGGCGGCGCCGGTGACCGAGCCCGTCCCGCCCATCACCACCACCACGAAGGCGAAGATCAGCAGGCCGGTGCCCTGGCCGGGGTTGACCGAGCCGAAGTAGAGGCCGGCCAGCGCCCCGCCGAGGGCGGCGGCGGCGCCGCCGATGGCGAACACCAGGGTGAAGGCGCGGCGGACGTCGATGCCGAGGGCGGTGACCATCGCCCGGTCCTCGACACCGGCCCGGACGATCAGGCCGTAGCGGGTCCGGGCCAGGAAGAGCCGCAGGGCGAGCAGGACCAGCAGCGCGGCGCCGATCAGTACGAAGCGGTTGACCGGGACGACGGCGCCCAGCAGGCGGACCGTACCGGCCAGGGCGGCGGGCTGCGGGAACGGCCGGGCGTCGGCGCCCCAGATGCCCATCAGCAGCGCGGGCAGGGCGAGTCCGACGCCGACGGTGGCGAGGATCTGGTCACGGGGGCGGGCGTACAGCGGCCGGATCAGCACCAGTTCGAGCAGCACCGCGGCTCCGGTGCCGACCAGGGTGCCGAACGGGACGGCGAGCCAGAAGCCCATCCCGCCGTCGCCGGCGGCCCACCAGGCGGCGTACGCGCCGACCGAGAGCAGCGCGCCGTGGGCGAAGTTGAGCACGTCCATCAGGCCGAAGATCAGGGACAGGCCGCTGGCGACCAGGAAGTAGAGCGCGCCCAGGCCGAGGCCGGTGCAGGCGAGCAGGACGACGGTGTTCATCAGGGGGTCACCTCGGGAGCGGGGTGGCGGCCGACGCCCAGCAGGCGGCGGGCGGCCTCCTCGTCGGCGAGCAGGGCGGCGGCGGCGCCCCGGTGGGCGGTGCGGCCGTCGGCGAGGACGGCGCAGTGGCCGGCGACGCGGCGGACCAGGGCGAGGTTCTGTTCGACCAGCAGGACGGGGACGGTCTCGGCGACCCGGGCGAGCACGTCGGCGACCTCGGTGACGATCCGCGGGGCGAGGCCCTTGGTGGGCTCGTCCGCGACGATCAGCCGGTTGCCGTTCAGCAGGGTGCGTCCGATGGCCACCATCTGCTGCTGACCGCCGGACAGGGTGCCGGCCAACTGCTTCTCGCGCGCCTTGAGTTCGGGGAAGAGCCGGTGGACCAGCGGGTAGGCGGGCGCGCTGTCGCGCTCGGCGAGGCGGAGGTTCTCGGCGACGGTGAGGCCGGCGAAGACGCCGCGGTCCTCGGGGGCGTAGCCGATGCCCCGGCGGACCACCCGGTGGGTGGGGAGCCCGCCGATCTCGGCTCCGTCGAGGACGACCGAGCCGGTGCGCGGGACGAGTCCCATGATCGCGCGGACCGTGGTGGTCTTGCCGGCGCCGTTGCGGCCGAGCAGGGCGGTGACCCCGGTGGGGGCGACGTCCAGGTCGACGCCGTGCAGGATGTGCAGGCCGTCGATCACCACCCGCAGGTCGCGGACGGACAGCAGCGGGGTCACAGCGCCTCCCCCAGGTAGGCCTGTTGGACGGTCGCGTCGGCCATCACGGCGGCCGGGGTGTCGAGCGCCAGCAGGGTGCCGTGGTGCATCACGGCGAGCCGGTCGGCCAGGCCGAGCAGGACGTCCATGTGGTGTTCCACCATCAGCACGGTGCGGCCCTGGTCGCGGTGGACCGAGCGGATCAGCTCCACGAGGGCGGGCACCTCCTCGGCGCTGACCCCGGCCATCGGCTCGTCCAGCAGGATCAGCCGCGGCTCGGCGACCAGCAGCACCGCGAGCTCCAGCTTGCGCTTCCCGCCGTGCGACAGGGAGCCGGCCGGCGCCTCGGCCCGGTCGGCGAGCCCGGTGCGCTCCAGGGTGTCGGCGACCTGCGTCCCGTACCGGTCGGCGCGGCGCCAGATCCGGTACGAGGCGCGCGGCCCGGCCGCCGCCTGGGCGGCCAGCCGGACGTGGTCGGCGACGGTCAGTCCCGGCCACAGCGAGGACGTCTGGAAGGTGCGGCCGAGGCCGCGGCGGGCCCGGGCGTGCACCGGCTCGGCGGTGATGTCGGCGCCGTCCAGGTGCAGGGTGCCGCGGGTGGCGGGGTGGATGCCGGAGACCAGGTTGAACAGGGAGGTCTTGCCCGCCCCGTTCGGGCCGATGAAGGCGATGAACTCGCCCTCCGCGACGGAGAGGGAGACGTCCTCCACGATCGGCACGCCGCGGACGGACCAGCCGAGGCCGTCCAGCCGCAGGACCGGGGCGGTGCTCGTCATCGGGCTCAGCCCGCCATCGGGGTGACGGGCGGCGCGACCTGGTCGGCGGGGAGGGTGTTGACCACGCCCGGCCTGGCGGCGGCGCCGGTGCCGGTCAGCTTGACCTGGAACATCGGCTGCAGCAGGGCGTGGTCCTCGGCGCGGACGGTCAGCCGGCCCTTGACGCCGTCGAAGCTCCAGCCCTCCAGCGCCTTGACCAGCGCGTCGGTGTCGGCGTCGGAGCCCTTGGCGGCCTCCAGGGCGTGCACCACCATCTGGGCGGCGGTGAAGCCGTCCGGGGTGAAGATGTCCGGCTTGGAGCCGGCCTTGGTGACGGCGTCGGTCATCGCCACCTCGACCTCGTTGCTGCCGGCCGCGCCCGCGAAGTAGTGGTCCAGGAAGGAGATCTTCTCGCCGGCCGGGCCGAACAGCGGGTACGAGGCGGCCAGGTCGAGGCCGGTGACCACCCTCGTCGCGGCGAACACGTCCTGCTGGGTGAGCGAGGTCCACAGCGCGGCGGCGGTGTCGCCGGCCCAGGCGACGAACAGCAGGTCGGGCCGGCCCGCCTTGGCCTGGCCGGCGAACGGCGTCAGGTCGGTGGCGCTCGGCGGGGCGAGCACCGCGTCCACCGTGGCGCCCTCGGCGCCGAGCACCGCCTTCACGGCGGCCACGTTGGCCTGGCCGAAGGCGTTGTCCTGGGCGAGCACGGTGACCTTGCGACCCTGGGCGTCCTTGCCGATGAAGGAGGCCGCGGCCCGGATGTCCTGGTACGACTGCCGGCCGGAGCGGAAGGTGTACCGGTTCAGGCCGGTGACCTTGTCGGCGGCCGCCGGGCCGGAGATGAACAGCACCTTGTTCTGGGCGGCGATCGGGCCGACCTGGAGGGCCACGCCGGAGGCGGTGGAGCCGGCCAGCACCCGGTAGCCCTTGCCGATCAGGTCCTTGGCGCCGGAGACCGCCTTGGCCGGGTCGCCCGCGTCGTCCTGCTCGGCGAGTTCGACCGGGTGGCCGGCGACCGCCCCGGTGCCCTTGGTGGCGTACGCCAGACCGGCCTTGAACCCCTCCAGGTACTGCTTGCCGTACGCCGCCAGCGGGCCGGTCTTCGAGTACACCAGGCCCACCTTGATCGGCGCCTTGGAGCCGGTGTCGGCGCTGCCGGTGCCGGCCGTGCCGGCCTGGGCGCAGCCCACCGCGAGCAGGCCGCAGGCGGCCAGCGCGGCGAGCCGCCGGACCGGTCTGGTGTGGTCAGGACGAGGCATGGGGGTGCTCCTGAGGGGATGTCTGCCGGTGGGATGCCCGGAACCGTAGGGGCGGGCGGACGGGCGCGACATGTGACGGACCCACGTACCAGCGGCCCGGCCGGTGTGTCCGGACGCCATGTCACCGCGGCGCGGTGACGCGGGCACGGGCCGCGCATGGGCCGGATGTGGGCCGGACACACGGTCGGGGCGCCTCCCGTGGGCCGGACCGCCATGGCCGAGCCGGGCGGGCGGCGGCCAGGGTGGAGCGGACCCGAGCACCCTCCCCCCTTGAGGTGACCCCTTGGACAAGGTCCTGGACTCCCCCGCCCGCGCCGTCGAGGACGTGCCCGACGGCGCCACCCTGGCGGTCGGCGGTTTCGGCCTGTGCGGCATCCCGTCCACGCTGATCGGCGCCCTGGTGGCGGCGGGCACCACCGGCCTGCGGGTGGTCTCCAACAACTGCGGGGTGGACGACTGGGGCCTCGGCCTGCTGCTGCGGGCCGGCCGGATCGCCCGGATGACCTCCAGCTACGTCGGCGAGAACAAGGAGTTCGCCCGGCAGTACCTGAGCGGTGAACTGGAGGTCGAGCTGACCCCGCAGGGCACGCTGGCCGAGCGGCTGCGGGCGGGCGGCGCCGGCATCCCGGCGTTCTTCACCCCGGCCGGGGTGGGCACCCAGGTCGAGGAGGGCGGACTGCCCTGGCGCTACGCGCCCGGCGGAGGGGCGGTGGCGCTGGCTTCACCGCCCAAGGAAGTCCGGAAGTTCGGCGGGCGCCGCTACCTGCTGGAGGAGGCGATCACCGCCGACTTCGCGCTGGTCCGGGCCGAGGTGGCCGACCGGCACGGCAACTGCGTCTTCCACGCGGCCGCCCGCAACTTCAACCCGCTGTGCGCCGCTGCGGGCCGGATCACCGTGGTCGAGGCCGACCGGATCGTCGAGGCGGGCGAACTCCCGCCGGACTCCGTCCACCTGCCCGGCGTGTACGTGGACCGGGTGGTCGCCGCCGACCCCGCCGACCGCCGGATCGAGCGCCGCACCGTCAGCACCAGCCGCCAGGAGGCCTGAGATGACCGTGGCGCCCGACCCTCGCGCGATCCTCGCCGCCCGCGCCGCCCGCGAACTGCGCGACGGCCAGTACGTCAACCTCGGCATCGGGCTGCCGACCCTGATCCCCGATCACCTGCCGCCCGGCGTCAACGTGGTGCTGCACTCAGAGAACGGCATCCTGGGCGTCGGCCCGTACCCGGCGGATGACGCCGTCCACCCGGACCTGATCAACGCGGGCAAGGAGACGGTGACGGTCGGCCCCGGCGCCTCGTACTTCGACTCGGCGTTCTCGTTCGGGATGGTCCGCGCCGGCCGGATCGACGTCTCGGTGCTCGGCGCGATGCAGGTCTCGGCCCGCGGCGACCTGGCCAACTGGATGATCCCCGGCAAGATGGTCAAGGGCATGGGCGGCGCGATGGACCTGGTGCACGGCGCCCGCCGGCTGATCGTGGTGATGGAGCACACCGCCCGGGACGGCTCGCCCAAGATCGTGGACGAGCTCTCGCTGCCCGCCACCGGCCGCGCGGTGGTGCACCGGATCGTCACCGACCTGGCCGTGATCGACGTCGCCCCCGAGGGCCTGCGGCTGGTCGAGGTGGCGCCCGGCCGCACCCTCGAGGAGGTCCGGGCCGCCACCGGGCCCGAGCTGATCACCGACTAGGCCTCCGGGGTCGGCACCGGCACGGCAGCGCCGGCGCCGACCCCGGGGCGGGTCACTCGGCGAGGTTCGGCACCCGCCAGTCGATCGGCTCGGCGCCGAAGCCGGCCAGGGCGGCGTCGATCTGCGAGAACGGCCTGCTGCCGAAGAACAGCTTGGCGGAGAGCGGCGAGGGGTGCGCGCCCTGGACGACCACGTGCTTGGTGGTGTCGATCAGCGGCAGCTTCTTCTTGGCGTAGTTGCCCCAGAGCACGAAGACGCAGGGCTCGTCGCGGTCGCTGACCGCCTTGATCACCGCGTCGGTGAACTTCTCCCAGCCCTTGCCCTTGTGCGAGTTGGCCTCGTGGGCACGGACCGTGAGCACCGCGTTGAGCAGCAGCACGCCCTGCTCGGCCCAGTGCATCAGGTAGCCGTTGTCGGGGGCCGGGATGCCGAGGTCGGCGTCCAGCTCCTTGAAGATGTTGCGCAGCGAGGGCGGCGTCTTGGTGCCCGGCAGCACGGAGAAGCTCATGCCGTGCGCCTGGCCGTCGTCGTGGTACGGGTCCTGGCCGAGGACCAGCACCCGGACCTTGTCGTAGGGGGTGGCCTCCAGGGCGGAGAACTCCTGCCCGGCCGGCGGGAAGACCTGGTGCTCCGCGCGCTGCGCGGCCACGAAGGCGGCCAGCTCGGCGAAGTACGGCTTGTCGGTCTCCTCGGCGAGGACCGCCCGCCAGGACTCGGGCAGCTGGAAACCGGCGCCCACGGCCGTCTCGGCCAGATCCGTCACGACAACAACCTCCGATGCGACGTGCTCGACGCGCTTCAACGCGTCACCCGAACGCTACACACTCGCTCTGACAGCGCGCTCCACTCGTACGTGCTCCCACAGGTTCAACCCGGCCATCAGGGCGGCCAGCGCGCCGAGCGCGAGCAGCGCGGGCAGCCTGACCATCAGCGGCAGCAGCACCAGGACCGCCCCCGCCGCCGCCAGCCGGGTCGGGGAGAGCCTGCCGAACATCATCAGCCGGGTGTAGCTGAAGCTCAGCAGGTAGACCGCGCAACCGCCGTAGAGCAGCGCGAGGGTGCCGAGGCCGAGCGCGCGGCCCGGCTCGGCGACCGTCTCGCCGAACCCGACGGCGACCGCGATCACCGCCCCGATCAGCGCCAGGTGGCCGTACGAGAACACCCAGCGGATCAGGTCGCGGCGGGACCCGGTGGTCTCCATCGCGTGCCGCATGGCGTCGGCGGCGTAGCCGAAGTAGAGCCACCACAGCGCGCAGGAGATGACGAACGCCAGCGCCACCGAGAGCAGTTGGGCCCCGTGCAGGTCGGATCCGGCGACCGGGCCGCCGATCCCGACGATCGACTCCCCGAGCGCGACCAGCAGGAACAGGCCGAACCGCTCGGGCAGGTGGCCGGGGTGGTAGTCCACCCGGGCCAGCCGGCGGCGGAACAGCAGCGGCGCGGCGAGGTCGAGCACGGCGGCGGCGGCCCAGAGCAGCTCGCGCGCGGTGCCGTCCAGCAGCCCGCCGGCGAGCAGCAGCGGCCCGCTGACCAGCGCCCCCACCCCGTACGGGCCGAGCCACGCCCCGCGCACCGGGCTGACCAGCCACAGCAGCACCAGCCGGGCGGTCCAGTAGCCGGCGCCGAACAGCAGCCCGCGCGAGCCGTACGCGCCCGGCAGGGCGAGCGCCATGAACAGCCCGCCGAGGCCCACCGCGAAGATCCCGATCCGGTCCCGCACGTGGTCCACGTCCCGCACGTTGGCCTGCACGGTGGTACCGACCCAGCACCAGTACACCGGCACGAACGCGACCAGGGCCCGGCCCGTGCCGGCCCAGTCGTGGTGGTGGTGCAGCAGCTGCGACACCTGGGTCACGGCGAAGACGAACACCAGGTCGAAGTACAGCTCCGCCCAGGTGACCTTCTTCTCCTCCATCGGGACATCCCCCCTGTCACCGACGGAGCCCCGCCGTGCGCCACGGCGGGGCTCCGGTCCTCGATCCGGTCAGATCTCGTCGATCAGGTCGGCGATCGACTTGACCACCCGGGTCGGCCGGTACGGGAAGCGCTCGACCTCCTCCGGGGCGGTCAGGCCGGTGAGGACCAGGATGGTCTCCATGCCGGCCTCCATGCCGGACACCACGTCGGTGTCCATCCGGTCGCCGATCATCGCGGCGGTCTCGGAGTGGGCGCCGGCGGAGTTCAGCGCCTCGCGCATCATCAGCGGGTTGGGCTTGCCGACGAAGTACGGCTCCACCCCGGTGGCCTTGGTGATCAGCGCCGCGACCGAGCCGGTGGCCGGCAGCACGCCCTCGGTGGACGGGCCGGTCTCGTCCGGGTTGGTGCAGATGAACCGGGCGCCGGCGTTGATCAGCCGGATCGCCTTGGTCAGCGCCTCGAAGCTGTAGGTGCGGGTCTCGCCGAGCACCACGTAGTCGGGGTTGTTGTCGGTCAGCACGTACCCGGCCTGGTACAGCGCGGTGGTGAGGCCGGCCTCGCCGATCACGTACGCGGTGCCGTTCGGACGCTGGCCCTTGAGGAACTTGGCGGTGGCCAGGGCGGAGGTCCAGATCCGCTCCTCCGGGACGTCCAGGCCCATGCCGGCCAGGCGCGCGGACAGGTCGCGCGGGGTGTAGATCGAGTTGTTGGTGAGCACCAGGAACGGCTTGCCGGACTCCTGGAGCTTGCGGAGGAACTCCTTCGCCCCGGGGATCGGCGTTCCCTCGTGGATGAGGACGCCGTCCATGTCGGTCAGCCAGGACTCGATGGGCTTGCGGTCTGCCACGGGCATGTCTCCTGAGGTGTTGCGATGTCGTCCAACTGGCTGCCCCAACGGCCCCAGCGTAATCCGCACGCCGCACCGGCGGCAGTCCTGCCCGCCTGCCGGACCGGCCCCGCCCGCCTCAAGGCTTCCTTAAGTGCCGCCTAACCGCACTGATACTCCGTCAATCCGGGTGTCCCGGCTGGTTAGCGTGCAGTTCCGGCCTCACCCGAGCCCTCGCCCGAGCCGTCGCCCGAGCCCTTGCCCGCGCCCTGGAGGTGCACCCCCATGCCCGTCCTGTCCGTCCGCCGCGTCGCCGCCGCCCTCGCCGCCGTGCCGCTCGCCCTGGTGCTGTCCGAGGGCAGCGCGGCCGCCCACGGTTCGATGCAGAACCCGCTCAGCCGGGTCGAGGGCTGTTACCTGGAGGGCCCCGAGCACCCCAAGTCCGCCGCCTGCGCGGCCGCGATCCAGGCCGGCGGCACCCAGGCGATGTACGACTGGAACGGCGTGCGGATCGGCGACGCGGGCGGCCGCCACCGGGAGCTGATCCCGGACGGGCGGCTGTGCAGCGCCGGCAACGCCGAGTTCGCCGGGCTGGACCTGCCCCGCGCCGACTGGCCCGCCACCAGCCTCACCGCGGGCGCCGACTTCACCTTCCGCTACCGCGCCACCGCACCGCACCGCGGCACCTTCAAGCTCTACCTGACCAATCCGAGCTACGACCCGGCCAAGCCGCTGACCTGGTCGAACCTGGACGCCACGCCGTTCCTGACCGTCACCGACCCACAGCTGGCGGACGGCCAGTACGTGCTGCCGGGCAAGATCCCGGCCGGGCGCACCGGCCGCCAGCTGGTGTACGCGATCTGGCAGCGGTCGGACAGCCCGGAGGCGTTCTACTCCTGCTCGGACGTGGTCTTCGACGGCAGCGGCGCCAAGCCGGGCAGCGCCCCGGTGCCGGCCGACACCGGCGGCGCCCAGCACGTCCACGACGCCGCCCCGGCCGCCGCCGGCGCGACCGCCACCGCTACCGCGTCGACCCCGGCCGCGCAGCCCGCCGCCGCACAGCCTGCCCTGGCTGCCGCCGACACCCCCACCACCGCTTCCCCCGCCGGGCCGTCCGACACCGCCGCCCGCCCGGTCGCGGGACAGCTGGCCCAGACCGGCTCGTCCTGGGCCAACGGCCTCATGCTCTCGGTCGGTTCGGCCTTCCTGCTGGCCGGTGCGGCCGTCGCCGTGATCACCCGCCGCCGGGGCTCCCACGCCCGCCGCGCCGGCGCCCGCTGACCGACCCGGCGGCGGCACGGCCGGAGCTCGCCGGACTCGGGATTTCGCCGCGCTGCGTGGTTGAGTGGTGCCATGACCAGCGCTTCCGTCTCCTCCTTCCGCGTCGGCTTGATCGGCTACGGCCTGGCCGGCGCCGCCTTCCACGCCCCGCTGATCGCCTCCACCCCCGGACTGCAGCTGGACGCGGTGGTCACCGCCAACCCCGACCGCCGCGCCCAGCTGCACCGCGAGCACCCCGGTGCCCGCGTCCTGAACACCCCCGAGCAGCTGTTCGCCGAGCCGGACCGGCTCGACCTGGTCGTGATCGCCTCCCCGAACCGCACCCATGTGCCGCTCGCCCGCGCCGCCCTGCTGGCCGGGCTGGCCACGGTGGTGGACAAGCCGCTGGCGGCCACCGCGACCGAGGCGCGCGACCTGTGCGACTTCGCCGAGAAGACCGGCACCCTGCTCTCGGTGTTCCAGAACCGCCGTTGGGACGGCGACTTCCTGACCGTCCGCAAGCTGGTCACCGAGGGCGTGCTCGGCCGGGTGCACCGCTTCGAGTCGCGCTTCGAGCGGTTCCGCCCCAAGCCCAAGCCCGGCTGGCGCGAGCTGGCCGACCCGGCCGAGGTCGGCGGCACGCTGTACGACCTGGGCAGCCACCTGGTCGACCAGGCGCTGAGCCTGTTCGGCCCGGTCGACTCGGTCTACGCCGAGATCGACACCCGCCGCGACGGCGCCGTGGTGGACGACGACGCGTTCCTCGCCCTCACCCACGCCTCCGGTGTCCGCTCCCACCTGTGGACCAGCGCCCTGGCCCCGCTCGGCGGCCCGCGCCTGCGGGTGCTCGGGGACAGTGCGGGCTACGTGAAGTTCGGCATGGACCCGCAGGAGGACGCGCTCAAGGCGGGCCACCGCCCCAGCGACGGGCTTCCGTGGGGCGTCGAGGACCCGTCCCACCACGGCACCCTGGGCACCGACGAGCAGGCCGCCCCGGTGGCCACCGAGCCGGGCGACTACCCCGCCTACTACGCCGGGATCGTCACCTCGCTGGCCGGCCGCACCCCGCCGCCGGTCGACCCCCGGGACGCCGTCGCCACGCTGACCGTCCTGGAGGCGGCCCGTGCCTCGGACGCCACCAGCCGAGTGATCCGGCTGCCCTGAGCCGCGACCGCACAACCGGTGCCGAAAGTGCTCCTCCCGTCCGCCGTCGGCGTGTCGTAGCATCGACGGCGAACCGTCGCTCCGTCACACCCGAGGAGGTCCAGCCGTGCCCCTGGTCGCGCTGCTCCTCGGTGTGTTCCGGCTGCTGACCGGTGAGCTGCTGCTCGGTCCGGGCGCCCTCACCGCCGTCGCCGCGGCCGCGGCCCTGGTCCTGCTGGCCGGCGCGGTGGCGGGCACCCTCGCCGCCGGCCGCCTGCTCGGGGCCCGCGCCCCCGCCGCCGTCCGCGACGGCGCGCTGCGCCGGCGTGCGTACCGCACGGCCTTCCTCCCCCAGCGCGACCCGGACGCCCGGGGCCGCCGACGCCCCAGGGCGCCCGGCGCGGCCCCGGCGGCCGCGTAACCCCGCTCAGTACGTCACCTCCGTACGTCATCCCCGTACGGCCGCGTACGGCCCCGCCGCGGCCGCCCTCCGCCGACCTCTCACTTCCACGAGACCCCGGAGGGCTCGCTCACCATGTCCGTCCTCGCCGTACTCGACCCCGTCGTCCGCCTCGCGCACGACGCGGTCGCCGCCCTTGCGACCGTCGTCCCGACCGCGCTCGCGATCGTCCTGTTCACCGTCGCCGTCCGGCTCGCCCTGCACCCGCTGGCCCGCTCCGCCGCCCGCGGTGAGAAGGCTCGCGCCCGGCTCGCCCCGCGGATCGAGGAACTGCGCCGCACCCACAAGGGCCGGCCGGAGAAGCTCAACGCCGCCCTGGCGGAGCTCTACCGCACCGAGCAGTCCTCGCCGTTCTCCGGGCTGCTGGCGGCCTTCGCCCAGATTCCGTTCTTCTCGGTGATGTACCGCCTGTTCACCACCCCGAACGACCTGCTCGGCCACCGGCTGGCCGGCGTCCCGCTCGGCCTGCACGTCACCGAGGCCCACTCCGCCGCACAGCTGGCCGTCTTCGGCGTGCTGTACGCGGCCCTGGCCGCCGTCGGGTACGTCAACTTCCGCCGCGCCGCCCGTACGCCGCTGCCCGCCGCCCCGGGGGCCGCGGTCCTGCGCTACCTGGCGTTCGGCACGGTGGTGTTCGCCGCGTTCGTACCGCTCGCGGCCGGGCTCTACCTGCTCACCACCTCGGTCTGGACCAGCGCCGAACGCGCCCTGCTGCACCGCGAACCGGCCCTTCAGCCCTCGCCCGCCTTGGCCTGAAGGATCTGCTGCTGGGCGTCGGCCAGGGTGGTCCGCCCGGCGCAGACGTCGGCGTGCAGGCTGTTCTCCAGGGCGTCGTCCCGGTCGGCGGCGGCCTGGGGAACGGGCCGTAGGTTGGCCGGGTCCCGGGGTGCGCCGCCGAGCTCCAGCGGCACGATGTGGTCCTCCTCGTAGTGCGACGGGTCCTGGTCGGCCCGGCCGGAGGCGGCCAGCTGCGCCTTCTTCAGCGGCTCGGTGTAGGAGGCGGGCGGGCGGACGGTCGCGGTCCACCCGCTGACGCAGATGGTGGACTGGATGGTGTCCTGGGTGACCGCCGGGTTGAAGGACCCGGTGCCGGGCGCCACGGCCGGGGCGGAGGGGCTGCTGCCGCCCACCTGCCGCACCGAGGCCCGGACGATCACGCCGCCGGAGACGGTGTAGCTGCCGGCGTAGTCGGCGGTGCTGCCGTCGGTGTGCACGGCGTGCAGGTGGATGTCGACGGTGCCGCCGTGCACGCCGTCCACGGTGACGGCGTCGGAGGCGGTGTCCGCGAAGCCGGCCGCGAAGTGCGCGTAGTCGGAGTCGAGGTTGCGGCCGCCGAGCGCCCACGCGGTCGGGTAGTCGTGGGCGTTGATCGCCGCGTAGTAGCCGCGGACGGTGGCCGCCGGGTCGGCGGCGGGCGTGGCGACGGCCGGTGCGGAGGGCGCCGGCGAGGCGGGTGCCGTGGCCGTGGCGGTGGGAGCGCGGGTCGTCGTGGTGACGGTCGCGGTCACGGTGGCGACGGCCGCCGGGGTGGTGACGGACGACGGCGCGCCGGTCGGCGTCGAGCCGCTGCCGCCGCTGCTGGTGCCGCAGGCGGTCGCCAGCGCCAATAACGCCGCTGACACCGCCCCGGCCAGGGTGGCTGCCTGGGTACGCATGATCGGCCACCTCCCGGAAGGGTCCTCGTGGCCTGTGTTTCCCAGTCTGCGCCCGGGCGTGCGGGGTGTCCGTTCGGGCGGGCGCAGACTGGGGCGGGGGTCAGCCCTTCGGCCAGGCGGCGAGGTGGGCGTCGATCTCGGCGGTGAGCCGGACCTTGCCGGCGGGGTCGAGGAAAGAGGCCTCGACGGCGTTGCGGGCGAGGGCGGCGACGCCGCTCTCGTCGAGGCCGAGCAGGCGGGCGGCGACGGCGTACTCGGTGTTGAGGTCGGTGCCGAACATCGGCGGGTCGTCGCTGTTGACGGTGACCAGCAGGCCCGCGTCCACCATCTGCTTGATCGGGTGGTTCTCCATCCGGTCGACGGCGCGGGTGGCGATGTTGGAGGTCGGGCAGACCTCCAGCGGGATGCGGTGCTCGCCGAGGTGGTCGATCAGGGCCGGGTCGTGGACCGCCTGGGTGCCGTGGCCGATGCGCTCGGCGCCGAGGACGCGCAGCGCGTCCCAGACCGTCTCGGGGCCGGTGGTCTCGCCGGCGTGCGGGACGCTGTGCAGGCCGGCCGCGCGGGCGCGGTCGAAGTACGGCTTGAACTGCGGACGGGGCACGCCGATCTCGGGGCCGCCGAGGCCGAAGGAGACCAGGCCCTCGGGGGCCAGGTCGACGGCGAGGCGGGCGGTCTCGTCGGCGGCGGCGAGGCCGGCCTCGCCGGGGATGTCGAAGCACCAGCGCAGGACGACGCCGAGGTCCTTCTCGGCGGACTTGCGGGCGTCCTCGATCGCCTCCATGAAGGCGACGTCCGGGATGCCGCGGTTGGTGGAGGAGTACGGGGTGACGGTCAGCTCGGCGTAGCGGATGTTCTGCCGGGCCATGTCCTCGGCGACGCCGTAGGTGAGCGCCCGGACGTCCTCGGCGTCGCGGATCAGGTCGACGACGCTGAGGTAGACCTCGATGAAGTGGGCGAAGTCGGTGAAGGTGAAGTACTCGGCGAGCGCCGCCGGGTCGGTGGGCACCTTGGTGCGGTCCGCGTGGCGGGCGGCGAGCTCGGCGACCACCCGCGGCGAGGCCGAGCCGACGTGGTGGACGTGCAGTTCCGCCTTCGGCATGCCGGCGATGAACGCCTCGATCCCGCTGGGTACGGCCACGGTGGTTCTCCTTGTCAACTCGCGTAGATCCCGATGCTAACCGCGTCGGCGGGTCGCTAGCCGCCCAGGGCGACCGCGACAGTGTGGATCAGCAGGCCGGCCATCGCGCCGACCACGGTGCCGTTGATCCGGATGAACTGCAGGTCGCGGCCGACGTTGGCCTCGATCTTGCGGGAGGCGTCGTCGGCGTCCCACCCGGCGACGGTCTCGGAGATCAGCGCGGTGATCTCGTCGCGGTAGGTCTCCACCACGTACTGGGCGGCGTCCTGGAGCCAGCCGTCGGTCTTGGCCTGCAGGCGCGGCTCGGTGGCGAGCCGGCCGCCGAAGGAGCGCAGGCCGTCGCGCAGGCGGCGGCGCAGCTCGCTGTCCTCGTCCTCGGCGGCGCCCAGCACCAGGGTGCGGACGGCTCCCCAGGAGGAGTCGATCAGGCCCTGGATCTCGGGTCTGGCGAGCAGGTCGGCCTTGGCGCGGTCCACCCGGGCGATGGTCTCCGGGTCGTGCTGCAGCTCGGCCGCGAAGTCGGCGAGGAAGTTGTCGATCGCCTCGCGCGCCGGGTGGTCGGGGTCGTCGCGGATGTCCCTGACGAAGCGCAACAGTTCCTTGTAGACGCGTTCGCCGACCTGCTGGTCGAGGAAGCGCGGGGTCCAGCCGGGGGTCTTGGCGGTGACCTTGTCGACCACGTCGGCGTGGTGGGCGGTGAGCCAGGCGTGCGCGCGGACGGCGACCAGGTCGACCACGCCGTGGTGGCCGCCGTCGGCGACCACCTTGCCGAGCAGCCGGCCGGCCGGTTCGGCGACCGAGGTGGCGGCGGCCCGGCGGGTGATCGCCTCGCCGATCACGGCCTGGACGTCCTCGTCGCGCAGTACGGCCAGCACGCCGCGCAGCGCGGCGGCGGCCTCCCGGGTGACCCGCTCGGCGTTGCCGGGGGCGGCCAGCCACTCGCCGAACCGGCGGGCGATGCCGATCTTGGCGAGGCGGGCGCGGACCACCGGCGCGGAGAGGAAGTTGTCGCCGACGAAGTCGCCGAGGGTCCGGCCGAAGGCGTCCTTCTTGGTCGGGATGATCGCGGTGTGCGGGATCGGCAGGCCGAGGGGGCGCCGGAACAGTGCGGTGACGGCGAACCAGTCGGCGAGCGCACCGACCATGCCGGCCTCGGCGGCGGCCGCGACGTAGCCGGCCCAGGAGCCGGCGCTGGCCGCCCGGGCCCAGGTGGCCAGGGCGAAGACCAGGGTCGCGAAGGCCAGCAGGCCGGTCGCGAAGGCCTTCATGCGGCGGACGCCGCGGCGCTTCTCCTCGTCGGCGGCGGTGAAGCTGACCCCGGGGGCGATGTCTTCGACGCTCACGGGGACACGCTAACGCGGGGTGGCCGGGGAACGGGCCGCTCCCGGGGTGGATCGATCCGGTCGGGTCGGCCGCTCCCGGGTCGGCCTCGCGGGTCGGCGTCACGGTTCCCCGCGCCCCGGAGGATTCACCCGCCGCCGAGGACGATCCGGCGGACGCCCTCCCAGCGGTCGGGGTCGGTGATCCGGCGGCCGTCGAGCAGGACGCGGGCGCCGGGGAAGTCGGCGGCGCCGAGGTCGCGGTACTCGGGGTGGTCGGCCTGGACGACCAGGGCGGCGGCGGGCTTGCCCTCGTCCGGGGGCAGGCCGAGCGCGGCCAGCTCGTCCGCGGCGTACAGCGGGTCGCGGACGCGCACCTCGGCGCCGGCCGCCCGCAACGCCTCGACCAGCGGGAAGACCCCGGAGTGGGCGGTCTCCTTGACCCCGCCGCGGTAGGCGGCGCCGAGCACCAGGACGGCGACCCCGTCCAGCGGTCCGAGCACGCCCTGGAGCAGCCCGACCGCGTACCCGGGGACGGTCTCGTTGGCCTCGCGGGCGGCGCGGACCACGGTGGCGTGCGGGTCGTTCCACAGGTAGAGCCTGGGGTGGACCGGGATGCGGTGGCCGCCGGCCGCGATGCCGGGGCGGTGCAGGTGGGTGTCGGGCTGGGAGTTGCAGGCGTCGATCACCTCGGCGAGGTCGACGCCGACCCGGTCGGCGTAGCGCGCGAACTGGTTGACCAGGGCGACGTTGACGTCCCGGTAGGTGGTCTCGGCGAGCTTGGCGAACTCGGCGGCCTCGGCGGACTCCAGCACCCAGACGCCGTTGCCGCGGGGCAGGTCGGGCCGCGGGTCGAAGTCCAGGACGGCCCGGTAGAACTCGGCGCCCTGCCGGGTGGAGTCCTCGTCGATGCCGCCGACCAGTTTCGGGGAGTGCCGCAGGTCGGCGAAGACCCGTCCGCTGCGGACCCGTTCGGGGGCAGCGACCAGGGCGAAGTCGCGTCCGGCGACCAGGCCGGAGCCGGCCTCCAGACGGCGGGCGAAGCGGCCGCGGACGGTGCCGACCGGCAGGGTGGTCTCGTAGGCGACCAGGGTGCCGGCGCGCAGGCCGGCGGCGACGGCGTCGGTGGCGGCGTCCAGCGGGGCGAAGTCCGGGTCGCCGTCGGGGCCGGCGGCGAGCGGGACGGCGATCAGCACGGCGGCGGCGCCGACGGCCGCCGCGGCGGTGTCGGTGGTGGCGCGCAGCCGTCCGTCGGCGGCGGTCGCGGCGAGCAGCTCGGCGAGGTCGGCCTCGTGCGGGAAGGGCGGGCGTCCGGCGGCGACGGCGGTGACCACCTCGCCGTCGGCGTCGGTGCCGGTGACCAGGTGGCCCCGGGCGGCGAGGTGGACGGCCAGCGGCAGTCCGACGGCGCCGAGGCCGACCACGCAGATGTCCATCATCGGGTGCCCGTCCCCGGGCCGCCGTTCGCGGCCCGGCGCAGCCGTGCGGCGCGTCCGCGCAGGCCGCGGCGGACCTGCGGGGGCACCAGCCGGGCGGCCCGCCGCCAGGTCGGGGTGGGGGCGGGCCGCCGGGCGGGCAGTTCGAACAGGGCGTCGGGCAGGCCGAGTCGGCGGTCGCGGAAGGCCGGGTACGCGGCGTACAGCCGGCCGCCGCGGCGGACCACGGGCGGGGCGGGGTGGGCGGCCTCGTACCGGACCAGGGTGCGCAGGGCGGCGAGTTCGCCGCGGCGGGCGAGGGCGAGGCGGACCCGGTCGGAGACGGCGAGGCGGGCGAACAGCGCGGACGGGCAGTGCCGGTCGAGCAGCCGGCCGATCTCCTCGGCGATCCGGCGCTGGGTGGCGGTCGACTCGGCGAGGTAGCCGGCCCGCAGCAGCCCGGGCAGGTCGTCGGAGAAGTGCCGGGCGCGCACCGCGTCGCGGACCGGGCCGGGCGGGGCGAGGGCGTCGAGCTGCTCCTGGAGGGCTCGGACGGCGCGCAGCCGGTCCATCGGCCCGGGCAACGGGTCGGCGTCCGGGGCCAGGTGGTAGAGGTCCTGGTCGGCCAGGACCGAGACGGTGCGGGCGTGCAGCAGGGCGGCGAGGGCGAACGGCTGCTCGGCGCCGGGCGGCAGGCCGGCGCGGCGGCGCAGGCCGTGGCGCTCGATCAGCTCGCGGCGCAGCAGCTTGGTGTCGGCCAGCGACCAGGCGAGCGCGGAGTCGGTGAAGGTGACCGACTCACGGCTGCGGTCGAAGAGCCGGGCCGGGACCGGCCGGCCGTGCTGGTCCGTCTGGCGGGGGACGACCACGTCGGAGTGCCAGCGGTCGGCGGCCGCGACCAGCCGCTCCAGCGCCTCGGGGCCGAGCCGGTCCCCGGCGCCGAGCGGGAGCAGGTAGCGGCCGCGGGCCAGCCCGGTGCCCAGGTCGGCGGCGGCCGCCGGGCCGCCCGGGCCGGTGTGCCGGACGGTGCGGAACAGCTCCGGGTGCCCGGCGGCGATCCGGGCCGCCTCCGCCCCGCCGCCCCCGACCGCACCGGCGTCGACCACGACCACCTCCATCCGGTGGCGGCCGATGGTCTGCGCGACCAGCGAGGTGAGGGAGGCGGCGGGGCGGGGCGCGGTGTCGTGCAGGACGAGCACCACGCTGATGTCGGGAGCGGGCGGGGTCACGGAGGTGTCAACTCCCGGGGGTCACCGACGGTTACACCGTTGCTCCCTTCGGGTGAGCCTCGGAGGAGCTGTACATCCGGGCGATCACGTCCTCGATGGCGGGCTCGCGCACCGACAGGTCCACCAGCGGGTAGCGCGCGGCGACCGCGGCCAGGACCGGCGCGGCGCTCGCCCGGGCGGGGATGGCGAGCCACTGCCGCGGCCCGTCGGTGCGGACCACCCGGGCGCCGGGCACCTCGATGGGCGCGCACACCTCGGCGAGGTCGACCACCAGGGTGCGCTCGCTCTCCCCGGCCGCGTGCAGGCCCTCCAGGCCGCCGTCGTACACCACCCGGCCGTGGTCGATCACCATCACCCGGCGGCACAGCTGTTCGATGTCGGTGAGGTCGTGGGTGGTGAGCAGCACGGTGGTCCGCTGCAGGGTGTTGACCTCGCGCAGGAACGCCCGGACCCGGGACTTGGAGACCACGTCGAGGCCGATGGTCGGCTCGTCGAGGTAGAGCACCTGCGGGTCGTGCAGCAGGGCGGCGGCGAGGTCGCCGCGCATCCGCTGGCCGAGCGAGAGCTGCCGCACCGGGGTGTCCAGCAGGGCGCCGAGTTCGAGCAGTTCGACGCAGCGCTCCAGGTTGGCCCGGTAGCGGGCGTCCGGGATGCGGTAGATCCGGCGGGCCAGCTCGTACGAGTCGCGCAGCGGCAGGTCCCACCACAGGGTGGTGCGCTGGCCGAAGACCACGCCGATCCGGCGGGCCAGGCCGACCCGCTCGCGGGCCGGGTCGACGCTGGCGACCCGCAGCCGGCCGCCGGTGGGGACGAGGATGCCGGTGAGCATCTTGATGGTGGTGGACTTGCCGGCGCCGTTGGGGCCGATGTAGCCGACGCACTCGCCCTCCTCGACCGTGAAGTCGAGTCCGTCGACGGCGCGGACCTCGCGTTTCTCGCGGCGCAGCCGGCCCGCCCTGGTGCGGACGGTGAAGGTGCGGCTGACGTTGTGGACCTCGATGATTCCCATGGCGGACTCCTTGCCGTGCGGGGTCAGTTGCCGGTGCCGCGGTAGGCGCGCAGACCGGCCCGCCAGAGCAGGCCGGCGGCGGTGGCGGCGAGGGCGGCGGCGAGCGGGGCGGCGAACCGGAAGGCCTCGGGCAGGCCGAGCGGGTCGGGCTTGTCGAGCACGTACAGGGCGGGCAGCCAGTTGACGAAGGCGAGCGGGACGCCGAAGACGGTGGCGGCCACCAGCTCCTTGGCGAAGACGGTCGGCGGGTAGTGGAGCAGGGTCGCGCCGCCGTAGGTGAGGGAGTTCTGCAGCTCCTTGGCCTCGCCCCACCAGAACTGCAGGGTGGCGCCGCCGACGAAGATCGCGCCGAAGATGACCGAGCCGCAGAGCAGCAGGAGCGGCACCATCAGTACCCGGCCCGGAGTCCAGTGCACCGGGAGCGCGGTCAGCGACCAGGCCAGCACCGCGGCGGCCTGGGCCAGCCGGCCGACGCGGCGCAGCGAGAAGCGTTCGGCGCAGAGCTGGGCCAGGGCCGGGGCGGGCCGGATCAGCACGGTGTCCAGGGTGCCGACCCGGATCCGGTCGCCGAGGCCGTCGATCGAGCCGACCAGCAGGTTGGCCACGCCCAGGGCGCCGGTCGAGGTGCCGTACAGGAAGCCGATCTCGGGCAGGCTCCAGCCGCCGAGCCGGTCGGTGTGACGGAACATCAGCATCAGGACCACGAAGTCCAGGAAGGTCACCGCGGTGTTGGCGAGCAGCATCAGGACGAACGAGACCCGGTAGGACATGATCGACCGGGTCCACATCCCGGCCACCAGCCACCAGGAGCGCAAAGCCCAGCCGGTGCGGGCCGCGAGGGTGTCAGCCACCCTGCACCACCACCTTGCGGGTGGCGAGCAGCTGCAGGCCCCGGCCGGCCGCCAGCAGGGCGAGGGCCCAACCGAGTTGGAAGCCGAGCGCGCCGAGCACGGCGCCGCCGGTGCGGTGCTCCAGGAACAGGTCGGTGGGGATCTGGACCAGGGCGGACCAGGGCAGGACGGCGGCCAGTTCGCCGAGCGCGCCGGGGAAGAGCGTGATCGGCAGCAGCATCCCGGAGAAGAACATCGCCACCACCAGCATCACCGCCCGCACCCCCTCGGAGTCGTGCAGCCAGAAGCCGGTCAGCGCGACCAGGAAGCGCAGCCCGAAGCTGACCACCACGGCCAGCAGCACCGAGAGCAGGAAGACCGCCCAGACGGTGACGGACGTGGGCAGCCGGATGTCGAAGGCGAGCGCCCCGGCGAGCACCGGCAGCGCGCCCCGGCTGAGCAGGTGGAAGCCGGCCCGGCCGAGGTCGGACGCCAGCCACCAGCCCTGGAAGTCGACCGGGCGGTAGAGGTCGACGGCGATGTCGCCGCTGCGGAAGCGCTCCTGGACGTCGTCCTGGAAGCCGCCGCCCCAGACCGCGACGGTGACCAGCAGCGCCTGGCTGACCCAGATGTAGGTGACGGCCTGGGTGGTGTCGTAGCCGCCGAGGCCGGGGCGGGCCCGCCACAGGGCGAGGAAGGTGGAGGCGAGGATGAAGCCGAAGGCGGTGTTGGTGACGGCGCCGGCCAGGGTGGCGGCCCGGTAGGTCGAGTAGCGCCGGAAGGCGCCGCGGGCGACCGCCAGGTAGAGCCCGGCGGTGCCCGGTTCCGGAGGCCTGAGCCGCAGCTTCGCTGCCATGGTGTCTCCTTGTCGACTTGTGCGCGCGGGCATCGGGGCATGCCGGGGCGGAGCGCGGCCCGCGCCCCCCGCCGGCGGCGGGCGTGCGGGCAGCCCCCAGCGGCTCCGGCCGGCGGACCCCGGGGGTACCGGGTGGCGGGCGGAGCTGGACCGTGCTGCGTGCGCGCTATGCGGTTGTCACCTTTCACCGTAGCGCCGCAGGGGGCGCGCCGCACGTGGAATCAAGCCACTGAATCACCGTCAAAACACCCATGCCGCACCAATGCCGTCATAATCGGCCACATGACCCAGCAGCACCCCCGCCGGACCCTCCGGCGCGCCCTGCCTCCCTGGCGCCGGCTCCTGCCCACCTGGCGGATGACCGTCGGCGGCCTGCTCGGACTGCTGCTGCTCGGCATCGCCGGGTTCGTCACCCTCTACCTGCTCGTCCCGGTGCCCGACGCCAACGCCCACGCGGTCGCCCAGAGCAACGTCTACTACTGGTCCGACGGCACCACCGAGCTGGCCCGCACCGGCACGGTCAACCGCGAGGACATCCCGATCGAGCGGATTCCGGCCGACACCCAGCACGCCGTGGTCTCCGCCGAGGACCGCAGCTTCTACCGCAACAAGGGCATCGACCTGAAGGGCATGCTGCGCGCCGCCTGGCTCAACCTCTCCCGCGGCTCGGCGGACGGCCTGCAGGGCGGCTCCACCATCACCCAGCAGTACGTCAAGAACTACTACCTGACGCAGGACCAGACCGTCTCCCGCAAGGCCAAGGAGCTGTTCATCGCGCTCAAGGTCGACCAGCAGCGCTCCAAGGGCGACATCCTGGCCGGCTACCTCAACTCCAGCTACTTCGGCCGCAACGCGTACGGCATCCAGACCGCCGCCCGCGCCTACTACGGCGTGGACGCCACCGCCCTCACCACCGCGCAGAGCGCCTACCTCGCCGCCCTGCTGCAGGCCCCCAGCGCGTACGACGTACGCACCGCGACCCCGGCCAACCGGGAGAAGGCCATCGCCCGCTGGGGCTACGTGCTCGACGGCATGGTGCAGCTCGGCTTCCTCGACCAGCCCGCCCGGGCCGCCCTCACCTTCCCCGAGCCGATCGACCCGCAGCCCGCCAAGAGCCTCGGCGGCCAGGCCGGCTACCTGGTCGACATCGCCGACGACTACCTGGCCAAGACCGGGGTCCTGGACGCCGCCACCCTCAAGGCCGGCGGCTGGAAGATCACCACCACCTTCGACCGGACCCGGCAGGACGCCCTGGTCCGCGCCGTCCGCCAGGAACTCACCGACGAGCTCGACCCCGCCGCCCGGCCGGCCACCGACACCGACATCCGGGTCAGCGGCGCCTCGGTCGATCCCGCCACCGGCCGGGTGGTCGCTGCCTACGGCGGCGCCGACTACGCCGCCCAGCCGTACAACGACGCGCTGCGCCAGGACAACCAGATCGGCTCCACGTTCAAGCCGATCGACCTGGCCGCCGCCCTGGACTCCGCCCGCACCACCCAGGACGGGCGCCGCATCACCACCCAGACCGTCTACGACGGCACCAGCGGACGCCAAGTGGTCGGCGGCCCGGGCGCGTACGCGCCCCCCAACGAGGACTCCACCGACTACGGCCCGATCACCCTGCGGCACGCCATGGCCCGCTCGGTCAACTCGGTCTACGCCCAGCTCGGCACGGACGCCGGCCTGCCCACCGTCCGCGACACCGCGATCCGGCTCGGGCTGCCCGCCACCGTGCGCGGCCTCGACCCGGCCAACCCCTCGATGACGCTCGGCACCGCCACCCCCAGCGCCGTCGACCTGGCCGCGGTGTACGCCGCCCTGGCCAACCACGGCCAGGCCATCGCCCCGTGGACGGTGCAGCGCCTGGAGCGCCCCGGCCTCGGCGCCGTCCCCGCGCTGCCCGGCCACCCGGCCCGCACCGCCGTCTCCCGCGGCACCGCGGACGCCGTCACCGACGTGCTGCGCGACGTCATCAGCTCCCGCGGGACCGGCGCCGCCGCACTCGCCCTCGGCCGGCCCGCGGCCGGCAAGACCGGCACCACGGACGGCAACCTGTCCGCCTGGTTCGCCGGCTACACGCCCGAACTCGCCACCGCCGTGGGGCTGTTCCGCGAGAATCCGAAGACCCACGCCAAGGAGACGCTGGCCGGCACGGCCGGGTACTCCCGGGTCAACGGCGGCACCTTCCCCACCCTGATCTGGACCGCCTACATGACCGAGGCGCTGCGCGGCGGCCGCATCCAGTCCTTCGACCTCGAGCCCACCCGCGGCAACACCCAGCCGCCGGAGCCCCCCAGCCCCGCGCCCGGCCCGTCCACCACGGCCCCGGCCGCACCCGGCCCGACCGCGCCCTCGGGCACCCCCGCGCCCTCCCCCAGCGCCCCGACCGGCCCGAGCGCACCCCCGCCGGCGTCGCCCAGCCGGACGGCCACCACCGCGGAACCGGCCGCCGCCGCGCCCAGCGCGGCGCCGGCCTCCCCGTCCCCCTGAGACCTGTCCGACCTAGAGGTAGAGCCCGGTCGAGCCCTCGGTGTCGCCGAAGCGGCCGGCCGCCACCGCGTGCAGATCGCGCTCGCGCAGCAGCACGTACGTCGCGCCGCGCACCTCGACCTCCAGCTTGTCCTCCGGGTCGTAGAGCACCCGGTCGCCCGGCTCCACCGAGCGCACGCTCTGGCCGACCGCCACCGCCTCGGCCCAGGCGCAGCGCCGGGACAGCTCCGCGGTGGCCGGGATCAGGATGCCGCCGGTCGAACGGCGCTCGCCCTCGCCGGTCTCGGTCCTCACCAGCACCCGGTCGTGCAGCATCCGGATCGGGAGCTTCTCCCCCAGCCGGTCGTGCCGGATCTGCTCCTCGTGCGCGGTCGCGTGCCGCGTGGTCGTCGTGTCGTTCTCGCTCACGCCCCGACCGTACCCGCCCGGCACCCCGGACGCCCCATCGGCCCGGCCCACGGATGCGGGGTCCGACCGGACGGTCGGACCCCGCTTCCCGCACCCGGCCCCCCGGGCCCCGCTCAGTCCTTGTGGCGGCGGCGGGCGGAGGCGATCAGCAGCACCACGCCCACGCCGACCAGGGCGACCGGCACGATCCGCTCGGGCCGCGGCTGCCCCTTCTCGTCGCGGAAGCCGGCGGTCACCCGCTCCATCGCGCCGCTGGCCGCGACGTACGCCCGGCCGGCCTTCTGCTCGACCGAGGCCATCAGCCGGGCCCGGGCCTGCGCGGCGACCGACGCCGGGTGCACCCGCATCGCGAGCTCGTCCAGGTTCGACGCGAGCCGGTCGCGGGCCTGGACGATGTCCGCCTCGATCTGGGCCGTCGTCCGCGTCGACTGGTCCTTCGTGCTCGCCACTCGGGCCACCCCTCTTCATGCTCTGTCCGGTCCGTGGTCAACGCCCACCAGTCTGTCAGCTCACCCCCGTGCCCGCGCAGCACCACCCACCAACAGAGGTAGGTTTGGCCGTGGTACGACCACCGAGTCCAGGAGTCTCCATCGTGAGTGAGCGTCTTCAGGCGGGCGACACCGCGCCCGCCTTCACCCTGTCCGACGCCGACGGCAAGCAGGTCTCGCTCGCCGAGCACCTCGGCCGCAAGGTGATCGTGTACTTCTACCCGGCCGCCCTGACGCCGGGCTGCACCAAGCAGGCCTGCGACTTCACCGACAACCTGGAGGTCTTCGCCGGCGCCGGGTACGACGTGCTCGGCATCTCCCCCGACCAGCCGGAGAAGCTCGGCAAGTTCCGGGAGACCGAGGACCTGAGGGTCACCCTGCTCTCCGACCCGGACCACGCGGTCCTGGAGGCGTACGGCGCCTACGGCGAGAAGCAGAACTACGGCCGCACCTACCAGGGCGTCATCCGCTCCACGGTGATCGTCGACGAGCAGGGCAAGGTCGAGCGGGCCCTGTACAACGTCAAGGCCACCGGCCACGTCGCCAAGCTGCTGCGCGACCTCAAGATCGAATCGGCCTGATCCCGCTGCGGCCCCGGCTCCGGCCGGGGCCGGTGGCGGGGCCGTCGCTCGCTCAGCCGGTGGCGCCGATCCGTTCGGCGATCGCCTCGGGCAGCGGGTACGGGCGCTCCGCCGGGATCAGTGCGTCCGCCTCGGCGAGCCGGCCCTCCCGGACCAGGGCGTGCACCCGGTGCGCCCGCTCGGTCACGTCCTCCAGGCCGGTGATCCACCGGTCCACGTACCGCCCGACCGCCTCGCCGGTCAGCCCGACCTGGATCGCCCGGTGCGGCAGCGCCCCGAGCCGGGTCGAGCGCTCCGGGTCCCACTGGATCCGCACCGGGCTCTGTCGCAGCGAGTTCTTCCACTGCGCGGCCGAGGCGTGCCGCTCCCGGTCGTGGTGGCTCAGGCACGCGTGCGCCAGCGCCCACTCGAAGCCCTCGCGGTCGATCCGCACCGCCAGCACCCGCTCCTGGCCGGCCTTGCCGGCCCAGCCGCTGCGGTACATCATCCAGCGGAACGAGGGCTTGATCCAGGTCATCCGCTCGCGCTTGAACGGTGCGACGAAGGTGCCCGCCGCCAGCGCCGCCTCGGCGATCTCCACCGGGTACGCCTGGTAGACCACCAGCGTCCGGTCGTCGAACGCCGCCCGCACCCGCCTCAGCGGCTCCACCGCGTTCCTTCTCTCTGCTCGACATCGCCCGCGGGAACGTCCGCGCGGGCGCCCTCATCCTCCGGTCCCGGCCGCCGCCGCGGCCAGCGGTTTTTCCCGGCCGGTCCGGGGCGCAGCGATGGCGGCCGACCCCCCGACCGGGTCGACCGCCACCGCCGTCCGTCACCTCGGGTCAGCAGGGACCGAGGTCGCTCCACACGCCCCACTGACCGGTGGTCGAGGGGTCCTCATTGGTGGTCCACCACTTGTTGCTGTAGGTGCGGCCCTTCCAGGACACCTTGGTTCCGGTGGTGGCGTAGACCGCGCTCGCGCTCCAGCTCGGCGCGGTGCAACTGCCGCCCGACGCACTGGCCGAGGCGGACGGGCTCGCCGACTGCGACGCGGAGGCGCTGGCGCTGGCGCTCGGGCTGGGGCTCGACGACTGCGAGGCCGAGGCCGACGGGCTCGCGGACTGCGAGGGGCTCGGCGAGGAGGTCGAGCCGGCGGCCCCGCGGGTGTAGTCGCCCGCCAGGCCGTACAGCGTGCCGCCGACGTCGACCGTCCAGTTGGCCGGCGTGGAGACCGGCAGGTAGTAGACGAAGTCGATGTCGACCGACGCGCCCGGGGCCAGCGACTGCCAGGACGGCAGCTTCACCGAGACACGGTTGTAGGCACCCTTGAGGCCGCCCACGTTGGTGGCCGCGGTGTGGTCCTGCCGGATCACCGTCAGCCCGAACCCGGACTGGTCCTTGGCGTTGCCCGGAGCCGAGTCGGCGTAGTCGAACTGGAACTCGGTGCCGCCCGGCAGGGTCAGCGTGGAGTTGTTGACGATGTGGATCTTCGGGTTGATCGGGTAGTTGGAGTCGCCCAGCGCGAAGTTGGTGAACGACACGTCGATCGGCAGCGTCTGCGCGGGCAGCGGGACGGTCGAGCGGGTCGCGCCGTACGCCGGGGCGGACTTGAACTTGTCGTACATCAGCGAGGTCAGCGTGGAGCCGGGCACGTACTCGCCCTTGCCGCCGTTGGCGGCGGCGTCCCACCTGTAGTCGCCGGCGAGCTCCCAGATCATCGCGCCGCCGACGCCCTGGTCGACCACATAGTCGGCCTTGGCGCCGACCGACTGCTCGTCCTCGGTGGACAGGAACACCTTCTTGGTGTCGTTCCACAGCCACGGGGCGACCAGCGCGGAGCTGTAGTTGCGGGTGTAGCTGCCCTGCAGCGCGGTGTCGCCCAGCCCGTACTTCGACAGGTAGTCCGGGACGACGCCGGCCTCCAGGTTCTTGGCGTGCCACATCGGGTTGGAGCCGGCCGGGGCCTCCTTGCCGTTGTCGTCCAGGTCGTGCCAGAGGTTGTCGATGCCGACCGCGCCGTCGCCGCAGCTGGTCAGCCCGGAACCGGCCGGGCAGGTCGAGGACGAGGCGGTGCCCCAGAGGCCGTTGGTCCCGCCGGTCACGTTCTTGAAGCCGCGGGTGTAGTACGGCAGGCCCAGGTTGATCCGGCCGGCCGGCATCGCGCCGCGGAAGTAGTGGAAGGCCCAGTCGGCGTTCAGGTAGCCGATGCCGCCGTACTGCGAGGTGCCGTAGACATTGGCCGCGGCGAGCTCGGCGTCCTTGCCGTCGTCGTACAGCGAGGCGTTCGGGCCGACGTACTTGTTCCAGGCGCCGTGCAGGTCGTACGACATCATGTTGACGTAGTCCAGGTACTGGGTGACCTGGAAGGTCTCCATACCGCGCAGCAGGTAGCCCGAGGAGGGCGCGGCCACCGACAGCAGGTAGTACTTGCCGTCCGCGGCGCCGGCCCGGTCGAGCTTCTCGCGCAGCGTCTTCATCAGCGCCGCGTAGCCCTTGACCAGCGAGGCGCGCTTGGCGTTGGAGATCGAGGCGTCGAGCGGGTTGCCCGCGTCCTTCATCGAGGTCGGGTACTCGTAGTCGATGTCGACGCCGTTGAAGCCGTACTTCTTGACGAAGTCGACCGCCGAGGCGGCGAAGGTGTCGATGCCGGCCTGGTTCACCGAACCGTCGGCGTTGACCGTGGTGTTGTAGAAGCCGCCCGAGGAGACCCGGGTGCCGCTGTCGTCGAAGTAGCCACCGGTCTCGGCCCAACCGCCAACCGAGACCATGGTCTTGACGTTCGGGTACTGCTTCTTGAACTTGCTCAGCAGGTTGAAGTGGCCCTTGTACGGCAGGCTCGGGTCCATCTCCGCACCGGCCACGCCCGGGAACTCCATGCCGGTGGCCGCATTGTTCGGACCGTCGGTGCCGACCGAGATCTTGTTGTCGGAACCGATGTGCGCGAAGGCGTAGTTGAGGTGGGTGACCTTGTCCCAGGGAATGTTGTTCACCAGGTAGGCGGGCGTGCCGTCCTTGCCGGTGCGCCAGCCCGTGAAGTAGCCGATGATGCGGCGCTGGTGGTCGGCGCCCATCTTCTCGCGGCCCGCGGTGTCGTAGACGTCGCAGTACGGCACGTTCACGCCCGGCGTGGTGTACATGCCGTCCGGGCGACAGGACTGGTTGTCGACGGCGGCCGCCGAGGGCGACGCCCCGAGCGTGGCGGCCAGCAGGCCGGCCAGCCCGGCGGCAGCCGTGGCGGCGATCCCCGCCCGGCGGCCGGAACTCGTGCGACGGCGGGCAGCGGTGGGACGCCGCCCCGTCGTGGTACGGATCAACACTCGGTCCTCCGGGAGAGAGTGTCGCGCGCATGCCGGTGGGGGGCGTACGCATGTGGGGGAAGTTGCGCCGAACTTAGAAGGTCTGGACCACTTGAGTCAACAGGTCTGTACCAACTGCATCAGAACCGCCACCCCGTCAGACCCCGTTCCCAAACCGCCGACCCGGCCCGCGAACCCGGCCGCCGGCCACTCCGCCCTGCCGCCGGCCACCGCGTCGACCAGCGTGATCGAGGTGCTGCGCTGGCTCGGCACCCCCTCGCCGACGACACCCACAGCTACCCGGGCAAACGGCACCACCGAATCGACACCGGGCACTTCACGGGGCAGGCCCATGCGCGCGGACAGCAGACCGGACCGCGGCGCAGGCCGAACGAGGTCCTCGTCGTCCGCCCACCCGGGAGCTACCGCGTACCAGGCGAACGGCTGCGCGCGATGCTCGTGCACACGGGCCGACCGGACTCCTGCGAGATGCGCGGCACCCCGACGTACTGCGGGCGCAACCGGAGGGAGCGGACCGCTTCCTGAGAGTTCGGGGTGCCGGGAAAGGGTGGTGCAGCGGCACCGGCGGGCCAAGTAGCATGGCGGGGACGTCTTCACCTGCGGCCTTGGTGTAACGGCAGCCACGCGAGCCTTAGGAGCTCGTGAGAGAAATCTCGTGAGGGTTCGAATCCCTCAGGCCGCACTCTCACTGACCTGTGAATCGAAGGCCCGCTGGAGGTAGAGCTGACCCTCCGGCGGGCCTTCGGTCGCGCTCGGGGCGCCGGCTCAGCCGAGGTGGTCGGGGAGGATTCGGGCGAGCTCGCGGAAGGCCTGGCCGCGGTGGCTGATGGCGTTCTTCTCGGCGGGGGTGAGCTCGGCGCAGGTCCGGCTCTCGCCCAGCGGCTGGAGGATCGGGTCGTAGCCGAAACCGCCGTCGCCCGCGGGGGCGGTGCGCAGGGTGCCGAGCAGGCGGCCCTCGACCACGTGCTCGGTGCCGTCGGGCAGGGCGAGGGCGGCGGCGCAGGCGAAGTGGGCGCCGCGGTGCTCGGCGTCGATGTCGGAGAGCTGGGCGAGCAGCAGGTCGAGGTTGGCGCGGTCGTCGCCGTGCTTGCCGGCCCAGCGGGCGGAGAAGATGCCGGGGGCGCCGTTCAGTACGTCCACGCAGAGGCCGGAGTCGTCGGCGACCGCGGGCAGTCCGGTGGCGCGGGCCAGCGCATGCGCCTTGAGCAGGGCGTTCTCGGCGAAGGTGACGCCGGTCTCGCGGACGTCCGGCACCTCGGGGTACGCGTCGGCGCCGACCAGTTCGACGTCCAGTCCGGCGGCGCCGAGGATGTCGCGGAGCTCGGCGACCTTGTGCTGGTTCCGGGTGGCGAGGACGAGGCGTCGGGTAGTCATGCCGCCCAGCCTATCGACGCCGCAGGGTCAGCCGGTGCAGGCCTTGGTGAGCTTGGCGGCGGCGTCCCCGAGCGGCTTGAGGTCCGGGGCCTGGTTGGTGTCGGCGGCCTTCTGGAGGGCGGTCACCTGGTTCTGCAGGTCGGTGACGGCCTTGCTGACGTCGGCGTCGCCGGAGTTGCGGCCGAGCTGGTCGAGGTCGGTCTTCAGCTGCTGCAGCGCGCGGCCGGCGGCGGCCGGGTCGTTGTCGGCGTTGTTGAAGGCGGTGCCGACCTGGGTGATGTCGGTGCTGATCCTGAGGGCGGTGTTGCCGCAGTCGATCGCCTTCTGGGCGGCGGAGCAGCTGACGGCGCTGAGCGGGAGGATCAGGACGAGCGCGGCCGCGGCGAGCGCGGTGGAGCGGTTGATGCTGAGCGCCGGCTGCATCGGTGGTCCTCCGTGGGGGCGGGAGAGGTCTCTCGCCGAACGGTACGGGCTGCGGGCGCGTCGTGTACAGCACGTGCCCGCAGCCCGGCCGCGGCTGACCACCGTTCAGCCCCACCGGGGGGCGAGTCAGGCCTCCAGGGCCTTGCGCTGGATCTCGTCGAGTTCGGCGCAGCCGAGGCTGCCGAGGTCGAGCAGCCGGTTGAGCAGGTCGCGGTCGAAGGGGGCGCCCTCGGCGGTGCCCTGGACCTCGACGAAGCGGCCGTCGGCGGTGCAGACGATGTTCATGTCGGTCTCGGCCCGGACGTCCTCCTCGTAGCGGAGGTCGAGCATCGGGACGCCGTCGATGATGCCGACGCTGACCGCGCTGACGCCGCCGGTGATGGGCTGGCCCTTGGCGCGCAGCAGCTTGCGCTCGCGGGCCCAGGAGACGGCGTCGACCAGGGCGACGTAGGCGCCGGTGATGGCGGCGGTGCGGGTGCCGCCGTCCGCCTGGAGAACGTCGCAGTCGAGGACGATGGTGTTCTCGGCGAGGGCCCGGTGGTCGACGACGGCGCGCAGGGAGCGGCCGATCAGGCGGCTGATCTCGTGGGTGCGGCCGCCGATCCGGCCCTTGACGGACTCGCGGTCGCCGCGGGTGTTGGTGGCGCGCGGGAGCATGGAGTACTCGGCGGTGACCCAGCCCTCGCCGCTGCCCTTGCGCCAGCGGGGGACGCCCTCAGTGACGCTGGCGGTGCAGAGCACCTTGGTGTCGCCGTAGGAGATGAGGACGGAGCCTTCGGCGTGCTTGCTCCAGCCCCGCTCGATGGTGATGGGGCGGAGCTGGTCGGGGGTGCGGCCGTCGATGCGTGACATGCCGTCGAGCGTAGTGGGTCCGGCGGGCCGTCCGGGTACGGCGACAACCCGCCCGGGTACGGCGACGGCCCGCCGTCCCCGGGGGCGGGGCGGGCGGGCCGTGGCGCGCTGGGCCGTTGGGCCGTGGTGCGGCGAGCCGGTGGGCTCAGCTCACATCATGTCCTCGATCTCGGCGGCGATCGGGTCGGCGTCGGTGCCGATGACGACCTGGATCGCGGTGCCCATCTTGACCACGCCGTGGGCGCCGGCGGCCTTGAGCGCGGCCTCGTCGACGAGGGAGGCGTCGTGGACCTCGGTGCGCAGGC
This sequence comes from Kitasatospora cinereorecta, assembly GCF_024172095.1. Taxonomy (GTDB): domain Bacteria; phylum Actinomycetota; class Actinomycetes; order Streptomycetales; family Streptomycetaceae; genus Kitasatospora; species Kitasatospora cinereorecta. The sequence goes on along the minus strand of NZ_JAMZDX010000003.1, from coordinate 621,698 downwards.
GGGTGATGCAGCCCTCGACCTCGTCGATGTTGTCGATACCGCCGAGACCGGCGACGATCTTCTCAGCCTTGCTGGCCATAGGTCTTTCTCCCTCTGTGTCGGCGCGTCGGCGGTCGGTCGCCGGGTGCCGTACTGCGGTGTGCTGGGCATGCCCCCGGCCGCGGCTGGGGAAGGGTCACTGCCGAAGATGGCACGGTTTCTGTCGGTATGCCACGTTAGTCCACATTTGGGCTAGCTCGGCGAGCGGTACCCTCCGGCCGCGCTCCAGGATGGCGGTCATCGGGATCTTGGACACCCGGCGGCCGCCGCACTGCCCCAAAAGTGGTCTACACCAATTCTAGGTGCACTCGGGACAACGCCGCACGCGCCGCCGGTGTTCCTGGGCCGCCGCACCGGGACCGGGAGGGCCACGATGAGTTCAGCGGGCGCCACGGCACATCAGACCACGTGGTGGCACACCTTCTACGGCGGTCTGCAGAAGATGGGCCGCAGCCTGCAGCTCCCGGTGGCCGTCCTGCCCGCGGCGGGCATCCTCAACCGGCTCGGCCAGCCGGACGTCTTCGGCAAGGACGGCCTCGGCTGGGACAACGTCGCCAAGGTCTTCGCGGCGGCCGGCGGCGCCCTGCTGGACTCCTCGCTCGGCCTGCCCCTGCTGTTCTGCATCGGCGTCGCGATCGGCATGGCCAAGAAGGCGGACGGCTCCACGGCGCTGGCCGCGGTGGTCGGCTTCCTGGTGTACTTCGCGGTCCTGCACGCCTTCCCCGACACCAGCAAGTGCGCCGGCCAGATCATCGGCAACCAGTGCATCGACTTCAACTCCAAGAAGGCGGCCGCGGCGGTCTACCAGAACCCGGGCGTGCTCGGCGGCATCCTGATCGGCCTGCTGTCGGCCTGGCTGTGGGTCCGCTTCCACCGCACCAGGCTGGTCGACTGGCTGGGCTTCTTCAACGGCCGCCGACTGGTCCCGATGATCACCGCCCTGGTGGGTCTGGGCCTCGGCTGCCTGGGTGCCTGGGCCTGGCCGCCGATCGGCACCGGCCTGACCGACTTCAGCCAGTGGCTCTCCGATCTGGGCTCCACCGGCGCCGGCATCTTCGGCCTGGCCAACCGCATGCTGCTGCTGATCGGCATGCACCAGCTGGTGAACACCTTCGTCTGGTTCCAGTTCGGCGACTACGAGAAGGACGGCACGATCATCCACGGCGACATCCCGCGCTTCCTCGCGGGCGACCCGACGGCCGGCCAGTTCACCTCGGGCTTCTTCCCGATCATGATGTTCGCGCTCCCGGCCGCCGCCCTGGCCATCGCCCACTCGGCCAAGCCGCACCGCCGCAAGGAGATCTACGGCCTGATGACCTCGGTCGCGCTGACCTCCTTCGTCACCGGCATCACCGAGCCGATCGAGTACTCCTTCGCCTACATCGCCCCCGCGCTGTACGTGGTGCACGCGATCCTGACCGGCGTCTCGATGGGCGTGACCTGGGGGTTGGGCGTCCACGACGGCTTCAGCTTCTCGGCCGGCGTGATCGACTACGGGCTCAACTGGAGCCTGGCCACCAAACCGTGGCTGATCGTCCCGATCGGCCTGGCCTTCGCGGCGGTCTACTACGCCCTGTTCCGCTTCATCATCGTGAGGTTCGACCTGAAGACCCCCGGTCGCGAGGACGACGAGGACGTCGAGGACGTCACCAAGGCGTGAATTCCGGCGATCCCTTTTGTTGAGCGACTCGCCAAAAGATTGCTACAGCGGGTAATGAAGATCGCCAATCCTAAGGAAGGTTTCGATTTCATAGCGCTTCCCAGCTGCGCGCCTTCCCGGGGTTCCCCACCCCCTCCCCACGTGTTACAAAACTGGTCTACACCACTTGTGGTGTAGACCAGTCCGCGCGTTCGGTCCCCGATGCACCACTCCCACCGAGGCGCCCTGTCGTTAGGAACCACCCCCATGAGTACGACTGCGCAGGCTCCGGCGCCCGCCGCGGCACCGTCCCCCAAGCCCGGCAAGAAGCTCGGCCAGAACGTCCTCCAGGGCCTGCAGAAGATCGGCCGCAGCCTCCAGCTCCCGATCGCCGTCCTGCCGGCCGCCGGTCTGCTGCTCGGCCTCGGCCAGGACAACGTGATCGGCAAGGACGGGCTCGGCTGGGACAAGATCGCCGCGGTGTTCACCACCGCCGGCGGCGCCGTCTTCGACAACCTTCCGCTGCTCTTCGCGGTCGGCATCGCGATCGGTTTCGCCAAGAAGGCCGACGGCTCCACCGCGCTTGCCGCACTGGTCGGCTTCCTGGTCTACAAGAACGTACTGACCGCGTTCCCGATCACCGAGGGCCACATCGCGGACGGCAAGTGGGTTCCCGCGACCTACCAGAACCCCGGCGTGCTCGGCGGCATCGTGATCGGTCTGCTCAGCGCCGTGCTGTGGCAGAAGTACCACCGCACCAAGCTGGTGGACTGGCTGGGCTTCTTCAACGGCCGCCGTCTGGTCCCGATCATCATGGCCTTCGTCGGTACTGCTGTCGGCCTGGTCTTCGCCGTCGCCTGGGGCCCGATCGGTGACGCCATCGGGCACCTGAACAACAGCCTGATCGGTGCCGGCGCGTTCGGTGCGGGCGCGTTCGGCCTGCTCAACCGCGGTCTCCTGCCGGTCGGCATGCACCAGTTCGTGAACTCCTACGCCTGGTTCCAGACCGGCGACTTCACCAAGCCCGACGGCACCGTGGTGCACGGCGACCTGACCCGCTACTTCGCCGGGGACCCGACCGCCGGGCAGTTCATGTCCGGCTTCTTCCCCATCATGATGTTCGCGCTGCCGGCCGCCGCCCTGGCCATCGCGCACACCGCCCGCCCCGAGCGACGCAAGGCGGTCATGGGCATGATGATGTCGCTGGCGCTGACCTCCTTCGTCACCGGTGTGACCGAGCCGATCGAGTTCGCTTTCCTCTTCATCGCCCCGGTCCTGTTCGTCATCCACGCGGTGCTCACCGCCGTCTCGATGGCGGTCACCTGGGCACTCGGAGTAAAGGCCGGCTTCACCTTCTCAGCCGGCCTGATCGACTACGCACTCGGCTTCAGCAAGGCCACCCACCCCCTGCTGATCATCCCGATCGGCTTGGTCTTCGCGGCGATCTACTACACGGTGTTCCGCTTCGCGATCGTCAAGTTCGACCTGAAGACCCCCGGTCGTGACGACGACTCCTCGATCGAGGAAGCGACCAAGGCCTGACCCTCGCCGTACGGACCCCGCCCAGCTGCTCAGGGCGGGGTCCGTCCGTGTTCCGCGGCCCTCAGATCCAGCCGAGGCGGGCCGCGTGCACGCCCGCCTGGAAGCGGGACTGCGCGCCCAGGTCGGCGGTCAGGTCGGCGACCAGCCGCCGCACGGTGCGCTCGGAGATCTCCAGCTGCCGGCCGATCGCCTGGTCGGTGAGCCCGGCGGCGAGCAGCCGCAGCACCTCGCGGTGGCGGTCGTCCGGGGCCGCCCGGCCGAGCAGCTCCGGTGGCACCCAGGCGCCCGCCCAGAAGTGCTCGAACAGCTCCCGCACGACCCCCACCACCGCCGGATCCCGCACCACCACGGCGGCCGCCCCGGCCTCCCCGGGCGCGGGCAGCACCGCCAGGTCGGTGTCGACCACGATCAGCCACAGCGGCAGGGTGTGCGCCACCCGGATCCTGGCGCCCGCCGCGGTCAGCTCCCGGACGTGCGCCACCACGGCGGGCTGGTGCAGCGCGGCGGCGGGGTAGACGGTGCGCAGCTCGACCCGGTGCGCCAGCGCGATCCGCTCCCGGGCGAGCTTCCCGGCGAGGGCGGCGGGCGAGTGGTCCTGGCGGGGCCGCAGCGAGAGCGCCTCGGTGCGGGCGCCGCGGGCGGCGTCCTCCAGGAGGGAGGCGATCCGGTCGGCGCCGCGCACCAGCTCGTGGGCTGCGTCGGGCCGCAGCGGCAGGTAGTCGGTGTGCAGCCGCTCGACCGCGGCGCGACTGCGGCGGGCCTGTTCGTACAGCTCGGCGAGGTGCGCGTCGGCGTCGGCCAGCAGTCGGCGCACCGCGGTGCCGGCCGGGACGGGGGCCAGTCCGCTCGGGGTGGCGGTGGTGGGCCGGAGCAGCCCGAGCTCCCGCAGTTCGGCCAGCGCCCGGGTGAACTCGTCCTCGTCCCAGCCGAGTTCGTCCCTGATCTCGTCCGGCGTCCGGCCGGGTCCGGCGAGCAGCCGGGCGTACAGGTCGGTGCCGGCGGCCGAGGTCTCCATCCTCCCGGACCCTAGTGTCGCCGCCGGGATCCGGACCGCGGATTCCGGCATCCGAGACGGCGGCTCCGCTCCCGGCCATGGCCGGATCCGGCGCCCGCCGTGGCCTCCCGGAGCGGTGCGGGGGCGGCCACGATGGGCGGCATGGCGATTCCCGAGGCTTCCACGATCTGGTTCAACGGCGCCCTGGTGCCCTGGCACGAGGCGCAGGTGCACGTGCTCACCCACGGGCTGCACTACGGCACAGGAGTGTTGGAGGGCACCCGGGTGTTCCCGACGCCGGAGGGGCCGGCGGTGTTCCGGCTGCCCGAGCACCTGCGGCGGCTGGAGCGCAGCGCCCGGATGCTGCGCATCCCGCTGCCGCACTCGGTGGCGGAGCTGACCGGCGCCACCCTGGAGCTGGTCCGCGCCAACGGCCACCAGTCGTGCTACGTGCGGCACTTCGCGTTCCTCGGGTACGGGTCGATGGGTCTGGACATGCGCCACTCCCCGACCGACACGGTGATCGCGAGCTGGGAGTGGCCCGACTATCTGGGCGGGCGGGCGCTGCGGCTGATGACCAGCAGTTGGCGCCGCAACGACCCGAACGCGGTGCCGCCGGCCGCCAAGGGCACCGGCCCGTACCTGAACTCGGCGCTGGCGCGGCGGGAGGCGACCGACGCCGGGTACGACGAGGCGCTGCTGCTGGCCTCGGACGGCTCGGTGAGCGAGTGCAGTTCGGAGAATGTGTTCGCGGTCCGCGACGGTGTGCTGCGCACGCCGCCGGCCAGTGCGGGCGCGCTGGAGGGGATCACCCAGGACACCGTGCTGACGCTGGCCCGGGACCTGGGCGTGCCGGTGCGGGTGGAGAATCTGCTGCGCTCGGACCTGTACGCGGCGGACGAGGTGTTCGTCTGCGGGACGGCGGCCGGCGTGGTGCCGGTGGCCTCCCTGGACGGGCGTGAACTCCCTTCGGAGGAAGGCGAGCTGACCAAGCGGCTGGCGGAGCTGTACCGGGCGGCGACCACCGGGGGCGAGCCGCGCTACCGGCGCTGGCTCACCCCGGTTCACAGCTCGTAGACGGCTCCGGGGCGGGCCAGCTCGACCGGCCCGGTGAAGGCGGCGGCGGCGTCCCGGCGGTTGCGCTCGGCGTCGGTCCACGGCGGGATGTGGGTGAGCACCAGTCGGCCGACCCCGGCGGCGGCCGCGTGCTCGCCGGCCTCCCGGCCGTTGAGGTGGATCGACTCGTAGGTCTCCTTGCCGTCCGTGTAGGCGGCCTCGCACAGGAACAGGTCGGCGCCGCGGGCCAGCTCGACCAGTTCGGGGCAGTGGCCGGTGTCCCCGGAGTAGACCAGGCTGCGGCCGGCGTGCTCGACCTTGAAGCCGTACGCCTCGGCGTCCAGGTGGTTGACCCGGACGGCGGTGATCCGCAGCGGGCCGATGTCGACGACGGCGCCGTCGTGCAGGGTGCGGAAGTCGAAGACCTCCTTCATGCCCGGCTCCTCGGGCATGTCGTACGCGCGGGCCAGGCGCTCGGCGGTGCCGGCCGGGCCGTACACGGGGACGGGGTCGGGGCAGCCCTCGACCCGGTAGTTGCGGGCCACCCAGTAGGCGCACAGGTCGACGCAGTGGTCGGCGTGCAGGTGGCTGAGCAGGACGGCGTCGATCTCGTACAGGCCGGCGTACTTCTGCAGGGCGCCCAGCGAACCGTTGCCGAGGTCCAGCACCACCCGGGTTCCCTCGGCCTCCACCAGGTAACTGGAGCAGGGCGAGTCGGCGGACGGGAAGCTACCCGAGCACCCCACCACGGTCAGTTTCATGCCGAGCCCTTCCCCGCCCCGATGGGTCATGATTCGCAGCGGCCCGCACTACCTGCTGGTAGCACGGTGTTCGCCTGTCGAGGGTAAGGGCCGGGCGGCACTTTGCCCCCGTCCCCGTGCCGGGCTGTGGTTGGAATCACCAGATCGGGGCGGGCCGCCGGACGGGGGTGGGAGGGTCAGCGACGGCGCGGCCGGTTGCGCGCCCAGACCCGGATCGTGTCGGCGTACCAGCGCGGATGACCGCCGGGGTCGACCAGGTCGGGCTCGGGCAGCAGGCCGTGCCGACGGTAGTTGCGGACGGTCTCGGCCTGCACGTTGATGTGGCGGGCGATCTCGACGTACGACCAGAGCTCGTTGCCGGCCATGGCGGGTCACCTCCGGGTGACGGCGATCCGGGTGCGCTCCCAGCCTCCCCGGCGTCCCCCGGGCGCCGCCCCGCCGACCTGCGCGGTCGACGGAACGTGACCGGATCGTCACAGGAAACGGACAAATCCCGGATTGTCACAGCGCGAAGGCGCGGTACCCGGATCCGGGTACCGCGCCTTCGAAGGGTGATGCGGGGGTGTCAGGCCCAGAGCTGGCCCTGCAGCGCCTCGACCGCGGCCTCGGTGGACTCGGCGGTGTAGATGCCGGTGGACAGGTACTTCCAGCCGCCGTCGGCGACCACGAAGACCACGTCCGCCCGCTCGCCGGTCTTGGCGGCCTTGCGGGCGACGCCGATCGCGGCGTGCAGGATGGCGCCGGTGGAGACGCCGGCGAAGATGCCCTCCTGCTGGAGCAGCTCGCGGGTGCGGCGGACGGCGTCCGCGGAGCCGACCGAGAAGCGGGTGGTGAGCACCTCGGCGTCGTACAGCTCGGGGACGAAGCCCTCGTCCAGGTTGCGCAGGCCGTAGACCAGGTCGTCGTAGCGCGGCTCGGCGGCGACGATCTGCACGCCGGGGACCTTCTCGCGCAGGTAGCGGCCGACGCCCATCAGGGTGCCGGTGGTGCCGAGGCCGGCCACGAAGTGGGTGACGGTGGGCAGGTCGGCGAGGATCTCGGGGCCGGTGCCGGCGTAGTGCGCGCCGGCGTTGTCCGGGTTGCCGTACTGGTAGAGCATCACCCAGTCGGGGTGCTCGGCGGCGGTCTCCTTGGCGATCCGGACGGCGGTGTTGGAGCCGCCGGCGGCCGGGGAGGAGATGATCTCGGCGCCCCACATGCGGAGCAGCTCGCGCCGCTCCTCGCTGGTGTTCTCCGGCATCACGCAGACCATCCGGTAGCCCTTGAGCTTGGCCGCCATGGCGAGCGAGATGCCGGTGTTGCCGCTGGTGGGCTCCAGGATGGTGCAGCCCGGGGTGAGCCGGCCGTCCGCCTCGGCCCGCTCGATCATGTGCAGGGCCGGGCGGTCCTTGATCGAGCCGGTCGGGTTGCGGTCCTCCAGCTTGGCCCAGAGGGTGACCAGGCCGTCCTCGTTGCCCGGCACCGCGGCCGACAGCCGGGGCAGCCGGACCAGCGGCGTGTTGCCGACGGCGTCGATCGGGCTGTCGTAGCGCATTACCGCATGCCGCCGGCGACGGCCGGGAGGATGGTGACGCTGTCGCCGTCGGCGACCTCGGTGGTGATGCCGCTCAGGAAGCGGACGTCCTCGTCGTTGAGGTAGACGTTGACGAAGCGACGCAGCTCACCGCCGTCGAGCAGGCGCTCGGCGATGCCCGGGTGGCGGGCGTCGAGGTCGGTGATGAGCTCCCCGAGGTTGGCGCCGGCGCCCTCGACGGCCTTGGCGCCGTCGGTGTAGCTGCGGAGGATGGTCGGGATGCGGACCTCGATGGCCATGACTGCGCTCCTGTGGAGGTGAGTTCGGGGTGCCGGCGCGGTGCGCGGCAGGCGGGGAGGGCCCCGGGCGCCGGGGCGGACTGGCGGACGGCGGCGAAGTCAGCAGGCGTCGGCGGCGCCGGCCGGCTGCTCCGTCACGCGGGGACAGATCGCGCTGGCGAGCCGGCACAGGTCGACGTGCAGGCGCGCCACGAGGCGGATGCCTGGGGCCTGGTTGCTCACATCGACGGAACGCATGGGCTCATCGTATAGATTCCCGACCCCCGACCGACATCCACGTCTCGCCATCCGGGCGTCCGTGTACCAGTGGGCGAGAAGAGGGCTCGCCGGGCCGCACCGCGCGCGGCTCCGGCGGGCCCCGGGAGGGTGGACGACTCAGCCCTGGTACGCCTCCACCACCTCGACGTCTTCCTCCGTGATCACACCGTCCACGATGCGGAACGAGCGGAACTGGTACGGGTCGTCCTCCCCGGTGCCCTCGGCGGTGGAGACCAGCACGTAGTGGGCGAACGGCTCGGAGGCGTAGCTGACGTCGGTCCGCGAGGGGTAGGCCTCGGTGGCGGTGTGCGAGTGGTAGACCACCACCGGCTCCTCGTCCCGGTCGTCCATCTCGCGGTAGAGCTTCAGCAGGTCGCCGGAGTCGAACTCGTAGAAGGTGGGCGAGCGGGCCGCGTTCAGCATCGGGATGAACCGCTCGGGCCGTCCGCTGCCGGCCGGACCCGCGACCACGCCGCAGGCCTCGTCCGGGTGGTCCGCGCGGGCGTGGGCGACGATCCGGTCGCGCAGTTCTCGGGTGATGGTCAGCATGCGGGTCAGGATAGCGAGCCGCTCTCGGGCGCCGGTCCGGCGTGGACGGGCGGCCGGCCGCCGCCCCGGACGGCCTGCGGATCGCGCCGGACCAGCACCCGGTAGCCGACCGCCAGGGCCAGCGCCCAGCCGGGGAAGACGTAGAGCGAGATCCGGCTCGCCGGGTCGAGGGCGATCAGCACCAGCACCGCGGCCAGGAAGGCCAGCGCGGCCCGGCTGCGCCACAGGCCGCCCGGGGCGCGGAAGGCCGGTGCCGGCAGCCGGCCGCCCTGCCAGGCCGCCCGGTAGCGGATCTGGCTGAGCAGGATGGCCGCCCAGGTCCACAGTCCGCAGACCGTGGCGACCGCGGTGATGTACTCGAACGCCCGGGCCGGGACGAGGTAGTTGAGCACCACGCCGACGCCCATCAGCAGGCAGGACAGGGTGATCGCGGCGGCCGGGGTGCGGCGGCGGTTGAGCGCGGTGAGCATCCGGGGCGCCTCGCCGCGCAGCGCGAGGTCGCGCAGCATCCGGCCGGTGGAGTACATCCCGGAGTTGCAGGAGGAGAGCGCGGCGGTGAGCACCACGAAGTTGACGATGCCGGCGGCGGCCGGGATGCCGACCCGCCCGAAGGCGACCACGAACGGGCTGACGCCGGGCCGGAACTCGGTCCACGGCACCAGCGCGAGGATGACCAGCAGCGCGCCGACGTAGAACAGCGCGATCCGCCACGGCAGGGTGTTGATCGCCCGGGGCAGGGTCTGCTCCGGGTTGGCGCTCTCCCCGGCGGTGACGCCCACCAACTCCACGCCGCAGTAGGCGAACATGACGATCTGAAGGGTCATCACGGTGGCGCCGATCCCCTGCGGGAAGAAGCCGCCGCCGGCCCACAGGTGGGTGAGCGAGGCGCTCTGCCCGGCGTCGCCGAAGCCGAGGGTCAGCACCCCGACCCCGATCAGGATCATGCCGATGATCGCGGTCACCTTGACCATGGAGAACCAGAACTCGAGCTCGCCGAACAGCTTCACCGAGATCAGGTTGGCCGCGTAGAGGACCACCAGGAAGGCCAGCGCACTCAGCCACTGCGGGACGCCCGGCGCCCAGTAGCGCACGTACACCGCGGCCGCCGTGGTCTCGGCCATGCCGGTGACCACCCAGAACAGCCAGTACGTCCAGCCGGTCGCGAACCCCGCGAACGGGCCCAGGAACTCGCGGGCGTACTCCGCGAAGCTGCCGGAGACCGGCCGGTAGGTGAGCAGTTCGCCGAGTGCCCGCATGATCACGAAGATCACCAGGCCGGCCACCGCGTAGCTGAGCAGCAGGCTCGGCCCGGCCTTGGAGATCGCGGTGCCGGCGCCGAGGAAGAGCCCGGTGCCGATCGCGCCGCCGATCGCGATCATCTGGATCTGCCGGCCGCCGAGCCCGCGCTCGTAGCCCTCCTCGCCCTCGTCGGCGTCGGTCACCCGGTTCTCAAGCTGCTGTGCCATGCAGGGCAGTGAAGCACGGACCGTCCGGATACCGGTGAGTATCTGAGCGACATATGAGGAACCGTCGGGCGGCGGCTCAGCCGGCCATCGCCTCCAGCAGGCTCTCCTGCATCGCGCCGAGCCACAGGTACGCCATCACCAGCGGCTTGCGCGGGTCGTCGTCGGGGAGGTTGTAGAGGCCCTGCTCCTCGTCCTCGGTGACCTCGAGGCGGGTGCCGAGGGCGAGCCGCAGATCGTTGAGGGCGCCGAGCCAGCGCAGGCAGTCCTCGCCGGCCAGCTTGAGCACCCCGCCCTCGCCGCCCAGTCCGTCCAGGGCGCGGACGACGGCCAGCACGTCCTCGCGCTTGCGGGCGCGCAGGTCGAGCTCGGTGTAGCGGCGGAACTCGGCGGCCATCTCCGCCGTCTCCGCATCCACCGGCTCGCCCGGCGCACCGTACGCGTCGGGGAACAGCCGCAGCAGCGCCGGGTCGTCCGGCGCCTCGGACGGCCCCTCGGCGAACAGCGCGGCCAGCGGATCACCGCTCTCCCCGCCCGGGCCCGGGCCGATCAGTTCCAGCATCTGCACCTCGAGCGAGCGCAGGATGGAGACCTCGACCTCGTCCAGCGCGATCGCCGCGCCGCCGCCACCGGCGCTCTCGAACAACCCAGCCATGAGTCTTGAATCAGTCCTTGGTAATGGTGGTCAGTCGTGCTGGAGAGTGGCCCACAGGCCGTAGCCGTGCATGGCCTGGCAGTCGCGTTCCATCTCCTCGCGGGTTCCGCTGGAGACGACCGCCCGGCCCTTGGTGTGCACTTCCATCATCAGCTGCCGGGCCTTGTCCTTCGGGTACCCGAAGTAGGCCTGGAAGACGTACTGGACGTAGCTCATCAAGTTGACCGGGTCGTTGTGGACGATGGTCACCCAGGGCGTGTCGGGCTCCGTCACCGGGACGCTCTCCACCTCCGGGCGCTCGATCTCCACCGGCGCGACACTCACGGGCTGACTCTCCTCGTTGGCCTTGGCTTTCCCCGACTCATGCTTCCATCCGAGGGACGCAGGAGCGAATCCGGGTCGATCCGGCCCGAGATATCGTCACTCTGACGCTAAGTGGTGCTACCATCGTCCCCATGGACGCCACCATCGCGCAGCCCTCCACCGCGCTGCTCACCGACCGCTACGAGCTCACCATGCTGCAGGCCGCCCTGCGCAGCGGCGCCGCGCACCGCCGCTCGGTCTTCGAGGTGTTCACCCGCCGCCTGCCCGACGGCCGCCGCTACGGCGTGCTGGCCGGCACCGGCCGGGTGCTGGACGCGGTGGAGAACTTCCGCTTCACCACGCCCCAGCTGGACTGGCTGGCCGACCAGCGGGTCGTCGACGACGCCACCCTGCGGTTCCTGGCCGACTACCGCTTCACCGGCGACCTGCGCGGCTACCCCGAGGGCGAGGTCTACTTCCCCGGCTCGCCGGTGCTCACCGTCGAGGGCAGCTTCGCCGAGGCGGTGATCCTGGAGACGGTGATCCTCTCCATCCTCAACTTCGACTCGGCGATCGCCGCCGCCGCCTCCCGGATGACCGCCGCCGCGGGCGACCGGCCGGTGATCGAGATGGGCGCCCGGCGCGCCCACGAGCGGGCCGCGGTCAGCGCCGCGCGCGCCGCGTACGTGGCGGGCTTCGGCGCCACCTCCGACCTGGAGGCCGGCTTCACCTACTCCATCCCCACCACCGGCACCGCCGCGCACGCCTTCACCCTGCTGCACGACACCGAGCGGGACGCCTTCACCGCCCAGGTCGACTCGATGGGCCGGGGCACCACCCTGCTGGTGGACACCTACGACCTGGCCGAGGCGGTCCGCACCGCGGTCGAGGTGGCCGGGCCCGAGCTGGGCGCGGTCCGGATCGACTCCGGCGACCTGACCCTGCTCGCCCACCGGGTCCGCCGCCAGCTCGACGAGCTCGGCGCCCGCGACACCCGGATCATCGTCACCTCCGACCTCGACGAGTACGCCATCGCCGCCCTCGCCGCCGCCCCGGTGGACGGCTACGGCGTCGGCACCCAGCTGGTCACCGGCAGCGGCCACCCCACCTGCGCCATGGTCTACAAGCTGGTCGCCCGTGCCACCAGCCCGGAGGGGCCGCTGGAGCCGGTCGCCAAGCGCTCGGCCGGCGGCAAGAGCAGCGTCGGCGGCCGCAAGTGGGCGGCCCGCCGGCCCGACGCGGACGGCGTCGCCGAGGCCGAGGTGGTCGGCACCGGCCCCGTCCCGGCCGAGCTGGAGCCGCACCTGCTGCAGGTGCCGCTGATCCACAAGGGCGAGGTGGTCGGCCGCGAGCCGCTCGCCGCCGCCCGCGAGCGCCACCTGGCCGCCCGCGCCGCGCTGCCGCTGTCCGCCACCCAGCTCTCCCGGGGCGAGCCGGTCATCACCACCGAGCTGTACCACCTGGCGCCGGAACCGCGGGCCTGAGGACCCACCGGAGGAGCGCGACCACGGCGCAGTGGGCGGAACGCGCCCGCGGAACGGCGAACACCCTTCCGCCTACGCGCGTCACTCCCTAAAGTTTCAACCCCGACCCCACTATCGACCCGCTACGAGAGAAGCCAGCCATGCACCGGGCCCTGATCGTCGTCGACGTGCAGAACGACTTCTGCGAGGGCGGCAGCCTGGCCGTCGCCGGCGGTGCCGAGGTCGCAGCCGCGATCACCGACCTGATCGCCGAGGCCACCCCCGGCTACGCCCACATCGTCGCCACCCGTGACCACCACATCGACCCGGGTCCGCACTTCGCCGCCGAGCCCGACTACGTCCACTCCTGGCCCGAGCACTGCGTGGCCGGCACCGAGGGCGTCGGCTTCCACCCCAACTTCGCCCCCTCGGTCACCTCCGGGGCGATCGAGGCGGTCTTCTCCAAGGGCGCGTACGCGGCCGCCTACAGCGGCTTCGAGGGCGAGGACGAGAACGGCGGCACGCTGGCCGCCTGGCTGCGCGAGCGCCAGGTCACCGAGGTCGACGTGGTCGGCATCGCCACCGACCACTGTGTGCGGGCCACCGCGCTGGACGCCGCACGCGAAGGGTTCACCACCCGGGTGCTGCTGGACCTGACCGCCGGGGTCGCCGCCGCCACCACCGAGCGGGCGCTGGCGGAACTGCGCGCGGCGGGCGTCGAGTTGACCGGTACGCCGGTCGTCCGCTGAGCCCCCGGGTCAGCGCTCCGTCACCACCAGCTCCACCACGTCCTCCCCGCCCGCCACGAAGGCCTCCCGCAGCTCGCCGCCGACCACGTCCGGCTCGGTGGCGAGCCGCAGGCCCGACACGTACACCACGCGGACGCCGAGGTACTCCATCCGGTGCTGCCCGCCGCGCACCCAGGCCGCCTCGCCCTCGCTGACGCAGCGCAGCTCCGAGTCCACCTCCACCGCCACGCCCGCCTCCGGCCAGTACAGGTCCGGCACCGCGACGTAGGTGCCGCCACGCATCCGCAGCTCGGGACCGGTCAGCGGGACCGGCAGCAGCCACTCGTCGATCAGCTCGCCCAGCCGCAGGAACACCGACTCCCGCTCCGCCGCCAGCAGTTCGTCCACCGCGGCGCGCACCCGGGGCTCCTCCAGCAGCTCGGCGTCGCGCAGCTCCGCCAGCAGCTCCCGGACCGTGCAGCCGTCCTGCGAACGGGTGACGGCCTCGCGCAGCAGCGAGCGCAGCAGCCCCGGGCCGACCAGGCCGGTGTCGAAGGCGCACGCGTCCGTCCACTCCCGGACCGCGTCCGCCACCGCGCGGGCCACCGGGGCGCAGGCCAGACCGTGCACCGAACGGGCCACCAGCGCGCGGGCGGTCCGCCGGATCCGCACCTGCCCCGCGTCCTTGAGCCGGCGCTGTCGCGGAACCAGGACCTCCACCCCGGTGACGGCGGGCAGCCGCGGCATCGACACGAAGCCGTACAGCGCCAGCGCGGCCACCCCGGTGATCACCGCGCCCTCCCGGCCGCCCTCCTCCCGGCCGTCCTGCGCCGCGTACAGCAGCGCGGCCCACATCCGCTGCTCCGGCGTGGGTTCACCCTCCTGGAGCAGGTACACCCGCGGCAGCAGCCGCTGCCAGGGCCCGCCTCGTCGGCAGAACTCGCTGACCTGGCGCGTCGGCACCCCGCGGGCCCTCAACTGACTCGCGGTGATCACGTTCTGTTGGCGGCGGGCCAGCTCTTCGAGGGACGGCGCCTGGGAAGGAATCTGGTAGTTCATGCCGATAAGCCTCCCCCGGACCTCTGACAGGCCATCCTCGACCTGACGACCTGTTACCCAACCGTCGTGAAACCGGGACTGCTCCGCACTAAAGTCCCCATACCCTCACCCATTCGGCGGATGGGACGTTCCTTCGGTTGCCGGAATAGTTCAGACTTTGGCCCGTACCATCCGATTTTCATCGGATCGACACCCCTCGGACCACCCGCCGAACCGTCCGCACGACCTGCGAATCCTGACCCAGCGTGACCGAGACCATACGGTGGAGTACCACCCCGCCGCCCCCAGGGCCCCTTCGATTGCCTACCATCACCCTCATGCCTCGTGACGAGTCCTCAGCCCAGCGCACCGCCCAGCTGCGCCTCGGCCGCCTGCCCGGCTACGTCCGCCGCCCCGACCCCAACCGCCGCGGCGGCGAGGACGGCCGGGCGTACAAGAAGGGCTGGGAGGTTCGCTTCACGGCCCGCACCGAGCAGGAGATAGCCGAGATCCGGGACCTGGTGGTCGCCGCCGGCTTCGCCCCCGCCCGGCCGTTCTTCAAGGGCCAGCAGCTGATCCAACCGGTCTACGGGATCGCCGCCGTCCAGGCCTACCTGGCCGCCAGGGAGGCCGTGGAGGCGCTCGCCCGCAACCGCAGGGCGTCCGCCGGCGGCATCCCCGAGCAGAGCCGCCGAGAGGCCGCCGGCCCGATCCCCGAGCAGACCCGGCGTCAGACTCCGCCCGGTGGACGGGAAGCCGTCGCCGAGGAGGTGGTGGCGGCCGCCACCGCCGCTGCCACCAGCGCCGCCGCACGGGCCGCGCTGGGGGCCCGGGACGCCCACCTGGCCGCCCGGAAGGGGGCTGGTGCCGCCGACTGCTGACTGCACGTCACACAACGACCGAATCCGCCCCTCCGGTCAGGCATCTCAGCAGACTTGTCACCCACAGCGCCCGCCCGAGGGCCTAGAGTGAGCGCAGCTCCCGCCGTCGCGACCAGATCGAGAGGGCTGATGTGACTGACCGTCATATCCACGCCGCGGACTCGGCATCCGCCCCGCGACATGGCGAACTGACCGGCATGCCGGTCGAGTTCACCGCCTTCTGTGAGCTGCACCGACCGCGTTACCTGAGCTACGCCCGGGTCTGGTTCCGGGAGCCCGGCGAGGCCGCCGAGGTGGTCCGGCTCGCTCTGCACGCCCTGGCCGAGGTCTGGCCCGAGGTCCTCGGCAGCCCCAACCCGGCGGCCGCCGCCTGGGAGATCCTCCGCGCCACCGTGGCCGACCGGCACACCCCGGCCGCCCCCGCCGGGATCCGCCCGGGCTCCGCCGACGAGGACCTGGCGATCCTGCACTACGTGGTCGGCCTGGCCACCCCGGAGATCGCCGACGTGGTCGGCGGCGACACCGCCAACATCGTCAGCCAGCTCCGCCACAGCCGCCGCCCCGGCGGCCGCGAATGGTGACGCCGCGAGTGGTGACGATGCGCATGGTGACGCCGCGAATGGTGATGTGAGGGCGCGGAGTCCGCGGTGGCGCGGGTCGGGTCAGCGAGTGGTGGGCGGTGTCACCCGGTGGTGAGCGGTATCACCCGGACACCCCCTGTCGGCGGACCGTCCGCAGGCGAAAGATGATCTCCAGTCGATCACGGACGGAGACCCCGCATGCCACTCGACCACGCCGTCAGGATGTTCCACCAGCAGGCCGACGCCTGCGCGCAGCTCGGCTCCCCGCTCTCCGCGGCCCTGCTCCACCGGGCGGCCGAGGACATCGCGGCCGGCGGCCCCTGCGCCGACGCCGTCGCCGGACACCAGGACGCCCCGGGGCCCGCGGCCATCGCCCTGCGCCTGCTGGGCGCCGTGCACGCCCTGGTCCTGACCGGACGCGCCCCCGATCTCGCCGCGCACTACCCGAGCGCCGGCGGCACCTTCGACCCCGCCCACCCCGACCCGGCGTGGCCCGCCTTCCGCGCCGTCGTCGCCGCCCACCTCCCCGAGGTCCGGGAGTGGATGACCCGCCCGCCGCAGACCAACGAGGTCGGCCGGGCCAACCTGCTGATCACCGGCCTGCTGTACGCCCTCGGCGGCGCCGACTTCCCGGTCCGCCTGTACGAACTCGGCTCCAGCGCCGGACTCAACCTGCTCGCCGACCGCTTCCGGATCGAGTCCCCCGACCTCGCGTACGGCCCGGCCGACTCGCCCGTCGTGCTGCTCGACGCCTGGCGCGGCGCGGCTCCCGGATGGCTCCACGACGCCCCACCGCTGCGGTTCGCCGTCCGCCAGGGCTGCGACCCGACGCCGATCGACCCGCTCTCCCCCGACGGCGCCCTCGCCCTGCGCGCCTACGTCTGGGCGGACCAGCCCGCTCGCTTCGCCCGCCTGGACGGCGCCCTCCGGCTGGCCGCCGACACCCCGCCCCGGGTCGACCCGGTCGGCGCCGCCGCCTTCCTGCGCGACGTACGGCCGGCCGACGGTGCGCTGACCGTGGTCTGGCACTCGGTGATGCGCCAGTACGTCCCCAAGGAGGAATGGGCCCGGGTGGAGACCGAACTGGCCCGCCTGGCCGACGCCTCGACCGAGCGGGCGCCGTTCGCCCACATCGCCCTGGAACCGCACCGGGTCGGCGAGGAGCACCGCTTCCTGCTCACCGTCCGCCGCGGCGCCGAGCCCCGGCAGATCCTCGCCGAGGCGGTGCCGCACGGACTCCCGGCCTGGACGGTCACCGAGGCGGAGCTCGGCCCGGTGGGGTAGGACCTGGCGGGGTAGGTCCCGGTGCGGTAGGTCCTGGCGGCTCAGTACCGCACGCCGGTGACGTCGTACAGGTGGTGCAGCGGGTCGTGGATCAGGTAGCGCGAGAAGGACTCGACCGTGAAGCGGGCCCCGTCGCTGCGGTTCCCGGTGCGCTGCCACTGCCTGCCCGCGACCCGCTCGAAGGAGGCCGCCAGGCGCTCGGCGGCCTCGGCCAGTTCGACCGCGACCACCGCCGGGTCCTGCTCGCCGTACCGCTCCTCCGCCGCGGTGACATCCTGGTCCCAGTTGGCGAACAGCGGGCCGTCCTCGGCCAGCATCAGCCCCAGGCGAACGTCGAACAGCCGGAAGACGTCCCGGACGTGGCAGGCGTACTCCAGCGGCGACCAGGTGTCCGGGCTCGGCCGGCGGCCGAGCCCGTCCCGCTCACCGGCCAGCAGCTCCACCCAGACGGCCGCATTGGCGCGCACCATGCCGGCCACGTCCTCGCGGACCACGGCGGGGGCGTCCAGGCCGCAGTCGGGGCAGGAGCGCTCGAGGACCCAGGTCCAGTCCTTGGTGTCAGGAGTGATCATGCATCCAGGATGGCCCGGCGGGGCATGGGCAACCAGCGGCGGGACAGCCAGCCTGCGTCAAGATGCCGCCAGGCGGGCCCGGCGCGACCTCGCCGTGACTGCGGTCAGGCAGCGCCGAGGGCGGCGGCGAGCCGCAGCGACAGCTCGTCCATCTCCGCCTCGGACACCGCCGCCCGCGTCCCGTCCAGCGCACCGAACACCCGCGGCCCCCACAGCTCCTCGGGATGGTCGGCCGGGCGCGGCACGATGTGGAAGTGCACGTGCCCGAACCCCTCCCGCTCGGCGAACTGGGCCACGTACGTCTTCACGCACCCGGTCACCTCGCCCAGCGCCCGGGACAGCCGCACCTGCCAGCCGCCGAGCAACGCCGCCTCCTCGTCGGTCAGTTCGGCGATCGAGGTGACGTGGCGGCGGGGCACCAGCACCAGCCAGCCGGGCAGCGCGGTGCCGAAGGCGTGCGCGACCCGCCAGTGCTCGTCCGCCGCGATCCGGTGCCGCGGCGCGGCCGCCGCACCCGCCTCGACCTCGGCCGACATCCGACAGGTGTAGCAGTCCTCGTAGTCGTCGCGGTCATCCCAGTCATCGATCAGCATGCACCGAGCCTAGGCGCATGATCGCGCTGGCAGCCAGGGCCCGCGTTTCGGTAGAACGGATGGGTGATCAACTCCGTTGCCCTGACCGACAAGCCGACGCTCATCGGTGACCGCATCCGTCTCGTCCCCCTGACCCTGCGGCACGCCGAACCCATGTGGCGCTCCACCATGGACCCCGAGACCCGCAGACTCACCGGCACGGTACGGGAGTTCACCCTGGACGACGTCGAGACGTGGTGCGCCGGCCGGTGCGAACAGGACAACCGCCTCGACCTCGCCGTCGAGGACCTCGCGAGCGGCGCCTTCCTCGGCGAACTCGCCCTCATCGAACTCGACGAGAGGGCCCAGTCCGCCTCCTTCCGCATCGCCCTCGCCCCCGGCGCCCCCGGCCGCGGCTACGGCACCGAGGCCGCGCGCCTGATGCTGCGGTACGCCTTCGAGGAGGTCCGCCTGCACCGCGTCCAGCTGGAGGTCTTCGAGTACAACCCGCGCGCCGTCCGCGCCTACGAGAAGGCCGGCTTCCAGCACGAGGGCCGCAGCCGGCAGGCACTGGTGTGGGAGGGCGAGCGCTTCGACGTCCTGCACATGGCCGCCCTGCGCCCCGAGTGGCGGGCCGAAGGCTGCTGACCCGCCCCTCGGCCACAGCCCGCCACCGATCGGCGGTCACCCGTCAGTCGAACATCTTGCCGACACCCGGACCGGTGACGTTCGTGCCGCCACCGTGATTGTCGACGTTCACCTTGCACACGGTTTTCGTGGGCACCAGGCCAGGAAGCACCGAGCCGAGCAGCTTCGAACAGACCGTGGCCTCCTTCTCGTTCTTCGGTCCGTCCGCGAGCGCCGGAGCGGCGGACACGGCGGCCGGGGCGACGGCCGCCGCGGCGATGAGCAGGGCGAGGACGGCGAATTTCTTGCGCAACATGACGAACGGCCCTTCGGGTCAGTCGGTGATGGTCGAGCCATCTCCTACCCGAAGGGCCGTTCGCCTGGAAGGATCGTCCGCCGTCCGTGGGCGTGTCAGGTCCGGCCGCGGCCGGACCGGTCAGCGCTGGTACGGATTGCCCCCGGCCGGCGGCTGCTGCGGCGGGTACTGCTGCTGCTGCGGCGGCGGGTAGCCGCCCTGCGTCGGAGCCCCGTACGGCGCCTGCTGCTGCGGGTTCCCCCCGTACGGAGCGCCACCACCACCGCCGGGACCGCCCTGGCCGCCGCCGCCACCCTTACGGGAGCGGCGCACCAGCAACACGATCACCACGACCACCAGCAGCACGGCCACCGCGCCGCCCACCAGCAGCATCGACGAGCCGCCGCTCTTCTCGTCCTTCGCCGCACTGTCATTGCTCCCGGGCGCCGGCGCACCGGGCTTCGACGCACCCGCCGACGGCGCAGCCGAGTTGCCGCTGTTCTGCGACTCCGGCCGGTTGAGAAGCGGGTTGTCCTTCGGCCCGTTGTCCACTGCGGCGTTGGGCTCCAGCGCCCGCTGCGGCGACGCAATGCCGTAGCCGTAGCTGTTGTTCGGCACCGTCGATTTGTCGGGCGGGGCCACGGCCGACTTGATCATCCGATTGATGACCTGACCGGCCGAGAGGTTGGGATACTTGGCGCGGACCAGCGCAGCGATCCCCGATACGAGGGCGCTGGCGTCCGAAGTGCCGTCAGACTTCTTGTACGCAGTCGGGGACGTACTGTCCGCCGACTCGATGTTGACTCCGGGGGCCACAAGCGTCACTTCGGGACCCTTGTTCGACTTCGCCCACAGCTTGCCGTCCTCATCGACCGCGCCGACGGCGACCACACCAGGAATCGCTGCAGGGTAGTCAACCGGCTCGTCGTGGTTGCCGCCGTTGCCGGAGGAGCTGATCAGAACGACATCGCGACTGATCGCGTAGGTGATTGCGTCACGGGTATCGCGGCTCGAGTCGCCCGCAAAGGACATGTTGACGACCTTCGCGCCGTGATCGACTGCGAATCGGATCGCCTCGGCGAGCTGGCCGTCCCGACCCGACTGCGAGTCAAGGCCGCCCTGCGTGATCTTCACCGGAAGGATCTTTGCCTTGGGGGCAAGTCCGGTGATCCCCGCGCCGTCTCCGTGACCACGGCCGGCGATCAGAGCTGCCATCGCCGTACCGTGCCCGTCGGCGTCGGAACGCTCGTCACCCGCTGCACCCGAGTTGTTGAGGCCGGGGACGACCTGTCCCTCGAGGTCCTGGTGCTTGGCCACACCGCTGTCGATGACCGCAACGATGACGCCATCGCCCTGGGTGATCGGCCACACCTTGTTGGCGAGGTCGTACTTCTTGATCGGCCACTGCGCGTCGCGCTCACTGTCGGCGGACGCGGGAGCAGCGCTGAGTCCCCACAGGAGGGCTCCCGTTGCGAGCACGGCCAAACCGCGCGTGGTCCGGCTGGTCGTCAAGCCTCGTCACCCCACTCGTTGGACGGCCGTCCCGCAAGCACCTGCTCACGGGACGGCCATGGTGTTCGAATCGTCTAGCGGTCCGAGGTCATTCCACCACGTTCGGATTGACCTGGTCCCCCGACGCCCACGTTTCCTCATCTTCGACGAGGTAATCGGGACGGTCCTTGCCCTGCTTCTTGTCCTTCTTGCCGGACTGGCCGTGACCGGGCATACCGTGACCCTGGCCACCGGCGCCCTGGCCGGCCTGAGCGCCGCGGCCGCGGCCGATCCCGGTGCCGCCCTCGGTGAACGAGCGGCCACCGGCCCGGCCGGCACTGGCCTCGCCGACCACGCCGCCACCCTTGCGGTTCAGGCCGGAGCCCGAACGGCCACCGAGGCCGCCCTTGCCGCCCGCGCCCGCTCCGCCGCCGTGGCCCTCACCCATGCCGCCGGCCCCGAACGCGGAGCCGCTGCGCGCGGTACCCGCACCCAGGCCACCACTGCGGCCGGCTCCGACGGTGCCTTCGGTCGCGCCGCCGCCCTTGAGGCCACCGGCACCCTTGAGCCCACCTGCACCGGCACCGTCGCCCTTGAGGCCGCCGGCACCCTTGAGCCCACCGGCACCGGCACCACCGCCCCTGGAGGACGTGGTGATGGTGCCACCGGAACCGCCGGTGCCACCGGTATTGCCCTGCCCGGGGTGCACGCCGCCCGGGTTCTCGAGGTGCGTACCGGTGTTGGTCGATCCCGGAATCTTCGTACCGCCGCTGACGCCATCGATCCCGGTCGTCGTCGGGGACTTCGGACGCGGCGCGGGGTTGGCCGTGCCGCCCTTGATCCCGGAGTCGGTCGGACCGCCGGAACCGACCACCTTCGGCGCCTGGCTGGTCGTACGGCGCTGCTGGCTCGACGACCGCGGCCCGGCGGACGAGCTGCTGCTCTGCCCCGCGCCGGTGCCGACGAAGCCCATGCCACCGCCCATGATCACGGCACCAATGGCCTCCGCTGCAGACGGCGCATGCGGCTCCAACTCGGGCGGGTCGTTCCGGAGCACCGTCGGAGGCTTCATTGCCTTGTTGGCAGTGGAGAACTTGACCGCCAACACCTGCATGACCGCGACGGCCTTGGCCTTCTCCGAGTCGGCGATCGCTGTACGGGTGTCCTCGTCGTCAACGCCGACGACACCCTTGGCCGTGTCGCTGACGGCGTCGGTCGCCTTGTCCCAGAAGCTCGGCTCCGGCGGCATGGCGGCCTTCGCCTCGCTGATCGCGTCTGACGCGTCACGCATCGCGTTCGCCGCGTCGTCCGCGTACTTCGAGGCTTCCTCGACGGACTTCGCGATCGTCGTCATCCGCGTGTTGAAGGCATCGCTGGACGCGCCGTTCCAGGACGAGACGGCGTCGGTCGAAGCGTTCGATAGGGCGCCGTGAATGAGCCGCAGCGTGTCACCAGCACTACGCCAGCGGTCGCCTGCCTCCATGATCGCGGCGGGATCCATCGCGTCGAGCATGTCGCGCATCTGCCCGTGGCTGTACCCGTGGAAGTCGGTCATTGCTGAGTGTCCCCCAATCCGAATCGCAGGAAGGTCCTACCTGCTGTGCTCGGCCCTACCATGTGCCATCACCGCTGGACGTCGTTCCCGTGCCCGGCTGCTGCACGGCCACAGGACGGGTTGTCTGACCGCTCGACGTCACCTGCCGTGCAGGCGGCGGGGCGGTCGACCAACCGTCGTCGCTGAGCCGGAGCGTCTGAGCCGTCTGGTGCTCGTGCTCCTCGTAGTTGGTGGCCGTCATGTCGGCCTTGCGCTGCGAGTCGTCGATCGCGTCGTAAATGAGGTCCAGGACGCTGCGCAGGTGGTTGCTCATGTCCTGGTACTTCGCGTGAAGGTCCTGCGCCTCCGCGAAACCGCCGAACGCGCCGCCTGCCACGCTGCTCAGAGCGTGCACCCTGCCGCCGCCCGCGTTTGCCTCGAAGTCGCTCAACAGCCGTCGCACCTGCGCGGCGAACGCCCGCAGATTGTCGACCTCAACCTGAAAGCCTGAACTCACGTCCTCGTACCTCCCCCGTACTGCTCTGCTGCTGCCGTGCGCCGCTGTAGCCCGGCCCCAACCTCTATGTCTAACACATGCCACCCACCGTCAAAACGTCCCCTCGCACGCCAACTACCCATCCCCGCGCTGGCCTGCGCTGTCCGAGAACCAGGATCGCATCTCACCCGGCCGCCGACACCGCCTCTGCGAGTGCTCTGCGGCACAGGGAGTCGGCGCGGCGGGTGGTTTCGGGGAGGCGGTAGTGAGGGGTGAGGGCGAGAGTGACCTCGGTGGCTTCGGTGAGGCCGATGCGGTGGCCGACGGAGACGAAGACGGGTTTCACCCCTTCGCGTGTGCGGACGGCGCGGCCGACGATCTCACCGGCGTCCACGAGCGGTTCCCACGCGCCGCGCTCGGCGCCGGGCGCGCGGTAGGTGAAGGTGAACGGGGTCTTGGCGACGCCGATGGTCGGCAGGCCGGTCAGGACGCCGAGGTGGCTGGCGAGGCCGAGGCGGCGCGGGTGGGCGACCCCGTAGCCGTCGCAGACGACCAGGGCGGGCTCGGCGCTCAGTTGTCCCAGTGCCTCGACCACGGCCGGGACCTCACGAAACGCCAGCAGCCCGGGCAGGTACGGGAAGGCCACCTGTCCGACCGCCGTGACCTCCTCGACGACCTCCAGCGTGGCGTAGTCGAGCAGGACGGCTGCCGCCGCGACGACGTCGCGCTCGTCGTCGTAGGCGACGTCGACGCCGGCGACGAGCGTTCCGGCGACCCGGTCCGGGGCCGGGCCGTCCGTCGCCACCATCGGGCGCAGCCGTTGTTGTTCGGCGAGCGCCTCGCGTTCGGTGCTCGGCCAGTCGGACGGTACGGACATGGGCTGACTCCCCGTTGATCAGCTGACGGCTCGCCACCACCGTACCGACAAGTCGACCGGGCGCGGCGGCGGCGAGTGCTCCGCCGCATGAGTCCGTGCGCCCCCTGTGCCCCCGACGGTGCACCGACTGCCAGATTAGGCTGTACTTACCGACCCTCCGTCATGGGTACACCTTCAGTACGGAACTGTGTACGGAATTTCCCGACCGCGCGAAGGACTGAACGCCATGCCGCGCCCTACGACCGCCCAGTTGTGCACGGGCACTCTGATCACCGTCGCCACCACGGTGGCCCTGCTCGCCGTCTCCGGTTCGACCGGGGTGTTCGAGATCACGGTGCTGGTGGCGTTCGCCATCGCGCTGGGGACGCTCGCCACGGCGTTGCTCATGTCGGCGGCCGCCCACCGGAGGCCGTCCCCCCGCAGCGGCGGTCACGCCGCCCACCAGTCCCAGCCGGAGTACGCACAACAGACCTGACCGCTTCCCCCGGCCCCGAGGGCGGCACCGCTGAGGGCACCTCCACGCTGCCCGTACGGACCCGCGGGCCGCGACCGGCTCCTGACACCGGTCGCGGCCCGCGTCCCTGCGCACCCTCGCCCTCCGCCCCCATCCCGCCTGCCGGTCAGAGCGCGGTGGACACCACCACCGTCTTGGCCGCCTTGTCGTGGATGCACTGCCGGTACGGCTTGTCGAAGACTCCGAACAGGCCGTCGACCGGCCACCACAGGCCGCCGCAGCAGATCAGCGCGGGGACGATGAAGGTCGCCGCCCGGGTCCATGCCGCGCTGGGGGTGGGCGAGCTGCCGTCGATCAGCATCGCGACCCGGACCTTCATCACCTTCTTCCCGAGCGTCTGGCCGTCCCGGCTGAGCATCACGCCCTCGTAGACCAGGAAGAGGCCGTAGCCGAGCCACGCCGACCCGACCCAGCCGTCCTGTTTGTCGAAGCTGACGAACGGCAGCAGCACCAGAATCGCCACGACCTGGACCAGCACCCAGTCGAGCACCACCGCGACGATCCGGTTGAGCCAGCTGCCCAGCGCCGGCATCCCGGGCACAGGGCCGGGACCCGGGCCCGGACCGGGACCCGGACCGGGTGCACCGTACGGCGAACCGGGGGGCGGTCCCCCGGGCGGCGGACCGTAGGCGGGTGGCGGCTTGTCGTAGGGCGAGCCGCCGGGCGGGGCACCGTACGACCCGCCGTAGTCGGGCGGGCTGTCGTACGGGCTGCCGGGCTGCGGGGGCTGCTTGCCGAAGGAGGGCTTGCCGGGGCCTTCCTCCGGCTCGGTGCCGGATGACGGGTCGTAGGTGCTCATGCCCCGAGTAGAACATCGGGATTCCTACGATGTTGGGATATTTGGCCCGTTTCGAGCTGTTTGCAGGGGTTTCGGAAATGCCGCTCGCACCCCACCCGAAGCCGCCTGCGGGCTCAGCCCAGCAGCCGGATCGGCGCACCGTCCAGGAAGGCGGCGATGTCCTCCACCGCCTGCCGGTAGTACGTCCGGTAGTTGGCGGCGGAGACGTACCCGAGGTGCGGCGTCGCCAGCAGGCGCGGGGCCGTACGCATCGGGTGGTCGGCGGGGAGCGGCTCCTGGTCGAAGACGTCGACGCCCGCGCCCGCGATCCGCTCCTCCCGCAGGGCGGCGAGCAGCGCGTCCTGGTCGACAATGGCGGCCCGCGAGGTGTTGACCAGGAAAGCGGTCGGCTTCATCAGGGCCAGCTCCGGGGCTCCGATCAGGCCGCGGGTGCGGTCGCCCAGCGCCAGGTGGACGGAGACGAAGTCGCTGCCCGCCAGCAGCTGCTCCTTGGAACGGGCGAGGCCGACTCCGACCTCCTTCGCCCGTTCGGCGGTGAGGTTCTGACTCCACGCCACCACGTCCATCCCGAAGGCGAGGCCCACCCGGGCGACCCGGCTGCCGATCTTCCCCAGGCCGAGCAGCCCGAGCCGCCGGCCGTCGAGGTCGGCGCCGACGGTGCTCTGCCACGGGCCGCCCGCCCGCAGTGCGGTGCTCTCCGGGACGATCCCGCGGGCAAGTCCGAGCAGCAGCGCCCAGGTCAGCTCGACCGGCGGGGTGGATGAGCTCTCCGTCCCGCACACCACCACCCCACACTCCCGCGCGGCCGGGTGGTCGATGACCGAGTTCCGCATGCCCGACGCGACCAGCAGCCGCAGCCGGGGCAGCCGGCGCAGCATCGAGCCGGGGAACGCCACCCGCTCCCGCAGCGTCACCACGATCTCGAACCCGGCGAGTGCGGCGACCAGTTCGTCCTCGCCCGCGAGGTGCTCGCGGAACGGGACCACCTCCACCCGGTCGCCGAGCACCGACCAGTCGGCGGCGGTGGTGGCGACACCCTGGAAGTCGTCGAGCACGGCGCAGCGAAGTCTCATACGCGCACTCTCGCAGACCCCCGATGGACCGGGCCCTGCCGGACAGCCGGGCTTCAGGCGCGGACCACCCGGGTCCGGGCGGCCCGGTCGTGCCACGCCCGCCGGGTACGGCGGTCCAGCAGCGGCGACAGCAGGCCCAACACCAGCAGCACACCAACCTGCCTGACCAGCCAGCGAGCCACCGACCGGCCGACCCTCGGGGGCCGCGAACCGGCCGCGTCCACCACCTTGATCCGGGCCAACCGCTTGCCGAACGTCTGCCCGGTGCGGGACGTCGGCAGGATCTCGTACACCACGCCGAGCAGCACCAGGACGCCCAGCAGCGCACCGAACTTGCCCAGTGTCACCGAGTCCACCAGCCACACCTGGGTGTGGCGGCCCGCCAGCCGGGCGGCCTCCTGCGCCCGCTCGACCTTCTCCTGCACGTGCGCCAGCGCCGACCCGAGCAGCGGCACCCCGGCCGCCACCGCCACCACGGCGAACACCGCCGTGTCCACCGCCCGGGCCACCAGCCGCCTGCCCAGCCCGGCCACCACCGGCGCGGCCACGCCGCCCCGCCGCCCGGCGGCCGCCGCTGGGCCACCCGTACGGCGCTGCTGGGGCCGCCCGGCCGCGGGCGTCGCCTTCGGCGTAGCGGCACCCGCCCTGGCCCGCGGCACCGCCGCCCCGGCCGACCTCGCCCCGCCGGCAGAAGCTCCCACACCAGCACCAGCACCAGACCCGGCGCCGGTGCCCGCGCCGCCACCGGCACCCGGCCTCGGCGCCCCGCTCACACCCGCCCCGGGCACCGCACCACCGACGCCTGCGCCCTTGGCCGCCGCGCCCGCGCCGCCCGCCGAACGGGCCGTCTCGGGCACCGACCGCTGCCGACCGACCGTCTGCCCGCCGGAATCGGCCCGCTCCGCGACACCGCCCTCGCCGATGCGCGGCTCCGCGACGCGCCCGCGGGCCGACTCGGCCTCCCACGAGCCTCCGGCCGTCGCCTCCGCCGCCGCTTCCGCCTCCGGCCCGCCCGCGGCCCGCGGCACGCCTCCGGCCACCGCGCCGTCCCACGGCGCCGCCGACACCGGACCGCCGTCGAGCACACCGCCGGCGGCCGCGGCCGGGGCCGTACCCGGCTCGGTCTCCTCGCTCCCGCTCTCCGCCTGGTCGACGCCCCACGTCACCCAGCGCGGCGCGTTCCCGGTCTCCAGCAGTCCGCGCTGCGCCAACGGATCGGCCCGCCAGCCGAAGTCCTCGGCCGGCCAGCCCGGCTCCGGCGAAGGCTGCACCGGAAGCTCCGACACCTCGGCCGCCACCTCGACCTCGACCCTCAACAGCTCGGGCTCGGGCTCCGACACGGGCGGCCGGGACGGCAGCAGTTCCCTCACCGGTCTCGGCCCGGCGTCCACCACCGGACGCCCCGCATCACCGGCCACCGGCCCCGCCACCGGCTCTGCCGCCGGCTCCGACGGACGATCCGTGCCCGCGAGCGCACCCTCCGCCGGTCCCCACCCCGGGTCGCCCCAGGGCTCGCCCGCCATCCCGGGCTGCGGTACCGCACCCTCGGCGAAGCCGGCGAACCCGCCGAAGCCACCGAACCCGCCCAGCGCGTCGGCCCTCGCCCACGACTCCGGCGTGACCGGTCGCAGCATCGCCCCGGGCTGCGGCATCGGAAGCGCCTCCAGCTCGGGCTCGGGCCCGACCGCAACCCCTTCCGCCGCCCCCGCCCCCGCCCCGGTCCCGGCCCGCCCCCGCGACGCCACGTCCCCGCGCGCCCGGAGCTCCAGCTCCGCGTGCGGTGTCTGTGGCGCCTGCGGTACGTCAGGCACCTCCCGCCCGTCGGACGCCATCGCGAACGACGTCCCGGCCGAGGTCTCGTCGAAGTACACCGGCCCGGTCTCCCCGGGCTCCGGCACCACCGGCGGCGGCACGTACCGCGCCGTGGCGACCTGGGGGGCCTGGGCGACGTAGCGGGCGACGAACCGCGGCGGTTCCAGCACCTCGCCGGGCGCGGGCGCGGGGCGGCTGGTGCCGGGCACCCAGGCGCTGCCGCCCCAGTAGCGGACGAAGCCGGGGATCGACGGGTCCGGGTAGTAGCCGGGCGTGGGGCCGGCCGTGTCGGCGGCCAGCGACTGAGTCGATCCACCCGGGTAGGGCCGGTCCGTCATGTCGTACTTCTTTCCCGTGCCGTCACCAGTACGAACGCGCGTGCGAGCGGAGAGTCGCGAGGCAGTCACAAAGGGTAGTGCCTGGAGGGCGCGCACCAGTCTGGTTCAACGGAAAAAGAGTCCTTCCGAAACGCGTGTAAGAGTCCGCGCGCTAGACCCTCTCTTCAGACGAAGGGTCGGGATGCGGCCCTGCCGACGCGGAACGCGGAGAGGAAGTACGGCCATGGGACAGTCGACGGGCGTCGTGGAGCAGGAGTTGGAGCTCAATCTGGTGCTCTCGCCGGAGCGCAGCGTGCCGGTGGCGGCCCGGCTCTCGTACGGGAGTCACGACCCGTTCGCGGTGTACGTCACCTTCCACCTGGACAGCGGGACGCCGGTGACCTGGGTGTTCGCCCGGGAGTTGCTGGTGGAGGGAACGTTCCGGCCGTGCGGGCAGGGGGACGTGCGGATCTGGCCGACGCGGTCGGGACGGCGCAGCGTGCTGTGCATGGCGCTGAGCTCGCCGGCCGGGGACGCGCTGCTGGAGGCGCCGCTGGCGACGGTGGCGGCGTGGCTGGAGCGGGCGCACCGGCTGGTGCCGCCGGGCGCGGAGCTGGCGGCGCTGGACCTGGACGGCTCGCTGGCCGAGCTGCTCGCGTGAGCGCCCGGACGCGCGGACGGGACCGGACGCCGCCACTCTCCCGAGCGACGGCGTCGACCCCCTGCCACGTTCCCCCCACCCGTACCTCCCGGCGGGGCCGGTCTCAGCGGGCCGCGGGGGCCTTCTGCGACTCGCCTTCCGCCGGGCGCTGCTGCGGCAGCCGGACCAGCGGCTCGCCGGCCGCCCGCCGTCGGGCGCGGACCCGCAGCGCGGCGACGGCCAGGAAGCAGACGCCGATCACGGGGTAGACCGAGGCGGGCAGCTGGTGCAGCGCGGGCAGGTGCTCGTCGAGGTCGCCCTTGTGGGGGACGATCCACATGGCGAACGAGAGGAAGCCGAGCACGGTCGCCCCGAGGATGGGCCGCCAGCGCATGCGCCGGACGGCGGCGGGCCGGGAACGCTCGTGCGCGGCCTCGGCCGCGAGCAGGACGAGCATCGGCACGCACCAGACCCAGTGGTGGGTCCAGCTGATCGGGGAGATCAGTACGGCGGTGACGGCGGCGGCGCACACGCCCCAGGCCTCGGCGCGCGGCGCCCACGGGGCGCTGCGGTGGGCCCAGGCGGCGACGGCGAGTCCGGCGACCGCGACGGCGGCGCCGAGCAGGGTGGCGGTCAGGCCGGGGTTCTCGGCGTGCAGCAGCCGGGCGACGGCGCCGCGGACCGACTGGTTGTCGACGATGACGGTCTTGCCGACCCGGGTGGAGTCGTACAGGTACTTGGTCCAGAAGCCGTAGGTGGCGTCCGGCAGGACGGCCGCGCCGAGCGCGAAGGTGGCGAGGAAGGTGAGGCCGGCGGTGAAGGCCGCCCGGACCCGGCCGGTGATCAGCAGGTAGACGGCGAACAGGCCGGGGGTGAGCTTGATGCCGGCGGCGATGCCGATGGCGATGCCCTTGCTGCGGCGGCCGTCGGGGCGGGTGAGGTCCCAGAGGATGAGGCAGGCCAGCGCCAGGTTGATCTGGCCGTAGCGCAGGGTGGTGAAGACCGGCTCCAGCCAGACGCCGAGGCCGGCGACCAGCACCACGCCGACCGGGCGCAGCTGGCGCCCGGGCCAGCCGACCAGTTTGAAGGAGAGGGCGGCGAGCAGTCCGAGCAGGGCGATGTTGCCGGCGGTGATGGCGACCCGCAGCACGCCGATCCCGAACCAGGTGGTCGGGACGAAGAGCATGGCGGCGAACGGCGGGTAGGTGGCGGGCAGGTTCCACTCGGTGACGCGCAGCGCGTAGAGGTCCTGGCCGTGGGCGACGGCGGCGCCCTCCGCCCGGTAGACGATCATGTCGACCATCGAGGTGCCGACGAAGTGCCGGACGGTGGCGTACGCGAGCAGGGAGACCAGCGCCAGGGCGGTGGCCAGGACCATCGGGCGGCGCGGGGCTTCGCGGACGGCGGTCGCGGCGGCGCCGAGCGCCCGCCCGGGTGAGCCGAGGACGCGCCGCCGGCCTGCCGTGGCAGGGGGCTGCTCGGGGCGCCGCTCGGGCGTCCTGCGTTCCTCTTGCGCCGTTGTCACCGTGTTGCTCCGTCCGCCGGTGGCCCGTCCGGGTTCTCCGGTCAGCCAGCAGCCGACACTACCGGACCTGCTCCGACCCGCCACCGGTCGCGGTTGCCACCCGGCCGGGGCACAGCACGGCGGCCCCCGGGGGTCGGCGATCCCCGGGGGCCGGTCCTGCTGACGAGGTCAGCCGGTGTACGCGCCGAAGGCCTTGGTGAAGGCCAGCGGCTGCTGGTCGATGCTGCTGCAGGTGGCGTCCGCGAACTGCTTGGGGCCGCCGGGGCAGGCCTTGTCGCGGGTGCCGGACCACATGGCGAGCCAGGCGAGGTGCTTGGTCTTGGCGAATTCGGCGAGCTGGGTGGCGTCGGCGACGGTGAAGACCTCGGTGGAGACGTCGTTGACGCCGATCATCGGGGTGACCGCGGTCTTGGCCCAGGCGGCGGCGTCGGAGAGGCCGAGCACGCTCTTGATCTGGGCCTGGGTGGCGGTGGCCGCGTCGATCGCGTACTTGCCCATCCGGCCCTGCGGGTTCGGGGCGACGCCGTCGCCGAAGTCCATGGCCATGATGTTGACCGCGCCGATCTCGACACCGGCGTTCTTGGCGCCGGAGACCAGGTTGACGCCGTCCTGGGTCAGGCCGGTGGGCAGGGCGGGCAGGGTGAAGGAGACGTCCAGGCTCCTGCCCTTGGCGGCGGCGTTCTTCTGCAGCTGGGCGATGGCCTGGGCGCGGCGGGTGTTGGCGCCGGTGTCGGCGATCGCGCCGCCCTCGATGTCGAAGTCGAGCTTGGTCAGCCCGAACGCGTCGACGGCCTTCTGGTAGGCGGCGGCCAGGTCGCCGGCCGAGGTGCAGGTGAGGGCCAGTTCGCTGCCGTTGGCGCCGCCGAAGGAGGCCCGGACGTCGCCGCCGAGGGCGCGCAGGGCGCCGATCTGGGAGGCCACGCCGTCGGCGGTGAGGTCGGTGACCCCGCCCCACTTGGGGGTGCAGCCGCCGCCGGAGACCAGGAAGGCGAGGTTGTAGGTCTTCACGCCGCTCGCCTTGGCGGTGCCGACCAGGTCGAACGCCGGGTAGAGCGAGGTGTCGACGTACGGGGTGAAGCGGCCGCTGCCGGTCGGGACGGGCGTGGTGGCGGTGGGGGTCGGGGCCGGGGTGGTCTTCGTCGCGGTCGGCGAGGCGCTGGTCGGGCTGGGCTTCGGCGAGGCGGTGGTGGCGCTGGGGCTGGGCGCCGGGGTGGTCGGCCGGCCCGAGGGGACGGGGGTGGGGCCGGTACCGGCGGCGCAGGAGACGTTGTTGATCAGGCAGTTGCCGGGCTCGGCCTGGGCACCGCCCGCGCCCTGGACGACGAAGCCGATGTCGACCGACTTGCCGGCCTCGATCCGCTTGTTCCAGGCCTGCGGCTTGACCGTGACGTGCTGCCCGGAGGCGGTGAACCCGGCGTTCCAGAGCGAGGAGATCTGGGCGCCTGCGGGGAGGTCGAAGCTGAGCGTCCAGTCGTCGATGGCGGAGGACGTGGAGTTGGACACCAGGTACTGGCCGGTGTAGCCGCTCTCCCAGTTGCTGGTGCGGCTGTAGACGGCGCCGAGGGAGGCGGCGCTGGCGGAGGTCGCGAGGGCGACGACACCGCCCGCGACGACCGCGGCGGCGACGGCGGAGGCGCCGATCACCACACCCTTGCGGCTGCGGCGGTGTCCTGCACGTCGGGTGGGCTGGCTGGTCATGCTCGGCGTACCTCCGCGGAAAGCGAGCGTCTTCCCGGGGCGGGGTGCCCGGGCGACGCCGACGCTAGCGGCCGCCGGGGGCCGGAAATCGGCTGCTGAGCCAGGCGTAGACCGCCTTTAGGGACGACTTAAGGAAGGGGACTCCGCCTCCCCCGGCTCTCCACGGATCGTTCACCCGCGAGGCCCGCCACCCGGCCCGAATCGCGACGCACCGTCAGCCGCCCGCGAAGCGCCGTCAGCTGCCCTCGACGTGCCGTCAGCCGCCCGCGGCCCGCGTCAGCCGTTCGCGGCCCGTCCGCGGGAGAGCCGCCGCCGGGACTGCCGGGGCGGCCCACCGTCGTCGGGGCGGGTGCGCAGGCGCAGGCGGATCTCGGCGCCGCCGAGCACGGCGGAGCGGCCGAGCGCCATGTCGCCGCCGGTGGCCTCGGCGAGCTTGCGGACGATGTCCAGCCCGAGGCCGGTGGAGCCCTCGCCGCCGTGGCCTGCGCCGCGTTCGATCGCGGCGTCGGGGTCGGTGAAGCCCGGGCCCGCGTCGCCGACCAGGACGATCACCGAGCTCTCGGTGGTGAGCAGGTCGACCGAGAAGGCGGTGCCGAGCGTGGTGTGCCGGAAGACGTTGCCGAGCAGCGCGTCCACGGCGGCGGCCAGGTCGCCGCGCTGGACGGGTACGGGGGCGGGGCCGTCGGCGCCGGCCAGCTGCCAGGCGCGGCCCTCGTCCTCGGCGAGCGCGGACCAGAAGCCGACCCGTTCGCGGATCACCTCGACCGCGTCGCAGCCGATCACCACCGGCGGGGTGTCGTCCCGGTCGTGGCGGGCGGTGCGGATGATCTGGTCGACCTCGCGCTCGAGTTGGGCGACGGCGTGCCGGGTGGCGTCGGCCGCGTCGCCGTCGCCGAGCGAGGCGGCATTGAGCCGCAGCACGGTGAGCGGGGTGCGCAGCCGGTGGGAGAGGTCGGCGGCGAGTTCGCGTTCGGCGGCGAGCAGGCGGACCACCCGGTCGGCCATGGCGTTGAAGGCGTGGCCGGCCTCCAGCAGTTCGGCGGGGGCGCCGGCGGCGCTCCGGCCTTCGACCGGGACCCGGACGGCCAGGTTGCCGGAGCCGAGTGACCGGGCGGCGGCGGCGAGGCGGCGGGCGGAGCCGACGATCCGGGCGCCCATCCGGTCGGCGACCGTCACCGAGATGGCGACCAGCGCGAGGGCGACGCCGGAGAGCACCAGCCAGGCGGTGCCGACCCCGTGGCTGAGGTCGCGTTCGGCGACGTACACCTCGACCACGGCGACCCTGCCGTCGTCGACCGCGACGGGCTGGAGCAGGGCGTAGCCGCCGGGGGCGCCGACGGTGCCGGCCCGGCCGTGCTCGACGGCGGCGGAGAGGTCGGCGGCGGTGACCCGGGGGTCGCCGACCGCGGCGCCGCTCGGCAGGTGGACGGCGATCCGTCCCTGGGCGCCGGCGTCGGTGGAGGCGAGGGCCCGGGCGATGGCGTCCTGCTCGGTGGTGATCGCCAGGGCCGGTCCGATCGCGGCGGCCTGTCGTTCGGCGGCGGTGAAGGCCCGGTCGCGGGCGGTCTGCTGGACCATCAGCCCGAGCGGGATCAGGAAGGCCAGCGCGACCATCACGGTGCCGGCGATGGCGGCCTTGACCAGCGCCCAGCGCAGCGAGCGGCCGGCCCCCCGCGGCCGGCTCACGTGGTGCACCCGACCGGACCGGCGGGCGCCTCCAGCCGCACCCCCACCCCGCGCACGGTGTGCAGGTAGCGCGGGTTGGAGGCGGTCTCGCCGAGCTTGCGGCGCAGCCACGACAGGTGGACGTCGATGGTCTGGTCGCCGCCGTACGTCTGCCGCCAGACCTCGGCGAGGATCTCCTTGCGCGGCACCACCACGCCGGGCCGGGCGGCGAGGAAGGCCAGCAGGTCGAACTCACGGCGGGTCAGGTCGAGGGCCCGGCCGTCGAGCACCGCCTCGCGGCGCTGCGGGTCGATCGCCAGCCCGCCGACCCTGAGCACCTGCGGAGCGCTCACCGCGCCGCCGCCGAGCCGGCGCAGCACGGCCGTCATCCGGGCCGTCAGATGCTCACCGGAGAACGGTTTCACCAGGTAGTCGTCGGCGCCGTCGTTGAGCAGCCGGACGATCTCGGCCTCGTCGTCCCGCGCGGTGGAGATGATCACCGGGACGTTGGTGAGGCCGCGGATCATCTTCAGCGCCTCGCTGCCGTCCAGGTCGGGCAGGCCGAGGTCGAGGATGACCAGGTCGCAGCCGACCTGGGCGACTTCGCGCAACGCCTCCAGGGCCGTACCGACGCTGCGCACCGCATGGCCGGACTCGGACAGGTGGCGGATGAGGGCGGATCGTACGAAGGGGTCGTCCTCGACCACGAGCACAGTTGCCATGGGGCTGCACGGTACGGCATCCCGCCCGAATGGTCTGTACCTCGGGGGGCACCGGGTGGAGATACGGCCCGGTTCGGACCTTTTTTCGCAACGTTTCTTCCGATCACCAGGGGCGCTGACCTGCCCGGGGCCGGGATGCGGCAGGATGGCCCGCGATGCGGAGCCAATTGGTGCAACTGGGCGCGTGGGCTGCGGCCACCGGGGCGGCGGTGGCGCTGTCCTGGCTGGGCGTGCACGCGGTGCTGGCCGACACGGTGTTCGAGCAGCCGGTGGCGGTGCCGCTGCCCTCGCCGACCGCCACCGCCGCCGACGACCGCGAGCCGGGCACGGCGACCGGAACGGTCGGCGGCGAGTCCCCGGCCGCCCCGGCGTCGGCGACCGCCGCCACGCAGGCGGCCACGCCGGCCGGCCCCTCGCCGGGCCGGGCCTCCGCCACCACCGCGCAGCCCCCGCCCGCGGGTGCCACCAAGCCGTCGCCGACCACCTCGCTGCACAGCTACGCGCTGCCGGGCGGCCGGGTCGCCCTGGACCTGCGCCCGGACCACGCGGAGCTGGTCACCGCGACGCCCGACTCGGGCTGGCAGATGCAGATCTGGCACGGCGACCAGTGGATGCGGATCGACTTCTCGCAGGGCGGCCGGACCAGTTCGGTCTTCGTCACCTGGAACGGGCACCCGCCGGACGTCCAGACCGTCCCCGGCTGACCCGGGCGGTCATACCGACTGCGCCGATCACGGCACGCTGCGGTAGCCGGGCAGATAGGGCCCGCTGTAGCAGGACCGGTCGACCAGGGTGTGCCGGGTCGACCCCACCCCCACCGTGGCGAGCACCACGGTGCCGTAGCGGTCGCCGAGCTCGTACGGCTCGGTGATGGAGCGTGCCCCGCGGTCGACCGCGTAGTCGTACGCGGCGTAGCCGTCGTCGACCCGCAGCGAGAGGTCGACCAGGCCGCCGGTGCCGGGGGTGAGCAGGCAGCGCAGGCCGCCGCCCTCCATCAGGTACGCGCCGAGCCCGGGGTGGTGGGCGGTACAGCGCAGGGCCAGTGCGCCGCGGTAGTACCGGGCGCAGGCGGCCGGATCGGGTACGGCGAGGATCATGGCGTCGGGCCCGGCGAAGGGCTCGAACAGGTCGCGGTCGAGGTCGGGGGCGCCGAGCGGCGCGGTGAAGATGTCGGTCACGCGGTCCCTCCCCAGGGTGGCCCCGCGGCCCGGTGTGGGGGCCCGCACCGCGGGGTGTGCAGGAGCGTGACGGCCGTCGGATCGATGCGCAACTGTTCCGTTTCCTCCTGGGCAAGCTGTGCCGCGGGGCCGGAAAATGGCGGGTGCAGCTGGACAGATTGCCCACCGGACGGAGCCGCCGTGCACTCCCCCACCGACGCCATCGACGCGCTCGACGGCAAGTTGATCAGACTTCTCAGCGAGGAGCCGAGAATCGGCGTACTGGAGTGCTCGCGGCGGCTGCAGGTCGCCCGGGGCACCGTGCAGGCCCGGCTCGACCGGCTGCAGGCGCGCGGGGTGATCGGCGGTTTCGCCCCCCAGGTGGATCCGGCCGCGCTCGGCTACCCGGTGACCGCCTTCGCCACGCTGGAGATCTCGCAGGGCCAGGGCATGGACGTCCGGGCGCACCTGGCGGCGGTGCCGGAGGTGCTGGAGCTGCACACCATCACCGGCCACGGCGACATGCTGGTGCGGATCGTGGCCCGGTCCAACGCCGACCTGCAGCGGGTGATCGACCGGGTGGTGGGCTTCGACGGCATCGTCCGGGCGTCCACCGCGATCGCCCTGGAGAACCCGGTGCCCTACCGGGTCCTGCCGCTGGTCGAGCAGGCCTCCGGCGAGTAGCGCCGAGCAACGCCGAACAGCCGGGCGCGGTCCGGTCTCAGCAGTGCGGCACCTCGCCGCTGCCGGTGCTCAGCGC
Source organism: Kitasatospora cinereorecta (assembly GCF_024172095.1). Classification (GTDB taxonomy): domain Bacteria; phylum Actinomycetota; class Actinomycetes; order Streptomycetales; family Streptomycetaceae; genus Kitasatospora; species Kitasatospora cinereorecta. The sequence goes on along the minus strand of NZ_JAMZDX010000003.1, from coordinate 585,506 downwards.
GGTCAGCGCGGCCACCGCGTCGCTGAGGGTCTCCACCGGCACCAGGCGCAGGCCGGCCGGGGTGTTCACCTTGGCCTCGGAGCACTCGCCGAGCGGCAGCAGGAAGACGGTCGCCCCGTCCCGCGCCGCCCCCTGGGTCTTCAGCGGGACACCGCCCACCGCGCCGACCCGGCCGTCGGGGTCCACCGTGCCGGTGCCGGCGATCACCTTGCCGCCGGTCAGGTCGCCGCCCTTGCCGTCGCCGGCCAGCTTGTCGATGATCCCGAGCGCCAGCATCTGCCCGGCGCTGGGGCCGCCGATGTCGCCGAGGTCGATGGTCACCTTGACCTGGTCCGGCGACAGGTGGAGGTAGGCCAGCGCCGCCGTGGTCGCGCTGTCCTGCGACTCGGTCATCTGCTGCTGGGTCTCCTGCTGCGCCTTGACCGGGTCGGAGTGCGGGTAGACCGCGTCGGTGGGCAGCAGGGCCTCGTTCGGGTCGGCCCAGGCCTGCAGCGAGCGCCACAGGCTGAGCTTCTGGTCCGGGTTGGTGGCCGAGATGGTGGTGGCCCGCAGCTGCCCGCTGGTGGTGCGCACGGGCGCCCCGCTGATGGTGATGACCTGCTTGCCCTGGTAGCTGCCGAGGGTGTCCGCGGTGACGCCCGGCTCGGTGAGCGTGAACGGCAGCGGAACGAAGATCCCGACCGCGAGCAGCACGCCCACCAGCACGGAGCAGATCGCCAGGGCGCGGGTCTTCGGGGCGGTCAGGGCCGCGGGCAGCTTCTCAGGAGGCACACCCCGCATCCAACCACGCCCACCCGCCGCGACACGCGTCGGCGCAGGGCGTCAGCGCAGGGCGTCGGCGACCTCGGTGGCCGCCTCGACCACGCGCGGGCCGACCCGCTCGGGCACCAGCCCGTTCAGCATCACCACGCCGACGCTGCCCTCGATCCCGCTCAGGCCGAGCAGGGCCGCGGCCGCGCCGCTGGCGCCGGACTGCTCCTCCGCCCGGGTGATCACGAAGCCCGTGTCGGGGCGTCGCTGGCCGGGGAAGTTGCGGGCCTCCAGGATCGCCCGGCCGGCCGCGCTCTCGGTGAGCGGGTGGCGCAGGCCGGTCCGGTACGCGACGTGGAAGTCGGTCCAGGTCGGCTCGACCACGGCGACGGCCAGGGCCTCGTTGCCGTCCACCAGGGTGAGGTGGGCGGTGGCGCCGAGGTCCTCGGCCAGGCTGCGCAGCGCGGGCAGGGCAGCCTCGCGCAGCAGGGGGTGCACCCGGTGGGCCAGGCGCAGCACGCCCAGGCCCACTCGGGCCCGGCCGCCGATGTCCCGGCGGACCAGTCCGTGCTGCTCCAGGGTGGCCAGCAGCCGGTAGACGACGGTGCGGTTGACCGCGAGCCGGGCGGCCAGCTCGGTGACGGTCAGCCCGCGCTCGGAGTCGGCGAGCAGTTTCAGTACCCGGACACCTCTGTCCAGGGTCTGAGAGGTCTCAGCAGTCACGACGCGCAATTCCTTTCCGCGGCGGTCACCGGCCCGCCGGCCGAACTGCCGGGGCCGGGACGGAGGTTGTCGCGCGCAGGTGGGGTGTCCGCGCTGGAGCGGGTGCGTCGGCGCCATCGACGAGCACACTGCTCTGCGGGCTCGCCTCGGGTTGGGGTGGGCGTTCGAGTGAGCGTGGGGGGAAAGGTAGTGAACCGGAGGTGTACTGGGGAAGTGGTTGTCCAAAATCCGATCTGGATCGACGCGGATTCGAGATTTAACTCCGGACAAAAACGCCCATTCCTCCGGCCTGCTTTCGCTCAGATGTTCGAACGAACTCCGGAGTGCGGACACCCGGGGTCCGGGTGTCCGCACGCATCCGGGCGAGCGCCGCGACGGGGCGGGGCGAGCGCCGGCGGTCAGGCGGTGGCCCACTCCCGGATCCGGCCGATCCGCGCCTTCAGCTGGTTGGCGGTGGCCTGGGCGGTGAGCGGCCCGCCGCACTGGCGGCGCAGCTCGTTGTGGATCGTGCCGTGCGGCTGGTTGGTGCGGTGGTGCCAGGCCGCGACCAGCGCGTTGAGCTCCTTGCGCAGCTCGCGCAGCTCCTGGTGGGTCACCACCGGCCGCTGCTCGGCGGGCAGCTCGATCAGGTCCGCCTCCTCGGCCGGCTTGGCCTTGGAGCGCTGGATCTGCCGGTGCTGCCGCTTCTGCAGCAGCATCTGCACCTGGTCCGGCTCCAGCAGGCCCGGGATGCCGAGGTAGTCCTCCTCCTCCTCGCTGCCCGGGTGCGCCTGCATGCCGAACTCCATGGCGTTGTACAGCACCCGGTCGAAGACCGCGTCGCTGCCCAGCGCCTCGTAGGAGAACTCCTCGCCGCCCGCCGTGTCCGCCCCGTCGTTGGCCTTCTCGGCCTCGGCGAGCAGCCGGTCCTCCTCGTCGAAGAGCCCGTCGCCCTCCTTCTTCGGCCGGTCCAGGACGTGGTCGCGCTGCAGCTCCATCTCGTTGGCGAAGCCGAGCAGCATCGGGATGGTCGGCAGGAACACCGACGCGGTCTCGCCCCGCTTGCGGGCACGCACGAAGCGGCCCACGGCCTGGGCGAAGAACAGCGGGGTGGAGATCGACGTGGCGTACACGCCGACGCTCAGCCGCGGGACGTCGACGCCCTCGGACACCATGCGGACGGCGACCATCCAGCGCGAGGTGCCCTCGGAGAAGTCGGAGATCCGCTTGGACGCCTCGGCCTCGTCGGAGAGCACCAGGGTGACCTTCTCGCCGCTGATCTCGCGCAGCAGCTTGGCGTACGCGCGGGCCACGTTCTGGTCGGTGGCAATCACCAGGCCGCCGGCGTCCGGGATGGCCTTGCGGACCTCGGTGAGCCGCCGGTCCGCGGCCTGCAGCACGGCCGGGATCCACTCGCCCTGCGGGGCGAGCGCGGTGCGCCAGGCCTGGGCGATCAGGTCCTTGGTCATCGGCTCGCCGAGCCGGGCCTCCAGCTCGTCGCCGGCCTTGGTCCGCCAGCGCATGTTGCCGCTGTACGAGAGGAAGATCACCGGACGGACGACGTGGTCGGCCAGCGCGTGCCCGTAGCCGTAGGTGTAGTCGGCGACGGACTTGCGCAGCCCGTCGGTGTCGGCCTCGTAGCTGACGAACGGGATCGGGTTGGTGTCCGAGCGGAACGGCGTACCGGTCAGCGCGAGCCGCCGGGTGGCCGGTTCGAAGGCCTCGAAGCAGGCCTCGCCCCAGGACTTGGAGTCACCGGCGTGGTGGATCTCGTCCATGATCACGAGGGTCTTGCGGGCCTCGGTGCGGTTGCGGTGCAGCATCGGGTTGACGCCCACGCCCGCGTAGGTGACCACGATGCCGTGGTACTCCTTCGACAGCGGCCCCGAGGAGTACGCCGGGTCGAGCTTGATCCCTATCCGGGCAGCCGCCTCGGCCCACTGCTTCTTCAGGTGCTCGGTCGGCGCCACGACGGTGATCTGCTGCACCAGGTGGTTGTGCAGCAGGTACGAGGCGAGGGTCAGCGCGAAGGTGGTCTTTCCCGCGCCGGGGGTGGCGACCGCGAGGAAGTCGCGCGGCTGCTTCTCGATGTACTTGTCCAGCGCGCCCTGCTGCCAGGCGCGCAGCCTGCCGGCCGTGCCCCAGGGGGCGCGGCCGGGGAAGGCGGGCGACAGGTGCGTCGAGGCGGACGTGCCGGCGGGCCGGTGCGGCGTCGCGCTGTCGACGTGCGAGAACAGGGGGGCCATCGCGGAGGAGGCGGCGGTACTCACGGTCTCCGTAGGGGTTCGTCGCAGGTCAGAGCCGGTTTCCCGGCCCGTCGCCGCGGTCCGGCGGGCGGTCGTACAACCCGCCCAGCCTACCGGCCCGCCGACCCGGACCGGGTCAGCGGCGCAGCCCGCGCAGCCGTTGTGCGATGAGCGCCACGTCGTCGATCTCGCCCGCCGCGACGGCCACCACCAGGTCGTAGGCGGCGTCCTGGTCGATCTCCGCCATGTCGACACCGTTGAGGTCGAGGAAGACCGCGGTGCTCATCCAGGCGGTCCGCTTGTTGCCGTCGACGAAGGGGTGGTTGACCGCCAGCGAGTGGAGCAGCGCCGCCGCCTTCTCGAACAGCTCCGGGTACGCCTCGACGCCGAACATCTGGGACTCCGGCCGGTGCGCGGCGGAGGCCAGCAGGCCAAGGTCGCGCACCCCGAGGTCCTGCCCCTGGCAGGCCCACTCCGCCAGCTCCAGGATCTCCTGGACGGTGAGGTACTTCACTCCCCCAGCCGCCTCAGCAGATCCGCGTGCCGCTGCGCGTACTTGGCGCCGAGCCGCCGCACCGACTCGTGGTCGGTCTCCTCCTCCAGGTACCGGTCGATCGCGCGGAGCACCACCGAGTGCATCGAGCGGCCCTCCTCCTCGGCCCGGCGGCGCAGGGCCTCCTGCTGCTCCTCGGTCAGTCGCAGATTCATCGCCATACCGGCATGGTAGGCAGCGGTGGGGTCATTTCGGTACCGAAATACGGGTAAGACCCGAGGCCCTCCCGACTCTCGGATCAGGGGAGTCCCTGACGGCCCGTCCGTCACACGACCCACACATGCCGCAACGTTCTCCTCCGGCTCACCCGGGGGAGGACACCTTCGGGAGGATTCATGTCCGGTACGCCTGCCGTGATCGACCAGCTCGTCCACGCCCGCCTGCTCCTCACCACCCACCGCTCCGCCCCGCTGCGGGTCACCCTGCGCTACCGCGCCGACGACCCGCTCGCCCTGCGGATGCTCTTCCCCGCCGAGTACACGCTGGACGGCGACGAGGACCCGTGGAACGCCGGACCCGAGCCCGACCCGGCGCCGACCGGGACCGAGATCGAGTGGGTCTTCGCCCGCCACCTGCTGGCGGCCGGCCTCGACCTGCCGGCCGGCCTCGGCGATGTGCACGTCCGGCCGGCCGCCGGCGGCTGGACGATGGTGGAGCTGCGCTCCGCCGAGGGCACCGCGCTGCTGCGCTTCGAGTCCGCGGCGCTGAGCCGCTTCCTGTGGCGCAGCTACGTGGTGGTCCCCGAGGGGCAGGAGCTGCGCGGCCTCGACCCGGACCGCGAGCTGGCCGAGCTGCTCGGCTGACCCCGCCCGGGCCGGCCGCCGGTCCACCCCCACGGCCCCGGCGGCCCGGTTCGGACCTCCGGTCCCGGGCTCAGCCGGAGAGCTTGCGCATCAGCCGGACGCCCTGCGCGGGCGTCATGTGCGGCAGGTAGGCCTTGCCGATCGCCCGGGTGATCGCGGCCAGCGCCGCCGGGTCCGGGTAGACCATGAACATCGGCCGGTACTCGGGCTGGAACTTGGCCTTGAAGGCGAGCAGCGAGCGGAAGCCGTACACCGGCTCCAGCACCCGGCCCATCCAGTCCAGCATCCGCTGCAGCGCGGTGGGCGGCTCGCCCCGGTCGGCGCGGGCCAGCGGCGCGCCGGAGAGGCTGAGGAAGCGGGCGCCCTCCTCCTTGAAGCCGAGCGCGGCGGAGGCGATCAGGAACTCCATCACTCCGCGGAAGCCCTCCGAGCGGCGCCGCATGAAGTCCAGCGTCCAGCCGACCGGCACGCCCTCCTCGTACACCGGCATCCAGCTGGTCAGCCCGTGCACCGTGCGGTCCTGGTCCACCGCGACCAGCATCCGCACCGCCGGGTCGGAGAGTTCGGCCAGCCCGCCCAGGGTGAAGCCCATCTCGGGCAGGCCCTTGTCGGAGACCCACTCCTCGGAGATCGAGCGGACCTGGTCGCGGATGGCGATCGGCGCCTCCTCGTACACCCACCACTCGGCGGTGATGCCCGCCTTTCCGGCCTTGTTCAGCGAGGTCCGGATGTCCTGCCACTTCTTGCCGGTGAAGGCCAGCTCGGGCAGGGCGACCACGGTGTCCTCGGCGACCTGCAGCTCGCGCCACCCGAGTTCCACGGCGGCGTCGCGGATCTCCTCGGTGCAGCTGTAGAAACAGGGCGTCCAGCCGCGGGCGTCGCAGTACGCGGCGAAGCCGGCCACCGCCCGGCGGCGCGCGAGCGGCTCGCCGAACGGGTCGCCGGTGGTGAGCGCCACGGTGGCGATCACCCGGTACGGCACGGCGGCGCGGCCCTCGGCGTCGAACCAGTAGTGGTTGCCGTCCCAGGTGGAGATGAAGGAGAGCGTGGAGCCGCCGTGCGCGACCAGCAGCGCCCGGGCCCGGGCGGCCTCCTCGGCGTCCGCGTGCACCACCGGGCGGCGGAACGCCAGCAGCAGCGCGACCAGGGCGATGGCCCAGAACACCACGCCGCAGTAGTTCTCCAGGCCGCGCGCCGCCCCGCCGACCGCGACCGGGTAGGCGGGCAGCAGGTCGTTGTACGCGGGCGGCAGCAGCTCCGCGGGCAGCCCGGCGAACAGGTCGCCGAGGCCGGCGTGCGGCTGGTACTGGTCGCGCACCAGCCAGCCGATCACGATGTACGCGCCGCAGGTCAGCACCAGCGCCGCGCCGACCACCAGGGCCAGGCGCCGGATGTCGCGCCGCGGCAGCCGCTGCCGGAAGGACCCTCTGGTCACGGCCAGCAGCACCACGATCGCCGCCGGCAGCACCAGCGCCTCGACGATCAGCTGGAGCAGGTAGGAGGCGCCGCCGTCGGCGGAGTCCTGGCCGTAGTTGAGGGTCAGCAGCCACAACAGCACCGCGACCCAGGCCAGTTCGGTGACCACGGTGATCCACCAGGCCAGCCGCAGCCCGCGGCGCAGGCCCTCGGCGAGGACCAGCAGCAGGGCCGGCACCAGCGCCGCCATCAGCCGGCCCGGCGAGGAGAAGAACTCGTCGACCGAGTGGGCCCGGGCGCAGGCGTCGGCCGACGCGGCGCAGGCGTCGGCGATCTGCTGGGCGGAGGGGCCGTGCGAGAAGTAGATGAAGTCGAGGTTGTTGAACGGGCCGATCGCGTAGGAGTAGAGCGAGGCGACCAGCGGTCCGAGCGCGGTGGCCGCCAGGCAGAGCGCGACCAGCACCCGGGTCTCGGTGTACGAGGCGCGGTGGGTGCGGCGCGGTGTCCGCCGGTACAGCAGCGCGCCGCCGGCCAGGCCGATCAGCATGCCGGCCAGCCGCTGCACGCCCTGCAGATGGCCCACGTAGAGGGCCATCACCAGCGGCACCAGGACGCCGACCAGGCGGACCCGGCGCCGCCACAGCGCGGTCAGCCGGTAGCTGAGCACCGCGGCGAGGGCGAGCAGGCCGGCGCCGGGGCTGACCGCGATCTGGTCCTGGATGTCCAGCGTCCAGCCGAATCCGGCGGCGACGCCCAGCCGGACCGCGGCGGTGCCCAGCAGGGTGCCGAGCACCTGACCCGCCACCAGCACCACGGCCGACAGCGGGGTGCCGAGCCGCCGCTCGGCGAACGGGCCGATCAGCACCAGCAGCAGGCTGAGCACCACGTACGCGCCGATGCCGGAGGACCACAGCAGCGAGCTGAACGGGGTCCACCAGCGGCCGGCCTCCAGGGTGGGCAGGCCGACGCCGACGTGCGCCAGCAGGCTGGGCGAGGGACCGCTGCCGAGCGAGCCGGTGGCGGCGCCGACCACCCAGAGGGCGATCAGCAGGGCGAGTGTGAGCGGTGCGCTCCGCAGCTGCTCCACCAGGGGGGCGAGCGCCCGCTGCCAGCGCTCCCAGCCCCGGTCGGGCCTGGGCTTGACCGGGACGGCATCGGCGGCCCGCACCGCGTCGCTCATCGGATCAGTCCTTCCTGCTTGGCCAGCCACGGCACGCCGATCACCAGCCCCTGGTGGAAGACCCCCCAGTCGTGGCCGCCGGGGACGGTCTGGAACTCGGTGTGCATGCCGGCGGCGGTCGCCGCGGCGTACATCCGTTTCTGCTGCGGCCCGAACTCGCCGTCGCCGGCGCCGACCACGAACAGTCCGGCGGTGTCCGGGAACTTGGTGCGGGACATCACGTGCATCGGGTCGACCGCGTCGAACTTCGCCTCGTCGCCGCCGAAGGCCTGCTGGACGGTCTCCTGGTGGGTGCCCAGGGTCGGCTCGTCCTGTCCCGAGATGTCGAGGAAGGACGCGTAGACCTTGGGCGCGTTCACGGCCAGCTGGATGGCGCAGGTGCCGCCGAAGGACAGCCCGCCGATCGACCAGGCCTGGCGGTCGGTGGCGGTCTGCAGGTTGGCGTGGATCCAGTTCGGCACGTCCTCGGCCAGGTAGGTCTGGGACTGCGCGATGTTCGAGTTCATGCAGAGCGTGTTGTCGAGCGAGCCGCCGATCGGGTCGACCACCACCACCACCTGGGCGAGGCCCTGGTGGGCGGCGGCGAAGGAGTCCAGCACGTCGACCATGCCGCCGGAGTTGATCCAGTCCGAGGGCTGCCCGGGCTGACCGGCCATCAGTACCAGCACCGGCAGCAGCGGCCGCGGGCTGGCTTTGTAGGCGGGCGGCAGGTAGACGTACCCGTCGCGGGCCTTGAAGCCGGACTTGGTGCCGGGGATCGCCACCGAGGAGAGCGTGCCCTTGGCGGGCAGGCCCGCGGGCGGGTGCCACACCTCGGAGAGCGTCTTGCCCGCCGGCGCGGAGACGGTCTGCGAGTCCTTGCCCTCGGTCAGCGCGGAGGTGCTCGGCGCCAACATGGCCCGCAGCGTCGGGTACTGCTCGTAGTGCCGGTTGACCTCGTTGGCGCCCATCGCCACCACCAGCGCCGCGGCCACCACCGCGAGGACCCGCCCGCGCCAGCGCAGCACCGGGATCCGGACGGCCGCCAGGCACACCCCGAACAGCGCGATGGCGATCCAGAACACCACGTCGCTCGGCAGGTCCTCGGCGAACGGCTGCCACAGGTCGTCGACGATCCAGTCGATCAGCAGGGTGAGCACCACGGTGGCCCCCACCGCGATCGGCAGCCGCCGGGTCCACCAGTGCGTCGTGAAGGAGACGAGCAGGCCGATCAGGGCGCACCAGCCGAGCACCAGCAACAGGTACGGGACGGGGCCGTGGAGCAGCGACCAGTCCAGCGGGTTGAGTGACGCGAGTGGCCTGGCGGTCATCGGGCTCCCCTCGGATGGGCTCCGGTCAGGCCCGCGCGGTGCGGACAAGGTGGGCGAAGACCACGACGTTGCCGTCGTAGCCGGTGGCGCGGCTGAACCCGCCGCCGCAGGTGATCAGGCGCAGCTGGGCGTCCTTGGTGGCGCCGTAGACCTTCCCGTCGGGGAAGTCCTTCTTCGGGTAGACCTCGACCGCGTCGACCTGGAAGTACGCGGTGGCCCGGTCCTCGCGGGCCACCTCCAGCTGGTCGCCGCGGCGCAACGCGCCGAGCCGGTAGAAGACGGCCGGTCCGGCGGCGGTGTCGACGTGGCCGGCCACGATGGCGGCGCCCCTGGCGCCGGGGGCGGCGCCACCCCGGTACCAGCCGGCCAGGTTGCGGTCGTTGTCGGGCGGCGGCTGGAGCCGGCCCTCGCCGTCCAGGCCGAGCCGGGTGACCGGGGCGTCCAGGCCGAGGACCGGGATCCGGATCCGGGTCGGCGGGGAGGAGGGCAGGGGCGGCACCACCGGCCAGGACCCGGCGCCGGCCTCGAAGGCCTCGGCGGCGCTGGGCGCCGGCGGGAGGCCGAGGACGTCGCCGTCGTGCAGGAGCCACGCGCCGACCATCAGCGCCGTACCGGCCGCCAGCGCCCCCGGCCAGGCACTCCTGGCCGTCTGTTCCGTCACCGCCCGCGCTCCTTTGCTTGATCGCACTCCGGTCCAGTCAATCCGCGCCGCCCTCAGGCGGCATCCGGGCGGCTCCGGGCGGGTGAGGCGGTGTCAGGCGCGCTCCGGGCGCGGCGCAGCGAGCGGACGCTGGGCAGCCGGGGGCGGGTCAGGAAGCCCTCGGCCGCCGCGTTGGCCGCGGCGATGGCCGGCAGCTCGGAGGTCTTCTCGTACAGCACGTAGCGCGGCTCCCAGCTGGGCAGGTACTTGGCGTTGGCCCGGTAGAGCGACTCCAGCTGCCACCAGCGGGAGAAGAACCGCAGCACGGTGCGCCACAGCCGGAGCACCGGCCCGGCGCCGAGCCGGCCGCCCTGCTCGAAGGCCTCCCGGAACATCGCGAAGTTCAGCGAGATCCGGGTGACCGCCACCTCTCCGGCCCGGGCGCGCAGCAGCAGCTCGCTGACCAGGAACTCCACCAGGCCGTTGTCGGATTCCCGGTCACGGCGCATCAGGTCGAGCGAGAGCCCGTGCGCGCCCCAGGGCACGAAGGTGAGCAGGGCGGCCGTCCGGTCGTTCTCGTCGCGGCACTCGACCAGCAGGCAGTCGGCGTCGCCCGGGTCGCCGATCCGGCCGAGCGCCATCGAGTAGCCGCGCTCGGTCCGGCCGTGCCGCCAGGCGTCGGCGAGCACCACCAGCCGGGCCAGCTCGGGCTCGGGGATCTCCCCCATCCGGCGCACCACCGCCCGGTAGCCCGCCTTGCGCACCCGGTTGTACGTCTGACGCAGGGTACGCATCGAGCGGCCCTCCAGGGTGAAGCCGTCGACCTGGACCACCGCCTCGTCGCCGTACTGCAGCGCCTTCAGGCCGGCCACCCGGGCGTACACCGTGCCGCCCTGCTCGCCGGCTCCGGTGACGGCGGGGATCCAGGCGTGCGCCCTGGCCTGCTCGTGCCAGGCCTCGATCGCCTGCGGCCAGGCCTCCGGGTCGCCGACCGGGTCGCCGGAGGCCAGCGCCACGCCGTACACCACCCGGTAGAGCACCGCGGCCTTGCCGGAGGGCGACCAGCAGGCCGCCTTGTCGCGGCGGAGCGCGAAGTAGCCGAGCGAGTCGCGGGCGCCGTGCCGCTCCAGCAGTTCGCGCAGCCGGCGCTCGTCCTCGGGGCTCTGCTGGATCCGGCCGTGGGCGGAGCGCAGCAGCATCCGCAGGGCCATCAGCATCACCGCGGCGCCGAGCACGTTGATGCCGAGGTCGACCCAGCCGGGGACGTCCACGTTGGCGTAGTCGAACAGCCCCGAGAGGGTGAACAGCCGCAGCAGCACGTAGACCATGGCGTCGCCCCAGGCGGGCGGGGTCTCGGGGTAGGTGAGCCGGACCACCGCGGCGCCGATCACCACCACCAGCGTGCCGCCGAGCAGCAGGACGGCCAGCGCGGTGACCACGTTGCCGCGCTCGCCGCGCACCCGGAAGGCGTCCCGGCCCAGCAGCAGGGCGGCCAGCAGGCCGACGGTGAGGGTGGCGGAGATCCAGTTGAACGGGTGCGTGCGGTAGTCGGCGGAGAACATGGCCAGCACGAAGACCGCGGAGTAGCCGGCGACCACGGTGGTGGTGATCAGCCAGGCCGCGCGCTTGCGGCGGCGCAGCATGACCGCGAGCAGGCCGGCGAGCAGGCCGGCGGTGAAGCCGGAGGTGAGCAGCACCGGGGTGAAGAACTGGCCCTGGTTGGCCCGCTTCACCTGATCGCGGAAGGGCTCGATCAGGGCGCCCAGCACATTGAGGGCGGTGGCGACCTTGAGGTACCAGACGGCGCCCGCCGCGCACCGCTGCCGCCAGGCCGGCATCGGGCCGGGCTCCCACGGCTCGACCAGGTCCGGCAGCGCGGGGACCGGCGGGGCCGGCTCGGGCACCTCGGCCTCGGGCGGGGCGAGTTCGGCGGCCAGGTCGGGGGTGCCGGCCACCAGGTCGTACGTCCAGGTCTTGGCGGCCACCAGCCGGCGGTGGATCCGGTCCTCGCGGCGCTCGGCGCGGGCCAGCCGGCGGGGGCGCGAGCGGTAGCGCCAGCGGGCCCACGGGCTGGCCGGGCGGGCCAGCCGGACGGCGCCGACCAGCGCCAGCGGCCAGAGCATCAGGCCGAACAGGCCGGTCCAGATCTTGCCCTTGAGCAGGGCGACGACGACCAGCAGGAGCAGGAACGCGGCGCCCACCAGCTCGGACCCGCTCGGGTGGCGGGTGAAGCCGCCGAGCGGCAGTTCGCCGATCAGCAGCAGGCCGATCATCGCGACCGCGAGCACCACCGCGTCCACCGAGGTGCGGCCCTGCTCGCTCCAGTAGACGTCCTCCAGGTGGAGCACCAGGGCGAACTCGTCCAGCACGAGACCGCAGCCGACGCCGAAGCCGAAGCCCAGCAGGTTCCACCACTGGCCGCCGTCGCCGCGGATCGCGAACGCCGAGATCCCGCAGATCAGCAGCAGGGCCTGACCGAACACCACGTGGTGGATGTGGAGCCCGCCCGGGGTGACGTTGCCCGGCCACCAGGACGTGCCGCGGCGGATCATCCGCACGCTGAAGCGGATGAACAGGAAGGAGAGGATCAGGCCGAGCAGCAGCAGGAAGAGCGGCTCGCGGCCGGTCTCGACGATCCGCTCGCGGTACGCGTCGAGCAGCGACTGCCACATGGCGGGCGGGTACCTCCGGGGCTGCGGCGGGCGGCGGGGCCGTCTCCCCAGCTGACGCCGGTTCATCCCGGTGCGCCACCGCTGCGGCCGGCCACCTGATCCGAACAGGTGAGCGTCGCCCGGGCGTACCGCCCGTCACCCGCGCCGCAAGCCGCGCTTACCTGCGCCGCGCGCCCCGTCGTGCCATGCTGGGCGCGACTCCCGCGGACAGGCTTATCGATCAGTTCATCAGATCACCACACTGTCTGAGCGGTTGACTTACCGAGTTGACGTACCGAGCTGCATGACCGCCCCTGGCCAATGGATGTGAGACATGGACGCCCTCTCCCGCCGGACCCTGCTGGCCGCCGGAGCGGCGACCGCCGCCACCCTGGCGGCCGGCTGCGCCACGACCACCGGCAAGGGAGGCGAACAGGCCGGCCCGCCCGCACCGGCCTCGGGCATGGCCGCCACCAGTCCCTCCGCGACCCCCAAGCCGCCCGCCACCCTGATCGGTGACGGCTCGACCTCCGACACCGGACCGCAGCCCAATCAGCCCAAGCCCGACCAGCTGGGCCTCGGCGAGCGGCCGCCGCAGTTCGTGGTCTTCTCCTGGGACGGCGCCGGCGAGCTGGACAACAAGCTGTTCAGCCGGTTCCGCCAACTGGCCAAGGACCACAAGGCCTCGATGACCTTCTTCCTCTCCGGCATCTACACCCTGCCGGAGTCCAAGAAGACGCTCTACCGCCCGCCGCAGCACCCGGTCGGCGCATCCGACATCGGCTACCTCAGCGACGACCACGTCCGCGACACCATCCAGCAGGTCGGCGACGCCTGGCTGGAGGGCCACGAGATCGGCACCCACTTCAACGGACACTTCTGCGGCCCCAACGGCGGCGGAAAGTGGTCCCCCGAGGACTGGGACAGCGAGATCGAGCAGGCGATGAACTTCGTCATGAACTGGCGGACCAACACCGGCCACACCGACCTGCCGGCGCTCCCCTTCGACTACCGCAAGGAGCTCATCGGCGGCCGCACCCCCTGCCTGGAGGGCCAGCGCGGCCTGCTGCCGACCGCCGCCAAGCGCGGCTGGAAGTACGACAGCAGCGGCCCCGGCGGCCTCCAGGTCTGGCCGCAGAAGTTCGCCGGCGGCGCCCTGTGGGACATGCCGCTGCAGTCCGTCCCGTTCCCCGGGCACAGCTTCCAGGTGCTCTCGATGGACTACAACATCATGTACAACCAGTCCGGCAACAACACCAAGGGCGACCCGAGCAAGTACGGCTTCTGGCAGAACCAGGCCCGCGACGCCTACCTGGCCGGCTTCGAGCGCGCCTACAACTCCAACCGCGCCCCGATGATCATCGGCAACCACTTCGAGCAGTGGAACGGCGGCATCTACATGAACGCCGTCGAGGAGGTGATCAAGACGATCGCGGACAAGCCCGAGGTCCGACTGGTCTCCTTCCGCCAGCTGGTGCAGTGGCTGGAGGCGCAGGACCCGGCCGTGCTGAAGAAGCTCACCTCGCTCGCCCCCGGCGAGTCGCCGGCGGGCGGCTGGGGGACCTTCCTCGGCGGCCCGGTGGCCTCCGCCCCGGCGGGCGCGTCGGCGGGTGGGGCGTCCGGCGCACCGTCGGGAGCGGCGAGCGCGCGGGCCTCGGCCGCCCACGTCTCGTCCTGACCCGGTCCGGTCCTGGCCCCGCCCGGCCTAGGTTCGGGCGGCCGGACGGACCGACGTCCGGCCGGAGACCGCCGCGCCCACCAGCGCCACCCCGGTCATCACCAGGAAGATCACCGCGAACGGCGCCACCGGCGTCGGCCCGCTCTGGGCGGCGGCCAGCGAGCCGCCGCCCAGCGCCGCAAACAGCACGCCCGCGAGGCCGATCAGCAGCACGTTCCCGAGCGCGTCGCTCAGCTGCAGCGCCGCCGAGTTGGCGCCGGTCTCCTCCGGCGTCGACAGCTTCATCATCAGCACGCTGATGCTCGCCACCGCGAGCCCCATCCCGACCCCGCCGACCGCCCAGGCGACCGCCGCGGTCCAGGTCGGCGCCGCCGGGACCAGCACCAGCGCCGCCCCCGCGATCGCCACCGCGGTCAGCACGAAACCCAGCCGGATCAGCGCGTCCCGGTGCTTCTCCGCCCCCGGCCTGCCCTGCAGCCACGACCCCAGCGCCCAGGCCAGCCCTCCCGGGGTCAGCGTCAGGCCGGCCAGCGTCGGCGAGAGCCCGCGCTGGGTCACCATCATCAGCGGCACGAACGCCTCGGCCGCGAAGAACGCACCCGCCGCCACCCCGCGCAGCAGGATCACCGTCGGCAGCCCGCGGGCCGCCCGCAGCGTCCCCGCCGGCAGCAGCCGGACCACCGCCGGACCGAGCAGCGCTGCCCCGGCCACCGCCAGCAGCAGCCCGACCGCGTCCCGCCGCTGACCCGCGTACTGCAGCAGCCCGGCACCCAGCGCCGCCATCGCCGCACCGACGGTCCGCCCGCGGTCGTACGGCTGCGGGTCCAGCCGGTCCCGGGACTGCTTCCGGGCCCGCTCCGAACGGCGCAGCGCCGGGCCCATCACCGCCAGCGGCAGCAGGATCAGCACCGGCACCGCCAGGAACACCCAGCGCCAGCCCAGGTGCTGGGTCACCGCGCCGGAGATCAGCGGACCGAGGATCGAGGGCAGCACCCAGGCTGCCGAGAAGGCGGCGAACACGGACGGCCGCAGCCGTTCGGGGAACGCCCGGCCGACCACCACGTACAGCGCCACGATCACCAGCCCGCCGCCGAGCCCCTGGATCGCCCGGCCGGCCACGAACAGCCACATGGAGGCCGCCGTCCCGGCCGTCACCAGCCCCGCCCCGAACACCGCGATGCCGGTGAACAGCGGTGCCAGCGGCCCGCGCCGGTCGCACCACTGCCCGGACACCACCAGCGCGAACAGCGTGGTGGTGAAGTAGCCGGAGAACGCGAAGGCGTACAGGCCGAGACCGTGCAGTTGGCGGGCGGCCACCGGCATCGCCGTGTTCACCGCCGTCGCCTCGAACGCCAGCAGCAGCACCACCGACACGATGCCCAGCGTCAGCGCCCGGTACGGGCCGCTCAGCACGCCGCCGGTGTCCGGTTCGGGCATCGCGGACGGACTGCCGACCTGGGTGGGAGAGGTGGTGGTCATGCCCAACATCGTAAGTGCCGACCGGTCGAATTGCTCCTGACCTCCGGGCGGAACCCGGCCTC
This sequence comes from Kitasatospora cinereorecta, assembly GCF_024172095.1. Classification (GTDB taxonomy): domain Bacteria; phylum Actinomycetota; class Actinomycetes; order Streptomycetales; family Streptomycetaceae; genus Kitasatospora; species Kitasatospora cinereorecta. The sequence goes on along the minus strand of NZ_JAMZDX010000003.1, from coordinate 570,036 downwards.
CCCCTTCAGGCTTAGGACCCGGGCACCAGGGTTCGGTCAGTGCAGCACCTTGAGTCCCACCACCCCGCCGAGGATCAGCACCAGACAGCTCATCCGGGCCACCGTCACCGCGTCCCCGAGCGCGAGCATCCCGTACAGCGCGGTGCCGACCGCGCCGATGCCCACCCACACCGCGTAGCCCGTCCCCAGCGGGATCGTCCGCATCGCGTACGCCAGCCCGCCCATCGAGAGCGCCAGCGCCGCCGCGAACACCGCCGTCGGCAGCGGCCGGGAGAACCCCTTGGTGGCCTCCAGGGCCACCGCCCACACGGTCTCCAGCACACCCGCGACGATCAGGACCATCCAGGCCATGACGACAGACACCTCCGCAGTAGTCGTTGCAGCTACTGCGTCGTCTTGTCGTGCCGGGTACGACGCACCTCGTCCGGAGCGGGTTCGACCGCCTGATCCGACCGTAACACATCACGACACGCGGAATTCATATTCGGATATTGACGTCGCGGGGCCGGATGCGCCACGATGAATTCAGCAACGACAACGACGGCGAACGACGACAGGAGTCGGCAATGAACAGGAAGACGGTGGCCTTCGCAGCGCCCCGCACCTGTGCCTCCTGTCCCCGCTGTTCGTGTTGCGCCTGTTGCGCCTGCTGCGCCTGAGCACAACCACCCCTTCCGGACGGGCCGCCGAGGCCCGCTTCCGTCCCCGGCCGTGTGCCCGAGTGGATCAGGGAACCGTCTGCAAAACGGTTTACACGGGTTCGATTCCCGTCATGGCCTCCGCATCCGAATGACCGGTCGCGACCGAATTCCGCGACCGGTTGTTCGGCATTTCCGAATTCCCGGCGCCGGTGCCAGAAATGAATCCGGCCGCCAGGTCGTTGGACCTGGCATGAGTCCGTCCACACCCCTGGCGTTGCGGATCGAGCCCTGTCGCAAGCGGATCCGCGCCTACCTCGGCGGCCTGCCCGTCGTCGACTCCGTGAACGCGGTGATGGTCTGGGAGCACCCGGCCTTCCCCGCCTACTACTTCCCGCTCGCCGACGTCCGGATGGAGCTGCTCACCGCCTCGGGCCGCAGCTCGCACCGCCCGCGCCTCGGCGACTCCCGCCTGTTCACCGTCGCCGCCGGCGGCCGGATCGCCGAGGACGCCGCCTGGCGGTACGAGAACTCCCCCGCCGAGCCGCTGCGCGACCTGGTCCGCTTCGACTGGAAGGCGATGGACGCCTGGTTCGAGGAGGACGAGGAGGTCTTCACCCACCCCCGCGACCCGTACACCCGGATCGACATCCTGGCGTCCTCCCGAACCGTCCGGGTGGAGCTCGACGGCACCGTACTCGCCGAGTCCCGCGCGCCACGGCTGCTCTTCGAGACCGGGCTGCCCACCCGCTACTACCTGCCGGCCACCGACCTCCGGCGCGACCTGCTCGGCCCGGGCACCCGCACCACCCACTGCCCCTACAAGGGCACCGCCGAACACCTGTCGGTCCACATCGGCGACACCTGGCACCCCGACATCGCCTGGACGTACCGCTCCCCCTTCCCGGAGAGCCAGAAGATCGCCGGACTGGTCGCCTTCTACGACGAGAAGGTCGACCTGTACGTCGACGACGTGCTCCAGGAGCGGCCGCGCACCCGGTTCTCCTGATCGGGGGATGTTCAAAGAGGAGTGGGCACCCCCCAGGTCGGGGGATGCCCACTCCTCTTCTTCTTCTCTACTTGGTCGGCCTACCCGGGTGTGATTACTCGATCACCGGCGGGTTGGCCGAGCCACCGCGCCACGTGTCCTCGTCCTCGACCAGGTAGTCCGGACGGTTCCCGTCCTTGCCCTTCTTCTTGCCGCTGCCGTGAGCACCGGGGGCGCCGTGCATACCGCCCGCACCCGCACCGCCCTGGCCCGCCGCGCGGCCCTTGCCGATGCCGGAACCGCCCTGGGTGAACGACCGGCCGCCGGCACCGCCCTTGGCCGCGCCGCCGACAGTGCCACCGGCCTTGCGGACCAGGCCGCTACCGCCCTTGGCACCACCCTTCCCGCCGCCACCGGCGCCGCCCATGCCACCACCGTGCATGCCGCCGCCCATGCCACCGGCGCCGGCCCGGCCGGTCTGGCCGCCCGTCCCGGCACCCGTGCCACCGGCACCACCCGGACGGGTCGAACCCGAACCGCCGGCGCCACCGGTACCACCCGTCGAGCCGCCGCGACCGGTGCCCGCGGGCGTGGTCGTACGACCACCACCACCCGGGTACCCGCCGCCACCGCCACCGCCGGGGATGTAGCCGCCGCCACCGGGAACGTAGCCGCCGCCACCGCCACCACCGCCACCACCGCCGCCACCCGGAACGGGAGGCAGGGTGCCGGTACCGCCCGGGTACGTCGGGCTACCGCCACCGGGCGGGTTGCCCGTCGTCGGCGGCGTCCAGTGGTCGATGCCGGTACCCGGAGGCTGGTTGATCGTCGGGGGCTTGGGCGTCGTGTCGGTCGGCGGGAGCTGGCCCGGCGGCACCGGCTGGTGCGGCAGCCCAGGCGGCTGACCGGGACCGGTCGGAGGCGTCTGACCGTTGCCGGGCGGCTGCTGCGGCGGGGTCTTCGGCGGCATCATCGTCGGCGGCTGCTGCACCGGCGGGTTGCTGCCCTTGCCGCCCGGATTCTCGGGCTTGGGCGGGTACGCCTCGTCGCCGCCGCCATAGCTGTCACGCCCACCGGGCGGCGGAGGCATTTCGCTGGCGGCCTGGTCGTAGTACGGCGCCAGGTACTCCATCGTGCCGATGGCGTACTGGTGCTGGATCTCCGTGGCCGACAGCTCGTCGTAGTTCTTGTTGACCGCGGCGAAGCGGTCCATGCCGCCGGCCAGGTCGGACTTGAACTGCGCGTCCGAGCGGTCGCCCAGGTCGGAGACGAACTTGAGGCCGCTGTCCAGGTGGCTCGGGACCTCGATGTCCCCCATCTGGCTCTTGGTCGCCTGCAGCGCGTTCGCGGCGAGGTGCATCGCCGAGGACGTCTTCGCCGCGTGCTCGGCCGTGTTGGTGAGATTGGTCTGGATCTGGGCGGCCTTGTTCGCGAAGCCCTCGGCGGCCGCACCGTCCCAGTTGGCCATGGCGTGCTGCACGGCCTGCTGGAGGTCGTTGGCTGCGCCCTGGAGCTCCGTGTTGACGGAACCCCAGTGCTCGGCGGCCTTGGTGAGGTTCTCCGGCCGGGAGTTCGCGACCATCGCCTTGAGCGGGATCAGCGCCTGACCCTCGAACTCAGGAATGCGTTGTCCCATGTCAGTCCAACTCCTGCTGGTACTTGGTCATGACGGCGGCGTAGTCCTCGTCGCGACTCTTGTACGCGTTGTTGACGGTCTGGGTGTTGTTCCCGAACTCGGTGATCAGCGAGTTCAGGTCCGCGATGGTACGGCTGAGCCAGCCCTGCATGCGCTCATGCGCCTGGTAGAGCGTGTTGGCATGGCTGAAGTTCACGCCGAAGTCAGACTCGGCGACCATCGTGCCGTAGGCGCTCTTCTCGGTCGTCTGAGCCATGTTCTGCTGGATCGCCTGCAGTCGTTTGACGACCGCCTCCAGCTCGTCTGTGTTGACGCGGTATCCGTCGGCCACGTGGCCCTCTCCTCCCCCTGGAGTGTCGAATGCTTCCCCGTGTGCGTGCTCAACCAACAGGCGACAAGGTTCAGTTAGTCAGAGCGTTCGATCGTATCGCTAACGCTGCCCTTACTCATACACCGTCAGCGCTGCGACTGGTTCCCACCGGGGTTGTACGGGTTGTTGCTCTGGTACGGGTTCTGCTGCGGGTAGCCGGGCGGCGGGGCCTGGTTCCCGTAGGGCTGCTGGGCCGGAGGCCAGTTCGGAGAGGCGCCGTAGGGGGGCTGCCCCTGCGGCGGAACCGGACCGGCGGGCCGGCGGCGGCGACCCTTGATCGCCAGCACGATGATGGCGATGATCACAATGGCGACCACAGCGCCAATGGCGGCGAAGAGACCGCCGAAGGTGAGGCTGGTGTCCGAGCTCGCGCCGTGGGTCACTCCCGGCAGCGACGGGAGCCCGTCCGTCGGCTGGGAGCCGCCGCCGGAGGTGGCGCCGGCCGTAGGCGACGAACCGCTCGCGGTTCCGGCCACCGCTGCGAGCGGCCCCTGCTCGGGACCGGCAGCGATGTTCTGGGTCAGCGCCTCGTACGGCCTCAGGATCCCGTAACCGTAGTGGGCGTCCGGCAGCTTCGCACCCTGCAGGGCAGCCGGGACCTTCGCCGACTTCACGAGACGGTTGGCCACCTGGCCTGCGGTCAGATTCGGGAACTTGGCCCGAACCAGGGCAGCGGCCGCAGACACGAAGGCGGTCGAGTCGGACGTGCCGTCGCCGATGCAGTACTGCCCACCAGAGCATGCACCCGTGCCGACGATCTTCACGCCGGGCGCGGCCAGCAGAACCTCGGGGCCGTAGTTCGACTTGGACCAGATCGCATCACTCTGGTCGGAGGCACCGACGGCAAGGACGCCGGGCTCATTGGCGGGACTTCCGACCTGCCCCAGCCCGCTGTTTCCTGTCGCCGCCACCACGAGCACGTCGTGCTTGGCCGCGTACGCGATGGCTTCGGTCAGGGCAGCATTCGACTTCGCAGCATCGGAGTTGCCCTGGGACAGGTTGATGACCTTGGCGTTGTGATCGACGGCCCACTTGATGTCCTGCGGAACGGCGTCCGAACCTGCAGCAGTGTTCTTGTAGATCGGGAGGATCTTCGCGCCGGGCGCGAGGCCCACGGCCCCCTCGTTGCTGCCGTGCCCGTGTGCGGCGATGATGCCGGCCATCTTCGTGCCGTGCGTCTCGGTGGGCTTCTGGTCGAGGCCCTTGCCGCTGGGGTCGTAGCCCGGCAGCACCTGACCCGACAGGTCGGGATGCGAGGCGTCCACACCGTCGTCGATCAGAGCAACGATGACCCCGTCGCCCTTGCTGACCGACCAGACCTTCGTCAGGTCGAAGTACGAGTTCACCCACTGCCCGTCACGGACCTGGTCCGCCGAGGACGCGGGCGCAGCCGTGAACAGCATCGCGCCCGCCAATGTCGTCGCGCCAAGTACGCGCGTGGCCTTGGTCAGCGTCATCAGTACCCCGTCAGTTGTGTGCCGCAGCCCGTTCGTTCTCGCAGTGCCCCCGGAACGAACGAAGGACCTTTCGATGGTATCTCCCGCAACCCTGTCATGCGCAGGGCCCCGGGTGATGCATCGACAGCAACGGGTCACGGTAGCCGATGACCCGTCAGGCGACCGCCGCGTCCTCCGGCTGGATCGGCAGGCGCCCGACCGGCAGGCCGGTCGCGGCGCGGACGGCGGCGGCGACGGCGGCCGGGGCGACGACGGCGGGGACGGCGCTGACGGCCTTGGCGCCGAAGGTGGCGACCACGTCGCGTTCCTCGACCAGGGAGGCGATCCGGATGTCGGGGGTGTCGAGGGCGGTGGGAAGGCGGTAGCCGGTGAGCGAGGGGTTGACCAGCAGGCCGCCCTCGGTCCGCAGGTCCTCCAGCAGGGCGAGTCCGACGCCCTGGGCGACGGCGGCCTCGATGCGGTCCTCGATCTGCCGGGGGTTGAGGGCGCGGCCGACGTCCTGGGCGACGGTGACGTCGACAACCCGGACGGCGCCGAGTTCGATGTCGACGTCGACGACGGCCCGCATCGCGCAGAAGGCGATGGAGACGAAGGCGTCGCCCTGGCCGTTCTCGTCGAGGGGTTCGGTGGGGTGGGGGCGGCACTGGGCGGTGGCCCAGAGTTCGCGGCCTTCGAGTGCCTCGCTGACCGGCATGCCGAGCACGCCGTCGTAGGAGGAGATCTTGCCGTCGGCGATGGTCAGGAGTTCCACGGACATGCCGAAGTCGGCGGCGATGGGCTGCAGCATCTGGTGGCGGACCATCAGGGCGGCCCGTTCGACGGCGCCGCCGGAGACCCAGGTGTGCCGGCCGCGCGCCGAGGGGCCGGCCTCGGACTGGTCGCTGTCGACGGGGGCGATGTAGACCTCGCTGACGCCGAGCACGGTCTGGACGATCTGGCGGGCGAGGGTGGCGAAGCCCTGGCCGGAGTCGACGGCGGCGCAGATGACGGTGGCGTGGTCGCCGCTGACCCGGACGGTGGCGGTGGAGACCTCGTCCTCGCCCTCGGCGCCGAGCATGTGGACCATGCCGACGGCGTAGCCGATGCCGCGGCGGACGGCGGCGGGGTCGCCGGCGCCGCCGGGCCCGCCGGGGAGCAGCCAGTCGGCTTCGGGGTCGTCCACCGGCAGGGCGGGCAGCGGGGATTCGGTCAGGGCGTCGAGCAGGGCGTCGACGGGGGCGGGGCAGGTGACGGCCTGGCCGGTGGGGAGCGGGTCGCCGGTGGCCATGGCGTTGCGGCGGCGGATCTCCATCGGGTCGACGCCGATCCGGGCGGCGAGCTGGTCCATCTGGGACTCGTGGGCGAAGCAGGCCTGGAGGGCGCCTTCGCCGCGCATCCGGCCGGACGGCGGGTTGTTGGTGCGCACGGCCCAGGCGTCGACGAAGACGTTGGGGCAGACGTACGGGCCGGCCGAGAAGGCGACGGCGGCGGCCAGGGCTTCGGCGGAGACGTCGGCGTAGGCGCCGCCGTCGAGCAGGATCTGCGCCTCGACCTTGACCAGCTTGCCCTCGGCGTCGGCGTGGTGGCGGTAGCGCAGCAGGGCGGGGTGGCGCGAGGTGTGGGCCTGGAAGGACTCCTCGCGGGTGAGGGTCATCTTGACCGGGCGGCCGGTGCGCAGGGCGAGCAGGGCGAGGGAGACCTGGAAGGAGAGGTCCTCGCGGTCGGAGGTGGCGCCGGGCACGCCGGTGACGACCAGGCGGACGCGGTCGGGTTCGAGGCCCAGGCAGGCGGCGGTGCGGTCGCGGTCGCCGTGCGGGTCGGTGGTGGAGAGGTGGAGTTCGACGCCGCCGTCGGGGCGCGGGACGGCGAGGCCGGCCTCGGCGCCGATCGGGGCGGGGTCCTGCCGGCCGACCTGGTAGAGGCCCTCGACGACGATCTCGCCGGTCGCCTCGGGGTCGCCGGTGCGCAGCGGGAGGTGGCGCAGGAGGTTGCCGTCGGGGTGGATCGGCGGGGCGTTGAAGGCGGCCTCGGGGTCGGTGACGGGCTCGAGGAGTTCGTACTCGACGACGATCGAGGCGGCGGCGAGGCGCGCGGTGTCGGGGTGGTCGGCGGCGACGGCGGCGATGGGTTCGCCGTGGTGGCGGACGACGTCGGCGGCGAGGACCGGGCGGTCGGCGACGATCGGTCCGGCGGGGGCGCCGTCCGGGGTGCCGTCGGGGCCGGGGGGCAGGTCGGCGGCGGTCACCACGGCGTGCACGCCGGGGACGGCGAGGGCGGCGGAGGTGTCGACGGAGACGATCCTGGCGTGCGGGTGGGGCGAGCGCAGCATGGCGCCCCAGAGCAGGCCTTCGGCCCAGAGGTCGGCGGCGTACGGGTAGATGCCGAGGGCCTTGGGCAGGGCGTCGGTGCGCAGCGGCGAGCTGCCGAGGCCGAAGGGCTCGCTCGGTTCCGCGGGGGCGGCCGCCGGGAGCTCGGTGGCGGAGGTCATGCTTTCTCGTCCTCGGGGAGCCGGATGCCGTGGGCGGGGGTGGTGTGCGCGGCGGTGTTGTAGTCGTACCCGGGGTGGACGGGTGCACCGGGCGTGCCGGGTACGGGGATGCCGTGGGCGGGGGTGGTGCCGTCGTACGGGGTCTCGTAGACGCTGCCGTGCGCGGTGCCGTGGGCCGGGGTGGGGATGTAGGGCGTGCCGTGGGCCGGGGTGCCGTCGTGCTGGTGGCCGTCGGGGGTGGTGCCGTGGGCCGGGGTGGTGTCGTAGCCGGTGGTCTCGTACACCGTGGGGTCGTAGCCGGCGTGCTGGTAGCCGGGCAGCGGGTAGCTGCCGGTGTCGTAGCCCGTGGTGTCGTAGCCGGCGGCGGCGAAGCTGCCGGTCTGGAACGTGCCGGTCTGGAAGGTGCCGGTGTCGTAGCTGCCGGTGTCGTAGCCGGTGGCCGGGCCGGGGACGACGGGGAAGGTGCCGGTCCGGTAGGCCTCGGGGTCGTAGGGCGTGCCGTGCGGCGGGGTGGTCTGGTACGGGTAGGCCTCGGCCGGGTGGGCGGCGGGCTCGTAGACGCCGGTCTGGTGGGTGGTGGGGATCTCGGCGGTGTCGGAGAGCCCCGCGAGGACCTCCTCGGGGACCACGCCGCCGGTGGCGGCGGCTGCCGGGACCTCGGCCTCGTGCCAGAGCTCGGCGTCGGCGTAGAGCGGGAGTTCGCCGGCCAGCGGGAGGTCGGCGGCGGACTGCTCGGTGGCGACGGCGGGTGCGGTGCGCGGGCCGTCGGCGCCGGTCGGCCCGTTGCCGGCGGTGTCGGTGTCCGCGGCGGCGGGCTGTCCGGCGGCGGCCTCGGCGGCGGCGAGTTCGGCCTCCAGCTCGGCCTCGCGGGCGTCGGCGACGCTCTGGACGGCGGCGAGCACGCCGCGGTAGCCGGTGCAGCGGCAGAGGTTGCCGCAGAGCGCCTGGCGGGCCTCGACCTCGCTGGGCCGGTGGTTGCGCTGCAGCAGGTCGTGCACGGCCATGGCCAGGCCCGGGGTGCAGTAGCCGCACTGGACGGCGCCGGAGTCGGCCAGCGCCTGCTGGACGTCGCTCGCGCCGCCGGGGCCGGCCAGGCCCTCGACGGTGGCGATCTCGCTGTCGGCGGCGAGCGCGGCGGGCACCAGGCAGCCGGCCACCAGCTGGCCGTCGACCTGCACCGAGCAGGCACCGCACTCGCCCTGGTCGCAGCCGTCCTTGGCGCCGGCCAGGCCGAGCCGCTCGCGCAGCACGTACAGCAGGCTCTCGCCGATCCACGCGTCGGTGACGGGCCGTTCGAACCCGTTGACGCGCAGGGTGTACGAGGCGGTGGGGCGCACGTCGCCGTCCACCGGCCCGTCGCCGCTCACGAGGCCGTCCCCGAGGTCGTCCGTCACTTCAGTGCCCTTCCCAGTGCCCGGCGGGCCAGCACCGATACGGTACGCCGCAGTCGGGCGGCTGCCGAGCCCGGCCCCTCGCCGGGGAGGCCGGTGTCGGGTACGCATGCTCCGGCCACGTACTCGCCGAAGGCGGCGAGCGCGGCGGGGTCGATCAGGGCGGCGCCCTCCTCGCCGCGGGCGTCCCAGTCGATGCAGCCGGCGACCCAGGCCTCGGCCTCCAGCGGGCGCAGCGGGACGGGGGCGGCGGCGCCCACCGCGCAGCGGACGGCGCGGCGGGCGGGGTCGAGCACGAGGGCGACGGAGGCGGTGGCGCGGGCCGGGCCGCTGCGGCCGCCGGCCTTGAGGAAGACCTGGGGCGCGTGCAGCAGCGGGACGCGCACCCAGGTCAGCAGCTCGCCGGGGCGCAGCGGGTCGAGGCCGGTGAGCAGGTGGCTGATCGGCACCTCGCGGACCGAGCCGGCCCGGGCGAGGGTGGCGGTGGCCTCCAGGGCGGCGAGCACCGGGAGGGTGTCACCGGTGGGGGCGGCGGTGGCGATGTTGCCGCCGAGCGTGCCGACGTTGCGGACCTGCGGGGGTCCGGCGGTGCGGGCGGCGTCGGCGAGCGCGGGGATGAGCGCGGCGAAGTCGGGGCGGTCCATCCGGGCGTGGGTGAGGCCGGCGCCGAGCACGGCGGTGCCGCCGTCCTCGTAGCGCCAGCCGCGCAGCTCGGTGATCCGGCCGAGGCCGATCAGCGCGGCGGGGCGCAGCCGCCCGGCGTTGACGGCTTCCATGAGGTCGGTGGCACCCGCCACCGGCACCGCGCCCGGGGTGGCGGCCAGTGCCTCGACGGCCTCGTCGACCGAGGTCGGCAGCATGATCGTCCGGTTCACCAGGATTCCACCGTGCTCCATCTGCAGTGCGGCCCCGCCCGTAGGGTACGGGCGATCGGTGCGGGTTGGGCAACTCTGGCACACAATGCTCGGTGATCACTTCCCGGGGCGCGGACAGTCGTGCACAAGTCAGGACAACTTCGGGCGCAAATGCGTCCAAGCCGTTGTACGCGTGATCGGCTGTTCATCCGATCACGACGTGGGGTCCGTATCCGGAGTTCCCCGGGTCACTCGGGACGGGCGTCGATCGGGCGGCCGAGCACGCCGGGACGGCGCTGCCAGGGGCGCGGTCCGGCCGGGTGGCGGTACTCGACGCCGAGGGCGTCCAGCCGGGCGTAGTGGGCGGCGGCCCGGCGCTCGAAGCCGGCCCAGTCCCGGGCGGCCGGGTCGCGCGGCAGGTCGGACCAGGCGACCTCGGCGAAGGCGGCGAGCCGGGGGAAGGCGCGGTAGTCGACGTCCCGGGCGTCGTCCATGAACTCGGTCCACAGGTTGGCCTGGACACCGATGACGTGGGCGGCGGCGGCCCCGCCGTCGTCGAGCGCGGTCAGCTCGGGCGGGAGCGGCTCGAAGCGGTAGACGTCCTCCAGGGTGCGCACGTAACCGACCGGGATCGGCTCGTCCTCCCCCGCCGCCTGCCGGTGGTCGAGGTAGACGTGCTGCTCGGGGCACATCACCACGTCGTGCCCGGCCTTCGCGGCGGCCACCCCGCCCGCGTAGCCGCGCCAGGAGGAGACCGCAGCCCGTGACCGCGGCCTCACCTCCGGCTGCTCCCGGTCCGGCGCCGACGTTCCTCGCTCCGGCGCTCCCTCGTTCCTCGGTCGCTTGTCACTCGTCTCTCTCGGCACCGGCGCAGCCTTCGGCTCGGCCGCAATGGCCAACCCACCCTCGAGGATCTCGTCCCAGCCGATCAGGCGGCGGCCGCGCTCGGCCAGCCAGCGGTCGAAGTGGCGGATGAACCAGCTCTGCAGCTCGTCCTCGTCGGCGAGGCCGAGCTCCTTGATCCGGGCCTGGGCGGCGGGGCTGGCCTTCCACTGGTCCTTGGGGCACTCGTCGCCGCCGAGGTGGACGAAGGTGGACGGGAAGATCTCCAGGACCTCCTCCAGCACCTCCTCGACGAAGCACAGGGTGGCGTCGGAGACGTTCAGCACGTTGGGGTTGACGCCCCAGTCGGTCCAGACGCCGAGGGCGGCGGTGTCCACCACATCGGTGTTGCCGAGCTCGGGGTAGGCGGCGATGGCGGCCTGGGCGTGGCCGGGCAGGTCGATCTCGGGGACGACGGCGATCTGCCGCTCGGCGGCGTACGCGACGATCTCGCGCAGGTCGTCCTGGGTGTAGTAGCCGCCGTGCGGGCGGTCGTCGCGGCGGTCGGCGGCGCGGAAGCCGACCATCGAGCGCTCCCGCCAGGCGCCGACCTCGGTGAGCCGCGGGTGGCGCCGGATCTCGATCCGCCAGCCCTGGTCGTCGGTGAGGTGCAGGTGGAGCACGTTGAGCTTGTGGGCGGCGAGCTGGTCGAGGAAGCGCAGCACGTCCGCCTTGGGCAGGAAGTGCCGGGAGACGTCCAGCAGGGCGCCGCGCCAGCCGAAGCGCGGGGCGTCCTCGATCCGCACGGCGGGGACCTCCCAGCGGGTGCCCGGCAGCGGTGCGCGGCGCAGGGCCGCGGGGCCGAGCAACTGCCGCAGGGTCTGCAGGGCGTGGCCGAGGCCCGCCTCCGCGCCGCCGGTCAGCCGGATCCCGTCCGGTCCGGACTCCAGCCGGTACGCCTCCGCGCCGAGCGCGGGGTCGAGGGCCAGTTCGATCCGGCCGTCGGACGCCGGGTCGAGGTCGAAGCCGGTGGCCGCGCCCAGCTCGGCGCGCAGCCGGCGGGCGGCCCGCCCGGTGCCGGGACCGACCCGGACGCCGGTGTCGGGTCCGAGGGTGAACGCCGGCTCGGGCAGGGCCCGGAAACGCCGCGGGGCAGGGATGAGGTCCATGCGGACCATCCTGCCCCGCCGTCCCGGATTGGCATAGACCACTGCACGAGTGGCCCGCCGGACCGGGTCAGCTCTTGTCGTCGCCGCCCTCGGGGGTGTTGAGACCCTCGTAGATCTCCTTGCACATCGGGCAGACCGGGTACTTCTTGGGGTCGCGCCCGGGCACCCAGACCTTGCCGCACAGGGCCACCACGGGAGAGCCCGACAGGGCGCTCTCCATGATCTTGTCCTTCTGGACGTAGTGCGCAAAGCGCTCGTGGTCGCCGTCGCCGTGCGAGGTCTGCGGGACGGGCTCGACCAGGGTGCCGGTGCCGAGGCCGCGCTCGGGCTCAAGAGTGCTCATGGGTGCCAAGTCTATGGGGACCGCCGAGAAGGCGGCCAGTAAGCGCACAACGGGTGAGTTTCAGTTCATCGTCGGGTCGTCCGGGTACGTGGCGAGCATCGCCAGCGGGCCGCGCTGGCGGCGCAGCACCGTCCGCCACAGCCGCTCCGGGTCCGGGCTGAAGACGTCCCCGGGCTCGCAGTCGAGCAGGTACCAGGCGCCTTCCTCCAGCTCGTTCTCCAGCTGGCCGGGCGACCAGCCCGAGTACCCGGCGAACACCCGCAGCCCGCCGAGCTCGCCGGCCAGCACCTCCGGCGGGGCCTCCAGGTCGACCAGGCCGATCGCGCCGTGCACCCGTCGCCAGCCGAGCGGTTCGGCGTGACCCTCCTCACCCGGGACGAGCGCGATCGCCAGCGCCGAGTCGAGTGCCACCGGGCCGCCCTGGAAGACCACCGAGGGCCGGCCGGCCAGGTCCGCCCAGCCGTCGAGCACGCTCGCGATGTCGACCGGCGTCGGACGGTTCAGCACCACGCCGAGCGCGCCCTGCGCGTCGTGGTCCAGCAGCAGAACCACAGCTCGGGCGAAGTTCGGGTCGGTCAGCACGGGCGTAGCGACGAGCAGTCGGCCGGTGTGCGAGAGGGCCGGGGTCATGCATGCAATGATCCCCCAGTCCGTCCCCGAACGGGCGCCCAACACGAAACCCGGTCCGGCCACCCGTACGGCCCATTCATCCGGCGCTCCGGGCCCCCGGGGAAGCATGATCACCAATAGGGCACACGGGAACCAATCGCCCACCCTCTACCATCTATGGATGGTGGAGGGCCTTTCCCTCTGCTCCGCAGCCGAAAACCTCCCCTGCGCTCCCGGATTGCGAGAACGATGACCGACGACGTCCTGCTGGTCCACGGCGGAAACCCGCTCGAAGGCGAGATCCAGATCCGCGGTGCCAAGAACCTGGTCCCCAAGGCCATGGTCGCCGCACTGCTGGGCCAGGGCCCGAGCCGCCTGCGCAACGTCCCGGACATCCGGGACGTCAAGGTCGTCCGCGGCCTGCTGCAGCTGCACGGCGTGACCGTGCGCACCGGCGACGAGGACGGCGAGCTGATCCTCGACCCGTCGCACGTGGAGAGCGCCAACGTCGCCGACATCGACGCCCACGCCGGCTCCTCGCGGATCCCGATCCTGTTCTGCGGCCCGCTGCTGCACCGCCTCGGCCACGCCTTCATCCCGGGCCTGGGCGGCTGCGACATCGGCGGCCGCCCGGTCGACTTCCACTTCGAGGTGCTGCGCCAGTTCGGCGCCACCATCGAGAAGCACCCGCAGGGCACCTACCTGGTCGCCCCGCAGCGGCTGCGCGGCACGAAGATCGAGCTGCCCTACCCCTCGGTCGGCGCGACCGAGCAGGTGCTGCTCACCGCGGTGCTCGCCGAGGGCGTGACCGAGCTGCGCAACGCGGCCGTCGAGCCGGAGATCGTCGACCTGATCTGCGTGCTGCAGAAGATGGGCGCGATCATCACCATGGGCACCGACCGCACCATCCTGATCACCGGTGTGGACGAGCTGGGCGGCTACAACCACAAGGCGCTGCCGGACCGCCTGGAGGCGGCCTCCTGGGCGTGCGCGGCGCTGGCCACCAAGGGCGACATCTACGTCCGCGGCGCCGACCAGATCCCGATGATGACCTTCCTGAACACCTTCCGGAAGGTCGGCGGCGCCTTCGAGATCGACGACGAGGGCATCCGGTTCTGGCACCCGGGCGGCGAGCTCAAGGCGATCGCCCTGGAGACCGACGTGCACCCCGGCTTCCAGACCGACTGGCAGCAGCCGCTGGTCGTCGCGCTGACCCAGGCCACCGGCCTGTCCATCGTCCACGAGACGGTGTACGAGTCGCGGCTCGGCTTCACCGGCGCGCTGAACCAGATGGGCGCGCACATCCAGCTGTACCGCGAGTGCCTGGGCGGCACCCCCTGCCGCTTCGGCGCCCGCAACTTCAAGCACTCCGCGGTGGTCTCCGGCCCGTCCAAGCTGATCGGCTCCGAGCTGGTCATCCCGGACCTGCGCGGCGGCTTCTCGTACCTGATCGCGGCGCTGGCGGCCGAGGGCACCTCGACCGTGCACGGCATCGACCTGATCAACCGCGGCTACGAGAACTTCATGGCGAAGCTGCGCGACCTGGGCGCCCACGTCGAGCTGCCCGCCGAGGCGCTCGTCACCGCCTGAGCGGCCTGCTGACGGCAGTGGCCGGTCTCCCCGAGGGGAGACCGGCCACTGTCGCGTTCGGGCCCGCCCGTCGGCTGACGGGCGGGCCCGGGGGCGTCACTTGCCCTTGGCGGCTTCCTTGAGCTTCGAGCCGGCGCTGACCTTGACGCTGTAGCCGGCGGCGATCTGGATCGGCTCGCCGGTCTGCGGGTTGCGGGCGGTGCGGGCGGCACGCAGGGTGCGCTCGAAGGTCAGGAAACCGGGGATGGTGACCTTCTCGTCGCCCTTGGCGACGACCTCGCCGGTGATCTCGGCGAAGGCGGCCAGCACCGCGTCGGCGTCCTTGCGGGTCACCTCGGCGCGCTCGGCCAGAGCGGCCACCAGCTCACTGCGGTTCATGTGTACTCCTGTGGTCTGTTGCTATGCCGCGCACGGGGACCCGGGCCGGGCCCGTCCGTACGCGTTGCTCATTCAGGCGAGGGGTGGTCAGGGGCCGGCCTCGCACCGCGAAGCGCCGCAAACTGCCCGCCTGGGTACGAATCCTGCCCCGACCGGCACTGAGAAAGCCAATCGGGCTCCGGCGTGGTTGACCCGAACAGCGCCCGCCCGCCGGAACTGTGACGCTCCGTCGGCTCCGGAGGGACCGGAACGGGCGGCTGTCGAGCCGACACGCCGCATGCGTGGTGGGACGTACCGTACTTGTCGGACACGCCGCCCCGTCGCAGGGCTACCGTACGCCCTGGCACCGACAAGCCCAAACACGCCCCTAGCCCTTGTGTCGCAAGGGCTAGGACGGTTTACTCGGCGGTTTGGTTCACGCGGGGTCCGACCTACAGCTGAACGGCGGGGAACGAGGCGGTGTCCAGGGTGCCCACGATGCCCGCAGTGGGCTTCGCCGGGGGCGCCTCCAGGTCGCCGCGCGCGGCCAGCGCCGCGTCCCGCACGGCCGCCGCGACGGTCTTGGCGACGTCGGGGTGGAACACGCTGGGGATGATGTAGTTCGGGTTCAGCTGGTCGGCACCGACCGTGGTGGACAGGGCCCGCGCGGCGGCCAGCATCATGTCGGTGTTGACCGTGTGGCTCTGGGCGTCCAGCAGGCCGCGGAAGACGCCGGGGAAGACCAGCACGTTGTTGATCTGGTTCGGGAAGTCGCTGCGGCCGGTGGCCACCACGGCGGCGGTCTGGCGGGCGATCGCCGGGTCGACCTCCGGGTCCGGGTTGGCCAGCGCGAACACGATCGCGTCGTCGGCCATGGTGGCCAGGTCGTCGCCGTCCAGCACGTTCGGGGCGGAGACGCCGATGAAGACGTCGGCGCCGGCCACCGCCTCCTTGAGGCTGCCGGTGCGGCCCGAGCGGTTGGTGTTCTCGGCGATCCAGCGCAGGCTGTCGTTGAGGTCGTCGCGGCCCAGGTGGACCACGCCGCGCACGTCCGCCA
The DNA here is from genome assembly GCF_024172095.1 of Kitasatospora cinereorecta. GTDB lineage: Bacteria > Actinomycetota > Actinomycetes > Streptomycetales > Streptomycetaceae > Kitasatospora > Kitasatospora cinereorecta. The sequence continues at coordinate 554,288 of NZ_JAMZDX010000003.1, read as the reverse complement.
CGGTGGCGTGCTCCACGCCGGCGGCCATCAGCAGCTTGAGGATCGCGGTGCCGGCCGCGCCCGCGCCGGACATCACCACGCGGATGTCGGAGATCTCCTTGCCGACCACCTTCAGCGCGTTCATCAGCGCCGCCAGCACCACGATCGCGGTGCCGTGCTGGTCGTCGTGGAAGACCGGGATGTCCAGCGCCTCGCGCAGCCGGGCCTCGATCTCGAAGCAGCGCGGCGCGGAGATGTCCTCCAGGTTGATGCCGGCGAAGCCGGGGGCGATCGCCTTGACGATGGCGACGATCTCGTCGGCGTCCTGGGTGTCCAGGCAGATCGGCCAGGCGTCGATCCCGGCGAAGCGCTTGAACAGGGCCGCCTTGCCCTCCATCACCGGCAGCGCGGCCTTGGGGCCGATGTTGCCCAGGCCCAGCACCGCGGAGCCGTCGGTGACCACGGCGACGCTGTTGCGCTTGATGGTCAGGCGGCGGGCGTCCTCGGGGTTCTCGGCGATGGCCAGGCAGACCCGGGCGACACCCGGGGTGTAGATCATCGAGAGGTCGTCACGGTTGCGGATCGGCAGCTTCGAGGACATCTCGATCTTGCCGCCGAGGTGCATCAGGAAGGTACGGTCCGAGACCTTGCCGATGCTCACGCCGTCGATCGCGCGGAGCTTCTCGACGATCTCCTGGCCGTGCGCGACCGAGGCGGCGGCGACGGTCACGTCGATCCGCAGCGCCTCCAGGCCGGAGGCGGTGACGTCGAGGCCGGTGACCGACCCGCCGGAGGACTCGACGGCCGTGGTGATCGAGCTCACGGCGTTGCCGGTGGCCGGGACCTCCAGGCGGACCGTGATCGAGTTGGAGACACTGGGCACCGTCGCCATCGACGTCCTTCTTCCTCATTCAACAGTTTGTTGAAGCTCTTCGCTGCCGCATGCTAGACCTCGATCGTCGCACCTACCAAGGAGTAGGCAGAAATAACGTTCATTGAGTGTGCGGACCCGACAAGCCTTCTTGCCCTCCCGAGGCGATGCGTTACATTGGACAAGGCACCGGCTCGATCCAAGCCCCCGGGCCCAACCTTCGTCCCTACGAGGGACCACTTGCCGCGAGGCGAGCATGGCGGGTCGGTGTCATAAGCGTGTGAAGGCCCCTCACCTGGTGGTGAGGGGCCTTCGTCGTGTCCGCCGGGCTCCCGGCCTCAGTGCAGCAGCGCGGGCACCCCGCCGGCGTCCGGCAGGTCGTCCGGGCCGGAGAGCACGGTGAGCCGCTGGGTGGCCCGGGTCAGCGCCACGTACAGCACCCGCAGGCCCGCCTCGGACTCGCCGGCGATGCCGGTCGGGTCGGCCACCACGGTGGCGTCGTACTCCAGACCCTTGGCCTCCAGGCTGCCCAGGGCCACCACGCGCTCGCCCAGGCCCTCGGTCCAGCCGGCCGCCTCGGCCCGGCGGTCCATCGGGACCACCACGGCCACGGTGCCGTCCACCTCGCCCAGCAGCCGCTCCAGCTCGGCCCGGGCGGCCGCGCCGAAGGCCGCCGGCTCCGGCTCGCGGACGGCCGCGAAGCGCGGCTCCACGCCCACGTGGCGCACCGCGCTCGGCGACGGGGTGCCCGGCGCCGCCAGCGCCAGCACCTTGGCCGCCACCTCGGCGATCTCGGCCGGGTTGCGGTAGTTCACGGTCAGCGTGTGGCGGCGGCGCGGCTTGCCGGACAGCACCTCGTCCATCGCCGCCTGCGCCTCCTCCGGGAACGGCCAGGAGGACTGCGCCGGGTCACCGACGATGGTCCAGGTCGCCATCCGGGCCCGGCGGCCGATCATCCGCCACTGCATCGGCGTGAGGTCCTGCGCCTCGTCCACGATGACGTGCGCGTACTCGCGCCGCTCCACCGGCTCGCGCTCGCGCTGGCGGGCCATCCGGTCCGCGTACGTGGTGACCTCGTCCAGGCCGGACAGCAGGTCGACCGCGTCCACCTCGCGCACCTTGGGCCGGGCCGGCTCGCCGAGCAGCAGCTGCAGCTCGTCCACCAGCGCCACGTCGTGCGCCGACAGCTCGCCCTCGCCGCGCTCGGACAGGTGGCGCCAGGACCCGGCCAGCAGCCGGGCCTCGTCCGGGGTGACCGCCCGGCGGGCGATCCGGTTGGTGTGCCGGGTCTGCTTCAGCGAGGCCAGCACCCGGCGCGGGGTGAGCGCGGGCCACCAGGCGTCCAGGAAGTCCAGGAAGGGCGCCTCGTCACCGACGTAGTCGTCGAAGGACTCCCGCTCGTCCTGGCGCTGCTCCCGCTCCGCGTGCGTCTGCGGCTTGGGCAGGTGCCGGACGGCCTCCTGCCAGAGCGCGTCCAGCAGCAGCCGGCGGGCGCGCGGGCGGAGCAGGTTGAGCGGGGTGCCGCCGCTGCCCACCACGTTGCCCCGGACGGCCTTCAGCCGGCCCGCGTCCAGCCGCAGCGCCTGGCCGCGGGCGAAGACCTTGAGCTCGGTCGGCGCGCCGATCTCCAGGGCGGCCCGGGCGGCCCGGCGCAGCAGTTGCACCATCCGCCCCGAGCCCTTGACCCGGGCGGTCTCGGGGGTGTCGTAGCGGCCCGCCTCGATGCCGTCGACCAGCGAGCCGACGGCGCGGATCGCCACCTGGCCCTCCTCGCCGAGCGAGGGCAGCACGCCCTCGGTGTACGAGACCAGCAGCGGGGTGGGGCTGACCACCAGGATGCCGCCCGCGTAGCGGCGGCGGTCCTGGTAGAGCAGGAAGGCGGCCCGGTGCAGGGCGACCGCGGTCTTGCCGGTGCCGGGGCCGCCGGTGACCAGGGTGGCGCCGGCCGCGGCGGCCCGGATGACCTCGTCCTGCTCCTTCTGGATCGAGGAGACGATGTCGCGCATCGAGTGGCTGCGGGCGCGGCCGAGCGAGGCCATCAGCGCGCCGTCGCCGATCACGGCCAGCTCGGTGCCGTCCAGCGTGGGGCTGAGGTCGGGGCGCAGCAGGTCGTCCTCGACGCCGATCACCCGGCGGCCCTTGGAGCGGATCACCCGGCGACGGATCACCCGGCCGGGCTCCAGCGGGGTGGCCCGGTAGAAGGGCGCGGCGGCCGGGGCCCGCCAGTCGATCACCAGCGGGCCGTACTCGGCGTCCAGCACGCCCAGGCGGCCGATGTGCAGGGTCTCCGCGACGGCCGGGTCGCTCGGGTCGAGCGGGGTCTGCGAGGGGATGCCGTGCTCCTCCGGGGCGTCCGCCTGCTGGAGGTCGATCCGGCCGAACAGGAAGTCCTCGAACTCGTTGTTGAGCCGCTGCAGGTGCGCGCCGGCCCGGTACACCTGGGCGTCGCGCTCGGCCAGCGCGCCGGGCGTACCGACCTGCACGCGCTTGGCGGCGTCCTCCAGGATGTACTCGGCCTCGGCGAGCTTCTCCTCCAGCCGCCGGTAGACGGTGTCGAGGTGGCGCTGTTCCTCCGCGATCTCGCGGTCGCGGACGGTGTCGGTGCTGTGCGCTCCCAAGAAGACCCCAGTGGTGCGGTGAAACGAAAACGGCGGACGGAAGATCCTACCCGCGCCGTCGCCTCCCGGGGCAGCGGATCAGTGGTTCGCGCCGGGGTCGGCCACCGGGTCCACCGCCAGCCGGTAGCCGCGCTTGACCACCGTGGCGATCAGGCCCGGGACACCGAGGGCCGCCCGCAGCCGGGCCATCGCGGTCTCCACCGCGTGTTCGTCGTCGCCGCTGCCCGGCAGCGCCCGCAGCAGCTCGGCCCGCGGCACCACCCAGCCGGGACGCCGGGCGAGCGCCCGCAGCAGCGCCATCCCGGCCGGCGGGACGGGCCGCAGCTCGCCGTCGACCAGGGCGGCCTGGCCGCGCAGCTCCAGGGTGTGTCCGGCGACCGCGAGCCGGCGGGCCCGGTCGGGCAGCCGGGCGGTGAGGGTCTGCACCATGGCGCCCAGCCGCATCCGCTCCGGCCAGACGGTGGGGACGTCGTTCTCCTCCAGCGGGGCCGCGGTGACCGGTCCGACGCACACCGGCAGGACGTCGCGGCGCAGGGCGTGCAGCAGCTCGGCGCTCAGGCCGCGCTCGGCGGCTCGGGCCAGCAGGCTGATCGCGGCGGGGGCGCTGGTGAAGGTGACGGCGTCCAGCGCGCCGCTGCAGCAGGCGTCCAGCAGGCGGTCCAGCGGGCCGGGGTCGGCCGGCGGCAGCCAGCGGTAGACCGGCACCTCCACCACCTCGGCGCCGGCCGCCCGGAGCGACTCGACGAAGTCCCGCAGCGGGGCGCCGTGCAGCTGGACGGCGATCCGCCGGCCGTCCACGCCCTGCTCCAGCAGGTGCTCCAGCACCTCCACCGAGGACTCCGAGTCCGGCGACCACTCCTCGCGCAGGCCGGCCGCCCGGATGGCGCCCTTGGCCTTGGGGCCGCGGGCCAGCACCCGGGCCTTGCCGAGGGTGGCGATCAGGTCGTCGCCCAGGCCCCAGCCCTCGGCGGCCTCGATCCAGCCGCGGAAGCCGATGCCGGTGGTGGCGACCGCCAGGTCCGGCGGGGCGGCGACCAGGTCCCGGGTGGCGGCGAGCAGCTCGGTGTCGTCCGCGAGCGGGACGATCCGCAGCGCGGGCGCGCGCAGCACGGTGGCGCCGCGGCGCTGCAGCAGGGCGGCGAGCTCGTCGGCGCGGCGGGCGGCGGTGATGCCGATGGTCCAGCCGGACAGCGGCGGGGCGGCCTCGGTGGGCGATCCCGCCTCGGGCGGCGCGGGCCGGGGCGGTGCGGAGGCGGTCGGCACGGAGTCGGACGGCTGGCGGTCGGTCAGGTCGGCCATGGCTCAGGGGTCCTTCAGGTGGGTGGACGGCCATCGTCCCGTGATGCCGTCACACCCCCGGGTCGGTCCGATTACCGCCGTGTTTCAGCAGGTCGGGGCCGATCCGGGGGTGTCGGGTGCAGGTCAGGTCAGGTGCGGGCCAGGGCCACGGCGCGCTCGGCGTCCGGCGCCGCGGTGGGCCGGCGCAGGTAGACGGCCCAGGTCAGGGCGAAGCAGACCGCGTAGGCGACCAGGAAGGAGGCGAAGGCCGGGGTGCCGCTGCCGGTGTCCAGGAAGGACTGCCGGAACGCCAGGTTGATGAACAGGCCGCCGAGCGCGCCCACCGCGCCGATCACGCCGATCGCCGCGCCGGACATCCGCCGCGACCAGGCGGCCGCCGCCTCCTGGCTCTCACCGGCCGCGATCCGGTCCTGCGCCTTGGCGTCGAAGATGCCCGGGATCATCTTGTACGTCGAACCGTTGCCGACGCCCGCGAAGACGAACAGGCCGATGAAGCCGACCAGGAACACCGGCAGCGAGCGCACCGAGGAGGCGTAGGTGACCACGCCCGCCGCGGCCGCCATGGTGACGAAGTTCCAGAAGGTGATCCGGGCGCCGCCGTGCCGGTCGGCCAGCCAGCCGCCGAGCGGGCGGATCAGCGAGCCGAGCAGCGGGCCGATGAAGGTCAGCTGGGCGGCCTCCAGCGGGGTCCGGCCGAACTGGTTCTGCAGGACCAGGCCGAAGGCGAAGGAGAAGCCGATGAACGAGCCGAAGGAGCCGATGTAGAGCACCGACATCAGCCAGGTGTGCTTCTCGCGCAGCGTCGCCGCCAGCGCACCGGTGTCGGACTTCATCGGCGCCAGGTTGTCCATGAACAGCGCCGCGCAGGTCGCCGACACCACGATCAGCGGCAGGTAGATGCCCAGCACCAGCCGCGGCGAGTTCGCCCCCGCCCAGGTGATCACCGCCAGCGCGACCAGCTGGATCACCGGCACGCCGATGTTGCCGCCGCCCGCGTTCAGGCCCAGCGCCCAGCCCTTGCGGCGCATCGGGAAGAAGGCGTTGATGTTGGTCATCGAGGAGGCGAAGTTGCCGCCGCCGACCCCGGTCAGCGCGGCCACCACCATGAACGTGGTGTACGAGGTGCCCGGGTGCATCACGTACGCGGCCGCCAGGGTCGGCACCAGCAGCAGCACCGCCGAGACGATCGTCCAGTTCCGGCCGCCGAACCTGGCCACCGCGACCGTGTACGGGATCCGGACGAACGCTCCGACCAGGGTCGGCATCGCGACCAGGAAGAACTTGCCGGCCGGGTCGACGTGGTACGGCTTGCCCATGAAGAGCACCATCACCGACCACAGGCTCCAGATCGAGAAGCCGATGTGCTCGGAGAGCACCGAGAACAGCAGGTTGCGGTTGGCGGTCCGCTTTCCGGTGCGCTCCCAGAAAGCCGTGTCCTCCGGGTCCCATTCCTGGATCCAGCGTGCACTCGTTCTCATCAGTCACCCCTTGCGGACGGCGCCTCTCCCTGTCGACCACCGACGGTAGGAGAGCGGGGTTTCGAGGAGAATCCGCAGGATGACGCTTGCGGAACGGTTCTCTCACCCGCTACGCCCCACCGGTGTGAGGGGCCCGAAACGCAACGGAGCCGCCCTCCGGAGCGGAGGACGGCTCTGCGTCGCACATGGGGTTGTGGAGATGCCGGGAATCGAACCCGGGTCCAATGGAGTGGATTCAGGACTTCTCCGAGCGCAGTCCGCTGTGCTTTTCTCGGCCCTGGCGGTCACGCGGACAAGCCGCCAACAGGCCCAGCTGCTGTTTGATTTCCCCACCGCCCTCGCAGCCCGAGCGGCGGGTTGAGTTCCCTAGATTATGCCAGGATCCGGGTCGGGAACGCCCCGGGCTGACACCCATTCACTTTCGCAGATCAGGCTGCGAGAGCGAACTGCTGGGAATCGCGCTTAGAGTTGGCGATTATATTTTTGCGACCTGTGGTTAACGAGATCATGGCCGCATTCCTCGGCTCGCTTCTCCTGTTTCGACTGCCACTGTCGAAACCGATCATCCCCATGTTCATTTGACAAACTGCGCCGGAGGGACGGACCCTCCGGTGTCGTTGCTGGACACATGGTACGCGCCGTGACCGGCGAGCGCCAAGCAGATTAACGCTGGCGGCGCCGGGCGGCCGCCACCGCGCGGTCGGACTCGCGCCTGTCCTGCCGCTCGCGCAGGGTCTGCCGCTTGTCGTACAGCTTCTTGCCGACCGCGAGCGCCAGCTCCAGCTTGGCCCGCCCGTCCTTGAAGTACAGTGAGAGCGGCACCAGGGTGTGGCCGGTCTCCTTGACCTTGGACTCGATCTTGCGGATCTCCAGCTTGTGCAGCAGCAGCTTGCGCTTGCGGCGCGCGGAGTGGTTGGTCCACGTCCCCTGGGCGTACTCGGGGATGAAGACGTTGTCGATCCACGCCTCGCCGCCCTGGATGTACGCGTAGCCGTCCACCAGGTTCGCCCGGCCCTCGCGCAGGGACTTCACCTCGGTACCGGTGAGCACCATGCCGCACTCGTAGGTGTCCAGGATGGTGTACTCGTGTCGCGCCTTCTTGTTCTGCGCGACCAGCTTCTTACCCGTTTCCTTTGCCATAGCGCTGGCCATTCTCGCACCCCGCCGACCCGCCCGGACAGCCCTTTACGCCCCGCGCGGCGCGCCCGGCTACGTGTTGCGGGTGCGCAGGCCGGCGAGGACGCGCAGGGCCAGGTCGTCGGCGGGTTCGGCGGGGTGGACGGGGACGTCGGGCAGCAGGCCGGTGCCGTCCGGGGAGCGGCCGGCGGGGGTGGCGTAGTGGCCGACGGTGAGTTCGAGGACGGAGCCGTCGGCGAGCCGGGTGGGCTGCTGGACGCTGGCCTTGCCGAAGGTGCGGGAGCCGACCAGGACGGCCCGGCAGCGGTCCTGCAGGGCGCCCGCGAGCAGTTCGGCGGAGCTCATGGTGCCGCCGTCGACCAGCACCACCAGCGGCGTCGCGGTGTCCCCGCCGGGCGCCGCGGTCAGCTCCCGGGTCGAGCCCTGCACCTGGTACGAGGCGACCGGGCCGCCGTCGAGGAAGAGCGAGGCGGTGGCGACGGCCTCCTGAACCAGCCCGCCGGAGCTGCCCCGCAGATCGAGCACCACGCCCTGGGCGCCCTGCGCGGCCTGCCGCACCTGCTCGGCGACCCCGGAGGTGAACGCCCGGACGGCGATCCGCACCACGCCGGGCCGCGGGTGGTCGACCACGACCTCGCGGACGGCCAGTTCGGCCCGGTTGAGCGACACCTCGCGGACCGGCCCGTCCGCCCGCCGGACCGCGAGCGCGACCGCCGTGCCGGCCCGCTCGCCGCGCAACCGGGAGACCAGGTCGGTGACGGGCAGCTGGTCGGCCGAGGCGCCGTCGATGCTCAGCAGCCGGTCGCCGACGGCGATCCCGGCGGACGCGGCGGGGCCGCCGGGGACCACGTCGGAGACGGTGGTGGCGCCGCCGGTGCGCTCGACGGAGAGGCCGACGCCGGGGTAGCGGCCGCCGGTGAAGTCGGCGTACTCCTCGGGGCTCAGGTAGGCGGCCCACCTGTCGCCGCTCTCCCCGACCAGCCGTTCGGCCTGGGCCGGGCTGAGGGCGGCGCCGTTGAGGTCCTGGGCGGCGAGCCGGGTGCTGTCGCCGGAGCGGCTCTGCGGTAAGCCGACGGGTTCGCCCCAGGCGCCGGCGGCGGCGCCTGCCAGCAGCACGGCGCCGAACAGCAGGCTGAGCGTCGCTCCCTGTCGGACCCGCTGTGCTGTCGGCATGCCCAGGAGTCTAGGCGGCCCGCGGCCCGGGAACCGTCGAACCGGAAGGGACGGACACGCAGCAGCCCCGGACGGCGCACTGCCGTCCGGGGCTGCTGTGACGTTCCGTCAGACCTTGAGGTACTTGCGGAGGGTGAAGAAGGCCGCGATGCCGGCCATGCCCATACCCACCACGACCAGCAGCGGGATGACCGCCAGCACCGAGGACAGGCCGATGAAGTGGATGAACAGCACCTTCTTGGCCAGCCAGCCCTGGACGAAGAAGTGCCCGCCCAGCAGCAGCACGGAGGCCAGCGCCGCGCCGAGCAGCGCGGCGAACGCGGCCTCGGCGATGAACGGCATCTGTACATAGAAGTTGGACGCACCGACCAGGCGCATGATCCCGGTCTCGCGCCGTCGGCTGAACGCCGACACCCGAACGGTGTTGACGATCAGCAGCAACGCAACGAAGAGCATCAACACCATGATCACGAACGCCGCGGTCTGCAGGCCGTTCAGCAGGCCGAAGAGGTTCTCCAGGATCTTGCGTTGGTCCTCGACCGACTTCACGCCCGCCTTGCCGGCGAAGGCGCTCTGGATCACGTCGTACCGGGTGGGGTCGGTGAGCTTGACCCGCCAGGACTGCGGCATGGACTCCGCACCCACCGCGGCCAGCAGCGGGTTGTCCGGGTTGGTCTGCTTGAAGCGCTGGAAGGCCTCGGCGGAGCTCTCGTAGGTCGCGCTCTGCACCAGGGGCATCTTGTCCAGCTGGCTCTTCACGTCCTTGACCTGGTCGTCGGTGGCCGCACCGGTCGAGCACTGCGGCGAACCGTGCTGGTCCGCCTTGGTGCAGAAGTAGATGCTCACCTCGACCTTGTCGTACCAGTACCCCTTCATGGAGTTGACCTGGTCGCGGACCAGCAGCGAGGCACCGGCGAGGGCGAGCGACAGCGCGACACTGACGACGACCGCGATGGTCATCGTCAGGTTGCGGCGGAGACCGACACCGATCTCCGACAGAACGAACTGGGCGCGCATGCTTCTCTTCCTAGCTCTGGTAGCCGTAGACGCCGCGGGCCTGGTCGCGGACCAGGAGACCCTTGTCGAGCTCGATGACGCGCTTGCGCATCTGGTCGACGATGGCCTGGTCGTGGGTGGCCATCAGCACGGTGGTACCGGTCCGGTTGATCCGGTCGAGCAGCTTCATGATGCCGACCGAGTTCTGCGGGTCGAGGTTACCGGTGGGCTCGTCGGCGATCAGCAGCATCGGACGGTTCACGAAGGCGCGGGCGATGGCCACACGCTGCTGCTCACCACCCGAGAGCTCGCCGGGCATCCGGTCCTCCTTGCCGCCGAGGCCGACGAGGTCGAGCACCTCGGGCACCACCTTGTTGATGGCACTCTTGGGCTTGCCGATCACCTCGAGGGCGAAGGCGACGTTCTGCCCCACCGTCTTGTTGGGGAGCAGGCGGAAGTCCTGGAAGACCGTGCCCAGCTGGCGCCGCATGTGCGGCACCTTCCAGTTGGACAGCTTGCCGAGGTCCTTGCCCAGCACGTGGACCGCACCGGTGCTCGGCCGCTCCTCGCGAAGGCACAGGCGCAGAAACGTCGACTTTCCGGAGCCGGACGAGCCGACCAGGAAGACGAACTCGCCCTTCTCGATCTCCAGCGAGACGTTGTCCAGGGCAGGACGGTTCTGCTTGGGATAGGTCTTGGAGACGTTGTCGAATCTGATCACGGCTGCATCACGGGGGCCATCCTAGGTGGATCGGAGCCAGTGACCTTACGCGAGTCCGATGAGCACCCGCAGTCCACGGCCCGCTACTGGCCGTGGTTTCGTCAGGTATCGATCTGGTTTGCCCCGAAAATTGCGATGGATGTCACAGCGGGGTAACCCTTCCCCTCCGGGGGCCGAAGGGTTCGGAACCTGGCAGAGTGGAGAGAGTCGGAACCAAAGTCGCCTCCGGCGCGTTGGCTGTAGCAGCAAGGAGGAGATCGCATGACATGCGACCATCTGGTGTGCGCCAACTGCAACGGCCGCGTGAGCGACGGCCGGTGTCCGGTGTGCCGCGCCAACCGCGCCCGGCTGCAGGAGCAGCAGGGCCCGTTCGCCGCGCTCAGCCCGGCGATGCTGCTGGCCCTGCTGACTGCGGCCCTGCTGGCGCTGGCCCTTCTGGTCCGCTGACCGCAGACCGGTCCCCGTCCACGGGAAAGCCCCGGAGCCACAAGGCTCCGGGGCTTTCCCATGACTACGGTCAGCTCGCGGTCTCCCGCTGCTTGCGCCAGCGGATGCCGGCTTCGATGAAACCGTCGATGTCGCCGTCCAGCACGCCCTGCGGGTTGCCGACCTCGAACTCGGTCCGCAGGTCCTTCACCATCTGGTACGGGTGCAGGACGTAGGAGCGCATCTGGTTGCCCCAGGACGAACCGCTGTCCTTCAGCGCGTCCATCGCGGCCTTCTCCTCCTGGCGGCGCCGCTCCAGCAGCTTGGCCTGGAGGACGTTCATCGCCGAGGCCTTGTTCTGGATCTGCGAGCGCTCGTTCTGGCAGGAGACCACGATGCCGGTCGGGAGGTGGGTGATGCGCACCGCGGAGTCGGTGGTGTTGACGCCCTGGCCGCCGGGGCCGGAGGCGCGGTACACGTCGATCCGCAGCTCGCCCTCGTCGATGTCGACGTGGTCGGACTGCTCGACGACCGGGAGCACCTCGACACCGGCGAACGAGGTCTGCCTGCGGCCCTGGTTGTCGAACGGCGAGATGCGCACCAGGCGGTGGGTGCCCTGCTCGACCGAGAGGGTGCCGTACGCGTACGGGGCCTTCACGGTGAAGGTCGCGGACTTGATGCCGGCCTCTTCCGCGTACGAGGTGTCGTAGACCTCGGTCGGGTAGCCGTGCCGCTCGGCCCAGCGCAGGTACATGCGCATCAGCTGCTCGGCGAAGTCGGCGGCGTCCACGCCACCGGCCTCGGCGCGGATGTTGACCAGGGCCTCGCGGGCGTCGTACTCGCCGGAGAGGAGGGTACGGACCTCCAGCTCCTCGACGGCCTTCTTGACGGACTCCAGCTCGGACTCGGCCTCGGCGCGGGTGTCCGCGTCGTCCTCCGACTCGGCCAGCTCGAAGAGCACCGCCAGGTCGTCGACCCGGCCGCGCAGGGTCTCGAACTTGCGCAACTCACCCTGGAGGAAGGAGAGCCGACTGGTGACCTTCTGGGCGTTCGCGAGGTCGTCCCAGAGGGTCGGGGCGGCTGCCTCCTCCTCCAGGGTCGCAATGTCGGCCCGGATCTTGTCCAGGTCGAGGACGGCCTCGATCGACCCCATGGTCGACTCGAGGTTCTTGAGCTCTTCGGAAGGATCGACGGCTGCCACGCATCAAGCGTAATGGCTCGGCGGCCCGACTCGGCTACAGCGGGGGGTCGAAGGCTCCCCGGGAGGGCCCGGAGAGGCCGGTGAACGCCTTCCCGCCGTGCGGCGGCTCGGCGGCGAAGGCCGCGAACGCGGCGGCCGCGCCGGCCAGCAGGAGCACCACGGCGACCACCACCGCGAGGGTGCGGCGCAGCCGGATCCGGGCCGCCCGGCTGCGCCGGTGGCTCTGCGGGGCGGCGGTGCGCTGGGCACGCGACTCGGCGGCGTAGGAGGCGAGCTCCTGCGGGGAGGGGCGGCGCAGGCTGGTGTGGGTGTCCCGGGTGGAGTCCGGGGAGGGCGCGGGGACCAGCGGCACGGCGGGGCCGCGGCGGCGGCGGTGGGTGCCGCTGCCGGCGTCCACCTCGGCGTAGACGGCCTCGCCCGGGGTGAGCTGCTCCTCGACGGGGCTGCGCGGCGCGGGGACCGCCAGCGGCGGCAGGCCGGCCAGCGAGGGCAGCAGCTCGCGCAGCCGGGCGGCCAGCTCGGCGGCGCGCAGCCGGGAGGCGGGGGCCTTGGCCAGGCACTCGGAGATGATCCGCCACAGGCCGTCCGGCATCCCGGGGACCGGCGGGACGTTCTCGGTCACGTGGCGGCGCAGCACCGCGCCGGTGTGCCCGCCGCCGAACGGGGTGGCGCCGGTGAGCAGCTCGTACAGCACGGTGGCCAGGGCGTAGATGTCGACCGCGGCGCGCGGCTCCAGGCCCTCGATGATCTCGGGGGCGAGGTAGTCCGGGGTGCCGATGATCCGGGTGGCCCGGGTGCGCCGGGGGGCGTCGACCAGGCGGGCGATGCCGAAGTCGGTGAGCCTGGCGCGCGGCACTCCGCCGGGGCCGGGCGCCGCGGCCAGGTCGAGCAGCACGTTCTCCGGCTTGACGTCGCGGTGCACGATCCCGGCGGCGTGGGCGGCGGCCAGCGCCTCGGCCACGTCGGCGATCACCGAGGCGGCGGCCTGCGGGCTGAGCACGCCCTCGCGCTCGAGCCGGCTGCGCAGGTCGCTGCCCTGGACCAGGTCCATCACCAGGGCCAGGTCGCTGCCGTCCACCACCATGTCGTGGACCCCGACCACGTTGGGGTGGTCGAGGCCGGTGAGGGCGGACCGCTCCTGGACGAAGCGGCCGACCAGCACCTGGTCGGACGCCAGGTCCTCGCGCAGCAGCTTGACCGCCACGGGACCGTCCGGGCCTTCGCCGAGCCACACCGTCCCGGCCGAGCCCCGGCCGATCACCTGGTGGACCGTGTACCGGCTGCCGATCTTGCGTGCCAATGCTGCTCCGTGGGCTCGTGAGGTCGGTGCTCAGCGAACAACCTACGCGCCCGGGGGCCCTCCGGGAGCCCCGGACGGCTCCTGGCAGGGCCCTTGCCGGAAAGAAATCTTCAAATTTGTCGACAAATCGTCAATGTGAGCTTCCGGAGAAGCTGCTCAGCCAGGTCTGCGCCTCGCCCCACCACGTCTGCACGTTCTCCCACCAGTGCGGGAGCGGGGTGAAGTTCCAGAGCGCGACCGCGGCGATCGCCAGGATCAGCAGCACCATCAGGCAGCCCTTCAGGCAGCCCAGGCCCGGGATGTACATCCGGTTGCGGCTGCGCCGGCGCGGCTCGCGGGGCTCCGGCTCGCGGTACTGCGGCGCGGGCGGCTCCGGGCGGCGCTGCGGCTGCGGCTCGGCCCGCCGCTGCGGGGCCTGCGCGGGGGCCGGCGCCGGCGGCGGGTACGCCTGCGGCTGCCCGTGGCCCTGCGGCTGCGCGCCGTAGCCCTGCCCCTGGCCCGGGCGCTGCGCCTGGTACGGCGGCGGGGCCACCGGCGGGCGCTGGGCGTGGCCGCCCTGCGGCGCGTACCGGCCGCCGGCCGGCGGCTGCTGCTGGCCGTAGCCCTGGGGGGCGCGGTTGCCGGGCTGCCGGCCGTAGCCCTGCGGGCCCTGCCCGGGGCGCTGGCCCTGCGGCGGGCCCTGCTGCGGGCCCTGGCCGGGCCTGGGGGCCTGGTACGGCTGCGGGGCGACCTGCGGGCGGCTGAGCTCGTCCGGGTCGAAGTAGCCGATCTCGGTCTGCTGGTTGCGGTCCCGGGCGGCGCGCAGCTGGGTCTGCCACGGGTGCGGGGTCTCCGGCGCGGCCGGCGCAGCGGGAGCGCCGGGCGCCCCGGCGGGCATCGGGGGCATCACCCGGGTGCGGTCGGCCGCGCCGGCCGCGGCCGCGGGCTGGCCCATCACCTGGGTGCGGTCCTCGGCGGCGCCGGGCGTCGGGGCGTGGCCCATCACCTGGGTGGCCGCCGCCGGGTCGAAGCCGCGGGTGGGCAGCACCTGGGTCGGGTCGGCGCCGCCGGTGGCGGCAGCGGCCGCGACGGCCGCGGCTGCCGCCAGGGCCGGGTCGGTGACCAGCAGCTCGCCGACCGACAGCGCCGCGTCCACGGCCGCCGGGGCGGCGTGCACCCCGACCCCGGCCGCGACCACCCGCAGGGCGTGCGCCAGCGAGACGGCGGTGGGGCGCTCGGCCGGGTTCTTGCGCAGGCAGCGCTCGATCACCGTCCACAGCGGCTCGGGCATGGTGCGCGGGCGCTCCGGCTCCTGGGCCAGGTGCGCCTGGAGGACGGCCAGCGGGCCGTCGCCCTGGAACGGCGGGCGGCCGGTGACCAGCTCGTACAGCATGATGCCGGCGCCGTAGACGTCCACCGCGGCGGTCTGCGGGCGGCCGTCGGCGGACTCCGGGGCGACGTACGCGGGGGTGCCGACGAACTCGTGGGTACGGGTGATGCCCGGGGAGTCGGCCAGCCGCGCGATGCCGAAGTCGGTCAGCATCGGGTACATGCGCTCTTCGCCGTCGCTCTGCGTGGTGGCGAGCAGCACGTTGGCGGGCTTGAGGTCGCGGTGCACGATGCCGTCGGCGTGGCTGACCGCGAGCGCGTCGGCGACCTGGGCCATCAGCAGCGCGCCGGCGATCGGCGAGAGGGGGCCGTTGGTCCGCAGGTAGTGGAACAGGTCCGGGCCCTCGACCAGGTCCATCACCAGGGCCAGCAGCTCGCCCTCGACCACCAGGTCGCGGGTGCGCACGATGTTGGGGTGGCTGAGGCGCAGCAGCACCGAGCGCTCCCGCAGGAAGCGCATCACCACGTCCGGGTCGGCGGCCAGCTCCTCACGCAGCACCTTGATCGCCACGGCCTGTCCGGGCTGCAGCCCGGGCACCGCGACGTCCTCGCGGACCCGGCCGCGCCACACGGTGCCGGTGGCCCCGCGCCCGAGGCTGTCCTCGAGCAGATACTTGCTGCCGACTGGCCGCACCTGTGCACTCCTCGCTGGCCCCTGTTTTCGGCAACTCTAACGGTGTCCGAGCGGCTTTCCGAGGCGAGCGGCGGGTGTCCTGGTCAGCGGCCCGGCACGCTGACCACGGCCTGCCTTGACCTGACGTTCCGTCCGGCCCACCATGGCGATGATCGCAAGATCGTCAAATCCGGTACCGTACGCGGGCTGTCCCTCCCGGGTGGCAGGATGGCAGGCACCACACGTGTGCAGAAGGGACACAGGGGCGAGATGCAGATCCGGCTCACCGTCCTTCGACCGCGCAGCGGCCCGTCGGGTGCCGGCGCCTCCACCGACGTCCTGGTCACGGCCCCGGCCGGAACGGCGCTCGGCTCGGTGGCGCACGCCCTGGCCGGGGCCGTCGGCGTCCGCGGTCCCCGCTCGGCCACCCACGTCCACCTGTACGCGGGCGCGCGGCGGCTCGACGAGTCGACCCCGCTGGGCCGCCCCCCGCTGCTGGACGGCGCGGTGCTCTGCCTGAACGAGCCCGACCCGGACGCGACCGAGGACGACGGGCCGCAGCCGCACGCCGCCGAGCTGCGGGTGGTCGGCGGGCCCGACGCGGGCGGCGTCCACCACCTGCACGGCGAGGAGATCCGGGTCGGCCGCTCCTCCGAGGCCGACGTCCCGCTGGA
The DNA here is from genome assembly GCF_024172095.1 of Kitasatospora cinereorecta. Lineage (GTDB taxonomy): Bacteria > Actinomycetota > Actinomycetes > Streptomycetales > Streptomycetaceae > Kitasatospora > Kitasatospora cinereorecta. The sequence continues at coordinate 538,434 of NZ_JAMZDX010000003.1, read as the reverse complement.
CGACCCGGACGTCTCCCGGCTGCACCTCGCGCTCCACCTGGCCGCCGACGGCCGGGTCACCGTCCGCGACCTCGGCTCCACCAACGGCACCGTGCTGGACGAGCCCCGCGGCGCCGGCGCCGACCAGCGCTTCCTGCGGGACGAGAGCGCCGAGCTGGCCGACGGCGGACTGGTCCGGATCGGCGAGTCCACCCTCCAGGTCCACCGCCCGAAGGCCGCGGCGACCCCCTCCCCGGCCCGCGAGCCCGCGCCCGACGGCGAGGGCCACCTGAGGATCGCCCCCCAGCCGGCCGCCCGCGCCCACCTCGCGCAGCCCGTACCCGCCCCCGAGCCGGAGCCCGCGCAGCCCGCCGGGCGCAGCCGCTCGCTGCTCTCGCTGCGCCGCGCCAAGGCCCCCGAGTCCCCCCGGCCGGACGCCGCCCAGCAGCACGCCGCCGCCCGGGCCCGGCAGGCCGCCGCCCAGCGCGAACGCTGGCCCGACCCGGCCGCCCTGCTGCTCACCGCCCTGTCGGCCGGACCGCGGCTGTGGGAGCGCGGCCCGGCCCACCCGGACGCGCTGACCCTGCGGCTGGGCACCGCCGACCGGCCGGGCGGCGCCGGCACCGCCCCCGGCACGCTGCTGCCCGCCGTCCCGGTCACCGTCGACCTGCAGACCGCCGGCAGCCTCGGCCTGGCCGGACCGCGCCACCGGGTGGCCGGCCTGGCCCGCGCCGTGGTCGCCCAGCTGGCCGCCCTGCACCCGCCGAGCGGGCTCAGCGTGGTGGTGGTCGCCGCCGAGCCGGAGACCGCCGCCGAGTGGACCTGGGCCCAGTGGCTCCCCCACCTGCGGCCGGCCCACGGCCAGGCCTGCCGGCAGCTGTTCGGCTTCGGCCCGGAGCAGGCCGAGGCCCGGCTCGCCGAGCTGGCCACCGCCTCCGCCGGTGCCCCGGCGACCGTCCTGGTGGTCGACGGCGACCCCGGCGGGCAGGCCGCCCGGGACGCGCTCGCCGTCCTGCTGCGCCAGGGCCCTGCGGTCGGCGTCTTCACCGTCTGCCTGGCCGACCTGCCCGAGCGGCTGCCGGCCGGCCTCGGCGCCCGCGCGCTGGTCACCGGCGAGGTCGGCACCCTGCTGACCGTCGAGCGCCCCGCGGCCGGCGCCCGCGAGCAGGTCGACGAGGTCGCCCTGGACGCCGTCTCGCCCGCCTGGGCCGAACGGCTCGCCCGGGTCCTCGCCCCGCTCCGCGAGGCCGCCCCGGCCGCCCGCGGCCCGCTGCCGGAGGCCCTGCGCCTGCTCGACCTGCTGCGGCTGGAGAGCGTGTCGCCCGCCAAGCTCGCCGCGAGCTGGTCCGCCCTGCCGCCCGGCGCGGGCAGCGCCACCGCGCTGCTCGGCACCTCCCGCGAGGACGACACCTGCGCCCTCGACCTGGCCGACCCCGACCTGGTCGAGCCCGGCGAGAGCGGTGGCCCGCACCTGCTGATCGGCGGCGCCGCCGGCTCCGGCAAGACCGAGCTGCTGCGCACCCTGGTCGCCTCGCTCGCCGTCTCCGAGCGCCCCGGCCGCCTGGACATCACCGTGGTGGAGGGCCGCCGGGCCGGTGAGGACGGCGGCCTCGGCGGCTGCACCGACCTGCCGCACGTCGGCGAGCACCTGAACGCCGACGACGACCCCCGGCGGGCCATGCTGCTCGCCCAGTCGCTGCTGGACGAGCTCGACCTGCGCGAGCACCGCTTCGAGGGCCGCGGCTTCACCGAGTGGCACGCCGCCCGGGCCGCCGACCGCGCCCCCGCCCTGGTCGCCCCCGGCGGGGCCGCCGTCGCCCGGGCGTCCGGCGCCCGGGTGGTCGAGCCGCGCCGCGCACCGGACGCCGGGCCCGCGCCCACGCCCGCGCCCACGTCCACGCCTGCCGGCGACGAACCGGTCCGGGCGGTGGTGGTGGTCGACGACTACGACGCGCTGCTCTCCCCCACCTCCGCGGCCGGCCGCCCGCTCGCCCGCGCCCTCTCCGAGGTCGCCCGGCGCGGCGGACGCCTCGGCCTCCACCTGATCGCCGCCACCGGCGCCCCCGAGGCCACCGCCGGTACCGAGCTGGACGAGGCGTCGCTGCTGCGGATAGCCCTGCGTACGGACCAGCCCGCCGAGTCCGACCTGCTCATCCACCTGCCGGACGCCGCGACGCTGTCCGACACCACCCCCGGCCGCGGCTTCCTGCGCCGGCCGGACGGCGGCGTGACCGCCTTCCAGGCCGCCCGGGTCAGCGGACGCATCCCCCGGACGGCCACCCTCCGTCCGACCGTGGTCGCCCTCCACACCGCCGACCTCGGCGCCCCGCCGGCCCGCCGGCCGGTCCGCGAACTCGGCAACGGCCCCACCGACCTCGCCCTGCTGGCCAGCGCCCTCCAGCGGGCCGCCGAGCAGTAACGCCCGGCAGTGACCGGGCGGGCGCGACTCCCCTCGTGGCCCCGCCCGCCCGGTCGATGATGCCCGAGTCGAGGGCTGCCGTCCTGAACAAGGCCCGGGATGGGTTCGACGCGAAAGGGCGCGGGTCCCCGCGCTCCCGGCCGTGCATCACGTGGATGCCGGCCGGTCGCGCGAGGACCCGCGCCCCTGGTGGTCGAGCGTCAGCGGCCGCTGCGCAGCAGCGTCCTGATCACCCGCATCGCCACCGACAGGCTCGACAGCTCGTAGTTGTCCGAACCCCTTATGTCGTCGAGCGTGGTCTTCGCCCGGCTCAGCAGGGTGCCGTTGAGGTCGGCCCAGGCCATGTAGCGCTCCTCCGGGGAGGAGCCGGCCGGGCCGGCGGCCAGGACGTCGGCGGTGAGGGCCGCGTGGGCCGCGAAGAGGTCCTCGCGGATCGCGGCACGGGCCATCGACGACCAGCGGTCGGTGCGCGGCAGCTCGATGATGCGGTCCAGCAGGTGGGTGATCTGCAGGCGGTCGGCGAGGTCGTAGTAGAGCTCGGCCACCTCCATCACGTCCGCGTCCGAGCGGTCCGCGACGCCGACGATGTCGAGCGTCGGGAAGGCGGAGGACAGTCCGGCCACCCGGGTGGCCAGGCCCTCCGGGACACCGGCGCCGGCCAGCTCCTCGTACACCGAGTCGAACCAGGCCGCGTCCTCGCCGCGCAGCGGCTTGGGCAGGCTGCCCCAGACCTGCTCGACCCGGTCGCGGAAGAACTCGATGGTGCCGGCGATGTCCAGCGGCTGGCGCCGGTTGTTGAGCAGCCAGCGGGTGGCGCGCTCGACCAGGCGGCGGGAGTGCAGGCGCATCTTGGTCTGCACCCGGGCCGGCGCCTGGTTGTCCAGGGCCTCGACCTCGTCCCAGATCTGCTCCAGGCCGAAGATCGCGCGGGCGGCCGCGTGGCTACGGGCGATCTCCTCGTAGGTCGCCCCGGTCTCCTCGCGGAGGCGGAAGGCGAAGGTGCAGCCACCGCGGTTGATCGTGTCGTTGACGATCAGCGTGGTGATGATCTCCCGGCGCAGCGGGTGGTTGTCGATCGCGTCGGCGAACCTGGCCCGCAGCGCGCTCGGGAAGTACTCGTGCAGGACGGCGCGGAAGTACGGGTCGTCCGGCAGGTCGGTGGCGAGCAGCTCGTCGGCCAGCGTGATCTTGGTGTAGGCGAGCAGCACCGACAGCTCGGGCTGGGACAGGCCGCGGCCGGCCTGCTGCCGCTCGCGGATCTGCTTCTCGGTGGGCAGGAACTCCAGCGCCCGGTCGAGCTGCCCGGCCGACTCCAGCCGGTTGATCATGCGGGAGTGGACGTTGACCATCGACGCGGCCTGGGCCACGGCGTTGGCGAGCACCACGTTCTGCGCGTAGTTGTTGCGCAGCACCAGGCGGCCGACCTCGTCGGTCATCTCGGCGAGCAGCGTGTTGCGCTGCTTGACCGTCATGTCGCCGTCGGCGACCACCTGGTTGAGCAGGATCTTGATGTTGACCTCGTGGTCCGAGGTGTCCACACCGGCGGAGTTGTCGATGGCGTCGGTGTCGATCCAGCCGCCGCGGCCCTCCGGGCCGCCGAGGGCCGCGAACTCGATGCGGCCGAGCTGGGTGCAGCCGAGGTTGCCGCCCTCGCCGATGACGCGGGCGCGGACGTCGGCGCCGTTGACCCGGATCGCGTCGTTGGCCTTGTCGCCGACCTCGGCGTTGGTCTCGGCGGTGGCCTTGACGTAGGTGCCGATGCCGCCGTTCCAGAACAGGTCCACGGGGGCCTGGAGGATGGCCTTCATCAGCTCGGCCGGGGTCAGCTTGGCGGACTCGATGCCGAGCCGCTCGCGGACCTGGGCGGAGAGCTGGATGGACTTCGCCGAGCGGGGGAAGATCCCGCCGCCCGCCGAGATCAGCGACTTGTCGTAGTCGTCCCACGAGCTGCGCGGCAGGTCGAACAGGCGGCGGCGCTCGGCGTAGGAGACCGCGGCGTCCGGGTTCGGGTCCAGGAAGATGTGCCGGTGGTCGAAGGCGGCGACCAGGCGGATGTGCTCGGAGAGCAGCATGCCGTTGCCGAACACGTCGCCGGACATGTCGCCGATGCCGATGACGGTGAAGTCCTCGGACTGGGTGTCGACGCCCAGCTCGCGGAAGTTGCGCTTGACCGACTCCCAGGCACCGCGGGCGGTGATGCCCATGCCCTTGTGGTCGTAGCCGGCCGAACCGCCGGAGGCGAAGGCGTCGCCCAGCCAGAAGCCGTACGACTCCGCGACGCCGTTGGCGATGTCGGAGAAGGTCGCGGTGCCCTTGTCGGCGGCGACCACCAGGTAGGTGTCGTCCTCGTCGTGGCGGACCACGTCGAGCGGGTGGACGACCTCGCCGGCCTTCAGGTTGTCGGTGATGTCGAGCAGCGCCGAGATGAAGGTCTTGTACGAGGCGATGCCCTCGGCCAGCCAGGCGTCGCGGTCCACCGACGGGTCCGGCAGCTGCTTGGCGACGAAGCCGCCCTTGGCGCCGACCGGCACGATGACGGTGTTCTTGACCATCTGGGCCTTGACCAGGCCGAGGATCTCGGTGCGGAAGTCCTCGCGCCGGTCGGACCAGCGCAGACCGCCGCGGGCGACCTTGCCGAAGCGCAGGTGCACGCCCTCGACCCGGGGCGAGTAGACCCAGATCTCGAACGCCGGGCGCGGGGCCGGCAGGTCCGGGATCGCCTTCGGGTCGAACTTCATCGACACGTAGCTGTGCCAGGTGCCCTCGGCCGAGTGCTGGAAGAAGTTGGTCCGCAGGGTGGCCTTGATCAGGTGGAGGAAGGAGCGCAGGATGCGGTCCTCGTCCAGCGAGACGACCTCGTCCAGCGCGCCGGCCAGCTCCTCCAGGATCGCGTCGGTGAGCTCGGCCGCGCCCGAGCGATGGCTCGGGGAGAGCCGCGCCTCGAAGAGGTTGACCAGCAGCCGCGTGGTGTGGGTGTTGTTGCGGAGCGCGTCCTCCATGTAGTCCTGGGAGAACGTGGAACCCGCCTGGCGCAGGTACTTGGCGTACGCGCGGAGCACCATCGCCTGACGCCAGGTCAGCTTGGCGCTGAACACCAGCTCGTTGAAGCCGTCGTTCTCGGCCAGGCCCGTCCAGGTGGCCGAGAACGTCTCCTGGAAGCGGTCGCGGTCCTCCTCGGTGAACTCGGTGGCCTCGCGCAGCTTCAGACCGAAGTCGTACACCCACGCGGTGGTGCCGTCCGAGCGGCGCAGCGCGTACGGGTGCTCGTCGAGGACCTCGACGCCCAGGCGCTGGAGGACCGGCAGGACCTCGGTGAGCGAGATCGGGCCGCCGACCCGGTAGATCTTGAAGCGGCGCTCGTCGTCGCCGGCGCCGACCGGCTGGTACAGGTTGAGGCGGAAGTCGCCCTCGCCGGCCAGCGACTCGATCTGCTTGAGGTCGGCGACGGCGGCGCGCGGCGGGAAGTCGGCGCGGTAGCCGTCGGGGAAGGCGTTGGCGTACTTGTGGCCGAGCTCGGCGGCCTTCTCCTCGCCCAGCTCGGTGTGCAGCTGGTCGTGGAAGCCGTCCATCCAGAACCGGGCGGCCTCGGCCAGGCGGTTCTCGATCCGCTCGACGTCGGCGTCGGACAGGTGCGGCAGCTCGGTGCCGGGGGCGACCCGCACCACGAAGTGCAGACGGGTCAGCACCGACTCGGTCGCGTACACGGTGTAGTCGATGGCGACGCCGCTGAGCTCCTCGGTGAGGATGTTCATCAGCGCCAGGCGGATCCGGGTGGTGTACCGGTCGCGCGGCAGGTAGACGAAGGCCGAGAAGTAGCGGCCGTACTCGTCCTGGCGCAGGAACAGCCGCAGCCGGCGGCGCTCCTGCAGGTAGAGCACGCTGGTGGCGATGGAGAGCAGCTCCGACGGCGCGGTCTGGAACATCTCGTCGCGCGGGAAGGTCTCCATGATCTGGAGCATGTCGCGGCCGTCGTGGCTCTCGCTGGAGAAGCCGGAGCCGGTCAGCACCTCCTGGACCTTGCGGCGCACGACCGGGATCCGGGTGACCGACTCGGTGTAGGCGGCGGAGGAGAACAGGCCGAGGAAGCGGCGCTCGCCGATCGGCTCGCCGTTGGCGTCGAACTTCTTCACGCCGACGTAGTCGAGGTAGGCCGGGCGGTGCACGGTGGCGCGGCTGTTGGCCTTGGTGAGGACCAGCAGCTTCTTCTCGTGCGCCTTCGCCCGGACCGGGGCGGACAGCCGGCCGAAGGCCTCGCTGACCGGGTGGTGGCCGGTGTCGTGGCTGAGCGGGTCGGAGCGCAGGATGCCGAGGCCGGTGCCGGCGACCGCCTTGAGCACCTCCTCGCCCTCGTGCTCGACCAGGTCGTACTCGCGGTAGCCGAGGAAGGTGAAGTGGTCGTCGGCCAGCCAGCGCATCAGCTCCCAGGCCTCGCCGACCTCCTGCTCCTGCAGGCCGGCCGGGGGCTCCTCGGCGAGCTCGTCGGCCAGGCGCAGGGCCGAGTCGCGCATCTTGGACCAGTCCTCGACCACCTCGCGGACGTCACCCAGGACGCGGCGCAGGTTGGTCTCGATGGAGCGCAGGTCGTCGCGGTCGGTCTCGCGGTCGATCTCGATGTGCATCCAGGACTCGACCACGGCGTCGGTCGGCCACTCGGCGCCGGCGGCCTGGCTGCGCGAGCAGGCGTCGATGTCCAGGATCTCCAGCAGCTTGCCGGTGATGTCACGGCGTACGACCAGCTGGGGGTGGATCACCACGTGGATGCCGCGGTCCAGGCGGGTCAGCTCGTTGGTGACCGAGTCGACCAGGAAGGGCATGTCGTCGGTGACGACCTCGACCACGGTGTGGCCGCAGGACCAGCCGTTCTCCTCGACGGTCGGGGTGGAGACCCGGACCTCGGCGGTGCCCTGGGGACGCTTCAGTCCCAACCGGTAGTGGGAGGCCGCCGCGCCGTAGACGTCGACCGGGTCCCGGTCGAGCAGGTCCTCGGGCGCGGTGTGGAGGTAGTAGTGGTGCAGGTACGCGGCCAGAGCGCCGTTGCTCAGGCCCTCACCTGGCGCCGCTCCCCCTACCTGGCTGTTCTCAGCGGCTGCTGCTGCCTTCCTGAGCAGTTCGGCCTTGGCTGCGTCCAGCTTGGTCTGCATGACTGTTTGGCTCCTGTCGCGCGCCGTTGCGTGACTCGGTGGTGGCTGGGTGTGCACCGCCGGGTCCGTCCGCAATACTCCCGCACGTCCAGGATGAAAGGCGCTCGTGCCACGCATGGGACGCCCTTCGCCTGGGTACGACAGATCCTTTTGACTGCGGGACCGGTCCGGCGACGCCAGTCAGCCTAACCTGAGGAAACGAAGGTGTCAGGGGACACAGAGGAGCAAACCCGCAGGAAGATCCATCCTTCCTGGACACCTTGTCCAATCCGTCCCGCGATCGCGACGGAACGGTCAGCCGCGGTGCCCGGGCTCCGGCGCCCACTCCATGTGGGGGTGCAGGTAGTCCGTCGGCGGCACGAATGTTTCCTTGATCGAGCGGGTGGACGTCCAGCGCATCAGGTTCTGCGCCGCACCCGCCTTGTCGTTGGTCCCCGACGCCCGGCCGCCGCCGAACGGCTGCTGGCCGACCACCGCGCCGGTCGGCTTGTCGTTGATGTAGAAGTTGCCGGCGGTGAACCGCAGGCGCTCCACCGCCTGCGCGATGGCCCGCCGGTCCTGCGCGATCACCGCGCCGGTCAGCCCGTACGGCGCCGCCTGGTCCACCCGGTCCAGCACGTCCGGCCAGCGGGCGTCCTCGTACACCTGCACGGCCAGGATCGGCCCGAAGTACTCGGTGGAGAAGATCTCGTTGCGCCGGTCCCCGGAGACCAGCACGGTCGGCCGGACGAAGTACCCGATCGCGTCGTCGTACTGCCCGCCCGCCACCAGCTCCACCGCCGGGTCCCGCTTCGCCCGCTCGATCGCCGCCACGTTCCGCCCGTACGCCCGGTCGTCGATCAGCGCACCCATGAAGTTGGACAGGTCGGTGACGTCGCCGACGGTCAGCGCGTCCACCTCGGCCAGGAACTCGTCCTTGATCCGCAGCCACACGCTGCGCGGCAGGTACGCCCGGGACAGCGCCGAGCACTTCTGCCCCTGGTACTCGAACGCCCCGCGGATCATCGCCGTCCGCAGCACCGCCTCGTCGGCCGACGGGTGGGCGACCAGGAAGTCCTTGCCGCCGGTCTCCCCGACGATCCGCGGGTAGCCGCGGTAGCCGCCGATGTTGGCGCCGATGGTCCGCCACAGCTGCTGGAACGTCGCGGTGGAGCCGGTGAAGTGCAGACCGGCGAACGCCGGGCTGGCCAGCGCCACCTGGGAGAGCGCCTGACCGTCGCCGGTCACCAGGTTGATCACCCCGGGCGGCAGGCCGGCCGCGTCCAGCAGGCGCATCAGGTGGAACGCCGACAGCGTCTGGGTCGGCGCCGGCTTCCACACCACGGTGTTGCCCATCAGCGCGGGCGCGGTCGGCAGGTTGCCGGCGATCGAGGTGAAGTTGAACGGGCTGACCGCGTAGACGAAGCCCTCCAGCGGCCGGTGGTCCGCCCGGTTCCACACCCCCGGCCCGGACAGCGGCTGCTCGGCCAGGATCTGCCGCGCGAAGTGCACATTGAACCGCCAGAAGTCGATCAGCTCACAGGTGGCGTCGATCTCCGCCTGGTACGCCGTCTTCGACTGGCCCAGCATGGTCGCCGCCGCCAGCGTCTCCCGCCACGGCCCGGCCAGCAGGTCGGCCGCCCGCAGGAACACCGCCGCCCGGTCGTCGAACGACAGCGAACGCCACTCCGGCGCCGCCGCCAGCGCCGCGTCCACCGCCAGCTGGGAATCCGCGTGCGTCGCGTTGCCCAGCACCCCCAGCTTCGCCGCGTGGTGGTGCGGCTGGACCACGTCGATCCGCTCGCCGCCGCCGAACCGCTGCTCGCCCGCGATCGTCATCGGCAGCGGCACCGGCTCCGCCGCCAGCTCGTCCAGCTTCGCCAGCAACCGGGCCCGCTCCGGGCTGCCCGGAGCGTAGTCGCGCACCGGCTCGTTGGCCGGCGGCGGGACCTGCGTGACGGCGTCGATCGGCATGGCGCTCCGTACGGGTCGAGGGCTGGGCGGTGGGTCCAGGGTGACCAGCCGCGTCGGCAACGTCCGCGCTGACACGCGGGCCGGCCCTCAGCCGGCGATCCGCTCCGCGATCCCGACCGCCTCGGCCAAGCTGTCCACCACCGGGACGCCGACCTTCGCCAGCTTCTCCCGCGAGTGCGACCCGCCGGTGTACAGCACCGCGTGGATCCCCGACTCCAGGGCGGCCTCCGCGTCGTCGGCCGCGTCACCGATCAACACCGTACGCCTCCGATCGACCTGCCCGTCCAGGGCGGCCAGGTGACGCGCCAGATGAACGGCCTTCCGCCCGCCCGACGCACCCGTCCGCCCGTCCACCCGCAGGAACTCCGGAGTCAGCCCGAAGCCCTCCACCGCGGGCACCAGCCGCTCGTGCTCGTACATCGACAGCAGCGACTGGCTGCGACCCGCCGCCCGCCACCCGGTGAGCAGCGCGAGCGCCCCCTCGGTCAGCCCCGCCGCCGGGAACAGCTCGCTGTACCGGTCGTGGAACGCCCCGTCGAGCGCCAGCCACTCCGCCTCGGTCGGCATCCGCCCCAGCAGCCGCTCGTAGAACCGGGGGATCGGGATCTCGTACTGCTCCCGGTACTCCTGCAACGTCATCGGCCCGATGCCGACCGTCGCGAAGGCGGCGTTGCTCGCACCGAGCACCGCCTCCATGTCGTGGAGGAGCGTCCCGTTCCAGTCCCAGACGATATGACTCTGCACCCCTGAAGGGTACGACCCGGCCCCGACGCTCACGCCAAGAGGCCGGGAACCTCCTGGGTCGCGAACCACAGCAACTCGTGGTCCTCGGCGCCGTCCACCGTGAACTGGGCGTCCTGGTCGCCCTTGTCCGCCGCCTCGATCACCGCCGCGGCCGCCGTCACGTCCGCCACCACGTCCGTGTCCGCTGCGTCCGCGTGCACCGCCGCCGCCTTCGCCAGGCGCACCGGCCCGCGCAGCACCACCCGGCCGAGCGACGCCTGGTCCTGGTACTCGTCCCCCGGGAACGGCGCGACCGCCGAATCGGCGACCTCCACCGCCACCACCACCCGGCGCCGCGGCGCCTGCGGGTCCGCCGCCAGCAGCCGCAGCGAGGACTGGGCCGCCCGGTTCAGCGCCGCGTACTCCAACTCCTCGATGTCGTCGCTGACGTACCACTCCCGCAGCGCCGGCGTCACCGCGTAGGCCGCCGACTCCTCCAGCGCACCGTCGGGATGCGCGGCGGCCAGACCCCGCACCGTGGTGGGCACGTACACGCGCATCGCAGGCACCTTCCTCGACGAACCTCGGAGCAGAAGCGTATCCGTCCGCGGGTGACGCCAACCCAGGGGCGCGGGAACCCAGCGGGATCGGGCATCCCCAGGGGCGCGGGGAACTGCGCGAAACGGAAGGGGCCGCGCGTCACTCCGGAACGTCGCCGAGTACCCCACCTGCCCTGCCGCCGCGCGCAGTTCCCCGCGCCCCTGGGTTCGCCATCAGCGCATCGCGCGTGGTGAGCACCGCCGTCTCCATCGTCTCCTCCCGCCGCCCCGGGTCCATCATGTTCGTCCCCATCACCGCCAGGTCCGCCAGCGTCGGCGCGATCAGGTGCACCCGCGTCCCGGTCGCCCGCAACTCCCTCGCCTCCCGCAGCATCTGCCGTGTCACCGCCCGCCGGTACCGGCTGACCAGCTGCGCGAGCGCCCCCTTCGGCCGATCCCCCCGCTCGCCCCGCTCGCCCCGCTCGCCCCGCTCCCGCTCGCGCCACTCCCGCAGCGCGGCGAGCGTCCCGCGCCCCGGCTCGGCCCGCCCCTGCGGATGCAGTCGCAGGGCCATCGGCGCCAGCACGTACACCTCGTCCAGTCCGCGCCCGACCATCAGGTCCACGTTGGTGGCGGACCAGCAACCGCCGTCCACGTACGTGCTGCCGTTGACCTGGACGGGGGCGAACCAGCCGGGGATCGCGCAGGAGGCCATCACCGCGTCCGCCACCGCGGCGCGCGGCGCGCCGGGGTCGCCGAACACCACCCGGCGGCCGGTCCGGTAGTCGACGGCGGCGACCCGCAGCGGCGAGCCGGGCGGCCAGCCGTCGGTGCCGACCAGGTGCCGGACCAGCTCCCCCAGCGGCGCGACGGAGCCCCGACCGGTGGGCACGGCCGCCGAGACCATGGTCAGGAAGGGGTAGTCGCGGGGGTGCCGGACGACGTCCCGCAGCAGCCCGGGCGAGCCGATCGAGACGGCCGGGCGCGGGGGCATCGCACCGCCGACCGCCGTCGCGTAGTCGAAGTCGACGTCGGCGAGCGGTCCGCGGGTGACCGGGCGGCCGAGCTGGTGGTCGCGCAGGTCGGTGAGGGGGACGCCGGCGGCGAGCATGGTGCCGAGCACCGAACCGGCCGAGGTGCCGAGGACGATGGCGGCTGCTCCGGGGTGCCAGCCGGTGGCCTCCTCGACGGCGGCGAGGGCGCCGATCGTCCAGGCGGCGCCGAGCATGCCGCCGCCGCCCAGCACCAGCCCGCGCCGGACCGGGCCCGCCGCCCGCTCCCCCGTGTCCTCGGAACGAACGCCGCCCTGGGTCACCCGTCACCACCTCCGTCCCTCGATCCTGCTCCCTACCTCCGGGTAATCCCGGTTACGACGTCCCCCTTCGTGCCCTGTCGATCACCCGCTCGCGTCAACCACCTGTATCGGACGTCGGCCGCGACGGGCCCGCACCGACGCGGTTCTCACCCGGATAGGTGACAGCCCGACACCGCCCCACCCCTTGCTCCACCGGTTCTTGCCGCGCGCGGGAGCCGCCGATAGCAAGGACACGAACGATCCGACCGAGAGGCAGCCGCCATGACCGACCAGGCAACCGTGCCCGCCCCCGCAGCTCCGCCCGCGCCCGTACCCGCGCCCCTACCCGCACCCCGTATCCGCCCGCTGGTGCACGCCGTGCACGCCCCCGGCCACCCGCACCCGCGCCGCCCGGTCCGCTCGCCCCACCCGGCCGCCGCGGGCGGCCCCCGCTCGCCCCGCCACCCCCGGGCCGCCTGCACCGCGCACAGCCCCGGCACCACCCCCGCCCACCGAGACCTCGCCGCCCGCTTCGCCCACCGCCTGGTCGAGGTCCTCACCGGCGTCCGCCCGGTCGGCCAGCTCCAGCGCCACACCACCATGAACGGCTACCAGCAGCTAACCGCCCTGGTCCGCACCGGTCCGCTGCGGCCGCGCGGCGGGGCGTCCCGGATGCGGCTGGGCCGGGTCTACGACTCCGCGCCGGGCCCGGGCGCCCTGGAGGTCTGCGTACGGGTCGAGTTCGGCCACCGGCACCACATGGTGGCGTTCCGCCTGGAGCAGCACCACCGCACCGCCCAGTGGCAGTGCACGGCCGTCGAGGCGCACTGATCAGCGCACGTCGGGGAAAACGGCGAGGGCGCCACCCCGGTCTCCCGGGATGACGCCCTCATCGGTTCGCAGCCGCGTTCGCGGCGACCGGCCGTCAGGCCTTGCGGCGGCGCCCCTTGCCCGCCGCCTTGGCGGCCTTGCGGCGCTCGGCGCGGGTGAGGCCGTCGCCGTTGTCGATCAGGCCGTCCTCGTCGAAGTCGCCCTCGACCACACCGCCGCCGATCTCCCCGGAGGGGGCGGTGTAGTGCAGCTTCTTGCGCTCCGGCGCCTCCAGGCCCTTGGCCTTGATCTCCGGACGGGCCTCCTTCTCGAGGCTGATCTCGTCCGCGAGCGGGACCTCCTCGACCTGCTGCTCGACCTGGACCTCCAGGTTGAACAGGTAGCCGACGGACTCCTCCTTGATGCCCTCCATCATCGCGGAGAACAGGTCGAAGCCCTCGCGCTGGTACTCGACCAGCGGGTCGCGCTGGGCGTAGGCGCGCAGCGCGATGCCCTCCTGCAGGTAGTCCATCTCGTAGAGGTGCTCGCGCCAGCGGCGGTCGAGCACCGAGAGGACGACGCGGCGCTCGAGCTCGCGCATGATCTGGTCGCCGAGCTGGTCCTCGCGGCGGCCGTAGGAGGCCTGGATGTCCTCCTGGAGGACCTTGGTGAGGAACTCGGGGGTGAAGCCGCCGTTCTCGCCGGCCTCCTCCTCGACCTCGTCCAGGTCGAGGGTGATCGGGTAGAGCTGCTTGAGGGCGGTCCACAGCTTGTCGAGGTCCCAGTCGTCCTCGAAGCCCTCGCTGGTGGCGGCCTGGACGTAGGCGGCGACGGTGTCGTCCATGAAGTGGCCGACCTGCTCCTGCAGGTCCTCGCCCTCCAGGACGCGGCGGCGCTCGCCGTAGATGACCTCGCGCTGGCGGTTGAGGACCTCGTCGTACTTCAGGACGTTCTTGCGGATCTCGAAGTTCTGCTGCTCGACCTGGGTCTGCGCGGAGGCGATGGCGCGGGTGACCATCTTGGACTCGATCGGCACGTCCTCGGGCACGTTGGCCATGGAGAGCACGCGCTCGACCATGCCGGCCTTGAACAGGCGCATCAGGTCGTCGCCGAGCGACAGGTAGAAGCGGGACTCGCCCGGGTCGCCCTGGCGGCCGGAGCGGCCGCGCAGCTGGTTGTCGATCCGGCGGGACTCGTGGCGCTCGGTGCCGAGGACGTACAGGCCGCCGTTCTCCTGCACCTCCTCCTGCTCCGCCTTGACCGCGGCCTTGGCCTTCTCGAGGGCGCTCGGGAACGCGGCCTCGTACTCCTCCGGGGTGTCCTCGGGAGTGATGCCGCGCTGGGCGAGCTCGGCGGCGGCCAGGTGCTCGGGGTTGCCGCCGAGCATGATGTCGGTGCCGCGGCCGGCCATGTTGGTGGCGACGGTGACGGCGCCCTTGCGGCCGGCCTGGGCGACGATCTGCGCCTCGCGCTCGTGGTGCTTGGCGTTGAGCACCTCGTGCGGGATGCCGCGCTTGCGCAGCTCCTGCGACAGGTACTCGGACTTCTCGACGGACACCGTGCCGACCAGGACCGGCTGGCCCTTCTCGTGGCGCTCGGCGATGTCCTCGACCACGGCGGCGAACTTGGCCGGCTCCGACTTGTAGATCAGGTCGGGCTGGTCGATGCGCTTGGGGGTCTTGTTGGTCGGGATCGGGACGACGCCGAGCTTGTAGATCTGGTGGAACTCGGCCGCCTCGGTGGTGCCGGTACCGGTCATGCCGGACAGCTTGTCGTAGAGGCGGAAGAAGTTCTGCAGGGTGATGGTGGCCAGCGTCTGGTTCTCGTTCTGGACCTCGACGCCTTCCTTGGCCTCGATCGCCTGGTGCATGCCCTCGTTGTAGCGGCGGCCGGCCAGGATGCGGCCGGTGTGCTCGTCGACGATCATGACCTCGCCGTTCATCACGACGTAGTCCTTGTCGCGCTTGTACAGCTCCTTGGCCTTGATGGCGTTGTTCAGGAAGCCGACCAGCGGGGTGTTCACCGACTCGTAGAGGTTGTCGATGCCCAGGTAGTCCTCGACCCGGGAGACGCCGTCCTCCAGGACGCCGACGGTGCGCTTCTTCTCGTCGACCTCGTAGTCGCGGTCGATCTTGAGGCGGGTGACCAGCTTGGCGAAGTCGGCGTACCACTTGGTCGCCTGGTCGGCCGGGCCGGAGATGATCAGCGGCGTACGGGCCTCGTCGATCAGGATCGAGTCGACCTCGTCGACGATCGCGAAGTTGTGGCCGCGCTGGACGAGTTCCTCCTGCGACCAGGCCATGTTGTCGCGCAGGTAGTCGAAGCCGAACTCGTTGTTGGTGCCGTACGTGATGTCCATCGCGTACTGCTTCTGGCGCTCGGCCGGCGTCATGTTCGCCAGGATCACGCCGACCTCGAGGCCGAGGAAGCGGTGCACCCGGCCCATCCACTCCGAGTCGCGCTCGGCGAGGTAGTCGTTGACCGTGATCAGGTGAACGCCCTTGCCGGTCAGCGCGTTGAGGTACGCGGGCAGGGTGCCGACCAGGGTCTTGCCCTCGCCGGTGCGCATCTCGGCGACGTGGCCGAAGTGCAGCGCGGCACCGCCCATGAGCTGGACGTCGTAGTGGCGCTGGCCCAGGACGCGCTTGGCGGCCTCGCGGACGGTGGCGAAGGCCTCGGGGAGGAGGTCGTCCAGCGACTCGCCGTCGGCGAGGCGGGCCTTGTACTCGTCGGTCAGTGCGCGCAGCTCGTCGTCGGTGAGGTTGACGAAGTCCTCTTCGATCGAGTTGACCTGGGCAGCAATCCGCTGCAGCTTGCGAAGGATCTTACCTTCGCCTGCGCGCAGGATCTTGTCGAAGACGGACACGTGAGCGGGCTCCTTGCCTGGATCGGCTCTGGATGACTTGCGGCGAGTCCTACCCCACCGTACGGGCCATCGTATGCGAGGAGGCCAAGCCGCCGGGAGGTCCGTCAGCACGGTATTCCCGTGTCTCCCGCGGTGGCAAAACCCACGAACCGCCACCCGAGCGGGCAAACCGGTCACCGACCGGTCCTCCGTGTCCTGCTCAACCGTCGAGCACCGCCGGAGGTTCCCCGGGAAAAACGAATGGGCGCCGAATCCACTCTCCGGAACAATCCGATCATGGAGACTCCCACCCTGAAAACCGGGCGCCTGGTGCTGGCCGCGCCCCACCCGTCGGACGTCGACGAGATCACCGCCGCCTGCCAGGACCCCGAGATCCAGCGCTGGACGGTCGTTCCCTCCCCGTACAGCCGCTCGGACGCCGAGTTCTTCGTGGACCGGCTCGCCCCCGAGGGGTGGCGGTCCGGCACCAACGCCACCTTCGTGGTGCGCACCGCCGAGGGCGCGCTGGTCGGCACCCAGGGCGTCGCCCTGAAGGCCGGCCGGCCGGGCACCGGCGAGATCGGCTTCTGGAACGCCGCCGGGCAGCGCGGCCACGGCTACGCGACCGAGGCGTCCCGCGCGGTGATCGCCTGGGCGTTCGCCGAACTCGGCCTGCGCCGCCTGGAGTGGGTGGCCTACGTCGGCAACAAGCCCTCCCGGGCGCTCGCCGACCGGCTCGGCTTCACCTTCGAGGGCACCCTGCGCTCGTACGACCAGCAGCGCGGCACGTACCGGGACTGCTGGATGGGCTCGCTGCTGGCCACCGACCCGCGCTGACCCCGTCCGGCTGCGGGGGCCGGCCACGGGGGCCGCCCGCGCTGCGTTGTCAGTGGGGCGTTCTACCCTCGCGGCATGACCGTCTCGTCGCTGTCCGCCGACCAGGCCCGCCGGATCGCCCTGCGCGCGCAGGGGCTGCTGGGCGCCCCCGACCGCCGAGGCGGGGTCCGCGGGGTGCTCCGGCACCTGGGCGCAGTCCAGTTGGACACCATCTCGGTGCTGGCCCGCTCGCACGAGCTGGTGCCGTACGCGCGTCTGGGCGCGGTCGGCCGCAAGGCGGTGGAGGGGGCGTACTGGGGGCAGGAGACCACCTTCGAGTACTGGTCCCACGCCGCCTGCATCCTGCCGGTGGAAGAGTGGCCGCTGTTCGCCTTCCGCCGCCGGTCCTACCGGGAGCGCGGCAACCTCTGGGGCCACCAGGTGTCGCCGGAGACCTACCGGCACGTGCTGGACAAGCTGCGCGCCGAGGGCCCGCTGACCTCCACCGAGCTCGGCGGGGCCAAGCGCACCAGCGAGTGGTGGGACTGGTCGGACACCAAGATCGCAGTCGAGCGGGCGCTCGCCTTCGGCGACGTGGTGTGCACCGAGCGGCGCAGCTGGAAGCGGGTGTACGAGCTGGCCGAGCAGGCGATCCCGGCCGAGCTGTTCGGCCGGGAGCTGTCGGACGCGGAGTGCGTCGAGCAGCTGGTGGCGCAGGCCGGGGCCGCGCTCGGGGTGGCCACCCGGGCCGACCTGATGGACTATCACCGCCTGAAGGGCCATCAGGTGGAGGCGGCGCTGCCGGCGTCCGGGCTGGTGCCGGTGAGCGTCGAGGGCTGGTCCGCGCCCGCCTGGGCCGACCCCGAGGCGCTGGCCGCCGAGCCCCGCGGGCGCCACCGCACCACGCTGCTCTCCCCGTTCGACTCGCTGATCTGGGACCGCGCCCGCACCGAGCGGATCTTCGGGATGACCCACCGGCTGGAGGCGTACACGCCCAAGCACAAGCGGGTGCACGGGTACTTCGCCATGCCGCTGCTGGCCGGCGGCCGGCTGGTCGGCCGGGTCGATCCGGCCCGGGAGGGGCGGACGCTGGTCGCCAAGCAGGTCTCACTGGAGTCGCCGCGCCACCTGGAGGCGCTGGCCGAGGCGCTGCTCGAGGCCGCCGCGTGGGTGAACTGCGACACGGTACGGGTGGAGGCGCTCGCGGAGGAGTCGCTGCGGGCGCCGCTGGAGAAGCTGCTCGGCTGAGCGGCCGGTCCGGGCTCCGGATTCCGGCCCCCGGGTTCCGTCTCCCCGATTCCGGGCTCCGCCGACCCGGCGGAGCCCGGCGGGTCAGCCTATTTCGAGGATCTTCTCGCGCATCGCGTAGACCACGGCCTCCATCCGGGAGTGCAGCTGCAGCTTCTCCAGGATGTTGCGGACGTGGTTCTTCACCGTGTTCTCGCTGATGAAGAGCTCCTTGGCGATCTCCCGGTTGTTCATCCCGGTCGCCACCAGCTTGAGCACCTCCAGCTCACGGTCGGTCAGCCGCGGTGCGGGCACCAACTCCCGGTCGTCCGAACGCCGCTGGATCATCGACTTGAACTCGGTGAGCAGCTTGGCCGCCATCGAGGGGCTGATCTGCGACTGCCCGTCGGCGACCGCGCGGATCGCGGTGGCCACCTCGTCGGTGGAGATCTCCTTGAGCAGGTAGCCGGTGGCGCCCGCCTTGATCGCCTCGTAGAGGTCGGCCTCCTCGTCGCTGATCGTCAGCATGATGATCTTCGCGCTCGGGACCACGTCCTTGATCGCGGTGCACGCCTCGATCCCGCTGCGGCGCGGCATCCGGACGTCCATCAGGATGATGTCCGGAAGCAGGTCGGCGGCCTTCAGCACGGCCTCCGCGCCGTCCCCGGCCTCACCGATGACCTTGATGTCCTCCTCCTCGGCCAGGACGATCTCCAGGCCTCGTCGGAACAGGGCGTGGTCGTCCACCACGAGCACGCGGATCGGCTCGGCGCGACGCGGCGGGTACCCGGGCCCCTCGGGTCCGTGTCCCTGCCCCTCGCGCGACAGCTCCCCCATCCGCTCCTCCCCCGGCTACCGGTCGATGACGGGCCAATCATTCCACGACCGGCCGCCGTGATCACCCTCCGCCGTCGCGCCGCCCAGCTGGGTGACCCCGGCGGCCACGGCCGCCGGGGTCACCGGTGCGTTCACTGCTGTCGGATTGTGCTGCGGGAGCGGCCGGTGGGGCGCAGGTCAGTCCTCGTCCGGCCCGTTGATCGCACCGCCGGCACCGGCGGTGTCACCCGTGGCGGTCAGATCCTCCTTCAGGTGGATCACGCCGTAGTGGTATCCGTGCCGGCGGTAGACCACGCTCGGCAGGCCGCTGTCCTTCTCCTGGAACAGGTAGAAGTCGTGGCCGACGAGCTCCATCGCGTACAGCGCCTGGTCCAGCGACATCGGCGCGGCGGAGTGCGTCTTCTCGCGGACGACGAGCGGACCGTCGCCCTCCACCTCCACGGAACCCTGCATCGTCTTGCGGGCGGAACCGTTGTAGCCGCCCTCGCTCGGCGCCGTCGCGGGGAGCGAGGCCAGGGCCGCGGTCGCCTCGGCCACACTGACCGGGGTGCGGCCGTTGCCGCCGCCCTTGTGGACCCTGCGACGGTCGGCGGACTTGCGCAGCTGCGCCTCCAGCTTCGCGGAGGCGAGGTCGAGCGCCGCCCACGGGTCGGTGGCGGCGGCTTCGGCCCGGATCACCGGGCCACGGCTGCGGAGGGTGATCTCCACCCGATCGGAGCGGTCGGCCTGCCGCGGGTTGTGTTCCTTGGACACCTCGACATCCAGGCTGATCGCCTTGGTGTCGAACTTCTGGACCTTCTCCAGCTTCTCGGCCACGTGCTCGCGGAACCTCTTGGGCACCTCGGTCTTGCGGCCCTTGACGACGATGTCCACGCAGAACTCCGATCCCTTGTGCTGACGCCGATACCGGATTGCGTACCGGATCGGCATGAGACCCAGCCGGACCAGCCAGTCCGTCGACCACGTCGGTTTCACCGGGGTCGGCGGGTGCGACTGGCCCTCACCTCACTTCCTCCCCACCAGGAGCGGTTGAAACCCCCGGAGCTTCATCGAACACCTGCCCCGCGGATCTCGCCTCCCCGATCGAACTACATAGGTGCGCAGGGCTGGCTGTACAGCTGTTCCACCCTGTTTACCCTCCTCCGGGTGAAAGGGTGGTAAACGTCTGGACAACACGCCTTGTACCGCCCACCGTATGGCGCAAGTCTCCGCATGGCGAGCCCTTGGGAGCGGTCGTGACGACCTTTTCCTCCACCTGTCCTCCGCCGTCCCGCTCCGCCCGCCCCTCCTCCCCCGCGTCCACCCTGCTCGACCTGCTGCTGCCCGCGCGGTGCGCCGGCTGCGGCAGCGTACGGGGCCAGGTGTGCGGCGGCTGCCGCGCGCTCCTGGAGTGCGCCCAGGCGGGCCCGGCCGGCCCCTGCCCGGCCCCGCCCGACCTGCCGCCGCTGCACGCCGCCGCCCCGTACGCGGACCAGGTCCGCCGCCTGCTGCTGGCCCACAAGGAGCGCGGGGCGCTGCGCCTGGCCGCTCCGCTGGGTGCGGCGCTGGCCGCCGCGGTCCGCTCGGCCACCGGCGCCGGGGCCGCCCCGCTGCTGCTGGTGCCGGTGCCCTCCACCCGGCGGGCCACCCGGGCCCGCGGCCACGACCCGATGCTGCGCCTCGCCCAGGCGGCGGCCCGGGAGCTGCGGCGGACGGGGGTGGCCACCCGGGTGGCGCCGGTGCTGCGGCAGACCCGCCCCGTCGCCGACCAGGCCGGGTTGTCGGCGGCCGAGCGGCAGCGCAACCTGCGGGGCGCGCTGGCCGTCCCGGCCCGCCTCGCGGCCCGCCTGGTGGGCCACCGGCTGATCCTGGTGGACGACCTGGTGACCACCGGCGCCAGCCTCGCCGAGGCGGCGCGGGCGCTGCGCGCGGCCGGCTGTCCGCCGCGGGCCGCGGCCACGGTGGCGGCCACCGCCCGGCGCGGCCGGTCCAGGCCGAAGGAGTGAGTCGGCTCAGCCCGGGTAGCCGAACGCCACGGCCCGGGTCTTGGACGGCACTTCGCTCAGCTGGTTGTCCTTGAGCCGGTAGATGCCGGTGTCCGAGACGGTCAGGACCGCGGGCGGACCCTGGTTGTCGCCGGTGCGCACCTCGGTGGCCGACACCGAGGTCATCGACTCGCCGATCTGCAGCGGGGAGTCGGTGGCGGCGGAGCCGTCGGTGCCCAGGTAGTGCAGCTGCTGGAGGGTGTCCTTCTCCTTGCCGAGCACCACCAGCTGGTCGGGGTCGGCCCAGGCGACCGAGGCCACGCCGGTGAGCTGGGGGGCCACCGGCCGCAGCGCGGTGATCCTGACCTGCGGGGAGGCCTGGCTGCCGGAGTGGAGCACCAGGCCGAGCGCGACCGTGGTCGCGCCGGTGCCGGAGCGCAGCACCAGGGCGATCCGGGTGCCGTCGGAGGAGATCCGCAGCGCCTGCACGGTGCGGCCGTCGATCCCGTCGACCTGCACCGGCACGACCGTGTGCGGCGCCGGCCCGCCGGCGTGCGTACGGACCATCAGCACCCGGGGTGCGGAAGGGTCCCGGTCGACCAGCCAGAGGTCCTGCCGGCCGTCCCAGCTCGGCGAGGCCAGGCCGGCGTCCGGGCGCGGGGCGCGGCTGGGGACCACCAGGTCGCCCAGCTTGTCGGTGTCGCCGAGCCCGGGCAGGTAGAGCGCCTTGCCGTCCTGGTTGACCACGGCGGCCGCGTTGCCGTCACGACGGACCGCGATCACCGAGGGCTTCGACTGCCCGGCCGGGGTGGGCTGCCCGAGCACCCCGGGCACGGGTACGCCCTGGGTGCCGTCCTGATAGCGCATCAGCTGACCGGTCTCCAGCTGGAAGTACGCCTGGGCGCCGGCCGGGCCGCCGCTCGGGCCGCTCGCCAGCGAGCCGGGGGCGACCTGGTTGACCTGCTGGGCGGAGACCGCGCAGCCGCCCTGGTTGCCGGCCACCTCGAGGCGGTCCAGCTGGCCCTTGCCCTGCTGGTCGGCGACGGTCTGGAAGAGCTGCTCGGCCATCTGCTGGCACTGCTGCTGACGCCCGGACAGGTCCGCGGCCTCCACCCGTACGGTGGCGACCCGGTTGTCGTTCACCGAGACGCTCTTGACCCGTACGCCGTCCAGCGCGGTCGACACCGCGGGGGCGAGCCAGTCGGACGGGCCCGCGGCGGTGGCCTCGGCGGCGGCGGTCAGCGGGTCGATCCGCCGGCGCAGGTAGATCGGGTCCGGCACCAGCACCTGGACGGGGTGGTCGGCGGACGGGTCGGTGACCGCGAAGTAGTAGCGGTGAACCGCCTTGTAGCCGTTCAGGAAGTTGGTCTGGTCGACGATCAGGCCGTCCGGGAGGCTGTTGATCCGCCACTCGCCCTTGTTCGGCCCCTCGCTCTCCTTCACGAAGCCGAAGGTCTGCCGGTAGGTCTCACCGGCGTGGTCGGCCGAGTACGTGTGCTTGCCGTCCAGTCGGGCCACCTGCTCGCCGCTGACCGCGACGTCGACCGGTGCGTCGCCGCTCTGCGGGGCACCGCTGCCCACCGCCTGCGCGATCTTGGCCAGCACCACCACGCCGGCCTCCGGCTTCCAGCGGTGGCTGGCGTCCGCGGTCAGGTACTGCCGGGCGGTGTCGTAGTTGGCCTGGTCCGCGTTGGAGGAGTCCAGGAAGCCCGCCAGCAGGTCGGCCGGCAGCTCCCCCGGGTGCGGGGCCACCGGGTAGACGTGCACCTGCAGGTCGTCGGCGGCCGCGCTCTGCTCCACCCGCTCCGGCGGGCCGCCGGAGGGCATGGCCACGCAGCCCGTGGCGAGCACGCCGACGGCCAGCGCCGTGCCGACGTCAACCGTCCTGCGGCTCGTCCTTCGCACGCTGCGTCCCCTCCTGGTCGCTGGGAGCCCGTTCCTCGGCCGGGGCGGCCTGCTGGCTCGGCGGCCGGGTCGCCGGCCGGTCGACCAGCACCTGGGCACCGGTGGCACCGTACCCCGCCGCCGCGGACCGGACGTCCGAGGGGTCGGAGACCGGGGCGGCCGGCCGGCGGCCGATCTCGCCCAGTCCGGGGCCGATCGCCAGCACCCCGCCGAGACCGCTGCCGAAGCCCGGCCGCTCGGTGTCCGGTGTCTCCGGCACGCTCGACGGCTCGCCGCTCACGGTCAGCGCGGTCGCCCCGTGCGGGCGCACCGCCCGCCGGTACGGCGTACCGGCCGACGCCATGCCGCGGTTGTGCCGCGAGTCCTCCGGCTCCAGCCGGAACGGCGCCCGGCTGATCTCGCCGCCGCGGGTGCGCGGCAGGGTGAGCCGGAAGTGCGAGCCGCCACCGGGCTCGCCCCAGGCCTGCAGCCAGCCGCCGTGCAGGTGGGCGTCCTCCACCGCGATCGACAGGCCGAGGCCGGTGCCGCCGGTGGTGCGCACCCGGGACGGGTCGGCGCGCCAGAAGCGGTGGAACACCCGGGAGGCCTCGCCCGGCTTCAGGCCGATGCCGTAGTCGCGCACGCCGACCGCCACCGCGCCCTCGCCCGAGCCGAGCCGGATCACCACGTCCCGGCCCTCGCCGTGCTCCAGCGCGTTGACCACCAGGTTGCGCAGGATGCGCTCGATCCGGCGGGCGTCGACCTCGGCGACCACCGGCTCGTCGTTGCCGCGGATGACGACCGCGCTGCCCTTGGCCTGCGCCAGCGGGTCGGCCGCCTCGACCACCCGGGTCACGATGTCCCGCAGGTCGACCGGCTCGGCGTCCAGGATCGCGGCGCCGGCGTCGAAGCGGCTGATCTCCAGCAGGTCGGCCAGCAGCGACTCGAAGCGGTCCAGCTGGTCCTGGAGCAGCTCGGCCGAGCGGGCGGCCATCGGGTCCAGGTCCTCGCGGCTGTCGTAGATCAGGTCGGCGGCCATCCGGACCGTGGTCAGCGGGGTGCGCAGCTCGTGCGAGACGTCCGAGACGAACCGCCGCTGCACCCGGGAGAGCTCCTCCAGCTGCCGGATCTGCGCCTGCAGACCGTTGGCCATCCGATTGAAGGACTCACCGAGGCGGGCGATGTCATCCGTGCCGGTGACCTTCATCCGCTCGTCGAAGTGCCCGGCGGCGAGCCGCTCGGAGATGCCCGCGGCCATCCGCACCGGGGTGACCACCTGGCGCACCACCAGCCAGGCGATGCCGCCGAGCAGCATCACCAGGAAGATCCCGGCCGTCGCCAGGGTGCCGATCACCAGGCCGAGGGTGTCCGTCTCCTGCTTGAACGAGAACACGTAGTACAGCTGGTACGCGTTGTTGTCCGGCCCGCTGAACTGCTTCCCGATCACCAGGCCCTTCTCGTCCTCGGCGGGGGTGCCGTCGGCCTGGGCGCGGTGGATGATCGCGGTCTGCTCGTGCGGGACGGCCGCCTCCCCGGCGACCTGCGCGCGCAGCTCGGGCGTGATGCTGCTGGGCAGGATCGACCCCGAGTAGCGGGCGCCGCGCAGCCCGGCGCTGGGGGCGCTCGCCTCCTGGCCGGTGGAAGCCAGCGCGATCACCGAGTACACCCCGGCGCCGCCGCTGGCCAGGTCGGAGACCTGCTTGGTCAGCCAGGCGCCGATCTGGTCGCGCGAGGGGTCGGCCGAGGCCCCGGCCCTCGCCTGGAGGCTGATCGCCTCGTTGATCTTGTCCTGCTCGATCTGGAAGCCGCCGATCGCCTGGCCCTGCGCGGCGTGCTTCTTGGTGTCCAGCAGCCCGGTGCGCACCTGCGCCACCACGACCACGCCGAGCACCAGCACCACCACGAAGGACAGCAGCAGCGTGGTCGCCACCACGCGCAGCTGGATCGAGCGCCGGTAGAGCGCGAGCAGGCGGTTGACCGGCCGCCGGAACTGACGCGCCACCATGGCGAACAGCGCCGCCGGACCCCGCCGGGGCCTGCGCCCCCGCGTGGTCGAGCTCAGCACGTCACCGCGCACAGCAGCGTGATCCCCGCCGGACGTGTCGCCGCCCGACGGGGAGTCGTCGATCTCGTACGGCCGCGTCACGTCAGCTCGGGCCCGCCTTGTAACCGACGCCCCGGACGGTCACGACGATCTCGGGACGCTCCGGGTCCTTCTCGATCTTCGAGCGCAGCCGCTGGACGTGCACGTTGACCAGGCGGGTGTCGGCGGCGTGCCGGTAGCCCCAGACCTGCTCCAGCAACACCTCCCGGGTGAACACCTGCCACGGCTTGCGCGCCAGCGCCACCAGGAGGTCGAACTCCAGCGGGGTCAGCGGGATGCCCCGCCCGTCCCGCTTCACCGAGTGGCCGGCCACGTCGATCACCAGATCGCCGATGGTCAGCTGCTCGGGCGTCGGCTCCTCGGCCCGGCGCAGCCGGGCCCGCACCCGCGCCACCAGCTCCTTGGGCTTGAACGGCTTGGTGACGTAGTCGTCGGCTCCCGACTCCAGGCCCACCACGATGTCGACCGTGTCGGTCTTGGCGGTGAGCATCACGATCGGAATGCCCGACTCCGCCCGGATCTGCCGACAGACGTCGATGCCGTCCCGACCGGGAAGCATCAGGTCCAGCAGCACCAGATCGGGCTTGGTCTCCCGGAACGCGGCTAGCGCCTTGTCCCCATCCGCGACGAAAAACGGCTCGAAACCCTCACCACGCAGCACAATCCCGAGCATCTCGGCCAGTGCAGTGTCGTCATCAACGACGAGGACGCGTCCCTTCATGACTCCATCTTCTCATTACCGGATTGTGACCTGCCGCACAGCCGTGCCATTGTGCCGGTTCACCCGTCCTTTCAACCAGTCATACCGCCGCAAAATTCGCAGCTCAACAGGGTCGGGCCGGCAGTTGTACGGATACTGCCGGATACCTCTGGGGTGGTCGGCCCCACCATGGCACGATGGGCGGCACCACCGACAAGGAGCAGTGATGACCGACACCCCGGGCTGGACCCCGCCCGGCTCCGTCCCCGAGCCCGGCGCGCCGACCCCGCCCGAGGTTCCCCCTGCTCCGCAGGACGGCGTCCCGCCCGCGGCACCCGTACCGCCCGCCGCTCCCGTACCCCCCGCCACGCCCCTGCAGCCCGGCCCGTACGGCTCCGCGTACGGCGGCTGGGGACAGGGACCCACCGGCCACCCAGGACCGCCCTACGGCGGCTGGGGCGTCCCGCAGAGCCCCAAGCCCGGCGTCATCCCGCTGCGCCCGCTCGGGGTCGGCGAACTCCTCGACGGCGCCTTCACCACCGTCCGCCGCCACTGGCGCACCACGCTGGGACTCTCGCTCGGCCTGGCCGCGATCGTCCAGGTCCTGCAGGCCCTCGCCGACTGGTGGGCCTACCAGGACGGCGACGCCGACGTGTACGCCGTCACCCAGTACGCCACCATGCCGCTCGACCTGCTGGTCGGCGTCCTCGCCGGCGGCCTGCTCACCATCGTGGTCAGCCGCGCCGTCCTCGGCGAACAGGTCACCCTCAAGGACGCCTGGCGCGCCACCCGGCCCCAGCTGTGGCGGCTGCTCGGACTGACCGCCGTCCACGTGCTGATCCTGCTCGGCACCCTGGTGGTCGCCCTGCTGCCGATCTTCGGTCTGGCCGCCGCCGGACTCGCCGACGCCGCCGTCGTCCTGCTGGTGCTGCCCGCGCTCGCCCTGGTCCTGTGGGTCGGCGTCGGACTCAGCCTCGCCGGACCGGCCCTGGTCCTGGAGAAGCAGGGCGTCTTCCCCGCGATCCGCCGCTCCTGGCGGCTGGTCCGCGGCTCCTGGTGGCGGATCTTCGGCATCACCGCGCTGATCGAGATCCTGGTCGGCATCGTCGCGATGTTCGCGGTCATGCCGTTCATGGCCGTCTCGGCCGCCCTCGGCGGCGGCTTCGGCAGCCCGCAGACCGCCAAGTCCGCAGGCGCCGCGCTGATCGGCATCGTGCTGCTCGCCGTCGGCACCACCCTGGTCAAGTCCATCACCATCCCGGCCTCCGCCGCCGCCACCGTGCTGATCTACGTCGACCAGCGGATCCGCCGCGAGGCCCTGGACATCGAGCTCGCCCGCGCCGCCGGACTGCCCGGCTACGGCACCGTGCCCGTGCCCGTGCCCGGCCAGTTCACCCCGCCGGGGGCCTGACCCGATGCCGTACAGGGGGGAAGGGGCGCCGCTCACCGGCGGCGCCCCGGTCACCGTCCCGCGCGACGCCGCCCGGGACGCCGCCAAGCAGGAACTGCTCAACCCGGCCTACCACCGGCACGACCCCAGCCTGGTCCAACGCGCCATGAAGTGGGTCGGCGACCGTCTCGACGACCTGCTCACCGGCCTCGGCCACCCCCTCCGGGGCGGCACCGCCGGCGTCCTGCTCGCCGTCGTCCTGGTCCTCGGCCTGCTCGCCGTCCTCTGGTGGCGCTACGGCACCCCGCATCGCCGGACCCGCAGCGCCGACACCCTGTTCACCCGGCAGGGCCCGCGCACCGCCGCCGAGCACCGCGCGGCCGCCACCGCCCACGCCGCCGCGGACGAGTGGGCCGACGCGGTCCGCGAACAGATGCGCGCCCTGGTCCGCTCCCTGGAGGAACGCACCCTGCTCGACCACCGACCCGGCCGCACCGCCGACGAGGCCGCCGCCGAGGCCGCCCGCGTCCTGCCCGAGCACGCCGCCGCCCTCGCCGACGCCGCCCGCACCTTCGACGACATCGCCTTCGGCGACCGCGCCGCCGACCGGGCCGCCTACCTCACCCTCGCCGACCTCGACCGGAAGCTGCAGGCCACCCGGCCCACCCTCGCGGGCGCGGCCCCCGTCCCCGTGGGCGGAGCCGCCGCATGACCGCAACCACCGCCACGACCGAGCTGCCCACCGGGCCGTCCGACGCCGCCGAGACCGTTGCGCCCGCCCCGGACGACGCCGCCGCGCACACCTCCGTCTCGCCCACCGCCCGCACCCTGTGGCGGCGCAGCCGCTGGTACCTGTTCACCGCCCTCGCCCTGCTCCTGGTCGGCCTGCTCATCGCCGGCATCAGCGGCCAGAGCACCTTCCCCGCGCTCGACCCCCGCTCCGGCGACCGCGAGGGCACCCTCGCCGCCGTCCACCTGCTGGAGAAGCGGGGCATCACCGTCCGCACCGTCGACACCGAGCGCGACCTCGAAGCCGCCGTGCGCACCCCCGGCGCCACCGTCGTCGTCCCCCGCAGCGACCTGCTCAGCACCGCCCAGCTGCGCCGACTCGCCGCCGTACCGCGCGGCGAGGGCCGACTGGTCCTGATCGCCCCCCAGCAGCCCGCCCTCGACCAGCTGATGCCCGGCTCCCGCGTCGCCGGGCAGACCGAGGGCCCCGCCAACCTGGTCGACACGCTCACCACCCCCGCCGGCTGCACCCTCCCCGAGGCCAACCGCGCCGGCAGCGCCGAACTCGGCGGCCTCACCTACCTCCGCGGCGCCGACGACACCGGCTGCTACGCCCGCCACGGCCACCCCACCCTGCTGCACCGCGCGAGCGGCGGCCGGGAGACCGTGGCCCTCGGCACCGGCGACCCGCTCACCAACGACCGGATCGCCGAGGAGGGCAACGCCTCGCTCGCCCTCGGCCTGCTCGGCTCCCGGCCCCAGCTGGTCTGGTACCTGCCCGACTACTCCGCGCCCGCGCCCTCGGTCGCCCGCAAGAGCTTCACCGACTACGTCCCGGCCGGCTGGTACTGGGCCACCCTCCAACTCGCCGTCGCCGCCGGGCTCGCCGCCCTCTGGCGCGCCCGCCGGCTCGGCCCGGTGGTCACCGAACCGCTCCCGGTCGTCGTCCGCGCCACCGAGACCACCGAGGGCCGCGCCCGCCTCTACCAGCGCGCCCGCGCCCACGGCCGGGCCGCCGACGCCCTGCGCCGCGCGGCCCGCCACCGGCTCGCCGCCGCCCTCGGCATCCCGGCCACCACCGGCGACGTGCCCGAGGCCGCCCTGTGCGCCGCCGTCGCCGCGCGCCTCGGCCACCCCGCCGCCGACGTCCAGCAGGTGCTGTACGGCCCGGCGCCCACCGACGACGCCGCACTGCTGCGGCTCACCGACGACCTCGATGCCCTGGAAAGGCAGGTACGCCAGCCGTGACCGAGCAGCCCGCTGCCCCCACCCTCGACCTCGACAAGGCCCTCGACGCCCCCCGCGACGCGGACGCCGCCTACGCCACCCCGCCGGTCCCGGCGGTCCCGGCCCCGGCCGCCGCCCCGGCACCCGTGCCCACGGCCGCTGCCACCGCCGCCGCGACCCCGGCGGCGAGTGACGCCCGGGCCGCGCTCACCGCGCTGCGTGCCGAAATCGGCAAGGCCGTGGTCGGCCAGGACGCCGCCGTCACCGGCCTCGTCGTCGCCCTGCTCTGCGGCGGCCACGTCCTGCTCGAAGGCGTCCCCGGCGTCGCCAAGACGCTGCTGGTCCGCACCCTCTCCACCGCGCTCAGCCTCGAGACCAAGCGCATCCAGTTCACCCCCGACCTGATGCCCGGCGACGTCACCGGCTCCCTGGTCTACGACGCCCGCACCGCCGAGTTCTCCTTCCAGCCCGGCCCGGTCTTCACCAACCTGCTGCTCGCGGACGAGATCAACCGGACCCCGCCCAAGACCCAGGCGTCCCTGCTGGAGGCCATGGAGGAACGCCAGGTCACCGTCGACGGCGAGCCCCGCAAGCTGCCCGAGCCCTTCCTGGTCGCCGCCACCCAGAACCCGGTCGAGTACGAGGGCACCTACCCGCTGCCCGAGGCCCAGCTCGACCGCTTCCTGCTCAAGCTGGTCCTCCCGCTGCCCACCCGCGAGCAGGAGTTCCAGGTCCTCGCCAAGCACGCCGCCGGGTTCGACCCCCGTGACCTGGCCGCCGCCGGCGTCCGCCCCGTCGCCGGGCCCGCCGACCTCGCCGCCGCCCGCGCCGAGATCGCCGAACTCACCGTCTCCCCCGAGGTCCTGGCGTACATCGTCGACCTCTGCCGGGCCACCCGGCAGTCCCCCTCGCTCTCCATCGGCGTCTCGCCGCGCGGCGCCACCGCCCTGCTCGGCACCTCCCGCGCCTGGGCCTGGCTGGCCGGCCGCAACTACGTCACCCCGGACGACGTCAAGGCCCTCGCCCTGCCGACCCTGCGCCACCGCGTCCAGCTGCGCGCGGAGGCCGAGATGGAGGGCGTCACCGCCGACGCCGTCATCCAGGCCGTCCTCGCCCAGACCCCGGCGCCCAGGTAGCCACACAGCCGCCACCGCCTGCCGACCCGTCACCCCCGGGGGACACCCGCGCCGTTCACCGCGCGCGTCCCGGTGCCCCCGGGCGACGCACCGAACCAGGCACGAGCCACGCACCGAACGGAGCACCTCCACCCATGGCCCTGACCGGCCGCACGGCCCTCCTCGCCGCTCTCGGCGCACTCGTCGTCGGCCTGGTCCTGCCGTCCTGGACGGGCATCGCCGTCGCCACCCTCCCGGTGCTGCTCGGCGTCCTCGCCGACCTCGCGCTCGCCGCCCCCGTCCGCAGCCTCCGGCTGGAGCGCGGCGGCGACACCAGCGTCCGCCTCGGCGAGGACGCCACGGTCGAACTCACCGTCACCAACCCCTCCCGGCGCCCGCTCCGCGCCCGGATCCGCGACGCCTGGCCCCCGTCCGCCTGGCGGCCCGGCACCGCCTTCGCCGCGTCCCGACACACCGTCACGGTCCCGGCCGGCGAGCGCCGCCGCCTCACCACCCCACTCGGCCCCACCCGGCGCGGCGACCACCACGCGGCCAAGGTCACCGTCCGATCCCTCGGACCGCTCGGTCTGGCCGCCCGTCAGGGTTCGCACACCGTCCCCTGGACCGTCCGCGCCCTCCCCCCGTTCACCAGCCGCAAGCACCTGCCCTCCCGGCTCGCCCGGCTGCGCGAACTGGACGGCCGCACCTCGGTCCTGACCCGCGGACAGGGCACGGAGTTCGACTCCCTGCGCGAGTACTTGCCCGGCGACGACGTCCGCTCCATCGACTGGCGCGCCAGCGCCCGCCGCAACACCGTCGCCGTCCGCACCTGGCGCCCCGAACGCGACCGCCACGTCCTGATCGTCCTCGACACCGGCCGCACGTCCGCCGGCCGCGTCGGCGACGCACCACGTCTGGACGCCGCCCTCGACGCCGCACTCCTGCTCGCCGCCCTCGCCACCAAGGCCGGCGACCGCGTCGACCTGCTCGCCCACGACACCCGCAAGCGCATCGGCATCGCCGGCCGCACCCCCACCGACGTGCTGCCCGCCTTCACCGACGCGCTCGCCACCCTCGAACCCGCCCTGGTCGAGACCGACTTCCGTGCCCTCACCGCGAACGCTCTGCGAATGGCACCCCACCGCTCGCTGATCGTCCTGCTCACCGGCCTGGACGCCCGCCCGATCGAAGAGGGCCTGCTCCCCCAGCTCCCCCTGCTGACCAAGCGCCACGAGGTCGTTCTCGCCTCCGTCGCCGACCCCCGGCTCGACGAACTCGCCGCCGCCCGCGGCACCGTCCAGGACATCTACGGCGCCGCCGCCGCCGAGCAGACCCGCGCCGACCGCCGCCGCACCGCCGACCGCCTCACCCGCGCCGGCGTCACCGTCCTCGACGCCCCGCCGACCACGATCGCCCCCGCCGTCGCCGACGCCTACCTCGCCCTCAAGGCCGCCGGCCGCCTCTGAGGCCGGCTGGCCCCTGGCTCCCTGGCCCCCTGGCACAGACCGAGGCCCCCGCACGAGTCATCTCGTACGGGGGCCTCGGTCGTTCACCGGTCCCGGCTCACACGCCGGAAGCCGCCTTAGCAGGGCCGCCATCGCCTCCGGGAAGTCCTCCGTGATCGCCGGACCGAGTTCGGCCCCGAGCGTGTCGGCCTCCGGCCCGGTGATCTCCAGCCGGTGCACCACCCGCGTGCCACCGTCCGCCAGACGCTCCAGCGTGTGGCTGAAGTCCAGCACCACACCCCCGAACTCGGTCCGGTCCGCGTAGTACTCGTTCTCCCGGATCCCCGTGATCTCCGAGACGATCGGCTCCTGCCCGATCGGCGTCATTGAGACCTTCGACCCCACCTCGAACGCCCCCAGCAGCTCGACCACCTCCATCGAGGTGTCCCACCGCGCCCAGTTGTCGAGGTCCCGCAGAACCGTCCAGATCGCCTCAGACGCCAACGCCGTCTCGGACATGTACTCGTGCTCCCACATCGCGCATTCCCCCCTGCCTTCCCGGCTGGTCGTGCCCGAAGCCTATCCAGCTCCGACCGACCGGGCCCGGAAATGCGAAAAGCCCCTCCCGGATCTCCCCGGGAGGGGCTATTTCTGAAGAATTGTTCGGCGGCGTCCTACTCTCCCACAGGGTCCCCCCTGCAGTACCATCGGCGCTGTGAGGCTTAGCTTCCGGGTTCGGAATGTAACCGGGCGTTTCCCTCACGCTATGACCACCGAAACACTATGAAACTGTCGACCCGCCGGCAGGGCGGTCGTTGTTTCAGAACAACACAGTGGACGCGAGCAACTGAGGACAAGCCCTCGGCCTATTAGTACCGGTCAACTCCACCCCTCACGAGGCTTCCATATCCGGCCTATCAACCCAGTCGTCTACTGGGAGCCTTACCCTCTCAAGGAGGTGGGAGTGCTCATCTCGAAGCAGGCTTCCCGCTTAGATGCTTTCAGCGGTTATCCCTCCCGAACGTAGCCAACCAGCCATGCCCTTGGCAGAACAACTGGCACACCAGAGGTTCGTCCGTCCCGGTCCTCTCGTACTAGGGACAGCCCTTCTCAACACTCCTACGCGCACAGCGGATAGGGACCGAACTGTCTCACGACGTTCTAAACCCAGCTCGCGTACCGCTTTAATGGGCGAACAGCCCAACCCTTGGGACCTACTCCAGCCCCAGGATGCGACGAGCCGACATCGAGGTGCCAAACCATCCCGTCGATATGGACTCTTGGGGAAGATCAGCCTGTTATCCCCGGGGTACCTTTTATCCGTTGAGCGACGGCGCTTCCACAAGCCACCGCCGGATCACTAGTCCCTACTTTCGTACCTGCTCGACCCGTCAGTCTCACAGTCAAGCTCCCTTGTGCACTTACACTCAACACCTGATTGCCAACCAGGCTGAGGGAACCTTTGGGCGCCTCCGTTACTCTTTAGGAGGCAACCGCCCCAGTTAAACTACCCACCAGACACTGTCCCTGATCCGGATCACGGACCCAGGTTAGACATCCAGCACGACCAGAGTGGTATTTCAACGTCGACTCCACGACAACTGGCGTTGCCGCTTCACAGTCTCCCACCTATCCTACACAAGCCGAACCGAACACCAATATCAAGCTATAGTAAAGGTCCCGGGGTCTTTCCGTCCTGCTGCGCGAAACGAGCATCTTTACTCGTAATGCAATTTCACCGGGCCTGTGGTTGAGACAGTCGAGAAGTCGTTACGCCATTCGTGCAGGTCGGAACTTACCCGACAAGGAATTTCGCTACCTTAGGATGGTTATAGTTACCACCGCCGTTTACTGGCGCTTAAGTTCTCAGCTTCGCCTAGCCGAAACTAGACTAACCGGTCCCCTTAACGTTCCAGCACCGGGCAGGCGTCAGTCCGTATACATCGCCTTACGGCTTCGCACGGACCTGTGTTTTTAGTAAACAGTCGCTTCTCGCTGGTCTCTGCGGCCACCACCAGCTCGGGGAGCAAGTCCCGTCACCAGCAATGGCCCCCCTTCTCCCGAAGTTACGGGGGCATTTTGCCGAGTTCCTTAACCACAGTTCACCCGAACGCCTCGGTATTCTCTACCTGACCACCTGAGTCGGTTTAGGGTACGGGCCGCCATGAAACTCGCTAGAGGCTTTTCTCGACAGCATAGGATCATCCACTTCACCACAATCGGCTCGGCATCAGGTCTCAGACTATGTGAACGGCGGATTTGCCTACCGTTCGTCCTACACCCTTACCCCGGG
>NZ_JAMZDX010000003.1:0-500000 GCF_024172095.1 Kitasatospora cinereorecta | reverse complement strand
ATGCGGCTCACTCCAGGAAGTTCGGGAACGGGGGATGGAAGCGCGGCCTAGCTTGCCAGAGGCGAGGGGCGGCCCGGCGGGAGATTCCCGGGTCGCCCGGACGACGGAGGTCCGGTCGCCCGGCGCGAGGCGAGGGCCGGGCTTCCCGGGTGGGGCGGGCACCCGTATGTTGGCGGCTTGAGATCGCGGGGGTTCGGGCCCGGACGGCACTCGGGCGGCCGGCGGAGCCATGAGTTGGGGAACGGGTGGGTGCGGTGAGCGACCTGGTGACGGGCGAGGCGGTCGTCCTCGGGCTTCGGACGGCCAAGCTGCCGAGTCGGGCACTGGCCCGCCTGCTGGACGCAGCGGTGCAGTTCTTCGGCTTCGTGATCGCCATCGTCGTCCTGGCGGTGGCGGCGCCCGACCTGGAGGAGGCGGCGGTCCAGGCGGTCTCGCTGTCGGTCTTCGTGCTGTTCACCGTCGTCGTTCCGGTCGTGGTGGAGACGCTCTCCCACGGGCGCTCGCTCGGGAAGGCCGCGTTCGGCCTGCGGGTGGTGCGGGAGGACGGCGGTCCGGTGCGGTTCCGGCACGCCCTGGTGCGCGGGCTGGTCGGGGTGGTCGAGTTCGGGCTGATGGCCGCGCCGGCGACGATCACCTCGCTGGTCTCCACGCAGGGGCGCCGGCTGGGCGACATCTTCGCGGGCACCCTGGTGGTCCGCGAGCGGCTGCCGAAGGTCGCCCGGGAGCAGGGCGCGCTGCCGCCGGTGTCGCCGGAGCTGATGAACGCGCTGGGCGGCGACCTGGTCTCGCTCGACCTGTCGGCTGTGCCGGACGGGCTCTGGCTGGCGATCCGCCAGTTCCTGGGACGGCTGGCGCAGCTCGACCCGGCGGTCGCGGCCGGGATGGCGCAGCGGCTGGCCGGCGATCTGGCCGGGCACACCGGGCGGGCCGTGCCGTACGGGCTGCAGCCGGTGGCGTACCTGGGTGCGGTGCTGGCGGAGCGCCAGCGCCGGGAGTGGGCCCGGGCGGTGGCCAGCGGTGCGGTTCCCGGCTTCCCGCCGCCCTACGCGGCCTCGCCCGTCCCGTACGGTCCGGTGCCCGTCCCGTACGGGGCTCCGCCCGCGCGCGTGCTGGGCTACCCGCAGCCGAGTGCCCCGGTTCCCGCTCCCCCGCAGGTTCCCCTCCCGCCGCAGGCGCCCCCGGTGCCCGAGCAGCCGCCCACCCAGGCCGGTCCGTCCGCGGGCGGGTTCGCGCCGCCGGCGTGAGCGGTCAGCGGGCGTGAGCGGTCAGGCGGCGTGAGTGGTCAGCCGCCGTACTCGGTGGGCCAGGTGTTGGGCGGGGACTCCAGTTCCTCCAGCTCGATGCCGCCCGCGGCGAGGACGACGTCGCCCGCGAGGTGGACGATCTGCTGCTCGCCGGTCTCCAGGTCGGCGACCTGGTAGCGCTCGACGCGCAGTGGGCCGCTGTCGGTGTCGTGGGTGTCGACGGCCTCCAGCAGCCAGCCCTGGTCGAGGGTGCGCGGGGCGAGCACGGGTCCGGTGAAGGAGACCAGCCGTACCCGGGCGCTGGCGCCGGGGTCCAGGTGGAGCAGCCGGGCGGTGGCGACCAGGAAGGCGGGCGAGGCGCCGGTGAAGGCGTGCGCCCGGTCGTGGTCCTCGGTGGCGTACCGGGCGGTGGGGTCGTCGGCCGCGGCGCGGACCCAGGCGACGCCGTCGACCGCGCCGCCGCGCACCTGCCAGCCGCCGGACCGCAGTTCGAGGCGGAGCGGGCGGCTGCGGGAGTCGAGGGTCAGGTCGGTGGTGGCGAGGACGGTGCCGTCCGGGCCGTAGGTCTTGGAGACGTACCGCCAGCCCGCCGCGCCCGGGGCGCAGCTGAAGCGTTCCTCGCCCAGCGGGACGTGGTCGTGGGTGTCGTGCAGCGAGTAGCGGCCGTTGGGCATGCCCGAAAGCCTACGTGGCCGGTCCGAGCGCGATCCCGGCGCCGGGGATTCGGGTGCAACCCCCCGGCGGGTCGACCGCATCAGTGAGGCGGTGACCGCGTGGGCGGACGCCGGACGAGGGAGGGAGGGGCCTGGGATGGCGAAGGAGTCGCGAGACGTCGACTTCACCGCGTACGTGGGCTCCAGGGCGGCGTGGCTGCGCAACGTGGCGTACCTGCTCTGCGCGGACTGGCATCGGGCGGACGACCTGGTCCAGGAGAGCATCACCAAGCTCTACACCAACTGGTCGCGGGCGGCCCGGGCGGAGAACCTGGACGGCTATGCCCGGACGGTGCTGGTGAACACGTTCCTGGCCGAGCAGCGGACGTCCTGGTGGCGGCGGACCCGGACCGGATTCGAGGCTGCCGACGGGGTCGCGACGGGGGCGGACCTGGACGCGGCGCTGGACCTGCGCCAGGCACTGGCGGCGCTGCCGCCGCGGCAGCGGGCGACCGTAGTGCTGCGCTACTTCTGCGACCTCTCGGTCGAGCAGACCGCGGAGGCGATGGGGTGTTCCAGCGGCAACGTGAAGAGCCAGAGCTCGCGGGCGCTGGACGCGCTGCGCGGCTCGGCGGCACTGCGGGCAGGGAGGGCCGGGGGATGAACGAGGACATCGACGGTCTGCGGGAGCGGCTGGCCGGGCTGGTGGAGGGTGCGGTGCCGACGAGCAGGGTGGATGTGGAGCTGGCCGCGCGGACCGGGCGGGCCCGGCTGCGGCGACGCCGGCTTGGTGTGGTGGGGACGACGGTGGCCATGGTGCTGGCGGTGAGCGCGGTGGTGTCGCTGCGCCCCGGTGGCGGCCCGGCGCCGCTCCCGGCCGGTCCGGCCGGGCCCTCGGCATCGCCGTCGGCGCCCTCGCCGACCGGCAGGCATCCGGTGCCGCTCGGCACGGGCGCGGCGGCGTCCGGGTCGCAGGCGCCGCACAACGGGCACGACGCGCTGAGCCCGGAGGCGGACTTCGGGTGGCTGCCGGACGATGCGAACGGCGAGCGGTACCAACAGGCGCAGTACGGGGCGGACGTGCGGGCCGACGTCTACGGGAAGACCGGGTTCACGCCGATCTACCGGCTGAAGGTGTACCCGCCCGGGGTCGTGCCCGAGGTGTCGCAGACCTCGCTGGCGCAGCAGGGTGTGAAGTCCCCGGCGCCGGACGTGAACGGGAGCGAGGCGTACTGGGTCACGAACGGGCAGGGGACGGACGATGTGATCCTGCGCTGGCGGGGGCCGGACGGGCGCTGGCTGGAGGTGACGTGCCAGTACCTGGCGAAGGCCGACCGGGAGCAGGTGCCGTTGCGGATCGCCCGGGACGTGCACCTCGGGAAGCGTTCCGTGCCGCTGCCCGCGAAGCTCGCCGGGATGCCGGCGGCGTTCACGGTGACCGGGGTGTCGTTCGAGCGGATGACCGTCCAGGGGAAGTCCTGGTGGACGTACGAGATCGGCTACTCGGCCGGGCCGGACCAGTACTTCGGCATCACGGTGACCCCGGACGGTGAGGCTCCGGTGCTGCACCCCGCCCCTCCGGGGTTGGAGGGCACGCCCCCGCCGCTCAGTCCGTCCGACACGGCGACCTGCCGGACGGACAAGGGCGCGAAGGTCTGTGTGCGGGTGTTCCAGTCCCCGGCGATGCTCGACCCGGCCGGCGGTCCGGCGGGCGTGCTGGAGCGGGTGACCCTGCTGGGCACCGACCCGAGCCAGTGGACGACGGACTTCCCGGGCTGAGGTCCCGAGCGGGGAAAGGCGTGAGCCCGGTGCCGGGGGGCACCGGGCTCACGCCGTCGTACGGGTGCCGTACGAGTGAGGATCAGTAGCGGTACTGGTCCGCCTTGTACGGGCCCTCGACCGGGACGCCGATGTAGTCGGCCTGCTCCTGGGTGAGGGTGGTGAGCTTGACGCCGAGGGCGTCGAGGTGGAGGCGGGCGACCTTCTCGTCCAGGTGCTTGGGCAGGACGTAGACGCCGATCGGGTACTGCGCGGTCTTGGTGAACAGCTCGATCTGCGCGATGGTCTGGTTCGCGAAGGAGTTGGACATCACGAAGGACGGGTGGCCGGTCGCGTTGCCCAGGTTCAGCAGGCGGCCCTCGGAGAGCACGATGATGGTGCGGCCGTCGGCCTTGCGCCACTCGTGGACCTGCGGCTTGACCTCGGTCTTCACCACGCCGGGCAGCTGGGCGAGGCCGGCCATGTCGATCTCGTTGTCGAAGTGGCCGATGTTGCCGACGATGGCCTGGTGCTTCATCCGCGCCATGTGCGAGGCGAGGATGATGTCCTTGTTGCCGGTGGTGGTGATGAAGATGTCGGCGGTCTCGACGACCTCGTCCAGGGTGGTGACCTGGTAGCCGTCCATCGCGGCCTGCAGCGCGCAGATCGGGTCGATCTCGGTGACGATGACCCGGGCGCCCTGGCCGCGCAGCGACTCGGCGCAGCCCTTGCCGACGTCGCCGTAGCCGCAGACGACCGCGACCTTGCCGCCGATCAGGACGTCGGTGGCGCGGTTGATGCCGTCGATCAGCGAGTGGCGGCAGCCGTACTTGTTGTCGAACTTCGACTTGGTGACCGAGTCGTTGACGTTGATCGCCGGGAACAGCAGCTTGCCGTCGCGGTGCATCTCGTACAGGCGGTGGACACCGGTGGTGGTCTCCTCGGTCACGCCCTTGATGGTGGCGGCGACCTCGGTCCACTTCGAGGGGGACTCGGTGAGGGTGCGGTTGAGCAGCTCCAGGATGATCCGGAACTCGTCGTTGTCCGCGGTGGACGGGTCCGGCGCGGAGCCGGCCTTCTCGAACTCGACACCCTTGTGGATCAGGAGGGTGGCGTCACCGCCGTCGTCGAGGATCATGTTCGGGGTCTGGCCGTCGGGCCAGGTGAGCGCCTGCTCGGTGCACCACCAGTACTCCTCCAGGGTCTCGCCCTTCCAGGCGAAGACCGGCACGCCCTGGGGGTTGTCCACGGTGCCGTTCGGGCCGACGGCGACGGCCGCGGCGGCGTGGTCCTGGGTGGAGAAGATGTTGCAGGAGCACCAGCGGACCTCGGCGCCGAGCGCGGTCAGCGTCTCGATCAGCACGGCGGTCTGCACGGTCATGTGCAGCGAGCCGGTGATGCGGGCGCCGGCGAGCGGCTGGGAGGCGGCGTACTCCTTGCGGATCGCCATCAGGCCGGGCATCTCGTGCTCGGCGAGCTCGATCTCCTTGCGGCCGAACGGGGCCAGGGAGAGGTCGGCGACCTTGAAGTCGGACATGCGGGATTCTCCTCGCTGCGTGGGTCGACTTTACGGGTGTGCTGAGCGGCAGAGGGGCACCGTGGGCGGCCCTCTGCTGCGGCACAATCCGTCGGAGGACCTCTCTCCCTCGACCGGCACACAACGGGCGCCGATCGACCGCCATCAGCAGCGACGTTTGGCTCTGGTGACGAATCTACACCGAGGGGACGGCGCTCAGTGCGTGTTCGGGCCGCGCCCGCCGGGGGTGGCCTCGGGGTCGGGGCCGGCCGCGGCCTTCTCGGCGCTGTAGATGTCCGGCTCCAGGTAGATCACCCGGGCGATCGGCACGGCGCGCCGGATCCGGGCCTCGGCCTGGTCGATGGCCTCGGCGACCTGTGCCGCACTGTCCTCCGCATTGACCGCGATCTTCGCGGCGACCAGCAGTTCCTCCGGGCCGAGGTGGAGGGTGCGCATGTGGATGACGTCGCTGACGGTGTCGTGGTCGACCAGCGCGTCCCGGATCTCGGCGACCACCTCGTGGTGGGCGGACTCGCCGATCAGCAGCGACTTGGTCTCCAGGGCGAGGACCAGCGCGATCACGATCAGCAGCAGGCCGATGCACAGGGTGCCGACGCCGTCCCACACGCCGTTGCCGGTGATCACGGTGAGGCCGACGCCGATCAGCGCCAGCACCAGGCCGATCAGCGCGCCGGTGTCCTCCAGCAGCACCACCGGCAGCTCGGGGGCCTTGGCCCGGCGGATGTACGCGGTCCAGTCGTGGCCGCCCTTGTCCTTGCCCGCCTCCTTGAAGGCGGTCCAGAACGACCAGCCCTCCAGCGCGACGGCGAACAGCAGGACGCCGATCGGCCAGTACCAGTTCTCCAGCTCGTGCGGGTGGGCGATCTTCTCGTAGCCCTCGTAGACGGCGAACATGCCGCCGACGCTGAACAGCACGATGGAGACCAGGAAGGCGTAGATGTACCGCTCGCGCCCGAAGCCGAAGGGGTGCTCCGGGGTGGCCTCGCGCTGGGCGCGCTTGCCGCCGATCAGCAGCAGCACCTGGTTGCCGGAGTCCGCGACCGAGTGGACGCCCTCGGCGAGCATCGAGGAGGAGCCGGAGAAGGCGAAGGCCACGAACTTGCTGAGCGCGATGCCCAGGTTCGCGGACAGTGCCGCGACCAGTGCCTTGGTGCCGCCTTCGGTGCTCACGTCTTTACCTCCCGTTGGGTATGCCGTGGGGACCCTATCGCGGCGTCAGGTCCCCGAGGCACTCGCGTCCGGCGGCGACCGCCCATCGTGGCTCCGGGTGCGAGTGCCTAGGTGGCGAGGCCCAGGTAGACGGCGGCGAAGTCGGTGAGGCCGACCAGTTCGGCGAGTGCGCCGAGCGGCTCCTCGACGCTGGAGGTGTACTCGGTGAGCCGGACCTCGTGGGCGTCGGCCAGTCGCCGGGCTCGGGACACCGCGTAACCGGGCTCCTCCAGCTCCTCGACGCCCGGGGTGTGCCGCAGCAGCACCACCTGCAGCTGGAGCGGGCCCGGCTCGTCGACGCGGTCGCGGAAGAAGTCGTCCGGGTCGACACCGGCGGCGCCCAGCCGGCCGCTGAACATGCCCCGGTGGGCGGTGAGCGCCTGCGGCAGCAACCCGGTGGAGGCGGGCATTCCGGCCTGGTCGGCCAGCATGGCGGCGAACCGCGCCGCGACGGCGGCGGTCACCGGGCTGTCGGCCCACAGCAGTGGAACGGTGTCGGCGAGCTGCCCGGCCAGGCCCTTGGCGGGGTTGCCGTACGCCTCGGCGTCCGGGCGGCAGCGGACCGCCACCTCGTCCAGCCGGTCGGCGACGGCCTCCAGCGCACCGGGTGCCACCTGCGCGACGCCGATCCGATCGGCGAGCGCGAGCAGCGGGGCGAGGAAGGCCCAGAGCGCCGCCGGGTCCTCGGGCGGCAGGTCGGGCTCGGCGCCCTCGTCGTCCGGCTCGATCCCGCTGGGCGCGTACGGCAGCGGCAGGGCGCGGACCTGGAGGGCGGCCTCGGCCAGCTCGCTGCCCTCGGGGGCGATCACGGCGATGGCGCAGCCGCGGGCGTACGCCTGCTCGGCGAGGTTGATCAGGCCGCCCTCGCGGCCGCCCGAGCTGGCCACCACGATCAGGTCGAGCGGTCCGGCCCAGCCGGGCAGCTGCCAGGACTGGCCGTCGGTGTAGTACGGCGCGGAGGGCCGGATGTCGGCCGGGGGCAGCGGGACCGCCTGGCAGCTGGGCACCGTCACCGCGGCGAGCACGCCGGCGGCGGTCAGCACGCTGCCGTGGCCGGCCACCAGGACGGTGCGCGGCCGGCCGTCCGGG
Source organism: Kitasatospora cinereorecta (assembly GCF_024172095.1). Classification (GTDB taxonomy): domain Bacteria; phylum Actinomycetota; class Actinomycetes; order Streptomycetales; family Streptomycetaceae; genus Kitasatospora; species Kitasatospora cinereorecta. The sequence goes on along the minus strand of NZ_JAMZDX010000003.1, from coordinate 492,510 downwards.
CGCAGCCCGTTGACGCCGGCCGTCGCGGCGAGTCGCAGCGCGATCCGGACCCGCGCGCCCGCCCCGGCGAGGGCGAGCAGCGCGTGCTGCCGGTCGGCCCGCTGCAGACCGGCCGGATCGTCGAGCAGTGAGTCGTCGAGCATGCGCGGGCCTCCAGCGGCTACCGAAGGGACGTCAGGAGGGGCGGCGGGCCTCGTCGACGAGGAGGACGGGGATGCCGTCGCGGACCGGATAGACCAGGCCGCAGCTCTCCGCGGTGCAGCGCAGCTCGCGGTCCTCGTCCCCGGCGCTCTCGGCGAGCGGGGCGTGGCACTGCGGGCAGACCAGGATCTCCAGCAGGAAGGGCGGCAGGCTCATGGCGTTCGGGCTCTCCAGATTCGAACGGGGGTCTCCGGGACATAGGAGTACCCCGGCCGGTGGCAACCCTACCGGCCGGGGCACTCCGGGACGCATCAGGCGCGGACGATGGCCAGGACGCCGTCGCGCAGTTCGGCCATCCGGGCCGGGTCCTTGGCCTCGACGTTGAGGCGCAGCAGCGGCTCGGTGTTGGAGGCGCGCAGGTTGAACCACCAGTCCTTCCCGGCCACGGTCAGGCCGTCGAGCTCGTCGACGCTGACGTCCTCGCCGCCGGCGTACGCGGCACGGACCGCCTCGGTGCGGGCCTGCTGGTCGGCCACGGTCGAGTTGATCTCGCCGGAGGCCGCGTAGCGGTTGTAGCGGGCGGTGAGCGCGGAGAGGGTCTCCGGCTGGCCGCCGAGCGCCGCGAGCACGTGCAGCGCGGCCAGCATGCCGGTGTCGGCGCGCCAGAAGTCGCGGAAGTAGTAGTGCGCGGAGTGCTCGCCGCCGAAGACGGCGTCGGTGACGGCCATCTCCTGCTTGATGAACGAGTGACCGACGCGGGTGCGGACCGGGACGGCGCCGAGCTCGCGGACCACCTCGGGGACGCTCCAGGAGGTGATCAGGTTGTGGATGACGGTCGGCTCGTCCTCGCCGGCCTTGCGGGCGCGGGCGATCTCGCGCTCGGCGACCAGGGCGGTGATCGCGGACGGGGAGACCGGGTCGCCGTTCTCGTCCACCACGAAGCAGCGGTCGGCGTCGCCGTCGAAGGCCAGGCCCAGGTCGGCGCCCACCTCGCGGACCTTGGCCTGCAGGTCGACCAGGTTCTTCGGGTCGAGCGGGTTGGCCTCGTGGTTGGGGAAGGTGCCGTCCAGCTCGAAGTACATCGGGACGAGGTCGATCGGCAGGCCGGCGAAGACAGTCGGCACGGTGTGGCCGCCCATGCCGTTGCCGGCGTCGACCGCGACCTTCAGCGGGCGGATCGCGGTCAGGTCGACCAGCGAGCGCAGGTGCTCGGTGTAGCCGGCCAGGGTGTCCTGGGCGGACAGCGTGCCGGGGACGGTGCCCTCGGGCGCGGCCGGGACGGTGACGGCGCCGTCCTCGTCCAGCCAGGACTCGACCAGCTCGCGGATGTCGGACAGGCCGGTGTCCTGGCCGACCGGGGCGGCGCCGGCCTTGCACAGCTTGATGCCGTTGTACTCGGCCGGGTTGTGGCTGGCGGTGAACATCGCGCCGGGCAGGTCCAGGCTGCCGGAGGCGTAGTACAGCTGGTCGGTGGAGCACAGGCCGATCTCGACCACGTCCGCGCCGTACCCGGCGGCGCCCTCGGCGAACGCCCGGGTGAGCGACGGGGAGGAGGGGCGCATGTCGTGGCCGACCACGATCGCCCGGACGGGCGCGCCGGCGGCGTCGCCCAGGACGCGGACGAAGGCGGCGCCGAAGGCGCGGGCCAGCGACTCGTCCCACTGGTCGGGCACGGTGCCCCGGACGTCGTAGGCCTTCACAAGCTGCTTGAGGTCCCGCACCTGACTGCTCCCGGATGTACGTCGTGCTCGGTCGAGGGGCACTGTACCGGGCGGAGGCGTCCGGGCTCGGCCGTCGGGGCGGCCGCGGCTCAGTTCTCGGGCGAGCGGAGGACCCGCAGATGGCCGCGGCGGCCGCTCTCGCCCTCGGCCGGACCGGGCCGCAGGGGCGCGGTGCGCTCCTGCGGGCGGGCCGCCTCGCGGACGGCGTTCGCCAGCGCCTCCAGGTCGTCGCTGGTGCGGCGGACCGGGCCGGCGTCGGCGGCCAGGCGCACCACCTCCCAGCCGCGCGGGGCGGTCAGCCGCTCGGCGTGCTCGGCGCAGAGGTCGTAGCAGTGCGGTTCGGCGTAGGTGGCGAGCGGGCCCAGCACGGCGGTGGAGTCGGCGTAGACGTACGTCAGCGTCGCCACGGCCGGACGGCCGCACGCGGTCCGCGAACAACGACGTACAGAGCTCACGAGGGTGGACGGTACCGCACTCCCGACCGGCCCGCGAAGACCCTCCCCCACCGAGCGTGTCTTCGGGTGGCTACGCGCAGTGCCGAGATGGTCCACTTCCCGGCGGTCAGGGACTACTCTCGACACTGATATGGACAGCTCGACACCCTCGACACCCCAGTCGCCGAGCGGGCCACCGCGCCGCCCCCGGCACCGCGACCGGCACGGGCGCGGCCTGCGCGGGCCGCTGGCACCGCCCCAGGTGCCGATCTCGCTGACGCGGTCGGAGCTCTTCGACGACTACGTGCGGGAGTCGATGGAGCGGCTGGTACGGCGCTGGCCGCAGCTGGAGGACGTGGAGTTCGCCGTCCTGGAGGTGCCGCTGCCCGGCAAGGGCGAGCCGGATCCGGACGGGGTACCGCTCGGGCGGGTGATCCCGGGGCGGCAGGGGCGCAAGAGCCGGATCCTGGTCTACCGGCGGCCGGTGGAGATCCGGGCGAAGTCGCGGGAGGACCGGGCTGCGCTGGTGCACGAGATCCTGATCGAGCAGGTGGCGGAGCTGTTGGGGCTGTCGCCGGACTCGATCGATCCGCGGTACGGCGACGAATAGGGCCAACCAGTAGGGGCGCGGGGAACTGCGCGACCGGCCATGCACTCACGTGGAGCCGTGGCCGGTCGCGCAGTTCCTCGCGCCCCTCCGGGTTCTCGTCAGCCGACCACGACGCCGGGGTCGTCGGCGGTGGCGGGGATGCGGACGGTGGAGTGGTCGTCGCGGAGTTCCTGGACGGTGAAGGCGGGGACGTCCTTGACCGGGATGGTGAGGATCCGGGCGGCGGTGACGGGGCCGCCGGACTCGGTCTCCACGGTGATGCCGTAGGGGCCGTTGAGGCCCGCGGGCTCGATGCCGTCGACCTGGACAGTGGCGCCGGCGGGGACCGGGACCTCCTTGACCACCGGGGTGCCGCCGCCGCTGCCGGCGGAGGCGCTGACCTTCACCTTGGCCTCGCCGTCCACCGCGGTGAGCAGCAGCACGGACTGGCCGGCCCGGTTGTCGGCGATGCTGGCGCGGGCGCCGATCGGGGCGGCGCCGGAGAGCCAGGCGGCGTCGGACTTGCCCTTGTTGGTGCGGTCCACCCGCAGGCCGGCGACGACCGGGGAGGGGTGGGCCGGGTCGCTGGGGGTGAGCTTGACCGCGCTGGACTCGCCGTGGGTGAACGGGCCGAGGTCGACCGCCTCCACCATGCCGGCCTTGACGTGGATGGTCTCGTGGCCGGCCGGGGTGATCCAGCCGTTCTTGCCGGAGACCTGGATCTTCAGGTCGGCGTCGTCCTCGCCGGGGGCGGCGACCACCAGGCGGGCGGAGGCGGTGTCGGCGGGGACGCCGGGGATGGTGACGCTGGGCGCCGGGTCGGCGGAGGGCTGGAGCCAGTCGGCGCCGCGCGGGCCGTCCAGGGCGTGCACCCCGGCCCCGACCCGGCCGCTGCGGGCGACCACGTTGATGGCGAGGTCGTTGACCGGGCCCTTGGTGAGGCCGGGCAGGCGGATGGACTGGGCGCTGCCGGGGGCGACCGCGATGCCGGTGGCCAGCTCGTTGTCGATCAGGCCCTTGTCGCCGTACATCCGCACGTCGACCACGGCGGGCACCGGGTCGGCGTTGACCAGGGTCACGTAGTCGACCCGGTCGCTGGTGCCGGTACCGGCGCCGGCGAACCAGAAGTTGGTGCCCGAGGGCATGCAGTCGACGCCGGAGAGGGCCGGTCCGGCCTGCTCGGACGAGGTGGTCTGGGTGATGGTGAAGCCCGGGGCGTACGCGCCGGCGGCCACCGCGAAGGCGCCGGGGGCGGCCTCGCCGTTGGCGGCCGGGCCGGCGGCCGGGACGCCGGGCTTGGTGGCGGTCAGCCGGGCGTCGGCGGCCTGGGGCGCGGCGGGGGCTCCGCTCGCCGGGGCGCCGCTGCCGGAGGGCTGGGGCGCGGCCTGGGCGGCCGGGGCCTGGGCGGCGGCGACCGACTGGGGGGTGACGTCGTTGAGGACGGCGGTGCCGTCCGTGGCGCTCGCCCCGCCCGGGGTGAACATCGTGTACGTGGTCGAGCCGATCAGGCCCTGGGTGGGGGGCTGGCAGACCAGTGAGGTCCGCTCGACCTGGGTGGTGGTGGCCCCGCTGCCGTGCCCGGTGGCGGCCTTGGTGACCGGGGAGCGCAGCTCGGCGACGCCGAAGACCAGGGCCAGCACCGCGGCGCCGGCCAGCAGGGACTGCCCGGTGCGGCTGCCGCCGGCGATGGCGCCCAGGTCGGGCGTCTTGAGCCCGCTGAGCTTGGGGGCCTTGAGGTTCGGGGCCTTGAGGCTCGGAGCCTTGAGGTTGGGCTTCTTCATGGCGGGTCAGTTCCCCGTTCCGTGCGGGCCGGGGTGGCCGCCATAGGGGTCGTTGGGGTCGTAGTACGTCTCGTGCTGCGGCTGACCCGGCACCCACGGCTGCTGCTGGGCGTGCGGGTCCGCCCAGCCGGCGTTCTGCGCGGGGTCGCCCCAGCCGGGCGCGGCGGGCTGCTGCTGTTCGTAGCCGGGCGCGGCAGGCTGCTGCTCGTAGCCGTACGGGGCGTACTGGTCGACGTAGCCGCCGTCCTGGCCGGGCTGCTGGTAGGGCGCGCCGACCGGCTGCTGGGCCGCGTACGGGTCGTAGCCGTAGCCGTCGCCGCCCTGGTAGGCGCCCTGGTAGGGGTCGGCCTGGTACGGGTCGGCGTAGGCGTCCTCGTCGGCGGCGTAGGCGGGCTCGGGCTCGGGTTCGGCAGCGGCCTGGACCGGGACGGCGGCGGTGTAGACGCCGGCCTCCTGCTCGGCGCCGTCCTCGCCCTCGCCGCGCTCGGCGAGCCGGCGGGCGCGGCGGCTGCCCGGGGCGGGGGCCTGGGCCTGGGCGGCGGCGGCCAGCGCCTGGGCGGCGACCACCTCCTCCGGCAGGTCGTCGTCGTTGTGGTTGCGCCGGCCGGGCAGGGCGAGCACCAGGACGGTGGCGCCGAGCAGCAGTTGGGCGGCGATCCAGCCGGTGTGCAGCAGGCTGCCGGTACGGGTGACGTCGAGCTTTCCGCCCTCGGCGGGGAGCTTGAAGCCCTGGGCCCAGCCGTCGACGGTGACCGACTCCAGCGGCTTGCCGTCCAGCGTGGCCTGCCAGTCGGGGTCGGCCTGCTCGGCAAGGCGCAGGGTGCGCTCGCCGGCTCCGGCCGGGATGTCCGTCCAGATGTCGTGGGCGCCGGCCGGGATCTGGACCGGGGCGGCGTTCGGCGCGGTGATGACGGCCCGGGCGCCGGGGGCGCCGGTGACCCGCCACAGCGCGATGCCGTTGTCCTTGGACAGCCGGATCAGGCCCGGGGTGGTGTCCAGCACGTCGCCGACCTTGGCGATCATCGGGTCCTTGACCTCGACGTAGCCGATGCCGTACCCGGCCAGGGCGCGGGCCTGGTCGCCGCCGGAGCCGGCCAGCAGCTTGCCGGTCAGCGCGCCGAGGCCCTGGTCGGCCCGGGCGTCGACGGTGGCCTCGGCCTGACCGAGGGTCAGTCCGGCGCCGCGGACCAGGGCGTACCGGACCGAGGCGGCGTCGGCGTCGCCGGTCAGCACCAGGGTGCGGGCCCGGTCGACGGTGTCGGCCTCCTCGGCGACGAACGCGGGCACCTGGGCGGCCGGGGCGCGGTGCAGCGGGCCGTCCGCGCCGACGATCGCCCACCACACGGCGGTGCCGAACGGGGCGAGCACGGCCGTGGCGAGGACCAGCGCGGCGACCGGCTGGCGCCAGCCGAAGGCGATGCCGGAGACGCGGGCGTTGGCGCCGTCGGCGCCGATCGCGGCCGCGGCGAGCAGGGCCACGCCGGCGAGCAGGGTGGCCGGGCCGGCCCAGGCGCCGGTGGCCGGGCCGCCGGAGGCGGGGGTGACGGTGGTACCGGCCACCACCACGGCGAAGACCAGTCCGGCGGCGGCGGCGCCCCAGGCGGCCAGCACCGCGCGGCGGCGGTCGGCGCGCAGCAGGGCGGCCAGGGCGGCCAGGACGATGCCGACGGAGAGCCAGATCGGCGGTACGCCGGCGCCGCCCGGGTTCACCAGGACCAGGCCGAGCGAACCGGCCGACGGACCGTTGAAGCCGGCCACGCCGGCCTCCAGCAGCAGCCGGGAGGGGTGCGCCAGGACGTGCAGCGACCAGGGAGCGAGCACCAGCACGGGGACGCCGAGGATCACCACGACGCGCAGGCCGAGCAGGCGCAGCGCCTGCCCGCCGGAGCCGAACGCCCCGCCGCGCAGCACCGCGTGGACCAGGGCGGCCAGGCAGAGCGGGAGCGCTATGGCCCAGGTCAGCGGGACGAAGGCGGTGCAGACGGTGAGCATCAGCACGGCCATCCAGGCCGACCGCCAGCCGGGGCGGCCGCCGCGGGCGGCGGTCTCGGCGCGGATGCCGAGGCCGGCGGTGATGGCGGCGGCGCGGGCCAGCGGCGGCAGCAGCACGGCCACCACCGCGGTGCCGATCCGGCCCTGCGCGAGGGCGCCGGTCGCGGCGGGCAGCAGCGCGTAGGTGGCGCTGGCCCAGGAGCGGACCAGCTTGGACTGGATCAGCGGCCGGGAGACCAGGTACGCGCTGACCGCGGCCAGCGGTACGGCGAGCAGGACGATCACGGTGACGGCCAGGTCGGCGTTGCCGAACAGCGCCCAGGACAGGATCGAGAGCACCGCCAGGTAGGGCGGCGACGCGGCGGTGGATCCGGTGCCGACCGGGTGCCAGGAGTCGGCGTACATGGACCAGAGGCCGGAGGCGCCGTCGGCGGCGGGCAGCAGGGCGCCGCCCTGCAGGAGGCCGCTGCCGATCAGGTTGCGGCCGGCCGCCAGGGCGAACAGCAGCAGTGCGGTGAACAGCACCGGCGCGGGGCGCCGGGCGAGCTTCTTGATCAGCGCGAACTGCTCGACCACCAGGTCGTCGGCGTCCTCGTCGCCCGGCCCGGACTCCACCGAGCCGTGCCGGCCGCCGGTGTCGTCGCCGCCGCCGATGCCGAGCGAGGCGACGGCGTTCTCGACGGCGAGGCGCGCGGTGGCACCGGGGGCCGGGAAGAGGGTGCGGTCGTCCAGCGCGTCGACCGCGCGGGTGCGCTTGCGGCGCGAGCGCGCGGCCAGCAGGCGGGGCAGCCGGATGAGTTCGTGGTTGAGGCCGGCGACCTCGTCGTACGCCTGGCGCGGGTCCTTGCCGACCAGGTTGGCGATCACCCGCAGCAGGGTGCCGAGGACCAGCCGGAGCAGCACGTACGGGAAGAGCGTGCCCTTGGAGTTGGCGAGCAGGGTGTAGACGGCGCCGGCCTTGTCGACCCGGTGCGGGTGGGCGGAGGCGCAGTCGATGGCCCGGCGCTCGCGGCTGGCCGCCTCGGCGTGCCGCAGCACGGCGTCGGGGGCGATCACCACGCGGTGGCCGGCGGCGTTGACCCGCCAGCAGAAGTCGATGTCGTCCCGCATCAGCGGGAGCGCCTTGTCGAAGCCGCCGAGCTCCTCGAAGACGTCGCGGCGGACCAGCATGCCCGCGGTGGAGACGGAGAGCACCGGGCGGACCTGGTCGTGCTGGCCCTGGTCCTGCTCGCGGCGGTCCAGGCCGGTCCAGCGGCGGCCGGAGCGGGCGATGGTGACGCCGACCTCGAGCAGTTGGCGCCGGTCGTACCAGCTGCGCAGCTTGGGGCCGACCACGGCGGCGCTCGGGGTGGAGTCGGCGACCTGGAGCAGGCGGCGCAGGGCGTCGGTCTGCGGTTCGCAGTCGTCGTGCAGCAGCCAGAGCCACTCGACGGGCGTGCTCTCCCGGGGGCCGCCGCGGCCGAGGTCGTCCTCGGCGCCGAGCGGGTCGCCGAAGTCGTCCCAGCCGCCGGTGACCGGGTCGTAGCCGGAGGGGTCGAGGCTGTAGCTGAGGTCCTCGGGGCGCAGCGGGGCGCTGTTGAAGACCGCCTCGCCGACCGCCTTGCCGAAGCCGGAGCGGCGGCCGAGGATCAGCGGGCCGCTCTCGGGCAGCCATTCGCCGAGGTGGTCCTGCAGCAGTTGGGGGGAGGCGTCGGTGGAGCCGGTGTCCACGGCCAGGATGCGCTGCACCTGGCGGTCCTGGCCGAGCAGGCCGGCCAGGGCCTGGGGGAGCCAGCGGGCGCCGTCGTGCGAAACGATCACCGCGGTGACCAGATGGCGCGGATACGCGGGCGGCCTGGCAGCGGAGAAGCCGCTCTGGTGGCTGTAGACAGTCATCGGGTGCGCGGACCACCGGTTCGGGTTTGACGGCAGATGACGCACCACACTAACGGCTCCGGGTGACCTCGTTGCCCTCGGAGTGTGTGCAAGAGGGGGAGGGAAGCCGGGAGCAGGGTGTGCGGACATGCGAAAGCGCCCCACCACCAGGTGAGGCGCCGGCACGGGGCAGGTGGTGCTGCCCGGCGGTCAGACCGCGCTCTTCTTCAGGCGTCGGCGCTCACGCTCGGACAGGCCGCCCCAGATGCCGAAGCGCTCGTCGTTGGCGAGGGCGTACTCCAGGCACTCGGACCGGACCTCGCAGGCGAGGCAGACCTTCTTGGCCTCCCGGGTGGAGCCGCCCTTCTCGGGGAAGAAGGACTCGGGGTCGGTCTGGGCGCACAGCGCGCGCTCCTGCCAGCCGAGCTCCTCCTCGTCCTCCGCGATGTCCTCACCGATCAACAGCTCAAAGAGCTCGCTCATCTGGCGCGCCTCCTCTGCCCCTCTTGGCGTCCCCGTGGTTGCCGTTGCCTGGAGCGGCGGAACGACACGAGGGAAATTACAGTTGCGTCACTCTGGCCCAGTCAAGCCGAGCTCTGGTATTGGGCCGAGGATTCACTCCCCGGAACCAAGCCTTCACGATTAGTGTACATATCCGGACAACCCGGACATCCGGCCTGGTTGTTGACCTGCCGTCAACACGGGTCCGCGCGCCACCCCCTGGGTGAAGGAAGACGCCTGGGGTGGCCGATCCGGTTGCCCGGGACTCCCTGGACCAATGGGGTCACCGCCTCCCTTCCCGGCGATCTTCGCATCGAAACATAGAGGGTGATTTATCACCCCATCCGGTGGTTCAGGAGTGAAGTGACCTGAATGTCCGCCAGATCGGGTTGACACGCCCCCGCCCCGTGCGGTCTGCTTGCACGCATGTCAGAGTTCGCCGCACCCGAGAGCCGCCGCCCGGCGGTGTTCCGTGCTGCCGCGAGCTCGTCCTCCTGTTGTCGCCGCTGTCACCGCTGTATCTAGGCGCCCGCGTCCCACCGCGCGCCGCCCCGGATCAGAGGCCGCCCGCGCGCGACAGTCCCCCCTGACGCTCCGCGCAGTCGGCTGCTCCAGCCAACAGCCGACTCCCGAGGACGTCAGACCGTGCGAATGCCCCGACTCCGCAAGCGCAACCGCGATCGCAACAAGCCCGTCGCCCGCATCCCCCTCCCCGCCGCCGCGGCCGTCGCCCCCGCGCCCGCACCCGCACCCGCACCCGCCGACTGGGCGGACGGGCTGAGCGACGTGTCCATCGCCGGCGACCCGCTCGCCTTCCCGCACCTGGCCCGCACCGACCTGCCCGCCCACCCGACCGGGATCGGCGACTACGCCCGACTGGTCCGCGAGATCGCCGCCGACCGGTCCCGGTGGGAGCCGCTGGTCCGCTACGACGCGCTGACCCGCTGGTACGCCCGGCTGGAGACCGGCCCCGGGTACGAGGTGTGGCTGCTCAGCTGGCTGCCCGGCCAGTCCACCGGCTTCCACGACCACGGCGCCGCCGCCGGTGTGATGACCGTGGTGCAGGGCGCCCTGGTCGAGCGCTCGCTGACCGGCGAGGGCGAGGACTCGCGGGTGCTGGCCCCCGGCCGGCAGCGGGTGTACTCCTCCGGCTATCTGCACGAGGTGGTCAACGCGGCGCTGGAGCCCGCGGTGAGCATCCACCTCTACACGCCGGGCCTGGTCGAGATGAACCAGTACGGCGCGGACGAGCGCCGGGCGAGCGAGGAAGTGCGCGACCGCCTGGCAGGATGATCCCCATGCGGATCGTGGCACTGGCAGGCGGAATCGGTGGGGCGCGCTTCCTGCGCGGGCTGAAGGAGGCCGTCGCCCCCGGCGACGAGATCACCGTCATCGGCAACACCGGGGACGACATCCACCTCTACGGGCTGAAGGTCTGCCCCGACCTGGACACCGTGATGTACACCCTCGGCGGCGGCATCAACGAGGACCAGGGCTGGGGCCGGACCGACGAGACCTGGTCGATCAAGGCGGAGATGAAGGAGTACGGCGTCGGCCCCGAGTGGTTCGGGCTCGGCGACCGCGACTTCGCCACCCACCTCGTGCGCAGCCAGATGCTCTCGGCCGGCTACAGCCTGAGCCAGGTCACCGAGGCGCTCTGCGTGCGCTGGCGGCCCGGCGTACGGCTGATCCCGATGAGCGACGACCGGGTCGAGACCCACGTCCGGATCACCGACGAGGCTGGCCCGCGGGTGGTCCACTTCCAGGAGTACTGGGTGCGGCTGCACGCCGCGGTCGACGCCGAGGCGATCATCCCGGTCGGCGCGGACACCGCGAAGCCGGCGCCCGGCGTGCTGGAGGCGATCGCCGCCGCGGACGTGATCCTGCTGCCCCCGTCCAACCCGGTGGTGTCGATCGGCACCATCCTGGCCGTCCCCGGCATCCGACAGGCCGTCAGCGACGCCTCCGCGCCGGTGGTGGGGCTCTCCCCCATCATCGGCGGGGCGCCGGTGCGCGGCATGGCCGACAAGGTGCTGGCCGCGGTCGGCGTGGAGACCTCGGCCGAGGCGGTCGCCCGGCACTACGGGTCCGAGCTGCTGGACGGCTGGCTGGTCGACGACTCCGACGCCGAGGCGGTCGCCGGCGTGGAGGCGGCCGGCATCCGCTGCCGGGCCGTCCCGCTGCTGATGAGCGACGTCCCCGCGACCGCCGGGATGGCCCGGGCCGCGCTGGCGCTGGCCGCGGAGGTCCGGGCGTGAGGGTGCTGCCGGTCGAGGGGCTGCCGGAGATCGAGCCCGGCGCCGACCTGGCCGAGCTGATCGCCAAGGCCGGCTCGTACGAGGACGGCGACATCCTGCTGGTCACCTCGAAGATCGTCAGCAAGGCGGAGGGGCGGATCCTCCGGGCCGCCGACCGGGAGGCGGCGATCGACGCCGAGACCGTCCGGCTGGTCGCCCGCCGCGGCGCCGCCCGGATCGTCGAGAACCGCAACGGCCTGGTGCTCGCCGCCGCCGGCGTCGACGCCTCCAACACCCCGCCCGGCACCGTCCTGCTGCTGCCCGAGGACCCGGACGCCTCCGCCCGCGCGCTGCGCGCCCGGCTGCAGCAGCTCACCGGACGCCGGCTCGCCGTCGTCGTCACCGACACCTTCGGGCGGCCCTGGCGCAACGGCCTCACCGACGTGGCGATCGGCGCCGCCGGCCTCGCCGTCCTGGCCGACCACCGCGGCCGCCGCGACGCCCACGGCAACGAACTCACCCTGACCGTCACCGCCACCGCCGACGAACTGGCCGCCGCCGGCGACCTGGTCAAGGGCAAGGCCACCGGCACCCCCGTCGCCGTGGTCCGCGGCCTCGGCGCGCTGGTCACCACCGAGGACGGCGACGGCGCCCGCGCACTGATCCGGCCCGCCGCGGACGACATGTTCCGGCTCGGCACCTCGGAGGCGCTGCGGCAGGCCGTCACCCTCCGCCGGACCGTCCGCGCCTTCACCGCCGAACCGGTCGACCCCGCCGCCGTCCGCCGCGCGGTCGCCGCCGCGGTCACCGCACCCGCCCCGCACCACACCACCCCCTGGCGCTTCGTCCTGCTCGAATCGGCCGACGTCCGGGAGCGGCTGCTCGACGCCATGCTCGCCGCCTGGCAGCGCGACCTGCGCGAACTGGACGGCTGGGACGAGGAGAAGATCGCCCGCCGCACCGCCCGCGGCAACGTGCTGCGCGCCGCGCCGTACCTGGTGGTGCCCTGCCTGGTGATGGACGGCTCGCACGAGTACCCCGACCCGCGGCGGAGCGCCGCCGAGCGGGAGATGTTCACCGTGGCGATCGGCGCCGCCGTGCAGAACCTGCTGGTCACCCTGGCCGGCGAGGGCTACGGCTCGGCGTGGGTGTCCTCCACCATGTTCTGCCGCGACACCGTACGGGCGGTGCTCGACCTGCCGGAGACCTGGGACCCGATGGGCGCCGTCGCGGTCGGACGCCCCGCCGAGAGCCCGCGCCACCGGCCCGCCCGCGACGCGGAGGCGTATCTCACCGTGCGCTGACCGGATCGTATTAGCGGTGGCGGTGGTCGTTCGGGGTCAGGCGGGGGCCGTAGCGCGGGGCGTGCGAGGCCGTCAGCCGCAGCAGCCGGCAGACCCGGTAGCGGTGCGGGCGGAACGGCTCCAGCAGTTCGAGCATCTGGGCGTCGTCGCTGCGCGGGCGGCCGGCGAGGGCCCAGCCGACCAGGTTGGGCAGGTGGAAGTCGCCGACCGAGACGGCGTCCGCGTCCCCGTTGGAGCGCTGCAGCGTCTCCGCGGCCGTCCAGATCCCGATCCCGGGGACGGCGGTGAGTCGGGCGAACGCCTGCTCGTGGTCGAAGCCGGACGCCTCCTCCAGGCGCGCGGCCAGCCGGGCCGCCCGGACCACGGTGGCCGACCGCTTCGGGTCGACGCCCGCCCGGTGCCACTCCCAGCTCGGGATCAGCGCCCACTCGCGGGCCGAGGGCGCCACCCGCATCCCCTGCGCGCCGGCCGGGCCGGGGGCGGGGGTGCCGAAGTCGCGCAGCAGGGTGCGCCAGGCGCGGTACGCCTCGTCGGTGGTGACCTTCTGCTCCAGGATCGAGGGGATCAGCGACTCCATCACCAGGCCGGTGCGGCCCAGCCGCAGGCCCGGGTACGAGCGCTGGGCCTCGCGCAGCGGGCCGGGCGGGAGCAGCAGGGCGGCCGGGTCGTCGTCGGCGCCGAGCAGCTGCGGGACGCGGTCGAGCAGCCAGTCGGCGCCGGGGCCCCACGCCTGGGCCTCGACCTCGCCCGCGGCGGCGGGCGCGAGGCGCAGGGTGCCGGGGCCGGCCGGGGTCCGGGAGGCGCGCCAGAACGCGCCGTCGGGCGTGCTCCGGTAGGCCGGGTCGGCCGGGCCGTGGCGCAGCGGGAACAGGGTGCGGCCGAGGTCGAGCGGGTAGCCCGGCCGCCAACGCCGTACCGCCTGGGGCATGCCGTGCCACCGCCTTCCGCGAACCTCGGGGAGAACGATACGGAGGATCGCGCCGCGCCGGGCAGCGGGGCGCGGCGGGGGTGCGGCGGGGGTGTGGGAGGTGCTGTGGAGAGGGGGCCGGTGGTCTCCCGGGCGCGGGCTCGCAGGGATTAGGGTGGACCGCACCATGACTGCGCTCTTCGCTGCCGACGCCCGCACGCCCGCCGAGCTGCTGCACGCCTATCTGCGCGCCGGGGCCCCCGATGCCGATCCGTCCCGCCCCCTGATCACCTTCTACGACGATTCGACCGGCGAGAGAGTCGAACTGTCGGCGAAGACGTTCGACAACTGGGTCGCCAAGACGTCCAACCTGCTGCAGGACGAGCTGAACGCCGGTCCGGACGACCGGGCGTCGCTGCTGCTGCCGGCGCACTGGCAGACCGCGGTGTGGCTGCTGGCCTGCTGGTCGGTGGGCGTCACCGCGGTGCCGGGCGGCGATCCGGCCGAGGCCGACCTGGTGGTCAGCGGGCCGGACGGGCTGACGGCGGCGCACGAGTGCTCGGGCGAGCGGGTGGCGCTCGCGCTGCGCCCGCTGGGCGGGCGGTTCCCGCAGCGACCGGACGGCTTCCTCGACTACGCCGCCGAGGTGCCCGGCCAGGGCGACCGCTTCGCCCCGTACTCCCCGGTGGACCCGCAGGCCCCGGCGCTGGAGACCCTGGTGGACGGGCTGGCGCTGAAGCTGACCGGTGAGCAGGCGGTCGCGCTGGCCCGTGAGGGTGCCGCGCGGCTCGGCCTCGGGACCGAGAGCCGGGTGCTGTCGACGCTCTCCTTCGACGACTGGAGCGGCCTGGAGGCCGGGCTGCTGGCCCCGCTGGCGGCGGGCGCCTCGGTGGTGCTCTGCCGGAACTCGGAGAAGCTGACCGACGAGCAGTGGGAGAAGCGGATCGACTCCGAACGAGTGACTCTTCGTCTCGGCTGATCCCCCCGTCCCGGCCCGCGGGGTAGTGATCCCGCGATGGCAGAGGAGCAGAACACCGGCGCGCGCCCCCCGGCCGACCAGGACGGGGGGCGCCGCGCGTTCGCCCGCCGTTCCTTCGTGCGCCGGCACTGGCTGGCGCTGACCGGCGGCGTGCTGACGCTGGCCATGCTCACCACCGGGACGCTGGCGTGGCTCGCGTACCGGAAGCTGAACGGCAACATCGGGACCGACCGGGTGACCGGGACGCTGCTCGGCCGGGCCAGCGACCGGCCGGACCGGGGCGCCACCGAGGCGGAGAACATCCTGCTGATCGGGAGCGACGACCGCAGCGGCGCCAACAGCGCGTACGGCGGCTCCGGCGGGCAGCGCTCGGACACCACGATCCTGCTGCACCTGGCCGCCGACCGGCACCACGCGTCGGCGGTCTCCATCCCGCGCGACGTGATGGTGAACGTGCCGGCCTGCGACCTGCCGGACGGCGGCCGGACCCGGCCGGCGTTCACCCAGTTCAACCTGGCGTTCGAGACCGGCGGCCCGGCGTGCACCATCCGGACCGTGGAGCGGCTCACCGGCATCCGGATCGACCACCACCTGATCCTGGACTTCACCGGCTTCAAGAAGATGGTCGACGCGGTCGGCGGCGTGGAGGTCTGCGTCCCGCAGCCGATCCACGACCGGGACGCGCAACTGGACCTGCCCGCCGGGCGGCAGGTGCTGCACGGGGAACAGGCGCTCGGCTACGTCCGGGTGCGGGAGTCGATCGGCAACGGCAGCGACACCCAGCGGATGGGCCGTCAGCAGCAGTTCCTGGCCTCGCTGCTGCGCAAGGTGCAGTCGCAGGGCGTGCTGTTCAACCCGGCCCGGCTGTGGCCCCTGCTGGACGCGGCCACCTCGGCGATCAAGGCCGACCCGGGGCTGAGCTCGCTCGGCTCGCTGTACGACCTGGCGCAGGAGGTGCGCGGGATGTCGCCGGCCAACGTGGCGTTCCTCACCGTGCCGCGCCGCGCGTACCGGCTCGACGCGAACCGGGACGAGTTCGTGCAGCCGCAGACCGACCAGCTGTTCGCGATGCTGCGGGCGGACCGGCAGGTGGAGGTGGTGCCGGGCCCGAGTCAGAGCCCCGGGCCCGGCGGGGGCGGCGCGAGTCCCGGCGGTGCGAGCCCCGGTGGTGCGAGCCCCGGCGGCGACCCGGGCGTGCGGGCGGGCGCGAGCGTGGCGGCCGGCGCGGACGCGGTGGGGACCGGCGTGGACACGGTGCCGGGCGCCGCCGGGAGCGCCGAGCCGACCCCCGGGCCCGGCTCCGGGCCGGGCTCCGAACCGGGCTCCGAACCGGGCTCCGGGCCTAGCGATGCGCCGAGCGGGGTGCCGACCGGTGCGCCGACCGGGGTGCCGTCAGCCTCCGCGAGCGGGGTCCCCGGAACGAGTCCGACGCTGGAGGGCCGGACGGCCGACCAGGACGTCTGCGCACTGCACTGACCTCGGGAATGGTCCCCGGCCGGTCACGGAGTTGCGCGGGCGGTGTGAAGAGATGTCAGACGGATTGCCCCATTTAGCACCCATCCTTCGCGTGAGGGGTGTCACAGGACGGGGGGACCGAGCTTCCGGCTCGTCTAGGGTGTCCGGGGTGAACAGCGGACACCGGAACCGGAACAACCTGGCGGACTCGTTCCCCCAGGACATCGACCCGGCCGATCAGTGGGTGCTCGACCCGGAGACCGGCGAGTTCCGCCTCGACCTGACCGCGGCCACCGTCCCGGCCGCGCGCACCCCGATGTCCCCCCGCACGCCGCGGACCGCGCCCGGCGCCACGCCGGAGCGCTCCGGGCCCGATGACGGCCCTCGCTCCGGCGGCGACGACGGTCCCGGTGGCCGGGCGGCCCGCCGCCGCGGCGGGAAGGCCGGCAAGCCGCGCCGCCGCCGGGCGCTGAAGTGGACCGCCGGCGTGGCCGCGCTGGTCCTGGTGGCCGGCTGCGGCGGCGCGTACTACGCGTACCAGCACTTCAACAAGAACATCTCCTCGGTCGAGGTCCAGGTCGGCAATGACGCCGACCGTCCGAAGGCGGCCGAGGGTGCGATGAACATCCTGGTGATCGGCACCGACAGCCGGGTCGGCCTGGGCCGCGAGTACGGCGACGAGGGCAGCCCCGGGCACGCCGACACCACGCTGCTGTTCCACGTCTCCAAGGACCGCTCCAACGCGACGGTGATGTCCATCCCGCGCGACCTGATGGTGCCGATCCCGGAGTGCCAGACCGGCACGAAGAAGATCGCCGGCACGGCCCGGGCGATGTTCAACGAGAGCCTCGGCCAGGAGGGCCGCGACCCGGGCTGCACCTGGACGACGGTCGAGAAGATGACCGGCATCCACATCGACCACTTCATGATGGTCAACTTCGAGGCCGTGAAGACGCTCTCCACCGCCGTCGGCGGCGTCGAGGTGTGCGCGGCCAAGGACATCAACGACCCCGACTCGCACCTGAAGATGTCCAAGGGCAAGCACGTGGTGCAGGGCGACGAGGCGCTGGCCTTCGTCCGCACCCGCCACGCGGTCGGGTACGGCGGCGACCTGACCCGCATTCCGCTGCAGCAGCAGTTCATCAGCTCGATGATCCGCAAGATCAAGAGCAGCGACACCCTGACCAGCCCGACCAAGCTGTGGAACCTCGCGGACGCCGCCACCAAGGCGCTGACCGTCGACTCCAAGATCAACGACGTCAACAAGCTCAAGGACCTGGCGCTCGACCTCAGCAGCGTCAACACCAAGAACATCACCTTCACCACGGTGCCGGTGCTGGACTCCACCGAGAAGGGCGAGAGCGGCCGACTGGTCCTCAAGGAGCCGGACGCCAAGCAGCTCTTCGGGATGATCGCCGGGGACAAGTCGCTCACCGACGTCCCCGGTCAGGCCGACGCGAGCGCGGCCGCCGCACCCTCCGCCGCGCCCACCACCGAGGCGCCAGCCGCCCCGCAGGTGGACGCCAAGAGCGTGCGGGTCACCGTCCGCAACGGCACCGGGACCACCGGGCAGGCCGCCAAGGCGGTCACCGCGCTCCAGGGCAAGGGCTTCACCCAGGCCGGTCCCGGCAGCAACGCCGAGCCGAGCGCCGCCAGTGTGATCTCCTATCCGGCGGGCAAGGCCGACCAGGCGGCGGCGCTGGCCGCGGCCCTGGGGCTGCCGGACACCGCCGCGCAGCAGAGCTCCAAGCTGGGCGCCAAGGACGCGCTGGTCGTGACGCTGGGCAAGGACTACGGCGCCGGTGGCGGCGCGCCCGCCGCGGCGGTGCCGACCGAGGCGCCGAAGGACCTGCAGCGGGTGCAGGCCGACGACGAGAACCTGTGCGCCAAGTGATCGGGATCGTTCGCACTCCGTCCTGACTTCGCTACGAAGTCGTCCCGGCCGTAACCAAGTTGCCCGCCGGAACGTGGTCATCGGTATGACGATCGACCAATCGGTGCGGGAGATACCCGGAGCCGGACGGCGCTCCCGCGGCGGGCGGCGCCGGCGCCGGCCGAGCGGTGTCCGGCGCTGGCTGCGGCCCGTCGCCCTCACCACCGGACTGGTGGTGGTGGCCGGCTGCGGCGGCGCCTACCTGTACGTCCGGCACCTGGACGCCAACATCTCGCACGCCCCGCTCGGCGCCGGCAACGCCCCGCCCCCGGCCGGACAGGCGGACGCCCAGGGCCGGGTGGCGATGAACATCCTGATCATCGGCACCGACAGCCGGAAGGGCCTGAACGGCGCGTACGGCGACCGGCAGAACACCGGCGACGGCAACAACGACGTCAACATCCTGCTGCACGTCTACCCGGACCGCCGGGCCGCCGTCGCGCTCGACCTGCCGCGCGACTCGCTGGTCGACCTCCCCAAGTGCACCTCGCCGGACGGCAAGGTCTACCCCGCCAAGAAGCACCGGCCGTTGAACGAGGCGCTCGGGCGCGGCGGCCCCGGCTGCGTCACCGACACCGTCCAGTCGATCACCAAGCTCAAGATCGACCACTACGCGCTGGTCAACTTCGAGGGCGTCAAGGAGCTGACCGACGCGGTGGGCGGGGTGGACGTCGACCTGTGCACCGCGATCAAGGACCCGGACTCCCACCTCGACCTGCCCGCCGGGCAGAGCCACCTGACGGGGGAACAGGGACTGCAGTTCGTCCGGACCCGCCACGGGGTGCAGGACGGCAGCGCGATCGGCCGGTTCTCCATGCAGCGGGCGTTCCTCTCCTCGCTGCTGCGCAAGATCACCGCGCAGGGCACGCTGCTCGACCCGACCAAGGCCTTCCCGGTGATCGAGGCGGCGACCAAGTCGATCACCGTGGACGACCCGATCGCCGGCACCACCAAGCTGGTCGGACTCGCCACCGACCTGCGCAACGTCAAGCCGGCCGACGTCTCCTTCGTCCAGCCGGTGATGGCGTACACCACCGACGACCCCGACCCGGACCTGCGCGGCAAGGCCGAGATGGTGCAGCCGAAGGCCGACCAGCTGTTCGCGTTGATCCTGGCCGACCGGACGCTGTCCGGCGACGAGGACCACACCGGCGGGGCCGCCGCACCGTCCGGCTCACCGGACGCGGGCTCGTCGGCACCGGCCGCTCCCGCCGCCGCGACGGGGGTCAACCCGGCCTCGGTGAACGTCACCGTGGTCAACGGCACCGGCCGCGGGATGGTCGCCACCAGCACCGCCAAGACCCTCGGCGGACTCGGTTACCAGGCCTCCCCCGGATCGGACACCGGCAGGACCGCCCGGAGCACCGTCCGCTACGCCCAGGCCGACCAGAAGCCGGCCGCCGAGGCGGTCGCCACCGCGCTCGGCCTGCCCGCGTCGGCGGTCGTCGCGGGCGGCTCGGGGCGCGGGGTCACCGTCACCCTGGGCACGGACTTCCAGGCCCCTGCGGCGGGCGGCGGCGCCGCGGCGCCGGTTGCCGTGCCCAGCGCCGTACCGACGGACGTGAAGGTCCATCAGGGCGACGACACCAGCTGCACCCAGGGGAAGACCGGCACGCTGAAGCAGTGAGGCCGGTGCCGGGTCAGCGCTCCGCGGCTTCGGCGAGCAGGCCGTCCTTCTCGACGTACTGCTCGCCGGTGCGCGGACAGCGCCAGCGGCCGTCGCCGACGTCCTCCAGCGGCTCGCCGGCCCGGCCGACCCACTTGATCCGCCGGGCCGGGACGCCGGCCACCAGGGCGAAGTCCGGGACGTCCCGGTGGACCACCGCGCCGGCCGCGACCAGCGCCCAGCGGCCCACCGTCACCCCGGCGACCAGCACCGCGCGGCCGCCGATCGAGCAGCCCTCGCGCAGGGTCACCCCGCGCGCGTGCCAGTCGTCGCCGCGCTTGAGCCGGCCGTCCACATCCACCGAGCGCGGGTAGAGGTCATTGGTGAGCACGGCCGCCGGGCCGACGAACACCCCGTCCTCGACCACGGCCGGCTCGTAGACCAGCGCGTGGTTCTGCAGCTTCACCCGGTCGCCGATCCGGACCCCCGGACCGACGTACGCGCCGCGCCCGACGATGCAGTCGGCGCCGATCCGGGCGTGCTCGCGGACCTGCGCCAGGTGCCAGACCGTACTGCCCGGGCCGATCTCGGCCCGCTCGTCGACGTCCGCGCTCGGCTCGATCCGGGCGGCCGACACCCCCTCGGTGCTCCCCATGCCGCGACGATAGCGGTCGGGCGGGCGGGGGCGCGGGGGAACCGGCGAGTACGCGGCGGGACCTACGCGCGGGAACCGGTGACTACGGGTGGGCCGGCGCCATCGGGGTCGGGGCCTTGCTGTCGATCACCTTCCGGGCCAGCGAGCGCGGGGAGGTCAGGAAGCCGAAACCCCAGCTCAGATGCATGGTGACCAGCGCGACCGGCAGCTGGAGCCGAGCCCGCAGGGACAGGCCGCGGCCCTCGACCACCGAACCGCCGAGGATCCCCAGCAGGTAGCCGGCCGGCAGCGCCAGGAAGGCGGGGTGCACCGCGACGCCCAGCACCAGGCCCAGCACCACGGCGAGCAGGGCGCTCGGCGGGGCCAGGTAGCGCAGGTTGACCGAGCCCCGGTGGTAGCGGGTCACCACCCGGCGCCAGCGGCCGTAGTCCTTGTACTGCTTCGCCAGCGCCCGGACGCTCGGCCGGGGACGGTAGGTCACCTTGAGCTGCGGGGTGAACCAGACCAGGCCGCCGTCCTGGCGGATGCGGTAGTTCAGCTCCCAGTCCTGGGCGCGGATGAACTCCTCGTTGTAGCCGCCCTGCCGGGCCAGCACCTCGCGGCGGAAGACGCCCAGGTAGACGGTGTCGGCCGGGCCGGCCAGGCCACCGGTGTGGAAGGCCGCGTTGCCGACGCCGATCTTGGAGGTCATGGCGGCGGCGACCGCCTTCTCCCACTCGGTCTCACCCTCGGCGAACATGATGCCGCCGACGTTGGCGGCGTCCATCTCGTCCAGCAGGCGGACCGCGGTGGCGATGTACCCGGGCGTCAGCAGGCCGTGGCCGTCGACCCGGACCACGATCGGGTGGCGCGAGGCGCGGATCGCGGCGTTGAGGCCCGCAGGGGTCCGGCCGGTGGGGTTCGGCACGGTACGGACCCGCGGGTCCTCGGCCACGAGTTCCGCGGCGATCTCGTCGGTCCGGTCGGTGGACGGGCCGAGCGCGATCACCACCTCGAGGTCGCCCGCGTACTCCTGTTCCAGGATGCGCCGGACGGCGGTACGGAGGTGACGTTCCTCGTTGAGCACCGGCATGATCACGGAGACCGCCGGCAGCTCCTCAGCAGCCTTGGTGTTCATCGCGCCCGAGCGTACCGGCGCGGCCCTGGCCTTGTCAGATGCGGGTGGCCCCGACCACATCCCGGGCTGTGTGGATCGTGTGCGGCCCCGGTGTGCGCCCGCCCCGAGGGAACGTTTTGCCGACCCGGCCGACGGGCGGCGCGCCGTCCCCGGAAAGGACCGGTCGGGCCCCTACCATCCGGAGGATGCCCCGTACCGCGCCGTACGACCGCTCCGCCCCGCCGCCGTACGACCCGCCGCCGTACGACCCCCCGCAGTCCCCCGGCCGCCGCTGGGGCCGCTGGGCGGCGGGCACCGTCTCACTGGCCGTCCTGGCCACCTCCGGCGGTGGCTGGGCGGTCCTGCACGGGATCGGCGACTCCATCGGCCGGGTCGACGCCTTCGACGGCGACCGGGGCCGACCCACCGACGACGGAATGACCACCTTCCTGGTGGTCGGCACCGACGACCGGGACGGCATCCCCGAGCACACCCTGAAGAACGTGCTGCACGCCGGCGGCGAGTCCTGCCACTGCACCGACACCATGATGGTCGTCCAGCTCGCCGACGACGGCGGCCGGGCCAGTGTGGTCTCCATCCCCCGCGACTCCTACGTCGACATCCCCGCCCACCAGGACCCGGCGACCGGCCGGCAGGTCCCGGCCGGCAAGGGGAAGATCAACGCCGCGTACGGGATGGGCGGCGCACCACTCACCGTACGGACCGTCGAGCAGAACACCGGCCTGCGGATCGACCACTACCTGCAGGTCAACTTCCTCGGCTTCGTCGCCGCGGTCGACGCGCTCGGCGGGGTGGAGGTGTGCACCACCAAGCCGCTCAAGGACGACTACTCCGGACTCGACCTGCCGGCCGGCACCACCCGCCTCGACGGGGCGGGAGCGCTCAAGTACGTCCGGGCCCGACACGTCGACGGCACCTCGGACCTCGGCCGGATGCACCGCCAGCAGCGCCTGCTGGCCCAACTGCTGCACCAGGCCGCCTCCGGCGGGCTGCTGCTCGACCCGGCCCGGCTGGCCGGGGTGGCGAACAGCGTGCTGGCCTCCGTCAAGGCCGACAAGGACCTCTCCTCCGGTGACCTGCTGAGCCTCGCCACCCGGTTGAAGGACCTCTCCGCCTCCAACGCCGACTTCGCCACCGTCCCGCTCGCCGATCTCGACTACCAGGCCCCGGGGTGGGGGTCGGCGGTGAAATGGGACGAGAAGGGGGCCAAGGCGCTGTTCGAGGCGGTCCGGCAGGGGCGTCCGCTGACCGGCCGCCCGGCGGGCTCGGGGGGCACGGAGGGGGCGAACGGTGGGGCCGGCTCGGCGGCGGGGGCCGCCGCGTCGCCGATGGCGGCCGGGACGGTGGCGCCCGGGCAGATCCGGGTGCAGGTGCTCAACGGGACGGGCGTGCAGGGGCTCGGATCCCGGGTCGATAGCGACCTGCGGAAGGCCGGCTTCGCGACCACCGGGACCCCGTCCAACGCCGCTGGTGCGCCCTCACCGCACCCGGGCAGCGGGACGCCGTCGGCCGTCCGGACGGTGGTGCGGTACGACCCGCGGTGGGACGAGTCGGTGAAGACGCTGGCCGCCGCCCTGCCGGGCGCCGAGCTGGTGGCGGTGTCGGGGCTCGGGGCCACCCTGGAGGTGGTGGCGGGGACCGACTACCGGGGCGTGGCGGGGGTGGCCGGTTCCGCGCCCACGGGTACGCCCACAGCGGCGGTCAGCGCGAGCGGTGCAGCGGTGGTGGCGGAGACCGGGGCGGCGATCGGCTGCTCGTCCTAGGCGCCCGGCGGCACCCGGCGGCTGGATGGGGCTTGGTGGGCGGGGTGTTCGGGAACGTCCGGAGCGCGCCGCCGAGTCTGCCGGTTCGCGCAGGTCCCCGCGCCGCTGAGTGACACGCCGAGGGGCGTGGGGCTCTGCCGGGCAGAGCCCCACGCCCCTCGGCGTGGTGGTGCGACGGGTGTCAGTCCGTGGCGATGGCGGCCAGGATGTTCATCCGGGCGGCCCGGAAGGCGGGGACGAGGGCGGCGAGGAGGCCGACCACCGCCGAGCCGACCAGGATCGTGACGATGGTGCCGGTGGGGACGGTCAGGATCTCCAGGCCCTGGCCGGCCAGCACCTGGCGCGCGGTGATGCCCCAGCCGAGGCCGAGACCGGTGCCGAGGACGGCGCCGAAGAGGGCGATCACCACCGACTCCAGGCGGACCATCCGGCGCAGCTGGCGCCGGGAGAGGCCGATCGCGCGGAGCAGGCCGATCTCCCGGGTGCGCTCGACCACCGACAGCGCCAGGGTGTTGACCACACCGAGGACCGCGACCACGATCGCCAGGCCGAGCAGGCCGTAGACCATGTACAGCAGCTGGTTGACCTGCTGCTGGATCAGGTCCTTGTAGCCGGCCTGGTCCAGCACGACGACCTGCGGGTACTGCTCCATGGACTTCTGCAGGTCGGCCAGGACGGTCGCCTTGTCGGCGCCGGCGGCTGCCTTGCCGTAGAGGGACTCGTCGGCCGGCAGGTCGGCGGCCGGGACGGCCTTGCCGACGGTCTCGATGGTGGTGAACGGCCCGTCGAAGAGGCTGCCCTTCTCGGTGACGGCACCGACGGTCAGGCTCTGGGTGCGGCCGCCGGCGTACTCGATCGAGACGGAGTCGCCGACCTTGAGGTTGTGGTCGGTGGCGAAGCCCTCCGGGAAGGCGATCCCACCGGCGAGGGCGGTGTCGGTGTTGCCGGAGACGACCGGGAGCTTGAAGTTCTCGCCGAAGGTGGCCGCGGTGACCGCGAGCACCTCGGTCTCGGCGGCCTTGCCGTCGGGGCCGGTGACGCGGGCCGGCAGGGACTTCTGCTCGGTGACCGCGGTGAGGCCCTTGGTGGCGCGGACCGCGTCCACCATCGCCGGGGTGAAGCTGGAGCCGCGGGAGTTGATGCCGTAGTCGGCGCCGACCGACTTGTCGACCTTGGCCTTGGCGGAGCTCACCATCGAGGAGGTGACGACCGAGGCGCCGGAGACCAGCGCCAGACCGATCATCAGGGCGGCGGCGGTGGCACCGGTACGCCGCGGGTTGCGCATGGCGTTGCGCTGGGCAAGCTTGCCGGACGGGCCGAACAGGGCGGGCAGGGCGGCGCCGAGCACCCGGACGATGCCGGTGGCCAGCAGCGGGCCGAGCACCACGAAGCCGATCAGTGTGAAGACCACGCCGACGCCCAGCAGCATGCCGCCGTTGGCGGCCGAGTCGACCGAGCCGGCGCCGGTGAGGGCGGCCGCGCCGATCCCGGTGACCACGATGCCGACGGCGGCGCGGATCCGGTTGGCGGCGGCCTCGGCCGGGGTGCCGTGGTCGCGCAGGGCGGCCATCGGGGAGATCTTCCCGGCCCGGCGGGCCGGGATCCAGGCCGCCAGCACGGTGATCAGGATGCCGACCAGGTAGGAGGCGACCGGGACCGTCCAGGTGATCTCCAGCGAGGAGGCGTCGAGGTTCATCCCGACCGCCTTCATCAGCTGGATGAGCAGCTCGGCGAGGCCGAGGCCGGCGCCGAGGCCGAGGGTGGAGCCGAGCACGCCGAGGATCAGCGCCTCGATCAGCACCGAGCGGTTGACCTGTCGGCGGCTGCCGCCGATGGCGCGCAGCAGGCCGATCTCCCGGGTGCGCTGGGCGACCAGCATGGAGAAGGTGTTGATGATCAGGAAGCCGCCGACCAGCAGGGAGATGGCGGCGAAGCCGAGCATCGCGTACTTCATGAAGCCGAGGAAGGAGCCGACGCCCTTGGCGTTCTCGTCCTTCTGCTCGGCGGCGGTCTTGGCCTCGTAGCCGCTGCCCAGGTCGGCCAGGGCGGCCGTCTTGAGCTGGTCGTCCGTCCGGGAGCCGTCGCCGAAGACCTCGATGGAGGTGTAGGCGGTCTCGCCGAGCAGGACCTTCTGCGAGGTCGGGGTGTCCATGAACGCCAGGGCGGCGCCCGGGTTGGTGGTGCGGAAGGTGGCGATGCCGGAGATGGTGAAGTCGTAGTTGCCGGTCATGGTGACCACCCGGAGGTGGCCGCCGACGCCGAGGTCGGACTTCTTGGCGGTGTCCGCGTCCAGCACGATCTGGTCGGAGCCCTGCGGGGCGTGGCCGGAGGTGATGTCGACCGACTTGCGCGGGGAGTCCGTCCAGTTGCCGGCCAGGGTCGGGGCACCGCCGGTGGGGCTGACCGACTTGTTGGTGGCCGGGTTGACCAGGGTGGCGGTCTCGGTGAAGACCGAGCCGATGGCGGCCTTCACGCCGGGTTCGGCGGCCACCTTGCGCTGGGTGTCGACCGGGACCGTCCGCGTCTTGCCGCCCTGGTGGGCGTCGGCGGCGAGCTTGTCGACGGCCTGGCGGACGGTGAGGTCGGAGGCGGTGGAGGCGAAGAGCCGGTCGAAGGTGGCGGTGGCGGTGTTGGAGAACACCAGGGTGCCGGAGACGAAGGCCACCGAGAGGACGACGGCCAGCAGGGAGAGCACCATCCGGCCCTTGTGGGCGAAGAAGCTCCGCAGTGAGGTCTTGAGCAGCATGATTCCCGACCCCGCGTCAGCTGGTGCGCTTGCCGTCGAAACGGCGCATGCGCTCGAGGACGGAGTCGGCGGTGGGGGCGAGCATCTCGTCGACGATGGCGCCGTCGGCGAGGAACAGCACGCGGTCCGCGTAGCCGGCGGCGACCGGGTCGTGGGTGACCATCACGATGGTCTGGCCCAGCTCGTCGACCGAGCGGCGCAGGAAGGTCAGCACCTCGGCCCCGGAGCGGGAGTCGAGGTTGCCGGTGGGCTCGTCACCGAAGATGATCTCCGGTCGGGCGGCCAGCGCCCGGGCCACCGCGACGCGCTGCTGCTGGCCGCCGGACAGCTGGGTCGGGCGGTGCTTCAGCCGGTCGGCGAGGCCGACCGTCTCGACCACCTGGTCGAGCCAGGCCTTGTCGGGCTTGCGGCCGGCGATGTCCATCGGCAGCGTGATGTTCTCCAGCGCGTTCAGGGTCGGGAGCAGGTTGAACGCCTGGAAGATGAAGCCGATCTTGTCGCGGCGGAGCTTGGTGAGCTGCTTGTCCTTCAGCCCGGTGATCTCGGCGTCGCCGATCCAGATCCGCCCCTCGGTCACCGTGTCGAGCCCGGCCAGGCAGTGCATCAGGGTCGACTTGCCGGAGCCGGACGGACCCATGATCGCGGTGAAGCGGCCCCGCTGGATGTCCACATCGACCGAGTCCAGCGCCGTGACCCGGGTCTCCCCGGCACCGTACGTCTTGGTGACCTGCCGCGCGGATGCCGCGGTGGTACCGGTTGTCTGCACGGCCTTCGCTGCCGTCGTCACTGGAATCTCCTCAATGTGGTGTCCACCCGTTCGCCCCAAGCCTGGCGGCTGCGACCCGGGCCGCGGAATGGTGGAGGCATCCGTCTTGGGACTGGTGCCAGCACCACCATCCGGCGGGGGGTCTGCGGGGTTGGACACCACCGTAGGAGATGGCCGGTCGGCGGGTCATCGTCCCCCGGGAGGAAGGGGGGACACCGGGAGATGTACGGGCTGCGCGCGGGCTACCCCTAGGGGACCAGGGGGACGCCCTCGGGGTCAGGCCCGGGCGGCGGCCTGCGCGGGCACCCGGAGCGGCCGGGGAAGCGCCGCCGCGAAGGCGTCCACCACCGGTGTGAGCAGCACGTCCGTCTCGCGCTCGATCGCGGTGGAGCCGTCCTCCCGCACCGTGATGTCACGGTCGAGAACGAACCAGCCCTGGGTGACGTGCCCGGCCCCCATGGAGCTCAGCACCGGCCGCAGCGCGTAGTCCACCGCGAGCACGTGCGCGGTGGAGCCGCCGGTGGCCAGCGGCAGCACTGCCTTGCCGCGCAGCCCGTACTGCGGCAGCACGTCCAGCAGGGCCTTGAGCAGGCCGGAGTAGGCGGCCTTGTAGACCGGGGTGCCGATCACCACGCCGTCCGCCTGCTCGAAGAGCTCCAGGGCGCGGGCCAGCTCGGGGTGGGAGGTGTCGGCGCCGAGCAGCGCCTCGGCGGGCAGCTCGCGTGCCTCCAGCGGGATCACCTCGTGCCCGTGGGCGGCGAGCCGGGCGTCGACGTGGCGCAGCAGCCGGGTGGTGCGGGAGGTCCGGGACGGCGAGCCGGAGACGGACAGGACGGTGGCCATGGAGTTCACCTCGGGGTGGTCGGTGCCTTCGGGGCACCGGGGCGGGAGGGGTGTCGGGCGGCGGGCGGGCTCAGCCACGACACAGCGAACCGGACACTCTTCCCAGGTCGACGTGGCGTCGACGGGTGAGGATCTCGCGCTGCTCCATGCCGGAAATGCAAGCACGGGCGGTTTCGGCGGGTCAAGGTTGGTTCCGTCAGGTGAACATTGCGCGGAACCGTCCGCCCCCTGCATCAAAACGGCTACAACAGGCCCTGCACGGGTCCCCGGACCACTGGGGACCACCGGTTTCGGGCATCCTTCCCCCCATGAACAACTGGCAGGAGGACCGCCCGGGCGGCGGCTCGAACGGTCGGGGCGGCGCGGGTCGGGGCGACGCCGGTCAGGGCTACGGCGGCGGATCCGCGGAGCCGCCGCTGCCCCCGGGGCTGAACCCGCGCGGGCCGGGTGTGCCGCTCTCCCGGCCGGCGCAGGGAGCTGGCCGACCCCCGCAGGCGGGCGGGGCCGGCGGCGGTCTCGACCGGACGTTGGTCGACCCGATGGCCGGGCAGGCCCAGGGCGGGCAGGCGCAGGGCGGGCAGGCACAGGGCGGGCAGCAGGGCCGGCCGGCCGGGTACGGGCAGCCGGTGGTCCCCGGGCAGGCACCGTACGGCCGTCCCGGCCAGGGGCAGCCGCCGCAGGGGCCCGCCGCGCCCGGCGGTCCGAACGGACCGGCCGCGCCCGGTGCGGCCGCCCGCTCGCGCTGGCCGCGCCGCCGGATCGTCAAGGTCTCGCTGCTGGCGCTGGTCGGCGCGCTGATCGCGACCGGTGTCGGCACCTACTTCTGGGCGGACTCCAAGCTCAACCACGAGAACGTGCTGGCCGACTACCCCGGCCGGCCGGCCGCCGGCAAGGGCACCAACTGGCTGATCGTCGGCTCGGACAGCCGCCAGGGGCTCACCGACGCCCAGGAGGACTCGCTGCACACCGGCTCCGCCGAGGGCAAGCGCAGCGACTCGATGATGATCCTGCACGTGGGCGACCACGGGAACACGCTGATGTCGATCCCGCGCGACTCCTGGGTGCAGATCCCGCAGCACACGGACACCAGCGGCAGCGGCAAGACCGTCCCGGCCGCCACCCGGAAGATCAACGCCGCCTTCAACACCGGCGGCGGCCGCCTGCTCGTGCAGACCGTCGAGACCAACACCGGCCTCCACATCGACCACTACGCGGAGATCGGCTTCGCCGGGTTCGTCGGCATCGTCGACTCGGTCGGCGGTGTGGACATGTGCATCGACAAGGACGTCTCCGACAAGGACTCCGGCCTCAACCTGAAGGCCGGCTGCCAGACCCTGACCGGCGCGCAGTCGCTGGCCTTCGTCCGGCAGCGGCACCAGATGGCCGACCAGGACCTGGGCCGGATGCGCAACCAGCAGAAGTTCCTCAGCGCACTGGCGAAGCAGGCCGCCTCCCCGGCCGCCCTGCTCGACCCGTTCACCTTCTACCCGATGGTCTCCTCCGGCCTCGGCACCCTGATCGTGGACGACGACGCCGGCCTGACCGACCTCGGCTCGCTGTTCCTGTCGATGAAGGGCGTCACCAGCGGCGACGGGAAGTCCATCACGGTGCCGATCGGCAACCCGGACTTCCACACCCCGACCGGCGAGTCCGCGGTGAAGTGGGACCCGACCAAGTCGAAGGCGGTCTTCGACGCGCTGAAGAACGACACGGCGGTGCCCGACACCAAGTGAGGCCCGCGCGACGAAGACCGCCCCTCCGGACACACATCCGGAGGGGCGGTCTTCGTCGCGCAGTGCGGCCCGGTCGGGGCTGCGGGAGACTACGGGAGGTTGCGGGCCATGACGATGCGCTGGACCTGGTTGGTGCCCTCGTAGATCTGGGTGATCTTGGCGTCGCGCATCATCCGCTCGACCGGGTAGTCGCGGGTGTAGCCGTAGCCGCCGAGCAGCTGGACGGCGTCGGTGGTGATCTCCATCGCCACGTCCGAGGCGAAGCACTTGGCCGCGGCGCCGAAGAAGGTCAGGTCGCCGTCGGTGCGCTGGGCCCTCGACACTCGTTCGGAGCGCGCGGCGGCGGCGTAGGTGAGCTGGCGGGCGGCCTCCAGCTTCATGGCCATGTCGGCGAGCATGAACTGGACGCCCTGGAACTCGGCGATGGCCTTGCCGAACTGCTTGCGCTCCTTGACGTAGCCCTTGGCGTAGTCGAGGGCGCCCTGGGCGATGCCGATGGCCTGGGCGGCGATGGTGACGCGGGTGTGGTCGAGGGTCTTCATCGCGGTGGCGAAGCCGGTGCCCTCGGCGCCGATCATGCGGTCGGCGGGGATCCGGACGTTGTCGAAGTAGACCTCGCGGGTCGGCGAGCCCTTGATGCCGAGCTTCTTCTCCGGGGCGCCGAAGGACACGCCCTCGTCGGCCTTCTCGACCACGAACGCGGAGATGCCGCGCGAGCGCAGCTCGGGGTCGGTGACGGCCATGACGGTGTAGTACTCGGAGACGCCGGCGTTGGTGATCCACCGCTTGACGCCGTTGAGGACCCAGAAGTCGCCGTCGCGCACCGCGCGGGTCTTCATCCCGGCGGCGTCGGAGCCGGCCTCGGGCTCGGACAGGCAGTAGGAGAACATGCCCTCGCCGCGGGCGAGCGCGCCCAGGTACTTGGCCTTCAGCTCCTCCGAGCCGGACAGCTGGACCGGCAGCGAGCCGAGCTTGTTGACCGCGGGGATCAGCGAGGACGAGGCGCACACCCGGGCGACCTCCTCGATCACCAGCACGGTGGCCAGCGCGTCCGCGCCCGCGCCGCCGTACTCCTCCGGCACGTGCACCGCGTGCAGGTCGTTGCCCTGCAGCGCGTCCAGCGCCTCCTGCGGGAAGCGGCCCTGCTCGTCCACCTCCGCGGCGAACGGCGCGATCTTCGCCTCCGCCAGCGAACGCACCGACTCCCGGAGCATCTCGTGCTCCTCGGAGAGACGGAAAAGGTCGAAGTCCGCTCCGGAGTTGCCCGCCATCTGTCTCGCCCCTCAGGTTAATTACCGTTAAGTAGATCCAATATAGGGACCGGCCGGGCGTTTCGGGACCCGACCCGGGTCAGCGGACCGACTCGCCGAGGGTGTCGCTGCTGGTCGCGTGCTGGGCGAGGTAGTCGTCCATCCGGTCATTTCGCATCGCCGCCCAGAGCGGGTCGGCCGCGCCGCTGTCCAGGTAGACCACGGCCTGGCCGCCCTCGTCGCCGTAGCCGCCGAACGGCGCGTTCATGAAGCGGACGCCGTCCGCCCGCAGGTCGCGCATGCTCCAGCCCAGGTCGTACAGGTCGGTGTTGCTCAGCCGGTCGTCGACGCTGACCACGTCGCCGACGCTCTGCAGCAGGCCGGCGAGGCGGCTCGGGTTGGAGAGGGTGCCGGAGTTCATGGTCTGGTTCATCAGCGCGCGCAGGAAGTTCTGCTGGCGCTTGGTGCGGTCCAGGTCGCCGTTGGGCAGGCCGTGCCGCTCGCGGACGTACAGCAGGGCCTCGGCGCCGTCCATGTGGTGGGTGCCCTGGTCCCACTGGCGGGCGTCGCCGCGCGCCTCGATGGTCTTGGGAATGGTGATGTCGACTCCGCCGACGGCGTCGGTGAGCGCCTTGAAACCGTTCCAGTCGATCACCGCGACGTGGTCGATCCGGATGCCGGTGAGGTTCTGCACGGTCTGCACCATCAGCGGCGGACCGCCCCAGGAGTAGGCGGCGTTGATCTTCGACTTGCCGTGGCCGGGGATGTCCACCCAGGTGTCACGGGCGATCGAGACCACCGCGACGCTCTTCCGGTCGGCCGATATGTGCATCAGCATCATGGTGTCGCTGCGCTGGGCACCCTCCTTCCACGCCGGGGCCTTGGCGGTGGCGCCGGTGGTGGGGACGTCCGAGCGGGCATCCAGGCCCACCAGCAGGAAGGTCTGACCGGCGTGCGGGACCGGCTTCGGCTGCTCGGACTCCGGCACGGTGGGGAACGCGTTCGGGATGCGTTCGACCGAGGACGCGTAGTGCTCGGCCGTCCAGTAGAGGCCGCCGACACCGCCCCCGAGCAGGACCAGCAGCACCGCCAGGGTCCACACCAGCAGGCGGCGGCTACGGCGCCTGCGGCGCGTCTCGGCCTGCTCGGAGCCGTCCGACCCCTCGGGGCCGTCGGAGCCGTCGGAGCCGTCCTCGTCGGGGTCGTCCGGATCGTCCGGGTCGTCGAAGAGGCTCAGTCCGGTCGGTTCGTCCTCGTGCTCCTTCGCATCCATGTGCGGCATTGTTCCGCCGAAGGCCGCCGCCCACCGGCGGCTTGGCAAACTCCGGACGCGGCCGAAACGCTCCGTACCCCGATTCGTTATCCGCCGGACCACCGATGGGCGCCCCCGGTGCATCCCGCGCGCCTTCGCAGCGCCCTGGCGGGCGGATACCATCGGTGGCTGCGGTCGCCGGCACCCACAGGCGGCCCGACCACCCGAGCGACAAGGGGAAGCACGTGGCCCTCCGCATCACCGTGATCGGTACCGGCTACCTCGGCGCGACGCACGCCGCGTGCATGGCCGAGCTGGGCTTCGAGGTGCTCGGCCTGGACATCGACCCGGAGAAGATCGCCATGCTCTCCGCGGGCCGGGTCCCGATGTACGAGCCCGGACTGGCCGAACTGCTGGTGAAGCACGTCCCGGGGCACGAGGGCTCGACCGGCCGGCTGCGCTTCACCACCTCCTACGAGGAGGTCGCGGAGTTCGGCGACGTCCACTTCATCTGTGTGAACACCCCGCAGCGCAAGGGCGAGTTCGCCGCCGACATGAGTTACGTCGAGGCGGCCCTGGACTCGCTCGCCCCGCACCTGGCCCGGCCCACCCTGGTGGTCGGCAAGTCCACCGTGCCGGTCGGCAGCGCGGGTCGGCTGGCCGAGCGGCTCGCCGTGCTGGCCCCGGCCGGCGAGGGCGCCGAGCTGGCCTGGAACCCCGAGTTCCTGCGCGAGGGCTACGCCGTCGGCGACACCCTGCACCCCGACCGGCTGGTGGTCGGCGTCCGCAGCGAGCGGGCCGAGCAGCTGCTGCGCGAGGTGTACGCGACCCCGGTCGCCGAGGGCGTCCCGTTCGTCGTCACCGACTTCGCCACCGCCGAGCTGGTGAAGGCCGCCGCCAATTCCTTCCTGGCCACCAAGATCTCATTCATCAACGCGATGGCCGAGGTCTGCGAGAGCGCCGGCGCGGACGTGGTCCAGCTCAGCAAGGCGCTCTCCTACGACGAGCGGATCGGCGGCAAGTTCCTGAACGCCGGCCTCGGCTTCGGCGGCGGCTGCCTGCCCAAGGACATCCGTGCCTTCATGGCCCGGGCCGGCGAGCTCGGCGCCGACCAGGCGCTCACCTTCCTGCGCGAGGTGGACTCGATCAACATGCGGCGCCGCTCCCGGATGGTCGAGCTGGCCCGCGAGCAGTGCGGCGGCGGCTTCCTCGGCCGCCGGGTGGCCGTGCTCGGCGCCGCCTTCAAGCCCAACTCGGACGACATCCGCGACTCGCCGGCGCTCAACGTCGCCGGGCAGATCCAGCTCCAGGGCGCCCAGGTCACCGTCTACGACCCCAAGGCCGTGGACAACGCCCGCAAGATGTTCCCCAGCCTCGCGTACGCGGACAGCGCGCTGGAGGCCTGCGAGGGCGCCCATGTCGTGCTGCACCTGACCGAGTGGCAGGAGTTCCGCGACCTCGACCCGGCCGAGGTCGGCGCCGTGGTCGCCGAGCGCCGGCTGCTCGACGGGCGCAACGTGCTCGACGGCCCCCGCTGGCGCGCCGCCGGCTGGAGCTACCGGGCGATGGGCCGCCCCGGGGAGTGACCGGCCCGGAATGAGCCGGGCCGCCGGGTCGTTGAACCGTCCATGAGCTACGGCAACGACGCGACGGTCCGGCGGATCCTCAAGGAGACGGGCGACACCTGGGCGGTGGTCGGGCTGTCCAACAACACCCGGCGCGCCGCGCACGGCGTCGCCCGGGTGCTGCAGCGGGCCGGCAAGCGGGTGGTCCCGGTGCACCCGAAGGCGGAGACCGTCCTCGGCGAGCCCGGGTACGCCACCCTGGCCGACATCCCCTTCCCCGTCGACGTGGTCGACGTCTTCGTCAACTCCGACCTGGCCGGCGACATCGCCGACCAGGCCGTGGCGGTGGGCGCCAAGGCGGTCTGGTTCCAGCTCGACGTGATCGACGAGGCCGCCTACCAGCGCACCACCGACGCCGGACTCGACATGGTCATGGACAAGTGCCCGGCGATCGAGCTGCCGCTGCTCTAGGGTCCGCTAGGGCTGCACGCCGATCGGGAAGGCGATGTCGCAGACCTCGTCGGCCGGGCCGGCCGGGCCCCAGTCGGCGAAGTAGACCTCGCGGGGATCGGCCCCGACGTCGAGGCCCTGCTTGCCGATCCAGTGGTGGACGGCGTCGTAGGCGGCCAGGATCTGCGGGTACTGGACCTGCGCCTTGGTGATCCGGGTGTACGCCTCGCGGTGCGCCGGCTCGATCCGGTGCGCCGCCGTCACCTCGGCCGCCCGCGCCGGGTCGATCGGCACGCACACCTCCACCGGACCGTCGCTGTCCTCGGTCACCTCGCCGTGGTAGACCACGAACGGGTGGTCGAACACTCCCCCGTGCTGCGCCGCGAGCGCCACCAGCCGGTCGGTCGCCGCCGGGATCCACGTCGGCAGGTCCTCCGGCCTGGCGTTGCGCTGCTCGATCAGCACCAGCTGCTCCCGCACCTCGCGCTGCTGGATCTCGTACATGTCCATCATCCCCTCATCACCTGACAGTTGGATGCGGAGGTAGGCGGCGAGCTCGCGCTGTGCGGCGAGCCGCCGTTCGACGGACTCCCAGTACCCGGCGACCGCCTCCGCCGCCTGCTCGCCCGGCAGGGCCAGCACCTCGGCGACGGTGGCCAGCGGCATGTCCAGCCCGCGCAACCGCACGATCAGGCGTGCCTCGGCCAACCGGCTCGCCCGGTAGTACCGGTAGCCGGTGACCGGATCGACCCGGTCGGGCGGCAGCAGGCCCTGGCGGTCGTACAGGCGCAGGGCCTTCTGCGAGAGCCTGGCCCGGCGGGCGAACGCGCCGATGGCCAGGAGTTCGTCGTCCTCCACGACGTTCACGCTCCCGTCTCCCCCAGGGTCAAGGTCAAGACGTACACGGGCCGGAGTCAGCCCTTCATGATCGAGGGCCGCCGCGTCGCCTGCAGGCGCGCCGCGACCGTCTCCGCGTCGCGCAGGACGCGGACGGCGTTGTGCCAGGTGAGCTTCCCCAGGTCGGTCTCGGACCAGCCGCGGTGGAGGAGTTCGGCGATCAGGTTGGGGTAGCCGGCGACGTCGTCGAGGCCGGCCGGGGTGAAGGCGGTGCCGTCGTAGTCGCCGCCGATGCCGATGTGGTCGATGCCGGCGACGTCGCGCATGTGGTCGAGGTGGTCGGCGACGGTGGCGGCGGTGGCCAGCGGGCGGGGGTGGGCGGCTTCGTACGCGCGCTGGACGTCCATCGCGGCGGGCGTGGTCTCCAGCGGGTGGAAGCCGTTGGCCCGCATGTTGGCGTCGGCGGCGAGGGTCCACTCGATGGCGGCGGGCAGGATGAACTTGGGGACGAAGGTCGCCATCGCCACGCCGCCGTTGGCGGGGAGTTGGGCGAGTACGTCGTCGGGGATGTTCCGCGGGTGGTCGCAGACGGCGCGGGCGGAGGAGTGGGAGAAGACCACCGGGGCCTCGCTGACCCGCAGGGCGGCCCGCATGGTGTCGGCGGAGACGTGCGAGAGGTCGACCAGCATGCCGAGCCGGTTCATCTCCCGGACGACCTCCTCGCCGAAGGCGGTGAGCCCGCCGGCGACGGGTTCGTCGGTGGCGGAGTCGGCCCAGGGGAGGTTGGAGTTGTGGGTGAGCGTCAGGTAGCGGACGCCGAGCCGGTGGAGTGCGCGCAGGGTGGCGAGCGAGCAGTCGATGGAGTGGCCGCCCTCGGCGCCCATCAGGGAGGCGATCCGGCCCTCGGCGCGGGCCTGCTCCAGGTCGTCGGCGGTGAGGGCGAGGCGCAGCCGGTCGGGGTAGCGCTCGGTGAGCATCCGGACGAAGTCGATCTGCTCCAGCGTGGCGCTGACCGCGTGGTCGCCGGCCAACTCGGCCGGGACGTACACCGACCAGAACTGCGCACCGACCCCGCCGGCGGTGAGGCGGGCGAAGTCGGTGTGCAGTCGGCTGCTCTGGTCGGCCGTCAGGTCGACGGCGTCGAGGTCGTAGCCGGCCTGGGCGCGCATCGCCCAGGGGAGGTCGTTGTGGCCGTCCACCACGGGGGTGTTGCGGAGGACGGCCCTGGCGCGGTCGAGCAGTTCGGGGGTCATGCCCCCGTTCTACTACGCGCCGGACGACGCGCTGAAGCTACTTGCCGAAGCCGAAGGAGCTGCCCGCGACCTTGGCGCGCAGCTTGCGGCCCTTCTCGGTGGCCTGGTTGTTCAGCTCGGCCTGGAACTCGACCATCTTCTCGGCGAGTTCGCGGTCGAAGGCGGCGAGCATCCGGACCGCGAGCAGGCCGGCGTTGCGGGCGCCGGCGATCGAGACGGTGGCCACCGGCACGCCGGCGGGCATCTGCACGATCGACATCAGGCTGTCCATGCCGTCGAGGTAGCGCAGCGGGACGGGGACGCCGATGACCGGCAGCGGGGTCACCGAGGCGAGCATGCCCGGCAGGTGGGCGGCGCCGCCGGCGCCGGCGATGATCGCCTTGAGGCCGCGGGCGTGGGCCTGCTCGCCGTAGGCGACCATCTCGCGGGGCATCCGGTGGGCGGAGACCACGTCCACCTCGTAGGGGACCTCGAACTCGTCGAGGGCCTGGGCGGCCGCCTCCATCACGGGCCAGTCGGAGTCCGAGCCCATGACGATGCCGATAAGGGGAGTGGTCATTCGGTGATGGTTCCTCGCAGGTAGGCGGCCGCGTGACGGGCGCGCTCGCGGACGTCGTCGAGGTCGTCCCCGAAGACGTTGACGTGGCCGACCTTGCGGCCGGGCTTCACGTCCTTCCCGTACATGTGGATCTTCAGGCCCGGGTCGCGGGCCATGCAGTGCAGGAAGGCGTGGTACATGTCGGGGTAGTCGCCGCCGAGCACGTTGACCATCACGGTCCACTTGGCGCGCGGGCGGGGGTCGCCGAGCGGGAGGTCGAGGACGGCCCGCAGGTGGTTCTCGAACTGCGAGGTGACCGCGCCGTCCTGGGTCCAGTGACCGGAGTTGTGCGGCCGCATGGCCAGCTCGTTGACCAGGATCCGGCCGTCGCGGGTCTGGAACAGCTCGACCGCGAGGTGGCCGGTGATGTCGAGGTCGCCGGCGATCCGCAGGGCGAGCTGCTGGGCCTCGTCGGACAGCGCCGGGTCCAGGTCGGGGGCGGGCGCGGTGACCTCGGCGCAGACGCCGTTCTCCTGGACGCTCTCCACCACGGGGTAGGCGACGGCCTGGCCGCTGGGCGAGCGGACCACGTTGGCGGCCAGCTCGCGGACGAAGTCGACCTTCTCCTCGGCGAGCACGGGGACGCCGGCCAGGAAGGGGGCGTGGGCCTCGGCCTCGCTGTCGATCACCCAGACGCCCTTGCCGTCGTAGCCGCCGCGGACGGTCTTCAGGACCACCGGGTAGCCGGTGCCCTCCTCGGCGAAGGCGGTGACGTCGGCCGGGTCGGCGACGATCCGGTGCCGGGGGCAGGGGACGCCGATGGAGTCCAGCCTGGCCCGCATCACGCCCTTGTCCTGGGCGTTGACCAGCGCGTCGGGGCCGGGCCGGACGGCGATGCCCTCGGCCTGGAGCGCGCGCAGGTGCTCGGTCGGTACGTGCTCGTGGTCGAAGGTGACCACGTCGCAGCCGGACGCGAAGCGGCGGAGGGTGTCGAGGTCGCGGTAGTCGCCGAGGACGGTGTCGCCGACGACCTGCGAGGCGGAGTCCTGGGGGGTGTCCGCGAGGAGCTTGAACCGGATGCCGAGCGGGATCCCCGCCTGGTGTGCCATGCGGGCGAGCTGCCCGCCGCCGATCATGCCGACCACTGGAAAGGTTGTGTTGCCCGGGTGAGTCACGCAGCCCAGGATATCCGGGCGGGTAGGAGGTGCCGTATCCACGCGGGTAGCCTGGTTGGCCGAGCCGGAATTTCCGCTCTCCCGTTCCTGCGCCGATACGGAGACCGCCGCGATGACGACCAGCACGGAGCCGCGCCCCTCGTTGAACCAGCGGATGCGAGGCGTCTCCCTGGAGGCGGTCGGCTTCGCCCTGATCGGCCTCTCCGGCGTGGTCGTCAACTTCGCGGTGTTCTGGATCTGCGTCAACGGGCTGGGCCTGGCGTCGCTGCGCTCCAACATCGCGGCGACCGTGGTGGCGATCGCCACCAACTACCTCGGCTACCGCTACTGGCTGTACAAGGACCGCGACGCAGCCTCCCGCAAGCGCGAGATCACGCTGTTCCTGCTGTTCAGCGGCATCGGCATGCTGATCGAGACCGGTGTGCTGGGCTTCTCGGTGTACGTGCTCGGCCTGGACTCGCACTACGAGCAGCTGGGCGCCAAGGTGGCCGGCCTGGCGGTGGCCACGGTCTTCCGGTTCGTCTCCTACCGCACCTGGGTGTTCAAGGCGCTGCCCGACCTGGAGGAGCCGGAGATCGTGGCCGAGGCCGAGCTGCTGCTGGCCGCCGAGGACCGGCCCGCGTACACCAACTGAGCCCGGCGGGCCTGCCGCAGCCAGTCGCTCAGTCGTCCTCGCGGCTGTGCGCCACGAACAGGGCGAAGACCGGCGGGTGCAGCGAGAGCAGTTCCAGGCGCCCGCCGTCGGCCTCGGCGAGGTCGCGGGCGACGGCGAGGCCGATGCCGGTGGAGTTGCGGCCGCTGACCGCGCGTTCGAAGACCCGGTTGCCGAGCGCGGGCGGGACGCCGGCGCCCTCGTCCTGGACCTCGGTGACCACCGAGGTGCCCGAGCGGCGGACCCGGACGGTGATGGTGCCGTCGCCGTGCATGAGCGAGTTCTCGATCAGGGTGGCCAGCACCTGGGCGACCGTCCCGGGGGTGCCGATCACCTCGGCGCCCTGCAGCCCCTCGATCACCAGCCGGCGGCCGCCCTCGCGCAGGGTCGGCCCCCACTCCTCCACCTGCTGCTTGATCACGTCGTCGAGCTGGAAGGTGACTGCGGTCGGGCTGTTGGGGTCGCGCTGGTTGGTGAGCAGCCGCTGGACCACGTCGGTGAGCCGCTCGACCTGCTGGAGACCGATGGTGGCCTCCTCGCGGACGGTGTCCGGCTCCTCGGCGAGCGCGGTGATCTCCTCCAGGCGCATGGAGAGCGCGGTGAGCGGGGTGCGCAGCTGGTGGGAGGCGTCGGCGGCGAGCCGGCGCTCGGCGGTGAGCATCCGGGCGATCCGTTCGGCGCTGGTGTCCAGCACCTCGGCGATCCGGTCGAGTTCGGGGACGTCGTAGCGGCGGCCCTGCGGGCGGGGGTCGCCGGAGCCGAGCCGTTCGGCGGTCTCGGCGAGGTCGGTGAGCGGCCGGGCGAGGCGCTTGGCCTGCCAGACCGCGAGGGCCACCGCGGCCTGGACGGCGAGCAGCGCAACCACGCCGAGCAGCAGCAGCATGTTGCCGATCTCGTGGTCGACGTCGGTGCGGGACTGCGAGACGGTGACCGTCTCCCCGCTGGCGCCCTCCTCGGTGGCGGTCAGCGCCGGTCCGTCGACCGGCCGGCCGGCCGCGATCAGCGGCTGGCCGGGGATGTCGACGGTGACAAAGGAGCCGTCGGTGACCTGGGCGGCGAACTTCTCCCCGGTGACCGGCTCCCCCGCGGCGAGCCGGCTCTCGACCAGGCCGAGCACCCGGACGGCGGCGGCGTCGACCCGGTCGTTGGCCGCGTTGACGATGGACTGCTTCTCGATCAGGGCCAGCGGTACGCAGAACACCGCGACCACCACCAGGACGACGCCCAGCAGTGAGTTGATCATCCTGCGCTTCACGCCGGTGGTGCCTAGTTCTTCTCGAAGCGGAAGCCCACGCCGCGCACGGTGGCGATGTAGCGGGGGTTGGCCGCGTCGTCGCCGAGCTTCTTGCGCAGCCAGGAGATGTGCATGTCGAGGGTCTTGGTGGAGGTCCACCAGGTGGTGTCCCAGACCTGGCGCATGATCTCCTCGCGGGTGACCACCCGCCCGGCGTCCCGGACCAGGACCCGGAGCAGCTCGAACTCCTTGGCGGAGAGGGTGAGCTCCTCGTCGCCGAGCCAGGCGCGGTGCGACTCGATGTCGATCTTCACGCCGTGCGCACCGGTGGTGAGCTGGTCGACGTTGCCGCGGCGGAGCAGGGCCCGGACGCGGGCGAGCAGTTCGGCAAGGCGGAAGGGCTTGGTGACGTAGTCGTCGGCGCCGGCGTCCAGGCCGACCACGGTGTCGACCTCGTCGGCCCGGGCGGTGAGGACCAGCACCGGGAAGCTCTTGCCGTCCGCCCGCAGGCGGCGGCAGACCTCCAGGCCGTCCATCTCGGGCAGGCCGAGGTCGAGGACGATCAGGTCGACGTCCTCGCTGAGGCCGGCCCCCAGGGCGGCCGGGCCGTCCTCGCGGACGAGCACCTCATAGCCCTCGCGGCGCAGGGCGCGGGCCAGCGGTTCGGAGATTGCCGGGTCGTCCTCGGCCAGCAGCACACAGGTCATAAGGGGGATGGTAGACCGCCGCGCCGTCCCTGATCAGAGGGCGATGGCGGCCTTGACCTCCGCATGACCTGCGGGGGTGGCGAGGGGCCCCGGGCGGCCGAGTGATGCTGTGAAGTAGTTCACAGAGCGTGATCGTTATCCACGGGCTGCCAGGTCCGCGCCGAAGCCGGTTTGCGAGGCCCTCGGGTGAAAATGTTAGCGTTGGGCCTTTGGTTCGAAGGAAGATTCGCTCTCCGGCCAACGAATGTCACACTCGCCCATTGGGGTGCTTTACCTAAATTGTGCCTTTTGTCGGCACATGTCAGGCAAACACGACACGTACAGTGGCTGAGTCCCCGTCCGCCTCCACCCCCCTTGGCGGACGAAGTCAGGCAAGGAACCACTACACATGGCGTCTACGACCCTGGAGCCCGGCCTCAAGCCGGCCCCCGCCAGCGGCAAGACCTTCCTCGGGCACCCCCGGGGCCTCGCCACTCTCTTCATGAGCGAGATGTGGGAGCGCTTCAGCTACTACGGCATGCGTGCCCTGCTGGTGCTCTACATGACCGCGGCCGTCGCGGACGGCGGGCTCGGCATGAAGGCGGCCGTCGCCGCAGCCGTGTACAGCGTGTACACCGCCATGGTCTACCTGCTCGCCCTGCCGGGCGGCTGGATCGCGGACCGCTTCCTCGGCGCGCGCAAGACCGTCGCCGTCGGCGGCGTGATCATCATGGCCGGCCACTTCATGCTGGCCGTGCCGATGAGCGTGTCGTTCTTCGTCGGCCTGGCGTTCATCGCCGTCGGCTCCGGCCTGCTCAAGGCCAACATCTCCACCATGGTCGGCCACCTCTACGACGGCCCGAACGACCCGCGCCGCGACGGTGGCTTCACCATCTTCTACATGGGCATCAACCTCGGTGCCTTCGCCGCTCCGCTGGTCATCGGCACCGTCGGCCAGAGCGTGAACTGGCACCTCGGCTTCGCCCTCGCCGGCATCGGCATGGCGCTCGGCCTGACCCAGTTCCTGTTCGGCACCCGCCACCTCAGCCCGCAGAGCGACGTGGTCACCTCGCCGATCCCGGC
Source organism: Kitasatospora cinereorecta (assembly GCF_024172095.1). Taxonomy (GTDB): domain Bacteria; phylum Actinomycetota; class Actinomycetes; order Streptomycetales; family Streptomycetaceae; genus Kitasatospora; species Kitasatospora cinereorecta. The sequence goes on along the minus strand of NZ_JAMZDX010000003.1, from coordinate 451,478 downwards.
CGCCGAGAAGCGCGCCGTGTTCCGCAAGGCGGGCCTCTGGCTGGCGCTGGCCGTGGTCTTCTACGGCATCGTCGCCCTGACCGGCCACTTCACCATCAACTGGGCGATCTGGCCGCTGTCCATCGCAGGCATCGCGATCCCGATCTTCGTCTTCGCCAAGGTGAAGCGCGACAAGGACCTCGACCAGGCCGAGCAGTCCAAGATGAGCGGCTACATCTGGTTCTTCGTGGCCGCCGCCGTGTTCTGGATGATCTACGACCAGTCCGGTTCGACGCTGAGCCTGTTCGCGGACAACAACACCGCGTCCACCCTGGCCGGGATCCACTTCCCGTCCACCTGGTTCCAGTCGCTGAACCCGCTCTACATCATGGCGCTGGCCCCGGTCTTCGCCTGGCTGTGGGTGGCGCTCGCCCGCCGCGGCAAGAACCCCAGCACCACCATGAAGTTCGCCTTCGGCCTGCTGATGATCGGCGGCTCCTTCCTGGTCATGATGCTGGCGATGGCCGCCGCCGCCGGTGGCACCAAGGTCACCCCGCTGTGGCTGGCGCTGGTCTACCTGATCCAGACCGTCGGCGAGCTGACCCTCTCCCCGGTCGGCCTCTCCGTCACCACCAAGCTGGCCCCGGCCAAGTACGCCAGCCAGATGATGGGTGTCTGGTTCCTCGCCGTCACCGCCGGCGACTGCGTCGCGGCCATCTTCCAGCTCGGCCTCGGCGACAGCGTGGTCGGCTCGACCTGGTACTTCGCCGTCCAGGGCGTGATGGCGATCCTCGCCGGCGTCGGCCTCGCGATGTACCGCAAGCGCGTCGTCAAGCTGATGGGCGACGTGCACTGACGCACCACGACGCATGACGGGAACGGCCCGGCACCCCTGGTGGGTGCCGGGCCGTTCCCGTCGCGTTCGGTGCGGACCGCTCAGACGGCGCGGACGCCCGCGCGCCAGACCGCCGCGGTGAGCGGGACGCCCGGACGGTAGGCCAGGTGGACGTGCGACGGCGCGTCCAGCAGCAGCAGGTCGGCGCGGGCGCCGGGGGCGAGCGTGCCGACATCGGTCCGGCGCAGCGCGCGGGCGCCGCCGGCGGTGGCCGCGTGCACCGCCTCGTCCGGGGTCATCCCCATCTCGCGGACGGCCACCGCCAGGCAGAACGCCATCGAGGTGGTGAAGCTGGAGCCCGGGTTGCAGTCGGTGGACAGCGCCACCGTCGCCCCCGCGTCCAGCAGCCGCCGGGCGTCGGGGTACGCGGCCCGGGTGGAGAACTCGGCGCCGGGCAGCAGGGTCGCCACCGTGTCACTGCCCGCGAGTGCCGCCACGTCCTCGTCGGTCAGGTGGGTGCAGTGGTCCGCCGACGCCGCGCCCAGCTCGACCGCCAGTTGCACGCCGGGGCCGTACGACAGCTGGTTGGCGTGCACCCGCGGCAGCAGGCCGCGCTTCGCGCCGGCCGTCAGCACGGCCCGCGCCTGGTCGCCGTCGAAGGCGCCGCGCTCGCAGAACACGTCCACCCAGCGGGCGTGCGGGGCGCACGCGTCCAGCATCGCGCCGGTCACCAGGTCGACGTACCCCGCCGGGTCGTCGGCGAACTCGGGGGCGACCACGTGCGCGCCCAGGTACGTGGTCTCCGGGGTGTGCGCGGCCGCGATCCGCAGCGCGCGGGCCTCGTCCTCGACGGTGAGGCCGTAGCCGGACTTGCACTCCACGGTGGTGGTGCCCTGGCGCAGCGCCTCGGTGACGAACCGGAGCACATTGGCGTCCAGCTCGGCGTCGGTGGCGGCGCGGGTGGCCGCCACCGTCGTACGGATACCGCCGGCGGTGTACGCCTGGCCGGACATCCGGGCGTTGAACTCGGCGGTGCGGTCGCCGGCGAAGACCAGGTGGGCGTGCGAGTCGACGAAGCCGGGCAGCAGCGCCCGGCCCGCGGCGTCGAACCGCTCGTCCGCGGCGGGCGCGGACGCGGCGGGGCCGACCCACGCGATCCGCTCGCCCTCGACGACCACGGCGGCGTCGGCGAGGAGGCCCAGCGGGCCGGTGCCGTGGGAGGGGTCGTTGGTGACCAGGCTGCCGACGTTGGTGATGAGGAGGCTCAACTGGGTGATCCTTCAGGATTGGTCAACCCAGGGGCGCGAGGAACTGCGCGCAGCGGGAGGGCACACGTCGAAGCCTTCCGCCGCGCGCAGTTCCTCGCGCCCCTTCAGGGGTGAACGTTTATTGCAGGGCGGCGATGGCTTCGGCGAGTGCCTTCGGTACGTCCGGGACGAGCTGGTGGACGCCGTCCTTGACGATGTGGCGGCCGCCGACCACCACGTGGCGGACGTCGGCGGCGGAGGCGGCGAAGACGGCGATCTCGGCGCCGAGCGCGGGCCGGGGACCGGCGGTGCGGACGGTGTCGAGGGCGACGGCGCAGAAGTCGGCGAGCGAGCCGGCCTCGATCCGGCCGGCCTCGGACCAGCCGAGCGAGGCGTGGCCGTCCTCGGTGGAGGCGCGGAGCAGCGCGTTGGCGGTCCAGTGCCCGCGGGTGCGGGTGCGCAGCCGCTCGTCGAGCTCCAGCGCCCGCGCCTCCTCGAACGGGTCGATGACGGCGTGGCTGTCGCTGCCGAGGGTGATCGGGCAGCCGGAGCTCGCCAGGCGGCGGGCCGGGCCGATGCCGTCGGCGAGGTCCCGTTCGGTGGTCGGGCACATGCAGACGACGGTCGAGGTGTCCGACAGCAGGTGGATGTCCTCGTCGGTCAGGTGGGTGGCGTGCACCACCGAGGTGCGGGGGCCGAGCACGCCGTGGTCGCCGAGCAGCCGGGTCGGGGTGACCCCGTGCGCGGCGAGGCAGGCGTCGTTCTCGGCGGTCTGCTCGGAGAGGTGGACGTGCAGCGGGGCCTTGCGCATGACGGCCCAGTGCGCGACGGTGCCCAGCTGCTCGGCCGGGACGGCGCGGACCGAGTGCACGGCGGCGCCGATCCGGGCGTGCTCGGCGGGCTTGAGCTCGCTGATCCGCTCGGCCCAGCTGTCGGCGTCGCCGTCGCTGAACCGCAGCTGCGGCTTGGTCGGCTCGGCGCCGAAGCCGGAGGAGAGGTAGCAGGTGTCGAGCAGGGTGATCCGGATGCCGGCCCGCAGGGCGGCCTCGATCAGCGCCTCGCCCATCGCGTTGGGGTTGTCGTAGCGGACGCCGCCCGGCGCGTGGTGGAGGTAGTGGAACTCGCCGACGGCGGTGATGCCGGCCAGCGCCATCTCGGCGTACACCGCGGTGGCCAGCTCCAGGTAGCTGTCCGGGTCGAGCGCGCCGGCGAACCGGTACATGGTGTCGCGCCAGGTCCAGAAGGTGCCGGAGCCGACCTGCACGTTGCCGCGCAGCGCGCGGTGGAAGGCGTGCGAGTGGGCGTTGGCGTGGCCGGGCAGCACCAGACCGCCGAGCCGGATCGCGCCCGACGGGCAGGGCCCGCTGTCCGGGGTCACCTTGGCGATCCGGCCGCCCGGGCCGACGGCGATCAGCACGTCCCGTTCCACGACCGGGCCGTTGACGTGCGGCAGCCAGGCGTGTTCGGCCCAGTACGTCACGACGGCTGACATGCGAGGTCCTCCAGTACGTCGGCGAGGGCGGTGACGCCGGCCAGGCAGTCGGCGACCTCGGCGTGCTCGGCCGGGGAGTGCGAGACACCGCTCGGGTTACGTACGAACAGCATGGCGGTCGGGACGGCCGATGCGAGGATTCCGGCGTCGTGTCCCGCACCGGTGGGCAGCACCGGGACGCCGCCGAGGACCTTGGCCAGCCGGTCGCGCAGCGGGCCGTCGAAGTCGACCACCGGGGTGTAGGACTCGCGGGTCAGCTCGACCCGGACGCCGTCACGCTCGCCACGTTCCGACGCCGCGCGCTCGATCTCGGCGACCAGCGCGGTCAGGGTGGCCTCGTCGGCGGCCCGGGAGTCCAGCCAGCCGCGGACCAGCGAGGCGATCGCGTTGGTGCCGTTCGGCTCGACGGCGACCTTGCCGAAGGTGGCCAGCGCCCCGGCCAGGCCGGCCTTCTTCCGGGCGGACAGCACCGTGTTGGCGAAGGTCAGCATCGGGTCGCGGCGGTCCTCGATCCGGGTGGTGCCGGCGTGGTTGGCCTCGCCGTGGAAGTCGAAGCGCCAGCGGCCGTGCGGCCAGATCGCACTGGCCACCCCGACCGGTCGGTCCTCGGCCAGGTAGCGGCCCTGCTCGACGTGGAGCTCGACGAAGGCGCCGATCCGGCCGAGCCGGTCGGTGTCGGCACCGATCGCGGTCGGGTCGTAGCCGGCCCGCTCCATCGCGTCGGGCAGCCGGACGCCGTCGGCGTCGCGCAGCTCGTACGCCTGCTCCGGGGAGAGCACGCCGGCCGTCAACCGGGAGCCGATGCAGGCCACCCCGAAGCGGGCGCCCTCCTCGTCGCCGAAGTTGACGATCGCCAGCGGCTTGGCGAACTCGGCGCCGCGGGCGCGGAGTTCGTCCAGGGCGGCGAAGGAGGAGACCACGCCGAGCGGGCCGTCGAAGGCGCCGCCGTCCGGGACGGAGTCCAGGTGCGAGCCGGTCACCACGGCGCCGCCGGCCTGCGGGTCGCCGAGCCAGGCCCACTGGTTGCCGTTGCGGTCCAGCTCGTACGTCAGGCCGCGGGCCCGCGCCTGCTCCTCGAACCAGGCGCGGCACTCGGCGTCGGCGGAGTTCCAGGCGAACCGCCGGTAGCCGCCGGAGGAGGCGGAGCGGCCCACCGGGAGCAGCTCCGCCCACATCCCTTCGAAGGTGTCGGTCACAGCTCGCCCATGGGGACGCGCACGCCGCGCTCGTCCGCGACCTCGACGGCCCGGTCGTAGCCGGCGTCGACGTGGCGGATGACGCCCATGCCCGGGTCGTTGGTGAGCACCCGGCGGATCTTCTCGCCGGCCAGCGCGGTGCCGTCGGCGACGGTGACCTGACCGGCGTGGATCGAGCGGCCGATGCCGACGCCGCCGCCGTGGTGGATGGAGACCCAGGAGGCGCCGGAGGCCACGTTGACCATGGCGTTGAGCAGCGGCCAGTCGGCGATGGCGTCCGAGCCGTCGAGCATCGCCTCGGTCTCGCGGTACGGGGAGGCGACCGAACCGCAGTCCAGGTGGTCGCGGCCGATCACGATCGGGGCGGACAGCTCGCCACTCGCCACCATGTCGTTGAAGCGCTCGCCCGCCTTGTCGCGCTCGCCGTAGCCGAGCCAGCAGATGCGCGCCGGGAGGCCCTGGAAGTGGACCTTCTCCTGGGCCATCTTGATCCAGCGGTGCAGCGACTCGTTCTCCGGGAAGAGGTCGAGCACGGCCTTGTCGGTCTTGTAGATGTCCTGCGCGTCACCGGACAGCGCGGCCCAGCGGAACGGGCCCTTGCCCTCGCAGAACAGCGGGCGGATGTACGCCGGGACGAAGCCCGGGAAGGCGAACGCCCGGTCGTAGCCCGCGAGCTGGGCCTCGCCGCGGATCGAGTTGCCGTAGTCGAAGACCTCGGCGCCGCGGTCCTGGAAGCCGACCATCGCCTCGACGTGGCGGGCCATCGACTCGCGCGAGCGCTGGGTGAACTCCTCCGGCTTCTCGGCCGCGTAGGAGGCCATGTCGTCGAAGTCGACACCGATCGGCAGGTAGCTCAGCGGGTCGTGGGCGCTGGTCTGGTCGGTGACGATGTCGATCGGCGCGTCCATCGCGAGCAGCTGCGGGAACAGCTCGGCGGCGTTGCCCAGCAGGCCGATCGAGAGCGGCTGCTTCTTGTCCCGGGCCTCGGTGGCGAGCTGGAGCGCGTGGTCCAGGTTCTTCGCCTCGACGTCCAGGTAGCGGTGCTCGATCCGGCGGGCGATCCGGGACGGGTCGCAGTCGATGCAGATCGCGACGCCGCCGTTCATGGTGACGGCCAGCGGCTGGGCGCCGCCCATGCCGCCGAGGCCGGCGGTGAGGGTGATGGTGCCCTCGAGGGTGTTGTTGAACTTCTTCGCCGCGACGGCGCCGAAGGTCTCGTACGTGCCCTGGAGGATGCCCTGGGTGCCGATGTAGATCCAGGACCCGGCGGTCATCTGGCCGTACATGGTGAGGCCCAGCGACTCCAGGCGGCGGAACTCCTCCCAGTTGGCCCAGTCGCCGACCAGGTTGGAGTTGGCGATCAGCACCCGCGGCGCCCACTCGTGGGTCTGCATCACGCCGACCGGGCGGCCGGACTGGACCAGCATGGTCTCGTCCTGCTTCAGGTTCTGCAGGGTGCGGACCATGGCGTCGTACGAGCGCCAGTCGCGGGCCGCCTTGCCGGTGCCGCCGTAGACCACCAGCTTGGAGGGGTGCTCGGCGACCTCGGGGTCGAGGTTGTTCATCAGCATCCGCATGGCGGCTTCCTGCTGCCAGCCCTGCGCCGTCAGCTTCGTGCCCCGTGCCGCCCGCACCTCGCGCGGTCCGCTCACCTGCTCTGCCATGGCCCAGCCTCCTTGCGGATGATTTCATTCAGTGCCTACGCGACTGAATATATCCAAACAGGATCGGGCTGGCTAGGGGTACGAGCCGGGGGGTGGCGGCTCGGGGGGTGGGGGGCCGGGGGGTGGCGGCTCGGGGGGATGGTCCGGTGGTGGTGGGGCGGCCCCGGCTGGGGGCGGGGGGCCGGTGGCGCGCAGGGCGGCCAGCCGCGCGTGGTAGTCGTCCACGTCGATCTCGCCGCGGGCGAGCCGCTCCGCCAGCGTCTGCTCCGCACCGGGCGCTGCCGGCGCACGGCCCCAGGGCGGGGCCGCGGCGGCCGCGCCGCCACGGCGCGAGAGGATCCGCCACAGCAGCACCAGCACGGCGACCAGCACCAGCCAGAGCAGCAGAACGGTGATGCCGGGCACCACCCACGACCAACCGCCGTGGGGCCCGTGGTTCCAGTAGTGCCTCATCCTCGATCACCTGCCAGGGAGCGCACGACCGAGCGCTTTCCAGTCTGCGCCGGGCAGGTGGTGGACCGCAGCCGATGGCGGATGAGAAACGGCGCGGGCGGACGGTCAGGCGGCTTCGTCGCCGTCCCAGTCGATGCCGATCTCGGCGAGCCAGCGGCGGTCGGCGGCGTCCGGCTCGGCATCGGGCTCGGAGTCGGACCCGGTCGCCTCGGAGCCGGAATCGGAGTTGGACCCGGCGCCGGACTCGGCCGCGGCCGCGCGGTCGCGGCGCCGGGAGCCGGCGGTGCGGGGCGGGCGCGGGATCTCCTGGATCGGGCCCACGCCGTACTTCTCGGCGGCCGCGGCCGCGGCGGCGGAGTCGGGCTCCAGCACCCCGATGTGGACGGCGCCCTCGTCGCCCGGGTCGAGCACGGTGATCTCCGGGTGCGGAGGCCGGCGCAGCGCGATCCGCCGCCCGCACGCCGGGCAGGACCACTCGTCCGCACCCGAGCCGAGTCTGCCGGTCAGTCTCATCTGATGGATCGGACGCATCGCGGACCCCCCGTCCAGCCGTTCAGCTCCTGTGGAGGGGATGCCCGCTGCGGGCCGGTCGGCAACGTGACGATACGGTCACCGCGATCCGGCCCGCCGCGGGCTACTCGGCGGTAGATTCCCGGGGAACCCGGTCGAACGTGGGAGGGACCGCTGTGGAACGCGAGTGGACCGTCGAGGAGAGCGTCGTGGTGGCCGTCGAACCGGCCGCGGCGTACGGCGCGGTGGCCGAGGTGCGGCGGACCGGCGAGTGGAGCCCGGAGTGCCGGGCGGTCTGGTCGCGGTCGGGGCCGCTGCCGACCGGGGCGCGGTTCGTCGGCTTCAACCGCAAGGGGCCGCTGGTGTGGTTCACCACCTGCCGGGTGACGGTCGCCGCGCCGGGGCGGGAGTTCGCGTTCCGGGTGGGGACGTTCGGCCTGCCGGTGGCGCTCTGGGGCTACCGCTTCGAGCCGACCGGGGACGGCTCCACGCTGGTCACGGAGTACTGGCGCGACCTGCGCACCGGCCGGGGCCGGCGTCCGGCCGAGCTGCTCGGACTGGTCTTCACCGCCACCCGCCCCGCCGACCGGGCGCGGGTCAACCGGGCCGGCATGCGGACCACCCTGGCCCGCCTGAAGGCCGCCCTGGAACGCCCGGGCCGGTCGTAGCAACGGCGGGCGGGCGTCAGTCCAGGAACAGTCCGCGGGCCGCGGCCGACTGCTCGATGGCCTCCAGCTTGGCCTCGGCGCCGGGCAGTTCGTCGCACATGGTCTGCAGCAGCACCCGGCCGAGCATCATCGGCGCGCACGCGGTGTCGAACACCAGGCCGTGGCCGACCGCGGCGGGCAGCAGCAGGTCGGAGAGCTTGGCGACCGGCGCGAAGGCGGAGTCGGCGACGGTGAGGACGGTCAGCCCGCACTCGCGGGCCACCGCCAGCGCCTCCATCAGCTCGCGCGGGTAGCGCGGCAGCGCGAAGCAGAGCAGCGCGGTGGCGCCCGCCGCGGCGGCCTGCTCCAGCCGGTCGGCGAGCATCGAGCCGCCCTCGTCCAGCAGCCGGATGTCCGGGTGGACCTTGGCCGCGAAGTAGGCGAAGCCGCGGGCCTGCGCGGAGGCGGCCCGCAGGCCGAGCACCGGCAGCGGCCGGGAGGCGGCGAGCAGCCGCGCGGCGCGCACGATCGGCTCCGGGTCGGCCAGCAGCTCGGCCAGGTGGCGCAGGTGCTCGATCTCGGCGAGCACCGCCTGCTGGTGCTCGTTGCGCACCGCGTCGGCCGGGGTCTCGGGCGCCGGGGCCTCCCCCGCGCCGAGTTCGCGCAGCTGCTTGCGCAGCGCCGGGTAGCCGTCGTACCCGAGGGCGACGGCGAAGCGGGTGACCGAGGGCTGGCTGACGCCGGCCAGTTCGGCGACCTCGACGCTCGACAGGAACGGCGCCTCGGTGGCGTGCCGGACCAGGGAGTGCGCGATCCGGCGCTGGGTGGGGGTCAGCCGGTGGCCCTCGAAGAGCTGCAGCAGTCGAGCGGACGGCCCCACCGTGCCGGTCTCGTCCAGGGCTGTCATCAGCGGTACCTCCACGCTCGGGTTGGGCGGCCGCCGGTGGCTGCGGCGGCTGGGACGACTGTGGCGCAGTCCTGCCATGCGGGCAATGGCGTTTCGTACAGCGGGACGGGCCGCGCGGCCCCGGGGTGACCCTGATTCGTCCCTGACCCGCCCCCGAAATCGCGCCGGGACAGTGGTTGCGGGTGGTTGGCGGGAGCCACGATGGTCGCCATGGACACTCGCAAGGACGACCTGCGGCACGACCTCAACGCGGCGCTACAGGCCCGCAAGGACCTCGGCAAGGAGTACGAGGCCGAGCTGGTCGACTCCTTCATCGCCCGACTGGAGAGCCGACTGGACGCCCCGCTGCCCCAGGCGCCGGCACCCGCGGCGGACAAGGTCCGCAACCGCCGGTTCACGGTCCAGATCCTCTCGCTGGTGATGGGCATCCCGCTGACCGCCATCGCCGCCGAGTCCGCCCAGCTCGCGGGCCTGGTGGTCTGCTGGGCCGGCATCGTCGGCATCAACGTGGCCGGCGCGCTGGCCGACCGGCTGCCGCAGCGGCGCGGGGGCGGCTGGGGCTGAGCCCACCCGCCCCCGCGACGGGTCAGGCCAGCGGGCCGGTGACCCGCTCGACCGCACCCAGCAGCTCGCCGGAGGCGACCAGGGCGGCCGCGGCCTCCAGGTCGGGCGACAGGAAGCGGTCGCGGCCCGGGCCGCCGACGCCGGCCGCCCGGGCGGCCTCGATCGCCGCGACGGTGGCCGGGGCGAGCGGACCGCTGCCGCCCTCGGCGCGGATCTCCAGCGCACGGGACGAGGCGACCAGCTCGACGGCCAGGATGCGGGTCAGGTTGTCGACCGCCTGGCGCAGCTTGCGGGCGGCGGACCAGCCCATCGAGACGTGGTCCTCCTGCATCGCCGAGGAGGGGATGGAGTCCACCGAGGCCGGGACGGCGAGCCGCTTGTTCTCGCTGACCAGGGCGGCCTGGGTGTACTGGGCGATCATCAGACCGGAGTCCACGCCCGGGTCGTCGGCCAGGAAGGCCGGCAGGCCGTGCGAGCGGGCCTTGTCGAGCAGCCGGTCGGTGCGGCGCTCGGAGATCGAGCCGAGGTCGGCCGCGGCGATGGCGAGGAAGTCCAGCACGTACGCGACCGGGGCGCCGTGGAAGTTGCCGTTGGACTCCACCCGGCCGTCCGGCAGCACCACCGGGTTGTCGACCGAGGCGGCCAGCTCGCGGTCGGCGACCGTACGGGCGTGCGCCAGGGTGTCCCGGCCGGCGCCGGCCACCTGCGGGGCGCAGCGGATCGAGTAGGCGTCCTGGACGCGCGGGGCGTCGTCCTGGTGGTGGCCGGTGAGGCCGGAGCCCTTGAGCACGGCCAGCATGTTGGCGGCGGACAGCGCCTGGCCCGGGTGCGGGCGGATCGGGCCGTGCAGCTCGGGGGCGAGCACCTTGTCGGTGCCGAGCAGCGCCTCCAGGCTCATCGCGGCGGTGATGTCGGCGGTGGTGAACAGGCGGCTCAGGTCGGAGATCGCCATCACCAGCATGCCGAGCATGCCGTCGGTGCCGTTGATGAGGGCCAGGCCCTCCTTCTCCAGCAGCTCGATCGGCTCGATGCCGGCGGCGGCGAGCAGCTCGGCGGCGTCCTTCTCGGCGCCGTCCGGGCCGAAGGCGGTGCCCTCGCCCATCAGGACCAGCGCGCAGTGCGACAGCGGCGCCAGGTCGCCGGAGCAGCCCAGCGAGCCGAACTCGCGCACGGCCGGGGTGATGCCGGCGTTGAGGATCGCGGCCATCGTCTCGGCGACCACCGGGCGTACGCCGGTGCGGCCCGAGGCGAGGGTCTTCATCCGCAGGAACATCAGCGCGCGGACCACCTCGCGCTCGACCACCGGGCCCATGCCGGCCGCGTGCGAGCGGACCAGCGAGCGCTGCAGCTGGGCGCGCAGCTCGGGGCTGATGTGGCGGACCGCGAGGGCGCCGAAGCCGGTGGAGACGCCGTAGACCGGCCGGGGCTCGGCGGCCAGGGCGTCGATGGTGGCCCGGGCGGCGGCCATCTCGGCCTGGGCGTCGGGACCGATCTCCACCCGGGCGAGGCCGCGGGCGACGGCGAGGACATCCTCGGCGCTGACGTCGGCCTTGCCGACCTGGACGACACTGTGCATATCCATATGCACAATCGAATCAGGTGAATGGACATCTGACAACCGTTGGTCCACCGGGTGGGCGTCGCCCCCTATGGTGGGTCCTGGAGGTGTGCGGACATGGCACGGTCGACGGTGCGGCGACGGGTGGTACGGCTGCGGGGCGACGAGCGCGGCGCACGGCCGGACTCGCTGGCCGCCGAGGAGCCGTTGGAGATCCGGGTCGGCGGCGAGGCGCTCGCCGTCACCATGCGCACCCCCGGCCACGACTTCGACCTGGTGGCCGGCTTCCTGGTCGGCGAGGGCCTGGTCGCCGAGCACGGACAGCTCGCCGCCCTGCGCTACTGCGCGGGCACCGACGCGGACGGCGCCAACACGTACAACGTGGTCGACGCGATGGTGCGCGGCGGCGGGACACCGCTCTCCGCCCACCGCAACCTGTTGATGACCAGCGCCTGCGGCCTGTGCGGCCGGGACACCGTCGAGGCGGTCCGCACCCACAGCCGCTGGAAGGTCGCCGACGACGCCCTCACCGTCGCCCCCGAGGTGCTCTACGGCCTCCCGGACACCCTGCGCGAGGCCCAGCGCACCTTCGACAGCACCGGCGGACTGCACGCCGCCGGACTGTTCGACGCGGACGGGCGGCTGCTCTGCGCCCGCGAGGACGTCGGCCGGCACAACGCGGTCGACAAGGTGGTCGGCTGGGCGCTCCGGGAGGGCCTGCTGCCGCTGACCGGCCATCTGCTCATGGTCAGCGGGCGGGCCTCGTTCGAACTGACGCAGAAGGCGGCGCTGGCGGGGATACCGCTGCTCGCCGCCGTGTCCGCGCCGTCCTCGCTCGCGGTGGATCTCGCCGACGAACTCGGGCTCACCCTGGTCGGGTTCCTGCGCGGGCGCAGCGCCAACGTCTACGCCCGCGCCGACCGGGTCAGCTCCGCCGGTTCCGACGGACGATCAGCACGATCACCAGAATGAGCACGATCACGACGATCGCGAAGACCACCACGCCGCCGATGAGCTTGCCGAAGAAGCCGCTCTTCTTCTTTTTCTTCTTCTTGTCCTTCGCCGCCAACTGCTTGGCGTGGTCGCCCTGCGGCGCCACCGCCGGCGCGGCCGCCGGAGCCACCGCGGGAGCTGCGGCCGGCGCCTGCTGAACCGCCGTCACCGCCGTCCGCGGCGCCGCCTGCGCCGTCCCTCCGGCCAGCGTCGCCCCGCCGACCGCCAACACCACCGAGAGCAGCGCCCCCGCGAGTCTGGTCCGCATTCACCCCTCCAATTTCCGGACTGGCCCCACACCATCCCACGGCCACCCGCCCGAACGACACCGTCGTACCGACTTGTTGCCCGTCTGTGGCACGCCGAAAATCCGCCGACCGCGGACGACGGGTCAGGCCGGGGGTGGGGAGGAGGGGCCGGAGAGGGCGACGGCGACGAGGGCGCGGAGGGCGGGGGCGATCTGGCCGAGCGGGAGGGTGGAGTCGTCGGCGAAGAGTTCGAGGAGCCAGCCGCCCGCCGGGTTGGTGCCGCCGGCGGCGACCATGGCCTTGTAGCCGCTGACCACCATGACGGCTTCCTCGGCGGCGTCGTTGGCGGTGCCGCCGGCTCGCAGGGCGAAGGCCCCGCCGTGTACGGCGCGCCGGGTGAGCGGGTAGTGGCCGAGGTCGAAGACGGCGTCGGGGGCCTCGATCTGGGCGCGCTGGGTGACGGCGCGGCTGGAGCCGGGGCCGCCGGTCATCCGGTAGACGGCGTGCTCGGTGGTGCGCATCAGCCGGGAGCCGGGCGGCACGTAGGAGATCCACCAGGCGACGGCGTTGAGCAGTCGGGCGGCGGTCTCGGCGACGGTGGCGAGCCGGGCGAGGGTGTCGGCGGGGTGGGCGGTGCGCTGGGTGCCGCCCTGGTCGAGGGCGGTGAGGACGGCGGCCAGCAGCTGGCCCGGGTCCGCGCTGTGGGCGGCGCCGCGGAAGCGGCGGCGGTCGCCGGTGCCGCCCCGGCCGCCGGGCCCGGCCGGGCGGCGGCCGTCGGCGCGGTGGTGCGGGTCGGCGGCGTCGGCGAGCAGCACGGTGGGGTCGGGGGCGAAGCCGGGTCCGTGGTTGCGGCCGGCCACCACGGGGTGGGCGGCGCGGGCGGCCTTGGCCCGGTACTGGGCGGCGTCGGCGAGGCGGAACAGGCGGTCGGCGGTGGTGACCGGGCCGATCGAGTCGCCGGTGGAGGCGATGCCGCAGGCCACGCCCTCGCCGTCGGTGAGTTCGAGGGCGCGGGCGCAGAGTTCCTCGGCGACGGCGACCACTTCGTCGGCCCGCTGGCCCTCGGCGAGCAGGCAGAACTCGTCGCCGCCGAGCCGGGCGGCGAGCGAGCCGGGCAGTTTGGCGGCGGAGAGCGAGAGCTGGTGGGCGAAGCGTTCGAGCAGCCGGTCACCCATCTCGTGGCCGAGTTCGTCGTTGACCCGCTTGAGGCCGTTGACGTCGCAGACCACCAGGGAGACCACGGTGCCGTCCCGGTTGTGGGCGCCGAGGGCGCTGTCCAGCCGGGCGTCGACCGCGCGGCGGTTGGCGAGGCCGGTGAGCGGGTCGGTGAAGGCGAGCCGGCGCAGGTCGGCGACGCGTTCGGTCTGGGCGAGGCCGGCGGAGACCTGGGCGGCCAGCAGGGTGGCGTACTGGGCGTCGTCCTCGCTGAAGACCGGCAGGCCGGCGCCGCGGGCGAGGTACAGCTCGCCCCAGGCCTGGCCGTGCAGCACGATCGGGGCGACCAGGCAGCACTCGCGGCCGCGGCGGCGCAGTCCGGCGGCGCGCTGGCGGCAGAAGGCGCCGGCGCCGGGGTGGGAGAGTCCGGCGGGCGGGGAGCCGTCCTCGGCGGTCTGGACCCAGGCGCGGGGCAGCCGGCCGGTGGTCCAGTGCTCTTCCAGGTAGGTGACGATCTCGGGGAAGTCGGCGACGGGGTAGGACTCGTCCTCGGGGAGTTCCTCCTCGCCGGCGGCGAGGTCGCCGTGGTTGACCAGGACCCGCAGCCGTCCGGACTCGCGGTCCCAGACCGAGACGGCGGCCATGGTGGCGGACAGCGCGGAGGTGGCGCGGACGGCGGCGGCCCGGACCGCCTCCAGCGGGGTGAGGGCGCCGGCCATGTCCTGGGCGAGTTCGACCACCGCCTGGAGCCGCAGGTCGGGCGTGGAGGTCGCGGACGGGCTCGCCTCGGTCATGGTCGCCTCGCTCACCGATCGCCTCATCCCTGGGTACGAGTGTCCTCGGGACCCAGATTAGGGCGATTTGTCCGCGATCGGGCCGGACGGCTCGCGCACCGCTCTTCCGTGGCGGTCAGACGGCCCGCGCGCGGCCGAGCAGCCAGGGCTCGACCAGGCCGAGGCCGCGGACCGGGCGGCGCCACATCGGCTGGAGGTGGAAGCGGTGGTTGGCGTCGGTCTCGGACGGCTCGCCCGGGGAGACGGCGACGCCGTTCTGCTCCAGGACGGCGGCCAGCTCGCCGTCGACCAGGACGGCGTCCTTGGGCGCGATGGAGGTGAGCCGGCTGGCCAGGTTGACGGTGGTGCCGAAGACGTCGCCCATCCGCGAGGTGACGGTGCCGAACGCCATGCCGACCCGCAGCGCGGGCATCGAGTCGTCCTTGGCCAGCGTCTCGACCAGGCCGAGGGCGATCTCGGCGGCGGTCGCCGGGTCCTCGGAGACGTAGAGGATCTCGTCGCCGAGGGTCTTGATGACCCGTCCCCCCTGGCCGGCGATCAGGTCGGAGCAGGAGTTCTCGAAGCTCTCGACCAGCTCGCCGAGCTCCTCCTCCTCCAGCCGGCGCGACAGCCGGGTGAAGCCGACCAGGTCGGCGAAGCCGACGGCGAGCTTGCCGCTGGTGATCTCGGTGTCCTCGGCGGCCTGCACCACCCGGCCGGTGACGGCGGCGAGCTGGCGGCGCCAGACGTACACCAGGAACTGCTCCAGCTCGGGCAGCAGCAGTTCGGTCAGCGGGTAGGCGACCTCGGCGCGGGTGAGGCCCGGCTCGACGGACTGGGTGAGGTTGTCGAGGAAGGTGTCCATCTGCCAGCCGGCCAGCCGGGCGGTGGTCTGGCCGGTGGAACGGGCCACCTGGATCGCCATCGACTCGCTGAGCAGCCCGGACTCCACCAGGCCGGCGAGCCGGCGCAGCGCGATCACGTCGTTGTCGGTGAGGGCGCGGGACTGGCCGATGTCCGGGAAGCCCATCGCCCGCCAGAAGCGGGTGGCCATCTCCATCGGGACGTCGGCGGCGCGGGCGGCCTGGTACGGCGTGTATCTGCGCGGTGCGTCGAGGATCAACCGCTCCAGGTCCAGCGCGACGGTGCGGTCGCCCGTCGAGCCGCCCGCGCCGTTCCTGCCGTCGTCGCCGTTGCCGCCCTGCTCTGCCACCGGTCCGTCCCCGTGCGGTCGCCGCACTTGCCTCGTGTCCTGCCTGTCCACGGACGCGCAAGCCCCCGGGAGGGAGCAGTGGCGCGCCTCACACCTGCCAGGTGGAATGTTCGCACGGAATCGCGCGATCCGGGGCATCCGGTCGGATCAGCCCTGCGGTCGGACGTGCACCACGTCACCGGCGGCGACCGGGTGCCGGACGCCGTCCGGGGTGCGGACCACCAGCCGGCCGTCCCCGTCGACCGCCACCGCCTCGCCGACCAGCTCCCGGTCGCCCGGCAGCTGCACCCGGACCGGGCGGCCCAGCGTGGTGCAGCGGGCGGTGTACGCGGGCAGCAGCCCGCTGGCGTGCGGGTCGCCGGCGGCCGCCTTCCACTCGCCGTACAGCTCGGCGAACTCCCGCAGCACGGCCCGCAGCAGGGTCGACCGGTCGGTGACCGCGGCCCCGGCCAGGGCGAGCGAGGCGGCGGTCGGCACCGGCAGCTCGGCCTCGCGCAGCGAGACGTTGACGCCGAGTCCGGCGACCACCGCGCCGCCGCTCAGCTCGGTGAGGATGCCGCCGAGCTTGCGCTCCGCGCCGTCCACGGTGACCTGGAGGTCGTTCGGCCACTTCAGGCCGACCTCGATCTCGGCGACCCGGCCGAGGGTGGCCGCGGCGGCGGTGCCGACCAGGATCGGCAGCCAGCCGTACCGCTCGACCGGCACGCCCTCGGGGCGCAGCAGGACGGAGAAGAAGAGGCCCGAGCGGGGCGGGGCGCTCCAGCGGCGGTCGAGCCGGCCGCGGCCCGCGCTCTGCGACTCGGCCACCAGCACCGCGCCCTCGGGCGCGCCGTCGCGGGCCCGGGCGGCCAGGTCGGAGTTGGTCGAGCCGGTCTCGGCCACCACGTCGACCGCGGTCCACAGCGCGCCCGGCAGGACCAGGTCCCGGCGCAGCGCCGCCTCGTCCAGCGGGGGTCGGTCCAGATCGGTCCACGGGGACGGACCGGCGTGGCCGAAGCCACGGAGTCCGGAGCGGCGGGGACGGGGGTGGTCGGCGTCGGTCACCTGGTCAGGCTATCCGGCCGCACGCCGCTCCATCGTCCCGCAGAACGCGCGTTAACTCGATGTGTCGATGGCCATAACCGGAAACGCCCCGCGATGGCTACGCTACTCAACGGTAGACCGCAGCGCCGCCCTGCCCGGAGCCGTCCAGCGACAGGTCGCGGCCCCGAGGATCCAGGAGAGCCACCGGATGACCGAGGCCCCGTACGACCCCCACACCACCGCCGGCAAGCTCGCCGAGCTGCATCGACGGCTGGACGCGGCGGTGCACTCCGGCTCCGCCGCGGCGGTCGAGAAGCAGCACGCCAAGGGCAAGCTGACGGCGCGTGAGCGGATCGCGGAGCTGCTGGACGAGGACTCGTTCGTCGAGTTCGACGAGTTCGCCCGGCACCGCTCGACCAACTTCGGGCAGGAGAAGAACCGCCCGTACGGCGACGGCGTGGTCACCGGCTACGGCACCGTCGACGGCCGGCAGGTCGCCGTGTTCGCCCAGGACTTCACCGTGTTCGGCGGCTCGCTCGGCGAGGTCTTCGGCGAGAAGATCGTCAAGGTGATGGACTTTGCCCTGAAGACCGGCTGCCCGATGATCGGCATCAACGACTCCGGCGGCGCCCGGATCCAGGAGGGCGTGGTCTCGCTCGGCCTGTACGGCGAGATCTTCCGCCGCAACGTGCACGCCTCCGGCGTGATCCCGCAGATCTCGCTGATCATGGGCCCCTGCGCCGGCGGCGCGGTCTACTCCCCCGCCGTCACCGACTTCGTCGTGATGGCCGACCAGACCTCGCACATGTTCATCACCGGCCCGGACGTCATCAAGACCGTCACCGGCGAGGACGTCGGCATGGAGGAGCTGGGCGGCGCCCGGACCCACAACACCAAGTCCGGCAACGCGCACTACCTGGCCGCCGACGAGAAGGAGGCCGTCGAGTACGTCAAGAGCCTGCTCTCGTACCTGCCCTCCAACAACCTCTCCGACCCGCCGGTCTACCCCGAGCAGGCCGACCTCTCCGTCACGGACGAGGACCTGGAGCTGGACACCATCGTGCCCGACTCCGCCAACCAGCCGTACGACATGCACAAGGTCATCGAGCACATCCTCGACGACGGCGAGTTCCTCGAGGTGCAGCCGCTCTACGCCGGCAACATCCTCACCGGCTTCGGCCGGGTCGAGGGCCACCCGGTCGGCATCGTCGGCAACCAGCCGATGGACCTGGCCGGCTGCCTCGACATCGCCGCCAGCGAGAAGGCCGCCCGCTTCGTCCGCACCTGCGACGCCTTCAACATCCCGGTGCTCACCTTCGTCGACGTCCCCGGCTTCCTGCCCGGCACCGGCCAGGAGTGGGACGGCATCATCCGCCGCGGCGCCAAGCTGATCTACGCCTACGCCGAGGCCACCGTCCCGCTGATCACCGTCATCACCCGCAAGGCCTTCGGCGGCGCGTACGACGTCATGGGCTCCAAGCACCTCGGCGCCGACCTCAACCTGGCCTGGCCGACCGCCCAGATCGCCGTCATGGGCGCCCAGGGCGCGGTCAACATCCTGCACCGGCGCGAGCTCGCCGCCGCCGACCAGGAGGGCATCCTGGAAGAGAAGCGGGCCGAGCTGCTCGCCTCCTACGAGGACACCCTGCTCAACCCGTACCTGGCCGCCGAGCGCGGCTACGTGGACGCGGTCATCGCCCCGAGCGAGACCCGTCGGCACATCGTGCGCGGGCTGCGTGCGCTGCGCGGCAAGCGCGAGGTGCTGCCGCCCAAGAAGCACGGCAACATCCCGCTGTAGCAGAAGGGTTCGTGGAGATGTCCCCGATTCAGGTGCTGCACGGGCAGCCGACCCCCGAGGAGCT
This sequence comes from Kitasatospora cinereorecta, assembly GCF_024172095.1. GTDB lineage: Bacteria > Actinomycetota > Actinomycetes > Streptomycetales > Streptomycetaceae > Kitasatospora > Kitasatospora cinereorecta. Next base: position 433,159 of record NZ_JAMZDX010000003.1, on the reverse strand, counting down.
GGCCACCGTCCTGGCGGTGGTCCAAGCCCGGGCCGCCGCCGCGCAGGCCGCCGCCGAGGCGGCCCGCCAGGCGGGCGGCCCGGCCGACCCGTGGAACGACCACGCGAAGCGGCTCCGCCCGGCGCTGCGACCGGGCCCGAACGCCTGGCGCACCAGCGCCTGGGCCTGATTTTCAGGGGCGCGGGGAACTGCGTGACCAGCCATCGCTCTACCTGAGCTGTTGGCTGGTCGCGCAGTTCCCCGCGCCCCTCCTTGCGTTCCCCGTCAGCGCCGACCGGATGCGTGGCGTCGAGGCCGACTACTTCCCCCGGATCTCCGACTGGCAGCGGCCCTGGGTCGAGGACCGGGCCGATCTGAGTACCCGTACTCAGGCGCCGGCCGCGCAGGCCGTCGCAGGGTGGAGGAATGCTCTGGTCCGACCCCCGCGACGAACCGTCCCCCGAAGCCCGGCGGGTGCAGGAGATGCTGCGCCGCGCAGGCCTGGTACTGGCCCTCCTCGCCGTCCTGGCGGCGGCCATGCTGATGGTCTGACGGGCCCCTGACCGGGAGCGGGAGGCCCTACGCTTGGCGGCATGACCGATCGCCGCGCCCTCGTACTCGCCTCCGCCTCCCCCGCCCGGCTCGGACTGCTCCGGCAGGCCGGACTCGACCCCCGGGTCGTGGTCAGCGGGGTGGACGAGGACGCGCTGAGCGCCGCCACCCCGGGCGAGTTGGCGCTGGTGCTGGCCGAGGCGAAGGCGAAGGCGGTGGCGTCCGAACTCGCCGGCGGGGAGCTGGTGATCGGCTGCGACTCGGTGCTGGAGCTGGACGGGCAGGCGCTCGGCAAGCCGGCCGACGCCGCCGAGGCGCTGGCCCGCTGGCAGGCGATGCGCGGCCGCGCGGGCGTGCTGCAGACCGGTCACTGCGTGATCGACACGGCGACCGGGCGGCAGGCGTCGGCGACGGCGTCGACCACGGTCCGCTTCGGCACCCCGGACGACGCGGAGGTCGCCGCGTACGTGGCGTCCGGCGAACCGCTGCACGTCGCGGGCGCGTTCACCCTGGACGGCCGCTCGGCCCCGTTCGTCGAGGGCATCGACGGCGACCCCGGCAACGTCATCGGCCTCTCGCTGCCGCTGCTGCGCCGCCTGCTCGCCGAGCTGGACGTGCGCATCACCGACCTCTGGGCGTAGCGCCGGGGGCTCAGCCGGTCGGCGGGGCGTACGCGGCGAGGAAGGCCTGGACGTCCGGCATCGCGCCCTCGGTGAGGAGGGGTGCGCCGTGGCTGGAGCCGGGGTAGAGCTTGAGCTGCTTGTGCGGGCTGGCGGACTCGTCGTAGAGGGTCCGGGCGGCGGCGTTGAACGGGGAGTCGCCCTCCTCGGCGGCGAAGAGGGTCGGGACGGTGCTGTTCCGGACCGCCAGCGCCCCGTTGAACTGACCGTTCGCCTCCGGCGCGCTGAGGGTGACGACGGCGGCGATCGGCAGCGGGCTCGCCAGCCGAGCGGCCACCAGGGAGGCGGTGCCGCCCTTGGAGGCGCCGATCAGGGCGAGTTTCGTGACGCCCTTGCCCTTCAGGTAGTCGGCGGCGGCCCGGATGCCGTCGGTGACGTCGCCCTCGGAGCCGAACGGGAGCACCGCGTACCCGGCCGCGGTGAAGGCGGCGAGGTACGGCGTCCAGTCGCAGAGCGAACCGCCGAGTTGGTGGGAGAGGACAATGCCGACCTTGGCGCCGCCCGCGTCGGAGTCGCGGTAGTAGGCGTCCAGGGTGCCGCCGGCGGCGGTGCCGGCCTCCAGGCCGAAGGCGCCCTTGGCGGCCTGGTCGGCGGTGAGGCAGCCGTGGGTCCGGGCGCTCGGGGCGGGCGGCGCGGCGCTGCCGGAGGAGCCGTCGGCGCCGCCGGTGCAGGCGGTGAGCAGCAGCGCGGCGGTCGCGGCGGCGGTCGCGGGCAGGGCGAAGCGCTTCACGTACTCCCCCGTGGATCGGCGTTCGGACGGCCGGCGCGGCCGTCCGCAGCACGCTAGGGAGGGGGCGACCACCCGTCAATGGTCTGAACCAATACCCGGACGGCGACCGCGGAAGTGGCAGGTTCGGTTCCGGTTGTGGGTGCGGATCCGAACAGAACCGGGGCCGCACATCTGTCCAACCGATCCACCCCTCGCACCCCGGACCCGACGATAGGCTGACCCAGCCGATCAGCCGAAGAGGGAGCCCGGCAGAGATGACCGACAACGTGCTCAACGTGGTGCTCGGCCTGATCGCCACCGGAATCAGCGCCGGGCTCGGCTGGCTGGCGCAGACCGTGCGCCGCCGCCGCAGGCTCGGCCGGATGCAGGACTTCTTCGGCATGCCCGCGGGCGCCGAGTGCCTGCTGGTGGTCAACCGGAAGGCGGGCGGCGGCAACACCGACGCGGTGGCCCGCCGGGACGCGTACGCGCTGATGGAGCTGGCCGCCCTGGTCCGCGAGTGCGGCGCCCGGGCGGAGATCGCGGCCCATGACGAGATACGCCAGGGGCTCGGCTCCAAGGCGGAGTTCTGCATCGGCGGACCGTCCAGCAACGCGCGGGCCGCGGCCCACGTGGCGTCCTGGCTGCCAGGAGTGGACTTCACCGCCGCCGGGGAGCCGCGGGCCCCGCTCACCCTCGTGGTGGGCGAGCGGGAGTTCCCGTACACCTCGCCGGAGAGTCCGACGTACGTGCTGCTGGCCAGGCTGCACGCCTCGCCGGGCACCCGGCCGGTGTTCCTGATCGCGGGTCAGACCGCGACCTCGAACCACGCCGCGGTCCGCTACCTGGCCGCCCACCACCGGAGCCTGGCCCGGCGTCACGGCACCGGCGCCACCTTCGCCCTGGTGCTGAAGGTGGTCAACGCCGAGGCGTACGGGCCGGACGTGGTCGAGTTCGAGGCGGACGTCACCGGCGCCGCCACGACAGCCCGGCCGGTCCCGGTGGCCGCCTGAGCCGACCGTGTGGCGAAGGCCACGCCTCCGGGTGCCGGACCGCCGCGCCGCCCGGGCCTCGGCCGGGGCGACGGGCGTACCGTCGCCACCAGCGGAGCGTCCCGCTCCGTGCCCGAGCGATCACTCAGACGCGTCACGCTCCGTGTGAGCATGCTCACCACCAGGGACTACTCGCCGGTAGGACCATCCGATCCCTAGACTCAACGAGGTTCAAGAAGGGAGCCACAGTGCGCAAGGTGCTCATCGCCAACCGCGGAGAAATCGCCGTCCGCGTCGCCCGGGCCTGCAGGGACGCCGGTATCGCCAGCGTCGCCGTGTACGCCGAGCCGGACCGGGACGCGCTGCACGTCCGCGCGGCCGACGAGGCCTACGCGCTCGGCGGCGACACCCCCGCCACCAGCTACCTGGACATCGCCAAGGTGCTGAAGGCGGCCGCCGACTCCGGGGCGGACGCCGTCCACCCCGGCTACGGCTTCCTGTCCGAGAACGCGGACTTCGCCCAGGCCGTGCTCGACGCCGGCCTGATCTGGATCGGCCCGCCGCCGCAGGCCATCCGCGACCTCGGCGACAAGGTCACCGCCCGGCACGTCGCCCAGCGCGCCGGCGCCCCGCTGGTCGCCGGCACCCCGGAGCCGGTCTCCGGCGCCGACGAGGTCGTCGCGTTCGCCACCGAGCACGGCCTGCCGGTCGCCATCAAGGCGGCGTACGGCGGCGGCGGTCGCGGTCTCAAGGTCGCCCGCACGCTCGAGGAGATCCCCGAGCTGTACGAGTCGGCGGTCCGCGAGGCGGTCGCCGCCTTCGGCCGCGGCGAGTGCTTCGTCGAGCAGTACCTCGACAAGCCGCGGCACGTGGAGACCCAGTGCCTGGCCGACAGCCACGGCAACGTGGTGGTCGTCTCCACCCGCGACTGCTCGCTGCAGCGCCGCCACCAGAAGCTGGTCGAGGAGGCCCCCGCGCCGTTCCTCACCGCCGAGCAGAACGCCGAGCTGTACCGCGCCTCCAAGGCGATCCTGCGCGAGGCGGGCTACGTCGGCGCCGGCACCTGCGAGTTCCTGGTCTCCCAGGACGGCCTGATCTCCTTCCTGGAGGTCAACACCCGCCTGCAGGTCGAGCACCCGGTCTCCGAGGAGGTCACCGGCCTCGACCTGGTCCGCGAGATGTTCCGGATCGCCGACGGCGAGGAGCTCGGCTACGACGACCCGGAGGTGCGGGGTCACTCGATCGAGTTCCGCATCAACGGCGAGGACCCGGGCCGCGGCTTCCTCCCCGCGCCCGGCACGGTGACCCTGTTCGCCCCGCCGTCCGGCCCGGGCGTCCGCCTGGACGCCGGCGTCGAGAGCGGCTCGGTCATCGGCCCCGCCTGGGACTCCCTGCTGGCCAAGCTCATCGTCACCGGCGCCACCCGCAAGCAGGCCCTGCAGCGGGCCAAGCGCGCGCTGGAGGAGTTCAAGGTCGAGGGCATGGCCACCGCCATCCCGTTCCACCAGACGGTCGTCACCGACCCGGCGTTCGCGCCCGAGGTGCACGGCGGCGAGGGCCCGTTCACGGTCTACACCCGCTGGATCGAGACCGAGTTCGACAACACCATCCCGGCGTTCACCGGCGCCGGCGGTGAGGGCGAGGAGGCCGAGGGCCGCGAGACCGTCGTGGTCGAGGTCGGCGGCAAGCGGATCGAGGTCTCGCTGCCCTCCTCGCTCGGCGTCTCCGCCGCCGCCCCCGCGACGGGCGGCAACAAGGTCGCCAAGCGTCGCGTCGGCGCCAAGAAGGCCGGGTCCGCCGTCTCCGGTGACACCCTCGCCTCGCCGATGCAGGGCACCATCGTCAAGGTCGCCGTCGAGGAGGGCCAGGTCGTCGCCGAGGGCGAGCTGATCGTCGTCCTCGAGGCGATGAAGATGGAGCAGCCGCTGAACGCGCACAAGGCCGGCACCGTCGTCGGCCTCAAGGCCGAGGTCGGCCAGTCGGTCAGCAGCGGCGCCGCCCTCTGCGAGATCAAGGACCAGTAAGGGGCTCACTGCCCGACCAGCCATCCACTCACGTGGAGCGGTGGCTGGTCGGGCGGCCAACCACCAGGGGCGCGGGGAACTGCGCGACCAACCATCGCTCTACCCGAGCTGTCGGCTGGTCGCGCAGTTCTCCCCCAGCCTTCGGCCGGGAGGTACCCCCAATGCCGTCAAGTTTGGTGTTGGGGCTGGTAGGGGTGGGAGTTCGGGCTGTTGTGGTCGATGGTGGCGGTCAGGGTGGCTCTGCCGGCGGGGATGATCTGTCGCTTCCTGCCGTTCCCGATCTTTCCGGCCGCGTATTTGGACAGGGGTCGTTTGACCAGGCGGTTGTAGATCCGTAGGCGGCGTTCGGGTAGGGGGTGGTCGCGCAGATAGGTGCCGACCGCCCCCAGCAGGTGGGCATCGGTGGGGCCCTCGATCTGTACCGCGGCGGTGATGCCGTTGACAGCTTCGCGCAGGGCGAGGGTGAAGCCCATGGCGGTGCAGCGCAGTCCGGCTGCGGCCCCGGCGCGGGCCATGACCAGTCGCAGCAGTTGGTAGGCGATGAGCAGGGCGTGCAGTTCCTGAGCCAGGCCGGCGGGGCCGGTGCAGTGCAGGACCTTCCCGTCGAGCATCGTGGACTTGATCGAGCAGAACGCTTCCTCGACTTCCCAGCGGTCGTGGTAGCAGGCCACGACCTGGTCGGCGGGGTGGGTGCGCCAGTTGAGAAGAGTGGTGGCGAACAGCCAGGTGCTGGTGCGGGTGCCTTCACCGGTGGTGATCTGCACGGTGACGGCGATCGCGCGGACCTTGCGTCCGGCCCGGACGGTGAGCCATGAGCCGTCCGGGTAGCGCTCCAGGGCGACCAGACGGGCGGTGCGAGGCAGCCGGACGACGAAGTCGGCGCCGGTGGCGGCCACGTCCGACAGGAACCCGGCCGCGTCGAAGCCCGCGTCCAGCAGGACCAGCATCCCCGTGTGCAGGCTGCGCAGCAGACGCCTGGCCGGGACGAACTCGCGGCCGGCCACCGGACCGAACACGGCGTCGATCAGGGCTCGGGTGGTGCAGTAGACCAGGACGATCACCTGCACCTGCGGATAGCCGGCCGTGCCGTGGCGGTGCGCGTGCTTACCCAGCCAGGCCCGGTTCGCCCCGGAGTCGGGGACGTCGAGGACCGTGCCGTCGATCGCGCAGACCTCAAGGCCGCGCCACAGGCCCGGCACCGTGTCGGGGTGGCGGCACAACTCGCCGAGCAGCAGTCGCAGCGGTCTTGTTCCCAGCCGGGCCCGTGCGGCGTGCAGGCCCTGCCGAGTCGGGTCGGGCAGCCCCGGCCCGACCAACGCGGCACACAGCATCCGGTAGGCCGCACTCAAGGGTGCCGACCCGCACAACCCCTGGACGACCAGCAGGTAGACCACCACCCGGGCCGGCAGGTCACGCACCCGACGCTGCACCGTGCCGGTCCGCGCGAGCGCGTCATCCACCGCCGAGAACGGCAGCAACCAGGTCAGCGGGCCCAGGTGCCCCGGCGCGAAACACCCAACAGCTGCGGACAGCGTGCGCGTGATGACAGACTTGGACACCGGCAGGGCTCCTCCACGGAAACGGACTCGACACCCAAATCCGTAGCGGGGCCCTGCCCTCGTTGTCCCCAAAACCGGCGAAACACCAGCCCATACCCCCAACCCGCCATAACTTGACGGCATTGGAGGTACCCCCACGCGCCCCTGTCGTGTGCCCTACCGAATGCTCGCGAGGCGGGTGGGCAGCTGCCCCGGCGCGCCGGGACGGCGCTGGCCGGGCAGCGGGGAGCCCCCGGGCGGCGGCGGGGCGCCGCGCCGCGGAGCGGCGGCCTGGGCGCCCTGGGCCGGGTGGACGGGCGCCTCCACGGCGGAACCGAGCGGCGCCACCGAGATCTGTACGCCGCAGTCGGCGAGCGCGTCCAGCTCCCGGGCGGTCGGGTCGTCCGCGGCGGAGGTCTCGTCGGTCACCAGCCGGGTGATCGCGTCGGTCGGCACGGTCTGGAACATGGTGTCCGTGCCGAGCTTGGTGTGGTCGGCGAGCACGATCACCTCGCCCGCCGCCTGCACCAGGGCCCGGTCCACGCTGGCGGAGAGCATGTTGGTGGTGGACAGGCCGCGCTCGGCGGTCAGGCCGCTGCCGGAGACGAAGGCCTTGGAGACCCGCAGCCCGTGCAGCGACTGCTCGGCCCCGCTGCCCACCAGCGCGTAGTTGGAGCCGCGCAGGGTGCCGCCGGTCATCACCACCTCGACCCGGTTGGCGTGGGCGAGGGCCTGGGCCACCAGGAGGGAGTTGGTGACCACGGTCAGCCCGGGCACCCGGGCGAGCCGGCGGGCCAGCTCCTGGGTGGTGGTGCCCGCGCCGACCACGACGGCGTCACCCTCCTCCACCAGGCCTGCCGCCAGGTCGGCGATGGCGCTCTTCTCGGCGGCGGCGAGATGGGTCTTCTGCGGGTACCCCGGTTCCCGGCTGAAGCCGCCGGGGAGCACCGCGCCGCCGTGCCGGCGGTCGAGCAGCCCTTCGGCCTCCAGCGCCCGGACGTCTCTGCGTACGGTGACTTCGGAGGTCTGGACGACGCGGGCCAGCTCACGGAGCGACACGGCTCCGTTGGCGCGCACCATTTCGAGGATCAACTGGCGACGTTCTGCTGCAAACACAGCACCGACGGTAACCTGAGTGACCGTCTGCTTTCAGGCGTTTGCAGCTGGTAGCGGGAAATGCTCACCTCGGAGCAGCGTGCGACCCTACAATGCGCGCTCCGCTGTCCGGGTGAGCCCCGTGGGATCCGTGGTGCCGGTGGGTCAGGCGTCGCCCTCGTCGCGCTTGCGGATGTGCAGCTGGCGGGCGGCTTCGGCGGTGGAGCCGGAGAGCGAGGGGTAGACGGTGAAGGCGCCGGCCACCTGCTCGACGGTCAGGTTGTTGTCGACGGCGAGCGAGATGGAGTGGATCAGCTCGCTGGCGCGCGGGGCGACGACCACGCCGCCGACCACGATGCCGGTGCCGGGGCGGCAGAAGAGCTTCACGAAGCCGTCCCTGATGCCCTGCATCTTGGCGCGCGGGTTGCCGCGCAGCGGGAGCTTGATCTCGACCGCGTCCATCTTGCCGCGCTGCACGTCGGCGGCGGTGTAGCCGACGGTGGCGATCTCCGGGTCGGTGAAGACGTTGGAGGCGACGGTCTTGAGGTTGAGCGGCTGCACCGCGTCGCCGAGCGCGTGGTACATCGCGATCCGGCCCTGCATGGCGGCGACCGAGGCGAGCATGAAGACGCCGGTGCAGTCGCCGGCGGCGTACACGCCGGGGGCGGTGGTGCGGGAGACCCGGTCGACCTTGATCTGGCCCCAGTCGTTGAGGTGGACGCCGGCCTCCTCCAGGCCCATCCCGGCGGTGTTGGGGATCGAGCCGACCGCCATCAGGCAGTGGGTGCCCTCGATGACCGTGCCGTCGGACAGGGTCACCTCGACCTTGTCGCCGATGCGCTTGGCGCTCTCGGCGCGCGAGCGGCTCATCACGTTCATGCCGCGGCGGCGGAAGACCTCTTCCAGCACCTCGGCGGCGTCCGGGTCCTCGCCGGGCAGCACCCGGTCGCGGGAGGAGACCAGGGTGACGTTGGAGCCGAGCGCCTGGTAGGCGCCGGCGAACTCGGCGCCGGTGACGCCGGAGCCGACCACGATCAGGTCGCGGGGCAGCTCCTCCAGGTCGTACACCTGGGTCCAGGTGAGGATGCGCTCGCCGTCCGGGGCGGCGTCGGGCAGCTCGCGGGGGTGGACGCCGGTGGCGATCAGCACGGCGTCGGCGCGCAGCGACTCGGTGCTGCCGTCCTCGTGGTCGACCAGGACCTCGCGGGAGCCGTCCACGCCCTGGCCGCCGGGGCCGAGCCGGCCCTTGCCGCGCAGGACGGTGACCCCGGCGCGGGTGACCGCCTGGGTGATGTCGTGGGACTGGGCGATCGCCAGGCGCTTCACGCGGCGGTTGACCTTGCCCAGGTCGACGCCGACCACCCGGGCCTGCTGCTCCAGCGGCGGGGTGTCGTCGGCGACGATGATGCCGAGTTCCTCGTAGGAGGAGTCGAAGGTGGTCATCACCTCGGCCGTGGCGATCAGCGTCTTGGACGGGACGCAGTCGGTCAGCACCGCCGATCCACCCAGACCGTCGCGGTCGACGACGGTCACCTCCGCGCCGAGCTGGGCTGCCACCAGGGCCGCCTCGTATCCGCCGGGTCCGCCACCGATGATCACGATCCGAGTCACGTGCTCCATTGTCCCGCACGCCGGATGTGATTCCACCGCCGGGGCCCGTCCGGGGCCCGCAGGGCGGTCGGCGCGTCGGGGCGTAGGCTGGCGCCCATGTCGCTCTACGCCGCCTACGCCACCAACCTCGACGCCCGGCAGATGAGTCGGCGCGCCCCGCACTCGCCACTGCGCGGCACCGGCTGGCTGTCCGGCTGGCGGCTGACGTTCGGCGGCGAGCAGCTGGGCTGGGAGGGCTCGCTGGCCACGGTGGTGGAGGACGAGAAGGCCGAGGTGTTCGTCTCGCTCTACGACGTGGCGCCGATGGACGCGGACGGCCTGGACCGCTGGGAGGGCGTGCAGCTCGGCATCTACCGCAAGGTGCGGCTGCGGGCACAGACCCTGGACGGCGAGGTCCCGGTCTGGACGTACGTGCTGAACGACTACGAGGGCGGGCTGCCCGCGGCGCGCTACCTCGGGCTGATCGCGGACGCCGCGGAGAGCGCCGGCGCGCCCGACGACTACGTGCTGGACCTGCGGCGCCGCCCCTGTTGAGAGGAATCGACAGGAGAGGGGCGGACCTACCACCCAAAAGCTGTCGTTCTACGCAATCCGGGTAACGATCCGGCATGGCTTCGGCGATCTGTCTACGCGCGTAGGCGAATCTTGTCTATCCTCGGTCCCGTGAACGCTTCTCCTCAGTCGGTCGTCTCCACCGACCCCTACGCCGCCGCCCGCGCCGCCGCCGATCGCGTCCGCGAGATCACCGGTGCCGAGCGCCACGACGTCGCCCTGGTGATGGGCTCCGGCTGGGTGCCGGCCGCCGACGCCCTCGGCGAGACGCTGGCCGAGTTCCCGGTCACCGACCTCCCGGGCTTCCCGGCCCCGGCCGTGGCCGGCCACGCGGGCAAGATCCGCTCGGTCCGCCTCCCCGGTGAGGGCGACCGCCGCGCGCTGGTCTTCCTCGGCCGCAACCACTACTACGAGGGCCACGGCGTGGCCACCGTGGTGCACGGCGTGCGCACCGCCGCCGAGGCCGGCTGCCGGACCGTCGTGCTGACCAACGGCTGCGGCGGCCTGCGCCAGGGCTGGGTGCCCGGCCAGCCGGTGCTGATCAGCGACCACATCAACCTGACCGCCGACTCCCCGATCGTCGGCGCGAACTTCGTCGACCTCACCGACCTGTACTCCAAGCGCCTGCGCGAGCTGTGCCGGGAGATCGACCCCAGCCTCGACGAGGCCGTGTACGTGCAGTTCCGCGGCCCGCACTACGAGACCCCGGCCGAGGTCAACATGGCCCGGGTGATCGGCGGCGAGTTGGTCGGCATGTCGACCACTCTGGAGGCCATCGCCGCCCGCGAGGCCGGCGCCGAGGTGCTGGGCATCTCGCTGGTCACCAACCTGGCCGCGGGCATGACCGGCGAGCCGCTCAACCACGAAGAGGTCCTGGAGGCCGGCAAGGCCTCGGCCGAGCGGATGGGCACGCTGCTCGCGAAGGTCCTTGAGCGGATCTGACCCCGCTCTGACGCAGAATCAATGACGGAAGGGCCGTCGGCCGGGGTGTGGGCTCGCCCCCACGCGCCGGTCGGCGGCCCCTCCCGTTGGCGCCCGTTTTTTCGCGACGACTTCTCACGAGGGAGCAAGGCACCCATGCCGCAGGCACCCACCACCGATCTCCTCGACCGCGTCCGGGCCTGGCTCGCCGAGGACCCGGACCCGCAGACCCGCGATGAACTGACCGCACTGCTGGCCGCCGCCGAGGGCCCCGACGCCGAGTCCGAGGAGCGGATCGCCTGGTCCCGGCTGGCCGAGCGGTTCGCCGACCGCCTCCAGTTCGGCACCGCCGGGCTGCGCGGCGAGCTGGGCGCCGGCCCGATGCGGATGAACCGCGCCGTGGTGATCCGCGCCGCCGCCGGCCTCGCCGCGTACGTCCGCCGCCACCCGGAGCTCGGCGACCTGGTCGTGATCGGCTACGACGCCCGGCACAAGTCGTACGACTTCGCCCGCGACACCGCCGCCGTGGTGGTCGGGGCCGGCCTGCGCGCCGCGCTGCTGCCCCGCCCGCTGCCCACCCCGGTGCTGGCCTTCGCCATCCGCCACCTGGGCGCGGCCGCCGGTGTCACGGTGACCGCCAGCCACAACCCGCCGCAGGACAACGGCTACAAGGTCTACCTCGGCGACGGGTCGCAGATCGTCCCGCCCGCCGACGCCGACATCGCGGCCGAGATCGACGCGATCGGCTCGCTGGCCGACGTCCCGCGCGCCGAGAGCGGCTGGGAGGTGCTCGGCGACGACGTGGTCGAGGCCTACCTGCAGCGCGCCGTCTCGGTGGTCGAGCCGGGCGGCGCCCGCGACCTGGACGTGGTCTACACGCCGCTGCACGGCGTCGGCCGGGACGTCCTGCTGGCCGCCTTCAAGCACGCCGGCTTCCCCGCCCCGACCGTGGTCGCCGAGCAGGCCGAACCCGACCCCGACTTCCCGACCGTGGCCTTCCCCAACCCGGAGGAGCCCGGCGCGATGGACCTCGCGTTCCGGACCGCCGCCTCGGTCGGCCCGGACCTGGTGATCGCCAACGACCCGGACGCCGACCGCTGCGCGGTGGCCGTCCGGGCCGACGGCGGCTGGCGGATGCTGCGCGGCGACGAGGTCGGCGCGCTGCTCGGCTCCGCCCTGGTCGCCAAGCACGCCGGCGGCACCTTCGCCACCACCATCGTCTCCTCCACCCTGCTCGGCCGGATCGCCGAGTCCGCGGGCCTGGACTACGCCGAGACGCTCACCGGCTTCAAGTGGATCTCCCGGGCCGAGGGCCTGCGGTACGGCTACGAGGAGGCGCTCGGCTACTGCGTCGACCCCGAGGGCGTCCGCGACAAGGACGGCATCACCGCCGCCCTGCTGGTCGCCGAACTGGCCGCCGGCCTGAAGCGCACCGGCCGCACCCTGCCCGACCTGCTGGACGACCTGGCGCTCGCCCACGGCCTGCACGCCACCGACCAGCTGTCGGTCCGGGTCGACGACCTGTCGGTGATCGCCGACGCCATGCAGCGGCTGCGCGACCGGCCGCCGACTGTCCTGGCCGGCCTGCGGGTCACCGGGGCGGACGACCTGACCGCCGGCTCGGCCGACCTGCCGCCCACCGACGGCCTGCGCTACCACCTGGCCGGCGACGGCGTCCGCTCGGCACGGATCGTGGTCCGGCCGTCCGGCACCGAGCCCAAGCTCAAGTGCTACCTGGAGGTCGTCCTCCCGGTCGGCACCGCCGCAGACCTCGCGCCCACCCGCGACCGCGCCGCCCAGGTGCTCGCCGCGATCAAGCGCGACCTGGCCGCAGCCGCAGGCATCGGCGCCTGAATCCCGGCTGCCCACCTGCCCCCGGCGGGACCCACCCGCTTCCCCCGCCGGGGGCGGTACCCCTTCCCATTCGTCCAAGCGCGGCCGCAGCAAAGTCCCTTCCGCGCGGCGGCGGCCGTGCCTAGCGTCCTGGAATGACCAGCACGCTGCGCACCGCCACCGTCCGGCTGCCCGCCGCCGCCCTGCCCACCGCCGGACCGCTGCCGATCCTGCACGGCACCGGGGTGCCCGGGGAGGGCCAACCCGCCACCCTGCTGCCGTACACCGCGCAGGGCCGCTACGACCGCGTCCGCACCGACCGCGAACTGCCCGCGGTGGTGCTGGAGAACGAGCAGCTGACCGCCTTCTTCCTGCCCACCCTGGGCGGCCGGCTCCAGTCGCTGCGCCACCGCCCCACCGGCCGCGAACTGCTGCACCGCAACCCGGTGTTCCAGCCGGCCGACCTCGCGCTGCGCGGCGCCTGGTTCGCCGGCGGCGTGGAGTGGAACGCCGCCGGCACCGGCCACCACCCGCTGACCTGCGCCCCGCTGCACACCGTCCGCACCGAACGGGCCGACGGCACACCCGTGCTGCGGATGTACGAGGTGGAGCGGATGCGCCGGCTGGTGTTCCGCCTCGACGTCTGGCTGCCGCCCGGCTCGGCGCTGCTGCACGTCCAGGTGGCACTGCACAACCCCGGCGAGGAGACCGTGCCGGCGTACTGGTGGTCCAACACCGCCGTCCCGGAGACCCCCGGCACCCGGGTGTTCGCCCCGGCCTCGGAGGCGTTCCACTACGACTACTCGGCCCGGCTGCGCCGCGTCCCGTTCCCGGTGGTCGACGGCACCGACCGCAGCCGACCGGCCGGCGTGCCGTACGCCGCCGACTACTTCCTCGACCTGCCGGCCGGCACCGAGCGGCCGTGGATCGCCGCGCTGGCGGACGACGGCACCGGGCTGGTCCAGTTCTCCACCGCCCGGCTGCGCGGACGCAAGGTCTTCCACTGGGGCGGCGGGACGGGCGGGCGGCGCTGGCAGGAGTGGCTCAGCGGCCCCGACGCCCGCTATCTGGAGATCCAGGCGGGCCTGGCCGCCACGCAGCTGGAGCACCTGCCGCTGCCCGGCCGCACCACCTGGAGCTGGACCGAGGCGTACGGCCCGCTCACCGACCGGGCCGCGGTCGACGGCGCCTGGTCCGAGGCGGTGGCCCGGATCGACCGGACCGTCCGGGAGCTGCCCTTCGACCCCGCGCCGACCCCCGACGACTGCCCGGTGGAGCCACTGTTCGAAGCCTCCGGCTGGGGCGCGCTGGAGCAGCGGGCCGGCGCCCTGCCGCAGCTGCCGGGGCTGCCCTTCCCCGCCCCCGGCGAGGAACAGCGGCCCTGGCTGGAGCTGCTGGAGACCGGGAAGCTCCCGATCAGCGACCCCCCGGCCGCGCCGGTCACCGGCGCGCACTGGGCCGAGCGACTCGCCGGCGCCGAGGACTGGCACGCACTGCTCCAGCTCGGCCTGCTCCACCTCGCCGACGGCCGGCCCGCGGACGCCCGCGCCGCCTGGCAGCGGTCGCTCGCGGCCGAACGCACCCCCTGGGCGCTGCGCAACCTCGCCGCGCTCGAACGCCTGGCGGGCCGCACCGCCGACGCCGCCGACCTGCTCGCCGAGGCGCACACCCTGCTGCCCGCACTGCCCGAGCTGACCGTCGAGACCCTCGACGCCCTGCTCGCCGCCGACCAGCCCGCGGACGCGCTCGCCCTGGTCGACCGGCTGCCCGGGGCGCAGCGCGCAGCCGGCCGGATCCGGCTGCTGGAGGCCCGGGCCGCCCTGGCTGCCGGGCTGCTCGGCCGGGCCGAGCGGCTGCTCGCGGACGGCATCGAGCCGGCCGACCTGCGGGAGGGCGAGGACGCGCTGGACACGCTCTGGTACGCGGTGCACGAGGCCCGGCTCGCCGCCGGCGGACCGGTCACCGACGCGGTCCGCGAGCGGGTCAGGGCCGAGTGGCCGCTGCCGCGCCGGTACGACTTCCGGATGCGGCCGGACGACGGCCGCTGAGGCCCCGGTCCGGCCCCCGGGGTTCGGCGGCCCGGATCAGGTCGCCAGGATCAGGTCGCCAGGATCACGGTGACCAGCGCGGCCAGGCCGGCCAGGGTCGGCGCGATGACCCACCAGCACCAGCTGACGGTGACCTCGCCGGCCGCCTCCGGGCTGCGGGAGAGTCGCTCGGCCTGCTCCTGCAGCGACTCCACGATCTGGTCGGCCCAGGCCCGGGTCGGGTCCAGGTCGCCCGGACGGGTCTTCTGCGGGGTGGTCGGCACGGCCCAGCGGCTGCTGGTGCGCTCGCCGGCCGCGGCCGCGCGGGCCGCCTGCCGGTGGGCCTTCTTGCGCTGGCGCAGGGACACCGGCAGCGCCCACACCTGGTACTTCTTGCCGCCGGCGAACAGCTCGACCGAGTACCCGGCCCGCATGCCCTCGACCGTCGCCCACGGCGCCTTGACGGTCCGCAGCGGGTTGCGGATCAGCAGCCGCCGGTCGTTGGCGAGCACGGCCGGGCGCAGCGTGTACGCGATCACCGGGAAGGCGAACACCGGGGCGGCCGCGAGGGCGACCCACGGGGTACGGCCGGTCCCGCTGAACAGGGCGTCCACGATCAGCCAGCCGGCCACGGCCAGCAGCAGTACGCCGGAGATGATGCCGGGGGCGGAGCGGTACACCCGGTCGGCGTACTTCGGCTCGGGGGCGGCGGTGCCGGGGTCGGGCGTGCCGTCGGATTCGGTCATGCCGACGATTCTGCATCATCGGCCCCTGGGATCACAGGGGCCTCGGGGCTGCTGACCTGCGTCACATCCGCCGCGTCCGCCGCACGGGCCTCACGGCTGCGCGGGGAGCCAGCCCTGCTGGACGGCACGGACACCGGCCTCGAAGCGGCTGCGGGCGCCGAGGCGCTCCATCAGGTCGCCGGCCAGCCGGCGGGCGGTGCGCGGGGAGACGCCGAGGCGTTTGGCGATCGCCTCGTCGGTGAGGCCGTCGGCGAGCAGGCGGACGGCGGTGGCCTGCTGCGAGGTGAGTTCGTGGCAGGCGCGGTGGTCGGGCGCGCCGAACGGCCGGGCCAGCTCCCAGACGCTCTCGAACAGCGCGCAGAGCGCGGCGAGGGTGCCCTGGCCGCTGAGGACGACGGCGCCGGCCGCGCTGTCGTCGCTGTTCACGGGTATCACGGCGATGGCGCGGTCCTGGATGATGATCCGGGTCGGCAGGGTGGCGGCGGTGCGGACCTGGGCGCCGCGCTCGCCGAGCCAGCCGACGTACTCGGCGGTCCGCGGGCTGTTGCGGACGCTGTCGAGGTAGACGGTGCGCATCCGCACCCCGCGGGCGAGCAGCGCCTCGTTCAGCGGGCGGGCCGCGCTGATGCTCTCGGCGGTGTGCGCGCCGTCGGGGGCGAAGGTCATCACCTCGTCGCGGACCTGGCGGGAGAGCGCGCCGAGCCGTTCGCGGATCCGGTCGATGCCGACCAGGTGTTCCACGCCCGGGTGCTCGGTGGTCGGGCGCAGGTCGGCGAACTCGGCGATCAGCCGGGCCGCGGCGGCCCGCGAGGCGGCGATCCGCTCCTGGTGGGCGGCGAGTTCGGCCTGCTGGCGGGCCATCAGGAGTTCCAGGCCGACCTCGGGCGAGACGGCGCGCAGCCGGCCGACGTGCTCGTGGGACGGGGTGACCAGGGCGAGCGCGCTCAGCCGGTCGAGTCCGGCCCGGACCTCGTCCTCGGGGACGGCCAGGTGGCCGGCCAGTTCCGCGACCCCGGCGTCGGGGTGCGCCAGCATCGCGCGGTAGACCTGTTCTGCGGCGGCGTCCACGCCGAGCATGGCGAGCACGTTGCGTCCCCTCCCGAGCCCCGGTTCCTGACGGCGGACATGAGCATTGCAGCTCCGTCGGGTGCCGGGAGCGGGTTTCGCGCTCTCCGTCCCGCCGTGGCCGGAAGCGTCCTTGGGACAAAGCGGCCCGGGATCCGTCTGGTCCGTCAATTCGCCTGCTGGGCACAGTGGTCGGATGTATCTCATCCACGCGACCCTGCGCCTCGCGCCGGGCACCGGCGTCCCGGACGACCTGGGCCCGCGGATGCGCGCGCTGGCCGCTCCGCAGGACCGGTTGGAGCACGTCAGCGTGCACGCGGGGGCCCGCCCCGACCCGGTGGTCGGGCTGTACCTGGTCGCCGATTCGCTGCACGACGCGGAGGCGCGGGCCCGGACGCTGTGCCTGCGGACGGTGGCGGAGCTCCCCGGGCTGGCCGGCGCGGAGGTCGCTCTCGTCGGCGCGCCGCTGATCACCGAGTACCTGTGGGACGGCGGGTGAGCGGGCGCGCCGGGCGGCGGTGGACGGAACAGGCCAGGGACCGATCCGTCCAATCCGCCGGGGTTCCACCGGCGGCGGGGCCCCGGGAAGCTGTTGGCCGTCGGCGGGGCAGCCGCCGGCACCGGGCCCGAGTGGTCCTCCGCTTCCCCGCCCCGCGCAGTGAGGAGTACGCCATGTCTCGCTCCCGCCTCGTCCGGGCCGCCGCCGCGGTCCTCGCCGGTCTCGCGCTCGCCGGCGCCGCCCAGTCCACAGCCCAGGCCGCCGCCCGCACCACCGCCCGCACCGCCGCTCCGGCCGCTGTCGACGCACCCCGCACCGCACCCGCGTCCGCGATGGTCCACCCGTCCGTGCCCGGCCTGCCCGGCGATTACATCTGGCAGTGATCCTGCAGGAAATCCCCGGGCCGCCCGGCGGCCACCGCGGTCGGCCCGGACGGGAATCCAGCGACATTCCACAGAATCGGGGGAAAATGCAGCAGACCTCGGAGCGGCCGGCCGCGGCGGCCGGCGGCGAGAGTGCCAGACACCGTTTCGACCGGATGGACCGGCTCTCCGAACGCGAGCGCCAGGTCCTCGAACAGCTCGCCACCGGCGCCACCAACCACGCGATCGCCCGTACCCTGCACGTCACCGAGGGCACCGTGAAAGCCCACGTCGGGCGGATCCTGATGAAGCTCGACCTGGAGAGCCGGACGGCCGCCGCGGTCGCCGGGTTCGCCTTCCTGCACCGCTGCCCGGCCTGCCGGGCGAGTGAGGCAACCGGCTGATCCCGGCCCCTCTCCCGGCACTGCCGAAAAGGCTCTGCCCTTTCGGCATTCGCCGAAGGTCCAATAGTGCCGACCCGTCAGGACCGGCCATTCTTTTCACCAGAAGGCAACGCCCCGGAAAAACCGGGGGGCCTGAAGAGAAAAAGGAATGGCATACATGAACGCTCGCCTGAAGCTCGCCGGCGTCGCCCTGGTCGCCGGCACCGCCGTCCTCGCCATGCAGTCCCCGGCGCTCGCCGCGGCCACCGGCCACCCGATCGACGGCACCTGCTACGAGAGCGGCTCCTGGTTCCGCTCCAGCAACGTGCGGACCCTGAGCAGCGGCAGCACCTCGGTCCGGGTCTCCTTCTCCACCACGCCCAGCAAGGGCCTGGCCTTCTACATCAACAACTACAACACCGGCGCCGGCTACGCGACGATCTTCGCCCCGCCGACCGGCACCCAGACCCTGGCCAGCGGCCTGCGCGCCGGCACCCAGTTCCAGAACAACTTCCGCCTGCAGACCGCCGGCCACCAGGACAACTACAGCTTCTCCGGCTCCGAGACCTACTAGGACTCCTCTTGCCTTTCACCGCACGGCAGCGTCACGGGATGGCGGCGGTGCTCTTCGCCGCCGCCGTCCTGTGCACGTCCTGCTCCTCCTCCGGCCACCCCGCCCAGCAGCCCGACGCCATCACGGCGGACCAGACGGCGGTCGAGTACAAGGCCGAGGCCGCCCGCCTCGTCCTGTCGCCGGGCTGGTCCTGGCCCGCTGACCCGACCCCGACGGCCAAGGGCCCCGACGGCGCCCCGCAGCTGTACCAGCGCGGCTGGGGCACCACCCGGGCCGACACCTTCTGGTACTGCTCCTGGCAGCGCCGGTACCTCGACCCGGCGGTCGCGCCGACCGACCGCGACGCCGCGCTGTCCCAGCTCAAGAAGGTCCGGGACACCCACTTCTACCAGGCCGACCTGCTGCCGGCCGACCAGAAGATCCTCGACGAGGAGCTCTCCCACGCCGGCCTCGGCGACACCACCGACATGCAGAACAACGTGGACGTGAACTGCCCCGGCAAGGGCGAGCAGTGAACGCCGTCTCCCGCCGGACCCGGCTGCTGCTGGCGGCCGCCGCGGTGGCCGCCGGTGCGGCCGCCACCGCCTGGGCGCCCGCGGCGGGCCCGCAGGCCGCCGCGGGCCGTCCGGCCCGGGCCGCCGCCGGCGGGGACACCACCGAGGTCGTCCGCGGCGACGTCACGCAGATCGTCACCCTGGACGCGACGATCGCCCCGCTGCCGCTGCTCACCGTCGGCGCGGCCGGCAGCGGCCCGGTCCGGCACGCCGACCTGGCCGCCGGGACCGCGGTCCGCGCCGGGCAGGAGCTGTTCCGCACCGGCTCCGCGGCCGCGACCGCACCGGTCGGGGCGACCCTGACCCGGTGGCTGGTGCCGGACGGCGCCGAGGTCGCCGCGGGCGTCCCGGTCGCCGAACTCTCCTACCCCGGCTTCGGCGCCACCGCCGTCCTGCCGCCGGAGGCCGCCTACCGGATCCTCGGCGGCACCCTGACCGCCCGGGCCCTGATCACCTCCGGCCCCGGGCCGTTCGACTGCCCGATCGTCCAGGCCCCGGCCCGCGCCGGCGGCGACCAGGCCCAGCCCGCGGGCGCCCCCGGCGGCGCCGCGGTCGTCTGCGCCGTGCCCGCGGACGTCCGCGTCTTCGACGGCCTGACCGGCACCGTCGCGGTGCGCAGCGCCGAGGCCACCGGCGTCCTGCTGCTGCCCAAGGCGGCGGTGGCCGGCTCCGCCCAGCGCGGCGAGGTCACC
Source organism: Kitasatospora cinereorecta (assembly GCF_024172095.1). GTDB lineage: Bacteria > Actinomycetota > Actinomycetes > Streptomycetales > Streptomycetaceae > Kitasatospora > Kitasatospora cinereorecta. The sequence goes on along the minus strand of NZ_JAMZDX010000003.1, from coordinate 413,771 downwards.
GTGGTCGCCCCGGACGGCGCCCGGCAGGTGCGCGAGGTCGGGCTCGGCATCTCCGACGGCTCCCGGGTGGAGATCACCTCCGGGCTCGCCGAGCACGACCGGGTCGCCGCCACCGCCCCCGCGCTGACGGCGAGGCTGCCATGACGGCCGTCCTGGTGGCGGAGGACGTGCACAAGGGTGTGCAGCTGGCCTCCGGGCGCCGGCTCGACCTGGTGCGGGCGGTGAACCTGACCGTGGCGGCCGGCGAGTCGGTGGCCGTGGTCGGCCGCTCCGGCAGCGGCAAGTCCACCCTGCTGACCGTGCTCGGCCTGCTCTCACGACCCGACCGGGGCCGGATCACGGTGGCCGGCCGGGACACCGCCACGCTCGGCGACCGCCCGCTGTCGGCGCTGCGCAACGGCGCGATCGGCTTCGTCTTCCAGAACTACTCGCTGCTCGCCCACCTGGACGCGGCCGAGAACGTCGCCCTGCCGCTCAACCACGGTCCGCGCGTCCCCGGACGGGAAGTCCGCGCGCGGACCGCGGACGCGCTGGCCGCGGTCGGGCTCGCCGAGCGCGCCCGCAGCCGCCCGCGCCAGCTCTCCGGCGGCGAGCAGCAACGGGTGGCGATCGCCCGCGCGCTGGTCCGCGACCCCTCGCTGGTCCTGGCCGACGAGCCGACCGGCGCCCTGGACACCGCGACCGCCGACCGGGTCCTGGCGACCCTGACCGGGGTCACCGCCCGCCGGGGCGCCGCCCTGGTGGTGGTCACCCACGACCGCGAGGTCGCGATGCGGATGGACCGGGTGCTGCGGCTGGAGGACGGCGTCCTGGTGGAGGAACGGCAACCGGCCGCGCCGGCGGTCGGGGAACGGCGGTCGGCATGCGTCTGATCCTGGAAGCCCTGCGCGATCTGCGGGCCCACCGCGGCCGGACCCTGCTCAGCGCGGTCAGCCTCTTCGTCGCCGTGATCGCGGTGGTCGGCGTCTCCACCGTCGGCTCGGTGGTCCAGGACGTCTTCGTCGCCAACGCCGAGCAGCAGCACGGCCGCGCCGTCACCGTCGCCACCCGCCTCCCGCACCCGGTGGTGGCCCGCGGGCTGCCGGCCGTCCTGACCGCGCTCGACACGAACATCACCCGCGCCGGCGGCTCCTACCTGCTGATGTACCAGGACAACGCCCAGGTCGGCGCGGAGGGCGGGGCGCAGCCGCAGGTGGTGACGCTGTACTCCGGCACGCCGGGCGCCGTCCGGCGGCTGCCCGTCCTGCACGGCGGCTGGCCGGCGCCGGACCCGCAGACGTACCCCGGCGGACTCGTGCTCAACCAGGCGGCCGAGGCGCAGTACGGGGGAGTCGGCACGGAGCTCTCGGTCCAGCTCGGCCGGGCGTTCCCGGCGTACACGCAGCCGGTGGTGGGGGTGATCGCCGACGGGGTGGACGCTCCGGTGGTCTACCAGTCGCTGCTCGGCGCCCTCACCCTGCAGCCCGGGGTGCTGCCCGCCGACTGGTCGCCCGAACTCCACGTCCACGCCGACGGCGCGGGCGAGAGCGTGCTGCGCTCCGCCGTGCTCGCCGCGGCCGCCGACCTCGGCGCGCCGCCCACCGGGCTGGACGTACGCCGTGCCGACACCGTCGGCGGACTGCTGGCCAGCCTGCGCAGCACCCGCAGCGGCTTCCTCGCGGTCGCGGCGCTGACCCTGCTGGTCGCGGTGGTCGGCCTGCTCAACATCGGCTTCGCCACCGTCCGGGACCGCACCCGGGAGCTGACCCTGCGGCGGGCCACCGGCGCCACCCGCGGCCACGTCTTCCTGCTGGTGCTGCTGGCCTCGGTGCTGGTCGGACTGCTCACCGCACTCGCCGCCGTCCTGCTCGCGCTGGGCGCCGTGGACCTGGTCGTACCGCACCTGCTGGCCCGGGGCAGCGCGGTCCGGGCGCCCGCCTTCCCGGCCGAGGCCGCCCTGGTCGGCCTGGCCGCCGCCCTCGCCGCCGCACTGGCCGGCGGCGCCGCCCCCGCCCTCGCGGCCGCCCGGGTGGACATGGCGCAGGCGCTACGGGACTGACCTGCCGTCGGAGTCCTCCGGGCGGCGACTCAGTCCAGCGCGGCGGCGGTACGGCCGGGGCCGGTGCGGTCCGAATCGGCGCGGTCGGCCGTACCACTCCGGCGCGCCGTCAGTGCGAAGGCGGCCAACAGGACGGCGCCGGCGGCGAGTTCGGCCAGCCAGGGCAGCCACGGTCCGGCCGTGTAGCCGGCGGCGCGCCAGGCCCAGGGTTCCAGCAGGCAGGCGGCGGCGAGCGCGGCGCCGGCCGGCAGTGCCCGGCGCCGCGCCCACCAGTGGCCGAGCAGGCCGTACAGCGTGCCGGCGGCGACCGCGAGCGCCAGCCAGGGGGCGGCGAGGAGCAGCCAGCCGGGGAGGTTCTCGGCCACCCGGCTGCCGAGTGCGCTGCCCCGGCCGAGCGGGCCGGGGTGCTGGTCCACGAAGAGGAAGTGCCCGTAGAAGGCGGTCACGCAGACCACGTCGGTGACCACTCCGGCCGGCACCGCCCATCGGCGGCGTCCGCCGCCCTGCGCCCAGCCCGCGGCGAAGGCCAGCGCCAGCCACGGCGCCGCGTAGTTGCCCACCCAGAAGACGTGCGGCCGGGTCGGCGAGGGGAGCAGCGAGACGGCCCAGCCGAACAGCCCTCCCCCGAGCGCGGACACCGCCAAAGCCGCCAGGCGCCTCATCATGGCCACAACATAGCGAGCCGACCCGCCGCCCCGCGGGCCAACGGGCGATGTGGCCCGGATCGGGCGGCAGCGATCGGACGGCAGGGTTCGGGCGGCAGCCGACGCAAAGCCGCCCGCCACGCGGAGGTGGCGGGCGGCTCGGCAGGGGTCGGGGTCAGCCGGCGTGGGCGGCGGCAACCAGGTCGGGCAGGAGCTTGGCCGCGTTCGGGGTGCCGAGGCCGGTCACCGGGTCCCAGCCGGTGGTCGCCGGGTAGCCGGGCACCGACGGGTCGGCGGTGTTGTTGCCGAGGGTGATGTCGTAGAAGTCGGCCGCGTAGCTCGCCGGGTCGGCGGCCAGCCGGTAGAGCGCCGGGTTGATCGGACCGAGTCCGCCGCCGTTGATCTGGTCGGCGATGGCGACCAGGCCGGCCCACTCGGGGCAGGCGAGCGAGGTGCCGCCGATGTCGTACCAGCCGGCGCTGCACGGGGTGCCGCCGCAGTCGAGTCCGCCCTGGCCGTCGCGCGGCAGGGAGACGTAGACCAGGGCGCCGGTGCCGGAGCTGGCCTGCAGGGCAATGTCCGGGACGCCGCGCTTGGTACCGATCGGGGTGGAGCCGGCGGGCAGCTGGGACTGGTAGGCGGGACGGTCGAAGACCTGGCTGAAGCCGCCGCCGGAGAACGTCCAACCGACCTCGGCCGCACCGGGGTTGGCCTGGCACTTGGCGGGCTGGGAGGCGGAGTCGGCGGTCCGGCCGGAGGTGGCGTTCGGGTCGGTGCACAGGTAGGTGCCGCCGACGCCGGTGACCAGCGGGTCGGAGGCGGGCCACTCGACGGCCGGGTCGGGCAGCGTGGTGCCGCCCTTGCCGCCGACCGGGGTCTTCTTGGAGCCCATGGAGCCGTCGTCACCGGACGAGCCGAGGACGGTGACGCCGCCCGCCGCCGCCGACTTGTACGCGTGCCGGAGGTTCTCGATCGACTGGGCGCTGCCGAACGCGCCCTCCGCGGAGGCGAAGGACTGGGAGATCACGGTCGCCAGGTGGTGGTCGACCACGTACTGCTCGGCGTTCATCATCTGCGGGAAGCCCTGGACGCCGAGGGTCTCGGCGGTCGGGGTGGAGACCAGCAGGATGTTGGCCTTCGGCGCGATGGCGTGGGCGGTCTCCACGTCCAGCGCGACCTCCAGGGCCCAGGCGCTCTTGTCCTCCTGGCCGGGGCTCTTGGCCTTCTCCGGCGGGGCCTTGGTGTCGGGCGAGCCCTGGACGTGCAGCTCGCTGAAGGTCGGCAGGCCGGGCGCGCAGGTCACGCCCTCCTCACCGCACATCGGCTGCAGCCCGAAGGCCTGGTCGAAGACGTGCAGGTCGTGGGCCATGGTGTCGCTGCCGTAGGCGTCGACGATGGCGATGGTCTGGCCCGACCCGTCGAACCCGCCGGCGTACAGCGGGCCGAGGTTGTAGGCGGCGCGGACCGCCTGCGGGGCGAAGCAGCGGCGGCCGGCCGCGGCGCACTGCGCCTGGCTCGGCGGGGTCTCACCGGTGGAGACCTGGGCGTACTCGGCCACCGTCGGTCTGAGCAGCGGGTAACTCGTGGCGTTCGCACGGCCGGTGGGCGAGGCGAGCACACCGGTGGCGGCGAGGGCCAGGGTGCTCACCCCCGCGAGCAGCAGCCGACGCACGATGGGAGCCTTCAAGAGTCCTCCTTGAGGGTGGTCAGGGGACTTGCTGGCCCCAAAACCCGGCGCGGAGGTGCCGCACCGGGTACGAGGGGTACGCCCGGGGCTCGAGAGCCCCGGACGGCGGCGAGTGTAGAGAGCGGTCCGTGTGCCGCTCAATGGTCCGATCGCCCTCCCTCGCCCAAGAGTTGGTCAAATCCCGGCCAAGGGATCAGGGGGTGCGGCGGCGCAGGGTGGCCGCGCCGAGGGCGAGGGCGGCGAAGGCGCAGGCCCCGACCACGGCGAGGTCCAGCACGGTGCGGCCGGCCACGCCGGTGGTGGTGGTGAGCCGGCTCATCGCGTCCACCGCGTAGGACAGCGGCAGGACGTCGGAGATCCAGCGCAGCACCGTCGCCATGTCCTCGCGCGGTCCGAACAGTCCGCACAGCAGCAGTTGGGGCAGCAGGACGGCGGGCAGGAACTGCACCGCCTGGAACTCGGTCGAGGCGAACGCCGAGACCAGCAGGCCCAGCGCCATGCCGAGCAGCCCGTCGGCCACCGCCACGGCGAACACCGCCCAGGTCGGACCGGCGAGGTCGAGTCCGAGCACCCCGATGGTCAGCGCCGAGGCCAGGGCCGCCTGCACCAGGGCGACCACGCCGAAGGCGATCGCGTAGCCGAGCAGCAGGTCCAGCTTGCCGATCGGCATGGTCAGCAGCCGCTCCAGGGTGCCGCTGGTGCGCTCGCGCAGCATCGCCACCGAGGTGACCAGGAACATCACCATCAGCGGGAAGACGCCGAGCAGTTCGGGGCCGATCCGGTCGAAGGTGCCCGGCTGTGCGTCGAACATGTACTTCAGCAGCACCAGCAGCACGCAGGGGACGACCAGCAGCAGGGCGACCGTGCGCGGGTCGTGGCGCAGCTGGGCGAGGACGCGGCGGGCGGTGGCCAGGGTGCGGGTGAGGTTCATCGGGTGCTCTCCACCAGGTCGAGGAAGGCGCTGTCGATGTCGGCGGTGCCGGTCGACCGGAGCAGTTCGGCCGGGGTGTCGTCGGCCAGCAGCCGGCCCTCGCGCATCAGCAGCAGCCGGTCGCAGCGGGTGGCCTCGTCCATCACGTGGCTGGAGACCAGCAGGGTGGCGCCCTGGTCGGCGAGGCTGCGGAAGAGCCGCCACAGGTCCTGGCGCAGCACCGGGTCGAGCCCGACCGTGGGCTCGTCCAGGACCAGCAGTTCGGGGGTGCCGAGCAGCGCCGCCGCCAGTGACACCCGGGCTCGCTGCCCGCCGGACAGCCGGTCCGCCGTGTCCCGCTCGTGGCCCGCCAGTCCGACCTGGGCGATCACCCGGGCCGGGTCGGTGCGGGGGGCGCCGAGCACGGCTGCGAAGTAGTCCAGGTTCTCGATCACCGAGAGGTCGCCGTACACCGACGGCGCCTGGGTCACGTACCCGACCCGGTGCCGCAGCCCCGCGCCGCCGGCCGGCTCGCCGAGCACCTCCACCCGGCCGCCGGCGGTCCGCTGCACGCCGACGATCGCGCGCAGCAGCGTGCTCTTGCCGCATCCGCTCGGCCCGAGCAGGCCGGTGATCGAACCGCGCGCGACCTCCAGGTCGAGCCCGTGCAGGACGGTACGGCCGCCGCGGACGACGGTCAGCCCCTCGACCCGGACCGCGGGTGCGGCGGTCGCGGTGGCGGCGGGGGCGGCGGGCCCGGGACCCGCCGGTGAGGAATTCATCATGTGATGAGTTTTGCGCGACGCACGGGTGCCGGTCAAGGGGCGTGCGCGGCGTTTCACCGGCGGATCGGGGGACGCCGACTGCGGGCAGGCCCTACACGTCGGAGGCCGGACCGCCCTGCTCGATCTGCTGGATGAGGCGCTTCAGCTGGGCGACCTCCTCCTGGAGGGCGCGGCGGCCCGCCGGGGTCAGGGAGAGCCAGGTCCGGGCGCGCTTGCCCTCGTAGCCCTTCTCGATCTCCACCAGCCCGGCCTTCTCCAGGACGGTCAGGTGCTGGCTGAGATTTCCGGCCGTGAGGCCCAGCGCCGTGCGCAGGAAGCCGAACTCGACCCTGCGCGCCTGGTGGGCGACGGTGAGGATGCCGAGTCGGACGCGCTGGTGGACGACGTCGTCCAGGCCGATGGCGGGGTGCGGGTCGAGCTGATCGGTCATGACGCGGTACGCCGGCGGGGCAGCTCGGCCAGCGCGAAGCCGAGGGCACCCAGCAGGAGGAGCACACCGGGGACGCCGTAGCGGGGCACGGCCGACCAGGGCGAGGTGGACGGGATCCCTGACCAGCCGGTGGTGAGCGGCACCAGCTCGATGGCCAGGTACACCGCAGCGAGCAGCAGCAGGGCGCGGCTGCGCTCCACCCAGGCCAGCACCAACAGCGGCAGACCGACGGCCACGGCGTTCCCGATGAGCCGCTGGAGGATCGCGACCGCCTCCGAGCCGGGGTCGAGGTGCAGGCCCCAGAAGTCGAGCGGTTCGCCGGGCTTCGGCATCCCGTGGCGGACGGCCCAGAACGTGGTGGCGCTCACCACCCCGACCAGGACGATCCCGGTGACGACGTACGGACGGACCGGACTGCCGACCCCGCGCTCGCGGGAACGGCGGATGGAGAAGTACGCCGTCGCGGCGTAGGCGAGGGCGAGCCCGATCAGCCAGTAGAGCGGCGAGCCCTGCGCCACCTGGGTGCAGCCGCCCGCCGCGGCGTCGCCCGCCGGACAGGGGACGGTCTCGATCCTGAAGGTGAGGCGGCCGACCAGGATCCCGCCCAGCGTGAGCACCCCGAGCAGCAGCAGGGGGAACCAGGTGGCGCGCTGCGCGGCCCGGACCTTGCGGGTCAAGTCGCCGAGCCCGGACAGGACTTCACGAGGAGTGCCGAACGACGGCACCGAGGCATCTGTCATGCAGTCAGCTTTGCATTGCAAACCGATTGTGACAAGAGACCTGCGGGCCGAGTCCTGACGGTACGTCCGCTCAGGGGGCCGCCAGATAGAGCTGCACCGTCCGGCCCAGCAGCGGGAGGATCTCCTCCGGCGCGGCCGACGCCAGCGGCTCCGCCCCGATCACGTACCGGGCCATCGCCAGGCCGACGATCTGCGACATCACCAACTCGACCCGCAACTCCGGTTGATCGACATCGAGTTCGGCCGCCAACCGGCCCACCAGCTCGGTCACCATGAAGCCGCGGACCAGCGCCGCGACCTCCTCGCTCGCCGCCGCCGTCCGCAACAGCGCCAGCAGCCGGTCCCGCACCGCCGGCTGCTCCCACAGCCCCAGCACGAACGCCGCCACCCGCTCCCCGACCGTCGCCCGGTCCCCCGCCAGCACCCGCTCCACCACCACCCGCGGATCGATCGGGAACTCCAGCGCCGCCATGAACAGGCGGTCCTTGCTGCCGAAGTAGTGGTGCAACAGCGCCGCATCCACCCCCGCCGCCCGGGCGATCGCCCGCATGCTGGCCTTCTGGTACCCGCGCGCCCCGAACTCCGCCCGCGCCGCCGCCAACACGGCCCCCCGGGTGTCCTCACCCCCGGGCCGCCGACCGGTCCGCTTCTTCGCTACGGGCTGCTTCTCCTCACCACTCACGCGCCCATTGTCTCCAGCTACCTGCCGGTGACAATTTGCGCCGCAGCCTGCGGCGCAAATTATTACCGGCGAGTAGGTACCGCTTTGGCCGAGATCGAAGCGGCCGGCCCACGTCCGGGTGCACCGGGTGGTGGACACCGAACTCATCACCCACTACTGGCGGATCGGCCGCATCATTCTCGAGCGGCAGGCCCAGGAGCGGTGGGGCACCAAAGTCGTCGACCGACTCTCGCTGGATCTCCGCACCAGCTTTCCCGGCCAACGGGGCTACTCTCCCCGGTCGCTCCGGTACATGCAGCACATGGCTGCTGTCTGGCCCGAGGAAATTAGGCCACAAGCTGTGGCCCAATTGCCGTGGGGCCACATCCGGACCCTTCTCGACTCCCTGGACGACCGTCCGACCAGGGATTTCTACGCCCAGCAGGCAGTCCAGCACGGCTGGTCGCGCAACGTCCTGATCCATCACATCCAGACGGAGCTCCACCTCCGGCAGGCCCTCGCACTCAACAACGACAAGGTCCGCGACCCCGAGCGCGACGACCGGACGCTGGGCGTCCTGATCGCCGCGCACCGGGACGAGGAGGTGGCACCGCCCAGCCGCTCGCGGTGACGACGTACCAGACGCTCCCCGCCGAGATGCGGCCGCTGCTGCCCAGTCCGGAGCAGCTGTCGCGGGTCGCGCACGAGGTGCTGGTCAGGCACGCCGACGAGCGCTGAGCCCGCTCAGGCGTCACCGGCTTCGCGGGCCTCCAGGACGGCGGCGACGGCGGTTTCGACCGCGGGGCCGACGGTGTCCTTGTCGAGGCCGAGGCCGGCCAGGACGCCGTTCTCGTCCTCCTGTTCGAGGAGGGCGAGCAGGATGTGCTCGGTGCCGACGTAGTTGTGGCCGAGGCGGAGGGCCTCGCGGAAGGTGAGTTCGAGGACCTTCTTGGCGCCGGCGTCGAAGGGGATGAGGGCGGGGAGGTCGTCCTGGGGCTCGGGGAGCCGCTCGGTGGCGGCGGCGCGGACGGCGTCGAGGCTGACGCCCTGGCCGACGAGGGTGGCGGCGGCGAGCGCCTCCGGTTCGGCGAGCAGGCCGAGGACGAGGTGTTCGGTGCGGATCTCGGGGTGGCCACCGGCCCGGGCCTCCTCCTGGGAGGCGACGACGACCTGGCGGGCGCGGGTGGTGAAGCGGTTGAAGCCCTGGCTGGGGTCGAGGTCGTTGCCGCCGCCGGCCGGGTCCTTGGGGACGAAGCGCTTCTGGGCGGCCTGCCGGGTGACGCCCATGCTGCGGCCGATGTCGGTCCAGGAGGCGCCGGAGCGGCGGGCCTGGTCGACGAAGTGGCCGATGAGGTGGTCCGCGACGTCGCCGAGGTGTTCGGCGACGAGGACCGCGTTGGTGAGCTGGTCGAGCGCCTCGGGGTGGGTGTTCTTGATGCCGTCGATGAGGTCGTCGAGCCGGATCTGCGGGTTCTTGCCCGCGGAGTTCGCCATGTGTCAACCGTAGGTTGACACCCTCCGACTGTCAACCTCAGGTTGCGCCCGGATATCTCGGTCCCGCATCGAAACCGCCCTCCCCTACCGCCCTCCTACGCGCGTAGATATGCTGCTCTGGTGACTATGTCCACTCTTGCAGCCAATGCCCCCGGTGCTGCGGGCAGCGGTCTCGCGGACGTTGCGGCGTCCGAGGCCTCGCTCCGCCGCTTCCTGCACGGCCTGCCCGGCGTCGACCAGGTCGGCCTGGAGGCCCGCGCCGCCACGCTCGGCACCCGTTCGATCAAGACCACGGCCAAGGCGTACGCCATCGACCTGGCCATCTCGATGATCGACCTGACCACGCTCGAAGGCGCGGACACGGTCGGCAAGGTCCGGGCGCTCTGCGCCAAGGGCCGCACCCCCGACCCGTCCGACCCGGGCACCCCGCGGGTGGCCGCGATCTGCGTCTATCCGGACATGGTCGCCACCGCCAAGGACGCGCTGCGCGGCACGGCGATCCAGGTCGCCTCGGTCGCCACCGCCTTCCCGGCCGGCCGGGCCGCCCTCCCGGTGAAGCTGGCCGACACCGCCGACGCGGTCGCCGCCGGCGCCGACGAGATCGACATGGTGATCGACCGGGGGGCCTTCCTCTCCGGCCGCTACCTGGACGTCTTCAACGAGATCGTCGCCGTCAAGGAGGCGTGCAGGCGTCCCGACGGCACCGCCGCCCACCTGAAGGTGATCTTCGAGACCGGCGAGCTGCAGACGTACGACAACGTGCGCCGCGCCTCCTGGCTGGCGATGCTGGCCGGCGCCGACTTCATCAAGACCTCCACCGGCAAGGTCGCGGTCAACGCGACTCCCCCGGTGACCCTGCTGATGCTCGAGGCCGTCCGCGACTTCAAGGCGCAGACTGGAGTCCAGGTGGGCGTGAAGCCGGCCGGCGGCATCCGCACCACCAAGGACGCGATGAAGTACCTGGTGATGGTGAACGAGACCCTGGGCGACGACTGGCTGACCCCGCACTGGTTCCGCTTCGGTGCCTCCAGCCTGCTCAACGACCTGCTGATGCAGCGCCAGAAGCTGACCACCGGACGGTACTCCGGTCCCGACTACGTGACGGTGGACTGAGGAACATGGCCAAGAACAAGAACGTCGAGGAGCCGGTGAAGAAGTCCGGCCTCTTCGAGTACGCCCCCGCTCCCGAGTCGCCCGCCGCGGCCGGCGACATCGCGAGCTCGTACGGTCACTTCATCGGCGGCGAGTTCGTCGACTCCTCCGGCAGCGAGGCGCTGAAGACCGTCAACCCGGCCACCGAGCAGGTGCTGGCGGAGTTCGCGCAGGGCACCGACGAGGATGTGGACCGCGCGGTCACCGCCGCCCGCAAGGCCTTCGCCGACTGGTCGGCGCTGCCGGGCAGCGAGCGCGCCAAGTACCTGTTCCGGATCGCCCGGATCGTCCAGGAGCGCTCCCGCGAGCTGGCCGTGCTGGAGTCGATCGACAACGGCAAGCCGATCCGCGAGACCCGTGACGTCGACCTGCCGCTGGTCGCCGCGCACTTCTTCTACTACGCGGGCTGGGCCGACAAGCTGGACTACGCCGGTTACGGGGCCAACCCGAAGCCGCTCGGCGTGGCCGGCCAGGTCATCCCGTGGAACTTCCCGCTGCTGATGCTGGCGTGGAAGATCGCCCCGGCGCTGGCCACCGGCAACACGGTGGTGCTGAAGCCGGCCGAGACCACCCCGCTGACCGCGCTGCGCTTCGCCGAGATCTGCCGCCAGGCGGGCCTGCCCAAGGGCGTGGTCAACATCGTCACCGGTGACGGGCGGACCGGCGCGGCGCTGACCGCGCACCCGGACGTCAACAAGGTGGCCTTCACCGGCTCCACCCCGGTCGGCCGGGCGATCGCCAAGCAGCTGGCCGGCACCCGCAAGAAGCTCTCGCTGGAGCTCGGCGGCAAGGCCGCCAACATCGTCTTCGACGACGCGCCGATCGACCAGGCGGTCGAGGGCATCGTCAACGGCATCTTCTTCAACCAGGGCCACGTGTGCTGCGCGGGCAGCCGGCTGCTGGTCCAGGAGTCGATCCAGGACGAGCTGCTGGACGCGCTCAAGCGCCGGATGGGCACCCTGCGGGTCGGCGACCCGCTGGACAAGAACACCGACATCGGCGCGATCAACTCGGCCGAGCAGCTGGCCCGGATCACCGCGCTGACCGCGGCCGGCGAGGCCGAGGGCGCCGAGCGCTGGTCGCCGGCGTGCGAGCTGCCGGGCAACGGCTTCTGGTTCCGGCCGACCCTGTTCACCGGCGTGTCCCAGGCCCACCGGATCGCCCAGGAGGAGATCTTCGGGCCGGTCCTGTCGGTGCTGACCTTCCGCACCCCCGCCGAGGCGGTCGAGAAGGCCAACAACACCCCGTACGGCCTGTCGGCCGGCATCTGGACCGAGAAGGGCTCGCGGATCCTCTGGATGGCGAACCGGCTCAAGGCCGGCGTCGTCTGGGCGAACACCTTCAACAAGTTCGACCCGACCTCGCCGTTCGGCGGTTACAAGGAGTCGGGCTACGGCCGCGAGGGTGGCCGCCACGGTCTGGAGGCCTACCTCGATGTCTGATGTCATCGCGCGTCTTGAGGTCCTCAAGACCTACAAGCTGTACGTCGGCGGGAAGTTCCCGCGGTCCGAGAGCGGGCGGGTGTACGAGGTGACGGACTCCAAGGGTCAGTGGCTCGCCAACGCCCCGCTCGGCACCCGCAAGGACACCCGCGACGCGGTGCTCGCCGCTCGCGCGGCGGTCAAGGGCTGGGCCGGCACCACCGCGTACAACCGCGGCCAGGTGCTCTACCGGGTCGCCGAGATGCTGCAGGGCCGCCGCGAGCAGTTCACCGCCGAGGTGGCGACGGCCGAGGGCCTGAGCGCCAAGAAGGCGGCCGCCCTGGTGGACGCCGCCATCGACCGCTGGGTCTGGTACGCGGGCTGGACCGACAAGGTGGCCCAGATCGCGGGCGGCGCCAACCCGGTCGCCGGGCCGTACTTCAACCTGTCCACCCCGGAGCCGACCGGTGTGGTCGGCGTGGTGGCGCCGCAGCGCGGCACCGGCTTCTCCTTCCTCGGCCTGGTGTCGGTGATCGCCCCGGCGATCGCCACCGGCAACACCGTCGTGGTGGCCGCGGCCGCCGACGCGCCGCTGCCGGCGCTCTCGCTCGGCGAGGTACTGGCCACCTCCGACGTGCCGGGCGGCGTGGTCAACATTATCTCCGGCCGGACCGCCGACATCGCCCCGACGCTGGCCTCGCACCAGGACATCAACGCGCTCGACCTGGCCGGTGCGATCGCCGTCGAGGGTCCCGGCGCGGCGGCGGCCCTGGAGGCGTCCGCCGCGGATACATTGAAGCGAGTGCTCCGGCCCGCCGAGGACCAGTCCGCACTGGACTGGACCGATGCGCCCGGAACCGAGCGTCTGCTCTCGTTCCTGGAGACCAAGACGGTCTGGCACCCGATGGGCATCTGAGCCTCCGCGGTCGACCCGGAGCGGCGCCGACCGGGACAACTCCACACAGACCGGCCGTCCCCCGTGCCCCAACCCCCCCCGGGGGCCCGGACGGCCGTGACGGGCCCGCACTCTCCCCCCCCTGGTGCGGGCCCGTCGACTGTCTGCCCCCGGACCGATCGAGCGGCCGCCGTCGGGTCCGTCGACCGGCTGCCACCGGGTCTGCCGATCGTCCGGGGTACCGGGCCCGCTCGGACGCCTCGGGGTCCGACTTTCGTCGTCGCGGGTCCAGCCGATCGGTGGACGCGCGGACGGGGTGCCGGCGGCCATCCTGGAGCCCTCGACGACAACCGTGGGAGGGGCCGTGTGGGAGATCCTGGCCGACGTGGCGGTACTGGTGGGGGACGGACCGTTCCGGGCGGTGCGCGCCCGCCGGGCAAGGCGCCGCCTGCAGACGGGCCTGCCGGCCCGGATACCGTGCTCCGCCCGGTCTGAGCGGCCCGGCTGGCCCGCCCGGTACACCGACGGCAGCGTGCTGCTCACGCCGGGCCGACCGACCGCCGCGTTCGGCTCCCGGGCGTACCCGTGCCTGCGGTTCGCGGTCGGTGGCGAACGTCACGACCCGGAGCCGAAAGCCTGGTACGACCAGGACCGGTCGGCCGTCGTCTACCACCCGTCGGCCGGGGAAACACCGGTCTACCTGCAGGTTCACAGCCAGTACCTGCCGGCGCTGAGACTCGGGCTGGCCGGCGTCCGCTGACCGGCGGGTTTCGGCTGGGGGTTCCGATGCGTCAGACTGGTGTCTCGTGAGTGACTCCCCGCTGAATCGTCGTGCGACCTCCCGTGCCCGCGTGATCCTGCTCTCGGGACCGTCGGGATCGGGGAAGTCCTCACTGGCCGAGCGCAGCGGCCTGCCGGTGCTCCAGCTCGACGACTTCTACAAGGACGGCGACGACCCGACGCTGCCGCAGTTCGCGGACGGCGGCACCGACTGGGACTCCCCGCTCTCCTGGCACCGCGAGGAGGCGCTGGCCGCGATCCGGCAGCTGGCCGATACCGGCCGGGCCGAGGTGCCCGTGTACTCGATCCCGGACAACGGCCGGATCGGCACCCACGCGCTGGAGCTCGGCGAGGCGCCCGCCTTCATCGCCGAGGGCATCTTCGCCGCGGAGATAGTCGAGCAGTGCCGGGCCGAGGGCTTGCTGGGCGACGCGCTGTGCCTGCGCAACGGGCCGCTGACCACCGCCTGGCGCCGCTTCGGCCGGGACGTCCGCGAGGGCCGCAAGTCCCTGCCGTACCTGGTGCGGCGCGGCTGGCGCCTGATGCGGGCCGAACGCGGCATCGTGGCCCGCCAGGTCGAGCTCGGCGCGTACGCCTGCGACGGGCTGGAGGCCGAGCGCCGTGTCCACGCCGTCGCCCGCCAGGAGTCGCTCGCGCTGCGCGCCTGACCCGCCCCCTGGCCGTACCTGTACCCACCCCGCCCCCGAGCCGTACCAGTACCCGCCCCCGCCGCCCGCGCGGTCACCCGCTCGCGGTCCGCGGCCGCTCACAGATCGCGGCGCAGCAGGTCCGCGTACGTCTCCCGGCGCACCACCGCCCGGTGCCGTCCGTCGCGGCAGAACACCACCGGTGGCCGGAGCGCGCCGTTGTAGTTGTTGCTGAGCGCGTACGTGTAGGCGCCGGTGGCCGGGACGGCGATCAGGTCGCCGGGGCGCGGGTCGCGCAGCGGGACGCCGGTGACGAGTTCGTCGCCGGACTCGCAGTGCCGGCCGACCAGACGGCAGGTCTCGCCGCCGCCGACCCGGGTGGCCACGGTGGCCTCGAAGCGCTGCCGGTAGAGGGAGACCTCCAGGTTGTCGCCCATGCCGCCGTCGACCGCGACGAAGGTCGCGCCGGCGCCGCGCTTGACGGTGACCGCCCGGTAGAGGGAGACGCCGGCCTCGGCCACCATCGACCGGCCCGGCTCGATCAGGATCCGGGCGGTGGCGGGCAGGACGCCGCGCGCGGCGCCGATGAGGGCGTCCAGGTAGGCGGCGACGCTCGGCGGGTGGTCGTCGTAGCTGTAGCGGGCGCCGAGGCCTCCGCCGAGGTCGTAGACGGCGAAGTCGCCGAGGGCGGCGACCGCCTCGACGGCCCGGCGGAACGGTTCGGTGTCGAGGATCTGCGAGCCGATGTGGACGTGCACGCCGTCCAGGCGCAGCCGGTCGCTTCCGCGCAGCCGGGCGATCGCCTCCTTCGCCGGCGCCGGCAGCAGGCCGAACTTGGAGTCGGCCTGGCCGGTGGAGACGGCCGCGTGGGTGGCGGGCCGGATGTCCGGGGTGACCCGGACCAGTACGCCCTGCTCCCCGCTGGCCGGGACGCAGCGGTCGTCGGCGAGGATCCGCTCCAGCCGGTCGATGTCGTCGAAGCCGTCGACGACGATCAGTCCGGCCCCGGCCTCGACGGCCGCCCGAAGCTCGGCCGTGGTCCTGGCGTTGCCGTGCACCACCAGGGCGGCCGGGTCGGTGCCGGCGGCCAGGGCGAGGGCCAGCTCGCCGCCGCCGGCCACGTCCGCGCCGAGGCCCTCCTCGGCCATCAGCCGGTAGACCGCGGTGCAGGGGAACGCCTTGGAGGCGAAGACGACCCGCGAGTTCGGCCACCGGGCGGCCAGCCCGTCGGCGTACGCGCGGGCCCGGGCCCGCAGCGCGCCCTCGTCGACCAGCAGGGCGGGGGTGCCGTACCGCTCGGCCAGGTCGGTCACCGGGCAGCCGCCGATCAGCAGGGTGCCGTCCCCGTCGAGCCGGGTGCCGGGTGGGAAGAGTCCGATCAGGTCGTCGCGCATGGGGCCCGTGCCTTTCGCGGTCGGCCGGCGTGCGGCATCCGACCACCCATGGTGGGCGTCGCGGCCCCCGCTCGGCCAGCACCGCGCAGGCCGGACCGAGGAAACCGGACGGAAACCGGACGGGATCCGGACGGGATCCGGACGGGATCCGGACGGGATCCGGACGGGATCCGGACGGGATCCGGACGGGATCCGGACGGGATCCGGACGGGATCCGGACGGGCCAGCAAGGCGAACGGGAAAAGCGGACGGACCCGGTGCTTCTCCCCCCTGCACCGGGCCCGTCCTCAGTGGCCGGGACTACCCCCCAGGCCGTCGCTCCCCCGAGCCGACGGCCGGTGTCCCGGCCTCATTCACCCGTCCCCCGACGGGAGTTCTCAGATATTCTCGGCGGCTGCCGCCTCAGGCCACCAGCTCGCCGAAGGCGTGCACGGTGTCGCCGGTGCGGTTCAGCTGGTCGTCGTCGCGCAGCCGGCGCAGTGCGCGCCAGATGGAGCTCTTCACGGTGCCGACGCTGATGCCGAGGATGTCGGCGATCTCCGGATCGGTCCGGCCCTCGTAGTAGCGCAGCACCAGCATGGTGCGCTGGTTCTCCGGGAGCTTGGCGAGCGCCTGCCAGAGCACGGCGCGCAGCTCGGTGCCGCCCATGGCGTCGGTGTCGCCGGCCGTCTCCGGCAGCTCCTCGGTCGGGTACTCGTTGACCTTGCGGCGCCGCCAGGCGGAGATGTGCAGGTTGGTCATGGTGCGGCGGAGGTACCCGCCGACCGCGGCCTTGTCGGTGATCCGGTCCCAGGCGCGGTAGGTGGAGAACAGCGCGCTCTGCAGCAGGTCCTCGGCCTCGTAGCGGTCGCCCGTCAGGTGGTAGGCGGTCGCGTAGAGGGAGGCCCGGCGCTCCTGCACGTAGGCGGTGAACTCGGCCTCGCTGGTGCTGGAGGGGCCGGATTCGGTCGCACTCCCCATGCGACCGACTCCGTACAGCTCCCCACCCTTGCCCCCACCCGCCTGACGGCGGGCTCCGACGCTGTGTGCGCACCCCCGTACGACCACGGCGCCGGAAGTCCGGTCCGTCCGCGCCTCGTACCGCACGTGCAGCGAGCCGGTGGCTGACCGTGCCCCGGTACGGGTCATCAGCGTTGCGGTCATCGTGCACCCCCATGTTCGGTACGAGCGGATCTGTTCGCCGCCTCCGCACCGGTGGTGACCTGGTGCGTCGTCCTGGCGACAAGGAAAATCCTGCCCGCTGCTCGTCATGGCGGTGTCCGCCGACTGTCACAGCGGTGTCACAAGCTCCGGGGCCTCGGTCCACAGGGGATCATCCGGGCGGACGTCAGAATCGGCGGCTCCGGTTCCCGGGAGGCGCCAGATGGTTATCCGGATCCCCCGGGTGGGTGCTTCGCTGCTCCGCTTGGGCCAGAATGAGCCCGTGCCTTTCCTGCTTCTGATCGAGGACGACGACGCCATCCGGACCGGTCTCGAACTCGCCCTCACCCGCCAGGGCCACCGTGTGGCCACCGCCGCCTCGGGCGAGGACGGCCTGAAGCTCTTCAAGGAGCAGCGTCCGGACCTGATCGTGCTGGACGTGATGCTCCCGGGCATCGACGGATTCGAGGTCTGCCGTCGGATCCGGCGCAGCGACCAGCTGCCGATCATCCTGCTGACCGCGCGCTCGGACGACATCGACGTGGTGGTGGGGCTGGAGTCCGGCGCCGACGACTACGTGGTCAAGCCGGTCCAGGCCCGGGTGCTGGACGCCCGGATCCGGGCGGTGCTGCGCCGCGGCGAGCGGGAGAACTCCGACTCGGCCGCGTACGGCAGCCTGGTGATCGACCGCTCGGCGATGACCGTCACCAAGGACGGCCAGGACCTGCAGCTGACCCCGACGGAGCTGCGGCTGCTGCTGGAGCTCAGCCGGCGCCCGGGCCAGGCGCTCTCCCGGCAGCAACTGCTGCGTCTGGTGTGGGAGCACGACTACCTGGGAGACTCCCGGCTGGTCGACGCCTGCGTGCAGCGGCTGCGGGCGAAGGTCGAGGACGTGCCGTCGGCCCCGACGCTGATCCGCACCGTGCGCGGGGTCGGCTACCGACTCGATCCGCCCGCGTGAGTGCCTGACTCCCCGAGCTCTGCGAGAACTTGTTGACTGACCTATCGACTCCGCGCCGGTTCCGGTCGGGGCCCTGGCGACGCCTGCGCTCGCTGCGGGTGCGCCTGATCGCGGTGTTCGCCGCCGTCGCGCTGGTCACCGCGGTGTCCGCGTCCGGAATCGCCTACTGGCTGAACCGGGACGCGGTGCTCAAGCGTGCCCAGGACACCGCGCTGAACGACTTCCGGGTCTCGCTGACCCGCAACGTCTCCGCGCTCCCGCTCGGCGCGAGCTGCCCGGACCTCACCAATCTGGCCGTGCAGGTGGCCAGTTCGGGTCTGAACTACGACGTGGTGGTGGTCGACGACGCGCTGCCCGGTTGCGTCGCCTCGTCCGACCCGGCCCGGTTCTCCACCGCGCAGGTGCCGGCCTCGCTGCGCGCCGCGGTCGCCAGGCCGCGGGAGACCGGCCCCGGCAATCCGTACCCGTACCACCTGTACTGGCAGCGGGTGAACCTGGACGGCCCGTACGTGGTCGGCGGCACCCGGGTGGTGCCGACCGGGCCGACCGCCTACATGTTCAAGTCGCTGCAGAACGAGCGCGCCGATCTCAACACCCTCGCCTGGTCGCTGGCGATCGCCACCCTGCTCGCCCTGATCGGCTCGGCGCTGCTCGCGCAGGCCGCGTCGGCCACCGTGCTGCGCCCGGTCAAGCGGCTGGGCGAGGCCGCCCGGCAGCTCGGCGAGGGCAAGCTGGACACCCGGCTGGAGGTCGAGGGCGGCGACGAACTCGCCGACCTAGCACGGACCTTCAACATGGCCGCCGAGTCGCTCTCCGCGCAGGTCACCGAACTCTCCGCGCGGGAGGCGCAGTCCCGGCGGTTCGTCGCCGACATGTCGCACGAGCTGCGCACCCCGCTCACCGCGATGACCGCCGTCACCGACATCCTGGAGGACGAGGCGGACTCGCTCGACCCGATGATCGAGCCCGCGGTGCGGATCGTGGTCAGCGAGACCCGGCGACTGTCGGACCTGGTGGAGAACCTGATGGAGGTGACCCGCTTCGACGCCGGCACGGCCCGGCTGGTCGCCGACGAGGTGGACATCGCCGACCTGATCATGTCCTGCATCGACGGCCGTGCCTGGTACGACGCGGTCGAGGTGGACGCCCCGCGCGGCATCCGCGCCGTGGTCGACCCGCGCCGCCTCGACGTGGTGTTCGCCAACCTGATCGGCAACGCCCTCAAGCACGGCGGCTCGCCGGTGCGGGTGAAGGTCCGGCAGACGGACGACACCGTCGTGGTCGAGGTCTCCGACAGCGGCCCCGGCATCCCCGAGGACGTGCTGCCGCACGTCTTCGACCGCTTCTACAAGGCCGACAAGGGCCGTGCCCGGTCCGAGGGCAGCGGCCTGGGCCTGTCCATCGCGATGGCCAACGCGCAGATCCACGGCGGCGCCATCACCGCCGCCAACGGCGCGGCGGGCGGCGCGGTGTTCACCCTCACCCTGCCGCTCACCCCGCCCACCGCCGAAGACCCCGACTGCCCCGACCGCCAGGACCGCGCGGGGGGCGCGGGCGCCGCCGACGGTGCGGCGAGCAAGGAAGAACCGAAGTGAACCCCCGTCGCGCCCTCCCGCTGACCGCCCTCGCGCTGGTCGCCCAACTCGCCCTGGCCGGCTGCGGCATCCGCCCCACCGCCGTCCCGGTGGACGCGGGCGCCCCGGCCAGCCGGACCGCCTGCCCGTCCCCGGTGCAGGTGCCGAACGCGCCCAGCAGCCCGTCCGGGGCCTCCCCCGCGCCCGCCCCGTCGACGACCCCGGGCGCGTCGGCGCCCGGCTCGGCGCCCGGCTCGGCGCGCGCGACCGGTGGCGCCTCGGCCGCCCCCTCGGTGACCGCTCCGGCCGCCAAGAGCCCGTCGGCGCTGTTCAGCGCCTCGGCCTCGCCCAGCCACTGCCCCTGACCGAAGCGGATGGAACCGCCCCGGCCCGGGCGCGCGTCCTGGGGGACGTGCACCGACATGGCACCACCGCGCGAACCGGAATTCCCGTCGAGGACCGGCCTGCCGAGCAGGCGACCGGGCCGGGAGCGTCCCGTCCGCTCCGCACGGTGGCCCGGGTGCTGCTGGCCGTCCACCTGGCCGTCCTGACCTGGCTCTCGCTCCGCCCCGTCCCGGTGAGCTGGACCGAGCCCGCCAACCTCACCCCGCTGGCCTCCGTCCACCACGCGCTGGACCTCGGCGGGTTCGCCGCGGTCCGCCGCCTCGCCGCCGGACTGCTGCCGCTGGCGCCGGTCGGCGTGCTGATCCCGCTCGCCGGCGGACGCCTGCACACCCGCTGGCTGCCGTCCTTCCTGCGCACCACCGGCGCGGTCGCGCTGCTCGCCACCGGCCTGGAGATCATCGAGGGCTGGGCCCCGGGCCACGTCCTCGACGTGGACGACATCCTGCTCGGCACGGTCGGCGCCGCACTCTGCCACCTGCTGGTGCTCCCGCCGCTGCGGGCGCTGTCCGCGCACCGTCCCGCCCGCGCAGACCGGGCCGACCGGGCCGACCGGGCCGCAAAGACCGACGGGCCCGCCGCCGCACCGAACTCCGGTACGACGACGGGCCCGCTGATCAGCGCCGTGCTCAGCCCTTCAGGTACTTCGATGCATCGACCACCTGGGCAGCCGGCGGCGGGGTGACCGTCACCGGCTTCTCGAAGTCGGTGAACGTCATCGTCGCGGGCTCCTTGCCGGTGACGGTCATCTCCAGCAGGTAGGGCTCGCCCTCGGCGGCGATCGCGATCTCGGCGGAGGTGTCGCCGTCCTTGTCGGTGATCACCACCGCGTTCGCCGAACCGACCTGCTTGGTCCCGCCCTTGACCGCGCCGGCGGTGTCGTCGCTGCCGTCCTCCTTCTTGCCCAGCTGCTTCAGCGCCTCCAGGCCCATGTCGCAGAAGGTGGCCATGCCCTTGACCGCGGCGTTGTCCCCGCCGCCCTTCAGCCACTTGCCGGCCATGGTCTTCGACGTCCCGGCGCCGATCGACTTCTCCCAGAAGACCTGGTCCGGCTTCAGCCACACCGTGGTGCCGGAGCGCATCAGGTCGAAGCCGCCCTGGTCGCCCTGGCTCACCTGACCCACGCAGTTGCCGGACTTGTCCTCGGCGACCGTGCCGGACACGTGGGTGCCCTCCGAGGTCACGTCGAAGGTCAGCTTCACGGAGGTGACCTTGGCGTTCGCCTCCTCGGCCTTCTTGATCAGGTCGGCCGCCGACAGCGCGGCGGCACCGCTCGGCGACGGCGAGGCCGCGGCCGGGGCGGCGTCCGCGCTCTTCTTCTCCTCCGTGGGCCCGCAGGCGGCGACGCCCACCGAGGCGACCGAGGTGACCAGGGCGGCGGCGAGCAGCCGGGAAAGACGCATGACGATCCTTTGCGAGAGAACTGTGGTGTCGCTCGCCCACGGCGCCACCGCGCGGCACCCCGTCACGCACGGCCCGGCCCCGAACGCACGGGCGGCGGGCACACTTTCTCATCCGGCTCCCAGGTTCCCGGACAGCACCCCGGAGCCGATTACCCGGCCTTTACATGCCACCAAAAGCGCGATCCGGACACCGGCGCACACCCTTCGCCCGGGCAGTCGCCCCGCCGTCCGGCAACTACCGTCCGGCACCGGGAGCGGTGACGGACCATCGGCCCGGTTCCAGCGCTCCTGGTCGGCACCCGGGCGCCGACCGCTTCCACGGGCTCGCAGCGGATGCGTGGACGGTGTGAAGACGGATGCCTGGACGGCGTGATGACCGGAGCCCCGCGGCCCGAGGTCGGGGTCCTGCCCTGAGACGACCCTGAGACCGGCGGCGGGCGACCCCGGGCGGACTTCGGGGGTCGGGATCGGCTTCCGGGCTGACGAATCCGCAGGTCGGCGCGGGGAGGATGGAATCACACCCGCCGGAGGGACCGGCCGGGTACCAGACCTCGGAGTCGTCATGAGTTCGCTCGCCCGCCCCCGCCACAACCGCGTCATCGCCGGCGTCTGCGCCGGGCTGGCCAAGCGCTTCGGCCTGAGCCCGTGGACCGTCCGGATCCTGTTCCTGCTGTCCTGCCTGCTGCCCGGCCCGCAGTTCCTGATCTACCTGGCGCTCTGGCTGGTGCTCCCCCAGGAGCCGTGATCCGCGACCGGCGGGTGCCGGTGTGCCGACGGCTGAGGGCCGCTTCCCGCAGTGTGCGGGAAGCGGCCCTCGGCCGTACGCGTGGGGCCGGTGGTCAGCCGCCCAGGCCCGGCAGGCCCGGGGCGCCGCCGCCGGTCGGGCTCAGGCTGCTGAGGGTGCCGACCACGCCGCCGACCGGGGTCTTGGCCAGGCCCTGGCCGCCGGGGACGGAGTCCAGCCCGCCGATCCGGTTGGCGGCCGCGGGCGCGTGGGCCGCGGCCGGCACCCGCTCGGCACCCGGGGCGTCCATCGCCGGGACGTCGGTGGCGGGGGCGGCGATCTCCGGCGCGGCCGGGGCTGCCGGCGCGGGCGCGGCAACGGGGGCGGCCTGGGCCGGAGCGGCGGCGGGCGCCGGGGCGGCCGGGGCGGGGGCGGCCTGGGCCGGAGCGGCGGCCGGCGCCGGGGCCAGCGAGTTGGCCACGCCCGGGTTGAGGGTGCCGGCCACCTGCGTCACCGAGTCGGCACCGGGCACCTTGGACACCGCGCCGGTGGCGGCACCCGCCAGACCGGGGTTGGTGAGCGCGCTGGTGGGCAGTCCGAGACCGCCAGGGGCGGCGGCAGAGGCGGAACCCGCGGCGACGGCGGCGATCGCGACGCCCAGCGCGGCCGTACCGGCAGCCTTCAGAGTGGCCTGCTTCATGTGTTCGTCCTCGAGTCCTGGTCGGGACGACGCACCGGCGCGCGTCCGAGGGACGCCCACCACTACGCCGAGTCATCAATGACTGGCCCACCGTAGTGACACGGACTCGTGAGGATCAAAGGAGCGTCACCCACTCGACTGATTAGTCGGATGAGCGCCGGGCTCTCGGCGACAGCCCGGCGCCCATCCGGGCAGGTGTCAGCCGCGCGGGCTGAACAGCCACTCCGCCTTGAGCTCGGCGTAGCCCGGCTTGATCACGTCGTTGATCATCGCGAGCCGCTCGTCGAAGGGCAGGAAGGCGGACTTCATGGCGTTCACGGTGAACCACTCCATGTCGCCCAGGGTGTAGCCGAAGGCGTCCACCAGGTGCTGGAACTCCTGGCTCATGCTGGTGCCGCTCATCAGCCGGTTGTCGGTGTTGACGGTCACCCGGAACTTCAGTCGGCTGAGCAGCCCGATCGGGTGCTCGGCGTACGAGGTCGCGGCGGCGGTCTGCAGGTTGGAGGTCGGGCACATCTCCAGCGGGATGCGCTTGTCGCGGACGTACGCGGCCAGCCGGCCGAGCTCGACCGAGCCGTCCTCGTGCACGGTGATGTCGTCGACGATCCGCACGCCGTGGCCGAGCCGGTCGGCGCCGCAGCACTGCAGGGCCTCCCAGATCGAGGGCAGGCCGAAGGCCTCGCCGGCGTGGATCGTGAAGTGGTTGTTCTCGCCCTTGAGGTAGTCGAAGGCGGCCTGGTGGCGGGTGGGGGGGTAGCCCGCCTCGGCTCCGGCGATGTCGAAGCCGACCACGCCGTGGTCGCGGTGGCGGTTGGCCAGCTCGGCGATCTCCTGGGAGCGGGCCGCGTGGCGCATCGCGGTCAGCAGCGTGCCGACCCGGATCCGGTGGCCCTTGGCGCGGGCGTTGGCCTCGCCGAGGCGGAAGCCTTCGTTGACGGCGTCGACCACCTCGTCGAGGGTCAGGCCGCCCTCCAGGTGCTGCTCGGGGGCATAGCGGACCTCGGCGTAGACGACGCCGTCGGCCGCCAGGTCCTCGGCGCAGTCGGCGGCGACCTTGATCAGCGCGTCACGGGTCTGCATGACGGCGCAGGTGTGCGCGAAGGTCTCCAGGTAGCGGACCAGCGAGCCGGAGTCGGCGGCCTCGCGGAACCAGACGCCGAGTTCCTTGGGGTCGGTGGTGGGGAGGCCCTGGTAGCCGCAGGCGGCGGCCAGTTCGACGATGGTCTCGGGCCGGAGCCCGCCGTCCAGGTGGTCGTGCAGGAGCACCTTGGGGGCGCGGGCGATCTGCTCGGGGGTGGGAATGCGCGGGGCCGTCGTGCCCGCAGTGGCAGGGATCTGCTTCTCCATTGCGGGAGTGTAGCTCCTACGCGCGTAGATTCCCACTCGCCACACCAGTCATCTCATGTCGGAATTCTCCGACGCTTGACCTGTCGGAAATCTCCGACGTATCGTCCCGGCGTGGCCCCCGACGTCTTCAGCGCACTCGCCAACCCCGTCCGCCGCCGACTGCTCGACGCCCTGCTCGACGGTCCCCGCGCCGCGGGCGATCTGGCCGGACGGTTCGACCTGAGCCGTCCCGCCGTCTCCGAGCACCTGCAGGTGCTGCGCCAGGTCGGCCTGGTCCGCGAGGAGCCGCGCGGTCGGAAGCGCTACTACCACCTCGACCCGCGGCCGCTGGCCGAGGTCGGCCGGTGGCTGCACCCCTTCGAGAACTACTGGCGCGGCCGCCTGGACGCCCTCGGCGCCCTCCTCGACGCCGAGGCGGACGACGTCCCCCGCCCCGCCGACTCCCCCGACCCGGACGGATCCCGATGACCGACTCCCCCGACTCCCCCGACTCCCCCGCCATCCACCTCGACGTCTTCCTCCCGCACCCGCCCGCCCGGGTCTGGCACGCCCTCACCGACCCCGAGCAGCACGCCCGCTGGTGGGCCGCCGGGGACGTCCGCGCCGAGGTCGGCCACCGCTTCACCCTGGACATGGGCCCCTGGGGGCAGCAGCCCTGCATGGTCCTCGCCGTGGAGCCGGAGCGGATGCTGCGCTACTCCTTCGCCGAGGGCTCCCTCGACACCACGCTGACCTGGCGGCTGGCGCCGGAGGGCGAGGGCACCCGGCTGTTCCTGGAGCACGCCGGCTTCGACCTGGCCTCCCCGCTCGGCCGGACCGCGCTGGAGGGCATGGGCCGGGGCTGGCCGGACGTGCTCGACCGACTCGGCCGGGTGCTGGCCGGCTGACACCCGGCGGCGCGTACGCTCAGCCGCCGTGCGCGGTGGGGTGGCGCGGCTCGTACAGCCCGACCTCACCGCCGCCCGGCAGCCGAAGGGCGGTCGTCCGGCCCCACCGGGCCTCGCTCACCGGGGCAGTGAACTCCACTCCCCTGGCGGCCAGTTGCTCCATAGTGGCGGCCAGGTCCGAGCACATCAGGTAGAGCTCGTGGGACGGCCCGTCCGCCGGGTGGACCGCCACCTCGGCGGGCGGCAGCCGGAAGATCAGCCAGCCCCCGCCCGCGTCCACGTGCGGCCACTCCAGCACGTCCCGCAGGAACGCCCGGTCGGCCTCGGCGTCACGGCTGTAGACGATCACATGCGCACCGTTGATCACGCCTGGATGCTACGCGCGGCCGGGGCGCCGACCGGCCGGCCGCGCCGCAGCCGTACCGCATCCGGAGCAGCCCGAGGACGCACGCCGCGCCCCGGCTCGGTCGTGTCCCGGCTCGGTCGCGTCCCCGCTCAGTCGTGCTCCAGCAGCCGCCCGCGGCGGGAGAGCACGAAGTCCCGGAACGCCTCGACCGGCGGGGTCAGCGGCCGCCCGGCCACCCAGGCCAGCCCGATCGCCCGGCGGGTCCGCGGGGCAGTGACCTCCAGCTCCACCACCCCGGGCCGGGGTACCAGCGCGGGCGGCAGCAGCGCCACCCCGAGCCCGGCGGCGACCAGGCCGCGCAGGGTCTCGGCCTCCTCGCCCTCGAAGGCGATCCGGGGCACGAACCCCGCCTCGGCGCAGAACCCGTCGGTGATCACGCGCAGCCCGTACCCCTCCTCGACGGCCACCCACGGCTCGTCCGCGACCTCGGCGAGCCGGATCCGGCGGCGGCCGGCCAGCCGGTGGTCGGCCGGGACGACCAGGTGCAGCCGCTGCTCGTCGAGGGCTCGGGCGGTCAGGTCCGGCGCGTCGGGCAGCGGCGAGACCAGGCACAGGTCCAGTTCGCCGGCGCGCAGCCGCTCCAGCATCGCGGCGACGTAGTCCTGCACCAGCTGGAAGCGCACCCGCGGGTGCCCGGCGCGAAAGCCCCGGAGCAGGGCGGGCACCGCGTCCGTCCCCATGGTGTGCAGGAAGCCGAACGCCACCCGGCCGGCCGCCGGGTCGGCCTCGGCCCGGGCCGCGTCGGCGCCGCGCTCCAGTTCGGCCAGCGCCCGCTCCACCGAGCCCAGCAGCAGCCGCCCGGCGCGGGTCAGCCGGACGGTACGGCCCTGCCGGGCCAGCAGGTCCACCCCCAGCTCGGCCTCCAACCGCGCGACCGCCCGGGACAGCGTGGGCTGCTCCATGCCGAGCAGCTGCGCCGCCCGGGTCACGTGCTCCAGCCGGGCGACCGCCGCGAACTGCGCCAACTGCGGTGCGAGGCGCAGCACATCCGCCTCCGGGTCGAGCTCGACGGGACGGACCGGCTGCGAGCTGCTGTCATACGTCACGGTATCGATCATCCCGCATTCATGTATTGGACGCATCAGCGGCGGCGATCCTAACGTCGAGCCATGCAGCCCGCCAGTACCGAGGCGTCCCTCGCGGACGCCCGCGCCGTGTCCCCCGTCCCCGAACTCCGCCACCGCCCGGGCGACCGCGCGTTCCGGCACGCCAACCTCGCGTTGTTCGCCGCCGGCATCGCCACCTTCGTCCTCCTCTACTCCACCCAGGGACTGCTGCCGCTCCTCTCGGCGGACCTCGACCTGACGCCCGGACAGGCCAGCTGGACCGCCTCGGCGGCCACCCTCGGCCTCGCCCTGGCGCTGCTCCCGGCCAGCGCGCTCTCCGACCGGTACGGGCGGACCGCGGTGATGACCGCCTCCACCCTGGCCGCCTCGGTGCTCGCCCTGACCCTGCCCTTCGCCCCGGACCTGACCACCCTGGTGGTGCTGCGCGCCGTCCAGGGCGCGGCGCTGGCCGGACTGCCGGCCACCGCCATGGCGTACCTCGCCGAGGAGGTCCACCCGAGCGCGCTGGCCTCGGCGATGGGCCTGTACGTGGCCGGCAACTCGATCGGCGGGATGGGCGGACGGCTGGTCTCCGGCTGGGCCGGCGCCGCCTGGGGCTGGCGCTGGGGGCTGGCCGTCTCGGCCGTGATGGCGCTGCTCGCCGCGCTGGCGTTCCGGCTGCTGATCCCCCGGGCCCGGCACTTCCGGCCCGCCCCGGTGGACGCCCGGGCGCTGGCCCGCACCGTCGCCGGGCACCTGCGCAATCCGCTACTGCTGCGGCTGTACGCGCTGGGCATGCTGTTCATGGCGGTGTTCGGCGCGGTCTACAACACCGTCGGCTACCGGCTCACCTCGGCGCCGTTCAACCTGCCCGAGTCGATGGCCGCCTCGATCTTCGTGGTCTACCTGGTCGGCACCGCGACGTCGGCCGGCGCCGGGAAGCTGGTCGGCCGGCTCGGCCGCCGCGGCGCGCTGTACGTGGCGATCGGCGTCACCGCCGCGGGGCTGCTGCTCTCGCTGGCCGGCACGCTGGCCGCCGCGCTCCTCGGCCTGGTGCTGATCACCGCCGGCTTCTTCGCCGGCCACGCCACCGCCTCGTCCTCGGTCGGCCGCACCGCCACCCACGGCCGCGCCCAGGCCTCGGCGCTGTACCTGATCGCCTACTACCTGGGCAACAGCCTCGGCGGCACGATCGGCGCCGACGCGTACCACGCCACCGGCTGGGACGGCGCGGCCGCGGTCGGCCTCACCGCGATGACCCTGGCCGCCGGCGTCACCCTCTACGCCACCCGGCAGGCCGCCACCGCCCGCCGCGCCACCGCCCCGGCCCGCACCCGGACCCGGACCCGGGCGGCCTGAGCGACGGACCCGGGCCGCCCCAACTCGTCGTTACACTCCGGACATGGGGACCGATCCTGCCGTATACGCCCGGCTACGGAAGATCGCCGATCAGCTGCCGGAGGTGCCCGGGGTGGGGAAGATCGAGATCGCCGAGGGCCGGATCGTCATGACGATGTCCCCGGTCGGCCGGCACGAACTCGCGGTCGTCCGAATCGCCCGGCAGCTCAACGCGCAGATCGAGCGGACCCACCCCGGCTGTCTCGCCCACGGCGGCGCCGACCTGGAGGACGCCGGGCTCGGGCGGCTCCGCAATCCGGACCTCATGGTCTTCCCCGAGGCCGCGCTGGAGGCGGAGAAGCCCGCGCTGCTCCCTCACGAGGTGCTGCTGGTCGTGGAGGTCGTCTCCAAGTCCAACCCGGAGAACGACTACGACCACAAGGTCCGCGACTACGCCGCGATGGGTATCCCCCTCTACCTGCTGGTCGACCCGCGCAAGGGCACGGGCATCGTCCACGATCAGCCCGGCTACGCCGTCCGGACGCCGTTCACGTTCGGCGACACCGTCACCGTCGGTCCGTGGACCATCGACACCGGCGTGCTGCTGACGTACGCCTGACCCGGCGTACGTCAGCAGGGGCGGGCCGTCAGGCGATGCGGTCGAGGACGATCGGCTTCGGGGTGAAGGCGGTGCCCGGCTCGGCGATGCGGATGCCGCCGGCCAGCGCCTCCATGGCGTAGTCGAAGCGCTCGGGGGTGTCGGTGTGCAGGGTGAGCAGCGGCTGACCGGCCGTCACGGTGGCACCCGGCTTGGCGTGGATCTCGACGCCGGCCCCGGCCTGCACCGGGTCCTCCTTGCGGGCGCGGCCGGCGCCGAGGCGCCAGGCGCAGACGCCGACGGCGTAGGCGTCCAGTTCGGTGAGCACGCCGGAGGAGGCGGCGACGACCTGGTGCTGCTCCTTGGCGACCGGGAGGGCGGCGTCCGGGTTGCCGCCCTGGGCGGCGATCATGCGGCGCCAGTGGTCCATGGCGGAGCCGTCGCGCAGCGCGTCGGCCGGGTCCTTGCCGTGGACGCCGGCGGCGTCGAGCATCTCGCGGGCCAGGGCCAGGGTCAGCTCGACCACGTCGGCGGGGCCGCCGCCGGCGAGCACCTCGACGGACTCGCGGACCTCGAGCGCGTTGCCGGCGGTGAGGCCGAGCGGCACCGACATGTCGGTGAGCAGGGCGACGGTGTTGACGCCGGCGTTGGTGCCGAGGCCGACCATGGTGCGGGCCAGCTCGCGGGCGTCGGCGATGTTCTTCATGAAGGCGCCGGAGCCGACCTTGACGTCGAGCACCAGGGCGCCGGTGCCCTCGGCGATCTTCTTGGACATGATCGAGGAGGCGATCAGCGGGATGGCCTCGACGGTGCCGGTGACGTCGCGCAGCGCGTACAGCTTCTTGTCGGCGGGGGCGAGGCCGTCGCCGGCGGCGCAGATGACGGCGCCGGTGTCGCGCAGCACGGTCATCATCTCGTCGTTGGAGAGCAGGGCGCGCCAGCCGGGGATGGACTCCAGCTTGTCCAGGGTGCCGCCGGTGTGGCCGAGGCCGCGGCCGGAGAGCTGCGGGACGGCGGCGCCGCAGGCGGCGACCAGCGGGGCGAGCGGCAGGGTGATCTTGTCGCCGACGCCGCCGGTGGAGTGCTTGTCGGCGGTGGGCACGCCGAGGGCGGAGAAGTCCATCCGCTCGCCGGAGCGGATCATGGCGTCGGTCCAGCGGCCGATCTCGCGCAGGTTCATGCCGTTCAGCAGGATCGCCATGGCCAGCGCGGACATCTGCTCGTCGGCGACCTCGCCGCGGGTGTACGCGTCGATCACCCAGTCGATCTGGCCGTCGGTCAGCTCGCCGCGGTCGCGCTTGGTCCGGATGACGGAGGGGGCGTCCATGTGTGCTCCAGGAGGGTGGATCAGAAAGACGGTTCAAAAGCAGCGGAAATGCGAAGGCTGCGGAAATGCGAAGAGTGCCGCGGGATGTCCTGCTCTCCCGCGACACTCTACGCGCGTAACAACGGTGGAGACTAGAGCCGCTCCGGCCCGAAGGCGTCCGGCAGCACCTCGCTCATCGGCCGCACCCCGGAGGGCAGGTCGACCAGCAGCTCGGGCCCGCCGTGCTCGAAGAGCAGCTGGCGGCAGCGACCGCACGGCATCAGCAGGTCGCCGGCGCCGTCCACGCAGGTGAACGCCACCAGGCGGCCGCCGCCACTGGCGTGCAGCGCCGAGACCAGTCCGCACTCGGCGCACAGCCCGAGCCCGTACGAGGCGTTCTCGACGTTGCAGCCGGTGACGGTGCGTCCGTCGTCGACCAGGGCGGCCGCGCCGACCGGGAACTTGCTGTAGGGGGCGTACGCGCGCGACATCGCCGACCGCGCGGCCGCCCGCAGCTCCTCCCAGTCGTAGCTCGTCACTTGCCTTCGCCCTTGCGGTAGATCTGTCCGTCCGCGGCCGGCATTCGCAGTCGCTGCGAGGCCAGTGCGAGCACCACCAGGGTGATCACGTACGGGGTGGCCACGATCAGCGGACGCTGGACGGTGTCGGTCAGCGCGTACCACAGGCCCATGCCGACGGCCACGATGATCGCCACCAGCGTGGCGACGAACACCCGGCGGTAGAACTGCCAGATGGCCAGCAGCGCCATGGCGATCGAGATCACCAGCAGCAGCACGTGGACGTTGTCCGCGTCGCGCAGCTGGAGGCTGTCGGTGAAGCCGAACAGGCCGGCGCCCATGGCGAGACCGCCGGGCATCCAGTTGCCGAAGATCATCGCCGCGAGGCCGATGAAGCCGCGGCCCTGGGTCTGGCCGTCCTTGTAGAAGTGCGCCGCGACCAGCGAGAGGTACGCGCCGCCGAGGCCGGCGAACGCGCCCGAGGCGATGACCGCGTAGTACTTGTACTTGTAGACGTTGACGCCCAGCGACTCGGCGGCGGTGGGGTTCTCGCCGCAGGAGCGCAGCCGCAGGCCGAACACCGTGCGCCAGAGCAGGAAGTAGCTGCCGACCAGCAGCACCGCGGCGATCACGATGACCACCGACAGGTGGGTGACCAGGCCGGCCAGGATGCCGGAGACGTCCGAGACCAGGAACCAGTGGTGCTTCTCGATGTTCAGCAGCCCGGACGACAGGCCCGGGATGGTGATCTCCGGCAGCGGGTCGGCCGGCGGGGACTGGTTGGCGCCGGCACCGGCCGACACGTAGTCCTTGTAGTAGATCCGGTTCAGGTAGGCGCAGATGCCGGGGATCAGCAGGTTGATGCCGACGCCGGAGACGATGTGGTCGACGCCGAAGGTGACGGTGATCAGCGCGTGCAGCAGGCCGCCGAGCGCGCCACCGATCATGCCGGCCACCAGGCCGAACCAGGGGCTGACCAGGTAGCCGCCCCAGGCGCCGAAGAAGGTGCCGGCGACCATCATGCCTTCGAGGCCGATGTTGACCACGCCGGCCCGCTCGGACCACAGACCGCCGAGACCGGCCATGGCGATCGGCACGGCGGAGCTGAGCGCGGCCGCGATCTGGCCGGAGGCGGTCAGACCGTGGTTGCCGGTGATCGCGCCGACGGCGGAGAACAGCACCAGCGCGCCCGCGATCAGCAGCAGGACGACCGGCCAGGTGAGCTTGCGCCGCTTGGCGGGGGCGCCACCCGTCTTGGACTTCACAGCAGTGGCGGTACTCACGCCGAGACCTCCTTCTTGGCGGCCGCGGCGGCCTGGGCGGCGAGTTCGGCGCCGACCTTCTGCTGCTGGCGCTTCAGGCCGTAGCGGCGCACCAGCTCGTAGGCGACGACGACGCAGATGACGATGGTTCCCTGCATGACGGCGACGATCTCCTGCGGGAAGTCACCCCTCAGCGGCAGGCGGGTGCCGGCGACGTCGAGGAAGGCGAACAGCAGGGCGGAGAAGGCAATGCCGATCGGCGTGTTGCGGCCGAGCAGGGCGACCGAGATGCCGATGAAGCCGAGGCCGGGCTGGATGCTCTGGCCGAAGTAGTACGAGTGCTGCATCAGTTCGGGCAGGCCGATCAGACCGGCGATCGCGCCGGAGACCACCATGCTGGTGATCACCATGCGCTTGACGTTGACGCCGGACGCCTTGGCGGCGGTCTCCGAGCGGCCGGTGGCGCGCAGGTCGAAGCCGAACTTGGTGCGGCTCAGGGTGAACTGGAACGCCACGCCGATGACGATCGCGATGAAGAGGAACCCGTAGAGGTCGCCGCCCGCGGTCGGGATCGCGAAGAAGTGGCTCGACTGCGAGATCGGCGCGGTCTGGATCGCGTTGCTGCTGCCGCCGCCGTTGCCCGGGGCGAAGATGCCCGGGACCAGCAGCAGGCCGACCACCGCGGTGGCGATGGCGTTCAGCATGATGGTCGAGATGACCTCGCTGACGCCGCGGTAGACCTTCAGCAGACCGGCGATCGAGGCCCACATGCCGCCGATCAGCATCGCGGTGACCAGCAGCAGCGGGATCTGCAGCACGGCCGGCAGGTCGACCTGGCTGCCGACGTACGCGGCGAACAGCGCACCCAGCTTGTACTGGCCGTCGACGCCGATGTTGAACAGGTTCATCCGGAAGCCGAACGCGGCGGCGCAACCGGCGATGTAGTACGTGGTGGTGCGGTTGAGGGTCAGCACCTGGCCGTCGGAGGCGGTGCCGTAATCCCACATCACCTGGAAGGCGTCGAACGGGTTCTTGCCCGAGATCGCCAGCAGGACGCCGCAGATCACCGCGGACAGCAGCACGGCCAGCACCGGGGCGGCGAGGCCGAGCAGGATGCGCTCGCCGTCGAAGCGCTCGCGCAGCGAACGCTTGGCGGCGGGGTTGGGACTGGTCATCTGGTTACTCCCCCGCCTGCGGGTCGTCGGCGGTGTCGGTGGGCTCGTCGCTCGCGGCCGCGGTGGGCCCGTCGCCCGCGTCGCCCGCGGCCTCGGTGCCCTCCGCCGCGATGGCCTGCGCCTCGGCGAGGGCGTCGGCGTCGGACTCGATGTGGCCGCGGGCCGCACCGGTCATCGCGGTGCCCAGGTCCTCGGCGGTGACGGTGGCCGGGTCGGCGTCGGCGACCAGGCGGCCGCGGTAGATCACCCGGATGGTGTCGGACAGGCCGATCAGCTCGTCCAGGTCGGCCGAGATCAGCAGCACCGCGAGGCCCTCGCGCTGCGCGGAGCGGATCTGCTCCCAGATCTGCGCCTGCGCGCCGACGTCCACACCGCGGGTCGGGTGGGCGGCGATCAGCAGCTTGGGGTCGTGGCTCATCTCGCGGCCGATGATCAGCTTCTGCTGGTTGCCGCCGGAGAGGGAGGCCGCGGTGACCTCGATGCCGGGGGTGCGGACGTCGTACTCCTCGACGATCCGCTGGGTGTCCCGGCGCGCACCGGCCGGGTCGAGCAGGAAGCCCTTGGAGTTCGGGGACTCGGAGACGTGGCCGAGGATCCGGTTCTCCCAGAGCGGGGCCTCCAGCAGCAGGCCGTGCCGGTGGCGGTCCTCGGGGATGTAGCCGATGC
Source organism: Kitasatospora cinereorecta (assembly GCF_024172095.1). Taxonomy (GTDB): domain Bacteria; phylum Actinomycetota; class Actinomycetes; order Streptomycetales; family Streptomycetaceae; genus Kitasatospora; species Kitasatospora cinereorecta. Next base: position 380,640 of record NZ_JAMZDX010000003.1, on the reverse strand, counting down.
CGGCCTCGCGGCGGGCGCGGGTCAGCTTCGGGGTGAGGTCCTCGCCGTCCAGGGTGACCGCGCCGGCGTCCAGCGGCAGCATGCCCATGATGGCCTCGACCAGCTCGGCCTGGCCGTTGCCCTCGACACCGGCGATGCCGAGGATCTCGCCCTTGTGGATGGTCAGCGAGATGTCGTCGAGGACGACGCGCTCGATGCCCTCGGCGTCCGGCTTGGCGATCCGCAGGCCCTCGACGCGCAGCATCTCGTCGGCGGTCACGGTGGACTCGCGGGTCTCCGGCGAGGGCAGCTCGGCGCCGACCATCATCTCGGCCAGCTGGCGGGCGGTGACCGTGTGCGGGTCGGCGTCGCCGACCGTGGTGCCGCGGCGGATCACGCTGATCGCGTCGGCGACCGACAGCACCTCGTGCAGCTTGTGCGAGATGAAGATGACGGTGACGCCCTCGGCCTTGAGGTCGCGGAGGTTGTCGAAGAGCGCGTCGACCTCCTGCGGGACCAGGACGGCGGTCGGCTCGTCCAGGATCAGGATCTTGGCGCCGCGGTAGAGGACCTTGAGGATCTCCACGCGCTGGCGGTCGGCGACACCGAGGTCCTCGACCAGGACGTCGGGGCGCACCCCGAGGCCGTACTGGTCGGAGATCTCCTTGATCTTCGCCTTGGCCTTGGCGCCGATGCCGTAGAGCTGCTCGCCGCCGAGCACCACGTTCTCGGTCACGGTGAGGTTGTCGGCCAGCATGAAGTGCTGGTGCACCATGCCGATGCCGCGGGCGATCGCGTCGGCCGGGGTGGAGAACTCGACCAGCTCGCCGTTGATCGCGATGGTGCCCTCGTCCGGCTTCTGCATGCCGTAGAGGATCTTCATCAGCGTCGACTTGCCGGCGCCGTTCTCGCCCATCAGGGCGTGCACGGTACCGCGCTCGACGGTGATGTCGATGTCGTGGTTGGCCACCACGCCGGGGAAGCGCTTGGTGATGCCGCGCAGTTCGACGGCCGCTGTCGCCGTCCCCGCGCTGGGGAGTCCGCCCGGGCTGTGGGCGGGGTCGGAGCCGGTGATGGCGATCTCCTCGTGGTCGTCGGGCGCATCGTTGCGCTGGAGGATGCGCTGCGGGGGGAGGTCAGCGCGGGAGGGACCAAGCTCGGGGTCAGGTGGACGGGAACGGGATGGGGCCCGGGGGGTGCGCGTGGTGCGCACCCGTCCGGGCCCCTCCCCGACTCTCGTCAGTCGTTCCCGCCGCCCGGCAGGAGGCGGCGGTCACGGGGCTGGATCAGCCCTGCGGCGCGGTCGGGATCTTGGTGGCACCCGAGGTGATCGCCTGGGTGGCCTTGTCCAGCTGCGCCTTGATGTCGTCGATGTGACCGCCCGTGGTGGCCAGCGAGACGCCGCCCTCCTTCAGGTCGAAGTTCTTCACACCGGTGATCGGGTTGCCGTTCTTGTACGCCTCGATGTACTTGAACACCGCGACGTCGACGTTCTTCACCATCGAGGTGAGGATGTGGTCCTTGTACTTCGCCAGGGCCGGCTGGGCGGCCTGGTCGGAGTCGACACCGATGGCCCACTTGCCGGCGGTGGCGACGGCCTCGATGGAGCCGTTGCCGGAGGAGCCGGCGGCGGAGTAGATGACGTCCGCGCCCTTGTCGAGCTGGCCCTGGGCGGCCTGCTTGCCCTTGCCCGGGTCGGTGAAGCCGCTGAAGTCCGGCGGGGTGGTGAGGTAGGTGACCTCGACCTTGATGTTCGGGTCGACCGAGTGGACACCCGCGGTGTAACCGGCCTCGAACTTCTTGATCAGCTCGGACTGCACACCGCCGATGAAGCCGACGTGCTTGGCGGTGCTCTTGTTGGCGGCGGCGACGCCGGCCAGGTACGAGCCCTCCTGCTCCGAGAAGGTCAGCGAGGTGACGTTGTTCGGCTGGTCGGGCGAGGCCGAGTCGATGATCGCGAACTTGACGTTCGGGTTGTCCTTGGCGACCTTGTTGACCGCGTCCTGGTAGACGAAGCCGACGGCGACGACCGGGTTGTAACCGGAGGAGACCAGGTCCTTCAGACGCTGCTCCTTGTCGGTCTCGGCCTCACCGGTCTTGGCCTCGGCCTCGAACACGGAGGCACCGAGCTCGGACTTGGCCTTGTCGAGACCGCGGGCGGCGGAGTCGTTGAACGACTGGTCGCCACGGCCACCGATGTCGTACGCCATGCCGACCTTCAGGCTGGAGCCCGAGGCGCCGGCGGACGCGGAGCTGGAGGTGTTGTCAGTGCTCTTCGCGCCGCAAGCGGCGAGCGAGGCGATGCCCAGGGAGCTCGAGAGCACCACCGCGGCGAGCTTCATTGAACGGCGCAAGGGAGTTTCTCCTTCTCACACACCCGTTTGGCGTGGTCGAGCGCCACCGTAACGCGCGTAGAACACGGTTGTATTACGGCCTGCGGAGCCATCCGGGTTGTTACCAAAATGTGGTCGGGCACCGGGTCAAACCCGGACATAGCGTCACACTTGTTCAACCCGATGTCACTACCCAGTGGTATCGGATCACCACCCTACGCCGACCCTTTCCGCAACGACGAGGAGCCGCGCCGGACCTGTGTCCGAACGCGGCTCCCGTCCTTTGCCGACCGGTCAGACCGACCCGGTCACGAGGTCCGCCGGCGGCGGCCCCTCCTCACCCGGAGTGAACAGCGAGGGCTCGTAGTACTTCCGCTCCGCCTCGCGCCAGGTCGGCGTCGAGGACACCACGAAGCCCTCCCAGTCCGCCGAGCGCAGCAGGTACACCGAGCCCGCCCAGTCCGGATCCAGCCCGTACCGCCCGCACAGCTCGGCGCCCTCGGCGGCGGTGGCGTGCGAGACGGTCAGCCCCGCCGCCACCGGCCGGATGAACAGCGCCCGGACGTGCCCGAACTCGATCTCGATCCGGGTGGTCACCGGCGGATCGGAGTCGGGTACGGGGTTGCTCTGCAGCCGCAGGGTGCTGTGCGACCCCACCCACCACAGCTGGAAATCGCGGTCCGGCCAGCTCGCGGTCATCCCTTGTAGCCCTTCAGTCCGGGGGTGATGGTCGCCCAGTCCGGTTCCTTCATCTCGCCGTTCACCTTCGCTCCGTTGAGGTAGAAGTCCATGTTCTGCAACCAGTCGCGGTCACCCATCCGGACCGCGCGGCCGACCACCGACATCTCCCAGTTGGTGCCGCTGCCGCTCTGTGGCGCGGCCGCCTTGCCGCCGATCATTCCGCGCTTGTAGGCGTTGACGAACTTCTCGATGGCGGTGCTCCCCTCCATCCCGTCCAGCACGATGGAGATCCTGGTCCCGGGGTTGCTGACCGTCTGTTCCACGCCCGCCATCCACATCGGCCCGTTGTACGAGACGTCGTGGCCGCCCCAGGGGTCGCCGTTGAAGGTGTGGGCACCCTTGCCCGTGGCGAAGTCCCCGATGTTGTTGTCGCGGTCCTTGATGCCCAGGACGATGTGCTCGCAGACCGAGCTGATGGTGCACTTCGGCTGCTCGCCGTGGGCCGCCAGGTTGGTGATCTCGCAGTTGTGCACGAGCACCGGCGTCCCGCCGGCCAGCACGTAGTAGGTGTGCAGGTCGGCGACGGTGAGGTCGTGGGCCTCGGTCGGCGCGGTGGTGTAGTTGTCGACCGCGGTCACCGTGACGTCCGAGCCGTCGGGGGTGGCGAGGTGGTCGCCGGCCCGCAGGTCGGCGGCGTCGGTCCAGCGCCCGGTGGTGGCGTCCCAGAACGGGTGGTGCGCGGTCACGGTCAGCGTGGACCGCTCGCCCGTACCGGTGCTGACGGTGAGTCGGGTGAACTGACGGTCGTCCGGCGTGGTGATGGTGTCGGTCACCGGGCGGGCGGTGTGCTCGCCGGTCACCGGTCCTGCGGTGGCGACCTCGTCGCCGATGCGAACCGCGCCGATCGGCTTGGCGCTGCCGTCGGCCATCAGCACCCGGGTGTCGGCCGGGAAGCTGTGCAGGCACTTGCCGGTGACCTTCTCGGCCAGCCGGGTCAGCGCGCCGGTCAGCTTCTTGGTGGCCCCCTTCGTGGCGCCCTTGATCAGCACCTTCTCGGCGGTGCGGACCGCGCCGGTCTCCACGCTCGCGGGGCTCGGCATCGGGACCGGCCCGAAGACCGACTCCAGCCAGCCGCCGAGCTTGTACCAGCGGCTCTTGGTCTGCGGGCCGTCGATGTCACCACCGAGGTTCTTCAGCATGGTGGTGCCGTTCATGAAGCTGTGCGGGTTCTCCCGCTCGTACTTCAGCCGGTCCGCCCCCTCGGTGTCGCCGGTCAGCCGGTCCCAGCCCTCGGCCATCTGGGAGACCTCGTCGACGGCGGCGTGGTAGTAGCCGCTCGCGGTGGCGCCGATGGCGTTGCCGGCCTTGTGCAGCCAGCTCTTCCAGCTGAGGCCGGACGGGTCGCTGTAGTCGATCGGGTTGTTGTTGCTGTACGCGTAGGCGTTCCACTGCTGCGGCTCGGACGGGTTGACGATCGGATCCGGGTTGAGGAACCGCCCGTGCACCGGGTCGTACTCGCGCGCGCCGAGGTTGGTCAGCCCGGTGGCGTCGTCCTTGGTGCCGCCGACGAAGCCCTTGTCACCGGACCAGCTGCCGGCCGCGGGCTGGGTGCCGCGCGGGTTGCCGAACGGGTCGGTCGGCCGACGGGTGACCGTCTGCGCGGCGTCGGTGTCGATCTGCACGCCGTTGGTGCCGTGCTGGTCCGCCGCCTGGTAGACCAGCTTGCCGCCGCCGGTGGCCGCGGTGACCCGGCTGACGCTCAGACCCCCCGGCGCCGGGTAGGTCCGCAGGTCGGAGAGCGACCCGGAGGCGGTGTCCAGCGTCAGCTCGTCGACGCCCAGGTCGAGCGTGGTGGTGCCCGGGTCGCGGCGGATCAGCTGCGCGCCGTCGGCGTCGTACAGGTACGAGGTGCCGCCGGCCTGGCCGGTCCGGGCGAGCGAGGCCAGCTGGCCGTCGACGCCCCAGGTCAGGTTGGTGGTGCCGGTGGTGTCGGTGATCGCCGTGGTGTTGCCCGCGGCGTCGTACTGGTAGGCCGTGGCGGTGGTGCCGGCGGGCCCGGTGGTGGAGGTGCCGAGCAGGGCGTGCGGACCGCCCGTGCCACCGCCGGTGTTCGGGGCGGTGGTCGGCGTGTTGACCGACTTCGGCGCACCGAAGGTCTGGGTGGTGGTCACGTCCTTGGCGCTGTTGCCGCCGAGGTCGTGCTGGACCAGGGAGGTCCGGTTGCCGGTGAGGTCGTAGCCGTAGCTCTGCCAGTACGGGGACGGGCCGCCGACCGAGCCGGCCGCCGGGCCGCCGGCGTTACGGCAGCCGCCGATGCCGGGGACGGACGGGGCCGCGGCGGTGCCGGTGCCCGCGGTGTCGGTCCAGGCGTTGGTCAGCCGCCCGAGGTGGTCGGCGGTGAAGCACTGGGTGTCGGTGGCGCCGCCGTCCTGCCGGTCGCTGATCGAGGTGATCCGGCCGGCCGGGTTGTAGGTGTAGCCGACCTGGTCCAGCGAGGTGGTGCCGGTCTGCCGGTCGAGGAAGGAGTTCACCACCCGCGCGGTCGCCCAGTCGTATTGCTGGGTCGAGACCACCTGGTTGCCCCAGTCGCCCACGGTGGTGCGGGTCGGCCGGCCGAGCGCGTCGTACTGCACGTCGGTGACCAGGGTCGAGTTGCCGCCGGAGGCGATCATCAGACCGGTGTTGGAGTACAGGTAGTCGACGCCCTCGGCGGGCAGGCCGCCCACTGCGGGCAGGTCGGTGTGGGTCAGCGAGCCGAGGATCGGCGAGTACTGGTTGGCGGTGGTGTACGTGCCAGCCAGCGCGCCCTCGGCGGCCGGGATCGTCACGCTCACCCCGAGCGGCCGGTACTCCGCGTCGTAGCCCGTCACCGTCTGGGTGTACGCGGAGCCGGCGGCGCCGCCCGTGTAACGGGTCGAGGAGGCCGGCTGGCCCTTGGCCACCGTGTCGTAGCTCCAGGCGGCCAGCTGGTTCGCCGGGGCGATGCTCCCGCTGTAGCTGCCGGTCCGGCGGCCGAGCAGGTCGTAGGTGAAGAGCAGCGTGTCGCCCTTCGCCCCGGTGATGCTCGCCGGACGGGACTCCGCGTCGTAGGTGTACGAGGTGAGCCCGCTGTCCGGGTCCTGGCTGCTGGTGAGCCGGCCGCGGACGTCGTAGGCCGACGACCAGGTGTTGCCCGCGGCGTCGGTCCGCGAGGCGGGCTGTCCGGCTGCGGTGAACGCGTACGAGGTGACGTCCGCGTCGGCCGGCCGGCCGGTGGCGGTCGCACCGTGGTACTGCCACAGCTGGACGGTCCGGCCGCGGGCGTCGGTCACGGTGCTGGTGGGCGTGGCGCCCTGCGGCGGGGTGACGTCGGTCCGGTCGGCGCCCGGGTACGCGGTGGTGGTGGCCCACTGCTGCTGCCCGTACGAGACGAACGCGCTGGTCACCGGCCGGCCCAGGCCGTCGTAGGTGGTCCAGGTCTGCGCCGGGACCTGCGAGTCCTGCGGGGCGAAGACCGTCCCGTTCGGCTGGGTGGTGGCCTCGTAGTACGCGGCGGAGGACTTGACCGTCCAGCCGTGCGAGTCCACCACCGCGTCGGTGATCAGCCGTCCGGCGCCGCCGGTGGCCGGCGAGGTCTGGGTCTGCCGCAGCCGGCCCAGACCGTCGTACAGCTCGGTCTTCCTCGCGTAGGTGTTGTCCTCCAGCAGCGACTCGGTGGTGACCACCGACGGCGCGCTGACGCCGTTGATCGCGTAGCCGAACTTCAGCGAGGGGCTGAGCGAGGTGGCGCGGCTGGAGCGCCAGACGGCGGTGAGCCGGCCCAGCGCGTCGTACTGCTGGGTGGTGGTGTGGCCGTTGATGTCCGAGGTGGTCAGCGGCAGGCCGCGGCCCGGGTCCTGGGTGACCGTGGTCGACCAGGACGGGCCCATCGCGCCGTACTGGGTGACCTTGGTCGCCAGCGCCCCGGTCGCCGGAGTGTACGCGGTGGTCGCGGTGGTGGCGGTCAGGGTGGCCCCGGACAGCTGGTTGCCGGCCGCGTCGTAGGTGGAGCCGTCGGAGTCGGCGGTCGCCAGCGTGCGGCCGTACACGTCCGAGGAGGTCACCCGGCCGGTGCTCACGTAGACCGGCGCACCCGCCGCGTCGAAGTGGTCCAGGGTCTGCCAGCCGGTCGGCTCCCCGACGTCGCCGGCCTGGCCGAAGGGCTTGCCGTCGTAGAGGGTGCGGACGTCGGAGAGCGTGGTGGCCGCGGTCGCGGCGGTACCGCACGGACCGGCGACCACCTTCTTCTCACTGACCAGCGCGAGCAGCATCGGGTTGGTGGCGCTCGCGTAGCTGGTGGTGGTGCAGACCGGCGGGGTCGCGGCGGTGCCGTCGCCCTGGTCGGCGACCTGCGTCTGCCGGTTGCCGTTGGCCGGGTCGCTGGTCCCGGAGGAGGTGACCGTCCGCCACGAGCCGTCGGCCAGCAGCTGCTTGCCGGTGTTGGTGCCGGTCGCCGCGGCGTAGCGGGCGACCAGGTCGGGCATCCCGCCGGACTGCTTGTGCGTGGCGGTGACCTGCTGGTTCCCCGAGGAGGCGCCCTGGACGGCGACGACCTTGCCGCCGGCCCGGTCGTACGACTCGGTGCCGGTGAGCGCGCCCGCCAGCCAGTCGGAGTCGGTCACCGTCGCCCCGAGCGGGGTCGTGTCGGTGACCGCGCGGCGGGAGCCGTCGGCCTTGTAGTCGCCGTCCATGCCGCGCAGGTAGGTGACGACCTGCTGGGTCCTGGGCGCCTCGCCGCTGTTGCCGCTGCCGGTGGTCGTGGTGACCGTCCGGTAGCCGCGGAAGCCGTCCCAGGTGCGCAGCTTGGGGTCGGTGAACTCGTTGTCGTTGCGGTGCCAGGCCGCGCCGCCGCCGTAGCTGTAGTCGGTGCTCTTGGTGAGCGCGGTGCCGGTCACGGCGTCCTGCTCGGTGACCGAGGTGACCAGGTACTTGTTGAACCAGTCCTTCACCGGGTCGGTGGCCGACTGTCCGGGCAGGTACCAGTGGACCGGCATGCAGGCCATGGTGTTGGCGTCCTCGGCGGACGGCATGCGGCCGGCCACCCGGGAGCACTCCGGGTCGGCGTAGACCACGTTGATCTGGCCGCCGGTCTCGGTGGTGATCTGCTGGATCCGCGGGCGGTTGAACGCCGGCTGCGCCGGGGTCAGGCCGTCCACCCGGTTCGGCAGCTCCCGCGCGGTGAACGACACCGCCGGCAGCGCCACGCCGCTCTGCCCGTTGCTGCCGGTGTGCTGGACGGAGGCCAGCCACAGCGCCGGCTTGGTGCCGTCGCCCGGCGTCGGGAAGGAGTGCTTCAACTCCCAGCTGTCGACGGTCCGGTAGGCGCCGTCGACCAGCACCTGGGTGGAGACGCCGGTGAGCCGCTTGGTGGAGAAGAAGGACGGGCTGTAGTTGGTGCAGGTGCCGCTCGCGGCGCACACCAGGTCGAGCGGCACATCGGGCCAGGACGCCTGGTTGGCGGTGGTCCGCTGGGCGTCCGAGCAGGTGATCGTCCCGTTCGGCAGGCAGCGCTCGGAGACCGAGAACTGCACCTTGGCGGCGGGCTTCGCGGCGCCCTTCGCGGCGATCTGCTCCGGGAGGCGCTGGCCGTACGCGATGCCCGTCGGGTAGCCGGCGCGGACGTACGAGGTCAGCGTGCCGCTGCCGTTGTTCTGGCCGCCGCCCCGGCTGTAGGAGTTGGACTCGGTGGCGTAGGCGTAGGTGGTCAGGTTCTGGTGGGTGTCGACCACGTAGTCGAGGTTCCACCGCCAGCCCATGGTGCACCAGGACGCCTTGCCGGTACCGGAGTTGTAGCACGGGTCGCCGCTGTTCGGCGCGTACACCGGTTCACCCCAGGCGGAGCCCGCCGCCGGGTCGGTGCCGTCGCCGCCGGGCAGGTGGTTCTGGCCGAACCAGTACTGCGTGCCGTCGGTGGTGGTGACCTTCCAGTACTCGCCGTTGTTCAGGCCGTTGGGAGCGCCGGTCAGCTGCTCGATCTTCGAGCCGTCGTCGCCCTGGAGGTGCCACACACCGGTGGAGTCGTCGCGCACCAGGGTGCCCGAGTGGGCGCCCAGGCTCAGCGTCGCGTTCTGGCCGCCCCAGCAGAGGTCGCCGGAGCCGGTGATGCCGTCCTTGTCGCAGTTCTTGTAGCTGCGCTCGATGAACCCCGGCTGGTAGTCCCAGCCCTCACCGATCCACGACGACTGGGCGTTCTGCGCCGAGTTCTTCCCGTCCACCGAGGAGCTGTCGTACGAGAGGGACACGGTCGGCGCGCCGCCGCCGAGCGCCGCCGGCACCTGGATCGCGTACCCGTAGCCGAAGCCGCCGGTGTTGGTGCCCGCGCCCCAGTTGGCCGACGGGTTGAGCGAGGTCGCGGTGTAGCTGCCGCCCGCGCCGGAGGCACCGGTGGTCGCGGCCAGCACCATCGGCGCGGCCGCGGCCGAAGTGCCCTGCACCAGCGACGCCTTCACCGCGCCGGGTGCGCTCCTGGCCGGCTCCGCCGACGGCAGGGTCACCTCGGCGGTCAGTACGCCGCCTGCGTCGACCGCCGACGCCACCGAGGTCTGCGTCCGGCACTCGGCGGCCTGCGGGTCGGTCAGCGCGCAGGCGGGCAGGGCGACCAGCTGCGAGCGGTCCGACCAGCCGGAGCCCTGCAGCGCCTTCAGGTCGAGCGCCACCTTCACGCTCTTGCCCGCGTCCCCGGCGTCCGTGCCGGTCAGCGCGACCACCGGGCCCGCCGTACCGGCTGCCTTGCCCTTGTCGCCGCCGGCGACCTCCACCTTCACCGCGTGCGCGGAGCTGCCTCCGCCGCGGGCCACCTTCACCGGCAGCTTCCCGGCCTGCTGGACCTTGTCGTCGCCCAGCGTCACCGTCGCCGAACCGGTCACCACCGGCACGGCCTCGGCCTTCCAGTCCGCCGGCACCGGGTACTTCGGCGCCGGCAGCTTCCCCGGCGACTGGTTCTTCCCCTTGACCGGCTTCCCGGGCGAAACCCCGGGAGTCTTCGGCGGAGTCCACACCTTCCCGTGCGGCCGCGCCGCCGCCCACGCCTCGGTGGAGGGCGCCGCGACCAACCCGAGCACCAACCCGGACATCGCGACGAGGGCGGACCACCTCCCCCCGCCCCGACCGTTTCCGCGCAGCAGAGAAGACAAAGCCCCACCCCCCGTGACGCGCGCGGAGCCCCGCCCCGCGCGAAAAACCCGACCCGCGCACACTCCTGTCGCGATCATGGCGACCCTACGGGGCGTCAGTTCGCGTACGCCACCTCTGACAATCCCTCACCCCAGCTTTCACCGAGTCGTTATCGCTCCGTGAACGACGGAGCCCCGCCGGACGCCGTCCGGCGGGGCCCACACGCGGCTACGGCTGAGCGTCGCGCCGGCGGTAACGATCACCCGCGTCTGTCCCGGTTCTCGTACAGCCATGCCATGGCGAGGTAGCGCCAGGCCGCGGCGCAGCAGGCAGACCTCGATGACGTCGAGCGAGTCGATCCAGCCCCCGCCGTGACCGTGGACCAGTTCGGGAAGGCGCAGCCGCACCCGCGACGTGATGAACTGCGCAGGCAGATGGTCACGCGGCCGTTGCCGCGGCGCGGGACGTACCCGGCCAACCGCAGCACATCACGGCGAACGTCGCAGCCGGGGTCAGACCCGGCCGTGCTCCAGGGCGAGGGCGGCGAACAGTTCGACGCCGACGGCGATGGCGCGCTCGTCCACGTCGAAGTTGCCCTGGTGCAGGTCGCGGACGCCCTTCTCGTGCGGGCCGCGGACGCCGAGCCGGGCCAGCGCGCCGGGGGCGTGCTCCAGGTACCAGCTGAAGTCCTCGCCGCCGAGGCTCTGCTCGGTGTCCTCGACCACCGGGCCGCGGCCGTCGCCGAAGCGGGCGGTCATCGCGGCTTCCAGCTGGGCGATCGAGGTCTGCTCGTTGACCACCGGCGGGACGCCGCGGTGGTAGTCGATGGACCACTTGGCGCGGTACGTCTCGGCGAGCCGGGCGACCAGTTCGTCCATCACCTCGGGGGCCTCGCGCCAGCCGGCCAGTTCCAGGCAGCGGACGGTGCCCTCGAGCTCGGCGTGCTGCGGGATGACGTTGGCGGCCGAGCCGGCGGCGATCCGGCCCCAGACCAGGGAGACGCCCCAGCGCGGGTCCATCCGGCGGGAGAAGGCGGCGGGCAGGTCGGCGGCGAGCCGGGAGACGGCGGTGACCAGGTCGGTGGTGAGGTGCGGGCGGGCGGTGTGGCCGCCGGGACCGTCCAGTTCCAGGACGACCCGGTCGCAGGCGGAGGTGATCGCGCCGACCCGGAGACCGATCCGGCCGACCTGCACCTTCGGGTCGCAGTGGACGGCGAAGATCCGGCCGACGCCCTCCATGCCGCCGGCCTTGATCACGTCGAGCGCGCCGCCGGGCATGACCTCCTCGGCGGGCTGGAAGATCATCCGGACCGGCTGCCGCAGCTCCCCGGTGGCCGCCGCCTGGGCCAGCACCAGGGCGGTGCCGAGCACCACCGCGGTGTGCACGTCGTGCCCGCAGGCGTGGGCCCGGCCGGGCAGGGTGGAGCGGTACGGGCTGTCGGTCTTGGCGTCGTCGATCGGCAGGGCGTCGATGTCGGCGCGGAAGGCGAGCAGCGGGGTGCCGGGCCGGGTGCCGGCCGGGACGATGTCCACCAGCAGGCCGGTGCCGCCGGGCAGCACCCGCGGGTTCAGTCCGGCGGCGAGCAGGCGCTCGCGCAGCAGTCGGGTGGTGCGGTACTCCTGCCGGCCGAGCTCCGGGTGCCGGTGCAGGTCACGGCGGAAGGCGATCAGCTCCGTCTCGTAGGCCCGTACCCGTGCGCGCAGGTCGGCGGCGGGGCGAACGGCGGAGGCTGGGGCGGCCGGAGCGGCGGGCTGAGGAGCGTTCACCTCAACCATCGTAGGCCGGTGGCGGGATTTTGGCCCGACTTCCGCAGAAGAGGTCACCGGATGGGTGCATACCGGCCGCGGGGATGGGTATGACATCTCGATTCGGCCGCCTTCCCGCGCCTTCCCGGACGATCACTGCCCTGTGCAACGAACCCGGAGGCGCCTGGTCACGGCGCGCGTACCCCGCCGCGACCAAACGTTCCCTCTCCCGGTGGTCATGGCCTGGCAAAGCTTTCGTCCGCGCTCTTGAGCCGGGCACATCAGGCCCAATAGACAGCTCTCGCACAGTCGAACAGACGTGCCTGATGCTCCGTCAACACACGAAGTGGGGGACCATACGTGCCGATAGCACGCAACCGGCTCTCCAGGGTCGCCGCGCCGATAACCGCCGCGCTGATCCTCGGAACCATCGCGGTGGCCGCCCCGGCCGGCGCCGCGGCCCCGACCGGTGAGCAGGCCGCCAAGGCGCTCCCCGGTTCCCACCCGGAATGGGCCACCGCCCAGGCCGACGCGGGCGCCGTTCCCGACTCCACCCCGGGCAGCGCCCGGATCTACCTGGCCGGTCAGGACCAGGCCGGGCTCGCCGCCCTCGCCAAGGCGGTCTCCGACCCGAACTCGCCGTCGTACGGCACCTTCCTCTCCGACGCCCAGGCCAAGGCCCGCTTCGGCGCCACCGCCGAGCAGGTCAAGGCCGTCACCGACTGGGTGACCGGCGCCGGCCTCAAGGTCGACTCGACCTCCGCGCACTACGTGCAGGTCTCCGGCGCCACCGGCGCGCTCGCCAAGGCCTTCGGCACGGACTTCCGCAACTACCGCACCGCGGAGGGCCTGCACAAGGCGCCGTCCGCGAACGCCGTCGTCCCGGCCTCGGTGGCCGGCGCGGTGCTGGCGGTCGGCGGTCTGAGCGACGCCATCCACCAGAACACCTCGCACGCCGTCTCGGTGCGCGAGGCCGAGGCCCGCGCCCAGGCGCAGGCCCGCCTGGCGAACCCGGACAAGAAGGCCCCGGCGACCCTGCCGACCGTGCCGACCTGCTCCGAGGACGGCTACGGCTCGAAGACCGCCAAGGGCGCGCCCGACGGCTACGAGAAGAACGAGCCCTTCGCGCCCTGCTCGTACATCCCGAGCCAGCTGCGCAAGGCCTACGGCGTGACCGATGCCAAGGTGTCCGGCAAGGGGGCCCGGATCGCCATCATCGACGCCTACGGTCTGTCCACCATGGAGCAGGACGCCAACCACTTCTCCTCCCTGCACGGCGACCAGCCGTTCGCGGCGGGGCAGTACAAGGAGGTCGTCACTCCGGACAAGTGGACCCACCAGGACGACTGCGGCGGCCCGGCCGGCTGGGCCGGCGAGGAGGCGCTGGACGTCGAGATGGCGCACGGCCTCGCGCCGGACGCCCAGGTGGTCTACGTCGGCGGCAACTCCTGCTACGACCAGGACCTCTACGACGCGATGGCGACCGTCGTCGACGGGCACCTGGCCGACGTGGTCTCCAACTCCTGGGGCGAGATCATGCACGGCAAGAGCGGCGACATCGACCCCGCCGTGGTCTCCGCCGACAACCAGCTCTTCCAGCTCGGCGCGGTGACCGGCATCGGCTTCACCTTCTCCTCGGGCGACTGCGGCGACAGCTCCCCGGGTGCCGCGGCCACCGGCGTCAACTGCCAGGCCGACACCAACCAGGCGCAGGCCGACTGGCCGTCCGCCTCGCCGTGGGTCACCTCGGTCGGCGGCACCGCCCTGGAGCTCGGCGACAAGAGCGGCCGCTACGGCCACGAGGTGTCGATGGGCGACCAGCGCTCGGTGCTCTCCCCCGACCAGAAGTCCTGGACGCCGATGCCCGGCTTCTTCTACTTCGGCGGCGGCGGCGGTGTCTCCAAGGACTTCGCCCAGCCGTGGTACCAGCAGGGCGTGGTCCCGGACGCGATCTCCAAGACCGCGGCCGACGGCACCAAGTCCGCGACCCCGCTGCGCGCCACCCCGGACGTCGCGATGAGCGGTGACCTGGTCGCCGCCACCCTGGTCGGCTTCACCGACAACGGCACCTACAGCGAGGGCGGCTACGGCGGCACCTCGGTGTCGGCGCCGGAGTACGCGGCCATGCTGGCCAACGCGATCGACGCCCGTGGCGGCCGTGCCATCGGCTTCGCCAACCCGGCCATCTACGACCGGGCGAACAGCAACGCGTTCCACGACGTGAACGACTCGGCCGTGCACAACAAGTTCGGCAACGTGGTCGACCTCGGCATGGTCAACGGCGTGCTGAAGGTCCGCCTCTACAAGATCGCGTCCGACTACGGTCTGTCGGCCGCCAAGGGCTACGACACCGCCACCGGTGTCGGCACCCCCGGCAAGGGCTTCTTCAACTCCTTCCGCCGGCACCACTGATCCACCCCGAGGGGGTGCGTCCGGCCGTCGGGCCGGGCGCACCCCCTCGGTGCGTCCGGGCTCAGAACCGCTCGGTCGGGGTGTACGTCCCCCAGACCTCGCGCAGCGCGTCGCAGACCTCGCCGACGGTGGCCCGCGCCGCCAGCGCCTCCTTCATCGGCGGCAGCACGTTGTCGGTGCCCTCCGCCGCCCGGCGCAGCGCGCCGAGCGCCCGCCGGACCGCCGAGCCGTCCCGGTCCGCCCGCAGCGCGGCCAGCCGCTCGGTCTGCCGCGCCTCGATCGCCGGGTCCACCCGCAGCGGCTCGTACGGCTCCTCCTCGGCCAGCTGGAACCGGTTGACCCCGACCACCACCCGCTCGCCGGCGTCCTGCTCGCGCTGGACGCGGTAGGCGGTGCGCTCGATCTCGGACTTCTGCCAGCCCTGCTCGATGGCGGCGACGGCGCCGCCCAGGTCCTCGATCCGGGCCATCAGCTCCAGCACGGTCGCCTCCAGGCCGTCGGTCATCGCCTCGACCACGTACGAGCCGGCGAACGGGTCGACGGTGGCGGTCACGTCGCTCTCGTACGCCAGCACCTGCTGGGTGCGCAGCGCGAGGCGGGCGGCCTTCTCGGTGGGCAGGGCGATCGCCTCGTCGAAGCTGTTGGTGTGCAGCGACTGGGTGCCGCCGAGGACCGCGGCCAGCGCCTGGACGGAGACCCGCACCAGGTTGACCTCGGGCTGCTGGGCGGTGAGCTGCACGCCCGCGGTCTGGGTGTGGAAGCGGAGCATCTGCGAGCGCGGGTTCGCCGCGCCGAACTCCTCCTTCATCACCCGGGCCCAGATCCGCCGCGCGGCCCGGAACTTGGCCACCTCCTCCAGCAGGGTGGTGCGGGCGACGAAGAAGAAGGAGAGCCGGGGGGCGAAGTCGTCCACGTCCATGCCGGCGGCGAGGGCGGCGCGCACGTAGGCGATGCCGTTGGCGAGGGTGAAGGCGACCTCCTGCGCGGGGTCGGCCCCGGCCTCGGCCATGTGGTAGCCGGAGATCGAGATGGTGTTCCAGCGGGGGATCTCGGCCCGGCAGTAGCGGAACACGTCGGCGGTCAGCCGCAGGCTGGGCCGCGGCGGGAAGATGTAGGTGCCGCGGGCGATGTACTCCTTGAGCACGTCGTTCTGGATGGTGCCGGTGAGCCGGTCGGCCGCCACCCCCTGGGCCTCGCCGACCAGCCGGTAGAGCAGGAGCAGCAGGGCGCCGGGCGCGTTGATGGTCATCGAGGTGGAGACCTCGCCGAGCGGGATCCCGTCGAAGAGCACCCGCATGTCCTCGACGCTGTCGATCGCCACACCGACCTTGCCGACCTCGCCGTGGGCGAGCGGGGCGTCCGAGTCGTAGCCCATCTGGGTGGGCAGGTCGAAGGCGACCGAGAGGCCGGTGGTGCCGTTGGCGATCAGCTGCCGGTAGCGCCGGTTGGACTCGGTGGCGGTGCCGAAGCCGGCGTACTGGCGCATGGTCCACGGGCGGCCGGTGTACATGGTCGGGTGGACGCCGCGGGTGTAGGGGTAGCGGCCGGGCTCGCCCAGCCTGGTCGCGGGGTCCCAGTCGGCGAGGGTGTCGGGTCCGTAGACCGGCTCGATCGACAGGCCCGACTCGCTGCGGCGGCGCTCGGCTTCCATCGGGGTCCTCCCTGGCTCTTGGCGGATGGGCACGATTGAGATGATCGGTGCCATCGACCGGATATCGAGGGATGTGCACATGAGCGAGCAGAAGGTGGCGGTGGTCACCGGCGCCAGCAGCGGCATCGGCGCGGCGACCGCGCGGCGGCTGGCGGCGGACGGCTTCGAGGTGGTGGTGACCGCCCGCCGGACCGAGCGGATCGAGGCGCTGGCCAAGGAGATCGGCGGCCGGGCGTACACCCTGGACGTGACCGACCGGGCCGCGGTGGACGCCTTCGCCGCGCAGGTCGGCCGGGTCGACGTGCTGGTCAACAACGCCGGCGGCGCGATCGGCGCGGAGAGCGTGGAGGCCGGCGACCCGGCGGACTGGCGCACCATGTACGAGGTGAACGTGCTCGGCGTGCTGCACGTGACCCAGGCGCTGCTGCCGGCGCTGCGGGCCACCGGGGACGGCACGGTGCTGGTGATGTCCTCCACCGCGGCGCTGGCGGCGTACGAGGGCGGCGGCGGCTACGTGGCGGCCAAGCACGCGGCGCACACCATCGCGGCGACGCTGCGCCTGGAGCTGTGCGGGGATCCGATCCGGGTGATCGAGATCGCCCCGGGCATGGTGAAGTCGGAGGGCTTCGCGGTGACCCGGTTCCGCGGCGACGAGGACAAGGCGGCGGCGGTGTACGCGGGCGTGGCCGAGCCGCTGACCTCCGAGGACATCGCCGACACCGTCTCCTGGGCGGTCACCCGGCCGTCCCACGTCAACATCGACCTGCTGGTGGTCCGCCCGCGCGCGCAGGCCGCCAACCACAAGGTGCACCGCGAGCAGTGAGCCGCTCCGTGTGAACGGCGGGAGGCGGCGGGTCACAACTTGATAGCTCGTACGGGTGAATTCCGCCTGCCTCCTCCCCAACTGATGAGCCCTCAACTACCGTGGTGCCGCTGCCCGGGCAGCCCTGGACGGGTGCCCGCGCCTCGGTACGTCGCGCAACCGCTCAGCACCTACTTTCGTCTCTGGAGCATCCCCCCTTCCCGCCCTCACGAGGAGGACCCGCTGGCCAGCGACATCCCGCCGCAGCGTCCGGACGCGCGGACGGATCCGTCCCTGCTCGGGCTTCACCGCTTCAACGAGGCCGACTCCGGCGCCGCCGAGGAGGCCCTGCTCGCCTGCTGCGGTAGCCACCGGTGGGCCCTGCGGCTCACCGCCCACCGCCCCTACCCCGACATAGAGTCCCTGCTCGCCGCGGCCAGCGAGGCCTCCTACGACCTGCGCCCGGCCGACCTCGCCGAGGCGCTGGCGGACGAGAGCTGGATGCCTCAGCCGCTGCTCGGCATGCGCGCACCCGGCAGCCAGGCGGCGCACACCGCGCTGCGCGCCGCCCACGCCGCGTACGAGGCCCGGTTCGGCCACGTCTTCGTGGTGTGCCTGGAGGGCGTGGACCCGGAGGAGATGCTCGACACGGTGCTCAGCTCGATCCGCACCCGGCTGGCCAACGACCGGGACGAGGAGCGGCTGATCGCCGCCGAGGAGCTCCGCCGGATCGCGCTGACCCGGCTGGAGCACCTGGTGGCGACCCACGCCGCGGCCGCCGGGCGCTGATCCGCCCGGACGGCCGCGGCCCGGCCGACTTCCCGGCCGCGTTCCCTTCTCGACTTCCGGCTCACTTCCCGGCGAGCTTGCCGAGCTGGGCCCTCACCACCTGGGCGTCCGGCTCGGGTGCCGGATCCCGGTCCGAACCCACCGTGGTGAACACGGCGAGCACCGTGCCGGCGCGGGCCATCAGCGCCCGCTGGACCAGCACCGTCCCGCCCGATTCATTCGTCAGGGTGAACGCGGTGGCCGCATCCGCTCCCCCGGGAGTGGGCGTGTCGACCCGGGCCAGCCGGTGCGTGGTCCTCACCCCTTTCGGCGGGCCCGAGGTGAAGGTGGCGCAGGTGGCGATCAGCTTCTCCAGCTCCCCCTGGATCTGCTCGGCCCGCCCCGGCCGGAAGGCCAGCAGCCCCGCGTAGACGCTGCGCCGGCCGTCGTCGGCCCGGGCCACGTCCAGGTCCGCCTCGGCGAGCGGACCGGCGCTGCTGGCCCCCGGCGCGACCGCGTCCAGCACCGGCTGGCAGGCCGGGGTGTCGGCGAGCTCGCGCACCGGGGTGGTGTCGTTGCGGCCCGGGTTCATCAGGGTGACGGCCCAGCCGGGGCCGAGGTCCGCGTCGGTGAGAGCGGCCGCGCGCAGCCCGTCGGCGTCCAGCTCACGGCCCGGAGCGGCGGTGTCGCCCGAGCTGCCGCCCGCGGGTCCGGCGCCGGCGCAGCCGGTGAGCAGCGCGAGCAGGGCGCAGCCGAGCAGGGCACGGGAGAAGGTCACGGCACACCGTCCAATCACCAGGGGGTGCGCGCACCCTAACGCAATCGTCTCGTCACGAAGCGTGACGGTTCCCGGATCCGTTAGGCCGTGCGTGCCTGATTGATCACACCTGGGGCCCCCGGAGGCGGTTGCCGACGCGGCGTCGATAGGATGCTCGCGGCCGGTGGACCGTACCCGGCCGGGCTGACCGACACCGAAGCCGGCCGAGCCCCCAATCCGCTTCCGGAGGGTTTTCCGTGCCGGCTGGAACGCTGTACCGCGGCCGGGAAGGCATGTGGAGCTGGGTGGCTCACCGAGTCACCGGCGTCCTCATCTTCTTCTTCCTGTTCGCACATGTCCTCGACACCGCGCTGGTGCGGGTGTCGCCCGAGGCGTACGACTCCGTCATTGCGACGTACAAGACGCCGCTCGTGAACGTGATGGAGTACGGCCTCACCGCCGCCATCCTGTTCCACGCGCTGAACGGCCTGCGGGTCGTGGCCGTCGACTTCTGGTCCAAGGGCCCGAAGTACCAGAAGCAGATGCTCTGGAGCGTCGTCGGCGTCTGGGTCGTCCTGATGGCCGGCGCCTTCTACCCGGTTCTGCAGCACACCCTTCGCACCTGGTTCGGGGGCTGATCCGCATGTCCAGTGAGATCAAGGACCTGGTGGTCCCCTCCCTCCAGGCGCACACCGGCCAGGGCCTCGGCACCGGCAACCCGGCCGACGCCTTCGTGGTCGAGCCGGCCCGCTCGCGGTCCGTGAAGACCCCGCGCCGCACCCGTACCAACTTCGAGATGCTCGCCTGGCTGTTCATGCGCCTGTCGGGTGTCGTCCTGGTGGTGCTCGTCCTCGGCCACCTGCTGATCAACCTGATGCTCGACGGCGGCGTGTCCAAGGTGAGCTTCGCCTTCGTCGCCGGCCGCTGGGCGTCCCCGTTCTGGCAGGTCTGGGACCTGCTGATGCTGTGGCTGGCGATGCTGCACGGCGCCAACGGCATGCGTACGGTCATCACCGACTACGCGGAGAAGGACTCCACTCGTCTGTGGCTGAAGGGCCTCCTGGCTGTCGCGACCGTCTTCACGGTCCTGCTCGGCACCCTGGTGATCTTCACCTTCGACCCGAACATCTGACGAGCCAGAGGCGACTGACCACCATGCAGATTCACCAGTACGACACCGTCATCGTCGGCGCCGGCGGCGCCGGCATGCGCGCGGCCATCGAGTCGACGCAGCGCAGCCGCACCGCGGTGCTGACCAAGCTCTACCCCACCCGGTCCCACACCGGCGCGGCCCAGGGCGGCATGTGCGCCGCCCTCGCCAACGTCGAGGAGGACAACTGGGAGTGGCACACCTTCGACACGGTCAAGGGTGGTGACTACCTGGTCGACCAGGACGCCGCCGAGATCATGTGCAAGGAGGCCATCGACGCCGTCCTCGACCTGGAGAAGATGGGTCTCCCCTTCTCCCGGACCGACCAGGGCCGGATCGACCAGCGCCGCTTCGGCGGCCACTCCCGCAACCACGGTGAGGCGCCGGTCCGCCGGTCCTGCTACGCGGCGGACCGCACCGGCCACATGATCCTCCAGACGCTGTTCCAGAACTGCGTCAAGCACGGCGTCGAGTTCTTCAACGAGTTCTACGTCCTCGACCTGCTGATCAACGACGGCAAGACCGCCGGTGTGGTCGCGTACGAGCTGGCCACCGGCGAGATCCACGTCTTCCAGGCCAAGGCCGTCGTGTTCGCCTCCGGCGGCACCGGCAAGATGTTCAAGGTCACCTCGAACGCCCACACCCTGACCGGTGACGGCCAGGCGGTGGCGCTGCGCCGCGGCCTGCCGCTGGAGGACATGGAGTTCTTCCAGTTCCACCCGACGGGCATCTGGCGCATGGGCATCCTGCTCACCGAGGGCGCCCGCGGTGAGGGCGGCATCCTGCGCAACAAGGACGGCGAGCGCTTCATGGAGCGCTACGCCCCCGTCATGAAGGACCTCGCGTCCCGTGACGTCTGCTCGCGCGCGATCTACTCGGAGATCCGGGCCGGCCGCGGCTGCGGCCCCGAGGGCGACCACGTCTACCTGGACCTGACCCACCTGCCGCCGGAGCAGCTGGACGCCAAGCTCCCGGACATCACCGAGTTCGCCCGGACCTACCTCGGCATCGAGCCCTACACGGACCCGATCCCGATCCAGCCCACCGCGCACTACGCGATGGGCGGCATCCCGACCAACGTCGAGGGTGAGGTCCTGAAGAACAACACCGACATCGTCCCCGGCCTGTACGCCGCCGGCGAGGTCGCGTGCGTGTCGGTGCACGGCGCCAACCGCCTGGGCACCAACTCGCTGCTGGACATCAACGTGTTCGGCCGCCGCGCGGGCATCGCCGCCGCCGCGTACGCCGACACGGCCGAGTTCGTCGAGCTCCCGGCCGACCCGGGCGCCAAGGTGCAGGCGATGGTGGACCTGCTCCGCGAGTCGACCGGCACCGAGTCGGTCGCGCAGATCCGCAAGGAGCTGCAGGAGTCCATGGACACCAACGCGTCCGTGTACCGTACCGGCAAGACCCTGGAGCAGGCCGTCGCCGACGTGCAGGCCCTCAAGGAGCGCTACCAGAACGTGGCGATCCAGGACAAGGGCATGCGCTACAACACGGACCTGCTGGAGGCCATCGAGCTGGGCAACCTGCTCGACCTGGCCGAGGTGCTGGTCGTCTCCGCGCTGGCCCGTGAGGAGTCCCGCGGCGGTCACTACCGCGAGGACTTCCCGACCCGCGACGACGTGAAGTTCATGCAGCACACCATGGCGTACCAGGAGGTCGCGGCCGACGGCTCCACCTCCATCCGCCTCGACTACAAGCCGGTCGTGCAGACCCGCTACCAGCCGATGGAGCGTAAGTACTGATGAGCACCCCGACTGTCGAGCACTCGGCCGCCCTGGACGCTGCCGAGTCGGGCTCCACCGAGCTGATCAACGTCACCTTCCGGATCCGCCGGTTCAACCCGGAGGAGCACCCGGAGCCGGTGTGGGTGGACTACCAGCTGCTGATGGACCCGAAGGAGCGCGTCCTGGACGCGCTCAACAAGATCAAGTGGGAGCAGGACGGCACCCTGACGTACCGCCGCTCGTGCGCCCACGGCATCTGCGGCTCGGACGCCATGCGGATCAACGGCCGCAACCGGCTGGCGTGCAAGACCCTGGTCAAGGACGTCAACCCGGAGAAGCCGATCACGATCGAGGCCATCAAGGGTCTCGCGGTCCTCAAGGACCTGATCGTGGACATGGACCCGTTCTTCCAGGCGTACAAGGACGTCATGCCGTTCCTCATCACCAAGGGGAACGAGCCGACCCGTGAGCGCCTGCAGTCCCAGGAGGACCGCGAGCGGTTCGACGACACCACCAAGTGCATCCTGTGCGCCGCGTGCACGTCGTCCTGCCCGGTGTTCTGGAACGACGGCCAGTACTTCGGCCCGGCCGCGATCGTCAACGCGCACCGCTTCATCTTCGACTCGCGCGACGAGGGTGCCGAGCAGCGCCTGGAGATCCTCAACGACCGTGAGGGCGTGTGGCGCTGCCGCACCACCTTCAACTGCTCGGAGGCCTGCCCGCGCGGCATCGAGGTCACCAAGGCGATCCAGGAGGTGAAGCGCGCGCTCGTCACGCGTCGCTTCTAGTCCTGCGGTTCCTGCGGTTTCCCCGAGGGCCCGTCCGGAGTGATCCGGACGGGCCCTCGGGCGTTCTGCGGGTTCAGGTACGGGCGCGGCCCGCGCCGACCAGCGTGAGCAGCAGCGGCCCGATGAGCAGCGCGGCGGCCATGGCGCGGAAGTCCGGGCCGGAGCCGGCCGCCAGCACGGTGAGCTGCAGGCCGAGCGGCACCGCGCCGAGCACCGGGACGGCGGCCGGCAGCCGGCGCCGCCGGGCGTACACCAGCAGAGCGCCGTAGCCGAGGTAGCACCAGGTGGCGCCGCGCCAGAACAACCAGTCCAGCTGCGGGGCGCGGAAGGCGGTGTGGAGCCAGACCGCCGCGGTCCGCAGCTGGTGCACCACCGGATGCGACCGCAGCGCGGCGGCCCAGCGGCTGCCCTCCAGGTCGCCGCCGGGCGCGGTGGCGCCGAACAGGTCGGCGGAGGCCTCGGGACCGGGCACCACGGTGGCGCCGTCGCGGGCGGCCGGTCCGGAGAACGCCGACCAGGCGAGGTGGCCGCGGCAGATCCGGGCACCGACCAGGGAGTCCGGCTGCCGGAGCGCGACCCGCTTCCACAGCGCCAGCAGGTCGTCGCCGCGGTCGCCGGCCCGGTCCGCGTCCCAGCCGGTGCCCGCGCCGGTCAGCGCGGCGGCGGAGAAGCAGTGGTCGCCCGCGGTGTCCCAGGTGCTCAGCGGGGCGACCTCGGCCAGGACGGCGCGGTCCCGCTCGGAGAACAGGCCAGGGTCGCGGTGGTAGGCGACCGCCACGTCCGCGTACTCCAGGGTGTGGGCCGAGGTGCCGGCGCCGGGCCGGGGAAGGCCCAGCAGCGCCTGGTAGCCCCACGGGTTGAGCAGCAGCGGCACGGCCAGCGCGGCGGCCGTGAGCAGGACGATCCGGCCCCGCACCCCGGGCAGCAGGAACAGCAGCAGCAGCGCGGTCACCGCCGCCACGCCGTAGCCGCCGACCCGGAACACGCCCAGGCCGACCAGCGCCACGAACAGCACCACCAGGTCGATCCGCCGGCCCCGCCCCTCGGACGCCAGGGTGCCCTCGGCCCGGCGGGCCAGCAGCCGCGCCGAGGCGGCGAACAGCAGCACCGCGCAGACGGCGAACGGGACTTCGCGCCACAGGAACACCACGAACGTCCCGGTCGGCGGCAGCACGGCCAGGGCGACCGCCGCGGGCACCGTCCAGCGGGCCCGGGCGCCGAGCCGGGCGAGCGCGGAGACCGCGTACGCCAGGGCCACCGACATGGCGACCGTCTGCAGCAGCGTCACCGCGGCCACGCCGCCGGTGAGCCGGAGCGCGACCAGGACGAGCGCGTCGTAGCCCGCGGCGTGGTCGGCCGTCCACGTCCCGGCGCCGGTCACCCGCTCCACCGCGGCCACCGAGTCGGGGCCGAGGAACGCCGGGTACGCGGCCAGCCACCAGAGCGTCCAGACCAGCTGGCAGATCGCGGCCACGATCAGCGGCACCCGCAGCCGGGAGGGCGCCCGGTGCCGGCGCAGGGCGGCCCGGCCGGTCTCGACGGCCTCCGGGATACGTCTGGGCCTGGTGTCGGTACTCATCGCGAGGTCTCCCTGGCTCCCCCGACCCGGCGAGGGGTTGTCCGTGACCCGTCGCCCGGGTGTGCGCGCAGGCTAGCAGCAGCGCTCGGACACCTGTCCACACCTCCCGCTCCGGAACGCGGAGAAGCCCGCAGCACATGAGTGCTGCGGGCTCCTCGTTGCTCGTGACACCTGGTCAGCCCCGGGTCATCGACCCCGAGGCTCGCTCCGTCCGGTCGGACCAGGAGACGGGGATCCGCCCGCCTCCACGTTCGACCATGACCGCTGCCGGGATGATGAATCCCTCCAGCATGCCCCGAAGGACCGGATGGACCGATCCGTCATGCCGGTCGATCAGTTCACGAACGAAAGGTTCGAAGACCTCCGGATCGACCTCGCACTCGTCGTCGACGATCCCGGCGAGTCCCGACGGAAGTCCGACGAATTCCGCCAGCACACCCGCCTGGGCCAGAAAGAGCCGGGCAACCGAGTTCGACGGATTCCAGAGATCCAGATCGCCTGTCTGGAAGTAACAACTCACTCGGCCCACCGTACCACCACGTCGACGTTCGGGTTGCTGCCGCGCCATCCCTCGACGGTCTTCTCGACCGCAGCCCGGAATTCCGGTGTCGAACCGGAAGCCTGGAAGTCCAGTCCGATCGGGGCCTGTTCGTAGCCCTTCATGTACTGGCGGGCCCGGACGTAGGAGTCCAGCTTCGTGGTGACGTGCTTGTCCACCCACTTCTGGATTTTCATGTTCGGGTTCTCGCCGGTGGCGGTCTTCTCCTCCCAGAGCCGTCCGCCATTGATCCGGTCGATGTCGGTGATGGTGTCGGACCAGTCCGCGGGGTTATCAACGATGTAGTCGACGTCGCCCTCCTGGGGCGGACGGACGCGGTTGCCGAGCTTGGGAGCGCTGCCGCCCGAGTCCGAGTCGGCCTTCCGAAGGGCAGTGCCGACCGCGTCGTTGAAATCGTTCAGACCCTTGCCGGTGACGACTGCGCCGCCCACGACGGCCACACCGCCCACGGCCATCGCCGGGCCACCGGCGACGCAACCCACACCCGAGAGGCAGATGAGGCCGCCACCGGCAATGGCGTCACCACCGGCCTGCGTGAGGGCCGCGCCCAGGACGGTCTCGGCACCCGACAGCCAGGCCTTGGGGTCACTGAGGAGCGCACCGGTGAAGCGAAGTCCCCACTTCGTCTTCTCCTTCGCCTTCTCCAGGGTCGACGGCTTGTGCTGCGGAGCCGGCTTGATGCGCTTCACGCGGACAACGTAGGAATTGTCGGGCTCCGTGAAGTCCACGTGCTGGACCGTGCTCACTCCGTCACTGTCGGCCTTTCCGACATTGGTGTACTGCCAGTGGTCGGGGCCTCCCTCCCAGAAGTCCTGACTTCCGTCCTGACACGTTCCGTCGCACTTCCCCAGCGGGTGCAGGCCGTTCGCATCGCTGAGATTCACGGGGTTGTTGTTGCTGTAGGAATATCCGTTCCACTGCTGAGGCAGATCGGCGTTGAGAATCGGGTCCGGGTTGAGGAACCGCCCGTGCACCGGGTCGTACTCCCGCGCTCCGAGATTGGTGAGACCGGTTGAGTCGTCCAGGGTGCCGCCGACGAAGCCCTTGTCACCGGCCCAGCTCCCCCCAGCCGGCTGAGTGCCGCGCGGGTTGCCGAACGGATCGGTGGGGCGCCGGGTGACGGTCTGGGCCGCGTCGGTGTCGATCTGAACGCTGTTCGTCGCGTGCGGGTCGGACGCCTGGTAGACCAGCTTCCCCCCACCCGTGGCGGTGGTGACACGGGAGATGCTGATGCCACCCGGCGCCCCGTAGGTGCGCACATCGGTCAACGATCCGGACGCCGTGTCGAGGGTCAGCTCGTCGATGCCCAGGTTGAGCGTCGTCCTGCCCTGGTCTCGGCGGATCAGCTGGTTGCCGTCCGCGTCGTACAGGTACGTCGTGCCTGGGTTCTGGCCCGGCTTGGTCAGCGAGTCGAGCTTGTCCTCACCGTTCCACGCCAGACCGGTGCTGCCACTCGGGTCGGTGACCCGCGTGGTGTTGCCCATCGCGTCGTACTGGTACGTCGTCAGGACAGTCCCGCTCGCGGACTTCGTCGACGTCGACTGGAGGGCGTGCGGGCCTCCCTTGCCGTCGCCCGTGTTCGCCGTCTTCGGCGTGCCGAAGACCTGGGTCGTGGTGATGTCCTTCGAGGTGTCACCGGTGGTGTCGTGCTGCACCAGGGAGGTCCGGTTACCGGTGAGGTCGTACGTGTAGCTCTGCCAGTAGGGTGCCGGCCCTCCCACGCTCGGCCTGCCGTTGACGGTGGCGGGGCCGTTCGCGTTGGCACACGTGCCGACGCCCGGGACGGAGGGCGCGGGCTTGGCAGTCGTGGTTCCGGTGTCGCTCCAGGCCTGGGTCAGCCGGCCCAGGTAGTCGTAGCCGAAGCACTGCTGATCGGTCGACGAGGCGTTCTGCACGTCCTTCACCGAGGTGATCTGACCGGCCGGGTTGTAGGTGTAGCTCATCTGGTCGAGCGAGGTGGAGCCTGTCTGACGGTCCAGGAACGACCCGGTCAGTCGTCCCGTCGCCCAGTCGTACTGCTGGGTCGAGACGACCTGCGTGCCCCAGTCACCCACCGTCGTCCGCGTCGGCCGACCGAGCGCGTCGTACTGGGCATCGGTGACGAGCGTGGAGTTGCCGCCGGAGGCGATCAACAGACCGGTGTTGGAATAGAGGTAGTCGACCTCCTCGGCCGGCAGACCGCCCATCGCAGGCAGGTTGACGTGGTCGAGGGACCCGAGGACCGGCGTGTAGGAGCTGCTCGTCGTGTAGGTTCCGGCGAGCGCGCCCTCCGTGGCGGGAATCGTCACGGTCATGCCGAGCGGCCGATAGGCGTCGTCGTATCCGGTGACCGCCTGCGTGTAGGCCGCACCCGAGGCACCGCCGATGTAGCGCGTCGAAGAGGTCGGCTGCCCCTTCCCGTTCGGCAGGGTGTCGTAGGCCCAGCCCGCCAGCTGATTGCCCGGCGCCACGCTGCCCTTGTACAGGCCGGTCTTGCGACCGAGGACGTCGTAGGCGTACGCGAGGGTGTCGCCCTTGGCATCGGTGGTCGCGGCGACCCGGGAGTTCACGTCGTAGGACGTCGAGGTGGTGCCGGTGTCGGGATCGGTGACCGACACCTGGCGCCCCCTCACGTCATAGCCGTACGACCAGCGGTTGCCCGCGGAATCGGTTCGGCTCGACGGCAGGCCGTCAAGGTTGTACCCGTATGTGGTGACGTCGGCATCAGCGGCATTCCCCGTGGCCGTGGCGGTGTGGTACTGCCACAGCTGGACAGTGCGGCCACGGGCGTCCGTGAACGTACTGGTCGGGGTACCGCCCTGGGCCGGAACCGCATCCACGCGGTCCACGCCGGGGTAGGCGGCCGTAGCCGTCCACTGCTGCTGTCCGTAGGACACGAAGGTGCTCGCGACCCCGTGTCCCATGCCGTCGTAGGTGGTCCAGCTCTGCCCGGGGACCTGGGAGTCCTGCGGGGCGAAGACCGTCCCGCCCGGCTGGTTCGCACCGTCGTAGTACGGCGAGGACGTCCTGACAACCCAGCCGTGCGAGTCGTACACCGTGTCGGACACCAGCCGGCCGGAGCCTCCCGTTGCCGGGGTGCTCTGCACCTGCCGCAGCCGGCCGAGGCCGTCGTACAGCTCTACCTTGGTCGAGTAGGTGCCGTCCTCGTTGAGCCACTGGCTGGTGACCGTCGGCGCCGCCGACGTGCCACTCATCGCGTAGGAGAACTTGTAGGCCGGCGACTGGGTTCCCGTGCGGTCCGCGGGCCACACCGCGGTCAGACGGCCGAGCCCGTCGTACTGCCGGCTGCTGGACCGTCCGTTCGCGTCCGTGGCCACGAGCGGCAGGCCGCGACCCGGGTCGTAGGTCTGGCTGGTGGCCCAGGACGCGCCCATCGGACCGGTGAGCGTGATCTTCGTCGGAATGGCACCGGAGGACGGGCTGTACGCCGTCGAGGTCGCGGCGCCATCGGGCCCCGTTGCCGAGGTGACCCGACCGTAGGTGTCGTAGGACGAGGTGGTCATCGTCGCGTACTGCGCATGGCCCGACCCGTCGTACGAGTTGAGGACCTGCGTGCTGGTCGGGTCACCGGTCGCGCCGGCGACACCGAACGCCGAGCCGTCGTAGTAGGTCCGGGCATCCTCGACCGTGTTGGAGGCATCGGGCGAGGTTCCGCACGGGCCTGCCACAGCCTGCTGGGCCGATATCTTCAGCAGCATCATCGGATTGCTGCCCGCCGCGTAACTCGTGGTCGTGCAGACCTCCGGCACAGTGCCGTCGCCCTTGTCGTCGACTCGCAGCGGCCGGTTCGCGTGGCTCGGGTCCGAGGTGGCAACGCTGGAGCTGGTCCGCCAGGAACCGTCGGCAAGGTGGCCCCAACCGGAGCTGGTGGCGCTGGTGCTGCCGTATCGGGCGACGAGGTCGGGCATGCCGTTCGTCTGCTTGTGGGTGGCGGTCACCACCGCGCCGTCGGTGACGGTCGACGTGGCTGTGACGACCGCACCACCGGCCCGGTCGAACTGCTGGCTGCCCATGACCTTGCCGTCGAGCCACCCGTCGTCGACGTGCGTCTGTGCGGTCGCCCCCGGATAGGGAGTGAAGGCCACGGAGGCAGCACGGGCGGAACCGTCGGACTTGAGGTCGCCGTTCATTCCGCGGAGGTAGGTCGTCGTCTGCTGGGTCTTCGGCGCCTCGCCGGAGTTGCCCGTTCCGGTGGTCGTGGTGACGGTCTGATAACCGCGGAAGTCGTCCCAGGTGCGGACCTTGGGGTCGGTGAACTCGTTGTCGTTGCGGTGCCAGGCCGCGCCGCCGCCGTAGGAGTAGTCGCTGGACTTGGTCAGCGTGGTGCCGGTGACGGCGTCCTGCTCGGTCACGGCCTTGACCAGGTACTTGTTGAACCAGTCGTTGACCGGGTCGGGCGAGGACTGCCCAGGCAGGTACCAGTGGACCGGCATGCAGGCCATCGAGTTGTTGTCCTCGGAGGACGGCATGTGACCACTGACGCGGGAGCACTCGGGGTCGGCGTAGGCCACATTGATCCGGCCGCCGGTCTCGGTGGTGATCTGCTGGATCCGGGGGCGGTAGAACGCCGGTTGCGCCGGGGTCAGACCGTCCACGCGGTTCGCCAGCTCGCGTGCGGTGAACGACACTGCGGGCAGCGTGACCGCCGACTGGCCGTTGGTGGAGGTCCGGAGGATCGACGACAGCCACAACGAGGGCTTGGTGCCGTCACCCGGGTCCGGGAAGGTGTGCTTGAACTCCCAGGAGTCCACGCCGCGGTAAGCGCCGTCGACCAGGACCTGGGTCTCGATCTTCGACAGCATCAGCGGCGACCAGAACGAAGGCCCGTAGTTGGCGCACGTCCCGGACTGGGCGCAGTTCTGGTCCAGCGGGCTGTCCGGCCAGTTCGCCTGGTTGGCGGTGGTCCGCTGGGCGGTGGTGCACGTGACCGGACCGGACGCGACGCAGCGCTCACCGGTGGTGAACACGACCTTGGCCGCCGGCTTCACGCCACCGTTCGCGGCGACCTGCTCGGGGAGACGCTGGCCGTAGGCGATCTGCGTGACGTCAGCCGCGCGGACGTAGGCGGTCAGCGTGCCGCTGCCGCCGTTCTGGCCACCGCCGCGGCTGTAGTAGTTGGTCTCCTGCTGGTAGCTGTAGGTGACCAGGTTCTGGTGCGGGTCCACGACGTAGTCGAGGTTCCAGCGCCAGCCCTCCTGGCAGAACGACGCCTTCCCCTTGGCCGAGTCGTAGCAGTCGTCTCCGCTGTTGGGGGAGTAGACCGGCGTGTACTCGACCGAGTTGGCCGCCGGGTCGCCGTGGCTGCCGCCCGGCAGGTGGTTCAGGCCGAAGTAGTACTGCACGCCGTCCGAGGTCGTGACCCGCCAGTACTCGCCGTTCCTGGCCTCGTTGGCGGCCCCCGTGAGCTGCTCGACCTTCGAACCGTCGTCGTTCTGGAGATGCCATACGCCCGTACCGTCGTCCCGCACCAGCGAGCCCGAGTGGCCTCCCAGGTTCAGGCTGGCGTTCTGCCCGGCCCAGCACTGGTCGCCCGAGCCCGCGATGCCGTCCTTGTCGCAGGAACGGTACGACCGCTCGATGAAGCCCGGCTGGTAGCCCCAGCCCTCACCCACCGACGACGCCTGCGCGTTCTGCGCCGACGTCTTGCCGTCCACCAGCGACGAATCATAGAGGAGGGACACGACCGGGCCGGCTCCGGCGATCGACGCCGGGGTCTCGATCGGGTACGAGTACGTGAAGTTGCCGATGTTCGAGCCGGCACCCCACGCCATGGACGGCGACAACGGCGAAGCGGCGTAACCGCCCATGGCGCCACCTGCAGAGGTGGTCGCGGCCAGCACCGTCGCGGCCGGCTGGACCGCCGTCTCCACGAACGACGCACGGACGACGCCGGCGCGGTCCGATGCCGACGCCTTGACCGCACCAGTGCGGTCGCTACCCGCGAGACCGACCTCAGCCGTCAGTACCCCGGTCCTGGGGTCGACGCTCGACGCAACCGGGGTCTGCTTCTGGCACTCGCCACGCTCGGGGGTGGTCAGGGCACACGAGGGCAGCTCCACCAGCCGGGTCCGGTCGGTCCAGCCGATCCCCTGAAGGGCCTTCAGATCGAGCGCGACCCTGACGCTACGGCCTTCGGCCGCAGCATCCGCGTCACTCAGCGCGATCACGGGACCCGCCACACCCGCGGCCTTTCCCCGATCGCCGCCCGCCACCTCGACCTTGACCGAACTCAGCTGACTGCGCTCGCCCTTGGCGACCTTCACGGGAAGCTTGCCGGCCTGCACCGGCTTCCCGTCCGCCAGCGCGACGGTCGCCTCACCGGTCGGGAGCTCCGATACCGGTGCCGGCTTCCAATCGGCCGGTACCGGATAGACCGGAGAAACCGGCTTGGCCGACGTCAAGTTCTTTCCCTTGACGGATTTCTGACTGCCCGTCGGAGAATTTGACGGCGTCCAAACCTTTCCGTGCGGCCTTCGGGCCGCGAGCGCCTCGGCCGAGGGGGCCGAAGGCAGCGTCATCACCAGCGACAGAAGGCCAATGAGCCCCATCCATCGCCTCCTTCTGGCCCAAAGCAACCGGCCGACCGGCGGCCGTATGCGCCAATCCCCCATCAAAGTCTCCCCAGAGATTTGTCGATGTGCAGCGAACGAATCGGGTCGCCGCCGGAGAGACCCTAGCGACAGGCCGAGCAGTGAATGATCACGAGAACGGCGACCGGCCCTTTATTGCCAAGTCTTGACCATCCGTCAGTGTGCAAGTCGGGACAAACCTCGCCAGTTCGAATCCGGCTTGACTACCAGGTCAATGACCTACATCGTTCCCTCGAACGTCCGCGCGATCTGGCGGACACTTCGGGGAGGATCGAAAGCACTTCTATGTCCAACTTCAGACCCGTATCAGCCGATAGTCGGCGAACGGCCAGAGGGGGAGGGCGTAACGCCCGTCTGGTCGCCGTCGCCGTCACCGGCGCTCTCGGCCTGGGAATGCTGAGCGTTCCCTTTGCCTACGCCGCACCGGGCCCCTCGGGCACTCCGGCCGGCTCTCCCGCCGGCGCCAAGCCGGCTCTGACCGCCGTTCAGCAGGGTATTGTGGACGCGCGCGCCAAGGCCAAGTCCACCGGCAAGCCGGTGGTGGTCGACGCGATGACCACCGAGACCTCGCTGACCCTGATCAACCCGGACGGGACGGCCAGCACCACCGACAACGCCCACCCGGTGCGCACCAAGCGCGACAAGGGCTGGGCCGACCTCGACGCCACGCTGCGCAAGAACGCGGACGGCACGCTCAGCCCGGCGGTCGGTTCGATGGGTCTGTCGCTCTCCGGCGGCGGCACCGGTCCGATGGCGACGCTGACCACGGAGGACGGCAAGAAGCTCGCCGTCTCCGCCCCGTTCGCGCTTCCCGCGCCGACCATGAACGGCGCCACCGCGACCTACCCGAACGTCCTGCCCGACGTCGACCTCCAGGTCACCGCGCTGTCCACCGGCGGCTGGCGGGACGTCATCGTGGTGAAGACCGCCGCGGCGGCCGCCGACCCGAAGCTGAAGAGCCTTCACTTCCCGGTGAAGACCCAGGGTCTGGACGTCGCGACCGACGCGGACGGCAACGTCACCCTCAAGGACAAGAGCGGCAAGGTCCGGCTGCACGCGCCGACCCCGCTGCAGTGGGACTCCTCGAAGCCGGCCAAGGCGGCCGCGCCGAAGGCCAAGTCGCTGGCGGCTGCCGCGCCGAGCGCCGCCGACGCCGGTCCGGAGGTGGAGGCCTCCACCACCGAGCGCGCCGGTGTCGGGGCGCACGAGGCCCCCATCGGGATCAAGGCCGACAACCAGGGCATCGACCTGACGCCCGACGCGGCCACCTTCGGCAAGGGCGACGGCCCCTGGTACCTCGACCCGAGCATCAGCGCCGACAGCGGCACCGCGCACTCGGCGCAGGTGCAGGAGTACCACGCGGGCACCTCGTACTACGACTCGGTGACCTCGCTGGGCGTCGGCTACTGCGGCTACAGCGACTGCACCGGCCACGGCCGTGAGCGGGCGTACTTCTCGATCAACATCAACCCGGCGATCTACACCCAGCCGGGCGGCGCCCCGTCCGCGCCGACCGTGTACGGCTCCACGCTGTACGCCAACGTGGACGGCGCCTCCAGCCCCGGCACCAGCACGCCGCTCGGCCTGTACTGGACCGGCGGCATCGGTCCGGGCGTCACCTGGAACAACCAGCCGTGCAACGGCGGTGGCACCTTCGGTGGCTGCGGCAAGGTGGGCGGCTCCACCTGGATCACCGGTACCGGCCCGATCAGCTTCGACGTGACCTCGCAGATGCAGCAGGCCGCGTCGGGGAAGTGGGCCAACTGGACCGTCGGCATCGCGCCCGACGACGAGAACAACATGTACTACCGCAAGCACATCACCAACAACCCGCACATCACCACCAACTACGACCTGCAGCCGAGCATCTGGTGGCCGCGGACCAGCCCGGGTTCGGGCTTCGCCAACTCCGACGGCAAGGGCAAGCCGGCCGGCTACGACTGCAACACCGGTGGTCAGCACCCGTGGGACAACCCGGCGTGGATCGGTGCGAACCAGAGCGTCTCGCTGACGTCGAGCAGCTGGTCCCCGGCAGGCCTGGGCCTGTGGACCAACTTCCGGATGTGGGACGACAACGACAGCAACAACGGCTGGTCGGGTCGGACCGGGTGGCAGGGCTCGTACAACGCCGCCTCGACGGTGGACGTGCCCTTCGCCACGCTGAAGGACGGCCACCAGTTCGGCTGGACGTCCAACGCGTACGACGCCGACCCGTACTGGAACGGCCTCGGCTCGCCCGACTCGACCTGGTGCTACTTCCGGGTCGACCGCACGCCGCCGACCGTGAGCGTCAGCTCGGCGCAGTTCCCGCCGTCCGGCTCCGCCGCCGCCAACCCGGTGGTGTACGCCAACCAGGAGGGCACCTTCACCCTCGGCGGCACCGACCCGGCGCCGAGCCCCGGTCTGAACGCCTCGGGCCTCGCCTGCTTCCGGGTCAGCACCAGCTCGACCCCGGTCACCGGCTGGCACTGCAACGACGCCGGCGTGGTGCTCCCCGACGGCTCGGGCAACGCCACGTACAAGTACACCCCGGGCACCTGGGGCACCAACATCCTGTACGTCCAGGCCCAGGACCAGGCCGGCAACTACAGCCAGCCGTACGCCTACAGCTTCTACGCGCCGTGGAACCCGGCCAGCTCCCCGGTCTTCGGCGACGTGACCGGTGACGGCAAGCCCGACATCACCGTTCCGGACCCGGCCGGCAACCTGCGCGTGGTCCAGAACATCAGCGACCCGGTGAACGCGGGCGCCATCGCGGACCCGTCGGCGACCTCGCCGATCAGCAACTGGAACGGCCTGCAGATCACCCACCGCGCCTCGCTGCGCGGCGGCACCCCGGTCGACGACCTGATCGTGCACCAGCCGGGTGCGGCCCAGATGCTGCTCTACATCAACGACGGCCACGGCACGTACACCCAGCGGACCCCGTTCTACCCGAGCGGGAGCGCGACCCCGAGCCAGGCGAACTGCGTCGACACCGCCGGTGCGCCGGTGGCCCCGGGCAACCCGGGCAACTGCCCGTCCGGCGTCGGCATGGACTGGTCGCAGGTGAGCCAGGTCCTCGCCATCGGCACCCCCGACGGTGAGACCACCTCCGCGCCGCTCAGCCGGACCTCGCTGGCCGTGGTCATCAAGGGCGCGCTCTGGATGATCCCGCCGGGCGGGAACAACGTCGTGCTGCTGAAGAAGACCGAGACCCAGGTCTCGAACCTGCCGTGGGACGCCGCCGTCGGCGGTGACGGGTACGACCTGATCGGCCCCGGCCCGGCCAACGGCACCAGCGCCTGGACGGTCGGCTCGACCAACTACACCGCCAAGCAGGCCACCCTGTGGGCGCGTGACCGCAAGACCGGGCAGATCTTCTCCTACCCGATCACCAAGAACGCCGCCGGTGTCACCGACTACACCGCCCTGGCCGACCCGACCAAGGGCACCCTCATCGGTTCCGGCTTCGACACGCTCACCTACCCGACCGTCGGCTCGGTGGGCGACTTCGACGGCGACGGCGTGGCGGACCTGTACGCCCAGAACTCGGGCGGCAAGCTCGTCCTGGCCAAGGGCGTCATCGGCGACCCGACCAACCGTCCGGGCGTGGTGACCGGCCTCGGTGGCTCCACCACCATCGGCGACCCGCGCGGCCCGCTCGCCCGGTACCCGCTGAACGGTCCGGTCAGCACCACCGACACCACCCACACCGCCGACCTGACCGGTAAGAACACCGGCACGATCGCGGGCGACGTCACCTTCACCGACGCCAACCTGGGCGGTGCGCCCACCAAGGCCGCGGTCTTCAACGCCAACAACGGCGCCATGGGCCAGGTGACCTCGGACCTCCAGGTCGACACCACGAAGTCGTTCACCGTCAGCGCCTGGGCGCGGGTCGACGACCTCAACGCCGACGGCGTGGTGGTCGGCCAGGACGGTGCCCAGTCCAGCAACTTCATGCTGTGGCCGGGCAGCTGGACGCCGGGCGCCCCGACCTGGAGCTTCGGCCTCTCGAAGGCCGACTCCGGGTGGAGCTACGACGCCACCTCGCCCGCGGTGAGCGGCGCCGACGCCAAGCAGAACGCCGCGGCCCGGGTGCAGCAGGGCGCCTGGACCAAGCTGGTCGCGAGCTACGACTCGACCACCGGCCAGCTGTCCCTGTGGGTGAACGGCGCGCTCGCCGCCACCGGCAAGCACACCGGCACCACCGCCCCGACGGGCAAGCTGGCCATCGGCCGGTACTGGAACGGCGGCACCGCCAAGAACCCGTTCAAGGGCGCCATCGCGGACGTCGCGGTCTACCCGTACGCGACCGCCCCGGGCGGCAACGGCGGCCCCGTGGCCCTGGCGGCCAACACCGCCAAGTGCATGGACGAGAGCGGTGGCGTGGCCACCCCGGGCACCGCGGTCCAGATCTGGGACTGCAACAGCAGCGCCGCCCAGCAGTGGACGTTCCAGGCGGACGGCACCGTCAAGCTGCCGTTCGGCGGCTGCCTCGACGCGGTCAACGCCGGCACCGGCAACGGCACGCAGCTGCAGTGGAACACCTGCTGGGGGACGCCGACCAACGGCGCCCAGCAGTTCATCCCCCGGGCGGACGGGTCGATCTTCAACCCGGTCTCCGGCCGCTGCGTGGACCTGCCCGGTGCCACGACCACCAACGGCACCCGGCTCCAGCTGTGGGACTGCAACGGCAGCGGGGCTCAGGTCTGGAACCTGAACCCGGCGGTCTGATCCCACCGCGGCACAACCGTGAGGCCGGTCTCCCGAACACTCGGGAGACCGGCCTCACGGCCGTTCACGGCCGTTCACGGACGGGTGTCAGGCGCGCTTCAGCGCCCGCAGGCCGCGGACGCCGATGGCGCCGATGGCGACGCCGAGCGCGAGCGAGGTGATCGCCAGCAGCAGGTGGACCCAGAAGAAGGCGGTGGGCTGGGAGTGGTCGCCGCCCACGAAGGCCTGGCCGCCGGAGTCCTTCCAGAGGTTCTTCACGAAGGTCGTCCAGATGAACAGCGACCAGACGCCGAACGCGGTGAGGAACCAGGACAGGGTGCGGCTGAGCTTCATGGCCCCCAGTATGCCGACTGGGCCGGACGGACCAGCGGCGGGTACACGGTCGAAGGACACCTCCGGCCCTGCCGTGCCTGACGCGATGGTGCGGGTACCGTCCGAAAATGCAGATAATCCGTCGGATCGGGTACAGCTCGATCGCCCTCACCGTCGGCCTGCTCGCCGCGGGCCCCGCCGCCGCGCGGCCGCAGGACGCTCCCCCACCGGGCCGCACCACGATCGGCGGGGCGCGGCTCTCCGCGGCGGGTGTCCAGGTCTCCCCGCGGTCGGGCGCGCCCGCCCTGCCGGGCAATCTCACCGGCCGCTCCTGGCTGGTGGCCGACGCCGGTACCGGCGAGGTGCTGGCGGCGTTCAACGCGCACGACCGGCTGCCGCCCGCCTCCACCCTCAAGATGCTGTTCGCCGACACCGTGCTGCCGCGGCTCGACAAGAGCACGGTCCACCACGTCACCACCGCCGAGCTGGCCGGCATGGGCGCGGGCTCCAGCCTAGTCGGCATCAAAGAGGACCAGGACTACCGGGTCGAGGACCTGTGGCGCGGGGTCTTCCTCAGCTCGGGGAACGACGCGGTGCACGTGCTCGCCCACATGAACGGCGGCGTGGACCGCACCGTCGCCGACATGCAGACCCGCGCCGAGCAGTTGCAGGCCGACGACACCCACGTGGTCACCCCGGACGGCTACGACGAGGACGGGCAGCTCTCCTCGGCGTACGACCTCACACTGTTCGCCCGGGCCGGGCTGAAGAACCCGGACTTCCGCGCCTACTGCGCCACCCGCACCGCGCAGTTCCCGGGCGCGGTCGACAAGACCACCGGGCAGCGCGGCAGCTTCGGCATCGCCAACACCGACCGGCTGCTCGGCAAGTACCCGGGGCTGATCGGGGTGAAGAACGGCTACACCACCAACGCCGGCGCGACCTTCACCGGCGCGGCCGAGCGCGGCGGCCGGACCCTGCTGGTGACCGTGATGCACACCGAGACCAGCCCGGGGGTCTACGACGAGACCGCGGCGCTGCTCGACTGGGGCTTCGCCGCCGCCGGGAAGGTCGCCCCGGTCGGCACGCTGGCCGAGGACCTCGCCCCGCCCGCGGCCGCTGCCCCCGCAGCGGCCAGGCTGCCCGGAGTGCCGCAGGCCGTACCGACCGGCGCCACCGCCGCCACGGCCTGGGTGGGGGTGCTCACCTGGACGCTGGCCGCCCTCGGCTCGCTGTTCGCCGCGGTGGTGGCGCTGCGGCTGCGGGCGATCCGCCGACGCCGGCGCAGGGCCCGCGCCCTGCTGGCCGGTGCGGCCGTGATGGGACCGCACCTGCCGGGCGCCACGGCGATCCGCCGCCGCTGAGCGCGGCGGCGGACGCCGGGGGGCGCTCAGTGGCTGCGGCGGGCGCGGGCGGCCCGCAGCGCGCGGCGGGTGGCCCGGGTGGCGAACGGGGGCAGGACGTCCAGGGCGAGCCGGCGGGCGGCCGAGCGCTGCGGGGCGGCGGACCGCGGCGCCGGGCCGGGGGCCGGCGCCGGGTCCTTGGCCAGCCGGTGGCAGACCTGCCCGGCGATCAGCTCCTCGTCCATCCGGAAGCCCTCGCCGCGCCAGTCCCGCTCCAGCAGCACCCGGGTGAGCGCGTCCGCGTCGCCCCAGGTGCCGTAGAACTTCTCCGGGGTCAGCAGCACCGGCTTGAGGCCGTGGTCGAAGACGGCCTCCCAGACCGCGGCGGAGACGCCGGGGGTGTGCGGGGAGCGGTAGTCGTCGAGGGCCACCAGGCCCTCCTTGGCGAGCGCGTCCCGGGCGACCTGGATGTCGCCCGCCACGTGCTCGTACAGGTGCGACGCGTCCACGTGGACGAAGCGGCAGCTGCCGGTGCGGATCCGGCCGTCGGCCAGGACCGAGGTGGGGGCCTGGATCACGGTGGGCAGCTGCGGGTGGAAGGCCAGGTAGTTGGCCTCGAACGCCCGGCGGGTCAGGGAGTCCCGGTAGGACATCGCCATCTCGGCGGAGTTCTCGGAGTCCGGCGCCTCGGAGTCGAAGAGGTCGCAGACGGTGAAGCTCTCGCCCGGCTGAAGGTGGTCGCCGAGCAGGATGGCGCTGCGCCCGAGGTAGGCGCCCAGTTCGAGCAGATCGCCGGTGGTACCGGCGTCGGTCTGCCGACTGAGGAACCAGGCGAAGGCCGCCTGGTCGACCGGGAAGAACCACCCGGGCACGTCGTCGGGCGTTACCGGTGCAGAAGGTGCGGAGTCGGACACGGTACGGCCTCCAGGGTCACTGTGACGGGGATCATAGCCACTGGTTCCGGCGACCGACAGTGGATCAGCCGATGTCCTCGGTGGCCGCGGCGCGGGCCCGGTCGGCCTGCTCGGCGGCGCGCAGACGGGCGGCGGCCGGATCGGCGAGGGCTGTCCAGGAGGCGCAGAAGAGCAGCAAACGGGTGACGAAGTTCATCCAGAGGAGCAGTGCGACCGGGACGCCGAAGGCGCCGTACAGGCTCCGGCCGGCAACCGAGCCGAGGTACGAGGAGAGCAGCACCTTGAGCAGCTCGAAGCCGACGGCGCCGATCAGCGCCCCCTGGGCCAGGTCGCGGCGGCGCTGGTCGGTGATCCGCGGGAAGGGGGCCAGCAGGTAGGCGAAGAGCAGCAGGTCGGCGCCGACGGCGATGAGGAAGCCGATCGCGGACAGCAGCCAGCGGCCGGCGCCGCCGTGCAGGCCGATCGCGTCGGCGACCCGGTGGGCCAGGGTGGTGGCGGTGGCGGACAGGGCGAGCGAGAACAGGCAGACCACGCCGAGGCCGAGCAGGACCAGGCAGTCCTTGCCCTTCACCAGGACCGGGTTGCCGCCCTCGTCGGGCAGGCGCCACACGTCGCGCACCGAGCCGCGCAGGGTGTCCACCCAGCCGAGGCCGGAGAGCAGCAGCAGCACGCCGCTGACCAGGCCGACGGTGCCGGCGTTGGCGACCAGGCCGGGCAGGTCGAGCCGGTCGGACAGGCCCGGCACCTGCTCGGAGATCTTCTTCTGCAGCTCGGCGACCCGGGAGTCGCTGAGCACCGCCACCGCGATCGCCAGGGCGACGGTGAGCAGCGGGAAGAGGGCGAGGAAGCCGAAGAAGGTGACCGCGCCGGCCAGCCGGTTGCCCTTGACGTCGGTGAAGTGGACGTAGGTGCGGTACGGGCGGCTGCGCAGCACGCGGGCGGCCAGGGGGCCGATCACCGGCAGTTTGGTGAGGAACTCCACGGTCGGTGTATACCGTGCCGCGCCCGCCCGGCCGGGGCGGCGCGCGGCCGGGGCGGGCGGGTCAGCGCTTGATCATCCGCCGGGCGCGGGCTGCGGCGCGGGCTCCCTGGAAGGCGAACCAGTGGCCGCGGCTGAGGAGTTCGGTGCGCAGGCCGATGGATCCGCCGGGTGCGCGGTAGTCGGCGGGCCGCAGCCGGGCGCAGTGCGCGGCGGCGCGGCGGAAGAACTCGCGGCGGTCGGCGGGCGGCACCCGGTCGGGCTTGGTGACGATGGTGAGCAGGTGGCGCAGCATCCGGCCGTAGATCTCGGGGCGCCAGCGGTCGAGGTCGGGGCGCCGGTCGAGGAAGGCGAAGACCAGGTCGTACTGGTCGAAGATGTCGAAGTGCTTGCGGCTGGGGGTGGCGAGGATGTTGCCGCCCTCGCGGCGCTGGCGGTAGTGGAGTCCGACCTGGTCGAGCAGGGTGATCCGGTCGGCGGCGAGCAGCGCCGGGAAGGTCCAGGGGGTGTCCTCGTAGTAGCCGGCCGGGAAGACCAGTCCCTGGGCGTCGACGAACTCGCGCTTGTAGGCCTTGTTCCACACCACCATGAGGATGTCGAGCACCTCGGGGCGCTCGTCCAGGGCGAAGGCGTCCGGTCCGGGCCGGCCGAAGATGCCGGCGGAGGCGGAGCGGACGACCCGGCCGTCCCAGTAGGTGCGGGCGTAGTCGTAGATCGCGATGTCCGGGTCGCCGGTGGCGCGCAGCCGGGCGTCGAGGTCGGCGAGCAGGCCCGGGGTGAGGGTGTCGTCGCTGTCCAGGAAGAGCACGTACTCGCCGGTGGCGACCTCGAGGCCGGCGTTGCGGGCCCGGCCGAGGCCGACGTTGTTCTCCAGGTGGAGCACGGTGACCCGCGGGTCGGCGGCGGCGGCCTTGTCCAGGATCACCCCGCTCCCGTCGGGCGAGCGGTCGTCCACCGCGATCAGTTCGTAGTCGGTGTACGGCTCGGACAGTACCGAGTCGAGGCACTGCTGGAGGTACTCCTCCACCTGGTACACCGGCACGATCACGCTGAAGCGGGGCATTCGTCACTCTCCTGACCTGGCCTGGCCCGCGCAGACTAGCAAGACTCGGGAGGTAGGATCGCGGCTGGTATCCGGCCGGTTCCTCGCAAACCGGGCAAGCCGCTCGCGCCCGCTGATGAAAGGTCCTGCGCAGCCGATGGCCCCCCGCCTCTCCATCGTCGTCCCGATCTACAACGTCGAGCGCTACCTCGAGGAATGCCTGGACTCCCTCGCCGCGCAGACCTTCGACGACTTCGAGTGCGTCATGGTCGACGACGGCTCGAAGGACTCCAGCGCCGCCATCGCGGAGGCGTACGCCGCCAAGGACTCCCGCTTCCGCCTGGTGAAGCAGGAGAACCAGGGCCTCGGCGCCGCCCGCAACACCGGGTGGCGGCACATCGCCGAGGGCACCGAGTTCCTGGCGTTCGTCGACTCCGACGACACCCTGCCGCCCAGCGCGTACGAGCTGATGATCGGCACCCTCGACAAGACCGGCTCCGACTTCTGCACCGGCAACGTGCTGCGGTTCCGCGCGGTCGGCTACTACCCCTCGGGCGGCCACAAGAAGCCGTTCAAGGAGACCCGACTGCGGACGCACATCACCGAGATCCCCGCGCTGGTGACCGACCGCACCGCCTGGAACAAGGTCTACCGCCGCGAGTTCTTCGACCGCGCCGGCGTCCTGTACCCCGAGGGCATCCTGTACGAGGACGCCCCGGTGAGCGTCCCGCACCACTACCTCGCCCGTCGGGTGGACGTGCTCTCCGAGCCGATCTACCACTGGCGCGAGCGCGAGGTCGGCGAGATGTCGATCACCCAGATGAAGACCAACCCCAAGGGCGTCATCGACCGGGTGAAGTCGATGGAGCTGGTCCGCGCCTGGATGCTGGAGCAGACCGACCCGAAGTTCCGCAAGTACCTGCGCTCCTACGACGAGAACAACCTCGTCGAGGAGATCCCGATGTTCTTCAACTCGGTGCTGGAGGGCGACCCCGCCTACAACGCCGGGTACCAGGAGTCGGTCACCCGGCTGCTGCGCGCGATCGGTCCGGAGCAGGTGCGCAAGCTGCGCGCCCCGCTGCGGCTGAAGTACCACCTGACCCTGCAGGGCCGGATGGACGAGCTGATCGAGCAGCTGCGCTTCGAGAAGGACAGCAACGGCGCCGCCCCGGCCCGCGGCCTGCTGCGCCCGTACGCGGACTACCCGTTCCTGCGCGGCGGCCGCAGGAGCG
Source organism: Kitasatospora cinereorecta (assembly GCF_024172095.1). Classification (GTDB taxonomy): domain Bacteria; phylum Actinomycetota; class Actinomycetes; order Streptomycetales; family Streptomycetaceae; genus Kitasatospora; species Kitasatospora cinereorecta. Next base: position 339,444 of record NZ_JAMZDX010000003.1, on the reverse strand, counting down.
TGCCGGCCGAGCTGCTGCGGCTGAACAACGCGCTGGTGATGCGCAGCCGGCTGTACCAGGCCGGCTGGGAGGACGGGAAGCTGCACCTGACCGGGCACGCCTTCCCGGAGCACCTGGGCGCCGAGAACAAGAACGACATGGTCAAGGTGCTGGTGCTGCGCGAGGCCCGGGGCCGCCGCGTGGTCATGGTGCAGACGAAGACCATGTACAGCCCGGAGGCCACCGCCAGCTCGCCGCACGACCTGTACAGCTGCGACTGGGCCGGCTTCTCCGCGGTGATCGACCCGGAGCGGCTCAAGCACCGCGGCCAGTGGAAGGACGGCTCCTGGCGCATGCTGGTGGCCGGCATGGGCAAGGGCGGCGTCTACAAGGGCCGGGTCTCCGGCGGCTGGAGCGACACCGCCGAGTACCCGCCGGTGCACTGGGTCGACGAGGACGTCCGGATCGTCTCCTGGCTGTCCAACGACAACTACGTCCACCTGCGGGTGGAGCAGGTGCGGGCGCGGGCCGTGAAGGTCTCGGCCGAGCGCGGCACGGTGCGGATCGAGGGCCTGGTGGTCTCCGGCGCCGACCTGGCCGGCGCCGAGCTGCGGATGAGCCACGTGGAGTCCGACCGCCACCTGGCCTTCCCGCTGGAGCTGGGCGTGCCGGTGGGCCGCCACGTCCCGTTCACCGCCGAGGTGCCGATCGCCGAGCTGACCGCCGTCCGCAGGGCCTGGGACGCGCTCGACCCGGCGGCCGAGGAGCGCCTGCGCGACCGCTGGGACAGCGCGCTGAAGCTCACCGACGGCACCACCCTGCCGATAGTGGTGGACGAGCGCGCCGCGCCCAGCCACCTGGACGTCCCGCTGGTCGACCCGCTCGCCGAGCCCGGCGCCGGCCCCCGGGCGCTCTACTCCAAGCCCTCCCCGAGCGGCTACCTGCAGCTGACCGACCAGGTGCTGCAGCCGGTCATCGAGGAGATCTCGGCCGCCCGCGACGGCGACGGCTTCGTGCTCAGCGGCACCTTCCCGCTGTCCGGCGCGCACCGCTACGAGCTGGTGATCCGGCACGCCTGGCGCGAGGAGGAGCACCGCTACCCGGTGGAGATCGCCGACGGCCGCTTCCAGACCGCGCTGCCGGCCGTGCCGACCGCCAGCTACGCCGGCCAGGTGCCGCTGTACAAGGGCACCTGGGAGGTGTTCTTCCGCCCGGTCGGCGCCGACCCCGAGTCGCTGTGGCCGCAGGCCCTGCTCGGCCCGTCCTGCCACGGCACCCTGCCGGTCGAGGTGGTGGCCCGCGGCAAGCGGATCGCCCTGGAGCGCCGCAAGTACGACCTGCTGTCGCTGGAGTCGCACGACGTGCTGCCGCCGGAGGAGCGCAGCGGTTTCCGCCAGCGCCAGCAGCGCACGGCCTTCCCGCAGACCCAGCGCCGTCCGCTGGCCGACGCGGTGCTGTACTACACCGGCAAGCGCAGCCGGTACGCGGGCTCGCCGCGCGCCGTCCACGAGGAGCTGGTGCGCCGCGGCGCCCCGCTGCGCCACCTGTGGGCCAGCGACGACCTGCAGGCCGACCTGCCGCAGACCGCCGAGGCGGTCCGCCGCTGGTCGCCGGAGTGGTACGAGGCCCTGGCCACCGCCAAGTACGTGGTGACCAGCACCCACCTGCCGCCGTTCTTCACCCGGCGTCCGGGCCAGGTGGTGGTGCAGACCTGGCACGGCACCCCGCTGAAGCAGATCGGCCACGACTTCGAGAAGGTCTGGTTCACCGACTCGGAGTACCTGGAGCACCTGGTCCAGGAGGTCCCGCACTGGTCGCTGCTGGTCTCGCCGAACCGGGTGTCCACCCCGGTGCTGCGCCGCGCCTTCAAGTTCGAGGGCGAGATCCTGGAGACCGGCTACCCGCGCAACGACGTGCTGTTCGCCGCGGACCGGGAGAAGACCGCCGAGCAGGTGCGCGAGCGGCTCGGCCTGCCCGAGGGCAAGAAGGTGGTGCTCTACGCGCCGACCTTCCGGGAGGACCGCCGCCGCCCGCAGGACGGCTACCAGCTGGACCTGCGGATCGATCTGGAGGCCGCGAAGGCCGCCCTCGGCGAGGACCAGGTGCTGCTGATCCGCGGCCACGAGCTGGTCTGCGCCCAGGTGGTCGAGGCCGGCGACGGCTACGTCTGGGACGTCACCAGCTACCCGGACATGGCCGACCTGCTGCTGGTCGCCGACGTCCTGGTCACCGACTACAACTCGGCGATGTTCGACTTCGCGAACACCGGCCGCCCGATGCTGTTCTTCACGTACGACCTGGAGCACTACCGGGACAACCTGCGCGGGTTCACCTTCGACTTCGAGGCGCAGGCGCCCGGCCCGCTGCTGGCCACGTCGGCCGAGCTGGTCGACGCGCTCGGCCGGGTCGAGGACTTCACCGAGCGGTACGCCGACACGTACGCGGCGTTCCGCGAGGTGTACTGCGACCTGGACGACGGCCAGGCCTCCGGCCGGGTGGTCGACGCGATGCTGGGCGAGCAGGAGTAGCTCGGAAAAAAGCCCCCTCGGACGATCGGGAGATCGTCCGAGGGGGCTTTCCGCTGGGCCGGAGGGAGCGCTCAGGCGCCGAAGGGGTAGCCGCGCCAGGGGCGCCAGACCTCGTCCGGCCCGAACCGGGACAGCACGAATCCGGTCACCTCGAAGGTCGCGTGGAAGCCGCGGGCCTTCTCGTACGCCTGGTCCAGCACCTCATCGGGCAGCCCGTGGGCGACCGTGACGTGCGGGTGGTACGGGAAGGCCAGCTCCCGCGAGAGCGGGCCGGAGCGGACGTCCGCCTCCAGCACCCGGCACTCCTGGGCGCCCTCCTCGACCCGGACGAACACCACCGGCGACACCGGCCGGAAGGTGCCGCTGCCCTGCAGCAGCATCCGGAACGGCCGGTGCCCGGCCGCCACCGCCCGCAGGTGCGCCTCGATCCCGGCCAGCCGGGTGGAGGCCACCTCGGTCGGCGGCAGCAGGGTGACGTGGGTGGGTATCGAGCGCGCCAGCGGATCGCCGAAGCCGGCCCGGGCGTCCTGGACGGCCGAGCCGTACGGCTCCGGGACGTGTATGGACACGCCGATGGTGACGACCTCGGGGAGGTCGCCGCCCTCGAAACCGGCCCCGGCTGGCATCAGCGCTTCGGCGGGAGGAAGCCGATGCGGTCGTAGACCGTGCTCAGGGTCTCGGAGGCCACCGCGCGGGCCTTCTCGGCGCCCAGGCCCAGCACCCGGTCCAGCTCGGCCGGGTCGTCCAGGAACTCCCTGGTGCGGGCCTGGAAGGGCTCCACCCAGGCGGTGAACAGCTCGGCCAGCTCGGTCTTCAGGGCGCCGTACATCTTGCCCTCGAAGTGCGCGACCAGCTGCTCGACCGACTGGCCGCTGAGCGCCGAGTGGATCCGCAGCAGGTTGGAGACGCCCGGCTTCTCCTCCTCGTCGTAGGAGACCACCGTGCCGGTGTCGGTGACCGCGCTCTTGAACTTCTTCGCGGAGACCTTCGGCTCGTCCAGCAGGCTGACCAGGCCCTTGGGCGAGGACGCCGACTTGCTCATCTTGATGGCCGGGTCCTGCAGGTCCTGGATCTTCGCCGTCTCCTTGAGGATGTACGGCTTGGGGACGGTGAAGGTCGGCGCGTAGCGGCTGTTGAAGCGCTCCGCGAGGTCGCGGGTGAGCTCCACGTGCTGGCGCTGGTCCTCGCCCACCGGCACCGCGTCGGCCTGGTAGAGCAGGATGTCGGCAATCTGCAGGATCGGGTAGGTGAACAGGCCGACCGTGGTGCCCTCGGCACCCTGCTTGGACGACTTGTCCTTGAACTGGGTCATCCGGCTGGCCTCGCCGAAGCCGGTCAGGCAGTTCATCACCCAGCCGAGCTGCGCGTGCTCGGGCACGTGCGACTGGACGAAGAGGGTGCACCGCTCCGGATCCAGGCCCGCGCCCAGCAGCTGGGCGGCGGAGATCCGGGTGTTCTCGCGCAGGACCGCCGGGTCCTGCGGCACGGTGATCGCGTGCAGGTCGACCACCATGTAGAAGGCGTCGTTGGCCTCCTGGAGATCCACCCACTGGCGCACCGCGCCGAGGTAGTTGCCCAGGTGGAAGGAGCCGGACGTGGGCTGGATGCCGGAGAGCACCCGGAGGCGGTCCTTCACGGGACCGGTGACCGCTGCGTTGACCATGGGCGCCATTGTTCCAGCTTCACCGACCCCTCAGGAAACTTCCGCTCCTGGAGGATTCGACAGTGTGACCGCACTCACCCGGATGCGTTCGATGCGCCGACCGTCCAACTTGGCCACGGTCAGCCGGGCGCCGTCCTCGGTCAGCACCTGGTCGCCCTGCTCGGGCAGCCGGCCCAGCTCCCGCACCACGAAGCCGGCCACCGTCTCGTACGGGCCCTCCGGCAGGGTGAAGCCGGTCTCCTCGGTGAAGTCGGCCAGGTTGAGCAGGCCGTCCAGCTCCATCGCGCCGCCGGCCAGCAGCCGGGTCGCGGTGGTGTCCTGCGCGTCGTACTCGTCGCGGATCTCGCCGATCACCTCCTCGACCAGGTCCTCCAGGGTGACGATGCCGGCCGTGCCGCCGTACTCGTCCACCACGATCGCCAGGTGGTGGCCCTCCCGGCGCATCTCCCCCATCGCGGCCAGCACCCGCTTGGTGGCCGGCAGCAGCTTGACCGGCCGGGCCAGGTCGCGGACCCGGGCCGCCCGCTCCCCGCGCACCCCGTACAGGTCGCGCACGTGCACGAAGCCGGTCACCGCGTCGTACGAGCCCTCCACCACCGGGTAGCGGGAGTGCGGGGAGTCGTCGGTCTCCGGGCGGACCTCGGAGACCAGCCGGTCGGCGTCCAGGAAGGTGACCTCGGTGCGCGGCACCATCACCTCGCGCAGCTGGCGCTCGCCGGCCGCGAACACGTCGTTGATCAGGGTCCGCTCGTCGCTGCCCAGCTCGGTGTTGGCCGCGACCAGGCCGCGCAGCTCCTCCTGGCTCATCGAGCCCCGGCCCGCCTTCGGGTCGCCGCCGAGCAGGCGCACCATCAGGTTGGTCGAGTGGCCGAGCAGCCAGATCACCGGACGCAGCGCCACCGACATCACGTCCACCACCGGTGCGGCCAGCACCGCGATGGAGTCGGCCCGCTGCAGGCCGATCCGCTTGGGGGTGAGCTCGCCGAGCACCAGCGAGACGTAGGAGATCACCAGGGTCAGGCCGACCAGGGCGACCGCGTCGGCCACCCCCTCGGAGAGCCCCAGGTCGACGAAGACCGGGGCCAGCTTCCCGGACAGCGTGTCGGCGCCGAAGGCCGCGGACAGGAAGCCCATGCAGGTGACGCCCACCTGGACGGCGGCGAGGAAGCGGTTGGGGTCGGCCGCCAGATGGGCGGCCCGGGCGGCCCGCTTGGTGCCGGCCGCCTCCAGGGTGCGGATCTGTCCCTCGCGCAGCGAGATCAGCGAGATCTCGGCGACGTTGAACAGTCCGCCCAGCAGGATGAAGACCAGGACGAGCGCGGCGTCCTGCAGGGTTTCACTCACAGCGGGTCATCCTAGGCGGGAGGACCCCCGCTGCGGGCAGAACGACCGGACCGCCATAATTCCTGGCAGACCGACCGACTCCCCCCACGCTCCCCAGGACGCACATGGCCCGGACCACCCCCCTCTCCGACGCCCCCGCGGACCCGTCCGCGCCGCCACGGAGCCGGCGCCGGCCCGACAGTGCCCGCGCCGCACGCCGGCTGCTGCGCAGCGTCTGGCTGTGGCCGGTGCTGGCCACCCTCGCCTGCGGCCTCTACCGGATCGCTACGCCGGTGCTGTGGCACGACGAGCTGGCCACGCTCTCGGTGGTCCGCCGGCCCGCCGGCGCGATCTGGGACATGCTGCAGAACGTCGACGCCGTCCACGGCACCTACTACCTGCTGCTGCACTACTGGATCTCGGTGTTCGGCGACTCGCCGGCCATGCTGCGCCTGCCGACCGTGCTGGCGATGGCGGGCGCCGCCGGCTGCACGGCGCTGGCCGGGCGCCGGATGTTCGGCGAGCGCGCCGGTCTCGCCGCGGGTCTGGTGTTCGCGCTGGTCCCGACGGTGACCCGGTACGCCCAGGAGGCCCGCTCGTACGCGTTCGTGATGCTGGTGGCCGCGGGGGCGCTGCTCCTGCTGCTGCGGGCCCTGGAGCGACCGGGGGTGGTGCGCTGGCTGTGCTACGCGGGGGCGGTGGCAGCGGCGGCCTATCTCCACCTGGTGTCGCTGGTCTTCCTGGGGGCGCACGCCGTCGGGGTGCTGCTCGCCTGGTGGCGCAGCCGGCGGGACTGGCGGATCCCGGCCGGGTTCGCGCTCGCCGCGCTGGTCGGGGTGGCCGCCGCGTACCCGCTGGTCAAGCTGGGCGAGCAGCAGGCGGGCCGGCAGATCGGCTGGATCACCCGGCCGCACCTGGCCGAGCTGTCCACCATCTGGCTGCAGATCTTCGGCGGGACGCTGGTCACCGGGGCGATCCTGCTCGCGGCCGCGCTGGCCTGGGGGTCGGACCGCCGGCAGTCGGCGCTGTTCGGCTCGGTCCTCGCGGTGCTGCCGGTGGCGGCGATCTGGGTGATCTCGCAGAAGGCCTCGGTCTCGTACTTCATGCCGAAGTACCTGTTCTTCGTGGTGCCCGGCTGGGCGGTGATGGCCGGTGCCGGCCTGGCGGTGGTCCGGCTGCGCGGGATGGTGGTCGGCCTGCTGGCGCTGGCCGTGCTGGCCGCCCCCGACCTGCGGGCCATGCACCGGCCGCTGTCGCACGCCGACTACACCTACCCCGAGCCGGTCACCTGGTTCACCCCGCTCGACTACCGGGCGGCGGCCGACCTGGTGGCGGCCGGCTACCGGCCGGGCGACGCCGCGGCCTACGGCCAGCAGCAGTGGGCTCTGTGGTGGGGCGTGGACGCGGGCGTGCGGTACTACCTGCCGAAGAACGTCCGGCTGCGGGACGTGTTCCTCGGCCTGACCGGTGAGCAGCGGGCCGACCTGTGGCCCTCGCTGACCGGCGACCCGGTCGCCTCGCTGGGGCCGACGCCGCCGCCGCGGATCTGGCTGATCTCCAAGGACGACGGCGGCGACCCGTTCACCACGCTGCCGCCCGGCTACGCCAAGGTGCTGCAGGACCGCTACAAGCTGGAGAAGGCGGAGCAGGTGTCGGGCATCTCGGTCGCACTGCTGGTGCGCCGCTGACCCACACGCACGACGGAAACGGCCGACGGCCGGGCATCCCGTACGGGGTGCCCGGCCGTCGGCCGTTCGCTGCGGGGCCGGCTCAGATGAGGCCGAGCTCCTGGACCGCGTCGCGCTCCTCGGCGAGCTCGCCGACCGAGGCGTCGATCCGGGCGCGGTCGAAGTCGGAGAGGTCCAGGCCCTGGACGATCTCGAACTTGCCGTCCTTGGTGGTGACCGGGAAGGAGGAGATCAGACCCTCCGGCACGCCGTACGAGCCGTCGGAGACGATGCCCATCGAGGTCCAGTCGCCGGCCGGGGTGCCGTTGACCCAGGTGAAGACGTGGTCGATGGCGGCGTTGGCGGCCGAGGCGGCCGAGGAGGCGCCGCGGACCTCGATGATCTCGGCGCCGCGCTTGGCGACCTTGGGGATGAAGAACTCCTCGACCCACTTCTGGTCCGCGCCGACCGCGTCGAAGGCCGACTTGCCGGCGATCTCGGCGTGGAACAGGTCCGGGTACTGGGTGGCGGAGTGGTTGCCCCAGATGGTGACCTTCTTGACGTCCTCGACGGTGACGCCGGCCTTCTTGGCGAGCTGGGCGACCGCGCGGTTGTGGTCCAGGCGGGTCATCGCGGTGAAGCGCTCGGCCGGCACGTCCGGGGCGTTGCGCTGGGCGATCAGGGCGTTGGTGTTGGCCGGGTTGCCGACCACCAGGACCTTGATGTCGTCCGCGGCGTTGTCGTTGATGGCCTTGCCCTGCGGGCCGAAGATGCCGCCGTTGGCGGACAGCAGGTCGCCGCGCTCCATGCCCGCGGTGCGCGGACGGGCGCCGACCAGCAGGGCCACGTTGGCACCGTCGAAGGCCACGTTCGCCTGGTCGGTGATGGTGATGTCGCGCAGCAGCGGGAAGGCGCAGTCGTCGAGCTCCATGGCGACGCCCTCGGCGGCCTTGAGGCCCTGCGGGATCTCCAGGAGGCGGAGGTTCACCGGCACGTCGGCACCCAGCAGGTGGCCGGAGGCGATGCGGAAGAGCAGGGCGTAGCCGATCTGGCCGGCCGCTCCGGTGACGGTGACGTTGACGGGGGTGCGGGTCATTTCTCTCTCTCCAGCAAATCGCCAGGTGCCCCAGGCGCGCCGGCACTGGAGCCGAGGATGATCTCTCGACATCGAGAGACCTGGCGTCAGGTTATCGCAAGGGGAGCCCGTTCACTGCGAACAGGCTCCCCATGAGACGTGCGTAACGTCAGTGCGCCGGCCGGCCGATCAGCCGTCCGATGTTGTCGAGCAGCGGGAGGCGCAGCCAGGGATCCGGCTGCGCGACCAGGGTGAGGACGATGATCAGCCCGCCGAGCACGACCAGCACGCTCACGTCGGTGAAGCGGCTGCGCACGGCGAGCATGCCGACCTCAGGCAGTACCAGTCGGAGCACCGCGGCGACCAGCAGCGAGGCGCCGACCGTCAGCAGTCCGACCCGGAACGGACCCGTCCAGGTGATCAGCAGGCCGAGCCCGGCCACGGCCATGACCAGCGTGATCGGCCACTGCCGGACCGGCAGCGAGTGGCTGCGGTCCAGTGCGGGCGCGGCGCCCTCCGGCGGGTTGGTGCTGGTGGTCCGCCCGGGCAGGCGGCGCAGGCCGGCCACGGCTCTCAGTGGCCGGCGCGGCGCTCGGCCGCCTCGACGATGTTGTTGAGCAGCATGGCGCGGGTCATCGGGCCGACCCCGCCCGGGTTCGGGGAGATCCAGCCGGCCACCTCGGCCACGCCCGGGTGGACGTCGCCGACGATCTTGCCCTCGCTGCGGCTGACGCCCACGTCCAGGACGGCCGCGCCCGGCTTGACGTCCTCCGGCTTGACCAGGTGCGGCACACCGGCGGCGGCCACCACGATGTCGGCCTTGCGCAGGTGGTAGGCCAGGTCGCGGGTGCCGGTGTGGCACAGGGTGACGGTGGCGTTCTCGCTGCGGCGGGTGAGCAGCAGGCCGATCGAGCGGCCGACGGTCACGCCGCGGCCGATCACGACCACCTCGGCGCCGTTGATCGCGACGTCGTGGCGGCGCAGCAGCTCGACGATGCCGAGCGGGGTGCAGGGCAGCGGGCCCTCGATGCCGAGCGCGAGGCGGCCGAGCGAGGTGGGGTGCAGGCCGTCGGCGTCCTTGTCCGGGTCCATCAGCTCCAGGACCGGGTTGGGGTCGAGGCCCTTGGGCAGCGGCAGCTGGACGATGTAGCCGGTGCAGGTCGGGTCGGCGTTGAGCTCGCGGACGACGTTCTCCACGTCCTCCTGGGTCGCGGTCTCCGGCAGCTCGCGCTGGATCGAGGCGATGCCGACCTCGGCGCAGTCCTTGTGCTTGCCGTTGACGTACCACCGGCTGCCCGGGTCGTCGCCGACCAGGACGGTGCCGAGACCGGGGACGATGCCCCGCTCCTTGAGGGCCGCCACGCGGACGGCGAGTTCGGACTTGATCGCGGCCGCGGTGGCCTTGCCATCGAGAATCTGGGCAGTCATGAGGCCATTCTCCCGGATCCGCCGCGCGGACCTGTCCGGCCCCCGGCATGGTTCACCCACCGTACGGACCGGGTTGCGGTTGCGCCACAGTTGTGTCCGTGCGATGGGCGCGGCTGGACAGCGCGGGCCCTTCCGGACCACGATGTGGGCTGCTATGTGTGCCGATCCGCCCTGGTGACGACAGGTCGGGCACGACGGGGGACGATTCCGGGGGAACGACAGTGAGCAATCCGTACCAGACGCCCGACCCGTACGCGGGCGGCGGCTACGGCCAGCCGCAGCAGCCGGGTTACGGGCAGCAGCCGCAGCAGCAGCCCGGGTACGGCGCGCCCCAGCAGCCCGGATACGGGCAGCAGGCGGGCTACGGGCAGCAGCCGCCGGCGTACCAGCAGCCGGGGTACGGCTATCCGCAGCAGGCCCCGCCGCCGGTCCCCGTCCCGCCGCAGCCCTACGGTGCGACGCCGCCGCCGAACTCGGCGGCCACCGCGGCCGTGGCGCTGGGCTTCGTCGCCATCCTGACCACCTGCTTCTACGGCGGGTTCCTCGGCCTGGTCGGCATCGGCGTCGGCATCGCCGGCCTGAACAAGTCGAACACCACCGGTCAGGGCCGCAACGCGGCGATCGGCGGCATCGTGCTCAACACGCTCGCCGTGCTGATCTCGGCCGCCCTGGTGGTGTACATCCTCGTAGCCGCGAAGGCGTGAGTACCGGAGGCGCCGTAGCGGCGCGGTTGACGGACCGTTGGCGGCGATCCGCCGACTCGCTGCAGGGTGCCCTGCTGCGGGTCCTGCTGCGCGGCGCGGGCGGCGCGGTGGCCGCGGTGGCCGTCGCCGAACTGCACGACGCCCACGACCCCGGCGTGCTCTGCGTGCTGCGCCGCTTCACTGGCATCCCCTGCCCGGGGTGCGGTTCGACCACCGTCTTCATCGAGGCCGGCCACGGCAACTGGACGGCCGCGCTGGCCGCCAACCCGGTCACCGTGGTGGCCGCCGTGGGCCTGCTGATCGCCCCGCTCGGCCCCGGCCGCTGGTGGTGGGGCCTGTCCAACGGGCGGCGGAACGCGCTGATCGGCGCGGCCCTGCTGGTCTCCTGGACGTGGCAGCTGCACCGTCTCGGCATTTCGCGGCCCTGAACTGAGCGGATCGCGGCGGGTATTGACCTCCACTGTGTCATCCCGTTCCGCTATCGTCCCACCCGGTCGGCCGATCAACTGCCCGTCCGTCCCAGGATCTTCCTGCCAACTTGTCCCATGTCCCATCCTGCCCGGAGGCATTGATGAGCTACCCGCCCGACCCGAACAACCCCTACGGCCAGCAGCCGCCCCAGCCGGGCTACGGCCAGCCGCAGCAGCCCGGTTACGGTTACCCGCAGCAGGCCCCGCCGCAGCAGCCCGGTTACGGCTACCCGCAGCAGCCGCCGGCCCCCGGCTACGGCGCCATCCCGCAGCAGCCGGGCTACGGCTACCCGCAGCAGGGCGGCTACCCCAACCCGGGTATGGTGCAGAACTTCTACGCGGGCTGGGGCGCCCGGGTCGTCGCGTTCATCGTCGACTACCTGATCATCGGCGTGCCGACCGGCATCCTGTACGGCATCGCCGGCGCGATCGGCTCCTCCTCGGTGAGCTGCCACACCGACTCGTACACCTACCGCACCAGCTGCACCGGTGGCGGCCTGTCGGGCGCCGGCCTCGCCGTCGCCGCGATCGCCTGGCTGATCGGCCTGGGCCTCGGCCTGTGGCTGCTCTACCAGGAGGGCACCACCGGCCAGACCCCCGGCAAGAAGATGGTCAACATCCGGGTGGTCCGCGAGGCCGACGGCCAGCCGATCGGCTTCGGCATGGCGTTCGTCCGCAAGCTCTGCCACATCCTCGACGAGGCGCTGTGCTGCATCGGCTTCCTGTGGCCGCTGTGGGACGCGAAGAAGCAGACCTTCGCCGACAAGATCATCGGCACCGTGGTCGTCAAGTCCTCCTGACGCCCCGCCGCACCGCAGAGGCCCTGCGCTCCTCCTCGGAGTGCAGGGCCTCTGGCGTGTCCCGGCCTGGATCAGGCAGGGATCAGTGGAAGAAGTGGCGGGTGCCGGTGAAGTACATGGTCACCCCGGCCGCGGCGGCGGCCGCCACGACCTCCTCGTCACGGACCGAACCGCCAGGCTGGACCACGGCCTTGACGCCGCCGTCGATCAGCACCTGGAGGCCGTCCGGGAACGGGAAGAAGGCGTCGGACGCCGCGTACGAGCCCTTGGCCCGCTCGCCGGCCCGCTCGACCGCCAGCTTGGCCGAGTCGACCCGGTTGACCTGGCCCATGCCCACGCCGACCGAGGCGTTGTCCTTGGCCAGCAGGATGGCGTTGGACTTGACGGCCCGGCAGGCCCGCCAGGCGAAGGACAGCTCGGCCAGCTCGGACTCCGCCAGCGCCTCGCCGGTGGCCAGGGTCCAGGTCGCCGGGTCGTCGCCGTCCGCGTGGATCCGGTCGGTCTCCTGCAGCAGCACGCCGCCGGAGATCGGACGGACCTCGCGCAGGTTGGCCGGGGCGTCCGGGGCGACCAGCACGCGGATGTTCTTCTTGCGGGCCAGCACCTCGACCGCGCCGTCCTCGTAACCCGGGGCCACCACGACCTCGGTGAAGATCTCGGCGATCTGCTCGGCCAGCTCCACGGTGACCGGGCGGTTGACCGCGATCACGCCGCCGAACGCCGACAGCGGGTCGCAGGCGTGCGCCTTACGGTGCGCCTCGGCGACGTCCGCGCCGGTGGCGATGCCGCACGGGTTGGCGTGCTTGATGATCGCCACGGCCGGCGCCTCGTGATCGTACGCGGCGCGGCGCGCGGCGTCGGTGTCCACGTAGTTGTTGTAGGACATCTCCTTGCCGTGCAGCTGCTGCGCGCCTGCCAGGCCGCCGGTGCCGTCGGAGTAGATGGCCGCCGACTGGTGCGGGTTCTCGCCGTAGCGCAGGACGTTCTGGCGCTCCCAGGTGGAGCCCAGGAAGGCCGGGAAGGCCTCGTCCGACTCGGTGTAGCCGGACTGCTCGAACCAGGAGGCCACGGCCACGTCGTACGCCGCGGTGTGGGCGAACGCGGCGGCCGCCAGGCGCTTGCGGGTCAGCAGGTCGAAACCGCCGCCCTGAACGGCGCTCAGCACGTCGCCGTAGCGGGCCGGGTCGACCACCACGGCGACCGAGGGGTGGTTCTTGGCCGCGGCGCGGACCATCGACGGGCCGCCGATGTCGATCTGCTCGACGCACTCGTCCGGGGTGGCGCCGGAGGCGACCGTCGCGGTGAACGGGTAGAGGTTCACCACGACCAGGTCGAACGGCTCGACGCCGAGCTCGACCAGCTGCGCGCGGTGCGACTCCAGGCGCAGGTCGGCGAGGACACCGGCGTGCACGCGCGGGTGCAGGGTCTTCACCCGGCCGTCCAGGCACTCCGGGAAGCCGGTCAGCTCGGAGACCTCGGTGACCGGGACGCCCGCGGCGGCGATCCGGCCGGCGGTGGAGCCGGTGGAGACGATGGCGACCCCGGCGGCGTGCAGGCCCTGGGCCAGCTCCTCCAGACCGGTCTTGTCGTACACGCTGATCAGCGCGCGGCGGATCGGGCGGACGTTCTCGGACACGGGGGGCGTGGCGGAGGAAGCGGCGCTCATGCCGGGATCCATACCTTTCGGTCTTCGATGCGGTGGCCTTCGCGGGCCAGCCGGCCCACGACCTCGACGAGCAGCGTGCGCTCGACAGTCTTGATGCGCTCGTGCAGCGCTTCGCCGCCGTCGGCGTGGTCGGAGTCGAGGACCTCGACGACGCCCTGGGCGATGATCGGCCCGGTGTCCACCCCGGCGTCGACCAGGTGGACGGTGCAGCCGGTGACCTTCACGCCGTAGGCGAGGGCGTCCGGGACGCCGTGGGCGCCGGGGAAGGACGGCAGCAGGGCCGGGTGGGTGTTGACGATCCGGCCGCCGAAGGCGGCGATGAACTCGGGGCCGAGGATCTTCATGAAGCCGGCGGTGACCACCACATCGGGCCGGTGGGCGGTCACGGCGGCGGTCAGCGCCCGGTCCCAGGCGGCGCGGTCGGCGTGGTCCGGGATCCGCTCGACGAAGGTGGTGATCCCGGCCTGCTCGGCGCGCTTCAGACCGGCGATGCCCGCGCGGTCGGCGCCCACCGCGACGATCTCGGCGCCGTACGCCGGGTCGGCGGCGGCATCGATCAGCGACTGCAGGTTGGTGCCGGAGCCGGAGACCAGGACGACCAGCCGAGCCGGTCCGGGGGTGCGGGGCGGGAACACTTGGGCGGAAGCGGCGGCCACTGCGCGATTCTCCGTACGTTTTGCGCCCGCTGGTACGTCCACCGTCGGTGGGGCCACTACGGGCGGCGCCAGGTCGAGCCGGGGTACAGGCTGCTGACCGTCACCACGATAACGGCTGGTCGAAGGCCATCCGTAACCGCGAGGCAACGCTACGCGCGTAGTTGAGACAGGGATCTCGCCACGGACGGTCAGCCGGTCCGGCGGGGGTCGGTGGGTGGGGGCGGTGGGTGCTCCTTCTGGGACGGCGGGGGTCGGCGAGCGGGGCGCGCGGGTGCCGGTGGGGCAGAGTTGGCGGGGTGCCGCACGGCAGCGACCGGGCTGGGGGATCATTGACCCGCGGGCGTTCACCGGCGACCGCACCCCACCGGGCGGACCGCCCCCGACGCGGCCCGCACGCCCCCACGAGAAGGAACGGCCGACACCATGAGCAGCGGCGAGGACTCCGGCGAGCGCAACCCCTTCGCGCCGCCGCCGGCGGACGCCCCCGACCAGCCGTGGCGGCCCCGCATCCCCGTGGGCGGCGCGGAGCGTCCGCCGAGCGACACCGAGGACGAGGACGGCGAGCGCTCCCAGGTCCCGCCGCCGCACGGGTGGAGCCACGGCTACCGCAACGGCTGGCTCGCGCCGCCGCAGCAGCAGCCGCAGCCCAAGTTCGACCCCAACGACCCGGTCCAGCGCCGGTCCCGGTACGCGCTGTCCGCGGGCTTCGCCGCCCTGTTCTGCACGATCAGCGGCCTGTTCTACCTCTCCCTGCTGCTCGGCATGCTGGCCGTCTACTGGGCGGTCAGCGCCCTGCGGGCGGGCCGCGGCGCCGCGGCCGCCGGCACGTCCGGCGACACCTCCGCCGGCACCTCCGCCGACGCCGAGTCACCGGTCGCCCACCGGTACGCACCGCAGTCCGCCCCGGCGCGGCCCACCACCCCGCAGGCCCCCGCCGCGCTCGGCGGTCTGCTCACCGGCGGTGTCGCCCTGCTGATCACCGTCGCGGCCTTCGGGGCGACCCTGTACTACCAGGACTACCTGACCTGCGTCAGCGACGCGGCCACCCAGGAGGCCCAGGCGAGCTGCGGCAACCTCGCCCCGGCGTGGATGGTCAACCTCACCACCGACACGCGCTGACGCCGGCTCGATCGGGCAGGACTCCGGCCATCCGACCGGCCGTCCGACCGTCCGGGCAGGTCAGCCGTCCAGCGGGTCCGGTTCCCCGTCGATGTCCACCGCCGCTCGCCGCTCGCGCCACCGGGCGAGCGGCGACCGCACCTCCGACGCGCGGGCCAGCAGCCGGTGCAGCGCCACCCGCACCGGTGCCGTCCGGCGCACCGTCCAGCGGCCCAGCCGGTCCCGCCAGGACGCCGTCCTGCTCCGCATCGCCCACCAGCGGGCGGCCAGCGCGACCGGCGCGGCCACCACGGCGAACCACGCCGCCGTCGCCGCCGCGACCTGCCACGCCACCGGCCCGAGCTCCGCCATCCGGCCCGCGCCGAGCGTCCCGCCCGCTGCCCAGGCCACCACGCCCGCCCCGACCCCGGCGACCACGGCAGCCAGCAGGACCGCCACCGCCGTCCCGGCCGCGCCCCAGCCGGCCGCCTCGGGCTCGCGTCCGCCGCCGTCGGCGCGCTCGCCGTCCGCCGTCCAGACCACGTGCGGCGCACCGTTGCGGTCCACCGGCCAGTCGTCGGCCGTGGCCGCGACCGCCGGAGCGACCCCGGCCCGGCCCAGCAGCAGGGCCGGCACCACCCCGGCCGCGAACGGCAGTGCGCAGGCCAGCAGGCGCCAGTCGGGCCCGCCGTCCGGTGCCACCAGCGCGAGCAGGGGGAAGTCCGGCACTGCCGCCAGGTGGGTTCCGAGCGGCGCGGCCACCGTGCCCGTCCCGACCGTGAAGCCCGGACCCAGCGCGTACGCCGCCGCCCAGACCACCGCGTTCGGCAGCAGGATCGCGCTGGCCAGCAGCATCCCGAGGTACGCCGCCGGGTCGCTGCCCAGCCCGTGCGCCGACCGTCCCGCCTGCCCCAGCACCACTGCCACCGTCAGCACCGTGCCGCCGACCGCCGCCGCCCCGAGCAGCCAGGCGAGGCCCGCCCGGGCCGCCACCGGGAACGCGCCGGGCGGACGGGCCCATGCGGGCAGCCGGTCCAGCGCCCGGGGCGCTCCCCCGGCCCGGCCGCTCCCGGCCGCACCCGGCCCGCCGACGGCACCGGGCCCGCCGACGACCCCGGGCCGCCCGCCGGCCGACCGTACGCCGTAGCCGACGGAGAGGCCCGCGAGCACGGCCACCGCCGCCAGGTCGGGCAGCGGACGCGCCCGCAGCCCGGCCTCCGGCACCGCGCACTGCGCCACCGCACCGGCCGCGACCAGCAGATATCCGGCGCACAGTGCCAGCGGCGCGCGCCAGTGCAGGCGTCCGCGCCGTCCGATGCGCCGCCCGGCGCGGCAGAGCAGTACCGCGCTGCACGCCGTGAGCAGCAGCGGCGCCATGGTGAGCGGCGCCTCCGCCTCCCCGCGGGTGAGCGGCGCGCCGTGCCCGAGCAGCCAGAGCGCGGAGGCGACCCGGGCGGCGTCCGCGGCGCTGTCGTCGCCGAACGGGGCGATCACCCACAGGCCCAGCACGGGCACCGCCACCGCGGCGAGGGTGAGCAGCGCGGTCCGCACGCCGGTCAGCAGGTCGGCGAGGGCCGAGCGGGTGCCCAGTTCGCTCGGCACACCCAGGATCGGACGGCCCATCAGCTGCGTCATGGGGCTCATGCTCCCAAGATCACCCGTTGTGGGGGGTCAACGGGCGAAGCTTCGCCGTGTCCCGGATTATCAGTACATGTGCCGATACCACCGACGCGGCTGGAGCGACGGCGAGGGGGCGCGGTGACCTCGCCCTCGACCGCCGACCCCCAGCGGACCGGCAGCCCGTCGCAGCAGGCGCGCGCGGACGCCGCCCGCCTGCTGCGGCTGCTGACACCCCGTGAGGCACAGGTCCTGGCCCGACTCGCCGCCGGCAACGACCCGAACGCCGTCGCCGAACAGCTCGGCCTCGCGCCGGCCACCGTCCGCACCTACCTCCAGCGGGCGATGCGCAAGCTGGGCGCGGGCACTCCCGCCGAGGCCGTCGCCCTGGCGAGCGCGCTGCTCAACCCCGACCCGGCCGGCCCGGCCCCCGCGACGGACGGCCCGGACCCCGCGACGCGCGGCTCGGCCGGCCCGGATCCGTCGGCGCCCGCAGCCGCCGAACCGTCGCAGGCGGCCGACCCGGGCCCTACCCCGGCCCCGGCGGCGCCTGCGGCTCCGGCTCCGGCTCCGGCTCCGGCGAGGGCGCCGCTCACCTTCCCGGAGCTGTGCGCGAACGCCCACGCCCGTCTGGTGCAGCAGACCTTCCTGCTCACCGGCAGCCGCCGCCGAGCCGCCCACTGCGTCCGGCTCGCGCTCGGCGAGGCGTCCCGCCGGTGGTGGGAGGTCTCGGACCTGGCGGATCCCGAGGGCTGGGTCAGGGCGAGGGCATTCGAGATCGCCCTCTCCCCGTGGCGCCGGGGCGGTCCGCGCCGGGCGCACCGATGGCGCCTGCCGCGCCGCCGGATCCGGGTCCGTCCGGCCGCCGCTGCCGCCGCCGCCGCCGAGCCGGAGGCGTCCGACCGGCCGACCGCCCACGACCGCGCGCTGCTGAAGGCGCTGCGCCGCCTGTCCCGTCCGCAGCGCCGGGCGCTGGTGCTGCACGACACCCTCGGACTGTCGGCCGCCGCGGTCGCGGTGGAGGTCGAGTCGAGCACGGCGGCGGCGGAGGGCCGGGTCCGCGCGGCCCGTGCGGCGCTGGCGCGGGCGGTGCCGGCGCTGGTGGGCGAGGATCCGGACGGGCCGGAGTTCGCCGATCGGCTGGGCGAGGCGCTGTACCGGGCTGCGGTGCACGGCTGTCCGGCGCCCCGGCTGCCGTCGCCGTCGGCGCTGACCGCCCACAGCCGTCTGCGGGCCGGGCTCGGCCTGGGCGCGGCCGCCCTGTTGCCGGTGGCGATGGGTGCGGCGGTGGTGACGACCCTGTTGGGCGTCGGCCCGTCGTCGCTGTTCCGTCCGGCGGACGAGCCGCCCGCCGCGGCCTGTACGACGGCGGACACCGGCAGCGCGGGTCCGACCGCCGCGCGGGCGGCGGTGAGTCCGGGCATCCAGACCCCGTGGTGCAGCCCGGTGCCCGGCGCCCCGGCGCAGTTCGCGGTCGTCCCCGACGCCTCGGCGCCCCCGGCGACCGACGGGACGGCCCCTCAGCCGACCGACCAGCCGTCGACGCAGCCGTCCCCCCAGCCATCGATCCCGCCGTCGGACCAGCCCTCCGGCCAGTCCTCGGACCAACCCTCGGACCAGCCCGCCCCGCCGACCCCCGGGCAGGCGGCGGCTGCGCAGGGGCCGTGGTGGCCGCTGCGGGGGCCCGGAACACCGGCCGCCGCCGGCGCGCCACAGGGTGCGGTCGTCGTGCTGCCGATTGCGGTGCCGTGCGCCTCGGTCCGGCCGTGTCCCGTCGTGGCCTCCGCCCCGCGGTTGGCCGACCGGCTGCGCTGACGGAACGGACCGGGCGTGGAAAAGCCCGAGGGCGCTGCGGACGGAGTACCCGTCCGCGGCGCCCTCGGGCTACTGCCGCGTGGACTTACTTGGCGGCGTTGAACAGCTCGCGGGCCAGGCGGGCGGTCTCGGACGGCGTCTTGCCGACCTTGACACCGGCGGCCTCGAGGGCCTCCTTCTTCGCCTGGGCGGTGCCCGAGGAACCGGAGACGATGGCGCCGGCGTGGCCCATGGTCTTGCCCTCGGGGGCGGTGAAGCCCGCGACGTAGCCGACGACCGGCTTGGTGACGTGCTCGGCGATGTAGGCCGCGGCACGCTCCTCGGCGTCGCCGCCGATCTCGCCGATCATGACGATGATCTTGGTCTCCGGGTCCGCCTCGAACGCCGCGAGGGCGTCGATGTGGGTGGTGCCGATGACCGGGTCGCCACCGATGCCGACGGCGGAGGAGAAGCCGAGGTCACGCAGCTCGTACATGAGCTGGTAGGTCAGCGTGCCGGACTTCGAGACCAGGCCGATCGGGCCGGTGGTGGTGATGTCCGCCGGGATGATGCCCGCGTTGGACTGTCCGGGGGAGATCAGGCCGGGGCAGTTCGGGCCGATGATCCGGGTCTTGTTGCCCTTGGAGCCGGCGTACGCCCAGAAGGCGGCCGAGTCGTGGACCGGCACACCCTCGGTGATGACGACGGCGAGGCCGATCTCGGCGTCGATCGCCTCGACGACGGCGTCCTTGGTGAACTTCGGCGGCACGAAGATGACGGTGACGTCGGCACCGGTCTCCTTCATGGCCTCGGCCACGGAGCCGAAGACGGGCACGTTGGTGCCGTCGACGTCAACGGTGGTGCCGGCCTTGCGCGGGTTCACACCGCCGACGATCTGGGTGCCCGAGGCGAGCATGCGGCGGGTGTGCTTCATGCCCTCGGAGCCGGTCATGCCCTGGACGATGACCTTGCTGTCCTTGGTAAGGAAGATAGCCATGGTGTTAGTCCCCTTCCTTACTTGGCGTTCGCCAGCTCGGCGGCGCGGTCGGCCGCACCGTCCATGGTGTCCACCTGCTGCACCAGCGGGTGGTTGGCGTCGGTCAGGATCTGACGACCCAGCTCGGCGTTGTTGCCGTCCAGACGGACGACGAGCGGCTTGGTGACGGCCTCACCCTTCTCCTCGAGGAGGGCCAGGGCCTGCACGATGCCGTTGGCGACCGCGTCGCACGCGGTGATGCCGCCGAAGACGTTGACGAAGACCGACTTGACGTCGGTGTCGCCCAGGATGATCTCCAGGCCGTTCGCCATCACCTCGGCGGAGGCGCCGCCGCCGATGTCGAGGAAGTTGGCGGGCTTGACGCCACCGTGGTTCTCACCGGCGTAGGCGACGACGTCCAGGGTGCTCATGACGAGACCCGCGCCGTTGCCGATGATGCCGACCTCGCCGTCGAGCTTGACGTAGTTGAGGCCCTTGGCCTTCGCCGCCGCCTCGAGCGGGTTGGCGGCGGCCTTGTCCTCGAGCGCCTCGTGCTCCGGCTGACGGAACTCGGCGTTCTCGTCCAGGGAGACCTTGCCGTCAAGCGCGATGATCTTGCCCTCGCCGGACTTGATCAGCGGGTTGACCTCGACGAGGAGCGCGTCCTCGGCGATGAAGACCTTCCACAGCTTCTGCAGGACCTCGGCGACCTGGTCGGCGACCTCGGCCGGGAACTTGGCCGCGGCGACGATCTCGGCGGCCTTCTCCGGGGTGCAGCCCTCGTTGGCGTCGACCGGGATCTTGGCCAGCGCGTCCGGGTTCTCCTCGGCGACGACCTCGATCTCCACACCGCCCTCGACACTGGCCATCGCCAGGAAGGTGCGGTTGGTGCGGTCCAGCAGGAACGAGACGTAGTACTCGTCCTTGATGTCCGCGGTCTGGGCCAGCATCACCTTGTGAACGGTGTGGCCCTTGATGTCCATGCCGAGGATCGCCTCGGCCTTGGCGACGGCGTCCGCCGGGTCGGCGGCGAGCTTCACGCCACCGGCCTTGCCTCGGCCACCCACCTTCACCTGAGCCTTGACGACGGCGCGGCCGCCGAAGCGCTCCGCGATGGCGGCAGCGTCTGCGGCGGTCTCGATGACATCGCCGTCAAGCACGGGTACACCGTGCTTGGCGAAGAGGTCCCTCGCCTGGTACTCGAACAGGTCCACGTGTTTGTCCTTGTTCGTGGTCGCGGAATGTGTCTCTACGAGCGTGCCACGGCAGGATCTTCGCTGCGGGTCGTCGGGGCTGAGCGGGTACGCAGATTACGGCCTTGCGGCCCACACAGCGTCCGGGCGCATCGTCAATCAACACGCGCGTCACGTCCGTCTGGCAGGTTATCCCCGTACGACGGGCGTGTTTCGCCCGGGACCGGCTCGGCTTTGGTGAGAACCGTCACAGCCGCAGTGCCTGAACGGGTCGTACCGCATGCTCACCGTCGGTACGAAGCGAACGTGAGGCCGCACGGGCCGTCACCCGCCGGGGTGAATCGGGTCGGATCGGACCGGGTCGGATCGGATGTGTCAGGTCGTCGGGGAAGTGTCGGGTCGTCGGGGCTGCGTCGGACCGTCCGGGTCGTCGGGGCCGCGTCGGACCGTCCGGATCGCCGGGAGGCGTCACGTCGCGGCCGGCACGGGCAGCGGCCGCTTCTCGATCGCGGCGGCCATGATGTCGGGGAAGACGTCCGGCGTACAGGCGAAGGCCGGAGCGCCGAGGGCGGCCAGCGCGGCCGCGTGGTTGTGGTCGTACGCGGGCGCACCCTCGTCCGAGAGTGCGAGCAGGGCGATGAACTGCACCCCCGAGGCCTTCATCGTCGCGACCCGCTTGAGCATCTCGCTGCGGATGCCACCCTCGTAGAGGTCGCTGATCAGCACCACGATCGTCTCGGACGGCCGGGTGATCCTCGACTGGCAGTAGGCGAGCGCCCGGTTGATGTCGGTGCCGCCGCCGAGCCGGGTGGCGAACAGGACGTCCACCGGGTCGGTGAGCTGCTCGGTCAGGTCGACCACCGAGGTGTCGAAGACGACCAGGCGGGTGTCCAGGCTGTGCATCGAGGCGAGGACCGCCCCGAACACCGCCGAGTGCACCACGGAGGCGGCCATCGAGCCGGACTGGTCGATGCAGAGGATGACGTCCTTCTTCACCGCGCGCTGGGCGCGGGCGTACCCGACCAGGCGCTCCGGCACCACGGTGCCGCGGCCGTCCGGACCGGCATCGGGCAGGTAGTTCTTCAGGTTCGCCCGGATCGTGCGGCCCCAGTCGATGTCCCGGTGGCGGGGGCGGTTGACCCGGGCGCTGCGGTCGAGGGCGCCGCCCAGCGTGGACCGGGTGCGGTCGGCCAGGCGGCGCTCCAGCTCGGCCACCACCGCACCGACCACCGCGCGGGCCGTCTCCCGGGTGGTCTCCGGCAGGGCGTGCTTCAACGAGAGCAGGGTGCCGACCAGGTGGACGTCCGGCTCCACCGCCTCCAGCATCTCGGGCTCCAGCAGCAGCCGGTCCAGCCCCAGCCGGCTGATCGCGTCCTGCTGCATCAGCTGGACCACGGAGGTCGGGAAGTACTCCCGAATGTCGCCCAGCCAGCGGGCCACCTGCGGGGCCGAACCTCCCAGGCCCGCCGACCGGGTCTGCCGGCCGCGCGCCCCGTCGCTCCCGTCGGCGCTCCCCCGGTACAGCGCGGCCAGGGCCGAGTCCATCGCGGCGTCCCGCCCGGTGAGGCGGCATCCGGTGCCGTCGGACTCGCCGCCGAGGACGAGCCGCCAACGCCGCATGCGCTCGACGGCGGGGTCGGCGGCGGCGGCCTGGACAGTGGTCATCTGGCGCTCCTTGGTCGGGTGAGTCGGGCGAGTCGGAAGCGGGTGAGTGCGACGGGTCGCTGGGGGTGAGGCGGGACGGGCGGGGGCAGTCGGCGGGGACGGTCAGGAGGCGCGGCGGTCGGCCTGGCGCGGGATCCGGGCCAGGCCGGGGCGGTCGTCGGGAGCGGGGAGCCCGAGGAGGAGGGCGAGGGTTGCCAGGGCGGCGTCGGCGCGGGCGGGGTCGAGGTCGCTCGGGCGGGCGGCTGCCGGTACCGGTGCGGCGGTGAGCGGCCCGGCAGCGACCCGCTCGCCGATGGTGCGGCGGACGCCCGCCTCCAGCGCCGAGAAGGTGCGGCGCAGCACCGGCAGCAGGTCGGTGAAGGTGTCGGCAGGCACGCCGGACAGCCAGTCGTCGAGCAGCCCGAGCAACGCCGGGTCGTGGAGCAGCAGAGCGCCCCCGCCGGACAGGAAGCCCTCGATCCAGCCGGCCGCGTCTGCGGGCGCCCCGGCGGGTGACAGGACCAGCCGCATCCGCCGACCGGCTTCGTCCGGGGCGAGCCGGCCCTCGTCCAGCAGCAGCCGGACCGCCCGCCCGCGCAGCACGCCGGGCACGCCGGTGGCGGGACCGCCGGCCGGTTCGCGGGCGGCCAGCGAGTGCAGAGCGGCGGCCCAACGCTCGGCGACCCCGTCGACGGGGGCGGGGGCGGGGTTGGCCGGCTCCGCCCCGCCTGTTTCGGACTCGGGCGCCGTCGGCTCGGGAGCGTCCGGGAGGAGGGCCATGGCGGTGTGGACGGCGTCGAGGTGGGCCCGCATCGCGGTGGCGCCGTCGGCGTCCAGGCCGGTGCAGGCAGGTGGGAGCCCGACGCAGATGCGTTCGGCGAGGCCGTGGGCGACCTCGGCGAGGGCGCTGCCGTCGGTGGCCCGCACGTCGCCGTAGCGGAGCGAGCGAACCAGGGCGGGCAGCGCGGCGGCGAGGTGCGCGACATCGGTGTCGAGGGCGGCGCGGTCGGCGAGCAGCCGCATCACGGCCGGCAGGGCGCCGGGCAGCCCGGCGAGCAGGCAGCGCTCGGCGAGGGCGGTGAGCTCGGCCAGCTCCTGCGCGCCGGCCGCCTCCTCGACGGCCTTGCCGGTGGCGGCGGACTCGACGGTGGTGCCCCACTGCGCCGCCTCGACGATCCGGACCGCGAACTCGGGCTCCCAGCGCAGGCTCCAGGTCTCCCGGAAGGTGCCGGTGGAGTTGACGGCGGATCGGCTCGGGACGCCCCAGTCGATGCCGAGCAGGCGAAGCCGGTGCAGCAGCCGGGAGCGGTCGGCGTCGAGCTCCTTGCGCAGGTCCAGGGCCAGCTCGCGCTCGCCCGCGTCCGGCTTGAGCCGCAGGCTTCGGTGCAGTCGGGCGAGGTCGCGCTGGAGCGGGACGGCGGGAGCGCCGTCCGGGACCTCGCCGAGAGCGTCGCCGATCACCAGCCGGTCGTGCACCAGGGCGAGGGCGATGTCCGACCCGTCGCACATGACGGCCCGTACGGCGTCGAGGGTCTCGGTCAGCCCGGCGAGCGGGCGGCCGCGCATCGCGGCGAGCGTCTCGGCGAGCCGGACGGCCTCGATCACGTGGGCGGAGGAGACCGGGTGGTCCTCGGCGCGGAGCAGCTCGGCGACCCGGGTCATCCAGTGGGCGACGGTGTCCTGCTCGGTGGTGAAGAGGTGGTGGTACCAGCCGGGCGAGTCGATGCCGGCGCCGTAGCCGGTGTGCTGGGAGAGCCTGCGGTGCGTCCACGGCACCCAGGTGATCTCGGTCTTCGGCTTCCTGGGCAGCCCGGCCAGCAGCGCCCGGTCGTGGGCGACGGTCGGCATGGACTGCAGTGCGGGCACGTGCCAGGCGCCGCAGACGACGGCGATCCGGGCGTGTCCGGCGCGGCGGGCCGCGCGGATCTGCTGGCGCATGTGCGCCTCGCGCAGCTCGTCGCGGCGGCCGACCGGGACGTCCTCGCGCAGGGCGGTCATGGCCTCGGCGACGGCGGCGAAGGGGGCGAGGGCGTCGGCGTCGGGCGTCCGGTGCTCAACCACGTCCTCCCACCACCGCTCGGGGTCGTCGTGGCCGGCGGCCCGGGCGAGCTCGGCGATCGGGTCGATCGCGTCCACCGCTGGGCTGTCGTCGACCTCGACGGACGGACCGCTCGAACCACTCGGACCACTCAGTCCGCTCTGGTCGGTCTGGCCGGTCTCCGCCGGATCCCCGTCCTTCGTGGCCCCGACCGCGCCCGCGGTGCCGTCCCCTCGCGCGGCACCGTGGGCGTCGGCCGGGCCGGTCGGGCCGGTCGGAGAGTCGGCGTCCGACCCGCTCTGGTGCCCGGCTGCCGCCGGGGAGCCGCCGCCCGGTTCGCCGGAAGTGCCCCCCGGCACTCCCGACGAGGACCGGGCGGCGAGCGCGAACCCGGCCGCGGCGGGCAGGTCGATGAAGCGCACCGGGACGTCCGACTCGACCGCGTACCGCAGGGCCACCCACTCCGGGGAGAAGGCGGCGAACGGCCAGAACGCGGCCTTGGCCGGGTCGTCCACGACGTGGGCGAGCAGGGCGACCGGCGGCGTCATCTCCTTGTCGCCGGCCAGGGCGAGGAGCTGGTCGGCCTCCGGCGGGCCCTCGATCAGCACGGCGTCGGGCCGCAGCTGCTCCAGGGCGGCGGCGACGGCACGGGCGGAACCGGGGCCGTGGTGGCGGATGCCCAGCAGGGTCACCTGGTCGGTCATGCGCCCACCTCCCGAGCGGCGCGGTAGAAGTCCTTCCAGCCCTCGCGCTCGCGGACGACGCCCTCCAGGTACTCGCGCCAGACCTGCCGGTCCGCCACCGGGTCGCGGACGACCGCGCCGAGGATGCCGTCGGTGATGTCGCCGGCGCGCAGCACGCCGTCGCCGAAGTGGGTGGCGAGCGCGAGGCCGTTGGTGACCACCGAGATGGCCTCGGCGGTGGAGAGGGTGCCGCCGGGGGTCTTGACCTTGGTTCGGCCGTCGGCGGTGAGGCCCGCGCGCAGCTCACGGAAGACGGTGACGACGCGTCGGATCTGCTCGGCGCCGCCGGGGAGCTCGGGCAGGTCGAGCGAGCGGCCGAGCTGGCCGACCCGGCGGGTGACGATCTCGACCTCCTCCTCCAGCGTCGCCGGCAGCGGCAGCACCACCGTGTTGAAGCGGCGGCGCAATGCGGAGGAGAGCTCGTTGACCCCGCGGTCGCGGTCGTTGGCGGTGGCGATCAGGTTGAAGCCGCGGACGGCCTGGATCTCGCTGCCGAGCTCGGGGACCGGCAGGGTCTTCTCGGAGAGGATGGTGATCAGGCTGTCCTGCACGTCGGCCGGGATGCGGGTGAGCTCCTCGACCCGGGCGATCCGGCCGTCGGCCATCGCCCGCATCACCGGGGAGGGCACCAGCGCGTCGCGGCTCGGGCCGTGTGCGAGCAGCTGGGCGTAGTTCCAGCCGTACCGGACGGCCTCCTCGGGGGTGCCGGCGGTGCCCTGGACGAGCAGCGTGGAGTCGCCGCTGATGGCCGCCGCGAGGTGCTCGGAGACCCAGGTCTTGGCGGTGCCCGGCACGCCGAGGAGGAGCAGTGCGCGATCGGTGGCCAGGGTGGTGACGGCGACCTCGACGATCCGGCGGGGGCCGATGTACTTGGGCGTGACGACGGTGCCGTCCGGCAGTTCACCACCCGTCAGGTAGGTGGCGACAGCCCACGGGGAGAGCCGCCAGCGCTCGGGGCGGGGGCGGTCGTCCTGCGCCGCGAGAGCGGCCAGCTCGGCGGCGAAGGCGTCCTCCGCGTGCTGCCGCAGGACCGGGGCCGGGTGCGCGCCGGACCCGGCAGTGGACCCCGCGGCGGAGCCCGCGGTCGGCTCCGCGGTCGGCTCGGCGGTCGGCTCGGTGGCCATCGACGCGGTCATCGACTGCTCCTTCATACGGGCCGGCCCACGGCACACCTGTGGCAGGGGCGGGGGCGGCTCAGGGATTGGTGGGACCATCGGCGCAGATGTCACACAGGGCCACGGGACCAGGCGTTTCGCACACCCGTTCGCGCCCTGCGACAACAACCATGCACCCCGCCACTGACAAATCCCGCCCCACTTTCTGATCGTTCATCAGTTCGAGTGACACCCGGCTGCCGACCCCCGGATTTGTCAGTGGCCCCTCCTAACGTCGTCGCCATGGAGGAACGCTGGAGCACCGAAGACATCCTGTCCCTCGCCCCTGATCCGGCGTCAGGGAAGGCCGCCGGCAAGCTGTCCGGCCCCTCGCCCTGGTCGGAGCAGGGCTCGGGGCAGGGCGTCCTGTGGGGCCTGTGCAAGGGCAGCGGCAGCACGCCGTACCGGACGGCCGTCGAGCTCGGCACGCCCGCATACCGGTGCAGCTGCCCCAGCCGGAAGTTCCCGTGCAAGCACGCGCTCGGCCTGCTCCTGCTGTGGAGCGCGGGCCCCGAGGCGGTCGCCGACGACGCCGAGCCGCCCGGCTGGGTGGCCGAGTGGATCGACGCCCGCCGCGAGGCCGCCGAGCAGAAGACCGCCCGCCGCGAGGCCGGAGCCGCCGAGGCCGACCCGGCGGCCGCCCGGCGGCGCGCCGAGCGCCGGTCCGCCCGGGTCGCCGCCGGGGCCGGGGAGCTGCGCCTGCGCCTGGCCGACGGCGTCCGACGCGGCCTCGCAGACCGTCCCTCCGCCGACGGCTGGGAGGAGGTGGCGGCCCGCATGGTCGACGCCCAGGCGCCCGGCCTGGCCACCCGGGTCCGCGCCCTGGCCGAGACGCCGCAGGAGGCCCTGCTGGAGGAGTACGCGATGCTGCACCTGCTGGCCGGCGCCTACGGCCGGATCGACACCCTGCCCGCCCCGCTCGCGGCGACCGTGCGGACCAGGGTCGGCTTCACTGCCGACAGCGCCGAGCTGCTGGCCGGCCCGACCGTCCGCGACCGCTGGCACGTGCTCGGCAGCCGCGACACCGCCGACGACCGACTGACCACCCGCCGGCTGTGGCTGCGCGGCGCCAAGACCGGCCGCAGCGCCGTGCTGCTCGCCTTCGGCCGCCCCGGCCAGGCGCCCGACCTCGCCCTGCCCACCGGCCGGGCGCTGGAGGCCGAGCTGGCCTTCCACCCCGGTGCCCGCCCGCTGCGGGCCGTCCTCGGCACCCGGTACGGCACGCCCGAACCCGCACCCGCCGAGGCCCCGGCCGGGCTGTCGCCCGAGGAGGCGATGGCCGAGTACGGCGAGGCGGTGGCCGACGACCCCTGGCTGGACGCCTGGCCGACCGTGCTCACCGGCGTGGTGCCCGTTCTCGGGCCCGAGGGGTGGCAGCTGACGGACGGTCGCAGCGCCCTGCGGGTCCGCCGCGGGTCCGTCCCGGAGGCCGCGCTGTGGCGGCTGGCCGCCGCCTCCGCCGGCCACCCGGTCACCCTCTTCGGCGAGTGCGGCCACGCCGGATTCGCCCCCGTCACCGCCTGGACCGAGTCCGCCCGACCGATCGGAGTGACCCAATGACGCACCTGCCCGCCATCGCCAGCGGCTGGGGCCGCCGCCACCGCGCCACCCCGGCCCGTCCCGCTCCCGCCGTCACCACCGGCCGGCGCGCGCACAGCGCCCGTACCGTGCCCGGCGCGCCGTCGCGGCCCGCCGGGCAGCAGCCTGCCGCCGCGGCGCCCACCGCCGGCCGCCGCGAGCGCTTCCCCACCGCCCGCCCGCAGCCGACCGGAGGACGACCGTGACCGCCTCCGCCGTCGGCACCGCCGCCGAGCCCGCCCGCACCGCCGTCGACGACGACTGGGCCGAGCTGGAGACCGCTGCCCTGCTCGGCACCGACCGCCGGCCGCTGCCCCCGCCCGGTGGCACCGGCCCGGCCGGCGAACTGGCCGACGCCGTCGACCGCACCGACCAGGCCACCGCCCTGCTGGAGCTGGCGGCCCTGGCCGCCGTCCGCCGCCGGGCCGGCGCCACCGCGGGCGCTCCACCCGCGATACCGGCCCCGGCCGCGCCGGATCCGCGCCCCGAGGTGTCCGAAGCGGCCGCCCGGCGCCTCGCCGTCCTGCTCGGCGGCCGCTCGGCCGCCGCCACCACCGCCAACCTGGCCGAGCTGCTCCCCCAGTGGCTGTCCGCCGCCCGCGAGCGCGGCTACCGCCCGCCCGCCCACCTCCTCCCGTCCCTGCTCGACACCGCCCGCACCCGCAGCGAACTCCGGGCCGACACGGTCGCCCTGGCCGGTCCGCTCGGCCGCTGGCTCGCCGGGCAGAACCCGGACTGGCGGTTCGTCACCCGCACCGCCCCCGCGGGCACCCCCGCCATCCCCGCCATCCCCGCCGCCAGCACCGAACCTGCCGGGCCGCCCGCCACCGCACCGCTCGACCGGCCCACGCCCGACGGCGAACAGCTCTGGCACGAGGGCCTGTTCGCCGAACGGGTCACCCATCTCACCCGACTGCGCCGCAGCAACCCGGCCGCCGGGCTGGCGCTGCTCGCCTCGACCTGGTCCACCGAGCGCGCGGAGGACCGGGTGCTCTTCCTGGACGCCCTGCAGGACGGGCTCTCCGCCTCCGACGAGTCCTTCCTCGAGGCGGCGCTCTCCGACCGCTCCAAGAACGTCCGGACGACCGCCGCCGAGCTGCTGTCCACCCTCCCCGGTTCCGCCTTCGCCGCCCGGATGGCCGAGCGCGCCCGAGCCGCCGTCCGCCTCACCTACGGATCCGCGCCCGGCGCCCACCTCGCCGTCACTCCGCCCGCCGCCTGCGACGCGGCGATGCAGCGCGACGGCATACCCGTGAAGTCACCGACCGGCCGCGGCGAACGGGCCTGGTGGTTCGGCGAGATCGTGGCGGGCGCACCCCTCGCGCTGTGGGCGCAGGACACCGGCCTCACCCCGGATCAGCTGCTCACCCTCCGCGCCGCCGACGGCGAGGCCGACTGGACCGACGACCTGCACGAGGCCTGGGCCCGGGCAGCCGTACGCCAGCAGGACGCCGGCTGGGCCAGAGCCCTGCTCGGGCCCGCTCCCCGCCCCGGACGGCCCGGGCGGACGTCGGGTGCGCCGGCCCGGCTGCTGGCCGTACTGCCGCCGGCCGAGCGGGCCGCGTGGACGGCGGCGTTCGTCCGGGCACACGGTCTCGGCGACGCCTTCCAACTGCTCGGCGCCTGCGCCACACCGTGGACGCCGCCGCTCAGTACCGCCGTCGTCGCCGCCCTGGAGCGCGCGGCCGCGTCCGGCGCGTACCCGTGGAGCCACAGCGGGGTGCTCGGCATGACCGAGCGCGCCCTCGCCCCGGAGACCGCCCCCGCGGTGGAGGCCCTGGCCGCCGACGCCGCACCCGACACCGCGTGGGCCGACACGTTCGGGAGGCTCGCGGAGACCCTGCGGTTCCGCGCCGCGATGCTCGCGGAGCTCACCGGCTGAATCACCGATGCCGGTGTCACACGCCGCCAGGCAGGCCTGGACGCGAACGCGGGGCCGGGCACTCGGCCCGACCCCGCGTCGCAGGTGCCCTGTGCGCTCCGCCCGGATCAGCTGGCGGTGCGCAGGTTGGCCGCCACCCAGCTCACCACGTCCTGGGTCGGGGTGCCGGGGGTGAAGATGTCGGCGACGCCCATCGCCTTCAGCTCGGTGATGTCCTCGTCGGGGATGATGCCGCCGCAGAACACCTTGATGTCCTCGGCGTCGCGCTCCTTCAGCAGCTCGATGACCCGGGCGCAGAGGGTCATGTGCGCGCCGGAGAGGATCGACAGGCCGATGCCGTCGGCGTCCTCCTGGATCGCGGTGTCGACGATCTGCTCGGGGGTCTGGTGCAGGCCGGTGTAGATGACCTCCATGCCGGCGTCGCGCAGGGCACGCGCGATCACCTTGGCACCGCGGTCATGACCGTCCAGACCCGGCTTGGCGACCACCACACGGATCGGACCCGACACACCCATGACTGCCTCCTGGACCACGTTGTCCACCACCCGGTTCACCCGGGTCGGGCGCGGGTGTGGCGTTGACCTCTTCAGGTTAACGACTTCTAACAGATCTGAGGGGAGGGTAGCGCCCACCGGCCGCGTTCACCGTTTCGCGGGTCGAGAGGAGGGGAAAATCACAGCCCCACCCCGTCACCCCCCCACCCCGCCACCTCGCCGGGGAGAGCCGATGACCGTCCCCTTCGAAGGGCCCACCACCCCTCTCCACTCCACCACTCCCCTCCGCTCCGCCGCCGCCCGCCGGGCCGCGGCCGCCCTGCGCGGTGCCGGCACCGAGGCCGCCGCCCTCGCCCACCACCTGATCCGCTACCCCACCGGCATCGGTGGCCCGGCCGATGCCCCCGGGGCCACCACCGCTGCCGGGACCGGGACCGCCGCCGAGCGGCCCACCTGCCCGCCCCGGCCGGTGACCGCGCCGCCCCACCACGACCCGGTCCTGCTGCTGCACGGCCTGGCCGACAACCGAGCCGTCTTCACCCCTCTCCTGCGCGCGCTGCACCGGAGCGGCTGGACGCACCTGCACGCGCTGACGTACTCCCCGCTGCCCGGCGACGTGCGGTCCGCCGCCGCGCTGCTGGCCCGGCACGTCGAGTGGGCGGCGCGGGCGCACCCGGGGCGTCCGGTGGTGCTGGTGGGCCACAGCCTGGGCGGGTTGATCGCCCGCTACTACGTGCAGCGCCTCGGCGGGGACGGCTTGGTGCCGCACGTGGTCACCCTGGCCACCCCGCACCAGGGCACCGACGTGGCCCGGCTGCCGACACCGTTCCCGATCACCCGCCAACTGCGGCCGGGCAGCGACCTGATGGCGGAGTTGCGGCTCCCCGCGCCGCGCTGCCAAACGCGGTTCACCGCGCTGCGCGCGGAGTTGGACGAGCTGGTGATCCCGCGCCGCTCCGCCGCACTGCACCACCCCGACCTGCGGACCGACAATCTGCTGATCACCGGCGTCGGCCATGTCGCCCTGCCGGTACACCCGGCGGCCATCGCCGCCGTCCGCCACGCGCTCGAGTCCACCGGCGAGCTGACGGACCGCCACGCCTGCTGAGATGCACACTTTGTCCGGTCTGCGACCTGAGGGATACAGTCTCGGCTGTTTTCTCCCCCCATGACCGAGAATTCCCCGGAGGCGGCACCATGGCAGCCCCGATCCCCACCCCGCGCGCCGCCGGCCGCGGTGCCACCCGTGCCCAACGGCGCGCGCTGTCCCGCAGCGCCACCCGGACGGCGGTCCTGACCGTGGCACTGCCCTCGGCGGCCACGCTCGGGGTGTTCGCGGCAGCGGCCGTCGCGGTGCACCTGGACGAACCGCACCGGGCGGCCCCGGCCGCCCCCGGTGCCGGCGGCCCGGCGAGCGGCCCGGCGAGCGGCCGGGCGACCACCGGTACCGGCCACGCCTCTGGGCTCCCCTCCGTGGAGCGAACCGCCTCCGTGGAGCGAACCGCCGCCGAACGCCAGGCGGTCGAGCGCGCCGAACGGGCGGAACAGGAGCGCGCCGGCCGGGAACGCGGCGAACGGCCCGAACTGGCGGCGCAGCAGGACGCCGCGCACCCGCGCTACGTGCTGCCGGTGGAGCGCCGCGGGCTGAGCGCCGGCTTCGGCCAGGCCGGGGCGCACTGGACGGCCCGGCACACCGGCATCGACTTCCCGGTGGACAGCGGCACCCCGGTCCGCGCAGCCACCGACGGCACCGTCGGCACCCGGTGGAGCAGCGCGTACGGCTATCTGGCGACGGTGACCGCCCCGGACGGCACCCAGACCTGGTACGGGCACCTGCGCTCGTACCGGGTCCGCAAGGGGTCGGTCCGGGCCGGCGATGTGATCGCGTACTCGGGGAGCACCGGGAACAGCACCGGGCCGCACCTCCATTTCGAGGTGCGGCCCGACGGCGGGGAGCCGGTCGACCCGGTCCCGTGGCTGCTCGCCCACGGCCTCGACCCTCGCTGACCCAAAAATTCCGCCCTCAGAGCGCCGCTGGACCCGCTGGACCCGCTACAGCTTCTCCACCGGCGCGTACCGGAGCAGCAGTTGCTTGCGCCCGGAGGATCCGAAGTCGACCGTGGCCTGGGCCTTGTCGCCGACGCCCTGGGTGGCGACGACCGTGCCGAGGCCGAAGGTGTCGTGGGTGACCCGGTCGCCGACCGCGAGTGCGACGATCTCCCGTTCGCCCACGGTGCGGGCGGACTTGCCCCAGCCGGCGCGCGGCGTGGCGCCGACCGACGACGAGCGCCCGGCCGACCCGCCGCCGCCCTGACCGCCGCCGCCCCCGTACCCGCCGGAGGAGCCGCTGCCGTAGCCCCGGGAGGAGCCGCGTGACGAGCCGCCCGACGACGAGCCCGCGAAGCGCGAGCCCGGCACGGCGGCCGCGCCGGTGCGCTTCCACTGCACCAGCGTGTCGGGGATCTCCTCGAGGAAGCGGGAGGCCGGGTTGTACGAGGGCTGCCCCCAGGCGCTGCGCAGCACCGAGCGGGTGAGGTAGAGCCGCTGGCGGGCCCGGGTGAGGCCGACGTAGGCGAGCCGGCGCTCCTCCTCCAGTTCCTTGACCTGGTTGAGGGCGCGCATGTGCGGGAAGATCCCGTCCTCCATGCCGGTGAGGAAGACCACCGGGAACTCCAGTCCCTTGGCGGTGTGCAGGGTCATCATGGTGATGACGCCGCTGCCGTCCTCGTCGTCCGGGATCTGGTCGGAGTCGGCGACCAGCGCGACCCGCTCCAGGAAGTCGGCCAGGGTGCCGACCGGCGGGCCCTCGTCGCCCTCGGGGCGCTCGCCCGGGTCCTTCTCGTACTCCAGGGCCACCGAGGCGAGTTCCTGGAGGTTCTCCACCCGGGTCTCGTCCTGCGGGTCGGTGGAGGCCTGGAGTTCGGCGAGGTAGCCGGTCTCCTCCAGGACGGCCTCCAGCACCGCGGCCGGTCCGGCACCGGACTCCACCACCTGGCGCAGCCCGGCCATCAGCGCGTTGAACTTCTTCACCGCGTTGGCGGAGCGCGCGGCCATCCCGTACGCCTCGTCGACCCGCTGCAGCGCCTGCGGGAAGCTGATCCGCTCGCGGGCCGCCAGCGCGTCGATCATCGCCTCGGCGCGGTCGCCGATGCCGCGCTTGGGCACGTTGAGGATCCGGCGCAGCGGCACGGCGTCCTCGGGGTTGGAGAGCACCCGCAGGTAGGCGAGGATGTCGCGGACCTCCTTGCGCTCGTAGAAGCGCACGCCGCCGACGACCTTGTACGGCAGGCCGACCCGGATGAACACCTCCTCGAAGACGCGCGACTGGGCGTTGGTCCGGTAGAAGATCGCCACGTCGCCGGGCCGGGCGTTCCCGGCGTCGGTCAGCCGGTCGATCTCCTCGGCGATGAACTGGGCCTCGCCGTGCTCGTCGTCCGCGACGTACCCGACCACCTGCTCGCCCTGGTCGCCGGCGGTCCACAGGTTCTTCTTGCGCCGGTTGGTGTTGCGCTCGATGACGGCGTTGGCGGCGCTGAGGATGGTCTGGGTGGAGCGGTAGTTCTGCTCCAGCAGGATCGTCGTGGCGTTCGGGTAGTCCTCCTCGAACTGGAGGATGTTGCGAATGGTCGCGCCGCGGAAGGCGTAGATCGACTGGTCCGCGTCACCGACCACGCACAGCTCGGCGGGGGCGATCTGGGCCAGCCGGGCCTCGGCCGGGTTCACGAAGTCGCCGTCGACGGTCATCTTCGGCGCGTGCGCGGCGGTGCCGCCGCTGAGCTCGCGGACCAGCGTGTACTGGGCGTGGTTGGTGTCCTGGTACTCGTCGACCAGGATGTGCCGGAACCTGCGCCGGTAGTGCTCCGCGACGTCCGGGAACGCCTGCAGCAGGTTGACGGTGGTCATGATGATGTCGTCGAAGTCCAGCGCGTTGGCCTCGCGCAGGCGCCGCTGGTAGAGGAAGTACGCCTCGGCGAGCTTCTTCTCCATCGGGTTGGCGGCCTGGTCGGCGTAGGTCTCCTCGTCGATCAGCTCGTTCTTCAGGTTGCTGATCTTCGCGGTGAAGGACTTCGGCGGGAACTGCTTGGGGTCCAGGTCCAGGTCGCGGCAGACCAGGGCCATCAGCCGCTGCGAGTCGGCCGCGTCGTAGATCGAGAAGCTGGACGTGAAGCCGAGCAGCTTGGACTCGCGGCGCAGGATCCGTACGCAGGCGCTGTGGAAGGTCGACACCCACATCGCCCGGGCACGCGGCCCGACCAGCGCCTCGACCCGCTCGCGCATCTCGCCGGCGGCCTTGTTGGTGAAGGTGATCGCCAGGATCTCGCCGGGCTGCACCCCGCGCGCGGCCAGCAGGTACGCGATCCGGTGGGTCAGCACCCGGGTCTTGCCGGAGCCCGCGCCGGCCACGATCAGCACCGGCGAGCCGTGGTGCAGGACCGCCTCGCGCTGGGGGTCGTTCATGCCCTCCAGCAGCTGCTCCGGGTCGACGACCGTCCGGGCGGCGCCGTTGCGGTACCAGGCGTCGCGCTCGCTCTCGGCGGCGTAGTCCCGCTCGAAGAGGTCCCCTGGGATCTCCTCCTCGTACGGGGAGGGCTCGTACGGGCCGGGCTCGTACGGCGGGAACTCGTCCGGGTCGCCCCCGTGGGGCACCGCCCCGCCGTACGGAGGGGCCTCCTCGTACGGGGGCTCCGCGTCGAACGGCGGGGGTGCGTCGGCGGCGGCGGGCCGGCGGGAGCCGACGGCCGGGTCCTCGAAGCCGGGGAGCGGGAGGTCGTCAAAGAGGCTACTCATAGCACTCCGAGTCTATGACCCGCCGCCGACAGCCCGACCCTGACCGCCGCGATCGGCCGGAGCGCTCATTTCCCGCCCTGGTCGGCGCCGCGAACCGCCCCGGTCCGGGCACGGAACGACCAGTTCCGCAGGATTGCGGACACCGGCGTGACGCGCGGCCTGTCGCGGCGCACCGCCCGCTAGCGTCGCCCTCCCACCAGCCGGTCCGCCCGGGCTCGCGCACCGCACTCCCGTGCGCGCCCGGTGAACACAGGAACCACCATCGCGGTCCGGCCCGAAAGGAGGGCGCCGCCATGGCGTCGCACAGGAAACCCAGACCCGTCCGCCGGGTCCGCCGCCTGGTCCTCACCACGGCGGCCGGCGCGGCCGCCGTCACGGTCTCGGGCCTCGCTCCGGCCGCCCGGGCGGAGCCGGCCGCCACCCCCGACCAGGTCCGCGCCCAGATCGACGCGCTGTACCGCGAGGCCGAGCAGGCCACCCAGCGCTACGACGGCGCCAGGGAGCAGGTCGACGAGCTCCAGCGCCAGGTGGGCCGGCTCCAGGACGAGCTCGCCCGCCGGACCGACGCCGCCGAGGCCGTCCGCGCCCGGCTCGCCGCGGTCGCCGCCGAGCAGTACCGCACCGGCGGCATCTCCCCCTCCCTCCAGCTGGCGCTCTCCGACGACCCGCAGCAGTTCCTGGAGCACTCCGCCCGGCTCGACCAGGCCGGCCAGGTCGAGCAGAGCGCGCTGCGCCAGTACGCGCAGCAGCGCGCCGCCCTGGACACCCAGGCCGCCGAGGCCCGGTCCGGGATCGCCGAACTCGCCGTGCGCCAGCGGCAGCTCGCCGACGAGAAGGCCGCCGTCCAGCAGAAGCTGGCCCAGGCCCAGACCCTCCTCGACCGGCTCGGCCCCGCCGACCGGGCCGCGCTCGCCCGCGCCTCCCGCTCCGACGGCCGCAGCCCGCTCGACCTGCTCCCGGTGCCTGCCACCGGCCGGGCCCTCGCGGCGATCACCTTCGCCCGGGCCCAGCTCGGCAAGCCGTACGTCTGGGGCGCCACCGGACCCGACTCCTACGACTGCTCCGGCCTGGTCCAGGCCGCCTGGCGCAGCGCCGGCGTCGCCCTCCCCCGCACCACCTACGAGCAGATCGACGCCGCGCCGCGGATCACCCGCGACCAGCTCCAGCCCGGCGACCTGGTCTTCTTCTTCTCCGGCGTCACCCACGTCGGCCTCTACACGGGCAACGGCCGGATGATCCACGCCCCCCACCCGGGCGCCCCGGTCCGCTACGAGTCGATCGACGCCATGCCCTTCGCCGGCGCCGTCCGCCCGGCCTGAGCACCCCCGACCCGACCACGCCCGACCCGCGAACGCCCGACCCGCGAACGCCCGGCCCCGAGATCACCCTGCCCGGCGCGTCCCGCCGGCACGGCGGTTCAGTCGCGGGCCGCGGAGCCGGCTTCCCGGCGGACCGGGTGGACGGTCAGATCAGTGCGCTGCGGCCACTCCGCACCTCGGCCCGCCCGGAGGAAATCTGACCGAGCCTCCTACGGCGCGTCCGGGTAGACGAACACCACATAGCCGCCGTACGCCGCCGACACCACCGCCGCGGAGCCGAGCAGCAGGTACAGGGCGGCCCGGCTGCGGATCCGGGCGAGGCCGGCGGCGAGCGGGAGGAGCAGGCCGAAGGCGGGCAGCAGGAAGCGGGCGCGGGAGTTGAAGTAGGCGGCGTCGCCGAGGGCGAGGGCGAGCATCGCGGCGCTGTAGAGCAGCAGGACCGGCGGCTGGCGCTGCAGCAGCGAGAGGGCGAACAGCACCACGGCGGCGACCAGCACCAGCGCCACCACGGCGTCGGTGAGCCAGACCGGGCCGCCGGCCATCAGCAGCCGCTTGAAGGCGTAGAAGGTGGAGCGGCCGAAGTCGACGTGCGACTCCCAGGCGTCCTGGACCCGGAAGTAGCCGTCCCAGCGGTGCAGTCGCAGGCCGACCCAGGCGACGTAGCCGAGGAATCCGAGCGGGGCCAGCGCGCAGCCGAGCAGCGCGCGCCGGCCGCCGCGGCGCCGCGCGAACTCCCAGAGCGCGGCGCAGCAGACCGCGCCGGCCAGCGCGACGCCGGTGGGCCGGGTGAGTCCGGCGAGCAGGCTGAGCGCGCCCGACCACACCCACCACCGGCGGATCGCCGCGTGCACCGACCAGGCGGCGAGGGCGGTGAACAGCGCCTCGGAGTACGCGGCGCTCTCCACCACGGCGTACGGCAGTACGCCCCACAGGACCGCGGCGATCACCCCGGCCCGCCGCCCGTACAGCCGGGCGGCGATCGCGAAGATGCCCCAGGCGGCGGCGAGCGAGGCCGCCCAGGTGACCAGCAGGACGGCCGCGCCGACCGGCAGTCCGGGCACGGCCCGGACCAGCAGCGGGTAGGCGGGGAAGAAGGCGTACGG
This sequence comes from Kitasatospora cinereorecta, assembly GCF_024172095.1. Lineage (GTDB taxonomy): Bacteria > Actinomycetota > Actinomycetes > Streptomycetales > Streptomycetaceae > Kitasatospora > Kitasatospora cinereorecta. The sequence goes on along the minus strand of NZ_JAMZDX010000003.1, from coordinate 302,064 downwards.
CTGGTAGAGCCCGTGCGGGCCGGGTACCGGCGGGGTGCCCGCGTAGCCGTGGACGGCGAGGGAGCGGTACCAGAAGGCGTCCCAGAAGGTGGCGAGCCTGGACAGTCCGCCGCCGGTCCCCCCGCCCGGGCCGGGGCGGGGGCCGGGGCTCCACAGGACGAGGGTCAGCACGCCGACCGCGCGCACCGCCGCATAGCCGAGCAGGGCGGGTGCGGCCCACCGCAGGGCCGAACTCCCGGCGCTGCGGACGGACGCGACGGTGGTGGTCTCCAGACGCACCCCGCCACCGTGCCACACCGGGCCCCGCCACGACCAACCGGTCGTCAGCGGAGCATCCCGTCCGCCGCCGCAGTGGCGCTCAGACCAGGCGGCGCGCCGTCGCCCAGCGGGTCAGCTCGTGCCGGTTGCTGAGCTGCAGCTTGCGCAGCACCGCCGAGACGTGGCTCTCCACGGTCTTGACCGAGATGAAGAGCTGCTTGGCGATCTCCTTGTACGCGTAGCCGCGCGCGATCAGCCGCAGCACCTCGCGTTCGCGCTGGGTCAGCCGGTCGAGGTCCTCGTCGACGGGCGGGGTGTCGGTGGCGGCGAAGGCGTCGAGCACGAAGCCGGCCAGCCGGGGCGAGAAGACCGCGTCGCCGTCGGCGATCCGGAAGACCGCGGCGACCAGGTCGGTGCCGGTGATGGTCTTGGTGACGTAGCCGCGGGCGCCGCCGCGGATGACGCCGATGACGTCCTCGGCGGCGTCCGAGACGGACAGCGCGAGGAAGCGCACCCCGCCGGACTCGCCCATCAGCGGCGCGGAACGGCGCAGTACCTCGACGCCGCCGCCACCGGGCAGGTGGACGTCGAGCAGCACCACGTCCGGGCGGGTCTCGGCGACGACCTGCACGGCCGATTCCACGTCGTCGGCCTCGCCGACCACGTCGATGCCGGTCACCTCGGTGCGGCCGATCTCGGCGCGCACGCCGGTGCGGAACATCCGGTGGTCGTCCACCAGCACCACCCGGGCCACCCGCTCCGGCGCAGCCGCCCCGCCCCCGGTTCCGCCCGCCGTCCCACCGATGTCCCCGGCCCCAGCGTCAGTCATCTGCCCTCTCCATCTCCAGCTCGACCTCGGTACCGCCGTCGGGCGCGGGCCGCACCTTGGCGGTGCCGCCGTTGCGCTTCATCCGGCCGATGATCGACTCCCGTACGCCCATCCGGTCCTCGGGCAGGTCGTCGGGGTCGAAGCCGGGGCCGCGGTCGCGCACGAACACCGACACCGTCCTCCCCTCGACCTCCGCATACACCTGAACCGGTCCCCCGCCACCGTACTTGGCCGCGTTGACCATCGCCTCCCTCGCGGCCTGCATCTGCGCCGCGATCCGCTCGTCCATCGGGCAGTCGCCGACGCAGACCAGTTCGACCGGGACGCCGTGCCGGTCCTCGACCTCGGCGACGACCTCGCGCAGCCGCTCCGCCATGGTGTCGGGTGCGGACTCGGCGGCCGCGTCGGGGCGGTAGAGCCACAGCCGCAGCTCGCGCTCCTGGGCGCGGGCCAGCCGCAGCACCTCCTTGGGGTCCTCGGCCCGCCGCTGGATCAGGGTCAGCGTGTGCAGCACCGAGTCGTGGACGTGGGCGGCGATCTCGGCCCGTTCCTGGGCGCGGATGCGGGCGGTGCGCTCGGCCCCGAGGTCCTGCCACAGGCGCAGCGCGTACGGGCCGACCAGGACCAGGCAGCCGGCCAGCACGGCGACGGTCGACTCGACCACCAGGGCCAGCGGGGAGGCGACGCCCTGGAGGATGAAGAAGCCGATGATGCCGGCGAGCACCAGCAGGACGCCGGCGCCGACCCGGGCCAGGGCGCGGCTGCGGCGGGGTCCGTCCTCCTCCAGGCCGAACCAGCGCTGCCAGCGGGAGTCGTCGGCCTGCCGCCAGACCAGGGCGACGCCGACGCCGACGGCCAGCAGCGGCCAGACGTACGGCTTGGCGGTCTGGATGCCGAGCACGCTGAGCAGCGCCATGATGCCGATGACCAGGCCGAGCAGACCGAACAGCTGCCCCAGTCCGCCGCCGGTCCGGCCGGCCTGCGCCGCGTCGGAGCCACCCGCCGCACCCTCCTGGCCCGCGGCCACCGGGGCGGCGGACTCGCCGTGGAAGGTCCGCTGCAGCAGCTCGCGCAGCCGGCCCATCCCGTCCGGCCGTTCCTTGCGCAGTTCGGCGGGCCGGGCGACGCCGGCCCGGACGAAGCCGGCCTCGGTCCAGACCCAGCGCTCGGCGGCGCCCGGTGCGGGCTCGCCGATGCCGAGCGGCACCACCACCCAGAACGCGGCGTACAGCAGCACGCCGATGCCCTGGGTGAAGAAGAGCAGGATGAAGGCGATCCGGACCCAGGTGACGGGCAGTCCGAGGTGCACCGCGAGGCCCTGCGCCACGCCGCCCACGATCCGCCCGTTCGGGCTGCGGTACAGCCGGCGGTACGGGAGCGCGTCGGGGCTCTGCGGGTCGGCGGGCGGGGTGTCGGAGGCGGTCGGCCTGGTCTCGGGGGAAGCCACGGGTCCGATGGTCGCAGGTGCGGCCCCCCGGACGCATCAGGGTACGGCCCTGAGGCCGGTATCAGGGAGAGTTCAGGGTCGTGACCGGGCCCGGGGCGGTTGGGAGGGCGCCCGCGACCCACCAGGATGGAGGGCATGACGGACGCCCCCTCACCCAACCCTCCGGCGGACGACGCCGCCGGCGATGCGACCGGCGCGGCCGACGCGGCCGCCCGGCCGGCGCTGACCCGCTCCTCCCGGCACCGCGTGGTGGCGGGCGTCTGCGGCGGCGTCGGCCGCCACCTGGACATCGACCCGGTGGTCTTCCGGGTGGTCGTCGCGGTGCTCTGCCTGACCGGCGGCCTGGGCCTGTTCCTGTACGGGCTGGCGTGGCTGATCGTGCCGCGCGAGGTCGCGGACGGCGGGAGCGACGAGGGCGGCCGCACCGAGCTGCAGCGGGTGCTGACCGGGCGGGTGGACGGCCAGTCGATCGGCGCGGTGCTGCTGACCGTGATCGGCACCGGGGTGTTCTTCTCCTCGATGGGCGACGGCGACCAGCTGCTCCCGCTGCTGTTGCTCGGCGGGCTGATCTTCCTGGCGGTGCGCTACGACCCGGAGCGGCGGCGCCGGGCCCACGGCCACCACCGCCACCACCATCGGCCGGCCGCGCCGTGGAAGGTCCGCGACCGGCTGGAGCCGGAGGGCGAGCGGCTGGACTGGACGGCCTGGGGCCAGCGGATGGGCGAGGAGATGCGCGCCGAGTGGCAGGCGCGGATGACCGAGGTGCACGAGCGGATCCGCTCGGTGCACGAGGAGCACGCCGAGGCGCGGGCGGCCGGCACCGTCCCCGCGGACACCCCGCCGCCCGGCCCAAGCGGCTACCTGTGGGACCCGCGCCATCCCGAGCGCAACCCGTACGCGGGGGCGACCCCGCCGCCCGGCGCGGCCGCCCAGGCGTGGTGGCAGCGCACCGACCTGCCGAGCGGCGACCCGCTGCGCAAGCAGCAGCCGCAGCCGGCGGGGACGGCCGGGGCGGCGGAGACGGCGGGGGTGGCCCGCCCGATGAAGGTCAGGCGGCACCACTCCTTCCTCGGCCCGCTGGCGGTGCTGACCTCGCTCGGCGCGGCCGCCGCCACGGTGGTGATCGGCGGCCACGGCCACGGCGACCTGCGGCTCTCACTGGTGCTGGCGGCGGCGCTGCTGCCGCTCGGCCTGGCGCTGCTGATCGGCTCCCGGTACGGGCGGGTCCGCGGGCTGGTGGTGCCGGCGCTGCTGGTGACCCTGGCGCTGGCCGGTACGGCGAACTCCGCGACCACGCTCGACGACGCCTTCGGCGACCGGACCTGGACCGTCTCCGCCCCGGCCGACCTGCAGTCGACGTACTCGCTGGCCGCGGGCGACGCCAAGCTGGACCTGAGCGGGCTGGACCCGGCGGGCGCCGAGCTGGGCACCGAGGTCCGGCTGGGCGCGGGCGACCTGCGGGTGACCGTGCCCTCGGACGTGGAGGTGCGGCTGACCGTGCGCAGCGGGCTCGGCGAGGTACGGCTGCCGGACGGCGAGCGGATCTCCGGCGCGGGCACCGACCGGATGCTGGAGGTCCATCCGACCGGCGGTCGGGCCGCCACGGGGACGCTCGACCTCACCCTGATGGTCGGGCTCGGCGACACCGAGGTGGTGCAGGCATGAGGAAGCACGCGTTCGACCTGTTCTCGCTGGTCGCCGGGGTGCTGTTCACCGCGATCGCGGGTTGGTACCTGGTGGCCGGGCTGACCGGCCGTCACGTCCCGGGCCATCTGGTGGTCCCGGTGGCGGTGCTGACGCTGTGCGGCGGGGCGCTCGGCGGCGCGGTGCTGGCGATGGCCCGCCGGGGGCGCGGGCGGGGCGGCGACGGCTGACCGGTCCGCGCACCCGCTCCGCGCGGACCGGCCCCCTCCCGACGAGCGATCAGCCCCCGCCCTTGCCTCGACAGAGGCTCAGCTCTGCTTGCCGCCCAGCTCCAGCTGGTCGCCGTTCTTGGTGACGGTGTACTTGGGCAGCGGCTTGGTCGCCGGGCCGGTGACCACCGCGCCGGTGGCGGCGTTGAACTTGGAGCCGTGGCACGGGCAGTACATCTCGCCGTTCTTCGGCGGGTTGACGGTGCAGCCGGAGTGGGTGCAGATCGAGGAGAAGCCGCAGTACTGGCCGGCGGTCGGCTGCACGATGTAGACCGCGTCGCCGGTGCCGGGCTCCTGGACCTGGGCCGAGCCGCCGACCGGGACGGCGGAGGCGGCCACGGTGACCTTGGCGCCCGAGCCGGTCCCGCCGGAGACGGCCGGAGCCGGGGCGGTGGTGCCCGGGGTGGCGGCGGCCGGGGTGGTGACCTTCTTGCGGCCGAAGGTCGCGGTCAGCGAACCGGCCAGCAGTCCGGCGCCACCGAGCGCGACGGCCGCGATGCCGCCGTCCAGCAGCGCGCGCCGGCGCACCCCGTCCTCCTCCAGCCCCCGGGCCCGGTCGCGGCGGGCCCGGCGGGCCAGGTAGCCGTCGATCGACAGGTACGGGGTGCCGGCCAGCAGCAGCGGCGTCCAGGCGAACAGGAAGGCCAGGTCGTTGCCCAGGTAGTACGGGCTGACGTTCCAGCTGACGGTCAGCCAGAGGGTCGCGCTGATCGCGGCGCCGCCCGCGGCGGCCAGCCGGCCCCACAGGCCGAACAGGGTGCCGAGGCCCACCGCCAGCTCGCCGAAGGCGATCAGCAGGCCGAAGAAGGTCGGTGCGGAGAGCGCCGGGCCGAGGGCCCAGCCGATCGGGCTGCCGCCCTTCACCGCCTGGGTCTGGGCGTAGAACGAGGCCGGGTCGCCGGCTCCGGCCAGGTAGTGCGCGTCGGAGAGCTTGTCGAAGGCGGCGTAGATGAAGGTGACCCCGAGGAACAGCCGCAACGGAAGCAGGGCATACCGGGACGCGGTCTCCTTCCGTACCGCTCTGCCCGCCGTCGCATTGTGGTCATGCCCGCCCGTCATGCCATCGCCTCTCGCTCAACCGCCGACCACCGATGGTCGGATCCGGTCCGATTCTGCCTGGTGCGGTGCGCACACGGCCGCGCCGCCACTCCCCTGGAACACGGGAGCGGCGGCGCGGCCGTTCAACTGCGGGAGGAAATCACTCCCACTCGATGGTGCCCGGCGGCTTGCTGGTGATGTCGACGACGACGCGGTTCACGTCGCGGACCTCGTTGGTGATCCGGGTGGAGATCCGGGCCAGCACGTCGTAGGGCAGGCGCGACCAGTCGGCGGTCATCGCGTCCTCGGAGGAGACCGGGCGCAGCACGATCGGGTGGCCGTAGGTGCGGCCGTCGCCCTGGACGCCGACGCTGCGGACGTCGGCGAGCAGCACGACCGGGCACTGCCAGATCTCGCGGTCCAGACCGGCCGCGGTCAGCTCCTCGCGGGCGATGGCGTCGGCGTCGCGGAGCAGGTCCAGGCGCTCCTTGGTGACCTCGCCGACGATCCGGATGCCGAGGCCCGGGCCGGGGAACGGCTGGCGCTGGACGATCTCCTCCGGCAGGCCGAGCTCCTGGCCGACCATCCGGACCTCGTCCTTGAACAGCTTGCGCAGCGGCTCGACCAGCTGGAACTCGAGGTCCTCGGGCAGGCCGCCGACGTTGTGGTGGGACTTGATGTTGGCGGTACCGGTGCCGCCGCCGGACTCCACCACGTCCGGGTACAGGGTGCCCTGGACCAGGAACTCGACCGCCGGGCCCTCGTCCGCGATGATCTCGGCCTGGGCCTGCTCGAAGACCCGGATGAACTCCCGGCCGATGATCTTGCGCTTCTCCTCGGGGTCCGAGACGCCCTTGAGGGCGGCCAGGAAGCGCTCCTCGGCGTCCACGACGACCAGCTTGACGCCGGTCGCGGCCACGAAGTCCTTCTCGACCTGCTCGGTCTCGCCCTTGCGCATCAGACCGTGGTCCACGTACACACAGGTGAGGCGGTCGCCGATGGCGCGCTGCACCAGGGCGGCGGCCACCGCGGAGTCCACGCCGCCGGACAGGCCGCAGATGGCGCGCTTGTCGCCGACCTGCGCGCGGATCAGCGCGACCTGCTCGTCGACCACGTTGTGGGTGGTCCAGTTCGGGGCGATGCCGGCGCCGCGGTAGAGGAAGTGCTCCAGGATCTGCTGGCCGTGGTCGCTGTGCAGGACCTCGGGGTGGTACTGGACGCCGTAGAGCTTCTTCTCGTCGTTCTCGAAGGCCGCGACCGGCACCACGTCGGTGGAGGCGGTGACGGTGAAGCCCTCGGGCGCGGCGGAGCAGGCGTCGCCGTGCGACATCCACACCGAGTGCTTGTCCGGGACGCCCTCGAACAGGGTGGAGCCGGAGCGGGTGACCGTCAGCGGCGTGCGGCCGTACTCGCGGGCGCCGGTGTTGTCGACGGTGCCGCCGAGGGTCTTGGCCATCAGCTGGAAGCCGTAGCACATGCCGAAGACCGGCACCCCGGCCTCGAACAGGGCGCCGTCGAGCTGCGGCGCGCCCTCCTCGTACACCGAGGACGGGCCACCGGACAGGATGATCGCCTTCGGGTTCTTGGCGAGCATCTCGGCGACCGGCATGGTGCTCGGCACGATCTCGCTGTAGACCCTCGCCTCACGCACCCGACGGGCGATGAGCTGGGCGTACTGGGCGCCGAAGTCGACCACCAGGACGGTGTCGTTGTCCGGCACGGACTGGACGGGAATAGCAGAGGACACGGACGGCCTTCCGGCAGCGGTGTGGGGAGTGTCTGCTGCAAAGTCTACCGGGCGCCCCGCACGGCCCGGTTTCACTCGTCTGCCGCCCTCCGGTGCCGTGACCGCCGGGGGCGGCCCGTCGTTGCACCGGACGACCGTACGACCGCCGCGCATCCGCCAGGTGCGGGCGGCCTGGCCGACGGGCCGAGGTACGGCGAACCACGCGTGGATCAACTCCGGTCCACCGGTGTGCGTGGCGGGCGCGGGCCCGCCGTGGGACCGCGCACCGGTGTTGCGGTCGGGTCAGCAGGGGACAGCGACCCCCGACGGCGACCGGGCGGATCCGGAGGTGCGGCGGCCGGTACCGGTGCCGACCGCCGCACCTCCCTCCTCCGCTCCCGGCGTACGCCCCTGTGCGCCCCACCTGGCGACTACTACGCACGGTAACCACATCGCGGCACGGCGAGCAGGTGGAGGCGGGACGGCGCGCCCGAAATCGACTGTGCCCAACTGCGTCGAATCGGTTGCACAGTAAGGCCTCCGTCCAGCACGATGCTGGATACGGGGGCGCACAGGACCGTCGCCCCGGCCCACCCGAAGGCCGTTGACGAGAACGGTTATCACCTCACGCTCAGTGAGGCCCACCGGCCCGCGAGCGTGTCCCGAAGCCATCCGACGAGACGGCGCTCCTCCCCCGGCGCCGTCACCTCCAGCACCGGTGCCGCCCTGACGCCGTGTGCTGAACGACAAAGGGCCCCGTTCCCCCGCGGGGCCCTTTGCCCTTGTCCGGACCGACCGCGCCCGACCGTCCGGGCTCAGTCCCCGCCGCGCGATTCCAGCAGCTCGGAACGGTAGGGCGAGGCCGGGTGCGGCACCGGGGCGCTCTCCACCACTCCACCGGCCTCGGGCCCGTCGGCCGTCGGCACATCCGCCGCCGGAGGCGCCGCGACCGGGCGCACCAGGTCCAGCAGCGCGGGTACGCCCAGCGCGCCGAGCGCCGTCCACAGCGCCACCGCGACCAGCACGCTGCCCACCGACCAGCCGGTGGACGACAGCGCGGTCAGCCCGCCGGACGCGGTCGAGATCGCCGAGGCCGCGCTGCCGTGGCGGGCCGTGGTGAAGGAGAGCGACACCCCCGCGCCCAGCAGCAGCACGGTCGTCAGGCCCGCGTGCACGGCCGCCAGCCGCAGCCGGCCGGGCAGGCCCAGGCCGTGCCGGCGCGCGGTCCGGCCGAGCAGGACCGCGGTGCCGAGTGCCAGCAGCACCGTCCAGCACCAGTGCGCGCTGTGCCCCTGGAGGTCGAACAGCGACAGCGACTGTGTCTGCGCGCCGGTCGGCAGCGCCAGCCCGGAGGCGTGCACCTCCGCCCGGGCGCCGCTGCCGATGCCGATCAGCAGCATCGCCACGTTGAGCACCGCCACCGGGTCGAGCCACACCGGCCAGCCGGCCGCCGCGGTCAGCACCAGGGCCACCACCGAGGCGACCGCCGCGGCCGTCGCGGTCACCCGCAGCGAGAGCAGGGCGGCGGACCGCCAGGCCAGGGCCCGCGGCGGCAGCACGTCGGCCGCGTGGACCGCGAAGGCGAGCGCCGCAGCGGCCAGCGCGGAGCCGGCCACCGCCTGCCAGAGCACGATCCCGGAGCTGTCCCGGACGGTGCCGAGGCCGCTGAGGTCGGCCGAACCCGCGGCGCCGGTCAGCTCGGTGGCGGTGAGCAGGCCGAGCAGCAGGGTGGTCAGGCCCGCCACCAGGCCGGTGCGCAGCGCCTCGCCGGCGGCCTCGCGCGGGGTGGGCGGCTCGGGCCGCCGGCGCAGCCGCTCCCGCAGGCCCCGGCGCAGGCCGAGGCGGAGCAGCAGCAGCCACAGCACGGTGAGGACGAGCGGGACGGTACGCAGTTCGAGTTCGGTGGAGACCGCGCCGAGGCCGTGGCTCAGCTCGGTGGTGGAGCGCCAGGTGGCGCCGAAGCAGGTCAGGGTGACGGCCAGCCAGCGGCCGTACCGCTCGCCGAAGGGGCCCTCGGGGAGGATGCCGGCGCCGTCCGCGGTGTCGGCCAGCAGCAGGGCGGTGACCAGCAGCAGCACGGTGGGGGCGAGGAGGGCGCGCAGGGCGGCGGGCCACCCGGGGTCGATCCGCAGCCGGCCGGTGCGCGGCTCGTGCACCACGCCGCGGCCCCACCGGCCGGGCTCGCCCCGGCCGGTCTCCTCGACCACCTCGCCGATCGCCGGTACGGACGCGAACGGCTGGTCGCAGGAGGCACAGCGCACCGCCCCGAGCGCCGAGGCCGCCCCGCAGTACGTGCAGATCGCCACGCTGTCCCCCGCCCCCGAAGTCCCCTGAACCCGCCGTTTATCCCACCGGGCTTCGGAGGCTGTCAAACCTGCGGCCGGACGGCTGCGGACCGGACCGTGGCCGGTCCGGCGGCCGCCGCTGTCGGGCAGGTCCTACGGCGCCGTCTTCTTCGGCACCTCGGGGACGGCCAGCAGCGGCAGTCGCAGTGCGCCGAACGCGTCCTCGGGGACGGCCGGCTGCCGGGGCGCCACGGCGGTGACCCGCCGGTAGTCCTGGTCCTGCGCGGGCCGCGGGTCGGCCTCGCCGCGGTTGGGCCACATCGACATGGCCCGCTCGGCCTGCGCGGTGATGGTCAGCGAGGGGTTGACGCCCAGGTTGGCGGAGACGGCGGCGCCGTCCACCACGCTGATCCCGGGGTAGTTCCAGATCCGGTGGTACGGGTCGACCACGCCGGTCTCCGGGCTGTCGCCGATCGGGCAGCCGCCCAGGAAGTGGGCGGTCATCGGGATGTCGAAGATCTCGCCGACGGTGGAGCCGGCGAAGCCGTTGATCGACTCGGCGAGCGCCTTCGCGCCCTCCTCGGCGGCCGGGATCCAGGTGGGGTTGGGCGCGCCGTGGCCCTGCCGGGAGGTCAGCTTGCCCTTGCCGGGGCCGGACTTCTTCAGCGAGACGGTGAGGGAGTTGTCCAGCGACTGCATCACCAGGCCGATGATGATCTTCTCGGACCAGCGGTGCTGGTTCATCGACTGGACGAACAGCCACGGGTGGCGGCCGACCGTGGCCAGGTAGCGCAGCCAGCGCGGGCCGCGCCCGCCGCCGGGGACCTGCTGGACGCTCAGCGCGCCCATCGCGTTGGAGCCCTTGCCGTAGCGGACCGGCTCGATGTGGGTGTTGGCGTCCGGGTGGATCGAGGAGGTGATCGCCACGCCCTTGGTGAAGTCCACCTTCTCGCCGTAGCGCCGGTCGGTGGTCTGCGCGCCGACCAGCGCCTCGGAGTTGGTGCGGGTCAGCTCGCCGAGCCGGCCGGAGACGGCGGGCAGGTGGCCGCCGTCGCGCATCCGGTGCAGCAGGGTCTGGGTGCCGTAGGTGCCGGCCGCGACCACCACCCGGGCCGCGGTGATGGTCCGGGCGCCGGCCTTGCGCGGGTCCTTGGAGCGGGAGTCGGTGCGGCGCACGTCCACCGCGAAGCCGCCCTCGCCGCCGGGACCGCCGAGCGGCCGCAGCCGCTCCACGGTGGTCATCGGGTGGATCTCGGCGCCGTTCTTCTCGGCGAGATACAGGTAGTTCTCGGTGAGCATGTTCTTGGCGCCGTGCCGGCAGCCGGTCATGCACTCGCCGCACTCCACGCAGGCCTTGCGGCTCGGGCCCTCGCCGCCGAAGTACGGGTCGGCGACCTCGGTGCCCGGCGTGGTCTTCGCCGCGCCGTCGGAGTCCTGCCCGTCGCCGAAGAAGACGCCGACCGGGGCCATGTGGAAGGTGTCGCCGCAGCCCATCTTCTCGGCGGCCGCCTTGAGGTGGACGTCCGAGGGGGTGGTGGTCGGGTTGAGCCGCACCCCGAGCATCCGCTGCGCCTGGTCGTAGAAGGGCGCCAGCTCCTCCTGCCAGTCGGTGATGTGCGCCCACTGCCGGTCCTCGAAGAACGGCTTCGGCGGTACGTACAGGGTGTTGGCGTAGTTCAGCGAGCCGCCGCCGACGCCCGCGCCGGCCAGGATCAGCACGTTGCGCAGCAGGTGGATGCGCTGGATGCCGTAGAGGCCGAGGGCCGGGGCCCACAGGTAGTTCCTGGTGTCCCAGGAGTTCTTCGGCAGCCCGTCGCGGCCGTACCGCCGGCCCGCCTCCAGGACGGCCACCTTGTAGCCCTTCTCGGTGAGCCGCAGCGCGGACACCGAGCCGCCGAACCCCGAGCCGACCACGACCACGTCGTAGTCGAACGCACCTTCAGCCATGCCAAGTTCTCCTCGTTCGGGCAGCCCGGGGGCACCGGTTGCGGGGGCCGGTCACTTGAGCCGGAACGCCTTCATCGCCTTGAGCCCGGTCGTGAACAGCCGGGCGAACTTCTCGTCGTCCATCCCCATCGACGGTCCGATCGGCAGCAGCCGCTGCACCGCGACGGTCTGCGCCTCGGTGTAGCGCAGGATGCCCTCCGCGCCGTGGCGCCGGCCGAGCCCGGAGTCGCCCATGCCGCCCATCGGCGAGGCGACCGAGCCGTAGGCGGCGGCGTACGCCTCGTTGACGTTGACCGTGCCGGTGTGCAGCCGGGCCGCGACCGCCCGGCCGCGGCGCAGGTTACGGGTCCAGACGCTGGAGTTGAGCCCGTACGGGGTGGCGTTGGCCGCCGCGACGGCCTCGTCGTCGGTGTCGAAGCGGTAGATCGAGACCACCGGGCCGAAGGTCTCCTCGGCGCAGACGGCCATCTCGGGGGTGACCCCGTCGAGGATGGTCGGCTCGTAGAAGAGCGGGCCGAGGTCGGGGCGGGCCCGGCCGCCGGTGACCACGGTGGCGCCGGCCTTGACGGCCTCGTCCACGTGCCGGCCGACGGTCTCCAGCTGCCGCGGGGAGACCAGCGAGCCCATGTCGGCGCCGTACGCGAGGCCGCCGCCGAGGCGCAGCGCCGCGGTCCGCTCGGCGAACCGGGCGAGGAAGTCCTCGGCGACCGAGCGGTGCACGAAGAGCCGCTCGATGGAGATGCACAGCTGTCCGGCGGAGGAGAAGCAGGCCCGGACAGCGCCCTCGGCGGCCCGGTCCAGGTCGGCGTCGGCCAGCACCAGCATGGCGTTCTTGCCGCCGAGCTCCAGGGAGGCGCCGACCAGCCGGGCGGCGGCCTTCTGGGCGACCTCGCGGCCGGTGCGGGTGGAGCCGGTGAAGGCCACGTAGTCGGCCCGGTCGACCACGGCGGGGCCGACCACCGGGCCGTCGCCGAGGACGATCTGCCACACCTCGGCGGGCAGGCCGGCCTCGATGAACAGCTCGCGGGCCCACAGCGCGGTCAGCGCGGTCTGGGTGTCGGGCTTGTTGACCACCGCGTTGCCGGCCACGAAGGCGGGCAGCGCGTCGCCGACCGACAGCTCGAAGGGGTAGTTCCACGGCGAGATCTGGCCGATCACGCCCTTGGGACGGCGGGCCTCCACCGCGCTGGTCAGGCCGGGGATCGCGCCGCCGCGGCGGCGGTCGCGCAGGTAGGAGGCGGCCCGGTGGCCGTAGTGGCGGGCGGCCGAGGCGACCGCCATGACCTCCTCGAAGGCGTGCAGCCGGGCCTTGCCGGTCTCCGCCTGGATCAGGTCGAGCACCTCGTCCTGCCGCCGCAGCAGCAGGTCGTGGAAGCGCAGCAGGACGGCGGCCCGGCGGCGGACCGGCAGCGCGGCCCAGGCGGGCTGGGCCCGGCGGGCGACCTGGAAGGCCCGCTCCACGTCGGCCGGGGTGGAGAGCGGCAGGGTGGCCAGCGTCTCGCCGGTGAGCGGGGCGATGGTGTCGGCGGTGCCGCCCTCGCCGTCGGCGGTGACGCCGCGGGCGAGCCGGGCGATCACGGCGGGGGTGACCGCCGAGGCGACCGTACGGCCGCCGCCCGGGGCTGCGGGGTTGCTCCCGGCCGCTGCGGTCCGGGCCTGTCCGTCTGCCGTGATGTCCGTCATGGCCGACACCATAGGCGTTCGGCGGGCCGTTGTGTACCCACCGGTAACAGGAACCGGCCGGTGTCCGGCGCTTCCCGGTCAGCCGGTCGGCGTGAAGCCGTTCAGCACCACGGTGAACCGGCGCTGGCTGGCGGTCCAGTCCTTGTCCGGTCCGGAGATGTAGACCGCGTACGAGGTGCCGTTGGAGCTGCGGAACTCCGCCTCCTTGGCGTGCCGGCGGCTGCCGTCCCTGGCGGTGTAGCTGAACTCCCAGACCGCGCCCTCCTGGTCCTTGATCCGGACGTCGGACATGTCCGTCAGCTGGTAGTCCTTGAGGTTCTTGCTGACCGCGGTCTCCATCTGCAGGAAGTGCGCCCGGGGGCTGAGCGGCTGGCCGACCGTCTTGGCGAACTGCAGGTAGTGGATCTTGGCGTCCGGGCTGTAGACGATCTGGCCGCCGCCCTCGTCGGTCCGCGTCCAGGGCGTGTCGGTGGGCGCCAGGAAGCGGAAGCCCTCCGGGTCGTCCCGCCAGGCGTAGCCGGCCGGCGCGGGGGCGTCGCTGGCGATCGGCTCGGTCGGGGCGGGGCTCGGCCCGCTCGGGGAGACCGGGCCGCCGCTGTGCAGGTGCAGCATCCGGTAGCCGACTCCGCCGGCCACCAGCGCGGCCACCAGGACGGCCACCGTCACCAGCGGCCAGCGGCGGCGCCGGCGGCGGCGCGCCGGGACCGCGCCCTCCGCCACGGTCGAAGCGGCCTCCGCCGACCCTCCGGCCTCGGTCGGTCGCTCGGACGGGGCCTCGCCGACGGCGTCGAGCTCCGCGGCGGCCCGCTCGGTGCGGTCCGCCACCGGTACGGACTGCGTGGTCTCCCGGGGCGCCTCCTGGTCCGGCACCCGGATGCCCAGCGTCGCCCCGGCCGCCACCTCGCGCAGCATCCGGATCGCCTGGTCGGCGGTCGGCCGCTGCTCCGGGTCCTTGACCATCAGCGCGGCCAGCACCGGGGCCAGTGCGCCGGCCCGGCGCGGCGGCGGCAGCGGCTCGTCGACCACCGCGGCCAGCGTGGTCAGCGGGGTGTCCCGGCGGAACGGGGACTCGCCCTCCACCGCCGTGTACAGGGTCGCCCCGAGCGCCCACAGGTCGGAGGCCGGGCCGGGGCGCTGCCCCTGGGCCCGCTCGGGCGCCAGGTAGTCGGGCGAGCCCACCAGGTCGCCGGGGCGGGTCAGCTCGATGCCCGCGCCCTCGAACTTGGCGATGCCGAAGTCCAGCAGCACCGCACGCCCGGTGCCGTGCTCCAGCAGCACGTTGGCCGGCTTGACGTCCCGGTGCAGCACGCCGAGCTGGTGGCCGCGGTGGAGCGCGGCGAGCACCTGCACGCCCACCTCGGCCGCCTCGCGCGGGGTCAGCGCGCCGTCCTCGGAGACCACCGCGGACAGCGAACGGCCGTCCACCAGCTCCATGACGATCCACGGCCGGCCGTCCTGCTCCAGCACGTCGTGGATGGTGATGACGCCCGGGTGCTTGATCCGGGCGGCGGCCCGGGCCTCGCGCTTCATCCGGGACTGCAGGATCTCCAGGTCCTCCTCGGACAGGTGGCTGACGGTCAGCTCCTTGACCGCGACCTCGCGGTCGAGCATCTCGTCGCGGGCCCGCCAGACGGTGCCCATGCCACCCCTGCCCAGGCGCTCCCCGAGCGCGTACCGGCCCGCGAGTACCCGGCCCGTCGACTGGTCATGCACGCCCATGGGCGACCGCTCCCCCTCACTGCCCCACCGCCGTTCCGGCGGGGGTCCCGGTGCACCGCAGTCACCGCGTGTCTTCTTTCACGCTCAGATTAGGCCGCAGGTGGCACTCCCGGAATCTCGCCCCTGCCTCCGCACCGCAGCGTGACCGCCCCGGTTCAGCCCGCGACCAGCACCACCGCGGCCAACGCGGCCACCAGCGCCAGCACCACCCCGCCCACCAGCAGCGGACCGAGCAGCGCCGGCGGTACCACCGGCGCACGCCGGGCGGGCAGCGCGGACTGATGCTCCGTGTGCTGACGGGCAGTCCGCCGGACGCGCCTGCGCCCGGTGG
Organism: Kitasatospora cinereorecta; assembly: GCF_024172095.1. GTDB lineage: Bacteria > Actinomycetota > Actinomycetes > Streptomycetales > Streptomycetaceae > Kitasatospora > Kitasatospora cinereorecta. Next base: position 286,888 of record NZ_JAMZDX010000003.1, on the reverse strand, counting down.
GGACCAGCGGCCCGGCCGGCGGCCGCACCACCGGCAGCAGCGGCACCGGGACGGTCCCCGACCCGTACGGCTCCGGCGCCCCGGCCAGCACCGCGCGCAGCTCTCCCTGGATCGCCGCCGCGTCCGGCCGCAGCCCCGGATCCGGCTGCAACAGCCGCTCCACCAGCGGACGCAGCACCCCGCAGCCCTCCGCCGACCGCGCCCGCCCGTCCCGGACCGCCGCCAGCAGCGTCGGCAGGTCGTCCTCCGGGTACGGCCCGTACCCGGTCAGCAGCCGGTACAGCAGCACCCCCAGCGCCCAGCAGTCGCCCGGCGCGCCGGCGTCGATCGGCCAGCGCTCGGCGCGCGGCCCGACCAGCAGCGCCCGGGTCTCGTACACCCGGCGCGGCACCGGCCCGCCGACCGCCGCGCAGAGCTCCTCCTCGGCCGCGCCGCCGAGCAGCCCGCCGAGCAGGGCGGCGCCGTCCTCGCAGACCAGCACCGTGTCGGCGGTCAGGTTGCCGTGCGTCAGCCCCGCCCGGTGCAGGGCCCGCAGGGCGGTGGCCAGGTCGGCGGCGATCTCCGCCACCCGGTACGCGGAGACCGGCCCGTTGCCGGCCAGCCGGGACAGCGGCTCGCCGGCGGTCCGCTCCTCGACGACCCACAGCAGCTCGTCCTCGGGCACCGCCTCCAGGCCGCGCAGCAGCCGGGCATGGTCGGGTGCGGCGGCGGCGACCGCGGCCACCCGTTCGGCCAGCCGCGGGCCGTACCGGGGGTACTCGGGTCCCTCCGGCCCGCCGGGGGTGAGCAGTTCGGGAAGCTCCAGCGGGCGTATCCGCACCCGCGCCCCGGACCGCAGGTCCTGCGCGGGCACGTCCTCGCCCGCCGGATGGTCCGTCACCCGGTACCACCCTCCGACCACCTGGCCCGGTGCCGTTCTCATCCCGTCCCTCCCTGCCGCCCTCGGGCCAGAGTACGGCGCAAGGTGCCCGAACTACGGTGCGGGCTGGAAGGTGTCGAAGGAGACCTGGCGGGCCTGCGAGGCGACCGGGCCGCTCCAGTCCGACTCGGGGATGGTCCAGAAGATCGCGTACCCGTACTTGCCGCCGCCGGTGACGAAGCCGCGGTTGAGCGCGTGCGCGGTGCTGCCGGACCGGGTGTAGGTCCACTCCCAGTCGGCGGCGTTGGTCCAGCTGCGGAAGGTCATGCCCTCGACGCGGATGCGCTTGTAGTTGGAGAAGGTCGACGGCCCGCTCTGGTCCATCTCCTGCCAGTCCTTCAGCGCGTTGTCACCGGCCGGCTGGCGCCAGTCGATCATCAACTTCATCCCGCGGCCCTCGAACTTGCGGCTGGTGGAGTCGTAGTCCACGCCCTTGTCCGTGAGCCAGTCGGGTATCGCCAGGGAGAAGCCGGACGGGTCCTTCCAGAGGGTGAACCCGGCGGGCGGCTGACCGGCCGGGGCACCGGAGGCGGCCGGGGTCTGCCCGGCGGACGCCGCCGGGCTCGCGCCCGTACCGGTGCCGGTACCAGTACCGGTACCCGTGCCGGGCGCCGGCGAGGCCGCGGTCCCGCCCGGAGCGGGCGAGCCCGCGGGCGCGCCGGAGGCGGCCGGGGCACCCGTGGCGTCGGGCGCGGTGGAGGCCGGGGCCTGGTCCGCGGAGGAGGAGCCGGTCTTCTTGTCGTGGTGGAGCAGCGCGATCAGGGCGGCGACCAGCACCAGGACCAGCACCACCGCGCCGCCGGCCAGGACGGCGGTGCGCCGCCGCCGGTCGGCGGTGCCGGTCGCCGGCATCATCGAGGTCTGCGGCTCGGCCGGGGCCGACGCCTCCGGAGTCCGCGGGGCCGGGACGGCGGCGGCCGCGGGCGTAGGCATGGGCGCCGACGGCGCGGCCGAACGGCTGCCGACCCGCACCGTGCCCACCCCGGCGCGCCGCGGCTTCTCCGCAGCGGCCTGCGCCGCCTCGGCCGGCTCCTTGACGGAGGGCGCGCCCGCTGCCGCCGCTGCGACCGCGGACTTCCCGGCAGCCGTCGCGGCCTTCGTCTCCGGCTTCGCAGCCGCGACCGGGGCCGAGGCCGGGGTCGGGACGGCCTGCTGGGTGGTGGCCTCGGCGCGGGCCGCGCCGTCGGCGACGATCCGCTTGAGCATCGCCCGGGTGGCGGCCGCGTCCAGCCGCTCGGCCGGGTCCTTGATCAGCAGGCCCTCGATCACCGGCCGCAGCGGGCCGGCGTTCAGCGGCGGGGCGAGGTCCTCGGTCATCACCGCGGTGAGCGTGGCCAGCGCCGAGCCGCGGTCGTAGGGCGGGTTGCCCTCGACCATCGCGTACAGGGTGCCGCCGAGCGACCACATGTCGGCCGGCGGGCCGGGCTTCTGCCCGCGGGCCCGCTCGGGCGAGATGTACGAGGGCGCGCCGACCAGCATGCCGGTGGAGGTGATCGAGGTGTCGCCCTCGACGCTGGCGATGCCGAAGTCGGTGAGCACCACCCGGCCGTCCTCGCCGATCAGCACATTGGACGGCTTCACGTCACGGTGCAGGATGCCGTGGCTGTGCGCGGCGCCGAGCACGCCGAGCAGGTCGAGCGCGATCTCGGCGGCCCGCACCGGGGTGAGGGTGCCGTCCTCCTTGATCACCTCGGCCAGCGAGCGGGACTCGACCAGCTCCATCACGATCCACGGCCGCTCGTCCTCCTCGACCACGTCGAAGACGGTGACGGCGGCGGTGTGCCGGATCCGGGCGGTCGCCTTGGCCTCGCGGAGCGTACGGACGATCAGACGGTGCTTCTCGTCCTCGTCCACCGCGCCGGTCATGCGTAGTTCCTTGACCGCCACGATCCGGCCGAGCATCTCGTCCTCGGCCCGCCAGACGGTGCCCATGCCGCCCCGGCCGAGCACGTCGTTCAGCCGGTAACGCCCCGCCAGCAGACGGCCGATGGACTCCTGCGGCTGCGTCATCGGTGCGCTCTCCCCCATGTGTTGCCGGCCCAAGACTCCATCATCCCCTGTCACGGCGGCCCGGCGCCAACCGGCCCTCGGTTTTCCGCCGGACGCCGAAGGGCCCCTGTCAACGACAGGGGCCCTTCGGTGAACTGACTTGCCGTCAGCGGTGGTTGAGCGCGGGGTTGACGGTGACCTCGACCCGCTGGAACTCCTTGAGCTCGGTGTAGCCGGTGGTCGCCATCGCCCGGCGGAGCGCGCCGAAGAGGTTCATGGTGCCGTCCGGGGTGTGCGACGGACCGGTCAGGATCTCCTCGGTGGTGCCCACGGTGCCCAGGTGCACGCGCTTGCCGCGCGGCAGCTCCTCGTGGACCGCCTCCATGCCCCAGTGGTGGCCGCGGCCGGGCGCGTCGGTGGCCCGGGCCAGCGCGGCACCGATCATCACCGCGTCGGCGCCGCAGGCCACCGCCTTGGGGATGTCGCCGCTGAAGCCCACGCCGCCGTCGGCGATCACGTGCACGTAGCGGCCGCCGGACTCGTCCATGTAGTCGCGGCGGGCCGCGGCCACGTCGGCCACCGCGGTGGCCATCGGCACCTGGATGCCCAGGACGCCCCGGGTGGTGTGGGCGGCGCCGCCGCCGAAGCCGACCAGCACGCCGGCCGCGCCGGTCCGCATCAGGTGCAGCGCGGCGGTGTAGGTGGCGCAGCCGCCGACGATCACCGGGACGTCGAGCTCGTAGATGAACTGCTTGAGGTTGAGCGGCTCGGCGGCACCGGAGACGTGCTCGGCGGAGACCGTGGTGCCGCGGATGACGAAGACGTCCACGCCGGCGTCGACCACGGCCTTGGAGAACTCGGCGGTGCGCTGCGGCGAGAGCGCGGCGGCGGTGACCACACCGGACTCGCGGACCTGCTTGATCCGCTCCTTGATCAGCTCGGCCTTGATCGGCTCGGCGTAGATCTCCTGCAGCCGGCGGGTGGCGGCCACCTCGTCGGTCATCGCCGCGATCTCGTCCAGCAGCGGCTGCGGGTCCTCGTACCGGGTCCACAGGCCCTCGAGGTTCAGCACGCCGAGGCCGCCGAGCCGACCGATGGTGATCGCCTGGTCGGGCGAGACGACGCTGTCCATCGGCGCCGCCAGGAAGGGCAGCTCGAAGCGGTAGGCGTCGATCTGCCAGGCGATCGAGACCTCCTTCGGGTCCCGGGTACGGCGGCTGGGGACGACGGCGATGTCGTCGAAGGCGTAAGCCCGGCGGCCGCGCTTGCCTCGCCCGATCTCGATCTCAGTCACTTCGAGCCCTTCTGCTGCTGCTGTGCATCTCCCGGCCGGGTCACCCCGGCCGCCCCCAGTATCCCGCACCCGCACGTCCCCTGCCGCGACCGGCCGAGGGCCGGACGGCACCCCCCACCGGACCGGCCCGTCCACGGGATCACCCCGGGCCGGGACCGGCCGCGCGAACGGCGAAGGCCCGCCGCCGCGAAACGCGGACGACGGGCCCCGGCCCGACTGCGGTCAGCCCCGGCTGTTGTAGTTCGGAGCCTCGACGGTCATCTGGATGTCGTGCGGGTGGCTCTCCTTCAGACCGGCGGAGGTGATCCGGACGAAGCGGCCCTTGCTCTCCATCTCGGCGATGGTCGCGGCGCCCACGTAGCCCATGGTCTGGCGCAGACCGCCGACCAGCTGGAACAGCACCGCGGACAGCGGACCGCGGAAGGGGACCTGGCCCTCGATGCCCTCGGCGATCAGCTTCTCGTCGGAGGTCACCTCGCCCTGGAAGTAGCGGTCCTTGGAGAAGGACTTCGCCTGGCCGCGTGACTGCATCGCGCCGAGCGAGCCCATGCCGCGGTAGGACTTGAACTGCTTGCCGTTGATGAACAGCAGCTCGCCGGGCGACTCCTCGCAGCCGGCCAGCAGCGAGCCCAGCATCACGGTGTCGGCGCCGGCGGCCAGCGCCTTGCCGATGTCGCCGGAGTACTGCAGGCCACCGTCGCCGATGACCGGGACGCCGGCCTCCCGGCAGGCCAGCGCGGCCTCGTAGATCGCGGTGACCTGCGGGACGCCGATGCCGGCGACGACGCGGGTGGTGCAGATGGAGCCCGGGCCGACACCGACCTTGACGCCGTCGACACCGGCGTCGATCATCGCCTGCGCGCCGTCGCGGGTGGCGACGTTGCCGCCGATGACGTCGACGCCGACCGCCGACTTGATCTTCGACATCCAGCTCAGCGCGTTGCTGTTGTGGCCGTGCGAGGTGTCGACGACCAGGAAGTCGACGCCCGCGCCGACCAGCGCCTGGGCGCGGTCGAAGGACTCGGCGGAGGCGCCCACGGCGGCGCCGACCAGCAGACGGCCCTCGGCGTCCTTGGCCGCGTTCGGGTACTGCTCGGCCTTGACGAAGTCCTTGACCGTGATCAGGCCCTTGATCCGGCCGTCGTCGTCGACCAGCGGCAGCTTCTCGATCTTGTGGCGGCGCAGCAGCGCCATCGCGTCCGGGCCGGAGATGCCCACCTTGCCGGTGATCAGCGGCATCGGCGTCATGATCTCGGCGACCTTGCGGCTGCGGTCGCTCTCGAAGGCCATGTCGCGGTTGGTCACGATGCCCAGCAGCTTGCCGTCCGGATTCGCCACCGGCACGCCGGAGATCCGGAAGCGGGCGCAGAGCGCGTCGGCCTCGGCCAGGGTGGCCTCCGGGCCGACGGTGATCGGGTCGGTCACCATGCCGGACTCGGAGCGCTTGACCAGGTCGACCTGGTTGACCTGGTCCTCGATCGACAGGTTGCGGTGCAGCACACCCACGCCGCCCTGGCGGGCCATCGCGATGGCCATCCGGGACTCGGTGACCTTGTCCATCGCGGCGGACAGCAGCGGGATGTTGACCCGCACATTGCGGGAGACCCGCGAGGAGGTGTCGACCTGGTTCGGCAACACCTCGGAGGCCCCGGGCAGCAGCAGGACGTCGTCGTACGTGAGCCCGAGCATCGCGAACTTCTCGGGTACGCCTGCGGCGTTGTAAGACATCTAAGGGACCTTCCGTGGCGGGCCGTCGATCTCTGTCGCGCCCGGTGAGGGGTTTCCGAGCGCGTCTGACTCAGCAGGGCGGACCTCCGCGGTCGCGGCGTCCCACCCGCGCGCACCGGCGTGGCACTCGGCCGCCAAGACGCTCGGCGCTTGGAGGAACCTCCAACGGAACCCCGCGCACACCCACGAAACTTTGGCAACCCGACCAGGCGCCGATACCCCATGGTACTGGTGTCCTGAGGTATCTCCTCGCGCCCTCTTGACAACGCGAACCCCACGGGGACTCTTCCGCCGGACCTGTCCCGACTTAGGAGGACTCCTCCGCCAGCGCGCGGAGCCGGCTGAGCGCGCGGTGCTGGGCGACCCGGACGGCGCCCGGCGACATCCCGAGCACCTCGCCGGTCTCCTCCGCCGACAGCCCGTCCGCCACCCGCAGCAGCACCAGCTCGCGCTGGCGGGCCGGCAGGTTGGACAGCAGTTCCTTGATCCAGGCCGCGTCACTGCTCAGCAGTGCCCGCTCCTCCGGGCCGAGCGAGTCGTCCGGGGTCTCCGGCAGATCGTCCGGGGGGATCACGGTCGAGCCGGGGCCGCGCATCGCGGCCCGCTGCAGATCGGCGATCTTGTGCGCGGCGATCCCGTACACGAAGGCCTCGAAGGGGCGGCCGGTGTCCCGGTAGCGCGGCAGTGCGCAGAGCACCGCGACGCACACCTCCTGGGCCACGTCGTCCACGTGGTGCCGCGCCCCGCCGGGCAGCCGGACCAGCCGGCCGCGGCAGTAGCGCAGGGCGAGCGGAAGCACGTATCCGAGCAGGGCCTCGATCGCGGGCCCGTCGCCGCGGACCGCGGCGGCGACCAGGTCGGCCACCTCGGACGAGGTGGCGGCGCCGAGCACCGGCGGCCGTCCACCCGGCGTGTACGACGGATCGGCAGCCGGACCGCCGGGGTCGGGCTGCGCCGTCTCGGGCTCGGCCGCGCCCGTGGCGGCGGCCTCGTCGTCACGCATCGGTCCATGGTGCCTGGTCGACGCGGAAAACGCGGCACCGCGTCCGGACTTGTGCATCGGAACGTTATGCGCCGAGTGCACTGTGCCGCCTCCCATGCCTGTCCGCCGGTCCCCGAGGTGCTCCACTTCTCCATGGTGCAGCCTCGGGACCGCAACGTCACACGTCCGGGCGGGCCCGGTTCGTTCGGCGTTCGCTCAGCGGACCAGGCCCCAGCGGAAACCGAGCGCCACGGCGTGCGCGCGGTCCGAGGCGCCGAGCTTCTTGAACAGGCGCCGGGCGTGGGTCTTGACGGTGTCCTCGGACAGGAACAGCTCGCGGCCGATCTCCGCGTTGCTCCGGCCGTGGCTCATGCCCTCCAGCACCTGGATCTCACGCGCCGTCAACGTCGGCGCCGCACCCATGTCGGGGCTGCGCAGCCGGCGCGGTGCGAGCCGCCAGGTCGGGTCGGCGAGCGCCTGGGTCACGGTGGCCCGCAGTTCGGCGCGCGAGGCGTCCTTGTGCAGGTAACCGCGGGCACCGGCGGCCACCGCGAGGGCGACGCCGTCCAGGTCCTCGGCGACGGTGAGCATGATGATCCGGGCACCGGGGTCGGCCGACAGCAGCCGGCGCACAGTCTCCACCCCGCCGAGGCCGGGCATCCGGACATCCATCAGAACGAGATCGGAGCGGTCGGCCACCCAGCGGCGGAGGACCTCCTCACCGTTCGTCGCAGTGGTCACCCGGTCGACGCCGGGCACGGTCGCGACCGCTCGGCGAAGCGCCTCCCGGGCGAGCGGGGAATCGTCGCAGACGAGTACGGATGTCATGACCGTCCTCCGCAGCTGATCCGCGTCACGTTGAGCCTCCTGGCTGGTACGAACCTCTCCGACACGGCCGATTGGCGACGGACCCCGGTTGATCGCCGATGCCACCGCGATCGTTCCCGGGCTCCAGCGCCCGCTAACCGCCTCCGCACATCCAACGACCGTCACTCGAATGAGTTACGGCCTTCAGGGCCATCTCCACCACTGTACGTGGCCGATCCGTCACGGATCAGCCACCTCGCGGTGCACACGCCGCACTTTTGTGCTGCTCGCGCGCGCCGCCCGCGCCCCGCGCGCCTTCCAACAGCCGTCCACGCCCTGTGCACCACCCGTCTGCCGCAGCGAATCCGTCAAACCTCTTGCCCCGTTTGTCCGTTTTTATAGCTTCCATCCGGTCATTGACTGTTGTGTCGCTCTGTGGGTGACTTGTCCTGTTGGTTGGCGTAAGTCATATTTCCAGGTGTCCCTACCGGCCCCGTGCAGCCTCGCCGAGCTGCCAGGTCCCGAGTCCTCGAAGGGTAAGAGCCATGGCAGATTTCTCCCGCCTCCCCGGCCCCAACGCCGACCTCTGGGACTGGCAGCTGTCCGCAGCCTGCCGCGGCGTGGACAGCTCGCTCTTCTTCCACCCCGAGGGCGAACGCGGGGCCGCCCGGAGTTCGCGCGAGGCGAGTGCCAAAGAGGTGTGCATGCGCTGCCCGGTACGCGCGCAGTGCGCCGCACACGCCCTGGCCGTCCGCGAGCCCTACGGCGTCTGGGGCGGACTGACCGAGGACGAGCGCGAGGAACTGCTCGGCCGCGCGCGCAACCGGATGGTCGAGGTCCCGCTGGCGATGCCGGGTACCATCCGCCGCTGAACGCAGGCGGGGCACGAGCCCCGGTCGACCGCAGAAGAAACGTTTCCTCGCACGTGGGGCCCTGCGTGCGATACGCATTCGGCTGCCCGCGGGGCGGGACGCGGAGCGCGGGTCAGCCGGCGTCGACCGCCGCGGCGAGCTGATCCAGCATCAGGTCCACCGCCGGAACCTCCGCCAGGTCCGGCAGGGTGAGCGCCACCACCTGACGCCGCGCCGGATCCCCCGACGCCACCCGCACCGGTACCGCCGCCACCCCCGACTGCCGCACCGACTCCAGGGCCAGCCCCGGCAGCACCGCGACCCCCAGCCCGGCCGCCACCAGGCCGACCACCGCGGGGTAGTCGTCGGTGGCGAAGTCGATCCGCGGTTCGAAGCCCGCGTTCTCGCAGAGCTCCACCAGGTGCCCGCGGCACTGCGGGCAGCCCGCGATCCACTGCTCCCCGGACAGCTCCGCCAGATCCACTGGATCGGCCTCGCCCCGCTCGGCCAGCGGATGGCCGGCCGGCACCACGCCGACCAGCGGATCGTCCAGCAGCGGGCGCACCACCAGGTCCGACCAGTCGTTGGCCGCCGCCGTCGCCGCCGCCTCCAGGGTCGCCTCGGCCCGCGCCTCGCGCAGGGTGGCGTGCGGGGCGGGCCGGCTCACCGCGCCGCCCTGCGAGTCCGGGTACCGGAACGCCAGCGCCACCTCGCACTCGCCGCCGCGCAGCATCGCCAGCGACTCCGGCGGCTCCGCCTCCACCAGCGACACGCGGACCCCCGGATGGGCGGCGCGCAACCGGGCGACCGAACGCGGCACCAGAGTGGAACTCGCGGTCGGGAAGGACACCAGCCGCACCCGTCCGGCCCGCAGTCCGGCGATCGCCGCGACCTCCTCCTCCGCCGCGGAGAGGCCGGCCAGGATGCCGGTCGCGTGCTTCAGCAGCACCCGGCCCGCCTCGCTCAGCTGGGTCTCCCGGCCGGAGCGGACCACCAGCGGGGTGGCCACCGCCTTCTCCAGCGCCTTCATCTGCTGGCTGACCGCCGGCTGGGTGCAGCCCAGCTCGCGGGCGGCCGCCGAGTAGGAGCCGGTCCGGGCGACGGCGCGCAGGACGCGCAGGTGGCGAGCTTCGATCACGCGTCAACGATACGGAAACCACGAGGGGCGCGAGGACCCGCGCTCCGGCCCGGCACTACGGGAGTGCATGGCCGGTCGCGCAGTTCCTCGCGCCCCTACTGTTGGCGCTGTGCCTCAGCTCAGTGGCTGTGGCCGTGGCCGCCGTGGGAGTGGCCGTGACCGTTGTCGGCCTCCTCCTCCTTCTTCTCCACCACGAGGGTCTCGGTGGTGAGCAGCAGGGAGGCGATGGAGGCGGCGTTCTCCAGGGCGGAGCGGGTGACCTTCACCGGGTCGATGACGCCGGCCTTGACCAGGTCGACGTACTCGCCGGTGGCGGCGTTGTAGCCGTGGCCGGCCTCCAGCTCGGCGACCTTGTGGGCGATGACGTAGCCCTCGAGGCCGGCGTTCTGGGCGATCCAGCGCTGCGGCTCGACCAGGGCGCGCTTGACGACGGCGACACCGGTCGCCTCGTCGCCGTCCAGGCCCAGGCCGCCCTCGAGCACCTTGGCGGCGTGCACCAGGGAGGCGCCGCCACCGGCGACGATGCCCTCCTCGACCGCGGCGCGGGTCGCGGAGATGGCGTCCTCCAGGCGGTGCTTGCGCTCCTTGAGCTCGACCTCGGTGGCCGCGCCGACCTTGATGACGCAGACGCCGCCGGCCAGCTTGGCCAGGCGCTCCTGCAGCTTCTCGCGGTCCCAGTCCGAGTCGGTGTTGGCGATCTCGGCCTTGATCTGGTTGACCCGGCCGGCGACCGCGTCGGAGGCGCCGGCGCCGTCGACGACGATGGTCTCGTCCTTGGTGACGGTGATGCGGCGGGCGCTGCCGAGCACCTCCAGGCCGACCTGGTCGAGCTTGAGGCCGACCTCCTCGGAGACGACCTGGCCGCCGGTGAGGGTGGCGATGTCGCCGAGGATGGCCTTGCGGCGGTCACCGAAGCCCGGGGCCTTGACGGCCACCGCGTTGAAGGTGCCGCGGATCTTGTTGACCACCAGGGTGGACAGCGCCTCGCCGTCGACGTCCTCGGCGATGATCAGCAGCGGCTTGGAGGAGCCGGCCTGCAGGACCTTCTCCAGCAGCGGGAGCAGCTCCTGGATGGAGGAGATCTTGCCCTGGTTGATCAGGATGTACGGGTCCTCGAGGATCGCCTCCTGACGCTCCGCGTCGGTGACGAAGTACGGCGACAGGTAGCCCTTGTCGAACTGCATGCCCTCGGTGAACTCGAGCTCGACGCCGAAGGTGTTGGACTCCTCGACGGTGATCACACCGTCCTTGCCGACCTTGTCGATCGCCTCGGCGATCAGCTCGCCGACCTGCGGGTCCTGCGCGGAGAGGGACGCGACGGCGGCGACGTCGTCCTTGCCCTCGATCTCGCGGGCGACCGAGAGCAGGTGCTCGGTGACGGCGGCGACGGCCTTGTCGATGCCCTTCTTCAGGGCGGCCGGGCCGGCGCCGGCGGCGACGTTGCGCAGGCCCTCGTTGACCAGGGCCTGGGCCAGCACGGTGGCGGTGGTGGTGCCGTCGCCCGCGACGTCGTTGGTCTTGGTGGCGACCTCCTTGACCAGCTGCGCGCCGAGGTTCTCGTACGGGTCGTCGAGCTCGACCTCGCGGGCGATGGTCACACCGTCGTTGGTGATGGTGGGGGCGCCGAACTTCTTGTCGATGACGACGTTGCGGCCCTTGGGGCCGATGGTCACCTTGACGGTGTCGGCCAGCTTGTTGACGCCGCGCTCCAGCGAGCGGCGGGCGTCCTCGTCGAACTGCAGGGTCTTCGCCATGGTCCCGTTTCCTCTGGGTTCAATGCCTACGTGAGCCAACAACCGCGCCCCGGGCCCCTGTCACACGACGGCGACACGGATCCGGGGCGGGCTGGAACGACTTACTTCTCGATGATCGCGAGGACGTCGCGAGCCGAGAGGACCAGGTACTCCTCGCCCTGGTACTTCACCTCGGTGCCGCCGTACTTCGAGTACAGGACGATGTCACCGACGGCGACGTCGAGCGGCAGGCGCTGGCCGTCCTCGAAGCGGCCCGGGCCGACGGCCAGGACGACGCCCTCCTGGGGCTTCTCCTTGGCGGTGTCCGGGATAACCAGGCCGGAGGCCGTGGTGGTCTCGGCGTCGAGCGGCTGGACCACAATGCGGTCCTCGAGCGGCTTGATGGCAACCTTGCTGCTGGTGGTCACGTCCGAGCTCCCCTTCGGAGATTACGGGGTTGTCTAACAGGTAGGTGGCGACGTTCGCGCGCCTGCCGTCGCGGGGGTCAGGCACGCTCCGTCGCGTTAGCACTCTCCCTGGGGGGAGTGCCAGGAACGACCATAGGACTCTGTTAGCACTCAGTCAACCAGAGTGCCAATGGCGTCGCGGGCGGGTCGTAGAAGAATGGGGCCCGTGGAGATCGAATCGTTCCGGGCCCTGCTGACCGACCAGGGCCGCGAGCTGCTCGCCGAACTGCGCGAGTTCACCCCCGCCGAGGAGCTGGCGCTGGCCACCCGGCTGCGCCGCGAGTACCCGGCCGAGCTGGTCCGGGCGGCATTCGAGCAGGCCAGGCTGCGTCAGCGGGCCCGGGAGAAGTTCGGCGCGGACGCGGACGCGATGTACTTCACCCCCGACGGGGTCGAGCAGGCGACCCGGCGCAGCGTCGCCGACTGGCGGGCGCGCCGGTTCGCCGGACTCGGCGTCAAGCGGCTGGCCGACCTGTGCTGCGGGATCGGTGGGGACGCGATCGCGCTGGCGCGGTCGGGCGTGTCGGTGCTGGCGGTCGACCGTTCCCCGCTGACCTGTGCGGTGGCGGAGGCGAACGCGGCGGCGCTCGGCCTGTCCGAGCTGATCGAGGTGCGCTGCGCGGACGTCACCGAGGTGGACGTGGCGGGCTTCGACGCGGTGTTCACAGACCCGGCGCGGCGCACCTCGCGCGGCCGGGTGTTCGACCCCGAGGCGTACTCGCCGCCGCTCTCCTGGGCGGTCGAGGCCGCCCGGCGCACGCCGTACGGGGCGCTGAAGGTGGCGCCGGGCATCCCGCACGAGCTGGTGCCGGAGGGCGCCGAGGCGGAGTGGGTGTCGGACCACGGCGAGGTCAAGGAGGCGGTGATCTGGTTCGGCACCGGCGCCGGCGCCGAACGGCCGCACCGGGCCACCCTGCTGCCCGGCGACCGCACGCTGGCCGGCGGCCGGCTGCCCGACCCGCCGGCCGGCGAGGTCGGCCGCTACCTGTACGAGCCGGACGGCGCGGTGATCCGCGCGCACATGGTCGCCGAGGTGGCCGAGCAGGTGGATGGGCGCCTGGTCGACCCGATGATCGCCTACGTGACGGCGGACCGGCTGCTGCCGACGCCCTTCGCCCACGCGTACGAGCTCACCGACGTGCTGCCGTACAACGTCAAGAAGCTCAAGGCGCTGCTGCGGGAGCGCGCGGTGGGCACCGTGGTGATCAAGAAGCGCGGGATGGCGATCACCCCGGAGGAGCTGCGCCGCCAGCTCAAGCCGTCCGGGCCGAACTCCGTGACGGTGATCCTCTCCCGGACGGAGCACGGCCCGCTGATGATGCTGGGTCAGCCCGCCTGACCCGGGGGCGGGTCAGGCCGGCGGCTGGATGTAGTCCTCGAGCCGGGCGACCGCGAAGCCCTGCTCGTGGATCCGGCGCAGCAGCTCGGCGAACATCTCGGTCATCGTCTCGCCCTTGAGGTCCTTCGGGCCGCGGAAGTGGGCCAGGATGATGTCGCCTGGCTTCAGCTTCTTGTCGGCGGCCTGGTACTGCATGTCGTGGATCTGCATCGACTCGCGCCACAGCACGATGGCCCGCGGACCGCACTGCTGCACCGAGGTGTTGAGGGTCGGGGTGTTGGCGCCGTCGCCGTAGGGCGGGCGGAACAGCATCGGGGCGGTGCCGTACTGCTGGGTGAGCGCGCTCTGGTCGTCGCAGATCTCGGCGTGCTGCTTCTCCGGCGACGACTTGCTCATGATGGCGTGCGTGACCGTGTGGTTCTGGATGTGGTTGCCGAGCGCCTGCAGCGGCTTGAAGTAGCCGTAGTCGTTCTTGACGATGTCGCGGGTCAGGAACATCGAGATCGGGACCTTGAGTTCGGTCAGCATCTCGACGAACTTCGGGTCCTTCTCGGCGCCGTCGTCGATGGTGACGAAGACGACCTTGTCCTTGGTCGGCACGTCGCTGAAGACCGGCACGGAGCCCGTCTTCGTCAGCTTGATCGGCTTGTCGGCCGGGGCGGCGGGCGCCGCGGCCAGCGGCTCCAGGCCCCACTTGGACCAGGCGGCGGCGTCCGCCGGCGCGGCGTCGGCGCCCCCGCTCGGGCTCTGGGAGGGCAGGGCGGCGGGGGCGGCCTGGCCGCTCGCCGCGTTCCGCGCCGGGGCGGCGGGCGTGGCTCCCCCGCAGCCCGTCGCCGTGACAGCCACCAGTACCGTCAGCGCGAACGCGCCGTACCTCTTCCCCACCGTCGGGCTCCCCCGGAATCTCTCAGTGAACTCTCAGGAGGGAAACGCTACTCGACGTGGGTGCTGGTGAAGCTCCACCGGTGGACGGGTCGGGCGAGCAGCTCCGGCGGCGGGTCGGCGACCTGTGACGGTTCGTCCGCCCACCAGGTGATCAGCAGGACGCGGTCGCCGGGCGCGGCGAACAGTTCGGTGCGCAGCAGCCCGGCCGAGCCGCGCAGCGCGGGCAGGGCGTGCCCGCGCACCCAGGCGTCCAGCTCCGGGCCGCGGCCCTCGGCGGCCCGGGCCTCCCACATGTGAGCCCGGGTCACGACCTGAGCGCCTCGTGGGCGTGCGCGTGGACGTCGCCGTGGCCGTCCGGGGCGCCCGGCACGTGCACCTCGGTGACCGGCATCGAGGAGTCGGCGGACAGGTCGAAGGCGGAGGCCGAGCGGCCGCGCCAAACCATCTCGGAGCCGAGGGCGGCGACCATCGCACCGTTGTCGGTGCACAGGCCCGGGCGCGGCACCCGCAGTTGGATGCCGGCCTTGTCGCAGCGCTGCTGGGCCATCTCGCGCAGCCGGGAGTTGGCCGCCACGCCGCCGCCGATCATCAGGTGGTCGACGCCGCTGTCCTTGCAGGCCCGCACCGCCTTGCGGGTCAGCACATCGGTGACCGCCTCCTGGAAGGACGCCGCCACGTCGGCGACCGGCACCTCCTCGCCGGCCCGGCGCCTGGCCTCCACCCAGCGGGCGACGGCGGTCTTCAGGCCGGAGAAGGAGAAGTCGTACGCGGGGTCGCTCGCGGAGCTCAGGCCGCGCGGGAAGGCGATCGCCGAGCCGTCGCCCTCGCGGGCCATCCGGTCGACCACCGGGCCGCCGGGGAAGCCCAGGCCGAGCACCCGGGCGACCTTGTCGAAGGCCTCGCCGGCCGCGTCGTCGATGGTCGCGCCGAGCGGCCGGACGTCGCTGGTGATGTCGGTGGACAGCAGCAGCGAGGAGTGCCCGCCGGAGACCAGCAGCGCCATGGTCGGCTCGGGCAGCCGGCCGTGCTCCAGCTGGTCCACGCAGATGTGCGAGGCGAGGTGGTTGACGCCGTACAGCGGCTTGTCCAGCGCCCAGGCGTACGCCTTGGCGGCGCTGACGCCGACCAGCAGGGCGCCGGCCAGGCCGGGGCCGGCGGTGACCGCGATGCCGTCCAGGTCGGTGGCCTTGACCCCGGCGGTGTCCAGCGCGCGCCGGATGGTCGGGATCATCGCCTCCAGGTGCGCCCGGCTGGCGATCTCCGGCACCACGCCGCCGTAGCGGGCGTGGTCGTTGACGCTGGAGGCGACCGCGTCGGCGAGCAGGGTGGTGCCGCGGACGATGCCGACGCCGGTCTCGTCGCAGGAGGTCTCGATGCCGAGGACGAGCGGTTCGTCAGCCATTCTTCGGGTCCTTCGATTCGTGCGTCGGGTCGTGCGTCGGGTGGGCCGGCTCGTGGTCGAGGCGCATCACCAGCGCGTCCACGTCGGCCGGCTGGTAGTAGCCGCGGCGGATGCCGACCGGCCGGAAGCCGAAGCGCTCGTACAGCTGCTGGGCGCGGACGTTGTCCACCCGCACCTCCAGCAGCACCTCCTCGCAGCCGCGCCGGACGGACTCCTCGACCAGGTCGGTGAGCAGGGCGGCGCCGAGGCCGGCGCCCTGGTGGCCGGTGTCGACCGCGATGGTCTGGACGTCGCCCTCGACGCCGACCGCCATCAGCCCGGCGTAGCCGAGGACGGTCCCGTCGGGCGCGGTGGCCACGGTGTAGTGCCGGGTGCCGCCGGGGTGCGCCTCGGCCAGCTCGGACCAGTACATGCCGCGCGACCAGGCGTCCTCGGGGAACAGCCGGAGCTCCAGCTCCATCACCGGTTCGATGTCCCACCAGCGCATCGGCCGCAGGGTCGCGGTCGTCACGTCGGGAGCACCGCCTTGTAGCCGGCCGGCACCTGGGCGTCCGGGCGGCGCAGGTACAGCGGCGCGTTGGGCAGCAGCTGACGGCCGGCCGCCAGCTCGGTGGCCGCGAAGTCGGCCAGCGCCCCGGCCGAGACGTGCTCGGGACCGCTCGCGGCGGGCAGATCGTACAGCAGCGCCCCGGCGCCGATCGAGCGCTCCGGCGGGGCCAGTTCGGCCGGTCGGTCCACCGACGGGCCCTCGGTCCGCCGGCCCTCCGCGTCGTACGCGGCCCAGTAGACCTCCTTGCGCCGCGCGTCGGTGGCCACCGTGAACGGGCCGGTGAGGCCCTCGCGGCGGGCCTGGTGCGCGATCGCGTCCAGCGTGCAGACGCCGTGCACCGGCACGCCGAGCGCGTCGCCGAGGGCGGCGGCGGTGACCAGGCCGACCCGCAGGCCGGTGTACGGTCCTGGGCCGACGCCGACCGCGATGCCGGTCAGGTCGTGCTTGTCCACGCCCGCCTCGCGCAGCACCCGCTCCACGGTGGGGAGTAGCAGTTCGCCGTGGCGTCTGGCGTCGACCTGGAAGGCCTCGGCGAGGACGGCCGCGCCGTCGTGGACGGCGGCGGTGACGGCGGGGGTAGCGGTGTCGAACGCGAGCAGCAGCACGGGTCAAGGTTAGAGGGTGCCGGGCGGCGCCCGAGACCCGCGCGGGCACACCATCGGATGAGTCGGACCGAGCGGAGCGGAACTGGCACGATGGGCGGCGAGAGCACGAGCCGACGGTGGGAGCTGACGTGGCGAAGCTGGGTCCGGGTGTGGTGGTCGGCGGTCTGACCCTGGGGGCCATGGCCGTGGTCGGCGCGCTGGCCTTCCAGGCGAACGGCCTCGCCCCGCGCGCGGCAGCCGTGCCGGCCGCCACCGCGGCGCCGTCCCCCTCCGCCACCGCCCCGGCCGAGCCGGCCGCCCCCGCGCTGCCGAACGACTCCGGCGCCGGCCTGCGGGTGGTGTACGCGCTGAAGGCGCACCAGGTGTGGCTGGTGGATCCGCGCAAGAACCCGCAGGTGGTGGGCGCCTTCAAGGTCGTCCCGGGCTCGGTGGACCCGGCCGCCGGCAGCTACACGGTGTTCGGGCGGACGGCCGCGGGCACCGGCACCGACGGTCGGCAGATCGAGCACGTGGTCCGGTTCGCGCAGCAGGCCGGCACGGTGTTCGGCTTCAGCGCGGCGGTCGACGAGAACGCCCCCGTGCCCCCGGCCGACCCCAAGGTGAAGACCGGCGGCATCCGCTCGACCCGCGCGGACGGCCAGTCGCTCTGGGACTTCGCCCCCAACGGCACCCGGGTGGTCGTGATCCCGTAGCGGTGCGGATCCGGGCCGGGTCCGGGCGTCAGGCGGCTCTCGGCTCCGGGCGGGGTTGGGGATCCGGCGGGGTGGACAGCGCGGCGGCGGCCCGGCAGGACGCCAGCAGGGCGCTCATCGGCACCTCGGAACGGCTCTCGGTGGACTCCGCGGCCTCGGCGGACTCGGCGGGTTCGGCGCACCGGACGGGCTCGGGTCCGGTGGCCCGGCCGTCGGGCGCGGGCGTCGCGGCGGGGGTGGTGCTCGCCATGGGGCGCCTCCCTAGTTAGGCATACCTAACCTGCTGCCGCCCATCCCATCACGGGCGAACACCCCGCCGCAACACCTCGCCGGGAGGGTGGCGGGCAAACCCGCTCAGCCCTCACTCAATCCGGTGAGATCCGCGTCCGCCCAGCGCACGCCCAGGCCGGTGACGGTGACCCGGCGGGGATCGCTGTCGTCCTCGGCCGCCTCACCGCCGAGCGCCCGCTCGATCCGGACCTCCAGGCGGTCCTCGGAGAGCTGCTCGACCTTGCCCTCGCCCCACTCCACCACGACCACCGACTCGGGCAGCGAGACGTCCAGGTCGAGGTCCTCCATCTCGTCCAGGCCGCCGCCCAGCCGGTACGCGTCCACGTGCACCAGCGCGGGGCCGCCGCTCAGCGACGGGTGCACCCGGGCGATCACGAAGGTGGGCGAGGTGACGGCGCCGCGGACGCCCAGCCCCTCGCCCAGGCCGCGGGTCAGCGTGGTCTTGCCCGCACCCAGCTCGCCGGAGAGCAGCACCAGGTCGCCGGGGCGCAGCAGCCCGGCGAGGGCGTGGCCGAGCCGGTTCATCCGCGCGGCGGAGTCGACGGTGAGAGTGGTCTGCGTACCCATCGGGGCCTCGGTGTCCTTCCGGAAGGTCTGGAACGGTGGTCTGGTGCCGCGCGGCCCGGTCTCAGGTGCCGCCGGCGGGCTCCCGGTCGGCGGCCTCGCGGTCCGCGAGCTCCTGCACGGACGGCGGGAGCGGGGCGGCGTGCGCGTGGGCGGCGGCCGCGACGAGCAGCTCGGCGAGCCTGCGGTCGACCGTCTCCGGACGCTCCAGCATCACCAGGTGGCCGGCGTCCTGGACCCGCACCAGCTCGGCGCCGGGCAGCGCCGCGGCGATCGCCTCGCTGTGCTCGGGCGGGGTCAGCAGGTCCCTGGTGCCGACCAGGACCAGGGTCGGGATGCCGTCCAGCGCGGCCAGCGCGGCCCGCTTGTCGTGGGCGGAGAACGCCGGATAGAACTCGGCGACCACGTCGATCGGGGTGGCGTCCAGCAGCTGTTCGGCGAAGCGGACCACGGCCGGGTCCACGTCCTTCGTCCCGAAGGAGAACCGCCGGTAGAACACCGAGCTGACGTCCGCCCCCAGCCGCCGGGTCGCCTCCACCAGCTCGACCTGGCGGCCCAGCAGCCGCACCACGCCGGGCGCCATCCGCTTGAGCAGCTTGGCGCCGACCGAGGGCAGGCCGAGGGTGACGGAGTCCCAGTCGGCGGCCAGGGTGCCGATCAGCGCGACCCCGGCCACCCGGTCGCGGAACAGCTCGGGATGGCGGTCGGCCAGCGCCATCACCGTCATGCCGCCCATCGAGTGGCCCACCAGCACCAGCGGTCCCTGCGGCGCGACGGCGTCGATCACCGCCTTCAGATCGGCGCCCAGCCGGTCGATCGAGGCCGGCTCGCCGTCCAGGTGGGAGCGGGAACGCTCGGAGCGGCCGTGGCTGCGCTGGTCCCAGAAGACCAGCCGCATGCCCTCGCGCAGCGCGGCCCGCTGGAAGTGCCAGCTGTCCTGGTTGAGGCAGTAGCCGTGGCAGAAGACCACGGTCAGCGGCTCCGGCGCCGCCTTCGGGCCACCGAGGCTCCGCCGGCCGGCCGCCCGGGCCAGCGCCCCCGAGCCGCCCAGCAGGCCGGGCAGTCCGCTGCGGTCCACCGGCGCGCTCTCGCCCCGCCGGCGGGGGAACCAACCGCGCCGCCCGCCGTCCGGCTCCGGGTGGACCTCCACCGGCTCGGCCCAGCCGGTGCCGTCCAGCTCCACGTACAGCTCGGTGCCGTCCGGGGCGGTCACCGTGCGCGGCCGCCCGCGCAGCGAACCGAACGGGGCGGCGGCGTCCAGCTCCTCGCGGGCCCGGCGACGCATCGCCCGACCCACCGTCAGCCGCTCTATCGCCACACCCGCCGCCGCGCCGGCCGCCACCACACCCAGCGAGATGCCGATCAGCCCGGCCCGGCTCACCCCGCTCGCGGCGTCCGCCGCCTTCGCCACCGCGGCGACCGTGCCGCTCTCGACGGACTCCGTCATGGCCGGCGGTCCGCCCGCCCGGACGCGCTCACGCGAGGCCGCCGACGTAGCGCCGGGGCACCCGCGCCCCGATCCGGGTGATGATCTCGTACGAGATGGTGCCGCACGCCCGGCCCCAGTCCTCGGCGGTCGGCTCGCCGTGCTCCCCGCTGCCGAACAGCAGGACCTCCTCGCCGACCTCCGGAGAGTCCCCGCCCAGGTCCACCACGAACTGGTCCATCGCCACCCGCCCGGCGACCGTGTACCACGTACCGCCGATCTGCACCGGGCCCGAGTTGCTCGCGTGCCGCGGCACCCCGTCCGCGTAGCCGACCGGGACCAGGCCCAGCGTGGTCGGGCCGGACGTCGTGTAGTGGTGCCCGTAGCTGATCCCGTGGCCGCCCGGCACCGTCTTCACCAGCGCCAGCCGGGCGCTCAGCGACATCACCGGCCGCAGCCCGAAGTCCGCCGGCGCACCGACCTCCGGCACCGGGGACAGCCCGTACATCGCCAGGCCCGGACGGACCAGGTCGTAGTGCGACTGCGGCAGCGTCAGCGTGGCCGGCGAGTTCGCCAGGTGCCGCACCTCGGGACGGACACCCGCCCGCTCGGCGTGCTCCAGCGCCGCCGCGAAGGAGTCCAGCTGCAACTGGATCGACGGGTGGCCCGGCTCGTCGGCGCAGGCGAAGTGCGACCAGATGCCGACGACCTGCAGCAGCCCCTCGGCCTGGGCGCGCAGCGCCGCCGCCACCAGGTCCGGCCAGTCGTGCGGCTGGCAGCCGTTGCGGCCCAGCCCGGTGTCCGCCTTCAGGTGCACCCGCGCCGGGACACCGGTCTCCCGGACCGCCGCCAGCAGCTCGTCCAGCGCCCAGCGGCCGCTCACCGAGATGTCGACCTCCGCGCGCACCGCCTCCCGCCACGGGCCGCCCGGCGTCCACAGCCAGCACAGCACCCGCGCCTGCTCCGGGCCGATCCCGGCCGCGCGCAGCGCCAGCGCCTCCTCGGGGGTCGCCGTGCCGAGCCAGCGCGCGCCCGCCGCGACCGCCTCCCGGGCACACCGCACCGCGCCGTGGCCGTACGCGTCCGCCTTCACCACGGCCATCAGCTCCGGGCCGCCCGTGCGGTCCCGCAGTGCGGCCAGGTTGTCGCGCAGCGCGCCCAGATCAATGGTCGCCTCGGCGCGGGCCCCCTGGGTGAGACCCGCCGTCCCGGTGGTGTTCGCAGTCGTCATCGCGTATCAGTCTCCCAGACGGAAGAAGTGCCTCCGCTGCGGGCGCACCGACCACCCGCCCCGAGCCCCCGCCCGACCACCCGAAACCCGCCCCGGCAGGCGGCCAGCCCTGCACCGACGTCCGACCGCGGCCCGCGCTGTCCCGTCCGTCCACCGCCCCCGCAAATCCCCGCCGGAGGCGGCCTGTCGCCGGGGCGGCGGCCTACTCGCGGACGGTGCGCCAGGCGGCCCGCAGGGCGCGGGCGATGTCCAGGGCGGCGACGGGCACCTCGCCGTGGGCGGCGGCGCGGCCGGCCAGGCCGTGGAGGTAGGCGGCGGCGGAGGCGGCGTCCAGGGGGGCCAGGCCGGCGGCGAGGAGGGAGCCGGTGAGCCCGGCGAGGACGTCGCCGCTGCCGGCCGTCGCCAGCCAGGACGTGCCGGTCGGGTTGACCCGGACCTCGCCGGTCGGCTCGGCCACCACCGTCGTCGAACCCTTGAGCAGCACCGTTGCCCGGTACGCCGCGGCGAGGCGCCGCGCGGTGTCCAGCCGTCGCGCCGCCAGGTCGTCCGCGGCGGGCGGGGCGCCGCCGTCCGCGCCGGCCAGCAGCCGGGCCGCCTCCCCGGTGTGCGGGGTGAGCACGGTGGGCGCGGTCCGCTCCCGCAGGGCGTCCGGGCCCAGCCGGGCGAGTTCGGTCAGGCCGTCCGCGTCGACCAGCACCGGCACGCCGCCGGCGAGCGCCTCGGTCAGGGCCCGTTCGGCGCCCTCGCCGGAGCCGGGGCCGACCACCCAGGCCTGCACCCGCCCGGCGCCGGCGGGGCCGCCCTCGGTGACCAGCGTCTCGGGGTAGCGCCGCACGACCTCCTCGGCGGCCGTGCCGACGTACCGCACGGCCCCGGCCCCGCCGCGCAGCGCGCCCGCGACGGCGAGCAGCGCTGCGCCCGGGTAGCGGGCCGATCCGGCGGCGATGCCGACCACGCCGCGCCGGTACTTGTCGCTCTCCGCGGCGGGGACCGGCAGCAGCGCCGCCACGTCCGCGTGCTGCAGCACCTCCACCTGCGCCCGGGACAGGTCCAGGCCGATGTCCACCAGGTGCACCACGCCCGCGTACGAGGCGCCGGGGTCGACCAGCAGGCCGGGCTTGTGGGTGCCGAAGCAGACCGTCACGTCGGCGCGCAGCGCGACGCCGTCGACCTCGCCGGTGTCGGGGTCGACCCCGCTGGGGACGTCCACCGCGACCACCGGTCCGCGCCGGCGCATGGTCGCGTACGGCTGCGCGGCGGGCCGCAGTCCGCCGCGGCCGCCGATGCCGACGATGCCGTCCAGCACCAGGTCCGCGCGGCCGAACTCCTCCGGGTCGGCGGTCAGCCGTCCGCCGGCCGCCAGCAGGGCGGCCAGACCGCCCGGGTGGGCCTTGTCGGGGGCGAACAGCAGCGCCCGCACCGAGGCGCCGCGCCGGGCGAGGCGGGCGCCCGCGTAGAGGGCGTCGCCGCCGTTGTCGCCGCTGCCGGCCAGCACCAGCACCCGGCTGCCGTACACCCCGGGCAGCAGCCGCACGCAGACGGCGGCCAGCCCGGCGGCGGCGCGCTGCATCAGCGTGCCCTCGGGGAGCCGCGCCATCAGCGCGGCCTCGGCGGCCCGTACCTGCTCGACGGCGTGTGCGTGGCGCATGTCCTGCCTCCCGGACGGCTCGGCCCCGGCGATCAACCCTCCGCGATCACCACCGCCGACGCTACGCCCGCGTCGTGGCTCAGCGACACGTGCCACGACTTCACGCCGAGTTCGGCGGCGCGGGCGGCGACCGTCCCGGTGACCCGCAGGACCGGCCGGCCGGAGTCCTCGACGCACACCTCGGCGTCCGTCCAGTGCAGGCCGACCGGCGCGCCCAGCGCCTTGGCCAGCGCCTCCTTGGCCGCGAACCGGGCCGCCAGCGACGCGACCCCGCGCCGCTGCCCGGACGGCAGCACCAGCTCCCCCGGCGTGAACAGCCGCGCGGCCAGCTCCGGCGTCCGCTCCAGGGAGGCCCCGAACCGCTCGATCTCCGCCACGTCGATCCCGACCCCGATGATCACTCCGCCACTCCCTGGAATCCGCTCCTGCCCGGGGACCTTACGGCACACTTTCGGGTGAGAACCGCTTCGATCCCCTTCCCGCCCCGGCCGGTCCGCCTAGCGTGTGGCCCGGACCCACGGGAGGGAGAAGGGCCATGGTCGCCATGCCAGCCGTCCAGCAGCCGCTGCCTGCGGAGAACGGCCTCCTCCAAACGTTCCTGGAGCTGGAGACGCCGCCCGGCTACCGGGCCGAGCTGATCGACGGGGAGATCGTCGTGACCCCGCCGCCGGACGGTTCGCACGAGACCGCGTTCTCGTTGAT
Organism: Kitasatospora cinereorecta; assembly: GCF_024172095.1. Taxonomy (GTDB): domain Bacteria; phylum Actinomycetota; class Actinomycetes; order Streptomycetales; family Streptomycetaceae; genus Kitasatospora; species Kitasatospora cinereorecta. The sequence continues at coordinate 263,645 of NZ_JAMZDX010000003.1, read as the reverse complement.
CAACAAGCAGTTCGTCCGCAGATCCGCAATCGATCTGGATGTCTCCGGCAACAAGGGTCTGGTCGTGCCCGGCGGCCACTTCATCCCGGACGGCACGATCAGCCCGGTCGGCCACTTCGAGGACGCCGAGCCGTGGGCAGGGCCGGGCGGGGTGCTGCTGGTCTTCGAGATCACCTCGACCAACCCGGTCAGGGACCGCGAGGCGAAGCGGCGCGGCTACGCGGCCGCCGGGATCCCCTGCTACCTGCTGGTCGACCGCGGCCATGGCACGGTCACGCTGTTCACCGACCCGTCCGACGGCGACTACCAGGCCCACAGCGAGGTCACCTTCGGCAAGCCGTTGGAGCTGCCCGCGCCGTTCTCGTTCACGCTCGACACGGCACCCCTGCGGTAGGACGCAGCCACCGCAGGGGCACCGAAGCGGCGTGACCGACTACTCGACGGTGACCGACTTCGCCAGGTTGCGCGGCTGGTCGACCTCGTGGCCCTTGGCGGTGGCCAGCTCGCAGGCGAAGACCTGGAGCGGGACGGTGGACACCAGCGGCTGGAGCAGCGTCGGGGTGGCCGGGATGCGGATCAGGTGGTCGGCGTACGGCACGACCGCCTCGTCGCCCTCCTCCGCGATCACGATGGTGCGGGCACCGCGGGCGCGGATCTCCTGGATGTTGGAGACGATCTTGTCGTGCAGGATCGAGCGGCCGCGCGGCGACGGCACGACCACGACGACCGGCAGGCCCTCCTCGATCAGGGCGATCGGGCCGTGCTTGAGCTCGCCCGCGGCGAAGCCCTCGGCGTGCATGTACGCGAGCTCCTTGAGCTTCAGCGCGCCCTCCAGGGCGACCGGGAAGCCCACGTGGCGGCCGAGGAACAGCACCGACTTGGCGTCGGCCAGCGAACGGGCCAGCTCGCGGACGGGCTCCATGGTCTCCAGCACCTGCTCCACCTGCTTCGGCGCGTCGCCGAGCTCGCGGATGATGGTGAAGATCTCGTCGCCCCACTTGGTGCCGCGGACCTGGCCGAGGTACAGCGCGACCAGGTAGCAGGCGACCAGCTGGGTCAGGAACGCCTTGGTGGAGGCGACCGCGACCTCGGGGCCGGCGTGGGTGTAGAGCACCGCGTCGGACTCGCGCGGGATGGTGGAGCCGTTGGTGTTGCAGATGGCCAGCACCTTGGCGCCCTGCTCGCGGGCGTGGCGCAGCGCCATCAGGGTGTCCATGGTCTCGCCGGACTGGGAGATGGCGATGACCAGGGTGCGGTCGTCCATGATCGGGTCGCGGTAGCGGAACTCCGAGGCGACCTCGACCTCGCAGGGGATGCGGGTCCAGTGCTCGATCGCGTACTTGGCGATCATGCCGGCGTGGAACGCGGTGCCGCAGGCCACGATGACGACCTTGTCGACCTCGCGCAGCACCTGGTCGGGGATGCGCAGCTCGTCCAGGGTGAGCCGGCCGTCGGTGCCGATCCGGCCGAGGAGGGTGTCGGCGACGGCCTTCGGCTGCTCGGCGATCTCCTTGAGCATGAAGTAGTCGTAGCCGCCCTTCTCGGCGGCCGAGGCGTCCCAGTCGACGTGGTACTCGCGCACGTCGGCGGGGGTGCCGTCGAAGTTGGTCACCGTCACGCCGGAGGTGCGCAGCTCGACGACCTGGTCCTGGCCGAGCTCGATCGCCTCGCGGGTGTGCGCGATGAACGCGGCGACGTCGGAGGCGAGGAAGTTCTCGCCCTCGCCGACGCCGACCACCAGCGGGGAGTTGCGGCGGGCGCCGACCACCACGTCCGGGGCGTCCGCGTGCACGGCGACCAGGGTGAAGGCGCCGTCCAGCTGGCGGCAGACCACGCGCATGGCCTCGGCCAGGTCGCCGTCGTACGCCTCGGCGAGCAGGTGGGCGACCACCTCGGTGTCGGTCTCCGAACGGAGGGTGTGGCCGCGCTCGGCGATCTCGGCGCGCAGGGCGGCGAAGTTCTCGATGATGCCGTTGTGGACGACGGCGACCTTGCGGTCGTCGTCCAGGTGGGGGTGGGCGTTGGCGTCCGTCGGGCCGCCGTGGGTCGCCCAGCGGGTGTGGCCGATGCCCGTGGTGCCGGCCGGGAGGGGGGACTCGGCCAGCGACTTCTCGAGGTTGGCGAGCTTGCCCGCCCGCTTGTCCGTGGCCAGCGACCACTGCCCGTCGCCCGCCTGCGTCTGCACCGCGACACCGGCCGAGTCGTAGCCCCGGTACTCCAGCCGGCGCAGGCCTGCGATCACCACGTCCAGAGCCGTCTGAGGCCCTACATATCCAACAATTCCGCACATGTGCGTCAGCATATGCGGCGAAGAACACTCCCAGGTCACGACCGCGGCGACGGCTGGTGACCGACACCACACCACCCGTCCTCGGCGAGACGGCCCACAATGGAGGACGTGCTGACCGAACTCTGTACGAGGGGCGCCCCCACGCCCACCCCCTCACCGTACGTGGATCTGTCCCGCGCCGAGTGGAGCGCGCTCCGCGAGCGCACCCCGCTGCCGCTGACCGCCGAAGAGGTGGAGCGGCTGCGCGGCCTGGGCACCGCACTGGACCTGGACGAGGTCCGCGACGTCTACCTGCCGCTGTCCCGGCTGCTCAACCTGTACATCCACGCCACCCACGAGCTGCGCGGCGCCCTCGGCACCTTCCTGGACACCCCGGACACCGAGCGCACCCGCACCCCGTTCATCATCGGCGTGGCCGGCTCCGTCGCGGTCGGCAAGTCCACCACCGCCCGCCTGCTGCAGGCGCTGCTGGCCCGCTGGCCCGAGCACCCGCGGGTGGCGTTGGTCACCACCGACGGCTTCCTGCTCCCCAACGCCGAGCTGCGGCGCCGCGGCCTGATGGCCCGCAAGGGCTTCCCGGAGTCGTACGACCGGCGGGCCCTGATGCGGTTCGTCGCGGACGTGAAGGCCGGCAAGGAGAGCGTCTCCGCGCCCGTCTACTCGCACCTGGTGTACGACATCGTCCAGGACGAGAAGCTGACCGTGGAGCGCCCGGACATCCTGATCGTCGAGGGCCTGAACGTCCTTCAGCCCGCCCTGCCCGGCACCGACGGCCGGACCCGGATGGCGGTCGCCGACTACTTCGACTTCTCCATCTACGTCGACGCGCGCACCGACGACATCGAACGCTGGTACCTGGACCGGTTCCGGAAGCTCCGTCAGACCGCCTTCCAGGACCCGAACTCCTACTTCCGCCGCTTCACCGAGGTGCCGGAAGAGGAGGCGATGGACTACGGCCGCCAGGTCTGGCGCACCATCAACCGGCCCAACCTGCTGGAGAACGTCCTGCCCACCCGCGGCCGGGCCACCCTCATCCTGCAGAAGGGCGCCGACCACAAGGTCCGCCGAGCCCTGCTGCGCAAGCTGTAGGCACACGGGAACGCCAACAGGGGCGCGTGGGGGTACCTCCCGGCCGAAGGCTGGGGGAGAACTGCGCGACCGACCACCCGGGGAGGTGGGCGCCGAACGATCGGGCCGAACCTCCCCGGGTGGTGTGTTTCTCGCGCAGTTCCTCGCGCCCCTGGGTGTTGCCTGGTTACCCGAGGTGGGTACGGACGGCCGCGGCCAGCCGCTCGCAGACGGCGTTGGCCTGCTCCTCGTCCGCCGCCTCGACCATGACCCGCACCAGCGGCTCGGTCCCGGACTTGCGCAGCAGCACCCGCCCGGTCGACCCCAGCTCGGCCTCCGCCTCGCGGACGGCGGCCTGCAGCTCCTCGCAGGTCTCGACCCGGTTCTTGTCCACGCCCTTGACGTTGATGAGCACCTGCGGCAGACGGGTCATCACCGAGGCGAGGTCGGCCAGGGGCTGCTTGGTGGCGGCCAGGCGGGCGCCGAGCATCAGGCCGGTCAGGGTGCCGTCGCCGGTGGTGGCGTGGTCGAGCAGGATGACGTGGCCGGACTGCTCGCCGCCGAGGGCGAAGCCGTGCTGCTTCATCTCCTCCAGCACGTACCGGTCGCCGACCGCGGTCTGGACGAGCTCGATGCCCTCGCGCTCCATGGCCAGCTTGAAGCCGAGGTTGGACATCACGGTGGCGACGGCGGTGTTGCGCCGCAGCGTCCCGGCCTCCTTCATGGCGACCGCGAGGACGGCGATGATCTGGTCGCCGTCCACCTCGTTGCCGTCGGCGTCGGCGGCCAGGCAGCGGTCGGCGTCGCCGTCGAGGGCGATGCCGAGGTCGGCGGCGTGCTCCTTCATGGCGGTCCGGAGCTTGTCCAGGTGGGTGGAGCCGACACCGTCGTTGATGTTGAGGCCGGTGGGCTCGGCGCCGAGGGTGAAGACGACCTCCGCGCCGGCGCGGGCGAAGGCCTCGGGGGCGACCCGGGCGGCGGCGCCGTGGGCGCCGTCGATGACCACCTTGATGCCGTCGAGGCGGTTGGGCAGGACGGCGACCAGGTGGGCGACGTACTTGTCGAAGCCCTCGGTGTACTGGCGGACCCGGCCGACGTCGGCGCCGGTCGGGCGCTTCCACTCGTCGTCGCCGACGCCGTAGCGGTGGTAGTGGGCCTCGATGGCGTCCTCGATGGCGTCGTCCAGCTTGTGGCCGCCGCGGGCGAGGAACTTGATGCCGTTGTCGGGCATGGCGTTGTGGCTGGCGGAGAGCATCACGCCGAAGTCGGCGCCGAGGGCGCCGGTGAGATAGGCCACGGCGGGCGTGGGGAGCACGCCGACCCGCAGCACGTCCACGCCGGCGCTGGCCAGGCCGGCGATGACGGCGGCCTCCAGGAACTCGCCGGAGGCGCGCGGGTCGCGGCCGACCACGGCGACCGGGCGGTGGCCCTCGAAGGCCCCCGCGTCACCCAGCACGTGTGCCGCCGCGACCGACAGGCCGAGGGCGAGTTCGGCGGTCAGGCCCACGTTGGCCACACCGCGCACTCCGTCGGTACCGAAGAGTCGTCCCATGCTTCCGTCCCTGCTCTCAGCGTTCACGCCGTCCCCGACCGGCTGTCCATCGAATCACCCCACGACCTCCGCACGAGGCCGGGAGCACGACGCCCCGGAGTACTCGAAAGTACTCCGGGGCGTACGGGTCGCACTCGCGGGATGCGATTAGCGCTTGCTGTACTGCGGCGCCTTGCGGGCCTTCTTCAGACCGGCCTTCTTGCGCTCGACGGCGCGGGCGTCACGGGTCAGGAAGCCGGCCTTCTTGAGCGGGCCGCGGTTGTTGTCCACGTCCGCCTCGTTCAGGGCGCGGGCCACGCCGAGGCGCAGCGCGTAGGCCTGACCGGAGACGCCGCCACCCGCGATGCGGGCGATGACGTCGTAACGGCCGTCCAGCTCGAGGAGCTTGAAGGGCTCGTTCACGGTCTGCTGGTGCACCTTGTTGGGGAAGTAGTTCTCCAGGGTGCGACCGTTGATCTTCCACTGGCCGGTGCCGGGGACGATGCGCACGCGGGCGATCGCCTCCTTGCGGCGGCCGAGGCCGGCGCCGGGGACGGCCTCGCCGAAGCGGCCGGCCAGCGACTCGGTGGTGTACTCGGACTCGGAGGTGTACTCCTCGACGTTCTCGTCGAAGTCGACCTCGAGGGTGCTCTCGATGGCAGTCTCGGCCACGGTGTTCCTCAGCTCCTGCGATTCAGTGATGGGGTCGGGTGGCCGGAATTACTGCGCGACCTGGGTGATCTCGAACGGCACCGGCTGCTGCGCAGCGTGCGGGTGCTGGTCGCCCGAGTAGACCTTCAGCTTCGAGAGCATCTGACGGCCCAGGGTGTTCTTGGGGAGCATGCCCTTGATGGCCTTCTCGACAGCCTTCTCGGGGTTCTTGTCGAGGAGGTCGTCGTAGCGGACCGAGCGGAGACCGCCCGGGAAGCCGCTGTGGCGGTACGCCATCTTCTGGGTCTTCTTGTTGCCCGAGAGGTGCACCTTGTCAGCGTTGATGATGACGACGAAGTCGCCGGTGTCAACGTGCGGCGCGTAGATCGCCTTGTGCTTGCCCCGCAGGAGGCTGGCGGCCTGGGAGGCCAGGCGGCCGAGCACGACGTCGGTCGCGTCGATCACGTGCCACTGACGCTGGACGTCGCCGGGCTTGGGGCTGTACGTACGCACGGTCGTAGCCTTCGCTTTTCAGTGAGTGGGTCCTGACGGGAGCACGCGGGACGAGGAGATCAGCCTTGCCTGGTCCTGGACGCAATCAGGACGGCGGCCGCTGATCGACGGCCTCGGTGACTCCGGCGTACCGACCTCTCACGTGAGATGGAGCGAGCCAATACGCACAACAAGGGTCAACGATACCGCCAGGGGGCGGCCGGATCCAAACTCAGCGGTCGCGGACCACTCGCGTCTCGTCCCAGACCGGTTCCGGCGACTCGTACACCCGGCCGTCCGAGCCGAAGACCAGGAAGCGGTCGAAGCTGCGGGCGAACCAGCGGTCGTGGGTCACGCAGAGCACGGTGCCGTCGAACGCCTCCAGGCCCTGCTGCAGCGCCTCGGCGCTCTCCAGGTCCAGGTTGTCGGTCGGCTCGTCCAGCAGCAGCGCGGTCACGCCGGACAGCTCCAGCTTGAGGATCATCAGCCGGGCCTGCTGGCCGCCGGAGAGCGACTCGAACTTCTGCTCCTCCTGCCGGTCCAGCTCGTAGCGGCGCAGCGCCGACATCGCGGCGCCGCGGCTGAGCGCGTGCTCCTCCTCGATGATCGAGCGCACCGTGCGGCCGAACAGCTCGGGGTGGGCGTGGGTCTGCCGGAAGTGGCCGGGGACCACCCGGGCGCCGAGCTTCCAGCTGCCGCCGTGCTTCACCGAGGCGTCGCCGGCCAGCATCCGCAGGAAGTGCGACTTGCCGGAGCCGTTGGAGCCCAGCACCGCGACCCGCTCGCCGTAGAAGACCTCCAGGTCGAACGGCTTCATCAGGCCGGTGAGCTCCAGGCCCTCCATGGTGAAGGCGCGCACGCCGGTGCGGCCGCCCTTCAGGCGCATGGTGATCGACTGCTCGCGCGGCGGCTCCTCCGGCCGGCCGGCCTCCTCGAACTTCTTCAGCCGGGTCTGCGCGGCCGCGTAGCGGGTGGCCAGCGCGTGGCTGACCGCGGCGGCCTGGCGCAGGTTGACCACCAGCTTCTTCAGCTTGGCGTGCTCCTCGTCCCAGCGCCGCCCGAGCTCCTCGAAGCGCGCGAAGCGGTCCTGGCGGGCCTGGTGGAACGACTCGAAGCCGCCGCCGTGCACCCAGACGCTGGAGCCGGCCGCGCCGGACTCCACCGCGATGATCTTGTCGGCGGCGCGGGAGAGCAGCTCGCGGTCGTGCGAGATGAACAGCACGGTCTTCGAGGTGGCCCTGATCGCCTCCTCCAGCCAGCGCTTGCCCGGCACGTCCAGGTAGTTGTCCGGCTCGTCGAGCAGCAGCACCTCGTCCGGACCGCGCAGCAGCGCCTCCAGCACCAGGCGCTTCTGCTCGCCGCCGGAGAGGGTGTTCAGCCCGCGCCACTGCGCCTTGTCGAAGGGGATGCCGAGCGCCGCCACGGTGCACACGTCCCAGTCGGCCTCGTACTCGTAGCCGCCGGCGTCGGCCCAGTCGGAGAGCGCCTGGGCGTACGCCATCTGCGTCTTCTCGTCGTCCTGCGCCATCATCGCCAGCTCGGCGGCGTCCACCGCGCGGGCGGCGACGGCGATCCTGGCCGGGGCGACCGAGACCAGCAGGTCGCGGACCGAGGCGTCGGCCGGCAGCGCGCCGGGCGTCTCCCGGGCGTCCTCCCGGCCGGTGGTGCCGACGAACTGGCGCATCACGCCGAGCCCGCCGCTGACCGTCACCGAACCGCCGTGCGGCTGCACGTCGCCGGCGATCATGCGCAGCAGAGTGGTCTTGCCCGCGCCGTTGGCGCCGACCAGCGCCACCGCCGCGCCCTCGCCGACCCGGAAGGACGCGTCGTCGAACAGCACCCGCCCGTCCGGCAGGTAGTACTCCAGATGTGAAATCTCGACGTGTCCCATGCCCCGGATTCTGCCAAGGCCCACACAGCGACCCCAAACGGTTTTGGTACCGATTCGGGCACCTTCCCACGGGCGCGCGGGCCCGGTGCCTTAGGATTCGCGCTTATGAGCGATGGGATGGGGACCGCACCGGAACCGGGCGGGCAGGACTCGCAGACTCCGGGGCAGCAGCCGCCCGTGAACCCGGCGTACGGCTTCCCGCCGGCGTCCGGCTACGGCTACCCGCCGCAGATGCAGGGCGGCTACGGCTACCCGCCGCTGGCGAGCCCCGCCGAGCCGGACTGGTACGCCCTGGCGGAGCACAACGAGCGGGCCAACAAGCGCAAGCGCCTGGTGCGCGTCGCGATCGGCGCGGTGAGCACCCTGGTGGTGGCCGGCATCGTGGCGGCCGCGGTGGTGCTGTACAAGCCCGGCGGCGACTCGCCGACCGACAAGGCCTCCACCTCGGCGGACCAGGCGGCCAACTGCGTCGCCCCGACCGCCGCGCCGTCCAAGGCCAGCAACGACCTGCGGCTCGGCTCGTCCACCCAGGTCGGCACCGTCGAGGGCCACAGCGGCCTGGCCCTGACCCTGAAGGGCACCACCGACGGCTACGCCGAGGTCAACTCCGTGGTGGTCAACACCTGCGCGAGCTTCACCATCTCCACCGTGGTGCGCAACACCGCGCCGCAGGAGCCCCGGGCCGCCGTCTCGCAGGGCAGCGACGGCTTCTTCTCCTTCTACCTGGGTCGCGGCGCCAAGAACCAGTGGGTGTTCAAGGTGCAGACCGCGGCCGAGAGCGGCAAGGCCATCGAGGCGCTGTCCGCCCCCACCGACCCCGCCGCCACCGGCGGCGTGGACCCGGCCAGCCAGTGGACCACGCTGACCGGCGTGTACGACGTCAAGGAGAAGGCCATCTCCCTGTACGTCGACGGCGTGCTCGCCAAGACCACCCCGGTGACCGGGATCCTGTCGACCAACGGACCGATCGAGATCGGTCGGGCCCGGTTCAAGTCCCACTGGGTCGACGCCTGGGGCGGCTCGATCGCCGACGTCCAGGTGTGGGACCAGGCGCTGGCCCCCGAGTCGGTCGCCCAGCTCGCCAAGACCCGCTCGGCCGGCGACACCGCCGCCCGGGCCACCTGGTTCCGCTTCTGACCACCTGAGCACTCCTCACGGCCCCCCGGCCCAGCGGCCCGGGGGCCCTGAGGGGTGCCGTTCGGGTGAAGCTAGGATGACCCGGGTTGTGGTCGGTTTTGACGATCGTCTGAACGCGCGCGATCAGTAACGCGCTCGCATCCGTGCTAGGAGCTTTTTCGTGGGATCTGGCCGCAGCGCGTCGCGTCGTCGCGTGTGGAACACGCTGAAGGTACTGCTCCTGGTGCTCGCGCTGGGCGCCGCCGGCAACGCCCTCTACCCGGTGTGGCGGGCCGCCAACCCGGAGCCCACCGACCTGACCGTCCGGTACCGCACCGACACCCCGGCCGCCGCGCCGGTCGCCAAGCCCTGGCTGGAGGTCATCAACTCCTCCAAGAAGCCGGTGGCGCTCGCCGACGTGACGGTCCGGTACTACTTCACCGCCGACGGGGACCACCCCTACGCGTTCAACTGCATCGAGGCCGCCGGCGTCGGCTGCTCCAACATCAACGGCACCATCGTCGCCCTGGCCAACGCCGCCACCGGCGCCGACCACTACCTCGAGCTCAGCTTCACCCCGGCCGCCGGCACGCTGGCCCCGGCCCAGAACAGCAAGGGCCTGCAGCTCCAGCTGTTCCGCCAGGACCACCAGGACCTGGACCAGTCGAACGACCTGTCGTTCAACGCCAAGTCCACCACCTTCAAGCCGTCCAAGCTGGTGACCGCGTACGTCCGCGGCCAGCTGGACTGGGGCAACGAGCCGAGCGGCCAGCCCAAGTCCTCCGCGCAGCCGTCCGCCGACGCCGCGAAGCCGGCCGTGCCGGCCGGCGTGCTGTTCGACAACTTCCACTACACCGGCCCGACCGACCCGGCGCTGAACAAGCACGGCTGGCGCGTGCGCACCAGCAAGGGCGGCCCGGGCATCGCCGACACCTGGTCCGCCGCGGGCGTCAGCTTCCCCGGTGACCCGAGCGCGCAGGGCGGGCAGGCCCTGAACCTGCGGGCCAGCACCGACGGCACCAAGGAGAACACCAGCCAGTCCCAGCTGGAGAACGCCGACACCGACTTCCTGACCGGCACCTTCGCGGCCCGGATCTACTTCAACGACCAGCCCAGCTCGGGCCAGGCCGGCGACCACATCAACCAGTCCTTCTACACCATCTCGCCGGACGACGCGCTCTACAGCGAGCTCGACAACGAGTACATGCCGAACGGCGGTTGGGGCTCCCCCGGCCCGGTCCTGGACACCACCAGCTGGTACAGCGCCAAGAACAACGACCGTGCCACCAAGCGGCAGAACACCAGCCTCCAGGGCTGGCACACCCTGGTGATCACCGCAGCCAAGGGCGTCGCCACCTACTCCCTGGACGGCAAGCAGCTGTTCAGCAGCTCGGGCAAGTACTTCCCCCGGCAGACCATGGGCGTCAACTTCAACGCCTGGTTCATCGACCTCCCCTTCAAGAGCGCCCAGCGCAGCTGGGACATGAAGGTCAACTGGTTCTACTACAACGCCAACCAGGCGATGTCCCAGGCCGACGTGGACAAGGCGGTGGCCGACTTCTACACCGGCGGCACCAACTACGTGAACACCGTCCCCAAGAACTGAGCCACCATGAGCTTCCTGCCGACATCGCGCGCCATCAGCCGGCGCTCCGCCCTCCGCCTGGCCGGTACCGGCGGCCTCCTGACCGCGTCGGGGGCGCTGCTCGCCGGGTGCGGCGACGGCGGCGGGGGCACGAAGCCCACCTCCTCCGCCTCCGGCCCGTCCAAGGCGCCCGGTGCGGTGCCCTCGCCGTTCAACACCCCCGGCTCGGACCTGCCGATCCTCACCCCGGGCGGCTACACCCCGAGCAGCCGGCGGGCCACCTGGACCCAGCAGTTCCAGAACGGCCACGGCTGGTCCGCGGGCGGCGCCGGCACCAAGTCGTACGAGCTGAACGACACCGCGCTGTTCATGCAGGGCAGCCAGGCCGTCCGGGTCACCACCGACGGTTCGGGCCGGCAGAGCTACGTCCGCAGGACGGGCATGCCGAAGATGGACCTGACCAACAAGATGATCAGGTTCACCCTGCGCGTGGACGACGTCACCCACCTGCACAAGCTGGCCTTCTACCTGGGCACGAGCTCGCTGGCCAACTGCTTCCAGTGGCAGTTCCACACCCACTCCACCAAGGCCGCCAACTACGTGCAGTCCGGCGAGTGGGTCGTCGTGCACATCCAGTGGGCCGACGTCACCAACACCTCCGGGTCGTACAGCCTCTCCCAGACCGGTGTCCCCTCCACCACCACCGGCTTCACCGACATGTCCTTCGTCGCGTACGACGACGCGGGCGGCCCGGTGACGTACCACCTCCAGGCGATCGAGGTGCTGCCGGACACCCGCACCACCTTCCCGCGCGGCGCGGTCTCGATCACCTTCGACGACTCGCGCTCCTCGGTCCACGACCTGGCGCTGCCCGCGATGAACGAGCACCGCTTCGCCGGCACCATGTACAACATCGCGCAGGCGGCCGGCACCAACGGCTTCCTCACCGTCGACCAGATGCGCGGCATGCAGGACTCCTCCGGCTGGGAGATGGCCGGGCACTCGTTCTCCACCGACGCCCACAACTCGGGCTACAACCAGCTGAGCGCGCAGCAGGTGGACGAGGACATGGGACGGCTGCGGGACTGGCTGGAGTCCAACCACTTCAGCAAGGACAACTTCGCCTACCCGCACGGCTCCTTCCAGACCACCTCGGACGGCGTCGGGGTGGACCGGATCGCCGCCCGGCACTTCGCCACCGCCCGCTCGATCATCTACGAGACCATCGAGTCGTTCACGCCCGCCATGCCCTACCGGCTGAAGGCGCTGACCGGTCTCAATGACGGCACCAACACCGGCGGTTCGACGCTGGCCGAGGTGATCGGCCAGGGCGGCAAGCTCGACCGCTGCGCCAAGAGCGGCGATTGGCTCATCCTCTGCTTCCACGAGCTGGTCCCGGACAACCCGACCGCGAGCACCCAGATCACCCAGACCGGCTTCGCCACGGTCATGGAGGCGATCGCGGCCCGCGGCATGCCGGTCATCACGGTCTCCGAGGCGATGAAGCACTGGTCCTGAGGGACGGCCGAAACGCGAAACGGTCCCCCGCGCCACCGGGCGCGGGGGACCGTCCTCGTTCGGTGGGCCGGATCAGACCCCGCTGAGGGCGGCGCCCGGGAAGCCGGGCTCGTCCTCGTTCCACATCGCCGAGTAGTCGCCGCCGCTGCCGGAGTCCACGGTGACCTCCACACCGGCCTCGCGGGTGCCCCACTTGCCCTTGTTGAGGGTGAGCAGGGCGTAGAAGCGCAGCGGGGTGAGCAGGGTCAGCTGGATCACACCGTAGACCGGCGCGAGCATGAACATCCCGAAGCGCTTGATCAGGCCCATGTTCCGGCGGGGGAAGTCCAGGTAGCGCACGTTGCGCAGGTAGCCCATGAGGACCATGAACATCAGGTAGTCGCTCGCGTGCCGCAGGAAGGCGTACGGGTTCAGGATGGGGCTGACCACCAGCGAGTAGACCATCGCCGAGCCGAAGACGAGCCACAGGCCCATCTCCATCACGGTCAGCCAGAACGCGGGCCGGGTGATCCGCTGGTTGCGCAGCGCCCAGAGCGACTCGCGGAAGAAGGACTTGTTCCAGCGGACCTGCTGGCGCAGGAAGTGCGGCAGCTTCTCCGGGACGGCGGTGTAGCCGACCGCGGACTCCTGGAAGACCACCTGGCCCTCGGTGAGGCAGTAGTTGGTCATCCGGCGGTCGTCGCCGAAGACCGCCGGCTTGCCGAGGAACTGCTGGTTCAGGAAGTCCGGCAGGTACTTGCGGACCAGGTCGCCGCGGTAGGCGGACAGCGCGCCGCAGCAGCAGAGCACCGAGTTGAGCTGGGAGTACGCGGCCCGCTCGAACAGGAACGAGTTGCCGTACCGCAGGTCCTGCAACCGGGTGAACAGGTTGGCGTCGTGGTTGAGCGCCAGCACCATGCCGGTCGAGGCCATCACCCGGTCGTCGACCAGCGGCACGATCAGCTCGCGGACGGTGTCCCGGGTCAGCACCGTGTCGGAGTCGACGCAGAGGAAGACGTCCGAGTACGGGGCGTGCAGGAAGCCGCGGGCCAGCGCCTCGCGCTTGCCCTTGTTCTCCGGCTGGGGGCTCACCTTGAACACCACGCCGGCGTCCTCGAACTCCCGCGCCATCCGCCGGGCCACCGCCAGACCCGTGGGGTCGGCGCTGGCGTCGTCGATGATGTGCACCTCGTTGGGGAGGCGGCTCTGCGCGAGCAGGCTGCGCAGGCCCTGCTCGAACATCGAGGGGTCCTCGTTGTAGATGGGGAGGACCGCGGTCACCCACATCTCGTCCAGCTTCTGGAGGTCCTGGGTGCCGGCGCGCTTCGGCCGGTAGAACAGCGCCAGGAACATCTTGATCGTCAGCAGGCCGACGGCCGCCAGCGAGTAGAAGTGGATGGAGGACTTGTCCATCTTGGTGGCGATGAACGCGGCGAGCAGCGCGAAGACCACGTACGACACCTTGAGGTGCCGCTTCCTGCGGTGGCCCTGGCGGTCCCCGCGCGTCCGGCCGGCCACCGCGCTCGGCGCCGGCTGGTTTCTCCGGGCGTCGTCGCGGGACTTGCTCACAGTTGCACCGCCTGCGGATGCCCGACCGTCTTGCCGCGGGTGTCGAAGAGCAGGGACGCGCGGTCGGCCAGCTCGGTGAGGTCGATCTCGCTGTGCGGCTGCAGCAGGACGGTGAGGTCGGCGCCGGCCGCCTCCGCAAGGTAGTCGGTGACCCGCTCCACCGGAACGCCGGCCACGTCCCAGGCGGGGACGTTGGGGTCGTAGTAGCGGACGTCCGCGCCGCGGCGCAGCAGTTCGACCGCCACGGCGGTGGCCGGCGTCTCGCGCTGGTCGGATATGTCCGGCTTGTAGGTCACGCCGAGCAGCAGCACCCGGGAGCCGTTCATCGCCTTGCCGCGGGTGTTGAGCAGGTCGACGGCGCGCTGGACCACGTGCACCGGCATCCGCTGGTTGATCTCCTGGGCCAGCTCGACGAACCGGAACGGGATGCCCAGCGACCTGACCTTGTAGGAGAGGTAGTTCGGGTCGATCGGGATGCAGTGCCCGCCGACGCCCGGACCCGGGTAGAACGGCGCGAAGCCGAACGGCTTGGTCGAGGCGCAGCGGATGGCGTCCCACAGGTCGACGCCGATCTCGCGGCAGAACATCGCCATCTCGTTGACCAGGGCGATGTTGACGTGCCGGTAGGTGTTCTCCAGCAGCTTGGCCATCTCGGCCTCGCGCGGGCTCTTGGCCTCGACCACCTCGCCCACGAAGCGCTCGTACAGCCCGCGGGCCGCCTTGGTGCAGTCCGCGGTGCAGCCGCCGACCACCTTGGGCGTGTTCTCCAGGCCGAAGTCGGGGTTGCCGGGGTCGATCCGCTCGGGCGAGAAGGCGAGGTGGAAGTCGGTGCCGACGCGCAGGCCGGTCGCCTCCAGCGCGGGGCGGACCACGTCGTCGGTGGTGCCCGGGTACGTCGTCGACTCCAGCACCACCAGCGTGCCGGGGGTCAGGTGCTCCGCCACCACGGCGACGGCGCTGTTCACCGCGGTCAGATCGGGTGCGCCGTGCTCGGTCAGCGGCGTCGGAACGCAGATCACCACCGCCTTGGCGGAGGCTATGACCGACCCGTCGGTGGTGGCGGAGAAACCCTTCTCCAGCATTTCCGCGAGTTGTGCGTCGGAAATGTCGTCGATGTGCGATTCGCCCGCGTTCAGACCGTCCACGACCTTCGTGCTCCGGTCCAGGCCGATCACCCGCAAACCTGCCCGGGCGGCCCCGCGCGCCAAGGGAAGACCGACGTAACCCAGGCCGATCACGACAAGATCGGCATCCCTGCGGGCACTCATAGCGGCACAACTCCAAAGACTGCTTCCACGGCGTCGCTTCCCGCGACCTGAAGATGGTCGCACAGCGGGGTGCGGGCCGTTTACGGAGGGGTACCGAGCGGCGAGTGACGGGCATCACAGCGGAAGTCCGCAAATGCCCGATTGTCCAATTCCGGTTTTATGTACCGGGCAGCGTCCGCATCCGGCGGGCGGCCCGGTTCCGCTCGGCGAGCAGCTCGTCGGCCGGGTAGCCGACCTCCTCCAGGGTCAGCCCGTACGGCCGGATCACGTTGACCGCGGAGTTGCGCACCCCGCCGGCCAGCACCTCGCCGGGGAACTCCACCGGCCGGTGCCCGTCGCCGACCAGCAGCATCGCCCCGACCAGCGCCCGCACCATGTTGTGGCAGAAGGCGTCGGCCCGGACGGTCGCCACCGCGAGCGAGCCCTCCTGCGTCGCGTAGCCGTCCACCGGAACGCGGTCCCAGTGCAGCTCCAGCAGGGTGCGGATGGTGGTCGCGCCCTCGCGCTTCTTGCAGTACGCGGCGAAGTCGTGCTCGCCCAGCAGCAGCTTCGCGGCGGCGTTCATCCGCTCGATGTCCAGCGGCCGGTCGTGCCAGAGCACGTGTCCGCGCAGCAGCGGGTCCACCCCGCCCGGGTGGTCGGCCACCCGGTAGGCGTACCGGCGCCAGATCGCCGAGAAGCGGGCGTCGAAGCCGTACGGCGCCGCGGCGACCCGGTAGATCCGCACATCGGCGGGGAGCCGGCCGGCCAGCCGGCGCAGCAGCTTCTCGCCGTGCGCGGCCCACAGCTCGACCGGCAGGTCGACGTGCGCGACCTGGCCGCGGGCGTGCACCCCGGCGTCGGTGCGGCCGGCCACCGTGAGCGGGTAGTGCTCGGCGCTGCGGGTGACGATCTGCAGGGCGATCTCGATCTCCTCCTGCACGGTGCGGCGGCCGCGCTGTCGCGCCCAGCCGGAGAACTCGGCCCCTTGGTACGCCAGGTCCAGCCGGATCCGGACGTACCCGTCGGCCGGGCCGTCCTTGACGGGGGGCTGCTCGGCGCAGTCGTTCACTTCATCTCCCATGGACACGGAACGGGCCCGCTCCCCCACGGATGGGAGAACGGGCCCGAACGAACACCTAGAGGTGTCAGGCCTCGGTGGCCTCGTCGGCAGCGGCCTCGGTGGCCTCCGCCTGCTCGGCCTCCTTGACCGCGCGCTTGGCGGCGGCCTCGGCCTCGGCGACGGTCGCCTTGGTGGCGATCTCGCCCTCGACCAGCTCGATCACGGCCATCGGGGCGTTGTCGCCACGACGGGTGCCGATCTTGGTGATACGGGTGTAGCCACCCGGGCGGTTCTCGAAGCGCGGCGCGATCTCGGTGAAGAGGGTGTGCAGCACCGAGACGTCGGTGATGGTCTTGCGCACCAGGCGACGGTTGTGGATGTCGCCCTTCTTCGCCTTGGTGATCAGCTTCTCCGCCAGCGGGCGCAGGCGACGGGCCTTGGCCTCGGTGGTGGTGATGCGGCCGTACTGGAACAGCTCACGGGCCAGACCGGCGAGCAGCAGCGGCTCGTGGTGCGGGCCGCCGCCGAGGCGGGCACCCTTGGTGGGACGCGGCATGGAATTACTCCTCGAATCTCCGACTGCGGCCGTACCAGGTACCGCAGCGGGCGTACGGACACTGTGCCCGTACGACTTGCACGGTGCCGGGGGCGGTCCACAAGGGACCGCCCCCGGCCCGAATCCTTCTTAGTACTGCTCGGTCTCCGCGTAGCCCTGGTCGTCCAGGTCGTCGGCGCCGAAGGCGTCGGCGGCGGCGGTCGGGTCGAACCCGGGCGGGCTGTCCTTGAGGGCCAGGCCCATGCCGGCCAGCTTCGCCTTGACCTCGTCGATCGACTTCGCACCGAAGTTGCGGATGTCGAGCAGGTCGGCCTCGGAGCGGGCCACGAGCTCACCCACGGTGTGGATGCCCTCGCGCTTGAGGCAGTTGTACGACCGAACGGTGAGCTCGAGCTCCTCGATCGGCAGCGCCAGGTCGGCGGCCAGGGCGGCGTCCGTCGGGGACGGGCCCATGTCGATGCCCTCGGCGTCGACGTTCAGCTCGCGGGCGAGGCCGAACAGCTCGACGAGGGTCTTGCCGGCCGAGGCCATGGCGTCACGCGGACGCATGGCGGGCTTGGTCTCGACGTCGACGATCAGCTTGTCGAAGTCGGTCCGCTGCTCGACACGGGTGGCCTCGACCTTGTAGGTGACCTTCAGCACCGGGCTGTAGATCGAGTCGACCGGGATGCGGCCGATCTCCTGGCCGGAGGCCTTGTTCTGCACGGCGGAGACGTAGCCGCGACCGCGCTCGACGGTCAGCTCCATCTCCAGCTTGCCCTTGCCGTTCAGCGTGGCGAGGACCAGCTCGGGGTTGTGCACCTCGACACCGGCCGGGGGCGCGATGTCGGCGGCGGTGACCACACCCGGGCCCTGCTTGCGCAGGTACATCACGACCGGCTCGTCGTGCTCCGAGGAGACGACCAGCTGCTTGATGTTGAGGATGAGGTCGGTCACGTCCTCCTTGACGCCCGGCACGGTGGTGAACTCGTGCAGGACACCGTCGACCCGGATGCTGGTGACAGCGGCGCCCGGGATCGAGGAGAGGAGGGTGCGGCGGAGCGAGTTGCCGAGGGTGTAGCCGAAGCCCGGCTCCAGCGGCTCGATCACGAACCGCGAGCGGAATTCATCGACGACCTCTTCGGTCAGCGAGGGACGCTGAGCGATCAGCATGAGAGGTGTTCCTCCAGTTGTCTTCGGCACCCACTATTTGATGCCGACGGACTCAAGCGTACGGGGTCCCGTACGAAACGGGACCCCGAACGAGGTTTCAGCGCGGCGCTGCAGCGTCAGACGCGGCGGCGCTTCGGCGGACGGCAGCCGTTGTGCGGGGTGGGGGTGACGTCCTGGATCGAGCCAACCTCGAGGCCGGTGGCCTGGAGGGAGCGGATCGCGGTCTCACGGCCGGAGCCCGGACCCTTGACGAAGACGTCGACCTTGCGCATGCCGTGCTCCTGCGCGCGACGCGCGGCCGACTCGGCGGCCATCTGCGCGGCGAACGGGGTGGACTTGCGCGAGCCCTTGAAGCCGACGTGGCCGGCAGAGGCCCAGGAGATCACGTTGCCCGCGGGGTCGGTGATCGAAACGATGGTGTTGTTGAACGTGCTCTTGATGTGGGCGTGCCCGTGAGCGACGTTCTTCTTCTCCTTGCGGCGGATCTTCTTCGCGCCGGCAGCCTGACGACCCTTGGGGGGCATAAGTCTGTTCTCCTACTGAGGTGGTCGGTCCGCTAACCCGCGGGCCGGAGGGATGTCCGGTTACGGGACGGACTACTTCTTGCCCGGCTTCTTCTTGCCGGCGATCGCGCGACGCGGGCCCTTGCGGGTACGCGCGTTGGTGTGGGTGCGCTGGCCGCGGACCGGAAGGCCGCGACGGTGACGCAGACCCTCGTAGCAGCCGATCTCGACCTTGCGGCGGATGTCGGCGGCGACGGCACGGCGGAGGTCACCCTCGACCTCGAAGTTCGCGTCGACGAACTTCTGCAGCTTGACGAGGTCTTCCTCGGTGATGTCACGGACGCGGATGTCCGGGTTCACGCCGGTCTCGGCCAGCGCCAGCTGGGCGCGGGTCTTGCCGATGCCGTAGACGTAGGTGAGGGCGATCTCGATCCGCTTCTCGCGGGGGAGATCAACGCCGGAAAGGCGTGCCATTGATGGCTCCTGTGCTTCTTCAGAGGTCTTGCGTGCCGCCTACTCGATGTCTCTCGACAAGGAGCCCCGGCCTCTGACCGGGGGTGGCAGTCCGTGGGATCGGATCGGGCGGCCCGCTTATGACGTTGTTGCGCGTCGCGCGAAGGTCCTACGAGAAATGCTGGGGAGAGATCAGCCCTGGCGCTGCTTGTGGCGCAGGTTGTCGCAGATCACCATGACCCGGCCGTGGCGGCGGATCACCTTGCACTTGTCGCAGATCTTCTTGACGCTCGGCTTGACCTTCATGATTCAGGTTCTCCGGGGTCTAGATCTGGCGTTGTTACTTGTATCGGTAGACGATCCGGCCGCGGGTCAGGTCGTAGGGGCTGAGCTCCACCACGACCCGGTCATCCGGAAGGATGCGGATGTAGTGCATGCGCATCTTGCCGCTGATGTGCGCGAGGACCTTGTGACCGTTCTGCAGCTCGACCTTGAACATCGCGTTCGGAAGAGACTCGATCACGGTGCCCTCGATCTCAATGGCGCCTTGCTTCTTAGCCATGAACTGCGAGATCCACCCTTCGGGGTCCGGCTACCGTATGCGGAACGCTCGTGCGAACCAGGCATCACCTCATCCCGAGTGGGGTGAGGGCGTGCTGAAACACGCTACGAGTGAGCCGACAGTCCATGCTACACGCTCAGCGAAGGGTCGCTGCCACCGGCTCCACGTGGGCGGTGCACGCGGAGCACCGGCTGGCCGCCTGCGGGATCTCGGTGAGGCACTCCGGGCAGGGGCGCTTCGGGGTCTTCGGCTTCTTCGGCAGGTAGCGCTCGGTGGCCTTGGTGACCGGGAGCACCACGCAGAAGTACAGCACCGCGGCGGTCATGAAGAAGGCGATCAGCACGTTCAGGAACTGGCCGTACGGGAAGGTGACGCCCGCCGCGCTGAACTTGTAGGAGCCGAAGTCGCCGGCCGCGCCGACCACCACGCCGACCAGCGGGGTGAGGAACGCCGACACGAAGCCGGTGACCACACCGGTGAAGGCGGCACCGATCACCACACCGACGGCCATGTCGATCACGTTGCCGCGCATCATGAAGTCGCGGAAGCCCTTGAGCACTGTCTCTCCCCTGCGTCCTGCATCACCGACTGTTCAACTGATGAAAATAGGACAAGGGCCTCGGGGGGTACAAACCCCGAGGCCCTCAATGAGACGGACGACTCAGCCGACGGCCGGTCCGGGCTCAGCCCAGCGGGTCCGGCGCGGCCACCACGCCCAGCTTGGCCAGCTCGGCCCGGCCGCCGTCGAAGGCGGTCAGCACCAGCGGGCCCTGCTCGGTGACGGCCACCGAGTGCTCCCAGTGCGAGGCCCAGGTGCCGTCGTCGGTGACGACCGTCCACTCGTCGTCCAGCACGGTGGTGTGCGGGGTGCCGAGCGAGACCATCGGCTCGATCGCCAGCACGGTGCCGGGGATCAGCTTCGGACCCTTGCCGCGGCCGGCCACGTAGTTCAGCACGTGCGGCTCCATGTGCATGGCGGTGCCGATGCCGTGGCCGCCGTAGCCCTCGGTGATGCCCCACTTGCCCTTGGGCGGCAGCGGCTGGCGGCGGATGAAGCCCTCGATCGCCCGGGAGACGTCGACCAGGCGGTTGCCCTTCTTCATCTGGGCGATGCCGGCCCACATCGAGCCCTCGGTCACCTTGGACAGCGCGGTGTTCTCCGGGGCGGTCTCGCCGACCGCCACGGTGATCGCCGCGTCGCCGTGCCAGCCGTCCAGGATCGCGCCGCAGTCGATCGAGATCAGGTCACCCTCACGGAGGACCCGCTCGCCGGGGATGCCGTGGACGACCTCGTTGTTCACCGAGGCGCAGATCACGCCGGGGAACCACAGGCCGCCGTGGTGGGCGCGGAAGTTCGAGGTGGCGCCGTGGTCGGTGATGACCTTGTCCGCGATGTCGTTGAGCTCCTGGGTGGTCACCCCCGGCGCGACGGCCTCGCGGCAGGCCTTCAGGGCCTCCGCGACGACCAGCCCGGCCGCCCGCATCTTCGCGATCTGCTCGGGGGTCTTGATCTCCACCATCTGGTCAACGCCTTCCATCGTCAGCTGCTTCTACACCACGGTACGACGCACGGACGCACGGACGGCCGGGACGCCCCTGCGGGGGGCTTCCCGGCCGTCCGGTGACGCCGTGCGTCAGTCGTTGCTCTTCAGGGCGGCGACCGCGCGTTCGGTCACCTCGTCGACCTTCCCCAGGGCGGAGATGGTCACCAGGAGGCCCTGCTCCTGGTAGTAGCCGATGATCGGCTCGGTCTTGGAGTGGTACTCCTCCAGACGGACCCGGACGGCCTCCTCGGTGTCGTCCGAGCGCTGGTAGAGCTCGCCACCGCACTCGTCGCAGACACCGTCGGTCTTCGACGGGTTGTACACCACGTGGAACACGTGCGCGCCGTCGTTGCGGCACAGCCGGCGGCCGGCGATCCGCTTGACGACCTCGTCCTCGGGGACCTCGAGGTCGAGCACGCCGTCGAGGGCGATGCCCTCCTCGGCGAGGATCTCGTCCAGGGCCTTGGCCTGGCCGAGGTTCCGGGGGAAGCCGTCCAGCAGGAAGCCGCCCGCGGCGTCCGGCTGGAGCATCCGGTCCTTGGCCATCCCGATGGTGACCTCATCCGGCACCAGGCGACCCGCGTCCATGTACGCCTTGGCCTCGAGGCCCAACGGGGTGCCCTGGCTGATGTTGGCGCGGAACAGGTCTCCGGTGGAGATGTGGGGAATGGACAGGGTCTTGGCCAGGACGTGCGCCTGAGTACCCTTCCCGGCCCCGGGGGGTCCGACGAGGACGATACGCATCAGCGGAGGAACCCTTCGTAATTACGCTGCTGGAGCTGGCTCTCGATCTGCTTCACAGTTTCGAGTCCGACGCCGACGACGATCAGCACGCTGGTGCCGCCGAACGGGAAGTTGGTCTGCTGTCCGAAGGCGACCAGGGCGATCATCGGGATCAACGCGATCAGGCCCAGGTAGAGCGAACCCGGCCACGTGATGCGGGTGAGCACGTAGTTCAGGTACTCGGCCGTCGGTCGGCCGGCCCGGATGCCCGGGATGAACCCACCATACTTCTTCATGTTGTCGGCAACTTCTTCGGGGTTGAAGGAGATGGCCACGTAGAAGAAGGCGAAGAACACGATCAGCACGAAGTACGTGACCATGTAGATCGGGTGGTCGCCCTTGACGAAGTTGGTCCGGATCCAGGTCGCCCAGCCCGCCTGCGAGTTGGTGAGCTGAACCACCAGCGCGGGGATGTAGAGCAGCGACGAGGCGAAGATGACCGGGATCACGCCCGCCTGGTTGACCTTGAGCGGGATGTAGGTCGAGGTGCCGCCGAACGCCCGGCGGCCGATCATGCGCTTGGCGTACTGCACCGGGATCCGGCGCTGGGCCTGCTCGACGAAGATCACCAGGCAGACCACCACGACGCCGACCAGCACCACCGCGAAGAACTCGCCCCAGCCGTCCAGCAGCTTGCCGGACTGCTTGATCGCCCACATCGAGCCGGGGAAGCCGGCCGCGATGGAGGTGAAGATCAGGATCGACATGCCGTTGCCGATGCCGCGGTCGGTGATCAGCTCACCCAGCCACATGATCACGGTGGTGCCCGCGGTCATGGTGATCACCATCGTGGCGATCCGGAAGATCGACTGGTCCGGCACGATGTCGCGGGCGTAGATGCAGCCGGAGAACAGCGCGCCGCTGGACGCGGTCGCGATGATGCCGGTGCCCTGGAGGATCGCCAGCGCGATGGTGAGGTAGCGGGTGTACTGCGTGATCTTCGCGGTACCGGCCTGACCCTCCTTCTTCAGCTGCTCGAGCCGCGGGATGACCACGGTGAGGAGCTGGAGGATGATGCTGGCCGTGATGTACGGCATGATGCCGAGCGCGAAGATGGTCAGCTGCAGCAGCGCTCCGCCGCTGAACAGGTTGACCAGGCCGAAGAGACCCTGTTTGGTCTCCTTCACGCAGCTGTTGACCGCGGTGAAGTTGACCCCGGGTACGGGAATGTGCGCGCCCAGCCGGAACAGCACCATGATGCCCAGCGTGAACAGCAGCTTCTTGCGCAGGTCGGGCGTCTGGAACGCCCGCGCGAACGCACTGAGCACGGTGCCTCCTGCGCCTCCCGGCCGCATCGGCGGGAGGGTCGGTCCTGATGTGGGGTAAGGGGGAACTCCAGGGACTCTAACAGTGCGCGGGCGCTCCACAGAAGCGTGGAAGGCCGCTCCCCCACTCATGGGGTACGGCTTGCCCGGTTTTGACGCACAAGTCCCGCACAAACGGCAACGGGCCCCGCACCCCCTGGAAGGAGGGCGCGGGGCCCGGAGTCGACACCTACGTCAGATCAGCTCGGTGACCGAGCCGCCGGCGGCGGTGATCTTCTCGGCGGCGGAGCCGGAGACGGCGTCCACCGTCACCTGCAGCGCCACCGCGATGTCGCCCTGGCCGAGGACCTTGACGAGCTCGTTCTTGCGAACGGCGCCCTTCGCGATCAGGTCGGCCACGGTGACCTCGCCACCGTTCGGGTAGAGCTCGGCCAGGCGGTCCAGGTTCACGACCTGGAACTGCTTGTGGGCCGGGTTCTTGAAGCCCTTCAGCTTCGGCAGGCGCATGTGGAGGGGCATCTGGCCACCCTCGAAGCGCTGCGGAACCTGGTAGCGGGCCTTGGTGCCCTTGGTACCACGACCGGCGGTCTTACCCTTGGAGCCCTCACCGCGACCCACACGGGTCTTCTCGGTCTTGGCGCCCGGGGCGGGCCGCAGGTTGTGGATCTTGATCGGCGAGTCCGCCATGTCAGTCCACCTCCTCGACCGTGACGAGGTGACGAACGGTGTGGACCATGCCGCGGATCTCCGGGCGGTCCTCCTTCACCACGGTGTCGTTCAGCCGCTTGAGGCCGAGCGAACGGAGGGTGTCACGGTGGTTCTGCTTGCTACCGATGTACGACTTGGTCTGGGTGACCTTGAGGCGAGCCATCAGGCGCTCACCCCAGCCGCACGGGCCCGGAGCAGGGCGGCCGGAGCCACGTCCTCCAGGGGCAGGCCACGACGGGCGGCGATCTCCTCGGGGCGCACGAGGCCCTTCAGAGCAGCCACGGTGGCGTGCACGATGTTGATCGCGTTGTCCGAGCCGAGCGACTTCGACAGGATGTCGTGAACGCCGGCGCACTCGAGGACGGCACGCACCGGGCCACCGGCGATAACACCGGTACCGGGGGACGCCGGCTTCAGCAGCACGACGCCGGCGGCCTTCTCGCCCTGGATCGGGTGCGGGATGGTGCCCTGGATACGGGGAACCTTGAAGAAGTTCTTCTTGGCCTCCTCAACGCCCTTGGCGATGGCGGCCGGAACCTCCTTCGCCTTCCCGTAACCGACACCCACGGTGCCGTCACCGTCGCCCACCACGACCAGCGCGGTGAAGCTGAAACGACGACCACCCTTGACAACCTTGGCCACACGGTTGATGGCAACAACGCGCTCGACGTAAGCGGTCTTCTCGGCGACCGGGGCGCCGCCCCGCTCGTCGCGCTTACGGTCGCGCCGCTCGCCACCCGTGCCGCCGCCGGCGCCGCTACCGCGGCGCTGGGGTCCAGCCATTGGAATTACCTCTCTCGTTTACGTCCGCCGACAGAGTCGACGAGCGGCTTAGAAGTCGAGCCCGGCCTCACGGGCCGCGTCCGCCAGGGCGGCGATGCGGCCGGCGTACCGGTTGCCCGCGCGGTCGAAGACGACCGACTCGACGCCGGCGGCCTTGGCGCGCTCGGCGACCAGGCTTCCGACCTTCTTGGCCAGCTCGGTCTTGTCGCCCTCGGTGCCCTTGATGGACACGTCGAGGGTGGACGCCGACGCCAGGGTGTGACCCTTGGCGTCGTCGATGACCTGGGCGACCATGTGGCGGTTCGAACGCGTCACGACGAGGCGCGGACGCACCTCGGTGCCGACGACGCGCTTGCGAACGCGGATCGCGCGGCGCTTGCGAGCGGCGCTCTTGTAGGCGTTGCCCTTGCCGATCTTGACAGAGACGCTCATCGCTTACTTACCACTCTTTCCGACCTTGCGGCGGATGACCTCGCCCGCGTACTTGACGCCCTTGGCCTTGTACGGGTCGGGCTTGCGCAGCTTGCGGATCTTAGCGGCGACCTCGCCGACCTTCTGCTTGTCGATGCCGTCCACGTGGAACTTGGTGGGCGACTCGACGACGAAGGAGATGCCCTCCGGCGCGGGGACCAGGATCGGGTGGCTGTAGCCCAGCGCGAACTCCATGTCGGAGCCCTTCGCCGTGACGCGGTAACCAACACCGCTGATCTCCAGCGACTTGCGGTAGCCCTGGGTCACGCCGGTGATCATGTTCGCCACCAGCGTGCGGGTCAGGCCGTGCAGGGCCTTCGACTGCCGCTCGTCGTTCGGGCGGGAGACGAGCAGGGTGCCGTCCTCGCCCTTGCCGATCTCGATCGGCGCGGCGACGACGTGGGTGAGGGAGCCCTTGGGGCCCTTCACCGACACCTCGCGGCCATCGATGGTGACGTCCACGCCGGCGGGAACCGAGATGGGCAGCCGTCCAATGCGAGACATTGCTGTACCTCCGTTTCCCGAATTACCAGACGTAGGCGAGAACTTCTCCGCCTACGCCCTTCTTGGCGGCCTGCTTGTCCGTGAGGAGACCCGAGGACGTGGAGATGATCGCCACGCCCAGGCCGCCGAGGACCTTCGGCAGGTTGGTGGACTTTGCGTAAACGCGCAGACCCGGCTTGCTGATGCGCTTGATGCCGGCGATGGAGCGCTCACGGTTGGGGCCGAACTTGAGCTCGATGGTCAGCTTCTTGCCGACCTCGCCCTCGGTGGGGTCCTCAACCTTGTAGGAGGAGATGTAACCCTCCTGCTGCAGGATCTCGGCGACGTGCGCCTTGATCTTGCTGGCCGGCATCGCCACGGAGTCGTGGTACGCCGAGTTCGCGTTCCGCAGACGCGTGAGCATGTCTGCGATGGGGTCGGTCATGGTCATGGTGGCCTCAGGCCTCTCTCGCCGTGGTTTCTCCGCACCAGGTCCCCCTTCCGCACTCCGAGGAGTGCGGAAGAGGCACAAGCGCAGGGGACCTGCGACGTAGTAAGACTGGGTTTGCGAGCCCTCATACGAGAGCCGCGAGAATCCGACCGGATCTCGCGGCAGGGGGCCCGACCCCACTACCTTACGGGATCCCTCTCGGGAAACCCAAAAGGGTCGGGGCCGGGCACACTGCTTCGCGGGTCAGAGCAGTCGGTAAGGGTTACCAGGAGCTCTTGGTCACGCCCGGCAGCTCGCCGCGGTGCGCCATCTCACGGAGGCACACACGGCACAGGCCGAACTTGCGGTACACCGAGTGCGGGCGGCCGCAGCGCTGGCACCGGGTGTACGCCCGGACGCCGAACTTCGGCTTGCGCTCGGACTTAGCGATAAGGGCCTTCTTCGCCATGGCTCACGCCTCCTTGAACGGGAAGCCCAGAGCGCGCAGGAGCGCCCGGCCCTCATCGTCGGTCTGAGCGGTGGTCACGACGGTGATGTCCATACCGCGCTGACGGTCGACCTTGTCCTGGTCGATCTCGTGGAACATGACCTGCTCGGTCAGACCGAAGGTGTAGTTGCCACGGCCGTCGAACTGCTTGGGCGAGAGGCCGCGGAAGTCACGGATACGCGGCAGAGCCAGCGACACCAGACGGTCCACGAACTCCCACATGCGGTCACCACGGAGGGTGACGTGGGCACCGATCGGCTGGCCCTCGCGCAGCTTGAACTGCGCGATGGACTTGCGGGCCTTGGTGACGGCCGGCTTCTGACCGGTGATCGCGGTCAGGTCCTTGATGGCACCCTCGATCAGCTTGCTGTCACGGGCGGCCTCGCCGACACCCATGTTGACCACGACCTTGACCAGGCCGGGGATCAGCATGACGTTCTCGTACGAGAACTGCTCGTGCAGCTGACCCTTGACCTCGGAGTTGTAACGCTCCTTGAGGCGGGGGGTCACCTTCTCAACAGTCGTCTCAGACATCAGATGTCCTCACCGGTCCGCTTGGCAACGCGGATCTTGTTGCCCTGGTCGTCAAAGCGGTAGCCGACGCGGGTAACGACCTTCTTGCCGTCCTTCTCCACGACCAGCTGGACGTTGGAGACGTGCACCGGGGCCTCGACGGTCACGATGCCACCCTGGGTGCCGGGGCCCGGCTTGGTGTGCTTCTTGACCCGGTTGACACCCTCGACGAGGACCTTGTTCTCAGCCGGCATGGCCTGGATGACCTTGCCCTGCTTGCCCTTGTCCTTGCCGGTGATGACCTGGACCAGGTCACCCTTCTTGATCTTCATGCTGTTCGCCATGAGATTAGAGCACCTCCGGCGCGAGCGAGATGATCTTCATGAACTTCTTGTCACGCAGCTCGCGGCCCACCGGGCCGAAGATGCGGGTACCGCGGGGGTCACCGTCGGTGTTCTTCAGAACGACCGCGGCGTTCTCGTCGAAGCGGATGTACGAGCCATCCGGACGACGACGCTCCTTCACGGTGCGGACGACGACGCACTTGACGACGTCACCCTTCTTCACCGAACCGCCGGGGATCGCGTCCTTGACGGTCGCGACGATGACGTCCCCGATACCGGCGTAGCGGCGACCGGAGCCACCGAGAACGCGGATGCAGAGAATCTCCTTGGCACCCGTGTTGTCGGCGACACGCAGTCGCGACTCCTGCTGGATCACAGCTTTCTCCTGATCGTCAACGAGAGTCGACGGGCCGGCCGCTGCTCACACCGGCATCCAAGGACCCGGTGCACATACGGCCGTACCTCATCGGCTTCGTTACTTGGCCTTCTCGAGGATCTCGACGACGCGCCAGCGCTTCGTCGCGGACAGCGGCCGGGTCTCCATGAGGAGGACACGGTCGCCGATGCCGCACGCGTTCTGCTCGTCGTGCGCCTTCAGCTTGCTGGTACGGCGGATGACCTTGCCGTACAGCGCGTGCTTGACGCGGTCCTCGACGGCGACGACGACGGTCTTGTCCATCTTGTCGCTGACGACGAGACCCTCACGGGTCTTGCGGAAACCGCGCGTCTCGTTGGTGTTCTCAGTCATCAGGCGTTCTCCACCGTCTCGATGCCCAGCTCGCGCTCGCGCATCAGGGTGTAGATCCGCGCGATGTCCTTACGGACCAGCCGGAGCCGGCCGTGGTTGTCGAGCTGCCCGGTCGCCGCCTGGAAGCGGAGGTTGAACAGCTCCTCCTTGGCCTCGCGGAGCTTGGCAACGAGCGCCTCGTTGTCCAGCTGGCGAAGCTCAGCAGCCTTGGTAGCGGCCGACATCAGCTCTCACCGTCCTCGCGCCGAACGATCCGGCACTTCATCGGAAGCTTGTGCGCGGCACGGGTGAGCGCCTCGCGAGCAATCTTCTCGTTCGGGTACGACAGTTCGAACATGACCCGACCCGGGTGCACGTTCGCGATCCACCACTCCGGCGAACCCTTACCGGAACCCATGCGGGTCTCGGCCGGCTTCTTGGTGAGCGGGCGGTCCGGGTAGATGTTGATCCAGACCTTGCCACCACGACGGATGTGACGGGTGATCGCGATACGAGCGGACTCGATCTGACGGTTCGTCACGTAGGCCGGGGTCACGGCCTGGATGCCGAACTGGCCGAACGCCAGCTCGGTGCCGCCCTTCGAGGCGCCGCGGCGCTTCGGGTGGTGCTGCTTGCGGTGCTTGACCCTACGAGGGATCAGCATGGGGGTCAGGCCTCCGTTCCGGTGTTCTCGGCAGCCGGAGCCTCGACGGCCGGGGCGGCCGGAGCGGCCTCGGCAGCGGCGGGACGACGGCCACGGCCACCGCGCTCGCCACCACGACGCTCACCGCGAGCGGGACGACCGCCCTCGGGACGCGCCGGGCGGTTGCCCGAGCGGGCAGCGGCGTTCTCAGCGCGGACCTCGGCGATGTTCTTGACGTCGCCCTTGTAGATCCAGACCTTCACGCCGATACGGCCGAAGGTCGTCTTGGCCTCGAAGAAGCCGTAGTCGACGTTCGCGCGCAGGGTGTGCAGCGGCACACGGCCCTCGCGGTAGAACTCCGAACGGCTCATCTCGGCGCCGCCGAGACGACCGGAGCACTGAACCTTGATGCCCTTGGCGCCGGCCTTCATGGTCGACTGCATGCTCTTACGCATGGCGCGACGGAAGGAGACGCGGGAGGACAGCTGCTCCGCGACGCCCTGAGCCACGAGCTGGGCGTCCAGCTCGGGGTTCTTGACCTCGAGGATGTTCAGCTGGACCTGCTTGCCGGTCAGCTTCTCGAGGTCGCCGCGGATGCGGTCGGCCTCGGTGCCACGGCGACCGATGACGATGCCGGGGCGAGCGGTGTGGATGTCAACGCGGACGCGGTCGCGGGTGCGCTCGATCTCGACCTTGGAGATGCCGGCGCGCTCCATGCCCTTCGTCATCATGCGACGAATGGCGACGTCTTCCTTGACGTAGTCCTTGTACAGCTTGTCGGCGTACCAGCGGGACTTGAAGTCCGTGCTGATGCCGAGGCGGAACCCGTGCGGGTTAACCTTCTGGCCCATTACCGGGTCCCTTCCTTGCTGCTGACGACCACGGTGATGTGGCTGGTCCGCTTGCGGATCCGGTAGGCACGGCCCTGGGCGCGCGGACGGAACCGCTTCAGGGTCGGACCCTCGTCAACGTACGCCTCAGAGATGTAGAGGTCGTCCACGTTGGAGTGGTTGTAGTTGTGCGCGGCGTTGGCGATGGCGCTGTCGAGCACCTTGCCGACCGGCACGGTGGCGGCCTGCGGAGCGAAACGCAGGACGGCCTGGGCCTCCGTGGCGTTGAGGCCACGGATGAGGTCCACCACGCGGCGGGCCTTCATGGGCGTAACGCGGATGTACCGCGCCTGGGCCCTGGCTTCCATGGTTGTCCCCTTAAAGGAGTAAGTCATTGAGTCGTTCTGGCGCTGAAGCTCGGAAGCGACTAGCGACGCTTCGACTTGCGGTCTTCCTTCACGTGCCCCTTGAAGGTGCGCGTGGGAGCGAACTCGCCGAGCTTGTGGCCGACCATCGACTCGGTGACGAACACCGGGACGTGCTTACGGCCATCGTGGACCGCGATCGTGTGGCCAAGCATGGCCGGGGAGATCACGGAACGACGGGACCAGGTCTTGATGACGTTCTGCGTGCCCGCCTCGTTCTGCACGTCCACCTTCTTCTGAAGGTGGTCGTCGATGAAGGGGCCCTTCTTGAGACTGCGCGGCATCTGACCTGCTCCTAGCGCTTCTTGTTGGTCTTGCGGCGGCGCACGATGAGCTTGTCCGACGCCTTGCCCGGGCGACGGGTACGGCCCTCGGGCTTGCCCCACGGCGAGACCGGGTGGCGACCACCGGAGGTCTTACCCTCACCACCACCGTGCGGGTGGTCGATCGGGTTCATGGCCACACCACGCACGGTCGGGCGGACGCCCTTCCAGCGCATACGGCCGGCCTTGCCCCAGTTGATGTTCGACTGCTCGGCGTTGCCGACCTCGCCGACGGTGGCGCGGCAGCGCGCGTCCACCAGGCGGATCTCGCCGGAGGGCATGCGCAGGTGCGCCATCTTGCCCTCACGAGCCAGCAGCTGAATGCCGGAACCCGCGGAACGGGCCAGCTTGGCGCCACCGCCGGGACGGAGCTCCACCGCGTGGATGGTGGTACCGACCGGGATGTTGCGCAGCGGCAGGTTGTTGCCCGGCTTGATGTCGGCGCCAGCGCCGTTCTCGATCCGGTCACCCTGGGTGATGCCGCGCGGGGCGATGATGTAGCGCTTCTCGCCGTCCGCGTAGTGCAGGAGCGCGATGCGCGCAGTGCGGTTCGGGTCGTACTCGATGTGCGCGACCTTGGCCGGCACGCCGTCCTTGTCGTGACGACGGAAGTCGATCACGCGGTAGGCGCGCTTGTGACCGCCACCCTGGTGGCGAGCGGTGATACGACCGGCGTTGTTACGGCCGCCCTTGCTGTGCAGGGGGCGAACCAGCGACTTCTCCGGCGTGGACCGCGTGATTTCGACGAAGTCGGCCACGCTCGAGCCACGACGGCCCGGCGTAGTCGGCTTGTACTTGCGGATACCCATTTTCGTCCTCGTCCTAATCGACGATCACGATCCCCGTCAGGCGGAGACCGGACCACCGAAGATGTCGATGCGGTTGCCCTCGGCCAGCGTCACAATGGCGCGCTTGGTGTCCTTGCGCTTGCCGAAGCCCGTCTTGGAGCGCTTGCGCTTGCCCTGACGGTTCAGCGTGTTGACGGCCTCGACCTTGACCGAGAAGACCGCCTCGACGGCCTGCTTGATCTGGGTCTTGTTGGCACCGGGAGCCACGACGAACGTGTACTTGTTCTCGTCGAGGAGCGAGTAGCTCTTCTCGGAGATGACCGGCTTGATCAGGACGTCACGGGGGTCCGAGTACGTCTTGCTCGTGATCTCTGCAGCCATCAGGCGGCGCTCCCTTCGAGCTCGCCCTCAGCGGCAACGGCCTTCGCGGACGCGGCCGGACCGGCCACGAAACGCTCGAAGGCGGCCTGGGTGAAGACCACATCGTCGGAGACGAGCACGTCGTAGGTGTTCAGCTGGCCCGCGTCCAGGATGTGCACGTTCGCCAGGTTGCGAGCGGACAGGATGCCCAGCTCGTCCTCGCGCTCGACCACCAGGAGGAGGTTCTTGCGCTCGGAGATCTTGCCGAACAGGCTCTTCGCGGCCTTGGTCGACGGCGCCTCGGTCGCGGTCACGCCGGTGACGACGTGGATGCGGTTGTGGCGGGCCCGGTCGGTGAGCGCACCGCGCAGGGCGGCGGCGATCATCTTCTTCGGGGTCCGCTGCGAGTAGTCGCGCGGCACGGGACCGTGCACGACGCCACCACCGGCGAACTGCGGCGCACGGGTCGAGCCCTGACGGGCGCGGCCGGTGCCCTTCTGGCGGTACGGCTTCTTGCCGCCGCCGCGGACCTCGCCACGGGTCTTGACCTTGTGAGTGCCCTGACGGGCCGCAGCGAGCTGCGCCACGACGACCTGGTGCATCAGCGGAACGCTGACCTTGGCGTCGAAGATCTCGGCGGGCAGCTCGAGGCTGCCGGCCTTGTCGCCAGCCGGCGACAGGATGTCAATGGTCGTCATTTCCTTCACAGCCCCTTCGCCGCGGTGCGGACGAGGACGAGGCCGCCGTTCGGGCCCGGGATCGCGCCCTTGATGAGCAGCAGACCCTTCTCCGCGTCGACCGCGTGCACGGTCAGGTTCTGGGTGGTCACGCGCTCGTGACCCATCCGACCCGCCATGCGCATGCCCTTGAACACACGACCCGGGGTGGCGCAGCCACCGATGGAGCCGGGCGAACGGTGCTTGCGCTGGGTGCCGTGACCGGCGCCGAGGCCCTTGAAGTTGTGACGCTTCATGACACCGGCAAAGCCCTTGCCCTTGGAGGTGCCGGTCACGTCGACCTTGACACCCGCCTCGAACAGCTCGGCGGTGATCTCCTGGCCCAGGGTGTACTCGGACGCGTCCGAGGTACGGAGCTCGACCAGGTGGCGGCGGGGGGTGACACCGGCCTTGGCGAAGTGGCCCTGGAGGGGCTTGTTCACCTTGCGGGGGTCGATCTCGCCGAAGCCGATCTGGACGGCGTCGTAGCCGGCCGGGCTGTCGGCGGTGTGGACCTGGGTCACGACATTGGGCCCAGCCTTGACGACGGTCACCGGGACAACCCGGTTGTTCTCGTCCCAGACCTGGGTCATGCCGAGCTTCTCGCCCAGGATGCCCTTAATCTGCTTAGCCATCTTCGGTGCGCCTCTCAGAGCTTGATCTCGATGTCGACACCGGCCGGCAGGTCGAGACGCATCAGCGAGTCAACCGTCTTCGGCGTGGGGTCGAGGATGTCGATCAGACGCTTGTGAGTACGCATCTCGAAGTGCTCGCGCGAGTCCTTGTACTTGTGCGGCGAGCGGATGACGCAGTACACGTTCTTCTCAGTGGGCAGCGGCACCGGGCCCGCGACCTGCGCACCAGTACGAATCACCGTCTCGACGATCTTCTTCGCCGAGGAGTCGATGACCTCGTGGTCGTAGGCCTTGAGCCGGATGCGGATCTTCTGTCCCGCCATGGCTACTCAGTAGTCCTTTGTGTCGTCTGTTGCCACGCGGCCGCTTCTCCGGCCCCCGCGCTCGGGCGTGTCGCACTCGCGCTTGCAAAAAACCGGCGAATGACTCCGTCGGTTCCTGCGGTGGGTTCTTCGAAGTACCGGGTCGAGGCCCCGCCCACGCTTCCCGGAAGATTCCCGTACGTCCGCCCCGCAGCTGCCGCGGTGTCGGTTACACACCACTACGCCCACACGCCCACCGCAGAAGCAGTGAACGCGGACGTATGAACGGCCATCACGGGAACGACGAGTACATGGGACTCGCTTCCGGTCCTCCCGGCGGGAGGCGCGCAGCATCGGCACTCAACCGAGCAACTTGGACATACTGCCACACCCGGAGGATCAAACGCCAATCGACCGAACGGCGGAACCGGGCCCCGCCGTCGGACGGTCCGGGATCAGCCCTTGGTCCAGGGGGCCGGGCGTCCGCACACGACGGGCCACTCGGCGGTGGGCAGCGCGCCGCACCAGAGCTTGTCCTCCAGGTCCTGGCCCGGACCGAAGAAGGCGATGTCGATGTCCTCGCACTGCTTGACCGGGGAGTGCTCCGGGCAGCTGCCGTCCGGCTTCTTGACGGTGTGGGCCCGCCAGGCGTCGGTGCCCATGGTTCCGGCCTGCGGGTCCTCCGGCATGTACCGGTTGACCGACCAGGAGCCGCCCATCGCGGCGAACAGCGCCAGGCTGCAGACCAGGCCGGCGGCGAGCTGGACCCGGGTGCGGGGCAGCACCGCGCCGCCGAGCGGGCCGTCCGGGCGGCGCAGCAGCGCCGAGCCGCGCTGGACCGCCGCCATCGCGCCCAGGACCCCCAGGACGATCAGGCAGTACATGATGATCCAGGTGGTCCGCGGATACAGCTGGACGGTCTGGGTCCGCTCCAGGGCGGAGACGAACCAGAACCGCAGCAGCCAGGAGCCGGCCAGGGTGGCGGCCGCCACCCGCACCGCCACGTGGCGCAGGCCCAGGCCCACGCCGAGGCCGGCGCCGACCACCAGCAGCACCGCGATCCCGGTCTGTCCGCCGAGCTCACCGGGCACGGGCCAGTTGTGGTAGGTCAGTTGGCCGGGCCGGTCGGTGGCCCAGCCGAGCACGTAGCCCGGGTCGGCGTACACACCGAGGTAGGCGTACCGGTCCGGCGCGCCGGCGCCGAAGCGGACCAGCTCGTACAGCAGCGGGGAGCCGACCACCACGAAGCCGGCCACCGCGCTGCCGGCGAAGGCCAGCGCCCGCAGGACAGCCGCCCGTCCGGCGCGCCACGGGAGGGCCGCCAGGGCCAGCACCAGGACGCCGGGGGCGGACCACAGGAACCAGCCGGAGTACCAGAGGAACAGCGCCCCGAACCCGGCGCCGTAGCCGGCGCCGCGCAACACCGCGGCGCGGGTGGACAGTTCACCGGCCCGGGCGAGCCGGCGCAGGGCCGCCGCGGTCACCGGCAGCAGGACGATCATCGCGGTGTGGCTGTACGGCCGGATCGGGTCCAGGAAGGTGATCACCGACAGGACGGCGATCGCCAGCGCCCACACCGGCCGCAGCAGCAGCCGCCAGGCCAGGTACGCGGCCGGGCCGGCCAGCGCGGTGCAGACGATCTGCAGGTCGTGCAGGGCGAAGCCGCCGCCGCCGAGGCCGCCGTACTTCAGCTTCGCCCAGAGCGCGATGGCGGCGGGGAAGCCGGGCGGGTAGACGCCCGGGAGGTGGTGGGCGTGCATCATCGAGTTCGCCATCGCGACCAGCGTGCTCGGGTCGCCGTCCTGACCGCCGAGCGGCCAGGGGGTGCCGTGCAGCGCGATCACGGTGCCGCCGGCCAGCACACCGCCGGCCAGGCCGGCGAGGGCCGCGCAGACCAGGCGGCGCACCAGCAGGTGGCGGGCGAGCGGGCCCCGGTGGGCGGTGAACAGCAGGACGGCGAGCAGCGGCAGCCCGAGCAGCGCGCCGTACAGCTGGAGCGCGCCGAGGCCGCTGACCTGGCCTATTCGCACCACCGGGTCGACGTCGACCGTGGTGCAGATCCACGGGTACACCAGCGAGGCCGCGACGGCGGTCGCGGCCTCGGCGGCCGGCAGGAGCCGGCGGCGCGACGGCCGCCCGGCTCCCCCGGTGTTCCCCGCCCCCTCGTCCGCGCCCGTCGGCGCGGACGTCAGCGATGGCGCCACAGCACCCAGCCGTCCTTCCAGCTGACCTTGTCGACGTACCAACCGGCCGGCGCCAGCTTCCAGCTGTCCGCCGGGTTGACCGCGTGCGGGTCCTTCGGGTCGCGCGGGTCGCGCGGGGCGTCGGGGGCCTTCGGGTCGACCGTCGGCAGGCGCAGCAGGGCCACGGTGGCCTGCGCCGGCGGGGTGGTGCCGCCCTTCAGGTCAGTGGTCCAGACCCGGCCCCAGTAGACCTCGTACGGCTGGGCCATCCGCATGCCCCAGTCGTTGTCCCAGTCCATCACCAGGTTGTCGGTGCGCTTGATGCCCGCGTCCTTGATGAAGCCGGTGGCCGCGAACTTGCGGGTGTCGTAGTGCGGCTTGGCGACCTCGGCGGTGATCACGGTGGTCGCCAGGAAGGCGAGGGCGGTCAGGCCGAGGCCGAGCACCCAGATCACCTGGCGGCCGCCGGCCACCCGGAACAGCACGAACAGGACGGCGATCACGACGGCCACCTCGGTGGCCCGGACCAGGTGCAGGGTGGTCCAGTTGAAGCCCAGCAGCATCGCGTCCGGGACGCCCCAGGGGATGACGTAGCCCTTGAGGTCGCGGCCGACGTACCAGACCACGGTCTCGCCCAGGGCGCCCATCAGCAGCAGCCCGCCGGCGGTCAGCAGCAGCAGCGTGCGGCGGCCGGCCCGGACCAGCAGGGCGACGCCGATCACGGTCACGACCGGGACCAGGGAGGACAGGTAGCGGGCGTACACCCAGTTGTCGACCCGGGGGTCGTCGCCGAGGCCGGCCGCCGAGGCGAGCGCGATGCCGACCACCGAGGCCAGCAGCGAGAAGGCCACCAGCCGGGTCGGGCGCTCGACCCGCGAGGTGAACAGCGCCACCAGGCAGAAGGCCAGCGCGATCGCGCCGATGCCCCAGGTGGACATCATGAAGTACCAGAGCTCACCGGCGACCCGGGTGAGCGTCCGGGGGAGCTTCTCCGGGTCGAACAGCGCCTCGAAGACCAGGTTGCCGACCTGGCTCGGCGGGGTGGTGTCGAACTTCGACTCCAGGTACGACGCCAGCAGCTTGGCCGCGCCCATCCCGGCGCCCATCACCACG
Organism: Kitasatospora cinereorecta; assembly: GCF_024172095.1. GTDB lineage: Bacteria > Actinomycetota > Actinomycetes > Streptomycetales > Streptomycetaceae > Kitasatospora > Kitasatospora cinereorecta. Next base: position 227,542 of record NZ_JAMZDX010000003.1, on the reverse strand, counting down.
GCGGAGACCACCGCGGTCAGCCGCGGCGCCCAGCCGAGGACCAGGACGGCCAGCAGCACCACGCCGGTGATCGCGCAGATCACGCCGCCGCGGTCGTGGGTGGCCATCGAGTACGCGGCGGTGGCGGCCATCCCGATGCCGTACAGGTAGCGGGCCCGGGTGGTGCCGGGCGAGAGCCAGCCGTGCATGCACAGCAGCCAGCCCAGCAGCAGGACCGGGAAGATCGTCTCGGTCATCACGAACTGCGAGTAGAAGACGACCGGCGGCATCAGCGCGGCGGCGGTGCCGAACAGGTAGGCGAGCGGGCGGCCGAGGCCGGCCCGGCGCAGCGCCGCGAACAGCAGCACGAAGACCAGCGCGTTGAGGACCGCGTTGATCCCCATGATCAGGTGGTACGCGGTGATCGAGTTGTTGGCGAACCGGATCGCCGGGGCCAGCAGCAGCGGATAACCGCCGGGGATGACCACGCCGACCGGCATCTCGGTGGACGAGTGGCCGGCCAGCACCCGGGCCAGCACCAGGTAGGAGTCCTCGTCGGCGTGGACCGACGGGTACGCGCGGTGCACGACCAGGGACGCGCGGAACGCCACCTGGAAGAGGTAGCCGAGCAGCAGGGCCGCGGGCCAGAACCAGCGGCGGGCGGCGATCGCCCGCAGCCGCTCGAGTGCGCGGTCCGTGCCGGACGCCGGTCTGTCGGCCTCACCCCGCTCGGCGGGTTCGGGCCCCGGCTTCGGTTCCACGGCGGTCAAGGTCTGATCCATCACACACTCCCCGTGTGACACGGCCCGGGAACGGTCACACGGGCGTGCTGGTCGGTACCAAGTCTTGCGGGCGGCGCCTAGCGCGAGGGCAGCGGAGCCTCGCAGACGTGGTTCGGCGCGAACTTCGGGCACTTGCCGTTGGGCAGCTGGCTGCTGTGCGCGACCCAGGCCAGCCAGCCGAGCGAGTGCTCGTTGGAGGGCATGAAGCGGTCCACCGTCGCCGAGCCGGCGAGCGCGAAGAACAGCGTCAGGGCGGCCAGCGCGGCGCCGCCGGCGCGCATCGCGGACCCGGCCGGGCGTCGCGGCGCGTCCACCGCGCGGGTGCGCACCGAGAACCGGCGCACCGCCAGGTACGCGGCCATTCCGACCATCGCCAGGCAGCAGTACAGCAGTTCGGAGGAGGTCCTCGGGTAGAGCTGGACCAACTGGTCGCGCTCCATGTGCGAGGCGAACCAGTAGCGGAGCAGGAAGGAGCCGACCATGAAGAAGCCGGCCACCTGGACGACCGGCAGCTCGGCCCCCAGCCACAGCGCGACGCCGACACCGATCAGCAGCAGCACCACGAACACCCCGACGCCGCCCAGCTCGCCCGGCAGCGGCCAGGTCGCGTGGGTGTAGCCGCCCGGCAGGTCGCCCAGCCACATGGTGAAGTACGCCGGGTCGGTCTGGGTGTCGAAGTACATGTACGAGTCGGGGGTGCCCGAGCCGGCCAGCAGGCGCAGCAGGTACGGGCCGGCCATCACCAGGAACACCACGCCGGTGGCGGCCAGGGTGAGCAGCGCCCGGACGGTGGCGGCCCGGCCGCCGCGCGAGACGGCCACCAGGGTGGCCACCAGGCAGGCCAGCGCGCCCGGCGCGGACCAGACGAACCAGCCGGAGTACCAGAGGAAGAAGAGCGCGAAGACCACGCCGTAGGCGGCGCCGACCAGCAGCGCGCCCTTGGTCGTGCGTCCGCCCGACCTGAGCAGCCGGCCCAGGAAGTGCGCGAAGACCGGCACCAGGACCAGCAGGACGATGTCGACGTACGGCTTGGCCGCGGTGAAGATCGGGAAGACCGGGACCACGCCGATCGCCAGCGCCCACACCGGCGGGAGCAGCAGTCGCCAGGCGAGGTAGACGGCCGGTCCGGCCAGGGCGGTGAGGATCAGCGTGAGGATCTTCAGCGCCGCGCCCGGCTGGCCGGGGTTGAGGAACTGCGTCCAGTAGCTGAGCAGGTAGGGGAACAGCGGCGGGTAGACGCCGGAGATGGGCTTGCCGTGCTGGATCAGCACGGACCAGTCCTCCAGCTGTCCGGCGTCGCCGTGGAAGCCGTTCAGCGGCCAGGGGGTGCCCCGCAGCGCGACCGCGATGCCGCCGGCGTACAGGCCGGTGGCGAGGCCGGCGAGCGACGCGCAGGCCAGCCGCAGGCCGGTGCCCGGGGAGATGCGGCGGCTGACCGCCCACCAGCCGAGCGCCAGCACGATGGCGACCAGGATGAATCGCAGCTGGAGCGCGGCCAGGCCGCTGACCTGGCCGACCCGGGTCATCGGGTTCACCTTGATCGCCATGCTGAGGACGGTGAACCCGAAGGCCACCGCCACGGCCAGCACGGCCTCCAGGGCTACCAGGCCCGCTCGCGGACCCGCGGGCCGCGCAGCTGCCGGCCGCGCGCCGGCCTGGGCCGGTATCGACCGGCCGGTCGCGGTGTCGGCGCCGTCATGGACGGCGACGGGCGTCTGACCCGTCGGGAGCGAAGCCATGGGCCCCCCTTGTTCCTTCGTTCTCGAACGGGATGCTACCGGTCGGCCGTCTCGGCCCGGACCTCGGCCTGCTCGGCCGTGAAGCGGTCGTCGTTGACCCGCTGGCCGTCGTTGACCGCGATGGCCCGCGCCAGGTCGGTGAGCTTGGCCTCCAGCGAGCGGAAGCGCATGAAGCTGTTCAGGGTCATGAAGGCCATCGCCACGACCAGCAGGTAGAGCACCAGGTCGGTGCCGCGGCCGACGCCGAGCTGGTTGGCGATCCAGGTGACGTCCTGCGGGCGGAAGACCGCGTACACGTTGGCGATCACGAACGCGGCGAACGCCATCCGCTTCCAGGCACGGGTGTGCGCGCGGTCCCAGCGCCGGACGAACGTCAGGACCAGGGCGCCGGTACCGACCAGCAGCAGCAGCTGAATCCAGATGTACTTCATTTGCGCGCACGCTCCCGGAGCGAGATGTCGAAGAGGATGTTGACGCCGTTGATGAGGGACTGGCCCTTGGAGCGGGAGTACTCGGTGTACAGGATGTCGACCGGCACCTCGGTGACCCGCAGGTCCGCACTGGCCAGGAACGCCACGATCTCCGAGGCGTGGGCCATGCCGTTCATGGTGATGCGCAGCTGGGCGGCGGCCTTGCGGTTGAGCACCCGCAGGCCGTTGTGCGAGTCGGTCAGGTTGAGCTTGCGCGCGGTGGGGCTGATCGTGGCGGCGGTGCGCAGCACGACCCGCTTGATCCACGGGACCTCGCCGGTCTGCTCGATGAAGCGCGAGCCGAGCACGACGTCGGCCTGGTCGTCGCGCAGCAGGGCGACCATCTTCTCGACGTCCGGCGTCTGGTGCTGGCCGTCCGCGTCGAAGGTCGCGAAGTAGGCGGCGCCGGGCTGCTTGAGCGCGTACGCCAGACCGGTCTGCAGGGCTGCGCCCTGGCCGAGGTTGACCGGGTGGCGGACCAGGTGGGCGCCGGTGGTCAGGATGTGCTCGGCCGAGTTGTCGGTGCTGCCGTCGTCCACCACGACGATGTTGGGGAACACCTTGCGGGCGTTCTCGACAACGTCGGCGATGACGGTGCCCTCGTTGTAGGCCGGGATGACCAGCCACACATCGTCATAGTCGGACATCGAAGCTCCATGCTGCAGCGTCTGGCCGCGAGGTCGAGATGGGGTGGAAGGGGAGGTCCGGGTGGGCGCGGCGGATCATACCGAGTCCACGAGGGTGGGCCGGTGGGCACCGTTGCCGTCTGCCCCCGGTTCGCGCGGGAAGGTCAGCCGGACCGAGACTGCCATGGACAGCACCGCGGCCAGTGAACCCAGGGTGTACGCCAGGCAGACCGTGGTGGCGACCTGGCCGGGCAGCAGGGTGGTGCCGATCAGGACCGCGGTCCCGATCGCCCAGCAGAGCAGCTGGACCCGGTGGCGGTGCAGCACCATCAGTGCCTGGCCGAGCACCATGGCCAGCATGTAGCTGAGCGTGCCGGCCGACAGCCAGAAGAAGTCGGCACGGCTCAGCACGTCCTGGGCACCGAAGAGTACCCGGATCAGCCAGGGGCCGAGAATGGTCGCGGGCACACCGCCCAGGACGCCGAGCGCGGAGACCACCAGGCAGGTGCGCACCAGCAGCCGGGTGAAGCCCGGGCGGTCGCCGGCCGCGGCCGCGGTGGAGAGCCCGGAGAGCAGCGAGGCCTGCAGCGAGCCGAAGACGAACAGCGGCACCCGGGCCAGCACGATCGCGTTCAGCAGGCCGGCGGTGAGCGCGGCGTCGGCCGGGGCCAGCAGCTTGGTGCTGACCACGGCGGCGTTCACCACGACCTGGGAGAGCAGGGTGGAGACCACCAGCGGGCCGAGTCCGGCGGCCAGCGGCTTCCAGCCGGGCGCGGTGCCGGCGGTGACGTCCCGCAGCACCGGGCGGAGGGTGGCGGCGACCGCGATCAGCGGGGCCACGGTGAGGATCAGGGCGAAGGCCAGCGGGGAGCGCACCCCGCCGAGGCCGAGCGCGACCGCGAGGCCGATCCGCAGGCCGCCGTCGATGCCGAGCTGCAGCCCGTACGGGCCGAAGCGGCCGGCGCCGGCCAGGATGCCGCGGGTGACGTTGCCGGCCGCCATCGCGATGAAGGCGAGGCCGAGGGCGGCGACCATGCCGAGCCGGCCGTCGAAGAAGGTGTCGGCCAGCGGACGGGCCGCCGCCGCCATGGCGGCCGCGAGCGCGGCGAGCACGACGGCGGTGATCAGGCCGATCCGCCGGACCACGCCGGCGGTGCCGCGACCGTCGACGCGGTGCGCGGCGACGATCCGGGTGAGCTCCTGCTCGACCGGGAAGAACAGGCCCAGGCCGACCGACATCAGGATCGTCCAGAGCACCGAGACGGCGGCCATGTCGTCGGTGCCGAGGCTGTGTCCGGCCGCCATCAGGTGGATGTACGAGGCGGCCCCGAGCACGACCGTGCCACCGATCACCAGCGTGGTGCCCGGCGGCAGGGAGTTCAGGAGGGCGGCGAGCGGCGACCGCTTGGCGGTCGCCGCACTGCTTCTCTCGGTCACGACTGCTGGGCGGCCTTCACCTTGAGCGGCTCCCACCAGGCGCGGTTCTCGCGGTACCAGGCGATGGTCGCGGCGATGCCGTCCTCGAAGCGGACCTGGGGCTCGTAGCCGAGCTCGGTCCGGATCTTCTCGATGGAGAGCGAGTAGCGCAGGTCGTGGCCCTTGCGGTCGGTGACGTGCTCGACCATGTCCCAGCCCAGGCCGGCCGCCTCCAGCAGCAGGCCGGTGAGCTCCTTGTTGGTCAGCTCGGTGCCGCCGCCGATGTTGTAGACCTCGCCGGAGCGACCCTTGCGCATCACCAGGTCGATGCCGCGGCAGTGGTCGGAGACGTGCAGCCAGTCGCGGATGTTGCCGCCGTCGCCGTACAGCGGGACCTTCTTGCCGTCCATCAGGTTGGTGACGAACAGCGGGATGACCTTCTCCGGGAACTGGTAGTGCCCGTAGTTGTTGGAGCAGCGGGTGACCACCACGTCCATGCCGTGGGTGCGGTGGTAGGCCAGCGCCAGCAGGTCGGAACCGGCCTTCGAGGAGGAGTACGGGGAGTTGGGCGCGAGCGGCCACTCCTCGGTCCAGGAGCCCTCGGTGATGGAGCCGTAGACCTCGTCGGTGGAGACGTGCACGAAGCGGCCGACGCCGTGCTTGCGGGCCGCGTCGAGCAGCACCTGGGTGCCGACCACGTTGGTCATCACGAACGGGCCGGCGCCGGCGATCGAGCGGTCGACGTGCGACTCGGCGGCGAAGTGCACGACCACGTCGTGACCGGCCATCACCCGGTCGACGGCGTCGGCGTCGCAGATGTCGCCCTGCACGAAGGTGTAGCCCGCGTGGCCCGCGACCGGGGCGAGGTTGGCCTCGACGCCCGAGTAGGTCAGCTTGTCGAAGACCGTGATCTGGGCGTCCGCGTCCGCGTCGAACTGCTGACGGACGAACTCTGAACCGATGAAGCCGGCACCGCCGGTCACGAGGATGCGCATAGTGGTGCGGAGTCTACTACCACGTACGAAGGCCCCGGCCGGTGCACCCTGGCCCTTCGGCGTGGCGTCCGCCATGTTGGGCCCTCGCGGGGGCGGCACGTATGGTGACCCCCATGCGTGGCATCCTCCTGGCCGGCGGAACCGGCTCCCGTCTGTGGCCGCTGACCCGGGCCGTCTCCAAGCAGCTCCTCCCGGTCTTCGACAAGCCGATGATCTACTACCCGCTCTCCACCCTGGTCATGGCCGGGATCCGGGAGATATTGATCATCACGACCCCGCAGGACCAGGAGCAGTTCCAGCGACTGCTGGGCGACGGTTCGCAGTTCGGCCTCGACCTGCAGTACGCGGTCCAGGAGCGCCCCGAGGGCATCGCCCAGGCCTTCGTGCTGGGCGCCGACTTCATCGGCGACGAGCCGGTCGCGCTGATCCTCGGCGACAACATCTTCCACGGCAGCGGCCTCGGCACCCGCCTCGCGCAGCGCACCGACCCCAAGGGCGGCATGGTCTTCGCCTACCCGGTCGCCGACCCGACCGCCTACGGCGTGGTCGAGTTCGACGAGGACGGCCAGGTCATCTCCATCGAGGAGAAGCCGGAGAAGCCGAAGTCCCGCTACGCGGTGCCGGGTCTGTACTTCTACGACAACCGCGTGGTCGAGATCGCCCGCACCATCACCCCCAGCGCCCGCGGCGAGCTGGAGATCACCGCCGTCAACGACGCCTACCTGCAGTCCGGCGAGCTCCAGGTGACGGTCCTGGACCGCGGCACCGCCTGGCTCGACACCGGCACCTTCGTCTCGATGGTGCAGGCCTCGGAGTTCGTCCGGGTCATCGAGGAGCGCCAGGGCTTCAAGATCGGCTGCCTGGAGGAGACCGCCTGGCGCGCCGGGTTCCTCGACGACGACCAGCTGCGCGAGCTCGCCGAGCCGCTGAAGAAGAGCGGCTACGGCCAGTACCTGGAAGCCCTGCTGGACGAGGAGAACGCCCGATGAAGTTCCGCGAGCTCTCCGTCGAGGGCGCCTGGGAGATCACCCCGCAGCAGCACGGCGACCCGCGCGGCCTGTTCATGGAGTGGTACCGCTTCGACCACCTCGCCGAGGTCGTCGGCCACCCGCTGCGGATGGCCCAGGGCAACCTCTCGGTCTCGGCGAAGGACGTGGTGCGCGGCATCCACTTCGCCGACGTGCCGCCCGGCCAGGCCAAGTACGTGACCTGCGTGCGCGGTGCGGTCCTCGACGTGATCGTCGACATCCGGGTGGGCTCCCCCACCTTCGGCCGCTGGGAGTTCGTCCGGCTCGACGACGTCGACCGCCGCGCGGTGTACATCTCGGAGGGCCTCGGCCACGGCTTCTGCGCGCTGACCGACGACGCCACGCTGTCGTACGTCTGCTCCGAGACCTACAACCCGACCGGTGAGCACTCGGTCCACCCGCTCGACCCGGACCTGGCGATCGACTGGCCGGCCGACGTCCCGCAGCTGTCCGCCCGGGACGCCGCGGCGCCCTCGCTGGCCGAGGCCAAGGAGAGCGGGCTGCTCCCGGACTACCAGGAGTGCCTGCGGTACCGTCAGTCGCTGCGCGACAGCTGACCCTCCCCGTCCACCTCGAAACCCCGGGTGTTCCGTTCATGACGACTCTCGACATCATGCTGCCCTACTACGGCGATGTCTCCCTGATGCAGACCGCCGTCCGCAGCATCCTGGCCCAGAGCGACCCGAACTGGCGCCTCACCGTGGTGGACGACGGCAAGGAGCCCGACGTCCCCGGCTGGTTCGAGCAGCTCGGGGACGAGCGCGTCTCGTACCAGCGCAATGAGCAGAACCTCGGCGTCACCGGCAACTACCGCAAGTGCCTGGGCCTGGTCCGCGAAGAGCACTTCGTGATGATGGGCACCGACGACGTCATGCTGCCCGACTACGTCGCCACCGTCCGCGCCGCGCTCGCGGCCAACCCGGGCATCGGCATGGTCCAGCCCGGCGTCCAGGTGATCGACGGCGACGGCGTGCCCACCGAGGGCCTGGCCGACCAGGCCAAGAAGCGGATCTACGCGCCCAAGGTCAACGGCAGCCGGGTGATGGGCGGCGAGGAGCTCGCCACCAACCTGCTGCGCGGCAACTGGCTGTTCTTCCCGTCCATCTGCTGGCGCACCGAGGCGGTCCGCTCCATCGGCTTCCGGGACAACCTGGAGGTCACCCAGGACCTGGCCCTGGTGATCGACCTGCTGCAGGCCGGCGAGCGGATGCTGATCTCCGACACGGTCTGCTTCCAGTACCGCCGGCACGCCGTCTCCATCTCCTCCAAGCAGGCGTTCACCGGCGCCCGCTTCGCCGAGGCCAACCGCTTCTTCCAGGACGTCGCCGACCGGCTCGACGAGCACGGCTGGCCGAAGGCCGCCAAGGCCTCCCGGCTGCACCTGTCCTCCCGCATCCACGCGCTCACCATGCTCCCGGGCGCGCTGAAGAACCGGCAGAGCGACGGCGCGAAGACCCTGCTGCGCCACGTCGCCGGCAACGACGTCCGCTAGTACCGCCCACGCATCCCCGGAGACCTCGCGATGTCCGTCACCTCCCTGCCCCGCGTCGCCGTCCTCGGCGGCACCGGCTTCATCGGGCGGGCGATCCTCGCCAGCCTCTCCGAGCACGGCTACGGCCTGCTGACCGTCGCCCGCAAGGCGCCGGCGGATGCCCTGCCCGGCGACTTCGCCCGCCTCGACCTGGCCGAGGACGAGCCCGCCGCGCTGGCCGAGCTGCTGGCCGCCGAGAAGATCGACGTGGTCGTCAACGCGGCCGGCGGCATGTGGGGCCTGACCGACGAGCAGATGGTCGGCGCCAACGTCGGCATGGTCTCCCGGCTGCTGGAGGCGCTCGCCTCGATGGAGCGGGCGCCCCGGCTGGTCCACCTCGGCACGGTGCACGAGTACGGGCTCTGCCCGATCGGCGTGAGCCTGTCGGAGGACTCCGTCCCGGCGCCGTCGATGGTCTACGGGCAGCTCAAGCTCCAGGCGACCGAGTTGATCGCGGACGCCGTGCGCACCCGCGGCCTGGACGCCGTGGTGCTCCGCCTCGGCAACGTGGTCGGCGCCGGCCAGCCCGGCCACAGCCTGCTCGGCGTGATGGCCGCCAAGCTCGCCGAGGCCCGCGCCGCCGGCGTCACCGCCGAACTGTCGCTGCAGCCGCTCACCGCCCAGCGCGACTTCGTCGACCTCCAGGACACCGTCGACGCGATCATCGCCGCGCTCACCCCGGTCGCCGCTCCCCCGGTGCTCAACGTCGGCCTCGGCCGGGCCAGCTCGGCCCGCGAGCTGGTGGAGCTGCTGATCGAGACCAGCGGCGTGCCGACCGAGATCACCGAGGTGCCGGCCCCGGCGGGCAGCGGCCCCGAGACCGAGTGGCAGCAGCTCGACGTCTCCGCGATCGAGCGGGCGCTCGGCTGGCGTCCGCGCCGCAGCCTGCGCGAGGCGGTGGCGGCGCTCTGGACGGCCGCCGCGACCCCGGGGAACTGACCCCCTTATACTCACGGCGGCCCGTACACCGGAGCGAACCTCCAGTGCGTCCCCCTCGCAGGAAGCCTGAACCAACCCAATGACTCGCAGCGTGCGCGCCCTGCCGGGCTATCGCGGGACCCTGGCGGAGCTCTACTCCTCCCGGGCCAACAGCTTCGGTGTGCTCCGTCTGGTGCTGGCCTCCTCCGTGGTGGTCTCGCACATGTTCCCGATCGCCTGGGGCCACCTGGACCCGCTGTGGAAGCACAGCGGCCTGCAGACCGACATCGGCAAGATGGCCGTGGTCGGCTTCTTCGTGCTCTCCGGCTTCATGATCACGGGAAGCGGCGCGCGCACCACCATCGGCCGCTTCGCCTGGCACCGCGCCCTGCGCATCCTGCCCGGCCTGTGGGGCTCGCTGCTGGTCTCCGCCCTCCTGATCGTCCCGGCGCTGTACTACTACCTGCACGGCACCATCCACGGGTACCTGCACCACCCGGGCGGCCCGGTGTCCTACCTCGAGGGCACCTGGAACACCTCGATCAGCAACGGCTGGGACATCTCCGGCGTGATGGCCGAGGGCCGCAACCGCGGCACCAACTTCGACCCGGGCGTCAACGGCGCGCTGTGGTCGCTGAAGTACGAGATCCTCTGCTACGTCATGGTCGGCCTGTTCGCCGTCGGCGGCGTGCTGATGCGGGCCCGCAAGCTGGTGCCGCTGCTGTGCGGCGCGCTGCTCGTCCTGATCGTCAACGACTGGCTGGACGCTCCCGGCTGGCGCGGCATCCCCGGTGACATGGGCTCGGCGGTCAACGTGCCGTTCCTCGGCGCGATGTCCAACCACTTCCTGATCCACCTGGGCTTCGTCTTCCTGATCGGCGCCACCTTCAACCTCTACCGGGAGCGGCTGCCGATCCACGACGGCCTGGCGGCGGTGTCGGCCCTCGTGCTGGCGCTGACCCTGCACTTCGGCGGCGTCTTCGTGTTCGGCTACCCGGCCTTCGCGTACCTGCTGATCTGGCTGGCGCTCCGCCTCCCGCGCCCCTTCCAGAAGATCGGCCGCAAGCGGGACTACTCGTACGGCATCTACATCTACGGTTTCACCGTCGAGCAGGCGCTCGCCATGCTCGGCTACGCCAAGTACGGCAAGCCGGTGTACCTGCTCGCCGCGATGGCCGGCACCGTCGTGCTGGCGGCGCTGTCCTGGCACCTGGTCGAGTCGCCGGCGATGAAGATGAAGAACTGGACCCCGCGGATCGTCCGCCGCATCAAGGCCCGCTCCGCGGCCGCCTCGCCGGCCGCCCAGGCCGCCGCCGAGCAGCCCCAGGGCGCGGCCGAGCAGAAGCCCTCCCCCACCGTCTCCGCCTGACACCGAACGCCCCGGAGGCCCCCACCGCAGGTGCGGTGGGGGCCTCCGGCGTTCCCGGGCCCTGTTCGGGTGGGGCCCCGCCCGGCCGCACGGCAGAGGATGGGTCCCGTGCCACCGGGGCCGGCCACACGTGCGCCGGTCACACCTACCGCCTGCCACGGCCGGCACCGACGGTCCCGTGCGGCCCGGACCGGGCGCGGGAACGCGGAAGGGCCCCCAGTACCTCGCGGTACTGGGGGCCCTTCCGTTTGCCTGTGGTGCAGGCAGGCCCTAGGCCGTCACATTACTTGACGATCTTGGTGACCTGGCCGGCGCCGACGGTGCGGCCACCCTCACGGATGGCGAACTTCAGGCCCTCCTCCATGGCGACCGGCTGGATCAGCGCGACCGTCATGGCGGTGTTGTCGCCCGGCATGACCATCTCGGTGCCCTCGGGGAGGGTCACGACGCCGGTCACGTCCGTGGTACGGAAGTAGAACTGCGGGCGGTAGTTGTTGAAGAACGGGGTGTGACGGCCACCCTCGTCCTTCGACAGGATGTAGGCCTGGGCCTCGAAGTCGGTGTGCGGGGTGACCGAACCCGGCTTGATGATGACCTGGCCGCGCTCGACGTCCTCGCGCTTGATGCCACGGAGCAGCAGACCGACGTTCTCACCGGCCTGGCCCTCGTCGAGCAGCTTGCGGAACATCTCGATACCGGTGACCGTGGTGGTGGTCTTGGTGGTCTTGATGCCGATGATGTCGACGGTCTCGTTGACCTTGAGGACACCACGCTCGATGCGGCCGGTGACGACGGTGCCACGACCGGTGATCGTGAAGACGTCCTCGATCGGCATCAGGAACGGCTGGTCGACCAGGCGCTCCGGGGTCGGGATGGCCTCGTCGACGGCGTGCATCAGGCCGAGGAGCTTCTCGCCCCACTCCTTGTCGCCCTCGAGCGCGCGCAGCGCCGAGACGCGGACGACCGGCAGGTCGTCGCCCGGGAACTCGTACTCGGAGAGGAGCTCACGGACCTCGAGCTCGACGAGCTCCAGGATCTCCTCGTCGTCCACCATGTCGGCCTTGTTCAGGGCGACAACGATGTAGGGGACGCCGACCTGGCGGGCCAGGAGCACGTGCTCCTTGGTCTGCGGCATCGGGCCGTCGGTGGCGGCGACGACGAGGATCGCACCGTCCATCTGGGCCGCACCGGTGATCATGTTCTTGATGTAGTCCGCGTGACCCGGGCAGTCGACGTGGGCGTAGTGACGCGCCTCGGTCTGGTACTCGACGTGCGCGATGGAGATGGTGATACCGCGCTGCCGCTCCTCCGGCGCCTTGTCGATCTGGTCGAACGGCGTGAAGGGGTTGATGTCCGGGTACGCGTCGTGCAGCACCTTGGTGATGGCCGCGGTCAGCGTGGTCTTGCCGTGGTCGATGTGACCGATGGTGCCGATGTTGACGTGGGGCTTCGTCCGCTCGAACTTCGCCTTCGCCACTGCAGTCCTCCTGAGGACAGTTCTGTACGCCGTACGACGTCAGTTGGTCTGGATGGGTTGGGAACGGGGCGCGGGTTTGCGCCCCATAGCCGTCCCGCGGGGTGGGGGTGCCGGAGGGTCCTGGGCGATCCGGGTGGATCCACCCAGGACGACCTCCTTACAGCCTAAAGGTTCTGATTGGTCCCGATTGCCGGGACGTCACTCGCCCTTGGCCTTGGCGATGATGTCGTCCGCCACGTTCCGCGGAACCTCGGCGTACGAGTCGAACTGCATCGAGTAGCTTGCGCGACCAGAGGTCTTGCTGCGCAGGTCACCGACGTAGCCGAACATCTCGGAGAGCGGCACCAGCGCGTTGACCACGCGGGCGCCGTGACGCTCGTCCATGGACCGGATCTGGCCACGACGAGAGTTGATGTCGCCGATGACCTCGCCCATGTAGTCCTCGGGCGTGGTGACCTCGACGGCCATCATCGGCTCCAGCAGGGCCGGACCGGCCTTGCGGGCGCCTTCCTTGAACGCCATGGAACCGGCGATCTTGAACGCGAGCTCGGACGAGTCGACGTCGTGCGACGCACCGTCGAGCAGGGTCACGCGGACACCCTGGAGCGGGTAGCCGGCGAGGACACCGAACTCCATGGCCTCCTGGCAACCGGCGTCGACCGAGGGGATGTACTCCTTCGGCACGCGGCCACCGGTGACCTTGTTCACGAACTCGTAGCCGTCGCCGGACTCGATCGGCTCGATCGCGATCTGGATCTTCGCGAACTGGCCGGAACCACCGGTCTGCTTCTTGTGCGTGTAGTCGATGCGCTCGACGGCCTTGCGGATCGTCTCGCGGTACGCGACCTGCGGCTTGCCGACGTTGGCCTCGACCTTGAACTCACGGCGCATACGGTCGACGAGCACCTCGAGGTGCAGCTCGCCCATACCCGCGATGATGGTCTGGCCGGTCTCCTCGTCCGTGTTGACCTGGAAGGACGGGTCCTCCTCGGCGAGACGCTGGATGGCGACACCCAGCTTCTCCTGGTCGCCCTTGGACTTGGGCTCGATGGCGACGCGGATGACCGGGGCCGGGAAGTCCATGGACTCCAGGATGACCGGCTGCTTCTCGTCGCACAGCGTCTCACCGGTGGTGGTCTGCTTGAGACCCATCACGGCGATGATGTCGCCGGCGCCCACCGAGTCGATCTCCTCACGCTTGTTCGCGTGCATGCGGTAGATCTTGCCGATGCGCTCCTTCTTGCCCTTGACGGAGTTCAGCACCGAGGTGCCGGACTCCAGGCGGCCGGAGTACACGCGAACGAAGGTCAGCTTGCCCAGGTGCGGGTCAGACATGATCTTGAACGCGAGGGCGGCGAGGGGCTCGTCGTCAGAGGCCTGACGGACGATCTTCTCCTCGTCGTTGCCCGGCTTGGTGCCCTCGATGCCCTCGATGTCGAGGGGCGACGGCAGGTACTTCACGACCGCGTCGAGCAGGGGCTGGACGCCCTTGTTCTTGAACGCCGAGCCGCAGAAGATCGGAGTGAAGTCCGAGTTCAGCGTGCCCTTGCGGATCGCGGCGATGAGCAGGTCCTCGGGGATGTCCTCACCCTCGAGCGCCAGCTCCATGACCTCGTCGCTGACGTTCGACACGGTGTCGATCAGCTGCTCGCGGTACTCGGCGGCCTTGTCCGCGAGGTCGGCCGGGATGTCGACGGTGTCGTACATCTCGCCCTTGGGCGCGTCGGCCGACCAGACCAGGGCCTTCATCTTCACCAGGTCGACGACACCGGCGAAGTCCGCCTCGGCGCCGATCGGCAGCTGCATGACCAGCGGGGTCGCGCCGAGGCGGTCCACGATGGTCTTCACGCAGAAGTAGAAGTCCGCGCCCGTACGGTCCAGCTTGTTGATGAAGCAGATGCGCGGGACGCCGTAGCGGTCAGCCTGCCGCCACACGGTCTCGGACTGGGGCTCGACACCGGCGACACCGTCGAACACCGTCACGCCACCGTCGAGCACGCGCAGCGAACGCTCCACCTCGACGGTGAAGTCGACGTGGCCCGGGGTGTCGATGATGTTGATGGTGTGGTCGGAACCGTCGAGGGTCCAGTGGCAGGTCGTCGCGGCCGACGTGATGGTGATGCCGCGCTCCTGCTCCTGCTCCATCCAGTCCATGGTGGCAGCGCCATCGTGGACCTCACCGATCTTGTACGAGACACCGGTGTAGAACAGGATCCGCTCGGTGGTGGTGGTCTTGCCCGCGTCGATGTGGGCCATGATCCCGATGTTCCGGGTCTTGGCCAGGTCAAGGGAGGTTGCAGCCATGGTGGCTCGTTCTCTCTCTGTCTCTAAGTGACGGGGTTCGGACTACCAGCGGTAGTGCGCGAAGGCCTTGTTGGACTCGGCCATCTTGTGGGTGTCCTCGCGACGCTTCACGGAAGCGCCCAGACCGTTGCTGGCGTCGAGGATCTCGTTGAGCAGACGCTCGGTCATGGTCTTCTCGCGACGGGCGCGGGAGTAGCCGACGAGCCAGCGCAGCGCCAGGGTGTTGGCGCGGCCCGGGCGGACCTCGACCGGCACCTGGTAGGTGGCGCCACCGACACGGCGGGACTTGACCTCGAGGGTCGGCTTGACGTTCTCCAGCGCGCGCTTCAGCGCGACAACCGGGTCGGCGCCGGTCTTCTCACGGACACCCTCGAGGGCGCCGTAGACGATCCGCTCGGCGGTGGAGCGCTTGCCGTGCAGCAGGATCTTGTTGACCAGCGAGGTCACCAGCGGGGAGCCGTAAACCGGGTCGATGATGACCGGGCGCTTCGGGGCGGGGCCCTTACGAGGCATTCTTACTTCTCCTTCTTGGCGCCGTAGCGGCTGCGGGCCTGCTTGCGGTTCTTGACACCCTGGGTGTCGAGCGAGCCGCGGATGATCTTGTAGCGGACACCAGGAAGGTCCTTCACACGGCCACCGCGGACCAGCACGATGGAGTGCTCCTGCAGGTTGTGGCCCTCGCCCGGAATGTAAGCGGTGACCTCGATCCCGCTGGTGAGGCGCACACGGGCGACCTTGCGAAGCGCCGAGTTCGGCTTCTTCGGGGTGGTCGTGTACACACGCGTGCAGACGCCGCGACGCTGCGGAGAGCCCTTCAGAGCGGGCGTCTTGTTCTTCTCGACCTTGTCCTGCCGGCCCTTTCGGACCAGCTGCTGGATCGTAGGCACCGTTTCTCCGTTTTCTGTGTGCCAAGGCTGGGTGTAACTAACCTGCGGTGTTCCCATCACGCTCCGACCCACGAGGTCGGGCGTGTTGGGCCTCTTCGGGGGAAGAATCACGGAATCCCATGAGCTTGATCCGCAGCGTCGGCGCGGCGGCGGGGGCGAACCCTCTCCGCTGCGGCGGCCGGTCTGCTGGCACGCACAAGGACCCGGGCACACCCCAGGCACAAGGTCAGAGCCTACCTAGCGCATCGGCGCCGGTCAAAACAAATGGGACACGGCCCAGCGGGCGTGCCCCCGCCCTGCTCGGGGGAGGCCCGGCGACAGGCCCCGACGGCACGGTCGACCGCCGGTGATGGAACGCCGCCGATACCACGCCCGGCCACCCGGACTCAAGCTCCGGATCGGCCCACCGTGGTCCCTTCACCGCCTCCACCGTACGCCGACGCGGCCCGATCGGCCGACGGGGCGCGCTCAGGGTCCGGAGGCGCCCGCCACGATCGCCAGCAGGAACAGCGCGGCCCACGCCCCGATCGAGATCCAGCCCAGCACCAGGCCGACCACCGCCATCCGGTCGCCCTCCTCGTCCTGGCCGCGGGCGCGCAGCTGGGCCCGGGCCACGTGGCCGGTGACCACGGCCGGCAGCGCGGTCGCGCCGAACGTCGGCACGCACAGCACGCCGAGCAGCATCGAGCCGAGCGCCAGCCCGTTCATCCGGCGCCGCACCGGGACCGGACCGAAGGCCGGCGGGCCGAACGCGGGCGGCACGACCGGGACGGCCGCGCCGAACGGCGCCACCATCGGACCGGCCGGCAGGTCCGCCACCAGGTGTGCGAGCTGACCGTAGGTCTGGGCGCGGTGCGCGGCGTCGAAGCGCTGTGAGTACTCCTCGGCGGTCAGCCGGCCCTCGGCGTACGCGGCCTTCAGCACGTCCACGGTGCGCTCGCGGTCGGTGTGCGCCGCCCGCATCGCGGACTGCGGCGTGTGTGCGGGCTGCCACGGCGAGCCGTACGGCGACGGCTGCTGCCCCCACGGCGGCTGAACGGTCATCTCGGCCACCTCCCGGCCCTCCCGGGCCGTCCCGGCCCGCGGTCCCCAAGTCGCGCCCCTACAGGATGCAGGACGAACGGAGGCCGCGAGTAGTTGCCGAGGATCGGAACCGGATCGGCCGGGAACGGAAATCGGCCGTTCGGGGGATGGGAAGCCGCCCGGACCGGTCATAAGGTCGCATCGCAGGACCATGATCGGTCCGGCTCGATCCGTACGGAGGAACCACCGCCATGCAGGGGCCCACGCCGCCGCCCGCCGTCTCGATCCGCGATCTGTGGAAGCGCTTCGGCGCCCAGACCGCCGTCGCCGGACTCACCCTCGACCTGCCCGCCGGGTCGTTCATCGGTCTGGTGGGCCCGAACGGCGCCGGCAAGACCACCACCCTGTCGATGGCGACCGGTCTGTTGCGGCCCGACCACGGCACCGTCCTGATCCACGGCGCGGACGTCTGGCAGGACCCCGCCGCGGTCAAGGCCAGGATCGGCATCCTGCCCGAGGGCCTGCGGATGTTCGAGCGGCTCAGCGGCCGCGAGCTGCTCCAGTACAACGGCCGGCTGCGCGGCCTGCCCGGCGCCGAGGTCGACCGGCGGGCCGAGGAACTGCTCGCCGTCCTCGACCTGGCCGGCTCCGCCGACAAGCTGGTGGCCGACTACTCCACCGGCATGCGCAAGAAGATCGGCCTGGCCGCCGCGCTGCTGCACAACCCGGACGTGCTCTTCCTCGACGAGCCGTTCGAGGGCGTCGACCCGGTCTCCGCGCAGACCATCCGGGGCGTCCTCAGCCGCTACGCCGCCGCCGGCTCCACCGTGGTCTTCTCCAGCCACGTCATGGAGCTGGTCGAGTCGCTGTGCGACTGGGTCGCCGTGGTCAACGCCGGACAGGTCGTCGCCCAGGGCACCCTGGACGCCGTCCGCGGCGACCGCTCGCTGCACGCGTCCTTCCTCGACCTGGTCGGTGTCCGCGAGGCCGACGGCGCGGCGCTCGGCTGGCTGGGCGGTGCGGACCGGTGACCACCGCCCCCGTCCCCGCCCCGTCCCCTGCCCCCGTCCCTGCCTCTGCCTCGGCCTCTGCCGGACCTGCGGGACCTGCGGGACCTGCCGGCCACGGGTACGCCGACGACCGCACGGTGGTCCGGACCCTGGTCTCGCTCAAGCTGCGGCTGCTGCGCAACGGGCTGCGCCGCAGCCCCGAACGGCTGGTCGGCTACATCATCGGCTCGGCCTTCGGCCTGCTGGTCACCGCCGGGATCACCGCCGGACTGCTCCTGCTCGACGACCGCACCGCCGCCGCCGACGCCGCCGCCGTGCTCACCGCCGCGCTCACCGTCTGCTGGGCCGCCCTCCCGCTGTTCCTGTTCTCCGGCGACGAGAGCGCCGACCCCACCCGGCTCACCATGCTCCCGCTGCGCCCCCGCCCGATGGTCGCCGGCACCCTGCTCGGCGCCCTGATCGGCCCCGGCCCGATACTCGGCCTGCTGCTGCTCACCGGCGCCGCCGCCGGCGCGACCGGCGGACCCGCCTCGATCGCCGCCGCCGTGGTCGGCGTCCCGCTCACCCTGGTCACCCTGCTGACCCTCTCCCGGGCCGTCGCCGCCGCCAACGCCCGGCTGCTCTCCAGCCGCCGCGGCAAGGACTTCGCCATCTTCGGCGGCCTGCTGTTCGCCGTCCTCACCCAGCTCGGCAACCTCGGCATGCAGAGCGCCCTGCGCAGCCCCGGCACCGGCGTCGACCTCTCCCCGGTCCGCCCCTACGCCGCCGTCCTGCGCTGGATCCCCCCGGTCAGCTCGCTGGACGCCGTACGCACCGCCGCCGACGGCGACTGGCCGCTCGCCCTGCTGCAACTCGCCCTCACCGGCGCCCTGCTCGCCGCCCTGCTCCGCTGGTGGCTGCGCAGCCTCACCACCCTGATGGTCTCCCACGACGCCTCCACCCAGGTCGCCACCGTCGGCACTCGCTCCGGCCGCGCCTGGCGGCTGCTGCCCGACAACCGGACCGGCGCCGCCCTGCAACGCCACCTGCGGTACGCCTGGCGGGAGCCGCGCGCCAAGGCGGCGATCTTCACCAGCATCGGCATGACCGGCGTGTTCTGCGCCCTCTCGGTCGTCCAGGGCTGGTCCTCGGTCTACGTCCTGGTCATGGGCGGCCTGATGCTCGGACTGCAGAGCATCAACCTCTTCGGCATGGACGGCTCCGCCTTCTGGATGGTCGCCCAGACCCTCGCCACCCGGCAGGACGCCCGCCAGGAACTGCGCGGCCGGGCCGCCGCCGTCCTGCTGTACGCCGTACCGGTGCTCCTCGTGCTCGGCCCCGTCCTCGCCGCCGCCACCGGCCAGTGGGACGCCCTCGCACCCGCTCTCGGCATCACCCTCGGCGCGCTGGGCGCCGGCGTCGGACTCGGCGTCCTGCTGAGCGTGCTGCTGCCGTACGCGATGCCCGTCGACGCCAGCCCGATGCGCAGTGCCGCGCCCGGGCAATCCGGGGTGGTGCTGCTCAACACCTTCGGCGCGATGCTCGGCGTGGCCCTGCTCACGCTGCCGCTCGGCGGCGTCCTGCTCTGGTTCGTCCTCGCCGACCTGCCCACCTGGCCGCTGCTCCCCCTCGGCCTCGCCTACGGCGCCGGCCTCGCCGTGCTCGGCCTCCACCTCGCGGCCCGCCGTCTGCCCAGCCGCGTCCCGGAGATCCTCGCCCACGCAATCGAGCGGTAGAGCTTCTTCAGGGGCGCGGGGAACTGCGCGACCGACCATGCACTCAGGTAGAGCGGTGGCTGGTCGCGCAGTTCTCCCCCAGCCTTCGGCCGGGAGGTGCCCCCACGCGCCGCTGGTTTGAGGGCTCGTTGCTGCATCATGGGGCGGAGACCGGGCCGACAGGAGAGGGCATCGTGGCGCAGGGGAAGACCGACGGGCTGCTGGCCGAGGTGGTGCAGCGGGTGGTCGCGGCGGCTCCCGAGGCGCTGGACCACGCACTGGACGGCGGCGCGTCCGTACTCGCCGCGTCGGCCGATCAGTGGCCGGAGGTGAGCCGGGCGCTGCTGGGGTTCGCCGAGCGGTCGGTCGGCCGGTGCTGGTCGGCGGGCTGGCGGCCTGCCGATCTGGTGCGGGTGGCCCGGCGGGAGCTGGGCGCAGTGCATCTGGCGCTCGCGGTGGACCTGATCGCGGCGGAGGGGCGGCGCCACCCCGCCGCGACGCTGGACCGGCGCTGGCACGAGCAGCTGCGCGAGCTGCCCGCCGAGGTGTGGTGGTCCGGGGACGAGGCGTTCCTCGGCGCGTTCGCCGGACGTCACCGGCTGGACCGGTTCGCGCTGGCGACGGCTGCCCTGGAGCTGCTGCGCGCCTGGGCGCTGCTGCCGCCGATCACCCCGGTCGGTCCCGTTCCCGGGCAGTCGGCGCCGCGGGCGAGCGCGCCGGTGGCGGGTGAGCCGCGGATGCTGGGGCGGATCCGGGCGCTGCTGGCGAAGGCGGAGTCCACGGACTTCCCGGAGGAGGCCGAGGCGCTGACCGGCAAGGCGCAGCAGCTGATGGCCCAGCACTCGATCGACGAGGCGCTGATCGCCGCGGGGGCTCCGTCGGCGAACACCCCGGCGGCGGTGCGGATCGGGGTGGACAACCCGTACGAGGGCCCGAAGACGATGCTGCTGGACGCGGTCGCCGCGGCCAACCGGTGCCGGGTGGTGTGGGCGAAGGAGTTCGGTTTCTGCACGGTGATCGGCTTCGACGCCGATCTGGACGCGGTGGAGCTGCTGTACACGTCGCTGCTGGTGCAGGCGACGTCGGCGATGCACCGGGCAGGCAGCCGCAAGCACCGTGACGGCGCGCCGCGGACCAAGGCCTTCCGGCAGTCCTTCCTGGTCGCGTACGCTGCGCGGATCCGTGAACGGCTGGCCGCCGCCACCGAGCAGGCCACCTCGGACGCGGCCGCCGGCCGTCACCTGCGCGAGGACGGCACGGCGGAACTGGTGGCGCCGGACGAGCGGTTGCTGCCCGTTCTCAAGGCCCGCGCGGAGGCGGTGGACGACGCGGTGGGCAAGATGTTCCCGAAACTGGTGTCGCAGCGGGTGCGGGTGAGCGACGGCGAGGGATGGGCGGCCGGCCGGGCCGCCGCCGACCGGGCCGCGCTGCACGGCCGTTCCGGGGCGATCGAGCGCTGAGACCGGGTACCTACCAGGGGCCTGACGAGGGGGAGAAGATGACGGTGGCCGCGGCGGATCATCTGGACTACGCGGACCGGGTGCGCGGTTCGCTGCTCGGCGGCGCGCTCGGCGACGCGCTGGGCTGGCCGGTGGAGTTCCTGCGGCTGGACGACATCCGGTCGCGGTTCGGGCCGTACGGCCTGACCGACCTGGCCGCGGCCGGCCGGGGCGGCGAGGTCACCGACGACACCCAGATGACGCTGTTCACGGCGGAGGGCCTGCTGCGCGGCGGCACGCCCGAGTCGGTGCGACAGGCGTACCAGCGCTGGCTGCTGACCCAGCGTCTGTCCGGCCCCGAGCGCCGGCCGGACGGCTGGCTGCTCGCCCAGCCGTTCCTGTACGCCTCCCGGGCGCCGGGCAACGCCTGCCTGAGCGGGCTGACCGGGCACCCGCGGTACGAGCCGGCCATCCCGTTCGGGCTGCGCGGGCGGGTCAACCCGGAGTCCAAGGGCTGCGGCACGGTGATGCGTTCGGCGCCGTTCGGGCTGGTCGGGCTGGGGGTGCGGCGGGCGTTCGAGTTCGCCGCCGAGTGCGCCCAGCAGACCCACGGCCACCCCACCGGGTACCTGGCCGCAGGCGCGTTCGCCGCCCTGGTCGAGCGGCTGGCGACCGGGACGGAGCTGCGCCGCGCCGTCGAGGAGACCATCGCCCAGACCGCCGAGTACCGGCGCTCCGAGGAGACGGTGACGGCGCTGCGCCGCGCGGTCAAGGTCGCCGACACCGGGCACGCCACCGCCGCCGCCGTCGAGCAGGTCGGTCTCGGCTGGATCGCCGAGGAGTGCCTGGCGATGGCCGTGTACTGCGCCCTGGCCGGCGCGGACGCCCGGCAGGCCCTGGTGCTCTCCGTCAACCACTCCGGCGACTCCGACTCCACCGGCGCCGTCTGCGGCAACCTGGTCGGCGCGATGTACGGCGTCGGCGGGCTGCCGCCCGAGTGGCTGGCCGTGGTCGAGGGACGCGAGGTGATCCGGCAGGTCGCCGACGACCTGCTGATGGCGTACGCGTACGGGGAGGAGCGGATGGTCGCCGGCCGCCACCCGGCGTACCGGCCGGCCGCTTCGACCCCGGCCCCGGTCGTCCCCGCCCCGGTCGTCTCGGCACCGCCCGCGCCGGCCGCTCCCCCGGCTCCCCCGGCCGCCCCGCCGTACTCGCGCTTCCGCAGCAGGCCGTGACCCGATGGCACTGAGTCTGGAGAAGGTGTCGGCGGACGCGCCCGGCCTGGTCAGCCTGTACAAGTCGGCGCGGGTCAGTCTGGACAAGCGCGGCCTGGGCGGCGCGCGGGTCGCGGTGTACCTGGTGCTGGACCGGTCCGGCTCGATGCGGGGCATGTACCGCTCGGGCGCCGTCCAGCACTTCGCCGAGCGGGTGCTGGCCCTGTCCGCGACGCTCGACGACGACGGCCGGGTGCCCGTGGTGTTCTTCTCCACCGCGGTGGACGGCATCGCCGAGCTGTCGGTGACGGACTACCGCGACCGGATCGCCCACCTGCACGCCAAGCTCGGGCACATGGGCTGGACCAACTACCACCTGGCGATGAAGGCGGTGATCCGGCACTACCAGCAGTCCGGGTCGACCGACCCGGCGCTGGTGGTGTTCCAGACGGACGGCGGGCCGACCTCGCGCTCCGCGGCGCAGGACATGCTCTGCCTCGCCTCCGAACTGCCGATCTACTGGCAGTTCGTGGGATTCGGCGACCCGCGCCACGCGGAGTTCGCCTTCCTCCGCAGGCTCGACGAACTGCCCGTCCCGGCCCGGCGCCTGGTCGACAACGCGGGCTTCTTCCCGGCCGGACGCGACCCCCGCAACGTGCCCGACGCCGACCTCTACGACCGCCTCCTCGACGGCTTCCCCGAATGGCTCGCGAGCCTCGCTGGTAGGGGCATCCTCTAGGGGGCGCGAGGAACTGCGCGACCAGCCACACACCCGGGTAGAGCGGTGGCCGCGCGCGCAGTTCCTCGCGCCCCCGGTGGTTCACCGTTTGCCCCCAGTGCACCGCCGTGAGCCTGCCGCGTACCCCACTTCCAGGGGCGCGGAGAACTGCACGAGGAGCCACTGCTCTACGTGAGTGCATGGTCGGTCGCGCAGTTCCTCGCGCCCCTACTGGTTTCCCGCTTGCCCCGCGCGCAGCGCCGTATCACCCTGGCGACCATGGATCCTGCCGCGTACCGCGCCCTCGGCGCCCGGGAGATCGCCGGGCTGGTCGGTCGCGGCGAGGTGTCGGCGGTCGAGGTGGTGGAGGCGTCGCTGGCGGTCGTGGCGGAGCGCGACGGCCGGATCCGGGCGTTCCGTGAGGTGTGGTCGGGCGAGGCGCGGGCCGTGGCGGCGGCGGTCGACCGGGCGGTGCGGCGGGAGCGCCTGCCGCTGGCGGGGGTGCCGGTGGGGTTGAAGGCGTGGGGCGGCCGGTCGACGCCGCAGGCGCGGGCGCTGGTGGCAGCGGGCTGCGTACCGGTGGGTGCCACGTCGGTGCCGGCGCCGGGTACGGAGTGGAAGACGTGGGGGTGGACGGATCGCGGTCCGACGGTCAATCCGTGGCGGGCCGACCGGGTGCCGGGCGGGTCCTCGGCGGGGTCGGCGGCAGCGGTGGCGGTCGGGATGGTGCCGTTGGCGGCGGCCGCGGACGGGGCCGGGTCGGTGCGGATCCCGGCGGCGTGGTGCGGGGTGAGCGGTCTGAAGCCGACGACGGGTGCGGTGCCGGCGACCGATCCGACGGGGCTGGCGGTGCCCGGTCCGATCGCGCGGCGCGCGGAGGACCTGCGGGCGTGGCTGGAGGCGGTCGCCGGCCGCCCGTACCCGCGGACGGACCACGCCGGCGTGACCGCTGCCTGGTCGGCCGACGCGGGGTGCGCCGACACGGATCCGGAGGTCGCCGAGGTGGCGTCCGCCGCGGCCGGGCGGCTGGCGGCGGTGTGCGGGGTGGTGCTGGACGCGGCGCCGCCGGTGCTCACCGATGCGACCGGGGCGTGGCAGCGGGTGCGGTCCGGCGGTCCGGCGGCGGACGGGGTCAACCGGGACCGGCTGGCCGCGTTCTTCGGCGGCGCACAGCTGCTGCTGACCCCGACCACGCCGAACCGCCCGCACGGTCACGACGGTCCGGACGGGCGGTTCTCCACCGCGCTGACCTGCCCGTTCAACCTGTCGGGGCATCCGGCGCTGTCGGTGCCGGCCGGGTTCACGGCGGACGGCTGCCCGGTCGGCCTGCAGCTGGTGGCCGCGCCCGGCGCGGACGGCCTGCTCCTCGATCTGGCCGAACTCTTCGAGCGGACGCAGCCGTTCAGCCCGCCGGAGTGGCCGAGCGCTCCGGCGTGAGCGGACGGTCCCAGAGCCGGCCGAAGGCGAGCAGTTCGTCGCGGTGCTCGATGCGCTCCACCCAGTCGGCCGGCCAGGCGACCTCGCCGTGCCGGGCGCCGGCGAAGGCGCCGGTGAGGCAGGCGATCGAGTCGGAGTCACCGGAGGAGTACGCGGCGCGCCGCACCGCCGCCACCGGGTCGTCGGGCAGCAGCAGGAAGCAGAGCAGCGCGGTGGCGAAGGCGTCCTCGGCGATCCACCCGGCGCCGGTGATCTCGCACGGGTCGCGGTCCGGGGTGGGCCGGGCGAGGGCGGCGTCGAGCCGGTCGAGGACGGCCAGGCACTCGTCCCAGCCGCGGGCGATGAACTCCTCGGGCGAGTGGTCGTGGGCGCGGGCGGCCAGGTCGCCGAGCCAGAAGGCGTCGTAGCGGGTGCGGTTGGCGTGCGCGTGGGCGCGCAGCAGGGCGGGCAGCTCGCGCGGCTCGACGCCGGCGGCGAGCCACCGCACGGTGAACGCGGTCAGCTCGCTCGCCGCCAGCGCGGTCGGGTGGCCGTGGGTGAGTGCGGACTGCAGTTGGGCGGCGCCGGAGAGCCGGCGGTCGGTCAGCTCGTCGACCAGGCCGAGCGGGGCGACCCGCATGTTGGCGCCGCAGCCCTTGGAGCCGATGTCGCTGGCGTCCTGCCAGAGGCGGTCCGGCATGCTGAGGCGCCAGCAGGCCCGCATGCAGGTCATGCCGGGGGCGCGGTTGTTCTCCGGGGAGCGCCACCACTCCACGAACTCCTCGCGCAGCGGCAGCTGGAGGCGCAGCGGGACGAGCGGCCCGTCGTCCATGGCGTCCCTGAGGGCGCGGGCGAGGGCGAGGGTCATCTGGGTGTCGTCGGTGACCAGGGCATTCTTCGGCAGCGGGAGCAGGCGCCAGTCGGGGGTGCCGCGGAGGAGTTCGTCGTAGGTGGCGAACTCGACCGGCTTGCCGAGCGCGTCGCCGATCGCCAGCCCGAGCATGGCCCCTGTCGCGTGCCCCATCGCCGTACCCCTCCGCTCAGACCTCGACCAGCAGTTGCTCCAGTCCCCGGATCACGTACCCGGGGCGCCAGGTGGGCTCCTGGAGCAGTTCCATCCGGGGCGCCCGGCGCAGCAGTGCGCCGTACGACTCGGTGAGCTCCATTCTGGCGAGCGGGGCGCCGAGGCAGAAATGGATTCCGGCGCCGAAGGTGATGTGCGGGTTGTCGGTGCGGCCGAGGTCGAGCCGGTCGGGGTCGGGGAAGCGCTCCGGGTCGCGGTTGGCGGAGCCGAAGAGGAGGGCCACCTCGGAGCCGCGCGGGATGGTCACGCCGCCGACCTCGATGTCCTCCAGCACCCAGCGTTCGAACATCTGCAGCGGGGTGTCGTAGCGCATCAGCTCCTCGACGGCGGTGGGCAGCAGTTCGTCCACCGAGGCGCGCAGCCGGGCGAGTTCGCCGGGGTTGCGGAACAGCGCCCACCAGCCGTTGCCGGTGGTGTTGACGGTCGCCTCGTGGCCGGCGTTGAGCAGCAGTACGCAGGTGGAGACCATCTCCTGCTCGCTGAGCACCTCGCCGCCGTCGGCGACCCGGGCGAGCCCGCTGATCAGGTCCTCGCCGGGGGCGGCCCGGCGTTCGCGGATCAGGGCCCGCAGGTAGTCGGAGAACTCGGTGCTGGCCCGGACGGCCCGTGCGGCGGCCTCGGGCGTGGGGTTGAGTTCGAACATGCCGGTGATGTCGGCCGACCAGGGCCGCAGCAGGTGCCGGTCGGCGGCGGGCACGCCGAGCATCTCGGCGATCACCGCGACCGGGAGGGGTTCGGCGACCCGGGCGATGAGGTCGCCGCCGCCGTCCGCGAGCAGTCCGCTCACCAGCTCGTCGGCGAGCCTGCGGACGGTGGGGCGCAGCGACTCGACCATGCGCGGGGTGAAGGCCTTGGAGACCAGCCGGCGGATCCGGGTGTGGTCGGGGGCCTCCAGGTCGAGCAGGCCGTGGTCGTTGAGGGTGTGGAAGGGCTCGTGCGCGGGGTCGGGCGCGGGCCGGCCGAACTCCTCGTGGGTGAAGCGGTGGGTGTAGGTGCGGCCGAGCCGGCGGTCCCGCAGCAGGGCGCTGACGTCGGCGTACCGGGAGATCAGCCACTGGTCGCTGGGCTCGTACCGGACGACCGGCTCCTTCTCCCGCAGTTCGGCGTAGGCCGGGTACGGATGGGCCACGAACTCCGCGGACCACGGGTCGAAGGTGCCGGTCGCCATCGATCACTCCCTGCTCGTCGGGGTGCCATCGTAGGCACCGGCGACGATCCGCTTCACCAGGGCCGGAAGGGCGGTGGAGATCGGCTCGCGGACGACCTCCTCGGCGGCGTCGTCGTACGGGGTGGGCTCGGCGTTGACCACGATCAGCCGGGCGCCGTGCTCCAGGGCGATCTGCGGGAGGGCGGCGGCCGGGTGGACCTGGAGGCTGCTGCCGACCGCGACGAACAGGTCGCAGGCCTGGGCGACGGCGTCCGCCTGCTGCAGCACGACGGGGTCGAGCAGCTCGCCGAACATGACCGTACGGGGCTTGAGCAGCCCGCCACAGGCCAGGCAGGCCGGGTCGTCCTCGCCGGCGGCGACCCGGGCCAGCGCCTCCCCCATCGGGGTGCGGGCCCGGCAGCGCACGCACTGCACCTCCTGGGCGGTGCCGTGCAGTTCGATCACCTTGCGGGCGGGCAGTCCGGCGCGCTGGTGCAGGCCGTCGACGTTCTGGGTGAGCACCCGCACCGCGATGCCGGCGCGCTCCAGGTCGACCAGGGCGCGGTGGCCGGCGTTGGGCTCGGCGGCGAGCGCGCCGGCGTCGCGGCGCAGCAGCCAGGCGCGGCGGCGGACGTCCGGATCGGCCAGGTACGGGCCGATGGTGACCAGTTCCTGGGCGCTCGGGTCGCGCTGCCAAAGGCCCTGCGGGCCGCGGTAGTCGGGGATTCCGGAGTCGGTGGAGATGCCGGCGCCGGTCATCACGGCGACCAGCGGGCGCTTGGCGTTCATGCCCGGACGGTACGGCGCCGACGGCGGCCGCCGCCACCGGAAAACCGGGTGCGGCGGCGGGGCGGGGGTCGGAGACTGACGGGGAATTCCCCGTCGAAGGAGTGTCCCGTCTTGCAGGGTGCCGTCACCGTGTCGCCGTCCCAGGTCCCCGAGCTGCTGCTGGGGTTGGCCACCGTCAGGCCGGTCTTCCTGTGGGGCGCGCCGGGGATCGGGAAGTCCTCGCTGGTGCGGGAGTTCGCCGCTTCGCTGGGGCTGGAGTGCGTGAGCCTGATCGGCACCCAGCTGGCGCCGGAGGACCTGGTCGGCGTCCCGCAGATCACCCCCGAGGGGCGCTCCCGGTTCTGCCCGCCGGAGTCGATCGCCCGCGACGAGCCGTACTGCCTGTTCCTGGACGAGCTGAACGCCGCCACCCCGGACGTGCAGAAGGCCTTCTACTCGCTGATCCTGGACCGCCGGATCGGCTCGTACGAGCTGCCGCCCGGCTCGATCGTGATCGGCGCCGGCAACCGGGCGACCGACGGCGCGCTGGCCCGTCCGATGGCGTCCGCGCTGGTCAACCGGCTGGTCCACGTCCATCTGCGGGCCAGCGCCGGCGACTGGCTCGACTGGGCGGCGGGCAGCGGCATCCACCCCTGGGTGGTCGACTACCTCACCGACCGGCCGGACCACCTGTGGTCGGCGCCGCCGAAGACCGAGGAGCCGTTCTCCACCCCGCGCGCCTGGCACATGCTCTCCGACGCCCTGCACTCCTTCGGCCCGACGCTGGACGAGGTGACCCTCAAGGTGCTCGCCCACGGCCTGCTCACCCCGCAGCACGCGGTGGCGTTCGGCGGCTACGCCAAGATCGTGCGCAACGCGTACGGGCTGGACTCGATCCTCAAGGGCGACGCCCGCTGGCCGAACCGGCTGGAGGACCGGGACCTGCTCTACTACCTCGCGGACGCGTTCCGGGGCCGGCTGGTCAAGGAGCTGCCGGCTCGCAAGGAGCACATCTCACCGGCGCTGCGCCAGACCGCCTTCCGCGCCAAGTCGCTGCTGGTGCAGCTGGCCGAGATCTCGGTCGAGGTGGCCCAGACGGTGATCGCGGACGGGGCGGACGGCAACCCGGTGCTGCCCGCCTGGTTCCTGATCGAGGCGGCCCGCGACATGCCCCGGCTGGTCGAGGCCCGCCGGTGAAGCCGCAGACCCGCCCCGACCCGGCCGCCGAGGCGTTCGAGGAGGGGCAGCGGATCCTGCGCGCCAACCACGCGCTGGCCTCCGTCGAGGCGAAGTTCTGCCGCAACCCCGACTGCCCGCTGCAGCCGGAGGACGGCTGGGCGGTGGTCGACTCGGCCGGCACCGTGCACATCGACCCCCGGCGCCGGGCCGAACCCGCCGAGTGGGCCTGGGTGCTGGCGCACTGCCTGCTGCACCTCGGCTTCGGCCACGTGCCCGCGGCCGGCACCCCCAGGCGCGCCGCCGACGCGTACGAGCTGGCCGCCCGCTGCGCGGTGGTCAACCGCTTCCTGGCCTCCTTCGCGATCGGCCGGGCCCCGTTCGAGCTGCCGCCCCCGGTGGCCGGGGACGAGGAGACGCTGGCCGCCCGCTGGCGGCGCGACGGCCTGCCCCGGATCCCCGGCACCGCCGGCCGGGGCAGCGACCAGCTGCTGGTCGCCCACCACCCGAGCTGGGCGCCCGAGGACTGGACGGTGGGCTTCGCCACCGCGCTGACCCGCACCATGTCCGCCGCGATGGACGTGGCCGGCGGCCGCCGCGAGGAGCTGACCGGGCAGCGCCTGCCCGAGCGGCCCTGGACCAGGGCGCTCAACTGGTTCATCTCCTCCTACCCGCTGCTCGGCGGCATCGCGGCCGGCATCACCCTGGTCGCCGACGCCGAACTCGCCCGCGCCCAGGGCATCGCGGTCGCCGCGGTCAACACCGACGCGGGCGAGATCTACCTCAACCCGCTGCTGCACCACAGCGACGAGGAGTGGCGGTTCATCCTCGGCCACGAAATGCTGCACGCCGCACTGCGCCACCAGGACCGCTGCGGCGCCCGCGACCCGTACCTGTTCAACATCGCCGCCGACTACGTGATCAACGGCTGGCTGATCGAGATGGGCGTCGGCGAGATGCCCGAAGGACTGCTGCACGACCCGCAGTTGAAGGGCCTGTCGGCGGAGGAGGTGTACGACCGCATCGTCCGCGACCAGCGCCGGATCCGGCGCCTCGCCACCCTGGCCGGGAAGGGCAAGTCCGACCTGATCGGGGAGCCGCTCGGCCCGCCGCGCGACTACGTCGACCTGGACGACTTCTACCGGCGCGGCCTGCAGCAGGGATTCGACCTGCACCAGCGCGAACGGGGGCTGCTGCCCCTCGGGTTGGTGGAGGAGATCCGGGCGCTGGCCCATCCGCCGCTCCCCTGGGACGCCCGACTGGCCCGCTGGTTCGACGAGTTCGTGCCCTCGCCGACCGCCGTGCGCAGCTACGCCCGCCCCTCCCGGCGGCAGGCGTCCACCCCGGACATTCCGCGGGCCGGCCGCTACCTCCCGCCCGAGGAGGTGGCCCGCTGCACCTTCGGCGTCGTCCTGGACACCTCCGGCTCGATGAGCCGCGTCCTGCTCGGCAAGGCCCTCGGGGCGATCGCCTCGTACGCCGCCGCCCGGGACGTCCCGGCGGCCCGGGTGGTGTTCTGCGACGCCGCGCCGCACGACGCCGGCTTCCTGCCGGCCGAGGAGATCGCCGGGCGGGTCCGGGTCCGCGGGCGCGGCGGCACCGTGCTGCAGCCCGGCATCGACCTGCTGGAGCGGGCCGAGGACTTCCCGTCCGCCGCCCCGATCCTGGTGATCACCGACGGGGAGTGCGACGTGGTCCGGGTCCGCCGCGAGCACGCGTTCCTGGTCCCGCAGGGCAGCGGGCTGCCGTTCACGCCCCGCAGTCCGGTGTTCCGGATGCGCTGAGTCAGACGGCCCGGACCGGGCCGGCGGACCGGGCCGGGCGGGTCAGCGGCAGGAAGGCGGCCAGGTAGAGCAGGGCGCCGACGGACAGCAGGTCCAGCGAGGCCCCCATCAGCACGGTCGCCGCCAGCACCAGCACCGGGCTCCACCACGGCAGCCGGCGCACCGCCGCCAGCCCGCAGACCAGCGCCAGCAGCCCGACGTAGAACAGCAGCGGGCCCACCGAGTAGAAGGCCGGCATCACCCCGGGGTGCGCCTGGATCCGGTCGAACATCGCGTGCTGCTCGGCCTTGTCGGCCGCCACCGCGCCGACGTACAGGTCGATCGAGACCTGCCCCAGCGAGGCCGCCAGGCCGAGCATCGCGACGGCGAGCGACAGCGCGGCCGCCACCCGGCCGGGCGCGGTGCGCGGCCGGATCCGCCGGTACAGCTCGACGAAGCCCACGCCCAGCAGCACCATCGCGGCCAGCAGCGCGGTGTGGCCCGCCGTCCAGCCCGGCCCGGGCTGCCGGGAGCCGGGGATCAGCCGGACCGCGCCGTACAGCGCGAGCAGCAGGGGGGAGGCCAGCAGGGCCCGGGTACGCAGGTTCATCGCGAACTCCTCGGTGTCGTCAGCAGGTTCGTCAGGAGTCCTGCTGTTCGTCAGAATCCTGCTGCCGCACCCCGCCCCGGCGGATCGCCGGTACCGGTGATCCCGGCGCCTCCCCCGCACGGGCGAGGGAGGTACCGGTGATCCCGGCGCCTCCCCCGCACGGGCGAGGGAGGTCAGTCCTCGCCCGCCACCACCGCGCCCGACTCGTACGCGAACACCACCGCGTGCACCCGGTCGCGCAGCTGCAACTTGCCCAGCACATTGCTGACATGGGTCTTCACGGTGTGCTCGCTGACCACCAGCTGGGCGGCGATCTCGGCGTTGGACAACCCCCGGGCGAGCAGCCGCAGGGTCTCCGCCTCCCGGGCGGTGAGCTGTTCCAGCAACCGGGAGGGCGCCCTGGGTGGCTGCGCCGGGCCGATCGCCGCACCCCGGCGGGCGGTGAACTCGCCGATCAGCCGCCGGGTGACCGAGGGGGCGAGCAGCGCCTCGCCGGAGGCGACCATCCGTACGCCGTGCGCCAGGTCGTCCCGGCGGACGTCCTTGAGCAGGAAGCCGCTGGCCCCGGCGTACAGCGCGTCGTAGACGTAGTCGTCGATGTCGAAGGTGGTCAGCATGATCACCTTGCAGGCGGGGAACTCGGCGCACACCCGCCGGGCCGCCTCCAGCCCGTCCATCACCGGCATCCGGACGTCGAGCAGCAGCACGTCCGGGGCGTGCGTGCGAACCGCCTCGATCGCCTCCGCGCCGTCGGCCGCCTCCGCCACCACCTCGATGTCCGGCTGGGCGTCCAGGATCATCTGGAACCCGGCCCGCACCAGCTCCTGGTCGTCCGCGACCACCACCCGAATCGGCATCTCCCACCCCTTCACTCGGCCTGCCATGCCCTGTTACGCCCGCAGCGGCAGCCGGGCCGCCACCGTGAACCCGCGCCCGTCCGGTCCTGGACCGGCCTGGGCGCTGCCGCCGCAGGCCGCGGCCCGCTCGCGGATGGACACCAGCCCGCGCCCGCCCGACCGTCCGCTCACCGCGTCCTGCGCGCCGGCCGCCCCGCACCCGTCGTCGGTGACCTCCACCGCCAGGTCCGCGCCGCTGCGCACCACCAGCACCGACACCCGGGTGGCCCCGGCGTGCTTGACGGTGTTGGTCAGCGCCTCCTGGACGATCCGGTAGGCCGCCGCCTGCACCTCCGCCGGCCCGGACTCCTCGATCCGCGACTCGACCCGCACGCCCGACGCCCGGACCCGCTCCACCACCGCCGCCAGCTCCGACAGCCGGGGCTGCGGCGCCAGCTCCGGACCGGCCCCCGCCTCCTTCAGCACGCCGAGGACCCGCCGCAACTGCACCATCGCGTCCCGCCCCGAGTCGGCGATCGCGTCGAACGCCCGGATCGCCCGGTCCGGGTCGCTGCGCACCACCAGCGGACCGGCCTCCGCCTGGATCACCATCAGCGAGACCGCGTGCGCCAGGATGTCGTGCATCTCCCGGGCGATCCGGGCCCGCTCCTCGGCCACCGCCCGCGCCGCGTCGCTGGCCGCCCGCAGCCCGACCTGCTCCGCCCGCTCCGCCTCCACCCGGGCGAGGCGGCGCAACTCCCGGACCAGCGAGCCGAAGACGAAGCTGCCCACCGACACCACCAGGCTGAACAGCGCGCCGCTCGGCGAGTGGGTGCCGACGATATTGCCGACCACCAGGACCACCAGGGTCAGCAGCCGCTGCCAGTCCCGCCCGCGGTCGGCCAGGGTGTAGATCGTCACGACGGCGAAGACCTGCACCTGCGGCATCACCGAGTGGGCGACCACCGACAGCACTGCCGCCGGAACGCTGCTGGCCAGCAGCACCGCACCCGGGAACCGCCGCCGCCACGGCAGCGGGACGGACGACGCGGTCGCCAGCAGGTACACCCACCAGGGCCACGCGGTGTCGTCGTCGTACACCGACCACAGCGACACGGCCGCCGAGAACACCGCCAGCAGCACGTCCACCACGACCGGCTCCGCCCGGCCCAGCCGCCCTGACACCCGGGCCCGCACCCGCACCGCCCGCTCGCGCAGCGCCCACTCCATGTCCGCCCCTCCCCCGAGCCCCGGGGGACGATCATGCCGTACGCCCGCCGCCCGGCGTGCTCCCGGGCCGCCCGGCTCAGGCACCGGCGACCGTCACGTCACCGGTGCCGGTCCGGGCGGTGATCCGGCGCTCGGCGGCGGCCGAGCGCTCCACCCCGATGTGCACGTCGCCGGTGCCGGTCTCGGCCTCCACGGCGTACGCCCGGCCGGCCGGCACCGTCACCCTGACGCTGCCGGTCGAACTGGTCGCCGTCACCTCGGCGGGAGCGTCCGCGAACGAGGCGCTGACGTCACCGGTGCTGCTCTCCAGCCGCACCGAGGACGCCTTCAGCCCCTTCGCCACCACCTGCCCGGTCGAGCTCTCCGCCTCCACCCGCCCGGCCATGCCGCTCACTCGCACATCGCCGGTGGAGTTGTGCAGCTGCACCACGGTGCCCTCGGGCACCTCCACCCGGTAGCCCACCGAGCAGTCCGAGCAGCGGTAGGACAGGGTCAGCGTGCCGTCCGCGACCCGGTGGACCGCCTCCGGGTCCTTCCCCCGGTACTGGTGGCGCTCCACCACCTTCACCGCGCTGCCCCCGCCGACCACCTCGATGTCCCCGGTCGCCCCCTGCACCACCAGCACCCGCACCGGCTCGTCGACCCCGTACGCGACCTCCCGGTGCTGCTGCGGCCCGATCGAGCACCCCGCCAGTGCCCCCGCCGCCACCGCGGCCACCCCGACCCACGCCCACGCCCGCCGCATCACGGCCCCTCCCGTCCCGGGCCCGGCCCCTCCGCGCCCACCCGAGCAGCCTCCCCCGCCCGCCCGCCGCTCCGGATCCCCCACCGGACCCATCCCGCCCACTCCCCCGCACGAGGGATCAGGCCGAGCGGACGCACAAACGCCGCAGGGCGGCCACCCCGAGTGGGGTGACCGCCCTGCGGTTCAGGAGCATGGGCCCCTCCTGCCCGATGCCGGGCAAGGAGGGAGACTCAGCCGGTGTACGGGCCGTAGTCGTAGTCGTCCAGCGGGACCGCCTGGCCGGAGCCGGCGCCGAAGGGCGACAGGTCGTAGTCGTCGTAGCCGACGGCCGAGTACATGGCGGCCTTGGCCTCCTCGGTCGGCTCGACCCGGATGTTGCGGTAGCGGGGCAGACCCGTACCGGCCGGGATGAGCTTACCGAGGATGACGTTCTCCTTGAGGCCCAGCAGCGGGTCCGACTTGGCGTGGATCGCCGCGTCGGTGAGGACCCGGGTCGTCTCCTGGAAGGAGGCGGCCGACAGCCAGGACTCGGTGGCCAGCGAGGCCTTGGTGATACCCATCAGCTGCGGACGGCCGGAGGCGGGGTGACCGCCCTCGGAGACCACACGACGGTTCTCGGTCTCGAAGCGGCCGCGCTCGACGAGCTCGCCCGGGAGCAGCTCGGCGTCGCCCGACTCGATGATCGTCACGCGGCGGAGCATCTGCCGGATGATGATCTCGATGTGCTTGTCGTGGATCGACACACCCTGCGAGTTGTAGACCTTCTGGACCTCGGCGACCAGGTGGATCTGGACGGCACGCTGGCCCATGATGCGCAGGACGTCGTGCGGGTTGGTGGCACCGACGGTCAGCTTCTGGCCGACCTCGACCGCCTCGCCCTCGCTGACGAGCAGCTTCACACGCTTGGAGACCGGGTAGGCGATCTCGTCGCTGCCGTCGTCCGGCGTGACGACGATCTTGCGGGTCTTCTCGGTGTCCTCGATGCGGACCCGGCCCTGCGCCTCCGAGATCGGGGCCACACCCTTGGGGGTACGGGCCTCGAAGAGCTCGACGACACGCGGCAGACCCTGGGTGATGTCGTCACCGGCCACACCACCGGTGTGGAAGGTACGCATGGTCAGCTGGGTGCCGGGCTCACCGATGGACTGGGCGGCGATGATGCCGACCGCCTCACCGATGTCGACCAGCTTGCCGGTGGCCAGCGAGCGGCCGTAGCACATGGCGCAGGTGCCGACCGCCGACTCACAGGTGAGGATCGAGCGGGTCTTGACCTCGCTGATGTCGTGGCGGATCAGCTCGTCGATCAGCACGTCACCGAGGTCGGTGTTGGCGGTGGCAAGGAGCTTGCCGTCCACCGTGATGTCCTCGGCGAGCATGCGGGCGTAGACGCTGGTCTCGACGTCGTCGGCCTTGCGCAGCACGCCGTCGGCGCCCACGGAACCGATCGACAGCTTGAGGCCGCGCTCGGTGCCGCAGTCCTCCTCGCGAATGATGACGTCCTGGGAGACGTCGACCAGACGACGGGTGAGGTAGCCGGAGTCGGCGGTACGCAGGGCGGTGTCGGCGAGACCCTTACGGGCACCGTGGGTGGAGATGAAGTACTCCAGCACGGAGAGACCCTCACGGAACGACGCCTTGATGGGGCGCGCGATGGTCTCGTTCTTCGCGTTCGACACCAGACCACGCATACCGGCGATCTGACGCATCTGCATCATGTTTCCACGAGCACCCGAGTCGACCATCATGAAGATGGGGTTGGTCTTCGGGAAGTTCGCGGCCATGGCCTCGGCGACCTCGTTGGTCGCGCGGGTCCAGATGCCGACCAGCTCGGACTTGCGCTCGTTGTCGGTGATCAGACCGCGCTCGTACTGCTTCTGGACCTTCTCGGCCTGCGCCTCGTAGCCCTCCAGAATGGCGGGCTTGCTCGGCGGGACGATGACGTCCGAGATCGAGACGGTGACACCGGAACGGGTCGACCAGTGGAAGCCGGACGCCTTCAGGTTGTCCAGCGTCGCGGCGACGACGACCTTGGGGTAGCGCTCGGCCAGGTCGTTGACGATGGCCGACAGCTGCTTCTTGCCGACCTCGTAGTCGACGAACGGGTAGTCCTCGGGCAGCAGCTCGTTGAAGAGCGCGCGGCCCAGGGTCGTGGTGATGCGGAAGGGCTCACCCTCGAACCAGGTGGACTGACCGTCCTCGTCGACCGGGGCGACCCAGCCGCGCGGCGGCACGGTGCCGGCCGGCATCCGCAGGTCGATCGGGGCCTGGACGTCCAGCTCGCGGGCGTCGAAGGCCATGATCGCCTCGGCGGTGGAGGAGAAGGAGCGGCCACCGCCCTTCACCTCCTCGCGGTCCGAGGTGAGGAAGAACAGACCGAGCACCATGTCCTGGGTCGGCATGGTGACCGGACGGCCGTCGGCCGGCTTGAGGATGTTGTTCGAGGACAGC
Source organism: Kitasatospora cinereorecta (assembly GCF_024172095.1). Lineage (GTDB taxonomy): Bacteria > Actinomycetota > Actinomycetes > Streptomycetales > Streptomycetaceae > Kitasatospora > Kitasatospora cinereorecta. Next base: position 191,700 of record NZ_JAMZDX010000003.1, on the reverse strand, counting down.
ATCAGGATGCGGGCCTCGGCCTGCGCCTCCGCGGAGAGCGGCAGGTGGACGGCCATCTGGTCACCGTCGAAGTCCGCGTTGAACGCGGTGCAGACGAGCGGGTGGATCTGGATGGCCTTGCCCTCGACCAGCTGCGGCTCGAAGGCCTGGATGCCGAGGCGGTGCAGGGTGGGCGCACGGTTCAGCAGGACCGGGTGCTCGGCGATGACCTCTTCGAGGACGTCCCACACGACCGGACGGGCGCGCTCGACCATGCGCTTGGCCGACTTGATGTTCTGCGCGTGGTTCAGGTCGACCAGGCGCTTCATCACGAACGGCTTGAAGAGCTCCAGCGCCATGGCCTTGGGCAGACCGCACTGGTGCAGCTTGAGCTGCGGGCCGACGACGATGACCGAACGGGCCGAGTAGTCGACGCGCTTGCCGAGCAGGTTCTGACGGAAACGACCCTGCTTGCCCTTGAGCATGTCGGACAGCGACTTCAGCGGACGGTTGCCGGGGCCCGTGACCGGGCGACCACGACGGCCGTTGTCGAAGAGCGCGTCGACGGCCTCCTGGAGCATGCGCTTCTCGTTGTTCACGATGATCTCGGGGGCACCGAGGTCGAGGAGGCGCTTCAGGCGGTTGTTGCGGTTGATCACGCGGCGGTACAGGTCGTTCAGGTCGGAGGTCGCGAAGCGGCCACCGTCCAGCTGCACCATCGGACGCAGGTCCGGCGGGATGACCGGGACGCAGTCCAGCACCATGCCCTTGGGCTTGTTGCTGGTCTGCAGGAAGGCGGAGACGACCTTGAGGCGCTTGAGCGCACGGGTCTTCTTCTGGCCCTTGCCGGTGCGGATGATCTCGCGGAGGCGCTCGGCCTCCTCGGCCAGGTCGAAGCTCTCCAGGCGGTCCTTGAGCGCCGCGGCACCCATGGAGCCCGAGAAGTACGTGCCGAAGCGGTCACGCAGCTCGCGGTAGAGGAGCTCGTCGCCCTCCAGGTCCTGGACCTTGAGGTTCTTGAAGCGGGTCCAGACCTCGTCCAGGCGGTCGATCTCGCGCTGGGTGCGGTCGCGGAGCTGCTTCATCTCGCGCTCGGCGCCCTCGCGCACCTTGCGGCGCACGTCGGCCTTGGCGCCCTCGGCCTCCAGCTCGGCCAGGTCGGTCTCGGCCTTCTTGGCGCGGGCCTCGAGGTCGGCGTCGCGGCGGTTCTCGATCTGCTGGCGCTCGACCGAGATGTGCGCCTCGAGGGACGGCAGGTCGCGCTGGCGACGCTCGTCGTCCACCCAGGTGATCATGTAGGCGGCGAAGTAGATGACCTTCTCGAGGTCCTTCGGCGCCAGGTCGAGCAGGTAGCCCAGGCGGGACGGAACGCCCTTGAAGTACCAGATGTGGGTCACCGGGGCGGCCAGCTCGATGTGGCCCATCCGCTCGCGGCGGACCTTGGCGCGAGTGACCTCGACGCCGCAGCGCTCGCAGATGATGCCCTTGAAGCGGACCCGCTTGTACTTACCGCAGTAGCACTCCCAGTCCCGGGTGGGACCGAAGATCTTCTCGCAGAAGAGGCCGTCCTTTTCGGGCTTCAGCGTGCGGTAGTTGATGGTCTCCGGCTTCTTGACCTCGCCGTGCGACCACTGGCGGATGTCGTCGGCGGTGGCCAGGCCGATGCGGAGCTCGTCGAAGAAGTTGACGTCAAGCACTGGTCGTCAAGCCCTCTTTCGTGATTCGAGAGTCTGTCTGTTGGTCTGAGGGGGGCCTGGGGGCGGGCCGGCCTGGGTCGCGTCGTTGAATTCAAACGCGCAGGCCGGCCCCACCTCCGTCAGACCTCTTCGACGCTGCTCGGCTCGCGCCGGGACAGGTCAATGCCGAGCTCCTCGGCGGCGCGGAACACGTCTTCGTCGGAGTCCCGCATCTCGATGGACTGGCCGTCCGAGGACAGCACCTCCACGTTGAGGCAGAGCGACTGCATTTCCTTGATGAGGACCTTGAAGGACTCGGGAATGCCGGGCTCGGGGATGTTCTCGCCCTTGACGATGGCCTCGTAGACCTTCACGCGGCCGAGGACGTCGTCGGACTTGATGGTGAGGAGCTCCTGGAGCGCGTACGCGGCGCCGTACGCCTCGAGGGCCCACACCTCCATCTCACCGAAGCGCTGACCACCGAACTGCGCCTTACCACCGAGCGGCTGCTGGGTGATCATCGAGTACGGGCCGGTCGAACGGGCGTGCAGCTTGTCGTCGACCAGGTGGTGCAGCTTGAGGATGTACATGTAGCCGACCGAGATCGGCATCGGGAACGGCTCGCCGGAGCGGCCGTCGAAGAGCCGGGCCTTGCCGGTGGAGTTCACCAGGCGCTCACCGTCACGGGTGAGGGTGGTGTTGTCCAGCAGGCCGGTGATCTCGTCCTCGCGGGCGCCGTCGAAGACCGGGGTGGCGAGGTTGGTGCCGCCCTCGACCTTGTCCGCGCCGATCTCCTGCAGGCGCTGGGCCCACTCGTCGGCGAGGCCGGAGACGTCCCAGCCCTGCTGGGCGAGCCAGCCGAGGTGGATCTCCAGGACCTGTCCCGGGTTCATTCGGGACGGGACACCCAGCGGGTTCAGGATGATGTCGACCGGGGTGCCGTCCTCCAGGAACGGCATGTCCTCGACCGGCAGGATCTTGGAGATGACACCCTTGTTGCCGTGGCGGCCGGCGAGCTTGTCACCGTTGGTGATCTTGCGCTTCTGGGCCACGTAGACGCGGACCAGCTGGTTCACACCCGGGGGAAGCTCGTCGCCCTCCTCGCGGTCGAACACGCGGACGCCGATGACCTTGCCGGACTCACCGTGCGGCACCTTCAGCGAGGTGTCGCGGACCTCGCGCGCCTTCTCACCGAAGATCGCGCGGAGCAGGCGCTCCTCCGGGGTCAGCTCGGTCTCACCCTTCGGGGTGACCTTGCCGACCAGGATGTCGCCGGTGACGACGTCGGCGCCGATCCGGATGATGCCGCGCTCGTCGAGGTCGGCGAGGACCTCCTCGGAGACGTTCGGGATGTCCCGGGTGATCTCCTCGGGGCCCAGCTTGGTGTCACGGGCGTCGACCTCGTGCTCCTCGATGTGGATCGAGGAGAGGACGTCGTCCTGGACGAGGCGCTGCGACAGGATGATCGCGTCCTCGTAGTTGTGGCCCTCCCACGACATGAACGCCACGAGGAGGTTCTTGCCGAGCGCCATCTCACCCTGGTCGGTGCAGGGGCCGTCGGCCAGCACCTGGCCGGCCTCGACCCGGGCGCCCTCGTCCACGAGCACCTTCTGGTTGAAGGCGGTGCCCTGGTTCGAGCGGGTGAACTTGGCGGCACGGTACGTGGTGTAGGTGCCGTCGTCGTTGGCCACGGTGACGTAGTCGGCGGAGACCTCCTGGACCACACCCGGCTTCTCGGCCGTGATGACGTCCTGGGCGTCGACCGCGCAGCGGTACTCCATGCCGGTGCCGACCAGCGGCGCCTCGCTGCGCAGCAGCGGGACGGCCTGGCGCATCATGTTCGAGCCCATGAGCGCGCGGTTGGCGTCGTCGTGCTCGAGGAACGGGATCATGGCGGTCGCGACCGACACCATCTGGCGCGGCGAGACGTCCATGTAGTCGATCTCGGTGCCGGGGATGTAGTCGATCTCGCCGCCGCGGCGGCGAACCAGGACACGCGGCTCGGCGAAGGTGAGCTCGTTCGTCAGCGGCGCGTTGGCCTGCGCGATGACGTAACGGTCCTCCTCGTCGGCGGTGAGGTAGTCCACGGCCTCGGTCACGACACCGTCGACGACCTTGCGGTACGGGGTCTCGATGAAGCCGAAGGCGTTGACCCGGCCGTAGGAGGCGAGCGAGCCGATCAGACCGATGTTCGGGCCTTCGGGGGTCTCGATCGGACACATGCGGCCGTAGTGCGAGGGGTGCACGTCACGGACCTCGAAGCCGGCCCGCTCACGGGACAGACCACCGGGGCCGAGGGCGGACAGACGGCGCTTGTGGGTCAGGCCCGACAGCGGGTTCGTCTGGTCCATGAACTGCGACAGCTGGCTGGTGCCGAAGAACTCCTTGATGGAGGCGACGACCGGCCGGATGTTGATCAGGGTCTGCGGCGTGATCGCCTCGACGTCCTGGGTGGTCATGCGCTCGCGCACGACGCGCTCCATACGGGCGAGACCCGTACGGACCTGGTTCTGGATCAGCTCGCCCACGTTGCGCAGGCGGCGGTTGCCGAAGTGGTCGATGTCGTCGACCTCGATGACGATGTCGCGGCCCTCGTCATCGCGCCACTCGGTCTCGCCGGCGTGCAGCTTCACCAGGTACTTGATGGTGTTGATGATGTCCGGCTCGGTGAGCACGCCGGAGTCGAGCGACTCCGCGTTGCCGAGCTTGCGGTTCACCTTGTAGCGGCCGACCTTCGCGAGGTCGTAGCGCTTCGGGTTGAAGTACAGGTTCTCGAGCAGCGTCTGCGCGGCCTCACGCGTGGGCGGCTCGCCCGGGCGCAGCTTGCGGTAGATGTCGAGGAGGGCGTCGTCCTGACCCTGGGTGTGGTCCTTCTCCAGGGTGGCGCGCATCGACTCGTACTCGCCGAACTCCTCGAGAATCATCTCGTTGGTCCAGCCGAGCGCCTTGAGCAGCACGGTGACCGACTGCTTGCGCTTGCGGTCGATGCGGACACCGACCATGTCACGCTTGTCGATCTCCATCTCCAGCCAGGCACCCCGGGACGGGATGATCTTGGCGGAGTAGATGTCCTTGTCGGACACCTTGTCCAGGGTGGAGTCGAAGTAGACGCCGGGGGAGCGCACCAGCTGCGAGACGACGACACGCTCGGTGCCGTTGATGATGAAGGTGCCCTTGTTGGTCATGAGCGGGAAGTCGCCCATGAAGACCGTCTGGGACTTGATCTCACCGGTCTCGTTGTTGGTGAACTCCGCCGTGACGAAGAGCGGGGCCGCGTACGTGAAGTCGCGGTCCTTGCACTCGTCGATGGAGTTCTTCGGCGGCTCGAAACGGTGGTCGCGGAAGGTCAGCGACATCGACCCGCTGAAGTCCTCGATCGGGGAGATCTCTTCGAAGATCTCCTCCAGACCGGACTTGGTGGGGACGTCCTGACCAGAGTCCAACGCCGCCTCGACCCGGGCCTTCCAGGCCGCATTGCCGAGCAGCCAGTCAAAGCTCTCGGTCTGCAGGGCGAGGAGGTTCGGTACCTCGAGGGGCTCCTTGATCTTCGCGAACGAGACGCGGAGCGGGGCGGTGGATGCGGCGGAATTGTTCGAGGCGTTGCGCGGCGCGGCCAAGAGGGGGGTCCTTCCGAGGGCTCGGAGCTCACTACGCGCATACCGGCCGGACCTTAGCCGAGGGGTTAAACCCCAGGTCAGGACAGGGACCACTCCGGGCGACGAGTCACGGAGCAGCTAACAGGCAGCGCAAAGGGACAGTGTAGCCAATGGCGACACTGTTGACAAGCCCTGATTCGGAGACCGAATCGGACGCTCCTCCCGTACAACCGACAGCCCGGGTCAGCGCTGTTCGCTGGCCGGGCCACCGCACTCACAACGAGTCACTGAGAAGGTTCCCAGTGCCGCCGCCGAATATGCATCCGACACCGGTTCGCTTCCAGCACGCGCCACGAGAATCGCGCGCCGCGTGCCGTTCGTCAAGGCCCGCACCAGGGTGTGGACCTCGCAATGCCCATCGCTCGGGACCTCTGCGGCGTTACAGCCGCCGTGGTGGCCGCTGGTTCCGGCGATGACGATCACCATACCCGTCCGCACGGACAGTGGCGGAGCCCACAGCCCCCCACCGGACGCACAAAAGGCCGGGCCGACCACCCCGAAGGGTGATCGGCCCGGCCCGCAGCCCTCTCAGAGAGGGCGTGGAGTCACTTGACGGTGACCTTGGCGCCGGCGCCCTCGAGCTGGGCCTTCGCCTTCTCGGCAACGTCCTTGGCGACCTTCTCGAGAACCTTCGCACCAGCGGTGTCGACGAGGTCCTTGGCCTCCTTCAGGCCGAGGGAGGTGAGGGCGCGCACCTCCTTGATGACCTGGATCTTCTTGTCGCCCGCACCGTCGAGGATGACGTCGAACTCGTCCTGCTCCTCGACAGCGGCCTCGGCGCCACCGGCACCGCCGGCAACGACGACGGCGGCGGCCGGGGCGGCAGCGGTGACGTCGAACTTGTCCTCGAACGCCTTCACGAACTCGGAGAGCTCGATGAGGGTCATCTCCTCGAACTGCGCGAGCAGGTCTTCCTGAGACAGCTTCGCCATGATTGGCGTCCTTCCACTAAATCGGCGGGTGCCGGATGTTCGGATTGGCGGGCGCACGGCCCGCAGCGAGGCGTTGGCCTGCGGAATTACTCCGCAGCCGCTTCCTCGGCGGCGGGAGCCGGCGTACCGGCACCGCCCTCCTCGACCTTGACGCGGAGGGCCTCCACGGTACGGACGAGCTTCGACGGCAGAGCCTGGAAGAGCGCGGCAGCCTGGGACTGCTTGCCCTTCATGGCACCGGCCAGCTTGGAGAGCAGAACCTCGCGGGACTCGAGGTCCGCGAGCTTCTTGATCTCGTCAGCGGTCAGCGCCTTGCCGTCAAGGACACCACCCTTGATGATCAGGGCGGGGTTCTCCTTGGCGAAGTCACGCAGAGCCTTCGCCGACTCCACCGGGTCACCGGTGACGAAGGCGACAGCCGTCGGACCCGCGAACAGGTCGTCCAGCCCGGAGATCCCAGCCTCATTGGCCGCGATCTTGGTCAGCGTGTTCTTCACCACGGCGTACTGGGCGTTCTCGCCCAGCGAGCGACGCAGGGTCTTGACCTGCTTCACCGAGAGACCGCGGTACTCGGTCAGCACGGCCGCGTTCGAGCCACGGAACATGTCCGTGATCTCGGCGACGGCAGCAGCCTTGTCGGGCCTGGCCATAGGCTTACGCCTCCTTCCGTGATGTCGAAGTCGGGCCGACCTTCGAGAAGTCGACCATTCGGCGCCATCGACCGCGGGAAGACGAAAGAGCCCCGTGCGCAGGCGCACGGGGCTCGCAGGACCTCAACGGCCTCGAAAGGCCGGAAATCAGTAGCTCCAGACAACCTGCGCGGGCCGCCCGCGCAAGCGCGGAACCTTCGGTGCCGACACCCTTGCGGGCGAAGGCCACGACCAGCGGTCTTTGGCAGACACCACCGTACCCGCCGAGCCGCGCAGCACAAAATCCGCTCCCCCGGTGCCGCGCCTTCAGGGCGCGACCGGCGGGAGGCTCTGTCCGGCGGCGTCCGCGGTGTCCGCCTCGGCCGGGGCCTGGACCGACAGCGGGCCGCCGTACTCGGCGTACCCGATCACGTCGGTGCCGGACGACGCCGAGCGGCGGACCTGGACCGGCTGGTCCTTGTCGTTCAGCCAGAGGTCGAGCACCACCGGGCCCGGCCCGAGCGCCTGTTCCAGGGCCTGCCGGCGGGCGGCCGAGAGCTGGGTCTGGGCGGCCGCGTACCCGGCGGCGGTGGTGGTCACCCGGTAGTGCTGGGCGGTGGAGTCCTGGAGCTTCTCCTCGCCGACCAGTTCGGGGGTGTCGGCGGCGGCCGCCGCGGTCACCGCGACCAGCGGATTGAGCCGGTCGACCAGGCCCGAGTACGGGACCTCCTTGCCCGGGTACTTCTCCCAGTGCCGGCCGCCGAGCCGCTCGGCGGTCGCCTGGTCGCCCCCCAGGTAGGCGGAGGTGTCCAGCACGATCAGCTGGACCGCCGAGGTGTCGCGCTTCAGCTGGAGCACCGTCTTGGGCGCCCAGAACACCGTGCCCTGGACGTGCTCGCCGCCGAGCGAGTAGCGGAAGGCGGCCCGGCGGGCGTCGTGGACGGCGAGCTGGGCGGAGAGCAGCACCCCGTGCGGGGAGCGGTCGGTGGGGGTGGCCAGCGCGGTGCTCGCCGCCGGGCTGCTGGGTGCGTCCGGGGTCTTGGACCCGCCGCTCGCGCAGCCGGCCGCGAGCAGTGCGGAGAGCACCACGACCGCCGCCGTACGCCACCGTGCCGCCATCGGTCCCCTCCCCCTCTCCGTCCGCCGTCGCGCGTCTGCCCGCGCATCCGCGCGGGACCCCCACCATGCCATGCGTGCCCCGGGCCGCGACGGCCGACCGCCCCGGGTGCCCGTGAGCACCCGGGGCGGCCGGCGCCGGCGCGGCACCAGGTCAGTGCTGACCGAGCTGCTTCATCAGGTCGGCCAGGTCGAAGACATCGCTCGCGGCCGGGGCCTTGGGCGCGGTCACGGTGCCCAGCTCGCTGTACTTGACCGTGGTGGCGCCGGCGCCACCGGCGCCCAGCTCGGTGCCGGACTGCTGGACCAGCTCGCCCTTGGCGTTGATCCACAGGTCGAAGGTGGTCTTGGTGCCGTCCTTCTTCAGCTGCTCCGTGACCTTGGCCTTCATGTCCGGGGCCAGCGTCATGCCGGCGACCAGCGCGTCGATGTCGACCTGGCTGCGGTAGTGCACGGTGTCCACCCCGTCGACCTTCTCCGCGCCGACCTTGGTGGCGTTGGGCGCGGCCACGGCCAGCTGAACCGCCGGGTTCATCAGCTGGGTCATCGCGGCGAAGGAACCGGCGTCCTCGGTGCCCGGGGCACCGGAGGCGGCGGCCGCCTTGAGGTCGATCTTCATCCACTTCTTGCCGCCGGCCACCGAGGCCAGCTCGGGGGTGGCGCCGACGTACATGACGTCGCCGGTGAACAGGACCTGGTAGTCCTTGCCCTCGTTCTTGGTGGTGATCTGGAACGCCTGCGGGGCCTTCCAGACGATGGCACCGGTGCCCGAGTCGTCGGCGGTGGCGCCCTTGGTGGTGAGCTTCGCGCTGCCGAGCTTGTCCATCACGGCGGCGGAGGCGAGCAGCGCCTCCTTCGGCGCGAGGTCCTTGCCGGCCGCGGCACCGGCGCCGGCGGACGCGCCGTTCGCGGCGCCCGAGGCGCCCGCCGAGGCCGCGGCCGAGGCGCCGGCCTTGGCGTCCTGGCCGCTGCCGGACTTGCCGTTGCACGCGGTCAGGCCGCCGACCAGCAGGGCCGAGACGGCAACGGCCGAGGCGATACGCAGGGTGCGCATGAAGAGTCCCCCTCTTAGCTTTTTCTCATACGAGCGAGAGGACTCTAGTCGACGGACAGGGCAACGGGCCCGCACCCCAGGGGGGTACGGGCCCGTTGTTTCAGACCTGGTACGCAGATCGGACGCTCTCAGCGAGAGGGTCAGACCGCAGCCGGGTCCTCCTCGACGAGGAGGTTGCGGGTGCGGTTCGGGTCGACCTGGACGCCGGGGCCCATGGTGGTCGAGAACGCGATCTTCTTGATGTAACGGCCCTTGGCGGCGGCCGGCTTGGCCCGGAGGACCTCCTCGAGCGCGGCGCCGTAGTTCTCCACCAGCTGCTCGTCGGAGAACGAGGTCTTGCCGATGATCAGGTGGAGGTTCGAGTGCTTGTCGACGCGGAACTCGATCTTGCCGCCCTTGATCTCGTTCACGGCCTTGGCCACGTCCGGGGTCACGGTGCCGGTCTTCGGGTTCGGCATCAGGCCACGGGGACCGAGCACGCGGCCGAGGCGGCCGACCTTGCCCATGAGGTCCGGGGTGGCGACGACGGCGTCGAAGTCCAGACGGCCCTTGGCGACCTCGTCGATCAGCTCGTCCGAGCCGACGATGTCGGCGCCCGCAGCACGCGCGGCCTCGGCACGCTCGCCGGTCGCGAAGACCAGGACCCGAGCGGTCTTACCGGTGCCGTGCGGGAGGATGACGGTGCTGCGGACCATCTGGTCGGCCTTGCGCGGGTCGACACCCAGACGCATGGCGACCTCGACGGTGCCGTCGAACTTGGTGGTGGAGGTCGCCTTGGCGAGGCGGACGGCCTCGAGCGGGGCGTAGATGCGGCTGCGGTCGACCTGGGCGTCCGCGGCCTTGAGAGCCTTGCTGCGCTTCACTGCTGCTCCTGAAATGGATGGAGTTCGTGGTGTTCACGGGCCGCGCAGGCCCTACCACGGTGGACGAGAAGGGGTGATCAGCCCTCGACGGTGATGCCCATCGACCGGGCGGTGCCGGCGATGATCTTCTCCGCCGCGTCCAGGTCGTTGGCGTTCAGGTCGGGCATCTTCACCGTGGCGATCTCGCGCACCTGCGCCGAGGTCAGCTTGGCGACCTTGGTCTTGTGCGGCTCGCTGGAGCCCTTGTCGATGCCGGCGGCCTTCAGGATGAGGCGCGCGGCCGGCGGCGTCTTCGTGATGAAGGTGAAGGAGCGGTCGTCGTAGACCGTGATCTCCACCGGCACGATCATGCCGCGCTGCGACTCGGTGGCCGCGTTGTAGGCCTTGCAGAACTCCATGATGTTGACGCCGTGCTGGCCCAGCGCGGGGCCGACCGGCGGCGCCGGGTTGGCCGCACCGGCGTTGATCTGGAGCTTGATAAGCCCCGTGACCTTCTTCTTCTTGGGAGGCATTTCTCTCCGGGTCCTTCCGAGAGGTGATTGCTGGTGTGTGCGCCGCCGCAGCGACATGCGGCTGCCAACACACACATCGGACCAGGCTAACCGCTCATGCGGTCCTGGACCAAAACGAATCCGGGGCAGGGCCCCCTGGCCCCGCCCCGGATCCGACGATCGGACGATCAGTTCTTCTGGATCTGGTCGAAGGAGAGCTCGACCGGGGTCTCCCGGCCGAAGATCTCGACCAGGCCCTTGACCTTCTTCGAGTCGGGGTTGATCTCGTTGATGGTCGCCTGCAGGGTGGCGAACGGACCGTCGGTGACGGTGACCGAGTCGCCGACCTCGAAGTCCAGCACCTGGACCTCGACCGGGCGGATCGGCGAGGCCTTGCCGGCCTCCTTGGCCGCGGCGCGCTCGACGTCCGGGGCAAGCATCTTGACGACCTCGTCCAGCGTCAGCGGGTACGGGTCGTAGGCGTTGCCGACGAAGCCGGTGACACCGGGGGTGTTGCGGACGACGCCCCAGGACTCCGGGGTGAGGTCCATGCGCACCAGGACGTAGCCGGGGAGCTTGTTCTGCCGGATGGTCTTGCGGTCGCCGTTCTTGATCTGGACGACCTCCTCCTGCGGAACCTGGGACTCGAAGATGTAGTCCTCGACGTTCAGCGAGACGGCGCGCTGCTCCAGGTTCTGCTTCACCCGGTTCTCGTAGCCGGCGTAGGTGTGGATGACGTACCACTCGCCCGGGGCGATCCGGAGCTGCTCGCGGAACTCGGCCACCGGGTCGCTCTCGACGGCGGGCTCGGCCTCGGCCTCGTCGGCAGCCTCATCGGCCTCCCCCTCGCCGACCTCGTGCAGCGCGGCCTCCTCGGCCGGCACGTCCGCCTCGGCCTCGTCGGCGGCCTCGGCCTCGTCCACATCGGCGTCCGCGGCGTCCACGATCTCCTCGGCGGCCTCGGCATCGGCAGCCTCGGCCGCGTCCAGCTCGGCGGCGACATCCGCCTCGCGGACGGTCTCGTCGGCGTCGTACAGGGGGGACTCAGACACGGTCGCTGCTTCTTTCCTGGTTGTGGAACGGATACCTCAACAGTACCGAGTCAACGGTAGCCGTCTCGTCCGGTTCGTGCGGTTCGCACCGACAGCTCGACCCGGGCCGATTCGATCGGCCCGGGTCGGGGTGAGGTCTTTCGGAGGATCCGGCGTCAGCCGAAGATCCAGAAGCTGAGCTTCGAGAAGCCCCAGTCGAGGCCGGCCACCAGCAGCATCATCACGATCACGAAGGTGACCACGACGGTGGTGTACTGGACCAGCTCGTTGCGGCTCGGCCAGACGACCTTGCGCAGCTCGGCGATGATCTGGCGGTAGAAGATCGCGATCCGTGCGAACAGGCCCTTCTTGGCCCGCTTGCCGGACTTCTTCGAACCGTCGCCCGCGGAGGCCTTGTTGGCACGCCGCCGGTCACGCCGGGAGAGCTTGCCATCCGCAGGCGTGGTCTCGTCCGCCACGTCGGCACCCTCGGGGTTGCCGCTCTCAGGCGTCGCGGTGGAGCCCGTGGTCTCCGTCACTCGTCCTCACCTGAATCCGGGTCCTGCCGAGGTCCGTGCTGGGTAGCACGGGCGATCCGGCGAAAAGGCAGTGCTTGGTGGGGCCCTCTCCGCATCAAGCCCGCTCGCTCTGTGGAGCGAACGGGCTCAGTGCGGATCAAGCAGCAGGGCACGAGGGACTCGAACCCCCAACCGCCGGTTTTGGAGACCGGTGCTCTACCAATTGAGCTAGTGCCCTTCAGAACCTGTCGGCTCCTCAGTGGCCCCCAACCTACCGCATCCGCCGTGGTGCGTGTTGTACGCGCCGGGAGGATTCGCAGTTCGGAAGCCGTCGAGCAGTGAGTGTACGGGTTCTTCGCCGTTTGGTCGAACCTCATTCACGTCCGGCCGCCCGAACGAGTGCGGATCGTGGACGGCCCCGTACACATGTTGAAACCGTCGTGCCCGGGCCTCCGCGGTTCTGGAACGATGCAGACATGAGCGCACCCACCTCCAACCGCCCTGCCGACCGCCGGGTCTCCGCCCGGGTCGGCGCCATCGCCGAGTCCGCCACCCTCGCCGTGGACGCCAAGGCCAAGGCCCTGAAGGCGGCCGGCCGCCCCGTCATCGGCTTCGGTGCGGGCGAGCCCGACTTCCCGACCCCCGGCTACATCGTCGACGCCGCCGTCGCGGCCTGCCAGGACCCGGCCAACCACCGGTACACCCCGGCCGGCGGCCTCCCGGAGCTCAAGGCCGCCATCGCCGCCAAGACGCTGCGCGACTCCGGCTACCAGGTGGACGCCTCCCAGGTGCTGGTCACCAACGGCGGCAAGCAGGCGATCTACAACGCCTTCGCCGCGATCCTCGACCCGGGCGACGAGGTGATCGTCCCGGCGCCGTACTGGACCACCTACCCGGAGTCGATCCAGCTCGCCGGCGGTGTGCCGGTCGAGGTGGTCGCCGACGAGACCACCGGCTACAAGGTCTCGGTCGAGCAGTTGGAGGCCGCCCGCACCGAGAACACCAAGGTGGTGCTCTTCGTCTCGCCCTCCAACCCGACCGGCGCGGTCTACACCGAGGCCGAGGCCGAGGCGATCGGCCGCTGGGCGCTGGAGCACGGCCTGTGGGTGCTCACCGACGAGATCTACGAGCACCTGGTCTACGGCGACGCGACCTTCACCTCGCTGCCCGCCCTGCTGCCCGAGCTGGCCGACAAGTGCATCGTGGTCAACGGCGTGGCCAAGACCTACGCCATGACCGGCTGGCGGGTGGGCTGGATGATCGGCCCCAAGGACGTCGTCAACGCGGCCGCCAACCTGCAGTCGCACGCCACCTCGAACGTCTCCAACGTGGCCCAGCGCGCGGCCATCGCCGCCGTCGCCGGCGACCTGTCGGCCGTCGACGAGATGAAGACCGCGTTCGACCGCCGCCGCCGGACCATCGTGACGATGCTCAACGAGATCGAGGGCGTCTACTGCCCCGAGCCCGAGGGCGCCTTCTACGCGTACCCGTCGGTCAAGGCCCTGCTGGGCAAGGAGATCCGCGGCAAGCGCCCGCAGACCTCCGCCGAGCTCGCCGCGCTGATCCTGGACGAGGTCGAGGTCGCGGTCGTCCCCGGCGAGGCCTTCGGCACCCCGGGCTACCTGCGGCTGTCCTACGCCCTGGGCGACGCCGACCTGGTCGAGGGCATCAGCCGGGTGCAGAAGCTGCTGGCCGAGGCCCGCGACTGACCGGCTCCCGCCCGACCGCCCCTGTCACCCCTTCGAGGGATGCGACAGGGGCGGTTCCCGTTTCCCCGCCCGATGCGGCAGGATTCGCAGATGGATCGCCTGCGTGATGTCCGGAGCCTCCCGAAGGCCCACCTGCACCTGCACTTCACCGGCTCGATGCGGCCCGCCACCCTGCTGGAGCTGGCCGACAAACACGGCGTCCGGCTGCCCGAGGCGCTGATCTCGGACGAACCGCCGAAGCTGCGCGCCACCGACGAGCGCGGCTGGTTCCGCTTCCAGCGCCTGTACGACTCCGCCCGGTCCTGCCTGCGCGACGAGTCCGACATCCGCCGACTGATCCGGGAGACCGCCGAGGACGAGCGCCGCGACGGCTCCCGCTGGCTGGAGATCCAGGTCGACCCGACCTCGTACGCGCCCCGGCTCGGTGGCCTCACGCCCACCCTGGAACTGATCCTGGACGCCGTCCGCGACGCCGAGGCCGCCACCGGCGTGGGCATCCGCGTCCTGGTCGCCGCCAACCGCATGAAGTCGCCGATGGACGCCCGCACCCTGGCCCGCCTCGCCGTCCGCTACGCCGACCAGGGCGTGGTGGGCTTCGGCCTCTCCAACGACGAGCGGCGCGGCCTCGCCCGCGACTTCGACCGCGCCTTCGCCATCGCCCGCGGCGGCGGCCTGCTCGCCGCCCCGCACGGCGGCGAACTCGCCGGCCCCGAATCCGTCCGCGACTGCCTGGACGACCTCGGCGCCGGCCGGATCGGGCACGGCGTGCGCGCCGCCGAGGACGAGCGGCTGCTCCAGCGGCTCGCCGACCGGCAGATCACCTGCGAGGTGTGCCCCTCCTCCAACGTCTCGCTCGGCGTCTACGAGCAGGCCGAGGACGTCCCGCTGCGACGCCTCTTCGACGCCGGCGTCCCGCTCGCGCTCGGCGCCGACGACCCGCTGCTGTTCGGCTCCCGGCTCGCCGCCCAGTACGACCTGGTCCGCGACGTGCACGGCTTCTCCGACGCCGAACTCGCCGAACTGGCCCGCCAGTCCGTGCGGGGCTCGCGCGCGCCGGAGCACGTCCAGAAGGAGATCCTGGCCGACATCGACGCCTGGCTCGTGAACTGAGGACCGGGGCGCCTACAGCGCGACGCCCACCATCACCGGCTCGTTCACCAGCTCCACCCCGAACGCCGCGCGAACGCCGTCGCGGACCTCGCGCGCCAGCGCCAACAGGTCCTCGGTGGTCGCGGCGCCGCGGTTGGTGAGCGCGAGCGTGTGCTTGGTGGAGAGGGTGGCCGGGCCGCTGCCGTGGCCCTTGCCGAAGCCGGCGTGGTCGATCAGCCAGGCGGCCGAGGTCTTGGTGCGGCCGTCCCCCGCCGGGAAGGCGGGGGCGGTCACCTCGCCCAGCCGGTCCTGGAAGGCGCGGTACTGGGTGTCGGTGAGGATCGGGTTGGTGAAGAAGGAGCCGGCCGACCAGGTGTCGTGGTCCTCGGGGTCCAGCACCATGCCCTTGCCGGCCCGCAGCTTCAGCACGGTGTCGTGTGCCGTCCGCAGGTCCACCGACCGGTTCGCCTCGACACCGAGCGTCCGGGCGACCTCCGCGTACTTGATCGGCGAGGACTGCCCGCCGGCGTCGGTGAGCCGGAAGCGGACCCGGAGCACCACATGGCGCTCGGGGTCCGCCTTGAAACGGCTGTGCCGGTAGGAGAAGGCGCAGTCGGCGCCGGTGAGGGTGACGGTCTCGTACCGGACCCGGTCGTAGGCGACCACCTCGGTGATCGTCTCGGCGACCTCCTGGCCGTACGCGCCGACGTTCTGCACGGGGGTGGCACCGGCGGAGCCGGGGATCCCGGCCAGGAACTCGATGCCGGCCAGCCCCTCGTCGACGGTGCGGGCCACGGCGTCGGCCCAGACCTCGCCGGCGGCGAGTTCCAACAGGGTGCCGTCGAGGGCGAAGCCGCGGGTGGCGATCCGCAGGACGGTGCCGTCGAAGCCGGCGTCGCCGATCACCAGGTTGGAGCCGCCGCCGATGACCAGCAGCGGCTCCCCCGCCGCGTCGGCCGCGCGCACGGTCTCGACGATCTCCTCGTCGGTGGTGGCGGTCACCAGTCGGCGGGCGGGGCCGCCGAGCCGGAGCGTGGTGAGCGGGGCGAGCGGGGCGTCGTGTTCAACAAGCACGACCCCAGACTACGGGGTGACCCGCTGCTGCTCGGCGAGCCGTCGGTCGGCTTCGGGCCAGCCGGGCAGGCGGTCGGCGGGCGTCTCCCAGAAGGTGAAGACCGCACTGGCCATGGCCGGGCGCATGGTCCGCATCACGGTCCGGTGCGGCTCGGCGGCCACCAGGGCGTCGATCGCCTCCCGGCTCTCCCAGGCGGAGAGGGTCCAGAAGGTCCGCCGCAGCGGGGCGGCCCGCAGGCTCACCCCGACCGCGCCGGGTGCCCGTCTCGTCTGCCGCCGGATCGCCAGCGCGGCCCGCAGGAAGCCGGGCACATGCCGCAAGCTCCGCAGCCGGAACTGCGACGCCATCACGATCACGTCCCCGTGCGGGTCGGTGGCCGGGCCGGCGGTCCAGGGGATGGTGGGCATCTCCGTTGTCCTCTTTTTCTGTCTTTCGACTGTCGTGGGACGTGGCTAGCGGTGCGCCGGCTGCGGGGCGGTCCGCACCGGGTCGGCGTCCGGCCCGAGGGTCCGGGCCGCGCGGCTGCGCGGGATCAGGGCGGCGGCCACCGCGGCGGCCCCGACGGTCGCCGCGCCCACGTACAGGGCGGGCACCATGCCGTCGGTGAACATCCGGGCGCTGCCGTAGCCGCCCTGCGCCGAGAAGACGGCGGAGAGCACGGCCACGCCGAGGGCGCCGCCGACCTCGCGCAGGGCGTTGCTGGCGCCGGAGGCGATGCCCTGTTCCGCGGTCCGTACGCCGGACATCACCAGGCCGGCCATCGGCGCGAAGTAGAGCCCCATGCCGATGCCGCAGACCACCAGGACCGGGACGGTCGGCCCGTACGCGGTGGTGCGGTCGGCGATCAGGGCGAACGCGCCCAGGCCGAGGGCCTGCAGCACCAGCCCGGTGATGACGATCGGGCGGCCGCCGATCCGGTCGGAGAGCAGGCCGGCGATCGGGGCGACGACGAGCGGCATGGCGGTCCAGGGCAGCATCCGGACACCGGCCGCCTGCGGGGAGTACCCGCCGACGTTCTGCAGGTACTGGCTGATCAGGAAGATCGAGCCGAACATCCCGAGGAACATCAGCAGGCCGGTGGCGTTCACCGCGGAGAAGGTGCGGCTGCGGAACATCCGCATCGGCAGCATCGGGGCGGCGGCCACGCGCAGCTCGTACCCGACGAAGGCGGCGATCAGCAGGACGCCGAGGGTCAGCGAGCCGAGCACCAGCGGGCTGGTCCAGCCGTCGGGGTTGCCGCGGATCAGGCCGAGCACCAGGCCGAAGAGGCCGAGGCTGACCAGGGCGGTGCCGGGGACGTCCAGCCGCGGGTTGACGCCGCGGCTCTCGGCCAGGCGGGAGCGGGCGAGCGGGAGCAGCAGCAGGCCGATCGGGACGTTCAGCCAGAAGATCCACTGCCAGGAGAAGTGTTCGGTGAGGGTGCCGCCGATCAGCGGTCCGGTGGCGATGGCCAGGCCGTTGACGCCGGACCAGATGCCGAAGGCCAGGCCGCGCTTGGCGGCGGGGAAGGCGGCGGTGAGCAGGGTGAGGGTGAGCGGCATCATCACGGCCGCTCCGCTGCCCTGGACGGCGCGGGCGGCGATCAGGGTCCCGATGTTCGGGGCGAGCGCGGCGCCGGCCGAGCCGAGGGTGAAGACGGCGAGTCCGCCGACGAAGAGCCGGCGGCGGCCGAAGCGGTCGCCGAGCGCGGCGCCGAGCATCAGCAGGACGGCGAAGGTGAGGGTGTAGGCGCTGACCGTCCACTCCAGGTCGGAGAGTCCGCCGCCGAGCTCCTGCCGGATGGCGGGCAGGGCGGTGGTCACCACCAGGTTGTCCAGGCCGGCCATGAAGCCGGCCACGCTGGCGATCACCAGCGTCCAGAGTGCTTGCTTGTCCTTCATCGGGTGCCCCTCGGGCCTCTAGGTAGTTATTGCTCAATAACTTTCATGGGCCGAAAAAAGGACGCGCCAGGGCAGGCGCGACCTTCAGTCGGACTTCGGGACGCAGCCGTCGGCGTCCGGGTGCTTCGGGCTCTCGAAGCCCGCCCAGATCCGGTGGTCCGGCGGGTAGCCCATCGCCACCAGGGTGTTGATCAGCATCCCGTACGCCATGAACCGGGTCGCCTCCTCGGTGTCGCCACCGAGCCGGATCCGGATCCGGTCGAACAGCTCGAGCCAGCCGGCCCGCGCCGCGTCCCCGATCTCCTGGTCGCCGCCCGCCTCGGCGGCGAACACCGAGACGTAGATCTGCATCTGCATCATCAACCGCTCGCGGTCCTCGATCAGCGCGAGGTAGGCCGCGGACATGGCCTCCAGGGCCGCCTCGCCGGTGAGCCCCTCGGACGCGCTGTCGAAGGCCTGCCAGGTCTCCTGCATGCACCGCTCGGAGGCCGCCCGGAAGATCGCCTGCTTGCTCGGGAAGAGGCGGAACAGGTACGGCTGCGAGACGCCCACCCGCTTGGCGATCGCCTCGGTGGACGTGCCGCGGTACCCACCGCGGGCGAACTCGACCATCGCCGCGCGGATGACGCTCTCGCGCCGCTCCTCCGCCGTCATCCGAACCATGGAATTCAAGTTAGTGGCCAATCACTACTTTCGCAAGAGGAGCACGGCTGCCCCAAAAGAAGCACGGCCAACCGCCGAAGACCTCCGAACGGGCGAAAGGGGCGCGAGAGATCTCCCTCGCGCCCCTTCCGGCGCACCTCAGGCCAGTCGGACCACGGCGCGCGACATGCCGAGCACCTTCTGCCCGCCGCTGGTCGCCACCAGGTCGACCCGGACCTTGCGGTCCTCCAGCAGCGCGGCCACCTTGCCGGTGACCTCGATCACCGCGCCCACGCCGTCGTTCGGCACCGGCACCGGCTTGGTGAAGCGGACGCCGTACTCGACCACCGCGGCCGGGTCGCCCACCCAGTCGGTGACCACCCGGACCGCTTCGGCCATGGTGAACATGCCGTGCGCGATGACGTCGGGCAGGCCGACCTCCAGCGCGAACTTCTCGTTCCAGTGGATCGGGTTGAAGTCGCCCGAGGCGCCCGCGTACTGCACCAGGGTGGCGCGAGTCACCGGGAACGACTGCGCCGGCAGCTCGGTGCCGACCTCGACCTCGTCGAAGCTGATCGCCATCGTCACTCCCCCGCCTCGTCGGCCGCCCGGGCGACCAGCGTCATGATCGCGGTCACCACGTGCTCGCCGCTCTCGTCGTGCACCTCGCCACGGACCGTCAGCACGTCGTTGCCGGCCAGCGACTTGATCGCGTCGATGCTCACGGTCACCGCCAGCCGGTCACCCGCCCGCACCGGCCGGGTGTACGAGAACTTCTGGTCGCCGTGCACCACCCGGCTGTAGTCCAGCCCGAGCTCGGGGTCGTTCACCACCTGGGCCGCCGCGCCGTACGTGATCACGAACGGGAAGGTCGGCGGCGCGATGACGTCCGGGTGGCCGAGCGACTTGGCCGCCTCCCGGTCGGTGTACGCGGGGTTGGCGTCACCCACCGCGACGGCGAACTCGCGGATCTTCTCGCGGCCGACCTCGTACGGCTCGGTGGGCGGATACGTCCGCCCGATGAACGAGGGATCGAGCGGCATGGGCCTACTCCTCTGAAGGATCGTCACTCGGGGCATCGTCACGAAGGGGACGCAGAAATGACTCCAGGCCGCGCCCCGAGTGGGGTGCGGCCTGGAGTCGAGGCAAAGTCAGCGGGTCTCGCGGTGCGCCGTGTGGGCGTTGCAACGCGGGCAGTGCTTCTTCATCTCAAGACGGTCCGGGTCGTTGCGCCGGTTCTTCTTGGTGATGTAGTTCCGCTCCTTGCACTCCACGCAGGCCAGCGTGATCTTCGGGCGGACGTCGGTGGCAGCCACGGGAGTGCCTTCCTGGGACAACGAATAAGAACACAGACAAGAGTAGCCGATCGGGAGAGTGACCCCCCGATCGACTACGCGGGGTAGCGGTGACCGGACTTGAACCGGTGACACAGCGATTATGAGCCGCTTGCTCTACCAACTGAGCTACACCGCTTAGATGATCAGCGACCGCCGAAGCGGAAGCCTCTCACCAGAGCCCCCATGCGGAATCGAACCGCAGACCTTCTCCTTACCATGGAGACGCTCTACCGACTGAGCTATAGGGGCGAACGAGGAAGAGATTACACGTTTCCCGGCCAGAGGTGAAATCCGTATCCGGGCCGGATCTCCGCAGGTCGGCGGGGTCGTACTGACGCACCCGTCCGGCACGTCCGTTCGAGCTGCCCGGCTCCCGGTCTCGATGACCTGCGGGCCGCACCCCGCCGATCGGCGCGACGGGCGCGCACGGCGGCGCGGCCCGGGACGCTCCCGACCGCCCGGTCCGGGACGCTCCGACCCGCCCGACCTGCGAGGCGCCGGGCGGCCCGACCCGGGAGGTACCGGGCGGCCCGACCTGAGAGGCGCCGGGCGGCCCGACCGATACGACTTATGCCCGCCTCCGAGCGTCCCGGCCGGGGCCGCAATAGGCTCGATCGTCAGTGATCTTGCGAGTACACCCGCCGGCCGCGAGGAGGTCGCATGACGGACAGCTCACCGGCCGAGGGGCCGGACCAGGGGCCGTCCGGCAACCCGCTCGAACACGGCCCGGTCCTGCTCCTCACCGGCGCGCGGCTGATCGACGGACGGGTGGTGGACGTCCGGATCAGCGGCGACCGCATCCAGGCCGTCGGTACCGTCGGCAGCCTCGGCCCGCTGCCCGTCACCCCCGGACGGCCCACTGTCACCACCGGCGCCCGGATCGACCTCGGCGGCTACCTCCTGCTGCCCGCCCCCGCCGAACCCCACGGCCACTACGACACCGCCTTCTCCGCCGCCCTGCCCGGCCCGCCCCCGGACGACCCCGCCGACCTGGTCCGCCGGGTCACCGAGGCCGCCCTCACCTCCCTCGGCTACGGCGCCACCGCCCAGCGCACCCACGTCCGGATCGGCGACGTCCACGGGCTGCGCCGCCTGGAGGCCGTCCTGACCGCCCGCCAGACCCTGCGCGGGCTCGCCGACCTCCAGGCCGTCGCCATGCCCCGCCTGCTCACCGGCCTGGCCGGCGCCGACGGCCGCGCGCAGCTCCGCGAGGCGCTCCGGCTCGGCGCCGACGCGGCCGGCGGCTGCCCCGACCTCGACCCCGACCCGATCGGCTACGTGCAGATCCTGGTCGAGGCCGCCGGCGAGGCCGACTGCCCCGTCGACCTGCACACCGCCGGCGCCGACCAGGCCCAACTCGCCCGCCTCGCCGCCGCCCTGGCCCCCCACCGGCCCCGGGTGACGCTCGGGCCGTGCAGCTCGCTCACCCCCGGCGGCTGCACCGTGCTCGCCACCGCCGGCATGCGCGTCGTCTGCCTGCCCCAGAACGGCGGCTGCACCGGCCTCGAAGGCCCCCCGCCCGGCCTGCGCCCCTCCCTGGTACGGGAACTGAGCGACGCCCGGGTCCCCCTCACCGCCGGCGGCGGCGCCCTGCGCGACCCCGCCAACCCGGTCGGCCGGGCCGACCCGCTGGAGGCCGCCCACGTGCTCGCCGCCGGCGGCGCGCTCAGCCCCGAGGCCGCCTACGACGCCGTCTCCGGCCAGGCCAGGGCCGCCCTCGGCCTCCCACCCGTCCGGGTGGACGCCGGCTTCCCGGCCGAACTGCTCGCCGTCCGCGGCGACAGCCTGACCGGCGCCCTCTCCGGTGGCCACAGCCGACTCGTCATCCACAGCGGCCGGGTGGTCAGCCGCACCAGCGCCGTCCGCGAGTTCGCCGACACCGTCACCCTCGCCCTCCCCCGCCAGACCACCCACGGCTGACCCGGCCCTCCCGCCGCCTGGGGCCTTGTTCCACCCCGGCCGTTTCGAGGATCCGCTCGATCGCCAGCTCCGGGCAGTCGGTCGGCAGCGCATGACCGGCGCCCGGCACGACCTCCACCCGGGCCGAGGGCACCAGCCCGCCGATCCGGACCGCGACCTCGCGCGCATCGTGCATCGCGCTGCGCGCGCCGAGCAGGAACAGCACAGGGACCCGGATGCGGCCCAGCTCCTCGTCCGAGAAGACCGGCGGCACCGGGAGCGCGCGGCGAAACCCCATCGACGCCCGCATCAGCCCCATCAGTTCGCTCTCCAGGACGGCGCTGTTGCCGACCAGCCGGGCCAGTCGCGGGCGGAGCGGGCGCGGCGCCGCCGCGGCGAGTCCGCCGGCGATCAGCCAGGCGTAGAAGCGAGGTCCGAACCCGGCGAAGCCCGCGGGGTCCAACAGAGTCAGCGAGGCCGTCCGGCCCGGGCGGTGGAGGTGGTGGCTCAGCGCCAGCCAGCCGCCGTACGAGCAGCCGACGACGTGGGCGGCCGACACCTCCAGCCCGGCCAGGACCTCCTCCAGCCAGGCGGCGCCGTCCTCACCACCACCGATCGGAGCGCTCTGCACGCTCGCGCCCGGCTCGCCGACCGGATCGACCGCGAACACCGGGCGGTGCCGGGCCAGCGCCTCGACGTACCGGTGCCACATCAACGCGTTCCCGCCCGAGCCGGGCAGCAGCACGATCGGCTCGCCTCCCGGAGGACCGGCCCGGTAGACGCGGGTGGTCCCGTACGCGGTCGGCAGGTCCAGCGCCGTACGCGGACCGGGCCACAGGTCCGTCAACGTCCGCTCGTACACAGCCCGGAACCGTTCGCCGGCCTGCTCGTTCCTGAACTGGCTGATTCGCATGATACATCTGTATCACGCCATGATACGGGTGTACCAGAGAGCCTGAACCGTGACAGCCCGACCCCGTGGAGGCGGCCCCGTGAACCCGCGACCCGACCACGAGGAACGCCGGCGCCAGATCGCCGAAGCCCTGCTCCGGATCGCCGACACCCAGGGGCTGCAGTCCGCCAGCATGCGGGCGGTCGCCACCGAGGCGGGCGTCTCCCTGCGCCTGGTCCAGTACTACTTCGAGTCCAAGCAGGGTCTGCTGCTCGACGCACTGACCAGACTCGGCGCCCAACTCCAGGCCCGGATGGCCCGCTGGATCGAAGCCGCCGGCACCCCGCCCACCCCGCGCGGCACCGTGACCGCCGTCCTCTCCTGCATCCTGCCCACCGACCCGGAGAGCCGTCGGATCACCCGCACCTACGCCGCCTACTACGCCCTGGTGCTCGGCGACCCCGAAGTCCTGGAGAAGCACGGCGCCCAGCAGCCCCGGATCCTGGAGGCCTTCCTCACCAAGCAGCTTCGCGCAGCCCAGCAGGCCGGACAGATCTCCCCCGCCAAGGACCCCGACACCACCGCCGCCGGACTCCTCGCCATGGTCAACGGCCTCGGCTCCAGCGTCCTCGCCGGCCAGCGCACCGGCGAGGACGCCCTGGCCATCCTCACCCGCCACCTGGACGAGCTCTTCCTGACGCCATGAAGCGACCACCGCCCGGAGAGCCCCGGAGCGCAGGAAAACGAAACAGCCCCCGACCTGCGTTTCCGCAGATCAGGGGCTGTTCTCTATCCTGTGGCTGGTACAGGGTTCGAACCTGCGTAGCTTGCGCGGCAGACCTAATAGGCCGCCCACCAGGGACCTTCTGACCTGCGGACTCTTGATCATGGACCGGATCCGGTCTGTGCCTGGTCCGGATCATGCTCTCGGCTACCCCTCCCAACGGGTGCATGTGCGCGGGAGGGGGCGGCCTGTTGCGAGTTTCGCTACTACATCAAGGCGCGCGCAGCGCGCCAGCGCGCGGCCCTGGCCGCTCGCCGACGCTCCTCTCTTCGCCTCGCTCCGGCGGCGCCTCGGCCGCGCCGGCAGCAGAGGCCAGACAAGGGCAGAGCCCAAAACCCCGCCGGGGCTGGGGCGAGCGGCTCCGCGGCTTTACCCACCTGCCCGGACCGGGACCCGCGTAGGCGCGTGCC
The DNA here is from genome assembly GCF_024172095.1 of Kitasatospora cinereorecta. Classification (GTDB taxonomy): domain Bacteria; phylum Actinomycetota; class Actinomycetes; order Streptomycetales; family Streptomycetaceae; genus Kitasatospora; species Kitasatospora cinereorecta. The sequence goes on along the minus strand of NZ_JAMZDX010000003.1, from coordinate 168,038 downwards.
CGAGTCGTGATCACCCCACCACCTTGCCCGACCGACCGCAGGAGCCGATCATTCTCGGGTGAGACCCGAAGTGCAGACCTTCATTGCAGCTGGCCCTCTTCCCGACTGGAACTCCACTGACGAGGAGGGTCTCGACAGGCGTTACGAGCAGCTCCAAGCCGTCTCCAGACCGGTGACAGCCGAAGAGGCTGAAGCATTGGCCGCATGCTTCGGCCCAGACGATTCTTTCGGCGTCGCGTGGACCCTGCTGCACCTCATCGAGACGAGTCCCGGACCCATGCCAGCAGTCTCGAAGCCCGGCCCGGACGCCACCTACTGGCACCACACTCTGTGGGCGCGATGGGGGAACCCAGACGACGAGTCGGTCTGATGACGTGGCCCCCGAACACGTGCCCCTCGTGCCCCTGATGTGCCCTAGAAGACGGACTTTAGGAGTCTCTGACGGTAAGTCACGGGCGCAGGGCGTGGCAATGGCCCCTGACCGTTGGTACTGGTCAGGGGCCATTTCACGGGCGGAGGGTGTGGGATTTTAACCCACGGTGACGCAGGGCCATGACAGTCTTAGAACCTGTCGAGTCGGACCTCGAAGCAGTAGGGGCACATATCGAATTCGGTGTCGGTCGTCAGGTTGCCGCACCCGCCCTCGCATTCGGCCAGCTTCGAGAACACCTCGCCGCAGCTGAAACAAAGTCCAACCGGAAGGTCCTTCGCCCTAGCGAGAAACGCTCCGGGAACCAGGGAATCCGTCTCGCACTCGGGGCAGTTGCGGACAGGTGGCATGCCGCCATCCTTGACCTGCTCGTACGCAGAAAGCCCCAGCACTCCCCAGGCGTACTCGCCTGCCGCATCTCCGGGCGTTGACCACGCGGCGTGGCAATACAGGCAGCTGGCGGTGCCAGCATCCTCATTGATCATCATCGCGTCCTGCCCGCACTCTGGGCACTCGACCGCCCAGCCGGCCGCGCTACCCAGGTCGGACCGGATGCGAGCCATCCGGGTCTCGATCAGAGTCTGCACGCCTTTCAGCCTTTCGCGGACCGAGGCCATCTCCCGGTCGACGTGTGCTGTGTCATCTGGGTCCAGGTAGTCCCGCAGATGATCACGAATGAAGTCGAGAAGGAAGTCGAGGACCTTTGCGGCACTGGTTTGTACGGCGTCGGTGGATCCCGACATGCCCAGGTGCTGGAGTCGGTTTCGACTGTTGCTCAAGCGGCTAATCGCCCGCTTGGCGCGGCCGGGGACCTTGATGTCCAGCTCCTCGTCGAGGAGTTTGATCGCCTGACCGAGGCCAATACTACGGAAGTCGCCTCGGCGAAAGGAATCCTCGTCGCATATCACGCCGGTTTTTTCGTCTGGCACGACCACCAGGCGCCAGTCGTGCTGAATCAAAGGCCACTTCAGGAGGACCTCGGTGGCGGCCTGTGTATGGAGGACGGCGTACTTCGTGTCGCGTGTCGCAACCGGCGGGGTCAGGCACTCCATAACATTGACGAGGTAGTCCATACCGTTGTGGACGACCGAAAAGTGGAAGTCCTGATCCTGCGACATCGCTGATCCTCTCTGTGGCCGCGCTGAGGACGCTTTCGGACACCAGGCTTGACTCTGGCACTGATCACCTGGGCTGACTACAGGTTTCCGAAACCGGTGGGCCGTGCCTGAAGATTCGTACGCCGTGCGTGCGTGGGGTGCTGGGAGGTGTTCGCAGCGACCAGCGCTGATGAGGCGGGCGCTGTGGCGATTAGCTGGTCGAGAGGCATCTTGCCGAGGAGGGCGGGCCTCGGAGCGGTCCGTCTGTGGGCCGTGCGAGGGCGCCCAACGATGACAGACGACGACCAGCGGTGAATCCTCCGCCCCACGCGGGACACGGGTCAGTTCGCCGGATCTGCGACACAGGCCGCCGCGATGCTGGAGGCCGTCGGCTGGCAGGGACGGCGCGGGCCGCGGTTGGTGGCGTTCTTCGGGTGCATGTACTACGCGGGCATGCGCCCGGGCGAGGTGGTCCACCTCCGCAAGGACCGGTGCGTCCTGCCGGCGGACGGCTGGGGGAAGCTCAACCTCAACGGGAACAGCCCCCGGGTCGGGTCATCCTGGACCGACAACGGCACGTCTCATGACCCCCGGAGCCTGAAGCATCGACCGGAGAAGGCCACCCGGCCGGTCCCGATCCCGCCCGAGCTGGTGAAGCTGATGCGGGAGCACATCGAGCAGTACGGCACCGCACCCGACGGCCGCCTGTTCCGGACCTTCCGGAACGGCATGGTGCAGGAGAGCGGGTACGGCGTCGTCTGGGCCGCTGCGCGGGCCGAGGTGTTCAGCGAGGAGGAACGGGCCACCCCGCTCGCCAAGCGCCCCTACGACGCCCGGCACGCCGGGATCTCGCTCTGGCTGGCCTCCGGGGTGCCGGTTGCCGAGTGTGCCCGTCGCGCTGGGCACAGCATCGCCGTGCTCCTCCGCGTCTACGCCAAGTGCATCCACGGCGACGAGGACCACGCCAACCAGCTCATCACCGAACGGCTCCAGCGGCGATGCACTAACCCCCAGGCGCCCGACGGTTCCTGATTCTGGTCCGCGCCTGGTCCGGAAGTGCTGGTCAGGACTGGGATCCGGGCGAAACGAGGTGAGACAAACCAGGCAAAACGACCATCCGGCATGACCAGTGTTCGAGCACAACGAAGCAGCCCCTGATCCGCGTTTCCGCAGATCAGGGGCTGTTCTCTATCCTGTGGCTGGTGCAGGGTTCGAACCTGCGTAGCTTGCGCGACAGATTTACAGTCTGCTCCCTTTGGCCGCTCGGGCAACCAGCCAGGGATTGTGTCCTCCGGGGCTGCGCCCCGTTCGACTTGGTAAACCATACCCGATGATGGGGGGTGGTCTGCCACTCGATAGGTCACGCGATGATCAAGGGGCGCGCGCGGTGTGGCGGGCGTGGGGCGGGGCCCGCTGGATAGGCTGGAGCGTCGCCCGTCCGGGACGGGTGACGGTGACCGTGCAGCCTGTAGCTCAAGGAGACCAACACCCATGGCCGACTCCAGTTTCGACATCGTCTCGAAGGTCGATTGGCAGGAGGTCGACAACGCGATCAACCAGACCTCGCGCGAGATCTCGACCCGGTTCGACTTCAAGAACGTGGGCGCCGAGATCAGCCGCTCGGGCGAGAAGATCGAGATGAAGGCCAACGGCGAGGAGCGGGTCCGGGCGATCCTGGACGTCCTGCAGACCAAGTTCGTGAAGCGCGGACTGTCGCTGAAGGCGCTGGACGCCGAGGAGCCCCGCCTGTCCGGCAAGGAGTACAAGCTCTCCGCCAACGTGAAGGAGGGCATCACCCAGGACGACGCCAAGAAGGTCGCGAAGATCATCCGCGACGAGGGCCCCAAGGGCGTCAAGGCGCAGGTGCAGGGCGACGAGCTGCGGGTCAGCTCGAAGTCCCGTGACGACCTGCAGACCGTCCAGGCGCTGCTCAAGGGCAAGGACCTGGACTTCCCGCTCCAGTACGTGAACTACCGCTGAGGCGGAGCGGCCGGACGGGCCGCGGTACGGCCGGCGGGGTGAGTGCGCGGGAAGCGCCCGCCCGGCCGGCCGTCGGCGTTTCCGGGCCCGGTCGGCGTCGGGGGTTCGTGGACGGGTCAGGCGCGGGCGGCCGCCCATTCGTCGCGGAGAAGCCCGAACAGCACCCGGTCGTGGCACTCGCCGCGTACCAGGACGGCGGCGCGGCGGCGGCCCTCCTCGCGGAAGCCGGCGCGGGTGAAGGCGCGGACGGCGCGCTCGTTGCCGCTCCAGGTGTCGAGTTCGAGGCGGTGCAGGGGGTAGGCGCCGAAGAGGTGGTCGACCAGCAGGCCGAGGGCCTCGGTGCCGTGGCCGCGTCCCCAGTGGTCGCGTTCGCCGATGGTGACGCCGAGGGTGGCGGTGCCCGCGTACGGGTCGAGGTCGCGGTAGTCGGCCATGCCGATGACCCGTCCGTCGGCGGTGTCCTCGACGGTGAGGACGGCGGCTTCGCGGGGGACGAGGCGCAGCATGCCACCGAGGACGAGGTCGACGGCTTCGGCGGTGATCGGGCCGAAGCAGGGGTCGCCGCCGGTGGCCCAGTGGACCACCTCCGGGTCGTTGCGCCAGCGGAGGTGGTGCTCGGCGTCCTCGGCGCGCAGGGCGCGCAGTCGGACGGTCTTGCCTTCGATCATGGTCGGGTTCCGGCCTGTTCTGGGTGGGGCGGTCGGGCAGTCGGGCGGTCGAGCGGTCGGGCCCGGGTGGGGCTCCGTCAGTTGTCGTTCGACTGTTCGAGGTTACGGGCCTGGTGGAGCCAGTCGGAGACGAGGTCGGGGTCGATGTCGGCGGGGGTGCGGAGCTTGAGGCCGGCCATCCGGCGGGCGCCGTTCTCCAGTCGCCCGGACGGGTCGGTGAGGTCCTGGCCACGCCAGAAGCCGAAGGCGACGTGGCCGGTGTAGGCCTTGAGATAGCAAACGGGGTTCTTGCCGGGGGCGGCGCCGAGGCTCCACACGGGGTGGCCGTGCCAGAGGGCGCCGGTGCCGGGGAGGGCGGCGTCGATCAGCGATCGGAGCCGGTCGGCGATCTCCTGCTGGGCGGCGGGGAGGGCGGCGAGGTATTCGTCGAGGGTGGCGTGCTTGGCCATGGTGGTCAGCCTCCGGTGCGGGGTTCCTGGGTTGCTGTTCGGTTCTCGCTGTCACGTCGGTTCGGCGATGTGGCAGGGAATCCATGCGTTCCCTGTCACATCGCCCGACCGACGTGTAGGCAGAAGCACGCAGCGATGACCGGCCCCGGTGCCGGAGAGATGAGTGATCGAGATGCGTTACCTGATGACCACCAAGCCGACCGACGCCGTCCCGGACGAGGCGCTGTTCGCGGAGATGGCGAAGTTCGTGGAGGAGCTGACCGCGGCGGGCGTTCTGCTGGCCACCGGCGGACTGGAGCCCGGCGGTGTGCGGATCACCTCCTCGGGCGACGAGATCACGGTGACCGACGGGCCGTTCGCGGAGGCGAAGGAGGCGGTGGCGGGCTTCGCGCTGGTGGAGGTCCGCTCCAAGGAGGAGGCGATCGAGCTGGGCCGCCGGTTCCGCCGGATCGTCGGCGACGGCGAGAGCGTGATGCAGCAGGTGTTCGGCCCCTGACTCCGGCGAACTCCCCGCCCGGCGACCTGCCCGGCGCCACCCGCACCCGTCCGGCTTGCCAGCGAGCCGGACGGGTGCTGTGATCTTGGCCGTGGCGGATGTCCATCGCACGGTCGACGCGGTCTGGAAGCTGGAGTCGGCGAAGATCGTCGCCGCGCTCACGAGGATGGTGCACGACGTCGCTCTCGCCGAGGAGTTGGCGCAGGACGCGCTGGTCGCGGCGCTGGAGCAGTGGCCCACCGCCGGGATCCCGGCCAACCCGGGGGCGTGGCTGACGGCCATCGCCAAGCGCCGCGCGGTGGACCACATCCGCCGCGCCGAGCTGCACAGCCGCAAGCAGGAGGAGTTGGCCCACGAGCTGGCCCGCCACCCAGCCGAGGAGCCCGGCGGGGCCGGGGAGGCCGACGAGCCCGGACAGGACGACGTCCTGCGGCTGATGCTGATCTCCTGCCATCCGGTCCTGTCGACCGAGGCGCGGGTGGCGCTGACCCTGCGGCTGCTCGGCGGCCTGACGGCGGAGGAGATCGGCCGGGCGTTCCTCACCCCGGCCACGGCGATCACCCAGCGGATCGCCGCCGCCAAGCGCACCCTGGCCGAGCACGGTGTGCCGTTCGACCTGCCGGTCGGCGAGGAGCTGGCCGAACGGCTCGCCTCGGTGCTGGAGGTCGTCTACCTGGTCTTCAACGAGGGCTACTCGGCCACCTCGGGCGAGGACCTGATCCGCCCGGGGCTGTGCCAGGAGGCGCTGCGGCTCGGCCGGCTGTTGGCCGAGCTGGCCCCGGATGAGCCGGAGGTGCACGGGCTGGTCGCGCTGATGGAGGTCCAGGCCTCGCGCGCGGCGGCCCGCACCGGACCCTCCGGCGAGCCGGTGCAACTGCACGAGCAGAACCGGGGCCGCTGGGACCAGTTGCTGATCCGCCGCGGCTTCGGCGCGCTGCTGCGCGCCCGCACCGCCGGGGCCGGCCGCCCGCCCGGGCCGTACGTGCTGCAGGCCGCCATCGCGGTCTGCCACGCCCGGGCCCGGAGCGCCGCCGACACCGACTGGGCGCAGATCGCGACGCTGTACGGGGCGCTGGAGCGGCTGCTGCCGACGCCGGTGGTCCGGCTCAACCGGGCGGTGGCGGTCGGCATGGCGGACGGTCCGGCGGCCGGGCTGGCCCTGGTGGAAGGGCTGACCGCCGATCCCGCGCTGCGCGACTACCACCTGCTGCCGAGCGTCCGCGGGGACCTGTTGGAACGGCAGGGCCGGGCGGCCAACGCGCGACGGGAGTTCGAGCGGGCGGCCGCGCTCACCCGGAACGCCGCCGAACGGGCCTTCCTGGAACGTCGTGCCGAAGCACTGGCGGCCGCCGCCGATCCCGCAGCAGCGGGTGGGCGGACGCTCGGCCGCGCCGCGCGGGAGTTCCTCGGCCGGGACGGGCTGGACGCCGGGACGGTCCGCTCGTACGGGCAGACCTTGCGCCGGCTGGAGCTGTCGCTCGGCGCGGGTCTGCCGCTGGCGTCGCTGACCGCCGATCGGGTGGCCGGGGTGTTCGCCGCGGCGTGGGGCGGGGCCGCGCCGGCGACCTGGAACCGGCACCGGGCGGCGGTGCGCTCGTTCGCCGCCTGGGCCGGGCTGGACGGGACCGCGGACCCGCACGGGGACGGCCCTGCGGACGAACCCTCGGGCGGACCCGCGGCCGGGATCGAGCGCCGGACGGGCCGCTCGGTCCCGGCGGCGGGCCTGTCACCCGAGCAGTTGGCCGCGCTGTGGGAGCGTCCCGGTGCGGCGCTGCGCGAGCGGACGCTGTGGCGGCTGCTGCACGAGTCGCGGGCGACGGTGGCGGCGGTGCTCGCGCTGGACGTCCAGGATCTCGACCTGGACGACCGGCGGGCCCTGGTCGGCGACACCTGGGTCGGCTGGCGGGCGGCCACGGCCCGGCTGCTGCCGGAGCTGATCGCCGGCCGGACCCGCGGGCCGCTCTTCCTCGCCGACCGGCGCCCGGGGCCCGCCCGGCGACCTGGGCCCGCCGACTTGTGCCCCGAGACCGGACGCAGCCGGCTGTCCTACGAGCGCGCCGAGTACCTGTTCAAGCGGGCGACCCGCGGCCTCGATCCGGACGGTCGGGGCTACACGCTCCGGCAACTGCGGGCGTGAGCGGAGGCGAAGAGTGCTCGGCCGGAGCCGAAGCACGAACCCGGCGCCGAAGGATGAACCGGGAGCACGCCCAGCCCCGCGCGCCGTCCGGGTGACCGGGTGCGCGCGGGGCCGGGGGCCGCGTCCGTCAGCTGGGCGGGACGACGGGCAGCAGGCCGCCGAGGAGGCCCTTGAGCAGGTCGGTGAGTGTGGCGAGCAGCTGCTGGACCACGCCGAGGTCCGGCAGCGCGGCCGCCTCGGTGAGCTGATCGGTGATCTTTTCCACCTGGTCGAGGAGACCGGCGACGTCGAGGTCCGCAGGGCTCGCGGCCGGGCCGGTGGCAGTGCCGGTGCTCGGGAGCGCGCTCGTACCGGAGTCGGACGGATCCGAGAGCGCTCCGGCTGCGAGGCCGGGCGGCATGGCGGTGACACCGGGCTTGGCCGACAGGGCCGGATGTTTCGGCATCGCGGCGAACAGGGACCCTGGTGGGGCGAAGCGGGAGATCGGCGGGTGGACGGCGGCGGGGTGGCCGCGGGTGGAGTCGGCCGCGACCGACGGGTTGGCGGGGGCCGCGACGGCCGCGGCGGCGGTGGCGGCGGTGAGGCTCAGGGCCGCGGTCAACGCGGCGGCCGCCCAGGTGGCACGCATCGGAAAGCCGTTTCCTTTCAACGGAGTTCAGGCATCTTGCCTGCACCACACGTTGAGCCACCGGCATCGGCGCGGCCACCGCTCGTACGCCGAATGGTGTGTACGCCGCCAACTGCGGCTCAGCCGCGGGCGCCGCCCGCCCAGGCGGTCAGGCCGATCGCGTCGGACTCGGGCCGGCCGCCCTCGGGGCGGGCGCCGAGCAGGTGCAGCGCGCGGTCGATCGGGGCGCCCTCGGTGGGCAGGGGTTCGCCGGGCACATGTCGCAGCGGGCCGAGGACGACGGTGCCGTCCCACCAGACCGCGGCCCGCTGGGTGCCGTCGCCGTCCGGGGTCGCGGCCTCGACGTACGCCAGGGGGCTGGCCTTGGACCACGCGGCGAGCCGCAGCCCGAAGCCGCCGGGGAAGCGCGTGAAGCCGGGTCCGGGCGAGCTGGACGGCTGCTGCAGGGCGTCGTGCAGCCGGTCCGTCATCGGGATCAGGGCGAGGCCCTGGCCGAGCGGCACCACCTGCGCGGCCGGGACCTCGGCCGCCACCACGTGGATCAGTTCGGCGGCGGCGATCAGCGCGTTCAGTTCGTATGACACCCCATCATTCTCCGCATGTCGGCCGACCGGGGCAGGCGAATAATCGAACTGACTATCCATCGCACCGACACCTTCCGTTCCGGTGGCGGCGATGCGGCAGAGTGGACGGATGACCGCCACCCACCGCCCCACCGCCGACGAGCTCGCCGCCGCCCAGGACACCACCATCCCGGACGTCGCCGGGCCCGGGCTGCGGGTGCTGTTCTGCGGCATCAACCCGGGCCTGTGGTCCGGCGCGACCGGGCACCACTTCGCCCGGCCCGGCAACCGCTTCTGGCCCGCGCTGCACCGCTCCGGCTTCACCCCGCGACAGCTGCGCCCCGAGGAGCAGCAGGAGCTGCCGGCGCTCGGCCTCGGGATCACCAACGTGGTCGCCCGGACCACCGCGAAGGCGTCCGAACTGACCGCCGAGGAGTACCGGGCGGGCGGCGAGGCGCTGGTGAGGCGGGTGCTGCGGCTGCGGCCGCGGGCCCTCGCGGTGCTCGGCATCGGCGCCTACCGGGCCGCGTTCGCCCGCCCGCGCGCGGCGGTCGGCCCGCAGCCGGATCCGATCGGCGACACCCTGGTCTGGCTGCTGCCCAACCCCAGCGGGCTCAACGCGCACTACACGCTGGACGGGATCGCCGCCGAGTTCGCCCGGCTCCGTGAGGCGGTCGGGGACTGACCAGCACGGCCGGGGCCCGCTCAAGCGGTGCGGGTGAGGCCGGGGAGCAGCGGCGCGGCCCGGAGTTCGCGGATCAGGGCGCGGACGGGCGCGGTGCGGGCGAGTTCGGGGTGGTGACGTAGCCGACCTGCCGGGCCGGGGGCTGCGGTCCGAGGTCGGTGACGGCCAGGTCGGCGGGCGGGTTGAGCAGGGTGAGGTGCGGCATGATCGCCATGCCGACGCCCTGGGCGGCCAGTGAGAGGACCACGGTGTCGTCGGCGACGTTGATGGTGGCGGACGGGATCCAGTCCTGCCGCTGCCACCAACTCCTGGTGTAGGAGCCGCAGTTCTCGTCCCAGTCGACCAGCGGGAGGGAGTGCGGGTCGGGGTGGCCGATCCGGTGCGCCAGCGCGTACGGCTCGGTGAACAGGGGTGCCGCCACCAGTCCGGGGACGGCGGCGGTGTCGGCGTTGAGGGTGGCGAGGCCCAGGTCGGCGCGGCCGTCGGCGACCTCGCCGGCGGTGCCGCGGCCGAGGTCGCGGATCACGCTCACCTCGGGGGCGAGGTCGGGGTGGCGTTCGGCGAGCCGGGCGAGGACGGGTGGGAGGACGTGGGCGGCGACGCTGCGGAAGGCGGCGATCCGCAGCGGTCCGGCGACCCTGCCGTCCTCCGACTCCCGTGCCTCGAAGGGGAGTCGGTCGAGCAGGCGGAGGATCCGGCGGGCGTGGCCGACCACCCGCCGGCCGGCCGGGGTGGGGGTGGCGCCGTGCCGGCCGCGGTCGAACAGGACCGCGCCGAGCTTGCGCTCGCAGGTGCGGACGGCGTGCGAGACCGCGGACTGGGTCATGCCCAGGGCGGCGGCCGCGGCGGTGAAGCCCTGCTCGCTTTCGACGGCGACCAGGATGCGCAGCTCCTGCGGGGCGAGGTCGGTCATGATCGGCAATCTACCCGCCCGCCCGCGTCCCATGAACGGCGCTCATGGAACGCGCCGTTCCATCGACGGCAGGGCCTGCCCGCCGCCGCGGCCGCTTCGTACGGTGATCACGTCGAGCCCGAACCGCCGGGCAACCCGCCGCACCGCACCGCCTTCGGAGGCCCCCGTGTCCCGCCCCACCGCCGTCGTCGTCCACCAGGTCGCCCGCCCGCAGGGCCTGCCGACCGCCGAGGACTTCGCCTTCCTGACCGAGCCGATCCCCGCCCTCGCCGAGGGCTCCGCCCTGGTCGAGAACCTCTACCTCTCGGTCGACCCGTACATGCGCCAGGCGATGAACGGCGGCGAGGGCGGCTGGGAGCTGAACGCGCCGCTGGAGGGCCGCTCGCTGGGCCGGGTGGTCGAGTCCCGCAGCGCCGAGCTGCCGGTCGGCACGGTGCTGGCCCACCGCAAGGCATGGCGGACCCACTCGGTGGTCTCCCGGGACGAGGTGCGGCTGCTGCCCGAGCTGCCGGGCGTGCCGCTCGGCGCCCACCTCAGCGTGTTCGGCGGCACCGGGCTGTCCGCCTGGGTCGGGCTCACCCGGATCGCCCGGCTCCAGCCCGGCGACGACCTGTTCGTCTCCGCCGCGGCGGGCGGGGTGGGCAGCGCGGCCGGTCAGTTCGCCCGGCTGTTGGGCGCCCGCCGGGTGGTCGGCAGCGCCGGCAGCGCGGCCAAGGTCGCCCACCTCACCGAGCACCTCGGCTACGACGCCGCCTTCGACTACCACGACGGACCGGTGGTCGACCTGCTGCGCAAGGCCGCCCCGGACGGCATCGACGCGTACCTCGACAACGTCGGCGGCGACCACCTGGAGGCGGCGATCGACGTGCTGCGCGACCACGGCCGGATCGCCTGGTGCGGCGCCATCGCCCAGTACAACAGCACCGTCGCGCCCGCGGCCCCCGCCAACCTCTTCGAGGTGGTCGGCAAGAGCCTGTGGCTGGAGGGCTTCCTGGTGCGCAACCACATGGACGCGCTGCCGGAGCTGTACGACTTCGTCGCCCCGCACCTGGCCTCCGGCCGGGTCCGCGCGGACGAGACCGTGGTGGACGGCTTCGACCGGGTGGTGGACGCCTTCCTCGGCGTCCTGACCGGCGCCAATACCGGCAAGATGATCGTCAAGGTCTGACCGGGACGCCGGGACGCTGCGGCGGCGGGCCGCTCAGGCCAGCCGTCCGCCGCCGTCCACGTGCAGCACGGTCCCGGTCACGTACGGGCTGCCCAGCGCGTACAGCACCGCGTCCACCAGGTCGTCGGGCGTGCCGACCCGGCGGGCCGGGTTGCGCTCGGCGACCTGGCGCAGGAACCCCGCCTTGTCCGCGCCCAGGCCGTCCCAGGAGCCGGAGTCGACGATGCCGGGCGACACCGCGTTGACCCGCACCGGCGCCAGCTCCACCGCCAGCGCCTGCACCAGGAAGGCCAGCGCGCCGTTGGTGGTCGCCATCACGGTCCGGGCCGGCGCCGGGCGCCAGGCCGCCACCCCGGAGAAGAAGGTGAACGAGCCGCCCTCGCGCACCTGCCCCGCCAGGTGCTTGGCCAGCAGCATCGGCCCGATCACCTTGGCCGCGAACGCCCGCTGGATGTCGGCGAGTTCGAGCTCGGCCAGCGGACCGTTGGCGGGCATGGCCGCGGTCGACACCAGGTGGTCGAACGGGCCGACCGCGTCCGCCAGTGCGGCGATCGACGCCTCGTCCGCCAGGTCGACCGGCACCACCGCGGCGGCCGGCCCGGGCAGCTCGCCCGCCGTCCACTCCAGCCGGCGCGGGTCCGGCCCGGCCAGGACCAGTTCGGCGCCCCGCTCGGCGGCGGTCCTGGCCAGGTGGCGGCCGGTGTGCGAGCCCGCGCCGATCACGACCAGTCGGCGGCCTGCCAGCGTCTCCATGGGATCCCTGCTCTCTCTCGTTCCGCTCGGTGCCTCCACCCTCCGCCGAGCAGCTGCCATGCGTCCAAGGCATGGTTTCTACCGATCCCATAAGGTCTGTTCATGGCAACGCTGCGACAGCTCGAGTACCTGGTCACCGTGGTCGACTGCGGCTCCTTCACCCGCGCCGCCGAGCTGCTGCACGTCACCCAGCCCGCGCTGTCCCACCAGATCCGCGCGCTCGAACGCACCGTCGGCGGCCCGCTGCTGGAACGGCTGCCGCGCGGGATCCGGCTCACCCCGATGGGCCGGGCGGCCCTCCCGCACGCCCGAGCCGCGCTCGCCGACGCCGAACGGCTGCAGGCCGCCGCCCGCCGCACCGCCGGCCTGGACGGCGGCGAACTCGAGGTCGCCACCGTCCACTCGGTCAGCCTCGGACCGCTGCCGCCCGTCCTCAAGGCCTGGCGGGAGCGGCACCCGGAGGTCCGGGTCCGGCTGCGCGAGTACCCGCACGCCGAGCAGCTGCGCGCCGCGATGGCCGCCGGGCAGGCCGACCTGGCGATCGGGCCGGTCCCGGACGGCTGGGAGGGGCCGGTGCGGGAGCTGGGCGTCGAGGAGTTCACCGTGGTGCTGCCCAGTGACGATCCGCTCGGCGACGACCCGCTCGGGGACGACCCGGTCCGGGACGACCCGCTCGGGGACGGCCCGGCCGCACCCCGGGTCCGGATCGCCGACCTGGCCGGGCGGGCCTGGGTGCACTACGCCCCGGGCAACGGGCTCGCCGAACTCCTCGACCGCGTCTGTGCGGAGGCCGGCTTCCAGCCGCGCATCGCCGTCCGCACCGAGCAGACCGCCGCCGCTCCCCTGCTGGCCGCCGCCGGCCTCGGCCCCGCCCTGGTCCCCGCCAACATCCTCCCGCCCGCCCTCGACGCCCTGCTGCTGCGCCCCGACCCGCCCGTCCGCCGCACCCTCGCCGCCTACACCCGCACCCGCCCCGACCGCCTCACCACCGCCTTCGCCGACCTCCTCGCCGCCCAGGTCCAGGTGTAGGGATCCGACAACGCGGCTATGCGGAGAGCTCGGTGCGGTCGATGGTGAGGTCGGGGCGTTCGCCGAGGTACTCGACCCAGGCCTTCTTGACGCAGCGGTAGCGGGTGGCGGCCTCGACCAGGTTCATGAAGTTGAGCATGTTGGCCTCGAAGCGCTGCTGGAGCGTCTCGTCGGCGATCCGGTCGCCGCCGGCGAGCAGGCTGTGCGCGGTGGCGAGGGAGAACATGTCGGGGTAGATCCGCGCGCCGAGGTGCTCCAACGGGACGCGCAGCGCCCACAGGCCGCGGTTGCCGCCGACCATCGAGGGCGAGGCGGAGATCAGCAGGCCCTGGCGTTCGTTGAACGGCTGGGGGCGGAAGCGGCTGGTCCAGTCGATGAGGTTCTTCAGCACGCCGGGGAGCGAGGCGTTGTACTCGGGCGAGGCCATCACGAAGGCGTCGGCCGCCTCCAGCCGCTCCCTGAACCGGATCGCGCCGGCCGGGATGCCGTCGGTCGCCTCCAGGTCGCCGTCGTAGTCGGGGACCTCGAAGTCCTTGACCGAGGCGAGGTCGGCGATGCCACCGTGGGCCCGTACGGCAGCCCCGGCAAGGGCGGCCAGCCGGGTGTTGAGGGAGTCCGCCCGGCGGGAGCCGGAGAGCACGAACAGCCGCAGCGGCCCGCGCTCCGCCGTACCCCCACCGCCGCCGGTGTCGGCCGCGGTCACCATCCGATGCGCTCGTCGGTGGAGACGATCTCGCGGCCGAGCGGCATCAGCGAGATCGGGATCATCTTGAGGTTGGCCCAGCCGAAGGGGATCCCGATGATCGAGATGAACAGCGGGATGCTGGTCGCGATGTGGGCGAGAGCCAGCCACCAGCCGGCGAAGACCATCCAGATCACGTTGCCGATGCAGGAGGGCGCTCCGGCGTCGGCCTTCTCCACTGTCGTCCGCCCGAACGGCCAGAGCACGAAGCCCGCGATCCGGAACGAGGCGATGCCGAACGGGATGGTGATGATCAGGATGAAGCAGATGATCCCGGCCACGACGTAGGCGAGGGCCATCCAGATCCCGCAGAAGACCAACCACAGGACGTTCAGGACGAAGCTGAGGACCTTCATACCGCCAGCCTCGCATGAGGGGCGGTTTCCGGCCCGCTATACCCTGTGCGGCGCGCCCCGCCTTTTTGCCCGGTCGCACCACCGGGCAGAACCGGTGGGGCGACCACGCGCGTCCAAGGGCTGGACGTGTCAGCGGGCGATCTGGGTGGGACGGACGATGAGCGGCGAGATCTACTTCAGCAACAACTACCGGGACCTGAGCGAGCAGCACGGCACGGGGGCGGGCTTCCAGTTCGAGTTCTCCTGCTCCCGGTGCTACGACACGTGGCGCTCGCCGTTCGAGGCGTTCACCACCGGCCAGGTGGCGGGCTGGCTGGGCAAGGGCGTCAGCGCGGCGTGGAGCCTGATCGGCGGGACGGCCACCAACAGCCTCACCAACGCCGCGGACGGCCTGGCCGGCGCCAACTGGGGCAGCTCCCGCGACGCCGCGTTCCAGCGGGCGATCGGCAACGCCCAGTCGCACTTCAACCGCTGCGGGCGCTGCACCCACTACGTGTGCGGGCGGTGCTGGAACAGCGCCCAGGGCCTGTGCCTGGGCTGCTCCCCCGACACCGCGGCCGAGGCGGTCGCGGCGCAGCAGCGCGGTCTGAACGACATGGTGACGCAGCAGGCGTACCAGCAGGGGCAGCAGTCGGGCCTGTCGTACGACGTCTCGACGCCGCGTCAGCTGGTCTGCCCGCAGTGCCGGGCGGAGACGCACGGGACGCCGTTCTGCCCGGGGTGCGGTTTCCGGCTGGCGCAGCCGTCGACGTGCACCGGCTGCCACAACGAGGTGCCGGACGGGGCCGCGTTCTGCCCGACCTGCGGGACGCGCCGCTGAGCCGGGACGCGCCGCTGAGCCGGAAGGCGCCGCCGTGCCGGGTGGCGGCGGTCAGATCCCGGCGGCCGGGAGCAGCAGGACCCGCTCGGGGTCGTACGGCATCCAGCGTTCGCCGGTGCGTACGGCCCTGACGCGGCACCAGGGGCGGCCCTCGTCGGGCTGCCACCAGGCGTTGATCCGGCCGACCGTCCAGCTGCCGTCCTCGCGGTGGATCTCCACCGGCTGGTAGACCCGCCGGATCTCGCTGTCCGGCGGCTGCCAGTCGTGCTCTGCCATGTGCAACTCCCCGAGCCGTGTTCGGCGACCAACCGACTCTACAGAGTTGTAGAAGCCCGGAAGGTAAAGGAAAGGTATTCGACGCCGCGACACGCCGAGGCCGGAGTGCGTTCACGCACCGGCCCTACTGTCGCTGCCGCCCGGTTCCTTCCGGGTGCGTGCGCGGCGCGACCGCCGGGCGCGCCGAAGCGTCGAGGAGACATCCTTATGCAGCGCAAGGCCTTCAAGGCCGCGGTGGTGGTCGCCCTGGCGTCCACCCTGGTGGGCGGAGCGTCCGTCGCCGCCTGGTCCGAGCCCTCGGGGCAGAACCAGAACGAGCAGGGCGAGCGGGGCGGCGAGATCCGCAACGTCATCTACCTGCTCGGCGACGGCATGGGCCGTACCCACGTCACGGCCGGCCGCGAGCGTTTCTACGGTGCCGACGGCCGCCTGAACATGGAGCGGATGCCGTTCGTCGGCCAGGTCGCCACCCACGCGGTGGAGAAGGGCAGCGCCAAGCCCGCCCTGGTCACCGACTCGGCCAGCTCCGCGACCGCCTGGTCCTCCGGCGTGAAGACGTACAACGCGGCGCTCGGCGTCGACTCGTACGAGAAGAAGGTCGTCACGCTGATGGAGCAGGCCAAGGCGGCCGGCTTCGCCACCGGCAACGTGTCGACCGCCGAGATCACCGACGCCACCCCGGCGGCGGAGTTCAGCCACGTGCTGCTGCGCGGCTGCCAGGGCCCGTCGTACTCGGACGCGGCCTGCCTGCCGAAGAACGCGGACGGCTCGTACGAGGCCAAGCCGGCCGACTCCACCCTGATCACCCCGGTGGCCGAGCAGATCGCCCGCAACGGCACGGCCGACGTGGTGCTCGGCGGCGGCCTGGCCCGCTTCGAGCCGGACGACCAGAAGGCGCTGGAGGCCCAGGGCTACCAGGTGCTCGGCAGCTTCGGCGACCCGGCGCTGCCCACCCAGAGCGCGGCCAGCCAGAAGGTCGCCACCAAGGCGGACCTGGACGCGGCCCGGGGCAGGAAGGTCGTCGGCCTGTTCAACCGCGGCAACCTGACGGTCGAGGCGGCCAAGTCCGCGCTGCCGGCCGGCGCCCCGGAGAAGGCCGAGCCGACCCTGTCGGACATGACCACCAAGGCGATCGACCTGCTGGCGAAGAAGAACCGCAGGGGCTTCTTCCTGCAGATCGAGGGCGCCCAGATCGACAAGCGCTCGCACGCCAACGACGCCGCCCAGACCCTGGGCGAGATCAAGGCGTTCGACGACGCGGTCGCCAAGGCGGTCGACTTCGCCAAGAGGGACGGCCACACCCTGGTGATCGTCACGGCCGACCACGAGTGCGCCGGCTTCAACATCATCGAGAAGGGCACCTTCACCAACGCCGAGGCGGCCGCCCCGCCGGCCAACAACGACGCGGGCAACCCGGCGAACAACAGCTCGCCGGCCCGCTCGGCCGCGGCCAACGTGAAGGACCCGTCCCGCTCCGGCGGCATCGTCAACGGCGCTGGCTCGAAGGACCCGAAGAACTTCGCCCCGGCCACCTTCCGCACCCCGGACGACCCGGCCGGCGTCGCCGACGGCTCCCCGGACGCCAGCCTCTGGCTGACCTACCTGTCCGGCAACCACACCGGCGCCGACGTGCCGATCTTCGCGTACGGCCCGGGCGGCCAGCGCTTCGCCGCGAGCCAGGACAACACCGAGCTCTACGGGAAGATGTACCGCGCGCTCTTCAACCGGTCGCCGCAGCACTGACGCCGGATCCCACCCGGGACCGGCCGCACCGGCGTCCGGTCCCACCGGGGCCGGGAGCACCAGCTCCCGGCCCCGCCCGTACCCCCAGGAGAGCCCGCATGAAGCACCCCGCCCACCCCGCCCGTACCGCCGCCGTCCTGGCCGCCCTCGCCCTCGGCCTGCTCACCGGCTGCTCGGGCGGCGACGGGGACGCCGCCCCGGTGCCGGTGGCGCCGAGCAGCGTGGCGCTGCCCGCGCCCAAGCAGCCGGCCGCACCGGCCGCCGCGCTGGCCACCCCGGCCGCGGCGGGCGAGGTCCGGGTGGAGGCCGGCCCGTTCACCGACCGGGTGCGCCTGACCGGGCTCACCCTCTCCAAGGGCTCCGCCGTCGGCGGCCACCTGACCATCACCTCGGACGTCAGCGACGTGCTGGCGCTGGAGGTCCGGGCCGCGTTCTACGACGCGGGCGGGCAGCTGGTCGGCACCGGCACCTTCCGCTACCAGGAGGAGGAGGCTTCCACCGGGGAGCACGACGGTCCGCGCGCGGCGGGCGAGGGCATCGACTTCAGCGCGGTGGCCGAGAAGCTCACCGGCACCCCCGTGAGCGCCGTGCTGTCGATCCCGGTGCTGGTCAACGAGTAGCCGACGGGCGGCAGCTGAAGAATTCTTCACCTGCACAACTGACGGTCCTCTGAAACACCGGATCGCCCGGCGGACGGCGGGTAAGGTCGCGGCCATGCCGGTTCCGCTCTACCAGGTCAAGGCCGAGTTCTTCCGCACCCTCGGCCACCCGGCCCGGATCCGTGTGCTCGAGCTGCTCCAGGACGGGCCGCGCCCGGTCCGCGAGCTGCTCGCCGAGATCGAGATAGAGCCGTCCAGCCTGTCCCAGCAGCTCGCCGTGCTCCGCCGCTCCAGCCTGGTCACCGCCACCCGCGAGGGCAACACGGTGGTGTACGCGCTGAGCACCCCGGACGTCGCCGAGCTGCTGCGCGCGGCCCGCCGCATCCTGACCGAGATGATCACCGATCAGGAGGTCCTGCTGGCCGCGCTGCGCGAGCCGGTGCCGGGCGGCGACCCGGTGGCCGTGGCGCGTCCGCTGCGCGGCTGACGCGCGGCCCGCGCGGTCGTCCGTTCGGCCCAGCAGCGCTGGTTGCCGGCCGGGCCGCGGCGGAGGGTGGTGCCGGAAACCGCCCGGTCGGGCGGCCGCCGCCCCGGACCCGGAGGACGCGCCGATGCTCCGCTACCCGCCCATCGAGGACCACGGTCTGGTCGGTGACCTGCAGACCTGCGCCCTGGTCTCCGCGGAGGGGGTGGTGGACTGGTTCTGCTCCCCCCGCTTCGACTCCCCGAGCGTGTTCGCCGCCCTGCTCGACCACGACCGCGGCGGGTACTTCGCGATCACCGCCGACGCCCCGGACGCCACCGTCCGCCAGCTCTACCTCGCCGACACCGCGATCCTGGTCACCCGCTTCCTCACCCCCGACGGGGTCGGCGAGGTGGTCGACCTCATGCCGGTCGACGACCCGCACACCGCCACCGACCGGCACCGCCTGATCCGGGTACTGCGGGTGGTCCGCGGCACCGTCAGGTTCACCCTGGAGTGCCGGCCGCGCTTCGACTACGGCCGCGAGCAGCACACGCTGACGCTGGACGACAACGCCACCGCGAGCTTCCGCGGCACCTCTGCCACCGCCCACCTCCAGGTGGTCGGTGCCATCCCGCTGGAGCGCGACGGCAACGACGCCCGCGCCTCGATCGAACTGACCGCCGGTCAGCGGGCCGCCGCCGTCCTCACCCTGGACGCGGCCGACTCCGCGCCGCCGGCCCCGATCACCGGGGCCGGGGTGGAGGAGGACTTCAACGCCACCCGGAAGTTCTGGCACGGCTGGATCCGCCGCTGCCGCTACCGGGGCCGCTGGCAGCAGCAGGTCAACCGCTCGGCGATCACCCTCAAGCTGCTCACCTACGCCCCCACCGGCGCGCCGATCGCCGCCGCCACCATGGGCCTGCCCGAACAGGTCGGCGGCGAGCGCAACTGGGACTACCGCTACACCTGGGTCCGCGACGCCTCGCTGTCGGTACGGGCCATGGTCGACCTCGGCTTCAAGGAGGAGGCGGACGCCTTCCGGCGCTGGCTGGGCGCCCGGCTGGCCGCCGGCGGCACGGTCAGCGGCGAGCCGCTGCAGACCATGTACCGGGTCGACGGCGACCCGCACCTGGTCGAGGAGACCCTCGACCACCTGGCCGGCTGGCGCGACTCGGCCCCGGTCCGGGCCGGCAACGGCGCCGCCGACCAGCTCCAGCTCGACATCTACGGCGAGGCAATCTACGCCCTCGCCGTGGTCGAGGAACTCGCCGACCTGGCCGGCTACGACGCCTGGCAGCGGGCCGCCGGCGTGCTCGACTGGCTCACCCACCACTGGGACCGCGCCGACGAGGGCATCTGGGAGACCCGCGGCGGACGGCAGGACTTCACCTACAGCCGGCTGATGTGCTGGACCGCCTTCGACCGGGGCATCCGGATCGCCACCCAGTTCGGGCGCCCCGCCGACCTCCCGCGCTGGACAGCCGCCCGGGACGCGATCACCGAGCAGATCATGGCCCGCGGCTGGAGCGAGCGGCGGCGGGCCTTCGTCCAGCACTACGACACCGAGGTCCTGGACGCCTCGCTGCTGCTGATGCCGGTGGTCGGCTTCATCGCACCGCACGACCCGCGCTGGCTGTCCACCCTGGACGCGATGGACGGCGAGCTGGTCTCCGACAGCCTGGTCTACCGCTACGACCCGGCCGCCTCCCCCGACGGGCTGCGCGGCTCCGAGGGCACCTTCTCGCTGTGCAGCTTCCTCTACGTCGAGGCGCTGGCCCGGGCCGGACGGCCGGACCAGGCCCGGTACGCCTTCGACAAGATGCTCACCTACGCCAACCACGTCGGCCTGTTCGCCGAGGAGGTCGGCCCCACCGGCGAGCAACTGGGCAACTTCCCGCAGGCCTTCACCCACCTGGCCCTGATCACCGCCGCCCTCGCCCTCGACGCCCAACTCGACCGGTAGACCCGGCTCGACCGCTGAGCCGGTCGGCCACGAGCCCTCCCCGTCGTCAGCCCCGGGCCCGCTCGGCCTCGGCGCGGCCGAGCAGCACCTCGCGTTCACGGGTGTTGCGGGTCATCGCCGCCGCCCGTCCGAACTCGGCCGCCGCCTCCGGGTGGCGGCCGAGGCGCGCCAGCAGGTCACCGCGGACCACCGGGAGCAGGTGGTACTCGCGCAGCGCGGGCAGGGCGGCGAGCCGGTCGGCGAGGTCCAGGCCGGCCGCCGGTCCGAAGGCCATCGAGACAGCGACCGCGCGGTTGAGCTCGACCACCGGGGAGGGCGCCCGCTGGGCCAGCGCCGCGTAGAGGGCGGCGATCCGCACCCAGTCGGTGGCCTCGGCGGTGGCGGCCCGGGCGTGACAGGCGGCGATCTCGGCCTGCAGGGTGTACGGCCCGGGCGGGTCGGCCGTCCGGGCGCGCTCCAGGGCGGTGAAGCCCCGGTGGATCAGCATCCGGTCCCAGCGCGAGCGGTCCTGGTCGGGCAGCAGGACGGCGGCCCCGTCCGGGCCGGTCCGGGCCGGCGTCCGGGAGGCCTGCAGTTCCATCAGCGCGACCAGCCCGTGCACCTCGGCCTCGGCCGGCATCAGCCCGGCCAGCACCCGGCCGAGCCGCATCGCCTCCTCGCACAGCGCGGGCCGCATCCAGTCGTCCCCGGCGGTGGCCGCGTACCCCTCGTTGAAGATCAGGTAGAGCACCTCCAGCACCGAGGCCAGTCGGCCGGCGAGCTCGGGGCCCTCCGGCACCTCGTACCCGACGGCGGCCCGGGCCAGGGTCTTCTTGGCCCGGACGATCCGCTGGGCGACGGTGGTCTCGGCGGTGAGGAAGGCGCGGGCGATCTCCTCGGTGCGCAGGCCGCCGACCACCCGCAGGGTGAGCGCGGCGCGGGCCTCGGCGGACAGCACCGGGTGGCAGGCGGTGAAGACCAGCCGGAGCACGTCGTCCTCGATCGGCTCGGCGTCCAGCACCAGGTCCTCGGGCTGCGGCGGGGGTTCGGTGTCGAGCCGGCGGCCGAGTTCGGCGAGCCTGTCGCTGTAGCGGCGCTCGCGGCGGATCAGGTCGACGGCGCGGTTGCGGGCGGTGGCCATCAGCCAGGCGCCGGGGCGGTCCGGGACGCCGGTGACGGGCCACTGTTCGAGGGCGGCGAGCAGGGCGTCCTGGGCGAGCTCCTCGGCGGTGCCGAAGTCGTGGACCAGGCGGGTGAGGGCACCGGTGATCCGGGCCGACTCCATCCGCCAGACCGCGGCGACGGTGCGGTCGGTGGCCGTGCGGGCGTCCGGGGCAGTCATGAACCCCTATCAGAGCAGGTTCGGGCCGCGGACGCCCGGCAACCCGGGACTCAGCCCCCGATCGGGCGCTGGTTGGCGTCCCGCCAGGCCTGCTCGGCCTCGACCATCTCGGCCGTGGCCTCCGGGAAGTCGGTCGGGTCGAACACCCGGCGGACCTCCAGGGTCTCCCCGGCGCCGAACGGCACCTTGCGCGCCCACTCCAGCGCCTCCTCGCGGGAGGAGACGTCGATCAGCCAGTAGCCGGCCAGCAGCTCCTTGGTCTCGGTGAACGGCCCGTCGGTGACGGTGGATCCGCCCCGGCCGTCGTAGGTCACCCGGAAGCCGTGGGAGCTGGACTGCAGGCCGTCCGCGGCAAGCAGCACCCCGGCCTTGATCAGCTCCTCGTTGTAGCGGTTCATCTCCTCCAGCATCTCCCGGGTGGGCAGCACGCCCGCCTCGGAGTCGTCGGTCGCCTTGACCAGCATCATGAATCGCATGGGGTGTCTCCCTGTCCGGTGCGGCGTCCGTGCGCCGCGTTCACCTGTGCGTCGAACGGGACCCGGCCGTTTCGACAGGGTCGCCGAAGATTTTTTGTGCGAGCCCGCTCCGGCCCGTTCAGGTCTTCTCGGGCTCGTTCAGCAGCCGGTCGTACTCGGCGATGGCGGGGTGGTGGAGGTCGAAGGCCGGGCACTCGGAGCGGATCCGGGGCAGGGTGGTGAAGTTGTGCCGGGGCGGCGGGCAGGAGGTGGCCCACTCCAGCGAGCGGCCGTAGCCCCAGGGGTCGTCCGTCTCCACCCGGACGCCGTACCGGCGGGTCCGCCAGACGTTGTAGAGGAACGGCAGGGTGGAGATGCCCAGCAGCACCGAGCCGATGGTGGAGACGGTGTTGAGCGTGGTGAAGCCGTCCGAGGCCAGGTAGTCGGCGTACCGGCGGGGCATGCCCTCGGCGCCCAGCCAGTGCTGCACCAGGAAGGTGGTCTGGAAGCCGACGAACAGCGTCCAGAAGTGGATCGCGGCCAGCCGCTCGTCGAGCATCTTGCCGGTCATCTTGGGCCACCAGAAGTAGAAGCCGGCGAACATCGAGAAGACCACCGTGCCGAACACCACGTAGTGGAAGTGGGCGACCACGAAGTAGCTGTCGGAGACGTGGAAGTCGATCGGCGGGGAGGCCAGCAGCACCCCGGTGAGGCCGCCGAACAGGAAGGTCACCAGGAAGCCGATCGACCAGAGCATCGGCGACTCGAAGCTCAGCGAGCCGAACCACATGGTGCCGATCCAGTTGAAGAACTTCACCCCGGTGGGGACGGCGATCAGCAGCGTCATGAAGGAGAAGAACGGCAGCAGCACCTGCCCGGTGACGAACATGTGGTGCGCCCAGACGGTGATCGACAGGCCGGTGATCGCCATGGTGGCGGCGATCAGGCCGGAGTAGCCGAAGATCGGCTTGCGGCTGAAGACCGGGATGATCTCGGTGATGATGCCGAAGAACGGCAGCGCGATGATGTAGACCTCGGGGTGGCCGAAGAACCAGAACAGGTGCTGCCAGAGCATCGGGCCGCCGTTGGCCGGGTCGAAGACGTGCGCGCCGAACTTGCGGTCCGCCTCCAGGCAGAGCAGCGCCGCGGCCAGCACCGGGAAGGCGAACAGCACCAGGATGCTGGTGAACAGGATGTTCCAGGTGAAGATCGGCATCCGGAACATGGTCATGCCCGGCGCCCGCAGGCAGACGACGGTGGTGATGAAGTTGACCGAGCCGAGGATGGTGCCGAAGCCGGAGAAGGCCAGACCCATGATCCACATGTCGGCGCCGATGCCCGGCGAGTGGACGACGCTGTTCAGCGGCGCGTAGGCGAACCAGCCGAAGTCGGCGGCGCCGTCCGGGGTGAGGAAGCCGCCGACCGCGATCAGCGAGCCGAACAGGTAGAACCAGTACGCCAGCGCGTTGAGCCGGGGGAAGGCCACGTCCGGGGCGCCGATCTGCAGCGGCATGAACCAGTTGGTGAAGCCCGCGAAGAGCGGGGTCGCGAACATCAGCAGCATGATCGTGCCGTGCATGGTGAAGGCCTGGTTGAACTGCTCGTTCGACAGGATCTGCGTCCCCGGCCGGGCCAGCTCGGCCCGCATCAGCAGCGCCAGCACCCCGCCCACCAGGAAGAAGGCGAACGAGGTGGTCATGTAGAGGGTGCCGATCTCCTTGTGATCGGTCGTGGTCAGCCAGCGCACCAGGACCCGGCCCTGCTCGCCGCCGAACCACCGGCGGCGCGGGCGCGGGGGCCGGGGCGGGGCTCCGAGGCCGGTCTCTCTCGGCAGGATCGTCATCGCGGCCGCACCTCCGCTCGCCGGGCCATCGGTCCAGCGTGCCCAGTGGCGGCGGCGGGCGGCGGATGCCACGCCGGGCGGGCCGCCGGGGTGTCGCCCGGGCGGCCCGCCGACGCACGGTCAGCGGCGGTAGCCGGCCAGCTGCTCCAGGCGGGCGATCCGCTCGCGCATCGGCGGGTGGGTGGAGAACAGCTTGGCGCCGACCTCGCCCGGCCGGAACGGGTTGGCGATCATCATGTGGCTGGCGGTCTGCAGCTGCGGCTCCGGCGGCAGCGGCGCGCGCTGGGTGCCGGTCTCCAGCTTGCGCAGCGCGCTGGCCAGGGCGAGCGGGTCACCGGTGATCCGGGCGCCGTCGGCGTCGGCCTGGTACTCGCGGGAGCGGCTCACCGCCAGCTGGATCAGACCGGCCGCGATCGGCCCCAGGATCATGATCAGCAGCAGCCCGATCAGGCCGGGCCCCTCGTCGTCGTCGCTGCGGCCGACCGGGATCAACCAGGCGAAGTTCACCAGGAACATCACCACCGAGGCCAGCGCCCCGGCCACCGAGGAGATCAGGATGTCGCGGTTGTAGACGTGGCTCAGCTCGTGGCCGAGCACGCCGCGCAGCTCGCGCTCGTCCAACAGTTGCAGGATGCCGTCGGTGCAGCAGACCGCCGCGTTGCGCGGGTTGCGGCCGGTGGCAAAGGCGTTCGGCGCCGGGGTGGGCGAGAGGTAGAGCCGCGGCATCGGCTGCCGGGCCGAGGTGGAGAGTTCCCGGACGATCCGGTACAGCTGCGGTGCCTCGATCTCGCTGACCGGCCGGGCCCGCATCGCGCGCAGCGCCAGCTTGTCGCTGTTCCAGTAGGCGTACGCGTTGGTGCCGAGCGCGATCACCAGGGCCACCAGCAGCCCGGTCCGGCCGAAGAAGCTGCCGATCACCAGGATCAGCGCGGACAGACCGCCGAGAAGTACGGCCGTCCGCAAACCGTTGTGGTGGCGGTGCACTGCAGGCCCTCCGTGATGGTGCGATGGGAAGCCTTCTGCGACTCATCCTCTGCCGGGATCAACGGCGGACCGTCGGCCGTTCGTTCCCTGTGCACTGTCGCACAGGTCAGAACAGCGCGCCGTTCACCACCTGGAGCACCAGCTCGGGGGCGACCGACAGCACCACGGCGCCGGACGCGGCCAGGCCCAGGGTGGCGGCCAGTGGCCCGGGCACCCGTCCGGCCACCGGCTCGGGCCGGTCCTGCTCGGCCGGGGCGAACAGCTTCGCCGTCCACACCAGGTAGTAGTACAGGGCGATCACCACATTGACCGCCATCACCACCGCCAGCCAGCCCAGGCCGGCGTCCACCGCCGCCCGGAACACCACGACCTTGCCGAACAGGCCCACCACGCCCGGCGGCAGACCGGCCAGGCAGAGCAGGAAGAACGCCAGCGCCAGCGCCGACCAGCGGTCCCGGGCGAACAGGCCGCGGAAGTCGTCCAGCCGGGTCGCGCCCGAGCGGGCCACCACCGCGACCACGCCGAACGCGCCCAGGTTGACCAGGCCGTAGATCAGCGCGTACGCCACCGTCGCCCCCAGCGGCTGCGCCGACCCGGCGTACCCGGCCGCGGCCAGCGGCACCAGCAGGTAGCCCGCCTGGCCGACCGAGGACCAGGCCAGCAGGCGGACGGCGCTGTACCGGGTGGCGGCCCGCTGGCGCAGCGCGCCGACGTTGCCCGCCGTCATGGTGAGCGCGGCGAGCACCGCCAGCACCAGGCCCCAGGTGTGCCCGTACGGGCGGAAGGCCAGCGTGGTCACCAGGGCGAGACCGGCCAGGCCGGAGGCCTTGCCGACCACCGAGAGGTAGCCGGCCACCGGCAGCGGGGCGCCGGTGTAGGTGTCCGGCACCCAGAAGTGGAACGGCACCGCGGCCACCTTGAAGGCGAAGCCGACCAGGGTGAGCACCGCGCCAGCCTCGGCCAGCGGCTTCAGCTGCGCCGGCGCGTGGGCCAGGCCGTCGGCCACCGCGGTGAGGTGGATGCTGCCGCTCGCCGCGTACACGAAGCTGACGCCGAGCAGCATCACCGCGGTCGCGGTCACCGAGGAGAGGAAGAACTTCAGCGCGCTCTCCGCGCCGCGGCCGTCGCGGCGCAGCGCCACCAGCGCGAAGGCCGGCAGCGAGGCCACCTCCAGGGCGATGACCAGGGTGGCCAGGTCGCGCGCGGC
Source organism: Kitasatospora cinereorecta (assembly GCF_024172095.1). GTDB lineage: Bacteria > Actinomycetota > Actinomycetes > Streptomycetales > Streptomycetaceae > Kitasatospora > Kitasatospora cinereorecta. The sequence goes on along the minus strand of NZ_JAMZDX010000003.1, from coordinate 142,267 downwards.
GGGCAGCAGGGCGGCGCCGCCGGCGCTGCTCAGCAGCAGGAACCAGTACTCGCCGCCGGGCAGCTTCTCCTCCGCCACGGTGTGCAGCGAGAGCAGGGCGGTGAGCAGCGCGCCGCCGAGCGCGAGCAGCTGGAAGACCAGGGCGAAGCGGTCGGCCACGTAACTGCAGCCGGCGTCCGGCAGGCAGAAGGTCGACCGGGTGCCGCCCGTCGCGAGCGGCAGCAGGGCGACCAGGGAGAGGGCCAGGCCGGCGGTGGAGATCCAGCCGAGGGTCTTCTTCCGGGCGTCCGGCAGGAAGAGATCGGCCAGCAGCACGACCAGTCCGACCAGGGCGGCGATCAGCGGGGGCGCGACCGCCACCCAGTCGACGGACTGGATGAGGCCGCCCGGGTCGGCGACGGCGAGCGTGGTCATGACGGGCTGCCCCAGGTCAGGAGTCGAGGACATCAGCCACCCCCGAGGAGGTGCTTCACGGCCGGGTCGGAGAGGCTCAGCAGCAGGGCCGGCCACAGGCCCGCCACCACGGTGAGCGCGGCCAGCGGCGTCCAGCTGACGGCCTCGTAGGCCTTCAGGTCCGGCAGGTCGGTGACCGGCGCGGGCTGCTTCGGGTCGCCCATGCAGACCCGCTTGACCACGATCAGCAGGTAGGCCGCGGTCAGCAGGGTGCCGATGCCGGCCGCCACCATGTAGGTGACGAAAGCCGGGCGGGAGAGTCCGGCGGCCGGGTCGAAGGCGCCGAACATCGAGAGCAGTTCGCCCCAGAAGCCGGCCAGGCCGGGCAGTCCGAGGCTGGCCACGGCGGCGAAGGCGAGCAGGCCGCCGATCCGCGGGGCCCGCCCGTACAGCGCCGCGCCGGTGGTCCCGGACAGGGTGTCCAGGTCGGCGGTGCCGTAGCGGTCCTTGACCGCGCCGACCAGGAAGAACAGCAGGCCGGTGATCAGGCCGTGGGCGATGTTGGCGAACAGCGCGCCGTTGACCCCGCTCTGGGTGAGCGAGGCGATGCCCAGCAGCACGAAGCCCATGTGGCCGACCGAGGAGTAGGCGATCAGGCGCTTCAGGTCGCCCTTGGCGCCCGGGCGGGCCAGTGCCAGGCAGGCCAGCGAGCCGTACAGGATGCCGACCGCGGCGAACGCGCCCAGGTACGGGGCGAAGGTCGCGGCGCCGTCCGGGACGATCGGCAGCCACACCCGGACCAGGCCGTAGGTGCCCATCTTCAGCAGCACGCCGGCCAGCAGCACCGAGCCGACGGTCGGGGCGGCGGTGTGCGCGTCCGGCAGCCAGCTGTGCAGCGGCCAGGCCGGCGCCTTGACGGCGAGGCCGAGCAGGATGGCCAGCCCGGCGACCACCTGGGTGGTGTGGCTCAGGCCGGCGCCGTGCGCGTCGGCCAGCCGGGTCATGTCGAAGGTCCCGGCCTTGACGCCGATCAGCAGGAAGCCGAGCAGCATCACGGCCGAGCCGAGCAGCGTGTAGAGGATGAAGCGGTTGGCCGCGAACACCTTCGCCCCGCTGCCCCAGCGGGCGATCAGGAAGTACATCGGGATCAGCACGATCTCGAAGGCCAGGAAGAACAGCACCAGGTCCAGCACCGCGAAGGTGGCCAGCATGCCGACCTCCAGCAGGAGCAGCAGACCGGTGAACGACCGGGCACCCGGCACGCCGTCCCCGCTCGGCATCCGCCTGGTGGAGTACACCGCGCAGAGGAAGGTGAGCAGCGCGGTGAGCACCAGCAGCGGCAGCGAGATGCCGTCCACGCCGAGGTGGAAGCGGATGTCCAGGGACGGGATCCAGGAGACGTCGGTGACGGCCTGCATCCGGCTGGGGTGGTCCTGGTCGAAGCCGGCGGCGAGCGCGATGCTCAGCGCCAGCGCCGCGCCGGTGACCGCCGTGCCGAGGCGCGGGGCGAGCCGGTCCGGGATCGGTGCCAGGGTGAGGGCCGCGCCGAGCAGGGGCAGCACCAGGAGGGCGATGAGGACTGCGTTCACCGGGTGCTCCCTGGGCGTGCCGGGACGGGACGAGAGGTCTGGGTCATGAGCCGACCGCCACCAAAACGGCGAGCAGGACGGCCCCGGCCACCAGCGCGCTCAGGTACGCCTGGGCGTTACCGTTCTGCGCCCGGCGGACCAGCCAGCCGAGCGCGTTGGTGCCGGTGCCGGCGCCGCGCACGTAGGTCTCGACGACCTCGCGGTCGAGGAACTGCACCAGTCGCGCCGCGGCGGCCGTGGGTCGCACGAACAGCGCGCTGTACAGCCGGTCCACGCCGAAGCCGTGCTGGGCGGGGCCGAACAGCGGGCCGAGGAGGGTGCGGCCCGGGTCGGCCGGCAGCTGCTCGACGGCGGGCGGACCGGCCTGCTCGGGCACCCGGTCCGGGGTCTGCAGGCGGACGGCGGTCTGCCGGGCGGCAGCGGTGCGCCAGGCGGCGTACGCGATCAGCAGGCCGGCCACCGCGAGGCCGGTGCCGATCACCGAGGTCTCCAGGGACGGGCGCAGCGATCCGCCGTCCAGCAGGGCGGGCAGCCAGTCGGAGCGCACCCCCGCGATGCCGAAGCCCATGGTCGGGACCGCCAGCACCCACAGCGGCCAGCGCATCGCCGAGGGCTCGGCCTCGGCCGGGTCGGCCTCGTCGATCTCCGGCGAGTACGGGGCGCCGGCCTCGTGGCCGTTGGCCGCCACCTGGGCCGGGGACGGCTCGGGGAGGGCCCGCCCGTGGAAGGCGACCAGCCACAGCCGGGCTCCGTACGCGGCGGTCAGCAGCGCGGTCAGCGAACCGGCGACCAGCACGATCCAGCCGGCGGCGCTCGGCACGGCCGAGGCCGGGGCGAGCCCGTTGGTGATCGCCTCGCCGGTCGCGGCGTGCTCGGCGGCGGTGAGCACCGCCTCCTTGGAGAAGAAGCCGGAGAACGGCGGCAGCCCGACCAGGGCGACCAGGCCGATGCCCATCGTCCAGTAGGCGTCCGGGACGCGGCGGCGCAGGCCGTCCATCCGGGACATCGCGGAGATGGAGTTGGTGTGCGCGGCATGGATCACCACACCGGCGGACAGGAACAGCAGCGCCTTGAACGCGCCGTGGCTGACCAGGTGGAAAACGGCCGCCTCGCGGTCGCCGGCGGCCAGCGCGCCCGCCATGTAGCCGAGCTGGCCGACGGTCGAATAGGCCAGCACCCGCTTCAGGTCGTCCTGGGCGAGCGCGCACAGCGCCGAACCGACCATGGTCACGGCCGCCATCACCGACAGCACCACCAGCGCGGCGCCGGAGAGCAGGAAGACCGGCAGCAGCCGGGCCACCAGGTAGATGCCGGCGGCGACCATGGTGGCGGCGTGGATCAGCGCCGAGACCGGGGTCGGGCCGGCCATCGCGTCCGGGAGCCAGGTGTGCAGCGGGAACTGCGCGCTCTTGCCGGCCACACCGGCCAGCAGCAGCAGCGCGATCAGCGTCGGGTGGCCGAGCCGGCCCTGGGCGGCGGCGGACAGCACGCCCTGGATCCGGAAGGTCCCGGCGTCGGCGCCCAGCAGGAAGATGCCGAACAGGAACGGCACGTCGCCGAGCTTGGTGACCAGGAACGCCTTCAGCGAGGCGGAGCGGGCGTCCGCGGTCTCCCAGTGGTGGCCGATCAGGAAGTACGAGCAGATGCCCATCACCTCCCAGCCGACCAGCAGCACGATCAGGTCGCCGGAGTAGACGACCAGGAACATCGCCGCGGTGAACAGCGAGACCAGCGCCGCGTACGAGGGGTAGCGCGGGTCGTCCTTCAGGTACGCGGTCGAGTAGACCTGCACGCAGGTGGCGACCACGCCGACCAGCACCGAGATCAGCGAGGAGTAGCCGTCCAGGTAGAGGGCGAGCGTGAGGTGCGGGCCGCCGGTCGGGGTAAGCTCGGTCCCGGCGCTCAGGGTGGTTCCGGTGCCCAGCTGGAGTGCGACCACCAGGGCGAGCACCGCGGAGACCGCGACCGGGAGGACCGCCAGCGGCCGGGCCAGACCGGGCACCCGGCGGCCGGTGGCCAGGGTGGCGGCCGCGCCGAGCGCGGGCAGCACGGGGACGAGGATCGGCAGGGCGAGGTTCATGCGGCGGCCTGCGCTTCCTCGGTCGCGGTCTCGTCGGCGGCCTCCGCCGGGTCGCCGAGCGCGGTGATCCGGTCGACGTCGGCGGTGCCCCGGGTGCGGAAGACCAGCAGCACGATCGCCAGGCCCAGGCCGATCTCGGCGGCGGCGACGGTGATGGTGAACAGGGTCAGGGCCTGTCCGGCGTGCAATGCGTCGCGCAGCCAGGCGTCGAAGGCGACCAGGTTGAGGTTGACCGCGTTGAGCATCAGCTCCACGGACATCAGCACCAGGACGACGTTCCGCCGGGCGAGCACGCCGTAGACGCCGACGCAGAACAGCAGCGCGGCGAGGACGGCGGGATAGGCGAGGTGCACTCAGCGCTCCTTCGACGCGGCGGTGACGGACCGGACGGGGGTGCGCAGCTTCCCGGGGCGGGGGCGGGGGATCCGGCCCTTGCCGTTGCGCGACAGCACGATCGCGCCGACCAGCGCGGCCAGCAGCAGGACGGACAGCGCCTCGAACGGCAGCACCCAGTACCGGAACAGGTAGGTGCCGGTGGCCTCGGTGGACCCGGCGCCCGGGGACAGGTCGATCCAGGACGTCCGGAACGCGTCCACCACCAGGGTGACCAGCGTGCCGGCCGCCGCCAGGGCGACGGCCAGGGCCACCCAGCGGTTGCCGGAGTCGGCGTCCGGGGAGCGGCCGATCGGCGCCCGGGTCAGCATCAGGCCGAACAGCACCAGGACCACCACCGAGCCCAGGTAGATCAGCACCTGCACCCAGGCGATGAACTCCGCCGTGAGCAGCAGGAACTCCACCGCCAGCCCGCCGAGCGTCACCACCAGCCACAGCGCGGCGTGCACCAGCTGCTTCGTGGTGACCGAGACGACCGCCGCACCCAGCACGGCGATCCCGACCAGCAGGAAGACGATCTCCTGGCCGGTCGGGGAGAGGAAGGAGCGGACGGCCGGCTCCAGCGAACCGGCCGCGGCGAGCAGCGTGCTCACGCGTCACCCTCCTCGGCGGCCGCGGCGGCCGCCGCCAGCTTGTCGGCGGCCTTGCGGGCCATGGCGATCTCCTTGGGCTCCTCGGCGGCCGGGTCGTGGGCGGGCGGCGCGGGCACCGTCCACATCCACTCGCGCAGCCGCTCCCGCTCGTGGGTGAGCTCCAGGATGTCGGTCTCCGCGTACTCGAACTCCGGCGACCAGAACAGCGCGTCGAACGGGCACACCTCGATGCAGATGCCGCAGTACATGCAGAGCGAGAAGTCGATCGCGAAGCGGTCCAGCACGTTGCGGGTGCGGGCGCGGGCGTTCGGGTCGGCGGCGGGCAGCGTCTCCTTGTGGGAGTCGATGTAGATGCACCAGTCCGGGCACTCGCGGGCGCACAGCATGCAGACCGTGCAGTTCTCCTCCAGCAGCGCGATCACGCCGCGGCTGCGCGGGGGCAGCACCGGCTGCACGTCCGGGTACTGCGCGGTGACACTCCTGCGCGTCATCGTCCGCAGGGTGACGGCCAGGCCCTTGGCCAGACCACTACCGGGAATGGGCATTAGGAGATCGCCACCTTGATGATGCCGGTCAGGGCCAGCTGGGCCAGCGCGAGCGGGATCAGCACCGTCCACGCGAAGCGCATCAGCTGGTCCTCGCGCAGCCGGGGGTAGGTGACCCGCAGCCAGATCACCACGAACGCCAGCGCGAAGGTCTTGAGGAGGGTCCACAGCCAGCCGAGGCTGTCCGAGAACGGGCCGTGCCAGCCGCCCAGGAACAGCACCGTGGTCAGCCCCGAGACCACCACGATGCCCGCGTACTCCGAGAGCAGGAACAGCGCGAAGCGCAGACCCGTGTACTCGGTGTACGCGCCGAAGATGATCTCCGAGTCGGCCACCGGCATGTCGAACGGCGGACGCTGCAGCTCGGCCAGGCCCGCCGTGAAGAACACGAACGCGCCGATCGTCTGCCACGGGATCCACCACCAGTGGAACGCGTCCACGATGCCCGGCAGCGAGACCGTGCCCGCCGCCATCGCGACGGAGGCGGCAGCAAGCAGCATCGGCAGCTCGTACGACATCAGCTGGGCGGCCGTACGGAGACCGCCGAGCAGCGAGAACTTGTTGGCCGACGCCCAGCCCGCCATCAGCGAACCGAGCACGCCGATGCCCATCACCGCGAGCACGAAGAAGATGCCCGCGTCGATCGCCTGCCCGACGAAACCGCCGGGGCCGACCGGGATCGCCAGCAGCACCAGCAGGTACGGCAGCAGCGCCACCGCCGGGGCCAGCTGGAAGATCCGGCGGTCCGCGCCGCTGGGGACGACGTCCTCCTTCTGCGCGAACTTCACCCCGTCCGCGACCAGCTGGGCCCAGCCGTGGAAGCCGCCCGCGTACATCGGGCCGAGGCGGCCCTGCATGTGCGCCATCACCTTGTGCTCGGTCTGGCCCACCACCAACGGCAGCACCAGGAACACGACGAGCGTGGCGACGCAGCGCAGCAGCGTGTCGAGAAGGTTCACGCGCCGTCTCCGTTCCGCGCACTGTCGTCGTCATCGTCCTCGCCGCCGCGACCGGCGGGCTCCCCGGGCGCCTCGGGCTTCGCGGGCGTGGCGGGCTCGGTCTTCTCGGGCTCCGCAGGCTCGGCTGCCTCCGGCTCCGGCTCCGTGGGCTTCTCCGCGGCCGGCTTCTCGGCGTCGTAGGCCGGGACCGGGGCGTGCCACGGCGCGTCGGTGGAGCGGGTGCGCGGGGTGTCCGGGGTGTCGGGGGTGGCCGGGGCGGTGCTCTCGGCGGCCTGGCTGACCGAGCCGTCGCCGACGCTGCGGGCGCGGCGCGGGCGGTCCGCCCGTACCGGCGGCGTCTCCCCGGCGTCCGGGGCGGCGGAGGTCTGGCTGACCGAGCCGTCGCTGATGCTGCGGGCCCGGCGCGGCCGGTCCGCCCGCACCGCGGGTCCGCCCTCCGCACCGGCAGCGGCACCGGCACCGGCAGCCCCGGCGGCAGCCGCGCGCGGGGTGCGGGCGGCCCGGGCGGGACGTTCGGCGACGGGCGGGAGGGTGCCCTTGAGCGGGCCCCACTCGTTCGGGTCGGGGACGCCGGCGGGCTGCATCTTGCGGCGGGCCGGCCCGTCGCCGTGGTCGGACTCGCCCGGCTCCTTCGCGCCCGGCCAGGCCTTGGCGACCCGCGCGGCCAGGACGAAGTCCTTCCGCAGCGGGTGCCCCTCGAAGCCGTCCGGCAGCAGCAGCGTGATCAGGTGCGGGTGGCCGGCGAAGTCGATGCCGAACATCTCGTTGGTCTCGCGCTCGTGCCAGGCCGCGCCGGCGTACACCCCGGTGGCGGTCGGCAGCACGGCCTTGTCGCGCGGGACGCGGGTGCGGACCAGCAGGTGCCGGACCGTTCCGGGCTCGCCGACGGCGGCGAGGTGCGCGGAGACGGAGAAGCCCTCGCCGAGCTCGTCGACGGCGCTGAGCCAGTCGAAGAAGGTGAGGCCGAGCCCGTCGCGGGCGGCGGTGAGCGCGTCGATCCAGTGCTCGGCGGGCACGTCGACGGTCAGCAGGTCGTACGCCTCGGCGGCGGTGGCCCACTCGCCGATCGCGGCGGCGGTCTCCTCGGGGGTGCTCACTTCGCCTCCTGCTCGTCGGCGGGACCGGCGACCAGCGGGCGGCGCAGCGCGGAGGCGGGCGCGGCGTAGCGCTTCGGCAGCTCCTCGGCGGCGATCTTCTCCTGGAGCTTGAGGATGCCCTGGAGCAGCGCCTCGGGCCGGGGCGGGCAGCCGGGCACGTAGACGTCGACCGGGATGATCTGGTCGACGCCCTTGGTGACGGAGTACGAGTCCCAGTACGGGCCGCCGGAGTTGGAGCAGGCGCCGAAGGAGATGACGTACTTGGGCTCGGGCATCTGCTCGTACAGCCGCTTGACGGCGGGGGCCATCTTGTCGGTCACGGTGCCGGAGACGATCATCAGGTCGGCCTGGCGGGGGCCGGGCGCGAACGGGATCACACCCATCCGGATGAAGTCGTGCTTGGCCATGGACGCGGCGATGAACTCGATCGCGCAGCAGGCGAGGCCGAAGTTGAAGGCCCACAGGCTGTAGCGGCGGCCCCAGTTGAGGACCACCTTGACCGGGTCCGGGGCGAGCCGGGCGAGCGGGCCGAGGCGGCGCTGTTCGACGGCGGCGCCGGGGTGGGCCGGGTCGGGCATGCCGAGCGGGATCGGGCCGCCGGACGCGTCGTGCGCGTGGCCGTGCGAGTGGGTCACGTCCATTCCAGAACGCCCTTCTTCCAGGCGTAGAGCAGGCCGACGGCGAGGAAGCCGATGAAGACGAACATCTCCACCAGCGTTGCGGCGCCGTATCCCGCAGCGGCGAACACGGTCGCCCACGGGAACAGGTAGATCGCGTCGACCGCGAAGATCACATAGAGGAAGGCGTAGACGTAGTAGCGGATCTGGGTGTGCGCCCAGCCCTCGCCGACCGGGTCGACGCCGCATTCGTACGCCAGCAGCTTCTCCGGCGAGTGGACCACCGGGCGCAGCAGGCGGTTGGCGGTGAAGGCCACGGCGACGAAGACCACGCCGACGACCACGAGCAGGCCCACCGCCGCGTACGCGTCGAAGTAGCCGCTGCCCACGGCGGGGTCGGCAGCGACCGGCTGCCACTTCATGCGCTCGCCTCTCTTCTTTACGCACCCATAACCATCGCTACGGCGTGAGTCTAAGTGCACCGTCCGTTTACTCCTCCACCTGCCCGTTCTGCAAGACGCCCGGTGGACACCGCGCTGCACACCGCACTGGACTCCGCACCACTGCCGGGGGTGGGGATAACCCCAGGGCGAAGACGGAGTTCAGCACCATGGCGGCGGGGTGGTGCCAACCGGGATGCTGGTCACGCACGGCTCGCTGGTCGCACGGTTGGTGATCGCACGGTCGTGACTGGCCCGGATCGGATGGAGAGGTGGGTACGGCGATGGCTGAGGAGCCGAAGCGCCCGTCGTTGTACGGGGCGCGGATGTGGGGGCAGGTCCAGCACCAGTTGGTGAACCTGCCGCTCGGCATCGCGGGCTTCGTCTTCACCGTCGTGACCCTGTCGGTCGGCCTGGGGCTGGCGGTGACGGTGGCGGGGTTGCCGCTGCTGGCCCTGGGGCTGGCCGGCTGCCGATGGCTCGGCGGGGTGGCCCGGGCCCGGGCGCGGGCGGCGCTGGGCAGCGGGATGCCGGAGCCGGGCCCGCCGGTGGTGACCAGACCTGGCTTCGCCGGGCGGGTGATCGCGGCGCTGACCGATCCGCTCGGCTGGCGCTCGGCGCTCTACTGCGTGCTGCTGCTGCCCTGGGGCGTGCTCGGGTTCGCGCTGACCCTGGTCCTGCTGGTGGTGGGCTGGCCGGCCCTGCCCTGGGCGATGCGGGGTCTGGCGTTCGTCGACCGGGTGCTGGTGGAGAGCCTGCTCTGCCCGAACGCGCTGGTGCAGCGGGTGCGGGAGCTGGAGGACGACCGGGGCACGGTGGTCGACGCCGCCGCCGCCGACCTGCGCCGGATCGAGCGCGACCTGCACGACGGCGCCCAGGCCCGGCTGGTCGCCCTGGCGATGGATCTGGGCCTGGCCAAGGAGAAGCTGTCGGAGGATCCGGCGTCCGCGGCGGAGATGGTCGACGCCGCCCACGGCGAGGTGAAGCTGGCCCTTCAGGAGCTGCGCGATCTGGCCCGGGGCATCCACCCGGCCGTGCTCACCGACCGCGGGCTGGATGCGGCGCTCTCCGCGGTGGCCGCCCGCTGCACCGTCCCGGGCGGGGTGAAGGTCCACGTCGACCTCGGCGCCGACGGCACCCGGCCGGATTCGGCGGTCGAGGGCATCGCGTACTTCACGGTCAGCGAGTTGCTGACCAACATCTCCAAGCACGCGGGAGCCCGCTCGGCGACGGTCGACGTCTGGCGGCACGAGGGGCGGTTGATGCTGCTGGTGCAGGACGACGGGCGCGGCGGCGCCTCGGTCGCCCCGGGCGGCGGTCTCGCCGGCCTCGCCGAGCGGGTCGGCGCGGTGGACGGCGTCTTCCTGGTGGAGAGCCCCGAGGGCGGCCCGACCTCGGTCACCGTCGAACTCCCCTGGAGCACCAGAGCGGCCCGCGCCGCCAGGGCCTGAACCGCACTGCCGCACCGCGAGTGCCGCGAGTGCCGCGAGTGCCGTGAGTGCCGTGAGTGCTGCGAGTGCCGTGAGTGCTGCAGGCCGCGCAGGCGGACGGGCCCGGAGCGCCGCTTCCCTTGCGCAGTAGCGGCTCCCCGGGCCCGGTCGGTGGGTGTTACAGCGTGCCGAGCGTGACGTTGGCGGTCTTGGTCTGTCCGTCCCGCACATAGGTGACGGTCACCGTGTTGCCCGGGCTGAGCGAGGCCAGCGCGGTGCTCAGCGAGGCCACGTCGGTGACCTCGGTGTCCCCGACCTTGGTGATCACGTCGCCGGGCTGGAGTCCGGCCGTGGCGGCCGGGCCACCGTCCGTCACCGAGACGATCACCACGCCCGCGGGCTGGAAGTCGCTGTTGAAGTACGGCCGGACGGCCACGCCGAGGGCGGCCCGGCCGGAGTTGGTGACCTTGCCGTCCTTGATCAGCTGGCTGGCGATGCTGGTCACCGTCGCCGCCGGGATGGCGAACCCGATGCCGGGGGCGGCGCTGCCGTTGAGCTCCTGGTCGATGGCGGCCAGGGTGTTGATGCCGATCACCTGGCTGGAGAGGTTGACCAGGGCCCCGCCCGAGTTGCCCGGGTTGATCGCCGCCGAGGTCTGCACCATGTTGCCGATGGTCGCGCCGGGCGAGTCCGTGCTCTTGGGCTCGGTGACGGTCCGTCCGGTCGCCGAGACGATGCCCTGGGTCACGCTGCCGGCGAGACCCAGCGGACTGCCCATGGCGAGGGTGATCTGACCGACCCGGACCTTGCTGCTGTCGCCGAAGACCGCTGGCCGCAGGCCGCTCGGCGGGCTGGAGAGCTTGATCACCGCGAGGTCGGAGTCCGGATAGCTGCCCACCAGGGTGGCGTTCAGCGGCGCGGTCGAGTTGGCGAGCGTGACGGTGAAGCTGGAGGCGCTGCCGATGACGTGCGCGTTGGTGACGATGTCGCCCTGGCCGTCGAAGACGATGCCGGAACCCAGGCTGTTGCCCGCCGTGATCTGCACCACCGAGGGCAGCACGTTCACGATCACGCGCTGGTAGTCGTCCTGCAGCTGGTTGGTGACGCTGGGGCTGGCCGCGACGCTGCCGCTCGCCGCCGCGGAGGCCGCCGTGGACGAGGGCGAGGAGGAGGACGAGCCGCTGCAACCGCCGACGAGGAGCCCGGCCACCGCCACGGCGACGACCGGCCCCGGCCGGAGCTTGGGCCCGGTGGGCCGGGGACCGGCCGGGAGCGGGCGGGTCGGTACCTTCTTCGGGCGCACCTGAGCAACCTCCGGGTTCTCTACTGACTTGTCAGCATTTCACCGGTATGTCCGAATCGACGGGTGGACGCGCCCGGCAATCCGCCGACGGCCGGACCGCCGGTGCACCCCGGCCGCCAGGTCCCCCCACCCGGCTGCGGACCCGTCCGTCCGCGGACCCGTTCGACCGCGGACGGAGGGCGGGCCATTAGGATCCCGACATGACTTGGTTGATCACGGGCGGTGCCGGATACATCGGCGGACATGTCGTGCAGCAGCTGGTCGACGCCGGTGAGCCGGTGGTCGTGCTGGACGACCTGAGCAGCGGCTCGCCCGACCGCCTGCCGGCCGGCGTGCCGCTGGTGCCCGGCTCCACGCTGGACCGTGCCGTCCTCGACCGGGCCATCACCGAGCACGGCGTCACCGGCATCCTCCACATCGCCGCCAAGAAGCAGGTCGGCGAGTCGGTGGCCGAGCCGCTGCGCTACTACCACGAGAACGTCGAGGGCCTGCGGATCGTCCTGGAGGCCGCGGTCGCCGGCGGGGTGAAGCGCGTGCTGCTCTCCTCCTCGGCCGCCGTCTACGGCATGCCGGACGTCGACCTGGTCACCGAGTCCACCCCGTGCGCGCCGATCAACCCGTACGGCGAGACCAAGCTGGTCGACGAGTGGCTGCTGAACGGCGCCGCCCGCGCGTACGGCCTGTCCACCGTGGCGCTGCGCTACTTCAACGTGGCCGGCGCGGCCTCGCCGCAGCTGGCCGACGACGGTGTCACCAACCTCGTCCCGATGGTCTTCGAGCGGCTGACCGCCGGTCAGGCCCCGCGGATCTTCGGCGACGACTACCCGACCCCGGACGGCACCTGCATCCGCGACTTCATCCACGTCGCCGACATCGCCTCCGCGCACGTGGCGGCCGTCAAGCGGCTCAACGCCGCCGGCGAGGGCGAGCAGGTCAACCTCACCCTCAACATCGGCCGCGGCGAGGGCGTCTCCGTCCGCGAGATGCTCGACGTCATCTCCCGCGTCACCGGCCACACCTTCGACGCCGAGGTCACCCCGCGCCGCCCCGGCGACCCCGCCCGGGTCGTCGCCGCCGCCGACCTCATCCACAAGGAGCTCGACTGGACCGCGCGCCACGACGTCGAGTCGATGGTCGCCTCCGCGTGGGAGGGCTGGCTCAGCCGCCACCCGGAGGCCCGCGCCGGCTCCTGACCCGCCGCCTCCGTCGACGGCGACGGCGGCCACCGGCTGCAAGCGTTGAGGGGCGGGCCCACTGCGGGCCCGCCCCTCGTCCGTACCGTCCCCCTCCGGACCGGCGCGCACGGTTACGGCACCGCGGTGCCGTAGAACGAGTCGAGGGCGTAGACGCAGCGGTCCTTCGAGCCGACGAACACGCGTCCGCCGACCGCGACCGGGGAGCCGGTGAGCTCGCCCTTGGTGCCGAGTTCCCAGCGGAGACGGCCGGTGGCGAGTTCCACGGTGTGCAGCGAGTGGTCGCGGCTGCCGAGGTGGACCAGGCCGTCGGCGACGGCCGGGGAGCCGACGATCTCGCCGCGGGCGGCGTAGCGCCAGCGCTCCCGGCCGGTGGCGGTGTCGAAGGCGAACAGGGTGTCACCGGAGCCGAGCAGGGCGGTGGAGTCGGCCAGCACGACCGGTTCGGCCCCCTGCCGGGCGGCGGTGGCGCCCCGCCAGCGGTCCCGGCCGGTGGCCGCGTCCAGCGCGTACAGGGTGCCGAGGTAGTCGGCGACGTAGACCGCGCCGTCCGCCACCGCGGGCGGGGTGAACAGGACCACCGGGGCGTCGAAGCGCCAGCGCTCGGCGCCGCTGGCGGCGTCCAGCGCGTACACGTGGGAGCCCGAGGTCACGTACAGCACACCGGCGTGCTCGACCGGACGGGACGGCACGTCGCCGCCCACCGGGACCGACCAGCGCAGGCCGCCGCCGCGCGGGTCGACGCAGCGCAGCCGGCCGCCGCCCTGGTAGTAGGCGGCGCCGGCCACCAGGGCCGGGCCGGACTGCGGGTTCTCGTACTCCTGCTGGGCGTCGTCGGCGCGCCACAGTTCGGCGCCGCTGGCCGCGGAGCGCAGCTGGACGCCGCCGCCTCTGATGCCGCAGCAGAGCACGCCGTCGGCGGCGTCGAGCGAGTAGATCCAGCCGTCCAGCGAGCTGCGCCAGCGGGCGGTGCCGTCGGCCACGTCGACGGTGTACAGGTGCGGCCCGTCGGCGGCGTGCACCCGGCCGGAGTCCACCGCGAGCGCCCAGGCGACGTCGTGGGTCTTGTAGCGGCGCTGCCCGGACGCGATGTCCAGGGCGTGCACCTCGAAGCTGGAGACGAACAGCGTGCCGTCGGCGACCACCGGGGTGCCCCAGACGTCGTTGGACATCCGGAACCGCCAGGGCCGCCAGCGGGCCGGCGGGGGCTGCGGGGCGGGCTGCGCGGGCACGCCGGTGCGGCGCACCCAGTCGGTGCCGGGGGCGGCCGAGGTCTGGCCGCCGGGCTCGACCCGCGGTCCGGGCCCTATCGACACGCTGGCCCCGGGCAGCCGGACCTCGCCGCCGGCCGGCGAGCGCGGGACGGAGCGGCCGCCCATCCGCTCGGTGGCCGCCTCCTCCGCGTCCGGCGCCCCGCCGTGCTGCGGGCCGCCGTGCTGCGGGCCGGCCACCCGCGGCGGCTCGGTGGGCCGGGCGGGCGGCATGGGGGTCGGCGCCGGACCGGGCCGGCCGTGCCCCACCGGGCCGCCCTGGACCACCCCGGCGTGCGCCGCGCCCTGCGGACCGCCGTGCGGTGCCCCGAGCGGCGGCCGGCCCGGCTGGGGCGGCACGGGCTGCGGCGGTACGGGCTGCGGCGGTACGGGCTGCGCGGCGGCGGTGGGGTGGCGGCGGCCGCGCTTGGTCTCGATCAGGTCGAGCGCGGCGGGCGGCAGCCAGTCGCCGGCCTCCCCGGAGGCGTCGTCGTGGGAGAAGATGTGCGGCGCCAGCTCGGCCTGGATCTGAGCGGGCGTCGGCCGGTGCTCGGCGGACTGCCGCATGCAGGCGTGCACCAGGTCGGCCAGCTCCACCGGCAGGCCGGACAGGTCCGGCTGGTCGCGCAGCAGCTGGAAGACGGTCTCCACCGGGTTGGCGCCCCGGTACGGCGGGTGTCCGGTGGCGCAGAAGACCACCAGCGAGCCGAGCGAGAAGACGTCGCTGGCGCCGGTGACGCTGCGGCTGTCCCGGGCCTGCTCGGGCGACATGTACGCCGGGGTGCCGACCGCGACGTTGGTCATGGTGAGGCGGGTGGTGGAGACGCCGGCGGCAATGCCGAAGTCGATCACCCGGGGGCCGTCCTCGACCACCAGCACGTTGGACGGCTTGAGGTCGCGGTGGACCAGGCCCGCCGCGTGGATGGACTGCAGCGCCTCGGCGATGCCCGCGGTCAGCCAGCGGACGGCCTCCACCGGGAGCGGCCCGCACTGGTTGACCAGGTCCTCCAGCGAGGGCGCCGGGACGTACGCGGTGGCCAGCCACGGCACCGCCGCATCGGCGTCCGCGTCGACCACGGCGGCGGTGTAGAAGCCGCCGACCGTCTTGGCGGCGGCGATCTCACGGGCGAAGCGGACCCGGAACAGGTCGTCCTCGGCCAGTTCACTGCGCACGGTCTTGATGGCGACCCGGCGGCCGGAGGCCGACCGTGCCAGGTAGACCAGGCCCATCCCGCCCGCGCCGAGCCGGCCGAGCACCTCGAAGGGCCCGATCCGCCTCGGATCGTGCGCCGTCAGCTGGTCCACTCCGTTGCCACCTCCCCGTCTGCGACCCACCCGTCGGGGTGTGCCGCCCCGATTCTCCAATGCGCGCCGCCCGGGATCCAATCTCCCCCGCCAGGGACACGCGGAGCCGCCCCCCGGACCACCCCTCGACCGCCCCCGCGGCGCCGCCGCAGCGTAGCCGTACCGCCCTCGGACCGCCGCCGGCCCCGCCCCCTTGCGCGCCGCACCCCCGGGCCCCGTCCCCCGGTGTCCGCGGGCCCCGCCTCCCCGTACCCCGTCCGGGCCGGCCGCACCCCCGCCGCACCCCACCACGCCCCCGCAGCGCCCCGCCGTACGCCCGCCACGCGCCTGCCGCGCGCCCGCCACGCACCGTCACCGCACCACTGATCTGCCGGTGGGCGACGTGATCGGCGCTCAGCAGACTCGTCGTCACGCTGTGGGGTCATCAGTGCACGGGGGGGCTTCAAGAGAGTGATCGGAAACGGAGAAAAAGACCCGTCACCGCTCTTGCGGACTAATACATCGCACCGCCGAATCGCGCCAAGATCTTGCCACGGTAAGCTGACGGCATGACAGGACAAGTTCGCACCGTCGACGGTCGCGTCGCCGGGCGACGCGGACAGGAGACGCGGCAGAAGCTGCTCGACTGCCTCCGCGAGATGCTCAGCACCTCGCCTTACCGGGACGTCAAGGTCATCGACGTCGCCCGCATGGCGGGTACCTCCCCCGCGACCTTCTACCAGTACTTCCCGGATGTCGAGGGCGCTGTCCTCGAGATCGCCGAGGAAATGGCCGAGGACAGCGTCGGGCTCAAAGAGCTCGTCGAAGGAAAGTCCTGGGCGGGAAAGACCGGCTTCGCCACTTCGGAAGAAGTGGTCGACGGATTCCTCGCCTTCTGGCGCAAGAATGACGCGATTCTCCGCGTGGTCACGCTCGGCGCCGCCGAAGGGGACAAACGGTTCTTCAAGATCCGTATGAAGGTCCTCAACTCGGTGGTGGCCCCGCTCACCGAAGCGGTCCGAAACAATCAGGGGAAGACCGACAAGACGGTCGACCCGGCCGCGATCGCGGGCGCCCTGGTCTCGCTGCTGGCCTCGGCCGCCGAGCACCAGAAGGCGTTCACCTCCTGGGGCGTGAAGGTCAAGGACCTCAAGCCCAACCTGGCGCTGCAGGTCTACCTCGGCGTCGCCGGAAAGAAGCCACCGAAGTAGTGAGGCGAACAGCCAGAGCGTAGAAAACCAGCCAACTGGCGCGAATGCCCCGGCCTCCTGTCCGGGGTGTGTCGGACGGCGGCCGTGTCCTCGGGGGAGGTTCGCCGACGTGCCGTGACGTGCCCGAACATCGGAAAACGGCAGCTGGGGCGGTCGGGAGATTCTCCCGACCGCCCCAGCTGTGTTCCGTGTCGGAACAGGCTCGAATCCGGCCCTACGGGCAGCGGACCACCTGGCCGGCGTACGCGAGGCCGCCGCCGAAGCCGAAGAGCAGCACCGGGTCGCCGGTGTGCAGCTCGCCGCGCTCGACCAGCTTGCTGAGGGCGAGCGGGATGGAGGCGGCGGAGGTGTTGCCGGACTCGATCACGTCCCGGGCGACCACCGCGTCCTCGGACAGGCCCAGCTTGCCCGCGATGGCGTCGATGATCCGCAGGTTGGCCTGGTGGGCGACGAAGCCGCGCAGCTCGGAGGGGTCGAGGCCGGACCGCAGGCAGGCCTGCCGGGCGAGCGGGGCGATCTGGGTGGTGGCCCAGCGGAACACGCTCTGCCCCTGCTGGCTGATCACCGGGTCCCAGCCGGTGATGGTGACCGCGTCGCCCTTCTCCGGCTCGGAGCCCCAGACCACCGGGCCGATGCCGGCCTGCTCGTCCGGCACCGCCTCCACCACGGCCGCGCCGGCGCCGTCGGCGAAGATCACGCAGGTGGTGCGGTCGGTCCAGTCGATGGTGTCCGACATCCGCTCGGCGCCGATCACCAGGGCCCGGGTGGCCGCACCGGCCCGGATCGCGTGGTCGGCGGTGGCCAGCGCGTACGAGAAGCCGGAGCAGACCGTGTTGATGTCGTACGCGGCGGGGGCCCGGACGCCGAGGCGGGCGGCGACCGCCGCCGCCGTGTTGGGGCTGCGCTCGATCGCCGTGCAGGTGGCGACGACCACCAGGTCGATCTCCTCGGCGGTGCGACCGCTGTGGGCCAGGGCCTTCTGGGCGGCCTCGGTCGCGAGGTCGACCAGGGTCTCGTCCTCCGCGATGTGCCGGGCGCGGATGCCGACCCGGCTGCGGATCCACTCGTCGTCGGTGTCGACCAGCTTCGCCAGGTCGTCGTTGGTGAGGACCTTGGGCGGCTGGTAGTGGCCGAGCGCCACGATGCGGGAGGCGGTCATACCGCCACTCAACCCCGTTACCGGCCAGTCACCCGGTGACGCCCTGGCACAGGATCCGGCGCCGGAAGCTGTAGGGGGCGCACAACGGCCCGTGCGCCGTCCGGGTTCAGGTGGCCAGTGCGGCGGCGTCGCCCATCGCGATCATCGGGTGCATGGCCGGGTCCAGGGTCTTCACCAGCTCGACCATGTGGTCCTCGGTGAGCGAGACGCAACCGTGGGTAGGGCCGCCGTGGTCCAGGTGCAGCCAGATGCCGCCGCCCTTGGCCGCACCCTCCGGGGTCCTGGTGTCCAGCGGGGAGCTGCCGGCGACCCGGTTGTAGTCGATCGCGATCACGTAGTCGAAGGAGCCGGCCAGCGGCTCGTTGTTGAAGCCCCGGCCGCCCATCACGAAGGCCGAGTCCTGGTCGTACGGGAGCTTGGCGCCGGGGTCGGCCTTGCGGCCGCCGGCGTCGGTGAGCCCGTACAGGCCGATCGGGCTGCGCAGGTCGCCGGACCTGTGGTCGACGGTCCAGCCCTTGTACGCGTTGTGCGCGGGCCACGCCTGGCCGGCCTGCCAGCTGCCGTCGTCGCCGCGGGTCCACAGCGTGACGGTGGAGTCGGCGGAGTTGCGGTCCTTGCCGGAGACGACCAGCAGCTGGCGGGTCTCGGCGGGGACCTTCGCGGCCCAGGTCGGCCCGAGGCCGGGTATCGAGGTGAGCGCGGTCCGGGTGGAGCGGTCGGCGGCGGCGACCTCGGTGTGCGCGTCGGCGGCCTGCATCGGGACGACCTGGTCGGCCTCGGGGTCGCGGTCCGGGGCGGCGGCGGTGGTCTGCGGGAAGACCCGGCCCGGACCGATGCTGAACCAGCCGGCGGCCAGCGCCAGCAGCGTGGCGGTACCGAGGGTCAGCTTCCGGGTCCGGCGCTTCTTGGGCTTGCGACGGTGCCCCCGGGCCCGGGAGGACAGCGCCGGCTCGCCGTGCGCCTCGGCGTACCGGTCGGCGCCGCGGTCGCTCCCCCGGTCCGTCCGGCGCCCGGCGCCACCCGGTCCCGCAGCGGGAGCCGAACGGCGGTGCGAGGCGGCGCGATGGGAACCGGGCATGTGGACGATCCTCCCAAAGCCCCGGGGCGGTGCGATACCCGGGACGTGTGATGAGCCTGTGAGCATACGCGCTCCGTTCCGTGCCCACCGAGCCGCGCCGGAATCCGCCGGCGCCTTGGGGAGTGCGCCTCAGGCCGGGAGCGCACCCCAGACCTGGGCGCCGTCGCCGAGTTCCAGGCGGTGCGAGCGCTGCCCGGTCGCACCGGTGCGGGCGTCCGCCGTGCGCAGGCTGCCGTCGCCGGCGTCGAGGACCAGCAGCGTGCCGCCGGACCACCCGACGGTCAGCGCCCCGCCCAGGTCGTCGCCGTCCTGCGGGCGGCCGGTGACCGGGCCGGCGTCGCGGCAGACCCGCTGGTCGAGGTCGAGGACGGCCAGCCGGGACGCACCGTCCCCGCGGACCAGGGTGGCGTACCAGCGGCCGGTCGGGTCGAGCACGCCGCGGCCGACCGGCCGGCCACCCGTGCACGTGGGAGCGGGCGCGGAGCTGTGGCTCAGGGTGTCGTACAGCTGGGTGCAGGAGGCGTCCGCGCAGTCGTCGGACCGCCAGAGCAGGCGGCGGCCGGCGGCGCCGAGCACCGTGCCGGAGTCGGCGACGGTACGGGCCGCGGCGGCGCCGTCGCGGTCCATCAGCACCACCCGGGTCCGGGCGACGGCACCCGAGGGGCCCTGGCGGTCACCGACGGTCTGCTCGGCGACCAGGCCCTCGACCGTCTCGCCGACCGGCTGGAAGCCGCACGGCAGGGTGACGGTGCGGCGGGCCGGGCGGCCCTCGGTGTCGTGGTCGGCGGCGGTGTAGCGGGCCCGGACGGTGGCGGGCAGCTGCTGCCCGGCGCACGCGGTGTCCGGCGATTCCTCGGTGACGGTCCACACCCGGCGCCCGTCGGTGCCGGGGAAGAGCGCGGCGGCGGGCCCGACCATCACGGCCCGCATCGGGTCCCGGGTGGAGACGACCATCGCGGTGTCCTGCCGGATGCCCACGGTCAGGCCGCGGTCCAGCTGGCGGGCGCCGGCCAGGTGGTAGCCGTCCAGCAGCTCGGTGTCCGGCGGCCGCTCGCCGACGATCCGCGGCTCGGAGTCCAGGCCGTCCAGCACGGCGAGCCGGCCGCCGACGTCGACCGCGATGCCCCGGGCCGGCCGCGACTGCGCCTCCTGCCCACCGGAACCGCAGGCGGCCAGCGCCAGCGCGGCCGCCCCCACGGCCGCCGCGCGCAGCCACGTCCTTGCCATCTCCGCTCCCCCGGTCACGGCGTTCCCGCCGGTGGTGCCGGGACGGCCCGCAGGCCGCCCCGGCGGTGTGCGCCGGGACGGGCGTCGGACCGTCCCGGCGGTGTGCCGGGACGGGCGTCAGGGAATGTCCCGGCAGGGTCCGTCGGGGCGGGCGTCAGGGCCGTCCCGGCGGTGTTCGGGCGGCTCTCAGGCCGCCCCGGTGATCCGGCGGATCAGGGCTTCGGGGTGCAGGTCGAAGCCGCGGTGCACTCCGAGAAGAACGGGTACGCCGTGATCGCGTGGAGCTTGCCCACCGAGCCGAGGTCGCGCGGGGTGCAGCGGGCGGTGTCCTGGTACTTCTCGATGTTGAAGACCCGACGCTCGATCTTCGGGGTGGTGTAGCCGTACTTGTGGGACGGGACGTTGATGGTGTTGCTCAGCGTCTTGCCCGAGGTGGTCTGCTTGGTGACCGAGTAGCTGGTCTTGGCCTGCACGGTCGCGATGCCCCAGCCGACGCTGCCACCGGCCTCGGCCGACCAGGTGGTCGACTTGGAGGTGGTGGTGGTGAGGTCGTAGCGGAGCGTCTCGGTGCTGTTGCTGGAGTTGTACTTGCCCGACGGGCTGCCGATCGCCTCGTAGGAGGCGGCGCCGTACTGGGAGACCTGGTACCAGGTGTCCGGCGGGCAGCCGTCCGGCTCGGCCTCGGTGGCGCTCGCGGTGGGCGCGAGCAGCAGACCGCCACCCAGGACCAGTGCGCCCACCAGGGCAGCACGGCGCATTGCAGTGATCATGACATTCCTCCGTGTACCGGATCGCCCCCGTGGAGATCCGATGGGAGGAGTTCACCAGGTTTCACACGTGCATGACACGTCACTTGAGCAACATCTGAGGCGCCGTCAGAGCCTTTGCCTGTCGGCGAGTTGGAACGCACAGGGCCCACCAGCGGCAATGCGCGGTGGGCCCTGAGGAAGAGCGGTGAAGACGTGTCCGAACGGTACGCGTGCGGATCAGAGGCGCATGGCCTGCGGGGTCTCCCGGCGCTGCAGGTCCGGCCCGTCGTACTCGCGGATGACCTCGTAGCGGGTGTTGCGCTCCACCGGGCGGAAGCCCGCGTCCCGGATCAGCTCCAGCAGGTCGTCCCGGCCCAGCTTGTTCGGCGTGCCGAAGTTGTCCGCGTCGTGCGTGATCTTGTACTCGACCACCGAGCCGTCCATGTCGTCCGCACCGTGGCTGAGCGCCAGCTGGGCGGTGGACACGCCGTGCATCACCCAGAACACCTTGACGTGCGGCACGTTGTCGAACAGCAGCCGGGAGACCGCGAACGTCTTCAGCGCCTCCGCACCGGTCGCCATCTCCGTACGCTCCATCAGCCGGTTGCGGACCACGCCGTCCTTGGAGTCGTGGAAGTCGTGCTGGTAGCGCAGCGGGATGAACACCTGGAAGCCGCCGGTCTCGTCCTGCAGCTCGCGCAGCCGCAGCACGTGGTCGACCCGGTGGCGGGGCTCCTCGATGTGCCCGTACAGCATGGTGCACGGGGTCTTCAGGCCCTTGGAGTGCGCCAGGCGGTGGATCCGCGACCAGTCCTCCCAGTGGGTGTCGTGGTCGACGATGTGCTGGCGGACCTCCCAGTCGAAGATCTCCGCGCCACCGCCGGTCAGCGACTCCAGGCCGGCGTCGATCAGCTCGTCCAGGATCTCGTCCGCGGACAGGCCGCTGATCCTCTCGAACCAGTGGATCTCGGTGGCGGTGAACGCCTTCAGCGAGACGCTCGGCAGCGCCGCCTTCAGCTCGCGCAGCGAACGGGGGTAGTACCGCCACGGGAGGGTCGGGTGCAGGCCGTTCACGATGTGCAGCTCGGTGAGGGACTCCACCTCCATCGCCTTGGCCAGGCGGACGGCCTCCTCGATGCGCATCGTGTAGGCGTCCTTCTCGCCCGGCTTGCGCTGGAACGAGCAGTACGCGCAGGACGCGCTGCACACGTTGGTCATGTTGAGGTGGCGGTTCACGTTGAAGTGGACGACGTCGCCGTTCTTCTGCGTGCGGACGTGGTGCGCCAGACCGCCCAGCCATGCCAGGTCGTCGCTCTCGTAGAGCGCGATGCCGTCCTCGCGGGTCAGCCGCTCACCCGCGTAGACCTTCGCCTCCAGCTCGCGCTTCAGCCCTGCGTCCATGCGGCGCTCCGCCTCCTCGTACCTGCCGAACTATGCCGGGAACGAGCCTACGCCTTGGGTACCAGGGCGAGCCGACAGGGGCGCGGTCGGGTGAACCACCAGGGGCGCGGGGAACTGCGCGAAGCGGAAGGTGCGGCGCCGCAGACGCGTCCTGGGCGGTCGGTTGCACCCTGCCGCGATCCGAACGCAGGTGGGTGGTTGGTCGCGCAGTTCCTCGCGCCCCTGTTGGCTCGCCCGATCAGCCCGGTTCGCCCGCGCCCCTGGGTTCGCCGGATCAGCTGACCAGTTCGGCGAGAAGGGTGGGTTCGATGTTGCCGCCGCTGACGACGGCGGCGATGACGCGGCCGCCGATCTCGTCGGCGCGGTGGAAGTAGGCGGCCGGGGCGACCGCGCCGGAGGGTTCGGCGACCAGCCGGCCGCGGCGGGCGAGGAGGGCGACGGTGTCTCGGATCTCCGGCTCGGTGACGGTGACGATGTCGTCGACGTACGCCTGGAGGTGGGCGAAGGGCAGGACGCCGACCGAGGGCGTGCGCAGCCCGTCCGCGATGGTGCGGTAGGTGTCGGCGACGGGCCAGGCGGTGTGGGTGCCGGTGCGCAGGCTGGCCTGGGCGTCGGCGGCGAGTTCGGGCTCGACGCCGACCACCCGGACGCCCGGGCAGGCCAGCTTGAGGGCGGCGGCGGTGCCGGAGATCAGGCCGCCGCCGGAGACCGGGACGAGC
Source organism: Kitasatospora cinereorecta (assembly GCF_024172095.1). GTDB lineage: Bacteria > Actinomycetota > Actinomycetes > Streptomycetales > Streptomycetaceae > Kitasatospora > Kitasatospora cinereorecta. Next base: position 119,557 of record NZ_JAMZDX010000003.1, on the reverse strand, counting down.
ACGGTGTCCAGCTCGTCGGGGGCGTCCTCGGCGATCTCCAGGCCGACGGTGCCCTGGCCGGCGATGATGAACGGGTCGTCGTACGGCGGCACCCAGATGTAGCCGTGCTTCTCGGCCAGCTCGGCGGGCAGGGTGTCCCGCTCCTCGGGGGAGACCACGACGACCTCGGCCCCGAAGGCGCGGGTGTTCTCGATCTTGACCGTGGGCGAGGTGTCCGGCATGACGATGATCGCCTTGATGCCGAGCTCCCGGGCGGCGTACGCGACCGCCTGGGCGTGGTTGCCGCTGGACTGGGCGACCACGCCGCGGGCCCGCTCGGCCTCGGTGAGGGCGGAGAGCCGGTTGTACGCGCCGCGGATCTTGAACGCGCCGGTCGGCTGCAGGTTCTCCGGCTTCAGCCAGAGCCTGCGGGTGCCGTCCGCCGCCCACGGGCAGGGCAGCAGCGGTGTCCGTACCGCCACGCCGGCGATCCGCTGCTGCGCGGCGCGCAGCTCCTCCAGGCCGACCAGGGTCATCGCTTCGTCACTCCCCCACGTTCAACGGCAGTTCACTCACACGGCTCTCCCACTTCGTGGAGAGTACGACGGTGGTACGGGTACGCGCGACACCCTTGGTGCCGGAGAGCCGCTTGACGACGGATTCCAGGCCCTCGACGTCCGGCACCCGCACCTTGAGCATGTACGAGTCCTCGCCGGCGATGAACCAGCAGTCCTCGACCTCGGGGAGGTCCCTGATGCGGTGCGAGACGTCGTCGTGGTCGGCGGCGTCGGTGAGCTGAAGACCGATCAGGGCGGTCACCCCGTAGCCCAGCGACGCCGGGTTGACGGTGGCGCGGTACCCCGTGATCACGCCCGCCTGCTCCAGGCGGTTGATCCGGTCGGTGACGCTCGGGCCGGAGAGGCCGACGAGTCGGCCGAGCTCGGCGTACGACGCGCGGCCGTTCTCCCGGAGCGCCTGGATGAGCTGCCTGTCCACAGAGTCCATATGTGTGCCGCGTCCTTCCGAACCTCTCCAGACCCACTGATCACTATCCGAAATCCAAGGCGCTGCGCGCTGATCGACCCGGATATCACAGAGAACATACTCTCCCCGCGGCGGCGCTCTCACGCGCCCTTGGCCGCGGCGCCGAGTTCACCCTCCCAGCGGCGGTACAGGACGTGCGGGACGGCGACCGCGTCCAGCACCCGGCCGGCCACGAAGTCCACCAGTTCGCGGACGGTCGAGCCGCCCGCGTAGAAGCCCGGCGAGGCGGGCAGCACGACCGCGCCCTGCTCGTCCAGGCTGACCAGGTGCCGGAGCGTCACCCCATTGAGCGGCGTCTCGCGGACGCACAGGACCAGCGGCCGGCGCTCCTTGAGGGTGACCGAGGCGACCCGCTGCAGCAGGTCCTTGGACAGCCCGAGCGCGATGCCCGCCACCGCGCCGGTGGTGGCCGGGACGACCAGCATCCCCTTCGCCGGGTACGAGCCGGAGGACGGTCCGGCCGCGAAGTCGCCGGCCGGCCAGTAGCGGACCCGGTCCAGCTCGTCGGTGCCGAGCCAGGCGGCCAGGTCGGCCCGCCAGTGCGCGTCGCGGAAGGAGATCCCGGTCTCGTCCAGGATGGTGAGCCGCGCCGCCCGGCTGACGATCAGGTCGACGTCCTCGCCCGCCGCCAGCAGGCCGCGGATCACCGAGGCGGCGTACGGCGTTCCCGACGCGCCCGAGACCCCGACCACCCACGGCTTGCGCTGTTCGCTCATGGCACGACCTTACGCAAGCGACCGACCCGCGGCGGTCGGGCCGGTGCAGGATGGTTGCCATGGCAGCGACCCTGATCGACCTGACCCACCCGGTCACCACCGGGATGCCGGTGTACCCCGGGGACCCGGAGGTGGAGCTCCGGCCCGCGCTCACCGCCGAGAGCGCCGGGGTGAACGTGCTGAGCCTGCACCTGGGTTCGCAGTCCGGCACCCACGTGGACGCCCCGTACCACCTGGACGTCACCTGGCCGACCCTGGACGGGCTGCCGCTGGAGCTGTTCACCGGCCCCGCCGTGGTCGCCGACCTGCGCGGCCTGACCACCCGCACCGAGGTGACCGCCGAACAGCTGGCGCCCGCGCTGCGGCTCTGCGGGCCGGGCACGGTGCTGCTGCTGGCCACCGGGTGGCCCCGGCACTGGGGCACCGACCGCTACCTGGCCCACCCGTACCTGAGCGCGGCGGCGGCCGAGGCGATCGTGGCGACCGGCGTGCGCACGGTGGGCGTGGACGCGCTGTCGGTCGACCCGACCGCCGACCCCGCACCCGCCGATCCGGAGGTGGCGGCGCTGCTCGCGGAACTCGCGGACGAGCACGACCCGGCGCCCGAGGAGGCGGTGCTGGCCGCGCACCGGATCCTGCTCGGCCCGGAGGGCGGCGGGGTGATCGCCGAGAACCTGACCGACCTGACCCCGCTGCTGCAGGCACAGTCGGCCGGACTGCCGATCGAGGTCTCGCTCTTCCCGCTGCGGCTGACCGCGGCCGACGGCGCGCCGGTGCGGGCGGTGGCCCGGATCGGCTGACCGCTGCGGCCGCTCCCCCGGATAGGTCTAGACCATCCCCGGGCGGCGCCGCTAGGCTCCCGCCATGGCTGAGATCATCGGGGTGGTGGAGCAGCTCTGGCGGTACCCCGTGAAATCCACCGGGGGCGAGCGGCTCGACGCGGTCGGGGTGGACGAACGGGGGCTGGCCGGCGACCGGCTGTACGCGGTGCGAGACAGCACCGGGAGACTCGGCTCCGGCAAGAACACCCGACGCTTCCGCCGAATGGACGGCCTGCTGCGGCTCGGCTCCCGCCTCGGCGCCCGGATCGACGCCCCCGAACTCATCGACCCGCTCGGCACCCCGGTCGCCGACCCCGACACCTTCCTGCGCGCCTACCTCGAACGCGAGGACGTCGAACTGGCCCGCGAGGACGCCGTCTCCCACTTCGACCAGCTCCCGGTCAGCGTCCTCACCACCGCCACCCTCGACTGGGTCCGCGCAGCCGTCCCCACCGCCGTCGTCGACGAACGTCGCTTCCGGCCCAACGTGCTGCTCCGCACCCCGCCCGGCACCCCGGCGTTCGTCGAGGACCACTGGTTCGGGCGGCAGGGCCGGGCGCCCGGCGGCCTGCGGCTCGCCTTCGTCCGCTCCAGCGAACGCTGCGCGATGACCGGGCTGGCCCAGCCCGGCCTGCCGTACGCGCCCGAGATCCTCAAGGCCCTCGCCCAGGCGCACGACATCCGACTCGACGCGCTGGCCACCGTCGCCCGGCCCGGACGCCTCCGGGTCGGGGACACCCTGTCACTCGACTGAGCGAACCGCGCCCAGCAGGCAGAACGGGTGCCCCGCCGGGTCCAGGTACACCCGCCAACCGCGCTCCCGGTCCTTCAGCTCCGCCCCCATCGCCAGCACGCGCTCCTCGGCCGCGTCCAGGTCCTCGACGTCGATGTCCAGGTGGAACTGCTGCGGATGCGCCGGATCCGGCCACATCGGTGGCCGGTAGTCCTCCACCCGCTGGAACGCCAGCACCATCCCGTCCGGCAGATGGACGGTCGACCACTCCTCGTCCAGCGACCACCGCGGATCCGGCCGGTCCACCTCGCCGCCCAGCAGCTTGGCGTAGAAGTGCGCCAGCCCTGCCGGGTAGTGGCAGTCCATCACCACGCACTGCAGCTTGCCGATCATCACACCGCTCCTCGTCAACGGGATCCGCCCACCTCCTCAGCATCCCCCGGCCCGGGCCGGCCCACCGCAAATGACATGCCCTCCGGGCCTCCGGGAGCCGCGCCGTACCCGCCCGGGGGCCGACCGGACCAGAAGGTGGCAGGACGGGGTGACGGGGAGGAGTTCGGGCTGGTGGGGGGCGGTGGTGACGGTGCGTCAGATGGCGTAATGCGGTGGCAACGGAAAAGCCGCGGGTACGGCCCTAGGGTTCTCGGCGAAGCAGCGGACGAGGACCGGAGCAGCAGCGATGACCAGCGAGAACGCCGCCCGGCCCGCCGCGAGGCGGTTGCGCGCGGACCGGGCCCGACAGGTCGCGGACGTGCTGCGCCGGCAGGTGCTGGACGAGGTGTACAAGGCCGGGCCGCTGCCCCACGAGGACCGGCTGGCCGAGGAGTTCGGTGCGTCCCGGAACACCGTCCGGGAGGCGCTGGATCTGCTGCGGGGCGAGGGTCTGGTGCGGCGGGTGCCGGGGGCGGGGACGCTGGTGGTGGCGGAGAAGGTGCCGCACGGGCTGGACCGGCTGGCCGGCCTGGCGGAGACGCTGCACGAGCACGGCGAGGTGGTCAACGAGGTCCGGGCGTTCGGGCCGGTCCGGGCGCCGGGGCCGGTGGCGCGGCGGTTCGGGCTGCCGGACGGCTCGGACGTGTTCTACGTGGAGCGGCTGCGCCGCCTGAACGGGCTGCCGCTCTCGCTGGACCTGACCTATCTCGCCCCGGACGTCGGCGCCGCCCTGGACCCCGCCGAACTCGCCCACCGGGACGTCTTCCGGCTGATCGAGGAGGCCGCCGGGCAGCCGCTCGGCCACGCCGACATCAGCCTGGAGGCGGTCAACGCCGACCCGCACTCCGCCACCGTGCTGGAAGTCCCGCGCGGGGCGGCCCTGCTGATGCTGGAACGCCTGACCCGGCTCGCCGACGGCCGCCCGGTCGACCTGGAGTACGTCCGTTTCCGCGGCGACCGGCTCACCATGCGGGGCCGGCTGCTGCGCGACCTTCCCTGAGGGAGCCACCCCATGGCGCTCGCCGACCACCGCTCCGACGTGCCCGTGACCATCGACGCCTCGCTCTGCATCGACGGCTGCACGCTCTGCGTGGAGATGTGCCCGCTCGACTCGCTGGCCATCGACCCGGACAGCGGCAAGGCCTACATGCACGTGGACGAGTGCTGGTACTGCGGCCCGTGCGCCGCCCGCTGCCCCACCGGGGCGGTCACCGTCAACATGCCCTACCTGCTGCGCTGAGGAGTCACCGGATGTTCCGCCCCGCCCGTCCGATCGGACCGCTGGTCGCCGCCGCCGTGCTGGCCGCCGCGACCGCCTGCTCGTCGGCGAACGCCTCGGGCGACACCGTCGAGGTGGTGGTCGGCTACCAGTCGAAGACCATCAACACCGTCACCGCCGGCACGCTGCTCCGCGCCCAGGGCTACCTGGAGCAGCGGCTCGCCGAACTCGGGCGCCAGAACGGCCGCCACTACCGGGTCACCTGGCAGGACTACGACTCGGGTGCCCCGATCACCGCCCAGATGCTGGCCGAGAAGATCGACATCGGCTCGATGGGCGACTACCCGCTGCTGATCAACGGGTCCCGCGCGCAGGAGGCCGGCGGGCCCGGCACCCGGCTGGTGTCGATCACCGGCTACAACCTGCTCGGCGCGCTCAACGGTGTGGTGGTGCCCAACAGTTCGCCCGCGCACACGCTGGCCGACCTGAAGGGGAGGAAGGTCTCCACCTCGGTCGGCTCGGCCGCCGACGGCACCCTGATCCAGGCGCTGGCCCGGGTCGGGGTGAAGGACGGCGACATCGACAAGCAGAACCAGCAGCCCGCCGTGGGCGCCTCCGCGCTGAAGGCGGGCAGCGTGGACGCGCTGGCGCAGTTCGTCGCCTGGCCCGGCGCCGTGGTCTTCGCCGGCGACGGCCGGCTGCTGTACGACGGCGCGGCGCTGGGGCGGCCCACCCTGCACGGGGTGGTGATCCGGCAGAAGTACGGCACCGAGCACCCGGAGGTCGTCCGGGCGTTCCTGACCGCCCAGTCGGACGCCACCCGCTACCTGGACGAGCACCCGCTGGACGCCAGCCGGAAGGTCGCCGAGGCCACCGGTCTGGCGCCGGAGGTGGTGCTCCTCTACAACGGCCCGAACGGCATCGCCACCTTCGCCACCCCGCTGGACGCCCGGCTGCTGGCCGCGCTGCGCGAGGACGTGCCCTTCCTGAAGTCGGTCGGCGTGCTCAAGGCGCTGGACCTGGACCGGTTCGTCGACCCGTCGTACCTGGCCGCGGCGGCGCTGCCGGACGTCCCGCCGGCCCGGATCACCGGCACCGACGCGGTCTGCGGCAGGCCGGTGGACGATCCGCGGCTGGCCGGCGAGATCTGGTTCGAGGGCGAGGACACCACCCGTCCGGCCGCCGACCCGACCTGCCTGCTGCGCGCGGTGAAGGCCGCCGGCGGGAAGAAGGTCCGGGCCGCGTACGTGCCGGACGCGGCCACCGGCACCCGCTGGTTCGCCGACCGGGACCGGTGGGTGAAGGACGGTACGGCGCTGCTGCCCTTCACCACCGAGGACGGCGCCACGGCGTACCTCGCCGCCCACCCGGGGGCCGTCGGCCTGTCGTACCAGGAAGCGCTGGCCGCCTCGTGAGCGCGCGGACGGACCTCGGACGGCGGGCGCTGCGGTTCGGCTCACTGGCCGCCACGGTCGGCCTCTGGCAGCTGCTGACGGCGGGCAGGGTGCGGCTGTGGCTGCGCTTCGACCACCTGCCGACGGCCACCGAGGTCGGACGGGCCTTCGTCCGGCAGGTGGGGACCGACCAGTACTGGATCGATCTCACGGAGAGCCTGCGGCGGATCGGCACCGGCTTCCTGCTGGCCGCCGTGCTCGGCGTGGCGGCCGGGGTGCTGACCGCCCGGTCGCGCCCGGCCGCCGACCTGCTCGGGCCGGTGCTGGAGGTGGTCCGGCCGATCCCCGCGATCGCCCTGGTCCCGGTGGCGATCATGCTCTTCCCGGAGAACGAGCAGGGCATCGTGTTCATCACCTGCGCCGCCGCGTTCTTCCCCATCGCGGTCGCCACCCGGCACGCGGTGCGCGCGGTGCCGCCGCGCTGGGAGGAGGCGGTGCGGACGATGGGCGGCGGCCGGGCCCGGGTGCTGTGGAGCGTGGTGCTGCCCGGCGCCCTGCCGGGCGTGGTCGGCGGGCTGTCGGTGGGCATCGGCGTGGCCTGGATCTGCGTGATCTCCGCCGAGATGGTCTCCGGCCAGTTCGGCGTGGGCTACCGGACGTGGTCGGCGTACACGGTGCTCGACTACCCCGGGGTGTTCGTCGGGATGGCCACCATCGGACTGCTCGGCCGAGCCACCTCCGGCGCGGTGGAGCTGGCGGGCCGGCGGCTGACCGGCTGGCTGCCGCCGGTGGCCACGGGGGCGGCCGCCGCCGCGCCGCCCGCCGCCGGACGGGCCGGGCGGGGCCCGGAAGAGGCATGGCCCGCCCGTGCGGAGGTGCCCGCATGAGCCTGCGGCTGACCGCCCGGGGGCTGAGCCTCGGGCACCCCGGCCACCCGGTGCTGTCCGGGGTCGACCTGGACGTGGCACCCGGCGAGGTGCTGACCGTGGTCGGCGCCTCCGGCGGCGGCAAGTCCACCCTGCTGCGGGCGCTGGCCGGGCTGCTGACCCCGACCGGCGGCGAACTGCTCGCCGACGGGCGCCCGCTGCGCGGACCCGGGGCCGAACGCGCCCTGGTGTTCCAGGAGGACGGCCTGCTGCCCTGGCGGACCGTCCGCCGCAACGTCGAACTCCCGCTGGCCGTACGGCGGGTGCCACGCGCCGCCCGGCGGGCTCCGGTGACGGACTGGCTCGACCGGGTCGGCCTGGCCGGCCTGGAGCGCCGCCTGCCGCGCGAACTGTCCGGCGGCCAGCGCCAGCGCGTCCAGCTGGCCCGGGCCCTGGTCGGCGCGCCGCGCGCGGTGCTGATGGACGAACCGTTCGGCGCCCTGGACCCGCAGACCCGCGCCTCGATGCAGCAACTCCTGCTGACCGTGCGGGAGAAGGAGCAGTGCACCGTCGTCCTGGTCACCCACGACGTCGACGAGGCCCTGCTGCTCGGCGACCGGGTCGCGGTCCTCGCCGGCGGCACGCTGGCCGCCGTGCACCCCGTCCCGCACCCGCGCGACCCCGCCGCCCGCGCCGAGCCCGCCCTGCGGCGGCTGCGCGAGCGGATCCTCACCGAACTCACCTGAAAGGCCCTGCCATGCGGATCCCCGACCTCGCCGAGGCCCGGCGGCTGAGCTGCGACGTGCTGGTGGTCGGCGGCGGCACGGCCGGCTCGATGGCCGCGATCAGCGCCGCCGAGGCCGGGGCGAGCGTCCTGCTGCTGGAGAAGGCGCACGTCCGGCACTCGGGCGCGCTCGCCATGGGCATGGACGGCGTCAACAACGCGGTCGTCCCCGGCCGGGCCGACCCCGACGCGTACGTCGCCGAGATCACCCGCGCCAACGACGGCATCGTCGACCAGCGCACCGTCCGGCAGACCGCCACCCGCGGCTTCGCCATGGTGCAGCGGCTGGAGCGGTACGGGGTGAAGTTCGAGAAGGACGAGCACGGCGCGTACCAGGTCCGCCAGGTGCACCGCTCCGGCTCGTACGTGCTGCCCATGCCGGAGGGCAAGGACGTCAAGAAGGTGCTCTACCGGGTGCTGCGCCGCCGCGAGATGCGCGAGCGGATCACCATCGAGAACCGGGTGATGCCCGTCCGGGTGCTCACCTCCGGCGGACGGGCGGTCGGCGCGGCCGGGTTCGACACCCGCAGCGGGGAGTTCGTCACCGTCTCGGCCGGCGCCGTGGTGCTCGCCACCGGCCCCTGCGGACGGCTCGGCCTACCCGCCAGCGGCTACCTGTACGGCACCTACGAGAACCCCACCAACGCCGGGGACGGCTACGCGATGGCCTACCACGCCGGCGCCGAGCTCAGCGGCATCGAGTGCTTCCAGGTCAACCCGCTGATCAAGGACTACAACGGCCCGGCCTGCGCGTACGTCGCCAACCCGTTCGGCGGATACCAGGTGAACCGGCACGGCGCACGCTTCGTCGACTCCGACTACTGGTCCGGGCAGATGATGGCCGAGTTCGCCGCCGAACTGGCCTCCGACCGCGGCCCGGTCTACCTGCGCACCACCCACCTGCCCGAGGAGACCGTGCGGGCCCTGGAATCCATCCTGCACACCACCGAACGGCCCAGCCGCGGCACCTTCCACGCCGGACGCGGCCACGACTACCGCACCCACGACGTGGAGATGCACATCTCCGAGATCGGCCTGTGCGGCGGTCACTCCGCCTCCGGGGTATGGGTCGACGAGAACGCCGCCACCACCGTCCCCGGCCTGTACGCGGCCGGCGACCTGGCCTGCGTCCCGCACAACTACATGATCGGCGCCTTCGTCTTCGGCGACCTGGCCGGCACCCACGCCGCCGCCCACCTGCCCGAGCGGCCGACCGACCTCCCCGAGGACCAGCTGCGGGCCGCCCACGACCTGGTCTACCGCCCGCTGCGCCACCCGGACGGGCCGCCGCAGCCCCAGGTCGAGTACAAGCTGCGGCGCTTCGTCAACGACTACGTGGCGCCGCCGAAGACCGGCGCCCGGCTGTCGGTCGCACTGGAGCACTTCGAGCGGATGCGCGGCGAGATCGCCGGCCTCGGCGCCCGCACCCCGCACGAGCTGATGCGGGCCGTCGAGGTCGACTTCATCCGGGACTGCGCCGAGATGGCCGCCCGTGCCTCGCTCGCCCGCGAGGAGAGCCGCTGGGGCCTCTACCACGAGCGCATCGACCACCCCGGACGCGACGACCGGCGCTGGTTCCGCCACCTCAACCTGCGCAAGGGCGCGGGCGGCGCGATGGAGTTCCTCACCCGGCCGGTCGCGCCGTACCTGGTGCCGGTCGACGGCCTGGAACCGCCCGGCGGGGAGATCGAGCTGCTCGGCGAGGTCCACCCGATGACGGTCGGCCGGACCGGCGTCACGACGGAAGCGGCCGCTCCGGCAGCGACCGCAGTCGCCTCCGCCGCGTCGCCGCGGCTGCTGGAGCTGCTGCGACTCACCGAGGCCACGCCGGCTCAGTTGGCGCCGTACCTCCGCGACCCGGCCGCCGAGGTCCGGCGGACCGCGCTCGCGCTGCTCACCGAGACCGCCCACCCGGGCACCGGCGCCGCCCTCGCCGACGCCCTCGCCGACCCCGACACCGAGGTCCGGGCCGCCGCCGTGGCCGCGCTGCGCGAGCTGGTCGAGGTGCTCGACGGCACCCTTGGGCCGGCCCTGGCTGCGGCCGCCGACTCCCCCGACCCGGTGGTAAGGGCCGGCGCCCTGGAACTCTCCCGCGCCCTGCGCACCGGCACGGTCGGGCTGTACGCCGCCGGCCTCGCCGACCCCGACGTGCCGGTACGGCTCCACGCCGTGCACGGGCTGGTCGCGCTGGACGCCGCCGCGGTGCTCGCTCCGGCCGCCGCCGACGCCGCCCGCGAGGTCCGGGTCGCCGTCGGCGAGGGCCTCGGCACCATCGCCGACCCGGCCGCCGCGCCCGCCCTGCTACGGCTCGCCACCGACCCCGACCCGCTGGTCCGGGCGGCCGCCTTCACCGGCGCCGCCGGCCTCGGCTCCCCCGGCCCGCTGGCCGCCCTGGCCGCCCGGCCGGACCCGGCCTGGCAGGTACGGCGGTCCGCCGCGACGGCGCTCGGCGTCGCCGGCGACCTGCCGCCGCTGCTGGCGCTGCTCACCGACGACCACATGGACGTCCGTAAGTCCGCCGTCCGCGCCCTCACCCCCCACGCCGGCACCCCCGACGTCTCCGCCGCCCTCCGCGACCGCCTCGCCGACCCCGACGCCGACGTCCGCGCCTACGCCCGCCTGGCCCTCAAGCAAGCCCGCTGAGCAGGCGCGAGCAATCAGGGGCGCGAGGAACTGCGCGCAGCGGAAGGTACGGCGCCGCACCCGCCCCGGGGCCGGCCCGACCACAACGGAGTACCCGCCCCCGGGGCCGGCCTCGCAGTTCCCCGAGCCCCTGGAGTATCAGATGGTCAGGCCGCGAAGGACGAGGTCGAGAAGGGCGAAGGCGAAGAGGGAGATGCCGACGAAGCCGTTGGTGGAGAAGAAGGCGCGGTTGAGGCGGGAGAGGTCGGTCGGGCGGACGATGGTGTGCTCGTAGAGGAAGGCGCCGGCGACGACGGCGAGGCCGAGCCAGAAGGCGGGGCCGGCGTCGGTGAGGAGGGCGTACCAGACGAGCAGGGCGGTGGTGACGGCGTGGCAGGTGCGGGCGCCCCACACCGCGGCGGGGACGCCGTAGCGGGCGGGGACGGAGCGGACGCCCTGCTCGCGGTCGGAGGAGACGTCCTGGCAGGCGTAGATCAGGTCGAAGCCGCCGATCCAGATGCCGACGGCGAGGCCGAGCACCACGGCGGGCCAGGACCAGGTGCCGGTCACGGCGAGCCAGGCGCCGATCGGGCCGATCGCCTGGGCGAGACCGAGGATGGCCTGCGGGAAGTCGGTGAAGCGCTTGCCGTAGGGGTAGACGACCATCGGGACGACCGCGACGGGGGCCAGCACCAGGCAGAGGGTGTTGAGCAGGGCGGCGGAGGCCAGGAAGACGACCAGCGCGACGGCGGAGCCGACGTAGGCGGTCCGGACGGAGACGGCGCCGGTGACCAGTTCGCGGCCGGCGGTGCGGGGGTTCCGGGCGTCGATCTCGCGGTCGATGATGCGGTTGGCGGCCATGGCGAAGGTGCGCAGGCCCACCATGCAGACGGTGACCAGGAAGAGCTCGCCCCAGTGCACCCGCTTGTCGGCCTGGAACATCGCGGTCAGCGCGGCGATGTAGGCGAACGGCAGGGCGAACACCGAGTGCTCGATCATCACCAGTCGCAGGAAGGCCTTGACCTTGCTCTGCGGGACCTCCGGGAGGGCAGCGGTGGTCACAGCCCGTACTCCTTCCAGCGCCGGGTGACCAGGGCCGCGGTGGCCGGGTCGGAGGCGACCATCTCGGGCCAGCCGCCGTCGCGGGTGTAGCCCTCCTCGGGGAGCTTGCGGGTGGCGTCGATGCCGGCCTTGCCGCCCCAGAACTGCTGGTAGGAGGCGTGGTCGAGGTGGTCGACCGGGCCCTCGACCACGGACAGGTCGCGGCTGTAGTCGACGTTGCCCAGGGCCCGCCAGGCCACTTCCTGGTAGTCGTGCACGTCGCAGTCGGCGTCCACCACGATGATCAGCTTGGTCAGCGACATCATGTGGGCGCCCCAGATCGCGTGCATGACCTTCTGGGCGTGCTTGGGATACTTCTTGTCGATCGAGACGATCACGCAGTTGTGGAAGCCGCCGGCCTCGGGCAGGTCGTAGTCGACGATGTCCGGGATGATCACCTTGAGCAGCGGCAGGAAGAAGCGCTCGGTGAACTTGCCCAGCGGCCCGTCCTCGGTCGGCGGGCGGCCGACCACGATGGACTGCAGGATCGGGCGGCGCCGCATGGTGACGCAGTCGATGGTCAGCGCCGGGAACGGCTCCTGCGGGGTGTAGAACCCGGTGTGGTCGCCGAACGGGCCCTCGGGGAGCATCTTCCCGGGCTCCAGCCAGCCCTCCAGCACCACCTCGGCGTCGGCCGGGACCTGGAGCGGCACGGTCTTGCAGTCGACCATCTTCACCCGCTCGCCCGCCACGAAGCCGGCGAACAGGTACTCGTCGATGTCGCCGGGCAGCGGCGCGGTGGCCGCGTAGGTGACGGCCGGCGGGCAGCCGAAGGCGATGGCGACGGGCAGCCGCTCGCCGCGCTTGGCGGCGACGGCGGCGTGGTTGCGGCTGTCCTTGTGGATCTGCCAGTGCATGCCGATGGTGCGGCGGTCGTGGCGCTGCAGGCGGTACAGGCCGAGGTTGCGCACCCCGCTGTCCGGGTCCTTGGTGTGGGTGAGGCCCAGGTTGAAGAAGGAGCCGCCGTCCAGCGGCCAGGTGAACAGGGCGGGCAGCTCGTCCAGGTTGACGTCGTCGCCGGTGAGGACGACCTCCTGCACCGGCGCGTCGCCCGCCTTGACCTGCTTCGGCGGCACGTGCGCCATCGAGGCGAGCTTGCCGAACGCCTCGCGGAAGCCGGTGAAGCCCTGCGGCAGCTCGGGCTTGAGCAGGCCGGCGATCTTCTCGGCGATGTCGTCCGGGGACTTCAGTCCGAGCGACTTGGCAAGCCGCCGCTCGGTGCCGAAGACATTCATCGCCAGCGGCATCGAGGAGCCCTTGACGTTCTCGAAGAGCAGCGCCGGGCCCTTGGCCTTCTGTACCCGGTCGACGATCTCGCCGACCTCCAGGTGGGGGTCGACCTCCGCCTTGATCCGCTTGAGGTCGCCCTCGCGCTCCAGGGCCCGGAGGAACGAACGGAGATCGTCGTATGCCATACCTGTCAGTATCGGGTACGGGCTACCCTGGCCCCGCCAAGAGGGTGCCTGCTGTCCGTCGTTCGCGTTCCGGGGGAGAACAACCGTGCTGAGGATCCTGCCTGCCGTGGCGCTGCTGGCGCTGTGGGTGTGGGCGTTCATCGACTGCCTGACCACGCCCGAGGACGAGATCCGCCACCTGCCCAAGGTGGTCTGGATCATCGTCGTGCTGTTCTTCCCGCTGGTCGGGTCGATCGCCTGGCTGGTGGTGGGCCGGGACCGCACCTCGGCGCGCCGCCGCGGCGTCCCGTGGCCCGCCGGTCCGACCGCCGGCTTCCCCGAGTACGAGCGTCCGCAGGCGCGCCGGGTGGTGGCCCCGGACGACGACCCGGAGTTCCTCGCCTCGTTGAAGAAGGACAACCAGCGGCACGAGGAGATGCTCCAGCAGTGGGAGGCGGACCTGCGCCGCCGCGAGGAGGAGCTGCGCCGCGGCGAGGACCCGGAGGGAGGGGCCAAGGGGTGAGGGAAGGCCATTTGGCGCATCCCTACCATCCGTGGCCTGCCACATCTTCCGCCCGTCGGCTGTCGTCACGCCCCGGGCCTGTTCACCGGTCCCGCCGACCCGGGCCCCATTCGGCCCGTCGCAGCGACTCTGACCTGCTCTTTCGCTCCCGGTAGGACGTCCGGGGAGCCCCCGTCCGGCCACCGCCCCAGCACCGTCACCGGGGCGGTGGGACGGACGCGTCGTCTGTTCGGCCTGTACAGCGATCGGCGTCCGACCTTGTACGGAATCGACGCCGAAAGGCGGCCGCACTCCCTCGTAGTGTCGTATGTGAAGAGATGTTCGCAGCTTCCCGCGAGCTTGGAGTGTGTACGAGATGACGGTTCTGCACGATGCGCAGGTCGGCAAGGAGAGCCCGGCTGACGCGCGCGGGCGGGTGGCCGAGCTGCACGAGCTCCGGGAGCAGGTCCGCCGGGGCCCGAGCGAGAAGGCGACCGAGGCGCAGCACGCCAAGGGCAAGCTGACCGCGCGCGAGCGGATCGATCTCCTGCTGGACGAGGGCTCCTTCCGCGAGGTGGAGCCGCTGCGTCGGCACCGCGCCCAGGGCTTCGGCCTGGAGGCCAAGAAGCCGCACACCGACGGTGTGGTGGTCGGCTGGGGCACCGTGCACGGCCGGACCGTCTTCGTCTACGCGCACGACTTCCGGATCTTCGGTGGCGCGCTGGGCGAGGCCCACGCCCAGAAGATCCACAAGATCATGGACATGGCCATCGCGGCCGGTGCCCCGCTGGTGTCGCTGAACGACGGCGCCGGCGCCCGCATCCAGGAGGGCGTCACCGCCCTGGCCGGCTACGGCGGCATCTTCCAGCGCAACACCAAGGCCTCGGGCGTCATCCCGCAGATCTCGGTGATGCTCGGCCCGTGCGCGGGCGGCGCGGCGTACTCGCCGGCGCTGACCGACTTCGTCTTCATGGTCCGCGAGACCTCGCAGATGTTCATCACCGGCCCGGACGTGGTCCAGGCGGTGACCGGCGAGAAGATCACCCAGAACGGCCTCGGCGGCGCCGACGTCCACTCCTCGGTCTCCGGCGTCTCGCACTTCGTCTACGACGACGAGCAGTCCTGCATCGAGGAGGTCCGCTACCTCCTGTCGCTGCTGCCGCAGAACAACCGCGAGATGCCGCCGGTCCAGGCCAACGACGACCCGGTCGAGCGCCGCAACGAGAGCCTGCTGGACCTGGTCCCGGCCGACGGCAACCGCCCGTACGACATGCGCAAGGTGATCGAGGAGATCGTCGACCACGGCGAGTACCTGGAGGTCCACGAGCGCTGGGCCACCAACGTCATCTGCGCGCTGGCCCGGGTCGACGGCCACGTGGTCGGCCTGATCGCCAACCAGCCGCAGTCGCTGGCCGGCGTCCTGGACATCAACGCCAGCGAGAAGGCCGCCCGCTTCGTCCAGATGTGCGACGCCTTCAACATCCCGCTGGTCACCCTGCTGGACGTGCCCGGCTTCCTGCCCGGTGTGGACCAGGAGCACGGCGGCATCATCCGCCACGGCGCCAAGCTGCTGTACGCGTACTGCAACGCCACCGTGCCGCGGATCTCGCTGATCCTGCGCAAGGCGTACGGCGGCGCGTACATCGTGATGGACTCCCGCTCGATCGGCGCGGACCTGTCCTTCGCCTGGCCGACCAACGAGATCGCCGTGATGGGCGCCGAGGGCGCCGCGAATGTCATCTTCCGCCGCGACATCGCCGCCGCCGAGGATCCCGAGGCGATGCGGGCGCAGAAGATCAAGGAGTACAAGACCGAGCTGATGCACCCGTACTACGCGGCCGAGCGCGGCCTCGTGGACGACGTCATCGACCCGGCCGAGACCCGCGCGGTGCTCGCCTCCTCGCTCGCCATGCTCCGCACCAAGCACGCCGACCTGCCCAGCCGCAAGCACGGCAACCCGCCGATGTGACGGACTACCGCACCGCGCAACCCACCACACTTCGAACCGGGGGAGAACAGAGACCATGAGCGAACCTCTCGTCCGCATCGTCCGCGGCTCGCTGAACGCCGAGGAACTGGCCGCCCTCACCGCCGTCCTGGCGGCCCGGGCCGCCGCCCAGCAGGTGGCCGCCACCGCCGCCGCCCAGGCGATCGAGCCGATCGCCAACTGGTCCCGGCTGGAGCGCCGGCCGGCCTACTACTCGCCGGTCAGCTGGCAGCAGGCCGCGTAACGCGACGAGGGCGCGTGGGAGACCTCCCGCGCGCCCTTCGTGGTACCTCATGGCGGCTATGCGGCCGCCAGGGCGGCCGGACGGCCCGCGTGCATGGTGCTCAGGTTGGCCGCCAGGCGCTGCGGGTCCTGCGCCAGCCAGAGCCGCACCGCGGCGCCCAGCACGATGCAGGACGACCCGAGGCTGACCCCGGTCGACTGCGCGACCCGCGCCGACGCCAGCACCAGCAGGTCGGCCAGGGCGGCCGGCAGCCACACCGTCAGCGCGCACGGCGCGGGCACCGTGAGGGCCCCCAGCAGCCGGTGCGCGTCGGCGACGCAGTGCAGGCTCGGCAACACGTCCAGCAGCCCGTCAGCGACGACCTCCGAGACGTCGCTGTGGTGGCCCTGGGCGAGCCGGCGGAGCAGCGCTCTCTCCGCGGCGGTGATTCGGACGGTCAGCATGACCTCTTCGCACTCCACTGTGCGGCCCTCCTCGCGGCTTCAGCTGTGCTTCGCGTACGTGTTTCCATCGGCCCGCTCGGCCAGCGCGCCGACCGTGAGCGGGAACTCGTGCAACGGGATTCCCGGTGTCCCCGGGAAGCCCTCGCCGAGCACGCCGGGCGACCAGAAGGCCACCCGGCAGCTGCGGCAGTGGCGGGCGTGCTCCCACACCCACATCCGCAGGCCCCAGACGGTGTGGGCGTGTCGGTGGCCCACCGGCTCCGGGGCGGTCCGGCGTCCGAGCAGCCAGACCAGCGGAGCCGGGAGCAGGAACACCGTCCAGCCCAGCCGGTACCCGAGCTGGTAGGCGGCGTCGGCCCCGGACAGGTCCTCGGTGAGCGCGCTTCGCGCCCCCAGCACGGCCAGGCAGGCCAGCACCACCAGGACGACCACCGCCCACGGCCGCAGCCGCTTGCCGGCCTTGCCGGCCTTGCCGGGAACCGGTGGGGGCGGCGGGGGCGCCAGCTCCGGGAGGCCGGACTCGGCGACCCGGACGACGCCGTCGGGGCTGTTGCACTGCGGGCACTGCTCGGACATCGGACCCCCCGGGTGTCGGTCTGCCGTCAGATGCCGGCGTAGGAGTGCTTGCCGGTGACGAAGATGTTGACGCCGTAGTAGTTGAACAGCCAGCAGGCGAAGGCCAGCAGCGCCAGGTAGGCGGCCTTGCGGCCGCGCCAGCCGGCGGTGGCGCGGGCGTGCAGGTAGCAGGCGTAGGCGACCCAGGTGATGAAGGACCAGGTCTCCTTGGGGTCCCACTCCCAGTACTTGCCCCAGGCGGCCTCGGCCCAGATCGCCCCGGCGATGATGGTGAAGGTCCAGAGCGGGAAGACCAGCGCGTTGATCCGGTAGGAGAGCTTGTCCAGGGTCGCGGCGGCGGGCAGGCGGTGCCAGACCGAGCCGAAGCGGCCCGGGGTGCCGGCCGCGAGGCGGCGCTCGTAGGCGTCCTTGCCAAGGTAGAGCACGGTGGCCACGAAGGCCGCGTAGAACGCGCCGCCGCACATGATGGCGGTGGAGACGTGGATGCCCAGCCAGTACGAGTGCAGGGCCGGGACCAGCTGCTCGGACGAGGTGTAGAGCACGCTGACCGCGATGCCGAGGGTGAGCAGGGCGGCGATCACCACGGGCAGGCCGAGCCAACGGACGTTCTTCCTGGTGGCCAGCAGGCCCAGGTACGCGGTCACCATCATCAGCGCGAAGGCGCAGGAGAACTCGTACATGTTGCCCCACGGCCAGCGCATCACCGACAGGCCGCGGGTGAGCACGCCGCCGGCGTGCATCAGGGCGCCGAGGACGGTGAGCGAGACCGCGATGCGGCCCGCCAGGTCGCCCTTCTCGCTGGTGCCGGCGGCGCCGGGGCCGTCGGTCGCGTCGCCGTCGCCGCGCCCGCTGGTGACCACGGTGGCGCCGGCGTCGGCGAGGGCGGTGCGGGTGAGGGTGGTGGTGCCGCCGTCGGCCGACGCGACCTTCACGGTGACCTTGCGGACGCCCTTGGCGGTGTCGTCGGCGGCGGCGACCGTCTCGGCGAGCGAGGCCTGCTCGGCGGAGCGGACGGCGACCGCGCCCTTGGAGCCGAACGTCCACTCGAAGAGGTGCGCGAACATGGCCAGCATGTACACGGCCATCGCCGAGTAGATCAGCTTGTTGGAGAGGTCGGCCAGCTGCGGGTCGACCGAGGCGAGATGCACCGTCTACTCCTTGGAGTCCTGGTCGGTGGAGGTGGAGGGGTCTGCGGAGGCGTCCGCCTCGTCGAGCGCGGGTGCGTCGTCCTGGAGCTCGACGGCGAGTTCGGCCAGCTCCTCGGCGGTCTTCGCCGACTCGCTGCGGGCGAGGCCGGCGACCTCGACCAGAGTCCGGCCGTCGGGTCCGGGGGTGGCCCGCACCCAGATCCGGCGGCGCTGGACGAACAGCGAGCCGATCAGGCCGAGGATGGCGCAGACCGCGCCGGTGAGGGCGACGGCGTTGCCGGGGCGGTGCGAGACGCTGAAGCTGGCCCACTGCTGGTAGCCGTCGAAGGTGATGCTCCCGTAGCCGTCCGGGAGGGTCCAGCCCTGGCCGACCTTGAGCCGGGCGCGGGCGATGGTGCCGTCCTGCTGGAGCTGGGTCATCGCCTTGGTGTCGAGCTGGTACACGTTCTGCGGCAGGCCGTTGTCGGAGCGCAGGTCGCCGGCGTAGGCGGTGAGCACCAGCATCGGGTCGGCGGCGCCCGGGAAGAGCGACACCGGGCCGGTCTTCTCGAAGCTCTCCGGCGCGGTGGGCAGGAAGTAGCCGCTGAAGCCGAGCTGGGTCCGATTGCCCTTCGGGTCGGTGCCGTAGTCGTTGACCTTGACCACACCGGTGGAGGTGAGGTTGGAGTCCTGCGGCAGGAAGGGCGTCGGGCCGCGGTAGACGATCTCGTTCGCGGCGTTGCGGACGGTGACCACCGGGGCGTAGCCGTGGCCGATCAGGAAGACCTTGGAACCGCCGATCTCCAGCGGCTGGTTGACCTGGATGGTCGAGCTCTTCAGCTTGGTCGCGTCGTCGCCGACCCAGTACCGGATGTGCGCGGTGAACTCGCGGGCGCTGCCGGCCTGGTCGCCGCCGGCCTGGTACCGGGCGGTGAAGCCGTCCAGCTTGAAGCCGAAGGCGTCCAGGTCGTCGGTGGTGTAGAAGGCGGAGCCGGTGAAGTCGTCGAGCTGGGTGGTGGTGTTGGAGTACCCCTGGCCCTCGATCACCAGCTTGCCGCCCTGGCCGCTGGCCAGGCTGGCCCAGGCGAAGCCGGCCAGCAGGGCGAACAGCGAGAAGTGGAAGAGCAGGTTGCCGACCTCGCGCAGGTAGCCCTTCTCGGCGGCGACCGCGCCGCCCGCGAGTTCGGACCGGAAGCCGCGCTTCTTCAGCAGCCGGTACGCGGCGGAGTTGACCGCCTTGGCGTCGGCGTCGGTGTGCCAGGCGGCGTACACCGGCATCCGGGTCAGGTTGCGCGGCGCCGCCGGCGGCTCGGCCCGCAGCACGCCGACGAACTGCCAGGTGCGCGGGACGATGCAGCCGGCCAGCGAGAGGAACAGCAGGATGTAGATCGCGGAGAACCAGACCGAGCTGTAGACGTCGAACAGCTGGAGCTTCTCGTACAGCGGGGTGATGCCCTTGTGGGTCGCCTGCCACTGCTGGACCTTGAAGGCGTTCTGGCTGGTCTGCGGGATCAGCGAGCCGGGGATGGCGGCCAGCGAGAGCAGGAAGAGCAGGATCAGCGCGACCCGCATCGAGGTGAGCTGGCGCCACGTCCAGCGGGCCCAGCCGAGCACGCCTATGCCGACGACCGGCGCCTCCGCCTCCTCGGGCGCGGTGGAGAGCCGCTCGGCGTCCGCCGTGTCCGGGCTGGTCCTGGTGTCGCTCACGGTCAGAATCCGATCGAGAAGTCGGGGGCGAGGTACTGGAGCTGGTTGACCATCGCGTCCCACACGCCGGTCACCAGCAGCAGGCCGACCACGACGAGCATGCCGCCGCCGATCCGCATCACCCACTGGTAGTGCCGCTTGACCCAGCCGAAGGCGCCCAGCGCCTTGCGGAAGGCCAGCGCGGCCAGGACGAACGGTACGCCCAGGCCGAGGCAGTAGACGGCCATCAGCAGGGCGCCGCGCCCGGCGCTGGCCTGGTTGAGAGCCAGGCCGTTGATCGCGGCCATGGTCGGTCCGATGCAGGGCGTCCAGCCAAGGCCGAAGACCACGCCGAGCAGCGGCGCGCCGGCCAGGCCCAGCGCCGGGCGCCGGTGCGAGCGCAGCTCGCGCATCGAGAAGCCGGGCAGCAGGCCCATGAAGGCCAGGCCCATCGCGACGGTGAGCAGGCCCAGCACCACGCTGATCACCCGCTGGTGCTCGCGCAGCGTCTGGCCGAAGGAGCCGAACAGCGCGCCCATCGAGACGAAGACCGCGGCGAAGCCGAGGATGAACAGGGTCGAGCCCAACAGCATCCGGCCGCGCCGGCCGCCCCTGGCGTCGGCCAGGTCGGCGGCGGAGAAGCCGGTGACGTAGCTCAGGTAGCCGGGGACCAGCGGCAGCACACAGGGCGAGAAGAAGGAGACCAGGCCGGCGGCGAGTGCGATCGGCACGGCGAGCAGCAGCGCGCCGCTGCCGACCGTGTCGTTGTACCCGACGGCCGCGGCGAGGTCCGCGGTCACTGCTGACCCTGCTCGGCGACCACGGGCCTCAGCATGGCCTCCAGGTCGTCCGAGGACAGCGCGCGCATCGCGCGGGCGGCCAGCCGGCCCTGGCGGTCGACCACGATGGTGGTGGGGATCGACTGGGGGTTGAGGCTGCCCTTGGGGAACTTCAGGATCTGGGTGCCGTCCGGGTCGTAGATGGACGGGTAGGTGATGCCGAAGTTCTTCTCGAAGCTGATCGCGTTGGCCGGGTCGGTGTCCCGGGTGTTGATGCCGAGGAACTGGACGCCCTGGTCCGCGTACTTCTGGGCGACCTCCTGGAGGCCCTTGGCCTCGGCCCGGCAGGGGCTGCACCAGGAGCCCCAGATGTTCAGTACGACGACCTTGCCCTTGAAGTCGGCGAGGCCGACCTTGCCGCTGCCGTCCAGGCCGGTGCCGGAGATGTCCGGTGCGTCCTGCCGGTGGCCGGCGGCCGCGGTGTCCACGCCGCCCTTGCCGGTGATGAAGCCGGCCTGGCCGTCACCACTGGCCGAGCCGGTGCCGGAGCAGCCGGTCAGAGCGAGTACGGCGGCCGCGCCGAGGGTGGCGGCGAGGCGGAGGCGGCGGTGGGTCGTCCCAGACATGTGAAAAGTTTCGCATGGGTCTCCGGGACGTTTTCGGGGGGTCCGGCGTTGACCACCGAACCCCCCGTGACCTGCGGTTCTTGTACTTATGATCCACTTATTCCGGGCAGGTCGGGCCCCGGTCGGGCTTACGCGCCGAAGCTCTTGCCGACCGGCTTGTCGCCCTTCTTGCCCTTGCCGACCAGGTGCGCCGGAAGCAGGTCGCGGGCGGGCTCCCGGTAGCCGATCGAGACGATCCGGTCGCCCTCGAAGGTGAAGCTGGTGAGCGAGGCCAGCGAGCACTGGCGGCGGCGTGGGTCGTGCCACAGCCGGCGGCGCTCGGCGAACGAGCGGACGATCCAGATCGGCAGCTGGTGGCTGACGCAGACCGCCTCGTGCCCGCGCGCGGCGTCCCGGGCGGCGGCCAGCGCGCCCATCATCCGCACCACCTGGTCGAGGTACGGCTCGCCCCAGGACGGCTTGAACGGGTTGGTCAGGTGCCGCCAGTGGCTCGGGTTCTTCAGCGAGCCGTCGCCGACGCCGAAGGTCTTGCCCTGGAAGATGTTGTCCGCCTCGATCAGCCGCTCGTCGACGGCGACCGCCAGGCCGTGCGCCTTGCCGATCGGCTCCGCGGTCTCCTGCGCCCGCTCCAGCGGGGAGGCCACCACGTGGGTGATGTCCCGGTCGGCCAGGTGCTCGGCCACCCGGTCGGCCATCTGCCGACCGAGCTCCGACAGGTGGTAGCCCGGCAGGCGGCCGTACAGGATGCCCTCCGGGTTGTGCACCTCACCGTGCCGCATCAGGTGGACGACGGTGGTGTCCTTGCTCACGTGTCTCTCCTCGGTGCCGCTGTGCGTTCGGGGGTGCTGCTCAGGCCCGGGCCTCGGCGGCCGCGCGAGCGGCGGCCGGCAGGGCGGCGGCGATCCGCTCGACCGCGCGCTCGTCGTGGGCGGCCGAGACGAACCAGGACTCGAACGCCGACGGCGGCAGGTAGACGCCCTGGCTCAGCATCGAGTGGAAGAAGGCGTTGAACCGGAACGCCTCCTGGGTCCGGGCCTCGTCGTAGTTGGTGACCCGCTCCTCGGTGAAGAAGACCGAGAACATGTTGCCCGCGGTCTGCAGGCGGTGGGCCACGCCCTCCTTGGCCAGCGCCGCGGTGACCAGGCCGGAGATCTCGGCGCTCACCCGGTCGACGGCGGCGTACACCTCGTCGGTGCAGCCGCGCAGCTGGGCCAGGCCGGCGGCGGTGGCGATCGGGTTACCGGACAGGGTGCCCGCCTGGTAGACCGGGCCGGCCGGGGCCAGGTACGCCATCACGTCGGCACGGCCGCCGAAGGCCGCGGCCGGGAAGCCGCCGCCCATCACCTTGCCGAAGGTGAGCAGGTCCGGCGCCCAGCCCTCGTGCGCGGCCTCCAGGCCGTACCAGCCGGCCCTGGAGACGCGGAAGCCGGTCATCACCTCGTCCGAGATGAACAGCGCGCCGTCGGCCCGGCAGAGCTCGGCCAGGCCCCGGTTGAAGCCCGGCAGCGGCGGGACCACGCCCATGTTGCCCGGGGACGCCTCGGTGATCACGC
The DNA here is from genome assembly GCF_024172095.1 of Kitasatospora cinereorecta. Classification (GTDB taxonomy): domain Bacteria; phylum Actinomycetota; class Actinomycetes; order Streptomycetales; family Streptomycetaceae; genus Kitasatospora; species Kitasatospora cinereorecta. The sequence goes on along the minus strand of NZ_JAMZDX010000003.1, from coordinate 96,929 downwards.
AGGCGATCTCGCCCGGGTGCGCGGCGAAGGCGGCCCGGACCGCGTCCAGGTCGTTGTACGGCAGCACGATGGTGTCGCCGGCCTGGGCGCCGGTGACGCCCGGGGTGTCCGGCAGGCCGAAGGTCGCCACCCCGGAACCGGCGGCGGCCAGCAGCGCGTCCACATGTCCGTGGTAGCAGCCCGCGAACTTCACGATCTTGGCGCGCCCGGTGAAACCGCGGGCCAGCCGGATCGCCGACATGGTCGCCTCGGTGCCGCTCGACACCAGGCGGACCTGCTCGACCGGGGCCACCCGGCCGACGATCTCCTCGGCGAGCTCCACCTCGCCCTGGCCCGGCGTACCGAAGGACGTGCCGCGGACCACCGCCTGCTGCACCGCCTCGATCACCGCCGGGTGCGCGTGGCCCAGGATCATCGGACCCCACGAGCACACCAGGTCGACGTACTCGCGCCCGTCCGCGTCGGTCAGGTACGGGCCGGTGCCCGACACCATGAAGCGCGGGGTGCCGCCCACCGCACGGAACGCGCGGACCGGCGAGTTCACGCCACCGGGGGTCACGACGGAGGCGCGCTCGAACAGCGACTGGGACTGGGGGGCTTCGTACGGGTAGCTCATCGGCTCGCTCATCCGTGGGTCCGCGGGAGGGTTACCGGGACATGCTCTCAAATCGTGTCCTTCCGTTCTGCATGCCGGACCCGATCATCTGGAACGATGATCCGTGTGCTGGTGCCTTCACGAGGCGTGGCGAAGGTAGGGTCTCAGGTACCACCGTCGAATTCGTGTAGGACGGCGGGAGACGGGTAAGGGGCACGTTCGGGAGGACACCGAGCGTGCGGGGGTCTGTCGATTCCGGCGAGTTCCGGTGAGGATGGTCCGAGTGTCCGAGGCGCAGGACGGCTCCGAGGAGGCCGTGGGTGGCACCCGCAGGCCTGCGGGAGCCGCTGGCGGGGGTGCGGCGGGTACAGGCAGGGGAAAGCGCGGAGGCGAGGGCAGAGTGGGGGTCACCTACAAGTACTTCGGCGCACCCGACCGGGCCACCGCCGCCAGAGTCCCCACCGCCCTCGGGCCGGGCGGACTCGGGCTGGACGCGGGCGAGCTCGGCGCGCTCGGACGCCTCGGCGACCTGATGGAGACCAGCGGCTCGGTCAACGGGCACCTCTCCACCAAGATCAAGCCGGAGACGATGAGCGCGATGGTCCTCACCGGGATCAAGGGCGTGCCGCTCCACCAGGTCCCCCCGCTGGAACTGGTCGTCCTCCACCCCGACTACGCCGTCGTCCAGCTCCCGCACACCGTCGTCGAGCCGCTCCGCAAGGCCGACGAGACCGAGCTCGGCGCCGCCGCCTTCATCTGGTCCACCGTTCCCGACCGCCGCGGGCCCCGCGACGCCTTCGTGATCTACCAGATGCTCCACGAGTGGCAGGACTTCGCCAACCGCCTGCACGACGCCGGGCACCAGCTCTACTGCCTCGTCTGGCCCTGATCGGCGGTGCGGTTCCGTACAGCAGGTCGGGATGATTTTGTCCGGAATCGACTATGTACGGATTCCGGACGCCTGCCATAGCGTCGTGGACGCACAGGTGCGGCGGGAGGTCCGACCACAGGCCTCCACCTGGGCACATTCGTGTACCCAACCGTCTGAAGGACTGTGCATGAGCAGCGCTCTGGGTGACGTCGACAAGTCGACCGAGAACCCCGGGGGTTCGCCCTCCTCCCCCTCCGCCGACGGCCTGAAGGCCGGGCTGAAGAACCGTCACCTGTCGATGATCGCGATCGGCGGCGTGATCGGCGCGGGCCTGTTCGTCGGATCGGCGTCCGGCATCGCGGCGGCCGGCCCCGGCATCCTCCTGTCGTACGCGCTGGTCGGCGCGATGGTCGTGTTCGTGATGCGGATGCTCGGCGAGATGGCGGCCGCCGACCCGAGCTCGGGCTCGTTCTCCGCGTACGCCGACCGGGCGCTGGGCCGCTGGGCCGGCTTCTCGATCGGCTGGCTGTACTGGTTCTTCTGGGTCGTGGTGCTGGCGGTCGAGGCGACCGCGGGCGCGCGGATCCTCGAGGGCTGGGTGCCGGCCGTCCCGCAGTGGGGGTGGGCGCTGATCGTCATGGTGGTGCTGACCGCGACCAACCTGGTGTCGGTGGGCTCGTACGGCGAGTTCGAGTTCTGGTTCGCGGGCATCAAGGTGGTCGCGATCGCCGCGTTCATCGTGCTCGGGGCGCTGGCCGTGTTCGGCGTCCTGCCCGGCTCGGACCACCCGGCGGTCGGCCTGTCCAACCTGACCGGCCACGGCGGGTTCCTGCCGCACGGCCCCGGCGCCATCCTCACCGGCATACTGATGGTGGTCTTCTCGTTCATGGGCAGCGAGATCGTCACGCTCGCGGCCGGCGAGTCGGAGGACCCGCGACGGGCCGTCACCCAGGCCACCAACAGCGTGATCTGGCGGATCGGCGTCTTCTACCTGGGTTCGATCCTGGTCGTCGTGACCCTGCTGCGCTGGGACGACCCGGCGATCGTCGCCAAGGGCTCGTACGTCGCCGCGCTCGACTCGATCGGCATCCCGCACGCCGGCCAGATCATGAACGTCATCGTGCTGACCGCCGTGCTCTCCTGCCTCAACTCCGGCCTGTACACCGCCTCCCGGATGGCCTTCTCGCTCGGCCGCCGCGGTGACGCGCCCCGCGCCTTCGCCCGTACCGTCCGCGGCGGTGTGCCGCAGACCGCGATCCTCGCCTCGGTGGTCTTCGGCTTCGTGGCGGTGGGGTTCAACTACCTGTGGCCGAAGACGGTGTTCCAGTTCCTGCTGAACTCCTCGGGCGCGGTGGCACTGTTCGTCTGGCTGGTCATCTGCTGCTCGCAGCTGCGGATGCGGAAGATCATCCTGCGTGAGGCGCCGGAGAAGCTGGTCGTCCGGATGTGGCTCTACCCATACCTGACCTGGGCCACCATCGCGATGATCACCTTCGTGCTCGGCTACATGCTCACCGACGGCAGCGACGGCGGCGGACGCATCCAGGTGCTGCTCTCCGTCCTGGTCGCCGCCCTGGTGGTGGGCATCGCGCTGGTCCGCACCCGCCTCGGCGCGGGCCGGTCCGGCGAGCAGGAGCCGCACGAGGTCGAGGCCTCCGCCGAGGTGTAGCGGGCGACGCCGGTGGGAGGACGCCGGTCAGAGGACGTCGAACTCCGGGTCGTCGTCCTCCGACTCGTCGTCCTCCCACCGGTGCTCCACCGGGTCGGTGACCCAGCCACTGGCCAGGACCAGGCGCGAACCCCGGTGCACGGCGAGGAAGCCGAAGGGTCGGTCGAAGTCTGCCTCGACCTCCAGGACGCGGTAGGGCGGCGGCACGTACCGGCCCGGGGCGCTCCCGGCGGCCAGGCCGAACGCGGTGACCGCGGCGGCCCGGAACCCGAGCGGACCGAAGGTCGCCGTGGCGTCCTGCCGGGCCGACTGCACGTACAGCGGCTCCTCGGTGGTGATGCCGCGGAAGTGGCCGTCCGCGGCCTCCGCGTCGGAGGCCGAGGCCAGGCCGAACCGGGCCGGGTGCTCCAGCAGATCGTGCTCCGACCGGAGCGAGAACTCGGGCAGGACCACGTGCAGCCGCGGCTGCGGCCGGTAGCGCGGCTGATAGCCGATGGTCAGTCCCGGGCCGGGAGTTCCGGTCGGCAGGCGGTCGGCGGTCACCCGCCGGTGGGTGCCGTCGAGCATGCCGAGACCGGCGGCGAGGACGTCGCCCGGCGCCGCCCCGGCCTCGCCGAGCAGCAGGTGCACGTCGATCGAGTGCTCGCCGAGCACCCGGAGTTCGGTCACCGGGCCGATCGGGGTCTCGGCGACGGACGCCCGGTCGAGGACGGCGCTGCTGCGACCGATCCAGCAGAGCTCCCGGGCCGCCCACGGGCCGGCCTCGGGGCGGTGGAACGAGGACACGAACGGCTGGAGCCAGCTGGTCCGGACGGCGAGTGCGGACGCCAGCACCAGCCGGGTGGTCCCGTCGATCTCCAACGGCATCCGGTCGATCTGCCCGTCGGTGGACCGGGAGGCCCAGGCATCGAGGCGGGCGCGGTCGGTGGCCTCGTCACCGGCGAGCGTGCCGTGCGCGTCCGCGGGGAGGTCGGCGAGCCAGGAGGGTGCGGGGCGGAAGGCGTCGGAGGTCCAGAGGCCGAGGGCGGCGCTGTGGCCCGGACGGGCCGCGAGCTCCGCGAGCAGGTCGTGGGCGAGCGGGAGAGCGTCGGCCGTCCGCATGCCGAGGGCGTCCTCCAGCTCGGCGACCGCCGGACCGTGGGCACCGGCCGCCAGGAACGCCAGCAGCGGCCACAGCCCGGCCGGCATCGAGACCGTGCCCGCGTCCGCGGTCAGCCCCGCCCACCGGGCCGCCAGCCCGTTCACCGCCCGCACGGTCGCCGCAGCAGCCATCGTTCGTTCCCCGCCCCTCCGTCGCCGCGGCCGGCCCGCGACCGGTCATGATCCGGCGAGCGTAGGGGCGACGGCGCGGCACGGGCGAACGGTTTTCCGCCGGCCGGCGGGCCCGACTCTCGGACTGACAGGTACTCACAGCCGCTCGGCGGCAGGCATGTCGGACGGCGCCGCCCGTCGCGATGCGGCAAGCGGACGGAGCGACGGCGCCGGGCCGAGCACCGTCGACCGGGCCCGGCAGAGCGGGAGTCAGGTGGGCAGCGGCGGCCGGGTCGGACCACCCACCCCACACCGCAACCGGCCCAGCCCGCCCGGCCACGAACTCAGACGCGCCTGCCCGAGGGGCCAGAAAGCCGGCCGCCCCTTCCCTCCCGGCGGGGCTGGGGTCAGGTGGGCAGCGGGACTCGGGTCGGACCACCCACCCCACACCCGGGCCGCCCGGCCACGAACCGGGACGCGCCCGCCCGGCGGGGCTGGGGATCAGGTGGGGAGGGGGAGTTGGGTGAGGCGGGGGTGGAGTTTGTCGTCGAGGGGGGTGAGGTGGCGGGCGGCGAGCCAGGCGGCGGCGCCGGCGGGGTTGCCGGTGTGGGTGAGGGGGGCCTCGGGCCAGCGGGCGGCGATGCGGGTGCGGACGGCGGCGGCGAGCGGGGAGTCCGGGGAGAGGACACCGCCGGCGAGAACGACCGGGAGGGTCGAGTCGGGGGTGCGGACGGTGGCGAGGGTGTCGAGGAGGTGGTCGGCGGCCTGCTCGACCAGGCGGGTGGCGTCCGGGTCGCCGGCGGCGGCCAGGTCGAGGACGAGCGGGGCGAGCCGGGCCAGTCGTACGGGCGCGTGGGCGTGGGCAGCGGTGATGACCGCGGCGCGGGGGACGGCGCCGGCTGGGAGCGGACCGACCAGTGCGTCGGTGACGACGGCGGGCAGGCCGGCCGGCAGTGCGGGGGCGGCCCGGTCGAAGGCGGTCAGGGTGGCCGCGACGGCGGCGCGGCCCAGCCAGTAGCCGGAGCCGCGGTCGCCGAGCAGCCAGCCGTGGCCGTCGGCGGTCCGGACGGGGGCGAAGTCGCGGCATTCGGCGGCGACCGCGCCGGTGCCGCTGATCAGTACGGTGCCGTCGGGTTCCGCAGTGCCGGCGGCGTAGGCGAGTTCGGCGTCGCTGACCAGCAGCGGGGTGACGGTGAGGCCGGCCTCGGGCCAGACCGCCCGGAGGACGGGTCCGGCGACGAGGCCGCCGGCGAGGCCGATGACGCCGGCCGCGACCCGGGCGGGGTCGACGTCGGCGAGGGCCCGGCGCAGGGTGTCGGCGATGGCGCGGGCGGCAGCGGCCTCGCCGTGCGAGACGGGGTTACCGCCGTCGCCGCGGGCGGCGCCGCGCGGCCGGCCGTCGAGGTCGGCGACCAGGACCCGGGTGGTGCTGCCGCCGACGTCGAGTCCGAGGACGAGGGCGCCCCGGGGGCCGCGCCCCGGCGCGGGCGAACCCGGGCCGGGGGCGGGGGGTGTCGGTGCGCCCGTGGGGCCGGTGGTCATGCGGTGCGCCGGATGCGTCCGGCGTAGCGGGCCTCCAGTTCGCGGTTGTGCTCGTCGCCGCCGGGGATGTTGGCGGAGAGGTAGACCGGCGGGACGCCGCCTTCGGCCTCGATCCGCTGGATCACCTCGGCGACGATCTGCTGGGCGAGCAGGGCGGCGGTGATGGAGGAGATGCCGCAGGCGCGGCCGCCGCCGGCCATCGGGAGGACGGCGTCGCCGTAGGGGGCGCCGTTGTCGAGCACGACGTCGGCGTGGTCGCGCAGGCGCAGCCCGGAGGGGTGCTTGGGCTCGACCCGGGCGGTGTGCTCGGCGGAGGTGATGACGATCAGGTGGTGGCCGTTCTCCTTGGCCAGCCGGGCGAGTTCGACGACGCAGCCGTTGACGCCGGAGTTGGAGGCGAGCACGAAGACGTCGGCAGGGTGCGGGGCGGCGAGTTCGTACAGCAGGGCGGCGGAGTCGGTGCCGCGTTCGAGGTCGGGGCCGGCGAGCGACTCGAGCGGGCGTCCGCCGTAGAGGACCACGTCGCGCAGGGCGATGCGGTTGCTGGGGACGAGGCCGCCGGCCCGGCCGGCGATCTCCATGGCGAGGGCCTCGGAGTGGCCGGTGCCGAAGGCCTGGACGATGCCGCCGGCGGCGAGTGCTGCGGTGATCAGTTCGGCGGCGCGGGCCACGCCGTCGGCCTGTTCCTTGCTGACGCGGTCGATGGCGGCGTGGACGGCTGCCGTGTAGTCCGCCGCTGAGGGTGTGGGCACCGGGACCTCCTCGTTCGTGGTCGCTGTGCTGCACCACTATCGGACCGGTCCGGCCCGGTGTCAACGAGTGGACTAGACCATTCGGGGAGATCGGTCCCACCAGCGGGGCGCGCCGTCGTCCGGGCCGTCGGGGGCGGCGAAACAGAAAGGCACGCCGACGAGCTGAGCCACCGTCCGGCCCAGCGCCCGAGCCGCCTCGGCCTCCGTCCACCGGGGGCTCCCGGGGCCGAAGAGGCGCAGATCGGTGCCGTGCCGCACGACGGCCAGCTCCGCCTCCGCCCGGGGATCGGCGGCGACCGCGTACAGCACCACGAACCAGCCCTCGGTGTCACCGTCCCAGACCGCCTCGACCGCCTCCGCGCGGAACGGCAGAGCCCGGACCAGGGCGGCCAGCGTCTCGGGAGCCGGCGGGGCGGGGGCCGGCGGGGCGGGCCGCGCCGGGGGCGGCGCGAGGACGGCGGCGCGTTCGGCGAGCAGGTCCAGCACCGGGTGGATCCCCGGCTTCGGCTCCGGCGAGGCGTCGCGGATCAGCGCCACGGCCTGGATCCGGCGGCCGAGCCGCAGGAGGTCGTCCGCCGCGGCCCGGACGGCGGCGGGCAGGGCGTTCCACCGGGCGTTGTCCATCCCCGGATTCAAGACCGGCGCAGGTCGGCGCGCCACCGCTTTACCGTCCGGGCGGGACGGCCCACGGCTCGAACTCGGCGAAGTCGAACGGGTCGTCGTCCGGATCCAGCCCCGGCAGCCCCTCGACGTCGAGCCGACCGCGCGTCCACTCCAGCAGGATCTCGGTCGACGAGCCCTCCAGCGGCGGACCCTGCTCGGCGTGGCGCGGCTGGACGACGACCGGCCAGGAATCCGGATCACCCGCGGTGAGCCAGCCCAGCGCGTCGTTGTCGATCGTGGTGGCGAACGGCAGGAACCCGCCCGGCTCCGGCCACACCGCGAGCGGGTGGCGGTCGGGGAACCGGGCGCGGTGCTCGCGGTACGTCGAGGTCCGCCACCGCACCAGCCCGAGCAGGCCGCGCTCGCCCTCGGCCAGCGGCGGGTTGAAGCTCGCCCACTCACCCCAGCAGCCCGCGCCGTACCGTCGCATCAACACCAGCCAGTCGGACGGCAGTCGGGTGCCCAGCTGCTCGAACAGCCGCTCCCAGGTGAGGTCTTCGCCGAGGTACGGGACCGTGGGCGGCGGCGCCAGGAGGCCAAGCGCGTCCACGCCGGTGCCGGTCCGCAGGGCCGTCTCCCGCTCCTCGGTGGAGAGTTGGCGTACCGGTGGCGCAGTCCACGGCCCGGCCTCCGGCGCGCCGCGGTGGTGCACGGTGAGCGGCAGCGGCCCGAGGACGCCACCGCCGGGCAGCGGCAGGCAGTCCAGCAGGACGGTCTCCAGGAACGCGGAGACGGTCAGGTCGTACGAGAGCCAGGGGCTCACCTGCTCGGGGCAGCGGTGGCAGAGCTGCTCGCAGAGGACCACCGTCCACCGGTCGGGGTCGTCCGACACCGAGGTGTCCCAGAACAGCGACAGCCCGCCGCCGTTGGAACTCCCCCACGGCAGCAGCCCGCCGGGCGCGGGGTGGAACGCGGGCGGGCGGTGGGGCGGCAGTTCGCGCGAGGCGCGGCGGCTCTCGTGCTTGAGGTCGCGGATCCACGCGGCGTAGTCGAGGCGGTCCGTCCCGGCGATCGGCGCCTCGATCTCGATCCGGCCGCCGACCAGCACCGGGCCGTGGTCGGCCAGCAGCGCCTTGAAGTCGCCGGGCAGGCGGAGTCCGAGCCATGCCTCGGCGGCCGCCCAGTCGGCCGGACCGACCGGCGTGGGAGGGCGGTCGTCGGCCTGGAGTTCGGAGAGGTCCATGGCCCGCATGGTGGCCGCGCCCGCCGCGGCACGGCAAGGCGGTTTCGCCGTGGGACGGTACGAGGAAGGGACGGGGTCAGCGGCCGGGGAGGCGGAGCAGCTGGTGCCGCCAGAGCCACCACGGCAGCCGGCGGCGCGGGACGAAGGTCCACAGGTCGTCGTCGGCCTCGTTGCCGCGCGGAAGGCGGCGCAGCAGGTCGAGGCAGGTGCGGTCGACGATGCCGTGGAGACGGGCGGTCTGGCCGAGCGCCACAGTGGCCTGGTGGACCAGGTCCGGGTCGTCGGCGGCCAGGCCGCGGGCGACGCGCGGAAGGATGTTCGCCGGGTCGGGGTGGGTGACGGCGAGGCCGATCAGGGCGATGCCGGCCTTGGGGTCGGCCCGGTCGAGGGCGGCGTCGACCTCCTCGGGGCGGTCGGTACCCATCAGCGCGCCGTCGGAGGTCCAGTCCATGCCCTGGCCGGAGGCGGCCCGGTCGAGCAGGAACTCCTGCCGACCCTCGGGCGAGGGGGTGCCGGTCAGGCAGTTGTCGAGGTAGCTCCAGACCCGGTCGAGTCCGGTGCGGCCGGCAGTCAGCGCCTGGCAGTCGTCGGCGAGGTGCTCGGAGTGTTCGAGCAGGGCGAAGTCCTGGGCGCGGGTGTCGAGGTCGCAGCGGCGCAGGAACGCCAGCCACTGGGTCTCCTCGGCATCGATCCGGCCGTCCAGGTGGCCCCGGGCGAGTTCGGCGGCATCAAGGGCGGCGGCGTAGCGGGCCAGGTCGGCGAGGTCGGAGGGCACGCTCCGACCCTATCCCGCAGCCCGGGGTCCGCCGCCGGGGCCCGGCGCGTGGACGCCGGGCCGGACGGGTGCCGTCCGTGGTGCGGAAGGCGTCCGTCCGGCCCGGCGGTGGGGGGATCCGGGGACCCCAGCTGCCCCGAATCCCCCGGTCGGGGGGCTCAGCCGTGCAGGTACACGATGCCGAGCTTGGTGAGCTGCCAGTGCTGGGCGGCGGCGCCGGTGTCGGTGGCGAGCTCGACGTACGGGTTGCCGTCGGCGACGGTGCTGGAGGGGGCGAGGACCATGGTCGGATCCTGCGAGTCGGCGATCTTCCAGGTGCCGTCACCGACCGCGGTGATGATCCAGTGCTGGTTGCCTCCGCCGTTGCAGCGCCACTGCTCCAGCCGGGTGCCGGGGGCGGTGGCGGTACCGGTGGCGTCCAGGCACATGCCCCGGTTGCCACTGAAGTCCAGCTCGTAGCTGCCGCCGGCCTTGGCCTCGAAGACGAAGGACTGGTTCAGCCCGCCGGTGACCGGATAGGTGATGGCGGACCGGCCGTTGGTGGAGTCGCCGTAGGTGCCGCCGCCGCTGAAGTCCAGGGCCCTGCCGTCGGCGGCGTTGGTGAGCTGGTACCAGGCGCCGTCCTCGGGCCGGTCGGGGAAGGGCTTGCCCGGGGTCAGCGGTTCGATGGAGGTGGTGTTCTGCTGGTTGAGCGTGCAGAACGCCTGGGGCAGGCCGGGCTGCTGGAAGAACTGGGCCAGGCAGGTGCCCTCGCCCCGGTAGCCGGCCACCCGCAGGTGGTACGACTGGCGCACCATGTTCATGCACACGCCGGGGATGCCGATCTCCGAGTCGCAGCCGTTGCGGGTCTTCTCGGAGAGGTCGATGACGTCGCCGTTGGTGTACTCGTACGGCGAGCTGGTCCATTCGGCGCACACCTCGTGGCCGTAGGAGACCCGGCGCTGGTCGAGGTAGCGGACGCCGGGAACCTTGGTGGCGGCCTGCCGGACGGCGTCGCTGAACAGCGGGACGACGTAGTTGTGGCCCCAGGCGAGGTCCTCGGGGAAGGCCGGACAGCCGTCGGCGATCTTGCCGACGTAGTCGTTGCGCCGGATGTCCGGGGTGATCGGGGTGAAGTACGACTGGTAGACCAGCTGGTACGAGGAGTCGTCGTAGCCGGCCTTGCGCATGGTGTTGCGGATGTTCGTCAGGGCCGCGGTCACCTTGGGCTTGACCCGTTCGGCGCGCTGGGCGATCTCAGCGCTGCCGATGGTGTCGCGGCAGCCCTGGTCCTTGGGGATCGGGAAGTACTGCACCAGGCAGTTCATCATGATCCCGGCGAAGTCGAAGTCGTCGTTGGCGCCGATCGTGACGACGACCATCTTGACGTCGTACTTCCCCGCGGTCTGGGCGAGTTGGACGTCCTGCTTGGGCTCGCCGAAGTCGCCGCTGCCGGATCCGGTGATCTTCGCCAGCTCGGGGTCGCTGACCAGGTCGCCGGTCTGCGCGCCGGAGCAGGCGAGGTCGACGGGGGTGACCCCGCCGAGGCCGGTGACGAAGATCTCCGACTTGGTGGAGCGGTGGCAGTAGTTGGTGGGGGTGTCGGTGCCGGGGACGTAGTCGTCGCCGGTGTCGGTGCCGGCGCCCTCGCCGGAGATGGCGCTGTCGCCGAGGGCGACGACCGCGGCGGGCTTGCCGGCCGAGGGCGAGGCGGCCGCGGCGGTGGAGGCGCCGGTGAGGCCGCCGCCGAGGCCGAGTGCGGCAAGCAGGGCGGCCGTGGCGAGCAGGGCAGACGGCCTGGATCCGGGCATGCCTGCCCGCGGTGACCTGGTCACTCATGACTCCTTGCAGGGTGGGGGTCCGCCGGTGCAGGCCGACGGCGCGGAGCATGGGTTGAACATGAGCCAGGCTCACATAATAGGTACTGACAGGTAATGCAACAAGACTCGTGACGCCTTCACCGCACCGGAGTTGTCCGCACAACCCGGGTCCGGCCGCAACCGACCGGGGCACGCAAAAGAGCCGCCGCCCGCGCCCCAGGAGGGGAGAGGCGGGGCGGCGGCCCTGATGTGCGGGATCGACCGGCAGGTCGAACGGAGATCCGTCCGGTCAGCCGACGTTGGCGCAGGAGTTGCCGAACGCGGGGTTCAGCAGGCCGATCACGTCGATGGAGTTGCCGCAGACGTTGACCGGGATGTGCACCGGAACCTGAACGGCGTTGCCGGACAGCACACCGGGGGAGCCGGCCGCGACGCCCTCGGCACCGGCGCTCGCCATGGCGGTGCCGGCACCAGCCGCGACGATGCCGACGACAGCGGCGCCGACCGCGGCAGCCTTCTTGACGCTCATATGAGTCTCCTCGATAAATCAGATCTTCCCATTGCCGCGCACCGAGGCTCAGCACGGAAGCGCACAGGGCGTGCACCACGGGCAACGAGACCTCCCGGGCCGGGTTGCGCCCGCCCCCCGACATTCACCCGTCCGGAGCAATCCAGGCATTCGGGTGATCGCGACATCAGCCCGTTTCCCCCCGAGCCGTGCCTCGTTCTTCCTGGCGAAACCCGCTCCACCCCGCAGAAGAAATGAGACTGCATCATGCGCAAGCTCGCCTACGGCGCGTTCGGCACCGCGGCCGCCGCGGCCCTGCTCCTCGGTGCCGCCGGCGCGGCCTCGGCCCACGGCGCCCACGGCGCGTCGGCCGAGGGCGTCGCCGCCGGTTCGCCCGGTGTGCTGTCCGGCAACCTCATCCAGGTGCCGGTCCACGTTCCGATCAACCTCTGCGGGAACACCGTGGACGTGATCGGCGTCCTGAACCCGGCGTTCGGCAACTCCTGCCTGAACGCCTGACGGGCCGACGGGTCCACCTGGACGCACCCGTTCGGGCGGACCGGCTCCGCTGACCCCAGGATGACGCAGCAACTCTCCTGGCCGCGCCGATGTGCGACCTTTGCCCGGCCGTGCGAGAAAAGTCGTCAGGCGCACACGAAATGCGGCCCGCCTCGCCCAATCCACGGGCGACACGCGCCAGATGGGCCGCGTGAGTGACAATCACGGCGCATCCCAAATTCATCGGGCGATAATGCTATTTCGCCCGGCACCCGACCATTCACGAGTCGGGCAGAAATCGGAGGAAGAAACCCATGCGCAACTTCAAGAAGGCCGCGGTCCTGACCATCGCCGCCGCCGGTCTGGCGTTCGGCTCGGCCGGCGTCGCCGCCGCGTCCTCGACCGCCGAGGGCGTCGCCGCCAACTCCCCCGGCGTGCTCTCCGGCAACCTGATCCAGGTGCCGGTGCACATCCCGGTCAACGTCTGCGGCAACTCGATCAACGTGATCGGCCTGCTGAACCCGGCCTTCGGCAACCACTGCGCCAACATCGGCTGACTCAGCGCGAGCTGACGCGCCGCACCGTGCCCGGCACGGTGCGGCGCACCCCTCCCCGTGTGTGATCTAGGAGATCTACCCCCATGCAGAACGTGAAGAAGGCCGCCATCCTCTCCGCCGCTGCCGCCGGCCTGGTGATGGCCGGTGCCGGTGTCGCCAACGCCGGCGCCGAGGCCGAGGGTGTCGCCACGAACTCGCCCGGCGTGGTGTCCGGGAACCTGGTGCAGGTTCCGGTCCACGTCCCCGTGAACGTCTGCGGCAACTCCATCGACGTCGTCGGCCTGCTGAACCCCGCGTTCGGCAACTCCTGCGCCAACGTCGACCTTCCGGACGACGACTGCTGACCGGTTCGCTGATCGGCACCCCGCACATCTGCTGCCCCTCGGCCCACCGGCCGGGGGGCAGTGGGCGTATCGGCAGGCGCCCCTCCTCACCCGACCCGACCCCACCGAAGGATGCTCCGATGTCTCGCACGACCACCGGCGCGGGCGCGCTGGCGGCCCTCGGCGCGGCGATGCTGCTGAGCGGCGTCACCGCCCAGACCGCCCAGGCCGCCGAGGACCGGCTCGCCGACCTCCCGATGCCCACCACCCATCTGCAGAACACCGACCCCACCCAGGCGGTCGGCGGCACCACCGCCGCCCTCGGCTACGCCGTCGCGCCGCTGAAGGGCCTGCGGCTCGACCCGTGGGCCAACTCCTCCGCCGACGTGCTCAACAACGGCGTCGCGGTGCAGCCGGACAACGGGATGGCCCCGGTCGCGAGCTCGGCCCTGACCGGGCCGCTGAGCGGCGGCGGCGGCGCCAAGGACCTGCCGCTGGCCGGTTCGCTGCTGGGCGTCCTGCCGGGCTGAGCCGGACGCCGACCAGGACGCAGAGCCGGACGCCACGGAGCCCGGCGCCCCCGCGGGGGTGCCGGGCTCACGCGTGCCGGGAGTTCACCGGGCCACCGGCGTACGGACCGCCGGTCGGGTGCGGGCCGACCGGGTACGATCCGCCGGACCGGGATCCGTGAGTCCGCGATCCGTCAGACCGCGTTCCGGTCCAGCGCCGAGCCGACCGTCTCGACGGGCTCCGCCTGGTCCAGGATCCCGCCGACCGTGCCGGTGGTGGTCGCGGTGAGGTTGCGCACCGAGTCGGTGACCGAGAGCTTCTGGTCCGGGCCGCCGAGCTCGGCCTTGGCGCCCGGGACGGCCTGCACCGGGCCGGTCACCACGTGCGGGTCGACCTGGTCGAGCGAGAGCGCGGCGTCGGCGAGCTGGCCGCTCTGGCCCTGGACGAAGGAGACCGGACGGCCGATGCCCAGCGCCGGGCTGGCCAGGTTGAGCGGCGCGGCCGGCGCGTCCAGGCCGAGGGTGCCCAGGTCGGCGGAGTGGTCGGCGGCGGGCAGCGGCAGGCTGGCGCCCAGCGACGGCCCCTCCTTGCCGCCGTTCAGCGCGGGCAGGATGTGCGCCGGGATCGGCTGCGAGGGGTCCTCGTTGGTCTCGGTGGGCGGCATCAGCGGCGAGGTGGGGACCGAGCCGTGGATCTCACCGCCCTCGGGCAGCAGCGGGACCTGCGAGGTCGCCGCGCCGAGCGGAATGGTGTACGGCACCTCCTGGTGGCCGAGTTGGTTCTCGATGGCCGCCACCTCAGCGGGGGTCTTCGGGGCGGCGTGCGCCAGGCCCTGGGTGCTCGCGACGCCGGCGCCGACCGCCAGCAGCAGGGCACCGGTCGCCCGCTTGGAGAGCTTCATGCTGTTCACCGTTCTGTGCGTGGCTGATGCGTGGGCACCCTGCCTGAACGAGCCACCGGCGGACGGGATAGCACCAGGTAACCGGAACGGCCTAATAATCCGACCGCAATGTGCGCACCAAGAGAGATCGTCGACGATTTTCCCGGAGATCCCGTAACTTTCCCGCCCGCCGCTCTTTGATCCGGACGTCGCAGACGAGACGGGTTGCGGAGCGGATCGCGAATCCCCTCCAACGGGCTAACAACCACCGGCCCGACTTCTCGTTGAGTGCGGTGGACGGAAGAAGTACACAGCCCGTCGCGACCGGCCGGGCAACAGCATTTCAGAGAGGTATCTCCCCATGCTCAAGAAGACTTTCGCGTCCGTCGGCATGGCTGCCGCTGCCCTGGCCGCGGCGTCCGCCCCCGCCGGCGCCATCGCCAACTCGGACGGCTCGGCCGCGTCCATCCAGGGCAACGGCGGCACCAACGCCACCGGCACCTGGGGCAACCACAGCCCGAACTTCCACTTCTTCGACAACCCGAACGTCTGCCTCCCGGAGATCCACAACATCGGCGTCGGCATCCTCGGCGTCGCTGTCCCGGTCGAGGTGGACGCTCTCAACAACCAGCCCAAGCAGACCTGCGTGGTCGGCGAGGGCACCGTCGGCAGCGGCGACGGCGGCGTCAGCCACCTGGTCGGCTGACGTCCCGTCACTGCCCCGCGGCCCGCGGAGCCCCCGCTCCGCGCGGCCGCACCGACCCGGTCCGCTCCCCCGGCCGGTTCGGCCAACCGCCCAGTTCGAGCCACGAGTTGGGCCACTGCTCCACCTCCATCAGATCCGAAAAGGAACTCCAGAGATGATCAAGAAGGCTCTCGCCGCCGCCGGTATCGCCGCCGCCGGCCTCACCATGGCCGCCTCCCCCGCGATGGCGATCGCCGACTCCGACGGCTCGGCCGCCTCGGTCCAGGGCAACGGCGGCACCAACGCCACTGGCACCCAGGGCAACCACAGCCCCAACTTCCACACCCTGGACAACCCGAACCTCTGCCTGCCGGAGGTCCACAACATCGGTGTCGGCGCGATCGTCGGTCTCGCGATCCCGATCGAGGCCAACGTCCTCAACAACAACCCGGAGCAGACCTGCGTCGTGGGCCAGAACACCCTGGGCAGCGGCGACGGCGGCGTCAGCCACCTGATCGGCTGATCACCGCAGCACAGTCGGCCGCCGGGTTCGGGGGGAGCAACCCCCCGGGCCCGGCGGTTTTTCGTCTGCGACCCCGCCCCGGCGCCCCAAGGACCGTTCGTCCGCGGCGCGTACGGGTGACAGGCCGCGGGCCCGGCGCGTACTCCGCACCCGCGGGCGCGCCGTGTGATCACGTGTAGATCATCCCCTTTTCCAGAGAGGACCACTGATGAACAGCAAGCTGGGCAAGGTCGTTCTGACGGCGGTCGCGGCGCTGGCCGTCGCCGGCATCTCCGCCCCCGCCTACGCGCACGTGGACGCGGGCGGCGCGGCCGAGGGCGTGGCCACGGCCGACGAGCCCTTCGTGGCGTTCCACGAGGCCGGCTTCGCCGAGACCGACCACATCTTCACGGCCGGCCACAAGTGGGGCTGGGCGACCTCCACGGCGACCGGTGGCGGCGCCGCGGGCATCATCCACATCGGCTGACGCCCTGACAGACCGAAGGCCGGGCCGCCCTGGGCGGCCCGGCCTTCCGGTGAGTTCGGTCGAGCGGTGTCAGCCGAGCATCCGGGCGGCCTCGACCGCCCAGTAGGTGAGGATCTGGTCGGCGCCGGCCCGGCGGATCGAGGTGAGCGTCTCCAGGATGATCCGCTCGCGGTCCACCCAGCCGTTGGCCGCGGCGGCCTCGACCATCGCGTACTCGCCCGAGACCTGGTACGCGGAGACCGGCACCGGGGAGGCGTCGGCGACCTGCCGCAGGATGTCCAGGTACGCCATCGCGGGCTTGACCATCACCAGGTCGGCGCCCTCGGCGAGGTCCTGCTCCAGCTCGCGCAGCGACTCCCGGGCGTTGGCCGGGTCCTGCTGGTACGACTTGCGGTCACCCTTGAGCGAGGAGCCGACCGCCTCGCGGAACGGGCCGAAGAACGCCGACGCGTACTTGGCGGTGTAGGCGAGGATGCCGGTGTCCTGGTGGCCGGCCTCGTCCAGCGCCCGGCGGACCACACCGATCTGGCCGTCCATCATGCCGGACGGGCCGACCAGGTGGACGCCCGCGTCCGCCTGCACGACCGCCATCTCGGCGTACCGCTCCAGGGTGGCGTCGTTGTCCACGCTGCCGTCCGCGGCGAGCACGCCGCAGTGGCCGTGGTCGGTGTACTCGTCCAGGCACAGGTCGGACATGACGACCAGCTGGTCGCCGACCTCGGCGACCACGTCGCGGATCGCCTGCTGCAGGATGCCGTCCGGGTTGGTGCCCTCGCTGCCGATCGCGTCCTGCACCTCGGGCACGCCGAACAGCATGATGCCGCCCAGGCCCGCCTCGGCCGCCTCCACGGCCGCCCGGCGCAGGGTGTCCCGGGTGTGCTGGACCACGCCCGGCATCGAGGTGATCGGCTTCGGCTCGCTGATGCCCTCGCGGACGAAGGCGGGCAGGATCAGCTCGGCCGGGTGCAACCTGGTCTCGGCGACCAGCCGACGCATCGCCGGGGTGGAGCGCAGCCGGCGGGGACGGACGTACGGGAATTCGGCGGACATGCCTTCTCTCCTCTGCGGACTCCCAGGGGCGCGGGGAACCGCGCGCGCAACCGTGCACCTTCGGGGTGCCCGGTCGCGCAGTTCCCCGCGCCCCTGGGACGACGCGAACTAGCGGGCGGCCTTGCGGCGCGACCCGGGTCGGCGCTCGCTCGGCCGGTAGACCGGCTCACCGGCCGCGACCGCGGCGTCCCGGCGACCGGCTCCGAAGTCTGCCAGGGCCTGTGCCAGGGCGGACGCCGACGGGGCCGGAGCCATCACGTCGACCCGCAGGCCGTGCTCCTCGGCGGTCTTGGCGGTGGCCGGACCGATGCAGGCGATGATGGTGACGTTGTGCGGCTTGCCGGCGATGCCGACCAGGTTCCGCACGGTGGAGGACGAGGTGAACAGCACCGCGTCGAACCCGCCGCCCTTGATCGCCTCGCGGGTCTCGGCCGGCGGCGGCGAGGCGCGCACCGTGCGGTACGCGGTCACGTCGTCGACCTCCCAGCCGAGCTCGACCAGGCCGGCGACCAGGGTCTCGGTGGCGATGTCGGCGCGCGGCAGCAGGACGCGGTCGATCGGGTCGAACACCGGGTCGTACGGCGGCCAGTCCTCCAGCAGGCCCGCGGCGGACTGCTCGCCGCTCGGCACCAGGTCGGGCTTGACGCCGAAGTCGACCAGGGCCTGCGCGGTGGTCTCGCCGACCGCGGCGACCTTGATGCCGGCGAAGGCGCGGGCATCCAGGCCGTACTCCTCGAACTTCTCCCGGACCGCCTTGACGGCGTTGACCGAGGTGAAGGCGATCCACTCGTAGCGGCCGGTGACCAGGCCCTTGATGGCCCGCTCCATCTGCTGCGGGGTGCGCGGCGGCTCCACCGCGATGGTGGGCACCTCCTGCGGCACCGCGCCGTACGAGCGCAGCTGCTCGGAGAGGCCGTGGGCCTGCTCCTTGGTCCGCGGGACGAGGACGTTCCAGCCGAACAGCGGCTTGGTCTCGAACCACGAGTGCGAGGCCCGGTGGGCGACCTGGTCGCCCACCACGGCTATCACCGGGGTGGCCGGGTCGACCGGGGCCGACACCGGGGAGGGCAGCACCCGGGCCGCCTTGAGGTCGGCGGCGATGGTGGCCAGCGTGGAGGTGAAGGTGCGCTGGCGGGTGGTGGTGCCGGAGAGGGTCGCGGACAGCGCCGACTCGGGCTTTCGGCCGTTGGCCACCAGCGCGTTGGCGGTGGCCGGCAGCTGACCCAGGGTGGTACGGACGACCAGGGTGGTCTCCGGGGCGCCGAGGTCGACCTGCTGGCCGGAGAGCAGCGCGGCGGCGTCCACGAAGCGCAGGTCGGCGCCGTGGCTGCCGCGCAGCGGGACGCCCGCGTAGGCGGGGACACCGACCGACTGGGCGACACCGGGGATCAGCTCGAACGGGATGCCCGCCCGGGCGCAGCAGAGCATCTCCTCGGCGGCGCAGCCGTCCAGGCCGGGGTCGCCGTCGACGGTGCGGACCACGTGCTTGCCGGCGCGGACGGCGTCCGCGACCAGCTTGGCCACGTCGAGGTCGTTCTCCTCGGCGGGGTGGTGCACCTGGACGCCGGCCGGGCAGTGCGAGCGGACCGCGGCGGCGGTCATCGGGTCGGCGATCAGCACGTCGGCGGTGGTGAGCACGTCGACCGCGCGCAGGGTGAGCAGCCCGGGGTCACCGGGGCCGGCGCCCAGGAAGCTGCAGCGGCCGGCGTTAGAGGTGGCGGTCATCGCGCGCGCTCCCCCATCAGGTTGGCCGCTCCGGAGTCGAGCAACCGAGTGGCGAGGGCGCGGCCCAGGGCCGCGGCCTGCTCCTCGGCGCTCTCGTCCAGGACGAGCGGGCCGTTGGCGGTCTTCTTCAGCAGCGTGGCGCCGTCGGGGGTGCCGACCACGCCTTCCAGCCGCAGTTCGGTGCCCTGCCAGGTGGCGAGCGCCGCGACGGGGGCGGAGCAGCCGGCCTCCAGGGTGGCCAGCAGGGCGCGTTCGGCGACCACGGCGGCCCGGGTGGGCAGGTGGTCGAGGGCGCTCAGCTGCTGGGCGAGGGCGGGGTCGACGCACTCGACGGCGAGGGCGCCCTGGCCGGGGGCCGGGAGCATCAGCTCGGGGTCGAGGTGGTCGGTGATCTCCGCGGCGCGGCCGAGCCGGTTGAGGCCGGCGGTGGCCAGCAGGACGGCGTCGAGCTCGCCGCCCGCGACGTAGCCGATCCGGGTGTCCACGTTGCCGCGGATGGCGACGGTCTCCAGAGCGGCGCCGCGGGCCGAGGCCCAGGCGTTGAGCTGGGCCATCCGGCGCGGGGAGCCGGTGCCTATCCGGGCGGGGTGACCGGCGAGCTTCTCGACCAGCTGCTCGAGGGTGAGGCCGTCGCGGGCGACCAGGGCGTCGCGGACGTCCTCGCGCTCGGGCACGGCGGCCAGCAGCAGGCCGGCGGGGGTGGCGGTGGGCAGGTCCTTCAGCGAGTGGACGGCCAGGTCGATCCGGCCCTCCAGCAGTGCGTCGCGCAGGGCCGAGACGAAGACGCCGGTGCCGCCGATCTGGGCGAGCGCCTCGCGGGAGGTGTCCCCGTAGGTGGTGATCTCGACCAGTTCCACGGGACGGCCGGTGACCCGGGAGACCTCCCGGGCGACCATGCCGGACTGGGCCATGGCGAGTGCGCTGCGGCGGGTGCCGAGCCGCAGGGGCGTCGCTGACTCTTGACCATTCATGTGGGGATCGTCCTGGTCGTGCTGGTGGGGGGACTGGTGGTTCATCTGGTCGCTCCGGCGGTGGGCGCGGCGCCGGTGTCGGCCGGACCCCTGCTCATTTCCGGCAGGGCGCCCGCCGGGATCGACGCCCCGGTCTGGGTGCCGATCGGGGTGCCGGAGACAGCCTGCACCGCCGCGGGGTCCAAGTCGAACAATTCGCGCAGCGCTTCCGCGTAGGAGGCGCCGCCGGGCTCGGCCGCGAGCTGCTTGACCTTGACGGTGGGCGAGTGCAGGAGCTTGTCGACCACCCGCCGGACGGTCTGGGCGATCTCGGCGCGGGAGCGCTCGTCCAGGTCGGGCAGGCGGGACTCCAGGCGGCCGAGCTCGCTGCTGACCACGTCGGAGGCCATCGAGCGGAGCGCCACCACGGTGGGGGCGATCCGGGCGGCGCGCTGGGCCTGGCCGAAGGCGTTGACCTCGTCGGCGACGATCCGGGTGACCGCGTCGACGTCGCCGGCGCCGGGGGTGGCGGCGTGCGCGTGGGAGAGGCTCTCCAGGTCGACCAGCAGGGCGCCGGGCAGGCCGTGCACCGCGTGGTCGACGTCGCGCGGCATGGCCAGGTCGAGGAAGGCCAGCGGGGCCGTCACCGCTCGCAGGCCGCCGGTCCGGGCGGCGACCGCGGCGGCCACCTCGGGGGCGTTGATCACGGTGCCGGCCGCGCCGGTGCAGGAGATCACCAGGTCGACGTCGGCCAGCGTCTCGGGGACCTTGGCGAAGTCGACGGTACGGGCGCCGCCGCCGAGGATCTCGGCCAGCCGCTCGGCGCGGACGGCGGTGCGGTTGGCGATCAGCAGGTCGGTCACGCCGCTGCGGGCCAGGGTGGCGGCGGCGAGCGAGCTCATCGAGCCGGCGCCGACCACCAGGGCGCGCTTGCCGGCGATCTCCCCGGCGCCCGCGGCGATCTGCTCCAGGCCGAAGGTGACCAGCGACTGGCCGGCCCGGTCGATGCCGGTCTCGCTGTGGGCGCGCTTGCCGACCCGCAGGGCCTGCTGGAACAGCTCGTTCAGGCCGCGGCCCGCGGTGTGCTCGTCCTGGGCCTTGGCCAGGGCGTCGCGCAGCTGGCCGAGGATCTGGCCCTCGCCGACCACCATCGAGTCCAGGCCGCAGGCCACCGAGAAGAGGTGATGGACGGCGCGGTCCTCGTAGTGGACGTACAGGTGGGCGGTGAGCTCGTCCAGGTCGACGCCGCTGTGCCGGGCCAGCAGCAGGGAGAGCTCGGCGACGCCGGCGTGGAACTTGTCCACGTCCGCGTAGAGCTCGATCCGGTTGCAGGTGTTGACCAGGGCGGCCTCGCCGACGGTCACGGCGGCGGCGGCGTCGTGCAGCAGGCGGGTCGGGGTCTCGCCGGTGAGCGCGGCGCGCTCCAGCACACCGACCGGTGCGGTGCGGTGACTGAGGCCGACAACCAACAAGCTCATGACTGTCCCCCTGCTGCGATACAGGAATTGTGCTTCACGCCGGCATCACCGCGGAGAGGTCGCCCTCGGTGCCCTGGGCGGTCTTGCCCTTGGCCTGCTCGGCCTTGGCGGTGCCGCCGGCGGCACGGCGGAGCTTGGCGGCGGCGGCGCGGACCGGGCCGGGGGCGCGGTCGAGGACCGAGTCGCCGGCGCCGGGCTCGTCGCCGGCCTTGCGCTGCTCGTGGAAGGCGAGGATCTGGAGCTCTATCGAGAGGTCGACCTTGCGCACGTCCACGCCGTCCGGGACGGTCAGCACGGTCGGGGCGAAGTTCAGGATGCTGGTGACGCCCGCCTCGACCAGCCGGTCGCAGACCTGCTGGGCGGCGCCGGGCGGCGTGGTGATGACGCCGATCGACACCTGCTGGGCGGTCACGATGTCCTCGAGCTCGTCCATGTGCCGCACCGGGAGTCCGGCCGCGGTGGAGCCGACCACCGCCGGGTCGGCGTCCAGCAGGGCGGCCACCCGGAAGCCACGGGAGGCGAACCCGCCGTAGTTGGCGAGCGCGTGGCCCAGGTTTCCGATGCCGACGATGACGACCGGCCAGTCCTGGGTGAGACCCAGCTCACGGGAGATCTGGTAGACGAGGTACTCGACGTCGTAGCCGACCCCGCGGGTGCCGTACGAGCCGAGGTAGGAGAAGTCCTTGCGGAGCTTGGCCGAGTTGACCCCGGCGGCCGCGGCGAGCTCCTCGGAGGAGACGGTCGGCACCGAGCGCTCGGACAGCGCGGTCAGCGCCCGCAGATAGAGCGGCAGCCGGGCCACGGTCGCCTCCGGGATTCCCCGGGCACGCGACGGGCGGCGCGCGGCGCCCGCGTCGGGCGTCTGCGAACTGCTTGGAGTGGATCGGCCGATTGCCACGGTGCTCCCGAGGGTGAAGCTGGGCTTTGGCAGCCAGGCTATGTGTTTGTGAACGTGTGCACAAAGATGGTGTCCGTTTTGTCCCGGCACAGTGACACGCATCACTCGCCGCCGGTGGCGGTCAGCGACGGTCCGGGGTACCCGGCGTCGTGCGGCGACCGGTGAGCCGGCAGCTCGCGGCGGACCAGCGGCACCGGCCGCTCCTCGCCCAGCGAGCGGGCCCGGGCCAGCCGGGGCCACGGCACCGCGGCCGCGGCGGGCAGCTCGGCGGGCGGGGTCGCCACGGCGCCCAGGCAGTGCCGCAGCAGGTCGGCGGTGGCCCGGGCGTCGCCGAGCGCGGTGTGGGCGGGGTACGGGCCGAATCCGGCCGCCGCCGCGCACGCGGCCAGGCCCCAGCCGACCGCCTCGGGCAGCCGGTCGCGGGCCATCCGCATGGTGCACAGCAGGGGGACGGGCGGCAGCGCGACCCCGATCCGGGCGAACTCGCGGTCGAGGAAGGCGTGGTCGCAGGTGACGTGGTGGCCGACCAGCACCCGGCCGGCCAGCAGGTCCAGCAGTTGGGGGGCGACCTCGCGGAAGCGCGGGGCGCCGACCACGTCCTCCTGCGCTATCCGGTGCACATGGGTCGGACCGACCGGTCCCACCGGGTCGATCAGGGTGGCGAACTCGCCCTCCGGGCGCAGCCGGGCGTCCAGCAGCACCACCGCGACCTCCACCACGCGGTGGCGCCAGGGGCTTCGGCCGGAGGCCTCGACGTCGACGACGGCATAGCCGGTCATCGCGCCCTCCTTCTGCAGGCAGCCCCCGGCGGACACGGACAGCACGGATCGTAGACCGACGGTTCACCCGGGCGTAAGCCGGAACTCACCGAGGTGAGCAAACGCACTCGCCCGGGATCAGGCCCCCAGCGCCGTACGCAGGCGCTTCTCGTCCACCCGCCAGAAGTCGTGCTGGCGCCCGTCGACCAGGGTGACCGGGATCTGCTCCCAGTACTTCTCGTACAGTGCCTCGTCCTGGAGGATGTCCTTCTCCTCGAAGGCGGCCCCGAGTTCGCCGGTGACCTTGAGGATCACCGTGCGGGCCTCGTCGCACAGGTGGCAGCCGGGCTTGCCGATCAGCGTCACGGTGGACTCGGCCGGGTTCTTCTTCTCGCGTCGCAGCAGGCTCACCGGGCCATTGTGCCGTGCGCCGCCCGCACACCCGCCGCATCCCGTTAACCGCCGCTGCACACCGCCGTCACGGGATCCGACGTCCCGGCTGGCTATGCTCGGTGCCATGGCCGCGCTGCGAAGGCTCACCCGGACATGGCGTTCCCCCGACGAGCGGACCGCCCTGGCGGGCGAGGCCGCGGCCGACGCGGCCGAGCTGGACCTGGCCGCCGTGACCGCTCCGGCGTCCGGGCCGCCGATCGGCGGGCCGCGGCCGGCCGACGAGGCGGGGCCGACCGAGGACACCGGAGCGACCGGGGACGCGCAGTCCGCCGACGGCCCGGCGCCGGCCGGGGCCGTCGAGGAGCCCGACCGCCCGGTGAAGGCCGCGAAGCCGCCGAAGGCGCCCGTGGAGGACCACACCCCCACCCCCGGCGACCCGCACGCCGCCGCCTTCTTCGACTGCGACAACACGATCCTGCGCGGCGCCGCGATCTTCTACCTCGGCGTCGGCCTGTACCGGCGGAAGTTCGTCACCCGGCGCGACGTCGCCCGGTTCGCCTGGCAGCAGGTGTCGTTCCGGGTGCTCGGCGCCGAGGACCCGGCGCACATCGCCGACGCCCAGGACACCGCGCTCGGCCTGGTGGCCGGCAAGCGGACCGCCGACCTGGAGCGGATCTGCGAGGAGATCTTCGAGCCGGTGCTGGCCGAGAAGATCTGGCCCGGCACCCGGGCGCTGGTCCAGATGCACCTGGACGCCGGGCAACGGGTCTGGCTGGTCACCGCCGCCCCGCAGGAGGTGGCCCGGATCATCGCCCGGCGCCTGGGCATGACGGGCGCGCTCGGCACGGTGGCCGAGACGGTGCACGGCGAGTACACCGGCCGACTGGTCGGCGGGCTGCTGCACGGTCCCGCCAAGGCCGCCGCGGTGCAGGCGCTGGCCCGCCGCGAGCAGCTGGACCTGGCGCGCTGCGCGGCGTTCAGCGACTCGGCCAACGACATCCCGATGCTGGGCCTGGTCGGCCACCCGTACGTGATCAACCCGGACGCCCAGCTGCGCCGGCACGCGCGGGCGATGGGCTGGCGGGTGCGGGACTTCCGGACCGGGCGCAAGGCGGCCCGGATCGGGGTGCCGGCCGCGGTCGGGCTCGGCGCGCTGGCCGGTGCGACGGCGATGGCGGTGGCGCTGCACCGCCGCCGGCGGACCGCCTGAGGACCGCCCTGGCCCGAGGGCGTCAACCGGCCGTCCGGCCAACCACCCCGCGGGTGGTTCCTGCTCACACCATGGTGTGAATCCACCCTCCCCCACCGGCCTTTCGCTCCGGACCGCGCGTGACCGGAACCGATCGTTCGGCAACTGGGGAAAGTCAGGGGTTACGGATCACCAGGGCTGGGAAGCTGCACCGTTCGCCGAGAAACCGGTCACTCCCTGCGCACAACTGATCACGTTGCGCCGGATGGATGGCGACAACTTCGATCAGTGACAGGTGAATATGCGCAAGAAGTGGACCTCTGACGACCACTTCGACCACAGGGTGTAGCGGTCATTGCACAAAGCGTTATTCTCTCCTGGATGCACGCCGCCCCGCGACCCGGTGACGGGAGGTCAATCGGCGTGCTCTCCGCGCAGGCGGAGGTGATCCGTCCACAGTTCTGCCTCTGGGAGTCCCGTGTACCCACCCGTCCGGAACGACGCGCCTGCCACCTCCCGCCCACAGGCCGCCACCCTGCGCCGGGGTGCGCGCCTGGACCGGCTGTGGGCCGCGATCCGCGAGTTCGAGCTGCTCGCGGCCCCCCGCCCCGCCGTGGCCGGTGCCGCGTTCGCCTCCCCCGTCCCCCACCCCCAGCGTCCGGGCACCCTGCTGCGCTCCACCGCCGCGGGCGCCGCCGGCACCCGGAGCCGCTCGACCGTCGGCGGCAGCACCCGCGGCCGCTCCAGGACCGCCCCCAGCCCCGGCTTCGAGACCGAGCACAACCCGATCGTCGACCTGGTCGAGCGCGCCCAGAACGGCGAGAGCGAGGCCTTCGGCCGGCTGTACGACCACTACTCCGACACCGTGTACCGGTACATCTACTACAGGGTCGGCAGCCGGGCCACCGCCGAGGACCTCACCAGCGAGACCTTCCTGCGCGCGCTGCGCCGGATCGGCACCTTCACCTGGCAGGGCCGGGACTTCGGCGCCTGGCTGGTCACCATCGCCCGCAACCTGGTCGCCGACCACTTCAAGTCCAGCCGCTTCCGGCTGGAGGTCACCACCGGCGAGATGCTCGACTCCAACGAGTGCGAGCGCAGCCCGGAGGAGTCCGTCCTGGAGTCGCTGTCCAACGCGGCGCTGCTGGAGGCCGTCCGCCGGCTCAACCCGCAGCAGCAGGAGTGCGTCACGCTGCGCTTCCTGCAAGGCCTCTCGGTGGCCGAGACGGCCCGGATCATGGGCAAGAACGAGGGCGCCATCAAGACCCTCCAGTACCGCGCGGTGCGGACCCTGGCCCGTCTGCTGCCGCCCGACGCCCGGTGAGCGCGTGAATCCTCGCGGGACATCCGACGGACCGTCACCGGTGCCGGGCGTAACCGACCGCCGACACCGCTCGTTGGCCAGCGTGCAATCCGCCACCGGGCCTGCAGTCAAGCGGGATTCAGACCTGTCACCCGATGGTGTGGTTTCGGCTCGCCGGAGCAACCGTCCGGCGGGCCACGGTGTCGAAAACGACGAAGGGAGGTGTGGCCCGTGACGGCAAACGTGCTGGAGCACCGGCGGGCGAAGGCCTTCGCCGAGGCGCTGGAGGCCCACCAGGCAGAGAACGGGAGCACCGGCTCGCACCGGGGCGGCTCCGCCGCGATGGCCGAGCTGCTGGCTCTGGCCGACACGCTCGGTGGGCTGCCCGAGCCCGAGCTGGCGGCGGAGACCCGGGCGGTCCAACGCGCCCAGCTGATGGCCGCGTTCGAGCAGCAGTGGGCTGGTGGCAGCCCGACCGCGGTGCCCCGCCAGCGCACCCACCGGGCGGCCCACGGGGCCCGTCGCACCCGCTGGGGCCGCCGGCTGGTGATCGGCGGTCTGGTCGGTGCGTTCGCCGTCGGCAGCTTCGCCGGTGCCGCCGCCGCATCCACCGGCGCCCTCCCCGGGGACGCCCTGTACGGCATGAAGCGCGGCCTGGAGGGGCTCCGGCTGGACTGGGCGGACACCGACGCCGAACGCGGCGCCCTGCTGCTGCAGCAGGCCTCCACCCGGCTCGACGAGGCGCAGTCCCTGCTCGGTCGCGCCCAGTCGCCGGACTCGCTGAGCCCGGCCACCGTGGAGCAGGTCCGCCGCGCGCTGGACGACCTGCACGCCGAGGCGCTGCGCGGCCGCGACCTGCTGCGCTCGGTCTACCGCTCGAACGGCTCGCTGGCGCCGATGCAGCAGCTGGCCGGGTTCGCCGGGGCGCAGGACGGGCGGTGGACGGCGATGCAGAGCCGGCTGCCGTCCGGGCTCGCCCCGCAGGCCGGCAAGGTCGACCGGCTCTTCGACGACATAAGCGAGGACGTCGCGCCCCTCCACCTGGAGGAGCCCGCCGGACACGGCGGCACCTCCGGCGACGGGGCGGCGGGCGGCGACCAGCAGTCCCCCGGTGCGAGCAGCGGCGGCACCGCGCCCGGCGGCAGCCAGCGCGGCCCGTCCGGCGGCCCCGCCTCGGGCGGGACGGGCAGCACCGGCGGCTCCGCCCCGAGCAGCGCGCCGGGCCTCGGCAACCTGCTGGGCGGGCTCACCGGCAACCTCCCGGCCGGTGCCACGCCGACCCCGAGCGCCGGCCAGCCGAGCACCGGGGCGACACCGGCTCCGTCCGGTTCGCCGAGCCCGGACGGCCAGGGGCTGACCATCCCGCCGCTGATCCCGGGCCTGCTGCCGGGGCTCACCCTCGGCTAGCGGCACGCACGGTCGAGGGGCGCGCGGATCGGCCCGCGCGCCCCTCGACCGTCCCGGCTCCGGTTCTCGAAGCTCGACTCAGAAGAAGACCGAGCGCCGCTGCACCAGCAGCTTGTACAGGGTGTGCTGGATGGTCTCCCGGACCTGGTCGGTCAGGTTGAACACCAGCATCGGGTCGTCCGCCGCCTCCGGCGCGTAGCTGTCGGTCGGGATCGGCTCGCCGAACTGGATCGTCCACTTGGTCGGCAGCGGCACCGCTCCGAGCGGGCCCAGCCACGGGAAGGTCGGCGTGATCGGCACGTACGGCAGCCCGAGCAGCCGGGCCAGCGTCTTGAAGTTGCCGATCATCGGGTAGGTCTCCTCGGCCCCGACGATCGAGCAGGGCACGATCGGCACCCCGGCCCGCAGGGCGGAGGCGACGAAGCCGCCGCGGCCGAAGCGCTGCAGCTTGTAGCGCTCGGCGAAGGGCTTGCCGATGCCCTTGAAGCCCTCCGGCCAGACCCCGACCACCTCGCCGCGCTCCAGCAGCGCCTGGGCGTCCTCGTTGCAGGCCAGGGTGTGCCCGGCCTTGCGGGCCACTTCGCCCACCACCGGCAGGACGAACACCAGGTCGGCGGCGAGCATCCGCAGGTGGCGCCGGTGCGGGTGGTGGTCGTGGATGGCGACCTGGGTCATCAGGGCGTCCAGCGGCACCGTCCCGGAGTGGTTGGCGACGATCAGCACGCCGCCCTCGGCCGGGATGTTCTCGATGCCGCGGACGTCGATCCGGAAGTACTTCTCGGCCATCGGGCGCAGCAGCGAGAGGAAGACCTCCTCGGTCAGCTCCTCGTCGAAGCCGAAGTCGTCCACCTCGTAGTCGCCGGTGATCCGCCGCCGCAGGAAGCCCAGGCCGTTGGCGGCCTTCGCCTCCCAGCCCTTGCCGAACACCCGGGTCGCGGTGGCGCCGAGCTGTCCGGCCAGCGCGCCGCCGACCGCGTCGGCGATCCGGTCGGCGAGGCCGGGGGTGGGCCCGTGCCAGCTCGGCGCGGACTCGATCGGGATGACCTTGGCCGCGCCGGCGGCCTGCTTGCTGGCGGCTGTCATCGCGGTCCGGGCTCCTCGGTGTGGGTGGGGCGGGGCTCGCCGAGCAGGGCGGCCAGCCGGTCGGTGACGGCGGTGAGCCGTTCGGGCGGCAGCAGGCCGGCCGGCTGGGCGGCGGCGAAGTCGGCGAAGGCCTCGGGGGTGGTGTACCTCGGGGTGTACCCGAAGGTCTCGCGCAGCTGCCCGGTGGCGACCACCCGGCCGTGGGTGAGCAGCTGGATCTGCTCCTGCGACATGTCGGCCAGCCGGGTCTGCCGGACCAGGCCGGCGACCAGGCCGAGCGCGGGTCGCAGCAGCGGGACGGTGGGCCGGCCGAGCCGCCGGGCGCACTGGGAGAGCAGCAGGACGCCGTCACCGGCGACGTTGAAGGTGCCGATGTTGGTGGTGCCGGGGCGCGGGTCGAGGGCGGCCAGGCGGAGCACCTCGACGGCGTCGTCCTCGTGGACGAACTGCAGCCGGGGGTCGTAGCCGAGCACGGTGGGCAGCAGCGGCAGCGCGAAGTAGGCGCTGAGCGGGGTGTCGCCGGTCGGGCCGACGATGTTGGCGAAGCGCAGCACGCTCACCGCGACGTCGGGGCGGCGGCGGGCGAAGCCGCGGACGTAGCCCTCGACCTCGGCGGCGTCCTTGGCGAATCCGCCGGCCGGGAGGTCCTTGGGCTGCATCCGCTCGCCGAACACGGCGGGGTCGCGCGGGGCGGAGCCGTACACGGCGGTGGTGGACTTCACCACCAGGCGGCGCAGTCCGGGGGCCTTCTGGCAGGCGCCGAGGAGCTGCATGGTGCCGATGACGTTGGTCTCCTTGACCGCGGCGCGGCCGCCGTGGCCGGTGGCGCTCACGTTGAGGTGGACCACGGTGTCGATGTCGTGCTCGGCGATCACCCGGGCGATGGCGGGGCGGCGCAGGTCGACCAGGCCGAAGTGGACGCCCGGCGGCAGCTCGGCCGCGGGGGGCTGGACGTCGACGGCGACCACCCGGTCGACGCCGGGCTGCCCGGCGATCTCGGCGGCGAAGCGGGCACCCAGGTGGCGTGCCACGCCGGTGACGAGCACGACCTTGCCCACGAGTCCGCGTCCTCCTCGGTTCCGCCCTGACCTGCACCGTACCGTGCCCGCCTTTCGGGCGGGTAAAAGCCACGTCCGGTCCGGGAAACGGACGCCGGAAAACGGGTGCCGGAAAACGGGTGCCTGGCAACGGGTGGCGGGAATCCGCCGCCGGAAAACGACCACTGCCCGCCCCGGGACTCCGGAACGGGCAGTGGCGGACACCTGGCACGCGAGGCGCCGTGGGTGCGTTACTTCTTGTTGCGACGCTGCACGCGAGTGCGCTTGAGAAGCTTGCGGTGCTTCTTCTTGGCCATACGCTTGCGACGCTTCTTGATGACAGAGCCCACGGAACATTCCTCGCTCACTCGGACCCGCGCCCGTGAGAGACGGGAGTCCATACGACTGACGGAGGCCTTAGCCTACCCTCCATGCCGCGTTTGCCGTAATCGGTGCCCCTGGTTACGTGTCCGGCCTACGCGCTCTGCAGCCGCACGTAGGACTCCTCCAGGTACTCGTGGACCTTCTGCTCGGGAACGCGGAACGAGCGGCCGACCCGGATGGCCGGAAGCTCACCGCTGTGCACCAGGCGGTACACCGTCATCTTCGACACCCGCATGACCGCGGCCACTTCGGCCACGGTCAGGAAGACGACATCCTGCAGAGGGCGTTCGCCGGAACTCATGACCTCACCCGACCCTTACCCGTGTGCAAGGCACCGGCTTCCCCTCCGGTGACTCCACCGGCACACGTGTATCCCCAGAGTAGTTATGGGTGGTACCAGTGGGAAGAGGGGGAAGCTCAGGCTTTGTACGGTGCGAGATCCGCCTGTTGCAGTACGTAGTCGCTCAGCGGTCTGTAGGAGGCGGGCGCAGACCCGTCGTCCACCGGGACCACCACCGCCACCGCGCCCTCGGCCTCGCCGACGAACGGGGCCACGTCGTTGCAGTCCGCCAGGCCACCCGCGGGGATGCCCAGCCGGCCTGCGCCGCAGAGCCAGCCGTGGTCGCCCAGCAGCAGGTCGGGCGGGGTGTGTCCGGCCTCGGCGAGGGCCGTCAGGGCGAGCCGGACGGGCTGCGCGGAGTGGGTGTGCAGCAGTTCGCCGGAGCCGATTCTGCCGCGCGCGTCGGCGCCGTCAAGGGACCTGACCGCGGTGACCGCGCCGACCTGGTCGAGCACCCGGGTGCGGTCGCCGTCCGGAGTCGGCTCACGGAAGCGCAGGCCGCGCGCGGGGGTGCGCACGGTGCAGCCCGCCGCTTCGAGCGCCCGCGCGAGCGCCCCGTGGAAGCCGGCCAGCTTGAGCGGGTGGCCGGTGCCGACCAGCACGCTGCCGCGGGCGTCGGCGGTGCGGCGGAGCAGGGCGGCCAGCCGGTCGAGGCCGGCCAGGGTGAGCTCGGGGTCGATGGTGTCCGGCCCCTCGGTGTACCGGGGGTCGGGGTCGACGCCGACCCGCTCCGCCATCAGCGCCAGCACCGCGTCCTCGTCCCAGGCCCGTTCCGGGTCGAGGCCCATCAGCGCCTTGGGGTCGCGCTGGGCGAAGAGCCGGTAGTGGCGGAGGTTGTTCTGCCGCGGGGTGGGCACGGCCGGGCCGGCCAGCCGGGTGCGCAGCAGGTGGGCCCGCAGGGCGTCGCGGCCGGCCGCGACCCGGGTCACGGGATCAGCCCGTGGTGCGGGAGGACGGCCCGGCGGGTGGCCAGGATCGCCTGGTCGAGCCGGTCGCCGGGGTCGTAGCCGCCGTCGTGGAAGTCCTTCCAGTCCGGGACGACGCCGTCGGTCATCCGCAGCGGGGCCGACTGCCGGGTGCGCCGGAAGACTTCCGCCCGCCAGTCCGCCGGGGTCTCGGTCTCCGGGTCGACCGGGCGCCCGGCGGCGGTCGCCACCAGGTGCGTCCACGCCCGGGGGACGACGTCCACCACCGCGTACCCGCCGCCGCCGGTGGCGACCCAGCGGCCCTCGCAGTGCTCGTGGGCGAGCCGGTGCATCGCCTCGGCGACCACCCGCTGGGCGTCCAGGCTGACCGCGAGGTGGGCCAGCGGGTCCTCGACGTGGGTGTCCGCGCCGTGCTGGCTGACCAGCACCTGCGGGCGGAACGCCGCCAGCAGCTCCGGCACCACCGCGTGGAAGGCGCGCAGCCAGCCCGCGTCGCCGGTCCCGGCCGGCAGCGGCAGGTTGGCCGCGGTGCCCGGAGCGTCGGGGCCGCCGGTCTCGGTGGCCCAGCCGGTCTGCGGGAAGAGGGTGGCGGGGCTCTCGTGCAGCGAGACGGTGAGCACCCGGGGGTCGTTCCAGAACACCTGCTGGACGCCGTCGCCGTGGTGCACGTCCACGTCCACGTACGCGACCCGCTCCGCGCCCAGCTCCAGCAGCCGGGCGATGGCCAGCGCCGGGTCGTTGTAGACACAGAAGCCCGACGCCTGGCCGGGCATCGCGTGGTGCAGGCCGCCGGCGAAGTTCACCGCGTGCCGGGCCTCGCCGCGCCACACCGCCTCGGCGGCGGCCACCGACTGGCCGGCGATCAGCGCGGACGCGGTGTGCAGGCCGGGGAAGGCCCAGTT
This sequence comes from Kitasatospora cinereorecta, assembly GCF_024172095.1. GTDB lineage: Bacteria > Actinomycetota > Actinomycetes > Streptomycetales > Streptomycetaceae > Kitasatospora > Kitasatospora cinereorecta. The sequence continues at coordinate 65,056 of NZ_JAMZDX010000003.1, read as the reverse complement.
GTCGTCGGTGCCGAGGCCGTGCGCCGGGTCCGGGCGGTCGGGGTCGGCGGCGACCCGCTTCACCGCCTCGACGTACTCGGCGGTGTGCACCAGCCGCAGCGTCGAGTCGCCGGCCGCCGGCGCCGAACGGACCGTCACCCCGGGGGACGCCGACACGCCCAGCGACTCGATCAGCCGCATGGTCAGCGCCAGGCGGGTGGGGTCCATCGGGTGTCCGGGCCCGAAGTCGTAGCCGGTCTCGGCCTCGTCCCAGAACAGTTGCAGGCCACAGTCGGTATCGGGCATGGGCCCACCGTATCGGGTACGGGCATCCCCAGGCGTGCGAGGAACTGCGCGAGGCGGGAGGCTACAGGCCGGCGCCTTCCGCAGCGCGCAGTTCCTCGCGCCCCTTCAGTGGTTGGCCGCTGCCGAAATGTGCACCCAGTGGCACGATCGCCAGGATCATCAGCATCGGAGCGAGCAGCGCCCACCGATACGAGGAGGCGTCGGCGATGGCGCCGACCAGGGGTGAGCCGATCAGGAAGCCGGCGTAGTTGAAGAGGTTGAGCCGGGCGACCGCCGCGTCCGAGTCGGCCGGGAAGAGGCGGCCGCCGGCGGCGAAGACCTGCGGGATGATCGCGCAGATGCCGAGGCCGAGCAGGGTGAAGCCGAGGATGCCGGCCCAGGCGCCGGGCGCGGCGGCGGCCACCGCGAACCCGGCCGCGGCGAGCGCGGCGCCGCCGCGGACCACGGGTACCGCACCGAGCCGCTGCACCGCCCGGTCGCCGACTGCGCGGCCGAGCAGCATGGCGACCATGTAGCCGAGGTAGGAGAGCTTGGCGAGGTCCTCGCGGCTGCCGAGGCCGTCGGTCAGGTACTTGACGCTGTAGTTGGAGACGGAGGCGTCGGCGATGTAGGCGAAGGCCATCGCCGCGCACAGTGGCAGCAGCGGCCGCCAGGGGATGGAGCGGGCGGCGGCCTCGGCGGCCTCGCGGACGGCGTCGCCGAGTTCGGCGCGGCCGGCGAACCAGCGGCCGGCGACGAGTGCGGCGGGGATCAGGACGGCGGCGGCGCCGCCGAACAGGGCGGGCAGGCCGAGGTGGTAGTGGGCGCCGAGGCCGGCGAGGGCGGCGCCGGCGATGGCGCCGAGGCTGAAGGCGGCGTGGAAGCCGAGCATGATGCTGCGCCCGTAGCGGTGCTGGAGGCCGACGCCGAGCATGTTCATGGAGGCGTCCAGGGCGCCGACCAGCAGGCCGAAGAGGCCGAGGGCGAGGGCCAGCTCCCAGAGCCGGTCGCCGAGGCCGGCGAGGGCCAGGGTGAGGCAGACGGCGGGCTGGACGACCCGCAGGACGCCACGGGCGGTGGTCCGTCTGACCACCCACTCGGAGCTGATCGAGCCGACGCCGGCGAGGATCGGCACGGCGGCGAGGAAGATCGGCAGCAGGGCGTCGCTCAGCCCGTACCGGTGCTGGATCTCGGGGATGCAGGTCACCAGCAGCGCGAAGGTGGCGCCCTGCAGCAGGAAGCTCACCACGAGGGCGGCCCGTGCGTGCCGGAGCCGTCCGGTGATCCCCGCGTCCATCGCCGCCTGCATCGCGACCTCGCTCACCCCGGCGCTACCCGCCGGTACGAAGATGTTGGGCAGAGCGTAGGCGGTGCCGGGCTGCGGCGGGAGGGGTCGGACGCGATCAGTTCGCCAGCAGGGCGGGCACCGCGGCGAGGTCGGTGAACAGGCCGGTGGCGCCGGCGGCGGTGAGCTTGGCAGGGTCGGTGAGGGCGGCGTAGCCGTGGACGTCCATGCCGGCGGCGCGGGCGGCGAGGACGCCGTTGCGGCTGTCCTCCAGCACCAGGCAGCGCTCGGGGGCGACGCCCATGGCCGCGGCGGCGTGCAGGAAGAGGTCGGGGGCCGGCTTGCCGACGCCGACGTCCTGGGCGCTGAAGACCAGCTCGTCGGTGAAGTGGCGGTCCAGGCCGGTCAGGCGGTGGGCGGTGCGGATCCAGGTGTGGTGCGCGGAGGAGGCGACGCAGTACGCGACCGCGCGCTCGCGCAGGCCGGCGAGCAGCGCGTCGGCGCCCCGGACGGGGGTCAGCTCGGCCTCGAAGGCGGCGAACACCCGGGCGTGGAAGAGTTCGTCGAAGCCGTCGGGCAGGGTGGCGCCGTACCGCTCGCCGATCACGTCGTGGACGGTGTGCGCGGCGCAGCCCATGAAGTCGCGGTACGAGTCCTCGATCGTGGTCGGGTGGCCGAGTTCGGTGAGGTACTCGGCCAGCACCCGGTTGGAGATCGGCTCGCTGTCCACGAGCACGCCGTCGTTGTCGAAGATCACCAGGTCGTAGCGCACCCGGCCGAGCCTACGGGTGGCCCGGCCGCCTCCCGCCGCCGGGCCTACTTGCCGCCGGTGGCGAGCTCGCGGGAGCGGTCCCGGGCCGCCTCCAGGGCGCCGAGCAGGGCGGCCCGCACGCCGTGGTTCTCCAGCTCGCGGATGGCCGCGATGGTGGTGCCGGCGGGCGAGGTGACGGCCTCGCGGAGCTTGACCGGGTGCTCGCCGGAGTCGCGCAGCATGATCGAGGCGCCGATGGCGGACTGCACGATCAGCTCGTGCGCCACCTGCCGGGGCAGGCCGAGCAGGATGCCGGCGTCGATCATGGCCTCGACCAGGAAGTAGAAGTACGCCGGCCCGGAGCCGGACAGCGCGGTGGCGGCGTCCTGCTGGCTCTCGGGGACGCGCAGGGCCTTGCCGACCGAGCGGAAGATCTCCTCGGTGCGGACCAGGTGGGCCTCGGTGGCGTGGGAGCCGCCGGAGATCACGCTCATGCCCTCGTCCACCAGCACCGGGGTGTTGGGCATCACCCGCACCACGGGGGTGCCGGCCGCGAGCCGGGTCTCGAACCAGGCGGTGGGGATGCCGGCCGCCGCGGAGATGACCAGCTTGTCCGCCGCGATCTGCGGGGCCAGCTCCTCCAGCAGGGCCCCCATGTCCTGCGGCTTGACCGCGAGGATCAGGGTGTCGGCGAGCTTGGCGGCGTCCGCGTTGGAGACCGCGGTGACCCCGTACCGGGCGGTGAGCTCCTCGGCGCGCTCGGTGCGGCGGGCGGTCACCATCACGTCGCCGGGCGCCTTGCCGGCCCGCAGCAGTCCGGAGAGCAGTGCCTCGCCGATCTTGCCCGTGCCGAGGAAGGCGATCTTCTGTCCGGTCGCGCTGCCACCCATGAGCTGCTCTCCTTCGTGCGGTCCTCCGGCCATCCTCGCACCGGTGGCGGCCCCTGCGGCCGAACCGTCCACCAGGCGGTCGGGCCGCGTTCCGCCGGGTACGGGCGGCGGGCCCGTAGGGGGAAAGTCAGGGGGTTCACCTATGGCCAACGGGGTCGGGGAGGCGCACCGTGGAGGCATGGGACACGGTGAAATGTCGCGACGTGAGAGTCGTCAGGCCGCCGTTGCGTCGGCGACGCTGGGTCCGTGGCGGACGGCCACGGCGGTGGGTGTGGGCGTGGGCGGCGCCGCACTCGTGGTGGATGTGATCACCGGCCACTGGTCGTGGGACATCCTGGCCGGGCCGGCGAGCCTCGGCCTGTTCTTCTTCTTCCTGGTCGGCACGGTCGGCGGACGGCTGCGCCGGGACACCGGCGACCGCAGGCTGCGGCGCTGGGTGGACGAGCATCCCTGGCAGTCGGCGCTGCCGGCGGCGGGGGCGCTGCTGGTGCTGAACACGGCGGCGCTGTGGCTGCTCGGCAGCTGGGGCCTGTTCGGCGCGGTGTTCACCTCGCTGCTGCCGGCCGGGCTGCTGCTGGTGGTCGCGGGCGTGGTGGGTTCGGTGAAGGCGGCCCGGACGAGGCCGTGACAGATCGTCGCAAAGCGGTGCACCCGGGGCGTCGCCGGGCCCGAAGTCACCCACCCGGGTAAAGGGTTGTCGCACCTCACCGGCATACTTCGGGCCCGTGCCAATAGCAGAGGACCCCGAGCCGCGCCCGTCCGCCGACGACCCCTTCGAGGGGCTGGTGCTGGACGACGAGTTCGTCCGGAGCGCGTCCGTGAAGGAGGCGTCCGGGCGGGCCCGGATGCTGACCGAGAAGTGGAAGAAGAACCCCCCTCAGGAGCCGGAGCCGTGGCGGCCGGTGACGGAGATCCGTCGCAGCCGCTTCGGCCGCCGGGCCCGGCGGCTGGACGCCTGGGGCAACCCGGTGCGCCGGCGCCGGGGCGCCCGCGGCTGGCAGGCGCCGCTGTTCGTCGTGCTGGCGGTGGCGGTGACGCTGGCGGCGCTCAACGTGGACCGGCTGCGGGACTGGTACCACACGCGGACCGCGGCGAGCGGGTCCGCCGCCGCGGCGCAGGCGCCGGTGCCGACGGTGGCGCCGGAGACGGCCCGGCCGAGCGGCGCCCCCACCGCGGCGGCCGCGGACGAGCCGACGGTCGACCACCCGTGGGCGGGCTCCCCGGCCGAGGGGTGGCCGGTCGGCGCGGCGGGGTTCGCGCTGCCCGGGGCGCAGGCGATCGGCGTGTTCTCGGCGGACCAGGTGGCGGCCCAGCTGCAGCTGGTGAAGGACTACCTGACGGCGACCAACCTGGACCCGGCGGTGATCGCCGGCGGCCGTCCGGACGCGGCGCTGGGCCTGATGGAGCGCCAGCAGCAGGACCGCGCCACGGCGGCACTCGGCCAGCCCTCCGAGGAGCACGACCCGACCACCTGGTTCTCCCGCTTCGACCCGCGGGAGGCGATCCAGGTCGGTGACGCGGTACGGGTGCAGGGCTTCATGACCCTGGAGGGCGACGGCGACAAGGGCGTGCTGGTGCACACCGACTACACCTACGTGTACCCGGTGCGCCCGGGCCCGGAGGCGGCCAAGCGGGCCGTCTCGCCGCACCCCTCGCACTCCCCCGCACCCGGCGCCTCCGGCTCCGGCGGCTCGGGCGGCTCCGGTGGGGACACCAAGCCGGTGGGCTGGGTGCAGCCGGTGGCCGACGTGGCGGGTTCGACGGCGACCACCCGGACGATCGTCCGCCGGGTGGAGACCTTCCGCTTCTACGACCCGGCGCGCTACCGGGTCGACCCGAAGAAGATCTTCATCAGCGACGGCCGGAGCACCATCGGCAACAGCGCGTGTGACGTCTACGACGGCTACTACCACCCGCAGTTCCGGCAGTTCGCGCTGCCGGGTGCCCCGGAGCCGAGCGGGCCGACCACCGACCCGTACGACCACAGCAAGGACCTGCCGCAGGACGACGGCGACTGCGGCTCGGTCAGCCGCACCTGACCCGCCCGCGGGACGGCAGCGGTCAGCCCCGGCGCTTCTTGCGGCCGGGGCGGCCGCTGCCGTTGTCGTTGCCGCCCCGGGCGGTCCGGCGGCGCCGGTGCGCGGCGACGGCCTGGTCGTAGGTGGCCCGGGCGACGCCCTCGCCGGGCGCCTCGACCAGGCTGCGGAAGAAGTAGGCGGCGAGCGCGCCGACGAAGCCGATCAGCCAGACCGCGCCGAGCGACTTGTCCTCGGCCATCCAGCCGGTGAGCGACCGGCGGCCCTCGGTGAAGATCTTCCAGCTGCGGATCGCGGCCATTGCCGAGCAGAGCGCGACGGCACCGATCAGCAGGGCGTCGACCAGCGCCCCGGCGTCGGAGAGCTGCACGCCGGAGACGGCGAAGCGCAGCAGCAGGGCGCCGGCCACGACGGCGACCAGGGCGCCGAGCGAGACGGCGAGCCGGCGTACCCAGTAGTCGGCCTTCCGGTCGGCCCAGGTGGTGCCGAACCAGCGGATCGGCTCCGGCTCGGGTGCGCCGTCACCGGTGCCGCGGGGGGTGCTCTGCTCGCTCACGGATCCGATTATCACCGGCGGAGCGGGCAGAGCCCCCGTGCGGCGCGTCCTCAGCCCAGCTTGGAGACGTCGCGGACGGCGCCCTTGTCGGCCGAGGTGGCCATCGCCGCGTAGGCCCTCAGTGCGGCGCTGACCTGGCGCTGCCGGGTCTTCGGACGGTAGCCCTGCTCGGACTCCAGCTTGAGTCGGCGCTCGTGCAGCTCCTCGAAGGAGACGTCCAGGTTGATGGTGCGGGCCGGGATGTCGATGGTGATCGGGTCGCCGTCCTCGACCAGGGCGATGGCGCCGCCGGAGGCCGCCTCGGGCGAGACGTGCCCGATGGACAGGCCGGAGGTGCCGCCGGAGAACCGGCCGTCGGTGATCAGCGCGCAGGCCTTGCCCAGGCCGCGGCCCTTGAGGAAGGAGGTCGGGTAGAGCATCTCCTGCATGCCCGGCCCGCCCTTGGGGCCCTCGTAGCGGATGACCACCACGTCGCCCTCGGTGACCTGCTTGGCGAGGATCTTCTCGACCGCCTCGTCCTGCGACTCGCAGACCACGGCCTTGCCCTGGAAGCGCCAGATCGACTCGTCCACGCCGGCGGTCTTCACCACGCAGCCGTCCTCGGCGATGTTGCCGTAGAGCACGGCCAGGCCGCCCTCGACCGAGTACGCGTGCTCGACGCTGCGGATGCAGCCCTTGGCGGCGTCGGTGTCCAGGGTGTCCCAGCGCTCGGACTGGCTGAACGCCTCGGCGGAGCGGACGCAGCCGGGGGCGGCGTGCCACAGCTCGACGGCCTCGGCGGACGGCGAACCGCCGCGCACGTCCCAGGTCTTCAGCCACTCGGCCATCGAGGCGGAGTGCACGGTGTGCACGTCCTCGTTGAGCAGCCCGCCCCGGTAGAGCTCGCCGAGGATGGCCGGGATGCCGCCGGCCCGGTGCACGTCCTCCATGTAGTACGAGCCGTTGGGCGCGACCTTGGACAGGCACGGCACCTTGCGCGAGATGGCGTCGATGTCGCGCATGTCGAAGTCCAGCCCGGCCTCCTGGGCGGCGGCGAGCAGGTGGAGGATGGTGTTGGTGGAGCCGCCCATGGCGATGTCCAGCGCCATGGCGTTCTCGAACGCGGCCCGGCCGGCCACCGCGCGCGGCAGCACCGAGGCGTCGTCCTCGTGGTAGTGGCGCCTGGTGATCTCGACGACGGTCTCGCCGGCCTTCTCGTACAGCGCCCTGCGGGCGGTGTGGGTGGCCAGCACCGAGCCGTTGCCGGGCAGCGACAGGCCGATCGCCTCGGTCAGGCAGTTCATCGAGTTGGCGGTGAACATGCCGGAGCACGAGCCGCAGGTCGGACAGGCGTTCTCCTCGATGATCGCGATGTCCTCGTCGGAGACGTTCTCGTTGACCGCCTGGGAGATCGCGTCGACCAGGTCCAGCTTGCGCACGGTGCCGTCGACCAGCACCGCCTTGCCGGCCTCCATCGGGCCGCCGGAGACGAAGACGGTCGGGATGTTCAGCCGCAGCGCGGCCATCAGCATGCCCGGGGTGATCTTGTCGCAGTTGGAGATGCAGATCAGCGCGTCGGCGCAGTGCGCGTTGACCATGTACTCGACGCTGTCGGCGATCAGGTCGCGCGAGGGCAGCGAGTAGAGCATGCCGTCGTGGCCCATGGCGATGCCGTCGTCCACCGCGATGGTGTTGAACTCGCGGGGGATGCCGCCCGCCCGCTTGATCGCCTCGGAGACGATCCGGCCGACCGGCTGCAGGTGGGTGTGGCCCGGCACGAACTCGGTAAAGGAGTTGGCCACCGCGATGATCGGCTTGCCGAAGTCCTCGCGGGCTACGCCGGCGGCGCGCAGAAGGGCGCGCGCGCCCGCCATGTTGCGACCCTGGGTGACCGTGTTCGACCTCAGCTGCGGCATTCGCCCGGCTCCTTCGCAAACCTGCTCGCGGCCCGCGGGGCTGGGAGAGATTGCGGGCCATCGTGTCAATCGAGCCTACGCCTGTCCGTCCGGCGCGCGGACCGGCTGACCGCATGGCGGACAGCCGGTCCGTCGATCGGTCCTCGACCGGGCCGCCGTCAGCGCCGGGTGACCACGAACAGGTCCAGGGCGAACGGCTCGGTCACCGTGCCGTCCGGGAAGACGGCCAGCACCGCGGACCGCTCGACGGCCAGCAGCCGCTCGCGCTCGGCCTCGTCGAGGACCGCGAAGTAGGAGCGGGAGGCCAGGTCCGCCAGGTGCTGGTCGACCGGGATCCGCCGCTCCCAGCGCAGCGTCACCCGCTCGACCGGTACGTCGTGCCGGGCGAACCAGCCGGTGGCGTCCATCACCCCGCCGTAGTAGTGGTAGCCGGGCAGCGCGGCGGCCAGCCGGTCCTCCTGGGCCTGGAGCCACTCGGATCCGCGGTCCTTGACGTTCCACCAGAGCGCGAGCGCGCCGCCGGGGCGCAGCACCCGCATCGCCTCCGGGACGGAGCGGTCGGGGTCGGTCCAGTGGAAGGCCTGGGCGTAGGTGATCAGGTCGGCCGAGGCGTCGTGGAAGGGCAGGTCGTCGCCGACGCCCTTGACCACCGGGATCTGCGGGGTGACCGCGCTCAGCCGGGCCGCCATGCCGGGGCTGGGCTCGACGGCGACCACCCGGGCGCCGCGGGCGTGCAGCAGGCGGGTGGCGATCCCGGTGCCGGCGCCGACGTCCAGGACGTCCGCCCCCTCCAGCGGGCGGCCGGTGAGCCGCTCCAGCTCGGTGAACAGCTCGTCCGGGTAGGAGGGGCGGGCGGCGTCGTAGGTGTCGGCCACCGAGCCGAAGGACAGGGCGTAGTCGGTCTGCTGCAGCTCCATGACGATCACTCTAGGTCGGCCGGGCGGGCGGCGGCGGGGCATTTCCGGGCCCCGCTGCAGCGGTCGGCGGGCGGCTCGGCGACAGTGGCCGGGCGGCTCAGCGACGGTGCGGGGTGGCCAGGTGGAGGCGGGTGAAGGCCAGCGCCTCCGCCAGGTCGGCCTCCCGTTCGGCCGGGGAGCCGGAGCGGCGGGTGTTGACCTCCAGCACCACGTGCCCGTCGAAGGACGAGCGGGCGAGGCGTTCCAGCAGTTCGGCGCAGGGCTGCTTGCCGCGGCCGGGGATCAGGTGCTCGTCCTTGCCGGAGCCGCTGCCGTCGGCCAGGTGGACGTGGGCCAGCCGGCCGTCCATCCGGTCGACCATGGCCAGCGCGTCGATCCGCGAGGTGGCGGCGTGCGAGAGGTCGATGGTGAAGTGCCGGTACTCCTCGTCGGTGACGTCCCAGCCGGGCGCGTACGCGAGCATCTCGCGGTCCCGGTAGCGCCACGGGTACATGTTCTCCACGGCGAAGCGGACGTGGGTCTCCCCCGCCATCCGGGCGATGCCCTGGACGAAGTCGCGGGCGTACTGGCGCTGCCAGCGGAACGGCGGGTGGACCACCACGGTGTCGGCGCCGAGCTTCTCGGCCGCGGCCCGGGCCCGGACCAGCTTGGTCCAGGGGTCGGTGGACCAGACCCGCTGGGTGATCAGCAAGCAGGGCGCGTGGACGGCCAGGATCGGGATCCGGTGGGCGTCGGAGAGCCGGCGCAGCGCCTCGATGTCCTGGCTGATCGGGTCGTTCCAGACCATCACCTCGACGCCGTCGTAGCCCAGCCGGGAGGCCAGCTCGAAGGCGGTGACGGTGTTCGCCGGGTAGACCGAGGCGGTGGACAGCGCGATCTTGGTGTCCGGGACGTGCAGCGCCGGGTGCGGCGGCAGCACCAGCCGGTCGGTGGTGCGCAGCAGCGGATCACGGCGGGCCGGGCCGCGGCGGGCCGTCCGGGCGGTCTGCACCGCCTGGGCGACCTTCTTCACCTGGGCGGACTTGGCCGCCTTCACCGACTTCGCGGTCTTCGCGGTACGGCTGGCGGCGCGCGCCACCCGGCCGGCGGCGGGCCCGGCGTCGGCCCCGGCCGGGACCGGCCCGGGTGCGGCCGACCGCTCGGTGGCCGACCGCTCGGCGGCGGGTTGCGGTGCGGGGTCGGCGGGCGGCTCGGGCGGGGGCTTGGCGGCGGTCGCCTTGGGCGTGCGGCGCGGGCGCGGAGGCCGCGGCTGCCGGCGGTCGGCAGCGCGGTCCGGTCCGGTCGAGTCCTCGTCCGCGGGATGCGCCACGGGCAACAGCGTAAGCGGACCGGCCGCGTTGTGGGACGCCGCCGGGGGTGGTGCGCCCGGTTCCGGCCGCACGGCGGTGGGCCGTCCGGTGCGGGCAGGGCTCAGCCGGTGAGGGCGGGGCGTCTGTCGCCGGGGCTGTCCATGGTGTCCAGGCGGCGCAGGATGATGCCCTCGCGCAGGGCCCAGGGGCAGATGTCGAGCTCGTCCAGACCGAACAGGTCCATCGCCGCGTCGGCGACCAGCGCGCCGGCCAGCAACTGGCGCGCCCGGCCCTCGGAGACGCCGGGGATCTGGGCCCGCTGGGCCGGAGTCATCGCCGCCAACCGCGGCAGCCAGGTGGTGAGACCGCTTCGGGTGATCTTGCGCGGCACCCGGGCGCCCGCCCCCTCGGGGGCCGCGCCGGTCATCCGGGCGAGCTGCTTGAAGGTCTTGGAGGTGGCCACCGCGTGGTCCGGCGAGCCGATCCGGGAGAACTCGCCGACCACCTGCGCGATCTCGGCGCGGATGTGGCGGCGCAGGTCGCGGACGTCCTCGGGGTCGGCCAGGTCGCCCGGCAGCCGGGCGGTGAGCCGGCCGGCGCCCAGCGGCAGCGAGCAGGCCACGTCGGGCTGCTCGTCGATGCCGCAGGCCATCTCCAGCGAGCCGCCGCCGATGTCCAGGTTGAGCAGTCGGCCGGAGGACCAGCCGAACCAGCGGCGGACCGCCAGGAAGGTCAGCCGGGCCTCGTCCTGCCCGGAGAGCACCTGCAGCTCGACGCCGGTCTCCGCGGCGACCCGGCCCAGCACCTCCTCGCCGTTGGCGGCCTCCCGGACCGCCGAGGTGGCGAACGGCAGCATGGCCACCACGCCCTTGTCCTCGGCCACCCTTATCGAGGAGGCCACCATGCCGACCAGCCGCTCGATGCCGACCTCGGTGATCGCGCCGCCGTCGTCGAGGAGCTCGGCCAGGCGCAGCTCGGCCTTGTGCGAGTACGCGGGCAGCGGGGCCGCACCGGGGTGGGCGTCCACCACGAGGAAGTGGACGGTGTTGGAACCTACGTCGAGCACACCGAGTCGCATAACGGTCCACGCTAGTCGATCCCGACCCGCTCACCTGCCCGAATCGGTCCGCCCGATTGCCCGCGCGGCGAACGGGGGAGGACGCCCACCGTCACCTCATTCCACCATCTCCCCCGAGGAGCACGGGACATGACGATCACTCACCGCAGGGTCGGCGCCGGCGACCACAAGGTGGTCGTGCTGCACGACTGGTTCGGCACCAGCGCGGGCTGGGGGCCCTTCCTGGACTACCTGGACGGCGACGCGTTCGACTACGCCTTCCTCGACTACCGCGGCTACGGCGAGCGGGCCGACGTCGAGGGCGACTACACGCTGGCCGAGATCGCCCGCGACGTGCTGGACCTGGCCGACGGGCTCGGCTGGGAGTCCTTCTCGCTCGTCGGGCACTCGATGGGCGGCAAGGCGGCGCAGCGGGTGCTGGTGGAGGCCCCGCACCGGGTCCGCAAGCTGGTCGGGATCACCCCGGTCCCGGCCTCGGCGTACCCGCTGGAGGGCGACGCGTACGACCTCTTCCACGGCGCCGCCGCCCAGCCCGCCAACCGGCGGGCCATCCTCGACCTGGTCACCGGGCAGCGCGCGACCGCGGTCTGGCTGGACCGGATGACCAGCCAGTCGCTGGCCCACTCGCGCCCCGAGGCGTTCGCCGCCTACCTGACCGACTGGACCACCCAGGACTTCGCCGCCAAGATCGCCGGCTCCCGGCTGCCGGTGCACGTCTTCGTCGGCCAGTACGACCTGGCGCTGACCGAGCCCGTGATGCGGGCCACCTGGCTGGCGCACTACCCGGACGCCGCCCTGGAGGTCCTGCCCGGCAGCGGCCACTACCCGCAGTACGAGATCCCGGTCGCCTTCGCCACCCGGCTGGAGGCCGTGCTCCGGGCTTAGCGCCCGCTCAGAGGACGCCGTGCCAGAGCTGCTCGACGATCACCGACCACCAGTTCTCCGGGTCCGAGAAGGCGGTGCGGTCCAGGGCCGCCAGCGACCACTGGAGTTCGGCGACCGCCGGTCCGGCGGTCGCCGGCGGGAGGTCGCGCAGCCGCGGGTAGCGGTCGGCGAACAGCGCCAGCGAGCGGACGAAGGCCGTCAGGTCGGCGTTGCACCAGCGGGCGGTGGCGTCGTCCGGGTCGATCGCCCGGACCCGGCCCTGCGCGGTGTCCACGGTGACCAGCGCCCAGCCGTCGGTGCCGATCAGCAGCTGCCCGAGCAGCGCCGCCCGGGCCGCGGCGGTCGCCCGGCGGCCCCGGCCGAGCCCGTCCAGGTGCGCGGCCACGTCCGGCAGCACCGGGGCGGCGGCCTCGGCGACGCCGTCCGCCTCGGGGTGGTGCAGGGTGAAGAAGCCCTCGACCGTCCACGGCAGGCCGATCCGTAGCAGCGGCCGGGCCACCGCCTCCGGCAGGTCGGCGGCGGCCACCGCGTCCGCGTCGAAGCGCCGCACCCCGTCCGGCCCGAACCGGGCCGCCAGCAGCGCGGCCAGCTCCTGCTCGCCCTCCGGCTGGGCCGGCGCGACCGCGACCGGGAACGGCACCCGGTTGAACGCGGCGCGGCGCCGCGCCGCCAGCGTCCGCGCGTCCGCCGCGCGGTGGTCGAAGCGCGGCCCGTACGGCAGGTCGAAGCTCACCGGCACGTCCGGCAGTTGGGCACCCAGCACGTACGCCCAGTAGCCGCCCGGCAGCATCCACGGGCGCAGCTCGGTGCGGATCCCGAGGACGTCCGCGGCCGGCACCCCCTGCTGCCGCAGCTGCTGCCAGCCGCGCACCGCCGGATGCGGGCGGCCGAGCGCCGGCTCCACCTCCAGCGTCCTGGTCTCGCCCAGCTGGTCCCGGTAGGTCAGCACGGCCCGGGCCCCCGGACCGGTCACCGGCGGCAGCGCCGGGTCGTGGCTGCCCGCGCCGAGCCGGTCGCGGTACAGCCGGATCACCTCCGGCACCGGCACCGACGGCCACACGCTCAACTCGCCGGACCGGCGGTCCACCACCGCGCACGCCGCGCCGATCTCCTCCGGCGCCCGCCGCTCGCCGGTCAGCGGATCCACCTGCACCGGGGCAGGCTCCGGCCACAGCACCCAGCCCAGGTCGAACTCGTGCGAGCGGACCGGCCGGGACACCTCCTGCGGGAGGTCGCCGTTGACCCAGCGGTGGGCGGCGGCCAGGGCCTGCTCTCGGGTGATCATCGGCGGGGGCTCCCGGTGGTGCGGTGGACGGTCAGCCGCGACCTCGGCGGCACGGCTGCGGCAGGCGCGGGCGCCGACGGCGGGTCGGTGGGCTCGGCAGGCTCGGCAGGCTCCGCGAGCTCGCCGGCGGCGGTCGGGTCCTGCGGCACCTCGGCGGCGGGGACCGGCGCCGGGGCAGCGGCAGGCACCGGCGACCCGGCGGCGGGCTCATCGGGCTCGGCGGGCTGCGGCGCCTTCGCCGGGACGGCCTGGGCTGCGGCCTGGGCTGCGGGCCTGGCCGCCGGGACCGGGACGGAGGCGGGCGGGTCGGACAGGTCGAGGGGGCGGTTGTCGGCGTCGACGGCGATGGCCCAGAGGCCGTGGTCGGCCGGGTGGATCGGGCGGTCGGAGCGGTAGCCGGTGAGGTGGTCCAGCCAGGTCAGGACGCCCTCGTGGTTGACGGCGTTCCAGGTGTGGGAGCGGCCGTACGCGTCCAGGGTGAGCAGGACCGCCCGGGTCCCGCCGCCGGCGTGCAGCAGCGAGCGCTCGAGCCGGTCGAACGCCGCGTCGCCGTCGCCGAGGTCGAGGAAGCGCGCCCCGAGTTCCCGCTCGGCGCGGTCGCGGCCGCCGCGCTCGCCCGCCGGGCCGTCCGGGAGGCGGGGGGCGGCGCAGGTCGGGTACCCGCCGGCGGTGTCCACCGCGGAGAGGGCGACGTCGACGGAGTTGTTGGCCCGTCCGGGTTCGCGCGGGCCGCCGCCGTTGAGGCTCTCGATCCAGTCGCCGGCCCGCGGGTCGGCTCCGGGCACCGGGGTGCGGCGGACGGTCTCCGCCTGGTGCGCCGGGTCGACCGGGCCCAGTCCGCCGGGCCGCCCGTACGGGCGGCTGTCGGCGATGGTCCGCGGGGCGAGCGCCTCGACGGGCGGCGCCAGCGGCGGGACGGAGGAGCGGTAGGAGTGGACGACCAGCCAGGCGGAGGCGACCTGGCCGGGGTGGACGGGCAGCTCGGAGCCGTCGGAGCCGTCCCGGCGCCGGGTGTCGAACAGCGGGTCGAAGCGGACCGGCCCGCCCGGCACCTGCTGGCCCGGTCCGCCGGGTGCCTGCGGGCCGCCCACCGGTCCCCGCGCGCCCGCGCCGGAGGCCGGCCGGCCGTCCTGGGCATGGGTGCCGACGCCGATGACGGCGCCGGTCGACCCGCCGACCGAACCGCCGGGTGTGCCCGAAGCGCCGGCCGCGGGAACTCCGGCGGCGCCCACCGGTCCCGCTCCGGTACCGGCGCCGAGGCCGCCGCCGCCGATCGGACCGGCGCCGGGGACGGGGGCGGACGCGCCCGGCACGCCGCCGCCGATCGGGCCGCCGAGCGCACCGGCCGGTCCGCCGCCCGCGACCGGACCGCCGAGGACGCCGCCGCCCAGCGGGCCGGCGCCCGGCATCCCGCCGGACGCGCCGCCACCACCGACCGGGCCGAGCTGGAAGGAGCCGGCGCCGCTGGCGCCCGAGGAGGAGCCGCCGCCGCCCGGCAGGTCGACGGGGCGGTGTCCGCCGCCACCGCCGCCCGAACCGCCGCCGGACCAGATGTCGCCGTCCGAGGTCGAGACGGACGGCGCCGGGGCGACCGCCACCGAGTCGGTGTGGACCGCGGCGGGGCCGTGGTGCACGGGCGGGGGGACGTAGTCGTCGGAGCCGCCGAGGTCGGCGGACATCACGACCGGGGCCGACTGGTGGCGGCCGCCGTCCTGGTAGCCGCCGTAACCGCCGTTGCCGCCGCTGTTGCCGCCGCCGTCGCCGCGGCCCCAGCCGTGGCCGTGGCCGCCGGCCGCGACCGGGCCGTTGCCGGCGCCGCCGTCCTGGTCGCCGGAGGGGGTGAGGGGCGGGAGGTCGGCCGAGGCGGACATGCCCGCCGCGCGGACGCTCAGGCCGCCGTCCTGGCCGTTCGGGCCCTGGGCGGTGCCGTACGGGTCCCCGCCCGGGCCGGGCTTGCCGTGGCCGTGCCCGTGTCCGTAGCCGTCCCCGTCGCTGCCGGGGACGATCCCGCTGTTGACGCCGATCGTGGTGTCGCCCAGTCCGACCTGGACGCCGGTGCCGCCCGGGCCGCCGACCGGGACGGCGTGGCCGTGCCGGTCGAAGGCGACGGTGCGCCCGTCCGGGCCGGTGGCGAGGCCGTCCTGGCCGACCGTGACCGGCTGGCCGTCGGCGCCGGCGAGCAGGTGGCCGTGCTTGTCGGCGGCGAGGGCCGAGACCGGCTGTCCGTCGAGGCCGACCAGCATCGGGTGGCCGTCCGCGCCGGTCCGGGGGTGGCCGTCGGCGCCCAGCGCGAGGGCGAGTCCGGTGCCGAGCAGGGTGCCGTCGGTGCCGATCAGCAGCGGCTTGCCGTCGCTGCCGAGGACGGGCTTGCCGTTCTCGCCGAGGGCGACGCCGCTGACCGGCTTGCCCTCGGCGTCGACCACCACCGGCTGACCGTCCTGGCCGGCCGCGACCTGGACGCCCTGGACGCCGTGGATCTCCCGGCCGTCGGCGCCGACCAGCACGGGGTTGCCGTGCCGGTCGGTGCGCACCGAGCCGTCCTTGGCCAGGGCCGCGTGCACCTCGCCGACCCCGGCGACCTCCACCGAGCGGGCGACGGCCGCGCCGGCGGCGGCGCCCGCCATGGTGGTGACCTGGCCGGCCCGGCCGGCCACGCTGGCCTCGCGCCCCTCGCCGTGCAGTCCGCGCCCGTCCGCCTGGGCGATCCGCTCCAGTCCGGTGACCGCCGGCTCCTTGGCGGCGGCCTGCACGGCGTCCTTCATCTCCCGGGCGAGCTCGTCGAGCAGCCCGGCGATCTTGTGCTTGGCGGTCTCGACGGCAATGGCCTCGCCGACCTCCGCCGCCACGTCCTTGACGGCGCCGACGGCCGCGCCGACCAGCCCGCCGAGGCCGTCGCCGGCGTGCGACATCTGCTCCTTGGCCTTGGCCTCGGCGGCGTCGGCCTTCTTGATCTCCTCGGCCAGCTCGGTGAGGACGGCGACCATCCCGGCCTTGCAGTGGTCGACCGCGCCGGCCGCCTTGTCGAAGGCGCCGGCCAGCGCCTCGGCGGCGCCGTGGGCGTCGTCCAGGTGGCCGCGGCCGCCGCCGGCGAAGTTGCGCCAGTAGTCGGCGAAGGCGTCCACCGCCTGGCCGGAGTTCTCCCCGGTGACGCGCTGCACCGAGTCCCCGCCGCGCTTGGCCAGGCGTTCGGCCTCGGTGCCGAACTCCCGCCACAGGCCGGCCGCCCGGCGCAGCCCGTCCTCGTCCGCCTCCGGCCAGTGGTGGCCCGTCCGCGCCAGCGCGGCGGCCAGCTCCTCCGGCAGCTTCCTGGACACGTGCTTCCCCCTTTGGGTGGTGCGGGATCGGGCGTGGTGCGGGATCGGGCGTGGTGCGGGTGCCCGCCGCCGCGGGGCGGGTGCGCGCCGCGGGCGGGTCGGGGCCGTCAGGACGTCGTCAGGGCGACATCCGGTCGGGCCGTGCTGGGTCAGACGGCGCCGCGACCGCTACCGGTTGCGTGGCCGGTGTCGATCCCGGTGAAGTCGGACCGGACCTGCTGGTCGGTGCGCTCCACGCTGTCGGCCATGGTGTGCAGCCCGGCGCCGATCTTCCCGAGCCGCTCGGACAGGCCCTGCAGGCCGGCCAGCACGCCCTCCCGGGCGTCGGTGTACGCGGTGCCGAACGGCTGGCCCGGCTGGTCGGTGCCCCAGGGCGTGCCGAGACCGGCCAGCTGGTTCTCCAGGTTCAGCGCGGCTCTCGCGAAGTCGTTGGAGATGTTCTCGAACTCCCGGCCCTCGCCGTGGACTTCCCATGCGTTGATGCGGACCGTGTCGGCCATCGCTCGCCCTCCCCCGTGCCCGTGGCGCCGTCGGCGCCCGCCGTCCCCCGGCTCCGCGCCATCCTAGGCCCGCTACCGCGGGCCACCGTCGTGTCCGACCGGCTTTTCACAGCCGCTTCACCACCGCAGACCTCGCCGCACCGGGGCACACCGCGGGAAATCCCCGTAAATACCGCAGCTCACCGGGCCCGTATCGCCCGTCCGAGGCCATACCCTTGCCGAGTGGCAGCAGCAGAGACCGCGAAGAGCAAGAAGTCGAAGAAGAGCGGGGCCGTGGACGTGGCGGCGCCGACCGTGCGCGAGGTCCCGCTGGACTTCCCGCGCGCCTGGGTGGAGTTCACCGACCCGGCCGACGAGGATCAGGTCTTCCGCTGCGACCTGACCTGGCTGACCTCCCGCTGGGGCTGCATCTTCGGCAACGGCTGCCACGGCATCCGCCCGGGCCGCGGCGCGTCGGACGGCTGCTGCACGCTCGGCGCGCACTACTCGGACGAGGACGACGAGCAGCGGGTGATCGAGCACGCCGCGCGGCTGACCCCGGACATCTGGGAGAACCACGAGCACGGCACCGACGCCAAGGGCCGGATCAAGGTCGACGGCGGCATCACCATGTTCGACGAGGACGGCGACCGCCAGACCCGCCGGGTCAACGGCGCCTGCCTCTTCCTCAACAGCCCCGGCTTCCCCGGGGGCGCCGGCTGCTCGCTGCACATCCTGGCGCTGCGCGAGGGCCGCGAGCCGCTGGAGACCAAGCCCGACGTCTGCTGGCAGCTGCCGATCCGCCGCACCTACGACTGGATCGACCGCCCCGACGACACCCGCTACCTCCAGGTCTCCATCGGTGAGTACGACCGCCGCGGCTGGGGACCGGGCGGCCACGACCTGCACTGGTGGTGCACCGGTTCGCCGGAGGCCCACAACGCCCCCGACCCGGTGTACGTCAGCTACCGCGCCGAGCTCACCGAACTGATGGGCAAGCCCGCGTACGACGCGCTGGTCGAGCTGTGCGAGCAGCGGATCGCCGCCAAGGGCCACAAGCGGCTGGCCCCGCACCCGGCCGACTGACCGCACCCGCCCGACGCCCCGGCACGGCCGGTCGGGGGCTGCGCCTCGGCCGCCCGGGTCACCGCGGCCGCCGGGGCGTTTCGCCGGGCTGACGGCGGGTCATTCCTTGCCGCCAGAGCGGCCGGACGTCCCCGCAGCCGCCGTGACGCCGTCCGGAGGACCCGCCGTGCCGTTCCGCTCCCGCCGCAAGGCCCGCCCGACCGCCGCCGTCCTCTCCGCCGTGCTGGCGGTGCTGCTGGCCGGCCCCGCCGCGGCGGACCCGTCCCACGGCCGACCGGGCCACGACGGCGGCGATCCGGCGTTGCAGGCCCGGCTGCAGGAGCTGGTCGACGACCCACTGGGCCCGCCCGGCGCGATCGCGGTCCTCCGCGAGGGCAACCACCTCCAGGTCTACCGGGCCGGGACGGCCGAGACCGGCACCGACCGGGCGCCCCGGGCCACCGACCACATGCGGCTGGCCAGCACCGCGAAGGCGTTCAGCGGCGCCGTCGCGCTGCGCCTGGTCGACTGCGGCCTGCTGGGCCTGGACGACACCATCGGCCAACGGCTGCCCACCCTGCCCGCCCGCTGGGCGCCGGTGACCCTGCGTCAGCTGCTCCAGCACACCAGCGGGATGCCGGACTACACCGAGGACCCCGACTTCCGCGCGGTGGTGAACGCCGACCCGCACCGGATCTTCGACTCCCGGCACCTGCTGGACTTCGTGGCCGGCCAGGACCTGCGCTTCACGCCCGGCTCGCAGTACCGGTACTCCAACTCCGACAACATCGCGATCGCCCTGATGGCCGAGGCGGCCACCGGGAAGCGCTACGAGGACCTGCTCGGCGAAGAGGTCTACCGTCCGCTGCACCTGCGGGAGACCAGCCTCCCGGCGGGCTTCGAGATGCCCGAGCCGTACCTGCACGGGTACCAGCTCGACCCGCCGAACGCGCCGGAGGACGTCTCCACCCTGGTCAGCATGTCCGGGGCGTGGGCCTCCGGCGGGATGGTCTCCACCCCGAGCGACTTCTCGGCCTTCATGGCCGCGTACGGCGGCGGCCGCCTGCTTTCCCCGGCGACCGTGGCGGCGCAGCGGACCTTCGTGGCGGGCTCCTCGGAGCCGGCCGGTCCCGGGGTCAACCGGGCCGGGCTGGCGATCTTCGAGTACACCACCCGGTGCGGCGTGGTCTACGGGCACACCGGCAACATCTTCGGCTACACCCAGCTGGGCGTGGGCACCCCGGACGGCAGCCGCAGCCTGTCCTTCTCGCTGACCCGGCAGGTGGGCTCGAACGACGACCCGGCGTTCCTGGCACGGATGCGGGCCGTCCAGGAGGACTTCGTCTGCGCCCTCCTGAACGACTGAACGGCTGAGGCCCCGGGACGGGCGCTACTTGTCGATGTCGCCGACGACGAAGAACATCGACCCGAGGATCGCCACCATGTCGGCGACCAGGGTCCCGGGCAGGAGCTCGGTGAGCGCCTGGATGTTGTTGAAGGACGCCGAGCGGAGCTTGAGCCGCCACGGGGTCTTGTCGCCGCGGGAGACCAGGTAGTAGCCGTTGACGCCGAGCGGGTTCTCGGTCCAGGCATAGGTCTCGCCCTCGGGGGCCTTGAGCACCTTGGGCAGCCGCAGGTTGATCGGCCCGGCGGGCAGCTCGGCCAGCCGGTCGAGGCAGGCGTCGGCCAGCTCCAGGGCGTTGACGGTCTGCTCCAGCAGGCACTCGAAGCGGGCCAGGCAGTCGCCCTCGGTGCGGACCGAGACCCGCAGGACGTCCTGCAGCTCGCCGTACGCGAGGTAGGGCTCGTCGCGCCGCAGGTCGAAGTCGACGCCGCTGGCCCGCGCGATCGGGCCGGAGACGCCGTACGCGTGGGCGTGCTCGCGGCTGAGCACGCCCACCCCGGCGGTGCGGCCGCGGAAGATCTCGTTGCCGAGGACCAGGTCCTCGAAGACCGGCAGCTGCGCGCGGACGGTGGCGACGGCGGTCCGCACCCGGCCGAGCCAGCCGGCCGGCAGGTCCTCCTTGAGGCCGCCGACCCGGTTGAACATGTAGTGCATGCGCCCGCCGGAGGCCTCCTCCAGCACGTGCTGGAGGTCCTCGCGGGCGGTGAAGGCGTGGAAGATCGGGGTGATGCCGCCCAGCTCCAGCGGGTACGAGCCGAGGAACATGAGGTGGTTGAGCACCCGGTTGAGCTCGGCGAGCAGGGTGCGCAGCCAGACCGCCCGCTCGGGGACCTCCATGCCGAGCATCCGCTCGACGGCGAGCACCACGCCCAGCTCGTTGGAGAAGGCGGAGAGCCAGTCGTGCCGGTTGGCCAGCATGATGATCTGGCGGTAGTCGCGGGCCTCGAAGAGCTTCTCGGCGCCGCGGTGCATGTAGCCGATCACCGGTTCGGCGGCGACGATCCGCTCGCCGTCCAGCACCAGCTTCAGGCGCAGCACGCCGTGGGTGGACGGGTGCTGGGGGCCGATGTTGAGCACCATGTCGCTGGTGCCCAGTTCGCCCGTCATCGTCTGGGCACCGGCACCGATGCCGACCGTGGTCTCCCTCATGGCTACAGAGTCTGCCACCCCTCCAGGGGCGCGAGGGCCGCCGGTACCGGCATGCGGACAGCCTGGACCAGCCAGCCGAAGCCGCCGAGGCCTGCCGGGTCGGTCAGCTCGGCGGCCTCCCCGGCCCCGGAGAGTGCCCGCAGGTAGCCGGCCGGGTCGGTGGAGGCGAGGGCGAGCGGCGGGCGGGCGCCCTGGACGCCGAGTGCCCGCAGCGCCTCGCGCTGCGTCGTCCACAGGCTGTGGACGGCGGGGACGGCGATCGCGTCGAGCGCCACGTGGGCGGTGAGGTCGCAGGAGCCGTCCGGCACCGGGGCGACCTCGCGGCCCGCGCGGAAGCCGGTGAGGGTGGGGAACGGCGGGCGGCTTTCCCGGGTGTGCCCGTAGTCGACCGCGACCGCCAGGCCCCGGGTGAGCGAGCCGACCGCCTCGGCCCACCGCTCGTCGCGGGGCCGGCCGATCTCCACCCGGTGCTCCGGGCCGAGCGGCGGCCACCAGCGCCGGACCCAGGCCGCGTCGGCCGGCTCCAGCTCGGCGCCGAGCCGCTCGTCGCCGTCCTCGGAGACCTCGACGTAGCGCGCGACGCCGTGGGCGTCCACCTCGGCGAGGTCCAGCGGCACGTTGTCCAGCCACTCGTTGGCGAACAGCAGGCCGGTGACGCCCTGCGGCACCCGGTCCGTCCACACCACCGCGTCGGGCACCCCGGCCGGACGGTCGGCCAGTTCCACCGCGTACGGGCGCAGCCGGTCGCGCAGCGCGGGGTCGAGGGCGGCCAGCACTCCGGCGGTCAGTTCGCCCCGGCCGGCCCCGACGTCGACGAGGGCGAGTTCGGCGGGGTGTCCCAGGGCCAGGTCCACCCCCGTCAGGAGGCGGGCCACCGCCCCGGCGTAGTGCGGGGAGGCGTGCACCGAGGTGCGGAAGTGCCCGGCGGGGCCCTCCGGCCTGCGGTAGAAGCCGTCCGCTGCGTAGAGTGCCCGTTCCATCGCCGGCCGCCACCTGGTCCACGTCATGGTCCAGGACGCTACCGAAGGTCAGGGGCGCCTCCACCCTGCGGAGTAGCCCGGATCGCCCTCACGGCGGACCTGGAGGCCTTCCGGGCTCCCTAGGCTGGAAGGGTGCATCGACTCAACGCCTGGCTCCGCCGACACCCGATGGTGGTCGACTCCGCGTGGGCGCTGCTGCTGCTCCTCTTCGGGCTGCTCGCCGCGGTGGACAACGAGGGCCCGCCGGACGAGCCGTTCAACGCGGTCCGGCACGCGCTCGGCATTGTGGTGGCGGTGGTCATCCCCGGGCTGATGGTGATGCGGCGGCGCTGGCCGGACACCATCACGACGGTGGGCCTGGGCCTGGGCCTGGCCCAGGTGCTGGCGGGGGTCACCCCCAACCTCTCCTCGATCGGCTACCTGGTCTTCACCTACACCGGTGCCGCCTTCGGGCGGGCGTGGGTGTCACGGCTGGCGCTGGTCGCCTCGCTGGCGGCCGGTCCGCTCACCGTGGCCATGCTGATGCGCCCGCAGGACCGGGACGGCGCGCTGCGCACCCTGTTCCTGGCCGGGCTGCTGACCACGCCGTTCATCCTCTGCTGGGCGTGGGGCCGGCTGACCCGGGTCCGCCGGGCGTACCTGGTCGAGCTGGAGGACCGGGCGTCGCGGCTGGAGCGCGAGCGGGACGCCCGGGCGAAGGTCGCGGTGGCCGCCGAGCGGGCCCGGATCGCCCGCGAGCTGCACGACGTGGTGGCGCACAACGTCTCGGTGATGATCGTTCAGGCCGACGGCGCCGCGTACGTGCTGGACAACTCGCCGGCCCAGGCCAAGGAGGCGCTGAGCACCATCGCCTCCACCGGCCGGCAGGCGCTGGTGGAGATGCGCCGGCTGCTGGGCGTGCTGCGGACCGCGGACACGGCCGACGAGTACGTGCCGCAGCCCGGCGTGGAGGAGCTGCCGGAGCTGCTGGAACAGGTCCGCACCGCGGGTCTGCCGGTGGACTTCACCACCGCGGGCGAGGTCCGGGAGCTGCCGCGCGGCCTGGAACTGACGGTGTACCGGATCGTCCAGGAGGCGCTGACCAACGTCCGCAAGCACGGCGGGCCCGGCGCCCGGGCCCGGGTCTCGGTGGACTTCCGCGACCTCGACCTGGAGGTGCTGATCGAGGACGACGGCCGCGGCTCGACCGGCGAGCAGCTGACCGGCGGTGGTGCCGACGGACTCGGACATGGTCTGATCGGCATGCGGGAGCGGGTCGGCATGGTCAGCGGCAGCCTGGACGTGGGCCCGCGGCCCGGCGGCGGATTCCGGATCCGGGCCGTCCTCCCCCTCAAGACCGCCAAGTGAAGGAGTGCCGACCGTGACCATCCGCGTGATGCTCGTCGACGACCAGGAGCTGCTGCGCACGGGCTTCCGGATGGTCCTGCAGTCGCAGGGCGACATCGAGATCGCCGCCGAGGCCGGGGACGGCGCCCGGGCGCTGGAGGTGCTGCGCTCGACCCAGGTGGACGTGATCCTGATGGACGTCCGGATGCCCCGGCTGGACGGCGTCCAGGCGACCCGGCAGATCTGTCTGGACGAGGCCGGCGTCCCGCGCCCCGACGCCCCGCGGGTGCTCATCCTGACCACCTTCGACCTGGACGAGTACGCCTTCGCCGCGCTGAAGGCCGGCGCCAGCGGCTTCCTGCTCAAGGACGTGCCGCCGACCGAGCTGGTGGCGGCGATCCGCTCGGTGCACGGCGGTGAGGCGGTGGTCGCGCCGACCACCACCCGCCGGATGATCGACCGCTTCGCCGAGGTGCTGCCCACCCCGTCCCGGACGCCGGGATCCACCGTGCTGGGCCCGCTCACCGAGCGCGAGCGGGAGGTGTTCCTGCTGGTCGCCCAGGGCCTGTCGAACGGCGAGATCGCCGCCCGGCTCACCCTCTCCGAGGCCACCGTGAAGACCCACGTCGGCCGGATCCTCGCCAAGCTGGGCCTGCGCGACCGCGTCCAGGCCGTGGTCCTCGCGTACGAGAACGGGCTGCTGCGGGCCGGCTCCGCGGACTGAGCCGGCGCCTGCGGGGGCGGCCCGGCGGGGCCGTACGATGGACCGGTTACTACGTCTGGTACCCGCAGAGGACTGGAACGGACTTGCACGAGGACTTCGGCCCGCCCGCCGACCCGTTCGGCGATCCGGGCGACCCCGAGAACCGCCCGGCCCGGCTCGCGGTCGGCATCGTGGGCACCGGCCGCGTCGGGCCCGCGCTGGGCGCCGCCCTGCAGCTCGCCGGCCACAAGGTGGTCGCCGCCTCCGGGGTCTCCGCCGCCTCCCGCCGCCGCGCCGAGGCGCTGCTGCCGGGCGTCCGGCTGGTGACCCCGCCGCAGGTGATGGCCGCCGCCGACCTGGTGCTGCTGACCGTGCCGGACGACGTGCTGGCCGAGCTGGTGGCCGGTCTGGCCGCCACCGGGGCGGTACGGCCCGGGCAGATCCTGGTGCACACCTCCGGCGCGCACGGCGTCGGCGTGCTGGAGCCCGCCACCCGGGCCGGTGCGCTGCCGCTGGCCCTGCACCCCGCGATGACCTTCACCGGCACCTCGGTGGACGTGGCCCGGCTGGCCGGCTGCCCGTTCGGGGTGACCGCGCCCGAGGAGCTGCGGCCGGTCGCCGAGGCGCTGGTGGTGGAGATGGGCGGCGAGCCCGAGTGGGTGCCCGAGCAGGTCCGGGCGGTCTACCACACCGCCCTGGCGCACGGCGCCAACCACCTGGTCACCCTGGTCGCCCAGGCCATGGAACTGCTGCGCACGGCCGGCGTCGCCGAGCCGGGCCAGCTGCTCGGACCACTGCTCGGCGCGGCCCTGGACAACGCGCTGCGCTCCGGCGACCTGGCGCTCACCGGTCCGGTCGCCCGCGGCGACGTGGGGACGGTGCGCAAGCACCTGGGCCAGCTCGCTACGGTTTCCCCCGACATCGGGCAGGCGTACCGCGCGATGGCCCGGGCCACCGCCCAGCGGGCCGTCCGCAACGGATCGCTCAAGGCAGAACCGGCGGCGGCGCTGCTGGACGTACTGAACGAGGAGAACCACTGATGGCACGTGACCGGCGCCCCGCCAAGGCCCCGAAGGCCCCCAAGGTCCGCCAGGCCGAGCTCACCCGCACGGTGGAGGAGTTCGAGGCGGCGTTCTGGCCCGACGAGCAGCCGGTGGACAACGCCGTGGTGATGACCATGGGCGCCCTGCACGCCGGTCACGCCGCGCTGATCCGCGCCGCCCGCCGCCAGGTCGGCCCGGAGGGCCGGGTCGCGGTCACCGTCTTCGTCAACCCGCTGCAGTTCGGCGCCGGCGAGGACCTGGACCGCTACCCGCGCACCCTGGACGCGGACGTGGCACTCGCCGCCGAGATGGGCGCCGACGTGGTCTTCGCCCCGACCGTCGAGGAGGTGTACCCCAACGGCGAGCCGGTGGTGCGCCTGTCGGCCGGCCCGATGGGCGCCGGCTTCGAGGGCGCCTCCCGCCCCGGCCACTTCGACGGCATGCTGACCGTGGTCGCCAAGCTGCTGCACATCACCGACCCGGACTTCGCCCTCTTCGGCGAGAAGGACGCCCAGCAGCTGGCCCTGATCCGCCGGATGGTCGCCGACCTGGACTTCGACGTCGAGGTCGTCGGCGTGCCGACCGTCCGCGAGGAGGACGGCCTCGCCCTCTCCTCGCGCAACCGCTTCCTCTCCGAGGACGAGCGCAAGCAGGCGCTCGCCCTCTCCCGCGCCCTGTTCGCCGGCCGTGACGCCGGTGCCAAGGGCGCGGCGGCCGTCCGCGAGGCCGCGGCTGCCGTGCTCGACGCCGAGGACGGCGTCGCCCTCGACTACCTCGCCCTGATCGACCCGGACACCTTCACCGAGGCGCCGGACGGCTTCCAGGGCGAGGCGGTGCTGGCCGTGGCCGCGAAGGTGGGCACCACCCGCCTGATCGACAACGTCGGCGTCATCGTTCGCTAGTACCCCCCCGGCAAGCAGCAACTCTCCAGGCATGCACTCACAGGAGGCGTGACCCCATGCTCCGCACCATGCTCAAGTCCAAGATCCACCGGGCCACCGTCACCCAGGCCGACCTGCACTACGTCGGGTCGGTCACGGTGGACGAGGACCTGCTGGACGCCGCCGACCTGCTCCCCGGCGAGCTGGTCCACATCGTCGACATCAACAACGGCGCCCGGCTGGAGACGTACACCATCGCCGGCCCGCGCGGCTCCGGCGTCATCGGCATCAACGGCGCCGCCGCCCGCCTGGTCCACCCCGGCGACCTGGTGATCCTGATCGCCTACGGGCAGATGGACACCGCCGAGGCCAAGGCGTACCTCCCCAAGGTGGTCTTCGTGGACGGCGACAACCGGATCACCGGCTTCGGCGGCGACCCGGCCGAGGCGCCCGAGGGCAGCGGACTGCTCCGCGGCGACCGGGCGTACGGTGATGGGCACGGCGCGGCCGACGCCGCCGCGCGCTGAAGGAGCATGTGAAGCCATGTCGTACCGCCTGACCGCCCCCGCCCCCGGCTGGACCACGACCACCGACGTCGTCGTGGTCGGCTCCGGCGTGGCCGGGCTCACCGTCGCGCTCAACGTCCGCCAGGCCGGCCTGCGGGCCACGGTGGTCACCAAGGCGATGCTCGACGACGGCTCCACCCGCTGGGCCCAGGGCGGCATCGCCGCCGCCCTGGGCGAGGGCGACACCCCCGAGCAGCACCTGGACGACACCCTGGTGGCCGGCGCCGGCCTCTGCGACGAGGACGCGGTGCGCGCCCTGGTCACCGAGGGCCCGGACGCCGTCCGCCGGCTGATCGCCGTCGGCGCCGCGTTCGACCGGGACGAGGCCGGCGAGATCCTGCTCACCCGCGAGGGCGGCCACCACCGCCGCCGGATCGCCCACGCCGGCGGCGACGCCACCGGCGCGGAGATATCGCGTGCGCTGGTCGCCGCAGTGCGCAGCGACCCGGGCGTCGAACTGATCGAGCACGCCCTCGTCCTCGACCTGCTGACCGACGCGGACGGCCACGCCGCCGGTCTGACCCTGCACGTCATGGGCGAGGGCCAGCGGGACGGCGTCGGCGCGATCCGGGCCCGCGCGGTGGTGCTCGCCACCGGCGGCATGGGCCAGGTGTTCTCCGCCACCACCAACCCGGCGGTGTCCACCGGCGACGGCGTGGCGCTGGCGCTGCGGGCCGGCGCCGAGGTCACCGACCTGGAGTTCGTCCAGTTCCACCCGACCGTGCTCTGGCTCGGGCCGGAGGCCGAGGGGCAGCAGCCGCTGGTCTCCGAGGCCGTCCGCGGCGAGGGCGCGCACCTGGTCGACGGCGACGGCGTGCGGTTCATGGTCGGGCAGCACGAGCTGAACGAGCTGGCGCCGCGCGACATCGTCGCCAAGGCGATCACCCGGCGGATGCAGGAGCAGGGCGCCGAGCACATGTACCTGGACGGGCGGCACTTCGGCGCCGAGATGTGGGAGACCCGCTTCCCCACCATCCTCGCCTCCTGCCGCGCCCACGGGATCGACCCCGTCACCCGACCGATCCCGGTCGCCCCCGCCGCCCACTACGCCTCCGGCGGCATCCGCACCGACCTGCACGGCCGCACCACCGTCCCCGGCCTGTACGCCTGCGGCGAGGTCGCCTGCACCGGCGTCCACGGCGCCAACCGGCTCGCCTCCAACTCGCTGCTGGAGGGCCTCGTCTTCGCCGAACGGATCGCCGCCGACCTGACCGCCCGGCACGCCGCCGGCGAACTGACCGAGCGGGCCGTCGACGTGGCCGGCGCCCGGGCCGCGCAGCCCGTACCGCTGCTGGCGCCCGAGGCGCGGGCCGAGATCCAGCGCCTGATGACCCGGGGCGCCGGCGT
Organism: Kitasatospora cinereorecta; assembly: GCF_024172095.1. Lineage (GTDB taxonomy): Bacteria > Actinomycetota > Actinomycetes > Streptomycetales > Streptomycetaceae > Kitasatospora > Kitasatospora cinereorecta. The sequence goes on along the minus strand of NZ_JAMZDX010000003.1, from coordinate 37,667 downwards.
CATCCGCTCCGCCACGTCGATGGCCGCGGCCGAGACGGGCCTCGCCCACCTCGCCGAGCACGCCCGGGCCGACCTCGCCGACGAGAAGCCCGCCGACCCCCGGGTGGAGACCTGGGAGGCCACCAACCTGCACCTGGTCGCCTCGGCGCTGGTCGCGGCGGCGGCGCTGCGGGAGGAGACCCGCGGCTGCCACTGGCGCGAGGACTTCCCCGACCGCGACGACGCCACCTGGCGGCGCCACCTGGGGTTGGCCCTTCAGGAGCGCGGGGAACTGCGCGCCCAGCCCTCACCCGTCCGTTAGATCGCGGCACCCCGCAACCGACCCTCGTGGGAGCGACCGCGGCGATCACCTTCCGCCTCGCGCAGTTCCCCGCGCCCCTGAATGGAGCCCTCACATGTCCCACGACGAACTCCCCCTCGCCGACGCCGCCGGTTGCGGCGACGGCTGCGCCTGCGGCGACGGCGAGGCGTACGAGACCGGGCTGGACCCGGCGCTCGCCGCGCTGCTGGAGGAGGCGGGCCTGGACCCGGTCGAGGTCGAGGACGTCGCGATGATGGCGCTCTCCGAGGACCTGGCCGGCGGCGAGGACGTCACCTCGGTCGCGACGGTCCCGGCGGACGCGGTGGCCACCGCGGACTTCACCGCCCGGCAGGCCGGCGTGGTCGCCGGTCTGCGGGTCGCCGAAGCAGTGGTCTCGCTGGTGTGCGAGGACGAGTTCGAGGTCGAGCGGCACGTCGAGGACGGCGCCCGGGTCGAGGCCGGCCAGGTGCTGCTGTCGGTGCGCAGCCGGACCCGCGACCTGCTGACGGCCGAGCGCAGCGCGCTGAACCTGCTGTGCCACCTGTCCGGCGTCGCAACCGCGACCGCCGCGTGGGCCCACGCGCTGGCGGGCACCGGGGCGACGGTCCGCGACACCCGCAAGACCACGCCGGGCCTGCGGGCGCTGGAGAAGTACGCGGTGCGCTGCGGCGGCGGCGCCAACCACCGGATGGCGCTGTCCGACGCGGCGCTGGTGAAGGACAACCACGTGGTGGCCGCGGGCGGCGTGGCCGAGGCGTTCAAGGCGGTCCGGGCGGCGTACCCGGAGCTGCCGGTCGAGGTCGAGGTGGACACGGTGGAGCAGATCGCGCCGGTGCTGGAGGCCGGGGCGGACCTGATCCTGCTGGACAACTTCCCGGTGACGGAGCTGCGCCGGGCGGTGGAGCTGGTGGCCGGCCGGGCGAAGCTGGAGGCGTCCGGCGGTCTGACCCTGGCCACGGCGCGCGAGGTCGCCGAGACTGGTGTCGACTACCTGGCCGTCGGGGCCCTGACCCACTCCTCGCCGATCCTGGACATCGGCCTGGACCTCCGCAGTTCCTGACCCCACCCCACGCAGAAAGCAGCCCATGCTCCTCACCATCGACGTCGGCAACACCCAGACCACGCTCGGCCTGTTCGACGGTGAGGAGATCGTCGACCACTGGCGGATCTCCACCGACCCGCGCCGTACCGCCGACGAACTGGCGGTGCTGCTGCAGGGCTTGATGGGGGCCCATCCGATCGTCTCCGCGGACGACCGGGTGGCCGGGCTGTCCATCTGCTCCTCGGTGCCCGCCGTGCTCCACGAGCTCCGCGAGGTGACCCGCCGGTACTACGGCGACGTGCCCGCGGTGATCGTGGAGCCGGGGGTGAAGACCGGGGTGCACGTCCTGATGGACAACCCCAAGGAGGTGGGCGCCGACCGGATCGTCAACGCGCTGGCGGCCAACCACCTGTACGGCGGTCCGTGCATCGTGGTGGACTTCGGGACGGCCACCACGTTCGACGCGATCAACGCGCGCGGCGACTACGTGGGCGGCGCGATCGCGCCGGGCATCGAGATCTCGGTGGAGGCGCTCGGGGTGCGCGGTGCGCAACTGCGCAAGATCGAGTTGGCCCGACCCCGCAACGTCATCGGCAAGAACACCGTTGAAGGGATGCAGTCCGGCATCCTGTACGGCTTCGCCGGCCAGGTGGACGGTCTGGTCAACCGGATGGCGAAGGAACTCGCCAAGGACCCGAGCGACGTCCAGGTGATCGCCACCGGCGGCTTGGCGCCGCTGGTGCTCGGCGAGGCGGAGGAGATCGACGTCCACGAGCCGTGGCTGACCCTGATCGGCCTGCGGCTGATCTTCGAGCGGAACAAGCCGGCGACCGCCTGACACCTGGTCAGACCATCGGCAGATAGGCCAATCGGGACAGACGCGAGGTCAATCTCCGCAAATCGGACGTACGCCACGTACTGTCATGCCATGCCAACGCCACACGGATCGCGCGGCGGCATGGCGTTCAGCGCCGACGAAGTCCGCGTCCTGCGCCGTGTCCTCGCCCAAGCCCTCTACCCGACCGACCTCGACCGGCTGCAACCGGCCGCCCCGGCGGCCGAGTTCTGGGCGGAGGATGTCCAGGACGCCCTGCGGCTGACCGAGGCCATCGACGAGGCGGTGCACGAGGGCGGCCGGCTGCGCGCCTTCCTGCTGGCCGACCTCTCCCGGTACCGGGACGCGCTGCCGGGCAGCGCGGCCGGCTACCTGGAGCGGCTGGAGGAGGCGGTGGCCGACGGCTACCTGCCGACGCCCGAGGATCTCTCCGCCCTCCGCTCGCTGTCCCGGCAGCCGTGCGGGCCGATCGAACGCTCCCGGCGCTCCCGGCTCGCCGGCCGCTGCCACGCGCTCGCCGAGGCGGACATCCGCGAGCGGCTCTCCCTGACCTCCGGTCAGCGCCACCTCGCGGCCGTACCCAGCCCGGCGTCCGAACCCCTGCTCCCCATCCCAGTCGGAGGACGGTTCCTCATGAGCAACTCCAAGCCCCAGGCCCCCGCCGACCGACCGCAGCCCCGCCGGATGCCCACGCCCGCCGAACTCTTCGGACGCCGCCCCAAGCCCCCCGCCCCGCCCGCCCCCGAGCCCCCGGCCGACGAGGACCACCCCGGCCTCGCCACCGGCACCGACGGCTGAATCCGCGTCATCGCCCCCATCGCGCTGACGATGTGTCGACATAGTGAGCGCGGTGGGGATTCTCGATCACGAATTCGCAAAAATCTCCGACAGTACGAACTGTCCTGACCCGAACTGTCCGATTCTCCCCGTACGGCTGGCCGAATTCCCCCCTAAGGTCTGCGACGCACCGCACTGCCCAAAGACCCAATGGGGGGACCATGCGCACCTCGCGCTCCCGCACGCTCGGGCTGACCACGGCCATGGCCGCGATCGCCCTGGGTGCCGCCGCCATCCCGGCCCATGCGGCCGACCCGGTACTGACGATCAGCGCCCCGACCGCCCTCGCGCTCGACCCGAACGCCCCGGTCAGCGACCACGGCCCGGCCGGTACCCAGGTGGACCTGAACATCAAGCTCACCGGCGGCACGCCGAGCGCCATGGCCGTCGTCGAGGTCGACCTGAGCGGCCTGAAGGGCGTTGCCGAGCTGCCGCAGACCCCGTACGGCTGCACCGTCGCCGGCACCACCCTCACCTGCGGCCAGGTGTTCCTCAACAACGGCGAGGGCCGGGTGAGCCTCCAGCTCGCCGCCGCCAAGGGCGGCACCGCCGGCGCCACTGGGACCCTGCACGCCAAGGCCCGCCAGTCGGCGGCCACCGCCGCCTCCGACACCAAGGTCACCCTGGGCGGGACGAAGCTCAAGTGGAAGGAGGTCCCGGCCAACCACGACCTCAAGCCCGGCGGCACGTGGACCCCGGACCTCGCCGTCACCAACGAGGGCCAGCTCCCCGCGTCCCAGCTGACCTTCACTTTCCTGGGCGGCATGGGCCTGGAGGTGGCGTCGAAGTTCTCCAACTGCGAGTACGGCACCAACGACTACGGCACCGCGGTGGTCTGCACCGTCAACTCCCCCGTCGCCCCGGGCGAGACGGTGCACCTGGACCCGGTGAAGATCGGCGTCGACGCCTCGGCGTACATCTCCTACCTGGACGTCGGCGCCTACTCGAACGCCCTCGGCCCGGACTCCTGGATCCGCAGCAACTACCACTTCCAGCCCGCCCCGGCCGGCAGCCCCCGGCTGACCGTCGGCAAGCCGGAGACCGCTCCGGCGCCGAACGGCGCCCTCGACCTCGACCCGAACGGCGGGCAGCAGAACCTCGAGGCTCTGGTGCAGAACACCGCCGACTTCGCCGCGTTCGGCGCCTGGGCCCCGGACCAGGCCCACAAGCAGGGCAAGCTCACCGTCGGCATGACCAGCAGTGGCCCCGCGTCCGTGTTCTGGCGCTCCGGCTCCGACCCGGCCCACGTCGCGGTGACGCTGCCGAAGCAGGTCAAGGTCACGGCGGCACCCGAGCAGTGCCGCCTCGCCAACCCGGCGCCGAGCGACTCGCAGGTCCGCTACGACTGCGAGACCAGCGCGTTCATCAAGGCCGGCTACAAGGGCTCCTTCGACTTCACCGTCGAGGTCGACCCGGCCGCCGGGGCCACCGCGGTCGTCACGCTGCCCTCGATCGGCGAGGACGGCCGGGAGAGCGGCAAGCCCTGGGACCCGAACAAGGGCAACGACTCCGTCACCGTCGCCCTGGGCGGCAAGGCCGACGGCGGCGTCCCCACCGGCCCGACCACGCCCGCCGGTGACAAGCCCGGCGCGCCGTCCACCACCCCGGCCGGCACCCCCGTCGGCGGCGGCACCGCCACCGCCTCCACCCACCCCGGCACCGCGTCGGCCACCCCGAGCACGAAGAGCGGCGGCCTCGCCTCCACCGGTGTCTCCGGCATCGGCCCGATGGTCGGCGGCGGCATCGCCGCCATCGCCCTCGGCGGCGGCCTGATCGCCCTGGTGGCGCGGCGCCGCAAGGCCGGCGCCCACCAGTAACGGGAACCCGGCTCCGACGGCCCCGGGGAGGTCCACGCGACTCCCCCGGGGCCGTCGCCGTGCCGGGAGCGATATCCCGTGGCGGGAGTGGGCGTGAGCGTGGCTACCCTTGTGGGGTGAGCGATCAGAGCAGCGTCCCCCAGGCCGACGACCTCCCCGAGCAGATGCGAGTCCGGCGCGAGAAGCTGGACCGGCTCCGGGCGGCCGGCATCGACCCGTACCCGGTCGGCTTCCCCCGCACCTCCACCATCGCGGACCTGCGCGCCAAGCACCCGGACCTGGAGCCGGACACCGCCACCGGCGAGCGGGCGGGCATCACCGGCCGGGTGATCCTGGCCCGCACCGGCGGCAAGCTCTGCTTCGCCACCCTGCGTGACGGCTCCGGCGACCTCCAGGTGATGCTCTCGCTCGACAAGCTCGGCGAGGAGCGGCTGGCGGCCTGGAAGACCGACATCGACCTGGGCGACCAGGTGGGCGTCGAGGGCGAGGTGATCACCTCCCGCCGCGGCGAGCTGTCGGTGATGGTGGACCGCTGGGAGCTCACCGCCAAGTGCCTGCGTCCGCTGCCCGACAAGCACAAGGGCCTGACCGACCCGGAGGCCCGGGTCCGCCAGCGGTACGTGGACCTGATCGTCAACCCCGAGGCGCGCGAGATGCTGCAGCTGCGCACCCGGGTGATCCGCTCGATCCGCCGCACCTACGAGGACCGCGGCTACCTCGAGGTCGAGACCCCGATGCTGCAGCCGATCCACGGCGGCGCCAACGCGCGTCCGTTCAAGACGCACATCAACGCGTACGACATCGAGCTCTACCTGCGCATCGCGACCGAGCTCTACCTCAAGCGCCTGGTGGTCGGCGGCGCCGAGAAGGTCTTCGAGATCAACCGGAACTTCCGCAACGAGGGCGCCGACGCGACCCACAACCCGGAGTTCACCGCCCTGGAGTCGTACGAGGCCTACGGCGACTACGACACCCAGGCGGAGCTGATCCGGGCGATCATCGTGAACGCCGCCCGCGACGCGCTCGGCACCACCGTGGTCCGCGGCCTCGGCCCGGACGGCGAGGAGCACGAGATCGACCTGGCGGAGCCGTGGGAGGAGGTCTCGGTCTACCCGGGCATCTCCGCGCGGATCGGCACCGAGATCACCCCGGAGACCTCCGTCGAGGAGCTCCGCGCGCTGGCCGACCGGGCCGGCGTGCCGTGGGAGAAGGAGTGGGGCCACGGCCAGATCGTCCTGGAGATGATCGAGCGCCTGCTGGAGCACCACGCGATCCGGCCGACCTTCATCAAGGACTACCCGACCGAGGTCTCCCCGCTGACCCGCCAGCACCGCTCGATCCCGGGCGTGGCGGAGAAGTGGGACCTGGTGATCTTCGGCACCGAGATCGGCACCGCCTACTCCGAGCTGATCGACCCGGTCGAGCAGCGGGCCCGCCTGACCGCCCAGTCGCTGCTGGCGGCCGGCGGCGACGTGGAGGCGATGCAGCTGGACGAGGACTTCCTGCGCGCGCTGGAGTACGCGATGCCGCCGACCGGCGGCCTCGGCCTCGGCGTGGACCGCCTGATCATGCTGCTCACCGGCAAGAACATCCGCGAGACGGTGCTCTTCCCCCTGGTGAAGCCGGAGGCGAAGAGCAGCACCGCCGAGAAGACCGACGAGAAGACCGAAGAGAAGACCGGGGAGTGACCTGATGGACTACGTCAGCGCGATCGTGCCGCCGCTCGTCATGGCGATCGGCTTCGGATTCCTGGTGCGGGCCATCATCCGCAGCCAGGGCGGGGCGCAGAAGGCCAAGGAGGACGCCGCCGCCGAGGCGATGACGGTCCGTTCCGCAGGCGAATAATCCACCGCTCACCGGCGCGCCGTTCACCCCAGCGGGGGTGGCGGCGCGCCGGTTTGTTTGGCAATGGATGACTTTGTCCGGATCGGACCTATCCTGGCCGCACTATGGTGCGCCAACTCGGAGAACTCGAGAACGACATCATGACCAGGGTCTGGCAGTGGAACCGCCCGGTCACCGTTCGCGAGGTTCTGCAGGATCTGCAGTCGGAACGCGAAATCGCGTACACGACCGTGATGACGGTGCTCGACAAGCTCTACAGAAAGGGCTGGCTGCGTCGCGAGCAGGCGGGCCGGGCCTATCGATATGAGCCGGTCTCCTCGCGCGAGGCCTACACCGCGGCGTTGATGAACGAGGCGTGGGCGACCAGCGACAATCCGGCCGCCGCGCTGGTGCACTTCTTCGGCCTGATGTCGCCCGAGCAGCGCGAGGCGCTGCGCGATGCGCTGCGGGTGACGGGGGTCGATACCGAGGAGACCCGGGAGCCCCCGGCACGATAACGTCCCGCCATGGAGGTCACCATCCGCCGGGCGCGGACCACGGACGTGCGGGCCGTTCGGCGGCTCATCGACTCGTACGCGCGGGACGGCATTCTGCTCGACAAGCCGACCGTCACACTGTTCGAGTCCGTCCAGGAGTTCTGGGTCGCCGAGCGCGACGACACCGGGTCGGTGGTGGCCTGCGGCGCCCTCCACGTGATGTGGGAGGACCTGGCGGAGGTCCGCACGCTGGCGGTGGATCCGGTCTGCAAGGGGCACGGCATCGGCCACCTGCTGCTGGAGAAGCTGCTGCAGACCGCGCGCTGGCTGGGCGTCCGTCGGATTTTCTGCCTGACGTTCGAGGTCGCCTTCTTCGCGAAACACGGCTTCGTCGAGATCGGTGAAAACGACGATCGTACGTCAGACCCGGCGGCCGTGGCCACGGAAGTCTATGAAGAACTCCTGCGCTCGTACGATGAAGGAGTCGCGGAGTTCCTGGACGTGGAGCGGGTGAAGCCGAACACCCTGGGCAACTCACGCATGCTGCTGCACCTCAGCTGACCCTCCAGGACCGTCGGGGGTTTGTGTTTTCCGGGAAAAGGCGGTTTCCTTTCCTCAGGCAATGGATCGTTAACGCGGAAAGGGAAGCCCGTGGCACAGAGGGTTCAGGTCATTCTGGAAGACGATCTCGACGGCGGCTCCGCGGACGAGACGGTGACGTTCGCCCTGGACGGCGTTGCCTACGAGATCGATCTGAAGAGCGACAACGCCGAGAAGCTGCGCGAGCTGCTGGCCCCGTACGTCGACAAGGGCCGCAAGCAGAGCGGTCGCCTGACCGCCCCGCGCCGCAGCAGCGGTCGCACCGCCGGTCGGGCCGCCGCCGCCGGCCAGCCGGACACGGCGAAGATCCGGGAGTGGGCGAAGGAGCAGGGCATGCCGGTCAACGACCGCGGCCGGGTGCCGAGCAACGTGCGCGAGGCGTACGAGAAGGCCATGGCCTCCTGACCCACCGGTCCGTCCGGCGGGAATTGTCGGACCGGCCTCAACGCGCCGGGGGCAGTCGCAGGCGTTCGCGCAGGCACGCGTCGGCCAGGCAGTCGAGCAGGCGCAGCAGGTCGGGCGAGCGCAGGTCCAGGGCGGGCCGGCCCTCGCCCGGGGCCGGCCGCCCCGGCACGGTCGGCCGCCCCGCCCGCCGCTCCGGCGGCGCGGTGGCCCCGTACGGCGCGGGCGGCGCAGCTTCGAGCGGCAGGCGCAGCCCGCCCCAGCCGAGCCAGCCCAGCAGCTCGGGCACCAGCTCGGCGGCGCCGGGCGCGATCAGGAACGCGGCCCGGTCGCCGTGCAGCGCCACCGGCCCGTGGCACCGTCCGAGCCGGCGCAACCGGGCCAGCACGGCGAGCGCCGCAGTGAGCGGCACCAGCACCCGGTCGAAGCCGCACAGCGGCGCGGGTGCGGCCTCCACGAGCGGCGGAACAGTCATGGGCTGTGCAACGCTGTACGGGTGAAGCGGTAACGCGTCCGCCGCCGGATGGCGGTACGTCACCCCGCCGGGCTGAGTGGGCGTCACCGGCGCCGGCCCTCGGCGGCCGACTTCTCGCGAGGCGAACACCACCACCCCGGAAACAGCGCGAAACCCGCCGGAATACCGGGTATGAATGCAGGTGGACGGGGCGGATGGGCCCCGCCCGAGGCAGTTCGCGTGGCCGGTCGCCCGGTTCCGCCGGGCCGTGTTCGCCGATGGCGTAGCGGTATCCGGTGCATCGGGCCCGTCCCAGGGAACACCGTCTTCCACCATCAGGTTGGGATTGGTGTCGGCTGGTCGCGCAGCGATGTTGCTCCCGCGCACGTGGGAGTTCCGGAGCCGCGCCGCTGAGCGGGACTAGCATGCGGAAGGACAGGGCGGGGACGGCCCCCGAACTGACCGACCGCTCTGAGGAGCGATTAACGATGTTCGAGAGGTTCACCGACCGCGCGCGGCGGGTTGTCGTCCTGGCTCAGGAAGAAGCCCGGATGCTCAACCACAACTACATCGGCACCGAGCACATTCTCCTGGGCCTGATCCACGAGGGCGAGGGTGTCGCCGCCAAGGCGCTGGAGAGCCTCGGGATCTCGCTCGAGGCGGTCCGCCAGCAGGTCGAGGAGATCATCGGACAGGGCCAGCAGGCCCCGTCCGGTCACATCCCCTTCACCCCCCGGGCGAAGAAGGTGCTGGAGCTGTCGCTCCGCGAGGCCCTTCAGCTCGGCCACAACTACATCGGCACCGAGCACATCCTGCTCGGCCTGATCCGCGAGGGCGAGGGCGTCGCCGCCCAGGTCCTGGTGAAGCTGGGCGCCGATCTCAACCGGGTGCGGCAGCAGGTCATCCAGCTGCTCTCGGGTTACCAGGGCGGCGGCAAGGAGTCGGCCACGGCCGGTGGCCCCGCCGAGGGCACTCCTTCCACCTCGCTGGTCCTGGACCAGTTCGGCCGCAACCTGACCCAGGCCGCCCGCGAGGCCAAGCTCGACCCGGTGATCGGGCGCGAGAAGGAGATCGAGCGGGTCATGCAGGTGCTGTCCCGCCGCACCAAGAACAACCCCGTGCTGATCGGCGAGCCCGGCGTCGGCAAGACCGCCGTCGTCGAGGGCCTGGCGCAGGCGATCGTCAAGGGCGAGGTCCCGGAGACGCTGAAGGACAAGCAGCTCTACACCCTCGACCTGGGCGCCCTGGTGGCCGGCTCCCGGTACCGCGGTGACTTCGAGGAGCGCCTGAAGAAGGTTCTCAAGGAGATCCGCACCCGCGGCGACATCATCCTGTTCATCGACGAGCTGCACACCCTGGTCGGCGCGGGCGCCGCCGAGGGTGCGATCGACGCCGCGTCGATCCTCAAGCCGATGCTGGCCCGCGGTGAGCTGCAGACCATCGGTGCCACCACGCTGGACGAGTACCGCAAGCACCTGGAGAAGGACGCCGCGCTGGAGCGCCGCTTCCAGCCGATCCAGGTGGCCGAGCCCTCGCTCCCGCACACCATCGAGATCCTCAAGGGCCTGCGCGACCGGTACGAGGCGCACCACCGGGTGTCGATCACCGACGCCGCCCTGGTCGCCGCCGCCACCCTGGCCGACCGGTACATCTCGGACCGCTTCCTGCCGGACAAGGCGATCGACCTGATCGACGAGGCCGGTTCCCGGATGCGCATCCGCCGGATGACCGCGCCGCCGGACCTGCGCGAGTTCGACGAGAAGATCGCCGAGGTGCGCCGGGAGAAGGAGTCCGCGATCGACGCGCAGGACTTCGAGAAGGCCGCCGGCCTGCGGGACAGCGAGAAGCAGCTGCTCCAGGCGAAGGCCAAGCGGGAGAAGGAGTGGAAGGCCGGCGACATGGACGTCGTCGCCGAGGTGGACGAGGAGCTCATCGCCGAGGTCCTGGCCACCGCCACCGGCATCCCGGTCTTCAAGCTGACCGAGGAGGAGTCCTCGCGCCTGCTGCGCATGGAGGACGAGCTGCACAAGCGGGTCATCGGCCAGGAGGACGCCATCAAGGCGCTCTCCCAGGCGATCCGCCGTACCCGTGCCGGTCTGAAGGACCCGAAGCGCCCGGGTGGCTCGTTCATCTTCGCCGGCCCCTCGGGTGTCGGTAAGACCGAGCTCTCCAAGACGCTGGCGGAGTTCCTGTTCGGCGACGAGGACGCGCTGATCGCGCTGGACATGTCCGAGTTCTCCGAGAAGCACACCGTCTCGCGCCTGTTCGGCTCCCCGCCCGGATACGTGGGCTACGAGGAGGGCGGCCAGCTCACCGAGAAGGTGCGCCGCAAGCCGTTCTCGGTCGTCCTCTTCGACGAGGTCGAGAAGGCCCACCCGGACATCTTCAACTCGCTGCTGCAGATCCTGGAGGACGGTCGCCTGACCGACTCCCAGGGCCGGGTGGTCGACTTCAAGAACACGGTCATCATCATGACCACCAACCTCGGCACCCGGGACATCTCCAAGGGCTTCAACCTGGGCTTCGCGGCCACGGGTGACACGGCCACCGGGTACGAGCGGATGAAGGCCAAGGTCAGCGACGAGCTCAAGCAGCACTTCCGGCCGGAGTTCCTGAACCGTGTCGACGACATCGTGGTCTTCCACCAGCTGTCCGAGGCGAACATCATCGAGATCGTCGATCTGATGATCGCCAAGGTGGACGGTCGGCTCAAGGACCGCGACATGGGCCTGGAGCTCAGCGTCGAGGCGAAGAAGCTGCTGGCGAAGCGCGGCTACGACCCGATCCTGGGCGCCCGCCCGCTGCGCCGGACCATCCAGCGCGAGATCGAGGACCACCTGTCCGAGAAGATCCTCTTCGGCGAGCTGCGGGCCGGCCACATCGTGGTCGTCGGCGTCGAGGGCGAGGGCAAGGAAGCCAAGTTCACCTTCCGCGGTGAGGAGAAGTCCCCGGTGGCCGACACCCCGGCGGCGGTCTCCAGCTCCGCAGGCCCGGATCTCACCAAGTAAATCTGTCGACAAAGAGCAGGGCCCCGGCGGGTATATCGCCGGGGCCCTGCTCCTTTTACCGTCTCTTTCAGTTGTAAAACTGTTTACGCTTCCATTGGCCTGTGAATCGGCCTCCGCCGCGCCCCGCCGGCCCGCCGCGATCCCTCGTACGGGTGCGATGCACCCCCAGATCGCAGGGATCCGGGGTAGATTGACCAGCAGTCAGATGATCTGAGTTGCCGGAGGATAGCGCCGTGGCCATGCCATGGTCAAGGTCTTTCTTTTTTACTCATACTTGGATCGAATGTCCTCCACCTGTCTTTCATTGGTTCACCGGCGAGGCCAAGAGCCACGCCGGTAAGGGGAGGACGTCACCACGTTGAAGATATCCAAGAGGGCCGCTGCGGCCTCGGCGGCCGTCGCAGTCGCCGCGGCGCTCGGTGCGGGTCTGCTCCCGGGCATGGCCAACGCCGCTCCGGTCACGCCCGTTCCGCGCGACCCGGCCGACGCCGCCCAGGCCACGAGCGTTCCGCATGACCTGCCCGGCCCGCTCACCGACAAGGTGAACGCCGAGCAGAAGGCTGCCGTCGAGCAGCTGATGAACGGCACCGCCAAGATCGAGTCGCACGGTGGCTCCACCAGCGTCAAGCTCGGCCGCGACAAGTACGTCGAGCTCAAGCGCGAGCGCACCGACAAGATCTTCACCATCCTGGTGGACTTCGGTGACCAGGTGGACAGCACCACCAAGACTCCGGACGGCAAGGTCAAGTACGGCGGCCAGCCCGGCCCGGCGCACAACCAGATCGCCAAGCCGGACGCGGCGACCAACAACTCGACCGCCTGGCAGGCCGACTACAACCAGGCCCACTACCAGGACCTGTACTTCTCGAAGACCCAGCCCTCGCTGAAGACCTTCTACGAGAAGCAGTCCTCGGGCCGGTACTCGGTCGACGGCCAGGTCACCGACTGGGTCCGGGTGCCGTGGAACGAGGCCCGCTACGGCTCGAACTACTGCGGCGGCCACGTCTGCAACAACGCGCAGGACCTGATCCGCGACGGCATCAACGCCTGGGTCGCCGACCAGAAGGCCAAGGGCCAGTCGGACGAGCAGATCAAGGCCACCCTGGCGCAGTACGACCAGTGGGACCGGTACGACTACAACCACGACGGCAACTTCAACCAGCCCGACGGTTACATCGACCACTTCCAGATCGTGCACGCCGGTGAGGACGAGTCCGCCGGCGGCGGCGTCCAGGGCACCGACGCGCTCTGGGCCCACCGCTCGTACGTGTACGGCAGCCAGGCCGGCAAGCAGGGCCCGGACAACAACAAGCTGGGCGGCACCCCGGTCGGCACCACCGGCATCTGGGTCGGCGACTACACCATGCAGCCGGAGAACGGCGGCCTGGGCGTCTTCGCCCACGAGTACGGCCACGACCTCGGTCTGCCGGACCTCTACGACACCTCCGGCCAGGGCATCGACAACTCTGTCGGCTTCTGGTCGCTGATGTCCTCGGGTTCCTGGCTCGGCGAGGGCAAGAACTCGATCGGCGACATGCCGGACGACCTCGACGTCTGGTCCAAGCTGCAGCTCGGCTGGCTGGACTTCGACTCGGCCAAGGCGGGCGACTACAAGCTCAGCCTGCTCGGCCCGGTCGAGTACAACACCAAGCGCAAGCAGGCGCTGGTCGTCGACCTGCCGAAGAAGACCGTCACCACCGAGATCAACACCCCGTTCGCGGGTGGCAACGAGTGGTGGAGCGGCAGCGACGACAACCTCAACGTCACGCTGACCCGCGACGTCGACCTCACCGGGAAGACCTCGGCCAAGCTCACCGCGAAGGCCTGGTACGACCTCGAGACCGACTACGACTACGCGTACGCCGAGGTCTCCGTCGACGGTGGCGCCAACTGGGCGCCGCTGGCCGGTACCTGGAACGGCACCGCGCTCCCGGACAACGCCATCAACGGCAACTCCGGCGGCAACTGGGGTGACCTGGCCTTCTCGCTCGACGCCTTCGCCGGCAAGAAGATCCAGGTGCGCTTCCACAACACCACCGACGGTGGCGTTCACATGAAGGGCCTGGCCCTCGACGAGATCGCCATCACCGCCGACGGCACCGCGATCCTCACCGACGGTGCGGAGAACGGCGACAACGGCTGGACCGCGAAGGGCTTCTCCCGGATCACGGGCAAGTTCTCCAAGGACTACGACCAGAAGTACCTGGTCGAGAACCGTCAGTACGTGTCCTTCGACACCACGCTGAAGACCGGCCCGTACAACTTCGGCTTCAGCACCACCAAGCCGAACTGGGTCGAGCACTACGCCAACCAGAACGGCCTGCTGATCTGGCTGTGGGACGCCTCGCAGACGGACAACAACGTGGCCAACCACCCGGGTTCCGGCCTCGTTCTCCCGATCGACGCCCACCCGACCCCGCTGAAGTGGTCCGACGGCACCCTGATGCGTCCGCGCGTCCAGGGCTACGACTCCACCTTCGGCTTCGAGCGCACCGACGGCCTGAACCTGCACAAGGCCGACGTCGCCACCACCATCAAGGGTGAGCGCGGGGTGACGGTCTTCAACGACCACACCAACAAGTACTGGGACGCGTCCAACCAGTACAGCAGCGTCCAGGTGCCCGACACCCACACGCAGATCGAGGTCCTCTGGAACAGCTTCAACAAGCTGGAGACCCTCGTCTTCGTCCGGCCCGTGAAGTAACCTTCCGCGCCTGAACGGCGGCCCCCGGCGGATCTTCCGCCGGGGGCCGTCGTGCTACTGGCCCGGGATCCGCTCGGTGAGGGTCCAGCCCGGCGGCAGGGGGTCCACGCCCGCGATGTCCGTGACGTCGGGGCGGTGGCTGACGTCGACCAGAACACCGGGCGGGGCCTTGAACGGCGAGAGGTCGGCGCCGTCCTCCAGGATCTCCAGCCGAAGGGTCCGCAGCCCGAGGAAGAGCCGGGCGAGGTCCGGGAGTTCGAGCGGCCCCGCACCCAGCGTGAGGGTGAGTTCGGCCAGGGTCGGGTGCGGCTTGGCCGGATCGGCGGCGAGGACCAGCCTCGGGTCGGAGCGCAGCGATCGCAGCTCCGGGTTCTCGACGATCGCCTCCCAGAACGCGCGCTGGACGCCGGTCCCGTCCGCGAACCAGCCGACCGCGCGCACCGGGAGGTCGGCGAGCGCGGAGAGGTCCCGCAGACCTCCGCAACCGATCAGGTCGAGCTGCCGGATCGGACCGCAGCCCGTGAGGAACGCGAGGTCCTCGACCTCCTCGTCCAGCTGCAGCAGCAGGCATTCGGCGTCGAGCCCGGCCAGTGAGTCCGTCTCCAGCCCGCGGCCGTACCAGTACACCGTCCCGATCCGGCCGAGGGCCGGGAGCAGGAGCAGGGAGACCTCGTCACCGATCATGAGCGTGGCCTCGCTCAGGTCGACGTGCCGGAGCACCGTTCGTACATAGGTCTCCGGATCGAAACGGTCCCATGCATCGAGCAGGTCGGTGGCCTCCACGCCGGACACCGTCGGAGCGACCTCGCCGAGCCACCACAGGCCACTGTGCCCCCCGATCCGTCCGGCCAGGCGCAGCAGGTTCCGCCGCACCTCCGGTGGGCCGGCGGGCAGCTTCTCGGGGAGATGGGGGATCAGGGCCTCGCCGACGAGCAGCAGTTGGTTCCAGTCCGACGGCGTGAACTGCTCCGCGCAGCTGGACAGCAGGCGGCGGATCTGCGTCAGGATCAGCTCCCGGACGCGCTCGTCCAGCAGCGTGGCGTAGGGCAGACAGGTGGCGGCCAGCACGTGCATGCGGATGTTCAGGGCCCGATTGGCGGCCTGGGCCTCCTGGAGCAGGCCGCGCAGCAGGTCGGGGCGGGTGCGGGCGGGGAGGTGGCCGACGGTCATCCGGATCACGTCGGCCCACTGCTCGTCGCCGGCGTTGCCCAGCAGCAGGCCGAAGCTGCGTTCCTCGGCGAACTCGCGGGCCGCCAGGTAGTCCTGGAAGGTGCGGTGGACGAAGGCGAAGGTGTCGCTGCCGGGTTCGGTGAGGAGGCCGGAGCGGTTGAGCAGGTGGGTGAAGACCTGGTCGGCCGAGACGGCGCGCGAGGGGCCGGAGAAGCTGCTGCGGAGGCGGTCGATCAGCCGCAGGGCGTCCGACCGGCCGCCCTCGGAGAGGCGGTTGACGGTCAGCCAGTAGGCGATCCGCTGGAGGACGGCGAGCTGCTCCTCCTTGGCGAGGTCGACGCCCTCGACCCGGCCGACCTTGCGCTGCTGGTCGCGGCGGACCAGCAGCATGTTGAGCGCGGCCTCGTACAGGTCCATCTTGCGGTGCGGCAGCGCGCCGTCCCACTCCCGGTGCAGGGTGCAGATCATCGCGCACAGCAGCGGGCTGTCGGTGAGCGCGTCGAGGTCCGGGGAGGCGGCGAGGGTGTGCAGCAGGTCGCTCCGGAGCTGGTCGATCTCGCCGCGTTCGCGCTCGGCGTCCTCGCCGTCGCCGAGTTCGGCGGCGATCGCCCGGTGCCAGCGGACCACGAGAGTCCGCCGGTCGGCCGCGTTCATCGGGCGCAGGGCCAGCTCGTCGAAGGCGAGGTGGGCGAGCCAGTCGGCCGGGACGGCGGAGGGGCGGACGGTGACCAGGCAGCGGATGTCCGGGTAGTGCCGGAAGAGGCCGGCGAGCCACTGTTCGGCCTCGGCGCGGTCGTCCTCGGGGATCTCGTCCAGACCGTCGACCAGCAGCAGGGCCCGTCCGCCGCGCAGCACGCGCTCGGCCCAGCCCGCGGGTTGGCTGTCGGCCAGCGGGCTGCCGTCGACCTCCAGGAACTCGGCGGGACGCGGGCTGAGGTTGCGCAGCCGGTACAGCGACCGCAGCCGCAGGACGAACGGGACGCGGCGGTCCCACTCGGCGAGGTCGGGTCCGAGGGTGCCGGCGGCGGCGTGCACGGCGAGCCACTGGACCAGGGTGCTCTTGCCGGAGCCGGCCTGGCCGCGCAGCAGGACCCGGCGGCGGCCGCGCAGGGCCTGCTCGATCCGGAGCGGGCCGGGGGCGTCGAAGGGATGGGCGTCGGGCTCGGACGCCTTGCCGGCGGCCTCGGCTTCCAGGCTGAGGTAGGCGGTGTCGATGTCGCGGGGGCGGGACTGGGCGCGGGAGACGTCCAGGCCGAAGATCCGGAGCTGGCCGTGGTCGGCGCGGACCGCGCGGGCGTACCGGGCCTCGAAGTCGGCGTCGGCGACGTCCTGTTCGGTGACGGTGAGGCAGGGTGGGGCCGTGCCGAGCTGTTCGGTGAGGATCTCGGCGAGGCCGGAGCCGGCCACGGCGGTGAGTTCGAGGCGGCTGTGCCGCCAGAGCTCGGGGCGGACCTCGGCGGAGACGACTCCGAGCAGCAGGCCGCGGAAGAAGACGGCGGCGCCGGACATGCCCCGCCACGGCACCGCGGCGTCCCCGGCCGGCGGGGTGTCGGCGGCGCTGAGCACGTACCGGCCGGCGAGCAGGTGGGTGCCGGGGGCGACGGTGCCCCAGAGCTGGCCGCTCTCCAGCCGGTCGCCGGTGCGCTCCAGGTCGGGGAAGCCGGTGGCGTGGCAGCCGTGGACGGGTTCCAGGCCGTTCAGGCGCCCGAGGCGCAGGGGCTCGAAGCCGGCGGCGACGTCGGGGCGGACCAGGTCGTCCTCGGCGAGCAGCAGGGCGAGGTCGTGGGTGTCGTCCTGGCGGCGCCAGAGTTCGCGGCAGCGGATCCAGCCGCGTCCGCCGTGGACGGTCGCGGTGATCGGTCCGCCGCCGCGCACGACGTGGGCGGCGGTCAGGAGCAGGCGGGCGGAGAGCAGGTAGCCGCTGCCCTGACCGCCCGCCCGGACGGCCGCGATCCGCTGGGCGCCCGGGTGGACGGGCACCTCAGCGGTCCACGGCGAAGCCGTCGGCGGAGCCCTGGTCGGGGTTGCCGACGAGCGGGTTGTCGGTGGTGCCGGCCTGCCGGGGGTTGAGGGTGACGGAGACCTTGTGGACCCGGCCGTGGGCGACCCCGGCCTCCAGGTCGCCGGAGAGCACCCAGGCCTTGACGCCGCCCTTGGCCCTGGCGTCCTTCTTCAGCTCGACGGTGAACTCCAGCTGCACCGGGCCGACTTCGAACTGGATCGGCTGCCCGGCACCCCGGGCCGCCGCGTCCAGCAGCTCCTGCCGGATCGCCTCGATGGCATCCGCCAGTTCGACCTTCTGCTCCATCCGCCCCGCTCCCCCTCCGCACGATGTCTGCAGCTGAGACTAGATCAGCTCGAGGAAGGCGGCCATGGCGTCGGTGATCTCCTTCGGGGTCCAGTCGAGGGCGTCGGCGGCGACGGTGACCTCGGTCATCGCGAGGCCGGGGAGCGGGCCCGCGTCGCGCCAGGCGCCGAACAGGGCGATGCCGTCGCGTTCGGCGAGGGCGACCCCGGCCCGGTCGAGGGCCTCGGCGGGGTGCGGCAGCCAGAGCTGGAACTGGTGGGTGTGCGGCGGGTCGGGGTTGACCCGGGCGCCGGGGGCCTCGGCGAGCGCGTCGGCGACGGTCTTGGCGTGAGTGATGCAGTCGTCCAGGCGCGGGAGTTCGCGGTCGAGGCCGGCCAGGGCGGTGAGCACGGCGGGCCACTGCTGGAAGAGCTTGCCGCCGTAGCGGTGGCGCCACACCTTGGCCTCGCGGACGAACTCCTCGTCACCGGCGACCAGGGCGCCGCTGTGCGCGCCGATCGTCTTGTAGCAGGAGACGTACACCGAGTCGGCCCGCTCGCAGATCTCGGGCAGGGAGCGGCCGAAGTGGTGGGCGGACTCCCAGAGTCGGGCACCGTCCAGGTGAACTCTCCAGGATCTCTCCTCGGCCACGTCGTAGACCTCGGACAGTTCCCCCCAGCCGGGCAGCACGAACCCCGCCTCGCGCAGCGGGAGTTCGAGCATCAGCGTGTGGAACGGCTCGTCGAAGGACCGGAGTTCGGCGGCGGTGGGCAGCCGCGGGGCGGTGGTCGGCCAGACCGTCCGCAGACCGCTGAGCCGGGCGTGGGCCTGGCGCTCGTGGACCTCGGGGTGGGCGAGCGGGTGCATGGCGACGGTGCGGCTGTCGCTGTAGCGGCCGTCGCTCCGGTGGGCGGCCCAGACCTGGAGGGCGGCCTGCTGGGCCATGGTGCCGGTGGGGAAGTACGCGGCGTCGGGTTTGCCGAGCAGCGCGGCGACCCGCTGTTCCAGGGTGCGGACCAGGCCGTCGCCGTAGATGTCGGTCGGGATGTCGAGGTCGTAGGGGGCGTCGGCGAGGGTGGCCAGGTCGGCCAGGCGCTCGCGCACGGTCTGCGGGCGGGGCCCGGAGAGCAGCCGCTCGGCGCGTCGGCGGGCGGCGAAGCGGCGTTCCTTGAGGGTGGCCTCGGTGGAGTCGTCCATCGTCCGATCATCTCCGACCTCGGCGGCCGGGGACGCAACATTTCCGGCACCCGATCCCGTGTAGAAGTCGACGCGGGGCTCCACCGTCCTGCGGGGCAACTCGGCACGGACGACGGAACAGGGGGCCGGGAACGGATGTCGCCGGAGCGCGAGAGGTTGTTCGAGGAGTTCACCGCGGCCCGGTACGGGGCGCTGCGCCGCACCGCGTACCTGCTGTGCGGCGACTGGCACCTGGCCGAGGACCTGGTGCAGTCGACCCTGATCAAGGTGTACGCGCGCTGGCCGCGCCTGCGCGACCCGGACACCGCCGGGGGCTACGCCCGCACCACGCTAGTGCGGACCTTCGTGGACGGGCGGCGGCGCCGTTCGGCGGGCGAGGTGGCTCTCGCCGAGCCGCCGGAGACCGCGGCGGTGGGCGCCGACCCGGACCGGCGGCTGGCGCTGCTGGCGGCGCTGGCCCGGGTGACGCCGGGCTACCGGGCGGTGCTGGTGCTGCGGTACTGGGAGGACCAGAGCGTCGAGGAGTGCGCCGCCATCCTCGACCGGAGCAGTGGCGCGGTGCGGTCGGACGCCCACCGCGGGCTGGCGCAGCTGCGGTCCATCCTCGGCGACTCGGTGCACGAGATCGCCGGGGCGTGAGCGGGCCGGTGGCCCGGCGGACGGGCGGCGGGGCGGACGGGCGGGCACGGCAGATGGGCGATTGGGCGGGCAGGGCGGATGGGCGGGCAGGGCCGGGGATGCGGAGCGAGACGGAGGGAACAGGCATGACGCACGGTGGGGACGACCTCGACGGCCGGATGGCGGCGGAGGTGTTCCGGGCGGTGCTGCAGCAGCCGGAGCCGGAGCAGCCCCCGGTCCTGGCGGCCGTACGGGCCGGCGGGCGGCGGCTGCGGACCCGGCGGCGGCTGGCGCTGGGCGCCGCGGTGCTGGCGGTGGTGCCGCTGCTGGCGGTCACGGCGGCGCTGGTGGTGCCGGGGTCGTCGGGGGCGCCGACGCTGCTGGGCCCGGCGGGGCGCGGAGCGGCGGAGGAGCGGCCCTCGACGGCGCAGCCGTCGAGCTACGGGATGAACCAGCTGGACGCGCTGCAGTCCCGGCTGCGCGGCGCCCTGGCCGCCCATCTGCCGCCCGGGTACACCGGGGTGCTGAACGGCAGCGGCCCGACCACCTTCCGGCTGGTGCGGGCCGACGGCGGGTACACCGCGGTGGCGACGATCATGGGCAATCCGCTGACGCCGGGCAGTCGGCCGCCCTCGCCGTGCGAGCCGCAGGGCGGGCAGAAGGTGTACGCCAGCGACTGCGCGGCCCGGACCCTGCCGGACGGCGCGACCGGCTGGCTGTACCGGTCCACCTCCTACCCGGGCACCGAGTTCCTGCTGGCCACCCCGGACGGCCGGATCGCCGGCCTGGGCACGCAGCCGAACGCCGCCCCGCCGCAGGGGGAGGGCGGGGAGCCGCAGGAGTCCAAGCCGATGACTCTGGAGGAGATGGACGCGCTGGTCTCCGCCCCGGAGGTACTGGCCGCGCTGGAGGCCGTCCCGCTGGACGCACCGGGGTGACGGCGCTCCAGGGTGACGGCGCTCCTGGGTGACGCTGCTCCGGGCGGGGGCAGCGCTCCGGGCGGGCGCCACTCCGGTGTGACGGCGGTCTCGGGTGACGGCGATTCGGGCCGGCGGAACCCCGCCCGTCCGGTGGTGATGGTCACAGGGGTCGGGCCCGGTACGAGGGACGGTAGTACCGGGCCGCGGCGGTCCACCCGGACGGATCGCGGCCGGGTGGGGCCGGGTACGACGCACCGTCGTACGTCACACCGTTTGGGGCCGTGGAGCCGGCCCGTTTACACCTGAGGACGTTCCACCCAGTTCGGCGGGCCCTGCGGCCCGGCCCCGGGCTGGCCCCGTCCGCGAGGTTCCGTCACCCGATGCGTTCCATCCCCACCGCCGGCCGAAAGCTGCTCCAGGCGATCGGCTCCTCCCAGCACATCCGTTCCCTCGTCTCCGCCGACCGCGTGCCCGCCCTGCGGATGCCGTTCGGCCGGGCGCACCTGGCGAGCGCCCGCAAGGCGCCCTCCGTGGCGTGGGGCGGCGCGGCGGTGCTGGCCTTCGGCGTGCTGATGATGCCGGGCCACGCGGCGGCCCAGACCGTGCAGCCGACCACGCCGGGCAGCTCGGTGTTCACCTCGGCGGGCGCGGCCCTGTCCACGGTAGGCGTGCAGGTCGGCCAGCCGACCTCGTACCGGATCGCGGCGCACGACTCCTCGCAGGCCCACGTCGCCAAGGCGGACAACCTGACCGTCGAGTCGGCCGCCGCCCCCGCCGACGCCCAGGCGCAGCCGGACGAGCACGCGGCCCGCGGCTCCGAGCGCACCGAGCTGCCGGCCGCCGCCCCCGCGCCCGAGCAGGCCCCGGCTGCGGCTCCGGCCCCGGCCCCGGCGCCTGCTCCCGCGCCCGCTCCGGAGCCGGCCAAGCCGTCCTGGACGTCCCCCGCGCCGGGCGCGTCGATCAGCAACCCGTACGGCAAGGTCAACCCCCACTACGCGGCCGGTTACCACACCGGGACCGACTTCGCGGTCTCGGTCGGCACCCCGCTGCTCGCCGTCGGCGACGCCACCGTGGTCTCGGCCGGGTGGGACGGCGCGTACGGCAACGAGATCGTCCTGAAGCTCAGCGACGGCCGTTTCGCCCAGTACGCGCACATGTCGCAGCTCGGCGTGAAGGCCGGCCAGCACGTCTCGGCGGGCGACACCATCGGCCGCTCCGGCAGCACCGGCAACTCGACCGGCCCGCACCTGCACTTCGAGATCCGCAGCGCCAACCGCTACGCGGCGGTCATCGACCCGGTCGCGTACCTGAAGCAGCACGGCGCCACCAACCTCTGATCCGACCGAGCAGAAGCCGCGCCGCACGGCACCACTCCTGGGTGGTGCCGTGCGGCGCGGCGCGTTCGAGCAGGTCTTCCGGAGCCGGTCTACTCGGCGTGGTCCGCGGGCTGTATCCGGGCGCCGATCTCCAGCGCCACCTCGAGGGCGGCGCCCATCGCCTCCTCGAGGGTGGCGGGCTTGGGCTCCAGGTAGCCGGGGTCGCCCTCCGGGCCGCAGGGGCGCTGGTCGTCCCCGGCGTCGTGCTTGAGCAGGAACATCGCGGAGTTGACCGAGAACAGCGCCATGGTGGCGCGCAGCCGGTCGCGGAAGTCGGCCTCCGGTCCGTGCAGCAGCCGGACCATCCGGATCATGCGGTCCTTGAACGCCAGCCCGGCCTCGGACTCGCGGAGGGCGGGCTGGTTCTCGTGGAAGAAGCGGAGCAGCGGGGCCCGGTCGGCCATGCCGGCGGCGAAGCGGCGGATGAGCTCGTCGCGCAGCTCCGGCGACCAGGGCTTGCCCTCGCCGAACGCGATGGTGTCGTCGATCGGGGCGGCCATCGACTCCACGATGCCGCGGACGATGTCTTCCTTGGTCTTGAAGTGGTAGTACAGGGCGGCCTTGGTCACGCCCAGCCGGTCGGCGATCTCGCGCAGCGATGTCTTCTCGTACCCCTGGGCGGCGAACAGCTCCAGCGCGACGTCGATGATCCGGGCGCGCGTGTCGCTGCGGGGGTGGTGCGTGGTACTCATCGCTGGCGGCCTGCCTTGTGACTGCGTCCGGTGGGCGTCGGGGCGACGGGGGCTTCCGCGTCCGTCACGGGTGCATTCTCCCTGCCCGCGCGACGTCCGCCGAAACTGACTTGACGCCCGGCTAGTGGACAACCTACCGTGCCGGTCGACGATTCACTAGCCGGTCGTCAAGTAAGTGAGCCGCGAAGGACCCGCGGCCGGCACAGCATCCCGGGGAGACCACGATGACCCAACCGAAGTCCGAGGCCGCTCCGGAGCAGCCGGCGGCAGCGCCCGGCGGCCCCGGCGAGCCCGAGCCGCGCTCACCGCGCGAGATCCGGCTGGTGATGATCGGCCTGGTCATCGCCATGCTGCTGGCCATGCTCGACAACCTGATCGTCGGCACCGCGATGCCCACCATCGTCGGCGAGCTGCACGGTTCCGAGCACATGTCCTGGGTGGTGACCGCCTACACCCTGGCCACCGCCGCCTCCACCCCGATCTGGGGCAAGGTCGGCGACCTGTACGGGCGCAAGGGCTCCTTCCTCACCTCGATCGCGATCTTCCTGCTGGGCTCGGCGCTCTCCGGCCTCTCCCAGTCGATGACCGAGCTGATCGCCTTCCGCGCCGTCCAGGGTCTCGGCGCCGGCGGTCTGATGGTCGGCGTCATGTCGATCATGGGTGCGCTGGTCGCCCCGCGCGACCGCGGCAAGTACCAGGGCATGTTCGCCGCCGTGATGGCGCTCGCCACCGTCGGCGGTCCGCTGATCGGCGGCTTCATCACCGACCACCTGAGCTGGCGCTGGACCTTCTACGTCAACCTGCCGCTCGGCGCCGTCGCGCTCGCCTTCATCGTCATCGTGCTGAAGCTGCCCAAGGTCCGCTCCAACGCGAAGATCGACTACTTCGGTGCGGTGCTGCTCACCGTCGGCATCACCTCGATGGTCCTGATCACCACCTGGGGCGGCCACGAGTACGCCTGGGGCTCGAAGCAGATCCTCGGCCTGGCCGCGCTGTCCGCCGCCAGCCTGATCGGCTTCTGCTACGTCGAGCAGCGCGTCGACGAGCCGGTCATCCCGCTCGGCCTGTTCAAGAACCGCAACTTCACCATGGTCTCGGTGATCGGCTTCATCGTCGGCTTCAGCATGTTCGGCGCCGTCACCTTCCTGCCGACCTACCAGCAGATCGTCCAGGGCGCCTCGGCCACCAACTCCGGCCTGCTGCTGATGCCGATGATGTTCGGCATGCTGGTGATCTCCCTGGTGGTCGGCCAGGCCGTCAGCAAGACCGGCAAGTACCGGATCTACCCGATCATCGGCACCGCGGTGATGGCCGGCGGCTCGCTGCTGCTCTCCACCCTCGGCACCGAGACCAGCCGCTTCACCTCCGCCTGCTACATGGTCGTGCTCGGCGCGGGCATGGGCTTCCTGATGCAGATCACCATGCTGGTCGCCCAGAACAGCGTGGAGCTCAAGGACATGGGCGTCGCCTCCTCGTCCGCCACCCTGTTCCGCACCATCGGCGGCTCCTTCGGTGTGGCACTGTTCGGCTCGCTGTTCACCAACCGGGTCACCGAGTCGATGAAGGCCGTCCCCGGCTTCAACGCCGGCGGCGGTGGCGAGGGCTCGGCGCAGATGAGCCCGGCGAAGCTCAAGGAGCTGAAGGGTCCGCTGCTGGACGCCTACCAGCACGGCATCTCCAACGGCATGCACACCGTCTTCCTGTGGGGCGCCGTGATCAGCCTGGTGGCCGTGGCCGCCGCGCTCTTCCTGCGCGAGATCCCGCTCCGCGGTGGCGGCCAGCCCGGCCAGGCCAAGCCCGAGCAGCACCTCGAGGCGGCGGTCTGACCGCAGCGCCGACCGCGCACCGACAGGGGCGCGGGGAGCCGCGCGACCGGCCGTGCACCCACGTGGTGCGCGGTACGGCGCGCGGCCCCCGCGCCCCTTCGGGTTCTCCGGCTGCGACGACCGTGTCCGGTACTGCCGGCCTCCGGTCCTACCGCCCCTACTGCTCCTACCGCTCCTACCGCTCCTACTGCGGGAGCCGGTAGACCCCCGGACCGACCGGCTCCACCAGCCCGTCCGCGACCAGCCCGTCCAGCGCCCGCGCCCGCTGCACCGCGTCGTGCCACACCTCGTCGAGCCGAGCCTGCGCCACCTCGCCGTGCGCGTCCCGCAGCACCGCGAGCAGCTTCCCGCGCACCTGCCGGTCCGTCCCCTCGTACGTCTGCCCGCGCCGGGCCGGGCCCACGTACGGCGGCCGGCCGGCCCGCTGCCACGCGCACTCGGCCCGCAGCGGACAGCCCGCGCACTCCGGACTGCGCGCCGTACAGACCAGCGCGCCCAGCTCCATCACCGCCACCGCCCAGGTCGCCGCCGTCTCGGCGCGGGCCGGCAGCAGCTCGGTCGCGGTACGGCGCTCCGCAGCGGTGGTCGCCTGCGCCGGGTACTCCACGCCGGTCACCGCCCGAGCGAAGACCCGCCGCACATTGGTGTCCAGCACCGCGTGCCGCTGCCGGAAGGCGAACGAGGCGACCGCGGCCGCCGTGTACTCCCCCACCCCGGGCAGCGCGAGCAGCGCCGCGTGGTCGCTCGGCACCTCGCCGCCGTGGTCCTCGGTGATCGCGGTGGCGGCGGCGTGCAGTCGCAGCGCCCGCCGCGGGTAGCCGAGCCGGCCCCACATCCGGACGGCCTCGCCGGGCGCGTCCGCGGCGAGGTCGGCCGGCGTCGGCCAGCGCTCCAGCCACGCCGCGTACGCGGGCAGCACCCGCTTCACCGGGGTCTGCTGGAGCATGAACTCGCTCACCATCACCGCCCACGGCGAGGCGTCGGGCGTCCGCCAGGGCAGATCGCGGGCGTTGGCCTCGTACCAGTCGATCACGGTGGTGTGCAGGGTGCTGTGCAGCTGCGAGGCGGTGGCGGGGGCGGAAGGCGAAGTGGCAACCATGGCCCCTCGATCCTCCCACGAAGGCCGCACCCCTCCGGCCCCTTCGGCTCGACCTCGGGTAGTCCGGGGGTCGGGGAAGCGGGCCGAAAACTCCTCCCGCCGCGCTGTCACATCCGCCCGGGCCCGTCCGTCGATGCAGTGAGGCGCCCGCCCAGCGGGCCGCGAAACCGAACCACCGCCGTGTCGGAGGAGATCACCGTGCAGGCTCGCATGACCAACCCCGCCTACGTCCTGCCCGACGCCATGAAGGGCATCGGCAGCATCCTCAAGGCCGTCAACCAGGGCGGCATCTCCCAGGAACTGCAGGAGCTGGTCGGGCTGCGCACCAGCCAGATCAACGGCTGCAGCGCGTGCGTCCACGGCCACACCGTGAACCTGCGCAAGGCCGGCGCCGCCGACGAGCGGGTGGCCGCGGTCGCCGCGTGGCGCGAGGCTCCGTTCTTCACCGAGGCCGAACGGGCCGCGCTGGAGCTCGCCGAGACGGTCACCCGGCTCGCCGACCGCTCCGCCGACGCCGTGCCGGACGAGCAGTGGGCCCGGGTCTCCGCCCACTTCGACGAGCAGCAGCTCTCCGCGCTGATCCTGCTGATCGGTGTGACCAACCTGTTCAACCGGCTCAACGCCACCATCAAGGAGCCGGCCGGCGTCACCTGGAGCTGAGCCGCTCCACCCGGGGCGCGACCGGCGTCAGAGCCCGAGGTCGTCCAGCTCCTTGAGCAGGGCGGCCCGCGGGCTCGGCGGGACGGCGCCGCCGACCGACCCCGCACCCGAGCCGGGCACCCGTGCGATGGCCGAGCCGGGCGCCGGCGAACTCCCGGCCGCCGTACGGCGGGCGCCGCGGTCCCGGAAGATCCAGGCACCGGCCAGACCGCCGAGCAGCCCGCCGAGGTGGCCGAGCCAGCTGACCCCGGGCGTGCCGGGGACGGCAGTCGTGAGGATGTAGGCGAACGAGGCTCCCATCACCACACCGATCAGGGAGTCGATCAGGTTGCGGTCGAACAGGCCGCGGAGCACCACATATCCGAAGTACCCGTAGATCACACCGCTGGCGCCGACCGTGACCACGGTGCCGCGCTCGAACAGCCAGACGGCGGCGCCGCTGGTCAGCGCCACCAGCAGGGTCAGGCCGAGGAACTTCTTGACCCCCCGGTATGCGGCGAGGAAGCCGAAGATGAACAGCGGCCCGGAATTGCCCTCCAGGTGCTGCCAGTTCACGTGCAGGAAGGGAGCGGACAGGACGTTCGGCAGATAGTCGAGGTCGTGCGAGCGGATGCCGTAGTCGATGGCGAGCCGGGTGTCGTCCAGCCAGTTGACCAGCTGGAGCGCCCACACCACGCACAGGAAGCCGAACACGGTGAAGAACGCCCGGCGCGCCTCCGCGATCATCATGGCGGGGTCGAGCGGGTCGTGGCGGGTCGTGGAGCCCTGGTCGGTGGCCATGACGGCGACTATAGGGGTGGCGGGTGACGCGCCGCCTCCGCCTCCCCTTCCCGCATCCCCTACCCGCGTCCTTCCCTCATCCGGAGCAAATGGCGGATCATGTGAAGGAAGTGCCCCCGGTGCAGTGTTGATGCGTCAACGAGTGCACACAGTCTCGTAGAGTTTGCGCGTGCCCTCTCTGCGTCAACCCGTGGGACCGCTGCCGGCGTCGATCTACTGGCGGCGGCGCCTCGTCGTGTTCGCCGCCCTGGCCGCCGTCCTGGCCCTGATCGTCTGGCTGGCCGGTGGCCTGGGTGACGGAGGCGGCAAGAAGCCGCAGGGCAGTGCCCTCCCGGCACCCGCGCAGTCGATCACCCCCGGTGCCTCGCCGTCCGGCTCCGCGATCACCTCCCGCCCCGGTGGCACCGGTGGCGGCGGCAGCGTCTCCGGCGGCGGTGGCGGCGACGTCAGCATCACCACCGGCGGTACCAGCGGCGGCAGTTCGCCCGCCCCCGGGTCGGCCGCAGGCGGTACCGGCAGCGGCTCGACCGGCGGCGGAGCCTCCGGCGGCACGGGCGGAACGGGCAGCACGGCCGGCGGCACCGGCGGCGGGACGGGCGGCGCCCCGCAGGTCAACACCGCCGAGGTGATGGCCCTGCCGATCTGCTCCGCCTCGCAGATCGCCCTGGAGCTGGCCAGCGCCCAGAACTCGTACCAGTCGAAGGACCGGCCGCGCCTGGCGCTGACCGTCCGCAACACCTCGGGCGCCAACTGCCGGGTCGACCTCGGCCGGACCGCCTCGACCATCACCGTGACCTCCAGCAGCGGCGAGCGGATCTGGTCCTCGGGCGACTGCCCCACCGACCGGTCCGGCACCTGGGCGCAGATCACCGCCGGCAGCGGCCTGACCGAGACCTTCAACTGGGACCGCAGCCGCTCCAAGCAGCAGTGCGCCAGCGCCGACCCGACGGCCGCCCAGCCCGGCAACTACCTGGTCCAGGCCGACCTCACCGGCCCCTCCGGCGGCCCGGTCTCCGCCCGCACCTCCATCCGCCTGGAGAGCTGACCACCCACCGCAGGCAAACAGGCCACTGGCAGACAGAAAGCGCTCGGGCCCGCCGGACCACTCGGTCCGGCGGGCCCTTCGCTTCGCCGACGCCCTTCACCTCGCCGACGCCCCCGACAGGCCGTCAGCCGCCGCTTCCTGCCGCTCACACCGGCCAGGCGGTCCCCCGCAGCGAGCGGCCCAGGGTGGCCGGCAGCAGGCCGAGCGCCAGCACTCCGGCGAACAGGACCAGGACGGCCTGCGGCGCGAGGTGGTCCAGCAGCAGGCCGGAGACGAAGGTGCCGATCGGCAGACCCACCATCAGCACCGTCATCGTCGCTGCGATCACCCGGCCCCGCAGCTCGTCCGGGACCCGCTGGAAGATCAGCACGTCCACCATCACCCGCAGCGACGGGACGCCGAGCGTCATCGCCGCCAGCGAGCAGAACACCGCGACCGGACCGCCCACCGCCGCCGGCACCAGGAACAGCACCACCCCGAGCCAGCCCACCGACAGCAGCAGGGCGCCCGGCGCCAGCCGCCGGTGCAGCCGGGTCACCAGGGGCGCGCCGAGCAGGCCGCCGACCGCCTCGCCGGCCAGGGCGAACCCGGTACCGGTGCTGGAGGTGCCGCCGTTGCGGAGCATCACCATCACAGCGAGGAGCATCGCCGAGCCGGTCAGGTTGAGCGCCAGGGTGACCAGCAGCGTCGAACGCAGCAGCGGCGCGGAGAACAGGTGGCGCAGGCCGTCCAGGACGCCGCCGCGCTCGCCCCGGCCCTCGGCGGTCGGGCTCTCGAAACGGACGGCGCCGGCGGCGGTGAGGGCGAGCAGCGAGGTCAGCGCGGTGGTCAGGAACGGGACTGCACCGCCGAGTCCGAACAGGAAGCCGGCCAGCGGCGGGCCGAGCAGGGCCGAGCCGTTGACGCGCAGTTCGTCCTGGGCGAGCGCCTGCCGGAGCTGCTCGGGCGGGACCACCGAGCGGATGGCGAGCATCCGAACCGGCCCGCCGTACGCCATGGTGGCGCCGAGCACGGCGGCGACCAGCAGGGTGTGCGGGACGGTGAGGTGGTGCAGTGCCATCGCGGCCACCACGCTGAGTGCGGCGAGCAGGCGGACGCCGTCGGCTGCGAGCAGGATCCGGCAGCGGTCGTGGCGGTCGGCGAGGGAGCCGCCGTGCAGGCCGAAGACGGCGGACGAGGCGAACTGGACCGCACCGAACGCGCCCGCGAGCGAGGCCGATCCCGTCATCGCCAGCAGGAGCAGGGGGTAGGCGGTGTCGGCAACGCAGGTGCCCAGCATCGCGGAGGCCGCACCGCCCCAGAGCAGTTGGAAGCGCCGGTTGCGTCGCAGCGGTACCGGCTGCTCGGCCTGCGGCCGGTCCGTGGCGACCGCGCCCTGTCCGAGGTCCATGCTCATCTCGCCCACCCCATTCACGAAGACACCGATGGTCACCCCTTCGCAACCATTCACGTCTTCGTGAATGATGGCAGCATCGCGAATGATTGCGCAAGCGTTGAACGTTATGAGAAGTTGAGAACATGGTTGAGCAGGCAAAAGAGCGCGAGGTCAGGGACGTCGCGACGCTGAAGGCACTGGCGGACCCGCTACGGCTGGCGATCCTCACCGCTCTGATGAGGCGCGACCCGGAGCCGCTCTCGGTGAAGGAGATCGCGGCCGACCTCGGCGAGGCGCCCACCAAGCTGTACCGGCACATCAAGCAGCTGGAGCAGTGCGCCCTGATCCTGGTCGCGGAGACCCGGCTGGTCTCCGGCATCGTGGAGAGCCGCTACCTCGCGGCTCAGCACTCCCTGCGCCTGTCCCCCGACGTCTTCGCGGACGACGACGGACAGGACCGGCCGGAGGCCCTCGGCGCGATGCTCGCAGCGCTCGACATGATCCGTTCCGACTTCCAGGGCCACTTCCGGTCCGGCCGCCTCGACATGGCCACCCGCCAGGACGGCACCCGGTCCCCCGGCAAGTTCGCCCACTTCACCAAGCGGGTCCGCCCGGAGCGC
This sequence comes from Kitasatospora cinereorecta, assembly GCF_024172095.1. Classification (GTDB taxonomy): domain Bacteria; phylum Actinomycetota; class Actinomycetes; order Streptomycetales; family Streptomycetaceae; genus Kitasatospora; species Kitasatospora cinereorecta. The sequence continues at coordinate 7,681 of NZ_JAMZDX010000003.1, read as the reverse complement.
GTGGTCCGGCTGCGCAACCAGCTGGACAGCCTGCTGGACGAGCTGGCCGAGGAGCCGGACTCCACCGACGAGGACGCCGTCGACATCACACTCGTCGCCCTGCTCTACGCGCTCAGGCCCGCCAACGGCGCCGAACAGCAGTAGCAGCAGGAACATCGGGAGCGAGCGCCGGCACAGCGGCCGAGGCGACCTCGCACCCGGCAGGAACGACGACGGGCCCGGCGCCGACGACGGCGACCGGGCCCACCCCGCAGTCCGGGTTCACCACCCAAGATCAGAGAGAAGCTGTCAGACGTAGCGCTCGAGGATGGACGATTCTGCGAGCCGCGACAGCCCCTCACGCACCGAGCGGGCCCGGGTCTCGCCGACGCCCTCGACGGTCTGCAGATCGTCGATCGAGGCGGCGAGCAGCTTCTGCAGTCCGCCGAAGTGCTCGACCAGCCGCTCGATGACGGTGTTGGGCAGCCGCGGCACCTTGGCCAGCAGCCGGTAGCCGCGCGGCGAGACGGCGGAGTCCAGCGACTCGGGCGAGCCGGAGTAGCCGAGCGCCTTGGCGACCGTCTGCAGGTCGAGCAGTTCGGCGTGGGTGAGGGCCTCCAGGTCGGCCAGCACCTCGGTGACGGTGCGGCCCTTCTTGGCGGCCCGTTCCGGGAAGTAGTCCCGGGCGACGAGTTCGCGCTCCGGCTCCACGCCGGCGATGAGCTCGTCGAGCTGCAGCGAGAGCAGGCGGCCGTCGGTACCGAGTTCCAGCACGTACCCGGCGATCTCGGCGGCGATCAGCCGGACCATCTCCAGGCGCTGCACCACGGCCGAGACGTCCCGGACGGTGACCAGGTCCTCGATCTCCAGCGCCGAGAGCGTGCCGGCGACCTCGTCGAGTCGGAGCTTGTAGCGCTCCAGGGTGGCGAGGGCCTGGTTGGCACGGGAGAGGACGGTGGTGGAGTCCTCCAGGACCCGTCGCGTCCCGTTGACGTACATGGCGATCAGCCGCATCGAGTGCGAGACGGCGACGACCGGGAATCCGGTCTGGCGGTTGACCCGTTCGGCGGTGCGGTGGCGAGTGCCGGTCTCGTCGGTGGGGATGGTCGCGTCGGGCATCAGGTGGACACCGGCCCGGACGATCTTGGTGATGTCCTTGTCCAGCACCACGGCGCCGTCCAGCTTGCACAGCTCACGCAGCCGGGTGGCGGTGAACTCGACGTCCAGTACGAAGCCGCCGGTGCACAGCGAGTCGACGCTCTTGTCGAAGCCGAGCACGATCAGGCCGCCGGTGTTGGCCCGGAGCACCCGCTCCAGACCGTCCCGAAGTGCCGTGCCCGGCGCGATGGCACTGAGGGAAGCCCGCAGCAGGGCCTCCTCGCGGGAGGACTTGTCCGCCCGGTCGCTGGCTGCCACGTGACTCCTCCGGCCGACCCGGACCGTGTGGCGCGGCGCCCGACGGTCTCTCTCTTCGTTACTGCACTCGATGCCAATTAGACAGGGCAAAGTCTAACTGCGTGCGGCAATAACGGGGTGTGAGTCAGCCGAGTTCGTCCGAGTCGACCGGTTCCCAGCCCGCCATGAGCTCGTCCGGGTAGGCCGGAACGGGCGCCTCGGCCCCCTGCCGGGGGGCTCCGGCGGCCTGCCGGGGAGCCGGAGCGGCCTCGCCCCGGGGCTTCGCCGGACCCCGCCGACGACCGGGGATCGCCCGCAGCGCCTCGCCGATGTCCGCCACCTCGACCACCTTCATGCCCGGCGGCACCTTGCCGGGGTCCGGCGGGACGAGCGCGTGGGTGAAGCCCAGCCGGTGGGCCTCGGCGAGCCGGCGCTGCACACCGGTGACCCGCCGCACCTCGCCGGCCAGCCCGACCTCGCCGATCGCCACCAGGTTGCTCGGCAGCGGCGTGTCGGAGGAGGAGCTGGCCACGGCCAGCGCGATGGCCAGGTCGGCCGAGGGCTCACTGAGCCGCACGCCGCCGACCGTGGCGGTGTAGATGTCCTGCTTGCCGAGCTTCACGCCGCCGTGCCGCTCGACCACCGCCAGGATCATCGCGATCCGCGGCGACTCCAGGCCCGACGTGGTCCGCCGCGGGGAGGGGATCTGCGAGTCGACCATCAGCGCCTGCACCTCGGCGACCAGCGGTCGGCGGCCTTCCAGGGTGACGGTCAGGCAGGTGCCGGGCACCGGCTTGGCGCGCCGGGTCAGGAACAGGCCGGACGGGTCGGCCAGGCCCTCGATGCCCTCGTCGTGCAGCTCGAAGCAGCCCACCTCGTCGGTGGCGCCGTACCGGTTCTTGACGCCGCGGATGATCCGCAGCCGGGCATGGCGGTCGCCCTCGAAGGAGAGCACCACGTCGACCAGGTGCTCCAGCAGGCGGGGGCCCGCGATCTGGCCGTCCTTGGTGACGTGGCCGACCAGCAGGGTGGCCATGCCGCGCTCCTTGGAGGCGCGGATCAGCGCGCCCGCCACCTCGCGGACCTGGGCCGGACCACCGGGAGCGCCGTCCAGTTCGGCGGAGGCGATGGTCTGCACCGAGTCCAGGATCAGCAGGCCGGGGTTGACCGCCTCGATGTGGCCGAGGACGGCGCCGAGGTCCGACTCGGCCGCCAGGTAGAGGTGGTCGGAGAGGGCGTTGATCCGGTCCGCCCGCATCTTGACCTGCCCGGCCGACTCCTCGCCGGTGACGTACAGCGTGCGGTGCCGCTCGGACGCCGCCTTGGCCGCCACGTCCAGCAGCAGGGTGGACTTGCCGACGCCCGGCTCGCCCGCCAGCAGCACCACCGCGCCCGGCACCAGGCCGCCGCCGAGCACCCGGTCCAGCTCCGGCACGCCGGTGGTGCGGGCGGTGGCCACCTGCCCGTCGACCTGCCCGATCGGCTTCGCCGGCGAGCTGACCGGCCCGGCCGCCGTGGTCCGGATCGGCACCGCGCCGTACTCCTCCACCGTGCCCCAGGCGTTGCACTCCGGGCAGCGGCCGACCCACTTGGGCAGCTGGTTGCCGCACTCGGTGCAGCGGTACGCCGGGCGCGGCTTGGCGGTGGTCTTGGTACGGGCAGCCATGCGGCCAACCGTAGCGGGTGGGTCCGACAACCCGGCCCGAGCGCGGCGGCGGCGAGCGGCGAGCGGCGAGCGGCGAGCGGCGAGCGGCGAGCGGCGAGCGGCGAGCGGCGAGCGGCGAGCGGCGAGCGGCGAGCGGCGAGCCGAGCGGCGAGCGGCGAGCGGCGAGCGGCGAGCGGCGAGCGGCGAGCGGCGAGCGGCATGGTGCCCGACCCGCGCTCCACCGGGACGGGAGGACGGTGGTGTTACCCGAAAGAAGTACAAGCCCCCGAAACCACCCGGGCGGGCGCCGTCCGCTCTCTACCGTCAGGAACGTGACAACCAGGCTTGCCTCCCCCACGAGCTGCGCCGGTGACTCACCCGTCCTGCCGGCCTACGGCCGCGCAGTCGACGGGCTGTTCACCTACTGCCTCTCCGTGCTCTGCGAACACGACACCGCGGTCGCCGCCGTCGCCGAGGTCCGCGACCTCGCCCTGCGCCACGGCGACCGCCTCGCCGACCCCGGGCTGCTGCGGGCCTGGCTGTACGCGCTGGCGCGGCACTGCTGCCTGACCCGGCTGGCCGGCGGGGTGGGCCCGTCCGCTCCGGTGAGCGCCGTTCGGGCGGCCGAGCGGCGGGACGAACTGGCCTCGCTGGCCTGGCCGGAGGCGGCCGGCACGGATCCGGAGCAGCGCGAGGTGCTGGAGCTGGCGGTGCGGCACCGGCTCTCGGTCGAGGAGGTCGCGGCCGTGCTCGGCGTGCCGCCGGAGTCCGCCGCGACACTGCTGGACGCGGCCGGCGCCGAGGTCGGCCGGACGCGTACGGCGCTGCTGGTGCTGGGCGTGGGCAGCTGTCCGGAGCTGGCCCGGCTCGGCGGGGTGGGCGCGGAGAGCTGGCGGGGCTGGGTGCTGGGTCCGGCGCTGCGGCGGGAGCTGGTCGGGCACGTGGTGACCTGTCCGACCTGCCGGGGCACCGCCGAACGGGTGGCCGACGAGCTGGGTTCGGGGCTGGCCGGTCTGCCGGGCCTGCCGCTGCTGCCCGCGCCGCTGACGGTCCGGATCGGCGGGACGGCGGCGCAACTGCCGAACGGCACGGCCGGGGCGGCGTTCCTGGCCGGGGCGGCGGCCGGTCGGCGCGCCGCGCCCGGGTTCGCGGGCGGGCTCGCGGCCGACGGGTCGGGCGCGGAGGCGCCGCGGTTCGACCAGCAGGGCTTCCCCCGGCACCGGGCGCCGTCGAACAGCCGGTCGGCCGCACTGCGCCAGCGGGTGGTGACCACCGGGGTGCTGGCGGCGGTGCTGACCGCACCGGTGGTGGCGCTCTGGGGAGCGCACCGGGAGGGCGGCGGGGCAAGCGCGGCGGCCCCGGTCTCCTCGGTACGGGTGGACGGGGCGTCGAACGGGACGGAACAGCGTCCGGCCGAGCAGGCCCCGGACGCCGGCGGAGTGACCCCGCCGGCCGAGGCCCTGCAGTTGGTGGGCGCGAGCGCTGCAGAAACGTCACTGCCTCCGGTGCAGGGGCCGCTGGTCCCGGTCCCCTCGCGCGGAGCGGCGCGGCTGACCAGTCCGGTGCTCGCCGCGGTGCCGGTCGGCCCGGCCCGCCCGTCCGACCCCGGCCAGGGCGTCCCCGGCCAGGGCGCCCCCGCCGTACCCGCCGCCCCCGGGCAGCTGACCGTCGAGGCGGGCGAGTACGGCAACCGCACGGTGATCACGCTGACCAACACCGGCGGCACGGCGATCGCCTGGCACGCCGTTCCGGACGTCGACTGGCTGCGGCTCAGCCGCGACTCGGGCACCCTCGCGCCCGGCCAGCGGCTCACCGTCACCGTGACGGTCGACGAGGCCCGTGCCCCCGAGGGTCACTGGACGGCCCGGATCGCCCTGCCGCCGTCGGAGGCGGTGGTCACCCTGGAGGGCGGCCCGGTCCACCGCGGCGGCACCGGATCGCCGAGCGACCCCGCGCCGGGCCCGTCCTCGCCGACCACCGACCCGTCGACTCCTGCACCGCCACCTACTCCGCCGCCGTCCACTCCGAGTCCGACCCCGACACCCACCCCGACGCACACGCCGACGTCCACCCCGACGTCCACGCCGGCACCCGCGCATTCGTCGCCACCCGCGTCCGGCACCGGTTCGGGCCCCGCCGCGGGCAACGCCCCCGCACCGCAGCCCGCCGGACAGCCGTCCTGACAACCGCTGCCGGGAGTCGGCGCAGGGACTCCCGTCCCCGCGCCGGCTCCCGGCAGCAGCCCTACTTGATCAGTCCGGCGGCCAGCGAGGTCAGCTGGTCGACCGTCAGCAGCGGCTCCCGCCCGGCCGTCGCGGAGTCCGCGCCCGCCGGGTTGGTGGCCGCCGCCCGAACCCGCCGTCCGTCCGGCCGCAGCAGGTCCACCACCGTCTCGGTGGCGCCCTGGGATCCGGGCACCGCCCGGGCCTCCACGGTCAGCATCCGGGTCCCGTCCGGGAGCGTGGGCGCGGCGGCGAAGTGCTTCCGGACCTCGTCGTCGGCCCGCTGCAGCTGAACCGCGACCACCACGGTGGCGGTGCCGTCGGTCAGGGTGGCGGTCCGGTCGGCGGCCGTTCCACCGCCCGATTGCCGGGTCAGCCTGGAGGGCAGCAGCTGGTCCATCGGCGTCGATCCGAAGCCCGGGGACGGTGTCACACCGTCCTGCGTCGCCGAGGTCGGCACCTCGTGCCAGATCGGGTCGAGGGCCAGGGCCTGCAACTGGTCGAGGGTGAGCACCGGCTCGGGACGGGTGATGTCCTGCTTCTGGGAGTCGGCAAAGTTGGCGGCGTCGAGCACCACCACCAGGCCGTCGGGGGTGAGCAGGCTGACCGTGCGGCTGCGGAGCGGGTCGTTGTCGGGCGGGGCGATCTCGGCGCTGACCAGGATCGAACCGTCGGGCCGGGTGACGCTCGTGCAGATCTCCTTCGGCGAGTCGGACTGCGGGCAGCGGATCTTGCCCGGATCGGACCCGCCGCCACTCCTGCGGCTGACGGTCAGTTGGACCTGACCGGCGCCGTGCCCGTCGTCGATGCTGAGCTCGGCGCGCTGGTACGCGACCGGCACACTGCCGGGACCGTACGAGGTGCCCTCCGAGCGGCGCACGACCGTCCCGGCGGGCAGCCGCTCGGCGAGCAGGGTCACCAGGTCGCGGTCCTCCCGGGCCGCCGGACCGCTCGCGGCGGGGCCGACCGTCCGGCCGGAACCGCTCTGGGACCGGTCGAGGACGACAAGGCCGCCGGTCAGGACGAGGGTGCAGGCGAGGGCCGCGCCGGTGGTACCGGCCAGTCGGCGGCGGCGCAGGCGGCGGCCGCGGACGGCTCCGCCCAGGGCCAGCCGTTCGTGGTCCGGGTGGAAGGCCTCGCCGGTCTCGCGGAAGACCTGGACGAGTTCCTCCTCGAAGCCGGGTCCGGTCTGTGCAGGCATGCGTGATCACCGTCTCTGCAGTCTCGGGCGAAGTGTGGGGTGAAGGTCTGACGTGAAGCTCTGGGGTGAACTGCTCGGAGCGGATGTCAGCGGTCGACGAGGTCGGCCAGTTCGTCGCCGAGCAGGGCGCGCAGCCGGGCGAGCGCGCGGGAGGTCTGGGTGCGGACGGCGCCGGAGCTGCACCGCAGGATCCCGGCGGTCTCCTCCACGCTGACGTCCTCCCAGTAGCGGAGCACCAGCACCGCGCGGTCCCGCGGGGAGAGTCGGGCGAGCGCCTGGAGCAGGGTGAGGCGCAGGGTGCTGTCCGCCTCCGGGCCGGGGCGGTCGGGCAGTTCGCCGGTGGGCCGTTCGCTCGCGCTGCGGCGTCGGCGCTGGGTGATGAAGGCGCGGTACAGCACGCCCTGGGCGTATCCGGCCGGGTTGTCGATCCGGCGGCTGCCGAAGAACCGTCCGCTGCGGCGCCACACGGCGTACATCCGGCCGAGGGTCTCCTGGACGAGGTCCTCGGCCAAGTGGGTGTCGCCGCCGGTGAGCAGGCAGGCGGAGCGGAACAGGTGGCCGGTCCGGTTGGCCGCGAACTCCAGGTACTCCGCGTCCCTGCTCAGGGCCGCCTCTCCAGCCGTCTTCACCGTGCTCCCCCTTGCTCCGCGTGTTGTCACCCATGTGACGCGATGGGGGACGCGGACTGTTACAGCCGCGCGGGCGGGCGCGGCAGTGGGGAGTCGCCGACCGAGGATCAGCGCGGCTGGATCGGGGGCAGCCGGTACGTCCCGTCGAGCACCGCGGGCTGCGGCTGGTAGAGCCGGATCATCGGCCGGAACTCGCCCGCGGGGGTGGGCAGCCAGTTGGCCGCCTCGACGGGGTCGGCCGGCCGCTCGTGCTGGAGCACCAGGGTGAGCGAGCCGTCGGGGCCGTACACCAGCCCGGGGGTGCGGTCGCCGATCGAGTACCGGTCGGCCGGATTGGCCACCAGGTGGTAGTCCGGGACGTCGTACATGGTGACCGACCAGAAGGCGTCCACCGGCGGCGGGGCGTCGAAGCGCAGGGTGTACCGGTGGGCGCCGGTGAGCGTCCTGCCCTCGGCGTCGTCGTAGGTGGTCGCGTACACCGCCTCGTAGGCGTGGTTGCCCCACAGGCCGATCCGGGCGGCGACCGCGCGGGTCAGGTAGGCGGCCCGGCGGTCGGGGATCCGCCACTCCGGCTCGTTGCGGGTGCCGGGGCCGAGGTGGTCGAGGTTGT
>NZ_JAMZDX010000002.1 GCF_024172095.1 Kitasatospora cinereorecta | reverse complement strand
CGCTGTGTCTCGAAGTCGACGTGGACCAGGCCGAAGCGCTGATGGTAGCCCTCAGCCCGTCGAACACCCTGTCATCATAGCTAGGCTACGTGTCGGCAACGGGTGAAACGGGTTCAGGCACGGATTTCGTGAAGTCAATCGCGCGGCCTTACGGTCTGTGGCCGTCCCATGGGGGTGTCGTCGACCTACGGCGTGTGCCAAGGTGGCGGGCATGGATTGGCAGTCTGCGAGCCCGGATCTCTGGGCGTTCCTGGAGTCGCTGCACCGCGGCGAGATCCTTTCTGGCACCGTCGCGGCGATCGAGCGGTTCGGGGTCTTCGTGGCCTTGGACAACGGACCGGACCATCCCATGTTCCCCGGCGTCGGGTTTATCACGATCCCCGAACTGTCCTGGCGCCACATCGAAGCTCCGAACGACGTCGTGGAGATCGGACAGCGCGTCTCATGCGAGTTCCTCCAATTCGACACTCACAATGCTGAAGCCAGGCTGTCGTTGCGTGCACTGTTGCCCGACCCCTTCCAGGCGTTCGCCGACGGCACGGTGGTGGGGCAGACGCTTCGCGGGACGGTCGTCAAGGTGCTCCCCTTCGGCGCCTTCGTTGACGTCGGAAACGGAGTCGTGGGCCTGGTGCCCTTCAAAGAGGTCCACGGCAGGCCCGCCGCAGGTCTGCCGGAGGTATTTCAGGTCGGCGACGAGATGTCAGTCGTTGTTACGGACGTCGAGCGGCCGCAGCGAAGGGTGTTCCTTTCCAGGCCAGAGGACGCCCGGCATGCCGGTGTCGTGCCGCTCAGGTGACTGCATCACTCCCACTCGTTACGTAGTCGGTCAGGGAAAGTGTCCCCGAGTGGGGGCGCCGGCTGGCCGCGATCAGCAGGAGCCGCTTGCGGAGCAAAGGTGCCTTCGCTCGGCCGAACATGCTGCGCTTGAGGGCTTTCAGGTCGTTGGTGCGGCCCTCGATCGGGCCGAACGACCAGTCGGTGCTCATGCCGTAGACGACGGCGTCGAGGTCGGGGAGAAGCCCGACAGCGAAGCCGGCCAGGCCGCGCTGCTCGTCGGCGCACACGTCCGCAATCCAAAGCCGCAGCCGGTGTCCCTCGCGGTTGGTCATGATGGCCGCGAAGGTGCGGACGCGGTTGGCGGCGGCCGCGAGCTCGGGTGAGCGGGCCAGTAGCGCCTTGAGTCGCTGCGGGTCGTCCTCGCGCAGGTGGTCGGGATGGCTGGTGATCCACCAGGTGGCCTCACGGGGCGAGGGCGGCCGGGCGATCGGCGGCATGTCCCGGCCCGGCGGTCGGGTCGCAGCGGCCGGACGTAGTCGCGCAGGGTGCTGTAGCTGCAGCGGGCCCCGCGTTCCCCCAGCTCACGGTGGAGCCGGGACAGGTTCGTGCAGCCCTCGGCGACCCGCAGCTCGAGGTACGGCCTGAACGCGTCGAGTTTGCTGGTCCGGTTCTGCCGTTGGCCGTGCAGCATCGCCTCCGGGCTGGCCGCGCGGGCGTACTTGCGGACCGTGTTGCGCCCCAGGCCGAGACGTCTGGCGATCTCCCGCAGGCGGAGACCCTGCTCGACCTGGGCACGGACCGCGGCGTGGGTGTCGCGGAGCCGGTCGAGGAACTTCCCCGTCGAGTACGGCTCGGGCGGCGCCTCATCGGCCACGACCGCTTCCGCCGGAGCCGGCTGCTCGGGCTCGGGAGCGGATTCGAGCAGGTCCCGAAGCAGGGTGCGGTGGCGCGAGACGAGGCGCTCGACGGCCTCCGCGAAGTTGTGCCTGACGTGCCATTTGTCCGCGCAGTGCTGAGCGTTCGGGGCGCCGGCGCGGGCACCGTCGGCGAAGACCTGCGCGCGGTCGCGGCACACGATCTCGACGCCGGGGTGCTCGCGCAGCCACGCCGCGACACTGTCCGCGTCACGGTCCGGAAGCAGGTCCACCGGCTGGTGGGACTCGCAGTCGACCAGAATGGTGCCGTACCGGCGGCCCTCCCTCGAGGCGAACTCGTCGATGCCCAGCACCCGCGGGACCGTCCGGGCCGGCTCCGGCAGTGCCATGACCAGCCGCAGGACGGTCATCCGGCTGACCGCGATGCCGAGCAGCAGCGCCAGACGGGCCACAGCGCGGGCGGCCAGGACGACGCCCAGCGCACCGAGCATCCGCTGCAGACCCGGCGTCCGCCGACCATAGCGGCAGGTCAGCCCGTCGATCTGCTCAGCGAAGGTCACCCGAGGACAGTCGCCGTTGTCGCAGAACAACCGACGCACCGACAGTTCGATCACCACACTCCGACCGCCGCACGGCACGTCCGCCAGACGTCGTCCGTACCGGCTATGGGCCCGGTCCGACGGTATCCGGCAGTCCGGACACGGCAGAGAGACGTTCTCCGGCGTCGACGCCTCGACCACCACGAGGCCGTCCCGCACCTCTATGCACGCAACCAGCATCCCCGCGAGACGTGCCGGGTCGCTGTCTCTGCCTGGATCAGGTGCGAGACCTTGCACTCGTTGCCGTGCGTGTCCGAGATACGCGAACCCACCACTGCCCGAACTGGCGCCGAAGCCGTCACAATGCCCATGGGCATCCCCCTACCGCCAAGGCCAGCGGGCACCCTCGAACAGGCTGCGCTCGAACGGGTGGACCTTTTTCGAAAAGGTGTCGTTCCGCTGGCGCATCGACTACCAGCTCGCCGCCCCGGGCCTCGCCGCCCGCTGCACCGACGCCCACGTCGAGCGCGCCGCCACCCACGCCGAACGCTGGTCCGACCACGCCCCCGTCACGGCGGTCTTCGACCACAAGCCCTGACTCGGCTTGGTCTGCGCATCGGCGAAGGCGCGGCAGCACCACGCCCGGATGAGTACGAGGAGACATACGTCGAACAGGGCGCGGACCGCGCTGCCGCACAGGCACTCCCGCCTCTTCGCCGGCCCGAGCGGCCCGCCCGCGCCGCTGCCGCGGCGGCCGGGGATAATCGTTTTCCCGTGGGCTGAGCAGGGTGGTAAACACCCGAGGTGCATAACACTCTCGAGTTCTCCGACCACCTGCGGCTGATTGACGAACGGTCGACCGCGTTCCGTGCCGCGGTCGCCTCCGCGCCCGGCCTCGACGCCCGGGTGCCGACCTGCCCCGAGTGGACGCTGTTCGACCTGGCGCAGCACCTGGGCGGGGGCGACCGCTTCTGGGCCGCCATCGTCGGCGCGGGCCCCGCCGACGCCCCGCCGGCCGAGGCCGTCGCCGAGCGGGCCGCCCTGGCCGTGCCGCGGGAGCGCGAGGCCCTGCTGGCCTGGCTGGAGGAGTCGACGCAGCTGCTGCTCGGCGCGCTGCGGGAGGCGGGCCCGGACGCGGGCTGCTGGACGTGGTGGAGTGCCCTGCAGACGCCGCGGACCTCCGGCGGGGTCGCCCGGCACCGGGTCCAGGAGAGCGCGGTGCACACCTACGACGCCCAGCTCGCCGGGGGCGCGCCGCATCCGCTGCCGGCCGAGGTGGCCGTCGACGGTCTCGAGGAGTTCCTGTTCACCTGCGTCGCGACGCCCAGCGCCTGGCCGCACAAGCCCACCGCCTTCGACTTCCACGCCGCCGAGGGGCGCTCCTGGCGCCTCACGGTCGACGGCGACGGCGCCCGGACCACCCGTCTGCCCGCCGCCACCGCCACCGGCGGCGAGGGCCCGGACGCGGCCGGGGTCTCCGCCCACGCCACGGCCGGTGAACTGGTCCTCTTCCTCTACGACCGCGTCCCCGCGGACTCCGTGCGGATCGACGGCGACGCCGGGCTGTTCGACCTGCTCCGCGCCTGGGAGCCGGAGGAGTAGGACGTCACGGGGCGCCGGCTGCGGCGCCCCGGCCGGTCACCTGAGCCCCGAGTCGTCTGCGTTGCTCGGAGCCGCAGTCGCTGACCGCCGCGGGCAGGGCGCGGCCGGCGCCGAGGCACAAGCCCGTCGGTCGCCAGGAAGCCCGCTGATGGTCACATGGTTTCCAGCGGCGAGGTACTGCCGGAAGGACACGTGGCCGGTGTCGATCCATGGGGGGTGCCGCCACATGCGGCACCCCCCATGGTGTGCCCATTCGTCCATGTGATCTAATGATCACTCAGATGCGGAGCCCCTGAGGCCCACTGTCGCTCAGTCACCCTGATACAGACCAGCGGAGTTCAGGATGATGCTCACGACTGCCAGGCCATCGCATGCCGTGGCGGCGTCGGGCGTCCCGCGTGGAGCACCATCGCGCCGTGGAGCGGCAGCTCGGCGATGAGCTGAGCGGCGAGATGCGCACTTGCCGGTCGACGTGGCATATTTGTCGCGCACATGGCAGATCATGCGCGATGCCCCGGCCGCACCCGGTGCTGCTCCATCCATCAGTTTCCGTCTGCAATCTGCCGGGACTCCAAAGGTCGGGCGCTCGTTCACCGTGAACGGACGGCTCCTCAATGTCTGGCCTCCGGAGCCGGCTCGAGCCCGAGGACCCGACCGTTGACCTCGATTCCTGAGACTGCCGCAGTGGTGCTTGGCGCCACGACCGCAGCCGGCGCCGTAGCCACGGCACTGTTGGCGCGTTCGCGTCGCACCCTGGTTGCGCGAAGCGCCGTGCAGTCCGAGGCGCTGACTGCTTCCGAGCAGCGCGAACAGGCGCTCCACGACCAGCTCCGGCAACTCGACGACGAGCTCCGGCATCTGGTCGCCGGCCGTCTCCCCGGCCTGGCGCTGCACCTGGTCAGCGCGCATCACCCGGTTCCCGGCCTGAAGCACGAGGCCCTGGCCGGAACCGACTACGCCGCGCTGCTCGATGCCGTTCTCGGCCACTACTCGGACACGGTGTCCAAGGAGCGCCGACGGATCGACGCCTCCGCCCGCGCAGCGCTCCGCGGTGCGTGCCAGGACATCCAGGCGCTGTCGTACCGGCTGCAGACACAGGTCGAGAGCCTTCAGAACGACTTCGACGACCCGCGCCTGCTCGACAGCCTGTTCAGGCTCGACCACCTCAACGAGCAGGCGATCCGTCTGGTCCAGAAGGCCGCGATCGTCTGCGGAGCGTGGCCCGGCCACGTGCGTCCCGACACCTACGTGGTCGAGATCGTCAGCGGGGCCTCGTCCCGGCTCCACGGCTACGAACGCATCAAGATCGGTTCCCGGCTGCTCGATTCGAACCTCGCGGTCGTCGGTCGCGCCGCGGAGCCCATCGCCGTGGCTCTCACCGAGCTCATGGCCAACGCCCTGGAGCACTCCCGTGACGACCTCGCGGTGGAAGCCAATGTGATCCAGACCGGCGGTGGCAGCGTCTGCATCACCATCGACGACGCGGGCACGGGCATGGGTGCGGAGGCTGTCCGCCGCGGTGTCCGCCTGGTCTCGGGTGAGGGCCAGCAGGACACGCTCCTCACCGAGCTCGGCGATCCGCCGGCCCTCGGCCTCGCAGCCATCGGCCGGCTCGTCGCCGACCACGGCTTCCAGGTCTCGATCGACCAGGTCTCCCCCTACGGCGGGGTCCGCGCGATCCTCGCCATCCCTCCGCACCTGTTGACCACGATCGACGAGGAAATGGAACCGATCTCGGCGATGGCTCCCCTGCCTGCCGCACCCCCCGCGGCACCGCAGTGGCCCATGCCGACCGCCTCGAACAGCACACCGGACGACGGCGACGAGCTGCCCCAGCGCCGTCGGCGCGCCCGCACGGAGCGCACCCGCAGCGATGCTCCCGACGTCGAGCCCCGGGAGTTGAACCCGGAAGCGGCTCGTGACACCTGGAGCCAGTTCCAGGCGGGCCTCGCCGCCGGCAACGCCCCCACCGACTCGAAGGAAGCACAGTGATCCTCTCCACCTCGCGCCCCGTGATCAAGGACCCGTCGTGGGTCCTGAATCCCATCACCGAAGTCAGCAAGGAGGTCAAGCACGCCCTCATCCTGTCGAGCGACGGCATGGTCATCGGCGCGACGGAAGGGCTCCTCCGGGAGACCGCGGAAGGCATCTCCGCCATGACGGCCGCTCTGCACGGCGCCGCCCGCGCCGCGGCCAACGCGGCGCTGGAAGCCCCGGACGGGACCCCCATCACGACCATCACCGTGCAGAACACCCACGGCACGTACATGATCATGCCGGCCGGCGCCCGCACCAACACCTTCATCGCCGTCGCCGGAGGCCTCGACATGCCGATGGGTACGGTCGCGCACATCATGGCCCGGCAGGCCAAGAAGCTCGGCGAACAGCTGATGTCCGTTCCGGCCCGCACACAGGAGGCGTCATGAGTCGCTCCCCGAAGCGGCGACGGATGATCCCCAGCTACCTGGCGACCCGGGGCGTCGGCACCCCGACCCGCAACACCCTCCATTCGCTCATGGCCGTGGTCGCCACGGGTCTTCCGCCCGCCTCTCACCACACCCCCGTGCAGCAGCGGATCATCTCCCTGCTCACGGGAGGCGCTCTGACCGTCAGTGAGACGGCCGCCTACCTCCGTCTGCAGACCGGTGTGTGCAAAGTCCTGCTGTCCCAACTCCTCGACGGCGGCCACCTGCAGGTTCGCGTGCCGGCCCCCTACGGCTTACAACCCGACCCAAACGCCGATCGTCCGTCGAAAGAACTCCTGGAAGAGGTGCTGAATGGACTTCGCGCACTCAAGCAGCACTAGCCCGAGTCCTGTCTATCTGCCCGAGGGCGACCACCAGCGGCTGAAGATCCTGGTGGCAGGCCCCCTCGGCATCGGGAAGACCACCGCGATCAGGACCCTGTCCGAGATCCCGACGCTGCACACCGACGAGGTGATGACCGACGCCGCCGCATCGGCGGACGACCTCACCCTCGACGGCCTGCGCGAGAAGACGACCACCACGGTCGCCATCGACTTCGGCCGCCTGACCGTGCCGCAGGCCAAGGTGGTCCTGTACCTGTACGGCACCCCCGGGCAGCGTCGCTTCCTGCCCCTGTGGGAGGACATCGCCGACGGCGCCATCGGTGCCCTCGTCCTGGCCGACACCCGCCGCCTGGAACAGTCGTTCGAGGTCATGGACCTCATCGAGGAACGCGGCCTGGACTACGCGGTGGCCGTGAACACGTTCCCGACCTCGCCGGACCACACCCTCGACACCCTGCGCTCCAAGCTCGACCTGGACGCGCAGACCCCGCTGGTGACCTGCGACGCCCGGGACAAGGACTCCACCCTGGACGCGCTCATCGCCCTGACCGCCCACCTGATAGCCCGAGCCGGAGACAAGACGTCGTGACCGCCACTCCTCCCGCAGTCCCGGTACGCATACACGGGCCAGAACACGATGCGGACCCCGGGCGAAGCTACGAACTGCTGCGCCTGCAGGGGCCGGTCGGCCTCGCGGAGATCTCCCCCGGCGTCGTCGTCCACCTGGTCACCGACTACCGCGCCGCCCTCGACCTCCTCCACGACACGGAGACCTGGTCCAAGGACACCCGCCAGTGGATGAACCAGGTCCCGCCGGACAGCCCCCTCATGCCGCACGTGCAGTGGCGGCCCAGCCTGTTCTTCGCCGACGGCTCCCACCACGCCCATCTGCGCAGCGTCATCACGGACAGCTTCAACCTTCTCGACCCCCACGACGTCCGCAACCTGACCTTCCGCTACGCCGACACGCTCCTCCAGCAGTTCGCGAAGGACGGCGAGGTCGACCTGGTCGCCCAGTACGCGCAGCAGATCCCCCTGATGGTCTTCAATGCGCTGTTCGGCATGCCCGACGAGTACGCCCCGCGCCTCATGAAGGCGCTGACCGGGATGGTGAGCTCCGATCCCGAGCGGATGGCCGAGGGCGCGCAGTCGCTGAACGAGTACCTCACCAGCCTGTACGCCGCCAAGGCTCAACAGCGCGGACAGGACCTGACCTCGTGGTTCATCGACCACCCGAACGGGCTGAGTCCGGAGGACGTCCTCCAGCAGGTCATCATCGTCTTCGGTGCGGGCAACGAACCGCTGACCAACCTCATCGCCAGCACGCTCGCCCGCATGCTCTCGGACGACCGCTACTTCGGCAGCCTCACCAGCGGGAGCCTGCCGATCCAGCACGCGATCGACGAGGCGCTGTGGAACGACTCCCCGCTGGCGAACTACAGCCTTCACTTCCCCAGGTACGACGTCGAGTTCTACGGTGCGGTCATTCGGGCCGGCGCCCCCGTGATGGTCTCCTACGCGGCCGCCAACTCCTGCCCGCACAGCAACCCGCCGAACGAGGACCACCGCTCCGGCAACAAGGCCCACCTGGCCTTCGCCGCAGGCCCTCACACCTGCCCGGCGCGCTCCACGGCCGTCCTCGTCGCCACCGCGGCGATCGAACGGCTCACCGCCTATCTGCCCGACATCAAGCTCGCCGTGCCACCGGCGGAACTGGCGTACCGCGGCGGCCCGATCTACCGGAGCCTGACGGCGCTGCCCGCCCGGTTCACCCCGCTTCACCCCGCCGACCCGCGGCGCCACGGGAGCCCCTCCGGGCAGCGGCCGGCCGAACCGGTCACGGATCGCGTGTCGGCGTAGCAGCGTCGACAGCGCGTGCGCATACCACCCGGGCACGGCATCGCACCCACGAATCGATCCATGGTGACGGGGTGTTTTCCGCCACACCGGGACCAGGCGTGACAGCTGAAACGTCTGGGGATGTGCGTTCGTGACCATTTCTGCTCGCCAAAGGAACACGCATTGGCCGTTCTTGACGACATGAGACGCCCGGCACCCGCGCTCGACGTCGTACCCCCTCCCGCCGCACCGGACCTCGCGGCCGTGCGGCGGGAGGTCGACGCGGCGCTGGCCACGTTCCTGGATGCCAAGGAACAGTCCGCGCCCGGCCCGGAACTGCCATCGCTCATAGCCCAGCTCCGCACCTTCCTGGCAGGCGGAAAGCGCCTGCGCCCCCTGCTGTGTGTGTGCGGCTGGTACGCCGGCGGCGGAGCGGGCGACCACGCGCCGGCCGTCCGTGCCGCGGCCGGCCTCGAACTCTTCCAGGCGTTCGCCCTCATCCACGACGACGTGATGGACGCCAGCGACACCCGTCGCGGCCAGCCCTCCGCCCACCGCGCGCTGGCCGCCGCCTACACCGCCAACGGCGGCCCGGCCGACCGGGCCGAGGAACACGGCCTGGGCGCTGCCGTGCTCCTCGGGGACCTCGCACTGATCTGGTCCGACGAACTGCTGCACGGAGCGAGCCTGACGGTCCGGAGCCCCGAGCAGGTCCTGCCGCTCCTGGACGAGATGCGCAGCGAGGTGCTCTACGGCCAGTACCTGGACCTGCAGACCACCGGCCGGCTGTCCGACGACGTCGACACCGCGGTCCAGGTCATCCGGTACAAGACGGCGAAGTACACCGTCGAGCGGCCGCTCCACATCGGCGCGGCGCTCGCCGGCGCCACCGCTGGGGTCGACGCCTCCCTGAGCGCCTTCGCGCTGCCGCTCGGCGAGGCCTTTCAACTCCGCGACGACCTCCTCGGCGTCTTCGGCGATCCCCTGGAGACGGGGAAGTCGGTGCTGGACGACGTGCGCGCGGGCAAGGCCACGGTGCTCATGGCCCTCGCGGCCCAGCGGGCCTCCCGCCGCGAGCTGCGGTCGCTGCGCGCACGGTTCGGCAGACGGGGCCTCACCGAGCGGGACGCTGCCGTGGTCCGGTCCATCCTCGAGAGCACCGGAGCCCGGCAGGCCGTGGAGGAGATGATCCGGACCCGGCGGGACCAAGCGCTGACGGCCCTCGACAACGCCCCTTTCCCGGCCGGCGCCCGCGCGGCGCTGCGGGACATCGCCGGATCCGCAACTGCGAGGCAGGCATGAACGAGTACCAGCACCACCGGACCGGCACAGCCCTGGCGACGGCGCTCGTCGAGCACCACCCGGAGGACGCCACCCAGGTCGGCGCAGCGGAGCGGTTGATCAGCGCGGTCGACGCCGACCCCTGGGGCAGCGTCCGCCCGTCCCTCTACGAAACAGCCCGCGTGCTGTCCACGGCGCCGTGGCTGCCCGGCGGACAGACCCGGGTCGACCACCTGCTCCGCGAACAGGCCGACGACGGCAGCTGGGGCGACGGACCCGCGCCCTACCGGCTCCTGCCCACGTTGAGCGCCGTCGAGGCGGTGCTCGCGGTGCTGCAGCGGGAGCCCGGGGCCGGCGGTGCGACGCACCGTCTCGCCGCAGCGGCTGCCAGGGGACTCGCCGCGCTGGCCGACCTGCCGTCGGCCGGGCCGTGGCCGGACACCGCAGCCGCCGAGATCCTGGTCCCGAGTCTGGTCGCCGCCGTCAACGAGCGTCTCGACCGGCCCCCGGTCGCCGATCTTCCGCACCTCGGGCCCTGGCACCGCGGCTCACGTCCCGCCGTCCCGGGCGGCTACCACGCCGCGGCCCCCGAAGCAGTAGCGGGTAAGTGCAGAGCCGCCGGCGGAGTCCCGCTCAAGCTCCACCACACCTTCGAAGGCGTCGCCCGACACATCCCGGACACGCTGCTGCCCGAGGCGGACGGGCTGCTCGGCAGCTCCCCGGCCGCCACCGCGGCCTGGGCCGCCTCCGCACCCCACTCCCCGCAGCGGCAGCGTGCGGTGGACGAGCTCGCCGCCGTGGCACACCGCTACGGCGGCCTCTTCCCGGAAGCGGCACCGATCACGGTGTTCGAACGGCTCTGGGTCGCCGCCGCGCTGGCGCGTACCGGTCTGCCGCCCGCCGGGGTGCCCACCCTGCGCAGGTGGGTCGACCGCATCTACGACACCGAGGGTGTCCGAGGCACACCCGGGCTGATGGTGGACGCCGACGACACCGCCATGGCCGTACTCGTCGCGGCCCTGGTCGACCGGCCCCGCGATCCCGCTCCGCTCGCCATGTTCGACAACGGTCGCCACTACGACTGCTACATCGGCGAGGACACCGGATCCCTCAGCGCCAACGCACACGCCCTCCAGTCCCTCCACGCCTATCTCCGCCACCACCCCGAGGAGGCGGAGACGCACCGCCTCGTCATGGGCCGGGTGGCCGACTGGATCATCGAGCACCAGCAGCCGCAGGGCCACTGGACCGACAAGTGGCACGCCTCCCCGTACTACGCCACCGAACGGTGCGTGACCGCACTGGCACCCCTCCGCGGCCTCCGGCGGCGCCGGGCGATCGAGGCGGCGGCCGCATGGGTGCTGGCCACCCAGCACGACGACGGGTCCTGGGGCATCTGGGGCGGCACCGCCGAGGAGACCGCCTACGCGGTGAAGATCCTGCTCTGCACGTCCGGTACGGCGCACAACCGCGCCCTGGACCGCGCCGAGGCCTTCCTGCGCGCGACCGCCGGCACGCCCGGCCACCGGCACCCCGCCCTCTGGCACGACAAGACCCTCTACGCACCCGAAGCAATGATCCAGGCCGAGGTCGTCGCCGCCCGCCGGCTGCTGCGGACCCGCCACGAAACGGAGTACCTCCCGTGACCGCCGACGCCACGACCCCGCCGCACGCGCCAGGGCGCCTGCCCGCCGTCGGACACCTGATGCCGCTGCTCCGGGACCGGCTGGCGTTCATGCAGGAGCTGCGCAGCCATGGCGACGTGGTGCAGATCGGGGTCGGCCCGCGGCCGGTGTTCGTCGTCAACTCGCCCGAACTCATCTGGGAGATGCTCACCGCCCAGTCCGCGAACTTCAGCAAGGGCCGGCTCTTCGACAAGCTCCGCCTGTTCGGCGGATCACCCCTGCCGATCGCCGAAGGGAAGCAGCACCTGCAGCGCCGCCGCCTGATGCAGCCGGCATTCCACCGCGAGCGCATCAACTCCTACATCGACCGGATGAGCACCACCGCGGAGGCCGCGCTCCGGACCTGGGAACACGGGGCACGCCTCGACGTGCTGAACGAGCTTCAGCTCATCACCCAGGGCGTCGTCATGTCGCTGCTGTTCGACTCCGAGCCCGCCCGCGATCCCGCGCAAGCCATCATGAACAGCGTCGACACCGTCTTTCAGGCCGCCATCCGGCGCACCGTCTCACCGGTCTCCGCCTGGGAGGGGCTGCCGCTCCCGGGCAACCGCAAGCTCCGGGCCGCAAATGCGCTGCTGCGCCGGACGGTCGGCGACATCGTCACCGCCCACCGGACGGACCCCGGGGCCCACGACAACGTCGTCTCCCTGCTCCTCGAAGCCCGCGACGAGGACGGCCGGCCCCTGGACGACGACGAGATCCTCTCCGAGGTCACCGCACTGCTGGCCGCCGGCTCCGAAACCACCGCGGTCACCATGGCGTGGCTCCTCCACGAACTGGGCCGCAACCCCGACATCGAGGAACGGCTTCACCACGAGGTCGACACCGTACTGGCCGGCGACCGGCTCACCGCGGACCACCTTCCCCGGCTCGACTACACCCGCAGACTCGTCACCGAGACGCTGCGCCTGCACAACCCCGGCTGGATCGTGACCCGCCAGGCCACCGTCCCGGTGCGGCTCGGCACCGCGCTCCTGCCCGCCGGCGCCGACCTGATCTGGAGCCCGTACGCGCTCCACCGGGACCCGGAGCTCTACCACGACCCGCTGCGGTTCGACCCGGACCGCTGGCTCCCCGAGCGACCGCAGCCTCCCAGGGGCGCGTACATCCCCTTCGGCGCCGGAAAGCGCATGTGCATCGGCGACGGGTTCACCTGGGCCGAGGCCACGGTCCTGACCGCCCTCATCGCCTCCCGCTGGACCCTGCGGCACACGCCCGGCACCACGGTGCGGCCCGTACCCGCCATCACCGTCCACCCCTCCTCCCTCCACATGGTCCTGGAGGCCAGAGAGCACGCAGCGGCGCGGGAGGCAGCGTGACCACCACCGACCGGACGGGTGTCGCCACCCTGCCCATGCCCGACGTCTCCCGTACCTTCCCCGGCCCCTTCCCGACCAGCCCGCACGCGGACCGGATCCAGGCGCACCTGGGGCAATGGCTCCACCGGTTCCCGCTCCTCGGTCCGCCCGACGCACGGCGTACCCTCTGCGACATCGTGGCGCACGGGGTGGCCCGGACCTTTCCCACCGCCGAGCCGGACGGCCTCGTCCTGTGCGCGGACCTCTTCCTGTGGCTCACCGCGTTCGACGACACCTACGGCGAGGCGACGGCGGCCGGCAGCCCGGCCCGACTGGTGCGCCGGATCCAGGGTTTCGTCCATCTCCTGGCCGACGGCGAGCCGCCCGGCGACGCCGGACCCTTCGACGAAGCACTCCACGACCTCCTCACGAGGCTGCGGACCCGGGCCACGGCCGCCCAGTACCTGCGGGTCACCGGCTGCCTGCGGGACGTCCTCTTCGGCATGCTCTGGGAAGCGCACCACCTGGCCGAACCCGATCACGTCCGGATGCACGACTACCTCGCGGTACGCCCCCACACCGTGCTCGTGCGAACCCTCATCGCCGTTGCCGAAGTCGCCCTGCGGTACGAGCTGCCGGACGAAGCGCGCAACTCCCCGGCAGTGCGGCAACCCGAGTCGGCCGTCGCAGACCTCGCCGGCCTGCTGAACGACCTCGGCTCCTACGCGAGGGAATCCGCCAAGGGCGTCCCGAACTCGCTGAACCTCATCTCCTTGATCACGAGAGCGGAGAGCTGCGACATTCCCACCGCGTACGCGGCAGCTTCCCGCCTCGGGGAAGAGCACGCCGCGACTGCCCGGCACGGGATCGGCCGACTCGCGACCAGCGACTCGGCCCCGCTGCAGCAGCACGCCGAAGCCCTGGAATCCATCGCCTGCTCCTACATCTGGCACATCGACCACGCCCGCTACACGAAGGCCTGAGCCCGCCCCGCGCAAGCAAGCAAGCAAGCAAGCGACGTTCGCCCCGTTGTGACGTGCCGTCCGGCCGCCGGGCCGGACGGCATCGGGCGGTCAGGATGATCACGTGGCCGAACGCGTGCGGGTGCGGGAGATCCATGACGACGAGGCAGGCCGCCCTTGCGGACTGTCCGCAGGGGCACCGCGTCGGCGGCGGCCTGGCGACGGGCCGGGATGACGCTGCTGTCGGCGCAGGGCATGGCGGTGGCGGTGATGGCGGCGACGACGGGGCCTACGGGCCGTAGACCGAGTGCAGGAGATTGCGGACGAACCCCTCGTGGTCGTCCAGGCCGGTGGCAGCCAGCGTGCGCCGGCCGCCGGCCAGCAGGCTCGGAAAGGCGGCGTGCACGGCCAGAGTGACGGTGGCTGCGCGGTGCGCGGTGACGGGCAGCCCGGCGGCGCGCTGAGCCTCCTCGAAGTGGGCGAAGTCAGCCGCGGCGATGGTGTCGAGGACGGTGGCGAGCGAGGGCCGGCGCGCGGCCTCGCATTGGAGTTCCAGGTACGCGAGCAGCCGGGACCTGCCCGGGCCGGCGGCGTTCCGCAGGAGAGTGGCCAGCATCAGGACGAGGTGCTCCCGGTCGGCGGGCACCGGCCTGGGGATCTGCTCGTACAGCTCCTGGCAGCGGTCGGCCGCGGCCTGCAGCAGGGCATCCCTGGTCGGGAAGTAGTTCTTGGCGGTGCCCGGCGGCATTCCCGCGGAGGCGTCGACGGCCCGGTGGGTCAGCCCCCGCCCGCCGGACTGCGCCAGGACGTCGATCGCGGCATCCCGGAGGTGATCTCGGCGTTCTCTGTTCACTTGCCCAGACTACCCCAGTAGTGGTACCACAAGTGTGGTGATTCTCTGACGCCCGAACTCTCGGATGTGAACTGGAGGCGGTCCCCGTGCCGTTCGGCTACCTGGTGTCCGTCCTGCTCCTCGCGCTCTGCACGCTGAGCGCACTGGTCCCGGCCCGCAGACCGGAGCCCCTCGCCCAGCTGTCCTTCTGGTTCGCCGCGCCCGTCAACGAGGTGCCGTTCGCCGCGCTGGCCTGGCTGCTGCTGTCCACCCTGCTGGCCCTCACGGAGGGCGACCTCGCCTCCCCGGGGGGCGGCGTGGCGACGGGACTGGCGGCGCTGACCGCCGGCGGCCTCGCGCTGGTCGCCGCCCGCGGGCTTCGGGCGCGCAACGCACTCGACCTCGCCCTGGCCGAGGCTCTGGACACGCACCGGCCCGCCCCGACCACCCCCGCACCGGACGCGCGGCCGCGCCGGCCACGTCCCTGGGCCCGCATCCTGGCCGCCCCGTTCGCCAGGGGCCGCCGCCGCGCTGTCGTCCGGGTGCCGAACATCAGCTACGGCCCCGCCGGCCGGAGGAACCTGCTCGACGTCTACCACCACCGCACGCGCCCGACAGGCGCACCCGTACTGATCCACCTGCACGGCGGGGGCTACCACCACGGCAGAAAGAACAGCCAGTCCCTACCCCTGCTGTACCGCTTCGCCTCCCACGGGTGGGTGTGTGTCAGCGCCAACTACCGCCTGCGGCCCGGCGTCAAGCACCCCGAGCACCTGATCGACCTCAAGCGGGTCATCGCCTGGGTACGCGCGCACAGCGGCGAGTACGGCGGCGATCCCGCCGTCCTCGTCGTGTCGGGCAGTTCGGCCGGCGGACACATGGCCGCGCTGGCGGCCCTGACCCCCGGCGACCCCGCCTTCCAACCCGGTTTCGAGAACGCCGACACCTCCGTCACCGCCGTCATCGCCCTCAACGGCTACTTCGGGAACTACTACGGGCAGGGTGCGCACTCCTCACCGCTCGCCCATGTCTCCGCCGACGCCCCGCCGTTCTTCATCGCCCACGGTGACAACGACACGATGGTCCCGATCGAGGGCGCCAGGGTCTTCGCCGACGCCCTGCGCCGCGCCTCTGCCAATCCCGTGGTCTACGCCGAACTCCACGGCGCCCAGCACGCCTTCGACCTTCACTCCTCCCCCCGCTTCGAAGCCGTCGTCGACGCGGCCGAGTCGTTCACCACCTGGGTCGTCTCCCACGCTCCGCACCCTCAGACACGGAACTAGGTGAACCATGTCCAGCACCATCGAGCACGGCCTGTACGAGATCCTGGACGAGCGCTTCCGCACCGGCCGGTGCACCTTCGGCGACATGCGGTTGGAGCAGTTGTACGGCGACTGCCGCTGGGCGGAGGGGCCGCTCTACCTCCCGGCCTGGCGCCAACTGGTCTGGAGCGACATCCCCAACGACCGCATACTGCGCTGGGACGAGGCCACCGGCGCGGTGAGCGTCCTGCGCTCACCCGCCGGACACAGCAACGGGAACACGCTGGACGGCGAAGGCCGCCTGATCACCTGCGAGCAGGGCAACCGCCGGGTGGCCCGTACCGAACACGACGGCACGATCACTGTCCTCGCCGCCCACCACGGGGGCCGCCGGCTCAACTCGCCCAATGACGCGGTGGTCCGCTCCGACGGCTCGGTCTGGTTCTCCGACCCGGACTTCGGCCTCATCAGCGACTACGAGGGCCACCGCGCCGAGAGCGAGATCGGTGCGTGCAACGTCTACCGGATCGACCCGAACAGCGGCGAGGTCCGGCTGGTCGCGGACGGCTTCGCCGGACCGAACGGGCTGGTCTTCTCGCTCGACGAGGCGCAGCTCTACGTGTCGGACAGCCGGGCCCGGCAGATCCTCGTCTTCGACGTCCTGGAGGACGACACGCTGTCGGACGGCAAAGTCTTCGCCGAGGCCCCGCACAGCGGATTCGACAACATCCGCTTCGACTGCGACGGCCGCCTGTGGGCGGCTGCCCTTGGCGACGGCGTGCACTGCTACGACCCGGACGGCACGCTCATCGGGCGCCTTCTCGTCCCCGAGCCGGTCTCCAACCTCACCTTCGGCGGGCCGAAGAACAACCGGCTCTTCATCACTGCAACGACCTCGGTGTACTCACTGGTCATGTCCGTGACGGGAACCCATAGGGTACGACTGGGCCGCCCCTGAGCCATGCCCGAATCGGTCATGGCCCAGCTGTGGGATTCGCCCCATGTCTCGGGACTGCGGCGACCCAGGTACCGGGCGCGCCACGGCCAGCGGGAGACCGGCTGCGGTTCCCGCTCCCTGCAGGTGCTGGAGCTCGGCGCCGCCACCGGGGGCACCGCCGCCGCCGCGGGAGCGCTCGCGGCCGAGGGCTCACCCGGCCCGGCGGTCGACTATCTGTGCACCGATCCCTCGGAACTCCTGCTCGGTGCGGCACCCGCCCGGCTGGCCCGCCATGCCCGGGTTCGGTTGGCGTGCTTCGACATGCACGCGGAACCCGGCCCGCACCCTCTGCGAGCGCGCTCCTTCGACATCGTCGTCTCCACCGGGGTGCTGGCCGGCGCCCGGTATCCCGGCGCCACGGCCCGCCGGCTCGCCGCCCTGGCAGCGCCCGGCGGCTGGCCGCTGCTGACCGAACCCACGCGCGAGCCGTACGAGGATCTGATCTCACGCGCGTTCCTCCCGTCCGCCACCGAGGCGGCCGGGCTCCTCGCCGACCGCCCTCCGGTCCCGGGGCCGCCGGCTCGACGCCCTGGCCGCTGCGGTAGTCGTAGGGCAGCGGGGGTGGTCGGCGAAGCCGGTGTCGGTCTTCCAGAACCGGACGGGCGAGTATGCCTGGTCGATCTCGTTCGCCAGTCCTCGGTGCTCCGGTCCGGCGCGCCCTTGGGGCCGCAGAACTGGCCGTTGAAGCCGGTCGCGATCTCGTCGCCGTCCAGCCAGGCCTGGCCGATCTGCGCCAGGGTCGCCCTGACCTGACCGCCGGTCGGGAAGGCGATGCTGGCCGTGCCGACCTGGTGCTGCGGGGGTCCTCCACCACGCCGTCCCAGCAGAGGACGACGAACTGCGGCGGTCGTTCCCCCGCCTTCAGCCGTTCGACCGGCGGCCGGCCGGACGCTTGGTCGCCCCCGGTCCTCCGGGCATGAAGGCGAGCGCCACCCGGACGACGGCCGACGGCCACTGACGACGAACTCAGGCCCGATCGCGACGTAGCGCCGTCCAGGCGGCGACCGCGGCCATCGCCCGGACGGGCGAATGTCTCCGCCGGGCGAGTGAGCCCGGCATCCGCGGGTACGGGCCACCGCCTGCCCCACGCTACGTTGGCAGCAGTGTCGCCTGACTGGTCGTCATCATTGGCTGCCGGCCGTCGTGCCGGATCAGCATCGTGCGTCGTTGTGCCGGGAAAGGAGATGACCTCGATGGTCGTTGCACCGCTCGGTGGAGAGGTCCATGCGCCACCGGTGAGTCCGTTGCAGGCACCGTGGGTGTTGATGTACCACTCCGTGGACGTCTACGAGCAGGATCCGAATCTGCTGACCGTCATGCCCCATCGCTTCGCCGAGCAGATGAACTGGCTGGCCGAGAGCGGGCTGCGCGGTGTCGGCGTCGAGGAGCTCCTGGACGCGCAGGCCCGGGGGAAGGCGGCCTCCTTGGTGGGGCTCACCTTCGACGACGGCTACGCCGACTTCGCCACCCAGGTCATGCCCGTCCTCGCCGAACATGGCTTCGGCGCCACGGTCTATCTGCTCGCCGGACGGCTCGGCGGCTACAACGCGTGGGACGCCGGCGCGCCCCGCAAGGACCTGCTCACCGCCGAGCAGGTCAGGGAACTCGCCGACGCGGGAGTGGAGATCGGCTCGCACGGGCTCATGCACGTGCGGCTGACGGGTCTGCCCGCCGCCGATCTGGCGGCGGAGAGTGCCACCAGCCGGGAGATCCTCGAAGGGCTCACGGGCCGACCGGTGCGAGGGTTCTGCTACCCGTACGGCGCGGTCGATCAGGCGGCAGTCTCGGCCGTACGGGACGCCGGCTACCAGCACGCGTGCGCCATCGATCACTCCGCGCTCACCGGGCGATGGGCACTGCCCCGGTGCTACGTCGGAGATCACGACGGAGCGTGGCGGCTGAAGGCGAAGCGTGCCCGCCACCTGATGCGCGGGCTTCGCACGGCGGTGTTGAACCGCTCCGGCGATGCCGACCGACCCGGTGCCCCTGCGGTCGTCGCCGGCCGTGGTAACCCGACCGCGGGGGCGGCCATGTCCCCGAGTGATCCGACTGATGGGAAATCTCCGTGACGCGGCCGACTTCACCGCCTGCTCTGCCGAACCATCCGCACCGAACGCCCGCGGCCCGGTCGCAGCGGAGTCCGAGCACTCCGGCGACCGCGTACGGGGCGCGTCCGTTCAACTCATCGGCCGTCGGACCCGACTGGTCGGTGTCGGAGCATCGCCACCACCAGGACTTCGCCGACCTCGCCGCGGAGTGGGACGACCTGGTGGACCGCTGCTCAGCGGCCACCCCGTTCCAGTGTCACGCCTGGCTGGATTCCTGGTGGCGCTCCTACGGTCGGCCCGGACGGCTGCGCCTGGTGCTGGTGCGCAGGCAGGGAAAGCTGGTCGCCGCCGCGCCACTGATGCTCCGGCTGTTCCCCCTGCCCAGGCTGGTGCCGATCGGCGCCGGCCTCAGCGATTTCGGTGACGTCCTCCTGGACGACGACCATGCGGCCGAGGCCGCGGCGGTACTCGCCCGCGTGCTGCCCCTCAACCGGCCGTGGTCCCTGCTCGACCTGCGCGAGGTCCGCCCCACCGCGGCCGCTCACCGGCTGCTGCCCCATTGGCAGGGCGCGTCGCGCCGTCTGCCCGACTCGCTCTGCCAGTCCCTGCCCGGCGTCCCGGTGGAGGAACTCCTGGCCCGCCTGCCCGCCCACTCCGCCAAGCGCTCCCGGGCCAAGCTCCGCAGGCTCGCCGCGGTGGGAGTCACCGCGCGGCAGACCCCTCCGGACGAGGTCCCGGCTGCCGTCGCCGATCTGTTGCGCCTGCACGAACTCCAGTGGCGTGGACGCGGAGTGACTCCCGAGCACCTGCGCGAGCGGTTCGCCGCGCACCTGACCCGCGCGATCACGGCCATGGCGGCGGCCGACCGAGCCGCACTCCACCGGTACTGGCTGGACGGTGAGCTGATCGCCTGCCATCTCACGGTCCTCGGGCCGGACTTCACGGGCCTTTACCTGTACGGCGTGCATCCGAAGGTACGTGACCGCCTGGACATCTCCGGCATGCTCCTCTCCGGGTGTCTCTCGTATGCCGTAAGCACCGACCGGAGCGAGGTCAACCTGCTGCGCGGCACGGAGGCGTACAAGCAGCGGTGGCGTCCCGAACAGGCCCAGAACGAACGCCTGTTCATCGGCGGCCGACTCGCCGTCGCGGTGTATGGCAGCGCCGTCCACCTGCGGGGCGCCGCAGTCCGGCACGCCCGCGCCCGCCTGCCGTGGCTGGCCGAGGTCCGCAACCGGGTGCGCGCCCTCCGCACACCACGCTGAGGTCCGGAGGTTCAGCCGAGGTGCATGGGACCACTGCGCCGCCACCCGAGCGGACACCCACAGAGCCGCGAGAAGGCCGGCCCCTGGCCCGTGCGTTCGGAGTCACCGCCGCGCTCAGCCTGGCCGCCTCCCTGCTCGGACTCGTCCGTGACCTGCTGCTGGCTCGCTATTTCGGCGCGGGCCGGGGCACCGACGCCTTCCTGGTGGCCTGGAGCGTGCCGGAGACGGCGGCTCCACTCCTGATCGACAGCGCCATGCCGCTGCTGATGATGCCCGCCTTCAGCGCCGCGCTCGCCGCACGGCGGACCTCGGCCGCCGGGGACGCGGCAGTGGAGACCTCCGACCCGGTCCGAACGCTCGTCGCCGCCACCCTCCCACGGCTGTGCCTGATGCTCGCCGCCGTGTCCGCCGCCACCGCGTGGGGTGCGCCCCATCTGGTCGCCCTGCTCGCCCCCGGCCTGCCCGACCCGGCGCTCGCCGTCACCTGCACCCGGCTCACCTCGCTGACAGTCGTCACCTTCGGCATCAGCGGCTACCTCGCGTCAGGGCTGCGCGCTCACCAGCACTTCACCATCCCCGCCACCGTCTACATCGCCTACAACCTCGGCATCGTGGGTGTGACGGCCCTGGGGCACAACAGCCTCGGCGTCCGGGCCACAGCGCTGGGGGTCGCCGTCGGCGGCGTCCTGATGGTCGCAGCCGTCCTGCCCGCCTTCAGTCGCCATTGCTGCCGGCTGAAGAGCAGCCTCGGGCTGCCGCGTCCGGGCGGCACACCCGCTGCGGTGACCATCCTGGGTCTTCAGGTGCTGCTGCCGGTCGTGGTGTTCGCCCTGACCCGCCAGTGCCAGGTCTACATCGAGCGCGCCCTGGCGTCATCCCTGGCCCCGGGCACCATCTCGCACCTGAACTACGCCGAGAAGGTCGCCCAGATGCCGATGGCGCTGGCGGTGATGATCAGTACGGTCAGCCTCCCCGTGGTGGCGCTGGCGATGGCGAAGGGCGACACCGAACACGCACGGGAGCGGACCGAGAAGGATCTCCGGATAGTCGCCGCGATCGCACTCGCCGCCACCGCCTTCCTGGTGGCCTGTGCCCCACAGGTCGTCACCCTGCTCTTTCAGCGCGGCGCCTTCACGGCCGCCGACACCGCGGCCTGCGCGACCGTCATGCGGGTCTACTGCCTCGGGCTGCTGGGCCAGGCCCTGGTCGGCGCCGTGGCCCGGCCGTTCTTCTCCGTCCGGCCCGTCGTCCGCGTGCTCGACGACGGCGGGGGAACAGCAGCCGCCGGTACGGACCGGGGCGGATGGTTCCCCACGGCCGCGATGACGGCAGGACTCGCTGCCACCGTGGCCGTCAGCATCCTCGCCGTACCGGCTTTCGGGGCATCGGGCCTGGCCGCCGGCAATGCCGCGGGAATCACCCTGACGTCCGGGCTGCTGCTGAGCCGTCTCAAGCACAGGGGCATCCCGGTCCGGATGCCCCGGATCCTCTCCGCGCTCGGCCGCCTGACCGCTGCCGCCGCGTGCGCAGCCGGCACATCGGCCTGCGCGGTGGCCGCCGTCGGGCCGGATCCGCTGGCCGCCGTACTCATCGGCGCTGCCGTCACGCCCCTGGTGTTCGGCGGATCGGCCTGGCTGCTGGGCGTCCGAGTGGCGGCCGGCTCGGCTTGAGGCCATCGCCGCCGGCGCCCGGACAGCACGACGCCGGCCGGGCCCGATCGGCGCACGCGGCGCCTCACGTTCTGCCGATTGTTAACGCTAACAATCAGAAGGTCAAGCCCGAGTTCGACCCCGCCCCAGCCGCGCCCGCGCGAGACCCAACGGTGATCTCAGGGCACTTGACGCGATTTCTGTGAGCGTTAACACTCAGGTAACGCCAGGCCGGAGCGGCACGGTTCGGGTCCCCTCCGGGTCCGCCCGCCGCCCCGGCCGCCGTACCGACCGAGCGCACCGAGGGCCCACCCCACTGCGGGCCGCGCGCTCGCCCCCGCTCGACCCGATCCGAGGCCCTGCCGAGGTCGCGCCGATCGCGGCATACCACTGGAGGAATTGTGCGGAAGGTTTCGATCGGCCTCGCTGCTGCGGGCCTCACGTTGACCCTGGCGGCCTGCGGCCAGAGCGCCAACGGCGTGGGTGACGGCGCGAGCAGCGGTGGCGGCAACGCCAAGGGCGGCCTCGTCGGCATCGCGATGCCCACCAAGTCGTCGGAGCGCTGGATCAACGACGGCAACAACATGGTCAAGGACTTCCAGGCCAAGGGGTACAAGACCGACCTGCAGTACGGCGACAACGTCGTCGAGAACCAGGTCTCGCAGATCGAGAACATGATCACCAAGGGCGCCAAGCTGCTGGTGGTCGCCGCGATCGACGGCTCCTCGCTCACCGACGTCCTGCAGAAGGCCGCCGACGCGCACATCCCGGTGATCTCCTACGACCGGCTGATCCGCGGCACCAAGAACGTCGACTACTACGCGACCTTCGACAACTACAAGGTCGGCGTGCTCCAGGGCAGCTACATCGCCGACAAGCTCGGCCTGAAGGACGGCAAGGGCCCGTTCAACGTGGAGCTGTTCGCCGGCTCGCCGGACGACAACAACGCCACCTTCTTCTTCCAGGGCGCGATGAGCGTGCTCAAGCCGTACGTCGACGACAAGAAGCTGGTCGTCCAGAGCGGGCAGACCAGCTTCAACCAGGTCGCCACCCTGCGCTGGGACGGCGGTGTCGCCCAGTCCCGGATGGACAACCTGCTGAGCAAGTCGTACACCTCGGCCCGGGTCGACGCGGTGCTCTCCCCCTACGACGGCATCTCGATCGGCATCCTGTCCTCGCTCAAGGGTGTCGGCTACGGCAGCTCGGGCAAGGCGCTGCCGATCGTCACCGGCCAGGACGCCGAACTCGCCTCGGTGAAGTCCGTCATCGCGGGCGAGCAGACCCAGACCGTCTACAAGGACACCCGCGAACTCGCAAAGGTCGCGGTGCAGATGGGCGACGCCCTGCTCACCGGCGGCAAGCCCGAGGTCAACGACACCTCGCAGTACAACAACGGGGTCAAGGTCGTCCCGGCCTACCTGCTTCAGCCGGTCAGCGTCGACAAGGAGAACTACCAGAAGGTGCTGGTCGACGGCGGGCAGTACACCGCCGACCAGCTCAAGTAGCCACCGGCCCGACCGAAGGGCCGCACCGAGCCGGGCGCGTACGGGTGGGGCAGCCGACCTGACAGGCTTCCCCACCCGTACCGCCCCCCGTCGAACGGATGCACCACCATGGCCGGACCCGTCCTCGAGATGCGTTCGATCAGCAAGTCCTTCCCCGGTGTCAAGGCGCTCTCCGACGTCAGTCTCAGCGTCGCCCCGGGCGAGGTTCACGCCGTCTGCGGCGAGAACGGCGCCGGGAAGTCCACCCTGATGAAGGTGCTCAGCGGCGTCCACCCGCACGGCTCCTACGAGGGCGAGATCCTCTTCCAGGGCGAGCCCTGCACCTTCAAGGACATCCGGGCCAGCGAACAGCGCGGCATCGTGATCATCCACCAGGAGCTCGCCCTGGTGCCGTACCTCTCCATCGCCGAGAACATCTTCCTCGGCAACGAGCACGCCACCCACGGCATCATCAGCTGGCACAAGACCCTGACGCACGCCAAGGCGCTGCTGGGACGCGTCGGCCTGCACGAGAACCCGCACACCCGGGTCGCCGACATCGGCGTGGGCAAGCAGCAGCTGGTCGAGATCGCCAAGGCGCTCGCGAAGGAGGTCAAGCTGCTGATCCTGGACGAGCCCACCGCCGCGCTGAACGACGAGGACAGCCGCAAGCTGCTCGACCTCATCCTGGAGCTCAAGGCCCAGGGCATCTCCTGCATCATCATCTCGCACAAGCTCAACGAGATCGCCCGGGTCGCCGACTCCGTCACCATCCTGCGCGACGGCCGCACCATCGAGACCATCGCCGTCGACGCGCAGGGCGTCGCCGAGGACCGGATCATCCGCGGCATGGTCGGCCGCGACCTGGAGCACCGCTACCCCGAGCGTGCCCCGGAGATCGGCGAGGTGGCCTTCGCGGTCGAGGACTGGACCGTCCACCACCCGATCGACCACCAGCGCAAGGTGGTCGACGGCGTCTCGCTCGACGTCCGGCGCGGCGAGATCGTCGGCATCGCGGGCCTGATGGGCGCGGGCCGGACCGAACTGGCGATGAGCGTCTTCGGCCGCTCGTACGGTCGGTACGCCGGTGGCCGGGTACTGCTGGACGGCAACGAGATCCGCACCCGGACCGTCCCCGAGGCGATCGGCCACGGCATCGCCTACGTCACCGAGGACCGCAAGCACTTCGGCCTCAACCTGATGGACGACATCAGCCGCAACATCTCGCTCAGCGCGCTCGGCAAGGTCTCCCGGCGCGGCTGGGTCAACCAGCACGAGGAGACCCGGGTCGCCGAGTCCTTCCGGAAGACCATGAACATCAAGGCTCCGTCGGTGTTCGCGGAGACCGGCAAGCTCAGCGGCGGCAACCAGCAGAAGGTCGTCCTCAGCAAGTGGATCTTCTCCGAGCCGGAGGTGCTGATCCTCGACGAACCCACCCGCGGCATCGACATCGGCGCCAAGGCCGAGATCTACACGGTGATCGCCGAACTCGCCGCCCAGGGCAAGGCGGTCCTGGTCATCTCCTCCGAACTGCCCGAACTGCTCGGCATGTGCGACCGCATCTACACGATGGCCGAGGGCCGGCTCACCGGCGAGGTGGACCGCGCGGACGCGACCCAGGAATCACTCATGCGCCTCATGACCGTGAGCGCGGCAATCGACGACGAGCAGGTGTAAGGCATGGCCCAGACAGAGACCACGGACATCTCGGGGACCACGGCGGCCCCGGCGGGTACGACCGCGCCTCAGCCGGAGCGCGGCGGTGTCGGCGCCCTGCTGGTGCAGGCGCTGCGCGGCAACGTCCGGCAGTACGGCATGCTGGTCGCGCTGGCGCTGATCATCGTGCTGTTCCAGATCTGGACCGACGGCATCCTGCTCCAGCCGCTCAACGTCACCAACCTGATCCAGCAGAACAGCTACATCCTCATCCTCGCGATCGGCATGATGATCGTCATCATCGCCGGCCACATCGACCTCTCGGTCGGTTCGCTGGCCTCCTTCGTCGGCGCGGCAGCCGCGGTGATGATGGTCAAGCACGCTGTACCGTGGCCGGTCGCCCTGGTCTCCGCGCTCCTGATCGGTGCGGCCGCGGGGGCCTGGCAGGGCTTCTGGATCTCGTACGTCGGCATCCCTTCGTTCATCGTGACCCTCGCGGGCATGCTGCTCTTCCGCGGCGGCACCCAGATCCTGCTGCAGGGCCAGTCGGTGGCGCCCTTCCCGAAGGGTTTCCAGAAGATCAGCAGCGGCTTCCTGCCGGAGGTCGGCCCGAGCACCAACTACCACAACCTGACCCTCCTGCTCGGCCTCGGTGTGCTCGCGCTGGCGGTCCTCCAGGAAGTCCGCGGCAGGCGGCAGGCCGCCGACTACGGTCTCGAACTGCTGCCGCTGGGCTTCTTCCTCGCCAAGCTCGCCGCCGTCACCGCAGCGGTGCTGGTCTTCACCCTGCTGCTGGCGAGCTACCACGGGTTCCCGATCGTCCTGCTGATCCTGGGCGCGCTGCTGGTCGCCTTCGGCTACCTGATGCGCAACTCCGTCCTGGGCCGCCACACCTACGCGATCGGCGGCAACGAAGCAGCGGCGAAGCTGTCCGGCGTCAAGAGCAAGCGCGTCGTCTTCCTGGCCTTCGTCAACATGGGCGTGCTGGCCGCGCTCGCCGGCATGGTCTTCGCAGCGCGGCTCAACGCCGGTACTCCGCAAGCCGGTATCAACTTCGAACTCGAGGCGATCGCTGCCGCGTTCATCGGCGGCGCCTCGGCCTCCGGCGGCGTCGGCACCGTGCTCGGCGCCATCATCGGCGGCCTGGTGCTCGGCGTCCTCAACAACGGCATGTCGCTGGTCGGCATCGGCACCGACTACCAGCAGGTCATCAAGGGTCTGGTGCTGCTCGCGGCGGTCGGCTTCGACGTCTACAACAAGCGCAAGGTCGGTTCCTGACCGCTTCGTGCTGCCCGATCCTGCGGCGAGAGCCGGAGATCGACCGTCCTCCGCCCGGCCCCTGCTTCCAGTGGCCGGGCGGAGTCGTACTCTGCTCCGGCTCGGCGTTCAGACCTGCTCGGTGGGGCGTACGAGCAGCTCGTTGACGGCCACGTGCCTCGGGCGGGTGACGATCCAGCCGATGGCGTCGGCGATGTCCTGGCCCTGCAGCCGCTCGATGTCGCCCAGCCCGGCGGCGATCAGCTTCTGTACGAACTCCGGGTTGTGCGAGCGCAGTTCGGTGTCGACGCTGCCCGGCTCGACGACGGACACCCGGACGTGCTGGCGTGTCAGTTCCTGGCGCAGCGCCTCGCTGAAGCCGCCGACGCCGAACTTGGTGGCGCTGTACACGGCGGACATGGCGAAGGCGTTGCGGCCGTTCAGCGAGCTGATGTTGACGATGTCGGCGACCTGGCGCGGCCCATCGGCGGCAGCCTTGACCAAGTGGGGGACGGCCGCATGGGTGGTGTACATCAAGCCCATGAGGTTGATGTCGATCATGCGCTGCCAGTCGTTCAGGTCCGCGCCGGGGGTGGGTCCGAGCAGCATGAGGCCGGCGTTGTTGACCAGGGTGTCCAGCCGACCCAGGCCCTCGACGGTCCGCGCGACCGCTTCCGCGGCGACCCGGGCGTCGGTGATGTCGGCGGGCACGACCAGCGCCTGTCCGCCGGCACCGGAGATCTGCGCCGCGAGGTCGGCGAGACGGTCCTCGCGCCGGCCGACCACAGCCACGGACGCACCCTCACGGGCGAGCTCCAGGGCGGCGGCGTGGCCGATACCGCTGGAGGCTCCGGTGACCAGGGCGACGGTTCCCTCAAAACGACGGGTCATGGTTCGAGCCTTTCGATGAACGGCCGCGATGGTGCGGGCCGTGCGGGGTTGGGGCGGACGGTCCCATTGCTCCGGGCCGTACGGGGGTGAAGGCCGCTCGAGGCCGGGCCGAGGGCACAATGAGGAGGTGAGCATCACCGGGCAGACCACCAACGCCACTCGCCGACCGACCGAGGCCGAGCGGGAGCTGCCGCCGCGCGAGCGGCTGGTCCGGGCCGCGTCGCGGCTGTTCTACTACGAGGGCGTACGCGCGATCGGGGTGGAGCGGCTGATCGCCGAGGCCGG
This sequence comes from Kitasatospora cinereorecta, assembly GCF_024172095.1. Lineage (GTDB taxonomy): Bacteria > Actinomycetota > Actinomycetes > Streptomycetales > Streptomycetaceae > Kitasatospora > Kitasatospora cinereorecta. Next base: position 1,489,408 of record NZ_JAMZDX010000002.1, on the reverse strand, counting down.
GGTGACGAAGGCGACCTTCTACCGGCACTTCGCCTCCAAGGACGACCTCGTCGTGGCCTACCTGCTGACCAAGGACGCCTACTACCGGGCGGTGGCCGAACCGCTGGCCGCGGGGCACCCGCCTGCGGAGGCGGTCGACCTGATCTTCGAGGCGATCGCCGAGCACGCCCGCGAGCGCGGGTTTCGCGGGTCGCCGTTCATGAACGCGGCCGCCGAGTACCCGGACGCCGGCCATCCGGTGCGCCGCCTGGTGGCGTCCCACCGGGACTGGCTCCGCACCCTCTTCCAGGACCTGCTCGACCGGCTCGGCCACGCCGACCCGCAGTCGGCGGCCGGCGCCCTGCTGATGCTGTACGACGGAGCGATGGTCGCCGGCTACCTGGACGACTCGACAGCGGCCCGCACGACCCTGCTGGACGCGGTCCGACTGATCCGCTCGGCGCGCTGATCCCATCGGGGCCGCGCGCAACGGCGGCACTGTGCGGGCACCCGGCCGGGCCGGTGCACCGAGGATGCTGGGCATGTCCTGCTCCGTTTTCGTCACCGCCTCCACCCGGAGGTGGGGATCGATCGACCTCCGACAGAAAGACCGGTCGTTCTACCTCGACGATAACGCCCTCGGCCTCCTCGCGCCAGCGCCCACGGTTGTCGCTCACCGTGAGGGCGCGGCGCCCCGCTGTGTGGTGCAGCCGATCACGGACTACAGCTGCCGTGAGAACACGGCAGCCCTGCTCAGCAACCAGAAAGCGCTGCTCGTGCCGAGGCCGTAGGCGAGGTGGGCGGTCAGATCATCGCCCAGCGTCTTGGCGTCGTATCTCCAGATGGGTTCGTAGAGTCCCGCGATCGGGAGCACCACGTATCCACTGAGCCACACGAGCGCACCGTACGGGAGCCCGTAGAGGACGCGGGGCTTGCGCAGCGAGGCGCTGACGACGCCGTAGGAGACTGCGTTGCCCGCTCCATAGGCCCAGTGCATGACCGTGCTGACGGGGAACGCTGCGCTGTCCGGCAGCTCGCGCCGGGTGAAGGCCTCGGCCAGGCGCCGTCCGACCTGCCCGGGATCCGGCGCCTCCTGCCAGCTGCGCACCGGGGCGAACTCCCAGTGCAGGGCGTTGTGTTCGCCGCCGGCCCGGCGCTGGCGCAGGAACCGCACGGTGTCCATGCAGACGGTGCCGACTGCTCCCGCCACCAGACCCGCGCCGACAGCCCCGAGCGGAGTCAGCTGCTTGCGAGTGCGCATAGGTCGATCACTCCCGATGCCGGTTCCTTCAGAAGCCGGCGCTCTGGCCGCCGTCGACGTGCAGGATCTCGCCGGTCACGAACGAGGCCCCTTCGAGGTACATGATCGCCTCGACGACGTCGTCGATCTCGCCCATCCGCCCGAGCGGGTGCAGCGCGGCGAGCGTGCCGCCCGGGTCGTCCGGGTTCAGCGGATTGCGGATGACGCCGAGTGAGACGGCGTTGGCGCGGATGCGGCGGGCCGCGTATTCGATGGCCAGTTCCTTCGTCACCGCGACCAGGCCGCCCTTGGTCAGCGAGGCGAGCGCCGCGGGTATGCGCGCGTCGGCGCGGTCGACCAGCGACGTCGACACGCACAGGACGTGCCCGCCGTCGCCGGCCGCCAGCATCGCGGGGATGGCACTGCGCGTGACGTCGAAGAAACCGCGCAGGTTGACACCGGTCACCAGGTCGTAGTCGGCGTCGGTGTAGTCGGTGAAGGGCTTCTCCCGGTAGACGCCGGCGTTGTTCACCAGCGTGTCGACCCGGCCGAAGCGGTCCAGCGCCTGCTCGACGATCCGCGCACCGGTACCGGGCCGACTCAGGTCGCCGGGCACGGCGAGCACGTCCGGATCGTGCGACGAGGGGATCGACCGGGCGGTCACGACGACGGCGTACCCGCGCCTGCGGAACGCGTCGGCGACGGCCGCGCCGATGCCGAGTGAAGCACCGGTGACGATCGCCACCTTCTTCTCCGAGCTCATGGGTGTGTCCAAGCTGAGGTACGCACGCTGGAGGTCTCCGGCTCAGGGCGGGCCACGGCGGGCCACGCGCGGCGCCGGCCGCCCACCGGCTCTCACTGTACGTGCCGCCGGGCCCCGCCGCCGCGTGGAGCCTTTCGGGTGCGGTCGGCGACCGACCGTACGACGCTGGAGACACCGGCCTGTCGAGCGTGGGAGGAGCACCGGTCATGGCCGCTCTGGTCGCCGTGAACGTCGGCATGCCCAAGGACGTCCCCTGGCACGGCAGGACCACCCGCACCGGCATCTGGAAGAGCCCCGTCGCCGGGCCGGTGATGGCGCGCCGGCTCAACCTGGACGGCGACGGGCAGGGTGACCTCGCCGGGCACGGCGGCGAGCAGCGTGCCGTGCTGGTCTACCAGTTGAGTTCCTACCGCCATTGGCAGGAGTACCTGGAGCGGGACGACTTCACGTACGGCCAGTTCGGCGAGAACCTCACGGTGGACGGACTCGCCGACGACGAGGTGTGCATCGGCGACCGCTACGGGATCGGCGGTGCGGTCTTCGAGGTCACCCAACCCCGCGTGACGTGCTACCGCGTGGGGTTGCGGCTGGGCGAGCCGCAGATGGCCGCCCTGCTGGTGTCCCATCGTCGCCCGGGCTTCTACATGCGGGTGCTGACCGAAGGGCCGGTGCGGGCCGGGGACGAGATCGTGAAGATCTCCTCGGGCCCCGAGGAGATGACCGTCGCGGAGATCGACGCGCTGCTCTACCTGCCTGGACACGCCCGGCCGCAGCTCGAACGGGCCCTGCGCATCCCCGCGTTGAGCCCCGGTTGGAAGACGTCGCTGCGAGCCCTGCTCGACGACGCGGATCACGGCTCGGGCGCCGCGGGCGGAAACCGCGGGCTGACCACCAGCAGCCCGCCGCCGGCCTGGCCCGGGTTCCACCGGCTCGAAGTCGCCGGCATCGAGCCGGAGAGCGCGAGCATCTTCTCGCTCACGCTGGCGGCAGTTGACGGTGAGCCGCTCCCGGCCGCTCTGCCGGGGCAGTTCCTCACCATCCGCCTGCGGCCGGATGCCCAGCCCTCCCCGGTCATCCGCACCTACTCGCTCTCCGGCCGACCGGGCGCCGAGACGTACCGCATCAGCATCAAGCAGGAGCCGCACGGTGTCGCCAGCACCTACCTGCGTCAGCACGTGAAGACCGGTGACGTTCTGGATGTCGCCGCTCCGCGCGGCACGTTCCTGCTCGCGGACGCGGACACTCCGGTCCTGCTGCTGTCCGCCGGTGTCGGTGCCACCCCGGTCCTGGCCATGCTGCACGCTCTGGCCGCAGAGCGCTCGCAGCGCGCGGTGTGGTGGCTGCACGCGGCCCGGGACGGCGAGAACCACCCGTTCGCCGACGAAGTGCGCGCCCTGCTCTCCCAGCTGCCCGCAGGCCGGTCGTTCCTGGCCTACAGCCGTCCGTCCGACGCCGACCGGCCAGGTGTCGACTACACGGTCGGTGGGCGGTTCACTCCCGAGTGGATCCGCGGCCTGGAGCCGCCCCGGGACGCCGACGCCTACCTCTGCGGGCCGAGCACGTTCATGCGGGACATGACCGGAGCCCTGGAGGCCGCCGGCCTGCCGTCCTCCCGGATCCACACCGAGGTCTTCGGGGCCAGGTCCGCACTCACCCCCGGCGTGGTGACCGGATCCGCCCGGGCGCCGCACCAGCCGGCCGCCCCTCCCGGCGGCCGCCCGGGGCCGTCCGTGGCCTTCGCGCGCAGCGGGCTGACCGTCCCCTGGCACCCCGGCTACGGGACGCTGCTCGAACTCGCCGAGGCGTGCGACGTACCCGTGCGCTGGTCCTGCCGCACCGGAACCTGTCACACCTGCGAGACCGCGCTGCTCTCCGGCCGCGTCGAGTACGCCCCGCAGCCCCTGGAGCCCCCCGCTGGAGGAAGTGCGCTCATCTGCTGCTCGACACCCCCGGCCGACGTGGTCCTGGACCTGTGACCGGTGGCGGCCGTCGCCGGGGCGCCACCGCCGAGATGCAGACCCCGTCAGAAGCCCTGGGCCAGGCGGTGGTAGGCCTGGTTCCAGCGGATCTCCTTGGTGAACTGCCGGATCGTGGTGTCCGCGCCGATGACCAGCAGCTCGGTGCCGAGGATGTCGGCGAGGTCGCCCAGTTCCTCGGCGCCGATCGCGCTCGACAGCACGGTGTGGTGCGGCGCACCGGCCGTGAGCCAGGCCTCGGTCGACGTGCGCAGGTTCGGGCGCGGCTGCCAGACGGCGCGGGCGACCGGGAGGTTCGGCAGCGGCTCGTGGGGCTCGACGACGTCGATCTCGTTGGCGACCAGCCGGAACCGGTCGCCCATGTCGGCCAGGCCGACGACCACGGCCGGGCCGGTCCGCGCGTCGAAGACGAGGCGGACGGGGTCCTCGCGGCCGCCGATGCCCAGGGGATGGATCTCGCAGGACGGCACACCTGCCGAGATGGTCGGGCAGACCTCCAGCATGTGCGCGCCGAGGATCAACTCCCGCCCGGGTTCGAGGTGGTAGGTGTAGTCCTCCATGAAGGAGGTGCCGCCGGGCAGGCCGGTGGACATCACCTTGAGCGTGCGCAGCAGGACGGAGGTCTTCCAGTCGCCCTCTCCGCCGAAGCCGTAGCCGTCGGCCATCAGCCGCTGGACGGCGAGGCCGGGCAGCTGGCGCAGGCCGCCGAGGTCCTCGAAGTTGGTGGTGAAGGCGTGGAAGCCGCCGTCCGTGAGGAAGCCGCGGAGCCCGAGTTCGATCCGCGCGGCGTAGCGCAGTGAGTCGTGGCGGTCGCCGCCGGCGCGGAGTTCGGGGGCGACTCGGAAGATCTCCTGGTACTCCTTGACCAGTTCGGTCACGTCGGCGTCGCTGCTCGCGTCGACGGCCTCGACGAGGTCGTTGACGCCGTACGTGTTCACCGAGACGCCGAAGCGGAGCTGGGCCTCGACCTTGTCGCCCTCGGTCACGGCGACGTCGCGCATGTTGTCGCCGAAGCGGGCGAGCCGGAGGCTGCGGAGCTCGGCCTGCCCGGCTGCGGCCCGGGCCCAGGAGGCGATCCGGACGGCGACCGACGGGTCGCTGACGTGCCCGGCGACGGTCTTGCGGGCGACGCCGAGGCGGGACTGGATGTAGCCGAACTCGCGGTCGCCGTGGGCCGCTTGGTTCAGGTTCATGAAGTCCATGTCGATGGACGCCCAGGGCAGGGCGACGTTGGCCTGGGTGTGCAGGTGGAGCAGCGGCTTGCGCAGCGCGTCCAGGCCGGCGATCCACATCTTGGCCGGGGAGAAGGTGTGCATCCAGGCGATCAGGCCGATGCAGGCGTCGTCGGAGTTGGCGTCCAGGCAGATCCGCCGGATCGCGCCGGCGTCGGTGAGCACGGGCTTCCAGACGATCCGGACGGGGATGCCGGAGTCGTCGTCCAGCGCCGCCGCGATCCGCCGGGACTGATCGGCGACCTGGCGCAGCGTGTCCTCGCCGTACAGGCCCTGGCTGCCGGTGAGGAACCAGACCTCGCGGCCCTCGATCGAGTTCATGGGTGATCTCCTTAGCGGGCAGCGCGCTGCTGGCCGTACACGTTCCGGTAGCGGTGGTTGAGCGAGTCGATGTCGTCCTGCGCGATCGGCAGGGGTTGGCCGAGCTGGCGGGAGATGTGGACGGTGCGGGCGACGTCCTCGCACATCACGGCGGCCTTGACGGCGGCCTTGGCGTCCCTGCCGATGGTGAAGACACCGTGGCTCTTCATCAGGACGGCCGGCGAGCGGTGACCCCGGAGGGTGTCCACGATGCCCCGGCCGATGGAGTCGTCCCCGATCAGGGCGAACGGGCCGATCGGGATCTCGGCGCCGAACTCGTCGGCCATGGCGGTGAGTACGCAGGGGACGGCCTCGCCGCGCGCGGCCCAGGCGCAGGCGTACGTGGAGTGGGTGTGCACCACTCCCCCGACCTCGGGCAAGTGGCGGTAGACGTAGGCGTGCGCGGCGGTGTCGGAGGAGGGCGCGTGGTCGCCCTCGACGACGTTGCCGTCCAGGTCGCACAGGATCATGGTGTCCGGCGTCAGTTCGTCGTAGGGGACGCCGCTCGGCTTGATGACGAACAGGTCCTCGCCGGGGACGCGGCCGGAGACGTTGCCCGCGGTCCACACCACCAGGTCGTACCGGACCAGTTCCTGGTGCAGGTCGCTGACCTGGCGGCGCAGCAGATCGATCGGGGACGTCATGGGTCAGACCTCGCTGTTCCGGGAGAGGGCGGCGTTGCGCAGACGGCGCAGGCGGTGCAACTGCTTGTCGGGGCCCGTGCCGAAGTGCTCGTGCAGGAGGCGGTACTCGGCGTAGAGCTCGTCGTAGGCGTCGGCGCGGGCGGTGTCCGGCCGGTAGGCGCCGCGCTGCACCCGCCCCATGGCTGCGGCGGCCGTCCGGACGTCCGGGTGGGCGCCGGCGGCGACGGCGGCGTGGATGGCGGAGCCGAGCGCCGGGCCCTGGGCCGATTCGGCGAGCGAGACGGGCCGGCGCAGCACGTCGGCGTAGATCTGCATCAGCAGGGCGTTCTTCTTGAGCCCGCCGGTGACGATGAATTCGGTGACCGGGACACCGCCCTGCTCCAGGGCGTCGACGATGGTGCGGGTGCCGTAGGCGGTGGCCTCCAGCAGGGCGCGGTAGATCTCCTCGGGGCGGGTGGCGAGGGTGAGGCCGACGATGACACCGGAGAGGTGGTGGTCGACCAGGGTGGAGCGGTTGCCGTTCATCCAGTCGAGGGCGATCAGGCCGTGGCCGCCGACCGGCTGGTCGGCGATCTTCCGGGTGAGCAGCCGGTGCAGGTCCTCGCCGGTGGCCTCGGCCTCGGCGAGGTAGTCGGCGGGGACTCCTTGGCTCAGCCACCAGGCGAAGATGTCGCCGACGGCGCTCTGGCCGGCCTCGTAGCCGTACGCGCCCTCGACGATGCCGCCGTCGACGACTCCGCAGATACCGGGGACGTCGGCGAGGGTGGCGCCGTTGACCACGTGGCAGGTGGAGGTGCCCATGATGGCGAGCAGTCGGCCGTTCTCGACGGCCCGGGCGGCGGGGGCGGCGACGTGGGCGTCGACGTTGCCGGTGGCGACGGCGATTCCCTCGGGCAGGCCGGTCCAGGCGGCGGCCTGCGGGGTGAGCGAGCCGGCCCGGGCGCCGAGGGGCGAGAGCGGGTGCTCGAGCCGGGTGCGGGCGAAGTCGGCGAAGTCGGGGTGCAGGGCGGCGAGGTAGTCCTCGCTCGGGTAGTGGCCGTCCTGGTGGATGCCCTTGTAGCCGGCGGTGCAGGTGTTGCGGGTCTCGACGCCCGCGAGCTGCCAGACGATCCAGTCGGCGGCCTCGATCCAGCGTTCGGTGGCGGCGTAGACGCCGGGGTCCTCCTCCAGGACCTGGAGTGCCTTGGCGTACTGCCACTCGGCGGAGATCCGGCCGCCGTAGCGCGAGATCCACTTCTCGGCGCGCTGGTGGGCGAGGTGGTTGATGCGGTCGGCCTGGTCCTGGGCGGCGTGGTGCTTCCAGAGCTTGGGCCAGGCGTGCGGGCGGTCTCCGAGCGCGGTTTCGGCGAGCGGGGTGCCGTCGGCGCGTACCGGGAGGACGGTGCAGGCGGTGAAGTCGGTGGCGATGCCGATCACGGCGGCCGGGTCGACGCCGCCGACGGCGACCGCGGCGGGGACGGCGGTGCGCAGGACCTCGCGCCAGTCCTCCGGGTGCTGCAGGGCCCAGTCGGGCGGCAGGATCCGGCCGGTGCCGGGGAGTTCACGGTCGATGACGCCGTGCGGGTACGCGTGGACGGCGGAGCCGACCTCCTCGCCGTCGCGTACGCGGACCACCACGGCCCGGCCGGAGAGCGTGCCGAAGTCGACACCGACGACGTAGCTCTCCGCGCCCTGGGTGGGAGGAGTCACGGTCACGTTCACATCCTTCGTACGGAGCTGGTGCGCTGGTGCCGGCCGCCGGACCACCGCGGCACTGCGGAGGTCCGGCGGCCGGCCCTCGTCCCGCCGCCTCTCCCTCCTGAGGAGCGGAACGGGTGCCGCCGGCCGGGCGGAAGCGGGGAATCGGCGCGGCTGGCGGAGCGGGTGGCCGTTGGGAGCGGCACGGGCATGCGCGCACAGTGATTGTTAGCGCTCACAATTCGCCTGTCAAGGCATGCGGCTTCCCGCCGACCGACTCCGGCAGCAGCCCGAGGGCCGCACGCCGGGTCGGCAACGAGGCTTGTGAGCGATCACGATCAGGCGGGACAAGAGGTCGGACTCGCGTTACCCGATCTTGATCCACCGGGCCCGGACCGAGTGAATCGGTTACTGGAGAGCCGAGTTGACTACCGGCGGACGGCCGGACCGGTGCTGCGGCGCAGCACCATCTCCGGCGAGACCAGCATGTGGCTGCGGGCGTGGCCGACCCCGGCCAGCTCCTCCACCAGCAGCTCCAGGGCTCGGCGGCCCAGCTCACCGAAGGGCTGCCGGACGGTGGTCAGCGGCGGGGCGAAGTATGCGGCCTCGGGGATGTCGTCGAAGCCGACCACGCTGATGTCGCCCGGGATCGACCGGCCCGCCTCGTGGAAGGCGCGCAGCAGCCCCAGCGCCATGTGGTCATTGGCGCAGAACACGGCGGTGACCTCGCGGTCCTCGGCGATCCGCAGCCCCGCCTCGTACCCCGAGCGGGCGCTCCAGTCGCCGCTCTGGACCTGGGGCACCCGGGCGCCGGCCGCCTCCAGCGCCTTTCGCCAGCCTTCCTCGCGGGTCTTGGTCTCCAGCCAGCCCGACGGTCCGGCCACGTGGTGCACCGTCTCGTGGTCGAGGTCGAGCAGGTGACGGGTGGCGGCGAGGGCGCCCGCCTCGTTGTCCACCGCGACCATCGGCACCGGGGAGCGGCTGCCCGACCCGACCGCCACCAGCGGCACCGCGCTGGAGACCTTCGCCACCGCGCTCACCGCCGAGATCTGCGGCGCGATGACGACGATGCCCTCCACGCCCTGGTCGCGCAGCCGGTCCACCGCCTCCTGGACGGACCGGCTGTCCAGCGAGCGCAGGCTCGCCACGCTGACGAAGTACCCCGCGCTGCGGGCCGCCTGCTCGATGCCGTCCAACATCGATGCCGGACCGTAGAGCGCACTGCCGAAGCTGACCACCCCGAGGGTCTGCGAGCGCCGGGTGACCAGCGCCCGGGCCGCCGAGTTGGGACGATAGTCCAGCTCGCGGATGGCTGCGAGCACCCGTTCACGGGTGTCGGGCCGGACGTGCGGCGCACCGTTCAGCACGCGCGACACGGTCTGGTGGGACACGCCTGCGACCCGCGCCACGTCCGCCATGACCGGCTGACGCGGTTCCGGCTCGGTGCTTGCAGTTCCCACTCGGGCCCCTTCATCGGTCTCATCGGTGCCACTGGCTCTGCGTCCCGGCCGGTGACGCAGAGCTGGACAGGCACTACGACTGTCTCACGTGTGCTCCCGAGAGTGTATTTGTTCGCGATCACATGACAAGGCTGATCAGCAAGGTTCCCGCCGGGGCGAAGCCCGCCGTCGTGGTGCGGGGTCGGGCTCGGCGGCCCGGGGGCGGAACCACGACCGTCTCGGCGGACGGCGGCACCGGTCGGCAACCTTTTCGCCACCGGCGGCCACTGGGATGTGCAAGGTCGACTCGGTCTCCTGAACGGACGGATATGAGGACAACGAAGCACGGCGGTCCGCGGTCGTGGCGCAGGCATGGACGTACCGCCGGCATTCCCCTGGTGCCGGCGGTGGTCGGACTTCTGGCCTGCCTGGCCGCCGCCGCGCTGCTCCCCACGGGCGGGGCCGGTGCCGCGAGGAGTGCGGCAGCACCCGTCGCGGGCGTCACGTCGATCTCCCCCGCCGGGCCCGAGTCCCCTGTGGCGGCGGCCGCTGCCACGACCGCCGCGGCGGCGTCGGCCCAGCCGCCCGCCTCGACCCCGTCTTCGGCATCGTCCGGCGCCGCCCCGGCGACCTCCGCCTCCGGCAGCCCGCGCCCGGTGGCCGCGGCGTCCATGGCCGGGCGGATCAGGCCCGCGGTCGGGTACCAGGGCGTCGCGACCGCCTACGAGGCGGGTGACGGCAACGGCGCCTGCCTGTTCGGACCGTCCGCCGACCTCATGATCGCGGCGATGAACCACACCGACTACGAGTCGGCCAGGGCGTGCGGGGCGTACGTGCTGGTCCGCGCCGCCAACGGGTCCTCCGTCACGGTGCGGATCGTCAACGAGTGTCCCCTGCCGTGCGCGCCGGGGCAGCTCGACCTCAGCCGACAGGCCTTCGCCGAACTCGCCGATCCGAAGGTCGGTCGGCTCCCGATCACCTGGACGCTGCTGAGCCCCACCGCGGTGGACACGGTCTCCATCCGGTACAAGGCCGGGTCCAGCCGCTACTGGTGCGGCGTCCAGGTGATCGGCCACCGCAACCCGGTGGCGTCCCTGGAGGTCCGGACCGCGAGCGGCTGGCGGCAGCTGCCGCGCACCGACTACAACTACTTCCTGGCCGCCGACGGCAACGGGTGCGGCGGGTCGATCAGGGTCACCGACATCTACGGGGAACAGCTGACGGTCGACGGGATCGCGATCCAACCGGACGTCGCGCAAGCGACCCGCGTCCAGTTCGCCCGGCATTGACCGCGCCTTCCGGCGGCGGCCACGGCGGCCTTTCCGGGAGGGACCGCGAGCTGGTCGCGGTGACGGGCGCTGCTACGCTCCAGCCTCCTGTTGTTAGCGCGCACATTGCAAGGAGAGGGCGACCGAGGGAGATGCTCCTCGATGACGCGTCCGCGGAGTTCCACCACTTCTTCGAACGCCACTACGCCGAACTGGCCCGGCTCGCCCACCTCCTGACCGGCGAAACGGACGCCGCCGACGACCTCGCCGCGGACGCCCTGCTCGCACTGTGGCAACGCTGGGACCGGTTCCGGGAAGCCCGCCACCCGCTCGCCTACGCGCGCGGCGTGGTGGCGAACCTGGCGCGGGAACGGATCCGCAGCGCCGTCCGCGAGCGGCGCAGGATCACGCTGTTCTGGTCGCGCGGCCCTGAGGAGACGGTGGGGCCGGACGTGGCGGGGGTACTGGACGTCCGAGCGGCACTCGTCCGACTTCCGTTCCGCAAGCGGGCGTGCGTGGTGCTGCGCCACGCCTTCGACCTGTCCGAGAAGGACACCGCGGTGGCCCTGGGCGTATCGGTCGGCACGGTGAAGAGCCAGACCTCGAAGGGGATGGCCGAACTGGAACGCATACTCGGCGCACGAGCGGCCGGGGCACTGGCGACGGGAAGGAGGGCTCGGTGAACGACGAGATCAGCCGGCGGCTGCGCGAGGCCGCCGACACCTACCAGCCCGACCGCGCGAGGATGCTGGCCCGCGTGCAGCGAGGCGCGACCGGCTCCGGTGTCCGGCACCGCACACCGTCGATCAGGCGGTCGTGGCCGAAGGCGGCGCTCGCCGCCCTCGCCACCACCGGCATCCTGGCGACCGGCGGGCTCGCCGTCGCCGGCATGGTCGGAACCCCGTCGCCGTCGGCGACCGCCACCGCTCCCGCCGTTCCGTCCGCGACAGTCACGTCCGTTCCCGCACCGTCGGCCCGCCCGACCGAGCCGGCACCGAGCGCCACGCCGGGCAGCTCACGCCCGACCGCATCGCCCGGCAGCCGGATCCAGAACGGGCCGCTGTGGTCGGACGCCTCGGTGGACCCGCACAGCACCGTCTACTGGGCCCAGAGCAACCTCACTCTCAGGACCACCCAGCCGCTCAGCGCGCTCACGGTGGAACTGCGCATCGCGCAGACCGGTGGCCTGCAGAACACCGGCAACTGGCGCACCCTGCCCAGCGACGACTTCACCGTCACCGTCCAGGAGACCGGGGGCGCGCTGGTGTACCGGTGGGTCCTCAAGCCGGGCCGCACCGTGCCCGTCGGACAGCACCGGTTCGCCGGGCAGTTCAACCATGCCACCGGCGTGCGCAGCGCGACGGGAGACGGCTACCGCGTCGACGCTCAGAGCGCCGGTGGGTCCGCCTCGGTCTGGGGAGGATTCACCGCGGCGCATTGACCTGCGAGCCGTCACCTCACCACGAGGTGACCTGAAGAAAGGTCCCGGTTCGCGGCAACCCTTTGCCGAGCCGGTGACCACAAGGAGGTGGATCCGGCCGGTGCCGGTGTCCGGATCCGCCTCTCTGTCGTGCAAAGTTCGCAAGGAGAACGTCTACCCATGAGCAACCTCCCGAACGGCGGGCGCCGCGGGCGTCACCGCCGTCGTTTGAGCGCCACCGCTCTGGCGCTCGGTGTGTCCCTCACCGTCGGGTCGTACTTCGTGTTCGTACACGAGGACTCCCAGGCCGCGACGGTCGACGGCGGTGCCTACTACAGGCTGGTTTCGGTACGCAGCGGGCAGGTGGTGGACGTCAACGCCTTCTCCACCGCCGACGGCACCCGGATCCAGCAGTGGACCGACCAGAACACCGCCAACCAGCAGTGGAAGCTGAAGTCCACCGGGGACGGCTACTACGAGCTGGTGAACCGCAACAGTGGCAAGGTGCTGGGCATAGCGGGCGACTCGACCAGCCAGGCGGCTGCCGCCGAGCAGCAGACGGACAGGTCCTCGGCGTCCCAGCAGTGGCGAATCGACGATGTGAGCGGTTCCGACGCCGTCACCTTCACCTCCCGCAAGAGCGGTCAGGTCCTGGACGTCACGGGCAACTCCACGGACCGGGGTACACAGATCATCCAGTGGCCCGGGTGGGGTGGTGCCAACCAGCAGTGGAAGCTGGTGAAGGTGGCTGAGAGCGGCGGCGCGCAGACCGGGTCCGGATCGTACGTGTGGCGGAACGCCCCGGTGGCGGGCGGCGGTTACGTCACCGGCCTGGTCTTCAACCAGAAGGAGAAGGGCCTGCTGTACGCGCGCACCGACATGGGTGGCGCGTACCGCTGGGACACCGGGGCCGAGCAGTGGACACCGCTCACCGACTGGGTCGGCCAGAAGGACTGGAACCTGCTGGGCATCGAGTCGCTGGCCACCGACCCGGTCGACCCGGACCGGCTCTACCTCGCGGCCGGCACCTACACCAACGACTGGGCCGGTAACGGTTCGATCCTGCGCTCCACCGACCGCGGCCGCACCTTCCAGCGCACCGACCTGCCGTTCAAGCTGGGCGGCAACGAGGACGCCCGCGGGGCGGGCGAGCGTCTGGTGATCGACCCCGCGAACCACGACACCCTGCTGCTGGGCACCCGTAAGAACGGCCTGTGGCGCAGCACCGACCACGGCCAGACCTGGAACCAGATCTCCTCGTTCCCGGTCAAGGACGGCGCGAGCTTCGGCACCGGCATCTCCTTCGTGACCTACGGCCCGGCCGGCAGCAACACGATCTACGTCGGCGTCGCCGACAGGTCCACCAACCTGTACCGGTCCACCGACGGTGGCAACTCCTGGCATGCGGTCTCCGGGCAGCCCACCGGCCAGGTGCCGCAGCACGGTGTGCTCTCCGGTGACGGCTCGCTGTACGTGTCGTACTCCAACAACACCGGCCCGAACAACGTGTCGGGCGGTTCGGTGTGGAAGTACACCGGCGGGGCGTGGAAGAACATCTCGCCGTCGCAGGGCAACTACGGGTTCGCCGGTCTGGCCGTCGACCCGCAGAAGCCGTCCACGGTGATGGTCACCACGCTGGACCGCTGGTGGCCGCAGGACGAGGTCTACCGCAGCACCGACGGCGGTGCGACCTGGAAGACCCAGTCCGACAGGTCTGTGCGGGACGCCTCCATCGCCCCGTACCTCGGTACCGGCATCGGGCACTGGATGACCGCCCTGAGCATCGACCCGTTCGACTCCGGACACGTGATGTACGGCACCGGCAACGGCATCTGGGCCAGCAAGGACGCCAACGCGACCGACAACGGCGGCACCAGCCACTGGTTCATCGGAGCCCGCGGGCTGGAGGAGACGGCGTATTACGACGCGGTCTCCCCGCCCGGCGCCGCCGCCCTCATCACCTCGCTGGGCGACCAGGGCGGCTTCGTGTACGACGACCTGACGAAGGAGCCCACCGGGCGGCTGACCAACCCGACGATCTACAACAGCACCTCCGTCGACTACGCCCAGTCCAACCCCTCGCTGGTGGTCCGGGTCGGCCGGGGCGGTGCGCAGGACGGCGCCCTCTCCACCGACGGCGGCCACACCTGGAACGGCTTCAAGGGCGAGCCGGTGCCCGGCGCGGACAGCGGCCACATCGCGATCGCGGCGGACGGCTCCAGCTTCGTCTGGGCCGAGGCCGGCCAGGCCCCGTACCGCTCCACCGACCGGGGCGCGAGCTGGTCGAGGGTCAACGGCCTCGGCAACGATGCCGTGGTCGTCGCCGACCGGTCCTCGGCCAACACCTTCTACTCGCTGAACAACGGCACGCTCTACGCCAGCACCGACGGCGGCGCGAACTTCACCGCCCGCTCCGGCAACCTGCCGGGCGGCAAGCTCAGCGCCGTCCCCGGCGTCGCGGGCGACCTGTGGCTCGCCGGCGACGGCACAGGTCTGCTGCACTCCACCGACGGCGGCCGCAGCTTCACCAAGGTGTCCTCGGTGGAGTCCGCCTCGGCCGTCGGCTTCGGCAAGGCCGCACCGGGCACCTCGTACCAGGCGCTGTACCTGATCGGCACCGTCAAGGGCGTCGCCGGCGTCTTCCGCTCCACCGACCAGGGCGCGAGCTGGGTCCGCATCAACGACGACGCGCACCAGTGGGGCAACTTCGCCGGCCAGCGCATCGTCACCGGCGACCCCGACACCTACGGTCGCGTCTACATCGGCACCAACGGACGCGGTCTCCAGTACGGCGACCCCTCCTGACGCCGACACCCTGAGCGGGGCCGCAGGCCCACCGGCCTGCGGCCCCACCAAGGTTGATGGGATGGGGACCGCTCCGATCTCCGACTCGGCAAAAGGAATTCCTCCCGATCACGGCAACCTTTCCTCGCGCGGCGCCAACTGACAGGTAATCGGGGCCGAGATCACGGCCCGCTGCGCCAGAAGGACAAGCCGTTGCCAGATCAGAACCGCTCTCATCGCCGCCGTCCGGCAACCCGCCGCCTGATCGCCGCCGCCGTGGTGCTCGCCGCGGTGGGCGCTGCCGTACCGCTGGTCGCCCAGGCCGCATTCACGCCGAACGCCGGCGCACCGACCACGCTCGGCGACGCGGCGGCCGGCAGCGGCCGCTACTTCGGTACGGCGGTGGCCTCGGGCAGGCTCGGGGACTCGACGTACTCCACCGTTCTCGACCGGGAATTCAAGATGATCACCCCGGAGAACGAGATGAAGTGGGACGCCATCGAGCCCTCCCGCGGGTCGTTCAACTTCGCCCCCGCCGACTCGATCGTCAACCATGCCACCGCGCACGGACAGAAGACGCGCGGCCACACCCTCGTCTGGCACTCCCAACTACCCAACTGGGTCGGTTCCATCACCGACGCCAACACCCTGCGCAGCGTGATGAACAACCACATCACCCAGGAGATGACCCACTACAAGGGCAAGATCTACGCCTGGGACGTGGTCAACGAAGCGTTCGCCGACGGCGGCAGCGGCCAGCACCGCAGCTCGGTGTTCCAGAACGTGCTGGGCAACGGCTTCATCGAGGAGGCCTTCCGCACCGCCCGGGGCGTCGACCCCGCGGCCAAGCTCTGCTACAACGACTACAACATCGAGAACTGGACGGACGCCAAGACCCAGGGCGTCTACAGCATGGTCAAGGACTTCAAGTCCCGCGGCGTGCCCATCGACTGCGTCGGCTTCCAGAGCCACTTCGGCGCGGGCGGCCCACCGGCCGGCTTCCGGACCACCCTGTCCAGCTTCGCCGCGCTCGGCGTGGACGTCCAGATCACCGAGCTCGACATCGCCCAGGCGTCCGCCGGCGCGTACGCCAACACCGTCCAGGACTGCCTCAACGTCGCCCGCTGCACCGGCATCACCGTGTGGGGCATCCGCGACAGCGACTCCTGGCGTACCGGCGAGAACCCGCTGCTGTTCGACAACAGCGGCAACAAGAAGCCCGCCTACAACGCGGTGCTCACCACCCTGGGCGGCAGCAGCGGCGGCGGTACGCCGGGCGGCGGCATCAACTCCGGCACCGTCTACACGCTCTCCGCGGTGGGAGCCGCCGGACGTGTGCTCGACCAGCCCGCCGGACAGAACGGCAACGGCACCCCGCTCCAGGTGTGGGACGCCAGCGGCGCCACCAACCAGCAATGGCGCGCCACCAAGAACGGCGACGGCTCCTACACGCTGACCAACATCGCCAGCGGCCGGGTCCTGGACGAGCCGGGCGGCCAGACCGCCAACGGCACGAAGTTGCTGATCTGGGACTCCAACGGCGGCGCCAACCAGCACTGGAAAGCCGCCCAGAACAGCGACGGCTCCTTCACCCTCACCAACGTCGCCAGCGGCCGAGCCCTGGAGACCCCCGGCAACCAGACCGCCAACGGCACCGCCGTGCAGATCTGGGACTCCTGGGGCGCTGCCAACCAGCACTGGAACTTCAGGTCGTCCGGGTCGTCCACCCCGGCGCCGGGCGGCACGTGCGCGCTTCCGTCGACCTACCGGTGGTCCTCCACTGGTGCGCTGGCGCAGCCGGCGAACGGGTGGGCTTCGGTGAAAGACTTCACCGACGTGGTCTACAACGGCAAGCACCTGGTCTACGCGTCGAACGTGTCGGGAACGTCGTACGGCTCGATGATGTTCAGCCCGTTCACGAACTGGTCCGACATGGCATCGGCCGGGCAGACCGGGATGAGTCAGGCCGCGACGGCGCCCACGCTGTTCTACTTCGCGCCGAAGAACATCTGGGTGCTCGCCTACCAGTGGGGCCAGTGGCCCTTCATCTACCGCACCTCCAGCGACCCGACCAACCCCAACGGCTGGTCCGCGCCGCAGCCGCTGTTCACCGGCAGCATCCCCAACTCCGGCACCGGCCCGATCGACCAGACGCTGATCGCCGACGGCCAGAACATGTACTTGTTCTTCGCCGGTGACAACGGCAGCATCTACCGGGCGAGCATGCCGATCGGGAACTTCCCGGGCAGCTTCGGCTCGTCCTACACGACGGTCATGAGCGACACGGCGAACAACCTGTTCGAGGCGCCGCAGGTCTACAAGGTCAAGGACCAGAACCAGTACCTCATGATCGTCGAGGCCCAGGGCGCGAGCGGGCGCTACTTCCGTTCCTTCACCGCCACCAGCCTCAACGGCTCGTGGACCCCGCAGGCCGCCACCGAGGCGAACCCCTTCGCCGGCAAGGCCAACAGCGGCGCCACCTGGACCAACGATGTCAGCCACGGCGACCTGGTCCGCAACAACCCCGACCAGACCATGACCATCGACCCCTGCAACCTGCAGTTCCTCTACCAGGGCAAGTCCCCCACCGCGACCGGCCCCTACGACCAGCTGCCCTGGCGACCCGGAGTCCTCACCCTCCAGCACTGACCCCGCCCGATCCACAGGTGATCGCGATCGGGTGCGGCCGGCCGGCCCGTAGGCGCCGGTCCGACTCCACCTGCTGACCGACACTCACCGTCTCGGGGAACCCCGGCCGCACCTCGGCCGGGGTTCCCTCTGCGGCAGAAGTCGGGTGCCGCAGTACGCCACCCTCGAACTCCTCGTCCTGCACGCCCGGTCGGGACCCGGACGCCTGCTGTTCGCGCGGTCAGCGCCGGCTCGGCGGGAGGTCCGCCGGGCGCGGCAGGACGAGGTCGGGAGCGGCGCCGACCTCGCCGCCCAGGGGTCCGTCGGTCGCAGCGTCGGCGTAGCGGCGGGCCAGCTGCGCGCAGGCGTCCTTGAGCTCGGCCGGGCCGACGACCTCGAAGTCGGCGTCGAACCGGCCGATGGCGGAGGCCAGGCCGGGCCATGACCAGGAACCCAGGAGAAGTCGGCAGCGGTCCGGGCCGAGCTCCTCGACGACTCCGTCCGGGGCGTACCGGGACACCACGGCGGCGGGCAGGTCGAGGATCACCTCGCCGCGGCAGGGCCAGCCGTCCGAGCCGTCGGAGCCCCGGAACCTCCCGGCGACGAAGGCCGCCACCTCACCCCCGGGAAGCTCGCGCGCGGTGAAGCGCGGCCCCGTGGGGGTTCGCGGGGTGATGCGATCGGCGCGGAAGGTGCGCCAGTCCTCGCGGTCGAGGTCCCAGGCGACGAGGTACCAGCGCCCGCCCCAGGTGACCAGGTGGTGGGGCTCCGCCCGGCGCGGCGGGGTCTGCACGCCGTTGTCGTCCGCCCTCGGCGTGGATGCGGGGCGGTAGTCGAAGCGCAGGACCTCGCGGGCGTGGACCGCGGCGCCGAGGGTCATGAGCACGCCGCTGTCGACCGGTGGGTCCGGCCGGGTCGCGGGCTGCTCGACGGCGGTGACCCGAAGGGTGTCGATCCGGCGGCGCAGCCGGGCCGGCATGACCTGCCGGACGGTGGTCAGCGCCCGGGCTGCGGCTTCCTCGATGCCGGCACCGGTGGTGGCGGCGATCTGCAGTGCGACGGCGAGGGCGACGGCCTGCTCGTCGTCGAACAGCAACGGGGGCAGCTCCGTGCCGGCGTCGAGCCGGTAGCCGCCGTCGGGGCCCTTGGTGGCGACGATGGGGTAGCCGAGTTCACGCAGCCGGTCGACGTCGCGGCGTACGGTGCGCGGACTGATGTCCAGCCGCTCGGCAAGGAGCGCCCCCGGCCAGTCCCGGCGCGCCTGGAGCAACGAGAGCAGCGTCAGCAGTCGGGCTGAGGTCTTCTGCATGGCCCTATCGTGCCGGAAGTAGCGGCCACAACCTGTCCGCTACCGCTGCGACAGTGGTCACCAAGCACGACGGATCGATCGATGAGGAGCCACCATGCCCGTCACCACCGTGACCCATCTGAACTTCCGCGGTGAGGCCCGCGCGGCACTGACCTTCTACCAGTCCGTGTTCGGCGGGGACGCGGCCCTGGTCACGTACGGGGACGCCGGGAACGTCCAGGACCCCTCCGGAGCCGACCAGCTGATGTGGGGGCAGGTGACCGCCGACAACGGTTTCCGCGTGATGGCCTACGACGTGCCCGCGCACCTGCCGTGGCACCAGGGCGAGAACGCGTTCTTCGTCTCGCTCCGCGGCGAGACGGCCGAGGAGGTCACCGCCTACTGGGAGAAGCTGTCCGAGGGAGCGAGCATCGAGCAGCCGCTGGCGCCCGCACAGTGGGCACCCCTCTACGGAATGCTCACGGACAGGTTCGGCGTCACCTGGGTCGTGGACGTCGTCAGCGAGTACGCCGCGTCCTGACCACCGGCGGCCGGGCGGCCGGGCCCGCACCGCCCGGCCGCCGCTCCGATGACGGCGTCCGACGGACCACCCACCAGACAGACACACCCGCGAGACGAGGACGTACCCGGTGAACACGCGCCCGCCTGGCAGGACCCGATGACCGTTCTCGACGCCCGGGCGCTGGGCCGCGCCACGCTGGCCCGGCAGCTGCTGCTGGAGCGCGCCGACGTGCCGGTCCTCGACGCCGTCGCCCATCTCTGCGGCCTGCAGGCGCAGGAACCGCAGGAACCGTTCGTCGGGCTCTGGTCCCGGCTGCGCGCGTTCGACCCGGCGGTGCTCTCGGACCTGCTGACCGGGCGGCGCGTCGTGCGGACCCACCTCATGCGTCGCACCGTCCACCTCGTCGCCGCCGACGACGCCCTGGCCTGGCGGGCCCGCCACGACGCGATGTTGCGCCAACGGGTCCTCGGGGTCTACCGCCGCGAGCTCGGCGGGGTGGACCTCGACGAACTCGCGGCGGAGGCGAGGACGGTGATGGCCGACGGCGAGCCGCGCTCGATGACGGAGCTCGCGCAGGCGCTCGACGGGCGCTGGCCGGCGCCCGGGCCGCGGGCACTGGGCGAGATGGTGATCGCCGCTCTCGTCCCGATGGCCCAGATGCCGCCTCGCGGGCTGTGGCGGACCAGAGCAGGGGTCCGTAACGTCCGGCTCTCCGCCTGGCTGGGGCGCGAGATCGACCCGCCGTCCCAGGACGGTTGCGACCGGGTGGGCCAGGCGCTGGTACGGCGCTACCTGGCCGCGTTCGGCCCGGCCGCCTCGGCCGACCTGCGCGCCTGGTGCGGACTCGCCGGACTGCCCGGCGCAGTCGCCGCGGTACGCGAGGAACTGGTCACCTTCCGCGACGAGCGGGGCCGGGAACTGCTGGACCTCCCCGACGCGCCGCGCCCCGACCCCGACACACCCGCCCCGCCGCGTTTTCTGCCGGCGTTCGACAACGTGATCCTCGGCTACCACGACCGCAGCCGGGTCATCGACGACGCCCACCGCGGCCTGTCGGTCACGGGCGCTCGCATCGTCCTGGTCGACGGCCGCGCCGCCGCCACCTGGAGCGTCGAGGCCGACACGGTGGTCGTCACCCCGCTGCGTCGTTTCTCCCGAGCCGACCGCACCGCCGTCGCCGAGCAGGGGCGGGCGCTGGCGTCGTTCCTCTCCGACCACGGCAGCGACCGCGTACGGATCGGCGATTCACCCTCCTGAGCGTCACACCGCGCCCTGCAGGTCACGGTTGCTCAGTGCCCGGCGCCGGCGGTGGGGCAGGAGCTGCCGTGGCGGTACGAGGACGGGTACGTCCACGTGCGGGTGACCACCCTCGACGGGCACGCGATGGTGGTGGTCGACCACGGCTGACGGGCCCGCGGGACGGGTCGGTCCGCGGGTCGGTCGCCGGGTCAGCCGGCGGGGAGTCGGGTGGGGTCGGCGAGGAGCCGGCGGACGGTCAGCAGCGCCGCGCCGAGGACCGGTCCGCGCCGACCGAGGAGCGAGGCGCGCACCGCCTCCGGCTCCCAGGGCCGGACGGTGACCCGGGCGGCCAGTTCGGTGCGGATCGCGGGCAGCAGCCATGCGGCGAGTTCCGCGTAGGCGCCGCCCAGGACGAGGCCGTCCGGATCGATCAGGTTCACCGCCGAGGCGAGGGCGAGGCCCATGGCCTGCCCCGCGCCTTCCAGGGCACCCAGGGTGGCCGGATCCCCGGCCGTCGCCCGCTCGGCCAGCAGGACGACCGCATCGCCGGTCCCGTCCAGCCCGGCCTCGCGCAGGACGGCCGCCACGCCCGCGTACTGCTCGAGGCAGCCGCGCGCGCCGCAGGCACAGGGCCGGCCCTCCGGGTGCACCGTGACGTGGCCGAGCTCGCCGGCGAACCCCCGGGTGCCCCGGAAGAGCTGTCCGCCGACCACCAGGGCGGCGCCGATGCCGGCCTCGGCGGAGACGTGTACGAAGGTCACGCCGGTGTGTTCCTCGCGCCAGAGTTCGGCCAACGCGCCGAGGTTGGCCTCGTTCTCGAGGTCGGGCACGGTGTCGCGGTCGGGCCAGTGGTCGGCCGGGCGGACCGCGTGCCAGCCGAGGTTGGGCGCGTGCTCGACCAGCCCGCGTGGCTCGTTGGGCACCACGCCGGGCACGGCGAGGACGCGGCCCATCACGCTCAGCCCGTGGACGGCGGCCTCGGCCTCCGCCTCGGCGGCCAGCGCGGCGGCCTCCGCCAGGACCTCTGCCGGCGGCCTGCCCGCGTTGGCCCGTTCCACTCGGCGCCACACCCGCGGTTCGCCGCGCAGGTCCGCGACACAGGCGGCGAGGTGGCCGACCCCGATCTCCAGTCCGAGGCTCGCGGGGCCGCGGTCGCTCACGACCAGCGCCCGTCCGGGGCGGCCCACCCGGCCCGCCGGTGCGGTGGCGGCCTCGGTCAGCGTGCCACGCGCGATCAGCTCGTCGACCAGGGAGGAGACCGCCGCCCTGGTCAGGCCGGTGCGTCCGGCGACGTCCGCGCGGGAGAGCGGGCTGTGGGCGGCGACCGTGCCGAGGACCACGGCGAGGTTCCGCCGGCGCATGTCCTGCTGCGAGGCGGGCCCGTTCGCCGGGCTCCCGCCGACCCTGCCGACCGCCGTCACCGCTCGTTCCTCCTACCGGTCCGTTGCCGGGCCGCCCTGCAGGTCGGCCGCCCGGCGCAGCGTATCGGTGATCCGTCCGAGCGTGTCCTCGTCCCGGGGCACGGGCTCGAGCAACGGGCCCTCGGCGGTGCGCCAGCGGCGCGCGACGGCGTCGGCGGGCTCGCCGGTGAGCAGGGCCGCGGCCTGGGCGGCAGCGCCGAGGGCGACCAGCTCCTCGGCGGCGGGCACCCGGACGGCGCGGCCGGAGAGCCGGAGAACGGTCTGCTGCCAGGCCCGGCCGCGGGCGCCGCCGCCGATCAGCAGCAGCGGCCGGTCGGGCGCGGGGTTCCCGCCGCCGGCACGCAGCACGTCGTCGAGGGCGGTGAGCAGGGCGTGGGCCGCTCCGTCGTAGGCGGCCTGGAGGAGCTGTCCCGGTGTGGTGGTGTGCCGCAGTCCGTGGACGAGGCCGGAGGCGCCGGGGAGGTCGGGGGTGCGCTCGCCGTCGAGGTAGGGCAGGACGACGGCGCTGCCGCCGGCCTCGACGTCCTCGCGGTCGCGGCCGAGCAGGGCGGCGAAGCGGTCGACGGCGAGGGTGCAGTTGAGGGTGCAGGCGAGCGGGAGCCACCCGCCGAGGGCGTCGGCGAAGCCGGCGACGGTGCCGCCGGGGTCGGCGGGCCGGCTGCGGCCGACGGCGTACACGGTGCCGGAGGTGCCGAGGCTGAGCACGGGCTCCCCGGGGGCGAGCCCGAGTCCGAGCGCGGCGGCCATGTTGTCGCCGGTGCCGGTGGCCACCGGGATGCCCGGGCGCAGCGGCAGGCCGGGGCGGACGGCGCCGGCGGCCGCGCCCGGCGCAAGGACCTGCGGCAGGAGCGCCGGGTCGAGGCCGATCCGGTCGAGCAGGTCGCGGTCGTAGCCGTCCGGGCCCCACCAGCCGGTTCCCGAGGCGTCGCCGCGGTCGGTCACCGCCTCGCCGGTGAGCCGTTCGGTGAGGAAGTCGTGGGGCAGCCGGACGGCTGCGGCGCGCTGGGCGACGGCGGGCTCGTTGGCGCGCAGCCAGGCCCACTTGGCGGCGGTGAAGGCGGCCGTGGGGACGCTGCCGGTGCGGCGGGCGAGCTCGGCCGGGCCGAACGCCTCGCGCAGCTCGGCGGCCTGGGGCGCGGAGCGGACGTCGTTCCACAGCAGCGCCGGGCGCACCGGTCGTGCGTCCGGGTCGAGGACGACGAGGCCGTGCTGCTGGCCGGCCACGGAGACCGCGGCGGCGCGCTGGGCCCAGCCGGTGGCGGCGGTGGCCTCGGCGAGGGCCTGCCACCACTGCTCGGGGTCGCTCTCGCGTCCGGCGCCGGTGCTGACGGTGTGCGCGGCACGGCCGCGGCCGAGAACGGTGCCGGTGTCCAGGTCGACGGCAAGGGCCTTGGTGGACTGGGTCGAACTGTCGATGCCGATCACGACACGCTGGGCAGCCATTGTGTTCCTCCGCTCGGGGGGTTCCGTCCGACGTCAAGGGATACTAGTTTGTAAGTCGCCATTACAAACAGCCCCCGCAGTGATCCGGAGCCGCATCATGACCAGCGATCCCCTCACCCCCACCCCCGCACACAGGTTCACCTTCGGTCTGTGGACCGTCGGCTGGCAGGGCCGCGACCCCTTCGGGGATGCCACCCGTCCGGCTCTCGACCCGGTCGAGACGGTCCACCGGCTCGCCGGGCTCGGCGCGTACGGCGTCACCTTCCACGACGACGACCTCATCCCGTTCGGCTCCTCGGAGGCCGAGCGCGAGCAGACGGTCAAGCGCTTCCGCGCCGCGATGGACGCGGCCGGGCTGAAGGTGCCGATGGCCACCACCAACCTGTTCACCCACCCGGTGTTCAAGGACGGCGCGTTCACCGCCAACGACCGCGAGGTGCGGCGTTACGCGCTGCGCAAGACCGTCCGCAACATCGACCTGGCCGCTGAACTGGGCGCGACCACCTACGTCGCCTGGGGCGGACGGGAGGGCGCCGAGTCCGGCGCCGCCAAGGACGTCCGCACCGCGCTGGACCGGCTGAAGGAGGCCTTCGACCTGCTCGGCGAGTACGTCGAGCAGCAGGGCTACGACCTGCGCTTCGCCATCGAGCCCAAGCCGAACGAGCCGCGCGGCGACATCCTGCTGCCCACCGTCGGCCACGCCCTGGCGTTCATCAACGAGCTGGAGCGCCCCGAGCGGGTCGGCCTCAACCCCGAGGTCGGGCACGAGCAGATGGCCGGGCTGAACTTCCCGCACGGCATCGCCCAGGCACTGTGGCACGGCAAGCTCTTCCACATCGACCTCAACGGCCAGTCCGGGATCAAGTACGACCAGGACCTGCGCTTCGGCGCGGGCGACCTGCGCCAGGCGTTCTGGCTGGTCGACCTGCTGGAGTCGGCCGGCTACGACGGCCCGCGCCACTTCGACTTCAAGCCGCCGCGCACCGAGGACTTCGACGGCGTCTGGGCCTCCGCCGCCGCCTGCATGCGCAACTACCTGCTGCTCGCCGAACGGGCCCGCGCCTTCCGGGCGGACCCGGAGGTCGTGGCCGCCCTCGCCGCCGCCCGGCTGCCCGAACTCGCCGCCCCCACCGCCGAGGACGGCCTCGCCGGGCTGCTGGCGGACCGCACCGCCTTCGAGGAGTTCGACGTCGAGGCCGCCGCGGCCCGGGGCATGGCCTTCGAACAGTTGGACCAGCTCGCCCTGGAGCACCTGCTCGGCGCACGCTGAGCGGACGGCCGGCGCTCGGCCCACCCGGGGCGGAGCGCCGGCCGGAGGCGTCGAGGATGCGGCTCCGGACCCGGGGGACCGCTCTCCCGGCACCCTGAGCCCGGCGGCGGCCTCGCGGTTCAGGCCGCGATCGCGGCGGCCCGTCAGCGCACGGCCCGTCAGCGCACGGCCCGCAGCGCACAACCGTCAGGTCTCCCTGTCCAGTGCCTCTCCGACGTCCTTCCGGACCACGCCGAGCTTCCGGAGGACCTGCGCCGCGTGCTGCTCGACCGTGCGCGGCGACAGGACGAGGGCCTGGGCGATCTCCCGGTTGGTCGCGCCGCGGGCGATGAGTTCGGCCACCTCGCGTTCACGGGGCGAGAGCTCGGTGCCGTAGCTGGGGCGGCCGCGCGCGGTGGGTCGGCCCTGTCCGAGTTCGCGCAGGGTCCGCCGGCAGCGGCCGGCGTCGGCGGTGGCTCCGAGGCGTTCGAAGACGGCGGCCGCCTCGTTCAGCAGGCCGACGGCGGCGTCCGGGTTCCCGACCGCCAGGGCCGTCCCCTGGCGCTCGCTGCACCGGGCGGCCTCGTACGGACGGCCGATCCGCTGCCAGGCCGCAACGGCCAGCCCGAACTGCCCGGCCCCGGCGGCGGGGTCGTCCTGCTCCGCCAGCAGGCCACGGGCGGCGTGCAGTTCCGCCACGGCCCCGGGTGCGTCCCGCCCGGTCAGGGCGGCCTGCGCGTCGTCGACGAGCCGCTCCGCGTACGGCCGCTCGCCATGGGCGAGTGCCGCCGCCACAGCTGCCGGAACGAGCCCGGTCGCGCGCGGCCACGCACCGGCCCGGCGGTACGCCTCCACCGCGGGAACGGAGGCAGCCCAGGCGGCATCGTGCGCGCCCTGGGCGAGGTGGAGCAGTACGGTTCCCGCCGCCGCCCGTGAGGCCGCCGTGACCTGGTTGCCGTGCCGGCTGATCGCGGCCGCGTCGTCGAGCCGGGAGATCGCGCGGTCGAGCTCTCCGTGGGCCTCGGCCAGCCGTGCCCGGGCCAGCGCCCGCTCCTCCGCGACCATGACGATGTCGGGGTACTCCTGGGCGAGTTGTCCGAAGCGCTCCTCGATTCCCGCCCAGTCGCCCCGCAGGAGGTCGAGCCGCAGCAGGGCGGTCCGGCTGTAGCACTCGATGTGGGGCATCCCGGCGCGCCCGGCGAGCGTCCTGCCCTCCTCCAGCAGCACGGCGCCCCGGTCGTCGTGGCCCAGTTCGAGGGCGAGCTCGCCGACGTTGTACAGCGCCCGGGCGCTCTGCCGGAGCTCCTCGAAGTCGTCGCTGTGGCGCGGGAGCCGGTCGAGCAGGGGCCACACCTGCGGGTCGGCGGCCCTGGCGAGCAGAGTGAGCCGGGTGGCGCGGGCGGTCGCCCGCATGGCCGGGTAGGGGCCGTCGCGCAGCAGCTCGTCGGCGCGCTCGAGCCAGGTCCAGCAACGGTCGGCGGCGTCGCCGCGCTCGTTCATGGCCAGCGCGATCATGGCCCGGGCGGCGCGCTCGGGCAGCTCGTGCAGCTCGGGGACCGCCTTCTCGACCTCCACGAACCCCGTCATGTCCGAGTCGTGGTTGATCATCAGCAGCCCGAGGGTGAGCCGGATCTCGCCACGGGTGGCGTCGTCCAACTGCGGGTCGGCGAGGATCCCGCGCAGCGCGACGCCGCTGGCCCTGGAGTCGACACCGTTGACGAGGATCCGGGCCAGGGCGAGCGCGATCTGCGAGCGCGCCTCGATCTCCAGCGCCGGGGTGGCGAGGAGCTGCTGGAGCAGTGCGGCGGCGGTGCCGTGGTCGCCGACGGAGACGGCCTGCTCGGCGGCCGCCCTGCCCTGTCGCAGCCACTCCTCCCGGTCGCCGAGTGCCTTCAGGTGGTAGGCGATCTGTACCAGCGGCTGCGGCGACCGCGCCCTCAGCACCTCGATCGCCCGGCGGTGCAGCCGGGCGCGCTGCGGCCCCGGCACGTACTCGTACGCGGCCTGCTGGGCCAGCACGTGGCGGTAGGTGTACAGGTGGTCCGCGGTCTCCTGGAGCAGCGCCGCGTCGAGCGCCTCGGAGAGGGCCTCACCGCCGTGCTCGGCCGGCAGTCCGGCGACCTCGGTGAGCAGCGCCTCGCTCGCCGGGGCGCCGATGACGGCCGCGGCGGCGGAGATCGCCGCGGCCGTCGGCGAGAGCTTGGTCAGCCGTTCGGTGACGGCTTCCCGCAGGCTGGCCGGCACCTCGGCCCGGACGAGGACACCGGCGAGCCCGGTGGGGTGGCGGCGGCTGTGCTCGACCAGGGTGCGCAGGTCCTCCTCCGCGACCAGCGGCACGCCTTCGCAGCGCTGGTACAGCACCCGGACCAGCTCCACGTCCGCGGCCGGGCCCATGACGTCCTGGGCGAGGGCGTCCACCTCCGTCTCGGACAGCGGCTCCAGGTGGAGCCGGACGGTCCCGACGCCGGGCGACTGCCGCAAGGCGGTGCCGAGCGGTGGTGTTCCGCTGGGCAGGTCGTCGGCCCGGTAGGTGAGCGCGAGCGCCAGCTGCCGGGGCAGGTCGCGGTGGAGCAGGAGCAGCAGTTCCCGGGTCGCGTCGTCGGCCCAGTGCAGGTCCTCGACCAGCAGGACGGCGGGGCCGAGGGCGGCCAGGAAGGCGCGTACGGCACGGATCAGCTGCTGGCGGACGTCCCGGGGATCGTCCGGCCGGGGCGGTGGCGGCGGGAGCCGGTCGGCCAGGTCGGGCAGCAGCGGGGCGAGTGCCCCGGTGCTCGGTGGCAGGGTGCCCCGGCCGGGGAGGGCGGTGCCCGCCTCCCGCAGGGCGTCGACCACCGGGCCGAACGGGTGGGGCTCCCGCAGCGGGTGGCAGAAGCCGGTCAGGACCGGCCGGTCGGTCAGCGCCGCGGCGGCCTCGCGGACCAGCCGCGACTTTCCGATGCCCGCCTCGCCCTCCACCAGGACCACCGTCGGCGGGCGGGACAGGGCGGCGACCAGCAGCTCGAACTCCCGGTCCCGGCCGACGAACCGGAAGCCGGTCGGGAGCGCCGCTTCGGACGGGGAGCGGGAGCCCATGCGATCACCTCTTCCGCCGCGCCGCCCGGGTTTCGCCTCGCGCCCGTCCATCATCGCAGGAGAGCCGGGCCTTCATGCGGCTGGGCGCACCGCCCACCCGGCGACCGCCCGGGTGACCGGCGCGGGCCCCAGCTGTCGGCGGCCGCGGGATTTGTTTACGTATACGTGTTCTGCCCGGATCCGGATCCGGGCGAGCCGCGCGGCAGGGTTTCCTGGCAGGGCACGGAAGCCGCAACGCCCCGCCCGGAGCCACGATGATCGCCTGTCCGGAAGCCCCGCTCGCTCCCCCCACACCGCGGACCACCCAGGGACCGAGAGTGACCGACCTCGAACACCTCCGCGCCCCCGTCCCCACCTCCGACGGGCAGCGGGCCGCCACCGAACCGCGCGCTTCGGGCTGGGCCGTGTGCGCCAACGCGACGACGGCCGACGCGGCTCCGGCCCTGCGGCACTTCGCCCGCGACACCGCCGAGCGGTGGCGACTGCCGGCGGATGTCGTCGACACGCTGGCGCTGGTCGTCACCGAGCTGGTCACGAACGTGCTGCTGCACAGCGGCAGCCCGGACGTCACCGTGCTGATCAAGGTCCACGGCGCCTCGCTCACCGTCGAGGTCCGGGACACCGGGCAGTGGCGGGCCCGCCGCGACCGTCGCCGCTCGGCCGAGGACGCCGACGCGCTCTGCGGGCGCGGTCTGGAGCTGGTGCGGCACTGCAGCAGCTGGTCGCGGGCCGTCCTCACGGCGGCCGGGACGCGGATGCTGGTCTGCCTCCCCCTCGCCGGAGCGGCCTCCTGACGTGCGACGGACGCCCTCCGCGGCGTCCGGTCCGGGGTTCTGCGGTGACCGTCCGGCGCGCAGCCGACGGTGACGGCGGTGCTCGTCCCGGTGGCGGCCGGGCACTCCCCTGCCGAACAGATGCGGCAGGCCTCGCACCGGCACACCCTGGGAGAGGAACCGACCTCGGAGGAGAGCGATGACCAGTACCAGTGGCTCACGGGAACCGAGCGCCATGGTGCACATGTCGATCTCCGGTGCGCCACCCGTGGCGAACGTGGTCGCCGACACCGTGGGGCAGTCGTTCAGGCTGATCACTGTCCCTGGCCCTGGCACAGCAGGGGACTATGTCTCACCCGCGGACCAGGTGGTCCGCACCCGGTGGCAGGTGGACACATCGGCGCCGATCGGAGAAGCCCCCGCGCAGCCGGTTGCCCTCGCAGATGCCGGCGCCGACCCGGTGAAGGTGGAACTCAGCGGTCGAGCCGCTGCCGTGGTCAAAGTCGAGGCGCTGATCCGCGCCCGTTTCCGCGCCGGCCCGCCGACGGGGTTCTCCCAGGCGTTCGAGGTGTGGCCGGGGAGTCCGCCGCTCGCGACGAGCGAGCCCTGACCGACGGGCGCGGGCGCACAAAGACCTGCAAGGTGGGCTCCCTTCGCCGGCATTGTCCGGATCAGGTGATGGAGGTCGCCTTCCGGTCTCACAGACCTTCCGGCCTCTCAGCCCGACCGTCGACCAACGCCCCGCGCGGAGCCTCCGCCCATCGCTCGGGGCCATCCGGTCGAACTCCCTCGCTCGCCCTGCAGGCCACCTTCCAGGATACTCCCGCCCCCGCCCGGCACCAGGGCCGACCTGCCCCTTCCCTGCCCGGTGCTCGTCCGGCTCCGGGGTCCGCCCGCCACCTGGCCGGTCCACGATCCGGTAGCCCCACGGCCGCCGGCCGCCCGCCCGGTCAGGCCGGTACGGCTCTGCTGAAGTGGGCGTAGACGACCACGCTTCCCTGGTAGCCGGCGCCCCGGGTGTATGGACCGCCGCAGGTGATCAGGCGCAGTTGTGGCCGGTCGGTGTCGCCGTACACCTGGTCGCCGGGTACGGCGTTCTTCGGGTGGACCTCGACGGCGTCGACGGTGAACTCGGCGGTGCTCCGGTCGGCGCGGAGGATGTCGATGACGTCGCTCCTGTGCAGGGTGCCCAGGCCGTAGAAGACGGCCGGGCCCGCGGCCGTGTCCACGTGGCCGTCGACGACCGCGTTTCCGACGGTGCCCGGGGCCGCGCTCTGCCGGTACCAGCCGGCGAGGTTGCGATCGTCCGCCGACGGCGCCGGAAGGTTCCCGGCGCCGTCCAGGTCGACCTCGGTGATCGGCGCGTCGACGCCGATGCTCGGGATACGGATGCGGGCGGGCTTCGAGAACCCCATCCCGACCGCGGCCGGTGCGGCGGCGGTCGGGTCCGGGGACGCGCCGGGCCACGTGCTCGGCCACGCATCGGCGGCGCTCGGCCGGACCGGAGCCGAGGTCCGAACGCCGGTGTGGATCAGCCATGCCCCGCTGCCGACGGCGGCGGCCGCCGCGACGAGCGCCACGGGTGTCCGGCGCCGACCACGCATCGTCCGGCCGACCGACGGTGCTCCACCGGGCAGCACAGGTCGGCCGGAGCGTGGGCCGAGCCTTGGGGTCACGCCCTGCCGCCGCCCGAACGGCGGCGCAGCACGACGGCGCCGCCCGCCAGCCCTGCCGCGACGAGAGCGCCGCCGGCCACGGTGGCGGTGGTGTTCATCCCGTGCACCGACCCGCCGGTGCCGGCCAGCGAGGACTTCGGTACGAAGGCGGGGGTGGTGGGCACCTGGTCCGCGGGACACGTGACCACGGCGTCGGCTCCCTGGAAACTCACCTTCACCGACTTGTCGGCAAGGGTCTCGAACACGGCGCCGGCCGGTGTGGTGATCTTCGTGCCGGGGCCGTCGGCGCTGAGGATCTTGCCGCCCTCGGTGGTGGCCACCACGACCTGGCCGGCTCCTTCGCAGGCGACGATGTCCCCGCTCTTGACGACGAGACTGCCGCCCTCGGTGCGGCCGCTGAAGGGAGAGGACGAGCCGTCGGCGTACGCGGCGCCCGCGAACGTGACCGTCACGACGATGGTGCCGGTCGCGATCGCCGCGGCCGCGCAGGCCGCCCTGCTGATCCGAGCTGTCATGGGTGCTCCTCGTGCGTCGCAGGACCGGCGGCCTCTCCGCCGGTCCGGTGCGCGACGATCCCTCAATCGATCGGCTGATACGACCGCCAAATGGGCGCACATGAGGACGCACCAGGTCAGCGAGCCCACCGGTCACCCGTTCTGCTCAACCCTCGGCCCCTCGAACCGCGCGGCCTGACCGGCGAGTGGAGCCACCAAGTGCGGTGACGAACCCGCAACACCGGTGTCCAGCGGAGCCGTTCGGCGAGGTGAGCGGCCGCTCAGACGCCGGAGACGTCGGCGATCTGCCCGACCGCGGCGGTGATGGCCATGGCCAGTCCGCCGCCGAGGACGACACGCAGCGTGGGGCGCAGGACGCCGGTGCCGGCCGCGCGGGCGGCCAGGACGCCCGCGCCGGCGAGGCCGAGGAGGGTCACGGCGACGATCAGCCACAGCCGGGCGGTGGCGGTGCCGGCGAGGAGGCCGAGGAAGGGAACGAGTCCCCCCATCAGGAAGCTCGCTGCGGAGGCCAGGGCGGCCTGCAGCGGCTTCGCCGCGGTGTGCTCGCTCTGGCCGAGTTCGTCCCGCAGATGGGCCTGGAGCGGATCGGCCTCGTGGAGAGCGAGCGCGACCTGCCGCGCGAGGTCCTGCGGAACGCCCCGGGCTCGGTAGATGGCGGTGAGCTCGGCGAGTTCGGCCTCGGGGTTCTCGGCGAGTTCGCGCTGCTCCTTCGCCCGGTCGGCGGTCTCGACGTCGACCTGGGAGCTGACCGACACGTACTCGCCGGCGGCCATCGACATCGCGCCGGCCGACAGCCCCGCAAGGCCGCCGGTGACCACGGCCGACGTGCTCGCGCCGCTGGCCGCGATGCCGACCATCAGGCTCGCGATGGACACCAGGCCGTCGTTGGCGCCGAGCACCGCAGCGCGCAGCCAGCCGGCCCGGTCGGCGCTGTGGCTCTCCTGGTGCGGGTTGCGCCTGTCGAAGAAGGTCATGCGTCCAGTGCTCCCTGTCGGCCAGTGCTCCCTGTCGGCCGTCGAAGCCATTGTCGGGTGCGGACGGCTCTGTGCACTCGTCCGAGCACGCGCCCTGTGACGGTGGCGTCGCCCCGCTCGCGGGGACCGGGTCAGTGACCCGGGTGCGGGGCGGCGGTGTCGTCCGTGCGGTGGTCGAGGCGGCTGGTGACCTCGACGACGCCGTCCACGCTGCGGCAGAGCCGTTCCAGTACCGGCACCAGGCTGCGGCGCTCGACCGTGCCGTCCAG
This sequence comes from Kitasatospora cinereorecta, assembly GCF_024172095.1. Lineage (GTDB taxonomy): Bacteria > Actinomycetota > Actinomycetes > Streptomycetales > Streptomycetaceae > Kitasatospora > Kitasatospora cinereorecta. The sequence continues at coordinate 1,457,556 of NZ_JAMZDX010000002.1, read as the reverse complement.
GGTGACCCGGCCCTCGTGCACCCGGACGTCGACGCTGTCCGGGGAGAGCCCGAGGGCGCCGTCGAGGACGTCGTGGCGGATCTCCTCGCGGATCGCCCGGTCCTGGCGCAGGAAGACCCGCAGCAGGTCGCTCCGGCTGACGATGCCGATCAGCCGTCCGGCCTCGTCGACGACGGGGAGCCGCTTGAGGTGTTCACGCTCCATCAGGCGGGCGGCCTCGACCACGGTCCACTCCGGCCGGGCGCACACGGCGGGGCCGGTCATCAGGGCCTCGGCGGTGACGGCCCGGCTTCGGGCGGCCTCGCGCGGCGGCAGGCTCGGCGTGAGCAGCAGGCCCGCCGGGTCCTCCTGAGCCGCTTCGTTGACCAGCAGGTCGGCCTCGGAGACGATCCCGAGCGGCCGGTCGTCGAGGTCCAGGACGGGTACGGCGGTGACGTCGTGCTCGGCGAGAAGCCGGGCGATCTCCTTGAACCCCGTGTCGGGCCGCACGTGGACGACGGCACGGGTCATCAGCTCTCCTACGATCCGGTGTCTCATGGTCGGCCGGCTCCTTTCCGGTGGGCGGGTCGGGTCGCTCGGGGGGTCATCGGTCCTCGCGGTGGCGGACCACCACGACCGGGCAGGGCGCGTGCTGGACGCAGTGCTGGCTCACCGATCCGAGCAGTGCGCCGGCGAAGCCGCCGTGCCCCCGGCTCCCGACGACCAGGAGTTCGGCGTCCCGCGCCGCCTCCAGCAGGGCCGGCACCGCGCCGGCCTCCACCACCCGGGCGCCGATCCGGACCGGGAGCTCGGGGTCACTCGCCTCGGCGATGGCGGAGTCGAGGGTCTTGCGGGCGATGCCGAGGACGTACTCGTCGGCGGCGGCCGTGCCGGTCCAGCCGGGTGACACCGGGTACTGCCAGGCGGTCACCGCCTCGACGACGGCGCCGACCGCGTGGGCCTGCTCGACGGCCCAGCGCAGCGCGTCGATCGAGGACGGCGATCCGTCCACTCCGACCACGATCCTGCGCCGCGCCACGTCCTGCTCGGTCACGGTTGTCCTCCTGCTCGTCGCGGTGTCCCGTCGCGTCTTCCCGTTCGGGGTTGCCTCCATCCTCGGCCGGCCGGCACCCGCCGGCCGAGGGCCGGACGGGCACGTGCGGGCGGGACCTTCAGCCCCGGTCGCGGCGGGTGCGGCGCCCGGCCCGGGGGCCCCACCTCGGGCATCGGTCCATGGGCCCCGGTCGAAAGGCCGGCGAACCGGGACCGTCGTGCCACCACCGGTGACCAGTGGCCCACCGACCCGCCGGCCGATCCGTGGGCACGCCGGCACCGGCATCCCCTCGCTGGACGACCCGTCGAAGTCGGTCACCCGGGACATTCTCGACTCCCAGCAGGAGTCCCCGTGGGAGGACGCCACCCGGCTGGTGCGCGCGGGCGGCACGATCGTGGACGGTTGCTGGAGCGCGGCGTACGGTTCCACACCGGTCACCGGGTCACCGGGTCACCGACCTCGGCTTCCGCCCGGGTCCGGGCACCACCGTCGAGCGGATCCATTTCGCGGGTGCCCGCGCCGACGTGCCGGTCGATCCGGCGGATTTGGTGTTCGTCACCAACGGCTCGATGACCGCCGACGAGAAGCTCCCCGGTGCGCCGGGTGACGGGGAGGCCACGACGTACCGGGGAGCGGTCCGGGGTGCCGCGCTCAGACGGTCTGCAGGCCGTGGGCGGCGAAGACCGCACGGGCCGCGGCGGTCTGGTCGGCGGTGGGCGCCGGGGTGTCGGCGAGCGTGAAGTCGAGGCCGAGCGCGCGCCACTTGGCGGCCCCGAGCTTGTGGAAGGGCAGGACGTCGACGCGGGTGACGTTGCCGAGCGAGGCGGTGAAGGCGGCGACGCCCTCGATGTTCTCGGCGGCGTCGGTCAGATGGGGAACGAGGACGAAGCGGACCCAGACCTCCTTGCCGAGGTCGGCCAGGCGTCGGGCGAAGGCCAGCGTGGGGGCGAGCTCCCGGCCGGTCAGGTGCCGGTAGAGGGCGCGGTCCCAGGACTTGATGTCGAGCAGGACGAGGTCGGTGTCGGCGAGCAGCGCGTCGGTGGCGCGGCCGCCGAGGAAGCCGGAGGTGTCGAGGGCGGTGTGCAGGCCGAGCTCGTGCTTGAAGCGGTGGAGCAGTTCGGCGGTGAACAGCGGCTGGAGGAGCGGTTCACCGCCGCTGACGGTGGCGCCGCCGCCGGAGGCGTGGATGAACCCGGTGTACTTGGCGGCCTCCCGGACGATCTCCTCGGCCGGGGTGCGGCCGCCGTCGCGCAGGTACCGGGTGTCGGGGTTGTGGCAGTACAGGCAGCGCAGCGGGCAGCCGGCGAGGAAGGCGACGAAGCGGGTGCCGGGGCCGTCCACGCCGGTGGACAGGTCCCAGGAGTGCAGCATGCCGGTGACCGTGCGCCGGGTGGCGACGCCTGCGGGGGTGACGGCGGGTGCGGCGGTTTCGGCCATGACGGTTCTCCCTTGCGCGGGTGCGCGGTGCCGGCGCCCGTGGTCGGGGAGGGGCCGGCACCGCGTGCGGGTGAGCGGGACTACAGCGCGTCGTGGAAGGTGCGGTTGACCACGTCGAGCTGCTGTTCCCGGGTGAGGCGGACGAAGTTGACCGCGTAGCCGCTGACGCGGATGGTCAGCTGGGGGTAGTTCTCGGGGTGTTCCATGGCGTCCAGCAGGGTGTCCCGGTTCAGGACGTTGACGTTCATGTGGAAGCCGCGGCAGGTGGTGTAGCCGTCGAGCACGCCGACCAGGTTGGCGATCCGCTCCTCGTCGGTGCGGCCGAGCGCGTCCGGCGTGACGGTGTTGGTGAGCGAGATGCCGTCCTCGGCCTGCTCGTAGGGGAGTTTGGCGACCGACAGGGCGGCGGCGACGTAGCCGTGGCGGTCGCGGCCGTTCATCGGGTTGGCGCCCGGGGAGAACGGTTCCCCGGCCCGGCGGCCGTCCGGGGTGTTGCCGGTCTTCCTGCCGTAGACGACGTTGGAGGTGATGGTCAGCACCGACTGGGTGTGCTCGGCGCCCCGGTAGGTCGGGTGCTTGCGCACCTTGCGCATGAACTCCTCGACCAGCCACACCGCGATCGCGTCGGCCCGGTCGTCGTTGTTGCCGTACGCCGGGTACTCGCCCTCCACCAGGTAGTCGACCACCAGGCCGCTGTCGTCCCGTACGGGCCGCACGGTCGCGTACCGGATGGCGGAGAGCGAGTCCGCCGCGACCGCGAGGCCGGCGATGCCGCAGGCCAGCGTGCGCCGGACGTCCCGGTCGTGCAGGGCCATCTCGAGGCGCTCGTAGGCGTACTTGTCGTGCATGTAGTGGATGACGTCGAGCGCGTGCACGTACGTGGCGGCCAGCCAGTCCAGCTGCCGGTCGAGCCTGGCCACGACCTCGCCGTGGTCCAGCACCTCGCCGGTGATCGGCCCGCTCTCCGGACCGACCTGGGCGCCGGAGACCTCGTCGCGGCCGCCGTTGATCGCGTACAGCACGGTCTTGGCGAGGTTGACCCGGGCGCCGAAGAACTGCATCTGCCGGCCGACCGGCATCGCGGAGACGCAGCAGGCGATGGCGGTGTCATCGCCGAAGCGCGGGCGCATCAGCTCGTCCGACTCGTACTGGATGCCGGAGGTGTCGATCGACACCTTGGCGCAGAACTCCTTGAAGCCGCGGGGCAGCCGGGGCGACCAGAAGACGGTCAGGTTCGGCTCCGGGGCGGGGCCGAGGTTGTACAGGGTCTGCAGGTAGCGGAAGGAGGCGCGGGTGACCAGGGGTCGGCCGTCCTCGCCGACACCGCCGATGGACTCGGTGACCCAGGTCGGGTCGCCGGAGAACAGCTCGTCGTACTCGGGGGTGCGCAGGAAGCGCACGATCCGCAGCTTGATGACGAAGTCGTCGACCAGCTCCTGGGCCTGCTCCTCGGTCAGCAGGCCGGCCTCCAGGTCGCGCTGGAGGTAGACGTCGAGGAAGGTGGAGGTGCGGCCGAGCGACATCGCGGCGCCGTTCTGCTCCTTCACGGCCGCCAGGTAGGCGAAGTACAGCCACTGGACCGCCTCGCGGGCGGTGCCGGCCGGGCCGGAGAGGTCGTACCCGTACGCCTCGGCCATCGCCTTGAGCTCGCCCAGGGCGCGGATCTGCTCGGCGAGTTCCTCGCGCTCGCGGATCACCTCCTCCAGCCGGGCCGGGTCCTGGGGCAGGTCGTCCAGCTGGGACTTCTCGACCCGCTTGGCCTCGATCAGCCGGTCCACGCCGTAGAGGGCGACCCGCCGGTAGTCGCCGATGATCCGGCCCCGCCCGTACGCGTCGGGCAGGCCGGTGATGATGCCGGCCCTGCGGGCGGCCAGGATCTGCGGGGTGTAGGCGTCGAAGACGCCGTCGTTGTGGGTCTTGCGGTACGCGGTGAAGACCTTTTCCAGCTCCGGCGGAACGGGGTAGCCGTAGGTCCTCAGCGCGCCCGCCACCATCCGCCACCCGCCGTTGGGCATGATCGCGCGCTTCAGCGGGGCGTCGGTCTGCAGGCCGACGATCAGCTCCTTCTCCCGGTCGATCCAGCCGGGAGCGTGTGCGGTGATGCCCGCGGGGACGTCGTACGCGATGTCGTACACGCCCTTGGCGCGCTCCTCGGGCAGGCGGTCGGTGATCTGCTTCCAGACCGCCAGGGTCCGCTCGGTCGGGCCGGCCAGGAAGGCGGCATCGCCGTGGTACGGGGTGTAGTTGTGCTGGATGAAGTCGCGCACGTCGATCGCGTCGCGCCACAGCCCGCCCCGGAAGCCGTCCCAGGCTCCGCGGGTGGCCGTCTCCGTCTGCCGGACCGTCATGTTCGCTGCTCCCGTCGTGATGTCCTCGCCACCATCGTGGCGCTCGGGTGTGGGGCCCGGCCCGGGGCCGTGAGGCCCTCGGGGCCGGGCCGTTGGTCCTCGGTCGGCCCTCAGTCGCGGACGCCGCGGTAGGCCTGGAGCATCAGCTGCTCCATGTCGGCGAGCATCGGCATGCGGGGGTTGGCCGGGGCGCACTGGTCCTCGTACGCGTTCATCGCCTGCTGCGGCAGGGCCTCGATGAAGGCCGCCTCGTCGACTCCCGCCTCCTTGAAGGAGCGCGGGATGCCCACCCGGTCCCGCAGATCCTCGACGGCGGCGGCGAGCGACTCGACGCCCTGCCCGGGGGTGTCGGCGGGCAGGCCGAGCATCCGCGCGATCGCCTGGTAGCGCTCGGGGGCGATGTAGCTCCGGTACTTGGGCCAGCTGGTCACCTTGGACGGCGCGGAGCCGTTGTAGCGGATGACGTGCGGCAGCAGGATCGCGTTGGTGCGGCCGTGGGCGATGTGGAAGGTGGCGCCCAGGGTGTGCGCCATGGCGTGCACGACACCGAGGAAGGCCGAGCCGAAGGCCATGCCGGCGATGGTGCCGGCGTTGTGCATCTTCTCCCGCGCCACCGGGTCGTTGGGCCCGTCGAGGACGGCCCGCTCCAGGTGGTCGAAGATCAGCCGGATGCCCTGCAGCGCCAGGCCGTCGGTGAAGTCGTTGGCGTAGACGGAGACATAGGTCTCGATGCAGTGGGTCAGGGCGTCGAAGCCGGAGTCGGCGGTGACCTCCTTCGGCAGGCGCGTGGTCAGGGCCGGGTCGACGACGGCCACGCTCGGGGTGAGCGCGTAGTCCGCCAGCGGGTACTTCTGGCCGGTGGCGGTGTCGGTGATCACCGCGAACGGGGTGACCTCGGATCCGGTGCCGGCGGTGGTCGGGATGCACACCAGCTTCGCCTTCTCCCCCAGGTCGGGAAAGGTGAAGGCGCGCTTGCGGATGTCGAAGAACTTCTCCTTGAGGTCGGCGAAGTCGACCTCCGGGTGCTCGTACATCAGCCACATCACCTTGGCGGCGTCCATCGGCGAGCCGCCGCCGAGCGCGATGACGGTGTCGGGCCGGAAGTCGCGCATCAGCTCGGCGCCCTTGCGGACCGTGTCGATACTGGGGTTGGCCTCGACGAAGTCGACCACCCGCACCTCGACCGGCTCCTGACGGCGGTCCAGGACGGACCTGATCCGCTCCAGGTGGCCGACCTCGACCATGGTCCGGTCCGTGACGATCACGATCCGGTGCGCGTTCGGCATGTCGGCGAGGTAGCGGACCGAGTTGCGCTCGAAGTAGATCTTCGGCGGGACCTTGAACCACTGCATGTTGGTGTTGCGCCGCCCGATCCGTTTGATGGTGACGAGGTTCAGCGCCGAGACGTTCCCGGACACCGAGTTGTGCCCGTAGCTGCCGCAGCCGAGGGTCAGCGAGGGCAGGAAGGCGTTGTAGACGTCGCCGATCCCGCCCTGCGAGCTCGGCGCGTTCCAGATGATCCGGCACGCCTTGACCGCGTGCCCGAACTCCTCGACGAACGCCCCGTCCTCGGTGTGGACCGCCGCCGAGTGCCCGAGGCCGTTGAACTCGACCATCGCGGCCGCGAGTTCGACGCCGATGCGGCGCGAGGGGGCGGTCAGCACGGCCAGCACCGGACAGAGCTTCTCGCGGGTCAGCGGCTCGGACGGTCCGACCCACTCGGCCTCCACCAGGATGACCGAGGTGTCGGCCGGCACCTCGAAGCCGGCGGCCTCAGCGATCTGCGCCGCCGACCGGCCGACCACCTCCGCGTTCAGCCGGTCCCCGGCGCAGGAGAGGCCCTCACCGACGCCGAACAGGTGGCGCTCCAGCAGCAGCTTCTCCTCGACGCTCGCGAGGTGCGCCTTCAACTTCCGGAACTCGGCGAGCGCGGCGTCGCGGATCTCCGCATCCAGGATCACGGCCTGCTCGGAGGCGCAGATCATGCCGTTGTCGAAGGTCTTCGACAGCACGATGTCGTTCACGGCACGCCGCAGATCGGCACTCTTCTCCACGTACGCGGGGACGTTGCCCGCACCCACGCCGAGGGCCGGCTTGCCGCAGCTGTACGCGGCGCGGACCATCGCATTGCCGCCGGTGGCGAGGACGGTCGCCACGTCCGGATGGTTCATCAGCGCGTGGGTGGCCGCCATCGAGGGCTCCTCGATCCACTGGATGCAGTGCTCCGGCGCCCCGGCCGCCACCGCCGCGTCCCGCACGGTCCGGGCCGCCTCGGCGGAGCAGCGCTGCGCCGCGGGGTGGAAGGCGAAGACGATCGGATTGCGGGTCTTCAGCGCGAGCAGGCACTTGAAGATCGTGGTCGAGGTGGGGTTGGTGACCGGGGTGATGCCCGCGACGACACCCACCGGTTCGGCGATCTCCACGATCCCGTCGATCTCGTCCCGGCGCACCACCCCGACCGTCTTCGTCCGCGCCATCGCATGGGTGACGTTCTCGCAGGCGAAGACGTTCTTCACCGCCTTGTCCTCGAACAGCCCGCGTCCGGTCTCCTCGATCGCCAGGGCCGCGAGGCCGGTGTGGCGGGCCAGGGCGGCCAGGGACGCCTTCTTGACGATGTGGTCGACCTGGTCCTGGGTGAAGTCTGCGTAGTCCTGAAGGGCGGTCAGAGCATCCGCCACGAGGGCGGCGACGGCCCTCGGGGCATCGTCCGGAGCGGGGGGCTGCTCGGTGTGCGGGCGGCGGGTCATGGCTGGACCACCTTTCGGTTGGCTCGTCCGGATCGGCGGCCGCCGCGGGTGTCCGCTCGGCCTTTCACCGACAGCCTCCCGGTGCGGCGCGGCCCGCAGCGGCGGCCAATCGGGGCACGCCCGCCGGCCGAAGGTCCCTCGTCGGCAGCCGGTCCGCGGGTCCTTCCGCCCCCGGCGGAACGCCGGACGGCCGTGGCACGGACCGGTGACGGTCGGTGCCACGGCCGTCCGGCGCGGCGTCAGGTGTCGGGGGCTCCGGGTCTCTCAGACGTGCGGCACCACCGCGACCGGGCTGTGCGCGTGGTGCAGCACGGCGTGCGTCACCGGGCCCAGCATGGGCGCGGCCACCCGGGTGTGCCGGAGGCGACGTCCCACCACGACCAGCGAGGCGCTGCGGGACGCCTCGGTCAGTGCTCGGGCGGCGGGCGCGGCGGTCACCTCGGCCTCGACCGGCACCGCGGGGAACTTGTCGCGCCAGCGTCCCAGCGCGTCCTGAAGGCGGACCAGTTCGCTCGCCGCCAGGGAGTCCCTGATCTCCCGTTGGTCCAGTGGGGCCTCCGTGTCGTAGGGCCCGGCGGGCGGGGGGCTGCTCTGCAGGGCCCGCAGTCGGACGCCGCGCCCGGCCGCCTGCTCGAAGGCGAAGGCGAGCGCCTCGTCGCAGGGCCGGCCACCCTCCACCCCGACGACCACCTCACCGTCCTCGCCGCCCTCGCCGTCGGCCCTGACCAGGACCACCGGGCAGGCGGCGTGCGCCGCCGCCCGGAGCCCGACCGAGCCGACCAGCAGCCCCGCGAAGCCGCCGAGGCCGCGCGAGCCGAGCACCAGCAGTCCGGCCCGCTCTCCGGCGGCGACCAGCGCGTAGGCCGGGTCGCCCGGCACCTGCTCGCAGGAGACGGCCGACTCCGGCAGCGCCGCCGCGAGGCGGTCGCGCAGCGCGCGGAGCGGCTCCGGCAGCGACTCGGCCCGCTCTGCGGGCTGCTCCGCCGGCCTGGCCTCCGGCACCCCGGCGTGGATCATCCGCAGGGACCGGCCGGTGCGGTGAGCCTGCTCGGCCGCCCACCCGGCCGCGGCCTCGCTCGCCGCGGATCCGTCGACTCCCACCACCACGGACTGAACCATGATCAGACCTCCTTCGTCCGGTGGTCGCGCGGCACCGTTGCGCGCAACCTCGTGTCCGCCGAACAGGTTCGCGGACCGGCACCTGCCGGCCACAGAGGCCGGGCAGCCCTGGCCCGGTACCGAAGGTCCCGGGGTCGGCCCTGGCTCACGTCCCGGGTACCACGGCCACCGGGCAGGCGGCGTGGTGCAGGACCGCGTGGGCGACCGGGCCGAGCAGGACCACCGGGCCGACGGGGCGGCGTCCCAGCACCAGCAACCGGGCCTTGGCGGAAGCCTCCACCAGGGCGCGGCCCGGCCCGGCGTGCTCGACGTCCTCGTGGAGTTCGACCTCGGGGTGGGCCGTCCTCCAGGGTTCCAGGGCCGCGGCCAGCAGCGCGGCCTCGCCGCCGCGGTCGCCCGGCGGGACGGGTGCGGCGTGGACGGCCCGCAGCGGCAGTCCGTAGCGGTCGGCGGCCGCGAAGGCGAACCGGAGGGCGGCCTCCGCGGGCCGGCGCGCGTCCACACCCACCAGCACGTGCTCACGCAGGTGCGGGCCGGGGGGTTCCGCCGGGAGCACCACGATCGGGCATCCGGTCCTCGCGGCGAGCTGCAGAGTGGTCGAGCCGACGCGCAGCTCCGGGAAGCCGCCGCTCCCGCGTGCTCCGAGCACCATCAACTCGGCGTCCTCGCCCGCGGCGAGCAGCGCGGCGGTGGCGGCGTCGTGGGCCTCCTCGGTCCGCATCCGCAGGCCCGGATGGCGCACCGCCAGGATGTGCTCCACCTCGTGGAGGAGGTCACCGGCGGGCCGGTCGGCCGCGGCCCGGGCGGGAAGCAGGTGGGGCATCAGCGGCAGGGCGTGCAGGACGCGCAGCGGTCGGTCGCGCAGCAGCGCCTCGCGGGCGGCCCAGTCGGCGGCCGCCAGGCTGGCTTCGGAGCCGTCGATCCCGACGGCGACGGGCAGGTCCATGGTGATCGTCTCCTCAACGGCCCCCCTCGGTGTCGAGCCGGCCCGGTCGGCTTCGCGACGGGCACGCACCCATCGTCACCCTCCGCGGTCGGACGGACACAGGGCCGACCGGGCCACGATTCCGGCCCCCGGGCGGGACCAGCGGCCCCAGTCCCGGATTCCCCGGGAGGCACCCCGTGTCCCGCTTCCCTGCGGGCCGCATCGACGGGTGGTGCATTCCGGGGACCGGTGTCCGGCGTCCTACCGGGGCGGGAAGCAGCGAGAACCGGGGACGGCCCCCACGCCGTCCCCGGTTCTCCGTACCGCGCCCGGCCGGCCCCCCACGGCCGCCGGGCCGGACCCGCGCCGCTACAGCGCGGGAGTGATCAGGCCGTAGTGGCCGTCGTAGCGGTGGTACAGCACGTTTCCGCGGCCGGAGGCGGCGTCGGTGAAGAACACGAACGGCACGCCGCTCAGGTCCAGCAGATCGACCGCGTCGGCGACGGCGAGTTCCGGCGCTCCGGCCGTGCTCGCCGGCAGCCCCGGCACGGGCGCGGCCTGCGGGTCGGCGGTGGCCAGGCGGTAGCCGCCGTGGGCGGCGTCCCGGTGGACCACGCTGTCGCGGCCGCTCACCGCGTCGGTGAACAGGTGGAAGTCGTAGTCCATCGCCTCCAGTTCGAACACCGCCTCCCAGGCGGTCTGTCGCGCCAGGCTGTAGGACTTGTGCCGGACGATCCGCGGGTCGTCGCCACCGGAGGTGCGGCGCTGCGGGCGGTGGCCGTCCCGGCCGGGGTCGCTCCAGGCGGTCGGCGCCGTCCCGCGGTGGCGGTGCGGCTCGCGGTGGTCGCGGTGGTCGCGGACGCGGGCGATGCGGGCGTTCAGCCGGTCCTGAAGCAGGTCGATCGCCTCCTGCATGGTGGCGGCCGCGACGTGGGCCCGTACCGGCCTGCCGTTGAGGTCGACGAGCGCCTGGGCGACGGAAGGCCTGGCGACCGCGTGGTTGGGCTCCTGGGTGAGCTTCACCCGGGCGGCGAGGACCGGTTCGTCCAGTCGGTCCAGCACGGCGAGCATCTTCGACCGGGCGTAGTCGGGAGCGGCCAGGCTGACCTCGCCGCGGGTCACCACCGTGAGGTCGGTGGTGGGCCGGGTGTGCAGACGGTTCATCGCGCTTCCTTTCCTGGTGGGTTCAGACTGCCGTGCGGGGTGCGACCGGGCCGAGGGCCGAAGGTCCCGCGGGCCGTGACCTCTGTCCCGCTTCGCGGGCCGGCGGCAGCGCGCGGACGGTGGTGCCGGTGGTGCCGAGGAGCGCGCCGAGGGCGTCGTCGAGGGGGCCGATGACGGCAACGCGGCCGGTGCGATCCGCGAAGTTGGCGGCGGCCCGGGCCTTGGGCCGCATCGAGCCCTCGGGCAGGTCGAGTTCGCGCAGCTGCCCGGGTGTGACGGTGGTGAGTGGGCCGGGGTGTGCGGCACCGAAACGGCTGAACACGTGGGTGACATCGGTGAGGATCAGCAGGGCGTCCGCGTCGAGCTGTTCGGCGAGCAGGGCTGCGGTGAGGTCCTTGTCGACCACGGCCTCGACGCCGCGGATCCGTCCGGTGTCCGGGTCGCGGACGACGGGCACACCGCCGCCTCCGGCCGCGATGACCACGGTTCCGGTCGCCACCAGGGCCTGGATCGCCGGCAGTTCGGTGACCGCGACGGGCCGGGGCGAGGGCACCGTGCGGCGCAGCCGGGCGCCGTCGCGGGCGGTGGTCCAGCCGCGTTCGATCTCCATCAGCCTGGCCTGACGGTCGGTGAGCTGCCCGCCGATGAACTTGCCCGGCTGTCGGAACGCCGGGTCGTGCGGGTCGATCTCGGTGTGGGTGATCAGCGCGGTCACGGTCCGCCCGGGCAGCAGGGTCGCCAGTTCACGGGCGAGCAGGGTGCCGATCATGCCCTGGGTCTCGGCTCCGACGACGTCCAGCGGGTAGGGCACGGTCAGGGCGGGGTCGGCCTCGCTCTCGGCGGCGAGCAGGCCGACCTGCGGCCCGTTGCCGTGGGTGATCACCAACTCGTGCCCGGCGAGGACGAGTTCGGCCAGCGAGCGGGCCGCGTCGTGCACGTGGTGCTGCTGGACGGCGGCGTCGGGGTGTTCCCCGCGCTGGAGCAGGGCGTTTCCGCCGAGGGCGGCGAGGATGCGCATGGTCAGTGACTCCCGAGGGTGGCGACGAGGACAGCCTTGATGGTGTGCATCCGGTTCTCGGCCTGGTCGAAGACCAGTGAGGCGGGCGACTCGAAGACCTCGTCGGTGACTTCGAGGCCGTCCGGCCCGTCCGAGCCGTACTGGTCGGCGAGTTCGGCGCCGAGGTCGGTGCGCCGGTCGTGCAGGGCGGGCAGGCAGTGCAGGAAGGCGGTGTCCGGGTTGCCGGTCGCGGCCATGGTCCCGGCGTTGACCTGGTACGGCAGCAGGAGGTCGATGCGCTCCTTCCAGTGGCTGTGGTCCTCGCCCATCGAGACCCAGACGTCGGTGCAGAGGTAGTCCGCGCCGCGCACGGCCTCGGCGACGTCGTCGGTGAGGGTGAGGCGGGCGCCGCTGTCCTGGCCGATCAGCAGGCACTCCTGTACCAGCTCCGGGTGCGGCCACAGCTCGCGCGGCGCCGCCACGCGTACGTCCATGCCGAGCAGGCTGCCCATCGCCAGCAGCGAGTTGGCGGTGTTGTTGCGGGCGTCGCCGAGGTAGCAGAAGGAGATCTGCTCCAGTGGCCTGCCGCTGTGCTCGCGCATGGTGAAGACGTCGCACAGGCTCTGGGTCGGGTGGCACTCGTCGGTGAGGCCGTTGTAGACCGGTACGCCCGCGTGGGCGGCGAGTTCGGTGGCGGTGTCCTGGGCGAAGCCGCGGTATTCGATGCCGTCGTACATCCGGCCGAGCACGCGGGCGGTGTCGGCGACGGACTCCTTGTGGCCGAGGTGGGAGCTGTCGGGGCCGAGGTAGGTGGTGGTGGCGCCCTGGTCGGCGGCGGCGACCTCGAAGGCGCAACGGGTGCGGGTGGAGTTCTTCTCGAAGATCAGGGCGAGCCGGCGGCCGGTCAGCCGCGGGGTCTCGGTACCGGCCCGTTTGGCGGCCTTCAGCTCGGCGGCGAGGTCGAGCAGGTGGTGGATCTCGGCGGCGGTGAAGTCGAACTCGCTCAGGTAGTGGCGGCCGTGCAGGGTGACGGTCATGACGGAGTCTCCTCGGGGTGGTCAGTCGACGGGATCGCGCTGGATCGGGCAGCTCATGCAGCGTGGGCCGCCGCGGCCGCGGCCGAGTTCGGAGCCGGCGATGGTGACGATCTCGATGCCCTGCTTGCGCAGGTGGGTGTTGGTGGTGGTGTTGCGTTCGTAGCCCACGACGACGCCGGGCCCGAGGGCGAGGAAGTTGCTTCCGTCGTCCCACTGTTCGCGTTCGGCGGCCCGGGTGTCCTGGTCGGCCGAGAGGAAGCGGACCTTGTCCACGCCGATCGCCTCGGCGAGGGAGGTTGCGAGGTCGGTGTCCGGGGTGAGGTCGAATCCGCTCGGCCGCTCGGGCGCGGGGGTGAGGGTCCAGGAGCGCAGGCCGCCTGCCAGCCCCGGGTAGACGGCGAAGGCGTCCCGGTCGATCATCGTCATGACGGTGTCCAGGTGCATGAACGCCCGCCGTTCCGGCAGGCGGACCGCGATCAGCCGGTGCGCTGCGCCGAACAGGAAGAGCTGCTGGGCGAGTTGTTCGACGGCCTGGGCCGTGGTGCGCTCGCCCATCCCGACCATGACCACGCCCGGGGCGATCACGTGGACGTCCCCGCCCTCCAGGCTCAGCCCGGCCGGGTCGGTGCCGTCGAGCAGCGGCGGGGCGGTCTCGGAGAACAGCGGGTGGAAGCGGTAGATCGCCGCGGTGTGCAGGGTCTCCCGTCGCCGGGCGGGCCTGGCCATCGGGTTGAGGCTGTAGCGGGCGCCGATCCAGCAGGAGTTGTCGCGCGGGAAGAGGTGGTTCGGCAGCGGCGGGAGGGCGAAGTCCTGTGCGCCCAGGGTGTTCCAGAGCAGGCTGTGGGGCTTGCGGATCGGCAGGTCGTCCTTGAGGACGCCGCCGATCAGGTACTCGGCGAGCGTGACGCCGTCGAGTTGCTCGCACAGCTCCCGTACCGGCTCGACCAGGGCCGGGCCCACGGTGGCCGGGGTGACGACCTGTCCCAGCAGCCAGGCGCGGGCCGGTGCCAGGTCGAGGGTCTGTCCGAGCAGGTCGGCGTAGTGGTGGACGCGCACGCCGTGGTCGCGCAGCACCTGGGCGAAGGCGTCGTGCTCCTCGCGGGCCCGCTTGGCCCACAGGATGTCGTCGAAGAGCAGCTCGTCGACGTTGTCGGGGGTGAGTCGGGCCAGTTCCAGGCCCGGGCGGTGCAGGATCACCTGGCGCAGCCGGCCGGCTTCCGAGTCGACACGCAGAGTGGACATCGCGGTGTGCTCCCTGGTTCTCAGTGCTGGTGGCGCGGCGTCAGCGCGCGGCGGAGGATGGTCGGCAGGCCCACGGTGTCCGCGGTGCGGGCCGCCTTCGGCAGCGGGTCGTCGTCCCGGGCCGGGCCGATCCCGACGACCGGGGTGCGGGTGGCGGCGTCCGTGGCGGCGCCGGTGCGCGGGCGCTTCAGCCAGATGTAGACCGGGATGCCGAGCAGGATGGTGAACAGGCCGTAGTAGACGGTCTGGTAGCCGCTGCCCTGGATCGACCAGTAGCAGAACGCCAGGGCCACGACGGTGACGACCACGTCCCGGGCCAGGCGACGCCGGTCGGTCTCCTCGCTGCTCCGCTGCACCAGCCGGTACAGCTGCGCGGCCGCCGCGAGCAGGTACGGGATGACGGCGGTGAGCACGCTCAGCAGCACGATCTCGGTGAACACCCGGGTGAAGCGGGTGTAGCTGACCACGGTGAGGACCGAGGCGAGGACGGTCGCCGAGACGATGCCGAAGGCCGGGACCCCGCCACGGCCCCGGACCTTGGTGAAGACGTCCGGGAAGAGCCCGTCGCGGGCGGCGGCCATCGGCATCTCCGCGCAGATCAGGGTCCAGCCGTTGAGCGCGCCGATGCCGGAGACGATCGCGGCGGCGGCGACCAGGTTGCCGGCCCAGTGGCCGCCCGCGATGTTGTTCACGGCGTCGGTGAACGGGGCGGTGGAGGAGCCGAGTTCACTGTGCGGGACGGTGCCGAGGACGGCCAGGGTGCCCAGCAGGTAGATCGCGGCGCAGGCCAGCGTGCCGTAGATCGTCGCCCGCGGCACGTTGCGCCTCGGGTCGCGGACCCGTCCGGCGGCCACCGAGGCGGTCTCCAGGCCGATGTAGCTGAACAGCGCGATCGCTCCCGCCGCCGATATCGCCCCGACCGGCGAGGTCCCACCGGCGTTGAAGGCCCCGAAGTTCCCGGACTTCATGAACAGCAGGCCGATCGTGGCCATGAACGCCAGCGGAAGGAACTTCAGCACCGTGGTGACGATCTGGAAGGCCCCGATGGCGCGCACGCCGGTGAGGTTGACCAGCGCGGGCAGCCACAGCCCCACCAGCGCGATCGCGATCGAACCCGCCGTGTGGTGGCCCTTGTTGACGAACACCTCCACGTAGCCGACCCAGGCCACCGCGATGGCCGCGTTCCCGGCCCAGGCGGTGATCCAGTACGACCAGGCGGTCAGGAAGCCGGCGAACTCGCCGAACGCGTCGCGGGCGTAGACGTACGGTCCGCCGCTGCCCGGCGCCCGCTCCGACAGCCGTCCGAAGGTCACCGCCAGCGCCAGTGCGCCGATCGTCACCAGGACGAACGCCACCAGCGCGATCGGCCCGTACGGGGCGAGTGCGGAGGGCAGCGCGAAGACGCCGGTACCGATGATGCTGCCGACCACCAGCGCGGTCGCAGCGGGCAGGCCGAAGCCGCCGCTCTTCTCGGACGGACGGTCATCCGCCGTTCTCTGCGGGGATTCTCCGCGACCGTGTGCGGACATCAGGCGCTCCTTTGCGAGGTGCTCGGGGAGGCGGACGGGCACCGGTCGGGCCGTCGCTCACGGTGAAGATCCTCGGAGAACGGCCGCGTCCCCTCCCAGGGACCGACGGCCCTGTCCCGCCCGCCGGCAGTCCCGTCCCCGCGCGCCGGAGGTCCCGGCCGGACGGCCCGGCTGACGGAACGTCGCGGGCCCGGGCAGGGGCATCGGCCGCCCGGGGCCGACGGCGGTCAGGGACCACCGGCCCTCAGGTCGGACCGGTCGGTCCCTGGGCCGGCCGGGGCCGGTCCCGACAGAGTTCTCCCGGCGGGGAGCGGAAGGCGTCCTGGCCGCACACCATCCGACCGAGATGAGGGGAACGACGATGACACGCGCTGTCCTGACCGGGATCGACGGGTCGCCGCAGAGTGAGGCCGCGGTCCGGTGGGCCGCCGAGGAGGCGGTCCGCCGCGGCGCCGTTCTGCGGATCCTGCACGCCTGGCCCTGGCTGAGCGCCGCAAACGTCGAGGGCCTGCCGGCCGGCGGCCTACGGCCGGCCGCGCTCCGGGCGCTGGCCGACGCCGCCGAGGAGATCCGCCGGGCTCACCCCGGGCTGTCGGTGGAGACCGCCGTGGTCGGCGACGACCCGGCCGACGCATTGGCCGCTGCGGGCGAGGACCAGGAACTGATCGTTCTCGGCTCGCGCGGGCTGGGCGGTTTCTCCGGGCTGCTGGCCGGCTCGGTCGGTCTGGCGGTGGCGGCCCGCGCCACCGTTCCCGTGGTCCTGGTCCGGGCGGACGGGACGGCCGGACCGGGCGGGCCGGGCGCCGACGGACCGGACCGCCGCGAGATCGTCGTCGGCGTCGACGGCCACCACGCCGCCGACGCCGTCCTGGACTTCGCCTTCACCGAGGCGGCCCGGCGCGGGGCACGGGTGCGGGCGGTCCACGGCTGGGACCTGGTGCCGGTGTGGACGGCCCCCGGCTGGGTGCCGCCCCAGGTGGACCTCGCTGTCCAGGACGGCAGCGAGCAGGCCGCGCTCGCCAAGGCGCTCACCGCCGCCCGGGCCGCCCACCCGAACGTCGAGGTGATCGCCGAGACCCGGATCGGCGGGGCCGCCAACGCCGTGGTGGCCGCCTCCGCCGGAGCCGAGCTCGTCGTCGTCGGGCGGCGTGACCGGCTCCACCACCCGCTGGGGATACGGCTCGGTCCGGTCACCCACGCCGTGATCCACCACTCCGCCGCCCCGGCCGTCGTGGTCCCGCACGACTGATCCCGGCTTCCGCGCGTGCGGTCGACCGCACGCGCAGCCGCGCGCTGGTCCTCGCCGCGGTCGCTGTCGGTCCGGCGGCGCTGCTCGGCGCCGGGTCCGCCCGGGCCGCGCTCGGCTCGGCCGAACGCCACGCCGCCAAGGCACCACGCCACCTGCACCGTGCCGATACCGTCCTGCTCACGGCCACCCGGTACGCGGCCGGCACCGGCGCCGCGGCGGCCGGTCGCGACCGGGCCGGCGCGACGTGGACCTCCCCCGCCGGGCAGCCCGCTACCGGCACGGCCGGGCTTTCCCGGCCGACCCGGGCGGGCTCCACCACGGGCATCCCGGTGCGCGACAGCGGGCAGCGCGCCGACGCTCCGCCCAGCACCGCCGACCTCGTTTCCGACGCCGTCTGCTTCGGCCTGCTCGTCTTCGGCGGCCTGGCCGTCCTCACCACCTGCGGACTCGGCCACCGGCTCACCGTCCTGGACCACCGAGCCGAGGCCGCCTGGCAGCGCTACTGGGCCGAACTCGAACCCGTCTGGACCGGACGCACCTCCCGCCGGCCCGGCAACGGCGACGCCCGTCGTGGTTGAGTCGCCACCGGCCCCGGCCGGCCGTCGTGCCCCGCCCAGCACGACTCGGACATGCGGGTCCGGATCAAGGAGCGCGGCGTACCTGCCGAGCACTACTGCAGGGAGTCGAAGGGACGGTGACCGTCGCACCGGGCGAGGCCGGGGTGGCGTCGCAGCGGTGAGTTCGACGGGTCCTACCTGTCCAGCCCCCTCCGACCGAGCCGACCGATCACCGGGAGCAAGGCATGGGCCTCATCCACATCGAACTGTTCGCGACCCTCGACCTCGTCGGGCAGGCGCCCGGCGGCCCCGACGAGGACCCGGTGGGGTTCCCGTTCGGCGGCTGGCAGGCACCCCTGCTGGACGAGGTCACCGGGGCGCAGATCGGTGCCGCGTACGAGGGCACGGACGCCCTTCTGCTCGGCCGGCGCACGTACGGCCTGTTCGCCGGCTACTGGCCGCACCAGGAGGGCGGCGAGGACAACGAGATCGCCACGCTCTTCAACAGCGTCCCGAAGTACGTGGCCTCCCGCGGCCGGCCGGACCTCTCGTGGGCCGGATCCGTGCAGCTCGGCCCGGATCTGGCCGAGGCGGTGCGCGGGATCCGCGATCGGCACGAGCACGTGAAGGTCGTCGGGAGCCTGAACCTGGTCCAGACCCTCCTGCGCGAGAAGCTCTTCGACCGCCTCGACCTCTGGGTGCACCCGATCGTCCTCGGCGTCGGGAAGAAGGTGTTCGACGGTGGCGCGGTGCCCACGAACGTCACCCTTCTCGAACCGCCGGCGGCCAGTCCGAAGGGCACCGTCCACCTGCGCTATGGGCTCGCCGACGGCATCCCCGGGACGGGCGACATGAGCGCACCCGATCGCGGTGTCGGGCGGACCGACTGAAGCCACCCCCCGCGCCGGGCGGGTCCTTGTCCTCCGGCCGGGCCGTCGTTCGACGGGACTATCATGAAGAGATCCGATGTCCGGCTGCCACGAGAGGCAGGGCGTGTGCCAGTCACCGATGAGGCGATCGACAAGATAAAAGAGATGATCGTCAGCGGCGAGCTGCGCCCGGGGTCCAAGCTGCCGAAGGAGGCCGATCTCGCGGCCCGGTTGGGTCTGTCCCGCAACTCCCTGCGGGAGGCGGTCAAGGCGCTGTCCCTGATCCGGGTGCTCGACGTACGGCAGGGCGACGGCACCTACGTGACCAGCCTGGAGCCGAATCTGCTGCTGGACGCCCTGGGTTTCGTCGTCGAGTTCCACCAGGACGACACCGTGCTGGAGTTCCTGGAGGTTCGCCGCATTCTGGAACCCGCCGCGGCGGCGCTGGCGGCACGGGTCATGTCGGACGAGGCGATCGCCGAACTGGGCGCCGTGCTCGACCGGCTGGCCGACGACGCCACGCTGGAGGAGCTGATCGCCAACGATCTGGAGTTCCACCAGCTGATCGCTGCCGGTTCGGGCAACACGGTGCTCTGCTCGCTGGTGGAGGGGCTCTCCGGCCCCACCACCAGGGCCAGGATCTGGCGCGGTATCACCGAGGAGGGTGCCGTGCAGCGCACCCGGGAGCAGCACCGGGCGATCGTGGACGCCATCGCCGCCCGCCGGCCCGATCTGGCGCATGCCTGGACCACGGTGCATGTCGCCGGTGTGGAGGACTGGCTGCGCGGGATGCTGGGGTCGGGCTCGGTGCTGCCGCCGGCTCTCCCCGGAGCGACCGCGATCCGCCCCTGACCGGGCCCCGGCGGCCGTGCTGATCAGCCGTAGCGATCAGGCGATCACAGCACGGCCGATCAGCGGGCCAGCCCGTACCGCCGGATCGCCGTCCGGGAGAACACGGCGTTCCGCTCCCCGGCGCCGAGCCCGGCGAGCAGGTCGTCGGCGATGCCGACCGTCCGCCGGTAGTCGGCAGCCAGGGTGCTCACGGGCCAGTCCGATCCGAACATCAGCCGGTCGGGCCCGAAGGCCTCGAGGGCCACGTCGACGTACGGCCGCAGCTCGCGGACACCGGCCCCGGGTGCGGCCTCGGTGAGCAACCCGGACAGCTTGGCGACGGTGTTGGGCAGGGCGGCGAGGCGCCGCACCCGGTCGGCCCAGGGGTGGAGCTGTCCGCCGGCGACGGGCGGCTTTCCGAGGTGGTCGAGGACGAAGGTGACTCCGGGGAGGCCGGCGGCCGCGCCGATCGCGGCCGGCAGCTGATGCGGCCGGACGATCAGGTCGTACACCAGACCGGCCCCGGCCACGGCCAGCAGGCCCCGGCGGACGTCCGGGCGCAGCAGCCAGTCGGGGTCGGGCTCCTCCTGCACCTGGTGACGGATGCCCACCAGGTGCTTCCCGCCGGGGAGTTCACGCAGTCGGGCGAGGTTGTCGGCGACGTCGGGGGCGGTGAGGTCGGTCCAGCCGACGACCCCGGCGACCAGCGGGTCGCGGTCGGCCAGGGCGAGGAACTCGGGGGTCTCCTCGGTGACCGTGATGGTCTGCACCAGCACGGTCGCCGTCACACCGGCCGCCTGGGCCTCGGGGCGCAGGTCGTCCAGCGTGAACGAGCGCCGCAACGGGGTGAGCGCCGCGCCGGTGATCCAGGGCTGGTCGCGGACGGCGAGGTCCCAGACGTGGTGGTGCGCGTCGACGATCGGCAGGCCGTTCACAGCTGCCACACCACCGGCAGTCCGGCCGCGGCCCCGTCCGTCGAGTAGTCGTGGACGACATCCAGCAGGTCGGCCATCCGGGCCTGCCAGGCGATGTTGACCGGCAGGTGCTCCAGCTCGGCCAGCAGCCGCGCGTAGTCCTCGCACTCCAGCAGGTGGAACAGCTCGCAGCCGCTGCGCCAGATCGTCCAGGCGTGGACGCCGGCGGCGCGGATGGCGTCCGTCAGCTCCTCGGGCACGGCCCGGTGTGCGGTCTCGTAGTCATCGATCCGGTCGGGCCGGACGCGGGTGTGCAGGGCGACTCTCACGCTTCCTCCGTGCTGGTGAGGATGATGACGTCCAGGGTGCGCGGGCCGTGGACGCCCTCCACCCGGTCGAGTTCGATGTCGCTGGTGGCGGACGGGCCCGAGACGAAGGTCAGGGGGCGGGTGGGATCGAGCAGGGCGATGGCCTCGGGGACGTCCCCAGCGATCTGTTCGGCGCGGACCACGCAGAGGTGGTAGTCCGGCAGCAGGGTCAGGGCGCGCCGGCCCTGGCCGGGCCCGGCGTCGAGCACGATCGTGCCGGTGACGGCGATGGCGACGGCACACGTGCTGAGCACCGCCCCGATGCCGTCGAGCTCGGCGGGCGTGCGCGGCGGCGCGTCGCCGAGCCGGGTGAAGGTGCCGCCGGGCAGCCACGCGTCGGGGAAGCCGTCCGGCACCACCGCCCGCGTCAGACCACGGTCGGCGAGCAGTCGTCCGACGGTCCGGGCGGCCTGATGCTCGGGGGCCACGGTCACGGTGGCGCGGTAGTCGGCCACGCGTTCGGCGAACAGCTCGACCAGCGGGACATCGGCGTGGCTGCGCCGGTAGCCGCGCGGGATCGGGGCCTCCTCGGGGCGCTCGGCCGGTGGGACGTCGCCGAGCGCCGCGCGGGCCCGTCCGAGGATGGTGTCGCGGGTGCTCATCGCTGTCCTCCTGCGCGGTTGGCGCGCCACCAGGCCCGGAAGGACTCGGCCGGGGGTGCCGGCGTGTCCCGGGTGTCGGACCAGCCGCGGAACGGTCCCGGCAGCCGCCCGATCCGTCCCCGGCGGGAGAGCAGGCGCCCACCGAGGGAGGCGGCACGCTGGGCGAGCCCCAGCCGGGCTGGTGACACCAGGACCGCGGTCGCACCCTTCATGGCGAGTGCCTCCAGGGTGGGCAGGCGGCGGTGCCCGGCCTTGGCCTCGACCGCCTTGGCCCGCAGGTGGGTGAGCACCTCCGGAATGTTGATCCTCACGGGGCAGGCGTCGTAGCAGGCCCCGCACAGGGTGGAGGCGAACGGCAGACTCGACGCGTGCTCCACGCCGACGAGTTGGGGGGTGAGCACGGCTCCGATCGGCCCCGGGTAGACCGAGCCGTAGGCGTGACCGCCGGTGCGCTCGTAGACCGGGCAGACGTTGAGGCAGGCGGAGCAGCGGATGCAGTGGAGTGCCTGTCGGCCGACCTCGTCGGCGAGGGTGTCGGTGCGGCCGTTGTCGAGCAGCACCAGGTGGAACGCGGACGGTCCGTCGCCGGGCGTGGTGCCGGTCCACAGCGAGGTGTAGGGGTTCATCCGCTCGCCGGTGGAGGAGCGGGGCAGGAGTTGGAGGAAGACCTCCAGGTCGGTGAAGGCGGGCAGTACCTTCTCGATGCCCATGACGGTGATCAGGGTCTCGGGCAGGGTGAGGCACATCCGGCCGTTGCCCTCGGACTCCACCACGGCGACGGTGCCGGTGTCGGCGCAGGCGAAGTTGGCGCCGGAGACTGCGACCTCGGCGCGCAGGAACTTCTCCCGCAGGTGCAGTCGCGCTGCCTCGGCCAGGGCGGCCGGCTCGTCGGTGAGCCCCTCGGGAGCGGGGCGGCCCCAGTGGCCCATCTCGGCGGCGAACAGGTCGCGGATCTCGCCGCGGTTCCGGTGGATGGCGGGGACCAGGATGTGCGACGGCCGGTCCTCCCCGAGCTGGACGATCAGCTCCGCCAGGTCGGTCTCGCAGGCGGTGACCCCGGCGTCGGCGAGGGCCTCGTTGAGGCCGATCTCCTGGGTGGCCATCGACTTGATCTTGAGGATCTCGGTCGCGCCGGTGGCCCGGATCAACTCGGTCACGATCCGGTTGGCCTCGGCCGCGTCCGCCGCCCAGTGCACGGTGCCGCCGGCGGCCGTGACCGACTCCTCCAACCGCTCGAGATAGTAAGGGAGATGCCGGAGAGTGTGCCGCTTGATCGCCTCACCGGCGGCTCGCAGCTCCTCCCAGTCGTCCAGTTCTCCGGTCGCGGCGAGGCGCTTGTCACGGATGGTGGTCGTCGCCCGCCGCAGGTTCGCGCGCAGCCGGTCGTCGGCGAGGGCCGTGCGGGCCGCGTCGGGGAAGGCGGGGCTGCCGAGGAACACCACGCCGCGCGCGCCCATGGCTCCGGTCATCCCCGGTCTCCTTCCGTGGCGGCCAGGATCTCGGCCAGATGCATCGTGCGTACCGGCGAGCCCTGCCGGGAGAGGCCGCCGCCGATGTGTATCAGGCAGGAGTTGTCCGCGGCACACAGCACCTCGGCTCCTACCGCCGTGATCGCGGCCGTCTTGTCGGCCAGCATGGCCGCCGAGGTGTCGGCGTTCTTCAGTGCGAAGGTGCCGCCGAAGCCGCAGCAGGAGTCAGCCCGCGGGAGTTCGACCAGCTCCAGCCCGCGGACCGCGCGCAGCAGTCGCTCGGGCCGGTCGCCGAGCCGGAGCCCGCGCAGCGAGTGGCAGGTCGGATGGTAGGCGACTCGGCGGGGGAACGCTGCTCCGACCTCCTCGACCTTCAGCACCTCGGTCAGGAACTCGGTGAACTCGTACACCCTGGGGACGAGTTCGGCCACGTCTTGCTGCAACTGCCGACGACCGTACTGCTCGGCCAGCACCGGGTGGTTGTCGCGCACCATGCCCGCGCAGGAGGCGGACGGGGTGACGACGGCGTCGTACCCGCCGAAGGTCCGGGCGAACCCGCTGACCAGCGGCACCGCGTCCGGCCGGTAGCCGGTGTTGAACTGCATCTGGCCGCAGCAGGTCTGCGCTTCGGGGAACTCGACCTGGTGGCCGAGCCGTTCGAGGACGGTCACCACCGCGCGGCCGGTGTCGGGAAACAGGGTGTCGTTGAAGCAGGTGATGAACAGGGCGATGCGCATCAGGTCACCTCCTCGGGCGTCGGGACGTCCGGGGGCAGCAGTCCGCGGTCCTTGAGGTCTGCCCAGAGCGCCGCCGGAATGGGGTGGTGGAGCATGTCCGCGGCGTCCCGGACCTCGCGGGCGCTACGGGTGCCGACCAGGACGCTCGCCACGGCCGGGTGCCCGAACGGAAAGCGCAGGGCCGCGGCGCGCAGGGGCACGCCGTGCTTCTCGCAGACGGCTTTGAGGTCGAGGGCGCGCGCGAGCAGGTCGTCGGGGGCGGTGGTGTAGTCGAAGGTGGCGCCGGGGCGCGGGTCGGCGAGCAGTCCGGAGTTGAAGACTCCGCCGATGACGACGCCGACGCCGCGCTGCTGGGCCAGCGGCAGGAGTTCGGTCAGGCCGCGCTGGTCGAGGAGGCTGTAGCGGCCGGCCAGCAGGACGGCGTCGATGTCGGTGTCGCGGACGAACCGGGTGAGCAGTTCGGCCTGGTTCATGCCGACGCCGATTACGCCGACCAGCCCCTCGGCGCGCAGCCGTTCGAGCTCCGGGTAGGCCTCGGTGAGGGCCTGGTCGGCGTGGTCGTCGGGGTCGTGGAGGTAGGCGATGTCGATCCGGTCCAGGCCGAGCCGTTCCAGGCTGTCCTCGATCGAGCGGCGTACCCCCTGGGCACTGAAGTCCCAGACGCGGCGGTGGGTGGCGGGCACGGCGAAGCCGTTGGCGAGGTCGTCGCCGCCGGTGACGGGGGTCGGCTCCAGCAGTCGTCCGACCTTCGTGGACAGGGTGTACTCGTCCCGGGGCATGCTGCGCAGCGCCTCGCCGAGTCGGCGCTCGGACAGGCCGAGGCCGTAGTGGGGGGCGGTGTCGAAGTACCGCACGCCTGCCTCCCATGCGGCGGCGACGGCCTGTTCGGCCTGGGCGTCGGTGACCTGGGTGAACAGGTTGCCGATGCCGGCGGCGCCGAAGGCGAGTTCGCCGACCCGGACGCCGCTGCGGCCGAGCGGGCGGTGGCGCGGGTTCACTGCTTCGGCTCCGGTCGCAGGCGCAGGCCGGCCATGCCGCCGTCGACGGCGAGCGCGGTGCCGGTGACGGACCCGGCCGCCGGGGAGGCGAGGTACGCGATGGCGGCGGCGACCTCCTCGGCGGTGACCAGGCGTCCGGTGGGCTGCCGGGCGCTCAGGGCGGCGCGTTCGGCCTGCGGGTCGGCGGCGGAGTCGAGCAGCCGGGAGACCCACGGAGTGTCCACCGTGCCGGGGTTGACGCAGTTGACGCGGATTCCTTCGCGGACGTGGTCGGCGGACATGGCCAGGGTGAGCGACAGGACCGCGCCCTTGCTGGCCGAGTACAGCGCGCGCTGCGGCAGGCCGGCGGTGGCGGCGATGGAGCAGGTGTTGACCACGGAGGCGCAGGCCGATCGGCGCAGGTACGGCAGGGCGGCGCGGGTGGTGCGGACGATGCCGAGCACGTTGACGTCCAGGACCCGGTGCCACTGCTCGTCCGGGTTGTCCTCCACGGTCCCCGCGGCGCCGATGCCGGCGTTGTTGACCAGGATGTCGACTCCGCCGAGCGCCTCGGCCGCCCTCTCGACGGCCGAGCGCACCGAGCGGTCGTCGGCGACGTCGGCGGTGAAGCCGCGCAGCGGTTCGCCGAGCGCGCTCGGATCGAGGTCCAGGACGGCGACCCTCGCTCCGCGCTCGCCGAGCAGTCGGGCGGTGGCCAGGCCGATGCCGGAGGCGCCGCCGGTGACCAGGGCGGTGAGCCCGTCGAGGTCGCTGGTCATGAACGCTCCCCCGCATCCGTGCGCGCCCGGTCGGTGGCCCAGAATGCGCCGTCGGGATAGCGGTAGGTGTCGATGCTCGCCTGGTGCATGGCGGCGGAGAAGCCGGGGGCGGTGGGTGCCCGGTAGTGGCCGTTGTCGATCACCACCGGGTCGAGGAAGTGCTGGTGGAGGTGGTCGACGTACTCGATCACCCGGTCCTCGGTGGTGCCGGACAGGGCGACGTAGTCGAACATCGACAGGTGCTGGACCAGCTCGCACAGGCCCACGCCGCCCGCGTGCGGGCAGACCGGCACCCCGAACTTGGCGGCGAGCAGCAGGATCGCGAGGTTCTCGTTGACGCCGGCGACCCTGGCGGAGTCGAGCTGCAGGACGTCGATCGCGCCGGCCTGGAGGAGCTGCTTGAAGACGATGCGGTTCTGGACGTGCTCGCCGGTGGCGACCTTGACCGGGTGGACGCCGCGGCGGACGGCGGCGTGGCCGAGGATGTCGTCGGGGCTGGTGGGCTCCTCGATCCAGTACGGGTCGAATTCCGCCAGCGCGTTGGTCCACTCGATCGCTTCGGCGACGTCCCAGCGCTGGTTGGCGTCGATCGCGATGCGGAGGTCCGGGCCGACGGCCTCGCGGGCGGTGCGGCAGCGGCGGATGTCGTCGGCCAGGTCGGCGCCGACCTTCAGCTTGATCTGGGTGAAACCGTCGGCGACCGCCTGCTTGGCGAGGCGGGTCAGCTTCTCGTCGGAGTAGCCGAGCCAGCCGGGCGAGGTGGTGTAGGCGGGGTACCCGCGGCGCAGCAGCTCGGCACGGCGCTCGGCGGCGCCCGGGCGGCCGCGGCGCAGCAGCGCCAACGCCTCCTCGGGCGTGAGCGCGTCACTGAGGTAGCGGAAGTCGACCTGGGAGACCAGCCAGGCCGGGTCGGCGTCGGCGAGGAGCTGCCACAGCGGCTTGCCCTCCCGCTTGGCCGCCAGGTCCCACACCGCGTTGACCACGGCGCCGATGGCCATGTGCATCACCCCCTTCTCCGGTCCGAGCCAGCGCAGCTGGCTGTCACCGATCAGGTCGCGGTAGAGCGAGCCGGGGTCGGCGCACAGCTCGGCGACCGGCCGTCCGACGACGTGGTCGCGCAGCGCGTCGATGGCGGCGACCTGGACGTCGTTGCCGCGCCCGATGGTGAAGGTGAAACCGTGGCCCTCGTGGCCGCCTGCGGAGGTGCGCAGGATCAGGTAGGCGGCGGAGTAGTCGGGGTCGGGGTTCATCGCGTCGGACCCGTCCAGCTCCCGCGAGGTCGGGAAGCGGACGTCATAGGTGTCGACGGCGGTGATCCGCGCTGTTGTGGCGGTCATGGCGGTGCCTTTCACGCGTTCACGAAAGTCTGGCGCTGGGTGCCGAGGCCGTCGATGGACAGCTCGACGACGTCGCCCTCCCGCAGGTAGGGGGTGCCGGGCAGGCCCAGTGCGACGCCGGCGGGGGTGCCGGTGTTGATGACGTCGCCGGGGCGCAGCACCATGTACTGGCTCAGGTACCACACGAGGTACGCGACGTCGAAGATCATGTTCTTGGTGTCGCCGTTCTGGCGCGGGTCGCCGTTGACCGCCAGGCGCAGACCGAGCGACTGGGGGTCGCCGACCTCGTCGGGGGTGACCAGCCAGGGCCCCAGCGGATTGAAGCCCTCGCAGGACTTCCCGAGGTCCCACTGGGCGGAGTACTCGAGCTGGAACTCCCGCTCGGAGACGTCGTTGCTGATCGCGTAGCCGGCGATGCAGGCGGCCGCCTCGGACGGATCGCCCAGGTAGCGGGCCTCGCTTCCGATCACCACCGCGAGCTCGACCTCCCAGTCCGTCTTGGTGGACCCGCGAGGAATCGGCACCGGGTCATAGGGGCCGACCACGGTGGAGGCGTCCTTCATGAAGACCACCGGACGCGGCGGGATCGCGGCACCCGTCTCCTCGGCGTGGTCGCGGTAGTTGAGGCCGACGCACACCACCTTGCCCGGGCGGGCGACGGGCGCACCGATCCGCAGGCCGGTCGCGTCGATGCGTGGCAGCGAGCCTTCGGCGAGCGCCGCCCGGGCCCGGTCGGTGCCGCCGGTGGCGAAGAACTCGCCGTCGATGTCCCGGGTCAGGCCCGAGAGCGCGTAGGTCTCACCGTCGTCGGTGCGGACTGCCGGAGTCTCCGCTCCCGGCGCACCGATCCGCATCAGCTTCATGTCTGGCCTCCCGTCGGGCTGTGGGACAACGCCCTCGCCAGCCGACACATCGGATGAATCCTCGGTGCGGACGACCATACGAGCGACCGCTGCCGACCGCAAGGATTCCTCCGATGTTTCCTGCGCCCGATCGTGCCGGACCCCTGAAAGGCGCAGGTCTGCCACGGAGATCGGAGTGGCTGCGGCACAGGTGCTGAAGCCCGTGCGCCGCGGCTTCACATTCGTCCGACGTCTCCTCTTGTCAGCACTGTTTCAGGCTCGTAAGGTCCTCGTTGCCGCAATCGCTCCGATGATTGCGGTGTCGCCCAGCGGCTGTCGGCTGCACCAGCCACCGCCGTCCCGGCGCCGGTCCGTGCGGCACCCCGGGCCACCCCCACCGCCCCCGGCAGCGGCCCACCAGCCAAGGAGATCAGCACCATGAAGCCTCGCTCCTCCAGAATCGCGGCCGCGGCCGCCACCATGGTCGTCCTGGCGGGGTTCGCCACGGCCTGCAACCGCGGCAGCGACGCGAACTCCGCCGCCTCCGGCGGCAAGCCGGCCCTCGGCATCGACCTGCCCCGCGCGGACTCCGACTTCTGGAACTCCTACGCGCAGTACCTCAAGCAGGACGTCTCCTCGCAGGGCCTCAACACCCTGCCGGTGAGCAACTCGCAGAACGACGTCACCAAGCTGGTCGCCAACGTCCAGGTCTTCCAGAACACCGGAGCCAAGGCCGTCGTCATGGCCCCGCAGGACACCGGCGCCGTCGCCTCCACCCTCGACCAGCTGTCCGCGAAGAAGATCCCGGTGGTCAGCGTCGACACCCGCCCCGACAAGGGCAACGTCTACATGGTGGTGCGCGCCGACAACAAGGCGTACGGCACCAAGGCCTGCGAGTTCCTCGGCCGGCAGCTCGGCGGCAAGGGCAAGGTCGCGGAGTTCCAGGGAGCGCTCAGCTCCATCAACGGCCGCGACCGCTCCGAGGCGTTCGCCGCCTGCATGAAGGAGAAGTTCCCCGGCATCCAGGTGATCGAGCTGGCCACCGACTGGAAGGGCGACGTCGCCTCCGCCAAGCTCCAGTCCACCCTGGCCGCCAACCCGGACCTGAACGGCATCTACATGCAGGCCGGCGGCGTCTTCCTGCAGCCCACCCTCGCCCTGCTCCAGCAGAAGGGCTTGCTCAAGCCCGCCGGTACCCCGGGCCACATCGCCATCATCTCCAACGACGGCATCCCGCAGGAGTTCGACGCGATCCGCAAGGGCGACATCGACGCCACCGTCTCCCAGCCGGCCGACCTCTACGCCAAGTACGCCCTGTTCTACGCGCAGGCCGCGGCCGAGGGCAAGACCTTCCAGGCCGGTCCGACGGACCACCAGTCGACCATCATCCAGCTGCCGAACGGCCTGGAGGACCAGCTCCCCGCGCCGCTGGTCACCAAGGACAACGTCGACGACAAGTCCCTCTGGGGCAACAGCGTCAGCAAGTAGTCCCCACGACCAGCCGTGAGCGGCGGCAGACCGCGACGCCGCCGCTCACGGAACCCTGCGGAAAGGACACGCCGCCATGGCGGACCCCAGCCCCGTCCGGGGCCCCGTCGTCGACGCCGACGGGATCAGCAAGCGCTTCGGCGCCACCGTCGCCCTCAGCGACGCCCGCATCTCGGTCGCACCCGGCGAGTCGCACGCCCTGGTCGGCCGCAACGGCGCGGGCAAGTCCACCCTCGTCTCGATCCTCACCGGCCTCCAGCAGCCCGACACCGGGACCCTGCGCTTCAACGGCGAGCCGGCACCGGCCCCCGGCGACACCGAGGCATGGCGTTCCAAGGTCGCCTGCGTCTACCAGCGCTCCACCATCATTCCTGCGCTGACCGTCGCGGAGAACCTCTTCCTGGACCGGCAGAGCGCCGGCGCCCTGCGCCCGATCAGCTGGAAGCAGCTGCGCCGCCGCGCCACCGAACTCCTCGCCGAGTACGGTGTGGACGTCGACCCGACCGCCCGCGCCGAGGAACTGACCGTCGAACAGCGTCAGTTCGTCGAGATCGCCCGGGCGCTGTCCTTCGGCGCCCGCTTCATCATCCTCGACGAGCCCACCGCCAAGCTCGACGCCCGCGGCATCGAGAAGCTCTTCGACAAGCTTCGGGAACTCCAGCGGCAGGGTGTCGCCTTCCTGTTCATCTCGCACCACCTGCAGGAGGTCTACGAGCTCTGCACCACCGTCACGGTCTACCGCGACGCCCGGCACATCGTCACCGCGCCGGTCGCCGACCTCGGGCAGCACGCCCTGGTGGAGGCGATGACCGGGGAGAGCACCGGCGGCACCGAACCGTCCTGGTCGGTTCGCGGCCGGGCGCGGACCACCGGCGACACCCTGCTCGACGTCGTCGGCCTCGGCCTGGCCGGTGCCTACCAGGACGTCACTCTCTCCGCGCGGGCCGGCGAGGTGGTGGGCCTGGCCGGCGCCGCTGCCAGCGGCAACGTGCAGCTCGGCGAGACCCTGGCCGGCCTGCACCGCCCGCAGACCGGCGCGATCACCGTGGCCGGGCGTCCGGTGCGCACCGGACGCGTTCCCGCCGCCCTCGCCGCCGGCATCGGCTTCGTCCCCGAGGACCGGCACATCCAGGGCCTCGTCCCGCAGCGCAGCGTCGCCGAGAACGCCACCCTCACCGTCACCGGCCGGCTCGGCCCGTACGGCACGGTGCTGCCCTCGCGCACCCGGGTCTTCGCCCAGCGCATGATCACCGACCTGGACATCAAGACCCCCGGCCCCGCGACCCCCGTCTCGGCGCTGTCCGGCGGCAACCAGCAGAAGGTCGTCATCGCCCGGGCGCTCGCCACCGAGCCGCACGTCCTGGTCGCCATCCGGCCGACCAACGGCGTCGACATCAAGTCCAAGGAGTCCCTGCTCGGTACCGTCCGCGAGGTGGCCGACGCCGGGAAGACCGCACTGATCGTGTCCGACGAACTCGACGACCTGCGGGTCTGCGACCGGGTCGTGGCCATGTTCCACGGCCGTGTGGTCGCCGAATTCACCGACGGCTGGAGCGACGAACAGCTGGTCGCAGCCATGGAGGGCATGGCCGGCCCGACCGACCCGAAGGAACGCAATGACTCCCACCACTGAGGTCCGCCCGCACTCGGCCCCCGCCAACGCCACACCCCCCGGCCGCCGATTCGACCTCGCCCGCTACCGCGACCTGTCGCTCGTCCCGGTCCTGCTCGTCCTCGGCGTCATCGGCTTCGCCGTCTCGCCCGCCTTCCTCACCTCCGACAACCTCCTCGGCGTCGGACAGCAGGCCACCGAACTCAGCCTGCTCGTCCTCGCCGAGGCACTGATCCTGATCGCCGGCCGGATGGACCTCTCCCTGGAGTCCACCATCGGCGTCGCCCCGGTCATCGCCGTCTGGCTCGTCCTGCCCGATCACGGCGCCCGCTTCAACGGCCTCGGGCTCCTCGCGTCCTGGACGGCCATCCCGCTGTGCCTCACGGTCGGCGCCCTCATCGGCGCGATCAACGGCTTCCTGATCCTCAAGCTGCGCCTCAACGGCTTCATCGTCACCCTCGGCGCCCTCACCCTGCTGCGCGGACTCCAGGTCGCCATCTCCCAGGGCCAGTCGATCGTCAACCTGCCCGGCTCCTTCACCTACCTCGGCCGCACCGGCTGGCTCGGCGTCCCCGCCGCGATCTGGATCTGCGCGCTGCTGTTCGCGGCCGGCGGCTGCGCCCTCGCCTGGCTGCGCCACGGCCGCGCCCTGTACGCGATCGGCGGCAACGCCGAGGCCGCCCGCGCCGCCGGCATCCGCGTCGACCGGATCACCTGGACCGTCCTGATCCTCGGCAGCCTGCTCGCCGCCTTCGCCGGCATCCTCTACACCGGCCACTACGGCTCCATCTCCGCCGACCAGGGCAACGGCTGGATCTTCCAGGTCTTCGCCGCCACCGTCATCGGCGGCGTGAGCCTCAACGGCGGCCGCGGCACCCTCTTCGGTGCCCTCACCGGCGTGCTGACCCTCCAACTCGTGGTCAACGTCATGACCCTGGCCGGCGTACCGCCGTTGTGGAACCAGTTCCTCAACGGCGCGATCATCATCGTCGCCCTGATCATCTCCCGCTTCGCCTCCGGCGAGAAGCAGGAATGACGAGCCTGCCGAGCCCACCCGACCTGACTGAACGCGTCACGGCGAAGGAGGCGACATCATGGCGGTGACGGACCAGGCCATCGACAAGATCAAGGACATGATCGTCTCCGGACTCCTCGAGCCCGGATCCCGGCTGCCCAACGAGGCGGACCTCGCCGACCAGCTGGGCCTGTCCCGCAACTCCCTCCGCGAGGCCGTACGGGCCCTGACGGCACTGCGCATCCTCGTCCCCAAGCAGGGTGACGGCACCTACGTCTCCGGGCTCGAACCGCACCTGCTGCTCGAGACGATGGCGTTCGCCGCCGACGTGTCGCACGGCCGAACCGCCCACCAACTCCTCGAGGTCCGGCGGCTGCTCGAACCGCAGGCCACCGCCCTCGCAGCAGGCCTGCTGACCGAGCGGCACCTGGCCGAGCTCCGCACCATCCTCGACCGTGCCGCCGAGGACGTCGACATCGAGGAGTTCATCCGGCTCGACATCGAGTTCCACCGCACCATTGCCGACTCGGTCGGAAACCCCGTCCTCTCGACGCTGCTGGGCATCCTCTCCACCCACACCCAGCGCCTGCGGATCGTACGCGGCGCCCATCACGCGCCGGCCCGCGAACAGGCCCACCGCGAGCACGAGGCCATCTGGCGGGCGCTCGTCCGACGGGACGCAGGGCTGGCCGCCGGCCTCGCCACGGTGCACGTCGCCGCCGTCGAGGACTGGCTGGCCTCCGCAGCCGCCCCC
Organism: Kitasatospora cinereorecta; assembly: GCF_024172095.1. Classification (GTDB taxonomy): domain Bacteria; phylum Actinomycetota; class Actinomycetes; order Streptomycetales; family Streptomycetaceae; genus Kitasatospora; species Kitasatospora cinereorecta. The sequence goes on along the minus strand of NZ_JAMZDX010000002.1, from coordinate 1,425,578 downwards.
GGCACCGGATGACGCCTTCCGCGTGGGCGGACCACGTGACCGGCCGACCGGCACCACCCACCGACCGGGCCGGCGACCGGCCGCTCCAGGCGGCCTCGGCAGTCGGCCTGAGCACCCCTCACGGGACCCACCCTCACCACAGAAGGGCCGCAGCATGCGCAGTGCACCCGTAGCCAGGGCGGTCGTCGCCCTGGCACTCGGCACCTCGGCGATCGCCTGGTCGCCGACTGCCGCGACGGCGGTGACCACCACGACCGCCTGGTCCAACGGCGCGCTCGTCGTCGACACCCCCGACCTGGTCCGCGAGGCCGACATCGTCCTGGGCAGCCCGAACACCGCAGCGACCCAGTCGATGCCGCTGGGCAACGGCACCCTGGGCGCCGCGGTCTGGGCCGCGAACGGCCTGACCGCCCAGCTCAACCGCGCCGACACCCTCCCCGGCCGCAAGTCCCCCGGCCAGCTGCAGATCCCCGGTCTGTCGCGGATCACCGGGGCCGCCGACTTCACGGCCACCGTGGACCCGTACGACGGGGTACTGCGGGAGTCCGGCGGCGGGATGAGCGCGACGGTCTACGTCCGTGCCGACAAGGACGAGCTGGTCGTGGACGTCACGGGCGCGGACCCGAACGCCACCCAGACGGCGACCGTGAACCTGTGGTCCGGGCGCACGCCCACCGCCGCGGCCTCGGGCAGCGTCGCGACGCTCTCCGAGACCTGGGCGGACACCAACGCGACCACCGGTTCGGGGCGGACCTTCGGCTCGCTGGCCGCGCTCACGGCCGGCGGACGGAACGTCACCGCCGCGGTCGCCGACTCGCAGACGGTGAAGGTCGATTTCACCCCCAACGCCGACGGCAGCTTCCGCGTCCTGGTCGGCAGCCCGCAGTGGACCGGCGGCAACGCCGCCGCGACCGCCGCGGCGCTGCTGGGCACCGACGCCTCGGCGACCCCGAGCACGCTGCAGGCGGCGCACCTGTCCTGGTGGCACGACTACTGGACGCGCCTCGGCCTGGTGAAGCTCTCCTCGGCCGACGGCACGGCCCAGTACCTGGAGAAGCTGCGGACCCTGTACTACTTCACCACCGCCGAGGAGTCCCGCGGCTCGCTCCCCGGCTCCCAGGCCGGGGTCGCCGACCTGTTCAACTTCTCCCAGGACACCCAGAACTGGTACCCGGCCGACTACTGGTTCTGGAACCTGCGCGGCCAGGTCGCCGCGAACATCGGCGCCGGCGCGGCCGCGCTCAACGCCGGCCTGTTCAACCTCTACACCTCCAACCTGGCCAACATCCAGGCGTGGACCAAGAAATACATGAACAACCTGCCGGGCATCTGCGTCCCGGAGACCATGCGCTTCAACGGCAACGGCTTCCAGAACGACGGCAACCCGTTCGGTGACGCCTCCTGCGACCAGGCCCTGAGCACCTGGAACGGCCGGACCGTCTCCAGCGGTGCCGAGATCGGCCTCTGGGTCTGGCAGCAGTACCTCACCACCGGCGACCGGGCCTTCCTGACCACCAACTATCCGCTGATGCAACAGGCGAGCCAGTTCCTGCTCGCGTACACGACCGTCGGCGCCGACGGCAAGCGGCACGCGGTGGCCAACGTCCACGAGAACCAGTGGAACGTCCAGGACCCGGTCAACCTGATCGATGCGATGAAGGCGCTGTTCCCCGCCACCATTTCCGCCGCCCAGACCCTGAACACCGACGCCTCGCTGGTCTCCCAGCTGCAGACCGCGATCCCGCAGATCCCCGACTACCCGCGCACCGACGCCGCCACCCACCGGCAGAACCTCACCGCCGCCGCCGACGCCTCCGGCACCGACGTGCTCGGCCAGTCCTCCCAGCCCACCGCCGCCGTGAACAACAGCGAGAACGACGACCTCGAAGCAGTCTGGCCGTACGGCCTGATCGGCGACAACTCGCCGCTGCTCTCCGTGGCGCAGCGCACCTACAGCAGCCGGGTCAACGTCCACCAGAACGACTGGAGCTTCGACGCCGTCCACGCCGCCCGCCTCGGCCTCGGCTCGCAGGTCGCCGCCGACCTGACCGCGCTCACCCAGAAGTACCAGACCTACCCCACCGGCCTGGGCAACCTGTGGGGCCAGACCGGCGGCACCGAGCCGTACATCGAGCAGGCCGCCAACGTCGCGCTCGCCGTCAACGAGGCGCTGGTCCAGGACTACGACGGCCTGCTGCGGATCGCCCCCGCCCTGCCCCCGGGCTGGGACGCCGACGGCACCCAGTACATCCAGGGCGGCAGCACCGTCTCGGTCCAGGTCCACGGCGGGGTCATCGGTACCGTCGGCATCCGCGCCGGCTCCACCGGCACCCTCACCATCCGCAACCCCTGGCCCGGCCGGAGCGTCTCGGTCGTCGACGGGACGGACAAGGCAACCGTCGTGGTGAGCCCCACCACCGCCGGCCAGTTCTCGATCCCCACCACCGCCGGCAGGTCCTACCTGGTCCAGCAGGTCTCGGCCCCCGTGTCCGGTATGACGTTCAGCCAGGTCACCGGCGTCCCGGCGACCGCCGCAAGCCACCTCGGCAACGTCCGGATCGGCCTGGACAAGAGCGGCGGCACGGGCCGCATCACCGGCATCAACGGCCTGTGCGTCGACAACTCGGGCAGCAGTACCGCCAACGGCAACCCGATCATCGTCTGGGGCTGCAGCACCAACGGATCCGTGAACCAGCAGTGGACCGCCGGGGGCGACGGCACGCTGCGCGTCCAGGGCAAGTGCATGGACATCACCGGTGGCAGCACGGCGAACGGCACCGAGGTCGAGCTCTGGGACTGCACGCCCGGCGCCGCCAACCAGGTCTGGCAGGCCCAGACCAACGGCACCCTGAAGAACCCCCGGTCCGGACGGTGCCTCGACGACGCCGGCGCAGGCCCGGCCGGCACCCAGCTGATCATCTGGGACTGCTCCACCGGCCCGTCCGCCAACCAGCTCTGGCACCTGCCGTAGGCGCGGCGGTCGGCGTCGCCGGTCGATCGACCGGCTGAGGCCCCCGGGTTCACCGGGCGCAGGTGACGGCGGCCGCTCCTCATCCTTCGAGGGCCGAAGGTGAGGAGCGGTCGCTGCGCACTCGGTCCGGCTCCGGTGCGATCCGGTGCCGGGCGGCTCCGCACGAGTCGCGGACGGTGATCGCGGGGCGCAGCAGCACCGTCCGACGGGAGTCCTCCGGGTGTTCCAGCCGGTTCAGCAGGAGTGCGGCCGCGGTACGGCCCAGGAGGTGCTTGGGGGGTGCCACGGCGGTCAGCGGGACTTCGGCGATGTCGGCGATCTCGTCGTCATAGGCGACCAGCGCCAGGTCGTCCGGGACGCGCAGCCCGGACCGGCGGGCGGCGGCCGTCAGGAGAGCCGCCTGCCGGTCGCCGAAGCAGACCGCGGCGGTGGCACCGGCACTGCGCAGCCCGGCCAGGCACCGGTCGGCCGCGGCCGGGCTCCACTCCTCCAGCGCGGCCTGGAACTCGGTGCTGGGCAGCCCGAGTTCGCGGACCGCCTGGTGGAAGCCCCGGCCGACCGGCTCCGCGGTCGGGCTGGGGATCCGCAGCACCAGGCCGATCATCCGGTGGCCGAGCCGCACCAGGTGCCGGACGGCGTCATAGCCGCCCGCCTCATGGTGCGTGGAGACGCTCTCGACCGTGTCGCCGAGGCTCGTCCCCCGGCGCTCGACCAGGACGGCCGGGACCGGGAGGGCGGCGAGCCGGGCCAGATACGCCTCGGGGGTCTTCGGCCCGGTCAGGGTGGGCGCGAGCAGCAGGCCGTCGGCGCCCGCGTCGAGCAGGTCGGCGACGGCGCCGATCTCGCGGGCCTGGTCGTAGCCGGAGCAGGCGAGCACGGCGCGCGCCCCCGCCGCCGTGAGCTCCTCCTCGATGCCCTTGAGGACACGCGGGTAGTAGAAGGCGGTGCTGGGCACGACGACGCCGATCAGGGCGGAACGGCCGCTGACCGGCTTCGGAGCGAGGACGTAGGTTCCCGAGCCCTGGCGGCGTTCGACCAGCTCCTCGGCGACCAGTTCGGCGACGGCGCGGCGGACCGTGCTCACCGAGGCTCCGTGCGCGCGGGCGAGCTCCGGCTCGATCGGCAGCCGGCTGCCCGGTGGCCAGACGCCGTCGGCGATCTCCCGGCGCAGGCGGTCCGCGAGCATCCGGAACTTCAGCCCTCGGACCTCGGGGGACGTGCCCTCCGAGGACGGGCGGGCCGAACCGGTCATGCGAACTCCCTGGTCCCTCACGGACGGAGCCTGTCCGGCCGCGGCCACCGCTCCTGCCAGGGATTGTGCAGGACGATCAGGATGGTCGACTCGTCACCCCTGATCAATCATCTGCAATTCATGTGCTGTCGGCCGGTTGCCCGGGCGTGCCGCCGATTCTAGGTTTCTGCACGTCGAACGGGCCGGTGGGAGTCGGTCCGACGGCCAGTCAGGGGACGCACCGCCGGAACCTCCCGTCTGCCGCCCTGCGCAGCGGCACGTCATGGCATCGGCCGGTCGGGCTCCCTCGCTCCCCCACGAAGAGGACGTACATGCCATCTCGAACCATGCGGCGGTCCCGGACCGCGCTCGCGGCGCTGGTGCCGCTGGCTCTCGCGGTCGCCACCCTCGGCCCCGTGGCCGCGTCGCCCGCTCTCGCGGCGACGCCGACGTACACGATCACGACCGGTGCGACCGGTACCTACGCCCACGCCGACGACACGCCGGCGTACCCCTTCATCGACAGCGACGGCTCGTTCTTCTTCCAGTCCTCGCACTCGCTGTACGCGGGCAAGGACAGCCGCGCCTGGCAGTTCTGGACCGGGACGGACATCGACACCGGCGTGACCAGGGCCGCGGTCTCCTCGGCCCCGGACAACGCCGACACCACGGCGCGCTGCAACAACAGTCCGACCGGCCTGATGTCGACCTACGACCCGCGCTCCTCCCAGACCTCGGGCTACGCCGAGCGGAACTACTGCGACCTGATCGGCGTGTGGGTCGACCCGGACACCGGCAGCTGGTACGGGGCCGTGCACAACGAGTTCACCCCGTCGCCGTTCGGCGACGGCCTGCACTACGACTCGATCGACTACGCGCAGTCCACCGACCACGGCGCCACCTGGACGATCAAGGACCACATCATCACCTCGCCGTTCACCACCTGGCGGGCCAACGACCAGCTGTGGACCCTGGCGGCCGACGGCAGCATCCGGGTCGGCAGCAGCACTTGCGTGGACATCACCGGCGGCGGCACGACCGCCGGCACCGCGGTCGGCAAGTACGGGTGCACCGGGGGCGCCAACCAGAAGTGGACCGCCACCGACGGCACTCTGGTCAACCCGGCCTCCGGCCTCTGCCTGACCGCTTCCGGCACCGCCGCGGGCGCCACGTTCACGATCCAGACCTGCTCCGGCTCGGCGACGCAGACGTTCAGCACGCCCGCCGCCGGGGCCAAGGGGCAGATCAGCCTGACCGGGACGCCCGCCGACTGCGTCGAGGGCGTCACCTCCCTCAAGCTGGCCGCCTGCAACGACCCGTCCAAGGACGGCCGCGACCAGTTCCCGAACCAGACCTACTACTACGGCGACGGCGACCCGAAGCTGTTCGTCGACTACGCCTCCGGGTACTTCTACCTCTACTACGACACCCAGATCCTGAACCAGGCGGGCGGCGGCCGGGTCGACCTCGGCCACGTCGCGCGGGCTCCGATCTCCGGCAAGATGGCGCCGACCTCGTGGAAGAAGTGGTACGGCGGCACCTGGACCGAGCCCGGCACCGGCGGCAAGGAGGCCGACCTGGTCCCCTCCGACGGGACCGGCCCCGGATACCTCGACGACGCCTACAGCCCGTTCAACACCGGGACCACCGCCCAGCAGCTCGCCGCCGGCCGGTTGCCGAGCGCCCCGCCGCTGGCCTGGCTCGACGTCGCCTACGACGCCTACCTCGGCAAGTACATCAGCATGGCCCGGCCGGAGAACCCCACCACCTCCTCCCCGCTGCACATCTACGCCACCTCCGACCTCGCCACCCAGCGGTGGGAGGACATCGGCACGGTGACGAACCCCAGCGGCGGCGCCTGGTACCGGTCGCTGCTGGACAGCACCAGCAGGACCGCCAACTACCTGGTCGGCAAGACCTTCCGCAACTACTGCATGTACAGCTGCACCCCCACCAGCGGCACCGAGTGGGTCAGCACCACGGTCGACACCGCACCGGGCAATCTGCCCACCCCGCCGGTGAGCCCCGGCGCCGCGTACCGGATCGCCGCCGGCAACGGCCAGTACCTGGCCCAGTCCGGCAGCAGCCTGACCACGACGGCCGGCGGCCCCTCCTCGTCGCAGGGTTGGACGTTCACCCCGACCGGCGACGGTTTCTTCACCGTCGCCAACGCCGTCTCCGGGCAGAACCTCGGCGTCACCGACACCGCGAACTCCGGGCGGGCCTGGGGCGCTCCGCTCACCCTGGGCACCGGCACCGGGGTCGGCGCGCAGTGGTTCCTGCAGAGCATCGGCGACGCCGTCCTCCCGGCCGGCAGCTACCGCCTGGTCAACCGCTACAGCGGCCAGGCGCTCAGCCTGACCGCGGGGACCGGCGGCGCCGTCACCGCTCCCCAGCGCGACTGGACCAACCCCGGCCCGTCCGGCGACACCCATGCGGTCGACGCCCAGCTGCTCACCTTCCCGGCGCTCGACCTGCTCCCGGCCGGCACCTTCGAGTCCGGCCCCCTGGCCGGCTGGACCGTCCACAACGCCACCGTCGTCACCGACGCCACGGCCCACAGCCCCACCCACGACCTGCAGTTGCGCTCGGGCGCGGGTGACTACGCGACGATGGAGTACACCGTCACCGGGCTGGCGCCCAACACCACCTACACCTACTCCGGCTGGGTCCGCGCCGACTCCGGCAACTCCACCAGCTTCGGTGTGAAGAACTACGGCGGCGCGCAGGTCACCGCCCACACCTCGGCCGGCGGTTGGACTCCGGAGTCCGGCACCTTCACCACCGGTCCGACCAACACCTCCGCCACGGTCTTCTGCTACCTGCCGTCCGCGTCGGCCACGTCGACCTGCGACGACCTGCGCCTGACCATCGGCTAGCCCCAGTGGCCCGACCCGGTCCCGAGGCCTGCACGGCACTGCGTGCAGGCCTCAGGCGCTCTCCGGGACCGGCGTCGGAGCGACGCGACCGGTGGGCTTCCCGCACGAACCGCGGACCATCAACCGCGGCAGGAGGTCGATGCGGTGGGCGGGCAGCGACTCCTCGCCGCCGACCCGGCGCAGCAGCAGGTCCATCGCCGTCGTGCCGACGGCGTGGCGGGGCGGGGCCACCGCCGTCAGGGGCGGGGCGGCGAGCGCGGCGAACACGTCGTCGTACGAGATCAGTGCGAGGTCGTCGGGCACCCGCAGGCCGCGGGCCCGCAGCAGCATCGGCAGCTGGATGGCCTCGCGGTCGTTGTGGACGAGGGCGGCCGTGACGCCCCCGGCGACCGCCTCGGCGATCCGGTCGGCCAGCGTCTCGATGCCGGCCGCAGCGGCCTCGGGGGTGGCGGGATCCCGGACGTCGACGACCGGCCGCGGGTCGAGGCCGAGGCGCCGGACGGCGTCCTGGTAGCCGGCCCGGATCCGGTGTGCGGTGCAGGTGTCGTCGCGGGCGGCGAGCAGCACCGAGCGGTGGCCGAGCGACGCAAGGTGGCGCAGGGCGAGCAGCACGCCGTGGCGGTGGTCGGAGCCGACCGCGTCGAGGCCGGCGCCGGGCCCGCCGGGCGTGGGCCGGCGCTCGATCAGGACGGCGGGAACCGGCAGCGTGTCGAGCCACTCGTAGCCCTCGCACGCGCCCGGCCGCCAGTTGGGGCTGAGCAGCAGCCCGTCGACCCGTGACGCGAGCAGGTGGTCGGTCTGGGCGCGGTCGTCCCGGGCGTCGTAGGAGGCGATGCCGAGGACGAGACGGGCGCCGCGGGCGGCGGCCCTGGCGCCGGCGATGACCTCGTCGAAGTACGAGCCGACGGTGGGGACGAGCATGCCCAGGACCGGGAGGCGGGCGCTCTCCGTCTGCGTCGCGGCTGCGGTGACCGCGCCGTGCGAGCGGTGCAGCCGGCCGGCCGCCGCCAGCGCGGCGACGTCACGGCGGACCGTCACCGCGGGAATGCCGAGGCGGCCTGCGAGGTCGACGACCCGTACCGTCCCAAGGTCGCGGACGGCCTCGATGATCCGGGTTCGCCGCTCCGACGACGGTATGGCCATCGAGTCCTCCCCTGCTGGTACGAACGGAGACCGGATCAATGTCTACCATTCGATCCAGATTCGATCAACCGTGCATCTCGCGCACCGACCCCGGCTCATTTGGTCATCATGTGGTCGCACTGAACGGATGCGACATCCACGGCCGGGTGTCAGCCCCGCGCCGGGCCCGTGCTGTCCCGCACGACCAGCTCCACCTCGAGCTCGACGATGCGTCGGGAGCCGCGGTCGACCCGCTCGTCCAGGATCAGGTCCATGGCGCGCACGCCCGTCCGCTCCAGCGGCAGCCGCACCGTGGTGAGCGCCGGGCGGACGTCGAGTGTGCAGGGCAGGTCGTCGAAGCCGACCAGTGACACCTCGCCGGGTACGGACCGGCCGAGGTCGTCCCGCAGTGCGGTCAGTGCGCCCACCGCCATGCCGTCGTTGAGCGCGAAGACGGCGGTCAGGTCCGGACGGCGGGCGAGCAGTTCGAGCGTGGCCGCCCGGCCGCCCTCCCGGGTGAAGTCGGCCTCGACGGTGCAGTCGGCGCCCAGCACCTGGCCCCGCCGCTCCAGCGCCCGTCGCACGCCCTCCAGCCGGTGCCGGACGGTGGTCAGGCCGGACGGGCCCGTCACCACGCCGATCCGGCGGTGGCCGAGTTCCCACAGGTGGCCGATCGCGGCCTCGGCGCCACCCCGGTTGTCCGGTGCGACGGTGTCCGCCTCGACGCCGTGGTCACCGATGCAGGCGACCTGTCCGCCGTCGGCGACGAACCGGCCGAGGCTCTCGGCGAGGCTCCCGACGAACGCCGGGTCGGCGAAGCCGCTGCCGGCGAGCAGGACCGCCCGGGCGCGCTGGTTGCGCAGTCGGCGCAGGTACTCCAGCTCCAGCTGCGGGTCGCGGAAGGTGGCGGCCAGCATCACCATCAGGTCGTGCTCCCGGGCGGCCTTCATCACCCCGGTGGCGATCGCGGCGAAGTACGGGTCGCCGACGTCGTGCACGATCAGGCCGACCACCGAGGTCCGGGCCCGCGCCAGCGCCTGGGCCGGCGCGTTGGGAATGTAGTTCAGCTCGGCGGCGGCGGCCAGCACCCGTCGGCGCAGCTCCTCCCCCACCGCTCGTCCGCCGCCCCCGTGGAGCACCCGGGACGCGGTGGCGATCGAGACACCCGCGTGGTCGGCGACCCGCTGCAACGTCACGGCCCGGCCGGAGCGGTCCGGGGCCTTCCTCGCTCGTGGAGTGCTCGCCATCTGCGTACCGTACCCGACAGCAAGCGTTTACCGACCAGGTCGGGACGGGTGGGGATCGACCACCGATGCCCCGGGGTCGGGGGGCGGTCCGGCTCAGGACACCGCTGCCGGAATCGTTGACGCCGATTCGGGAAACCGCTTACCCTCCTGCCTACTCTGCTCGGGGGCTCGTCAAGGAGGACGCCCTATGCACGCCGGTCACCCCACGCCTGGCCTCGGGAGCACCCCCACCGCGCTGAGCAGGCGCCGCCTGCTCCGGCTCGGCGGCGCGGCCGCCGCCCTCTCTGCGGGCTCCCCACTGCTCCGCCCCTCGATCGCCCGGGCGGCCGACGCCTACGACGCGATGCGCGCCACCTGGGTACAGCTGCTCACCGGCACCGGCTTCGACCCGGCGGCCGCGCCGTACACCGCCGCGCTGTCCTCGCTCGGCTCGCAGGCGGGTTCGTTCCGGAGCACGATGGCCCCCACCACCGGATCGCTCTGGCCGGACCTCCCGATCGGCACCGTCTCGGCCAATGTGACGAGCTGTTACGCGCGGCTGCGCACGATGGCGCTGGCCCACGTCCAGCCGGGCACCGGTCTGACCGGCGACGCCTCGCTCGCCGCCGCGATCTCCACCGGCCTGGACTGGCTGCACGCAGGCGCGTACACGCCCACCACGACCAGCTACAACAACTGGTGGGACTGGCAGATCGGCGCGCCGCAGCGGATGCTGGACGCCTGCCTCCTGATGTACCCGCAGCTCACCGCCGCACAGATCACCGACTACTGCGCCGCGGTCGACCACTTCGTCCCCTCCTCCGCCGTCGCCACCTACACCGGCACCAGCACGGGTGCCAACCGCGTCGACCTGTGCCGGACGCTCGCCCTGCGCGGAGTGCTCGGCAAGAGTTCGTCCCCGCTCACCACCGCCCAGCAGGCGCTCTCGCCGGTCTTCCCGTACGTGCTGTCCGGTGACGGCTTCTACGCCGACGGCAGCTTCGTCCAGCACACCTACATCCCCTACGCCGGCACCTACGGCGACGTGCTGCTGAACGGCCTGAGCAAGCTGTTCACCCTGTTCGCCGGAACCGCCTGGGCCGTCACCGACCCCAATGTGCAGAACGTCCACACGGCGGTGAACACCGCCTTCGCGCCGTTCGTCCACAACAGCATCGTCATGGACGGCGTCTGCGGCCGGGCGGTCAGCCGCGGCATCCAGCAGAGCGACCCCCTGCAGCTCCAGCAGGACGACCACACCCGCGGCCACGGCGTGGTGTCCGACATCCTGCGCCTGGCCACCTCGGGGCTCGCGTCCCCGGCCCAGTCCGCGGCCTGGAAGTCGACGGTGAAGGGCTGGCTCCAACGCGACTACTACGAGCCGCTGCTGAGCAACCCGGCCGTGGAGATCCCCGAACTCGCCCGCGCCCAGGCGCTGCTGAACGACTCCTCGGTCACCGCCACCGCCGAGCCCGTCGACAGCCGCGTGTTCGGCATGGACCGGGCGGTCCACCGTCGCGCCGGCTGGGCGGCGCAGCTGAGCATCTGCTCCTCGCGCACCACCTTCTACGAGACCGGCAACGGCGAGAACCTCAAGGGCTGGCACCAGAACAGCGGCATGCTGTACTGGTACGGCGACACCTACGGCAACGGCCAGTACTCGGACGCCTTCTGGCCCACGGTCGACCCGTACCTGCTGCCCGGCACCACCGTCTCCACCCTCGCGCTGGCGGATGCGGCCGGCGGCGCGTGGGGCGCCTCGCACCCGAACGCGACCTGGGCGGGCGGCGCGACCGACGGCACGTACGCGGCCGTCGGCCAGGACGTTCGCGGTCTGCAGTCCACGCTGACCGGGAAGAAGTCCTGGTTCCTGCTGGACGACTCGGTCTTCTGCCTGGGCGCCGGCATCACCTGCACCGACGGGGTCCCGGTCCGCACCACGGTCGACAGCCGCAACCTCGGCCCGAACAACAGCCAGGTGTTCACTGTCGACGGCACGGTCCAGCCGACCACGCTCGGCTGGAGCAGGACCTTCACCGGTGCCTCGTACATGGCGATCAACGGCATGGGCGCCTGGGTCTTCCCCGGCGGCGGGAACGTCAGCACCAGGCGCGAGGCCCGGACCGGCGCGTGGTCCGCCATCAACACCGGCGGCGCCACGACGCCGATCACCCGCAACTACCTCTCGATGTGGTTCGACCACGGCACCGACCCGACCGGTGCGAGCTACTGCTACCAGCTGATGCCCGGCGCCACGGCGGCCACTGCGGCCGCCCGCGCCGCGAGCCCCGATGTCACCGTCCTCGCCAACACCGCCACCGTGCAGGCGATCAGCGTGCCGTCGCTCGGTCTGACCATGGCCAACTTCTTCGCCGCGGGCAGCGCCGGTCCGCTCACCGCCTCGGGGCCGTGCTCGGTTCTGGTCCGGGAGCAGGGCGGCAGCATGACCGTCGCGATCTGCGACCCGACCCGGACCGCCACCACCGTCCAGGTCACCGTCGCCCGCACCACGTACCGATCGGTCACCGCCGCGTCCGGCATCACCGTGCTCACCACCACCGGGCAGGTCGTCCTGCTCGCCGAGACCGGCGGCACCCAGGGCGCGAGCCGGACCGCCACCGTCTCCTCCTCCGGGACCGCGCCGGCCGCCGCGACCGCCTCCCAGCTCAGCGCCTCTGCGAGCACATACGTCCGGGACGGCTCGTACGGCAACACCAACTTCGGCAACGCCACCACCATGGTGGTCAAGAACACCAACGCCGCCAACAACGGCTACAACCGCCGCTCCCTGCTCACGTTCGACGTCTCCGCCCTCGGCGGCCGGGTCTCCCGGGCGGTGCTGTGGGTGTACGGCAACGTGCAGGACTCGGGCGGCACCCGGTCCGCGCTCCAGGCGTTCGCGACCGCCTCCGACAGCTGGACCGAGACCGGCGTCACCTGGAACACGGCTCCCGCCCTCGCCACCGCGCAGGGCACCGGGCAGTGCTCGACCGGCTCCGACTGGATCGCCCTCGACGTCACCGGTGCGGTCGCGGCCGCCCAGACCTCCGCGGGCGGCACCGGCACGGCTTCCCTCGCGGTCTTCGAACCGCTCGGCGCGGTGGGACTCGCCGCAGTCCTCAACACCCGCCTGAACACCACCAACCCGCCGAGACTGGAGGTGGTGACCGGCTGAGTCGCGCTGCGTCGGGAGGGAGCTCTGGGCTTCCCGTGGATCGAATGATACAAATTGATCCGGACCGAGACCGCAGATCCACCACGGGAGTGCCGCCATGACCATCACGGCCGAGCAGCGCCGGGCCAAGATCCTGGACGTCGTCCGCGAGCTCGGGACGGTCCGGGTGGTGGATCTGGCCGAGCGGATCGGCCTGGCGGCCGTCACCGTCCGCCGGGACGTGGCGGCCCTCGCCGACGCCGGGCTGCTGCGCCGCTCGCACGGTGCGGTGTCGCTCCCCCGCGCGGAGTCCGCGGCCGGGCGGGCGACCGGGCCGGGCCGGGTGGTGGGCATGCTGGTGCCCACGGTCGGCTCGTACTTCGACGAGATCATCGACGGCGCCCGGTCCGCCGCCGCGGCGGCGGGCGCGCGGCTGGTGCTCGGCATCTCCGCCTACGAGTCCTCGGACGACCGCGCCCAAGCGGAGCAGCTGCTCGACGCGGGCGTCGACGGCCTGCTCCTCACCCCGAACTGGAAGCCGGGGGCCCATCCGGAGAACAGTGCCTGGCTCGCCGACCTGCGGGTGCCCGCCGTACTGGTCGAGCGCCGGGCCGCGCCGGAGAGCCCGTTCGCCGAGCTGGACTCGGTCGGCTCCGACCACCACCACGGGGTGCTGGTGGCACTGCGCCACCTCGCCTCGCTCGGTCACCGGGCGGTCCAGTTGGCCGCGCGCGACGACACCTGGACGGCGTACCACGTCCGGGCCGGCTACCAGGAGGCCGTGCGGCTGCTGGGCCTCGATCCGCGCCCGGTCGTCGACATCCACCAGGCGGGCGGCGACATGGAGGCGGTCGCCGCCGGGATCGCCGAGGGTGTCGCCGACGGCGCGCGGGCGGTGCTGGTCCACAACGACCAGGACGCCATCCAGCTGGTGCCGCTGCTGCGCAGCCGCGGCCTGCGGGTGCCGAACGACGTGGCCCTGATCTCCTACGACGACGTGTTCGCGGCGCTGTCCGCTCCGCCCCTGACGGCGGTGGCGCCGCCGAAGCGGAGCGTGGGCTCGGCGGCCCTGGACCTGCTGCTGCACCGGCTGGACAGCGGCCCGGAGCTGCCGGTCCACCACGTGGCGCTGCTGCCGGAGCTGAAGGTCCGCTCCTCCTGCGGTGGCGCCGCCCGGAGCGACGCCGCCCGCTGAGGCGCCGCGGTCAGGACCGCAGCGCGTCGAGGTACCGCGCCCCGGGGCCGAGCAGGTCGCCGAGCGGCGCGGCGTCCGGGTACCAGGGCGCCTCGTACTCCCAGGACACCCAGCAGTCGGCCGGCAGCAGCCGTACGCACGCGCCGATGGGGAGACTACCCGCGCCGAGCGGCACCGGGGTGAGGTCGGAGCGGCCGATGACGTCCTTGACCTGGACGTAGCCGAGGTGGGGCCGGAGCGCGCCCCAGGTCGCGGACGGGGTCTCGCCGGCCAGCCGGGTGTGCAGCAGGTCCCACAGCGCGCCGATCGCCGGGTGGGCGACGAGGTCGAGCACCCGGGCGACGTCGCGCCCGCCACGGTGGGAGTCGTGGGTCTCCAGCAGGACGCGGACGCCCAGCGCCGCCGCCCGGTCGGCGACTGCGGCGAGGCGCCGGGCGGCGCGCAGGTCGGCCTCGGCGATCCACCCCTCGCCGCCCTGCGGGAACACCCGGACGTGGGCGGCGCCGAGGTCGGCGGCCAGCCGGAGCTGGTCGAGCAGGGCGGCGGCCACCGGGCCGTCCTCGCCGGGGGCGGCGACCCCGGTGTAGCCGGCCACGGCGAGCGGGGTCAGGCCCGCCCGGTCGAGGGCGCGGCGGACGCGGTCGCGCGCGGCGGCGGTCAGGCCGGGGTGGACCGGTTCGCCGGGGGCGCAGCGCAGTTCGAGTCCGGCCCAGCCGTGGTCGGTGGCGAGCCGGATCACCTCGGCGAGCGGACGGCCGGGCAGTCCGAGGGTGGAGAACGCGCGTCGCACGGCGGGTCAGTCCTTCCGGCGGACGGTGGGGCCGTCCGGGTCGAGCGATGCCTCGTCCGCGGTGCCGTCGGACCAGACCACGCGGATCAGCGTGCCGTCGGCGTGCACGGCCGGGCCGGTGGGGCGGACCGGGGCCGAGCGGGAGAGCCGGGCGGTGGAGACGAACAGCGCGGGCCCCTCGCCGGTGCGTCCGGTCAGTGCGGGCAGCGCGGCGGCGGGGCCGAAGGCCGTCCCGTCCGGGACCGGGCCGGCCTCGGCGGCGGCGTAGCCGTGAACCCGTCGGAGGACGGAGGTGAGCCGCGCGCCGTGGGAGTCGGCCTCGGCCCCGGCGAGCGGGCCGTCCGTCCAGGCTTCCACCGCGGTGCCGGCCACCGCCCAGCCGCTGTGCCGGACCTCGGTGCCGGGTGCGGCGCCGGTGACCAGGTGGGCGTGGACCTCGTCGGCTCCGTGGGCGAGGACCAGCGAGGTGACGCTCACGCCGGGCAGTTCGGTGCCGCCGATGCGTGGGTGGTGGGTGGAGGCGGCCCAGCCCTGGCCGGCGCCGAGCGGGCGGATCCGGCCGCGCTCGCTGACCTGCCCGTCGACGACCAGGCCGAAGTGGTTGTCCGGTGGCCCGTCGGGCAGCGGCCCGGTCGCCG
Organism: Kitasatospora cinereorecta; assembly: GCF_024172095.1. Classification (GTDB taxonomy): domain Bacteria; phylum Actinomycetota; class Actinomycetes; order Streptomycetales; family Streptomycetaceae; genus Kitasatospora; species Kitasatospora cinereorecta. The sequence continues at coordinate 1,410,372 of NZ_JAMZDX010000002.1, read as the reverse complement.
TGGAGTAGCCGAGCCGGGCGTAGAGCGGTTGGTCGGGCAGCACCTGGTCGGCGGGCTGGTCATCGCTGCCGTGGTTGTGCAGGCGGACCAGCCCGTCGGCGGCGGTGGACTGGATCAGCCAGCCGGGCTGCGGCAGCGGGTGGACGGCGTCGCCGCGCTCGGCCGGCGCCGCCTCCTCGGGCGCGGTCCACACCGGGTGGTCCGGCGGCAGCAGCAGGCCGACGAACCCCTTGCTCGCCCAGTACGGCGAGGCCGGCCCGGAGTAGGACTGGACCAGCGGCGGGTGGGGGCCGTACCAGCCGAGCGAGAGCAGGCCGTCCGGCTCGGTCGCACCCCGGTCGAGGAAGTGGCGCAGGGTGCCGGAGGCCAGGCGGCGGGTGGCGCCGGGGGTGAGCGGGCTGCGGCCGCTCAGCGCTCCGGCCCACAGCGGAGCCGCGGCGGCGAAGCGGTAGCTGAGCGAGCGGCCCTGGTGCATCGGGGCGCCGTCGGCGCCGAAGGTGCGGGCGTAGTCCTCCAGGTGGGCGGCGAGGCGGCCGCCGTAGGTGTCGAGCAGCGCGTGGTCGCCGACGAGGTGGGCGTGCAGCACGGGGTAGAGGTGGAACGCCCAGCCGTTGTAGTGGTCGAAGGCGCGGGGGCGGCCGTCGGTGTACCAGCCCTCGCCGAGGTACCACTGCTCGATCTTGGCGAGTCCGCGTTCCACGGCTGCCCCGGCCGCGCCGTCCTGGTCGAGGCCGGCCTCGGCCAGGAAGCCGCCGACGGTGAAGGGGAAGAGCCACCAGTTGTTGTCGACCGGCGTGTGGTGGAGGGCGCCGGCCAGCCAGGCCCGGGCCCGCTCGCGCACGTCGGCGTCGAGCCGGTCCCAGAGCCAGGGCCGGGTGAGGCGCAGCGCGAGGGCGATGGAGGCGGCTTCGACCATGGGCTGGTTGCGGTCGCCGACGGCGAGCCAGGAGACCGGGTCGCGGTCGGTCAGCTCGCGGTCGGTGGTGGGGGTGCGGGTGCCCGCTTCGAGTCCCCCGGCGTACCGGTCGAGCAGCCCGTGCGGGTCGTCGCCGCCGGCGCCGGCGATCCGGAAGGCGGCCAGCAGGAAGGTCCTGGCGTAGCCCTCCAGTCCGTCGGAGCGGGTGCCGGAGATGCTGGGGCGGGGGCCCGGGAGGTTGATGAGCGCGTGCTCCGGCCCGGCGAACGGCCGTACGGCGGCGAGGAGCGCGTCGGCAGCGGACTCCCAGTGCGCCCGGGTCCAGCCGGTGCGGGGGCTGAGGGTGCGGTCCTCCGGCGGAAGTGGGATCGAGTGCGCCGAACGCAGGGTCATCGGATCAATCCCTTCAGATCTTTTGAGCGAATGATCTGATGATGGTGGGCGCGATCCGCCCCATCACCCCCTACGCCAGTATCGTTACCGGAAAGTGGCCCACCCAAGGCGTATCGATTGAGATCACTTGATCCTCGCCTCTTGACTCCGATCCCATGCGGTCGCAAGATGGCCACACCGCCGCGCTGATCCCCCCTCCCTCGTCAGCGACCGGCCCATCGCTCGGGCATACCGACCCCCTCCTCAGGAGCCGTGCCATGTCTACTCCTCGCACCTCCGGCCGCAGAGCCCTCCGTCCGACCGCCGCGCTCACCGCCTCCGCGCTCTCGATCACGCTGCTCGCGGCCTGCGGCAGCAACGGCGGCTCGGACGCCGCACCGGCGAGCGACGGCCGACCGGTCACCATCACCTTCTGGGGCTGGGCCAAGGGCACCAAGGAGGTCGTCGACGCTTTCAACGCCTCGCACAAGGACGTCCAGGTCACCTTCGAGCAGATCCCGTCCGGCGTGGCCGGCGGCTACGCGAAGATCTCCGACGCCTCCAAGGCCGGCAACGCCCCCGACGTGTTCAACGTCGAGTACGCGGCGCTGCCGGACTTCGTCAGCCAGGGCGCCGTCCAGGACATCACCAAGCTGGTCTCCGCCGACCTCAAGGCGAAGTACCTGCCGCAGGCCGTCGAGCTGACCACCCTGGCGAAGTCCCAGTGGGCGCTGCCGCTGGACGCCGCCCCGCAGGCGCTCTTCTACCGCAAGGACCTGTTCGACAAGGCCGGCATCACCGCAGCGCCGAAGACCTGGGACGAGTACCGCGCCGACGCCCAGAAGCTCAAGGCCGCCAATCCCAACACCCGGATCGGCACCTTCTTCCCGGACGACCCGAGCACCTTCGAGGCGCTGTCCTGGCAGGCCGGCGCGCAGTGGTTCACCGGACAGCAGGACACCTGGAGCGTGGACATCGCCGGCACCCGGACCAAGGGGGTCACCGACTACTGGCAGCAGCTGGTCGCCGACGACCTGGTCCGCGTCCAGCCGTCGTTCAGCCAGCAGTGGACCGCCTCGCTGCAGAAGGGCGAGACCGCCGGGTACCTGGGTGCGGCCTGGGGCGGCGGCGTGCTGAAGTCCACCCTGGCCTCGACCCCGGACGCCTCCGGCAAGTGGGCCGTCGCCCCGATCCCGAGCTGGGACGGCAAGCCGGCCAGCGGCATGCTCGGCGGTTCGGTGTTCGCCGTCTCCAAGAACAGCAAGAAGGCCAAGGCCGCCGTCGAGTTCGCCACCTGGGCCACCACGACGCCCGAGGGCATCCAGGCCCGCATCGCCTCCGGCACCTCCTCGCTGTTCCCGGCCGACCCGGAGCTGATCCCGGCCGCCAAGGCCGCCTTCAACACCGACTTCTACGGCGGCCAGGACATCTACTCGGTCTTCGTCGACTCCTCGAAGTCGATCCGGCAGGGCTGGACCTGGGGCCCGACCATGGGCGTCACCAACAACGCCATGAAGGACGCGTTCGGCAAGCTCGGCCAGGGCGGCACCATCCAGTCCGCGGTCGACGCCGCCCAGCAGGGCACCGTCGCCGAACTCAAGAACCGCGGACTCAAGGTCGCCCAGTGATCGACAGCGCCACCCGCACCACCGCCACCCGCACCGCCGCCACCTCCCGCGCCGCCAACGTCAGGCGGCGCGGGAGGAACGGGGCCCCCGCCCTCCTGATCGCCCCGTTCTTCGTCCTGTTCACCGCGACGATGCTGGTCCCGATCGGCTACGCGGTCTACCTGAGCCTGTTCACCGAGCGCCGCTCGGGCCTCGGCTTCGGCGAACCCGAGACCGTCTTGACCGGACTCGCCAACTACGGCCGGGCGCTGACGGACCCGGCCTACCGGGACGGCTACCTGACCATCGCCCAGTACTGCCTGCTCTACATCCCGGTGATGATCGGCCTCTCGCTGGCCGTGGCCCTGCTGCTGGACTCGGTGCTCGCCCGCGCCAAGCGCTTTCTCCAGCTCGCGCTGTTCCTGCCGCACGCCGTACCCGGCATCATCGCGGCCCTGGTGTGGACGTACCTGTACACGCCCGGCATCAGCCCGGTGCTGGACGCGCTGAACAGTGCCGGCGCCCAGCTCGACGTGCTCGGCCACCCGCTGCCCGCCGTGGTCAACATGGCGGTGTGGGAGTGGACCGGCTACAACATGATCATCTTCTTCGCCGCGTTGCAGGCCGTCCCCCGCGAGGTCCTGGAGGCCGCCGTGGTCGACGGCGCCGGCGCCCTGCGCACCGCCTTCAGCATCAAGATCCCCCTGATCAAGGCCTCGATCGTGATGGTCGGCCTGTTCACCGTCATCGGCTCGCTCCAGCTGTTCACCGAGCCGATGATCCTGCGCGGCGCCTCCCCGGGCGTCACCAGCACCTGGACCCCGAACATGTACGCCTACACCGCCGCCTTCGAGCGCAACGACTACGGCCTGGCCGCAGCCGCCTCCGTGCTGCTCGCCCTCGCCGCGGCGCTGCTCTCCTTCATCGTCACCCGGGCCACCCGCGCCCGCTCCGAGCGCCGGACGGAGGCCGCCCGATGAGTACGCACACCAAGCAGCAACGCCCCTGGTCGCTCTCCAAGGGCGCCGTCAACGGAGCGCTGGTGCTGGTCACCGTCTACACCCTGCTGCCGCTCGGCTGGCTGCTCACCGCCTCCGCCAAGAACACCCCGGACCTGGTCGGCGGCAACCCCCTCACCCTGGGCAACGTCCACCTCGGCCGGAACCTGCACGACCTGGCCACCGCGGACGGCGGCATCTACTGGCGCTGGTACCTCAACTCCCTGCTGTACGCCGGTGGCGGCGCCCTGCTCTGCGCGTTCATCTGCGTCTGCGCGGGCTACGCCTTCGAGGTCTACCGGTTCCGCGGCAAGGAGCAGCTGTTCGGCCTGGTGCTGGTCGGCGTCCTGGTCCCCACCACCGCCCTGGCCCTGCCGATGTACCTGCTCGCCTCGAAGGTGGGGATCGTCAACACCTTCTGGGCCGTCTTCATCCCCAGCCTGGTCTTCCCGTTCGGCGTGTACCTCTCGCGGATCTTCGTCGCCGGCTACGTGCCGGGCGAGGTCCTGGAGGCGGCCCGGATGGACGGCGCCGGGGAGCTGCGCACCTTCTGGTCGATCGGCCTGCGGATGGTGACGCCCGGCTTCGTCACCGTCTTCCTGTTCCAGTTCACCGCCATCTGGAACAACTTCTTCCTGCCGCTGGTGATGCTGTCCAACACCGAGCTCTTCCCGGTCAGCCTGGGCCTCTACTCGTGGAACGCGCAGACCCACAGCTTCCCGGACTTCTATCCGCTGGTGGTCACCGGCTCACTGCTCGCCGTGCTCCCGCTGGTCGTCGCCTTCGTCGCCCTGCAGCGGCACTGGAAGGCCGGACTGACCGCAGGCAGCGTCAAGTGACCGTCCCCGCCGCCGGCTTCGCAGACCCATCGGAGAATCGAGTGCCCCAGCAGTCCACCGCAGCCGTCGGGTCCACCGCAGCCGTCGGGTCCACCGACCCGACGGACCCCGACCGGCGCCGCCCGCGGGCGGTGCTGGCGATGCATCCGCAGCTCGCTCCGCAGTTGATCGACGCCCGTACCCTGGCCCGGCTCACCAGCCTCGCCGACCTCGACCCGTCGGTGGTGCTCGACGACTTCACCACCCCCGAGGCCGCTGCCGCGCTGGCCGACGCCGAGGTCATCGTCACCAGCTGGGGCTGCCCGCCCATCGACGAAACGGTGCTGGCAGCCGCGCCGCGGCTGCGCGCCGTCATCCACGCCGCGGGCTCGGTCAAGCACCACATCACCGACGCCTGCTGGGAGCGCGGCCTCCAGGTCACCTCCGCCGCCTGGGCCAACGCCCTGCCGGTCGCCGAGTACACCGTCGCCGCCGTCCTGTTCGCCAACAAGCAGGTCCTGCGGCTGGCCGCCGACTTCCGCGAGCTGCGCGCCCGCCACGACTGGCAGGCCGCCTACCCGCGGATCGGCAACTACCGCCGCACCGTCGGCATCGTCGGAGCGTCCCAGATCGGCCGCCGGGTGCTCGAACTCCTCCGGCCGTTCGACCTGCACCTGCTGCTGCACGACCCGTACGTGGACGCCGCCGAGGCCGCCGCACTCGGCGCCCACCCGGTGGAGCTCGACGAACTGTGCGCGCTCAGCGACGTGGTGAGCATCCACGCGCCCCAGCTGCCCGCCACCCGGCACATGATCGACCGCCGCCGGCTCGCCCTGATGCCCGACGGCGCCACGGTGGTCAACACCTCGCGCGGCTCGCTGATCGACCAGGACGCGCTGGTCGCCGAACTGGTTTCGGGCCGTCTGAACGCGGTGCTCGACGTCACCGCGCCCGAGGTGCTGCCCGAGGACTCGCCGCTCTACGACCTGCCCAACGTGCTGCTCACCCCGCACATCGCCGGCTCCATGGGCACCGAACTGCACCGGATGGCGGCCGCGGCCGCCGACGAACTCGCCTGCTACGTCGCCGGACAGCCGTTCGCGCACCCCGTGCTGGCCCAGGAGATCCACCGCACCGCCTGACGGCCCACCGGCGGCCCGCATGGGGCCGCCGGTTCTTCCGCTGTCAGCGGTAAGCGCTTACCATGGCGCCGCCACCGCACCCCCGCCCCCGCTCCACCCCGAAGGAGATCCCACCCATGTCCCGCAGAGTGATCGGCATCGTGATGAACGGTGTCACCGGCCGGATGGGCTACCGCCAGCACCTGGTGCGCTCGATCCTGGCCATCCGCGAGCAGGGCGGTCTCGCCCTCGGCGACGGCGAGGTGCTGTGGCCCGAGCCGATCCTGGTCGGCCGCAGCGCCCACAAGCTGAAGGAGCTGGCCGACCGCCACGGCCTGGAGCACTGGACCACCTCGCTGGACGAGGCCCTCGCCCACCCGCTCGCCGAGATCTACTTCGACGCCCAGCTCACCCAGGTCCGCGAGCCGGCCATCCGCACCGCCATCGCGGCCGGCAAGCACATCTACACCGAGAAGCCCACCGCCGAATCCCTCGACGCCGCCATGGAGTTGGCCCGCCTGGCCAGGGAGGCCGGAGTGTGCAACGGCGCCGTCCAGGACAAGCTCTTCCTGCCCGGCCTGCTCAAGCTCAAGCGCCTGGTCGACGGCGGCTTCTTCGGCCGGATCCTCTCCGTCCGCGGCGAGTTCGGCTACTGGGTGTTCGAGGGCGACTGGCAGCAGGCGCAGCGCCCCTCGTGGAACTACCGGGCCGAGGACGGCGGCGGCATGATCCTCGACATGTTCCCGCACTGGCGGTACGTGCTCGACAACGTCGTCGCGCCGGTCCGCTCGGTGTACGCGCACACCGCGACCCACATTCCCGAGCGCGTCGACGAGCGGGGCAGGACCTACCCGGCGACCGCCGACGACGCCGCGTACGGCATCTTCGAACTGGACGGCGGCATCACGGCGCAGATCAACTCCTCCTGGGCGGTGCGGGTCGACCGGGACGAGCTGGTCGAGTTCCAGATCGACGGCACCGAGGGCAGCGCCGTCGCCGGCCTGCGCAACTGCCGCTTCCAGCACCGCGCCGCAACCCCCAAGCCGGTCTGGAACCCCGACCTTCCGGTGACCGAGTCCTTCCGCTCCCAGTGGCAGCAGGTGCCGGACAACGCCGAGTTCGACAACGGCTTCAAGGTCCAGTGGGAGCTGTTCCTCAAGCACGTGGTCACCGGCTCCCCGTACCACTGGGACCTGCTGCAGGGCGCCAAGGGCGTCCAGCTGGCCGAACTCGGCCTGCGCTCCGCCCGCGAGGGCCGCCGCCTCGACGTCCCCGCGCTGGAGATCTGATGCCCGAGCTGCACCTCCCCGGCATCGGGACGTACCGGCTGCGCGAGCCCGTCGCGCTCGACCTGCCCGCCACCGCCCCGACCTCCCGGACGGTCTTCGCCGCCGCCCACGTGGTCGCCGACCCGCTCGGCCACAACGCGCCCGGCGCCCCGGCCGCCGTCGACTGGGAGGCGACCCTCGCCTTCCGGCACCACCTGTGGTCGCTCGGCCTGGGCGTCGCCGACGCGATGGACACCGCCCAACGCGGCATGGGCCTGGACTGGCCGGCCACCCAGGAGCTGATCGCCCGCTCCGGCGCCGAGGCCCGTGCGGTCGGCGGCCGCCTCGCCTGCGGCGTCGGTACCGACCAACTCATCAGCCCTGCAGCCTCATTGGACGCCATCCTGGCCGCCTACGAGCAGCAGCTGGAGGTGGTCGAAGCGGCCGGCGCCCAGCCGATCCTAATGGCCAGCCGGGCCCTGGCCGCCACCGCGCAGGGCCCGGACGACTACCTCCGCCTCTACGGCCGGCTGATCGGCCAGGCGCGGCAGCCCGTCATCCTGCACTGGCTCGGCGAGATGTTCGACCCGGCGCTGGCGGGCTACTGGGGCTCCGCCGACCTCGACCGGGCCACCGGGACGGTCCTCGCGCTCATCAAGGAGCATGCCGACCGGATCGACGGCATCAAGGTCTCGCTGCTCGACGCCGACCGCGAGATCGCCCTGCGCCGCGCACTGCCGGACGGCGTCCGCCTCTACACCGGCGACGACTTCAACTACCCGCAGCTCATCCGCGGCGACGAACTCGGCCACAGCCACGCCCTGCTGGGCGTCTTCGACCCCATCGCGCGCACGGCCGCCGCCGCCCTGCACGCGCTCGACGCGGGCGACCTCGACCGCTACGACGCCCTGTTCGCACCGACCCTGCCCCTGGCCCGCCACCTGTTCGCGGCGCCGACCTACCACTACAAGACCGGCATCGTCTTCCTCGCCTGGCTGTCCGGCCACCAGCGTCACTTCACCATGGTCGCGGGCGCCCAGGCCGGACGCTCGGTGCCGCACCTGGTCGAGCTGTTCCGCCTCGCCGACGCGGCCGGCGTCCTGCCCGACCCCGACCTCGCCGCGCACCGGATGCGGCAGTTCCTCGCCGTGGCGGGGGTGACGGCACCGTGAGCGCGCAACCCGTGAGCCCGAGCCGGCTCTCGCTGAACCAGATCACCACCAAGAACTGGAGCCTGCCCGAAGCCGTTCAGGGCTGCCTCGACGCGGGCATCCCGGCGATCGGGCTGTGGCGGGACAAGGTCGCCGAGACCGGCGTGGCCGAAGCCGCGAAGCTCGTCCGCGAAGCGGGACTCGCCGTCTCCACCCTGTGCCGGGGCGGCTTCCTCACCGCCCCCGACCCGGACGGCCGCCACGCCGCCCTCGCCGAGAACCTCCGCGCCCTCGATGAGGCCGCCGAACTCGGCACCGACACCCTCGTCCTGGTGGTCGGCGGCCTGCCCGACGGCAGCCGCGACCTGGTCGGAGCCCGCGAACGGGTGGCCGAGCTGCTCGCCGAACTCGCCCCCCACGCGGGCGATCTGGGCGTACGCCTGGCCATCGAGCCGCTGCACCCGATGTTCTGCGCCGACCGCGCCGTGGTCTCCACCCTCGGCCAGGCGCTCGACCTCGCCGAGCGCTTCCCGGTGGAGCAGGTCGGCGTCGTGGTGGACAGCTACCACGTCTGGTGGGACCCGGAGTTGGCGTCGCAGATCGCCCGGGCGGGCGCCCGGATCGCCTCCTACCAGGTCTGCGACTGGACGCTCCCGCTGCCCGCCGACGCCCTGCTCGGTCGCGGCCACGTCGGCGACGGCCACATCGACTTCCGGACCATGACCGAGCAGGTCACCGCCGCCGGCTACACCGGGTGGATCGAGGTCGAGATCTTCAACGACACGATCTGGAACACCCCCGGAGCCGATACCCTCCGCACCATGATCGAACGCCACCACGCCCACGTGGAAGCCCCATGAAGGTCGTCATCGCCCCCGACTCCTTCAAGGGGACCGTCACCGCCACGGACGCCGCCCGTGCCCTGGCCGACGGCTGGCGTTCCGTCCGACCGGACGATCGGCTGACGCTCCGCCCCATGGCCGACGGCGGCGAGGGCACCCTCGCCGCCGTCGCGGCCGCCCACCCCGGAACCGCCCTGACCCGGGTGGGCGGCTGCACCGGGCCGGACGGCCGACCCGTCGACGGGGAGTACGCCCTGCTGCCGGACGGCACCGCCGTGGTCGAACTCGCCACCACCAGCGGCCTGCCGCTGATGGCACACCCGGCCCCGCTCACCGCCACCACCCGCGGCACCGGCGAACTCATCGCCGCCGCCCTCGACCACGGCGCAACCCGCCTGCTGATCGGACTCGGCGGCTCCGCCTCCACCGACGGCGGCACCGGACTCCTCGCCGCCCTCGGCCTGCGCGTGCTCGACGCCGACGGCACTCCCCTGCCGGACGGCGGCGGAACTCTCACCCTCGCCCACCGGATCGACCGCACCCGCCTGCGCGCCGCCCCGTCCGGCGGCGTCCGGCTGCTCACCGACGTCACCAACCCCCTGCTCGGACCGGACGGCGCCGCCGCCGTGTACGGGCCGCAGAAGGGCGCGGGACCGGAGGAGATCGACCGGCTCGAAGCGGGCCTGACCCGGCTGAGCGAACTCCTCGGCGGCAACCCCGACCAGCCTGGCGCCGGAGCGGCCGGCGGCACCGCGTACGGACTCGCGGCCGTCTGGGACGCCACTGTCACCCCCGGTGCGGCCGCCGTCGCCGACCTGCTCGGCCTCGACGCCGCCATCGCCGACGCCGACCTGGTGATCACCGGCGAAGGACGGTTCGACGCCACCAGCCGTCTCGGCAAAGCCGTCGGCGAGGTCCTCGACCGCGCCGCCCGCGCGGGCGTCCCCTCCCGCGTGGTGGCGGGCGAGTCCGCCGACCCCGCGGCACTCACCCTCACCGCACTCGCCGGCTCGGCCCACTCCGCCCGCTCGGACGCCGCCCACTGGCTCCGCCGAGCGGGCGCCGAACTCGCCGCTTCCGCCGTGCGCTGACCCCCACGCCTGACCGGGACGTCGCCGCGCTCGCCGAGAGCAGCCGGCTGCGCCGCTCGCACGGGGTGGTCTCGCTGCCGCTCGGCAACGCCGCGCCCACGGCCGCGAGCGGGTGATCGGCATGCTGGTCCCCACCGTCGGCTCGTAGAGATCCCCATCGGCGATCGGCGCTGTTCAACCCTCCAGACGGCGCCGGCTGAGCCAGGAGACCATCTCCGGGTCGTGGTGGTCGAAGAACAGGGTCGTACCGGTGTCGAGGGCAGCGACGGCGGCCATCTGGGCATCGGTGAGCCGGAAGCCGAAGACGTCGATGTTCTGGGCCATCCGGTCGGGGTTGACCGACTTGGGGATGGTGACGATGTCGCGCTGGACCAGCCAGCGAAGCACGACCTGGGCCACCGACTTGCCGTGCGCCTCGCCGATCCCGCTGAGGACGGGGTGGATGAACAGGTCGTTCCTGCCTTCGGCGAAGCCGCCCCACGCCTGGTGCTGGACGCCGTGCTCGCGCATCAGGGCGTGGTCGGCGGTGCGCTGGAAGAAGGGGTGAGTCTCGATCTGGTTGACGTGCGGGGTGATCTCGTTGTTGAGGACCAGGTCCAGGAGGCGGTCGGGGTAGAAGTTGGCGACACCGATCGCCCTGGCCAGGCCCTCGCGGTTGGCGGCCTCCATGGCGCGCCACTGGCCGTAGACGTCGCCGAAGGGCTGGTGCATCAGGTACAGGTCGACATGGTCCAGGCCGAGCTTGGCCAGGGAGGTCTCCAGGGCGCGGCGGGTGTTGTCCTGGGCGGGCGCGTCCTGGACCCAGAGCTTGGTGGTGACGAACAGCTCGTCGCGGGGGATGCCGCTCATCCTGACGGCGTGGCCGACGGCCTCCTCGTTGCCGTACGCGGCGGCGGTGTCCAGCAGCCGGTAGCCGGCGGCCAGGGCGTCGGAGACGGCCTGCTCGGTCCTGTCGGCGGGGATCTGGTAGACGCCGAAGCCGAGGATGGGCATCCGGACGCCGTTGTTCAAGGTGACGTGCTGCACGGGGATACTCCTGGGAAGGGCTGGTGGTCGAGGGGTTGGTGGGTCACTCGGTGAGGTCGGCCCGTTTCGGGCCGTGGACGCGGTCCGGTGCGAGGCGTGGGTCGGTGCCGGTCTTCAGCGTCAGCGCTCCATCATTCGCATCTGGGCCTCGGTGTGGGTGTCGCCGGCGGCCGGGGGCAGGCTGGTGAGCCGGGCGAGCTGGTCGTCGGTGAGGCGGACCGCGTCGGCGCCGGCGTTCTCCTCGACCCTGGCCACGCGGCGGGTGCCGGGGATGGGAGCGATGGAGTCGCCCTGGGCGAGCAGCCAGGCCAGCGCCACCTGCGCCGAGGTGGCCCCGACCTCGGCCGCGATGGCGGCGACCCGGTCGGCCAGGCGCAGGTTGTGCTCGAAGTTCTCGCCGGTGAACCGGGGGTTGTCCGCGCGGAAGTCGCCGGGGTCGAACTGCCCGGTGGAGCGGATCGTCCCGGTCAGGAAGCCGCGCCCGAGCGGGGAGAAGGGCACGAAGCCGATGTTCAGCTCGCGCAGCACCGGCAGGACCCGGGCCTCGGGGTCGCGGGTGAACAGCGAGTACTCGGACTGCACCGCGGTGACCGGGTGGACGGCGTGGGCCCGGCGAATGGTGTCGGGCCCGGCTTCGGAGAGACCGATGTGGCCGATCTTGCCTTCCGCGACCAGTTCGGCCAGCGCGCCGGCGGTCTCCTCGATCGGGGTGCCCGGGTCGACGCGGTGCTGGTAGTAGAGGTCGATCCGGTCGGTGCCCAGGCGCTTGAGGGAGCCCTCGACCGCGGTACGGATGCCGGCCGGGCTGCTGTCCGGGCCGCTCTCGCGGCCGGTGTGCGAGATCAGGCCGAACTTGGTGGCCAGCACCACCTCGTCCCGGCGGCCCTTGAGCGCGCGGCCCACCAACTCCTCGTTGACGTAGGGGCCGTAGACCTCAGCGGTGTCGATGAAGGTGACGCCCAGCTCCAGGGCGCGGTGGACGGTGCGGACCGATTCCGCGTCGTCGGTGCCCGCGCCGGTGTAGCCGTGGGACATGCCCATCGCGCCCAGGCCGATCCGGGAGACGTCCAGGTCCCGCAGCTTGATGTGCTTCACAGTGTTCCTCTCGATGGATGGTGCGCCCCTGGCGCCGCTCGCATGGGATTCACTCTCCTTGGCTCGATCGACACCGTCCCGCAGGTCGGAGCGTGTCGTGGGTGGCGCCGGCAGCGCCGCCCCGAGCGCGAACCGCGTACCCGACGCCGGCACCACGGCGGTGCCGGGCCGATGGACCTGGTCGCGTGCGGGGGCGGTGGCGGGCATGGGGGCGTCTCCTCGGGCGGACGGACCGAACCTTCCCTCCAGACAACCGCGCCGCAGGCACCGACGGGGGCGTGAAGCAGACCCTGACGAGGACCCCCACGCTCGCGCCCCGGGCCGCGGCCGGTCGTAGTGTCGGGGGCATGGACCGACGCAGCGAGATCCGCGACTTCCTCACCACCCGCCGGGCCCGCGTCACCCCCGAGCAGGCCGGCCTCACCCTCTCACCGCTCTCCGGCACCCGGCGCGTCCCGGGCCTGCGCCGCGAGGAAGTCGCCCAGCTCGCCGGCGTCAGCGTCCCGTACTACACCCGACTCGAACGCGGCGACGCCCGCGGCGCCACCGACGCCGTGCTCGACGCCATCGCTCGTGCGCTCCGACTGGACGACGCCGAACGCGCCCACCTCTTCGACCTGGTCCGCGCCGCAAACGCCGCCGCCCCAGCCACCGCACCGCCCGCCGGGCCCGCCCGGCAGCCCGTCCGTCCCGGCCTGCGAAACCTCGTCGAGACGATCAGCGGCGTCCCCGCCTACCTCCGCAACGCCCGCCTCGACCTCCTCGCCGGCAACGCCCTCGCCCGTGCCCTGTTCGCCCCGATCTTCGACAGCCCCGCCCGTCCGGCGAACGCCGCCCGCTTCACCTTTCTCGACCCGGCCGCCGCCGCGTTCTACCCCGACTGGGACGCCGTCGCCGACCAGAACGTCGCCACCCTGCGTGCCGAAGTCGGGCGCAACCCGTACGACAAGGCGCTCTCCGACCTGGTCGGCGAACTCTCCACCCGCGGTGGCGACGCCTTCCGCCTGCGCTGGGCCCGCCACGACGTCCGCCGGCACCGCTCCGGCGCGAAGCGCATCCACCACCCCCTCGTCGGCGACCTCACCTTCGCCTACGAGACCACCCGGCTCACCGCCGACGACGGCCTCTACCTCATCCTCTGTGCCGTCCCGCCCGGCAGCCGCGACGCCGAAACCCTCGATCTCCTCGCCAGCTGGAACGCCTCCGCACCGACCGCCTCACCATCCAGCACCTGACACGACCCTCCCGCGCCCCGCCCGAAGGCCGGCCCGAGGGTCAGAGCGCGGCGAGGAGTGCCTGGCGCAGGTCGGCGCACGTTTCGAAGCCGATCCGGGGTTCCTCGGTGAGGGCGTGGTCGATCACCTCGGCCAGGGCGTGGGGAATGTGGGGCGCCCGCTCGCGGATCGGCACCGCCGGCGCCCTGAGGACGAGCAGCCACGGGTCCTGATCGCTCGTGAAGTCGCGGGGCACGTCGCCGGTCAGGGTCCAGTACAGGCTGGCGGCGAGGGACCACAGATCCATGGCGGGGGTCGCCCGGCGGAAGTCGACCACCTGCTGTCGCGGGACGAAGGAGGGTTTGCCGGCCGTCGCACCGGTGCGGGTGAGCCCGCTCAGACCGGCCAGGTCGAAGGCCTTGGCGATGCCGAAGTCGCTGATCTTCGCGGTCGGGGGGCCGCCGGCCTCCTGGTGCAGCAGGATGTTGGAGGGGCTGATGTCCCGGTGGATCACCGACCGTGCGTGGGCGTGTTCGAGACCTTCCAGCGCCTGGGCGTAGAGCCGGACCGCCTCCGGGATCGGCAGCCGGTCTCCGCGGCGCGCGTGGAAGCGGTCGAGGCTTCCCCCGGTGCAGAACTCGGTGGTGAGGTAGAAGGTCCCGTTGGCGAAGCCGGCGTCGTGGAGGGTCGCGATGTTGGGGTGCCGCAGATCCTGGGTGACGAGTACCTCGCGCAGGAAGCGGGTGCGGGCCACCTGGTTCGTGGCGACCCTGGGCAGCATCACCTTGAGCGCCACCTCGCGCCCGGTGGCCTGGTGGCGGGCCAGGTAGACGGCGCCCATGCCGCCGCGGCCGAGTTCGCGCAGCAGCCGGTACCCGGAGATGCCCTGCAGTTCCCCGTCGCCGGTGCGGGCCAGGTCGAGCAGGAGTTCGGCCGCGGCCTGCGGTTCGGTCCGGCAGGCGGCGCACAGGTGGTCACCCGGGCGGGCGCCCGGCTCGGCGCTCTCCTCGCGGCCGCAGCTGACGCAGCGTACGACGGCCGGGCCGGACTGCTCGCCGCGGATGGTGACGCGGAAGACGGTTCGGCCGATCCGGAGTTCGTCGCCGTCGCTGAGCCGGTGCTCGCGGAAGGCGGTGGCGGCTCCCTGCTCCGGGGTCTGGCCCTCGTCCCGCTGCCCGATCTTGTGACCGTTCAGGTAGGTGCCGTTGCGACTGCCGAAGTCCCGGATGCACGCGTCGGGCGGGTTGATGTCGAGCAGGCAGTGGTGGCGCGAGACGGTCCGGTGGTAGTCGTCGTCGGGCAGGCGGGGGTGGCAGTCGTTGGCGCGGCCCATCAGGCAGGTGGTGCGCTCCTCGAAGGCGAACTCGGTCTGCTCGAGCTGCCCTTGGACGACGGTCAGGGTCACGGCGGCTGGGCGGGGCATGGGTGGATCGTCTCCTCACAGGTCGGCAAAGGGTTCGCGCCCGGCTCGGGCAGCCTCAGCTCCTCCGGAGCGAGGACGTGGGGTCGACGGCGAAGCTGAGCACACCGTCGGCGCACCGGACTTCGACCGACGCGCCGACGGCGAACCTCTCGTCGGTGAGCAGCAGCCGGCCCAGCGGTTGGACGAGCAGGTGCTCGACGACGTGTTCCAGGCCGCGCGCTCCCGCCCGCCCTGCCTCGCGTCCCTGCCGGAGCAGCAGCTCGCGCGCGGCCTGGGACAGGGTCAGCGACACGGCGGGACTCCGGTCGGCGAGTCTGGCCCGGACCTGGTCGATGATCTTGTCGAGGATCCGCCCGACCGCTGCCTGGTCGAGCTCGTCGAACACGACGACCTGCCGGATCCGGCCGAGCAACTCGGGCCGCAGCCGCTCCCGCAGAGCCTCGTGGACGCCTGCTGCGGCGGACGCGCCGGCGGCCCGGTGGGCGGCGGGTGGCGGTGGCGAGAAGCCGAGCGGCGGACGGCCGGGCGGCTGACCGGACGTCGCGCCGAGGTTGGAGGTCAGGATGACGACCGCGTCGTTGAACGGGACGCGGCGCCCGTGCGCGTCGGTCAGGGTGCCCTCGTCGAAGATCTGCAGGAACAGGTCCAGCACCTCCGGGTGGGCCTTCTCCACCTCGTCGAACAGCACCACGCTGTGCGGGTGGTCCCGCAGCGGCCCGCTGAGCGCACCTTCGCGGTCGTGGCCGACGTAGCCGGGCGGCGCACCGAGCAGACGGGAGATCGCGTGCCGTTCCTGGTACTCGGACATGTCGATGCGGATCAGCCGCCGCTCGTCGCCGAACAGGAACTCGGCCAGGGCCTTGGCCAGCTCGGTCTTTCCGGTGCCGGTGGGGCCGGCGAAGAGGAACGCGCCGACCGGGCGGCGCGGGTCCGCCAGTCCGCTCCGCCCGGTGCGTACGGCCGCGGCGACGGCTTCGACCGCCGCGTCCTGGCCGATGACCCTCGCACGCAGGTGTTCCTCCATGCCGAGGAGTCGCTGCGCCTCGTCGACCGTCACCCGGGCCACCGGCAGCCGGGCCCGCCGGGCGACCACGGCGGCCACCTCGGACCGCCCGACGCGTACCGCGCCCGTGCCCGAGGGAGTGGTTGCGGAGTCCGACGCCTCCGGCGGGACGGAGCGGATCCGAACCGCGGCGCACGCCTGGTCCAGGACGTCGATGGCCTTGTCCGGCAGCCGCTGCTCGGGCAGGTGGCGGACGGTGAGGTCCACGGCGGCCGTGACGGCCTCCGGGTCGATGGCGACGCCGTGGTGGGCGGTCAGGTCGTCGGCGACGCCCCGGACGATCACCAGCGCCTCCGCCCGGGTCGGCTCGTCGACCCAGAGCACCTCGAAGCGCCGTTGCAGGGCGGGGTCGCGCTCGATGGTGCTCCGGTACTCGGCGGGGGTGGTGGCGCCGATGCACCGCAGTTCGCCGCGGGCCAGGGCGGGCTTGAGAATGTTGGCGGCGTCGGAGGCCCCGCGCCCGCCCGCACCGAGCACCGTGTGGACCTCGTCGATGAAGAGCATCAGCCCGGGTCGTCGTGCCTCGGTCAGCACGGCCTGGAGGCGTTCCTCGAACTCGCCGCGGTACTTCGTCCCGGCCACCAGCGCGGCCATCGACAGCTCCACGACGCGTGCACCGGCCAGGCCGGACGGCGGATCGGAGGAGACGAGTCGGCGGGCGAGTTCCTCGACGATGCTGGTCTTCCCGACGCCCGCCTCCCCCACCAGCACGCAGTTGGACTTCCACCGGCGCAGCAGCGACCGGGCCAGGGCCCGC
Source organism: Kitasatospora cinereorecta (assembly GCF_024172095.1). GTDB lineage: Bacteria > Actinomycetota > Actinomycetes > Streptomycetales > Streptomycetaceae > Kitasatospora > Kitasatospora cinereorecta. Next base: position 1,393,610 of record NZ_JAMZDX010000002.1, on the reverse strand, counting down.
AGTTCGCGTTCCCGGCCGATCGACGCAGGCAGCTCCCCGGCTCGCGCGAGTGCTGTGAGGTCACGGCCGTACCGGTCCAGGACGGGTGTCGGCTCCTGCCGCACCTCGGCCTTCGGCCCGTCCGCGCGCTTGGGCCCGTCCTCGCGCTTGAGCTCGGCCGCGGGCTCGGGCTCGGGCTCGGCCGCGGGCTTCGGTTTCGGGTCCGGCACCGTCTTCGGCCCGGGCCTGCGCTCGGGGAAGAACGCGGCGAGCGGGTCCGCGACGCCGAAGGAGGCGAGGAGTGCGCGGGTCGGAGCGGAGGGCTGCTCGACCAGTGCCCGCAGCAGGTCCTGAGCCGTGGCGGTGCCGCCGTGCGCGAGTTCTGCCGCCCGGGTGAAGGCCTGGCGCGCCGCGGCGCTGCGCCGGGGTACCGCGGCCTGCGGATCGCCGGGCCCGCCCTGGTCGAGCAGGGCACGCAGTCGTCGGCGGAAGCGGCGTGGGTCGACGTTGGCCGAGGTGAAGCCGAGCCGCGCCAGTCCCAGTTCGACCGCGAGCCCGAGTCGGCCCTGCGGATCCAGCTGCTGCCGGTCCAGTACGGCACCGAGGTCGGAACGGCACAGCACGGCCAGCCCCAGGAGCAGATGGTCCGGCCCGACCTCGTGCGCGCCTCCCGCCCGGGCTTCCCGGCGTGCCATCGCGAGGGTGAGCCGCACGCCGTCGGCGAAGGCGGTCACTGCTCCTCCCGGGCCCGGAGCTCCCAGTCGAGCTCCCACAGCCGCAGGACGGCGTCGTCGTCGGCGGTGAGGACGAAGTTCGTGTCGGGGGTGGCGGCAAGGGCGGGCACGGTCCGCACATGCCCGCTCAGCGTCCGGAGGCACTGCCCGGTGGCGAGCTCCCACAGCCGGACCTCGCCCTCCGGGCCGGAGGCGAACGCGAACCGCCCGTCGGCGCTGATGGCCAGGCGGCTGGAGCGGCTGGAGGACGCGTCGAAGGTCCGCAGCCGGTCGCCGGTCGCGGCGTCCCACACATGCAGCCGGCCCAGGAGGCTTTCGGGGCCGTGGGCGTCGGGCATGGCAGGGTTGCGGTAGGTCTCCACGGACAGGACGAAGCTCCCGTCGGGGCTGAGCGTCGCGGTGTTCGAGGTCAGCGACGGCGCCGGGACGGCCTGGACGCACAGCCCCGACGGCAGGTCCCACAGCCGGATCACCTTCTCGTCGCCGCAGGTGAGGGCCCGCCGCCCGTCCGCGCTGAGCGAGACGCTGGTGATCTTCCGTTCGGGTGCTGCGAGCCGCTGGAGCTCGCGGCGCTCGGCCAGGTCCCACAGGGACATCGTCATCGCCGTCTCCTCCACGACGAACGCGTACCTGCTGTCCGGGCTGAGGGCGACCCGGGTGAGCCCTCGGAAGTCGAGGGTGTCCAGGCATTCGCCGGTGTCGACCGACCAGGTCTGGAGGGTGCCGCCCCTGGCGTGGCCGAGTGAGACGAGGCGGTGTCCGTCCGGGCTGAACCGGACCAGGCTGACCGACCAGTGCCCGGTGTCGATGACCCGTTCGCGTCGGCCCGTGCCGAGGTTCCAGAGCTGGATCTGCCCGTCGAAGTCGGCGCAGGCGCCCAGGCGTGCGTCGGGGGTCAGCCCCACGCCGCGCACACCGGGTGCCTTTCGGGACTCGTCGTTGTGCGTCAGGAGCGACCGGGCGGGCCAGGCTGCGCGCACCCCGGTGCGTACGGTCCGGTCGCCCAGCGAGCGCGACGCCCCGAGGATCTCGGGCGCGCGCTGGGACCCGGGCAGCGCTCGGGCCCGGTCGAGCCGGTCGAGGGCTTCGCGTACCCGGCCGTTCGCCGCGGCCTGCCCGGCCTCCGCCACCAGCGCCTTCAACCGGTCCTCGGCTCCCAGCAGTTCGGTGTGGCGTCGCGGGCGGCGCAGCTGGGTGGGGGCGAGGAAGCCGCCGGGCAGCCGCCACAGCCGTACCGCGTCGTCGTAGCCGGCGGACCAGCCGTGCCCGTCGGCCGTGAAGCCCACGCCGCGCACCCGGTCCCGGTGCCCCCGGAAGGTGCGCAGCACGCGGCCGGAGACCAGGTCGCAGTAGAGGACCTGGCCGTGGAAGCCGCCCACCAGCAGCGAGCGCCTGTCCTGGCTCAGCGCCGTGCAGGTGACGTGGAAACCGGACTCGAGTCGTACGGTCTGCAGGCAGCGGCCGTCCCGCAGGTCCAGGATCCGGATGCCGCCGCCGAGCACCGCGGCCACGTCTGCGCCCGGGCCGAACCAGATCTCGGAGATCGCGACCGGGTGGTCGACGCTCCAGAGGCACTCTCCGGTGTCCGCCCGCCACAGCTGGACGAGCGACCGCTCCTCGACTCCGTTGGCGGACAGGACCAGCCGCCCGTCCCCGCTGAGCTCGACCACCCGAGTGTGCTCGGGTGCGTCGAGCGTCGCCAGATGCCACCCCGCGCGCAGGTTCCAGACCTGGATCCGGCCGTCGGGCTCGGCCCACATCGCCACGCTGCCGTCGGCGTTCACCCGCACGGGAGAACTCGCGGTCTGGTACACGGGACTGTCCAGGCGGGCCCGGCGGACGCGCGGCGTCGGGATACCCGCCGCCTCCTTCGCCGCGTCCTCCCGGCGCCGGCGTTCCCGCTGCGCCGGGCCCCGGCCCTCGCCCCACGGGGTGACCTCGACGCTCCGGACCATCCGGCCGTCGGCAACGTCCCACAGCCGCACGGTCCGGTCCTCCGCGGCGGTGACGGCATGACGTCCGTCCGCGCTGAGGGCCGAGCCCATGACCCGGTCGGTGTGACCGGTGAGCTCCATGAGCTGCCGTCCCGTGCGGACGTCCCACAGCCGGGCGGTGCGGTCATTGGCGGAGGTCAGGGCGAGCCGGAGGTCCGCGGTGAGGTCGATCGTGCAGGACGGCGTGATCCAGGACGGGAAGCTGCCCCGCCATGGCACCTGCCACAGGCCCACGCAGCGGGCGTCGGCGGCCTGCCCGGAGGTGAGCGCGGTGAGCGCCTGCCGTGTCTCCGGCTCGTCGCGGGCGTCGGTGGCGTGCTCCCGCAGGATGGTGTCGGCGGCCGCGAGGTCGCCGCGCTCCAGGTGGACCAGGGCGGTCAGCCGATCGGCCTCCCGCGGGTCGGGCAGGTCCTGGCGCACGGCCTCGATCTCGGCCAGCAGCCCCTCGTCGCTCAGCGCACCGTCGCGCCAGCGCAGCAGTCCGGCGTTGTAGACGGCCTGCGGATGCCGGGCGTCGAGGCTCAGCGCCTCGGCGAAGCCCTGCTCCGCCGCCTCCTTTCGTCCCAGGTCGAGCAGGGACAGGGCGCGGTTGTTGAGCTCGTCGGCCCGCAGATCCGCCATGACGGGGGCGCGGCGCGGGTAGCTCAGGCCCGTGGTCTCCCGGTGGATGACGACGAGCCGGTCGGCGATCTCGGCCATCGAACCCGGCCGGGCGGCGGGGTCGTCGTCCAGGCAGCGTTCGAGCAGTTCGGCGACCTGCCGCGGGATCTGCGGACGCCCGTCCAGGCCCGGCTCCTCGGGCCGGTACGCGCGCAGCGCGGCGCCCGCGGCGACCCCGGCCATCCAGGTGACACCGCCGTTGAACATCTCCAGCACCGACACCGCGAAGCTGAAGACGTCGCTGCGCCGGCCCACCCGCTGTCCCATCGCCTGCTCCGGCGAGGCGTAGGCCGGGGTCATGCCGCCGCCGGTGACCAGGACGGAGAGCTGACCGGTGGCCGTCACAAGGCCCGGCGCCGACGACTGCGCCTGCTTGGCCCGCGCGAGGCCGAAGTCGGTGACCTTCGCCACCGCGTCCAGACCGCCCGAGCCGCCGTCCGCGGGGTCCAGCAGGACGTTGGCGGGCTTGACGTCCTGGTGCACCAGACCCCGCGCGTGGGCGTGCTCCAGGCCCCAGGCCACCTGGATGGAGAAGTCCAGGATGCGGGCCAGGGAGCGCCGTTCACCTCCCGCGTACAGCCGCCCGTCATGGATCCAGTCGGCCAGGCTGCCGCCGGTGACGTACTCGGCGAAGACCCGCGGCGAGCCGTCCACCGTCCGGACGTAGTGGCAGCCGCAGACATGGGGATGAAGCCCCAGCGACACCCAGTGCTCGGCCTCCGCCACGAACCGCTCACGCGCCCGCTCGTCGCGCAGCAGCTCCGGACGCGGGCTCTTGACCGCGAGATCGATGCCCCAGCCGCGATGCCGTACGCGGTAGACCAGCCCCATGCCGCCCTGCTGGTGCACCTTCAGCACCTCGTACCGGCCGTCGATCACATCGCCGACCCGCCACAAGGACCCCCGTGTCGCGGCCTGCTCGCCGGCTTCCCCCACGTGCCTCTCCCCTTCGCCGCTGCCCCGCGCCCCTCCACGCAGTGCCCGCGTACACATCAACGCCGAGCGGGCCCGCTCCGGTTCCTCCGTCTCGCGGTCCGGACGGACCGGAACAGGGCGGCAGCCGGGCCGACGGGAACCCGGAGGTGGCCACGATCACGATCGCGGCCGGCACCTCCCGGTCCCCGTGGCGCCGACTGCCGCCCTGCGGCGGGACACTCGGGTTATGGGGTCGGGTCAGTCGAGGGGGCGGCAGAGCAGGGCGTCGGGGGTGTCGTGGTACTTCTGGCTCGACGACCAGTTGAAGGCCACGCCGGCGAGGTACTCGTCGGTGCGGCACTGGCCCTTGGAGTCCCAGGGCGCCCAGTCGCTCCTGGCCTGCTTGTCGGTCGGGGCCGGGTTGTCACCACGGTCGAACCAGACGACGCGGTTGCTGGTTCCGAGGCTCGCGGCCACGGGCTGGCACATCACGCTGGTGAACGCGGTGTCCCACATGCTGTAGCCGGCCACCATGGTGCCCTCCGGGCACTGGGCCTTCTCCCAGCCCGGGGCCCAGTCGTCGGTCATGTACTTGGCGTCGGTGACGACCTCCCAGTCGTCGTTGGTGATCGCGGGCTCGTTGACGTTGGTGCACAGGCCGCGGTGCTTGTAGCGGCTGAGACCGATCAGGCGCTCGCCGTCCGGGCAGGAACCCTGGAGGTTGCCCGGGGTCTTGATCGGGAAGTTGGCACGGACATAGGACGAGGCGTTCTGGTTGCCGTGGTCGAGGTTGATCATGTTCCAGCGCTCGGCCTTGGCGACCTTGCCGGTCTTGCCGCCCGCGGTGACGAGCTTGTTCCAGTCGGCGGCACGCCAGTCGCCGCCGTCCTCCAGGCCGGTGCGCTTGCCGTTCGCGGCGTAGGACAGGGCGGCCCAGTTGTCGTTGGGCTTGCCGCTGCTGTTGGCCCAGCCGACCAGCGGCCAGATCGCGAAGTCGGTGTCGTTCTTGACCAGGATGTCGGTGAACCGGCGGAACCAGTCCTTCTCCTTGGCGTCGGTCTGGCCGCGTCCGCCGGTGCCGAACTCGCTGACCCACACCGGCGCGGTGAAGTGCTGACCGGACTCGGTGACGAACAGGGCCTCGTCGTTGACGGCCTTCTCGAGGTCCTCGGGGCTGAGGTCGCGGTAGCGGGGGTCGTTGGTCTCGCCGTTCTGCCAACCGCCGGAGGCGCCGGTGTGGTTGGGGCCGGTGAAACCGTAGAAGTGGACGGAGTAGACCAGCTTGTTGGAGTACATCAGGGTGTTGGACATGTTCCGCACCGGCTCGAGATTCGGGCGCCAGTGGGAGGTGATGCCCGACGGGATGCCGACCCAGTTGATGCCCTCCATGATGATCAGCATGTCGGGATCCTTGTCGAGGATCCGGTTGCCGGTCTCCTGGTACGCGGCGTACGCGTCGTGGTCGTCGCCCCAGTCCCAGTTGGGGTCGTCGGTGCCGTCGCGGCGGATCTCGTTGCGCAGGTCGGCGCCGACCACGCGCTTGTTGTCCTTGTAGCGCTCCACCATGAACAGCCAGTCGTCCTCCCACTTCTGGGCGGACTGGCCCTTGTTCCAGCGCTCGTTGCCGTCCAGGCCGCAGCACCAGTGGTAGGTGGTGGTGTGGTTGTTGAGAACCACGGCGAAGCCGTCGGCGGTGAGCGCCTTGACGACCGCGTCGTAGACCTCCAGCGGGGTCTTGTCCCGCAGCTGCGGGTTGGCCGCCACCGCCGAGTCGGGCACGGTGTCGGTGTCGTCGATCATCGCGTCGGCGTACGGCAGGCGGATGGTGTTCAGGCCCAGGGCGTGGAAGTCGGCCAGGATCTTGGCGATCGGCACCCGGTCCAGACCCATCGGGATGTTGTGGGAGACCTCGCCGGCCTGGTTGTTGGCCGGGTCGTTCTCGTCGCCGGAGCCGAGGTAGTGGCTCTGCGCGCCGTCCCAGTTGCCGGCCTTGAGCTTGAAGCGGTTGCCCTTGGCATCGACGACGTAGCGGCCCTGGGTGGAGAGCGGGCCGGTCCAGGACGCGGCCAGTTGCTTGCCGGTCAGCGCGACCGGGGCGCTGCCGGCGGCGGCCGCCGGGGAGACGACGGCCACCGGGCCGGGGACGGCGCCGATCAGCAGGGCTCCCGCAACCAGCGTCGCGGGCAGGGCCCGGGTGACGGCTGCCCTGAGGAAGCGGTTGGGCGTGGTGGATCGCATGGGTTCACTCCAGGGTGGGGGAAGCGAAGTGGAGCGGGTGGAGCAGGTAAGAGGGAACGCGGAGCGGACTCCGGAGCGGGGCTCCGAGGTCCCGGGGAGTGGCTGGCGGGTGGATCCGGAGGCGCGGTGATTCCTCCGCGGAAACGGCAGCGAAGCGAGCCGGCGCAACCGCCCGGCCAGCGGCACGGTGCGTCCAGGCGCCGCCGGCCGTCACCACGTAGGTCTCGTGACCTTGATCCGCTCGCGCCGGTACTGAGGATTCCGCCCTTGACCTCGGGGAGCAATCAGGGCGGGTGCAATACGTATCCCTAACAACACCGCAGGACGGGATACGTACCCCATGGTGCGACCGCGCGGCAGTGCGGCAGGGGACGGCGCAGCCGGGGCGCTGCGCATCGCGCCGGCATGCTCTCCGGTTGACAGTCGGCGCACGACCGGAACGCCGCCCGCCCCTGCCGTTCCGCGAACGGCTCGCCTAAGCTCGAAGGGCCGGCACATCGGACACGTCGGAAGGCCTGGACGAGATGACCACCAGCGGGGGACAGTGGCCGGTCGGACCCGACGGAGTACCGGTCGGCCCCTGGGCGCCGCCCGGTTGGGCGTCGGGGCCGCCGGCGCCCAAGCCCGGTACCGTTCCCCTGCGCCCACTCCACCCCAGTGACATCATCAGCGGCGTTTTCGCCACGGCCGGGCGCTACCGCAAGCCGCTCTATCTGCCGCTGCTCGTCCTCGCTCTCGCCTGCAGTCTGCTGGTCGGCGGCTGCGCCTGGGCGGCGCTCTCGGAGCTCGGACGGCTTCCAGCCGAAGGCGGGCAGCTGACGGACGGAGAGTTCACCCGGGCGGCATGGGTGGTGGGGATCGTGTTCGGCTTGGTGCTGGTCTGTGCGACCGTCGCCTACGCTGCCACCGCGGCGCTCAGCACCACCGTGCTCGGTCATGCCGTGCTGGGCCGGTCGGTGACGGCCCGTGAAGCGTGGGCGCAGGCCCGGCCCCAGCTGGGGCGGGTACTCGGCACCCAGCTCCTGACCGCGGCGGCCGCACTGGGGATCCTGGCCGTCTCGGCGCTCCCGAGCATCCTGCTGGGAGTCACGCTGAACAGCCCCGCCCCGGCGCTCTACGGCCTGTTCCTGCTCGTCCCGGGCCTTGTCGGCGCCCTCTACGTGGGCGTCCGGCTCGTCATCGCCGTACCGGTCGCAGTGATGGAACGGCAGCGGCCGGCCGCCGCGATCCGCCGCGCCTGGCAGCTCAACCACGGCGCCTGGTGGCGCAGTCTGGGTGTCACGTACGCCGTCAGGGCGGTCGGCTCCGCGGTCTCCCAGACGATCACGTCCGTGGTCGCGGCGGTGGCGCTCCGACTTGTCCTCTCCGACGCCCTGACCACCGAGCAGCTCGACGTGTCGACGCTCTCGGGGGCCGATCTCGCGCTGCTGATCGTCGCGGTGGGCGGCGCCGTGGTCCTGACCACGACGCTCAGTGCGCCGCTGACGCCGCTGGCCGTGGGGCTGCTGTACCTCGACCGGCGCATGACGCGGGAGAACCTCGCGGCGGGCCTGGCCGCGGCCGCAGGCCTCCCGCCCGACTCCAGCACGGGTCAAATGGGCCGCAGTTGACGCAAGGTCAGGCCAACCGCAACACAAATGGACGATGATGATCGCATGACCGACATCCGCGAAGACCTGTGGAACGAAGCGGTAGGACCCGACAGCTACTCGGCTGCCACCGAGAAGTACCAGGACGCGATACTCAACCAGTACAAGATCTGTGTCGAGATGGCGGACCGGGTCAGCTCGCGGCGCAATCTCACCAACACCTTCTTCCTCTCCCTGAACAGCGCGGTGGTCGCCCTGTTCGCCGGGGTTTCGGCGGATGCCCTGGCCCGGGTCTCGGTGTGGGTCCTCGCGGCGGGGCTGCTGATCCTGCTCACCCAGTGCCTCACCTGGTTCGTCATGGTGCGCTCCTACCGCCAGCTCAACGCGGCCAAGTACAAGGTGATCGGCGCCCTGGAGGAGCGGCTCCCGGCGTTCGCCTATTCCAGGGCGGAGTGGGGCAGCCTCGGCGAAGGGAAGGACTGGCGCGCCTACGTGCCGCTCACCGACGTCGAGCAGTGGGTGCCCATCGTCTTCGGCGCGGCCTACGTGCTGGGCTTCCTGGCCGTCGCGCTGTGAGCAGACCCGCGACGTCGACGATCGCCGTGACCGGGCACATGTGCCTGACCCCGGCCACCGAGGACCTGGTACGGGATGCCCTGGGCACCCTGCTCGCCGGACTGACCGGGGACGGGCGCCGGCTGGTCGGGGTCTCCTGCCTCGCTCCGGGTGCCGACACGATCTTCGCCGAGGCCGTGCTGGGAGCCGGGGGCGAGCTCGTCGCCGTGCTGCCGTCCCGCGACTACCGGGACCGTACGGTCCCGCCCGAGCACGCATCGAGCTTCGACCGCCTGCTGGCGGCAGCCACCGAGATCACGGTGCTGCCGTTCGACACGGCGGAACCGGCGGCCTTCGAGGCGGCCAACGCCCGACTCGTGTCCGTGGCCCAGCTGTTGGTGGCGGTCTGGGACGGGCTGCCGTCGGCGAAGGGCGGCGGGACGGCGAGCGCCGTGGCGACGGCCCGGAGGGCCGGGGTGCCGGTGGCGATCGTGTGGCCCGAGGGCGCGGAGCGGGCACCCGACCGGTGACCGTCCCGGCCCGCGGCCCGCAGGCTCAGCCACGTGGCGGCAGTGCGGCCAACTGCTCGATCGTGGGCCTGAGTCTGCGCTTGACCAGCCGGTTCAACGTCAGGACGCTCGGCACGCGCACCGCCGTCGGATCGAACCGGACGAAGGTCGCCCGCCAGTCCGGGTCGAAGACCACGACCCCTTTGAGGACGAAGTCCCAGCGCAGCCGTGACCGGCCGCCGTTCACCACCACCTCCCACCACGGACGCCGCGGCCGGGCGGGCGGCGGGAAGTCCGGCAGTGCCGGCAGAGCCGGCCAGCGACCGGAGTCCGGTGCCCCCGGCTCCTCGGACGACCGCGACGCGTAGTACTCGCCGAGGGCCCGGCGAAAGCTGTCGTAGTCGTCCGGAGTGCCGTAGACCAGCAGGACCAGCCGCTCGGGTGGCAGGATGCGCAGCGCCTCCGTGAACTCCCACACCGTCCCGGGCCCGTCGCCCGCCGTCAGCAGGACGACGTGCGCGTGCCGGATCAGCCGACTCACGGCCTTCTTCCACTGGTCGTCGTCGGGCAGATACCCGCGCGACGCGCCGGGCAGCGGAAGTCGCTCGTTCGGCCGGCCGACCGCGACGACCCGGCCGAACCGCCGGAACCGCCTGGTCAGCGCCTCCTCGTGGGTCAGCCCGGAGATGAAGAAGATGGCGTCGCTCGTGCCCGAGCCCCCGGAGATGTCGAGAGGTTGCTCGGCCAGGATCGGATCGTTGTAGAAGGGGCGCAGGTAGAGGACGTAACGCGTCCCGAGAACCCGGTCGAAGGAGTCGATGGTCGGCGTGGTGTGCTGCTTGCCGCGCACCACGAGCCGCCGGCCGACTCCGAGGAGCCGCAGGCCGAGGACGGCCGCAACGACTGCTCCCAGCTCGCCGAGCCACCACAGCGGTTGGTGGAGACCGGCCGGCAGGCGGCCGTCCCTGAACCCAGCCCGGAACCAGCCGGTCCCGCCCAGACCCACCACGATCCCTGCCACCCGCAGGGTCCACCCGGCGGCGATCAGGGCCCGCCCTGGCCCCGTCCGCTGATGGCCGCGCGGCGACAGGCTTTCCTTCGACTGCGGATCCACGACCATGCCCGACATCCCCCGATGTCCTCCGACTGTCGCCCGCAACGATACTCCCGCGCCGTCCTCCCAGCCCTCAAGTGGCTTGACCAGGTGAGAACTTCGGAAGGATCTGGTCAACCGGTGGACGTCCGCGCCGCAACCTGCGCCGCCCACATCCGCGCATACCTGCCCTCGGGCTCGTCGAGCAGTTCGTGGTGGGTGCCGCGCTGGGTGACCCGGCCGCCGTCGATGACGAGGATCTGGTCGGCGCCGACCACGGTGGACAGGCGGTGGGCGATGACGACCACGGTCTTGCCGGCCACCAGACGGTCGATGGCCTGCTGCACCACGACCTCGGACTCGGTGTCCAGGGCTGCGGTCGGCTCGTCGAGCAGGACGACGGGGGCGTCCTTGAGGATCGCCCGGGCGATCGAGATGCGCTGGCGTTCGCCGCCGGACAGCGCGGAGCCGATCTCGCCGACCCGGGTCAGGTAGCCGTCGGGGAGGCGACGGACGAACTCGTGGGCGTTGGCTGCGCGGGCCGCCGCCTCGATCTCGTCGTCGGTGGCGTCCGGGCGGGCGAGCGCGATGTTGGCGCGGATGGTGTCGTCGAAGAGGTAGACGTCCTGGAAGACGACGGCGATGTGGCGCAGCACCTCGTCCGGTCGGAGTGTTCGCAGGTCGGTGCCGCCGAGCCGGACGGTGCCGTGCTGCGGGTCGGCGAAGCGGCTGATCAGCTTGGTGATGGTGGTCTTGCCCGAGCCGGAGGGGCCGACCAGCGCGGTGAGGCTGCGTTCGGGGATGGTCAGGTCCAGCTCGGTCAGGGTCGGTTCGTCCTGACCGTCGTAGGCGAAGGTGACCTGCTCGAAGCCGAGGTCGAAGGTGGTGGGGGCGGCTCCGGGGGCGGTCACGGTCAACGGCGCAACGGTCAGCACCTCGTCGACCCGGCTGAGCGCCGCCTCGGACTGTTCGAAGAGCTTGGTCATGGTCGCGGCCATGCTGAGCGGTTCGGCGAACCGGGCGGCGGTGACCACGACGGCGACCAGGACGGCGAGCGACAGGCGCGCGTCGAGGACCAGCGCGGCGCCCACCGCGACGAGGATCACGAAAGCGAGCTGGACGAGCAGTTGGGCGCCGGCGACGGGCAGCGAGGCCGAGCGGTTGGACCGGGCCTGTGCCTGCTGCTGGTCCGTCAGCACGGCGGCCAGGCGCGGCGAGTCGGCACCTGCCTGCCCGGTGGCCTTGAGGACGGGCAGGCCCTGGACGTACTCCACGATGCGCCCCGACAGCGCGGCATCGGCCTCGTCGACCCGGTGGAAGCCCGCGTTGGACCGCCGCTGCACCTGCCGGACCAGCGGCAGCGCCGCGAGGGTGGCCGCGACCAGTACCAGGCCCAGGCGCCAGTCCAGCGCCAGGACGACGACGCCGAGCACCGCCGGCACGGTGACCAGTTGCACGAACAGGGTGGAGAGCGAGGAGATCGCGCCAGAGGCGGTGGTGGCGTTGGCGCCGACCACCGCGGTCAGGTCGCCCGCAGCGCGACGGGCGAGTTCCTGCTGCGGCATGGACCGCAGGCTCGCGCCGAGCCGAAGCCGGGTGGAGTGCGTGACCAGGTGCCAGTAGTCGTAGGTGAAGGCCATCTCGCGCACCCGCAGCGCCGCTTCCACGGCCACCAGGACCGCCAGCACGCCGACCCAGAGCCAGGCCCGCCCGGCACGGACCGGGTCGCGGGTCAGCTCGGCGAGCAGGGGAACGAACGAGGCGTAGGCGGCGGCCTGCACCAGGGTCGCGGCGAGCGAGACGCGCAGGGTGGTGCGGAACTGCGCGGCGTAGGGGCCGGCCGCGGTGAGCATCAGGCGCAGGATCCGCCTCATCGGGTTGCCTCCAGGTTCGGGGTACGGGCGGCGGCGAGGCCCCAGCGGGCGGCCTCGGTGTGACACGCCCACAGGCGCGCGTAGCGCCCGCCCGCCGCCACCAGGTCCGCGTGGCGCCCGCGTTCGACGATCCGGCCGCCGTCGAGGACCGCGATCTGGTCGACGTCCACGATGGTGTTCAGCCGGTGGGCGATGATCAGCACGGTCCGGCCCCGGGTGAGGCGGGCGAGGGCCTGCTGGATCGCGGCTTCGTTCTCCGGGTCGGCGAAGGCGGTGGCCTCGTCCAGGATGACGATCGGCGCCTCGGAGAGGATCGCCCGGGCGATCGTGATCCGCTGGCGCTGGCCGCCGGAGAGGAGTCCGCCGCGCTCGCCGACCTGACTGTCGTAGCCCTCGGGCAGCTCGTCGACGATGAAGTCGTGCGCGGCGGCGGCCCGCGCCGCGGCGCGGACCTCGTCGTCGGTGGCGCCGGGCCGGGCCAGCCGAATGTTCTCGGCGACGGTGCCGGCCACCAGGAACGGGTCCTGGAAGACCAGCGCGACGTGCCGCAGCAGGACCTCGCTGCGGATGTCTCGGACGTCGACGCCGCCGACCCGGACCACGCCCGAGTCCACGTCGTGGAAGCGCGGGATCAGCCTGGCCACCGTGGACTTGCCGGCCCCGGAGGGACCGACCAGCGCGCAGACCGTGCCTGCCGGGATGTCGAGATCGATGCCGTCCAGCACCGGTTCGCCACGCTCCGCCGCGTAGCGGAAGACCACCTGTTCCAGCGCGACCGCCGACCCTTCGGGCTCGCGCGGGTGCTCGGGCTCGGGCAGCGGCGGCCGGTCGAGCAGTTCCCGGATCCGGATCGCCCCGGCCTTGGAGTCGTTGATGTAGTTGGTCAGGTGCATCAGCGGGGCGATCGCCTCGATGGGCATCGCGCCGACCAGGAGGCCGAGCAGCAGGTCCCTCGGCCGGATCCAGCCCATCTCGAGCATCGGTACGGCGCCGGCGGCGATGACCAGCAGGGTCGGCAGCGGCACGATGAACAGGCGGGTCAGCAGCCCGGAGGCGCGGGAGGTCGCCAGCCAGCCGGCCACCGACTCGGTGAACTCCCCCACCGCGGCGGCGAACCGGCCGAAAGACGCTTGGCCGTCGTCGAAGGTCCGCACCACCGGCATGCCCTGGACGAACTCGACCACGGCGGCGTTGACGTTCTCGCTCGCCGTGTTGTACCGCTCGCGCTGCTCCGTGTAGTCGCGGGAGAGCAGCGAGAGGCAGATCATCGCGACCGGCACGATCAGCAGTACGGCGAGCAGCAGCCGCCACTGCACCACGCCGAGGGCCAGCAGCGCCGCCAGCGGTTGGGCGACCCCGGAGCCGACGAACGGCAGGGCGTCCGCGACGACGTTGTGGAGCGATTTGACGTCGTCCTGCACGATCTTCTTGATCCGGCCCGAGCCCAGCCGCTGCACCTCGCCGAGGGGCATCCGGGCGAGCACACCGGCCAGTGCCCGCCGCAGCTCCACCTCCAGGCGGTAACTCGCCTCGTGGGCGAGGTGTTCGGCGAGCAGCCGGCAGGCGAATCCGGTCACCAGGCCGGCCAGCGCGCCGCACGCCCAGGCGGTGACCGCCTCGCCCGACGGGTGGTCGGCGAACAGCTCGCCCACGGCGAACGCCGCGCTGACGAAGCCGGCGACCGCGCTCACCCCGCCGACCACGCCGAGCAGGGCCGCACGGCGCAGCCGGGTGCGCACGGCGGGTGCGAGCGCGACCAGGTCGAGGACGGTCCGCAGGCCGCCCGGCGGCCGCTCGCGAGTCATCGGCGGGCTCCGGGAAGCTGCTCCGCGAGTGCCGCGACGGCGTCGGCGGGAGGGGCGGCTGCGGTTGCGTGTTCCTGCTTCACGTGAGCTCCTGATCTGGGGATGTGGCTGCCCGGGCACCGGGACGGAAGGGTCGATGGCCGAGCGTCGGGCGTCAGCTGATCCGCAGCTGCGGCCGGTAGAGGTCGAACCAGTGGTAGAGGTCCAGGACCCGCTCCAGACCGAGCCGGGCGTCTGCGGCCATCGTGGCGGCGTCCAGGCGGCAGAGGTTCTGCAGCCAGGCCCGGTCCACCAGGTCGAACACCGGACTGGTCCGCTCGGCCAGGACCTCGCGTGCCTGTGCCTGGAGGGCCTCGGCGTACCGGGGGTCCTGAGGCGAGGGGTACGGGCTCTTGACCCGGTCGACCACCGACGGCGGCAGCAGGTGCCGGACCGCGCCCCGCAGGAGGCTCTTCTCCCGGCCGTCGTAGTTCTTCAGGGCCCACGGTGTGTTGTAGACGTACTCCACCAGCCGGTGGTCGGCGAAGGGCACCCGGACCTCCAGCCCGGCCGCCATCGACATCCGGTCCTTGCGGTCGAGCAGCGCGCGTACCAGGCGGGTCAGGTGGAGGTTGGAGATCACCCGCATCCGCCGCTCGAAGTCGTTCTCCTCGCCGCTGTGCTCGACCGCGGCGACCGCGGTCGCGTACTGGTCCGCGATGTATCCGGGGATGTTGAGCTTCTCGCGCACCTCGGGGCGCAGCAGGGCGGTTCGGTCGGTGGTGTGGGCGTTCTGGAAGGCGAGCCAGGGGAAGGTGGGAGCATCGCGGGCGGCCGGGTGGTGGAACCAGATGTAGCCGCCGAACAACTCGTCGGCGAACTCGCCCGACAGGGCCACGGTCGACCGCCGGCGGATCGCCTTGGAGAGCAGGTACATCGAGGAGTCGATGTCCCCGAGGCCGATGGGCATGTCGCGGGCGGCGACGACCGCCCGGCGCACCTCGGGCTCGACCAGGTCGGCGGAGTCGAGCACCACGTTGTGGTGCTCGGAGCCGACGTGGGCCGCGACCTCGCGGATGAACGGGGAGTCGGGTGTCTCCCGCAGCTCGTCGGGCGTGAAGTTCTCCTCCTGTCCGGCGAAGTCCACCGAGAAGGTGCGCAGCACCCCGCCCTGCTCCTTGGCCCGCGCCGCCGCCAGCGCGGTGACGGAGCTGGAGTCGAGACCGCCGGAGAGCAGGACGCAGACCGGCACGTCCGCGACCAGTTGCCGGTCGGTGATGTCGGTCAGCAGCTCACCGATCCGGCCGACCGTGGCCGCCCGGTCGTCGGTGTGCACCGCGGTGGGCAGCCGCCAGTAGGACCGGTGGCGGACGCCGGTGCGGTCCACCGTGGTGACGGTGCCCGGTTCCACCTCGTGCATGTCCTTCCACAGCGACCAGCCGGGTGCCTTGGTGAAGCCGATCAGTTCGTGCAGGCAGTCGGTGTCGACCACGCGGCTGGCGGCCGGGTTGGCCAGGATCGCCTTCGGTTCGGAGCCGAACAGGACACCGTCCGGGGTGCGGTGGTAGTACAGCGGTTTGACGCCCATCCGGTCACGGATCAGGACGAGCTTCTCGTCCCGCTCGTCCCAGATGGCGAAGGCGTACATCCCGTTGAGCCGGTCGGCGAGGGCCTCGCCCCACTCCAGGTAGCCGACCAGGACGACCTCGGTGTCGCTGCCGGTGCGGAACCGGTGGCCACGGGCCTGAAGTTCGCGGCGCAACTCGGTGAAGTTGTACGTCTCTCCGCTGTACACCAGGACGACGGATCCGCGCGGTGTGCCGATCTCCATGGGCTGGCGGCCGCCGGCCGGGTCGATCACCGCGAGCCTGCGGTGGCCGAGCGCCGCGTGGCGGCCGACCCAGGTGCCGGCGGCATCGGGCCCGCGGTCGGCCATGGTCGAGGTCATGTCCTCGATCACGGATCGTCGGGTGGTCAGGTCCAAGTCGTAGGCGACCCATCCGGTTATCCCGCACATGTGCTGTCCTTCGGTACGTGGTGCGCGGCTCCCGCGCTCTCCGGTGGTCGGCGGCGGTCTCGTCGCACGTCAGCCCAGCCGCACGGGGAGCGTTTCCAGGCCGTGGATGGCGGTGCTCGCCCGCCACCGCAGGGTGCCCGGCTCGGCGGCGAGTTCGAGGTGCTCGAAGCGCTCCAGCAGGCGTCCGATGCCGATCTCGCCTTCGAGCCGGCCGAGCGGCGCCCCGACGCAGAAGTGGATCCCGTGCCCGAAACCGA
Source organism: Kitasatospora cinereorecta (assembly GCF_024172095.1). Taxonomy (GTDB): domain Bacteria; phylum Actinomycetota; class Actinomycetes; order Streptomycetales; family Streptomycetaceae; genus Kitasatospora; species Kitasatospora cinereorecta. The sequence continues at coordinate 1,377,412 of NZ_JAMZDX010000002.1, read as the reverse complement.
GGTGGCCCGTGGCGGGTCGCCGCACATCCAGGCGGTCGGGGTCCTCGAAGCGCTTCCCGTCGCGGTTGGCGCCCAGCAGCGAGATCAGCACGAACGCGCCGGCCGGGATCCGCACGCCGCCGACCTCGACCTCCTCGGTGGTGTACCGGGGCGAGGCGGTGTTGTTGGGGGTCTCGAAGCGCAGGAACTCCTCGACGGCGCTCGGGAGCAGTGCCGGTTCCGCGCGCAGTTCGGCCAGCTGGTCCGGGTGGTGCAGGACGGCGGACAGACCGCTGCCGATGAGGTTGACGCTGGTCTCGTAGCCACCGATGAGCAGAATGAACGTCATGGCGATGAGTTCGGGGAGCGAGAGCCGGTCGCCGTCCTCGGACACGTGCACCAGGGCGGAGAGCAGGTCCTCGGTGGGCTCGGCCCGCTTCTGCTCCACCAGTCCCGCCAGGTAGCCGCCCATCGCGGCGGACGCGGCGCCGATCTCCTCGGCGGGGGCCGACGACACCAGGACGTTCGACCACTCGCCGAACCTCGACCGGTCGGTCGCGGGTATCCCGAGCAGCTCGCAGATCACGATCATCGGCAGCGGGTAGGCGTACGCCGCGATCAGGTCAACGGGCTCGCCGAGCGGCAGTGTGTCCAGCAGCTCGTCGGCGATCTCCACGATGCGCGGCCGCAGCCGGGCGATCGTCCGGGGTGTGAACGCCTTGTTGACCAGCTTGCGCAGCCGGGTGTGGTCCGGCGGGTCGGTGTTGAGCAGGTGCCGCGCGAGGTCGCTGGAGAAGGAACTCGGCTTGCCGTCGGCGGCCTCCCGCAGCTTCTCCAGGCGGTCGTACACGCCGGCGCTGCTCAGCCGGCTGTCGGTCAGCAGTGCGCGAGCGTCGTCGTACCCGGTGACGAGCCAGGCCGGCAGACCGGTCGGCAGGATGACGGGCCGCACCGGCCCCTCGCGCCGAAGCTGCTCGGCGACGGCGTGCGCGTCCTGGACGAACCGCGCGTCGAGCGCGGTTGCTGTCTCCGGCGAGACCATGGGTGTCTCCTTCGATCGGTTGACTCTGAACAGATGAGGTCGCACTGGTACGCGCCCGTCGGCGGGCGCTACGTCGTGCCTGGCCGACCCCGCAGACCGGTCGGAGCGGCCAGCCGGGACACGACGGCGCCGGTGACCGCGCGGCTGCGCGGCGGGCGTCGGCGCCGGGCCCAGCGGTGACCACCGACTCACGCCAGGCCGCCGGGGTCGGCTCGGCGACCAGGCTTATCGGTAGTGGTTATCATATGCATCAAGCAAGGCCGGGGAGCAAGTCCCGACCGGAGGCCGAGCGCTCAGACGGACGCCCGCTCGACGAGCAGCGCGGCCAGGGCCCGCCGATTGACCTTGCCGAGTGCGGTGCGCGGGAAGTCCTCCACCACCCTGACCCGGTCCGGCAGTTTGAAGGCGGCCAGGCCCGACGCGACGAGGTGGGCGTTGAGTTCGGCGCGGGTGGGCGGGGTGCCGTGGGCGATCACGCAGGCGCAGCTTCGTTCGCCGAGGGCGTCGTCGGGGATGCCCACCAGGGCGATGTCGTGGACGGCCGGGTGGGTCAGCAGATGGTTCTCGACCTCCTCAACGGGGATCTTGTCGCCGCCGCGGTTGATGACGTCCTTGATCCGCCCCTCCACCACCAGGTGGCCGCTGGGCAGTTGGCGTACCAGGTCGCCGCTGCGGTAGTAGCCGTCGGGGGTGAAGGCGGCGCGGTTGTGCTCGTCGGCCCGGTAGTAGCCGCGCAGCGTGTAGGGGCCGCGCACGTGGAGTTCGCCGACGTCGCCGGGGGCGACCGGCCGGTCGTCGGCGTCGACGATGCGCAGCTCGTCGTCGGCGCAGAGCGGGCGGCCCTGGGTCTCCAGGACCAGGTCGTCCGGGTCGTCCGGGCGGGTGAAGTTGAGCAGCCCTTCCGCCATGCCGAACACCTGCTGGAGCCGACAGCCGAGTACCGGTTCGATCTGCGCGGCGGTGGCGGGCTTGAGCCGGGCCCCGCCGACCTGGAGCAGACGCAGGCTGCTCAGGTCGGCGATCCCCCAGTCGGCGGCCTCCAGCCAGAGCAGGGCGAGCGGCGGGACGAGCGCGGTGACGGTGATCCGCTCCCGCTCGATCAGCGGGAAGGCGTCGTCGGGGCTCGGAGTGGGAGCCATCACCACCGTTCCGCCGGCGTGCAGGGTGCCGAGGGCGCCGGGGCAGGCCAGCGGGAAGTTGTGCGCGATCGGCAGGGCGACCAGGTAGCGGCTGTCGGTGTCGATGCCGGTCACCTCGGCGCTGGCCGTGGCGTTGTAGACGTAGTCGGCGTGAGTGCGGGGGATCAGTTTGGGCAGCCCGGTGGTTCCGCCGGAGAGCAGCAGCAGCGCGACCTCGGACGGATCGGGCTCGGGCAGCGCGCGCGGCTCGGCTCCGGCCAGGTCGGCGAGGGCGGTGAACTCCTGCGGCTCGCCGACGACCAGCACGTGCCGCACGCTCGGTGCCCGGTCGAGCAGGGTGCGCGCCAACTCGCGGTGGTCGTACCCGAGATGGGTGTCGGGGATGACGTAGGCGACCGCCTCGGCGAGCCGGGCCAGGTGGGTGATCTCGGCCTCCCGGTGCGCCGGCAGCGCGAGGACGGGGATGGCGCCGAGCCGGAAGCAGGCGAAGGCGAGCGCCAGGAACTCGGCCACGTTCGGCAGCTGGACCAGCACCCGGTCGCCCGCGCGGATGCCGAGGCCGTCCAGTCCGGCGGCCAACCGGTCGGCCCTCCGGTCGAGTTCGCGGTATGTCCAGCGGCGGTGCGCATCGACCACCGCGAGCAGGTCGGGTGAATCGGCGGCCCGGTCGCGCAGCAGCGAGCCCAAGGTGCGACCTTGCCAGTGGCCGCGTCCGCGGTAGCGGGCGGCGAACTCCTCGGGCCACGGGGTGAATCCGTCCAGCATGGGCGTGGGCCTTTCTCAGGTCGTGGGGACGGTGTAGGGCGCGACCGCGGCGAGCTTCTCGCAGGTCTCCTCGTACTCGCGGGCCGGCCGGGACGCCCCGACCACGCCGGCGCCCGCGCGCAGCCAGCACCGCCCGTCGCGGCGGTAGACGGCCCGCAGCACCAGGGCGGCGTCCAGCGAACCGTCGTGCGAGGCCATCAGCACGGTGCCGGAGTACAGGCCGCGCGGCTCGCCCTCCAGCTCGGCGATCAGCCGGTACGCGGCGGCTTTGGGGATTCCGGACGCGGTGACCGGCGGGAAGACCGCCCCCAGGGCGTCCCAGGCGGTGCGGCCGCGGGACAGCTGCGTGGTGACCCGGGAGCCGAGGTGCTGGACGCTGCCGCGTTCCTTCACCGCCATGAACTCCTCGACTCTGGTGGAACCTTCGCGCCCCACCCCGCTCAGCTCCTCGACCGCGAGGCGGACCGAGAGCGCGTGCTCGAACACCTCCTTCGGGTCGGCGAGCAGTTGCTCGCGCAGCACCGCGTCCGTCCCCGGGTCACCGGTGCGGGCGCGGGTTCCGGCGAGCGGCTGGGTGGACGCGGTGCCGGTCGGGTCGACCTCGATCACCGTCTCCGGGCTGAATCCGGCCGCCTGCCAGCCGCCGAGGTCGAGCAGGAAGGACCGGGCGGGAGTGTTGCCCCGCCTCCCGCGCACGTAGGTGGCGGGCAGGTCGACGGTGTACGGCACGGTCACGGCCCGGGAGAGGATCGCCTTCTCCAGCCGCCCGCGGCCGATCTCCGCCACGGTGTGCGCGACGGCGGCCCGGTAGCCGGAGTCCTCGGCCCGGGTGGCGACCGGGGCGGGCACCCCGGACGGCTCGGTGGCCGCTTCGCCGAGCAGCGTGCGGACCGAATCGAGTACGTCCCGGTCCAGGGCGCGCACCAGGATCCTCTCCTCGCGTACCCGCAGCTCCAGCCGGGGGACGATCAGGTGCGCCAGGGTCTCCCCTTCCGCACCCGTGCCCGAGGCCAGCTCGAACCCGGCCCAGCCGTAGGCGTTCCAGCCCGGCACCGGCACCTCGGCGAGGGCCAGTGCCACCTGCTTCCAGGGCGTGCCCGACCACGGCCGCGAGCTGCCGTCGAAGCCGCTGTGCACCTGCCGTGCGTCCACCCGGATCTCGCCGAGGGGACGGGCCGCCACATGCCAGCAGCGCTCGCGCTCGTAGACGACGTGCTCGCCGAGCAGGCCGGAGGAGGCAAGGTGGGCCACCGTCAGCACCGGGTCGAACGGGCCGTCGACCAGGATTTCCTGATAGGTCGTCATCGGATGTTCTCCCGGTTCCGGCGCAGCGGCTCGGCGACGAGGTCGGCGACCCGGCGGGCGTTGGGCTCCTCGATGCAGCTGAAGTGGTTGCCCTCGATGTCGGTGACGGCGAACTCGCCGACGCACACCTCGCGCCAGAAGGCGAGTGTGGTCTCGTCCATGCCCGGCGCGAAGCCGGAGGCGCCGCGCGGCCGCAGGAAGCGGATGTCCCCGGCGTACGGCTCCGGTGTGAAGCGGGCGGACAGGAAGCTCTGGCGGAACACCCGGAACATCGCGCCGACCATCTCGGGCAGCGTCTCCTGCCCGGTGGCCTCGCTCGCGGCCCGCGCGTACCGGGCGAACCGCTCCTCACGGGTGTCGGCGCTCAGGCGGCGGAAGAAGTCCGCGATCCCGTCGAGCTCGGCGTCTCCCCCGACCTCGACCAGCGATCCGGCCGGCACCCTGCCGCCGTTGCGCTCGATCACCTGCATGAAGGCGCGGACCGCGGAGTGGGCCTGGACCGGGCCGTAGCCGATGCGGTCCAACGACAGGTGCAGATTGGGGACGAACAGTGTCTCGATCATCAGGTCGTCCTCGACGTCGACGACCACCGGGTGGCTGCTGGCGAGGACCAGGTCCGCCACCTCCGCCCCGCGCTCGGCGAGCCGCCGGGCCACCTCGGTCGCGTACAGGCCGCCCAGGCAGTAGCCGATCAGCTGGAAGCGGGTGTGGCCCTCGGCGAGCAGCCGCTCGGCGTAGTCGTCGGCGGCCTTCTCGATCACGGAGGCCGGGTCGAGGGCGCAGTAGACCTCGGTGTCGTCGATGACGACGCCGAGCACCGGTCCGAGCCGCTGCGCCACCAACTCCTTGGCGAGCGGGCGGTAGCAGTCCATGGTGCCGAGGCCGGCGTGGAACATCACCCGCAGCGGCCCGTCGCCGCCTGTACTGAACGGCACGAGCAGGGCGTTGCCGGACGTGCCGCGCCCGGGCACGGGTTCCGGGGTGCTGCGGCCGCGCAGGAAGCGGGCGAGGGCCGCGGTGTTCGGCTCGTTGAGCAGGTGCCGCAGCAGGGCGTCGAACGCGACGTCGGCCGCCTCGGGCACCTCTTCGCGCAGGCGTCCGGCCATCCGGGCCATGATCAGGGAGTCGGCGCCGAGGTCGTAGAAGTTGTCGGTGCGTCCGATCGGGCCGCAGGCGAGTGCGGCCGCCCACAGCTCGGCGAGCGCGGACTCCAGGGCGTCGGCGGGCCGGTCGCCCCCGTCCGCCTGGCGGGCGGCGGCCTGCGCGGGCCGCCAGGTCGCGAGGGTGCGGCGGTCGACCTTGCCGTTGCCGGTGAGCGGCAGCGCGTCGGCGATCTGGACGTGCGAGGGCAGCATGTGCGCGGGCAGCCGGGCGGCCAGGTGGCTCACCAGCTCGTTCTCGGTCACCGGCGCACGGTCGGTCTTGAGCCGGGCGGCGAACAGGTGGATGCCCTGCGGTTCCAGCGGGTGCCCGGCCTCGGGCAGGCAGAGCACGTCCTCGGCACCGGCGGCGGCCAGCAGCTCCAGCCAGGCGTCCCGGTCGTGGTACGAGGGGCCGCCCGCCCGGCGCTCGTCCTCCGGTTCGGTCATCATGAACGCCTGCGAGGCGAGGATCCACGGGTGTTCGCGGGTCGGCTCGGTCAGCACCAGCCAGCCGCCGGGCGCGACCAGCTCGGCGAGCCGGGCGAGGGACACCTCGATGTCGCGGGCGTTCTCCAGCACCCCGGCGGCGAGCACGACGTCGAAGGAGTTGGGCGCCAGGCCCTGGGCGCGGTGGTCGCGGTCCACGTCGAACACGCCGAAGCCGATGCCGGTTCCGTCGTGGCCGCCGAAGCGGCGCCTCGCCTCGGGCAGGAAGAACGGCGCCACGTCGGTGAACAGGTACTCGGCGCCGGTGCCGGCCAGCACCTCCAGGACGCCCTCGGTGGTACCGCCGGTGCCCGCACCGGCCTCCAGCACCCGCAGCGGCCGGTCGCCGGGGTGCAGGTCGAGGATGCGGCGGAAGACCCGGCCCACGGCCCGGTTCAGGTAGCGGGCCATCACGTGCTCGCGGTACAGCGAGTGCGCGGTGTCGAAGCGGCCGTCCGGGAAGAGCAGGGCGACCGGGTCCTGGCGGCCGGTCAGCAGCTCGGGCAGCAGCTCGGCGTTGCGCCGCAGGTACGCGACGAACTCGGCCGACCCGAGCGCGTCCGTCCAGACTCCCTCCAGCCCGGCCCAGTGCTGCCCGGCGCTGTCCGGGTCGACCGGCCCGGCCTCGGCCAGCACGGCCTGCCAGCGGCGCACCAGCCAGCGGTGCTCTGGCGCGATGTCCGCCGCGTCGACCGTGCGGAGGGCGTGCGCCATCGAGGCGAGTACGGCCGCGTCGAGATGCTGCCCGTACGTCTCCATCAGAGCGCGGTCGAGCCCTTCGACCGCGCCGTCGGCCGCCGTGCGGACGTCTTCCGCGAGCCCGTCGCCGGGCCGGTCGGCGGGCACCCGGGCCGGTTCGACGACCGCGAGCAGCCCGCGGTCCGCCGCGGAGCCGTCCAGGACCGCCCCGGCGGCGGCGACGGCCGGGTGCTCCAGCAGCGCCGCCTCGATCTCGCCCAGCTCGATCCGGTGGCCGCGCACCTTGACCTGGGTGTCCTCGCGGCCCAGGAACTCGATCTCCCCGCCGGGCAGGTAGCGGCCGAAGTCACCGGTCCGGTAGAGCCGGACGCCGCCGTGGGTGACGAAGCGGTGCGCGGTCGTCCCGGCGTCGCCGAGGTACCCCTGGGCGAGGCCGTCTCCGGCGATGTACAGCTCGCCGGGCACCCACACCGGGCAGTCGCGGCCGCGCGCATCCAGCACCCGGAAGGCCTGGTTGGCGAGCGGGCGCCCGTACGGGATGCTCCGCCAGCCGGGCTCAAGACCCCGGTACACGTGGTGGATCGACCAGATCGCGGCCTCGGTCGCGCCGCCGAGGGAGACCACCTGGAGGCCGGGAAGGCGGCCGGAGATCTCGTCGGGGAGGGTGAGCGGGATCCAGTCGCCGGAGAGCAGGGCGGTGCGCAGCGTGGGCAGGTCGAGAGCGGGCTCGGTCGCCAGGTAGGTGGCGAGCATCTGCATCAGCGCGGGGACGGAGTTCCACAGGGTGACGCCGTGTTCGGCGATCAGCTCGGCCCAGTGCGAGGGGTCGGTGCGGCGCGCCGGGTCCGGCAGGACGAGCGTGCCGCCGACCGCGAGCGGGCCGAAGATGTCGTACACCGACAGGTCGAAGCCCAGGTTGGCGAGGCCCAGGACGCGGTCCTCGGCGGTGACGGCGAAGCGGCGGTTGATGTCGACGACGGTGTTCTGGGCGGCGCGGTGGCTGACCACGACGCCCTTGGGCCGGCCGGTGGAGCCCGAGGTGTAGATGACGTACGCCGGGGTGTCCGGGTCGGCGGGCGTGAGGTGGGCGGGCGCCGGCACGGGCCGGAGTTCGTCGACCGCGATCGCGTCGGCGGGCAGGCCGTCCGTCAGCCAGGACTGGGTGAGCAGGTGCCGGACCCCGGCGTCCTGCAGGATGGTCGCCCGGCGCAGCGGCGGCTGGACGGTGTCCACCGGCAGGTAGACGGCGCCGGCCAGCAGGGTGCCGAGGACGGCGCTGATCTGGTCGACGCCCTTGTCCATGACGATCGCCACGCGCTCGCCCGCCGTACAGCCGCGGGCGCGCAGCGCCTCGGCGACGGCGGCGGCCCGGTCGGCGAGGTCGCGGTAGGAAGTCGTCTGGGCGCCGATCACGGCGGGGCGGTCAGGGGTCTCGGCCGCCTGGGCGAAGAAGCCTTCGTGCAGCAGGGTGTCGGGCAGGGGTGCGGCGGTGTCGTTGGCCTGTCGCCTCTCCTCGGCCTGCCGGGCGGGCAGCGGCACGGTGTCGTCCGCGTCCCAGCGGGCCTCGTCGGCGGCGAGGCCGCGCAGGAGTGCCTCGAAGGCGTCGAACATGTCGTCGGCGAGTCCGTCGGGGAACACTCCGTCACGGATGTCCCAGTTGACCTGGAGGCCGTCGGCGTCGTCCATGGCCTGGCAGTCGATGAAGACCTGCGGGGTCTGGGTGATGCCGAGGCCGTCGAGCCGACCGGCCGCCCGGTTGCCGTCGTCGCCCTCGCCGAGGCCGATGGCGCTGGTGAAGACGATCGGCATGAGCGCCGCCTCGCGGCCGCGCCGGCGGGCGAGTTCGCGCATCACCTCGACGCCCGAGCAGAGCCGGTGGTCGAGGTCGTCGAAGAGGCGGGCGGTGAGCGCGGCCGCGCGGTCGGTGAACGAGCTGCCGGTGCCCCAGTCGACGGCGAGCAGGTTGACGGAGGTGAAGTCGCCGACCACCCGGCCGACTTCGGGGTGCAGCGGCAGCCGGTTGAGCACCGTCAGATTGAGACTGAACCGGGGGCTGCGGCTCCAGCGCTCCAGGGTGGCGGCGTAGGCGGCGAGGACGGCCGAGGAGGGGGTGAGGCCGCGCTGCTGGGCGCGGTGCTTGAGTCCCTCCCAGACCGGGGTGTCCAGCTTGAGGTAGCGCCGCCGGAAGCGTGCCGGGACGTCCTCCCGCTCGGCGAGCGGCAAGTCGGCGAGCGGCAGGTCGGGGCCGGCGGGGAGCTCGTCGAGCCGCTCCCACCAGTAGTCCCGGTCCTGCCGGTGCCGACCGGTCTCGCGCAGCCGACGCTCGGCGAGCAGGTAGTCGCGGAACGTCAGTTCCAGCTCCCGCAGTTCGCGGTCCGGGTCGGCGTGCAGCGCCTCGAACTCGGCCAGCAGCAGCCAGATGCTCGCCCAGTCGGCGATCAGGAAGTCCATCGACAGGTGCAGCACGGCCCGCTCGTCGGTGCGCGTCACCCGCAGGTCGAACAGCGGCCACTGGTCGGTCGGGTACACCCGGTGGCCGAACTCCTCTCGCACGGCCGCCAGTTCCTCCTGGACCGCCTCCTCCCCCGCGCCGCGCAGGTCGGCGGCGGGCACCGGCAGATGCGGGACGTCCGGCAGCACCCGCTGGTAGCCGTCGGCCTCGACGACGGCCCGCAGCATGTCGTGCCGCTCGACCAGCCGGTTCCAGGCGGCCTCGGCGCGGGCCGGGTCGAGGTCGGGGTAGGTGACCTCCAGGTAGACGTGGCAGGCGACGCCGCCGTGGTCGAACACCTCGCTGCGGCCGAGCAGGTACGCCTGCTGGACGTCGGTCAGCGGAAAGGGCTCGTACCGGGCCCCGGGGTCCGGGACGACCACGGCCTCGGTGCGGTCGGCGCGCAGCCGGTCCAGGACGGCTGCCTTGGCCTCGCGCAGGCGCTTCAGGCGGTCGTCGGTCAGCGCGCCCTTGGGCGCTCGGTAGCGGAGGTTGCCGTCCTCCTCCCACAACTCGACGCCTGCGCCGCTCAGTTCGGCGATCAGCTCGGCTGCCATGTCAGGTGTTCTCCTCGGTGCGGGGTGGAATGTTGGCGTTGAACCGGAACACGTTGTCCGGGTCCCAGGTCTGCTTGAGGCGCTCCAGCCGGGCGTACGTCTCGTCTCCGTACGCGGCCCGCACCCACGCGGGCTCGGGGTCGGGGAGCAGGTTGAGGTACGGGCCCCTGGTGACGTGCTGCAGCGCGCGCCGGCCGGTGACGGCGGGTGCGAGGTGGACGGGGTTGTCGGGCGCGCCGTACCACTGGGCGCAGATCTCGGCGAACCAGCGGGCGTCGCGGTGGGTGTAGGCCGTCGGACCGGCGGGGGCGCGGCTGATCGCGCCCCCGAGCGCACCCAGCACGACGGAGAAGTTGGGCCCGGACGACTGCCAGAGCGCGACCAGCGCGTCGATGGTCGGATCGGAGAGTTCGGCCAGCAACTCGCCCCGGTTGTAGACGTGCTGCTCGGCGAAGTTCGGCGGCGACTGGAGCAGTCGCTGGTAGGCGAGGTAGGGCATCGGCGCGACCGCGTCGGCGGCCGGAGCGGGGGTGCGCAGCGGTGCCATGATCTCCTCGGCCCGGCCGGGGTCGCCGAACCAGGTCGGGATGAGGACGGCCCCGCGTTCGAAGTGCAGGTGCTCGGGGATCCAGGGCAGCGGCGGAGCGGTCCACACGATGGCGATCAGCGAGGCCTCGTCGGGCGCCTGGTCCAGCCAGTCCCGGGCCCGCCGCAGCACCTCGGGCACTCGCTCGGCCGGGTGGATCAGCGGGCCGGCCACCACCGTCGTCACGGGGTGCAGGCGGAAGCCGAAGCGGGTGACGACACCGAAGTTGCCCCCGCCGCCGCGCAGGCCCCAGAACAGTTCGGTGTTCTGCTGCGCGTCGGCGCGGACCCGGCGGCCGTCGGCGGTGACCAGGTCGAAGAAGAGAACATTGTCGCTGGTGAGGCCGTACTGCCGGGAGAGGTCGCCCACTCCCCCGCCGAGGGTGTGGCCGGCGATGCCGACCCCGGTGTTGCGAGCCCCCGGCAGGGCGAGGCCGTACTGCTGGGTGGCGGCGTCGAACTCGCCCCAGGTGAGCCCGGGTTCGGCGACGGCGGTGCGGCCGTGCGGATCGACGTCGATGCGCTTCATGCCGCCGAGGTCAAGCACCACGCCGCCGTCGCAGGTGCCCCAGCCGGCGACGTTCGCGCCGCCGCCGCGCACGGCGACCGGCAGCCGGTGTTCGCGGGCGTGGGCCAGTGCGACGATCACGTCGTCGCTGCCGGTGCACCGGGCGATCAGGGCGGGGCGGCGGTCGACGCGGGCGTTGCGGACCCGGCGGGCGGCGTCGTAGCCGGGCATGCCCGGGGTGAGCAGCTCGCCTCGGAAATGGGTGCGCACGGTCAGTCCCTCCGAGCCGGAGCGAGCCACGCTCCGTGCAGCTTGACCGGATCCAACGCGTCCTCGAGTCCGTGGAGTTCGACCCTTCGGACGCCGGTGCGTCCGGACGGGCGGGCGTCGATCCAGGGGTCGTCCGAGCCGACCAACGCGTCGTACGCCGTGCGGTCGGCGGCGGCCACGGCCATGCCGATGCGGGCGACGCCCCGCGCACCGTTGGGGTGGAGCACCTTCTCGGGGCGCTGCGGCGGGTCGTAGGCGGAGACCACGAAGGGCAGGCAGGACGGGCTCGGGGCAAGGAACTGGTAGCGCACCCGGTCTCCGTCGGGCCGGGTCCGAGCGCCCTTCATCACTCGCGAGACCGTGACGCCCCAGGCCCGCAACTCCGCTCTGACCCCGTCGAGTTCGGTGTCGTCGGTCTCGAGCGCGAGGTCACGCCAGCCCTCGCCCGGGCGCGCCCAGCGGGCGAGGCGCTCACCGGCCGCTCGGCCGTGGCGGAGGGCGAAGGGGTGCCGCAGCAGGCCGAAGCGGGCGGGCAGTTCGAAGAGCTCGATGAACGGTCCGGACTCGAACCAGAGCAGCGCGTTGTGCGCCCAGTCGGGTGCGCCGCCCCACGCCATGGTGAAGCCGAGCTCCTCGAAGTCCCGCACGGCGGCGTGGATGTCGTCGACCTTGCAGAGGATGTGGCCGGCTCTCAGCACGGGCCGCCCTCCTTCCGGGCAGCGAACAGCCGTTGGCCGAGCGGTGCCAGTGGATGGTCCTCGGCGGGCAGGGTCCGTACGTCGCCGAGGCCGGCGCCGGTGAGTACGTCCGACCACTGCGCGCGGCTGAGGAAGGTGGTGCCGGACTCGCGACGGGCGTCCTGGGGCGGGGTCATCATGAACGCCTGGGAGGCCAGGATCTCCAGGTGCTCCCTGGTCGGCTCGGTGATCAGCAGCCGCCCGCCCGGGGCCAGCAGCTTTACCAGTTCGCGGACGGTGGCGTCGGCGTCGCAGGCGTTGTTGAGCACTCCGGCGGCGATGACCACGTCGAAGGAGTCGGGCGCGAGCCCCTGGGCCGCGGCCGGGCGGTCGATGTCGAACACCGCGAAGCGCAGCCCCGGCCGCCCGGCGAAGCGTTCCCGCGCGGGGGCGAGGAAGAACTGCGAGAGGTCGGTGAACAGATAGTCGGCCTCCGTGAGCTGCGCGAGGACCGCATCGGTGGTCGCCCCGGTGCCCGCGCCGACCTCCAGGATCCGCAGCGGGCGCGGCGCGGCCTCGGCGATCCGCCGTACGGCCTCGGCCACGGCGGCATTGAGGTAGCGGGCGGTGGCGGTCTCCCGGTAGACGGCGTCCGCCAGGTCGGTCCGGCCCTCGGGGAAGAGCAGCAGGGCCGGGTGCTGCTCGCCGCTCATCAGCTCGGGCAGGTGCTCGGCGTTGGCCCGCAGGTAGTCGATGAACGCGGCCGATCCGAGCCCGCCGGTCCAGGCGTCGGCGGCCAGCTCCCAGGAGCGGGCCACGGCCGTCTCCTCGATCGGCCCGGCGGCGAGGAACCGCTCCGACTCCCGCCGGGCCAGGCCGTGTTCGGCCAGAATGCCGAGCCAGCGTTCGACCAGCGCGTGGTGCTGCGGCGCGGTCCGGGCGGCGGCGAGGATCTCGGCCGCCGGGCGGCCGGGCCCGGACGGCTCGAGGAGGCCGCACCGCTGGAACGCCAGGGCCACGGAGGAGAGGACGGCTTCGTCCAACCGCTCCACGAAGGTGCGGGTCCCCTCGGCGGTGATGCCGTGTGCGGTGCGTTCGGCGGCCTGCGCGGCGGCGTCGATCGGGTCGCCCGCGTTGTCGCTCCCGGCCACCGTCTCGTCCTCGATGTCCGCCACCGCCGCGATCAACTCCGCGACCGGCAGCGGCCGGTGGGTCTGGGCGGGCCGGAGCGACGGGTAGCCGGCGGCGGCGGTGACGTCCTGCCAGAGCCGACACAGCGCGAGGTGGTACTGCTCCGGGCGCTCCGCGCCGGGCAGGCCCAGGATCGCGGCCCGCTGGGCGAGCAGGTCGGCCCCGATCGCGGCGGGCCACAGCTCGCCCAGGATCCGCCGGTAGGCGGGCGGCTGCGCCGGCCCCAGGACGACCGTGCTCGGCTCGCCCAGGTGCCCCGTGCCCGGGCCGGTCATGTCGAAGCGGTGCTTGACCGCGTCCGGGATGTGCAGCCGGGGGATCCAGGTGACCGGCCCGTGGGTGTCGGTGAGCGTGAGCGCGCCGCCGTCCGTGCCGATGGTCACCCGGTGCAGCAGATGGATGTGGTTGTCGGGGTCGGCCGGATCGACCTGGTTGTGCACCCGCAGGGTGAGCGGCACGCCGCTCACCTCACCGGCGAGCACGGTGAACGGCGCGTCCTGCCCGCCCGCCGGGTCGAGCCGCCACGGCCGGACGCCGCCCAGCGCGTCCCCGAGCAGGTGCACCAGCGGGAAGGCCACCTGCATCGAGCAGGCCGCGTCCACGTACACGGCGTGCTGCCGGTTGAGCAGCGCCCGTGCCGCCGCCGCGAACCAGCGCACCGCGGGCAGTCGCACGTACAGGTCGCCGAGCCGGTAGCGGACGCCGTGCCGGCGCGCGGTGCGCAGGCAGGCGGCGAGGTCGTCGTGGTGCACGGGCTGCTCCTGGACGACGTGGATGCCCCGCGCCATGAGCGCCTGTGCCAGGTCGCTGCCCGAGCCCCCCATCACGCCGGACCGCACGACCACGCAGGCGAGGTCGATGTCGTCCGGCAGCTGCGCCACCTCGGCATACAGCGGCACGCCGTGGCGTCGGGCGCACTCCACGGAGCGCTCGCCGCCCCGGGCGAGAATGCCCGCGAGCTCGAACTCCTCGGGCAGCGCGGCGATCGCGGCCAGGTAGAACTGCCCGAACGTCGTCCCGCACACCACCACCCGCAGCCTGCGGCCGGTCACAGGACCCCCTCCTCTTCATTCATCAGCTCGTCGATGCGGGCCTGAGTGACAGTCAGTTCGCACAGCTCCCGCAGGTTCTCCAGGGCGCGCCGGGGATCGAGCGCCGTCGCCGCCGGCCGGACGCCCGGCGGGACCTCGCCGCCCAGCACCGCCCGGGCGGCCACGGCGGTGACCGCGCCGGTCAGCTCGGCGATCCCACCGGATCGCACAACCGCCGTACGGCTGACCGGACTTCCGTTCGCACGTCCGTCGAGCTGGACGAGCAGCGTCGCGTACGGCTGCCGCCCCGCCACGTCCAACGCGGTCGCCCGGCACAGCCGGGCCACCGCCTCGGGCCGCGCCAGGGTGCGGGCGGCATCCAGGGCGATGCCGAGGCGCTCGCCGTCCAGCACGCTGTACCAGGTGCCCGTGCGGAGGGAGAGCTCCTCGGCCAGCTCCTCACCCTCGGCGTCCAGGTACGGCAGTGCGGTCACGGGCCGTGGCAGGTACGGCAGGCGCAGTCCGGCCAGGCGGGTGCGGGCCGCGCCGCGGCGGGTTCCGTCGTCCCAGGCGGCGAGCGGTTCGTTGGCCTCGCCGAGGACGCCGTGCAGATAGTCCTCCGCGCCCGCGCCGGTGAACCGGTCCAGCACGGCGGCGTACGCCGTCAGCGTGTGGACGGCGTCGAAGCCCTGCCCCGCCAGCCAGCGCGGCAGCAGCCCCGAGAGCCCGGGCAGCGCTCCGGCGTTGAGCACCACGCTGCGGTCGCCGCAATCGAGGTCGAACGGTTCGCCACCGGCGTCCACGTGGTGGGCGCCCGCCGCCACCGCCGCCCCGGCGACCCGCTCGGCGGTGAGGTGCGACGGGCCGGAGCAGTTGACGACCACCCGGCAGCCCCGGACGAAGCGGGCGAGGGAGGCCTCGTCGGTGACGTCCACGGGGATCTGCTCGGCCACCAGGCCCTCCGGCAGCGGGTGCGGGTTGCGGCCGCCGATCCGCAGCGGGCCGACCCCCCAGCGGGCCAGGATCCGGGCGGCCCGCGCCCCCACGGCCCCGTGGCCGCCGATGACGCCGATCACAGCTCGCCCTCCTCGGTGTCCTCGGCCGCCGCCAGGAGCTCGGCGAGCGTCTCGGCGACCTCGGCCAGGCCGGGGGCCCGGAACATCCGGCGCAGCGGCAGCTCGACCCCGTAGCGGCGCCGGACCTGCTCGATGAAGCGGGTGGCCAGCAGACTGTCGCCACCGAGTTCGAAGAATCCCCGGCTGCGTCCGGTCACGGCGGTGCCCAGCAGGTCCGACCAGAGCTCGGCCACCGCCGACTCCAGCTCCCCTCGCGGCGGCTGGTCCGCCGTCTCGGACGTCCCCGTGGCCACGAGTGCGGCGATCGCGGCCCGGTCGACCTTGCCGTTGGCGCTCAGGGGCAGCCAGGGCAGCACCTCGATCCGTTCCGGCACCATGTGGGCCGGGAGGCGGCCCGCCGCGTGGTCGCGCAGGGCGTCCGGCTGCGGGTCGGCGGTGTCCTGCGGGCGCCGCGCCCACAGCAGGTCCGTGAGCGAGTCGCCCACCGCCCGGTGGCCCGTCGCGCGCAGCCCGGCCGCCGCGAACAGGTCGGCCCAGCGGGCGCCGGGGAGCATCGGGGTGCCCGCCCTGCGGCGGGCCTGGTCCAGGCCGGTGTAGCCGCCGTCGAGCAGACCCGCGGTCAGGAGGGCGATCGGCGTCAGCGCGGAGCGTTCCACCGCCAGCAGCCGTCCGCCCGGGCGGGCGAGCAGCGCGGCCAGGGCGGGTCCGTGGGCGGCGTCGGGGTAGCGGTGCAGCGCGTTGGCGGCCAGCACCACGTCGAAGCGGTGTCGCAGCTCCTCGGGCAGCCGCCCGGTGTCCACCTGGCGGCAGGCGGTGTGGTGCGGCAGTGCGGCGAGCCGCGTGGTTGCCGCGGCCACCATGGCCGGGGAGGCGTCGAGCAGGGTGTAGCGCGCCTGCTCGGGGGTGAGCAGGGCCAGCAGGCGTTCGGCGGTGCGGCCCGCCCGGCCGTCCAGCTCGACGATCTCCAGCGGACGGCCTGCCTGCTCGGCCAGTGCGGCCAGCTCGGCCGCGAGTTCGGCGAGTGCCGTACCGGTCCCCGGGTCGGCGTCGGCGAGGTTGGCCGGGGCGAGCACCTCGTCGTCGAGCAGGACGGTGGCGTCCCGACGGCCGGCGAGGATCTCCCGGTAGTCGGCGAGCCGTTCCAGCAGGCGGGTGTGGGCGCGCCCGACCAGGCCGGCGTAGCCGTCGCCGGCCGCCGGTCGGCGGGAGAGCGCGGCGGGCAGCTCGGGGCCGGGCGCGTACCCGTCCGGCTGCTCGAGCAGCACCTTGCGCTCGACCAGGTGGGCCAGCCACAGCCGCAGCACCGGCAGGTGTTCCTCGGCGAGATCCAGGCGGGCGGCGAGCCCGCCGATTTGGCGGGCGCCGGTCAGCGCCGCCAGGTCGAGCAGTCGGACGAGGAACGCCTCGGCCGCCTCCGCCTCCAGCCGGACGGCCGCGTCCCGTGCGGCCAGGACGTCGGCCGACGGCGGTGTGCCGTCCGCCTCCTCCGGTCCGGCGGACGGGGCTGCCTCCACCACCGCCCCGACCAGGCGTCGCCCGGCGCCCTCGCCGGACACCGCGACCACGGCCCGGCCGACGCCGGGGGCGGACTGCAACGCGGCTTCGATCTCGCCGAGTTCGATCCGGTGCCCCCGGATCTTGACCTGCTGGTCGGCCCGGCCGAGGAACTCCAGCGTGCCGTCCGGCCAGTAGCGGCCCAGGTCGCCGGTGCGGTACCAGCGCCGGCCGTCGACCGTGACGAACTGCCGTGCCGTCAGCTCGGCTTCGCCACGGTACCCCTCGGCGACGCCCGCGCCGCCGATCCAGAGCTCGCCGGGCACCCAGTCCGGGCAGTCCCGGCCGTGTCCGTCCACCACCCGGAAGCGCTGGCCGCGCAGCGGGAACCCGTACGGCACCGAAGGCCAGGCGGGATCGACCCGTTCGACCTCGAAGGCGTTGGACCAGATCGCGGCCTCGGTGGCGCCGCCCATCGCGATGAACCGCCCGCCGGGCCGCCGGGCGGCGAACCGGCCGGGCAGGTCCAGCGGCACCCAGTCGCCGGACACGAGCGCGAGCCGCAGCGACTCGAGCGGCTGCTCGGTGCCCTCGGCGACGGTCAGCAGCATCTCCAGCAGCGCGGGGACGCTGTTCCACACGGTCACCCCGTGCCGGTGGACGAGCTCCAGCCAACGTCGGGCGTCCCGCCGGTCGTCCTCCTCGATCAGCACGAGGGAGCCGCCGGCCGAGAGCAGGCCGAAGATGTCGTACACCGAGAGGTCGAAGTCGAGGGCCGACACGGCGAGCACCCGGTCCGCCCCGCCGATGCCGAAGCGGTCGTTGATGTCGGTGACGGTGTTGGCGGCGGCCCGGTGGCTCAGCTCGACGCCCTTGGGGGCGCCGGTCGAGCCGGAGGTGAAGATCACGTAGGCGAGCTGCTCCGGCGCGACCTCGGCGGGCCCGGCGGCGGGCGGGGCCGAGACCGAGTCGGCCATGAGCAGCGCTCGCACCCCCTCGGCCCGACCGGGCTCGTCGGTGACCGCGAAGCGCACACCGGCCAGCCGGTGGATGCGGTCCCGGCGGGCCTGCGGCTGGTCGACGCCGACCGGCACGTACGCCGCCCCGGCGGCCAGCACGCCCAGCACGGCGGCGATCTGCTCGGGCCCCTTGGGCAGGGTGACGGCCACCGGCTCGCCGGGCCGGACCCCGTGCTCGGCGAGGACGGTCGCCAACCGCAGGGCACGGTCGGCCAGTTCGCCGTAGCTCAGCTCGCTGCCCGCACCCCACACCAGCGCGGTCCGTTCGGGGTGCTCGACTGCCCGCCGGAAGAACTCCCGGTGCAGCAGGCTGTCGAGCTCTCCCGCTCCGGTGTCGTTGACGAGCTCCCGGGTGCGGCGCTGCGCCTCGGGCAGCAGGTCCGGGGCATCACCGTCCCAGGGCGACGTGGCGAGCCGGTCCAGCAGCCGGAGGTAGGCGGCGAACATCTCCTCCACGAGCCCGGCGGGGAAGAGCCCGTCCACCACGTCCCAGTTGAGCCGGACGCCGCCGTCGGCCTCGGTGACCTGGTGGTCGAGCCAGACCTGCGGGGTCTGCGACACGCCCCAGACATGCTCGGCGAACGGCCCGTCCACCTCACTGCCGACGCCGAGCGCGCTGGTGAAGACGACCGGCATGGTGACCTCGGCCTCGCCCGTGCTCCGGGCGAGCCGGCGCAGCACCTGGACGGCGGACAGGTCCCGGTGGTCCAGGGCTGCCCAGAGCTCCTGCTGGATGCGCCGGGCGGCGGCGAGCCGGCCCTCGCCCGGCTGCGGACGGCTGGCCACCAGCAGCAGCGAGGTGAAGTCACCCAGCACGTTGTCGACGTCCGGATGAAGCTCCTTGCGGTCGAAGAGCGTGAGGTTGAGGGTGAGTTCGGGCCGGGCGCTCCAGCGGCCGAGCACCTCGGCGAAGGCGGAGAGCAGGACGGCGGACGGGGTGACCCCGTAGCCGCGCGCCCGGTCGGCGATCGGCTGCCAGCGCGCGGCGTCGAGCCGGGCCTCGTGCCGGACGAAGCGCAGCCGTTCGAGCGCCGACGGGTCGACGGCGAGTGGGAGTTGCGGGGCTGGGGGCAGCTCGGGCAGCCGTGCGGTCCAGTACGCCTCCGCTGCGGCAAGCGCCGCCGGATCGGGGGCGGCCGCGCGCAGGTAGTCGCGGAACGAGAGGCCCACCGGGGGCAGTTCGGTCGCCGGGTCGGTGTAGAGCGCGCCGAGCTCGCGGTAGACGATGAGGATGCTCAGCGCGTCCAGGACGAGGTTGTCGATGCCGATCGCGAGCCTGGTCCGCCGGCCCGAGCGGACGGCGCCGACGGCGAACAGCGGCCAGCAGGACGGGTCGAACACCCGGTGCGACGCCTGCTCGCGCAGCTCGGCGAACGCCTCCTCGGGGTCCGGCCCCGCGTCGGCGACCGCGATGGTGAATCGGGGCACCTCGGCGAGGATCCGCTGGTCGCCGTTCTCGTCGAAGACGGCCCGCAGCATCTCGTGCCGCAGCACCAGCCGGTTGACCGCCTCCTCCAGCCGGGCGAGGTCGAGATCGTCCAGGTCGTACTCGCGGTAGAAGTGGCAGCCGATGCCGCCGAGGGTGAAGCCCTCGCCCCGGCCCAGCCAGTACGCGCGCTGGACGTCGGTCGGGGCGAACGGCTCGTGCCGGTGCTCCTGATCCGCGACAGGCGTCGTCGGCGCAGCAGCGACGTCGGGGGCCAGGAGGGCGGCGAAGTCGGCGAGCACGGAGTGCGCGAACAGCTCGGCGAGCCTGATCGTGCCGTAGCCCTCGGCGCGCAGGCGGGACACCAGGCGGGTCGCCAGCAGCGAGTCGCCGCCGAGCGCGAAGAAGTCGTGCTCCCTGCCGACCCCTTCCACGCCGAGGATGTCCTGCCAGGCGGCGGCCAGCCGCTGCTCGGCCTCGCCGACCGGGGCGGTGACGGGCTCCGCGGCCCGGAACTCCTGGGCACCGAGCAGGCGGCGCAGCGAGGCCCGGTCGATCTTGCCGTTGGGTGTCAGCGGGAGGGTGGGCAGGACGGCGATCCGCTCGGGCGCCATCGCGACCGGCAGCCGTTCCGCGAGGTGGGCCCGGAGCGCGGGCAGGTCGAGGGACTCGCTCGCGGCCTCGGGGGCGAGGGCCGACCGGTCGGGGGCACGCTGCGCGGCGCGGGCGGTGGTGACGGCGGCGGCGAGCGCACGGTCCTCGCCGACCACGGCCACGCCCTGGGCCACACCGGGGTACGACGTCAATGCGGCCTCGATCTCGCCGAGTTCGATCCGGTGGCCCTTGACCTTGACCTGGTGGTCGGCCCGGCCGAGGAACTCCAGCGTGCCGTCCGGCCGGTAGCGGGCCCGGTCGCCGGTGCGGTACCAGCGCAGGCCGTCGGCCGTCACGAACCGGTCCGCCGTCCGCTCGGGATCGCCCCGGTAGCCGCGGGCGACGCCCGCGCCACCGATCCACAGCTCGCCCGGCACCCAGTCCGGCGCGTCCCGCCCGAGGGGGTCGACCACCCGGCAGGTGACGTTGGACAGCGGGGTGCCGTACGGGACGGAGACCCAGTCGTCCGGGATGCCGTGCACCTCGCAGACGGTGGAGTGGACGGCGGTCTCGGTGGTGCCGCCGAGGGCGACGAAGCGGCACTCCGGGGCCAGTTCGCGCACCCGGCCGGGCAGGTCCAGCGGTACCCAGTCACCGCCGAGGAGGGCGAGCCGAAGGGCGGGGTGCGGGCCGTCCGCCGCAGCCGTGACGAGCATGTCGAGCAGGGCGGGCACGCAGTTGACGATCGTGGCGCGGTGTCGGTGCATCAGGTCGGCCCAGACGGCGGCCTCGCGCCGTTCCTGCTCCTGCGGGCAGACCACGGCGCCGCCGGCGGTGAGCGGGCCGAAGATGTCGTACACCGACAGGTCGAAGTCCAGCGCGGAGAGGGCGAGGGTGCGGTCACTCGAGCCCACGGCGAAGCGCTCGTTGAGGTCGTCGACGGTGTTCGTCGCGGCGGCGTGGGTGAGTTCGACACCCTTGGGCTCGCCGGTCGAGCCGGAGGTGTAGATCACGTAGGCGAGGTCGGTGTCGCCGCCCGCGACCGGCCCGGGCAGCGCAGCGACCCCGTCCGGTACGACGGTGTCCTCCAGCACCAGCCGGACGCCGGCCGCGCGGTGGATGCGCGCGCGGCGCAGCGCGGGCTGGTCGACGCCGAGCGGGAGGTAGGCGGCGCCGGCGGCGAGGACCGCGAGGACGGCGGTCACCTGGTCCGGGCCCTTGGGCAGAGTGACGGCGACCAGGTCGCCGGGGCCGACACCCTGATCGCGCAGCCGGGCGGCCAGGCGCAGGGCGTGGTCGGCGAGTTCGCCGTAGGTACGGGAGCCGTCGGTGCCCCAGAGCAGGGCGGGGGCCTCGGGCCGGTGGCGGGCGTGGGCAAAGAAGCCGTCGTGCAGGCGGGCGCCCGAGCGCTGACGGGCGGTGGCGTTGACCCGCTCGCGGACCTGCCGTTGCCCGTCCGGCAGCAGGGCGGACGGCGGCGCGGACCAGGCGTCCGGGCCGCTCAGCAGGCGGTCGAGCAGCAGCGAGTAGGCGGCGAACATGGCGTAGAGCGCGCCGGGGGCGAATGCGGCCTCGCGGGCGTCCCAGTTGACCAGCAGGCCGCCGTCGAGCTCGGTGACCTGGGCGTCCAGGTGGACCTGCGGGCCCTGCGAGATGATCCAGCAGGCCTCACCGAAGGTCCGACGCACAGCAGCCGGAAAGAGGTCTCCCAGGCCCAGCGCGCTCGTGTGGACGACCGGCGCGAGGACGCGCTCGCCGCGCAGCCGCGAGGCGTCGCGCAGCACCTCGACACCGGAGTAGCCACCGTGGGCGGCGTCCGCATGGAAGCGGGACTGGAGCCGCAGCGCCCGCTCGGCGAAGGAGCCGGGCGCGGCGCCGTCCCACGCCAGCAGGACGGAGGAGGTGAAGTCACCTACCAGAGAAGGTACTTCGTCGTTCATCGGCTCGCGGTCGAACAGCGGCAGGTTGAGCAGGAGGTCCGGTTCGGCGCTGAATGCGCCGAGGGTCTCGGCGAAGACCGCGGTCAGGGCCATCGCCGGAGTGAGCCCGTGGCGGCGGGCGAGTTCGCCGAGACATCGGGCGGCCTCGGCATCGAGCCACCGGTGCCGGCGCACGACGGTGGTCGCGGCGGAGGCGGAGTGGTCCGGGGCGAGCGGGAGCTGCGGGGCGGCGGGGAGTTCGGGCAGTCGGCGCTGCCAGTGCTCGCGGTCGGCGGCGAGTGCGCTCGCGCGGTCCGGTTCGGCGCGCCGAGCGGCGCGCTCGGCCAGGTAGCGCGGGTAGCTGTACGTGAGCGGCGGCGCCGCCGCGGGGTCGTCATAGGCCTGGGCGAGATCGGCGAGCAGGACGCGCAGGCTGAGCGCGTCGGCGGCGACCATGTCCAGATTGACGTGGACGCGGGTGCCACCCGCGCGCATCTCCTCCGGCAGCAGCGAGAGCTGGACGTCGAAGACCTCGCCCGCCGCGATGTCCAGACGCCGGTGCGAGAGCCGACCACGCAGCTCCTCCAGGCGCCGCTCCGCCTGCTCGGCGGGAAGGTCGCGCAGGTCGTGGACGGTCAGGCCCGGCCAGGAGCTGTGCGGCGCGATCTGCTGGCGGCCGTCGTCCAGGATCCTCACCCGGAGCATGCCGTGCCGCGCCAGCACGGCCCGCACCGCTGCTTCCAGCCGCCCGGCCTCGACCCCGCCCCCGTCGAACTCGTTGTAGAAGTGTGCGGCCACGCCGCCGAGCTGCTGGCCCTCCGACCTGCCGACCCAGTACGCGTGCTGCATCAGCGCGAGGTCGAAGGGTTCACCGTCCTCGGTCCGAACGGCCGACTCCTCGGCCGGGTCCGCGGCCTGCCGCCCGGCGAGCAGTGTCCGCCAGGCCGCGAGCGTCGGTTCGGCGGCCAGCTCGGCGAAGCCGATGTCGAGGCCCGTGCGGCGCAGGTGGCCCGCCACTCGCATCATGGCGAGCGAGTCGAGGCCGAGCTCGATCAGGTTGTCCCGCTCGCCGATCTGCTCGGCCTCGAACTCCACTAGTTCGGCGATGAGTTCCGACAGATCCGTCACTGGATGACCCTTCTCGACATGAATCCTCGACCGGCGTACCCCTGGTCGGAGCCTCACCTTATTCACAATGATTTTCATTAGCAATAAGATGCCCAGCATCCGGACCCGAGGCGGCGAGCCCCGCCAGCACGGCGTCGACCACGGCGCCGGGCTGATCCGACAGGTAGAAGTGCCCGCCGGGGAAGGTCAGCAGCTCGAAGGAGCCCGTGGTCCACTCCCGCCAGCCGGCCGCCTCCTCGGCGGTCAGCTCCGTGTCCCGGTCGCCGACCAGGGCGGTCACGGGGCAGTCGAGCAGGCCCCGCGGCGCCGCGGTGTGGTGCTCGATCAGCCGGTGGTCCTCCCGCACGGCGGGCAGCACCAGCGGCCGGATCTCGGGTATCGCCAGCAGTTCCCGCGCACTGCCGCCCAGCCGCAGCAACTCGGCGCAGAGCGCGTCGTCGTCGAGCAGGTGGACCGTACCGCCGTGCCGGTACTGCGGCGCCTCGCGGGCGGAGGCGAACAGGTGGACCGGCCCCCGGTGCCCGGCCCCGGTCAGGTGCAGGGCGAGCTCCTGGGCGACCGTCGCACCCATGCTGTGCCCGAACACCGCCCACGGCCGGTCGAGCAGCGGGGCCACGGCCTGCGCCAGATCGGCGACCAGCGCGGGCAGGTCGGCAGGGAAGGGTTCGTCCAGGCGGTCCTCCCGGCCCGGCGGGCAGACCAGCACCGGCTCGATCTCCGGTGGCAGCAGGGCCGGCCAGGCCCGGTAGAGTCCCGCCGAGCCGCCGGCGTGCGGCAGGCAGAACAGCCGCAGGGCGGCGCCCGGACGGGCGACGGGGCGGCGCAGTCGGCGGTCGGTCGGCATCTCGGGTTCCTTCACGGTCGCGTCCTTGTCGCCGCTCGGCGCGGCTCGGGCGAGGGCAGCCCCGGTACGCCGAGCAGCAGGTCCTCGGTGGTCGGGTCCGCGGAGGCGGTGAGCAACTGCCCGACGGGCCCCGCCTCCTTGATCCGGCCGTCGGCCAGGACGGCCATCCGGCCGCCGAGCCGGGCGGGCACCGTCAGGTCGTGGGTGACCACCACCAGGGCCACGCCGAGTTCGTCGCGCAGCCGGGCGAGCAGGGCGACCACGGTGGCGGCCGTCGGCGGGTCGAGCGCGCTGGTCACCTCGTCGCAGAGCAGGACGGCCGGTCCGGATGCCAGGGCGCGCGCCAGGGCGACACGCTGGCGCTGCCCGCCGGAGAGCTGCGCGGACCGTCGGGTGGCGAACTCTTCGTCCAGGCCCACGCGTTCGAGCAGCTCCCGGACCGCTGCGCGCAGGCCCGCGGGATCGAGCTCCGGCCGGTGCCGGCCGAGCGGCCGGGCGATGATCCGCTCCACCGTGTGGCGTGGGTTGAGCGAGCTGTGCGGGTCCTGCGGGACGAGCTGGAGCCGCCGCAGTTGTTCGGGCGAGCGGCCGCGCAGTCCCCGGGCCAGGGGGACGCCGTCGAGTTCGATGTCCCCGGCCCGGTCGTCGTGCAGGCCGGCGAGACAGCGCAGCAGCGTGGTCTTGCCGCCGCCGGAGGGGCCGACCACGCTCAGGCAGCCGCCCGGTTCGACGTCGAACGCGATCCCGTCGAGCAGCGTACGGTCACCCCGGCGCGCCGACAGGCCGCGCACCGCCAGCACCGGCCGGGCCGGCGGCTCCGGCGCGTGCTGCGGCAGTTCCGCAGCCGCCCTGTCCTGCACCAGGGCCCCCCGGGCGGCCTCGACCAGCCGTCGCCCCGCCGCACTCTGCGGATGCGCCAGCACCTGGGCCGCCGGCCCGCGTTCCACCAGCCGGCCGCCGTCCAGCACAGCCACCTCGTCGGCGATCGAGGCCATCTGGGCGAGGTCGTGCGCGACCAGCAGGACGGCCGGTCCGTCGTCCTGGCACAGCTGCCGGAGATCGGCCAGCAGTGCCGACGCCGTGGCCTGGTCGAGCGCACTGGTCGGCTCGTCCAGGACCAGTACGTCGGGCCGGTGCGCGAGCGCGGCCGCGAGCGCGACCCGCTGACGCTGGCCGCCCGAGAGCTGGTGCGGATGGCGGCGCAGGAACTCGTCGTCGTCCGGCAGCCGCACCCTTCGCACGGCGGAGCGGATCAGCTCCGGCCGGGCCGCCCGAGGGACGCCACGCGCCCGCAGGTACTCGCCGAGGTGCCCGGCCACCCGCAGCATTGGGGCGAGCGAGGTTCGCGGGTCCTGCGGGACGTATCCGGCGTGCCGGCTCCGCACCCGGCGCAGCGCCCGATCCTGCAGGTGCAGGACGGCGTGTCCGGCCAGGACGGCCTCGCCGGCGCGATGCGTGAGCCCGGGCCGCAGTTCGCCGAGCGCGGCGAGCGCGGCGGTGGTCTTGCCGCTGCCGGAGGGGCCGACCAGCGCGAGCAGGCGTCCGCGCCGAAGTTCCAGGTCGAGGCCGTCGAGCACGGTGCGCGGCCCGTCCGGGGTGTCGGCGTCGACGGTGAGACCCCTCAGCCGCAGGACCGCGTCCGGGTCGGCGGCGGACCCTCCCGCCGGGCGGCTGCCCCGGCGGGCAGGCTGCCGGGCCGGGAACGCCGAGTCGAGCAGCAGGTTCGCCGAGAGCAGGAGCAGCAGGACGGCGGCGGCCGGTACGGCGACCGCGAGCGGTTGGAGGGACAGGCCGTCGCGGTTCTCCAGGATCATCAACCCCCAGTCCGCCGCCGGGGGTTGCGCGCCGTAGCCGAGGAATCCGGCGGTGGCGATGACGAACACGGCTCCCACGAAGCGGACTCCGGCGTCGGCGGCGAGGACCGACGCGAGGTTCGGCAGTACTTCCCTGACCAGGACGTGGCGTTGGCTCTCGCCGCGCGCGAGGGCCGCCTCGACGTAGTCGTGCTGCAGTACCTGGAGCGTGGCCGCCCGGACGACCCGCACGATGTCCGGCAGCAGGACGACGGCCGTCGCCACCCCGACCCCGGCCGGTCCGCGCCCGGCGGCGACCACCAGGACGCTCAGCAGCAGGAATCCCGGCATGCTCAGCAGCACGTCCGTCACCCGCAGCACCGCCGTGTCGGTGCGCCCCCCGCGCAACGCCGCCAGCATCCCGGCGGTGGCGCCCGCCAGGTACGCGACGCCGAGCGCGGCGAGCGAGAGCAGCACGAGCGTGCGACCGCCTGCGAGGAGGCGGCTCAGCACATCGGCGCCGAGGTGGTCGGTGCCCAGCGGGGTGGCTCCCCGGGCCGGGCCGTACGGCATGTCGACCACCTCACCGGGCGGGTGCGGGGCGAGGAGCGGGCCGAGCAGGGCCAGCCCGATGACCGCCGCCAGCACGCTTCCCGCCACGATCGCGCGCCGCTCGACGGGCCGGTTCCTGACCATCACATCGGACTCCTTGCTACGGGTCACCGGCCGGATCACCGAGTCAACTCAGGTTCTTGGCAGCGGGATTGAGGACGCCGGCGAGTGCGTCGGCGAGCAGGTTCAACATCACGGTCAGGGTGGCGACGATGAGCGCGATGCCGAGGACGACCGGGGTGTCCCTGGTCGCGGTGGCGTTCACCAGGGCGGCGGCCAGCCCCGGGTAGCCGAACAGGGTCTCGGCCACCAGCGTCCCGCCCAGCAGATGGGCCAGGTAGCGGGCCATCACCGGCACGGCCGGCACGATCCCCGCCGGGAGGACCCAGCGCAGCACGACCCGCCCCTCGGGCACCCCGCCGAGCCGGGCCGCCTGCGCGGCGTCGGAGGCGGACGCGACGATCACTCCGGCTCTCACCAGCCGTACGTTCTGCGCCAGGCACACCGACACCAGGGTCAGCACCGGCAGGACCAGGAGCTCCGGCTGCGACAGCGGGCTGTTGCCGGCCGAGGGCAGCGACACGGCCGGCAGCCAGCCGAGGCCGACCGCGAGCAGCAGCACCAGCAGCGTGCCGGTCACGAACTCCGGCAGGCTGACCAGCGCGAGCGTCGCGCCCGACACCAGCCGGTCCGCCGCTCGGCCCGCGCGCAGTCCGGCCCACAGGCCGAGGCCGACGGACAGCGGCAGCAGCAGCGCCGCCGCAACGGCGCCCAGCAGCAGCGAGTTGCCCGCCCGCGCCGCGATCAGGTCGGCCACCGGGGTGCCATTGGCGTACGAGGTGCCGAGGTCGCCCTGCACGGCGTGCCAGAGCCAGTGTCCGTACCGCTGCCACCACGGCTGGTCGAGGCCGAGGCCGTGCCGGAGTTCGGCGATCCGCTCCGGCCCGGCCCGGCCGGCCAGTCGTGCGGCGGCCGCGTCGCCCGGCACCAGCGCGGTCGCGCCGAAGACCAGCAGCGATGCGGCCAGCAGCGTGCCGACCGCACCTGCCAGGCTGCGCAGTGCCCGGGCGAGCGGTCCCGTCCGGCTCACGCCGAGAGGAAGGCGTCGCGCAGACACGGGTAGTCGAAGAAGCCGCGGGCCTGGACACCCCGCACGCTCGGCCGCATGGCCGCGGCCGGGGGGATCCGGGCGAACACCGCGTCACCGCCGCGTTCGTGGAGGTAGTGCTGGACGTCGTTCACGGCGTGGGCGCGCCTGGCGTCGCCGACGGCCGCGTGCATGGCCGTCATCAGTCCGTCGAGGGTGTCGTCGGCCGGCCCGGTGAACGGGTAGGCGGCCTTCGCTCCGTAGAAGAAGGAGAGTTGGAGCGGCAGCGGCATCGCGTTGTACCGGTTGGTCTGCAGCGGTGCGCTGAGCAGCGCCTTGATGTCGGTGTAGTAGTCCGCGGCCGGGATCCTGTCCACCGCGACGGCGAGTCCCGCGGCCTGCCCCTGCTGGACGAAGGCGGTCGCGCTCTCCAGCGTGCCGTACTCGTAGTCGCTGGTGCGGACGGAGAGCTTCAGCCCGCCGAGCCCGGCGGCGGCGAGCAGCTGCTTCGCCCGCTCCGGGTCGTGGGCCCGGCGCGGCAGTGAAGTGTCGTACCAGGACTGGTACTTGCCGAGCGCGTCGTCGGCCGGTTCGCCGAAGCCGAGGGTGACGGTGCGGACCATCGCCTCGCGGTCGATCGCGTACTTGAGGGCCTCGACGGCCTCGGGCCTGGTGAACGGTGCCTGCCCCAGGTTCATGGTGAGGGCGAGGTCGCTCCACAGCTCCTTGGGAGCGGTGACGATCCGCAGGTCGCGGTTGTTCGCCTCGGCCCTGGCCGCGGTGAGGGTGATCCCGCCCGCGTAGTCGAACTGCCCGGCCTTGAGGCCGTTGACGCGCGCGCCCGCGTCGACGACGGAGGCCAGTTCGATCTCGTCGAGGTACGGGCCGCCGCGCGAGGAGTCCCAGTAGTCGCGGCGGGCCGCGAGCAGACTGCTGCTGCCGCGGGTCCAGCTCTTCAGGACGAACGGGCCGGAGCCGACGGCGTGCTCGAAGTCCGTGGTGCCGTCGGGGATCACGAAGATCGACTGCGCTAGCGCCAGGTCGAAGAAGCCGTCCGGGCTCTTGAGGACCAGGTCGAGGGTACGCGGATCACGGACGGTGGAGGCGACCGGGTCGAGGCCGCCGAGCAGCGCGCTCTGGGTGGTCGGGTTCCCGGCCAGGGTACGCAGGCTGAACAGCACGTCCTGCGCGGTGAGTCTGCGGCCGTCGCTGAAGGTGACTCCGTCCCGGACCCGGACCGTCCAGCGGGTCGCGTCGGCGTTCGGCTCGACCGACTCGGCCAGCCGCCAGACCACGGAGCTGCCCTCGAGCTCGCCGAGGGTGTCCCAGACCAGCCGGGCGCGCACGTAGTCGATCGCGGATCCGGTGGCCTGCAGGACACTGGTGGACTCGGCGCTGGAGCCGGCGAACGCCGCGCGCAGCTTGCCGCCCCGGCGCGGTGCGACGCTTGCGGCGGCGGTGCCCAGGGCGGCCGGATCCTTCCCGTTGCTGCCGCAGGCCGCCAAAAGGCCACTTCCGAGAGCCGCCCCCACCCCGACGCCGAATGTGCGCAGCGCGGATCGGCGCGATATCTGATGAACAGTCATTTTTTCCTCACTACAAGCATGCAGGCGTCATCCGCCCAACCTTCCGGCAACCCGGTCAGCCTATAGTAAAATGATAATGCTTTTCAATAAGCGTCATGGTCCGCCGCGGCGATGAGTGCGGCGAGCACGGTGGTGACCGGCACCGAGGCGACCAGGCCGATGCTGCCGACCAGGGTCCGGGCAATCTCCTCGGCAACGATCTCGCTGGTGGCCACTGGGCCGAAGTCGCGGTGGGCGATGGAGAAGAGCAGCAGGAGCGGTAGGGCCGCGCCGGCGTAGGCGAGTACCAGGGTGTTGACCGTGGAGGCGATGTGGTCGCGGCCGATCCGCACCCCCGCGGTGTACAGGCGGCGGGCGTTCATGGTCGGGTCGGCCTGCTTCAGCTCCCACACCGCGGACGTCTGGGTGACCGTCACATCGTCCAGCACACCGAGTGAACCGATGATGAAGCCGGCCAGCAGCAGGCCGCGGATCTCGATATTGGGGTAGAGGTCGTGGATCAGTCCGGTCTCCTCGGAGGTGTTCCCGGTGAGGTGGGCCCAGTTGGTGAACACCGAGCCCAGCACCCCGATCAGCACCAGCGAGACGAGTGTGCCGAGCACGGCGACCGAGGTCCGCGCGGAGAGGCCGTGGCACAGGTACAGCGCGATCAGCATGATGGCGCTGGCACCGACCACCGCGACCAGCAGCGGATCGGAGCCGTGCAGGATGGCCGGGAGGATGAACAGCGAGAGCACCGCGAAGCTGATGACCAGGGCGATGAGTGCGGTGAGCCCTCGCCAGCGCCCGACGATCAGGACGGCCAGCGCGAAGAGTCCGGCCAGCAGTGCGATCGGGGTGTCGCGGTCGACGTCGGCCACGGCGTACTGGAGTTCCGGCGGCGCGTCGGGCGAGTAGGTGAGGATCAACCCTTCCCCGACGCTGTAACGGCGCAGCTCACCCGGGTGGACCGTCACGGTGAAGGTGCGCCCCTGGTCCGGGCCGCTGGTCACCTCGACCGTGGTCTGCCGACAGGTGCCGGTGTCCTGGGGGTTGAGGTCCGAGCAGGGCACCTCGACCACCTGGCTGACCTTGCCGCTTCGCGTCTGCTGGTCGAAGCCCGCGCCGGTGCGCTCGTGCGCGGGCACCCCTCCGGGCCACAGCACGATCAGCCCGACCACCACCGCCACCGCGAACGGCACCAGCACGGCGGCGATGACCCGGCGCAGGTGCGCCGAGACCGGCCTGGCCGGGCCGTGGGCGTGGCTGTGCGCGGCGCCCGCCGCCGGCTCGTGGTGGTGCGGGTCGCCCTCGCCCGGCGGCCTGTCCTCCATGCTGCGGCTCCTCACCCGGTCCCGGTACCACCTCAGATCATCGGTGGCGCCGGGTTCCCGGCCCGGCAGGCTCGGCCGGGCGGGCGTGGCGTCACGGGCCGTCCGATCGGGTGCCGGTGCAGTCGGTGCAGGTGCCGGCGAGTTCGACGGTGTGGTGGACGTCGGTGAACCCCGACTGGCGCACGACGCGCTCGGCCCACTTCTCGACCGGGCCGGAGTCGACGGCGAAGCTGTGGCCGCAGTGGCGGCAGATCAGGTAGTGGCGGTGGTCGGCGCCGGGCCGGTGGCGGTAGTGCCGTTCGCCGGCGTCGTCGCGGACGGTGTCGGCGTACCCGGCGGCGGTGAGCGCGGCCAGCGCCCGGTACACGGTGCTCAGGCCCACCGTCGCGCCGGCGGCGATCATCCGGGCGTGCAGGAGCTGGGCGGTGATGAAGCCGGGGCTGGCGGCGAGCGCCTGCCGTACCAGGACACGCTGCGGTGTCTCCTTCCAGCCGGGCGCAGCGGTCTGGCGTTTGCGGGGCATGGTGGCGGCCTCCGTGGTCAGGTCGCGGCCCTAGGGTCCGACCAGGTGAGCGGCGGCGTAGCAGGTGGCAGTGACGGCCATGATGCTGAAGCTGGGTGGCAGGACGGGGACCTGGGCGCTTAGCGCGAGTCCGGCCCACAGGTCGAGCACGGCGAGTGCGGCGGACAGTCCGAGGGCGCGGTAGGGACGGTCGGTCAGGCGGATGGCCGTGCCCGCCGGGGCGGCGAGCAGGCCGAGCAGCAGCAGCGA
Source organism: Kitasatospora cinereorecta (assembly GCF_024172095.1). GTDB lineage: Bacteria > Actinomycetota > Actinomycetes > Streptomycetales > Streptomycetaceae > Kitasatospora > Kitasatospora cinereorecta. Next base: position 1,346,882 of record NZ_JAMZDX010000002.1, on the reverse strand, counting down.
GCCGACGGCCTGGGTGACCTCGGCGGCGCACGCCCCGGCCAGGGCGAGGAAGCCGAGGCCGAGCGCGGTGGCGGGTACGCCGCGCGCGGCGGCGACCGCCTCGTCCAGGCTGGCGAAGAGCAGCGGGCGGGCGAGCAGCAGGACGGCGGTGGTGATGCCGGCGGCGATCAGGACGGCGGTGGTGGTCTGCGTGGCATCGAGTCCGTAGATGGAGCCGAAGAGCACGGTGATTCCGGCGTTGCCCTGGGTGCTGCTGCGGTGGGTGGTGTAGAGGGTGAGGAAGAAGGTGCCGAGTCCGAGGATCCAGGAGAACAGGGTGCCGATGACGACGTCGTCGGGTCGGCCGCGACGGCCGAGCGCGCCGAGCAGCAGGGCGACGCCGATGGTGGCGGCGAACAGGCCGAGTCGCAGGTCGTAGCCGCCGGCGAGGGCGGCCATGGCACCGGTGAAGGCGACGTGTCCGAGGGTGTCGCCGGTGAAGGTCTGGGCTCGCAGGACGAGGAAGTACCCGACCAGGCCGGAGGCGAGGGCGATGGCGGTACCGGCCAGCAGCGCGTGCAGGAAGAACGGATGGGACAGGGCCGTGATCACGACGTGGCTCCCGTCGGCAGCGCCACCCGTCCCACAGCGCCTCGTACCGCCCTGGTCAGCTGCGCCAGGACGTACCCGGCGAAGGCGAAGGTGGTGACGAAGAAGCCCAGCGGGTACGGCTGGTAGAAGGCCGCGATCAGCCCGAGCCAGCAGGCGGCGAGGCCGAGGAGCACCGTGAGCGCGAGCCCGAGGACCGGCCGGGCGGTGAGCACCTGGGCGGTGGCGGCGGGCACCACAAGCAGCGCGAACACCAGCAGGCTGCCGGTGATCTGGCTCGCCTCCGCCGTCGCCGCGCCGAGCAGGAGCAGGAAGCCCGCACCGAGCGCTCGCACCGGCACGCCGCGCGCGGCCGCGACCTCCCGATCCGAGGAGGCGAACAGCAGCGGACGGCCGAAGGCCGCCAGCAGCGTGAGGACCACGGCCCCGACGACCGTGAGCAGGGCCACCTGGCCGGTGGTGATGCCGAGGAAGGTCCCGAACAGCAGGGCCTGCGGGCCGCCGAGCATCCCCTTGTAGAGGGTGACGAAGAGAAAGCCGCAGGCCAGCGCGAACGCCTGCACCGTACCGGTGGCCGCGGATTCCACGGCCACGCCGGACCGGCCGCTCTCGCGAAGGCCGGCGATCACCACGGCCGCGAGCAGGCAGGCGCCCAGGTACCCGACCGCGGTGGACACCCCGATGAGGGTGGCGAGGGCGGCACCGGGGAAGGCGACGACGGACAGGGTGTGCCCGGCGAAGGTCTGCCGGCGCAGCACCATGAACCAGCCCACGGCTCCGGCGACCACGGCGACGATCGCCCCGGCGCGGAAGGCGTTGACCATGAAGGGGAAGGACCACATCTCCCGGACGTCGGCGACCAGGTTCCACGTGAACGCGTACGGAGTGGTCTCGGCTAGCAGCACGGGCCACCGCTCCGGCATTCGTCCGGCATTCCGACCACGACCAGTCGACCGTCGGTGGTGCGCAGCACCTCGACGGGGGCGCCGTAGAGCCGGGTGAGGGTCTCGGAGGTGATCACCTCACGGGGCGGGCCGGTGACGGCTCGGCCCTCGGCGAGGTACACGACCCGGTCGAGGTGGTGGAGGATCGGGTTGACGTCGTGGGCGACCATGACGACCGCCACGCCGTCCTCGCGGCAGATCCGGCCGAGCAGGGCGGCGACGGCGCTCTGGTTCGGCAGGTCGAGGCTGTCGAGCGGCTCGTCGAGCAGCAGCAGCCGGGGGCGGGTGACCAGGGCCTGGGCGAGCAGCAGGCGTTGCTGTTCGCCGCCGGAGCACTCGCCGATCGGCCGGTGGGCGTAGCCGGTGGCGCCGGTCGACTCGATGGCCTCGTCGATGCGCCTGCGTTCGGCGCGCCGCCGGGCACGGTTGAGGAACGGCACTGGCAGGCCCCAGCGGTGGCCGTCCAGGCCGAGGCGCACCACGTCGATCCCGCGGATCCGTACGCCCGCGTCGAAGGTGCGGCGCTGCGGCAGGTAGCCGATCTCCGTACGCCCGGGGGCCCGGATCTCCCCGGCCGCCGTGGGAGCGGCCCCGAGCAGCGTCTTCAGCAGGGTCGACTTGCCGACCCCGTTGGGGCCGAGGACAGCGGTGAACTCCCCGGCCCCGATGGTGAGATCGACTCCCGACCAGAGCGTGCGACCGCCGACCCGGACGGCCGCGCCGGTCAACTGGAGCACGGGCGCTCCGGCGTGGGCAGGTGCGGGCACCGCGGCCTGCTCGATCGGCTGGGCGGTCACTTGCCGGTCGCCTGCTTCAACGCGGCGGCGATGCCCTGGAGTTCGGCGGTCTGCCAGTCCTGGAAGCCGGCGTTGCCCGGGGTGGGCGTCTCGGTGACGGTGGCGACCGGGATGCCCTGGGCCTTGGCCGCCTCGACCTGCGCCTTGATGTCCGGGGTGTCGTTCTGGCTGTTGTAGACGTAGATCTTGATCTGCTTGGTCGCGATCTGCTGGTCGATGGTGGCCTTGTCGGCGGCGGTCGGGTCGGTGCCCTCGCTGGTGGCGTCGAGGAAGCTCTCGGGGGTGAGCAGCTTGAGGCCGAGGCTCTCGGCGAGCGGGGTGACGATCGACTCCGAGGCGCCGATCGGGGTTCCGGCGTAGGTGGCCTTGATCTGCGCGATCGCCTGGTCGTACGGGGCCAGGCTCTTGCTCAGGAAGTCGGCCTTCCGGGCGTCGAAGTAGGCGGCGTCGGCCGGGTCGATCTTCTGGTAGTCGGCGGTGATCCGGTCGATGACCTGGTGGACGTCCTCCGGCGAGTACCAGCGGTGCGGGTTGCCGCCCTCCTTGATGCCCACCAGGTCGCCGACCTTGAGCACGGTCCGGCCGGATGCGGGGTTGGCGCCGAGCAGCTTGTCCGTCCAGGCGTCGTAGCCGATGCCGTTGGTGATGACGTACTGGGCGCCCGCGACGGCGCGGCCGTCGGCGGCGGTGGGCTCGTAGTCGTGCGGGTCGGCGTCCGGGCTGTTGATGATGTTGCCCACCTTGGCGTGCTCGCCGCCGAGCTGGGCGGCTATCGAGCCCCAGAAGTTCTCGGCCGCGACGACCTGGACGACCTTGCCGGCGCCGCCCGCATCGGAGGACGGGACGGGCGTGGGCGCGGTCGAGCAGGCGCTGGTTGCGGCGAGCAGCGCGATGGCAGCGGCGGCGGCAAGTCTGGCGGAACGCATGGGGAAGGTCTCCTGGTGGCTCGGGTGCCGGGAACACCCCACACAGTAGATGGGAATGGTTTTCATCACCATCCACCCGTAGGAAAAAATGAAAACCATTGCCAAACCTTGACCTCGGCCGCGTCGGACAGGCCTTAGGCTCCGGTGCTCGTGGACAAGGAGACGGCCGGTTCGAGCGAGGCGGTGTGGCGTCTGCTGCGCGCGCTGGTGATGACGGTGGTGGGCGGGTTCGCGCTGCTGGCCATCGGCAGCGCCGGCCTGATGGCCGCACCCGATCTCCTGGGCTGGGTCGAGGACCCCGCCTTCGAGGCCTGGCGGACCGTGCTCGCGCCGTCGTCCTGCAGAGCATGCCGTTCCTGCTGCTCGGCACGGTGGTGTCGGCCACGATCGGCGCCTTCGTCCCCGACCGGCTGCTCAGCCGCGTACTGCCCCGCAACCCGGCGGCCGCCGTCGTAACGGCCGGCGCGGCCGGGGTCGTGCTGCCCGGCTGCGAGTGCGCCTCGGTACCGGTGGCCGGAAGCCTGATGCGGCGCGGAGTGACTCCCGCCGCCGCCCTGGCCTTCCTGCTCTCGGCACCCGCGATCAACCCGGTGGTGCTGGTGGCGACTTCACTGGCCTTCCCGGGCCATCCCGCGATGGTGATGGCACGGTTGGTCGCCTCGCTCGTCACCTCGGTCACGATGGGCCTGCTCTGGCTCGGCGCCGGGCGCACCGAGTGGCTTCGGACACCGAGCGTCGGGAAGCAGCACGAGGGCGGACGCCTGGTGGCGTTCCGACGCGGCCTGCAGCACGACTTCCTGCACGCAGGCGGCTTCCTGGTGTTCGGCGCGGCAGCGGCCGCCACCTCCAACGTGGCCGTTCCGCCACCCCTGCTGGAGACCTTCACCGGCTCGCCGCGGCTGTCCGTCCTGCTGCTCGCCGTACTCGCGGTGGCCTTGTCGATCTGCTCCGAGGCCGACGCGTTCGTCGCCGCGTCGCTCAGCGGCTTCTCGTCCACCGCCCGACTCGCCTTCATGGTGGTCGGCCCGATGGTCGACCTGAAACTGATCGCCCTCCAGGCCGGCACCTTCGGCCGTGCCTTCGCGGTCCGGTTCTCGACCGCGACGTTCTGCGTAGCGGTGCTGTGCAGCGGACTGATCGGGGCGTGGCTGCTGTGAGACGGCACGCCTCGGCCCTGCTGCTCGTACTGACCGGCGCCGCGCTGCTGCGGGTCAGCCTGCTGAGCGACCTCTACCTGCGGTACGTCAAGGAGGGGCTGCGGCCCCTGCTGATCGCCTCGGGCGCGGTGCTGCTGCTGCTCGGACTGGTGTCCGTCCTGGCCGGCGACGGACGACGCGATCCGCAGCACCGGCCGCGATCCGCCTGGCTGTTGGCACCGCCGGCCGCCATGCTGCTGATCTTCGCTCCGCCCGCGCTCGGCTCGTACACCGTCGCCCACGACGGGTCCGGCGCGATCGCCAGGCGCACCCACTTCTCCGCGCTCCCCGATCAGGGCACCCTCGACCTCACCCTGACCGACTTCACCGCCCGAGCCGCCTGGGACGACAGCCACTCCCTCGCCGGCCGCACCGTCCGGCTCACCGGCTTCGCCGCACCCGCCGCCGACGGCACCTGGCAGCTCAGCCGGGTCATCGTCACCTGCTGCGCGGCCGACGCCCGCACCCTGAAGGTCGCGATCCACGGCATCACCGCACCGCCGGCCGACACCTGGGTCACCGTCACCGGCGTCTGGCGGCCGACCTCCGGCCGGTCCGCGCCCGGACTCGACGCCACCGCACTGACGCGGATCCCCCAGCCGCGCAACCCCTACCGGGACACGATCCAGCCCGTGCTGCCGTGAGCTCCGCGCCCGCAATCAGACATGAAAACCATTGTCTCCAAGTCCGCTCCTGTGATTCAGTGGTCCCGCTTCCGCCGCCGAGCCCGGAGTTGACGCCGTGTCCTACACCCATCCGCTGCTGCGCGCCCTCCGCGCGCTCGGCGACCGACCCGCCCTGATGACGGCCGAGGGCCGGCCCGTCAGCGGCAACGCCCTGCTGCGGGGCAAGGTGCCGGAGGGGCTGGCGGAGGCGGTGGCCGGACGTGTCGCACACCTGCCGGCCTTCCCGACCCGCGGGTCCGATCCGGCCGAGCGGCGGCTGCGCCACTGGGCGGGCATCCTCGGCCCACCGCCCATCCGGCACACCGTGGCCTACCCGGTCAGCGAGCTCGCGGTGGATCTCGCGCTCGCGACCGTCCTTGCCGGCGGCACCGTGATCTGCGGCGAGCCGGACCAGTCGCCCTCCCACGTCCTCGCCCGGCTGGCCGGATCGAGGACGACCCACCTGAGCCTGCCGTCCGACCTGCTGTGGCGCCTCGTCCGCGTGTCCGGCCTCCACGCGAACGACCTGAGCAGGCTGCGGCGAGTGGTGCACATCGGCCCCGAACCCCGGCAGGAGGACGTGTACGCCGCCGTCGATGCCCTGGGGGCGGTCGTGGCGCACGTTCGCGAGCCGCACACCGGGCCCGAGGCGGCCGACACCACCCTCCACACCGTGACGGCCGCCGCCGCGGCCCAGGCGTGGAAGCACGGCATCGGGATCTCCGCCGAGCAGGCCCGCACCTTCACCGAACGGCTGGAGGCGGCCGTCCTCGCCTCGATGCTGATCGCGCTCCAGCACCGCGGCGTCCTGACGGACCCCGCCCGGGACCACACTCTCACCGACATCCTCGACGCGGCCCGGGTCACGTCGGAGTACCGGCCGCTGGTGGAACGGTGGCTCGAGGTCCTGGCCGACCACGGCCTGATCACCAGTGACGGACGGCTCCACCGCGCCCGCATACCGGTCGAGCCCGCCGCGATCGCCACGCTCTGGAAGCTGGCCGCCGACGCCTGGACCGGCCACCTCGGCTCGGCGACCGTCATCGATTTCCTCCGCCGCTGCGCCGAGCGCCTGCCCGCACTGCTGGCCGGCGAGCGCCGGGCGGCCGATCTGCTCCTCCCCAAAGGCAGCATGCGGATCGCGGACGCCTTCGGGCGGCAGACAGCGACCGGCCGCTACTTCACCACCGCACTGACCACCACGCTACGGGACATCGCGCTCGCCCACTCCGGACCCGGTCCACTGCGGGTCCTGGAGATCGGCGCCGGCACCGGCCACACCACCGCCGCGATCGCGACCGCCCTCGCCGCCGAGGGCAACCCCGGGCCCGCCGTCGACTACCTGTGCACCGACGCCTCCGAACTCCTGCTCGCCGCAGCCCGGTCACGGCTGGCGAGGCACGCCCGGGTGCGCTGCGCCCTCTTCGACCTGCACGGCGAGCCCGGCGAGCACGGCCCCCGGCCCGGCTCCTTCGACGTGATCGTCGCCACCGGGGCACTCGGCGACTCCCCCGACCCCGGGACCACGGCCCGCCGGCTCGCCGCGCTGCTCGTCCCGGGGGGCTGGCTCCTGCTCACCGAGCCGATCCTCGAACCGTACGAGGCGCTGATCTCACGTGTGTTCCTCCACCCGGTCGCGCGGTTCGGCTCCGGCTCCCCTGCCGCGTCCCGCGACCGATGGCTCGACGCGCTCGCCGGCGCCGGAATCGGCACGGTTCTCACGCTGCCCGACGAGAACCATCCGTTGACGCTCCTCGGCCGGCAGTTGTTCACCGCCCGGGTGCCGTAGCCGACGTCCGAAGTCGGTCGAGCACTCCCGGATCCCGACCACCAGCGGGCTGCCGAAACGGCAGCGGGGCCGCAGCCCTGGGCTGCGGCCCCTCCCTGGTGTTCCTACGGCTCCGGCGTCAGCAGTCCCCGCTCATAGGCGCGGACCAGTCGGCGCGGCACCAGGTGCTCGCGGCCGTTGACGGTGACCGGCACGAGGTCCGGGGTGCTCGCCTTCCACTGCGCGCGCCGGTGCCGGGTGTTGCTCCGGGACATCTTCCGCTTGGGTACGGCCATGGTGGGCTCCTTCTGAGGTCTGGGTCCTACGCCAGGTGGGCGTGGTCGTGATCGCGCTGGGAGTGGTGCGCGTCCCACGCGGGAAACGGGTCGTCGAGGGTGGTCCAGACGGCCGGTCCGGCGGCATGTTCGAGGTCGTCCAGCAGGCAGTGGGCGAGCGCGGCGCGCAGCCCGTCCTTCCGGAGTCCGGTGCCGATGAACACCAACTCCTGTCCGCCCTCGTGCTGTTCGGAGTCGGCGAGGCGCACACCGGAAGGCTCGAACCGGGCGACCGCACCGGCCTGGGACCACAGTCCGGTGACGGTCGGCCGGGAGGCCAGCCAGAAGAACCCCTTGGAGCGCAGCACCGAGCCGAACTCCCCGGCATCCAGGCGCCGACTCACCAGCTCCCAGAGCCGGCCCGGATGGAAGGGCCGGTCGGCGCGGTAGACCAGGCTGCCGATGCCGTACTCCTCGGTCTCCGGCACGTGGTCACCGTTGAGCTCGGCCACCCAGCCCGGCGCCTCCTGCGCCCGGGTCAGGTCGAACAGGCCGGTGCCGAGCAGATCGGCGGGAGGGACGCGGCCACCGGTCGCCCGCACGATCCGGGCGGCGGGGTTGAGCCGGCCCAGTGCCGCGGCCAACCGGTCCGCCTCCTCGGCGGACACCAGGTCGGTCTTGTTGAGCACGAGGACGTCGGCGAACTCCACCTGCTCGATCAGCAGGTCGCTGACGGTACGGTCGTCGTCCTCGTACTGGTCGAGTCCGCGCGCGGTCAGCTCGTCGCCACCGCGAAGTTCGGGCAGGAAGTTGGCAGCGTCGACCACGGTGACCATGGTGTCCAGCCGGGCGACGTCACCGAGTCTGGCGCCGTCGTCACGTTCGAACGCGAAGGTGGCTGCGACCGGCATGGGCTCGGAGATGCCGCTGGACTCGATCAGCAGGTAGTCGAAGCGGCCTTCCCGCGCGAGCCGGTCGACCTCCTCCAGCAGGTCGTCGCGCAGGGTGCAGCAGATGCACCCGTTGGTCATCTCGACCAGCCGCTCCTCGGTCCGGGACAGAGCCGCCCCACCGTCGCGGACCAGTGCGGCGTCGATGTTGACCTCGCTCATGTCGTTGACGATGATCGCGACCCGCAGCCCGTCCCGGTTGTTCAGGACGTGGTTGAGCAGCGTGGTCTTCCCCGCGCCGAGGAAGCCCGAGAGCACGGTCACCGGGAGCCTGGCCGGCGCAGCGGTCGGCGGCGATCCCGTCACCGGTCGGCCTTTGCCCTGGAGGCGTACGGCAGCAGTGCCATCTCGCGGGCGTTCTTGATGGCGCGGGCCATGGCCTTCTGCTGCTGGACGGTCAGGCGGGTGACCCGGCGGCTGCGGATCTTGCCGCGGTCGGAGATGAACTTCCGATGGGGGCACCCCCGGCCGAAGGCTGGGGGAAGGGTGGTGTCCTTGTAGTCGACGTACGTGATGCCCGCCTCGATCAGGGGGTTGGGGCGGGGCTTGGCCGGCCGTGCGGGGCCGGGGCGCTTGGCCATCTCGGGTCCTTCGTTCGGTTCGGGCAGGTGATCAGGAGACGGGTTCGAGCAGATCCTCGAACGCGTCCGGCAGCGCCTTCCAGCCCTGTTCACCCGCCAGCAGTTCGGCGTCGGTGAGCAGGCAGGAGTCGAGCAGTTCGACGATCCCGTCGGCGTCCAGGCCCACGGCGGTGAAGCTGAGCTGCTGGACCCGGTCGCCGTGCAGGGGGTGCCAGTCGAGCGCGGCGGCAGCCCGGCGCGCGGGCGGGTAGAGCTCCCAGGCCGCGTCGGGCAGCGAGGCCAGCCAGGGCCCGCACTCCTCGACCGCCAGGTTGGCCCCTGCGGCGTCCCAGGCCAGCATCAGGTCGGGGCGGTTGGCCAGCCAGAACCGGCCGCGGCTGCGCTGGGCGGCGGGAACCAGCAGCTCCAGGGCCTCATACAGCCGCCCGGGGTGCAGCGGTCTGCGTCGCTCCCACACCACCGTGGCCACGCCCGCCTCGTCGTGCTGCTGCGGCAGCAGCGCGAGCGCCGGGTTGACCCGGTCGCGGGCGGCCGCGACATCGAAGCCGCCGAGCGCCACGCGGATCAGCTCGCCCGTGCCGAGGCGCACGGTCCGCGCGGTCGGGTGCAGTTGACCGAGGACGGCGAGCCCGGCCCGCCGTTCCGGGGTGTCACCGTCCCGGCCGGCCCGCGGGACGGCCAGCACGGCGGCGTACTCGATCTGGTGGGCCAGCGCCTCGGCGCAGGTACGGGCGTCGTCGGCGCAGGTGTGCAGGCCGTGCTCGACCAGGTCGTCGGAGACGGACAGCTCGCCGACCACCCGCAGCGGGTCCACGGCCGTGACCACGCCGGCGAGTTCGACCACCTCGTGCAGGCAGCGGCCGTCCACCTCGCCTCCGGCGATCAGCTCGACGGCCGGATGCGGGTCACTTCCTCCCCACAACTCGACTATGACCAAACCGATTTGACCATCCTCGGCGATCCCCAGCAGCTCCGGCAACAGGTCCTCGCGCAGAGCGCAGCAGGGGCAGTTGTTGGTGAGCTCGACCTCAGCCCGACCGAACACGCGCTCGCCGTCGCGAATTTCACGGTGGACGGTGCCCTGCGAGGCGGCGCGCAGGTCGTGGTGGAGCACGACCGCGTCCACGCCACCGGCCAGCAGCTCGTCCACCACCCGGCGGCGGACATCCTCGTGCAGCCCGGCCACCACGACGACCGGGAGCTTCACGTCATCGGACACGAGGTCCCCCTTCACCAGCTGGACTTGCGGACGCCGGGCAGCTGCCCGGCATGGGCCATGACTCGGAGGTTGATCCGGGACAGGCCGAAGGCACGCTGGTAGCCGCGCGGCCGGCCGTCCACGCTGTCGCGGTTGCGCACGCGGGTCGCGCTGGCATCGCGCGGCTGGCGGGCGAGCCCGCGCTGGGCGGCGGCCCGCTCCTCGGGAGTGCTCGACGGGCTCGCGACGACCTTCTTCAGCTCGGCCCGCCGCTCGGCGTACCGGGCGACGACGGCACGGCGCTTCTCGTTCTTCGCCACCTTGCTCCGCTTGGCCATCAGACCTTCTCCCCACGGGCCCGGATCCGGCTGACAGCGGCCTCGATGCCGATCGCGTCGACGGTCTTCAGGCCCTTGGCGCTGAGCGTGAGACGCACGAAGCGGCCTTCGCTGGGCAGCCAGTAGCGCTTGCGCTGGATGTTCGGGTCGAAGCGGCGGCGGGTGCGGCGGTGCGAGTGCGAGATCGCATTGCCGAACCCCGGCTTGCGACCGGTCAGTTGGCAGTGAGCAGACATCGGGGGACTCCATGTGCGGCGGGTGCGGGCGTGCAAGGGCTGCGCATCCCGGGACAGGCGGGACGGCCCCGGGATGCGCTCCCCACAGTAGCCTAGATGAAAACGGATTTCATTTTGCTATAGTGATGCCATCCCCCGCCCAACCAACCCCAGAGAGGACCTCATGGCCCGCAACGAACTGCGCCCGATCATCAAGCTCCGCTCCACCGCCGGGACCGGCTACACCTACGTGACCCGCAAGAACCGCCGCAACGACCCCGACCGGCTGGTCCTGCGCAAGTACGACCCGATCGTCAAGCAGCACGTCGACTTCCGCGAAGAGCGCTGACCAATCCCCTGGAGGCACACCCCATGAAGCCCGGCATCCACCCCGAGTACCGCCCCGTCGTCTTCCGCGACAAGTCCGGCGGCCTCGCCTTCCTCACGCGCTCGACCGCCACCAGCACCCGCACGATCGAGTGGGAGGACGGCAACACCTACCCCGTCATCGACGTCGAGATCTCCTCGGCCAGCCACCCCTTCTACACCGGCACCGCCCGCGTCCTGGACACCGCCGGCCGCGTCGAGCGGTTCCAGCGCCGGTACGGCCACACCGGCACGGGGCGTGGATCGACGAGCTGACAGCACGCCAACCCGGTCGGTGCGCCGGGGATGAGTGAGATGACCCCGCAGAGCAAGCGGGGTCGTTGCCCGCAACCGTGCTCGGCGGCCTCGCCGGCGGCATACGCACTGCCGATCGTCGCGGTGGGCGGCGCCGTGGTCCTGACCACGACACTCGGTGCGCCGGTGACGCCGCCGGCCGTCGGGCTGCTGCATTTCGGACAGTTGACGCAAAATCATGGCCACTGCGACACAATCTTGGTGCGCTCCTGCCGCCCCGCGACTGGCGCGCCTACGTGCCGTACCTCTCTTCCCAGCGCTCCGGGCAGGGTCGGCACACACCCGTAGATCGGTTCGCCCAGGTCCTCGGCGATCCCGAAGTGCAGCCGGGTCCGGCCCCCTCGACGCGCCTCGGCGTACACCGTCACCCGGGCCGGCGGGTAGCGGTACGGCCCGATGACGTTACTGCGCCGGAAGACCTCGACGATCCCCCGGTCGACCTGGATGTACACGCGCTCGTGCTGGAACACCTTCGGCACCGCCTGATCCAGGTCAGACCACCCTCCGGTCGGCGAGCGCGGCCACCTCGGTGAAGTACGCGCGGAACAACGGCTCGTCATCGGGCGGCACCTGGAACGCGGGCGAGGTGCTGTACCAGAAGGCGGCCCGGTCGGTGCCGTAGAGCGCAGCGTCCGGATCACGTACGGTGCCGATGAGCAACGTGCCGGGCCGGTCGGGCTTCTTGTAGTGCACCAACGCCCCGAGCCACCGCAGCGGCACCCTCAGCTCGGAACCACGCGGGCCGAACAGCTCGAACACCCCCCGGTCCACGCGCAGATGCAAGTCCTCGTAGTCGAACGTGAACGGATCCATGGCGGGAACATAGCCCGCCGTGTCACAGCGCGACCACCCCCACCACGGCCGCCGCTGCCACGACCAGCACACCCACCACGTTGACGGCCATGTCCCGCTTCCAGGAACGGCGTTCGGCCTCGACGTCCAGGGTGAGGACGGCCAGGTCGGCGGGGGCGTAGTGGATCGTGACGTCCAGGCCCTGCGATCCGGCGGGGTTCCGCAGGCCTGACTCGCAGTAGGCCGTGACAGCCCTGCCGTCGAGGGTGGTGAAGGTGACGACCGGTACCAGGCGGGTGGAGGTGTAGCCATCGTCGTCGGTGCTGACGCTCTTGAGCACGGCAACGACGCGGCCGGGTACGGCGGCCATGGCGGCCAGTTCGCCGAGACGGCGGTTCCGGTCGCGGATGTTGCCGGGCAGGTGGTACACCCCGGAGAGGGCCCACGGCCCGCAGAAGCCGAGCAGCGCCCACGGCCAGCCCCGGTCGATCGCGGCGACGACGACCAGACCGGCGTAGACGAGGAAGAGCGCGAAGTTGGGCCAACCGAGGCCGCGCCCGCCTTCGGAGCGGTGGTCGGCGAACCGGAAGTCGTGGGGTCTGCCGCGCGGGTAGTGCACGCCGATCTCCCGGCCCGTCCAGGCCACGCTGATCCTCTCGCCCGGCCCACCGTCGTTGGTGACGGTGAACTCCTCCCCGGTGGACGGGTCTTGGAACGAGACGACCACGGCTATCCCGTCCTTCGGGGAGCTTCCGTGCCGAGGCTCCCCCACCCGCTCGATCCGCCCGATCGCCCGGACCGTCCGCTGCGCCCGGGTCATCCCGGCCAGTGACAGCCCGTATCCGACCAGCGCCCACGTGCCGAACACCCCGCACCACAGCACCGGATACATGTGCCAGTCCATGGGTCAGCCTCCTGCCGAGACGCGCCGCACGACCTTGCCCTGTCCATCCGCCTCCAGATAGGCGGTGCCTTCGGGGCCGGTCACCGAGACTCTGACGGCGACCCCGCCGGTGAGGCGGTCGGCGGTGATCTGCCAGGTGCTCGGGGAGTCGACACCGAGGGTGGTGGTGGCCTCCTCCACCAGGGCGGGGACACGGTCGTAGGGCAGCGCGCGGAGGTCGAACCCCGAGGCCTGCATTCCGGTCGGCAAGAACACGACCGACAGCAGCTGTTCCTGCACGACAACGGTGAGCGCCTGGCGTGCGTCCCCACCCGTGGTGAGCGAGCCCACGGCCCGGTCCAGTTCACCCGTGTCGAGAAACGACCGGCCCGGGCCCAGGGCGACCGTTCCGGACGCCGACGACACCACTGTGGTCGACGACGTGGAGGAGACGGACGGCGGCGCGGCCGAAGGCGACTTCGCGGTGTCGTTCCGGTCGAAGAGGTCCGCGCGGAATGGCAGGACCACGACGACCGCACCGAGCAGCAGCCCGAGCAGCACGACGAAGCCGAAGGCGCGGCCCTCCGGGGGCGCGGCCACCCTGGCCGTCCCGGGCGCCGAGTCGAGGCGGGCCGAGGCCACCCGGCCCTCCCACTCCGGTGTCGGCCGCTTGACGATCCGCACCCGCCACGGCCGGTCCGGCGGGTACTGGACCACCACAACGCCGCGCGGCCGGTAGTCGGACAGGTCCACGAGGTTGATGTCCTGCGTGATCTCGACCCGGTACGCCGGCCCGTCGTCCGGCGCGACGGTGAGCTCGAACCGCACCGGTATGTCGCTCGACTCGCCCCCGACGGCCTCCAGACCCTCGATCATCGCGAGCGCCGTACAGGGCACGACCGCCGCCTCCCGGGCACGCCTCGGCACACCGGCGAGGAGGAACAGCAGTCCGTAGACCACGGGCAGGACCAACCCCGTGACGAACAGCGGCACGTTCTCGACGATCCCGCCCACGACGAGCGCGGCGAGCGACGTGCCGACCACGCCACCGGTCAGGAACCCCCGCGCGAGCGCGAGGGGTGTGCGGTGCGTGGGCGGCGGGGCGACCGTGGTGATCGTCATACTGACAATTCTGCTGGGAAGCGCCGTTTTTCGCAGGCACGTTGAAGGACCGGAGGCTCATTCCCCGGGCGGGTCGTTCGGGTGGGCCGTCCGAGCCGCATCTCGCATACCCATCACTCGTTCAGGTGGTCGATCGACGAATCCGTTCCGATCTGACGAACCGTCACTTTACGCTGTGCCCCATCTGACACACGAGCAGTTGGGGGCACCATGGGCGTCGGGGAGAGCGCCGGTCCGAGCCGGCGGGAGCTGCTGGGGCTGTCCGCCGTTCTGGGCGGCGCCGCCTGGCTGCTGCGCGGCACGATCGGGCCGGACAGCGCGTCCGCGGACCAGTCGCCCCCGCCCAGCCTGCCCGCCGGGGTGGTGCCGTACCGGCGGGTGTACCAGAACTGGTCGGGCGAGGTGCGCACTGACGAGCTGTGGACGTGCTCCCCCACCTCCCCGGAGCAGGTGGTCGCGCTGGCCGACTGGGCCCGGGCGAACGGCTGGCGGCTGCGCGCCCAGGGCTACCGGCACACCTGGGCCCCGCTCACCGTGCCCGACCGCACCCCGGCCGCCACCCGGGTGCTGCTCGTCGACACCGGCGAGCACCTGACCGGAATGTCGCTGACCGGCCCGTCCACGGTACGGGTGCAGACCGGCACCACCATGGAGGACCTGCTCGCCTTCCTCGCCGGACACGGCCTCGGGGTGGCCGCCTGCCCGGCGCCCGGCGAGCTGACCGTCGGCGGCGTACTCGCGATCGGCGGCCACGGCACCGGGGTGCCGGGCGCCGATCAGGTGCCCGGCCACGGCTACGGCACGCTGAGCAACCAGGTCACCTCGCTGACCGCCGTGGTCTGGGACGAGCCGGGCGGACGCTACCGGCTGCGCACCTTCGACCGTGCCGAGGCCGACTCGGCGGCCTTCCTGGTCCACCTCGGCCGGGCCTTCCTCACCGAGGTCGAGATCCGGGTCGGAGCCGACCGGCCGCTGCGCTGCCGCAGCCTGCTGGACATCCCGGCCGACGAGCTGTTCGCCCCGCCCGGCCGCGGCGGCCGCACCCTGGCCGGCTTCGTCGAGGAGAGCGGCCGGGCCGAGGCGATCTGGTTCCCGTTCACCGACCGGCCCTGGCTCAAGGTCTGGAGCACCAGCCCGCGGCAGCCCTTCGGCTCGCACGCCGTCCAGCAGCCGTACAACTACCCGTTCTCCGACAACATCCCCGAGCCCGTCTCCGACCTGGTCGCCCGACTGACCGGCGGGGCCTGGGAGCTGGCCCCGCTGCTGGGGCAGCTCCAGTACCTGGTCGCCCGGCTCGGCCTGACCGGCGACGTGAGCGACCTGCTGCTCTCCGGCAGCCTGCTCGGCGACCTGCTGAGCGGCGACGCCCTCACCCACCTGCTCGGCGGCGGCCTGCGCTCGGACCTGTGGGGCCCGTCCCGCACCGTGCTGCAGTACGTCCGGCCCAGCACCCTGCGGGTGACCGCCAGCGGGTACGCCGTCCTGGCCCGTCGCACCGATCTGCAGTGGGTGGTGAGCGAATTCTGCGGCTACTACCAGCAGCTGCTGAAGGAGTACCAGGGGCGGGGCGAGTACCCGGTGAACGGGCCGGTCGAGATCCGGGTCACCGACCTGGACGACCCGGCCTGGTCCGGGGTGCCGGGCGCCCTCCCGCCGCTGCTGTCGGCCCTGCGGCCGCGCCCCGACCGTCCCGACTGGGACACCGCCGTCTGGCTGGACGTCCTCACCTTCCCCACCACCCCGGGCCGGGAACGCTTCTCCCGGGACATCGAGCAGTTCCTGCTGCGCGTGTTCGACGGCAGGCGGGCCGGGCTGCGGGTCGAGTGGTCGAAGGGCTGGGCGTACACCGCGGACGCCACCTGGGCCGACCCCGAGCTGCTCCGGCGGACCATTCCGGACAGCCTGCGGGCCGGCGGCGGCCCCGGCTGGGACGAGGCCGTCGCCGTGCTCGACCGGTACGACCCGCACCGGGTGTTCGGGAACGCCTTCCTGGACGGCCTGCTGCGACCGTGATCCGGTCGTGGTCGGTCAGGCGACGGCCCCGGCCCGGTCGGGCAGGTCGAACAGCAGGTCGTGCAGCGGCCGGCCGGTGCCGTGCCAGATCGCCAGCGCGTACACGCTGATCGGGTAGTCGAGCCAGCGGTCCGGTGACCACACCGTGCCGTGCACGGTGTGGTCCTGTCCGCTCACGTCGAGACCCGACGGCACGTCACCGGCGTCGACGAGCAGGTCCCAGGCCGACCGCGGCACGGCGAACTCGGCCTCCTGGACGTCCTTGCGCAGGATTCCGCGCAGGATCGTGGTCGCCGCGAAGTCGAGCGCCAGCGCGCCGTCGAGCAGGGTGCGGTCGATCCGGTGCCCGGCGTCGGTGAGCCGGTCGCAGAGCCGGTCGACCGCTGCGCGGAGCAGGTCCGTCGTGGCGCGCTCGGTGCCGATGATGCGGCAGAGCAGCGCCTGGAAGTGCATCTCCTCGGGCACCACGATCTGGTCGCCGATGACTCTCCTGAGCAGCGCCATGTCCAGGTCCGCCGGCTCCCGGTAGGTGGCACCGATGTTGCGGGCGATCGCCCGCAGGAACGGGTCGGCGCAGTCGTCGAGCAGGAACGTCCAGAGTTCCCGGCACAGTTCGACCAGCCGGACGCCGGTGGTCGCGTGCAGGACGCGCAGCGAGCAGCGCAGCAGGATCTTCTGGAACAGCGTCATGGCCACCCGGAACTCCATGCCGCGCACCCACTCCTCGGCGGTCATGGCACTGTGCCCGATCACGACGTCGGCGACGAGTTCGGGGTTGGTGATGTCGCAGGGCATCCAGCGGGTCGCCAGCTTGTGCTCGTCCTGGAAGGACTCCCGCGAGTAGTCGGTGTTGTTCAGCAGCAGCAGCGGATAGATCACCGGCGAGCCGCCTGCGGTCAGCACCTCCTCGATGCCGTCCAGGTACGTCGTGTAGCTCTCGCCGGGCAGACCCCAGATCAGGTCCGTGTAGGTGGGGATGTCGAGTTCGCGGAACCGGGACAGCAAGCGGCGGTAGTGGTCGGTGCGGATGTTGGCGCGGTTGGCGATCTTCAGGACGTTGGCGTCGAAGGACTGCGCGGAGAGCGTGATCGCACCGGTCAGTTCGGCCTCGTGCAGCATGCTCGCGATCTGCACGATGCGCTCGTTGCCGTTCTTGGCCCAGTTGGTGCTGACGAGCATCCGCTTGTCGTAGCGCCGGCTCAGTTCCACGATCCGCTCGGCGATCTGCCGGTCCCGGGCGAGGATGCCGAAGTTCGCGTCCGCGATGAACAGCGTCGCGTCCGTGGGCATCAGCCGGATCAGCCGGTCCAGCTCGGCGAAGATCCGGTCGAGGTCGAACTGGCGCACCTTGGAGTTGGTGGCGCCGCCCCAGTAGCAGAACGAGCACTTGTACGGGCAGCCGCGGTTGGTCTCGTACACGATCATGGACGAGCCGGTGATCTCCTCGTCGGAGTACACCGGGGTGAGGATCGGCGACACGATCTGGTCCAGGTCGGTGATCCGGTCCGCGTCCGCGTTGGTGACGACGGCGCCGTCCGACCAGTGGCTGATGCCGGGGATCGTGGCGAGGTCGCCGTCGGCGAGGAACCGGTGCAGCAGGTCGCGGAAGCGCAGCTCGCCCTCGCCGTGCACCAGCACGTCCACCCAGGGCGCCTCGGCGAACAGCGGGTCCTGCTGGTGGCTGACGTCGTTGCCGCCGATCACGACGCGGCAGGCCGGCCAGCGCTCCTTGACCAGGCGGGCGAGCTCCAGGGACTGGGCCCGGTTCCAGAAGTACACGGTCAGCCCGACGACGAAGGGCTCGTCCCAGGAGTCGAGCAGCGCCGTCATCGCCTGCTCCCCGCCGCTCTGCTCCCGCACGTTGATCCGGAAGTCGTAGGCCGCGTCGATGACCGGGTCCGCCATCGCGGTCGCCTTGAGATACCCGAGGGTGACGCTGTACCGGACGCCGTGCATCGCGGTGAACTCGACGAGCTGCACCGACTTCTTCCCTGCGGGCGCCGGCGGCGGTGAGGCGGCGGCGGCGAAGTGGGTCACGTCCATGGTGGAGGTCATAGCTGCCCGTCCGTACGGAAAGAAGTCGGTTGAGGTTGACATCCCGTACGCACGGGCTCGGCTGCGCACGAGTTGCCAGCCCGAATACGGTCGCAGCGCCCGGCACACGCGTCAATAGCGCACACTTCGCATCGTAAGTATCCTCGGGGATACCTGCTCGAATACCCGACGGACGGCCGCTGATACGCGGATTGACGCCCCCTCTGGCCCGATGTAGCGTCTGCCGCGAAACACCCCGGTGGTGCCGAAAGGACCCGCGGACCGCGTGGGTGCGAACCCCAGACGTCCATCCGGTGGATATCCGGTTGCTAGGGAGTGGTATCGGTGCGCTTCGGGCTTTCCTTTCTTCCCGACTGCAAGCCGGAGATGAAATCTCCGCAGACCTATTTCAGCGACGCGCTGGAATTGTCGGTACAGGCCGAACTGGGTGGCCTGGATTCGGTCAAGATGACCGAGCACTACCTCCACCACTACGGCGGCTACTGCCCGAGTCCGCTGGGCTTCCTGTCGGCCGTGGCCGCTCGGACGAACTCGGTCCGGCTGATCACCGGTTGCGTCCTTCCGGTCTTCCACCATCCGATCCAACTGGCTGCCGAAGCCGCGCAACTGGACGCGCTCAGCGGCGGCCGGCTCGATGTGGGTTTCGCCCGGGCGTACCTGCCCGACGAGTTCGACGCGCTCGGCGTTCCGATGGACGAGAGCAACGACCGCTACCGCGAGACCATTCGCGCGGTGCGGCGGATCTGGACCGAGGAGAACGTCACCGAGCAGACCCCGTTCTTCTCCTACCGAGACGTGACCGGACGGCCGCGGCCCACCCAGCAGCCGCATCCGCCGATGTGGGGCGCCGCTGTCCGCACGCCGGAGAACTTCGCCTGGCTGGGCACGGAGGGGCTCGGGCTGCTGATCACCCCGATGATCTCGCCGCACGAGTTCCGCGGCCAACTCGACCTCTACCGCGACGCGTTCCAGGTCGCGCACGGCGGTTCGGGTCTGCGACCCCGGGTGGCGGCAAGCCTGCCGCTGGTGGTCGCGGAGACCGACGAGCAGGCGGAGCAGATCGCCGAAACCTACCTGCGCCGCTACCTGGACGTCTGGGCCGAGGCCGTGAGCCCGTGGGACCGGAGGGAATCCTCCGCCTACCGCGGCTACTCCGGATTCGGCTGGATGCTGCGCGGCCTCAAGCCCTCAAAGCTCTTCACCGAAGGTGGTGCGATCGTCGGATCCCCGGCCACCGTCATCGACCGGATCCGCGCGTTCAACCACCACATCGGCGGCGTCGACCAGATCCTCTGGCAGATCGATTTCGGTGCGATGCCGCTCCCCGAGGCTCGGCAGACCCTGGAGCTCTTCTGCGACCAGGTTCTGCCCGAGGTGAAATCACTGTGACTCACGCGAGAGGAGGTGTGCAAGAAATGGAGGGATTCAACGACCTGGTGCTGGACGACAGCGCCTTCGAGCTCGTGGACCTGGGCGAGGTTGTGCCCGCTTCGGTGACCGCCGGCTACGGCCTGACCGAGCTGTCCGCGTCCGGCGGTGCCAGCAGCTGCTGCTGCTGCACCCCGTGCTGCTCCTGCACCTGATCCGGTGCCGATCCGAACCACCCGTCGAATTCAAAGAAAGAAAGGAGGTGTACGAGCCATGGAGGGATTCAACGACCTGGTGCTGGACGACAGCGCCTTCGAGCTCGTGGACCTGGGCGAGGTTGTGCCCGCTTCGGTGACCGCCGGCTACGGCCTGACCGAGCTGTCCGCGTCCGCCGGTGCGAGCAGCTGCTGCTGCTGCACGCCGTGCTGCTGCTGCACCTGATCCGGTGCTGATGTTCCGGGCACACGTGCTCTAGCCGGTGCGTGCTTGTGAACGAGGACCGGGTGGCTCTCGGTCCTCCCCCTGACCCGTCATCGACGAAGGTGTGAAGAGGCAGTGGCGATGCAAGTCAATCTCGAGCTGATACGGCCGCGGCTGCGCGGGGACGTCTACGTCATGCGCGTGCCCGAGGGTGCCTACATCCGCAGCAACCTGGGCGGATCGATGCTCAAGGGAGCGTCGACCTACGAGTGGATCCAGCGGATCGCGCCGATGCTGGACGGCACCCGGACGCTGGCCGAACTGTGCGCGGCCGTACCGGAGTCCAGCCGCGAGGCGTTCGCCAGGCTCACCCTGCTGCTGATCGGCAAGGGCTACGTCAAGAACGTGCTGGAGGACCGTCCGCACACGCTGCCCGCCGCACTGGCCGAGACCTACGCGGCCAACATCGCCTTCATCGAGTACTTCACCGACTCGCCGGACCTGCGCTTCGAGCGCTACCGCGACGGCACCGTGGTGCTGGCCGGGTCCGGTCCGCTGCTGCAGGCCCTGACCAACTCCCAGTTGCGCTCGGGCGTGCGCACCGTGTCGCTGGCGCCGTTCCCCGAGTCGCCGGTGGACCGCGACCGGATCGCCGAGCACCTCGCCGCGGCCCGGGAGCAGGACCCCGAGCAGCAGGTCGCCTACCTGCCCGTCGAGGACGGGCAGGTCGACCGGCTGGCGGCCGGCGCCGCCATGGTGCTGCACGTCGCCGACCGGCCCATGATCGAACGCGCCCGGACGCTGCCGCGCAGCGCGGTCGCCGCCGGTGCCTCGTTCGCGCAGGCCGTCGTGGCGGGCGACGAGGCGTGGATCGGCCCGGTGATCGCCAAGGACGGCGATCCCACGGCCTGGGAGTCCGCCTGGCGCCGCCTGCGCGCGCTCGCCCCCGGCCTCGGCGACGCCGACCTGGGCGACGACCCGCAGGTGGAGCCGAGCGCCTTCCTGCGCGGCCCCACGGTCGCCCTGGTCGCCAACCAGCTGTGCTTCGCCGCGTTCCGCCACCTCACCGGCATCGACCAGGGCACCGGACCGAATGAGCTGGTGCGGTTCGACCTGGAGACGCTGGAGACCGTGAAGCACGCGTTCCAGCCGCACCCGCTCGCCGCGCCCGCCGCCCCGGACGACCCGGCACGGCTGGCCGCGCTGCCGGTCTCCGCGCCGGTCGACGACGAGGAACTGGCCCAGCGCGCGGTGGCGTGCGTCGATCCGCGCACCGGTGTCTTCGCCGAGGTCACCGAACGCGACTACGAGCAACTGCCCCTGTTCGTCAGCGAGGTCGTGGTCTCCGACCCCGTCGGCCTGGCCGGCGGTCCGTTCCCGGTGCACGGCTGCGGCGAGACCGTGGTGGAATCGCGCCAGCGGGCGGTCCGGCGCGCGTTCGAGCAGTACGCGGCGGTCATGGTCGACTCCCGCCGGGGCGAGCAGGTGTACGGCCTGGACGTGCTGACCGGTGAACTGGTCGCGGCCGACAGCGCGTCGGTCTTCCCCGCCGCGCGGACCGCCGCCTCCGGCCGCGACTGGCCCGAGGCCACCCGCGCCGCGGTGGTCGCGGCGGCCCACGCGAACGTCACGGCCGCACTGTCGGCCGCGACCCGCCCGCTGCCCCGGCTCGACCTGGACGGTGCGGAACTGACCCCGCGCAGCGAGCGCTACCTGAAGCTGCTGGGGATCGTCGAGGAGGCCTTCGAGATCCACGACCTGTCCGACCTGCTCGGCCTGCCCACCCTCGCATTCAGCACGCCGGCGGGCACCGTCGCGTACGCGAGCGACCTGGACGTCGCCGCCGCGCTGGAGCAGGGACTGGAGCAGACCCTGCTGGCGTACCAGTCGCGCGCCGCGGACCAGCCGGTCTACGCGCCGGCGGCCGTGCCCGACCTGCCCGCGGAGCTTCGCGGGGAGGCCGGACCGTGGCCGGAGTCGGTGACCCTCGAGGCGGTAGTGGCGCGGTTGACGCGCGAGGGCGGCCGCGTGGTCGCGGTGCCGCTCGACCACGACCCCTTCGTCGCCCGGCTGTGTCCGTTCGTGGCGCGGGCCGTGGTCGTCCATGACTGACCTGCCTCAGGTGCTGCGCGAGCCGCACCAGGTGATCGTCGGGCCGTGGCCGCCGGGCTGCCCGGAGTGCCTGCGCACCCGGCGCACCGCGGCGGCCTCGGCCGAGCGCGGCGCCGAGATGGCCGTCGGCGTCCCGGACCGGGAGCTGCCCAGCTTCCTGACGGACACCGTCGCCGGGCTGGCCTCGGCCGGGCCCGAGGCGCAGCGGTTCTGGATCGTCGACACGGCCACCCTGGCGCTGTCCCGGCACGGGTTTCTCGCCGATCCGCACTGCCCGAGCTGTTCGACCGTGCCCGACGACACCGAGCGGGGCGCGGAGATCGGCCGGGAGGCGCGGCCCAAGCTCTCGCCTGAGTCGAGCCGCGTCCGCCGGCTGGACCCGGGCGAACTCGACGCGCTGTACGTGGACGGGCAGAGCGGCCTGATCCCCTCGGTCACCTCGTACACCCAGCACGCGTTCCCGTTCACCGGGGCGCTGATGGCCGTGCCCGGTGTCGGCCTGGAGGCGGCGGGCTACGGCCGTACCAGGGACTTCACCTCCGCGCGGGCCGTCTCGGTGGCGGAGTCGCTGGAGCGGCTCGCCGCGTACGCACCGAGCCGGCGGACCGGGGTGACGGCCGGCTGGGCCGCGGTGGCCGCCGACGCGGTCGACCCCCGCTCGCTCGGCCTCTACCCCGCCGACCGGTACCGGCTCCCCGGCTTCCCCTACCGGGAGTTCACCGAGGACGCGGTGACCGACTGGGTGTGGGGGTACTCGTTCGGCCGGGGCCGACCGGTGCTGGTACCGGAGAGCTTCGTCTACTACCGGCTGCACCGGTCCGGCGGTGACCGCAGGTTCGCCTGCGAGATCTCCAGCGGCTGCGCGCTCGGCGGCTGCTACGAGGAGGCGGTGCTGCACGGCGTCCTCGAAGTCGCCGAGCGCGACGCGTTCCTGATGGCCTGGTACGCACAGACCTCGCTGCCCGAGATCGACCTGGCGACCGTGCCCGACCGCCGGATCGCGCTGGTGGCCGAGCGCATCGAGCGGCAGGGCTACCGGGTGCGCGTCTTCGACACCACGCAGGACCACGGGATCCCGTCGTTCTGGACGCTGGCCGAGGACATCACCGGAACCGGACGGCCCGCCGCCGTCTCGACCGGCGGCAGCGGGCTGCGCCCGGCCGAGGCGGTGCTGGCCGCGCTGCACGAACTGAGCCAGACCGTCGAGTACGTGGCCCTGCTCGCGCTCGACCCGGGTTGGCGCGAGCGCGCCCAGCACCTGGCCGACCATCCGGACGACGTCGTGTCGATGGCCGACCACCTGCTGTGCGCGGCGAATCCGGGCACCTTCGACCGGTACGCGTTCCTCCTCGACGACCCGCCGGTGCAGTCCTGGCAGCAGGGGTTCGAACGCCGGCACTGGCCGAGCAACACCGACATCGGCGCGGATCTCGACGAGGCCGTCCGCCGTTTCGCCGCGGCCGGCATGGACGTCGTCGCCGTAGACACCACCGCCACGGAACAGGCCTCGGGAGGCTTCAGATGCGTCAAGGTGATGGCACCCGGCTCGTTGCCGATGACCTTCGGACACACGGCCCGGCGGGTGACCGGACTGCCCCGGCTGCCCCGGGTGCGCAACCCGCACCCGCACCCGTTCCCGTGAGCGGGCCCGAGCAGGGCGTCGGCCGG
The DNA here is from genome assembly GCF_024172095.1 of Kitasatospora cinereorecta. Taxonomy (GTDB): domain Bacteria; phylum Actinomycetota; class Actinomycetes; order Streptomycetales; family Streptomycetaceae; genus Kitasatospora; species Kitasatospora cinereorecta. The sequence goes on along the minus strand of NZ_JAMZDX010000002.1, from coordinate 1,323,327 downwards.
GAGTTCTGGCGGGTGACCCTGGAGGACCTCGCCGAGGCGATGGAGACCCGGCAGTCGGAGTACGGCAACCCGGACGAGCCGCTGAAGTTCAAGATCTTCCGGGGCCTGCCCCGCCGTCCGCTGACCACCGCGGTACCGCGGGAGCTGACCGGGGTCGAGGCCTTCGACGAGTCGGCGCTCTCCACCCTGCTGCGGTACGGATACGGCATCTCCCGGCAGGAGTTCGACACCAACGGGACGTGGCCCTACCACCGGATGGTCGCCTCCGCGCGCTGCCTGTTCGGCGTCCAGCTGTACCTCTGCCTGGCCGACGGCGTCTATCACTACGACGCCCCGCACCACGAGCTGGTGCGCCTGCGCGACGGCGACTACCGCCGTCTGCTGGGCCTGGCCACCGCAACCGCGGGTCCGCTGCCGGAGGCCGTGATCGTGCTCTCCGGGCACTTCGCCAAGACCGCGTTCATCTACCGCGACTACGCCTACCGCCTGTGCACGCAGGAGGCCGGGCTGCTCGCCGGGAACATCGACCTGGTCGCCCGGGCCATGGGCCTGCGGGCGCACCTGCACCACCAGTTCACCGACGAGCCGGTCAACAAACTGCTCGGGCTCGACCCCGACGAGGAACCGGCCCTGCTGGTCCTGCCGCTGCACTTCGGCGAGCCCGGCATCCGGCGCGACCCGGTCTCCCGGACGGCCGCGATGCTGAGCGACGCGATCGACCCGATCGATCCGGCGGTGGTCCGCAGCGGGCTGCGGGTCGCGCGGGCCTGTCCGACGTTGACCAAGGTCAATCGCGCCTCCCTGCGCACGGACACCGCGGCCTTCGCGGCGGCCGCACCGGTCGCGCCCGGGAGGTCCGGGGTGTCCGGCGGCGCACCGCTCCAGCTGCCCGCGGCCGAGGTGCCGGAGGTGGACCTGGCGGCCGTGCTGCGCGCCCGCGACTCCGGTCCCGCGGTCTTCCGTCCGGTCCCCTCGCGGGTCGACGGGATCGAGCTGTGGGCGCGGCTGGCCCGGGCCTGTACCGGGGTCAGCAGCGATGCCGTCCCGGCCGGGTCCCCCGTCCCGCTGGAGATCTTCCTGACGGTGGGCGACCTCGACGGCATACCGCCCGGCTGCTACCGGCTCGACCGGGAGACCGGCGCACTGCACCCGGTCGACCGGGCGGGCGCCGACACCGACGCCATCACGGCGATCGAGCGCGTCAGCATCCCCGGACCGGTCTTCCACGGCCTGAACGCCGTCGTCCACCTGGTCGGCGACCGCGACTGGGCGTTCGACACGTTCGGCGACCGCGGCTACCGGGTGATCAACCAGGAGGCCGGGCTGCTCGCGCACCGGGTGTGCGTCGCGGCCGCGGCGCAGGGCCTGTCCGGACGGGTCGTCAACGCCTACAGCGCCGAGGGGGTCCGCGCGGCGCTCGGGCTCACCGAGCAGCGCCACACCCCGGTCTTCCAGATCCTGCTGGCCAGGACCGGCCCGGGCTCGCGCCTGATCGTGCCCGTCGAGCCCGAGGCGGTGGACGGATGAGCCGGCAGGCCCGATCCGGCGCGGCCCCGTCCACCACGGCGCGCTACGTGCTCGGCCCGGCCGCCGTGGTCCGCCTCGCCGGCAGTCCGCTCGCCGCACTCGACGGGCTGCGCGGCGAGCGGAGCTCGCGCACCGCGGACGACCTGGTGCGGCTCCAGGCCGAGATCGCCACCGCGACCGGCGAACTGTCGGACCGGCTCTACGCGGCGATCGGCGCCACGGGCGACGGCGAGCGGAAGGCCGGCCTCGTCGCGGTGCGCCGGGCCGTGCACCGCGGGCGGCCGGTCGATCCCGACCGGCTGGCCGGACTGCCCGCCGACCTGGTCGACCCGGTCAGCTCCTGGACGGCGCGGCTGGCCGAACGCAACCGCCTGCTGGCGGCGCTCCCCGAGCAGGTCGAACAGGACTGGGCCGCGAGCTGCGAGGCGCTGCGCGCCGCGGCCCGGCTGCCCGCGTTCCAGCTGGGTCTCGTGCACGCCAACCCGGACCTGTTCCTGGCCCTCGACAAGTGGGTCGGCACCGGCCGCGCACCGCAGCGCCAGACCGTGCTGCGCCTGGCCCAGTACCTCGCCCGCTCCGCGGCGAAGACCAGCCCGTACTCCACGTTCACCAGCAGCGGCCTGGCCGCCTGGGGCCGGGCCGACGAGCTCGTCGAGCTGTCCGGCCGGCCCGGCGAGGGGCGGTTCGCCGCCGTGACCGGGACCGAGATCAGCGTCGGCTCGCTGCACCGGATCGCCCGGGCCGTCAGTGAACGCCCGGAGGTGGTCGGCGGCTGCCGGGTCCGCCTCAACCCCAGCGCGACGGTCACCGACGGCGCGCTGGTGTTCCTCGGCCGGCGGCCGGTCGAGCACGTGCACAGCGTCGCTCTCACGCCGACCCTGAGCCGGGTGCTCGACCTGGCCGGCCACGACGTCACCTTCGACGGGCTGCGGGGCCGGCTGCTGGCCCGGGCTGCCGACGAGCGCCAGGTGGACGCGTTCCTTCACCGCCTGCTGGCCCTGGGGGTGCTGGAGCTGGTCCCGCCGCTCGCCGACCAGGCCCCGGACCCGGTGACCGACCTGCGCTCCTGGCTGCACCGGCTCAGCCGGCCCGGTCTGGAGCGGCTGGACCGTACGCTCCACGGGGTCCACGAAGCGCTGTCGGGCTACACCACGACCACCGCAGCCGGCGACCGGGTCGCCGTCCGCGAGGCCGTGGTCCGCGGTCTGGACTCGGCCCTGCGCGAGGTGGGCGACCACGCCCACCTCGACAGCCCGAAGCTGGCCCAGGAGTTCGCCCGGTACAGCTTCTACGAGAACGCGGTGCACCCCGGCACGGCCGCCGTGCTGGACCGGGGCAGCTGGCAGCCGCTGCTGGACGACCTCGACGCGGTGCGCACGCTGCTCGGGCTGATCGGTCCCGATGTGCCGTTCAAGCTCGCGCTCGGCTCGCTGTTCGAGAGCCGGTACCCGGCCGACGCGGAGGTTCCGCTGCTGGTGTTCTACCGGGACGTGCTGGCCGAGCAGTCCGCCGGCGCGTCCGCGCGCGTGTCGTGGCTGGCCCCCAGCCCGATCGCCCGCGAGGACAGCCCGGTGGCGGCCGTCCGCGAGCTGCAGCGTCTGCGGGCCGTCGGCAAGCGGCTGCTGGGCGAGCGGGCGCCCGACGGGGACGGCGTGGTCCGGGTCGATCCCGCCGAGGTGCGCGCGCTGGCCGAACAGTGGCCGGACTGGGTCCGCACCCCCACCTCCGTCGCGGTCTACTGCCAGCTCGCCGAGTCCGCACACGGCCCGGAACTGGTGGTCAACACCGTCAGTTGCGGCTTCGGTCGCGGCCGCAACCGGGTCCGGCAGGTGCTGGACGCGCTCGACCTGCACGCCGGCGCACCGCCTGAACCGGGGCTGGCCACTGGCCGTGACGAGGTGCTCTTCGCCGAGTTCGAGGCCGTGGCCCGCTCCGCGGTCAACGTGAGGAAGCCCGGTGTCCGGCTGGTCGTCGACTATCCCGGCGTGCGCAGCGTCCGGGAGGGCGAGGACCTGGTGCCCGTCAACGACCTGTACGTGCGACGCGGGGACGACGGGCTGCCGGCGCTGGTGTCCCGGCGGCTCGGCCGGCGGATCTGCCCGGTCCACCCGGGCCTCGGCGACCGGCTGCTGCCGCCCGCCGCCCGGTTCATGATCGAGGCGTTCGGCGAGTCCACCACCTGGTTCGGCCCGCAGACCGAACTCCGGATGACCGCGGACCCGCGCACCGACCGGGACGTGCGCCACCTGCCCCGGCTGATGGTGGGCAGCGTGGTGCTGCGGCGTGCCATGTGGATGACCCGCGCGGACCGGCTGCCCCGCCGTACGGACGCCACCACCGACGCGGCGTGGCTCCTGCGGCTGGCCGGCTGGCGGGCCGAACACGGCATCCCCGAGCGGTGCTTCGTCACCGTGCTCGACCCGGCCGACCTGGGCCGGGGCGGGCGCGGCCCGGGCAACGACATCAAACCGAACTACGTGGACTTCTCGAGCCTGCTGCTGCTGCTCGGGCTGGAACGCCGGCTCACCGAGCCGAGCGCGATCGTGCAGATCAGCGAGATGCTGCCGGATCCCGGCCGGTCCCGCCTCGAGCACGTCGCCGAGTACATCGTGGAACTCAACGAGCCTGGAGTCACCCATGTCTGAGCGGAGCTGGGTCAGCGCCCACCTCTTCCACCACGGCGACCAGGACACCGTGGTCGTCGGTGTCGTCGGGCCCGTGATCGAACGGCTGCGCCGGGCCGGGCAGGCCGACGGCTTCTTCTTCCTGCGCTACTGGGAGGGCGGCCCGCACGTCCGGCTGCGGGTGCGCACCCGGCCCGAGCACGATCGGGACGTCCGTGCGGTCATCGAGGAGACGGCCGCGGAGTTCTTCCGGACGTCACCGTCGCAGTCGCCGATGACCGAGGCGGACTACGCCGAGTCCGCGGCCCAACTCGCCGCGCGCGAGCGCATGCCCGACTACGACCGGGTGCTGCACCCGGACAACTCGCTCGCGTTCGTCGACTACGTGCCGGAGACCGGGGTGTTCGGCACCGGCCCGGCCCTGGCGGCGGTCGAGAAGCAGCTCATGGCGTCCAGCGCGCTGGCGCTCGAACTGATCGCCCGCGGTCGCACCCCGGGCGGGCGGGCTGCGGACGCCTTCGCCATGCTGGCCGCCAACCGCACGCTGTTCACCGACATCCTGCCCGAACTCGCCTATCAGGCCCGGTTCATGTCGGAGAGCGGCGGCGCGGCGGAGCTACTGGAGTCGCCGGGGTTCGAGCGGTACTTCGAGGCCAACAAGGCCCAGCTGCGGGCGGGCCTGGAGTCGGTGTGGGCCGCGACCCGGGGCGCCACCCCGCCGGACGCGTCCGTGGTGGGCAGCTGGCTGGCGACCGTACGGGAGCTCGACGAGGCCCTGGCCGACGCACCGTCACTGCCCGGACCGGACGGCTACCCCGCCGCCGACGCCCCGGCCGACGTGCTGGAGCACATCAACCGCCTGGTGCCGCAGCTGATCGTGGAGCGGTGCGCGCACCTGATGTGCAACCGGCTCGGCATCGCCCCGGCCCAGGAGTCCCACCTGCGGCTGCTGCTGACCAGGACCGCGTTCGACCTCTGCGTGGTGTGAGCCGTGACCACCGAGGCCTCGCGCTACCAGGAGGACATCCGCACCCCGACCGAGGTGGCGGACCCGCAGGCGTACCCGCGCCGGATCGTGAAGAGCTACCCGGGCGCGCCGCGGCACCCGCTGCCGTGGCCGCCGGAGCAGCCCGGGCACCGGCTCGGCCGGGTGCTCGCCGGGGTCGGCGGGATCACCCGCTCGCAGTGGCTGACCCCGCTGGACATGCTGCCCTTCACCGGCAGCTTCGAGACCATCCCGGACAACGATCCGCTGCAGTGGCTGGTGACCCGGCGGCCGACGCCGTCGGGCGGCGCCCGCTACAGCGCGGAGTGGTACGTGATCGCCGGTCCGGACTCCGAGGTGCCGGCCGGCGTCCACTACTACGACCCGGCCCGGCACGAGCTGGTGCAGCTGCGCTCGGGTGACCACCGGAGCTGGGCGGCGTCCGGGCCGGCCACCACGGTCCTGGTGCAGACCAACGTGTTCTGGCGGCTGGCCGCCAAGTACGGCGAGATGTACTACCGGCTCACCTGCCTGGAGTCCGGGATCCAGGTCGCGCAGGCGCTGGTCGTCGCGGCCGAGGAGAACCCCAGGGCCCGGCTGTGCTTCCCCGACGCCGACCTGACGGAGCTGCTGGGACTCGACCCGCGGGAGGAGGGGGTGCACGCGGTCGTCGAGCTGCTTCCGCCGGTGCCCGCCGCGTACGGCGGCCCGTCGCTGGCGGGCTTTCCGCGGGCGGCCGGTGTGCACGCGGCCGTGCTCGCGCAGAGCCGCCCGGGCCCCGAACCGCTGGCGGCCGCGCCGGCGGCGGGCGGCACGCGGATCGACCTGCCGTACGTAGCACCCGACCTGGCGGCCGGCACCCGGACCCGCCACGCGGCGATGCGCGGGTTCAGCGGCGACGCCATGTCGATCGACACGCTGGCCGCGGTCCTCACCGGCTACGGTCAGGGGGCACGCTGGGACCTGGCGCCCGACCTGATCGAGTTCCACTGCGTCGTGGCCGACGTGACCGGCGTCCCGGACGGCGCGTACCGCTACCACCCGGGCGAGCACCGGTTGGAGCTGGTCGCCGAGGGCGATCCGCGCCATCGCCTGCGCGAGGCCGCGATCACCTCGCTGACCCAGCAGGGCGCCCGTACGGCGAACCTCTGGCTGCTGCCGGTCGGGGACGCCGCCGCGGCCGAGGAGCGCTACGGCGAGCGCTGGTACCGCGTCCAGCACGCGGCCGCCGGTGCCGCGCTCCACCGCGCCTGCCTGGCCGCCGCGTCCGTCGGGGTGGCGAGCCGGATCCACAACGACGTGCTGACGCACGTGCTGGACGAGTGGTTCGGCCTGGGCGGTCGCAGGCGGGGCCTGCTGATGGCGCAGCTGGGCACGGAGCACCCGGCCGGACTGCGCCCCGAGTTCCGACTGACGTACTGACGTGGTGAGGGAGAAGCGCTCGTGAGTTCCACGGTGATCGGTGACGGCCTGCTGGCCGCCGCCGTCGCTCGGCGTCCACCGGAGGTGCTGGTGGTGGCGCGCGACGGCTGGGACACCGGCGACTGGGCCGCCGCACACGACCTGGGCCGGCCCTGGCTGCCGGTGTGGACCGAGCTCGGCCGGGTCGTGGTCGGCCCGCTGGTGCGGCCGGGCGAGCCCGGCTGCGTCTGGTGCCTGCAGAAGTGGCGCTCCAGTGCGCCCCGGCGCGAGCAGTGGACCGGCGAGCTGCGGGGGCACGACCGGATCGCGGCCGAGCCCTCGCACTGGCTGTCGGACTTCGCCGCCGAGACCGTGCGCGAACTGGTGCACGCGGGCGCCGCCGAGGACTGCTGCTGGTTCCTCGACCTGCGCGACCTGTCGCTGGCCAGGCACGCGTTCCTCCCCGACCCTTTGTGCCAGGTCTGCGGTGCGCTGCCCGACGACACGGCGGCGCGGGCCGAGCTCACGCTCCGGTCGCGGCCCAAGCCCCGGGCCGGCGCCAGCCGGATCGGCGACCTGTCCGAGTCGCGGCTGACCGCGCTCTACGTGGACGCCGAGACGGGCGTGGTCGCCCCGCCCACCGGCCTGAGCGGGTCGCTGTTCCCGCTGGCCGAAGCCGTCCTGGCCGAGTACGGCTACCGCGGCGAGGCGGGGTTCGGGCGTACCAGTGACTTCGCGGCGTGCCGGGCCACCGCGGTGGCCGAGGCGATGGAGCGGCTCGGCGGTCAGTGGGCCTGGGGCAAGCGGACCACGGTGCGCGGCAGCTACGCCGAACTCGCCAAGGACGCCCTCGATCCGCGCTCGCTCGGCCTGTTCCCCCCGGAGCGCTACCAGCAGCCGGACTGCACCTACCAGCCGTTCACCGAGGACGCGGTGACCGACTGGGTGTGGGCGTACTCCTTCCGCGAGGCCCGGCCGGTGCTCGTCCCGGAGACGTACGCGTACTACCGGACGGACTGGCGGCCCGGGGCCGAGCCGGACAAGCCGTTCACCTTCGAGATCTCCAACGGCTGCGCGCTCGGCGGCTGCCTGGAGGAGGCGATCCTGCACGGGATCCTGGAGGTCGTCGAACGCGACGCCTTCCTGATGACCTGGTACGCCCGGCTGCCCCTTCCGGAGGTGGACCTCGCCCGGGCGCCCGACCCGCGCGTCGGACTCGTCGTCGAACGCATCGAGCGCGCCGGCTACCGGGTGCGGGCCTTCGACATGACCCTGGCCGAGGGGATCCCCGCGTTCTGGGTCCTGGCCCAGGACACCACCGGTGACACCACCCGGCCGAAGGTCCTGTGCACCAGCGGATCGGCGCTGGACCCGGTCTCCGGCGTGCTCACCGCGCTGCGCGAACTGGCTCCGATCGTCGAGCAGGAGGTGCGCAGGTACCCCGCGGAGGCGGAGCGGGCCCGGAAGATGGCCGCCGACCCGGATCTGGTGCGGGTCATGTCCGACCACGCGCTCTGCAGTGCGACGCAGGAGGCGTTCGACCGGTTCGACTTCCTGCTCTCCGGCAACCGCGTGGTCGGCTGGGAGGAGCTCGGCCGGCGGCCCTGGCCGCTCCACACCGACCTGCGGGACGACCTGACCGAGGCGGTCGGGCGGATGCTGGCGGGCGGCATGGACGTCGTGGTCGTCGACCAGACCTCACCGCTGCACGAGGCCGCCGGCCTGCACTGCGTGAAGGTGATCGCACCCGGCGCCCTGCCCATGACCTTCGGCCAGCAGAACCGGCGGACCACCGGGCTGCCCCGACTGCTGACGGTCCCCCACCGGCTCGGCCACGCGCCGCACCCACTGACCGAGGCCGACCTCAACCCGCACCCCCACCCGTTCCCATGACCGGCCACGCCACCACCTTCGGAGTACGCGTCGCGGGCCTGCCCGCCACCGTGCTCGACCAGCTCGCGGACGAGCGGCTGCGGGACGCGCTGCTGTCGTCGGCGCGCACGGCGGCCGCGCTGACGGCCGACGCCGCGGCGCTGTCCGACCGCTGCCACGCGGTGATCGGCGCGCTGCGCGACCCCGCGGCCAAGCCGAAGCTGGTCGCGCTCCGGCGGAGCGTGCACCAGCTGCGCGACCCGGCACGGCTGCTCGCCGATCCACCGGCCCGTACCGCGCTCGGCCGTGAACTCGCCTCCGACATCGCCGAGTTCGGCCGAGCAGTGGGCGAGTACCGTGCTCACCGTGCGCAGTTGCCGGCGCTGCTGGCCGAAGCGGACCGCGCCGTCGGGGCCCGGCTGCGGCAGATCAGCACGGATCCCCGCTTCGACCAGGGCCTCGCGCACGCCAGCCCCACCCTGCACACCGTGCTCCGGGGCAGGCCCGGACGGCAGGAGCTGATCCGGCTGGCCGTGTACGCCGCGCGCGCCGCGGCCAGGACCAGCCCGTTCAGCACCTTCACCGCCAGCGGCCTCGGCCGGTTCGTCCCCGACGGACCGGCGGTGCGCTGGACGGCGACCGAGCAGGCCCGCTCGGTCGTCGAACTCGACCTGTCGGTCCTGCTCCCGCTGGCCGCCGAGCTGACCGGGGTGACGGTCCGGGTCAACCCGAGCGCGCGCCTGGTGGCCGACGGGGTCCGGTTCCTCGGCCCGGCACCCGCCGAGGAGTTGCTCACCCTCCCGGTCACCCCGGCGCTGCGCCACGCCCTGCGGGCAGTGGCCGGTGAGCCGACGTTCGCCGAGTTGACGGCAGGCTTTCCGGCGCCGCCGGAGCAGGCGGCCGGGTACCTGCGCTCACTCGTGACGGCCGGCCTGCTTCTCGTCCGACCGGACTTCGACGAGCACGGGGTCGATCCGCTCGGCCGATTGGCGGACCGGGTACCCCGGCTGGCGCCGGTCCGGGAGGCGCTGGCCGCGTACCGGAGCGCGGACGGGGCACAGCGGATCGCGCTCGGGCCGGTGCTGGACGAGCGGCTGCGGGCCCTCGGCATCACCGGAAAGCTGCGGGACGTCGTGACCGAACAGTCCGTCGTCCCGGGCGTGGTGGTCGAAGCGGGTCTGCCGTCCTGGCAGGAGACGCTGGACGATCTGGCCCTCGCCTGCCGGCTCCTCGCGGTCTTCGACCACACGCTGCCGTTCCGGCTCGCGGTGGCCGCGTTCATCCGGGACCGCTTCGCCGCGGGCTCCCCCGTGCCCTTCGACCGGTTCTACGCCGAGCTGGTGCGCGACGGCCACGAGGCCATGCGACTGCACCCGGCCGCGGTCGCCTTCAGCGGGGCCGGGACGACCGGGCTCCTCGCGGCCAGCCCGGTCGCCGAGGTGCGCCGCCTGGTCGAGCTGATCGCCGAGGTCCGCAGCGCGCTGTCGGACCGGGAGCGGATCGAGCCGGTGCTCGACGCGCTGCCGGCCTGGGTGCGGCCGGTCGGCTCGGTCGCGGTGTACGCCCAGCACGACGGCCACCGGTTGGTCGTCAACGCGGTGAACTCCGGGTACGGCCGGGGCCGGTCCCAGGTGCGCCGGCTGCTGCGCCACGCTGGCGACGATCCGCTCCCGGTCGACGCGGTGTACCCGAGCACGCGGGGGTACGCGGAGTTCACCGCGACGCTCGCCACCTCGCTCAACCAGCGTGAGCTCACCCTGCCGGGCCGGCTCGACCACCCACCGGCCGCCCGGCTGACGGTCGGGGTGGGCGAGGACGGGCTCCCGGTCCTGCTCGACGACGGAGCGGTGGTCCGTCCTGTCCACGGCGGGCTGTCCTACGAGCGGCAGTTCCCGCCGGTGCTGGCGCTGCTGGTGGAGGCGTTCGGCGAGAGCCCCATCCTGCTGCGGCCCGACCAGCCGCTGCAGCACGAGGCCGGCGCCGCGAGCGGCAAGGACCGGGTGCTGCACGCGCCGCGGCTGGACGTCGGGCGCGTCGTGCTGCGGCGGGCCGCCTGGGTGGCCCCGCCGGGGACGCTGCCGCGTCGCGGGGCCGGCCGGTCCGACGCGGAGTACCTGCTCGCGCTGGCGGCCTGGCTGGCCGACCACGGCATCCCGCCCCGGTTCTTCGTGTCGGTGCTGCGGACGGGCGCCGCACCGGCGGGCCCGCCCACGAGCGATCGCAGCCGCAAACCGATGTACGTCGACCTCGGCTCGCCGCCGCTCGTCCTTGCCTTCGAGCGCCTGGCCGGGGACCCGGCCGCCGCGGCGGTGTTCCACGAGGTCCTGCCGGAGCCGGAGACGGCCGTCGTCGATCACCTCGGCGTGCCGCGGGTGTGCGAGTACCTGATCGAGCTGAACTGTCTGGGAGAAGGAAAATGACGGAATCCTCATGGCGCAGCGTGAACGTCTTCCGCCACGACAGCGGCGGCGACCGGACCGACCTGCTGCTCGACGCGGTGCGCCCGTTCATCGACGCGGTGTCCCCTGCGGTGTCCGGGGTGTACTTCCAGCCGCACTGGCGGCGCGGGCCGCACGTCCGCATCCCGGTCCTGGCGAGCGACGAGGCCTTCGCGCAGGTCGTCGTGCCGGCCGTCACCGGCGTCCTCGACGAGTACCTCCGGGCGCATCCGTCGACCGTGGTCCTGGACGAGCGGGCGGCGCACCCGCACCACCTCCGGCTCGCCGAACACGAGCGCGAGAGCGGGCCGCTGACGCCCTGGGCGCCCAACAACACCATCGAGATCGCACCGCACGACCAGCGTCTGCACGTGCTCGGCGGACAGGCCGCGGCGGATCTGCTCGCCGAGTACTACGTCGAGAGCAACGCGGTCGTGTTCGAGATCCTCGAGCACATCCGCGGCGGCGGCTCGAAGATGGCGCTCGCGGTGGACCTGTTCATCGCGGCCGCGAACCGGTTCCTCCCGCCGGTGACCTACGGGTACCTGTCCTTCCGCGGACACGCCGACGCCTACCTGGCGAAGCTGCCCGACGGCATGCGCGAACGGTTCGACCGGGTCTACGCGGCCAGTGCGGAGCACTTCCGCCGGCGGGTCGTCGAGATCACCGCGGCCGACGACTACCACGACGTCGTCCCGTTCAGCGGCCTGCTCGACATCCTGCTCCGCTACCGCAACCGGGCCGGCGCGCTGCTGGCGTCGGGGGCGTTGGCGCTCAACACCGACGAGAACGGCGACCCGCAGGCGTGGGGTTCGAGCTGGAGCGCCTGGTCCGACCGCAGCCCCTTCCACAAGACGCTCGGCGGCCACCGGGCCGCGGCCGACCAGCTCGGCGGCTGGAGCGAGTTCCAGCAGTACCGGGTCGTCCTCAACTGGATGTACCTCAACATGTACCGGCTCGGCATCGGCGAGATGGAGCGCAACCTGATCTGCCACGTGGTCTCCCGGGCCGTCGAGGAGGTCCACGGGGTGACCGCGCTGGACCGGATCCAGGACCTGATCGGATTCGTCGACAATGGCGGCCGGCTGCAGGCGGCCGGCACCGAGTCGGCTCCGCCCGGATCGAATAGGTACTCCGTAGGGTAGTTTTACGCCTCCCGTGGCCAGGTGACGGTGCAGCAGTCTGGTGGCGACTGCACACGGAAGGTGCGGTTCACCCACCCCCGCCGTCCCGCGCTCGCGCGTCCGGCGCCGGAACCGCACCTTCCGCACCGGACGGAGCACGGAGGACGCGCCATGGCCACCACCCTCGAGACCAGCGCCACCGTCGGCATCGGCTACCGGTCGGACGGCCCGAGCCGCCTGATCCTCGACCAGCTCGCCGACAAGTGGTCGATGACGGTGCTGGCGTTCCTCGACCGACCGAGGCGGTTCAACGAGATCAAGCGCCACCTCGACGGCGTGACCCAGCGGGTCCTGACCCACACCCTGCGCCGCCTGGAGCGCAGCGGGCTGGTCGCGCGGCGGGTGCTGACGACGTCGCCGATCGGGGTCGAGTACTCTCTCACCCCGCTCGGCGAGTCCCTGCTGGAGCCGCTCAGCCACCTCTACGCCTGGACGGACGCCAACCTGGACGACATCCGAGCACATCAGCTGGCGTACGACCAGCGCGTGCGCGGCTAGCTGAACCCGGCCGCTGGATCGGCGGGCATGCCCGGACTGCCGTCGGCCACTCGCTGCTCAGCGAGTTCCGCGACCGGCCGGGCCGCGCACCGCGGTGCCGGCCCACCTTCGTCGCACCCTGCCGCGGCCACCTGCGCCCCGTCAGGGTGCGAGTGCCGCGATGAGCCGGGCGGAGTCGGTGTCGAAGAGCTCTTGCTCGACGTGGTCGAGAGCGAACCGGACGGCGCCGAGCGCGACGGCGTCGTGGCCGAGGGTGGACAGCCGGATGGGAATGGGGACGAGAGTCTTGGCATCGAGGTGGCTCTGGAGCGGCCCGAGGAGCGTCTGACCGGCACGGCTGAGACCGCCGGAGAGGATGACGCACTCGGGGTCGACGGCGAGGACCAGGGCGGCGATACCGGTGGCCAGGCACTCGGCGACCTCGTCGATGCGGGCCCGGGCGTCGGCATCGCCCGCGGCGGCCGCACGGACGGTGCTCTCCCGGTCCTCGGGCCAGCCGCCCATGGCGCTGAGGGCCTCCTGCCAGCGGGACTCCGGCAGTGCGCCGATCTCTCCCGCTGCGCCGTGGACGCCTTGGAGCACGCGGCCGTCCACGACGATGCCGGAGGTGACGTAGCGCCCGGCCAGGATGTGGACGAAGTTGTCGGTCGTCCGACCGATGCTGCGCCAGCGTTCGGCGAGTGTGGCGAGCCTGGCGTCGTTGCCGACGAGAACCGGCACCTCGGGGAGTACGGCCAGCCCGTCGCCGAGACGGCAGCCCGCGGTCTGGGGGAGCCGGCCGCTGCGGATCACCCTTCCGTCGGGTCCGACGATGCCGCTGATCGCGGCGCCGACGGCCAGGACCTGGCTCTTCTCGATCCCGGCCTCGCCGAGAGCCGAGTCGATCACCTCCCGGGCCGCCCGGGCCCGGTCGTCCGTGGTGGCCTGCGGATCCAGCGGGCCGCTGCGCCGAGCGCGCTCGCTCCCGGCCAGGTCCGTGACGATCACGTTCACCTCGTGGACCGCCAGGTCGACGCCGATGACGTAGCCGTACTCGGAGCGGAAGCGGTACCACTTGGCCGGCCGGCCGACGGGGCGCTCGTCCGTCTGCGGCACGAACTCCTCGGCGAGGCCCGCGCCGACCAACGCGACCGCGGCGTCCTCGGCGGTGTTGCGGGACACGCCGATCGCCTTGGTGAGATCTCGAAGCGTCACCTGCCGGGACGCGTGCAGTGCGCGCAGCACTGCCACGGTGTTCATCCGCTGAAGCAGTGACCCGTCGCCACCTGCTCGTCCCATCGGTACCCCTTGACATCGGGCGCTGGCCTCGAACAGACTCTAGCAAGTTTTTTTAGTCAGTGCCTCAAAAAATACCTCTGGGTGATCACCCCCCACCCGGAGCGGTGCATGCCCCCCAGTGCACTGACTCCCGAGCGTCCACACGACTCCGCTCACCACCCCCCTCCCCTGCCACCCGATTGCCCACGCCCTGCGAGCGCGGGCCGGGAAGGACCCATCGTGCGCAAAAGAGCGCTGCTCTCCGCCGTCGCCCTGTCCACCGCCCTCGCCCTGTCCGGCTGTGCAGCCGGCGCCTCCGACGGCGGGTCCGCCAAGGGCGGTAGTACCGTCACCCTGACGTTCCTCACCTTCGAAACGCCGAACCTGACGGCGAAGTACTGGGACGACGCGATCGCCCGCGCCTCGGCCAAGGTCCCCGGCGTCACCATCAAGAAGCTGGTCGCCCCCTCGGCCGATCCAGGCGCCTACGCCAAGCAGCTCGCGGCCTCCGGCCAACTGCCGGACATCATGGCCTCGGTGTCGCCGAACGGCTTCGCCCAGGCCGGACAGCTCGCGTCGTGGACCGACGCCGAGCTCACCGACTTCGTCTCGCCGCACTCCAACCCGATCAACGGCAAGATCTACCAACTGCCGTACAACACGCAGCCCATCCCGCTCGTGTACTACAACAAGGCCGACTTCGCGCAGGCGGGCATCACCGGCCCACCGAAGACCTACGCCGAGCTGCTCGACGACAGCTCCAAGCTCAAGGCCGACGGCATCACCCCGTTCGTGGTCGGCGGCGGCGGCAAGGACACCTGGGCCGACATGTACCCGCTGATCGCCGCCGTCGGCGCCGACACGTACAAGGCGGACCCCAACTGGCTGGCCGAGAAGGCCGCAGGCAAGGCGAAGTTCACCGACCCGGCTTTCACCAAGGCCGTCGCCAAGATCTCCGACCTGGCCAAGAAGGGCTACATCGACACCGCGGGCCTGTCCCGTTCCTATGCCGACACCGAGCAGGCCTTCCGCGACAACAAGGGCGCGATGTACCCGATGGGCTCCTGGTTCGCGGCCTCCGCCGACGCCCGGAAGCCGAGCTTCGACATCGGCGTCTTCCCCTGGCCCACCGACGACGGCTCGCTGGCCGTGCCGGCCTACACCGGCGGCGGCCCGGTGGTCTCGTCCAAGGCCCCCGACGTCGACCTGGCCAAGAAGTGGGCGCTGGCCTTCACCCTCGACAAGACCTCGTCGGACGTGTCGGTGAAGACCGACGCCTCGATCATCGCGATCAAGGGCTACACCCCGCCCACCGAGGTGGGCCCCGTCTACGCCCAGACCGTTGACCTCTACCAGCAGGCGGTCAAGCAGAACGCCATCGTCAACTCCTTCTCCGTCGAGACCGGTGACGGCTCGATGCCTGCCGGACTCGCGGGCAAGACGGCCTCCGGAGTCGCGGACCTGATCAGCGGCAAGACGAACGCCGACCACTTCAGCGCCTTCCTCGACAACGAGTGGGCCAAGGCAACCCAGTAGCCCCACCACGAACGACCGGCACCGGCCCACCATCCGGGCCGGGCCGGTCGCCGACCGCACCATCGGGTACCAGCACCGAAGAGCTAGGACACCAGGAGAGCACCATGGCCGCGACACTGACCCAAAGAGCGGGCGAAGGCTTCCGAGCCGGCAGACCGGCAACGACCCCGAGGAACGGCCGCCGACGGCTCACGAAGGCACTGCACTTCCTGACCTTCGGCGCACCCGGCCTGCTGATCTACCTCGCCCTCGTGATGCTCCCGATCGTCATGACGGTGCGGACCAGCTTCACCAATCGCAACCCCGCCAACCCACCGACGACCTGGGTGGGCCTGCACAACTACACCCGCCTCCTCCACGACAGCGACTTCACCGGCGCCCTGTGGAACACCGTGATCGTCTCGGTCATCGTGACCGTCGCGGCCAACGCGCTCGGGCTCGCCATCGCACTGCTCCTGGATCGGCCGGGCCGGCTCTACAACCTGCTGCGCTCGGTGTTCTTCACCCCGGTCGTGCTGTCCTCGGTGGTGGTCTCGGTCATCTGGCAGGCCATCCTCGCCGACGACGGCCTCCTGGACACCGTGCTGCGCAACCTGGGGGTGGCCGACCCACCGGGCTGGCTGTCCGACCCGGACATCGCCCTGTACTCGGTGGCGTCCATCATCACCTGGCAGACACTGGGCTTCTGCGTGGTGGTCTACCTGGCCGGCCTGGCCGGCGTCCCGACCGAACTGCTGGAGGCCGCCGAGATCGACGGCGCCGGCCGACTGGCCCGCTTCCGGCACGTCACCTGGCCCATGTTGGCACCGGCGGTGACCATCAACACCATCATGCTGCTGATCTCCGGTTTCAAGGCCTTCGACCAGATCCAGGTGCTCACCAACGGCGGTCCCGGCAACGGCACCACCTCGACCATCGCCTTCCAGGTCGTCCAGACCACCTTCACCGGCAACCACATCGGCTACGGCGCGGCCATGGCGACCGCGATGCTCGTGATCATCGCAGCGCTCGCGGTCCTCGCCCTTCGCATCCTGCAGCGACGGGAGGTCACGCTGTGAGCACCCCCAGCGGATTGCGCACCACCTCGTGGCTACGGCCCTTCGCCGCGACCTTCGTCACGGCCGTGTTCTTCGTGCCGCTGTACGTGGTCCTGGTCAACGTCTTCAAGCAGGGCCAGGACATCACCGCCGATCCGGTGGGCCTGCCGGTCCCGCCGAGCCTCGACTCCGTCCGGCAGGTCCTCTCCCGCCCGGACCACCTGTTCTGGTACGGCCTGGTCAACAGTGTCGAGATCACCGCGATCTCCATCACGGCCGTGACCGTGATCTCGGCGATGCTCGGCCACTACCTCGCCCGCTCGCAGGGCCGCTGGGCAAGGGCGGCGCTCGCGTTCCTGCTCTGCGGCCTGATGATCCCGCCGGCGGTGATCCTCGAACCGGTCACCGAGGTGCTGCGCTCACTCGGCCTGATGACCACGATCGTGGGCCTGGTCCTGGTCAACGTCGGCTACTACGTGCCGTTCGGTGTCTTCGTCTTCACCGGCTTCATGAAGACCATCCCGATCGAACTGGAGGAGGCCGCGGCCCTGGACGGGGCCGGACGCTTCCGGATCTTCTGGCAGATCGTCTTCCCGCTGCTGCGGCCCGCCTCGGCCAGTGTGCTGATCTTCCTCGGCGTGTGGGTCTGGAACGACTTCCTCAACCCGCTGCTCCTCCTGGGCCCGGCCAGCGGCACCACGGTCACGGTCGGCATCTACCGCGCCATCGGCGAGCACCACAGCGACTTCGGCCAGGTCTTCGCCCTCATGTTCCTGGCGACCCTGCCCGTCCTCATCTTCTACCTCGCCTTCCAGAAGCACTTCGTCAAGGGCCTGACCGGCGGCGCGACCAAGGGATGACGGACCGTCAGACCGGCCCGCCCACACCTCGATCTTCCTCACAGGAGCACCACGTGAACCCCAGCACCGAGACCACGGCCGACGCGTTCATCACCGGCGACCTCAGCCGACCCCTCGGCCGCCCACTGACCATCGCCATTCTTGGCGCGGGAGCCCGCGGCACCGCCTTCGCCGACCTCGTCGCCGAGCGGCCCGAGGTGGCGCGTGTGACGGCCGTGGCCGAACCGCGCGAGCGGTTCCGCGGCGACCTCGCCGCCAAGCACCACATCGCCCCCGAGTTCCGGTTCACCCACTGGCGCGACCTGCTGGCGCGCCCGCGGCTCGCCGACATCGCGCTGATAGCCGTGCAGGACGCCGAGCACGCGGCAGCGGCCACCGCGCTTGCCGGGATCGGCTACCAGATCCTGCTGGAGAAGCCGATGGCCACCAACGAGGCGGACTGCGAGGCCATCGCCGAGGCGGCGCGCCGGAACGGCATCACCCTGGCCGTGTGCCACGTCATGCGCTACACCCCCTACACCGTCAAGCTCAAGCAGTTGCTGCGCGAAGGCGCGATCGGTGACATCGTCTCCCTCCAGCACCTGGAGCCGATCGGCAACTACCACTTCGCGCACTCCTACGTCCGCGGGAACTGGCGCCGCGAGGACGAGTCCTCCCCGCTGCTGCTGAGCAAGTCCTGCCACGACATCGACTGGATGGCCGACATCGTCGGACAACGTGTGGCCAGGGTCAGCTCCTTCGGGTCGCTCACCCACTTCCGGCCCGAAGCCGCCCCCGAGGGCGCCTCCGACCGGTGCGTGACCTGCCTGCTCCAGGATTCCTGCGCCTACTCGGCCACCACGCTCTACCGCGACGGCCTTCGCGACGGCCGTGCCGACGACGGCGGCGCCAAGCGGTACATGACCCGGGTCGTCACCGGCGGCGAGCTGACCGAACAGGCCGTGGCAGACGCCCTCACCGACGGCCCCTACGGGCGCTGCGTCTACCGCAGTGACAACGACGTCCCCGACCACCAGGTGGTCAACCTGGAATTCGAGAACGGCGTGACCGCCGGCTTCACCCTGACCGCCTTCACTCCGCTGGAGAACCGTCACACCAAGATCTTCGGTAGCCACGGCCAGCTCACCGGCGACGGCCGCCGCATCGAGATCTACGACTTCCGCACCGAGCAGCGCACCCTCCACGACACTGCGGTCGACGGACCGTCGGCCGCCGAAGGCCACGGTGGAGGCGACCGGGCACTCCTCAACGCCTACCTCGACGCTCTGCACGGCGGCCGCCCCGAACTCATCGTCTCCGGCATCGAGGCGACCCTGGCCAGCCACCGCGTGGTCTTCGCCGCCGAACACGCGCGCCGCACCGGAGGCGTGGTCGAACTCTGAGAGGGGCGTCGACAGGGCCCCGGCCCCACCGTCCCGGGGCGGCCGGGTCCCTGTCCCCGATCTTGATCACCTGTGACGGAACGGCGCCGGGACCCAGCCGACCTGAAGAGCCATCAGTGCGCCCAGCGCCGCGATCAACAACGCCCGGTCGGTGTGCCCCGCCGACGACACCAACACCCGCAACCACCTGGTCCTGGACCGCTCTACGAGGGATTCGGCACCCGCCGACTCTCCTTGAACCGAACAGCGCTCAGGGCCCAGGCCGTCCCGATCTGCCGCAGGAGCGCCTGACGGGCCGGATCGCCCGACTCCTACCGCGGTCGGCGCCACGGCAGATCAGCAGTACAGCCGCACCGAGTACGGCACACCCAGAACAGCACGTCCGCAGCGTCGCGGTCGGGCAACGTCCCCTCCGCGGCCTTACCCCAGGAGGTCACCATGTCATCGTCCTTCCACCCCCGTACCCCCGGATCGGGGCTCAGCCGCCGGCAGGTGCTGGGCGCAGCAGTCGCCACCGGCGCGGGCATGGCGCTGGCCGCCGCCCTGCCCGGGGCCGCCGCCGCAACCGCGCCCGCAGCAGCGGGCTCCGGCGTCGCACCCACCGAATGGGACACGCTCGCCGCGAGACTCGACGGCATCCAGGGCGTGTCCACCACTCCGCCCACCGGCGTGGTCACCAACGGCTACACCCGCGGCGCCCTGCTCGGCAACGGCGACCTGGGCGTCGTCGTCGGCTACACGGACGTCGCCCAGCGCTTCTACTTCGGCCGCATGGAGCACTGGGGCACGACGTGGGGCCCCAGCACCGGCCTCACGGACAGCTGTCTGTCGATCGCCAACCTGACGATCTCCTCCCCGGACACCTCCCCGTCCCCGGCGGACGCCTACCGCATGACGCAGGACATCCGCACCGGCGAGGTCCGCACCAGCATGCAGCTCGGGACGCCGACCGTCAGCATGGTCTCCTGGACGGCCGACTGCGACAACGTCTTCGTCACCGACCTGTCCGTACCCGCCGGCAGCCCCGACGCCCGCATCACCGTCGCCCTCGCCGCCCGCTCCTCCTCCCCGGGCCACAACGTCCAGTACCCGACCGTGGCGAGCGTCTCCGCCGACGGCACCACCCTGCGGCTCACCCGCAGCGGAGACCCGTTCCCGGCCAGCGACTGGCGCTCCACCCAGGCCCTGGCCGTCCGCCTGATCGGTGCCTCCCACACCAGCGCCTCGGCCACCGCGGAGGAGGCCACCGTGACCTTCACCCTCACCGCCGGTAAGTCCGTGCACGTGGTGACGGCCGTGCGCGGAGACGCCCGGAGCGGCCCCGGCGGCCCCGCCGCGGCCACGCTCGCCGACCGGGCCGAGGCCGCCGCCAAGGCGATCACCGCGAGCCGTCTCGACAGCCTTCGTGCCGAACACCACGACTGGTGGCGGGACTTCTGGATGCGCTCGTACGTCGATCTGGGCGACCCGGCGCTCGAGAGTTACTACTACGGCGCCCTGTACGTGCTGGGGGCCTCGACCCGCGCCGGAAAGCTGCCGCCGGCACTGTACGGCGGGTGGATCACGACCGACCTGCCCAACTGGGAGAACAAGTACTTCCTCAACTACGACTACGAGGCCACGTTCTACGGCGCCGGATCCGCCAACCGGCCGGGGTTGCTCGAGTCCTACTGCCGGCCGCTCCTCGACGAGCTGCCCTACCAGCGCAACAACACCGCGCAGCTCGGCTACCAGGGTGCCTGCTACGGTCGCAAACTCACCCCGCAGCACATCGGCAGGCCGGCACCCGCCCCGGTTCCGGTGGCCGCCACCAAGAACCCGCGCGGTCTCACCGACCAGAAGTCCAACGGCAGCTTCGGCTTCATGCCGGCCATCGACCGCTGGCAGTACTACCGCGAGGAGGACTACCTGCGCAAGGAGCTCTACCCGGCGCTCAAGGAGCTCGCGGCGTTCTGGGCCGACTACATGACCTGGGACGGCACGCGCTATACGGTCGAGCACTCCGGCTCGCACGAGAACTGGGACGACTTCAACCCGGGTCTGGACCTCGGCTTCATCCGCAGGGTGTACACCGTCCTGCTGGAGGCGTCCGTCCTGCTCAACCAGGACGCGCGGATGCGCAGCGAGTGGCAGCACGTCCTGGCCAAGCTCTCCGCGCAGCCCACGGGCACCTACGGTGGAACCTCGGTCTACACGCTGGCCGAGGTCGTCGACCCACGCCACTCGCCCTTCGTCGTCCACGACCAGCCGATCAATCTCGAAGGCGTCGTACACCCGGCGGGGGTCGTGCAGTTGGGCTCGGCCCCGGTGGATGTCCAGCGCGCCCGCGACTCGCTCGCCCTGCAGAACGAATGGGGCTCCACCGGCAACAGCTACCCGAAGACCTTCCTGATGGCCGCCCGGGTGGGCTGGTCGGGTCCGGACCTCCTGGCCAGGTTCAAGGCACAGACGGCCAAGCGGTGGCGGCCGTCGAACCTCACTTACGCGCAGCCCGGCGGGGGCCTCGAGACCACGGCCAACATCGAGATGCTGAACTCGATGCTGCTGACCGGTGAGTTCGGTCTGCTGCGCTTCTTCCCGGTCTGGCCCGCCCACCGCCCTGCCTCGTTCACCAGGTTGCGCGCCAAGGGCGGTTACGTCGTCAGCGGAAGCCTGAGCCAGGGTCGGGTGCAGCAGGTCGACGTGCTGGCGGAGCACGCCGGGACGGTCCGCTTCGCCAACCCCTGGGCCGGCCTCGTCCCGATCGTCGAGCTCGTCGAATCCGACGGTCACAAGACGTCCACCGTGCCCGTCTCCAAGGAGAGGGCGGGCGGCCCCGGCACGGGCGACGGAGCGGAGGCTTACACGTTCAAGGCCAAGGCCGGGGCGACGTACCGGATCACCCGCCCGGCATCGGCGGTGGCCGGCACCCTCGCCGGTGCCGTCACGACCACCGCTCCCGGACCGGTCGACCTCACCGCCGCCGGCACCACGGACTGGGTGCACTACGGCTTGGCGGGCCGAACC
This sequence comes from Kitasatospora cinereorecta, assembly GCF_024172095.1. Classification (GTDB taxonomy): domain Bacteria; phylum Actinomycetota; class Actinomycetes; order Streptomycetales; family Streptomycetaceae; genus Kitasatospora; species Kitasatospora cinereorecta. Next base: position 1,301,720 of record NZ_JAMZDX010000002.1, on the reverse strand, counting down.
GACCGGAAGGCCGACGGCGGCGCCAGGATCAGCGACGTGAGCGTCATCGGCAACGACACGCTGCACGTGTTCAACGAGGGCAATGTGACCTACAGCTGGACCGACGGCGCACCCACCGCGGCAGCCACAGCGACCCCCACCGGGTTCTTCCTGCGCCGGGTGGGCAACGGCTTCCGGCTCACCGTCCCGGCCGGAACCGAACCGCAGCAGCTGAGCCTGCACCTGGGTGCGTCGAAGGCGCTGGCCACGGTCAGCGCGATGCTGTCGGACGGTTCCGCTCCCCCCTGGTCCGGCACGTTCGACTCCCAGTCGAGCAACGGCAACGCCACGGCCGTGCTGAACTTCGCGGCGGCGTCCGAGGGCCAGACCCTGACGGTGACCTACCAGGTCACCGTCTCGCACAGCGCGGACGGCCAGGGCAACGCGACCCTGGCGGCGGCGACCCTCGCCTGACCGGGCGCACCACGAGGTCCCCGGCGAGCGCCGGGGACCTCGTGGTCGTGAGTGCGGCGTCATCGAGGAGGAGGGAAGGAAGGAATTTAATTAACTTACTGGCGTATTGAATGTTCACTTGGTCCGCCCATACGCTCTGGCCTGCCACACCTGCCGACCGGCCATCGCGCCACAGGGTCGGACGACCACGACGGTCGTGTCCGCGGCAGGTGAGGACCGGGCCGACATCCCTGCGGAACGACAGTGCACGCGCCGGAGGGGCACCCGGTAGCACGACCCGCGCCATCGGACGGCGCCCCACCGCGCTCCTCGGAGGTTCACGTGTCCCCGCTCATCCACCGCGCCGTGCCGGGGTCGTCACCCTCGGCACGGCCAACGGGATGTCGTCCCCGCCGAATCGCGATTCCCCACACGTCGCAGCGCTGATGCCGGACATCCACGACCTCGACCCCTCCTTCGGCCCACTGCCCGGCGCGCCCGGTTCCGGCGACCGTTCGGACACGCAACTCCCTGATCGCCGAAACACGTTCGACCAAGAGCAGGGCCACGGGCAACAGCGCCGCTGGCCGCTCGACGCCTGGCGGGGCGCCAGCAAGGAGCAACCCGCCCGGTGCGACAGTCCCGCCCACCTCGCCTGGCCCACCCGGCACCGCGCGTCGAACACCCCGCCCGCCCCCCATCGGTTCGACCCGCCGCCCGTCGGGCGAACGGCCGAGATCGCGCAGCTCGAACGGGCCGTGCACCTGCTGAGATCGGGGCACGGGACCGTCCTGGAGATCGCGGGGGATCCGGGCCTGGGCAAGACCAGCCTGCTGAGCGTCCTCGCCGGGCTCGTCGCCGGGTCCGGGATCCGGCTGGCCCGCGGTCACGCCATCCGCGGGAGTGCCGGCCCCGGCCAGGTCTTCCGGGACGCCTGGGGCGACCATCCCGCGCTGAACCGGCGCGACCTCGACGACGACCGGTTCCTCCGCTCGGCCCGGGAGCTGGTGCTGGACTGGACCGCCGGCGCCGGTGGTGCCCTCCTGCTCGACGATGTCCAGTGGTCCGACCCGGGGTCGGTCGAACTCGTACGGCGGCTCATCCGTCATCCGGTCCCGGGGCCGTTCCTGCTCGCCCTGGCACACCGCCCCCGGCAGACCAGCCCCATCCTGCTGGAGGCCCTGGACGACGGCGTGCGCTCCGGAACCGTGACCCGGATCCCGATGGCACCGCTGGGCCCGGATGCGGTCCGCGAGCTCCTCGCCCGCTGGTCCGCCGACGGCGTCCCGGCCCGCCCGGGGGCGCCCGGCAGCGGCGGGGACCACGAGGACCACCTCGATCGCTTGCAGAATGCGGCCGGCGGCAACCCGCGCAACCTGCGCATCCTGCTGGCCGCCGACTGGGATCCCAGCCTGTCGCCGCTCCGGGGGGACGACCCGGGCGTACTGCTGCGCGAAGCGGCCGCCCTGACCGCCGAATTCGAGGCGGTGTCACCGGACGCCCGCGCGGTCCTGGGCGCGGCCGCCGTCCTCGGTGCGCCGTTCCGCCCGGAGGACGTCCCGCCGGTCTGCGGGCTCGATCCCGACCGGGCCTTCGCGGCGCTCGGCGAACTGACCCGCGCCGACCTCGTGCGGCTCCGCGGCGAAGGCCGCACGTTCGGGTTCCGCGACAGCGTGCTGGAGCAGGTGGCCCACGAGCACGTGGACATCCTCGAACGGTCGACGGCCCACCGGCGGGCGCTGAACCTGCTCACCGAGCAGGGCAGCACCGCCGCACAGCAGGCCCGGCACGCCGTGCACCTGCTCGGAACGGACTCCGCCGCAGCCACGCCCGTCCTCGCCCGGGCCGCGGCCGAGGTCCTCGCGCACCAGCCGGCGACCGCGGCCGGCTGGCTGCGCCTGGCGCTCGACCACACGCCGCGCGGCAGACCGGGCGACGAGACGCGGTCCGAGCTGGAGGTCCTCCGTTCCCGGGCCCTGATCGGCGCGGGGCGGCTGGACGAGGCCCGCACGCTGATTCACGAAGTCCTCTGCCGAATCCAGGAGTTGCCGTGGCAGGTGGCCGTCCGGGCCTTCGGCGCCGCCGCGGACGTCGAGCGCCTGCTCTGCCGCCACGAGGAGGCGGAGGCCATCGCCGCCGCCGCACTGCACCGCCTCCCGGTCTCCGGGGACGGCGACGCTCCCCCGCTCGAAGCCGCCGCCATGATCTACGAGTACGCGCTGGTCCAGTCGATGCGCGGCGACCACGTCCGCGCCCGCGCCATGCTGCGCCCGGCCCTGGACACGAACCTCGAGTCCGCGCACCCGACGAGGGTGGCGATCCGCTGTCTGGCTGCCTCGCAGGACGCCTATCTGGGGGACGTCGTCGCAGCCGTCCCCGCGGTGCGGCAGTGTGTCGCCATCACGAACGCGCTCCCGGATCCCCAGGCCGGACGGTCGCCCGAGATGTTCCTGACCCTCGCCACCGCCGAGTTCTACCTGGAGCGGCTCGACGCCGCCGCCCGCCACTTCAGACGGTTCCTGAAGATCCCCGGTGCCCCCGCCCAGCAGCACCTGGCCTCGTACCAGCTCGTCGGTCTGGCGGCGGTCGAGCTGTGCGGTGGCCGGCTGGCGGAGGCCGCGCGCTGGGCCACCGATGCCGAGCGGTCGGCCACCGCCATCGGCTCGCAGGAGATGGCAGGACTGGCCCGGACGGTGCGGGCCGCCGCACTGGTCTGGTCCGGCGGCCGGCGCGACGCGGGTGAGGCCCTGGCACTGGCCGAATCCGCTCTCGTCGACATCGCCTCGCGGGACAGCTGGTGGTGCCGCAGTACGATCGGGCTGGCGGCCCAGGTGCGCCTGGTCGCCGGCGACGCGGACGGCGCGCTGCGCACCATGCTGGACGGAGCCGGTGGGGAGGACGTGGCGCTGCTCCAGCCCGCGCTCGAACCCTCGCTCCGAGCGCTGATGGCGGCCGCCGCCCTGAGCTGTGGCGACACCACCTCCGCGCGGCGCTGGACGGCCCAGGCGGAAGCCGCCGCGAAGCGCCTGGGGCTGCCCGGGCAGGCTGCGTGGGCGGTGCGCGCGCGGGCGGCGCTGCACCTGACCGATGGTCGCCCCGACCTCGCTTCCGCACTGTTCGAGCAGGCGGCGAAGGGGTTCCACCGGGCCGGGATGCCGATCCAGCGGGCCTGGACGCTGGTCTCGGGCGCCGAGGCGGCCGCGGCGTCACAGGGGCAGGACGTCGCGCTGGACTGGCTGGACTCGGCCGCGGCGGTCGCGGACGCGCTCGGCGCGCTCCGGGTGCGCGAGGAAGCAACGCGCGTGCGGGCCGAGTTGGCCACCGGCGGGTCCGACCGCGACCCGACACAGCCGCAGGCCGGGCCCATGGCGATGCTGAGCGAGCGGGAACGCGAGATCGCCGCACTCGCGGCCACGGGGCTGCGGTCGCGGGAGATCGCCCAGCGGCTGTTCCTCAGTCCGAGGACCGTGGACGCCCACCTCGGTCGGGTGTACCGGCGCCTGGGCCTGTCGTCGCGGACCGAGCTGGCCCGGGTCATCGGCGGACAGATCGGCGCCGGCACCGCGGGGTGAGGGACGGCCCGATGGTGCGGTGGCCGGGCGGTTGGGTCCGCCGGCCACCGCACCATCGGGCCCGCGGTGCGGGTCAGCCGTTCAGTCGGCGCAGCTGCTCGGCGAGGGTGTCGACGGTGTGGGTGAGCTGGTCGGCGGTGTGCTCGCTGGTGATGAAGAAGCGCAGTCGCACCAGTTCCTCGGCGACGGCCGGGTGCAGGATCGGGTTGGCGCTGATCCCTCGGTCCGAAAGGGTTGCCGCCAGCGCCACCGCCTTGGCGGAGTCCTTCACGATGACCGGGACGACCGGGGTGCCGTAGCTGTCACCGGTGTCGATCCCGGCCTCGCGGGCCAGCCGGAGGAACGCCTCGGAGTTCGTCCACAGCTGCTTGAGCCGCTCCGGTTCCGCCCGCATGACCCGGATCGCGGCGAGCGAGGCGGCGGTGTTGGCGGGGGTCATGCCGACGCTGTACACGAAGCCGGGGGTGGCGGCCTTCAGGTAGTCCACCACCCGGCGCGTACCGGCGACGTAACCCCCGCAGCCAGCCAGCGACTTGGACAGCGTGCCGGACCAGAGGTCGACGTCCCGGCGATCGACGAGGAAGTGCTCGCCGACGCCGCCGCCGGTGGCTCCCACGGTGCCGATGCTGTGGGCCTCGTCGATCATCACCAGCGCGCCGTGCCGGCGCTTGACCTCGATGAGGGCCGGCAGATCCACGATGTCGCCGTCCATGCTGTACACGCCCTCGACCACGATCAGCACCCGGCGGTACTGCCCGCGGACCCGGCTCAACAGGTCGTCGAGGGCCGCCATGTCGTTGTGCGGGAACGGGCGGCGGCGTGCGCCGGACAGCTTGCAGCCCTGCAGGATGCTGTCATGGGCGAGGGCGTCGTGGACGATGAGGTCCTCGGGCCCCACCAGGTGGCCGATCACCGTGACGTTGGTCGCGTGGCCGCTGACCAGCGCGATCGCCGCCTCGCAACCGTTGAGAGCGGCGAGTTCGGCCTCCAGCTCGTGGTGCAGCGGCTTGTTGCCGGACAGGAACCTGCTGGCGGAGACCGAGCTGCCGTAGGTGTCCACGGCCTCCTTGACCGCCCGGGTCACCTCCGGATGACCGGACAGCCCCAGGTAGTTGTAGCCGGAGAAGGAGATCAGCTCCCGGCCGTCGATCCGCGTGGTGGCACCCATCGTCCCTTCGTTGAGCAGGAAGTACGGGTTGCGGTCGAGCGCGGCGGCGCGCCGCTCCATCGCGAGCAGCTCGGGGAAGTCCTCGATGCGGCTCTCCATCGCGGCGGCCCCGGTCCCGGTCCCGGTCCCAGGAGTGGTGTCGGTGCGGAGTTCATGCGGGGCGGCGGCCACCCTGGGCGCGCCGACGAGGTCGGCCACGGCGTCGACCACCATGGCGATCGTGGGCTCGCCGGAGAGCAGGTCCGGGCCGATCCCGTCGGCCGCGACCGGGAAGTGCCGGCGCAGCCGCTCCAGCAGCTCGGTCACCATCAGGGAGTCGAAGCCGAGGCCGTGGGTGACCACCGTGTCGTCCGCCAGCTGGTCCACCGAGAAGGCGCTGACCGCCGCGATCTCGGCCTGGACCTGACGGCGGACCTGCTGGTACGCGGTGGTCCCCTGCTCCTCGGCCGCCACCGCGGCGCGCTCGGACGCGGTGGGTTCGGCCGCCTCGGCGGCGGACGCCGGGCGCGGGCCCGACCACTCCACCGAGGACTGCGGGCCGCCGGCCGACGACCGGTCCCGGCCGGACGCCCCGGTGAGGGTCCGCAGTACCTCCAACTGCTCACGCATCAGCATGACGACGTCGTTCATGGGGGGTTCCTGTCCGTCGAGGCTCTGTCGTGGAGGGATGGGCCGCGGCCGGCCGTCGCTGTGGTCGGGCACGGCAACACGGTCGGCGGCGGGGACGGGGACGACCGGCGCCGTGGCCGCGTCGGCGTACGGGACGACCGGGGTGCTGTCCACCTCGCCGGCCAGGACCGCGGTCAGGCCCGGGGTGGTCGGCGGTCCCGGCACCCGGGAGACCACCCGGGCGTGCCAGTGCGCCGTCGCGGCGAGCGGGGACGGCGGCAGCGTGACCAGCGGCGTCCCGGCCGGAACCAGCCCGGTCGCATCGAACCCCACCCCGGTGACCGCGAGCTCGCCGAGGCCGCCGAGCAGGCTGCGCGCGTCGTCGGGGGTCTGCCCGGTCAGCGCGACGCAGCGCACCGCGGACGGGTCGGGCACGCTGTGCCGCACCGCACCGAGCAGGCTGCTGCCGCCCAGCAACTGCACGAAGATCCGGGCTCCGCCCTGGTGGGCGGAGCGCACCGCGTCGCTGAAGCGGACCGGGGCGCTCGCATGCCCGGCCCACAGCTCCCGCAGGACCGACGGATCCGACTCCGGCCGGCCGCTGACCGTGGACACGAACCCGCCCACGGGGCGGTCGATCCGCCGGGTGGCCAGGTCCGCGGCCAGGTCCTCGCGGACCGGGTCGAGCAGCGGGGAGTGGAATCCGTTCGACACCTCCAGCGCGCCGGCGGTCACCCCGGCGGCGGCGCAGCGGCGGGCCAACTCCGCCAGCCCGGCGGGTGTTCCGCTGCAGACGGTCTGGCCGGGGTGGTTGTAGCAGGCCACCCAGACGTCGTCGAGGTCGCGGGTGAGGGCTTCCGTCCGCTCCACGGCCGCACGGACGGCGAGCATCCCGCCCTGCCGGTGGGACTCCGCGCGCCGCATGTGCGCTCCGCGGGTGAGCAGCAGCCGCGCGCACTCGTCCGGTTCGAGCGCGCCGGCCAGCACCGCTGCGGGGAACTCGCCCACGCTGTGGCCGAGGCTGACCGCCGGGGCGAGGCCCAGTGAGCGGACGAGCGAGCCGACGGCCACGCCGAGTGCCCCCAGGACCGGCTGGCACACGTCGGTGCCGGTCAGCCGGGCCCGCCCCCGTGGGCTGTCGCTGTCCGGCCCGTGGACCGCCGCCAGCAGCGAGAACCCGCCCGGGTGCGCCGTCGCCGTCGCGTCCCAGCCCTGCAGGGTCTCCCGCACCACCGGGAAGCGGTCGAACAGGTCACGCAGCATCCCGGGGTACTGGCTCCCCTGCCCGGGGCAGAGGAACGCCACCGCCCGCTCCGCCTCGGGCAGCGGCCTGTCGGCGGCGCAGATGCCTTCCCCGAGCGTGCCGGTGCGGCCCTGGGCCAGGGCGGAGCGGGCCTGCTCGACCCGGGCGCGCAGTTCGTCGCGTCCGGCCGCGACCACGGCGAGGCGTGCCGTCAGCAACCGGCGGGCCGCCAGGGTGCGCGCGATGCCGGCGAGCGGCAGGTCCGGCGTCTCGGCCACCGTCTCGGAGAACCGGTCGAGGTGGGAGACGAGGCGGTCCACGGAACCGGCGGAGAAGAGGAACAGGTACGGCGGCTCGGTGTCCCGGGTCCCGGCCGTCGCTGCCTCCGTGCGCTTCGCAGGGGTACTGCTCGGTGCGGCCGGTCCGGTCGCGGCGCGGGTGGGGGCCTCCTCCAGGACGACGTGCACGTTGGTCCCGCCGAAGCCGAAGTTGCTGACGCCGGCCCGGCGCGGGGTGTCGGCACTGTGCTGCCAGGGCTGGAGACTGTCGGAAATCCGCAGGCCCGCGCCGTGCAACTCGGCCTCGCGGCCGATCCGGGTGGGTGGCATCGGCAGGATGGTCCGGTGGTGCAGCATCAGCGCTGCCTTGATCACCGAGGCCGCGCCCGAGGCGCCCAGTGAGTGCCCGATCAGCGACTTCACCGAACCCAGGCTCGCCTCCACGCGCTCGCCCGTGCCCTCGGTGCGGATCCGGGTGATCGCCTCGATCTCGGTGGCGTCACCGACGACAGTCGCGGTCCCGTGCGCCTCGAAGGCGCCGACCGAGCGGGCGGAGAAGCCGGCGTCCAGGTAGGCCCGCTCCAGGGCCAGCAGTTGGCCGCCCGCCCGGGGAGTCATCGGCCCTTCGGACGCGCCGTCGTTGGACATCCCCACGCCGCGGATCACGGCGTAGACCCGGTCACCGGCGGCCAGCGCGTCGTCCAGCGGCCTGAGCACCAGGACGCCGACGCCGTCGCCGAGCACGAAGCCGTCGGCCCGCGTGTCGAACGGCCGGCACACCCCGTCCGCCGAGACGGCGCCGATCTTCGAGAAGGCCAGCAGGGTGCCGGGATCCAGGGCCAGGTACGCCCCGCCGACCAGTGCCACCCTCGACTCGCCGGCCGTGAGGCTGGCGACCGCCTGGTGCAGCGCCACCGTCGACGCGGAGCAGGCCGCGTCGACGGCGAAGCTCGGCCCGTGCAGGCCGAAGAACTGGCTGACGTTGGCCGCGGCCATGTTCAGCAGCACCCCGGGCAGCACGAACGGCCCCATGGTGCGGACGTCCGGGACGAGTCCGAGGTACTCGGACAGGTTGAGTCCGAAGAACACACCGGTCCGCTCGCGGTCGAACTCGCCCCTCTCCCATCCGGCGTCCTGCAGCGCCTCGCGCGAGGCGTCCAGGAGCAGCCGGTGCTGGGGGTCCATCCCCTGCACCCGGCGGGGCGACATGCGGTAGTGCCGGGCGTCGAAGTGGTCGACCTGAGCGATCGTCGCGAGCTGATCGGTGTAGGTGCCGTTGCGGGCCCGGCGGTCGTCCGGTGTGTGGACCAGCGCGTGGTTCCAGCGCTCCGGTGGGACCGGCCGGAACTGCCGCTCGGCGCGCCGCAGGAGGCGCCAGTAGTCCGGGAGGTCCCGCGCGCCCGGAAACCTGCACCCCATGCCGACGATGGCTGTGTCACGCAAAGCTACCCCCAAATCCGAGTAAGGGCTGCGAGGCGACGCCGGCGGTCGGGTGGGGGCGACCGGGTCGGCGTCAACGGCGTCGGGAGTCGAGTGCCGACCATCACGCTCGCAAGGGCGGCGGCGCCGGCGCATTGGTAGAACTACGGCATCCATTACTCAAGCGTGCTCACGCGTCCGACCGGATCGAGCTGGCCAGACCCATAAAATGCCTTCAGGGAACAGGACTTGACGGTGAGTCAGACCCTCCCGGGGCCCGCGACGTGTGGTTGACATGTGCGCACGAGCCCGGCTTACCCTGTGGACGCTACCGGTCGGTAAGCATCAGCGAGGCCCGGACATCGGACCCCCGAAACGGTGCCGGGGCACCCCATGCCCTGGCACCTTCACGGTGCTCGGGCATCGGCGTGCCCCCAGCAGGGCGGCCCCGCGCTGTGCTGTGCCGAAGCCCCCACACCCCCCGCATCCGCCATGCTGCCCATCGGAGCCCCCATGAGTCCCCACTTGCCGCCGGACGACCTGGTCATCGGCGTCACCCCGCACCAGGAACCGGACGCCGCGCTGGCCGAGGCCGTCTGCCGCGCCGGCGCGCTCGGCGTGCTCGACCTCGGCGCCGGCGACCGCCGGTCGCGCGAGGAGCTCGACCGGCTCCGCGAACGCGTCCCCGGCCGTTTCGGGGTCCGGCTGGGCCCCGGCTGTGCCCTGTCGCCCGGCGAACTGCGCCGGGCCGACGGGACCGGACCGCACACCGTGATCCTGGCACCGGACGTCTCGCCCGCACCGGGCACGCCCGACTGGGACCCGAAGCCGTTCACCGGCCACCGCCTGCTGGTCGAGGTGACCGATCTGGAGCAGGCACTCGCCGCGGTCCACGCCGGGGCGGACGGGCTGATCGCGCGCGGCAGCGAGAGCGGCGGACGGGTCGGCGAGCTGAGCACCTTCGTGCTGCTCCAACTGCTGCTGGACAACCCCGGGATCGAGATCCCGGTCTGGGCCGCCGGTGGCATCGGTCCGCACACGGCGGCGGCCGCGGTGGTCGGCGGCGCGGCCGGGGTGGTGCTGGACACCCAGCTGGCCCTGCTCGCCGAGTCGGCCGTGCCGGAGCACGTCGCGGCCGCGCTGCGTTCGATGGACGGGTCCGAGACCGCAGTGGTCGACGGGCGACGGGTGCTCCGGCGTGGCGCCGGGGCCGGCCCGGCCGCCGGGGCCGCCGGGGCGATCGAGCTGGCCGTGGGCCAGGACGGCTTCCTGGCCGCCCGGTTCGCCGAGCGGTGGCGCACCGCCGGGCGGACCGTGCACGCCGTTCGGGACGCCGTCCGGCAGGCGGCGAGCGGCGCGGGCGCCCGGCTGCTCGGCGCCGGGTCACCGCTCGGCACCGCGCTCGGCACCCGGCTCCCGCTCGCCCAGGGCCCGATGACCAGGGTCAGCGACCAGCCGCACTTCGCCGCCGCGGTGGCCGAGGCAGGCGCGCTGCCGTTCGTCGCGCTCGCCCTCGCGGACCGCGACCAGACCCGCGACCTGCTCACCAGGACCGGTGCCGCGCTCGGCGGACTCCCCTGGGGCGTCGGCGTGCTGGGCTTCGCCGCCGAGGAGGTGCGCAGCGCGCAGCTCGAAGAGGTGCTGGCCGCGCGGCCCAGCCACGCGGTGATCGCCGGCGGACGCCCGGCACAGGCGCGGGTGCTGGACGAGGCCGGGATCCGCACCTTCCTGCACGTGCCCTCGGCCGGCCTGCTGCGGCAGTTCCTGGCGGACGGCGCCCGCCGGTTCGTCTTCGAGGGCTCGGAGTGCGGCGGGCATGTCGGCCCGCTGCACAGCTTCCCGCTCTGGGAGGCGCAGCTGGGAGTGCTGACGGACTTCCTCGACGAGCAGCGCGGCGAGCCGCCGACGGTCGAGGTGCTGTTCGCGGGCGGCGTGCACGACGAGCGCTCGGCGGCGATGGTGGCGGCGCTCGCCGCGCCGCTGGCCGAGCGCGGGGTCGCGGCCGGCGTGCTGATGGGCACCGCGTACCTGGTCACCGAGGAGGCGGTGGCGCTCGGCGCCGTGCAGCCGCGGTTCCAGCGCCAGGTGCTGGCGGCGAGCGCCACCGAACTGCTGCACTCGGCGCCCGGGCACGCGACGCGCTGCGTACCGAGCCCGTTCACCGAGGAGTTCCGGCAGACCGGCGAGCGGCTGCGGTCCGAGGGACGGCCGGACCGGGAGGTCTGGGAGCAGCTGGAGCGGCTGAACGTCGGGCGGCTGCGGATCGCCAGCAAGGGTCTGGACCGGGTGGCCGGGGAGCTCGCCTCGATCGACGACGAGGGGCAGCTGGCGCGGGGCATGTTCATGGCCGGCCAGGTCGCGGTGCTGCGCTCGGCGACCACGACCATTCCCGAGCTGCACGCCGCGGTGACCGGCGGGGCCGGTGCCTTCCTCGCCCGGCGGGCGGCGGAACTCGCCGACCGGCTCGGCGCGTCCGCCGAGCCGGTCGAGCGGCCCAGACCGCTGGAGATCGCGGTGGTCGGCATGGCGGGCATGTTCCCGCAGGCTCCCGACCTGCCCGCGTTCTGGGCGAACGTGCTGAACGGCGTGGACGCGGTGACCGAGGTTCCGGCGGACCGCTGGGATCCCGAGGTGTACTACGGTCCGGACGGCGAGCCGGGCCGCACCCCGTCCAAGTGGGGCGGCTTCCTCCCCCGGATCCCGTTCGACCCGCTCGCCTACGGCATCCCGCCGACCGCGCTCGGCAGCATCGAGCCGGTTCAGCTGCTCGCACTGGAGGCGGCCCGGCGCGCGCTGCTGGACGCGGGGTACGACAGCGGCGCGGGTGACGGCGGCCGGGCCTTCGACCGGGGGCGGGCCGGCGTGGTGTTCGGCGCGGAGGCGGGCAGCGACCTGTCGAACGCGGGCGTGTTGAGCGCGGTGCTGCCCTCCTACCTGGGCGAGGTGCCGGGCCCGCTCGCGGAGCAGCTGCCCAGGCTCACCGAGGACTCCTTCCCCGGCATGCTGGCCAACGTGATCTCGGGGCGGATCGCCAACCGGCTGGACCTGGGCGGCGCCAACTTCACGGTGGACGCCGCGTGCGCGTCCTCGCTGGCGGCGCTCGACGTCGCGTGCAAGGAGCTCGTCTCCGGGACGGCCGACCTGATGCTCTGCGGCGGCGCGGACCTGCACAACGGGATCAACGACTACCTGCTCTTCGCCTCGGTGCACGCGCTCTCCCCCACCGGCCGGTCCCGCCCGTTCGACGCGGCAGCGGACGGCATCGCCCTCGGCGAGGGGGTCGCCTGCCTGGTGCTGAAGCGGCTGGCCGACGCGGAGCGGGACGGCGACCGGGTGTACGCGGTGGTGCAGGGGGTCGGCAGCGCGAGCGACGGCCGTTCGCTCGGGCTGACCGCGCCCCGGCCCGAGGGCCAGCGGGCGGCACTCGAACGGGCCTACCGCAGCGCCGGCGTCGAACCGGCCGCCGTGGGCCTGGTGGAGGCGCACGGGACCGGCACCGTGGTCGGTGACCGCACCGAACTGGCCACCCTCACCGAGGTCTTCACCGAAGCCGGTGCGGCGCCCGGGAGTTGCGCGCTCGGGTCGGTGAAGTCCCAGATCGGGCACACCAAGTGCGCGGCCGGATTGGCCGGGCTGATCAAGGCCTCGCTCGCGCTGCACACCGGCGTGCTGCCGCCGACCCTGCACCTGGAGCGGCCGAACGCCGCCTGGGAGGCGCAGCGGAGCCCGTTCGCCTTCCACACCGAGGCCCGGCCATGGGCCGCGCCGGCGGGTGAACGGGTCGCCGGGGTCAGTGCGTTCGGCTTCGGTGGCACCAACTTCCACGCGGTGCTGCGGGGTCACGACGGCGCGGAACCGGTCCACGGCCTCCAGGAGTGGCCGGCCGAGCTGTTCCTGTTCCGCGGCGCCGACCGGTCCCGGGCGCTGCGCGGCGTCACCGAACTGCTCGGGCTCGCGACGGCGCCGGGCGGGCCCTGGCGGCTGCGCGACCTCGCGCTGGCCGCCTCCCGGCGAGCCGCGGCCGGGCACGGGCCGGTGCGGGTCGCGATCGTGGCGGGGGATGTCGCGCAGCTCGTCGCGCTGCTGAACCGGGCGCTGGCCGAGGAGCACGCGCCGCAGGACGGGCTGCACCTGGACGCGGCGGACGAGGAGCCCGGCGGTCGGCTCGCCTTCCTCTTCCCCGGCCAGGGCAGCCAGCGGCCAGGGATGTTCGCCGAGCTGTTCGCCGCGTTCCCGGCGCTGCAACGGCAGTTGCGGCTCGGGCACCGGTACGCCGACCTGCTGTACCCGCCCGCCGCGTTCACCTCCGAGGAGCGAGCGGCGCAGCGGGCCGCGGTGACCGACACCCGGGTCGCCCAGCCGGTGCTGGGCCTGACCGGGCTCGCGGCCCAGGAGCTGCTCGCGCTCGCGGGCGTGCGGCCGCAGCTCGCGGCGGGCCACAGCTACGGCGAGCTGGTCGCGCTCTGCGCGGCGGGGGCACTGGCGGCGCAGGACCTGCCGGGGCTCAGTGCGGAGCGGGCGCGCTCGATCCTGACCGCGGTCGGGGCCGACGAGGACGACGCGGTCGGCGCAGCGCCGGGGCGGGACCCGGGAGCGATGGCCGCCGTCCGGGCCGGCACCGAGGAGATCGAGAAGGTCCTGTCGGGCTCCGAGGCGGTCGACGCGGTAGTGGTGGCGAACCACAACGCGCCGCGGCAAGCAGTGATCTCGGGGCCGACCGAGCAGGTGGCGGCCGCCACCGAGCTGCTGCGGGAGGCCGGGTACGGGGCGAAGCGGCTGCCGGTGGCGTGCGCCTTCCACAGTCCGCTGGTCGCCGGCGCGGGCGAGCCGTTCGCGGCGGCGCTGGCCGAACGGTCGGTGCGGGCACCGGAGTTCCCGGTCTGGTCGAACCGCACGGCAGACGCCTATCCCGCCGACCCGGCCGCGATCCGGGCCGAGCTGGCGGCGCAGATCGGTGCGCCGGTTCGGTTCGCGGCACAGATCGAGGCGATGTACGAGGCGGGTGCCCGGGTCTTCGTGGAGGCCGGGCCCGGGTCGGTGCTGACCCGCCTGGTGTCCGAGGTGCTCGGCGACCGGCCGCACCGGGCCGTACCGCTGGAGCGGCGGCGCACCGGCCTGCCCGGCTACCTCGACGCGCTCGCCGAACTCGCCGTCGCCGGGGTGCCGGTGCACACCGACCGGCTGTTCCGCGGCCGCGACGCGGTGCCTGCGGGCCGCGGGCCGGCCCCCCGCCGACCCGGCTGGACGGTGGACGGCCAGCTGGTGCGGACCGCCGCAGGAGAGACCTTGCCCGGTGCGCTGGCACCGGCCCGACCCGTACCGGAGGCCCTGATGTCCACGCCCGACCCGAGATCCGCGGACCCGCAGGCACTGATCGCCGATTTTCTCAGCACCAGCCGGGAGTTGATCGCTTCTCAGCGGGACGTGCTGCTGACCTACCTCGGGGCCGCCCAACCGGCGGTGCCGCCGGTCCGCTCCGTTGCTCCTCACCTTCCGCGGCCTGTCGCTCAGGTGTCCGTCCCCGAGGCCGCCGCTGCACCGCAGCCCGCGAGCCCGAGGGGCGTGAGCGACCTGCTCGCCCTGGTCGTCGAGGTGATCGGCGAACGCACCGGCTACCCCGCCGACATGATCGAACCCGACCTCGACCTCGAAGCCGACCTCAGCGTCGACTCCATCAAGCGCACCGAAATCATCGGCCAGCTCGTCCGCCGCCTCACCGACCAGGCCGACACCGACACCACACCACTGACCGACGACGAAATCGAACAGCTCGCCCGCGCCCGCACCGCCGCCGCCATCGCCACCTGGCTCACCGACCGATTCGGCCGCCCGAACCAGACCACGGCCGCGGCACCGCACCCGGCCGCCCCGATGAACGCGACCGACCTGCTCACCGTGGTCATCGACGTCATCGGCGAACGCACCGGCTACCCCGCCGACATGATCGAACCCGACCTCGACCTCGAAGCCGACCTCAGCGTCGACTCCATCAAGCGCACCGAAATCATCGGCCAACTCGTCCGCAGACTCGCCGACCGGGCCGGCGCCGACACCACACCACTGAACGACGACGAAATCGAGCAACTCGCCCGCACCCGCACCGCCGCCGCCATCGCCACCTGGCTCACCGACCGATTCGGCCGCCCGAACCAGACCACGGCCGCGGCACCGCAGGACGTCCCCGCACTCCGGCCGACCGACCCCGACGCCGCACCGACCGACGGCCCCGCGGTGCCGGCGGGTCACGATCCGCTCCGGCTGTGCTTCGAGGAGGTCCCGCTGCCGCAGGCCCCGGCACCCGCCGACATCCTCGCCGGCCGGCACCTCCACCTCCTCGGCGACGACGGCCACGGCCTCGCCGCCGCGCTCGCGACCCGCCTCGGCGCGCTCGGGGCCCAGGTGTCCTCCCACCCGGTGGACCACCACCTGTCCCCCGCCGACGGCGAGGCGGACGGAGTCCTGCTGCTCGATCCGCTCGCCGCGGACGGCACTGCGGTGCTTCCCGGCGCCGTACCCGCGCTGCAGGCGGCGCTGGCTCGCGCACCGCGCCGACTGCTCGCGATCAGCCCCGCCGAGCGCACCGGGCACCGCGGGAGCGGACGTGCGGACGGCCTGCGCGGCCTGTTCCGCACCCTCGCCCGCGAGTACCCCGACATGTCGGCCCGCCTCCTCGAACTCGACCGCCCCGAGGGCCCGGCCGACTCCGCGGACCAGGCGCGGACCGTGGACGCCGTCGTCGCCGAACTGCTCGCCGACGACCACGAGACGGTGGTGCTGCGCACCGCGACCGGTCGGCGCGGCCTCGTGCTGCGCGAGACCGGACTCGGCGTGCTCGGCAGCACGGGCGCCGGCCCGGCCGGCGACGGCGTGGCCGAGGCCGCCGCGCTGGGCCTGGATGGCGAGGCCGTCGTGCTGCTGGTCGGCGGCGCCCGAGGCATCACCGCCCACGTGGCGACCGCGCTGGCCGCCGCGAGCCGCTGCCGCCTGGAGCTGCTCGGCCGCACCGCGCCGCCGGACGGACCCGAGGACCCGGCGACCGCCACGGCCCGCGACCGCGCCGCGCTGCGCGCCGTACTGGCCCGCCGGGGTGTGCCGCTGCCGGAGGTGGACGCCGCCGCGTCCCGGCTGCTCGCGGGCCGCGAGGTCGCCGCGACCCTGGCCGAGCTCGAGGCGCTGGGCTCGCCGACCGGCTACCGGACCGTGGACGCGGCCGACGGCGCCGCGCTGCGCCAGGCGGTCAAGGAGGTGTACGCCGAACACGGACGACTGGACGGCGTGATCTTCGCCGCAGGCGTGATCGAGGACAAGGTGCTGGCCGAGAAGGACCCCGCCTCCTTCCGGCGGGTCTTCACCACCAAGGTCGACGGCGCCCGCGCGCTGCTCGACGCGTTGTCCGAACTGCCGGTCGGACCCGGGTTCACCGTCCTGTTCGGCAGCATCGCGGCGGCCCTCGGCAACCGCGGCCAGGCCGACTACGCGGCGGCCAACGACGCCCTGGAGGAGCTCGGCGCCCGGTGGGCCCGGCACACGGGGCGGCGGGCGCTGACCGTGCACTGGGGCCCGTGGGCTCCGTCCGCCCGGCACAACGGCATGGTCTCCGTCGAGCTCGCCCGCGACTACGCCGGCCGCGGCGTGAAGCTGATCGCCCCGGACGCGGGCGCCCAGGCGCTGCTCCGCGAACTCGCCTGGGGCGACCCGCAGTCGCGGTCCGTGGTCTACACCGCTTCGGGCTGGTGAGGGGGGTGACGAGCCGCCGGATGCCGCCCGTGGCCGTGGTCGGGATGGCGGTGCTGCTGCCGGGCGCCCCGGACCTGGCCACCTACTGGCGCAACCTGCTCGACGGCGTCGATGCAATTGGCGAGGTGCCGGCGGGCCGCTGGGACCCGGAGTACTACGACCCGCAGGCCGCCGACGGCTCGCCCGACCGGCTGTACTGCCGTCGCGGCGGCTTCGTGGACGGCCTCGCCCAGGTCCAGCCGACCCGGTTCGGCATGATGCCGAACTCCGTCGCCGCCACCGAGCCGGACCAGCTGATCGCCCTCCAGGTCGCCGACGCCGCGATCGCGGACGCCGGCGGCCCGGACCGGCTGCCGGACCGGGACCGGGTCGGCGTGGTGCTCGGCCGTGGCGGGTACCTGACCCCGGGCATCGCCCGGCTCGACCAGCGGGTCCGCGGGGCACACCAGTTGACCCGAACCCTGAGCGAACTGCTGCCGCAGCTGACGACCGATCAGCTCGATCGGGTGCGAGCGGCGTTCACCGAGCGGCTCGGACCGGACCAGCCGGAGGCGGCGATCGGCCTGGTGCCGAACCTGGCCGCCTCCCGGCTGGCCAACCGGCTCGACCTGCGCGGACCCGCGTACACGGTGGACGCCGCCTGCGCCTCCTCGCTGGTCGCGGTGGACCAGGCCGTCGGCGAGCTGGCGAGCGGACGGTGCGACACGGTGCTCGCGGGCGGGGTGCACCACTGCCACGACGTCACGCTGTGGAGCGTGTTCGCCCAGCTCAGGGCGCTCTCCCCGAGCCAGCGGATCCGCCCGTTCCACCGCGGTGCGGACGGCATCCTGATCGGCGAGGGCACCGGCGTGGTCGTGCTCAAGCGGCTCGAGGACGCCGAGCGGGACGGCGACCGGGTGTACGCGGTGATCCGCGGCACCGGAGTGGCCGGCGACGGCCGCACAGCCGCGCTGGCCAGCCCCGACCCGGGCGGCCAGCGGCGCGCGGTGGAGCAGGCCTGGCGGGCCGCCGGATGCGACCCGGCGGCGCCCGGTGCGCTCGGCCTGCTGGAGGCGCACGGCACCGCGACGCCGGCCGGGGACGCGGCCGAACTGGCCACCCTGGCCCAGGTGTTCGGCCAGGCGCGGGCCGGCGAGCAGCGGGCCGTGCTCGGCTCGGTCAAGTCGATGATCGGCCACACCATGCCGGCCGCGGGCATCGCCGGGCTGGTCAAAGCCGCGCTGGCCGTGCACCACGGGGTGCTGCTGCCGACGCTGCACTGCGAGGAGCCGCACCCGGCGCTGGCCGGCACGCGGTTCCGGCCGATCGCCGCCGCCGAGCCCTGGGAGGCCGGGAGCGGCCCGCGACGCGCCGGGGTGAACGCCTTCGGCTTCGGCGGGATCAACGCGCACGTCGTCCTCGAACAGGCGCCCGGTACCACGCCGTCCCCCGTCCTGCCGCTGGTCGGGCGGGCCGCTCGGTCGGCCGACCCCGGGCCGGCGACCGCGACCGTACAGGTGGTCGAGCCCGAACGGGTGCTGCGCCTGGCCGCCGACTCGCCCGCGCAACTGGCCGCGCTGGTCGCCGGCGCGGACGACCCCGCCCTGCTTCGCGCGGGTCGGCCCGAGGACGGCGGCCCGGCACCGCGCTGCCGCCTCGCGGTGGTCGACCCGACGCCGAAGCGTCTCGCCGTGGCCCGGCGCGCCGTGGCCCGGGGTCGGGCGTGGCGCGGCCGGAGCGACGTCTGGCACGCACCGGCTCCGCTGCTCGGCCCGGGCGGCGGCCGGCTGGCGTTCCTCTTCCCGGGTCTGGAGGGCGAGTTCGCACCACGGGTGGCCGATGTCGCGGACCACTTCGGGCTGCCCCGACCGCCCGTCGGCGACGGCACCCGGGTCGGCGACGTCGGCCGGCACGGCGCGGGTGTGGTCGCCGTCGGGCGCCTGCTCGACGCGGCCCTGCGCCGGATCGGCCTGCGGCCGGACGCCGTGGCCGGCCACAGCGTCGGCGAGTGGACCGCCATGATCGCCGGCGGCCTGTACTCCGGCGCCTCGGTCGACGCGTTCCTGACCGCCTTCGACCCGGACGCGCTAAGGGTGCCCGGCCTGGCGTTCGCCGCTCTCGGCACGTCCGCGGACCGGGTTCTCGACGCGCTGGCCACCCTGCCCGGCATGACCGAGGTCGTGCTGTCGCACGACAACGCCCCGCAGCAGGCGATCGTCTGCGGACTGGAGCAGCCGGTCGCCGAGCTGGTCCGCCGGTTCCGGGAGCGCGGAGTGCTCGGTCAGGTGCTGCCGTTCCGCTCCGGGTTCCACACGCCGATGCTGGGCCCGTACCTGGCGCCGATCCGGCAGGCCGCCGAGCAGTTCGAGCTGCACACGCCCGCCGTGCCGGTCTGGTCCGGGACCACGGCCGCGCCGTTCCCGGCGGCCGAGGCCGAGGTGCGCGCGCTGTTCCTGCGCCACCTGCTGGAGCCGGTGCGGTTCCGCCCGCTGGTCGAGGCGCTGTACGCGGCCGGCTTCCGGGCGTTCGTCCAGGTGGGCACCGGGCAGCTGGGCTCGCTGGTGGCCGACACGCTGCACGACCGGGAGCACCTGGCCGTCGCGGCGAACGCCCCGCAGCGCGACGGGCTCGCTCAACTGCGGCGGGTGGCGGCGGCGTTGTGGGTCGACGGCGCCGAACCGGACGCCGCGGCGCTCCGGCCGGCACGGGCCGGACAGGCGGCGGCACGGCGCGAGCACCCGGCCGTGCCGCTGGACCTCGGCAGCGCGCTGGTCTCGCTGGACCGTGCGGCGCTCGGCCCGCTGATCGCCGAGACGGCTCCGCGGAGCCGTCCCGAGGCCGACCCCCTCGGGCGACTCGGCGAGCACTCTCCCCTGGCGGCCGAACTCCACGCCCTGCTCAGGGAAACCGAACGCACCGCCACCGAACTGATCGGTGCAGCGGAACAGTTGGCAAGGCGAGTGCCGGCTGCCGCGCCGCGCGGGGACGCCGGACGCGACACCGCCCGGCTGCACATCTCACTCGACACCATGCCGTACCTGGCCGACCACTGCTTCTTCCGCCAGCGCCCGGACTGGCCCGATCCCTCGGACCGCTGGCCGGTCGTCCCCGCGACCACGATCGTCCAGCACCTGCTGGACTCCGCCGAGGCGGCCGCGCCCGGCCGGATCGCCGTCGGCGCACGGGACCTGCGGTTCGGCCAGTGGGTGCCGGCGGCCGAGCCGCTCGACGTCGAGATCGCTCTCCGGCAGGCCGGCCCGGACCTGCTGAACGCCAGGTTCGGACAGTTCGCGGACGGCGTGGTGGAACTGGGTGACCGTCACGACGATCCACCTGCCCCCTGGCCGGTCGACCCGGAAGCCGAGCAGCGCCCCGAGCTGACCGCCGCCCGCCTCTACCAGGACCGGTGGATGTTCCACGGTCCGGCCTTCCAGGGCCTGACCGAGCTCACCGCCATCGGTGCGACACACGTACGCGGCGTGATCACCGCGCCCGCCGCACCCGGTGCGCTGCTGGACAACGTCGGGCAGTTGCTGGGGTACTGGATCATGGCCACCCGCACCGAGCGGACCGTGGTCTTCCCGGTCGCCATCCGCCGGCTGCGCTACCACGGACCGGCGCCCCGGCCGGGCGCCCGGCTCCACTGCCACCTGCGGATCACCGCCCTGACCGACAACGTGCTCGAAGCCGAGGGGCAGCTGCGCCTCGCCGACGGCACGGTCTGGGCAGAGCTGCACGGCTGGCAGGACCGCCGTTTCGACAGCCACCCCGAGACCCGCCCGGTCGAGCGGTTCGTCGATCGCCACACCCTCGGGCGACCGCAGCCGGGCGGCTGGGTGCTGCTGCACGAGCGCTGGCCGGACCTCGCCTCCCGCGACCTGATCATGCGCAACCACCTCGGCGCAGCCGAACGGGAACGGTACGCGCAGCAGCCGCCGCGCACCCGCCGGGCCTGGCTGCTCGGCCGGATCGCGGTGAAGGACGCCGTCCGTCGGTGGCTGTGGGAGCAGGGTGAGGGACCGGTCTTCCCGGCCGAGATCGAGGTGCGCAACGATCCGGACGGCCGACCGGTGGTGACCGGGCTGCACGGCCGCGTGCTCCCGCCGCTGGACGTCTCGCTCGCGCACCGCGCCGAGGCGGCGGCAGCCCTGGTCCGGCCGGCCGGGGGCGGGGTCGGCATCGATCTCGAAGAGGTCGTCGACCGGCCCGCCGAGACACTGCAGGTGGCCCTCGGCGCGGCCGAGTCGGCGCTGCTGACGGAATGCCGGGGCAGCGACGGTGGCAGTACGGCCCTGTGGTTCACCCGGTTCTGGGCCGCCAAGGAAGCCGCGGCCAAGGCCGCGGGCACCGGGCTGCGCGGCCGTCCCCGCGATTTCGCCGTGGTCGCGGCCGAAGGGTCCGCCCTGGTGGTCGAGGCCGCCGGGCCGCGGGGCCCGCAGCGCCACCACGTGCACTGGGCCGTGGTCGACAGCCCTCCGGGCCTGCCGCTCCGCCAGTACGTGGCGGCCTGGACCACCGGCGAGGGCCCTCAGGAACAGCCCCACAAGCACCAGCACGACATCGAGAGGACGACAACGACGTGACCGTCAGCGAGCAGACCGTGGACCGCACCCCGCCCACCGCCGAGTGGGTCCTCGGTGAGATCACCGCCATGCTGGCCGCCGTCCTGGACGAGTACGGCCTGCAGGACACCGAGGTCACCATGGCGACCCGGTTCACCGAGGACCTGGAGCTGGAGAGCATCGACCTGGTCACCCTGGCCGGCCGGCTCCAGGAACGCTGGGGCGACCGGGTCAACTTCGCCGAGTTCATCGCGGGCATGGAACTGGACGAGATCATCGAACTGTCCGTCGGCCGACTGGTCGAGTACGTGGTGGCGCGGCTGAACACAGACGGGCGGGGCTGACCGTGGCCTTCCTCGACCTCGACGGACTGCGCTGCCACGTGCAGCGGCTCGCCCCGAGCGACGGCGGCCCGCCCTGCGGGACCGTGGTCCTGGTGCACGGGCTGCTGACCGACAGCCTGGCCAGCTACTACTTCACGCTGGCCCCCGCTCTCGCCGCCGCCGGCCTGGACGTGGTGATGTACGACCACCGCGGCCACGGCCGCTCCGGACGGCCGGCCAGCGGCTACCAGGTGGAGCGGTTCGTGGCCGACCTCGACTCGCTGCTCGACCGGCTGGCGGTCGCCGGGCCGGTGCACCTGGTGGGCAACTCGTTCGGCGGCACGGTCGCGTTCGGCCTGGCCGTCCGCCGACCGGAGCGGGTCGCGAGCATCCTGGCGATCGAGTCCGAGCCCGCCTCACCGGCCTGGGCCGCCAAGCTGGACGGGATCCTGCGACGGGCCCGCATCGAACTCACCGCGGAGTCCTCGCTGGCCTGGGTCGCCGCCGAACGCGGCCGGCACACGGCCAGGTTGGCACGCTCGGCGGGCCGGCTGCTGGCCGCCACCTCGCTCGCCCGGGACATCCCGGAGAGCCTGCTGCCGACCGAGTCGCAGCTACGCGCGATCGGCTGCCCGGTGCTCGCGGTGTACGGCACGGAGTCGGACCTGGCCGAGCAGGCGTCCTGGCTGGACGGCCTGCTGCCGGCCTGCCGGAGCGAGTTCGCGGCCGGGCAGGAACACTCCGTCCTCATCGAAGCTCCGTCACTGGTCAGGACATTGACTTTGAACTGGCTGCGCGAGCAGGGCGTCGGGCTGCGCGGGTCGGAGATTCCCGAGCCGGCGGAACGGAGTTTCAGGTGAGCCGTCTCCTCCTCGTCGTTCCGCCGCTGGTCGGGCACGTGAACCCGCTCGTCGGCGTCGCCGCCGAACTCACGGCCCGCGGGCACACCGTCGCCTGGGCCGGACTGCCCGAGCTGGTGGGGCAGTTGGCCGGCGAGGACACCGAGGTGTTCCCGTGCGCCATTCCGCCCCTGGCCCCCCACCGCCCGCCGGAGCTGCGCGGGCCGGCCGCGTTGAAGTTCCTCTGGCAGGAGTTCCTGATCCCGCTCGCCGAGGCGATGGCACCCGACATCGAGGCGGCCTGCCGCCGCTTCCGTCCCGACGTCCTGGTGGTGGACCAGCAGGCGGTGGCAGGTGCCCTTGTCGCGGAGCGGCTCGGTCTGCCGTGGGCCACCTCCGCGACCACCTCGGCCGAGTTCACCGGAGCGCTCGACGGCATGCCGCTGGTCGAGGCGTGGGTCCGCGAGCTGCTCGACGGGCTGCGCGGGCGGTTCGGCGACCCGGCAGCCGACACGGACCCGCGGTTCTCCCCGCACCTGGCGCTCGCGTTCACCACGGCGGAGCTGGCCGGTGAGCCGACCGGCGCCGGAACCGGCCGGGTGCGCTTCGTCGGCCCGTCGCTGGCGGCCCGGCCGACGTCTGCCGCGTTCCCGTGGCAGTGGCTCGACCCGGCCCGCGCCACCGTCCTGGTCACGCTCGGCACGGCCAACACCGACGCCGGCGCGGCCTTCCTGACCGTCTGCCAGCAGGCCCTCCAGGCCCGCTCCGACCGCTTGCAGGCGGTGATCGTGGACCCGGCAGGCGTGCTGGCCGACCTTCCGCCCAACCGCGATGTCCTCGCCCTGCCCGCCGTCCCCCAGCTCAGCCTGCTGCCGGGCACCGACGCCGTGGTCTGTCACGCCGGCCACAACACGGTCTGCGAGGCACTCTGGCACGGCGTGCCGCTGGTGGTCGCCCCGATCCGCGACGACCAGCCGGTGGTGGCCCAGCAGGTGGCCACCTCCGGCGCCGGTGTCCGGATCCGGTTCGGCCGCACCGACGCGGACCGCCTCGGCCGGGCGGTGGACGCGGTGCTCGACGATCCCACCCACCAGGACGCCGCCCGCCGGATCGCCGACTCCTTCCGGGCCGCGGGCGGCGCCTCCCGCGCCGCCGACCACCTCGAGGCCCTGGCCGCCACCGACCATCCGCCCACCGCGTCCGCACCCGAACACGCGCAGGAATCCCGCTGACCGAGCCGCACCCCGCGGTACCGGGGGCCGGGCCCGCACTGCGGATCCCCGGCCCCTGGCTCTCACCGTCAGTCGGCCGCCTCGTCCTCGGAGAGCTTCGCGCCGACGTTCTTTCGCGTGGTCCCGAGCTTGCGCAGGGCGTTGGCGACGTGCTGCTCCACCGTCCGCGGGGACAGGAAGAGGGCTTCGGCGATCTGCTGGTTGGTGGCGTTCGTGGCGAGGAGTTCGGCGACCTGTCGCTCGCGGGGGGAGAGCCGGCTTCCGTAGCCGCGCCGTCCGACGGATTCGGGTCTGGTCAGTCCGAGGTGCCGGGCGAGGTGGTCGGCGCGGGCGAGGTCGGCGGCGGCTCCGAGCGCGGTGAAGGCGGCCGTGGCCTGCGCGAGCGGTTGGGCGGCTTCGGCCGGGTCGGTCTCGGCGCAGGCCCGTGCGCGGTGTTCGGCGGCCAGGGCGGTCTCGTAGGGGCGGCCGATGTCCTGCCAGAGGTGCTGGGCGGCGGCGAAGTGGCCGGCGGCGCGGGACGTGGCGCTCGCCTGTGGAAGGGGCCGTCGGAAGGAGGCGGCCCCTCCACCACGGGGGCTCCTGGTTCAGCCGAGTCCGAGGCCGCCGAGAAGGCCTCCGAGAAGGCCACTGAAGTTGCCGAGCAGGCCGCTGAGCGCGTCCATGAGAAAAACTCCTGATCTGTCGGTGTTGGAGACCTGAGCATCACCAGCTGGAACGCTGTCTCACGGAGGGCCCGGCCTCCCCACCCGGGTGGGCCAACAGAACCACTCGAAGGCAGCCTCGGCGCCACGGATTCGGGTTCCGCCCGACCTGTGTCCGATCACGACCCCGATCAGCCCGACCCGAGCGCTGCCGGCCTTCCGCTCCAACGGCGGAGCCCGAGTCGTAGACCGCCGGCCCGAACGTTCCACGTGCCACTGCGAACCGGCACGCCGGATCTGTGCCGATCGGCCCGGCGGCCGGTGTCCCGAGGCGCGCCGACCTCGGCGGGATCCGTCACCCAGGGGTGCTGCCGCCATCTGTACGTACCCGTAGAAACGGGGTTACGGATGGCAACCCTGACGATTCCTCGGCAAGGATGCCGCCGGCGGTGGGGGATGACATGCCCTCACCAACCCCGCGCCACAACGCACCAACGCACCTCCAGCCCCGTCCGGGCGGCAACCGAGCCGTCCGGCCGTCACCGGCCCCAACCCCCGGGCCGTCGCAGAAGGAGTTCCGTTGTTACGTTCCCCCCGCAAGGTCGCGGCCGTGAGCGCCTGGATCGTCGGCGCCGCGCTGGTCACCGCGACCCTCCCCGCCGGCGCGGCGAGCGCCGAGTCCGGCCGTTCCGCCCAGACCCTGGCGGTCTCCGCGAAGCCGCTGGCCGGCGCGCTCGCCGCGCCGCTCGGCCCGGGCGAGCGGTCCGTGCTGCTGAAGGCCGCCGAGGCCAACGTCGCGCGTACGGCGGCCGCGCTGCACCTGGATGCGCAGGAGAAGCTGCAGCCGCGCTCGGTGCTCAAGGACGCCGACGGCACGGTCCACACCCGCTACGAGCGGACCTTCGCCGGCCTGCCCGTGCTCGGCGGCGACCTGGTCGTGCACACCGCCCCCGACGGCTCGATCAAGGGCGTCGACAAGGCCGCCAGGGGCTCGGTGGCGGTGGCGTCCACCACCCCGGCCCACAGCGCCGACTCCGCCAAGGGCCTGGCCGTCGGCCGGGCCGAGGCGGCCGGCGCCAAGCAGGCGAAGGCCGACTCGGTGCGGTCCGTCGTCTGGACGGCGAGCGGAACCCCGGTGCTGGCCTGGGAGACCGTGGTCGGCGGCCTCCAGCCCGACGGCACCCCCAACGCGCTGCACGTCATCACCGACGCCACCACCGGCGCGAAGCTCTTCGAGTACCAGGCCATCGAGACCGGTTCCGGCACCGGCCAGTACAACGGCAAGGTGACCATCGGCACCACCAAGTCCGGCTCGGGCTGGACCATGACCGACGGCGCCCGGGGCAACCACAGGACGTACGACCTGAAGGGCGCGGAGGACGGCACCGGCACGCTGTTCACCAACGCGAACGACGTGTGGGGCAACGGCAAGCAGAGCAACCGTCAGACCGCCGCCGTGGACGTCGCCTTCGGCGCCCAGGCGACCTGGGACTACTACAAGAACGTCCACGGACGCACCGGCATCAACGACGACGGCAAGGGCTCGTCCAGCCGCGTGCACTACGGCGACGGGTACGTCAACGCGTTCTGGGACGACGACTGCTTCTGCATGACCTACGGCGACGGCGACAACAACGCCAACCCGCTGACCTCGCTGGACGTCGCCGCCCACGAGATGACCCACGGCGTCACCGCCGCCACCGCCAAGCTGAACTACAGCGGCGAGTCCGGCGGGCTCAACGAGGCCACCTCCGACATCATGGCCACCGCGGTGGAGTTCAACGTCAACTCGGCCGCCGACCCCGGCGACTACCTGATCGGCGAGAAGATCAACGTCTACGGCAACGGCGAGCCGCTGCGCTACATGGACAAGCCCTCCAAGGACGGCTACTCCAAGGACTACTGGCACATCGGCCTCGGCGACATCGACGTCCACTACTCCTCCGGCCCGGCCAATCACTGGTTCTACCTGGCCTCCGAGGGCAGCGGCCACAAGGTGGTCAACGGGGTGACCTACGACAGCCCGACCGCCGACAACCGGCCCGTCACCCCGATCGGCCGGGACGCCGCCGCGAACATCTGGTACCGCGCGCTGACCACGTACATGACCTCCACCACCGACTACGCCGGCGCCCGCACCGCCACCCTCAAGGCCGCGGCCGACCTGTACGGCCTGAACAGCGTCACGTACGTCAACACCGCCAACGCCTGGGCCGGCGTCGCGGTCGGCAGCCGGATGGCCCTGGGCGTCTCGGTGGCCGACCCGGGTACCCAGGAAAGCGTGGTCAACCAGGCGGCGAGCCTCCAGATCCAGGCCAGCAGCACCAACCCGGGCGCCCTGTCGTACGCGGCCACCGGCCTGCCGGCCGGCCTGTCGATCAACGCCTCCACCGGCCTGATCTCCGGCACCCCCACCAAGCTCGGCACCAGCAGCGTCACGGTCAAGGCCACCGACAGCACCGGCGCCGCCTCGACAGCGACGTTCACCTGGAAGGCGGTGTCCGTGCTCACCACCTTCGAGAACACCACCGACGTCCCGATCCCCGACGAGGGCCCGGCCGTCTACTCCGACATCGTCGTCAGCGGGCGCACCGGCAACGCGCCCAGCACCCTCACGGTGGACGTCGACATCAAGCACCCCTGGCGCGGTGACGTCGTCGTCGACCTCGTGGCCCCCGACGGCACCGCCTACCGACTCAAGGAGCGCAGCCCGGGCGACGGAGGCTACGACGTCATCGCCACCTACAAGGTCAACGCCTCCAGCGAGCCCGCCAACGGCACCTGGCGGCTCAAGGTCCAGGACATGTACGCCGAGCTGGCCGGCTACATCGACAGCTGGAAGCTGACCTTCTGACCAGCACCCGGCACCACGAAGGGCCCGCGGCGACGCGGGCCCTTCGCGCGCCCGCTCTCGTACGGGTGCTCCGTTCGGTGGCAACCGTCGGCGTCCTGGCCACGTGGCCCGCGTCCACACCGGGTCGACCGAGGTGTGCGCCGCCGCCATGGGGAGGACCCTCCGGCCTCCGTAGCGTGTCGCGCACTGACTCGCGGGGTGAAGGGGTGGGCGCGATATGCGGAGAAACGGATACGGGGTGCGGAGAGGTCTGGGCCGGCTGCTCGCGGGCCTGCTGGCACTGATCGGTGCGGTCCTCCCGTCGGGGCCGGCTTCGGCGGCGGTGCCCTCCCGGCTGACCCTGGAGGCGACCTACAGCAGCGTGGCCAACGGTTGGGACCACGTCGAGCGGTACCTCGACACCACTCCCGGCTTCCACCAGGAGCAGTACCCGCCGGACGGCCGCGGCGACCAGGACGGCCAGCGGCTCACCTTCTTCGGCGGCGTCAAGCAGCCGTTCTCCGGCCGCTTCCTGCTCTACTCGGCCCCGGGCTGGAACACCGGCGCACACCAGGTCCCGGTCCTGCTGGTGCACGGCGCCAACGACAACCCGGACCGGGCCTGGGCCAATCCCGGCGAGTCCGGCGGCTACGGCTGTGGCGCCGCCTCCTGCCCGAACACCGGGCTGATGCAGTACCTGGCCGGGCGGGGCTACCGGGTGTTCGCGATCGGCTTCGCGCACAAGCAGGGCGACAACCTGATGCAGGCCCAGGAGGTCGGCGACGCCGTCGCGCTGATCCGTGCCAAGCTCGGCGTCCCGCAGGTGGACCTGGTGGGCTGGAGCAAGGGCGAGATGTCCACGCGGGCCTACGTGTCCTCGGTCAAGCCCGCCTGGGGCCGCCCGTACGCGGGCGACGTCCGCAAGCTGATCACCCTCGGCGGCCCGAACGGCGGCTACGACTACCCCTACGCCCACGGATGGGCGCACGACTTCTCGATCTGGCCGCAGTGCGGCGGCGCGGTCAACGCCCCCTCCCCGCACCTGCGCATGACCTGCTACGGCACCTGGACCGCGCACCCGGAGTTCTCCTTCACCCCCACCGGGGGCTACGACGACTACCCCGGGCAACGGCAGATGCTGGCCCGCTGGGACTCGGTCTTCAGCGTCGACCAGAGCCAGCAGGACTGGTACACGACGTACTACGGCGGACAGGGCTTCTACACCGACGGCGGCGGCATCCAGGTCGCGATCAACGCCGGCTCGCTGATCGCCCCGCTGCACCAGGCCGGCGTGCCCGCCTCGGTGACGGCCTACCTGCTGGCCGGCGGCACGCCCGACATCGTCGGCATCTTCAACGAGAACCGCGGCCCCAGTGACGGAGTCGTCTTCGTGGCGAGCGCACTGGACACCGGCGGCTTCGCCACCGTCGGCGGCACCGCGCTGATCGCTCTCGCCAACCACCTGGAACTCGGCTGGGACAGCGCGGCGAGCGCGCAGGTCGCCGGCTGGCTGAACTGAGGACCGGTCACATGATTGCCGATCGACTGACCGCAACCCGACGACTGACCGTGAGCTACGCCGAGATCGAGGACCGCACCGGGGAACCCGTGGTCCTGGTGCACGGCAACGTCTCCTCCAGTGTCTTCTGGCACTCGACCATGGCCGCGCTCCCCACCCGCTACCGCCCGCTGGCGCCCGACCTGCGCGGTTTCGGCGGCACCGAGCCGCTGCCGGTGGACGCCACCCGGGGCCTGCGCGACCACAGCGAGGACCTGCTCTCCTTCCTCCGGGCGCTGGCGCTCGGCCCGGTGCACCTGGTCGGCTGGAGCATGGGCGGTGGTGTGGTCCTGCAACTCCTGCGCGACCGACCGGACCTGGTCCGCTCGCTCACCCTGGTCAACCCGGTCTCCCCGTACGGCTTCGGCGGCACCCACGGAGTGGACGGGCAGCTCAACTCGCCCGACGGCGCGGGCTCCGGCGCGGGCGGCGCGGCCCCCGAGTTCGTCCGGCTGCTGCGCGAGGGTGACCTGGGCTCCGCGTCCCCGTTCGCGCCGCGCTCGGTCCTGGACACCGCCTACGTCAGCGAGCCGCTGGCCGAGCCGGACCGCTACCTGACCGCCATGCTCACCACCCGGGTCGGGGACGGCCACTACCCGGGCGACAGCCGTCCGAGCGATGCCTGGCCGGGCTTCGCCCCCGGCGAGCGAGGGGTGCTCAACTCGATGGCGCCCACCCACTTCCGGATCGACGACCTGGAACTGGTCGAGCCGAAACCGCCCATCCTGTGGATCCGCGGCTCGGCCGATGTGATCGTCTCCGACACCTCGCTCTTCGACCTGGCCCACCTGGGTGCTCTCGGCCTGGTTCCTGGTTGGCCCGGCGCCGAC
This sequence comes from Kitasatospora cinereorecta, assembly GCF_024172095.1. GTDB lineage: Bacteria > Actinomycetota > Actinomycetes > Streptomycetales > Streptomycetaceae > Kitasatospora > Kitasatospora cinereorecta. The sequence goes on along the minus strand of NZ_JAMZDX010000002.1, from coordinate 1,272,465 downwards.
GCATGCCCGGCGCAGCCGATGGTGACGCAGACCCGTGCCGTACTGGACCGGTACGCCGCGGCAGGCGGGCGGGTGCGCGAGGTGGTGGTCGAGGGGGCCGGGCACAGCGTGCAGCTGGAACGGCCGAAGGAGTTCCTGGCGGCCCTCGTGGAGGCGCTGGACGGGGCGTAACCACCATCAGGGACAGGGCGGTCCGGGTCAGCCCGCCTGCTTGGGGGTCGGCACGTGGGCGGGGAGCAGTCGGCGTGCCTTCAGTTCCGTCCACAGCGCGTCCGGGATGGGGCAGTGGAGCATGGCCACGGCGTCCCTGACCTCGCGCGCGCTGCGGGTGCCGACCAGGGCTCGGGCCACGGCCGGGTGGCCGAACGGGAAGCGCAGGGCGGCGGCCCGGAGCGGAACGCCGTACCGCTCGCAGACGGTCCTCAACTCGACTTCCTGTTCCAGGAGCTGCAGATGCGCGGGCGCGTAGTCGAAGGCCGTCTCGGGCCCGGGGGCGGCGAGCAGACCGGAGTTGAAGACCCCGCCGACGACCACGGCGACGCCCCGCTCCGCTGCCAACGGCAGCAGTCCGGCCAGGCCGCGCTGGTCGAGGAGGGTGTAGCGGCCGGTCAGCAGGAGCGCGTCGAGGTCGGTGTCGCGGAGGATGTGGTCCGGCTGCTCGGTCCGGTCCACCGCGAGGCCGATCGCGCCGATCACGCCCTCGGCGCGCAGCCGCTCGAGCGCGGGGTAGGCGTGGTCCAGAGCCTGGTCGGTCCGGTCGTCGGGGTCGGGCAGGTAGACGAGGTCGATCCGGTCGAGGCCGAGCCGGTTCAGGCTCTCCTCGACGGAGCGGCGTATGCCCTCGGCGCTGAAGTCCCGGCGCCGCCGGTACGCGGCCGGGCCGGCCAGGCCGTCGGCGCGATCGCGGCCACGGGCGTCGGGGGCGGGGTCGAGGACGCAACCGGCCCTCGTGGAGAGGGTGTACTCGTCCCTCGGCCTGCCCCTCAGTGCCCGGCCGAGGCGGCGTTCGGACCGGCCGCGGCCGTAGTGGGGGGAGGTGTCGAAGTGGCGGATGCCGGACTTCCAGGCCGCGTCCACCGTCTGTTCGGCGTGGAGGTCACCGTCCGGGGTGCGCAGGTTGCCGATCGCTGCGGTTGCGAAGGAGAACTCACCGACGCGGACGGTGCGGTGACCGGGCCGCCCTCGATCGGCAGGGGTGGCGGTACCGCTGGCGCTACCGGTGACGGCCACCCGGCTCATCGCGGTGCCTCGCCCACCAGGACGACGTCGAGGCGGCGGGGGCCGTGGACGCCCTCGACGCGGTCGAGTTCGATGTCGCTGGTGGCGGACGGGCCGGAGATCCAGGTCTGCGGGCGGGTGGGGTCGAGCAGCGGGAGGGCGCGTGGCAGGGAGGCGACGACCTGGTCGGCGCGGACCACGCAGATGTGGTGGTCCGGGACGAGGGTGAGGATGCGCCGGCCCTGGCCGGGTCCGGCGTCCAGCACGATGGTGCCGGTCTCGGCGACGGCGAGCGCGCAGCCGGTCAGCGCGCTGTCGATGCCGTCCAGCCGTTCGGCCGTCAGCGCGGGCCCGTCGGTGAGCATCCGCACGCCGCCGACGGCCGACAGCCAGCCGGGGGGCAGGTCGGCGGGGACGGCCAGCGAGCGGGTGTCGTGTTCGCGCAGCAGGCGGCCGATCACCTCCGGGAGCTGCTGAGGGGTGGCGTGGTTGACGTGGGCCCGGTACTCGGCGAGGTTCTCGGCCAGGACGGCGAGCAGGGTGGGGCGGTCCTCGGTCACGTGGGCCGGCAGGTAGCCGCGGCGCAGCGGCGGCTCGTCGGTGGCGGGGACGTCGCCGAGGGCGGTCCGGATCCGGGCGAGGACGCGCTCGCGGGAGTCGGTCGTCACGGGGTGTTCTCCTGTCCGCGGGTCTTCCACCAGTCGCGGAAGGACTGTTCGGGCATCGTGGGCAGGTCGCGGGTGTCGCTCCAGGCCTTGGCGGGGCCGGGCAGCGGCAGTCGGCGGGGTTGGAGGCGGCGGGTGCGGGCGGCGGCGCGCAGCGCGGTGCGGTAGGCGGCGGGGTGGTCGAGGAGCCAGGTCGCGGCCTTGATCGCGGCGCGTTCGGCGCGGTGGCCGGTGCCGTGCTCGGCGACCTGTTCGCGCAGGTGGACCAGGACCTCGGGGATGTCGATGGCGACCGGGCAGACCTCGTAGCAGGCCCCGCAGAGCGTGGAGGCGTACGGCAGGGAGGCGTCCACCTCACTGGTGAGGCCGCGCAGTTGGGGGGTGAGGATGGCGCCGATCGGCCCCGGGTAGGGGGAGCCGTAGGCGTGGCCGCCGGCCCGCTCGTACACCGGGCAGACGTTGAGGCAGGCGGAGCAGCGGATGCAGCGCAGGGCCTGGCGGCCGACCTCGTCGGCGAGGGTGTCGGTGCGGCCGTTGTCGAGGAGCACCAAGTGGAAGTCGGACGGGCCGTCGCCGCGGGTGGTACCGGTCCAGATCGAGGTGTACGGGTTCATCCGCTCGGCGGTGGAGGAGCGGGGCAGCAGTTGGAGGAAGACCTCCAGGTCGCGCCAGGTGGGGACGACCTTCTCGATGCCGACCACGGAGATCAGCGTCTCGGGCAGGGTCAGGCACATCCGGCCGTTGCCCTCGGACTCGACCACGACCAGGCTGCCGGTCTCGGCGACGAGGAAGTTGGCGCCGGAGACGGCGACCTTGGCCCGGAGGAACTTCTCCCGCAGGTGGAGGCGGGCCGCCTCGGCGAGTTCGGCCGGCGAGTCGGTCAGGCCCTCGGGCGCGGGGCGGCCCCAACGGCTCATCGCCTCGCGGAAGATGTCGCGGATCTCACCGCGGTTGCGGTGGATCGCGGGCACCAGGATGTGGGAGGGCAGGTCGTCGCCGAGCTGGACGATCAGCTCGGCCAGGTCGGTCTCGTAGGCGGTGATGCCCTCGGCGGCCAGCGCTTCGTTGAGGCCGATCTCCTGGGTGGCCATCGACTTGACCTTGACCACCTCGCGCTCGCCCTTGGCCTTGACCAGGTCGGCGACGATCCGGTTGGCCTCGGCGGCGGCCTGCGCCCAGTGGACGGTGCCGCCGGCCGCGGTGACGGCCGCCTCCGCCTGGAGCAGGTAGTGGTCGAGGCGGCGCAGCGTACGGTCCTTGATCTCCTTGCCGGCCTGCCGGAGCTCCGCCCAGTCGGCGAGTTCGGCGACCGCCTTGGCGCGCTTGTCGCGGATGGTGTGGGTGGCGTGGGTGAGGTTGGCGCGCAGCTGCGCGTTCTGCGTGGAGACGGCGGCGGCCTTGGGGAAGGCCGGCATGCCGAGGTAGGTGCCGCTCATACCAGGGGCTCCTTCTCGGTGGAGTGCTCGGTGGAGGCGAGGATCTCGGCGAGGTGGACGGTGCGCAGCGGGGCGTCCTGGCGGCGCAGGGTGCCGCCGAGGTGCATCAGGCAGGAGTTGTCGGCGCCGCACAGCACCTCGGCACCGGTGGCGAGCGCATTCCGTACCTTGTCCGCGGCCATCGCGGCCGACACGGCCGGGTTCTTGACCGCGAAGGTGCCGCCGAAGCCGCAGCACTCCTCGGCGCCGGGCAGCTCGACCAGGTCCAGCCCCTTGACGGCGCGCAGCAGCCGCAGCGGGCGGTCGCCGAGCCCGAGCATCCGCAGGCCGTGGCAGGACGGGTGGTAGGTGACGGTGTGCGGGTAGTACGCGCCGACGTCGGTGACGCCGAGGACGTCGACCAGGAACTCGGTCAGCTCGTACACCCGGCCGGGCAGCGATTCGGCCTCGGGCAGGCCGAGCTTCGGATAGTTGTCGTGGATCATCGCCGCGCACGAGCCGGACGGGGTGACCACGTAGTCGTAGCCGGCGAACGCGGCGGCGGTGCGACGGGCCAGCGGCAGGGTCTCCGCCCGGTAGCCGGTGTTGAACTGCGGCTGCCCGCAGCAGGTCTGGGCCTCGGGAAAGTCGACCTCCACACCGAGCCGCTCCAGCAGTCTCACCACCGCCCGCCCCGTCCCGGGGTAGAGCGCGTCATTGACGCAGGTGACGAAGAGCGCGACTCGCAAAGCAACTCCCTGGAGATCATCAACGGCCCCGGCGTGGTGCGGAGGCGGGAACGGCAGGCTACGGCCGCGGCCTACCAGGGCACGGCCATGGCCCGTGCGGTGACCGACGCCAGCTGGCCGGGGCGGCCCGGGGCCCGCGACGCGGCGCACCACTCCGGCAGGCCGGCGGTGAAGTCCCGGGCCCGGCGGGTGATCTCGGCCCAGTCGCCGGAGGCGACCGCGGCCGGTGACACGACGTCCTCCCCCACACAGACCGCGGCCGCTCCCGCCGCCAGGTAGTCGGCGGCGTCGTCGGCGCCCACCCCGCCGGCGGCGATCATCGGCAGGTGCGGGTAGCGGTCGTGCATCTCCTGAAAGTAGCGCGGCCCGACGGTGCCGGCGGGGAAGACCTTCACCGCCGACGCGCCCAGGTGCGCCGCGTCGGCGATGTCGGTGGCGGTCAGGGCGCCCAGGACGAAGGGCAGGCCGAGCCGTCGCGCCGCGCGGGCGATCGCCGGGTCGCAGCCCGGCGCGACCAGGAAGGCGGCACCTCGCGCGGCTGCCGACTCGGCCTGGTTCACCGTCAGGATCGGGCCGACGCCCACCCGGGTTCCGGGTCGGCCGGCGGCGCCGACCGGCCGGGCGGCCGGTGCCGGGACGGCGGTGTTGAACTCGACCCAGTGGATGCCGCCCTCGGCGAGGGCCGTGCACAGGGCGACCGGGTCGGCGACCTCGCGGGCGCGGACGGCCGCGACGACCGGGGCGATGCGGGTGAGCGGGATGGAGGACAGACTCATCGCGCGCCTCCTCGTGGTCGATCCTGACAAGTCGTGGCCGGAAGAGGCCGCTCCTCAACTCTAGGCAGAAGCTCGTACATCCATCAAGGCAAGTCCGCGATGTTTCTGATTCATTTTCCCTCCCCGGAAGAAGCCGAAGGCCGTTTTACTGGGCAAACAACCCCGAGGCCACCCTTGCCCGAGGCAAATACATCTGATGTACTCCTTGCATCACCCGATCAAGCCTCCTAGGCTCCCTCGCACACGCGATCCAGGCCCGAAGGGAATTTCTCCGATGAAACTGCTGCGGGTCGGCCCCGCCGGCCATGAGGTACCGGCCGTGCTGACGGAGGACGGACGGCTGCTGGACCTGTCACCGGTCACGGTGGAGATCGACGGCCGGTTCCTGGCCGAAGACGGTGCGGCCCGCGCGCGGGCCGCCCTGGAGCAGGGCCGGCTCCCGGAGCTGACCGCCCCCGGCCTGCGGGTCGGTGCACCCGTGGCCCGCCCGGGCAAGGTCGTCTGCATCGGCCTGAACTACCGCGACCACGCACGGGAGACCAACGCGGCCGTCCCGACCCGGCCGGTGGTCTTCATGAAGGACCCGGGCACCGTCGTCGGCCCGTACGACCGGGTGCAGATCCCCCGCGGGTCGGTGAAGACCGACTGGGAGGTCGAGCTCGCGGTGGTCATCGGCCGCCGCGCCCGCTACCTGGACTCCCCCGAGGAGGCCCTGGGCTGCGTGGCCGGGTACGCGATCAGCAACGACGTGTCCGAGCGGGAGTTCCAGCTCGAGTACTCCGGCCAGTGGGACCTCGGCAAGTCCTGCGAGACCTTCAACCCGCTGGGCCCGTGGCTGGTCACGCCGGACGAGATCACCGACCCGCAGCGGCTGCGGCTGACCACCGAGGTCAACGGCGTCCGGCGGCAGCACGGCACCACCGCGGACATGATCTTCGACGTGGCGTACCTGCTGTGGTATCTCAGTCAGTACCTGGTCCTCGAACCGGGTGACGTGGTCAACACCGGAACGCCGGCCGGCGTCGCGCTCGGCCTGCCGGGCCAGCCGTACCTGCGCCCCGGTGACACGGTCGAGCTCGGCATCGACGGGCTCGGCAGCCAGCGGCAGACCTTCGCAGCGGCCCGGAAGGAGGACCGACCGTGACGGAACCGACGGAACTGGCGGGTCTGCGGGCCATCGTGACCGGCGGCGCCTCGGGCATCGGACTGGCCACCGCCGAACTGCTGGCCGAGCGCGGCGCGCGGGTGGCCGTGCTCGACCTCGCGCCCGGCGTGCTGCCCGCGCCCCTGCTCGGATTCACCGCCGACGTGGGCGAGGACGCCAGCGTACGGACGGCCGTCGAGGCGGCCGCGGAGGCACTCGGCGGACTGGACATCCTGGTCAACAACGCCGGGGTCGGCGCGGTCGGCACCGTCGAGGACAACCCGGACGAGCAGTGGCGGCAGGTGCTCGACATCAACGTGCTCGGCGTCGTCCGGACCACCCGCGCCGCGCTGCCGCACCTGCGACGGTCGGCACACGCCGCAGTGGTCAACACCTGCTCGATCGCGGCGACCGCCGGGCTGCCCGGCCGGGCGCTGTACTCGGCCAGCAAGGGCGCCGTCTACGCGCTGACCCTGGCCATGGCCGCCGACCACATCGGCGAGGGCATCCGGGTCACCTGCGTCAACCCCGGCACCGTGGACACTCCGTGGGTGGCCCGCCTCCTGGACCGCTCCCCCGACGCCGAGGCCGAACGCGCCGCCCTCAACGCCCGCCAGCCGCACGGCCGACTGGTCAGCGCGCAGGAGGTCGCCGCCGCGATCGCCTACCTCGCCGGACCCCTCGCCGGTTCGACCACCGGCGTCGCGCTCGCCGTCGACGGCGGCATGGCCGGCCTGCGACTGCGCCCCGCCACGGGCTGATCCCCCGGGCACCCGGCCGGGCCGGGCGGGACGGCTGATTCCCGCCGTCCCGTCCGGCCACCAGTGAAAGGCAACCTCGGAGTCCATGCACACCACAGCTCTCGGGCGCAGCGCCACCACGGTCAGCGAACTCTCCCTGGGCGCCGCCGCGCTCGGCAACCTGTTCCACGCGATCAGCGACGAGGACGCGGCCGCCACCGTCGAGGCCGCCTGGTCCTGCGGGATCCGCAGCTTCGACACCGCCCCGCACTACGGACTGGGCCTGTCCGAGCGGCGGCTGGGAGCCGCGCTGCGCACCCGGCCGCGGTCGCAGTACACGCTCTCCACCAAGGTCGGCCGCCTGCTGCGCCCGCTGGCACAGCCACAGGGCGACGACCTGGCGAACGGCTTCGCCGTCCCCGCCGCCCACGAGCGGGTGTGGGACTTCAGCGCCCGCGGAGTGCGGACCAGCATCGAGGACAGCCTCACCCGGCTCGGTCTGGACCGGGTGGACATCGTCTACCTGCACGACCCCGACGAACACGAGCGGGACGCCTTCGACCACGCCTACCCCGAACTGGAGCGGATGCGCGCGGAGGGCACGGTCGGCGCGATCGGCGCCGGCATGAACCAGACCGTGATGCTCACGCGGTTCGTCCGCGACACCGACGTCGACGTCGTCCTGCTGGCCGGCCGCTACTCGCTGCTCGACCAGAGCGGGCTCTCCGCGCTCCTGCCCGAGGCCGCCCGACGCGGCGTGTCGGTCCTGGTCGGCGGTGTGTTCAACTCGGGCCTGCTGGCCGACCCCAGGCCCGGTGCGACCTTCGAGTACGCCCCGGCCCCGCAGCCGGTACTGGACCGGGCCCTCGCGCTGAAGGCCCTGTGCGAGGAGTACGACGTCCCGTTGCGCGCGGCGGCGCTGCAGTTCCCGCTCGGGCATCCGGCGGTCGCCGGCGTCCTGCTCGGGGCGCGCAGCGCCGCCGAGGTGGCCGACGCCGCCGCGATGTTCGAGCACCCCGTCCCCGCGGACCTGTGGTCGGCGCTGCGCTCCCGGGGCCTGCTCCCCACGGACGTGCCGCTGCCGGTCCCCCACCACGACGAAGGACGCCCCTGATGCGAACAGCGCTGCTCCACGGCACCGACCGGCCCACCGGGCCCGGGTGGCGGCCGTGACCGTCATCGACACCCACCAGCACCTCTGGGACCTGTCGGTCCGCGACCAGGACTGGCTCTCCGGTCCCGGGCTGGAGCCGCTGCGGCGCGACTTCACGCTCGACGACCTGCGCCCGCTGGCCGCAGCTGCCGGAGTGGACGCCACCGTGCTGGTGCAGACGATCTGCGTGCCCGAGGAGACTCCCGAATTCCTGGCCCTGGCCGCCGTCGACCCGCTGGTGGCCGGCGTCGTCGGCTGGACCGACCTGACCTCCCCCGCGGTCGCCGACGCCCTGGCCGCACTGCGCAAGCTGCCCGGCGGCGACCGCCTGGTCGGCATCCGCCACCAGGTGCAGGGCGAGGCCGACCCGGACTGGCTGCTGCGGCCCGACGTGGACCGGGGACTGGCCGCCGTCGCCTCCGCCGGCCTGGCCTACGACCTCGTGCTGCGCCCGGAGCAGCTGTCGGCGGCGGTCGTGGCGGCCCGCGGCCGGCCCGGGCTCACCTTCGTCCTGGACCACCTGGGCAAGCCTCCGATCCGCCCCCGCGACCCGGACACCTGGGCCGCCGATCTGCACGCCCTGGCCCGGCTGCCCAACACCGTGGCCAAGCTCTCCGGGCTGGTCACCGAGGGCGACTGGCACTCCTGGGACGTCGCCGACCTGCGACCGTTCGTGGCCGTGGCCCTGGAGGCGTTCGGCCCGGAGCGCCTGATGTTCGGCTCGGACTGGCCGGTCTGCACCCTGGCGGCCGACTACGAAGAGGTCGTGGCCACCACCCACGAGCTCCTGGCGGACCTGTCGGCGCACGAGCGCGACGAGGTCCTCGGCGGCACCGCCGCCCGGGCCTACGGCTTGTGATCCTGCAACAACCGGGCCTCCTGGCGCACTCGCGGTCCTCGACGACCACGAGCTGCACCGGAGGCCCTGTCCTCATCGGCTCCGCCACAGCCCTTGGCAACTGGCTGCGCAAGCCGCACGCCCGCAAGATCCTCGACCGCGTCACCGGTCTCGTGATCGCCGGCTTCGCCCTCCGCCTGAGCCTCGGCGACTGACGCCTGGAGCGGAGTTGCGAGACTGTCCTCGACCGGCAGGCACCAACCGGTGAACCTGTGCGATCAGAGCACTAGGGTTCCTGGTATGGACTGGAACCGTTCTGTCCGCAGCACGAGGAGGGGAAGAGCCGTTGTCTGACTCCGACAGGCCGTCCGCACCACCGCCACCGGCCAACGGAGGCGGCTACCGGCCCGGCTACGAGGTCGCCGCCGAGCGGATCCTCGAGTACGTCGTGCGCGAGGGGCTGCAGCCCGGCACCCGGCTGCCGACCGAGAAGGACCTGGCGGACGAGGTCGGGATGAGCCGGACCGTGGTCCGGGAGGCGGTGAAGATCCTCTCCGCGCTGGGACGGCTGTCGGTCCAGAAGGGCCGGGGCATCTACGTGACCGAGCCCGAGGAGGCCACCTGGCAGACCTCGCTCGCCAACTTCCTGCCCGCCGACCTGCGGCAGGTGGACGAGATGTTCGAGTACCGCCGCCATCTGGAGACCACCACGGCGAACCTGGCCGCGCAGCGGGCCACCCCGGCGCAGGTCAGGGCGGTCCGGGAGGCCGCGCGGCAGACCACCGAGGCAGCCGAGCGAGGCGACCTCGACGCGTTCACCCGCGCCGACGACGCCTTCCACGTCGGCGTCGCGACCGCGGCCTCGAACATGTTCTTCGCCTCCACGGTCGACGCGATCCGGCGCCTGCAGCGCCAGGTCACCGCGATCGGGCTGGCCGGGGTGGCCGGCGGGTCGCTGATGGTGGCCGCCGACCAGCACGAGGCGATCGCCGAGGCCGTCGCCGCAGGCGAGCCGGAGCGTGCCGCGGCCCTGATGGCCGAGCACATCGACATGACCGCCCGGCAGTTCCAGCGGGCGATCTGGAATCGTGTGGTGCCCGACGACAGCACGTCCTGAGTCCCGTGGAGTTCGGTCGAGCGCGCCGCTTCAGTCCAGGTGGAAGACTTCCTCGGCCGGCGCCCACCACTCGCCCTCGTCGACGCTGTCCAGCGGCTGCTGGCAGGGGTCGGTCCGGGCCCACCAGTCGCGGGTGACCGGGCACTCGGCGAGCAGCGCGGTGTCGGCCGCGTAGTCCTCGCCGGTGTACTCCAGGTAGCTGAACAGCAGGCCGTCCCGCAGGAAGATCGAGTAGTTGCCGATGTTGGCGCGCTTGATGGTCGCCAGCACCTGCGGCCAGGCCGCCGCGTGCAGGGCGCGGTACTCGGCCTCCAGCTCGGGGCGCAGGCGGATGACCGCCGCGAAGCGTTGGACGGGCACGGTGCCGCCTCCTTCTGCGTGGGTGGGAGTGGGGTCCCGCCGGCCCGCGCCGAGGGCCGGCGGGAGATGTGTCACCAGCCTTCCTGGCCGAACCCGATGCCGGTGGCGGTCGGGGCCTTCACCAGCCCGTCGGAGCCCACCGAGGGCTCCCGCACCACGGGGTTGGTGTAGACCAGGGACTCGTAGTAGGTGGTGTTGGGGATCGCCATGCAGAGGTGGGCGTTGACCACGCCGGAGCCGTGCACCTCGGCGCGCAGCTGGTAGCTGTCGGCCAGGTGCGCGATGCGCATGGCCCCGGTGATGCCGCCCTTGAGCTGCGCGCTGGTCCGGACCCGGCCCGCCGTGCCGGCCGCGATGAAGTCGCCGGCGTTCATGTGGGCGCCGTCGGAGGTCTCGGCGACCAGCAGCGGGATGTCGACCTGCTCGGCCAGCCATTTGTAGGAGGTCACGCTGAACTCGCGCATCGGCTCCTCGTACCAGAGGTAGCCGGCCTCGGCGATCGCGCGGCCGAGGTAGACCGAGTCGGCGAGGTCGAAGCCGGCCGAACCGTCGTACATCAGCGGGATGTCGTCGCCGACGTGGGCCCGCAGCTTCTGGCACAGGTCGGCGTCCGCCTTCGCGTCGCCCCAGGCGTGCAGCTTGATGCCGACGTAGCCCAGTTCCAGGCACTGGTCGGCGACGTCGAGGTACTCCTCCACGGTGTCGAAGGTGACCGTGGAGGCGTAGGCGGGAATGGCCTCGCGGTATCCGCCGAGCAGCCGGTGGACCGGCAGCCCGGCCGCCTTGCCGGCCAGGTCCCACAACGCCACGTCGACCAGGCCGAGGGCATAGATCGGAAGCTCCTCGATCCGGTCCAGCTCCCACAGCCGCTGCCAGAGCAGCTCGCGCATCAAGGGGTCGCGTCCGATCAGGTCGGCACGGATGCGGCGGTCGACCAGGTCGGCGACGATCACCCCGCGCCTCGTGTGCGCCTCGCCCAGCAGGCCCTCGTCGGTGTGGACGCGCAGGATGCCGCCGACCACCGCCGGCTCGGAGCCGGGTAGTCCGGCACGCCACCGGAAGGGCGGCTGGGCCGGCAGTTCGACCAGTTCCACGGTCACGTCGGTGATTCGCATGGGTGTCCTTCAGGGCAGGAGGTTCAGGGTAATCAGGAGTTGTCGCCGTCGCCGGGTACGACGCGGCGCCAGATCTCCCGCTGGAACTGGTGGGCGGTCAGGTCGATGTGGTCGGCCATCAGGGCATGGGCGCGATCCGGCTCGCCCGCGGCGATCGCCTCGGCGATCGCCTCGTGCTGCCCGGCGGCCACGCGCAGCGAGCCGCCGGCGGCCCCGGCCAGTCCGATCACGCTCGCCTGTCGCTGCAGCCGGCGCACGGCGTCGACGGTGGAGGCGAAGAACATGTTCGATGCCGCGCTCGCGATGCCGACGTGGAAGGCCTCGTCGGCGGCGGTGAAGGCGTCCATGTCGCCCCGGTCGGCCGCCTCGCTGGACTGCCGCGCGGCCTCGCGGACCGCCCTGACCTGCGCCGGGGTGGCGCGTTGGGCGGCCAGGTGCGCGGTGGTGGTCTCCAGGTGGCGGCGGAACTCGAACAGTTCGTCCACCTGCCGCAGGTCCGCGGGCAGGAAGTTGGCCAGCGACTGCTGCCAGGACGATTGCTCGGGCTGCGCCACGTAGATGCCGCGGCCCTTCTGCACGGACAGCCGTCCCAGGGCGGAGAGGATCTTCACAGCCTCCCGGACCACGGTCCGGCTCATCTGCACCTCGTCCGCCAGCTCCTTCTCGGTGGGCAGCCGGGCGCCGGGCTTCAGGCCGGCACGTACCACGCATTCGAGGATGCGCTCGGCGGCGACCTCGTAACCGGGACGGTAACCGCCCCTTGCACCCACGGGGGAAGGGGCGGGTGCAGCGATCTTCCCAGAGTCGGTCAACGGCTCTCCCTCACTTCGCGCTCGAGGCCGCCGGTCGAAGCACGCGCCTCGACACCCACCGGCACTGCATGTTTCTGATATATCAGCTTGCTCTCTTTTCAGTGAACCATATCCAAACCCTTGACGCCAGGGTCCGACCGCTCCAGACTCGTCCCCATCCCACCTGGGCCGTTTCGCCCTATCCCGCGTGGCCGTCCGATCAGGACGGCCACCCTCCAGCCCCGTCATCGACGGAGAGCTTCGGGAGAATTCGGCCCCCTGCCAGTCCCACCGATCTGGCATGTATCAGATCTATACTCCTCAGACCTCGCACCTCAGATGGGACCCTCCTATGAACACTCGTCGTACCAGTGGACCCGCCGGTCGGACCGGCAGACGCCGGGCGGCGGCACTCGCCGCTGCCGCCGCTCTGGCCCTCGGCGCCGCCGGCTGCGCGGGCGGCTCGACCGGGGGCACGACGAACGGCTCGGGCCCGGTCCAGCTCACGTACCGGATCTGGGACAAGAGCCAGCAGCCGGCCATGCAGCACATCGTCGACGCCTTCCAGGCCGCCAACCCGTCGGTCAAGGTGACCGTCCAGCTCACCGCGAACGCGGAGTACTGGACGAAGCTCCAGGCCGACGCCACCAGCGGCAGCGCGCCGGACGTGTTCTGGATGAACGGCCCGAACGCCCAGCTGTACGCGTCGAACGGCATCCTGATGCCGCTGTCGGACAAGCTCGCCGCCAACCACGTGAGCCTCTCCGACTACCCGCAGAGCCTGGTGAACCTCTACAGCTACAAGGGCACCCAGTACGGCGTCCCCAAGGACTTCGACACCGTCGGGCTCTGGTACAACAAGAAGCTGTTCGACGCCGCCGGGGTGAAGTACCCGGACGACACCTGGACCTGGCAGACCCTCCAGGACGCGGCCCGCAAGCTCACCGACGCGTCCAAGGACCAGTACGGAATCCTGGCGCCGCCGTTCGGCCAGGAGAACTACTACGACACCATCTTCCAGGCCGGCGGTTCGGTCATCTCGGCCGACGGAACGTCCTCGGGCTTCGATCAGCCGGCCGCCGTCGCGGGCCTGAAGTTCTGGACCGACCTGGTCAAGTCGGGGGCCTCGCCGTCGCTGAAGACCATGACCGACACCTTCCCGAGCCAGCTCTTCGAGTCAGGCAAGGTCGCCATGTACTACGGCGGCAGCTGGGACACGCTGGAGTTCGCCAAGAACCCCAACCTGCAGGGCAACGTCGACGTCGCCGTCCTGCCGCAGGGGACCAAGCGCGCGGTGGCCATCCACGGCCTGGCCAACGTCGCCTACGCGAAGACCAAGCACCCCAAGGAAGCGGCGGCCTTCCTCGCCTTCCTCGGCTCCAAGCAGGCCGCGGAGATCGAGGCGCAGGAGGGCGGGGTCATCCCGGCCTTCAACTCCACCCAGCAGTCCTGGGTGAACGCCACTCCCCAGTTCCACCTGCAGTCCTTCCTGGACGAGGTGCCGTACGCGGTCACGTACCCCACGTCCAAGAACACCTCCGCCTGGCAGAGCCAGGAAGCCGTCGTCTTCGGTCCCGCCTGGGAGGGCACGACCGACGTGGCGACCGCCGCTCAGAAGATGGCCGGCGTGATGAACGCAGCACTGAGCAAGGAAAAGTGAGCACACCCATGACGCACACCGCGGCCGCCCGGCCCGCGGCCCGGCCCTCCCGCGCCGCGACCCGGCGCGGGAGGCGCCCCGGACGCCGCCGGGAGCGGGCCTGGGCCTACCTCATGATCGCGCCCACGACCATCGGCCTGTCGGTCTTCTACCTGTGGCCCATCGCGCAGACCTTCTACGACAGCTTCACGTCCTCGGGCCCGTTCGGCGGGAGCACCTGGGCCGGCACCGCCAACTACGCCGCACTGGCGCAGGAGCCGACCGTGGGGCAGGCGGTGGTCAACACCTTCCTGTACACCGCGATCCAGCTGGCCGGCATCCCGCTGGCCGTACTGGTGGCCGCGCTGCTGAACCAGAAGGGCCTGCGCGGCCGCTCGGTCTACCGGGTGCTCTACTTCCTGCCGGTGGTGACCATGCCGGTGGCCGTGGCGATGCTGTGGCGGTGGATGTACGACGGAAACTACGGCCTGGTGAACTACCTGCTGTCCACGGTCGGGATCCACGGACCGCACTGGGCGTCCGACCCGGACATCGCGCTGTACTCGCTGGCCGCGATCGGCCTGTGGATGTCACTGGGCTACAACATGGTGATCTTCCTGGCCGGCCTGCAAGGGGTGCCCACCGAGTTCTACGAGGCCGCGCGGATGGACGGCGCCGGTCCGGTACGGATCTTCCTGCGCATCACCGTGCCGATGCTGAGCCCGAACATCTTCTTCGTCACCATCCTGACGGTGATCAACTCCCTGCAGATGTTCGACCTCGCCTACATGATGATGAGCACCCCGGGCAGCGCGGCCGGCGCCGCCAACCCGGCACTGCCCAAGGTCCGGTCGATCACCTACCTCTTCTTCCAGAAGGCGTTCATCGAGCACGACATCGGCTTCGGCGCCGCGGTCGCCTTCGTCCTCGTCGGCTTCATCGTGCTGGTGACGTTCGTCCAGTTCCGCCTGCAGAAGCGGTGGGTGCACTATGTCTGAAACCCAGCCCCGCTCCCGTGCCCCACGGCACCTGGCCCAGTCGGTGGCCACCCACACGGTGCTGATCGCCGGGGCGGTCCTGATGGTCGGCCCGTTCCTGTGGGAGGTCGTGACCGCCCTCAAGCCGTTCGCCGAAACCACCCAGCTGCCGCCGACCCTGCTGCCGCACCACTGGGAGTGGTCGAACTTCTCCAAGGTGTTCGAGTCCCTGCCGTTCGGGCGGATGTTCCTCAACACCGTGCTGATGACGGCAGGACGGACCGCGGCCCAGGTGGTCTTCTGCGCGATGGCCGGCTACGCCTTCGCCCGGATGCGTTTCCGCGGCAGCGCGCTGCTGTTCGGACTGTTCCTGTCCGTCCTGATGGTCCCGGCCCTGGTCTTCCTGATCCCGCAGTACGAGATCATCCAGAGCCTCGGCTGGCTCAACTCCCTCCAGGGCCTGATCGTCCCCGGGATGTTCAGTGCCTTCGGCACCTTCCTGCTCCGCCAGTTCTTCATGGCGCTGCCCCACGACGTCGAGGAGGCCGCCCGGCTGGACGGCGCCAACCCGTGGCAGATCTTCTGGCGCATCGCACTCCCGCTGGCCAGGCCCGGCCTGCTGGCGCTCACCATTCTGACCGCCCTGTGGTCGTGGAACGACCTGATGTACCCGCTGGTGATCAACACCGACCCGCAGAAGATGACCCTCTCCGCCGGCCTCGCCACCCTCCAGGGCGAGCACTTCACCGACTACTCGGTGCTGATGGCCGGCTCGCTGATGGCCACCGCGCCGATGATCGTCGCCTTCGTCCTCCTGCAGCGGCACTTCATCCAGGGCATCGCCTTCACCGGCAGCAAGGGCTAGTCAACACCTCCGAAAGGACATCGTCTTGGACGACATCAGGCTCGGCGTGATCGGCCTGGGCAACCGCAGCGACCTGCCCGAGCTGGCCCACCGACCCGGATCGGGCTCGCTGGTCGCCGCCGTCTGCGACCTCGACCCCCGGCTGCTGGCGAACGCCGGGACCCGTTTCGGCAGCGGGGTGGGGACCACCCGGGACCACCGCGACCTGCTCGACGCCGGACTCGACGGCGTGTTCGTGCTGACGCCCGACCACACCCACGAGCAGATCGGCCTGGACTTCCTCGAGGCCGGCGTCCCGGTCTTCCTGGACAAGCCGCTGGCGATCACCACCGAGGGTTGCGACCGACTGCTCGCGGCCGCCCACAGGCACCGGACGCCGCTGTACGTCGGCCACAACATGCGGCACATGCCGGTCGTGGTGGCCATGCGCCGGCTGATCGACAGCGGGGCGATCGGCGAGGTCAAGGCCGTCTGGTGCCGCCACTTCGTCGGCCACGGCGGGGACTTCTACTTCAAGGACTGGCACGCCGACCGGCGCAACACCACCGGTCTGCTGCTGCAGAAGGGCGCCCACGACATCGACGTCATCCACTGGCTGGCCGGCGGTTACACCCGGCGGGTGAACGCCATGGGCGGGCTGACGGTCTACGGCGACATCACCTCGCGCCGCGACCGCAGCGGCGAGCGGATGACCGAGTGGCTGTCGACCGACAACTGGCCGCCGCTCAGCCACACCGGCCTCCACCCGGTGGTGGACGTCGAGGACCTGAGCATGATGCAGATGCAGCTCGACAACGGCGTGTTCGCCAGCTACCAGCAGTGCCACTACACGCCGGACTACTGGCGCAACTACACGGTGATCGGCACCGAGGGGCGGCTGGAGAACTTCGGCGACTCCGAGGGCTCCGAGGTCCGGGTCTGGAACCGCCGCTCCGACTACCGCGCCGAGGCCGACGTGGTGGTCCGCGTCCACACCCCGTCCGGCACCCACGGCGGCGCCGACCCGGTGCTGGTCGCCGAGTTCCTGCGATTCGTCCGGGAGGGCGGGGCCACCGTCACCTCCCCGGTCGCGGCCCGCGAGGCGGTGGCCGCCGGGTACGCGGCCACCATGTCGCTCCGGGCCGGCGGACAACTGATCGACGTCGCCGCCGTGGACCCGACGGTGGCCGCCTACTTCGCGGACGGCCAGAAGGGAGGCCCGCCGTCCCCCTGACCTGATCGCCGGAGGCCCCGGCCGATGCCGCTCCGGGACCGGCCGGCCCGTCCCACCTTCGATGACCACATCCACCGGACGGGAACTCCCCCACCCGTCCCCTCAGGTTCGGCGCGTCCCCCACCCAACCCCGGCCGGGTCGCCGGTCAACACCCAGATGAGGAATCCCCCATGAAGAAGCAGCGGAACACCGCCCTCAGAGCCGCGACGGCGGCCCTCACCCTGGCCATCGCGGCGAGCATCGCGCCCACGGCGGCGGCCGCCCCCCACGTGCCGTTCACCATCGCGGCCGGATCCCTGCGGATCGGCCTCAGCCCGTCGGGCACGGTCACCAGCCTGCTGGACACCGCCAACGGCCACGACTACGCCAGCAGCGACCACCAGCAGCCGCTGATCAAGCTGGTGGCCGACGGTGGGCAGCAGCTGCCCACCGCGCTCTCCTTCGACCCCTCGTCGTCCACCTACACCTTCACCTTCGGCGCCAAGGGCATCAAGGTCGGCGTCAAGGTCACCTCCAAGTCCGGCTACGCGACCCTCGAGGTGACCGGCGTCAACGCCCCCAAGGGCGTGGACGTGCAGACCCTGCTCTGGGGACCGATCACCACCACCATCAACCAGACCGTCGGCGAGACGGTCGGCGTGGTCCGCGACAACGACTTCGCGATCGGCATCCACGGGCTCAACGACAAGAGCGTCGGCGGCTGGCCCGACGAGTTCGACAACCTCACCTACACCGACGGTCCGGCGAAGACCGACGCTTCCATCCGGGGCTGGGCGTTCGGCTGGTTCAGCGCCGCCCCGACCACGTGGGGCAGCATCCTCCAGGCGTACACCTACGACTACACCAAGACCCGCCACCGGTACGTGGGGTGGGGCGGTAACGAGCCGGACGTGGCGGTGCCGCCGCTGAGCGGCGACGACGCGGTGATCAAGGGCTCGAAGATCGCCCTGTTCGGCTCCGCGCCCGGGAACGTGCTCGGCACCCTGTCCGGGATCGAGACCGGCGAGGGCCTGATCCACACCAAGATCGACGGGGAGTGGGAGAAGACCTCGCAGGGGGCCTCGCAGTCCTTCCTGGTCCTCGACGACCTCAGCACCGGCAATGCCGCCAAGGCGAGCGAGTACGCCAGGAAGGCCGGGATCCGGACCGTCTACTCGCTGCCGAACGCGGTGGGCCCCTGGCAGTCCACCGGGCACTACCAGTTCAACTCCCAGTTCGGCAGCTCGGACGCCGGCGCCGCCGGGCTGGCCCGCACGGCTGCGGCCAACGGGGTGTCGGTCGGCGTGCACACGCTGGCCAACGCCATCGACAACAACGACCCGTACGTGCAGCCGGTACCCGCCAAGGGCCTGGCGACCCAGGGCTCGGTCAAGCTGACCCGGCCCCTGGACGACTCGTCCGACACGGTCTACGTCGACGGCGACACCGTCTTCAAGGGCGGGAACGGGGACGCCATCCGGATCGGCGACGAACTGCTGGAATACGACGCGGTGACGAAGGTCGACGGCTCCGCGAACGAGTACCAGGTGACGCTCAAGAACCGCGGCGGGTGGGGCACCACCGCGGCCGCCTACCCCGCGGGCGCCGACCTGGCCCGCATGCAGTGGTACGCCTACAGCCAGTTCGACGCCGGCATGACGATGCTCCCCGAGATCGCCGGCCGGCTGGCACAGATCTTCAACACCACCGGCATCAAGTCGATGTCCTTCGACGGCCTGGAGACCGCCACCCTGGCGGGTTACGGCACCTTCGGGACCAACAAGCTGGTCAACGGCATGTACCGGCAGATCAAGGACACCGACAACTTCATCTCCGAGGCCAGCAACCTGCTGCCCGGCACCTGGGACGCCACCGCCCGGGTCAGCTGGGGAGAGGGCCTCCACGGGACGCCGTGGTCGCAGGTCATCGGCCACCAGGCGTACTACCAGCGCAACTACATGTCCGACATGATGGGCTGGGTCGTCTACAACAACTCCGACACGGTGCTCGACCAGGAACGGCTGCTGTCCCAGATGGCGGCCTGGAACGCGGGCGCCGGACTGCAGACCAGCGTGGGCGCCCTCAACAGCAGCGGCAACACGGCCGGTGTGCTGGAGGCCTGGAAGCAGTGGGAGGCCGCCCGCAACGCCCACGCCTTCACCGACGCGCAGATGACGGCGATGAAGGACACCAACTCCTACTGGCACCTGGAGAACACGGTGCCGGGCAAGGAGTGGAACCTCTACAACGTCGACTACCAGAAGGACGCGCTGAGCGCGCCGAACGACGGCCGGCCGACCGACTGGACGTACACCAACACCCACCAGGCGCAGCCCCTGCAGTTCAAGCTGCTGGCCTCGAAGGGAAGCGTCACCAACCCCTCGTTCACGGTGGGCGGCAAGACCGTGACCTATCCCGTCACCGTGCCCAAGGGCGCCACCCTGGTCACCGACGGCACCGGCACCGCGAAGGTGTACGACCACACCCAGCACGTGCTCAACACCGTCACCGCGCAGGGCTCGGCGACCCTCGCCGCCGGCGACCAGACCATCAGCTACCGGGCGACCGGGCCCGCCGGCTCGAGCGCCCAGATCCGCATCATCACCTACAGCACTCCGCAGAAGGTCTCCGCCCCGGTCACCATCGACGCGCCCGCCGCCACCTCCCCCGGCACCGCCACCACCGTGACCACCACCTACACCAACCACGGCACCACCACGCTCAAGGACCTCCGGCTCAACCTGGCAGCCCCCAAGGGCTGGACCGCCGTGGCGACCTCGCGCAACAAGTTCCCCAACGTCAAGCCCGGCCAGACCGTCACCGCCACCTGGACCGTCACCCCGCCCGGGGACGCCACCCTCGGCGGCTACTCCCTGCCCGTCCAGGCCACCTACCAGGGCCCGCAGTTCTCCTCCGAGGCGATCGCCCAGATCACCCTGGCCGCCCCCTCCCCGACGGCGACCGCCACCGAGCCGAACGTGTTCCTGAACCACGGGCCGAGCGACCCGGGGCAGTGATCCGGCCCGGCGGCTGGACCGCCCCGGACGCCATCGGCTGACCCGATGCTCCGGGCCCGGTAGCCCCAACCCCTGCACACCGGGCCCGGGTCGACGGGCGGCACCCCCTCGCCGCCCTTCGACAGCGGCCGGTGGGCTCGCGGCTCCAAGCCGACGACGAGCCCACCGGCCGCACTCGCGTTCCGGAACCACCGCCCGCCACCGCGGTCACGGCGGCCAGGACTCGTCGTTCTCGCCGGTCAGCAGCTGTTCGGTCCAGATGGTCTTGCCGTTGCCGGTGTAGCGCGTGCCCCAGCGGTGGGTGAGCTGGGCGATCAGGAACAGGCCGCGCCCGCCCTCGTCGGTGGTGCGAGCATGCCGTAGCCTCGGCGAGGTACTGCTGCCGTCGGAGACCTCGCAGATCAGCACGGAGTGCCGGACCAGCCGCAAGGTGATCGGCTCGGCGCCGTAGCGGATGGCGTTGGTCACCAGTTCGCTGACCACCAGTTCGGTGGTGAAGGCGAGGTGCTCCAGGCCCCAGGCGGCCAGCGCCCCGACGGTCAGGGACCTGGACTCGGCCACGACCGACGGGGCGGCCGGCAGGTTCCACTCGGCCACCTGGCCCTGCGCCAGACCCTGCGCACGGGCCACCAGCAGCGCGACGTCGTCGCTGTGGCTGCTCGGCCGCAGTGCGGCGAACAGGGCGTCGCAGGCGCCCTCCGGCCCCGGCCCGGCATCGGCCAGTACGTGGCGCAGCCGCTCCATCGCCCGGTCCGCGTCCGAGCTGTAGCCGAGCAGCAGGCCGTCGGTGAACAGCGCGAGCAGGGCGCCGTCCGGCAGGTCGAACTCGCCCGCCTCGAACGGCAGCGCCCCGATGCCCAGCGGCGGTCCGGCCGGCAGCTCGGGGAACGTCACCGCGCCGTCCGGGGCGACCACGGCCGGCGGCAGCGCACCGGCCCGGGCCACGCTGCACCGGCGTGCCACCGGGTCGTAGACCACGTAGAGGCAGGTGGTGCCCAGGGCCGCGGCCCCGGCACCGCCGGTGCGGCCGGCCGGCTGCTCGTCGACCAGGCGCAGCACCAGGTCGTCGAGGTGGGCCAGCAGCTCGTCAGGGGGCAGGTCGAGGTCGGCCAGGGTGTGCACGGCGGTGCGCAGCCGGCCCATGGCGGCGACCGACTCGATGCCGTGCCCGGTGACATCCCCGACGACCAGGGCCACCCGGGCCCCGGAGAGCGGGATCACGTCGTACCAGTCCCCGCCCACACCGGCGGCGTGGGCCGGCCGGTAGCGGTGGGCGACCTCCAGGCCGGACGGCGCGGGGACCGCCTGCGGGAGCAGGCTGCGTTGCAGGGCCAGGACGGCGTGCCGCTCCCGGGTGTAGCGCCGGGCGTTGTCCAGGCAGACGGCGGCCCGGGAGACCAGCTCCTCGGCCAGCGAGACGTCCTCGGGTTCGAACGGCTCCGAGGTGCTCAGGCGGAGCAGGACCGCGAGGCCGAGCACGACACCGCGGGCGCGGACCGGCAGCACGATCAGCGACCGCACTCCCCAGCGCTCGACCGTCTCCCGGCGGGCCGGGTCCTCGAGGAGCCAGGCCGGCTCCTCGCCGGCGAGGTCGGTCTCCAGCAGGGGCACGCCCTCGGTCAGGCACCTGGCCATGGGCGAGGAGATCGAGTAGCCCGGCGCGCGCCCGACCACTCCGACCAGGTCCGGGTTGCCCGTGCGGGTCGACCGGTGCGCCATCCGGACGAGGGAGGCGACGGGGTCGGTCAGGTAGCCGGGCTCCTCGCCGCGCAGGACGGCGTCGAAGAGGTCCAGCACCGCGACGTCGGCCAGCCGGGGGACGGCGACCTCGACCAGTTCGTCGGCGGTGACGGTGAAGTCCAGGGTGGTGCCGATCCTGGCGCCGGAGTCGGTGAGCAGGGTCAGCCGCTCGCGGGTGCGGCGGCGTTCGGTGATGTCGACGCCCATGTAGCACAGGCCCATGACCCGCCCGTCGGCGTCGTCCAGGCGCAGGAAGGACGTCGAGAAGGTGTGCTCCCGGTCTGGATCGGCCGGGACGTGACCGCGGTATTCGAAGTCGAGCACCGGTACGCCGGTCTCCAGGACCTGGCGCATCACCGACTCCAGCCGGTTCGGGGACAGCTTCGGCAGCACCTCGCCCATCGTCCGGCCGAGCCGCTGCTCCATGCCGACGCCAGCCATCTCCTCCAGGGCCCGGTTCAGCCAGACGTAGCGCAGATCGGTGTCCAGCACGGCGATCCCGTACGGCGAGCGGGTCAGGAACCGCTCCAGCACCGAGCGGCTGACCTCCCACCACGGCGCCCGGGCCAGGTCGACGGCGGCCAGTTGCCAGCGCCGCTCGCCGGAGAGGTCGGTGAGGGCGTCGACCTGCAGTCCCAGGGTGAGCGTCCGCCCGTCCCGGTGGCGGACCCGGACCGTCCCGGTCGTGTCGGAGCTGTCCGGGAGGTCCGGCCCGCCGTCCTCGTCCCGGGCGAGCAGCGCAGCGGCCGGCCGGCCGAGAACCTCCGCGGCGCGGTGGCCGAGCAGGCGCTCGGCGGCCTCCGACCAGGCGACCACCACGCCCTCGCCGTCCACCACCGCGGTGGCGGTGTCCAGCAGGTCCACCGGCGGCCCGTCGGCGGCCCCCGATCGGGCGGGACGGGGCATCGCGGACCTCCCGTGACGGACGGCCCCCTTGTGCTCAGCTGCCATTCTCATCCGGCCGGCAGCCCGGTGCCACCGCCCACCGCGGCCATCCGATATCCGGTAGCCGGCATAAATGGAAACGGGCCGTCCACTCGGATATAGCAGCCTTGACCCGCTCGCCGAAACTGTGCGTTACTGCCGCCGAGGGCAGGCTGTGAAAAGTCTCATTTTGAATTATCGCCCTCGGCATTGTTCCCGCCCGGGAAGGAACCGATCCGATGCGCAAGATCGCGCTCCACGGCGCTCTCACCCTGGTCGCGGCCGCAGTCCTCGCGGGCTGCGCGGTCGGCGGCGGTGCGACAGGACCCGGCGCCGCGGGCGGGCGGACGACACTGACGTTCCTCACCTTCGAGACGCCCAACCTCAACGCCTCCTACTGGGACGCGGCCATCGCCCGGGCGTCCGCCAAGGTGCCCGGCGTGACGATCAAGAAGCTGGTCGCCCCCACGGTCGACCGCACCGCCTACGCCAAGCAGCTCGACGCCTCCGGCCAGCTGCCGGACATCATGATCGCGGTGAAGCCGGACGGCTTCGCCCAGGCCGGCAAGCTCGCCCCGTGGACCGCCGACGAACTCGCCGACTACGTCGTACCGAAAGCCAATCCGATCGCCGGCAAGGAATATGTGCTGCCGTACAACACCCAGCCGACGCCGCTCGTCTATTACAACAAGGCCGACTTCGCCCGGGCCGGGATCAGCGGCCCGCCGTCGACGTACGCCCAACTGGTCGACGACGCCAAGGCGCTCAAGGCAAAAGGCATCAACCCCTTCGTCGTGGGCGGCGGCGGCCAGGACACCTGGGCCGACATGTACCCGCTGATCGCCGACGTCGGCACCGACGTCTACGCCGGGCACCCGTCCTGGCTGGCCGACCGTTCCGCCGGCCGGACCACGTTCGCCGACCCGCTCTTCGTCGGAGCCGTCCGCAAGGTGTCCGCGCTCGCCGCCGCCGGCTACATCGACCCCGCCGGCCTGTCGCGCTCGTACGCCGACACCGAGCAGGCGTTCCGGGACGACAAGGGCGCCATGTATCCGATGGGCTCCTGGTTCGCCGCCTCCGCGGACGCCAAGCCGCCCGCGTTCGGCGTGGGCGTGTTCGCCTGGCCGACCGACAGCGGGAAGCTGGTCGTCCCGGCCTACACCGGGGGCGGCCTGTCGGTCTCCTCCAAGGCCCCGGACGTCGCGCTCGCCAAGAAGTGGGCCGCGGCCTTCATGGAGGACAAGGAGAACCTGGACGCCTCGGTCAAGGCGGACGGCTCCATCATCGCCATCAAGGGCTACACCCCGCCCAGCACCATGGGTCCGGTGTACCGGGCCACGGTCGACCTCTACCAGCAGGCCGTGCAGCGCAACGGCATCGTCAACGCCTTCACGGTGGAGAGCGGCGACGGCTCGCTGCCGCCGGGGGTCGTGGACAAGGCCGCGCTGGGAATGCAGGATCTGATCAACGGCAAGCAGACCGCGGAGCAGTTCGCCGCCTTCCTCGACCGGCAGTGGACCCAGGCCACGCAGTAGCTCCCACCGCGACGCCGCGTCCGCGCTCCTCCCCCGCCGCTCGGCGCGGACGCGGTTCCCACCCCACCACGGGAGACACGCATGCGATCGGCCCCGAAAAGCCCCGGCCCCCACCCCGGACGGGGCCGCGCGGTCCGGGGCCTCGGCCACTTCGGAGCCCTCGCGGCGCCCGGACTCACGCTGTACGTCCTGTTCGTCCTCGTCCCGGTCTCCATGACGTGCTACCTGAGCCTGACCAACCAGAACCCGTTCAATCCGCCCACCCGGTACGTCGGTACCGCGAACTACACCCGGCTGGCCCACGATCCGGATTTCCTGCACTCCCTGCGCAACACCGCCGTCATCACGGCCGTCGTCACCGTCGCGGCCAACCTCGGCGGCCTGCTCGTCGCACTGCTGCTGGACCGGGCCGGCCGGCTCTACCGGGCGCTGCGCGGCGTGTTCTTCGTACCGGTGATCCTCAGCGCGGTCGTGGTCAGCGTGATCTGGCAGGCGCTGCTCACCGACGACGGTCTGATCAACTCGATGCTGCGCACGCTGGGCGTCGACCACCCGCCGGGGTGGCTCTCCGACCCCGACCTCGCGCTCTGGAGCCTCGCCTGGATCATCACCTGGCAGGTGCTGGGCTTCTGCGTGGTCGTCTACCTCGCCGCCCTCCAGGGCGTGCCGCAGGAACTGCACGAAGCGGCGGCGCTCGACGGGGCCGACGCCCTCCAGCGCTTCCGCCACGTCACCTGGCCGATGATCGCCCCGGCCCTGACCATCAACACCGTGATGCTGCTGATCACCGGGTTCAAGGTCTACGACCAGGTGCAGGTCATCACCAACGGCGGGCCGGGCGAAGGCACCACCAGCACGGTCTCCTTCGACATCGTGCACACCGCGTTCACCGACGACCACATCGGCTACGCCTCGGCAATGGCCACCGTGATGCTGGTCCTGGTGGCGCTCGCCTCCGTCGCCGCGCTGCGGCTGCTCCAGCGGCGCGAGGTGACCCTGTGAACCATCCGGCGCTCCGCCGCCTCGGCCCCGCGCTCACAGCTACCTGGCTGCGGCCGCTCGTCGCGGTCTTCGTCAGCGCGGTGTTCTTCCTCCCGCTCTACCTGCTGCTCGTCAACGTCTTCAAGCCCGGTGACGAGATCGTGCCGCACCCGGCCGCACTGCCGCTGCCGCCCACGCTGGCCAACATCACCGCCGTCACCTCCCGCCCGGACCGGCTCTTCTGGTACGGCCTGATCAACAGCATCGAGGTCACGGCCCTGGCCACCACCGCGGCCACCGTGCTGTCGGCCATGCTCGGCTACTACCTCGCGCGCTGCGCCGGCCGCTGGGCCACGCCGCTCCTGGTCCTGCTGCTGTGCGGCCTGATGGTCCCGCCCGCGGTGATCCTCACCCCCATCACCAAGGTGCTGAACGCCGTCGGGCTGATGACCACCGTCCCCGGCCTGGTCCTGGTCGACATCGGCTACTACGTGCCGTTCGGCGTCCTGGTCTTCATGGGCTTCGTCCGCACCGTCCCGGTGGAGCTGGAGGAGGCGGCCCGACTCGACGGCGCCGGCCTGCTGCGCACCTTCTGGCAGGTGGTCTTCCCGCTGCTGCGCCCGGCGACCGCGAGCGTGGTGGTCTTCCTCGGCGTGTGGATCTGGAACGACTTCCTCAACCCGCTGATCATCCTCGGCCCGGGTACCGGCACCACGGTCACCGTCGGCGTCTACCGGTCCATCGGCGAGCACCAGTCGGACTTCGGGGCGGTGTTCGCCTTCATGTTCCTGGCGGTGCTGCCGGTGCTGATCCTCTACCTCGCCTTCCAACGGCAGTTCGTCAAGGGCCTCACCGGCGGAGCCGGCCGATGAACCGCCACCTCGCCCCAGCCTCCGGAGGCACCCCGATGCCACGTACCGACGCCCAGGGATTCGTCACCGGCCGCAGCGGTGCACCACTGGACCGCCCGCTCACCCTCGCCGTGCTCGGCGCCGGCGCGCGCGGCGAGGCGTACGCCCACCTCGCCGCCGCCCACCCGGACCGCGCCCGGGTCGTCGCCGTCGCCGAACCCCGCGAGCGGGTCCGGACCGCCTTCGCCGATCGGCACCACGTCGCCCCCGAGTCCCGGTACGCGACCTGGCGGGAGTTGGCCGCCCGGCCGCGACTGGCCGACGTCGCGGTGGTCTGCCTGCCCGACGCCGACCACCTCCCCGCCGCCACCGCCCTGGCCGACCTCGGTTACCAACTGCTGCTGGAGAAGCCGATGGCCACCACCGAGGCGGGATGCGAACAGGTCGCCGACGCGGCCCGGCGGAGCGGCACCGCCCTGGCGGTCGCCTTCGTGCTGCGCCACACCCCCTACACGATCGCGCTGAAGAAGCTGATCACCGACGGCGCGGTGGGCGACATCGTCTCCGTCCAGCACCTGGAACCGGTCGGCCACTACCACTTCGCGCACTCCTTCGTCCGCGGGTACTGGCGCCGGGAGAGCGAGTCCAGCTTCCTGCTGATGACCAAGTCGTGCCACGACATCGACTGGCTCGGCCATGTGGTGGGCCGCTCCGTCACCCGGGTGTCCTCGTTCGGGAGCCTCACCCACTTCCGCCCCGACCAGGCACCGCCGCGGGCCGCGGACCGCTGCGTGGACTGCCCGCTGGAGCCCGACTGCGCCTACTCGGCGGTGCGCCTCTACCGCGAGGGCCTGCGGGTCGGCGGCCCCAAGGAGTACTTCACCCGGGTGGTCACCGGCGGCGAACTCACCGAGGACGCCGTGGCCCAGGCGTTGACCGAGGGGCCGTACGGGCGGTGCGTCTACCACGCGGACAACGACGTGGTGGACCACCAGGTCGTCAACCTGGAGTACGAGGGCGGCGTGACCGCCTCCTTCACCCTCACCGCGTTCACCCCGATGGAGGACCGGCGCACCAAGGTCTTCGGCACCCGCGGCCAACTCACCGGCGACGGACGCCACATTGAGGTGTACGACTTCCGCAGCGAGCGGACCGTCCGCATCGACACCGCTGCCGCGGGCTCCGTGGCCGACGACCACGCCGGCGGCGACACCGGCCTGTTCGACGACTTCGTCGACGCACTGCGCAGCGGCGAGACCGAGCGGATCACCACCGGCCTCGATGCCACCCTGGCCAGCCACCGGGTGGTCTTCGCCGCCGAACGGGCCCGCCGGACCGGCACCGTCGTCGAACTCTGATCCGCCGACGAGCCCGCCGACCCGGATCCGCTACCGGCAGCGCCCGTCCACGGCAGTGCCGTCAGTCCAGGCCGAGTCCGTTGAGGACGCCCTGGAGGTAGCCGAGGGCGTGCGCGCGGCCGCGGCTGCAGTAGGCATCGGAGGAGATGTCCATCCAGGTGTCGGGGTCACCGATCACGGCCGGAACGTGGTCGTCGATCATGAAGCCGTCGAATCCCACCTCGTGCAGACGCCGGATCACCCGGGCGGGGTTGTAATTGCCCTCGCCGAGGAAGCACTCACGGAAGGACGGAACAGTGCCCTGGACGTCGCGGAAATGGACGTAGGCGATCGCGCCGACCGGGCCGAGGGTGTCGATGACCTCATTGACCGCGTCCTCACCGCCCATCTCGGAGACCGAGCCGAGGCAGAAGTCCAGCCCCCAGGCCGGGCTGGCCTTCGCCTGCTTGTGGGCGGCGGCGAGGGCGGCGGGGGTGTTGAAGATGCGGGCCGCGCCGCCGAGGGGCTCGTCCACCGGCGGGTCGTCGGGGTGCAGCGCCAGCCGTACCCCGGCCTCCTCGGCGACCGGGAGGACGGCATCGAGGAAGTACTGGTGGTTGGCCCACATCCGGTCGACGGAGATCGGCTCGGCCAGCGGCTCGGTGGGTGAGAGCCGATAGGAGGCGAGCGCGTTGCCGGCGCCGATCTCGGCGAGGTCGAAGGCGGTGACCTTGGCTCCGCCGCGGCCGGCCACGTCCATGTCGGTGCGCCAGACGAAGGTCGGCAGCCAGTTGTAGCCGAGCATGTCGATGCCGACCGCCGCCATGTTCCTGATGGTCCTGAAGTAGTTCTCGATCTGCTCGTCGCGCCCGGGCAGGCCGCGCTGGACCTTCCAGAAGTGCGCGAGGGGGACGTTCTCCAGGCCGTCGATCCGCAGGCCGTCCCGGTCGCAGCGCTCACGCAGGGCGCGCAGTTCCTCCAGGCTCCAGTGGCCGTTCTCGCCGGGCAACAGGTTCGGGGTGTGGAACTGGACTCCAGTGAGGCCGAGTTGGTGGGCGAAGGTGGCGGTTCGGTCGTCGTAGACGTCGATGTGGCCGAGGGAGAGCCGGATGGGCATGCGTGTATCGCCTTCTGCTTGGGTCGGCCGAAGCCGTCGATCCGAGGTCGATCCGGGAGGGGTCAGGCGGCCAGGAATGCACCGTCGACGACCAGTTCGGCCATGACGGCCGGGTCCTGGACGCCCGAGGCGAGGCAGACCGCGGCCGTCGCGATCGCGGAGGTGCCGGGTGAGCCGAGCGTGCCCGGCCGGATCGCGTGGGAGCTGATCCCGGCACCGGCGAACCGGGCGCCCACCGTGCGGGTGAACTCGACGACTTCGGCCATTCCGGCGTAGTAGGCCCCGCGCTCCAGGTGACCCGCGTCCGGGTCTCCGCAGACCACGTTGACGATCACGCCGGACTGCTGGGCGAGCATCGTCGGAATGGCGAAGCGGGTGCCGAGGAAGACACTGTTGACGGTGTCGGCCAGGCTCCGCTCCCAGTCCTCGAACGACCGGCGCAGCGGATCAGCGATGGGTGGCGTCTCGACGGTGTTGCACAGCACGTCGAGTCGGCCGGTCTCACGGACCACGCGGGCCAGGGCTCCGAAGACCGAGCCGGGAATCGAGGTGTCCATGTGCAGTGGTGACGTTCCCTCGGGAACAGCGGCGGGACAGAAGTCCGCGGCGTAGACGCGGGCACCCTCGTCGCGGATGCGCCTCGCGATCTCGAACCCGATGCCCGACGAAGCGCCGGTCACGACGACGCTCCTGCCGCTGAGGGCGGCGTTCACGATGCCCGCCTTTCCGGCCTTCCGGCCTGGTGTGTCGTCAATCGGCGAAGAAGCCGGGATGCTGGGCCCGTAGCGCGGGAGCGGTCTGCAGCACTCGTCGGGCATGGCGACTGATATGTGCGCGGCCGGCGGTGACGTTCCCCGCCTGCAGCGCGTCCACGATGGCCGTGTGCTCGTCGATGAGGAGCCGCAACGTCTCCGGCTCGGGCAGGCTGAGCCGCCGGATGCGGTCGAGATGCATCTTCATCGGCTGCATCACCTGCCACGCGCCCCGATAGCCGCTCATGGTGAAGATCTGCTCGTGCAGCGCCTCGTCCGCAGCGAAGAACCCGTCCGGATCGTGGATGCCCCAGCAGCGCTCCTGCTCCGCGAGCAGCGTCCGCAGCACCGTGACGTCGCGGACGGGGTTCTCGCAGGCCACCTCGAACGCGGCGGACTCGAAACTCTCCCGGACGAAACGCGCCTGCTCGACGTCGCTGAGCCGGATGAGCTCCACCCGGGTGCCCACCTGGGGAACGACGGACACCAGGCCGCCCTCGACCAGCCGCGCGATGGCCTCGCGCAGTGGCGTGCGGCTGACGTGCAACTGTTCGGCCAGGTCCGTCTCGGACAGGGACGCGCCCGGGGGCAGCCGAAGGTCGCGAATGGCCGAGGCGAGCTCGGCGTAGACCCGATCGGATGTGCGCTCGCGGACGCGGACCCGCCCGACGGAGGCGAGGGCCCGCGTTCCGTTCGGAAGGTGTCGGTCTGGCTTCACGGCTCGAATCCTTGCACACTGGCGCTCTTGTATGCAAGTATCCGCGTTGACGCAGCGTTCCGGGGCCGACTGCCCGCGGCCCCGGGGCACCACCCCCAATCCAGCAAGGACGCGAGACCCATGGAACTGGACGGAAAGTCCGCGCTCGTCACCGGCGGATCCAGCGGCATCGGCCTCGCCGCGGCACAACTGCTCGCGGCCCGAGGCGCGCAGGTGGTCTGCGTCTCGAACACCCCGCCCGCCGAGGACACCGGCGACGGCATCATCCACCTCCGGGCGGACGTGACCCACGAGGCGTCGATCGCCACGGCCGTGGACGAGGCCGTCCGCCGCACCGGCCGGCTCGACATCCTCGCCGCCTGCGCCGGCATCCAGCGCTACGGCACCGCCGCCGACACCACGGCCGCCACCTGGCAGCAGGTGATGTCGGTCAACGTCGAGGGCGCCTTCCTCGCCGTCAAGCACGCCCTGCCCGCCCTGCGCGGCTCCGGCGCCGGCTCGATCGTCCTGGTTTCCTCCGTCCAGGCGTTCGTGACCCAGAAGAACGTCGCCGCCTACACCGCCAGCAAGGGCGCCCTCAACGCTCTCGCCCGCTCGATCGCCGTCGACGAGGCCGCGTTCAACGTCCGCGCCAACACCGTCTGCCCCGGATCCGTCGACACCCCCATGCTGCGCACCGCCGCCGCGGGCTTCGCCGGCGACGCCCATGAGGCCGATCGGCTCGTCTCCGCCTGGGGCCGCAGCCACCCGCTCGGCCGGGTGGCCCGACCGGACGAGGTCGCCGAGGCGATCGCCTTCCTGGCGAGCGACCGCGCCAGCTTCATCACCGGCATCGCCCTGCCCGTGGACGGCGGCCTCCTCGCCCAGCTGGCCGTCGCCCTGCCCGAGTAGCCCCCCGGTATCGCGCACCACCAGGAGAGGGAAGTTGGCCATCGAGATCACCGTCGCCGTCCCCAGCGAGGCCCGGGTCGGGGAAGGGCCGTTCTGGGACGGCGACAGCGGACGGCTCAGCTGGGTGGACATCCTCGGCGGCACCGTCCACACCGCCGACCCGGCCACCCGCCACGTGCGCACGTTCACCCTGCCGACGCTGGTCGGCGCGGCCGTCCCGAAGACGTCCGGCGGCTTCGTCGCCGCCACGACCGAGGGGTTCACCGACCTCGCGCCGGACGGAACCTGGACGACCCGCCGGGCCGTCCTCCCGCCGGGCCAGCGGATGAACGACGCGAAGTGCGATGCTGCGGGCCGGCTGTGGGCGGGCAGTTGCGCAATGGACTTCGCGCCGTCCGGCGGCGCTCTCCACGTCCTGTCACCGGGCTGGCAGACCGAGCGCTTCCTCGACGGCGAGCTGACCCAGCCCAACGGCCTCGGCTGGAGCCCCGACGGGCGCACCTTCTACCTGGTCGACACCGTCGCCCGCGAGGTCAACGCCTTCGACGTGCTGCCCGATCGGCTCGCCCCCGCCAACCGGCGCACGCTCGCCCGGTTCCCCGACCGGGGCGGCGAGCCGGACGGGCTGACCGTGGATGCCGACGGCTGCCTGTGGATCGCCCTGTGGGGCGGCGGCCGGATCGTCCGCGTCTCCCCGGAGGGCCGGGTCCTCACCGAGATCGCCGTTCCGGTGGCCCAGCCCGCCTCCTGCGCGTTCGGCGGCCCGGACCGCGACGTCCTCTACGTCACCACGGCCCGCGAAGGGCTGGCTCTCCGGCCCGATTCCGTCGACGGATCGGTCCTGGCCGTACGGGGCCTCGGCGTCCGCGGCCTGCCCGCCCACCGATTCGGAGGCTGACCCGCCCATGACCTCGTCCCTGTGGCTGCACAACGACCGGCTCTCGGTCGAGATCCGCCCAGACAAGGGCGCCGACATCACGTCGATCGTCGAGCGGCGCACCGTCGTCGACATCCTGTGGCGCACCCCCTGGGGGCGCCGAGACCTGGCCGGCGCCCCGGTGACCGGTGACAGCCGGACGGACTGGCTCGCCCGGTACGGGGGCGGCTGGCAGCAACTCGTCCCCAACGCCGGCGCCGAACGGACCGTCGACGGTGTGCGGCGCGGCTACCACGGGGAAGCCGCCGTCGTCGCCTGGACGCCGGCCGTCGCCGACCAGACCCTGACCGTCCTGACCACCGACCTGATCACCGCCCCGCTCCGCCTGACCCGCACCCTTCGTCTGGACGGCCCGACCCTGCACGTCCGGGACACGATCCACAACACCGGCGACGAACCCGTCCCCGTCATGTGGGTTCAACATCCCGGCTTCGGCCACCCGTTCATCGACGAGCACGCCACACTCACCACCGCCGCCCGCACCGTCCTCACCGATGCCGAACAGCCCGGCAACATCCTCGCCCCGGACACCCGCGCACCGTTCCCGCTCGCCCCCACCGTCCACGGCGACACCCTCGACCTGGGCCCCTGCCCCGGACCGGACAGCGGACGCTCGGTCTTCGCCTGCCTCACCGACTTCGACAGCGGCTGGTACACCATCGACAGCCCCAGCGTCGGCTTCGGCATCCGGGTCGAGTGGGACCCGACCGTGCTGCCCCACGCCTGGCTGTGGCAGGAGTGCCACGCGAGCAGCGGGTTCCCCTGGCACCGCCGCGCCTACGTCGTCGCCGTCGAACCCGCCAACGTCCTGCCCGGTGATCCCTCCCCCACCTGCCCGGAACGTGGCGAGACTCCGCTGCTGCCGAGCGGCGCCACCTGGACCAGCGACATCTCCGTCACCGTCACCGACCTGCCCTGACCGGTCGGCGAGCGGCGATGTCGCGGGGAGAGGGCCGGAGCCCGCACGGGCCATGGCTCCGGCCCTCTCGATCATCCGCCCACCCCGCCCCACCAGCCGCCCCATCAGCCGACCCTCCGTCGAACACGGAGGAAAGGAGCACGCACCCATGAGCAGTGACGGCGCCTCCACGTCCGGACACACCCTCGCCGTGGTCTGCCTGGGCGAGTCCATGGCGGTCCTCCTGCCCGACCCTCCCGGCCCCTTCGAAGCGGTCGACACTTTCCGCGTCGCCTTCGGCGGAGCGGAGTCCAACGTCGCCTGCGGCCTCGCCGCCCTGGGCGTGACCAGCGCCTGGATCAGCCGCGTCGGCGACGACGGCCTCGGCCGGCGCCTGACGGCCGAGATCGCCGCCCGCGGGGTCGACGTCTCCGCCGTCACCACCGACCCGCTCCGCCGCACCGGCCTGTACCTCAAGGAGACCGGTACGAGCAGCAGCCGCCTGCACTACTACCGGGCCGGATCCGCCGCCTCCGCCCTCGGTCGCGAACTCCTCGACGACCCGGCGGTCCTCCAACTCCTCGACGGCGCCCGGGTTCTGCACCTGTCGGGCATCACCCCGGCCCTGTCCGACAGCTGTCTGGACCTGGTCCGCGCGCTGCTCGCCCGGCGCCGACCGGGCCTGC
Organism: Kitasatospora cinereorecta; assembly: GCF_024172095.1. Lineage (GTDB taxonomy): Bacteria > Actinomycetota > Actinomycetes > Streptomycetales > Streptomycetaceae > Kitasatospora > Kitasatospora cinereorecta. The sequence goes on along the minus strand of NZ_JAMZDX010000002.1, from coordinate 1,239,326 downwards.
TGATCAGCTTCGACCTCAACTGGCGCCCCGCCCTGTGGCTCGACCGCGACCCGGCGGTCCTCCCGGCGCTTCTCGACGCCGCCGACCTGCTGTTCCTCGGCGCCGACGAGGCCGAGACCGCGTTCGGCACGGGCGATCCCGCCGCGCTGCGCCGGATGTTCCCCTCCCCCGCGACGATCGTCGTCAAGGACTCCGGCCACCGGGTCACCGCCCTCGACGAGGACGGCACCGCCGTCACCGAACCCGCCCTGACCGTCGAGGTCGTGGAGCCCACCGGCGCCGGCGACGCCTTCGCCGCCGGCTACCTGGCCGGCACCGTGCGCGGCCTCGACCAGCGCTCACGGCTGCGACTCGGGCACCTCAGCGCCGCAGCCGCACTCACCACCCACGGCGACCACGCCACGCCGGCGCCCGACCCCGTCATCAACGCCCTGCTCGCCGCCTCCGCCGCCGACTGGGCCGCCACCCGGGTCACCGCCCTCGGTATCGACTCGCCCGCTCTCCCCGCCGTAGCCGCACGCTGACCCCCAAGGAATCTCCGATGACTCCCGCACCGTTCCTCACCGCGCTCACCGCCGATCCCGTGGTCGCCGTCGTCCGCGCGCCGCGGATCGCCGACGCGGCCGCCCTGTGCGCCGCACTCGCCGAAGGCGGCGTCCACCACGTCGAGTTCACCTTCACGACCCCGGACGTGACCCGGCATCTCGCCCGCGCCGCCGCCACCGGCGCCCACGTCGGCGTCGGCACCGTCCTCACCCGCGGGCAGGCCGAGGCCGCCGCGGACGCTGGCGCCCGCTTCCTGGTCACTCCCGGCTGCCGTCCGCAGGTCGCCGACGCCGCGCACCGCGCCGGCCTTCCCGTCGTCCTGGGTGCGCTCACCCCGACCGAGGTCGCCGACGCGGTCGACCTGGGCGCCGCGGCGGTCAAGATCTTCCCCGCCTCCGGCTTCGGCCCCCGCTACCTCAAGGACCTCCACGGCCCCTACCCCGGCGTCCCCCTGGTCGCCTCCGGCGGCATCAACGCCGGCAACGCCGCCGACTACCTGGACCACGGCGCCGTCGCCGTCTGCGCCGGCACCGAGGTCGTCCCGGCCGACGCCGTGGCCGACGGGGACTGGGCCACCATCACGGAGTGCGCCCGCCGCTTCACTGCGGCTCTCGGCCGGCCTTGACCGGCTCTGCCGGCCCTACGCGGCACACCGCCACGAGCCCCCGAAGCTGGAATTCTTGAATACAAGTATGGCGGTGTGCCACGATTCGTTCGTGAAACCAGACCGAGACCGTCCGGGCGCCTCGCGGGTGCTCGCTTCGGTGGGCAGGACCCGCCCCCGGCAGCGCACCTCCGACCGAGTGTACGAGGAGCTCGCCTCCGCCATCCGGGACCTGCGCATCCCGCCAGGGGCGTCGCTGTCCGAGACCGAGCTCGCAGAGCAGTTGCACGTCAGCCGCACTCCGCTGCGGGAGGCGATCGTCCGCCTGGTCGAGACCGGCCTGGTGTCGGTCGTCCCCCAGGTGGGCACCCGGGTGGAGCTGATCCGGCTCGACGACGTGGAGCAGGCGCGCTTCGTCCGGGAGAGCCTGGAGACCGCCGCCTTCGCCGAGGCCTGCGCCAAGCCCGTACGGGACGTCAGCGCACTGCGCGACCTGCTCGCCGAGCAGGAACGCTGCCACGCACGGGGCGACATCGACGCCTTCTTCGCAGCCGACGAGGCCCTGCACGAGCAGATCTTCGCCATCAGCGGATACCTCGGGGCCTGGCAGGTCATGCAGCCCATGAAGATGCACCTCGACCGGCTGCGCCGGCTCAGCCTCCCCGAACCGCACACCGTGCAGGCGCTGATCGCCGAGCACACCGCGATCGTCGACGCGCTCGAGGCCGGCGACGCGGCGGGCGGCCGCGAGCACCTGATCCGCCACGCCCGCCGGGTGCAGAACACCGCCCCCGCCCTCCAGGCCCAGTACCCCGAGTACTTCAGCTCCTGAATTCGAGCACGAACTCGGCGCGCTGGTCCTCCTCGAACCACTGCCGGTAGTTGGTGCCCCACACGTTGTTGTGAAGGCAGAAGCCGAACCCCTCGCCCGGGTCTCCGAACGTGTTGTCATGGGAGAACATCCGCGGACCTCCGACGGCCAGCACCGGCGTGTCCAGCGGCGTGATCCGTACCGACCCCTGGGCGTCGGCGTACTCCAGTCCGTGAGCCGCGTGCAACGCCCGCCCGCCGTCGCGCACCACGTCGAGCGGGTTCACCGGCACGCCCGACTTCAGCAACCGCCAGCGGGACGGGGTCGGCACGATCGGTCGCAGGTGCAGCCAGGATGCTTCAGGACCGTAGAACGCGTCCTTGTCCTGCAGGTACGCCGTGACCCCCAGCCGGAGCGCATCTCCCCGTGACACCCGGTACTCGAGGGTGACCGCCCGGGGCGCCCCGAACTCCTCCGCGGCCCGCGCAGGCATGCCGGCCGTGACCCGGAGCACCGTCGAACCGTCAGCATCGGTCCAGCTGTGCGCCGTCCGCGCAGTCGGCCGGAACACCTCGGTCACCCGCTCGGGGCGTACCAGGTCCAGCCCCGGCTTCCCCAGGTCGGGGAACGCCCACTCCGCGTGCCGCTCCGGCTCGCGCACGTACTCGCGCAACCAGCGCTGCTCGTCGCTCGCGCCGTACGCGACGTACGAGTACGCGCCCACCTCACCGTGGCTGCGCGGATCAGCATCGGTCGGGTCGGCTGCGAGAAGCCTGCGCCCGGCAACCGTCAGGGCGATGAGGGCGCCGTGGGCGTCGATCTCCAGCTCGATGTCGTCGCTCACCGCACGGCCGTGCACCTCGGTGGCGTCGGCCGGCAGTGCGGCGGGTGCCACTACGAGTTCGGCGTCGGCCTCGGCCCGGAGGCCGATCGGGAGGAGGTCCAGCGCGGTCTGCGTGTAGGCGCGCTTCTCGTCGAACGAGGCGAGGGTCACCGCGTATCCGAACGGCCCGGGCGCCCACTGCCGCAGGTGGCCCAGGGTCGGCGGGACGCTCTGGTCGAGGTCGATCTTGTCCCGCTCCCGAGCGGCTCGGAAGTCGGCCTTGGTGTAGACCGTGTAGTCCGGCAGATACCGCTTCACGTCGCAGCCCCAGGTGTGCTCGGCGGCGACGGCGAGCTCGTCCGCGAGCGCCCAGTCCAGCTGTCCGTGGCGTGCCAGCCGGCCGTCGGCGAGCCATCGGTCGCGCAGCCGCTGAAGGCGGGTCAGCCGGGAGGTGAGGATCGGGTCGGCCGCGGCACCGTAGATCCAGGTGTCACCGATCTCCTGGTCCACCACCGGCAGGTGGTCGCGGGCGGCCCAGGCCACCCGGCCGAAGGCGTCCAGGGTCGATGCGCCGACCTCGGCATCGGGGTACTGCTCGCGGAGCACCGCGAGCAGGTGCTCCACGCCCTCGCGGGTGGGCGGGCCGTGGTTGTCGTTGGTGAAGGCGAGGAACAGTGCCTCGTCCGAGCCGGGCAACCGTCGCACCAGCGCGGTCTCCGGCTCCGAGCCGTATCCGGGGTCGTACGACACGACGATCTCGTCGCCGCCCGGTGCACGCCACACGAAGTGGTCCGGCACGTCTGGCACGGGCGAGGCCGGGTTCACGCCGAGGTGGAGGTACCGCACGCCCGCCGCCGCCATGGGCGGCACCAGCCCGATCGTGTGGCCCGGGACGTCGGTCATCTTGCCCGCGCAGGTCTCGCGGCCGTACCGCGCGTCCAGCCGCCTCGACACCTCGAGGCCGTGCTCGATCGTGGCCCGGGTCATGAGTTCGGTCTGCGACGTGAACGGCAGGGCGTGCCACGCGACGATCCCGTCCCGGATGGCCGCGTCGAGGTCGGCGCGCTGGGCCGCGGTCCCGTGCTCCAGCGCGTGCGCGATGAGCCAGGACCCGGTGGTCCAGATGAACTCGCGCCGTCCGGTCGAGTCCAGCAGATCGCGTCCGAGCCGGATGGCTGCGGGGATGAACTCGTCCCGGTACCGGCTGAGGACGTTGACCGCGAGGTCGGTGAACCCGAGGTCGAGATGGGTCTTGAAGACCACGTGGACCCGGGTCAGCCCGGCGGCGGCAGCGGCGCGGGCCGCAGGATCGGGAGTTTGCGCGACGCGGCGGGCTCGGAGCATGACGGTCCTAGATCTAGTCCTGGGGTCTTACGGCGGCTGGGCACGGCGCGAGCTCGACCGGCTCCAGCTTCCAGCACGCTTGCATACAAGCTGTCCGGCCGACAAGGTGCCCTGCACGGGCGGAGGCACGATTAGGGATACGTATTTCAGCTGCCGCGATTGTTCCCCTGAGACCAAGGACGGAATGCTCGAAGCCGCCACCCGACCGACAACCGATGGCTCAAGAAGGATGCGATGCCATGCCAAAGGAGATCGGGGCCGGCCCGAGCAGCGGGACACTCCCACCCCGTGCGGCCGGGCGGGCAGCCCACCGGAGGGGTCGGTGGGCTGCCCGCGGCGTGGTGCCGGTGTCAGCTCTGGGCGATCTTGCCCATGGCGTGGATCTCCATCACGGAGCCGGAGTCGAAGAAGCTCCACGGCACGGTGAAGAAGCCGCCGGCGCCCCAGCCGCTTCCCCAGCTGTTCTCGATCTTCACTCCCTTGGCGTTGTAGGCCACGATGGTCACCTCGTGGCCACCGACGACCGGGTCGTCGTCGGAATCGCCGGGCAGGTAGCTGTAGTCGGATGCGCTCTGCCCGTCCAGGTCCATGAAGCTCTGGTGGACCTCGAACCCGATCGGCACGGGCATCCCGCGGGAGATCGCGTCCTTGATGGCCGACTTGGCCGCGGCGCCGCTCGTGGGCAGCGCGGCGAAGCCCGAGAGCTTGTAGTGCCCGGCGCTGCTGCGCTCGTGGCTGTCCGGCTGGGTGGTGAAGTCGAAGTCGCCCTGCCAGTAGTCGGTCTTGGTGTCGATGCCCTGCGACTTCTCCATCGGCAGCGCGACGCTCGCGTACGTCCCGTCGTCGCTGCCGCGAGCGATCTGCGAGTAGATGAACATCGGCGCCATCGGGCCACCGCCGATGTGCTGCTCGTTCATCAGGACACCGTAGCCGGTGTACCCCGTGGCCCAGGTGACGCAGGAGCCGACCTGGCCCTGGTCGCCGGGGTGGAGGGTGTAGCGGGTCAGGTCCGCACTCGCCGGGGCGGCACCGACGCGGGCGACCGGCGCGATCTTGCTCAGGTCCGGCGCGGCCATCAGCTGGAGGGAGTGCTTGTGGGCCTTGACACCGGCGAGGTCGAGGCCGAGGCCGTGCTGCTGGTGGGACTGGTGGACGGCCGGGCTGCCTCCGCTGGTCACCACGGTCGCCGCGGTGGCGGTGGTTGCGGTGGTCAGGCAGGTGACGGCGAGGGCGGTGGCAATGCCGACCGCCGTGGTGATGCGCATGAATGGACTCCTTGGGGCTGCCGCGTGAGCAGGCAGTCATGCCGCGCGTGGCCGCATGTGGGGGCGGCGGTACGCGGACCGGTGTGGGGGGACGGCCGACCTGACGTGACGGTTTGTCAGGCGGACGAGCATCACCGTAGAGGAGTTGTCATGCATATGTCACGCGCTGCCTTGCTAGTGGCGTGAACTCGCCATGATCACTGCCAAGTCGACTCAACTCGGCAATGGCCAGTAGCAGTTGACCCCGCAGCAGGACGACGGCCGGGCGGCGCCCCTGGGCAGCGCATCCGCACACGTGTTGCGGCGCCCACCACAATTGCCCCCACCTGCACCCGGAGCCACTCACCCGGTGAGCGAATCGGCTCCGGACGCTGTTTCCACGGATTCCGGGAACGCCCCGGAAAGCGAATTGTCAGAAACCCGTGAGGTTCGCCGATTGCTTGTTCACCTGCGCCGGATGGCCCTACAGTCGGCCAGGTGAACGCGCACATCCTGGTGGTCGAGGACGACGTGAAACAGGCCGAGTTGATCCGGGTGTCCCTGGAGTCCGAGGGCCACACGGTGAAGGTCGTACACGATGGTCTCGCCGCCCTGGATCAGATGAAGGCCGCCCCCGTGGACCTGGTCGTGCTCGACCTGATGCTGCCCGGCGTCGACGGAGTCACCGTGTGCCGAAGGCTTCGCGAGAGCGGCGACCTGCCGGTGCTCATGCTCACCGCCCGCTCGACCGAGGACGACGTGCTGGCCGGGCTCGACGTCGGCGCCGACGACTACATGACCAAGCCGTACAGCCCGCGCGAGCTGGTCGCCCGGATCCGCACCGTCCTGCGCCGCGCCGGAACCGTCGCCACCGCCAGGACACCGGTGCACCGGGTCGGCGACCTGCTCGTGGACCCGGCCTCGCGCACCGTCACCTGCGCCGGGCAGCCGGTGGTGTGCACCCCGGACGAGTTCGCGGTGCTCGCCGCCATGGCCGCCAGGCCCGGCCAGGTCTTCACGCGGGCGCAGCTGCTGCGCCACACCCGCGGCTTCGACCGGGCCTCGACCGAGCGCACGGTGGACGTCCACGTCATGAACCTGCGCCGCAAGGTCGAGACCGACCCGGCCCGGCCGACCCGGTTGGTCACCGTCTACGGCGTCGGCTACAAACTCGCCGAGCCCCGCTGATGGCCGCGCCGATCCCGCTGCGCCGCAGCCTGCTGGTACGACTGCTGGCCGCGTCCTGCCTGATCGCCGCCTGCGCGATCGCCGCCACCGCCTGGCTGACGACCTCCACCACCTCCCAGGCCCTGGCGCGCAAGCAGGGACAGACCCTGGCCGCCGACGCCGACATCCTCACCCAACTCAGCGGCTACGCCGCCACCCACACGGACTGGAGCGGCATCGGCCCGCTGCTGCAGCAGCTCGCCTCCGGCAGCGGCATGCGCATCACCCTGGTCGGCAGCGACGGCACCCGCATCGCCTCCTCCAGCACCAGCACCGCCGGGCTGCCCACCATGGCGATGGCCGGCGTCGACCCGCTGCACTTCGACACCTACACCGAGCCGGGCGCGCAGCGCCCCGGTATCGACCCCCGCCTGGTCGGGCCCTACCGGCTCACCGCGGAGGAATCCGAACAGCAGCGCTCCACGGCCGACCGGAGGGTGACGTGCCTGGCGAACCGGGGAGTCCGGGCCAAGGCCGTGAAGCTGCCCTCCGGCCGGTACACCGTCACCTCCAGCGACCGGGAGGCGCTCATGCTCGGGTACTGCGGCATGTTCGACGAAGGCGACGCCACGGCCGGCGAACAGCCGCCTCTCGACGAGCTGACCTCGGCGACCGCCGCGTGCCTGGAGCGCGCGGGCGTTCATGTCCCGCCGTACCTGACCGTCACAGCCCAGTTCGCCCTGATGGGCGCGGACCTGCGGCAGCCCGACCAGCTGGCCACGCAGGGCGACCAGTGCCTGATGCAGGCGCGCCGCGCCCAGCTGCAGCCCTACGCCGCTCCCGCCGCGCAGCTGTATGTCGACACCGGCGCACCGGACGGCTGGCGCTTCGAGATGACCGCGGACAACTACGCGAAGGTCGCCTGGACCGCCACGCTGGTCCTGCTCGTCACCCTCGCGGTCTCCGCGCTGGTGGGACGGCGCCTGGTGCGGCCCCTCAGGGCGCTGATCCACACCGCCGGGCAGGATCCCGACGACTTCGCGCTGGCCCCGGTCACCACCCGGGACGAGACCGGCTACCTCGCGGTGGCCTTCAACCACCTCACCGAAAGGCGCCGGCAGACCGACGAACAGCGCAAGGCGATGGTCGCCGACATCGCCCACGAACTCCGCACGCCGCTGACCAACATCCGCGGCTGGCTGGAAGTCACCCGCGACGGCCTGGTCGAGCCCACCCCGGAGCTGATCGGATCGCTCCACGACGAGGCACTCGTCCTGCAGCGCGTCATCGAGGACCTCCAGGACCTGGCCAGCGCCGACGCCGGCACCCTGCGCCTGCACCCCGCCCCGCTCGACACGGGCGACCTGCTGCGCCAGGTGACCGCCGCGCACCGTGCCGAGGCCACCGCCAACGGCCTGGACATCAGCCTCGACGCGACGCCGCACCTGGACCTCGTCGCAGACTCCGACCGGCTGCGGCAGGTTTTGGGCAACCTCGTCTCCAACGCCGTGCGCCACACCCCGCCCGGCGGGCACATCACCCTGGCCTGCCGCGGCGACCGCGACACCGTGGAGATCACCGTGGTCGACACCGGCACCGGGATCGATCCGGACGACCTGGTCCACGTCTTCGACCGCTTCTGGCGCGCCGAGAAGTCCCGCAGCCGCCGCACCGGCGGCAGCGGCCTGGGCCTGGCGATCGCCCGCCAGCTCGTCCACGCCCACGGCGGCACCATCGACGCCGCCAGCACCCTCGGCGAGGGCACCACCATGACGCTGCGGCTGCCCCGCCACTCCGGGCAGGCCCCCGGCGGTCTCGTGTGAACCGGTTCACGCCCCTGTCCGGTCGGGGCTGACAGGTTCCACACACCCGTCAGCGAGGCTCAAGGCCCCCCGCAGCCCCGGCCACGCAACCCCGGCGCGCCCCGGCCCGGCTGCTCCGCACCCCGCCCCGGAGGCCGAGCCATGCAGCCCACCCACCGCGTCCGCCGAGGCCTGCTCCCCCGCCCCGCCGAACAGCTCGCTCGCCTGCTACCCGGCCTCGGGCTGCTCGCCATCACCGCCACCTCCATCGCGATGGCCCTCTGGTTCGCCGTCTCCCCGACTCCGCAGGCTCCGCTGACATACCCGGGCTGTTCACGGGCAGGGCATCCGATCAGCGACTCAGGACACCGGCTGGAGATCGCCTCCCTCCCGGCCGCCGCTCTCCCGACGCCGGGCTCCGTCGGCTTCCGCGTGGCCCGTCTCATCAGGTGCGGTCACGCCGCTCTTCGGTGGGGACACCCCCTTCCGTGACGAGGCCATCCCGATCCGGATTCCTGACAGGTTCCCAACGCCCTCGCACCAGACTCGTCCCAGCAGCGGAGCCGCCGCGCGGCCCAGGCGCACACCCCCTCGTGCGCTGCCCGGCGGTTCCGCTGCTCTCCCCTCCCGACGAGCAGCAAAGCGGACACCGATGCCTGTCACCCACGTTGCCCCCCGCCGCCTCGGCTGCGGCACGGTCCTCACGGCGGCCGCCCTCCTCCTGACCGGCTGCGCCGCACCCGGCACCGCGCCGGCGGCCGCACCGCCGGGCGCTTCCGCCGCTGCGACCATCGCCGCCGACCCGATGCGTTCCGCACTCGCCGCTCCGAGCCCCGCCACATCGGCCCCCGGCGCCCTGCCCGGCCTCGGCCCCAGGACCACGGCCGCCATCCCCGCCGACGCCCAGCAGGTCGTGCTCGCCACCGGGCAGGAGAAGAACTCCTCCACCACCACCGTCCAGCTCTACGAGCGCACGGCCGCCGGCTGGACCCCGGCCGGCCCGCTCTGGCAGGCCCACAACGCGCTGCGCGGCTGGACCGGCGACCACCATGTCGGCGACCTCCGGTCACCGGTCGGGGTGTTCACCCTCACCGACGCCGGCGGCCTGCGGCCCAACCCCGGCACCAAGCTGCCCTACACGCAGTCCTCGGCCTTCACCATCGACGGTTCCGGCTTCAACGGCGAAGACCTGCAGGGCTCCTTCGACTACGTCATCGCCATCGACTACAACCGCAAGCCCGGTACGTCCCCCCTCGACACGACCAAGCCCCTCGGCGAGGCCCGCGGCGGCGGGATCTGGCTCCACGCCGACCACGGCGGACCCACCCACGGCTGTGTCAGCCTGCCCGCCGACACCATGGCCGAACTCCTTCGCCGTCTGGACCCCGGTCGTCACCCCGTCATCGTGATGGGCGACGCGGCCTCCCTCGCCGGCTGACAGTGCTGATGCCCGTGGTGACGCCGCGGGCGGCTGACACCGGTGCCACCGGCGGGTCCTGGGTGAGTGGAAGATCGGTCCGGCACCCATACTGAGGTGGGGGTCACATCGTGATGGAGGCGATCCCGCACATGGGCAACCCGACGTCCGCCACCGGCAGCCCGGCCGAGGTCCGGGATCGGAGCACGACCCCGGTGGCCGTGCCGGCCGTCGGCACCGGGCGGCTGCCCGCAGAGGTCGCCGGCTTCGTGGGCCGGCGCGGCGAGCTGGGCGAGATCGGACGGCTGCTCGCCTCCTCGCGGCTGCTGACGCTGGTCGGCCCGGGCGGCGTCGGCAAGACCAGGCTCGCGCTGCGGGCGGCCGCCGCCGCGGAGCCGTCGTTCCGCGACGGGGTCCGGCTGGTCGAGCTGGCGCGGCTGCGGGACCCGCTGCTGCTGGCCCAGAGCGTGGTGGACGTCCTGGACGTCCAGGACCGCTCCGACCGGTCGGCGGCCGAGGTGCTGTCCGCCCACCTGGCCGACCGCGAGCTGCTGCTGGTGCTCGACAACTGCGAGCACCTGGCCGGCCCCACCGCGCACCTGGTGGAGACCCTGCTGCGGGCGGCGCCCGGCCTCACGGTCCTGGCCACGAGCCGGCAGGCCCTGGGGGTGATCGGCGAGCACCTGTTCACCGTCCCGCCGATGCGGGTGCCGGCCGGTGACCGGCTGCCCGGCCCGCGCGCGCTGCTGCGGTACGAGGCGGTGAGCCTCTTCGTGCAGCGGGCCTCCGCCGTGCTGCCGGAATTCACCGTGTCCGACACCAACGCCGATTCCGTGGCCCGGTTGGTCGCCGCACTCGACGGGCTCCCGCTGGCGATCGAGCTGGCGGCGTCCTGGTTGCGTGTGCTCCCCGTGGACGAGGTGCTGCACCGCCTCACCGACCGGTTCGCGCTGCTGGACACCGGCGCGGTGGCGGCGGCCCAGCCCGCCCGGCGGACCCTGCGGGAGCTGATGGACTGGAGTTTCGACCTCTGTTCGCCGCAGGAGCAGCTGCTGTGGGAACGGGTGTCGGTCTTCTCCGGCGGCTTCGACCTGGCGGCGGCCGAGGCGGTGTGCTCCGGCGACGGCATCCCCAGGTCGGCCGTGCTGGCGTTGGTGGCCGGGCTGGTGGACAAGTCCGTCCTGATCCGGCAGGAGACCTCGGGCAGCGTGCGGTGCCAGCTGTTGGAGACGGTCCGCGAGTACGGGTACGGCCGGTTGGAGGACACGGGGGCGAGCACGGAGATCCGCCGCCGGCACCGGGACCACTTCGGCCGGCTGGCCGAGCAGGCCCAGGCCCACTGGTTCGGCGCCGACCAGGTGGTGTGGTTCGACCGGCTGCGCGCCGACCACGCGAATCTTCGGGCGGCGCTGGAGTTCTGCGTGACCGAGCCGGGCGAGGCGGACACCGGACTGGCGCTGGCCTCGACGCCCCGCGACTACTGGGTCGCCGTGGGCTCGCTCGCGGAGGGCCGGCAGTGGCTGACCCGTCTGCTGGCCGCTGCCCCGGACGACAGCGGCCCGGTGCGCACCCGGGCCATGGGGCTGAACGCCTGGTTCGCGGTGCTGCAGGGCAACGAAAACGAGGCCGAGCCGCTGCTCACCCAGCACGTGGAGCGCGCCGAGCGGCTGGCCGACGCGTCCGAGACGGCCTGGGCACTCCAGTACATCGGCGCGGCGATGGGCTTCGCGAATCCCGACGACACCAATGCGATCACGTTCTTCGAGGGGGCGGCCGCCGGCCACCGCGAACTCGACGACATGGAAGGGCTCACCTCCGACCTCTTCATGCAGGCGATCGGCGAAGCCCTCATCGGGGATGTCGGCCGGGCCCTGGATCTGAGCCGGGAAGCGGTGTCGCTCTCGGACGCCGCGGGCGAGTCGTTCGTCCGCTCCTACGCGATCTTCTCCATGGCCCTGGCCACCTGGCGGAACGGGGACCGGGCGGCCGCCACCGCCCTGGTGCGCGAGGCGGTGAAGCTCAAGCAGTCCTTCCACGACCGGTGGGGGCTGGCGCTCTGCGTCGAGCTGACCTTCTGGACCGCCGCCGAGGACGGGCACTACGACCGCGCGGCCTACCTCCTGGGCGCCCTGCACGCCCTGTGGGAAGGGCTCGGCGCCTCGCTGGAGGAGTCCGTCCCGTTCATGATCGAGGGGCACGAGCGGTACGTGGCACAGGTGCGCGAGGCCCTGGGAGGCCGGGCCCTCCAACAGACCTCCGAACGCGGTGCCCGGCTCACCCCCGAGCAGATCGTCGAGGACATCCTGCGGGACGAGACGGCCCCGACCGCCGTCGGCGCGCCGGGGGCCCGGCTGACCCGGCGCGAGCTGCAGGTCGCGAAGCTGGTCGCGCAGGGCATGAGCAACAAGGAGATCGCCGCGGACCTGGTGATCTCGCTGCGGACCGTCGAGAACCACGTCGAGCACGTCCTCGCCAAGCTCGGTTTCTCCTCCCGGACGCAGGTCGCGGTCTGGGTGTCGCAACACGCGGCGGACCGTCCGTAACACCTGGTGACGGCAGTCGGTGTCGCCCCGCACGACGGGTACCGAATCTGAGTAGTTTCCCCGTGGTCGTCACGGCGGTGGTCACGGAGCGTGGAAGAAGACCGCTCCGCACCCACAGCACCCGGGAGCCCCCCATGGACGCCATCGCAACCGCCCCACAGCTGCGAACCGGCCCCACCGGGCCGGTGCCGGCGCCCATCCCGGCCCTGCCTGCCGCGCCCCGCATGCCCCACCTGCCCCGCATGCGCCGCGCCCGCGGCATCCGGACCGCCCAGCGCCCGAGCATCTGGATCCTGCCCCACCGCCCGCAGTCCGCCGGCGCCGCCCGTCGCATCGTCGAGGCCGCACTCCGCTGCCGCGGCACCGACCGCGACACCGTCGACCGGGCCCTGCTCGTCGTCTCCGAACTGGTCACCAACGCCATCGAGCACGCCCAGCCGCCCATCGTCCTGCGCGTGCACCACCCCGCCGTCGCCACCGTCCGCATCGAGGTCCACGACGGCGGCCCCGCCACCCGCGAAGGAGCCTGGACCACCAGTTGCCGACCCGAGGAACGAGGCCGCGGCAACGACATCGTCGACCTGACCGCCACCCGCCACGGCAGCCACGCCCACCCCTTCGGCACCACCTACTGGGCAGAACTGTCCGCCCCCTGACCTCCGCAGTCCCCATCCACTCGCCTGCCACCCGATGCGAGGAACAGTCCCATGAGCACCACCCCCGTCACCCTGCAGCCCGCCGCCTACCTGCGCTGCCACCACGGCAACGCGGCCGCCCTGCCCCACCAGCGCGAGGCCCTCCGCCGCCTGGCCGTCCGCCTCGCCGTCCCTGCGCCCGTCTTCTACGAGGACCGCATCCGCCCGGACACCGACCCCGCCCTGAGCCCGCCCCGCTTCGAGGACCTCACCCGCGCCATCATGGACGGCGCCCACCGCCTGCTGTTCGTCCCCGGCCCCTGGACCCTGGCCGGCAGCGAAGCCCGGATCCGCATCGCCGTCCGCCTCCTCACCGCCGCCGGCTGCGCCCGCATCATCACGCTCCCCGCCGCCCTGAGGCCGGTCCGGCGCCGCATCGCGACCTGACCCGCGGCTTGCGGCGCTCAGTCCGACAGGTCCCACAGCAGCCGGTAGTAGGCGATCCGTTCCGGGTCCGGCTCGACTCCGTAGGCTTCGAGCAGTGGCTCTTCCCATCCCGGCCCGTAGTTCCACTGCGTGCTCCAGGTGGCGACGGCGAGGTCGGCCCAGCGGTCGGCGACACCGAGCGCGCCGAGGTCGACGTGTCCCGTGCACGTGCCGTCGTCACCGACCAGGGTGTTGGGAGCGCAGGCGTCGCCGTGGCAGACGACGAGCCGGTCGACGGGCGGGATGTCGGTGAGCAGATCGAGCGCGCGCTCGACCGTGCCGACGTGCTGAAAGTCGTGGTGCCAGTCCGCCGGATCGGTCCGTCCCGCCGCCGCTCGTGACCGCGCGCGCTCCACTCGCGCTTCGGCCGACCAGTCGAACGGGCAGTCCGCGACTGGCAGTTCGTCATGGAGCGCGCGCAGCCCGGAGCCGATCGCCCGTACCGCGGTGCCGGGGTCGCGCTTCCAGTGGTCGTCCACCGCCATGCGTCCGGGCACGCCCTGGGTGATGATCCAGGACCCCGTTTCGTCCGCGCCCTCACCGAGGACCCGTGGCACCACGGTGAACCTCGCCGCCCACCGCAGGCGGGCCACCTCGGCCGCAAGGTCGATACCGCTGTCGACCGGTGTCCACTTCACGAACTGCCGGGTCCCTCCCGAGCCGACCTGGAACGTCAACCCGCCGCGCTCGTTCTGCCACACGGCCCGTACCGGGCGCCCCGCTGCGAACTCGGCTACGACAGACGGATGTTGGAGAGGCCCCTGGGGCGAACTGGCGATCATCCGCTCATTCTCACCGGAGCGGCCGCCGGCCGGCCAACCATTTCGCGGGCGGCGGCGAGGTGGCCGAGGCGCAGCCGGGCGCGCCGGTCGAGCCCGCGCAGCGTTGCGGCGAGATAGCCGGCGACAAAGCCCTCGCCGAGGCCGGCGGGCTCGACGGTCTCGACGTGCGGTGCCTGCTCGGTGACGGCGGTCCCGTCGCGGTCGAGGGCGGTGACGTGGTGGTCGGCGTGCTTCACCACGATGGTGCCCGGGGACGGGAGGAGCCTGCGGAGTTCGGCGGGGTCGCCGGTGCCGAACGCGGCCGCGGCCTCGTCGGCTCCGAGCAGCAACAGGTCGGCCCGGTCGAGGAGTTCGGGGAGCACCGCCGGATCGCGGTGGCTCCACAGCGCGGGGCGCCAGTTGAGGTCGAAGCTGATCAGCAGGTCCGGACGCCGGACGGTGAACAGAGCACGGACCAGGGCGAGGCAGCTGTCCGACAGGCCCGGGGTGATGCCGGACAGGTGGAGTACGCGGGCCCCGCGGAGCAGCCGCCGGAAGGCCGGGTCGTCGAGCAGTTCGGGGCCGAGGGCGGAGGCGGCGGATCCGGAGCGGTAGGAGTGCGGTCGGCCGGTCGCGCCGGTCTCCTTCACGTAGAGCCCGGTGTGCCGGAGCCGATCGGTGGCGACGGCCGACACGTCGACGCCGCGCGAGGCGATCTCGCTGCGCAGGCGTCGTCCGAGGCCGTCGTCACTCACCCGGCTGATCCAGGCGCTCGGCACGCCGAGACCGGCGAGGGCGCAGGCGACATCGGATTCGGCGCCGCCGAAGGCGAGGTGGAAGGTGTCGACCGTCTTGACCGGACCCGGGGTGCCGGGCAGCAGAGCGGCCATGGACTCGCCGAGGCACAGTACTTCGGGCGGCCGGCCGGTGGTGGCGCCGACTCGTGTCACGGTCTTGCTCCTCGGGTGGTGCTGTGCAGCGGGAACGTGGGACCGAACCCCGCCCGGGGTCGGCAGGTCTGCCGGCCCCGGGCGGTTCGACGTGCGTCCCTGCGAAGTGGGTCAGGAGAGCAGGCCGTTGTAGTCCGGCAGCTTGAAGGTCCGCTCGGCGTGGCCGCCGTCCAGGTCGGTCCAGTTGTTGCCGACGCTGGCGATGATCGTGTAGCCCTCGTTCTCGACCGCGATCCGCTCGTCCGTCTTGTACTGCTGCACCGACTTGAAGAGATCGCACAGGCCGCGCCCGTGCAGCTCGTCCACGGTGTAGCCCGCCTTGTCCAGGCTGTACCGGGTGACCGGCTCGATGAAGTCCACCCGGGCGGTGACGAAGATGATCGCGACGCCGCGCTCGTGGGCGTACTGCGCCAGCTCCAGCACCGGCGAGATGCCCGGCATCGTGAGGGGGTGGAAGTGCGTCGCCAGGGTGGTGTTGTCGATGTCGAAGACGATCGCGGGCGTCCCGTCGGTCGGCTCGGCCGTGCGCTGCTCGACGTAGGCGCGGGCGGGTGCGATCGCGGCGGCGACGTCGGCCAGCCACTGCTGCTCCGTCACCGTGCTGCCGCTGCTGGCCACAGTGCCCTGGGGGGCGACGGCAGGCGCGGGGGCGGCCGGCGCGGCGACCGCGGGGGCGGCGAGACCGGCGGTGATCGCGGCCGTCAGGGTCGCGGTGACGGCGAGCTTGGTCCTGATGCTCATGGGAGGAACTCCGCTTTCGACTTGGTGGATGGCCGGTCAGGTGGTGGGTGCGGCGCTCGGGCTCGTGCGGCGGTACTCGCGACCCCCCACCGGCACGGCTCCGTCCACGGCGAGGGAGGGCCGCCTTCGGCACACGGCGGACAGGGATGCCGCCGGAAGGTCGACCCTAAAACTAGAACCAGTAGTTTTGCCTGAGCGAGAACGTACACTAGTGAACGGCGAGCGCCAATACCCGGGGGTAACAAACAGCAGGCGAGAGGACGAACAGATGGGCAGGCCGTCACGGCCGCTGCTGACCCGGGACGGAATCATGCGGGCCGCTCTCGCCCTGGTCGACGAGGAGGGCGCCGCCGCGCTCTCCACCACCCGCATCGCGGCCCGGCTCGGCGTGAAGGGGCCCTCGCTCTACAACTACGTCTCCAGCCGCGACGAGATCATCGCCGGAGTCAGCGACCTCATCGTCGCCGAGATGGACCTCGACCCGACCGTCCAGCCGTGGACCGCCGCCCTGGACGCCTGGGCCCGCTCCTACCGCGCCGCCCTCACCCGCCACCCGAACATGGTGCCGCTTCTCGCCTCCCGGCCGACCCGGTCCCTCGCCGCCCTCCAGGCCTACGCCTGCGCCTTCACCATGCTGCGGCAGGCCGGCTGGCCGGAGGACCACATCCTCCCAATCGTCCAGTCCCTCGAGTACCTCCTGATCGGCTCCGCACTCCACCTCGACCACCCGCACGGCACGGCCTGGACGGACGAGACGCTCCCACCCGGCCTCGAACCACTGCGCAGCGCCCCGCCCGACTTCCGCGAGCAGGCCTTCGAGACCGGGCTCGCCGCACTGCTCCGCAGCTTCCGCCAGACCCTGCACGACCTCCAGGCCGGGGAAACCGGCTGACCGTCCGTCAACGACGCGGCAGACAGCCCCTGGCATCCTCGCCGCCGACCGCTACGGGCCGATGCTGACCCGGCTCGCCGCCGACCACCACGGGAGCAGCCACCTGTACTACCTGGACGTCGACTTCGACGAAACCGTACGACGGCACGCCACCCGTCCACTGGCCACTGTGGTCTCCCCCGAGCAGATGGCCGGCTGGTACCGGGCCCACGACCTCCTGCCTTCCGGCCTCGAACACGTCATCGGCCAGCAGAGCACCCTCGACGCCACGGTCGAACGGATCCTCACCGACACCGCCCTCACCCCGCCCGGTTGGACACCCCGTCCCTGAACGCCGGTCCGCACCTCTCGGCTCAGCTGTCCGATCGGTGGAGCAGGGCGATCCTGCGGCGCCCGCGCACGGCCGGGACGGCGGCGCTCTCCCGCAGTCCGGGTTCAGCGGCGGCCCGCCGGTACCACGCGCCGTAGCGGCCGGCGGCCCACACCGCGGACATGCCGTGGAGCAGCACGCTCAGGCCGACGGTGATCGCGACCACCCGCGCGATCGTCTCCACCCCGTTGACGTGCTCCTCGGCGACCAGCAGCCCGAGCACGATCGAGGCGAGTCCGCGCGGTCCGAACCAGCCGATGTAGGCCACCGTGGGCAGGCGAAGTCCGCTGCCGGCGAGGGCGAGGGCGACCGGCACCAGGCGGACCACGGTGAGGCTGAGCACCGCGTATCCGACCAGCCGCCAGCTGAGGTGCTCCAGCGCGGGGCCGAGCAGCACCGCGCCGAAGAACAGCAGGCTCAGCATGGCCAGCAGGCCGCCCAGGTACTCCGCCAGATCGGTGGTGTGCTCGTCGCGGCCGGCGGATTCGGCCGTCCCCAGCCCCTGCGCGAACGCGAAGCCCGCCACCCACGCGGCGATGAAGCCGCTGCCGTCCGCGACCACGGCCAGCTCGTAGGGGCCGGCGGCCACGGCGAGGACGTAGATCTGGCGCCACTCGGCCGTGACCCAACCGCGCGCCGTCGCCCGTCGAAGGAGCCGGCCGCCGGCCCAGCCGAGGGCCAGGCCGAGCGCGGTGCTGAGCAGGAGCGCCCGCCAGAGGGTCCCGGAAGCTCCCTCGGCCGCGTAGGACGTGCCCGGGACGGCCGCCAGGAAGAGGACGAAGAGGGGCAGCACCATGCCGTCGTTCAGTCCGCTCTCCACGTTGAGCGTCTGACGCACCAGCCTCGGCACCCGCGGGTCGGAGACGGCACTCGCGCCGAGCGCGGCGTCGGTGGGTGCGAGGATCGCGCCGACGAGCGCCGCTTCCCAGCCGGTGAGTCCCGGCAGGAGCGGCCAGGCCAGCAGCCAGCCCGCCCCGATGCTGAGCACCAGCCCGATCCCGAGCAGCCGACCCGGGAGCGCTCCGCCGGTGCGCAGGTCCCCGCGGCGAACCGACATGGCGTCGGTGAACAGCACCAGGGTGAGGGCGGCCTCCAGCAGCGTGAGCAGTGGCCCGCCGTCGGTCTCCAGGGTCACCAGGTCGAGGCCGACCGGCCCGATCAGGATCCCGCAACCGACGAACACCATCGCGGCGGACACCGGTGACCGGGCCAGTCGGCCCGACCCGAGCGCGTACGCGGCCACGACGCCGGCCACCGCCGCGCCGGTCCACGCGTTGTCACTCATGCCACCGCGCGCATCCGCCGCGTCCGACCCGAAGTCCCATCGCCGCTCGCTGTCCGTAGGTGCCGTGGTCCCCCACTGTGCGGCACCGGGCAGCACCGCACCGCGAGCGACACGGCCCCGCCGGGTCCGGCCCGCCGCTACGGGTCGTCCGGTCCGCTCACGCCGCGACGGGTGACGGGACGCGCAGCGGCGCCAGTGCCGCGCTCCAGGCGATGACCTGATCGAGCATCGTGTTCAGGGCGGGCACGTTGTAGTCGCCGGGTTTGAAGACGCTGTAGTTCTCGAACTCGGTGATCATCGACAGCGCGACCTGCTGGCGTACGTCGGCCATCTGGAGCTCGGCGGCGACCAGGCGCAACTGCTCGACGGCTCGGACGCCACCGACACCGCCATAGGACACGAAGCCGACCGCCTTGTTGTTCCACTCGGCGTAGAGGAAGTCGAGTGCGTTCTTGAGTACGGCGGGAATGCCGTGGTTGTACTCGGGTGTCACGATGACGAACCCGTCGTACGACGCGATCTCGGCCGCCCACTGCCGGGTGTGCTCGTGCTGGTACTGGCCGAGCGACGGTGGCAGCGGCTCGTCGAGGTGCGGCAGCGGGTGGTCGCGGAGGTCGATGAGTTCGAATTCGGCGTCGTCGCGGCGCGATGCGAGGTCGAGCACCCACTTCGCCACCTGTTCGCCGTTGCGGTTGGGGCGGGTGCTGCCGAGGATGATGCCGATCTTGGACATGACGGGCTTGGCCTTCCTCGTACGCGGTGCTCGGTGTGATGGGGGGCACCTGCGGAGTTGTGCTGCCCGGCAGATCGTCTGCTGAGCAGACAATCTTCCCAACAGCGGGCCGCTGCGTATCATTCCTGGTATGGGCAGCGAGCCACGGACCGTGCCGGTCACCGGGTGTGCCGACCTCGCGGAGGACTTCGGCTTCTCACTCATGGCGGTGGCGCACGCCTACCGGACCGCCGTCTCCTCGGTGCTCGCGGGAGTCGCCCAGGGCGCCCGCGGCTTTCAGACGCTCGCAGCCGTGGTCGAG
This sequence comes from Kitasatospora cinereorecta, assembly GCF_024172095.1. GTDB lineage: Bacteria > Actinomycetota > Actinomycetes > Streptomycetales > Streptomycetaceae > Kitasatospora > Kitasatospora cinereorecta. The sequence continues at coordinate 1,219,871 of NZ_JAMZDX010000002.1, read as the reverse complement.
GGCGACGGGCCGGACCAGGTGACGCTGGCCGGCTACCTGCGGATCGACCGCACGGTGATGACCTACCTGCTCGACGACCTGGTGGCGGCGGGCCTGGTGGAGCGGCGGCTCGACCCGGCCGACCGTCGTCGGCGCCGGATCGTGGCGACCCGCCGGGGCGTCGACACCCTCCGTGACCTGCAGCGACAGGTGCGGGCGGCGGAGGACGGGCTGCTCTTTGGCCTCGAGGAGGACGAACGCGAGGTGTTCCGTACCCTGCTCGTCCGGCTCGCCCGCACGGCCGCGGACGGCGAGCCGGGCGGTCCCTCCTGCGAGGTCGATGCCGACCCCTGCGACGACACCACCGTCAGCCCAGCGCCCGGTCCAGGTTGAAAGCGGCGCTGATCAGCGAGAGATGGGTGAACGCCTGGGGGAAGTTGCCGAGTTGCTCGCCGGTCCGGCCGATCTCCTCGGCGAACAGGCCGACGTGGTTGGCGTAGGTGAGCATCTTCTCGAAGGCCAGCCGCGCCTCCTCCAGCCGGCCCGCTCGGGCCAGCGCCTCGACGTACCAGAAGGAGCAGATCGAGAACGTGCCCTCGGAGCCGTGGAGGCCGTCCGGACTGGCCTCGGGGTCGTAGCGGTAGACCAGGGAGTCGGAGACCAGGTCCGAGGTGAGCGCGTCCAGGGTGGAGAGCCACTTGGGGTCGGTGGGCGAGATGAACTTGGCCATCGGCATCATCAGCAGGGACGCGTCGAGGACCTGGTCGTCCAGGCCCTGGACGAAGGCGCCGCGCTCGGCCGACCAGCCGCGGGCCATGATCTGCCGGTAGATCGCGTCGCGGGACTGCCGCCAGCGGGGCAGGTCGGCGGGCAGGCCGCGCCGGTTCGCGATCCGGATCGCCCGTTCCAGCGCGACCCAGCACATCAGCCGCGAGTAGACGAAGTTCCGCCGGCCCCCGCGGGTCTCCCAGACGCCCTCGTCGGGCTGGTCCCAGTGGTCGCAGAGCCAGTCCGCCACCGCGCCGACCGCCTCCCAGCCGTCGCTGCTGAGCGGCTGTCCCCACTTGTCGTACAGGTAGACGGAGTCCATCAGGGCCCCGTAGATGTCCAGTTGGAGCTGGCCGGTGGCGGCGTTGCCGACCCGGACCGGTGCGGAGCCGAGGTGACCCTCCAGGTGCGGCAGCTCGTACTCGGGCAGCTCGCTGCGCCCGTCGATGCCGTACATGATCTGCAGCGGGCCGCCCGCACCGGTGCCGCGCATGATGCCGCGCTCGCCGAGGAACCCCATGAACGCCTCGGCCTCGGAGGTGAAGCCGAGGCGCAGCAGGGCGTAGATGCAGAAGGCGGCGTCGCGGACCCAGACGTACCGGTAGTCCCAGTTGCGCTCACCGCCGATCCGCTCGGGGAGGCTGGTGGTCGGCGCGGCGATGATCGCGCCGGTCGGCGCGTAGGTGAGCAGCTTCAGCACGAGCGCGGAGCGGTTCACCATCTCCCGCCACCGCCCGTGGTAGCGGGAACCGGACAGCCAGTGGCGCCAGAACCGGACGGTCGCCTCGGCCTGGTCCTGTGCCTCGGCGCGCGGACACGCCCGGGTCGGGACGTCGTCACCGATCCGGTCGAGGGCGAACACCTGGGACTCGCCCTCCAACAGCTTGAACTGCGACCGCACGTCCGGGCCGTCGCTCTCCAGGGGTGTGGTGGAGGTCAGGGCGAGCGTCAGCGACGGGGCGCGGAAGACGGCCTGGTGGTCCTCGAGGTGCACGGTGTGCGATTCGGCGCCGTAGCCGAAGCGCGGGGCGATCCGCGCCCGGAACGGGAGCGTCCCGCGGACGCAGATCACCCGCCGGATCAGCCGGTGGCGGTCCGCCTCGCGGGACTCGTCGACGACCGGCATGAAGTCCTGGATCTCCGCGACCCCGTCCGCGGCGAAGAACCGCGTAATCAGGACGTTGGTGTCGGGGAAGTAGAACTGCCGGGTCCGGGCCGGCACGTCCGCGGCCAGTTCGAAGCAGCCGCCCCGGTCGGCGTCGAGGATCGACGCGAACACGCTGGGTGCGTCGAAGCGCGGGCAGCAGTACCAGTCGATGGTGCCGTCGGTGGCGACGAGCGCGGCGGTACGGAGATCACCGATCAGGCCGTGCTCGGAGATCGGCGGGTACCGCGACCCGTTCAGCTGTCCGAATCCGCCGCTGCCGTCCTGCGCCATGGCGGCCTCCTCACCCGGTGGTACGGGGCATCGAGCCGAACCTCTTGATGCTAAGCCGGAGGCCGCGCCCATGGTCGACAGCGCGGGTTCGGACCGCCGCGCTCATCCTGGAATTGCGGCCGAACGGGCAGGCCGAACGGCAGGAGGGAGGCACACGCGATGGAGCTGTTCCCGCCGATGCCGCTCGCCGAGTGGCGGGACACGAAGGAGACGGTGCACCGCTTCGCGCAGGTGGTGGGCAAGATCCGACTGGCGTCGAGCGTGCGGCGCAACCACTGGTGGAACGTCCCCTTCCACCTCACCGGCCGCGGCATCACCACGCGGCCCATGGGCCAGGTCGACGGAAACCCGATCTTCACCATCGACTTCGACTTCGTCGACCACCGGCTGATCGTCGTGACGGCGGACGGCGGGACGGAGTCCTTCCCGCTCGTCGGCCAGTCGGTGGCCTCGTTCCACCGGCAGACCATGGCGGCGCTGGCAGCGCTGGGCGTCCGGGCGGAGATCAAGGCGCCCCGGCCCTACCGGCTGGCCGACGCCGACCGGCCGTTCGCCGAGGACGTCGAGCACGCGGCCTACGACCCCGTGTGGGCGAATCGCCACTGGCAGGTGCTCAGCCAGGTCGCCCTGGTGCTGGAGGAGTTCGCGGCGCGCTTCTCGGGCAAGGTCAGCCCCGTTCACCTGTTCTGGCACTCGTACGACCTCGCGCACAGCCGGTTCTCCGGACGCGCGGTGGACCAGCCTCCTCAGGTGGACCCGGTGACCCGCGAGGCGTACTCCCGGGAGCTGATCAGCTTCGGGTTCTGGTTCGGGGACGACACCCTGGGCGAACCCGCCTTCTACTCGTACACGGCCCCCGAACCGGCCCATCTGACCGAGGACCCGCTCACACCCGCATCCGCGGAGTGGACCGTGCTGGGCGACAGCCACCTGGCCGTCCTGCGCTACGCGGAGGCCCGGACGCAGGCCGATCCGAGGGCGGCCGTCCTCGCCTTCTTCGAGAGCGCGTACCGGGCCGGAGCCGTCCGGGCCGGCTGGGACGTCGGAAGCCTCGCCTGCCCGGGCGGAGTCACCGACCCGCACCTGCCCGGTTCGCCGCTCTGACCTCCGACCGGGTCAGTGCAGGTGCGCCTGCCAGTCGGCAGGGACCTTGCCCAGCGGTCCCGGCGTCGGCTGCGAGAGCGGGTGCGCGGCGGGCGCCGCCAGTTCCGGCCCCTCGTAGTACTCCTCGGTCTCGACGTTCCACAGCCATTCCTCACCCGGCTCGAAGCTGGCCAGGAACGGGTGTCCCGCCTCGCGGGCGTGGCGCGTGCCGTGCTGTGAGGGCGAGGAGTCGCAGCAGCCGATGTGCCCGCACGCGGCGCACCGCCGCAGGTGGAACCACCACCCCGGCCCCTCCCCCGCCAGGCACTCCACGCACCCGTCCCCGCTCGGCCGTACGGACGGATCGATCCCCCGGATCTCGCTGTCAGCCATCGGATCCACCTCCCGACGAGGGCTCGGCCGGGCGCCGGTGCGGCCGCCGAAGCCGTCGGACTGTCTCTCCGAACCCCAACCAGTCGCCGCGTACGGAGATTCCGCGGCCGGCGCGGCTGCGGGGCCCCGGCGGTGACCTTGAAGCCGGCGGCGGGCTGTGCGTGACTGGAGGGAGGAACAGCGGCACGGCCGACATCGAGGTGCCCAGGATGGGATTCATCGGCACGGTGGGGCTGGTACTCCACCCGGAACGCACCTGCGCGCCCACTGTGGACGCCGTGGTCCGGTGGAGCCGGGCCCGGGGGACGAAGGTCCTGGGGTTGGCGGCCGAGGTGGCCCGGATCGGCTGCGAGGCCATTCCGGTCGAGGCCGAGGAGATGACCACCAGCGCCGACCTGCTGATCAGCCTCGGCGGGGACGGCACCATGCTGCGCACCATGCGCCTCGCGACCGGGGGCCACGCGCCGGTGCTGGGCGTCAACGTGGGACGCCTGGGCTTCCTGGCCGAGGTCGACATCCCGCAGCTGCCCGCCGCGCTGGATGCCATCGACGCCCACCGTTTCACCGTGGAGGTCCGCTCCGCCGTCCACGCCCGCTTCGGGGACGCCCGGGAGACGGCGCTCAACGACGTCGTGCTGCTGCGCAGCCCGGGGCACAAGTCCGCGGCGGTCGCCGTACGGGTCCAGGGCGAGTCCTTCGTGGCGTACACCGCCGACGCGGTGGTCGTCGCCACGCCGACCGGCTCCACCGCGTACAGCTTCTCCGCCGGCGGCCCGATCGTCTCCCCCAACGCGGAGGGTCTGCTGATCACGCCCGTGGCCCCGCATGCCGCGTTCAACCGCTCCGTGTTCCTCTCCAGCGGCGAGCGGCTCGACCTGGAGGTCCTGCCGCACAGCGGTGACCTCGCCATCGAGGCCGACGGCCTCCTGGTCGGCCACGTCTCACCGGGCGACGTCGTGGCGGTGACCATGCTGCCCGCCGCCGCACACGTCGTACGGCTCGGCCGCACCACGTTCTACCAGCGGGCCCAGCGCAAACTCCGGCTCACCGGCTCGGCGGAACACGCCTGACCGTCGCGCGCGCCCGCCTGACGTGAGTAAGCGTCCTGGCCGATCGCGCCAGCACGTCACGGTCCCGCCTGTCGCACCTGGTGAAGCGGATGGAGAACCGTGGCTACGTGCGGCGGGAGCCGGATCCGTGCGACGGCCGCTTCACCAACGCCGTCCTGGTGCCCGACGGCATGGCCAAGCTGGAGGCGTCCGCCCCCGGGCACGTCGCCCACGTCCGCCGCCTCGTCGTGGACAACCTCTCCGCCGAGCGCCTGCGCCGGCTCGGACAGGACGCGGACCGCATCCTGCAGCGCATCGACTCCCCCGCCCGCTGAAAAGCCCCCACGCGCGCTCGGCTCACCCCGGTCCAACCCCTCCATGACTTGAGCATTCAAGTCGAATCGGAGGCATGGCCGACGGCAACGAGGACGCTGCGCTCCTGAGCGGACCCACGCGGGACGGCTGCTGGAACCAGCTGCCCATCGGCCACACCGTCCGCGTCTCCGATCACCCCGACGTGGCGCCCTGCCCACTCCGCCCCGTAGTCGACGATCGGCGGCGCCCACCCACGGTTACGTATACGTACTTCGGCCGGCCCTGATTGTCCCCCTCTTTCGACGGCGGCAGTGTCGGAAGTACCTCGTACACGCGCCACCGGCGGGGGACCGTTCCAGGAGCTGACATGGCCATTTCCTCACTTCGCATCAACCCGGCCGAGCACGACCTGGACCCGTCCCGCCCGCCTCACTGCCGTCCACGGGCAGTCACGCTCCGCGACGCTCCGTCGTCACCGGCTGCAGTCCCCGTCCTCCGGTGCTTCGCCCGGGACGCGGCCCGGCTGTGGGAGCTCCCCGACGAGGCCGTCGACCGGGTGGCCCTGGTGGTCACCGAACTGGTCACCAACGCGGTGCTGCACAGCGACAGCCCCGATGTCGCCGTCGCGATCGAGTTCGACGGCGCGGTGGTGACCGTCGAGGTCAAGGACACGGGGATGTGGCGCAGCCGCCGCTCCGCCCGCCGCATCGCGGAGGACGGCGTCACCGGCGGGCGGGGCCTGGACCTGGTCGAGCGCTCCAGCACCTGGTGGCGCGCCTTCCTCTCCCCGCTGGGCACCCGCGTCGTCGCCTGCCTGGCCGTTCATCCGCAGACTGTCTGAAACGAGGACAGAGCCATGACGATCACACCCGACGCTCCCATCGTCCTGCCGCCCGCCGCCTACCTGCGGCGCCGCCTCGACGGGTCGGCCGTACGCGGTCAGCGCGAGGCCCTGCGGCGGTTCGCCGCCCGCCTCGGCGTCCCCACCCCCGTCTTCTACGAGGACCGGACGAGCCCTGGTGCGGATGCCATCCGCTGCCCGCCGCAGTTCAAAGCGCTCGTCCACGCGGTGCTGGACGGCTCCCACCGTCTGCTGTTGATCCCTGGGCCCTGGGTGTTCTCCGGTGGCGAGGTCCGCGCCCGGCTCGCGGTCCACGTGCTGCACGCAGCCGGCTGCGGCCGCATTCTCGTGCTCCCCGCCCCCGGCCAATCGGCCCGCCTGCGGCGGATGATCGACGACGAAGCACCCGACGGAGCCGACTGAGCCCCCCGTCCGACTGAGCCGCACCGCCGCAGGCGGACCAGTGGTCCTCCTGCGGCGGTGTCCTACGGTCGGCGACGGGACTTCCCGTCCCGTCAGTCCAGTTCGTCGAGGTAGACGCCGTCGGTGTCCTCCCCCGGGGTGTTGAGGCAGGTGAAGTTGCGGTCGGCCGGCTGGGCGCTGATCAGGGAGAGGCAGCGACCGAGTGCCAACTGACCGTAGTAGTTGGGGTGCATGGACTCCTGGCGGATGCCCTGGCTCACGCCGAGGGTGAGGAAGCGGGCCCATTCGCTGCCGCTCTCCGAGGGACCGTTGCTCGACGTGGCCAGGGCGGTGCTCTTCGAGCACACCTCGTGGCCCTGCAGCAGGTCCTGCAGGTCGAGGAACTGGACGCCGCGGTCGGCGGCGACGTCGGACAGCCGGCTGGACATCTGCGGGACCAGCCGGTCGCGGGCCCAGTCCGCGTCGTTGTTGCCGACCGGGCAGCCGCCGTTGTTGGTGCGGCTCCAGCCGGACGCCGGATAGCGGTTCTCGGAGGCCCGCGGGATCGGGGACGGGTAGGACTGGAGCACGATCCGGTAGGCGGACCGCCGGTACCCAGCGCGGTCCATGACGGCGCGGATCTCGTCGATGGACTTGCCGACGTTGTCCATCGCGTCGTCGATCCTGGAGTCGACCGCTTCCTGCTGGTCCTCCCGGCACGAGGACCAGACCTCGTAGTCCGCGACGCACTTGGCGATGACGTCGGAGAAGCCGAGGTCGTTGCCGCCCACGGACAGCACGATGACACCGACGGTCCGCTTGGAGGCGATGGCGGCGAGCTGGTCGGCCTGCGGCTTCTCGCCCTTGAAGTCGACGCCGCCGTGGCCGGCGCGGAAGATGTTCTCGGTCTTCGCGCCGGAGCAGGCGAGGTTCACCGCCTTGGCTCTGCCGAACGCGCTGTTCACCTCGGCGGAGTCGGAGCGGTCGCAGCCGTCGGCGTAGCTGGCGCCGTAGACCCGGGTGGCGTCGTACGACCCGGAGTACGCGCGGTCGGTACCGGCCCGGCTGCCGGTGAACGTGTCGCTGTTGCCCTTCCAGCGGCCGGCCTCGCCGGAGATGAAGCTGTCTCCCAACGAGACGGCGATCTTGGTGTCCGCGTGGGCGGGCACCGCCACACTGAGCTGGCCGGCGGCGGCCAGCGGGAGGGCGAGGGCAGTGGCGATCAGGCGTGCGCGGCGGCGCGATGCGGCCGGGACGCGTGTGCGGTTCATCTGGGCTCCTGGTTCGTCCCCGCCTCCGCAGGGGCGGGGAGGCGCAATGGGTGGGGGGTGTGAGGGTGGAGCGCTCCCGGCCCAGGAACGGCCGGGACATCAGGTGGGGTGGCCCCGGCCGCTGCCGGCGGCGCGGGTCCGACCGCATGGGAAGGGCGCCGGCCGGTCGGCCGGTCGGCCGGTCGGCCGGTCGGCCGGTCGGCCGGTCGGTCGGCCGGTCGGCCGGCGTGCGCAGAAGTCGGTGGCCGGTTCCGCTCCCGGCCGAGTTGCGTGGAGAACGGGTCGGAGAGGCCTTCCGGGACAAGTCCGATGCCTACGGCGGCCATGGTCCTGCGGACCACCGGACGGGCGCCGGTGGTCCGCCGGGATGCCTCGGCCGGGCGGTATCGGCCGGGTCAGTCGAGGGGGCGGCAGAGGAGGGCGTCGGGGGCTCCGCCGTGGCTCCACTTCCAGGTGAAGGCGACGCCGGCGAGGTACTCGTCGTCGCGGCACTGGCCCTTGTAGGCGCCGGGGGCCCAGTCGCTGTCGGTGGAGCCGCCGCTGGAGGGCTTGTTGTCACCGTGGTCGAACCAGATCAGGCGGTTGTCGGTGGACAAGGAGCGGGTGGAGGGCCTGCAGAGCAGGGCGACCATCGAGTTGCCGTTGACGCTGTAGCCGATGGCGAAGGTGTCCGCGGGGCACTCGAGCTTGTTGTAACCGCTCGCCCAGTCGGTCGTGACGGTGCTCTCGTCGTGGACGGTGATCGGGTCGCCGGAGACCGTGGGGGGCTGGTTGGAGTCGGTGCACAGGCCGCGGTTGTTGCTGCGGGCGAGGCCGACCACGTGCTGGCCGTCGGGGCAGACGCCCTTGCGGTTGCCTTCGCTCCACTCCATCGTCCGGCCCAGGTCGAGGGAGAACATCTGGTCGCCGTAGTCGAGGTCGAGCATGTTCCAGTGGTTGACCTGGGAGACCTTTCCGGTCTTGCCGGTGGCGTTCACGAGCTTGTTCCAGGCGGGGGCGCGCCAGTCGCCGCCGTCCTCGATGCCGGTGCGCTTGCCGTTCTGGTCGTAGGAGATCATCGCCCAGTTGTCGTTGGGCTTGCCGTTGGTGGTCCAGCCGACCAGCGGCCAGACGGCGAAGTCGGTGTCGTTCCTGACCAGGATGTCGGTGAACCGGTTGAACCAGTCCTTCTCCTTGGCGTCGGTCTGGCCGCGCCCGCCCGTGCCGAACTCGCTGACCCACACGGGTGCGGTGAAGTGCTGGCCGGACTCGGTGACGAACAGGGCCTCGTCGTTGACGGCCTTCTCGAGGGTCTCGGGGCTGAGGTCGCGGTAGCGCGGGTCGTTGGTCTCGCCGTTCTGCCAACCGCCGGACGCGCCGGTGTGGTTGGGCCCGGTGAAGCCGTAGAAGTGGGCGGAGTAGACCAGCTTGCCGGAGTTGATCAGGGTGTTGGAGAGGTTGCGGACCGGGGTGAGCATCGGCCGGCCGTGGGAGGTGATGCCCGACGGGATGCCCTGCCAGTTGATGCCCTCCATGATGATGAGCATGTTGGGGTTCTGCTCGAGGATCGCGTTGCCGGCCTGCTGGAAGGCCTCGTACAGGTCCTTGTCGTTGCCCCAGCCCCAGTTGGGGTTGTCGTTCCAGTCGCGACGGACCTCGTTGCGCAGGTCGGCGCCGACCACCCGCTTGTTGGACTTGTAGCGGTTCACCATGAACAGCCAGTTGTCGATCCAGTCCTCGGTGGACTGGCTGGTGTTCCAGCGCTCGTTTCCGTCCAGGGAGCAGCACCAGCGGTAGGTGGTGGTGTGGTTGTTGAGGATGACGGCGAAGCCGTCGTCGGTGAGCGCCTTGACGACGGCGTCGTACACCTCGAGCGGCGTCTTGTCCTCCAGCTGCGGGTTGGCCGCGACGGCGTAGTTCGGCACCGTGGAGTCGTCGTTGATCATCGCGTCGGCGTAGGGCAGCCGGATGGCGTTGAGGCCGAGCGCGTGGAAGTCCGCGAGGATCTGCTTGATCGGGGTGCGGTCCAGGCCGAGCGGGATGTTGTTCGACATCTGGTGGGCCTGGTGGTTGTTCACGTCGCTCTCGCTGCCGCTGCCCTCCCAGGTGCCCTGGGCGCCGGACCAGTTGCCGGCCTTGAGCTTGAAGCGGTTGCCCTTGGCGTCGACGATGTAGCGGCCGCGGGTGGAGAGCGGGCCGGTCCAGGACGCGGCCAGCTGCTTGCCGGTCAGCGCGACCGGGGCGCTGCCGGCCGCGGCCGCCGGGGTCACGACGGCCACCGGACCGGGGATCGCGCCGATCAGCAGGGCTCCCGCGGCCAGCGTCACGGGCAGGGCCCGGGCGACGGCTGCTCCGAGGAAGCGGTTGGGCATGGTGGATCGCATGGGTTCACTCCAGGGTGGGGGACGTGAAGCCGTTCATGTGGGCGAGTGGCGATGTACGCCCCGCGGGACCCCGGGGAAGGGATCCGGGGCCCCGCGGAGCAACCGGCAGCAGCCGGTCCAGGAGACGGCGGACCTCGCTGCCGGCGCGTTCGGCTAGCCGGCGGCCGGGTGCGTCCAGGCGTCGTTGACCGTCGCGGCGTAGGCGTCGTTGTTGGTCAGCGGCTTGAGGCCGAGCGCCCGGTCGATGGTGCGCAGCAGGCCGTACTGGTCGGTGCGCTGCGAGCTCTCGTACCCGGCCTTCACGGTGCCCTTGGAGCCGAGCAGGATGGTGGGCACCTTGTTGGGGTAGCCCGGACCGAAGGACTTGCTCCGGCCCTCGTCGAAGGTGACGATCACCAGGGACTTCTGCTGGGTCCAGGCGGGCGAGTTGAGGATGGCGGGCAGGGTGTTCTTGAGCCAGTCGTCGCCGGCGCGGGTGCCGCAGCCCTCCATGTCGTGGCACTCGTTCGCCTCGAACCAGGCGAAGTTCGGCGTGGTGGAGGTCGACTTCAGGTCCGAGAACATCCGGGTCAGCGGCTGCTCGTGCTGGGCGCAGTAGCCGCCCGGCGAGGTGTCGTCGCGCATGTTGGTGAAGTAGTTGAACGGGAGCTGGTCGGCCCAGTACTCGCCGTGCGAGTTCACGTCGCAGTTGCCGTTGGCGTCCTCGACGTAGGCCTTCCAGGTCTTGCCGGCGGCGTCGACGCTGTTGCCGATGTGCGGAGCGTTGATCCGCGTGCTGCCGATGCTGTTGTCGTACAGGCCGTGGAGAGCACCGGCCGCCAGCGCGACGTAGTTCGGGTCCGAGGGGTGGGTGGTGGCGTACGACTCCGTCAGCGAGGTGCCGGAGCGCAGCAGGCTGTTGATGTACGGGGCATCGGAGGTGTTGCCGATGATGTCCTCGTAGTTCTGGTTCTCCAGGTAGACCACGAACACGTGGTCGAAGCCGGGCACCTTGGAGACCGGGGCGGTCAGCTTCGGGGCCGGCAGGTTGGCGCCGATCGTGAGGGAGAGGTCGTCGGCGAAGCCGTCGGTGGTGTTCCCGGAGGTCCAGGTGAAGTCCAGCTGCACAAGGATCTTCCGGGTGCCGGTGGGAACCTCTCCGGTCGCGGAGCGGTAGAGCATCCCGCCCTTGTTGCCACGGTCACCGTTGGTGACGGGTTCGATGCCGTCGGATTCGATCTCGTCGCCGTTGGCGTCGAGGAAGGTGGCAGTCATGCCGACGCGGTCGTTCTGGTTCCAGTAGCCGCCGAGCCAGCCGGAGAGCTTGAACGGCACGCCGCCCTGGTCGATGGCGGTGTGGGCGGCCGACACGTCGACGGTCTGGGACAGCCCGGAGTCCCCGGTGCCGCCGCCGGCGAAGAACCGGCTGCCGGAGTGGGGGGAGCGCGGCGACGACGCGTCAGGGTAGTCGGGCGCGCCGTAGCACACCGCGTTCGGCTCACCGGAGGTGATCGTCCAGCCGGGAAGCGTCATGCCGTCCTTGCCCCACTTCGAGCACTCCGCGGTGTCCTCGGCGCCGGGGTCCTGCAGCAGGTTCGCGCTGGTGACGGGCGGCTTCGGGGTCGGCAGCTTCGCGCCGATCACGAGGGAGAGGTCGTCGGCGAAGCCGTCGGTGGTCTTACCGGAGGTCCAGGTGAAGTCCAGGTCCACGCGGATCTTCCGGGTATCGGTGGGAACGTATCCGGTCGTTTCGCGGTAGAGCATGCCGCCCTTGTTGCCGCGGTCGCTGCTGGTGACGGGTTCGATGCCGTCGGATTCGATCTGGTCGCCGTTGGCGTCGAGGTAAGTGAGGGTCACGCCGACGCGGTCGTTCTGGTTCCAGTAGCCACCGAGCCAGCCGGAGAGCTTGAACGGCACCTCGCCCTGGTCGATCGCGGCGTGGGCCGCCGACACGTCGACGGTCTGGGACAGCTGGGAGTCCCCCTCGCCGCCGCCGGCGAAGAACTGCTTGCCACGGTTGGGCGAGCCCGGTGACGACGCGTCGGGGTAGTCGTTCGCGCCGTAGCACACCACGTTGGGTGCGCCGGAGGTGATCGTCCAGCCCTTGACGGACATCGAGTCGGTGCCGTTGTTGGTGCAGTGGTCCGCGTCCTCGGCCCCGGCGTTCTTCAGCAGGTTGCCGCTGACGACCTCGGAGTTGCTGGCTGCGTGTGCGGCGGGGACCGCGAGCTGGGGCGCGGCGAGGAGCAGGGCGGCCGCGGGGAAGGCGGCGGCTCTCGCGACGGCGCGGGAGGAGGGGAGCGGGATGGGGCGGAGTCGCATCGTGGATGTCTTCCGGTGAGTCGAGTCGCCGTGCGGGGGGCGACAAGAACGGACGGATCTGCTGGTGGAGCAGCTGCCACGTGGGGGGTCGGCCGCGCCGGCGGCCCTGATCGGGGGGCAGGCCGTCGGCAGGCGGTCAGGAGGAACAGGGAACCCGGGTGCTCGAACCGGTACCGGCGCGGGCGTGATGCGTGCCTGCGCAGGCGGAACGGGCGGACTGGCGTCGGGCAGGGCGGGGAGGGGTTGACGCGTGAGCCGGGCGGGCGCGCAGAAGCGAGTGGTGTCGACTCCTGGCGAGTCCTGCACGTGGGTGGTGTGAACGCGACGGCTCCGAATATTCCGTTCTTGACCTCAGGGGGACAATAAGGGCCGCTGAAATACGTATCCCTAGTCGGCGCCGCAGGACGGGATACGTACCCGGAGCGGCCGACGGGCCGTCACTTCCGGGCAGAGCACGCGGTCCGGGGTCAGAGACGGTCCTCCAGGTCGCGGAGCGCCTCGCCCACCGCCTTGCGCGTGGCGCCGAGCTTGTGCAGGACGCGGGCGACGTGCTGCTCGACGGTCCGGGGCGACAGGAAGAGCGCTCCGGCGATGTCCCGGTTGGTCGCCCCCTTGGACAGCAGCTCGGCGACCTGCTGTTCGCGCGGGGAGAGCCGGTCGCCGTAGCCGCGGCGGCCGTGGGACGCCGTCCCGGCGAGCCCGAGTTCGCGCAGCAGGTGTTGGCAGCGGGCGGCGTCGGCCAGGGCGCCGAGCCGGGTGTAGGTCTCCAGTGCCTCGGCGAGGTGCCGCGGATCGGTGCCGGGGCGAGTGACCGTCTCGATGCGGCCCAGCCGCTCGGCGGCGCGGGCCGCGTCGTACGGGCGGCCGATCTCCCGCCAGGTCAGGCGGGCCTGCTCGAACCGGTCGGCCGCCTCGGTGGGCGCGGCGTCGCTCAGCAGCAGTCCACGGGCGAGGTGGACACCGGCGTCCGCGGCGGGCGTCTGCCGACCGGACAGCTCGCGCTCCGCGTCGTCCGCGAGCCGCTCCGCGTCACCGCGGTTGCCGACGGCCAGGGCGGCCTCGACCGCGGCCGCCACCACGCCGGCGTTCCGCGGCCAGGCCCGGGTCTCGCGCAGCAGGGCGACCGCCGGCACGGCCGTGGCCGCCGCCTCCTCCGGGCTTCCCTGGGCCAGCCGGAGGCCGACCAGCCCGGCGGCCGCCCGCAGGGCCACGCTCACCTCGGAGTGGATGTCGCCGTACGCGGCAGCGGCCCCGAAGTGTTCGACGGCCTGGCTGTTCTGACCTCTGGCCGCGGCCAGTCCGCCGAGGATGAGGGCGCGTTCGACGTTCACCAGGATGAGGTCGGGGTACTCGTCGGCGAGCCCGGCCAGCCGTTCCTCCAGGCCGTCCCAGCGGCCGCCCGTGAAGTCCAGGGTCAGCAGGGTGGTGCGTCCGTAGACCCCCAGGTAGGGGATGCCAGAGCGGTCGGCACGGTCCTGGTTGCCGGCCAGGAGCTGCCGGGCGCGGGCGTCGTGGCCGAGTTCGGAGATGAACGTACCGGCGTTGTGCACGGCGCGGGCGGTCTGCCGCTCGATCTCCTGGTCGTCCGACTCCAGCGGCAGCTGCTCCAGCAGTGACCAGAGCGCGGGGTCGCCCTCCCGCGCCATGAGGGTGATCCGGGATGCCCGGACCGCCGCCCGCATGCCCTCGTCCGGGCTCTCGGCGACCGCGGCCTCGGCCCGCTCCATCCACATTTCGGCGTGCTCGACCTCGCCGTCCCACTCGTTCATGGCGAGCGCCACCATCGCCCGGGCCGCCCGCTCCGGACGGCTCGCCAGTTCGGTCGCCGCCCGCTCGATCTGCCGGAAGCCGGCGCGGTCGCCCGCCTGGGTGGCCATCAGCAGGCCGAAGCCGAGCCGGACCTCGCCGCGGGTGGCCTCGGCCAGGCGGGGGTCGGACAGGATGCGGCGCAGCAGCGCGGCGTTGGCGGTGTAGTCGGCGCCGAAGGTGGCGATCCGGGCGAGCGCGAGTGCGGTCCGCGAGCGGAGGTCGTCGTCTAGCTGCGGCTCTTCGAGGATCTGCCGCAGCAGGGTGGCCGCGGTTCCGGTGTCGCCGATGGCGATGGCCTGGTCGGCGGCCTCCTCGGTCCGCCGGAGCCACCCCTCCCGGTCGCCGAGGGCGAGCGTGTGGTGGGCGACCTGCACCAGTGGCACCGGCTGCCGGGCCTCGAGTTCCTCGATCGCGCGCTGGTGCAGCCGCCGACGGCGCGGCCCGGCAACGTGCCGGTAGGCGACCTGCTGGGCCAGCACGTGCCGGAAGCCGTACTGGCCGGGGTCCGACTCGCGCAGGACCGATCCCGCCAACGCCTCGGTGATCCCGTCGGCGGTCTCGTCCGGCCCGAGCCCGGTGACCTTGGCGAGCAACGGTTCCGAGGCCGGGACGGCGAGCACCGCGGCCGCGTCCACGACAGCCGCAGCGGAAGGCGACAGCACGGCCAGCCGCTCGGTGACGGCCTCGCGCAGGCCGTGCGGTGCGTCCGAGCGGTGCAGCCGCTGCACGGCCTCGTCGAAGTCCCGCTGCCGAACCTGCTCCCGCAGGGAGATCAGGTCCTCCTCCACCACCAGCGGAAGCCCCTCGCTGCGCTGGTGGAGTGCCCGGCCCAGCGCCTTGGGCGTGCGATGGCTCAGGGCCGCGGTGGCCAGTTCGCGGATGTCCTCCTCCGTGAGCGCGCCGAGGCGGACGGTGGTCCCGCTGACCCCCGGCGGGTGGCGGTAGGCGGCGCCGAGTACGGGCGTGCCGGGCGGGAGGTCCTCGGCCCGGTAGGTGAGGACGAGGGAGAGTCGGTCGGGCAGGTCGCGGGCGAGCAGCAGGAGAAGATCCCGGGTGGCCTCGTCGACCCAGTGCAGGTCCTCCACGATCAGGACGGCGGGACCGAGCGCGGCGAGGAACGACCGGACGGCCTGGACCAGGCGGTGGCGCTCGGTGTGCGGGTCCTCGACGCGGGCGGGGGCGGGAGGCAGGCGGTCGGCCAGGTCGGGAAGGAGCGGGGCGAGGGCGCCGGCCGTCGGCGGGATGCCAGTGGCGGGCAGCCAGTCGCCCGCCTTGCGCAGCGCGTCCACCACCGGGCCGTAGGGGAAGGGCTCGCGCAGCGGCTGACAGGAGCCGGTGAGGACCCGCTCCCCCTCCCCGGACAGGACGAGTGCCGCCTCGTGCACCAGCCGGGACTTGCCGATTCCGGCCTCGCCCTCGACCAGCACGACCGCCGGAGGGTGCCGGACCGCGGCCAGCAGCAGGTCGAGCTCGCGTTGACGGCCCACGAACGGGAAATCCCGGTCCGGTCGGGCGGTGCCGTGCGCGAGGACGTTCGTCACGAAAAGTCAGCCTCCTGCAGTGCGGTGCCGAGCCGGTCCGGCCGGCCGGCGGTCCAGGTACGGGACGGGCCGGCACCCTGATGTCGATGCTACGGCGCCCTTGATCGAGAGGGCGGGTGGCGTCGCCGCTACGGGATGCCGGGCCGGTGGTGCGGCCTGCCGGGCCGGGCCCGGCCGAGACGGGCCTCCGGGAGCGGGCCGCACGGGGATGCGGCCGCCGCCGGCCGCGGTGAGCACGCGAACGGCGAGGTGGACGAGGACTTCGCTGTCGACGAGCACCCGGCGCCGGGGCACCAGCAGCATACGGTGGGCGCAGCACGGCGCGGGCCGGCGCGTTCGGCGACTCCACGCGCTTCATGCACGGCTACGGACACCCCCCACTGGCCGGGACCGAGACGGTCCGCCGCCGCCTGTACTGCCTTCACCTGGTGCTCGTCATGGTGATCGAGACCTCCTACCGCGGCCACACCGACACCGCGCAGTACGACTGGGCCCGCCGCCGGTTGACCGAGGTCATGGCGCTGCTGGGCTAGCGGGCCCGCCACGCGATGGGCCGCCGGCGCGGCAGACGGTGGGGGGCGTCTGCCGTGCCCGGCGGGTGTGGCCCACCCTGCCCGGTCCGGTGCGTACATGTCAGCTGATGATCCGTCATTACGTGGTGCCGGAAGCATTTCTACGTAGGCGGCGGACCGGTCCACGGATGGCAACCCTGATGGTTCGCCTCCGATGATGTGGCGGCGGTGCAACGCGGAGGACGGCCGATTGTCTGCCCCTCCCGCTCGAAGGCCGGTCCCGTCCGCGAAGTGATGCTCCGCCGGCCCGTCCGTCAGGTACGACGCGCCGTCCCAATCCACCCCCCACCCGAAGTGGATCCCACCGTCATGTCGACAACCAGAAAGACCGCGTCCGCCCTCGCAGCCACCTCGCTGCTCGTACTCTGCGGCCTGGGCGCGGCCCCCTCGGCGAGCGCGGCCGACGCCGGCGGATCGACCCCGCCCGCCGCGCCCGTCGTCACCGACGCCGGCGGCGCCCGGCTGACCTCGTACGACCCGGCGACCGGCCAGGCCGTGGTCGCCACCGGCGGCTCCGGCTCGGCGGCCGGTGCCGTCAAGGTCGGCCAGGTGATCGACAGCCTGCCCTCCGCGGTGGCGCCGAAGGGCGCGCTGCTCATGGTCACCGGCGTGCAGAAGGCCACCGACGGCCAGGTCGCCGTCAGCACGCGCCCGGCCGCCGTCAACGAACTGCTGGGTGCCAACACCGCCTCCCTGCACACCGAGGTGGCGCCCTCCAGCATCGCCGTCACCCCGCAGCTGCCGGGGCTCAAGGTGACCTACAAGCCGCGGATCGACGGTGCGTCGGGCTCGGCCTCGGCCGGACTGGAGCTGAACGCCGACACCGACCTCGACCTGCCGGACGGCACGTCGGCCGCCTTCTCCGGCTCCATGGAGCTGGACGCGGGCGTCGACTTCGACTACACGGGCACCGCCTTCGACCTGAAGCAAGCCCGGGTGGGCTTCACCACCGACGCCAGGGCCGACTGGCACGTCCAGGGCACCTTCAAGGGCAGCACCGGCGACATCAAGATCCCGATCGCGAGCCTCAACGCCGCGCCGGTGGTCTGGGCGGGCCCGATCCCGGTCGTCGTCAACGTCGACCTCACGCTCTACGCCCACATCTCGGCCAACGGCACCGTCACCGTCGACACCGAGGACAGCTACGACGGCTCCTGGGGCGTGCACGCCGACTACACCAAGCAGGGCGGCTGGACCAAGAGCACCGACAGCGGCTCCACCACGCACGACCCGGCCACCGGAACCGTCTCCGGCAAGGGCGACATCCACACCGGCCTCCTCACCGAGGGCACCATCGCGCTCTACAACAGCCTGGGCGTGAAGGTCGGGGTCGAGCCCTACCTGCGCACGGTCATCTCCGGCCGCGCCGTCCTCGACTACGACGGCACCGTGGAGAGCCTCCGCGGGTCGGTCGACATGTACGGCGGCCTGAACATCGGCGGCTCGCTGCTGGCCCGCCTGAAGATCATGGGCGCCACCCTGTTCGAGCGCGACCTCCCGTTCACCATCTACAACCGGGAACAGCGGCTGCTGCACGCCACCCGGTAAGGCGGCCGGGCGGCCGGGCAGGATTGACCCGACGGCTTGAAACGGCGCGGACCGCCTCAGCGGCGGTCCGCGCCTTCGGTTTCCCGCCCACGACCTGCACTGAATCAGGTGTGCGCGCCGTGGAAGCCAGGGGTCGCGTGGTAGGCGACGCCGGAGCCGGTCAGTTCGACGGGGCCGCCCCGGTGGGGAAGGAAGACGGAGAGGCCGGGGGTCAAGGTGGTGGCGTCGGCGTCCCTTCGTACGGTGATCTCGTCGCCGAGGCAGAGCAGCACGCCGGGGCCGGGCCGGTGGAGCGTGATCGGCCGCTGCGGGCGGACCTGGTAGCGGCTGAGGCGGAACTGCGGGGCGGGGGCGGGGTAGGTCTCGCCGTGGTTCGCGGTGGGAGCGGGGTGGATGCGCCCCGGTGGGGTCGCCCGGAAGTCGGTGATCGTCAGCAGTTCGCCGATGTCGACGTACTTCGAGGTGAGGCCGCCGCGCAGGACGTTGTCGGAGGCGGCCATGATCTCGACGCCGGTGCCGTACAGGTAGGCGTGGAGGGTGCGGCCGGGGAGGTGGAGGGCCTCGCCGGGCCGCAGTTCCACCAGGTTGAGCAGCATCGAGGTGATGACGCCGGTGTCGTGCGGGTAGGCCCGGGCGAGGGCGGCCGTCCAGGCGGCGCGCGGGCCGGTGCGGGTGGTGCAGGCGGCGAGGACCTGGGCGACCAGACCGGCCCGTTCGGCTTCCGGCCAGTTCAGCAGGGTGGTGACCGCGCCGCGGAGGTCGCCGGTTCGCAGGTACTGGACCACGCCGTGGAGGGCGTCGATGTGCAGGGAGCCGAGCAGGGCGGCCGACTGCGCCGGGTCGGCGAAGCCGCACAGGGCGGTGAACGGCGTCAGCGCGCAGATCAACTCGGGTTTGGGCTGGTCGTCGTGGTAGGAGCGGTGCGGGTCGTCGGGCGCGACGCCGGCGGCCTGCTCGGCCGCGAATCCGGCGGCGGCCTGTGCGGCGTCGGGGTGGACCTGGAGAGACAGCGGGCGTTCGACCGCGAGGAGCTTGAGCAGGAAGGGCAGCCGGTCCAGGTCGGGGCCGAGCGTTCCGGTCGGATCGGAGCCGATGAGGTCGAGGAGGGTGGTGCCGCCTCCGCCGTCGATGAGGGAGGGCGCGGTGGGGTGGGCGCCGATCCAGAGTTCGGCCTCGGGCTCGGCGGTGGGTGCGGGGCGGCCTTGGAGTTCGGCGAGGGTGGTGCGGGATCCCCAGGCGTAGTCGCGGATGGGGTTGTGGAGGCGAAACAGCGTCATGGGCGCTTCCAGGGAGGGCGAGCAGGCCCGCGCGGCCGGTTCTGGGGCGGCCTGGCGCGGGAAGGGGCGGTTGCCGTTCGGGCGGGCCGGGGACGGCGGGCAGGCGAGCGCCGTTGCTCGGGATGCCGGTGGTGGGACCGGTGGATCAGGGGAGCATCGCGTGGCGGGCGGCGCCGATCAGCCCGGAGCGGCGCCCGAGGGCGGCGCGGACCACGGTGAGCCTGCGGACGGCGGCGCAGTCGTGCTGGGCGAGTGCCTCCCGCAGGGGACCGAGCAGCACCTCGCCCGCGGCGGAGACGCCGCCCGCGATGACGACGCGGTCGAGGTCGAGCAGGATCGTGCTGGTGGCGATGGCGCCGGCGAGGAAGTCGGCACCCCGGCGGAACGCCGCGAGGGCGACGGCCTCACCGTCGGCGGCGGCTTCGGCGAGTCCGGGCGTGGTGTCGCCGGCCCAGCCGTTGGCGCGGGCCCAGCGGAGCATGGCCGGCCCGCTGGCTCCGGTCTCCACGCAGCCGATCCGGCCGCAGGCGCAGCGCTCGCCCGCCGGGTCGGCGGTGATGTGGCCGATGAATCCCGCGTTGCCCGCGGCGCCGGCGATCGGCCGTCCGTCCATGACGAGGCCGCCGCCGATGCCGGTGGAGACGACGATTCCCAGCAGCGCGCTGCTGCCCTGTCCGGCGCCGAGCCAGTGTTCGCCGAGCGCCGCGGCGGTGGAGTCGTGGATCAGCCGCGGCTGCGGTCCGCCGATGGCCCCGGCGACGGCGCCGACGACGTCGAAGTCGCGCCAGGCCGGGATGTTGACCGGGCTGATGGTGCCCTGGGCGATGTCGATCGGGCCGGCGGAGGCGATGCCGACTCCGGCCGGCCCTTCGGCGACGTCGGCGGCGGAGGTGACCTGTTCGACCAGTGCCACCAGGGCGCGGCCGGCGAGCCGCTCCTGGTCGGGGCCTGCGGAGGGGGTGGGCACCTCGTGGTGGTGCAGCACCTGGCCGGTGCCGGTCACGACGGCTGCGGCGAGCTTGGTGCCGCCGATGTCGACGGCGAGGTAGTGGTCGAGTGGAGCCATGGTCAGCTTCCTTGTGCGTAGGGCCCGGGGATCTCGCCGGAACCGCGCGGGATCAGGGTGGTGGGCATGACGACGGTGCGGGGCGGGGAGGTGTCCCCGTGGATGCGGGCGAAGAGCAGGTGGGCCGCGGTCGTGCCGATCGCGACCGGATCCTGGGCGATGACCGTCACCGGAGGCGTCATCCGCGCGGCGAGGGCGAAGTCGTCGAAGCCGATGAACGCGATGTCCGGTGGCAGTACCGCCAGGGCGCCGATGGCGACGACGACGTTGCCGGCCAGGAGGGCGGTGGGGGGTTCGGGTGCTGCGAGGAGCTCGGTGACGGCGGTGGCCGCCTCGGGGCCGGAGCGCAGCCCGTGCCGGACGAGCGCCGGGTCGGCGTCGATACCGGCGGCCTCCAGCGCGGCGAGGTACCCCCGGTGGCGCTCGCCGACCGTCCAGATCTCCTGGCGGTCGCCGAGGTATCCGATCCGCCGGTGGCCGTTGGCGATCAGCCGCTGGACGGCGTCCCGTACGGCGTCGAAGTTGTCGACGACCACGGTGTCCACGTCCAGTCCGGGAGCGGCACGGTCCACGCAGACGACCTTGGTGCCCTGCTCGATCGTGGACCGCAGGAAGCGGTGGCTGCCGACCACGGGGGTGAGGACCATGCCGTCGACGCGGCGGGCGGTGAAGGCGGCCACGACCTCGCGTTCCCGCCGGAGGTCGTCGCGGCTGGACCCGATGAGGACCACGCTCCCGTGCTGGCGGGCGACGTCCTCGGCGGCCGAGGCGATGGCGGCCATGAACGGGTCGGCGACATGGTCCACCATCAGGCCGATGGTCTGGCTGAGCTGGTTGGTGCGGCGCAGCTGGCGCGCCACGTCGTCCCGGTGGTAGCCGAGCTTGCGGACGGCCTCCTCCACCCGGGCGGCGGTCGCCGGGGCGACCCCGGGGTCGCCGTTGACGACCCGGGAGACCGTCATCACGCCGACACCCGCCTCGGCGGCGACGTCCTTCATCGTGGGCCGGGTGGCCATGGTGGTGCCAACCCCCTTCGTCGTCCTCGCGGGCCGAGTGGCGCGTTCGGTAACGTTACCAAGAGGGCAGATGTGCGGCCACCCACTCAGGGGCGCGAGGAACTGCGCGACCAGCCGTGCAACCACGTGCTGCCGGGCTGGTCGCGCAGTTCCTCGCACCCCCGGGGTTGGCCGTACCTGCAGCGTCATGCTGGGAGGCAGCTCCTCTTTCGGTCGCCGGATGGTATCGATACCAGGGCCACGGCTCGGACGGTGATCAGGTGCTGGGCGGGGTGGTTCCGATGGCACTCCGGGTGGTGTCCAGTTTCTTGAGGACCTTGGCGACGTGCTGCTCCACGGTCCGGGGCGAGAGGAAGAGCGCGTCGGCGATCTCCTGGTTGGTGGCGTGCTGGGCGAGGAGTGCCGCGACCTCGCGTTCCCGCGGGGAGAGCTGGTCACCGTAGCCGCGTCGGCCGGTGGCCGCAGGCCGGGCGAGGCCAAGCTGCTGCTGCATTCGGCGGGTCCGGGCGAGGTCCGCGGTGGCCTGGAGCGCGGCGTAGCCGTCGACGGCTGCGGCGAGTGGCTCGGCGGCCCGCTCTGGGCAGGTGCGGGCGATGGCGCGGGCCTGGAGTTCGGCCGCGCGGGCCGCCTGGTGGGGGCGGCCCATCTCCTGCCAGATCCGGCGGGCGGCCGCGAAGTGCTCGGCGGCCGCGTCGGGGGCCGCGAGTTCCCGCAGCAGGCCCTGGGCCAGGCGCAGTTCGGCGGTGGCCGCGGGCGCGTCCCGGCCGGCCAGGCTCCGCTCGACCTCGTCGACCAGCCGCCGGGCCGCCTCCGGTTCGCCGTGCAGCAGCGCCGACTCGACGGCGACGGGGACCAGTCCGCCGGCCTTCGGCCAGGCCTCGGCGCGGCGGACCTCGGCGAGGGCCGGGTCGGCGACGGCCCGGGCCCGGTCGGCGGCGCCGCGGGCGAGTTCGAGGCCGGCCAGTCCGGCCGCCGCCCGGGTGGCCACGCTCAGGGTGTGCCGGTACCGGCCGGCCTCGGCGGCCCGGGCGAAGTACTCGACCGCGCGGGCGCGCCGACCGTGTGCGGCGGCGTGGACGCCGCGGAACAGCGCGTCCTCGGCCCGGGCGAGGGCGGCGGCCGGCTGGTGGTCCACGACGGCGGCATATCGCTCGCAGAGGCCGTCCCAGCGGCCGGCCAGCGCGTCCAGGCGGAGCAGGCCGACCTCCGCGTAGGACTCGACGACGGGGTAGGAGGCGGTCTTCGCCAGCTGGATCGCCTCGGCGTGCAGATCGGCGGCGCGCCGGTCGTGGCCGAGCTCGGTCGCGGCGTCGGCGGCATTGTGCAGGGCCCGCGCGGTCTGCTGGAGGACGGCGAGGTCTGCGGCCTGCCGGGGAAGTCGCGCCAGCGTGGCCCACACGGACGGGTCCGCCTGCCAGGCCCGCAGCGTCAGCGCGGTGGCCCGGACGGCGGCGGCCTCGGCGCCGTCCGGCGTGTCGCGGACGGCCCGCTCGGCCCGCTCCAGCCGGCCGCGACGGACGGCCGGATCGGTCCGCTCGTCGACAGCCAGCGCGATCATGGCCCGCGCGGCCCGCGCCGGCCGGTCGGCCAGCTCCTCGACGGCCGTCGCGAGGTCGCGGGACCCGGCCGCCACCCCGGCGCGGTTCGCCTCGAACAGGCCGAGCCCCAGCCGGATCTCGCCCCTGACCTCGGTGGGGAGCCGGGGATCGGCCAGGATCTGCCGCAGCAGCGCGAGGTCGGGCTCGTGGGCGGTGCCGCAGGCGGTGAGCCTCGCCAGCGCCGTCGCGGCGTGCGAGCGGAGCGCGGGATCGGTCTCCGGCCGCCTCAGGATCCGGCGCAGCTGCGGCGCGGCGGCCTCGAGGTCGCCGGTGGCGACGGCGTGGTCGACCGCCTCGCGGGCGCGCAGCAGCCAGCTCTGCCGGTCGCCGAGCGCCAGCTGGTGCCGGGCGAGCTGGGCCGACGGCGCGGATCCGAGGCGCTCCAGCTCGGCGACGGCGCGGGCGTGCATGCGGGACCGCCGCGGGCCGGGGATGCGGTGGTAGACGACCTGCCGGGCGAGGTGGCGCCGGAAGGCGTACTGCTGGTTGCCGGACTCGTGCAGGAGCGAGGCCTGGAGCGCCTCGACGAGGCCCTCGGCACCGGGCTCGGGATCGAGCCCGGCCACCGCGCTGACCAGCGCCTCGGGTGCCGGGACCGCCAGCACCGCGGCCGCTGAGACGATCGCCCGGCCGGCCGGCGACAGCCCGGAGCACCGTTCGACGACGGCCTCGATCAGGCCCCGCGGGACACCGGCCTCCCGGAGCCGGGCGGAGGCCTCCGGCCCGGTGAGCGGGCCGTCCGGGAGGTCCCGAAGGGTGATCAGATCCTCCTCGACGACCACCGCCAGCCCCTCGCTGCGCTCGTACAGCAGCGCGCTCAGGGCCGGGGTGGCGGGGTGGCCGAGTGCGGCGGTGGCGAGTTCCCGTACGTCGGCCCTGGTGAGCGGGCCGAGGCGGAGGGTCGTTCCGCCGGTGCCGGGCTGGTGGCGGTAGGCGGTGCCGAGGACCGGGGTGTTCGGCGGCAGGTCCTCGGCGCGGTAGCTGATCACCAGCGCGAGCCGTTCGGGCAGGTCGCGGGCGAGCTGGAGGAGCAGGTCCCGGCTGCACCCGTCGATCCAGTGCGCGTCCTCGACGACGAGGACCGCCGATCCGAGCGCGGTCAGGTAGGAGCGGACGGACTGGAGCAGTTCGCGGCGTTCGGCCCAGGCGTCCTGCCCGGACCGGGCGCTCTGCGCGGACGGGGGCGCGGGCGGCCACAGGTGCGCGAGGTCGGGCAGCAGCCGGGCGAGGGCGCCGGTGGCCGGCGGGAGGAAGGTCGCGGGCGGCCCGGGGGCGGACTTGTGCAGGGCGTCCACCACCGGGCCGTAGGGCGGCGGTTCGCGCAGCGGGTGGCAGAAGCCGGTCAGTACCGGGCGGCCCTCGTCGCGGAGCACGGCGGTCGCCTCGCTGAGCAGACGGGACTTGCCGATGCCCGCCTCGCCCTCGACCAGCACCACCGCGGGGGGATGCCGCAGGGCGGAGAGGAGCAGGTCGAGCTCTCTTCGACGGCCGACGAACCGGATGGCTCCCGGTCGACCTGCGGGGTGGGCGTACGCGCCCGGCACTGCGATCACCTGACCTGTTGTCGTCCGACGCTGGCTCCGGCCCCCGGACCGTCCGTCGCAGCCCGGTCGGCGCGACGTCGGCGGGGCGGCGGTCAGCCCTGTTGGCGGTCGAGGTCGGTCTGGCATGAGGCCGAGGCTCTCGACAGCTCTCCGGCCGGGTCGGAGCCGGCTGCGATGGCGGTGAGGGCGGTGTCGAAGGCCGTCCCGCCGGCGTTCCAGATGTTGGGGAAGGACCGGCCGTAGCGTCGGGCGAGGTCGACGGTGTTGTCGGCGGCGGCGTTCCTGACCAGCTGCACGGTGGTGGCGGCCACGGTGGAGCGGGCGGGGACGTGGAAGCCGTAGCTGACGGAGAAGTCCTTCTGGATGGCGCTCTGCTGCAGCCACAGCCACGCGGCGTACTTCTTGGCCTCCTCCAGGTGGGCGCTCTTGGCGTTGACGAGCTGGTACCAGCCGCCGACGCGAGTGACGGGCGCGCCGGAGGTGCCGAAGGCGGGCCAGGGGAGGACGCCGTAGTCGTCCTCGAGCTGCTTGTCGATGGCGGGCATCGCCCACAGGCCGCACCACTGCATGGCGACGGCGCCCTGGATGAAGGGAGCCGGATCCTGCCAGTCGCTGGGAAGGTCCTTCAGCAGCACCTTGGACTCGGTCAGGCGGCGCAGGCCCGCGAGGGCCTGGGCGGCCTCGGGGGTGTTGAAGGCGACCCGGTTGCCCTGGACGAGTTCCTGGCCGGCGGACCACAGCAGCAGGTAGCCGGCGTCGCCGATGCCGTTGGCGCCGATGTACAGGCCCTTGCGGTCGTTGCCGGTCAGCACCTTCGCGGCGTGGACCAGTTCGTCGAAGGTGGTCGGCGGGTTGACGCGGGCCTTGGCGAGGGCGCTCTTGCGGTAGTAGAGCATCATGATGTCGTCGACCATCTTGATGCCGTAGATCCGGTTGTTCACGGTGGCGACGTCGAGCGTGCTGCGGCTGAACTCCACCTGGTAGTCCCGGATGACGTCGTCGAGCGGGGCGACGCGCCCGTCGAGGACGAGCCGGCGGCGGAAGTCGGCGAACTCGAACAGGTCGGGCCCGCGATCCGCCTCCAGCATGGAGGTGACGTGGGCCTCGTACTCGTTCGTCACCCAGGTGATGTTGATGGCCACCTTCGGGTGGGCCTTGGTGTACGCGGCGGCGTAGCGCTTGACCGCCTCCTTCGTGCCCGCCTCGCCGTAGGCGTGGTACCACTGCTGCAGCGTGATCTCGGGGCCGGAGGTGAACGGACTGCAGCCCGTCACCGCCGCGCCGGCCACGAAGAGCATCGAGGTGGCCGCGAGGAACCCTCGCCGGCTCGTGTCAGGGACGACAGGGCTCATGGGGATGCCTCGATTCTGGCCCCGGCCTGCCGGGCCGAGGTTCGGGGTCACGGGGTGGTCTGCGCCGCGAGGGAGGGGACGGGCCGTCCGGTGGTGGTCGAGCGGCGCGGGTGGAGGACCGGGTCGGCCGGGAGGCCCGGGGCAGCCGGTACGCCGTCCCGGCCGACCCGGTCGGTCAGTCGACCCGGCGCAGCCGGATCAGGCGGCTGGCGTGGTCGCCGGCGGGCAGCCGCAGCTCGATGCCGCGGTGTCGCAGCTGGGCGCCGCCGTACTCCTCGCCGGTGTCCAGGTCGCGGTAGCGGGCCCGGGAGTCCAGGGCGGGCAGGCGCAGCGGGGCGGGCTGGTGGCCGAAGCGGGTGGTCGGTCGGAAGGCGAGTACGGCGTGCTCGGCGCCGTCCGCGGCCGCGTAGTGGACGGCCGTGACGCCGCCGCTCCCGGTGAGGCGGTGCTGCTCGCCGCGCTGGACCAGGGGGCGGATCTCCTTGTAGCGGGCGACCAGTTCGGCCGCCTCGGTCAGCTCCTCCTCGGTCCAGTGGGTGAGGTCGCCGCCGAGGCCGAGCGCGCCGGCCATGGAGACGTGGAAGCGGAAGCGGAGCGGGGTGGTACGGCCGGTGGTGACGTTGGGGCTGTCGGTGACCCAGGCGGCCATGGCCTGGGCGGGCAGCAGCTGGCTGAAGCCGTGCTGGATGGAGATCCGGTCGACCGGGTCGGTGTTGTCGGAGGTCCAGGCCTGGTCGGTACGGGCCAGCACGCCGAGGTCGACCCGGGCGCCGCCGCCGGCGCAGGCCTCGATCCGCAGGCCGGGGTGGTCGGCGCGGAGCCGGTCCATGATCCGGTGGACGGCGCGGGTGTGGTCGATCCACAGGCGGTCGGGGTCCGGGTGGCCGGGCCGGCCGGCCTCGGTGACGGGGCGGTTGGCGTCCCACTTGATCCAGTCCACGCCGTTCTCGGCGACCAGCCGGTCGAGGGTGGCGTGGGCCCAGGCCTCGACCTCGGGGAGGGCGAAGTTCAGCATGAGCTGGTTGCGCAGTTCGGTGGCGTCCCGGGTGGGGGTGTGGACGACCCAGTCGGGGTGGGCGCGGTAGAGGTCGCTGTCGCGGTTGACCATCTCGGGCTCGACCCAGAGCCCGAAGTCCATGCCCAGGCGGTGGACCTCGTCGGCGAGCGGCCGCAGCCCGTCGGGGAAGGCGGCCGGGCGGGGCGTCCAGTCGCCGAGGCCGGCCAGGTCGCTGGTGCGGGCGCCGAACCAGCCGTCGTCCAGCACGAAGAGTTCCACGCCGAGGCCCGCCGCGAGCTTCGCCAGCCGGCGCTGGCCCGCCTCGTCGACGGCGAAGCCGGTGGCCTCCCAGGAGTTGTAGAGGACCGGCCGGTCTCTTTCGGGCTCCGGCAGCACCTGGGAGCGGACGTGGGCGTGCCAGGCGCGGCTGGCGCCGCCGAAGCCGTCGGCGCTGTAGAGGCCGGAGAAGACGGGGGTGTGCAGGGTCTCGCCGGGGGCGAGCCGCCAGCTGAGGCCCTCGTGTCCGAAGCCGCCGGTCCAGGTGGTGCGGCCGACCGGGTCGCGGTGCACGGTGATCCGCCAACTGCCGCTCCAGGCCAGGGCGGTGCTCCACACCTCGCCGTACTCCTCGTCGGCGGTGCCGTCGTCGAGGGCCAGCCAGGGGCTCGCGTGGTGGCCGGTGAGGCCGCGGCGGCTGGTGAGGGTGGTCTCGGCGACCGGGAGGCGGTCGCGCTGCAGCTGGAACTCGCTGTTCCAGCCGCCGACCAGGTGGCTGAGCCGGTAGTCGGCGAGGCGCGGCAGCGTCCAGGAGGCCGAGTCGAGGCGGTGGACGGTGATCGGCGCGTCCTCGCCGGTGTGGGTGAGTTCGGTCCAGCGCTCGATGACGTCGCTGTCGGGGCGGACCCGGTAGCAGAGGTCGGCGGCGAGCGGGTAGCGGCGGTCGGCGAGGCGCAGGCGCAGTTCGCCGCCGGTGATGCGGGGGCCGAGGAAGTCCCACTGGGCGCCGATCGTGCCGTCCGCGAAGCGGACCTGCAGGCCGGCCGGGCCGAAGCGGGCGCCGGTCTGCGGGGCGAGTTCGTCGGCGGCGGCCTCGGCCTCGAAGCTGCTGTCGGCGGGAGAGTGGGGGGCGGTGAGCGCGGCGGGGTCGAGGACCGGCCCCCAGTGCAGGTGGCGCGGACTGCCGTCGGCGCCGATGCGGATCGCGTAGACGCTGTTCGGAGTGCGCAGGACGGCGAGTCCGAGGGCGGGGTCGAAGCTGACGGCAGGGGTGGCGGCAGGCACGAGTGGTATCCCGGGAGGTCAGGGGGTGGCGGACCGGGGGCCGGGGCGCGAAGGCTGCCGTCCGGCGGGGTCCGGGTGTGCATGACGGGCATGGAAGTGTCCTGAGAGTAGGCTGGGAGCCTGCTGAAATCAATACTGGACGAAGTTATTTATTTGGCTGTAGGTTGCAGCCGTGTTTCCGAACCATGCACAGCCGCTGGTCACCGCACCGGCCGAGACTGCCATCCTTGCCCTGCTGCTGACCGAGGGTCCGCTCAGCCGGGTGGAGCTGGCGCGTCGCACCGGACTGTCGTCCACCGCGATCACCAAGTCCGCACGGCCGCTGATCGACGACGGCTACCTGCACGAACTCCCCCCGGAGCGTACCGCCCCGGGGGCCGGCCGTCCGGTGAATCCGCTGGCGGTCACGGTCGACCGGGAGTTCTTCGTCGGGGTCAAGATCAGTGCCGACGCCCTGTTCGTCACGGTCTGCGACCTGCGGGCGGGCATGCGGGCCACCGCCGGTCGTTCCCTCGGGGAGGACCGGAGCCCGGAGGCCGTCTGCGGGCTGCTGTGCGAACTCGTCGGGATCGTCCTGGACGCCGACCCGGCGTTCCGGGAACGCACCCGCCACCTGGGGATCGCGGTCTCCGGCGACGTCGACCGCGCCGCCGGCCGGGTCCGCTACTCCGTCCTCCCGGGCTGGCGGGACGTCCCGCTCGCCGAGGCGGTGGCGAAGGCGACCGGCCTGAACGTCACCGTCGAGAACGACGTCAAGGCGCTCACCGTCGCCGAGCACTGGTTCGGCGAGGGCATCGGCACCGAGTACTTCGCGCTGGTCACCATCGGCGCGGGCATCGGCTCCGGACTGGTCGTCAACGGCCAGCTGATCACGGGCGCCTACGGCGTCGCCGGCGAGATGGGCCACCTCTCCATCGACCCTGCCGGACCGGTCTGCCACTGCGGCCAGACCGGCTGCGTGGAGGCGATCGCCTCCAGCGACGCCATCCGCGACGCGGTCCGCGACGCCACCGGCGACGAGGACCTCGACTTCGACGGGGTCGTCCAGCTCGCCCGCAGCGGAAACCCGGCCGCCCGCGACGCCTTCGCCCGGGCCGGCCGGGCGATCGGCACCGGCATCGCCATCCTGGTCAATCTGCTCGGTCCGGAGCGGGTCGTCGTGACCGGAGAGGGTCTCGACACCTACGACCTTTTCGGAGTACACATCAAGGACGCCTACGCCGCCCACTGCTTCAAAGCCGCGGCGAAGTGCCCACTGACCCTGCGCCCGCTCCCCTGGGAGGAATGGGCCAGAGGAGCCGCGATCCTGGGCATCCAGGCGCTCTTCCCGTAGCACGCGGCACGCCTCGGTCGGTGTCCGTCATTGCCTGGCAGCAACTGACGGCGGACACCGACCGGACCGATACACCCACCCCACCCCTCAAGGATGCGACATGAGTGCACACAGACCGCAGCTTAGCCGACGCGGATTCCTCGGCGGTTCCCTGCTCTTCGTCGCCGGCGCGGCGGTCGGCTGCAGCACCAGCCCCACCGGCGGTGACTCCTCCGGAGCGAAGACCACCCTGAACGTCTGGTCCCACGCCTACGGCGAGGCCGGCACCCAGCAGGCTCTCACCCGGTACGCCGAGGCCTTCACCAAGGCCAACCCGGACATCGCGGTCAAGGTCACCTGGACCCCCGGCGACTACGGCGCCAAGCTCAACTCCGCCCTGCTCACCGACGGCGCGCCGGACGTCTTCGAGATCGGCGACTTCAGCCAGGCCATGGCCCGGCGCGGCCAGCTCGCTGCCCTCGACGACGTGTACGGCAGCGCGAAGTCCGACTTCAGCCAGGGCAACCTCGACTACATGACGGTCGACGGCAAGCTCTACGGCGTCAAGATGATCGACGACGTCATGATGCTCTACTACCGCAAGAGCGCCCTCGCCAAGGCGGGCATCAACCCGCCCACCACCTTCGACGAGCTCGCCGCCGCCGCCAAGGCCCTGACCACCAAGAACACCAAGGGTCTGTTCGTCGGTAACGACGGCCTCGGCGACACCCCGGCCCTCGCCGTCCTCTCCAACGGCGGCGACCTGGTCACCAACGGCAAGGTCGTCTTCGACTCCCCGCAGGCCGCCGAGGCGGTGGCCGCCCTCAAGCGGCTGGCCGACGACCAGTCCCTGCTGCTCGGCTTCACCACCGACTGGTGGGACCCGTCCGCCCTCATCCAGAACGTCGTGCCGATGCAGTGGTGCGGCCTGTGGGCGATGCCCGCGATCAAGACCGCGCTGGGCGACGACTTCGGCGTCCTGCCCTGGCCGGCGTTCAAGGCCGGCGGCAGCCCGGTGCTGCGCGTCGGCGGCTGGACGGCCTGCGTCAACGCCAAGGGCAAGCACGTGGACGCGGCGAAGAAGTTCGTCCAGTGGCTCTGGGTCGACCAGACCGACCTGCAGAAGGACTGGTCGGAGAGCTACGGCTTCCACGTCCCGCCGCGCGCCTCGGTCGCGGCCGCCGCGGACAAGCTCGCCCAGGGCGCGGCCAAGGAGACCGTCGAGCTCGCCGCCAAGTACGGCAAGCACAACCCCAACACCTGGGACAGCGAGGTCTCCACCCCGTTCTCCGCCGCCGCCAAGAAGATCGTCAGCGGGCAGGGCGACGCCGCCCAGCTCCTCTCGGACGCGGCCAAGCAGGCCCAGACCGCCCTGGACAAGCAGCACACCTGATGAACGCACCCACCTCGGACACCACCGAGCGCTCCGAGCGAGCCGGGCGCCCCGCGGCCACGCCGCGGGGCCCCGCCCCGGCCCGCCGCCGCAGGCCCGCCGACCTGCGGACCTGGGGAGCGTTCGCACTGCTCACCGCCCCGATGCTGATCGGGCTCGGGATCTTCAAGTACGTCGCCATCGGCTGGAGCTTCCTGCTCAGCCTCAGCAACGCGCACGGCACCATCGCGCTCGGCCAGTGGGTCGGTCTGGACAACTACCGGCAACTGCTCTCCGACGACACGTTCCGCAGCTCGCTCGGAAAGATCCTGCTGTTCACCGTGTTCATCGTGCCGGTGACCTTCGTCGTCTCGCTCGGCCTGGCGCTGTTGGTCAACCGCGTCCGACGCGGCCGCGCCGTGGTCCGGACCGCCTTCCTGATCCCCACCGCCGTCTCCTACGTCGCGGCCTCGCTGGTGTGGAAGATGTGCCTGTTCAACGGGCTCCCGGCGGGCATCGCCAACATGGTCGGCGGCTGGTTCGGCATGGACTCCGTCCCCTGGCTGCAGACCACCGACCCGCCGCTGTACTGGATCGTCCTGGTCACCCTGCGGCTGTGGCTGCAGGTCGGCTTCTACATGGTGCTCTTCCTGGCCGGCCTGCAGGCCATCCCCAAGGAGATCGACGAGGCCGCCGCACTCGACGGCGCCACCGGCTTCCGCAAGCTCATGCGGATCACCCTGCCGATGCTGCGCAACACCTCGGTCGCGGTGCTGATGCTCCAGTTCATCGCCGCCTTCCAGGCGTTCGACGAGTTCTACAACCTGTTCAGCAGCGGACTGTCCGGCACCGCCACCGCCCCCGTGCAGACCCCGCTGGTCTACCTCTACAACACCTCGATGGGTAGTCAGAACTACGGACTCGGATCGGCCGGGGCCTTCGTCCTCACCGCGCTGATCGTGGCCGTGACGCTGATCCAGGGCCGGCTCACCGGCTTCGGCAAGGGCGAGGAGTGACGCCGATGACCACCCTGTTCAAGCGCCTGCGCCCCGGTGCCCGCGGCCTGCTGGTCGGCGTGCTGACCGTGCTCTTCCTGACCCCGTTCTACCTGATGCTGCGCAACGCCCTGATGGACACCAAGGGCCTCACCTCGCCCGAGTGGACGTGGTGGCCCGCGCAGATGCACTGGGAGAACTTCACCGCGCTGTTCTCCGACCCGACCCTGCACATGGGCCAGGCCCTCGGCAACTCCCTGCTGATCGCCGGGATCACCGCCCCGCTGTCCACCCTGCTCGCCTCCGCCGCCGGCTACGCCTTCGCCCGCATCCCGGTGCCCGGCCGCGGTGCGCTGCTGGCCCTGGTGATCGCGACGCTGATGATCCCCGGCTCGGTCACCTTCGTGCCCACCTTCGTGGTGGTCGGATCGATGGGCGGCGTGAACACGCTCTGGGGCGTCATCGTCCCCGGCCTGTTCAACCCCTTCGCGGTCCTGCTGTTCCGCAACTTCTACCTGCAGTTCCCGGCCGAGATCGAGGAGGCTGGACGCCTCGACGGCCTCGGCTGGCTCGGCCTCTACCGGCGGATAGCCCTGCCCTCCTCGGGCGCGATGCTCGCCTCGCTCGGGGCGCTCGCCTTCATCGACAGCTGGAACGCCTTCCTGTGGCCGCTGGTCATCGGGCAGGACCCGTCCTCGTGGACCGCCCAGATCGCGCTGTCGACCTTCCTCACCTCGCAGACCATCAACCTGCCCGGCCTGTTCGCCGGCGCTGTGGTCACCATCGCTCCGCTGGTCGCGATGTTCCTGATCGCCCAGCGGTACATCGTCGAAGGCATCGCCACCACCGGCCTCAAGGGCTGACTCAGGGGCCGACTCGACGGCCGACAGATCCTTCGACGTTCCTCCTGGCTCCGGACCCCGCACCGGTCCGGTCGTGCAACACCTCCCCCACCCACGCCCTGGAGGGCAGCACCATGCGATCCACCATGCCCAACCGCTTCCTCAGAGCAGCCGTCACCCGGGCCCTGCCCGCGACGCTGGTTGCGGGAGCCCTGCTGATCGGCGCCGTCCCCGGCCCGGTGGCCGTCGTCTCCCCGGCGGCCGCCGCCGGCAGCGCCCCGGTCGCGCTGACCGGCAAGCAGCTGGCCGCGTCCTGGACCGGCCCGCTCTCCACCCAGGGCCGCTACGTCGTCGACGCCAAGGGCAACCGCTTCAAGCTCAAGGCCGGCAACTGGGACGGCGCGCAGAGCCACTACCTCGGCTCCGGCGACGCCGGCGACCCGGCCAACAACCAGGCCGGCGAGGTCTCCAACAACATCCCGATGGGCCTGGACCGGGTGCCGATCGCCAAGATCCTCGCCGACTTCCACGCCCTGGGCCTGAACACCATCCGCCTGCCGTACGCCGACGAGATGATCGACAACGAGGACACCGTGCCCGACTCGGCGGTGGCGGCCAACCCGCAGCTGCGGGACAAGACCCCGCTGGAGGTCTACGACGCGGTCGTCAAGGCGCTCACCGCCGACGGCTTCGCCGTCGTCCTCAACAACCACACCACCACCTACCACTGGTGCTGCGGCCTGGACGGCAACGAGCGCTGGAACAAGGGCCAGTCCGCCCAGAAGTGGGAGGACGACTGGCTGTTCATGGTGGAGCGCTACAAGGACAACAAGCGCGTGGTCGGCGCCGACCTGCGCAACGAGATCCGCCGCGACGGCACCGACGACCCCAACTGGGACTGGGGCGACGACCACGACGCGTACGCCGCGTACCAGGAGACCGGCAACCGGATCCTCGACAAGGATCCCGACATGCTGATCATCATGGAGGGCATCAACTGGGTCGGCATCCCGTCGGGCATGTTCGCCCACTGGCGCCCGAATCTCGAGCCGGTGCGGAACATGTCCAACACCCTGATGTACTCCAACAAGCTGGTCTACTCCGTCCACTTCTACGGTTTCACCGGCCCCAACCACACCGGCGCCTCCGGCGGTTGGCAGAACGGCGAGACCAACGACCCCCGCTACCGCGACCTCAGCCCCGAGGACCTCGAGAAGGCCGTCAACGACGAGGCCCTGTTCGTCACCGAGTCCGGTCAGCACTTCACCGCGCCGGTGTGGGTCAGCGAGTTCGGCACCGCCGGAATCGGCCAGACCGACGCCAAGGAGAAGGACTGGTTCCGCCGGTTCACCGACATCCTGGTCAAGAACGACACCGACTTCGCGATCTGGCCGCTGGTCGGCTGGGCCAACAGCAGCGGCAAGCCCAACGACAACTGGGCCGCCCTGTCCTACGCCGCGAACGGCAAGCGCACCGGCCTGGAGGACGGCGGCGACTGGCGTGCCGCCGACTGGAACAAGCTCGTCACCGCGGGCGGCAAGACCGGCAAGGTCGCCAAGGCCGAGCGCTGGAACATGATCAACCTCGACCACGGCAACCAGAACGCCTCGTCCTATGTCCGCGCCAACTTCCCGATCAAGACCCCCGGCAACCTCCAGGGCTCCTGCCCGGACGGCGAGCGCCTGATCGGTCTCAGCCGCTACAAGCACCGCGGCCTGTGCACCAACGTCAACGAGCCCGCGATCACCAACGACGACTGGGAGGTCGTCACCGACGCCAAGTACATGACCGACGACTGGGCCCCGGGCTGGGAGAAGGCCCAGTGCCCGGAGGGCACCATGGTGGCCGGCTACAGCATGTGGGACACCGCGTTCACCAGCGTGATGTGCCAGCCCGTGGCCGCGAGCCTCGGAACCAGCAACCGCGTCGTCTGGTTCGACCGTGGTGACAACCCGGCCCCGACCGACAAGCAGGCCAGGAGCGACTGGGCACCCTGGGACGCCAAGGGCCAGTGCGACACCGACGAGTACCTCGCCGGCGTCGCCTTCAACTGGTCGTCGAGCCAGAAGTACCACGACACCCCCGACGCCCTGCTCTGCCGCCCCCTCCACTGACCCCCACCCCCACCTCCTAGGAGCACCAGAGCCATGCCTCGACTGGAGATCGCCGCCGACGGCTTCCGCCTCGACGACCGACCGCTGCGCATCATCTCGGGCGGACTGCACTACTTCCGCGTCCACCCGGAGCAGTGGGCCGACCGGCTCCACAAGGCACGGCTGCTGGGGCTCAACACGGTCGAGACCTACGTCCCGTGGAACCTCCACGCCCCCCGGCCCGGTGAATTCCGGCTGGACGGAGGTCTCGACCTGCCCCGCTTCCTCGACCTGGCCGCCGCCGAAGGACTGCACGTCCTGCTCCGCCCCGGCCCGTACATCTGCGCCGAGTGGGAGGGCGGCGGCCTGCCCTCCTGGCTGCTCGCCGAGGACGGCATCGAGCTGCGCAGCCGCGACCCCCGCTTCCTCGGCGCCGTCGACGACTACCTCGCCGACCTCCTCCCGCCGCTCAAGCCGTACCTGTCCACCAGCGGCGGGCCGATCATCGCCGTCCAGTTGGAGAACGAGTACGGCGCCTACGGCGACGACGCCGGCTACCTCGCCGACCTGGCCGAGCTGCTGCACACCCACGGCGTGGACGTCCCGCTGTTCACCTGCGACCAGCCGTCCGACCTGGCCCGCGGCGGCCTGGACGGCGTCCTGCGCACCGCCAACTTCGGCAGCCGGGTGGACGCCGGGCTCGCCGAGCTGCGCAGGCAGCAGCCGACCGGACCGCTGATGTGCTCCGAGTTCTGGATCGGCTGGTTCGACCGCTGGGGTGCCGTCCACATCACCCGCAGCCCCGCCGACGCCGCCGCCGACCTGGACCGGCTGCTCGCCGCCGGCGCCTCCGTCAACATCTACATGCTGCACGGCGGCACCAACTTCGGCTTCACCAACGGCGCCAACGACAAGGGCACCTACCGGCCCACCGTCACCTCCTACGACTACGACGCGCTGCTCGACGAGGCCGGCGACCCCACCCCCAAGTACGAGGCGTTCCGCGAGGTCATCGCGAAGTACGCGCCCGTCCCCGACGAGCCCCTTCCCGCCCCGGCGGCGAAGCTCGTCCCGACCGACATCGAGCTCGACTCCTGCGCGAGCCTGCTCGACCAGGCGCACCTGTTCGGCCGGGCGGTCATCGCCGACCGCCCGCTGACCATGGAACAGCTCGGCCAGTCCTTCGGCTTCGTGCTGTACGAGGCCGTGCTGCCGGCCGCCGGGCCCGCCGTGCTGCGGATCGACGAGGTCCGCGACCGCGCCCAGGTCTTCGTCGACGGGCAGCCCGTCGGCGTCCTGGAGCGCGAGAACCACGAGCACGCCCTCGCCTTCACCGCCCCCCGGCACGGCGCCCACCTCGCGGTCCTGGTGGAGAACCAGGGCCGGGTCAACTACGGCACCGCCATCCACGACCGCAAGGGACTGCTCGGCCGCGTCACCGTCAACGGCGAGGCCCTCGCCGACTGGACCAGCCGCCCGCTGCCCCTGGACTCCCTCGACGCCCTCGCCTTCATCCCCGCCGCCCCTGTGGTCGGCCCGGCCTTCCACCTGGGCACCTTCACCGTGGACCGGCCCGCCGACGGCTACCTCGCCCTGCCCGGCTGGACCAAGGGCCTGGTGTGGGTCAACGGCTTCCCGCTCGGTCGCTACTGCTCCCGCGGCCCGCAGACCACCCTGTACGTCCCTGCGCCGGTCCTGCGTCCCGGCCGCAACGAGATCACCGTCCTCGAACTCCACGCCTCCGCCACCTCCACCGTCGAGCTGAGGGACCGGCCCGACCTGGGCCCCCGCGACGAGTGACCGGACGAGCACCGTCCCCCGAGCCCCAGCCCCGGATCAACCACGGAGTAGCCCCGTGCACAGCAAGCAACGCCTCGTCGAGCAGCGCCTGAAGCGCGTACTCACCGAGCGCATCCGACCCGCCGTCCACGCCCGGACCGTGCCGCTCACGGTCGGGGTCTGGAACGTCCCCGGCGAGCCGGTGCCGGTCGCCCAGGGCCTGGCCGCGCCGTACCGGCCGGTCTCGGTCGGCCACCGGTGGGGGCCGGCCTGGTCGACCAGCTGGTTCAGGATCAGCGGCCGGGTCCCCGAGGAGTGGGCCGGACAGCGGGTCGAGGCCGTCCTCGACCTCGGCTTCAACCGCACCGGCGCCGGCTTCTCCAGCGAGGGCCTGGCGTACCGGCCCGACGGCAGCGTGGTGAAGGGCGTCAACCCGCGCAACGCCTGGCTGCCGATCGCCGACCCGGCCGTCGGCGGCGAGGAGTTCACCTACTACATCGAGACCGCCGCCAACCCGGTCCTGTGCGACGACCACCTGCCGACCGCGCTCGGCGACGTACCGTCGTGGGTCACCGGGGCCGGGCACTCCGGCGACACGCTCTACCGGCTGCTCCGCCTGGACCTCGCCGTCTTCGACACCGAGGTCTGGAACCTCGCCCAGGACCTCGATGTCCTGGGCGAGTTGATGCACCAACTGTCCGAGGCGGACCCGCGCCGCTGGCAGCTCCTGGAGACCATCGACCGCGCCCTGGACGCCGTCGACCTCCGGGACATCGGCGGCAGTGCCCCGGCCGCGCGGGAGGTGCTGCGCCCCGCCCTGGCCTCGCCGGCCGCGCCCAGTGCCCACCGGATCTCCGCCGTCGGGCACGCGCACATCGACACCGCCTGGCTGTGGCCGCTGCGCGAGACCGTCCGCAAGGTGGCCCGCACCGTCTCCAACGTCACCCACCTGATGGACGACCACCCGGAGTTCCTGTTCGCCATGTCCCAGGCCCAGCAGTTGGCCTGGCTCAAGGACGAGCGCCCCGAGGTGTACGCCCGCGTCCAGGAGAAGGCGAAGAGCGGGCAGTTCCTCCCCGTGGGCAGCCTCTGGGTGGAGCCCGACACCAACATCACCGGCGGCGAGGCGTTCGCCCGGCAGCTGATCCACGGCAAGCGGTTCTACCTCGATGAGTTCGGGGTCGAGACCGAGGAGATGTGGCTGCCCGACACCTTCGGCTACAACGCGGCCATGCCGCAGCTGATGAAGCTCGCCGGGGTGCGCTGGTTCCTCACCCAGAAGATCTCCTGGAACACCACCAACAAGTTCCCCCACCACACCTTCCGCTGGGAGGGCATCGACGGCACCCGGATCTTCACCCACTTCCCGCCCGTCGACACCTACAACGCCGACATCAGCGGCGCCGAACTCGCCCACGCCGTCGCCAACTTCCAGGACAAGGGCCCGGCCAACCGCTCGCTGCTGCCGTTCGGCTACGGCGACGGCGGCGGCGGCCCCACCCGCGAGATGCTGGGCCGCGCCGCCCGCCTCACCGACCTGGAGGGCTCGCCGCGGCTCACCATCGAGTCCCCGGCGGAGTTCTTCACCCGCGCCGAGGCCGAGTACCCCGACGCACCCGTCTGGGTCGGCGAGCTCTACCTGGAGTTCCACCGCGGCACCCTGACCAGCCAGTTGCGCACCAAGCAGGGCAACCGGCGCAGCGAGCACCTGCTGCGCGAGGCCGAACTCTGGTCGGCCGCCGCCGCCCTGAGCACGGGCCTGAGCTACCCGTACGAGGCGCTGGACCGGCTGTGGAAGACGGTGCTGCTGCACCAGTTCCACGACATCCTGCCCGGCTCCTCCATCGCCTGGGTCCACCGCGAGGCCGAGCGGACGTACGAGGCCGTGCTCGCCGAGCTGGAGGGCATCGTGGACACCGCGCAGCGGGCCCTGGCCGGTGCCGGCGAGCGGACGGTGGTCTTCAACGGCTCCCCTTATCCCCGCGAGGGCGTTCCCTCCTTCGGCGCCGCGGTCCGCTCCGGGAGCGGTGGCGAGCCGGTCGCCCCGGTCCGGGACGGCGAGGGCTTCGTCCTGGACAACGGGCTGGTCCGGATCGTGATCGACGCCGACGGCCTGGTCGTCTCGGCCCGCGACCTGGCGGCCGGCCCGGAGCTGCTGCCGCCCGGCGCGGTGGCCAACCTGCTGCAGCTGCACCAGGACTTCCCCAACGAGTACGACGCCTGGGACATCGACGAGTTCTACCGCAACACCGTCCAGGACCTGCGCGAGGCCGAGTCGGTGACCGCGACCGAGGCCGGCGTCCGGGTCGTCCGCACCTTCGGCGCCTCCCGGATCGAGCAGTTGCTCACCCTGCGCGAGGGCTCCCGCCGCCTCGACGTCGACACCGTCATCGACTGGCACGAGACCGAGAAGCTGCTCAAGGCGGCCTTCCCGCTGGACCTGCGGGCCGACCACTCCAGCGCCGAGATCCCGTTCGGCCACGTCCAGCGTCCCACCCACACCAACACCAGCTGGGACGCAGCCAAGTTCGAGATCTGCGCCCACCGCTTCCTGCACGTCGGCGAGCGG
Organism: Kitasatospora cinereorecta; assembly: GCF_024172095.1. Taxonomy (GTDB): domain Bacteria; phylum Actinomycetota; class Actinomycetes; order Streptomycetales; family Streptomycetaceae; genus Kitasatospora; species Kitasatospora cinereorecta. The sequence continues at coordinate 1,181,105 of NZ_JAMZDX010000002.1, read as the reverse complement.
GACCGGGGCGCGGCCCTGGTCAACGACTCGACGTACGGGCACGAGGTCACCCGCGACGTCCGTACCGACGACGGCACCACCACCACGGTGCGGCTCACCCTGGTGCGCGCCCCCCGGTTCCCGGACCCGGACGCCGACCAGGGCCGTCACCGGCTGCAGTACGCCCTGGTCGTCGGCGCCGACCTCGCCGACGCCGTCCGCGAGGGGTACCACCTCAACCTGCCCGAGCGGACCGTCACCGGCGCCGGGCCGGTCGAACCGCTGGTCGCCGTCGACCGGGAGGCCGTCGTGGTCGAGGCGGTCAAGCTCGCCGACGACCGCTCCGGTGATGTGGTCCTCCGCCTCTACGAGGCCCACGGCCGCCGGACCGACGCCACCCTGACCACCGGCTTCCCGCTGGCCTCGGTGACCGTCACCGACCTGCTGGAACGGCCGATCGAGTCCACCGGGGCCCCGTCCGCGGTGCACGCGGAGCCCGGACAGGTACGGCTGTCGCTGCGGCCGTTCCAGATCCTCACCCTGCGGCTGGGCGTCCGGGCGTCCGGCTGACCCGGCCCCGCGCGCCGGCCGGACGCTCCCCCATCCGGTCGGCGCGCGGCTTCGAGGTCGACACCGTCCTGACGGACAACGGGGCGGCCCGTTCCTCTCCGGCCGCTGCCGCCACCGCGCGAGCCGGCCGCCGGGGTGTCGGCCCCGCCTGGCGTTCGTACGGGCCGCTCCGGGGTAGCGTGCCGGAAAGCGTCTGCGCGGAAGTGGGACCCTCGCATGCCGAACCTGCTCGGCCGCCATCGCGCGGTCATGCCGTCGTGGCTGTCGCTCTACTACGACCAGCCGATCGAGATCGTGAGCGGCAAGGGCTGCCGCGTCACGGACTCCGACGGGCGCACGTACCTCGACTTCTTCGCCGGGATCCTCACCAGCATGCTCGGCTACGACGTGCCCGAGGTGCGCGAGGCCGTCGAACGGCAGCTGCGCACCGGGGTGGCGCACACCTCCACGCTGTACCTCATCCGCTCCCAGGTGGAGCTGGCCGAGCAGATCGCGGCGCTGTCGGGCATCGCGAACGCCAAGGTCTTCTTCACCAACTCCGGGACCGAGGCCAACGAGACCGCGCTGCTGCTCGCCACCAACGCCCGCCGCTCCGACCAGGTGCTCGCCCTGCGCAACAGCTACCACGGGCGCTCGTACGGGGCGATGGCCGTCACCGGCAACCGGGGCTGGAAGAACTCCTCGCTGTCGCCCGTCAACGTGCATTACCTGCACGGCACCGACCGCGACCGCTTCCCGCACCTGTCGGACGAGGAGTACCTGACCTTCTGCGCGGACGACCTGCGGCAGGTCATCGCCACGGCCACCGCCACCGACGTCGCCTGCCTGATCGCGGAGCCCGTCCAGGGTGTGGGCGGCTTCACCGCCGCACCCGACGGGCTCCTCGCGAGGTACCGGGAGATCCTGGACGAGCACGGGATCCTGCTGGTCTCCGACGAGGTGCAGACCGGCTGGGGCCGTACCGGGGAGCACTTCTGGGGCATCCAGGCCCACGGCGTCACTCCGGACGTGATGACCTTCGCGAAGGGCCTCGGGAACGGCTTCGCAATCGGCGGGGTCGTCGCGGACGGCGCGCTGATGGACGCCCTTCCGGCCAACGGCATCTCCACCTTCGGTGGCAACCCGATCGCGACGGCGGCGGCGAAGGCGACCCTCGACTTCCTGCTCGCGCACGACCTCCAGGCCAACGCCCAACACCTCGGCCGGCTACTGATCGACGGCCTGCGCACCGCCGTCGACAAGCTCCCGGCCGTGGGCGACGTCCGGGGCAAGGGCCTGATGCTCGCCGTCGACCTGGTGGACCCCGACAGCGGGGCGCCCAGCCCGGCGCTGGCCACCAGGGTCCTGGAGGAGACGAAGCGGCGGGGCCTGCTCATCGGCAAGGGGGGCCTGTACGGCCACACCCTGCGGATGGCTCCCCCGTTGACCCTCGCCGAGGACGAGGCGAGTGAGGGACTCGGCATCCTCGTCGACTCGCTCACCGCCGTCTGCTGACCGGCCGCCGCCGGACCTACGGCCGGCCCACCGTGCCGGGCCGCGCCTGCGCGGGCAGCTTGCCCGCCCTGACCCACGCCCACCGCAGCAGCGCGACAGCCAGGACCAGACCGACCGCGGTCGCCTGGCTCAGAGAGCCCGCCGACCCGCTGCGCAGCGCCGCCGAGAACGGCAGGGCCAGCACCGGCACGGCCACGGCCGGACCGGCCGCGTACCAGGCGGCGAACACCACCGTCCCGATGCTCCCGCCGGCCGCCTGCGACGAGCGGTACAGCAGATCGCGGCGGGCCGCCCCGCGGCAGGCGTTCACCAGCCCGGCCGCGACCAGGGCCGGCACGGCGAGGGGCGCGAGCCAGGCCGCCGACCCTCCGCCGGACGCGAGTACGACGGCCGCTCCCCCTGCCGCCAGGACGAGGCCGAGGACGGCGGGCACCACCGCATGGCGCAGCATGAGACCGGCGAACGGGTAGGGGGACCAGGATGCCCGGCGCACGTCGTCGGTCTCGATCCGGGCGGGCTCCAGCAGTTGGGCGACGGCCAGGTAGCCGAAGAGCAGGGCGACGGCCGTGACGGCCCAGGAGACCCCGCCCCGGGTGCCGTGGGCCAGCACCGCGCAGAGCACGGCCGGTACGGTCAGCAGCACCGCGCGACCGAGCCGTGCGGGTGCGCGGAGCAGTGCGAGGGCGTCCCGCCAGTACAGGATCAGCCAGGACTGCCGGGGCACGGGCAGCCGGACCCGGAGCTGTCGGCCGCTACCGGACGCGCCGGCCACGGCCAGCCGTGCCGCGCGCAGCTCGACCGTCCGCAGCGCGGCCAGCACCCCGGCCGCCGTCCGGGCCCGCTCCCGCAGCAGGGGCAGCGACAGTGCGGCGGCGGCCCGGTCCGCGAGCACCAGGCAGACCACGGTCGGCACGACCAGCAGGGCGGCGGCGAGCCCGCCTCCCGGAACGGCGGCGGGCGTCGGGGCCAGCGCCGCGAGCCCCGCCCAGCCCCAGGGGCCCGACCACAGTTCCACCCGCTCCAGCCAGCGGACGGGGTGCCCCGCGACGGCCAGCGCGCTCTGCACTGCGAGCGCCAGGATCAGCACGGTGACGTACGGGGTGAGCCGGCGCGCCCAGCGGGCGGCCAGCGGGCTGCGCTGCACCAGCAGCCCGGCGCAGACGCCCAGCAGCGGCAGGCAGACGGCGCCGGCCAGGCACCAGCCGAGGGCTGCGGGCAGGCCGACGCGCTCGGTCAGTCCGAGCGCCACCATGCCGCCGACGGCGATCACGAGCCCGGGGAAGACGGCCAGCCCGCAGGAGAGCCAGAACCACGGCCGCAGCACCGGACGCGGCCGGACCGGGTGCGCGAGGAGCCAGTCGGTGGTGGCCCGCGGCGGCACCACCGGCCCGCGCCACAGCCCGTCGCGGACAGCCAGCAGCAGGGTCGCGAGCCCGACCGCGGCGATGCCGCTGGGCATGGCGGCCAGCAGGTCGGGGCCGTGCCGGGTGTAGTCGGCGCCCATCGACGCCTGGAGGAAGAGGCCGAGGCTGGGGATGCCGCCCCAGATCACCAGGATGAGCAGGGTGCAGTAGAGCGCGAAGCCGGCCTGCTTGGCCCGGTTGCGCCGGTGCGGTGCGCGCAGGGCGCGCAGCAGCGCCAGTGCCTCGTCGGTCCAGTCGTCGTCCGCCGTCCACTCGGCCGCGATCGCGTCCTCGCCCGGGTCCGCGGCCGTCTCCATGGGGTCCGTGGGCGTGGGCTGTCCCGTCGTGGGGGACGGCAGACCGGCCACGGCCTCGGGGCGGCTCACCGGGCGCCGGCCGATGCGGCTGCTTCGGCCGTCAGGATCTCGGCGGGCGCGCCCTGCCGGACGATCCGTCCCTCCTCCAGCACCACCACTCGGTCGGCGATCTCCAGCGCGAGGTCGGTGTGGTGGGTGACCAGCAGCACCGCCACCCCGTCGGCGAGCTCCGCCGCCAGGAGTTCGGCGAGCCGCCGGCGCGCCTGCGGGTCGAGACGCTGCTCGGGCTCGTCGAGCAGCAGCAGGTCGCGGGGCCGGACGAGTGCGCAGGCCAGCAGCAGGGCCTGCATCTGGCCCGAGGAGAGGGCGGACGGCAGCGCGTCGGCCCGCTCGGTGAGCGACCGGTTCTCCAGTACCTGCGCGACCCAGTCGGCCGCGTCGGCGACCCCGTGCGCGACGGCGACCAGCAGCAGGTGCTCGCGCACCGTCAGGTCGGGATAGCAGGCGACCGTGTCGCCGACGACCGCGACCCTGGCCCGGATCCGGGGGTCGTTCTCGTTCATCGCCAGACCGTCGAACCGCACCGTCCCGCCGGTCGGCAGGTCGCGGCCCGCCGCGACTCGAAGCAGGGTCGACTTGCCGGACCCGTTGTGCCCGAGCAGCGCCACGCACTCACCGGCCGCCAGCTCGAGGTCGACGGGGTGCAGCACCTCACGGCCGCCGTACGAGCGGCTCACCCCGGTCAGTTGCAGCAGCGCCCTGCGCGCGGCGGCGCGCGGTGGGGCGGAGTTCTTGGCCATGTGGACGACGCCTCTCGACAAGCAGTTCGGCCCAGTATGGACCCGTGGAGCCACGGACTGTTCCGGCCGGCCCCGGGGCGTCACCGTCCGTGCACTGGAGGTCGGCAGCGCCCGGTGCAAACCGGCTGCCCGCGACCGTCACCGCCTGTTAGCGTCCCGCCATGACAGCCGACAGCGAACACGCCGAGAGGGTCGCGACCCAGGCGCGGCGCTTCAACGTCGGCTGCCTGGTGGCGCTGCTGCCCCGCGCCCACCGCGCGCCCGCACTCGCCGAACTCGTCGACACCGACCCCGGCTTCTTCCGCCTCGGCCACGAGCACCCGCCGACCGTGGTCGACAGCGCCGTCGACGACGGCACCCCGGCCGTGCGCCGCGCCGCGGCGGAGATGGTCCGCAACCACGCCGCGCAGCAGCGCCTGCTGGACTTCGACGACCCGCGCATCGACGCGGCGCTCGCCGACAACTACCGTCTGGCGATCGCGGTGGAACACCACCTGCGCCGCCGCAACCCGGCCCTGGTCGCCGCCGGTGCCTGCTACCAGGCGGAACACCACCGCGCCGCGCTGCGCTCCGACGACCCCGAGCTGGCCGCCGCCGCGCTGATCGACCGCCGCAGCTCCCGCTGGGAGGGGCTCATCCTGACCACCGAATGGGCTGCCGCCTGGCGCACCGTACGGCTCGCGGGCGGACCCGCGTGGGTGCGCGAAGTGCTGGACGCGCTGCCGCCGGGCCGGCCGCTGGACGAGGCGACCCGCCGGATCGCCGAGGCCTCCGCCGAGGCGGACCCGGAGGCGTACCTGACCAGTGCGGAGGAGCGCCTGATCGGCACCGGGGCGCTGCTGCAACGCCTCGGCGAGATCCGCACCGTCGCGGACGCCGCCCGGGGCCGGGCCATCCTGGCCGAGCCGTACCACGTGAACTGGGCGCTGGTCTCGGCGGCCGGGTTGCTCCGCCGCCTGCCGCGGCTGGCCGCCTACCTGTTGTCGCGCCACCCCGACTGCCCGCCCGCCACCGCCCGCGTCCTGCTCACGGGCCGTCCGGCACCTCGCGACCTGCCCCGCAGGCCGCCCGCCCCCGAACCCCCGCCCCCGGCGCGGACGTCGCAGCCGTCGACCTGGCACCGAGGCCCGCTGATCCCCGGCCGCCTCGCCGAGCACGACCCGCTGACCGTCCTCGCCACCACGGAGGTCAGCGAGGACGGTCTGACCATCCACCACGTCTACTCCGCCGTCGAACTCGGCCTGATCACCGCCGAGCAGGCGGTGGCCCACACCCGCCCGGCCGCCGTCGTCGCCGGCTACGCCGGCCAGACCTCCTCCTTCCACGCCGACGTCCAGGAGCCGGGCGGCGGACGCGCCGCCTTCCACGCCGCCGCCCTCGCCGTGGTGGCCCGCCGACTGGCCACGCACCCGCCCTCCCCCGGCTTCTGGCGCGAGGTCAACTCCCTGATGCCCGCCTACCGGGGCACCCTTCCCGACCTCCTCACCGCTGCCGCTCGACCGGCATCCCCCTGACCTCCCGATCGTCTGCGGACACCAGCGGCGCCGGGCCCTGTGGTACGTTCCGGGACCGGGGGGCTGTCATGGGTGAGACGTCGGAAGCACGTGGCGAACTGGACCGGCTGGGTCGGTCTCTGCGTGAGCAACTGGTCGCGCTGATCACCGACTTGACACCCGGCGCCGACCTCCGCCTGCTGTTCCTCGACGAGCCGTCGGTCGCCGACTGGCACGAGCCGCCGCGCTACCACTATTCGGCCCTGTTCCGCGGCGAACGTCCGGCGGCGGTCACCGCCGCCGAGATCGCCTCCCGCGGGGCCGTCCTCCTCCGCTCGGCCGGCTGGGACGTCACGACGTCAGAGGTGGACGACGGCGGCTGGCTCTGCAGCGTGGTCGTCGCCCACCGCGACGGAAACCACCTCCGCATCCGGGCGGGCGACCACACGTCCGCCGTGATGTTCAGCGGCCAGACCCCGGCACTGGCGCTCCGCCCGCCGAAACCGTTCCAGTGGCCGGAGCCGGTACGGACGCCGGACACCGTGACGCCTGGCCACGTCCTCTGCTACGAGTGCGAAGGCCTCGGGTGGTGCCCCGGATGCGGCGGCCGCGGGTGGGTGCCCAGCGAACCCCACGGACTGGCCCGTTGCCGCGAATGTCACGGCCGGCGTGTCTGCGTGATCTGCCGGGGCGGGGGCGAACTGGCCGTCTCCCAACTGTCGGACTACCAACGGGGCCACTACCCGGGCTTGGCCTGATCCGATCCCCTTCAGGCGTCGTCGGACACTCGGAAGTGCCCGACGACCGCACCGTCTGTCACCTGACAGCGAGGAGTTCGCCGCGCTCGACGGCCTCGCGGAGGACGGCGGCGATCTCCTGGGGCAGAAGGTTGATCGCCTCGAGGGCCTCGGTGGTGAGGGGGATCTCCTCCAAGAGGTACTCGCCGCGGCCTTCCTGGCTGAACTCGGGACCGGTGCGGTCCTCGAAGCTCCACTTGTCGATGGCAGCGAGGTAGAAGTCCTGGCGTTCCTCGTCAGTCTGCAGGGTGTGGAGGAGGCCGATGATCCGGGTCTCGCCGGCGATCTCCTCGCGGACCTCGCGCCGGAGGGCGTCCTCGGGACTGGTGTCGGTCGGTTCGATCTTTCCGCCGACGATCACCCAGTACGGGTCGATGCCGGGGCGGATGCGCTTGATCAGCAGCATGGTGTTGTTCGGGGTGAGGAGGACGGCGCGGACTCGATGCTGCATGGTGCTCTTCCTGTCTCTGTGGTGTCGGCGGTCAGTGGAGAATCCAGCCGCCGTCGACGTGCAACGACTGGCCAGTCGTGAAGGACGCGCCCGAGCCGGAGTGCGGACCTCCACCAACGAACTGTCAGCTCGCCGCCCGCTGGAGGCCGTCGAGGATGAGGTCGAGGCCGAAGGTGAACTCGTCGGCGTAGGAGTAGCCGGGGCGCATGACGTGGGATGTGGCGATCTCGGTGAGGTACGGGTACTCGCCGGCCCCGGTGCCGCTCAGGATGGCGGCGGCCAACTCGGCTGTCTCTTCCGGGGATTCGAAGGGCAGCGCCTTCTCCTGGAGGGCGAAGCCGTAGATGTAGCTGTCGAGGACCGAGACGGCGTGAGCGGTCAGGGTGAGGGAGAAGCCCCCTTGGCGCAGGCAACCGAGGACGGCGTCGTGATGGCGGAGGGTGGCCGAGCCCGGGGCGGAGCGTGACTCCATCAGTCCGATCGCCCAGCGGTGGCGGGACAGCACGTCGCGCATGGAGACGGCCCGCTCCCGCATCGCCTGTCGCCACTCGCGGCCGGGCTCGGGGAGGTCCACCTCGGCGAAGACCAGGTCGACCATGCCGTCGAGCAGGTCCTCCTTGTTGGCGACGTGGTTGTAGAGGGACATGGCCTCCACTCCGACGGCCTCGCCGAGCTTGCGCATGGAGAGCGTCTCCAGGCCGCCGGCGTCGGCCAGTTCGACGGCGGCCTCGAGGACCCGCCGGCGGGTGAGCGGCGGACGGTCCCGCTGCGGGGTGGTGCCTCGGGTCACTGCGGGCAGCTCCTTCTCTCTTCGTTCCGACCTTGTCGCCGTTGACGAGCTTACGCCGTAAGTGCTCTACTTACGGCGTAAGTAGCTACTTACGCCGTAAGTACGCTGGAGAGGGACGAGCACCATGACCGACAGAGATGCAGGTGCGCCGATCGCCGCCGAGGGCGGGATCGAGACGATGGCAGCCGTCGTACAGGAGCGTTACGACACCCGGCCGGAGGCCGTGCTGCGCACGGGACGGCTTCCCCGCCCCGAACTCCGGCCCGGCGAGGTGCTGGTCCGGGTGCGTGCCGCCGGCGTCGACCGGGGCACCTGGCACCTGATGGCCGGCCTGCCGTACGCGGTCCGGCCGGTGAGCGGGATGCGCCGGCCGAAACTCCCCAACCCCGGCCGCACCGTCGCCGGTGTGGTCGAGCGGATCGGCCCGGACGTGACCGGGTTCGCTCCCGGCGACGAGGTCTACGGGACGGCGCCCGCGGCGTTCGCCGAATTCGCCGCCGCCCGCGCCGACCGGATCGCCCCCAAGCCGACCGGACTCACCTTCGAGGAGGCAGCCACGGTGCCCATCAGCGGGCTCACCGCCCTCCAGGCGGTGCGCGACAAGGGCCGGATCCGGCCCGGTCAGCAGGTTCTGATCACCGGAGCGGCCGGCGGCGTGGGCACCTTCGCCGTCCAGCTCGCCCACCACCTGGGCGCCCACGTCACGGCGGTCGCGAGCAGCCGCAAGCTCGACGCCGTACGGGCGCTCGGCGCCGACCGCGTGATCGACTACACCCGGGAGGACTTCCTCGCCGGTCCGCAGCGCTACGACGCCATCGTCGACATCGCCGGCAACCGCAACCTGCGGGACCTCTGCCGCGCCCTGACGCCCCGCGGACGGCTGGTCATCACCGGCGGCGAGACGGACGGTCGGCTGCTCGGCGGCACCGACCGCCAGCTGCGCGCACAGCTGCTCTCCCCGTTCGTCCGTCGACACCTGGGCACCTTCATCGCGTCCGAACACGCCGACGGGCTGAGCGAGTTGACCACGCTCATCGACGCGGGGGCGATCCGCCCGGTCGTGGACCGCGCATATCCGCTCACGGAGGCCGCGGCAGCCGTCCGACACCTGCTGGACGGCACGGTCATCGGCAAGCTGGCCGTAACCGTGCCGCTCGACTGACCGTCGTCCGGGCGTGTCGTCGGGGTGCACCGGCCGGAGGTGGTGCACCGTCGGTGCCGTGACGACGACTGCGCAGCGCCCGTCCGCGGCGCCGGCCCGGGGTGTGGTGTGGATCCCGGGCGGTTCCTTCCTGATGGGCTCCGAGGACTTCTATCCGGAGGAGCGGCCGGTGCACCCGGTGTCGGTCGACGGCTTCTGGATGGACGAACATCCGGTCACCGTGGCCGCGTTCCGCCGATTCGTGAAGGCGACCGGCTACGTCACCGTGGCGGAGCGGCCGCTCGATCCGGCCGACTACCCGGGCGCGGATCCGGCCGGTCTCGTGCCGGGGGCGCTGGTCTTCCACGGCACCCGCGGTCCGGTCGACCTGGACGACTGGCGTCGGTGGTGGAGCTATGTACCCGGCGCGTCCTGGCGCCACCCGCAGGGTGCGGGCAGCACCCTGAACGGTCGCGAGCGGCATCCGGTCACCCAGGTCGCCCACGAGGACGCCCGCGCCTACGCCGCCTGGGCCGGCAAGGACCTGCCCACGGAGGCGGAGTGGGAGTACGCGGCCCGCGGCGGCCTCGCCGGTGCGGTCTTCCCCTGGGGTGACGATGTCGCGCCCAGGGGCCGCCGGATGGCGAACACCTGGCACGGCCGGTTCCCGTGGGAGTACCTGGCCGCCGGGAGGAACGACCCCGGCCCCGGGACGTCGCCGGTCGGCTCCTACCCGCCCAACGGCTACGGCCTGTACGACATGGCGGGCAACGTCTGGGAATGGACCGCCGACCACTACACCGACCACCATCCCGACCCCGCGCCCGCCGCATGCTGCGCGCCACGCAACCCGCGCGTCGACGCCGCGCCCACCGTCGCCCCATCGCCGGACCTCCCGGACGGACAGCTGCCGGAACGCTTCCCCCGCCGGGTGACCAAGGGCGGCTCCCACCTGTGCGCGCCGAACTACTGCCTGCGCTACCGGCCCGCGGCCCGGCAGGGGCAGACCGAGGACACCGCGACCTGCCACCTCGGGTTTCGCTGCGTCATGCGCTGAGCGGGCCCCGCCGCCTGCCCGACGAGCCCTCACCCGGTCGGCCCACCGCCCCGCGAGCCGCCCGGCCGACCGGCGGGCGCCGGTCGAGCATGGCTGCCAGGAGCGCACACCGGTTCGTGGTGCGCGCGTGCGGGTGGAAGGCGGGACCTGTGGCCTCGACATTTCGCGGAGTGGTGAACCTCGACGTGCGCGACTCGGTGCCGGACTGGGCACCGTTCGAGCAGCCGAGGGCGGCGCAGGGCGCGCCGAACGTGGTGTACATCGTGCTGGACGACGTCGGGTTCGGCGCGATGAGCTGCTACGGCGGGCCGATCGAGACCCCCAACATCGACCGGCTCGCCGGGGACGGCCTGCGCTACTCCCAGTGGCACACCACCGCCCTCTGCTCCCCCACCCGCTCGGCGCTGCTGACGGGCCGCAACCACACCACCAACGGGATGGCGTGCATCAGCGAGGCCGCCATCGGCTTCCCGAACGCCAACAGCCACATCCCGCCCGAGTGCGCGACCCTGGCCGAGATCCTGGTCGAACGCGGCTACTCCACCGTTATCACCGGCAAGTGGCACCTGTGCCCGGAGAACGAGATGAACCTCGCCTCCACCCGGCGCAGTTGGCCGCTCGGCCGCGGCTTCGACCGCTTCTACGGCTTCCTCGGCGCGGAGAGCAGCCAGTGGTTCCCGGACCTCGTGCACGACAACCACCCCGTCGAGCAGCCCGCCACGCCGGAGGAGGGCTACCACTTCGGCACCGACATCACCGACAAGGCGATCCAGTACCTGGACGATGTCAAGGCGATCGCGCCCGAGCGGCCGGTCTTCCTGTACTACGCACCGGGCTGCGCGCACGCCCCGCACCAGGCGCCGCAGGAGTGGATCGACCGCTACCGTGGCCGCTTCGACGAGGGCTACGAGGCGATGCGGGAGCAGATCCTGGCCCGTCAGAAGCGGCTGGGCCTGGTGCCGGAGAACACCGAACTGCCGCCGCTGAACCCGATCGGCACGCCGCAGACCCGGACCGGCCCGGGTGGGGAGCCGTTCCCGGCGCTGGACTACACCCGGCCCTGGGCAGAGCTGAGCGCGGACGAGCGGCGGCTGTTCGCGCGGATGGCGGAGGCGTACGCCGGGTTCCTGTCGCACTGCGACGACCAGGTCGGCCGGCTGATCGCCTATCTGGAGGACATCGGACAGTACGACAACACGATCTTCGTGGTGGTGTCCGACAACGGCGCCTCCGGCGAGGGCGGCCCGAACGGCTCGGTCAACGAGAACAAGTTCTTCAACAACGTAGCCGACGACATCGCCGAGAACATGGCGATGATCGACAAGATCGGCGGCGTCGAGACGTACGGCCACTACCCGAACGGCTGGGCGATGGCCTTCAACACGCCGTTCAAGATGTGGAAGCGGTACTCGTTCAACGGCGGCACCTGCGACCCGTGCATCATCTCCTGGCCGGCCGGCATCGCCGCCCGCGGCGAGGTCCGCACGCAGTACCACCACGCAGTGGACATCGTGCCGACCGTGCTGGACTGCATCGGCATCGAGATGCCGGAGAGAGTCCGCGGCCACGTCCAGACCCCGCTGCAGGGCATCAGCATGCGGTACTCCTTCGACGCCGCCGCGCTGCCGTCGGCCCGCACCACGCAGTTCTACTCGATGCTCGGCACCCGCGGCATCTGGCACCAGGGCTGGAAGGCCGTCACCACCCACCCCGCGATCAGCGGCTGGGGCCACTACGGCCAGGACACCTGGGAGCTCTACCACACCGACGAGGACCGCGCCGAACTCAACGACCTCGCCGCCCAGGAACCCGCCCGGCTCGCCGAACTGATCGGCCTCTGGTTCTACGAGGCCGGCGTCAACCAGGCCCTCCCATTGGACGACCGCTCCGCCCTGGAGATCCTCTCCACCCCCCGCCCGCAGCTCACCCCGCCGCGCGAACGCTACGTGTACCGGCCCGGCAGCTCCGAGGTGCCCGAGTCCGTCGCGGTGAACATCCGCAACCGCTCCTATGCGATCGGCGCCCTGGTCGACCTGCCGGGCCCCGGCGCCTCCGGCGTGCTGTTCGCGCACGGCGGCCGGTTCGGCGGGCACGCCCTGTACGTCCGCGACAACCGCCTGCACTACGTCTACAACTTCCTCGGCATCGAGCACCAGGTGGTCAGCGCCGGCGAGGACCTGCCCACCGGCGAGAAGCTGATCCTCGCCGCCGCCTTCGAGAAGGACGGCGAGGCCTCGCCCGGCAGCGCCACCGGCATCCTCAGCCTCTACCACGGCGACCACAAGGTCGGCGAGCGCCGCATCCGCACCCAGGCCGGCCGGTTCACCCTGGCCGGCGAGGGCCTGGTCGTCGGCCGCGACTCCGGCGAACCCGTCACCGACCACTACCCCGGCACCGCCCCCTGGTTCTTCACCGGCGGCACCCTGCACCGCGTCGCCGTCGACGTCAGCGGCGAACCGTACATCGACCTGGAGACCGAGGCCCAGGCCATGCTCGCCCGCGAATAGGCGGCCCGACCCGCAGTGTGGCGACCGACAACAGGGGAATCCCCACCGCCGGTCGCCACACTGCGGCCACGGACCACCCACCGCTGGAACCCCGGCCGGGAGCCAACTGGGCCGCTGGCCCGAGGACACTTCGGCCAGTACGGCACCGACCCGCGCACGTGGAGCTGAACCGCTTCCGACCTGCGGAGAAACGAGTCGCCATCTGGTTGTTCGTCAGGCAGACTGCGGGATTCGACCTGAACATCCGTTCACGGCCCGATCCACCCGAAGGACCGCCGCATGACCGAACCCGTCCAGCCCGGCACCCCGCAGGCCGCCGGGGATCCGGCCGCTGTCAACCCCTGGGCGCCGCCCGCTCCCGGGGCGATACCGGACCCGGCCCCGATCCCAGGTCCGGTCCCAGGTCCGGTGCCGGGTCCGGTGCCGCGTCCGGACATGACTGCGGGGGCGGGCACGGGCGTGCCGTACTGGCCGTTCCCGCAGCCCGCACCGCAGCCCCGCAACGGGCTCGGCGTGGCGGCCATGACGCTCGGGATCGTCGGCACCGTCCTCGCGCTGATGATCGCCTTCTTCTGGCTCGCCTGGCTCCCGGCGCTGCTGGCCGTCATCCTCGGCGCCGTCGCGCTGAGCCACGTCCGAAAGGGCCTGGCCAACAACCGCGGCATTGCCCTCACAGGTGTGATCCTCGGTGCCGTCGGGCTCCTCGTCTCGATCGCCAGCGGGGTGCTCGTCGCGGTGCAGGTGCACAACCTCAGGCAGGAGCAGCGCGCCGCGACGGCCGCCGCCGACGCCAAAACGGCGCGGCAGCGCGACGAGGTGGCGCGGCAGCTCGCACAGTTCGAGGCCGAGAAGCAGCAGCGGGCCGCGGACGAACAGGCCCGAAGGCTGTCGTTCGGCGGGTCCTACACGTACGAGGAGACCGGGCTGAAGATCAGCCTGGCGGCTCCGCAACCGTTCACCCCGGACGAGTCCCTGTCCAAAGCCCCCGAGAACGCAAAGGTCGTCGTTCTCGCCGTCACCGTGGTCAACACCGGTTCGACGCCGCTCTCGCTGCGCGGCTCGCAGTTGCTCTTCGTCAAGGACGCCAACGACAAACTGCTCTTCCCCCTGGTCGACATCTCGGGCCGGATCAGCCGGATCCCCGCCTCCCTCGACCCCGGCCAGTCGGTCACCGCCCAGGAGGTGTACGCCCTGCCCAATGGCTCGACGAACACCATCTCGGTCCAGTTCGACCACGGCGACGGCTCGAAGCGCCGCGACGTCATCTGGACCGGCTCCCCCGGCTGACCCGGCGGCTGACCCGGCCGACCGGGCTCCCGCTGCCGACGAGGCGGTACAGGGCTTCCGCTCCGATCTCGACGGCTTGCCAGGTGAAATTGACCGGCGCAGCCGAACGCCTCTCGGTACGGTCAACGCGTGGAAGAGCTGCCCGAGAGCGTAGACCGCCGCATCCTGGACCATCAGATCGTCTTGGCGCTCAAGGCGATCATGGACACGTCCGGCTGCACGCTCCACGAGGCGATCGATGTCTTCGGGGCGCGATATGAGGAGCTCCGCCGCGACCGGCCGGACGACTTCCAGGTGAGCGGCGAGGAGTACGGACGCAACGTCTACACCTGACTGGTGCCTAAAGATCCGTGCGGACTGGAGCACTCAAACGAGTACGCCGACACCCGGTAGCGGGCGCACCCCTCGAGGGGCGCGCGGCCGCCCGTCGTTGAGTGTTCGGTCCGACCCGCCTCGTTGGAGCTGCTTTCGACCCGCGATGGGCTGCGCGCCTTGGACCGGTCGGCGGGCCCTGGCGGCGATCTGACCGATGGGCAGGCCCAGGCGTATGACGTCCCCAGGCCCGCCGCCCGCAGGTGGGATTCCGGGTGAGCAGGTCCGTCCAACGCCCGAGTCCGCGGTGACCGCTTTCGGGGATCGTCATCAGGGGTTCGGGCAGGACATCCGGCGGGCGCTGCCGGCGGACTACCCGGGCCGGCAATGGGCGGAGGTCGTCTCCGCACTGATCCCGGGCTGCGACGTGGTGATCGCCGGAAGCCGACAGGTTCGCAGATTCTCGTGCCACCATCACGTCGAACTGGAGGGCCAGTCCCAGTGGGCAGGGCCGACGACCGGCCGGTTGCGGCGCTGTCATGGTTGATCGCGTCCGCTGTTTGTTCGGCCCGCCGTGGTGACGAGGTGTTCACCATGCCGCGGTTGTAGGTCGACAGCCGATCTACTCCAAGCTCCCTTGCGATTTGCCGGCACACGGCAGCAACATCGATTACCAGGGCGGATTAATTGAGACTGTCACTGATGGAAATCGACCGAATCGACTGGAACTCATATACTTGCGGGTGCGGCCGCCCAGCCGGTCATCTGGCCAATTTCTTGCGGACGATAATCTCGGCGACCTCGGATAAGTATTTTCTACCCGACCTTTCCGGGCATGTTTAAAGTGCGCCGCTCCTTTTCGCGGTCACACCGGTAGCCGTCTCGGTGATGGTGGCCGCATTGGGTGAGGAGCTCCAGCCTGCAGCGCGCCACGAGCTTCTGAGCACCATCTGGCGATGCCTGTGCGGGGAAGATGAAGAACTCGACGCCGCGTGTTCGGCCGCTGCTCGCACGGGCCTTTGGCAACTGTACAGGGACGCCGCGGCGCCGTCGGGTGCGGCGGCGCTTATTCTCAATCTGCTCGAGAGTGACAGGGCAAGATTTCATAACTTCATCAGGCAGATCGAGAACCCTCCAAAATGGCTGTCCGGCCTGATCGAAAGATCGGCCGAATTTGACGAATGAGGGCTCTCCAGCGGCAATCAAAGGATTGTCCTGGTCTGCGGTCGAGAGGCCGCACCGATCATGGCGCCATCGAGGTGTCGGCGCACACGCTGGCCAGCGGCTGTTGGCGATGACCTGCGCGATCTGGCACGACCCGACCACCGGCCGACCTCTCACCCGCTCACCAACCGACTTTGGAACTACTCGTCCAGGGCCCGACTGGAAGATCATCCCGGCGTGTACCGTGCGTCGTTCTCCGGCGTCTCCGCCTGCTCGGCGGCCACCTCTGACTCGGGCGCGGCGGCTGCCTTCGCGATCCGCGCGCGCTCGGTCTCCCCGTCCTGGCGGAGCTGTTCCCGTCGCGTCTCACCCCGCTCGGTCAGGGCGGTCTTCGCCACGTCGGCCGCGCACTTCACTGCGGCCCCGATCGCAGCCCCCGAACCGAGCACGGTGCTGACCGTTTCGGGAATACTGCCGACTACAGTCGGCTCCCCTGGGCCCCTGGTTACCTGGATGGTGGACTCGGTGGCTTGTCGCGATCCATCGGTTTTGTCCTCATGTTCCATGTCCTCTCCCCTCCGCAGCCCTACCTACCCGGACCGGTCGCCAGGCAGTCACCGTCAGCCGTGAGTGGCCGTCGGCTTGGTGGTCACCGGGCCGGCCGACCGGTGCGGGCAGCGCCAAGTCGGCGGCGGGGATCCGGACAACGGTGGTGGTCAGCAGCGCGGGGCGGTTGCCGTCGGGCTCGTAGTGGCAGCGGTACTCGTCCTCCCCGTGCTCGGTACCCCAGCTGCGCCAGCGGTAGTCCGACATGGCGTCGGGGTGCTGGTGGATCGGCACCGCGATGTCGAAGAACAGGTCGTGGTCGTTCTCGGCAAGGAGGGCCGTGATGCTCACGGCCACCCTCCTCGGCGTGGTCTGACCTTCCCGCCCGCGGCGTGTGCGGTTCCGGAACCCTTGGGTTGTGGCGCAAAGGCGCGTAGCGGCGGTGGGTGCCGGGCATCGATCATTGGCTCGGCCCGGCCCGGCACGGGGCCCGGACGCCACCATCGGCTGAGAGTTGAGGAGACACCACCCATGCTCAGGCTCCGGAACATTCGACGCACGGCCGCGCTCTCAACCGCCGCCCTGTCACTGGCCGGCGCGGCCACCGTCACGGCCGCGGGCACCGCCCATGCCAGCTCGTACTGCGCGGCCCCGACCCACTGGGGAGCCTGGGCGATCACGGCGTGCGTGGGGTTGACGCCCGGTTACAACACGATAAGTGCGTACACGGAAGCTGACGCCGTTCCGCACGCAACCGACGTTCGGATCTACACACAGCTCTGGAGGAGCTGCGACGGCAACCGCACCTGGCAGATGGTCGACTCCACCGCCTACCGGGGCGGCACCCACGCGGGCCCGACCGACGAGGGTAAGGGAACGTGGTACGACAACACGAACAGCGTCACTCGCGGGTGGTGTTCCTTCCAGGCGCACGGCTGGCTGGACGAGAGCGGGGTGACGCGCG
Organism: Kitasatospora cinereorecta; assembly: GCF_024172095.1. Lineage (GTDB taxonomy): Bacteria > Actinomycetota > Actinomycetes > Streptomycetales > Streptomycetaceae > Kitasatospora > Kitasatospora cinereorecta. Next base: position 1,164,033 of record NZ_JAMZDX010000002.1, on the reverse strand, counting down.
CCGACTCGTGGGCGGTGCTGTGGGCCGCTTGATCGTGCCTGCCGCGTCCGCGCCCAGGGCCGCCCGGGCGCGGGCGCGGCAGCCGGCCCGTGGCATCCCGACGGTGTGCGGGAAGCGACAGGCGACTGTGTCTACCCGGCCCCGGCTACGCCGGTGGCCGGCCCAGAGGCGGGTACAGGTGTCAATCCGTGTGCTGCGGCGCCACTCTGACGCGCCCTTCTCCCCGGGGTGTTCGGACGGGCGCGATGGGTGACGCCCGGCCCGGGGCCCGCCGCCGAACTGACCCGCCGCCACGACCCCTCCGGCCGTCTCGTCGCCGAAACCGTCAACGGCCGCACCCTCACCGTAGAAGACGACCACCTCGGCCGCCGCCCGGGTGCACCTCGGCGATGTCGCAGGCGCCGCCGCGGCCGTGGGACCGGTGCTGTCCCTGCCGCCGGAGATGCAGACCTCATGAATCGTGAAGCGCGTGCACCGGCTCGCCGGGATCCTGGCCGGCCCGCGCTACGCACTCAGCGGGACGGCCCGGGACACAGTGGAGGCGATCCGGTCGGCTGCGGCGTAACCGAAGAGGCTTCCGGGAGGTTGGCTTCCTCGAGGATAGGAGGCTGAGGTGGCAAGCAGTCCGACAGGGTGGCTGGCGAGGTTCCAGACAGCCGAGGAGCGGGAGACGAAGCAGCCCGGCAGGCTCGTCCCGGTAACACGATGGGACGAAAACGGTCTGGCGCTGATCGTCGACGAGGCCGCGGGCAGGCTGGTGCCGGCGCGGGAGTTCGACAACTTCGTGGCGTTGGTCCCGGGTGATCGGCCCGTCGTGGCGGCGCTGCCGGGTGCCGGCTGGCGAGCGGTCTACGCGCAGGATGACGGCCAGCCCGACTACGTGGAGGACCTGGTTGGCTGGGCGGTCCATGACAACGGCTACGCCACCCCGATCGCGGCTGACCCCGAGCTGATGATCGGCGAGCCGCTGACCACGAGGTCACCAGTGAACGCGGTCCGGCTGCTCCCGCCCGAGCCGGGCAGCCACGCTCACCCGGTCAACCCGGGACCGCCGGTCAACTGATCTGTACAGCCACCGCGACGGCCCGACCGGCGCGGTGGCCTGCTACAGGTCGGCGAACAACGAGTGCCGCATCCTGCGGCAGCGGCGGGAACGGCCAGCGGCGCACCGGGGCGCCCAAGGTGTGGGCGCATCAAAGGCGGCACCAGCCGACTCCGGCCCGCGGGCCTGCCCCCACCTCGGTGCCGGGATACGCTCCCCTCCCCTGCCGCGCGCGGGAAGGCGGTGGCGAGCATGAACGACAGCAGCCGGGAGCGGCCGACGGAGTGGGCGGCCGAGGAGCTGTCCGGGCACGAGGACGACGTGCGGCACATCGTGGTCAGCCAGCGGCCGCCGCGGCCCAAACTCGTGCTGCTCGAGGGCGGCGGCGATCCGGACGGCGGCGGGTCGGGCTACTGAGCACCTGATCGCGCGCCCAGCAGCCCGCCGTTCGTTCCGCTGCACCTCGACGCGAGAGTTGTAAGACGCCTGGCCCCGAACGCGGACCAGTCTGGCAGCGCCTTCGAGCCGACGTCAGTGGCCGTGCCAGCGCAGTGCACTGAGCACGCGCCCGGCTGTCTCATCGGGCGTGCCGACCGCGTCGACCACGACGAGTCGGCCCTGCCTGGCGTAGTAGTGGCTGATGGGCGCCACCGTTGCTTCGTGTCGGCTGAAGCGGCCGCGGATGTTCTTCTCGGTGTCGTCCTCGCGCTGGTAGAGCTCACCGCCGCAGATGTTGCAGGCGTCGAGGGCGTGGGTGCCCGCCGATGGCTTGTGGTGGTGGGTCGGGTCGCTCCGGCAGAGACGACGGGCCGACTGGTGGCGGACACGACGTTCGACTTCCTCCGTGGGAAGGCGAAGGTGCACGACTTTGTCGAGGGGTGTGCCGAGTTCGTGGAGCAGTTCGTCCAGAGCCAGTGCCTGGGCAGCGTTCAGCGGGTGGTGGTCGAGGAGGAAGGCCGCGGGGGCCGTCCGGCGCAGGTGGTCGCGGACGATCTCGGTGATGAGCTCGTCCGGGAGGGGGCCGCGGTGCAGGATCTCGGAGGATCGAAGCCCCAGCTGCGTACCTTGCCGGATATGGGCGCGCAGGAGATCGCCGAAGTTGATGCGCGCCACGGTCAGAGCCCGAGCCAGCGAATCGGCCGGGCCTTCCCGCAGCCACGCCGGGGGCTGGAGGAGGGCGAGACGCATCGGCTCACTTCCCTTGCTCTGCTCGCAGCTGCCCGGCCCTGGTTCCCGTTGCCGGCGGATCCCGATCCTGCCATGCTGAACGGCAAAGTCGTTCAGCCCAGGTAGATGATCTGCATGATGCGGACCGTCTTGGTGGCGTCGACGACGAGCAGCGCGGTGACGAGGTCGGAGAGGACGAGCTGGCGCATGACGTCGTCCTGGTCGTCGCTGTCGTAGGGCTCGGTGGTTCCGTACGGGTCGTCGATGACGCGGGCGAGCGCGAGGGTGAGCTGCTCGCTGGCCGCCTGCAGGAGCTGGTCCCAGGCGTGCTGCTGGTCGGCGGTGATCTGGAGCCTATAGGGCATGGTGGTGAGCCCAGCTGTCTCGGTCTCGGCGAACGGCCGACCGGGGCGGGCGGCGGTGAGGCGCGCGGCTCAGGCGACGCGGGCCTGGATGCGGGCTGCGGCCGCAGCGACCTTGTCGGTGATGTCCCGCCAGTCCGCACCCGCGCCGGCCAGCTCGCCGACGGCGAGGAGTTCCCGGCCGCGCTGCGCGCTGTCCTGCAGTCGCTCGGCGATGTTCTGCCAGCGATCGAACACCTCGAGGAGCCAGCCGGCCGGCGTCCGGTTGATCTCGCCGAGGAACCGGGCGGTAAGCGCGGGCGCGCCGAGGGCCTGACTGATCCGCTCGATCGTCCAGGGCTCCTGCTCGTTCATGCTGACGTGCTACCCCGAGTGTTGCCACGCAGGTCCGTGCCTCCTCCTTGGGTTGCTGGACCTTCGGACCGACCGGATCCGGAACAGCCAGGCACCCTCCCGGGACAGCTCCCACACGGTGCGGGCCATTCGGACCCGAGTCGCGGAAGGCTGCAGCACGCACGGTGCCGACCGCGTCGGAGGTGGCGCCGTCGGCGGCGATAGCCGGGGTGGCGGCCCGGTGCCGGTTCTCGGTGACGAGTTGGACCAGGGCCTTCCTCGCCGGCCGCAATAGGCGGCGTCCAGTGAGGTTCTCGCGCAGCGCCTGGCCGCGCTCACGGCGTGGGACGAGGCTGACACCGGCGATGTCGTCGAGCTGGATCGAGCTGGAGGGCCACGCACTTGAGGAACGCACCGACAGACAGTCAGCGCGGGGCTGTGTGCCCTACCTTCGAGTCCATGACTGAACGCTTCACGACCGGACATCTCGACCAGGCTCCAGAGGTAACCGCGCCGGACGGCTCTGCGGTACGGCCGCTGTGTGCGCTTCCCGGGGTCGCAAGCTTCGCTCACTTCGAACTCGCGCCGGGGCAGACTGCGAGAGCGGTCTCCCATGCGACCGTGGAGGAGATCTGGTTCGCCGTCTCGGGGGCGGGAGAGATGTGGCGCCGGCAGGACGACTACGAGGAAGTGACGGTTCTGGAGCCAGGCACATGCCTCACCATTCCGCTCGGCACGACGTTTCAGTTCCGGGCAGGAACAGCGGGACTCCAGGTGGTCGCGGTGACTACACCACCATGGCCGACGGACAGCCCGAACGAGGCCAGGTTCGAGACCGGACGCTGGTGACCCTGGACGGGCTGCCGACAGGTCAAGCCGCCGGCATGTTGCGGCAAGCGCGGAGGTTTCGCTGGTCGCGGTGACGAGGCGGCCTGACCACACCATCGGCGCGGCGGCCCTCGGCGGGGAGCAGATGTCTGCCGGGGGCCGCCGCACGTGACCGCACGGACGGCACCAGGCGGGCAGATCGGCGCCTCGCCCCGGTGAAGTTCCACCGGAACCGGCAGAGTTGGGCCCGCTTCTCGTCTACCGTCATGGCGTGACGATCCTGATCATCGGCGGCAGCGGATTCCTGGGCACCGAGTTGGTCCGCCAGGCGGCATCGGCAGGAATCCTGGTGGCCGCGACCTTTACCACCCGGCCCGGCGACGCCCCCCGCATCCCCTGGCACGCGCTCGACCTGCGGGACCCCGGCCGCCTCGAGGCCGTCATGGCCGAGGTGAAGCCGCGCGTGGTCATCAACGCGGCGAGCGGCGGGGCCGACTGGGCCGTCACCGCCGAGGGGCCCATCCGCGTGGCACTCGCCTCAGCTCGACACGGCAGCCGGCTGATCCACGTCTCGTCCGACGCGGTGTTCTCCGGCACCCGCATCCACTACGACGAATCCAGCCTCCCGGACCCGCTCACCCCCTACGGCGCGGCGAAGGCCGCGGCCGAGACCGGGGTCCTTCTCGTCCAGCCCGACGCCGTCGTGGCCCGAACATCGCTGATCATCGGCGACCAGCGCTCGAACCACGTCGCCCTGGTCCACGACCTCGCGGCCGGCACCCGCGACGGCGTCCTGTTCAGCGACGACATCCGCTGCCCCGTGCACGTCGCCGACCTGGCCGCCGCCCTCCTCGAACTCGCCACCCGCAACGTAGGCGGACTCCTCCACCTCGCAGGACCCGATGCCGTGAGCCGCCACGAACTCGGCGTCCTCATCGCCCAACGCGACGGACTCGACGCCACCCGTCTACGCGCAGGCCTGCGCGCAAACAGCCCACGCCCCGGCGCGCTCGACGTCCGCCTCGACAGCCGAGCCACCCAGAGTCGGCTGCACACGGCCCTGCGCGGCGCCCGCCAGTTCCTGACCGAGGATGCCGCCAGCCTGCTGCCAGCTGAATGATCTCGGCCAAGCGATAGAAGCGGCTAGGTTGCGCGCATGGCGGAGAGGAGAAGTCGGTGCGCACCACCAGCGCGTCCGGGCCACCGGGCAGTTCAGCCACGCGAGGACCGTACCGCCACGCCCGTGAACCATCCCGGTCACAGCACTGGACTCCCATTCCACATCAACGTCCTGCAGCTGCTCATCGACAAGAACTTCACCACCCCATGGGAGCTGCCGGGTCGTGGCCCGCACGCAGCGGGCCGCCCCCGGCACCCAAAGGCACCGGGGGCGGCGGACAGGCCAGCAGTCATTCCCAAGGGTTGGTCCCCGACTCCCACGCGGCTTCCTCGTCCTGGTCATGCAGGAATCGCGGCCGGGTGACACCTCGTACGGAGGTGTCGCTGATCGGCCACTCCTCGAACCCGTCACGCAGCAGCCGGAGCAGGAATTCGGCCATTCCGCCCGGGTACACGGACCAGGCGAGTTCGAAGCGCGAGTACACCGCGACCGGCCACCGGTCGGGATCCGAATCAGTGGCAATCCAGGCGAAGGTGTCGGCCGCGGCGGTCTCTCCCCAGATGAGCAGGTCCTCCAGGCGGTACTCCCCGGCTTGGACGGGAGCAGCCCAGTTGTCAATGGTCGCGTCGGCGAGCGCGTGAGGTGCGAGCGGTGAAACCTTGTTCTGATATGACTCTTCAGAAGTTGCGGCGGGCAGGCGAATTCCCACCATCTCCTCGATCGAGCCGTGGCCGATCAGTGCCACGAAGGCCCGGTAGTCGGCCGGGAAGGGCCGACCGTACACCGCCTCGGCCGCGTTCCAGTCGATGACGTCGCCGCGGGTCGGCCCGATGACCGTCAGTTCCTTCGCGAGGTCCGTCACCACGGAAGCCACCCGGCTCTGTTCGTCGCTCATTTCTACGGTTCCCATTCGGTCGGGGCGTCCTTGCCCATGTTGTGCCACTGCTGGTCCTTCAGGCTGAAGATGTCGTTGGGGACGTAGTTGTCGAAGAGTTTCACCGCCCCGACGCCGGGCGTGTACTTGGTGGCCTGCATGTGGAATTGCGTCGGGACCACCCTTGTCCCGTCGTACTCCGCGGTCACGGTGTAGTGGACGACCACGCCGACCTCATTGTTCAGCAGCTTCCGGACTTCATCCTCGTAGCCGGCCATGTTCCTGGCGTGGTGAGGCGGCGATCCCCCCATGTTCGTGGAGTTCGCTGTACGGGAGCACGTGGCGAGATTGTCGTAGCTGGTGCCCGAGCCACCGAGCGAACCGGCCAACAGGTGGCAGGCGTTGCGCCAGAACTTGGCAGGCCGGTCGCCGAGGCCGGACGCGTATATCGCCGCCCAGAGGTATGCGGGTGGAGCCACCGTCTTGGTGTCAGGCGCGGTTCCCTTGTTGTTGTCGATGAAGTCCTTGGTGAGGCACGCCTCCGCGCCTTGGGCACGGCCGGACCGGTCGACCGGCAGGTACGTGCGCCATCCGCCACCGAAACCGCTCCGGCAGTCGGCGGGATCGGAATCGGAATCGGGGGACGCCGGGTTCGCGGGGCCGGGCTGGGACAGGCTCGGCGCTTCCTCGACGGACGTGACCTCGTCGACGACGCGCTGCTCGCCGGCCTGGTAAACAGCGAGCCCGCCGGATGCCACCACCTCCGGCGCCGGGGCCGGGAGGGCGGCAGCTCCGGGCGCTCGCACCCGCAGCGCCGTGTAGTGCCCGTTGGGCTTGCGGACCAACCCGTCGTAGGTGACGGCCGGGCTGCCGAGCGCCGCCGCCTGCGCGGCCGAGAGCCGCCGGACGGCTTCGGGTGTCAAGTACGCCGTGCCCGGTCGCATGTCGACGGTGGTCCCGCTCTGCTTCGCGTACTGCTTCAGTGCGGAGGCCCGAGGCTGCCGGTAGGGGGTGTCGTCCGTGTCCTCGTCCTGGCTCACGGACCGGCTGCCGGCCTGCGGGGCCGGAGCGGGCGCGTCCCCGCCCTGGTCCATCGCGGCCGCCGGGTTCGACGGAGCAGAGGCGAAACTCTGGACCACCTGCGCCATCTGCGCGAGCAGTTGCTGGCTCTGGGACTGGAGCTGCTGTGCCTTCGTCCTGAGTCCGTCGGCCTTCGTATCATTGGCCTTGGCTGCGGCGTCGAGCTGGGACGACCTGGCGTCGACCTGGGAAGCCTCCTGCTTGATCTGGCTCTCCTCGCCCTGGATCTTGTCCTCCACGGCGTTTTCCTGGCTCTTCTCGGCCTCCAGTTGGCGCGCCTCGGCGTCGTAGGCATTGGCTGCGGCCGCCTGCGCCGGTAGTTCGAACCTGTTCGGTTTGGCGTTGTGGGCGGCGATCTTGCCCTCCAGGGCCTTCGCGCGTTCGTCGTGGCCGCTGATCTCCTGGTTCACCGCGGCGACTCTGGTGTTGAGCGCGGTCTTGCTGTCGCGTATGGCGGCGGACTCCTTGGTGATCCGCTCCGCCTCGGCCGTCACCTCCTTCTCCTGCTGCGCCATCTCCGCGGCCTGCCGGTTCGCCTTGTCGATCTCCTCGAAGAGGGTCGCCAGGGCGGCCTCGAAGCCCCCGGGCGCCACCAGGGGAACGGGGGCGAGCGTGCCCGCCGGTGCCGCAGCCGCCACGGCGTCGGACGCCGCGATCGTCTGCACCCCTGCGGCGACGATCGGCGCCAGCAGCGCCATCAGGACGAGCTGGACGATGCGGGGCAGCATCCCCCGGCGGCGCGCGGCCGCCCTGCGCGGGGCCGGGGTCATCCGGTCACCTTCCCGGCGAGCTCGTCGGCGATCTTCGAGGTGGTCGTCGCACCGTCACCGGCCTGACAGACGGCAACCTGCACCAGGCTCGTGCTCTTCACTCGCGCCTGGTGGTAGCAGGCCCAGCCCGCGGCGCCGTCCTGGGTCGCCTTCCACGTGACGACGACCGCGAACGGCGCGTGCGCCGTGTAGGCCCACTTCGAGGTACGTCCGGCCTGGTCGGTGAGTGTCGAGGAAGGGCACTTGGTGAGGCCGTCGGCGAGCGTGCGGAAGGCCGCGGTTGCCCTCTCGCTGTCCGGGTACACGCCGATCACCTGGCTGACGGTGTAGCTGCCCGAGCCTGCGGCGTCCTGGTAGGTCGCCGACAGGAACGCCTTCCACGCCTGCCCGTAGACCGACTGCGTCGTCGGTCCGGCGGCGACAGCGCATTCCGACGGGGTCACGGCGAGCGGGGCGTGGGGCCGGTTCGACTGGGGCCCGGCCACCACCGTCGTTCCGGCCAATTTGCTGACGCCGTCGGCGCTGAGCAGGTCCGCCTCGACGGTCCCCTCGGCGATGTGCGGAGGGAGGCCCGTCGGCTGTTGCGGCCAGAGCCACCACCCGATGCCGGCCAGCAGGAGACAGGGCACCACTGAGGCCACCAGCAGCCGCCAGTGGCGCAGCACCCCAACTCTCCGGCGCGCTGCCCGCGCCCCGGGCGGCGTCACCGACGCGGCCGGCGGCTGCGCGCCAGCCCCGGCAGCCGGTTGCACGGGCACGGACGGCACCGCGCCGCCGCCGCGGCCGAGCTGGGGCGGCACCGCGCGTGGCGTCTGCTGCCAGGTGGGCGGTGCCGGTGCGGCCGGGGCCTGGTTCCAGTAATGCTTCGTCATGATGTCCTCCTGGTCGCGGTATTCGGGTCGGCGCCGTTCATCGGCTGCACGCGACGGCTAGGACGAACAGCAGGAACAGCACGGCGAGGACGCCGAGGCAGCCGATGCCTCCCTCCGGATTCTTGGTGTTGGCCTCGACCGTTCCGCCGGGGCGCAGGCCGGGGTGGCGGTCGGTGTAGTGCGCGATCTGCGCCCGCTCGCCCTGGGACTCGGTGCCCCAGGAGGTCTTGAAGCCGCACTCGCCGCACCGGTAGCGGTATGCCATGTCGGATCCTTGAACTTTGTCGGTGGGATGGTGGATCGGTCGCCGGACGGCGAGGTCAGCGCCAGCGCCAGCAGACGGTGTAGCCGAGGTCGGGGAACTCGTTGGAGCGCCAGTAGGTGGAGGCGTCCTGGCCGCAGAACGCGGGGTAGTTCGGCGTGCTGGTGCGTCCGGTGACGTAGACGTTGGAGCGGTCGCAGCTGCCGACGTTGGTGAAGGTGGAGCCCGACTTGAACAGGCATTCGCGGACGGTGGCGTAGCCCGCGTCATCGGGGAACACCATGGACAAGCACTGCAGGACGTCTTGGTCGGCGCCCTTGGGACCGGAGACGGTCCGCCACTGGTTGTAGTGGGGCCAGCTGTCGCACTTGGAGTGGTCGCTGGTGCCGCGGTAGGCAGCGAGGACCTTGAAGGCGCCGGGCCGGCAGGACAGCAGCGACCACGGGCCCGCGCCGTTCGGCCCGAAGACACAGTCGCCCTGCCGGGCGTGGTAAGAGTCCCCGCCGGAACTCTGGTAACTGAGGCACAGGACCCGCGAGTAGCGCTTGGAGCTGACGCTCTCGTCGTTGCCGGGCACGTTGGCGCAGCCGTCCAGGTCGGTGCTGCCTTCGTTGATCCGGACGACCTTGAACGTCCCGGTGGTGCAGGTGGTCGGGGTGAGGTCGGCGTGACCGCTGGTCCCGGTGTCGAAGAAGCAGTCGCCGACGCCCGCGGTGGCGACCGGATCGGTCGGACTCGGGCTCGGGGTGGGCGTGGGTGTCGGGGTGGGTGTGGGCGTCGGGGTCGGGGTCGGGGTTCTCGGGCGGGCGCTGCTGGGGGTCGGATCGGGCGGCGGGGTCCGGTACGAACTGGTGGCGGAGCGCGAGGGGTGGCTGACCGTCAGCGGGTGGCTGTCGGCGGCCGAGCGGGCGCCGGCCGGGTGGGAGTCGTCACGGTGGGTCACAAACAGCAGCACTGCCACGACGGCGGCCACGGCGGCGAGTACCTTGCCGACCCCGGCCGCCGCGCTGCCCACTCCCGCGCCACCCGCTGTTGAACCCGCCGAACCTGCCCCGCTGTTGACGCGCGGTCGCGGGGTAGCCGACCCGGTCGGCTGCTTCGGCTTTGCTCGCCCGGCCGGCTTCGCTCCCCTGGCGCCTTTCGGCCCGCGGGGGCCGGGCTTCAACTTGCCAGACGCCGAGGCAAGTTGTTCGGCCCAGGCGGCGGGCGCCGGCCGGGCGGCTGGGTCTGTCCCGAGCGAGGCACGGGCCAAGGCACCGAGGGCCGGGTCGATCGCCGCCAACGCGGCCGGGTCGGTCGTGCTCTGGTCGCGAGCGAAGAGCCGGACGGCGAGCAGGGCGAGCTTGTAGGTGTCGCTGTGCGGTGTCGCCCGTTCCTCGCCTGCGGGAACGTGCCAGTCCGGGGTCTCGGCCTGCGGCAGCACCGTCGCAAGGTCGATGCGGGCCGCGTCACAGTCGATGAGGAAGCACTCGGGCTGCGGCGCGAGGGCGAAGAGCAGGTTCTTCGGCGAGAGGTCGCCGACGGCGACACCGAAGCGGTGCAGCCGGTCGAGGGTGGTCGCGAGGTCGGCGAGCAGCAGCAGCCGGTCCCGGTCGGTGACGGTCAGTCCGATCCCGGCGACGTAGGCGTCCCCGTTGAGGAGGTACTCCAGGGTGGCGAGCCGGGGCGAGCCTCGGTTGCTGGCCGCCAGGGTCCGGAGCGTGAAGTGGAACCGGTCGGGGACGGCGCGCATCAGGAACCCGCACGTCCGTCTGCCGCGCCGGACCACGGCGGCCGGCCAGGCGGTCTTCTCGCACAGCCAGCGCCCCTGTTCGCCGGTCAACCGCCCGGGCAGCGCGACCGCGGCGGCCAGCGCGGCGGCGTCCACCTGCGGCAGCACCGCGGGGTCGTACTCCTTGTAGACGACCGACCAACCGCCGTCGGCCGCCGACTCGTTGATGCGCTTGTTGCGCACCCGGTGGACCGATCCCTGGCCTCCTCGGCCAAGTTCCCCGTCCAGTGCAAGCGTGGCGAACTCGACCGGGGCGGCCGGCCGCGCGCTCACCTCGCTCCCTCGGCCCGGGGCCAGATCGCCAGCAGGGTGCGGTCGTCGTCGAATGTCTCCCGGGTGAAGTCCAGCACGTGGCCGAGCCACAACGGCGTGGGTGGCGAGGCGAGTTGACTGGCGAACAGCTCCCCGACCCGGCCGTCGCCCTCGCCGAGCGGGTCGCCGAACCCGTCGGTGCCGACCAGCAGCGTCCACGGCTCGGCCAGCCGTTCGACGGCGGTCTCCGGCCGGTCGGGAACCAGGGGAAGCGGGGAGACCTCGTTGCTGACCAGCGGCGTGCCCGGTACGGCCTTGCCGCCGAACAGCGGGTGATAGCCGCCGCCGGCCCGGTCGAGGAGCCACGCCCCGGAGTCGCCGATCCGGAACACCTCGGCCTCCAGGGCGTCGCCCGCGGCACGGACCACCCCCGCCACCAGGGTGGTCGCGTACAGCCGGGCCACCTCAGCCGCCTGCGGCACGGCGACGCCGAGCCGCCACCGCGCCAGTTCGCGCAGCCGTTCCGCGGCGTGGGCCGCGACGTCGGCGCCGTCCAGCCGCTCCGCGCCCCGGTCGAGCAGGTACAGGATGCGTTCGACGGCGGCCCGGCACGCCTCAACAGCGCCCTGGTGGGACTCGGCGGCGCTGGACACGCCGTCGGCAACCGCGAAGACGATGCTGCCAGTGGCCTCGTGCACGGCGGCGCGCGCCGCGTCCTGGCGCGGCTGACGGTAGTAGCGGTGCTTGGCGCCGCGGACGGAGGCGAACCGCAGGGTGAGCCGGTCGGTGGACCAGCCCTCGCATTCGCTGTCGGGGAAGTCGAAGGCGTACTGGCTGGGGGGCCGGGCCTCGAACTCCAGGCCCGGCACGTCCACGGTGATTCGCTGCCACGGCACCAGCTCCGGCCCGGCAGCCGGGGGCGGCCCGGCGGGCCTCGGAGGCGCCGCCGGCGGCACGGGGTCCGGGTCGCCCCGGCGGGCGGGCGTCACCGGCCGACCTCGTCGATGGCCATGGTGAACTGGTCGGGCCGGTTCACCACCAGCTGCGGGTTGGCCGAGTTCAGGGCGTGTCCGGAGGCCACCAGGCTCATGGTGAGCGAGTGGAAGAACTCCGAGATCGCCCGGCCGACATCGGTGCCGGACTTGGCGAGGAAGGCGAACTCAGGGCGGGTCGCGACGTCGACCATGGTCTGCGCCCGGGCGTCGCCGAGACCGCAGGCGATGATGTTCGGCGCCGTCGGCGTGCGGTCCCGGTCGGTCAGCTCGGCGTGCGGCGCGTGCCAGGACGAGCCGTCGGTGGGCTGGCCGTCGCTGAGCAGGAAGACCACCGGGCGGTGCACCCGGTAGCCCTCGCCGCGCAGCCACTTCACGTCACCGGGGATCCGCACCAGCAGGTCCTCGAAGAGGGCCCGGTAGTTGGTCACCCCGCGGATCACCAGCCGGGGCACCGTGGTCTCGGTGCGCATGTCGGCCACCGCGAGCCGGACCTGGACGTCGTCGGAGAAGCCCAGTACGGCCAGCCGGAGCTTGGCCGCGACCATCGGCTCCGCCCGCAGCCCCTCGCACAGCGAGGCCACCCCGTCCCCCAGCTCCCGCTGGTACGGGGCCATCGAGCCAGACTCGTCGGCCACCACATAGGCCGGCAGCAGGACGCCCTTCGCCTCCGCCATCGCAAACACCGCCTCCCTCAAGTTCACGTACTGGTGTCGCGGACAGGGCGGCCCCACCCACGCAACGGGGTGCGCCGGGGGCCGCGGAACCGTTGTCCGCACCGCCGATGCTGGCGTCGCGTCAGGCAAACACACAGGTCACCGCGCCGGTCATATATGACCGGTCGTCAGATGTACGCTCGCCTCTGTATTCGAATCCCCGAGAGAAGGGCGGGTCGTGGCGGAGACGCTCGGAGCACTGGTACGCCAGTTGCGGAAGCAGGCCGGTCTGACGCAGTTCGAGCTCGCCGAGCGGGCCGGGCTCGGCGAGAGCACCGTCCGCCGGATCGAGACCGACCGATCCTTCGACCACCGGCTCGGCACCATCAACCGCATCGCGGACGCGCTCAACGCCAGCCCCGGGGACCGGCGCCAGCTGAGCGCCCTCGGCGGCGGCACCGTCCCGGAAGCCCCGGTGCCTCCACCGGAACCACCGCCGCCGTCCCGGGACCACGGCCCACTCGCCGACGCCGCCGAGGAGTTGGCCCGCGAGAGCCGGCAGCGCTGGCGCCGCGAGGAGGCCCAGCACCGGGTGCACCACCCGTACGCACTGCCGGTGCGCTGGCAGCAGGTGTCGGCGGGGGTTGCCGACCAGTCGGCGAACGCCCTCCTACTGGACCCCGGGGAGGCCCGCACCGAACCGGACCTCAGCGGCGACCTGCGGCGGGTCGCCGTGATTTACCGGCGCGTGCCGTCGGGCCGGCTGGTGGTCCTCGGCCGGGCCGGATCGGGCAAGTCGATCCTGGCGGTCCGGTTCGCCCTCGACCTGCTGGACGCCCGCACCCGTAACGAACGGGTGCCGGTGATCTTCAGCCTCGGCGCCTGGGACCCGACCACCGTGGCCCTGCGCGACTGGTTGATCGCCCGACTGCTGCGCGACTACCCGCACCTGGCCCGCCGGGTCCCCAGCGGCAAAACACTGGCCGCGGACCTTCTCGACGACGACCTCGTCCTCCCCGTCCTCGACGGATTCGACGAACTCGCCGAAGACCTGCGCGCCCCGGCCCTCGAAGCACTCAACCTCTCCCGGCTGCCGCTCGTCCTGACCAGCCGGCACGCCGAGTTCACCGCAGCCGTCCGGACGGCCCACGCCCCCCTGGCCGCCGCCGCCGTCCTCGAACTGCGCGACCTCGACCTCGACGACCTTCGCGGCTACCTGCCCCGGACCGACCCGTCCTTCCCCGGGCCCGCCGACACCGACGAGCACGGCGCGACCTGGGAGGCCGCCCTCGACCCCGCCCGGACGGCAGAGAGCGCCGGCCACGCCAACCTCGCCGCCGCGCTCCGCACCCCGCTGATGATCGCCCTCGCCCGCACCATGTACAGCGACCACCCCGAACGGCGGCCGGGCGAACTCCTGGACACCGCCCGCTTCCCCGACCCCGAGGCGATCGAGGAGCACCTCCTGGCCGGGTTCGTCCCCGCCGTCTACCGCCCCCGTCCCACCGAACGACTCGACACCGCCCACCGCCGACCCGGATCGTGGGACGCGGAACGCGCCGAACGCTGGCTCGGCCACCTCGCCGACCACCTGACCCGGCTCGGCCGCGAACGACAGGACCTCACCTGGTGGGAGGTCGGCACCGGCATGAGCCGCCTCTCCCGCACCGTGATCATCGCCGTCCTGGCTGGCATCGCCTTCGGCGTCACCACCGCGATCGGCAACCTCCCCGTCGACCTGGTCGCCACCACGCACAGCCTCCGGTTCGCCGTCGTCCGCGGCCTGCTGGTCGGCGTCCTGCACGGCCTCGCCGCCGGCACGCTCTTCGGACTCGTCTACTGGCACGCCTCCGCCCGCGCCGCCCTCAGACCCTCGCCGGTCCGCATGCGACTCAGCACCGGCACCCCGACAACCCGCCGCAACGCCCGCACCCGGTTCCTGATCGGCCTGTGCGGTGGAGCAGCCGGAATGGCGCTGCTCATCCTGGTCGACGAAGGCCTGATCGCCCCGATCGGACTCGCCGACGGACAGGGCGCCGGGGCCGCCGCCGGTCTGCTGTTCATTCCGCCGATCGCCCTCGCGACCGGGCTGGTCTTCGGCCTGATCGCCCTGTTCGAGGCCCCGGTCCGCACCGAATCCGTCGTCAGCCCCGCCGACCTGCACATCGACCGCCGCAACGTCGCCTACCACCTACTCACCTGGGCACTCGTCCTCGGCATCGGCGTCGGCCTGCTCAACGGCATCGTGTACGGGCCGCTGCGCGGCTTCGAGGTCGGCCTCGTGTTCGGACTGGAGGCCGCGTTCGGCGCCGGGCTCAGCTACGGACTCAGCCTGACCGCCTGGGGCCAGTGGGTAGCACTGGCCCGCATCTGGCTGCCGCTCACGGGCCAACTGCCCTGGGCACTGATCGCCTTCCTGGACGACGCCCACCAGCGCGGCGTGCTCCGCCAGGTCGGCGCGGTCTACCAGTTCCGCCACGCCTGGATCCAGAGCCACCTGAGCCGCAGCCACCAGCAGCGCCACGGTCGCCTACAGCGCCGACACGACCACTCGACGGAAGGGGCACGATGAGCGCCGAATCCCGTACGCACCACCCAAGCAGGCGCACCCGGCGCGCGGCCGTTGCCGCGACCGCCACCGCCCTCGTCAGCACCCTCGCCACCGCCCCCGCGGCCGCCCGGCCCGCCGCCTCCACCCTCCACTACACCTGCGTCTTCCCGACCATCGGCGGACAGGCCATCACCGCCAGGATCTCCGCCGACATCCCGGCCACCCTGCCGGCCGGCGAGTCCAGCCCGGCCTTCGCCATCCAGGCGGCCGCCACCGTCGAGGCCTCCTTCACCCTCGGCCTGCGCTACGTCCTCGGGGTACGCACCATCGAAGGCTCGGTCGACGCCGAAACCCGCGTCCTCGCCCCGCAGGACGAGACCGCCGTCCCCGTCCACCTCACCATCACCCGCACCGCCGTCCCCGCCTCAGGCGCCTTCGAAATCCCCGCCACCGGCAACGCGCCTCGGCTCGCCTTCACCCGCCCCGGAACCGGACGCGTGACCGTCGGCAACTTCACCCTCCACCTCGTACCCAAGGACGCCGACGGCAACCTGGCCGGGCCCGGCCGGGTCAACGTCCCCTGCACTCTGAATGCAGGCCAGGACAACACCGTCGCTCCCTTCGAGGTCACCCCCGCGAAAGCCTCTCCCACTCCGTCCCCCACCGCCCCTCCGTCCGCCCCGGCCCCATCCTCCGCAAGCCCGGCCACCACCCCGCCGGGAACAGACGCCTCCACCGTCACAAGCACCGCCTCAGCCAGCATCACCCCGCCAGCTCCTCCACCGCCAGCGTCCGCCCCCACCACGTCCGCCCCCACCACAACCGACGCCCCGCAGGCGCCAACCGCCCACCTCCTGGGCGCCGGCCTGGTCACCGCCGCGATCGCCGCAGGCACCGCCGCAGCACTTGCCGCTGCCGCCGTCCTCCGCCGGCGATCCAAACGCCGTGGAGCATCCGAGCCCTCAGCCTGACCATCTGCGATGCTCGGTCAAACCCGGCCCGAGGGAGTGTCTGATCAACGGCTCTGTCCCGTAATCGGTGGTAGCGCTCTGTGGTGATCATCGGAGGAGGATGCGGTGGCGGAGCATGGGGAACCCGGCTCGGCCGTGCATCTGCCTCATGATCCGTTTGGTTCGCGTGTTGACTCCTTCGGTGCGGCCGTTGTGGAACGGGAGGGTGAGTCCGGCGTCGACGGCGGCCCGGTCGAGTTCCAGGCCGTTCGCGAAGGAGTGCAGGTGGGGCAGGTCGACGGAGCGAACTGACGTGATCCAGTCGGTGAGCTTGGCGTCGTTGCCCTCGGCCGGCGTCAGCAGTTGCGCGAACTTTCGGGCGAGAAGGGCGAGTTCGCTCAGCTCTGGACAGCTTTGGGTGAGTTCCCTCAGGAGGGTGGTGTCCTTGTCGCGCAGGTTCTCGGGACGGGTCAGGAGGAGGCGGGCGAAGCGTCGTGGGGTGGTGACGGGCTTGTCGCCGTCGGCGCGGCCCTGGGTGATGTAGCGGACCAGGAGGTTCGCGCTGCCGGTGTAACCGAGCTCCTTGATCTCGCGCAGGAGGTGGGTGACGGGCACCGCGGGGTCCTCGGCCCTGCGTCGGCGCAGGTAGTCGCGGTAGGGATCGACCAGCGTGGGCTTGTAGCGGGGTGCCCGGCGCTCTGCGGTGGGCTCTTTCATGCGGGCGTACCGCTTGACGGTGTTCAGCGCGACGTCGAGGCGGCGGGCGCATTCGAGCAGCCCGACGCCTTGGCCGAGCAGCTTGTGGACCTGCTGCCAGCGTTCGCGGGTGGTTTGCTCGCGTACGCCTCCGGACCGGGCGGGGTTCACGGCGGTGGCCCAGCAGGCGGCGTGGGAGCGGATCTCGGCCAGGACCTTGCCGCACAGGTTGGACCACAGGTGCCACCTGTCGCTGACCTGCACTGCTTCCGGGAGGGCCTGGCGGATCGCCTCGCCGTAGGAGCCGGAGCCGTCGCGGCAGACATACTCGGCCCCGGGGTGCTCGCGCAGCCACGCGACCAGGGTCTGGGTGGTGCGGTCGGGCAGGACGTCGATCCGCTCGCCGGTCTCGGCGTCGATGAGCACAGTGGCATAACGCTGACGCCGGCGCAGGGCGAAGTCGTCGACACCGAGCACGCGCGGGACGCGCAGCCGCGGCACCGGCTGGCGCATGAGCACGCGCAGGGCGGTCGAGCGGGAGATCGCGCAGGCCAGTGCGCCGGAGAGGCGGGCGCCCGCCCGGCCCGCTAACTCCTTGACGATCTCACCGAGTTGGTCGGCGAGACGGCGCGTGCGCCGCTGGTAGCGTTCGATCAGGCCGGGGACCTGTTCGCGGAACGTCTGCCGCGGGCAGCCCAGGACCGGGCAGACCATCCGCCGGACCCGCACCGACGCCACGACCCGACGCTCGTCCACTGGCACATCCGCCACCACCCGCCCGTGGAAGGCATGCACCTGTCCCGTCAGCTGCCCGCACATCGGGCACGGCACCGGTTCGTCCCGGGTCCGTGCGGACACCCGGATGGCCTCGCCCTCGTCCACCACACCCTCGACGACGAGGGCCGACAGTCCCGAAAAGACCACACTCACAAGCTCGTTGACATCACGCATGCCATGCCAACGAGAACCGTCACCCTTCGTTACCACCGATTACGGGACAGAGCCTGATCAACGGTGTAACCCGATCTGACAGGGTGGGTCGCTGACCTGCCCGGGCGCGGTGACGGTCACCTGGGCGGACAGCAGCTCCACCCCGGCTTCGGCGTCGTCGAAGATGTTGAACGTCTCCATCGGCCACATGGTGCGCTGCGGCGTGAACGGGATGACGCCGAGTAAGACGGCTGGCAGCGCCATGGCGTCCCGCAGGTGCTCCAGCTGCTCGGCCATCGTCTCGACGGTGCCGAGGCGGTAGTAGAGGACGGACTCCTCGACCAGGATCGCGAAGCGGTGGTTGCCGGTGCGCACGACGCGGGAGCGGATCAGCTCGGCAATCGAAGTTTGACCACCAGGTCCAGAGATGATGCTCCGGCCCGGTCTGCTGAGCCTGAATGCCCTGGTCGGAGACCAATTGGGTTGGCGGGTTTCTCGGGGGGTGTTAGGAACTGCGGGTGATGTTGTTCGCGTGTGCGGCCTGTGGTTCTGCGATCACGGGGCCGTTGACCGAGTTGGCTGAGATCCCCGCCCGTCCGATGGACCAGGGCTATCCAACAGACAGTGGGACGCGGACGGCATCCGCCACCGTGCCACGGGGGTCCTTCGCGGTGGAACCGGAGCCTTGGGGCGCACCGTTCGTGCCGTGCGAAGACCCGGTGGCAATCTTCCCGGGAGCCCCGTGCGTTTGTGATCCAGACGGTGACGACTTCCTGGTATCTGCAGGACCGCGATGGACGGTTGTTCTTCATCCTGGCGATGCGCCGGGCCTGGAGCCGGTCCGCGCCCCGAGCTTCGACGATGTCGGCTGCTGCGGCCTGTCGGGCCGGGGCGGGATGATCCGCCGGTGCCCATGCGGTTCCCCGGTGGGCACGGAGATCAGCGATTGCTCGACACCGTACGAGTTGCACCTCGACCCCGGACAGGTCCATCAGCTCACGGTCTGATGGAGCCACGCCGGCGGTCCATTGCCACGGCCAGCAGCCGTACCGCTGAACCGCCGAGGGACGAGCCGAACGTCGTGCGGTCAAAGTTCGGTGAGACAGGTCGGCCGCCCCTCCCAGCCCGCGGCGCAGCCGGGCGATGCCGAGCGCGCCCCGCAGGCTCTCCTGGAGGGTTCCGGGCCGTTGCGGAAGGACCGGACGTGGCGGGCGGTGCACATCCGGGTCGGCGGCCGGTGGCGGACCGGGATCCTGACCGTGTGGCGCAAGTCGGCCGGAGCCGGGTGTGGGTGGCGCACGTGCGGTGGGGCGAGGACACGGCGTGGGGCTGGTTCGTCTTCGACCCGGAGCGGATCCGGGCGGTCCCGGAGCCGCCGGACGAGCCGGTCGGCGGGGCGGGGTGCTGGCGCCAGCAACGCTCCTGGTCAGACCTGGCGGTAGCGGCTCACCAGGTCACCGAGGAAGACGAACAGGGCGGTCTCGGCGATGAGCAGCATGACCTGGGTCGCGGAGGATCCGCCGTCGGTCGAGCGCACGAGGACGCCGAGGCCGACCTGTGACAGTCCTCCCTTGGGCTTGAGGCTCTGCCCACGCGGCCTGGCCGGCCCACCGCTCCGGTCCGGTACCCGCTCGCGGGCGAGCGGGCACCGTGCGGGTGGACGGGGCTGAAGAGGAGTCGGTGTTGCGGGCAGGTCCTAGGGTCCGTCTTCAAAGATGATCAAGTGATGAGAGATCATGTCGGGCGTGATACGCCGTCATGAGCTTTCCGATGCCGAGTGGGCTGTGCTCTCGCGGTTCCTGCCGAGTTCGGGAACCGCGGGTCGGCCACGCAGCGATGACCGGGTGGTGCTGAACGGCATCGTGTGGAAGCTGCGTACCGGGTCGGTCTGGCGCGACGTACCCGAGCGGTACGGGTCCTGGCAGACCCTGTACACACGTTTCCGCAGGTGGGCGCTGGACGGCACGTTCTCGCGCATGCTGCGGCAGGTCCAGGCGGAAAAGGACGCGACCGGGGACATCAACTGGCTGGTGTCGATCGACTCCACGATCGTGCGGGCCCACCAGCACGCCGCGGGCGGCAAAAAAGGGGCAGTCGACCGGGACGAAGCGGGTGATCACGCCCTTCGCCGATCCCGTGGCGGACTGAGCACCAAGACATCCGATGACGTTAAGGGTCAAGCCGCGATGGCCAGTTCGATCTTCGGCGGGGCGGGGAAGGCGGTGCTCTCGCTGTAGGTCGTGCCGGTGGTGAGGCAGTGGTGGAGGCAGCCCAGGAAGCGGTTGTAGAGGTTGCGCTGGGCAGAGGTGTGGCGGTCGCCGGCATCGCGTCGTCGGTCGTAGTGGGCCCTGGCGCCGGGTGACGCCCGCAAGGAGGCGAAGGCCCAGACGTAGCCGACTGCGGCCAGGCGCTGGTTCTTGACCCGGCGGACCATGACGGTGCGGCTCTTGCCGGAGGCCCGGGTGACGGGCGCTGATCCGGCGTAGGCCTTCAGTGCTTTGGCGTCGGCGAAGCGGGTGCGGTCGTCGCCGATCTCGGCCAGCACCCGGGCGCCGCTCAGGGCCGCCAGGCCCGGGAAGCTGGTTATGATCGCCGCGTCAGGGTGCTGCTCGAACAGCTCGACCGATGCCTCAGCGAGCTCGTCCGCGGCGGTGCAGGCCGCCTCGAACTTGCCCAGCAGCGCCGCGGCCTGGCGCCCCATCGCCCTCTCGACCAGCGGAAGGTGGCGCATCTGCGGGACCCGCAGAGCGGCGTGCAGACGCTCAACCTCATCGTCGATCCCGCGCTGGCGGCCGGCCCGCTTGAGCACGGCCCTCAGCTGGGTGCGGGTGAGCCGGGCGGCCTGCTCCGGGGTTGGTGCGGCGGCCAGCAGGGTGCGGGCCAACTGCGAGGTGAGACCGCCCTTGAGGGACTCGACGGCGGCGAGGTAGCCGGGGAAGTATTCGCGCAAGTGGGAGCGGAGCTTGTTGCCGGCCTGGTTGCGGTCCCAGACGGCGTCTTGCTGGGCGCGGGCCAGGACGGCGACGGCCTGAGCGAGTTCGCTGTCGGCCGGCAGCTGGCGGTGCGCGTCGGCGTCGGTGCGCAGGATGTTCGCCAGCACCATCGCGTCGAGGTGGTCGGACTTCTTGCGCGACACGCTATGCCGCTCGCGGTAGCGGGCCGCGGCCATCGGGTTGACCGCGTAGACCGGGCGGCCGGTCGCCCGCAGACAGGCCACCAGCAGGCCGCGGGAGGTCTCGATCGCCACCGGTATTCGGTCATCGGGGCTGTCACCGTGCTCGGCCAGGAGGTCGAACAGCTGCTGCAGGCCGGCCGCGTCGTCGCCGATCCGCGCCCGCCCGAGGAGCTTGCCGTCGCCGTCGACCACGGCGACGTCGTGATGGTCACTGGCCCAGTCGACCCCGCAGAACACCCTCATGGGCGCTCTCACATCCCTTCGTCCGATGTGCGTATCCGCTGGTCAAGGCCCGGTGCGGAGGCACGCGACTCCCTAATGGAAGGGCTCCGGGCCCGTCATCCGATTGGTCGTTCGTGACCCCAGCTGACCGCAGGGGCCTCAGTCTGTGCAGGAGCTCGGAGGCGTCCCGGTGAGGTGAGAGGTGCACCCTGCGGAGGGCTCGGACCACAAGTATTCGGTCAACCGCAGCCTTGGGTGGTGATCGGCCGGCACCCGGAGGCCAGCTCTTGGTGAAGGCGTGCCGTGGGCCGCCATGGTCCATCTTGTGGCTCTGACCGGGTGCCGACTGATCACCACCCAAGACAAGCCGACGGGTCTACGATCCGCCGGCTTCGGTTCCCATTAGGTCCACCTGGCCTGCGACGGACGCGGACGCCCGCTCGGCTTCGTCCTGACCGGCGGCAACCGCAACGACTGCACCCGCTTCGAGGCCGTGATGGCCGACATTCGTGTCCCCCGCGTCGGGCCGGGCCGGCCACGAACCCGACCCGACCACGTCATCGCCGACAAGGGCTACAGCTCCCGGAAGATCCGCACCTACCTGCGCAGACGCGGCATCCGACACACCATCCCCGAACGCGCCGACCAGGTACTGAACCGTCTGAACCGGGGCTCTCGCGGCGGCCAGCCGACCGGCTTCGACCGGCAGGCCTACAAGCTCCGCAACGTCGTCGAACGATGCTTCAACCGGCTCAAGCAGTGGCGTGGCCTGGCCACCCGCTACGACAAGACCCGCGAGTCCTACCTGGCCGCCGTCACCATCGCCTCGATCCTGCTCTGGATCTGACCTTTGAAGACGATCTCTAGGTGGACTCGATGTCGTCCTCGTCGACATAAGCGTCGTCGGACCAGTCGGGGACCTTGTAGAAGTGCTTGTAGGAGCCGAACGGCCAGATGCAGGGGGTCCACGGTGTGCTGCCGCCGGCACTGTCATAGCGGCCCTTGACGACCTCCGGTGCGGCAGGAAGCGGCACGCCCTCGCCGGCCTGGTGATAGCTGCCAGCCATGAGGTAACCGCGACTGTAGCTGTAGTGGAATGCGCCCCGCTTGAAGCGGGCGGGGTAGGAGGGCGCCAGCGGTGGGGGCGGCGGCCGCCACGCGGTCGGCGCCGCCGCCACCACGTTCGCCGTGATCTCGGGGAGCCTGATCTCCCGCCGTTGCTTCGGGTCTGCGCGGCGGAGCAGCACACAGGTCATCGGGTCTTCGAGGACGCAGAGTGTGCCGTCGGACACCGCGCTGATCGTGTTCCCGTTGGCGGGGAACCGCCCCGTTTCCTTGAGGGTTGCGGGCTGCAGGATCCTGCCCTCGCCTTCGGCGCACACGACGTACAGGTGTTGCCCGTCGGTGGACAGGGCGATGTCGCGGGGCCGGCCCCCGCCGTCGTAGCGGGCCGTGACGGCGAGTGTGAGGGGGTCGAGGGCGACGAGCTTCCCCGTGTAGCCGTGGAGGGCGTGCAGGCGGGTGCCGTCCGGGCTGGGCAGCAGCTTGACGCCGCTCGGGCCGTAGGCCTGCCCACTGAAGTCCACCGCGTCGCCCACCGTGCCCTCGGCCAGGAGCGTCGGGCGCACCTCCAGGTTCCGGTCCCGGGAGAGCCCGCCGTACAGGCGCAGGCCGTCCGCGCTGACCGCCAGGTGCCCGAGGTCGTCGGTGACGCCGTCGATGGTGCGGACGACCTTGTTCGCGACCGTGTCGATCTCGGCCACCGTGCCGGCCCCGCCGAAACCGCCGGTCGCGGCGAACAGGCGACTGCCGTCGGCGCAGACGGCCAGGTCCGCTGCCGCGTTCGGCATGTCGATCTTGGCCGTGACGTCCATCGACTCGGTGGCGACGACGATGATCGCGAAGTCGCGGTAGGCGGTCCTGGCGGGGATGTAGAGGCGGCTGCCGTCGGGATGCGCGACCATCTCCCCGGGGTCCTGGCCCGGCACCCGCGCGGTACCGACCAGCTCACCGGCCACCGGGTCGATCACCGACAGTGCGAACGTCTCCCCGTCGTCCTGGAACGAGGGGGTCGAACCGTCCTGAACCGCATAGAAGTGGTACATGGCCGAGCCAGTCACACTGTTGTTCCTTTCCTGAGTCACTCGTGGTTCAGACAGGCGGCCTCCGTCAGCGGCCGCGGACGGCGCGATCACTGCGTGGCCACTGGCGCAGCGCCGCCAGACACACCGGGCCCGGGGATCGCGGCCGCCCGGCCGATCCCCGACACCGCACCGAAACTGACGAGCCCTCAGGGCCGCAGTCACGCGGTCCACGACGTCGTGCACCGCGTGGAGCCCCACGCCTGCTCGAAACAAGACGTCGGGGCAGAAAGATCCTGGTCCGGTCATGCCCGCTTCAAACACCCCGCCCCTCAGGGGCGAGAGCGAACCGATGAATCCGTCACCCCTCTGAGTAGCCGCGGCCTCGGCGGGGCCGGCCCTCACCTGTCCGGCGAACCCGGCGGGCACGTCACCCGTGCTCGCGCGGCCGGTGCTCGCCCGGCGGCTCGGTCCAGGCACCGAGGATCAGGTCCTCGTGCCCTGTGCCGGGGCGGTCGGCCGGCAGGTTGCAGACGGCCGTGCAGGGCACGCCGTCGAGCTGGACGGTGGCCGTGGCCGGGCAGTCGCCACTCACGTCCGCCGCCGGGGTCATCGGGCGAGGGCGACGGTGAGGGGCTCATTGGGGCAGTCGGCGGCGAGCTGGTGGAGGGTGTCCGCCTCGCGCTGGTCCACGGCCAGGCCCCAGCGGGTCTTCACCGCGGTCCAGTCGGTGAGGTAGGTGCAGCGGTAGCCGGTCGCGGGCGGCAGCCAGTCGGCCACGTCCTTGTCGGCCTTCGCCCTGTTCGACCTGGCGGAGACCGCGATCAGCGCGCGGGGCTCGTCCAGGTCGTTGGCGTACGCCTCGCGCTCCTTCGCACTCCAGTTCGAGGCTCCGGAGTCCCATGCCTCGGCGAGCGGTACGACGTGGTCGACGTCCAGGAGCCGAGCGTCCTCCAGCACCAGGTCGTCGTATGGGGACAGCCACACTCCGCCGGTCAGCGGGCATTTCGGTCCGACCTCCGGCGCCTCGACCGCCTCGGCGATCAGCACCTCCTTGCGGGTGTCGCACCCGTCCCGGTCGGCGTCGATCCAGTGCCGGAACGCGGTGCGCACGTACCCGGTCCGGTCCTCGTCCGCGACCGGCAGCGCGTCGATCGCGTCGTACAGCGTCGTGGCGACCACCTCCCCCGCCGCCCGGTGTCCACTGAAGGGAGTCGCCGGCGCCGCGGCGCCGGCGGGGACGGCAAGGACCATGGCTGCCGCGGCGGCAACGGCCACGGACAGGAAGGGGCGGATGCGCACGAGGTTTCTCCTGACACGGCGGGGACGACACTGGTCCCAACCGCGAGGGCGCGGGCGAGGTGACGGCCGCGCCGTCCTGATCATCCGAAGGGGGCCAGGAAGCACGGTCCATGACCAGCCGTCAGGGCGGGGTGGGCGGAGCTCGGGGTTCGGCTCCTCATCCCTTCGTGCTGCCAGCCGAGCTCCCAGCCGAACCAGGTCGGGACGCCGATGTAGTCGTCGCGCTCGGCCAGGGTCGCCGCGAGCGGCAGCCAACGTAATCAGGCTGGGACCGCGGATGCACGGCGGCAAAGCTCGCCCCGTGGTGCGCTGCTCAGGCCGCGCACACACGCTGGCCACATCCGGCTCCTGACTCGCTCGGTTAACAGCGAGTGAGCACAGCCAGGGAATCGCGGCCAGCCCCACGCGGCCGGTGACCTTGCCGGCAGGTCTCACCGCCACGCCCACCGCACTCACCCGAGCGTGTCCTCGAGCGCACCGCCTCGCCAGCGCTCGGCGCACTCGTGGACAGACTGCGCGGCCACCCCGGGCCACCCGTCACGACCAGTCCGGTAGGTACACGACCGGACTAGTGGGCCATTTCCGCTCCACAACCCACCGACCAGGGCGTCTGCCACGCGCAGCGGGGCCACCTGGAGGCCGCCGCCGCTACCGCCCGGGTGGCGGATGGTTGAACCGTTCATACCTTGAGTAGCGACGGGGACACACCTGGCTACTGGAGGTTCCATGCGTCTCCGCGACGCGACATCGATCGCCGCTCTGGCGTTCGTCGCCAGCCTTCCGCTCACTGGCATATCGCACGCCCAAACAGGCGATCTCGACTGCGCGAACTTCGCCACCCAGGAGGAAGCGCAGGCTGTTCTCAACGCCGACCCGTCGGATCCGAACAACCTGGACGCCGACCACGACGGCATTGCCTGCGAGGACCTGCCGCACGCGGCGGCGAGCAGCCCGGCCGCGGCCGCTGCCGCAGGTACGGCGGCCACCACGACAGCACCTGCCGCCGGTGGCGCCGCGGCGGCTGTTGCCCAGGTTCCCGCAGGCGCGGTCGCTGCCGGCAGCGGGCCGGCGGACACACGGCTCCTCGCGGCTGGCCTCGGCGGTGCGGCGGTCGTCACTGCGGCAGGCGCCCTGGTTGTCCGCCGCCGTCTGAGCGCGGATCAGCAGCGCTGACGCTCCCGGGCCTGGCGGCGGGTCCACCGTGATCCGCCCGCCGGGCCACCCCACTCGGATCGGCCCGATCCGGCGATAGACGGAGAACCGGGTGCCCACAGAGGTATCGCGTACGACGCCCGGCCGAGCACCTCGGCCGGGCTCGGTGTTCATTCCCGGAGTGCTGATGGTGGTGGCCGGACTGCTCGCGGCCAGCTCCTGGTCCATGGCCTCGGACGCCAACACTCCTCCACCGGCGCGTCCCGCCACTGACCACACGGCAGCCCGCCCAACCGCCATGCTGGCCTCAAAACCGACGCCCACGCCGCGCGCCGAACCGGTCCGGATCCGTATCCCCGCCCTGTCAGTGAACACCCCCCTGGTACCGCTGCACCTGGACGCCACCGGAACGCTGCCCCCACCCGCATCGGACGACCGCAACCTCGCCGGCTGGTACGCCGACGGCACCACACCGGGCGAGACGGGAACCGCCGTGATCGTCGGCCACCTCGACACCCGCCAGGGCACCGCCGCCTTCTACCGCCTGTCAACCCTCACGCCCGGCCAGACCACCATCGTCCAGCGCGGCGACGGCAGCACCGCAATCTTCTCCATCGACGAGGTGCAGAACTACCCCAAATCCGCCTTTCCCACCGACCACGTGTACCAGCCCACCGGCCGACCGGAACTGCGCCTGATCACCTGCGCCTGGCCGTACGACCGCGCACACGGCGGATACCAGGACAACACCGTCGTCTACGCCCACCTCACCGGCACGACACCTTCGTCCACAGGCGCCGCCGGATCGGTCACCAACCCCCGGTAGAGCGGTCAGCTCTCAAGTCTCGTAGTCCTCGCTGCGGCCCTCGCGCGGGCAAGAAGGCGGCGAGGTCCGTGGGCGGACAACCAGAGACCGCGGCGCCGGGAGCAGCGGGTCGGCGCCCAGATTTGCGACACTTCGCGAACGCGACCTGGGCATACGGGAGATCGCCGAACACCTGGGCCGAGCCGCGTCGACCGTCAGTCGCGACCTCCGGCGCAACACCCTCGCCCACGACCAGGGCATCTACGACGCCGACTTGGCCCACCACCGCGCCGAGGTCCAGGCCAAGCTCGACCTGGAGTGGAGCCCCGAGTAGATCGCCGCCCGCCTGCGAACACTTTCTGTAATCTGATCCAGAACGGTCTATTCTCCACGTCAGAGCCAGTGAAGGCCGGACTATCGGTCAGCGAGGGAGCATGTCTTGCAGCAGGTACAGCGCTCGGCTGGCAGGTCGAGCTCCTACGTGGAGATCGCCGCAGATCTGCGGCGCCGCATCCTGGCCGGTGAGTGGAAGCCCGGGGAGCAGCTGCCGAGCCACCGCGAGCTGTGCAAGGAGTACGGGGCGGCCTCCAGCACGATGGCCGCCGCCCGCGGCATCCTCGTCACCGAGCAGCTCCTCGACAGCCGGCCCGGCGCCCGCATGGTGGTGCGCGTCCCGGCGAAGCTGCGCCAGGTCGAGCGCACCGGCCCGGCCGCCGCGCCGGTGGCACTGCCTCTGCGGGCGCAGGAGGAGCAGGCGGGGCCGGTCGGTGAGTGGTCGTCACGGACGCGGTCGGTGTCGGCGGAGCCGGAGATCGCGCAGCTGCTGAGGGTCGAGCCGGGTGCGCGGCTGGTGGAGACGCAGTACCTGCATCGGGTGGCGGGGCGGACGACGCGGTTGTCGACGTGCTGGGAGCCGCGGGAGCTGGTGGACGGTTCGCCGGTGATGCTGCCGGAGGAGGGTCCGCTCGCGGGGCAGTCGGTGGAGGCGCGGATGGCGAGTCTCGGCGTCGGGCCGCTGACCGCGGTCGACATGCTGGCCGCGCGGCCGGCGTCGCCCGAGGAGGGGCAGCATTTCGTCACCCGGGCCGGCTCTCCGGTGCTGCAGGTGACCCGGGTGTACTCCAGCGAGGACGGGCGCCCGGTGCATGTGGAGCGGACCGTGGTGCGCGGGGACCGCTCGGGGATGGTCTACCGCCTGCCCACCCGGTAGCCGCCGCGCGGGGCTGCGCTGTCACCAGGTGCTGTCGAGGGCGGCGATGAGCCGCTGGGTGGGCGCGATCTCGGCCTCGATCTCCTGGACGTACAGGGGGAAGGCGTAGGCGAGTGCGGTGCGCAGCCGGTTGATCTGGTGGAGGGTGCCGGTGCCGTCCGGGGGGATGAGCCAGCGGGCGTAGGGGCTGCTCTGCTCGTCCGGGTGGGGCACGGGGAGCCAGTTGCCGGGGCCGAGGTGTCGGGCTCCGCCGATCTCTGAGGTCCAGCGTCGGCCGGGCGGGATGAGGAAGTAGGCGAGCTGTGCGCAGGCGTCGACGAGGACGGGGGCGCCTGGTCTGCGGGGCGGGTTGAGGACGTCGAGGACGCGTTCGGCGAGGTCGAGGCGCGTGGCGACGAGGTCCCAGGCGGTGCCGGCGGGCAGGGCGACGACCTGGGTGGGGCTGGACTCCCGCCGCTGCAGGACGGCCTGTGGGTCGGTGGCGGCCTGGGCGAGCCAGGCGGCCGGGGTGGGGGCCGGGGTGGTCACGGGCGGGCGTTCGCTGGGTCGGCGGCCTGAATGAGCTGGCGGAGGGCTCCGTAGTAGACGTCGTGGTCGACGACGGCCTTCAGGACGGCGGTCATGTGGCCGGTGAGGGTGGGGAACTCGTCGGGGTCGAGGGCGGCGAGGGCGCGGCGGGTGGTGGTCTGGGCGGCCTTGGGGTCGTGGTGGTCGACGAAGCTGGCGCTGCCGAGGGTGAGCAGGTAGAGGCGTCGGTAGGTGGCGGCCGCGTCGTCGGGGGTGAGGCCGGCGTCGATGGAGTGGGCGAGCTGGGGTTCGACGAGGCGGCGCAGGAGGTTCTCGCCGAGCCAGGGGCGGGCGCCGCGGAGGGCGACGAGGCCGGGGTGGTCGGTGAGGAGGCGGTAGAGGGCGGTGAAGCGGGCTTCGGTGGCGGTGGCCCAGTCGGTGTGGGGGTCGATGTCGGGCAGGCGGGCGGCGAGGTGGTCGGTGACCAGGTCGAGGAGGCCGGCGAGGTCGGTGCAGCGGCGCTGGAGTGAGGCGACGGAGATGTTCAGGGCGGCGGCGAGGGTGCGGAAGCTGAGTGCGCTGTGGCCGTCCTGATCGACGATCAGGAGTGCTTGTTCGGCGATGTGTTCGGGGGTGGCGAGGTCGAGGGAAGCGGATTGCCTTGGCATGCGGAACAGCGTACGGTACGGCGTACCGTCACGGTAGGCTCATGCATCCTTACGGAGGCGACATGCCAGGCACCACGGCGCTCGACCCGCTGTTCCACGCCGCCGACGCACCGCGCTTCACCGACCGTCACCTGGCCACGCTCGCGGCCGGCACCCTGGCCGCCGTCCGCGTGCCGGGCTTCCTCGACCCGGCGGTGTGCGCGGCCGCGCTCGCCGCCGTGGACCGGCTCCCCACCGCGGACTACGACCCCGCCCGGGTCCCGACCCCGATCGTGCGGTTCGGCCCGGCCCTCAACGACTACCGCACCGCGAACGGCGGCCTGGACGGGCGCTACTGGCACGACGCCGAGGCCGCCCGTGCCGCGTGGCAGCGGGCCGGGCTGCGTCAGGACCCGATCGCGCTCTCCCTCGCCCGGCTGGGCTCCGCGTGGGGCGCCGCCGTCACCCCCGCCACCATCGCCGGCCGGGCGGTGTTCGGCGGCACGCTGCGCGAGATCAACGCGGGTGCCCTGGTGCACTACGACGACATCAACCGCGAGTTCCCCACCGGCGCGTTCGACCAGGAGGTCATCGCGCAGCTGGCGTTCAACGTGTGGGTCGCGGTCCCCGAGGGCGGCGGCGCGACGACGGTGTGGCGCCACCGCTGGGAGCCGGCCGACGAGCAGGCGCGCGACGCCTACGGCTACCGCCCGGAGGCGGTGGAGCGGTTCCAGAGCGTCAGCCTGACCCCGCAGCTCGGCGACGGGCTGCTGTTCAACCCCGCCAACTACCACGCGGTCGCGCCGAACCGGGGCGGCCGCCGGATCGCGTTCGCGTTCTTCCTCGGCCTGACCACCACCGGCCAGCTCGTCGCCTGGTCGTGACCCCCAACCGCTGGAGCAGCACCATGCACACCCTCACCTACGGGGACATCAAGGCAGCCGCCGACCGGATCGCCGGGCGCGTGCGCCCGGTCACCATGGCCCCGGTCGACCCGGGTGCGATCCGTACCGGCCACCGCGACCCGCTCGACGACCGGGTCGATCAGCCGTGCGAGGTGTGGCTGGCCCTGGAGTTCATGCAGCACACCGGCTCGTTCAAGGCCCGCGGCGCCCGGAACTTCCTCGAGGCGCACCGCGACGCGGGCACCCTTCCGGCGTCCGGGGTGACGATCGCGTCCGGTGGCAACGCCGGCCTGGCGTGCGCCTGGGCCGCGCAGCAGCAGGGCGTGCGCGCCACGGTGTTCCTGCCGGCGACGGCCCCGGCGGTGAAGGTGGCCAAGCTGCGCGGCTTCGGTGCGGATGTCCGCCTCGTCGGCTTGGAGTACGCGGAGGCGCTCGCTGCGTGCGAGGAGTTCGCGGCGGCCACCGGCGCGCTCGCCTCCCACGCCTACGACCACCCGCTGATCGCCGCCGGGGCTGGCACCCTGCTGGAGGAGATCCGCCAGCAGATCCCCGGCCTGGACACCGTCGTCGTCGCGGTCGGCGGCGGCGGCCTGTTCACGGGCATCGCCACCGCCGCGGAGCACCACGGCATCCGCACGGTGGCGGTCGAGCCGGAGAACTGCCGGGCGCTGAACGCCGCGATCGAGGCCGGCCGCCTGGTCGACGTGACGGTCGACTCCGTCGCAGCGGACTCCCTCGGCGCCCGCCGGACCTCCGCCATGGCCCTCGCGGCCGCCCAGCAGGGCGACGTGCACTCCGTTCTCGTCACCGACGAGGACATCGTTCGCGCCCGGCAGGCCCTGTGGGACCACCGCCGCCTGGCCGTCGAGCACGGCGCGGCCACGGCCCTCGCCGCCCTCACCGCCGCCGACCGGCACCAGGAGGGCCGGGACCTGCCGACCCGCACGGCGGCCGCCGCCCGCAGCTACCGGCCCGGCAGCGGCGAGACGGTGTGCGTGGTCCTGTGCGGATCGAACACCGATGCCAGGACCTTGATGCACGGCTGACAGGTGACAACCTTCTCCGACGCCCCCCACGGCGAAACCGCCCCGTCCGGCTGAGCCGGGCGGGGCGCTTCGCAGACAGCAGCGGCGAAAACCACAGCGTCAGTAGGGTCGGGTCCACGGGATCTGAGTCAGGTTCTGGGTGTCGCCGCAGCCGGCGTACGGGCCCGCGGTCTCCGAGCCGTTGGCGTACCAGTGCTGTGAGGTCCAGGCGGCGCAGCCGCTGTTGTCGATGATGGCTCCGGCGCGCCAGGAGTCGGGGCTGGCAGCTCCGTGCCGCAGGGCGTAGTCGAAGCCGCCGCCCGGTGTCTGGCTGAAGGTCTTCGTGTTCGTCCAGTCCCAGTCCGGTACTCCTCCGTAGAAGCCCATCGAGCCGAGGCCGAGCGTGACCTTCAGGTTGTAGAAGCCAGGCACCGTGCTGGCCATGAGGTTCCAGTCCCAGTGCGCGATGGTGTTACCGCTGCAGGAGTCGTACTGCTGCGAGACAGTACCGACGACATCGAAGCCCGGGACGGTGTAGGGCATGGAGTCGCCGACCTCGATCCGGTTGCAGGCTGCGGGCCGGACGCTGGTGGTGACGGCCTGGGCGCTCGCAGCCTCTGTCAGGCCGAGGGCAACGGTCAGCCCTAATGCGGTGGCTGCGGAGGCGAACGTGCGGATCTTCATGCTGGTCCTCTCGGGCATGCAGCGGCAGCGAGAGACCAGTTCCCCCGTGCCGGTCCGTTCCGTGCCCATCCTGCCGACGACGCTGGCTGAACACAACGGCCACTGGATGCCCCTCCCAACGACCGACCGCCCAACCCCAGAGCGGGTTCAGTGAAGCGAGACGACCGCGGTGACCACAGAGACAGCGGCCGAGAACACCGCAAGGAGCACGGGGAGGACCAGCTGCGCGAGGCGGGTCTGGCGCTCGCGTTCGCGGCGGCTCACCTCGGCCAGCTTGTACGCCTCCAGCGAGGCGAGGGCGGTCTGCGCATCGCGCTGGGCCACCGAGATGTCCCGGGCGAGGTCGTTGAGCCGCTGGTCAACGTGTGCGGTCTGGATCGCGTAGACCTCGGTGGACACGACCCGGTCCAGGCGCGCGTAGACGCCCTCCACGAACTTCTCGAAGTCCTCGCGAAGCGCACCGACCATCCGTCCGAGCTCACCCACCGTCAGGTCGCTGTCCGACATTCTGCTCACCCCCTCTCCGGGGTCTGTGCGGGTGCTGCGCCGACCGGTCGGGCGCAGCCGGGTGGTCGGCGCAGCGGTTCATCAGTGGGCCGCGGTGTCGGCGGCGGCGTGGGCGGCGGGGTCGTCGCGGTGGGTGTGGCGGGCGCCGGTAGCCGGCGAGGAAGGTGAGGGCGGGCGGGATCAGGGGGATGGCGATGGCCTGGGTCCAGGTGGGGAGGGGGTTGAGGAGGGTGTTGTCGGTCTGGACGTCGTTGAGGAGGGCTGTGAGGGGGCCGGCGGCGAAGCTGGCGGCCTTGACCTTGGCTTCGATGGGTGCGCGCATGGTGGGTGGGGTCCCTTCTGGGGTCAGGCGGTGGTGAAGTCGGGGGTGGTGACGTCGCCGTGCTGGGCGAGGAGCCAGGCGACGTCGGTGCTGGTGAGGTAGCCGCGGCCGTTGTCGCCCCAGGCGGTGCCCCAGCTGTTGGTGATCCAGTACTCGTGGAGTTGGTCGTCGTAGCGGGCGATCTCGACGGCGTGGCGCCGGCGACGCCGGAGCGGGGGCTGACGGGGGTGCGGCCCTCGGCGATGGGTCGGACATCGACCGATACCAGGGGTTGCCGACGATGACGGGCCCGTTTCTGGACGGCGTGTCGGTGGCCGGTGGCGAGGCCGAGGAGCTTGAGGACCTTGGCGACGTTGAGGCCGAAGGAGCGGGCGTCGGTGGCCAAGGGTGAGGGTGGCTGGCGGCTGCCAAGGCGGTGACTGCTGCCCGGAGGGGCGGCTCCCAGCGGGCGCGTAGCCTCGCCCAAGTGGGGCGTATGTTCCCTCGTTCGTGTGCGTCGGCATGGATCGCCAGCCCGACGGGCCTATATGTGGTCCATGGCACAGACCAGAGAGTTGTACCTGCACGAGCTCGACGTTGCCTGGATCATCGCGCTGTGGAAGGCGATCCATGGTGGGGATCCCTCTCCCGAGGTAGAGGGAACCACGGTGCTGGCCGCGGCCGCACTAGCAAGCCAGCTCGCAGCCACCCACCGCAACAGCTCCCTGACCTTTAGCCAGCTGCAGCAGCGGCTTGGCGAGGTCGGCATTGAGGTAAGTCGAGGTGGAGCAGGACCCAAAGCTGAAGCGCTGCACTCCGAGGGGCCGCAGTCGCTTCCGCCGACGCGGCAGTACTGCTTCCGCTACAACGGCGAAACGTACTGCGTCGACGTGCCACGGCCCAAGACCTTCATCGAGAGGTAGCCGGCGGGAACAGCCGAGCCCTCTTCGCTCCTGAGCGAGAGGGCTCGGTTGTTTCCCATTCCCAACGGGCACCTGCCGTCTTGCGCCTCGTCCTGGGTCGCCAGGAAGTGCAGAGAGGTGGCGAAGTCTTCGTCGAGCTGGTGCCGACCGGACCAGTGCCCAGCTCGGCCAGTCCACCGAGGCGGCCTCGCCCTGGCCGAGCACCTGGTCGACGGCGGATACGTCACCCCGGGCACCATCCACGGGGCCAGGACCGACCGCGGGATCGACCTCATCGGCCCGGTCCGACTCGCCCCGACCTCCCACGCCCACCCGAGGTTCAACAAGGAAGACTTCATCCCCAACTGGTGAAAAGGCAAACTGACTTGCCCGAACGGAGCGACCAGCCATCCATGGAAGCCGACACTCAAGCGCTACGACAGGGATCCACCGACCGCTGGTCGTCGCCGACCCGGCGCGGCCCGACCTGGCCGTCGGTACCGGCGGAGCGACCCGGGGCCAGGCAGTGGACGTCCGCTTGCTCGAGCCCGCCGAGCGCTAACCTCCGGCTGGACAGCTCGCCACCCAAGAAGCAGGCGACCATCTCGTCCTCACTGCTCATACCGAGTACCTGCACGACCGTCAGCATAAGGATCGGCCTTGTTGGGCGCCCCAGCGTGGCGGCCTCCAGAGCGCGACTCCCCTGGCTAGCACACGCATCCAACGCGCCGGGAACGGCGGGACCGCCACGTCACCTCGGCCCGAGATCTTGACTATTGCTCCTTCTCACCCGCAGCACGGTGGTGCTTCCCGGGCGTCCTCCGGGAGCGGGCAACGCCTCCGCTGCCGGCTGCGGTGTGTGACGGACTGTCCAGCGGGTCAGGGCACGCGCCGCGCGGGGATATGGTCGTGACTGCTCCAGTTCCACCGTCCGGATGAATTCGGCCGTATCCGGGTTCGGGGCTGTGCGAGGGTTGTCCAAATAGTGCTGGACGGTGGAGCCAGCCGACCGTGGCAGCGAGACTGCCGCTCGATCAGGAGCGTGGGATGGCGACCGTCGCAGTCGATGGCTCTACCGGCCACCTCGTCGAAGAGGTGCCCCAGGCGCGGGTCCTTGAGGACGGGCGGTGGGAGCCCCTACACCAGGACCCCGTCATGTCCCTCGCCGCGGCCGCGGAGGACTGGGAGGCCGCCATGCGCGAGGCCGGCTTCCACTTGTGGTGCGGGACCCCGGAGGACGACACCGAGTCGTGGGTGCCCCTGAAGCTCCGGGTGTACCGGCGTGTCAGCGAACCGCGGTTCCTTGTTGACCTGGAAGGTGTCTTCGAGTCGGAGTGGGCGTACGCCGCGACGCTGCCGGACGTGATGGGCCTGCTCGGCCAGTGGGCACCGGTCGTACAGGCCCTCGTGATGACCGGCGTGCTGGCGCAGGCGGATGCCGAGAACCGCGGCCGCCCGGTGGGGCTCGGCTTGGGCCGCCAGGTCCGCCGCTGACGGCTGCGGACCGGGTGGGGCAGAGGCGATGTCGTTCACTGCGGTCCACGCTGAGCGCGTTCTCCTGGACGCGACCGATCGGGTGCTCGGGTTCGGGTGGTCGTGGGCGGCGATCCACCGGGTCCGGCCGCGGGTGCCGCTCGGATGCCCGGACTGCGGGCATGGAATGCCCGCAAAGGTCCCTCCGCCTCCACGGCGACTGCGCTACTTCGCTCGCGACCTTGGCGACAAACGCTGCAATCTCGCCGAGCAGACGATCGAGCACCACCTGCTGAAGCTGGAGATCGCCGCGCTGCTGAGCGTAGCCGGAGGCCACGCCGAGCTGGAAGCGGCCGGGCGAGGATGGCGCACAGACGTGCTCGCCACGGCACCGGACGGCCGTCGGGTCGGCTGGGAGGTGCAGCTCGCGTCGATCACGGCCCAGAAGATGCAGCAGCGGAACGCGCGGGTGGCCGCCGACGAGGTGGTGGGATGCTGGGTTGCTCTCGGTACCGGTGAGCGATGGCTCGCGGTGGAGCCCGCTGTCGGAATGCAGCCGCCCGGACCGCAGGGCGGGAGGTGGTTGATCGCCGCCGGTCTGTGGCGGCTTGTCGGGCAAACGCCCGACCCTGCTCGCGGTCTCCCGCTGGCGTGTTGGAACCAGGTCGGGGGTGTCACCCTGGAGGACTTCGTCGCCTGGGTGCTCGCTGGCAAGGTCGTTCCACGGCGGTTCACCGAGGACCCGAAAGTCTCGATCGGGGGATGGACCGCACTCGCCTCCCTCGACCGGGCCCGGACTGTGCTCGCTGACGAGCAAGCCGCACGGCGGCGGCGCGCCGCTGACACGAACATGGCTGGCGCGCGGCGTCGGCGGGACGAGGGGACGGGAAGCCGAGAGTGGAAGAGCAGCGCCTGGAGACGATCGACGGCAGTGTCGAGCGGATCCTGTACGTCGGAGGCGGCGGGTTCACCGCGGTGCGACTGGGCCTGGAGGGCGGAGAGAGCCTGACCGCCAAGGGTGAGGCCCTGCACGGAGTGCACCCGGGCGAGACCCTGCGGCTGACCGGCAGCTTCGCGGTGCACCCATCCTACGGCCGCGAGTTCCGGGCGAGCGGCTGCCAGTACGTCGAGCCGGCCACGATCCACGCCATCCGCACCTACCTGGCCTCCGGGCTGGTGCGCGGGATCGGCCCCAAGCTCGCCGACGCGATCGTCGACGAGTTCAAGCTGGACACCCTGCAGATCATCGACACGGCCCCCGAGCGGCTGCTGGAGGTCCATCTCATCGGGCCCAGCCGGTACCGGGAGATCGTCGCCGCCTGGCAGGCCCACCAGGAAATCCGCCAGCTCATGGTCCTCCTGCAAAGCGCGGGAATCAGCGCGACCCACGCCCCGCGCATCGTCCGGCACTTCCGCATCGACCTGCAGGAGGCCCAAGAGGTCACCGACGTCCTGGAGATCGTCCAGGCGACCCCGTACCGGCTCACCGAGGTGTACGGGATCGGGTTCGTCACCGCCGACAGGCTCGCCCTCTGGCTGGGCCTGCCCGAACGCAGTCCGCAGCGTCTGCAGGCCGCGATGCTGCACAGCCTGGAGAACGCCGGCGGGCACTGCTTCCTGTGGGAGAAGCAGCTGTACCGCAAAACGATCAAGAATCTGGGCGAGGACGAGTCCCTCGCCGACCTGCTTCCGGCCGAACTCGCCTCCCTCGTCGCCGACCAGCGCGTCATCGCTCAGGACATCCCCAACGGGACGGGTCGGCTGCTCCCCGCAGTCTTCACACCGCGCCTGCACGCCGCGGAGAGCAGCGTGGCCAGCCGCGTCGCCCGCCTGCGCGCGACCGGGACCCGTCTGGCCACACTCGGCGCGCGGCGCAACGGGCCGCTGGAGGTGCTGGACGGCGCTGTCGAACTCGCACCGGCCCAGAAAGCCGCGGTGCGAATGGCACTCACCGAGCCGGTGTCGGTCCTGACCGGAGGACCGGGCTGCGGCAAGTCGTTTACTGTCCGGACGATCGTCGACCTCGTGGAGGCAGCCAGCGGCCGCGTCGCGCTGGCCGCACCGACGGGGCGGGCCGCCAAGCGCCTCGCCGAGCTCACCGGGCGCAGCGCCACCACGGTGCACCGGCTGATCAAAGGTCGGCGCGAGGACGAGAGCACCCCGGTGAGCCTGTTCGAGGCCAACGATCCGCTGGATGCGGACCTCATCGTGATCGACGAGGCGTCCATGCTGGACCTGCCGCTCCTGGACCGGCTCCTGGGCAAGCTCGCACCCGGGGTGCATCTGCTGCTCGTCGGCGACGTTCATCAGCTGCCGAGCGTCGGGCCGGGCCAGGTCCTGAGGGACCTGCTCGCTGTCGACGAGCTTCCCCGTACCGAACTGGTCGATATCTTCCGGCAGAGCCAGGACAGCGCGATCGTCACCAATGCCCGCGAGATCAACCACGGCCGGTCCATCCGCAACGGCGCCGACTTCTGGTTCATCGACGTCCGCCGGCCCGAGGACGGAACCCTGCCGGAGCCACAGGAGATCCAGGACACCGTCGTCGACATCGTCACCCGCCGCTTGCCCGAGCGGTACGGCCTCAATACCTGCGACATCCAGGTCCTCGCGCCCGGCACCAAGGGCCCGCTCGGCACCCACGACCTCGGCCTCGCCATCCAGGCCAAGGTCAACCCCCACCGCGACAACACCCCGCAGCACTTCGCCGACGGCCGGCCGTACCGTCGCGGCGACCGAGTCATCGCGGTGCGCAACGACCCCCGCAAGGGCGTCGTCAACGGCACCACCGGCAAGGTCACCGAAATCGACGCCAAGGAGCGCCAGCTGCGGATGCGCACCGACGATGACGGCACTGAGGTGGTCTACGCCTGGGACGAGCTCGACGAACTGTTCCACGCCTATGCCATCACCGTGCACCGCGCTCAGGGCAGCGAGTATCCGATGGTCGTCGTCCCCCTGACCATGTCCGGCCCCTCCTACCTCCTGCTGCGGCGCAACCTGCTCTATACCGCCGTCACCCGCGCCAAGCAGATGCTCGTCCTCGTCGGCGACCCGAACGCACTCGAGAGGGCGATCAGTCAGCCCGCGGACCGCCGCAACACCTCGCTCGCAGTGCGAGTGCGCGAAGCGCTAACCGGCACCGTGGTGCTCCCCCGGCCAAGCCGGGCCGTCGACGGGCAGGCCTCACTTTATTGACGGGCTGGTGGATCAACCCGTGCCGGCCCACCGCGGAAGCGAGGGGCCGCTGCAGTCAGGTCGGGTGCAGTTCGACATCGCGCCGGTCTCCGGCTGCGAGGCCGGATTGCTGCACCGCCTGGCCGGAGCAGCCTGTCATTCTCCGGGTGGCGTACTGTGCCCCGGCCACAATGCAGGAGCGGTCCCGCTACTGCGCGATCAGGGCGTCCAGCGCGACCTGTGCTGTCCGGGTGTTGGGGTGGTTGTCCCCGAAGTACTCGCGCCAAGCGGCCGTGGTGGCGGTGAGCTGTTCCGTCGCTTCGGCGACGCGGCCCTGGGCGGCGAGGGCTCGTCCGTGGAGAGTGTCGGCTTCCAGAGCACGGTGGTGACGGGACCCCAGCTTCTTCTGGCAGATGTCCACGGCCAGTCGGGCCTGTTCCGTGGCGCCGCGGCCCAGGCCGAGGAGCGAGGTTCCGCTGACGAGGTGAAGGGCGGCCGCGAGGTGCTGCTCCACCCGGGGAAAGCTTTCGAGGGCAGGCTTGAGGATAGAGAGAGCTTCGTCGAATCGGCTCTGGGCGTTCAGGGAACGCGCCAGGCCCAGTTGGAGCACAAGCAGGATGTCGGCATCGGTGCCTTCCGCAGCGGTGGCCTGCTTGATGGCGGTACGGGCTTCGGCCTCTGCCTCAGGTCCATGACCGCGTGCCGCCAGCGCGAGGACGAGTGCGTTGCGCGCGGCGAGTTCCAGGGGCACCAGGCGCGGCCGGTTGGAGGTGGCGATGTCGATGAGCGCCCTGCCTTCCTGTTCCGCCTCCTCGTAACGCCCGAGGTAGGTGAGCACCTGCACTCGGTCGCTCCGCGCCTTGAGCACCCGCAGGTCTTGGCTTCCGTGGGCATCCGTGATGGCCTCGGCAAGCGCCTCGAACTCCGAAGCGGCAGCCTGGTGGTGGCCAAGAAAACCATTCGCGTGGGCGTGGATGTCCATGGCGTCGTACTGGAACTCGCTCCCCCGAATGTGGGGCAGGTCCATGAGCTCGGCGACCTCCGCCCGCGCTTCTTCGAGCCGGCCGCGGTCACGCTTGATCTGAGCCAGCTGAAGCCGGGCCTCAGCGATCAGGCCCGGCTGGGCTTCCTCACGGGCCGCCCCTAGCACCTTCAGCGTCTCGGATTCCGCCTCGTCCAGACGCTGCAATCGCTTCAGTGCAAGCGCCCGCTCCAGGCGGCACTGCAAGGTTGCGGCTTCACGCGGACCAAGTACCGCCGCGCACAGGCGGATCGCTTCACGGTAGACAGCTGCGGCCTCCTCCGAGCGCTCCTGGCCCATCAGACCACGAGCTTCACGCTGAAGCCTTCCCGCCTTCGCCGTCCGCCACTGCCTTATCAGCCCCACGCATTCCTCCACGCCGCCGTCGCCGATCGGAAGATGCTAGCGGGCCCGCAGACAGCCCCCGCCGGGACCCGGCAACTGCGGCGCGCTCCGAGACGATGATCCGCCGGGCGGTGATCGGCATCATGTTCCGCCGACTCACCCGAGGCCGCCCGGTAACCCGACAATGCCTGCGACCGCTGGCGGTTGGTGACGGCAACCACCATCGGACCGATGAGGCTGTGCCCGCGCGGCACCCACGCGAGAGCGCGAGCCAAGTAACCGAGGCGCACCCCTTGAGCGGGCGCGAACCCACCCCTCAGCTGGGCGGCCGCGGGCCGGTGTCGGTGCTGGTTCCTACGATCACGGGCATGCCCGATGCCTTCACCGTCCTGTGGACCCACGACGTCTGCCATGCCCTGCGCCGCGCCGGCCGGACCGGCGGGCGGCCGCCGGTCGCCTTCAGCGGCGTGCACACCTCCCTGCCCGCCTGGTCCGGCGCCGAGCCCGGCGACGAGGTGTACGCGGTGCACGTCAACCGGGGCGTCGTTCACGTGGTGAGCCGGATGCGCATCGTCGACCGGGAGCGGGGCGAGTGCTGCGGGGCCGCGCCCGAGTCCTGGGACCAGCCGAGGTTCCCGGGCCACGGCGACTGGTCGATGCTCGGCGCCGGCGGCTGCGGCGCCCAGGCCGTCCACGTCGAGGCCACACCCGTGCGCTTCGACGTCCCCGTCCCCGGCGAGCTCCTCGCCGAGCTGACCTGGCGCAACCACCGGGGCAACACCCGCACCCTCAGGCACGTCACCGACGGGCGCCTGGAGCACTCCATCTCCCTCCAGGGCTTCTACCGCCTCACCCCCGAATCCGCCGGCCAACTCGCGGCGATGGTGGACAGTGCTGCGCCGTAGCCAGCAGCGACCGGGTGGGCCCGGCCACCGCCGCGGGCCCGGCGGTGCGCGTCGACCGGTGGGCTCGGCATGGGCTCGGCCGACGGGCATCGGCTCGCGGCAGAGGTCGCCGCCGGCAGTGCACAACCGAGCCTCCGGTGTGCGGCCGCTGTGCGTGAAGGTCTGCGGTCCGCTGTGGGTCAGGAACTGGTACGAGGCCACGTGGAAGGTGCGGCCGTCCGCGGCGCGGGCGACCTGCTGGCGCAGCGGACCGCAGCGCTCGCGTCCCCAGCCGTCGGACATCGCCAGCGGTTCGTCCGTCCCGGCCAGCAGCACCACAAAGCTGATGCCGTCGGCCTGCGCGGCGTCGTCCTTCAGGCCGATTGTGCCGGGGTGCTAAGGTACGTCGCCGCAGGAGACGGTGTGCGCCGTGCCGCGCCCGTCCGGCCGTCCCGCCGGCGGGGAGGGCCGGCCGTCGTCCGCGAGCGTGAGCCAGAACGCGCACACGGTGCGACTGTCCGGTAGCCAGGCCGCGGCGGCCTCGCCGTTCGAGGCCGCGGCCAGCACCATCAACTGCTCGGCGGCGGTTGCGGGATGACCAAGGTGCGGGCCTAGGGTCTGTTGCGAAAGTGGATCAAGAGTCGCGGTCGGCTCAGGCGGCTGTCTGGTCTGACCAGCCCTGCGACAGGGGGGGACCGCCGGATCGGAGCGAGTCGCGCTGTTGGATCACCCATTGCTCAACCTGGTCTACGGATTCCGCGACGGGCTGGTTCGTGGTGTCGAGCAGATGGGTGCGCCATCGCCGATCGTCGGCAGTCCACCCGGTCCAGCGGTGCCAGGCCATACGGTGCCAGCTGTCGTCGATGATGACGTCGGGTCGGTATCGGGGATCTTCGGCGTGCCGACGGTGCCAGGCGGCCCAGCCGAGGAAGGCGTCAACTGCCGGAGCGTCCCATCGGCCCGAGTCGCGCATGGTGAGCCTGTCGCGCCGGACCTCGTCGGACACGTCGACCAGACACACTGCGATTCCATTCAGCAGCGGGGCGGAGGGGCTGGCCAGGACTTCTCCCAGGGGAGACTGTCCGGTCAGCAGGAGGTCGACGCCGCGGTCCTGGTACTCCAGCGCGCGACGCACCCACATCTCGGTCGTGCGGTTGCGCCACTGGCGATCGGCGCCTTCCGGTACGCCGAGCTCGTCGAAGTCGTGCACGGCGACCCGCTCCAGCCGCTCGCCCACGGAGTAGGCGAGGGTGGTCTTGCCCGAACAGCTGGAGCCGGTCAGCTTGAGCAGCATCTCACCAGGGGTCAGCGACTGGACGATGAGGTCGCTCAGCGTCGCACCGGCCGAGGCCGCCGATGCTGGTGAGGAGCTCTGGGTGGTGGCGGAGGAAGTCACCCTTCCAGCGTGGGTTCCCGCAACATTGGGCTGCCACCGATGTTCCGCCAGGAACTACGGCTACCCCGCCAACCTCTCACCCATGGGTGCTGCGGGAGGACCGAGCCGACGAGCGATAGCCTCCGGGTGTCTGACCGACCAGCACGGTGAAGGCGTCGATGAAGCTGCTGGGGTTCGACCAGCCCAGCCGGATCGCCGTGTCGGTGACCGAGGCGCCGTCGCTGAGCTCGATCAGCGCCCGTTGGATGCGCAGCAGGGTACGCCACTGGTGGAAGCTCATCGACAGCTCGCTGCCGAACAGTCGGCTCAGGGTGC
The DNA here is from genome assembly GCF_024172095.1 of Kitasatospora cinereorecta. Taxonomy (GTDB): domain Bacteria; phylum Actinomycetota; class Actinomycetes; order Streptomycetales; family Streptomycetaceae; genus Kitasatospora; species Kitasatospora cinereorecta. The sequence goes on along the minus strand of NZ_JAMZDX010000002.1, from coordinate 1,122,489 downwards.
GTTCGCTGGCGCCGGTGCGGTGGCCCAGCTCGGCCAGGGTCGCTGGGCTTGCTGGGTCCGCGTGAAGCAGGTCGGTGACCGCCTTGAGGCGCCGGTCGCTCGGCTCCGGGAGGCGCAGCGGCTCTTGTGCGGCGTGGGCGAGTTCGGCGAGTACGACGTCGATCAGCAGCCGCGCACGGGGGCTCTCCAGCGGCTCGCCCTCGCTCATCAGCGCCAGATAGGCCTCGCGCAGCAACGCGCTCGCCACGAAAACCGACGGCTCGGCCGGCAGCTGTCCGGTCAGCGTCACGGGCAGCGACAGCACCCGGATGTCCGTCTCGCCGTACGCCTTGCTGCTGTGCACCGCGAAGGGCGGCACCCACATGATCCGACTGGCCGGCGCCACCCAGGTGCCCACCTGGGTCGCTGTGACCAGGGCCCCACGCGCGGCGTAGCGGAGCTGGCCATAGTCGTGGAAGTGCGCGGCCACGTCAGCGCCATGGGCCAGTGGCGCCGACAACGGCCCATCGTCGGTGCAGAAGCTCGGCTCGCCGCTGGGGTCGGACACGCGATTGAGGCTACCCGACACTGGCGGGTTATCGGAAGAACCTGGCGGGATACCGGTGGTACGCCTGGCGCCGCAGACGCATCGTGGAGACATGTCACAACAGATCAAGCTCGAGGACGCCGCGCCCGCGTCGTCCTTCCCCCACCGCCGAGGTCAACACCGGACTCGTGCTCACCTCGCTCACGCCCTGAGTGAAGGGTGGCAGCGATGAGCACACAGACGACCGGCACGATCGCAGTCTTCGGCGCGACGGGGCAACAGGGCGGGGCGGTGGTCGACGCGCTGCTGGACCGCAAGGCCCCGGTGCGGGCCCTGGTCCGCAACCCGCAATCCGACCGGGCTCAGGCGCTGGCCGCCCGCGGCGTCGAGCTGGCGGCCATCCGGACCGACGACCCGGCGTCGTTGGCCGCCGCGCTGACGGCGGTCAAGGCGTTCTACTTCATGACCCCGGAGGCGAACAACCTCGAAGAGGTCGAGACGGAGATCCGCATCGGCACCGCGCTCGTCGACGCGGCGGTCGCGGCACGCGTCCCGCACGTCGTGTTCAACTCGGTCTTCGGCGCGGACCGGGAGCGGGGTGTGCCGCACCATGACTCGAAGCACTCGATCGAGGAGCACCTGAGGAAGTCCGGCCTCAGGGCCGCGATGGTTCGCCCAACCCCCTTCATGGAGGAGATGGCACCGAGCCTGGAGCACGGAGAGGTCGTGCTGAGGCTGCCGCTGCCGGAGGACGTCGCCCTGAAGATGATCTCGGTCAGGGACGTCGGCCGGGTCGCCGCTGCACTCCTGCTCGACACCGCGGAGGCGCCCGGCGGAGCCGTCGAGCTCGTCGGCGACGAGCTGACGGGCCCTCAGATCGCCGCGGCGTTCGGCGCGCGCGCCGGGCTCCCGGCACGTTACGAGGCCCTCCCGTTGAGCGTGCTTCCCAGCGACCTCGACAGGGCGATGTTCCGCCAGTTCGCGAAGGCGGCGGAACACCCGTCGGATCTTGCGGTGGTGCGGGCGATCGAGCCGGCCACCCTGGACCTGGCCGAGTGGATCCGATCCACCGGCTGGACCGCGCCCGCCGGTCCAGGCCAAGGTTGATCTTTCACCTAGAGCGTTGGTCTTTCACCTAGAGCGACGAGCACTGGAGCAGGACATGAAGGCGATCACCTACACCGAGTTCGGCGGCCCAGAAGTCCTCCGCCTCGCAGAGGTCGACGAGCCGCACGCCGGACCCGGACAGGTGCGGCTGAAGGTCGTGGCGGCAGCGGTCAACCCGCTCGACTACAAGATCCGCAACGGGTGGAGGCCGCAGATAGCGCCGCCGTTCCCGGCGATCCCCGGCGTGGAGGCGGCCGGCGTCGTCGACGAGGTCGGCGAAGGCGTGACCGGCGTCGCGGTGGGTGACGAGGTCCTGGGCTGGACCGTCACCGGCGCGTACGCCGAGCACGCGCTGGCCGTCGACTTCGGCCCGAAGCCCGCGGACCTCGACTGGGACCTCGCCGCGGCACTGCCCGTCGCCGTCGAGACCTCGGTCCGCGTGCTCGACGCCCTCGGCGTCGGGGAAGGCGACACGCTCCTGCTGCACGGAGCCGCGGGTGTGACCGGCGCCGTCGGTGTTCAGCTCGCGGTCGCCCGCGGCGCCACGGTCATCGGCACCGCCTCCCCCGGCAACCACGACTACCTGCGCTCGCTGGGCGCGATCCCGGTCGCCTACGGCACCGGCCTCGCCGACCGGGTCCGCGAGGCCGCACCGCAGGGCATCGACGCCGTGTACGACGCCGCGGGGGCGGGCGACCTGGAGGTGTCGATCGACCTGCTCAGCGGCACCGACCGGATCATCACCATCGCCGATCCGAAGGCCGCCGAGCTGGGCGTCACCTTCTCCGGCCCCGCCCCGTTCGGTTCCCGCCTCGGCGAGTACGCCCGCCTCGCAGCCGACGGCAAGCTCACGGTGCGCATCGCGCAGAGCCTTCCGCTGGAGGACGCCGCGAAGGCGCAGGAGCTGAGCGCGAGTGGTCACGCCGCCGGGAAGCTCGTCCTGCGGCCATAGCTCAGTCCCCGGCCGGCTGGGGAGGCACGACGGCAGCGCCCCGGCCGGTCGTCACGGTCCCGGCGAACCCGGCCAGCTCGTCCACCTCCACCGGTCCTGCCTGCCGCAGGCGGCCGAGACCGCGGGCGAGCAGCAACCGGGATCCGAGTCAAGCGCCGCTGCGGACTTTGCCCCTGTACTCTCGCGATCGCGGCTGCCAGCAGAGGCCGATCCTCCGGCCCGGCATCGAGGGCGTCGGCCAGCAGGTTGACCGTTCCCACGCGGTAATCAGTGGACCTGCCGTTCTCCAGCCGACGGATGGTACTTACGCTCACCCCGGACCGTTCCGCCACCTGTTCCTGCGTCAGCCCCGCCTGCTTCCGCAGGCGACGTAACAGCGTGCCGAGCTGATTCGTCACTGGCCGCCTCTCCACTCGCCGAAGTATCGGCCGGAGCTAACCGATCCGACCGGACATGGCTGGCCGGTCCCTTGGCCGGTTCGCCGAGCTGCACGAACCGACACGGGAGCATCGGCGGCGGGCTCGGAGAAGGCGGCAACGCAAGGGGTCGCCAGTCAATCATGATCCACAGTGTCGCAGCCCTGCTGGAGCTGGGTAGACCAAACCTCCATCACCAGTGGTAGTGCCTTGGCCCTACCTGGGGGGCCAAGGAGGAAGCGCCCGGGGCGGTTCACCTCGGCTCCGTTGAGCACAAGGTGGCCTGCACGCCCCGACAGAGCCGGATCTCTGGCGTGGACGACAGCGCATTGGTCTGTACACGGTCGGCCTAGTGGGGCATCTCCGGCTCATCGCTGGACCGATCAGGCCGAACGTCCCCGCCTCAGACCCGTCTGCAGTACCTGCTCGGCTGGCGACGGACAGAGCCGTCCATACCTTGAGTAGCGAGGGGGACCCATATAGCGACTGGAGGTTCCATGCGTTTCCGCGCCGCCACCACAACCGCCCTCCTGGCGTTCGTCGCCGGCCTTCCGCTTGCCGGCATAGCTCACGCCCAGACCGGCGACCTCGATTGCGCGAACTTCGCCACACAGGAGGAGGCCCAAGCCGTCCTCAACGCCGACCCGTCGGACCCCAACCACCTGGACGCCGACCACGACGGCATCGCCTGCGAGGACCTGCCGCACGCCGCAGCGAGCAGTCCCGCGGCAACCACCGCCGGCGCAGCGGGCGCTGGCGCAGCGGCAGCGCCGTCCGCCGGTGGCGCTGCGGCTGCTGCCGCCCAGGCTCCCGCGGGTGCGGTCGCGGCCGGCAGCGGGCCTGCTGACACCCGGCTCCTGACGGCCGGTCTCGCCGGTGCGGCCGTCGTCACCGCCGCAGGCGCGGTGGTGGTCCGCCGCCGCCTGACCGCGGATCAGCGGCGCTGAAGCCCCCGCCCGGCCGGCGACCCGCCACGGACCGCCGGCCGGGCCGACGCGTTCACCCCAACCCTGCGAGTGGGAGAGCACGGTGCCCGACCAGATGCCGCACCCCGAGCCCGGCCCGACACCGCGGCCGGGCTCGGTGTTCATTCCCGGCGTGCTCCTGGTGGTGGCCGGACTGCTCTCCGCCGGGGCTTGGTCCATCGCCGCGGACAGCACCCCCCGGCCGGCGCGCCTCTCCGTGCACCACTCGGGAGCGCCCGCGACTCTGCTTGCCGACCGGACGCCACCGGCACCGATGTCGCGCTCCGAGCCGCTCCGGATCCGGATCCCCGGCCTGTCCGTCGACGCCCCGCTGGTGCCCCTGCACCTGGACGCCACCGGAACCCTCCCGCCGCCCGCCTCGGACGACCGCAACCTCGCCGGCTGGTACGCCGACGGCATCACACCCGGCGAGGGAGGAACCGCCGTCGTCGTCGGCCACCTCGACACCCGGCAGGGCACCGCCGTCTTCTACCGCCTCTCCACCCTCGTCCCCGGCCAGACCACCACCATCGAACGCAGCGACGGCAGCACCGCCCGCTTCCTCGTCGACGACATCCAGAACTACCCCAAAACCGCGTTCCCCACCGACCGCGTCTACCAGACCACCGGCCGCCCCGAGCTGCGCCTCATCACCTGCGCCTGGCCCTACGACCGCGCCCACGGCGGATACCAGGACAACACCGTCATCTACGCCCACCTCATCGAGGAGGCGCCCCCGACCCGCAGCTCCAACTGAACCGAGGCCCCGACCGGCGGGCGCCGCAAATCGCCCAGAGCGACGGCCGGTGGAGGCGAAGGGCTGGGAGCGGGAGACCGGCCGCATGGAGAGCTCAGAGCCTCGCCTCATGTGGCGGCATCGGTGACGTGCAAGGGCAATCAGCTCGAAGGTCCGCCGTGGCCGACAGTCGCTCGTTCACGGCCCCTTGTCCCGGCGCCACGCCAGTCCCTGCGCGTGACAGGCCTGCATCACATCAAACCGTCACGGGCGCGAACGATCGGCTGCTGCGACAGACGGACTCAGCCGACCTCGACATAGGCAACGAGCACGATCGTGCCGAGCACCGTGGAAACGTACGCCACCCGTACGCCGTCCTTCGCATACTCGAGGACTGGGCTGTCCGGGCGCATCTGGACACCCGCGGTCTTCGGGTTCAGCGCAATGATGTCCAGGTGCGGACTGAGCCGCTCCAGGGCGGCGTCGTCCATCTCGGACATCTGCCGCTCGGCGACCTCGTGGAAGGTGATGACCGCGCGGCGCAGCGGGCGGTCAGGCAACGCGCTGCTCCTCGCTGGCGGGGGCGGCTGCCTGGGTGATTCCACGCTCGGCCTTGATGTCGTCCCAGGTGCGGGAGGCGTTCAGGTCGATGCCGCGGTCCGCCAGGTCGAGGAGGACGTAGGCGAGAGTGGGGTCTTCCAGTGCGGCGTCCCGGGCTGTGGCGCGCAGCGCGTCGGCTTCGCTGGGGTCGAACACCATCCGCATCGTAGCCTCCAAAACACTTGCCGGTGATGGTGGTTCGAGGCTAGCGCAGTCGTGAAGGTCGTGGACGCGGACGCGGGCGTACGGAGCTGCAGATGCCCATCGGCACCGATCGTGGGAGGCGTTCTCAGCCGCCCACTGGGCGGCAGTCCGCGGGTGTCCCGTGCGGCAGAGCCTCGACGTGGGCTACGGCCGCTTCGCCGTTGCTGGGGAGCGGTCGAAGCGCGCTGAAAGCACGGTCCTCTACTCGTGGTCGGCGCTCTGGCGGCTGACATGGTCTCCGGTCGCGGTCAGCCAGGTTCCGTCGCCGAGGGCGAGCGGGTCGGGGCCGGGAGCGGCCGGGTAGGCGATTTCGGCGACGGGGGTGAGGGACTGCGCGTCCAGGAGGAAGTGGCGGGAGGTCTCCGCGAAGTCGTGCTCGGCGATCGCGGCGATGACGGCGGTGTCGGAGACGAATCCGGGGCGGTTGACGAAGCGGTCGTCGCCGGCTGCGGCGGGGAGGTCGGTGAGGGCGATCGCTGCGGTGGCCTGCCAGGTTCCGTCGTCGGTAAGGGCGTGGAGTTCGAGGCGGGTGCCGGCCCGGTCGAGGGTGATCAGGCGGTCGCCGGCGGGGTTGGTTCCGGCGAGGAGCTCGTCTGGGCGGGCGGCGGGGGTGATGTCGAGTTTCCCGTCGGTGCAGGCGACGGTGTAGGAGAGGGCCTCCTCCTGTCCCTGGCCGGCAGACAGCAGCAGCGCTCCGCCAGCCGTGGGCCGGCCGTGGAAGGTGTAGGTCGCCGACGCCGCGGTGAGGGCGACGCGGTCGAGGACTTCTCCGCTCGCCGCGTCGACGCAGATGCACAGGTCGCCGTCGTAGGAGCCGTCCGCGTTCACCGGACCCGGGGTGGTGGCCAGCACGTACCGCCCGTCGGGGCTCGCAGCGCACGCTCCGTCACCGGACCCGCCGCGGCTCCACGCGTCGTGTTCCACGGTCCACAGCCGCCGGCCGGCGGTGTCGACGGCCGCCAGCGCCGCCTCGCCGGAGACGAACAGGACTGTCGCGTCGGCGTTCGGGCTGGCATAGCCGTGCTCGGCGAACGGCGCGGGGAAGGCGATGCCGTCGTCGCAGACCCCGTCGGCCCGGTCGTGGATCCGGTGCGCGAGGATGCCTTCGCCGTCGCGGGTGACGATCCACGCCGCCCCCGCTCGGGGCTGCCATCCGTCGGGCCAGCCGAGGGCCTCCTCCGTGCCGGGGACGGTGGCGCTGGCGGTCAGGTGTGCGGGGGTGGTCACCGGTCCACATCTCCTTGTCGTTGGCGTGTGACGGTTCGGCACTCAGTATCTCACCGGTGTGCCGCAGCCGGAGGAGTGCGGCTGCGGCACACACCGGGTCAGGGGAGCCAGGTGAACAGACGGCGGTGGGTTCCGCGTTCGCGGGGGAAGTACCACTCGCCGTCGCCGACCATGCGCCCTCCGCTGCCCCGGATGAGGGGCGCGCAATGGTCGGTGCACACGCTGCGCGAGGCGCCGCCCTGGAGCGGACGCCAGGCGGAGTCCGTCTGGTGGCGGCGGGCGAGGAACGCCAGCAGGTTCTGCTCGGCGTGGCCGGCGAAGTCGTCGGTCTTGGGTGAGTACTCGCTGGCCGGCAGCGGGATCAGTCCGAGCTTCTTCGCGTGGGCCTGCTGAGCCGGGGTCAGGGGGCTGGAGCTGGTGCCGGCGGCGAAGAGCTTCGGGCCCTTCGGGGTCATCGCCTCGATGACCGCCACGGTCTGGTACTCCTGACTGCGCTTGGGCAGCAGCCCGGCGATCTCCTTCGCCATCTCGCCCAGGTGCGTGGGGCAGGGAGCGAGGCCGAACGGGTCGGCCCAGGTCTGCGGGTTGTGGACGTAGGTCTGCGGGTTCAGGGCCGGCCGCAGTCCGAGCGGATCGGGGCTGAGGTAGCGGGCGGTCTGCGGGTCGTAGTAGCGGAACAGGTTGTAGTGCAGGCCGGATTCGGCGTCCGCCTGCTGACCGGGGAACCGCAGCGGGCAGTCGGGACCGCCCGGCGCGGCTGCGGGCTGCCCGGGTGCTCCCCACAGGGTGGTGCGCAGGTGCCAGGCGACGCTGCCGTGCTCGTCTACGAGTTCGGTCGGTGCGCCGACGAGGTCGCTGACGATGGCGTAGAACCGCTCGTCGATCTCGTCCTGGGGGGCGTCGCGCAGATAGTGGGTGCGGTCGCGCTGGGCGAGGGGGCGCTCGCCGTCGGGTTCCCAGTCCCAGGTGGAGGTGTGCGCGGTGCCGGTGGCGGGGTCGGTGCGGGTCTGTTCGGCGAGGGCGGTGCCGTCCCAGACGAACCGGGTCTCCTCGAGGACGGTGTGCTGGTCCGGGGCCAGGCGATGCTTGGCGATGCGCCTGCCGAACGGGTCGTAGAGGTAGCGCCAGCGGGTGCCGTCGGGGGTAGTCAGGTGGGTGAGGCGGTCGGCCGTGTCCCAGGTGTAGTGCCATTCGCGGTGGCCGCCGGAGAGCAGTTTCCGGCGCTGGCGGACGAGGCGGCCCTGCTGGTCGTACTCGTAGGTGGTGCGGCCGGCGGTGGCCAGCTGCATGCCGGTGTGGGTGCGCCGGCCGAGGACCGCGGCCTTGCTGTCGGCGTCGTTGTCGGCGTGGGTGGGCCAGTCGGCGCCGGTGAGGTTGCCGGCTTCGTCGTAGGTGTAGCGCTCGGTCCAGTTGGCGCCGGTGACGGCGGTGACGCGGCCGGCGGCATCGAGGTCCTGGTGGCGCACCTCGTCGTCGGGGCCGCTCATGGCGGTGACGTACCCGGTCGGCGAGTAGGCCCAGGCCCGGGACCATCCGCCGGTGCCGGGTGCGGTGCCGGGTGCGGTGGTCAGGTGCTGCGCGGTCAGGCGCCCGGCCTGGTCGAAGGTGTGAGCCAGGGCCGCGATGCCGAACTGCCGGCCGGTCTCCCGGCCGGCCAGGTCGTGGGTGAAGGCGAGGCTGTGCCCGCTGCCAGTGTGCAACTGCCGGGGCCGGCCGGCCGCGTCGTAGGTCCAGCGGCTCTCGGCGCCGCTGGGCGTGCGCCGAGCGACGGTGCGCCCCAGCGCGTCGTAGGCCCGGTGGACGCTCGCGCCGTTGCAGGTTTCGGTGAGGACCCGCCCGGCGGCGTCGTAGGTGAAGGCGACGGTGGCGTCGGCGCCTGCGGCTTCGACGAGGTGGCCGCCCGCGTCGTAGCGGAAGGTGGTGGTGAGGCCGTCGGCGTGCCGGGCAACGGTACGGCCCAGCGGGTCGCGGGTGAAAGCGGTGTGCTGGCTGGCGCCGTTGGTGAGTTCGGCGAGCTGCCCTGCCGCGTCAAGGGTGTAGGTGAGGGTGCGGCCGTTGAAGTCCCGCTCCGCGACGAGTCGCCCTGCGATGTCGTGCTGGTAGGTCCAGGTGAGGCCGTGCGGGTTGGTGATCTGGGTGAGCTTCAGCTCCGGGTCGTAGTCGAAGCGGTAGCGGGCGCCGTCGGGGTCGGTGCGCGCGGCGAGCAGGTCGAAGTAGGTGTACTCGAATGTCGAGGTGCCGCCGCCCGGGTCGGTGTGCCGGATGCAGTTGCCTTCACCGTCGTACGCCCACCGTTCGGTGTTGCCGGCCGCGTCGGTGCGCCACGCGGGCCGGCCTTCGACGGTCCAGCCGAGCAGTGTGGTGGTGCCGAGCGGGTCGGTGATCCGGGCGGGCAGTCCGAACGCGTCGTAGGCGCAGGTGGAGGTGTTGCCGAGCGGGCCGGTGATCGTCGTGGTCAGCCCGGCCGGGTTGTACGTGAACCGGGTGGTGGCGCCGAGGGCGTCGGTGACCGTGTCGGCGTTGCCGTGCTCGTCGCGCACGTACCGGGTGACGGCCCCGGCGGGGTCGGTCGCGGCCAGCAAGTTCCCGCGGTCGTCGTAGGTGAACAGCTCGACGGCGCCGTCGGCGGTGGCGACTTCCAGGGGCTGGTGCAGGTCGTTGTAGACGGCCTGGCTGAAGCTGCCGTCGGGCCTTGATATTCGGGACAGATTCCCGTCCTCGTCCCACGACAGCGTCGTGGTGCGGCCGAGCTGGTCGGTGCGCTCCAGCAACCTGTCGTACCGGTCCCAGAGGGATCGGGTGACGTGACCAAGCGGGTCGGTCTCGGCGACGGTCTGTCCGAGCTCGTTGAGCTGGTAGACCGTGCGCTGCCCCAGGGCGTTGGTCACCGTGGTGGTGCGCAGGTCCGTGTCGTAGGAGAACACGTTGTCCAGGAACCCGCCGTCGCCGCGGGTCTGCACGCAGCGCCCGGCCCGGTCGTACAGGTACCGGTAGCGGTGGCGGTTGCGGTCGGTCCACGTCGTTATCCGCGTCAGGTGGTCGTAGGTGAACTCCAGGGGCACGCCGGAGGAGTTCACGACCTGCGAGAGGTTTCCGTTGCCGTCGTAGGAGAACGCGACGAGCAGTGTCCCCTCAGGCTCGGGCCGGGGCGCCTCTGCTGGCCGCCCGCCGGGCGCCGGGGGTTCGGTGGCCGCGGCCTCGCCTGCCGCCAGCGCGCCGGGGATGTTCTGCTCGGCGCTTCCTGCGGCCTGCGGCTCGGTGTCGGCGGCGGGCCCGGTCCCCGCCGCGGGCTCGGCGCCGGGCGTCTGGGTTCCGGAGGTCCCCTCGGTGTCGGTGCCGGCCGGGTCCAGGAGCCGGAAGCCTGTGATCCGCTGCCCCGCGGTTTCAACACCGACCCGGTACCCGCCGCTGTGCCGAACCTCGACGGGTGCGCCCAGCGGCGAGTAGGCGATGTCGATCCGGTTCCCGTTGCGGTCGCTTAGGGCCGCCAACGGCAGCAGGGACTGGTCCGCGAGGTCACCTGGCGCCTCGCCGTCCGGCGTGAGTGACACGAAGTGCCGGGTCACCCCGCTGAACGGGTCACAGACTGTCAGACCACCCAGCACCTGCGGATCCCAGGCGAGCTCCCACCGCGGCCCCTCCACCGGGTGCACCGGGGCATCCGGACGCGGGACGGGGAACACCAGCAGCATGCCGTCGTCGCTCGCGAAGACCACGCCCTCGTCGTCCAGCTCCAGCCGCTGGTCCAGCGTGGACGTCCACGACGGCCCGAACCACCGCCCCGACCGGTACGACGACAGGTGCGTGCGCGTCAGCAGCAGGGGCAGCGCACCGGGAAGACTCACGTCCTCCTGGCCCATCACCATCTCACCGGACGCCACATCGACCGGGTCACCGCAGGTGTTCCGCGAGTTCAGCTGAACTCCGGTCTTCCGCGGGTCCCCCGCGCCGTCGCGCAGCCGCGGCGAGCCAGGATTCTTCGACCCGCCCTTGCGGCCCGGACCTCGCCGATTCGACCCGCCTCCCCCGCCGCTGCCGCCGGGCGACTTGGGGCCGCTGCGACCACTGTGCTTGCCGAGCATGATGTCGGCGATCTGCCGGTCGTTCTCCCGGTGGTTGCGGCTCGTCTGCTCCAAGCCCTGGCCGACGTCCTTCAGGTGCTTGCGCAGCGCCTTCTGGCCGTCCTGCATCGCGTCCAGGAGCTTGGAGACACCCTGCTCGGCCGCCGCCGCGAGCCCACCCTTGCCACGGGTGCGGCCGAACGCGGCCTTCGCCCGGGTCTGGTGCCGGCGATGCGAGTTCTCCAGGTCGTCGGAGTACGAGCCGAACCGCTTGGCAAGGTTCTCAGTCGCGTCGTGGTCATGCTGGAAACCGTCACTCATGCCGCGCTCCCCCGTGCGCCGTCACCGAGACCGAGCTGCGACTTGCTGTCGTCCACCCCGTCCTTGAAGCCCTGCTTGCCGGCGTCGCCGACGTCCGACCAGTTGACGCCGTCACTCATCCCCAGTGCCTGCTCCCCCAGCTGCAGGACGAGATTGCCGGCCATGTCGGAGAGCGCCTGGATCACCGGTCCGGTGGCAATGGAGACCAGCTGGTCGATGATCTGCTGCTCGGCCTCCTTCAGTAGCCGTCTCACGATCACCCGGGTGGCCTGGGTCGCGCCCAGCGCGCCCGCCTCCGACAGGCCGAAGGTCAGCGGCGCCGCCGCCTGCGCGGCGATCACCTCGGCCGCCATGAGGCCGAGCTGCACGATCGCGGCGATCTTGGCGCCCTCGATGACGATCGCCACCCCGTCCAGGCAGGTGGCCACCAGCCGCCCGCCCTCGGCCAACTGGTGCAAATGTGTACCGGAGAGCTTTCCCCAGTGCGCCTCGAACGCCTCCACCGCCAGGCCCGCATTGGTGCCCAGCATGTCCTGGACCGCACCGTGCATATCGGTGATCCCGCTGTCCATCTCCTCCGAGAACGAACGCAGCGCGTCCGCCATCTCCCGGTAGTCGTCCTCGTCCACGTTCGGCCAATTCACACCGATCAGATCGAGAACCCACGCCAGCTCGTCGGGCAGCACAACACCCACGCGACTCCACCCCCGTGATCACATCGCTCCGGTACGTAGGCTACTTGACACCCCGTAGCCACGAAACGAAGCTCCGGACCCTGTCGATCGCCCAGCCTGACGACCACCGCAACGGACCCGCCGGTGGCACTTCCTCTCAGCGGTAGCGGAACAACTGCTGCAGCCGTAGGACCTCCGATTGCCAGAACACACGGGCCTCACCTGGCTCGGCAGGAACCGCCCGACCCAGCCGGCCCGCCAGATCACGGCAGACCGCCAGAGAACCCGTCTCGCCCGCCGCGAGCAGCGAGGACAGCAGCGGCTCACCCTGAGGAGTGCCGGCGTCCACTCGCACGAGGACTTCCACCCGGTCGGCCGGGTGCAGGACCTGCGGCAGAGCGTTGCCCAGCTGGCGGCCCAGCTTCGACCAGGTGGTCGTGGAGCGCTCGCGCGCAGCCTTCTTCAACGCTCCCGTCACTGCGGCGGCGATCTGCGCCACCACTTCCTCCGGCAACCGGGCCGGCCTCGCCGACACCGCCTTCCTCGCCCTCTGCCTCTGCGGAACACCAGAGGCGGAACGCCGGGCCGCAGGCTGCTCCCTGACCACCTCGCGGTCCTCGCGCATCCTGCCGATTCCCGTCCGGGCCGCCAGTCGCTCGACAGCTCGCTTGTCCGTGTCCTGCCGGGCAGCCGGAACACCGGCTTCCCGCCTCGGCGCCACGCCACTCTCGGAGGCCAAGGCTCCGCGCAGCCGACGGCCGCGTGAGAGCCACCACTGCGCCTCCTCGAGCTGCGCCGGGGTGAGGCGTGGCCGTACCTTCCTCACCGTCCCGGCGAGTGAGTCCACCAGGTGCTGAATCTGCCGTGCGGGCAGCTGCTCTCCCAGCTGCCGCAGGTCGCTGAGGATGTCCAGGACTCGCTGATGTGCGGTATCTGCCGGATCGTCCGGTTCGGCCGCCCTCGATGCCGTTGGGGCCCCGGGCACGTCAGCAGGGACGACAGCCCGCGATGTCTTGCGATCCGAGAAGACCGCACGCTCCTGTTGCCGCAGGAGCTCTGCCGCCTCTTCGGCAGTGGAACGCTGGTCCTCCGTTCGTCCCCATGCCGCGTCCGTGTCCGCGCGGACCAGAAGGTGGCGTACCAGTTCGGTGTCGCCCATCGCGACGGCCTGGCGCAGCCGGTCGAAGAGCTCGCCGCGGCCGCGGTCGTATGCGGTCAGCCACGTCCGGCCGCGCTCGATCAATGCGGCCGTGGTCCCCGATGCGGAATCTCGGGGCCGAGCATCAATTTCCCCCACTCGTGAGCAGCAGTGAAGCAAGCGGCCCACACCGGAGGTTCGGTGCGGGCCGCAGCTTGTTCGGGACAGGTTCAGTCGTTGGTGCCCTCCGGGTCGGGCGTCTTGGGGAGCGGGATGCCGTACTCGCCCTTGGCCTTGGGGTCGGGGTTGCGGACGAGCTTGCCGGCGGTGACGAGGCGGCCGCAGGTGTTCTCGACGGTCTTGCGGGGGACGGCGGTCATCTCGGTGAGCTGGTCGAGGTGGAGGTAGGCGACCTCCTCGCCGAGCGGGTCACGGTACTCGTCAAGCACGAAGAGGATCTTCTCCTCGGCGGTGGGCTCCTTGGCCGGCGTGGTGGTGGGCTGCGTGGGCACCCACGCGGTGGCGCCTGTGTCGAAGGCGTTGTCGTCGTCCTCAGCCGCAGGACCGACGGGGATGAGGGCGATCCGGTCGCGGTCGTCCCAGTCGGGGAAGTCGGCGGGGATGACGATGTTGTCGGGGTCGAACAGGCCGGCGGCGGACTCGAGGATCCAGGCGCGCATCATCTCGGCGCGCTCGTCGGGGCCGACGACGTAGCCGACGCCGAAGGTTCGGGTGGGGTCGTCCTCGGGGACGTCGGGATCGTAGATCAGGGTGTCGTCGGTGCCCTTCCAGAACGCGGGGATCTTGGACGGGTCGATGCCGGCGAAGGCGTCGGGCAGGTCGACGCGCTGCTTCTGGGCGCTGTCGGAGCGCAGGAGGACCAAGGCGCCGCCGTAGAAGACGTTGTCGCGGATGGCGGTGTTGCTGCCCATCTGGTCGAGGTTGAGGATCTGGCCGCAGAGCGTCAGGCAGATGCCGAGCGAGCGGCCCTGCGAGGCGATGGCCGCGACGATGAACGCGGCCTCCTTGGCGTCAGGGGACTTGTCGCCGAGGAGCTGGGCGAACTCGTCGAGGGGAACGGCGACGAACGGCCGGTCGGGGGTGGGCGTGAAGTTCTTGGCGCCGGTGGCGGCGGACTCGGCGATGCGGTGGAGCAGGATCGCGTAGGCGATGCGCAGGGCGCCCATGGCGCCTTCGGTGCCGAGGCCGGCGTGGGCGGCCATGCGGGCGATGTCGGGGTTGGAGGAGCCCTTGGGGTCGCCGTAGATGATGGCGAATCCGTTGACGTGGTAGGCGAGGCAGATGAGCTGGAGGACGCCGCCCTTGCCGGAGCCGGTGACGCCGGCGACGAGGATGTGCTGGGCGCCGACCTTGGGGTCGAAGATCTGCAGGCGGCCGGGCCGGCCGCTGATGCCGGTGCCGATCTGCACGAAGCCGTTCTTGTTCGCGCGAAGCGCCTCGGGGCCGGGCAGGGGGCGGCCGTCCTCGAGCGGGGAGTGGCCCATCACGCGGAGCTTGGCCTTGCGGGGGTCGGTGGTGGGTTCGACGGAGACGAGGAGGGTGGTGGTGCGCAGAGCGCCGGCGATGCGGTGGGCTTCGGGCGCCGTGACGACGTCGGTGTTCTCGTCGGCGACGATCCAGGCGGCGACGCCGCCGGTGGCCGGGTCCTCAATGATGCCTTCGAGGTGGGTGCCGGGCATGCAGCCGCCGGGGCGGGCGACCCGCTTGAGCCACAGTTCCTCGAGGGCGCTGTACTGCTGCTCGTCGGCGGTGGGCGCGGTGAGGCGGACGTGGATGTGCTTGGCGCTGGTGTGGGGGCCGTCGGTGATGCTCACCCAGGCGGCGGGGAGGCGGTAGACGCCGGAGACGGTGTCGGCGTCGACCGTGACCTGGCGGCCGGGGGCGGCCTCGATGACGCCCTCCCACGCCTCGGGGCCCTGGGCGGTGAGGGTGAGGTGCTGGTGCGGGTGGGTGCCGTTCACGGCGGAGATGTGGGTGTACCAACGCTGCAGGATCTCGTTGACCGGAGCCGGCTGCGTCGGCTCGGGCTCGGGGGACGCCGGGACGAGGGTCGGCCGGCGGCGGGTCTGGCCGATGACCCTGCGGAGGGTGAAGCCGACGAACCCGGTCGCGCCCCACCAGGCGGTGGAGACCAGGCCGGTGAGGGACGGCATGGTCATCCATCCGGCGAGGAGCGCGTCGATGCCGGGCAGGCCGTGGAGGGTGGCGGTCGCCGCGGCGGTCGCGGTGGTGATGGCGGAGACGAGGAACGGGGTGCGGTGCGCGGCGAGGATGTCGCCGCCGGGCAGCGCGGCGAGGGTGCGCTCGGAGAGCAGGCCGGTGGCGTTGGCGCCGGCGATCAGGGCGGGGGCGGCGAGGAATGTGGAGACGGTGGTGGCGGCCTGCGGGTCGAGGAACGGCATCACGCCGGCGGTCACCAGGGGCGCCACGATCTCGGCGATGGCGAAGCGCTTCTCCGCGGTCGGGCTGCGCACCGCGTCGGCGGGGGCGGTCTGATCGGTGGTCACGGTGCTTTCTCCTACTCCTGCGAGTACCAGACGGCGTTGGCCATCTCGACGGGGTTGCGGTCGTGGGCTTCCTGGATGCCGTCGTGCAGGCGCATCGCCTCCCGCTCGGCGGCGGTGGCGGCGCGGGACGCCTCCTCGGCACTGGTCGCGTACGCGAGGGCGGCAGTGGACAGGCCCTGCATGATCCGGGACACCTCGCGGGTCTCCGCCACGGTCGCGGCATCGACCTTGAGCGCGCCGATCTGCTCGGCGATCCGGCCGGTGTCCTTGGCCTCGTCCTCCATCGCCTTCGCCATCTTCTTGTGCTTCTCGGTCGCGCCCCGGATCGCCTTGGCGAGGGCCCGGGTCTGGCGGAGCAGCGAGCGGTAGGTGAGTGCGGGCATGGTCAGCTCCCCTGCTTGTCCTGGTAGAACTCCCGCTCGCCCGGCGAGGCCAGCGGGCTGTCGGCAACGGCCTTGTAGATGCCGCCGTGCCGGATCTCGGCGTTGGCGGCGAGGACCTGGACGGCCTCGGCGCCGCGGTGCGCCTGCTTCTCGATCTCCTCGGCGTTGCCGCGCAGGGCCTGGGCGCGTTCGGCCAGGCGCAGCAGGATGCCGATGAGGGCGGCGCCGCCCTTGACGGACTTGGCGTCCTCGGCGAGCCGGTGGGCCTTGGTGGCGTGCTCGGTGGCGCTGGCGCGGGCGGCCTTACTGCCGCCGGCGATCCAGGAGAGGCGGCCCTTCTTCTCGCCGAGGCGGCGTTCGAACTGCTTGAGGGTGCGGACCTCGCCGCGGCTCATGGTGTGCGGGTTGCCGTCGGCGGTGAACGTGACGGCCTTGGCGCCGACCTCGTTGACCTGGACGGGCACGGCGGGCACCTTGCCGGTGGTCGCGGGGCGGCCGGCCTCGCCGGGGAGCGGGGCCCGGCCGGGGACGAGGGGCCGGTAGCCCGGGCGGGGCGGGATGGCCTGGGCGGCGGCGACGCCGGCTGCCGCGGTCGCGATCGCCTTCTCCTGCTTGGCCAGTTCCGCGGTCGATCCGCTGGCCGGCGCCATCTTCGGTCCGGCCGGTGCCGGGGGCTTCGGGGCCTGGTTCGCGGCCTTGGCCTCGTCCATGCGCTTCCTGTCCTTCTCGTCCTCGGCCCGGCGGTCGCCGTAGCCGTCCTTCGCGCCGTGGCCCCAGGCCTTGACGTGGCCGACGGCGGCGGCCGCACGGTGCCCGTCGCGGTAGCCGGCCTCCCGGGAGGACTGGGTCGGCGGCCGCTTCACGTCGGGGTCCTGGGTGCTGCCGAGCGTTGCCGGGGTGTTCTTCTTCGGGTCGGCCTGCGCGCCGTCCGTCTTCGTCGGGTCGGTCGTGGTGGCGGCGGCGGTATCGACGGTGCTGCTGGTCGTTCCGCCGGTGGCGGGGCTGTCGGTCGACGGCTTGGGCGCGACCTGCTGCGCACCGTCGCTCTTCGCCCGGCCGTCTGCCGTTGCCGGGCCGGTCGTACCGGCGGCGTCGGCGGTGGTGCTGCTGCTGGTCGTTCCGGCGGCCGCGGAGGCGTCCGTCGGCGGCTTCGGCGCGGCCTGCTGCGCGCCTTCCGTCGAGGCGGGACGGTCGGTCCTCGTCGGGCCGGTCGCGCCAGCGGCGGCGTCGGCCTTCTGCAGGTCGACGGTCTTGCCCTCGGCGGCCTTCCCGGCGGTCGTGTCGGGTGTGCCGCTGGTGGCGGGACCGTTCGCCGCCGGCTGAGGCTCGGTCGGCTGCGCGCCGCCCGGCTGCACCGCGCCATACGTAGGCGCCGGGCCGGTCGAGGTAGCGGTGTCGCTGGTCGTTTCGCTGGTGGCGGGGCCGTTCACCGGCGCCTGCTGCTCGGCCGACTGCGCGCCGTCCGCCGGCGCCGGGCTGTCCGCAGACGCTGCGTCAGCCGTCCCGGCGATGGCGTCGGCCGTGTTGGCGATGGTGGAGTCGTCCGCCGTCGGCTCTGCAGCGTCGACCAGCACCGGCTCGGCAGGCTGCGCAGCGCCGGCCGGCGCCGGGCTGTCTACGGGGACCGCAGTGGTGGCGTCGACCGCGCTGGCAGTGGTGGAGCCGTCCGCCGTCGCCTGCTCGTCGTCCGCAGACCCGCCGTCCTTCGGCGCGTCATCGGCGTTCCCCTCGTCGGCCTTCCCGGTGGTGCCGGTCGTGTCGGAGGGCGCCGCGTCGGCCTTGCCCGGCTGGGGGTCGTCCGCCTGGTCGTCGCCCGTCTTCGCCGGGCCGGTCTTCCGCTTGTCCGCCTTGCCGGTACCGGGCCCGTCCTGGGGGGCCGCCGGCCTCGCCGCCGTGCCGCCTGCGGACTTGGTTTCGGACGACGTCTTGGACGAGTTGCTCCTCGCGTCGTCCCGGCCGGTCCGCGCGGAGGTGTCGTTCTTCGCGGCCCGGGTGTCGGCCGTGGTGCCGCTGGTCTTCGCAGAGGTGTCGCGGTGGTCCTTGGCGTCCCGACTGTCCCGCACCCCGGCGTCGTTCTTCGTCGAGCGGCTGTCGGCGCGCTTCTCGTCGCGGTTGTCGCGCGCCTGGTGCTGGGTGGCCTTGTTGTTGAGGTCGGCGACCTTCGCGTTCCGGTCGGTGCGGTGCTGCGCGGCGTGGTCGCTCTTCGCGGTCCGGTCGGACTTGGAGGCGTTGGTGGTGGTCGTGGTGGCGCCGGAGACCCGGTTCTCCTTGACGTCGTGGTTCCGGCGGATGGTGCGGGTGGTGCCGGTCCGGCCGATGCGGGCGGCGAAGGCGCGGACCAGGGCGCCGAACGGACCGTCGCCGGCGCTGCCGCTGTCGGTCTCACGGTCGGTCGCGCTGGCGCGGCCGTTGGCGGCCGGGGTGTCGGCGGCGTCCTGGGCGAGGGCGGCGGTGGTGCCGAGCGGGGCGACGGGCCGGGCGGGCTGGACCGGGGTGAAGAGGTGTGCGAGGGCGCCCTGCGGCGGTGCCGGCGCGGCGGCGGGGGCGGCGCTCGGGGCGGCCGGAGCGGCCTGGTCGGGGTCCGCCGGCGTGGGCGGAGTGGTCGGCGCGGAGGGCGTGGCCACGGACTCTTCCTCACTTTCTGTAGCGGCTTGGGTCCCACCTCCCACCCACCCACCGGCCGGAGAGAATCCGCCGGGCCCGCCCATGACGTGCCGGGATTCGCTGGGAGGCGGTTGGGAGGTGGGTGGGAGGTGGGAGTTGGGAGGTGACTGGTTGTTACGTTCGGGCGAAGCGCTTCTTCAGCCAGCCGGCGCCCATCGCTGCCCCGACGGTGCCGAGGACGATCAGGCCGGCGCCCGAAGACGAGCCGTCGTCGCTCTTGCCGCCGGTCACCGTCTGGGCGGTGTTGACCATCCCGAGCTGGTCGACGGACGGGTAGGCCTTCCCGCAGTCGGCGACCGCGTTGAAGTTGCCGCCGGCCTTCGCGATGCACGCCTGCACCGCCTGCCGGCGGGCCTTCTGTGCCTCGGTCTCCTGGCCCGCGGCCTGCGCCACCTGGGCGGCCTGCTGCTGGCGCTGCAGGTCGACCTTGGAGGCCTCCAGGCCGATCTGTGCCTGCCTCACCTCGGCGTCGGCCTGCGCGGCCGCGTAGTTCGACCAGGCGACCATGCCGGACGCGGCCAGGACGACCGCGCCGGCGCCGATCGCGGCCTTCGCACGCGGGGACAGCCGGGCGTTCGGCGCGTAGGCGCCGTGCAGCGGCGGGGACTTCCAGGTCGGCACCGAGGTGATGTCGTACGCCGGGTCGTTGTAGACCGAGTCGTGGCCGGTCATGGTGATGGTGCTCCTTCCAGGGGGTACTGCCGGGGAGGTTGGCCTGTTGTTCGGCCGGCCGGTCCGGCCCACCCTGGTGGGCGGTCCGGACCGGAGATCTGTGCAGGTCAGGCGGCCTGGTTCCAGATGTCACGGGCCCGGTCGAGCCGGTCGAAGGCCGTGGTCTGGCTCAGGCTCAGCTCGGTCTTGACCCGCTCGAGGGTCACGGCGTCATAGCCCTCGCTCCGCATCAGGCCGAGCAGCGTTTCGACTTCGGCGTTGATCCGGGCCCTTCGGGTTCCGAGCTCGGCGGGCCGCTTCGGCTTCGGGCCCGCTTCCGATTCGGGCCGCTTCGGGTTCGGGTTCGGGGGGCCCACCGCTTCGGCTTCGACTTCGGGGCCGGGCTTCGGATTCGCTTCGGGTTCGGGCTTCGACTTCGGCTCTACTTCGGCTTCGGCTTCCGACCGCCGCTTCGGGTCCGCTTCAGCTTCGGGTTCCGGCTTCGGGTCCGCTTCGGGTTCGGGCTTCGGCTTCGGCTGTACGGCCGGGCGCTCCCGCAGCTTCCGAAGCGCCTCCTCGACCCGAAGCTTCTCCTCCAGAAGTCGAAGCGCTTCGGCTTCGGCCTCCGCCGTACGCTGCGCGGCGTCCGCGGCCTCCTGCAGGCGCCGCTGCTCTGCTTCGGCTTCGGCCTGCCGCTGCTGCTCCGCGCGGCGCCGGCGCTCCAGTTCGGCTTCGGCTTCGGCGGTCAGCCGCTTCTGCTCGATCTCGGCGCGCCGCGCTTCGGCTTCGGCTTCGGCCAGTTCCTCGGCCCGGGCGACCGCCCGGAGCTTCGCTTCGGCTTCGGCTTCCGCGAGCCGCCGCGCTTCGGCTTCGACCCGGCGCTGCTGGTCCCGAACCCGAAGCGCTTCGGCTTCGACTTCGGCCTGCAGCTGAGCTTCGGCTTCCCGGGCCGCTTCGGCTTTCCGCTGTGCTTCGGCTTCGGCTTTCGGCATCGCAAGCGCTTCCGAAACCGAAATCCCGAAGCGGGCGAGGGCAAGCGCGAGGACCTTGTCGGCCGGCGCCTTCCACCGCCAGAAGTAGCCGAACTCCTTCCGAAGCTGCGCCCGGAACACCTGCAGCTCCCGCTCGAGGTCGATGACCGTGAGGTAGGACGGGATCTGCCACAGCCGCTGGCGGCGCCAGATCGCGAACGTCCCGACCGGGGAGAGGATCCAGCGCTGCCACGGCGGGGTCTCGATGCTCCGGTCCGCCACGATGTCGGCGATCCGGCCGACCGCGTGCCGGGCCGCCTCGACCACGATCACGAACAGGACCGGGATCGCGGCGTGCATGCCCACGGCCAGGCCGTCGCCCCATGCCGCGGCGGCGTTGAACGCGACCGTCGCACCGGTGAGGAACCAGGCGCAGTAGCGCAGCGGCGCGAAGGGAATCCGCAGCCAGGTCAAGAGGAGGTCGAGGGCGAGGAGGACGCCGATGCCCGCGTCGATGCCGATCGGGAAGACGTAGGCGAAGCGGCCGAAGTCCTTCGCAAGGGCCAGCCGGGTGACGGCCCGGTAGGAACCGGCGAAGCCGATGGCGGCAATGGTGACGGCGCCGCCGGCAACGGAGCCGATCAGCGTCTTCTGCAGCTTCGTCATCGCGGCCGGAGCGGCGGTGTCGCTGACCTGGTCGGCGCGGGCGTCGGGCTCCACGGAGGCTGTTCCTTTCTGATCCGGGGGCTGGGCCGGGACGGGGGCGCCCCGGCCGGTCGGGCAAGTGGGCTGCGCGGCGGTCAGAGGTCCAGGTTGACGCAGATGCCGTCAGCCGTGTCGAGGAGCGGCTTCGCCATGCGCAGCACGACGTGCTGGTCGTCGCCCTCGAGGCCGAGGGCGTCGTGGAGGTAGCCGGCGGCGATGGTGAGGTTCTCGGCGACGGCCCGGGCCTCGTTCATCGGGAGGGTCTCGAGGAAGTCGGCCGCCTCGCGGACGAGAGCGGTGAACGCCTGCGGGTCGAGGGCCGTGGTGTCGACCGGGCCGGTGCTGTTCGCGGCGGCGACGATGCCGGCGATGTCGGCGCCGTGGCGGGCGATGAGGTCGGCGAAAGTCGGCTTCACGGTGGAGCTGGTGCTGGTCATCTCTGCTGGTCTCCTTGATCCGGATCAGGGGTGGGCTGCTGGTCGGTCGGCTACTTGCCGAGGGTCAGGTCGGCGGTCAACTCGGCGACCTTCCGCAGGTGCTCGCGCTGCGCCTCGACGGCGTCGTGGACGAGCTTCTGCAGCGGCTTGAGGTCCCATCGGGCGTCGTAGTCGGAGTCGTCGCCGATGACCCAGGCGGTGGCGTCGGTGGGGTCGATGCCGGCCCGCTCGTACACCTCGCGGCGGGTCAGCTCGGTGCGGCCGTAGGTGCCGTGGACGTAGGCAATCGGCTTGGCCTTGTGGTCCCAGGCCGCGGCAGCCGCGAGCGTCTTCTCCTGGGCGGTGAGCAGCTTGGAAACCGTGGCGCGCCAGTGCGTGTCCGCGGTGGTGTCCATGGCGGTGAACAGCGCGTCCATCTCGTTCCGGGCCTGGGTGTAGCGATCCCAGCAGGAGGCGGCGCCGGCGGCCGCCTCCTTGATGTCGCGGATGTAGCGGGCGTCCCGCCACAGCCTGCGGGCGACCTCGTACTCGAACTCGAGGGTGTTGCGGGCGGCCTCGGAGAGCGTGTCGTCCCTCCAGAACGCGGTGGGGACGATGGGCTCGGCCTCGCTGCCGGTGAACGGCTTGAAGGTCCACTGGACGTTGGTGTCGTCGGTCTTCGTGATGCTGACGAAGTGGGGGTGGTGCCAGCCGGTGAGCTCCGAGGCCAGCTGCGCGACGTCGATCTGGCTGATGGGCGACATGAGGCAATCTCCAGTCATGGTCATGACAGCGGAAGGGGTCGGGGAATTTGCCGCGCCCCCGGCCGGGCCGGAGAAGGAATGCCACCCCGGCCGGGGCGCAGCGGGTGATACGGGGTCAGGCCGCGGTGGGCAGCTCTTCGCCCTCGTCGGGCTCCGGGACCGGGGCCCGCTCGCCGTCACCCGGGCCCTCCAGGTCGGGGACGACCTGGTGCTCGGCGTGGAAAGCGGCGACGGTCCGGACGGCCCACGGCTGCTCGATCGCCTCGACCGCCTCGGCGCCGATCCGGGCCGAGCAGTCCTCGGCGTAGACCGCGGTGTGGAAGTCGGTGACGGTCTGCAGGATCTCATCCGCCGGGCCGGGCAGGACGGCAAGCGTCGGGTTGAACATCGGGTTGCCCAGGTCGGAGGCGATCCCGGAGACCATCTCGACGAGGCTGCCCTCGCCGTCACCGGTCCCGAGGAGCGCCGCGATCAGGTCCCGGGTCTCACCGAGACTCGCCGGCCGGTGGGCGGCGAGTTCGAGGAGGGCCGCCGTGGCCCGCTCGACCAGGATCATCCCGGTGCTCTTCGGCTCACTCACCGGAACCACCACCCAGCCGGGCCTCCGCAACGGGGGCCAGCACGGTGGTCGGCTGCTGCTGCGCGGCCTGGTGCTCGGAGTGGTCCGCCGGGCGGCAGGTCGAGCACGGCACGGTGCCCTTCCCCGACGAATGGACGACGATGCCCCAGTCCTCACACGGCGCGCACTCGTAGCGGGGCTTCACTTCGCACCCCCGAGCAGCTTCGCGATCACGCGGCTGAGCTTCTCGCCGTCCACCCGGATCTCCCGGACGGTCGGCACGCTCGGGGCGGTCTTCCGGACAAGGGCCTTCACGGCCTCACCCCGGGCGCTCACCGCGCACCCGCCGTCAGCTCGGCGAGCGCGGTGGCGGCGGCGACCAGCGCAGCCAGGATGCCGGTGGCGGCGGAGCCGAGCTCCACCATGCCGGGGATGGCCAGCGTGTCGTTGGTCTGCACGGTCACCAACGCGACGGCCGACGACTCCTCGTCGAGCGCAGCGAAGTCACCGAGCGCGCCGAGCAGGGCCACGACCGGGCTGGACGGCGCGGTGGCGAGCGGGTTGGGGTGCGGGATGTTGTCCTGGGACAAGCTGTCGGTACGATCAGCCATTGGAGACCCTCCTGTGCCTGCAGGTGTTGGTCTGCAGCGGACGAGTGTTGACGCACTCGTCCGCCACGGCCCCGGCTGGTGTTGACGCACCGGCCGGGGCTTTCTCGTTCTGAAAGACAGTCAACCACTGATATAGACTTGGGTCAAGCTCATGGGACATGATGAAGACGCACCCCAGCACGACAGCACCGAGAGGAGGCAACCCGAGATGGTGACCCTCGCCGAGATTGCGAGGAGGGTGAACTTGAGCAAGCAGCGCGTCAGCCAGCTCGCCGACCGCGATCCCGACTGGCCAGTCCCCCGGGACAAGTGGCAGCAGGTCGGCCGCTACTACTTCCTGCCCTGGGAGCCGGTGAAGGCGTACTTCGAGCAGCGGGAACAGGAGGCTCGCCACGGGGTGAGCTTCAAGATCAAGCATCAACGCCGCGCCGAGCGCGGCGACCAGCAAGAGTGATTTGCTTGGCCTGAGAACGCGAACGGCCGGCGGGGATGCAGCCCCGACCGACCGTCCGACCTGGACAGCGAGAGCAAGCTCGCTGCCGTACGCAACCCACTCCGCGAGAGAGAGGTGCCGCGTGAGCATACCCGGGGAGGTACTCCGCCCCAACGTGTTCTGGAGCAGTTCACACAGCGTATCCGAGGGCGGTGCCGCGTGAGCTTCGAGGCTCTGCTCTGGGCAGCCAACGACGCGCCGGTGCGAGACGTGAACGAGTTTGCCGTGCTGGTGACGATGGCGGAGCGAGCGGACCCCGACGGGTGCAACTCGTTCCCGGCCCGCTCGACCATCGCCGATCGCACCCACATCGACCCGAGGACCGTGCTGCGCACGCTGCAGCGACTCGAGGAGCGGGGCCTGATCGCGAAGGGCGACCAGAAGGCCGCGGAGTACCTGCGGGCGGACCGGCGGCCGGTGGTCTACGACCTGCTGATCCCGTTCGGCTGGTTCCCGAACGTCGAGCGCATCAACAAGGGCCGGGCGGAGAACGGGCGTCCGCCGCTCACCGCGCAGAGCCGGCCGCCCATCGTGGAGGCACCGGCGAAGGCCCGCCGTAGCGACCTGGGCGTGCAGCGCCCTCGGCCGAGGGCCAGCGAGCGGGGTGTCTCTGAGTCCCCCCGTGAGACCGGCGACCCCCACGGGGTGTCTCTGAGTCCCGAACGGGGTGTCTCTCAGTCCGACACGGGGTGTCTGAGAGACACCCGAACCAGTCCTTTGAACCAGTCCCTTGACCCCGCCCCGGTTGCGCCCTCGGCGCGAAGCGCCCTGGACGCCCGTAGGGCAGGTCCAGGTAGTAACGCGCGCGAGGCTGGCGGCTTCGCCGCGTCCGGCAAGACCAGGCCCCGGCTGACGAAGGAGCAGCGGGCGGCGGTGGAGTCGGTGTTCGCGCTGCTGCCGGTTGACCTGCGCGATGCTCCGGCGCTGGCGAAGCGGCCGCGGAACGTTCAGGAGGCGGTCCTCGAGGCGCTCGGCCTCGGTGAGCCATGCGAACGGACAGCGGAGCAGCTGGTCGAGTTCCGGGTGATGCCGCGCTGGAACCTGTACTGGGCGAGCCTGCTGTACGGGCGGAACATGGCGCGGCCGGTCGGTCCGCTGGTGGCGATGCTGAAGCGGAGCCCGCTGTGCAACGACCCGCGGTGCGACGAGCACGTCGAGGTCGACACCGGGCAGCCGTGCCGGTCCTGCGCCGGGAAGCGAGAGGACAGCCGGGAGGAGCGTGGCGCCGCGCTCACCGCCGTGCAGGTGGCGCCGAAGTCGGCCATTCCGGCCGAGGAGCAGCGCCAGCTGGTGCCGGAGCAGCGGGTGGACAGCGCGCAGCGGGTCCCGGTCGGCGCAGTGCCGGCCGTGGGGAACGGCGCGAAGCCCAACGAGGAGTACCTGCGGCAGCGGGCGGCGGCACGGGCGGGCCGGGTCTGAGCTGGCGAGTAGTGCAGTCAATGTTGCATGCGAGAGAGGAGCGGCATGATGGCCGACAGCAGCGAAGTGTTCTCCACCTTCGACGATGAGCGCCTGCTGGTGCTGAGGAGCTGGATTTCGCCCCGAGACCGGGTCTTCTTGCGACAACTCCGGGCGGCCGCTCAAGGTCAGCCCAGCGCTACCGTTCGACCTGTGCCTCCAGGGCGCTCCCAGCACATCCCGCTGAGGTCGCGGCCCGCTTTCACCTACGTGGTCGGAGTTGAGGGATCGCCCCTGGTCAAGATCGGCATCGCCGCCGATCCCAAGAAGCGCCTGAGCGGCCTTCAGACCGCCCAGCCCTTGCTGCTCTCCCTGCTGCTTGTGCAGCAGGGAGACTACGAACGGGCGCTCCACCGGCGCTTCAGTGCGTGCCGGGTACGCGGCGAATGGTTCGACCTGACCGACCTCGGCGATCCTGTCGAGGTAGTGCGCGTGGCTCTCGCTGAAATCATTCAGGACGAGTGAGAAGTTCCTCGCCGGGCGCCGCCATGCGACGTACGCAGCGGAGAGACCGGGGCGCAGAGGCCGGTTGCGCCCCGGCTGGAGGACTACTGGAGGTTCCACTCCGTGGGGGTCTTCAGGCCACTGGGGGCGTAGACCGCGCGAGCTGGCTTCTTGGCACCTGGGACGGGGAACACGATCTTCCCCGCGATGCAGCGGCTGGCCGCCAGCTCCTCGTCGCCGGAGGGGAACTCGGGCTGGGGGAACTGCCCGTAGCCGGTGTCCGACGGTTTCACCAGCGACCCGTCGTCGTACGCAAGCTTCCACGGGTAGTTCGACACGGTGATGGTCTTCGCCGAGGACGCGTCGGAGCAGACCTTCACCTCGAGGGCCGCCCATACATAGCCGTGAGACTCGGCACCGAAGGTCTTCTCTGGGCTGGGGGCGTCGTGGGCCACGTCCTGCTGGTAGCCGACGACCGTGGCAGAGCCGGAAACCTTGTCGGACGGCGCCTCCCACTGCCAGGTCGCGCCGACAGCGAGCGGTGTGGCTGGCTTCGTTGGCGTGGGCGACGCGCTGGCGGAGGTGGCGGCCGACCGGGACGGGGAGGCTGTCGCGCTCGCGGACGGTGGCGCGCTGGCGGTCGTGGAGTTTGAGCAGCCGACGGCGGTGAGCAGCATCCCGGCGGCGGCCGTGGCGGCGAGGATCCTGCTGGGGCGCGGTGAGGCTGGGGAGGGCATGTGCGTGTCCTTCGCAGTCGTGATCATACGAAGTACACGCTGCCAGGGCGGTCACGCGGCTGAGGGCAAGTTGCCGGACCGTGATCGGCCGCTGTCCGGCTCCAAGGGCTCCATCCACGATCACTGGACGCCGCCGGAGATCGGCCGCCCCGGAGCGCGGCGGGCGCCAGCGCGGAACTGGCCGAGGTCGTGGCCAGCGGCGGCAAGGCAGCGGAGGGTGGTGGTGCCCGGCCGGGCCGGGGCCGGGCGGTCCGGTCGGGCGGGTGCCGGCGGGGGCGGTTCGGTGGGGGCGGGTTGCACGGGGTTCTCCCTCGAGGGTGCTCGGGTTCTGACGGAAGATCACGATGCAGGTGACGGAGCCCGGTCGGGAGCATGCCGGTGTCTTCAGCCCGCGCGTAGGGTGGCCTGAATACAGCGGGAGGGGCGGGCGTGGCGGGGGCTGGCAGCACACTCGATGGCATGATGAGCTTCCCGAAGCTGCTGCGGATGCTGCGCCTGAACGCCGGCCTGTCCCTGGAGGAGCTGGCCGGGCGAGTGCACTACTCGCGCGGGCACGTCCACAACGTCGAGACCGGCGCCCGGGCCGGGACCGCCGAGTTCGCCGCGGCCGCGGACCACGCCCTCGAGGCCGGCGGCCTGCTGGAGCACCAGTGGCGCCGCGACCAGGCGCAGCAGGCGGATGGTGTGTTGGCGGGGACGATGGTGACCGCGCTGCGCCGGTCGCGGGATCTGGCGGAGATGCCGGGTCTCGAGGTGGATGATCTGGCGGCGGACGCGGCGGACCTGGCTGTGCAGTATCTGGCGTCGCCGCCGGGGCCCATGCTGGCGGATGCGCATCGGGTGCGGCAGGAGGTGACGGGCCGGCTGCGGCAGCGGCATCACCGGCCGGGTGAGCGGCGGGAGCTGTACCGGGCGGCGGGGCATCTGTCCGGGGTGCTGGCGTACGCGGCGCTGGATCTCGGGCATGCGGACGCGGCGCTGGAGCACTGCCGGGCAGGGTGGCGGTGCGCGGAGTTCGCCGGCGACCAGGAGCTGAAGGTGTGGGTGCGCGGCACGCAGTCGCTGATCGCCCGGTTCCAGCAGGACTTCACCGCGGCGTACGACTTCATCGAGGACGGCCTGCAGCACGCCGACGGCGTGGCCGGCACTGGGCTGGCGAGGCTGCTGTGCGGCCGGGCGCAGTGCCTGGCCAACCTCGGTGACTCCGGCGGCGCCAACGCCAGCCTGGACGCCGCCCTGGACGCCAGGGAGCACGCCCGCGACACGGACGCGCTGGGCGGCCTGTTCACCTTCTCCACCGCGAAGCAGCTGTACTACGCCGGGTCGGCGCTGATCTGGCTTCCCGGCGCCGCGGACAACGCCCGGGCCGCGCGGGAGGCCGAGGCGGCGATCGGCCTGTGGCAGCAGCAGCCGGCCACCGAACGGTCCCTGGACGATGAACACCTCGCCCACGTCTACCTGGCCACCGCCCGAGTGCAGCTCGGCGATGTCGAAGGCGCCGCCGCGGCCGTGGACCCGGTGCTGTCCCTGCCGCCGGAGATGCAGATCTCCTGGATCGTGAAGCGGATGGATCGTCTCGCCGGGATCCTGGCCGGCCCCCGCTACGCCGGGAACGGAACAGCCCGGGGCACTGTCGAGGCCATCCGGGCTGCCGCGGTCTGACAAACGCCGGGCCCAGCCCTCGGGCGAATCCAGCCCGAGAGTTGTAAAGTCTTTACATGACTACGGACCCGCAAGGCCAGCCGGAGCTGCCGGCGAACGTGCCGACGGTCGCGCTGGCGGACGCCCGCGCCGAACTGTCGAAGATCGTCACCCTGGCCGAGCACACCGGCCGGATCACCGCGATCACCCGCTACGGCAAGCCCGTCGCGGCCGTCGTCCCGGCCGCGCTCCTCCACCTGCTGTCCGGCGCCAGCATCGGGCCTCAGCCGATCCAGGCGTCCGAGATGGAGCGGATCGCGGCCCGGGCCCTGTCGGCCAGTCGACGCCCGACGAGCGACGAGATCAGCGAGGCGCTGGAGGATGTCCGCGCGGACGCTTCCGAGCTGCCCCCGACAGACGGTCCGACCTCGGCGTCGGATGCCTCGATGGACCACTTCCTCATTGAGGCGCTGCGGGGTGGCCGGATGCCCGTCGTCGCCCGCGTGCCAGCGGACAACTCGAGCGAGACGGCCGCCGATCTGAGGCTCGACTTCCTTATCGCCCACGGAAGCCCTTCCAGCGCTGAGGACTTCAAGCAACAGCTGGGCCGCACTTCGGTGCGAAACGTCCTGGCTCACGACGGATCGGTGCCAGCCGAGCACCTGGCCGCGCTGCCGGAGGACCTGACGATGGCGGACCTGCTGGAGGCGTGGGCTGAGAAGCAGCGGGGCGGCGCCCAGTGATCGTGGTCGATGCCAGTGCGACGGTGGAGTTGCTGACGGGCACCGGCCCGACAGCGGAGCGAGTCCGGGCCCGGTTGGTGGGTGAGGACGTGTACGCGCCGGCGCACCTGGACCACGAGGCCAGCCGGGCGATCGTCCGGATGATGCAGCGTGGCCACCTGACCGAGGCGGACGCGGGCGCGGCGATCGCAGACCTGGACGCCCTCGAGGTCCAGCGGATCCCGATCCCGGGCCTGCTGCTGCGGGCCTGGGAGCTGCGGGACAACACCTACGTCGGTGACGCGCTGTACATCGCGCTGGCCGAGATCCTGATGTGCCCTCTGCTGACCACCGACGGCAAGATGGCCGGCGTGCCGGGCATCCAGTGCGAGGTGGAGCACGTCCCGAAGGTCTGATCGCGGACGTGGGGAGGCCCGGCCAGCTGGCGCGGAACCTGGCGCCGCAGCAGACGCGGTACGACGTGACCGTCCGGGAGACGGTGTCCGCGCTCGTCCGGGCCCAGCGCTCGACCCCGGGCACGCTGCAGCACATGGCGTCCTGGGTCGGCGTCTGATCCCCCTCGCGAGCATGGCCGAGGCCCGGCCGGACCCCATGGTCCGGCCGGGCCTCGGCGTAGCAGGGCCGCCAGCTCGGCGACATCGGGGATATAGCGGCCGCTGGAAATGGGTGCTATCGATGTCAGTCCATCCGGGTAATCTCCGAGTGAAGGGGATGGATCGGCCCACTGGTGCGCCGCGAACGGATGATCGTTCAGCCATTCCAGAGAATCTCAGCAGCACGAAATCCACTCTTGACAAGAGTGGATCGTGTGCGTAGGTTATCCCTGATGACCCATCCGAAGATGCATGGAATCTTCCGGGTGGATCCCTCAGCAAGCACTGCGCCCAGTCGGGCCCAGAATCGCGGAGCGAGCCCACTATCACGACTCCTCCTGCCTCCGGGACCGGTCTGGGCGTTTGTTATCTCAAAAAGGAGATCTATTAGAGGAGGCGCCAATGGCGCGACATAAATCACACCTCTGCAAGCAGGCCGGGAGGACCCTTCGGTGGGCCCTGGCCAGCCCGCGGAGGACCATCGGCCTGATCACAGTGATCGCAGTGGTCTTCGGAGGGCTCTACTTCGTACAGCCCCGGATGGCCGAGTGGAACGTGACCGTCTCAAACACGGTCATCGTCGCAATGAGAGGAGACATCAAGTGAGTGTGGGGGGTTCCGGCCGATTCTGTCAGGTTCTGCCGGAACCCCCACCATAGCGACCCACGAAGTCCATAGCAACAACCTAGTGAACCTCGCAAGCGATGAATGCCGCACCGCCCGATGCAACACCATGTCGCGGTTAACTACGAACCCGCACCAAGAACTGCGACAGCCAGTCGAAAACCACCCACTACTCCCACGAATCGCAGTCCATCGACCCGCACGGAAGGAAGGCGGGAATCTCCTGCTACAGGTCGGCGACGAGGCAGGTGGCGTTGTCCTTGTTGCCGTCGCCGAGCTTGATCGCGAGGCGGACCAGGCGCTTCGCGGCGTCCGCCGGGGTGCCGTCGGCGAGCGCGGTGGCGACGGTGTGGCCGGCGTCCTCGATGGGCTCGTAGCAGCCGTCGGAGGCAAGGAGGAGCCGGGTGCCGGTGCGGTCCGGGTCGGTGGTCCAGTCGGGGATGAGGGCTTCTCCGGCGTCGGGGTGGCCGAGGCAGTGGGTGATGCGGTTGCGGGCCCAGCGGGGTGCCTGGCCGTCGCGGGCTTCGAGGACGGTGCGCATGTTGTGGTCGGTGGTGTGGCGGCCGAGGTAGCCGTCGGGGTAGAGGAGGTAGGCGCGGCAGTCGCCGATCCAGGCGATGCGCAGGATCCGGTTGGGGCCGGTGACGGCGGCGACGGCGCAGGCGCCGGGGACGGTGTTCTGCCAGCCGGGTTCGAGGGCGATCTCTTCCCGGAGCCGGGTGATCGCGAGGTGGGGCTGGAGGCTGCGGGCGGTGAGGTCGGCGAGGCGGCGGGCCTGGTCGCGGGTCCAGTCGCGGACGGCGGGGTTGGAGCCGATGCCGTCGAGGAGGACGTAGGCGCGGCCGCCGTCGCGGGTGGCGCGGGTGGCGGTGGCGTCGCACTGGTGGGTGCGGGTTCCGGTGAGCTGGTGAGTGGCGTGGCCGGGCACGGTGTCCTCGGGGCCCTTGGCACCGCACATGGGGGTATGCGCGGCGCCTCGGCCCAGCTCGTCGGCCCGGAGGCCTCCGACCGCCCGAGCAGCCCGCGATCACCCCCAAGCTCGACAGCGCCCCGCCTCCGGCTCCCCCCACCAGGGCGCAGGCCAACCCCGTACCCCCGGCCGTGGAGCAGTTGCTTCTTGGCTGGGCGCGTCGTTACACGAAGTCGGCGGAGGGGTGGAAGTCGTGGGGGTCTGTGGGAAAGGCATCGGCGAGGATCTCGGAGCGGACGTCTCCGGTGAGGGCGGCGGCGAGGAACTGGGTGAAGCCAATGTCGCGGTGCTCCCACCAGGGGCCGCGCGCTTCGTTGATCATGACGGTCCACTCGTCGGGGTCCTGGCCTGGGAGGGCGAGCCAGTAAAGGAACTCGCCGTTGTCCGTGGAGGCCCAGGGAATGAGGCGGGCGCCGGTGCCGTCGAGCTCGGCAGGCTTCTTCTCGCCGCCGTCCCACAGGTACTCGTTCGCCTCGGCGCGCTCCTCGTCCGCGTCGAGGAGGTCGTAGAACTCGTTCGCGCAGCCCGGCGCGAGGACCCACAGGTAGTTGTCGACGTATCCGCCACCGTATGTGTCGATGAACGCCTTGTAGTCGCTGGGCAGGTCGGTGCCGAGCTGGCGCCGGACGGAGTCCCAGTCCTTCGGCTCGATTCCGGTGGGGCGCGGGAGGAGGCGCTTGAGGTGTTCGAGGGCGTTGTTCACGGCGTCCGTCACTTCTTCTTCTTGTTGCAGATGCTGAGGAGGTTCGTTCCGGCGCTCGAACCCCTGGGCTGGAACTGGAAGCCCCTGTTGCCGTACCAGGCAGCTCGATCGCCACGCCGCGCCCCTCCCCCGTTGGCTGCAACCCAGCGTCAGACCGTAGCCAATGCAGTACTCAGCGCGAAACGCCCGCAGTCCGCGCCGGGCAAATGCCCAGGTCTCGGCCTGCCGCCTGGAGGACTTGAGCATGGCCGCCCGGCTGCGGGTCTCGGCGATTGCACCGCCGCCGTCCACCACGCCAGCAGCGGGCGCTGGGGCAGGGCCGAGTCGTGGCACGACCGCACCGGGGACGTGGAACGACTCCCGTGCCCGCAGGAGATACCACCGGCATCCGTGCCGGAGGAGGCCGAACGCCTCTCTTCATCGTCAAGCTCAAGCGTTGAGGCAGGAGGCGGTGCTCGGATTGGCATCGGGTCCGAGGCGCCCGTGGTGGGCACGCAATCGGCTACGCCTGATCAGGGGTTGATGGGGACCTCGTAGACGAGTTCGCACATGGCTGCGGGGATGACGATATCCGCCGTCTCCACAGCTTGTCCGTCGTCGCTGACATAGGTGCGGCGGATGTGCGTGACCAGTGCGCTGCGTTGGATGCCTAGGATCGTCGCCTCCTCGTCGGTGGCGTGCCGCGGCTCTGGTACCTCGACCGCGTGGCTGATGGTGATGCCGATCTCTGCCATCCGGTTGACCACTCCTGCGCCGGCATGCGGTCCGCCTTCAGGGAGGACGACGATCGTGCCGGCGGTGATGCTGCGTGGTTCCCAGCTGGTGGAGAGCTGGACGGGCTTCCTGTCTGCCAGGAACTCGTAGACGGTGCGGACGCACGGTTCGCCCTCGGCAATGCCGAGGCGTGCGGCGATTTCAGCTGGGGCCGGCACTTTGGCGTCGGTCCGGCTCTCCCAGGTTCCCCGCCTGCCGATGCCGGCCATGTCGGCCTGAAACGGCGACCCGCCGCGCTCTTCCCGCGCCCGCGAGCGGACAAGCCGAACGCGCTCCCGCGGCGTGGCGACATAGGTACCCGATCCTGCGCGCCCCTCGAGGATGCCCTGAGAGATCAACAGTTCCTGCGCCCGGCGTACAACATTGTCGCCGACGCCGAACTCTTCTCCCAGCTCCGAGCGGGACGGCAGGCGGTCGCCGGGTGACCATTCCTGACGCGCGATGCGCTCCTGGAGCACTTCTGCCACGCGGAGGTAGGGAGGTTGCTGGCGCATGTGGAAAATCTAGTCCACTAGGTCTAGGCTAGTTAACTAGCCTCGCTCTGGGTGTGGCCTCGATGACAGGGGGTGGATCTGTGCTCCCACCGGAGGCCCCCTCCCATCGCATCGCCACCGGCCTCTCGGCCCTGGGATTGGAGCCACACGTGAAAGACCACGACGACCACCTTTGCATCGAGACGGACGTCTCTGGATCGACCTCGGTCGAGTCCTGGGGAGCGGTCGTCGCTCTACTCGAATCCGCGGACACCTACGGGCTCGTCACCACCGCCGACAGCAGCCGAATCGCCTGGGCCGCCATCCTCAAGGACGCCGCTTCAAACAGCAGCGCGACTGGCCTCCACGAGGCACTGCCACCAGCCGAATAGGAGAGTTGATCAAGTTGTTCCAGCATGCTCGCGCCAAGCATGACCCGACGAGTGAGGCAGTTCTCGGCACCGCCCGCGCCAGCAGCGAATACATCTTCTGGCTGCCCCGCCACGAGACATCTCCGGGGAGGGCCCGGACGAAGCTGCGAACCTTCCTCGGCCGGACGGCAGCGGGCGGGCTCTACCGCGATGTCGGCGAGCTACTGCTGACCGAGCTGGTCACCAACGCCGTACGGCATGCTCGTGAGCCACACGGTTCCGGGATCCTCAACCGGTTCGCTTTGGCCTTCGGTCTGCTGCATATCGAGGTACACGACGGCAGCAGCACCATGCCGCTACGTCGCCCCGCAACCGGAGAGGCCGAGGCGGGCCGTGGGCTCCTGCTGGTGGAGCGCTTGTCCGAGGCTTGGGGCTGTTCGCTCCGGGCCGACGGGCCAGGCAAAACGGTCTGGTGTCTCGTCTCCCCAACCGACTTGGACTGTGTGACTGAACACATCGCGCTGACCGAGGACTTGAAGGAGGGTTCGCTGTGATCCGCAGAAGCAAAGCCTCAGCCGGCGCCGACAGCGGAGAGGGGCCAGTGGTGGTGGAGATCGAGGGCATCACTGCTCCGGCAAGGTTCGATCGGCTCTCGGACGCGGCAGCGGCCATCTGGCACTCGGTGCGAGCGCTTCCCTTGGGCAACACCCAGTACGAGGCCTACCGGTACTTCTTCACCCGCCCCGATGCAGTTGAGCGCTGCAGGGAGTTCATCGATCGCGACACCGGGTTGACTCTTTCGTTCAGGATGAACGGCAGGTCCCACAGGGTACGAATCCAGCCTGCCAAGCCCACGGCCACGTCGTGACCGGGCGGCGCTTCTACCTCAGGCTGGCGGTCCTCGTCCAGCCGCCGACGGCCGAGGCGCGTCAACGGCTGGCGTCATACGCGGAACCTGTCACACAACGGACACCTCGATCCGCAAAGCCGGACCCGTCACTTCGGGGAGGTACTCCTCATCGAGGAGCATAGACACCCCCGTCTACGGAGGCTGTCTACCCCGGCTCCAATGGTGAGGCCGAGCTCGCTAAGCAAGGCAGGCCTGCAGGCGCGATCCCATGGCCGGCCCGCCTACAAATCCCGTCAGCTGGGAACTGCAGAGACAAATCCCGTCCGCCGGGAATTGCAGAATTCCGGCGGGAGGCCCGAAACTGGCACCCACCAGGTCCAGGAGGCGCAGATCGGGCGCGGCCGGCCAGGGACGGACACGCGCATGACCTGCACTGATTGACCCCTTGGCCGAAGCAGTAAGATCAAGTACGTTTCCGAGCCCGTGATTTCGGGAGTCCTGCCGCCGGACTCGCGCCCCATAAGAGCACTTGCGCAATTGGTGGGCAGCTCCGATTGTGACGGTATGACAGTGGACATCAGGAAAGTCACTCCGGGCGACGGCTGGCAGTATTTCATCGGCCAGATAGCCACAGGTGACGAGCCGCGGGTTCGAGGCCGGGACCTCGAAGAGCACCAGAACGCTATCGGCGTTCCTCCGGGGCGATGGGTGGGGCGGGCTGCCGCGCTCCTCGGTGTGGACGGCCAGGTGACGGAGCCGCAGATGCGTGCTCTGTTCGGGAAGGGTCTGCATCCGCGGGCGGACGAGATCACCCTGGAGCAGCTGAACGCGGGGGCAAGCGCGCAGCAGGTGCAGCGGGCGACTCGCCTTGGTGCCCGGTTCCCCAGGTTCGGGGCCACACCGACCGCCCTGGAGCGAGCGATCGACGGGCAGATCGCTGCGTTCGAGGAGCGCAGCGGCCGTACGGCGACTGAGGATGAGCGCAGCGCCGCGCGTTTGTCGCAGGGCATGCAGGCCTTCCGGGCCAAGTACGGGCGGGCGCCGGAGGATGACGCCGAGCTGAGTCGATTCGTCGCCAGGCAGCTGCGTCCGGCCCGGCGGCCTGTTGCGGCCTGGCATGCGGTGTTCCGCCCGGCGAAGAGCGTGAGCCTGTTGTGGGCACTTGGCGGCGAGGAGACCCGCGAGGTGGTCGAGGAGGCGCATGACGAGGCTGTGTCGGTCACGCGGCTGTGGATCGAGGAGCATGCGCTGGCTACCCGTTCGGGCAAGGGCGGGTTCACCCTGCAGGTCGTGCCCGGTGGCCTGGTGGCTGCTCAGTTCCGGCACTTCGAGTCCCGCTGCGGCCAGGCGCTGCTTCACGACCATGTGCTGATCGCCAATCGGGTCCAGGGGGCGGACGGGAGGTGGCGGACCATCGACGGACGGCTGTTACTCGCACAGTTGGTCGTCGCCTCCGAGCTCTACACCCAGGAGGTGCTGCGCCGTGTGTGCGTCGCACTTGACGTGGTGGTGGAGGAACGGACGATCGGGGAGGGTCGGCGGCCGGTGATGGAGATTGCCGGCGTCGGTGCCGATCTGATCGGGGCGAACTCCGTCCGCTCCCGGGACACCCGAGAGCGATTGGAGCAGTTGCTGGTCGACTACTGCCAACGCCACGGCCGGACGCCGGACGCTGGGGCCCGTATCGCGCTGATGCAACAGGCCGCTCTTGAGACTCGCCCGCCCAAGAAGGGCGCCCGGCCGCTTCTGGCGCTGCGCGAGGCCTGGCGGGTGCAGAACGTGGAGGCCTTCGGCAGGGCGCGTATCGACGGGCTCCTGGACCGTGCCCGCACGGCCGCCCGCGACCTCAGGAGTCAGGCTGGCGACGGCCCGCTTGGGCTGGATGTGGAGGCTGCTGCCCGTGATGTGGTGGAGGTGGTGTCTCGGCACAGGGCAGTGTTCGGCCAACGCCATGTTCTTGCCGAGGCAACGCGGTACGCAGTTCGCACCACGCGTGGTCGAGGCGGCGTGGGCTGGGCGGAGCAGATCACCGACCACGCACTCGCCACCGCCTGTGTGGACGTGACCCGGTCCGGGCCCGGTCCCACGTCCACAGCCCTGACAGGCGTCCACGGCTCGAGGCTGTACCGGCTGCGAGGGGCCAAGATCTACACCACGCGAACGTTGCTCGCCGCCGACAACCGCCTCAGCATCGTTGCGCACACTGATCTCGCGCATGCCTTTGGCGAACGGGCTGGAGGTCCAGACGGGCCGGCGGTGGAAGAGGTCCCGCGGTTTTCGACTCCGGCTGAGCGTCTCGCCAAGCGGGCGCTCGCGGCCGCCCAGTCCGGGCAGGAAGCTCCCGAATTGTGGGTCTGGCAGATCGCTGCACCGAACGTGGCCGACGCCGCCCAGCAATTCCGCTACCGGCGCCTGATCGCCGCGCTCGCCGACTGGCGGCTGCGGGTCGGTGCCGCTGGCGCCGACCCGCTCGGCCCGGAACCGGAAGACCACACGGCCGACGAGTGGAAGCGACTTTCCAAAGCTCTCGAGCTGTACCAGCGCGCCCGCATCGAGGAGCGCACGGCACTCGTCCGCGCACTCCGCGAGGCCGACCGGAACCGTCTGAACACGACTACCTCACCGCATCCACCGCGCCGGCCGGACCAACCCCGTACCGGCCCCTCGGACAACCGCCGGAGCGGCCGTCACTATCCCTGACCGGCTGCCCGGCCGGCTGTTCCTCAGTGCGGCTCCACCCGTATGTCTCGACGAGGCCGACCACCACGTCCAGCCCGCCCGCACCGGGCCACCGCGCCTCAGCCAGCATGGCAGCAGTCCCCCACTCCGGGCGCCGTCCCCAGGAACCCCCGCGACTTCCCGCGAACCGCTACCAGTCGCCTACCGGCGAGCCGACCACCTGACACCGGTCCCGCCAGCACCTCCAGTTCAGCCCCTCTCGCACGCGATCCGCATCGGGTGAGGAAATCACCGATGAGATCGGCCCTCACCCATTCGGGCCAGCTGTGTGTCAACGGGGCGTATGGATCGGGGCCGTAAGGATCAAGGAAGTGTCAGGACCGCCCTCGCGACCGCAGCCGAGGGGCAGGCTCTCCCCATCGCCTCCGCGCGGCGCCATTCCTTCCCGTGCCGCCGCGCGGAGGTCTTCCTCCCACACCCCGCCTCCGCCCGCCGCGACGCGGGCTCGAGGAACATCGAGGAGCGTCACATGAGTGCTGATTGCGCCGTCGGTCTCCTGATCGCCGCCGCCCTGGTCGGCTACCTGATCCTCGCGGTGCGGCGCCCGGACAAGTTCTGATTCCCCGCCACGACGCAGCGCGGTTGCGGTCAGGGTTCGAAGCGGTAGCCCATGCCCGGTTCGGTGATGAAGTGGCGCGGGTGGGAGGGGTCCGTCTCCAGCTTGCGGCGCAGTTGGGCGAGGTAGACCCGCAGGTAGTTGGTCTCCTTGTGGTAGGCCGGGCCCCAGACCTCCTGGAGGAGCTGGGTCTGCCCGACCAGTCGTCCGGAGTTGCGGACCAGTACCTCCAGCAGGTGCCACTCGGTCGGGGTGAGGCGGACGTCGGTGCCGCCCCGGTTGACCTTCTTGGCGGCCAGGTCGACCGTGAAGTCGTCGGTGGTCACCACCGAGTCGCCCTCGGGCGCGACAGGTTCGGCGCGGCGGACGGCGGCGCGCATCCGGGCCAGCAGCTCGTCCATGCCGAAGGGCTTGGTGACGTAGTCGTCCGCGCCGGCGTCGAGGGCCTCGACCTTCTCGTCGGACGCCTGCCGGGCGGAGAGCACGATGATCGGCACCCGGGTCCAGCCGCGCAGCCCGCGGATCACCTCGACGCCGTCCATGTCGGGCAGGCCCAGGTCGAGCACGACCACGTCGGGGTGGCGGGCGGCGGCGAGTTCCAGGGCGCTCGCGCCGTCGTAGGCGGCGTCGACCTCGTACTTGCGGGCCCTGAGGTTGATCACCAGGGCGCGGACGATCTGTGGTTCGTCCTCCACGACGAGGACCCGGGTCATACGAGCTCCGCCTTTCAGCACTTGTCCGCTGTCTCATAGGTGAGGCGGGGTTTCAATTTGACCACGCCGGAGCCGGCCGGTGTCCGGATCAGCACGTCTTCGGAAGTGCTCCTTCTTGGTCGGCCCACCAAGGAGACCGCGGCGGAGTCGGGGACCAGCCGTTTCTTGACGCATCCCTCACGTCGCGGGGCCGGATCCGAGCGGAACCTTGACGCCTCAGGTGAGGGCGGTCACGCAGCGCCGTCCACCGGCGGGTCGTAGATCGGCTCCTGCAGCCGCGTCCGCTCGATCAGCCGATTTCGGTGGCGTCTGGACGGGAGGTAGGCGACGAGGCTTCCGAGTGCGAACAGGGCCAGCACCGCGGCGCCTGCTGGCCGCGAGGTCGCGAAGGAGAGTGCGAGGTAGCCGAAGAGCGCGGCGAGGACGAGGAGGAGTCCGGGTTGGTGGCGTTCTCGGATCTGTTCGGGCGTGGGCAGTGGCATGCGCTCGGGCGCCGGCTGGACCGGGCCGTGGCCGGCGGGCCAGCCCGGCGGTGTCCAGAGCGGCGGCCACTGGCCGGCTGGCTGCCGGGCCCAGGGTATGGGCGTGTCCAGGCCGCGCAGCAGGACCGGGCCGCGCATCCAGTCGCCTCGGGACCGGGCCTTTGGATCGGTGTCCAGCACGGCGGCCAGCTCGCCGCCGAACCGGGACTGGCGGTAGGTGGTCAGCCGGTAGCCGTACATCCAGCACACCCAGCGTGCCTCGGCGTCGCTGAAGCCGAGCAGGTCGGGCCGCTCGGTCACCGCGGGTCGGCCGTCGAGCATCCTGGCGAGCTCGTTCAGATGCACCGTGCACCGGCCTCCCGTCGGCGATCGCATCGGGCCATGAAACACCCGGTCGCGAGCCGCGGGCAGCGTCTTGACGACTCCCTGACGGCACGCGATCACACCGTTGCCGTGGGCAGCGGAGCGATGGCGGCGCAGACTGGAAGCCGGGTTGTGCGCGTGCTGCGGGAGGCTGATGTCATGGGTGGCGGGGCGGCGGCGGTGGTGCTGGCGGCGTTCCTCGGATGCGGTGGCCTGGTGGCGTGCCTGGCCGGACTCGTCGGCCTCCGGGAGATCCGTCGGCTGCGTCGGGTCGGAATGTCGACGCTCGCCCTGGTCCGGCGCCGCACCCGCGACGTGAAGGACGGCTCGGCGGGTCCGCGTCCGCTGCTCCAGTTCTCCACCGCCGCCGGCCAGGTCGTCGAGGTGTTCTCTCCGGTGCCGCCCAGCCGGGCACTGCCGCTCGCGGACGGCCAGGAGGTACGGCTTCGCTACGACCCGCTCGATCCGCGCGAACTCCTGGTCGAGGGGGGCGAGCGTGAGTGGCTGGAGCGGGTCTTCGTCGGCTCGGGTGCGGTGGCCGTGCTGGGGGCCGCCGTGCTCGTTCTCCTCGCGTAGCGGCCCCTAGAAACGCCGACACTCAGCGGTAGGCGCGCAGGCCCGCGACGGGTCTCCCGGTGAAGGGGGCGCGCGGCGCGGGAATCGGAGCTGTCGACCGCGTGCTCGCCACCCCTGACGAGCTCGTCTTCTCCGGTACGACCGTGCCGGCCGTTTCCCGCTCTCTCAGTGCCGCGCGCCCCCTCACCCGGCCGCCGGCGGCCCTCCATGGCTCTTCGCCGCCGGCGGATTCCAAAAATTCGGTGCTCCCCCACGGAACGGACCGGTTCGTCATCGAGAACGCTATGGCTGACCAGCACGGATTCCGGTCGCCCTGACGCGTTCCTGGCGCCGACCGCACCGATCCTGACGTCGCCTTGACGGGAGGTCGGGCGGCACCGTCCGGCTCAGGGCTGGTACCGGTAGCCGATGCCGGGTTCGGTGATCAGGTGGCGGGGGCGGGTGGGGTCGGGTTCGAGCTTGCGGCGCAGGCTGGCGAGGTAGACCCGCAGGTAGTTGCCGTGGTGTTCCGCGTCGGGGCCCCACACTTCGCGGAGGATCTCCTTGCCCGGAACCAGGCGGCCGGGCGCCGCCAGCAGCAGCTTGAGGATCTGCCATTCCGTGGGGGTGAGCCGGACGACTCCCTGGGGACCCGTGACGGTGTTCGCGGCGGTGTCGATCACGTGGTCGCCGATGACGACGTTCGGCGGAGGCACGAGGGTGGACGCACGCCGCAGCACCGCACGGAGCCTGGCGACGAGCTCGTCCACGGCGAAGGGTTTGGTCAGGTAGTCGTCGGCCCCGGCGTCCAGGGCGCGGATCCGGTCGTCGACTCCGGTCCGGCCCGACAGCACGATGATCGGCGCGGACAGCGAGGCCCGCAGGCCGCGGATGATGTCCATGCCGTCGAAGTCCGGCAGGCCGAGGTCGAGTACGACGGCGTCCGGGCTCTCCCGGCCGGCGGTGTCCAGGGCCTGCTGCCCGGTGGCGGCGGTCAGCACGGAGTAGCGCCGGGCGTGCAGGTTGATCTTGAGTGCACGCAGCAGCGCCGGCTCGTCGTCGACCACCAGGATGTGGCTCATGCCGTCTCGCCGCCTTCCGTCGACTCGGCTGCCCCGGATGCGGGGGATGCGGGCAGGGTGAGGAGCATGGTGGTGCCGCCGCCGGGGGTGTCCTCGACCTCGAGGGAGCCGCCCATGGCCTCGGCAAGGCCGCGGGAGAGCGCGAGACCGAGGCCGACGCCGGTGGTGTTGTCGGTGTCGCCGAGACGCTGGAACGGCAGGAAGACCCGGTCGCGGTCCTCGAAGGGAATGCCGGGACCGCGGTCGATGACCCGGATCTCCACCCGCTCCAGGTGGTGACTGGCCGCCACCAGCACGGGCGCGCCCGGGGCGTTGTACCGCAGCGCATTGGTGATCACGTTGGCCAGCACCCGCTCCAGCAGCGGTGCGTCGGCGAGGACCGGCGGAACGGTGTCCAGGTCCAGCGGTTGGACGGGGGCGTCCGGGCGGGCGAGCGAGTCCATGGCTCGGCGCAGCACCTCGTCCAGCGGGGTGGATTCCAGGTGCAGGGTGAGGGCGCCGGCCTGGAGGCGGCTCATGTCGAGCAGGTTGTCGACCAGGCGGGTGAGTTTGACCAGTGACTCGTCGGCCATGTCGAGGAGTTCGGCCTGGTCCTCGGGCGCGAACTCGACATCGGGGCTGCGCAGGGAGCCGACGGCGGCGAGGGCGGCGGCGAGCGGGGTGCGCAGGTCGTGGCTGACGGCGGCGAGCAGGGCGGTGCGCATCCGGTCGGCGGCCTTGATCGGTTCGATCTCGGCGGCGACGGTGGCGAGGCGGTCGCGCTCCAGGGCGGCGGCGATGTGCGCGGCGAAGGCGGTCAGCACGCGCTGGTCTGCGGCTGGCAGCCGGCGGCCGGCCAGCACCAGCAACCCGGCGGGGCCGACGGGGACTTCGGTGACCGTACGGTCCGGGGCGGGATCGCCGTCGGCGTCGCTGCGCCCGAGGGTGTCGCCGGTGGTGCGGTCGAGCAGGGCGACGGAGTCGAGGGCGAAGGCGGTGCGGGTCTTCTCCAGCAGGGCGGGTACGGCGTCGGCGCCGCGGAGAACGCTGCCGGCCAGGGTGGAGAGGGTTTCGGCCTCGGCGGTGGTCCGGGCCGCGCGGGCGGTGAGCTTGGTGGCCCGGTCGACGACCGTGGAGACGGTGAGGGCGACGGCGGCGAACACGACCAGCGCGATCGCGTTGTTGGGCTCGGCGATGGTGAAGGTGTGGACGGGCGGGATGAAGTAGTAGTTGAGCAGCAGCGAGGCGATCAGGGAGGCCAGCAGTGCGGAGGTCGCCCCGCCGAGCAACGCGACTGCGACCACGCCGAGTTGGAAGATCAGTGCGTCGGTGGTGAGGTTCAGGCTGCCGGTGAGCTGCGAGAGGACCACGGTCAGCAGGACGGGGAGCAGCAGGCCCGCCGCGAAGCCCGCGACGGTGCGGCGCGGGGAGTGTCGGCGGCCGAGGGCGGGGAGACGGCCGCGGCCGGTGAAGGCGTGGGTGACCATGTGGACGTCGATGTCCTCGGAGAGGTCGACGGTGGTCTGCCCGTTGCCCGGGCCGGTGAGGAAGCGGTTGAGCCGGCCGCGCCGGCTGGTGCCCAGGACGAGCTGGGTGGCGTCGTGGGCCCGGGCGAAGGCCAGCAGGGCGCTCGGGATGTCGTCCCCGACGACCACGTGGTAGCTGCCGCCCAGGGTCTCCACCAACTGCCGCTGCTCCGCCAGCGCCCCGGGGGAGGCCCCGGCCAGCCCGTCGCTACGGGTCACGTGGACGGCCAGCAACTCTCCACCGGCCGTACGGTCGGCGATCCTCGCCGCCCGCCGGATGATGGTCTCGCCCTCCGGGCCGCCGGTCAGCGCGACCACGACGCGTTCGCGGGTCTCCCAGACCCGGTCGATGTTGTGGCTGGCCCGGTAGTCGCGCAGGCCCTCGTCGACCCGGCCGGCCACCCAGAGCAGAGCCAACTCCCGTAGCGCCGTCAGATTGCCAACCCGGAAGTAGTTGGAGAGCGCGGCGTCCACCTTCTCCGCCTTGTAGACGTTTCCATGGGCCATCCGGCGACGCAGCGCCTGCGGCGCCATGTCCACCAGCTCGATCTGGTCGGCTCGGCGCACCACCTCGTCCGGGACGGTCTCCCGCTGCGGAATGCCGGTGATCTTCTGAACGACGTCGTTGAGCGACTCGAGGTGCTGGACGTTGACCGTGGTGATCACATCGATCCCGGCGGCGAGCAGCTCTTCGACGTCCTGCCAGCGCTTGGCGTTGCGCCCGCCCGGGATGTTGGTGTGCGCGAGCTCGTCCACCAGGGCGACGTTCGGGCGGCGGGCGAGGATCGCGTCCAGGTCCATCTCCGGGAAGTCCGTGCCCCGGTAGCTGCGGGTCAGCCGCGGCACCAGGTCGAGGCCCTGGAGCATGTTCTCGGTGTGCCGCCGGCCGTGGCACTCGATGAAGGCGACGACGACGTCGGCGCCGCGGTCCCGTCTGCGGTGGGCCTCGTCGAGCATCCGGTACGTCTTGCCGACGCCCGGGGCCGATCCGAGGTACACCCTCAGCTGCCCGCGGCGGACGGAGCCGGGGCTGAGATCAGGGGACATGGGCGCTGCTCTTTCTCCACGAAGGGCGGCCGGGCATGAGGTGGATCTCGTCGCGCCGTCCCGTGCGGGGCACTGTGCTCCGCTCACCGGACGCGACATACGGGCAACCGACCCGGGTGCGGGGGGTGTCCCCCGCGCCCGGGTCGGTTCGGTCATTCAGACCACTGGTGCGACCTCACTTGGTCTCGCTCAGTGCCTTGTTGAGCAGGACGATGTTGACGCCGTCCTGGCCGAGGAAGCCGAGTGAGCGGTCCTCGGTGTACTTGCCGATCAGCTGGTTCAGCGTGTCGGCGGACACGCCGCGGGCCTTGGCGACCCGGTCGACCTGCTCCTTGGCGTAGGCCACGGAGATGTGCGGGTCGAGGCCGGAGCCGGAGGCGGTGACCGCGTCCACCGGGACGCTCGCCGGGTCGACGCCGTCGAAGGCGGCGATCGCGGCGCGGCGGTCCTGGACGGTCTGGGTCAGCTTCTCGTCGTTCGGGCCGAGGTTGGAGGCACCGGAGGCCTTCGGGTCGTATCCGCCGGCCGAGAAGCGCGGCTGGAACCACTTCGGGTCCGGCTGGGCCTCCTCGTTCGGGTCGTCGGGGTTCTTCTTCGGCAGGTTGAAGTTCTGGCCGATGAGGCTGGAACCGACCTCCTGGCCTCCCGACTTGACGATCGAGCCGTTGGCCTTGTCGGCGAAGGCGGCCTGGCTGACACCGGTGATCAGCAGCGGGTACGCGATGCCGAGGATGACGGTCATCACCAGCAGCATCCGCAGCGCGGTCAGGTGGGTGCGCAGAAACGTGGGCATGTGGGTTCTGGCCTCTCTCAGCTCAGGCCGGGGATGAACTGGACGATCAGGTCGATCGCCTTGATTCCGACGAAGGGCACGATCAGACCGCCGATGCCGTAGATCCCGATGTTCCGAGCCAGCAGCGAACTCGCGTCCGACGGACGGTACTTCACGCCGCGCAGGGCGAGCGGGATCAGACCGATGATGACCAGGGCGTTGAAGACGATCGCCGAGGTGATCGCGGACTGCGGGCTGTGCAGGCCCATGATGTTCAGGTGCTTCAGACCCGGGTAGACCCCGGCGAACATCGCGGGAATGATCGCGAAGTACTTGGCCACGTCGTTGGCGATCGAGAAGGTGGTCAGCGCGCCGCGGGTGATGAGCAGCTGCTTGCCGATCTCGACGATCTCGATCAGCTTGGTCGGGTTGGAGTCCAGGTCCACCATGTTGCCGGCCTCCTTGGCCGCCATGGTGCCGGTGTTCATCGCCACGCCGACGTCGGCCTGGGCGAGCGCCGGGGCGTCGTTGGTGCCGTCGCCGGTCATCGCGACCAGCTTGCCGCCCTCCTGCTCCTTGCGGATCAGGGCCATCTTGTCCTCGGGGGTGGCCTCGGCGAGGAAGTCGTCCACGCCGGCCTCGT
This sequence comes from Kitasatospora cinereorecta, assembly GCF_024172095.1. Classification (GTDB taxonomy): domain Bacteria; phylum Actinomycetota; class Actinomycetes; order Streptomycetales; family Streptomycetaceae; genus Kitasatospora; species Kitasatospora cinereorecta. Next base: position 1,077,979 of record NZ_JAMZDX010000002.1, on the reverse strand, counting down.
CCGCGATCGCCTTGGCGGTCAGCGGGTTGTCGCCCGTGATCATGATGGTCTTGATGCCCATGCGGCGCAGCTCCTCGAAGCGCTCCCGCATGCCCTCCTTGACCACGTCCTTGAGGTGGATCACCCCGAGGACCCGGGGGGCCTTCCCGCCGTCCTTCTCGGCGACGACCAGCGGCGTGCCGCCGGCGGCCGAGATGCCGTCGACCAGCTGCGCCACGTCCGCGCCGACGGAGCCGCCGTTCTCGGTGACCCAGTTGGAGACCGAACCCGCCGCGCCCTTGCGGACCTGCTTGCCGTCCACGTCGACGCCCGACATGCGGGTCTGGGCGGTGAACGGCACCCAGGTGGCGTGGGCCAACTCGCCCTGCGCACGGGCCCGCAGACCGTACTCGGTCTTGGCGAGGACGACGATCGAGCGGCCCTCGGGCGTCTCGTCCGCGAGGGAGGACAGCTGCGCCGCGTCGGCCAGCTCGCCGATCTCCACCCCGCTCGCGGGCTGGAACTCGGCGGCCTGCCGGTTGCCGAGGGTGATGGTGCCGGTCTTGTCGAGCAGCAGGGTGTTCACGTCGCCCGCGGCCTCGACGGCGCGGCCGGACATGGCCAGGACGTTGCGCTGGACCAGGCGGTCCATGCCGGCGATGCCGATCGCGGAGAGCAGGGCGCCGATGGTGGTCGGGATCAGTGCCACGATCAGCGCGACCAGCACGATCATCGACTGCGGGGCGCCGGCGTAGGTCGCCATCGGCTGCAGGGTCACCACCGCGATCAGGAACACGATCGTGAGGGAGGCCAGCAGGATGTTGAGGGCGATCTCGTTCGGGGTCTTCTGCCGGGCGGCGCCCTCCACCAGGGCGATCATCCGGTCGATGAAGGACTTGCCCGGCTCGGAGGCGATCTTCACCACGATCCGGTCGGAGAGGACCTTGGTGCCGCCGGTGACGGCCGAGCGGTCACCGCCCGATTCGCGGATCACCGGCGCGGACTCGCCCGTGATCGCCGACTCGTCCACCGACGCGACGCCCTCGACGACGTCGCCGTCGCCGGGGATGATCTGCCCGGCCTCGACCACCACGTGGTCGCCGAGGCGCAGCGCGGTGCCCGCGACCTCCTCCTCGGCCTGCGAGGCGGGCCAGTCGAGGAGCCGACGGGCGACGCTCTCGGTCTTCGTCTTGCGCAGGGTGTCGGCCTGCGCCTTGCCGCGGCCCTCGGCGACGGCCTCGGCCAGGTTGGCGAAGATCGTGGTCAGCCACAGCCAGACGGTGATCGCCCAGGCGAACACGGACGGGTCGGCGATCGCGGAGACGGTGGTGACCACCGATCCGACCTCGACCACGAACATGACCGGGTTCTTGACCATGACCCGCGGATCGAGCTTCTTCACCGCGTCGGGCAGGGACTTGACGATCAGTTTGGGATCCAGCAGACCGCCGGAGACTCTGTGCGGGGTCGTGCTGTGATCGACCGGTGCGGGGGTGAGCGTGGTGGACATCAGTGGAGACCTTCTGCGATCGGGCCGAGGGCCAGGGCCGGGAAGTAGGTGAGGCCGACGACGATCAGCACCACACCGGAGAGCAGCCCGACGAACAGGGGCTTGTGGGTGGGCAGCGTGCCCGCGCTCGCCGGCACCGGCTGCTGCTGCGCGAGCGAACCCGCCAGCGCCAGCACGAACACCATCGGCAGGAACCGGCCGAAGGCCATCGCGAGGCCTAGCGCGGTGTCGTACCACGGGGTGTTCACGGTGATGCCGGCGAAGGCGGAGCCGTTGTTGTTGGCGGCGGAGGTGAAGGCGTACAGCACCTCGGAGAAGCCGTGCGGGCCGCTGTTGAGCATGCCGGCGCGCTCACCGGGCAGAGCCATCGCCACACCGGTGCCGATCAGCACGATGGTCGGGGTGGTGAGGATGTAGAGGGAGGCGAACTTCATCTCCCGGCCGCCGAGCTTCTTACCCAGGTACTCCGGGGTGCGGCCGACCATCAGGCCCGCCACGAACACCGCGACGATCGCCAGGATCAGCATCCCGTACAGGCCCGAACCGGTGCCGCCGGGCGCGATCTCACCGAGCATCATGTTGAAGATCGTCAACCCGCCGCCGAACGCGGAGAACGAGTCGTGGAAGGAGTCCACCGCACCCGTCGAGGTCAGCGTCGTGGAGGCGGCGAAGAGCGAGCTGGCGGCGACGCCGAAACGCTGTTCCTTGCCCTCCATCGCCCCGCCGGCCGCCTGCAGCGCCGTGCCGGAGTGCTGGGCCTCGAAGAAGGTGATCAGCGCGGCCGAAGCCACCCAGAAGATCGCCATCACGGCGACGATCGCGTAGCCCTGGCGGTTGTCGCCGACCATCCTGCCGAAGGTCCGCGGCAGCGCGAAGGAGATCACCAGCAGCAGGAAGATCTCCAGCCAGTTGGTGAAGCCGGTCGGGTTCTCGAACGGGTGGGCCGAGTTGGCGTTGAAGAAGCCACCGCCGTTGGTGCCCAGTTCCTTGATGACCTCCTGCGAGGCCACCGGACCGCCCGGGATCGACTGGGTGTCGCCGGCCAGGGTGGACAGCTCGTGGAAGCCGTGGAAGTTCTGGATGACGCCGTTCGCGACCAGGACGAGCGCGAAGACGATCGACAGCGGCAGCAGCAGGCGCAGCACGATTCGGGTCAGGTCCACCCAGAAGTTGCCCACCCGGTCCGTGCGGTTGCGGGTGAAGCCGCGGATCAGGGCGGCCACGATCGCGATGCCGACGGCGGCGGAGACGAAGTTCTGCACCGCGAGACCGGCCATCTGCACCAGGTGGCCGAGGGCGGCCTCACCGGAGTACGACTGCCAGTTGGTGTTCGTGGTGAACGAGACGGCCGTGTTCCACGCCTGGTGCGGGGCCATCTCCGGCATCCCCAGGCTGAGCAGCAGGTGCGTCTGGAGACGGATCAGGCCGTAGAGGAAGAGGATCGAGAGGGCCGAGAAGGCCAGGACCGAGCGCAGGTAGACCGGCCAGCGCTGGTCGGCGTCACCGTCGACGCCGACCAGCTTGTACAGGCCGCGCTCGACTCTCAGGTGCTTGGCGGTGGTGAGGAGCTTGGCGATGTAGTCGCCGAGGGGGCGGTAGCACAGGGCCAGGGCGCCCACCAGGGCGAGGGCCTGCAGCCACCCAGCGAGAGTGGAGCTCATGATCAGAACTTCTCCGGGAAGATCAGCGCGACGACGAGGTAGCCGACGAGCGCGACGGCGACGATGAGACCTGCGATGTTCTCGGCGCTCACAGCTTCTCCACCCCCCGTGCGATCAGGGCGATGACGGCGAACACGGCGACCGTGACACCGACGAAGACGAGATCGAGCATGGCTCCACCAACTGGTCAGGGATTTGGCCGCGGGCCCCCACGAACTTCCTCACGGCACCGGCGGGAAGCCGGCGAGAAGCAGCCAATCAGCGGAATCGGCGTCCTCCGCGATCCCTGACACCCTCCATACGGGTGAACCGAGATTATTGACACCGCCTTGACGACCACGTCATTCGCTCGAGATCCCGACTTGGCCGAAACGGCGCGCGGCCCCCCACCAGGACTTCGGTGGAGGGCCGCGACGCCGGCACAGCGGTCACATGCGCAGCCGGAGGCGGCAGACCACCGCGTCGGTGTGGCGGCGCAGGGCACGGTCGATGACGGCGCCGCGCTGGTTCTGCAGGGCCCGCAGCCACAGCCGGGCGGGTTCGGCCTCGGGGATCAGGACGGTGATCCGGTCGTACGCGCGCTCGACGGCCAGGGCATTGACGTGGTCGGCGATGGGACGGCCGAGGCGCCGATGACCGTCCGGGATCTCGATCAGGGATACGCCGGGCCGCCACAGCTCCCAGTCGCGGCGCAGCGCCTCCGCGGCCTGCCGGTCCTCGGCGTCGGGATGGGTGTGGACGACGGTGACGGCCTGCACCTCGTCGCCAAGGCTGACGGCGGCGGAGAGGGCGTCCCGGGTGAGCCTGGTGATGGCGTGGACCGGGACGACCACCAGCGAACGCTGCCGGGTGACCGGCGCGGGCACCCGGCCGAGGTCCAGACGCCGGCCGATCCGGGCATAGGCGCGGTGGATCGCCTCGAACAGCAGCACCAGCAGCGGCAGGGCCAGGCAGATGCCCCAGGCGCCCTCGGTGAACTTGGTGCCGGTCACCACCAGGGTCGCGATGCCGGTGAGCACCGCGCCGAGGCCGTTGAGGGCGGCCTTGCCGCGCCAACCCGGGCCGCGCTGCTGCCGCCAGTGCCGGACCATGCCGACCTGGCAGATGGTGAAGCCGACGAAGACGCCGATCGCGAAGAGCGGGACCAAGCTGTTCACGTCACCGCCGGAAGCGACCATCAGGGCGGCCGAGACCATGGCCAGGAACAGCACGCCGTGGCGGTGCACCTGCCGGTCGGCCCGCAGCGCGAACACGTGCGGAAGGTGGTTGTCGCGGGCGAGCAGGTGCATCAGCACCGGCAGGCCGCCGAACGAGGTGTTGGCGGCCAGCGCCAACAGGACCACGGTGGCGAACTGGACCAGGTAGAACCCGAAGCCGTGGCCGAGCGAGGCGTCCGCCAGCTGGGCCAGCACGGTCACCCCTTCGACCGGCTGGAGGTGGAAGCGGCCGATCAGGACGGCCAGGCCGATCAGCATCACGCCGAGCAGGCCGCCGAGCGCCACCTCGGTGTGCTGGGCGCGGCGGACGGCGGGGGTACGGAAGGACGGCACGGCGTTGGCGATCGCCTCGACGCCGGTCAGCGCCGAGCAGCCGGCGGCGAAGGCCTTGAGCAGCAGCAGCGCACCGACCGTGGTGGCGTTCCCGGCCAGCGCGGAGGTGTGCCCGGCGGCGGCCGCGGTGGAGGCGGGTGCGTCCCGGAGTAGGCCGACGACGATGATCGCCAGGATCGACAGCACGAAGACCGCGGTCGGCGCCATGAACCAGCGGGCCGACTCGGCGATGCCCCGCAGGTTCACCGCCGTGACGAGCGCCAGCACGCCCAGGCACAGCCACACCCGGTCTCCGTACAGGCCTGGGAAGGCGGAGGTCAGCGCCGCGACACCCGCCGTGACGGAGACCGCCACGTTCAGGACGTAGTCGATCACCAGGGAGGCCGCCGCCGTCAGCGCGGTGCGCCGGCCCAGGTGCGCCTTGGCCACCGCGTAGGAGCCGCCGCCGTCCGGGAACGCCGCGATCACCTGCCGGTACGAGGCCACCAGCACCGCCAGCAGCACCGCGATCGCCACCGTCACCGGCAGCGTGAAGCCCAGGCCGTAACCGCCGGCCGCGGCCAGCACCAGGACGATCGACTCCGGTCCGTACGCCACCGAGGCCATCGCGTCCAACGACAGCGCCGCCAGACCACCGAGCGCGGTCAGCTTGTGCCGCTCGTCGGCCTGACGGGTGTCGGGCGGTTCGGGCTCGGCAAGCTCCCGGAGTCTGACGGGCGACGGCTCGACGGGACCGGACATCGGGGACCTCCAGGGAAGGGGACGGTGGTTGTGATCGTCCGACACCGCCTCTCCTGCGGAGCTCTTCCGTACGACGCCCTGACGGCGCAGCCCGTGATCTTGATTACATCCTGACGTCCGGGCAGGCCGAACCCCCGGGAGTCGGCCGACGCCCGGGGGTTCGGAGCGGGCACCCGGCGCCGGTGGCACGCGGCGCCGGGTGGTTCAGGAGCGGCTAAAGGCCGGGTATGCCTTGGTGGCGAGCTGTTCGGCGAGCCGGCCCAGCCGGCGCTGCGAGCGGTCCTCGTGGACGGCGATCGCGGTCGGGGCGATGTCGCCGCCGTCGTAGTACTCGCCGTTGGTGAGGCGGACCTCCGGCAGGCAGAGGCGGACGACCGCGGCGGCGCCCTCGGCCGGCGGCGCGCCGACCCGCCCGTACAGCGGCAGCAGCGCGGTGTCGCACAGGCCGGGGTTGACGCTGACGGCGGTGATCCCGGAGCCGTCGGGGGCCATCGCGAGGGTGTCCATGCTCAGGGCGAGCTGCGACTGGGCGTAGGCGGCGACCCGGGAGTACTTCTTGACCCGGTTGGGGTCGTTCCAGTTCATCGAGGCGGTGCGGTGCAGCGAGGAGGAGACGTTGACGATCCGCGCGTCCTCGGCGCCGGCCAGCTTCTCCCGCAGCAGTCCTGCCAGCATGTGCGCGGCGAGGAAGTTGACCTGGAGGGACACCTCGATGCCGTCATCGCTCAGGGTGCACCGCTCCGGCGCCATGATCGCGGCATTGTTGACCAGCAGGTGCAGCGCCGGGAAGGCACCGGCGACGGTGTCGGCCAGCCGGCGGACGTCGGCGAGGCGGGTGAAGTCCGCGGCGACCGGGTGGAGCAGCTCGCGGGCGATGCCGCGGGCGGCCAGCCGCTCGACGGCGTCCTCGGCCTCGTGGGCCGTACGGGCGTGCACGACGACGGTGGCACCGTGTTCGGCGAGCAGTCGGGCGGTCTCCCAGCCGATCCCGGAGGAGGCTCCAGTCACGAGGGCGATGCGGGCGGACAGGACTTCGGACATGGTGGGTCCCGGGTAGGAGGGCACCCCGGGGTGCCGGGGCGCGCGAGAGCGCGCGGCCGGGTGCCGGAGGTGCGGGTGATGACAGCGGAATGCCGCGGGGCGGGAGCGTCGGCGCTCTGAGTGCCTGGCGGTGGTACGACCGGCAGACGGGCTGCTGTTCGGCCCGTCTGCGGTGGCGCGATCGGGTACGGACGCGGGAAGGCGACCCCTACCGGACGGCGCGAACGGCGACTGCGGCACAGCCGAGCGCCCGCGGATGCGGCGGGCGGTCGTGGTGGCGTGCCGGTCGGTTCATGACGTCCATTCAAGTGTGCGCGACCGGCCGCCGCAAGGAGCCGTCACCCGCTCTGATGAATCCTTGACATCGCTCAACAGCGGTCGTTCACCGGGAGATCGGCGAGCGGGACGGTTGCGGTCCTGATCTTCCGACGGGGCAGCGAGCCGGGCAGGGCGACGCACAGCGCGACGGCCGTGAGGACGCCCAGGCGCAGCAGGTCGGCCCGGCCGGCCCAGCCCAGCGCGGCGTAGCGGTGGACGGCGAAGCCGTTGAAGAACAGCCAGCCCGACAGGCCCACCAGCGGCGCCGACGACGGCCGGGACACAGCGCCGACGAGGGTGCACAGCAGGGCGTACGCGCCGAAGGCGAACCAGCCCGCGTTCAGCTCGCCCACCCAGCCGAGCGCCGGGGTCAGCAGGCCGCTCAGCGTCAGCGCCACGGCCAGGGACATGCCGGCGCCCAGCCGCTGCACCGCCGGGTGGAACCAGCGGCCGCCGGGCCGGACACGGTACAGCCTCACGGGTGCCTCCCTCGGCGGTCGGACATGCTCGGTCAGCAGCCAAGCCGCCCTCACGGCCCGCACAGCCGGCCCTGACGAATTCCTGACGCCCGGAGCCCCGATCCCAACGCCTTCTTGACGCGCGACGCCGGCGACCCGCCGGTCAGAACAGGAACTGCACCACCAGCAGGTCGATCAGCTTGATGCCGAGGAACGGCAGTACCAGTCCGCCGAGACCGAAGACGCGCAGGTTGCGCGCCAGCAGCTGGGAGGCGGAGGCCGGGGTGTAGCGGACGCCGCGCAGGGCGAGCGGGATCAGCGCGATGATGATCAGCGCGTTGAAGATGATCGCGGACGTGATGGCGGAGGTCGGGCTGTGCAGCGCCATGATGTTGAGGTGGCGCAGGCCCGGGTAGGCGCCGGCGAACATCGCCGGGATGATCGCGAAGTACTTCGCCACGTCGTTGGCGATCGAGAAGGTGGTCAGCGCGCCCCGGGTGATGAGGAGCTGCTTGCCGACCTCGACGATCTCGATCAGCTTGGTCGGGCTGGAGTCCAGGTCGACCATGTTCCCGGCCTCCTTCGCGGCGGAGGTGCCGGTGTTCATCGCCACGCCCACGTCCGCCTGGGCGAGGGCGGGGGCGTCGTTGGTGCCGTCGCCGGTCATCGCGACCAGCCTCCCGCCCTCCTGCTCGCGCCTGATGAGCGCGAGCTTGTCCTCGGGGGTGGCCTCGGCGAGGAAGTCGTCCACGCCGGCCTCGGCCGCGATCGCCCGGGCGGTGAGCGGGTTGTCGCCGGTGACCATCACCGTACGGATGCCCATCCGGCGCAGCTCGGCGAAGCGCTCCCGGATGCCGTCCTTGACCACGTCCTTGAGCTGCACGACGCCCATCACCCGCGCCCCGTGCCGGTCGTGGACGGCCACCAGCAGCGGGGTGCCGCCGAGGGCGGAGATGGCGTCGACGGCCTCCAGCACCTGGCCCTGCACCAGACCGCCGCGCTCGTACACCCAGGCGGAGATCGCCGCCGAGGCGCCCTTGCGGACGGCGATGACCGTCCCGTCGGACCGGAGCAGGTCGACGCCGCTCATCCGGCTCTGCGCGCTGAACGGCACGAACTCCATCCGCCCCAGCTCCCCGGGCGCCCGTTCGCGCAGCCCGTACGCCTTGGCGAGGACCACGATGGAGCGGCCCTCGGGGGTCTCGTCGGCCAGCGAGGACAGCTGGGCGGCCTCGGCGAGCCGGTCGTCCGGAATGCCGGGGGCGGGCAGGAAGCGGACCGCCTGCCGGTTGCCGAAGGTGATCGTGCCGGTCTTGTCGAGCAGCAGGACGTCCACGTCGCCGGCCGCCTCCACGGCGCGGCCGGACATGGCCAGCACATTGCGCTGCACCAGGCGGTCCATGCCGGCGATGCCGATGGCGGAGAGCAGCGCGCCGATGGTGGTCGGGATCAGCGCCACCAGCAGGGCGACCAGTACCGCGGTGGACTGCTCGGCGCCGGCGTAGATGGCCATCGGCTGCAGGGTGACCACGGACAAAACGAACACGACGGTCAGCGAGGCGAGCAGCAGGTTGAGCGCGATCTCGTTCGGGGTCTTCTGCCGCTCGGCCCCCTCGACCAGGGCGATCATCCGGTCGATGAAGGTCAGCCCGGGCTTGGAGGTGATCCGGACGACGATCCAGTCGGACAGCACCGTCGTGCCGCCGGTGACCGAGCAGCGGTCGCCGCCGGCCTCCCGGATCACCGGCGCCGACTCGCCGGTGATCGCCGACTCGTCGACCGCCGCGATGCCGTCGACCACGTCGCCGTCCCCGGGGACGGTCTCCCCCGCCTCCACCACCACGAAGTCGTGCAGGCGCAGCTTCTCCGCGGCGACCCGCTCCTCCTCGAAGCGCGTCATCCCCACCCGCCAGCTGCGCAGCCGCCGCGCCGTGGTGCCGGTCCTGGCGCGGCGCAGCGAGGCCGCCTGCGCCTTGCCCCGGCCCTCGGCAACCGCTTCGGCGAGGTTGGCGAACACCACCGTGAGCCACAGCCAGACGCTGATCAACCAGGCGAACACACTCGGCGACAGGATCGCCGACAGGGTGGTCAGCGCCGATCCGACCTCGACCACGAACATGACGGGGTTGCGCACCATCACCCGGGGGTGCAGCTTGCGCAGCGCCTCCGGGAGCGCCGCGGCCAGCTGCTGGGGATCGAGCAGGGCGCCGCCCGCGCGGTGGCGCCGTTTGGACGCCGGTGCCATCGGAGCGGGCGTGACGACGTCCTTCTCGGGAGCCAGGGGAAGCATGCGGCAGACCTTCTCGGGCGCGGAGCGGCGGTTGGGGACCGGCCCGAACGGCCGGCGGTCAAGCCAAACGCGCCATCGGTGCCAAAATCCCTGTCCTGACACGATCCTGACGCTCAGCCAGGAGTGATTGACGAAGCGTTGACACGGGTCGGCCACACCGTGGCGCGTGCTTTCGGTGCCGGCCGGTGGCGGGTCATCGCCCGGGACACCACCGCTCCCGCCGACCGGGAGCGGGAGCCGAGCGCAAGGATCCCGTTAACGCCGCCGCGGCCGGGCTCGACTTCCGCCCGGCGCCTGTTACACCGGAGACCAGGAGGTGCACCATGCGCCGATACCTCGCCCCCCGGGGCCCGCTGTCCCTGATCGTGGCGGCCGCCGCCCCGCTGCTGCTCAGCCTGGTCCTGCTGCCCTTGCGCGACAGCATCGCCAACACCAATGTGGCTCTGCTGCTGGTCGTGGTCGTGGTCTCGGTGGCCGCGTTCGGCCACCGGCTGGCCGGTGCCGTCGCAGCGGTGAGCGCCGCCGTCTGGTTCGACTTCTTCTTCACCCACCCGTACCAGCAGCTCGCCATCAGCAAGACGTCCGACCTCACCACCGCGGTGCTGCTGCTCGCCGTGGGCCTCGCGGTCTCCCAACTGGCTGCCCGGGCCCGGCGCTTCCAGGTGGTCGCGATCACCGACGCCGGCTATCTCGCCCGGATCCACGACACCGCCGTCCTGGCCCGCAGCTCCAACTCCGCCCTCACCGTCGTGGATCACGTCCGCGACGAGCTGATCGACCTGCTCCAGCTGCGCAACTGCCGCTTCGAGTACGGCTCGCTGATCGGCCACCCGCCGAGCCTGCAGCCCGACGGCTCCGTCCTGGTGGGCAGCCGCCGCTGGGACGCCGATGTGCTCGGCCTGCCCGAGGAGGACGTGGAGCTGCGGATGTTCGGAAGCGGCAAGTACATCGGCCGGTTCATGCTGGAGCCCACCCCGGGGACGGTGCCCAGCCGCCAGGCCCGCCTGGTCGCGCTGACCCTCGCCGACCACGCGGGTGCCGCACTCGACAGCCTCTCCCGTCCCGTCAAGGCGGCCTGACCGACACCGGACGGGCCGCAACGACAGGCCGGCCGCAGGACAGTGTCCTGCGGCCGGCCTCAACCGTCACCCGGCCGTCGAAGTCGGTTTCGGTACGGCCGACACTACGTCGCCAGCGGCCGGTTTCCGGCCGTCCTTACGCGTTCCTGTCGTTCGGCCCAGCCGTCCTGACGGATCACTGACGGCCTACCGCGATGCGACCGGCTGCTGCTGGACGCCGAAGAAGTCGATAAAATGGCCGCTACGGTGTGCCGGGAAGTCTGGTCGGCCGGGGGACGGACCGCGGCGACCGCCGTGGCGCCCCCGCGAACTGAGCTGGGGTTTCACGGATGCGCGCGGTCGGGGCAGTCCTCCTTCTCGTCGTCCTGGCCACCACGGTGGCCACCGGCGCCCGCCGATGGCGCATCCCGGCCCCTTCCCTGCTGGTCCTCGCCGGACTCGCCGTCGCCCTGATACCCGGGGCACCCGCCCTGCACATCGCCCCGGAGACCATCGGCCTGGTCGTGCTGCCCCCGCTGCTGTACGCCTCCGCCGAGGAACTCTCGCTGCGCGACCTGCGGTCGGTGTGGCGCCCGGTCACCGTCCTGGCCTTCGGCCTCGTCCTCGCCTCCGCCGCCCTCGTCGGAGCCCTCGCCGCCGCCCTGACCCCGCTGCCCGCCGCCATGGCCTTCGTCCTCGGTGCCGTGCTGGCCAGCACCGACCCCGTGGCGGTGACCGCGCTCGGCCGGCGGCTCGCCCTGCCCGGCCGGGTGCAGGTCCTGGTCCAGGCCGAGAGCCTGTTCAACGACGCCACCTCCCTCGTGCTCTTCCGGGTCGCCGTCACCGTCGCGGTCGCCTCCGGCACGGTGACCTGGCAGGCGGCCGGCGGCCAGTTCGCCCTGCTCGCGGGCGGGGGCAGCGCCATCGGGGTGGCGGTCGCGGGCGCCGTCACCCTCATCCGGCGCCGCACCACCGACCCGGTCCTGGAGACGGTGATTGCCCTGGTCACCCCGTACGGCGCCTACGTCCTCGCCGAGTCCGCCCACACGTCCGGCGTCACCGCCGTGGTCGTCGCCGGCGTCCTCCTCGGCCGCTCCGGCCACCGCCTCACCGACGCCCGGATCCGCCTCCAGCTGCACGCCGTGTACGCCGTCGTGGTCTTCCTCCTGGAGAGCGTCGTCTTCAGCATCGTCGGCCTGGAACTGCCCACCCTGGTCCGCGAACTCCCGGCCGGGAGCGGCATGTGGCCGTTGCAGGCCCTCGTCATCGCCGCCACCCTGATCGCCCTGCGCGTCCTGTGGATGCTTCCCCTCTCCGCCGCCGTCGGGCCCAGCCGGCGGCGGCCCTCCTGGCGCATCGCCACCGTGGTCAGCTGGGCCGGCACCCGCGGCGTCATGCCCCTCGCGGCGGCCCTGTCCATCCCGCTCGCCGCCGAGGACGGCAGCGGCCTCCCCGGACGTGCCCTGGTCCTGGTCCTCACCACCGCCGTCGTCGTCTTCACCCTGGTCGTCCAGGGACTGAGCCTGGCCCCCGTGGTGAACCGTTCCGGCCTCGCCCTCGAGCCCGAGCACACCGCCCGCGAGGAGGAACAGGCCCGGAAGGCCCTCACCCGCGCCGGCCTCGCCCACCTCGACCAGCTCGCCGACCTGGAGACCATCCCCGGGCACGTCGTCGACCGGGTCCGCCGCGGCCTGGAGGCCAAGCTCGAACACGACAACGAACCCGTCGCCGGCACCCCCGCACTCGTCGTCTACCGCGAACTGCGCCACGAGGTCATCGCCGTCCAGACCACCGAACTGCGCCGCCTCTACGACGACCACCGCATCAGCGACACCACCCGTCGCCAACTCCAACGCGACCTCGACCTCGAAGAGACCGGTCTCGGCACCGCCTGACGAGCGTCAGCGGTACTCGCGCAGGCGCGGGCGGACGCCGAGGACGGTCAGGGCGAGCGCGGCGGTCAGGGCGAGTGCTCCGGTGGCGGCGGTGGCCGCTCCGAGGTCGTCGTCGGCGGCGGCGACGGTCCGGTCGAAGGCGCCTTGGTTAATGGTGAGCACGTCCCCGAGGGCGTTGTCGAGGGCGGTGAAGTCGGCGTTGGACTGGCCGGCGGCGAGACCGGTGTTGAAGGTGACGGCGTCCTTGAGCCGGCCCTTGTCGAGCAGGTCGCGCATGACGCGGTCGTCCCGCTGGTACTGCTGGAACGCGGTCAGCACCCGCTCGGCGGCGTCCTGCTCGCCGGGGAAGGTGATGTTGCCGAGTTCCGCGCCGAGGAAGCCGCCGAACGGGACGGTGCGGTGGTCGGCGCGGTGCCGGTTCGCGGCCTGCGCCAGCCGCGCGTCGTACGTGGTGAGGGTGGCGCCGTCGAGCCGGGCGAAGGACTGGGTCTTGTCGAGGAAGGTCCGCTCGTACGCCCCGGCCCGGGCGGGGTCGGTGAGGTAACGGCTCTCGTCGGCGTTCATGTCGTACGCGGCGGCCCGGGCGCGGCTGAGGGCGAGCACGGAGTCGTAGGCGTTGGACTTCGCGACGGCCAGGTGGTCCTCCGCCCGGGAGACCAGGACGACTCCGGCGGTGAGGCCGGCGGCCAGCAGCAGCGTGGCGAGGGCGAGCGGTGGGTTGACCAGGCGCCGGAAGCGGACGGTCAGGATGCGCTGCAACACCGCGAGGGCGGCCAGCGCGAGGGCGCCGGTGCCGAGCATCCACCACCGGCCGGACGCCAGGTCGCCCTGCTGCGCCGCGTGGATCCGGTCCACGTCCGCGGAGTTGGCCGCGATGACCCGGTCGGCGGCGGGCAGGAGCTGTTGCCGGAGCAGGTCGGTGGCCTGCCGATACGCCTCCAGCGCCTCCGGCGAGGGCCGTCCGGCGGGGGCGTGCGCCTGCTCCTCCAGCAGCTGGGCGCGGGCCACCTGGGCTTCGTAGTGGCCGAGTTCACCGATCACGGTCTGGACGGCCTGCCGCCCGGCGGGGTCGTCGGCCGCCGCCTCCGCGGCGCGCTGGAGGTCGGTGTCGGCCTGGGTGCGCCGCTGCTCGTACGTGTCGAGGGTCTGCTTGCGCAGGCCGGCGTAGTCGGGGTCGGCGCCCAGCAGCAGCAGGTTGGCGGCCTGGGCGTCCATGTCGTTGAGCGCGAAGTACAGGTCGGCGGCGCGGACGGCCTGCGGGGCGGCGCGGTGGCCGATCGCGTCCATGCCGTCCCGGGCACCGCTCAGCACGAGCGCGGTGGCGGCGGCGCAGCCGAGCAGCGTGGTCAGGCAGAGCGCGGCAAGGCCTCGGACCAGGCGCGGGGTGTTCCACCAGGCGCGCGTGAGCTGGGGCGGGCGGCGGTGCGCCGGGCCCGGACGCGTGGCTCCCGCGTCCGGGCCCGGTACCTGTGGGTTCCCCACTGCCCAGGTGCGGGAAGCGCTCGGCCGAGCGGTCGGGCCGGTGGTTGCACCACGGTTCGCCACCCCCGGCGATCCGTCGTTCCTGCCCGGTGCGGTACCTCTGCCCGTCGTACCCGCTGCCATGGCCGCGCGTCCCCCTCCCCTTTTCACCTGGCCGCCGATGGGTGGTCGGTGAAGGTCTCCACCGGCGGGGACCCGGTCCTCCCTCCCCCACGGAGCGGGACCGCGTCCTCGCAGCTGACGCTAGGCCCGGCGGGGTGTCGATCAGGGCGGCCCTGACGCTTTCTTGACGCCCTGGCCCCGTGTCCTGACGCGTCCTTGGCGCCCGCTTCCCCGCGGGCGGGGAGCTTGTAGGCTTTCCGCGCCCGAACCGTCCCGCAGTCGCGCAGGCGGGTCGGCCTTCTCGGGGGAGACACGGATGGCGAACGCCGACATCGACGAAGCGGACGGGACGACGGCAGCGGCAGAGCAGCCGGGCGAACGGCGGAGCTGGTGGCGGCACGGCAGCGCCGGATCCTCCGCGGTCAAGTCCGGGGTCTGCGGCGCGATCACCGGCTTCTGCCTGGCCGTGACGGCCTCCGCCGCCGGGACCGGCCACGACTCGACCGCCGCTCTGCTGCTCTTCGCCGGTCTGTTTCTCGGCATTCCCCTGCTGGCCTGCCTCTGGTGGGCCCTCGAACGGCCCAGGGCCGGCCTGTCCGCCATGGCCGCCGCGGCCCTGCTGACCGCGGGGAGCGTTCCGCTCTGGGGCAACGCCGTGTTCGGCGGTCGCGACCTCGCGCCCCTCTGGCGGGTGGACACCGAACGACCGCTCGGCACGCAGGCGGTGGGCAGTTGGGCCGCCGGTGACCTGGTGGTGCGGGTGCGGCCGGACCGGGTCACCGCCTACCGGCTCGCGACCGGCGAGACCGCCTGGCAGTGGACACCGCCCGGCACGGACACCGTCTGCGCCATGAGCCGCGCCACCGGCCAGGGCATCGGCCTGCTCGGTCATGCCGCCCACGACCAGCCGTGCGCGGCCGCCGTCGCCCTCGACCTCGCGACGGGCGCTCCCCGCTGGACGGCCACCGTCGCGGCACCGGCCCGCGTCGGCGATCCGAGCGCTCCCGACCTGATCGCCGTGGCGGGCTCCACAGCCGTGCTCCAGGGCGCCGACGGCTGGCACGCCGCCGCCCTCGCCGACGGCCACGACCTGTGGCGCAGCACCACCGGCCCCGGCTGCTCCCCGCTGGCCGTCGCGGCCGGACCCGACGACGTCGTCACCGTCTCCCGCTGCGGTACGGACGCACCCGTGCTCCGCGAACTCGCTGCCGGTGACGGCAGCGAGCGGCTGCGCACCGCGCTCCCCGTCAGCAGCGACCTGACCCACCTGGCCGTCCTGGCCACCGCGCCGCTGACGGTCTGGGTCGACGAGGCCGCCGAGCGGGGCACCCATGCGGTGATCGGCTTCGACGCGGCGGGCCGTGCCGCCGCGACGATCCCGGTGGTGGACGAGTACACCCTGGACGTCGCTCTCGGCGGCTTCGGCGCTTTCACCGCCCGTCCCTCGTACGGGGCCGTCGTGGCGGACGGCCTGCTGCTGGTCCCGGCGGAGAAGCCCGGCGACGTGGTCGTCAACGCCAAGTCCCGTTCCACGAAGGGCCGGGTCGTCGCCTACTCGCTGGCCGACGGCCGCCGGCAGTGGACCGCCGACCTGGACGATCGGGTGCGCGGTCTGGCCGTGGACGGCGACTCGGTCTGGGTCCTGACCGGCCGGAGCCTCGTCCGCCTCACCGCCGCGACCGGACACCGGACCGTCGAGCGGGACGCCGGCAGCGGCCCCGCCGCGGCGGCCCCGGGCGACCTCTGGGCGTTCGACAGGCGGTTCGTCTTCGTCGAGGTGGACGGCACCGACGGGCGGTCGCCCGCCTTCGCCTTCGGCTGAAGCAGCACCGCCGGACACCGTCGCAGCGGAGAACCACGACGCACGGCGTGCCGGGTCAGGCCTCGAAGCGGTAGCCGATGCCGGGTTCGGTGATCAGATGGCGGGGGCGGGTGGGGTCGGGTTCGAGCTTGCGGCGCAGGCCGGCGAGGTAGACCCGCAGGTAGTTGCCGTGGTTCTCCGCCTCGGGACCCCAGATCTCGCGGAGCATCTGCTTCCCGGGCACCAGTCGCCCCGGGCTGGCGAGCAGCAGGCGAAGGATCTTCCACTCGGTGGGGGTGAGCCGGACCGGGCCGTCGGGCCCGGTCACCACGGCGGCGGCGAGGTCCACGGTGTGCTCGCCGACGGCGATCCTGGCCGGGGCGGCCTCTCCGGCGGGGCGGCGCAGGACCGCGCGCATCCGGGCGAGCAGTTCCTCCATGACGAAGGGCTTGGTCAGGTAGTCGTCGGCGCCGGCGTCGAGGGCGTCGACCTTGTCGTAGGCGTCGGTGCGGCCGGAGAGCACGATGATCGGCACCGCGCTCCAGGCCCGCAGGCCCCGGATGATGTCCATGCCGTCGAGGTCGGGCAGGCCGAGGTCGAGCAGCACCACGTCGGGCGGGGTCCGGCCGGCGGACTCCAGGGCCTCGCTGCCGGTGGCGGCGGTGAGCACCGAGTAGCGCCGCGCGTGGAGGTTGATCTTCAGGGTCCGCAGCATCTGCGGTTCGTCGTCCACGACGAGGATCCGGGTCACTCCCCCGTCCCTCCTTCTTCGTCATCGGGCAGGTCGGGTGCGGGCGGTCCGCCCGCCGGCGGTTCGGCCGCGGGCAGGGTGAGGAGCATGGTGGTGCCGCCGCCGGGGGTGTCCTCGACCTCCAGGGAGCCGCCCATGGCCTCGGCGAGGCCGCGGGAGAGCGCGAGGCCGAGGCCGACGCCGGTGGTGTTGTCGGTGTCGCCGAGGCGCTGGAACGGGAGGAAGACCCGGTCGCGGTCCTCGGGCGCGATGCCGGGGCCGCGGTCGATGACCCGGATCTCCACCCGCTCCAGGTGGTGACTGGCCGCCACCAGCACGGGCGCGCCCGGGGCGTTGTACCGCAGCGCATTGGTGAACACGTTGGCCAGCACCCGTTCCAGCAGGGGCGGGTCGGCGAGCACGGGCGGCACGGCGTCGAGGTCGAGCGGCTGGACCGGTGCGTATCCGTCGAGCAGGGAGTCGAGCGCGCGGGGCAGCACGTCCTCGAGGTTGGTGGGTCCGAGGTGCAGGGTGAGGGCGCCGGCCTGCAGGCGGCTCATGTCGAGCAGGTTCTCCACCAGGCGGGTGAGCTTGACCAGCGACTCGTCGGCGGTGGCGAGGAGTTCGTCCCGGTCCTCGTCGGAGAACTCCACGTCCGGGCTGCGCAGCGAGCCGACCGAGGCGAGGGCCACGGCCAGCGGCGTGCGCAGGTCGTGGCTGACGGCGGCGAGCAGGGCGGTGCGCATCCGGTCGGCGGCCTTGATCGGCTCGACCTCGGCGGCGACGGTGGCGAGGCGGTCGCGCTCCAGGGCGGCGGCGATGTGGGCGACGAAGGCGATCAGCACCCGCTGGTCGGCGGCCGGCAGTCTCCGCCCGGTGAGGATCAGCACGGTGGTCTTGCCGACGGGGAGTTCGGTGACCGTACGGTCCGGGGCCGGGGCGTCCCCGGGCACCGGCCGGGTCGTGCCCCAACGGGCAATGGTGTCCCTGCCGACCGCATCCAGCAGAGCGACGGATTCGAGCGCGAAGGCGGTGCCGGTCCGCTCCAGCAGGGCGGGTACGGCGTCGGCGCCACGCAGCACGCTGCCGGCCAGGGTGGAGAGGGTCTCGGCCTCGGCCGTCGCCCGGGCCGCCCGCTGGGTGAGCCGGGCTGCCCGGTCGACCACGGTCGAGACGGCGAGCGCGACGACCGCGAAGACCAGCAGGGCGATGACGTTGTTGGGTTCGCCGATGGTGAAGGTGTGGACGGGCGGGATGAAGTAGTAGTTGAGCAGCAGCGAGGCGACCAGGGAGGCCAGCAGCGCGGAGGTCGCCCCGCCGAGCAACGCCACACCGACGACGCCCAGTTGGAAGATCAGTGCATCCGTCGTCAGGTTCACCTGGGAGTGGAACTGCGCGAGGACCGCGGTCAGCAGGGTCGGTACCGCCACGCCGGCCAGGTATCCGGCGACGGTGCGCCGGGTGGAGTGCCGGCGGCCGAGGGAGGGGAGCCGGCCGCGGCCGGTGAACGCGTGGGTGACCATGTGGACGTCGATGTCCTCGGAGCCGTCCACCGTGGTCTGCCCGGTGCCGGGACCGGTGAGGAAGCGGTTGATCCGGCCCCGGCGGCTGGTGCCCAGCACGAGCTGGGTGGCGTCGTGCGCGCGGGCGAAGGCCAGCAGGGCGCTCGGGATGTCGTCACCGACCACCACGTGGTAGCTGCCGCCCAGGCTCTCCACCAGCTGCCGCTGCTCGGCCAGCGCCCCAGGCGAGGCCCCGGCCAGCCCGTCGCTGCGCGTCACGTGCACGGCCAGCAGATCTCCGCCCGCCGTACGGTCGGCGATCCGGGCGGCCCGCCGGATGAGGGTCTCGCCCTCGGGTCCACCGGTCAGCGCGACGACGACGCGTTCGCGGGTCTCCCAGACCCGGTCGATGTTGTGGCTGGCCCGGTAGTCGCGCAGTCCCTCGTCCACCCGGCCGGCCACCCAGAGCAGGGCCAGTTCGCGCAGGGCGGTCAGATTGCCGACCCGGAAGTAGTTGGAGAGCGCGGCGTCCACCTTCTCGGCCTTGTAGACGTTTCCGTGGGCCATCCGGCGGCGCAGCGCCTGCGGCGCCATGTCCACCAGCTCGATCTGGTCCGCGCGGCGCACCACCTCGTCCGGGACGGTCTCGCGCTGCGGAATGCCGGTGATCTTCTGCACCACGTCGTTCAGCGACTCCAGGTGCTGGATGTTGACCGTGGTGATGACGTCGATCCCGGCGGTGAGCAGATCCTCGACGTCCTGCCAGCGCTTGGCGTTGCGCCCGCCGGGGATGTTGGTGTGCGCGAGCTCGTCCACCAGGGCGACGGCGGGCCTGCGCGCCAGGACCGCGTCCACATCCATCTCCGGGAACTCGGTGTCCCGGTAGCTGCGGGTCAGCCGCGGCACCGTCTCCAGACCCTGCAGCATGTTCTCGGTGTGCCGCCGGCCGTGGCACTCGATGAACCCGACCACCACGTCCGCACCCCGGTCGCGTCTGCGCCGGGCCTCGTCGAGCATCCGGTACGTCTTGCCGACGCCCGGGGCCGATCCGAGGTACACCCTCAACTGCCCCCGGCGGACGGCGGTGCCGGGGCTGAGGTCACGGGACATGGGCGCTGCTCTCTCGAGGTAG
Source organism: Kitasatospora cinereorecta (assembly GCF_024172095.1). GTDB lineage: Bacteria > Actinomycetota > Actinomycetes > Streptomycetales > Streptomycetaceae > Kitasatospora > Kitasatospora cinereorecta. The sequence goes on along the minus strand of NZ_JAMZDX010000002.1, from coordinate 1,058,729 downwards.
GGCGACCGGGTGCGGGTACTGCATGGTCAGCGTTCCGGCGGAGTGCGGTGTTCCGCTCAGCGGACACCGGATTCGGCGGATCGACCCGGGCGCGGGATCTTCTCTCGCGGCCCGGGTCGGTTGCCGAGCGGGTGATCCTCGGCGGAGACCGGCGACAGCAGCAAATCAGCCGGTCGGGACCGACTTCGGTTTCCTGACGCCCTCCATACGGGTGGGCCCACAACATTGACGGGACCTTGACGCCCTCGTCATACGCACGGCAGCCCGGCAGCACGGCTGGACCGGCTCGTGCCGATGGCCCCCACGCGACAGCGGGTGCTGTCGCGTGGGGGCCATCCCGTTCACCGTCAGACCCGCTCGGGCTCGGCGGTCCCCTTCACCGGTGCCGGTTCGCCGCGGCGCATGGCGCCGGGGGCGCGGCGGGCCGGGCGGTCGGCCCGCGGGGCCGAGGCGAGTTGCCAGGGCACGCTGATCACCATCACGCCGGGCGTGAACAGCAGCCGGGACTTCAGCCACAACGCCGACTGGTTGTGCAGCAGGTGCTCCCACCAGTGGCCCACCACGTACTCCGGGATGAACACCGCGACCGCCTCCCGCGGACTGGCTCTGCGGTACTCCCGGACGTAACTCACGACCGGCTTGGTGATCTCCCGGTACGGCGAGTCCAGCACCTTCAACGCCACCTCGATCCCGTACGCGTCCCACTGCGCCCGCAACTCGTCGGTGGCGTCCTTCTCCACCGCCACCGTCAGCGCCTCCAGCGTGTCGGGGCGGAACGCCTGCGCGTAGCCGAGCGCCCGCAGGGTCGCCTTGTGCAGCTTGGAGACCAGCACCACGCCGTGCACCCGGGTCGGCTTGGCCGACTCCTCCGCCGGGTCCTCGACCGCCAACTCGGAGGACACCGCGTCGTAGTGGCGGCGGATGCCGCGCATCATCGCCCACAGCGCCACCGCGGCCAGCACCGCCAGCCAGGCGCCCTGGGTGAACTTGGTGATCAGCACGATCACCAGCACCAGCGCCGTCGTCACCGCACCCAGCCCGTTGATCACCCGCGACCGCTGGGCCGCGCCGCGGACCGCCGGGTCGCTCTCGGTCGCCAGGGCGCGGTTCCAGTGCCGGACCATGCCGATCTGCGACAGCGTGAAGGAGGTGAACACGCCCAGGATGTACAGGTGGATCAGGCTGGTGACGTCCGCCTTGTAGAACCACAGCAGGCCGCCGGCCACCACGGCGAGGGCGATGATGCCGTTCGAGAACGCCAGCCGGTCGCCGCGGGTGTGCATCTGCCGCGGCAGGTACCGGTGCTGGGCCAGGATCGAGGCCAGCAGCGGGAAGCCGTTGAACGCCGTGTTCGCCGCCAGGATCAGCACCAGCGCCGTCACGGCCTGGATGAAGTAGAACAGGATGCTGTTGTCGCCGCCGAGGAACGTCGAGGCCAGCTGCGCGATCACCGTCTGCTGCGTGTACGTCGAGCAGTCACCCGCCAGACCGCTCAACTGGCAGGCGTCGTCGACGTAGTGCACGTTCGACGTCATCGCCAGCACCGTCACGCCGATGAACATCACCACCGCCAGGATGCCCATCGCACTCATCGTGCTCGCCGCGTTCCGCGACTTCGGCGCCCGGAACGCCGGGACGCCGTTGGAGATCGCCTCCACCCCGGTGAGCGCGGTGCACCCCGACGCGAACGCCCGCAGGCCCAGCATCAGCAGACCGAGGCCCGCGAGGTTGTCACCACCCTCGGCGGGGTGGATCCCGAACGCGGCGGTCGGCGCCTGCGGATCGTCCCCGAACACCACCCGGACCAGACCGGTCACCACCATCAGCAGAATGCCGCCGATGAACAGATACGTCGGCGCGGCGAACGCCCGCCCCGACTCCCGCACCCCGCGCAGGTTCATCGCCGTCAGCAGCACCACGAACCCCACCGCCAGCGCCACCCGGTAACCCGCCAGGCCACCGAACGCCGAGATGATGTTGTCCACCCCCGACGCCACCGACACCGCGACCGTCATCACGTAGTCGACCAGCAGCGACGCCGCCACCACCAGACCCGCGTTCGCCCCGAGGTTCTTCGACACCACCTCGTACGAGCCACCGCCCGACGGGTAGGCGTGCACCACCTGCCGGTAGGACATCACCACCACCGCCATCAGCGCGACCACGCCCGCCGCGATCCACGGCGTCAGGGTCAGGAAGGCGGTACCGCCCACCGTCAACACCAGCAGAATCTCACCGGTCGCGTACGCGACGGACGACAACGGGTCGGAAGCGAAGATCGGCAACGCCAACCGCTTGGGCAACAGCGTCTCGCCCAGCTCCTCGCTGCGCATGGCCTTGCCGATCACGAGACGCTTGAGCGCCTGGGGAGCATTGAACACGTATGCGAGAGTAGGGCGCCCGGGCGCCGGGAAAACCGCCCGGGAAGATGCCACCGGGCACCCTCATGCCGGGCATTTACGCAGGTCAGAGGGGTAGACATCGACCGTCCACCACCTCCGGCGGGGGCGTTAGGACGGTCGTTAAGGAATCGTCAATATCTCCCCCCTAGTCGACAATTCGGACAATTAGGAACCCCCGGACGGGTGCCGGCGATCCACCGTACGCAGAGCGAAGACGAAGGTGGCGCCGCCGCCCGGGGTCTCCTCGAAGTCCAGTTCGCCGCCCATCGCCTCGACGAAGGCCTTGGCCACCACCAGTCCGAGCCCGGCTCCCGGGCCGGACCGTGAACCGGTCGGCTCGAACAGGCGCTCCCGTTCCTCGGCCGGCACGCCGGGGCCGTGGTCGATGACCCGCAGGTCGACCCGCCCGGCGACGGCGCCCGCGTCCACGGTCACCGTCGCGCCCGGCGGCGACCAGGTCCTGGCATTGGCCAGCACGTTGGCCAGGGCACGCTCCAGCAGACCCGGGTCGGCCTCCACCGCCGGAAGGCCGTCGCCGACCGCCACGGCAAGGCCCGCCCGCCCCCCGGGCAGGCTGTCGGCGGCGGACCGCACCACTTCCGCCACGGCCACTGGCCGGACCTCCACCGGCATCCGGCCCGCCGTCAGCCGGCTCAGGTCGAGCAGGTTGTCGACGACGTGGCCCAGCCGGCCGGACTCCTCCTCGATCTCCGCCGCCTCGCCACGTCCTGCGCCGAGCCGCGCCGATGCTGCCCGGATCGCCGCCAGCGGACCGCGCACATCGTGGGCGACCGCCTCCAGCAGGGTGGTGTGCAGCGCGTCGGTGCGGGCGATCGCCTCGGCGGTCGCCGCCTGGCCGACCAGGCGCTCCCGCTCCTCCGCCAGCCGCAGCTGGGTGACGAACGGACCGAGCAGCCGCAGGTTCTCCTCACTGAGCGGCGGCCCGGCCAGCACCAGCATCGCGCCCTGGTCGCACTCCGCTGCGAACGGCGCGTCCTCGGGCCTGGCAGGCAGGGGCGAGCCGCTGGCGGCGACCGTCCGCCAGCCGTCCACGGTCGGCACCATGATCCCGGCCGCGTCCTGCCCGAACGTCCGCCGCAGCTCCGTCAGCAGGTGCGGCAGCGAGCGTCCGGTGGTCCGGACGCTCTCCCCCGCCAGCCGTGCCAGTGCCTGGGCCTCCGCCCGCGCCCGGGACGCCTCCTGGGAGTGGCGGGCCAAGCCGTCGATCACATGGCTGACGATCCCGGCGACGGCCAGGAACACCACCAGGGCCGCCCCGTCCGCCACCCGGTCGACGGCGAGGCTGTGCCACGGCGAGGTGAAGAAGAAGTCCGCGGCCAGCGCGGCTGCCGCCGTCGTCCCGGCCGCCGGTGCCAGGCCCCCGAGCCGGGCCACCCCGGCCACCACCAGCAGCAGGGCCAGCAGCGCCCCGGACAGCCCGAGCGAGTCGCGCAACGGCGACAGCGCCGCCGCGAGCGCGACCGCCCCGGCCGGTCCGAGCAGCCACCCCGCCCGGCGCCGCCGCGCAGGCAGCCGGGCCGGACGCCGCCGACGGGGCCCGGCCGGAAGGGCGACCTGCGCGGAGTCGGGCGGCGGCAGCACCCGGACGTCGATCGGACCGGCCATCCGGATCACCCGGTTGATCACCGAGCCGCCCACCAGTTCCCGCAGGCGCGAGCGGCTGGTCGGCCCCAGCAGGATCTGGGTGGCGCTCTCCGCCCGCGCGAACTCCACCAGCGAACGCGCGACGTCCGTCCCGCCGACTTCGACGTACGTGCCGTGCAGCTCGCGCAGCAGCCGGCGCTGCGTCTCCAGTCCGGGTGGCTCGCCGCCCGCGGTGCCGTCGTCCGGCCGGACGTGGACGCCGAGCAGGTCTCCGTGCACCCGGGTCGCGGTCCGGGCGCCGCGGCGGATCAGGTGCTCGCCCTGCGGGGCGCCGTCCAGGGCGACCAGGATCCGCTCCTTGGTCTCCCACGGCGCCCGGATGCCGTGCCTGGCCCGGTAGTCGGCCAGCTCCTCCTCCACCCGGTCGGCCAGCCACAGCAGCGCCAGTTCGCGCAGCGCGCCGAGGTTCCCGGCCCGGAAGTAGTTGTCGAGTGCCACGTCGATCCGGTCCGCCGGGTAGACGTCGCCCTCCTCCATCCGGGTGCGCAGTGCCTGCGGGCTCAGGTCGACCAGCTCGATCCGATCGGCGGCACGGACCACCGCGTCAGGGATCTGCTCGCGCTGGACGATGCCGGTGATCTGCTCCACCACGTCGTTCAGCGACTCCAGGTGCTGGATGTTCAGCGTGGTCGCCACGTCGATCCCGGCCCGGAGCAGCTCCCACACGTCCTGCCACCGCTTCGGGTTGCGACTGCCGGGGACATTGCTGTGCGCCAGCTCGTCCACCAGGGCCAGGGCCGGCCGACGGGCCAGCAGCCCGTCCAGGTCCAGCTCCGTCAGTTCCATCCCCCGGTAGTGCACCGCCCGGCGGGGCAGCACCGGCAGCCCGGTCAGCTGTTCCTCGGTGCCGCTCCGCCCGTACGTCTCGACCAGGCCGACCACCGCGTCCAGCCCGCCCGCACGGAGCCGCCGCGCCTCGGCGAGCATGGCAAAGGTCTTCCCCACCCCGGGCGCCGCGCCCAGGAACACCCGCAGCTTCCCGCGAACCGCCACCAGTCACCTACCGACGAGCCGGGCACCTCACCCCCATCATGCGCCGTCGCCCGGTCCCGGCCGCTCAGCGTCCGACCTCGCGCGCCCGGAAGTCCTCGACGGTCTCGCGGCGGATGAGGAGCCGGATCCGCCCGTCGCGGACGGCGGCGACGGCGGGGCGGCCGACGAGGTTGTACGCGGAGGCCATCGAGACCTGGTAGGCGCCGGCCGCCGGGACGGCCAGCAGGTCGCCGGGGCGCAGGTCGGCCGGGAGTTCGGCGTCGCGGACCAGGACGTCGCCCGCCTCACAGTGCCGTCCGACCACGTCGAAGCGGGCGGTGGGGGCCGTCGCGGGCCGGCCGACGGGGCGTACGTGGTAGGTGGACCCGTACAGCGCGGGGCGGGGGTTGTCGCTCATGCCGCCGTCGACGGCCGCGAACGCCCGTCCGTCGGCGCCGTGCTTCACCGCGAGGACCCGGTAGAGGGCCACCGCGGCGGGCCCCGCGATCGCCCGTCCGGGCTCGACCAGCAGCCGGGGGACGGCGAGACCCCGCTCGGCGCAGCGGGCGGCGAGCCGGGCGGTGGTGTCGGCGGCGAACCGGACCGGACCGGGTCGAGTTCGGCGTCCCCGGGGAGGTAGCGGACGCCGTGGCCGCCGCCCAGGTCGAGTTCCGGCAGTTCGACGCCGTGCCGGTCGCGGATCCCGGCCAGCAGGTCGACCAGGCGGTCCAGGGCGGCCAGGTAGGGACCGGTGTCGGTGATCTGGGAGCCGAGGTGGCAGTGCAGGCCGACCAGCCGCAGGCCCGGCTGGGCCAGGACGCGGTCGATCGCCTCGGCCGCGTCCCCGCCCGTGATCGGGAAGCCGAACTTCTGCCCGGCGACGCCGGTCCGCACGGCGCGGTGGTGTCCGGCGGCGACCCCGGGGACCACGCGCACCAGCACGCGCTGCGGGGTGTCGGCGACGGTGAGGGCGGCGAGCCGGGGGATCTCGGCCAGGTTGTCGACGACGATCCGGCCGACCCGCAGCCGGTGGGCAAGCCGGAGTTCCTCCGGGGTCTTGGCATTGCCGTGCAGCAGGATCCGCTCGGGCGGGAAGCCCGCACCGGCGGCCAGGCGCAGCTCGCCGGCCGAGCAGACGTCGAGCCCGAGGCCTTCGTCGGCGATCCACTCGGCCATGGCGGTGCACAGGAAGGCCTTGGCCGCGTAGTGCACGTCGGCCTGCGGCAGGGCCCGCCGCCAGGCCCGGGCGCGAGCGCGGACCTCGCCCTCGTCCAGGACGTACAGCGGGGTGCCGAACCGGTCGGCGGCCTCGGCGAGGTCGACGCCGCCGACCAGGAGGCCGCTGCCGCGAGCGGGCCGCGCGGACGCGGGCCAGGGGCTGCCGAGCGGCCGGGGAACGTCCCGTTCGGCGGTCGGCCGGGGCACCTCGGACGGGCGGTCGACGGCGGGGAGGCCGGGCATGGTGGTCATGACGGGGTGCTCCTGCTCAGAACGGGACCGGACGGTGTGCGGACCGCGGCGCGCACGGGCTCATCGGGCGACGGGTGCTCGTAGCCGGCCTCGGGCGCCGGCGCGGGCGCGAGCCTGCGCAGGACCAGTTCCACCTGGACGCGGGCGGGTCCGGCGTGGCGCAGTTCGGCGACGACGGCGTGCAGTTCACGCTGGTCGGTGCAGGCGAGCTGGAGTTCGAGGTCGGCTTCGCCGGCCAGCGCCAGCCCGGACTGGACGGCCGGATGGCGGGCGGCCAGGCGGTCGAAGTCGAGCGGTTCGGGGCCGTAGCGGACCCGGACCACCGCCTGGAGCGGACGGCCCAGGATGTCGGGGTCGATCTCGGCCCGGACGGCGGTCAGCGCGCCGCTCGCGGCGAGCCTGCGGAGTCGGGCACCGACCGCGGTCTCGCTGAGGCAGAAGCGGCGGGCGAGCGTACTGGCGCGGGTGCGGCCGTCGGCGCGCAGGGCGCGCAGCAGGGCGAGGTCCACGTCGTCGAGCTGGTACGGGGACTGGTGCCGCGTCACCGCTGGTGCTCCAGTCGGCGCTCGGCGTCGGACGCGGTCGGTACGCGGCCGCGGGTCCCTGCCGGGGGTGCGACGAGCGCGGGGTCGAGGACCAGGTGGTGGACGCCGAGCGGCTCGGTGAGTTCGCGCAGGGCCGGCTCGGTGAGCTCCGCCGACTCCTGGTCGGCCCCCAGCAGGGCGTGCAGTGCCTTCGCGGTGCTGAAGGCGACCGCGCAGCGGCTGCCGTCGCGGTGCCGGAAGAGTCGCAGCACCTGCGCCGTTCCGACGGTGCGGACCGGAACGTGACGCAGTCCGTGTTCGTGGGGGTCGTCCGCTGCCCCGCCTTCGGTGATCATCGCGCTCTCCGCAGTGGATCCGGCGACGCGACGTCAGTCGGCGTAGTACATGGCATACCGGCAGTGGGCGGCCGGGCGGCTGTCCTGCTCACCCGCAGGGTCCTGCGGCTCCTGCGCACTCCTGACGGCCCGGGGGTCGAAGACCGTCCCGCTCAGCAGCCTGCGAAGTGCCGCGTCCTCCCGTGCGGCACGCGGTCCGCGGTCCGCGGGCCCCGCGACGACCTGGTGGTCGATCATGGCTCATCGCTTCCTTCCGGTGGTGGCGAGGACCTCGGCCGGTCCCGCCCGCAGCTCCAGTGCAGCGTCTCCGTCCCTCGACCGCACCAGGCCTTGACGCAGGGGCTACGCGGATCGGGCCCGCGTTGACGGAACGCTGACGCCGAGTGCACCGGCAGGCCCGACCCTGCGACACCACACGAGCGGCGCCGCCTGCCGCCGGTCGGACAAAACGATCGGTAGTCTCCGCTCCACCGGGCCACATCCCGCACCACCCGACCCGCGGCAGCGCAGGAGGATCACCATGGCCGATCGCGATTCCGCCGCCCGGCCGGCGGGAGCCGGCCACGGGCTCGCGCACGACTCGGCGCGCCTCGGGCTCGTGGTCGGCGCGCTCGGCGTGGTCTTCGGCGACATCGGGACCAGCCCGATCTACACCCTCCAGACCGTGTTCAACCCGGACGACCCGCACCCGGTGCCGGTCTCCACGGAGAACGTGTACGGGGTGGTGTCGCTGGTCTTCTGGTCCGTGGTGATCATCGTCCTGGTCACGTACGTGCTGCTGGCGATGCGCGCCGACAACGACGGCGAGGGCGGCATCATGGCGCTGATCACCCTGCTGCGCCGGTCGGCCTCCCGACGAGGGCGAAGAACGACCCTCGTGCTGTCCGCACTCGGCATCTTCGGCGCGTCCCTGTTCTTCGGCGACAGCATGATCACCCCGGCGATCTCGGTGCTGTCCGCCGTCGAGGGCCTCAAGGTGGTCGAACCGTCCCTGGAGGACGCGGTGGTGCCGATCACCGCGGCGATCATCGTGGTGCTGTTCCTGGTCCAGCGAAGGGGGACCGCCGCGGTCGGCCGGGTGTTCGGGCCGGTGATGATCGTCTGGTTCACCGCCATCGGCGCCTGCGGCATCTCCGGCATCACCGACCACCCCCAGATCCTCCGGGCCCTGTCACCCAGCTACGCGCTGGGCTTCCTGTTCGGCCACTTCGGCACCGCCTTCTTCGCCCTCGCCGCCGTCGTCCTCGCGGTCACCGGCGCCGAGGCGCTCTACGCCGACATGGGCCACTTCGGCCGCCGCTCCATCACCCGCGGCTGGCTGTTCCTGGTCTTCCCCGCCTGCGTCCTCAGCTACCTCGGCCAGGGCGCGCTGATCCTGGCCGACCCGGCCAACATCAGCGGCCCGTTCTTCCTGCTGGTGCCCGGCTGGGGACGCTGGCCGATGATCCTGCTGGCCACCGCCGCCACCGTGATCGCCTCCCAGGCGGTGATCACCGGCGCGTACTCGGTCGCCTCCCAGGCCGCCCAGCTCGGCTACCTGCCGCGCCTGCGCATCGCGTACACCTCCGAGTCGACCATGGGTCAGATCTACGTCCCGTGGATCAACTGGCTGCTGATGGTCTCCGTCCTCACCCTGGTCTTCGCCTTCCGCAGCTCCGCGGCGCTCGCCTTCGCCTTCGGCATGGCGGTCACCGGCACCATCACCATCACCACCCTGCTGTTCTTCTACGTCGCCCGGGCCCGCTGGGGCACACCCAAGTGGCTGGTCGCCATCGGGGCGACGGTGCTGCTCTTCGTCGACCTGCTGTTCGTGGCCGCCAACGCGACCAAGCTGCTGCACGGCGCCTGGCTCCCGCTGCTGATCGGCATCACCGCGTTCACCGTCATGACGACCTGGCAGCGCGGCCGCGAGATCGTCACCGCGGAGCGCGGCCGGCACGAAGGCTCGCTGCGCGAATTCGTCGACGACCTGCACAGCGGCCGGGTACGGGCGCAGAAGGTCCCCGGCACGGCGGTCTTCCTCAACCGGGGCAAGCAGACCGCCCCGCTCGCCATGCGGGCCAACGTCGAGCACAACCACGTCCGGCACGACCAGGTCGTCATCCTGTCCATCGAGACCGAGACCGTGCCCCGCGTCCCGGCCGAGCGGCGGATCCTGGTCGACGACCTCGGCTACGCGGAGGACGGGATCATCCACGTCACCGCCCGGTTCGGCTACATGGAGACCCCGGACGTGCCCGGCACGCTCGCGCTGCTCGACCCGGCCGTGACCGAGGGGCGGGTGGAGGTCGACCAGGCGTCCTACTTCCTGTCCACGATCGAACTCCGGCGCGGCCAGGAACCGACCATGGCGCCCTGGCGCAAGCGGCTGTTCGTCGCCACCTCCTACATCACGGCCGACGCCGCCGAGTACTTCGGCCTGCCCCGCGACCGCACGATCATCATGGGCTCCCACATCGAGGTGTAGCCGCCGTTGGCACCACCGGCGGACACGGCGTGGCGTTTCTCACGCCCGCTCCTTCCGTACCGCCCGACGCCCCGACACCGGCCGTCGGCCCGCCCCCAGTTCCGGCGTTCCGCGCGGGAGACGGTGGCCTGCCACAGCGGGCCCCTGCGATAGTCGGGCCGTCGCGACCTCCGGTTCCAGCCTTCCGCCGTGATGCGTGACACATGGGCCGTACCCGACCCATCGGGCCCGGATCCGGCCGACCCTGCACTGTAGTGACGGCGTGACAGGTGCGACGATGAGCCGGCGATGACGATGGGACGAGCTGTGCGTACGGGACGGGCCGCGGTGTTCGCGGCCGTCTGCGTGCTGCTCGCCTCGCTCGGCCACGTACTGATGTCGGGCACACCGCTGCCGTGGTGGCCGCCGGCCGCCGCGTTCGCCGGAACGGCCGGCGTCGCCTGGCTGCTCGCCGACCGCGAGCGCGGACCGGTACTGGTGACCGGGCTGACCGTCGGCGTCCAGGCCGTCCTGCACACGCTGTTCTCGCTCGGGCAGGCCACCGCGGCCGACCGGCCGACCGGCGGGACCGCCGCGCAGTGGGCGCAGCTGCTGCTGTGCAACGGCCATGACGCCTCCCCCGCCGAGGCGGCGAGGATGGTGGAGGCGGCCGGTCTCGACCCGGGGTCGGCGTCCGGCGCGGGTCTGACGGTCGACCTGGTCGACCTGCCCGACCTCGCCGGATCCATGCCCGGCATGGACATGGGTGCCCACGCGCACCACGCCGCCTCGGCCCTGACCACGTCCGTGCACCACCACGGCGGCGGCGCCGTCGGCATGCTGGCCGCCCACCTGCTGGCAGCACTCCTCATGGGCCTGTGGCTGTCGGCCGGCGAGCGGGCCGTGTTCCGGCTCGGCCGCACCGTCGCCACCCGCCTGTTCGCGCCGCTGCTCCTGCTGCTGCGCCCGGCCCGCCCGCCGCACCGGCCGTACCTGCGCCCGCTGCGTGCCGTCTCCGCACGGCGCCCCCGCGAGCTCCTGCTCGCCCATGCCATCACGTCCCGGGGCCCGCCGACCGTGCCCGCCGTCGCCTGACGGCTCGCCCCTCCCGGGGTCGCCCCGCCTCCTTCGAACGCCGTACCCGTCCCGGTCCGGCGGTACTGGCGCGCGCCCCGGCACGGTCCCCGCGGCCGCTCGGCCGCCTCCACCTTCCCGAGAAGGACCCATGGCACTGACTCCTGCCCTGCCGGGCTCACGCACGCCCCGATGCCGTTCGCCGCACGACGACGCGACGGTCACCGGGTGGGCGCTCGAAGCCCGCAGCGGCGATCCGGCCGCCGTCGAGCGGTTCGTCCGCGCCACCCGCCGTGACGTGTGGCGCTACGTCGCGCACGTGAGCGGTGAGCCGCAGGCCGCCGACGACCTCACCCAGGACACCTACCTGCGGGCGCTGCGCAGCCTTCCGCGCTTCGAGGGCCGCTCCTCCGCCCGGACCTGGCTGCTGTCGATCGCCCGCCGCACCGTCGCGGACCGGTTCCGGTTCGCCGCCGCCCGGCCCCGCCTGCTGGACACCGACGACTGGCAGTCGGCGGTCGAGGGCGCGCAGCCCTGCGGCCTCCCGGGCTTCGACGAAGGGGTGGCGCTGGCCGACCTGTTGGCGGCGCTTCCGGCCGAGCGGCGCGACGCCTTCGTCCTGACGACGCTGCTCGGCCTGCCGTACGAGGAGGCGGCCGAGATCACCGGCTGCCCGATCGGCACCGTACGGTCCCGGGTCAGCCGGGCCCGCAGCGCGCTGATCAAGCTGCTCGCCGAGGCCGAGCGGCCGCCCGACGTCCCGGCCGGCCCCGCCGCGCACCGGTGGGACAGGTCCTTGGTCGGCTGCGCGGCCTGAACGGTCCGGGAACTCACCGCGGCCCGGCTCCGACTGCTGGAGTGTGGAAGCAACGGAGCCGGGCACCCGGCCGTACCTCGTCCTCGCGGGCTTCGCCCTGCTGCTCGTCCTGGTGTTCCTCGGCGCCTTGGCGGTGGGACACGCTGTCGGCCCGGTCGCACCGGGCCTCGGGCCGGGAACGGGCGGATCAGGCCACTCCGGCGGCACCATGCCGGGGATGACCGGCCACGACCTGGGAGCGGGCCGGTGAGCGCCGCTGCGGAGAGCGTGACCACCGATCTGACGGTGGGCGGTATGACGTGCGCGGCCTGCGTGTCGCGCGTCGAGAAGCGCCTCGCCCGGATCGACGGTGTCAGCGCGTCCGTCAACCTCGCCACCGGCCGCGCCCGGGTCGTGCATCCCCCGCGGGTCGCGGTGGCGGAGCTGGTCGCCGCGGTCGAGCGGGCCGGCTGCACCGCGGCGCCGGTGGCCGAGCAGCCCGAGGGGCCGGATCCGGCCGAGGACGGGGGCGACCGCGTGCGGCTGGTGATGACCGCCGCCCTGGCCGGGCCGGTCCTGCTGCTGTCGATGGTGCCGTCGCTGCAGTTCCCCGCGTGGCAGTGGGTGTGCTTCGCGCTCGCCCTGCCGGTGGTGACCTGGGGCTCGTACGGCTTCCACCGGCGGGCCTGGCACGGACTTCGCCAGGCGACCGCCACCATGGACACCCTGGTGAGCCTGGGCGTCGTGGCGTCGTTCGGCTGGTCGGCGTACGCGCTGTTCCTCGGTGGCGCGGGCGGGATCGGCATGCGGATGCCGTTCTCGCTCACCGCCGGTGGCGGCGGTGGCGCCCATGTGTACCTGGAGGCCGCCGTCGGTGTCCCGGTGTTCGTCCTCGCCGGGCGGCTGCTGGAGGGCCGGGCCCGGCGACGCGGCGGATCCGCGCTGCGGGCGCTGGCCGACCTCGCCGCGAAGGACGTGTGCATCCGCGAGGACGGCGTCGAACGCCGGGTTCCGATCGGGCAGTTGCTCCCCGGCCGGGAGTTCGTGGTGCGGCCCGGCGAGCGGGTCGCCACGGACGGGGTGGTCGTCGAGGGGGCCTCGGCCCTCGATTCGAGCCTGCTGACCGGCGAGAGCGTACCGGTCGAGGTCGGCCCCGGTGACCCGGTCGCCGGGGGGACGCTGAACGTCGGCGGCGCGCTCGTCGTCCGCGCCACCGCGGTCGGCGCGGACTCCCGCCTTGCCGCGATCACCGCCCTGGTGGCGGATGCGCAGGCCGGGAAGGCCAAGGCGCAGCGGATCGCCGATGCCGTCGCCGGAGTGTTCGTGCCGGCCGTGCTGGCGGTGGCCGTGAGCGTCCTCGGCTTCTGGCTCGGTGCGGGCGCGGATCCGCAGGCGGCGGTCACCGCGGCCGTCGCCGTGGTGGTGGTGGCGTGCCCTTGCGCGCTCGGACTCGCGACGCCGACGGCGCTGCTGGCGGCGACCGGTCGCGGTGCCGAACTGGGCGTACTGGTCCGCGGGCCCGAGGTGCTGGAGAGCCTGCGCCGGGTCGACACCGTCCTCCTCGACAAGACCGGCACGCTGACCACCGGCCGGATGGAGCTGACCGGGATCACCGCGGCACCGGGCGAGGACGCCACCGACCTGCTGCGGCTGGCCGGCGCCGTCGAGCACGGCTCCGAGCACCCGATCGCCCGCGCCGTCACCGCGGCGGCGCGGCAGCGCTGCGGGGAGGAGCTGCCGCCGGTCACCGGGTTCGCGGCCGGCGCGGGCGTAGGCGTCCGGGGCTCGGTCGAGGGCCGGACGGTACGGGTCGTCCGCCCGGACGCCGTTCGCGGAGCGCTCGACGCACTGCGGGACGCCCTCGCCGACGCGGAGTCCCAGGGCCGCACCGCCGCGGTCGTGGAGCTGGACGGTCGCCCGGTGGCCGTACTGACGCTCGGCGACACGGTGAGGTCCGGCAGTTGGCGGGCCGTACGACAGCTGCGCGGCCTGGGGCTGGAGCCGGTCCTGCTGACCGGCGACCGAGCAGGACCGGCCCATGCCGTCGCCGCCGAGCTCGGCATCGCCGCGGTGCACGCCGGCGTCTCCCCCGAGCGCAAGGCCGAGGTGGTGGCCGAACTGCGCGCCGCGGGCCGTACGGTGGCGATGGTCGGCGACGGCGTCAACGACGCGGGCGCACTCGCCTCGGCGGACCTCGGCATCGCGGTGGCCTCGGGCTCGGACGCGGCGATCGGCGCGGCGGGGCTGACCCTGGTGCGCGGCGACATCGACGCCGTGGTGGTCGCGATGCGCCTCGCCCGGCGGACCTCGGCCACGATCCGTACCAACCTCGTCTGGGCGTTCGGCTACAACGCCGTCCTGATGCCGCTGGCGGCCGTCGGCCTGCTCAACCCGATGCTCGCGGCCGCCGCGATGTCGGCCAGTTCGCTCCTGGTGGTCGGCAACAGCCTGCGGCTGCGCAGCTGGCAGCCCGCGCCTGCTTCCCGGCGGACACGGTGAGCCGGACCGCGGCCGTTGTGCCGCTCGCCGCCGCGGCCGCGGCGCTGGTGCTGCTGTGCGGCTGGACCGCTGCCGGCCGGGCCGGGCGGCCGGAGCCCGTCGAGGCGGCCGAGGGGCGGATCCTCGTACCGGTGACCGAGTCGGCGACCGCCGCGTTCTTCACCCTGCGCAACCCGGGCGACGTACCGGACGAGCTGACCGGGGCCTCCTGGGAGCCGGGCGGTGCGGTCGCGCTGAAACAGCACCTCCACCGAGGGGCGGCGGGAAGCTGGGCGCCGGCCGCGTCCCTGGCCGTCCCGGCCCGCGGCGAGCTGCGGATGTCCCCGGAGGGCGCGGACCTGCTGATCCCGCGTCCCCCGGCGCTGAAGCCCGGTCAGTGGGTCGCGTTCACGCTGCACTTCCGGCACAGCCCCGACCTGACGGTGCGGGCACTCGCGGTTGTGCCGGCCGGGAACTGGGCTGGGGTGCCGCACGACCACTAGTGCGGGCTCGCACCGGCGGCCCGGTGTCACGGAGTTTCAGGAGTGTTCCATGCGTTCTCGCGTGTTGTGCGGCGTCGCTGCCGCGGTCGCCCTCCTCGCCACGGGGTGCGGCAGCGGCGGTCCCGCGTCGAAGGACGCGGGACCCGCGGCCGCGACGTCCCCGTCCGCCTTCCCGGTGAGGGTCGCGGACTGCGCGGGCCGGGAGACGGTCTTCGACGCGGCGCCGCAGAAGATCGTCACCAGCAATGCCTCGAGCCTGGAGATGCTGCTCGAACTCGGCGCGGGCGACCGGGTGATCGGCACCGGCTTCCCACCGGGCAACGGCTACCTGCCCCCGGACGTCGCCGAGCAGGGGACGAAGGTCCCGGTGCTCGGCCGGACGGTGATCGCCAAGGAGAAGCTGCTGGGCTCCGGCGCGGACCTGTACGTCGACACCTTCGGCGCGATGGCCATGGGCGGCGGCGCGATGGGCGGCCCGCCGAGCGACCAGGAGTTCGCCTCGGCCGGCGTCAAGCACCTCTACCTGCTCTCCACGGCCTGCGCGGCGGGCGCCACGTCCGCCAAGACCGACCTGGCCGAGGTCGAGCAGGACATCAAGCGGCTCGGCGCCGTCACCGGCACCCTCGCCAGGGCCGACCAGCTGGTCGCCGGCATGGAGGAGAAGACCGGCAGGGTCGGCGCCGCGCTCGCCGCTCTCCCGGCCGACCAGCGGCCGTCGTACTTCTTCTTCGACTTCGACGCCGGCACCAAGCAGCCGATGGCGGTGTGCGGCAGGCAGGTCGCCAACGCGGTGATCACGCTGGCCGGCGCGCGCAACGTCTTCGCCGACTGCGACTCCGACTTCAAGCCCGTCAGCTGGGAGGACGTCGTCGCCCGGAACCCCGACTGGATCCAGCTCGGCGTGCGCAACCAGGGCAGCGAGGAGGAGAACCGGAAGGCCTTCGACGCGGCCGAGCAGTTCCTGCGCACCTTCCCCGCCGCCCAGGGCCTCACCGCGGTCCGGGAGGGCCACCTGCTGCGGATCGGCTCCGAGACGACCACCATCGCCGGAGTCCGCAACGCCGACACGGTGCAGCAGATCGCCCGGGCCCTCCACCCCGACCTGGTCAAGGACGGCCGCTAGATGACGGCCGCCGCCCCCGCCGCGGCCCGGCCCCGGCCGGTGCGGGCCGCGCGGGCCGGGGTCGTGGCCGGCGCGCTCGCCCTCGCCCTGGTGGCCGCGCTCACCCTCGCCGTCTCCCTGGGCGCCGTGGACATCCCCGCCGTCGAAGTGTGGACGGTGGTCGGACGCCGCCTGACCGGGCAGCCCCCCGCGCCCGGCACCCGCGACCTGATCGTCTGGCAGCTGCGCGTTCCGCGCGCCCTGCTCGCCGCCGTGGTCGGCGCCGGACTCGGCCTGGTGGGCACCGCCGTGCAGGGCCTGGTCCGCAACCCGCTCGCCGACCCGTACCTGCTGGGCGTCTCCTCGGGCGCCTCGCTCGGCGCGGTCACCGTGATCGTGCTCGGCGTCGGCGCGGGCGGCCCGCTCGGGCTCGGCGTCTCGGTCGCCGCCTTCGCCGGCTCGCTGGTCTCCTTCGCCCTGGTCTGGACGATCGCCCGGCGGGGCGGCGGCTTCTCGCCGCTGCGCCTGGTCCTGGCGGGCATCGCGGTGGGGCAGTTCCTCAACGGGGTGTGCAGCTACCTGGTGCTGCAGGCCGGGGACGAGCAGCAGACCCGCGGTGTGCTGTTCTGGCTGATGGGCAGCCTCAGCGGCACCACCTGGAGTCAACTCGCCGTCCCCACCGCCTGTGTGGCACTCGGCCTGGTCGTGCTGCAGGCCCGGGCCCGCTCGCTCGACGCCCTGCTGCTGGGTGACGAGGCCGCCGCCGGACTCGGAATCGCCCCCGACCGGCTGCGCCGCGAACTGTTCGTGGTCACCAGCCTGCTCACCGGCGTGCTGGTCGCGGTCTCCGGAGCGATCGGCTTCGTCGGCCTGCTCGTCCCGCACCTGTGCCGGCTGGTGGTCGGCGGCGCCCACCGCAGGCTGCTGCCGCTGGCCGCCCTGACCGGCGCGGTGCTGCTCGTCGTCGTCGACACCGCGGCCCGTACCGCGCTCGACACCCAGGAGCTGCCGATCGGCGTGGTCACCGCGCTGCTCGGCGCCCCCGCCCTGCTGTACCTGCTGGACCGACGCCTGGAGCGCAGTTGAGAATCGCCGTCGAGGACCTGCACGTCGCCCTCGCCGGGCGCACCGTCGTCGCGGGCGTCCACCTGGTCGCCGAGGAGGGCGAGATCGCCGGCCTGGTGGGCCCGAACGGCAGCGGCAAGTCCACCCTGCTGCGCACGGTCTACCGGCATCTGAAGCCGCGCGCGGGCCGGGTCCTGCTGGACGGCGGCGACCTGGCCGACCTGACTCCCGCCCGCTCCGCCCGCCATATCGCCGCCCTCCCCCAGGAGCGCGGCGGGGACTTCGAGCTGACGGCACGCCAGATGGTCGCGCTCGGGCGTATCCCCTACCAGCGGGCGTTCGCGGCGGACAGCACGGAGGACCGTGCCGTGGTGGCGTCCGCGCTCGAGCGCGTGGGCATGACGGCCGATGCCGAGCGGCGCTTCGCCGACCTGTCGGGCGGCGAGCGGCAGCGGGTGCTGCTGGCCCGGGCGCTCGCCCAGCAGCCGGACGTCCTGGTGCTCGACGAGCCCACCAACCATCTCGACGTCCGCCACCAGGTCGAGCTGCTCGCCCTGCTGCGCGCCCAGCGCACCACCACGCTGGTCGCACTGCACGACCTCAACGCCGCCGCCTCGGTCTGCGACCGCCTGCACGTCCTGCGCCGGGGCGCCGTGGTGGCGTCCGGCAAGCCGCGCGAGATCCTGACCCCGGAGCTGCTGGCCGACGTCTTCGGCGTACGGGCAGCCGTGGTGGACCATCCCCTCACCGGCGATCCGCTGATCGCCTTCGACCACCGCGGACCGGCGACGCCGCTCTGAGTCCCGATTCCGGCCGAACGTGCCGGGTCCCGGCGCCCCTCACCTGGGGTGCCGGGACCCGTTGCCGTCCTACCCGGCCTCGAAGTGGCTCGGCCGGCCGTCCCGCAGCACCACGCGGCCGCACTGCTCGGCGTCCGCGCGTCGCATCAACTGCCGTCCTCCGTCCGCCCGGTGGACGACCACGGAGTGCCACGGCGTCGTCCAGGCGTCCTCGGCATCGAGCAGCCGGATGCCGAACTTGGCCGCACCCCGCGGCTGCGGGTGGATGGAGAGCCGCACCGTACGGGGGTGGTGCTCGGCGATCAGGTCCCCCCAGGCGCGGCTGCGCTGGATGACGCCGTAGGCCCGCCGTCTGCACTCGCGCTGGAGCGCGGATCTGGTGCCGGTGAAGTCGACGGTGTCCTCGGTGAGGAAGCGGGTGATGCCGAGGTACAGCGCACGCGCGCCCTCGTCCGCCCTCGCCTCGGCCCGCAGCTCCTCGACGGTGGGGGCGTACCGGGCGTGCACGTGGGCGCGCTTCTCGTCGTACGGGAGGGCGCCCAGGACGTTGCGCAGGTCGAAGACCGACAGCCGGTCGAGCTTCTCGCGCCGGATCATCGCGGCGAGTTCGTCGGAGTAGGCGTCGATGTGGTGATCGGGTACCCGGATCAGGTCGCCGAAGATGTGGCCGTCCGAGCAGATGACCATCCGCGCGCCGGGCCGGTACACCTCCCCCACCGCGGCGCACAGCTCGTTCAGGAAGGTGAGGGAGAGGCGCTCGCCCTCGTCGGGCAGGTGTCCGAGGACCTTGGCCGGGCTGGGCGACTTGCACGGGAAGCCGGGCAGGGTGAACACGATCTCCTCCCCGGCCGCGACGAACCGGGCCAACTGGCCGAGCTGTTCGGGGAAGTCCGCAGCGACGGCGCGGGGCTGCGGGTCGGTGGCGCGGCGGTGCGGCAGCAGCAGGTCGAGCACCGCCGCGCAGGTGCGTTCGACGGTGGCGGCGAGCGGGTCGATGGTGGAGACGGGCGGCATGCGGTCCTCCACGAGGGCATGGCGGGACGGCGGCCCGGCGACTCGGATCGGTCGGCCGGACCGCCTGCGGGCGGGGCGGATGGGTTCGGGGCCGGTCAGACGCGCCGGTCGTAGCGCACGGGCAGGCTGTTGACGCCCCGCGCCAGGACGGCGGGGATCCAGCCGAGGCGGTCGAGGTCGCCGGCCGCGCGCAGGCCGCGCAGGCGGGTCACCAACGTGCCGATGGCGACCTGGAGTTCGGCACGGGCGAGGGCCGCGCCGGGGCAGAAGTGGATGCCGTGGCCGAAGGCGAGATGGGCGTTGGGGGTGCGGTCGAGGTCGAGGGTGTCGGCGTCGGGGAAGTGCTCGGGGTCGCGGTTGGCCGCGCACAGGGAGACGATCACCGAGTCCCCCGCCGGGATGCGGGTGCCGTGCAGGTCGCTGTCCTCGGCGAAGAACCGCCAGGTGGTGAGCTCGAACGCGCTGTCGTGGCGCAGGAGTTCCTCGATCGCGCGGGGCAGCAGCTCAGGCTCCCGGCGCAGCCGGGCGAGCTGGTCGGGGTGGCGGAGCAGGGTGACCAGCATGGTGCTGATCTGGTTGGTGACCGGCTCCTGGCCGGCGACCAGCAGTTGGAAGACCATCGAGTCGAGCTCCTCCCGGCTCAGCTCGCCACCGTCGTGGGCCGCGACCAGGCGGCTGAGCAGGTCGTCCGCCCCGTGGGCGCGCCGGTCGGCGACGACATCGGCGATGTACGCCTGCAGGGCGCGCAGCCGCGCCTCGTACGCCGGCCGGCCCGGGTCGTGGGGTCCGACCGGCTGGACGACCTTGCCCCAGTCGCGGTCGAACCGGCTCGCCCACTGCGGTGGCAGACCGATGACCTCCGCCAGGACCCGGAAGGGGAAGTGTGCGGCGAACGCCTGGACGAGGTCGGCCCCGCCGGTCTCCGGCAGGTCGTCGACCAGCGCGTCGGCGAGCTGCTGGAAGCGCGGGCGCAGGGCCTCGACGCGGCGCGGGGCGAAGGCGTCGAGGACGAGTCGACGCATCGCGGTGTGCTTGGGCGGGTCCTGGTGCAGCAGGTGGACCTGGAGCTGCGAGTGCTGCGGCTCGGGCATGATCGAGGCGAGCGCGCGCCAGTTGTCGTTGCCGAGGCCGTGGTTCTTGCCCAGGCGCGGGTCGTTCAGCGCTCGGTGGGCGGCCTCGTAGCCGGTGACCAGCCAGGCCGCGATCCCGGAGGGGAAGCGGACCCGGTGCACCGGCCCGGCCTCGCGCATCCGGCGGTAGAGGTCGTACGGGTCCCTCTTGTACTCGCTGCCGTACAGGGGGATCGGCTCGCCGGCCGCCCGGCCGGTGACCGGGCACCGCGGCGTGGTGTCGGGGCTCTGGTCGGAGGTGGTCATGCGGGTGGTCCCTTCGCGGGTCTCGAGGTCGGGCGGTGAGGTCATAGGCTGAGGGTCGGCCGGTAGTGGTCCAGCCAGAGGCCGAGGTCCACCACCCGTTCCAGGCGCAGCCGTTGCGGCCAGGACAGCCGGTCGGCGGGGGTGTCGAGGCCGGTCCCGATCGCGGTCTCGTCGGCGATGTCGCGCACGCCCGGCACGTCGAACGCCTCGCGGGCCAGCCGCTGGAGGCCGCGGTTGTAGTCGGGGTGGTGCGTGGCCGGGTAGTGGTTCTTGGGTCGCCACAGCACCGCCTTGGGCGCGATGCCGGTGCCGACCGACCGCAGCAGGCTCTTCTCCCGTCCGTCGTGGCTCTTCATCGCCCACGGCGTGTTGAAGGCGTACTCGACGAGCCGGTGGTCGCAGTACGGGACGCGGACCTCCAGGCCGCGGGCCATGGAGAGGCGGTCCTTGCGGTGCAGCAGCTGGCGCAGCCAGCGGGTGAGCGAGAGGTGCTGCAGCTCGCGCTGCCGGTGCTCCTCGCGGCTCTCGCCGTCCAGGTGCGGCACGGCGGCCAGCGCCGCGCGGTAGGTGTCGGCCCGGAACTCCCCGATGCGCAGGGTCGCGGCCAGGTCCGGGTGGAGCGGCATCGCCGCCCCGTCGCCGGTGACCAGCAGCCACGGGAAGGTGTCCGCGGCGAGCGCCCGGGGGTCGTGGAACCACGGGTAGCCGCCGAAGACCTCGTCCGCGGCCTCACCGGAGAGGGCGACGGTCGAGTGCCGGCGGATCTCGCCGAAGAGCAGGTGGAGCGAGGTGTCCATGTCGCCCACGCCGATCGGCGAGTCCCGGGCGACGACCACCGCCAGCCGCTGCTCGGGGTCGAGCAGCCGGTGCGGGTCGAGCACGACGGTGGAGTGGTCGGTACCGATGAACGCGCCGGCCTCGACGGCGTACGGGGTGTCGTGCCCGGTGCGCAGCACGTCGCCGGTGAAGTGCTCGGCCTGGTCGCTGTAGTCCACCGCGTACGAGCGCAGCCGTGCCTGCGGCCCCTCGGCGAGCCGGAGTTCGTCGGCGACGAGGGCGGTGAGCACGGTGGAGTCCAGACCGCCGGAGAGCAGGCTGCACAGCGGGACGTCCGCCTCCAGCTGCGCCCGGGCGGCCCGGTTCAGCAGGGAGCCGACCTGCGCGACGGTCGCGGTCAGGTCGTCGGTGTGCGGCCTTGCCTCCAACTGCCAGTACCGGCGCTCCCGCACGCCGTCCCGGCCGACCGTGAGCAGACCGCCCGGTTCGACCTCGCGCACGCCCGCCCAGAGCGTGGCGCCGGTGCCGAAGACCAGGCTGTACGCCTCGCGCAGCCCGTCCGCGTCCACGGCGGGGCTGATCTCCGGGTGGGCGAACAGCGCCTTGGGCTCGGAGCCGAACGCGAGGCCGCCGTCGACGGAAGCCCAGAACAGCGGCTTCACGCCGAGGCGGTCGCGCACCAGCAGCAGTCGCTCGCGTCGCTCGTCCCAGACCGCGAAGGCGTACATGCCCTCCAGCCGGTGCACCAGTGCCTCGCCCCACTCCCGGTAGGCGCGCAGCACCACCTCGGTGTCGCTGCGGGTGCGGAACTCGTGGCCGAGGCGGCGGAGTTCGGCGCGCAGCAGGTGGTGGTTGTACAGCTCGCCGCTGTAGCTGAGGACGGTTCCGCCGTCCGCCATGGGCTGCGCGCCGCCGTCCGGGTCGATGACCGCCAGGCGGCGGTGGCCGAGGGCGGCGTGGGGGCCGAGCCAGACGCCGCCGGCGTCGGGGCCGCGCAGGGCCATGGTGGTGGTCATCGCCGCGATGACCGGGGCGTGGGTGCGGGCGTCCTGGCGGAAGGACGCCCAGCCGGTGATTCCGCACATACGAGTGCCCTCCTGGTGGGCGGGAGTGAGAAGTGTCAGGCAGTCGGTGCCGGGCGGCCGGCCCGGGCGATCAGCGGCACGGCGAGGCAGGCGCAGGCTGCGGCGAGGCCGAGGCCGGCCCGGAGACCGCCCAGGCCCCAGGCGGCGGCCCCGAGGGCCGGGCCGAGGGTGAAGCCGAGGCTGCGGGCGAGTTGGACGGCCGATCCCGCGGTCGCGGCCCGCTGCGGCGGGGCCGAGGTCATCACCAGCGCCTGGACCGGCCCGCCGTACAGGCCCATGCCGGCGCCGGCGAGGGCGAGCCGCCCGGCGACGTCCGGCAGCGACCGGGTGCCGTCCAGCGGTACGAGCAGCAGCAGGCCGAGTGCGGTGACGGCCGCTCCGAGGGCGGCGGTCCGGCGCGCCCCGACGCGGTCGGCCAGCCGCCCGCCAAGCGGCCCGGCGACGCCCATCGCGAGCGGGAAGCAGAGCGCCGTCAGCCCGGTGGCGGTGGCGCTCACCGCCTCGTCGCGCTGGAGATGGAGAGCGAGCAGGTAGTGCACGGCCCCGAAGCCCGCGGCGACGCACAGCACCGCGCCGTGGACGCCGTAGGTGCCGCCCTCGCGCAGCACCGCGCGCACCGGCCCGCCGCCCGGCGTGCGCAACCACAGCACGGCCAGCGGGACGGCCACAAGAGCCAGCAGGAACCAGGCGGGTGAGGCCGGTGACAGGCTGAGCGCCAGCAGCAGCGCGGCCACCGCGCCACCGATCAGGGCGGCGTCGAGGAGCGAGGCCGGGTCGGGCCGTCGGAGCCGGCCACCGCCCGGCGCGTTCCGGCGGGCGAGGAGCCAGGCCGCGAGGCAGACCGGGAGTTTCACCAGGAAGATCGCCCGCCAGCCCAGGTGGTCCAGCAGGAAGCCGCCGGCGGCCGGTCCGGTGACCGCACCGAGCGGGCCCAGGGTCGCGGGCACGCTCATCGCCCGGCCGCGCAGCTCCGGCCGGACCGACCTCGCCGCCAGCACCGGCATCAGTACGAACAGCGCCGCCCCGCAGGCTCCCTGGACCAGCCGGACGGCGATCAGCCAGAGCGCCCCGGGCGCGGCGGCGGCCAGCGCACTGCACAGCGCGAACCCCGCCACGGCCGACAGCAGTGCGGGCCGGACACCGACCTGGTCCAGCCAGCGCCCGGCGGGCAACAGCAGCGCGACGAGCGGGAGTTGGTAGCCGAGCGCCACCCACTGCGCCGTCTCGGTGGAGACCTGGAGGTCACGGGACAGGTCGGCGAGCGCCACGTTCACGATGTTCATGTCGAGCATCGCGACGAAGGACAGCATCCCCGCCACCGCGACCAGGCTCCAGCGGTCCTGCCCGTCCGGCCCCATTCCGGTCCCCCCGTCGTGACGGGCACCGCCGGTCGACGGCACCCGTCACAGCAGTCGGCCACCGGCCGCCGCGAGTTCCCGAACATCGCCACGACCTTGCGAACACACTTGCGAGGCATGGGCCCGAACGCGTTCCCGGAGGCCGACGTGTGGAAGGACCCGCGCCGTGAGGCGCGGGCCCTCCATAGTGCCGGGAGCCGGTCAGAAGGTCAGCTTCCAGCTGTCGATGTAGCCGCGGTAGCCGACGTCCAGGTCCTGGACCTTGAGTCGCCAGGTGCCGTTGGCGACCCTGCCGGAGGCGTTGACCGTGTAGGTGGTGATGACGTCGTGGGCCGGGTCCATCACGTCTTCGTCCTTGAGCCGGTACGTGGTGCCGTCGGGGGCGACGAGGTCGATGGCGAGGTCACCCCGGTAGGTGTGCTTGATGTCGACGCCCACCTTGAGGGTCTTGGGCGCGTTGCCGCTCAGGCCGCTGACGGTGATGTCGGAGTAGGCGGCCGGGCGGACGTCGGGGATCTGGACGTCGTCGGTGTTCTCGAAGGTGGTGATCTTGGTCACCACGTTCAAGGTGAAGGCCGCCGTGGAGCCGGCGCCGGTCTTGTCGGTGACCTTGATGGTCACGCTGCGGGTGCCGAGCTTGGTGGGGGTGCCGGAGATCAGGCCGGTGGAGGCGTTGATCGACAGGCCGGCCGGCAGTCCGGTGGCCGCGTACGACAGGGCACCCGGGTTGGTGCTGCTGGCCTGGATCTGAAGGCTCGCCGCCTTGTTGACCACGGTGTACCGGGTGCCGGGGTTGACGACGGTGACGCCAGGGGTGATCCGGCTGCCGACCGCGACGCCGGCCCAGGCGTTGGCGGTGTTGAGGTACGTGGTGCTGTTCATGCCGTAGAGGTCGGCCGCGGCCTTGAGGGTGGCGGTGCGGGCGCCGGCATAGTCGGTGGTGGAGGTCATGTACGTGGTCAGCGCGCGGTACCAGATGTTCGCGGCGGCGTCCCGGCCGATCGGGGTGACGGGGACGTTGTCGGCGGTCGGACTGTCGTAGGAAACGCCGTTGACCACCTTGGCGCCGCTGCCCTCCGAGGCGAGGTAGAACCAGTGGTTGGCCGGGCCGGAGGAGTAGTGCACATTGAGCGAGCCGAGGCCCGGGTACCACGAGTTCGCGGACAAGCCGTCCTTGGACGGCTTGTCCATGTAGCGCAGGGGCTTGCCGTCGCCGCGGACGTTGATCTTCTCGCCGACCAGGTAGTCGCCGGGGTCGGCGGGCGAGTTGACGTAGAACTCCACCGCGGCGGACATGATGTCGGAGGTGGCCTCGTTCAGGCCGCCGGACTCGTCGGAGTACTCGAGGCCCGCCGTGGCGGAGGTGACGCCGTGGGTCATCTCGTGGGCGGCGACGTCCAGCGAGGTCAGCGGGTTGTTGTTCCCCGCACCGTCGCCGTACGTCATGCAGAAGCAGCTGTCGTCCCAGAACGCGTTGACGTACCCGTTGCCGTAGTGCACGCGGGAGGTGGCGCCGACGCCGTCGCCCTTGATGCCGGTGCGGCCGTGGACGTTCTTGTAGTAGTCCCAGGTCGCCTGGGCGCCGAAGGCGGCATCCACGCCGGCGGTCTGACGGTCGCTCTGCTTGCCGTTGCCCCACACGTCGTCCGCGTCGGTGAACAGCGCCCCGGTGCCGGAGGTGCCGCCGTTGAGGTCGCTGGTCGTGTGGTTGCCCCGGGCGGCGTCGGTCATGGTCCAGCCGGAGCCGGACTTGGTGGTGCCGATGGTCACCTCGCCATTGAACTGGCCGGTGCCGGTGCCGGCCTCGATGGCCTGGCGCTCGAACAGCTTCGCGCCGGTGGTGGCGTCGGTGATGACGTGCAGTTCGTTCGGGGTGCCGTCCGGCTGGAAGCCGCCGACCACGGTCTCCCAGGCCAGCACCGGGGTACCACCGGCCGCCCAGACGACGGACCGCACCGAGTCGGCCTTCGCCTCCTTGGCACCGGCCGCCTCGGCCCGGCCGATCGAGAAGCTCTTCACCGCCTCGGCACTCTTGGCCGGGGTGGTGGAGGCCACCGCCACCGGCCCCCTGGCGGCCTTGTCGACGCCCTTGATCGAGCCGTCCGGGGCGGTGTGCACGACCAGGTCGCCACCGAGCACGGGCAGACCGGCGAAGGTCCGGTCGTAGCGGGTGTGGACCGTGCCGTCGGCGTCCTTGAGCACCGAGCGCGGCTTCAGCGTCTCGCGGGCGTCCAGCTGCAGCGCGGCAGCGGTCCGGGCGGCGCCGGCCTCGGCCGCAGACAGCAGCGCCGACTGCTCGCCCGCACTGAGCGGGGCGGCCAGCGCGCCGGCCAGCGGCTGGACGGAGAGCGTGGACGACTGGGCGGAGGGACCGGATCCGGCGTTCGCGACGCCGGCGGGGACGGTCGCGGTGACCAGGGCGGCGCCGACGATCCAGGCGCTCACGGCCGCGACTCTGCGGGGGGAACGTGACAACGGAACTCCTTCTGCGACGGCCCGAGGGTGGGGCCGGTGACGGCCGGACGGCTCGTTGCCGCCGGACGGGACTGGAGGTGCGTTGGTGCGTTGCACAGTGGGGTTGGTGCGGACATGTCAGTGCGCACCGGTGAGCGGAATCCTCGCCGAGGAACCGTCAGGGTTGCCATCCGTAGCCCCGGTTCAACGGGTACGTACAGATGGCGGCAGCACCCCTGGGTGACGGATCCCGCCGAGGTCGGCGCGCCTCGGTCGTGACGGTGGGCGCCGGTGCAGGATCGACGGGGCGGCCGTCGGTCGTTGCCGTTCGGCGGGTGAAGGGGTCCGGCCATGGGAGAGCTCGACGCGGACGCCGCCAGCCGGTACGGCGAGGCCGTCTTCCGGCCCGAGCAGGCGGGCGAGGGCGAGCGCATCGACTTCGGCGCCCTCGCCTACGACGACATCACGCTGGCGCGGCTGCGGGCGCTCGGGGTCGGGCCGGGGTGGCACTGCCTGGACGTGGGCGCCGGCACGGGCACGGTGTCCCGCCGGCTCCTCGAAGAGCTCGGGGTGGCGAGCGTGCTCGCGGTCGACCGCGACGTCCGGTTCCTCACCCGGCGACCCGGGCTTGACCTGCTGGAGGCCGACATCACCGCGCCCGGCTTCGCGCCCGGCCGGTTCCGGCTGGTCCACGCCCGCTTCGTGCTGATGCACCTGCCCGCGTACCGGCGCCTGATCGCCACCCTCGCCGATCTCGTCGAGCCCGGCGGGGTCCTGGTGCTCAGTGACGCAGTCGACCTGACCGGCGACCGGACGCCCGGCACGCCGTACCGCGCGGCGATGCGGGCGATGTGGCAGGGACTGCGGGCGACCATCGGCACGGACGTCACCTGGGTGCCGTCGTACCCGCAACTGCTGCACGCGGCCGGGCTGCGCCGGGTCGGCGCCGAACTCCACGTGCCGCCGCTGCTGCCGGGCAGCCCGATCAGCCGCTTCTGGGCGGACACCTGGGAGCGGAGCAGGGCCGCCATGGTGGCCACCGGCCTCGTGGACGACGCCGCCGTGGACGAGGCGGTCCGCTACCTGGACTCCGACGAGTGCGCCGCACTGTCGGCCGGCATGCTCACCGCCTGGGGCCGGCGGCCCTGACCCGAGCCCCGGGCCCGTCAGTCGGCCAGCGCCCGGAAGGCGTCGGCGATCTCGGCAGGGGTACGCCCCTGGGCGAGCAGGAGGTGCAGCAGGATCCGCGCCCGGTACGCGTCGAGGTGGCCGCCGCGGACGAGGCCCCGGTCGAGCAGGTCCTTCTCCGAACCGGGGAAGCCGTACGTCGCCGACAGGACCGGGCCGTTGCCGATCCTGCTGGTGAGCACCACCGGAATGCGGGCGGCGGTGTCCCCGAGGACGGCGACGAAGGACTGCGGGACATGGCCCACGCCGAAGGCGGCGACGACCAGCCCGTCGCACGCCGCGGCCATGCCCGCGAGGAGGGCGCCGTCGTCGCCGAGCGTCGCGGTGTACAGGCCGACCCGCGGGGCCGCGCGGACCGGCCGACCGGGGAAGGCCACCCTGCGGGCAAGCGGACGGTTCAGGTGGGCGCGGCCCTCGTACAGGCCGCCCAGCGGCCCGCTGGCCGGCGAGGTGAACGCCGCCGGGCTGGTGGTGTGCGACTTGCGGACCGCACGCGCCGCGTGGATCTCGTCGCCGAGGACGACCACCGCCCCGACGCCGGTCAGCGCCGGGTCGGCCGCGGCGAGGACGGCGGCGTACAGGTTGGCCGGACCGTCCGCCCCGGGCAGGGTCGGGTTGCGCATCGCCCCGGTGACGACGATCGGCCGGTCGCCCGCGTGCAACAGGTCGAGGAGGTGGGCGGTCTCCTCGATGGTGTCGGTGCCCTGGGTGACCACGACCCCGTCGCACCCGCTCCGGAAGGCGTCGGCGACGGCGTCCGACAGTGCGTACAGGTCCTCGAAGCCGAGCGAGGCGCCCGGCAGCCGCCGGAAGTCGTGGACCTGCAGCTCGACGTCCAGGCTCCGCAGGGCGGGCACGGCGTCGAGGAGGTCCCCGGCGGACAGGGCCGGCACCACCCCACCGGTGGCCGGGTCGGTGGTCATCGCGATCGTCCCGCCCAGCGAGAAGACCCCAACCGTTCGGGTGCTCAAGGCTGCTGACTCCCTCTCTCGCGCGAACCGGGCAGCGGCGGCGGACCGCCCGTCCGGCAATCTACCGGCCCGTCGTAGGATCCAGCGATGACACGATTCCGCCTGGTGGCGACCGATCTCGACGGCACCCTGCTGCGCGCGGGCAGGACCATCTCCGAACGCACCGTACGGGCCCTGCGGCTCGCCGCCGACGCCGGGGCGGAGGTGGTCGTGGTCACCGCCAGGCCGCCGCGGTACATCGACGCGCTCGCCGAGGCGTACGGGCTGACCGGGACGGCGGTGTGCAGCAACGGGGCCCTGGTGTACGACATCGACTCCCGGACCGTGGTCGCCTCGCACACACTCGCGCCACAGCTCGCCCGCCGGGTGGCCGAGGCGCTGACGCGGAGCGTGCCCGGGGTCGGGTTCGCCGTCGAGACGGGCCACCGGGTGCTGTACGCACCGGAGTTCGGGCTGCGCCACGCCGGGGACGAACACGCCGAGTTCGCGGTGGCCGGCAACGACGAGTTGTGGGTGACCGACGAGCCGATCGTGAAGCTGCTGGCCTGGCGCTCCGGCGGCGACGCGGACGCCATGCTGGCCGCCGCCGAGGAGTCGGCCGGGCCGCTGGCGTCGTTCACCCACTCCGGGGGTGCGGGGCTGCTGGAGGTCGGCGCGGCCGACGTCACCAAGGCGGGCACGCTCGCCGACCTGTGTGCGGCGCGGGGCATCGACGCCGCCGAGGTGGTCGCCTTCGGGGACATGCCCAACGATCTGACCATCCTGTCCTGGGCCGGCGCCGGGTACGCGATGGCCAACGCGCACCCCAGGGTCCTGGCGGCGGTTGCGCGGCACACCGGCTCCAACGAGGAGGACGGCGTGGCCGCCGTGCTGGAACGGCTCTTCGCCCGAGGGACGGCCCCGGAACCGGCCGCGCCCGTCCGATGATTCGTCATATCAATTAGCCCGCCGGTGTGCTGTCCGACCCACCGCCGCCGAGGTTCTTCGCATGCCGACCGGTTTCCGTGTGCAATGGCGGTTACCGCGCGACCGCCCTGCCCTCCGCACCGCGCCTCGCGTTCCCGCCCTCCGCCCATTGGAGCCGCGCATGCGTTCTCTCACCCTCGCCTCGATGTCCATCGCCGTCGCGCTGCCGCTGACGCTGCTCGCCGCGGCCGGGGACGCCGTGGCCGCCGCGCCCGCCCCGGCGGCGGCCACCCGGGCCCTGCCCGCGGACTGTCCGGACCTCCTGCCGCCGGACAACCCGGCCGTCTACTACTGCGGCCGCCCCGAGCTCGGCCCCGCCGTCCTGCCGACCTCGGGACCGGTGGGCCAACTGCTGAAGGGCTACCGCCGCCTCGGCGGCCTGCAGCCGACCCAGTTCCTCGACTGGTACCGCACCGGCGAGCTGTGGAAGTACCCGAACAACCGGGGCTTCGCGGAGCTCAACGGCGAACTCGACATGCACGAGAGGACCATGACGCCGGGCGGGCTGCTGGACCGCTTCGGCGCCGACTCCGGCAAGTACCTCGCCACCGGCGGCACGCCGTACGCCAAGCGCGCCCTGCCGCCGGACTCGCTCAACGGCGACGGGAACGGCTACCACTGCTACGTGGTGAACCGCGACTTCCGAGTCCAGGCGGGCCACATCGCCGCCGGGTTCGCCCAGCCGGGGTTCGGCGTCCAGGAGTGGCTGGACCCGGCGCTGAAGCCGACCGACTTCGACCCGGCCGAGACCTACAACGTCGCCAACCTGGTCAAGCACGAGTACCTGAAGACCGCCGCACCCGAGCAGTGCGTCGACACCGGCCACACCTCCTGAGCAGGTCGGCGGGGCGGCGTCAGGCGTGCGCGGCGGCGCAGGCGGGGTGTCCCCAGCCGCTGCCCACCCTGGTGATCCGCTCGCCCTTGGCGTACGGACGGGAGCACGCGCAGACCCCGGGGTAGCGGGCGGCCAGCGTGGGTCCACCGGGCTTGGACCGGCGCCCGGTCGAGGTCGCGGTCGATTCCGCGGAGGAGGAGGGGCGTGCGCGGCGCGCCGGGGCAGCCGCCGCCGGGTCCGGCGCGGGAAGGTCCACGGCGGTCCCGCCGGCGGCCTGCTGGGTCCGGGCCGCGCCGCTGGCAGCCTTGTCCGCGAGGGCGTTCAGCGGATCGCCGTTCACCTGGTGGGCGGGGACGTACACGAAGGTGACGTCCCGCCCCTCCAGCAGGGCGTCGATCCGCTGGATCAGTTCGCGGTTGGCCACCGGCTTGCCCGCGGCGGTCTTCCAGCCGTTGCGCTTCCAGCCTGCCAGCCACTTGGTCACCGAGTCCCGGGTGTACGTGCTGTCCAGCCGGACCTCCAGCGGCACGTCGGGGTCGGTCGCGGCCAGCAGCCGCTCCAACGCCGTCAGCTCGCCCACGTTGTTGGTGCTGTGGCCGAGCGGTCCCGCCTCCCAGCGCTGGGGCACCCCGGCACTGTCCGCCACCACGTAGGCCCAGGCCGCCGGACCCGGGTTGCCCTTGGCCGCCCCGTCACAGGCCGCGATGATGCGCTCGTTCATGCCTCGATCATGCCAGGGACGGACCGGTCAGACCGCCAGGCCCGGGAGCACCTCGGCGCCGGGCAGGCTCGCCACCGCCCAACCGGGAAGGATCAGCTTGCCGCGGCGGCGCCCACTGCCGATCAGGACGTACGGGGTGGCGGCGACCGCCTCGTCGACCAGCAGCGGCCAGCCACCCGGCAGACCGACGGCCGTGATGCCGCCGTACTCCATCCCGGTCTCGGCGACCGCGACGTCCATGGGAGCGAAGGACGCCTTGCGCGCCCCCAGCCGCTTGCGGACCGCCGTGTTGACGTCCAGCCGGGTGTCGGCGCGCACCAGGCAGGCGGCCAGGGTGACCTCTCCCCCGCGCTTGGCGGCGACCACCACACAGTTCGCGGAGACCTCCGGCGCCACGTCGTAGGTCTCGCAGAACACCTGCGTGTCCGCCTTCTCAGGATCGGTGTCCACGTACAGCACCGACTCCGCCGCCCCGGGCGCCTCCCAGCTCCGCAGGGCGTCCGCCACCGGCGCCGCGAGGTCGCCGTGGACCTCGAGGGCCGCGCGGACGATCTCGAACCTGCCGAACGGAGCCTGCACGGTCTCAGTCATGGGCCGGACTCTACCCGCGCCCGCCCGCCGGGCCGATCGATCTCAGCCCCGAGCGTGCAGGAACTCCTGGTACGCGGAGTCGGAGGCGGGCAGCAGACCGGCCGTGACCATCGCCGTGCCGAGCTCGGTCCTGCGCTCGGCATCGGCGCACTGCAGACCGCACTGGATGATCTCGGCGACCATCTCGGTCGTCCCGGCCAGGAAGACCGAGCCGCTGTCCACCTGGTAGAACCACGCCTCGTACCGGGCGGCGCCGTCGGCGACCACGTCCCACACCTCGCAGAACGACAGCACGGTCTCCTCGTCGTCGCCGTCCGCGCCGAGCCGGCACCCCGCCGGGAGGTCCTCGCCGTCGTAGGCGAGGCCGCAGAGCCTGACCTGTTCGACCTGGACGGGGGTCAGCTCCTGCGCCGAGGTGATCGACCGGCGGTTGGTGAATTCAGCCATGGGCGGACCCTACCGACCCGCACGGACAGTGGCCCTAACCGAAGGACGGGCGGACCCGGCTCGGGTTCAGCAGGTCGCGGGTCCGGGCGAAGGCCCCGAGTTCGACCGCCGCGCCGATCCACGCGGCTCCGAACGCCCAGACCGAGAGCGCCTCGCAGAGGTACAGCGGGGTGAGCGTCCAGTGGCTGCCCCAGCCGCTCAGCCCGGCGAACACGGCGACCGCCAGGAACAGGAGGATCAGGGAACCGGCCGTCAGGTAGGCCCGGTTGGCGCCCCGCCGGTCCGCGGCCGCCGGGTCGCGGAACGACTGGAGGCAGAAGGCCGCCAGGGCGCAGAGCAGCACCGCCGCGAGCGTCAGGTGCACCGCGCCGATCACCGCCTGGGTGTCGCTCGGGGACCGCGGTGCGGTCGGCAGGAGCGCGACGCCGATGGCGGCCCAGCCGGCGGTGCTGCTCCACAGGTCGTCACGCCGGTTGTAGCGGTAGCCGATCAGGAACACGCCGAGCGCGCAGAGGCCGCCCACGAAGATGTTCCGGGTGCTGGTCCAGTACGCGCCGCTCATGCTGCCGGGCAGGATGTCGGTGTGGCCGCCGAGTCGGACGACGATCCAGTTGCCGACCGGCAGGGCGATCGGCAGCAGGACGCCGATCACGCCGACGCCGAGGCGCAGTCGCATCACCGTCCGCCGGTCCTGGTCGGCCGCCCAGGTCTGTCCGACCGCGTCGTTGCTGCTCATGGTGGTTCCCTCCCGGACGCGGGGACGCGTGCTCTCGCGGGGCAGTATGCCCGGATATCACGACAATTCCACCTCTCGGGAGGGGGAGGAATCGCGGAGCCGGCCGCCCCCGTCCATCACGGGGCGGCCGGACGGACGACGGGACGTCAGACGGCGGGCTGCTGCTGGGTGACGCAGTGGATGCCGCCGCCGCCGGCGCCCAGGTAGTCGATGTTGAGCTGCTCGATCGTGCGGCCGGGGAACAGCCGGGCCAGGGTGGACCTGGCCGCCGAGTCGGCCGAGGTGTCGCCGAACTGGGCGGAGATGACGGCGCCGTTGCAGACGTAGTAGTTGGCGTACGCGGCGACGAAGTCGGCGCTGGTGGAGCGGATCTTGTAGTAGTCGGGGCCCTGGATCTTGGTGACGACGATCGGGCCGCCGGTGGCGGTCGTGGCCGTGGAGAGGATCTGGTACTGCTTGCGGGCGTCCTGGGCCCAGGCGTCGGTGTCGCTCGCCAGCGGCATCTGGACCACGCCGGAGCCCGGCGCGAGGAAGCGGGACGTGGCGTCGACGTGGTCGTCGGTGATGTCCTGGCCGGCGATGCCGTCGAACCAGATCACCTTCGTGGCGCCGTAGGCGGCGCACATCGCGGCCTCGATCTGGGCCTGGCTCTTCCCGGGGTTGCGGTTGCTGTTGATGATGCTGCTGCGGGTGGCCATCAGGGTGCCGGCGCCGTCCTGTTCGATGGCGCCGCCCTCGGCGGTCAGGCCGGCGGCGGTGAACGGCACGCCGACGTAGGCGGCGATCCGCTGGGCGACCAGGGCGTCCTTGGCGTGGGTCTGCCGGTTGCCCCAGCCGTTGAAGTTGAGGCCGACGGCGTCCATCCGGCCGGTGCCGTCGGTGCGGAACACCGCGCCGGTGTCGCGCATCCAGCAGTCGTCCACCGGGATGGTGTCGATCACCGTGACGGCGGAGCCGCACATGGACCGGGCCTTGGCCGCGCTGGCGGGGTTGGCGCACACGATGACCGGCTCGTACTTGGCGATTGTCTTGGCGATCAGCGCGATGTTGGACTGGACGCCGCTGAGCTTGCTCTTCCAGATGGTGGTGGAGTCGGGCCAGGCCATCCAGGTGCGGGCGTGGCGGACGTCCTCGGCCGGGACGGCGAAGGCTCCCGCGAGGGGCTGGGCCGCGCCGGATCGCCCGCCCGGTGCGCGGGTGGCCGCCGCGAGGGCGGAGGAGCCGGTCGCCGCGGTCACGGCGGCGCCGGCGGCGGCCAGTCCGGCCGCGGTGAGGAATCTCCGCCGACCGAGGGACCGGTCGTCCGGGGTGTGGGGGGTCATCAGGAACTCCAGTCAACTGCCCGTCGGGGTAACGGGGTTGACCGGAATCGTAAAACTGACCAAGCGCTCGGTCAATGAGTTGGACCGGACTTCGTTACAGTGACGCCATGGCGACGCGTGCGAAGGAACAGAGCCCCGCGACCACCGGGACGGCGGCCCCCGCCAGGAGCAGCCGCGCGGCGAAGGGCGAGCAGACCCGGGCCCGGCTGATCGCCGCCGCCCGGACGCTCCTCGCCGGCGAGACCGCGGGACGGTTCACCACCCGCAACGTCGCGGCGCTCTGCGGGGTCTCGCACGGGATGTGCCACTACCACTTCCAGGACCGCACCGACCTGATCGTCGCCGTGGTCGAGGACATCCGCCCGGAGTGGATCGCCCCGCTGGAGGAGGCGGTGGACGGTCCCGGTGGCTTCGCGGACCGGGCCGAGCGGGTCATCGCCCTGCTGACCCGGCCGGAGAGCCCGGACCTGGCGCACCTGCACTCCGCGCTGCACTGGCTCGCGCTGGGCGACGAGCGGGTGCGGGAGAGTCTGGACGCGGAGTACCGGCGCTGGCGGTCCTGCTTCGTCCGGCTGTTCCGGGTGCTGGCCGAGGAGCGCCCGGGCCGCGTCGACCCGCTGCCGCTCGGTGAGTCCTTCGCCTCCGCGGTGGACGGCCTCGCGGCGATCCGCTCCCTGGACGCGGCGGTGGACGCGGAGACCGTCCTGCGGACGCTGATGGCCGCCCTCGCCGCCACCGCCGACCGGACCGGCGGCGCCTAACCAGGGACGGCGGGCTGCTGCTGGGTGGAGCAGTGGATGCCCCCGCCGCCGGAGGCGATGTGGTCGATGGACACCTGGGTGACCTTCCTTCCCGGGTGGAGGTCGGCGAGGATGCCGGCGGCGCGGTCGTCCGCGGCCCGGTCGCCGAAGCGCGGGACGATGACGCCGCCGTTGACGACGTAGTAGTTGAGGTAGGTGGCGAGGAAGTCCTTGCCGCGGTCGCCGATGACGGTGAAGTCGGGTTCGGTGAGTTCGACGACGGTGAGCGCCCGGCCGGTGACGTCGGTGGCCTCGTGGAGGACCTGCAGGGCCTGGTCGGAGGCGGTGGTCCAGATGTCCGGCGGGGTGTCGGGCGCGGGCCGGTGCAGGACCACGGTGCCGGGCTGGGCGAAGCGGGCGAGGGCGTCGATGTGGCAGTCGGTGATGTCCTGTCCGGCGACGCCCTTGATCCACAGGACCTTGCGGACGCCCAGAAGTTCCTTGAGGCTCGCCTCGATCTGGTCGCGGGACCTGCCGGGGTTGCGGTTGTCGTTGACCCAGGCGCTCTCGGTGGCCATCAGGGTGCCTTCGCCGTCGACCTCGATCGCGCCGCCCTCGCCGGTGAGCGGCGCCTCGATGCGGGTGATGCCGTAGCGGTCGAGGAGCGTGCGGGCGACCTGGCTGTCCTCGGTGTGGGTCTGCCGGTTGCCCCAGCCGTTGAAGTTCAGGTCGACTCCGGCGAGGCCGCCGGGGCCGGTGAGGAAGGTCGGGCCGGTGTCCCGGGCCCACAGGTCGTCGACCGGCAGTTCGATCACCTCGACGCCGGATCCGCAGCTCTGCCGGGCCTGTTCGGCCTGGTCGGGCCGGGCCATCAGGACCACCGGTTCGAACGCGGCGACGGCCTGGGCCAGGCCAGCGATGTCCTGTCGTACGCCCGGCAGTTGGTCGCCCCACACCTCCTCCAGGGCGGGCCAGGCCATGAAGGTGCGGGTGTGCGGGGCGCCCTCCGCGGGCATCGCGCGCGGCGCCGCGGCCGACGTACCTGCCGACGGGCCCTCCCTGGACGGTCCTGGCGTGTCGTCCGCCGCCCCGGACGAGGAGCAGCCGTCGAGCAGCGCGAGCGCCGCCAGCGCCGCGCCCGAGCGCAGCACGGAGCGGCGGGAGGGCGTACGGCGGGCGGGCGTACGGACCACGGGCGGCCTCGTTCCGGTCGGCGGCGGTTGGCGTCCGTCCGGACCGCACGGACGGTTCGAGAGACACGGACGATACGGACGATACGGACGCGGCGGGCGGGATCAGGGACGGCGCACGCCGCCGTCCGGGCGATTCGCGCCCGACAGCGACCGCCGCGCCCCGGGGAGGACCCGACCGCCTCCCGGGGGCGCGGCGGTCGTCACCCCGCCGCCAGGGCCCGCCGCGCGGCGGCGATCCGGTCGGGGTCCCAGCCGGGCCGCGGGACGGACTCCAGCAGCAGCCGGGTGTACGGGTGGTCCGGTGCGGCGAGGACCTCCGCGGTGGGGCCGGCCTCGACGATCCGTCCGTGCCGCATGACGACCACCTCGTCGGTGACGCTGCGGACCACGCCCAGGTCGTGGGTGATGAACAGGTACCCGATGCCGGTGTCGGCGCGGATGTCGGCGAGCAGGTTGAGCACCTGGGCCTGGACCGAGACGTCGAGGGCGGCGACCGCCTCGTCCAGGACCATCACGGCGGGTTCGACGGCGAGGGCGCGGGCGATGGCGACGCGCTGGCGCTGGCCGCCGGAGAGGTGGCGGGGCAGGGCGTCGGCCGCGCGGGTGCCGAGGCCGACCTGGTCGAGGAGTTCGGCGATCCGGCGGGCGTGGTCGAGGTGCGGGAAGTGCAGGCGCAGGGTTTCGCGCAGGGCCGCCTCGACGGTGATCCGCGGGTCGAGGGAGAGGTACGGGTCCTGGAAGACCATCTGGATCTCGCGGGCGCGGGCGAGGCGTTCGGCCCTGCCCCGGGCGCGGCCGTGCCGGGGGCGGCCGCGGACGGTGACCTCGCCGGTGTCGGCCTGTTCCAGGCCGACGACGATCCGCGCGGTGGTGGTCTTGCCGGAGCCGGACTCGCCGACGATGCCGAGCGAGCCGCCCGCACTGAGGGTGAAGGAGACGTCGTCGACGGCGCGGACGGCGCCGAAGGCCCGGCTCAGGCCGGTGACCGCCAGGACGTTCCCGGGCTCGGCGCTCCCGGTGGGTCGGTCAGGCATGGGCGGCGCTCCCTTCGAGCAGCTCGCTGTGGTGGCAGGCGGCGAGGTGTCCGGGGTCGGCGGGCGCCGCGACCGGCTCGGGTGCCCGGGTGCGGCACAGGTCGGTGGCGAGGCGGCACCGGGCGGCGAACGCGCAGCCGGTCAGTTCCTGGCGCAGGTCCGGTGGTTGGCCGTCGATGGCGGCGAGTCGGCCGGCCGGGGCGTCCAGCCGCGGGGGGGCGGCGAGCAGGGCGGCGGTGTACGGGTGGCGGGGGTGGGCGAAGAGAGTGTCGGCGGGGCCGGTCTCGGCGATCCGGCCGACGTACATCACGCAGACCCGGTCGCTGATGGCGGCGGCGAGCCCGAGGTCGTGGGTGACGAACAGCAGGCCGGTGCCGAAGCGTTCCCGCAGCCGGTCGAGGAGGGCGACCACCTCGGCCTGGGAGGTGACGTCGAGGGCGGTGGTGGGTTCGTCGGCAAGTAGCAGGGTGGGGTCGCCCATCAGCGCGGCGGCGATCATGACGCGCTGGAGCTGGCCGCCCGACAATTGGCCGGGGTAGCGGTCGAGGACGGTGGCGGGGAGGCCGACGGCGTCGAGCAGTTCGGTGGCCCGCTCGGTCGCCGCGGCGCGGGTCATCACCTTGGTGAGGGTGACGCTCTCGGTGAGGAAGTCGCCGATCCGGCGCAGCGGGTTGGTGGCGGCGCGCGGGTCCTGGAAGATCATGGCGGCCTTGCGGGTGCGCAGGGTGCGCAGGTGTGCGGCGTCCATGGTGAGGACGTCCTGGCCGTCGACCAGCACCCGGCCCTCGGTGGTGGCGCCGGTGGGCAGCAGGCGCAGGGCGCTGCGGGAGGTGAGGGTCTTGCCGGAGCCGGACTCGCCGACCAGGGCGACGGTCTCGCCGGCGGCGACGGTGAGGTCGACGCCGTCCAGGACGGGGCGGGCGGTACCGGGCAGGCGCAGCCGCAGGCCCCGGATCTCGAGTGCGTTCATCGGGGGTCCCTCCGGGCGACCTGGTCGGCCCAGCGTTCGCCGACGACGTTGAAGGCGACGACGGTGAGCACGATGGCGAGGCAGGGCAGGATCGCGGAGAGCGGGTAGCCGTGCTGGATCGCGGTCTGGCCGTCGAAGACCATGCGGCCCCAGTCGGGGGTCAGCGCGGGGACGCCGAGTCCGAGGAAGGAGAGGCCGGCCAGGTCCATCAGGGCGTAGCCGAAGTTGACGGCGGACTGGGCGAGGACGACGGGTGCGATGTTGGGGACGACGTGCCGCAGGCAGATCTGCAGGGCGGAGTGCCCCTGCACCCGGTGGGCGGCGACGTACGGGCGCTCGCGTTCGGCGAGCACCAGGGAGCGGGTGAGCCGGCTGACGTACGGGAGGTAGGCGACGGCCAGGGCGATCACCGGGGCGAGCAGGCCCTCGCCGCTCACCGCGACGATGAGGACGGCGAGCAGCATCCCGGGGAAGGCGAAGACCAGTTCGGTGGAGCGGGAGAGCGCGGAGTCGAGCCAGCCGCCGCGCCAGCCGGCGACGACGCCGACGGCGATGCCGGCGAGGGTGGAGAAGGCGACGACGCCGAGCGGGCCGAGCAGGGAGGTGCGGGCACCGAGGAGCAGCCGGGCGAGGGTGTCGCGGCCGGCGGCGTCGACGCCCAGCAGGTGGTCGGCGGAGGGGCCGGCCAGGGCGGCGCCAAGGTCGACCTGGTTGGGGTCGTACGGGGCGAGCCAGGGGGCGAGCAGGGCGGCCGCGACGACGAGGGCGACGACGGCGAGGCTGATCAGGTGGAGCGGGGCGCGGGCGGCTGCGAGGCGGCCGAATCCGGGCCGGCGGGTGAGGGCGGTGGCGCTCATGCGTCGTTCCTCCGCGATCCGAGCGTGACCCGGGGGTCGACCAGCGGGTGGAGCAGGTCGACGACCAGGTTCACGACCATGAACAGGGCGACGATGATCAGCGAGACGGCTTGGACGGTCGGGAAGTCCTTGGTGGTGGTGGACAGTTCGAGGAGCTGCCCGATGCCGCCGATGCTGAACGCGGACTCCACCAGGATCGTGCAGACCAGCAGGGTGGAGACGATCAGGCCGCTGGTGGTGAGCACGGTGCCCAGCGAGTTGCGGAACACGTGCCGGCCGATCACCTGCCGTTCGGGGACGCCCCGGCTGCGGGCGACCGTGACGTGGTCGCCGTCCAGGGCCTCCAGCATCGCGGAGCGGGTGACCCGGGCGAGCATGCCGATCAGGTAGAGGGCGAGGGCGATCGCGGGCAGCGTCAGGTGCCACAGCATGTCGCCGAGGCCCTCCCCCGCGCCGCTGCTGGGGAACCAGCCGAGCCCGACCGCGAACACGCCCTGCAGCAGCACGGCGGCGACGAACGACGGGGTGCCGATGGCCAGGGTGGTGGTGACCAGGATCGTCGAGTCGGTGGCGCCGCCGCGGACCGCGCCGATCCAGCCCAGCACCAGGCCGGCGGCGAGGACGATCACCAGGGCCATCGCGACCAGCAGCAGGGTGGCCGGCAGCCGGTCGGCGAGCACGGTGGAGACGTCGGTGCGGTAGGTGATGGAGCGTCCGAAGTCGCCCCGCACCACCTGGCCCAGCCAGCGCAGGTACCGGACCAGGAACGGGTCGTCCAGGTGGTACTGCTGGTTGATCGCCTGCAGGGCGGCCGGCGAGGCCGACCGTCCCGACAGGAGGAAACTCGCCGGACTGCCCGGCGCCAGGTACATCGCGCCGTAGACCACGAAGGAGGCGCCGAGCAGGGTGGCGGCCATCTCCAGCAGCCGCCGGGCGGCGAATCTCAGGAAGTTCACCGTGCGGCCCCCACGTCGGCCGCCCACGGGTAGTACAGGTAGGAGATGGTGGTGGGGGCGCCGGTGATCCGCTTGTTGAGGAACATCGCGGTGGGCCATTCGGCGACCGGGATCCACAGCAGTTGCTCGGAGGCGGTCCGCTGCAGCTGGGCCTCGATCGCGCCGCGCCTGCCCGGGTCGTACTCGGCGGTGGCCCGGTCGACCAGGTCGTCGTAGGTCTTGTCGCTGAAGCCGGCGTAGTTCTGGTAGGCGCCGGTGCGGAAGTTGACCAGCAGGTCGAGCGGGTCGGTGACGGAGTCGTAGTACGTCTCCGGGAACATGTCCAGGCCCTCGCGCGCCTTGGGGTCGGTGAACAGCGAGGTGAAGGCGTTCGGGGCGATCGTCTTCAGCCGGACGTCCAGGCCGATCCGCGCGCCGGCGTTCTGGACGGCGGTGGCGAGCAGGGAGACGTCCTGGCCGATGGTGCTGGTGGCGATGGTGAGGGTCTTGCCGGTGGCGCCGGCGTCCCGTACCAGGGCCTTGGCCTGCTCGATGTCCTGCACGGTCGGGGTGAGGTGGGCGAAGGCGTCTGTGCGCACGCCGTCGGGGTAGCCGGCCCAGACCGCCTTGGTGGTGAGCGAGCCGGTGACGGTGCCGGCTCCGCCGAGGCCGGCCTTGACGAAGCCGGAGCGGTCGAGGGCCAGCGACAGCGCCTTACGGACCCGGACGTCGCCGAGCGCGCCCTGGGTGCTGGTGACGTTGACGTTGACGGTGCTCAGGCCCTCGCCGAAGTACAGCGTGCCGGCGCCGCTCCTGGAGAGTCGGTCGTAGCTCTCGGTGGGGATCAGGTACCCGCCGTCGGCCTCGCCGCTGAGCATCGCGTTGGTGCGCGCCGAGGGGTCGGTGAGGAAGCTGAAGACGACCTTGGCGGACTTGGCCCTGGTGCCCCAGTAGCTGTCGAAGCGCCGCAGTTCGATGGACTGGCCCTTGTTCCAGGTGGAGAGCTGGTACGGGCCGGTGCAGTCGAGGCCGCCGGAGGTGCCGTAGTCCTTGCCGGCGGCCTCGACGCCCGCCTTCGCGGCCACCGCGCCGGCCGCCGTCGCCATGTACTGCGGGAACTGGGAGTCGGGCTGCTTGAGCTTGACGGTGACCTGCAGCGGGCCGGTCGCGGTGACGGTGTCCACGTTCTGGAACACCTGGGCCCAGGCGGCGGCGTTGTCCGGGTTCATCTGCCGGCCGAGGCTGAAGACCACGTCGTCGGCGGTCAGCACCGAGCCGTCGTGGAAGTGCACGCCCGCACGCAGGTCGTACACCCAGGTGGTGGGGTCGGGGTTGCTCGCCTTCTCCGCCAGGCCGGGGGCCAGGGTGAGCTGCGGCGTCCACCGCATCAGGCTCTCGCACACGTTGGAGAGGATGGTGTTCTGCGGGTAGTCGAACGCCACGGTGTAGTCCAGCGTGGGCGGTTCGGCGTACAGCGCCCAGGTGAACGAGTCGAGCGGGCCGGCGGCCGGCGGGGTGCCGGCCGACAGCCGGAAGGCGGCGCCGTCGGCGGAGCCGGAGCCGGCGGGCGGGCCGGAGCAGGCCGCGATCAGGCCGAAGGAGGTGAACGCGGCGGCGGCCGTCAGCGCGGTGCGTCTGAGCCGCGGGAGCGTGGTGGGGGGCATGGGAGTTCCTCTTCCGACGGGGGGTCAGGCGCGGGCGGAGGGGATCTGCTGGGTGATGCAGTGAACGCCGCCGCCGCCGAAGGCGACGACCGGGGTGGGGACGCCGACGACCTTGCGGTCGGGGTGGGCGGCGGCGATCACGGCGAGCGCGCCGGCGTCCTCGGGGTGGCCGGCGATCGGCACCACCACGCCGCCGTTGGCGAGGTAGTGGTTGAGGTAGCCGACCTCGATCTCCTTGCCGTCGACCTCGACGAAGGCGGCCTGCGGGACGTCGACGATCTCGAACGGGCGGCCCTGGGCGTCGGTGCTGTGCTCCAGGACGGTGCGGTTGGCGCGCATCCGCACGTAGTCGGGGTGCTCGGGGTCGGACGGCAGCTGGACGATCACCTTGCCGGGCGCGGCGAAGGCGCACACACCGTCCACGTGGCCGTCGGTCTCGGTGTCCAGCAGACCGCCGTACGGCAGCCAGATCACCTTGGTGACGCCGAGCCGGGCCTTCAGCTCGGCCTCGATCTCCTCGCGGCTCAGGTCGGGGTTGCGGTTGGGGTGCAGCAGGCACTGCTCGGTGGTGATCAGGGTGCCCTCGCCGTCGACGGTGATCGCGCCGCCCTCGAGGATCATCTCGGAGCGGATCGCCGGGACGCCGAGCCGCTCCAGCAGCAGGGCGCTGATCCGGTCGTCGGCGTCCCACGGGTGGTGCTTGCGGCCCCAGGAGTTGAATCGGAAGTCCACGCCGGCCCGGCGGCCCACCTCGTCCACCACGAAGATCGGGGCCGAGTCGCGGAACCAGGAGTCGTCCGTCGGCAGCTCCAGGACGGTGATGCCCTCCTCGCCGCACATCGCCCGGGCCTCCTCGCCGTGGCCGGGCGGGGCGACCATGGTCACCGGCTCGAACTCGGCGATGGCGCGGGCCACCTGGGCGTACTCCTGCTTGGCCCGGTCGAGGACGTTGCCCCACAGTTCGGCGCGGACGGGCCAGGCCATCAGGCAGCCCTCGTGGTCGGTCCACTCGGCGGGCATACGGAAAGTCACAACGGATCCCTTCGGTCGTTCACGTGCACGGGGGTTGGTGGTGCGGTGCGGGCGGACCGCCGGCGACCGGGGGCGGTCCGCCCGGGTGCGGGGGCCGGTCAGAGCGCGGGCGGGACGACCGGCTGCGACTGGGTGGAGCAGTGGATGCCACCGCCGCCGCTCGCGATGTTGTCGATGTTCACCTGGACGATGTCGCGCGCCGGGTAGGCGGCCTGGAGGACGGCGTAGGCCGTGGCGTCGGCGTAACTGTCGCCGAACTGGGGCATGAACACGGCGCCGTTGGCGGTGTAGTAGTTGGTGTAGCTGGACAGGAAGTCCTTGCCGGTGCCGCGGATCAGCCGGCGGTCCGGGCCCGGGAGTTCGGTGACGGTCAGCGGGCGGCCCTGGGCGTCGGTGGCGCTCTGCAGGATGCGCTTGGTCTCGTCGTACACCGCGACCCACTGGGCGCTGGTGCCCGGGCCCGGCTTGTCGAGCATGACCTTGCCCGGGGCGATGAACCGGGCCAGGCAGTCGATGTGGCAGTCGGTGATGTCCTGCCCGGCCAGGCCGGGCACCCAGATCACCTTGTCCAGGCCGAGCGAGGACTTCAGCGCCTGCTCCACCTGGTCCTGGGACATCCCCGGGTTGCGGTTGGCGTTGACCAGCGAGCTGACGGAGGCCAGCAGCGTGCCTTGGCCGTCGGTCTCCAGCGAGCCGCCCTCGCCGGTGAACGGCGCCCGGATCCGGTCGATGCCGTACTGGCCGAGCAGCGTCGCGGCGGCCGCGGCGTCGTGGCCGAACGGCTGGTAGTACGGGGTGCCGGTCTTGCCCCAGCCGTTGAAGTTGGTGTCGAGGCCGGCGACCGTCCCGGGGCCGGTGAGGAAGGTCGGCCCGAAGTCGCGGATCCACAGGTCGTCGTTGGCGATCTCGACCACGGTGATGCTGTAGTACGCGCCGGAGCCACAGGTGTAGCGGGCGTCGGCGGCCTGCTCGGGGCGGGCCAGCAGAACCACCGGTTCGTAGCGCGAGATCTGGTACGCGAGCCGGGCGATGTCGTTGCGTACACCCCACAGGGCGTTGCCCCACACCGACGAGAGCGCCGGCCAGGCCATGAAGGTGCGGACGTGCGCGCCGTCCTCGGCGGGCATCCGCAGCGTCGGCGCGGCGGAGCCGGTGGCGGCGGTGGCACCGGTGGCGGCGCGGGCCGCGGCGGGCAGGACGGCGCCGAGGGCCAGGGCGGGGACGGCCGAGGCGCCGAACTTCAGCAGGTTGCGCCTGGAGGTCTCCGGCAGGTTCATCGAGGTCTCCCTTGTGCTGGGGGGTGGGAGGGGTGTGGTGTGGCCCACATCCTCCATCGAACTGAAATTTCAGTCAAGGCTTGTTCGAGGGTCCGCCGCTCGGCGGCCCGCACGACAGCCAGGCCGACAGGCGAGGCCGGCGACATGACCGGCTACGAGCAGCGGATATCCGGCCATTGCAGCCTCGACCGCATACTGAGAATCGGATCAGGAAAGTGTCCGCAACGGGCCCCGGGCGGGTAGAGTGAGCGCCCATGTCGGACCGTCGAACAGAGATACTCAAGGCCGCCACCCGCGTCATCGTCCGACGCGGCGTCCGGGGCCTGCGCGTGGAGGAGCTGGCCGTCGAGGCCGGGGTCTCCACCTCGCTGATCTACTACCACTTCGGCGACCGCGCCGGGGTGCTGCGCCGGACGCTCGAGTTCATCAACGACCGGGCCGACCGGTACACCGCCGAACGCCTCCCGGACGGCGATCCGGACGACGCCCGCGGCGACCTGGAGCAGGTCCTGCTGCTGGAGCTCCAGGACCTGGCCGAGGTTCGCGAGAACAGCACGGCCTGGGGCGAGTTGAGGGCCAGTGCGGTGTTCGACCCGGAGCTGCGGGAGGAGCTGGCCAGGGCCACCCACACCTGGGTCCACGAGATCGCCGAGCTGCTCGGCCGCGCCGACCCGGCTGGCACCGCGCCGGCCCACGCGGCCGCCGCCGAGCGGCTGACCGCCCTGCTGGAAGGGCTCAGCGTCCGCTGGCTCAGCGGCTCGCTGCCGCTCGAGCACGCCCGCCGTCTGCTCCGGGAGGCGATCGCGGTGGAGCTCGCACCCGGCCGCCCTGCGGTCTGACCGGAGTTTCAGACAGGGTCCCGGCCGGCCCAGCCGCGGTCAGTGCACAGCGGTCGGCACCAAGGTGTCCGCCGCGGTGTCCGGCTCGGCCAGGTCCGCGGGCAGGCTCAGCACCCAGTGGGTGGCGCTGCGCGGCCGCAGGTACACGGCCCAGTACGCGGCCCCGACCAGCAGTACGCCGCCGGCGACGGCCAGGTCACGGACGCTCTGCCGGGTCAGCGCGTAGCCCAGCACCGCGATGGTGGCGAGCGGGGCCAGCGGCCACAGCGGCATCCGCCAGTTGCGGGC
The DNA here is from genome assembly GCF_024172095.1 of Kitasatospora cinereorecta. Lineage (GTDB taxonomy): Bacteria > Actinomycetota > Actinomycetes > Streptomycetales > Streptomycetaceae > Kitasatospora > Kitasatospora cinereorecta. Next base: position 1,014,406 of record NZ_JAMZDX010000002.1, on the reverse strand, counting down.
CGTTCGGTGCCGGGCCCGGCGGGCCACCAGGGCGGCGCAGCCGAGCAGCAGGTACACCACCGTCACGGCGACGCCGGTGAAGCCGAGCAGGGCGTCGATCGGCACCGCGAGGGCGAGGACGATGCCGGGCAGGCCGACGGCCAGGGTGGCGGCCCAGGGCGAGCCCCAGCGGGCGGAGACCGAGCCGATCAGCCGGTTGACCGGTTCGGGCCAGGTGCGGTCGCGGGCGGAGGCGTACAGAACGCGGCCGTTCTGCAGCACCATGACGATGACGGCGTTGAGGATGGCGAGGGCCACGCAGAGGCTGACGAAGGTGGCGACGGTGCCGCCCGCCCAGTCGGCGACGACGGCGGTGAGGTCGCCCTCGGCGAGCCGGTCCGGGGAGGCGACGCCGACGCAGATCGCGGCGACCGGCACGGTGATCAGCACGACGCCGGCCAGCAGCGACCACAGCACGGTCCGGGCGACGGTCCGCCGAGGGTCGCGCAGGTCCTCGGAGAGGTACACAGCCGTGCCGAAGCCGTTGTACGTGAACAGCGCCACGGCCAGCCCGGAGATCAGCACGCCGGCGGTGAACGGGCCGGTGCCGCCGCTGCCGTCCGGGACGGTCGCGTGGGTGAGGGCGGAGAGCGGCCGCTGGGCGTGGGTGAAGCCGAGGACGCTGACGACCGCCGCGGCGAGCACCTCGAGTCCGAGGAACAGGCCGGTGATCAGGGCGTTGGCCTTGATGTCGAGCACGCCGACGGCGACCGCGATCGTCATCACCACCGCGCCGGTCACCGCCGGGTCGAGGGAGACCACCGAGCCGAGGTACTCGGCGGTGCCGAGCGCGATGATCGGCGGCACGACGAGCAGCGCGACCACCGAGATCACGAACACCAGCCAGCCGGTGAAGCGGCCGAGCAGCTGTCCGACGATGGAGTACTCGCCGCCGGCGGTGGGCAGCAGGGTGCCGAGTTCGGCGTAGCACAGGCCGACGCCGAGCGAGACCAGCGCGGCGGTGAGCAGGGTGATGACGGTGCCGCTGCCCTGGGTGCGCAGCAGCGGCGGCACCACGATGAACAGCGAGGAGGCGGGGGTCAGGCAGGAGAGGGTCAGCAGGACGGCGCCGAAGACGCCGAGCGAGCGGGGCAGCGCGGTGACGCCGCCGCCGGGGGAACTGGTCATCGGACATCCCAACGGTCTGTGGGGGAAGGGATTTTCGGGGCGCGGACGGCGGCCCGTCCGCACCCCGGGTCACAGGAAGTAGAGGCGGCTGAGCGGCACCGAGGCCGCCGGTTCGGAGCGCAGCGGCTCGCCGTCGAGCGAGACCAGTCCGGTCTCGGAGACGTCGACGCGGCCGATGCGGGCGTTGCGCACCAGGTCGCGGGGGCCGATGCCGCGGGTGCCGCGGACGGCGACCCGGCGGCGGCGGGTGGTCATGGCGTCGTACGGCTGCCCGGCCGAGCCGGACTCGGCGGCGGCCCGGCTGACGAACGCCACCGACAGGTCGGCCGCGGTCGCCCCGTGCGCGCCGAACAGCGGCCCCATCACCAGCGGTTGGCAGCTCTCGGTGGCGGCGTTGGGGTCGCCGGTGACGCCGTACGCGGGGAAGCCGGCCTTCAGCACCAGCTGCGGTTTGGCGCCGAAGTACGCGGGCCACCAGAGCACCAGGTCGGCGAGCTTGCCGACCTCGATGGAGCCGACCTCGTGCGAGAGGCCGTGCGCGATGGCCGGGTTGAGGGTGAGTTTGGCGATGTAGCGCAGCACGCGCTGGTTGTCGTCGCGCTCGCCGTCGCCGTCCATCGGGCCGAGTTCGGCCTTCATCTTCCCGGCGACGGCGAAGGTGCGGCGGACGGTCTCCCCCGCGCGGCCCATGCCCTGGGCGTCGGAGCTGGTGATGCCGATGACCCCGAGGTCGTGCAGCACGTCCTCGGCGCCCATGGTGCCGGCCCGGATCCGGTCGCGGGCCATGGCGGCGTCGCCGGGCAGGTCCGTCTTCAGCGCGTGGACCGAGACGATCATCCCGTAGTGCTCGGCAACGGCGTCCCGGCCGAACGGCAGGGTGGGGTTGGTGGAGGAGCCGATGACGTTCTCCAGACCGGCCATCTTGAGCACGTTGGGCACGTGTCCGCCGCCGCAGCCCTCGATGTGGAAGGCGTGGATGGTCCGCCCCTCCAGCACCTTCAGGGTGTCCTCCACCGACAGGCACTCGTTCAACCCGTCGGTGTGCAGCGCCACTTGGACGTCGTGTTCCTCGGCGACCCGCAGCGCGGTGTCGAGCGCCCGGGTGTGGGCGCCCATGTCCTCGTGCACCTTGAAGCCGCAGGCGCCGCCCTCGGCCAGCGCCTCCACCAGCGGGGCCGGGTCGGAGGACGAACCGCGGCCCAGGAAGCCGATGTTGACCGGCCAGGCGTCGAAGGCGTTGAAGCCGTGCCGCAGCGCCCAGGGCGAGTTGACGCCGACGCCCCAGGCCGGACCGATCTCCTGGCCGATGATGGTGGTGACACCGGAGGCGAGCGAGGCCTCCATGATCCGGGGAGACATCAGGTGGACGTGGGTGTCGATGGCGCCCGCGGTGGCGATCATGCCCTCGCCGGAGACGATGGTGGTCCCGGTGCCGACAACCACCTCGACGCCGTCCATGGTGTCCGGGTTGCCGGCCCGGCCGATCGCCGTGATCCGGCCCTCCCGGATGCCGATCGAGGTCTTCCGGATGCCCTGGACCGCGTCGATCACCACCACGTTGGACACCACCAGGTCGCAGGTGTCGCGGACGGCGGCGGCCTTGAGGTGCAGGCCGTCGCGGGCGGTCTTGCCGAAGCCGACCAGGAACTCGTTGCCCGGCTCCTGCGAGTCGGACTCCACCCGGACCACCAGGCCGCTGTCGCCGAGCCGGATCCGGTCGCCGGCCCGGGGGCCGTGGACGGCCGCGTACTCGTGCGGTTCGACGGTGCTGCTCACTGCGGGTCCTCCTGTCCATGGTGGTCGGCGCCCAGGTAGCCGCAGGCGGCGGCGCGGCGCAGCGCCTCCTGCTGTGCGCCGGGGGCGTCGAGCGGTCCGTCGACCAGGCCGGCGAAGCCGATGGCGATCCGGGCGCCGCCGATCGGGACCAGGCCGACCTCGACGCGCTCGCCGGGGTCGAAGCGGACCGAGGAGCCGGCCGGCACCGCCAACCGGGTGCCGTACGCGGCGGCGCGGTCGAAGTCGAGGCGCGGGTTGGCCTCGAAGAAGTGGAAGTGCGAGGTCACCGAGACGGGGACGGCGGCGGTGTTGCGGACCGTCAGGGTGCGGACGGGCGCGGGGACATGGGCGGTTTCCGGTCCGGCGAGCACCGCGCCGGGTGCGTCGTCGCCGAGCGGGCCGGTGGCGCCGAAGGGTTCGCTGATGACGGCGAGTCGGGTGCCGTCCTCGAAGACGGCTTCCACGCTGAGGTCGGTGAGCACGTCGACCACGCCGGGCAGGACGTCGTCCGGTCCGAGCAGGGTCCGGCCGCGCTCGACGGCCTCGGCGAGGCGGAGTCCGTCGCGGGCCGCCTCGCAGACGGTGTCGGCGATCAGCGCTGTCGCCTCGGGCAGGTTGAGCCGCAGGCCGCGGGCGCGCCGGGCGCGGGCGAGTTCGGCCGCGGTGAAGAGCAGCAGGCGGTCGCGTTCGGTGGGGGTCAGCTGCATCGCCGGGTCACCCGCCGAGGGCGGGCAGGTCGTGGGTGGCGCAGTGGATCCCGCCGCCGCCGGCCGCGATCGCGTCGATCCTCACCGGGACGATCTCGCGGTCGGGGAAGTGCTCCTTCATGACCTGCTGGGCGCGGTCGTCGGCCCGGGCGTCGCCGAACCGGGGCAGGTAGACGCCCTTGCTGCCGATGTAGAAGTTCAGGTACGAGGAGACGAAGGCGTCGCCGCGCCCGGTGATCCGGTCGGGGTCGGGCTGCGGCAGCTCGATCACCTCGATCGGCTTGCCGCGCGCGTCGGTGGCGTCCCGCAGGACGGACTTCGCCTGGTCGGCCGAGCGCGACCAGGAGTCCGCCGGGGAGCCGGGGAAGGCCTGGTCGAGCAGGACGGTGCCGGGGGCGACGAAGCGCATCAGGCAGTCGACGTGCGCGTCGGTGATGTCCTTGCCGCGGACGCCGGCGAGCCAGATCACCTTGGTCACCCCGAGGGCCTTCTTCAGCTCGTCCTCGATGCGCTCGCGGCTCATCCCGGGGTTCCGGTTGGCGTTGACGACCGAGCTCTCGGTGAGGACCAGGGTGCCGAGCCCGTCGGTCTCGAAGGAGCCGCCCTCGGCGACGACCGGCGTCTCGATCCGGTCGAGGGAGTAGCGCTCCAGCAGCGCCCGGGCGACCTTGCCGTCGTTGCTGTGCTCCTGCTTGTTGCCCCAGCCGCTGAAGTTGAAGTCGACGCCCTTGACCTTGCCGTCCTCCTCGACGAAGACCGGCAGGGTGTCGCGGGCCCACAGGTCGTCCACGGCGAGCGGGATCACGTCGACGTCGCGGCCGCAGGCCTGCTGGGCGGTGTCCTCCTGGTCGGGCCGGGCCAGCAGCACCACCGGCTCGTGCGCACCGATGGCGGCGGCGAGGGCGGCGATGTCCTTCTGGACGTCGTGCAGTTGCCCGCCCCAGATGTTCGCGGAGGAGGGCCAGGCCAGGTACGTCCGGGTGTGCTTCTCCCACTCCGCGCCGAAGCGGCGCCCGCCGGCGCTGCCGGAGCCGGGCGTCGGGGGCCCGTCGCCGGGTTGCGCGTCGGGGTCGTCGGTGCAGGCGGTGAGGCCGAGCGCGAGCACGCCGGCGCCCGCGAGGGAGCGCAGCAGGGTGCGCCGCGACAGGGCGGAGATCGACACGGGGGTCCTCCGGGGGGAAGAGGGTGGGCTGGTACGGCGGCCGGCGGTGAGCGGGCGACGTGGGGCGGCCGGCCGGGTCAGGGCAGCGGTTCCTGCATGGTCGAGCAGTGGATGCCGCCGCCTCCGCCCATCAGGCGGTCGACGTCGAGCTGGACGACGTGGCGGCCGGGGAAGACCGCGGCCAGGGTCTGCCGGGCGGCCTCGTCCTTGGCCGGGTCGCCGAACTGGGCGGTGATCACGGCGCCGTTGACGACGTGGAAGTTGAGGTAGGAGTCGACGAAGGTCGACTTCCGGGAGCGCACGGTGTCGGGGCCGTCCACCCGGACCACCTGAAGGCGCCGGCCGCGGGCGTCGGTCGCGCCGGACAGCAGGGTGAACTGTTCGCGGGCGTCGCGCGCCCACACGTCGTCGCGGCCCGGGGGCGGCAGTTGGACCATCACCACGCCGGGGCGGACGAACCGCGAGGTGACGTCCACGTGGTCGTCGGTGATGTCCTTGCCCTTGATGCCGGGCAGCCAGATCATCCGGTCGGCGCCGTACGCGTCGAGGGCGGCGTCCTCGATCTCGTCGCGGCTCATCCCCCGGTTGCGGTTCTTGTTGACCAGGCTGCTCTCGGTGGCCATCACGGTGCCGTCGCCGTCGGTCTCCACCGCGCCGCCCTCGCCGACGAAGTCCGCGTAGGAGAACCGCAGTCCGCGGCGGGCGGCGACCAGTTCGGCGGCGTACGCGTCGTCGGTGTGGACCTGCTTGCGGCCCCAGCCGTTGAAGTTGAGGCCGACGGCGTCCAGGCCGCCATGGCCGTCGCGGCGGAAGACGGGGGCGATGTCGCGCATCCACAGGTCGTCGGTGGGGATGTCGGTGATCACCTCGACGGCGGGGCCGCACCGCTCCCGGGCCTGCCGGGCGCTCCAGTCGTCGGGGGCGCACATCACCACGGGCTCGTACGCGGCGACGGTGCGGGCGATCAGGGCGATGTCGTCCTGCACGCCGGACAGGTGCCGTCCCCACACCGATCTGCGGGACGGCCAGGACATCCAGGTGCGGGCGTGCGGAACGTCGTCCGCCGGCACCCGGGGCCGTACGCCGCCCGAGGAGGAGTCGGGGTGTTCGGTCATCGGATCTCCAGATCAAGTGTCGCCGATGGCCCCACCCTGACACTGACTGAAAAATCAGTCAAGCTTGTGGAACTGCCGAAGCCACCCGAACAGCACGATGCCCGGGCCGCCGACCCCTGGTCGGCGTCCCGGGCATCCCGTCCGGTCAGCGGCCGAGCCGCTCGACCTCCACCTGGATCGCCTCGGCCATCAGCGCCCGCGCATGCGTCAGCGGCAGCGTGCCGCTCAGCCAGCGCATGCTGAGGCCCTCCAGCAGCGCGGTCAGCCGCTCGGCGGCGGCGGCCAGCGCGGTCGCCGAGGTCATCGGCTGGACCCGCCCCAGCAGTTCGGCGATCTCCTGGGCCCAGACCAGCGTCGCCCGGGCCAGGTCCTCGCGCAGCGCGTCGTCGAAGACCGCGCTGGCCCGCAGCTCGCCCCAGGCGGTGCTGTTCTCCCGGACCTCCGGGGCGTCCTGCAGCTCCAGCAGCAGCGTCCGGTCGAGTTCCTCGCGCGGGGTGAGCGGCGGCGCGTCCGGGTCGCGCTCCGTCGTGTAGCGCTCGGCCCGGTCGTTGATGAACTCGAGCGTCTGGCGGAGGATCCCGGTGCGGTCCTTGAAGTGGTAGTAGATCAGCGCGGTGGACACGCCGGCCTCGGCGGCGAGTTCCTCGACGCGCAGGCCGCGGACCCCGCGCCTGGCGATCACCCGCGCCGCCGCTTCCAGGATTGATGTTTTACGACTGGCCACGGTGCACCACCCTACTCGGAGCCGCCCGCGATGATCAGCCCTTTGCCCTGACCACTCACTCAGCGGTCAATCCGGCCGCCTCGACGCCGGTGACCTGAACCACACGGCTCGCTCCGTATCTGCACGTCCGCGGCCAACGGCTCCGACCCGGCCCACCGGCGGCAAATCCTGAAAGTATCTATAAACTGCCCGGATGCACGACCACAGAGCCGCCGCCGCGCCCGCCCCCACCTTCCGGCCGCTGACCGACGACGACCCCGCCGAGGTCGGCGGATACCGGCTGTACGCGCGCCTCGGCGTGGGCGGGATGGGGCGCGTCTACCTCTCGTACACCCGCGGCGGCCGTCCGGTGGCGCTCAAGGTCGTCCGGCCCGAGCTCGCCGAGGACCCCGAGTTCCGGCACCGGTTCGCCCAGGAGGTGGCCAGCGCCCGGCTCATCCACGGCCTGTACACCGCCCAGGTCGTCGACGCCGGACCGGACGACGCCACGCCCTGGCTGGCCACCGCCTACGTCCCCGGCCCCTCGCTCCAGCAGGTCGTCCACCGCACCGGGCCGCTGCCCGAGCCGACGGTGCTGCTGCTCGTCGCGGGCATCGCCGAGGCACTGCAGGCCATCCACGCCGTCGGCGTGGTCCACCGCGACCTCAAGCCCGCCAACGTCCTGCTGGCCACCGACGGACCGCGGGTGATCGACTTCGGCATCGCCCGCGCCGCCGACGCCGTCGGCCTCACCGGCACCGGCCTGCGCATCGGCTCCCCCGGGTTCATGGCCCCCGAGCAGGCGCTCGGCGCCCCGGCCACGCCCGCCACCGACGTCTTCGCCCTCGGCGCGCTGGCGGCCTGCGCCGCCGGCGGCACCCCGCCCTTCGGCCACGGGCCGGAGTCCGGCGCCCTCTACCGGGTGGTGCACGAGGAGCCCGACCTCGGCGCCGTCCCGCCGGGCCTGGTGGACCTCGTCCGGCACTGCCTGGCGAAGCGCCCCGAGCTGCGCCCCACTCCCGCCCAGCTGATCGAGGCCGTCCACCGGCACCCCGCGCTCGGCGGCGGGCTCCGGTTCACCGACGGCTGGCTGCCCCGGCCGGTGGCCACCGAGATCCGCAGACGCGCCGACCTCCCCCAGGCCCCCGCCGAGGCCCGCACCGTCCACGTCCCCGCACCGACCTTGCAGGTCCCGGCGCCCTCCCTGCACGAGGCCCCGACCGCGCCGGCGCCGGCCGCCCCCGCACCGCGCCCGGAAGCCGCACCGCCCGCCGCGGACCGACGCTCCGCCCGCCCAGCCGCCCGCCCGGGGTCGCGCCGCCGCACCGCCGCCGTCGCCGCGATCGCGCTGCTCCTCGGCGCGGTGGGCACCTACGTCCTGCTGGTCGACGGCCCCGACGACCAGCAGGACGACCCCGGCCCGCAGGCGGACGCCCCGGCCGTCAGCGGCACCCCGACCCCGTCGTCCCCGGCAAGCGCCCGCCCGTCCCCCGCCACCGTGGCCGGCTACACGGCGGTGTACACCGGACGGGAGCTGGTCTCGCCCGACCACAGCTACGAGTTCGACCTCAAGACGGGCACCGTCGCCGCGGAGGAGACGGCCAGCTGGTTCGTCGGCCGGACGGCGGCCGAGTTCCTGGTCGCGGACACCAACGACACCTACCTCGCCCCCGACGACCGCCCGGGTCCGGCCGACTGCCTCACCGGCCTGGCGGACCGGCCCGCGACGCGCCTGGACTTCGCCGGCCTGCAGGGGAAGGCGTTCTGCGTGCGCGGCCAGGACGGCCGGGACCTGGCAGTGGTCCGCCTGCTCGCCGCCGCGCCGGGCGACGGCCCGGTGCGGGTCTCGGTCGACTACTACCGGCAGGACGGGAGCTGACCGGCGGCCCGCTAAGCTACCGGCGCGTAGGAGAGCTTGACACAGCGCGCAATACTGTAACGCAGGCCACCCGAGACGCCACCGGAACGGGCAGCGCCACCCTTCGCATTCCCCCTGCCGCCCGTCCCCCTCCCGGCATTCTCGGAGCACGCATGCACCCATTCCTCGACCACCGGGGGCCACTCGCCTTCGCGCACCGGGGCGGTGACCTGGGCCACCCGGAGAACTCGCTCGCCGCGTTCGAGGCCGCCGTCGCCCTGGGCTACCGCTACCTCGAGACGGACGTGCACGCCACCGCCGACGGGGTCCTGGTGGCCTTCCACGACACGCTCCTCGACCGGGTCACCGACCGGACCGGCGCGGTGGCCGAACTGCCCTGGCAGACCGTCCGCGAGGCCCGCATCGGCGGCACCGAGCCGATCCCGCTGCTGGAGGAGCTGCTCGACGCCTTCCCCGACGTCCGCTTCAACGTGGACGTCAAGGCGCCGGCGGCCGTCGAGCCGCTGGTCGAGGTGGTCCGCCGCACCGACGCCTGGGACCGGGTCTGCGTCGGCGGCTTCTCCGACTCCCGGATCGCCGCCGTCCGCGCCGCGGCCGGCCCCCGGCTCGCCACCTCGCTCGGCCCGCGCGAGGTCGCCCGGCTGCGCCTGCGCTCGCTGGCCGGGCCGCTGCTGCGCGGCGCCGGGGCGCCGTGGGCCGGGGTGTGCGCGCAGGTGCCGGAGCGGCACCGCGGCATCCCGGTGGTCGACCGGGCCTTCGTCCGCGCCGCCCACCGGTCCGGCCTCCAGGTGCACGTCTGGACGGTCGACGACCCCGACCGGATCAGGGCGCTCCTGGACCTCGGCGTGGACGGCATCATGGCCGACCGCATCGACGTCCTGAAGGACGTCCTCGGCGAGCGCGGCTCGTGGTCCGACGCCGGCAACGACGCCGGCAACGGCTCCAGCACAGTTCCAGCAGAGTGAACGGGGGATCCCCATGAACACCGCGACCCACCCGCCGGACAGTGCGGCGGCCACCAGCGACCGTGACGCACTGCGCCGGATGCAGTTCGGCTGGTACATCAACGACTGGGCCAACGCCGCCTTCTCGGCCACCGTCCTGACGGTGTTCCTCGGCCCGTACCTGACCTCGATCGCCAAGGACGCCGCCGACGCGTCGGGGAACGTCCACCCGCTCGGCCTCTCCATCCGCGCCGGGTCGTACTTCCCGTACACGGTCTCCTTCTCGGTGCTGCTGTCGGTCGGCGCGATGCTGCTGGCCGGCACGATCGCGGACCGCACCGGGCGGCACAAGGAAATGATGTGTGGCTTCGCCTACCTCGGCGCGACCGCCACCATGGGCATGTTCTTCCTCGGCGGCAACCGCTACCTGCTCGGCGGCGGGCTGCTGGTGATCGCCAACATCGCGTACGCGGTGTCGGTCGCGCTCTCCTACGCCTACCTGCCGGGCCTGGCCTCGCCGGACGAGCGCGACGCGGTCTCCTCCAAGGGCTGGGCGTACGGCTACGCGGGCGGCGGGCTGCTGCTGGTCGCCAACCTGGCGCTGTTCGAGGGCCACGAGGCGCTCGGGGTGTCCTCCGGCACCGCGGTGCGGATCTGCCTGGCCTCGGCCGGACTGTGGTGGGCGCTGTTCACCGTCGTCCCGCTGCTGCGGCTGCCGTCGCGCGCCGGGGTGAAGCCCGCCCGGACCGAGGGCGGGGAGGGCGACCGCCCCGCCGAGGGCAGCCTGCGCGAGCTCGGCCGCACCCTGCGCGGCATGCGCCGGTACCCGCTCACCCTGCTCTACCTGGCCGCCTTCCTCTGCTACAACGACGGCATCCAGACCGTCGTCTCCCAGGCCTCGCTGTTCGGCAGCGAGGAACTCGGCATGGACCAGACCTCGCTGGTCGCCGCCGTCCTGCTGGTGCAGATCGTCGCGATCGGCGGCGCGCTGCTGCTCGGCCGCATCGCCCGCCGCTACGGCGCCAAGCGGACCGTCCTCGGCTCGCTGGTCGGCTGGGTGATCACCCTCGCCCTCGGGTACGTGATGCCCGCCCACAAGCCGATCTGGTTCTTCGCGCTGGCCTGCATGATCGGCCTGGTGCTCGGTGGCAGCCAGGCGCTGTCCCGCTCGCTGTTCTCGCACCTGATCCCGGCCGGCAAGGAGGCCGAGTACTTCAGCGTGTACAAGGTCAGCGACCGCGGCACCAGCTGGATGGGCCCGCTGGTCTTCGGCCTGGCGTACGAGCTCACCGGCAGCTACCGGTCGGCGATCATCTCGCTGCTGGTCTTCTTCGTCATCGGGTTCGCCGTCCTGGCGAAGGTCCCGGTCAAGCGCGCCATCGAGGCGGTCGGCAACCCCGTCCCCGAGCGCCTCTGATCGACCCTCCGGCCCCGTCACCGCGCGTCCTGCGGTGACGGGGCCGTCGCATGCCCGGCCGACGGTCAGCCCGACGGCGGGACGTACCACTGCTGCGAGGTGTTGCCCGGCGTGCAGGTCTGCATGGTCGCGGCGCTGCCCGTGCCGTTGTCGGTCAGGCAGGTCGAGCTCGAGTAGTCCTTGAGGTAGACCGCGCCCTTGGTGGGGGCGCCGACCACCGTCCAGTTGACGGTGACGCTGAAGCCCGAGGAGAGCACGACCGCGTTGTTGCTCTGCACCAGTTGCGGCTTGCTCATGTTGCACGGGTAGAGGGTGTACCAGCCGCCGGGGTCGGGGGCCGAACGCACCCAGCCGTACGAGGTGTTGCGGCCCATCACCGCGGCGGTGCCGCCGGCCAGGCCCGGCGCCGCCAGGCCCAGCTTCTGGCCGCTGCCCACACCGGTGATCCAGCCCCAACTGGCGCCGCCGCACCCCTGCGGCGGGCCCGAGTCGGCGGGGGTGGTCGCGGGCGGCGGGGTGGTCGGGGTGGTGGCGGGCGGCTGGCCGGCCCGGGTGGTGGTACCGCCCGCTCCCGTACCGCCGCCGCTGCCGCCACCCGCGTTGCCTCCGCCGGCCGGGGCGGCGCCGCCCTGGCCCGGCACCGGGCTGCCCGGCTGCTGGCCCGGGGCGCTCTGCGGGCTGTTCGGGTCGCCCGGCGTCGGCGAGGGCGACGGCGTGGACGCGCCGGGCGTACCGCTCGCCGCGGCCGGCACCGCCCCGGGGGTGACCGGCGCCGAGGCGCCCGGCGACTGCGGACCGGCCGCCTGGGCGTGCGACTGCCACGGCGCCTGCTCGACCAGCACGGCCGTCCCCACCCCGGCCGAGATCACCACTGGAATCACGACCGGTACCAGCACCCGGCTGCGCCGCCGGGGCGGCTGCTCGGTGGGCACCGTCCGCGGGGTCTCGGCCGCCGCCGGCTCGGGCCGCACCGGCGCGGGCACGGTGGCGAACACGGTCGGCTCCGGCACGGCCACCCCGGCGCCCGGCCGCTCGGCGGCGGCCCGCGCGGCGGCCGCCATCGCCGCGGCGTCCGCGAAGCGCGCCGCCGGGTCCTTGGCGAGCGCGGTGGCGACGAAGTCGCGGACGGCCTGCGGGAAGGCGTCCGACAGCTGCGGCGGCGGCTGCTGGATGTGCTTGAGCACGATCTCCAGCACCGTCGCGCCCATGAACGGCACCTGGCCGGTGAGCAGTTCGAAGCAGACCACGCCGAGCGAGTACAGGTCGCACAGCGGGGTGGTGGGCTTGCCGTCGGCCTGCTCGGGGGCGATGTAGAGGGCGGTGCCGAGCACCGAGTTGGTGGTGGTCATCTCCGTCCCGGCCATCGCGTGGGCGATGCCGAAGTCGGTCACGGTCAGCCCGCCGTCGCTGCGCAGCATCAGGTTGGACGGCTTCAGGTCGCGGTGCACGATCTGCTGCCTGTGCGCCACGTCCAGCGCGTCCAGGGCCTCCGCCATCAGGCCGAGCGCGCGTGCGGGCACCATCGGGCCCTCGGCGGCCAGCACCGTGTTGAGCGGCTTGCCGTCGATGAACTCCATGACGATGTAGGCGATCCGCTGGTCCGAGTCCTCGCCCGGCTCGGCGTAGTCGTGGACGTGCACGATGCCCGGGTGCTTGAGGGTGGCGAGCAGCCGCGCCTCGCGCCGGAACCGCTCGGTGAACCGGCGGTCCTCCAGCAGTCCCGGCTGCATGATCTTGACCGCGACGCGGCGCTTGAGGACGCCGTCGTCGGCGCTCCAGACCTCCCCCATGCCACCGCTGCCGACCCGTTCGGTGAGCGTGTACCGCTTACCGAGTACGGTCCCCCGACCCCACATTCCGGCTCCTTCGCCATGACCTGTATGAGACAAGTCGTCAATCCGCGGCTCAGTCTGCCAGATCATGAATCCGATCGGTCGTCAGGAGTCCTGCGTACGATCGGAAACCGCCGCGAGGGCGTCCGCCACCGCGGCCTCCGGGGTGTCGGCCGGGGCCGGGCCGGGCGAACCGGACGGCCGCTGCGGCTGCGGGCCGTCCACGCGCCAGCCGCCGAGGGCGATCACCGGCAGGCCCGCCCGCAGGGCGAGGGCGATCTCGCTCAGCGTGCCCCAGCTGCCGCCGACCGCGATGACCGCGTCGGCGGCGGCCACCACCAGGCCGTTGCGCAGCTGCCCCATGCCGGTCGGCAGGGCGAGGGTGAGGTACGGGTTCGCGGCCGAGCGGTCCCGGCCCGGGAGCAGGCCGACCGACATCCCGCCGCCGTCCCGCGCGCCGCGGGCGGCCGCGGCCATCACCCCGCCGAGCCCGCCGCAGACCACTACCGCACCGCGCCCGGCCAGCAGCCGGCCGACCGCCTCGGCCGCGGCGCACTGCTCGGGCCCTGCGTCACCCGGTCCGACGACGGCGACGTAGGGCGGGGCCGAGGGCCCGGCGGATGGCTCGGCTGCGGTCACGGTGGCGGCGTACGGCGGGACTCAGTCCAGCCGGCCGACATGCGCGAGGGCGCGCTTGAGCAGCACGCCCTGACCGCCCGGCATCTCCTGCTGGACCATCGGTGAGGCCGCCTCCTCCGGAGTGAACCACACCAGGTCGAGGGCGTCCTGCCGCGGCCGGCAGTCGCCGGACACCGGCACGATGTAGGCCAGCGAGACGGCGTGCTGCCGCGGGTCGTGGAACTGGGTGATGCCGAGGGTCGGGAAGTACTCGGCGACGGTGAACGGCTGCAGCGAGGCGGGGATCCGGGGCAGTGCCACCGGGCCGAGGTCCTTCTCCAGGTGGCGCAGCAGCGCGTCGCGGATCCGCTCGTGGTGCAGCACCCGGCCGGAGACCAGCGTGCGGCTGACCGTCCCGTCCGGCCCCATCCGCAGCAGCAGGCCCACCTGGGTGACCTCGCCGGCGTCGTCGACCCGCACCGGGACGGCCTCGACGTACAGGATGGGCATCCGGGCCCGGGTGCTCTCCAGCTCGTCCGGAGCGAGCCAACCAGGCGTGGTTTCCGTCATGTCAGACATTGGCTGATCGTACGTTCCCGGCCTCCCCCGCACCGAGCACCCCGCCGGGCGGGCAGGCCTGGGCGGACGGCGAGGACGGTGCGCGGCGGCCGGTCCCGGGCGGGTTCCGGGGTCGGTCACCGTTCGCCGTGCGCCCTGTCACGGTTTCGCACGCCCCTGGATGCGCCACCAGAGGATCACCTACAGTGATCGCTGCTCTTCCCTCCGTGGCAACCGATGTCTCCTCACGAGGCAGGTGGGAGCACTGCGCATGCGCGAAATCCCCACGCTGGTCCGCGAGCACCTGCTGGAGCGGCTGACCGGGCAGGCCGGGCCGCTCGCGCTGCTCGTCGCACCGGCCGGGTTCGGCAAGACCACCGTGCTGACGCAGTACGCCGAGCGCTTCCCGGGCCCCGTGGTCCGCTGGCGCCCGCACCGGGGCACCGGCGATGCGGGCGCCCTGCTGAGCGCGCTGGCCCGCCGCCTGCCCGGCGCACCGGAGCAGCCGACGCTCGAGGCGTGCCTGCTCGCCGTGGAGCGGCTGGCCGGGCCCGTGCTGCTCCTGGTCGACGATCTCCACCTGGCCCGGGGGACCGCGGCCGAGGCCGCGGTGGAGGAGATCGCCCTGCTCGCCCCGCCCGGTCTGCGGGTGGTGGCGGCGGGCCGCCGGCTGCCCTCGTTCAACCTGACCCGGCGTGAACTCGCCGGGACCACCGTGCTGCTCCCGCGCGACCTGCGCCTGGGGCTGCCGGAGGTCGAGCTGCTGGTCGGCGACGCCGAGACCGCTCCCGCAGCGACGGAGCTGACCGGCGGTTGGCCGGCCGCCCTGCACCTGCTGCGCCCGGCCCTGGTCCGCGAGAGCGCGGCGGCTCCGCCGGCCGGCGCCGCGCGGGCGGTCGGCCCGCTGACCGGCAGTTACATCGAGCGCGAGGTGTTCGGTGCGCTGCCGGAGCGGCTGGCCGCCTTCCTGCGGCAGGTCTGCCCGCTGCCAGTGCTCGACGCCGAGCGCTGCGACCGGCTGACCGGGGGCCGGGACAGCGCCTGGCTGCTGGACGAACTGGCCACCGAGTACGCCCTGGTGGAATCCGAGCGGACGGTCGGGACGTACCGCTGGCTGCCGCTGCTGCGCGAGCACCTGCTGCGCCGGTGGGACGGGACGGAGCCGGTGGACCACGACGGGCCGTACGACCGCCACCGACCGGTCGGCCAGGACGGACCCGTCGACCCGGTCGGACCCGGCGGCCGGTCCGCGCGGGCCCGCACGGCGGCCGGGCCAGGGGTGAGCGTACGGTGCTTCGGCGGGTTCGAACTCACCCTGGACGGACGCTCACCGGACTGGAGCCGGGTCCGGCCGAGGGCCCGCGCCCTGCTGCGGGTGCTGGCCGTCCACGCCGGACGGCCGGTCCACCGCGAGCTGCTGATGGAGGCGCTCTGGCCGGACCGTCCGGCGGCGACCGCCGCCCGGGCGCTGCAGGTGGCGGTCTCGGCCCTGCGCACCTTCCTGGAGCCGGGCGTGGCCCGGGGCGGGGCCCGGCTGCTGGTGCGCAGCGGCGAGGCCTATCTGCTGCGGATCGCCGTCCCGGCCGACTGCGACCTGCTGCGGTTCGAGACCGCGCTCGCCGAAGGGTGGCGGGCCCGCGGGGCCGGGCGGACCGGTCCCGCGGCCCGCGCGCTGCGGGCCGCGCTCGAGGCCTACACCGGCGAGCTGCTGCCGGAGGACGGTCCGGCGGAGTGGGTGGTGGAGCGGCGCGAGCACTACCGCCGGGAGGCGGCCGAGGCGGCCCTGGCGCTGGCCAAGCTGGAGTTGGCGGGCGGCCGCCCGCTGGCCGCGGCCCGGGCGGCCTCCCGCAGCCTGACGATCGACGCCTTCCGTGACGACGCCTGGCACACCCTGATCGCCGCCCAGCAGCGCTACGGCGACGCCGCCGCCGCGCAGCGCAGCCGGGCCGGGTATGCCCGGATGCTGCATTCGCTCGGGCTGCCGGCGGTCCGTCTGCCCGCGCGGGACGGCGACCGGACGGACGGGCGGCCGCCGGGCGGGGCGGGCGAGGTCACGGCCGTTTGAAGAACTCCACTTCCGCGACCGCCACCCGCCGGTCCTGGCCGGTGCCGTACGCGGCGTCGACCGTCAGCCGGATCCTCAGCACGGCGCCGACGGCCACGTGGAAGCGCTGCGGGCCCGGGGTGTCGGCCAGGGTGAGCGTCCGGGTGGTGACCCGGCCGTCGGGGGCGGTCATGGTGAGCAGCAGGGCCTGCGGGCGCGCCGCGGCGAGGAACTGCTCGGCGTTGGCGGAGGCGCCGGGATGGACCACCACGTCCAGCAGCCGGAACGGTCCGGCGAACTCCGCCTCCAGGTACTCGCCGCGCCCGTCACCGGGCCGCGCCGGGGCCCAGTAGCGGTCGGTGGTGCCGTCGGCCGCCAGCCGGGCCGGGTGGTCGGGCGACTCGCTGGACGCCTTCAGAGTGACCGCGTGGATCTGCTGCGGGGTGGCCACGCGGTCGCGGACGGTCTCCACCCCGGCGGCCAACTGGTCGCGCAGCAGCCAGCAGGCGGTCAGCGGCAGGGCGACCACCAGCAGGAGCACCACCAGCAGGCGGGGGCGGCGCCATGACCGCACGGCCCTGGGCCGGTCGCCGGCCGCCGGCTGCGGCCGGCGGCGGCGCGTGGTCAGTCGTCGCCACCAGGGCGGCCGGGGCACCACCCGGGCGTCCTGCAACGACTGCGCGCAGCGGCGGCAGAACTTCCGCGCGGGGAGGTTGCCCGCGCCGCAGTTTCCGCAGATGAGGTCGCCGGGCTCCGGGGGTTCCTCGGCGGGCCGGACGGGCGCCGCGGGCGGCGCCACGGGTTCGGCCGGCTGGTCCGGGCGGACCGCCCCGACCCCGGGCGCCGGGGTCGGTCCTGCGGCGGCGGGCACCTCGACGGCGGTGGCCGAGGCGGTGGTCGGTGCAGCGGTCGGCGTGGCGGTGGCCGGCGGCTCCGTGCTCGGGCCGGCGAAGGGGCCGGGGCCGGACGACGCTCCGCCCGTCCCCTCCCCGCGCCGACCGCGATCGGCGCCGCCCGCCGCCGCGGGACCGACCGCGGAACCCGCCGCGGGGACGGTCCCCCCGGCGGGCGGCGCCGGAGCCGGACGGGCGTCCCAGGGCACGAAGTTGCCGCACCCGCCGCAGAACTCGCCCGGTACGCCCGCCAGCCCGCAGTGCTCACAGATCACCATCGCCGCCACCCTCTCCGTGTGTGCCGACCACCTCGGTCCGTACCGCCAGGTGGACCGGGACCACGGCCCGGACCAGTTCCGCCAGCGCCCGCCGGTCGACCGCCGCCGGATCGGGGACCCGCAGACGGACCAGCAGCCGCGGCTCGGCCGAACCGGGGAGCGGTCCGCCGGGCTCGGTCGACCAGGCCGCGCCGCCGCTCTCCTCGATCTCCGGCTCGACGCCGAGGGCGAGCCGGAGCTGGGCGGCGAGCCCCGCGCAGGTGCCGCGCAGGGCGTGCAGCCCGACCGCTCCGGCGACGGCCTCCCGCCGGTTCGGGGCGAGGCGTTCCGCGCCGACCCAGCCCGCCAGGTACTCGACGAAGTCGCTCGGGGCCAGGCCCGGGTCGAAGTAGGCGGCGAGGTTGTCCAGGGTGCACAGGACGGGGGCGAGGACCTCGTCGAAGGCGGCGGTGAAGCGGTGGACGAACTCGTTCTCCTCGTAGACGGCGGGCAGTCCCGCGCCGATCGGGTGCGGGCTGGCCAGCCCCGGGATCAGTGCCCGTCCGCCGCTCATCCGAGCACCCTCACCTGGTGTTCGTAGGAGAAGACCAGCGCGTCGGGGCCGAGTTCGATCCGGTCGGTGGCCGGGCCGCGCCGTCCGGTCCGCGGGTCGGCCGGGAACAGCCGGACCCGTTCGACCAGTTCGACGTCCGGGAGGTGCTGGAGCACCGCGTGGACCTCGCCCGCCTGCACCGGCCGCCCGAACGGCCAGCCGGTGCCGTCCGGTCCGCCGTCGAGCGGGTCGAGGTGGCGGTGGAGCGCGCCGAGCGCGGCCTCCTGCAGGTCCTCGCCCGAGCGGCCGGGGCGGGCCCGCACCTCGGCGACCACGGTGACGCCCTGGTAGTGCGGCGGGGTGACCAGCAGCCGGGTGCCCAGCATCCGCCGCCGGTCCAGGTAGCCGGTGACCTCGGCCAGCAGCTCGTCCGAGAAGGCGAGCCGGGCGAACTCCAGCCGCCCCCGGCCGTCGTCCGGCACCCTCGGCACCAGCAGGACGCGAACGCCGCCCGCGTCCGGGCCGCTCTCGGCGGCCAGGCAGCGGACCCGGCCGACCTCGGGCGAGGCCTCGTGGGCGAGTTGCTCGTAGTCCTCGGCGGTGACCGCGCGGCCGCCGGTGCGCAGGGTGATCGGGCCGCGTACCCGGGCGTGCTCGACGTCCTCGCCGTCGACGCCGCCGCCGGCCGCGCGGCGGTTCTCCACCCGGGCGACGTACGGGATGGAGCTGCGCGGCACGTTGAGCTTGCCGCGGGCGACGTTGCCCCGCCGCCCGCCGCCGGTGCGGTAGGCGCGGACCCGCAGCGGGGTGCCCTTGGGCGGGACCGCGCCGTGGCGGCGCAGCGTGCCGTCGGGGTCGCGCAGGGCCGGGCCGAGGGTGAGTTCGCCGGTGGTGCGGTCCAGCCGGAAATGCCGGTCGTGCTCGCCGGAGCCGGCGAAGTCCTCGACCTCGGTCCACTCCTCGGGGCCGTCGCGGCCGGTCGTCTCCAGGACCACCGGGTCGCCGCCCGCCACCACGGGCGTCCGGGCCAGGACGAAGCACTGGCCGGGCACTCCCTCGGCGTGGCCGAGCTGCTCGCCGTGCACGGTTTCGGCGTGCAGTGCGGTGGTCGTGCCGCCTGTGGTGAAGGCCCGGGCGGAGCGCAGCACGGGGGTCGCCGCGTACGGGGACTGGCCGGCCACGGGCGGTACGACCCGGCAGCGCAGCCAGCCGGCCCGGTGCCCGGCCTCCAGCGAGGCCGTGTGGCCGGCCGGGACGTGCAGGACCACGTCGCCGGGCTGGTTGAAGCCGCCGGTGGTGTCCTTCTCCACCTCGCAGGCGGTCCACTCCTCGCCGGTCCAGGCCTCCCAGACCAGCGGCGGCCGGGCCGGATCGATGCCGTGTCCCTCGACCGGGAAGGCCAGCCGCAGGGCCACCGCGCAGTGCGGTACGGCCTGGGAGAGCCCGAACAGCAGGGTGTCGTCCGGCTGCGGGAGGGCGGCGAAGCAGGGGATGCCGCGGCCGTCCGCCAACTCGGTGTCCCGGCCGGTGGCGGCGGCCCCGGCGGTGGTCGCCAGGTGGGCCAGGGTGCAGGGCAGGATGGCGAGATGACGGTCGGTCAGGAAGACCACCGCCTCCTCGGCCTCGGTGCGCTCGGTGGCCACCTCGGCGCCCTCGCGGACCAGGACCGGCTGGGACTGCGGCGCGGAGAGCCAGAAGGTGAGCTCGGTCCGGGCGGCGGCCGGCGGGAACAGCCGGACGCCGATCAGGTCGAGGAAGGCCAGATGGTTCTTGTCCGGCACCCGGTTGAGCCGGTAGAGCAACTGGTCGACCATGTGCGCGAAAGCCTCGATCAGCGTGACGCCGGGGTCCGAGACGTTGTGGTCGGTCCACTCGGGGCAGTTCTGCTGCACCATCCGCTTGGCCTCGTCCACCAGCCCCTGGAAGCGGCGGTCGTCGAGGTTGGGCCGCTCCAGCGCCATCAGCCCTCACTCCCCGTCGCGGCGGGGCCGTCGTGCTCGGGGATCACGTAGAACGGGAAGACCAGGTTGCGCGGGTCGTTGGTCCCCCGGACGGCGTACCGGATGTCGATGTAGAGCTTGCCCCGGTCGACCTGGTCGAAGGCGACCGCGACGTCGACCAGGTCGATCCGCGGTTCCCAGCGCTCCAGGGACAGCCGCACCTCGTACGCGATCAGCCCGGCGGTCGCGGTGTCGGCGGGGGCGAAGACGTGCTCGTGGATGGCACATCCGAACATCGGCCGCATCGGCCGCTCGCCGGGCGCGGTGCCGAGGATCAGCCGGATGCTCTCCTCGATCTCCCGCTCCCGGGTCACCAGGGCGATCGACCCGGTGCGGTCGGTGCGGACCGGGAAGGCCCAGCCGGCGCCGGTGAACTGCTCTCCCATCGCCGCCCTCACCCGCCGATCAGCACGGTCGGACAGCCCGTCACCACCGGGGCACCGCACGCCGCCAGGTCGCCCATCCGGGCGGCGGGCAGCCCGCCGATCAGCACGGTCGGACAGCCCGGCGGGGCGATGGCGCTCGGCGGGTGGACGGCCGGCGGCGGGAAGGAGCAGACGTGCGGGGTGCCGACCACGGCGGCGGGCAGTCCGCCGATCAGCACGGTGGGCACGCCGGGCGGCCCGATCACGCCGGGGTGTCCGGTCGGGTCGCCGACCCTGGCGGCTGGAGGCATGTCGGGGTCCTTCCTGTTCTCGTCGCTGGTCGTGGGCCGTTCGGGGTGACGTGCCGCTGGTTGATGCTGTTGGTCGTGCCGCTAGTTGATCCGCACCAGGGCGGCGCTGATCGAGCAGCTGGCCCCGCCCTTGATCTCGGTGCTCGCCTGTCCGCTGACACCGACTGTGGCGCCCTGGACGTCCACCTGGCCCTGGGTCTGCAGCTTGACCGCGCCCGCGCCGCCGTCCACCTGGAAGCCCGAGCGGGCCGTCACCTGGACGGACTGGCCGCTGAGTTCGAGCTTCCCGGTGCCCGCGTCCATGCTGATCCCCTGCTCGGCGCGGACGGTGACCTGCTGCTTGGCCCGGATCTCCACCGTGCCGTCGCTGAGCACCACGACGGCGGCCTGCTGCCGGTCCAGGTGGAGGGTGAGCTTGCCGTCCCCGGTGGAGAGCCGCACCCCGGTTGGACCGGCGGCGGCGTCCAGCAGCTCCACCCGGTTACCGCTGCGGGAGACCAGGGAGCGGCGGTTGACCGCGCCGTTGGTGGAGTCGATCAGGTCGGTGTCGTGACCGCTCGGGTGGTCCACGCCGTTGTACAGCCCGCCGAGCACGTACGGGTGGTCGATCAGGCCCTGCTCGAAGCCGACCAGGACCTCGTCACCGACCTCGGGGCCGAACACCCCGCCGCCGTCCTTCCCGCCCAGCTGGCTGGTGCGCGCCCAGTCGCTGACGTAGTCGTCGGACAGCCACGGGAACGACAGCCGCACCCGGCCCTGGGACAGCGGGTCCCGGGTGTCGGTGACGGTGGCGGTGGCCAGCCCGCCGACCCGCTCGCGCCGCCGCTCGTCGGCCCGGCCCGAGGACAGGCCGAACAGCGACCGGTCGGCCCGCCCGCTGACGGTGATCCACGTCTGGTACCCGACCGCGGGGTCGAAGACGTGCCGGGTGGAGGTGACGGTGTAGCGGCCCTCGAACGGCGCGCCGATGTTGGTCAGCGCCACCGCCGCACCGGCCCGCAGCCGGGGTATCCCCATCGCCACCGCCTCCAGCTCCGCGAACGAGGACGCCACGTCGGCGGCGAGCGAACGGGCCGCCTGGTCCGCCTCGGCCTGGCTGCCGTACGGCACGTCGGTGGCGAGCAGCACGGACTCGCCGAAGGGGCGGGCGACCTGTCCCGGGGTCAGCCCGAGGCTCAGCCGGTCGGTGCGGTCCGCCGGGGCGTGGCCGACAACAGCGCGCTTGGCCCGCACGTCCCAGCCGCGGACCTCCACGTCGCTCACCTGGTCGGCGGAGGTCACCATGGTGTGGCAGCGCAGCAGATTGCGGCCCAGCTCCAGGACGAAGGCGCTGGAGCGGACCGGGGTCGAGGTCGCCGGCGCCGCGGCCGCCTCGGCGGGCCGCCGGAACTCGAACCTGCCGTCCACCACCGCCACCTCGCGCCCGCACCCGGTGGCCAGCCGCTCCAGGAACTCCCAGTCGGTCAGGCCGGGTTGGGTCACGTACGGGTGCACCGTGGTGGTCGCGTCGACGGTGCCGAGGGTCAGGCCGGCCCGGCGGGCCACCGCGCCGGCGATGTCGGAGGCGGTCATCTGCCGGTAGCCGGTCACCCGCCGCCCGCGGAACAGCCGGTGCGAGTGGTCGAGCCCCCGGACGACGGTGAAGGTGCCGGTGGTGTCGAGATCGACCTCCAGGGCGGTCACCTCGCCGGAGACCAGCAGTCGGCGCTCCGGGTCGTCCGCCGAGCGGGCGAACAGCCGCAGCGGGGTGCCGATGGTGATGCCCGTCCTGCGCAGCACCAGGTGGTCGGGGTCGCGGAAGCGCAGCACGAACAGGTCCGGGAGGCGGCGGCTGTCGTCCACGTACGCGGAGACCAGCAGCTCGGCCACCCCGGCCGGCAGCGCGGTCCCGTCCGCCTCCACGGCCAGGCTGTTGGCGAAGGTCTCTCCCGCCATGTCCCCTCCCAGGTCTCGTCCGGTCCGCGCTCAGGAGCGGCCGGTCAGTTCCTCCGCGCCCGGCAGCAGCAACTCGCTGCCGGGCCGAAGCCGCATCGGATCGTCGATGCCGTTCGCCTCGGCGATCTCCCGCCAGGCGGTCGGGTCGCCGTACTCACGCCAGGCGAGCAGCGCCAGGGTGTCCCCCGCCACCACCCGGTGCACCCGGCGCGCGGCCAGCGCCCCGGACGTCGGGTTCTGGCCCGGCGCCTCGCCGTTCAGCTCCTCCAGGGTGACCTGGCAGACCGCCCTGATCGGCAGCCCGCCGGCCGTGAACAGGGTGTACTTCGCCTGCACCTGGCTGATGTAGCCGACGAAGCCGGTCAGCCCGCCCCAGTGGAAGACGACCCACGGCGGGACGCCCTGGGACTGGCTGTGCGTCTGATCGGTCGGCACGCAGCAGGAGAACAGCTGCTCCACCGCCCGTACCACCCGGTCGTCCTGCCGGGCCGTCGCGTCGAAGAACATCTCCAGGGTGAGCTTGCTCGGCTGCGGCCCCTTGAACTCCGCCGGGCCGGCCGTCCGCGCGCCCCGGGCCGTCTTCCGCTCCCAGGTGGCCGACTTGGCCAGGCTCAGCTCCTTGGGGTTGAACTGGAAGTCGATCTTCCCCAGGTGCGGTCCGGGCGCGCTGCTGCCGCCGTCGGCCGGCGGGTGCCGCAGCTCCAGGTACGCGCGCTCCAGCTTCGGCCGGCCACCGCCGCCCGGACCGGTGGACGCCGCACTGAACGCGACGGGGGACGAGGACATCGCTGCCGCCCCGCCCCTCAGCCGCGACCGGGATCGAGGAAACCGTGGTGTGCGATCTCCAGCGTCTCGATGGCCACCTTGGCGGTCTCCGGGCTCAGCGACGGGCCCTGCCAGCGGACCGGCACCACGTCCAGCAGGTTCCAGTGCGCCACCACCCGGCCGTCCGCGGTCATCGCACTGATCTGCCCCGTCTTCCGGGTCACCCCCGACACCATTCCGGCGATCCACCGGGTGACCTTCTCGGTGTCCCGGGTGACCGGGCGGGTGAGCTTGATGTTCGAGTACTTGATCCTGGACGGCAGTTGCCAGACGAAGCCGTTGTTGCCGCCTTCCTCACGCTGCTCCATCACCACCTCGCAGCCGAGCCCCTCGCAGCTGTTGAAGGCACCGAGGCTGAAGTCGTCGATCTTCACGATGAAGCACACGCTCACCGCGGGGTCGTCGTCGGCCATCTGTCCAACTCCTCTGCTCAGTAGCGGTTGTCGAGGCGGAGCCCGGCCCGTTCGCGGTCGAGCCGAAGCTCGGCGCGCAGCAGCCGGCTGAGCGGGTCGATCAGGCGGCGGACCAGTTCGTCGGTGCTCTCGGCTCCGCCGGAGGGCGGGGCCGGTGCCGTCGCGGCGGCTGCCGCTGCTGCGTCGCCGACGGGCGGCGGGGCGGGGGCGGGCGGCGGGTCGGGGGCCGGCGGCGGGGGCGGGGGGTCGGTCGGGCCGGCGAGGTTCGCGTCCTCGCTGCGTTGGACCGTGGCCGACGGGACCGGGGCAGTGGGGTGGGTGGCGGTGGGGTGGGTGGCGGGCGCGGCCGGGGGTGCGAACACCACCGAGCCGTCCGGCATCCGCTGGCCGATCCCCGCCGCCACCGCCACGGCCCCCGGGTCACCGGCGGCAGCCCGCTGCACCGGCAGTGCGGCGGGGGCGCTGTGGGCATCCGGTGCCGGCACGGGCCGGACGCGGACGGTCCTCGGCCGGTCCGAGGCGAGCGGACGGACGGGCACCACGACCGGTTCGGACGCAGCCGACTCCGCCGCGTCCCGCTGCACCGGCATCGGCGCCGAGCGGAGCTCCAGCCCACGCTCTCCGACCAGCACCGCCCCGTCCGCCCGAACGCCCCCGTCCGCGGCCCCGACGGCCGGATCGACAGCACCCCGAACGCCCGGCCCCGGCGGCAGCGGTACCGGCCGCACGACCGGAAGCTCCGACCCGGCCGCCGTCCGCTGCACGGGGGCCGGGGCCGGTACGGCGTCCCCTGTGCGCGGGGCGAGGGCGTTCGGCACCACCGGTCGCACGGCGGTCGACACGCTGTCCTCGTACGGGGGCGCGGTGGTGGTCGGACCCTCTCGGAGCGGTACGGGCCGACCGGCCGGCGGTTCGGTGGCCGGTGCAGTGTCCTCGTACGGCGGCGCGGTCGGCACCTCTCGGAGCGGCTCACCGATCCGCCCGCGCACCCGAGCCGACGGGGACGCGCTGCGCTGGACGCTCGGCGGCGGCGCGGGCAGCGGGGCACCCAGGCCCAAGCGCCGAGGCGGCTCCGGGGCCGGCGACAGCGGCTCGACCGGCTGCTCACCCAGGGGCGCCCGGTCCCCGAGCAGCGGAAGCGTGCCCGCGGACGGCTGCGGCAGGCTGAACGTCTCGGGAGCGGTGCGCGGGCCCACCTGCGGGGAATCCAACTCTTCGACCGTCGACGGCCGGACCCCGGCGTCCGGCCCGCCCGCAGGTGGCACGGAGCCGCCCGGCACCAACGGCACCGCCGCCAGCGCCCGTACCGGCAGGTCCGCCGACGAAGCGAGCGTCAACTCGGGCCCCTGCCGCTGGACCGGCACAGCCGTACCGCGCTCGGGCCCGCCGGTCCGGACCGCGGGGCGCAGCGGCACCTCCCCCACCGTCGGCCGGTACTCGCCGCGTCCGATGGCCGGCGCCCGCTCGGACCCTGACGCCGCGCGCGCGGCGTCCGTCCCCGAGGACGCCGAACGGTACTCGCCGTACCCGGTCGGCGATGCCGTCGTCCCTGAGCTGCCCGCCTCCGCAGGTACCGAAGGCGTTGGCTTTCCCTCGCCACCTGCTCGCTGAACCGTCGGAAGATCCGTCGCGCCGCGGCCGCCCGACCGGTCGACGCCGGACGACAGGGGCACCTCCGCCGGAGTCGGGCCGCGTTCGCCGACCAGCGGTAGCATCGTCGGCCCCTCCGCCCGGGCGGCCACCGGTTCCGTCCCCACCCCACCATCGGAACGGACCAGCGCCTCCGCCGAGCCCGACTCCGCCCGGCCGCCCACGCTCACCGACTCGCCCGACGGCGCCGACGGCGCCGACCGCATCGCCGGCGGCAACTCCGACCACCCGTCAGCACCCGGCGGCAACTGCCGGCTGCGCTGCACCACGGGCCGTTCTGCCGCCGCGCGCCGGGCCACCGGAAGGTCGACCGTCGAATGCCCTGCCACCTCGCCCGCGAGATCCGACGAGACCGGCCGCACCACCGACGGAAGCCCTCGCTCCGACCCGCCATCGGTATCCGACATCGACTGCCTCGTCATCGGCGACCCCGGCTCCGACCACCCGTCAGCACCCGTCGCCCCGTTCGAAGGCGGTTGCCACGCCCGAAGCACAGCCGGCGCACGACCCGTCGACGGATCGTCAGTCGACTCGGTCCGAGCCCGCTGCACCACCGGCGGCCGGCCCACCGGCCCGCCGGTCCCGAGCGCCGACGACGGACCGATGCCCACCGCTCCCGCCCCCATCGTCACAGGGCTTACGCGCCCTTCGGCAGCCCCCGCTCCCGGCCGCTCCTCCCGGCGCCACGACTCCGCCGGTTCCACCACGCCGTGGGCGGTGCCGCCGGGGGCGTCGGCGGTGACGAGGTGGCCGAGCGGGGCGAGGAAGGACGGGTCCTGCCAGGTGGTCAGCGTCGCCCGGAAGCCGTCCGGGTCGGCGACGAGGGCGGGCGCGCCGAAGGTCAGCCGCTGGACGGGGAGGTCGCGCCAGCCCGGCTCCGCCGGTCCGCCCGGAGCACCCCTCCCCTCCGCCGAGGCGGCGGGCGCCGGATCGTCCGACGTGTCGACGGCCGGCCGGCCGGTCAGCCGGGCCCAGAACCCCACCGTGTCCTCACCGCCCCGGGGCGAGGCTGTTCAGCCTGGCGATTTGTGCCACGTAGCGGAGCCGTTCCGGGTGTTCCAGGTCGAGGATGGAGTCCAGCCCCCAGTGGAAGTGGTAGGCGACGTACGCGACCTCCTCGTACAGGCGCTCGGTCGCGTACGTCACGATTCCCCCAGGCGGCCGCCGGAGAGGTCGACGGCGAAGTCGCAGGCGCAGGACGGGCAGGTGACCTGGGCCCGGGTGTGGCCCTCGGCGTTGATGCGCCGGTAGAAGTCCTGAAGGAAGGCCAGGTCGGAGGCGAACAGGTCCTCGATGACGCCGGCGTGCACGTCCGTCACGGTTCCGATCCTGGTGACCACCCGGCCCAGAAGCACGACCGAGAGGTAGGCCGGGTTCTCGCGGACCCGGTCGTCGCGCAGCGGCACCAGTTCGTCCCGCGCGGTGGCGAGACGCATCACGCCGGCCCGGTGCACCTGCCCGGAGTCGTCGACGTAGCCTCGCGGCAGCTCGAAGGTGAACTCGGTGCGCATCCGGTCCCCGGTGTCCCGGTCGGTGGTGGCGGCTGGTTTCGGTGGGGCCGCCGGGGCGGCCTCGGCCTCCGCGGAGGCGGTGATCCGTCGACGCATCCCGGCCTCAGCTGACGTCCATCTGCTCGTACGTGATCACGATCTTCTCCGTGAGCACGTTGGTGTCACCGGCCTTGAGCGAGCCGATCTCCAGGCTCTTGGGCCAGGCGTTGACCAGGGTGTAGCGCTTGATCGGCCGGCCCTCGTAGTCGAAGACGATGATCGCGCCGCCCTTGCGGACCTGTCCCATCTTGCCGAACCGGGAGTCCTTGATCCACTTCTCGAAGCTGTTGTCCGCGGTCAGGCCCCGGGTGAGGGTGACCTCGCCGGCCTTGGGGCGGCCGGGAAGCTTCTTCAGCACGTACTTGCCGTCGGCGGTGTTCTGCTTGAGCTCGATCACGTCCTGTTCCATCTTCAGGCCGCTGACCTCGTTGATCTGCTTGATCACCACTCCGTCGAACTCCAGGCCGAAGGAGTGGCCGACGGAGGAATCCATGTCGGGCAGTGCCATGACCACCTACTCGCCTTCTGCCGCCCTGCGGCTCACGGACGGGGAACGGATCGGGAGCCGAATCGGAAGCCGGATCGGAAGCCGGCGCGGCCGGTCACTCGTCGACCAGACTGTTGCCGCCGGAGAACTGGGAAAGCCGGAAGATGACGAACTCGGCCGGCTTCACCGGCGCGATGCCGATCTCGCAGACCACCTCGCCCGCGTCGATCCCCTCCGCCGGGTTGGTCTCCCGGTCGCACTTGACGTAGAACGCCTCGTCCGGGGTGAGCCCGAACAGTGCGCCCTTGCGCCACTCGTTGACCAGGAACGCCGAGATGGTCCGCCGGATCCTGGCCCACAGCGCGTCGTCGTTGGGCTCGAACACCACCCACTGGGTGCCCATCAGGATGGACTCCTCCAGGTAGTTGAAGAGCCGCCGGACGTTCAGGTAGCGCCAGCTCGCGTCGGAGGACAGCGTCCGCGCTCCCCACACCCGGATGCCGCGGCCGGGGAAGAACCGGATGCAGTTCACCCCGATCGGGTTGAGCTGGTCGTGCTCGATCTTGGTCAGGTTGACCGGCAGCTCGATCGCACCGCGCACCACCTCGTTGGCGGGCGCCTTGTGCACCCCGCGGGTGTCGTCGTTGCGCGCCCAGACCCCGGCCATCGCACCGCTCGGCGGCACGAAGCGGTTGCGCTTGGTCGCCGGGTCCGCGACCTTGATCCACGGGTAGTACAGCGCCGCGTACTTGGAGTCGTAGCCGGCCCCGACCTGGCGCCACTCCTTCACCTGCTGCGGACTCAGGTCCGGCAGCGGGTCGAGGATCGCGATCCGATTGCCCATCAGCTCGCAGTGGGCGATCATCGCGAGCTGCACCGCCTTGACCTGCTCGGCGTCCAGCGCGCCCCGCTCGTACGCGCTCATCAGGTCCGGGACGGCCAGCATGGTGATCTCGTCGATCGCCTCCAGGCCCGCGAAACCGGTCCGGTCCTGCGCGCTGCCGACGTACTCGCCCGGGGTCGGCTCGCTCTGCGCGGCCGCCGGGGCCGGGGCGGGCGGCACCGCGACCGTCTGGTTGCCGGGCCTGGCGAGCGCGCCCGCCGGGGCCGCCTCCTCGACCACGATCAGCCGCGAGCGCTCCCGGACCACCGTCACCACGTAGCTGCGCTGGCTGCGCTTGGCCGAGACGTCGAAGGTCTCCTCGACCTGTTCGCCCCGCCGGACCCGCAGCGTGAACGCCTCCTCCGCCGGCGACTCCCCGCCCGCGTCGGCCACTTCGACGACCAGGCCCTCGCCCGATCCCTCCAGCGCGGCGACCCGGAAGCCGTCCAGAGCCACCCGCGGTCCGGCCGGCAGCGCGGCCTTCGCCCCGCGCCTGCCGCCCTCGACGGCCGACACCCCGGACTCGGCCCCGGCCGGCGCCCCGATCCGCACCACGTAGCAGGCGCCGCCACCGTTCAGGAAGTACGCGTACACCGCGTGCGCCAGGTACGAGCCGTCGATGAAGTCGCCGAACTCCCGCGTGTACTGGCTCCAGTTGGTCACCAGCGTCGGCGCGTTGTACGGCCCGTTCTCGGCCAGCCCGACGAAGGCGGCCACCGCCGTCCCCACGCCCTCGATCGGTCGCGAACCCGCCTCGACCTCTTCGACGTAGACGCCCGGCGACTTGTACGACGGCATGCGCATCCCCCTTCGGCCCGTCCGGTCAGGCCCAGCCTGCCGTGGCCGCGGACCAAGGTCATGACCGGACGTACGGCGCTTCGGGTAGCCCGGCCTGCCCGAAGAGGCAGCCGGGCCGACCCGGTCAGCGCTGCGGCCGGCGCGTCACCCGCAGCCCCCGCTCCTCCAGGCCGCGCGCGGCCTCGTCGACCGCCCGCGCCCGGTCCTCGCGGTGCTGGACCGCCCAGGCGGTCATCCGTTCCTGGAGGGCGTCACGCCGCTCCCGCAGCCCGGCCGCGGAGTCGCCCGCCCGGCCCGCCTGGGCGGCCGCCCGCTGCTCGTCCTGGGTGGCGAGTGCGAGGTGCCGCCGGTTCTCGTCCGCCAGGCGGGCACCGTCCTGCCCGGCCTGGGCGAACCGGTCCTGTGTCGCGGTCGCCCGTTCGCCGACCCCGGCGATCCGCTCCCCGGTCCGGGCGATCTCCTGTCCCTGGGCCGGTCGCTGGGCCTGCTGGCCGGAGACCGCCGCCCGGGTCTCCACCAGCCTCGCCATGAACTGCCGGGAGTCCCGGTTCATGCCCTGGAACGCGGTGACCGCGCTGTCGGGCATGACGTCCGAGAACTGCAGCACCACACCCGTGAACCCGGTCCATCCGGCGAGCAGGGTCTCCAGCGTGGCGATCCCGGCGAGTTGGGAACTCGCCTGGTCCACGTGCTCCCCGCCCTGCTCGTGCTGCTGGACGCGCTGCTGGTTCGCCTGCTCACGCTCCCGCACCTGGTCCTGGTGTCCCTGGGTCGTCGCCGTTCCCTCGGCGATGTGCTGCTGGGTCTGCTGCACCTGCTGGGTCTGCGCCTGGGCCGCCTGGCCCACGTGGCGGGCCTCGGCCTGGCGCTGCGAGGCCTGCCGGCTCGCGCCCTCGAGGCGGTCGATGTCACGGGTCATCCGGTCGAGCTGCTCCCGGCTGCCCGGGGGCGGCTGGTAGTGCGGATCGACCGACTCCACGACCGGGGAGCCGGCTCCCGGCAGCGGCAGCCGCATCCGCAGGAGGCCGGGCGGCCGCTCCGCCGCCTCGGCCGCCTCCGCACTCTCGCCGGCCAGGCCTGGATCGACCCGCAGCCTCGGGGTGACGTCGACCCGGACCCTGGGCGCGGGATGACCCGGTGCGGCCGGCTCGGGCGGGAGCTCCGACGGAACCTCCGACGGCTCGACCGCCACCCGGATCCGCACAGGTGGACCGCCGTCCTCCGGGTCCACCGCCACCCGGATGCGCGGTGGCGCCGCCGCCTCGCCGGGATCCACCGCCACCCGGACCCGGGCGGGCGGTGCGGGCTCCGCGGCGGTGCTCCCGGCCGGACCCGTAGCGTCGGCGGGCGTGGACTCGGCCACCGGCTCCGGCGCGGCCGCACCGGCCTCCGGCAGCTCGGCGACGACCGGCGCTTCCGCAGGCATCGCGGCCTCCGACTCCGGCACCTCCGCAGGAGGCGCCGGGTCGGTTGCAGGCACCTCCGAGGGAGCCGCAGCGTCCGTCGCCGTGCTCTCGGCGGCCGGTTCCGGCACAGTGACCCCGGCCTCCGGCACCGCCGGTTCCACCGGAGCCAGAGGCTCCGACACCGGCACCTCCACGGGAACCGCAGCGGTACCGGACGCGGTCGCCGATCCGCTGCCCGAGGCCGTCGTCGCCCCGGCCGGGGCACCCGCCGTACCTGGCGGCGCCGCCGTGTTCGCGAAGTCGAACAGGTTCTGGATGCCCGGTTCCTCGAAGCCCGGATGCATCTGCGAGTACGGGCGGCCCTCGGCGCCGAACGCGCGGTGGAAGTCGCGGTGGGCTGTCGAACCGGTGCGGGTGGCGTAGAGGTTGGAGGCGTCGGTCGCCAGGTCGGCGTTCTCGTGGATCGGGAACTGCTCGTGGTGGATCGGGCCTTCCCACCCGGACGGCAGGTCCAGCCGGTTCCGCAGGTTGTTGAACTCCGGCCGCGGATCGCCCATCGGGCCCGGGCGGCGACGGGCCATCGCGTCCTCGTACAGCCCGAAGAGTTCCGGGTCGGTGGCGAGGCCCCGCGCGTCGCCGCTCTCCGCCAGCGCCAGCATGGCGTCGGCCCGCTCGCGGGAGAGGGTGATCTCCACCGGCGGTTCCGGTGCGCTCGGAACGTTGTACTCCTCCGGCCAGATGTCGTCATCGGTCGCTGAGCCGCTGGCGTTCTCCTCCGCCGCCGGTGCGGGCTCCTCAACCGGTGCGGCTTCCTCGCTCGGCGTGGCTCCTTCGTTCGGCGCGGCCTCGGCCTCGGACGTACCGGGGGCTGCGGGCTCCTCGGCCGGGGCTTCGGCGGTCACCGGCTCCGACACCGGCTCGGGGACGGGCTCGGGGACGGGCTCGGGGAGGGGTTCCGACACCGGCTCGGGCGCCGCCTCCGCAGCGGCCGGCAGCTCGGCCGCCGCGCCGCCTGCCTCACCGGGCAGCGCCTCCGTGCCGGGCTCCCCGCTCACCCCGGTCGAGGGTTCCTCGCCGATGCCGACCACGGGCTCCTCGGCGGTCGCCGGGATCGGCTCGGCCTCGATGACGAGCGGCTCGACGGGCGCCTCGGAGTGTCCGGGGACGGGCGGCTCCTCGCCGACCGGTACGTGTTCCTCGGTCTCGGCGTGTCCGGGGCCCGCCACCGCCGCACCGGCCAGTCCGCCGAGCGCTCCGCCAAGTTCCTTCCCGCTCTCCTCGAGCGCGGCGCCCTGGCCCTCGATCTCTCGCGGGTCGGCCTGGCTGGTGAAGGTGTGCAGGGACCGGAAGAGCAGGACGAGCGGCTGGAGCGCCATCTTGACCAGCCCGATGATCCCCCCGACGACGCCGAGTTCGAGGGCGATGGACCCGGCCGCCGCGGCGAGCGGGGCGAAGGCGCCGAGCGTGAGCAGGGTGGCGGCGGCGGCCCCGACCGCGACCAGGCCGACCAGGCCGGCCATCACGTTGATCAGGTTGGACTCGATGTCGAGGACGGCACAGATCGCCTCGATGTCGTTGGCCGCCACCTCGTAGCCGGACCGGCCCTCACCCGCATGGGAGATCGCAGCCGCGTTCCGGTCCCAGCCGGTGACCAGTGCGTAGGCCGACATGGCGCCGCCGATCACCTGTCCGACGCCGGGGATGGCGACTCCGGCGAGTTCGGCGAGCCCCTGCTCGGCCGCGTGTGTCCCGATGGCCAGCACCAGCCCGGTGACGAAGCCGCTGTCGAAGCCCTCGACGGCACCCGCCCCGACCGCGGTGGCGATGAAAGCGGCCCGGTCCCCGGAGCCGGCGGCTCCGACCTGCGCGGCGGCCGCGCCCCACTGCTGGTGCTCCGCCAGTTCGGCGTCGATCAGATCCGGCCCGGCCCCGCCGGGCGCCGGCGCACCGGGACCGGGGACCGGCCCGGCCGCCGTGGTCGCTCCCGGAGCGGCCCCCAGGGCGGCTGCGACCCCGGCGGGGTCGTGGCCGCGGGCGACGGCCGCCATGCCGGAGTTTCCGACCGCGCTCTGCAGCTCGTGCAGGGCCGCCTCCGGGCTCCGTGCGGCAGGCCCGTCCGTCGAGGGGGCCTGGCGCCTGCTCGGCGCCTCCTCGGCACCGGCACTCTGACGATCGGTCACTCCCGCCACGGCTGAGCCCTCCCCCGCCGGTCCCGACGCCGGCCGCCGGGGCCGGGGCCGGGCGTCATGGCGCCTCCCCGCGGAGGATCGCGCGCCGTTCGGTCTCGTACGCCGCCCGCGCCGCGTCGAAGCGCGCGCCGCCCCAGCGTCGGCGCATCGCCAGCAGCAAAGGTTCGAAGGCGGTCCTGGCCAGGTCGGCGCCGACCAGGTCGGCCGTCGTCACCCAGCCCGTGGCGAGGACGCCGTACGAACCCTTCAGGTCGCCGCGTGCGTCGGCGAGTTCGGCGAGCGCGATCACGGCGGCGGTGTAACCGCCGACGGATCGTCCGGCGAGCGACTCGACACGGCTCCGCTCGGCATGGGCCACGGCGGCCTCGAGGTCCCGCTCCTCGATTGCGCGTCCGGCCGCCAGCAGGGCGAGTTCGGCCGACACCGCGTGGTTCCGGGCGGCTGCCGCCAGAATCTCGGCCTCGGCGCTCAGCCGCTGCGCGGCGTCGCCCTGCCCGGTGGCCTGCAGCAGCACCACGCCCTCGGCCAACAGGCGGGCGCCCTCGGCGACGGCGCCACCGGCCGCCAGCGCGGCCGACGCGCGCAGCAGCACCTCGGTCGCCTCGTCGGCGCGCCCGGCCGCCACCAGCAGCCGAGCCTGCCGTTGCTCCGGGGCGGGCTGGTCGGCGCGCTCGGCCGAGCGCTGCTGGTAGCGAGCCAGCGTCGCGGCGAGGGCGTTGCAGCGTGCCTGCTCGGCGGCGTCGCCGGCGGCGAGCCACTCCTCGCCGGCCCGTTCCAGCAGGGTGCGGGCCGCGGCCACGTCACCGCTCAGCAGCCGCGACCGCGCCTGGCGCAGCAGGTCCGCAGCCCGTTCCTCGACGGTCATACCGCCCACCTCTGGTACGGCTCGAAGTCCGACTCCTGGAACAGCCGCCCGAGTTTGAGGAACTCCCGGTTGACGCCGCGCATCAGGTCGGCCATCGAGACGGGGCGGTCCTCGGCCGCGGCGAAGTAGGAGGCGGCGAGCGCCACGTTGCGGATGTTGCCGCCGGACAGGTCGAACCGGTCGGCGAGCAGGCCGAGGTCGAGGTCCTCGCCGCGCGGGACTCCGGGCCGCAGCGCCCGCTCCCAGATCCGCAGCCGGTGCTCCGCGTCCGGTACCGGGAAGTCGATGATCGCGTCCAGCCGCCGGGAGAAGGCCTCGTCGAGGTTGCCGCCGAGGTTGGTGGCGAGGATGGCGACGCCGTCGAAGGCCTCCATCCGTTGCAACAGGTACGCGGTCTCGACGTTGGCGTACCGGTCGTGGGCGTCCCTGACGTCGCTCCGCTTGCCGAACAGCGCGTCGGCCTCGTCGAAGAACAGCACGCCGTTGACGCGTTCCGCCTCGCCGAAGATCCGTTCCAGGTTCTTCTCCGTCTCACCGATGTACTTGTCGACCACGGTCGACAGGTCGACGGTGTAGAGGTCGCAGCCCAGTTCGTGGGCGAGGACCTCCGCCGCCATCGTCTTGCCGGTGCCCGATGGGCCGGCGAAGAGGGCGGCGATGCCTCCACCGCGACCGCCGCCCTCGGCCATGCCCCAGTCCTCGAGCACCCGGCGCCGGAACCGGGCGCGGCTCTCCAGTTCCCTCAGGTGACGCCGCTGCCGGTCGGGCAGGACGAGGTCGGCCCAGCCAACCCGCGGCTCGGTCCGCCGGGCGAGGCGCTCCAGGCCGACCGCGTTCTGCGAGCGGGCACCGGTCCTGAGTTCCGCGAGGCCCACCGGCCGGCCGGCGTGGCGGGCCTGCCACCATGCCGCGTCGGCTGCCCGGGTGATCTGCAGCGGCGACAGTCCGACCGGGGCGACCGCCGCGGTGAGGTCGAGACCGGGTTCCACCTCGCCGTCGAGCAGGGTGGCCCACAGCGCCGCCGAGTCGGCGGCGGCCGGTGCGGGGGCGTTCAGGCACAGCGGCACCCGGGTGGACCAGGCCGGGTCCCACGCCCGGCGCCCGTACAGGAGCACGGGCCAGGCCGGCCCGGACAGCGCGCCGACCGCCTCCGCCGCCCTGTCGCCGAGGGCCTCCAGCGGACCGACCACCAGCCCCGCGCCGCGCAGCCTGGCCTCCCGGCCCGCCGCGGCGGCGACGGCCGCGGGATCGCGGGCACCGAGCCCGTCCAGGTCGATGACCAGGGCCGGCAGACCCGCGTCGGCGAGCGCGGCGGCGGCCAGGGGCGCCGCCGATCCGCCGCGCCGTTCCTGCAGGTAGCAGAGGGCCGCACCGCCTCGGAGCGAGGCGGCGAGCGCGCGGGCGCCGTCCGAGGGGCAGGGCAGGCCGGGCCGGACGAGCGGGCCAAGCTCCGGGTCGGTGGTCTCGCCGCCGAGCAGGTGGACCAGCACGCGGTCCGGAACGGTGAGTGCGCGGGTGAGGAAGGGCCGGTCGAGGTCGGTCATCTCGATCAGCCCGCCGTCGATCAGTGGTCCCCCGGGCATCAGCCGGGCCCGGGCGGCCGCCGACAGCGCGGGTGCGCCGGCCAGTTCGAGCGCGAGTCCGACGCTGGCCCGGCGCCGGGTCACGTCGTCGTGCAGGTAGCCGTAGAGGCCCTCGAAGCGCCGGTCGGTGTCGGGGGCGAGAGCGACGATCAGCAGGTCCACGTCCAGGGGGGTCAGGCCGAAGGCGCGGCTCAGCGCGCGCAGGCGCAGCACCGCGCCGCCCTCCTCGGCCTCCTGCGCCGCCTGCTCGACCTCGGTGAGCAGGGTCCGGGCGGCCGGGTCGGGCGGACCGTTCGGCCCGGGCGGGGCCAGCAGCCGGTCGACCTGGTCCTCGGCGAGGTAGAGGCCCCGGAACGGGTCGGGTCCGCCGTCCTCCGCGCGCCGGCTCGCGACGGCGGCCCGCACCCTGGCGTGGACGACCGCCAAGCGGCCGAGCAGATGGCGCAGCGAAGGCTCGCCAGGGGCGGGCGGGCCGGCGGCGGCCGCTCCCGTCCGGCCGTCAACCATGGTCTCCGGACCGGTGGTCCGGCGTGCCGATCGCACCTTCGGTCTCCGCCTCGTCGGTCAGCCGTCCGGCGTGCTCCACGGCCTCGCGTTCGAACCGGTCGCCCGGATCGCTCACGCTGAGCCCGCCCGGGGCCGGCGTCCCGTCGACGGGGCCCGAGCGCTGCTGGACGACGTGGGTGAGTTCATGGGCGAGCGTGGTGAACCCCTGGCGCGAGCCGGGGTCGTAGGCGTCGCGTTGGAAGACCAGGTGGGAGCCGACCGTGTACGCGTGGGCGTCGAGCGTCCTCGCGGACTCGTGCGCCGCCGCGTCGTGGTGCACCCGGACGTCGCCGAAGTCCTGTCCGAAGCGCTGCTCCAGGTCGGTCCGCACCCCGGCGTCCAGGGGCTGTCCCGGGGAGTCGAGCACGGCGCGGACCGGGTCCGGCGGACCGTCCCGCTCACCGAGGAGCTGTCCGAGCCCGCTGTTGCCGACCGTCCGCTGGAGGTGACGGAGACCGGCCGGGCCGAGGAGTTCGGGCCGTCCCTCGAGCGCCGCCCGCAGCGGCAGCGGGCCCGGCCCCTCCGTGGGACGCCGGACCGCGGGGGACCTGGCGTCCTCGTCGGCCTGCTGCTCGCGGTCGCGCATCGCTCCCCCAGGTCGGGTCGTCGGGAGTTGGACCATCGCAGCTGCTCCGGCCCACCGCCATGGGCGCCGGCCGCGCGGAACGGGCAGGGTCCGCTGCCCGTCCGGGCAGTCGGGTCATCGGCGCCCCGGGCGGCGCAGGCGGGGCTCGGGGGTCGGGCGGGCCGGGGGCGGGAGTTCGCCGGTGCGGATCCGCAGGCCCTCGTCGACGGGCTTGCCGGCCCCGTAGACGGGCGCCGCGGCGACGGGGGCGCTGAGCACCAGGTCGAGCGAGGGTTTGAGCTCGCCGCCGAGGGCGGACCAGACGTCGGCGAAGGCCCGGTCCTCGGGCGGTGGCAGGGCGATGCCGAGGGGGATCGGCAGGCCGGTGGCGGCAAGTTCGGGGCCGAGTCCGTCGGCGGGCAGGGCCGGGTGCCGCAGGAAGCAGGTGAGCAGCGCCGACAGCAGGCGGTGTTCGTCCTCGGGGCGCTGGGTCCAGGCGCTGACCAGGTAGGAGAGCTTGAACCAGCGCGGCGGGAGGGTGCGCGCCACTACGGTGCCCTCGTCGTCGTACACGTTCTGCCGGCCGCGGGAGGCCCGGCGCAGGTCCTCCCGGATGTCGTAGAGGTAGAGGTTGACGGTGGGGGCGTTGCGCCGGGCGGCCCAGTCGCGGGTGGGGGCGTCGAGAACCAGGTCGACCTCGGTGCCGGCCAGGACCTCGGCGCGGATCAGGGCGCGCAGCGCCTCGTCGATCTCGTGGATCACCGGTGTCACCGCCGCCGCTGGTACGGGGCGGGCTGCAGCACGCCGGGGACGACCCGGAAGCCGGTCCTGACCTCGCCGAAGGCGGGCGGGTCGGCGGCCGGGGTGACGATCAGTTCGCGGGGGCCGAGGGTGTCCTGGACCAGAGCGAGCACGGGCGCGGTGAAGGTGCCGTCGGCCGCCACGGTGACGGGTGCCGCGGCCGCGGTCACGCCGGTGCTCCAGCGCAGCCGCAGCGCGGTGCCGGGCGGGAAGGAGCTGCCGTGGGCGAGGGTGACGATGCCGGGCGGGCCGAGCACCGGGTCGAGCCGGACGGCGGGTTGGAGCACCGTCAGCGGCGCGGTGGCGGTGTCGTTGGCGGTCTGGGCGTCGTCGCCGGTGGTGGTGAGGGTGCCGGTGACCGTTCCGGCGAACGGCGCGCCGGGGCGCAGCAGCACGGTGACGGTGGTGGCGGCGCCGGGTGCCAGGACGGGGATCGGGCAGCCGGCCGCGGTGCAGTCGGGCGGTGCGGAGAGCGTGGTGGCGCCGGGCGGCCCGGCGGTGGTGAGGGTGACGCCGGTGGCGGGTGCCGGGCCGAGGTTGCGGACGGTGTAACGGGCGGTGACGGTGCCGCCGACGTACGCGGAGGCGGGGTCGACGATGACCGAGACCGCGGGGTCGGCCCGCAGCGGGGCGTCGCGGCCGAGGACGGTGAGGGTGGCGGTGGCCTGGTCGTTGGCGGGGTCGGCGTCGCCCCGCTCGCTGCCGACCCGGCCGGTCAGGGTGGCGGTGAGCGGGGTGTCGGCGGTGACCACCAGGGTCACGGTGGTCTGGGCTCCTGCGGTGAGGGTGCCGATCGAGCAGGCAGCCGGGTCGCAGGCGGGCGTGGTGGAGACGACGTGCAGGCCGGGCGGCACGGTGACGGCGAGGCCGACGCCGTAGGCGGTGGCGGCGCCCTGGTTGCGGACGGTGAAGGCGACGGCGGCCGGCTCGCCGACCCGGACGGTGGCAGGGGTGGCCTGGGCGGTGACGGCGGGGTCGGGCAGTTTGGCCGCCGCGACGGTGACGGCGGCCTGGGCCTGATTGTTGTCGGCCCGGGGGTCGGGCAGCCGGCTGTCGGCCCGTCCGGTGGCCTGTTGCGGGCCGAGGCCGTTCGCCCGGGCGGTGACCTGGACGGTCGCGGCGGCGCCGGCGGCGAGCCGGCCGAGGTCGCAGTCGAGCGCGCCGGCGGTGCAGCCGCCCTGGGAGGGCCGGGCGGCGCCGACGGCCTCCAGGCCGGCCGGCAGCACAACGTGGGTGCCGGTGAGGCTGCTGACGGCCGGTCCGAGGTTGGTGACGGTGAGGGTGAGGACGGTGGTCTCGCCCTGGACGGGCTGGGCCCGGTCGGCGGTCAGGGCGACGTCCAGGTCGGCGGTGGGCTGCCAGGTGGCGGCGGACTGGCTGGTGCCGACCTTCGCGGGCAGGACCCGGCCGGCGCCGGTGTCGGCGTCGGCGACGCCGATCGCGGTGCTGTTGCCGTCGCCGGCCTGGACCTCGGTGTCGAAGGCGAGTTGCCGGGCGTCGGGCGACCACGCCGGGCTGCCGGGATCGCGGAACGGCGAGCCGGTGGACGGCGGGCCGCCGCGTGGGCGGACGCTCGGGCAGGCCCCGGTCCAGGGCACCACGATCCGGCAGCCCTGCCCGCCGCCGCCCATGGTGAGCAGCACCCCGTACGGGCCGTCGGCGCGCAGCCCGGGGGCGGTGGGGGCTGCGGCGGCGATCCGGGGCTGTGCCGGGGAGGGGCTGCCGGGGCTGGGCGAGGGATCCGGTTCGACGGTCAACAGCGTGCGGCGGAGGGCGAGTCGGTCGCCCACCGGGGCGTAGGCGGGGCGCTGGTCGGCCACCGGGCAGTCGGCACCGCACTGGGCGGCGGTGAGGTCGCGCGGGTCGGCCCCGTCGGCGGCCCGGACGCTCCAGACGTGGCGGACGGCGGCCGCGAGCCCGGGCGCGAGTCCGACCACGGGCACCGGGCAGGAGACGCCCCGGCTGAAGGCGATCCTGGTCCCGTCCGCCGACCAGGTCGGGTCGGTGTCGGCCCGGGTGCAGCCGTCGTCGGGGGTCGGCACGTCGTACGTCGGTACGTTCCTCACCCCGCCGGAGACGTCGGCGACGGTGATCCGCGAGGCCCCGAAGGTGGTCCCGCTCTCCGGCTCGGCCTGGGCGAGGACCAGCCGGCTGCCGTCCGGGGACCAGGCGGGGCGCAGCTGGTCGAGGCGGTCCTCGATCCCGGTGCCGGTGAGCTGCTCGGCCCGGCCGAGGTCGTTCGGGTCGCCGACCAGCACACGCGAGGTCGATGGCGCGTCGGAGTGGTAGGTGGTGCGGACGAAGGCCACCCGTTGCCCGTCCGGGGACCAGGCCGGGGTGTCGTCGGAGAAGCTGCCGCTCTGGTCCTGGGGCAGCAGGTCGTGCCGGTCGAGCGGGTCGGCCGGGCGGGCGCTCTCCAGGTGGCTGTAGTCGATGTTCAGCCGGGTGAGCAGCACGGTCGACGGGCCGCCGGGCGGGCTGTACCAGGCGACCGACTCCAGTCGCTGGTCCGGGTCGGTGGTGAGCCGGGTGCCGGTGCAGGTCGGGCAGCCGGTGGCCGAATCGACCCGGAGGACGAGGCCGCTGAGGAAGGCGAGCGCGGTGCCGTCCGGTGACCAGGCGACGTCCTCGGCCGCGCTCTCGCCGGACCCGCGGGCGAGCACCTCCGCCCGCCGGTCGGCCCCGGAGGTGGGGACGACGGCGAGGGCCTGTACCTGGTCGACCAGGGTGACGTAGGCGATCCGGCCGTGCCCGGGGCCGCCGACGGGTTCCCAGGCGGGGCTGCGCGCCTCGCCGGGTCCGGTGTCGACCTCGCTCTCGGTCACCGGGCCGAGGGTGGGCACGGTGACGCGGTGGATCCGCCGGTTGCGCTCGAACGCGATCTCGCGGCCGTCCGGCGACCAGCTGGGCCATCCACCGCCGGCCACCACGCGTTGGCGCTCGGTGCCGTCGAGCCGCATCATCCACACCGCGGGCGTGGCGTCCGGGTCGGCGCCGGCCGCCGGGTAGTTCTCGACCGACGGGTCCTGCCGGCACCAGTCCCACTCGGAGGCGTCGTGCCAGGCGGTGAAGGCCACCCAGGCACCGTCGGGCGAGATCGCCGGGTGTTTGATCCGCCAGCCGGGCAGGTCGAGCAGGACGGACGCGGGCCGACCGGCCGAACGCACCATCAGGTCCTCGCCGCCGCCGTTGCGGTCGCTCACCCACACCACGGTGTCGCCGTGCACGGCCGGCTGGCAGTCGTCCGCGGCCTCGCCGGCGCCGAGCAACGGGGCCATGGCGTCCGGCCCCCGGAGCAGCATCAGGCTGCGGTTCTCGTACCCGGCGCTGTACGCGAGCCGGCCGGGGGCGGGCTCGGCGGCGGCCGGGCGGACGGGCAGCGGCCCGCCGCGGCCGATGGTCAGGGCCACCGCCGCCAGGAGAGCGGCCACCAGGGCCGTGGAGACCGCGACCGCCGGCGTCCGGCGGGTCCGGCCAGGGGTGAGCGCGCCTCGTCGCACCGTGTCGTCCGGACGGGTCCCCCGCGCACCCGGGCGGGTCGACGGCATCCGGCTCTCCCTCCTCGCCGCTACCCTGGCGTGCCGCCACCGGGGGGTCCCGGGGCCGGAGGGCAGCACCGCGGGAACAGGTCCCTGCCCGATCGGGCGGGAGCAGGGGTCAGATGAACCCCTCGCGCATCGCGTACGCCACCGCGTGGGAGCGGTTGCGCAGCTGGAGCCGGGTGGTGATCTCGTGCAGGACGTTCTTGACGGTCCGTTCGGAGAAGGAGAGCGCCTCGGCGATCTCGGCGGTGTCGTGCCCGGCGGCGACCAGCCGGAGCACCTCGACCTCCCGGGTGGACAGCCCGGAGAAGGCGAGCCCGCGCGGGTCGAGCACCTGCCGCTGCAGTCGGCCGACCTGTTCCAGCAGCCGGCCGAGCAGGTCGGCGGGCACCGTTCCCTCCCCTCGGGCGGCGGCCAGGATCGTCTGTACCAGCCGGTCGGCCGTCGCCTCGGTCCGCCGCACCACTCCGACCACCCCGCACTCGACGGCGGCCACCAGGCCCGCGTCGTCCAGGTCGGTGCCGACCAGCACGATCCGCCCGGACGGTCCGCGCCGCAGCTGACGGAGCGTCTGCACCTCCTCCTCGCCCACCCGGTCCAGTGCGACCACGACCACCGTCGCCTGGTCCGTCTCCTCCTGTTCGCCCAGGAGCCGAAGCTCCGGGCAGGGTCTGAGCTGTCCGGCGAGTCCCGCGTACGAGATCGGGTCCTGGGCACTGAGCCGTACCCGGATCCGCTCGGCGCCGTTGCTCCCGTGATAGCGCATGGTGTCCCCCCGATGCCCTGGGTGCGCGGTGTCCGCCGCGCAGGTCGTCCGGTCCGTGTGGCCAGTGAACCCTCGGGCAGTCAGCAGGCAGTCCACAAGGACTCAACGGGCAGCATCGGTGCCCGGAAGTGTGGCCCCGGGACACCTGTCGTCGCGACGGTCGCTCCGTACGCTCGCCGCATGACCACTACCGCGCGCCTGGAACCGTCCGCGACGTCCGTGCGCCCCGGCGAGGAGACCCGGGTCGGCCTCGAGCTGCGCTCCGCCGGCGGGGCCGGCGAGATCGTGGA
The DNA here is from genome assembly GCF_024172095.1 of Kitasatospora cinereorecta. Taxonomy (GTDB): domain Bacteria; phylum Actinomycetota; class Actinomycetes; order Streptomycetales; family Streptomycetaceae; genus Kitasatospora; species Kitasatospora cinereorecta. The sequence continues at coordinate 973,011 of NZ_JAMZDX010000002.1, read as the reverse complement.
GGCGTTCCGGTTCGAGGTGGTCGGTGCTCCCGCCGGCTGGGCCGTCGTCGAGCCCGAGTCGGTCTCCGTCTATCCCGGGCGGACCGCGCAGGCGATCCTGGTGCTCCGCCCGCCGGCCGAACCCGCGCCGCCGGCCGGCACCGTGCCGTACGCGGTCCGGGTGGTGTCGGTGGACCGGCCGGACCACACCCTCGTCCCCGAGGGCGTGCTGGAGGTGCTGCCGGTCGAACGGCTCGACGCCGAACTGCTGCCCCGGATGTCCCAGGGACGCGGCGGTGCCCGGCACCGCATCGCCATCGACAACCGCGGCAACCGGCCGGTCGCCGCCACCCTCTCCGGCTCCGACCGGGGGGAACTGCTCACCTTCTCCCTGCCGCAGGTCCCCACCGTCACCGAGCCCGGCCGGGCCGCGTTCGTCCGGGCCGGCGTCAAGCCGAAGCGGCGGATCTGGCGCGGCCAGGCCGTCCCCCACGCCTTCCAGGTGCAGGTCACCCCGGAGGGCGGCGCACCGATCACCCTGGACGGCACCTACCTGCAGCAACCCGTGCTCGGCAAGGGGCTGTTGAAGGCCCTGGTCGCCGTGGTCGCGGTGGCCGCGGCGCTGGCCGGGGTGTGGTTCGGGCTGCTGCGGCCGGCGGTGCGCAGCGCTGCGAAGGAGGCGGTCAAGGACCCCGTCCAGGCCGCGCAGTCGCAGGCGGCGGAGGCCGCCCAGAAGGCGGCGGGCGCGCAGAACGCCGCCGCGGCGGCCCAGAAGGCGGCCGGGATGACACCCTCCCCCGGCGCGTCCGGCCCCGCCACCCCCGGGACCGGGCCCGAACCCGGTGCCGGCGCGGCCCTGTTCTCCCACCGGTTGACGGTCGCGCCCAAGCAGGACAAGCAGGCCACCGACACCTTCCCGGTGCCGGCGGGCAAGACCCTGCGGCTGACCGACCTGGTCCTGGAGAACCCGCAGGGCGACACCGGCACCATCACCATCGCGGTCGACGACAAGCCGCTGCTGTCACCCGCCCTGGAGAACTTCCGCGAACAGGACTTCCACTGGTCCTCCGCCCTGATCGTCACCGGCGGCCAGCACATCACGCTCACCGTCACCTGCCGCCAGATCGGCCAGCCCCCCACCGCCCCCGCCCCCACCAGCTGCAACGCCGCGGGCCTCCTCTCCGGCGCCCTCGAATAGCAGCGCCACAGCCTCCCCCGACCCGGCGGAGCCTGCTGCGGGCTCAGCCCAGGTCCGCCAGGGCGGCCTCGATCGCGCGGTGGAAGGTCGGGTAGGCGTAGATCATGTGCCGCAGGCGCGCGGTCGCCACCTCGGCCTGGACCGCCACGGCGAGGCCGTACAGCATCTCGCCGCCGGCCGGTCCGGCGCTGGTCGCGCCGACCAGCACGCCGCGGTCGGCGTCCTCGACGAGTTTGACGAAGCCGTCGTTGCCCGCCTTGTGGATCCAGCCGCGGGCGGAGGAGGGGATCGGCGCGCTGCCGGTGCGCACCCGCAGGCCGGCCGCGCGGGCCTGGCGCTCGGTCATGCCGACGGCTCCGACCTCGGGGTCGGTGAAGGTGACCCGGGGCAGGGCGCGGTAGTCGGCCTCGGGGCCGTCCTCGCCGAGGATGTCGCGAACGGCGATCCCGGCCTCGTACATGGCGACATGGGTGAAGGCGCCGTGCCCGGTGACGTCGCCGATCGCCCAAACCCCGTCGGCGGCCCGCATCCGTCCGTCGGTGGGGACGGCGTGCGCGGTCGGGTCGAGTCCGACCGTCTCCACACCGAGTCCGGCGAGTTCGGCGCGGCGGCCGGTGGCGACCAGGAGCCGTTCGGCGGAGAGGAGTTCGCCGCCCTCCAGCCGGAGGGTGAAGGTGACGCCGTCGTGTTCGGCGCGGACCGCCCGGGCGCCGGTGCGCAGGCCGACGCCCTCGCGTTCGAGGACCTCGGCGGCGAGCCGGCCGGCTTCGGGCTCCTCGGCGGGCAGCAGGTGGTCGAGGGCTTCGACGACGGTGACGGTGGTGCCGAACCGGGCGAAGACCTGGGCGAGTTCGAGGCCGATCGCGCCGCCGCCGAGGACCAGCAGCGATTCGGGGAGCTCCTTGGTGGCGACCGCGTCCCGGTTGGTCCAGTACGGGATGTCGGCGAGGCCGGGGACGGGCGGGGCCGTGGGGCGGGCGCCGGTGGCCAGGACGATGCCGCGGCGGGCGTGCAGGGCGAGGTCGTCCACCGCGACCCGGCCGGGTCCGGTGAGCCGGGCCCGGCCGCGGACGAAGCGGCCGCCCTTGCCGGTGAGGCGGTCGACGGCGACCTGGTCGTTCCAGTCGTCGGTGGCCTCGTCGCGGATCCGGGCGGCGACCGGCGCCCAGTCGGGGGCGACCCGCGAGTCACCGGCCAGGCCGGGGATCCGCCGGGCCTCGGCGAGCAGGTTGCCGGCCCGGATCATCATCTTGCTGGGGACGCAGCCCCAGTAGGGGCACTCCCCGCCGACGAGTTCGGCCTCGATGCCGACGACGTCCAGGCCGGCTTCGGCGAGCCGGCCGGCGACGTGCTCGCCACCGGGGCCGAGGCCGATCACGATCACGTCGGTCTGCTGTTCGGTCACGGCCGGTGCTCCTCGCGTGGTCGGGCCGCCGGGCGGGACGGCAGGCTGGGCAGGTCCAGCCTGCCACTCCGCCCGCCGGCCGGCCGGACATCGCGGGAAGTCGGGCGAGTTGTCGGCGACTTCACGCCGACCCCCGCCCCCGCCCCCGCCCCGGTCAGAGCGGCCCGTGGTCCTTCAGCACCCGACGGGACTGCGCGAACAGCATGCCGACATTCACCGTCTTGCGGCAGACCACCACCGCAACCACCTCGTCGGTGCTGTCCACCCGCAGGAACAGGTGGGTGAGGTTGTCGCTGTTGACCAGGATCTCCTGGAAGTAGTGGCGGTCGCTGACGACCCCGCGCCGCTCCTTGAAGATCCCCTCGATGATCACCACGTTGCGGCCCTGGAACAGGTCGAGCGTGGCCGCGGCGAGCATGTCGAGCACCTCCGGCGGGTGCGAGTCGACGGTCTCCACCGACAGCAGCATGCCGGTCGACATGTCGATGACGCCCGCGGCCACACAGTCCGGCACCTCGGAGCGCAGGCCCTTGACCAGGCTGGTGATCCGATCGGACATGCTCTGCAGGCTCCGCGTCTCGGGCAGGCTCATCGTGCTCCTTCAGGTGCTGGCGCGTGGGTGGTGGTGGGGTGGGCCGGGGGTGCGGGTACGACGGGTGCGGGTACGACGGGTGCGGCGGGCGCGCCGGTGAGCAGGCCGCCGATCCGCTCCGCCGAGGCCCGCGCCTCGGTGTTCAACCGGCCCAGGTCGGTGCCCGCGTCGCCGAGGACGCCGATCAGGGCCGTCTCGCCGATCGCGTGGGCGGTCAGGCAGCCGCCGGTGAACCGGGCCGAGGCGTGGTCGAGCAGACCCCGCCCGGCCAGGGCGCCGGTCCGTCGGGCGACGCCGAGCGCCGCCGCGGTGAGCGCGGCCAGCGCCTCCGCGTCCACCGCCCGGTCGGTCTCCGCCGTGATCAGCAGTCCGTCGGCGGACGCCACCAGGACGTCGGTGACCCCGACGACCCGGTCGCGCAGGTCCCGCAGCTCGGCGATCAGCTGCGCATCGGTGGTAGTCACAGCCCTCCAGTTCCAGGTGTTCCATGGGTGCCGTCCGGGGCGTCGTGGGTGCCGACCCGGGCTTCGTGCCGTGCCCGGTAGCGGGCGATCAGTGCGGCGGACGGCCGCCAGTGGCCGGCCACCGGCGGCACGGGCAGGACGTCGGTGATCCCACTCGCGCCGGGCCGCCGGTGCGGCAGCCCCGCGGGCCGGTCCGGCGGCGCAGGCCGGTCCGGCGGAGCCTCCGGCGACGTGCCTTCGTTCCCGGCGGGTTCGGCGCCCGCGGCGGCGGCCCGTTCGAGCAGCCCTTCGGCGAGCAGCCGGGAGAGTTCCACCGTGACGGCGTACAGGCTCCGGCCGAGCAGGAAGGCGATGTCCCGGGCGCTGCGCCGGCCGTCGGTCCGCAGCAGGATCTCCCGCCGTTCGCCGGTGACCGCGCCTGCCCCCTCGAGCAGTGCGGTCGCGGCGGCGGTCCGGACGGGCCGGTCGCGGAACGGGGAGAGCGCGGGGCCCCGGGAGCCGAGCGCGCGGATCCGCCGCTCGGCCTCCTGGAGCAGCCACTCCGGTTCGATGCCGTGCGGTGCGGCCAGGCGGGCGGCGCAGACCTCGGGGTCGAGGGTGACGCCGTCGATCCGGCCGAGGCCGACCGCGAGTGCGCCGTCCAGCGCCGCCATCTCGCAGAGCAGTTGCAGTTCGGCCACGCCGACCAGGTCCCGGGAGACCAGCTCGGCGCCGACGCCCTCCGCGTCGGCGCCGCGCCGGAGTGCCGCCGCCCAGTCCGCCTCACCGATCCGGCCCGAGCGCAGCAGCAGGGTGTCCACCCCGGGCGCGCCGGGTGACGCCACCTCGGCGATGGCGCCGTTCCTGAGGTGGATGGCGCCGCCGGGGTCGCCCGCCACCAGCAGCGTCCCGGAGATCAGCTCGCGCGGGGTGCCGGTCAGGATCCGGGCGAAGCCCAGGCCCGCGCGCCCCGGTACGGCGATCTCCGACATGCCCCTGCAATCCGTCGTGCCGACCCGGGATGTCGCGGCGGTCGAACGCCGGCCCGGTGCTCGCACGCTAGTCGAGCAGGATGGTCATATGACCCGGACGACGGGAAATGCACACAACCGGGGCGTTTCTGACAGCGAGGGGCGATTGCGGCGACGGATTCGCTTCATCCGCGATCAGAAGTCGCGCAGCCGGCCGAACGGCACGATCGCCGTCCAGGCGCCCTTCTGGACCTGGTAGATCGACGCCACCTGGTTGGTGGTGTCCCCGAACTCGTCGAAGGCGACGTCGCCGGTGACACCGAAGAAGGAGACCTCCTGGAGCGCGTCGGCGACCGCCTTGCGCAGCGCCGCGCCGGTCAGCTCGGTGCCGTTCTTGCCCTGGCGGGCCCGTCCGACGGCCTGGATCAGCGCCCAGGTGGAGTCGTAGGCGTACGGGCCGAACGGCCCGGCCTCCTCCTTGTGGCCCGCCGCGTGGTAGGCGTCGAGGTAGGTGAAGGCCGAGGCGAGCCCCTCCACCGAGATGCCCGGCTGGCTGGCCAGGTCGCCGTTGGCCGCCGCTCCCGCCGCCTTGAGGTAGCCGTCGGTGTGCAGGCCGTCGCCGCCGGCCATCGGCGCCTTGACCCCGGCCGCCTTGAGCGCGGCGGAGAGCGGGCCGCCCTCGGGGTGCTCGCCGCCGTAGTACACGATGTCGGGCTTGGCGGCGGCGATCTGGGCGGCCAGCTTGGTGAAGTCGGTGGTGCCGTCCTGGATGGTGGCGCGGAAGGCGACCTTGCCGCCGGCCTCCTCGAAGGCGCCGGCGAACTCGGCGGCCAGGTCGGTGCCGTACGCCTTGGTGTCGTTGACCACCGCGGCCCGGGTGGAGCCGAGCTTGCTGTGCGCGTACCGGGCGAGCAGCGGGCCCTGGACGGCGTCGGTGGTGACGGTGCGGAAGTAGGTGGCGTACTGGCGCTTCTTGCCGCTCGCCCGGTAGTCGGCGCCCCAGGTCAGCGCGGGTGCGGTGTTGGACGGGGAGATCTCGGCGAGGCCGGCCTTCGACAGCACCGGGGCCATCTCGAGCGCGCCGGACGAGGTCAGCGGGCCGACCACGCCCATCACCTTCGGATCGGCGGCGAACGCCTCCCCGTTGGTGCGGGCGATCTGCTCGTCGGCCTGGTCGTCCTTGGCGTCCAGGACGAACTTCACGCCGGGAACGGTGTTCTTGGCGTTGGCCTTGGCGACCGCCAGCTCGGCCGAGTACCGGATACCGAGGCCCAGGTCGGCGAGTTTGCCGGTCAGCGGGCCGTCCACGCCGATGGTGACCGTGATGGTGGAGCCGGACCCGAGTCCGACGGAGCCGCAGCCGGACAGCAGCAGCGCGCAGACCAGACCGAGCGCGGAGGCTCTGGGCAGCGTAGAACCGGTCACCGTGCATCCCTTGCGACGTTGGAGCGGATCAGGGGACGCCGGACCGTGCCCGCCCACGGCCGCAGGGCGGCCCGAGGCGTGCGGGAAAAAGGCGCGATCGACCACTGCCGTCCGGTGAACTCGGCACAGGGACGGCATGGTTGGCGCCTCGTTGGACGGTCCGGCGAGGGGCGGTGGGCCGGGGCCGGGAGCGTGCCGCGCACCCGGTCCGGATCACCGACCGGCGTCCATGGGGCGTGACCCTACGACCTGCCGCCAGGAGCGTCAACGGATTCGACCAAACCGGTGCCCTGGCGCAAAACGCCTGCCCACCGGCCCGATTGACCCTCCCGGGCGGTCCGCCCCGCGGCCCGCCGCCCCTCGCCGGACGGCTCAGAACTGCCCGACGAAGTACGGCTCGACGGTCATCCAGCCGTTGCCGCTGGCGCCGTTCAGCCGGCCCGTGCTGGTGCGGGCGAGGGTGTACCAGGACTCGACGTAGTCCGGGTCGTCGGTCCACCAACTGCTGGGCATGGCACCCAGCACGGCATTGACCAGGGGGATGTAGGCGCCCTGGTCGGCGATGGTGAGCAGGGCGGCGGCGACGGCCTGGGCGAGGGCGAGGTAGTTGGTGTCGCCGTCGTCCTCCATCAGTACGACATCGGCCAGGTTGTACTTGTAGTTCGACCAGTTCACCAGGATCTGGTTGGGGTAGTACACGGTCTTGTCGTACTGCAGGTAGGGCATGGCGACCGAGTCGACCCGGACCTTGCCGTCCTGGCCGAAGCCGCTGACCAGGCTGAACATCTCGGCGGCGCCCTTGAACCAGGGCTCCTGGTCGTCGTTGACCTCGATGCCGTCGATCTTGGTGCCCCACCAGCCGCCGGCCGCCTGCGCGCCGGTCAGCCCGCGGTCGGCGAACTCCTTCTGCAGCACGGCCGTTCCGGCCGCCAGCGCCTTCGCTCCGTCGAGGTCGACCAGGTAGACGGGCTGCGCCGGGACGCGCGCGGCGTCCAGGGTGTGGACCCGGCCCGCGGAGTCGTACGCGCGGATAGTGCGGGCGTGCTCGTCGGCCACGGCGACGGCCACCAGCGGGGCGGCGCCGGCGTCCAGCGCGGCCCGCATCGAGGGGTCGGCCAGCTGGACCCGCAGCAGCGGACCGACTCCGGCGTCCAGACCCTTGGCGGCGGCTATCGAGCGGTCGCCGTCGGCCACGGATCTGGCGAGCGCGCCGGCCGCCCGCGCGGTCGATCCGGCGGCCAGCGGGGCGAGGCCGGCGGGCCCGGTGCCGACCGCGGAGCGCACCCGGGCGCTCCAGCCGGCGTCGGCGAGCGAGACGGCCAGGTCACGGGCGACCCGGTCCTCGGCCGCGGCCACCTGGCCCTTGAGCGGGGTCGGCCGGGCAGAGGCGGGGGCGGTGGCGGCAGGGACGGCGGCGGCTTGGCCGGCCGCCAGGCCGGTCAGAGCGAGGACCGCGGCGGCCACCGCGGCACGGCGTGGGCGGAGGAGCGGCATGAGGGTTCTCCCGAGGCGAGTGGGCGTGCCGGTACGACCCCGTCGGCGACGGCGCCATGACAAGTAAAGGGAAGACCCGACGATGCATCAATACCAGGCGGTAGCCCTTCAGTTCACCAGGACCGCGCCGCCGTCAGCAGCCGCTCGCGGACCAGCGCCACCTGCGGGTTGGCGGCCGCGCCCGGCCGCTGCACCAGGTACCCGGTGTTGATCGGTACGTCCGCCGGCTCGTGCAGCAGCACCAGCGCCCCGGAGGCGAGTTCGCCCTCGCACAGGTAGCGCGGCACCACCGCGAACCCGGCCCCGGCCGCCACCGCCGCCACCACGCCCCGCAGGTCCGGCACGGTGAGCGCAGCCCGGCAGACCAGCCGCCGGTCGAACACATGCCGCCAGTAGCGGCGGACGATCGGCAGGTCCTCCGCGTACGAGACCAGCGGCACCCGGTGCAGCGCGGCCGGCCCCTCGGCCGCGAGCCGCCCGCCCAGCCGCTCCGCCCACACCGGCGCCGCCACCAGCACGAACTCCTCGTCCGCCAGCGGGACGGCGGACAGCGTCCGGCCCGGCGGCCGGCGGGTCGCCACCACCAGATCGTGCCGCCCCGCCCGCAGCTCCTCCAGCAGCGGATCGGTCAGCCCGGTCGCCACCCGCAGCCGCAACCCGTCCGCCACCAGCGGCGCGAGCGCCGGCAGCACGGAGGTGCACAGCAGCTCCGCCGGCCCGGCCAGATGGACCGGCTCCGGCGGTGCCTCCGCGTCGCCGCCCGTACCGCCGCCGCCCGTCGCGGCCGCCAGCGCGTCGAGCGGCCCGGCGACCCGCGCCGCCAGCTCGTCCGCCACCGGGGTCGGCGCCACCCCGCGCGGCAACCGCTCGAACAGCTCCCGCCCGTGCTGCCGCTCCAGGGTCCGGATCTGCGCGGTCACCGTCGACTGCGACAGGCCCAGCACCTGGGCCGCCGCGGTGAACGAACCGGCCCGGTGGACGGCCAGAAAGGTGCGCAGCAGGTTCAGATCCATGCCACTCATTGAAACACCGATGGCAGTCATCGGCCGCGTCATTGGTCTGCCGATGGCAGAGCGCCCTACTGTCGAACCGTCCACTCCGACGTCCGACCCTCCGCACCTCCACCCCTCCGCCCGGAAGACCCACAGGAGCAGAACCCCATGTCGAAGATCCTCTTCGTCCTCACCGGCGCCACCCACTGGACCCTGGCCGACGGCACCGAGCACCCCACCGGCTACTGGGCGGAGGAGGTCGCCGTCCCGTACCTGGCCCTCACCGGCGCCGGCCACGAGGTCGCCGTCGCCACCCCCGGCGGCGTCCTGCCCACCGCCGACCGCGGCAGCCTCGGCGCCGACGCCAACGGCGGCCAGGAGAACGCCGACAAGGTCGCCGCCGCGCTCGACGCCTTCACCGAGCTGAAGAACCCGCTCGCGCTCGCCGACGTCGACCTCGCCGAGTTCGACGCCGTCTACTACCCCGGCGGCCACGGCCCGATGGAGGATCTCGCCGTCGACCCGACCTCCGGCCGCCTCCTGGTCGCCGCCCTCGCCTCCGGCAAGCCGCTCGCCGTCGTCTGCCACGGCTCCGCCGCCCTGCTCGCCGCCACCCTCACCGACGGCACCAACGTCTTCGCCGGCTACCGCGCCACCGCCTTCACCAACACCGAGGAGACCCTGGCCGGCCTCGCCGAGCGCGCCAAGTGGCTCCTCCAGGACCGCCTCACCGCCGCCGGCATCGACGTCCAGGAGGGCCGCCCCTGGGAGTCCCACGTCGTCGTCGACCGCAACCTGATCACCGGCCAGAACCCCGGCTCCTCCGCCGACACCGCCGCCGCCCTCCTCGCCCAGCTCGCCTGACGCCCACCCCCACCCCCGGCCCAGCCGCCACCGGCCCCCACCGCGTGGCGGCTCCGCCGCACCCGGCCACGCCTCGCCACCGGCCACCTGGACCGCTCCGACTCCCCCGCACCTCACGCCCCACGACCGCGTGCCGGCCCTCGCAGGGGCTCCCGCGCGGATGTGACCGGCCAGTAAGGTGGCGGCCGGACGGTTCGTACGGACGGGAGTTGGCGGTATGCGCGACCAGACCTCGGGCTTCTTCGGCTCGGTGGACGAGGTGACCGAGCGGCTTGCCGCCGTCGGGTACCTGGCGTCGACGGCGGTGGCCACCACGGTGTTCCTGGCGGACCGGCTCGGCAAGCCGCTGCTGGTGGAGGGCCCGGCCGGGGTGGGCAAGACCGAGCTGGCGAAGGCGGTGGCCCGGGTGGGCGGGGCCCGGCTGGTGAGGTTGCAGTGCTACGAGGGCATCGACGAGTCCCGCGCCCTGTACGAGTGGAACCACGCCAAGCAGTTGCTGCGGATCACCGCGGGCCGGGGCGAGTCGTGGGAGGACGCCCGCACGGACGTCTTCGGCGAGGAGTTCCTGCTGCCCCGCCCGCTGCTGACCGCGATCCGCGGCGAGGAGCCGACGGTCCTGCTGATCGACGAGACGGACAAGGCCGACCTGGAGGTCGAGGGCCTGCTGCTGGAGGTGCTGAGCGACTTCCAGGTGACCGTCCCGGAGCTGGGCACGATCGCCGCGACCCGCCGCCCGTTCACCCTGCTCACCTCGAACGCGACCCGCGAGCTCTCCGAGGCGTTGCGCCGCCGCTGCCTCTTCCTGCACCTGGACTTCCCGGACCCGGAGCTGGAGGAGCGGATCGTCCGGCTCCGCGTCCCCGGGCTGGACGCGGCGCTGGCCGCCTCCGTGGTCCGGGTGGTGAACGCGCTGCGGGCGATGGACCTGCGCAAGTCCCCGTCGGTGGCCGAGACCATCGACTGGGCCCGCACCCTGCTCGCCCTCGGCGCGGACTCCCTGGACGACGCGGTGGTCCGCACCAGCCTGGGCGTGATCCTCAAGCACCAGGAGGACATCTGCCGGGCGACCGAGAAGCTCACCCTGGCATGACCGGCAGCCCGGCGGCCCCCGCCGCAGCCCCCTCCACCCGGCTGTCCGGCCGCCTCACCGGTCTGGTGCAGGCGCTGCGCGGCCACGGCGTCCCGGTCGGCCCGGCCGAGACGGTCGACGCGGCCGCCGTCGCGGAGGTGCTGGGCCTGGCGGACCGCGAGCGGCTGCGCGAGGGCCTGGCCGCCGCGCTGCTGCGCTCGACCGGTCAGCGGGCGGTGTTCGACCCGGCCTTCGACCTGTTCTTCCCGCTCGGCGTGGGCCGCCCGGAGGCCACCCGGACACCGCCGGCCGAGGACCCGCAACCCGACGGCCCCGACCCGGCTGCCCCGCCCACGGTCGACGAGCTGCGCGAGCGCCTCGCCGAGGCGCTGACCGCCGGTGACCGGGCCGCGCTCGCCCGGCTGGCGGGCGAGGCGGTGGACGCGCTCGGCCGCTACGGCACCGCTCCCGGTACGGACGGCTGGTCGGCGTACCAGACGCTGGGCCGGATGCAGCCGGAGACCCTGCTGGCGCGGGTGCTCGCGGGGTTGCGGGCGGGCCGCGGCGGGCCGGAGTTCACCGACCGGGTGGAGGCGGACGAGATCCGCCGCCGGATCCGGGAGTTCCGCGCGCTGGTGGGCACCGAGGCGCGCCGCCGGGTGGCCGAGCTGCGCGGCACCGAGCGGATCGCCGCCCGGGCGATCGCCCCGACCGCCGACCAGGTCGACTTCCTCTCGGCGGGCCGCGAGCAGCTGGCCGAACTGCGCCGCACCGTGCAGCCGTTGGCCCGCAAGCTGGCGACCCGGCTGGCCGCCCGACGGCGGAAGGCGGCCCGCGGGCAGATCGACCTGCGCCGGACGCTGCGCCGCTCGCTGTCGACCGGCGGGGTGCCGATGCGCCCGGCGTACCGGCGGCGCCGGCCGGGCCGCCCGGAGATCGTGCTGCTGTGCGACATCTCGGGGTCGGTGGCCGGGTTCTCGGACTTCACCATGCTGCTGGTGCAGGCGATGCGCGACCAGTTCAGCCGGGTGCGGGTGTTCGCCTTCGTCAACCGGACCGCCGAGGTCACCCGGCTGGTGACCGGCGGTGCGGTGGAACCGGCGGAGCTGGCCCGGCGGGTGCTGACCGAGGCCAGGGTGGCGGGCTTCCACGGCAGCAGCGACTACGGCGCGGCGCTCGGCCAGTTCGCCGACGAGCACCTGGACGCGGTCGGCCCGCGCACCTCCGTGCTGGTCCTCGGGGACGCCCGGACCAACGGCTTCGACCCGAACCCGGCCGCGCTCGCCCGGATCGCCGACCGGGCCCGCCAGGTGCTCTGGCTGAACCCGGAGCCGCCGTCCCAGTGGGGGTCCGGCGACTCCGCCGCGCCGGTGTACGCCCAGGTGGTGCGGATGCTGCCGTGCCGCAACGCGCGCCGGCTGGCCGAGGTGGTCGCGCACCTGCTGCCGGTGTAAGTGGCTCCGCCAGTAGGCAGTGGAGCAACCACAACAGGGGCGCGGGGAACTGCGCGAGACGGAAGGCACCGACCGGACGGCCGGTTCAGCGTCCGGCGGCGCCGAGGCCGAGGCCGTCCAGCACCTCGGGGGCGAGGCCGAAGGCGGTGGTCATGCCGATGCCGGAGGTGACCGCCGCCACCCGGACGCCCTCCGCCGGAGCCGCGACCAGGAACGGCTCCCGGCCGGCCGCGTAGACCCCGCGCCAGCGCTCCCGCACCGTCAGTTCGCCGGCGCCGAGCAGCTTCGCCGTCTCGGCCAGCACCGCCCGGTCGAGCTCCTCGTCGTCGAAGGGGTCGTGGGTGGTGTCGTACGCGTGGGTGTCGCCGATGGTGAGGGTCCCGTCGGGGCGCTGGGTGTACATCAGGTTGAGGCCCATCCCGATCAGCTCCGGGTGCTCGCGGGTGAGCCGCTCCCGCACCTCGGACAGGCTGGGGCAGGCCTCGAACCCGGCGTAGCGCAGCAGCGAGTAGCCGGTCTGGACGGCCGGCTCGATGACCGCGCCGCCGGGGGCGTCGACCCGCAGCATCCGCAGGGCGCAGCGGCGGACGGCGTGTTCGGCGGCCAGCTCCGGGTAGTGCCGGTCCAGGTCGTGGCCGGTGGCGAGGACGATCGCGCCGGCCTTGAGCACGCCGCGGCTGGTGCGGACGGCGCCCGGCTCGACGGTGTGCGCGGTGGTGGCGAAGTGGAAGGCGACGCCGCGTGCGGCGAGGTGGCGGGCGATGGCGGGTGCGGCGGCGCGCGGGTCGACGCGCAGGTCGCCGGGCAGCCAGGCGCCGCCGACGACGTCGGGGCCGACCGGCACCCGCTCGGCGACCTGTCCGGCCGTCAGCATCCGTGCCTGGTCCTCGCCGCGCAGCTCGGCGAACTCGGCGAGGACGGCGAGCTCGTCCTCGGCCCGGGCGACCATCACCGTGCCGGTGCGGCGCAGCCAGAAGCCGGCTTCGTCGGCCAGCTCCGTCCAGGTGGCGCGGGCGGCCATGCCGTAGCGGAGGGCGTCGCCGGCCTGGGCGGTGGCACAGGCGTGGCCGAAGTTGCGCACCGAGGCCCCGGTGGCCCGGTCGGCGCGTTCCACGACGGCCACCGACAGGCCGCGCTCCAGCGCCTCGTGCGCGTGGGCGAGGCCGACGATGCCGGCGCCGATGACGACGACGTCCGCGGAACCGAGCGTGTCGAGCATGGCCTGGGGTCTCCGATCCGAGAGGATGTTCCCGAGTTGTATGGACAACTCTGGGCTTGCTCGGACAACCTACGGCGGCCTTCGCACCCGGCCGAGAGACGGATCATGAACACCCGGTGAACTCCACCGGCCACCCCGATGCCCGCGCACCGCCGGCGGCCCTGCGCGTCAGGCGCCCTCCGCCTCCGTGCTGAGCGCCGCCAGCAGCGGGGCGAGGAACCGCCGCTCCAGCCGCCCCGGCGGCAGCTGCTCGGGCTCGACGTAGCTCTGCGCCAGCCCGCCCTCCCGGACCGCGATCAGCAGCCGCGCCACCTCCTCCGGGTCGGCGGTGAGGGTGCGGCCGGCCCGGGCCAGGTACCCGGTCAGGCAGCGGGCGATCTCCGCCCGCAGTCGGGCGTCGTGCTGCGCCAGCACCCAGGCCGCCTGCGGGTCGCGGATCGCGTGCAGGGTGAACTCGGTGGTGACCAGGTACCAGTCCCGCTCGGCGGGCTCGATCTCGGCGAGCACGTCCGCCACGCCCTGCAGGGTGAGCTGCTCGTCCGCGATGGCGTCGATCCGCTCGGCGATCCGGGCGACGGTCCGCTCGCTGTGCTCGTCGAAGAGGGCGAGGAAGAGCTCTTCCTTGCTGCTGAAGTTGGAGTAGAAGGCGCCGCGGGTGTACCCGGCGCGCTCGCAGATCTGCTCGATCGACGCCGCCCGGAAGCCGTGCTCGGCGAAGGTCGCCAGCGCCGCGCCCAGCAGGGCCGCCCTGGTCCGCGGCCGCCGCTTGGTCACACCCTTGGGCATCGCGCCCTCCCTCCGGTCCGAGATCACCATACCTTTCCGGATCCGATCCATCGACGTATCGGATACAGCTCTGTATGTTCTCCCTGTCCGCACCTGTCGCTGCACCCGCCGCACCCGCCGCAGACCGCTGGAGCCGCCATGAGCACCCCCCTGCACTCCGCCCTTTCCTCCGCCCTTCCCTCCGCCCTGTCCGCCGCCGTCGGACCGGTCCCGGCCGGCGTCACCATCCCGCTGCCGCCGACCTTTGACTCGGTCGAGGCGGAACGCCGCTACCGCAAGGAACAACTCGCCGCCGGATTCCGGCTCTTCGGCCGCTTCGGCTTCTCCGAGGGGGTCGCCGGCCACATCACCGTCCGCGACCCGGAGCACCCGGACCGGTTCTGGGTCAACCCGTTCGGCATGAGCTTCAACCAGATCAAGGCCTCCGACCTGATCCTGGTCGACCACGAGGGCAACCTGCTGCACGGCGAGCGCCCGGTGAACAAGGCCGCCTTCGTCATCCACTCCCAGGTCCACGCCGCCCGCCCGGACGCCGTCGCCGCCGCCCACTCCCACTCGCTGTACGGCAAGGCCTTCTCCAGCCTCGGCATCCCGCTCGACCCGATCACCCAGGACGCCTGCGCCTTCTACGAGGACCACGCCCTGTACAGCGACTACCGCGGCGTCGCCAACGAACTGGAGGAGGGCAAGCGGATCGCCGAGGCGCTCGGCGCCTGCAAGGCCGTCATCCTGCAGAACCACGGCCTGCTCACCGTCGGTGAGTCCGTCGCCGAGGCGGTCTGGTGGTTCATCACCATGGAACGCTCCTGCCAGGCCCAGCTGCTCGCGATGGCCGCCGGCACCCCCAAGCTGATCGACCACGACACCGCGCTCACCACCCGGGCCCAGATCGGCAGCCACCTGGCAGGCTGGTTCCAGGCCCGCCCGCTCTGGGACCAGATCACCGCCTCCGACCCCGACCTCTTCGACTGAGGACCCGCCCGCCCGTGCCCACCGCCGCACCCCTCCCCCGCCGCCCCCGGATCGCCGTCCTCGGCGCCGGCTCCATCGGCTGCCACCTCGGCGGCATGCTCGCCGCCACCGCCGACGTCACCCTCATCGGCCGGCCCGCCGCGATGGCGGCCGCCGTCCGCGACGGCCTCACCCTCACCGGCCCCGGCGACGCCCGGCGCACCGTCCACGACCTGCACCTCGCCACCGAACCGGACGCCGCCCGCGGCGCCGACTACGTCCTGGTCACCGTCAAATCCGCCGACACCGCCACCGCCGGCCGCCAACTCGCCGACCACCTCGACCCCGACACCGTCGTCGTCAGCTTCCAGAACGGCCTGCACAACCCGGACGTGCTGCGCCGCGAACTCCCCGGCCGCACCGTCCTCGCCGGCATGGTCCCCTACAACGTCGTCCGCACCGACCCCGCCGCCTTCCACCAGGGCAGCGGCGGCCGACTGATGCTCGACGACACCCCCGACGCCGCCGAGCTCGCCACCGCCGCCCGCGGCGCCGGCCTGCGGCTCGACCTCCGGCGGGACATGGCCGCCGTCCAGGCCGCCAAGCTCCTGATGAACCTCAACAACGCGATCAACGCACTCTCCGGGCTGCCGCTGCGCGAGCAGCTCGGCCGGCACGAGTACCGGGCCTGTCTCGCCCTGTGCCAGCGCGAAGCCCTCGCCGCATTCCGGGCCGAGGGCATCACCCCCGCCCGCCTCGGCCCCGTCCCACCGCGCCTGATGCCCGCCGTCCTCGGCCTGCCCGACGCCCTGTTCCGCCGCCTCGCCGCCGCGAGCCTGCGCATCGACGCCCACGCCCGCTCCTCCATGTGGGAGGACCTCCAGCGCTCCCGCCCCACCGAGATCGACACCCTCCAGGGCGAGATCGTCACCCTCGCCGCCCGCCACCACCTCCCCGCCCCCGCCAACGCCCGCCTCACCACCCTCGTCCACCAGGCCGAATCCGCCCCCACCCCCTGGCCCGCCCCCACCCTCCTCGCCGACCTCCGCGCCCACACCGCCTGACCGCGTCCGCCGGCCCTCTTCAACAGGACCGGGGCGACACGCTCTCCGAGCACGTCTGGAAGTGGTTCGGCGCCGCCTGCGACGGCCGGCCCCAGGACCAGCCCTACGGCTGGCTCCGGCTGCGCCGCTTCGCCCTGCTCGCGTTCATCGCGCCTGGCTGTCGGTGCACTTCCTGACCGACGGCCTGTGCTGACGTGGGGGCGAGCGCCCTACGCTTCGGATTCACCTAGCTCAGGCTTCTCGGATTCACCCAGCATGGGCGGCGGGCTGGCCAGGTCCCGGATGATGTTGATGATCGCTTCGAACGCTGCAGTCCCGGGCACGGCAAAGACGCTGGTACCGGTGACAGCGGCGTAGTCGTACACCCCCCAGAACCAGACAAGCGGAAGGGCGGACGACAGTGCGCCGAGCGATGCAGCCTCCACCTCGCTCAGCTTCTGGTCCTTCAGGAACTCGGAACTCGCCACGGAGGCGAGGGCTGCAAGGGCTGCTTGAGCCCAGTTCCTGCTGTCTGCCTTCTCCTGCGGGAAGTACGACTTCGCGATTGTCCGACACGCTCCCATCATGGCCAACCCGGACGTCGCCGCCTTGAGGTTGGCCATGAGGCGGGTGTCGCGTTCGTCGGGCTTCGACGCGGCCTTCCCCGAGGCAAGAGCATTGCCGCCCGCAGCCGCGCCGAGCACCACGAACGCCTCGGCCCGAGCTGCCATGATGCGCACTCGCTCCGCAGCGCTCAGATTCCAAAAGTGTCGATCAGTCACATCCGCTCCCAGGATGGGGATTTGGCGCATCCGATCGTGGCACGCGATGAGAGATCAGTGCAGCTCTACTCGGGGGTAGAACCAACTCGTCACAAAGGGGGTGGCCTGGCGCCCGGACCGTACCCAACCGTGAGGCCGACCTCGGTCCCCCCGCGAGCGCGTGGGCAGCGCCTGCGCCTCTTCACCCCGCGCGCGTTCCTGGCCTGGCCGTCGGTGCACATCCTGACCGGCGGCCTGGTCTCGCGCGAGCAGGACGAGGCCCGCGGCGCGGGAGCGCGCCACGGGCCCGCGACGGTCAGGAGCCGATGGTGGGGAACAGGTCGGTGAAGGGCTGGGTGGTCACCGAGATGCCCCGGCCGAAGGGGTCGTCGAAGTCCCAGATCAGGAAGAGCAGGAAGCCGATCAGGGCGCTGAAGGTGCCGGCCAGCACCAGCTCGCGCATCGACCGGCGGATCTGCAGCGCGAACACCATGCCGACGGTGACCACCGCACCGACGATCAGGCCGAACCAGACCACCCCGGGCATGGTCGGCCCGACGTTCTGGCCACGGGCGTTGCGTGCCTCGTCCGCGGTGGAGATCCGGTCCATCATCGGCTGGTAGGCCTGCGCCTCCAGGTCGTTCTGCGGGGCCCGTTCGGCGACGTCGGTGCGCACCTTGGCCAGCAGCGCCGTACCCTCCGGCGAGATCTCGCCGTGGGTGCGCATGTAGTCCCACTCGGTGTTGACGACGTACGAGACGTAGGCGTCGACGTCCTTGCGGACCTGGTCGCGGTAGTCGGCCGGGAAGACCTCGGCGCGGGCGCTGACCTCGTGCAACGCCTGGGCCTCGCGCAGGGTGTCGTCCTGGGCGGAGCTGCGGGCCTCCCACACGCCGGCGATGGCGAGGCCGAGGACGATCGCGTAGACCACGCCGATCATCATCGTGATGTATTCGATGACGTCGGGCGTCTCGGACGGGTCGTCGTCGGCGGCGACCCGCCGCTGCCTGAGCACCACCACGGCGATGACCACGACGCAGGCCGCGGACATGGCGATGGCGAGCGCCAGCCACTCGGACATGGCAACTCCTGTTCACGTGTTGATGAGATGTCCGGCCGACGCCGGGTCAGGACCGGGAGCTCCGGCCGGCACCGCCGGTGCGGGAGCGGGGACGGAGCGCGGCGGCGGCGAGCACCGCCGGCACGGTGACGACCATCAGGGTGGTGGTCGGTGAGAGCGACCGGCGCCGCGGCGGGTCCGCGTGGGCCAGGGGCGGCGGGTAGTGCACGACCGCGGCCTTCGGGGCGGGCGGCCGCGGACCGGGCGGCGGGGCCGGCGGCGCGGGTACGGCGCTGCGCGCGGGGGCCGGCCGGGTCGGGGTGGGCTGCGGGGCGGGCGGCGGGGTCTGCGCCGGGCGCGGGGCGGCCGGGGGTGCCGGGGTGGGCGTGGGGCTCGGCGTCGGCACGGGGGTGGGTGTCGGCCGGGGGGTGGGGGTGGGGCTGGGTTCCGGCGGCCGCGGGCAGGGGTGCGGCGGGTGCGGGGGATGGCTCGGGTGCGGCGGGTGGCTGGGATGCGTGGGGTGGGTGGGGTGCGGCGGATGCCCGTCGCCGCCGACCTGGACGTCCACGGCGCTGCCGAGGTCGACCGAGATCCCGCCGACCGAGACCGCGGTCCCGGTCTCGACGCAGACCTCGATGCCGCTGCCGGCCCGCGCGGGTGTCCCGGCCGCGCCGGAGAGCACCGCGCAGATCACGGCCGCGCCCGCGAGGGCTCCGGCTATCCGGGCGGGCGGTCCGGCGGACGGTCTGAGTGTGCGCTGCATGGGTGTGGGACGGCCTTCCTGGTCTCGACCCGAAACGAGGGTGCGCCAACCGGATCGCGGCCCACCGGACCTTGATCCAACTGACGCACCCTCAACTTTCGACCGTGCCGACTAGTTACGGCCGTGCGCGATTTCGACGTTCTCCAGGACGCCGAGCGCGTCCGGCACCATGATCGCGGCGGAGTAGTAGGCGGTCACCAGGTACGAGATGATCGCCTTCTCGTCGATACCCATGAAGCGGACCGACAGGCTGGGCTGGAACTCGTCCGGGATGCCGGTCTGGTGCAGGCCGATGACGCCCTGGTTGTCCTCGCCGGTGCGGAGCACCAGGATCGAGCTGGTGTTCTCCTTGCTGATCGGGATCTTGTTGCACGGCAGGATCGGGACGCCGCGCCAGGCCGGCACCTTGTGGCCCTGGACGTCCACGTGGTCCGGGTAGAGGCCCCGGCTGTTGAACTCGCGGCCGATCGCGGCGATGGCCTTGGGGTGCGCCAGGAAGAACTCGGAGTCGCGGCGGCGGCTCAGCAGCTCGTCCAGGTCGTCCGGGGTGGGCGGACCGGAGTGGGTCTGGATCCGCTGGTCGAAGGCCGCGTTGTGGAGCAGGCCGAACTCGCGGTTGTTGATCAGCTCGTGCTCCTGGCGCTCGCGCAGCGCCTCCACGGTGAGCTTCAACTGCTGCTCGATCTGGTTCATCGGCTGGTTGTAGAGGTCCGCGACACGGGTGTGCACCCGCAGCACGGTCTGTGCGATGGAGAGCTCGTACTCGCGCGGCTTCAGCTCGTAGTCGACGAAGGCGCCGGGCAGCTCGACCTCGCCGTGGTGGCCGGAGGACATCGCGATCTCGGCCTCGCCGAGTTCGTTCTGCCGCTGCAGCGGGAGCGAGCTGAACTCCTGGATGTGGGCCTGCAGACCGGGCGAGTTGGCCAGCACCGCGGCGAAGTCGGCCCGGGAGAGGATGAGCAGGGTGCCGGAGGTCGTGGCGGTGGCGGTGTAGTCCCAGGTGGCGTCGGTGTCCAGCAGGGCGTTCTCGCCGAAGCGGTCGCCGTCGGCCAGGACGCCGATCACCGTCTCGTCGCCGTACTTGCCGGTGGAGATCTGGTTGATCCGGCCGTGCGCGATCAGGTGGATCTGCTCGGACGGGTTGCCGCGCTCGACCAGCACCTCCCCGGCGCGGAAGTCGCGCTGGATGCAGCGGTCCGCGATGGCGGTCAGCACGTCCACGTCCTCGAAACCGCGCAGCAGCGCGAGCTCGCCGAGCTCCCGGGGGATCACCCGGACGGCGGCACCGGTCTGGACGAACTCGATCCGGCCGTCACCGACCGTGTACACAAGTCGGCGGTTCACCCGGTAGGTGCCACCGGAGGTCTGCACCCAGGGGAGCATCCTCAGCAGCCAGCGGGAGGTGATCTCCTGCATCTGGGGGGCGGACTTGGTCGTGGTGGCAAGGTTGCGGGCAGCCGCCGTGGTGAGGCTGGTCTGCTGGCTCTGCGCCTGCTGTGTCTCCGGGCTGGTGTCCACGGGCATCGGGCAGGGCTCTCCTTCGTGAAGGCGGTGGATCTGACGGAATGTCAGAACACCTGCTGCGATAGGCAACTGACGGTCGGACAGGCTCTGAAGAATCGATCCCGCCCCGGGCGGAAACACTAGATCGTTCAGCACCCCCGGAGCCGTCCGGAGACATCGCCTGCACCCGATCAGGTGAACCTTGGCAGTTGGAGGGTTGGCGATCGGCGTCGCCGCGCCGAGCCCTTCGCGGCCGTACGGCTGAACTCCGGCCGTACGGGTTGACACCGCCCGGACCATACGACGAGCCGCCCGGTGCGGCGAGGGGGCGCACCGGGCGGCGGTGATTCGTCGGGTCAGCGGTCCGGCCGAATCAATGGTCCGGTCAGAGCAGCGGTCCGGTGACCGGAAGCACCACCTGGCAGGGCACCGGCCGGGGGTGGGCCGGGTCCAGTGCGTTGAGCACGTCGGTGAGCGCGACCGGGTCGTAGGAGATCTCCAGGTGGTCGGTCGCGTCCAGCGGGCACTGGTCCTGCACGGTGACGTTGGTGACGTGGGGGCCCTCCGGCAGGAAGGCGTTGGTGTAGGGGGTGACCACCTCGTCGTACCGGGTGGCGATCACGGTGTACTCGACGCCGGGGACGGTCTCGCCGCCGGCGTTGAGCGCGGTGAGGAAGTCCGAGCCGACCTCCTGCTGCACGCAGGCCTCGCAGGGGCCGGCCAGGAAGTCGTTGGCCGGGGCGAGCAGGTGCAGTTGGCGGCCGAGCTCGGTGATGCCGTCCAGCGTGGTGCCGTTGTTGCTGGGGGCCAGGCCGACCAGCCGGCCGACCTTGCCGGCGCCGCCCCGGTCCTTCAGGTAGTGGCGGGCCATCATGCCGCCCTGGGAGTGGCCGACCAGGTCCACCCTGGACGCCCCGGTGGCGCCGAGCACCCGGTCGACGAAGGCGGCCAGCGTGGCCGAGCCGCCCTCCAGCGCGGTGGCGCCCTGGATCGGCGCGCCGGCGAACGCCCCGCCGTAGTCGAACGCGTAGACGCAGTAGCCGGCATTGGCCAGCAGGGGCGCGGCGCCGCCCCAGTTGTCGTTCATGTTCTCCAGCGTCCCGTGCACCAGCACCACCGGACGGGGGTGCTCGGCGGTGGGCCGGCAGGACCAGTCGTTGGCGCCGTCCGGGGCGCGGTCCGGCGCGGCGAAGCCCTTCAGGAAGCCGGTGGAGAAGTGGTACTCGACCGGAAGGGCCGAGCCCGCCGCCGCCGGCTGGGCGCCGCCCGCCAGCAGCCCCGCCGCGGCGAGCACCGCAACCCCCACCCCGCCTACTCTCTTCGTTCTCATATTCCGCACCTCCGCGGCTCGGCCGGAATTCCTCGACATCCGGACGGCCATGAAGCTAGGAGCGGCCGCGAACCGGGTCAACGGGCCGCGCGGCAATCCACGGAAACTTCGGCGACGGGTGCCAGGAATTCACCGCGGCCCCGACGAAAGATGTCACCCCGACGAGCGCTTCCGCCGCGGCGACTGCCTCCGTACCGTCCCAACAGCGCGTCAGACCTATTGACCGGTCGGTAACATCGCCGCATACTCCACCCTGCGGCCCCACCCGCCCGCACCGTGAAGGAGTCGAATTGACCGGTCCGTGGGATGCTCTTCCACGCCATTTCTCGGCGGAACTCAGAGCGGAGAACAAGACCCTCGCGGCCGAGATCATCCGGGAGATCAGAGCTGCCGTTCCGGAATTCTCCCGACCGCTCGCGGGGAATTTCGGTGCGGGAATCCAACAGGGTGTGGAGACCGCCCTGGCGGAGTTCACCGACCTGATCGCCCGGGTCGCCGAGCCCGACCCCTCCCGGCTGCGGGTCTACCGCTCGCTGGGGCGCGGCGAACTGGCCGAGGGCCGGAGCCTGGACGCACTGCAGGCCGCGTACCGGCTGGGTGCCCGGGTCGCGTGGCGCCGCTACGCCCGGGTGGCCCGGCGCGGCGGCCTCGGCCCGGAACAGCTGGTCACCCTGGCCGAGGCGGTGTTCGCCCACATCGACGAGATCGCCGCGGCCAGCGTGCAGGGGTACGTGGAGGCCCGCGCCGACCGGGCCGGTGTGCTCGGCCGCTCCCGCCACCAGTTGCTCGGCCTGCTGCTGGCGGGCGCGTCGGCCGAGGAGGTCCGGCAAGCCGCGGACGCCGCCGACTGGGCCCTGCCCGAGCGGGTGGTGTGCGTGGCACTGGACGCCCCGCCGACCGCCCTGCCGCGCGCCGAGCGGCTGCCCGACCCGGTGCTCGCCGACCTGGACCACCCCGAACCCCACCTGCTGGTCCCCGAACCGGAGCTGTACCTCGGGGACTGCCGGGTGGTGCAGGCGGTCCGCGGCCGCGGCGCGGTGATCGGTCCGGCGGTGCCCGTCGGCCGGGCCGCCGACTCGCTGCGCTGGGCCCGACTGGTCCGGGCGCGGCTGGCCGAGCCGCCGGACGCCCCGCTGGACTGCCGGGACAAGCTGGCCGACCTGCTGCTGCTCGCCGACCGGCCGCTGGTCCGGCTGATCGCCGAACGCCGGCTGGCCCCGCTCGCCGGGCTGACCGCCAAGCAGCGCGAACGGACGGCGGCCACCCTGCTGGCCTGGCTGCAGACCGACCGCGGCACCGCCCCCGAGGTGGCGGCCCGCCTCGGCATCCATCCGCAGACCGCCCGCCGGCGCCTGCACCGCGTCCAGCAGCTCTTCGGCCCGGCCCTGACCGGTCCGGACGCCCGGTTCGAGCTGGAGATCGCCCTCCGCGCCGGCGCCGCCGTACCGGCGTGACGTGACCACGCCCGTGACCTGCAGCCCTTAAGACCGGCTTGAGCCCGCCTTAAGGCTGCCCCGGCGGCCGGGAGGCGCGGGCGGGGTGCGAGGATGGCCTCTTCCGCCCCCGGTGGCGGACCCCCGTCGACAGGCCGCCCCCATCCCCCCGCGGCCACAGGGCACGCGACGCGGGTCCGACTGCGTCACCCCGGCAGACCCCGGCGGTGCTCTCTTTCTCCCTCCCTCAAGAAGAGTGCCATGCGCCATACCCTCATTCCCGTCCGAGCCCTGGCCGCCGCCGGTACCAGCACCCTGCTGCTGGGCGCCTGCGGCGGTCCCTCCTCCCCCGCCGACCGCACCAGCGCCGACCTCCGTGCCCGGGTCCCGCAGGCGGTGCGCGACGCGGGCGTCCTCAAGATCGGTTCCGACCTCAACTACCCGCCGGTCGACTTCAAGACCCCCGACGCTCCCTGGTCCGGCCTCGATCCGGACCTGGCCGCGGCGCTGGGCAGCTACCTCGGCCTCAAGGTCGAGTTCGTCGACATGCCGTTCGACAAGCTGATCCCGGCCGTCCAGGCGAAGAAGGTCGATCTGGCGATGTCTGCCGTGATCGACACCCAGCGCCGCCAGCTGGGCACCGACGACCGCAACCAGCAGGTCGACCCCGGGGTCGACTTCATCGACTACTTCATGACCGGCACCTCGATCCTGGTGAAGGGCGCCAACCCGCTGGGCATCAGCACGCTGGACAGCCTGTGCGGCCGCACCGTCGCCGTGCAACGCGGCACCATCCAGGACGAGGTGGCGCAGCGGCAGATCAACGCCTGCCAGAAGCTCAACAAGCCGCTGCAGGTCCACGAGCTGGGCACCGACGCCGACGCGCAGGCCGAGGTGCTGGCGGGCACCGCCGCCGCCGACCTGAACGACTTCCCGGTCGCGGTGTACAACACGGCACCGGAGCGCGGCGGCCGGTTCCGGATGATCGGCGCGTACGTGCAGTCCAGCCCGTACGGGATCACGGTGAACAAGGAGAACACCGGGCTGCGGGACGTGCTGGCGCACGCGCTGGACCAGCTGATCCGCAACGGCGAGTACGACAAGATCCTCACCAAGTGGGGGATCGAGCGCGGCGCGGTGACCAGCGCCGTGGTCAACGGCGGGCTCTGACCGCGACCGGGCCCGCGGCGGCGCATGCGCGTCGGCCGCGGGCCCGGGGCGGAGGGTTCAGGAGGCGGTTCCCAGCTCCACGGGGGCGCCCACCAGCGACCCGTACTCGGTCCAGGAGCCGTCGTAGTTCTTGACCTGCGGGTAGCCGAGCAGCTCGGTCAGCGCGAACCAGGTGTGCGAGGAGCGCTCCCCGATCCGGCAGTAGGCGACCGTCTCGCGCTCGCCGGTGATGCCCTGCCCCGCGTAGAGGGCGCGCAGCTCGGCGGCGGACTTGAAGGTGCCGTCCTCGTTGGCCGCCTGCGACCAGGGGATGTTCACCGCGCCGGGGATGTGTCCGGGGACCTGGGCCTGCTCCTGCGGCAGGTGCGGCGGCGCCAGCCGCTCGCCCCGGTACTCCTCCGGCGAGCGGACGTCGACCAGGCCGATCTCGCCGCCGGTGCGGGCCAGCATCTCGTACCGCAGGGCGCGGATCTCCGGGTGCTCCTCGCCGGTGACGGTGTAGCCGGTGTGCTGGTAGTCCATCACCTCCTCGGTGAGCTCGCGGTCCTCCAGCACCCACTTCTTGCGGCCGCCGTCGAGCAGTTTGACCCGGTCGAAGCCGCGCAGCCGCAGGATCCAGTACGCGTACGCCGCGAACCAGTTGTCGTTGCCGCCGTACAGCACGACCGTGGTGTCCTCCTCCACGCCGGCCGCGGACAGCAGGTGGCCGAGCGCGGCCCGGTCGAGGTAGTCGCGGCCGACCTCGGCGTGCAGGTCGGTGGCCCAGTTCCAGCCGACCGCCCCGGGGATGTGTCCCTGGTCGTACGCGGTGGTGTCCTCGTCCACGTCCACGACCCGGATGGTGCCGTCGGACAGGTGGGCGGCCAGCCAGTCGGTGGAGACCAGTCGCTCGGGGTGGGCGTACCCGTCGGTGCTCATCACCCGTCTCTTCTTCCTCCCCCCGGATCGGTCGTGTCTCGGTCGGTCGTCTCTCGGTCGGTGGTACGTGGGTCGGTCATCTGCGGGCCGTTCATCCCTCGGCCGGTCGTCGTCCGTGGTCCGGTCCCGGCGGCGGTCCGGCGGTCGTGCCCGGGCTCCGGTCCGGGCCGATCAGGTCGGTCGCGCCGCCGCTGACCACCGCGGTGACCGGGATCCCGGCCCGGTCCAGCAGGCCGGCCGCCACGGTGGCCCGCCGGCCGCGCCCGCAGACGGTCCACACCTCGCCGGTGAACTCATGGGCGCGGGAGGCGACTTCGCCGAGCGGGACGGCGTGCGCGCCGGGCACCGCGGGCTCCGGCCGGGTGCGCACGTCCAGCAGGGTGACGGTCCCGGTGCCGCGGGCGGCCAGGTCCAGGGTGGTGGCGGTGGCGAAGGAGGCGGTCGGGCGGCCGGTGGCGGTCCACGCCTCGATGCCGCCGTCCAGCCAGCCGGTCGCCCGGTAGCCGATCCGCAGCAGCTGGCGGACGGCCTCGGCGGCCGCGTCGGCGGCCGGTTCCGGCAGCACCAGCGCCAGCGGGGTGGCGAACGGCACCACCTCGCCGACCAGCGACGCGAAGGACGCGTCCAGCTCGATGCCGAGCGAGCCCGGCAGGTGCCCGGCGGCGTACGCCCGGCGCCCCCGCGCGTCGACCACCGTGCTGCCGGTGGCGGCCAGGTGCTCCACCTGCCCGGGGGTGAGCGGACCGATCACCGGCAGGTGGCCCAGCACCTGCGGCCCGGACCGGTTGATCGGCGCCATGTGCCGGTAGTACGCGGGCGCCGGCGGCAGCCCCACCAGCCGGCGGGCCAGGAACTCCTCCTCGTCGGCGACGGTCAGCGCCGGGTTGGCGAAGCGCTGCAGCCCGACCGTGCTGGTCCGCTCCACCGAGCCGGGGGCGGCGGCGCAGGAGCTGCCGGCGCCGTGGGTGGGCAGCACCCGGGTGTCGTCCGGAAGCGCGGCCAGCCGCCGCAGCGAGTGGAACTGGGCCCGGGTCAGCTCCTCGGTGCGCCCTGGCCCCAGCAGGTCGGTGCGGCCGGAGGCGCCGACCATCAGGCTGCCGCCGGTGAACACCGCGCCGGGCGGCGCCTCGGGGTGCTCCCGGTCGAGCACCAGGTACGCGGTGTGCTCGGCGGTGTGGCCCGGGGTGGCCAGCGCCCGGATCAGCGTGTCGCCGACGGCCAGTTCGTCGTCCTCCACCAGCGGCAGGTGGGCGAAGCCGTACCCGGCGGCGGCCGGCCCGGCGACCGTCGCGCCGGTCGCCTCCCGCACCTCGAGCGCGCCGGACAGGTAGTCGTTGTGGACGTGCGTCTCCAGCACGTACCGCACGTGCAGGCCGCGCCGGTGGCAGTCCGCCAGCACCTCCCAGCAGTCCCGCTGCGGATCCACGATCACCGCCTCGTCACCGCTGACCAGCAGGTAGCTGGAGTCGCCCAGGGAGGTGGTGACGATCGGCTCGATCACGGCCCTGTCCACTCGCGCTCACCCTCTCTCTCCGCCGCCGGCGCCCGGCCCGGGGTCGCCGCTCAGCCCACTGCGGCGTCGCCCACCGCGACCTCGACCGCGACGACCTCGACCACCGCGGCCGGGTTGCAGCCGTAGCCGTCCGCGTTCCACGGCGCCGCCAGCGGCTGGACCGCGCCCTCGGCGTCGGTGGCCCGGACGGTGATCCGGTAGCGGCCCGGCTCCGGCGGGGTCCACCGGTGCGACCAGTCGCTCCACGCGTACCGCCCGTCCCCGGGCACCAGCTCGGCCGCCGCCCACGGGCCCTCGTCCACCCGGACCTCCACCAGCCGCACCGGCGGACCGCCCGACCAGGCGTGGCCGCGCAGCACCGCCTCCCGGCCGGCCGCCAGCTCCGCACCGGGCGCCGGGTCGGTCACCAGCGAGCGCACCCGGACGGCGCCCACCGGCCCCTCGGGCGTGCCGACCGCCTCCCGGTACACGTACGAGCCGCCCTGGAACGGCCCGTCGAACGGCTCGTCCACCGCCCGGACGGCGACCAGCCACTTCACGTCCGCCACCCCGTAGCGGCCGGGCGCCACCAGCCGGACCGGCGCGCCGTGCTCGGGGGTCAGCGGGCGGCCGTTGAGCTCGGTGGCCAGCAGGGTGTCCCCGTCCAGCGCCGCCGCCACCGGCAGGCTGCGTTCGAACGGCACGGACCGGCCGTCCACCTCACCCCGGTCGGCGCCGGTGAACACGTACTCCACCGCGTCCCCGGTCAGCCCCGCCCGCTCGGCCACCGCGCGGAACGGCACCCCGGCGAACCGGGCGCAACCCACCGCCCGCTCGCCCCACGGCAGCCCGGGCGGCACCGGGCTCATCAGGCTCCGGCCGTTGCCGGCGCACTCCAGCACCGTCTCCACCTCGTGCCGGCCCATCGCCAGCAGCTCCCGGTACCCGAACTCGGCGTGCTCCCCCACCCGCAGCCGCCACCGGTCCGCCGGGATCCGCGCCACCTCGAAGTGCGAGCGCACGAACAGCGCGTCCGCGGCCGTCAGATGCGGCCCAAGGGCATCCGCGGGCGTCTGCGCGTTGTACGGCTCCACCGTCACCGTCTCGGGCGGGCCCATACCTCGAATCTACGCCGCTTCCCCACCCCCACCCACCCGGCCGCCGGCCGCCGCCCGCCCGGTCCACCGGCACCCGACCGATCCACCGGCACCCGACCGGTCTAGCGCCGCCCCGGACCGCCCGCCGCCGGCCGGCCGCCGACCCGGGCGACCGCCTCCGCACCCGCCGCGCAGCCGGAGCGGGCCGCCTCGACCGGACTCTCCCCGCGCAGCCGCCCCGCCAGGTACGCGCCCGCGAAGGCGTCCCCGGCGCCCGTGGTGTCCACCGCCGTCGCCGGGACGCCCGCCACCCGGGCCACCGGCTCGCCCGCCCGGGCGACCAGTGCGCCCTCGCAGCCCAGCGTCACCACCGCCTCGCCGTACCGCTCCCCGAGCACCCGGGCGGCCGTCCCGGGCTCCGTCTCGCCGCTCAGCAGCAGCGCCTCCGACAGGTTGGGCAGCAGGGTGCCGACTCCGCCCAGCGCCGCCAGGAACGCCTCCCGTCCCATCCGCTCGATGAAGCCGGTGGACGCCGGATCGACGCTCACCGGCAGCCCCCGCCGGCCCGCCTCCAGGGCCACGAGCGCCGCCAGCCGTCGCCCAGGCTCGGTGAAGTAGAGGTAGCCGGACAGGTGCACCCGGCCGGCGCCGGCCAGCAGCCCGGGGTCCCAGTCCGCCGGGCCGAGCAGCGCCGTCGCCCCGCTGTCGGTGACGAAGGTGCGCTCCGCCTCCGCGTCCACCAGCGCGATCACCACCGCGGTGGGTGTGTCCGGATCGACCACCAGACTCGGCCGGACGCCTGCGGCCAGCAGCTCCTCCCGGTGCCAGTCCGCCGAGTCGGTGCCGACCCGGCCCAGCAGCCGGACCTCGGCGCCCGCCCGGGCCGCCCACGCCGCCGCGTTGGCCCCGGCCCCGCCGGGCCGCACGCTGATCCGGGCCGCCGTGTCCGTACCCGGCGCCAGCGGCCGCCCGTGCCGAGCCACCACGTCGGTGACCACGTCCCCCACCACCAGCAGCGCGCCGCTCACCCCCGGGCCCACTCCCCCGCGATCTCCGCCGCCAGCCGGACGTTGCCGCGGACCGCCGCCAGGTTCGCCTCCAGCGAGGCGCCCGCGGTGTGCTCGGTGAGGTACGCCAGCAGGTACGGCGTGATCGCCTGACCGCTCACCCCCGCCTGCTCGGCCGCCGCCAGGCCCGCCGCCAGCACCCGGTCGTGCAGCGCCGGGTCCAACTGCTCGCGCTCGGCGACCGGATTGGCCACCACCAGCGCCGAGTCCAGCCCGCCGAGCGCGTCCTGGGCACGCATCGCAGCCGCGACGCCGGCCGGGGAGTCCACCGTCCAGTCGACCGGCTGCCCGGAGCGGGTCAGGTAGAAGCCCGGGAACTCGGCGGTCCGGTGCCCGAGCACGCCGACGCCGAGCGTCTCCAGCCGTTCCAGGGTGGCCGGGACGTCCAGGATGGACTTCACCCCGGCGCACACCACGGTGATCCTGGTCCGGGCCAGCAGGCCGAGGTCGGCGGATTCGTCCATGGTGCTCGCCCAACCCCGGTGCACCCCGCCGAGACCGCCGGTGGCGAACACCCGGATCCCCGCCCGGGCAGCGAGGAACGCCGTCCCGGAGACCGTCGTCGCCCCGCTGGCCCCCGCCGCGAGGGCGGGCGCCAGGTCGCGGTGGCCGAGCTTGCGCAGGCCGTCCTCGGACGCCACCCGCTCCAACTCCGCCTTCCCGAGCCCGATCCTCGGCACCCCGTCCAGCACCGCGATCGTCGCCGGCACCGCCCCGCCGGCCCGCACCAGCTCCTCCAACTCCCGCGCCACCGCCAGGTTCCGGGGCCGCGGCAGCCCGTGCGCGATGATCGTCGACTCCAGCGCCACCACGGGCCCGCCCCGCCCGAGGGCGTCCCGCACCTCCTCCGAGATCTCCATTCCGAATACCTGACACCCCCGTCCCCCCGCCAAACCTCCACCCCTGCAGACTCGTCCCCTCACCCCGGCCGGCCGTGGGCGCCCGCCTCGAGGGTTGCGCGCAGGTCGGCCAGGGTCGAGGCGATGCGGGCCAGGCCGTCGGGGGGAACCGCCGCGGCCAGTGCGGCGAGTTCGCTTTCGACGATGGGGCGGGAGGCGGACAACCGCTCCTCGCCCGCGGAGGTGAGGCGGAGGACGGACGAGCGACGGTCCTGGGGGTGCGCGACCCGCTCGCACCAGCCCGCAGCCACCAGCCGGTCGACCGCCTTGCTGACGGCCCCCACGGTGATCGCCACTTCGCCGACGATGTCGAGCACGCGGCACCCCGGCACCCGGTCGATGATCTCCAGGAACTCGAACTGCCCCAGCCCCAGCCCTTGTTCGGCACGCAACCGGGCGCTCACCGCGTTGTAGAGCCGGGTCTCGACGCGGACCAGGTCGATGAAGATCGGAGTGATGTGACTCACATTGGCCTTCCAGTAGATTCTCGGGAATCATCTTCCGTGGAATCCGGTTGGGAGCGGACAGGTGGATTCCCAGGAATCCATCCTCGCATCCCGAGCACCCCGCCCCATGGAGGCCCCGCATGTCCCGACAGCAGCGCGACGCCCTGGACGCCATACTCCGTTCCGCCCCTCGCAGCGAGCAGCCACTCACTCCTGAGGAGCAGCGCAGCGGTTTCGCCGCGGCCCTCACCCGCCCCGCGCCGGACGGCGTGGCCACCCGCACCACCGTCCTCGGCGGGCGGCCGGCCCTGGAGCTGGAGCCGGCCGGAGCCTCCGGCCGCGGCCGGCTGCTCTACCTGCACGGCGGTGGCTACGTCATCGGCTCACCGGACACCCACGCCGGGCTGGTCGGTGAACTGGCCCGCCGCGCCGGGCTGCGCGCGACCTCGGTGGACTACCGGCTGGCGCCCGAGCACCCGTTCCCCGCGGCTGTCGACGACGGGCTCGCGGCCTACCGCGAGCTGCTGGCGTCGGGCACCGACCCGCAGGACCTCGTGCTGGCCGGTGACTCCGCCGGTGGCGGATTGAGCATCGCCACGCTGCTCGCCGCCCGGGAGGCCGGACTGCCGCAACCGGCCGCCGTGGTCGTCTTTTCGCCGTGGGCCGACCTCACCCTCGCCGGAGGAAGCATCACCTCCAAGGAGAGCGCCGACCCCATTTTCACCGCGGCCGACGTGCGCGCCTACGCCGATCTCTACGTCGGTGCGGGCGACCGGGCGCATCCCCTGGCCAGCCCGGTGTTCGCCGACCTCACCGGACTGCCCCCGCTCCTCGTGCAGGTCGGGGCGAACGAGGTGCTCCTCGACGACGCGGTCCGGCTGGCCGGCCGCGCGGGCGCCGACGGCGTCGAGGTCACGCTCGAAGTCGGCCCCGGCCTCCCCCACGTCTTCCAGCACCACTACGGCCGCCTCGACGAGGCGGACGCCGCACTCGACCGCGCCGCCCGCTTCCTCACCGCCCACCTGAACGCCGACCACCACAACGCCGGCCGCCTCGAACCGGTCCACTGACAGACGGGCCGCGCCGGAATGCCGAACGCCCCGCGTTCCCTTCGCAGGGAGGCGGGGCGTGCTGCCGGCGGAGCCGGTCTCAGGCGGTGCGGGTCGCGTCGGCCTGGGCCTGGGCGACGGGCTTGGCGGGCCGGCTGCCGCCGGTGTTGCCGAGGAAGACGGCCAGGGTGGGCACCAGGTAGGCGAGCCAGACGCCGATCTGGAGCCAGGTGGGGTCGGGCTGGAAGTTGAAGACGCCCTTGAGCAGGGTGCCGTACCAGCTCTCCTTCGGGATGGTGGAGGAGATGTCGAAGGCGAGCTGGTGCAGGCCGGGGATCCAGCCGGCCTCCTGGAGGTCGTGCACGCCGTAGGCGAGGACGCCGGCCGCGACGACGACCAGCATCGCGCCGGTCCAGGTGAAGAACTTCGCCAGGTTGATCTTGAGCGCGCCGCGGTAGAAGAGCCACCCGAGGACCACCGAGGTGAGCAGTCCGAGGATCGCGCCGACCAGCGGGTTCCACCCGTCGCCGGTGGCCTGGACGGCGGTCCAGATGAACAGCGCGGTCTCCAGTCCCTCCCGGCCGACGGCGAGGAAGGAGGTGACGACCAGCGCGACGGTGCCCATGGCGAGGGCGGCGTCCAGCTTGCCGTGGAGTTCGCTCTTCAGGTGGCGCGCGGTGCGTCGCATCCAGAAGACCATCCAGGTGACCAGGCCGACGGCGACGATCGACAGCGTGCCACCGAGGGCCTCCTGGGCCTCGAAGGACAGCTGCGAGGAGCCGAACTGCAGCATTGCGCCGAACGCCATCGACAGGGCGACGGCGGAGCCGATGCCGAGCCAGACCGGGCCGAGCCGGTCCTTGCGGCCGGTCTTCACCAGGTAGGCGATCAGGATGCAGACGACCAGGCTGGCTTCGAGGCCTTCGCGCAGGCCGATCAGGTAGTTGCCGAACACGGCGCTCTCCTCGGGGTTGTACGGGTGGCCTGCTGGTGGCCGCTGCCGTCGGTGGCGTCGGTGGCGTCAGCCGAACAGGGCCTGGCCCCACCACTCGCCGGGCTTGCGGACGCCGGCGGGGCAGGCGAAGTGTCCGGACCCGACGTGGGTGATGTACTCGTTCAGCGCGTCGTTGGCGGCCAGCTTGGTCTGCAGCGGGACGAACTGCTTGCGGGTGTCCCGCTGGTAGGCGAGGAAGAACAGGCCGGCGTCCAGGCGGCCGAGGCCGTCGGAGCCGTCCGTGAAGGAGAAGCCGCGGCGCAGGATCGTCAGGCCCTCGTTGCTGTCCGGGTGGGCGAGGCGGACGTGCGCGGTGTCCTTCATGGCCTTGAGGTCCGGGGTGTCGCGCTCCTTCTGCTTGCCGAGCGGGGCGCCTTCGAGCTTGGTGCGGCCGAAGACGTCCTCCTGCTCCTTGAGCGAGGTGCGGTCCCAGGTCTCGATGGTCATCCGGATCCGGCGGGCGACCAGGTAGGAGCCGCCGGTCATCCAGTCCTGGCCGTCGCCGGGGGCGACCCAGACGTGCTTGGCGAGGGCGGCCTCGTCGGTACCGGCGATGTTGTGGGTGCCGTCCTTGAAGCCCATCAGGTTGCGCGGGGTCTGGGCGTCCGGGGTGGTGGAGGAGGTCTTGCCGAAGCCGAGCTGCGACCAGCGGACGTTGACCACGCCCATGCCGATACGGGCCAGGTTGCGGATGGCGTGGACGGCGATCTGCGGGTCGTCGGCGCAGGCCTGGATGCAGAGGTCGCCGCCGACCCGGCCGGCCTCCAGCCGGTCCCCGCGGAACTGCGGCAGGTCGACCAGGGCGTCGGGGCGCTTGGCCTTGAGGCCGAAGCGGTCCACGCCGTCCTTCTCGAACAGGGTGGGGCCGAAGCCGATGGTGAGGGTGAGTCGGGAGGCGGGGAGGCCGAGGGCCTCGCCGGTGTCGTCCGGCGGAGCCTCCGGCAGGCCGCCGGTCGCTCCGGCGCCGACCTCGCGGCCGGCGGTCATCGCGGCGGCGGCCTTGGTCCACTCCTTGAGCATCTTCACCAGCGCGTCGCGGTTGGTGGTGATGACGTCGAAGGCGGCGAAGTGCAGCCGGTCCTGCACCGGGGTGGCGATGCCGGACTGGTGGTCGCCGTAGAACGGGATGTCCACGGCCTGCTTGGCGGGCACCGGGTCCTCGGAGTGCCGGGTGGCGGCGGCGACCGTGCCGACGCTCGCGGCGCCGAGCGCCACGCCGGCGCCCGCCCAGCCGATGACGGCGCGTCGGCTCAGCCCGCCGCGCTGGTCGGCGGCGTCGGTCGCCGCGTCGGTCCCGGCTTCCTGGTTCGGCTGTGCGTTCTCGGCGCTCTCGGCGGCCATCTCGATGTCCTTCGCGTGCTGGGTGGGGTGTGGAGACTGCCGGAGGTTACTGGACGACGACGGCGGCCGCGAGCTTGGACAGCGGCTCGCCGAGCGAGTTGACCGCGTCCGAGAAGGTCTTGCGCTCGGCCTCGGTGACCTTGTCGTACGAGGTGTAGACGTCGCCCTGCTTGTACTTGGCGAGCAGCGCCTGGATCGAGTCGAACTCGCCGTCGAGGGTCTTGGCGAGGTCGGCGTCCTTCTCGGCGGCGACCGGCTTGAGCAGGTCGTAGGCCTTGCGGGCGCCCTCGACGTTGGCGGCGAAGTCGGACAGGTCGGTGTGGGAGTAGCGGTCCTCCTCACCGGTGATCTTGTTCTTGGAGACCTCGTCCAGCAGCTCCTTGGCGCCGTTGGCCATGCCGGTGGCGGTGATCTCGGCGGCCGGGATGCGCTTCTGCCAGTCCTTCAGGTCGGCGACCAGCTGGTCGGCGAGCTTCTTGTCGCCGTCGTCGATCTTGCTGTCGGCCCAGATCGACTTCTCCAGCTTGTGCCAGCCGGTCCACTCCTGGCCGGCCTCCAGGCCGTCCTCGCGGGTGTCGGTCTTCGGGTCGATGTCGCCGAAGCTCTCGGCGACCGGCTCGGTGCGCTCCCAGCCGACCCGGGAGGGGGCGAACAGGGCCTTGGCCTTCTCCAGGTCACCGGCCTTGACCGCGTCGGCGAACGCCTGGACGGCCGGGATGGTGGCGTCGGCCTGCTCCTGGGCGTAGGTGCGGTACGCGGTGACCGCCGCCTCCAGGCGCGGGTCGCTCTTGGCGGCGGCGCCGTCACCGGTCACGGTGATCTTCTGGCGGATGCCGTCGCCGGTCATGCCCGGCTTGCAGGCGACCTCGTAGCTGCCGGCCTTGATCTCGGCGGTGATGGTGGCCTTGGTGCCGGGGCCGATGTTCTCGCGCTCGGTCACGATCTTGTCGCCGGCGGCGTAGACGTACACCTCGGTGGTCTTGGAGCCCTTGTTGGCGATGGCGAGCTCGACGTGACCGGCCGGGAAGGTGGTCTTGGACAGCTCGCAGGCCGAGTCCGAGGCGTTGACCTGGACGGCGTCGGCCGAGGCGGAGTCCTTCTTGGACGAGCAGCCGGCCAGCGCGGCTCCGGCCACGGCGATGGACAGCAGCGTCACGGCGGTCGAGCGACGGGCGGACATGCACACTCCACGGGCGAGGGTCAGACGGGACGTGGGAACGGCGAGCGGTGATCCCACCGCGCGCCGCTCAGTAAGCTAAGGCATACCTTAGAGGGAGCGAGACACCCCGTCGATATCGGGGCAGCCATGAAAGCGGCACCCGCCACCCGGCGGGTCGCCCCACCCCGATCGGCGGGGGCCGTCCTCCTGCCCAACCCCCTTGTCCCCGGGCGCACCTGACGTACCGTCCGCCCCTCCGGCACCCCCACCGCACCCGCCCCGACCGTCACGCCGTGTGACGGCCACCACTGCTACGGGTACGAACCCGGGGGCGCCCCGGCTCAGCCGATCGGCAGCGCCACGGTGAAGCAGGCCCCGCCCTCGGGGGCCGCCGAGGCGGTGATCCGCCCGCCGAGCCGGCCGGCCAGGCGGTGCGCGATGGCGAGACCCAGGCCGCTGCCGACCGGACGGGTCTCCCGGTAGCGAGCGTGCAGGGTGCCGCGTTCGAAGGCGACCGCGAGGTCCTCCTCGGTCAGCCCGGGGCCGCTGTCGCGGACCTGGAGTTCGGCCCGGTCCGGACCGGCGGTCAGGGCGAGCACCAGGGGCCGCCCGGCGGGGGCCACCCGCAGGGCGTTCTCCAGCAGCCCGTCGATCAGTTGGCGCACCCGGAACCCGTCGGTGTCCACCGGCACCGCGCCCGCCGGGGCCTCGACGGTCAGCTCGACGCCGTGCCGGGCGCAGCGCGGTGCCCAGAGCGCGGCGGCGTCCGCGACCAGCGCGGTCAGGTCGGTCGGGGCCCGCTCCAGCCGGAAGTCGTCGGCCTCCAGCCGGGCCAGGTCGAGCAGGTCGCCGAGGAAGCGCTCCAGGCGCCGGGTCTCGCTCTGCAGCACCCGGCCGACCTCCGGCGCCTCCTCGGCCGTGACCACCCCGTCGGCCAGCGCCTCGGCGTAGCCCTGCAGCGCGGTGAGCGGGGTGCGCAGCTCGTGCGAGACGGAGAGCAGGAACTCACGCTGGCGGTTCTCGCTGCGGGCCAGCGCCTCGTCCAGCCGGTTGAGTGCGGCGGCCACCTCGGCGGCCTCCGCCGGGCCGTCCGGGGCGCAGCGCAGGCCGCGCTCCCCGGCGGCGAGCCGGT
This sequence comes from Kitasatospora cinereorecta, assembly GCF_024172095.1. GTDB lineage: Bacteria > Actinomycetota > Actinomycetes > Streptomycetales > Streptomycetaceae > Kitasatospora > Kitasatospora cinereorecta. The sequence continues at coordinate 937,512 of NZ_JAMZDX010000002.1, read as the reverse complement.
GGGCGGTGGCGGCGGCGGACGCCAGCGGGCGGGCGATCCGCCGGGCGAGCAGCGCGCCGGCGATCGCGGCGCCGGCCATGCCGACGCCGAGCGGCAGCAGCAGCCCGTGCCGCATCCGGTCGCGGGCCCGGTCGACGGCGGTGTACGGCTCGGTGAGCACGACCGCGCCGCCGCCGCGCGCGGGGCGGCCGACCAGGATCACCTGCTGACCGCCGAGCAGCGCGGTGGAGGAGACGTCCCGTCCGGCGAGCAGGTCGCGGGCCTGGTCGACGCCGACCGCGGGCCCGGCCGGTCCGGTGGCGGCTCCGTTCGGGGCGATCACCGCCAGTTGGACGCCGTTGCGGCCGTTGAGCAGCTGCTCGCCGGTGTGCAGCAGGCCGGAGAGGGCCGGGACGCGGCTGAGCACCTCGACGTGCCGGCCGAGCTGTTCGCGTTCCTGTGCCTCGGCGGTGGCGCCGGCCATCCGCCAGGCGACCAGTCCGGTGAGCAGGACGGCGAGTGCGGCGACCGCGGTGGTCACCAGGGCGATGGAGCGGCGGAGCGGGCGGCGCCGGGGGGTGCCGGGCGGGCGGCGGCTCATGCCGGGCGGTCCGTCGCGCCGTAGCCGACGCCGCGGACGGTGCGGATCGGGCTGGCGTCGCCGAGCTTGGCGCGCAGCTGGGAGACGCAGACGTCGACCACCCGGCCGTCCCGGTAGCCCGCGTACCCCCAGACCTGGGACATCAGCTGCTCCCGGGTGAAGATCCGGCCCGGGTGGCGCATCAGCCGGGCGAGCAGGTTGAACTCGGTGCCGGTCAGCTCGACCGGCGCGCCGTCGCGCAGCACGGTGCGGCGCTGCGGGTCGAGCACCAGCCGGCCCAGGGTGAGGACGGGTTCGCCGGGCGGACCGGCGGCGCGGCGCAGCACGGTCTTGACCCGGGCGACCAGCTCGCGCGGGGAGAACGGCTTGGTGAGGTAGTCGTCGGCGCCGAGTTCCAGGCCGAGGATGCGGTCGGCCTCCTCGTCGCGGGCGGTGACCAACAGGACCGGGGTCCAGTCGTCGGCCTCGCGCAGCGCCCGGCAGAAGGAGATGCCGTCCAGGCCGGGCAGGCCGATGTCCAGCACGATCGCCGCCGGGTGCAGCCGTCGGGCGGCGGCCAGCCCGGCCGCGCCGTCGCTCTCGGTGTGCACGCCGAAGCCCTCGCGGGTCAGGTAGCGGCGCTGGAGGTCGGCGATGTGCGGTTCGTCCTCGACGACCAGCACGAGGCCCCTGGTCTCCGGCATGGTGCGCTCCCGGGGCTGCTGGTCGGTGTGCTGGTGGTCGGTGTGTTCCGCTGGTCGACGTGCCGCCAGTCGGCGTGCCGCCGGTCGGTGTGCCGCGTCCGGGGGCGGTGCCCGTCGGGTCCCGTCGATGCTAACCGGGCCCCGCGCGCCGACCGGGCCCGGCGAGGGCTCCTTACAATCCCCCAACACTGCGCCGACGTCCGGCTGCGGTACGGCGGCCAGGGTGGTCCCGACCCGAGCCCCGCCTCCGTGAAGGACCCCACCGGATGACCACGCCCACCGACCCGCCCGCCCCGGGCCTGCTGCACCGTACGGGACGCTGGTGCGCCCGCCGCGGCGTCCTGGTACTGACGCTCTGGCTGCTCGCGCTGGCGGCCCTGGCCGCCGGGAACCGCGCCTGGGGCGGCACCTTCGCCGACGACTTCGCGCTGCCCGGCACCTCCGCCCAGACCGGCGCCGACCTGCTCGCCGCCCACGGCAGCCCGGGCACCACCGCCAACGTGGTGCTGCACACCGGGCACGGCCCGCTCGCCGACCACCGGGCGCCGCTGGACGCCGCGCTGGCCGGCCTGCGCGCCCTGCCGGACGTGCTCGACGCGGCGGACCCGCTGACCGCTCCGGGCGCGCTGTCCGCCGACGGCGCCACCGCCACGGTGGCCGTCCGCTTCACCCGCAACCCGGCCACCTTCGACCCCTCCTACCTGGCCGGGCTGGACCGGGCGGTGGCCCCGCTGCGGGCCGACGGCGTGGCGGTGGAGTACGCGGACCCGCTCGGCCAGCTCGCCAAGCCCAAGGGCGCGGACCGGACCTCGGAGCTGATCGGTCTGGGCACCGCCGTGCTGGTGCTGCTGATCGGCTTCGGCAGTGTGGTGGCCACCGGCCTGCCGCTGGTCACCGGGGTGCTCGGGGTGGCCGCCGGCCTCTCGGCGCTCGGACTGCTCGCCACCGGCGTCGACTTCGGCCGGGCCGCGCCGACCCTGGCCGTGATGATGGGCCTGGGCGTGGGCGTCGACTACGCGCTCTTCCTCACCACCCGCCACCGCGCGCTGCTGCCCGGCGAGCCGGACCCGGCCGAGGCGGCCGGCCGGGCGGTGGCCACCAGCGGGCGCGCCGTGCTGGTCGCCGCAGCGACCGTGGCGATGGCCCTGGCGGGCCTCTACGCCTCGGGCGTCTCCTTCATCGGCAGTCTGGGCGCCGCCGCCGGTGTCACGGTGGTGGTCGCGGCGACCTCGGCGCTGACCCTGACCCCGGCGCTGCTCGGCCTGTTCGGCCGGCGCGTCGACTGCTGGTACGTCCGCCGCCCGGTCGCCGAGGGCCCGGCCGGGGCGGACAACGCCCACGGCGACAGCGAGTCCCGCGTCGAGGGCGCCGACCCCTGGCACCGCTGGGCCGCCGTGGTCGGCCGCCACCCCTGGCGATGCCTGACCGCCGGCGTGCTGCTGCTCGGCGCGCTGTGCGTGCCCGCCGCCGGGCTGCGCCTCGGCCACGTCGATGCCGGCGCGCAGCCCGCCTCCCGCACCGAGCGCCGGGCGTACGACCTGGTCACCGACGGTTTCGGCGCCGGCGCCAACGGCCGGCTCACCGTGGTGGTGCAGCTGGACGCGGCCCACGCCCAGAACCCGGACCGGCGCGCCGAACTGGCCTCGGCGCTCGGGTCGGCACTGGCCGCCACCCCCGGCGCGGCCTCGGCCGGACCGCCCCGGCCCAGCTCCGACGGCGCCCTGCTGGTCTCCACCGTCACACCCGCCACCGGCCCGCAGGAGCGGGCCACCTCCGACCTGCTGCACCGCCTCCAGGACGACACCCTCCCGACGACGCTCGCCGGCACCGGCACCACCGGGTACGTCACCGGCACCACCGCCGCCCAGCTCGCCTTCCGGGACGTCCTCGCCCGGCGGCTCCCGCTGATCGTCGCCGTGGTGGTCGGCGCCGCCTTCCTGCTGCTGCTCACCGTCTTCCGCAGCCCGGTGATCGCGGTCAAGGCCGCGCTGCTCAACCTGCTCTCCATCGGCGCCGCCTACGGCGTGGTGGTGGCGGTGTTCCAGTGGGGACTGGGCGGCCGGCTGCTGGGGGTGGCCCGGCCGGTGCCGGTGGAGTCGTACGTACCGATGATGATGTTCGCGATCGTCTTCGGCCTGTCCATGGACTACGAGGTCTTCCTGCTCTCCCGGATCCGCGAGCACTGGTTGGAGCACCGCGACAACCACCGGGCGGTCGCCGCCGGACTGGCCTCCACGGCCCGGGTGATCGGCTGCGCCGCGCTGATCATGACGTCCGTGTTCCTGGCCTTCCTGCTCTCCACCGACGTGGTGATCAAGATGATGGCGCTCGGGCTCGGCGTCAGCGTGGTGCTGGACGCGACCGTGGTCCGGCTGCTGCTGGTGCCCGCCACCATGTACCTGCTCGGCCGGGCCAACTGGTGGATGCCGGCCTGGCTGGACCGGCTGCTCCCCCGCCTCGACCCGGAGGGGACCGCCCGATGACCCGCCGCCCGCTGACCCGCCCGATGAGCGGCCGCGCGATGCCTCGACGCCGCCTGCTCCTCGGCCTCGCCGTGCTCACCCTGCTGCTGCCCGCCGGAGCCGAACTGACCGCCCGCCACCTGGTCGCCGACCGCATCGCGCGGGCCGTCGCCGACCGGTTCGGCGCGACCCCGGACGTCTCGCTGGGCGGCCGTCCGGCCCTGCTGGACCTCCTCGACCACCGCCTCCCCGGAGTCGACCTGACCACCGCCGACGCCCGGCTCGGCCGGATCCCGCACGCCGTCCTGCGGCTCCACCTGGACGGCGTCCGGCTCGGCCCGGCCCCCTCGCTCACCGGGTCCAGGGCCGAGGTGGACGTCCCGACCGCGTCGATCGCCGCCGTGGTCGCCGACGCCGCCCCGGCCCTGACCCTCGACGAGGCCCGCACCGACCCGGCGGCCGGCACCCTGGTGCTCGACCTCGGCCCCGGCGGGATGGTCGAACTGACCCTGCGACCCTCGATCGCCGACAGCCGCGTGACCTTCTCCGTGGTCTCCCTCTACGCCCTCGGCCGCCCCGCCCCGCCCGAGCAGACCGCCGCCCTCACCTCCCGCCTCGCCACCCCCGCCCCCGCCTACCCGCTCGCCCTCACCCCGACCTCACTCACCGTCACCACCACCGGCCTCCACCTCACCCTCACCGGCGGCCCCACCGACCTCCCCCGGGCCGACCTCGCGTCCGCGGCTCACCCACCGTCACCTCCGACCGACGGTTGACCGATCAATTCTTGACCGTTCTCCGACCGTATTTCCTTACGGACATTGCGAGTTGAATCCGGTCGGCGGAGTATGGGAAAGGGCCGTCGCAAAGAGGTGTGACACAATGGCGCTGACAATCAACCAACTCTGTGATCTGGCAAAGGACGCGGGATTCACCGGTGACGACATCCGGATCGCCGGAGCGGTCGCCATGGCGGAGTCCGGCGGACGACCGGACGCGATCGGCGACACCGGCCTGGTCGACGCGAAGTGGGGACCGAGCATCGGGTTGTTCCAGATCCGCTCGCTCCGCCGTCCGCAGGACTTCGGCTATCCGGACAACCTCCGGGTCGAGCAGTCGCTCTCCGACCCGGAGTACAACACCAAGGCCGCCAGGGCCATCGAGCAGCAGGCCGGCAACTGGTCGGCGTGGTCGACCTTCACCAACGGCGCTTACAAGCAGTACCTGAACGGGGCGACCTCCTCCACCGGCGACACCCCGACCACACCGGCGACCGACTCCCGGATCCGCCGCTGCCTGGAGCTCCTGATGGGCGAGAACGGTTATCGGGAAGGGCCGAACAACTACAACAAGTACGCACAGGAACTGATCGACGCCGGGAAGGCGCCGCAATCCTGGCAGAACGACGCCTGGTGCTACGTCTTCCAGTCCTGGGGCACCTGGAAGGCCGGCCTGGAGGACTACTGCCTGATGTCCAACTACTGCCCGGACGGCGTGAAATTCTTCCCCATGAAGGGCTGGTGGTCGGAGTACCCGATGGTCGGCGCGGAGGTCTTCTACGGCACCGCGCAGGAGCACGATGGCCCCGGTGGCAGCCACATCGAGCGGGTCTACCAGTTCGACGCGGACAACATCTGGACGATCGGCGGCAACACCAACCTGACCGGTTCCAGCCAGGGCGACGGCGTCTACCTGCGCGGCCCGATCCCGCGCCGCGGCGTCCGGGTGTACGGCTACGGCTGCCCGCCGTTCCCCGAGGGCCGGCTCTCCGCGGATCCGCGCTGGGGCGGCCGGACCTCCGCCGCCTACACCGACCTGCCGCAGAGCAGCGGGACGTCTACCGCCAACGGCGCCGACCCGCGGCCGTGGGTCTACCTCGGCCAGCTGGAGCAGGCGATCGCCGCGGACGTCCCGGCCCCGACCGGGCACCGCTCGTACTGCTGGCCGCAGGTGCTGCTGGTGGAGAAGGGACTGGCGGGCGAGGGGCTGCTGGACAACGCCTTCGTCGACGGCTCCTGGGGCACCCTGACGCTCAAGGCGTACTCGGACTGGCAGAAGCGGCTCGGTTACAGCGGCGCCGACGCCGACGGCCACCCGGGACAGGCCTCGCTGCAGAAGCTGGCCGACAAGTACGGCTTCCGGGTCGGCGCCTGAGCCCCACCCTCCCCAGGTGGCACTCAGTGCCCTCGGGCGTGACCAATCGGGTCGAATTCGGCACTCAGTACCTTTACAGAAGGCACTGAGTGCCATACCGTCCTGTCTCGGCAGGCGCCACGACCGCACGCCCGGCAACGGGCGGCGGTACGGCGGCGCGCACCGGCTCAGAGAGGAGTACGGCCATGACCCCGCTTGTCGCGATCGCCCCCGGCACGGAAACCTTCGACCCGTTCGCCCCCTTCGCCGCCGAGACCGCCATCCCCGCCGACGACGGCTCGCTGATCTACCGCCGCTGCCACTGGTGCCACTCTGCGGCCGCGGCCACCTGCATGCTCTGCCCGGTCTGCGGTTCGGCGGACCTGCTGCCCGCCCGCAGTGAGGGCACCGGCACGGTGCAGCGCCTGCTCCGGCCCACCCGGCGCGGCCTCCACCCGGGCCGCCCGTACCTGGTGGCGCTGGACGAGGGCTTCACGGTGCAGGCGTCGGTGGTCGGCGGACTCCCGGGCGCGATCCCGATCGGCGCCCGCGTCGAGCTGGCCGCCGCCGACGAGGAGGGCCGGCTGCTCACCTTCCGGCTCTGCCCGCGCACCTGATCCGGCTCCCCGCCTCGACCGCGTACACCGTCTGCACACACCGACGGCGCGAACCTCCACGACACACCGTCCCACCTGCGGTTTCCCCCGGCCGCGACGGCCCGCCGGGCGCACCGGCCCCCGAGAACTCGTGCACGCACCAGCCACCCGCAGGTACTGTCGTGGCCGTTGCCTGGACCGGGGGAAGGTGCACGGAGCATGATCGATCTGATACGTCCTCAGGACGTTTCGGTGAACGAGGAGTTGACGGCCGACGGTGGGGAGCCGTCGCTGCGCCGGGGCTGGCTGGCGGGCCTGGCGGCCAATCCGGCCGCCCCGCCCGAGGTGCTGGGCCGGCTGCTCGCGGCGCACCCGCTGCCCGACCGCGGCGGCTGGCTGGCCGAACGCCCGCTGCCGCCGGCGGTCCTGGAGGCCGCGCTCGCCCACCCGGCCGCCCAGGTGCGCCGACGCCTCGCCGACAACCCCCACCTGACGGCGGAGGAGCTGGCCCGCCTGGCATACGACCGCGACCGGCTGGTCCGGCGGGCCTGCGCGGTGGCAGCCGCCGACCGCGGGGTGCGGCTGCCCGTGGACGCCCTGGCCGCACTGGCCGGCGACCGGGACACCGTCAACCGCTGCCGGGCGCTGAGTTGTCCCGGCCTGCCCGGCGGGTTACTCGTGCGGCTGGCGCGCGACGCCGCGCCGGTGGTGCGGGCCGCGGCCGTCACCCGCCGCAGCTGGCCGCTGCTGCCGGAGGAGGTCCGTACCGCGCTGCGCGCCGACCGCGACCCGGCGGTCCGTACGGCGGTGCTGCTCGCCCGGCAGACCGAGCGCCCGCTGCCGAGGACGCTCGCCGAGTACATCGCCGAGAGCGACCCGCGCCGCCGGGAGCGGGCGGCAGCCGGCGCGCCGATCGAGCGGCGGCTCGGCGAGTGGCTGCTGTACGACGACGACCCGTGGATCCGCCGGGCCGCGGCCGGCAACCCGCACCTGCCGACCGACCTGGCGCTGACCCTGGCCGACGATCCGGCCGAGCAGGTGCGGCTCGCGGTGTCGCTGCGGGCCGACCTCACCGAGGAGCAGCGGGCGGCGATCGCGATCCCGTCCCCGGACGGGCCGCACCCGGTGCTGGCGTGGGTGGCCGCCCGGCACGGCGACCCGGTGCGGATGCGGGCGCTCGCCGGCTCCGCCCATCCGCTGGTGCGGCGCAGTGTGGCGGCGGCGCCGGAGCTGCCGGCCGAGGTGGCGGCGGCGCTGGCCGAGGATCCGGACCCGCTGGTGCGGATCGCCCTGGCCGAGTCCTGCGACCGGGCGCCGCACGGGCTGCTGGTGGAGTTGTTCGCGGCCGGGCCGGAGTACGACGGCCTGGCCGGCCGGCCCGGTTTCGCCCTCGCGGGCCTGGCCGGGCTGGCCGGCGACCCGCAGGCGCGCCGGCGGCTGGCCGCGCTGCACGATCCGCTGATCGCTTCGGAGCGGGTGGCCCGGCTCACCGGCGATCCCGATCCGGCGGTCGCGGACGCGGCGGTCCGTCACCCGCGGCTCCCGCTGCCGGTGCTGCGCCATCTGCTCGCCTCCGAGCACGCCCCGTCCGCGGCGGCAAATCCGGGGCTGCCGGTCGACGTGATGCACTGCCTGCTGGACCTGTCCGGTGCCCCCTGACGGCCGGGAATGCCACCCTTTCGATGAATGTTCAACCAACCATCGAGAAGGGAGCACCACCCGTGAGCACCACCCGCGCGGACACCGTCAGCACCCGCTGGGCCCGGGCCCAGCTGTTCTTCGCCTCCAAGGCCTACGCCGACGCGGCCGTCATCCTGGCCGAGGTGGTCGCCGAGGTGCCGGAGCAGGTCGCCCCGCGCCTGCTGCTGGCCCGCGCCTACTACCACTCGGCCCAGCTGCGCCGGGCGGAGGAGCAGCTGCGCGAAGTGATCGCCCGCGACCCGGTCGAGCAGTACGCCCACCTGATGCTCGGCCGGGTCCTGCAGCGGCAGGGCCGGGCCGCCGAGGCCGAGTCGTTCCTGCGGATCGCCGCCGCCTTCGAGGGCACCCTCCCCGCCGACCTCTGAACCGGCCGACCTGGAGCCGACCGGCGTCCCGGCCGGGCCCGCCGGGCCGCCGCGGCTCGGGCCGGTTGGCCGGTCCCGGGCCGCGGGGGCACGCTGGACGCAACGGGAGGTACGGCATGAGGACCCTCGAGGAACAGATCGACGTCACCACCCCGGTCGACCGCACCTGGGAACTGCTGCACCGGTTCGCCGACTACCCCCGGTTCGTCGACGGCGTGGTCCGGGCGACCCCGCACGGGCGCAACCGGGCCCGGCTGGACGTGGAGATCTGCGGCGTCCGGCGCGCGGTCGACGCCGAGATCGTCGACCACGGCCGCGGCCGGGTGATGACCTGGGAGCTGGTGGACGGCGTCCATCTGCGGGGCACCTTCGCGCTGCGCCCGCTGGACGGGGCCCGCACCCAGGTGCAGCTGCGCCTGGAGTACGACCCGGACACGCTGCGCGAGGACATCGGCGGCCCTCGGGGGTTCGCCCAGAGTCACACGGTCGAGGAGGCCGTCCGCACCGACCTGGAGCACTTCAAGGAAGTGGTCGAACGGCCGCCGACCCGGCGTTGAGCTCGGCCCAGATCACCTTGCCGGTGGCCGTGTAGCGGGTGCCCCAGCGCTCGGCCAGCTGGGCGACCAGGAACAGTCCGCGACCGCCCTCGTCGGTGTCGGCGGCGTAGCGCAGGTGCGGCGAGGTGGAGCTGCCGTCGGAGACCTCGCAGATCAGCGCCCGGTCGAGGAGCAGCCGGACCCGGATCGGTCCGGCCGCGTAGCGGATCGAGTTGGTGATCAGCTCGCTGAGGATCAGCTCGGCGGTGAAGGTCTGCTCGTCCAGGCCCCACTGCTCCAGCTGCCGGGTGACCGCGGCGCGGATTCCGGCGACAGCGGCGGGGTCGGAGGGGACGTCCCAGCTCACCACCCGCTCGGCCGGCACCGCCAGGGTGCGGGCGACCAGCAGGGCGATGTCGTCGGTGGGGGTGGCGGGCAGCAGGGCGGCGAGCACGTCCGCGCAGGTCTGCTGCGGGCTGCGGCCGGACCGGGCGAGGGCGCTGCGCAGCATTTCCAGGCCCTCGTCGATGTCGCGCCGGCGGGACTCGACCAGGCCGTCGGTGTAGAGCACCAGCCGGCTGCCCTCGGGCACCGGGATCTCGGCGGTCTCGAACGGCAGCCCGACCAGGCCGAGCGGCGGTCCGGCCGGCAGTTCCGGGAACTCGACGGTGCCGTCCGGGTGGACCAGTGCGGGCAGCAGGTGGCCGGCCCGGGCCATGGTGCACATCCGGGAGACCGGGTCGTAGATCGCGTACAGGCAGGTGGCGCCGGTGATCGGGACCTCGCCCTCGACGGTGGACCGGTCCTGGTCGATCCGGTTGACCAGGTCGTCCAGGTGGCCGAGGAGTTCGTCGGGGGGCAGGTCCAGGGAGGAGAAGTTGTGCACGGCGGTGCGCAGCCGGCCCATGGTGGCGGCGGCGTGCAGGCCGTGGCCGACCACGTCGCCGACCACCAGGGCGACCCGGGCGCCGGGCAGCGGGATCACGTCGAACCAGTCGCCGCCGACCCCGGCCTGGGCGGGCAGGTAGCGGAAGGCGACGTCCAGCGCGGTCTGCTCGGGCAGGCCGCCCGGGAGCAGGCTGTGCTGCAGGGTGACCGCCATGGCGTGCTCGCGGGTGTAGCGGCGGGCGTTCTCGATGCAGACGGCGGCCCGGGCGACCAGTTCCTCGGCGAGCGAGAGGTCCTCCTGGTCGAAGGAGTCGGGCCGGGCGGAGCGCCAGAAGGTGGCGATGCCGAGGACGGCGCCGCCGACGCTGAGCGGGACGGCGATCAGCGAGTGCAGTCCCTGTTCGCGGGCCTTGGCGGCGGCCTCCGGGTGGTCGGCCGCCCAGAGGTCGATCGCGTACGCCAGGTCGGGTTCGACCACCGAGCGCCGCTCGGCGAGGCTCTGGGCGCGCGGGGTGCCGGGCACGATCGGCACCGGCTCGCCGGTGTGCAGCAGCATGGGTTCGGTGGTGATGCCGGTCAGTGCGGTGCGGCGCATCGTGGTGACCGGTTCGGGGCCGGGGTCGTCGCCGCGCAGCACCTCGTCGAGCAGGTCGACGGCGGCGTAGTCGGCGAGGGCGGGGACCAGCGCCTCGGCCAGTTCCTCGCAGGTGCGCCGGACGTCGAGGGTGGTGCCGATCCGGCCGCTGGCGTCGTAGAGCAGCTGGAGCCGGCGGCGGGCCTGCTCGGCCTTGCCGGTGAGCACCCGCAGCTCGGTGGTGTCGCGGAAGGTGGCCACGTAGCCCGGGGGTCCGCCGTCCCGGTCGGTGGGGCGGACGTTCACCGCGAGCAGCCGGTCGCCGGCGGTGACCACCTCGTCGGTGACCTCGCGGCCGGGGGCGAGCACCTCGGCGACCGGCCGGTCGAGTCCGAGGTCGGCGACCGGGCGGCCCTCGGCCTGCACCGGCAGGTCGAGCAGGCGGCGGGCCTCGTCGTTGGCCAGCAGCAGGCGGTCGCCGGCGCCCACGATCAGCACGCCCTCGCGGATGGTGTGCAGCACCGCGTCGTGGTGCTCGTACATCCGGGTCATCTCGGTCGGACCGAGGCCGCGGGTCTGCCGGCGCAGGCGCCGGGAGATCAGGAAGGACCCGCCGGTGGCGAGCAGCAGGGCGGCCGCGGCGGCGCCGAGCAGGATCGGCAGCTGCCGGTCGGCGCTGGCGCTGACCTTGCTGATCCGGATGCCCGCGGACACCGCGCCGACCACCGTGCCGTCGCTGTCGGTGACCGGGACGACCGCCTGGACCAGCCGGCCGATGGTGCCGTTGACCGTCTCGGTGACCACTTGGCCCTGCAGGGCGGGCTCGTAGGTGCCGACGAACTTCTTGCCGATCCGGTCGGGCAGCGGGTGGGTGTAGCGGATGCCGTCGGTGTTCAGCACCACCACGAAGTCGACGCCGGACTTGATCCGGGCCTCCTCGGCGCTGGGCTGGAGCAGGGCGCTGGGGTCCGGTGAGCGCAGCGCCGGGACGATCCCGGGCGAGCTGGCGTAGGTCTGGGCGACCGCGATCGAGCGGTTGCGCGCCTCGTCGGTGGTGTCCGCCCGGGACTGCAGCACGCTCTCCACGCCGGCGGCGACCACCAGCAGCAGCACGATCACCAGCTGCAGGACGAAGACCTGGCCCGCCACGCTGCGGACGCTCAGAGTCGCCCGGAACCGGGCCATCCGGGTCATGGCTTATGTCTACACTCCCGTGCCCCCCTGGGCCAATGGGTCGGACGGTGCCGCCGGGGTGCTTCCGGCCGGCGACCGGGGGCGGGTCAGCGGCGCCCGTTCTGCAGGCCGGCCCGCTCGGCGTCCTGCTGCACCAGGGCGCCGGCCTGGTCGGCCGTCAGCGGACGGGCGAACAGGTAGCCCTGGCCGAGCGGGCACCCCATGGCGGCCAGCAGGTGGCGCTGGTCGACGTTCTCGATGCCCTCGGCGATCACCTGCACGCCGAGTGTGTCGGCGATCCGCGTGATGCCCTCGACCAGGGCGTACTGCTGCTGGGAGAGGCCGAGCCCGTCGATGAAGGACTTGTCGATCTTCAGGACGGAGATCGGGAACTCCCGCAGGTAGCTCAGCGAGGAGTAGCCGGTGCCGAAGTCGTCGATGGCGATCCGCACGCCCAGGTCGCCGAGGGTCTGCATGTCGGTGCGCACCCGCTCGTCGCGGCGCATCAGCACGCTCTCGGTGAGCTCCAGGATCAGCGACTCGGGGGCGATGCCGCTGGTCTCGACGGTCTTGCGGACGGTGTCCACGAAGCCCGCGTCGCGGAACTGCCGCGCCGAGACGTTGACGCTCACCCGCAGCGGGCGCCGGCCCGCCGCCTCGCGCAGCTCGCCGCTCATCCGCTGCCAGGCGGTGGCCTCGGTGGCGGCCCGCTCCAGCACCCAGGCGCCGAGCGGGACGATCTGGCCGCTCTCCTCGGCCAGCGAGATGAACTCCTCCGGCAGCACCATGCCGCGCCGCTCGTGCGGCCAGCGGACCAGGGCCTCGAAGGCCACCAGGTCGCCGGTCAGCAGGTCCACGATGGGCTGGTAGTACAGCGCGAAGGCGGATTCGGCGATGGCGGTGTCCAGGCTCTCGTTCAGCTCGTGCCGCTCCACCAGGCCGGCCTGCAGCTGCGGCTGGTAGCCGCACCACTGGCGCTTGCCGGCCGCCTTGGCCGAGTAGAGCGCCAGGTCGGCGTGGGTGAGCAGTTCGGCGCTGTCGATGCTGTCCTCGGTGGTGGCCAGGCCCACGCTGGCGGCCACCCGGACGGCGCCGGAGCTGAGCCGGAACGGCTCCTCGAAGACGCCGAGCACCGCGTCGGCGGTCCGGCCGACGTCGGCGGGCGAGAGCGCGTCCTCGACCAGCACGGCGAACTCGTCGCCGCCGAGCCGGGCCGCGGTGTCGGAGGTGCGCAACGCGGTGGAGACCCGCAGCGAGACGGCGACCAGCAGCTCGTCGCCGACCGCGTGGCCCTGGGTGTCGTTGACCACCTTGAAGTCGTCCAGGTCGATGAAGAGCACGCCGGTGACGGTGCCGCGCCGCTCGCTGCGGGTGAGCGCGTGGCCGACCCGGTCCTGGAACAGCACCCGGTTGGCCAGGCCGGTCAGCGAGTCGTGGAAGGCCCGGTGGGTGAGCTCCCGCTCCATCTGCCGCTGGTCGGTGACGTCACGCAGGGTGAGCACCAGGCCGCCGACGGTGGAGTCGGACCGCAGGTCGTTCCAGCGCACCTCGACCTCGATCACGCTGCGGTCCTCGCGCAGCAGCCGCCAGTGCTCGCGCTGCTCCGCCTGCTCACGGGTGCGCATCCGGGCCAGCGCCTCGTTCACCGCGCGGCTTGCCTCGGGCGGGGCCAGGTCGGCGAGCCGGGTGCCGACCAGGTTCGGGTAGCCGAGCACCCGCTCGGCGGAGGAGGAGGCGTAGCGGATCCCGTCGTCCTCGTCGAGGATCAGGATCACGTCCGAGCCGCTCTGCACCAGGGTGCGGAAGTAGAGCTCGCTGTTGCGCTGGTTGACCTCACGGCTGAGCATCACCCGCTCCACGGCGAGCGCGGACTGCGCGGCGAGGATGTCGAGGGTGCCCCATAAGGCGGTCAGCTGGTGCTCGGTGCCGCCGACGATCAGCACGCCGATCAGCGGCTCGCCCAGGGCCCGCTTCTCCAGCGCCAGCGGGCAGACCAGGGCGCTCGGCAGGTCGCCGAAGTGCTCCTCCAGGCCGCCGCCGAGGTCCTCGACCGGCAGCAGCCGGGTCTTGTACACCTCGTGCATCGGCGGGATGCGCAGCACCGCCTCGTTCGCGCCCTGGCCGGCCCGCAGCACGCCGTCGTCGCTGACCGCGAGCAGGGCGGCGCCGGGGTCGCCGGAGCGCATCAGGGAGACCGCCGCGGTCTGCACCGTCTCGGCGACCTCGGTGAAGGTCACCGCGGCGGCGAGTGACGCACCGGCCACCCGCAGTGCGCGTTCGCGCTCGAGCTGGTGGCGGTGGATCACCACGATCCCGGCGAGCCGGGCCAGCACCAGTAGGAAGAGCACCGCCGAGAAGGTGCCGATCACCCCGGCGTGGCTGGTGTCGCCGTTCAGCACGTCGAGCAGCAGCATCCCCGGGGCGATCAGCGAGGCCGCGGTGAGCAGGGCCAGCCGCCCCTTGGTGATGTCGGTGGGCTGGGTCGGGATCGGCCGGGTCAGCTCGACCATCGAGGGATGCAGCGCGGCCGCGCCCCACAGGGTGTAGAACAGCGCCCAGCCGAGGTCGACCGGGCTGCCGATGTGCCAGACACCGTGCAGCTGGATCAGGCCGTACAGCACGTCGGCGACCAGCATGCCGATCGATCCGATGGTCAACAGGAGCAGCGCCCTGCTCTTGCCGCCGCGGGGCACCAGCAGCCGCATCAGCATGAGCAGCAGCAGGACGTCACCGAGCGGGTACGCGATCGACACGGCCCGCTGGAACCAGGTCAGGTCCGGGTTCCGCTCGTACGGGACGATCAGGTAGAGCCACACCAGCAGTGCCAGACCGACGGTCAGGGTGAGCGCGTCCAGCATCGAGCCGCGGTCCTGGTGGGCGGTGCGCCAGCGGATGAACCCGGCGACACCGATCGCGTACAGCACGTACTCGGCCAGGTAGAACGCGTCGGCGAAGGTCGGATAGCTGAGGACGTGCAGGTACTCGGTGTAGATGACCTGCATCACCTCGCCGATGGTGAAGCTGAGGTTGGCGGCGGCGAGCACGTACCAGTAGGTCGGGTGCGCCGGGCGGTTCAGGCGCGTGCCGACCACGATGGCCCCGACTCCGCTCAGCCCCATGGCAGTCCACCAGATGATCCGGTCGTCCGGATTCAGGTAGTAGACCAGGGTGAGCAGAGCCATCCAGCCGAGGTAACAGACCATCAGGTGCTGTCGACTGCGAGTCAACCGAGCTACCTCCCTCACGGAGGCTCCGGGCACTGCTTTCCCCAATATACCCAGCGCGCCCGACGTGCCTATAGTCGAAATACCGGCCGCGCTTTTCCGGTCGGACTTCCGTCGGCATTCCTTCGTGGGAACCCCGAGGTCAGCGCAGGTGGATAAAGTCACCTCCCCCCAGCCGCCAGGTTCCGGACCCGGCGTCGTCGTGGTCAACGGCGACGGTCGGTACGCGATCTGGCCCGCAGCATTACCGATACCGGACGGCTGGACGCACGTCTGGGGACCGGACTCCCGGGCCGGCTGCCGGCGCGCCGTCGGCGCCCGGTGGAGCAGTCTGCGATCGAACGGCCACTCCGGGTTCGGGCACACCGGCCTCGGACGGCCCGGGCACGGCCACACCGTGACCTCGCTCTTCCGCCGCCAGGCCAGGCTCCGGCCCGAGGCGCTGGCCGTGGTCTCGGACGAGGAGCGGCTCACCTACGACGACCTGGACCGCCGCAGCGACCGGCTCGCCGCCGGGCTGCGCGCCCTGGGCGTCGGCCCCGAGACGGTCGTCGCGGTCTGCCTGGAGCGCTCCGCCGACCTGGTGGTCGCCCTGCTCGGCGTGCTCAAGGGCGGCGGGGCCTTCCTGCCGCTCGACCCGGCCCACCCGGCGCCCCGGCTGCGCCGGCTGGCCGCCGAGGCCGGCGCCCTCGCGGTGCTGGCCGACGCCGAGCACACCGGGCTGTTCGGCGGCCAGGCGCTCACCCTCGCCGAGGCCAGGGCGGCCGGCCGCACCGGACCCGGCGGCAGCGGGCCCACCGGCGCGGGCGCGCCCGACGCCCGGCCGGAGGACCTGGCGTACCTGATCTTCACCTCGGGCACCACCGGTGTGCCCAAGGGCGTACCGGTCAGCCACTGCAGCCTGGCCTTCGCGCTCTCCCGGGTGGCCGAGGCGTACGACCTGACCGGCGCCGACCGGGTGCTCCAGCTGGGCGCACTCGGCTTCGACACCTCGCTGGAGCAAATCTTCGCCCCGCTGCTCAGCGGCGCCACCCTGGTGCTGGGCGGCCGGCAGACCTGGGCACCCATCGAGCTGACCCACCGGATCCCCGAACTCGGCATCACGGTGGCCGACCTGACGCCGACGTACTGGCACCGGCTGCTCGACCTGCTGCCCGCGGACGGCCGCGCCGCCGCAGGACTTCGGCTGCTGATCGTCGGCGGCGAGGCCGTGCACGCCGAGGACTGCCGCACCAGCCTGCGCCGGCTGCCGCACGCCCGGCTGGTCAACGCCTACGGGCTCACCGAGACCTGCATCACCTCCACCCTCTGTGACATCCGCCCCGAGCTGCTGCAGGCCCCCGCCCACGCCCCGGTCCCGGTCGGCCACCCGCTGCTGGGCACCCATGTGCACGTCCTGGACGAGGAGTTGAACCCCGTCCCGCCCGGCCGGCGGGGCGAGGTGTACCTCGGCGGGCTGGCTCTCGCCCGCGGCTACTGGAACAGCCCGGCGCTGACCGCCGAGCGCTTCCTGCCCGACCCGTACGCGGGCCGGCCGGGCGCCCGGATGTACCGCACCGGCGACAACGGGCGCTGGCGGCCCGACGGCCACCTGGAGCTGCTCGGCCGGATCGACGAGCAGGTCAAGGTGCGCGGCCACCGGATCGACCCGGCCGAGATCGAGTCGGTGCTCACCGAGCACCCGGCGGTCGGCCAGGCCCGGGTGGTCTCCTCCGAAGCCCCGGACGGCAGCCGGTCCCTGACCGCGTACTACACCACCGACCAGGACCCGGGCACGGAACTGCGGGAATTCCTCGGCACCCGCCTGCCCGACCCGATGGTCCCGGCCGCCTTCGTCGCCGTCCCCACCATGCCGCTCACCTCGGGCGGCAAGATCGACACCCGGGAGCTGGCCACCACCGCCCGGCCCGCCGTCCGCGTCACTCCCGGCAACGGCCCGGCCGGCAACGGAGCTGCAGGGAACGGAGCCGCCGGCAACGGCGTGGCCGCCGAACACGGACTGGCGTACCTGTGGGCCCAGCTGCTCGGCGTCGGCGAGGTCACCGCCGAGGACGACTTCTTCCAGCTCGGCGGGAACTCGCTGCTCGCCATGGAGATGCTCGCCCGCACCCGGATCATGTTCGGCATCGGCGTCGACCGGGTCCGCGAACTCACCCGGGCCCTGCTCGGCGACCCCACCCTCGGCTCCTTCACCGCCGCCGTCCACGCCGCCCGCACCGGCACCGCCGAGAGTGCCGACACGGGCGAACGGATCGACTTCACCGCCGAGGCCGAACTCGGCGTGCCGGTCCACACCGGCGACGGCGTGCCGCGCTGGACCGAACCCCGGGAGATCCTGCTCACCGGCGCCACCGGCTTCTGCGGCGCCCACCTGCTGCACACCCTGCTCACCACCACCGACGCCATCGTCCACTGCCTGGTCCGGGCACCCGACCCCGAACACGGCCTGGAACGGATCCGCGGCGCCCACCAGCACTACCTGCGCCGCGACCTGCACTCCGAACGGGTCGTCCCGCTCCTCGGCGACCTCTCCGAACCGCTGCTCGGCCTCGCCCGGCCCCGCTTCGAGGAACTGGCCGACCGCGTCGACGCCATCCACCACCTCGGCGGCCAGGTCAACTTCCTCTACCCGTACCGGCAGTTGCGCGCCGCCAACGTCGGTGGCACCCGCGAGGTGATCCGGCTCGCCGGCCACTCCCGCGGCATCCCGGTGCACTACCTGTCCAGCATGGCGGTCCTGGCCGGCTACGGCCCGGCCGGCGTCGACCGGGTCGACGAGACCACCCCGCTCGGCCACGCCGACCACCTCTCGGTCGGCTACGTGGAGAGCAAGTGGGTCGCCGAGGCGCTCCTGCACAACGCCGCCTACGCCGGCCTGCCGGTCGCCGTCTACCGGGTCAACGACGTCACCGGCGACCTCGCCACCGGCGCCATGAACACCGGCACCGAACTCTGCGCCCTGATCCGCTACCTGGCCGACAGCGCCAGCTGCCCCGCGGTCGACCTCCCGCTCGACTTCGTGCCCGCCGACACCTTCACCCGCGCCATCGCCCACCTCGCCACCCGCACCCCGGCCGACGGACGGGTCTACCACCTCACCAACCCCCACCCCGCCATGCTCACCGCCCTCGCCGACCGGCTCCGCGACCGCGGCCACCCGGTCGAGCAACTCCCGTACGAGAAATGGGTGCAGCGCCTGATCGGCTACGCCGCCGGGCACCCCGAACACCCCATCACCCCGTTCGTCCCGCTGTTCGTCGACCGCTGCTCCGGCGCCGACATGTCGATCAGCGAGATGTACTTCCAGCCCACCTTCCCCGACTTCGGCCGCGACAACGCCGAACGCGAACTCATCGGCAGCGGCATCGAGTTCCCGCCCGTCGACGCCCACCTGCTGGACTTCTACCTCGACCGCCTGGAGACCTCCGGCTTCCTGGAGCCCGCCCGATGAACGGCTGGTGGACGACGGTCGACCCGGCCACCGCCCCCGCCGACGCCCCGGCCGCCTTCTGCGCCGACCTCACCGCCGAGAGCCTGCTCGGCGCCTACCGCCGCGGCCTCTTCCCGCTGCCCACCCCCGACGACTACGGCCGCTTCATCAACGAGGCCCGCTACGAACAGCAGGTCACCGACGGCAGCATCGCCCTGCCCGCCGGCGACGGCGAACACGCCTACGCCGTCTCCTGGTGGTCCCCCGACCCCCGGCCGGTCATCCCCGTCCACGGCACCCGGCTGGGCAGCCGGCTCGCCCGTCGGCTGCGCAACTCCGCCTGGACCACCACCGCCGACCACGCCTTCGCCCGCGTCGTCGACCTCTGCGCCGAGGACCGCGAACCCCGCTGGCTCACCCCCGACCTGCGCACTGCCCTCACCGACCTGCACGCCACCGGCCACGCCCACAGCGCCGAGGTGTGGGACGGCCCGGAGCTGGTCGGCGGCGTCTTCGGCGTCCGCGTCGGCGCCGTCCTCAGCCTGGACTCCATGTTCCACCGCCGCCCCGACGCCGCCCGGATCGCCGTCGCCGACCTCGCCGCCCGGTTCGCCCGGGCGGGCGGCCGCCACCTCGACGCCCAGTGGGACAGCCCCCACATCCGCACCCTCGGCGCCCGGCCGCTCCCCCGCGACGACTACCTCGCCCTCCTCCACCGCGGCCCCGACGCCGCCCCGCCCGACCCCGGTCCGCTGCCCGTCGCCCGGCTCGGCTCCGCCGCTACGCCTGCTTCGAGGCGAGGGTCACGATCGTGATGTCCGACGGCGCGCCCACCCGCACCGGCGGGCCCCACGCCCCCGCGCCACGCGTCACGTACAACTGCGTGTCGCCGTACCGGTCCAGCCCCGCCACCGTCGGATTGGCCAGCGCCGCCACGTAGTTGCCCGGCCACAGCTGACCGCCGTGGGTGTGCCCGGACAGCTGCAGGTCCACCCCCCAGCGCACACTGTCGTGGATCGTCACCGGCTGGTGCGCCAGCAGCACCGACGCCCGGCTCCGGTCCCGGTCGCCCAGCGCCCGCGCGTAGTCCGGGCCGTGGCCCTCCGCCGTCCCCGCGATGTCGTTGACGCCCGCCAGGTCGAAGTACGGCAGCTCGGTCCGGGCGTTCTCCAGCGGATGCACCCCCAGCTCCCGGACGAACTCCACCCACGGCGCCGCACCCGAGAAGTACTCGTGGTTGCCGGTCACGAAGAACGAACCGTCCCGCGACCGCAGCCCCGCCAGCGGCTCCGCCGCCGGCCCCAGGTCCGGCACGCTCCCGTCCACCAGGTCCCCGACGATCGCGACCAGGTCCGGCTGGGCGCCGTTGATGGTGTCCACGATCCGCCGGGTGTGCGAGCGGCCCAGGATCGGCCCCAGGTGGATGTCGCTCACCACCGCGATCCGGTACCCGTGCGCCGCCCGCGGCAGCCGCGCCAGCGGCACCGTCACCTGCTTCAACCGCGGCCCGCGCAACACCCCGTACGCACCGTTGCCCACCACCCCCGCGGCCACCCCGCCCGCCGCCACCGCCACCGCCCGTGCCACGAACAGCCGCCGCGACGCCTCCACCACCGGCGGGGCTTCTTCCTCCACTGCGACCGCCACCGGCCCACCCACCGGCCCACCCACCGTCACCGCCACCGGCTCCGGCACCGGCTGCCCGGCCGGGCGGCGCACCCACCGGCGCAGCAGCGGCCGCACCAGCTCCCCCACCAGCAGCGCCAGCACCAGATAGAGCAGCACCGCCAGCCACAGGTACCCCGGCCACGCCAGCCACCGCTCCGCCGCCAGCGGCAGCGCCCGCCCCCCGACCAGCGCCGCCACCGACACCACCGGCAACACGACCGCCAGCCCCGTCCCCACCCGCCGGTACCAGCCCCCGGCCCGGGACACGTCCCGCACCATCCGCCGCCACACATACCAGTGGACCAGCCCGACCACACCGAGCCCCACGACCAGCAGCACCACGATCATCATCCCGCCAGTATCGGATCCTCCCAGCTCGGGCCAACCACCAGGGGCGCGTGGGGGCACCTCCCGGCCGAAGGCTGGGGGAGAACTGCGCGACCAGCCACCGCTCTACCGGCGTGCATGGCCGGTCGCGCAGTTCCCCGCGCCCCTTTGGTTCGCGCACAGCCACCGGGCAGTCGCGTTGCGGTGACCATTCCGCCCGGTCCCTGTGAGGCCGCCCACACCGCCTCCGCCGTCTACGGCCCTCGATAGTCGAGGGCGCCCCCCGCACCCCACGACCCGGCCGCCCGCCGGGCGGCCGCGGCGCGCGACGCGCCGGAATTCCGCTGGTCAGGACGGTCGTCCGCGCTGGTGGGACGCTCCGGACAGATTCGGACATAAGGGACCGATAAGTCTTCCCAAGAACCCCTGCGGAGACCGCCCGCGGACCGCCGTCGCTACTACCGGCGGTAGTTCCGGGCTCGTTGCCGACCTCGCCGGGCTCTGCCAAGAATGTCCCGTCGCCAGGCGGCTCGGCCGGTTCATCCCCGCCGCGCCACCCCGCCCGACCGGCCCCCGGTCGGGGCGCCACGGCCGTCGGACACGGCCGCGGGCCCGTTCCCCCGCACACGCTTCGCACCACCCGTGTGCCCGGTGACGGCTCAGCGAGACGGACGAAGACGGACGAGACGAACGAGACGGAAGAGGTCGCCTTCATGCAGCACCGCAAGACCCACCAGCTTCGCGCGAAGCTGCAGAACCGCCGCAACGCCGTCATCACGGGTATCGCCACCCTGGCGGTGGCGGGCACCGCCACCCTGGCCGTCGCCCTGCCGCAGGACTCCACCACCGCCGAGGCGGCGGCCCCGCAGACGGTGGCCGTGACCACCGCCGCCACGCCGAGCCCGGACCCGCAGGCCGCGGCCGCGCAGGCGGCCGCCGAGGCCCAGGCGCAGGCGGAGGCGTCCGCGCAGGCGTCGGCCGAGGCGCAGGCGAAGGCCGATGCCGACGCCAAGGCCGCCGCGGACGCCCAGGCGGCGGCCGACGCGCAGGCCAAGGCGGACGCCGACGCCAAGGCGAAGGCCGAGGCGGACGCGAAGGCCAAGGCGTCGGCTGCGGCCGCCGCGAAGGCGAAGGCGGACGCTGACGCCAAGGCGAAGGCCGCGGCCGCCGCCGAGGCCGCCTCCCGCTCGCAGCAGCGCGCCGCGCTGACCCCGACCTACTCGGGCACCCCGCAGCAGATCGCCGCGCAGATCGTCCCGGCCGGCCAGCTGCAGTGCTTCAGCAACATCGTGGAGCGCGAGAGCAGCTGGAACGTGCACGCCACCAACCCGTCCTCGGGTGCGTACGGCCTGGTCCAGGCGCTGCCGGCGTCCAAGATGGCCTCGGCCGGCGCGGACTGGCGGGACAACCCGGCCACCCAGATCAAGTGGGGTCTGCAGTACATGAACGACACCTACGGCAGCCCGTGCGCGGCCTGGTCGTTCTGGCAGGCGCACAACTGGTACTGATCGCCGGGAGCACCAACTCGTACCGGCCGGTAGGACGTTGAGCGGACGTGGATGCGGAGTGAAGATTCCGCACACGTCCGCTCCGCCTTGTCCGGTATTGCTCCTTTTCGCGCGGCTTCCGGCCTTTGCCTGGACGTGTACCCGCCCATAGCCTCCCGGCCATGGCCGACGAACCCCTCATCACCGTCGTACTCCCTGCCTACGACCAGCAGAAACAGCTGAAGGACTGCCTCGACTCGCTGCTCGCGCAGAGCTTCCGCGACTTCGAGATCCTGCTGGTCGTCGACCGCTCGCCGCAGAGCCCGGAGCGTCTGGTCGAGGCGTACGAGATGCGCGACCCGCGGATCACCGTGCTCCGGCTGGACGCCGCGGTGGGGATCGGCCGAAGCCGCAACGCGGGCGCCGCGCGGGCCCGGGGGCGGTACGTGCTGTTCCTGGACAGCGACCACGTGGTGGCCGAGGACGCGTTCCGGGCGATGGCCGACCGGCTGGCCGAGGCCGGCGAGGTGGACGTGCTGCTCTTCGGGCACAACCGCGAGCACGGTGGCCGGGTCTGGCCGGGCGGCGCCGAGGGCCTGCTGGCCGAGGCCGGGCCCGAGGTGTTCGCCGCGCTGGACCATCCCGAGTTGCTGGGCGCGCCGCCGCTGGCCTGGGACCGGCTGCTGCGCCGCGACGTGGTGCCGGCCTTCCCGGACGGGCACTACGAGGAGGTGCCGGCCGTCCACGAGGCGATGCTGCGGGCCGGGCGGGTGGCGGTGCTGGCCCGCGAGTGCGTGACCATCCGCCGCCGGCACACGCTGCACCCGACCGGCTCGCCGGGCAGCAGCCACTTCGACGTGTTCGAGCAGTACGAGCAGAGCTTCGAGCTGCTGGGGGAACGGGCCGGGGCCGAGGTGGCCCGGCCGCACCTGTTCACCCGGATGATCCGGCACTACCTGTTCGTCTTCGACCTGGCCGGATGCGTGCCCCGGGCCGAGCGGCCGCACTTCTTCCACCGGGCGGCCGAGCACTACCGGCGCTTCGTCCCGGACGGCTACCGCAAGCCGGAGGGCCGCGAGGGCATCAAGTTCTCCCTGCTGGCCAGCGGCGCGTACGCGGCATTCGAGGTGGCCAAGCTCTCGCACATCGCGCGCGGGGCGGTCGCCCGCCGCTGAGCGGCGAATCCGTCCACCCGGACACCCGGCGACCGGTACAGTCATGAATCGGTCAACTTGTCTCGGGGAGGGCGCAACCGCGATGTCCGAAACGGTCGTTGAAAAGCCACACCCGGTCCCCGCGAAGTCCCGCCCGCTGTCCGGGCCGGCCGTCGCCACCCTCGGCCTCGCCCTGGTGGCGGAGGCCTTGGTCAGCCTCTCGGTGCTGGTCTCGCTCTGGGGCCCGCTGACCGAGCTCACCGCGCAGCAGGGCCCGCGGACCGCCGACTGGTGGATGCTCGGCCTCGGCCCGTTCCGGGTGAACGCCAACACCGCGCTGCTGATCGTCGTGGTCGCCGCCAGCGGGCTGGGCAGCTTCGTGCACGCGGCCACCTCGTTCGCCAGCTACGCGGGCAAGCGCAGCCTGGTCCGCAGCTGGGTGCCGTGGTACCTGCTGCGGGCGGGCATCGGGGCGGCGCTCGCGGTGCTGGTCTACTTCCTGCTGCGCGGCGGCCTGTTCGCCAACGGCACCGACGGCAACGCCACCAACCCGTACGGCTTCGCCGGCATCGCCGGGCTGTGCGGACTCTTCTCCAAGCAGGCGACGGACAAGTTGCGCGAAGTGTTCGACACCATCCTCAGCACCAAGGACGAGGCCGTCGAGGAGAGACAGCGGCAGACCGGCGTGACCATCCCCGGCCCTGCCGCCCCCGTCCCCGCGCCCACCGGTTCCACGCCGGCGGTCCCGCCCGCCGCCTGATCAGGAACCACCCCTACACGTGTGCGGTGCCGCCCCCGGCGGCCATCGCCGCGGCGATCCGGCGGCCGTACTCGCGCCACTCGCCCTCGGGCAGCTTGGGCAGCACGTCCTCCCACAGCGGCAGGCAGGTGCCGCGCAGCTGCATCATGCCCTCGGGGCGGGCGATCAGCCACACGTGGAGGTGGGCGCCGCCGTCGCCCCACCGGTTGACGTGGACCCGGGCGATCCCGCCGAGCGACAGCACGGCCCGCTCGACCCGCTGCAGCATCGGACCGAGCTGCGCCGCGAGGTCGCCGGGCAGGTCGAGCAGGTCGTGGTGGGCGCGCGGCTGGAGCAGCAGCATGGCGGGCAGTGCGGTGGGCTCGGCGAGGGCGCCGAGCCGCCAGTGCTCGTCGGTCCACAGGAACTCGCCGTCCGCGCGGGCGCACTGGCTGCAGGTGTCGGGCCCGTGCTCGCCGTCGCGCGGCGGCTCGGGGACCTCGGGCTCCTCGAGGACCCGGATCCTGAGGTCGCCCTCGTAGGGGAAGACCTCCCAGAACGGGATGCCGCCCTCGGGCATGGGGATGCGCTCGCCGATCGGCAGGCGCGCGACGTACGGGCTCGGGGTGGTGCCGTGCTCATCGATCATGCCACCGAAGCATGCCGGATGACGCCGGGTCAGCCGACGCCGGGGTGGTTCGCGCGCGCCCGGCTCCGGTGCTGCGATGATCGGAGGCATGGCCAGTGAGCTCGCCCGCGCCCTGTCCGCAGCCGTCCGCGGCGAGGTGCGCTTCGGTGTCGCCGAGCGGACGGTGTACAGCCACGACGCCTCCAACTACCGGCAGCTGCCGCTCGGGGTGGTGAAGCCCGTCGACCTGGACGACGTCCGGGCCGCGGTCGCGCTGTGCCGCGAGCACGGGGTGCCGGTGGTGCCGCGCGGGGCCGGCACCAGCGTGGGCGGCCAGGCGATCGGCCCGGGCGCGGTGGTGCTGGACTTCCGCCGGCACCTCGGCCGGGTCCTCGCCGTCGACCCGGACGCCCGGACCGCCCGGGTCGAGCCCGGCACCGTGCTGGACGACCTGCAGCGGGCGGCCCGCCCGTACGGGCTGCGCTTCGGGCCCGACCCGTCCACGCACAGCCGCTGCACCCTCGGCGGGATGATCGGCAACAACGCCTGCGGGGCGCACTCGGTGGTCTGGGGCCGCACCGGCGACAACCTGCGCGCGCTGGACCTGCTGCTCGCCGACGGCACCGGGCTGACCGTGACCGGCCCGGTCCCCGCCGCCGAGCGGACCCGGCTGGCCGCCCTCCCCGGCCGGGTCGGCGAACTGCACCGCGCGCTGCAGTCGCTGGCCGCCGACAACCTGGCCGTGCTCCGCCGGGGCATGCCGGACCTGCCGCGGCGCACCTCCGGCTACCCGCTGGACGCCCTGCTGCCCGAGCACGGCTACGACCTGGCCCGGGCGGTCACCGGCACCGAGGGCACCTGCGCCGTCCTGCTGGGCGCCACCGTCGGGCTGGTCAAGGCGCCGGCGGTCACCGCGCTGGTGGTGGCGGGCTACCCGGACGAGACGGCGGCGGCCGACGCGGTGCCCGCGCTGCTGCCGCTGCGCCCGCTCACCGTGGAGGGGATGGCCGCCGACCTGGTCGCCGCGCTGGTCGCGGCCGGTCGCCGCCCACCCGCCCTGGACCGGCTGCCGGACGGGGCCTGCTGGCTGTTCCTGGAGGCCGGCGGCGCCACCGCCGCCGAGGCGCTGGAGCACGCGGGCACGCTGGCCGCCGCGGTGCGCCGGGAGCGCCCTGCCACCGCGGTCCTGGTCACCGACCCGGGCGAGCAGCGGCAGCTGTGGTCGGTCCGGGAGGCCGGGGCCGGGATCGTCAGCCGGCTGCCCCCGGACGCCGCGCACCCCGACGCCCCGGCCGGCGGCACCGAGGCCTGGCCCGGCTGGGAGGACTCGGCGGTGCCGGTCGAGCGGCTCGGCGACTACCTGCGGGAGCTGCGCGCCCTGCTCGCCCGGCACGACCTGCGCGGCGTGCCGTACGGGCACTTCGGCGAGGGCTGCGTGCACCTGCGGCTGGACTTCCCGCTGCCCGGGCGGCCGGGCGCCTTCCGGGCGTTCCTGGAGGAGGCGGCCGACCTGGTGGTGGCCCACGGCGGTTCGCTCTCCGGTGAGCACGGCGACGGCCAGGCCAGGGCCGAGCTGCTGCCCCGGATGTACCCGCCGGAGATCATCGAGCTGTTCGGCCGCTTCAAGCGGATCTGGGACCCGGAGAACCTGCTCAACCCGGGCGCCCTGGTCGACCCGCGCCCGCTCGACGCCGACCTGCGCTTCACCGGCCGCGACCTGCCGCTCGCCCTCCCGTACGAGCGCGACGGCGGCAGCCTGCTGCGGGCGGTGCACCGCTGCGTCGGCGTCGGCAAGTGCGTGGACACGTCGACCGGCGTGATGTGCCCCAGCTACATGGCGACCGGCGAGGAGCGGCACTCCACCCGCGGCCGCGCCCGGCTGCTCGCCGAGATGCTGCGCGGCGAGGTGATCACCGACGGCTGGCGGTCGGCGGAGGTCCGCGAGGCGCTCGACCTGTGCCTGGGCTGCAAGGGCTGCGCCGGCGAGTGCCCGGTCCAGGTCGACATGGCGACCTACAAGGCGGAGTTCCTGCACCAGCACTACCGGCGGCGGCTGCGCCCGCTCGCCCACCTCTCGCTCGGCTGGCTGCCGCTGTGGCTGCGCGCCGCGGCGCTCGCCCCGGCGCTGGTCAACCGCCTGTTCGCCGACCCGGCCGGGTCCGCGGTGCTGCGCCGGCTCGGCGGGATCGACCCGCGCCGCGAGCTGCCGGCGCTGCCGCCGCAGACCTTCCGCCGGTGGTTCCGGCAGTACCGGACGGCACACCCCGAGCCGCCCGGTGCCACCCCGGTGCTGCTGTGGCCGGACTCGATGGCCGAGCTGCTCGACCCGGCCCCCGCGCAGGCCGCCGTCCGGGCACTCGAGCGGCTCGGCTACGCCGTCCGGCTGCCCGCCGGGCCGGTCTGCTGCGGGCTCACCCTGGTCTCCACCGGTCAACTCTCCCTCGCCCGGCGGGTGATGCGCCGCAGCCTGCGCGCCGTCCCGCCGGGGCTGCCGGTGATCGGCCTGGAGCCGAGCTGCACCGCCGCGCTGCGCGAGGAGTGGCCCCGGCTGATCGGCGAGCGCGGACTGCCGGATCGGGTACGGACCTTCGCCGAGTTCCTGGACGGCGAGCAGGTCGCGCTGCCGCGGCTCGGCGGGCGGGCGCTCACCCAGGTGCACTGCCACCACACCGCCGTGCTCGGTACCGACGCGGACCGCCGGATCGAGGCCCGGCTCGGCCTGGCCAACCGGGTGCTGGACTCCGGCTGCTGCGGCCTGGCCGGCGACTTCGGCTTCACCCGGGGCCACTTCGAGGTCTCGGTGGCCGCCGCCGAACGGGTGCTGATGCCCGCCGTCCGGGCCGCCGACCCCGACACCCTGCTGCTGGCCGACGGCCTCAGCTGCCGGACCCAGATCGCCCAACTCGCCCCCGGGCGACGCCCGCTGCACCTCGCCGAGGTGGTGCTGCGCGCCCTGGACCAGGGCTGAACGGCACCCGGGCGCCGTCACCGCCAGTACGCGAACTGGTGAAACATGTCACGGCTTTTCCCCGTCCCCCAGTCGGGCCCGGACGTGTAGGTTCCTGCGTCCAAGGGGGGAGACCCCCAGTAGACAGATCGCCCGTCAATCGCTCCCCCGACGAGAGAAGACACCAGAGATGTCCGCAGACGACTCCACGCACCACCCCCCGCAGCGCCTCGGTGTGGTCACCGAATCCGCCCCCGGGGAGACCCGGGTCGCGGCGACCCCGTCGACGGTGCGTGGGCTGCTCGCCCTCGGCTACGAGGTCGTCGTCGAGTCCGGGGCCGGCTCGGCGTCCGGGTTCACCGACGCGGCCTACACCGAGGTCGGCGCCACCATCGGCGAGGCCTGGTCCGCCGACGTCGTACTGAAGGTCAACGCCCCGTCCACCGGCGAGATCGCCCGGCTGTCCGACGGCGCGACCCTGGTCGGCCTGCTCTCCCCCGCGCAGCGGCCCGATCTGCTGGAGGCGCTCTCCGAGCGTCCGCTGACCGCGCTCGCGCTGGACGCGGTGCCGCGCATCTCCCGCGCGCAGTCGATGGACGTGCTCAGCTCGATGGCCAACATCGCCGGCTACCGGGCGGTGATCGAGGCGGCCCACGTGTTCGGACGCTTCTTCACCGGCCAGGTGACGGCGGCCGGCAAGGTCCCGCCGGCGAAGGTGCTGGTGGCCGGTGCCGGTGTGGCCGGCCTCGCCGCCATCGGCGCCGCCTCCAGCCTGGGCGCGATCGTCCGGGCGACCGACCCCCGTCCGGAGGTCGCCGACCAGGTCAAGTCGCTGGGCGGCGAGTACCTGCCGGTCAACGTCGCCCAGGAGGCGAGCACCGACGGCTACGCCAAGGCCACCTCGGCCGACTACGACCGGGCCGCCGCCGCGCTCTACCACGAGCAGGCGAAGGACGTGGACATCGTCGTCACCACGGCGCTGATCCCCGGCCGTCCGGCGCCGCGGCTGCTCACCGCCGCGGACGTGGCGGCGATGAAGCCCGGCAGCGTCGTGGTCGACATGGCCGCCGCCCAGGGCGGCAACGTCGAGGGCACCGTGGCGGGCCGGACGGTGGTGACCGAGAACGGCGTCACCATCATCGGCTACACCGACCTGGCGTCCCGGCTGCCGGCCCAGGCCTCGCAGCTGTTCGGCACCAACCTGGCCAACCTGGTGAAGCTGCTGACCCCCGGCAAGGACGGCCGGCTGGTCATCGACTTCGAGGACGTGGTCCAGCGGGCCGTCACCGTGGTCCGCTCCGGCGAGACCACCTGGCCCCCGCCGCCGGTGGCCGTCTCGGCCGCCCCCGCCGCGCAGCCCGCGGTCGCCCCGGCCGCCCCCGCGCCGGCGAAGCCGGGCCTGAGCACGGCGGCCCGGTCCGGCCTGATCGGCGCCGGCCTGCTGGCGATGTTCCTGCTGGTCGCCTTCGCCCCGGCGCAGCTGGCCGAGAACTTCACGGTCTTCACGCTGGCCGTGGTGATCGGCTACTACGTCATCGGCAAGGTGCACCACGCCCTGCACACCCCGCTGATGTCGGTCACCAACGCGATCTCCGGGATCGTGGTGATCGGCTCGCTGCTGCAGATCGGGCACGAGAGCGTGCTGGTCACCGTGCTGTCCGCGGTGGCGATCCTGCTGACGAGCGTCAACATCTTCGGAGGTTTCGCCGTCACCCGCCGCATGCTGAACATGTTCTCGAAAGGCTGAGCCCCGATGACTTCCACAACGGCAGCCCATGCCGCGGACCTGGTCGCCGCGCTGCTGTTCATCCTCAGTCTGGCCGGTCTCTCCCAGCACCGGACCTCCCGCGCCGGCGTCGTCTACGGCATCGCCGGCATGGCCCTCGCCCTGGTCGCCACCATCGTGGTGGCGTCCCGGAGCATCAGCGCCGGCGCGGTCGCCCTGATCGTCCTCGCGATGGCGGGCGGCGGCGCGATCGGCCTGTGGCGGGCCCGGCGGGTCGAGATGACCCAGATGCCCGAGCTGATCGCCGTGCTGCACAGCTTCGTCGGCCTCGCCGCGGTGCTGATCGGCTGGAACAGCTACCTCGAGGTCGAGGCGCACGGCTCCGGCCCGGCCCACATCGCCGCCGAACTGGTGCGCATCCACCACGCCGAGGTCTTCATCGGCATCTTCATCGGCGCGGTCACCTTCACCGGTTCCATCGTGGCGTTCCTCAAGCTGTCCGCCCGGATCGCCTCGCGCCCGCTGGTGCTGCCCGGCAAGAACGCGCTCAACGTCGGCGCGCTGCTCGCCTTCGCCGCCCTGACCGTGTGGTTCACCGTCAGCCCGAACCTCGGCCTGATGATCGCGGTCACCGTGCTCGCCCTGGCGCTCGGCTGGCACCTGGTCGCCTCGATCGGCGGCGGCGACATGCCGGTGGTGGTGTCGATGCTGAACAGCTACTCCGGCTGGGCCGCCGCGGCCGCCGGCTTCCTGCTGAACAACAACCTGCTCATCGTCACCGGTGCGCTGGTCGGCTCCTCCGGTGCCTACCTGTCGTACATCATGTGCAAGGCGATGAACCGGTCCTTCCTCTCCGTCATCGCCGGCGGCTTCGGCATCGAGGCCCCGTCCGGCGCCGCCGAGGAGGAGGGCGAGCACCGCGAGATCCGTGCCCAGGAGGCCGCCCAGCTACTCACCGAGGCCCGGTCCGTGGTCATCACCCCCGGCTACGGCATGGCGGTGGCCCAGGCCCAGCACCCGGTCGCCGAGCTCACCCGCCGGCTGCGCGAGCGCGGCGTCGAGGTCCGCTTCGGCGTCCACCCGGTCGCCGGCCGGCTGCCCGGTCACATGAACGTCCTGCTGGCCGAGGCCAAGGTGCCGTACGACATCGTGCTGGAGATGGACGAGATCAACGACGACCTGGCCGGCACCTCGGTCGTCCTGGTGATCGGCGCCAACGACACGGTCAACCCGGCCGCGGCCGAGGACCCGGCCAGCCCGATCGCCGGCATGCCGGTGCTGCGGGTCTGGGAGGCCGAGCAGGTCATCGTGTTCAAGCGCTCGATGGCCTCCGGCTACGCGGGCGTGCAGAACCCGCTGTTCTTCCGGGAGAACAGCAGCATGCTGTTCGGCGACGCCAAGGAGAGCGTGGAGGGCATCCTGCGCGCCCTCGACGCCGACGGGCCGCGCACCCCGGCGCCCGCCGCCCGCCAGGCCACCACGGCCGGCCGGTAGCAGGCAGCGGTTCACGTCCCTCGGGCGCCTTCGGCCACCTCCGGCCGGACGGCGCCCGAGGCATTTCGGTGCACGGGCGGGTACGCGGACCGTACCGGGCTTTCAGAACCGGGCCGTCTCCTCGAGGGCCCGGGCGGCCTCGGCCCGCACCTGCTCGTGCAGCTCGCGCAGCCGGTTCCCCGGCGCACCGAGGCCGTTGATCCGTCGGCGGGCCTCCTCGGTCCGCTCGTCCGGGTGCGTGGTGAACGCCAGGTTGGCGCACTGGCGCAGCATCCACTGGTGGTACGCGACCAGCCGCAGCGCCCGCTCCCTCAGCGCAGCGACCTCGCCGTCGGCGGGCAACGCCCGCAGTCGGCCGGCCAGCTGCGAGTACCGCGCGGCCTGCCGTCCGGCGGTCTGCGCGACCGTGGCCGCGACCGGTCCGGCCTCCCCGCAGGCGGCGACCGCCCAGTCCGCCAGCGGCTGCTCGGCGGAGGCGTCCGCCAGCACCACCGCGAGGGCGGTCAGCTGGGCCGTCCGGTCGGGGGCGGGCGAGGGCTGCGGCGCACCGGCCCGGTGGACGGCGCGGGCAAGCCGGGAGACGGTCCATCGGGTGCTCCGTGACGGGCCGGGAGCTGTCGCCATGAATTCCTCCCGCTGGCCGCTCGACCGGATGCCCTCGGTGACCCTTCGGTCACCGCCGGTACCGGTCCCTCCGCCTGCCGTGCCCCTCCATTGTGCGCCTGCGCGTCAGCGGAACCGAACCGGCTCGTCCCGGCCGTTCCCGGCTGCTCCCGGCCGCTCCCGACCGTCCTCGGCGGCCTGGGTCAGACCCCCCGCGACCACCGGATCGGCAGGTGCTTGAGACCGTTCTGGAAGTTGGAGACCAGCCGGACCGGTGCGCCGTCGAGCCGGAGCTCGGGCAGCTCGGTGACCACCCGTCGCAGCAGCGCCCGCATCTGGACCCGGGCCAGCTGGGCGCCGAGGCAGAAGTGCGGGCCGTAGCCGAAGCTGACGTGGTCGTTCGGGGTCCGGGCGATGTCGAAGGCGTCGGGGTCGGCGAAGACGGTCTCGTCGCGGTTGGCGGAGGCGTGGTAGACGACCACCTTGTCGCCGCGCCGGATCGCCGTCCCGCCGAGTTCGGTGTCGCGGGCGGCGGTGCGCCGGAAGTCCACGACCGGCGGCCAGTACCGGAGCATCTCCTCGACCGCCGAGGCGGTCAGTTCGGGCCGCTCGCACAGCAACCGGTACTGCTCGGGGTGGCCGAGCAGGGTGTACAGGCCGCCGGGCAGGGCGTTGCGGACGGTCTCGTTGCCGGCCACCGCGAACAGGAAGAAGGTGGTCTCGAACTCCTCCGTGCTCAGCCCGCCGTCGCGCATCCGGGCCAGCACGCTGCCCGGCCGCGGGGCCTCGGCCAGCGCGTGGGCGTAGGCGAACATGTCGGCGAGGGCGGCCCGGGAGCGCGGGTTGACCGGACGGCCGTCGGGGGTGGTCATGGTCGTCGGCCGGTGCGCGACGGCGGCCCGGCCGATGTCGGTGAGGTGCGCCGGGTCGGCGGAGCGGGCGTGGGCGTAGTCGGCGTCCTGGTAGCCGATCACCCGGTTCGCCCAGTCGACCAGCAGCTGCCGGTCCTGCTCCGGCACACCCATGATCCAGGCGAGGGTGCGTACCGGCAGGTCGGCCGCGAGCTGCACGAAGTCGGCGGCGCCGTCCTTGCGTGCGTCCGCCACCAGGGTCCGGGCGTGGTCCTCGATCGCCGCGCTCAGCTCGCCGAGCGCCCGGGGTGTGAAGGCGCCGGCGACGATCCGGCGCAGCCGGGAGTGGTCGGGCGGGTCCTGGTTGAGCATCATCGTGCGGGCGAAGTCGAGGTCGGCGGCGGTGTCGGGGTCGCGGATCTGGGTGGCGCCCAGGTGCGAGGAGAAGACGTCCGGGGTGCGCAGCACGTACTTGACGTCCGCGTGCCGCAGCACCGCCCAGTACCCGGGCCCGGCGGGCCAGTTGCCGACCGGCGGTTCCTCCACCCACCGGACCGGCGCCTCGGCCCGCAGCTCGCGCAGCAGCTCGTACGGGACGCCGTCGGCGTAGGTGCCGGGCAGGAAGATGCGGTTCACCCGCGCCTGGTCGAGGGTCACAGCGACCGACGGTACGCCGAGACCCCGGCGTGCACCAGATCGCTTACGGCCGGAGCGACCGTCCGCACCGGCTGACGTCCGCTCAGCCCCGGGTGCGGAGCCGGCCGCGCGCGGCGAGCCGCTCCAGCCTGCGCTGCTCGCGCTCGGCCCAGCGGGCCGCCCGTGCGGGGTCGAGCGGAGTGCCGTGCCCGACGTGCAGGCGGGTCGGACCGAGGGCGAGCATGGCCCGCAGGCTCGCCAGGTTGCCGAGCGGGTCGTCGTGGAAGGGCGGGTTGGCGGGCCGGCCCTCGATCAGGCCCATGAAGGAGTTGGCGAGCAGGTCGCCGGCCACCAGCTCGCCGTCGTCGGTGAGCACCGAGACGGAGCCGGCGGTGTGGCCGGGGGTGGGCACGATCCGGCCGTCCACGCCGTGGTCGGCCAGCGAGGTCTCGCCGTGCACCAGCAGGTCCGGCTCGAACGGCTCGGCGCGCACGTGCAGCTTGGGGTTGCGGGCCATCAGCCGTCCCATCGGGCCGGTCGGCAGGTACGGTTCGCGGACCCGGCCGGTGCGGTAGGGGCCGAGGTCGGCGGCGTGCCCGGCGATCGGGGCGCCGGTGAGGCGGCGCAGTTCGGCGGCGGAGCCGAAGTGGTCGAGGTGGCCGTGGGTGACCACGATCAGGCGCAGGTCCTGCGGGTCCACGCCGTGGGCGGCGATCCGGTCGTGGATCAGCCGGCCCGTTCCGGGTATGCCGGCGTCGACCAGGACGGGGTGGCGGCCCAGCAGCAGATGGGCGTTGACGGTGTGCCGGCCCAGGACGGGGATGGCGACGACCTTGGTCACGGACATGGCGGTGAGCTCCTTCTCGGGACGGTTCGGGGCAGGCCGGTCGGCCCTGGCGCGCGGGGCGGCAGGGCGGCGGCGAGAGCGTGGGTCAGACGGTGGCCGGGTGCGGCCGGAAGCGGCGCCGGTACTCGGCCGGGGTGGCGCCCAGGCGGCGGCGGAAGGCGCGGTGCAGGGTCTCGACCGAGCCGAGCCCGCTGGCCAGGGCGATCTCCGGCAGGCCGTCGCCGGTCTCCTCCAGCAGGCGCCGGGCCAGCTCCACCCGCACCTCCTCCTGGTACGCGGCCGGGGTGCGCCCGGTCCGCTGCCGGAAGACCCGGCCGAAGTGGCGGGCGCTCAGGTGGACCCGGGCGGCCATCTCCTCCACCGACAGTTCGGCGGCGGGGTGCTCGTCGATCCACCGCCGCAGCCGGTCGATCCGGTCGTCGGAGACCGTCTGCACCGACAGCGGCACGCTGAACTGGCTCTGCCCGCCCGGGCGTTTGACGTACATCACCATCGCCCGGGCGGCCGCCAGGGCCAGCTCGGGACCGAGGTCCTCGGCGACCATGGCGAGCGCCAGGTCCATGGCCGCGGTCACCCCGGCGCAGGTCCAGATCCGGCCGGCCCGGATGAAGATCGGCTCGGGGTCGACCGCCACCCCGGGGTGGTCGGCGGCGAGCCGGTCCGCGGTCAGCCAGTGCGTGGTGGCGGGCAGGCCGTCCAACAGCCCGGCCGCGGCCAGCAGGTGGACGCCGGCGCACACCCCGCCGACCCTCCGCGCATCGGCGGCGGCCCCGCCCAGCCACGCCACCACGGCCGGGGGGACCACCGCCTCGAAGCGGCCGTCCGCGCCCGGCGCGATCGCCCCGGCCACCAGCAGGGTGTCCGTCCCGGGGCGCACCCCGGCGAGCTCCCGGTCGGCGACCAGCCGGATCCCCGCCGCGGTCGTCAGCTCACCCGCCTGCGGCGCGGCGACCTCCACCCGGTAGCCGGCCGCCCCGGCGGCGGCCGCCAGCCGGGACGCGACCGAGAACACCTCGGCCGGGCCGGTCACTTCCAGCAACTCGACTCCGGGGAAGGCGGCGATGACGACTCTGCGGGTTCCGGGCACACCGAAATCGTCCCGGCTGCCGCGGACGTCCGCAACGACCCCGTTCTGTCACATCCGGACATGTCGGCCCCACCGCCGCGGGCCACGCCGGGCCGGGTCAAGCCGGGCCGGGCCGGGCGCGGGTCAGTCCTGGATCCGCCGCCAGGGCCGGTCGGCCTCCAGCGCGTACGCCAGCTCCAGCAGGATCCGCTCCTGGCCGCGGGCGGCCGAGAGGTGGACGCCGACCGGCAGTCCCTCGGCGGTGGCACCGGTCGGCAGGGCGATGCCGGGGC
The DNA here is from genome assembly GCF_024172095.1 of Kitasatospora cinereorecta. Taxonomy (GTDB): domain Bacteria; phylum Actinomycetota; class Actinomycetes; order Streptomycetales; family Streptomycetaceae; genus Kitasatospora; species Kitasatospora cinereorecta. The sequence continues at coordinate 902,701 of NZ_JAMZDX010000002.1, read as the reverse complement.
CGCCGGTCACGTTGTTGACCGGGGTGTAGGCGACGTAGTGGTGGAGACGCTCGATCAGCTCGTCGAAGGGCACGTTCGGGCTGAGGTGTCCGAGCGGCGGCGGGACGTGCGCCAGCACCGGGGAGAGGATCGCGTCGTGGGTGCGGAACAGGTCCTCGTAGGGCTGCTCCATCTGCCGGAGTCGGCGCAGCACGCCGGGCAGCCGCGTGAACTCGCGCTGGAAGCCGCGCCGCAGGCCCGAGGTGAGCCCGTCCAGCCGGCCGGGCCGGAAGCCCGGGTCGTGCATCAGCTTGCCGGTGGCGGCGATCAGGAAGGCGATGAAGCCCCAGTAGGCGGTGAAGTCCTGCTGAAACTGGCGGCCGAAGGGCAGCTCGACCGGCTCGACGCGGTGGCCCATGGCCTCCAGCCGGGCGGCGGTCGCCTCGACCGTGCGGCGGGTGTCGGCGTCCGCGGTGGCAGTCGGCGAGTCGATCAGCAGGCCGATCCGCAGCGGGTCCTTCCCGGGGCCCTCGACCAGGCCGAGGGCGGGCAGCACGGGGTTGCGGTGCTGGCGTTCGGCGGCGGCGAAGAACGCGGCGGTGTCGCGGACCGAGCGGGTCACCACGCCGTCGGTGACCAGGTCGATGGGCAGGCGCCGGCCCTGCTCGTTGGCCACCAGCCGGCCTCGGGTGGGCTTGAGGCCGACCAGCCCGCAGCAGGCGGCGGGGATCCGGATGGAGCCGCCGCCGTCGTTGGCGTGGGCGATCGGGACGACGCCCGCGGCCACCAGCGCGGCCGAGCCGCCGGAGGAGGCGCCGGGCGAGTGGGTGGTCCGCCAGGGGTTGCGCACCGGGTCGGCGGCGGCGTACTCGGTGGAGGCGTTGAGGCCGAACTCGGGCAGCCTGGTCTTGCCGAGCACGCTCAGCCCGGTGCCGAGGAACTGCACGGCGAAGCCGGCCGTCCGCCGCGCGGGCCGGGCCCGGAACGCCGCGCTGCCCTGCCCGGTGGGCATGCCGCGCAGGTCGACGTTGTCCTTCAGGAAGCTGGGTACGCCGTACAGCGGGGCGCTGCGCTCGGCGCGCGCCACCGGCTTCCCGTACGCGGCGAAGGCCACCGGTTCCAGGGCCGCGTCGACCTTCCGGGCCCGTTCGGCGGCGGCCCGGGCCAGTTCCTCGGCGGAGACCTCCCCGGACCTCACCAGCGCCGCCAGGCCAACCGCGTCGTGCTCGCCCAGCGCATCGTCGCCGAACGCGTGCACCCGCTCGTCCGCCATCCGAACTCCCCCACTCCTACCGGCCGGTAACTCCTCTGCGCGGCCGCAGTCTAAGCCCGGATCCGATCACCGCACACCCCCGCCGCCCGCACCCGCTCTGTCGACATCGGTGTGTCGACGTCGGTGACGGCGCACCCGCCGAGCCCTACCATCCAGCCATGGCGACTCTCACCACCGTCGAGGCGGACAAGATTCTGGCGGACAACTTCGCGCCCTGGGTACAGGCGCTCGGGCTGTCGGTGACCGAGACCGGCGAGCGGCACGCGGTGCTGCGCCTGCCCTGGTCCGACCAACTGGCCCGGGAGGGCGGCGGCCTGTCCGGTCAGGCGCTGATGGCGGCGGCCGACACCGCGACCGTGGTCGCGCTCTCGGCGGCGCTCGGCGGCTTCGGCCCGATGACCACCATCCAGCAGTCCACCAGCTTCCAGCGCGCGGTGGTGGGCGCCGACGTGCTGGTGTGCGCCCGGGTGACCAAGCTCGGCCGACGCCTGGCCTTCGTGGACGTCACCATGACCGCCGAGGGCGCCGACGAGCCGGCCGCGCAGGCCTCCACGGTGTACGCCTTCCCGGGCTGAGCCATCCCCGGACTCCCGCGCCGTCGACCCGCTCCCGTTTGCCCGCTCCGGTTTGCCCGTGTCCGACCCCTGTCGGGCGCGGCGTACCGCGCAGTAGCCTCACCGGGCCGAGCCGAACCACCCACCGGCCGGCCCTACTTGGAGGCCGCATGCCCACCGCCGTGCCCGCATCCACCCCCGCCAGACCCACCGGCCCCGCCGTTGGAACCGCCCCCGCCCGGACGGGCCGCAGCCGACGCCCCGGCCGCCTGCTGGCCGCCGCGGTCCTGACCGCGTCCGCGCTCGGCCTGGCGACCGCCACCCCCGCCTCGGCCGCCTCGGCCGAGTCCGCGCGCAACCATCCCGCCACCCACTACCTGGCCCTCGGCGACTCGCTCGCGGCCGGCTACCAGTCCACCCCGGGCGGCGGCCACGTGGTCGGTCGCGGCTACGCCCAGGACCTCGCCCGCACCCTCGGCGACCGGGCGGAGGCGGCCGGCCGGCCGTTCTCCTTCACCGACCTCGGCTGCCCCGGCGAGGACACCGGCACCATGATCCACGGCGGCTGCCCCTACCCCCACCCGTACGCGGGCTCCCAGCTGGCCGCGGCGGTCTCCTACCTCAAGGCGCACCGCAAGGACCGGGTCGTGGTGACCATCGACATCGGCGCCAACAACGTCGACGGCTGCGCCTCCGGCGGGCAGCTGAACCTGCCGTGCGCCGTCAACGGCATCGCCGCCGTCGACCGCGACCTGGACCGGATCCTCGGCGAACTGCGGTCCGCCGCCGGACCGCACACCCGGATCGTCGGGATGAACCTCTACGACCCGTTCCTGGCCGCCTGGTTGACCGGCGACCAGGGCAGGGCGCTGGCCACCCTGTCGGTCCCGCTGGCGGACGCGCTCAACGCGACCATCGACCGGGTGGACGCCGCCCACCACGTGCCCACCGCGGACGTCGGCGCCGCGTTCGCCACCAACGCCTTCCTCCCGATGGTCCCGCTGGGCGGCACGCAGGTGCCGCTCAACGTGGCCCGCATCATGCAGTGGACCAACATGGCCCGCGGCGACATCCACGCCAACGACACCGGCTACCAGGTCATCGCCGACACGTTCCTGGCCGAACTCTGACCGCTCCCCGGGCACGCCCGTGCGGGGCGCCGGACCACGTCCTGCGCCCCGCCGTCAGCCCGTCCCGATCAACCCCGGCCTCACTCCGCCTCACTCCGCGCAGATCGCGGAGACGAACTCGGCCACCCGCTCCTGCGGCATGTGCCGGGCGATGTCGGCCTCGCTGATCATGCCGACCAGCTTGTGGTCCGGGTGGTTGATCACCGGGAGCCGCCGGACCATGTTCTTCTCCATGACCTCGAGCACCAGCTCGGCGTCCTCGTCCTCCTCAATCACCATCGGACGGCCCAGGGCCAGTTCGATCGCCTTGACGGTGTTCGGGTCGCGTCCCTCGGCGACGCACTTCAACACGATGTCCCGGTCGGTGAGGATGCCCAGCAGCTTCTGGTTCTCCCCGCAGATCGGCAGCGCCCCGACGTCGCGCTCCCGCATGATCCGGGCCGCGTCGGCGAGGGTCTCCTGGTCTCCGATGCACTCCGCCCCCGGGTGCATGATCTCTCCGGCAGTGGTCATGGTCCGGCCTCCCGACGTCCCGCAGGTCCCCCCACCATCGTCGGCCGGGCCGTCCGGGGCCGCCACCGGGGCCCCGGTGGTCACCGCGCGTCGGCCGGCGGCTGCACCGGGTTCCCGTCCGGCGGTCGCACCGGGTTCCCGTCCGCGGACGGCAGCTGGTCGGCGACCGGCGGCTGCAGCGGATCGGCGGCCAGCACCTCGTCCAGGGACGGCAGTTCCAGCTGCTCGATCACCGCCTCCACCTGCTCGACCTGCTGCGGCTTCGACGCCGCGGCCTGCCCGTTCTTCTCCGTCGCGCTCTCCAGAAAACGCAGCAACTCCACCGGGAAGGGCAGCACCAGGGTCGAGTTCTTCTCCGCCGCGACCTCCACCACCGTCTGCAGCAACCGCAGTTGGAGTGCCGCCGGGGTGGCGCTCATGATCGCCGCCGCCTCCGACAGCCGGGTCGACGCCTGGTACTCGCCGTCCGCGGTGATGATCCTGGCCCGCCGCTCGCGGTCCGCCTCGGCCTGCCGGGCCATCGAGCGCTTCATCGACTCGGGCAGCGCCACGTCCTTGATCTCCACCCGGTCGATCTGGATGCCCCAGCCCAGCGCCGGGCTGTCCAGCATCAGTTCCAGGCCCTGGTTGATCGGCTCGCGGTTGGCCAGCAGGTCGTCCAGCTCGCTCTTGCCGATGATCGAGCGCAGCGAGGTCTGCGCGACCTGCGACATCGCGAACTTGTAGTCCTGCACGTTGACGATCGCCTTCACCGGGTCGACCACCTTGAAGTACACCACCGCGTCGACCCGCACCGTGACGTTGTCGCGGGTGATGCCCTCCTGGGCGGGGATCGGCATCGTCACGATCTGCACGTTCACCTTGTACAGCCGGTCGGCCACCGGGATGATCCGGGTCAGCCCCGGACCCCGGATCTGGTCCACCACCCGGCCGAACCGGAAGACGACCCCGCGCTGGAACTGCTGCACCGTCCGGACACTCAGCCCGGCGTACACGGCCAGCACCAGCACCGCCGCCACGATTGCGTCGATCACGATCATCGCGTCACCTCGGTCGGGCAGAACCGCCACGGACCCGTTCCGGGCCCGTACCTCCACGCTACTCCGCGAACGCCCGCCGCCGACGGACACGAACACCCGCGGCCGGCCGCACCCTCCGCCTACGATCGGCGGCATGGAACACCGCGCCGCGGCCACCCGCAGCCTCGCCGAGCTCGACGCCCTGGTGGTCGACTGCCGCGACTGCCCCCGGCTGGTCGCCTGGCGCGAGGAGGCCGCCCGCACCAAGCGCCGCGCCTACCTGGGCCAGGACTACTGGGCCCGCCCCGTCCCCGGCTTCGGCCCCGTCGACGCCCCCCTGGTCCTGGTCGGCCTCGCCCCCGCCGCCCACGGCGCCAACCGCACCGGCCGGATCTTCACCGGCGACCCCTCCGGCGACCTGCTGTACGCCGCCCTGCACGGTCTCGGCCTCGCCTCCCAGCCGCACGCCACCTGGCGGGACGACGGCATGCGCCTGCACGGCGTACGGATCACCGACCCGGTGCGGTGCTGCCCGCCGGACAACCGGCCCACCACCGCCGAACGCGACACCTGTCGGCCCTGGATCGTCCGCGAACTCGAACTGCTCCGCCCCACCGTCCGCGCCGTCGTCGCCCTCGGCGGCTTCGCCTGGCAGTCGCTGCTCCCCGCCCTCGACGCGGCCGGCTGGGACGTCCCGCGCCCCCGCCCCGCCTTCGGCCACGGCACCCACGTCACCCTCCCCGCCCGCGACGACGGCCCACCGCTCCACCTCTTCGGCTGCTTCCACGTCAGCCCCCGCAACACCTACACCGGCCGCCTCACCCCGCAGATGCTCGACCACCTGCTCGCCACCGCCGCCCGCACCGCCGGCCTCAGCCTCGGCTGACCCCCACGCGGTCGGCCCTCCCGCTCAGCGCAGCCGCTGCGGCTTGCCCTTCACCGCCCGCCACGCCTCGGGCAGCTGCGCTCGGATCTGCGCCGCCTCCTCCACCTGCCGGCCGTACAGCACCCCGTAGCCGAACCCCCCGTCGGACAGCACCCGCACCTCGGCCGCCGCGACCACCGCGTCCTGGTGCCGCCCGAGCAGGTCCTGCAGCGTCTTCATCCGCTCGGTGAAGTCGGACGCCGCGGGCCCCGCCGCCTCACCGGCGTACCGCGCCCGCTTGGCCGCCTTGCGGGCCGCGTGCAGGGCCGACTCGACCGCCTCGCCCGGCTCGGCGCTCCGGGCGGCGCGGATCCGGTCGTCGGTCCGCCGCCGTTCGCGGCGCAGCGTACGGGTGAGTTCCGGCCCGGCGGGACGTTCTGCGCGGGGGCCGAGCGGCGGGTCGGCGGCGAGTTCGGCGAGGGTCTCGACGAGCAGCTGGTACCGGGGGCTGTCGAGGACCGCCATCACCTCGGGCCGGGCCTGCCGCTGCTGCCGCTCGGCCCAGCGGGTGAGGTCAGCGACGACGGCGTCGCGTCCGCCGTCGGCCGGGAGGTCACGGGCCTGGGCGAGCAGCCGTTCGGCCAGCACCTCGCTGTCACGGGCGTGCCCGAGGGCGCCGCCGAACCACCGCAGCTCCTCCACCACCGGCGCCGGGTCACCGTCGAGCAGTCCCCGGTAGGAACGCAGGGCGCTGCGCAGCCGGCGGGAGGCGACCCTCATCCGGTGCACGGCATCGGCCTCGTCGGCGCGGACGGCCCGGTCCAGCTCGGTGATCTGGTCGACCTGCTCGCGGATCCGCGCGGCCAGCACCGTTCCTGCCGTCCCCTTGACCTTGCGCGCCACGGCCACCCACCTCTCGCCGCTTCCAGCGTATGCCCGCGCCTCGGCCCCGCCAGGCAGCGCCGACCGTTCAGGGCCAGGGGCAGCGGCGGCCTCCCAGGTCGGTCTCGGGGTGGTCTCCCTCACCCACCCGTCCGTGTTCTCGTCCCGGCCACCCCTCCCGTGGCATACTCCGAAACCATGACCGACAACCGTGCGACCAGGGCCCTGCGGGCCGCGGTGTTCACCGCGCTCGCCGTGCCGCTGGCCGCGCTGGGCCAGGTCGTGATCACCGGGCGGGCGCTGCCGCTCACCCTGGTGGCCGCCGCCTCGCTCGCGGTCTTCCTGCTGGCGCTGGTCCTGGACGGCGCCCGCCACCGTTTCCTCCAGGTCTCGGCCGTGCTGGTACCGGTCGAACTGCTGCTGAACACGGTCTTCAACCTCGGCCAGGACGCCTGTACCACCGCCGCCCCGTCGCACGGGGTGAACCTCCTCGTCTGCGGCGGTGACTCGGTCGGCGGCAGTTCGCTGTTCGCCGACTGGACCGGCCGCTCGACCGGCAGCCTGCAGCTGCTGGTGCTGGCCGTCCACCTGGTACTGGCCCTGGTCGCCGCCGCCTGGCTGCGGCTCGGCCAGGCGGCGCTGACCGGCGTCGGCGAAGCCGTCCGCGCCCTGCACTCGCTGCTCCCCGCGCCGTGGCGGGCCCTGCTGCTCTCCGCGGTCCCGGCCTGCCCCGCCGCGCTGCGCCCCGCGCCCGAGCGCGCGGAGGCCGCCCTGCGGCCGCAGGCCGTTCTCCTCACTCCCGCGCCACGGCGCGGTCCGCCGGCTCTCGCGCTCGCCTGCTGACACCGTCCCTCGAACGACCCGGGGACCGTCGGCGGCGATTCCGCCAGCCCACCTTTCCCTTCATCCGTACGAGGCCGCGCCGCGCGCGCCCGTACGTCGAGGAGTCGACGGATCATGACCACGCAGCCCAACCAGTCCACCAAGCCCGCCCAGTCCGCCCGCGAGCGGCTCCAGGAGGCGCAGCGCCGCGAGGCCCAGCGGGCGACCGTTCGCCGCCGCGCCGTGATCGGCGGCTCCGTCCTGGCGGTCGTCGCCGTGGTCGCCGGCGGCGCCGCGCTCGCCATCTCCACCGCCGACGGCAACGGCAGCTCCACCCCCGCCGCCGGCCCGGTCCCCACCACCGTGGTCACCCCGGCCAACACCTCCGGCCCGGACGGCACCGTCGTGGTCTACGGCAACCCGGACGCCAAGCACACCCTCCAGGTCTACGAGGACTTCCGCTGCCCGATCTGCCAGCACCTGGAGAGCTCCTCCGGCAAGGCGGTCCAGCAGCTCGCCGACGACGGCACCTACAAGATCGAGTACCACCTGGCCGCGTTCCTCGACAACAACCTCGGCGGCCAGGGCTCGCGCACCGCGCTCGCCGCGGCCGGCGCCGCGCTCAACGAGGGCGTGGACAAGTTCAAGCAGTTCCACGACGTGCTCTACGCCAACCAGCCGGAGGAGCGCCAGGACGGCTTCGGCGACGTCAACCGCATCCTCCAGCTCGCCGACCAGGTGCCCGGCCTGAAGACCGACGCCTTCACCAAGGCCGTCACCGAGGGCACCTACCGGCCGTGGGCCGACAAGGTCGCCGCCGCGTTCAACAAGAGCGGCGTCCGCGGCACCCCGACCGTGGTCCTGGACGGCAAGCAGCTCAACGTCTTCGGCCAGGACGGCGCCCCGCTCGCCGCCGACAAGTACACCGCCCTGATCCGCCAGACGATCGGCGGCTGACCATGAGCGCCTCCGCCCCGCTCGCACCGAACGCCCCGGTCACCCCCGGCACGCCCGCCACCCCGGCCGGCCCGGTCGCCCCGAGCCGCCCGTACGCCTGGCTGCTCCTGATCGGCGGCCTGCTGGGCCTCGCGGCCTCGGCCGTGCTGACCTTCGACAAGATCCGGCTGCTGCAGAACCCCGGCTACCGGCCGAGCTGCAACATCAACCCGATCATCAGCTGCGGCTCGGTCATGCAGACCCCGCAGGCCGAGGCCTTCGGCTTCCCCAACTCGCTGATCGGCCTCGCCGCCTTCGGCGCGATCACCGCGATCGGGGCGGGAGCGCTCGCCGGCGCCGCCTACCGCCGCTGGTTCTGGCTCGGCCTCCAGGCCGGCAGCCTGCTCGGCGTCGGCTTCGTGGTCTGGCTGATCAACCAGGCCCTCTACCAGATCGGCGCCCTCTGCCCCTACTGCATGGTCGTCTGGGCCGTCGTCTTCCCCCTCTTCTGGTACACCACCCTCCACAACCTCCGCACCGGCGTCCTCCCCACCCCCCACTGGCTCGCCCGCACCCGCGGCCTCCAATGGATCGCCCCCGCCCTCTGGTACCTGGTGATCGCCCTCCTCATCCTCAACCGCTTCTGGTACTACTGGCGCACCCTGCTCTGAACCGCGCCGACCTGCGGCGGCGCATGTTCCGGACACATGGCCCCCTCCGGGCCCACTCACCCACCAGGCCCCCGCCGGAGCGGGCACGTGCCGCGATCAGCGCCCTGCTGATCGCGGCACGTGCCCGCTCATCGCTCTCCGCAGCGCTCAAGCGCCTGGTCAGCCTGGGCGTCCTTGCCGAGACGGAAGCGGGCCTGTTCATCCAGCGCCGCCGGTAGCAGCCCTGCGTTCAGGCCACCCGTCCGCCACGGCTGCCGCACCTACCATCCGGCTCACGACGCTAGTGACCCGTCCTGCGGAGCCACTGCATCGTTGTGACGAGCTCTTCGCCGAAGTCCTCGCAGAGCGCGAGCAACTTGCGACCCGTCGGCGAGTCGAGCAGCCCTGCGGAACCGGGGAGTACCCCGAGAGCACCATGACAGGCGGTCTCGACAGCGAAGTGGCGCGACGCGAAATAGCCCTCGCCCGCCCGGTCCGCCAGGTCTGCGAGGTACTGACGGTGGGCTTCCTCCGAGGGATGAGAGTAGTAGGAGTCCTCGACGAGACCGTCAAGGTAGCTCGCCAGGCCGGCCGAGGCTTCGACCACTCGCTCGACTTCGTCCACGCCAGGCTTGTCCAGCAGTTCGCCGAAGGTCAGCAGGTTGCTGATGGTCTCCAACTGGAAGAGCTGGACCGTGTCCGGGTCGACTTCGGACGTGAAGAGCGGGGCTGTGCACAGCTCGGCGACTACTCGCCGGTATGCGCGATCCGAGTGTTCACCAGCGGGTGATGCTGCCAGTCGGAACAGCGACTCCAGCACGGACCGGTCGATGCCCCACTCTGCATCCAATTCAAACGCGAGTATCGGCGCGCGCCACCGCCAGAGGGCCAGGACGGCCGCCTGGCGCTGATGGACGGACTTCAGGTCCGCCAATTCCTCGATCCGCACCACGTTCTTGAGTCAGCCCTTCTGGTCTACCGTCCCCGCCCGCTCTACCTCGAGGCACTGTAGAAGCCGCCGAAGGTCCACGTGACCGCCAGGACGGTGCCTGACCCAAGCCGACTGCGGGAATCGGGCTCACCGGTTCAGAATGGCCTCTCACATGCCCGCGCACCGCGGGGCGTGGGGCCGACGTCGACGCGATGATCCGCCTCTTCCACGACGCTGCGCTCCCCCGCCCCACGGTGCCGGACACCGACGCGATGACGGCCCGGCTCAAGGCCATCGGCATCGCCGCGCCCGAGCGGGCGTCCGCTCCCGCACGCCCCGGACCATCCAGGTCCGCCCCGCACCGGCTTCCTGATGCCGCCTACCTCACACGGGATGCCCCTCTCAGGCCCCGAACGCGGCCTCCAGGCGCGGGACGAAGTCGACCATGTCGGCCGCCCAGCACTTGCCGTCGTGGCCGCCGTCGCAGGCACCCCAGCCGGCGCCGTTGCCGTAGTCCACGTAGTGGTACGGCATGCCCAGCGCGTCGAGGTTGGCCTTGACATGCCCGGAGGCGGACTCGGCCCAGAACTCCATGTTGACGGGATTGCCGCCACCGTTGCCGACGTAGATGGAGATGCCCATTCCGGCCAGCTTCGCCATGTGCGTGGACGGATCGGCGGCGTTCCACAGCACGTCACTGAACGGGTAGAAGACCGAGAACGGGTACGGGGTGCCGAACAGCGCGTCCGAGGACACCGTCGGGCCGAACCCGCTCGGGCAGGTCGGGTCCGAGGCCGATCCGCACAGCACGCCGGCTCCGTTGGTCAGGGTGCCCACCGCGGCCATCCGCACGTCCATCGAGTCCCGCGACAGGTCGATCGCGCCGGACAGGGACGCGACCTGGCTGAACAGCTCGGGATGGTCCTGGGCGTAGTGCATGGCTCCGAAGCCGCCCATCGACAGGCCGGCGATCGCCCGGTGCGCCTTGTCCGGGATGGTGCGCAGGTCCGCGTCGATGAACGGGATCACCTGGTTGATGTGGAAGTTCTCCCAGTTCTGCGCCTTGGCGGACGTGCCCTGGTCCAGCCAGTTCGCATACCAGCCGCGCAGGCCGCCGTCCGGCTCCACGGTGATCATCGACGAGCGGGCCGAGGCATCCAGCACGGCGGGCCAGGCCAGGTAGGGGTTGGCCGGGTTGTCGCTGGCCCCGTGCAGGAAGTACAGCACCGGGTAGCGCTTGCCGGTGTTGGTGTAGTAGTCGGCCGGCAGGATGATCCGGATGTGGTGGGTGCCCGCGACCTGCGGGGTGGTCACCGTGATCACGAAGTTCGTCGGGGTGTTCGTCGCCACGATCGCCGGGTCGGTCGCGACGGTGGTCAGGTTGAACGCGTCGGGCATCGGCGGCTGGGCCGGCGTACCGGCGTGCGCGGCGGGCATCACCGTCATGGTCAGGGCGGCGACGACGGAAGCGAGCAGGGCCCGGCCCCACCGGAATGGCCTGTTCGATGTTTTCAAAGCGAAATCCTTTGCTCGATGCGGCTGATGACCGGCACGCGAAAACGGGTGCCATGCCTGGTCATGCTGTCGGCCGACCCGGACCACCGACCAGGTCAGCGACCGGCCACTTGTGACCGGTGCCCATCCGGCGACCGGCGCTTCGGCCGACCCGTCGGCCCTTTGCGACAGGAGGGGACGGCGGTAACACGGGTCCGGGGCAACGAACTGAACCGGCGTTGCCACCCGAGCGCGGCCCCACGCCCATGGCTGCGAGCGCCGGCGAGCGGTCCGGAGCAAGCACCGGTCACAGATGACCGGCGTCTCGGCCTGTTCCCGGAACAACGCAGACACCACCATCGGAACGCCTGGCTGGGACGCCGCAGCCCGGCAGGGGTGCCCGTGCGGTCGCCTCGGGGTTCGGCGCAGCGCCCCGCAGCACCGCTGTGTGCGCAGCCGTACGACAGATGGAGGGAGAAGCATGGGACTGGAGCTGCCGCCGGAGCTCGCCGGGATACTCGATCTCGTCGGGCTGGACTGGCCCCGGGTGAACGAGGACGAACTGGTCAGGCTCGCGGACGGGCTCAGAGGAGTTGCCTCGGCGATCGACTCGGTCCAGATGGACGCGGACAAGGCCCTGACCGCGCTGAGGGAGGTCTACCACGGTACTTCGGCGGACAGGCTGGCCGAGCTGTGGGGAACCGTCTCGAAGTACTCCGGCCTGGTGGTGGAGGCCTGCGGTGTCGCCGCCAATGCGCTCAACGCGGCGGCTCTGGTGATCGAGGGCTGCAAGGGTGCCACCGTGGTCCAACTCGTGGCCACCCAGGGTGAACTGGTGGCCTCCTCGTTGATCGGGCCGGAGGGCACCGCGGCCGTCGTCGCGGCTGGTCGGCAGATCCTGTCCACCGTCCTGGAGGAGGCGGTGTCGGCGCTCGGGCAGGCGCTGGCCCAACCGGTGGCCGACCTGGTGGAGACCGTCGTCAAGCAGCTGCTGCCCGCCGGCGGGCCGGGTGCGGCCGGCAGTGTCGGGGCCGGGTTCGGGATCGACCTGGCCCAGCTGGCCTCCTGCGCGCTCGAACTGCGCGGACACGCCGACGACATCGACTCCCACGGCAGTTCCTTCCGGACCGTCGTCGAGGGCCTGGACCTGGGCAATCCGGGGGACGCGTTCGGCAGGCTGGTGATCGCCGCAGCCGAACAGATCGCCACCACCATCGGCGTCGAGGTACTCAAACGGCTGCTCGGCTCATTCCGGGGCACCGCCGAGGGGATGGACAAGGTGGCCCAGAACCTCACCGAGAAGGAGGATTCACACGCCCGGCAGATCCACGGCATCCTGGCCGGGCAGGACTCCCCGACCTTCTCCAAATCGCTCCAACTCGCAGGTGTGGCAGGTGATATGGCCGCATATGGCACACATGGCACAGGCCCTGCCGCGACCGGCGGGGCGCATCCCGGTCCCCACCACGCCGACGCGGCCGGACTCCTCGTCGTCGGCGGTGGCGGTGGCGGTGGCGGTGGCGGTGGCGGAACGGTACGGGTGGGGCCCCCGGGACCGTACGCGCCGGACAGGCCTGTGGGGGACACCGCCCCGCAGCAGGCGCGAGCCTCGGCGAGCGGCCCGCACCCGGCAGGCCCCCACGGCACCGGCCAGGTTCCGCCGAGGAGCGATGCCGGATTCGGAGCCCGCCCTCAGGGAGCCGAACACGGCCCTCTCGACCGCCGGCCGACTGCGCAGACGCCCGGCATACCTGGCGCCGCCCCGTACGGCCAGGCAGACGGGGGGCCGCACCAGGGCGACCCGGGCAGCCATGGAGCCGCCGGACGGGCACGGGATGCGGCGGCGCAGGCGAACGGCACCTCCCGCCCCAGCCGGGACGCCCTCGACGAAGACACCGTCGGGCTTCCCGACGCTGCCGCCGTGGACACGCGCCGCCACACCGCGGACGCCTGAGCCTGACGCTTGACGCCGCTGGTCACTCGACCGGCGGAGCTCCGGGGGCCGGGGGCATGTGACGCGGCCGTTCTTCACGCTTCGAGATGTCGAGCAACGACGTGTGGGAGAACGGCCGCTGCCGACGAGTCTCCCGGTCGATGCGCCCGCGGCCGAGGGGGCTTGAGCCTCTTGTCCCGCTTGGGATGCCGGAGCTGCCGCCCGGGGCCGACATTCCTCGGGGCGATGCGGCGCAAAGCACTACGGCTCCTGGGTGAGCCTCGCCTCGGCGTAGTGGGTCGAGGCCCCCCGATGAAGGTGGGCGAGGTGGTGCTGGAGGCGCTGGTGGCGGAACTGGTAGACCGCGCCGGCCTGACGCAGCACGCCGCGGCGGTGGGCGTCGTCGAGGAAGGTCACCACGTCCCAGGGCAGCCGGCCGGTCAGCGGCAGCCAGAGGCGCACCATGACCAGCCACTGGCCCCAGGCGGTGAACCCCACCGCGTAGGCGAGGGCGCCGCCGACGCCGCCGATGGCGCCGACCCCGAGGCCGCCCTTAAGGCCCCAGTTCAGCGGACCGACGGTGCCCTGGAGCAGGTCGACCACGAGCTGCCCCACCAGGGCGATCGTCACCGTCAGCAGTGGGGCGAGCACCAGGATCTGCCGTCCGACCGCGGTCCGGTTCTCGGCGAGCAGGGTGGCGGGGCTCGCGGCCGAGGCGATGTCGAGCGGCACTTCGAGAGCCGCGACGAGTCCGAATGCGAGGACGCCCGCGAGGCTGAACACCACGCCGAACACCAGCATGTTCACGAGCAGCGTTTCCATCGCTAGGGGCGCGGTGATCGAGAAGTGGTAGACCAGGCTGCGTTCCGTGCTCATGGCGACGGCGCAGCCGACGCCCATCACGAATCCGCTCACGAGCACGGCGGCCAGCCGCAGGGCGACGCTGCGAAGGGGCGGGCGCGGGGAGTCACGCCGCTTCCCGGGCAGGCGTAGCACGGTGCGTGCGGGTTCGAGGGTCCGGGGACCGGCCAGGACGACGGTGAGCGCGTGGGCGCAGCCGAAGGCCAGCCCCGCCGCCGGGCCGAGCAGCAGACCCAGGAGGAGGGTCTCGATCGGCGGGATCGGGGAGAGCCAGCCCATCAGCCAGGTCGCGACCGAGGCGGAGACCGCGCTGGTGAGCATGACGGCGAGCAGCCGTGAGGTGCGGGACAGTGAGTCACCGATACGCCACCAGGCGAGGTCCTGGTGGTTGTAATCGGCGGTGAGGAGACCGTGGGCGAGAACGCCGAGCCAGCGCTGGGCGCGTTGCGGGTCGGGGGTACGGGGGCTGCGCCGGCGACCGACGACGGTGCGGGGCGGGGCGAGGCGGCGGTAGAGGGTGGGCACGAATCCGGCGAGGAGGTGCGCTTCCAACGCATGAACGGTCGGGAACCGCGTCGCGTCGAGGAGCTCGGCGGGGTCACGGTCGGTCGACTCGCTGTAGACGGTGCGCGCGAGCGTGATCATCAGGGGTGTGCTCAGGACGTCGGCGAGGCGGCGGCCCGCCGGCGAGTCCGCGCGCTCGAGTTCTTCCAGGACGCCGCCCCAGCGGTGGCGGTCCTGGGCGGCCGGCTGCCGGACGGTGGGCGGGTCCGCGGGTCGGTCACCCTGCCGGGCGTCCTGCCGAGCGTCATGGGCGTCCTGGGCGTTGACGGCGCGGACGGTTCGAGGCAGGTAGCGCGCGACGTCGCCGGGGGTGAGGTCGGCGAGTTCGAGTCCGGCGGCCCAGGAGAGCGGGGCGCCGGCCGTACGGACGGCCTCGGCCAGTTCCTTGACCCTGCTGGTCAGGATCAGCGGCGTGGAGGTGGCGTTGAGCTCGCGCAGGGCGGCGTCGCGCAGGCCTGCGGCGATCTCGTCGAAGCCGTCGAGTACGGGCAGCACGGCGTCGGAGTGGATCAGCGCCTCGGCCAGGGTCCCGGGACCGTCCGGGCTCTGCTGGGCGAGATAGGGGTGGTCGCGCAGGAGTTGGTCCGTGAGCCAGTCCAGGAGTGACGCACTGTCAGGGGACCAGGCGCCGAGACTGAACAGGACGGGCACCTGCGGAAAGCCGCTCTCGATCAAGTCGAGGACGAGCCGAACCGCCAGCACGGACTTGCCCGCCCCGGCGCGGCCGAGGACGACCAGCCGTCCCGACGGCACACGCCGGTAGACCTCGGCCACCTCTGCCAGGTTGCCGGCAAGGTCCAGAGGCTGCGGCGCGTCGCCGGGTCCGAGCCGCCGGATGTTCTCCCAGTGGTCCACGAGTTCCGGATCGGCCTGCCGCCACTGGACCGGCAGAGCGAATGGGTCGTGCACCCGGCGGTGGTCCTCCTCCAGCCGCCAGCGACGCCTGACCTCCCGCTCCAGCTTCTCGACTGCGGCCGCGAGTTGGCCGTGGACCTTGAATGGCTGCTGGAACAGGGCGGTGTCGGTGACGTGGTCGGCGGCAGGCGCGGAGGCCGTCGGCCCGGCGGGGGGTGCCGCCTCCGCGGGCGAGGGCGGTTCGGTGCGGGGGTCCGGCAGCAGCAGGCTCTCGGGTGCAACGCCCAGGGAATCGGCGAGCAGGCGCAGGGTCGCCATCCGGTGGTCCTGGAGTCTCCCGGTCTCGAGTCTGCGGATGGTGCTGACGCTGACGCCGGACCGGCCGGCCAGCTCCTCCTGCGTCAGTCCCGCCTCGATACGCAGTCGCTTCAGGGTCGCTCCGGGCCCGGACAATCCAACTCCCTACTGGGCGGTAAGTGCGACCACGGAGCCTATCGTGACGACCGGTCACGGATGACCGGTCCATGGCCTGTCAGCGGCCGCGACCCCGAAGCCATGATCGGCAGCGGGGGCGGACCGCACGCCGCACGCCGTGAGGGATCCCGACGGCCTGTCAGTGCCGGCGCGGCGACCGCGACTTCCGGATGCCGCGACGTCGCTCCTCGCAGGGTGTGGGGAGCTGGTGCGGCACTACCGCGAGGGCCGCGGCGACCTTCCGTCGGACGGCCACGCGGAGGTCGCGTGCCGGCCCGGGCGGCGCCCTCGCGCTGCTGCGCGGGCGCGTCCGGGCCGCGGCGCCGCCGCAGTGGGCGCGTCACCCGCATGTCGTTCCGGAGCACGGAGCACCGGAGCACCGAACCAGATCAAGGAGACAGTCGATGGTCCAGGCCCTGAAGGCGGCCGATCCGCGCGAGATCGCCGGGTACCAGTTGCTCGGGCGACTGGGCCAGGGGCGGCTGGGCGAGGTCTTTCTGGCCCGTTCGCGCGGCGGTCGACTGGTCGCACTGCGGGTGGTCGCGCCCGAGTTGGGCGCGGACCAGCGGTTCCGTGACCGCTTCCGCGAGACCGTGACGGCAGTGCGGGAGGTCAGCGGCTTCTACGTCGCGCAGGTCGTGGACGCCGCAACGGTGGGCAACCCGCTCTGGCTGGCCGGCGCGTACATCCCCGGTCCGTCCCTGGCGGAGGCGGTGGCGACCCACGGTCCGCTGCCCTACGAGGCGGTCGGCGTCCTCGGGGTCGGTCTGACCGAGGCTCTGGAGGCCATCCACGCCGTCGGCCACCTGCACCGCGACCTCACCCCGGGGAATGTGATCCTGGCCGGCGACGGCCCCCGGGTGACCGACTTCGCCCTGGCCCACGCGTGGGACGACGCCCATCCGTCCAGGACGGTCGCCGCGGTGCCGAGCTCCTTCCTGGCGCCGGAGCAGGTCCGCAGCGGCGTGACCGGGCCCGCCTCCGACGTGTTCGCGCTCGGCGGTCTCCTGGTCTTCGCCGCGACCGGGAATCCGCCCTTCGGGCGGGACGGCGGCTCCGCAGCACTCCACCGCATCGTCGCGGAGGACCCCGACCTGTCCGGTGTGCCGGCCCCCCTGCGGGAGCTGGCCGGCGCGTGCCTGGCCAAGGACCCGGCCGAGCGGCCGAGCCTGCAGGAGATCCGCCGCCGGCTGACCGGCACCGGGCTCACCGGACCGTGGCTCCCGCCGTCGCTCGCCGGCATGGTCGTGGAACGGCAGGAGGACGCGGACGCCCGCAACCGCCCACGGCCGAGCCGCAGGGCCCTGCTGACGCTGGCAGGCGCCGGCACCGCTGCCGCCGTCGCCGTCCCGCTCGGGCTCTGGCTGCGGCCGGGCGGCGACCACGCGTCGGGCCGTCGGGACTCCGGCGGAGCGGGTGGGCGCACGGCCGAGGTCAAGCTGACGCCCGTGCGCACCATGGGAGTCGGGGCGCAGAGCGACGTCTTCGCCGTCTCCTTCAGCCCCGACAACGCCTTCCTCGCCTCCGGCACGGAGCAGGGGCAGATCAACGTCTTCCGCGACCCCGGCGGCCTCGGGGCCGATGCCGTCCGCAACGTGGCCCCGGCGAAAAAATCCCCTATCGGCTCCGTGGCGTTCGGCCACGGCAACCTCCTCGCCGCCAGTTACATGCTCCCGCTCGATGTCAGCGCCGGCGACTTCACGGCCGACCGGATCGGCGTCAGCGTCTGGCAGGTGACCCCCAGCACGACCATCGCGAACTTCAAGGACGTCGTCTCCGTCGTCTCCGGCGACGAGGGAACCACGCTCTCCCCCGGGAATGCCGTCGCCTTGAGCCCCGACGGCCGCCTGGTCGCACTCGGGCGCAGTGGAAAGGACTGCATCGGGAAGGTCCAGGTGTGGGAGGTCGGCTCCGGAAAGCGGGTCGCCACCCTGGTCGTCAGGGCCGGCACGGTCAGGAAGGCGAGCACCAGCGTGATGTCCCTGGCCTTCAGCCCGGACGGCCGCGTCCTGGCCGCGGGCTACGGCATGGACAAGGCGGGGGTTCAGCTGTGGGACACCGCGTCCTTCACCCCGACGGCGACCCTGGCGCTGGACAGCACCGAGACGTACGGGGTGGTCTGCCTGGCGTTCAGCGCCGACGGCCGCACCCTGGTCGGTACCTACGGCGGCATCGCGGTGTGGGACATGGGCTCGCACCGGCTGACGGCCACGCTCGGCAGCACCGCCTCCGGGTACCAGTCCGTGGCTCTCGGCCCGGACGGCACCACCCTCGCCACCGCCGCCGGCGGAGGGGTGGAGCTGTGGGACCTGTCCACCCGCAAGCAGCTCGCCTCGGCCGTCGCGGGCCGCAGCGGCGCCGGCGAGGTGGCCTTCAGCCCGGACGGAAAGATGCTGGCAGCCACCACGAAGACCACCGACCTGCTGGGCGCCGTCCAGGTGTGGAAGGTGGGTTGATGGAACCGCTCGAGCGCGGCGATCCGCAGCGGATCGGCCCCTACGAACTCCTCAAGCGGCTGGGCCGGGGCGGCATGGGCCGGGTCTACCTCGGCCGCTCGCCCGGAGGCCGTCTGGTCGCGGTCAAGGTGGTCAATCCGGAACTCGCGCACGATCCCGACTTCCGGCGCCGCTTCGCGCACGAGGTGGCCGCGGCCCGCAAGGTGGGGGGCTTCTACACCGCGCAGGTGGTGGACGCCGACCCGCAGGCCGATCCGCCGTGGTCGGTCAGCGCGTACATCCCCGGGCCGACGCTGCTGCAAGCCGTCCGTCGGCTCGGTCCGCTCCCCCACACGGCGCTGCGGGTCCTCGGCTCCGGTCTGGCCGAGGGGCTGAGCGCCATCCACGCCGCCGGGCTGGTCCATCGCGACCTCAAGCCGGGCAATGTCATCGTCGCCGACGACGGTCCACGGGTCATCGACTTCGGCATCGCCGGCGCGCTGGACGTTGCCCAGCACACGACCGCACTCATCGGCAGCCCCGGCTACATGTCGCCGGAGCACGCCCGTGGGGAGACCACCGGCCCGGCCTCCGACGTCTTCGCGCTCGCCTGCGTGCTGATCTTCGCGGCGACCGGTCGACACCCCTACGGAGAGGGGCGACCGGACGTGATCCTCTATCGGACCATCCACGGGGAACCCCGGCTGGACGACGTCCCCGCCGACCTGGTCCCCTTCCTCACCCGTTGCCTCTCCCCCGAACCCGACCGGCGTCCGGAGGTCGCGGAGGTGGTCCGCGCCCTCGCCACCTCGGCCGACGACACCCAGTGGCTGCCCGCCGGGGTGAACGCGCTGATCAGCGAACACCGCCATGCCACGCTGATCCTGCCCGACCCGACCGGGACGCCGCCGCAGGACGCTTCCCCGAGCCGACCACGCTCCACACCCCGGCGTCGGCGCCTCCTCGCCGGCGTGATCGCCCTGGCGGTCGTCGCAGCGGGCACGGTGGTGACGGCCATGGCGCTGAACCCCCCGGCACCGGCGACGCCGGGATCGACCCGGAGCCCGGCGCCCGGCCCCGGGACCGTCACGGCCCTCCGGTGGAGCGGCAAGCCCTGCGACGTCATCGGCAACGAGCTCATCGCGCGCTTCGGGCTCACGACCGTGGGAACGCCCGGCGGGACGTCTTCGGGCGACACAGCGGTCTCCACCTGCACCTGGAGGAGCGGTCCATCCACCGTCCGCGGCGCGAACATCACGCTCGCCTTCTCCCCCACCGCGGTCCAATTGCTTCCGCACCGCAAGAACGCGGCCAGGCCGGACGGCAACCGCAGCGCGTACGACGACATCGACAGCGAGAGCTGCGAGGTCGACTGGACGGTGCGCACCGGATACGCGGCCGTCCTCTACAGCGTCCCGCCCAACGTCATTGGCGGAGGGGGCTGTTACATGCCCCAGCAGTTCGCCGAGGCTGTCACGCCGACGATGAACCAGCAGTGAGGAGGATTCACCTGAGCGGGGACGGTAGGGCCGCGACTGTTGGGACCTTCCGTCATGTCCGGTGCGGCGAGGTGGTTTTCGCCGTCGGGGCTCTATGGGATGGCGGGGGTGATCGATATGATCCGGCCCTGACAAGGGCGGGGGCGGAACTCTGCGTTCCCGCACGGCCATCCCAGGGGGGACCCATGACACCCAATCACGCCCGGCGCCGGCTCGCGGTGGGAGCGGCGGCGACGCTGTCGCTGCTCGCCGGGACGTTCGCCGCCGGTGTTCCGGCGGCGCAGGCGGAGACCGTTCCCGGTGGGCGGGCCACGCTGGAGGGCACCGCACCGGAGTGGACGAGCGGCGCCGCCGACGCGGGCGCCACCTCGGGGGCGACGCAGGTCAGCGCCCGTGTGTATCTCGCGGGGCGGGACGCGCAGGGGCTGACGGCGTACGCGACCGCGGTCTCGGACCCGAACTCGTCGTCGTTCGGCAAGTACCTGACGCCCGCGCAGGCGGAGGAGCGGTTCGGCGCGTCGCCGCAGCAGGTTGCGGCGGTCACCGCGTGGCTGAAGTCCGCGGGCCTGACGGTGACCGGTTCCGACCGGCACTACGTCTCGGTGACCGGTGACGCGGCGGCGGTGCAGAAGGCGTTCGCCACCCCGCTGCACGACTACCGCAAGGACGGCCGGACGTTCCACGCGCCGGCCCACGCGGCCTCGGCCCCGCGCGAGCTGGCCGACGCCGTGCTCACCGTGACCGGCCTGGACAACGCGCCGCACCGGGCGAAGCCGCAGGACACCCTGCCCGGTCCGGGCGAGGGCTTCCGCAACGCGGGCCCGTTCTCGACCTACTTCGGCTCGAACACGGCGACCACGCTGCCGGACGCGTACGGC
This sequence comes from Kitasatospora cinereorecta, assembly GCF_024172095.1. Taxonomy (GTDB): domain Bacteria; phylum Actinomycetota; class Actinomycetes; order Streptomycetales; family Streptomycetaceae; genus Kitasatospora; species Kitasatospora cinereorecta. The sequence continues at coordinate 882,154 of NZ_JAMZDX010000002.1, read as the reverse complement.
GGCAAGGTCCCGTACGCGATCCACGGCTACACCGGCCGGCAGCTGCGGGCCGCGTACGGCGCGGGCGGGTACACCGGCAAGGGGGTGACGGTCGCGATCACCGACGCGTACGCGTCGCCGACCATGGCGGCGGACGCGGCGGCGTACGCCAAGCGCAACGGTGACCGGGCCTACCGCAAGGGCCAGTACTCGGAGGTCCTGCCGTCCGCGTACACCAGCGTGGACGACTGCGGTGCGTCCGGCTGGTACGGCGAGGAGTCGCTCGACGTCGAGGCGGTGCACGCCGTCGCGCCGGAGGCCGACATCGTGTACGTCGGCGCCGCCTCCTGCAACGACCCGGACCTGCTGGACGCGCTGAACAAGATCGTCGACAGCCGGCTGGCCGACATCGTCTCCAACTCGTGGGGCGACATCGAGGCCAACGAAACCTCGGACACCGCGGCCGCGTACGACCGGACGTTCAAGCTGGGCGCGATCGAGGGCATCGGCTTCTACTTCTCCTCCGGTGACGACGGCGACGAGGTCGCCAACACCGGCAAGAAGCAGGTCGACACCCCGGCCAACTCGGCGTGGGTGACGGCGGTGGGCGGCACCTCGCTGGCCGTCGGCCAGGGCGACAAGTACCAGTTCGAGACCGGCTGGGGCGTGCAGAAGTCGGTCCTCGCCGCGGACGGCAAGAGCTGGACGAACTTCCCCGGCACGTTCACCGGCGGCGCGGGCGGCGGCGTCAGCTCCACCGTCAAGCAGCCGTTCTACCAGCACGGCGTGGTGCCCGACGCGATGGCGAAGGCGGGCGGCTCGACCCGGATGCGCACCGTTCCGGACATCGCGGCGGTCGCCGACTCCAACACCGGGTTCCTGGTCGGCCAGACCCAGTCCTGGCCGGACGGCTCGGTGTCGTACGACGAGTACCGGATCGGCGGCACCTCGCTGGCCGCGCCGGTCATCGCGGGCGTCCAGGCGCTGGCGCAGCAGGCCCGGCACTTCCCGATCGGCTTCGCCAACCCGGGGATCTACGCCCGCTACGGCTCGCCGCTCTTCCACGACGTGACCGACCAGCCGCTCGGCGCGGGCCGCGAGATCGCGGTGGCCCGGGTCGACTTCGCCAACAGCACGGACGCGTCCGGCGGTCTGACCACCTCGGTGCGCAGCCTCGGCAAGGACAGCTCGCTGTCCGCGGTGCGCGGCTACGACGAGGTGACCGGTGTCGGCTCGCCGGCCCCCGGTTACGTCGCCTCGTACGCGTTCCCGTTCTTCCGCCGCTGACGGCCGACCGGCCGCTGAGCGGCCGCTGACCGCTCCGGCCTCCGAGCCGGGCCCGTCCCTCGACGCCCGTGCGACCTGAGATCCCTCAGGGCGCACGGGCGTCCGGCGTTTCCGGAGCGGGGCAGGGCCTCCGGCACCCGCCGGGCCAAGAATTCCTCTCGACGTTATGACCGCGGGAAGCGATGTCATATGACCTGTGACATTGTTCTGATGCCCCGAAGCTGACAGGATCACGCCGAACCCCCAACACCCCCAGCAGCTGACTCCCGGTCAGCTCCCCCACCCGACAAGGATTCGGCCGTGCGCCTGCGCATACCCCTTCCCTCACTCGCCGCGGGCCTCGCCGCCTGCTGCGCCACCGCCGCGACCCTGCTGCCCTCGCCGGCACTGGCCGCCCCCGCCCCGTCCGCCTCCGCAGCCGCCGCCAAGTCGGCCACGGCCTCCGCCGCCGCCCCGAAGCCGGCCGCCGCCGACCTCGCCGGCGTTACGGCGGGCGTTACGGCGCTCGGCGCCCCCGCCGCCCCGCTGACGACCGCGCAGCTCAGCCAGGCCGCCGTCGGCCGCACGCCGGAGGCCGGCAAGCCGGCCGCCCCGCTCGCCGCCCCCAAGGCCAGGTCCGCCGCGGCCGGGGTGGACGCCCAGAGCTGCACCGCCGCCGACTTCGGCAGCCGCAGCGGCGCTGCGCTGGCCGCGTTCGTCCAGTCCTCGACCACCGACTGCGTCTCGACCCTGTTCAACGTCGCGACCTCCGACGCGGCGAGCGTCTTCAAGCAGTCGCAGATGCTCGCGGTCGCGGGCGCCTTCAAGGGCCAGGCCGCCTCGTACACCGGCGACGACTCGACCGGCATCCTGCAGCTGGTGCTGTTCCTGCGCGCCGGGTACTACATCCAGTCGAACAACCCGGCCGTGGTCGGCCCGTACGACTCCGCGCTGACGGACGCGGTGAAGGCCGGGCTGGACGCCTTCTTCGCCACCGCGCACTCCCGCGACGTCACCGACGCCAACGGCGCCGTGCTCAAGGAGGTGGTCACCCTCACCGACAGCGCCAACCTCCAGGCCAAGTTCCTCACCGTCTACCGGCGGCTGCTGGACGGCTTCGACAACTCGTACAACGCCTCGGCGCAGATGGTCGGCGCGGTCAACAACGTGCTGCGCTTCCCGCTCTGGCGCGGCAACTGGAACACCGACTTCGTCGGCGCGGTCACCACCGACCCGGGCGTGATCACCTCGCTGGGCAACTTCGCGCTGAACCACAAGGACCTGCTCACCGGCGCCAACGCGGTGCTCGTCACCAACGCCGGCAACGACCTCGGCCGGATCGCCGGCGACGGCGCCGCGGTCGAGGCGCTCGCCAAGCCGCAGGTCAAGCGGGTGCTCGACGGCGCGCCGATCCTCGGCTCCACCGGCGGCCTGTACGTCCACACCGCGTACCAGGCCAACGCGTACGACCCGGGCCAGTGCTCGTACTACGACACCTGCAACCTGCCGGCCAAGCTGACCGCCGCGGTGCTGCCGAACCAGCTGGTGTGCGACAACCGCACCATCCAGACGCAGACCCTGTCGGCCGCCGACCTGGCCGCCGTCTGCACCAGCCTGCGCAGCCAGGACGGGTTCTTCCACACGCTGGTCAAGGACAACGGCCCGGTCAACCCGTACGACAAGAACATCACGCTGGCGGTCTTCGCCAACAAGAACGACTACGCCACCTACTCCTGGGCGATCTTCGGCAACTCCACCGACAACGGCGGGCAGACCGTGATGGACCCGACCGACCCGAACAACCGGGCCGTGTCGGTGATGTTCCTCAAGTCCTGGAACGACAGCTTCCCGGCGAACGTGTGGAACCTCAACCACGAGTACACCCACTACCTCGACGGCATCTACGACATGAAGGGCACCTTCGGCACCCAGATGTCGGTCCCGGACATCTGGTGGGTCGAGGGCATCGCCGAGTACGTGTCGTACACCTACCGCGGCCTCACCGACACCGACGCGATGGCCCAGGCGGCCAAGCACACCTACAAGCTCAGCACGATCTTCCAGAACACCTACGACAACTCGGACTCCACCCGGGTCTACCCGTGGGGCTACCTGTCGGTCCGGTTCATGCTCGAGAAGCACCCGGCCGACGTCGCCGCGATGCTCGGGCACTTCCGCACCGGCGACTACACCGGCGGCTACGCGGTGTACAACTCGCTCGGCACCGGCTACGACGCCGAGTTCGACGCCTGGCTGAACGCCTGCGCCGGCGGCGCCTGCTACGCCACCGGCCCGACCGCGCTCTTCGACCAGTCGGTCAACGGCGGCACCGTCACCCTCACCGACCGCTCGGTGCAGACCGGCCCCGGCCGGATCACCGCCTGGCACTGGACCTTCGGCGACGGCACCTCCTCCGACGAGCGCAACCCCAGCCACACCTACGCCGCGGCCGGCACCTACACCGTCGCGCTGACCGCCACCGACAGCAACGGCAAGAGCGCCTCCACCCCGACCTCGGTCACCGTCACCAGCGGCGGCCCGGTCACCCTGCCGACCTGCACCGACACCCGCACCGACGCGATGGGGCAGAACTGCTCGCGCAGCGGCCGCGCCCGTACCGCCGGCAACCTCGACTACCTGTACCTCTGGCTGCCCGCCGGCACCAGCACGCTGAAGGTCACCACCTCCGGCGGCACCGGCTCGCTGGCCCTGTACTACAACGAGAGCGGCTGGGCCTCGCCGAGCGCCTTCACCGCCTCCTCCACCAACCCGGGCACCACGCAGTCCCTCACCGTCACCAACCCGACGGCCGGCTACCGCTACCTGAGCCTGTACGCGGTCACCGACTTCAGCGGGGTCACCGTCTCCACCCAGTTCTGACCCCCCCGACGGCCCGGCAGGGGCGGGCGGTCACCGGAGCGATCCGGCGGCCGCCCGCCGCGGCGTGCCCGCATCAGGGCGAGCTGTACGTGCGGGCGACCCGGCCCATCACCGCCACCGACCGCCCCGCCGCACGGACGTCACCAACGCGACCCAGTGACCCCCCGATTCACCAACCGGTCCAACAACGCGGGCGATCACCGGAGCGATCCGGCAGCCGCCCGCCACGGCGTGTCCGCATCAGGGCGAGCTGTACATCCCGGCGACCCGGCCCATCACCCTCACCGACCGCCCCGCCGCACGGACGTCACCAACGCGACCCAGTGACCGCCCGATTCACCACCGGTCCAACAACGCGGGCGATCACCGGAGCGATCCGGCAGCCGCCCGCCACGGCGTGCCCGCATCAGGGCGAGCTGTACATCCCGGCGACCCGGCCCATCACCCTCACCGACCGCCCCGCCGCACGGACGTCACCAACGCGACCCAGTGACCGCCCGATTCACCAACCGGTCCAACAACGCGGGCGATCACCGGAGCGATCCGGCAGCCGCCCGCCACGGCGTGCCCGCATCAGGGCGAGGTGTACGTCCGGGCGACCCAGGACTGGAAGTGCGCGGCCCGGGCGATCAGTTCGCGGTAGGCGTCGGCGGCCGCCCGGTAGAGCGTCTCGGCCGGCACCCCGGCCTGGGCGTCGCGCCGCCAGGCGATCAGGTAGCGGGCCCACAGCGGGGTGCCGCACAGCGGCTTGACGATCACCCCGGGGATCGGCTGGATGGTCGCCTGCACCACCGACACGCCCAGTCCCTCGGCGATCATCCGCTGCAGCTGCAACTGGTCGCCGAGGAACTCGTGCAGGACCGCGGGCGCGAAGCCGGCCGATCGGCAGGCGGTGTGGAACACCCCGGGCCAGCCGGCGCCGTCGTCGGGGGTCAGGAACCAGGCCTCGCCGCCGAGTTCGGCCAGCGACACCTCGGTGCGGTGGCGCAGCCGGTGGTCGGCGGGCAGGGCCACGAAGCCCGGCTCGGTGACGATTCCGCGGTGCTCGATCAGCTCGGAGTGGGCCAACTCGCGGCCCGGGTAGTCGACGGCGAGTCCGGCGTCGATCTCGCCTCGTTCCAGTTGCTCGACGATGTCGGAGGAGGCGTAGACGCTGCTGACGCTCAGCCTGAGTTCGGGCAGCAGGGCGCAGATCCGCCGGGCCAGACCGGGAAGGATCGGGGTGTTGGTGGCGGCGAGCCGCAGCGTGCCGCCGCCGGTGCCGGCCGCGGGCCGGCCGATCCGCTCGGCGCCGAGCAGGACCTCGCGGGCCTGCGCGAGCACCACCGCGCCGTACGGGGTGGGCTCGACGCCGTCCGGGCCGCGCTCGAACAGCCGCTGGCCGAAGTGCCGTTCGAGCCGGCCGAGCTGGGTGGAGACGGCGGCCTGGCTGTGTCCGAGCGTCGCCGCCGCCCGGCCGAGGCTGCCGGCCTCCGCGATGACGCAGAGCGTCCGCAGGTGGCGGAGTTCCAGTTCCATGCGTGCACCTCGGCCTTGCCTCGTCCGTTCGACAACCGGCCTGGACGTTAGGCGAGATCGGGGGTCCACGCCAAGAGGTCGCCGAGAGGTCGCCGCGGGTGGACGCGGGTGGACGGTCCGGGCGGCCGGCGTGCCGAGTTCACGGGCCGTCCGACGGCGCGATGCCCGGCCGCCCCTTTGCGGTACCGGCCGCGCGGGGAGAACTCCGGCACATCCGAACCTCAACCCGGGAGGAACCGAGGTGCATTCGATACCGAGAGGCGTGCGGGGCACGGCGGCCGCGGCGTTCACCGCGGCGCTCGTCGTGGGCGGGCTGCTGGCGCCGGCCGAGGGCACCGCGTACGCCGCGTCGCCGGACGTGGTGATCAGCCAGGTGTACGGCGGTGGCGGCAACTCCGGTGCCCCGTACACCAATGACTTCGTCGAGCTGTACAACCGGGGGACGAGCGCCGTCTCGCTGGCCGGCTGGACGGTGCAGTACGCCTCCGCGACCGGCTCCAGCTGGTCGAGGACCGTGCTGTCGGGCACCATCGCGCCGGGCCACTGGTACCTCGTCCAGGAGGCGGCCGGCTCGGGCAGCGGCTCCGCGCTCCCGGCGCCGGACGCCACCGGCACGCTGGCGCTGAGCGCGACCGCGGGCAAGGTCGCGCTGGTCACCACCTCCACCGCGCTGACCTGTTCGACGGGCTGCGCCACCCAGGCCGGGGTCCGGGACTTCGTCGGGTACGGCTCGACGGCGAGTTCCGCGGAGACCTCGCCCACCGGCAACCTGTCCAACACCACCGCCGCGCTGCGGGCGGGCGGCGGCACGACCGACACAGACAACAACGCGGCCGACTTCGCGGTGGCCGCGCCGAGCCCGCGCAACTCCGCCACAACCAGCGGCGGCACCCGGATCCACACCGTCCAGGGCGCCGCCCACATCTCCCCGCTGAACGGGCAGCAGGTGACCGGCATCCCGGGTGTGGTCACCGCCAGGTCCACCACCGGCTTCTGGATGCAGGACCCGCAGCCCGACGCCGACCCGGCCACCAGCGAGGGCATCTTCGTCTACACCGGCACCGCACCCACTGTCGCGGTCGCCGACTCGGTGACGGTCGCCGGTACGGTCGGCGAGTTCCGCCCGGGCGGCACCGGCGGCACCACCAACCTGACCACCACCGAGCTCACCTCGCCCACCGTCACCGTGCTGGCGCACAACGCGGCGCTGCCTGCCGCGACGGTGATCGGCGCCGGCGGCCGGGTGCCGCCCGCCGCAGTGATCGAGGACGACGCCACCGGCGACGTGGAGACCGGCGCGGTGTTCGACCCGGCCACCGACGGCATCGACTTCTGGGAGTCGCTGGAGGGCATGCGGGTCGAGATCGACAACGCCGCCGTGGTCGGCCCGAGCAACTCCTACGGCGAGGTGCCGGTGGTGCCGCCGGGCAGCACCACGCGCACAGCTCGCGGCGGCATCGTGCTCCAGGCGAACGACGCCAACCCCGAGCGGGTGGTCCTGGACGACACGCTCGCCCCGACCCCGGTGGTCGACGTCGGCGACACCCTGACCGGCGCCACCGTCGGCGTGCTCGACTACGCCTTCGGCGACTACCACCTGCTGGTCACCGCCACCCCGGCGGTCACCCCCGGCGGCATCGCGCCCGAGGTCACCGCGACCCCGGCCGCCGGCGAACTGGCCACCGCCACCTTCAACGTCGAGAACCTCGACCCCTCGGACCCGCAGGCCAAGTTCGACGGCCTGGCCGCGCAGATCGTGACCAATCTCAAGTCGCCCGACCTGGTCGCCCTGGAGGAGATCCAGGACAACAACGGCGCCACCGACAACGGCACGGTCGCCTGCGACCAGACCATGGCCAAGCTGACCGCCGCCGTCACCGCCGCCGGCGGCCCGACGTACGCGTACCGGCAGATCAACCCGGTCAACGACCAGGACGGGGGCGAGCCGGGCGGCAACATCCGCCAGGTCTTCATGTTCCGCACCGACCGCGGCCTGGCCTTCACCGACCGCTCCGGTGGCACCTCGACCGCCGCGGACTCGGTCGTGAACAACGCCGGTGTGCCCGCGCTGACGTACTCCCCCGGCCGGATCGACCCCGCCGACTCCGCCTTCGGCAGCAGCCGCAAGCCGCTCGCGGGCGAGTTCACCTTCCACGGGCACACCGTGTTCGTGATCGCCAACCACTTCAACTCCAAGGGTGGCGACCAGCCGCTGTTCGGGCACTTCCAGCCGCCGAGCCGCCCGTCGGAGACCCAGCGCCACGACCAGGCCACCGTGGTGAAGAACTTCACCGACCGGATCCTGGCCGTGGACCCGAACGCCGCCGTGGTCGTGCTCGGCGACCTCAACGACTTCGAGTACTCGCAGACCGCCGACCTCCTCACCGCCGGCGGCTCGCTGGTCGACCTGCCGCGCACCCTGCCGGCGGCCGAGCGCTACACCTACGTGTACGAGGGCAACTCGCAGGTCCTGGACCACATCCTGCTCTCGCCCGCCCTCGCGGGCGGCGCGTACAGCTACGACGTGGTCCATCTCAACTCCGAGTTCGCCGATCAGCTGAGCGACCACGACCCGCAGGTGGTCCGCCTCTCGCTGCCGTAACCGTGCACCGCGCGCGGCCGGCTCAGTCCTGCCAGCTCCAGTCGGCGACCTCGGGCAGGTCGGTGCCGTGCTCGCGGATCCAGGCGTCGTGGCGGGTGCGCCGGTCGGCCATCTCCTGGCGGAGGCCGGCGGCCCGCACCGCGAGGCCGGGCACCCGGTCGATGACGTCCATGACCAGCCGGTACCGGTCGAGGTCGTTGCGGACGACCATGTCGAACGGCGTGGTGGTGGTGCCGGACTCCTTGTAGCCGCGCACGTGCAGGTTCGGGTGGACGGCCCGTCGGTAGGCGAGGCGGTGGATCAGCCACGGGTAGCCGTGATAGGCGAAGACCACCGGCCGCTCCCGGGTGAACAGCGCGTCGAACTCGGCGTCGGGCATGCCGTGCGGGTGCTCCTCGGCGGGCATCAGCCGGGCCAGGTCGACCACATTGACCACCCGGACCGCCAGTTCGGGCAGGTGGCGGCGGAGCAGGCCGGCCGCCGCCAGCACCTCCTGGGTGGGCACGTCCCCGGCGCAGGCGAGCACCACGTCCGGTTCGCGGACGCCGTCCTCGGTACCGGCCCACTCCCAGATCCCGGCGCCGCGCGCGCAGTGCGCCCGGGCCTCGTCCAGGCCCAGCCAGTCGAAGCAGGGCTGCTTGCCGGCGACCACCACGTTGACGTAGTCGCGGCTGCGCAGCACGTGGTCGGCGGTGGCCAGCAGGGTGTTGGCGTCCGGCGGGAAGTACACCCGGACCGCTTCGGGGCTCTTGTTGAGCACGTGGTCGACGAAGCCCGGGTCCTGGTGGGAGAAGCCGTTGTGGTCCTGGCGCCAGACGTGCGAGGTGAGCAGGTAGTTGAGCGAGGCGATCGGCGCCCGCCAAGGAAGCGCGCGGGTGGTGCGCAGCCACTTGATGTGCTGGTTGACCATCGAGTCGACCAGGTGGACGAACGCCTCGTAGCAGGAGAACAGCCCGTGCCGGCCGGTCAGCAGGTAGCCCTCCAGCCAGCCCTGGCAGGTGTGTTCGGAGAGGATCTCCATCACCCGGCCGTCCCGGGCGAGGTGTTCGTCGACCGGCAGGGTGTCCGCCTGCCACGCCTTCCCGGTCACGCCGTAGACCGCCTGGAGCCGGTTGGAGGCGGTCTCGTCCGGGCCGACCAGCCGGAAGTCGCGCCGCTCGGCGGTGGCCGCCATCAGGTCGGCCAGCAGATCGCCGAGCACCCGGGTGGGCTCGTGCAGCGTCCGACCCGGCTTGTCCACCGGCACCGCGTACGTCTCCAGCGGGGGCAGCGGCAGTTCACGCAGCAGCAGGCCGCCGTTGGCATGACGGTTGGCGCCGAGCCGGCGGCCGCCCTCCGGTACGCAGGCGAGCACCTCGGCGGTGGGCCGGCCGAGTTCGTCGAACAGTTCCTCGGGCCGGTACGAGCGCAGCCACGCCTCCAGCTGGGCGAGGTGCGCGGGGTTGCTGCGGACCTGGTCCAGCGGCACCTGGTGGGCCCGCCAGGTGCCCTCGACCGGCACGCCGTCCACCTCGGCCGGGCCGGTCCAGCCCTTCGGGGTGCGCAGCACGATCAGCGGCCAGTGCGGGCGCCGGGTGCTGCCGCCGGTGCGGGCCTCGTCCTGGAGGGCGGCGATCCGGTCCAGGGCCAGGTCCATCGTCTCGGCCAGCTCGCGGTGGACGGTCAGCGGGTCGTCGCCGCTCACGTACAGGGGCAGGTGGCCGAGGCCGCGCAGCAGCGAGTCGAGCTCCGGCTCGGGGATCCGGGCCAGCACGGTCGGGTTGGCGATCTTGTAGCCGTTGAGGTGGAGGATCGGCAGCACGGCGCCGTCGTGCACCGGGTCGAGGAACTTGTTGCCGTGCCAGGACGCGGCCAGCGGCCCGGTCTCCGCCTCGCCGTCGCCGATCACGCAGGCGACCAGCAGCCCGGGGTTGTCGAGGGCGGCGCCGTACGCGTGCGACAGCGCGTAGCCGAGTTCGCCGCCCTCGTGGATCGAGCCGGGCGTCTCGGGGGCGACATGGCTGGGCACGCCGCCGGGGAAGGAAAACTGGCGGAACAGCTTCGCCATGCCCTCCGCGTCGCGGGTGACGCCCGGATAGGTGTCGGTGTAGCTGCCGTCCAGCCAGGAGCCCGCCAGCACCGCCGGACCGCCGTGGCCCGGCCCCCAGACGCAGATCGCGTCCAGGTCGCGGGCGGCGATCGCGCGGTTGAGGTGGGTGTGCACCAGGTTCAGGCCGGGGGACGTGCCCCAGTGGCCCAGCAGCCGGGGCTTGATGTGCTCCGGTCGCAGCGGCTCGCGCAGCAGCGGGTTGGCCAGCAGGTAGATCTGGCCCGCGGCCAGGTAGTTGGCGGCCCGCCAGTGGGCGTCGAGCGCGTGCAGCTCCCGCTCGGAGAGCCGGGCGGGCACCGGGCTGGGGGTCTCGTTCATGGCTGCGGTCTCCTCGGGATCGGTCGGCGCCGCCGGCCCTCGGGGGCGGGCCCTGCCATCGTCACCCGCCGCACTCGATCGGGCACAGGGCCGTTCGGGCCACACCCTGCGGCCCACGCACACGTACGGGTCGCCGAAACAACGAGGACCCCCGGGACCTTCGGGCCCACAGTCAGGGGCGCGGGGAACTGCGCGACCGGCCACGGCGCTACGTGAGCGAATGGCCGGTCGCGCAGTTCCCCGCGCCCCCTCTTGCCCAATTGACGTCACACCCGCAGCGCCAGCGCCTCCCACCGCCGCGCCTGCTCCACCTGCTCCCGCCGCCCGACGCCGGCCGCAACGCACCGCAGCACGCCGCCCGCACCCGCGCCGACCACCACGACCGCCTCCGCCGCCCACCCCGGCAGCGGGCTCAGGAGGAGCGGCCCGGCCGCCGCCGCACCCATCCACCACACCAGGCAGGCGACGGCGGCCAGCCGGGTGGCGCGGGGGCGGTCGTCGCCGGCCCGCAGGTCGACGAGGGCGGGCAGGTACCAGACGTTGCCGGCCAGGGTGACGGCGGCCGCGCCGAGCGCGAGAACGGGGTGGGCCATGCTCTCCTCCATGGTCGTTCGGGTCTGCCGAGGCACCGCAGCGTTCAGCTCTCGCTGCCCGTACCGGGCTCGACGGAGCGGACGCGGCGGCCGACCCGCGGCACGTCGTACTCGGCGGGTGTGACGCCGGCGAGGTGCTTGGCGGGCTCGCCATGGTTGTCCAGGTGGTCGCGGGCGGCGATCTCCGGGTGGTGCAGGTCGAACGCCGGGGATTCGGAGCGGATCCGCGGCAGCCTGGTGAAGTTGTGCCGCGGCGGCGGGCAGGAGGTCGCCCACTCCAGCGAACGGCCCCACCCCCACGGGTCGTCGGACTCCACCCGCTCGCTGTACTTGGCCGTCTTCCAGACGTTGTAGAGGAACGGCAGGATCGACAGGCCGAGCAGGAAGGAGCCGATCGTCGAGACCGTGTTCAGCGCGGTGAAGCCGTCCGACGCCAGGTAGTCCGCGTACCGGCGGGGCATGCCCTCCGCGCCCAGCCAGTGCTGGACCAGGAAGGTGGTGTGGAAGCCGATGGTGAGGGTCCAGAAGGTGATCCTGCCGAGCCGCTCGTCGAGCATCTTCCCGGTCATCTTGGGCCACCAGAAGTGGAAGCCGGCGAACATCGCGTACACCACGGTGCCGAACAGCGTGTAGTGGAAGTGCGCGACGACGAAGTACGAGTCCGAGACGTGGAAGTCGATCGGCGGCGCCGCCAGCAGGACGCCGGTCAGACCGCCGAACAGGAACGTGACCAGGAAGCCGACCGTCCACAGCATCGGCGTCTCGAAGCTCAGCGAGCCCTTCCACATGGTGCCGACCCAGTTGAAGAACTTCACCCCGGTCGGGACCGCGATCAGGAACGTCATGAACGAGAAGAACGGCAGCAGCACCTGACCGGTGACGTACATGTGGTGCGCCCACACGGTCACCGACAGGCCCGCGATCGCGATGGTGGCGGCGATCAGCCCGGAGTAGCCGAACATCGGCTTGCGGCTGAACACCGGGACGATCTCCGAGACGATGCCGAAGAACGGCAGCGCCAGGATGTACACCTCGGGGTGGCCGAAGAACCAGAACAGGTGCTGCCACAGCATCGCCCCGCCGTTGGCCGGGTCGAAGACGTGCGCGCCGAACTTGCGGTCCGCCTCCAGCGCCAGCAGTGCGGCGGCCAGCACCGGGAAGACCAGCAGGACCAGGATCGCGGTCAGCAGGACGTTCCAGCAGAAGATCGACATCCGGAACATGGTCAGACCGGGGGCGCGCATGCAGATGATCGTCGTGATGAAGTTGACCGCACCCAGGATGGACCCGAACCCGGACAGCGTCACGCCCATGATCCACATGTCGGCGCCGACACCCGGCGAGTGGACCGCGTCCGACAGCGGCGCGTAGAGGAACCACCCGAAGTCGGCGGCGCCCTGCGGGGTCGCGAAACCGGCCGCCGCGATCAGCGAGCCGAACAGGAACAGCCAGAACGCCAGCATGTTCAGCCGCGGGAACGCGACGTCCGGGGCGCCGATCTGCAGCGGCATGATCCAGTTGGCGAAGCCGGTGAACAGCGGCATCGCGAACAGCAGCAGCATGATCGAACCGTGCATGGTGAACGCCTGGTTGAACTGCTCGTTCGACAGGATCTGCGTCCCCGGCCGGGCCAACTCCGCCCGCATCACGAGCGCCAGCACCCCGCCGACCAGAAAGAACCCGAACGCCGAGACCAGGTACATCGACCCGATCGTCTTGTGGTCGGTCGTCGTCAACAACCGCACCAGCGCCGATCCGGGCTTCCTGCCCCCGACCGTCTCCCCGCCCACCTCGATGGCAGCCACCGGCCGCCCTCCTTCGTACTCGCCGAACCGAACGCCGCCCAGGGCGGCGCTCCATGCTCGGCTTCCACCGCTCACGCCCCGTAGGGCCGTTGGTCCCGGCGGTCCCACCCAACCGTCCCCAACAGATTGAGGCCAGCCACCAGGGGGCGCGAGGAACTGCGCGACCGACCACCACCCCACCTGGGCAAATGGCTGGGCGCGCAGTTCCCCGCGCCCCTGTGGTCGACGTCAAGCCGCCGCGGGAACCGCCGCACGCCTTCGTCCCGCCCGCATCACCCGCAGCCCCGACCCCGCGCGGAGCCACCCCTGCCCCAGCCACAGCCGGACGGCCGCGCCGAGCACCGCACAGGGCGAAGCCCCGACCCACTCCCCCACCGGCCCCAGCAGGTCCGCGAGTTCGCCGGGCAGCCAGACCGTCACCGCGACCGGCGCCGGCCGGACCAGCACCTCGGCCATCTGCCGCGCACCGCGCTCGCACAGCAGCATCGGCAGCACATCGACCAGCCCGTCGGCAACCACCGCCGAGACGTCGTCCCCGAGTTGCCGGGCGAGCCGCCGCAGCAGCACCCGCTCTGCGGTCGTGACGCGGACGGTGACCATCACGTCGCAACAGTCCATGCCCAACTCCCCTCGGGCACCCCCGCGCGAGCGCCGGGAGCCACCATCCCCACCCCGCCCCACCCCCCACCAGGGCCGAACGGCCCCGACCGTCCGTCAGGCCGCCTATTCCGATTCGTCAATCGACCAGCGGTATAGACCTCTTGACAGGTATGGACCAATGCACTTGAGTACTGGCAATCCCACTCGATCCCCCCGCAAGGAGTGGCCTGTGTCAAAGAATCGGATCATCGCGCTACTGGCCGGAGTGGCCATGGCGCTGGGCCTCGCGGCCCTCGTCCCCCTCGCCTCGCCCGCGTACGCGGCGAGTTGTGTGGCATCGTGGTCGGCGTCGGCGGTCTATACCGGCGGCATGACCGCCTCGTACGGCGGACACAACTGGTCGGCGAAGTGGTGGACCCAGGGCGAGACGCCCAGCACCGGCGGTTCGGGCGTCTGGGCCGACCAGGGTTCCTGTGGCGGCGGCGGTACGCCCCCGCCCTCGGGCGGCGGCTGCGACTACCCCGCCTGGCAGGCCGGCCACACCTACGCGACCGGCGCGATCGTCCGGTACACCGACGGCAACCTGTACATCGCCGAGCACGACAACCCGGGCTACGACCCGGTGATCAGCACCTGGTACTGGGACCCGTACAGCTGCAGCGGGGGCGGTGGCGGCACCACCCCGCCGCCGAACCCGGGCGGGTTCGTGGTCTCCGAGGCGCAGTTCAACCAGATGTTCCCGAACCGGAATTCCTTCTACACCTACGCCGGCCTGACCGCCGCGCTCAGCGCGTACCCGGGCTTCGCCACCACGGGCAGCGACACGGTGAAGAAGCAGGAGGCGGCCGCGTTCCTCGCCAACGTCAGCCACGAGACCGGCGGGCTGGTCTACATCGTCGAGCAGAACACGGCCAACTACCCTCACTACTGCGACACTTCGCAGCCGTACGGGTGCCCGGCCGGCCAGTCGGCGTACTACGGCCGCGGTCCGATCCAGCTCAGCTGGAACTTCAACTACAAGGCGGCGGGCGACTCGCTCGGCATCGACCTGCTGCACAACCCGAACCTGGTGCAGACCGACGCCGCCGTGGCGTGGAAGACCGGCCTCTGGTACTGGAACACCCAGAGCGGTCCGGGCACCATGACCCCGCACAACGCGATGGTCAACGGTGCGGGCTTCGGTGAGACGATCCGCAGCATCAACGGCTCGCTGGAGTGCAACGGCGGCAACCCGGCCCAGGTGCAGAGCCGGATCAACGCCTACCAGAGCTTCACGTCGATCCTGGGCGTCCCGGCCGGCACCAACCTGTCCTGCTGATCGTCCCGCGGAGCGCCGCGGCCGGACCGTCACGAGGTGTGGCGGTCCGGCCGCGGCGTCAGCGATCCGGCCGTCAGGTGCCGATGACCTGGAACTCGTACAGCGAGTAGCCCCACCCGGTGCCGCGGTGGACGCCGTGCATCCGCACGTACCGCGCGGAGACCGGGGTGAAGACCGCCGTGTCCAGCCCGCCGTTGCCGTCGGCGGTCGACCAGACGGTCTGCCAGGTGCTGCCGTCGTTCGAGACCTCGATGCGGTACTCGCGACCGTAGGCGCGCTCCCAGTCCAGGGTGACCTGGTGGACGGTGTGCGCCGCCCCGAGGTCGACCTGGTACCACTGGTCGTCGCTCCAGTCGCTGGCCCAGCGGGTGGAGCGGTCGCCGTCGGCCGCCCGGCCGGGCTTGTAGCTGATGAACGGGTTCCACTCGGAGGAGCTGGCACCGGCCGACGTGCCGGCGGCCAGGTTGGTGCCGGGCCGGTGCTGCTCGGTGGCGTGCCAGGTGTCCAGGTAGGACTGGGCGCCCTTGAGCAGATCGTCCACCACGTCCTGTCCGCCGCTGAGCCGGATCTGCTCGATCCAGTCCGGGACCATGCCGTTGTGCGCCAGTCCGTCGGTGTTGATGTCCCAGGTACGGTCACCCGTCACCTGGCGGTCGATCACCGAGCCGCCGTCGGCGCTCGTGAAGGGGTACTTCACGGCGTTGGACGCGTCCGCCCCGACCGGGCCGGGCCAGCCGCCGACACCGTTCATGTCGGTACCGTAGCCGTAGCCCACGTGGTACTGGTCGCGCAGCGCCTTGGTACGGTGCGCCTCCGCCACGAAGCCGTCGGCCGAGTGGTCGTACTGGGCGATGAACCCGCCCATCTTGTACAGCCGTTCGGTCCACTGCAGGTCCATCCAGCTGTGGCTGGAGATGACGCCGGGGTAGGCGTCGGACTCCAGGATCTCGAACGCCCGGTTGGCCGCCTTGACGCTCATGTGGTCGACTTCGAGCATCATGTGGCGCTTCATCATGCCGCGGACGGCGTACTCGCCGAGGCTGGTCAGCCCGCGAGTGTTGCAGCGGGCGCCGTTGTCGTACGTCGGCAGGCTGACACCGGCGGGCAGCAGCGAGGCAGCCTGCGCGGTGGGCAGTCCGATCGGGTTGTCGGCCTGCGGTCCGGCGCACTGCTCGGTCTGCCAGAAGGTGCCGGTCGACAGGAACTGGCCGGCGTTGACGGCGACGCCGATGGTGCCCTCGTCGAACCGGACACCGCAGAGCGCGTTGTCGAACTTGTGGCACAGGAACATGCTGCGCACACCGAGTCCGTAGAGCTCGTCCAGGCCGCGGTCGATGTCGGCCTGGCTGCACTGCGGGACGTCGAGGATCTGCTTGCAGCCGAACGGCTCGGACGTCTCCACGCCGAGCACGACCGCCAACTTGCCCTGGGCGACGACCTTCTGCGCCTGGTTCTCGTCGGTGACGATCCGGAACCAGCCCTTGCCGGAGCCGCCGTACATCCGGTCGATGTAGTCCTGCAGCTCGTAGGACTTCTTCGCCTCGAGGCGGATCGCGTCCATCTCGTTGCAGCTGCGGTCCTTGTACGGGTAGATCGAGCACAGCAGGCCGTTGGTCACCAGGTCGTTGACCAGGACCCGCTCGCCGCCGCGCCAGGCGCGCTCCACCCAGGCGTAGTAGTCCTGCTGGTGGCTGAGCGAGTCGTGGGCCGGCCAGTCCTTGAAGGTGGGCCAGCCGACCGGGTCGTGGTGGCCGTTCGCACCGCCGGTGACGTTCTCGAACAGGGCGTTCGCGCCGTCGGGGTAGTGCTCGGGGCAGTCCTTCAGGGCGTCCGCGACGCCCTGCTCGGAGAAGGTCGCGCCGCAGATCAGCCGGCCGCCGAAGCCCTCGTTGGACATCAGGTGGTTGTGCGCGTCGACGAAGCCGCGGACCTTGCCGTTGGCGTCGGTGCCGGTGAACGGCGCGCCGGTGACGTCGATCTGCGAGTCGGGTACGGGCCGGGCGGTGGGGTTCCACCATCCGTTGGCAGCACTGGCCGAGGGGCCGGGCCCGACGCCGAACATGGCGGCGGCCGCGGCGAGGAAGAGCGTCAGCAGCAACGTGACGACACGTCTGCCGCGATGGTGCCCTGTCATTGATCACACCTCTGCGTGTCGGGAGGCGGGTGGGGGTGGGTGCTGGGGCAAGTGCTGGGGCTGGTGCTGGGGTTCCCGCGGGGGTGCCCGCTGGGTGCGTGCCGGGGTGGGTCGTGCGGGATCCACCCGAGAATCGCGAGCGGCAAAGGGGGAGTCAAGAGTTCGGACCGAATTACTGACCGGTCAGTATCAATGCACTGCCCCGACTGGCAGCTCCTTGCGCATCAGCACGCAGACGGTCTCGTAGCGGCGGACCGAGCCGTCCGGCGCCTCCTCGTCCCAGGCCTCGGGCCGCCGGTCGAAGGCGGCGTAGCCGAGCCGCTCGTACAGCGCCCGGGCGCGGGGGTTGCCCTCCTCCACGGCGAGTTCGGCCCGCCGCAGGCCGCGCGCCCGGATCCGCTGCTCGGCGGCCCGGATGAGCAGGGTGCCCAGGCCGCAGGACTGGAGGGCGGGCACCACCGCGAGCTGCCACAGCACGCCGGCGCCGGGCGCGGCCCGGTAGTCGACGCCGCCGATCGCGACCGGCAGGTCGACCGCCGTGCAGACCGCGAGATAGTCCACGTGGCCGACCGCCGCCCGCCCCAACTCCACGGCCACCTGGCGCAGATGAGTGGCGGAGCCGGCCCAGCCACAGGCGGCCAGGTCGGCCGGTGTCAGATCCCGGACGTGCACGCGCAGGGCGACCTCGGCCATCCCGGCAGGAGAGGTGTTCATGCCCCCATCCCACCAATCGGCGCCGTCCGCGCGCCACGGTTTCGCCACTGCGGGACCGGCCGCGGGCGCGCCCGCGGCCGGCCGACGTGAGGTCCGATCAGACGGTGCAGGTGGTGATCGGCGGCTCGGTGGAGGCGGCCGGGCCGCCGGTGACGCACACGATGGTGCGGTAGTCGGTGTTCACCGCCGGGGTGGTGAGCCGGATCGACCCGGTGCGGATGCTGGCCACCGAGGCGACCGTCTCCCACGGGCTGCCCCAGGCACGCTGGATCCGCACCTCGACCTTGAGCTGCAGCTGCTGGTTCGGCCCGGTGGCGTCGATCAGGCCGCCGCCCACGACGCCGCCCGGCGTTCGACTCTGCCAGGCACAGGGATGGTTCACCATGGCGAGGCAGACCGGGCCGACCACCGTCGGCGCGGCGGGCGCCGCCGAGGCGGGCGCGATGGTCGCCCCCAGAATCCCTGCCGCCGCAACCACCAGACCTGCGATACGCGAAGTCATGACACAGTTCTCCTTTGAACAAGGGTGGAACGAGCTGACGCGGGCATCATATGTCATGTCCGCAACATCATGGACACAGTCCGTCACGAACGGTCGGATCGAGCCGAACGGCCGTCCGTCCGACGAGGGGAAGCAGCCATGCCCGGCACGCCGACACCCGCAACCACCGTCCGACTGGCCTTCCTGTGGCGCGCCGCAGGCCTCCCGATCGGCTCCGTCCTGGGCCTCCTGACGGTGGTTCTGCTCACCGGCACCGGCGTGGTCACCGGCGTCGTCCCGGGCCTGCTGGCGCTGGCCGCCACCGTCGCCGCGGCCGTGCTGGCGGTCCCGCACGGCTACCTCCTGCGCGCCGACGAGCACGGCGTCACGCTGTGGCGGGCGGGGCTCCCCCGCCGCTACCCGTGGTCCGCCGTGCGGGGGTTGGCGATGGTGTTCTGGGAGGACTCGGACGATCGGCCGCTGCTCTCGCTCCGCCTGCGCACCCGCACCCCCCGGCGGCCGTCCGGCGACGGCGCCCGCTGGTGCGGCCCGGCGCTCGGCACCCTGGTCACCGCCCCGGGCGGCCGCCCCCGCGGCGGTGAACCGCGCGCGCTCGCCGACCTGTTCGCACTGCTCGCCGCCCACGGCATACCGCTCGAGGAGCCCGCGTACGCCGAACAGGTGCTGCGCGCCCACGGCTTGGACGACGCCCGGCCCGGCACCGTCTGACCACCTCACGGGCGCGCCGATGGCCCGGTCTCCGAAATTCCTCGGAGATCATCTGTAACACCGCCGCCCCTACGCCACGTCATTGACCTGTCGGGGTGTCGATCCAGGGGATGACGATGAGTCGCAGGAGTGCCGTACGCCAGGCCGAGGAGGACGGGTTCCAGGAGTTCGCAGCGGCGCGGTACGGCCATCTCTACCGCTCGGCGTGCCTGCTGACCAGCGGCGACACCCATCTCGCCGAGGACCTGGTGCAGGAGGCGCTGGTTCGGATGTACGCGGTCTGGAGCCGCACCACGTGGCTGGGAATCGCGGGTGGGCGCCGGATCGCCAATCCGTCGGCGTACGCGCACAGCGTGCTGGTCCGCCAGTTCCTGACCCACCGGCGCCGCCGCAGCAGCACCGAGCGCCCGATCGGCGAACTCCCCGACCTGGCGGCCGATCCGGCGGACGACAGCGATCTGCGGGTGGTGCTGCTCCGCGGTCTGGCGCAGCTGTCGGACCGCGACCGGGCGGTGCTGGTGCTGCGGTACTGGGAGGACCGCAGCATCGAGGAGACCGCCGAGATCATGCGGGCGAGTTCGACCTCGGTCCGGACCCGCAGCTACCGGGCGCTCGGCCGGATGCGCGCCCTGCTCGGCGACCGGCTGAGCGAACTGGTCGCCCGCTGAGCCGGATTCACCTTTGGCATGAGTTCACCGGCATGAGTTCACCGTTCACTACTGAGGGGCTGGAAGGCGGTATGCGCCGTGGCAGATGAGGATCAGTGGGTCCCGTCGTTCGAGGAGACGGTCGGTGACGCCTTCTCGGTGGTCGCCGAGGAGTTCCGGCCGGCCGCCGGACCGCGGCTGGAGGAGGTGATGGTGCAGGGACGGGCGCTGCGCCGGCGCCGGGCGGCTGCGGTGGCCGGCAGTGTGACCGCGCTCGCGGTGATCGGCGTGGGCGGGGTGTTCGCGAGCGGTCTGCGCGGGCCGGCCCGCCCGGTGGCCTCGGTGGACGGGGCGCCGGCTTCGGCCACCGTCTCGGCGCCCCCGTCGCCGTCGGTGTCGAAGCCGCCGAACACCACACTGCAGGAGGTCGTCGACAACCTCGGCCGCCTGCTGGGCCCGCACGCGACCGTCAACCCGGTCAGGCCGCCGAAGGGCGTCGGTTCGGACGCGAGTTCGCAGCTCTACGCGGACGGGGTGCTCGACGACGGCCACGGCAAGGCCGCGTTCGCCGTCGAGGTCGAGCGGCGGCCCGACGGCGACACCCAGCCGAGCGACCTGGTCTGCCCGGACCCGGCGCTGGTCCCGAACGACGGCTGCACCAGCATCCGGCAGCCGGACGGCTCGACCCTGGTCCTGCTCAAGGGCTACGAGTACCCGGACAAGCGCGTCCTGACCAAGTCCTGGGACGCCCACCTCTACGGCCCCGACGGGCTCCACCTGTTCTTCACGGAGTCGAACTCCGCCCGGAGCAAGGACGCCCCGATCACCCGCCCCGAGCCCCCACTGGACTTCGACCGGCTGACCGCGCTGCTCACGGACCCGTCCTGGCAGCCGTTGCTGGCCCGGGTCGCCCGGCCCCTCCCCCTCGCGCAGCGTCCGGACGCCCAGCCGCCCGGGAGCGAGGTCCTGACGGTGGCGGCCGGGCTGCTGCCCGCCGGCCTCACCGAGCTCGACGCCACCTCGCAGACCGGCCTGGCCGTGTTCGACGTGGACGACGGCCAGGGCCGGTCGGAGGTCCAGCTCCTGGTGACGAAGCAGCCGACCGGTACACCCGACCGGCGGTACGTCGACGCGACGCCCCTGCCCGACGGCAGTCGGCTGCTGGTCGACCGGAGCGTCGGCGGCGGTGTGGTCCGCTGGTCGGCCGAAGTGCTGCAGCCGGACGGCACCCGGGTGGTCGCGGCGGCGTTCAACACCCCGGCCCCGCACGGGAAGTCCGAGACCGAGGCGGACCGCGCCACCCCGGCCCTGACCATGGACCAGCTGACCGCCATCGCCTCCTCGCCGGTCTGGCGGCAGCACAACGGCAGGCCCGCCGGATGATCCCCGGCCCGGCGGGCGCTGCGGGTCGACAGGCCGTACCCCGCCGGACTGCTCATACTGACGGGCACCGGCGGCGCGGCAACGGGCGCCGGTGGAGCTCGGGAGGCGCCATGGACCGGCCGACGGCCGTGATCGAGTACGAGACCATACTGCTCGGCCGGCACATCCATCAGACCGGCCGGCCCCGGCACTCCGGGGCCCGGCTCGACCACGGCGACCACCTGGTGCTCAGTCGGCTGCAGGCGGAGGGCCCGATGTCGGTCGGTCAGCTGAGCGACGCGTTCGGCCTGGACGCCGCGACCCTGAACCGGCAGACCGCCGCACTGCTGCGCTGCGGACTCGCCGAGCGGATCCCGGACGAGAAGGGCGGCCTCGCCCGCAAGCTGAGGATCACCGAGGACGGCGCCCGCCGTCTGGACGAGGCCCGCGCCGAGATCGTCGCCGGCCTCGACCGTGCCATGGCCGGCTGGGCGCCGGAGGACGTCGCCGCCTTCGGCAGCTACCTCCGGCGGCTGAACGGCGACATCGAGGACCTCACCGGCCGGCCCTGGCCGCACGGCTGACCGGCCCGACCGGCACCGGGCGGACCCGGCCACCCGGGCTGCCCGACCCGACCGGCACCGGGCGGCCCGCCGGGCCCGCCACCCGGTTGCGGCCCGCGTGCCCTCGGGGTCCGATGAGCCCATGAAGCGTCAGGCGGCCCGCTGGTGGGCCGAGCTCCCGCCCGCCGCCGGGTCGGCGGTGATGGCGACCGGCATCCTCTCGGTCGGCCTGGAGCTGGTCCACCGCCACGTCCTGTCGCTCGCCGCCTTCGCCCTGGCCGCGCTGGTCTGGGTCCTGCTGGCGGCCGACTTCGTCCGACGCCTGCTGTTCGACCGCTCGCGCTGGACCGCGGAGGCCGACACCCCGCCGGCGCTCACCGGCGTGGCGGCCACCACCGTCCTGGGCGCCCGGCTGGTCGCCTTCGGCCGGCTGACCGCCGCCGAGGCGCTGCTGGCCCTGGCCGCCGCACTGTGGCCGTTCCTACTGGTCCCGGTGGTCCGCCGACTGCACACCCGGATGCCCGGCGCAGTATTCCTGGTCTGCGTCGCCACCCAGGGCCTGGCGGTGCTGGCCGGCTCGCTGGCCCGCGCGGGCGAGGCCGAGTGGCTGGACCCGGCGGCGCTGGCGCTGTTCTGCCTCGGCCTGGTGCTCTACCTGTTCGCCCTCGCCCACTTCGACCTGCGCCAGGTGGTCATCGGTGCGGGCGACCAGTGGGTGGCCGGCGGCGCGCTGGCGATCTCGGCGCTGGCGGCGTCCAAGCTGGCCGCCTCGCCGCAGTGGACCGGCGACTTCCACCAGGCGCTGCGCATCACCACCCTGGTCCTGCTCTTCCTCGACCTGGCCTGGTGCACGGTGCTGCTGGCCGCCGAACTGCTGCGGCCCCGGATGCACTACGACATCCGCCGCTGGTCCACCGTCTTCCCGCTCGGCATGACCGCGACCGCCTCCCTCTCCACCTCGACCGCCACCCACGTGGCCTGGCTGACCACGCTGGGCCGGGTGGTGCTGTGGATCGCCGTCGGCGCCTGGCTGCTGACCGCGGTCACCTTCGCCGCCACCGTGCTGAACGCCCGCCGCCCCGACCCCGACCGCTCCGCCCCGTGACCGATCCGCCCCGCCGTTCTCCACGCCGCCCGCTGCGGCGGCTGCTGGAGCGGGGCGGCGAGCGGCTGTTCCCCGACCGGCCGGCCGGAGGCTTCGGCGCGCTCGCCCCGCTGCTGCTCGGGCTCACCTTCGTCACCGGGCTGGTGGACGCGGTGAGCTTCCTTGGCCTCGGCCGGGTGTTCGTCGCCAACATGACCGGCAACGTGGTCTTCCTCGGCTTCGCGCTGGCCGGCGACCGCAGCCTGTCCGCACCGGCGTCGCTGCTCGCCCTCGGCGCCTTCCTGGCCGGCGGGGTGGTGGGCGGCCGCGTCGCCCCGCGCACCGCTCCCGCGACGGTCTTCCCGGTGCTGATCGCGGGCCATGCCGTCCTGGTGGCGGCGGCCCTGGTGGCGGGGTTGGCGGGCGCCTCGGTGTACCCGCGGATCGCCCTGCTCGCCCTCGGCATGGGACTGCAGAACGCCGTGGTGCACCGGCTCGGCGTCCCCGACCTCACCACCACCGTGCTCACCCGCACCCTGACCGGCCTGGCGGTGGACCGTCCCGGTGCGGCGAGCGTGCGCCGGGTGCTGTCGGTGCTGGCGATGTTCGCCGGGGCGCTGGTCGGCGGCCTGCTCCAGTTGCACGGGCGTTCGGACCTGGCGCTCGGCGGGGCGGTGCTGCTGCTCCTCCTCGCGGCCGGCGCGGCACTCCCCTCCCCACCGCCACCACCGCCCCGGCCGGCCCCCGACTCCCCTCTCCCCGAGGGACATTGACGGGAAGACCGGTCTCAGCGCAGCACGCGGTACAGCACACTGGCCCGCAGCGGACCCTCGGGCACGGTCGGGTCGTCGAAGTCCTCGGCCGGGTCGCGGGTCATGCCGATCCGCTCCATCACCGCCCGGGAGCGCAGGTTGCCGGCCGCGGTGATCGCCAGGATCTCCGACAGGTCCAGGGTGTCGAAGCCGAAGGCGAGCACCGCGCGGGCCGCCTCGCTCGCGTAGCCGTGGCCCCAGGCCGGACGGGCCAGCCGCCAGCCGATCTCCACGCCGGTGAACGGCATCTCCTCGTCCACCGGGTCCAGCCCGGCGAAGCCGAGGAACTCCCCGGTGGCCGCCGCCTCCACGGCCCACCAGCCCCAGCCGCGCTCGGCCAGTTCGGTCCGGAAGTACGCCAGCGAGGCGGCGCTCTGCTCGGCGGTCAGCACCTCGGGGAAGAACTCCCGCACCTCGGGGTCGGCGTTCATCGCCGCCCAGGGCTCCAGGTCGGTCTCCCGCCACTGTCGCAGCAGCAGCCGCTCGGTTCGCAGTTCGATCATCCGCCGACGCTAACCCGCGCGGCGACCGCCGGTCGACCGGATTCCGCACCGCCGCAAACCCGCTGGTGGGCGGCGCCGGTGAGCGGGCAGAGTGGCCGTCATGAACGCCCAGGGTCTCGACACCGACGGTTGCATCGCCCGTGAGGGCTCCCTCGCCCGCGTCCGGCCGCCGTACGCGCCGGTGGTGGCCGCGGCCCGGGAGCGGATCGCGGCGTGCTTCGGGCCCGAGCGGCTGCACAGCGCGTACGTCTACGGCAGCATCCCGCGCGGCACCGCCGTCCCCGGCGTCTCGGACCTGGATCTGCTGCTGGCCCTGCACCACCCGCCCACGCCCGCCGACCGGCGGGACGCGCGGGACCTGGAGGCGGCGCTGGACAGCTCGTTCGCACAGGTCGACGGAGTCAGCGTGCTGCTCTTCGACACCGCGACGCTGCTGAGCGAGCGGGAGCGGTACGACCTCGGCTGGTTCGTGGCCTGTCTGTGCACCCCGCTGCTGGGCGAGGATCTGGCCGAGCACCTCCCCCGCTACCGGCCGACCTCGCTGCTCGCCCGGGAGACCAACGGCGACCTGGCGCTGCTGCTGCCGGGCTGGCGGGAGCGCGCCGGCGACCTCGACCCGGCCGTCCGCCGGAGGCTGGCCCGGACGGCGGGCCGCCGACTGGTCCGCACCGGGCTGACCCTGGTGATGCCCCGGTGGGGCGGGTGGACCAGCGACCTGGAGACCTCGGTGGAGGTCTTCGCCCGCTACTACCCGCAACGGGCCGACGCGATGGCCCTCGCCGCCCGTACCGCGCGCAACCCCACCGACGACCCGGAGGTCCTCGCCGTCCTGGTGGACGCACTGGCGCCCTGGCTGGCCACCGAGTACGCCGCCGTCCACGGCCTCAAGGCGCCGCGCCCCTGACCGGCCCTCGCGGGCGGTCAGGGGCGCGGCCGGCGGGTCCGCCTGGTCTCAGACCAGGGTCTTGCCGAGGCAGATGGCGTCCGGGTGGTCCTTGTAGTAGCCGAACTTGCGGATCGCCCGGTACCCCTCGGACTCGTACAGCCCGATGGCCTCCGGCTGCTTGTTGCCGGTCTCCAGCACCAGGCGGGTGCGCCCGGCCTCGACGGCGGTGCGCTCCAGGTGGCGCAGGACGGTGCGGGCGAGCCCGCGGCCGCGGGCCGCGGGCACCACGTACATCCGCTTGAGTTCGGCGTCGCCGTCGAGCAGGCCGTCCTCGTCCTGCTCCTTGGCCCGCCAGCCGCCGCAGGCGACCGGCTCGTCGTCGAGATAGGCGATCACGAAGAGTCCGCCGGGCGGGTCGAAGTGGTCGGTGTGCATCGAGGTCTGGTCGATGTCGCCGTAGCGGGCGACGTACTCCTGCTGGACCTCGGCCGCCAGCTTCTGCGCGTCCGGGTGGCCGAAGCCGGTGGTGCGTATCTCCATGGTCGTCAAGCCTACAAACCGCTCAGCGGGCGCCGAACCGGGCCACCAGCTCGGCCTTGCCGAACATCTCGGCGGTCTCCACGGCCGAGGGGGTGCCGGCGGCCGGGTCGGCGCCGCCGGTCAGCAGGGCGTCGATGACGTCCTCGGCGCCCTTGAAGACGGCGCCGGCCAGCGGGGTCTGGCCGCGGTCGTTGAGCTGGTTCGGGTCGGCTCCGTGTGCGAGCAGCACCCGTACCGCCTCGGCGTGGCCGTGGTAGGCGGCGAGCATCACCAGCGTGTCGCCGCGCTCGTTGAGGATGCCGGTGGGGGCTCCCGCGTCGAGGTAGGCGGTGAGCATCGCGGCGTCGCCGGCGCGGGCGGCGTCGAACAGCCGCCCGGCGAGGGCGATCAGCTCGGCGTCGAGCTCGGGTCCGCGGTCGGCGGTGTCGTCCGCGGTGTCGTCGGCGGGCAGGGCGGAGTCGGTCATGGCGGCCTCACGGGTCGGGTGTCCACAGTCGGTATCAACCTGTCCGGTCACAGGGCACGGTAGCGGACCCCGGTGGCCGACGGGGCAACGCGTCCGTTCGGGCGAATTTCCGAAACCCGTCGAACGCCCGGCCCGCACCGGGGGACGCCTGTCAGCGCGGCCCACGCGGCGCTTCCCGCACCGGCCCGGCACGGTCGCCGGGCCGGACGTACACCGCCGATGCGCCGGACCACGACAGATCCACCCGTTTGCCATGCCACATCATCTATTACTTTTTGTCACCATAAAGGCACTTTCTGCAACACTGTCCCCCCCTAGCCCCGCGAGGAGCAGACCCGTGATTCTCTCCATCTCCGGCATCGTCCTGTTCGGCGTCATCGCCTTTCTCTTCTTCCGCCGGGACGGCCTGAAGATCTCGCATGCCGTGGTCTGCGCGCTGTTCGGTTTCTACGTCGCGGGCTCCTCGATCGCCCCCAGCATCCAGGCCGGCGGCGCGAGCCTGGCCAGCCTGATCGGCGGCCTCAAGTTCTGACCGTGCGCTCCTGACCCCCGGCCCGGGAGCGGACCCCACCGCTCCCGGGCCCCCTGCCAGTCCCACAGCCACCGGAGCCCGCATGTCCCTCACCCGCCACCTCACCCGGGGGCGCGACCTCGCCAGAACCGCCGGCGACCACGCCGCCGACATGTTCGCCCCGCTCGCCCTGATCGGTCGGGGCCTGCGCCGCCACGCCGACTGGGCCAAGGTCCGCTGGGCCGCCACCCCCAGGGAGCGGCGCGGTCCCACGCTGTTCCTGTGCGCCGCCGCCCTGGTCGGCGTCTTCCTGCTGCCGCACGGCCCGCTGCTGGCTGTGGTCGCGCTGATGGCCAGCGCCGCCTGGGTCGGACGCGACCCCAAGGCGGCGCCCGCCCCCGAGCCGGACGCCGCCGACCTCAAGCTGACCGCCCTGTACGCGGCGCTCACCCCCTACCTCGGCGGCGTCGACGACGCCTGCCCGCTGTTCAGCCTGGAGGGCAGCTACAAGAACGCCTTCGCCTCCTGGGAGTTCGACGAGGAGGGCCGCCTCGGCGCGCTGGAGCTGTCCTACCCCGCCTACTTCACCGACACCGAGCCGGCCGCCCGGGCCAGGATCGAGCAGGTGATCCAGGGCAAGGCAGGCCGCGCCCGGGAGTACCGCTTCGACTGGGACGAGGAGTCCAACCGGCTGCGGGTGGTTGCGCTCGCCCCGCTGGCCACCGACATCGCCGCGCAGACCTTCGTGACCGCGCCCGGCGAGATCGTGCTCGGCTTCACCGACGACCTGGGCAGCCGGCGCACCATCCCGGTCAGCCGGCCCGGCGGCACCGCCCAGCAGCCCCCGGTCGTCTGGCGGGTCGGTCCGCGCTCGGCCGAGCCGCACCTGCTGGCCCTCGGCACGGCCGGCTTCGGCACCTCCACCCTGCTGCGCGCCATCGCCCTGCAGGCACTGCCGTACGGCGACCTGGTGGTGATCGACGGCGCCGGCACCGGCGAGCACGCCTGCCTGGTCAACCGGCCGGGCGTGCACACGGTGGAGACCAGCCTGCACGGCGCGGTGGCCGCGATCGAGTGGGTGGCCAAGGAGACCGAGCGGCGGCTGGTCGCGCTGAACGCCGCCCGCCACCACGGGGTCGCCGCCCCGGAGGACGCCACCCGGCCGCTGTGGCTGCTGCTGGACCACCCCACCGAGCTCAGCGAGCTGGCCCAGGCGGAGGGCCGCCCGGACCCGCAGGAGCTGCTGGAGGTGCCGCTGCGGCACGGCCGGGCGGCCCGGGTCACCGTGGTCTTCGCGGACGACGTCGAGGCCCGCGACCGGATCTCCCCCACCGTCCGGGCCGCCGCCCGGGCCCGGGTGGTACTCGGCCCGGTCACCCCGGAGACCGGCTCGGCGGCGCTGGGCGTGGCGTTGGACATCGTGCCCGCCGCGCAGACGCCGCCCGGCCGCGGCTACGCCCGGATCGGCACCGCCGCCCCGGTGCGGCTGCAGGTCCCGGCGACCGTCGACCCGTTGGACGAGGAGGCGCCGGCCCGGCTGCGGGACGCGGTGATCGCGCTGCTGCCGCACCGCGACACCCGGACCGAGGCCCCGGCCCGGCCGGCTCCGAGCCCGGCTCCGACATCGGCTACGGTGGTCGAGACCACCGAGCCGGAACCGGCCGCCGCGGTGGAGCTCACCAAGGACACGCCGGGAATCCGCCCGCGGCCGGTGTGGTGAACACCACGGTCGCAATCTGCACAATATGTGACACGCCAGGTGATATCACCGATCAGATGTGACAAAACGGGCGACGATGGGTACAAACAGGGGCGGCACGACAGGCGACGCATGTCCCGGGACGGGAATCTTCGTCGACGGCCGCGCGTTCACCGAACGACGAAGACAGCGACCAACTAGTCCTGTGGGCCAGAAGCCCGGGAGGCACGATTCATGAGCGAGCGAGCTCTCCGCGGCACGCGACTCGGGGCGACCAGCTACGAGACCGACCGCGGTATTGATCTGGCGCCGCGCCAGACCGTCGAGTACGCATGTCAGAACGGACACCGCTTCGAGGTGCCCTTCTCCGTCGAGGCCGAGATCCCCGCGGTGTGGGAGTGCCGCTTCTGCGGCCAGGAGGCGGCCCTTCTCGACGGCGACGAGCCGGAGGAGAAGAAGACCAAGCCGACCCGCACGCACTGGGACATGCTGATGGAGCGCCGGACGCGGGAGGAGCTGGAGGAGGTGCTGGCCGAGCGGCTGGCCGTGCTCCGCTCCGGCGGGATGAACCTCGCGGTCCACCCGCGCGACACCCGCAAGAGCGCCTAGGCGCTGCGGACCGACAGCACAGCGCAACCGACACAGCGCAACAACCGCGAGGGGCCCCGGGCGATCCGCCCGGGGCCCCTCGCGGTTGCCCGCTCAGTGGGTCAGCGGCGGGCGGTAGTCGGTGTCCGGACCATGCGAACCCTGCGGGCCCTGTGCCGGGTCGACCACCTCGCCCTGGATGACCTTGCCGTCCGGCCGGTGGATCCGCATCTGCTCCTGCAGGCGCATCGCGTCGGCGAGCCGGTCGGCGCCCACCGGCGCCGTCGAGTTCAGCACCCGCTTCGCCGTCCGGCGGCCGAGCGCCCGCCACAGCGCCCGGGTCGGCGGCAGCAGCAGGGTGACGGCCAGCACGTCCGACAGGAAGCCCGGCACGATCAGCAGCAGGCCCGCCAGCACCGTCATGGTGGTGCCGGTCTGCGGCTGGGCGGACTGCGGGTCCTTCGACTGCTCGACCGCCGCGGCGAAGGCCCGGCGCCCCGCCCGCTTGATCACCATGCCGCCGAGCACGACGCCGGCGATCAGCAGCAGCAGGACGGTGGACCAGCCGACCACGTCGGCCACCACCGTCACCAGCCAGATCTCCAGCACCAGCCAGGCGGCGATCAGCAGCGGCAGCACCCGCCGCAGACGGCTGCGCGGGGCCGGACGGACCGGGGTAGCTTGCTGGGACACGGTACGGATCCACTCCATCGCGGTGCTCTCCGCACCGGCCGGCGGACTCCGGCCGTGACTACGGCACCACCGTGGACAACGGTTCGCCGCCGTCCGGTGTTCCGTCCGACCGGCGCCGCCGGAACCCGGCCGCCACCGCGACACCGCAGGCCAGCACACCCGCGAGGGCCATCGCCCACTCCGGGCCCGCCCCCAGGTCGTCCGCCACCGTCCGCTGGTCGCGCAGCGGCACCCGGGCGGTCAGCACCTCGGAGGTCAGCTCCTTGCTGTGCGAGACCACCGTGCCGTCCGGCGTGATCACCGCGCTGATGCCGCTGGTCGCCGCGATCAGCACTGCCCGTCCGTGCTCCACCGCCCGCAGCCGGGACATCGCCAGCTGCTGCTCGGGCTGACCGGTCTCGGCGTACGTCGCGTTGTTGGTCTGCACCACCAGCACCCGGCCGCCGTCGTTCACGGTGTCGCGGATGATCTCGTCGTACGCCACCTCGAAGCAGATCACGTCACCGATGCGCGCCGGGCCCAGCTGCATCACGCCGTTGCCCTTGCCCGGGTAGAAGTCCCGCGCCACCCGCTGCAGCCGGGTGATCACCTTCGACAGCTCGGCCCGGAACGGCACGTACTCGCCGAACGGCACCGGGTGCTGCTTGGTGTACGAGGCGCCGGGGCCGGACATCGGGTCCCAGACGATGCCCTCGTTCTGCACGTGCTGCGCGTCCGGGCCGTCCACCAGCGCGCCCACCAGGGTCGGCACGCCGACCGCCCGCACCGCCTCGTCGATCCGGGCGTACGCCTGCGGGTCGCTGAACGGGTCCAGGTCCGAGGAGTTCTCCGGCCAGATCACCACGTCCGGCTTGGGCGCCCGTCCGGCCGCCACTTCCGCCGCGAACTTCTCGGTCGCGTTGGCGTGGTTGTTCAGCACCATCATCGGGCGGCCCAGGAAGTCCATGCCGGGCTTCTCCACGTTGCCCTGCACGATCGCCACGCTCACCGAGTCCGAGCCGGACGTCGGCACCGGCACCAGGTAGCCCGCGAAGATCGTCGCCAGGGTGCCGACGGCACCCACCGCCACCGCCCGGGGACGGCGCTCCGGCGCGCGCAGGCGCAGCGCCGTCCACGCCAGCAGCGTGCCCGCCAGCGCCACCGCGAACGTCACCAGCGGAGCCCCGCCCAGCGCCGCCAGCGGCGTGAACGGGCTCGCCGTGTTCGCGAACGCCAGCCGCCCCCACGGGAAGCCGCCCAGCGGCAGCCGGTCGCGGGCCCACTCCTGCGCCACCCACAGGCACGCCGCCCACACCGGCCAGCCCGGCAGCCGCGACGTCTTCGCCAGACCCGCGCCCATCAGCGCGACGAACAGCGCCTCGGCGACCGAGAGGCCCACGGTGGCGTCCCAGCCGATCACCCGCAGCCAGGACAGCAGCCCGAGGAAGAACGGCAGACCGAACGCGAAGCCCGTCCACGCGCCCTGCCGCGCCGTCCGCCCCCGGGTCAGCAGCGACAGCGCCGCCACCGCGAGGACCGACAGCGGCCACACGTCGTACGGCGGGAAGGCCGCGACCATCACCAGGCCCGCGAGCGCCGCCAGCGCGGTCCGCGGCAGCCCCGCCCGCACCCGGGCCAGCCGGCCCGGCCGAGTGGCCGGCTCCGCCGCCGGACGCTCCTGGTCTACCTGCAGGGCCACGTGGCCACCATCTCCCTGAGCTGTGACGTCTCGGTGAATCGTGCGCCCAAGGTACCCCGGATGGGCGAAGGAGGAGCAACCACCGACTGCCCGCGGACCGACCGGGCGAGCAACCGACCGCCGGTGACCGGCTGACGGGTCCGGCCCTGCCGCCGCGCGCAGTTCCCCGCGCCCTTGTTGGCTCGCCCGACCTCTCCGAAGCCCCTGCTGGTTCGTGTCGGCCCGCAAGAAGGGGCAACCGGGCAACCACAGGGACGCGAGGAACTGCGCGGGGCGGCAGGCCCCGACCTGTCACCCGGTCCGGGACAGCCGGTTGCTCGCCCGGCCGGCCTGCGGGCAGACGCCTCCCGCCGCGCGCCGTTCCCCGCGCCCCTACGGGTTCGCGTCAGCTCGCGAGGTAGACGGTGCGGCCGCGGACGGCGGTGCGGTTGCAGGTGGGGAGGGCGACGCCCGGGGTGAGGTCGGGGAGGCCCGGGGTGCCGGAGCGGGGGTCGGTGGACCAGCCGGCGACGCGGTCGTCGGGGGCCTGGACGACCAGGTCGGCGACGTCCCACACGGCGTAGCTGGCGACGGCGCCGGGCACCAGGACGCCGTCCTGGTCCCGCCCGAGCGCGCGCCACCCGCCGCGGGTGTGCGCGGTGAACGCGGCGCGGGCGGAGATCCGGTGCTCGGGGGTGAGGTGGAAGGCGGCGGCCCGGACGGTGCCCCAGGGGTCGAGCGGGGTGACGGGGGCGTCGGAGCCGAACGCGAGCGGGACGCCGGCGCGCAGCATGGCGGCGAAGGGGTTGAGCCCGGCGGCGCGCTCCGCGCCGAGCCGCTGGACGTACATGCCGTCCGGGCCGCCCCAGGCGGCGTCGAAGGCGGGCTGGACGGACGCGGTGAGGCCGAGTTCGGCGAACGCGGCGACGGCCTTGTCGTCGAGGGCCTCGGCGTGCTCGACCCGGTGGCGCAGGGCCCTGACCCGGGCGGCGCCGACCCGCTCGCCGGCGGCGCGGACGCCGTCGAGCACGGCGGCGATCGCCGCGTCCCCGATGGCGTGGAAGCCGGCCTGCAGGCCGGCCTCGGTGCAGGCGGCGACGTGGTCGGCGATCTGCTCGGCGGTGAGGTAGGCGGTGCCGGTGTGGTCGGCGTCGGCGTAGGGGGTGTGCAGGCAGGCGGTGTGCGAGCCGAGCGCGCCGTCGGCGAACAGGTCGCCGCCGGCGCCGACGGCGCCGAGGCGGCGCGCGGTGGCGACGCCGGCCTCGCCGAGTTCGCCCCAGTACCCGAAGACGTCGGGGCCGTCGGTCTCGGCGGCGAGGGCGAGCAGGGCAGCGAGGTCCTGCTCGGAGGAGATGTCGGGGCCGGCGCACTCGTGCAGGGCGCCGATGCCGAGTTCGGCGGCCCGGCGCAGGGTGGCGAGCTGGGCGGCGCGGCGCTGCTCGGCCGTCAGGTGGGCGAGGGCGGCGCGGCGGACGGCGTGGTGGGCGTCGCGGCTGAGCGGGCCGTCGGCCGAGTGGCCGGGCTGCGCGGCGAGGTCGGGGGTGACGGCGCGCAGCGCGGTGGAGGCGAGCGCGGAGTGCACGTCGGTGCGCGAGAGGTAGACGGCGGCGCCGCCGGCGGCGCCGTCCAGCTCGGCGAGCGAGGGGGCGCGGCCCTCGGGCCACTTGGTCTCGTCCCAGCCGTGGCCGATCAGGACGCCGTCGGCGAGGTCGGCGGCGAAGGCGGCGATCCGCTCGAGGGCGGCGGCCATCGAGGGGCAGCCCGTGAGGTCGAGGCCGGTGAGCGCGAGGCCGGTCGAGGTGGCGTGCACGTGGGCGTCGACGAAGGCGGGGGTGACCAGCGCACCGTTCAGCTCGACGATCTCGTCGGCGACGTCGGCGTACGCCTCGGCGGCGCCGTCGCTGCCGACCCAGGCGATGTGTTCGCCCTCGACCAGCATGGCAGTGGCGAACGGGTCGGCGGGGCTGTAGACGTTGCCGCCGCGCAGCAGCACGGTCCGGGCGGTGCGTTCGGTCATGGCGCCCAGTCTCGCACCCGGGCGCCGGGCGTCCGCGCCGTGGGGGTGGTGGCCCATAGCGGCGGCGTCGTGGCCCGGAGCCCGGTCGGCGGCGGGTCAGAGCTTGGGCGGCCGCGCCTCGTACGGGGTGGAGAGCACCACGGTGGTGCGGGTGGAGACGCCGGCGGCGGAGCGGATCCGGGCGAGCAGGTCCTCCAGGTCGCCGGGGCCGGCCACCCGGACCTTGAGGATGTAGTTCTCGTCGCCGGCGACGCTGTGGCAGGCCTCGATCTCGGGCAGGCCGACCAGCCGCTCCGGGGTGTCGTCGGGGGCGCTGGGGTCGAACGGCTTGACCGAGATGAACGCGGTCAGCGCCAGGTTGACGGCCTCCGGGTCGACGATCGCGGTGTAGCCGCGGATGACGCCGCGCTGTTCGAGGCGGCGCACCCGCTGGTGCACGGCCGAGGTGGACAGGCCGGTGGCCTTGCCCAGGTCGGTGTAGCTCATCCGGCCGTCTTGGAGCAGCAGCTGGACGATGCGCTGGTCGAGATCCTCCACAAGGCGCAAACCTACTCGATCCGGCGCGGGCCCCGGCACCATCCCACGGGGGCGCATTCGGGGGGCACATGCCAGACGGATGTGGCGAAGGACACACATCATGCATCACCGTGCGCCGGGCTGCAGGGTTATGACGCCGCGTCGGCGGGAAATGCTGGTGGTGGCCCGGTCCGAAGGGGGTCCGGCCCGATCCGAGGGGGATCACATGCCTGCCGTTGACCAGCGTTCCAGCGAGGACGAACGTACCGAGCCCGCGCACACCCTCGGGGTGGACCCGGGCGACGCCGACACGTGGGAGATCGTGCGGGTGCACTGCCCCGCCTGCGACCGGCCGATCGCGCTGATCGGCGACGAGGAGCGGCTCCCGCAGCACGCCGTGCTGCCCTCCGCCTGGCACCCCTTCTCCCCCAAGCTGTGCCCGGGCTCGGGGGCGCCCACCGACGAGCTGCCCGAGTGCGAGGAGCACGCCGAGGAGGGCACCGGCCTGGCGGCCCTGCTCACCCGCCCCCGCGCCCTCGACTGGCGCACCCAGCCGTTCTCGCACGCCGCGACGCACCGCCCGGTGCGCGCGCCGCACGTGCCCGCACAGCGCACCGCCCCGGTCGGCCGCTGACCCGCGGCACGCCGGAGCGGACGCGAGGGGTCACCGGCCGGTCAGGTGGCGGCCGATCACCAGGCGCTGGATCTGGTTGGTGCCCTCGACGATCTGCAGGACCTTCGCCTCACGCATGAACCGCTCGGCCGGGTAGTCCTGGGTGTACCCGTACCCGCCGAGCACCTGCACCGCATCGGTGGCGACCCGCATCGCGGCGTCGGTGCAGAAGAGTTTGGCCATCGCCGCCTCCTTGGAGAAGGCCAGACCGTCGTCACGACGGCGGGCGGCGGCCAGGTAGAGCGAGCGCCCGGCCTCGATCTGGGTGGCCATGTCCGCGAGCAGGAAGGACAGGCCCTGGAAGTCGGCGATCGGCCGGCCGAACTGCTGCCGGGTGCCCGCGTACTCCACCGCCAGGTCCAGGGCCGCCTGGGCGACGCCGATCGCGCAGGCGGCGATGCCGAGGCGGCCGGAGTCCAGCGCGGAGAGCGCGATCTGGAAGCCCTGGCCCTCGCTGCCGACCAGCCGGTCGTGGTCGACCCGGACGCCGTCGAAGTGCATCTGCGCGGTCGGCGAGGAGCGCATGCCCATCTTGCGCTCCGGCGGGGCGGCGGACAGGCCCTCGCTGCCGCCCGGGACCAGCAGGCAGGAGATGCCGTGCGGGCCGGTGTCGCCGGTGCGGACCATGGTCGAGTAGAAGTCGGCCCGGCCGCCGTGGGTGATCCACGCCTTGGTGCCGCTGATCACGTACTGCTCACCGTCCACCTCGGCCCGGGTGCGCAGCGAGGCCGCGTCGGAGCCGGACTGCGGCTCGGAGAGGCAGTAGGCGCCGAGCTGCTCGCCGCCGAGCATGCCGGGCAGCCAGCGCCGGCGCTGCTCCTCGGTGCCGAAGGTGGCGAGGGCGTAGCAGGACAGGGTGTGGACGCTGACGCCGAGGCCGATCGCCAGCCAGCCGGCCGCGAGCTCCTCGAGCACCTGGAGGTAGACCTCGTACGGCTGCTCCCCGCCGCCGTGGCGCTCGTCGTAGGGCAGCGAGAGCAGGCCGGCCCGGCCGAGGGTGCGAAAGACCTCCCGCGGGAAGCGGCCGGCGGCCTCGTCCTCGGCGGCGCGGGGCCACACCTCGCGCTGCACCAGGTCACGGGTGAGGGCCAGCAGCTCGCGAGCCTCGTCGCTGGGCAGCCGGCGGTCCACGGGCTTGACGGCGGCACTCAAGGCAGGCCTCCTCGGTCGGGCGCCGCCCCCGGGGTGGCCGGGATCGGCGTGAATCTGCTGGTCGGAGCGGTCGGCACCGGGTCGCGGTGAACGCCCGTTCACATGAGTGGCGCAGTGAGTATGCCCGAAACGGGGCGGCTCGTCACCGTACGCTGGCGGCATGACCGAGCTGACCTCCCTGGCCGGGGACCTGCGCGCCCTGCCCCCGTCCCTGGGGCCGGTGCGGCTGGTCGCGGTCGACGGCCACGCCGGTTCGGGCAAGACCACCTTCGCGGCCCGGCTGGCCGCGGCGCTCGGTGACGCGCCGGTGGTGCACCTGGACGACCTGGCCACCCATCGCGAGCCGTTCGGCTGGTGCGGCCGGCTGGCCGAGCAGGTGCTGGATCCGCTGGCCCGCGGCGAGGACGCCGAGCACCGGGTCTACGACTGGACGCTGCGCCGCTTCGCCACCGTCCGCCCGGTACCGGCGGCGCCGGTGGTGCTCGTGGAGGGCGTCGGCGCGGGCCGGCGTGCGGTGCGGCCGCACCTGGCCGCGCTGCTGTGGATGGAGCTGGACGCCGACGCGGCCCGGGCCCGCGGCGAACGGCGCGACGGTCCGGAACTGGCCGACTTCTGGGTCGGCTGGGCCGCCGCCGAGCAGGCCCACTTCGCCGCCGACCCGAGCCGCCCGTACGCGGACGTCCGGGTCGACGGGATCACGGGCCGAATCCTCCGAAACACCGTCAGTGAGTCGTCATTCCCCTCTTGACCTGGGACGTCGCCAGGATTTAGGTTCTCCACGTCGCGAGATTCAGTTGAACTCGCAACATCTGACTCGGCATCTCCGGCTTGTTCCCCCGTGAGCCGGAGATGCCGTTCCCCCGTCACCACCCGTGTCCCGTCCGGCCGTTCGGTGTCGGACGACTGCGCGGTGACTTGGTGCGGCACCCTTCCGGATCAGCTGTGCGCCGGTACGATTCCTCGAAGGCGCGATTGCGCCCCGGCTGCGCACACGGGGGGCGTCAGTGACGGTGGAGAGTTCCGGCGGCAGGAGGCCCGCCGGCGCGGGGCCGGACCGCGAGGCCGACCGCGCCTGGCTGCGCGCCGTCGACGCGTACGCCGCAGGCTCCTACGCCCGCGCCGAGGAGGAGTTCCGCAGCGCCGTCCAACTCGACCCCGGCATGGCGGACGCCTGGCTCGGCCTGCACGCCCTGCGCAGCGACACCTCCGGCGCCCTGCTCGCGATGCACCGCCACCGCGTGCGGTTCGGCGAGCAGCGCGCCCGCCACCGGCGCCCGCTCAGTTCCTGGTACTGGCTGGGCTGGTGGGTGCAGCCGGTGCTGGAGACCGACCGCGACCTGGCCCTCGCGCACGCCTCGCACTGGCTGGACGGCCGCCACCTCGCCGAACTCGACCAGGCCCTGGCCGACTGCCCACCCCCGGAGCTGGACGCCTCGGTTCGCTTCCTGCACGCCTGCCGCTCGTACCTGCTGAAGGACTGGGAGCAGCTGATCCGCGACACCGACCGGCTGCTGGACGACCCGGTGCTCGGCATCGAGGCCGGACTGTTCGCCGGCATGGCCCGGGTCCGGCTCGACATGTGCGCCCAGGCCCAGACCCCGCTGGCCGCCTCCCTGGCCCGCTGCCGCTCCGAGCAGCCGCAGCGCAAGGAGCTGCGCTACTGGCTGGCCCGCGCGTACGAGGGCGCCGGGCGCAGCGCTGCCGCCCTCCCGCTCTACCGGGCCGTGCACCGGGCCGATCCGGCGTTCATGGACACCGCCGCCCGGCTCGCCGCGATCGCCACCGAGGACGGCCTGCTGGACGACGACCACCCGCTGGCGGAACCGGAGTTCGAGGCGGACGATCTGCCCGAGGAGCAGATCGCCGAACGCGGCCAGAGCGAGGGCGCGACCGCGATCGGGAGCGCCGAGCGCCCGGCGCCGCCGACCGGCGAGCCGGCCGCCCCGCCACCGCCCCGGGCCGCCGAGTGGGACCAGGCCCCGGCAGCGCCCGCCACCGCCTCGGCGGCCGCCACCGCCCGCCGCACCGGCGAGGACGACCTGGCCGCCGCCCTCGACCAGTTGGAGCGGATGGTCGGGCTCGACCCGGTCAAGCGCCAGGTCCGGGCCCTGTCCGCGCAGCTGCGGATGGCCCGGCTGCGCACCGCCCGCGGCCTGCCGGTCCAGCCGCCGAAACGGCACTTCGTCTTTTCCGGCCCCTCCGGCACCGGCAAGACCACCGTCGCCCGGATACTGGGCCGGGTTTTCCACGCCCTCGGACTGCTCTCCGGCGACCACCTGGTCGAGGCCCAACGGGCCGACCTGGTCGGCGAGTTCCTCGGCCAGACCGCGGTCAAGGCGAACGAGCTGATCGACTCCGCGCTGGACGGCGTGCTCTTCATCGACGAGGCGTACAGCCTCTCCAACTCCGGTTACAGCAAAGGCGACGCGTACGGCGACGAGGCGCTGCAGGTGCTGCTCAAGCGGGCCGAGGACAACCGCGACCGGCTGGTGGTGATCCTGGCCGGCTACCCGGAGGGAATGAACCGCCTGCTCGCCGCCAACCCCGGCCTCAACTCCCGCTTCACCACCCGGGTCGACTTCCCCAGCTACCGCCCGGTCGAGCTCACCGAGATCGGCCGCTCGCTGGCCGCCCTGGACGGCGACCTGTGGGACGAGGACGCCGCCGAGGAGCTCACCTCCATCTGCGCCCACGTGGTCGGCGAGGGCTGGATCGACCAGCTCGGCAACGCCCGCTTCATCCGCACCCTGTACGAGAAGTCCTGCGCCTACCGCGATCTGCGCCTGTCCGCCCAGCGCGATCTCCCCACCCGCGACGACCTGGCCACCCTGCGCCTGCCCGACCTGCTCCAGGCGTACGGCGAACTGATCGACGGCCGCGGCTGACGGTCGGCTGACGGCCGGCTGACGGTCCGGCAGTCGACCTGCCGGTGCGCCCCGTCGGTGCGGGCCAGTAGGGTGCCGCTCGCGAGGGTGGAGCACCGGCTCCGGCCCCGACGACCTTTCCGAGGAGCGGACATGGACGGCGCGACCGCCGCGGCGACCACCCGGGGGCGCAGACTCCCCTGGTACCTGAGCATACCGATCACCTTCGCGGCGATCCTCGCGCTCTTCCTGGCCGCCGCCCGCTTCGACCTGCTGCCGGGCCTGCCCAACCCGTTCGCCACCAAGGACGTGGACCGCAGCCAGCCGGTGGTCCTCAAGTCCATCCAGAACATGAGCCGCTACACCGCCGCCACCGGCAACTTCCAGGTGGTCATCGACCTCGACCAGGAGGCGAAGTTCCTGCCCTCGGCGCTGCTGGGCACCCGCAGCCTGTACGTCGGCGCGGGCAGCGTCGGCGCGTACGTGGACCTGGGCAAGCTGGGTGCGGACGCGGTGAAGGTCTCCGAGGACCGGCGCACCGCCACCATCGTCGTCCCGCACGCCCAGCTCGCCGACGCCGCCCTGGACGTCAAGCGCTCCTACATGTTCTCCCAGCAGCGCGGCCTGTTCGACCGGATCGGCGACTTCTTCTCCTCCGACGGGTCCGCCGACGACCAGCACAAGGTCGAGCTGCTGGCCGTCGACAAGATCCAGGCCGCGGCCAAGGACACCGCGCTGACCTCCACCGCGGAGACCAACACCGTCGCCATGCTGCAGGGCCTGCTGCGCTCGCTCGGCTTCACCGACGTCACGGTGACCGTCGGCGGCTGACCGGCCGCCCCTCCCCGGCGGGTCAGCCGGCGGGTCAGCCGGCAGGTCAGCCGGCGGTGGCGGGCCGGTGGTCGGGGTCGTGGACCTCGCCCACCAGCTCCTCCAGCACGTCCTCCAGGGTGACCAGGCCCAGCTGGCGGCCCTCCGCGTCGACCACGGCCGCCAGGTGGGCGGCGGCCCGGCGCATCGCGGCGAGCGCGTCGTCCAGCGGCAGGGTGCCGCGCAGCACGGTGATCGGCCGCCAGAGGCGGGACGGCACGGGCGCGTCCGTGTCGTCCACCTCCAGGGTGTCCTTGACGTGCAGGTAGCCGAGGACGGTGCCGTCCTCGTCGACCACCGGGAAGCGGGAGAAGCCGGTGCGCACGGCGAGCCGTTCGATCTCCCGGCCGGTCACCGAGGTGCCGACGGTCACCAGCTCGTCGGCGGCGAGCAGCACCTCGGTGACCGGCCGTTCGCCGAGTTCGAGGGCGTCCTCCAGCCGTTCGCGGCGGCTCTCGTCCAGCAGTCCGGCGGCGTCGGAGTCGGCCAGCAGGTGGAGCAGCTGCGAGCTGGTGAAGACCGACTCCACCTCGTCCTTGGTGGCGACGCCGAACAGGCGCAGCACCGCGTTGGCGCAGGCGTTCAGGAAGCGGATCACCGGCGTCAGCCAGCGGGCCAGCCGGTCCAGCGGCGGGCCGAGCCACAGCGCGGCCCGTTCGGGGCCGGCCAGCGCGATGTTCTTCGGCACCATCTCGCCGATCACCATGTGCAGGTAGACCACCAGGGCCAGCGCGATGGCGTAGCTGAGCAGGTGCATCGCCGACTCGGGCACACCGAGCGCGTGGAAGGGGCCCTCCAGCAGGTGGGCGATGGTGGGTTCGGCGAGCGCGCCGAGGCCCAGCGAGCAGACGGTGATGCCGAGCTGCGCGGCGGCCAGCATCGCGGAGACGTTGGACAGGGCGTGCAGCACGGTCCGGGCCCGCCGGTTGCCGGCCTCGGCCAGCGGTTCGATCTGGCTGCGCCGGACCGAGATGACCGCGAACTCGGCGCCGACGAAGAAGGCGTTGCCGAGCAGCAGCAGGAGCGCGGCGGCCAGTTGCAGCAGCGCGGTCATCGGGTCTCGTCCTCGGTGAAGTCGGGGCCGTACGGCCGGCGGTCGTCGGTGCGCCGGATCTTGACCCGGCCGGTGCGGTGGCGGTCCACGGCCAGCACGGTGAACTCCCAGCCGGGCAGTTCGGCCCGCTCGCCGACCGCGGGGAGCTTGCCGAGCAGGTCGGCGAGGAGTCCGCCGAGGGTCTCGTACGGGCCGTCGGGGCAGTGCAGGCCGATGGCCGCCAGCTGGTCGACCCGGACCCGGCCGTCGGCCTCCCAGACCGGCAGGCCGTGCTCGGCCGGCAGCGGGCGCAGTTCGGGGGTGTCGGCGGGGTCGTGCTCGTCCTGGACCTCGCCGACCAGTTCCTCGACCACGTCCTCGATGGTGGCGACGCCGGCGGTGCCGCCGTACTCGTCGACCACGACGGCCATCGGCTCGCGGCGGCGCAGCAGGTCGAGCAGCCGCTCGGCGGGCAGCGTCTCGGGGACCAGCAGCGGGGCCGAGCACAGGTGGCGGACCCGGGTGTGGGCACGGCGCTCGTCGGGGACGGCGAGGGCGTCCTTGAGGGTGACGGTGCCGGTGACCTCGTCCAGGCTGTGGCCGTAGACCGGGAAGCGGCTGAGGCCGGTGGCGCGGGTCAGGTTGAGCACGTCGGCGGCGCTGGCGTCCTGCTGCAGGGCGACCACGTCGACGCGCGGGGTCATCACGCTCTCGGCGGTCAGGTCGCGCAGGCCCAGGGTCTTCACGAACAGGGTCGCCGAGTCCTCGTCCATCACCCCGGCGCGGGCCGAGTGGCGGGCCAGCGAGACCAGTTCGTCGGGGGTGCGGGCGTGGCCGAGCTCCTCCTGGGGCTCGATGCCGAGCGCCCGGACCAGCCGGTCGGCGCTGCCGTTGAGGAAGGTGATCAGCGGGCCGCAGGCGCGGGAGAAGGCCCGCTGCGGGCCGGCCACCGCGTAGGCGACCTGGAGCGGGCTGGAGATGGCCCAGTTCTTCGGGACCAGCTCGCCGATCACCATCTGCACCACGGTGGCGAGCACCATGCCGACGATCACGGCGATGCCGCGGGCGGCCGACTCGGGCACGCCGAGCGCGGTCATCACCGGGGAGAGCAGCACCGAGAGGGCCGGCTCGGCGAGCATGCCGACCACCAGGGAGGTGATGGTGATGCCGAGTTGGGCGCCGGAGAGCTGGAAGGAGAGACGGCGCAGGGCCCTGCGCAGGCCGACCGCGCGGCGGTCGCCGGCGGCGGCGGCGCGCTCGACGGCGCCGCGGTCGACGGTCACGAAGGCGAACTCGGCGGCGACGAACAGGCCGTTGGCGAGGATCAGCACGATGGCCGCGGCGAGCAGGAGCCAGGCGGTGGTCACGGAGCCGCCTGCCTTCCGGTGTCGACAAGGGAGACGGCGCGGGTACTACCGGACGGATCGTCCATCGAGGGGAGGTGTCACTCCTCTGGTCACGGGTGGTTTTGCCCCGAGTTTACCAGCGCGGACGATCAGCGCCGGGCGGTGGCCCGCTCCTCGACCAGGTCGCGCAGGGTGCGGGCGGCGGTGATCGCCTGCTCGCGCCCGGCGGCGGGCTGGATGCCGACGGCGGCCAGCGCGGTGCCGTCGGCGAGGTCGAGGATCACCCAGGGGTCGCCGGCCCGCAGGTTGACCCGGACGATCTCGGCCCAGGCCAGCCGCCGGCTGCGGACGAAGTTGACCACGGTGACGCCCTCGGCGTCGGCGCTCACCCGCGGCCGGGCCAGCATCAGCCCGACCGCGGCGAACAGCAGTCCGCTGACCACCATCGCGACCCGGTCGTTGAGGTGCCAGTTGGCGGGCAGCGCGACGGCGATCACGCTGAAGAGCGCCACGATCAGGACGCACATCGGCAGCAGGACGACCCGGTTGCGACGCGGGACCCAGGTCTGCGGGAGTTCGGTGTTCACGGAGCTTCTCAGAGACGGCAGGCGTGGATGTTGGTGACCAGGATGGCGCGGGCGCCGATCGCCCACAGGTCGTCCATGATCCGCTGGGCCTCCTTGCGGAGCACCATCGAACGGACCGCCACCCAGCCCTCGGTGTGCAGCGGGGAGACGGTCGGCGACTCCAGGCCCGGGGTGAGGGCGACCGCGTCGCCCACCTTCTCGGCCCGGATGTCGTAGTCCATCAGCACGTAGCGGCGGGCCACCAGCACGCCCTGCAGGCGGCGCAGGAACTGCTCCACCGCCGGGTCCTCGCCCGCGCCCTTGGGCCGGATGACCACCGCGTCGGAGATCAGGATCGGCTCGCCGAAGACCTCCAGGCCGGCGTTGCGCAGGCTGGTGCCGGTCTCCACCACGTCCGCGATCACGTCGGCGACGCCCAGCTGCACCGCGGTCTCGACCGCGCCGTCCAGCTTGGTGACGGTGGCCTTCACGCCGTGCTCGGCCAGGTGCTGCTCGACCAGGCCGGTGTAGGAGGTCGCGATCCGCAGGCCGTCCAGGCCCTGGACGTCGTGCACGTCCACGCCGACCGGCTTGGCGAAGCGGAAGGTCGACCCGGCGAAGCCGAGCGCCAGCACCTCCTCGGCGTCCGAGGCGGAGTCCAGCAGCAGGTCGCGGCCGGTGAGGCCGACGTCCAGGCGGCCGGAGCCGACGTAGACGGCGATGTCGCGCGGCCGCAGGAAGAAGAACTCGACCTGGTTGTCCGGGTCGACCAGCACCAGTTCCTTGGCGTCCTTGCGCTGGCGGTAGCCGGCCTCATGCAGCATCTCCGCCGCGGGACCCGAGAGAGAACCCTTGTTGGGGACGGCGATGCGGAGCATGAGTGAGGAACCCTTCGCTGCGGTTACGAGTGGACGGTCGGTGGTGCGGGTCAGAGGTACTTGTAGACGTCGTCGAGCGTCAGCCCGCGAGCGACCATCATCACCTGAAGGTGGTACAGGAGCTGCGAGATCTCCTCGGCGGTCTCCTCCCCCGACTGGTACTCGGCGGCCATCCAGACCTCGGCGGCCTCCTCGACCACCTTCTTGCCGATCGCATGCACGCCCTGCTGGACGAGCTGCGCGGTACGGGAGGTCGCGGGGTCGCCGGTGGCGGCCTTCTGCTGGAGCTCGGTGAAGAGCTCCTCGAATGTCTTCGAAGCCATGATGAGGTCACCATACGGGTTGCGGGCGAGGCGGCGGTAAACGATTCCGGACCGTGGACAGTCCGGTGGACAACCGCCCGCCCCGCACGCCACCCGACCGGACTAAGCGAGCGCGCGGAGCGTGGCGGCGGTGGCGACGGCGGCGGTGACCGCCTCGTGGCCCTTGTCCTCCGCCGAGTCCGGCAGGCCGGCGCGGTCCAGCGCCTGCTGCTCGTTGTCGCAGGTGAGCACGCCGAAGCCGACCGGGACGCCGGTGCGGACGGCCACGTCGGTGAGGCCCATGGTGGCGGCCTCGCAGACGTAGTCGAAGTGCGGGGTGCCGCCGCGGATCACCACGCCGAGCGCGACGACCGCGTCGTACCCGCGCTCGGCCAGCGCCTTGGCCGCCACCGGCAGCTCGAAGGTGCCGGGGACGCGGACGACCGTCGCCTCCTCGATGCCGAACTCCTTGAGGGCGCGGTGCGCACCGTCGAGCAGGCCGTTCATCACCTGCTCGTGCCACTGCGCGGCGACCACCGCGACCCGCAGGTCGGCGTGGTTCTGGGGGGTGAGGACGGGGGCTCCGTGGCCGGCCATGTCTGCTTCCTATCGGGAGGTGGGTGGAGGTGGGGTCAGTGCTGGTCGTCGAGCCAGGGCAGCTCGTGGCCCATCCGGTCGCGCTTGGTGCGCAGGTACCGCAGGTTGTGCTCGCCGGCCTCGGTGGCGACCGGCAGGCGGCCCTTCACCTTGAGGCCGTGGTCGGTGAGCGCGGCGAGCTTGTTCGGGTTGTTGGTGAGCAGGGTCAGCGAGCGGACGCCGAGGTCGCCGAGCATCTGCGCCCCGATGGAGTAGTCCCGGGCGTCGGCGGGCAGGCCGAGGTCCAGGTTGGCGTCGACGGTGTCCCGGCCCTGCTCCTGCAGCTCGTACGCGCGCAGCTTGTGGGTGAGGCCGATGCCGCGGCCCTCGTGGCCGCGCAGGTAGAGCACCACGCCGCGGCCGGCCTCGGCGACCTGCTGCAGCGAGGCCTGCAGCTGCGGGCCGCAGTCGCAGCGCAGCGAGCCGAACACGTCGCCGGTGAGGCACTCGGAGTGCAGCCGGACCAGCACGTCCTCGGCCTCGGGCAGCCGGCCGTCCTCGGCCAGGCCGCCGGCCACCAGCGCGAGGTGCTCGACGCCGTCGATGGTGCCGCGGTAGCCGACCGCGGTGAAGTCGCCGTACGCGGTGGGCAGGGTGGTGACCGCGGCGCGGTCCACGTGCAGCTCGGTGCGGCGGCGGTAG
The DNA here is from genome assembly GCF_024172095.1 of Kitasatospora cinereorecta. GTDB lineage: Bacteria > Actinomycetota > Actinomycetes > Streptomycetales > Streptomycetaceae > Kitasatospora > Kitasatospora cinereorecta. The sequence continues at coordinate 837,622 of NZ_JAMZDX010000002.1, read as the reverse complement.
GCGATCAGGTCCTCGATCGAGATGATCGCCAGGCCGTGCTCGCGGGCGAAGGCGACCAGCTCGGGCAGCCGGGCCATGGTGCCGTCGTCGTTGACCACCTCGCAGATCGCGCCGGCCGGCGGCAGGCCGGCCAGCCGGGCGAGGTCGACCGCGGCCTCGGTGTGGCCGGGGCGGACCAGCACGCCGCCCTCCATCGCGCGCAGCGGGAAGACGTGGCCGGGCCGGGTCAGGTCGCCCGCCTCGGTGCCCTCGGAGGCCAGCAGCCGGACGGTGCGGGCCCGGTCGGCGGCGGAGATGCCGGTGTCGACCCCGTCGCGGGCGTCCACCGAGACGCTGTAGGCGGTGCCCTTGCGGTCCTCGTTGACCTGGGTCATCGGGGGCAGCTTGAGCCGGTCCAGCTCGGCGCCGGTCATCGGGACGCAGATGACGCCGGAGCTGTAGCGGATGGTGAAGGCCATCAGCTCGGGGGTGGCCGCGGAGGCGGCGAAGACGATGTCGCCCTCGTTCTCGCGGTCCTCGTCGTCCACCACGATCACCGGGCGGCCCAGCGCGATGTCGGCGATGGCGCGCTCGACGGGGTCGAGGGCGAGCTCGTCACCGGTCTGGTCGTTGGTCATGCCGTGACTCCCTTCGGAACGGTGTGGGTGCGGGCCTTCATCCACCAGCCGGCCAGGCCGAGCAGGACCAGGACGAAGTAGATGGTGAAAGTCAGTGCGGAGAAGACGTAGCCGTGCGTGTACGAGAACGGGACGCCGACCAGGTCGACGGCGATCCAGGCGAGCCAGAACTCGACCCAGCCACGGGCCTGCGCCACCATCGCGACCAGGGTGCCGACGAAGATGTAGGCGTCCAGCCAGGGGCTCCAGGAGAGCGAGGGGACGGCCAGGAACAGTCCGGCCACCGCCGCGGTGCCGAGTGCCGCGCCGGCCACCAGCACCGCGCGCTCGCGGGCGGAGGCGAAGCGGACCGCGATCTCGCCGCTGTCCCGGCGGCCGCGCCGCCACTGGGCCCAGCCCCAGACCGCGGTGACGATCACGATCAGCTGCTTGCCGATCAGACCCGGTACGTGGCCGCCGAGATAGGCGGCGATCAGCACCGCGCCGGCCGCCAGCTGCAGCGGCCAGGTCCACACCGAGCGGCGCCAGCCGAGGGCGAGGGCGATCAGACCGAGCAGGTTGCCGATCATGTCGGCCCACTTCACCTGCTCGCCGAAGGCGGTGAAGGCTATCCCGCTCAGCGAGTTCACTGCTGCTCCCCGGCAACGGTGTCAGGCAGCGTGCGGGTGTCCAGCAGCCGCTCGACGTACTTGGCGAGGACGTCCACCTCGAGGTTGACCGGGTCGCCGACGGCCTTGGCGCCGAGCGTGGTCAGCTCCAGGGTGGCCGGGATCAGCGAGACGGTGAAGGAGTCGATCGCGGCCTCGACCACGGTCAGGCTGACGCCGTCGACGGTGATCGAGCCCTTCTCCACCAGGTAGCGGGTGATGGACTGCGGGAGGGAGAAGCGCAGCACCTCCCAGCGCGGGGTGCCGTCGGCGGCCAGGTCGCCGGGCTCGCGGGAGAGCAGGCGGCCGGTGGCGTCGACGTGGCCCTGGACCAGGTGGCCGCCGAGCCGGGCGCCGAGCGCCATGGCTCGTTCCAGGTTGACCTTCGAGCCGGGCCGCAGCGCGCCGAGGCTGGAGCGGCGGAGCGTCTCGGCCATCACGTCGGCACTGAACTCGCCGGTTTCCTTGGCGAGTTGCTCGTTGTCGTCGAGCACGGTCAGGCAGACACCGTTGACCGCGATGGAGTCGCCGTGCCGGGCGTCGGCCACCACGACCGGACCGCGCAGGCGGATTCGCGAGGATTCGCCGATCTCCTCGATGGAGACGACCTCGCCGAGCTCTTCGATGATGCCGGTGAACACCCGGGTTCTCCTCGCGCTGCTAGGGCGCGGACTCCGGGGCGGCTCTGGGAGATGACGCGGACAGGGGTACGGGGGCGATCCCGGCCTCCGGGCGTCGTCGCCGCGGAAGAGGGCTCTCCCTGGTGCCCACGGCCCTCGGGTGGGCTGTGGTCGTACCTGTCCGCCGCGCACGCCTCCCATCCGGACTTTAACCGTCGGTCCAGGAATTTCACCTGGTCAACCGGCCGCTGGCTGCGGACGGGTCGCGGACTGTAACCGCCGGTTCGGAGTTTCACCGACCCCGGAGTGCGCTGAACGTCACTGCTACTGCTGACTCGCATTCTGCCACGCCCGGCCCGAGAAGAGCAGGGGTACGTCATGTGTGCTGCTTCACTCGGCAACCACGCGGTCACAGGGAATAGTGGTGCGAGTAGCGTTTCTTTGGCATGCCATAGGTCCGACTTATGATCCCATAAGCCGGACCCGCGTACCGCGCACCCCGCGGCGGCGGAAGGCTGAGCGGCGGAACAGTCCTCAGCCGAAGGAACCCTGCCCATGTCACGCCCTGTCCGGGTGGCGATCGTCGGCGCCGGCCCCGCCGGGATCTACGCCGCCGACGCGCTGCTCAAGTCCGAGATCGCCACCGAACCCGGCGTCTCCATCGACCTGCTGGAGCGGCTGCCCGCGCCCTTCGGCCTGATCCGCTACGGCGTCGCGCCCGACCACCCGCGGATCAAGGGCATCGTCACCGCCCTGCACCAGGTGCTCGACAAGCCGCAGGTGCGCCTGTTCGGCAATGTCGCCTACCCCGGCGACCTCTCCCTCGATGACCTCCACCGCCACTACGACGCGCTGGTGTTCGCCACCGGCGCCGACGCCGACCGCGACCTGGCGATCCCCGGCATCGACCTCGACGGCTCGTACGGCGCCGCCGACTTCGCCTCCTGGTACGACGGCCACCCGGACGTCCCGCGCGACTGGCCGCTGGAGGCCGAGCAGGTCGCGGTGCTCGGCGTCGGCAACGTGGCGCTCGACGTGGCCCGCATCCTCGCCAAGACCGCCGAGGAGCTGCTGCCCACCGAGATCCCGCCCAACGTCCACGCCGGCCTGGCCGCCAACCGCGCCGTCGAGGTCCACGTCTTCGGCCGACGCGGGCCCGCGCAGGCCAAGTTCAGCCCGATGGAGCTGCGCGAGCTGGACCACTCCCCCACCATCGAGGTGGCCGTCGACCCGGAGGACATCGACTACGACGAGGGCTCGATCGCCACCCGCCGCGGCAACAAGCAGGCCGACATGGTCGCCGCGACGCTGGAGAACTGGGCGATCCGCGACGTCGGCGACCGCCCGCACCGGCTGCACCTGCACTTCTTCGAGAACCCGGTCGAGCTGCTCGGCGCGGACGGCAGCGTCGTGGCGCTACGCACCGAGCGGATGCGCCTGGACGGCCACGGCAACACGGTCGGCACCGGCGAGTTCCGCGAGTGGCCGGTGCAGGCGGTCTACCGGGCGGTCGGCTACCGCTCGGACGAACTGCCCAAGCTGCCCTTCGACCCGCTGTCCGCAACCGTCCCCAACCGGGCCGGGCGGGTGCTGGAGAACGAGCGGCCGCTGCCCTCCACGTACGTCACCGGCTGGATCAAGCGCGGCCCGGTCGGCCTGATCGGGCACACCAAGGGCGACGCCAACGAGACCGTCGCCTGCCTGGTCGAGGACCAGGCCGCCGGGCGGCTGCGGCTCGCGCCCGAACCCGCCGAGGCCGCCGTGGAGACGCTGCTGCGCTCCCGCGGCGTGGACTTCACCACCTGGGAGGGCTGGCAGCTGCTGGACGCCCACGAGCGCGCCCTCGGCGAGCGCGAGGGCCGCGAGCGGGTCAAGGTGGTGGACCGCGCAACCATGCTGGCCGCCTCGGCCGGTGACCTGAGCAACACCCCGGACTGATCGGCACACTCCTCCAGCCCCCGCCCTGCCGCGCGGTCGCCGCGCGGCGGCGCGGGGGCTGGCTTATTGGCACGGAGTGTGGTGTATTTGGGGAACTGAGTTCCCTACAAGCTTCCGCGGACGGCTGCCCATGACCCAGGACTTCGACCTCTTCCGTCTCTCCGAGGAGCACGAGATGCTCCGGGAGTCGGTGCGTTCGCTGGCGGAGGCGAAGATCGCGCCGTTCGCCGCGGAGGTGGACGAGCAGGGCCGCTTCCCGCAGGAGGCGCTGGACGCGCTGCAGGGCAACGACCTGCACGCGGTGCACGTGCCGGAGGAGTACGGCGGCGCGGGCGCGGACGCGCTGGCCACCGTGCTGGTGATCGAGGAGGTCGCCCGGGTGTGCGCCTCGTCCTCGCTGATCCCGGCGGTCAACAAGCTCGGCTCGCTGCCGGTCCAGCTGTCCGGCTCGGAGGAGCTGAAGGCCAAGTACCTGGGCGCGCTCGCCCGCGGCGAGGGCATGTTCTCCTACTGCCTGTCCGAGCCCGAGGCCGGCTCCGACGCCGCCGGGATGAAGACCCGCGCGGTGCGCGACGGCGACTTCTGGGTCCTCAACGGCGTCAAGCGGTGGATCACCAACGCCGGCGTCTCCGAGTACTACACCGTCATGGCCGTCACCGACCCCGAGCTGCGCTCGCGCGGCATCTCCGCGTTCGTGGTCGAGAAGGCCGACGAGGGCGTGTCCTTCGGCGCCCCGGAGAAGAAGCTCGGCATCAAGGGCTCGCCGACCCGCGAGGTCTACTTCGACAACGTCCGGATCCCCGCCGACCGCATGATCGGCGCCGAGGGCACCGGCTTCGCCACCGCGATGAAGACCCTCGACCACACCCGCGTCACCATCGCCGCCCAGGCCATCGGCATCGCCCAGGGCGCCCTCGACTACGCCAAGGGCTACGTCAAGGAGCGCAAGCAGTTCGGCAAGGCCATCGCCGAGTTCCAGGGCGTCCAGTTCATGCTCGCCGACATGGCCATGAAGCTGGAGGCCGCCCGCCAGCTCACCTACGCCGCCGCCGCCAAGTCCCAGCGCACCGACGGCGACCTGACCTTCTTCGGCGCCGCGGCCAAGTGCTTCGCCTCGGACGTGGCGATGGAGATCACCACCGACGCCGTCCAGCTGCTCGGCGGCTACGGCTACACCCGCGACTACCCGGTCGAGCGGATGATGCGCGACGCCAAGATCACCCAGATCTACGAGGGCACCAACCAGGTCCAGCGCATCGTCATGGCCCGCAACCTCCCGTAACCCTGACTCTCCATCGGAAAGGAGCAGACATCGTGACCCTGCGCATCGCTGTCTGTGTGAAGTACGTGCCCGACGCGACCGGTGACCGTCGCTTCGCGGACGACACCACCACCGACCGGGAGGGCGTGGACGGCCTCCTGTCGGAGCTGGACGAGTACGGCGTCGAGCAGGCGCTGCGGATCGCGGAGGCGTCCGGGGACGCCGAGGTGACCGTGCTCACGGTCGGTCCGGACGACGCGAAGGACGCGCTGCGCAAGGCGCTGTCGATGGGCGCGGACAAGGCCGTCCACGTGAACGACGACGACATCCACGGCTCGGACGTGATCGCGACCTCCGCGATCGTGGCGAAGGCCCTGGAGCAGGTCGGCTTCGACCTGGTCGTGTGCGGCATGGCCTCCACCGACGGCACCATGGGCGTGCTGCCCGCGCTGCTGGCCGAGCGCCTCGGGGTGCCGCAGGCCACCCTGCTGTCCGAGGTCGGCGTCGAGGGCACCACCGTCAAGGGCCGCCGCGACGGCGACGCCGCCTCCGAGCAGGTCGAGGCCCAGCTGCCCGCCGTCGTCTCGGTCACCGACCAGTCCGGCGAGGCCCGCTACCCCTCCTTCAAGGGCATCATGGCGGCGAAGAAGAAGCCGGTGCAGTCGCTGGACCTGGACGACCTGGGCATCGACGCCGACGCGGTGGGCCTGGCCGGCGCCTGGACGAAGGTGGAGACCGTCACCGCCCGCCCGCCGCGCTCCAAGGGCACGATCGTCACCGACGAGGGCGAGGGCGGCAAGCAGCTCGCCGCGTTCCTCGCCGAGCAGAAGTTCATCTGACCGGGACCCTGGACAAGAAGAAGAGAGCCACGACATGACCGAGATCCTCGTCCTGGTCGACCACGCCGACGGCCAGGTGCGCAAGCCCGCCCTCGAGCTGCTCACCCTCGCCCGCCGCCTGGGCACCCCCGCCGCCGTCGTCCTCGGCGCCGGCGACAACGCGGCCGCGATCGCCGCCAAGGCCGCCGAGTACGGCGCCGCCACCGTCCACACCGCCGACGCCCCCGAGTTCACCGCGCAGCTCGTCGTCCCCAAGGTCGACGCGCTCACCCAGATCGCGCAGGCCACCGAAGCCGGCGCGGTGCTGGTGACCTCCTCCGGCGAGGGCAAGGAGATCGCCGCCCGGGTCGCCCTGCGGCTGGGCTCCGGCCTGATCACCGACGCGGTCGACCTGGAGGCCGGCGCGAGCGGCCCGGTCGCCACCCAGTCGGTGTTCGCCGCCTCCTTCCAGGTGAAGTCCACCGTCACCCACGGCGCGCCGGTCATCACCGTCAAGCCGAACGCGGTCGCCCCGGAGCCGGCCCCGGCCGCCGGCACCGTCCAGGCGGTCGAGGTCGCGTTCACCGGCAACGCCGCCACCGTCACCGCCCGCACCCCGCGGGTGTCCTCCGGCCGCCCCGAGCTGACCGAGGCCGCGATCGTGGTCTCCGGCGGCCGCGGCGTCGGCGCCGCCGAGGGCTTCGGCGTGGTCGAGGACCTCGCCGACGCGCTCGGCGCCGCCGTCGGCGCCTCCCGCGCCGCGGTCGACGCCGGCTGGTACCCGCACACCAACCAGGTCGGCCAGACCGGCAAGCAGGTCTCCCCGCAGCTCTACATCGCCGCCGGCATCTCCGGCGCGATCCAGCACCGGGCCGGCATGCAGACCTCGAAGACCATCGTCGCGGTCAACAAGGACCCCGAGGCCCCGATCTTCGAACTCGTCGACTACGGCATCGTCGGCGACCTCTTCACCGTCCTGCCGCAGCTCACCGCGCAGGCGAAGGGCTGATCGGGACGACACCCGAACACGGCGGAAGCCGGCCGGCGAACTCGCCGGCCGGCTTCCGCCGTTCTGCTGTCCCGCTGTTCCGCTGTCCCTGCGTCCGCGCGGGGGCCCGGTCAGCCCTGGTTCAGGCCCGACTCGATGTCCCGGACGACCCGCCACATCGGGGTGGAGCGCCGGGTGATGACGATGACCACGTCGTCCTCCTCCTCGCCGCCCGCCGCCGCGGGACGCTCCGAGGACCACGCCTCGGTCACGTACGCCAGCGCGTGGTCGACCTCGGCCGTGGCGTCCCCCTGGCCGTCGGCCCGCAGCCAGGCGCGCAGCGCGTTGTTGTGGGCGGCCACCACGGCGGCCGCGATCACGTCGGCGCGCAGCGTGCCGTCCCGGCGGGCGGAGAAGCGGGCGCGCAGGTAGTCGGCGAGGGTGCGCTCGTACCGCCACACCACCGACAGCTCGTAGGTGCGCAGGCCCGGGACCTGGCGGGTGAGCCGGTAGCGCTGGACCGAGAAGGTCGGGTTCTCCGCGTACATCCGCAGCACCAGGCGGGCGGCGTCGCAGACCCGGACCACCGGGTCGTCGGTGTCGGCGCTGTCCCGCAGGAAGGCGGTCATGTCCGCCAGGCACTTCTCGTGGTCGGGGAAGACCACGTCCTCCTTGGACGGGAAGTACCGGAAGAACGACCGCCGGCCCACCCCGGCCGCCTTGACGATGTCGTCGACGGTGGTCTGCTCGTAGCCGTGCTCCAGGAACAGCCGGAAGGCCGCCGCCACGAGGGAGTCGCGCATGGCGGGCTTCGCGGGCGCGCCGGGGGCGGCCTTCTGGTCTGCGGTCTGCGCGTCGGTCATGCTGCGAACTTAGCACCGCGAGCGCCTTCACGGCACTCGGTGCGCCCAGCCGACGGCACCGCGTTCCCAGGCGGTCCTCAGAACTGGACGGTCGGGGTGTCGCTGGTGCCCTAGGACGCCCGGTCCCCGTAGCCGGGCAGGGCGGGGTCGGGCATCGGGGTCGCGGCGGCGGCGCGCAGGTGGGGCGGGGCGAGGGCGCGCAGCAGGTGGTAGCCGGCAAGGGTGAGCACGGTGCCGAGGGCGATGCCGCTGAGCTCGAAGTTGTCGGTGAACTTCAGCGCACATTGCCGATGCCGACGATCACCCCGGCCGCGACCGGGACCAGGTTGAGCGGGTTGGTGAGGTCGACCCGGTTGTGGATCCAGATCTGGGCGCCGAGCAGGCCGATCATGCCGTACAGCACCACGGTGATCCCGCCGAGCACCCCGCCGGGGATGGCGGCCACGACCGCGCCGAACTTCGGGCAGAGGCCGAAGAGGATCGCGAAGCCGGCCGCGCACCAGTAGGCGGCGGTGGAGTAGACCCGGGTCGCGGCCATCACGCCGATGTTCTCGGCGTACGTGGTGGTGGCGGGGCCGCCGAAGGCGGTGGAGACGACCGTCGCTGCGCCGTCGGCGGTGATCGCGGTGCCCATCCGGTCGTCCAGCGGGTCGCCGGTCATCTCGGCGACCGCCTTGACGTGGCCGGCGTTCTCGGCGATCAGCGCGACGACCACCGGCAGGGCGACCAGCACGGCAGAGAGCGAGAAGCTCGGTGCGTGCGGGGTGGGCAGGCCGATCCAGTCGGCGTGGGCGACGCCCGACAGGTCGAGCCGCCAGTGGTCGGTCACCGCGCCGCTGCCGTTCGGCGCGTGGATCCGGCCGAAGATCCGGTCGGACAGCCAGGAGACCACGTACCCGAAGATCAGGCCGAGGAAGATCGCGATCCGGGCCCAGAAGCCGCGCAGCACCACCAGGGCCAGACCGGTGAACAGCATGGTGAGCAGGGCCGTCCACTGGTCCTGCGGCCAGTAGGTGCCGGCCGTCACGGGTGCCAGGTTGAAGCCGATCAGCATCACCACGGCGCCGGTGACCACCGGCGGCAGCACGGCGTGCAGCATCCGGGCGCCGACCGCCTGCACCACGGCCCCGCAGGCCGCCAGGACCGCGCCGACCACCAGCAGCGCCCCGGTCAGGGTGGCCGAGTCCCCGCCCTGGGAGCGGATCACCGCGGCCACCCCGACGAAGGAGAGGCTGCTGCCCAGGTAGCTGGGGATCCGGCCGCCGGTCATCAGCAGGAACAGGATGGTGGCCACGCCGGAGAGCATGACGGCCAGGTTGGGGTCGAGCCCCATCAGCACCGGTGCGACGAAGGTGGCGCCGAACATCGCCACCACATGCTGGGCGCCGAGGCCCGCCGTCCGTCCCCAGGAGAGCCGCTCGCCCGGCCGTACCACCGCACCGGGCGCCGGGCTCCGGCCGTCGCCGTGCAGGGTCCAGCCGAAGCCCCTCGTCCGCACGCGGCTACCTGGTGCGCGACTTCGACCAGGCCGGTGCCACCAGGGCGACCAGGGCCACGGCGAAGGCGATCTGCAGCAGGTGCCTGGTCCAGTCGATGCCGCTGGTGTGCCGCACCCCGATCCAGCCGGACACCAGGTTGCCGAGCAGGGCCCCGGCCGCGCCCAGCAGCATGGTCAGCCACCAGGGGATGGACTGGGGGCCGCGGAGGATCAGCTTCGCCAGCACGCCGAGCACGAAGCCGATCATCAGGATCCACAGCAGTTGGAACATCGGGTCCGCCCTTCGGATCGGCCGTCCCGGCGACGGCGGGCGATCCCATGATCACGCCGGGCCGCCGATCGGGCATCTCGATCACGCCGGTCGACCGTGCCTTCTGCCCTCCGTCACTCCGGGTCACTCCGGCAGCAGCAGGTTGACGTCGCCGAACTCGTGCCACAGATAGCGGTGCGCCACCGCCTCGGCGTAGCAGCGGAGCAGCAGCTCGCGGCCGGCCACCGCCCGGAGCATCAGCAGGTGCGAGGCGCGCGGCTCGTGCCAGCCGGTGAGCAGGCCGTCCACGCTGCGGACGCCGCGCTCCGGGGTGACCACCAGGTCGGTCCAGCCCTCCGCCGCGCGCACCCGGCCGTCCGGGCCGGTGGCCGACTCCAGCGCCCGGACCGCCGTGGTGCCGACCGCCACCACCCGGCCGCCGCCTGCCCGGACGTGCCCGACCAGCCGGGCCGTGCTCCCCCCCACCCGGAACCACTCCGGGTACGGCGGCTCGTGCGCCTCGGGCGAGGCGACACCGGTGTGCAGCGTGATCGGCGCGACCAGCACGCCGCGGGCGGCCAGCCGGGCGACCGTCCGGGTGGTGAACGGCCGGGCCGCGCTCGGCATCTCGCTGCTGCCCGGGACCTCGGCGAACACCGTCTGGTACGCCTCGATCGGCCAGTCCCGGTCCACGTAGCCGTAGCGGATCGCCCGGCCGTGGCGGGCCAGGTAGCCGATCGTCCCACCAACCGGGTCGGGGAGGTCGAGGTGCGCGTGCCACAGGCGCGGGGTGAAGGGGGCGGTGAGCACCGCGCCCGCGCCGCCGGGCAGCGCGATCCGCAGGCCGGGGGCGGCCGGGGACCGGGCCTGCGGGTAGTACGCGGCGGCGCCGGCCGTCGGTCGACGCAGCTCGACCAGGTGACGGCCGTTCGGATCGGGCCGGGCGGAGGAGAGGTGGAGGACCACGGGAGTGCCGTCGGGCAGCCGTCCGGGGAGGGCGGCGGGCAGGGTGGCCGAGTTGTTCACCACCAGCAGGTCGCCCGGGCGCAGCAGGTCCGGCAGGTCGGCGAAGTCGTGGTGCGCGGTGGTGAGCGGGGCCCGTCGGCCCACCAGCATCCGGACCGCGTCGCGGCCGGGGCCGCGCGCCTCGGCGGGCTCCCGGGCGGAGAGCTCGGGCGGCACGGTGACGTCGAACGGGTCGAGGGCCTGGTCCACGGCGGTGGCCACCTCACGCCCCCGTCGGGATGCGGGCGACGTCCGGGGCGAGGGCGGTGGCCTCCGGAGCGAGGACGGAGGCGACGGTGAGCAGGTCGGCGGCGCGGTAGCGGCCGGACGGCGGACGGTCGCGGAGCAGCACCCGGAAGGCGGGCACGACGCTCTCCGGCAGCGGACGGTCGGAGATGTCCTCGCCCGGGAACGCCTCCTGGTGCATCCGGGTGCGCATGTCGCCGGGGTCCACCGCCCACACCCGCAGCTCCGGCTCCTCGACCGCGAGGACCGCCGACGCGTGGTCCAGGGCGGCCTTCGCCGCGCCGTAGCCGCCCCACCCGGCGTACGCCTCGACCGCGGCGTCCGAACTGAGGTTGACCACCGCGCCGCGGTGGGCGCGCAGCTGGGGCAGCAGCAGCTGGGTGAGTGCGATCGGGCCGAGGACGCCGACCTCGAAGGTCTCCAGCAGCCCGGGCAGCGGGAAGTCGGCGAGGGCGGGCAGCGGGGCGCCGGCCAGGTCGTAGCCGGTGAGGGTGGAGGCGTTGTTGATCAGCAGTCCGGCGCCGCCGAGGCCGGCGGCGGCCTCGGCGAGCCGTTCGCGGTGGTCGTCGTCGACGACCGAGCCGGGCAGGGCGACGACCTCGGTGAGCGGGGCCAGCTCGCGTGCGGCGGCGGCCAGGTCGGCGGGGGTGCGGGCGGTGATCACCAGCGGGTGGCCGGCGCGGGCGAGCATCCGGACCAGTTCGAGGCCGAGGCCCCGCGAGGCGCCGGTCACCACGGCGGCGGGCTTCGCCTGTGCGTGGTCGACGGGTGCGCTGTTCGGCTGTGCGCTGTTGGCGTGTGCGCTGTTCATGGGACGAGCGTCGCTCCGGCCACCCGGGTCCCGGATCGGCCGTCGGGCCGGGTAGCCCCTGGGCTCTTCGCCCTACGGCGGCGGGTCTAGGACGAAAGTAGCGGGCGCCGACGCGGTCCGCGTGGGGTCTCGGCTTCGCTCCTCCCCCGCCCTACCATCGGACAATCCGATCGACTGCTCGCGAGAGGCCGCGCCCGCCATGACGATCAGTGACGCCCTGACGGTCGACCAAGTGATCGCCCGGATGGACGAGTTGCGCGCCGCCCTCCCACCGTCCGACGGCGTCGCCGTCTTCAACGGGATGTACCTGACCGTGACCCGGCTGGTCCGCGAACGGCTGGACCAGGCGTACTTCGACGACCCGGCGGCGATGGCCGAGCTGGACGGGCTCTTCGCCGGCCGCTACCTGGCCGCCGTCGACGACGACCGCGCCGGCCGCCGACCGAACCCCTGCTGGCGCCCGCTGTTCGACCTGCGCGCCACCCCCGGGATCCACCCGCTGCAGTACGCCCTGGCGGGCATGAACGCCCACATCGAGCACGACCTGCCGCTCGCCGTCCTGGACACCTGCCGCAGCCTCGGCCGCCACCCCGAGCAGCTGGCCACCGACTACCACCGGATCAACGACCTGCTCGCCCAGGTCGAGGACCAGGTACGGGACGAGCTGCTCCCCGGCCCGGACGACCTGCCGGTCGCCGCCCCGCTGATGCACGTGGTCGGCGTCTGGTCGATCGACCGGGCCCGCGAGGCGGCGTGGGCGAGCGTGCTGGCGCTCTGGGAGCTGCGCCGCGTCCGCCCCGCCTACCAGCTGGCGGTGGACGCCCTGGCCCGCTCGGTCGGCATGGTCAGCCGGGCCCTGCTGACCCCCCTCGACGGCGCCACCGCCCTCCCCGGGTCCTGACCGCAGGGCCAGGGGAGGACGGCGGAGCGGTCAGGCCCAGCTGGAGTGCAGCGGCTTGCCCTCGGCGTAGCCGGCGGCGCTCTGGACGCCGACGATCGCCTTCTCGTGGAACTCCTCCAGGCTGGAGGCGCCCGCGTAGGTGCAGGAGCTGCGCACGCCCGCGACGATCGAGTCGATCAGGTCCTCGACGCCCGGCCGGGCCGGGTCGACGAACATCCGCGAGGTGGAGATGCCCTCCTCGAACAGCGCCTTGCGGGCCCGGTCGTACGCCGACTCCTCCGCGGTGCGGTTGCGCACGGCGCGGGCCGAGGCCATGCCGAAGCTCTCCTTGTACTGGCGGCCATCGGCGGTGGTCTGCAGGTCGCCGGGCGACTCGTAGGTGCCGGCGAACCAGGAGCCGATCATCACGTTGGACGCGCCGGCGGCCAGCGCCATGGCGACGTCGCGCGGGTGGCGGACACCGCCGTCGGCCCAGACGTGCTTGCCCAGGCGGCGGGCCTCGGCGGCGCACTCCAGCACGGCGGAGAACTGCGGGCGGCCGACACCGGTCATCATCCGGGTGGTGCACATGGCGCCGGGGCCGACACCGACCTTGAGGATGTCCGCGCCGGCCTCGACCAGGTCGCGGACGCCGGCGGCGGAGACCACGTTGCCGGCCACGATCGGGACCTGCGGGTCCAGGCCGCGGACCGCGCGCAGCGCGCTGACCATCGACTCCTGGTGACCGTGGGCGGTGTCCACCACCAGCACGTCGGCGCCGGCCTCGACCAGCGCCTTGGCGCGGCCGGCCACATCCCCGTTGATGCCGACGGTGGCGGCGATCCGCAGCCTGCCGGCGGCGTCCACGGCCGGGGCGTAGAGGGTGGCGCGCAGCGCGTTCTTGCGGGTCAGAAGGCCGACCAGGGAGCCGTCGGCGGCGACCACCGGGGCGAGCTTGCGGTGGTGCTCGTTGAGCCGGTCGAAGGCGGCGCGCGGGTCGATGCCCTCCTCCAGGAGGAGCAGGTCGCGGGACATCACCTCGGCGAGGCTGGTGAAGCGGTCCACGCCGTGGCAGTCGCCCTCGGTGACGACGCCGATCGGCTTGCCGTCCTCCACCACCACCAGCGCGCCGTGGGCGCGCTTGGGCAGCAGCGACAGCGCGTCGGCGACGGTGTCGCCGGGGCTGAGGGTGAGCGCGGTGTCGTGCACCAGGTGGCGCTGCTTGACCCAGCCGATGACCTCGGAGACGACCTCGATCGGGATGTCCTGCGGGATGGCCACCAGGCCGCCGCGGCGGGCCACGGTCTCGGCCATCCGGCGGCCGGCGATCGCGGTCATGTTGGCGACGACCAGCGGGATGGTGGTGCCGGTGCCGTCGTTCGAGGAGAGGTCGACACCCTGCCGGGAGCCCACGGCGGAACGGCTGGGGACCATGAAGACGTCGTCGTACGTCAAGTCGTACGCGGGCTTGAGGTCGTTCAGGAAGCGCATGAAGGGGGCTCTCTGGCTGGGGAAACGTACACCTCGGGCGCGGTTACGGCGTTGCCGCAGGGCGCACTCGGGCGCCCCGCACCCAACGTTCAATACTCCGTGATACCCACCCCCGATGCCAGTCCACGCACGGATTCTGAAGATCGACACAAGCGGTGGGCGGTTCGGCGGGCTACGGCTTGGACGATCCTCCAAGTGCGGCCAGGTGGCGGCCCTCGGTGAAGAAGGCGAGCAGCGCGGGTTCGTCGGGCAGGTCGGCCATTGGACGGGCGGCGCCGAAGGGGGCGTTCCAGAACGCGCCGGTGCGCGGGATGTGCGGGCCGACATAGGCGTACGGCTCCGCCAGGTACGTGTCACCCGGGGAGACGCCGTAGTTGACCGCCTCGGCGGTGACGCCGAGGTCGAAGTGCTCCGGCCAGAGCACCGGGTCAGCGCCGGGGAAGAGCGCGCGCAGCGCGGCGTCGCCGAGCGCGAAGGCGTCGGCGATCCGCCGGGCGGCGGCCGGGTCGACCTCCAGGCGCTGGTCGGCCGGGACGCCGGAGCCGTCGGAGTAGAGCTCCGCCGTGCCGCCGGGGACGAGGCCGGCGGCCGCGGCCAGCGTGGCGCAGTCGGTGCCGGACAGCGGCAGCGGGCCGGCCGGCGTGACCAGGTCGGTGCCGACCACCTGGAGGGCCGGCTCCAGCCGGGTGGCGAAGCCGCCGGGGCAGGGGCGCAGCCGGATGGTGCCGCTGGTGCGGTACTGCGGGCCGGCGAGCAGATGCTCGGCGACCGCGTGCAGCGAGCGCCGGGTGCGGGTGAGGATGTCGGAGTCGATGTCCATGGACGGCATCCTGCCGCGCCCGGCGCGCCGCGGCCCGTCAGATTGCTGAGGTGCGCAGCCTGGCGAGCACGCTGCCGTCGTCGGCGACGGCGAGCACCCGACCGGCGGCGTCCCACACGGTGACCGTGCCGGTGTGCCGGCGCAGGCGCACCGCCTCCGGTCGGGCCTGCGGGAAGACCGCGGTGAACAGGCGCTCCGTCCCGGCGCAGACCGCCGCGCGGACGGAGCCGTCGGCCTGCGGGACGGCGAGGGCGAAGCGGTCGCCGTCGGCGGGTACGGCGGTGCCCGGCGCGAGCGGCAGGGTGATCCCGTCGTCGGCCCGCTCGCCGTACAACCGCACCCGGGCGGTGCCGCGGGCCGGTTCGGCGGGCGCCTGTTCGGCGGGCACCTGGACGATCAGGCCGTCGGCGAGCACGGCGTCCGCCTCGTCCGCGCCGGTGAGCCGGTGGCGGGAGCGCAGGTCCCAGCCGGGCAGGTCCCAGCGCCAGCGCTCGGTGCGGCCGTTGCTGTGGACCAGGGCGCTGCAGCCGTCCGCCGTCCGGGCGGGCGGGCCCGCCGGGCGGGACTCGTCGCCGAGTTCGTACCGGATCACGGCCGGGCGTGCGGCCAGGGTGTCCAGGACGACCAGGCGCGGGCCGTCGACGGTGAGCAGCGTCCGGCCGTCGTACGAGCCGGCCAGGTGGTCGGCCCGGACGGCGGCCCAGCGGGCGACCTCGCGGGTGGCCAGGTCGAGCCGGACCACCTCCCAGGTCGCGCCGTAGCGGGCGGCCAGCAGCGCGGTGGTGCCGTGGTCGTTGAGCACGATCCGCTCGGCGGGGACGTCCCACCGGGCCGTGGTCCGGCCGTCCGGGGCCAGCAGCCTGGTCCCGGCGTGGCCGCAGGCGACCAGGACGGCGCCGGAGGCGAGGGCCGCGGCGTCGTGCAGCGGCAGATCGCCGGGCAGCGTGGGCGCGGTGACCACGGGGACGGCCGCCTCGGTCGCGTCGGCCACGTCGGCGGCGCCGCCCGGGTCCGGGGCGGGCAGGTCGGCGGCGGCGAGCGGGTCGGCCCGGTCGAGCAGGGACCACCGCAGCCGTCCGCGCTCGGTGCTGCTCAGCTCCTCGCCGAGGCCGCCGTCGCGGACCAGGGCGCGCAGCGCGGCGGTGGCAAGCTCCCGGTCGGCCACCGGGTCGGCGCACCGCAGCTCGCCCAGCGTGGCGGCCAACCGCCGCCGGTGAGTGCGGTGTTCGGGGCCGGTGGTGTCGAGCAGGGCGCGGGCGTGGTCGCGGACCGCCTCGCCCGCGCCGAGCGCCAGCAGGTGGGCGAGCGCCACCGCCTGGGTCGGGCCGCCGAGCGCCACCAGGCGCCGCAGGTCGCCGACCACGGTCGGGCGCAGCGACTCCTCGGGCCAGGCCGCGCGGACCGCCCCGAGATGGTCGCCGCTCTGCCGGCAGGACCGTACCCAGGCGGCGCGCAGTTCGCCGGCCGCCTGCGGGTCGGTCCGGCCCAGCCGCTCGACGGCGGCGGCGAAGGCACCGCGCTCGCGGGCGACCCGTACCGCCCGGTCGCGGTCGCCGGCCAGCCACCAGAGCCGGACCACCAGGTCGGGGGTGAGATTCCGGCCCTCGGCCAGCTCGGCGGCGAGGGCGAGGCGGCCGTGCCGCTCCAGCACAATGACCGCCTCGGCCGCTGCGCCGAGCAGGTCGGCGAGGGTGAATGCCGCCTCCTCGATCCGGCCCTCGCGCTCCAGCGCCGCGGCCGCCTCGCGGTACAGCGCGGCAAGGTGATCCCGGACGGTGGCCCGGCCGGGCATGACACCGCCGGGGGCGTTCGGTGCGGGGCTCGGGCGCAGCGGACCGGTCCGGCGCCCGGGCAGCGCGAGGGTGAGCCAACCGAGGGCGGCGGCGCCGCCGGCGGACACCGCGACGGCGTCGCGCAGCGCGTCCTCCCAGCGGCGCTGGCGGAACGCCCTGGTCAGCTCGTCCAGGTAGCGGTCGTGCCGGCTCTGCACCAGGCGGGCGGCCGGGGTGCGCATCAGCAGCCGGGCGAGCAGGGCGGACGGCGGGCGCCGTCGGGCGCCGCCGGCCTTCGCGGCCGCGGGCGCGGGCCCGGCCGCCCGGCGCGCCGCCGCACCCCGGGGCGAAGAGGGGCGACCGCCGCGGATGAGGAGTTCGGCCACCGGGGCGATCGCCACGCCGGCCAGCAGGGCCAGCAGGAGCCGGTGCGGTACCACGTTCTCGGGCAGCAGCAGGCAGAGCGCGAGCAGCGGCAGCAGGACGGCGGTCGAGCCCAGCATCCGCCGGGTGCGCGGGTCGAGCGCGCGCAGCGGCCGCAGGGCCCGGGTGCGGTCCGGGCCGGGGTCGTCCGCGAGCTGTCGGCGGGCGCGCTCGGAGCGCGGGGCCAGCCGGGCGGCGGCCCGCAGGTCGGGCTGCGGGCGGGCCGGCAGTGCCTCGTCCACCGGGTCCGGCTCGGGCGGCAGGTCGAGCGGCGCCAGTCGGCGCAGCGGGATCGACGCGCGATCGAGCCACTCGGCGGGCCGCAGCAGCGGGAGTTCGGCGACCCGGTGGCGTTCGACCGCTCCGCCGCGGGGCAGCAGCAGCCGGCCCTCGTCGTCCGGCGCCGGTGCGGCCGGGTCGGCGCGGTGGGTGACCAGCGCGCCCGAGCGTTCCGCCAGTGGTTCGCCCGGGGCCCGGTCCGCGTACACCTGCACCGGCTTCGGCAAGCGCAACAGCCAGGCGCCGTGGGGCAGTTCTCGTAGTTCGGCGCCGTCGGCCCAGAGCGCGAGGACCCGCTCGGCCGCCTCGGCGGCGCCGATCGCGGGCACGTCGAGGACGAAGCCCGACGCGGCGAGCAGCCCGCGGGCCGGTCCGGTCGCGGTGACGCTCATCGCGGGTCTCCTGTCGTCGCCCTGATCCAGCCGGTCACCGGGTTGCCGACCACCAACCTGCCGGGCTGCGGTTCCGCCACGATCAACGGCTGCTCCCAGTGCACGAACGGCGCCAGGGCGCCGCCGGAGAACCGGTCCAGGGTCCGGCTCCCGCTCGACCACACGCTCCGCACCACGCGCTCTCCCGGTTCCACGGTGACCAGCACCGACAGCTGTCCCTCGCCGGCCACACCGACCACCTCCACACCCTGGGGTACCGGGATCACCTGCGGCGGTGTGCCGGGCGGCGCCTCGCGCAGGCGCACGCACCAGTGGTCCGCGCCGGCCCGCCAGGCCACCGCCGCCCGGCTCATCACGTACTCGTCGGCATCCGGCGGCAGGAATCCCGACCGGACGTAGCCCTCCCAAGCCCACCGGAACGGCGGGCCGCCGAGCAGCGTCGAACCCCGCGGGCCGAGCTCGCCCAGCGCCTTGAAACCGCCATTGGGCGTGAGCGCCCACCAACGTCCGGCCAGCGGGACCAGCACATCGTTGACGTCCAACTCGACCGGCAGCACAGGACGTTCGAGCAGGTCGGCGAGGAGCTCGCGGTCCACTCCGAGCTCGGCGAACGGAACCGGTCGGCGCAGGCCGACACCGCCGAGCGGACGGCCGACGACCCGGGTGGTCAGGCAGCCCTTCTCGGCGGTCAGCACGATCAGCCGGCGGCCGATCCTGGCCGCCGCGACCACCGGCCCCGGGAAGCCGTGCTTGGTCGGCCGGAGCAGCTGCCGCGGATGGGCCGCCGTGGGCAGCTTGGACACCAGCAGCTTGTCCGACCCGGGCGGCCGGGCGAGCAGGACGGCGGCCGGGCCGGTGAACGTGGGCATCAGCCGACCGGCCGGGAGCTCCGGCAGCGGGGCGGGCGGCCGACGGCCGGTGCGGAACTCCTCGCCGCGCAGCGCGCGGACGGCGATCCTCCGCTCCGGCAGCGGGAGTTCGGCCGTGCCGCCGGAGAGGGCGAGCCGGACGTGGGTCACCCCGTCGGCCGCCCAGCGGGACGGCGCGGCGGCCAGCACCCGGCGGCGGGTCGGCAGTTGCTCGGCCAGCGCCGGGGAGGTCAGCAGCCAGGCCTCGTCGGGTGCGTCCAGCGCGGCCTCGGCCTCCTGGACGTCGGCGACCTCCGCGTCCCGGTGGCGGCGGGCGCGCAGCCAGCCGGGCAGCAGCCGCGGCAGGTCGCCGTCCAAGTACTCCCCCGGCGGGTCGCCGAGCACGCCGACCGCCAGGTCGGTGCCGCGGGCGGCGGCACGGCGGTGCAGCACGACCAGGGCGGCGAGCTGGACCAGCCGGGCCGCGCCGGCCTGCGCGGGGCCGGCGTCGACCAGGACCACGACCCGGCCGCGAGGACGGGTCGCCCGGAACTCCGGTGCGAACTGCAGCAGTTCACGGTCGGCGGCGCGCCGGACGAACTCGTCCGGGAACTCCTGCGCCAGCAGCCACTCGGAGGCCGGCAGGCGCTCGGGCGAGCCGGCCCGGGTCAGGCCGCCGAAGCCGTCCAGCTCGCCCTCGGGAGCGGTCTGCGGCTCCCGGTCGGCGACCAGCGCCTCGATCCGGCGCACCAGCGGACCGAGCGCGATCCCCAACTGCGGAGACAGTGCGCCCAGTTGCTCGGCCCAACCGGCCAGCCCGGGGGGCAGCGCTACGCTCATCCGAGCCCACCTGATGCGGTACCGGTCGGCGCCGCCAGGCGGGCCAGCGCGGCGCGGTCCGGCGCGGCCGTCGGCGGGGTGAACACGAGCGCGGCGTCGGGGAGCAGGGCGAGGCGGGTGGTGGGGTCGGGGGCGAGGGCGTCCCGCCACAGGGCGGTGGCCGGGCGGGGGCGGGCGGTGGTGGGGACCAGGGCCCCGGCCTCCCAGGCGAGGTAGCGGGCACCGTCCGCCCAGGGCAGGTCCTCGGGCTCGCCGAGGACCAGCAGGGTGGCGGCGTCGGCCGCCGCCCGGAGGGTGATGCCGTCGGCGAGACGGGCCAGGGTGGCCGCCGCGAGGGCGGCGATGGCAGCGGGGTCGGTGGCGGCGACCGCGGCCGCGGGCAGCGGGGGCTCGCGGCGCTCCCAGCGCAGCGGCCGCGCGGGGACCGCGGTCACGGCCGTACCGCGGCAGCGAGCTGCGCCCGGACGGCGGCCAGCGGTTCGGGCAGGTCGGCCGGGTCGAAGCCGGCGTCGATCTCTCGCAGGGTGGCCTCGATCGCGAGCCGCGCGTCGCGGTCGGTCGGCGCGGCGCCGTACCGGGCGATCAGGTCCGTACCGGCGCGGGCGAGCCGTTCGGCGCGGGCGCGGGCGCCGCGGGAGAGCTCCTCGGCGGCGTGCAGCAGGCCCGCGTTGGCGGAGTGTTCGAGCAGGTCGGTGAGGCTGTCGCGGGCGAGCGCCTGGGTGTCGGCGTCGGGGGCGATCAGCGGCAGCACCCACAGGTCGGCGGCGGAGGCGGTGGTGCGGCCGTCGAGGACGGCGGCGGCCGCGACCAGCCGCTGCGAGCGGACGGCGCGGCGGTCGCTGATCGGTACGCCGGCCTCGCGCAGTCGGCGCAGGGCGGCGGCGACCAGCGGGGTGACCGCGGTCAGGTCGCAGTGGCGGGCCGCCGTCGAGAGCCGGTCGAGGGCGTCCAGGACGCCGGGTCCGCCGAGCGTACCGGCGGGGGTGGTGCGGCGGCCGCCGGCGAGGAGTTCCTCGAGCCGCGCGTCGGGGACGGGTTCGACGAACAGCCGGGCCAGGAAGCGGTCGGCGAAGGCGGCCAGCGCCGGGTCCTCGGGGAGGTGGTTGGCGGCGGCGACGCAGACCCGCAGCGGGCTGGCGAGCACCGTGCGGCCGCGCCGGAAGACGCGCTCGTTGAGCAGTCCGAGCAGGGTGTTGAGGACGGCGGTGGAGCCGAGGAAGACCTCGTCCAGGAAGGCGATCTCGGCTTCCGGCAGCATGCCGGCGGTCTCGAACTCGACCGTGCCCTCGCGCAGCCGGCGCAGGTCCACCGGGCCGAACAGCTCGTTGGGCTCGGTGAACCGGCCGAGCAGGTACTCGAAGTAGCGTCCGCCGAGCTGTCCGGCGACCCGCCGGACCGCCTCGGACTTGGCGGTACCGGGCGCGCCGACGACCAGCAGGTGCTCGCCGGCCACCGCGCACAGCGCGATCACCTCGGTGAGCACTTCGCGGGCCACCAGGCCCTCGCCCGCGAGCGCGACGGCCTCGCCGATCGTCTTGGCATCGGCGGTCAGGGTACGGATGTTCGACTCGTCCACAAGCACCGGAGTCTACGAGCGCGATCACCGCGGTCACCAGCGGGTTTCGGCCTCGCGGACTCCGGTGCGACGCGGGATCCGGGTCGGACGGGTCGGACAGGCTCGGACGGGGTCGGGTCAGGCGGCGGTGACGCCGGTGCCGTCGGGGTCGGGGTCGGGGCCGACCGCGGACTCGCCGTCGGCGGCGGTCCGCTGGGCGGCGATGGCGGCGGGCGGGGTGGCGGGTCCGATGTGGTTGAAGAGCAGGTTGAGGGCGAAGGCCAGAATGACCGTCAGGGTGATCGGGCTGCCGAACACGGTCTGCGCCCAGTCGGGGAAGTTCCGGAAGAAGATCTCGTTGCCGAACCGGTCGGTGGCCACCGCGGGCAGCAGGCCGACGCCGAGCGAGACGGCGACCACCAGCAGGTTGTGGTTGCCGGAGAAGTCGACCTTGCGCAGGGTCTGCACGCCGACCGCGGTGACCATCGCGAACATCACCAGGGCGGCGCCGCCGACCACGGGTTCGGGCACCGCGGCGACGAACGCGCCGACCTTCGGGACCAGGCCCATCACCAGCAGCATCGCACCGGCCACCGCGACCACCCACCGGCTGCGGACCCGGGTCATCTGGACCAGGCCGACGTTCTCCGCGTACGCGGTGTCGGGGAAGGAGTTCATGAAGCCGCCGAGCACCGCCGACAGGCCGTCGGTGGCCAGGCCCCGGGCGATGTCGGCGTCGGAGAGCCGACGGTCCGTCATCTCGGCGACGGCGAGCATGTCCGCGGTCGACTCGGTGTACGTCACCAGCAGCACGATGCACATCGAGATGATCGCGGCCGCGTCGAACCGCGGGGCGCCGAAGTGGAACGGGCTGGCCACGCCGAACCAGCTGGCGGCCTTCACCCCGTCAAGGTGCAGCAGTCCCATGGGAATCGACGCCAGGGTGCCGGCCACCAGGGCGAGCAGCGGGGCGATCTGGCCGAGGAAGCCGTGCAGGAAGCGGGTGGCCAGCACGAGCAGCGCGACCACGCCGAAGGCGAGCGCGATGTGCGAGACCTGGGCGTAGTCGGCGGCCTGGGTGTCGTGTCCGGCGATCATGCCGGCGCCGGGGCCGATCAGCGACAATCCGATGATCATGATGACCGTGCCGGCCACCACCGGCGGGAAGAATCTGATCAGTTTGGAGAAGGGTTTGGCGATCAGCAGGCCGAAGACGCCGGAAACCAGCATCGCGCCGTAGACGGTCGGCAGGCCGTGCTTGGCGGCGATCGTGATCATCGGGCTGACCACGGTGAAGGTGGCGCCGGCGACCACGGGCAGGCGGACGCCGAACAGCGTGGAGATGCCGACCGCCTGAATGATCGTCGCGATGCCGGCCACCAGCAGATCGGCGTTGACCAGCAGCGCGATGGTGGCGGCGTCCAGCTTGAGCGCGTTGCCGACGATGAACGGTACGGCGACCGCGCCGGCGTACATGATGAAGACGTGCTGGAGACCGAGGACCGCCAGCCTGGACGGGGGCAGGACCTCGTCGACCGGGTGGACCGCCGCGACGGGTCTGTCGCTGTCGGGTGCGGACTGTGACTGCAACGCAACCTCCGGATGGGCGTGGGAGAGCCGTGCCGAGGCACGACGGCGAGGCATGCCCGGGCGGAGAGGACGGTGCTGCGGAGGAGTTCAGGGGTGGATGGGGCGGGGAGTGAGGGACGTCACCGGGGGGCGTTTCCAGGTCGGGTGCCGGCATCCGGTGAGCAGACATTAGAGCGCCGCACCCGGAACCCCGCCATTGGCGGGATCTCCAGGTGCGGCGCAAGCCTTCGGGCGTCCTGTTCGGAGGATCCGACAGGTGACGCGCCATCGGCGGGATGGCCTACTTTTCAGCTGTGCGAAACGGAAGTTCCACCTAGTGGAATCGAAACCGCTCAGTAGCCGCGCCAGTGGGAGCCGTAGCCCCGGGCGGCGGCCATCTTGTCCATGCCGCCGTAGGTCGCGTCGCAGTAGCGCGAGCTGGCGATGAGGTTGTCCACGGGGTTGCGGATGTCGGTGTGGCCCGGCAGCGCGTAGACCCGGAAGGTGGGCTGGATCATCTGGGTCAGCCCGATCGACGGGGTGCCCGACTTGGCGTTGGAGTCCCAGCCGTTCACCGCGCGCGGGTTGCCGGTGGACTCGGCCATGGCGGTGGCGTACATCGCCTTGTAGGACGGGACCGGCTTGCCGTTGGCGGCCAGGATGTCGCGGGCCTCGCGGATCCAGCCGTCCAGGTTGTTGGAGTACGAGGGCTTCTGCGGCTGCGGCTTCGGCTGTGCGGGCTGCGGCTGGGGCTTCGGCTGCTCCGGCTTCGGCTGCGCGGGCTGCGGCTGCGCCTGCTGCTGCGGAGCCTGCTGCTGGGCCTGGTCGGGCTGGGCCTGCGGCTGCGGGGCCTGCTGCTGCGGCTGGGGCGCCTCCGGGCGGGCCTCGCCACGGCTGGCGACATCCTCCGCGGCCGGCGCGACGGCCGGGGCCTGCTGGTCCGCCGGGGCGGCGGCCGCCGGGGCCGACGCGGCGGGAGCCGGCGTCGGGTCGGCGAACGCCTGGCTGACCGGCAGCAGCGTGCCCATCAGCACCGCGCCGGCCACACCCGCGCCCAGCACGTAGTCGGGCATCTTGTGGTGGCTCAGTCGCGGCATGGGCACTCGCTGGAGCCCGTGCTTGATCCGTCGCATGTCCGAATACCTCCGAGATGTCGTCCAGGTCACAGACCGCCCGGATGGACACATGCGAAGGCCCCGCGCACTGTGCGGGAGTCCTCGGTCCGGGACGGCCGGGCCCGGCGGCAACCCTGCTCACCGGGCGCGCAGGCCGCGTCATCACGCGGTCGGCTGCGCCGTGGCACCCGATCGGAGAGCTCATGCCTGCAGCTCGGGGCGCCTCAACAGATGGTGCGTGAGGCCCCGGGGCGGGGCAACCACCCCTCCAAACCCGGACAAAACGCCTCATTCAGGGCGAACGTCGGTACACGGAACATGAATTGACGGACCGTCGGACCGGGCCGGAGCCCCCCGCTATGAAGAAGCTCACAGGGTGTGGGCTGGGTCTCAAACAGCCGTCGGAGGCTCAAACTCGGGGTTTTTCGACCGCACTTCCCGGCGCCGGGGTGACCGCTGCCACGTCGACGGTCCGTGCCCGCGCGGCCGCGACCAGTGAGATCAGCACGGCCAGCGACGCCACGACCACGCAGGCCGCGGTCGCGTGCCAGTACGCCGTGCGGTGCCCGGCCACCCCGGCGGTGGAACCGCGCAGATAGATGCCGGACACCGCGGACACCCCGACCGCCGCCGCGATCCGCTGGGACATCTGCAGGATGCCGCCCGCCACCCCGGCCGCCTCCGCGGGGGCGTGGCGCAGCACGAAGGCCTGGTTGGGCGCGACGATCAGACCGGTGGAGACGCCCTGCAGCAGCTGGGTGCCGGCCAGCACGAAGGGCAGCGGACCGGCGGGCACCCACAGCGCGGCCAGTCCCCCGGCGAGCAGCGCGGTGCAGGACAGGGCGAGCCCGGCCGTGACGGCGCGCTGCCCGTACCGCTGGACCACCCGGCCGGCCTGCGAGGAGGTGGCGGCCATGGCGAGCGCCGCGGGCAGCGCGACGGCACTGGCGGCCAGCGCGGACAGGCCGAGCCCGTCGCGCAGGAACATGGTCTGCACCAGCGACCAGGCGATCGAGGTGCCGAACTGGGCCATCGCCACCGTGGTGCCGAGCGCGTACGGGCGGGACCTGGCCAGCGCCGGGTGGACCAGCGGATGCCGGCCGGAGCGGGCGTACCGCCGCTGCCAGCCGGCGAACAGCAGGGCGACGGTGAGCGCCCCGGCCGCGAAGGCGGCGCCGCCGAGCATGCCCGGCGGCCGGATGAAGGGGAGCATCACCAGCAGGGTGAGCACGCCGACCAGGACCAGGCCGACCCCGTCCAGCTCGGAGTGGCGGGCGCTCGGGCGCGGCGG
This sequence comes from Kitasatospora cinereorecta, assembly GCF_024172095.1. GTDB lineage: Bacteria > Actinomycetota > Actinomycetes > Streptomycetales > Streptomycetaceae > Kitasatospora > Kitasatospora cinereorecta. The sequence goes on along the minus strand of NZ_JAMZDX010000002.1, from coordinate 812,785 downwards.
CGGCAGCCAGCGCACCGCCAGCACCAGGGTGATCAGGCCGAACGGCGCGCTGAGCAGCAGGGTGAGCCGCCAGCCGAGCTCCGGCCCGGCCGCGGCCAGGATCAGGCCGCCGAGCGGCGGGCCCAGCGCGGCGGACAGGCCGCCGGTGAGGACGTACAGGCCGAGGGCGCGGGCCCGCCGGGTGCCGGTGAAGACGTCCTGGAGGGTGCCGATCATCTGGGCGTTGACCAGGCCCGCACCGGCGCCCTGGAGCAGCCGGGCGGCGACCAGCATCCAGGCGCTCTGGGCGGTGCCGGCCAGCGTGCCGACCGCGGTGAACACGGCCAGGCCGGTCACGAACAGCCACTTGCGGCCGCGGACGTCGCCGAGCCGCCCGCCGGGGACCAGCGCCAGGCCGAAGGCCAGCGAGTAGCCGGCCACGATCCAGGCGATCTGCCCCGAGTCGGCGTGCAGGGCGTCCCGCACGTCGGAGATGGCGATGTTGAGGACGGACTGGTCGAGCAGGGTGGTGAAGCCGGCTGCCATGCAGACGGCCAGCACCCGCCGGCCCGAGGGGGCGGAGGAGGGTATCGGCACATCCGGGAGACTATCCGCGTCCGATCGACCGTGAACCCACCGACCGACCGAGGTCCGATGCCCACCCTGCAGCCCCTGCTGGCCGCGTTCGCCCCGATCTGGGTGCTCACCGCGGTCGGCTACCTGGTCAGCCGTACCGGACTGCTCGGCGAGAGCGCCGAGCACGTCCTGGGCCGGTTCGTCTTCCTGGTGGCGATGCCGGCCGCCCTGTTCACCATGGTGGGGCGCACGCCGCTGGGCGCGTTCGCCAACACCTCGATGCTGGCCTTCGCCGCCGGCACCCTGCTGGCCTCCGGGCTGGGCCTGGCCGCCGCCCGCTGGGTGTTCGGCCGGGAGAGCGCCGACCAGGCGATCAGCGGAATGGCGGCCGGGTACGTCAACTCCGGCAACCTGGGCATCCCGGTGTCGGTCCAAGTGCTCGGGGACGCCTCCTTCGTCGCCCCGGTGCTGCTCTTCCAGGTGCTGGTGGTCACCCCGCTGGTGCTCGCCGCCCTGGACGCCGGGACCGGCGGCGAGCGGCGACCGCGGGCCTGGATCCGGCGGGCGCTGATGCTGCCGCTGCGTAATCCGATCATCCTGGGCGCCGGGCTCGGCGCGGTGGTCTCCGCCACCGGCTTCCACGTGCCGCAGCCGATCGCCCACCCCTTCGAGCTGCTGGGCGGTGCGGCGGTGCCGACCGCGCTGGTCACCCTGGGCATGTCGCTGCACGGCCGATCGACGGCCGGGGCGGCGGGTCCGCGGGCCGAGGCCGGGGTCGCGGTCGCCATCAAGACGGTGGTCCAGCCGCTGACCGCGCTGGCGGTCGGGGCTCTGGTGCTGCACCTGCCGACCCACCAGCTGCTCGCCGTGGTGCTGCTCTCCGCGCTGCCGACCGCGCAGAACGTCTTCACCTACGCGCGCGAGTACGGCGTCGGGACCGCCCTGGCCCGGGAGTCGGTGCTCGGCTCGACGCTGCTCTCGATGGCGACGCTGTCCGGGATCACCTGGCTGCTCGGCCCGACCGCCCACTGACACACCCGCCCCCGGCTCGGGGTATCAGCGGACGGCCGCCACCAGCGCGTCGTCCACCGAGCGCCAGAGGATGCCGGCCTCCCGGAAGCCCGCCTCCACCAGCTGGGCGGTGTGCCACTCGGCCGGGTGGGACTCCCCGTCGGCGTGCGAGCCGTAGAGCGCGAAGCGGGCCTCGACGTGCTCGGCGAGCGCCGGCTCGGCCGCGGCGGCGGCCCACCACTCCTTCCAGTCGAGGACGCCCTCGGCCCGCTCCCGGGCCTGCCGCCGCTCCTGGAACACCCGGTCCACAGCCGCCAGCAGCTCGATCCCGGCCTGCGGGGCGTGGTCCGCGTTGAGGAAGACGGCGCCGGGGGCGAGCAGTGCGGCGAGGTCGCCGTACAGCCGGACCAGATCGTCGGTGCGCAGCCAGTGCAGCGCGGTGGCGGTGACCACGGCGTCGTACGGGCCGGGCGGCAGGCGGTCGGCCCAGGCCGGGTCGGTCAGGTCGGCGGTGACCAGGGTGAGCCGCGGTTCGGCGGCGAAGTGGCCGCGGGCGATGGCGAGCAGCGCCGGGTCCTGGTCGACGCCGACGCTCACCGCCCCGGGGAAGCGGGCGAGCAGCCGCTCGGAGATCGAGCCGGTGCCGCAGGCCAGGTCGAGGACGCGGGGCGCCGGGCCGGCCAGCGCCTCGACGGTGTCGAGCATCACCCTGAACCGCTCCTCGCGGTCGGGCAGGTACCACTGTTGCTGGCGGTCCCAGCTGCGCTGCCAGGCGTTCCAGTCGGTCATCCCGCACCCCGTCTCGTAATAGGCGATCACGCCTTTCGATGGTTACCAATCTAGCCATCCGGCCGTAATGCTCGCAAGTGCCTGGAGACCATTACTTCGCGGGCCGCCGCGCCGCTCCCGTAGAGTTCGCCGGTACAGACGGAGCGAGCGAGGACATCCGCGGGCATGAACGCTGAAGAGATCGACTACGGCAAGGGCATCGACCCGGATCGCCTTGAGCTCTGCCTCAGCGTGCTCGCCGAGCTGGACCAACTGCACGTCGACCACCCCGACGCGATCACCGTCCGGCTGGCCGTGGGCGGCCTCTTCCGCACCCTCAAGCAGCGCCGCCGCCAGGAGACCCGGGCCCGCAAGACCGCCAACGACCGCGCCGTCACCTCCCGGACCGCCACCGGCGCGCCGGGCCGGATCGACGACGAGACCGCCGGCGCCTTCGGGCTCACCACCGAGACCACCGCCGAACTCGCCGGGATACTCGAGCGGCCCCGGTCCTGCTACACCTGCAAGCAGCGCTACGTCGAGGTCGACGCGTTCTACCACCAGCTCTGCCGCAACTGCGCCGCCCTCAACAGGTCCCGCCGGCACGCCCGCGCCGACCTCACCGGCAAGCGCGCGCTGCTGACCGGCGGCCGGGCCAAGATCGGCATGTACATCGCGCTCTGCCTGCTGCGCGACGGCGCCCACACCACCATCACCACCCGGTTCCCGGGCGACGCCATCCGCCGCTTCACCGCGATGCCGGACAGCGCCGAGTGGATCCACCGGTTGAAGGTCATCGGCATCGACCTGCGCGACCCCGCCCAGGTGCTGGCGCTGGCCGACGAGGTCGCCGCCGACGGCCCGCTGGACATCCTGATCAACAACGCCGCCCAGACCGTCCGCCGCTCCCCCGCGGCGTACAGCGAGCTGATCGCCGCCGAGTCCGCCCCGCTGCCGGCCGGCGAGCTGCCCGCCTCCACGGTGATCGGCCGCTTCGGCAGCGGCGCGGTGGACGTCCCCGCGCTGCCCGGCCAGGCCGCCCGCACCGACGAGCGGCTCACCGCCGACGAGGTCACCTCGCTCGCCCTGGTCACCGGGTCCGCCTCGCCGGCCCGGATCGCGGCCGGCACCGCAATCGACGCCGGCGGCCTGGTGCCCGACCTCGCCCCCAGCAACAGCTGGGTGGAGACGGTCGAGCAGGTCAGCCCGATCGAGCTGCTCGAGGTCCAACTCTGCAACTCCACCGCGCCGTTCATCCTGATCAGCCGGCTCCGCCCGGCGATGGCCGCCTCCCCGGCCCGGCGCAAGTACGTCGTCAACGTCTCCGCCATGGAGGGCGTGTTCAGCCGCGGCTACAAGGGCGCCGGCCACCCGCACACCAACATGGCCAAGGCCGCGCTCAACATGCTCACCCGCACCAGCGCGCAGGAGATGTTCCAGAGCGACGGCATCCTGATGACCGCCGTCGACACCGGCTGGATCACCGACGAGCGGCCCCACCCGGAGAAGATGCGGCTGCACGAGGAGGGCTTCCACGCCCCGCTCGACCTGGTCGACGGCGCCGCCCGGGTCTACGACCCGATCGTCCGCGGCGAGGCCGGCGAGGACCTGTACGGCTGCTTCCTCAAGGACTACAGCAAGGCGGCCTGGTGATCGGTGCGCTGGTCGGGGCCGGCGTCATCGTCCCCAGCACGGACGGGCGGTCGGTCCTGATCGGCCGCCGCACCACCGCGGGCGAACCGCCCACTTGGAGCCTGCCCGGCGGCAAGGTCGACCACCCGGGCGAGTCGTTCGAGGAGGCGGCCGCCCGCGAACTCGCCGAGGAGACCGGCATCGTGCTGCCCGCCTCGGGGATGCAGGTGCTCGCCGTCCTGCTCGACCACGAACTCGGCCGGACCCGGCTGACCGCCGCCGTCCTGGCCCCGCCCAGCGACGCCCCCGCGGAGGTCACCGAGCCACACGCCTGCGCCGGCTGGGAGCGCCTCCCGGTGGACGCGCTGCCCGAGCCGATCTTCTACCCGTCCGCGCAGGTCCTCGCCAGCTGGCTGCCCGGCCACCCGGCCCCGGACGGCACCCACCGCTACCCGATCGCCCGACCCATCGCCCGACCCATCGCCTGACCGGGCGTCAGCCCGGCTCCGGCGTGCAGTCAGCGCGCCGCCCGGCCGGTCAGCAGGGCGAAGGTCCTGGCGTACGAGCTGCCGCGGTCGACCCGGGGCCAGTCCAGGCCGGCCAGCACCCGGGAGGCCGCCTGGTGGTGGCGTCCGTCCACCCGGACCTCGGCGGTGTCCACGCCCTCACCGCTGCCGAAGTGCACGGCCAGGCCGATGAGTTCGTCCCGCTCGACGGCGCCGTCCAGCGCCGGGGCGAGCCTGGGGAGCAGAGGGTTGGCGAGCATCCAGTCCTGCACGGCGTTCTGCCGCTCGCCGGTGCCCCACGCCACGATGCCGCCGTGGATGGCGTGCCGGCCCGGGAAGCCGTCCTGGTCGCGCGGATCGACATGACCGGCGAACCGCCCGCTGTGGGCGTGGAGTTCGAGCACGGTGACGGCCGCGGTGGCGGCCCAGACCTCGATCCCGCGGCGGACCGCGGCCTCGTCGCCGCCGAAACCGACCAGGCAGTCCGGCACCGCGGGGCCGTCCGGGCGGTCGGCGTCCGGGAGGAGCACCAGGTCCAGGCGGAGCGGATCGTCCGAGTGCGGCCCGTCCGGGTACGGACCGTCCGGGTGCGGGGCCCCGAGCCGTACCGCGATCGACTGCGGCCCCCTGGCCAGCCCGTCGGCCACCGTCCAGTCCTGGCTGCTCAGCGCCGCCAACTGCTCGGCCACCAGGGTGAGTACGACCTGTTCGGGCAGCCGCTCGGCCCGACGCTCCGACCGGCGGGCAACGCCCACCGCGTCCCGCAAACGTGATCCCCATCCCATCCCGCACACCGTAGTGGTGGGCCGCCGGGCCGACAAACCGCCCACCGCGGCGATCCCGCCATGTCACAGTGTTGCCCCGATCCCGGGGGCGGCCGATGAGCCGGTAGTCGTTGTCGGCTTCGATGTGTATCGTCGCAGTGCGCGATCAGTGAACACTACGCGGGCAACCTGGGGGCGGCAATGGCGGTGGAGTTACCATCGGAGCTGCAGTTCGTACTCAATCTGCTGGGGATCCACTGGCCCCAGGCCAACGAGGACGAACTGAACAAGCTCGCTGACCAGTTGAAGAAACTGGCGTCAGCGATCGATTCCACGCAGATGGCCGGCGACAAGGCGCTCAAAACGCTCGGCGAGGTCTACCACGGCGACGCCGCCGACAAGCTCGCCGAGATGTGGTCCGGCTACGCCAAGTACTCGGGCATCGTTGTCGAGGCCTGCGAGACCGCGGCCAAGGTGCTCAACGCGGCTGCCGTGGTGATCGAGGTCTGCAAGGGCCAGACGATCGTTCAACTGGTCAACATCCAGGCACAGTTGGCGGCATCGTCGGCGACGTTCGGGATCAGCACCGCGGCCGTCATCGCGATGGGCCGCGAGATCATCTCCAAGATCCTGGACGCGGCCGTCGGCCAGCTCGGCCAGATGATCGCCCGGCCGATCGCCGACCTGGTGGACAGCGCGGTCAAGCAGGTCACCGGCACCGCCCCGGCGAGTTCCAGCGGCCAGGGCTTCGGCCTCGACATGGCCGCGATGGCCGCCTGCGCGGCCGAACTGCGCCGCCACGGCGACGACATCGACGCCCACGGCAATTCCTTCCGCCGGATCGTCGACAGCCTGGATGTCGGCAACCCCAGCGACATGTTCGGCAAGATCGCGGTCGAAGCGGCCAAGCAGATCGCCCAGGCCGTCGGCCAGGAGATCCTCAACCGCCTGCTCGGCAACTACCGCGGGACCGCCGACAAGATGGACACCGTGCTGCACCGGCTCGGCGACCAGGAGGACTCGCACCTTCGGGAGATGAACGCGATCGGCTCCCACACCGCCTCGCCGCTCAGCCCGCTGAAGCTCGCCGGCGGCGTCGCCGCCACGGCCGCGGCCGGCCACGGCGACCCCGGCCTGTCCGCCTTCGACAGCCTCCGTCCGCACCTGCCCGGCGGAGGCGGCATCGGCGGTACGGGCGGCCACGGCGGCCTCGACGGCGCCGGGTTCGGCAGCAAGCTCGGTGTCCTCGGCGGCGTGCACGCCGGCCAGGCCGGTGCGGGCGGCCACGGGGGCGGCCCGGACCTCGGCTCCGGCGGCGACCACACCGCCGCCTCCGGCCAGCAGCTCCGACTCGGCGTCACCCCCGGCAGCTTCGCCGGTGGCAGCGGCGGCGGCAGCCGCGGCAACCGGATCCCGGCCCAGACCGACCTGTCCGAGGCCGGAGGCGGCAGCCACTCCGGCAGCACCGCCGGCAGCAACGGCGTCGTCGGCGCGACCGGCAGCGGCACCCGCCAGGCCAGCGCGCCGCCGCCCGGCATGATGGGCGGCATGATGGGCGGTGCCCACTACGGCGGGGGCGGCCACGGCGGCGGCTCCGGCGGCGGTCAGGTCCGCGCGGCCGCGGGCGCCCAGCGCGGCCGCCGCCGCGACGAGGACGACGAGGAGAAGCGCTCCGACGCCCCCGTCGGCGAGAACCCCGAGGACCAGGACGGCGACCCCGGAGACCACCTCCGCAACCTCGGGCACTTCCAGCCGCCCCACACCGAGGAGTATCTGGCGGACTGACCCGCCCTCCCCCGGCCGCCCCCACCACGGGGGCGGCCGGCCCGTTCTCCGGCACGGCCGCTTCCGGGACGGCCGCTTCCGGCACGGCCCGTGCGCCCCGTCAGCCCGCCCACGGCAGCCGCACGGCCTCGATCTCCTCGTCGCCCAGCAGCGCCTCGACGAGCGGTGCCGGGCCGGCGACCTTGGTCGCCCACAGGTCGTAGTCGGTGCACAGGACCCATGAGCCGTCCGCGGCCCAGAGGTTGGACGGGCTGAAGGAGACCTCGGGATCGTCGTACAGCAGCCCGGCATCGCCGAGGCGCCCCGCCCGCACCCGGTGGTCGTCGACGTCGACGGTCGCGAACATCAGTGGGGTCCAGTAGGCGAGGCAGGGCGTCGCCGGGCCGTCCGGGCTGTGCTCGGTGAGGACGGCGATCAGGCGGTTCCAGGTCGCCCGGTCCAGGCTCCCCTCGGTGGGCGGCACGATGCCGAGCGGCCAGCTGCCCGCCTTCCTGGCCAACGGGAAGCAGCGGTGGGACGGCAGCGAGCCGTCGGGCACCAGCGGGTCACCGGTCCGGCGGGCGAGTTCCGCCCAGCGCAGCCGCCGCCAGGCGGGGCCGGGGTGCTCGGCGCGGCCCAGGCCGCCGCCGGTCGCGACACCCACCGCGTCGAGGTCGATCCCAGCCACGACCCGCGGCCGGACGCTCCCGTCCGCGATCCGCGCGACGCGGTGCTCGTGGTGCGACACCTCGCCGGGGCCGCGCTCGCGCTCGTCCATCGCGTTGAACACCCACGCGGCGTCGCAGGCAGCCCAGGCGGCATGAAGCCGGTCACCCCGCCCCCGCACACACCCGGCGGGCCACCCGGTCGCGCCGACCGGCGGGCACACGGCCGTCATCCCGGCCGCTCCCGCGCTCCGACGCTTCGGCCTCACCCGGCCGGAAGGGCGGCGGCGAGGACGGCGGCGACGGTGCGTTCGAGTGCCGGCCCGGTGGGCGGGCCGGCGTCGCGATCGGCGAAGAGCAGGTGGCCGGCGCCGATCAGGGTGGGGGCGAGGGTGTCGGGTTCGGCGTCGGGGACGAGACGGCCGAGCTCGCGTTCGGCGGCGAGGTAGCCGGCGATCATCGCGGTGGCTTCGGCCAGCAGCGGGATGCCGGTGGACCCGGCTTCGCGCAGGCGGGCCCGGAGGGCGTCGCGGGTGATGACCAGGCCGACGACGGCGACCGCGACCGAGCCGAACAGCTCGGTGAGGGCGCCGACGAGGTTGCCGGTGACGGTGGCCGTCCCGACGGCGGCGCGCAGGGCCTGCGCCTGCTGCCCGATCCGGCCGATGCGGTCCTGGACCAGGTCGGCCAGGAAAGCGTCGAAGTCGGCGAAGTGCCGGTGCAGGACGCCCTTGGCGCAGCCGGCCTCGGTGGTGACGGCGCGGCTGGTGAGGGCGCCGGGACCGTCCCGCAGCAGGATGCGTTCGGCGGCGGCGAACAGCTGCTCGCGGGCGTCGCGGATGGCCACTCCGGTCGGCACGGGCGGGCCCCTTCTTCTCGGTCCGGTGGCGCCCGATTGACGAGTGGGCGCTTGCCCACTCATAGTGGGCGCATGCCCACTCTACCTCCGGAGGGCACCTCGCCCTCCCCTCGCGCGTCTCGTCAACTCCGCGAGCTGGCCGAGTCGTTCGGCATCGATCCGGAGCGCTACGACCGGGCCAGGCCCGACTATCCCCGAGCACTGATCGAGGCGGTCACGGCCGCCGCCCCCGGACCCGACCTGCTCGACGTCGGCATCGGCACCGGCATCGCCGCCCGGCAGTTCGAGGCAGCGGGCTGCCGGGTCCTCGGCGTCGAGATCGACCCCCGGATGGCGGCCTGGGCCCGACAGCGCGGCCACCGGGTCGAGGTCGCGCCGTTCGAGGACTGGGATCCGGCCGGACGCACCTTCGATGCGGTGGTCTCGGCACAGACCTGGCACTGGGTGGACCCGGCCGCAGGCGCGGCGAAGGCCGCCGAGGTGCTGCGCCCGGGCGGCCGCCTCACCGTGTTCTGGAACGTGGACCAGCCGCCACCCGAGCTGGCGGCGGCCTTCGCCGAGGTGTACCGCGAGGTCCTGCCGGACTCCCTCGGCGCCCGCCGCTGGCAGGCCACCTCCGGCGGGTACGAGGCACTCGCGGAGCGGGCGGCCGAGGGGATCCGGGCGACCGGCGGCTTCGACGAGCCGGAACTGTCGCGGTACGCCTGGGAGCGGGACTACACCCGGGAGGAATGGCTCGACCAACTGCCCACCACCGGCGCCCACACCCGCCTGCCCGCGGAGGTGCTGGCCCGCGTACTGGCGGCGGTCGGAGCCTCCCTCGACGCGGCCGGCGGCGGGTTCCGGATGCGCTACACCACCCTCGCGGTCACCGCGGCCCGCACCGCGGGCCCCTGAATGCCCCCGGCCCGGGGTCGGGCGCACCGGGTGGGCGCGGCCCCACCCCGGGCCGGGGGCGGACCGCAGCGGCGCAGCCGGGGCCGGTCCGGGTCTTCGGACCGGCACCGGGGCGCCGTCAGTTGACGTACACCAGCGGGCTGCCGGCCTGGCTGGTGTCGGCGACCGGGCCGTAGTGGGCCGTGAAGTAGCCGTCGCCCGGGCAGAGTCCGGAACCGCCGCTCTTGACGAAGTGCTCGTTGACGAAGGTCAGGCTGTGCGCGGCGTTGTCGGCGCTGCCGCTGAACGCGCCGCTGAGCTGGTACGAGCAGGTGAGCGTGCCGAACCAGCTGTTGAGCACCGCGGTGGCCTGGATCGCGCCGGCCGAACCGGCGGTGATCGCCACCGGGTTGCCGGCCGAGTCCGCGACGGCGACCTGGTAGGGCAGGTTGCCGACGGTGAGGCTCTTCACCGAGATCACCCCGGTGACGTTGCTGGTGCACGAGCTGAAGGTCTGGCCGGTCAGCGACTCGCTCGCCGTGCCGGGCGCGGCCGGGTTGGCCGTCACGGTGGCGGTGAACTGCGAGGCGGCGCAGGTGACGCCGGTGCTGCCGGTCGCGGTGGAGTAGAACGTGGCCTTGGTGCCCGAGACGAGCGGCGCGGCCAGCGAGTCGCCCACCGCCACCGCGCTGCCGCCGGCGCTGCCGGCGGTCAGCACCGCCGGGTCGGCCAGCGGCTGCGCGGCGGCTGCCGGCAGGGCGGGGACGGCGGCCAGGGCGACCGCCGCGAGGGCGGCGGAGGTGGCGAGCCAGGTACGGGTACGCATGGGGCTCCTCGTTTCATCAGGTGGGGGTGAGGAGGTCAAGTACGTTGACTCCGGCCGGAGTTGGCTGTGCAGGTACCCGTAATGGGTTGTAGGCGGAATGTGTGTCCGCGTCAAGAACCTGCGCGGGCTTTGCTGACAGAAAGTCTCACACCGTGGGGCGGTCGTGGGCTGCGGCCGGGCACGCCGCAGGCCGGCCCGCACGGGGCCGACCTGCGACGGAGGGGCGGGAGACCGCCATAGACCGCCGTCGCCGCTCAGGCCGGTCCGAAGGTCCGCCGCAGCACCGCGGCGAGCGGCTCCGGGTCGAGCGGGTGGACCCGCCCGGCGAGGTAACCGTCCGGCCGGATCACGAAAGCCTCGGGGTCGCGGGCGCCGTATCCCGTCCGGAACGCCTCCCGCTCGTCGTGGACCACCGGCAGCGCCGGCCCGTCCCCCGCCGGCTCGTCCCCCGCCCGCCCGGGCGCCAGCACCACGTACACGTCCAGCGCGCCGTGCGCCGCCTCCCGGGCAGCCGCGGCGCACCGCTCCAGCAGCCCGTCCGCCGCCGCCCGGCCGGCGTACAGCAGCAGGGTGTGGCGGGGGCTGCGGAGCAGGTCGAACAGCCGCTGCGGGAAGGCCGCCAGCGGCTGGGCCAGCCCGGCGCAGTCGGGGGCCCGGTCGCCGGGCCGCACCGGCAGCCCGTCCGAGCCACCCACATCGTCCTGCGAGACCAGCGGGCTGTCCGGGTAGCCGATCAGCAGCTGCGCCTCCCGGATCAGCGCCCGCTCGACGCCGTCCCCGGCGCCCGCGCCGTCCTCGTCCCGGCCGGTGTCCGTCCGCGCGTGCCGGACGGTCCGCCCGACCACCTCCTCCCCGACCGGCCGGCGCTCGGCGTCGTAGCTGTCGAGCAGGGCCGGGCCGGCGGCACCGCGCAGCACCAGCGCGAGCTTCCAGGCGAGGTTGTACGCGTCCTGGACGCCGGTGTTCAGGCCCTGGCCGCCGGTCGGCGGGTGGATGTGGGCGGCGTCCCCGGCGATGAACACCCGCCCCTCGCCGTAGCGGTTCACGATCCGGTGGCTGATCCGGAAGACCGAGGACCAGCGCAGCGCGGAGAGGCTCGCCGGCCGCGGCGCGAGCCGGTCGACCACCGCCTGGAGGTGGGCGAGCTCCGGCCGGCCGCCGGCGTCCAGCCCGTGCGCCACCCCGCCCGGCCCGCCCGGCCCGCCCGGCTCGCGGACCAGGTCCGGGGCGGCGATCGCGGACAGCCGGTAGCGGCCGCGGCCGGGCAGTGGGACGGCCACCAGCAGGTCGTCCGGCCCGCTGTCCGCGGCGTGCCGGACCACGCGCAGCGCGTACCCGGCCGGCAGGTCCCAGTCGACCTCCACGTCGCCGAGCATGTACGAGTCGGCGAACGCGCCGCCGCCGAAGTCCAGCCCCAGCCCCTTGCGCACCGCGCTGTGCGCGCCGTCGCAGCCGACCAGGTACCGGCAGCGCAGCCGCTCGACGCCGCCCGGCGTGCGCAGCTCGACATCGACGCCGTCCGGGTCCTGGGCGAAGGAGACCAGTTCGAGGCCGCGCTCCACCCGGGTGCCGTACGTCGCGAGGTGCCCGGCGAGCAGCTCCTCGGTGGCGTACTGCGGCAGCGCGGCGAAGCCGTACGGCACCTCGGGCGGCAGTTTCAGCTCGACCCGCGGCTGCTCCCGGCCGTCGATCCAGGTCAGCTGGCCGCGCAGCGGAAGCGCCTCGGCCAGCGCCTGCCGGGCCAGGCCCATGGTGTCCCACACCTCCAGGGTGCGGGGCTGGACGCCGACGGCCTTCGCGTAGTGCTGCGGGGCCGCCAGCCGGTCGACGATCCGGCAGTCGGCGCCGTGCCGGCGCAGCTCGGCGGCCGCGGTGAGGCCGACCGGGCCCGCACCCACGACCAGGACGTCCACGTCGACCACGGCAGCCTCCTTCGGGCGGGGCCGTCCCCGCCCGTCCAGCCTGCGCACCCCGGCGCGGGCCCGCCACTCGCGGTCCGGGCGGGCCGGTGACGCACGGTCAGCGCCCCGGCCGAACCGACAAGTGCGCCTGCGGCGCCACCGCCCACGCGCGTCGCTCACCCGTGCGAGCGGATTGTCAGTGCAGGTCGGGATGATGGAGGCATGAAGGACGAAGCCGCCCTGGTCTCCCCCGCCGCCTACGCCGACGCCGTCGCGACCGCCGTGCAGGCGTCCGCCGCCTACTACGCCGACGGCAGTACGCCGCTCGGCGACGACGAGTACGACGCCCTGCTGCGCGCCATCGAGGCGTACGAGCGGGAGCACCCGCAGGAGGTGCTGCCCGACTCGCCCACCGGCAAGGTGGCCGGCGGCGCCGTGACCGGCGACGTCCCGCACAGCGTGCCGATGCTCTCGCTGGACAACGTCTTCTCCGCCGAGGAGCTGGCGTCCTGGGCCGAGGGCCTGGAGCGCCGGCTGGGCCGCCCGATCGAGGCGTGGTGCGTGGAGCCCAAGCTGGACGGTCTGGCGGTCGCCGCCCGGTACCGGGCCGGTCGGCTGCAGCAGCTGATCACCCGCGGTGACGGCCTGGCCGGCGAGGACATCACGCACGCGGTCGACGCCGTCCTCGGCATGCCCGAGCGGCTCGCCGAGCCGCTGGATGTCGAGCTGCGCGGCGAGGTGCTGCTCACCCAGGAGCAGTTCGACCACGCCAACCAGGTCCGGATCGCGCACGAGCACACCCCGTTCGCCCACCCGCGCAGCGGCGCCGCCGGCACCCTGCGCGCCAAGGACCGGCCGTACCGGATCGAGCTGACCTTCTTCGCGTACGACGCCATCGGCCTGGACGCCGCGCTCGGCCACACCGCACTGCTGGAGCGGATCGCCGCTCTCGGCGCCAACACCGCCGCCACCACCGCGGCCCACCCGGCCCGCTGCGCCACCGTCGAGGAGGTGCAGCAGCGGGTGGACGCCATCGCGGGGCTGCGCAGCGAGCTGCCGTTCGGCATCGACGGTGTGGTGATCAAGGCGGACTCGGCGGCCGACCAGGACCAGGCCGGTTCCGGTTCGCGCGCCCCGCGCTGGGCGGTCGCCCGCAAGCTCGCCGCCGAGCACAAGGTCACCCGGCTGCTCGACGTCGAGTGGAACGTCGGCCGGACGGGCATCATCGCCCCGCGCGCCGTCCTGGAGCCGGTCGTCATCGACGGCGTCACGGTCACCTACGCGACCCTGCACAACCCGGCCGACATCACCCGCCGCGGCCTGATGCTCGGCGACCAGGTGTTCGTCTACCGCGCCGGCGACGTGATCCCGCGCGTCGAGGCGCCGCTGGCCGACCAGCGCACCGGCGAGGAGCGGCCGATCGTCTTCCCCGAGGCGTGCCCGCGCTGCGGGGACGCGATCGATGCCAGCGAGCAGCGCTGGCGCTGCGTCCGCGGCCGCAACTGCCAGGCGGTGGCCAGCATCCGGTACGCGGTCGGCCGCGACCAACTCGACATCGAGGGCCTCGGCGGCACCCGGGCGGTGCAGCTGGTGGAGGCCGGTCTGGTGACCGACGTCGCCGACCTGTTCACGCTCACCCGCGAGCAGTTGCTCGGGCTGGAGCGGATGGGCGAGACCAGCACCGACAAGCTCCTCGCCGCGATCGAGACGGCCCGCAGCCGTCCGCTCAACCGGGTCTTCTGCGCGCTGGGCGTCCGCGGCACCGGCCGGACGATGTCGCGGCGGATCGCCGCGCACTTCGGGTCGATGGCCGCGATCCGGGCCGCCGACGCCGAGCGGCTCGCCGAGGTCGACGGCATCGGCACCGAGAAGGCCCGGGTCGTCGTGGCGGAGCTCGCCGAACTCGCCCCGGTGCTGGAGAAGCTGATCGCCCAGAACGTCGGCACCGCCGAGACCGAGCCGGCCGCCCCCGTCTCCGGAACCGCTGGTCCCGCCGGAACCGCCGGAACCGCAGGAACCGACGATGCGTCCGCCGCCGAGGCCGGGGAGCGCGCGGGCGGGCCGCTCACGGGCGAGGCCGTGGTGGTCACCGGCAGCATGACCGGCCCGCTCGCGGCGCTCTCCCGCAACGAGATGAACGAGCTGATCGAGCGCGCCGGCGGCAAGGCGTCCTCCTCGGTCTCCAAGCGGACCACCCTGCTGGTGGCCGGCGAGAAGGCCGGCTCCAAGCGGGCCAAGGCGGAGGAGCTGGGCATCCGGATCCTCTCGCCGGAGGAGTTCTCCGCCCTGGTCGGCGAGCTGCTCGTCTGAGGTCCCGATCGGGATTACCGATCTTCGGACCGGAACCGCCCCGGCGGCCGCTACCGTCTGCCGTGGAGACGGCACGGCTTCGGCACGGCCTCGGCCCGGCTTCGGGCACCGCTTCGGGCAGGCGAGAGGAACGGCAGCGTGGAGGCACTCGGGTCCGCGGACCCTCGGCAGGTGGGCGAGTACCGCCTGCTCCGCAGGCTCGGCGCGGGCGGGATGGGCCAGGTCTTCCTGGGCCGGACCACCGGCGGGCGCACGGTGGCGGTGAAGACGGTCCACCCGCACTTCGCCGCCGACCCGGAGTTCCGGCTGCGCTTCCGCCAGGAGGTCGCGGCCGCCCGCCGGGTCGGCGGCCGCTGGACCGCCCCGGTGCTGGACGCGGACACCGACGGCGAGCAGCCCTGGGTGGCCACCGGCTACGTCGCCGGGCCCGCGCTCGGCGCGGCGGTCCGCGAGTTCGGGCCGCTGCCGGCCGCCACCGTCCGCTCGCTCGGAATCGGCCTGGCCGAGGCGCTGGCGGCGGTCCACGGCCTCGGCCTGGTCCACCGCGACGTCAAACCGTCGAACGTCCTGCTGGCCCTGGACGGCCCGCGGCTCATCGACTTCGGCATCAGCCGGGCCCTGGACGCCGCCACCTCGCTCACCCGCTCCGGCTACGTGGTCGGCTCGCCCGGCTACCTCTCCCCCGAGCAGGCCGAGGGGCAGAGCGCCGGCCCCGCCTCGGACGTGTTCTCGCTCGGCGCGGTGCTCGCGTACGCCGCCACCGGCGTCGCGCCCTACGGCGCAGGCGTGTCCACGCCCGTCCTGCTGTACCGGGTCCTGCACGAGGAGCCGGACCTCGGCGGGCTCGACGACGGGCTGCGTGCCCTCGTCACCGCCTGCCTCGCCAAGGACCCGGCGCAGCGCCCCACCCCGGAGCGGATCCGCGAGCAGCTGGCGGCCGACGACCCGGCGGCGGCCGGGCGGCTGACCGAGCGTGACTGGCTGCCCGCCGGGATCGCCGGCTCGCTGGCCCGCCTGGCGGTCGAACTGCTCGACCTTGACACCGAGGCCTCCGCCGTTCCTCCCACCACCACCGGGCCGTTCGCTAACGAAGCACCCACCGATGGCAAGGCCGTCCCGCCGGCGCCGGGCCACCAACCCACCGTCACGGCCACCCCGACGCCGCACGCCCCGCCTCAGCCCCAGCCGCTGCCTCTGCCCCCGCCCGACCCGCAGCCCACCGGCGCGAGCGCGGTCACCACCGCCCCCGCCCCGCTGCGGCCCGGCACCCTGCGGGTCACCCTGGTCGCCGCCGTCGTGCTGGCCGCCGTGGTGGCCGGTGCAAGCGTGTACCTGTCGACCGACCACAGCACCAACGCCAACAAGGGGAAGCCGGCCAACCACAACCGCACCACCGCCGCCACCGACCCGGCCTCGGCGACACCCGAACAGGACTCCGCCTCCGCCTCCCCCATCCCGCAGACACTCGGCGGTACGGTGCCCGCCACGTTCATCGGCACCTGGCAGGGCCGCCTCTCCAACCAGCAGTCGACCGTCGACGCGGACTTCACCATCACCGTCACCCAGGGTCAGAAGGGCGAGGCGGTCGGCTCCATCCACAACAACACCGGCGCCGGCACCCGCTTCTGCGACTCGCTGGCCAACCTGGTCTCCGCCGGCACCGACCGCATGATCCTCAAGACCCGCCCGATGAGCGTGCTCACCGGCTGCGTCGCCGACCCGCACGAACAGGTCTACTCCCGCAACGCCGACGGCAGCCTCCACCTGACCGTGGGCGGCTACTCCGGCGATCTGGCGAGGAAATGACCGCCCTCCACCCATGCGCCCCCGCCCCCACTGGCGCACAGTAGGGACATGGGTTTCCGCGCTCCCGCACTCCACAACGAGGAGCCCTGGCGGCGGAAGACGGCGCTGGTGCTGATCCCGCTCGCCCTGATCGTCGTGATCGTGGTGATCGACCTGCGCTCGCCCACCTCGATCCACCTCGGACCGCTGCTGGTGATCGCGCCCGCCCTCACCGCCTCCTTCGGCGGCCCGCTGCTGGCCGGCCTGATCGGCGCCCTGGCCGTCCTCGCCCAAGTGCTGATCGCCGGACTGCACGGCGGCCTCACCACCAGCAACCACCTCGCCCAGATCGCCGCCCTGACCGTGCTCTCGGCGCTGATCGTCGCCTTCACCGCGGTCCGCGAGCACCGCGCCAAGCAGCTGGCCCGCGCCCAGTCGGTCGCCGAGGCCGCCCAGCGAGCCCTGCTGCGCCCGCTGCCCGAACAGATCGGCCCGCTGCAGATCGCCACCCTCTACCTCGCCGCCGACGACGAGACGCAGATCGGCGGCGACCTGTACACCGCCACCCGGGCGGGCAGCTCCACCCGCATGATCATCGGCGACGTCCGGGGCAAGGGACTGGCGGCGGTCGGCGAGTCGGCGCTGCTGGTCAGCGCCTTCCGGCTGATCGCCCCGCAGTACCGGCAGCTGCCCGACCTCGCCGCCACCCTGGACCGCAACGTGGGCCGCTACCTGGTCGACTTCGCCGAGGTGGGGGGCGACACCCCCGAGCACTTCATCACCGCGCTGCTGCTCGACCTCCCCGACGGCGAGGGCCTCGCCCACCTGACCAACTGCGGCCACCCCCCGCCGCTCCTGCTCCTGGACGGGCAGGCGGTACCGGTCGACCTCGGACCGAGCGCGCCGCCGCTCGGCGTGCACGGCCTCGGCGACGGCCACTACCCGTGCGACACCTTCCCGTTCGAGGAGGGCGCGACGCTGCTGCTCTACACCGACGGGGTGACCGAGGCCCGCGACCGCGCGGGCAACTTCTACCCCCTCGCCGAGCGCGCCGCCCGCTGGACCCGCTGCACCCCCGAGAGCCTGGTCCACCACCTCCACCGCGACCTGCTCGCCCACGTCGGCCACCGCCTCGGCGACGACGCCGCCGTCATCGCCATCCGCCGCACCGAGACCCCTCCGCTCCCCGACCCGACCCCCCACTGAGCCGCCGGGCCGGCCCGCTCAGACGTCCGGCCCCAGCGCGGCGTCGCAGACCTCGTCGACCAGGTCGCACAACGCGAGCAGGTCGGCGTTCCCGTACGCACCGACCGTGCGGTCCGCCTCCGGCCCGGTGAGCGCGGCCCGCAGCCGGCCGGCCTGGACCCGCCAGTACTCCTCGAGGTTCGCCCGGTTCCACGCCCGAAGGGCGGCGGCGTCCGGCGTGGCGCCCAGCGACCGGGCCGCGGGCCCGCGCAGGGTCCTCCCGTACTGGGCGAGCGTTGCCCGGATCACCGGCTCCTGCCGGTCGTGTCCGCGGTGGAACTCATCGCTGACGACGTAGGCCTGGCCCTCCCACCGGTCGTCCGGGTGCGGCGCCCCCGTCGGGAGCGGGATGTACACGGCGTCGGTGTGCGGCTGCGCGTCGCGCCGGATCTCCCGGTGCATCCGTTCCAGGGACGTCAGCTCGTCGTCGGTCAGCGGACGGGTCGTCAGAGTCAGCAGGTCGACGTCACTGCTGCCGTGCCGGTAGTCGCCGAGCGCGGTCGAGCCGCAGAGGTGGACGCTGTGCACGGTGTCGGCCGCGAGGCTCGTGGGCCGGGGTCCTCCGTTCGTGCCTGCGTGGATTCGGGTCGGGTGGGCACGATGATGCAGTCGGTGACGTCCAGCGCAAGGGAGCCTGAGACCATGTCCGCCGTCGACGCGGTCCTGCACGCCCTGTCCATCACCGGGTCGATGACCTGGGAGATCACCTGGGCGCTGATCCTGGGGTTCCTGCTGTCGGCGATCGTCCAGGCGGTGGTGCGCAAGTCGACCGTCGCCGGGCTGCTGGGGGACGACCGGCCGCGCACGCTGGGCGTCGCGGCGCTGCTCGGCGCGGCGTCGTCCTCGTGCTCGTACGCGGCCGTGGCGCTGGCCCGTTCGCTGTTCCGCAAGGGCGCGGACTTCACCGCCGCGATGGCGTTCGAGATCGCCTCGACCAATCTGGTGGTCGAACTCGGCGTGATCCTGGCGCTGTTGATGGGCTGGCAGTTCACCGTCGCGGAGTTCGTCGGCGGGCCGGTCATGATCGTCGTCCTGGCGGTGCTGTTCCGCCTCTTCCTGCGTGCCCGGCTGCTGGAGCGGGCCCGCGCGCAGGCGGAACGCGGGGTGGCCGGGTCGATGGAGGGGCACGCCGCGATGGACATGTCGGTGGCGGGCGAGGGCGGCTTCCGGCGCCGCCTGTTCTCGCCGGCCGGTCTGACGTCGACCTCGCACGTCTTCGTGATGGAGTGGGCGGCGATCTGGAAGGACCTGGTGGCCGGTCTGCTGATCGCCGGCGCCATCGCCGCCTGGGTACCGGACTCGTTCTGGCAGGCGCTCTTCCTGGAGGGCCACCCGCTCGCCTCGAAGATCTGGGGACCGCTGATCGGCCCGCTGGTCGCGATCGCCTCGTTCGTCTGCTCGATCGGCAACGTGCCGCTGGCGGTGGTGCTCTGGAAGGGCGGCATCAGCTTCGGCGGCGTGATCTCGTTCATCTTCGCCGACCTGCTGATCCTGCCGATCCTGCACATCTACCGGAACTACTACGGCCGCCGGATGATGCTCTTCATCCTCGCGACCTTCTACACGGCGGTGGTCGCGGCGGGGTACGTGGTGGAGATCCTGTTCGGCGCGCTCGGTCTGATCCCGGACCAGGCCGACGCCGAGGTGCCCACCGAGGGCGTGTCCTGGGACTACACCGCCTGGCTCAACATCCTCTTCCTGCTGGTGGCGGCCGCCCTGGTGGTCCGCTTCCTGCGCACGGGCGGCCGCGGGATGCTCCGGATGATGGGCGGCGCCCCGCCCCCGGCCGCTCCGACCGCGGACCACGCCGCCCACCACCCGTAGCGCTACCCGTGGGGACCGCCCGCGCCGAGGGTGACGTGCAGGCCGGGGCACTCCCAGTCGTGGGAGCGGCTGGCGCCGATCCCGAGGCAGGTCGGGCAGTCGGTGCGGGGCCGGGTGTGCGGCTGGTACCCCGTGCCGGTGCAGTCGGGACAGCTGGTCCTGGCGGCGCCGCAGACGCAGACCATGGCGGCGAGCTGCACTGTTGCGAGTACGTCGGTGTCGATCACGGGCGGTCTAACGACGCCGGTCCGAAGCGGTGACCCGCGGCTCGCGGATCTTTGCCAGGGCTTTGACCACGGCCACCCGACCCGCCCGACCCGCCCGACACCGTACGGGAGCCGGCCGCTCAGACGCCGATGACCTGCAGCGACACCCACAGGCCGAGCACGGCGACCACCAGGGTCCCGGGCACCGTGAGCAGGCCGAGCCGGGTGAACTCGCCGAGTCGCACCTCGGTGCCCTCCTCCCGGACGATCCGGCGCCACAGCAGGGTGGCGAGCGACCCGGCGTACGTGAGGTTGGGGCCGATGTTGACGCCGATCAGCACCGCCAGCACCGCGCCGGCTCCGGCGGGGGCGGCGAGCGGGACCAGGACGAGCGTCGCGGGCAGGTTGTTGATGACGTTGGCGAGGACGGCGGCGAGCGCGGCCAGGCCGAGCAGGGCGGGCAGCGAGGTGCCGTGCGGGACGAGGTGGGCGAGGCCGGCGGCGAGCCCGTTGTCGACCACGGCCCGGACCACGATGCCGAGCCCGAGCACGAAGGCGAGGAACGGCAGGGCGGCGGACCGCACGATGGCGGTCGGGGTGGTCCGCCGGTCGACGAGCGCCCGGACGGCGAGCACCAGGGCGCCGGCCAGCGCCGCCCAGGCCGGGGAGATGCCGAGCGCCGAGGTGAGGACGAACCCGGCCAGCGTCGCCGCCACCGTCACCAGGGCGAACAGCGGCATCTCCGGCGGGACGTCGCCGTCCGGCGCCGGGGCGTCCGCGTCCAGGTCGGCGGCGAAGAAGCGGCGCAGCACCAGGTACTCGACGCCGATCGCGGCGAGCCAGGGCAGGGTCATCAGCGCGGCGAACCGGGTGAAGGCCAGGCCGCTGGCCTCGAACGCCAGCAGGTTGGTCAGGTTGGAGACCGGCAGCAGCAGTGAGGCGGTGTTCGACAGGTGGGCGCAGGCGTACAGGTGGGGTTTCGGGCGGGCGCCGAGCCGGGCGGCGGTGGCGAACACCACCGGGGTGAGCAGCACCACGGTGGCGTCCAGGCTGAGCACCGCGGTGACCACCGAGGCCACGACGAACACCTGCGCCAGCAGGCGGCGGGGCCGGCCGGCCGAGGTGCGGGCCATCCAGGCTCCGCAGGCGTGGAACAGTCCCTCGTCGTCGCACAGTTTGGCGAGGACCAGCACCGCGGCGAGGAAGCCGATCACCGGTCCGAGCCGCTGGGCCTCCTCGGCGGCGTGCGCCGGGGTGATGGCACCGGTGGCGATCACGATCCCCGCGGCCGGCACCGCGGCCACCGCCTCGGGCCACCCCCAAGGCCGGACCACGGCGCAGACCAGCACCACGAGCAGCAGGACGGCCGACAGGGTCTCGGCTTGGATCGTGTTCAGGACCTGCTCCAGAGGTGCGATGGCGATGGCGCCCCTTGATCGAACCAGACGTGCCGCCCGGCCGTCGCGCCGCCCCACGGCCTGCCCCGAACCGTGCCGTGCCGTGACCGAGGCGGTACTCCGACCGGGCGGCGGCGGCATGTCGTCGGCACCGGCCGCGAGGGCCTCGGCCATGATGACCGCGTCGGCCGTGGCCCCCCTTCCCGCAGGAGTCCCCTGATGTCCCGTCGGCCCTCCCCCCTCCTCCGTACCCTCTCCGGCGGCGCCGCCGTGCTCGCCGTGCTGGCGTCCGCCACCGGCTGCGGCTCGGAGTCCGGCACCTCCGGTACGTCCTCGCCGTCCGGCGAGGTGACCGCCGCCTTCGTCGCCTGCCACGGCTCCGGTCAGCTGCTGGGCGCGGGTTCGACCGCGCAGGCGAACGCGATGGACGTCTGGAAGGCCGCGTTCAGCTCGGGCTGCCCGAGCATCACGGTCACCTACGGCGGTGGCGGCTCGGGTGCGGGCATCCAGCAGTTCAACCAGGGCAAGGTCGCCTTCGCCGGATCGGACGCCGCGCTCAAGCAGAGCGAGATCGACGCGTCCAAGCAGGTCTGCACGGGCGGCCAGGGCATCGACCTCCCGATGGTCGGCGGCCTGATCTCGGTCGTGTACAACATCGACGGGGTGGACCACCTGGTGCTGAACGGCCAGACCATCGCCAAGATCTTCAACTCCGAGATCACCAAGTGGAACGACCCGGCGATCACCGCGCTCAACCCCGGAGTCGCGCTGCCGGACGCCGACATCCAGTCCGTCCACCGCTCCGACGACTCGGGCACCACCGCCAACCTGACCGGCTACCTGGCGGTGGCCTCCAACGGCACCTGGCCGTACCCGGCGTCCAAGACCTGGGCGGGCAAGGGCGGGCAGTCCGCCAACGGCTCGGCCGGCGTGGCCGCCCAGGTCAAGCAGGTGAAGAACTCGATCGGCTACGTCGAGCTGTCCTTCGCGCAGACCAACGGCCTGAAGAGCGCCGCGATCGCCACCGGCGCGTCCAAGCCGGTCGACGCCACCGCCGCCAACGCGGCCACCACCATCGCCAAGGCCCAGCCCGCCGGGACGGGCAACGACCTGGCCCTCAACCTCAACTACGCCACCCAGGACGAGGGCGCGTACCCGCTGGTGCTGGTCACCTACGAGATCGTCTGCGACAAGGGCAACAAGGCCGCCACCCTGGACGCGCTCAAGTCCTTCCTCGCGTACACCAGCAGCGACTCCGCCCAGCAGGCCATCGGCTCGCAGGGGTACGTCCCGCTCCCCTCGGCGATCACCTCCCAGGTGAAGAACGTGATCCCCACCCTGTCCTGACGCCTCGGCGCCGTCAGCCGGCCAGCGAGAGCACCACGACCAGGGCGGCGACCAGGGCGAGCAGCAGCACCGCCCGCGGATTGCCGAGGTTGACCGTCCAGCCGATGCCGAAGCGCTTGGGGACGAGCATGGCCGGGTCCTGCCGGTTGACGTAGACGGTGCCGCCGGCCCGCCAGTGACGGTCGTCGTCGGCGTGGACCAGGCCGGTGTCCGGCTCGGCGGCCTCGTCCGGCCCGTCCGTCCCGTCGGCCGCGCCGCCCCGCAGCCGGGTGCCGCCCTGCCCGGTGCGGACGGCGACCACGGTGACCACCGCGAGCCCGAACACCACCGGCGCCAGCAGCGGCACGGGCGGGACGGTCCGGGCGCCGCTCCAGATCTTGAGCGCGGCCAGCAGCATCGACAGGTCGACGGAGGCGGCCATCACCAGCAGGGCTGCGCCGAGCCGGGCGACGTACCGGCGGTGGCGCGCCGCGCTGGTCGTCGGGCGGGCCGGGTCGAGGTCGGCCCGCCCGCGCTGGACGGCCCACACCACGGCCAGGATCAGGACGGTCAGGCCGAGTTGGCTGAGGACGGGCGTGAAGGCGGCGGCGAAGGACTTCTCCGCGAACCGGTCGACCGTGCCGTCCCCGCCGAAGTGCATCGGCAGGCGCTGCGGCATGGCGTCGTAGCGGACCGCGCCGATCACCGCCGTCGCCGCGGTCAGCAGGACCGGCGGCAGCGCCCACAGCCACGGGAAGGGCCGCGGTCCGGTCCGCAGCGAGGTGTCGGCCGCCACGCCCTGGCGCAGTCCGTCGTACCAGCCGCCGGCCCGCTTGGCCGCGAGGATCACCCGGCGGGCCCGGACGTAGCCGGCCAGGGTGACGGCGAGGGCGGCGAGCGCCGGGAGGAGGGCGGCCGCGACGGCCGCTCCCCCGTTGCGGTCGCCGACCGCGAGGGCCAGGGCGCAGCCGGCCACCAGGACGGCGGCGCCCCAGGCGGCCAGCCACCGCCGGTAGGACCGCAGCTGGTCGGCGATCACCGCCTCCTGTCGCCGCGCCGCCGGGATCCGGACGCCGAACTGCAGGTCCGGCGGGGTCAACGACGGCATCAGCCAGGACAGCACCAGCACGAACCCGGGGACGAGTGCCCCGGAAACCACCACCGCCACGTTCACTGCGGTTCCCCCTCGGTAGATGTGTGCGCCCGCTCGTCCCCGAACCCGTCCAGCGTCGCCCCGCAGGCCGCGAGGACGGCGGGGCCGTCCAGGCCCTGGGCCACCGCCTCGGCGAGCAGGGTGCGCAGCCGCGCTCCCCACTCCTCGGCGAAGCCGGGCTCGGGCGGACCGGTTCGGGCGTCGCGCCGGACCACCGCCCCGCTCTTGCGGTTGAGCAGCAGCAGTCCTTCGCGACGCAGCAGGTCGTAGGCCTTGTTGACGGTGTGGAAGTTGATGCCGAGGTCGCCCGCCAGCTGGCGGGTCGAGGGCAGCGGGCTGCCCTCGGCGAGCTCCCCGGCGGCGACGGCCGTCACCACCTGGTCCCGGATCTGCTGGTAGATCGGGGTCTCGCTGCTCAGATCAAGGTTCAGGATCACACCGACTCCGCCCATCGCTATCTGCTCTAGTACTTATAGAACAGATAGCGGGCGGACGGCAAGGCCGGTGGCACCCGGTGTCAGTCGGCCGCCGGACTCGGCGCCGGGTCGTGCGCGGCGGACCAGGCGGCGACCTGGGCGCGCGAGGTGAGGCCGAGCTTGCTCAGGATGTGGTCGACATGGGTCTCGGCGGTCCGGGTCGAGACCACCAGCCGGGCGGCGATCTCCTTGTTGGAGAGCCCCTCGGCGAGCAGCTCGGCGACCTGCCGCTCCCGGGGCGTCAGCGGCGACCGGGGGCCGGACGCCCGCGGTTCCGGCTTCGCCGCTCCCGGCGTCTCCAGGGCGTAGTCGAGCGCGCGCGGCGCGGTCATCCGCTCGCCCTGCCGGAAGGCGGTTTCGAAGCGCTCCCCACCGAGCGCCTCGCGGACCAGCGCCACGTGGTGCCGGTGGGCGGCCGCGACCGGGAGGAAGCCGTCCGGCGTGGCGCCCATCTGGCGCCACGCCGCGGCGACCGCCCCGAACAGCGTGGCGGCCCGCGCTCCGCGCCCCTGCCGGGCGCTCACCCAGGCGAGGGTCTCCAGGGTGAACCCGGCCCCGAGCTTGCTCTGCATCCGGCCGTGCACCGCCAGGGCCTCCTTGGCGGCGGCCTCCGCCCGGTCCAGGTCGTGGCCGAGCTCCAGGAAGGCGAGCGCCCACAGGGCCCAGGAGCGCCAGTACACCTCGCCCCGCCGGCCCGCCAGGGTCAGGCACTCCTCCAAGTGGGCGAGGCCGCGCGCCCGTTCGCCTCGGAGCCCCTCGGCCAGGCCGAGCATCGAGAGTGCGAACAGCTCGCCGCGCGGGCGGCCCTCCCGGAACGTGTCCAGCGCCTCGCCGAGCAGGACCGCCGCCCGGTCCAGGTCGCCGGAGAACAGTGCGGCCATCCCCCGCACCTGGGCGACGAAGGCGGCCCGGCCCCCGCCGCCGACCGCGTCGATCAGCTCCTCCGCCTCGGCCAGCAGCGGCAGCGCGGCCTTGGTGTCGCCCTGGAGCAGGGCGTACCAGGCGTTCAGGCACAGGGCCGAGACGCGTTCCCGGCTGGGCTCCGGGGAGGCGGCCAGGGCCCGGTCGAGCCAGTAGCGCGCCTCGGTGTTGATGCCGCGGATGCTCCAGTACTCGTCGATCTCGGTGGCCATCCGCAGGGCGACCACGGCCTCCTCCGGCCGGTCGAGGCAGAAGCGCAGCGCCTCCCGGAGGTTGGCGTGCTCGTGCTGCAGGCGCGCCAGCCAGGCCTCCTGCTCCGAGCCGATCCACTCCGCCTCGAACCGGGCGATCAGGTCCGCGTACCAGTCGCGGTGGCGGCGCCGGACCGCCGGGTCCTCACCGGCCGCGGCCAGCCGCTCCTGGCCGTACTCGCGGACCGTCTCCAGCATCCGGTAGCGGACGGCGCCGCCCTGCTCCTCCCGGATCAGGATCGACTTGTCGACCAGGGAGCGGACCAGGTCCGGGATCTCCTCGGCCGCCACCCCCTCACCGCCGCCGACCGCCTCGACGGCCTCCAGGTCGAACCCGCCGGAGAACACCGAGGCCCGAGCCCAGAGCAGTTGCTCGGGCCGGGAGCACAGGTCGTGGCTCCAGTCGATCAGCGCCCGCAGGGTCCGCTGCCGGGTCGGCGCGCTGCGCGGGCCGGTGGTGAGCAGACGGTAGCGCTCGGCGACCCGCTCCTCCAGCTGGCCGAGCGACAGCGCCCGCAGCCAGACCGCCGCCAGCTCGATCGCCAGCGGGATGCCGTCGAGTTCGCGGCACAGCCGGGCCAGCACCTGCGGGTCGGCGGCGCCCGGGTCGAAGCCGGGCAGCACCGCGCGGGCCCGCTCGGCGAACAGCACCACCGAGTCGTACCGGGCCAGCACCTCCGTGGAGAGTTCGCCGTCCGGATCGGGCACCGGCAGCGGGGGCACCAGCTGGATGCTCTCCCCGTAGACGCCGAGCGACTGCCGGCCGGTCGCCAGCACGGTCAGCCGGGGGCAGGAGCGCAGCAGGTCGGCGACGAACAGCGCGCACGGCTCGACCAGGTGCTCGCAGTTGTCGAGCACGAGCAGCGAGGTACGGGCAGCCAGGTGGTCGATGACCAGGTCGACCGGGTCGCCGGAGGTCTCGACGTGCAGGCCCAGCGCCTCCGCGGTGGTGTGGGCGAGCAGCGACGGGTCGCTCAGGTCCGCGAGTTCGATCAGCCACACGCCGTCCGGGAAGCTCCGGCGCGCGGCCTCGGCCACCCGCAGGGCCAGCCGGGTCTTGCCGACGCCGCCGGGGCCGGTGAGCGTCAGCAGGCGGGAGGACGCCAGCAGCCGCCTCGCCTCGGTGATCTCGCGCCGCCGTCCGACGAAGCTGGTGACATCGGTCGGCAGGTTGCCGACCCTTCCCCCACCGCTCCTTGCCGTCACCCAGGGTCACACCCTCCGTGGTCTGCGTGAACGACCCAATCCCGACATTCCGAGAATACGTAGTCGAATACGTATTTTCTCCGTCCCGATCCCGCGCCGCCGCTCACAGGGTGGAGTCATCGGCTGCTTCAGCAGAGTCGTCAAGATCGGGGACCTGCCATGTTCGTGCTCTACCGGGTGCGCCGGCTCGCGAGCCGCGTCGGGGGCGACTCCCGCGCGCTGCTCGGCGTCCGGAGCCTGGCGGGGCGGGTGCTGCTGGTCGAGTTGGCGATCGTGGTGCTGCTGGTGGGCGCGGCGTTGACCGCGATGGTGCTGCAGGCCCGCTCCAGCACGGTGAACGACGCCCGGCGGGTGACCCGGGGCGTCGCCGAGTCGTTCGCCCACGCGCCGGGGCTGGTCGAGGCGCTGGACGGCCCGAGCCCGTCGGCCGTCCTGCAGCCGCGCGCGGAGGCGGTGCGCCGGGCCACCGGCGTCGACTCCGTCGTGGTGATCACCCCGGCGTTCGTCCAGCTCACCTCACCGCACCCCGACTACGTCGGCCGGCCCTACCAGGCGCCGCCGAACGTGGTGCGGGACGTGGTGCCGCAGCTGTACGCGGGCCGCACCGTCACCTTCGACCTCCAGGAACCCAGGCCGCACTACCACTCGATCGCGACCGCGGTGCCGGTGTTCGGCCCGGACGGCGTGCCCAGGGCCGTCGTCGCGGTGAACATCACGGTCGGCCGGGTCAACTCGGTGGTCGGCGCGCAACTGCCGGTGCTGCTCGGCGGCGCGGCGGGCGCGGTGGCACTGGCCGCGGTGGCGACCGGGCTGGCCGGGCGGCGGCTGCGGCGGCAGACCCGGGGGCTGGGCCCGAGCGAGCTTGGCCGGATGTACGAGCACCACGACGCGGTGCTGCACGCGGTGCGGGAGGGGGTGGTGATCGTCGGGGGTGACGGGCGGGTGACGCTCGCCAACGACGAGGCGCGGCGGCTGCTCGACCTGCCGGCGGACGCCGAACGACGGCAGGTGGCCGAGCTGGGGCTGGACGCCGGGACCGCGGATTTGCTGTCCTCGCCGGAGGAGGTGACGGACGGGATCCATCCGGCGGGCGACCGGCTGCTGGCGGTGAACAAGCGTCCCACCGCTCCGTTCGGCGGGCCGCCCGGCAGCGTGGTGACCCTGCGCGACTCCACCGAGCTGCACGAGCTGACCAGCCGGGTCGAGGCCGCCGGACGGCGCCGGCAGCTGCTGTACCAGGCGGGTCTGCGGATCGGCGGCACCCTGGAGGTGACCCGTACCTGCGAGGAGCTGGCCGACGTCGCCGTCGAGGGCCGCTTCGCCGACACCGTCACCGTCGACCTGCTCGAGTCCGTCGCCCGCGGCGAGGAACCCGCGACGGGCGGACGGCAGCTGCGCCGCACCGCCCTGCGCGAAGCACCTGGAGCACCTGGAGCACCTGGAGGACGCGCGGAGCCGAGCACGGCGGTCACGCTCGCCGAGCACTCCCCGCAGGCGCGCAGCCTCGACAGCGGCCGCGCCGTGCTCGTCCGCAGCACCGGGCCAGCCCCCGCCGGGCCGGACCCGGCGGACGCCGGCCCGTACACGGTGATCGTGGCCCCGCTGCGGGCCGGCGGCGGGGTGCTCGGCCTGGTCGAGTTCCGCCGCAGGCCGGGCACCACCCCGTTCGACGCCGACGACCTGCTGCTCGCCGAGGAGCTCGCCGCCCGGGCCGCCGTGTCCGTCGACAACGCCCGCCGCTACACCCGCGAACACCAGGCCGCCGCCGCCCTCCAGCACAGCCTGCTCCCGCGCACCGTGCCCCGGCGCACCGCCCTCGAGGTGGCCCACCGCTACCTGCCGGCCGGCGCCGGGGTCGGCGGCGACTGGTTCGACGTCGTCCCGCTGCCCGGATTCCGCACCGCCCTGGTGGTCGGCGACGTCGTCGGCCACGGCATCAACGCCGCCGTCGCCATGGGCCGGCTGCGCACCGCCATCCGCACCTTCTCCGCCCTCGACCTGCCGCCGGACGAGGTCCTCGGACGCCTCGACGAACTCGTCGCCCAGGCCGACGAGGAGTGCGGCGCCCTCGAGATCACCGGATCCACCTGCGCCTACGCCGTCTACGACCCGGTCACCGGAATCTGCAGCATCGCCCGCGCCGGCCACCTCGGCCCCGCCCTGGTCCACCCCGACGGCACCGCCGAGTACCCGGACGCCGCCCTCGCACCGCCGCTCGGGACCGGCGGCGGCCACCCGTACGAGACCACCGACCTGAAACTCGCCGAGGGCTCCCGCCTGGTGCTGTTCACCGACGGCCTGGTCGAGACCCGCGACCACGACATCGACCACGGTCTGGAGCGCCTGCGCGCCGCCCTGGCCGACGACGGGACCCGCACCCCGGACGCGACCTGCGAGGCCGCCACCTCGGCCATGCGCGCGCCGAATCCCACCGACGACGCGGCGCTGCTGGTCGCCCGCACCGGCCGGCTGGCTCCCGAGCAGGTCGCCGAGTGGGACGTCCCGGCGGACCCGTCCGCCGTCTCACCCGTGCGCACCGCCTGCGCCCGGCGCCTCGCCGAATGGGGCCTCGACGAACTCGGCTTCGCCACCGAACTGATCCTCAGCGAACTCGTCACCAACGCCATCCGCTACGGCACCGCCCCCGTCAAGGTCCGCCTCATCCGCGACACCGGCCTGGTCTGCGAGGTCTCCGACGGCAGCAGCACCGCACCCCACCTGCGCTGGGCCGCCACCACCGACGAGGGCGGCCGCGGCCTCTTCCTCGTCGCCCAACTCGCCCACCGCTGGGGTACCCGCTACACCGCCGCCGGCAAGGTCATCTGGTGCGAGCAGCCCCTTCCCGACCGACCCGACTGAGCCGCCACCCCCCTCGGTGCGTGACTCGCGGCCGGGCGTCCGGTCAGAGCCCGCTCGGGAAGTTGTAGCTCGACGGCACCGTGACGGAGGCGTTCTCGGCCGCCGTGCCGTACACCAGGGCGATCTCGTCGTGCGCGTTGAGGAGGATCGCCGCCGGGTTGCCGCTGACCGCCTTGCCGTTGACGTACGCCGTCAGCGTGTGGGTGTCGTCCGTCTTCAGTCCGCCCAGGTGGTCGGCGGAGGCGGAGACCTGCCACTGGGTCAGGAACTGGCCCATGCTGAAGTCGGCCTGCTTGGGCGACTCGATGTGGATGATGCCGGTCTCGTCGTGGGTGTGCAGCGGGCTGACCAGCTGCTGGACCTCGTCGATGCCGATCAGCGCCGGCACCGTCACCGGCTTGCCGTCCGCGATGACGTCCAGGTGGGCGTGGATGTGCAGGGCGGTGCCCTCCGCGCCGAGCATCGGCAGCCCGGCAGCCTTCACCGCGGCCGTCGGATCGCTCGGCACCGGCCACGGCGGCGGCGTGGTGCGGCCCTCGGCCGTGAGGCGCGGCTGGGACGGGATCCCGCTCGCCGTGCCGGACGACCCCTGGTTGTTCACGATCACGGTCGCGATCCCGCCGATCGCCGCCAGGATCACGAGGCCGATCGCCCCGCGGGTCAGCAGCTTCCGGCGCTTCTCGCGGCGAGCCTCCTCCGCACGGAGTGCGGCGGAGTGGGCCCGGCGATTCCCCGGCTTCGGCTTCTCGGCTGGCATCGCTTCCGCCTCCTCGACGATCCGGCGGGACGGCGTCGGCGCAGCCCGGCGTCGCCTGCGCCACAGCTCCCAGCCTGGCAGAGCCCCTGCCGATCGGCTCGCCGAGCGATCACCCCCAGGGCCGACCGCGCCGCACCCCGGCCTGGTCCGAACGGGACGGTCTACAAGCGGAGCACGACCAGGGCGGCGTCGTCGGTGGCGCCGGCGGCGGGCAGCAGGTCGAGCAGGAGGGCGTCGGCCAGCGGCTCCGGTGCGAGGCGGCGGTGGGCGGCGAGGGAGCGGGCGAGGCGGGCGAGGCCGACGTCGATGTCCTCGTGGCGGCGTTCGATCAGCCCGTCGGTGTAGAGCACGAGGGTGTCCCCGCTCGCGAAGGTCTGCCGGTCCTGCGGGCGGGCCACGTGCTCGGGGCGGGCGCCCAGCGGCGGGTCGGTGGCGCCGTCGAGGAACACCACCTCGCCCCCGGCGCGCACCACGGCGGGCGGCAGGTGGCCGGCGCTGCTGTACGTCAGCGTGTGGGTGGTCCAGTCGATGTGCACGGAGACCGCGGTGGTCGACTCGGCGCCCTCGACGGAGCGGGAGTAGAGGCCGACCACCTCCAGGGCCTGGGCGGGTCCGGCCGAGACCCGGGAGGCGGCGCTGAGCGCGCTGCGCAGCTGGCCCATCACCCCGGCGGCGGCCAGTCCGTGCCCGACCACGTCGCCGACGGCCACCGCCATGCGCTCGCCGGGGAGTTCGACGAGGTCGTACCAGTCGCCGCAGACGTTCAGCGCGCCGACCGCGGGCTGGTAGCGGACCGCGGCCTGGTGGTGGAGCAGGTTCGGCGCCGGCAGCATGGCGTCCTGGAGTGCGAGGGCGACCTCGCGTTCCCGGGCGTGGGCCTCGCGCAGCCGCTCGTTGACCTCCTGGAGTTCCCGGGAGCGGGTGTAGAGCTCCGCCTCCAGGACGCGGGACCTGGTCCCGGCCGCCCGGCGGCGGGCGCGGATCAGCTCGGTGACCTCCTCGACCCGGTGCACCATCAGGACGACCCGGCCGTCGACGTCCAGGACCGGGGCGTTGATCGGGCTCCAGTACCGTTCCTCCCACTCGCCGGGCCGTTCGGGGGACTCCACGTCGTAGCGCTGCAGCGCCATGGTGTCCCGCTCGCCGCTCGCCAGCACCCGGCGCAGGGAGGCCTCCAGGTTCCTGGACCCGGTGGCGGTGGGATCGTTGGGGTTGTCCGGGAAGACGTCGAAGAGGTAGCGGCCGATCAACTCCTCGCGCCTGCGCCCGGACTGGCGCAGGAAGTCCGCGTTCGCGTCCGTGTACACCAGCTCCGGCGTCAGCAGCGCCACCATGCCCGGCAGCGCGTGGAAGACCGCCCGGTAGTCGATCGCCGCTTCGCTCACGCTCACGTCCTCGTCCTCTGCCGCCTGCGCTCACCATACGAGCGGCGGGCCGCGCAGCGCGGAACCGATGGCCCGCTGTCACGCTCCCGGCCCATCGGCGGCCGGCGGACGGCGTCGCGTGGTCAGCCGGCCACGGCTGCGGCGTCGCGCACGGCGTCGGCGACGGCGCGGAAGTCCTTCTTGAGGATCGCGTCGTGGTTGCTGGCGACCTTCGCGCTGATCTCGATGTGCGGGTTGCGGGCGGCCACCGCGCCGAGGCTCGCCCGGATCACCTCCTGTTCGTCGCCGCGGCTGCCCAGGGACGCCCCTGACGCGACCACGTACCGCGTCGGGACGGTGATGGCGTCCAGTACGGGGCCGAGTGCCCGCTCGCGGGCGACCTTGCCGAGTTCGATGTTGCACTCGGCCATCTGCTCGGCGTTCATCCGCGGGGTCAGGCCGGTCGGGCGCAGCAGGGGCAGCAGCCAGCTCCACTGGCGGAACTGCTTGCGGATCCGCTGTTCCATGGCGTCGTCGAGCCAGTCGTGCGGTTGTGCGCCCTCGACCAGGACGGCACCGAGGGCGCGGTCGGGGTTGCGGCTCGCCCAGTGGGCGGCGACGAACGCGCCGTAGGACCAGCCCACCACGAGGGCCCGGTCCACGCCCCGGGCGGCGAGGACGGCGTCGACGTCACGGACGGCGGCCTCGAAGGAGTAGTCGGCAGAGGTCTTCGACTTCCGGCCGCGGGCCCGCTCGTCGTAGGTGATGTGTCGCCAGTCGGTGGTGCCCAGGTCGGTGATGACCCGTTGCCAGTAACCCTGGGTGGCGAACTGGCCGTTGAGGTAGACCACCGGGATGCCGGGGCCGCCGGTGTCGGTGACGGCCAGGGCGGTGTCGTCGACCGGCACCATGCCGGTCCACGCCGAGGTGGTCGAGGCTGTGGGGTTCTTCGTCATGGCGTTCTCCGTGATGGTGTCGGGTGTGCGGGCGGCCGGCCGGGCCGCGTGCTCGTGGGCGGCCCGGCCGCGCGGGTTCGCTGCCGGGTCAGAGGCTGCGGGCGGTGATGTCGCCGTGGGTGGTGGTGGCGCGGATGTCGAGGGTGACGGTGCCGTCGTTGCGCAGGGCGTTGCCGATCCGGCCGTAACCGGTGTGGGCGTCGAGCTTGGCCGAGACGCCCGCGGCGGCGCCGACGGTGATGTCGCCGGACTGGGTGGTGAGGTGGACGGTGCCACCGAGGGCCTCGGTGATCCGGATGTCGCCCCGGGTGGTGCTGATCTCGGCCGGGCCGCCCAGTCGGCCGATCTCGACGTCGCCGTCGACGGCGGTGAGGCGGACGCTCGCCGCCTCGTCGATCTTGGTCTGGCGGTAGGCGCCGTCGAAGGCCACGTCGCCGAGGCGGCCGACGCCGCGCAGCTCGCAGCTCCCGGTCGTGGCCTCGACGTGCGAGCCGGCGGGCAGCTTGACGGTGACCTCGACGGATCCGGAGGGGCCGAGGAGCCGGTTCTCGGCCCCGGCGGTCCGGATCTGCAGGACGCCGTCCGTCAGCTCGACGGTGGTCTGCTCGGCGGTGCGGACGTCGCGGTTCTTCCCGGGGTCGGCCGGCCGCACCTCGACCGTGGTGTCGGCGCGGTCGGCGGCGATGAGCTGGACGCGGCCGGCGGGGATGTCCAGGACGGCGGTGATCGGGGCGGTGGTGAGGAACTTCTGCATGGTGTTCTCCGGTGCTCGCTGGCGTTTTCCGATGAGTGAAACGCTACGTTGCTTTCCACAACTCGACAACATGCCTGTTGCCGAAGAACATTGAAAATGCAGGTCAATGAGGGGATTTCGTTGCAACGCCCTGTCAGATAACGCAACGTCAGTCGCCGACACCATTGCAATGGACTGTGAGTGAACGCTATGGTGGGGGCGCCACGCACCGACCCAGGAGGAGACCGCGATGCCGGGAGGCAGGCTCACCCAGCAGGAACGCCGCCAGATCGCGCTGGGGCTGGCCGACAGCCTCCCCTACGCCGAGATCGCCCGCCGGCTCGAACGCCCGACCTCGACGATCACGCGCGAGGTGATGCGCAACGGCGGCCCCACCGCCTACCGCGCCGACCTGGCCCACCGCGCCACCGAGCAGCGTGCCCACCGGCGCCAGGCCTCCACCGCCCGGGGTCCGCAGCCGGCCCCGCAGCCCCACGGCCGGGATGCCGAGGCGGTGGCCGCGTACCAGGAGACGCTCACCACCGTCCTCATGGTCTCGGGCGTGCCGAGGATGCCGGCCCGGGTCATGGCCTGCCTCTACACCACCGACGCGGGCAGCCTCACCGCGGCCGAGCTGGCCCGGCGCCTCGCGGTCAGCCCGGCGTCCGTCTCCAAGGCGATCGCCTTCCTCGACGGACTGGCACTGATCCGCCGGGAGCGCGACGAACGCCGCCGCGAGCGCTACATCGTCGACGACGACCTCTGGTACCAGTCGATGATCCGCAGCGCCCGGGACAACGCCACGTTCGTCGAGGCCGCCCGCCAGGGCGTCGGCGTCCTCGGGGCCGGCACCCCGGCCGCCACCCGCCTGGAGAACGTCGCCCGCTTCCTCGACTTCGTCACCGAGAGCATCACCCGCGCCGCCGAACAGGCCCGCGAGATCCTGTACTCCAGGCCGGAAGCGGCCTCCGGCACCACCGGACCCGACCCGGACCACCGATAGGCGGACGGACTTCTACTGCGCTGCGGCGAAGGCCCGCCGGTAGGAGCGGGGAGGCACCCCCCGGCGCCGCACGAAGTGCTCCCGCAGCACCGCCGCGCTCCCGTACCCGACCCGGCAGGCGATCTCCTCGACCGGCAGGTCGGTGGTCTCCAGCAGCTCTTCCGCCCTGCTCAGCCGCAGCTCCCGCAGCCAGGCGTGCGGGGTGGTGCCGGTCGCGGCGGTGAAGCGGCGGGCGAAGGACCGCCGGCTCATCACGGCCCGGCGGGCCAGTTCGGTGACCGGCAGCGGTTGGTGGAGGTTCTCGCGGGCCCAGCCGAGCACCTCGGCGAGGCGCTCGTCCCGGCCGTCCTCGGGAACGGGCGCGGCCAGGTACTGGGCCTGCCCGCCGTCCCGGTGGGAGGGCAGCACCACGTCCCGCGCGACGGCGTTGGCGAACGCGGCACCGTACTCGCGCCGCAGCAGGTGCAGGCACAGGTCGAAGCCGGCGGCCGCACCGGCGCCGGTCACCACACTCCCCTCGTCGACGTAGAGCGCGTCCGCGTCCACGGCCACCTCAGGGTGGCGTTCGGCGAGCAGGGCGGCGAACCGCCAGTGGGTGGTCGCCCGCCGCCCGTCCAGCAGACCCGCGGCGGCGAGCGCGAACGTGCCCACGCAGTGCGCCGCGACCACCGCGCCGCGCTCGTGCGCCGCCCGTAGGGCCGCCAGCACGGCGGGCGAGGGCGGGGTGCGGAACCCGGCCCCGGGCAGGGCGATCACCAGGTCGGCCCCGGCCAGCCGGTCCAGCCCGTACGCGATCGACAGCGGCACACCGCAGTCCGAGGGCACCGGTCCGGGGCGGTCGGCGCACAGCGCGAAGTCGAAGCCCGGCAGCTCCGCCCCGTGCGGGCCGAACACCTCGGCGACGATCCCGGCGGCGAGCAGCCCGACACCGGGAGGGGCGTACGCGGCGACGGTCGTGAAGGGCGGCACGGCGGCAGTCTGGCACAGCAGATGACGCCGTGGCACAAATCCTGCGATCAACGGCATCCGTGCCACTCGTCCGCCGCTCCCCCGCCCGGAAGGATCGAAGCCATGACAGACGCACCGCTCGGCCGCAGCGCCGTGTACCAGGTCCTGACCACCGGCTACGTGGGCTCCACCGGCCCCGGGGTCGCCGCCACCGTCTCCTACGTGTCCGACGCCGGCCGGCACGTGATCTTCGACCCGGGCATGGTCGCGAGCCCCGACGACATCCTCGCCCCGCTCGCCGAACTCGGCCTCACCGCCGAGGACATCACCGACGTTGTGCTCAGCCACCACCACCCGGACAACACCATGAACGTCGGCCTCTTCCCCCGCGCCCGGGTGCACGACCACAAGGTCGAGTACCGGGGCGACCAGTGGACCAACCGCGACGCGGAGGGCCACCACCTCACCCCCTCGCTGCGCCTGATCCGCACCCCCGGTCACAGCCCCGAGGACATCACCCTGCTGGCCGGCACCGACACCGGCGTGGTCGCCTTCGCCGGCGACCTGTGGTGGCACGCGAACGGTCCGGCGGACGACCCGGTCGCACCCGACCGCGACCTGCTGCGCAGCTCCCGGCTGCGGGTGCTGGCCGCGGCCGACCTGGTCGTCCCCGGCCACGGCGCCCCCTTCCGCCCCGACGACACCACCCCGCGGTAGCCCCTCTGCGCGCGCTGATCCGACGTGATCCGGGCGAGAGGACCTAGGCTCGTGACCGGTCGCCATCGCCGGGAGCACGCGAGCACGGGAGCACGGGAGGACGGGACGGTTCGGGTCAGGCGCGAGGTCGTCATCGGGTCCATGACGTTCTGGCTGCGTCCCGCGTTCACGCTGCGCGTGGCCAAGCGGTTCCAGCAGATCGTCGGGTTCGACCGTGCCATGGCACTCGCCTCCGGAGCGCTGGCGGCGCTGCTGCCGCTGGCGATCCTGTGCGGGTCGGTCCTGTCCGGACTCGGCCGGGGCGACGTCGCGGACCACGTGGTCGAGCGCTACGGCCTGACCGGCGGCGGGGCCGACTCGGTGAAGGAGGTCCTGGCGCCGCCCACGGGCACGGACGTGGGGGTGGACGTCCTCGGGGCGGTGTTCCTGGCGATCTCGCTGCTGAGCTTCAGCCGGGCGGTGCAGCGCATGTTCGAGCAGACCTGGGAGCTCCGACCGCTCAGCGTGCGCAACACCCTGAACGGCCTGCGGTGGATCCTCGGCCTGGCGGCCTACCTGATCGCCACCGCCTGGCTGCACACCGCCCTCGACAGCGGACGCTACGACCTGGTGGCGGTGGCGGCGGTGGCGCCGCTGACCACGGCCTTCCTGGTCTGGGGCGGATGGGTGCTGTCCGCCCGGCGGATCGCCCCGGCCGACCTGGTCCCCTTCGGCGCCATCGCGGCCGTGCTGACCGCGGCCTACTCGGTCGGCGTGGCCGTGTACCTCCCGCGCGCGCTCAGCTCCTACGCGAACCGGTACGGCTCGGTGGGCGCGGTCTTCGCGACCCTGTCGACCCTGTTCGGCGCCATGGTCGTCATCGTCGGCGCGGCGGCGGTCGGACGGGAGGTGGGCGACGAACTCGGCCGGATCCGCCGCGGTGAACGGCCTCCCGACGACGAGGTCCGCCGGGAGTGGCAGGAACTCGTCGACGAGGTCCGCTCCCGGTGGCGGACCTCCGCCCGCGGCCGCTCCCGCGGGACCGGCCGCGGGCCGACGGACGAGCAAGGCCCGACGGACGCCCAAGGCACAGCGGACGAGCGGTGACCCACCGCCGGCGACGGCCGGTGATCAGCAGGTCCGGGCAGCCCGCTTCTCCAGCCGCGCCCGGGTCCTCGGGCCGTACTCGCCCGCCTGGGCCTCGGAGCGCAGGTCGGGCGAGGTCCCCTGGAACTGGCGCAGCATCCGCAGGGTGGTGTCGTCGAAGGTGCCCGTCGGGGTCCACCGGCCCTTGCCGCAGCCCGCCCTGGTGAGCTGCTCCTGGAGGGCCCTGACCTCGGGGCCGGAGTCCCCCTGCTTGAGCGCCCGCGCCGGAGCGGAGCCGCTGTCGGTGGGCTGCGGTGTCGGGCTCTGCGCGACGGGGCCGGCCGTACCGGGCTCCCCGGTGGGCGGGAGCGGCGCCGACTGCGCGGAGTCGCCGCCCGCGGCGGCCGCGGTGCGGGCCGGGGACTCGGACGGGGCGCCGGTCGCGGCGCGGCCGCTGCTCGGGCGCCCGCTGGGCACCGTCGTCCGGCCGGGGGTCGGCGTCCGCAGGGCGGGGAGCGCGCTGGAGTCCGGCAGGGCGGGCTCCGGCGGGACCTCCAGGACCTCCGTCAGGGCCGCGGACAGCCGGTTCTCCCGGGAGACGACGGCGAGCGGTGCGACCACCGCCATGAGGCAGCCGGCCAGCCCGAGCCCGGAGGTGAGCAGGATGCGGCGCCGGTCGGCGGCGCGCCGGGCCTGTCCGGTCGGACGGTCGGTCCCGGCGGTCGACGGCGCCGGGACGGCTTCGAACGTTTCGAACGTGTAGAGGCCGATGTCGTTCCCGCCGGCCGGCGGCAGCGGCGGGAAGATGGCCTGGCGCTCGCCGTCGGCGGCCGGCTCCGGGTCGGCAAGGGTCCCGTCGTACACGACGACATCCGCCACGTACGGTCTGACCAGCGAAAACGCCTCCTGGTCGGTACGCTCCCGCGGCATCGGCCCGTCCTCCTCGATCACTGTGGCGAAGGCTCCCCGGCGCACGGGTGCCCCCGGAGCGGGGAAGGCGCGGAAGCGGTGAACGCGGCAGTGCGTGCGATCTCCGAACACACTGACGGTCCGACAGATTAGCGCCTCACGGCTCCTGTTGGTGACAATCGGACGCGTGCGGACGGGCTCAGGACCGGTCGTCGTCGCCGCCGCTGTCCGGCGGCGGGTCGGACCTGCTGCGCCGCCGGCGCACGTGCCAGACCACGAGGGCGGCGACCACCAGGACGGCCAGCGCGATGGCGAGCGCCCTGCCGACGAGGCCCTCGACCCGGCTGTAGGCGGCGCCGGCGAAGTAGCCGAGGAGCGTGAAGCCCACGCCCCAGACCAGCCCACCGAGCGCGTTGAAGAGGAGGAAGCGGCGGTACGGCATGTGGGACATGCCGGCCAGGGCCGGCATCATGGCGCGGAAGAAGGCGACGAACCGGCCGAAGAAGACGGCGGCCGGACCGCGGCGGCGGATCAGGTCCTGGGCGCCGGCGATGCGCTCCCGGTGCCGGCGCATCGGTCGGCTGTCCAGGATCGCCGGGCCGGCGCGGTGGCCGACCTCGTAGCCGACGGAGTCCCCCAGGACCGCCGCCAGGACCACGACCAGCAGCATCAGGCCGAGCGAGACCCTGCCCTGGTGGGCGAGGAAACCGCCGAGGACGACGGCCGTCTCACCGGGGACGACGAAGCCGAGGAACAGCGCGTCCTCGACGAAGACCAGGGCGGCGACGACCGCGTAGACGACCGGGCCGGACAGGCCGGACAGCCAGTCGGTGATCGCGTGCATCAGCCACCTCGTCCGGGATCGACGCCCCCGTCCTTCCCACCGTAACGGCCGGTGCCGAGGGAGACCGCAGCTCACCCCCCGCGGCCGTCCCCGCGCATCCCCGTCCCCGCGGCGGGTACGAGTCCCCGGAAACGGGGTCGGTCGCACAAGCGCCGCCGGACGAAGGGTGTCGGACGTGATTCGGAAACTGCAGGCGGTCGCGCTGGACTGCGCCGATCCGGTGCGGCTCGCGCAGTTCTATGCCGAGCTGCTCGGCGGCCGGGTGGTCGAGGACCCGCAGGACCCGGGCTGGCTGGAGGTGCACGGGTTCGAGGGAACCCCGCTGGCCTTCCAGCGGGTGGACGGCTACCGGCCGCCCGCCTGGCCCGGCCAGCAGCACCCGCAGCAGGTCCACCTGGACTTCGACGTGGACGACCTCGATGGGGAGGAGAAGCGGGCGCTCGCCCTCGGCGCGACCGTGCTGGAGCGGACGGACGAGCTCCGCCCGGACGCCAACTGGCGGGTCTACGCGGACCCGGCCGGCCACCCGTTCTGCCTCTGCCTCCACTGAGCCCGCCGTGCCCGCCCCCGACCGGGGGTCGGCGTCCGGTCGGGTGACATCCGTCCGGACGCCGACCGGCGGTCGGGGGCAACGGCTCCCCGGCCGCGTACGGTCGGTCCGGAAGGGCGCCGGCCAGGACGGTACCGGCGGGACGAGCGCAGGAGGTACGAGTGACACCGCCCGCCCCGCCCGGCGCGGCCGAGCCGCCGGCCGAACCGACCCCACCGCCCCCGCCTCCCCCGCCGGGGGGCGGTGCGACCGTGGCGCAGGTGCTGCGCAACCCCCGGATCTGGATCCTGCCGACCGCGCTGACCGGCATCGTCGCGCTGCTCCTCTCGCTGCTCTACATGGGCGGCATCCTCAACCCCCGGATCGACCTGCACCGGGTGCCGGTCGGCCTGGTCAGCGCCGACCGGGGCGCCACCGTCGACGGGAAGCAGCAGAACCTCGGCGCGAGCATCACCGCCGCCGTCGCCGCCGCCCCCGACCCGGACGACCGGGTCGCCTGGCAGGTCCTCAGCCCCGCCGAGGCGCAGCAGAAGCTCGCCTCCAACCAGCTGTACGGCGCGCTGCTGATCCCGGAGGACTTCACGGCGGCCGTCGCCGGCCTCGGCCGGCCGCCGACCGGTGCGCCCGCCCGGCCCACCGCCGTCGTGCTCACCAACCCCGGCTCGGGCAGCCTCGCCTCGTCCTTCGCGAGTTCGATCGCCACCGATGCCGCCCACCGCGCCTCGCTCGACCTGGGCAAGCAGCTGACCGCCACCGCCGCGCAGCGCGCCGCCCAGCAGGGCACCCAGGTCTCCAACCCGTCCGCCCTGCTGCTGGCCGACCCGATCACCGTCACCACCCAGGTGGGCCACCCGATCGGCTCGCACAGCGGCCTCGGCCTGAGCGCCTTCTACTACACCCTGCTGCTGGTGCTCGCCGGCTTCCTCGGCGGCAACGTCATCGGCAACGGCGTGGACGTCGCGCTCGGCTACACCGACAACGAGCTCGGCCCGTGGCACACCCGCCGGCGGACGGTGCCGATCACCCGCCGCCGGACGTGGCTGGTCAAGTCGGTGATGAGCGTCGGCATCGCGCTGCTCACCTCGGCCGTCGTCATGCTGGCCACCATCGGCATCCTCGGTATGGACGCCTCGCACCTGCCGATGCTCTTCCTGTTCTCGTTCTGCGCCAGCGCCGCCGTCGGCCTCGGCGTGCAGGCGATCAACGCGACCTTCGGCGGGATCGGGCAGCTGGTCAGCATGTTCGTGTTCATCGTGCTGGCGCTGCCGTCGTCCGGGGCCACCATCCCGCTGCAGGCACTCCCCGACTTCTACCGCTTCCTGGCCAGGTTCGAGCCGATGCGGCAGCTCAGCGACGGGGTCCGGGCGATCCTCTACTTCGACGCCCGGGCCGACGCCGGACTCGGCCGCGCCTGGATCATGATCGCGGTCGGGACGGTGCTCGCGCTGCTGCTCGGCTGGGCGATGACCAGCTACTACGACCGCAAGGGCCTCTACCGGCTCGCCGCGTCCTCCTCCGCCTGACGGGCACCGGCCGCCCTCGGTTCAGTACTCGTTCTTGACGACGAAGTACGAACCGCGGATCGTCCCGGCGAGCTTCGACTTCTGCCGGGCGAACTTGAACCGGGAGGCGAGCTCCTCGGGCACCTCCATCCCCTCGGAGAGCTTGAACCCGACCGCGCGCTTCTTGGGGTCGTCGACGGTGTACATCACGTTGATCGACAGCCCGCTCTCGTAGAACACGTAGGCCATCCGGATGTTCTCGACCTGGAAGGCGGTGGCCTCCAGCGGCCGGGACGCGATCACGATCTCGCGTTCCTCCGCGAGGATGCGGTGCACCCACTCCACGGCCTCCCGGGCGTCGTCCGCCGGCTCCA
Organism: Kitasatospora cinereorecta; assembly: GCF_024172095.1. Lineage (GTDB taxonomy): Bacteria > Actinomycetota > Actinomycetes > Streptomycetales > Streptomycetaceae > Kitasatospora > Kitasatospora cinereorecta. The sequence goes on along the minus strand of NZ_JAMZDX010000002.1, from coordinate 771,977 downwards.
CGGTGAAGACGTGGTCGTACTTGTTCCTGAAGTAGCGGGCCTCGTTCGCCCGCAGGCCCGCGAGCGCCTCCGCGACGGGCGACGACTCCAGGCCGACGGTCGAGACGTCGACGAAATCCACGGTGTAGGTCATGGCTGCTGCTCTCCCGTCGGCGGCGGTGGACGGTCGGTCCACCGGACCTCCAGCGTGCTCCGGGCCCGGGAGCCGGTGCGAGACCGGCTGGGCCGCGCGGAGCACATCGGCGCCCCAAAGGCTTCAGCGGGCGAGTTCCGCCCGGCAGTCGCCGATCGGGGCGGACCGCGGCGAACACCCGGCGGCGGCCGGAGCACGCAGCGGACCGAGCGCGCCGTGCCGCCCGCACGCCAGCGCGTCGGCGAGCAGCGCCGCTCGGCGGGCGGTCCGCGACGGCGGGGGCATCCGCACCGGCGGCTCGACCGGGAGCCGGGCCCAGACCCGCTTGCCGTCCGGCAGCGCGGTGAGGCCCCAGCGGTCGGCGAGGGCCTCGACCAGCAGCATGCCGCGGCCGTGCTCGTCGAACGGGTCGGCCCGGCTCCCGTCGGGGGTGGCCCGGCTGTGGTCCCGCACCTCGATCACGACGGCGTCCCCGTCCGGGGAGAGCCGCAGGCCGATCAGGATGCGGCCGCCCACGTGCAGCGCGGCGTTGCTGATGAGTTCGGCCGCGACCACTTCGAACGAGTCCAGCACCGCCTCCGGCAGCCCCCAGCGGGTGGCGATCCCGGCCACCCGCCGCCGCGCGCGCTGCGCGACCCGGGCCCGCCGCTCCCTGCTGCCGGAGGCGTCGACGGCCAGCCGGCGCGTACGCACCCGGGCGAGCTCGGTGGGCGGACTGAAGCGGACTGCCATGGACGGTCTCCTGCACGAGGGCGCGGTGAGATGTTCGGGCGGGTGGTGTGAATTCAGTGAACCGCCGATCCCTGACCAGGAGTACGGTGTTGGGCGCGCTACGCGGTTTAACCGGTTTAACGCTCCGACAGAGGGTGGCACTGTGGCATCACCGCGCGAACCGAACGAACGATTACGGGCCCTCATTTCGGAGACCGGGCTGTCCGGCGACGCCCTGGCCCGCCTGGTCAAACGGGTCGCGGCCGAACGCGGCGAGCGCCTGCAGACCAACAAGTCGACCGTCTCGCAGTGGATCAGCGGCCGGCAGCCGTCCGGGAACACTGCCGCCTACCTGGCCGAGGCGCTCAGCCGCGCCCTGCGCGGGCGCGTGGTCACACCCACCGAGATCGGGTTGCCCGAGCACGCGGCCCCGACCCCGGACTGGCACACCGATACGCTGACCGCGCTGGCCGAACTCGGGAGAGCCGACGTGCACATGGAACGAAGACGGGCATTGGGGATGACGGTCTACTCCGTGGCCGCGCTCGGCCTGCCCGACCAGCAGTGGTGGGACCGGATGGCCGACAGCGCGAGCGCCCGGCGCGACCGCTCCACCCGACGGGTCGGGCCGGGGGACCTCGACGCCGTCCGCGACATGACCGCGATGTTCTCGACCGTGGACCAACGCCGCGGCGGGGCGCACGCCTGGACCGCCGTGGTGCAGTACCTGACCACCGACGTGACTGCCTACCTGCACGGCGGCTTCACCGACGACCGGGTCCGCCGCGGCCTGTTCACCACCGCCGCCGAACTCGCCTACCTGGCAGGCTGGATGGCCTTCGACTCCGGCCGGCACGCAGTCGCGCAGCACTACTTCACCCAGGCGGTGAAGCTCGCCGCCGAAGCCGGCGACGCCCCGATGGCCGCCCACGTGCTGCGGGCGATGGCCCATCAGGCCATCGACCTCGGCCACCCGGACGAGGCCCTCGGCCTCGCCGCGGCCTCCGTCGCGGGCGACCGGTACCGGCTCGCCACCCCCCGCGAACGGGCCCTGCTCGGCGTCGTCCACGCCCGCAGCCTCGCCGCCGCCGGTCGCCGACACGCGGCCGGAAAGGCCCTGCTGCGCGCCGAGGACGACCTGGCCTCCGCCCACCCGGACATCGGCGAGCCCGACCGCGTGTTCTTCTTCGGCGAGGCCAGTCTCGCCCACGAAACGGCCTGCGCGCTACGGGACATGGGCGACCTGGACGCCTCCGTACGGGAGTTCCGCCGCAGCGTCCGCACCCGAAGGTCCGCCACCTTCACCCGCACCCACGCGGTCACCCTCGGGTATCTCGGCGCCGTCCATGCGCGCATGAAGAACATCGACGAGGCCTGCGCCACCTGGTCGAAGGCCTTGGACGCCATGGAAGGCGTACGGTCCGGCCGCACCCGGCAGGCCGCCGCCGAGATGCGCAGCCTGCTGTCCCCGTACCGGCGCCGCGGCACCCGGGCCACCGGCGAGGTCGACGCACGGGCCGCCGCCTACCTTTCCGCCACCACCTGACGAGGGAGCAGTCGCATGACAGACCGTGAGAGATTCGAGGTCGAGGCGCTCGGCCACGTCATAGGCGGCCGGACCGAACCCACCGACGACCACTGGGGCGGCACCCGCGCCGTCATCCGCCTGGACGGGACCCGGTTCACCCCGGACGCGACCAAGGGGCTCGACGACTTCTCCCATCTGGAGATCGTCTTCCGGTTCCACCTCACCGACCCCACCGACCTCAACCTCGGCGCCCGGCGCCCCCGGGACAACCCGGACTGGCCCGAGGTCGGCATCTTCGGACACCGCAACATGCGCCGCCTCAACTGGCTCGGCGTCTCGCGCTGCCGGCTGCTCGAGGTCGACGGCCTCGACCTGCACGTCGAGGACCTCGACGCGGTGCACGGCACCCCGGTCCTCGACGTGAAGCCGTGGTTCGCCGAGATGGGCCCGCGCGGCGAACAGCGCCAGGCCGGCTGGACCACCACCATGCTCGCCGACTACTTCGCGCCCACCCGCGAACGGTAGGGCCCGCCCCGGACCTCGGGCCCCTCGAAACGGCGTGCGGCGGATCGCACAGTTCTGCGATCATCCGACCATGGCCCACCCTCTCGAGTCCCTGGTCGTCCGGCACACCCTCCGTCTCCCGGTCGCTGATGCGGTGTTCGACCCCGCCGGGCAGGGCGAGGCCGCCGCGCGGCAGTTCGACGCTGCGCTGATGTCGGTCGGGTTCAAGCTCTCCGCGGGCCTGCTGGACCGGCTGTCCCGGCTGCCCGGGGAGGTGGTCGCCGAAACCGCCGCCCGTACCCTCGCGACGGTCCGGGCGATGACCGGCGACCATGTCGGGCACAACGTCTACTTCATCGACTTCCCCCTCAACGTGCCCGACACGCTGGACTTCTGGGTGCGCTGCATCGCCGAGGCGGTCGCCGACGACACCACCCGCGAGACCACCCTCGCGCAGCTGGGCACCGGCACGGTCGACCTGCTGACGCTGCCGACGTACGGCAGGTACCGGCACACGTACGCCGACATGCTCGCCGTGCACGACGAGTTGATCACCGCCGCGGGCGACCGGCTGACCGTGCTGCACCCCGGCGGCACGCCGGAGGACGAGGTCCGCGCCCTCTACCTGGCCCTGGCCGGCAGCAGCACGCCGCTGGGCGAGGAGGGCCTGGCGGACCTGCGCCTGCTCGCCGAGCACTGCGTGGCCGGCGAGCAGCCGGCGGCGATCCCGGTCCGGGAGAACCGGGCCGTGGTCAACCTGGCCCGCCTCGACGCGGGCGCCGACCTCCTCGTGGACACCGTCACCGACGTCCTGCGCCTGGCCTGCGCGCTCTGTGACGGCGACGTGAGCCTCGCGGCGCCGACCCGGTTCCGTTCGATGCCGCGTGCCGTCCGCCGCGCCCTGCTCGCCGCCCTGGACGCGGTCGTTGCGCAGACCCCGGCCAAACTGTCCGACGTCACCGCGCACCGCGAGGCGTTCAAGCGGCTCGGCGAGCGACTCCACCCGCACGAGTACCCGCGCCGGCCGCACGCCGCCCAGGTCTTCGCCGTGGCCCGGGGCGAGCAGCGGGCCCGCACCCTGGACAGCCGGCTGGAGGAGCTGCTGGCCGCCGGCGACGTCGTGGGCGCCGCGCAGCTGCTGACCGCCGCCCCGGGCCGGCTGTTCCGCGCCCTGGACCGGCTGCTGCGCACCGGCCGCACCCAGGACGAGCGCGACGCGGTGACGGCCGCCGCCGAACAGGTCGCGGCCCGCGTCTCCGGCCGGGTCCTGCTCTCCCTGCGCGAGCACCTCCACAACCGCGCCGGCGAGGGCGCGGAGGACGGCGGCAGCCGCGTCTTCGTCAACCGCACCGGCCGCGCCTGGGTCGCCGCCGACGACCGCCGGCCCGTCCTGGAGCCGGAGCGCAAGCGCCTCGCCGACCTGCTGGACGCCGAGACGCGGCGCCGCCTGCCCGATCCGGGGCACCTGCTGATCGACCCGGACGTCCTCGACGTCGCCCTGCCGCTCAGCGGAAGGGCGACCACCGCCGGCCTCGGCGTGCTCCCACGCGGCTCGCGCTCCGCCGTCGACGGCGAGCTGCTGCGCTTCTTCGTGTACTGGAAGCAGGCCCGGCACACCACCGACTTCGACCTGTCGGCGCTGATGCTGGACGAGGCGTACGACACCCTTGGCTGGCTGTCGTACACCGCGCTCACCGGCGTCGGCGGCGAGCACTCCGGCGACATCACCGAAGCCCCCGACGGCGCCTCGGAGTTCATCAACCTGCGGCTGGGCGCCGTGCCCGGCGCGTTCATCGTCCCGCAGGTGAACATCTACTCCGGCGAGGGCTTCGAGGAGGTCGAGGAGTCGTTCTTCGGCTTCATGCTGCGCGAGGCCGAGCAGCAGGGCCGGCCGTTCGAGCCGCGCACGGTGCGGATGAAGTCGGACCTGCGCGGCCCGGGCCGGGTCGCGCTGCCGCTCGTCTTCGTCCGCGGCGACGACGGGCGCTGGCACGCCAGGTGGCTGCACCTGTACCTGAAGGGCAACCCGGCAGCCAACCGGGTCGAGGGCAACCGGGTCTCGGTGGCCGCCCTGGTGCGCGGCGTGGTCGAGCACGAGTACCTGACCGTCCGCCACCTGGTCGACCTGCTCGCCGACCGGGCCACCGCCACCACCCTCTGGGACGGCGCCACCGTCCCGGAGGGCCCGGTCACCTGGATCGGCCTGGACCGGCCCGACGGCCTGCACCCCGACTCGGTGGTCGTCACCCCCGGAAACCTGCGCGCCCTGATCCCCGCCTGACTGCTACCGTTGCTCCCGGCGAGGCCATGGACGGGCTTCCTTCTCACCTTCCTCCAAAGAATTTAGCCCCTCCGCTTTCCTCGCCACCGACTCCACGCCGGGGTGCCCACCGCACCCCGGCGTCGTCGTTTCCACCACCCGTACCGATCAACGCCGCGCGCGCCGATCCGACCTGACCCGAAGACGAGGACCTAGCATCACGGGGTGACGGCAGACCAGATCCTGCTGGGCGTCGGCCTGACCCTGGTCCTCGCGGTGGGCTGCCAGATCGTCGCCGCCCGCTTCCGCTTCCCCGCCATCGTGGTCCTGCTGCCCGTGGGGTTCGTGGCCGGCGCGCTGACCGACGACATCAACCCCGTCCGCGTGCTCGGCCCCGCCTTCACCCCGCTGGTCTCGCTCGCGGTCGCGCTGATCCTCTACGACGCCGGCCTCGCCCTCGACCTGAAGCGGCTGCGCGGGCACACCGGCCGGGTGGTGGTCCGGCTGCTCTGGCTCGGGGTGGGGGTCACCTGGGCGTTCGCCACGGCGTTCGGCGAGCTGCTGTTCGGTCTGTCGCGCGGCGCGGCGGTGATGCTCGGCACCATCCTGGTCGTCTCCGGGCCGACCGTGGTGGGGCCGCTGCTGGGCTTCGTCCGCCCGGTCGAGCGCCTCCAGCACATCCTCGCCTGGGAGGGCTCGCTGATCGACCCGGTCGGTGGCATCCTCGGCGCGCTGGTCTTCCACGCGGTCCTCACCGGCCCGCACGGCTCACCCCTCGGCCGCATCCTCGGGTTCCTGGCCAGCGTCTCGGTCGGGCTGGCCGGCGGCGCGGTCGGCACCGCCGTGCTGTGGCTGCTGCTGGGCCGGATGCGTCTCGCCGAGACGCTCGCGACCAGCGCTCAGCTGGCGGTGGTGGTCGGCGTCGCGGCGGTGTGCGACGTGCTCCGCGACGACTCCGGACTGATCGCCGCCGTGGCGATCGGCGTGGCGGTGGCCAACCTGCCCGGCCTGGACGCGCCCGCCGGCAACCCGTTCCTCGAGACCCTGGTGCAGCAGATCCTCGGCGTGCTGTTCATCGCGATCCCGGCCACCATCACCCCGTCCTCCCTGAAGGATCTGATCGTGCCCGCCCTCGGCCTGCTGGCCGTCCTGGTCCTGCTGGTCCGCCCGCTGGTCGCCCTGGTCTCCACCCTCGGCACCGACCTCAGCAGCGGCGAGCGCGCCTTCGTCGGCTGGATGGCGCCCCGCGGCATCGTCGCCGCCTCCACCGCCTCTACCTTCTCCGCGTCGCTGGCCGCCGCAGGCGTGCCGAAGGCCGCCGAGATCCTGCCCATCACCTTCCTGGTCATCGTCGGCACGGTGACGCTGTACGCCTTCACCGCGGCGCCGCTCGCCGCCCGGCTCAAGGTGCGCCGCCACGCCTGGTCCAGGCCGCTGCTGGTCGGCGGCGACGCCTGGGTCATCGACGTGGCCCGCGCCTTCCGCACCGTCGGCATCGACGTCCTGATGTGGGCGGGCGTCGAACACCAGCGGGAGCAGATCCGACAGGCCGGGCTGGAACTCGCCCCCGGCGAACTGCTCGCGGCCGCCACCGGCGCGGGCGCCGAACTCGAAGGAATCACCGCGGTCCTGCTGCTCACCGCCGAGGACGACTTCAACGCCCTCGCCTCGACCGTCCTGCACGGCAACGGCGAGAGCCCGGTCTACCGCCTCGGACCGCCGGACCGCCGCCACGGCCTGGTCGCCCCCTACACCGGCGGCCGGATCCTCTTCGCGACCGCGCTCACCCGGATCGAGATCGACCGGCGCCACCGGGACGGCGCCCCGATCGTCACCCGCCCCGCCGCGGCGGACGTCCCCGCGGGCCACGACATCCTCTTCCGCATCCGCGCCAACGGCGCCCTGGCCCCCGTCACCGAATCGGCGGTCCCCCCGTACGAGGAGGGCGACGTGGAGGTCCTGCTCGGGCCCGCGCCCAGCCCGCCCGCGGCAGCGGGCTGAACACCCGGACGACCCCCAACGGCTCACCCCTCGTTGCGGCGCCCCACCCGGCTGGTTCTGATGGACGCATGGAGTCACAGCCCCCGACCACGCCCCGCAACGTGCCGCCGATGGAACGCTCGCACTGGGTGGCCTTCGCCGGGATCCTGCTGATGCTGAGCGGCCTGTTCAACATCATCGACGGTTTCGTCGCCGTACTCGACCACGGCTACTACGAGACGACCGCCAACCACGGCAACCGCCTGCTGATCTTCAACTACACCGCCTGGGGCTGGATCTTCGTCGTGCTGGGGATCGTCCAGGTCCTGGCCAGCCTCGGCGTGCTCCTCGGCGTACGGGCGGCGCGGCTCACCGGCATCGCGCTGGCCGGCATCGCGCTGATCTGCCAGCTGATCTTCATGTCGACCTTCCCGTACTGGTCGCTCTTCATCATGGCCGTCAACATCCTGGTGATCTACGGCCTGGTCGTCGAACCCCGCCACGTCCAGGGCATGCGGGTCTGACCCTCCGCTCAGCGCGCCCGGCCCCGAGGCTTCAGCGGGCCGGGCGGCAGGTCGGGAGCCATCAGGCGGGCGCCCGCGTAGCCGTGGACCTCGCCGAAGCGGGTGCCGGCGTTCCACTCCTCGCGGGCGCGGGCGATCTCCTCGTGGGTGCGGCCGACGAAGTTCCACCACATGACCAGCTCCTCCTCGAACGGCTCGCCGCCGAGCAGCAGGAGCGAGGCGTCGGTGCGGGCCCGCAGGGGGAGTTCGCGGCGGCCGCAACCGAGGTAGAGGATCGAGCCGGGCTCGACCCGGACGCCGTCCACGTCGACGCTGCCGGTCATGGAGAGCACCGCGTACTCGAACCCCGGGTCCAGCGGCAGCCGGTGCTCGGCATCCTCCCGAAGTGTCAGGTCGGCGCCGACCAGGGCGGAGTAGGTGGTGCCGGGCGAGGCGGCGCCGTCCACGGTGCCGAGGATCAGCTTCGCGTCGAGGCCGTCCGCGCCGACCCGGGGCAGCTCCGCGTGGTGCTCGAACGCGGGGGCGGTGTGCCGGTGGGCGTCCGGCAGCGCCACCCAGAGCTGGGCGCCGTGCAGCAGGCGGGCGTGCTCGCGGGGCGACTCCTCGGAGTGCGCGATGGCCCGGCCGGACGTCATCAGCCCGAGCTCGTACGGGCGGACGGTCTGCAGGCTGCCGAGGCTGTCCCGGTGCAGGACGGAGCCCTCGTGCAGCCAGCTCACCGTCTGCAGGCCCATGTGCGGGTGCGGCGGGACCTGCATCCCGGGCTCGTCCGCGATGTCGTCGGGGCCGTAGTGGTCGACGAAGCACCACGCGCCGACCATCCGCCGCCCCAGGTTGGGGAGCAGCCGCCGTACCTGCGTGGACTCGCCGAGCTGGACGGTGCGGCCGGTCAGCAGGTCCTTGACCGGCCCGCTCGCCGCCTCCCGCCCGCACCGGTCGGGGGTCGGCCTGACGTCGAGGTTGCTCATGCGCCCCAGTATCGCGGCGAACGGCCGGGCCGGACGGCAGACCCGCGCGACTCCGGCCACCGGACGCAGGGGTTCAGGCGCAGGGGTTCAGGCGCGGGGGTTCAGGCGCGGGGGTTCAGGCGCGGCCGAGGAAGTCGACCGCCTCCGGCAGCACGCGCTTCCAGAACCCGTCGGTGTGCGCGCCGCGCGGGAAGCGGGCGACGGCCGCGCGGTCGGTGAGGGTGCGGGCGGCGGGGCAGAACGGGTCCTCGGTGCCGCACCACACGCCGATCCGGCCGGCCGTCGGCCGGTCGAGGTGGAGCAGCGGCTCGTGCTCGCGCCAGTCCGCCTCGTCCTGGTACGCGTCCAGCGGCCGGGCGTCGCCCCAGGCCCGGAACAGGGCCGGGCTGAGCAGGGCGACCCGTCCCAGCCCGCCCTGCCGGGCGCGGGCGTACTGGAGCGCGCCGGAGCCGCCCATCGAGATGCCGAGCGCGAGCGACGGCTCGGGCAGGCCCTGCTTGCGCAGCCACCCGGGCAGTTCGCCGGTCAGCATGGCCATCGGGTCGTCGCCCGCGGTACGGCGGTGCCAGTAGCTGGCGTCGCCGCCGTCCACGGCGACGATCCGGAAGGGCGCCACCCCGGCGGCGACGCCCGCGGCGAGGAACTGCGGCAGGCCGACGTCCACCATGGTCTGCGCGGTGCCGCCGCGGCCGTGCAGCGCGAGACAGACGGGCAGGCCGGCCGCCGGGGTGCCCGGCGGGTCCATGACGATCAGCTTCACGTCGCGGCCGCGCGCCGCGGAGGCGACGGTGAGGGTGCGGACCTGGCCGGGGGTGACGGCCGGGAGGGTGCCGTCCGGGCCGGTCATCCCGATCGCCCGGCGCAGCCGGGGTCCGCCGGGCAGGACGTCCTCCACCACGGCCCCGCCGACCGCCAGTGCGCCGACCCCGGCCACGGCCAGCGCGCCGAGGAACCGGCGCCGCCCGACCGACTGGCGCGGCGCCTTCGTCCCCTCCGAGCCGTTTCCGTCGTCCGGAGCCGGCTCGTCTGTCCCGCGCTGCTGCTGCGTCACCCCGTCCACGTGTGTTCCCCCGTCAGGTTCTCGATCACCGAATGCCACGAGCCGTCAGACGCGTCCGACCGGCCTCCGGTTGCCGGCTCCCGCGGGCCGGCCGTACGACGTCAGTGCTTGCACGCCCAGGGCGCGCCGGCCGCCGCGGTCTCCGCCTGCGCGCGCAGCGCCCGTACCGCCTCGGCCGGGTCGCCGGCGCCGTACACGGCGGAGCCGGCCACGAAGACGTCCGCGCCGGCCTCGGCGCAGCGCTCGATGGTGGAGGGTGCGACACCGCCGTCGACCTGCAGCCACAGCGACAGGCCGTGCTTGTCGATCAGCTCCCGGGTGCGCCGGATCTTCGGCAGCATGATGTCGAGGAACGCCTGGCCGCCGAAGCCCGGCTCGACCGTCATGATCAGGACCATGTCGAGCTCGGGGAGCAGGTCCTCGTACGGCTCGATCGGAGTGGCGGGCTTGAGCGCCATCGAGGCGCGGGCGCCCTTGGCGCGGATCTCCCGGGCGAGCCGGACCGGCGCGGCGGCGGCCTCGACGTGGAAGGTGACCGAGCCGGCGCCCGCCTCGACGTACTGCGGGGCCCAGCGGTCGGGCTGCTCGATCATCAGGTGGCAGTCGAGCGGGATGTCGGTGGCGCGGGCCAGCGACTCGACGATCGGAACGCCCAGCGTGAGGTTGGGGACGAAGTGGTTGTCCATCACGTCCACGTGGAGCCAGTCCGCGCCGCGGACCGCCTCCGCCTCCTGCGCCAGGCGGGCGAAGTCGGCGGACAGGATGCTGGGGTTGATCTGCGCCATGTGCGGGTACCTTCACGACTCGGTGCGGGCGGCCCGTGCTGCCACCCCGGTCCATCATCCCCCGTGGGGACGGGCCCGGGTACGCGGCGGCGACCCCCGTGACCCGCGTCACAGCGCCCGACGCGCGGCCCCGGGAGCGTCCGGGGATCACGGCACAATCGCAGCAGAACCGCCAGAAAGGTGTCCGATGGTCGAGCCGGTCCACCCCGCCCGTGCCCTGTGGTGGCTCTTCGAGCCGGTGCACGCCGTCACCTACTTCACGCCCGAGGGCCGGGCCGCGTACGAGGCGGCCGGTCTGCGCGGCTACTGGCGCGGGTATTTCGGCGGACGGGCGGCGCCGCTCGGCGCGGTCGAGGCGGCGCCGGTGGTCGCGGCGTTCTTCAACTTCGCGCCGCCCATGGTGGAACGGGCGCTGCCCGCCATCTGGTCCCTGGCCTCGCCAAAGGAGGCGCTCGCGGCCCGGGTCGAGGGCGGGGCCGCGGCGCTCGGCCGGCTGCTGGAACCGGTCGAGCCGGTGCTGATCGACCGCGCCGTCGAGCTGCTGGAACGGGCCGTGGACGGCCTGGACTGCGGCGGACGGACGCTCGCCGCCGCCAACGCGGTGCTGCCCCGCCCCGCCGAGCGGCTGGCCAAGCTCTGGCACGCCACCACCGTGCTGCGCGAGCACCGCGGCGACGGGCACGTCGCGGCGCTGGTCGCCGAGGGGCTGGACGGCTGCGAGGCGCTGGTCGTGCGATGTGCGCTGGACGGGCGCCGCGACACCCTGCAGCCCAACCGCGGCTGGTCCGACGAGGAGTGGGACGCCGCCACCGCCCGGCTCACCGACCGCGGCTGGCTCACCGCGTCCGGCGCGGTCAGCACCGACGGCCGCTTCCGCCACGGCGCCCTGGAGGCCGCCACGGACCTCGCTGCCTCCCGCGTCTGGTCCGACTTCCACCGCACCGAGCTCGACGAACTCGCCGCCGCCCTCCGCCCCATCTCCGCCGCCTGCCGCGCCGCCCTCCCCCAGGTCAACCCCATCGGCCTCCCCGCCACCGCCTGACCGGCCACCCCCTGACCGGCCACCGGGGCGGCGCTACCGGACGGTGAGGGCGGCCTGCCAGGTGTGGGCGATGTCGATGACGAGCCGGTCGTCGAGCTGGAAGACGCGGTACGGGAGGCGGGCGCGGAGGCCGAGGGCGAGTTGGGTACGGCCTTCGAAGCTGCCGGCGTAGCGGGCGTCCCGGAGGGTGCGGTAGCCGGTGAGGTCGACACCGGGCAGGGGTGCGCCGGGGTGGGCCGGGTAGGTGGTGGCGCCGGTGGCGGGGTCGTACGCCGGTGCGACCACGACGATGTCGAGGATCGCGCCACCACCGACCGGTACGGGCTCGCCGGAGCCCTCCTGGACGACCGACGTGACGTAGCGGAGGTGGTAGCCGGCCGGGTGGGCGGGCGAGGTGCCGGGGACGTCGAGGACGATCCGGTCGTAGCAGGCGTGCTGTCCGGTGCGGACGTCGGTCAGGGGCCGGAGATTGTCGGCGGCCAGGTCCCTGGGCAGGCTGCCCCAGCCGGTGGGGCACTGGACGACCGCCGGGGGCGGCGGCGCCGCCGCGAGGGCGGTGGGGGCCACCGCCGTACCGGTGCCCGCGAGGACGAGCGCCATCGGAATCGCCGTCAACCGTCTCATCGTCTGCCTCCTTCGGCAGCGTCCGGATCCCTCACCGGGAGAGACGACGGAACCACTCGCTCCGGTTTCCGCCGCCCGGCCCGCGGCAGGGCGCAGCAGCAGGGCTCAGTCCTCGGCGCGCGGCCGGCTGGGCGGCCCGAGCACGATGCCGCGTCCGGCGTAGAAGCGTTCGAGGTCGCCCCACGGCACCTTGGCGTACTGCTGCGAGCCGTCGGGGAAGCCGGACGGGTTGTGGATCAGCAGTTCCCGCTCGTCCGCGCCGACCGCCAGCACCAGGTGTCCGCCCTGCCGGGGCGGCTGGGGCTCCAGGGTGCGGATGCTGGGGTGGACGGAGAGCATCACCAGCCGTCCCTCGGCGAGCTCCCGGCGGACGAGGTCGGGCGGCAGCGGCGCGTGCGCCTGGGCGTCCAGGCCCCAGCGCTCGCGGACGTAGGCGGCGAACGGCACGTGGGTCAGCCCGTCCAGTCGGCCGTCCGGGTGCCGGACGTACGCGCCGGCCTCCAGGCACTCCTCCGCCAGCCGGACGGCCGCGGGTGCCACGCCCCACCAGAAGTCGAGCGCCATCCGCAGGCAGGCCATACCGCACAGCCGCCAGGACCAGTACTCGTACTCCTCCTCGCTCGCCGCGCCCGAGCGCTCCCACAGCGGATCGTCCGCGGCCTGGACGGTGCCGTCCAGGATGTCGGGCACGAGTTCGGGCGACTCCCACTGGGAGTAGTACGGCACCTGATGGATGATCGGCTTCACCCCATCATCCTGACGCACTTCCGCCCGACTGCGGCGCAACCGACGGCCCGACGACCACCTGCGGGTTGACGGCGCGGAAGAATACGAGGTCACTGCCGGGGTCGAAGAGGAACCACCCGTGGTTCGTCCCGGAGGCGTCGAAGGCCTCGCTGCGCACCCACCGCACGTCCTTGGGGACGGCCTCCGCCAGCGGGCCCTCCCACCAGGAGGAGAACGTCGGCGGCTGCTCGGGCGCGAAGGCGAAGGCCGCCCGGAGCTCGGCCAGCAGGCCGGGGCGGGCACGGACGAAGCCGGCGAGCTCGTGGTCGGGCGAGGGAAGCGATCGTGCGTCGTCCGCGTCGGAGTCGATCAGCCACTTCGCGTCGGAGAGCGGGCCGAGTTGCGGGAACCGCCGCTCCAGCGGGGCGGTCTCGGTGCGCAGAGGCGGCTTCGGCGAGGCCGCGTCGGCCGCCGGGGAGAGCAGTCGGCCGAGCCCCAGCAGTCCGAACCCGATTCCCGCTCCCGCGCCGAGCCCGATCACGGTCCGCCGTCGCATCCGATCCCCCTCGGTGTCCTGCCCGGCGGGCGACGCCGGGCAGGACACCAGTTCTACCAGGCGTAGTCCTCCGGGGCGGTGCGGTGGCCGGGGAAGATCTCGTCGAGCCGGTCGAGGGTCTTCTGGTCCAGGTGCAGCGACAGCGCGCGGACGGCGGCGTGCAGTTGCTCGGCCGTACGGGGGCCGACGATCGGCGCGGTGACGGCGGGTCGGGAGAGCAGCCAGGCGAGCGCGATGTCGCCAGGCTCGTGGCCGACTTCGGCGGCCAGGTCCTCGTACGCCTGGAGCTGTTCGCGCTTGGCCTCCAGGGTCTCGGCGGAGCGGCCCATCGTCCGGCGGACGCCCTCCCGCTCCTTGCGCAGCACCCCGCCGAGCAGTCCGCCGTGCAGCGGGGACCACGGGATCAGGCCGAGGCCGTAGTGCTGGGCGGCGGGGACGACCTCCCGTTCGATGCTGCGCTCCAGCAGGTTGTACAGCGACTGCTCGCTGGTCAGGCCGAGGAAGTTGCGGGCCCGGGCGGCCTCCTGGGCCTGCGCGATGTGCCAGCCGGCGAAGTTGCTGGAGCCGACGTAGATGATCTTGCCCTGGGCGGTCAGCACCTCCATCGCCTGCCAGATCTCCTCCCAGGGAGTGGCCCGGTCGATGTGGTGCATCTGGTAGAGGTCGATGTGGTCGGTCTGCAGCCGCCGCAGGCTGGCGTCGACCGCGCGGCGGATGTTCAGCGCCGACAGCCGCCCCTCGTTGGGCCACTCCCCCATGTCGCCGTACAGCTTGGTGGCGATCACGGTCTTCTCGCGGCGGCCGCCGCCCTTGGCGAACCAGTTGCCGATGATGGTCTCGGTGAGGCCCTTGTTCGCGCCCCAGCCGTAGACGTTGGCGGTGTCGAAGAAGTTGATGCCGTGCTCGTGCGCGGCGTCCATGATGGCGTGCGCGTTGGGCTCGTCGGTGTGCGGACCGAAGTTCATGGTGCCCAGGCACAGGCGGGAGACGGTCAGGCCGGTGCGGCCGAGGTGGGTGTACTCCATGGCCACCACCCTCGCCCTGCACCGGCCACGTTGTCCAGCATGCACGCCCGGCCGCCGGGTACGGTCACCGGCCGCGGTCACCGGATTCCGGTCGGCGGTCGCGGCGAGCCGGCCCGGCATCCCGCCGGTGGGTACGAAGGCGTTGGTGAGCATTGCGAACGGGAGGACCCGCACGGCCAGTTGACCGGCCACCTCCTCCTTGCCGACGGCCGGCCCGAGTCCGTGGCGGATCCGCCGGCTCGCGGCCAGGCCGAGGCGGGAGACCGCCATGGTGCGCAGCCGGTCGGTGACGCCGCGGCCGGCGTCCCGGGCCGCACCGCCCTGGTCCCGCCCGCCCCGGCCGGCTGACCGGGGCAGTCGGACGGGATCAGGCGGTGCGGCGCAGCAGCGCCAGGTACATCGCGTCGGTGCCGTGCAGGTGCGGCCACAGCTGGACGTCGGGGCCGTCGCCGAGACCGGGCAGGCCCGGCAGCAGCGGACGGGCGTCGATCCACTCCAGGTCCTCGCGGCCGCGCAGCACGTCGTCGACGACGGCGCGGGTCTCCGCCAGGTGCGGGGAGCAGGTGGCGTAGCCGACCACGCCACCGACCCGAGTAGCCGCGATCGCCCCGCGCAGCAGGTCGCGCTGGAGCGGCCCGAAGCCGGCGATGTCCTCGGGGCGGCGGCGCCAGCGCGCCTCGGGGCGGCGGCGCAGCGCGCCGAGCCCGGAGCAGGGCACGTCCACCAGCACCCGGTCGAAGGCGCCCTCGCGCCACGCCCGCTTCGTCCCGTCGGCGGCGATCACCGTGTACGGACCGGGGTTGCCGGCCAGTGCGCGGGCGACCAGGCGGGCGCGGTGCGGCTGCTTCTCGGAGGCGACCAGCGCGGCGCCCCGCTCGGCGGCGAGCGCGCCGAGCAGCGCGGCCTTGCCTCCGGGGCCGGCGCAGCCGTCCAGCCAGACCCGGTCCGGCCCGTCCAGCGGCGCGGCCGCGAGCGCCAGCGCGACCAGCTGGCTGCCCTCGTCCTGGACTCCGGCCCGGTTCTCGCGGACGGCCTCCAGCCCGGCCGGGTCGCCGCCCTCGGCGAGCCGCAGCGCGTACGGGGACCAGCGGCCGGCCTCGACCTCGGGCAGGGCCTCGCGCAGCTCCTCGACGGTGGAGCGGCCGGGGCGGGCGACCAGGGTCACCTCGGGCCGCTCGTTGTCGGCCTGCAACAGCTCCTCCATGGCGGTGCGGCCGGAGGCCTCGGGCTGCCAGCGGCCGAGCGAGTCCCACAGCGAGGAGACCACCCAGCGCGGGTGGGAGTGGACCACGGCCAGGTGGTCCTCGGCGTCCTCGTCGTACGGCGGGGCGACCTGCTCGACCCACGCCGCCAGGTCCTGCGAACTGATCCGCCGCAGCACCGCGTTGACGAACTTGGCCTTGCCGTCGCCGAGCACCGCCCGGGCCAGCTCGACGGTGGCCGAGACAGCTGCGTGGGTGGGGATGCGGGTGGCCAGCAGCTGGTGCGCGCCGAGCGAGAGCACGTCCAGCACCGGCGGGTCGACCTCGCGCAGCGGCCGGTCGATGCAGGCGGCGATGACCGCGTCGTAGGTGCCCTGCATGCGCAGGGTGCCGTAGACCAGCTCGGTGGCGAGGGCGGCGTCGCGCCGCTCCATGCCCTTCTGCTCGGCCTCGCGCAGCAGGGAGGGCAGGATCAGGTTGGCGTACGCGTCGCGCTCGTCGACGGCGCGCAGCGCGCGGAAGGCGACGATGCGGGCCGGGTCCTTCTTGGGACGACGGTGCGGACGGGGGGCGCGCTTGGCGCCGGGCGGGGTGCTCACGGGATGCCTCGGGAAGGTGCTGCGGAATCAGTGGGTGGAAAGATCGGCTGGTGGAAGGTGGGTCAGTCGCCGAGCCGTTCGCCGGACTCGATCCGGACCCCTCGCGCCCAGTCTGCCGCCCGCATCGGCTTCTTGCCCTGCGGCTGCACCTCGCCCAGCTCCAGCTCGTGGCTGCCGGTGCCGACCCGGACGCTGTTCTTGGCCACGGCCAGCTCGCCGGGGGCGAGCAGCGCCGAGCCGGGCAGCAGGGTGACCGGGCCGGAGAGCTTCAGTCGCTCGCCGCGGAAGGTGGTCCAGGCGCCCGGGGCGGGGGCGCAGCCGCGCACCAGCCGGTCGACCCGCAGCGCGGGGTGGGTCCACTCGATCCGGGCGTCCTCGGGGTTGATCTTCGGCGCCAGGGTGATGCCGTCGGCCGGCTGCGGCACGGCGTTGAGCGAGCCGTCGGCGATGCCGTCCATGGTGGCGGCCAGCAGCCGGGCACCGGAGTGCGACAGGCGGGTCAGCAGCTCGCCGCTGGTGTCGGTGGCCCGGATCTCCTCGGTGATCACGCCGAACACCGGGCCGGAGTCCAGGCCCTCCTCGATCCGGAAGGTGGACGCGCCGGTCACCTCGTCGCCGGCCAGCACGGCGTGCTGCACCGGGGCCGCGCCGCGCCAGGCGGGCAGCAGTGAGAAGTGCAGGTTGACCCAGCCGTGCGCGGGGATCTCCAGCGCGCCGGGCCGCAGCAGGGCGCCGTAGGCGACCACCGGGCAGCAGTCCGGGGCGATCTCGGTGAGCCGGGCGAGGAACTCCGGGTCGCTCGGCTTCGCCGGCTTCAGCACCTCGATCCCGGCCTCCTCGGCGCGCTGGGCGACCGGGCTGGCGACCAGCCGGCGGCCGCGGCCGGCCGGGGCGTCGGGGCGGGTGACCACCGCGACCACCTCGTGCCGGTCCGAGGCCAGCAGGGCGTCCAGGGCGGGTACGGCGACCTCGGGGGTGCCGGCGAAGACGAGGCGCAAGTCGGAGCCTTTCGTAGCGGGTGCGGTCAGCGGGCGGTGCCGAAGGTGGAGTGCGGCGAGATCTTCACGGTCGGCGCGGGGCCGTTGCCCCAGTCCGCCTCCCGGATCGCCTTCAGCGCGGCCTTGCGCTGCTCGCGGTCGAGCCGGTCGATGAAGACGATCCCGTCCAGGTGGTCGGTCTCGTGCTGGATGCAGCGCGACAGCAGCTGCGTCCCCTCGACCGTCACCGGGTCGCCGTACATGTTGAAGCCCTTCGCCACCACGCCGTAGGCGCGCTTGGTGTCGAAGGTCAGGCCGGGCAGCGACAGGCAGCCCTCGGGACCGTCCTGCTCCTCGTCGGTCAGCGCCAGGTCGGGGTTGACCAGGTGGCCGACCACGCCGTCCACGTTGTAGGTGAACACCCGCAGGGATATCCCGAGTTGGGGTGCGGCCAGGCCGGCGCCGGGGGCCTCCAGCATGGTGTCCGTGAGGTCCTTGACGAGCCGGCGCAGCTCCTTGTCGAAGGCGGTCACCGGCTTCGCGGTGGCCCGCAGGACGGGGTCGCCGAAGATCCGGATCGGCTGGACGGCCATGGCCGAGGTCTCCTGTTCGCCGCGGGCACCCCCTGGCGGCGCGCAGAGGGACGATCACCGGGAAGTCTATGCAATCCCGGCAGGCCCTTCGGCCCGGCTTCCGGCATACCCCGACTCTCATCTCGCGCGTGACCAGCCGGGCCCTCGGACGTTGGTCAAGTGGAATTGACCCGATCCGATGGAGAGGTGGCATCCAGGCCATGGCCGAGCAGATCAACCACGACGCCCGGGCCCGGGCGAGCCTGCACCTGCTGGTGCGGGACATCGAGCGGGTCCGGCGCCAGGTCGACGCCCTGCGCACGCTCACCGCGCAGCTGGGCAACGTGTACCGCCCGAGGCGACCCAGCACCTCCGCCGGGTTCGTGGTGTACGGCCGGGCGCCCGCCCCGACCGTCCGCCTCGCCCAGGAACTGCGCGAGAGCGTGGAGACGCTGGTGGCCGCCGCCGTCGAGTTCGACCGGGCCCTGGGCTTCTCCTGGGACTCGGTCGGCTCGGCGCTCGGCGTCACCAAGCAGGCCGTCCACCGCCGCTACGGCATGCGCCGGACCGCCGGCGACCTGCTGGCCGCCGCCGCGGTCCCGACCCCCGCCGCCCCGCGCGACGAGCGCGTCCCCGAACCCGCCCTGCCCACCCAGCGCGAGGAGGCCGCCACGTCGCTCGTCCGCGCCGTCCCGCAGGCCCGCCAGGGCGGCCTCCCCGCCCCGCAGGCCGCCCGCCTCGGCCGCTGACCGACACCGGTCCGAGCCCGGCCCCCACCGGGCAGCGGCCCGAACCCCGACCGCACCACCACCGCTTCCGTCCGCTTCCGTCCGCTCCCGTCCGACCCCGACCGGGCCCGTCCACCGGAACCCGGCGCGGCCCGCTGCCCGATCGGCGGCGGCCGAGCCGGACGGGCCCGGGGCGACGGGCCCCGCCGCGCCCCGGACGCGAGCACGGACAGCTCGGGCGGCTCCAGCGGGTGCCCGACCAGGTCGACGGTCCGGACGCCGCGGCCCCGGACGACGTACGCCCACTCGAAGAACGTGTGCCCGTACGGGAGGTCGCGCCGCCCATGGGACCGGCCGGCCGGGCCGTACTCAGCCGATGTCGACCGGGTCGATCCGGATCCGCACCGGATCCCCCGTCCGCAGCGCCATCCGCGCGATCTGCCCGGCCTTCAGCGCGGCCGCCAGGGCCGCGCCCTGCCCGGGGGCGACCCGGATCAGCGCCCGCTCCGTCTCCTCGCCCTTCCCCCCGACCGCCGGGACCGGCACCGGACCGAGCACGTCCGCGCCCTCGGGCAGCCGCAGCAGTCCCAGCAGGTCGGCCACCGCCGCCGCCGACCCGGTCACCGACGCCATCCGCGAGACCGGCGGGAAGCGCAACTGCTCCCGCTCGTCCAGCTCCACGCCCGCGTGGCCGGCCGGATCCCACCGCACCAGCGCCTGCACCGCCCGGGCGGTCGGCTCGGCGACCACCACCACCGCTCCACCCTCCCCCACCGGCCGGACCAGCGCCGCCGCGGTCAGCCAGCGCCGCAGCGCCTCCTCGCCGGCCCGCAGATCGGGCCGACCGAGCAACGCCCACCCGTCCAGCAGCAACGCCGCCGCGTACCCGGCGCCCTCCGCCACCGGCTCCGCTCCCGGAGTGGAGATGACCAGCGCCGGGGCGTCCGGCACCGACGCCAGCACCGACTCGCGCCCCGAGGTGCGCACCGGCACCCGCGGGAACGCCCGGCCGAGCTCCTCCGCCGTCCGGCGGGCGCCGACCACCTGGGCCCGCAGTTTGAACGAGCCGCACTCCACGCAATGCCAGTCGGTCTCCGCCGTGCCGCACCAGGCGCACTCCAGCGGCGCGTCCGCACCGCCCGCCTGCAGCGGCCCGCCGCACGCCCGGCAGCGGGCCGGGGTCCGGCACCGCCCGCACGCCAGGCTCGGCACGTAGCCGCGCCGCGGCACCTGGATCAGCACCGGCCCGCGGGTCAGCGCCTCCCGGGCGGTCTCCCACGCCACCGACGGCAACCGGGCCGCCTGCGCGGCCGCGTCCCGCGCCTGGTCCAGGTCGGTGACCGTCCGCACCCGCGGGGCCAGCGCCCGGACGGTCTCCCGCTCCGCCGCCAGCGGCCGGGCCCACCCGCTGCGCACCAGCTGGGCCGCCTCCACCGTGGTCGCCACCCCGCCGATCAGCGCCCCCGCCCCCTCCTCCGCGGCGCGCAGCAGCGCCACCTCACGGACGTGCGGGTACGGCGCGTTGAGGTCGCTGTGGCTGGAGTCGCCGTCCGACCACACCACCACCAGACCGAGCCGCCGGACCGGCGCGAACATCGCCGCCCGGGTCCCGATCGCGGCCTGCACCGAACCGCGGCTGACCGCCAACCAGCGCCGGTACCGCTCCTGCGGGCCCGCGTCTGCCGCCAGCACCGCGTGCCGGCCGCTCCCGAGCAGCGCGGTCAGCGCCTCGTCCACCCGTGCGACGCTCCGCCCGTCCGGCAGCACCACCAGCGCGCCCCGCCCCGAGGCGAGGGTGGCGGCCACCGCCCGGGCGATCTCCTCCGGCCAGCCGGGCCCCGGCAGCGCCGTCCACACCGCGCGCGGCGCATGGCCCGCCGCCAGCGACGACAGGAACGCCGGACCGTGCGGGTACCGCGCCCACCCGCCCGGCTCCGGCACGGACGGCGGCGGCAGCGGACGCGGCGACGGCTCGCCCTCGGCGCCCGCGTGGCGCGGCGGGATCGCCAGCTGCAGCACGTCCGCCAGGCTGCCCGCGTACCGGTCCGCCACCGCCCGGCACAGCCGCAGCAGCTCCGGCGTCAGCACCTGCTCGGACGACAGCACCCGCGCCAGCGGCGCCAGCGGCCCGGCGTAGTCGGACGTCTCCCGGCGCTCGACCACGAACCCGTCGTGCAGCGCCCCGCCCTCACGCCGGCCGGACGCCCCCACCCGCCCGCCGAACCGCACCCGCACCCGCACCCCGGGCCTGGCCTCGTCCGCCATCGCCGCGGGCACCGCGTAGTCGAAGAACTGGTCGAGGCTGAGCACGCCCTTGTCCACCAGCACCCGGGCCACCGGCAACCGGTCCGCCAGCTCCACGCCCCGGGCCGCCCGCGGCTTCGCCTTCCGCACCGTCTCGCGGATGAACGCCAGCTGCTCCCCGGCCCCGTCCGTGCTGCTCATCCGGCCAACATAGCGCAGCCCTCGGACAGAACAGGGCATACGTAAGGGGCGCGAGAAACTGCGCGACCAGCCATGCACTCACGTAGAGCGTGGCCGGCCGCGCAGTTCCTCGCGCCCCTACTGACTCAACAGCGTCAGCTCGCGGCGACAGCCGCCTTCAGCTCGTCGACCCGGTCGGTCCGCTCCCAGGTGAAGTCCGGCAGCTCACGGCCGAAGTGGCCGTACGCCGCGGTCTGGGCGTAGATCGGGCGCAGCAGGTCCAGGTCGCGGATGATCGCGGCCGGACGCAGGTCGAAGACCTTGGCGACGGCGGCCTGGATGTCCAGGACCGGCACGGTCTCGGTGCCGAAGGTCTCGACGAACAGACCCACCGGCTCGGCCTTGCCGATCGCGTACGCGACCTGCACCTCGGCCCGCTTGGCGAGGCCCGCGGCGACGATGTTCTTGGCGACCCAGCGCATCGCGTACGCGGCGGAGCGGTCGACCTTGGACGGGTCCTTGCCGGAGAAGGCGCCGCCGCCGTGGCGGGCCATGCCGCCGTAGGTGTCGATGATGATCTTGCGACCGGTGAGGCCGGCGTCGCCCATCGGGCCGCCGATCTCGAAGCGGCCGGTCGGGTTGACCAGCAGGCGGTAGCCCTCGGTGACGAGCTTGATGCCGTCCTGCTCCAGGCGCTTGAGCTCCGGCTCCACGACGAACTCGCGAATGTCCGGGGTCAGCAGCGACTCCAGGTCGATGTCCGAGGCGTGCTGCGAGGAGACCACCACGGTGTCGAGGCGGACGGCCTTGTCGCCGTCGTACTCGATGGTGACCTGGGTCTTGCCGTCGGGGCGCAGGTACGGGATGGTCCCGTTCTTGCGGACCTCGGTCAGCCGGCGCGAGAGGCGGTGCGCGAGGGTGATCGGCAGCGGCATCAGCTCGGGCGTGTCGTCGCACGCGTAGCCGAACATCAGGCCCTGGTCGCCGGCGCCCTGGCGGTCCAGCTCGTCGTCCTCGCCCTCGACGCGGTGCTCGTGGGCGGTGTCGACGCCCTGCGCGATGTCGGGCGACTGCGATCCGATGGACACCGACACGCCGCAGGAGGCGCCGTCGAAGCCCTTCTTGGAGCTGTCGTAGCCGATCTCGAGGATCTTGTCCCGAACGAGCTGGGCGATCGGCGCGTACGCCTTGGTGGTGACCTCGCCGGCCACGTGCACCAGGCCCGTGGTGATCAGGGTCTCCACGGCGACGCGGGAGCTCGGGTCCTCCTTGAGGAGGGCGTCCAGGATGGTGTCGCTGATCTGGTCAGCGATCTTGTCGGGGTGTCCCTCGGTGACGGACTCCGACGTGAACAGGCGGCGAGACACAGCGCTCCCTGGGGTTGCAGCGGCTGCTGACTGAATGCGCCCGGGGCTCCCGAGGCATCCGGAAAGACTTGATTCCTGGAGTGTAACGGTCGGGTACCTTCCGCGGGGACTCCCTGGTCGGCCCGGCTTGTCACAGCGGCAAGGATCACACGGGGGGCCCAGTGCCAAGCCCCTTGCGATTCCCCGGCATCACCGGAGTCGGGCGGCCACCTGGTCCCAGACGGCGTCCGCCAGGTTCTCCTTGGGACCGTCCGGAATGTGGACTTCCGCGCCGTCGGCGGCGAGCACCACGGCCGCGTTGGTGTCCAGGCCGAAGGCCTTGGAGTCGCCCACCTCGTTGACCACCAGCAGGTCGCAGCCCTTGCGGGCGAGCTTGGCCCGGCCGTTGGCGAGCACGTCGTCGGTCTCGGCGGCGAAGCCGACCACCAGCTGGCCGGGGCGGGCCCGGTGCGCGGAGATCTCGGCGAGGATGTCGGGGTTGCGCACCAGGGCGACCGGGGCGGGGTCCACCCCGTCCACCTTCTTGATCTTGCCGGTGACGTACTCGGCCGGCCGGAAGTCGGCCACCGCGGCGGCCATCACCACGACGTCGGCGTCGACCACGGCCTTGAGCGCGGCGTCGCGCAGCTGCAGCGCGGTGGAGACCCGCACCACGTCCACCCCGGCCGGGTCGGGCAGTTCGGCGTTGGCGGACAGCAGCGTCACCCGGGCGCCGCGGGCGGCGGCGGTGGCGGCCAGCGCGTAGCCCTGCTTGCCGGAGGAGCGGTTGCCGAGGAACCGCACCGGGTCGAGCGGCTCGCGGGTGCCGCCGGCCGAGACCACCACGTGGCGTCCGGCCAGGTCCTGCGCGAGGTCGCCGCGGGCCAGCACCCGCCGGCACGCCTCGAAGATCTCGGACGGCTCGGGCAGCCGGCCCTTGCCGGTGTCCTTGCCGGTCAGCCGGCCCTCCGCCGGGTCCAGCACGATCGCGCCGCGCCGGCGCAGGGTGGCGACGTTCTCCTGGGTGGCTGGGTGCTCCCACATCTCGGTGTGCATCGCGGGGGCGAAGACCACCGGACAGCGCGCGGTCAGCAGGGTGTTGGTCAGCAGGTCGTCGGCGAGGCCGTGGGCGGCCTTGGCCATCAGGTCGGCGGTGGCCGGGGCGACCACCACCAGGTCGGCGTTCTGCCCGATCCGCACGTGCGGGACCTCGTGGACGCTCTCCCACGTCTCGGTCGCCGCCGGGCGGCCCGACAGCGCCGCCCAGGTCGCCTCGCCGACGAAGTGCAGCGCGGCGGCGGTCGGCACCACCGTCACCTGGTGGCCGGACTCGGTGAGCCGTCGCAGCAGCTCGCAGGCCTTGTACGCGGCGATGCCGCCGCTGACACCGAGGACGACACGGGGCGCGGTCATGGGGGCGGTTCTCCTCCGGGTGGGTTCGAGGCCACCTTACGACCCTTCAGACTCCCCCGGCGACGTGGCGGGGAGCACAGCGGGTACGGGGGCGGACAGCAAGGAAGGGCCCCCGGAGCAGTGCTCCGGGGGCCCTTCCGAGGTGCGGGGCTCAGGCGGCCTCGACGGCCTCCGCGGTCAGCAGGCCGGCGTTGATCTCGCGCAGCGCGATCGACAGCGGCTTCTCGTGCACGTGGGTGTCGACCAGCGGGCCGACGTACTCGAGCAGGCCCTCGCCGAGCTGCGAGTAGTACGCGTTGATCTGGCGCGCACGCTTGGCCGCGTAGATCACCAGGCTGTACTTGGAGTCGGTGGCCTCGAGCAGCTCATCGATCGGCGGGTTGATGATGCCCTCGGGCGCAGTCATCGAAGAGGACACGCGAAAACCTTCCGAGTGGAGAGAAAATCTGAGGATCTGCTCACAGAGCCGATCCGGTCAGGCTACACCGAGCAAGGCTAGCAGTTCGGCCGCTACCTGCTCGACCGAGGTGTTGACAAGCGTCGTGTCGAACTCCGACTCGGCCGCCAGCTCCACCTTGGCCGCCTCGAGCCGCTCGTCGATCACGTGCTGCGGTTCGGTGCCCCGGCCGGTGAGCCGACGGACCAGCTCCTCCCAGCTCGGCGGGGCCAGGAAGACCAGCTGCGCCTCGGGCATCGACTCGCGCACCTGGCGGGCGCCCTGCAGGTCGATCTCCAGCAGCACCGGCTCGCCGCGCTCGAGCTTGTCCAGGACGGCCTGCCGCGGCGTGCCGTACCGGTTGCCGGCGAACACGGCCCACTCCAGCAGCTCGCCGTTGGCCACCAGCTTGTCGAACTGGTCGTTGTCGACGAAGTGGTACTGGACCCCGTCCTTCTCACCGGGCCTCGGGTGGCGGGTCGTCGCCGACACCGAGAGCCAGACCTCGGGGTACTGCTTCCTCATATGAGCGACGACCGTGCTCTTGCCGACACCGGAGGGGCCGGAGAGCACGGTCAGCCGCGGACGCTCACTCATGCACCGATTATCCCGGATCGCGGACGTTCCGGAGACCTCGGGGCCGGTCTCAGCCGGCAGCGCCGCCGAACTCGCGCTCCAGGGAAGCGATCTGGTTCGTACCGAGGCCGCGCACGCGGCGGCTCTCGGAGATGCCGAGACGCTCCATGATCTGCTTGGCGCGGACCTTGCCGACGCCCGGCAGGGACTCGAGCAGAGCGGAGACCTTCATCTTGCCGATGACCTCGTCATCGGCCTTGCCGGCCTTGATCACGTCGTGCAGCGAAGCGCCGGAGTGCTTGAGCCGGTTCTTGACGTCGGCACGCTTCCGACGAGCCTCGGCGGCCTTGGCGAGCGCAGCGGCGCGCTGTTCAGGAGTAAGGGGCGGAAGAGCCACGCCGTTCACCTCAGGTGTGGATGGAAGGGATGAGCCATGACTGGTGGTGCCCGGACGCCAACAGGCTCTGACCTGCGGCAGCGGCCGAAACCGCCGCCATTCGGCGACCTACCGCCGGACACTACCCAACTTGAGCCGCCACGTCAGGAAAAGAACACGAAAAGTCCTGGTCAGCCGGGGCCGACCCAGGACTTTCCGGGCAAATCGGCCGCTCTGCGGCCGGTATTCTCACGCGTTTGTGACGGCGCTCACATCGTCGATGAACACCTGCGCGGCCTCGCGCAGCGCCGCGACCGACGGCCCGTGCTTCAGCACGTCACGGCTGACCGAGGGCACCACGTTGCGCACCGAGGCGCCGAACACCCGCGGCAGGTCCTTCGCGGTCGCGCCCTGCGCGCCCACGCCGGGGGCCAGCAGCGGACCGTTGATCGCCAGGTCCACCCCGGCCTCGGCGAGGGTCGCACCGACCACCGCGCCGAAGGAGCCGAGCGGCTCGGCGCCGGCGTTCTCCGCCGCGAGCCGGCGCAGCACCGCCTGCGCCACGCTCTGGCCGTCCGCGCCGACCGCGCGCTGCACCTCGTGGCCCTCCGGGTTGGAGGTGAGCGCCAGCGCGAAGATGCCGCACCCCTGGGCGCGGGCGAGGTCGAGCGCCGGCTGCAGCGAGCCGAAGCCCAGGTACGGGCTGACGGTCAGCGCGTCCGAGAACAGCGGGCTGCCCTCGGCCAGGAAGGTCTCCGCGTATGCGGCCATGGTGGAGCCGATGTCGCCGCGCTTGGCGTCCATCAGCACCAGCGCGCCGGCCGCCCGGGCCTCGGCGACGCTGCGCTCCAGCACCGCGATGCCCCGGGAGCCGAAGCGCTCGAAGAAGGCGGCCTGCGGCTTGAGCACGGCGACCCGGTCGGCGAGTGCCTCGACCACGGTCCGGGAGAAGGTCTCCAGGCCGGCCACGTCGTCGTTCAGGCCCCAGGCGGTGAGCAGCGAGGCGTGCGG
Organism: Kitasatospora cinereorecta; assembly: GCF_024172095.1. Classification (GTDB taxonomy): domain Bacteria; phylum Actinomycetota; class Actinomycetes; order Streptomycetales; family Streptomycetaceae; genus Kitasatospora; species Kitasatospora cinereorecta. The sequence goes on along the minus strand of NZ_JAMZDX010000002.1, from coordinate 745,891 downwards.
GTCGATGCCCACGCACAGCTGGCCGCGGGTGTCGAGGGCCTGGCGCAGCCGGGCGCCGAAGGGGGCGAGGGTGGTCATGGGGTCCTTTCGGGTCGGGTTCGGCCGCGGCTGTGGGCGAGGCCCACCACGTCGGCGTACGAGGAGAAGCCCCGGGCGGCCAGCTCGGTGCGCAGCTCGTCGAGGATGCGCAGCGGGGCCGTGGGGTCGTGGAAGAGGGCGGTGCCGACGGCCAGGCCGCTCGCTCCGGCGAGGGCGAACTCGAGGGCGTCGCGGCCGGAGGCGATGCCGCCCATGCCGAGGATCGGCGCGGCGGGGATGCGTCCGGCGAGCATCGCGGCGTGCACCTGGTAGACGCAGCGGACCGCGATCGGCCGGATCGCCGGTCCGGACAGGCCGCCGGTGCCGCCGGCCAGGGCCGGGCGCAGGGTGTCCAGGTCGATCGCCGCGCCGAGGGTGGTGTTGATCATCGAGAGGCCGTCGGCGCCGGCCTTGACGCAGGCGGCGGCGATCTCGGTGATCGAGGTGACGTCCGGGGAGAGCTTGGCGTAGACCGGCAGGGCGGCGCCGACCGCCTTGCGGACGGCCCGGACCACGTCGTACGAGGTGGCCGGGTTCCCGGCGAACAGCAGGCCGCGGCCGGCCGAGGTGGGGCCGCAGATGTTGAGCTCCAGGCCGATCACCGCGGGCTGCCCGGCCAGCCGCCGGGCGAGTTCGGCGAAGTCCTCCACCCGCTCCCCGGCGATCGAGACCAGCACCCGGGCGCCGCGCTCGGCCAGCCAGGGCAGCTCGGAGCCGATCAGGTGGTCGACGCCGGAGCCCTGCAGGCCGACCGCGTTGAGCATGCCGGACGGGGTCTCGGCCATCCGCGGCGCGGGCAGGCCGGAGCGGGGCCCGAGCATGATGGTCTTGGTGGTGACCGAGCCGAGCTCGTCCAGCGGGACGAAGCGGGCGAGTTCACGCCCGTAGCCGGCGCAGCCGGCGGCGGTGGTGAGCGGGTTGGGGAGGGTGAGCGGCCCGAACGGGACGCTGAGGTCGACGTCCTGGGGATCCATCAGAGCTGCCCCCCCATTCCGGCGGCGCCCGCCAGGTCGTCCGGGACGGTGCCGATGTCGGCCCAGCGGACCCGGCCGCCGTCGAACACCGGGCCCTCGGTGCAGGTCCGGACGAAGCGGCTGACGCCGTCGGCGCCGACCACCGGCAGGACGCAGGTCATGCAGATGCCGGTGCCGCAGGCCATCGGCGTCTGCACCGCGGTCCAGCAGCGCAGCCCGTGCCCGGCGGCCGCCGCGGTGACCGCGGCGAGCATCGGCTCGGGCCCGCAGGCGTGGACGACGTCGGCGTCGATCGCCTCGATGGCCTGGGCCAGCGGTCCGGTGACGTGGCCGGCCAGGCCGGCCGAGCCGTCCTCGGTGACCACCAGGACGTCCCGGGTGAGGGCCCGGGCCCGGTCGACGCCGTACAGGCCGGGCGCGTCGGCGGCGCCGAGCAGGAAGCCGACCTGGCCGCCGCGTTCGAGGATCCGCTCGGCGAGGGCGAACAGCGGTGCGCTGCCGTGGCCGTCGGCGACCAGCAGGGCGGTCACCGGCCCGTCCGGCAGTGGGAAGGGCGTGCCGAGCGGGGCGATCAGGCTCAGCGTCGCCCCGACCGGGGTGCGGACCAGCTCGCGGGTGCCGGCGCCGCGTTCGGCGACCACCAGCTCCAGCGTCCCGGCCGCCGGGTCGGCCCGCAGGACGGCGAACGCCCGCCGCAGCAGCAGCGCCGAGGTCTCGCCCAGCGCCAGGGTCGCGAAGTGCCCCGGCCGCACCCGCGGCGCCGCCTCCGGCGCCCGCAGCACCAGCCGGTGGTACGCCCCTTCGGGCGCGACCTCCAGCACCTCGGCCCGGGTCACCACGGGATTCGCCATCCGAGCTCGCCCTCCTCGCGGTCCGCCGCTACGCGGCCTTGGCCGTGCCGACGGCGTCGGCGATGCTCGCGTGGCCGCCGGCCCGCAGGCGGGCGGAGAGGCCCTTGTGGACCCGGCGCATCCAGAACGGGCCCTCGTAGATGAAGGCGCTGTAGCCCTGGACCAGGTCGGCGCCGTGGATGATGCGCTGCCAGGCGTCCTCGGCGGTCTCGATGCCGCCGACCGAGACGATGGTCAGCCGGCCCTCGGTACGGGCGCGCAGCCGCTGCAGCACCTCCAGCGAGCGGGCCTTCAGCGGGGCGCCGGACAGGCCGCCCATGCCGATCTCCTCGATCCGCGCCGGGTCGGTGGCCAGGCCCTCGCGGCCGATCGTGGTGTTGGTGGCGATGATGCCGTCCAGGCCGAGGTGCATGGCCATGTCGGCGATCTCGTCGATGTCCTCGTCGGCCAGGTCGGGGGCGATCTTGACCAGCAGCGGCACGTGGTGGTTGGTCACCTCGTCGGCGGCCTTGCGCACGTCCCACAGCAGCGGGCCGAGCACCTGCACCGCCTGGAGGTTGCGCAGGCCCGGGGTGTTCGGCGAGGAGACGTTGACGACCAGGTAGTCGGCGTACGGGGCGAGCGCCTTGGCGCTCTTCAGGTAGTCGGCGGTGGCCTCGGTCTCCGGGACGACCTTGGTCTTGCCGATGTTGACGCCGATCACCGGGGTGGAGGTGGTGTGCGGGCGGGCGGCCAGCCGCTTGGCGACCCGGGCCGAGCCCTGGTTGTTGAAGCCCATCCGGTTGATCAGCGCGCGGTCCTCGACCAGGCGGAACAGCCGCGGGGTCGGGTTGCCGGGCTGCGGCTCACCGGTGACCGTCCCGATCTCGACGAAGTCGAAGCCGAGCATGGCCAGGCCGTCGATGCCGATGCCGTCCTTGTCGAAGCCGGCGCCGAGGCCGAACGGGCCGGGCAGGTCGAGGCCCAGCGCGGTGGTGCGCAGCTTCTTGTCGCGCGGCGCGAGCACCAGCTTGACCAGCGAGCGCAGCCCGGGGACGGAGGCGGCCAGCCGGATCCAGAAGAAGGCGAGGTGGTGGGCCTTCTCCGGGTCCATCTTCTTGAAGACCAGGTCGAACAGGAGCTTGTACACGGCGCCCTTCCTGAGGTTGCACAGGGGTGTGGGGGGCACTCCGGGGTTTCCGGTGTGCCCCCCACAGGATCGACTTACTTGCGGCCCGCGTTGATCAGCGCCGCGTGCTCCTGGAGCGACATCACGCCGACCTCGCCGCGCAGCAGCGCGTCGATGCCCTGCACGGCCGCGCCCATCGCCTGCACGGTGGTCAGGCAGGGCACGGCGCGCGAGACGGCCGCGGTGCGGATCTCGTAGCCGTCCATCCGGCCGCCGGTGCCGTACGGGGTGTTGATGATCAGGTCGATCGCACCGTCGTGGATCAGCTGGACGATGGTCTTCTCGCCGTTCGGCCCCTCGCCCTCGGAGTGCTTGCGCACCACGGTGGCCGGGATGCCGGCCCGCTGCAGCACCTCGGCGGTGCCGGTGGTGGCGAGCAGCTCGAAGCCGAGCTCGACCAGCGCCCGGGCCGGGAAGACCAGGTTGCGCTTGTCGCGGTTGGCGACCGAGACGAAGACCTTGCCCTTGGTGGGCAGCGCGCCGTAGGCGCCGGACTGGGACTTGGCGTACGCGGTGCCGAAGACCCGGTCGATGCCCATGACCTCGCCGGTGGAGCGCATCTCGGGGCCGAGCACGGTGTCCACGCCGCGGCCGTGCACGTCGCGGAAGCGCGACCACGGCATCACGGCCTCCTTGACCGAGATCGGCGCGTCGGCCGGCAGGGTGCCGCCGTCGCCCTCGGCCGGGAGCAGGCCCTCCTGGCGCAGCTCGGCGATGGTGGCGCCGAGCGAGATCCGGGCCGCCGCCTTGGCCAGCGGGACGGCGGTGGCCTTGGAGGTGAACGGCACGGTCCGGGAGGCGCGCGGGTTGGCCTCCAGGACGTACAGGATGTCGCCGGCCAGCGCGAACTGGATGTTGATCAGGCCGCGCACGCCGACGCCCTTGGCGATGCCCTCGGTGGCGGTCCGCAGGCGCTTGATGTCGTAGCCGCCGAGGGTGATCGGGGGCAGCGCGCAGGCGGAGTCGCCGGAGTGGATGCCGGCCTCCTCGATGTGCTCCATCACGCCGCCGAGGTACAGGTCCTCGCCGTCGTAGAGGGCGTCGACGTCGATCTCCACCGCGTCGTCGAGGAAGCGGTCGATCAGCACCGGGTGCTCGGAGATCAGACCGGCGTGCCGCTCCAGGTAGGAGGCGAGCGAGGCCTCGTCGTAGACGATCTCCATGCCGCGGCCGCCGAGCACGTACGACGGGCGGGCGAGCACCGGGTAGCCGATCTCGTCGGCGATGGCCTTGGCCTCCTCGAAGGAGAAGGCGGTGCCGTGCTTGGGGGCCGGCAGGCCGGCGTCGCGCAGCACCCGGCCGAAGGCGCCGCGCTCCTCGGCGAGGTGGATCGCCTCGGGCGAGGTGCCGACCACCGGCACGCCGTTGTCCTTGAGCGCCTGGGCCAGGCCCAGCGGGGTCTGGCCGCCGAGCTGGACGATCACACCGGCCAGCGGGCCGGCCTGCTGCTCGGCGTGGACGATCTCGAGCACGTCCTCCAGGGTGAGCGGCTCGAAGTAGAGCCGGTCGGAGGTGTCGTAGTCGGTGGAGACGGTCTCCGGGTTGCAGTTGACCATCACGGTCTCGTACCCGGCGTCGGCCAGCGCGAAGGAGGCGTGGACGCAGGAGTAGTCGAACTCGATGCCCTGGCCGATGCGGTTCGGGCCGGAGCCGAGGATGATCACGGCGGGCTTGGTGCGCGGCGCGACCTCGGACTCCTCGTCGTAGGACGAGTAGAAGTACGGGGTCCTGGCGGCGAACTCGGCGGCGCAGGTGTCGACGGTCTTGAAGACCGGGCGGATGCCCAGCGCGTGCCGCACCTCGCGGACCACGTCGGCCTTCAGGCCGCGGATCTCGCCGATCTGCTGGTCGGAGAAGCCGTGCCGCTTGGCCTCCCGGAGCAGCTCGGGGGTGAGCTTCTCGGCGGCGGCCAGCTCGCCGGCGATCTCGTCCAGCAGGAAGAGCTGGTCGACGAACCACGGGTCGATCTTGGTGGCGTCGAACACCTCCTCGGGGGTGGCGCCGGCCCGGATGGCGTCCATCACGGTGTTGATCCGGCCGTCGGTCGGGACGACCGCCTTCGCCAGCAGCGCGGCCTTGTCGCCCGTCTCGCCGGTCCAGGAGAACTGCGAGCCCTTCTTCTCCAGCGAGCGCAGCGCCTTCTGCAGCGCCTCGGGGAAGTTGCGGCCCATGGCCATGGCCTCGCCGACCGACTTCATGGTGGTGGTGAGGGTGGCGTCGGCGCTCGGGAACTTCTCGAACGCGAACCGCGGGACCTTGACCACGACGTAGTCGAGGGTCGGCTCGAAGGAGGCCGGGGTCTGCTCGGTGATGTCGTTCGGGATCTCGTCCAGCGTGTAGCCGACCGCCAGCTTGGCCGCGATCTTGGCGATCGGGAAGCCGGTCGCCTTGGAGGCCAGCGCCGAGGAGCGGGAGACGCGCGGGTTCATCTCGATCACGATGACCCGGCCGTCCTCCGGGTTGACCGCGAACTGGATGTTGCAGCCGCCGGTGTCCACGCCGACCTCGCGGATGACCGCGATGCCGATGTCGCGCAGGATCTGGTACTCGCGGTCGGTCAGGGTCATCGCCGGGGCGACGGTGATCGAGTCGCCGGTGTGCACGCCCATCGGGTCGAAGTTCTCGATGGAGCAGACGACCACGACGTTGTCGTGCTTGTCGCGCATCAGCTCCAGCTCGTACTCCTTCCAGCCGAGGATGGACTCCTCCAGGAGCACCTCGGTGGTCGGCGAGAGGGTCAGGCCCTGGCCGGCGATCCGGCGCAGGTCCTCCTCGTCGTGGGCGAAGCCGGAGCCGGCGCCGCCCATGGTGAAGGACGGCCGGACGACGACGGGGTAGCCGCCGAGCGTGTCGACGCCCGCCAGCACGTCCTCCATCGAGTGGCAGATCACCGAGCGGGCGGACTCGCCGTGGCCGATCTTGGCGTTGACCGCCTCGACCACGCCCTTGAACAGCTCGCGGTCCTCGCCCTTGTTGATCGCCTCGACGTCGGCGCCGATCAGCTCGACGTTGTACTTCTCCAGCGTCCCGGCCTGGTGCAGCGAGATCGCGGTGTTGAGCGCGGTCTGGCCGCCCAGGGTCGGCAGCAGCGCGTCGGGGCGCTCCTTGGCGATGATCTTCTCGACGAACTCCGGGGTGATCGGCTCGACGTAGGTGGCGTCGGCGATCTCCGGGTCGGTCATGATGGTCGCCGGGTTGGAGTTGACCAGGATCACCCGCAGGCCCTCGGCCTTGAGGACGCGGCAGGCCTGGGTGCCGGAGTAGTCGAACTCCGCCGCCTGGCCGATGACGATCGGGCCGGAGCCGATGACCAGGACGGACTTGATGTCGGTGCGCTTAGGCACGCTGGCCCTCCATAAGGCTCACGAAGCGGTCGAAGAGGTAGGCGGCGTCGTGCGGGCCGGCTGCCGCTTCGGGGTGGTACTGCACGCTGAAGGCGGGGACGTCGAGCGCCTGCAGGCCCTCGACCACGTCGTCGTTGAGACAGACGTGGGAGACCTCGACGCGCCCGAACGGGGTGTCACTCACCTTGTCCAGCGGTGCGTTCACGGCGAAGCCGTGGTTGTGCGCGGTGACCTCGACCTTGCCGGTGGTGCGGTCCTGCACCGGCTGGTTGATGCCGCGGTGGCCGTACTTGAGCTTGTAGGTGCCGAAGCCCAGCGCCCGGCCGAGGATCTGGTTGCCGAAGCAGATGCCGAAGAACGGGGTCTTCCGCGCCAGCACGCCCTTCGCCACCTCGACCTGGTGGTCGGCGGTGGCCGGGTCGCCCGGGCCGTTGGAGAAGAACACGCCGTCGGGCTCGACCGCGTAGACGTCCTCGATGCTGGAGTTGGCGGGGAGCACGTGCACCTCGATGCCGCGCTCGGCCATCCGCTGCGGGGTCATCGCCTTGATGCCGAGGTCCAGGGCGGCGACGGTGAACTTCTTCTCACCGATCGCCGGGACGACGTACGCCTCGGTGGTGGCCACCTCGGCGCACAGGTCGGCGCCCTTCATCTCGGGCGCGGACTGCACCCTGGCCAGCAGGGCGGCCTGGTCGGCGATCGCCGCACCGGAGAAGATGCCGACCCGCATCGCGCCGCGCTCGCGCAGGTGGCGGGTGAGCGCGCGGGTGTCGATGCCGCTGATGCCGACGACGCCCTGGCGCTCCAGCTCCTCGTCCAGCGAGCGCCGGGCCCGCCAGTTGGAGGACACCCGGGAGGGGTCGCGGACGACGTACCCGGCGACCCAGATCTGCTTCGACTCGTCGTCCTCGTCGTTCCAGCCGGTGTTGCCGATCTGCGGGGCGGTCATCACGACCACCTGGCGGTGGTACGACGGGTCGGTGAGGGTCTCCTGGTAGCCGGACATGCCGGTGTTGAAGACCGCCTCGCCGAAGGTCTCGCCGGTCGCGCCGTACGCCTGGCCGCGGAAGGTCCGGCCGTCCTCCAGGACGAGCACGGCGGGCACGCGCTCCCGCCGTGAGCGCTGGGTGGTGGGGACAGGTGCGGTCATGGTGCGGCCTCTTCCGTCTTCTTCGTCTTCGTACGTGTAACCAGTGCTTCGAGGGCCGCGACCCAGGCGGCGTGCTCGGCGGCGTGGTCGGCCCGGAAACCGGAGTCCAGCGCGGTCCCCTGGTGGTCCCAGGTGACGACCAGCAGTCCGGACGGTACGACCTTGCCGGCGATTCCCGAGTCGAGGCGCGCGGCGGTGAGCGACTCGGCGGGGATCCACAGGTCGACATCACCCGGGCGGCGGACCAGCAGCCCGGCCTCGGTGAGGGTCAGGTCGGCCAGGCTCCGGGTGCCCAGGCCGTGCGCGACGACCCGGTCGAGCCAGTTCCCGGCGGTGGTGGTGCCGTGGTAGCGGCCGGCCGTCTCCAGCAGGGGGGTGCCCGGGTCGTCGGGCAGGGCGGGCAGCAGCGGCAGGTCGGACTGCAGGGTCCGGCGCCAGTTCCAACCCTGGCGCATCAGCCAGTAGACCAGCGCGATCACGATCACCAGACCGATCGTCCAGCCGAGGTACCCGGGCCAGTCGGTGACCTTCGCCTGCTCCTGTGCGAGCAGACCCATCAGAGCTCGACCAGCTCGCCGGCGAGCACGGTGGCCGTGCCGCGCAGGAAGGTGGCGTGCACCCGTCCGGGCAGGTCCATGCCCTTGTAGGGGGTGTTGCGGCTGCGGGTGGCGAATTCGTCCGGGTTCACGGCACCACGGTACGCGGGATCGAACAGCACCAGGTTGGCGGGCTCACCCACCGAGATCGGCCGGCCGTGGCCGGTGAGACGGCCGATCCGGGCCGGGCGGCGGGACATCCGGTCCGCGACGCCCTCCCAGTTCAGCAGGCCGGTGTCGACCATGGTCTGCTGGACCACCGACAGCGCGGTCTCCAGGCCGACCATGCCCATCGCGGCGACCGCCCACTCGCAGTCCTTGTCCTCCGCCGGGTGCGGGGCGTGGTCGGTGGCGACGGCGTCGATGGTGCCGTCGGCCAGCGCGGCGCGCAGCGCCTCCACGTCGGCGGCGGTGCGCAGCGGCGGGTTGACCTTGTAGACCGGGTCGTAGGAGCGGACCAGCTCGTCGGTGAGCAGCAGGTGGTGCGGGGTCACCTCGGCGGTGACGTCCCAGCCCTTCTGCTTGGCCCAGCGGACGATCTCCACCGAGCCGGCGGTGGACAGGTGGCAGATGTGCACCCGGGAGCCGACGTGCGCGGCGAGCAGCACGTCGCGGGCGATGATCGACTCCTCGGCGACGGCCGGCCAGCCGGTCAGCCCGAGCTCGCCGGAGACCTGGCCCTCGTTCATCTGGGCGCCGTCGGTCAGCCGCGGCTCCTGGGCGTGCTGGGCGACGACGCCGTCGAACGCCTTCACGTACTCCAGCGCGCGGCGCATGATCACCGCGTCGTCCACGCACTTGCCGTCGTCGGAGAAGACCCGCACGCCGGCGGCCGAGTCGTGCATGGCGCCGAGCTCGGCGAGCTTCTTGCCCTCCAGGCCGACGGTGACGGCGCCGACCGGCTGCACGTCGCAGTAGCCGTGCTCCTGGCCGAGCCGCCAGACCTGCTCCACCACACCGGCGGTGTCGGCCACCGGGAAGGTGTTGGCCATCGCGTGGACGGCGGTGTAGCCGCCCATCGCGGCGGCCTGGGTGCCGGTCAGCACGGTCTCGGCGTCCTCGCGGCCGGGCTCGCGCAGGTGGGTGTGCAGGTCGACCAGGCCCGGCAGGGCGATCAGACCGTGCGCGTCGATGTCGACGTCCGCCTCGTGGCCGAGGTTCTCGCCGATCTCGGCGAACAGGCCGTCGGCGATGTAGATGTCCTTCGGGGCCCCGCCGAGGATCTGGGCGTTGCGGATCAGGTAGGTGGTCACTGAGCGGCCTCCGAGGAGTCGGTGGTACGAGGTGCGTCAGCGAGGGTGGCCCCGCCGAGGAGGAGGTACAGCACGGCCATCCGGATGGAGACGCCGTTGGCGACCTGCTCCACCGCGGTGCAGCGCGGGGAGTCGGCGACCTCGGCGGTGATCTCCATGCCGCGGACCATCGGGCCGGGGTGCATCACGATGGCGTGCTCGGGCAGCTGCGCCATCCGCAGGCCGTCCATGCCGTAGCGGCGGGAGTACTCGCGCTCGGTGGGGAAGAACGCGGCGTTCATCCGCTCGCGCTGCACCCGCAGCATCATCAGCGCGTCGGTCTTCGGCAGCACGGCGTCCAGGTCGTAGCTGACCTGGCAGGGCCAGGTGTCGATGCCGATCGGCACCAGGGTCGGCGGGGCCACGAAGGTGACCTCGGCGCCCAGGGTGTTCAGCAGGTGGACGTTGGAGCGGGCCACCCGGCTGTGCAGCACGTCGCCGACGATGGTGATCCGGCGCCCGGCCAGGTCCTTGCCCGCACCCGGGTTGAGGTGGCGCCGCATGGTGAAGGCGTCGAGCAGCGCCTGGGTGGGGTGCTCGTGGGTGCCGTCGCCGGCGTTGATCACGCTGCCGTGCAGCCAGTCGGACTGGGCCAGGCGGGCCGGCGCGCCGGAGGCGTGGTGGCGGATGACCACCGCGTCGGCGCCCATCGCCTGCAGGGTGAGCGCGGTGTCCTTGAGGCTCTCGCCCTTGGAGACCGAGGAGCCCTTGGCGGAGAAGTTGATGACATCGGCGGAGAGCCGCTTCTCGGCGACCTCGAAGGAGGTCTTGGTACGGGTCGAGTCCTCGAAGAAGAGGTTGACGACGGTGCGGCCGCGCAGCGTGGGCAGCTTCTTGACGGCCCGTCCGGAGAGCTGGGCCAGCTCCTCGGCGGTGTCCAGGATCAGCAGCGCGTCGTCACGGGTGAGGTCGGCGGTGGAGACGAGGTGGCGCTTCACGCGATTACTCCGGGAGGTGCGGGTCGGCAGCGAGTGCCTGCGAGGAACGGGCCGTGTAGTCGCGGTCGCCGACCAGGACGCCGTCGCGGCCGTCGGTGTCGGCGAGCTGGACCTGGACGGCCTCGCGCAGCGAGGTGGGCAGGTTCTTGCCCACGTAGTCGGCGCGGATGGGGAGCTCGCGGTGGCCGCGGTCGACCAGGACGGCGAGCTGGACCGCGCGCGGGCGGCCGATGTCGCTGAGCGCGTCGAGCGCGGCCCGGATGGTCCGGCCGGAGAAGAGCACGTCGTCGACCAGGATGACGAGCTTGCCGTCGATGCCGTCGGCCGGGATCTCGGTGTGCTCCAGGGCCCGCGCGGGCTTCAGCCGCAGGTCGTCCCGGTACATCGTGATGTCGAGCGTGCCGAACGGGATCTCTCGCCCGGTGATCTGGGTGAGCTTCGTCTGCAGGCGGCGCGCCAGATGGACGCCGCGGGTGTGGATGCCGAGCAGCACGACGTCCTCCGCGCCCTTGGCGCGCTCCACGATCTCGTGGGCGATCCGGGTGACGACCCGGGCGACGTCGGTGGCGTCCAGCACCTGGTGGGGCGGGCGCGGTGCCGATGATGCGTGTGTGGTCATGCCGAAGCGGACCTCCTTCCCCGCCTCACGGGACGGGTCTTAAAGGATGTCTGGGATGGTCTCCGACCGCAGCCGGAGCCTTGCCCATGGTAGCAGTGCGCTGTTCAGCCCCCGTTCGCACGACTGCCCCATTCGGCTTGACGCGCAACCCTCACTCTACGTAACCTCACAGTGAGTTACGACACGGCCGCCGTACCCACCGGTACGGGGCGGCCGGTGGCCGCGGTCACCAGCCGGGCCTTGGTGGCTCGCATCAGTACGCGAAGCAATCTCGTCCGGGGAGATCAATGTCCAGCGACTACGCGAAGCAGCTCGGGGCCAAGCTCCGGGCGATCCGCACTCAGCAGGGGCTCTCCCTGCACGGCGTCGAGGAGAAGTCCCAGGGTCGCTGGAAGGCCGTCGTCGTCGGTTCGTACGAGCGTGGCGACCGTGCGGTGACCGTACAGCGCCTTGCCGAACTGGCCGAGTTCTACGGCGTTCCGGTGCAGGAGCTGCTGCCCGGCGGCACTCCCGGCGGCGCGGCCGAGCCGCCGCCGCGCCTGGTTCTCGACCTGGAGAGACTGACCCAGGTCCCGTCCGAGAAGGCCGGCCCGCTGCAGCGCTACGCGGCGACCATCCAGTCGCAGCGCGGTGACTACAACGGCAAGGTCCTCTCGATCCGCCAGGACGACCTGCGCACGCTGGCCGTCATCTACGACCAGTCCCCCTCCATCCTCACCGAGCAGCTGATCAGCTGGGGCGTCCTCAACCCGGACGCCCGCCGCGCGGTGCGCGAGGAGGACGCGAGCTGAGGCTCGTTCCTTGAAGAAACGTCACGGCGGGGTGGGCGAGGAAGCTCGCGCACCCCGCCGTCACGGGCTCAGCACACACTGCCGAGGCTGAAGCCCGGCGCCGCCTCGACCTCGTCCAGGTGCAGCGCCGACGGCGTCCAGTCCCACCCGGTCGAACGCCACCCCCACGCCACCGGCCGGTACTCGCCGCAGGACGCCGCCGAGCCCTGGATCCCGTGCAGCAGCGCCGCACCCGGCAGCTCGCGGTACAGCCCGGCGCACAGCACCGCGCGGACCAGGTCCAGCTCCTCGTCGTTGATCCGCACCACGCCGTCCTCCCAGTGCAGGATCCGCGCCTGGGCCTCCAGCCGCCCGCCCGGCCCCTCCACCGCGCACCGCAGCTCGTACGCCCCGCAGCCCGCGCCGACCAGCATCCGCCGGAACAGCTCGGACGCCCGCTCGTACAGCACCCGCACCCCCGGGTCCGGCTCGGCGCCCTCCGCCCCGACCGTGCCGCACAGCGCACCGTCCAGCAGCAGGTCGGCATGGCACAGCGTCAGCCCGTCCTCCCGTGCCCGGACCAGGCGCGGGACGAAATCGCCGCCCAACTCCTCGCCCTGGTAAGGCAGCAGCTGCGTCTGCAGCGGCGGATTGACCAGGTACCGGTCGCGCGACGCCGACTCCGCCGGGTCCAGCCCGTGCAGCAGGCAGAAGTCGGCGAAGTCCTCCGGGTGGAACATCCGTGCCTGCACGCTGCCGAACACCCGCAGCGCGTCCGCCAGCAGCACCGCCGTGTCCAGCAGGTAGGCGTCGAAGTCCGGAGCGTCCGTCAGATGCCAGGCGCGGGCCCGCTCGAAGTCCTCCGCGCTGGTCAGGATGCCGGTCACGAACGCCTCCTCGGTACGGGGAGCGGCGGACGTGCAACGGTTCGACCGGCGGCGGTTCCTGGGCATCGGGTACTCCTGAGTGCGACGAAAGGACTGCGGGGCGTGACCACTCGCCCCTCTTCCTCCCCCGCGCGAACCGTTGCACACCTACGGAGTGTCACGAGCAGGTAACCAACTGTTGGCGCCGGCCACCGAGGGGCAGTGGTTACCGCGGAGCTCGCGCCAGCTGGCGGGACTGGGCGACCAGGCGGCCGTCCTCGTCCCAGATCTCGGCGTCCTCCTCGAAGTACCCGCCCGCCAGGTTCCGGGTGGCGTGGACGACGCGGAGCCAGCCCGCCGCCGGAACCGCCCGGACGTGGACGGTCAGCTCGATCGTCGGCGCCCACCCCGGCATCCCGAGGTCGAAGGTGACCGGCGGCAGCGCGTCGGCGACCAGCAGCAGCGCCAGCGGGTCGGGCTGCCGCCCGTCCGCGAACCGGAACCAGCCCTGGATCCGTCCCTCCTTGGAGGGCTGCCCGAGCGCCCACCCCACGGTCGCCGGGTCGAGCCGCAGGTCGAAGCGGGCCAGCAGGGCGGCCTCGGCGATCATCTCCTTCGGCGCGTGCTCGACGCCGATGCACTGCTCCGGCGGCGGCATCAGCGGCGGCTGCGCGCTGGTGTGCACCTCGCCGTCGAGCGCCCCCAGGTCGCCGTAGGAGGCGAGCACCCGCAGCCGCTCCTCGCCGTCCTGGCTGAGCACGGCGGTGCCGGTGGTGAGCGAGCGGCCGCGTCTGACGACGTCGGTCCGCACGGTGGCGGGGCCGGGCCGGGAGGCGGAGAGGTAGTGGCCGCTGATGGTCAGCGGATGGGGATGCCGGCCGCTCTCCAGGGAGAGCGCGCGGGCGGCGAAGGCGAGCAGCAGCCCGCCGTTGACGCCGCCGCCGATCTGCCATCCGGCGCCGAGTTCGCCGTCGTAGCGGCCGGCCTCCTCGACGTGGCGGGTGAGTGCTGTGCCCCGGTCGAACTCGCTCATGGCTCTCCGGCCCTTCCTACGCGACGTTACTCGCCAGTAGCTTACGCGCGAAGGCCGCCGGACCGTAAGGTCCGACGGCCTTCGAAGGCGTCGCGCGACGACGGGCGCTCAGTCGCGACGGATGGTCGGCTTGAGCTCCAGGAAGCGGGCGAGCAGGCCGTTCACGAAGGCCGGCGACTCGTCCGTGGAGTACTCCTTGGCGATCTCGACGGCCTCGTCCAGGACAACCGCGTCCGGGACGCCGTCCTCCCAGATCAGCTCGTAGGCACCGAGGCGCAGGACGTTGCGGTCCGCGATCGGCATCCGGTCGAGCGTCCAGCCCACCGCGTAGGTGGCGATCAGGTCGTCGATCTTCCGCGCGTGCTGCGAGTAACCCTCGACCAGCTGCATGGTGTACTCGGCGACCTGGGGAATGCCCTCGTCCGGCTTGGGGTCGCGCGCACGGGCGACCCAGTCGGCGAGCACCCGCTCGGGCGACACACCGCGGTGGTCGGCCTCGAACAGGATCTGGAAGGCCCGGGTGCGGGCCTTGCTACGAGCAGCGGCCACGATTACTTGACCCGGCCGAGGTAGCTGCCGTCGCGGGTGTCGACCTTGACCTTCTCACCGGTGGTGATGAAGAGCGGAACCTGGATCTCGGCGCCGGTCTCCAGGGTGGCCGGCTTGGTGCCGCCGGTGGAGCGGTCGCCCTGGACGCCCGGCTCGGTCTCGGCGATGACCAGCTCGACGGCGGCCGGGAGCTCGACGTACAGCGGAACGCCGTCGTTCTGGGCGACCAGGGCCTCGAAGCCCTCGAGCAGGTACTTGGCGGCGTCGCCGACGGTGGCGGACTCGACCGGGACCTGGTCGTAGGTGTCCATGTCCATGAAGATGAACGCGTCGCCATCGCGGTACGAGTACTGCATGGTGCGCTTGTCGACGTTGGCGGTCTCGACCTTGACGCCCGCGTTGAAGGTCTTGTCCACCACCTTGCCGGTGAGGACCTCCTTCAGCTTGGTGCGGACGAAGGCGGGGCCCTTGCCGGGCTTCACGTGCTGGAACTCGACGACGGACCAGAGCTTGCCGCCCTCCAGCTTGAGGACCATGCCGTTCTTGAGATCGTTCGTAGAAGCCACGAGCGCACTAACTCCTGATATAGCTGTCAAGGAACCAAGGGATCGCGTCCACCGCCCACGAGTGGGCTACAGGGCGAGGAGCTCCTTGGTCGTGATGGTGAGCAGCTCGGGCCCGCCCTCTTCGAGGGGGCGCACCACGAGCGTGTCCTCGATCCGGACCCCGCCCCTGCCCGGGAGGTGGACCCCCGGACCGACGGTGACCGGCACGCGACTGTCCAGTTTACCCATGTCGGCGGGCCCGAGGCGCGGAGCCTCCCGGATCTCCAGGCCGATGCCGTGCCCGAGCGGGTGGACCGAGTGCTCGGTGTGCCCGGCGGCCTGCAGGATCGAGCGCGCCGCGTCGTCCGGGACGTGCTGCTCGACGCCCGGGCTGAGCGCCTCCCGGCCGGCCCGCTGGGCGCGGAAGACCAGCCGGTGCAGTTCCACCTGCCAGGGCGCGGGGGCGGCGCCGATCACGAAGGTGCGGGCGGTGGAGACCCCGTAGCCGCGGTACTGGGCGCCGAGCACCACGGTGAGGAAGTCGCCCTCCTCGACCCGGCGGTCGGTCGGCTGGTGGTGCTCCAGGCCGGAGTGGCTGCCGGTGCCGACGGAGACCGGGAAGGCGGCCTTGTCGGCGCCGTGGTCGATCATGCGGCGCTCCAGCTCCATCGCCAGGTGCCGCTCGGTCCGGCCGACCAGGATCGACTCCAGCAGTTCGCCGAGCGCCTGGTCGGCGATCTCGGCGGCGATCCGCAGGTCGGCGATCTCGTGCTCGTCCTTGACCACCCGCAGCCGCTCGACCGCGTGGTCCAGGTCGGCGAGCCGGACGCCCTCGGCCAGCGCGGCGATCGACCGGTGCCGGGCGACCGTGAGGTCGTGCTCCTCGACCGCCAGGTCCTGGACCCGCAGCCGGCCCGCCGCCTCGGCCAGGGCCAGGGCGGCGTCCAGCTCGCCGGCGACCGGGAGCTGGGTGACGTCCTCGGCGATCAGGTGTTCGCCGGTGTCGTCGGGCGGCAGGTCGTCCGGCAGGGCGAGCAGCGTCCGCTCGCGGGTCACCAGCAGCGCCGCCCCGCAGGGCGGGCAGCCGGTGAGGTAGCGGATGTTGGCGGCGCGGGTGACCAGCGCCGCATCGGCCCCGGAGGCGCTGCAGTACTCCCTGAGGCGTTCCCTGCGGGCCGCGTGCGCATCGGACATGCAACGAGCGTACGAACCCTGCCGCCCGCCCGCCCGTCGGGCACGCCGGACGTGGGCCGGGCCCGGCTCAGCTGCTCCCGTTGACCACGGAGTTCTGGATGGCGCCGACGGTCAGCTGCCGCTTGGACAGGATCTGGTCGTAGGTGCCGTCGGTGACCAGGGTGTTCACCGCCCTGGTCAGCACGTCGCGCAGCTGGCGGTCGCTCTTGCGCAGGGCGATGCCGAACGGGCGGGGCTGGAGCTGCTGGCCGGCGATGTCGAAGGTCCGGCCGCCGTCGACGGTCTGCGCGTTGTAGAGCGCCTTCGGGTAGTCGGTGATGTAGGCGTCGGCCTGGCCGGCCCGCACCGCGTCCAGCGCCGCGTTGTCGGTGTCGGCCTCGATCAGCTTCATGGTCTTGCCGACGTGCTCGCAGGCCTTCACCTGGCGGGTGGCGAGGTCGTCGTGGGTGGTGCCCTTCTTGACCGCGACGCCGTGGCCGCACAGGTCGTCGATCTGGCTGACCTTGGCCGGGTTGCCCTTGCGGACCACGGTGCCGATACCGGCCATGAAGTAGTCGACGAAGTCCACGCCGTCGTTGACCTGCTTGCCGTCCTTGTCGACGCCCTGCTCGCGCTCGCGGGTGTCGGTGATGCCGGACATCGCGATGTCGTACTTCTTGTCCATCAGCCCGGGCAGCACGTTGGCGAACGGGCCGACGTCCTGGAAGTCCAGGCGCACCCCGAGCACCTTCTCCAGGGCGGCGGCGAGGTCCGGGTCGAGGCCGTCGGCCTTGCCGTCGGGGTTGCGGAAGATCACCGGTGCGGCGGTGAAGGAGCCACCGACCTTGATCACGCCGGCCTTGCGGATCGCGTCCGGCAGCTGGTCGTGCAGCTTCTCCTTGGAACCCCCGACGGCCGAGCAGGCGCTCAGCAGCAGCGTTCCGGTGACGGCGGCGGTGACGGCGGTGCGTACCCGACCGGTCGAGCGTGCCATGTCGTACTTCTCCCCGTGAGGTTGGCATGGAGCGCACGGGGACTCGGGGTGCGGCGGCGGGCAAGGGAAAGCGCCGAACGGCCCCAGACCAGGCCGCCGCTCCGGTGAGACAGGGCGACTATAACCAGCATGGCCACGACAGACACGTGATCAAGCTAACAACCGTGCCTGATCCGCACGATTCGTTACCTGCGCTCCCCGGCGCGCCCCGTCCGGACCGCGCGCAGGGCGGCGTCCACGCTGCCTGCGATGTCGCTGACCGGGTAGAACACCTCGCGTACCACCCGCTCCGGGTCGACCACCAGGGTCAGGCGCTTCAGCCGGGCGGTGCCGGCCGCGCGCAGGGTGGGCAGGCGCAGGGCGGCGGTGAGCTCCAGGGCGGTGTCGGAGAGCAGCGGGAAGGTCAGCCGCTCGGCCTCGGCGAAGGCCAGCTGCTCGTCCGGGCGCTGGGTGGAGACGCCGTGCACGGCCGCGCCGGCGGCGGTGAACTCGGCCAGCCGGTCCCGGAAGGTGCAGGACTCCAGGGTGCAGCCGGGCGCGCCGGGCACCGCGCCCCAGCCCGGCGGGTAGGCCTCGGGCCGGGCGAAGGCGCCGGGGAAGCAGTACAGGACCGTCCAGCTGCCGGCGGCGACCGGGTCGCGCCGGGCGCCGGCGGTGTCCGGGAGGTCCAGCACCGGCACCCGGGTGCCGCGCAGCGCGTGCACCCGGGCCGCCTCCCGGGAGGCCTCCGCCGTGGTGGCGGTGGTCTCGCCGTCGCCGAGCAGCCAGGCATCCCCCCAGTCCTGGAGGGCGACCAGCACCGGCAGCAGCGCCCGGCCGCGCGGGGTCAGCCGGTAGTCGTACCGGACCGGGCGCTCCTGGTAGGGCTCGCGGACCAGGACGCCGGAGTCGACCAGCAGGCGCAGCCGTTCGGCCAGCACCTTGCGGCTGAGGCCGAGCTCCTGCTGGAGGCGGTCGAAGCGGGTCAGGCCGCGGGCCACGTCCCGGACCACCAGCAGGGTCCAGGTGTCGCCGACCACGTCGAGGGCCTGGGCGATCGCGCAGGCGGCGTCGTCCGGCTCGCCCCGCACCATCCGTGTCACCCCCGTCCGTGTTGACCACTGTCCTACCACGTTGCCATAGTCAGTTCCTCAAGGGAACTCACTGGGAGGGGCGACGGATGCGCGCGGTACCGAGACCGGTCTGGCTGCTGTCGGCGGGGATCTTCGTCAACATGCTGGTGGCCTTCACCTTCGTCTACCTGTTCGTCTACCTGACCCAGGGCCGCGGCCTGGCCGTCACCACCGCGGGCGCCATCGCGGGTGTGGGCGGGCTCGGGCTGGTGGCGGGCAACTTCACCGGCGGCTGGTTCGGCGACCGGTACGGGCACCGGCGCACCCTGCTGGCCGGCTCGGTGGTCTCCGGCGCGGGCCTGGTGCTGCTGCCCGCCCTGCCGACCTGGGCGCTCCCGGTGGTGCTGCCGCTGTGCCAGTACGCCTCGGGCACGATCCGGGCCGCCAACGCCGCCCTGGTCGCGGTGGCGATGCCGCCGGGCGCCCGCCGGCAGGGCGTGGCGGTGATGCGGTTCGCGGCCAACGCCGGCTTCACCCTGGGCCCGCCGCTCGGCGCCCTGGTCGCCGCCCACTTCTCCTACCCCTGGCTGTTCCGGGCCGACGGCCTCGGCACCCTGCTGTTCGCCGGCTACGCGGCCCGGGTGCTGAGCGCCGACGCCCCGCCGCGCGCGAAGGCGGCCGAGCAGCGGCGGGGGCCCGGCGTGTGGGCGCAGCTGCGGGCGCGGCCGGCCCTGCTGGTGCTGCTGCCGGCGATCGTCGTGGTGGACACCGTCTACCGGCAGCAGTACTCCACCCTGCCGGTCTTCCTCGCCGACCACGGCCTGTCCACCGGCGTGTACGGCGCACTGCTGGCGATCAACGGCGGCGTCATCCTCTGCCTGGAGCTGCCCGCCACCGTGGCGCTGCGCCGCCTGGCGCCGCTGCGGATCGTCGGCACCGGGCTGCTGCTGGTCGGCGCGGGCTTCGCGGTGCTGGCCGGCGGGGCCGCGGTGGCCGGTGCGGCGGTGATGATGCTGCTGGTCACCGCCGGGGAGATCCTCTACAAGACCCCGGCCACCGCCTACGTCGCCGACTGCGCGCCGGACGGGTTCCAGGGGCGGTTCCAGAGCCTGTACGCGGGCGCCTCGGTGAGCGGCACCGTGCTCGCGCCGCCGCTCGGCGCGGCGCTGTACCAGGCGGCGCCGCAGCTGCTGTGGCCGGTGTGCGCGGCGCTGGCCGCGCTGGCCGGGCTGGCGGTGCTCACCGGCGGTCGACTGCGGGCCGGGAATGGGACGGGACCGGCCGGCGTTGTGGACGGTGTGGAAACGATAACCGTTTCCTGACCCTCGACAGAAGGAGAGGCCATGGCCCGCAACGAGCTGCGACCCGTCGTCACGCTGCGGTCGACGGCCGGCACCGGCTACACGTACGTGACCCGCAAGAGCCGCCGCAACGACCCCGACCGGATCGCACTGCGCAAGTACGACCCGGTCGCCGGCCGCCACGTGGAGTTCCGCGAGGCCCGCTGACCCATCGGCTCCCTGGGGCGCCGCCGAGCGCCCCGGGGAGCCGCGGCTCAGCCAGGCCGCGGCTCAGACCAGCCAGTCGGCGACGGCCGGGAAGCCCGCACCGCCCTTGGACTTGATCCTCGCCGCCTCGGCGGCCGTCAGCGCGCGGTCGTACACCTGGACGTGGCCGATCACCCCGGTCCACGGGGCCGACCAGGCGCCGGCGTGCCGCCCGCGGCCGAGCTGCAGCTCCCCCGCCCCGGCCACCACCGCAGGGGCCTTGGCCGTCCCGGCGGACTTGCCGTCCACATACAGCGTCAGGGTGTGCTGCTCGGCGTCGTACACGCCGGTGAGCAGGGTGAAGGTCCCGGTCGCCGCCGCGCCCGGCACGGCGGCCCGCGCCACGGCCGTGTCGGCGGCGCCCACGCCGGTCTGCACCCGGAACGCCCAGGCCTTCTGACCGCCCGCGTCCTCCCGGCCCAGTTCGAAGGAGGAGACGGCGCCGTCGCCCTGGCTGATCGCCGTACGGGTGCCGGCGGCCGCGTCGTTGACCACCCAGGCCGAGACCGTGAAGCTCCTGGTCACGTCCACCACCGCGGCCGGCGCCTGGGCGTACGAGCCGGCGGTGCCCTTGGCCGCCAGCACCCAGCCGCCGGGGATCTGCTTCACCGCCGTGTCCGGGCCCATGGTCAGGTTGTTCTCCCCGGTGTGGTCGGCCACCAGGTTCGACTTCCCCGGGACGGTCGGGGTGGTGACGGGCTTTCGGGACGCGCTCGCCGAGGCGGACGGCTTGGCACTGCCGGAGGCCGAGGGCACGGCGGAGGCGTCCGCTCCGCCCCCGCCGCCGGCCGGCGCCACCGCGGACGGCGTGTCCGTGGCGGTACCGCCGCCGCTGTGCCCCTTCAGCGCCACGGTGCCCGCCGCCACGCCGACCACCGCGACCAGCGCCGCGCCGCCGGCCAGTAGTTGGCGGCGCTTGCGGCGGCGGCCCTGTTCCTCGTGCCGGTCGGCGAGCGCCTGCCAGTCCGGCTCGGCGGGCTGTGCCCCGAAGCCGGGCACCGGCGGGGGCTGCCGCCAGTACCCGTCCGGGGCCTGCATCGGGTCCGGCCCCGGTCCGGGCGGCTGTTCCGTACGGTCAGTCATGGACCGGATGCTAGAACAGATTCCGACCGGTCGAACGAAACCCGAACGGGACTCAGGGCTGCGGCGGCGGGACCGAGACGACCAGGGTGAGTCGCAGGGGCGTGTCGCCGTCGTTGCGGTAGCCGTGGGCGGTCGCGGCCTCGTAGGAGGCGGTGGAGCCGGCCGGCACCCGGTGGTCGCGGCCGTCCAGCGTGAGGGTCAGCTCGCCCTCGTCGACCCGGGCGATCTCCACGGTGCCCGGCGGGTGGGGGTCGGAGCTGTGGCCCTCCCCCGGGTGCATCAGCCAGGACCAGAGTTCCAGCGGGCCCGGGGCCTCGATCCCGTTCAGCAGCACGCCGCTGCCGCCGTCCGGCCCCGACCAGAGCCGTACCGCCTCGTCGGCGGGGACGATCCGCACCACCGAGGTCTCGTCGTAGTCGAGCAGCCGGGCGATCGAGACGCCGAGCGCGTCCGCGAGCCGCACCACGGTGCCGACGCTGGGGTTGGTGCGGCCCTGCTCGATCTGCACCACCATGCCGCGGCTGACGCCGGAGCGGGCGGCGAGCGCGTCCAGGGTGTGGCCGCGGTCGGTGCGCAGGCGCTTGAGGTTGCGTGCGAGGGCCTGGGTGACCAGGTCGGGATCCGGCACGGTTCAGTCCAATATTTTGATTCGGAAAGTTCACTCAACTGGACTAGGCTGGCCACTGCCGACCTAGTCCACTCGACTGTACTGCGGAGTGCACCATGCCGTCCCGAATCGCCCTCCCGTCATGAGCGCCGCCCTGGCCCTCACCGCCAGCCTGCTCTGGGGCGTCGCCGACTACGGCGGCGGCAGCCTGACCCGCCGACTGCCCGCGCTGACCGTGGTGGTGGTCTCGCAGACCGCCGCCGCCGTCCTGCTCGTCGCCGCGGTGCTGGCCACCGGGGCGCTCGGGGACGCCTCACCGGCCCTCTGGTACGCGGTGGCGGCCGGGGTGATCGGCCCGTTCGCGCTGCTCGCCTTCTACCGGGCGCTCGCCCTCGGGCCGATGGGCGTGGTCTCCCCGCTGGCCACCGTCGGAGTGGTGGTGCCGATCGGCGCCGGCCTCGCGCTCGGCGAGCGGCCCGGCCCGGCGCAGGTGCTGGGCATCGCGGTGGCGCTGGCCGGCGTGGTGCTGGCCGGCGGACCGCAGCGCGGCGGCGGCGGGATCGGCCGCCGGGCCCTGCTGCTCACCCTGGGCGCGGCGATGGCCTTCGGCGCCGTCCTGGCCCTGATCGCGCACGGCTCCGACGGCGGCGGCCTGCTGCTCACCCTGTGCGTGCAGCGGGTGTGCAACGCGCTGGTGGGCGTCGGCATGCTCGCCGTCGCCGCCCGCCGGGAGCCGCTGCGCCTCGCCGAGGCGCGCCGCGGCCTGCCCGCGCTGGCCGCGGTGGGCGTCGCGGACGTGGCGGCCAACGGCGCCTTCTCGGCCGCCTCTCACGTCGGCTCGGCGGCGGTCGCGGCCGTCCTCGCCTCGCTCTACCCGGTGGTCACCGCGCTGATGGCGCGCGGCCTGCTGAAGGAGCGGCTGCGCCGGGTGCAGGTGGTGGGCGCCGGCCTCGCGGTGGCCGGCACCCTGCTGCTCGCTGCGGGCTGACCGGGCGTCAGCCGGTACGGCTCCAGCGCTTCTCGACCCCGGCGAGGCGCCAGTACCCGATCGCCGCCGCCCAGACCACCACGAACAGGCCGACGATCACGAAGCCCACGTTGTCCAGGCTCAGCCCGGAGACCCACCCGGTCACCGGGTCGCTCAGGTCCAGCTTGTCGTGCAGCACGCCGACCAGCTCGATGGTGCCGATCACGAACGCCACCGCGATCGACAGCCCGGTGATGGTCAGGTTGTAGAACACCTTGCGGACCGGGTTGGAGAACGCCCACTGGTAGGCGAAGTTCATGAAGGTGCCGTCCAGCGTGTCGAACAGGCTCATCCCGGCCGCGAACAGCAGCGGCAGGCAGACGATCGCGTACCAGGGCAGCCCGGCCGCCGCGCCGGAGCCCGCCATCACCATCAGGGTGACCTCGGTCGCCGTGTCGAAGCCCAGGCCCAGCACCATGCCGACCGGGAACATCTGGCCGGGCCGGGTGATCGAGCGGGTCGCCCGGCCGAGGATCCGGTTCATCAGCCCGCGCGAGGCGAGGTGCCGCTCCAGCTCCGCCTCGTCGAAGGTGCCGGCCCGCATCGCCCGGAACACCCGCACGATGCCCGCCAGCGCGACCAGGTTCAGCGCCGCGATCAGGTAGAGGAACACGCCCGAGCAGGTCGTCCCGATCGTGCCCAGCACCTGATGGGTGGTCGACCCGTCGTCCATCAGCGCCCCGGCCAGCTGCGCCCCGCCCGCCACCAGGGCGGCCATCACCACCACCATCGAGGAGTGCCCCAGCGCAAACCAGAAGCCGACCGACACCGGCCGCTTGCCGTCCGCCATCAGCTTGCGGGTGGTGTTGTCGATCACCGCGATGTGGTCGGCGTCGAAGGCGTGCCGCATGCCCAGGGTGTACGCGGTGACGCCGAGCCCGACCCCGAACACCTGGGTGCCGACCTCGTAGTGGTGCGGCACCACCAGGAGCATCAGGACGCCGAACCCCACCAGGTGCATGGCGACGATCACCGCCATCAGACCGGCCGTGCGCAGGGTGTCCTCCCGGCGCCAGCGGAAGGACGGCAGGACCGCCGGGGGGACGACGGATTCGGGCAGGCTCATCTGCGGGTCACGCTCCAACACCTCGTGGATCACTTCGTGAGTCGCCGTGGCCGGTCTCCTGGCTGACGGGGTGTTCCGCGTCCGCACCCGCCTTCCCGGGCGCGGCGCGCCCGGTGGCATCCGGGTGGGGACGACTCCCCGATCACAGTGGCGAGGGCCGCTCCGGCCTGGGACCCCTGAGGGTCCGTCACCGGTCTTCCCGAACACCACGGCCCGCCCACCGTAGCCGACACCTGCACAGCCGCAAGGCTGCGCACCCGTGCAGGTGTTCAAGATCACGTACGGCCGCGCCCGGACCGTCCACCCGCCGGCCGCCGAGGCGATCCGGCCGGGCTGCGACAATGCTCCGCATGCACCTCGTACCGCCCGACCGCGCCGACCACCGGACCATCGACGGGCACCGGGTCTGCGAGGCGATCGCCGCGATCGGCGACCCCGGACACGTCCGGGCCTGGGCCGAGCGCTTCGCCCTGCTCGCCGACCCCGGCCGGCTCTCCCTGCTGCTCGCCCTCCACCGGGCCGGACCGCTCGCCGTCACCGACCTGGCCGTCGCGACCGGCATGCGCGACCCGGCGGTCTCCCAGGCGCTGCGCCTGCTGCGCGCCGCCCACCTGGTCAGCGGCGAGCGGGACGGCCGGGTGGTCCGCTACCGACTGGTCGACCCGGCGATCGCCGAGGTGCTGGCGCACGGCGTGCTCGGCCTGCCCGACTGAGCCCGGCCCCTTCCGCGGCCGACGGTCTTCGGCCAAGTTTTCTTGTCATGTCATCCGAAGGATGCCTGGATGCCCCATGCTGCCGTGGGCGGATCCGCCCGCGCCCCATGGCATCTGACGAGGAGACACCGTGACCGTACGCCGCACCATCGCCGCCGGACTGCTCGCCGCGACCGCGGCGACGCTCACCCTGCTTCCCGGCGGGGCGGACGCCGCCGGGACCGGCGAGCTGCCGTTCGGCTCGGCCACCACCATCGGCCTGCACAACACCTACGACCCCTCGGCGTTCGGCTACCTCGCCCAGGGCCTCGACACCGGCACGAGCATGATCGAGCTCGACGCCTGGACGGACACCGTCACCAAGGAGTGGAAGGTCAGCCACTCCAACCCGCTCGGCAACTCCAACAACTGCGTCAGCGCCTCCACCCCCGCGCAGCTCTACACCGGCGGCGCCAACAAGAACCTGGAGACCTGCCTGGACGACGTCCGGGTCTGGCTCGGCGCCCACCCCGCGAGCGGCCCGCTGGTCGTCAAGCTGGAGCTCAAGGGCGGCTTCGCCGCCAACCGCGGCATGGGCCCCGCCCAGTTGGACTCGCTGATCGCCGCCCACCTCGGCAGCGCCGTCTTCCGCCCGGCCGACCTGCTCGCCAAGCCCGGCGGCGGCGCGTACGCCTCGGTCGACGACGCCGCCCGCGCCGGCAACTGGCCGAGCCGCTCGGCGCTGGCCGGCAAGGTGCTGCTCTACGTCATCCCCGGCACCGTGGAGGAGAGCAACCCCTTCGACACCCTGCACACCGACGTCGAGTACGGCCGCCACCTGCGCGACCTGGCCGGCGCCGGCAAGGTCGGCCAGGCCCAGGTCTTCCCGGCCTACCACGGCGCCGCGGCCGGCGACCCGCGCAGCGCGTACGAGGCGACCATCCGGCCCTGGTTCGTGGTCTTCGACGGCGACGCCTCCGCGTACGTCGGCGGCATCGACACCTCCTGGTACGACACCCGCCACTACCTGGTGACCATGACCGACGCCCAGAACGTCGCCCCGGCCATCAGCGGCACCGACCCGACCGCCGACCAGGCCACCGCCCGGGCCCACCAGTTGGCCGCCGCCCACGCCACCATCGTCTCCAGCGACTGGCGCCACCTGCCGGCCGTCCAGTCGCTGGTCCTCCCCCGCGGCTGAAACGGGTCGGCCCGGGTACCGGCAGGTGCCGGTACCCGGGCCGAGCGCATCCGGCAGGCTCAGGCCATCCAGAAGAAGACCGCGGTCATCCGCTTGTCCTCCAGCGTGCTGCCCCAGTAGCCGGTGGCGGTGTGCATCATGTTGGCGGTGTAGAGCAGCAGCCGGTTGTAGCGGTGCGGCACCGAGAGGTCCTCGGTGAAGGAGTCGGCGGGCACGTAGCGGGTGC
This sequence comes from Kitasatospora cinereorecta, assembly GCF_024172095.1. Taxonomy (GTDB): domain Bacteria; phylum Actinomycetota; class Actinomycetes; order Streptomycetales; family Streptomycetaceae; genus Kitasatospora; species Kitasatospora cinereorecta. The sequence continues at coordinate 720,450 of NZ_JAMZDX010000002.1, read as the reverse complement.
CGAGCGCGTCCACCAGGTTGTTGTGCGGGGCGACGACCATGTTGCCGCCGAGCCGGCCGCCCGGCAGGCTCTGCCGGTAGAAGCTGGTGCCGGCCTGCTTGGGCACACCGGGGTTGAGGTAGAGCACGGCGGCGTACCGGCAGAGCGAACGCGAGTCGGTGTGCGGACGCGGCTCGCACTCCCCCTCGCCCACCACCTGCACGCAGTTGTGGTTGAAGGTGCCGCCCTCGGCCTCGCTCAGCGCCCAGACCCGGTCCACCCCGACGGTCCTGGCGACCAGCGCCTCCAGAGCGGCGAGCTCGTCCGCCTCCAGCGCGGGCATGGCGCGGATGCCCGGCCAGGCCTCGGGCTTGTGCGGGTAGCCCTCGTCCCAGTGCTCCTTGGCGAGGCAGCGGGCCCGGATCTCGTCGATGTTGGGCATGACGTCGTCCAGCACCCAGTAGTCGCGGCCGCGGGTCGGCTTTCGGTACGGGAGGACGGGGAGCGCGGGGCTCTGACGCTGCTGAGGGGGCATGCGGCTGACGATAGGAGCCGCATGCCCCACGGCTCTCCCAAGAACGGGTCAACCCTGGGTCAAATTGTCCGAGGTCGGCCAACCGTCCAGCGTGGTGATGGTGCGGTGGTACGACGGACCGTCGGATCCGCCGGCCCGGTAGTCCTCGTACGAGCCGCCGCTGCGCACCGTCGCGGCCCCGTCCACGCGGTGCGCGGTCGGCCGCAGCACGTGGTCCACGGTGGAGCGGGCGGTGACGTGGGCGCCGGTCGCCTCGGTGGTGTCCCGGTGGTAGCCGAGGTCCATGGTGGTGCGCTGGTCGGTGGAGCCGGCCGCGTCGTGGGTGACCAGGTAGCGCACGTCCAGCGGCTCGCTCTCGTGCGTGGTGGTGGTGCGGTGCGGGCCGCCGCCCCAGGTGGCCACGGTACGGGTGAGGTCGGCGGTGTTGTGCAGGGTCAGGTCGTTGCCGCTGTCGCGCAGCTGCTGCCCGGAGCCGAAGGCGAGGTCCGCGCGGACCTCGGTGGTGATCCGGCCGTGCGAGGTCTGCACCCAGCCGCGGGCGAGGTCGTGGCGGGCCGCGGTGACCTGCCAGTCGCCGCTGCCGGCGCCGTGGTCGGCGAGGGCGGTGGTGACGGCGGCGTGGTCGGCGACCGCCCGGTCGGTCAGCGCGCCGCTGGTACGGGCGCTGCCCCGGTCGACGGTGGCGAACAGGTTGACCTGGCCGCTCCACAGGTCGTTGCTCTGCTTCTCGGCCTCGTTCACCGCGATGCCCACGGTGTGCGGGCGGCCGTCCACCAGCAGCCCCACGTACGGGGTCAGGTCGAGCGTGTACGCGGGCAGGTCGAAGGCGAAGATGCCGGGGGTGGGCCGCCACAGCAGCGGGTCCCAGCCGCCCGTGTAGATCACCGGGTACGGCCAGACCGCGCCGGCGGTGCGGCCGTCGATGCTCAGTGTCAGCTCACGGAACGGGCCCTTGCCGCAGAGGCCCAGACCCGGATTGCCCGCCACGAAGGCGTCGGGCGCCGAGGCGTAGGCGAACTCCTCGCAGGCGCCGCCGCCGCGCGCGTACACCTCGGCGGTGAGCCGCTCCAGGTTGGCCGGGAAGCTCAGCTCCGCGCTGCTCGCGGGCGCGGCCTGGGTGAGGCCGAACGCGCCGGTGGTGAGCACCCGGTCGGCGGTGCGGGCGGCCGGCCAGCGGGCGGAGGCGGTGTAGAAGGTCAGGCTGGCCGAGACGGTGAAGACGCCGGTGTAGGTGTCGTCGACCACGTTGGCCAGGTCGAAGGAGAACGGCTGCGGGCCGCCCAGCAGCGGGGCGTAGCGGGTCACATCGTGCTCCACCCGCCACTCGATGCCGTCCTTGGAGGGCTCGGGCGTCGAGGAGAGCAGCACCTCCACCCCGCCGATCCTCGCGCTGAACAGCCGGTCGAACTGCCGCCCGGCCACCGCCCCGTGCAGGTCGAGCACCACCATCGACCACGGCCCGGCGCAGGCCGCGGGCGGAGTGAGGGTGGCGTTGTACGGGGTGTCCGCCGGGTTGCCGTAGCCGTTGCGGAACGGCTGGTCATACATCACCTCGACCGTGCAGGAGCGGGTGTCCGGCCGGGTCAGCGGCTTCGCCGCGGTGAGCGGGTCGTGGTAGTCGGTGCCGAAGTCGGCGTGCGCGGGCGCCGCGCCGGCCAGCGCGGCGGTGAGGGCGAGCGCGGCGGCCCCGAGGATGCGGGACGCGCGATGGGCGAGGGAGCGTAACTCCACGACGGGCCTTCCTGCCGATCGGACGGTCGCGCGGCATCCTCCCGCCGCTGGCATGCCATCGTCAACAGCCTTCCACCGCCGGACTGCCCGGACGGACGGCCGCCTCCGTTCAGCCGTGCGCCTCCCGTACCAGGGCCTCGAAGCGGCGCAGGGAGCGCTCGCCCAGGGGCGCGGTGGCGGGGCGCAGGACGGTGGCGAGCAGGCCGATGGCGGGGAAGCGGAAGGCGCCGAGGAAGGCGAACCGGGTGGTCCCGTCGTCCTCGGGGTGGGCGGCCATGCCGCCGAGGACGAAGCGGCTCTGCATCAGGCACCAGCCCGGCCGCAGCTCGATGTCGAAGCGGGCCCGCAGCCGGGAGTGGCCGACGACCAGGGCCTCGGTGCCGTCGGCCGAGGGGCGGACGGTGCGGATGTCGGGGAGCCAGTGCGGCAGGGCGCCCTCCAGGTCGGCGGCGACCGCCCAGACCCGGTCGAAGGGGGCGTCGACCACGGCCTGGTGGAGGGCTGCGCCGGGCACGGTCGCGGCGAGCACGGCGAGGCGCCGTACCGGGTCGAAGTCGGCGACCGGCCAGGAGGCGGGGGCGGTCTGTTCGGTCACTGCTGCCACGCCCTTCGGAAGCTGAGCCGGGCCCGGGAGAGCCGCGACTTGACGGTGCCGGTGGCCACCCCGAGGAGTTCGGCGGTCTGCCGTTCGTCCATCCCCTCCAGGTCGCGCAGCACCAGGACGGCGCGGTGCTCCGGGGTGAGGCGGTCGAGCACGTCGCGGATGTCGGCGGCGAGCTGCGGGTCGCCCGGGGCGGGGACCTCGGTGAGTTCGGCGGGGGCGTACCGTCCGGCCCGCTGCGCGTGCCGGACCGCCTCGCGGACGGCGATCGCCCGCACCCACCCGAACAGCGCAGCGGGCTCCTCCAGCTGCCGCAGCCGCCGGAAGACGGCGATCAGCGCCTCCTGGGTGGCGTCCGGGCCGTCGTCGAGGGCGATCGGGCCGCACAGGCGCCGCACGTACGGGGTGACCAGTTCCAGCAGCCCGCTGACCGCCAGCCGGTCGCCGCGCTGGGCGGCCCGTACCAGCGCGACGATCCGGGCCGGCTCGACGGCCTGAGTGGGCGTCGGTTCCACGGCGGTCTCCTTCCGGTTCACCCACAGGAGGGGGCCGGAGGCCGGAACGTTCCGGACGGATTCCGTGACGGTCGTCACAGGAACGGACCGGCACCGCGACGGCTCCTCGGGGTGTCACACCGTCAGCTCCGGAGGGACGCACCGATGAACAAGCCCCGCACCGCCGCCGCCCTGGCCGCCGTCCTGGCCGTCGACGGCGCCATCCACCTGTACTGGGCCACCGGCTCCACCTGGCCGGCCACCGACTCGGCGAGCCTGTCCCGTGCGGTGCTCAACGCGGACGTGCCGTTCACCCCGCCCGTGCTGGTGCCGCTGGCCGCCGTCCTGGCAGCCGGGGCGGCGACACTGCTCGCCCGAGGCGGGCTGCTGCGCCTCCCGCTGGCGCCGGCCGCCGCCCGCTGGGGCACCCGCGCCGTGGCAGCCGGACTCTCGCTCCGGGCCCTGGCCGGTCTGGTCTGGCTCACCGGCCTGGGCGCCGCCCCCGGATCGACCTTCTACCTGCTCAACGCCGTCGTCTACACCCCGCTCTGCCTCGCGGCCGCCACCGCGGCCTGGCGCCTCGCCCGGTAGCACGCCGGCCGCTGCCGGGTCAGTTCGGCCAGCCGTCCAGGTGGGGCAGTGCCTCCTGGTACAGCCTCGGCAGCCTCTGGGCGAGTTCGCGCCGGTCGTCCAGGTCCCACGGATCGCCGTGAGTGTCCGGGTCGAGAGGCTGCCGGTGATGTCCCGGACGTCGATCCACCCACCGAACTCGACTCCGGCCACCGTGGCATGGGCGCGGGCCGCGATGCTGATCAGGTCCTCCCAGTCCGGCCAGAGCTCGTCCGGCCAGCCGTGGCGGTCGCCGACCGGCCGGGGCAACTGCGGAACGTCGACCAGGGCGTCGGGGCGGTCGGTGACGCGCTCGTAGGTCGGCCGCCCCAGCCCGATCAGCCAGTGCAGGAAGTAGAAGTAGGCGTCCCCGCCGCCGCGTCCGCCGGTGAGGAGGTGGTGGGCGGCGAGCAGGTCGACGGTGTCGGCGCGCCGCAGCAGCCGGTCCTTGTGCCGCTGGAAGTCGACGACGTCCTGCTCCGGCAGCCGTTCCAGCAGCCCGATGAGCCGTTGCGACCGCATCCGGACGCTCGCGGCACCGACCCGGGACTCCTCGATCAGCCCCCAGAAACCGGCTTCGTCCATGCCTGTCCTCTCCCTCTCCTCACCAAGACCACGGCTTTCCTCACCAAGACCACGGACTTCTCCCGTCCTGGGATCACCTCCGCTGGCAGCTCGGGCACCAGAAGAGGTTGCGGGCGGCGTGCTCCTCCGTCCGCACCGGGGTCTCGCAGACCAGGCAGGGCTGGTCGGTGCGCCGGTAGACGTACACCTCGCCGCCGTGGTCGTCGACCCTGGGCGGCCGGCCCATGGCCTCGGGGGTGTGCTCGGGGCGGACGGTGTCGATCCGGCCGGCGCCGACGCCGTCGTGCATCAGGGCGACCAGGTCGGCCCAGATGGCGTCCCACTGCGGACGGGTCAGCTCGCGGCCGGCCCGGTGCGGGTCGATGCCGAGCCGGAACAGCACCTCGGCGCGGTAGACGTTGCCGACGCCGGCCAGCACCTTCTGGTCCATCAGCAGCGCGGCGACGGTGGTGGAGCTGCGCGATATCCGCCGCCACGCGAACCCGGCGTCGGCGTCGGCGCGCAGCGGGTCGGGGCCGAGGCGCAGATGGACGGCGTCCTTCTCGGCGGGGGTGAGCAGCTCGCAGGTGGTGGGGCCGCGCAGGTCGGCGTACGCGTCGTCGGTGGCGAGCCGCAGCCGGACCAGGCCGACCGGTGCGGGGGCCGGGCCGGCGCCGAAGGTGAAGCCGCCGTAGAGGCCGAGGTGGATGTGGAGCCAGGCGTCGCCGAAGCCGAGGAACAGGTGCTTGCCGTGGGCCTCCGCCTCGTCGAGGGTGCGGCCGTCGATCAGCGCGGCGCCGTCCGCGAACCGGCCCTGCGGGCTGGAGACGCGGACCGGTCGGCCGCCGAAGGTCCGGAAGTTCTGGCCGGCCAGGCGGTGGATGATGTGGCCCTCGGGCACGGGCGTCAGCTCCTCGGGAGGTCCGTTGCGACCCCTCCATCATCCCAGCCGGTACCGACAGGCCGGGAAGCCGAGAAGCCGCGGCGCCGGGACGCCTCAGCGTCCGCCGAGGCGGGAGAGTATCGCGCGGTCGAGGGCGGCCGCCGTCTCGGGGACGCTCAGCTGGGAGTTGTCGACGATCGGCAGGCCCGAGGTGCGCCAGCCCGCCATCCGCCCGTGGATCCGGGCGACCTCCTCGTCGCTGAGCCGCCGGTTTCCGCTGCGTTCGGCGTTGCGGGCCAGCACCCGGTCCAGGCCGGGCAGCAGCACCACCGGGAGCATCCCCGGTCCGATGTGCCGCTTCCAGCCGCCGAGGCCGATCGCCGGCCGGTCCGGGAAGACGGCGTCGTCGATGATGCAGGAGATGCCGTTGGCCAGGTAGTTGCGGCAGGCGAAGCCGCAGGTGCGGCGGGCCAGCCGGTACTGCGCCTCGGAGGCGGTGTTCCATCCGGACTGCGGGTTGGCGAAGCCGGACTGCACCCACTCCCGGACGTCGTCCAGGCTGATGTGCGCGGTCGGCGTGGGCCGCCGCTCCGCCCAGTACCGGGCGACCGTGGTCTTACCGGCGCCCGCCGGCCCGATCAGCAGGACCGCGATCGGCCCGGTCGGCGCCGGCAGCTGCGGCGGGTGGGCGGGCAGTTGCACCGGCGCTCCGGACGGCAGGACGAAGTGTCCGGTGGCGCCCGCAGGACCGGAGGGCACGGCCTTCAGCGGCATGGTCGGCCGGTCTCGCCGCACCGGCGGGTACGGCTGCGGGGCGGCCGGGTGCACCGGCTGGGCACCGGTCGGGTACGGGGGCGTCATCGGCCGCGGAGGCACCGGCCCTCCCCCTGCGTACTGCTGCGTCACGGTCACCTCCCGACGGCGAATCTACACGCCGTCCCGGCGGCAGGCACAGCCCGCCACCGGGTGCGTTGATCCGCCGTCAGCCCCTGACCAGCTGTTCCGCGAGTGCGCGCAGCGCCAACTCGTACGATCCGAGGCCGAATCCGGCGATGGTGCCGGAGGCGATCGCGGCGATCACCGAGGTGTGCCGGAAGGCCTCGCGGGCGTACGGGTTGGAGATGTGCACCTCGATCAGCGGGGCGGTGCGCTGCGCCGCGGCGTCCCGCATCGCGTACGAGTAGTGCGTGAAGGCGCCGGGGTTGATCACCACCGGGATCCGCTCGTCGGCTGCCTGGTGCAGCCACTGCACCATCTGCAGCTCGGAGTTGGTCTCGTGCACCTCGACCGCGAGGCCGAGCTCCTCGCCGAGCCGGGTGCAGCGCTCGACCAGGCCGGTGTACGAGGTGGAGCCGTAGACGTCCGGTTCCCGGCTGCCGAGGCGGCCGAGGTTGGGGCCGTTGAGCACCATCACCCGAGTGGTCATCCGGAGACCTCCGCGTAGGCGGCGACCAGCAGGGACGGGTCGGGTCCCTCCAGGATGGAGGTCTTGCCGAGGCCGTCCAGGACGACGAAGCGCAGCAGGTCGCCGCGGGACTTCTTGTCGATCTTCATGGCGTCCAGCAGCTTCGGCCAGGCATCGGCCCGGTAGGTCAGCGGCAGGCCCACCGAGGCGAGCACCGACTTGTGCCGGTCGGCCGTCTCGTCGTCCAGCCTACCCGCGAGCCGGCCGAGTTCCGCGGCGAACACCATGCCGATGGAGATCGCGGCGCCGTGCCGCCACTTGTAGCGCTCGTTGCGCTCGATGGCGTGGCCGAGGGTGTGGCCGTAGTTGAGGATCTCGCGGCGGCCGGCCTCCTTGAGGTCGCCGGAGACCACGTCGGCCTTGACCTGGACGGCCCGCCGGATCAGCTCCAGGGTGTGCGGGCCGGCCGGGGTGGTGGCGGCCTGCGGGTCCTGCTCGATCAGGTCGAGGATCACCGGGTCGGCGATGAAGCCGGCCTTGATCACCTCGGCCAGGCCGGAGACGTAGTCGTGCTTGCCGAGCGTCTCCAGGGTGGCCAGGTCGGCCAGCACGCCCGCGGGCGGGTGGAAGGCGCCGACCATGTTCTTGCCCTCGGCGATGTTGATGCCGGTCTTGCCGCCGACCGCGGCGTCCACCATGCCGAGCAGGGTGGTCGGCATCGAGATCCAGCGCACCCCGCGCAGCCAGGTGGCGGCGACGAAGCCGGCCAGGTCGGTGGTGGCGCCGCCGCCCAGGCCGACGATCACGTCGGAGCGGGTGAAGCCGGTCTGGCCCAGCACCGACCAGCAGTACGCGGCCACCTCGGCGCTCTTCGCCTCCTCGGCGTTGGGCACCTGCAGGGCGATCGCCTCGTAGCCCTCGGCGGCCAGGTCCTCGCGGATGGCGTCCCCGGTGGCCGACAGCGCCTCCGGGTGGATGATCGCGACGCGCTTGGCCCGCGGCCCGATCAGCGGCGCCAGCTCGCCGAGCAGCTGCTCCCCGACCAGCACGTCGTAGGGGTCGTGCCCGGCACTGCCGCCGACGTGGATCCGGACGATGTCACTCATGCGATGCCTTCAGTTCCAGTGCTTCCAGTACGGCGTCCGCGACCTGCTCGGGGGTGCGGCCCTGGGTGTCGACCACGGCGGTCGCCACCTCCAGGTAGAGGGGGCGGCGGGCGTCCATCAGCTCCCGCCAGCGGGCCCGGGGGTTGATCGCCAGCAGCGGGCGCGGCGCGTCCAGGCCGACCCGCTTGACCGCGTCGGCGAGCGCCACCTCCAGGAAGACCACCGGCAGCCCGTGCAGCAGCTCGCGGGTGGCCTCGGCCATCACCGCGCCGCCGCCGAGCGCCAGCACGCCCGGGTGGGTCTCGGCGGCCGCGCGGACGGCCCGCACCTCCAGCTCGCGGAAGTGCGGCTCGCCCTCGTCGACGAAGATCTCCGGGATCGGCTTGCCGGCCAGCTGCTCGATGTCGGCGTCGGTGTCCCGGAACGCCAGGCCGAGCCGGTCGGCCAGCACCCGCCCGACCGTGGACTTGCCGCTGCCGGGCGGGCCGACCAGCACCACGACGGGAGCCGTCATCGGATGATCAGGTGCTCGAGGTAGCTCTGCACGTTGCGGCGGGTCTCGGAGACGTTGTCGCCGCCGAACTTCTCCGCCACCGCGTCCGCCAGCACCAGGGCGACCATCGCCTCGGCGACGATGCCCGCGGCCGGCACGGCGCAGACGTCCGAGCGCTGGTGGTGCGCCTTGGCCGGCTCGCCGGTCCGCACGTCCAGGGTCTGCAGCGCGCGCGGGACGGTCGCGATCGGCTTCATCGCGGCGCGCACCCGCAGCAGCTCACCGGTGGTCAGGCCGCCCTCGGTGCCGCCGGAGCGGCCGGAGGTGCGCTTGACGCCCTCGGCGGTCGGCACGATCTCGTCGTGCGCCTTCGAGCCGGGGATCCGGGCCAGCTCGAAGCCGTCGCCGACCTCGACGCCCTTGATCGCCTGGATGCCCATCAGGGCCGCGGCGAGCCGCGCGTCCAGCCGGCGGTCCCAGTGCACGTGCGAGCCGAGGCCCACCGGCACGCCGTACGCCAGCACCTCGACCACGCCGCCGAGGGTGTCGCCGTCCTTGTGGGCCTGGTCGATCTCGGCGACCATCCGCTTCGACGCGTCCGCGTCCAGGCAGCGCACCGGGTCGGCGTCCAGCTTCGCCTCGTCGGCCGGCAGCGGCAGCACGCCGGCCGGCGCCTTGGCCGCGGCCAGCTCCACCACGTGGCTGACGATCTCGATCCCGCAGGTCTCCTTGAGGTACGAGCGGGCGACCGCGCCGAGCGCCACCCGGGCCGCCGTCTCGCGGGCGCTGGCGCGCTCCAGGATCGGCCGGGCCTCCTCGATCGAGTACTTCTGCATGCCGGCCAGGTCGGCGTGGCCCGGACGGGGACGGGTCAGCGGCTCGTTGCGGGCCAGCCCGGCCAGGATCTCCGGGTCGACCGGGTCGGCCGACATGACCTGCTCCCACTTCGGCCACTCGGTGTTGCCCACCATGACCGCGACCGGGGAGCCCATCGTCTCGCCGTGCCGCACGCCGCCGAGGAAGGTCACCTCGTCCTGCTCGAACTTCATCCGCGCGCCACGACCGTACCCGAGCCGGCGCCGGGCCAGCGCGTCGGCCACCATCGCCGTGGTGACGGGCACACCGGCCGGCAGGCCCTCCAGCGTCGCGACCAGAGCGGGGCCGTGCGACTCCCCCGCCGTCAGCCAGCGCAACCTACCCAACGGAGCTCCTTCGTCATCGGCCTGGTCCGCGTCCACGGCCGGCCGGGCGTCTCATCTGCTCCGATCCTTTCACGTCCGACCCTTGTGAGGCGGCACGGTCCGCGTTGCGGACATCGACCGTCCGTGAAATCGGGTGCACTCTGTCAGGTGGGCTCAGCCCTCCGCGAGCGCCGTCTCGCCCGCCGCCCGCATCGCCGCCAGCGGCCCGGCGGGCACGCCGGTGAACTGCTCGAACTGCAGCACCGCCTGGTGCACCAGCAGGTCCAGCCCGCCCAGCACCGTGGCGCCGCGCTCGGCGACCGCCGCCACCAGCTTCGTCGGCCACGGGTGGTACAGCACGTCGAACAGCGCGCCCGGCTCCTCGGGCACGGCGTCGGCGAAGCCGTCGGTGGCGCCGGCCGGGGTGGTCGAGATGGTCAGCGGCGCGGCCAGCGCCTGCGCCCCCTGCTCCCAGGCCGCCGTCCGCAACTGGAGGCCCAGGCGCTCCCCGAGTTCCCGCATCTCCGCCGCCCGCTCCGCACTGCGCACGTACACCGTGACCGGTCCGGCGCACACCACCGCCAGCGCGGCCAGCGCGGACGACGCGGTGGCGCCGGCACCCAGCACCGCCGCCTCCGCCACTCGTTCGATGCCGCGCTCGCGCAGCGCGTTGACCAGACCGGGGACGTCGGTGTTGTCACCGCGACGGCCACCGTCGGCGGTGAACACCACCGTGTTGACCGCGTCCACGGACCGGGCCGTGTCGGTGATCCCGTCGAGCATCGGGATGATCGCCCGCTTCAACGGCATGGTCAGCGACAGGCCGGCCCACTCCGCCCGGTCCAGCCCCTCGACGAACCCGGGCAGCGCCGCCTCGTCCACCTCGAAGCGGTCGTAGCGCCACGCCGCCAGGCCGAGCGCGGCGTACCCGGCCCGGTGCAGGGTGGGCGACAGCGAGTGGGCGATCGGCGAGCCGAGCACGGCGGCCCGGTGCGGTGCGGTCACGTCGGTCCTCACTTGCTGCACTGACCGGCCTTCTGGTCGAAGCCCTTGCCCTGGCCGGTGCACCACTCCTGGACGTTCTTCAGGTGGTCGTCCCAGGTGGCGGCGAACCGGGTCTCCTGCGGGTTCATCGCGATCCAGTAGACCCAGTCGCCCGGGGTCGGGTTCAGGACGGCCTTGATCGCCTCGTCGCCGGGGTTGGAGATCGGGGTCGGCGGCAGGCCCTTGCGCTTGTACGTGTTGTACGGGGTGTCCTTGTCGTGCTCCGCCTGCGTGAAGTTGGTGCGCCCCAGCTCGTACTGCAGGGTGGTGTCCAGCTCCAGCCGGCCCCAGGTGCCCTTGGGCGGCCCGGCGTTGGTGTTGAGGCGGTTGTACATCGCCCGCGCCATCTTCCCGAAGTCGGCCGAGTTGTTGCCCTCGGCCTGGAGGATGCTGGCCTCGATGATGACCTCGTAGCCGTTCTTCAGGCCGATCTTCTGGGCGCCCTCGTCGAGCTTGAGGTCCTGGTAGTGCTGGGTGGCGTTGGCGACCATCTGCTTGAGCAGGTCCTCGGGCTTCATGCCCTCGGTGATCGAGTACCGGGTCGGGTAGAGGAAGCCCTCCAGGTTGCCCTGCGCGTACGCCGGGAGGCCGAGGTTGGCCACCTGGTCCTTGGCGATGGTCGCCGTGGCGCCCTTCTGCAGCTTCAGCTTGGCGTCGATGGCCGCGTAGATGTCGGTGGCCTTCTTGCCCTCGGAGATGATCAGCACGTTGCCGCCGTTGGACTCGACGAGCTCCTGCACCGCCGCCTGTCCGGACATCTGGTGGTGCATCGTGTACGTGCCGGGCTGGATGGTGTTGGCCTTGGGGTTCTTGCCGTACGCGTTGGTGAAGGCCTTGACGCTCTTGATCACGTCGGCGTTCTTCAGCGCGAGGGCCATCGCCTCACCGGTGGCGCCCTCCTTGATGATGATGTTGACCGAGCCGCTGCCCTCGCCGGAGTAGTCCGGCGGCGGGCCGAAGTGGCTCTGGTAGATGCCGTAGCCCCACCAGCCGGCGCCGGCCACGCCGCCGAGCAGGACGAGCGCGACCACCAGGCAGGCGCCGCCGTTGCGGCGGCCGGCCTTCTTGCCCTTCTCCTTGCGCTTGCGCTCGGCCTCGCGGGAGGTGTCCTCCTCGCCGCCGAAGAAGGAGGCGTCCTCACCCTCCTCGGCGGCGACCTCGTCGTCCACGCCGTCGGCGAACTCCTCGTCCTCCCAGAGCTCCGCCTCCTCGGCCGGGGAGTCGAGCGCGGCGGCCTCGGCCTCCCAGTCGATGCCGTCCGGACCGGGACCGGCGGGGGCGGCAGGGGCGGCGGGCTGCTGGCGCGCCGCCTGCGGACGCATCGGCGGCTGCTGCCGTACACCCTGCTGCGGCTGGACCACCGGCTGCTGACCGGTCTGCTGCATCGGCTGCATCTGCTGCGGCATGCCCTGGCCCGGCATCGGCCGGCCCTGGCCGGGCTGGCCCTGGCCCTGGCCCTGGCCCTGCATCGGCTGCTGCGGCATCTGCTGCTGCACCGGCTGCTGGTAGCCCTGCTGCTGGTGCTGCTGGTTGAAGCCCTGCTGCGGGTAGCCGCCCTGCTGCTGCGGGTAGCCCTGCTGACCGTACTGCTGCTGGGCGTACTGCTGCTGTCCGCCGCCGTAGCCGCCCTGCTGCGGGTAGCCCTGCTGGCCGTACTGCTGCTGCGCGTAGGTGCCGTCGGCCGGAACCTGCCAGGAGCCGGTGTGCTGCTCCTGGTAGCCGTACTGCTGCTGTTCCGGGTACCACGGCTGGTCGCCCTGGGCTGCGAAGCGCCCGCTCTGATCGGTCATCGATCCCCTTACAGAGTCCCGGCCACGTGTCGAACCGGCGTGCTACGGCAGCACTCGGTGGGAGACGTTACCGTACCGCAGCATGGCAAAAAGCCCAGCCCACCCGACGTCAGCGGCCCGGTGCGCTGGGTGAGGAACTCTGCTGGGCGCGGTAGGCGTTGAACTCCGCGACGTTCTTGGCCTGCTGTTCCGCGCTGTCGGTGAACCGGGTGTCGCCGGGTTTGACGGTGACGAAATAGAGCCAGTCGCCGTCCGCGGGATGCATGGCGGCGCGCAGTGCGTCACGGCCCGGATTGCCGATCGGGGTCGGCGGCAGCCCGCCGTGCAGGTAGGTGTTGAAGGGCGAGTCGGTCCTGGTGTCGGCGTCGGTGGTGGTGAGGGTGGCCCGGCCGAGCGCGTAGTTGATGGTCGAGTCGAGCTGCAGCGGCATGGAGCGGCGCAGCCGGTTGTAGATCACCCGGGCGACCCGGGCCATGTCGTCCGGATTGTCGGCCTCGGCCTGGGCGAGGCTGGCGACGGCGAACACTCCGTAGGGAGTGACACCGTTGGCCTGCGCGGCGCTGTTCATGTCGTCGACCCCGTAGCGGCTACTCGCCTCCTTGACCATCTGCTGCAGCAGGGCGAGCGGCGTGGTCTCACCGGTGACGGGATACGTGGCGGGGAACAGGAACCCTTCGACGTGGCCGCCGGCGGCGGCCGGCAGGCCGAGGTCGGCCAGGTGCTGCTCGGCGGTGGCCTTGGTGGTGCCGGCGGCGAGTTTCAGCCGGTCGTCGACGGCGGCGTAGACCTGGGTGGCGCGCCAGCCCTCGGGGATGGTCAGCGCGTTGGCGTTGCTCGGGTCGAGCAGCACGTTGAGCGCGGAGACGGCGGACATCTTCTGCTTGAGGGTGTAGGTCCCGGGCTGGATCCGGTCGCCCGCCGGGCTGCTGGCGGCGGCCAGGGTGAAGGCCCGGATGCTGGCCACCACACCGTTGCTCTCCAGGGTCCGGCCGATCTGGGTGATGGTGGCGCCCTGGGCGACCGAGACCTGGACGCTGCCGGTGCCGTTCCCGGCGAAGTCCGCGGCCGGCGGCGTGTCGGCGGGCCAGAGCAGCAGCACCACGAGGGCGAAGAGTCCGGCGACCCCGAGCACGCCCAGCACGCTCAGGCAGCAGGCCGCGCCGGTACGGGCTCGGCCGAGGTCCGGCGCGTCCACCCCGTACGGCCGTCCGGGCGGCGCGCCGTCGGGCTCCGCCGCCGGCGCGCCGAGGTGGCCGGGGGTGAGTCCGGGCGTGGTGTACGGATCGGTCAACGCAGCCCTCCGCGGCCGACAACGGTCGGGGGCCCGTGCGAACGCGTCCGCACGGGCCCCCAGAGGGAAGCTAACCCCGACCGGTCAGACGACCGGCTCGACACTCTCGCCGGGCGCGCGGCCGCTCACCCGTTCGGTCTCAAGCGCGCTCTGCAGGATCACCACCGCGGCCGCCTGGTCGATCACCGAGCGGCCCTTCTTGCTCGACCGTCCGGAGGCCCGCAGGCCCTGGGCGGCGGTCACCGTGGTCATCCGCTCGTCGACCAGCCGCACCGCGACCGGGGCGATCAGCGCGGCCAGCCGCCCCGCGTACGCCCGGACCTTGGCGGCGGCCGGCCCCTCCTTGCCGCTCAGCGAGCGGGGCAGGCCGACCACCACCTCGATGGCGTCGTACTCCTCGACGATCTCCTTGAGCCGCGCCTGGGAGCGGCCCCCGGCCGGGACGGTCTCCACCGGCGTGGCGATCAGCCCGTCGGGGTCGCAGGACGCGACCCCGATCCGGGCGTCACCCACGTCGACGGCGATCCGTCGGCCCCGCCGGAAGACCTTCTCCTCGAACGCGTCGCTCATCAGCTCGCGCGCTCCGCGACCAGCGCCCGCACGGCCTCGATCGCCGCGGCGACCGCACCCGCGTCGGTGCCGCCGCCCTGGGCGACGTCGTCCTTGCCGCCACCGCCGCCGCCGAGGGTCTTCGCCGCCACCCGGACCAGCTCGCCGGCCTTCACACCGCGGCCGCGGGCGTCCTCGTTGGTGGCGATCACGGTCAGCGGGCGGTCGTTCGCCACGGTGAAGGCGGCGACCACGGCCGGGCGGGAGCCCAGCCGGCCGCGCACGTCCAGCACCAGCTTGCGCAGCTCGTCCGCGCCCACGCCGTCGGCGACCCGGGCGGCGACCAGCGCCACGCCGCGGACGTCCTCGGCGCCTTCGGCGAGACCGGCGGCCGCCGCGAGGACCTTCTCGGCGCGGAAGCGCTCGATCTCCTTCTCGGCGTCCTTGAGCTTGGTGAGCATGCCCGAGATCTTCTCCGGCAGCTCCTCCGGGCGGCCCTTGACCAGCTCGGTGAGCTGGGCGACCACGGTGTGCTCACGGGCCAGGAACTTGTACGCGTCCACGCCGACCAGCGCCTCGACGCGGCGCACGCCGGAGCCGATCGAGGACTCGCCGAGCAGCTTCACCAGGCCCAGCTGGGCGGTGTTGCCGACGTGCGTGCCGCCGCACAGCTCCTTGGAGAAGTCGCCGATGGTGACCACGCGGACCGAGTCGCCGTACTTCTCGCCGAACATCGCGATGGCGCCCTGCTTGCGGGCCTGGTCCATCGTCATGACCTCGGCGGTGACGTCCAGCTCGCGGACCAGCACCTCGTTGATCTTCTGCTCCACGTCGGTCAGCACCGAGCCGGGAACGGCGGTCGGCGAGCCGAAGTCGAAGCGGAAGCGGCCCGGCGCGTTCTCGGAGCCGGCCTGGGCGGCCGTCGGGCCGAGCGCGTCGCGCAGTGCCTGGTGGGTCAGGTGGGTGGCCGAGTGGGCGCGGGAGACCGCGCGGCGGCGGTCGATGTCGATCGTCGCGTACGCGGACGCGCCGAGCACGACCTCGCCGAACAGCACGCCGCCGGAGTGCACGGTGACGCCCGGGACCGGCTGCTGCACGTCGCGGATCTCCACGACCGCGCCGGAGTCCAGCCGGATCCGGCCGTGGTCGGCGAGCTGGCCGCCGCCCTCGGCGTAGAACGGGGTGCGGTCGAGGATGATCTCGACCTCGTCGCCCTCGGTGGCGGCCGGCGCCGGGACGCCGTTCACCAGCAGGCCGACCACGGTGGCCTCGCCCTCGGTGGCGGTGTAGCCGGTGAAGACGGACGCGCCGGACTTGTCGGCCACCTCGCGGTACGCGGCGACGTCCGCGTGGCCCATCTTCTTCTTCTTGGCGTCCGCCTTGGCGGCGTCCCGCTGCGCCTGCATCAGGCGGCGGAAGCCGGTCTCGTCGACCTGGAGGCCCTGCTCCTCGGCCATCTCCAGGGTCAGGTCGATCGGGAAGCCGTAGGTGTCGTGCAGCTTGAACGCCTGGTCGCCGGAGAGCACCGCGCCGCCGGACTGCTTGGTCTCGGTGATGGCCGCGTCCAGCAGGCTGGTGCCGGACTTCAGGGTCTGCAGGAAGGCGTTCTCCTCGGCGACCACGACCGTCTCGATGCGCTTGCGGTCGGTCTCCAGCTCCGGGTACTGCGGAGCCATCGCCTTGATGGAGATGTCGATGAGCTCCTTGGCCACCGGCTCCGTGGCACCCAGCATGCGCATGTTGCGGATCGCGCGGCGCAGGATGCGGCGCAGCACGTAGCCGCGGCCCTCGTTGCCGGGGGTGACGCCGTCGCCGACCAGCATCAGCGCGGTGCGGAAGTGGTCGGTGACCACGCGCAGCGAGACGTCCGACTTGTGGTCGCGGCCGTAGGTGTGGCCGGTGAGCTCGGCGGCGCGGTCGAGGATCATCCGGCTGGTGTCGATCTCGAAGAGGTTGTCGACGTCCTGCAGGATGGCGGCGAGGCGCTCCAGGCCGAGGCCGGTGTCGATGTTCTTGCTCGGCAGGTCGCCGAGGATCTCGAAGCCGTCCTTGCCGTCGCCGTGGCCGCGCTCGTACTGCATGAAGACCAGGTTCCAGATCTCCAGGTAGCGCTCGCCGTTGACCGCCGGGCCGCCCTCCTCGCCGTACGCGGGGCCGCGGTCGTAGTTGATCTCCGAGCACGGGCCGCACGGGCCGGGGACGCCCATCGACCAGAAGTTGTCCTTCATGCCGAGGCGCTGGATGCGCTCGGACGGGACGCCGATGACGTCGCGCCAGATCTGCTCGGCCTCGTCGTCGTCCTTGTAGACGGTGATCCAGAGCTTCTCCTTCTCAAGTCCGTAGCCGCCGTCGGCGACGGGCGTGGTGAGCAGCTCCCACGCGAACCTGATGGCGCCTTCCTTGAAGTAGTCGCCGAAGGAGAAGTTGCCGCACATCTGGAAGAAGGACCCGTGGCGGGTGGTCTTGCCGACCTCTTCGATGTCCAGGGTGCGCACGCACTTCTGCACCGAGGTGGCGCGGGAGTACTGCGGCTTGACCTCGCCCAGGAAGTAGGGCTTGAACGGCACCATGCCGGCGTTGACCAGCAGGAGGGTCGGGTCGTCGGCGACCAGCGAGGCCGACGGTACGACGGTGTGGCCGCGCTCCTCGAAGAAGCGCAGCCAGCGGCGGCGGATCTCTGCCGACTCCATCAGTGGTGGTCCTTCCGGTTGTTCGTGCTGCCCGGCAGCGCCTGGCGCCGCGGGGTCTTCGCATCGATGGCTTGGGGGGTGTTTCGCGTCTGGGGGACGGCGGCCGCCGGGGAGCCCGGGGCCGCCGAGATAGCTCGGTAGGTGGGCTCGCCACGCAGAGCTCGCCGGCGGGACGGGGGCTCGACCACGGCGGTGCCGTCCAGGCCGAGGTCGGAGCGCAGCTCGGCCTCGCGCTCGGCCATGCCGGCGCGGACGTCGTGCGCGAAGCGCTTGGCGGCGTCGCCGAGCTGGAGCGCGCCGCGGGCGGCGGTGCCCGACAGGCTGTCAGGGGTCATCCGGTGCACGGCCTCGTTGGCCTTGTTCATGGCCCACACGGCGGCGCCGGCGCCGACCGCCATCCAGAAGATGCGTCGTACCACGGTCGTCAGCCCCTCACGGCTCGCCGGATGCGGGACACCAGGCCGCCGCGGGGCGCGGTCGCCGCGCGCACCTCGGCGCGGATCATCCGGGCCAGTGCGTCGCGCTCGGCGGGCTGCTGCGGGAGCGTCACCCCGGCCTGCTGCTTGGAGACGGCCTTGCGGACGCCGTAGCTGAACGCGGCCATCTTCACCAGCGGGCCGCCCAGGGTGGCGGCGACGGTGGAGGACAGGGCGTTGGCGTTGGCCGCCGCGTCCTGGACGTTGGCGGTGATCTCGTCGACCCGCTCGAGCTGCTCGTTGGCGCTGCGCACGGCGGCGGAGGCGTCGGTCAGCAGCGGCACGGCCTGCTCGGTGACGGCGGAGACCAGCACGGTGGCTTCGCGGAGGACCTTGGAGAGCCGCACCAGGACCACGGCGAGCAGGGTCACCAGCACCGCCCAGAAGACGGCCACCAGCAGCCCGGCCAGCTCACCCACGGACACCTTGCGCGCTCCCTCGCCTCTTCTTCTCCTCGGAACCGAACCCTATCGGATACGGCCAGTCGCGGAGCGCCCCGACGTCGGTAACGACGCCCGGCCCGGCGTCCGAACGCGTGCGAACACGGTGCGTAACCCTCCGCCCGGTCACCTCGTTGGGGGGAGGGGCTCGCGGCACCGCGGGCCTGCGGTTTCCATTTCCCAGTGACGGGGGCGTCATGTCGAGTGGGTCGCCGGGGGTGCCCGGCCGGGGCAGATTGCCTGCCGAGGTCTCCCGCTTCATCGGTCGCGAGGCCGAACTCCGAGCGGTGGACGGCCTGTTGGAGGAGTCCCGGCTGGTCACGGTGACCGGCCCGGGCGGGGTCGGCAAGAGCAGGCTGGCGCTGCGGGCGGCCGCCGCCGCGGCCGCCGGGCACGCGGACGGCGCCTGGCTGGCCGAGGTCGGCGCGGTGCAGGACCCGCTGCTGCTGGGCCACGCGGTGCTGGAGGCCCTGCGGCTGACCGACCACACCGCCCGCCCGCCGCTGGACGTGCTGGTCGAGCAGCTCGCCGACCGCCGCCTGCTGCTGGTGCTGGACGGCTGC
Organism: Kitasatospora cinereorecta; assembly: GCF_024172095.1. Classification (GTDB taxonomy): domain Bacteria; phylum Actinomycetota; class Actinomycetes; order Streptomycetales; family Streptomycetaceae; genus Kitasatospora; species Kitasatospora cinereorecta. Next base: position 702,026 of record NZ_JAMZDX010000002.1, on the reverse strand, counting down.
GAGCACCTGGTCGAGGCGTGCGCCGAGCTGGTGGACGTCCTGCTGCGCGCGGTGCCCGGCCTGAAGGTGCTGGCCACCAGCCGGCAGTCGCTGCGGGTGCCGGGCGAGCACCTGGTACTGCTGGCCCCGCTCTCCGCCGAGCCGGCCGCGCCGGGCACCGAGGCGGAGGCGGTGGCGCTGTTCGCCGACCGGGCCGCGGCCGTGCTGCCGGACTTCCGGATCACCGCCGCCAACCGCGCCGAGGTCTCACTGCTCTGCCGCCGGCTGGACGGCATCCCGCTGGCCGTCGAGCTGGCCGCCGGACGGCTGCGCGCGCTCTCCGTCGAGCAGATCACGGCCCGGCTGGACGACCGCTTCCGGGTGCTCACCGGCGGCTGGCGGACCGCTCCCCCGCGGCACCAGACGCTGCGCACCACGATCGGCTGGAGTCACGAGCTCTGCTCGATGCAGGAACGTTTAATCTGGGCCCGCCTCTCGGTCTTCGCGGGCGGCTTCGACCTGGACGCCGCCGAGTACGTCTGCGCCGGCGAGGGCCTGGAGGCCGACGAGGTCCTCGACCTCGTCGACTCCCTGGTCGACAAGTCCGTCCTGCTGCGCGACGGCGACCCGTCCGCGGTCCGGTTCCGGATGCTCGACACCCTCCGCGAGTACGGCGCCCAGTGGCTGCGGGCCGGCGGCGACGAGCACCGGCTGCTCTGCCGCCACCGCGACTGGTACCTCGGGGTGGCCACCTGGGGCGAGGTCGAGTGGTTCGGCCCGCGCCAGGCCGAGACCGCCGAACGCACCCGGCTCGCCCACGCCAACCTGCGCGCCGCCCTGGAGTTCTGCCTCACCGAACCGGGCGAGGAGCAGCTCGCCCTGGTCCTGGCCGGCACCCTCTGGTTCTACTGGGTCGGCTCCGGCCACCTCGGCGAGGGCCGGCACTGGCTCGACCGGGCCCTCGCGCTGGCCCCCGAACCCACCGGGGCGCGGGCCAAGGCGCTCTGGGTCACCGGGTACATGGCCACCCTCCAGGGCGACCTGGTCCGGGCCCGGCCCGCCCTCGAGGAGTGCCGCCGCCAGGCCCTGGACACCGGCGACGACCGGGCGCTGGCCTACGCGGTGCACCGCCAGGGCTGCGCGGCGCTGATCGGCGACGAGCCGCAGCGGGCGGCCGAGCTGTTCGAGGAGGCGCTCTGGCACTACAACACCATCGGCGAGCTCAACAGCAACGTCCTGATGGCGATGTTCGAGCTGGGCGTCGCGTACCTGTTCCTCGGCGACACCGAGCGCGGCGACCTCTGGATCGACCGGGTGCGGGAGATCTGCGAGGAGCACGGGGAGCAGTGGGCGTACGCCTACGGGCTCTACGCGATGGCGTACTCGAAGTGGGCGGGCGGCGAGATCCGGCTGGCCCGCGCCTTCGCCCGGGAGTGCGTCCGGCTCAACCACCTCTTCCGCGACCTGCTCGGGATCGTGCTGGCCATGGACGTGCTGGCCCTGCTGGAGACCGAGGGGCCGGACGCCGACCTGGTCGAGGCCCGGGTGCTGCAGGGCGCGGCGCACCGGCTGTGGCAGGCGGTCGGCACCCCGTTCTTCGGCTCGCGCACCTTCGGCGGGCCGCACCGCGAGTGCGAGCAGCGGGCCCGCGCGGGGCTGACCGCCCAGGAGTTCACCGACGCCTTCCGGCTGGGCACCGGGCTCGGCCTGGACGCGGCCGTCCGCCGGGCGCTCGGCGGCGAACTGCCCGGACCGCCCGGCGCCGGCGGCGAGGGCCGCTCGGGCCCGCGGCCCCCGGCCCGGCCCTCCCCCGTCCCGGCCCGCTGACCCGCCGGACCCCGGGAACGGGGAAGCCCCCGTACGGCCCGAGGGCCGTACGGGGGCTTCCGCTCGCGGGTCAGCGCGAGTAGTACTCGACGACCAGCTGCTCGTCGCAGACGACCGGAACCTCGCGACGCTGCGGCGCGCGGTCCAGACGGAAGGCCAGGGCCTTCAGGTTGACCTCGAGGTACTTCGGGGTCTGGCCCTCGCCGGCGTTGCCGCCCTCGCGAGCCACCTGGAAGGGAACCTTCTCCTTCGACTTCTCCTTGACCGTGACGACGTAGCCCGGCTTCATCTGGAACGACGGCTTGTTGACCTTGCTGCCGTTGACCTCGATGTGACCGTGCACGACCATCTGGCGGGCCTGGTAGATCGTGCGGGCGATGCCCGAACGCAGGACCAGCGAGTCGAGGCGGACCTCGAGCAGGCCGACGAGCGCCTCACCGGTCTTGCCTTCGACCTTCTTGGCGGCCTCGAACGCGCGAGCCATCTGCTTCTCGCTGAGGTCGTACTGGGCGCGCAGACGCTGCTTCTCGGTCAGACGGACCTTGTAGTCAGAGTTCTGCTTGCGGCCACGGCCGTGCTGGCCGGGCGGGTACGGGCGGGCCTCGAAGTACTTGACGGACTTCGGGGTCAGCGGAACGCCAAGGGCGCGAGCGATCTTGACCTTGGGGCGCTTCTGGTTCGCCATGGAACCATTACCTCTTTCGGTTTTGCGAATACGGCTTCACCAGGTGTTGACGGAGGCCGCTTCTCGCGACCCGGAGAAAAACCGCCCGTCACCGGGTGGTCAGCCGCTCTCCGAGGCCGGGCACTATGTGCTTGCACACGAACGGCCCACCGACCGCAGAGGTGGTGGGCTGCCCGCGACACCGAATGACCGGTGCGCGACGCTCCTGGAGGCGCCGTCCTGCGACGGCCCCTCGGACCGGTGCCCCGCTGGTGCGGCCGGTCGGCCGGACTCACGTCCGCCCGCCGAACCCGGGACACTCGCCTGACAGTCTACAGGTGGTCTACTCGCCCCTGAGCCGGCCCCGGGTCCACTCCACGATGTCCGCGTACCTGGCCTCCCCGCCGCGCCGGGTCGGCCGGTAGTACTCCTTGCCGTGCACCGCGTCCGGCGCGTACTGCTGGGCGGCGATGCCCTCCGGCAGGTCGTGCGGGTACCGGTAGCCCTTGCCGTGGCCGAGCTTCCCCGCACCCCCGTAGTGCGCGTCCCGCAGATGCGGCGGCACCGCGCCCGCCAGGCCCTGCCGGACGTCGGCCAGCGCCGCGTCGATCGCCAGGTACGCCGCGTTGGACTTGGGCGCCAGCGCCAGCGCGATCGCCGCCTGGGACAGGATGATCCGCGCCTCCGGGAAGCCGATCAGCGCCACCGCCTGGGCCGCCGCCACGGCCGTCTGCAGCGCCGTCGGATCGGCCAGTCCGACGTCCTCGCTGGCCGAGATCATCAGCCGCCGGGCGATGAACCGCGGGTCCTCCCCCGCCTCGATCATCCGGGCCAGGTAGTGCAGGGTGGCGTCCACGTCGCTGCCGCGGATCGACTTGATCAGCGCGCTGGCAACGTCGTAGTGCTGGTCGCCGTCCTTGTCGTAGCGGACCGCCGCCTGGTTCACCGCCGTCTCCGTGGTGGCCAGGGTCAGCTCCCGCTCGCCCTTCTCGATCGCCGCCCCGGCCGCCGCCTCCAGCGTGGTCAGCGCCCGCCGCGCGTCCCCGCCCGCCAGCCGCACCAGGTGGTCCTCCGCCTCCGCGGTCAGCTCCACACTGCCGGCCAGCCCGCGCTCGTCCGCCACTGCCCGGCGCAGCAGCGCCCGGACGTCCTCGTCGGTCAGCGACTCCAGGGTCAGCAGCAGCGAGCGCGACAGCAGCGGCGAGATCACCGAGAAGTACGGGTTCTCCGTGGTCGCCGCGATCAGGGTGACCCAGCGGTTCTCCACCGCCGGCAGCAGCGAATCCTGCTGCGCCTTGGAGAAGCGGTGGATCTCGTCCAGGAACAGCACCGTCTCGCGGCCGCTCATCCCCACCGCCCGGCGGGCCCCGTCGATCACCGCGCGGACCTCCTTCACGCCGTGGGTGATCGCCGACAGCTCGACGAACCGGCCCTCGACGGCCTGGCTGATCACATGCGCCAGCGTGGTCTTCCCGGTGCCGGGCGGACCCCAGAGGATCACCGAGCTGGTCGCGGCCGGGCCGCGGGAGCCGGCCACCAGGCGGCGCAGCGGCGACCCGTCCTTCAGCAGCTGGCGCTGGCCGGCGACCTCGTCCAGGGTGCGGGGCCGCATCCGTACGGCGAGCGGCGCCCGCCCCGGCTCGGCGGCCTGGCGTTCCTCGGCGGCGGCGGTGAAGAGGTCGGGTTCGTCCACGGGCAAAGCCTATGCGAGGCCGCCGACGGACTTCCGGGGCACTTCCGGGCTGTAGTTCGAATTTGAACTGGATCGGGTTAGGGTGGTGGCATGTCTGTACGCCGTCTCAACCACGCGGTGCTCTGGATCCGCGACGTCGACCGCTCGGTGGAGTTCTACGCCGACGTCTTCGGCTTCCAGGTCGACCACCTGATCCCCGGCCGCGCCGCCTTCCTCTCCGCCCCTGGCAGCCTCAACGACCACGACCTCGGGCTCTTCGCGATCGGCGCCGACGCCCCCGGCCCCGAACAGGGCCGGGTCGGCCTCTACCACCTCGCCTGGGAGGTCGGGACGCTCGGCGAACTGGCCGCGATCGGCCGCAAGCTCGCCGAGCGCGGCGCGCTTGTCGGGTCGACCAACCACCTGGTGTCCAAGTCCTTCTACGCGAAGGATCCGGACGGCAACGAGTTCGAGCTGATGTGGCGCGTCCCCCGCGAGGACTGGCCCGCCGCCGACTCCGACGCCAAGCCCGGCCCCCTCGACCTCACCGAATCCCTCGACCGCTGGGGCCCCGACCTCGCCACCGGCTCCGCCGCCGGCTCCGCAACCTAGCCACAAGGGGCGCGGGGAACTGCGCGCAGCGGAAGGCACGGGCCGGCAGCCTCCCGTCCGCCCGCCGTCCGGCTCGCCCCACCAGGGGTGGGCCTCGCAGTTCCCCGAGCCCCTGGGGTTGCCCTCGGGCCTCGCAGTTCCCCGAGCCCCTACAGGTTGAGGTGCGGTCGGTCGAGGAGTTCGACGTCGAATTCCTCCAGGCCCAGCACCCGCGCGCCCCCCGCCTCCGACGCCCGCGACCGCAGCTGCGCCTGCGGTCCGCGGGAGGCGTCGAGCGCGGCACGGTCACGGAAGATCGCACCGACGCTCCCGATGCCGCGCGTCCGGTCGATGAGCAGCGCTCCGCCGACGAACCCGTCCATCGCCTCCAGCCCGGGGATCGCGGTCGTCTCGACCGCGTTGACCAGCCGGTCGACCCCCGCCGGGTCGAATCCGATCCGCACCAGCCGGAACCCCGCCCCGGGCGGTGCGTCGCCGCGGCGGGCGACCGCGGCCTCCCAGCTGTCCACGGTGATGGTGCCGCCGAAAACGGCCAGCAGTTCCTGCCGCTGGTCGCGCAGGGCGGCGTAGCTGTCCCGCTCGTGCTGTGCGGTGTCCCACCACGAGCCGAGCAGGATCTTGCCGAGCTGCCGGTCGGAGAAGATGCTGAATCCCCGGTAGCCGGCCTGGCCGGAGAGCAGGGCGACCGATTCGGCTTTGAGCCCTTCGAGCGTCTTGTCGGCGAGCGCCGGGTCACCGGTCATGTAGATGGTGCGGACGTACATGGCAACGCCTCCGTCCAGGTCCGCCGCGGCGCGGGCGTCCGGCACCCGCCCCGCCCACCTTCCATCGCACGCCCGCCCCGACCCGCAGTCAAACGCTCAGCGTCGCCGCGTGGTCGGGGACGTAGGTCTGGCTGTCGCGCGGGGGGCGCCGGTAGCCGCGGGAGGGCGGGCGGGGCGGCAGTTCGACGGCCCGGCGGGCGACCTCGCGGTAGGGGACGGAGGCGATCAGGTGGGCGATCATGTTGAGCCGGGCGCGCCGTTTGTCGTCGCTCTCGACGACGTACCAGGGCGCCTCGGGGATGTCGGTGTGGACGAACATGTCGTCCTTGGCCCGGGAGTAGTCCTCCCAGCGGGTGAGCGACTCGACGTCCATCGGGGAGAGCTTCCACTGCCGCATGGGGTCCTGGAGGCGGTCCTGGAAGCGGCGTTCCTGTTCCACGTCGCTGACCGAGAACCAGTACTTGCGCAGCAGGATCCCGGCCTCGGTCAGCATCCGTTCGAAGGTGGGGCACTGGTGGAGGAACTGCCGGTACTCCTCGTCGGTGCAGAAGCCCATGACCCGTTCGACGCCGGCCCGGTTGTACCAGGAGCGGTCGAACAGCACGATCTCGCCGGCGGCCGGGAGGTGTTCGACGTAGCGCTGGAAGTACCACTGGCCGCGCTGGCGTTCGGTGGGGGCGGGGAGGGCGGCGATCCGGGCGACGCGGGGGTTGAGGTACTCGCTGACCCGCTTGATCGCCCCGCCCTTGCCGGCGGCGTCCCGGCCCTCGAAGACCACGACCAGCCGGACGCCCTCGGCGCGCACCCATTCCTGGAGCTTCACGAGCTCGTGCTGCAGGCGCAGCAGCTCGGTCTCGTACAGCCGCTTGGGCAGCCGGTTCCTCTTCCTGGGGTCCGCCACCGTGCGCCCTCCGCTCACCGTTGCACTGACGATGCCTCAGGCTACGGCAGCGAGCACAGCGGAGACCGGAACCGGCAGCCCCCCGTACCGCCGGTGCCGGCTTCCCCCGTGTTGACCGAACAACTCTGGTGCACCCTGCCCGCCGGGTCCAATTACCCCTTCCATAGCCTGGGGGCATGGACGTCGACACCCGGCTGCTGCGCTACTTCGCGGCGGTCTGCGAGGAGGGCCAGCTGACGGCTGCGGCCGATCGGCTGTACGTCAGCCAGCCGACGCTGACCAAGCAGATCCGCCGTCTGGAGGAGCAGCTCGGGGTGCGGCTGTTCGAGCGTTCGCGGGCCGGGATGGTGCCGACGCCGGCGGGCGAGGAGTTGGCGGCGCGGGTGTCGGGGCTGCTCGGCGGCTGGGACGGGACGGTGCGGGCGGTCCGGCAGGCGGCCAACCGGGCGGGCGGGGTGCTGCGGGTCGGATTCGAGGGTTCGACCATCAATCTGGTGGGCCGGACGACGGTGGAGGACTTCGCCCGCCGGATGCCGGGCTGGCAGGTCCGGATGCGGCAGAACAACTGGTTCGACGAGACGTCGGGGCTGCTGAGCGGCGACATCGACCTGGCCCTGTGGCACGCGCCGGCGGCGATCACCGACCGGTACAACTGCGCGGACCTGGGCACCGAGGACCGCTGGGCGGTGCTGGCGGCCGACCACCGGCTGGCCGGGCGGGCGGAGTTGGACTTCGCCGAGCTGCTGGACGAGGAGTTCGTGGCGATCCCGCTGGAGGCCGGCCACTGGCGGGACTACTGGCTGGGGGCGGAGGAGCGGCGGGGCCGCCCGGCGCGGGTGGGCGCGGTGGCGCACAACGCGGACGAGTGGCTGGCGGCGGTGGCGTGCGGGCAGGGCATCGGATTCGCCCCGCAGTCGATGAGTCGGATCGCCGGCCGGCCGGACGTGGTCTACCGCCCGGTGCGCGGGCTGAGCCCCAGCCGGGTCGGCCTGTACTGGCCGCTCGGCCGCCCGCTGACCCCGGCGATGGCGGCCTTCGTGCGCAGCTGCCGGGAGCACATCGCGGTGCAGCAGCCGGCGCCCGGCCCGGCCGCTCGGCCGGTGGCGGCTCAGACCGCGGCGAACGGCGCCGGGTAGCGGCACACCCCGTGCGGGCTGCCGTCGTACGCCGCCAGCGGCAGGGTCTGGAAGTACCCCTCGGCCACCTCGAACGGGCCGCTGACCTTGTGCCGGGAGGCCGGGCCGAAGCCGAACCGGCCGTAGTAGCCCGGGTCGCCGAGCACCACGACCAGCCGCTCCCCCGCGGCGTCGGCGGCGTCCAGCGCCGCCCGGACCACCAGCGTGCCGACGCCCTTGCGCTGCCACTCGGGCGCGACCGCGACCGGCGCCAGGGCCAGCGCCCGGCCGTCGCCGACCGCCAGCCGGGTCAGCAGGGCGTGGCCGATCACCACGTCCCGCTCGTCGACGGCGACCAGGGAGAGGTCCGGCAGCCACGCGGCGGCGTCGCGGCGCAGCGCGTCGACCAGATCGGCCTCCTCGGGGCCGGGGAAGGCCGCCATGTGGACGCGTCTGGTCTCGGCGGCGTCCGACGGCAGCTCGACTCTGGTGCGCACGCTCATTCCTCTACCCCTCTCACGGTCTGTACGACGCTGTACAGCACGCCGGCCCCGGGCGGTGCGAGCCTACCGTGAAGCAGGTCACACCGGCCGGGGCCGGGCACAATGCGGCGGAGCCGGTCAGGCGGACTGCTCCGGCTCGGCGGCCTTCGCCTCGCGGGACTTCGGCGTGGCGTCCACACCGGCCTCGCGGCGCTGGGCCGGGGTGATCGGCGTCGGCGCACCGGTCAGCGGGTCGCCACCGGTGGACGTCTTCGGGAAGGCGATGACGTCGCGGATGGTGTCGTAGCCGCCGAGCAGGGTGACCACGCGGTCCAGGCCGAGCGCGATGCCGCCGTGCGGCGGCGGGCCGTAGTTGAAGGCGTCCAGCAGGAAGCCGAACTGCGAGGCCGCCTCCTCCTCGGAGAGGCCGATCGCGTCGAACGCCCGCTTCTGCACCTCGCGCTGGTGGATACGGATCGAACCGCCGCCCAGCTCCGAGCCGTTGAGCACCAGGTCGTACGCGTTGGAGAGCGCGCTGCCCGGGTCGGTGTCGAAGGTGGCCAGCGACTCGGTGGTCGGGGCGGTGAAGGGGTGGTGCACGGCGTGCCAGCCCTGGAACTCGCCCTTGTCGTCCTCGATCGGCTCGAACATCGGGAAGTCGACCACCCAGAGGAAGGCCCACTGCGACTCGTCGATCAGGTTGCAGCGGCGGCCGATCTCCAGGCGGGCGGCGCCCAGCAGCTCCTGCGAGGCGGTCTTCTTGCCGGCCGCGAAGAACACCGCGTCGCCCGGCTTGGCACCCGCGGCGGCGGCGAGGCCGGCCAGGTGCTCCTCGGAGAGGTTCTTGGCCACCGGGCCGCGCAGCTCGCCGGTCTCGGCGTCCACCAGGACGTACGCCAGGCCGCGGGCGCCGCGCGCCTTGGCCCAGTCCTGCCAGGCGTCCAGCTGCTTGCGCGGCTGCGAGGCGCCGCCCGGCATGACCACGGCGCCGACGTACGGGGCCTGGAACACGCGGAACTCGGTGCCCTTGAAGTACTCGGTGAGGTCGGTCAGCTCCTGGCCGAAGCGCACGTCCGGCTTGTCCGAGCCGTAGCGGGACATCGCGTCGGCGTAGGAGAGGCGGGGCAGCGGGTTGGGGATCTCGTACCCGTGCGTCTCCTTCCAGATCCGGCCGACGATCTTCTCGCCGAGGGCCAGGACGTCCTCCTGGTCGACGAAGGACGCCTCGATGTCCAGCTGGGTGAACTCCGGCTGGCGGTCGGCGCGGAAGTCCTCGTCGCGGAAGCAGCGGGCGATCTGGTAGTAGCGCTCCATGCCGGCCACCATCAGCAGCTGCTTGAACAGCTGCGGCGACTGCGGCAGGGCGTACCAGTGGCCCGGCTGCAGGCGGACCGGCACCAGGAAGTCGCGTGCACCCTCGGGGGTGGAGCGGGTCAGGTACGGGGTCTCGATGTCGAGGTAGTCGTTCTCCTCCATCACCGTGCGGATGATGTGGTTGACCTTGGAGCGCAGGCGCAGCGCGCGGGCCGGGCCCTCACGGCGGAGGTCCAGGTAGCGGTAGCGCAGGCGCACCTCCTCGTTGACCGAGCCGGGCTCGTACTCGGCGACCTGGAACGGCAGCGGGGCGGCCTCGGAGAGCACCTCGATGGACTCGACCACGACCTCGACGGCACCGGTCGGGATGTCCGGGTTCTCGTTGCCCGCGGGGCGGACGGAGACCTCGCCGATCACCTTGACGCAGTACTCGGAGCGCAGCCCGTGCACCGACTCCAGGTCGCGGACCACGATCTGGACGGTGCCGGAGGCGTCGCGCAGATCGATGAAGGCCACACCGCCGTGGTCACGGCGGCGGGCGACCCAGCCGGCCAGGGTGACGGTGGTGCCGGCGTGCTCCGCGCGGAGCGTGCCCGCGTCATGCGTGCGGATCACAGCTGCTTCTCCTTCAGGGTGGTGACGAGCGCCTCGAGGGCGACGGGGATCTGCTCACCGGACTGCATGTCCTTGAGCTGGACGACGCCTTCGGCGAGGTCCCGGTCGCCGGCGACGACCGCGAAGCGGGCGCCGGAACGGTCGGCGGACTTCATGGCGTTCTTGATGCTCTTGACGCCGAAGGCCAGGTCGGTGGCGACGCCGGCCCGGCGCAGCTCGACCACCTTGGCGAAGAGGACGTTCTTGGCCTCCTCGCCGAGCGCCACGGCGTACACCGCGGTCGCGGCGGGCAGGTCGAGGGCGACCCCCTCGGACTCCATGGCCAGGAAGGTGCGGTCCACGCCGAGCGCCCAGCCGACCGAGGGCAGCGCCGGTCCGCCGATCATCTCGGACAGGCCGTCGTACCGCCCGCCGCCGCCGATCGCGGACTGCGCGCCGAGGCCGTTGTGCACGAACTCGAAGGTGGTGCGGGTGTAGTAGTCCAGGCCGCGGACCAGCTTCGGGTCGTCGGTGAACGCCACACCGGCGAGGGTGAGCAGCTCGCGCACCTTGTCGTCGTACGCCTTGCACTCCTCGCAGAGGAAGTCGCGCAGCATCGGGGCGTCGGTGAGCTGGGCCTGCACCGACTCCCGCTTGTCGTCGAGGACGCGCAGCGGGTTGATCTCGGCGCGGCGGCGGGTGTCCTCGTCCAGGTCGAGGCCGGCCAGGAACTCGATCAGCGCGGCGCGGTAGACCGGGCGGCACTGCTTGTCGCCGAGGCTGTTGAGCAGCAGCGAGTAGTTCGACAGGCCGAGCGAGCGGAAGGCGTCGTCGGCCAGGATGATCAGCTCGGCGTCCAGCGCCGGGTCCTCGGCGCCGATCGCCTCCGCGCCGACCTGCGAGAACTGGCGGTAGCGGCCCTTCTGGGCGCGCTCGTAGCGGTAGTACGAACCGGAGTACCAGAGCTTGACCGGGAGGTTGCCCTGCTTGTGCAGGTTGGCCTGGAGGGCGGCGCGCAGCACGGAGGCGGTGCCCTCGGGGCGCAGCGCGAGCTCGTCGCCGCCGCGCGTGGTCAGGTTGTACATCTCCTTGGTGACGATGTCGGTGGACTCGCCGACACCGCGGGAGAACAGCTTCACGTCCTCGAAGACCGGGGTCTCGATGTAGCCGTAGCCGGCCCGCCGGGCGGGGGCGGCGATCGCCTCGCGGATCGCCAGGAAGGTCGCGGAGCTCGGCGGCAGCAGGTCGTAGGTGCCCTTGGGGGCGGTGAAGGTGCTCAACTTCGTCTTCCGTCACATTCCTCGTCGCGGGAAGGCCGGAGCGCCCTGCGCACCTGCCGCCTGCATGAGGTAGGGGTTGGTGGCGCGCTCTCGGCCGATGGTGGTCTGGGAGCCGTGGCCGGAGAGGACCACGGTCGCGTCGTCGAGGGGCAGGCACACCCGGGCCAGCGACTGCATGATCGCCGCGCTGTCCCCGCCCGGGAGGTCCGTACGCCCGATGGAGCCGGCGAACAGCAGGTCGCCCGAGAACAGCACCGGTGGGATGTCGTCGCTCGAGGGCGTCCGGAAGGTCACCGACCCCTTGGTATGGCCGGGCGCGTGGTCGACGGTGAGCTCCAGACCGGCGAGCTCCAGGACGCTGCCGTCCTTCAGCTCCCGCACGTCGTCCGGCTCGCCGACCGTGATCGAGCCCATGATCTGCTGACCGAGCGAGCGTCCGAGGCCGCGGGCCGGGTCGGCCATCATGTAGCGGTCCTCGGGGTGGATCCACGCCGGGACGTTCCGCGCGCCGCAGACCGGCACGACCGAGGCGATGTGGTCGATGTGCCCGTGGGTGAGAAGCACCGCGACCGGCTTCAGCCGGTGCTCGCGGATCAGCTCCTCGACGCCCTCGGCGGCCTCGTGCCCCGGGTCGACGATCACGCACTCCTCACCGGCTGCGGGCGCGACCAGGTAGCAATTGGTGCCCCAGGCCCCGGCGGGGAATCCGGCGACGAACACGCGAGTCCTCGTATCGATTCGGTGGCGGTCAGTTGTGGTCTCACCGCAGCCTACCGGCGGCGAGGCACCGCGAGCGAACCAGATAGGTGCGCCCGACCGGAGCATTCTCATTCACGGCTGATCTCGCACTTACGCACGAGGTCCCTACACTTGGCCGCCAATGGGTGCGATGATCCGCACCGCAACGATTCACCTGCCAAGTAGGAGAGACACGGCCCGTGGTCACCAGCGAACAGCGGCGGCGCCAGCTCGCCCGTGAGAAGTACGAGCGCCAGATGGAGCGCCGCGTCGAGGCCGCGAAGAAGCGGAAGCAGCGCAACGCGATCGTCGGCGGCTCGCTGGCCGTCGTCCTGCTCGGCGTCGTCGGTGCCGCGGCGGGCGGCGTCTTCAGCTCCGACGACAAGGGCAAGAGCAGCGCCCAGGCCGCGCCGACCGCCGCGGTGACCCCGGTCAAGGGCTGCACCGCGCCCGCCGCCGGCCAGCCGAACGGCAAGCAGTGGCAGACCGAGCCGGCCATGTCGATCGACACCAAGGCGGCCTACACCGCGACCCTGGACACCAGCTGCGGCAAGATCACCGCCACCCTGGACGCCGCCAAGGCCCCGCACACGGTGAACTCCTTCTCGTTCCTGTCCGGCGAGCAGTATTTCGACCACACCAAGTGCCACCGCCTCACCACCGAGAACATCTACGTCCTCCAGTGCGGCGACCCGCAGGGCACCGGCACCGGCTCGCCCGGCTACAAGTTCGCCGACGAGAACCTGACCGGCGCGACCTACCCGGCGGGCACCCTGGCGATGGCCAACTCCGGCCCGAACACCAACGGCAGCCAGTTCTTCATCGTCTACAAGGACACCCAGCTGCCGCCCAGCTACACCCCGTTCGGCAAGATCACCGGCGGCCTGGACGTGCTCCAGAACATCGCCGCCGGCGGTGTCCAGGGCGGTGGCCCCGACGGTCCGCCGGTCGCCAACGTCGTGCTCAACGCGGTGACCACCGCCAAGGGCTGAGCCCGGGGCGACCGCCGCGCGAAATCGACCGGCGCCGGATGCGGACAGCACCGGCGCTGGTCGCCTATGTTGCTGTTGTATAGGGTGCCCTGACCGTCGGCCGTCACCCTCGGCGAAACAACACGACGGATCGGACGGCGGGCTCCATCGGTCCGCCGCACATCAACTGTGGACGACGTCCGCGATCCCGTTGGGCGCGGCGTCATGTGGAGGAGGCGCTGTGAGCAGCGATCCGTGGGGCCGTGTCGACGAGCAGGGGAACGTCTACGTCAGGACGGCCGAGGGCGAACGCCAGGTCGGCTCCTGGCAGGCCGGGTCGCCCGAGGAGGCTCTCGCCTACTTCGAGCGCAAGTACCAGGGCCTCGAGGCCGAGATCGGCCTGCTGGAGCACCGGGTCCGCAAGACCGACCTGGCCGCCAAGGAGGCGCAGACGGCGCTCGACCACCTGCGCGCGCAGGTCGTCGAGGCGCACGCCGTCGGCGACCTCGACGCGCTCGCCAAGCGCCTCGACACCCTGGGCGGCGAGATCGAGACCCGCCAGAGCGAGCGCCGGGCCGCCCGCGCCAAGGCCCAGGACGAGACCCGCGCCGCCAAGGAGGCGCTGGTCGCCGAGGCCGAGCAGCTGGCCGAGTCCAACCAGTGGCGGGAGGCCGGCGACCGGCTGCGCGCCCTGGTGGACAACTGGAAGGCCCTGCCCCGCCTCGACCGCAAGAGCGACGACGAGCTGTGGCACCGCTTCTCGCACGCCCGCTCGGTGTTCTCCAAGCACCGCAAGGCGCACTTCGCCGCGCTGGACAGCGAGCGGGAGCAGGCCCGGCTGGTCAAGGAGAAGCTGGTCGCCGAGGCCGAGTCGCTCTCCGACTCGACCGAGTGGGGTCCGACCGCGGCCGCGTACCGCGATCTGATGACCCAGTGGAAGGCCGCCGGCCGCGCCCAGCGGGACGCGGAGGAGGAGCTGTGGGCCCGCTTCCGCGGCGCCCAGGACGTCTTCTTCCAGGCCCGCTCCGCCGCGTTCAGCGAGCGCGACCACGAGCAGGGCGAGAACCAGCACGCCAAGGAGGCGCTGCTGGTCGAGGCCGAGGCGATCCTGCCGATCACCGACCTCAAGGCTGCCAAGGCCGCGCTGCGCGACGTCAACGAGCGCTGGGAGGCCATCGGCCACGTGCCGCGCGAGGTCCGTCCGAAGCTGGACGGCCGTCTCAACGCGGTGGAGCGCGCGATCCGCGAGGCCGAGGAGGCCGAGTGGCAGCGCTCCAACCCGGAGGCCAAGGCCCGCGCCGCCGGCATGACCGGCCTGCTCCAGGCCGCCGTGGACAAGCTCCAGGCGGACATCGACAAGGCCCGGGCCGCCGGCAACGCGAGCAAGGTCGCCAAGCTGGAGTCCGAGCTGGCGGGCCGTCAGGCACTGCTGGACCAGGCGCAGAAGTCCCTCCAGGAGTTCAGCGGCTGAGACCTTACCGCTGAGGGCGCACCATCAGGGGCGCGAGGAACTGCGCGACCGACCATGCACTCACGTGGAGCGTGGCCGACAAGCGCAGTTCCCCGCGCCCCTTCTGCGCTCGTCCGACCGGTCGCATCCGGCCAGCGGGGCGGAGCAGGCACCCCTATCGTTCGTGGACGGGGGGCCCTGCGGACCCGAGGTGCACGATGCCGAGACACCCAGGCCGGACGGCCGCCGCCGTGCTGCTCGCCGCCGCGGCCCTCGCCGCGTCCGCCGCCCCCGGTCACGCGGCCCCCGACCCGACCGCCCTCTGCGCGCTGGCCCAGCAGTCGCTGGAGGCCGGACACCTCGCTCAGGCCGCGGCGCTCTACACCCAGACGGCCGACTCGACGCCGTCGAACTGCGCGTCGCTCGGTCTCTCCCTGGTCGCCGCACACCGTCAGGTCGCCGCCCAGTCCGCCGCCGCCGGACAGGAGCTGCTCCGCGCGGGCGACCTCGCGGCGGCCGAGCGGAAGTTCCGGGAGGCCCTGGCCGTCGACGCCGAGAACGCCGAGGCGACGGCCGGCCTCGACGAGATCACGGCCCGTCAGCAGAACCTGGCACTCTCCCAGTGGGATCTGTTCTACGAGCGCTGGGTCGTTCCGATGACCCAGCTGTTCGCCGCAGCCGGCATCGTCCTGCTCGGCCTGCTGACGCTGAGCGGGCTGCTCACCGCTGTCGTGGTGAAGGTCGACTCGATCGCCTGGCCCAGGCCCTGGCGGCTGTCGCTGGGCGTCACCGGCTTCCTTCTGCTGATCGGGTCCGCCCTGATGTTCGCGATCTACCAGATGTTCCATCCCTTCGATCCGAGCAGCGTCAGCGACTGGCCGGCCGACCTGGCGGCGCTGGCGGTCTTCCCTGCGGCGATCATCGTCGCGGCGGCCTGGACCCATGAACGCCACCGGTTCACCGCCGGGCGGGTGTCGCGCTGGAGAACGCTGGCGCGGCTCTTCTGCAGCTGGCGGCCCCTCGTCCTGGGGGCGTTCTTCTACTGGTGGCGCCTGCTGGTCCCGCTCGTGGTCATCGGCGGCCTGGGCCTCGCGCTCCGCATGCTCGTCCTGCACGACCCCGACGGGCGGCTGCTCGCCACCTACGCGGTCCTCGCGCTGTACGGAATCCTGCTCACCGCCGCGGCCTTCGGCCAGAACCTCCGGCTCCAGGTGTCCGTCCAGTCCCCGGACGGGGAGAACGACCCGGTCGCCACCGACTACCTGCTGGCCCGGGTCCATGACCTCGGCATCGACACCCCGCCGATGCGGCTGCGGGCGGTCACCAGCTCCATGCACCTCAGCAAGATCAGCACCGAGGAGCTCAGCGCCCTGCCGTCCGGGAAGGTCGCCGCGGCTCTCTCCGGCCTCTTCTTCGCCATCCGGCCGGACCTCACCTGGCGGGTGCGGGCCGCCGTCATGGACGACAACCGGATCACCGTGACGCTCACCCGCAACGGTCGTCACGCCGGCAGCGAGGTCTTCAGCCGCGCCGAGCTGTTCCTCCCGTTGTGCAAGGGCCAGGAGGCCCGGGAGCGGGCGAAGGCCCAGCTCCTCACCGGCGCGGCCGCCGTGACCCTGCTCCGGCTGAGCCGGTCGCACCCCCGGCTCAGGAGCCAGCTCTGCGGTGCCACCAACTGGCGGAGCGTCACCCTGCAGGTGATCGCAACCAGTCGCTCGCTCATCGACGACCCCGAGGGGCGGACAGCCCTGCTGGCCCGAGCCGTCGACGAGGATCCGGGCAACGTCCTCGCCCGCGTCGACCATCTGTGGGCACTCCAGGACGGCACCCCGCCCGACAGCCACGTCTACCGCGAACTCGCCGAGGACGTGGACCACCAGCTGGACGACATCGAAAGGTTCTGCCCGGACACGCTGCTGATCCGGGCGCTCTACCGCAGCGCCTCGCAGTGGATCAACAGGTGCGTGGTGTCGGGCCACATGGACCTGCAGGCTCTCGCTGCCGCGAGCAGGAACGTCGACCGGCTCGTACGCGTCTGCGAGAACGCCGGGACGAACGACATCGAGCTGACGATCCTCGCCAGGCAGATCCATCCCATCGGCCTGGCCATGCAGCACGAGATCACCGCACTCACCGACGTCCGGTCGGACCGTCACTCGTTCATGCAACGCGCACCCGCGCCGCGGCTGGCCTACGAGTACGCCCGCCTCGCCGCCCTCGACCGGCGGAGCCATCCCATGTCCAGGAGCACCGCCATCCACTACCTGCGGATCGCGCTGTCGACCGAGGCCCTGGCCGAGGCCCGCAAGGATCCCTGCCTTCGCGCGCTGCACGACAGCGAGGAGTACCAGGCGCTCACCGCCACCGCCTCGACCTTCCTCGACCTGCCGATCTTCGACTCGTGCCGGCTGAGGCTCGTCGAGGCCGGGCTCAGCGCTCCGGCGGACTTCCTGCTCCGCACCACGACGGCCCGTCAGCGCGCCACGCTGGCCGAGTACCTCGACGCCTCGCCGGTGCTGGTCGAGCGGTTCGTCCAGATCGCCCAGCTCACCCAACTGCACGACCACCTCGCCTGCCCTGCCGCTCTCGGCCTGCTGGTCGCCTGCGGCATCGACTCACCGGCCCGGCTCGAGTCGGAGGTCGCCAGCGACAAGGACAAGCTGTTCGAGGCACTGCGGAAGGCGAACCGGGAGGGTCCCTGCATCGGCGAGATGGAGGACGTGGAGTCCTGGCTGCCGGACGCGGTCTCCACGGCCGCGGCCGCCAACCGCTCCCGGCGAGGCCGGCGGGCGGCGGACCGGATCGGCCGGCTCCGGTAAAAAGCCTGCCGACCCGGCTCAGACCGAGGCGGTCGGCCCCGACGGGAGCGTCTGCTGCCGCAGCTGGTCGACGTCGATGCTCTGGTCCGGACCGGGCGTCGCGCTCGGCACCGGCACCCCGAAGTCCTTGAAGTCGATGCCGCCGCTGTCGGAGCCGCTGCTCTTCTCCATCCGCAGCGGGTACGGCCGCCCCTGGGTGGAGACGAACAGCGTGCCGGGCTCGCCCTCCTCGTCCACGCCCGTGACGGTGACGGCGGGGATCCCGCCGAGCACGGTCTGGGTGCCGCGGGTGACGGCGCCGGCGTTCTGTCCGATCGAATCGGCCAGCTGAGTGAGGTCGCAGAGCGAGGTGACGTCGCCGAAGTCGGCGTCGTCCTCGGTGGTCTTCAGGTAGCGGTCGCCGGCGACCTTGCCGACCGAGGCGGCGCCGTGCGCGTCCCAGAAGGTCTGGTCGGGCTTGATCCACAGGTCCTTGCCGACCTTGACCAGCGCGAAGCCGCCCTCCGTGCCGAGGCTCATGGTGCCGGAGCAGTTGGCGTCGGTGTCGAGCGCGAGGTCGAGGGCGATCCGCTGGCCGGCGCTGGTCAGGGCGCCGACGGCGTGGGCGGTGCGGCCCTCCTTGAGCGCCTGGACGGAGCGCCGGACTATCTCCTGGGCGGGCAGGTTCTCCACACCGTTGGCGCTGCCGCCCGCGGCGGCCGCGGAGCCGCTGACGGGTGCGCTCCCGGTCGCGGTGGCGTGGGACGCCGAGCCGTCGCCGCCACAGCCCGCCAGGGCCGTCAGGACGGTGCCGATCAGTGCGGTGACGACCAGCTGCCTGCGCTCCACGAGCCCTCCTCGGTGCCGCCCGCCCCCGTCCCCGTCAGTGTCGGCGGGACGGGGACGGGGCGCACCCGGAGGAACTACCTGCTGCGGGCGGAGGTCACCCGGTAGACGTCGTACACGCCCTCGACGCCGCGGACCGCCTTGAGCACGTGCCCGAGGTGCTTCGGGTCGCCCATCTCGAAGGTGAAGCGGCTCATCGCCACCCGGTCGCGGGAGGTCTGCACCGCCGCGGACAGGATGTTGACGTGCTGGTCGGAGAGCACCCGGGTGACGTCCGAGAGCAGGCGGGAGCGGTCGAGCGCCTCCACCTGGATGGCCACCAGGAAGACCGAGGACTGGGTGGCGGCCCACTCGACCTCGATCATGCGCTCCGGCTGCTGCTGGAGGGACTCCACGTTGACGCAGTCGGCGCGGTGCACCGAGACGCCGTTGCCGCGGGTGATGAAGCCGACGATCGGGTCGCCCGGCACCGGGGTGCAGCAGCGGGACAGCTTGACCCAGAGGTCGTCCACGCCCTTGACGATCACGCCCGGGTCGCCCTTGGCGCGGCGGCGCATGGCGCGCGGCTGGTGCGGCGGGGTGGCGGTCTCGGCGAGGTCCTCGACCGCGCCCTCCTCGCCGCCCATCGCCTGGACCAGCTTCTGGACGATCGACTGCGCGGTGACGTGACCCTCGCCGATCGCGGCGTACAGCGAGGAGATGTCGGGGTAGCGCATCTCGTGCGCCAGGGTGACCAGCGAGTCGCCGGTGAGGATGCGCTGGATCGGCAGGCCCTGCTTGCGCATCGCCCGGGCGATGGCCTCCTTGCCCTGCTCGATCGCCTCCTCGCGGCGCTCCTTGGAGAACCAGGCGCGGATCTTGTTGCGGGCCCGCGGCGACTTGACGAAGGTCAGCCAGTCGCGGGACGGGCCGGCGTTCTCCGCCTTGGAGGTGAACACCTCGACGGTGTCGCCGTTCTCCAGGGTGGACTCCAGCGGCACCAGCCGGCCGTTGACCCGGGCGCCGATGCAGCGGTAGCCGACCTCGGTGTGGACGGCGAAGGCGAAGTCCACCGGGGTGGCCAGCGCGGGCAGGGCTATCACGTCACCCTTGGGGGTGAAGACGAAGACCTCGTTGCTGGACAGGTCGAAGCGCAGCGACTCGAGGAACTCGCTCGGGTCCTCGGTCTCCTTCTGCCAGTCCAGCAGCTGCCGCAGCCAGGCCATCTCGTTGACCGCGTCGGCCTTGTCGTGCTGGCGGCCGTGGGTCGGCGTGTCGGTACGCACCTTGGAGGCGCCGGCGACCGCGCGCTGCTTGTACTTCCAGTGCGCGGCGATGCCGTACTCGGCCCGGCGGTGCATGTCGAAGGTGCGGATCTGCAGCTCGACGGGCTTGCCCCCGGGACCGATCACCGTGGTGTGCAGCGACTGGTACATGTTGAACTTGGGCATCGCAATGTAGTCCTTGAACCGCCCCGGCACCGGGTTCCACCGCGCGTGGATGGTGCCCAGCGCCGCGTAGCAGTCGCGGACGGTGTCGACCAGGACCCGGATGCCCACCAGGTCGTAGATCTCGGCGAAGTCGCGGCCCCGCACGATCATCTTCTGGTACACGGAGTAGTAGTGCTTCGGCCGGCCGGTCACCTGGGCGGTGATCCGGGCGCCCCGCAGGTCGCCCTGGACCTGGTCGATCACGGTCGCCAGGTACTCGTCCCGCTTCGGGGCGCGCTCGGCGACCAGCCGCACGATCTCGTCGTACATCTTGGGGTAGAGGATCGCGAAGGCGAGGTCCTCCAGCTCCCACTTGATGGTGTTCATGCCCAGCCGGTGCGCCAGCGGGGCGTAGATCTCGAGGGTCTCGCGGGCCTTCTTCTCCTGCTTCTCCCGCTTGAGGTAGCGCATGGTGCGCATGTTGTGCAGGCGGTCGGCCAGCTTGATCACCAGGACCCGCGGGTCCTTGGCCATCGCCACGACCATCTTGCGGACGGTCTCGGCCTGCGCGGCCTCGCCGAACTTGACCCGGTCCAGCTTGGTGACGCCGTCGACCAGCAGGGCCACCGAGTCGCCGAAGTCGCGGCGCAGGGTGTCCAGGCCGTAGTCGGTGTCCTCGACGGTGTCGTGCAGCAGCCCGGCCATCAGGGTGGGGGCGTCCATGCCCAGCTCGGCCAGGATGGTCGCCACGGCCAGCGGGTGGGTGATGTACGGGTCGCCGCTCTTGCGCTTCTGCCCGCGGTGCCACTTCTCGGCCACCGCGTACGCCTGCTCGATGTCCTTGAGCAGCGCGGGGTCGGCCTTCGGGTCGTTGGCCCGGATGGTGCGGAACAGCGGCTCCAGCACCGGGTTGACCGTACTGCTGCGCTGGCCGCCGAGCCTGGCGAGCCGGGCCCGCATTCCACCGGGAGAGGGCCGCGGCGCGGTCGTCGGCGGCCGCAGCGGAGCGGCACCGGTGGGCGCGGGCCGGCTCTGGTCAGCCGTGGGCACAACCTCGTCGGGCAAGGACACTCCTAGTGGAGAGGGGTGAATCTTCATGGTACCGACACCACGACCCACCCCGCGTGACCGGCCGACGCCCACCGCGGTCCGCCCGCCGGATCACACCGTGATCAGCGTCTCCAGCGGGGCGCCGCCCAGGTGCGGGAGCAGTCGCTCGCGGCCGGGCAGGAAGCCCAGCTCCATCAGCACCACCACGCCGACCAGTTCGGCGCCGGCCTCCTGGACCAGGTCCAGCGAGGCGGCGATGGTGCCGCCGGTGGCCAGCACGTCGTCCACCACCAGCACCTTCTCGCCCGGCGCGAAGGCGTCGCACTGCACCTCGAGGGTGGCCGAGCCGTACTCCAGCTCGTACGAGCGGGCGAAGACCTCGCCGGGGAGCTTGCCCTTCTTGCGGATCGGCACGAAGCCGAGCCCGGCGGCGAACGCCGCCGGGGCCGCGAGCACGAACCCCCGTGCCTCCAGTCCGACCACCTTGGTGGCGCCGAGTTCCCGGGCCCGCTCGGCCAGCGCCCTGGTGAGGGCGGCGAAGGCCTCGGCGTCGGCCAGCAGCGGCGCGATGTCCTTGAACAGCACGCCGGGCTTCGGGTAGTCGGGCACGTCCCTGATCCGGCTGTCGAGGAGCTGGGCCAGGTCGGTGTTCTGGGAGGTCACGGGGGTTCCTTTGGGCGTCGGGGCTCAGCGCTTGCCGGAAGGCCGTCCCTTGGCGCGGGACCGGCTCACCGGCTGCGTACGCTGACCGACCATACCGGTGGGGAGGTCCTCGTCCTCGAAGTCCTCGCCGTCCGGGGTCTCACCGCGCTCGGCGGCCTCGGCCGCGGCCTTGGCGTCGGAGGCGCGGCGCAGCGCGACCTTCTTGGCCAGGGCCTTCATCTCGGGCTGCTGCTCCTTCAGCTGCGCGAGCAGCGGGGTGGCGACGCAGATCGAGGAGTAGGCACCGGCGGCCAGACCGATGAACAGGGCCAGCGAGATGTCGTTCAGGGTGCCGGCACCGAGGATGCCGCCACCGATGAACAGCAGCGCCGAGACCGGCAGCAGCGCGACCACCGTGGTGTTGATGGAACGCACCAGGGTCTGGTTGAGGCCCAGGTTCGCGGCCTCGCTGTAGGTGCGCTTGCTCTGCTTGGTGATCCCCTTGGTGTTCTCCTTCACGGTGTCGAAGACGACGACCGTGTCGTAGAGCGAGTAACCGAGGATGGTCAGGAAGCCGATCACGGTGCCCGGGGTGACCTCGAAGCCCACCAGGGCGTACACGCCGATGGTGATCAGGAGGTCGTGGATCAGCGCGACCAGGGCGGCCAGCGCCATCCGCCACTCGAAGGCGATCGCCAGGTAGGCGGTCACCAGGACCATGAAGATGACCAGGCCGAGCAGTGCCTTCTTGGAGATCTCGTCACCCCAGGAGGGGCCGATCACCTGGGCGTTGATGTCCTTCTCCTGGACACCGATGTCCTGCGAGAGCTCCTTGGTGAAGGTCGCGGAGGAGATCGAGTTCTCCGCGCTCACCTGGATGCGGATGTCGCCCTTGTCGGTCTTCTGGACCACCGGGGTGGTCGAGTTGGTGATCTTGTTGGCGATGTCCTTCGCCTGCGAGATCGTGAGGTCGGGCTTGTGCACGGTGTAGACCGAGCCGCCCTTGAACTCGATGCCCAGGTGCAGGCCCATCGCCAGACCGATGGCGGCGACCGCCACGATCAGGCCGGAGAGCGAGTACCAGATCTTGCGCTTGCCGACGAAGTCGAAGCTGACCTCGCCCTGGTAGAGCCGGTGACCGATGTTGCGCAGGGACATGGGTCAGGCCTCCTTGGCGGTGGCGGAACGGCGGCGACCACCACGGATCGGCGGACGGGCGCCGAGCCGCTTCGGGTCCAGGCCGGACCACGGGTGGCCGCTGGCGAAGAACTTCGTGCGGGCCAGCAGGGTGATCATCGGCTTGGTGAACAGGAAGATCACCACGACGTCGAGCAGCGTGGTCAGACCCAGCGTGAAGGCGAAGCCCTGCACCTTGCCGACCGACACCAGGTAGAGCACCGCGGCACACAGGAAGGACACGAAGTCCGAGACCAGGATGGTGCGGCGGGCGCGCGGCCAGGCACGCTGGACGGCCGCCTTCAGCGGGGCGCCCTCGCGGACCTCGTCACGGATGCGCTCGAAGTACACGATGAACGAGTCGGCGGTGATACCGATCGCCACGATCGCACCGCAGACCGCGGGGAGGTTCAGCGCGAAGCCGATGCCGGCGCCGAGCAGGCTCATGATCGCGTAGGTCAGGATCGCGGAGACCACCAGACCGGCGATCGAGACCAGGCCCAGACCGCGGTAGTAGATCAGCGAGTAGACGACCACCAGGGCCATGCCGATCAGACCGGCGACCAGACCGGCCTGCAGCTGCTCACCACCCAGCTGGGGGGAGACGGTGGTGACGTCGCTCTGCACGAAGTCCAGCGGCAGGGCGCCGAAGCTCAGCACGTTGGCCAGCGCCTTGGCGTCCTCCTGCGAGAAGGAGCCGGAGATCTGGGCGCTGCCGCCGGAGATCGCGGACTGGACGTACGGGTGGGAGACCACCTTGCCGTCCAGGACGATGGCGAACTGGTTGGCCGGCTGCGGCTGGGCCGCCAGCTTGCCGGTGGTGTCCGCGAAGGCCTTGGAGCCGGCGTCGGTGAAGTTCAGCAGCACCTGCCAGCCGGTGCCGTTCTGGGTGTCGTACGCGGCCTGCGCCTTGGCGACGTCCTGGCCGTTCACCGCGACACCGCCGAGCGCGAACTTGTACCAGACACCGCTCTCGGCGTCGTACGAGCACGCCACGGTGGCGGCGTTCGGGTCGTTGCTCTTCTGGTAGTTCTGCCGCTGCGCCGGAACGGAGCAGTCCAGCGAGGCGAACTGCTGCTGCAGATCGGCCGGGACGGTGCCCTGGGTGAGCGCGGCGGTCATGTCGGCGGCGCTCGGCGCGGAGGGCGCGGCGCTCGCCGGGGCGCTCGGGGCGGCGGAGCCGGCGGGCGCGGAGGCGGAGGAGCTCGGGTCCGCCATCAGGGCGCCGGAGACGGCACGGCCGGCCTTGGAGGCGCTGGCGCTCGGGGAGGCAGCGGTCGCCGGGGTGGAGGGAGCGGCCGAGCCGGTGGCCTTCGGCGAGGCCGAACCGCTCGGGGCGGCCGAACCGCTCGGGGTGGCAGCGGTGTTGGGCGACGGCGTCACGCCGGTCGGGGCCAGCGCCAGGACGGGGCGGAAGTAGAGCTTCGCCGTCTCGCCGACCTTCTCCACGGACGCCTGCGAGTCACCACCGTCGGGGATGTTGACGATGATGTTGCTGCTGCCCTGGGTCTGGACCTCCGCCTCGGAGACGCCCATGCCGTTGACGCGCTTCTGGATGATCCCGACGGCGATGTCCATGTTGGACTTGTTGATCGCGGAGGGGTCGTCCGACTTGGCGGTCAGCGTCACGCTGGTGCCACCGGCGAGGTCGATTCCGAGACGGGGCTTCTTGTAGCCCGTCCCGAACATGAGGGCGACCAGTCCGACGGTCACCACCAGGATGAGCGCCAGCGCCCGTCCGGGGTAGCCGTCGCGCGGGCGCGACTTGGGTGTTGCCACCTTGCTCGTTTCTCCCTGTCCATGCCACCGCGCACCTGCCCCCGTGTCCGGCTCGTGGCGGGACGGCTGAGCTGGCGGGCACGCGGCGGCCCTGAGGTCCTGTGGGCTTGCGGCGGCTGCCGCGCGGCCGGGGTACGACCCCGAACCGTACTACTTGGTATCGGGAGCCTCACCGTCGGCGGGCGCCGAGTCCGAAACGCCGTCCTTGTCCAGGCTCAGCTTCTGCTCGGCCTCGGCCTCCTCGGCCTCGGCCTCCTCGAGCGGGCGACCGTTGATGATCGCGTCGTACTCCAGCGGCTCCAGGACGGCCGCGACGGCGCCCTTGCTGTAGTGCGCGACGACACCGGGAGCGAGCTCCAGCTCGACGGTCTCGTCGTTGACCGCCTTGACCAGCGCGTACATGCCGCCGATGGTGCGCACACCCGAGCCCGGCTGCAGCGCGGTCTGCATGGACTGCTGCTGCGCCTGTCGCTTCTTCTGCGAGCGGAACATCAGGAAGATCGCGACGAGCGGGAGGGCGAGAATGATGAGGTTAGCCACAGCCAGGGTCCTTCTCGGCCGCCTGCCGGGCGGCCAGTGCGTGTACGTCGGCCCGTCGGGTGAGAGGGGCGGTCCGGCGGAGTCTAGGCGACCCGAACTGATCGGACAACGCCAAGCATGCCAGTGCGCCGCCGAAAGTGGCGACCCTTGGCATGCACAGATTCCTCACCTCCCGCCCGTCGGGCCCCACAGTTCACCCTGGGCCGACGCCGTGCCCCGGCCGGGCTGCCCCGACGGCACCGGCGGGGTCAGCCCCAGGTGGTGCCACGCCGCCGCGGTCGCGATCCGCCCGCGCGGCGTCCGCGCCAGCAGGCCCTCGCGCACCAGGAACGGCTCGGCCACCTCCTCGACCGTCTCCGACTCCTCGCCCACCGCCACCGCCAGCGTGGACAGGCCCACCGGACCGCCGCCGAACAGCTTCAGCAGCGCCTCCAGCACCGCCCGGTCCAGCCGGTCGAGGCCGCGGGCGTCCACCTCGTACACGTCCAGCGCCTGGGCCGCGATCTCCGGGGTTACCACGCCGTCGTGCTTGACCTGCGCGTAGTCGCGCACCCGGCGCAGCAGCCGGTTGGCGATCCGCGGCGTGCCGCGCGAGCGGCCGGCGATCTCCGCCGCGCCCGCCGGGTCGATCTCCACGTCCAGCAGGTCCGCCGAACGGTGGACCACCCGCTGCAGCTCGGCCGGCGCGTAGAACTCCATGTGCCCGGTGAAGCCGAACCGGTCGCGCAGCGGCGGCGGCAGCAGGCCGGCCCGGGTGGTCGCCCCGACCAGCGTGAACGGCGGCAGCTCCAGCGGGATCGCGGTGGCCCCCGGGCCCTTGCCGACGATCACGTCGACCCGGAAGTCCTCCATCGCCATGTAGAGCATCTCCTCGGCGGGCCGGGACATCCGGTGGATCTCGTCGAGGAACAGCACCTCCCCCTCGCTCAGCGAGGAGAGGATCGCCGCCAGGTCGCCGGCGTGCTGGATGGCCGGGCCCGAGGTGATCCGGATCGGGGCGTTCAGCTCGGCCGCGATGATCATCGACAGCGTGGTCTTGCCCAGCCCGGGCGGGCCGCTGAGCAGCACGTGGTCCGGCGCCGTCCCGCGCTTGCGGGCCGCCTGCAGCACCAGCGAGAGCTGCTCGCGGACCCGCTCCTGGCCGATGAACTCGTCCAGCAGCTTGGGGCGCAGCGCCGCCTCGACCGCCTGGTCCTCACCGTCGGCGGCCGCCGTGACGATGCGGTCGGCGGGGTCGGACTCGTACGGGCTCATCGGGGCTCGCTCCAATGCCAATGTCGACAAGAGGACAGGTCGTCAGGTTGCTTTAGCGTGATCGGTTGAGGCCGCGCAGGGCCAGCCTCAGCAGCGCGCCCACGTCCGGAGTCGGCTGGGCCTCCGCCTCGGCGCTCACCGCCGCGACCGCGTCGTCCGCCTCGCGCGGAGCGTAGCCGAGGCCGGTCAGCGCCGCGTGCAGCTGCTCGTGCCACGGCGCCGGGCCGGTGGCGATCGGCTTCTGCGCGGGGACCGCACCGTGCGGGGCGCCCAGCTTGTCCTTGTACTCCAGCAGCAGCTTGGCCGCCTTCGCCTTGCCGATGCCCGGCACCGCGACCAGCGCCTTCTCGTCGCCGCTCGCGATGGCCAGCCGCAGCGCGTCGGGGCTGTGCACGCCCAGGATCGCCTGCGCCAGCTTCGGCCCAACGCCGGGCGCCGCCTGCAGCACCTCGAAGGTGGCCCGCTCGTCGTCGTCCGCGAACCCGAACAGCGTCAGCGAGTCCTCCCGGACCACCAGCGACGTCGCCAGCCGCGCGGGCTCACCCAGGCGGAGAGCGGCGAGGGTGGTCGGCGTGCACTGGACGGCCATGCCGACGCCGCCCACCTCGACAACGGCGACTCCGCCGGAGATGGCAGCGACGGGGCCTTGGACGAAGGCGATCACCAGTGTTTCCCTTCAGGTCGGGCGATGTCTTTTCAGGGGCGCGAGGAACTGCGCGACCGACCATGCACCCACGTACTGCCGGGCTGGGCGCGCAGTTCCTCGCGCCCCTCGTGGTTGGCCCGAATTGCCGCTTCCAGCCGGTTCGTCGCGCCGCCGCGCCAGATGTGGCAGATCGCCAGCGCCAGCGCGTCCGCCGCGTCGGCGGGCTTGGGCGGCGCGTCGAGCCGCAGCAGCCGGGTGACCATGGCGGTGACCTGCGCCTTGTCGGCGCGGCCGGACCCGGTGACGGCGGCCTTGACCTCGCTGGGGGTGTGCAGGGTGACCGGGATCCCCCGGCGGGTGGCGCACAGCATGGCGACGGCGGAGGCCTGGGCCGTCCCCATCACCGTCCGTACGTTGTGCTGGGCGAAGACCCGCTCGACGGCGACCAGCTCCGGCCGGTGCTCGTCGAACCACTGCTCCAGGCCCTGCTCGATCTGCAGCAGCCGCTGCCCGATCTCGGCGTCGGCCGGGGTACGGACCACACCGACCCCGACCATCCGCAGCGGACGCCCGGGCGCGCCGTCGACCACGCCGACACCGCACCTGGTCAGCCCAGGGTCCACACCCAGCACCCGCACCACGACGAACCCCGCCTTTCCACGACCCCCGCAGGGTACCGGCCGCCACTGACAAATCCGCGCTCCGAACACACCTCCGCCCGGTGGCCGTCGAGGGCCACCGGGCGGAGCGGGCAGAGCTGGGATCAGGCGTCGACCTCGGCCATGACCTCGTCGGAGACGTCGAAGTTGGCGAAGACGTTCTGGACGTCGTCGCTGTCCTCGAGGGCGTCGATCAGCTTGAAGATCTTGCGGGCGCCGTCGGCGTCCAGCTGGACCTGCATGCTCGGGACGAAGTTGGCCTCGGCCGAGTCGTAGTCGATGCCGGCGTCGACCAGGGCGGTGCGGACGGCGACCATGTTGGACGCCTCGGAGATGATCTCGAACGCCTCGCCGAGGTCGTTGATCTCCTCGGGGTCCTGGTCGAGCACGACCTCGAAGAGCTTGTCCTCGTCCACGCCGTCGGCCTTGGGGACGATCACGACGCCCTTGCGGGTGAACATGTACGACACCGAGCCGGGGTCGGCCATCGAGCCGCCGTTGCGGGTCATGGCGACGCGGACGTCGGAGGCGGCGCGGTTGCGGTTGTCGGTGAGGCACTCGATGAGCACCGCGACGCCGTTCGGGCCGTAGCCCTCGTACATGATGGTCGAGTAGTCCGCGCCACCGGCCTCGGCACCCGAACCGCGCTTGACGGCGCGGTTGATGTTGTCGATCGGGACCGAGCTCTTCTTGGCCTTCTGGATGGCGTCGTAGAGCGTCGGGTTGCCGGCCGGGTCGCCGCCACCAGTGCGAGCCGCCACCTCGATGTTCTTGATCATCTTGGCGAAGAGCTTGCCGCGCTTGGCGTCGATCACGGCCTTCTTGTGCTTGGTGGTAGCCCACTTAGAGTGGCCGGACATCGCCAGCTCCTTTACGTCGCCAAAGGGAATTGAACAGAAGAGATCTTACCGGTGGCGCTCAGGAACCGGTGACCATGCGCACGAAGTACTCGTGCACGCGGTGATCGCCGGTGAGCTCGGGGTGGAAGGACGTGGCCAGCAGGTTTCCCTGGCGGACGGCCACGATCCGGCTCTCCGGACCGTCGGCGGCCGGGACCTCGGCCAGCACCTCGACGCCGGCGCCGACCGCCTCGACCCAGGGGGCGCGGATGAACACGCCGTTGACCGGCTCGCCGGCCAGGCCCCGGAACGGGATCGCGGTCTCGAACGACTCGTTCTGCCGGCCGAAGGCGTTGCGGCGGACGGTCATGTCGATGCCGCCGACGGTCTCCTGGTCGTCCCGGCCGTCCAGGATCTTGTCCGCGAGCATGATCATGCCGGCGCAGGTGCCGTAGACCGGCATCCCGGCGGCGACCCGCTCGCGCAGCGGGTCCATCAGGCCGAAGAGCACGGCCAGCTTGGAGATGGTGGTGGACTCGCCACCGGGCATCACCAGGGCGTCGACCTCGGCGAGCTCCTCGGGGCGGCGCACCGGGCGGGCGATCGCGTCGGCGGCGGCGAGCGCGACCAGGTGCTCGCGCACGTCACCCTGCAGGGCCAGGACGCCGATGACTGGGGTGCTGCTCACGGTCTGCTTACCTCGTTCGGTCGAATGCGTAGTACGTGGCGCGGCCCGCCGCGCGCCCGGAGCGCTGCGGCGGGCCGTCGGAGCGGAGTGGTTACCAGCCGCGGTTGGCGTAGCGCTCGGACTCCGGCAGGGTGTCGCAGTTGATGCCGACCATGGCCTCGCCCAGGTTGCGGGAGGCGTCGGCGATGATCTTCGGGTCGTCGTAGAAGGTGGTGGCCTTCACGATGGCGGCGGCGCGCTTGGCCGGGTCGCCCGACTTGAAGATGCCGGAGCCGACGAAGACGCCCTCGGCGCCGAGCTGGCGCATCAGGGCGGCGTCGGCCGGGGTGGCGACGCCACCGGCGGAGAACAGCACGACCGGCAGCTTGCCGAGCTCGGCGACCTCGCGGACCAGCTCGTACGGGGCGCGCAGCTCCTTGGCGGCGGCGTACAGCTCGTTGTTGTCGAAGCCGCGCAGCTTGGCGATCTCGTTCTTGATCTGGCGCAGGTGGCGGACGGCCTCGACCACGTTGCCGGTGCCGGCCTCGCCCTTGGAGCGGATCATGGCCGCGCCCTCGGCGATGCGGCGCAGGGCCTCGCCCAGGTTGGTGGCACCGCAGACGAAGGGGGTGGTGAAGGCCCACTTGTCCGAGTGGTTGATCTCGTCGGCCGGGGTGAGGACCTCGGACTCGTCGATGTAGTCGACACCGAGCGACTGGAGGACCTGGGCCTCGACGAAGTGGCCGATGCGCGACTTGGCCATCACCGGGATGGAGACCGCGGAGATGATCTCCTCGATCATGTTCGGGTCGGACATCCGGGCCACGCCGCCGTCCTTGCGGATGTCGGCGGGGACGCGCTCCAGCGCCATGACCGCGACCGCACCGGCGTCCTCGGCGATCTTCGCCTGCTCGGCGTTGACCACGTCCATGATCACACCGCCCTTGAGCTGCTCGGCCATGCCGCGCTTGACCCGGGCGGTACCGATCTGCGGCTGGTCTGCGGTGGTGGGGGTGGTGGACACGTAAGACCTCACTCGAAGAATGAACCAGTGCTATCGCCCTATCGTAGGCCCGAAACGGTGCTTACCGATGCTCCATCCGGTCCAGACAGGTGCCTGGCAATCGACAAACAGGCAATCAGGAGACTACGCCGGAGCGCCTTCCGGAGTGAAAGCGACCGGGGGCTCGTCGTCCATTTCGAAGGCCATCGGGAAGGGCGCGCGCCCCGCCAGCCGGAAGTAGCGGACCAGCCGGTGCTCGCGGACGGCGCGCGCCGCGCGTACCGCGTCGTTGTGGAACCGCCGCGCCATCGGCACCCGGCGCACCGCGGCCGTGAGATCCTTCACAGCCTCCGCGCCGCCGGGCACCTCCAGCAGCGCGCTGACCTGCTCCGGCTCGGCGAACACCGCCCGCAGGGCGAGGCTCAGCTCGCTCTCGGTCACCTCGCGGTGCTCGTCCTCGGTCTGCCGGGCAGCGTGCGCGGCCTCGTACAGCAGGATCGAGGCCGCCGGGTCGAGCAGGTTGGAGGTGGCCAGCTCCATCGCCACCGCGGCGCGGCGGACCAACTGGGCGTCCAGTGAGGCCCGGGCGGCATCGATCCGGGCGTGCAGGCGGTCGAGGCGTCCGGCCGTCCAGCTCAGGTAGACGGCGAACAGCACGACGGCCGCGATGGCCCAGATCCAGGTAGTCACGGGGCGTTACGGTACCGGGTCGCTCAGACGGCCAGCGTGGCGCCGCGGTAGCAGTCGCGGTCGATGTCCACGATGTTGACCGCCGCCTGCACCGGCAGGTGGCCGTCCTCGGACGCCAGGTACTCGGGCAGCGCCGCCAGCACGGCGTCGCTCAGTGCCGCCTTCGCCGCCGGCGTACGGCCCGGGAAGATCTGGAACTCGACGAACACGAGGGCGTACGTGTCGGAGTCCGCGCCGACCACCACCGGCTCCTCGACCCGCCGGAAGCGCACCTTGCAGGCCTCCGGTGTGGCGTCGATCAGCTTCACGGCGAGCCGGTTGAGCGCGAGGCCGAAGCCGCGGCGGTCGAAGGAGTCGGCGAGGCGCTCGGAGTAGTCCACGGAGATCTGAGGCATGGCCTCACCCTACGGGTCCGGCTGCGGCCCCGGCCCCGGGCCCCGGGCGTCGCCCGATCGGCCCGCCGCGATGGCCCGGGGCGGCGGGCCGGGCGACGATCGAACGCGTGTTCATCACTCGACTCCTGGCCCTCGGCCTGGTGCTGGCGGGGCACCCGGCCGCCGCTGCCGAACCGCCCGCCGTCCCCGGTGACCGGGTGGTCTTCAGCGACCGGTTCGACTCGCTGAGCACCGGGCCGGACGGGACCTGGGGCTGGCAGAGCT
The DNA here is from genome assembly GCF_024172095.1 of Kitasatospora cinereorecta. Lineage (GTDB taxonomy): Bacteria > Actinomycetota > Actinomycetes > Streptomycetales > Streptomycetaceae > Kitasatospora > Kitasatospora cinereorecta. The sequence continues at coordinate 671,006 of NZ_JAMZDX010000002.1, read as the reverse complement.
CCGCGTACGCCGACTGCACGACCAATCCCGGCTCCTGGAAGAAGGACCGGCTGGCCCGCTCCGCCCTCGACACCGCCGACGGGCACCTGGTCATCACCGCCACCCCGCGCTCCGACGGCCGCTGGGACACCGGCCTGCTCACCACCGGCGACTCGTGCCGGAGCGGCGGCAACGGCGCCCAGGTCCGCACCGGCGACCTGCTGCTGGCCCACATCCGGCTGCCCGCCGCCGGCACCGGCGCCTGGCCGGGCCTGTGGACCTGGCGGGACGGCCACAACGAGGTGGACGTCTTCGAGTGGCACGCCGACTTCCCCGGCAATCTGGAGTTCGTCAACCACGTCCGGTCCGGCGGCAGCATCTACACCGACGAGGCGGTCGGCGCCGACCGCTGGATCTACATCGGCGCCCGGTTCGGCGCCGACAACACCACCTGGTACGCCGGCCCCGACCTGGACCGGCTGACCGCCGCGTACTCCGACCACACCGGGGTGGGACCGGACTTCGCCGCGTACCCGATCCTCAACCTGTCGATCAGCGACGGCAGCTTCCACCGGCCGCCCGCCAGCGGCGACCCGGTCACCATGGAGTGCGACCTGATCATGATCGAGCGGCCGCAGCGGTGACGCGAGGGTCCGCCGGACGACGGACCCTCAGCCGCCGAGGCCGAGCCGTCCGCGCCAGCCGGTGGGCTCGACGTCGGCGACCGGCGGGCGGCCGTCGGTGACCGTCTCGTAGACGGAGAGCACCTCGGCCCCGACCGTCTCCCAGTCGAAGCGACGGACGTGCCGCGAGGCCGCCTCCCGCAGCTCCTGCAGCCGCTGCGGATTGCCCAGCAGCTTCACCGCCGCGTCGGCCAGCGCGTCCGCGTCCTCGACCGGGAACAGCTCGCCGGCCGATCCCCCGTCCAGCACCTGCCGGAACGCGTCCAGGTCGCTGGCCAGCACCGGCGCACCCGCCGACATGGCCTCGACCAGGATGATGCCGAAGCTCTCGCCACCGGTGTTGGGCGCCACGTACAGGTCGACGCTGCGCAGCAGGCTGGCCTTCTCCCGGTCGGAGACCATGCCGAGGAACTCCACCTGGGCCCGGACCTCCGGCGCGAGGCCGGCCACCGCCTCCTCCTCGTCGCCCTTGCCGGCAACCAGCAGCCGCACGCCCGGCCGCTCGGCCAGGATCCGCGGCAGCGCGGCGAGCAGGGTCGGCAGTCCCTTGCGGGGCTCGTTGATCCGGCCGATGAAGCCGATCGTCCCGGCGCCACCGTCCAGGGCGCCGCCCTGCCAGCGCGGTTCGGGCTCGGCGTCGGCGAAGAAGCGGACGTCGACGCCGTTGGGGATGACCACCGCGTCGCCGCCGAGGTGCTCGACCAGGGTCCGGCGGGCGTACTCGCTGACCGCGATCCGGGCGCTCATCTTCTCCAGGCTGGGCTGGAGGATCGGCGAGGCGGCGATCATCGCGCGGGAGCGCGGGTTGGAGGTGTGGAAGGTGCCCACCATCGGCCCGGTGGCGGACCAGGCGGCCAGCATCGACAGGCTCGGCGACGCCGGCTCGTGGACGTGCAGGATGTCGAACCGGCCCTCGTGCAGCCAGCGCCGCACCCGGGCGGCGGACAGGATGCCGAAGCTCAGCCGCGCCACCGAGCCGTTGTACGGGACGGCCACCGCGCGGCCGGCCGACACCACGTACGGCGGCAGCGCGTCGTCGTCCTCGGCCGGGGCGAGCACGGAGACCTCGTGGCCGAGCTTGATCAGGTGCTCGGCGAGATCCCGGATGTGGAACTGCACGCCGCCGGGGACGTCCCAGTCGTACGGGCAGACGATGCCGATCTTCACTGCTGCGGCCCCCTCGGCGTCAGGTCGGACAGCCACAGCTTCTGCAGCATGTGCCAGTCGACCGAGTGCTCGCGGATGCCCTCCGCCCAGACGTCGGCCATCGCCTGGGTCATGGCGGCGGCCTGCTCGCTCTTGTCGTCCCCGGTGGGCGGCGCGACCTCCGGGTGCACCTCGGCGTGCATCACCGGGCCGTCGTACCAGAGCGTCACCGGGAACAGCGCGGCACCGGTACGGACGGCCAGCGCGGCCGGGCCGGCCGGCATCCGGGTCTGCTCGCCGAAGAAGTCGACCGGCACGCCCTGCTCGGACAGGTCGCGGTCGCCGACCAGGCAGACCAGCTTGCCCTCGCGCAGCCGGCGGGCCAGGGTGCCGACCACCGAGATGTCCGAGCCGGTCAGGGCCAGCACCTCCATGCCCAGGCCCTCGCGGTACGCCACGAAGCGGTCGAACAGCGACTCGGGCTTGAGCCGCTCGGCGACGGTGGTGAACGGGTAGCCGCCGGCCGAGGCGATCCAGGCGCCGGCCAGGTCCCAGTTGCCCATGTGCGGCAGGGCCAGGATCGCGCCGCGGCCGGCCGCCATCGCCTCGTGCAGCGGCTCCAGGCCCTTGACCGGCATGGCGGCGGCGATCCGGTCCAGGCTCCAGGTGGGCAGCCGGAAGGACTCCATCCAGTACCGCAGGTAGGAGCGCATGCCGGCCCGGGACAGCTCGCGCAGCCGCGCGGCGTCCGCGTCCGGGTGGACCCGGGCCAGGTTGGCCTCCAGCTGGCGCACGCCCTTGCCCTCGCGGCGCCAGGCGATGTCCGCGATCAGGTTGAACAGTCCGCGGGCCACCGGCTCCGGCAGGTGCCGCAGCCCCGCCCAGCCCGCCGCGTACGCGCCGTCGACCAACCGTTCCTTCACGACTTCTCCGCCCCCTCGACTCCGGCCCCCGCGCCCTCGAGCTCGAAGGCCTCCCTGCGGACGGTGAGCATCCGCTGCGCCACCGTCACCAGGCTGCCCGCCGCGACCACCCAGAGGGCGAACGGCAGCAGCCACTCCACATAGGGCAGGCCGAACTCGTGCAGGCCCGCCACACCGGCCGCGACCAGGCTGATCACCAGCCGCTCGGCCCGCTCCACCAGGCCCGACACGTCCACCGGGAAGCCCAGGCTCTCGCCCCGGGCCTTGGTGTACGACACCACCTGGCCGCTGGCCAGGCAGAACAGCGCGACCGCGCAGAGCAGGTCGTTGTCTCCCTTACCGGCGTACCACATCGCGAGGCCGCCGAAGATGGCCGCGTCCGCGACCCGGTCCAGGGTGGAGTCCAGGAACGCGCCCCACTTGCTGGACCGCCCGGCCTGGCGGGCCATGTTGCCATCGACCAGGTCGGAGAAGATGAACAGGGTGATGGTGATGGTGCCCCAGAAGAACTCACCCCGGGGGAAGAACACCAGCGCACCGGCCACCGATCCGGCCGTGCCGATCAGCGTCACCGCGTCGGGGCTCACGCCCCAGCGCAGCAGCAGCGCGGCGAACGGCGTCAGGACACGTGTGAAGAAGGCACGCGCGTACTTGTTGAGCATGGCCTTCCGGTCCGCTCCGATCTCACCGGTCTCCACCCGGGCCCGGGCGGCCGGCGGGCGGCCGAGCGGATCGGCCCGCCCGGCTGGACAATGGTATCCACGCTGATCGTGAGCTCTGCCGCCCCACGCCCCCGAGCCGCACCGGTCCCCGACGTCGCGCGGCGCTCACGGCTCCCACCGCGCGTCCACGGCAGTCAACGGCAGGAGGCCAGCCATGCCGGACCGGGCAGCAACCCACACCCCCGCACCGACCGTCGAACGACCTGACCGGCTCCGCAACGTGGTCCTGGTCGGTGCCAGCGGAGCCGGGAAGACCACCCTCGCCGAGGCCCTCGCCCTGACCGCCGGCGCCCTCACCCGGGCCGGCAGCGTCCCCGAGGGCACCACGGTCTCCGACCACGAGGAGATCGAGCACCAGCAGCAGCGCTCCGTCCAGCTCTCGCTCCTCCCCCTGGCCTGGCAGGACGTCAAGATCAACCTGCTGGACGCCCCCGGCTACGCCGACTTCGGCGGCGAACTCCACGCCGGACTGCGGGCCGCCGAGGCCGTCCTCTTCGTGCACTCGGCCCCCGACGAGGTCAGCCGCCCGGTGCTCGCCCTGTGGCGCGAGTGCGCCGCCGCCGGCATCCCCCGGGCCGTCGTGCTCACCCACCTCAACACCGCCCGCGTCCAGCTGGACGAGGTACTGCTCACCCTCCAGGACGCCTTCGGCGACGGCCATCCCGACACCGTCCTGCCGCTGCACCACTGGGACCTGCGCGAGGGCCACCTGCACGGCTCGATCGACCTGCTCACCGGCCGCCACTACGGCTCCCCCGAGGACCCCGGCGACCTCGCCGACGCCCGCGCCCGCCTCGCCGAGGCCATCGCCGGCGAGGACGACACCCTGCTCGAGCGCTACCTCAACGGCGAGGAGCTGGACACCGGCGCCCTCACCGAGGCCGTCCACCGCGAGGTCGTCCAGGGCACCCTGCACCCGGTCCTGGCGGTCTCCCCGGCCCCCGAGGCGGGCGGCTGCGAGGAACTCCTCGACCTGATCGCCGCCGCCTTCCCCTCCCCGCTCGACCGCACCGACGACCTGCCCGCCTGCGACCCCGACGCCACCCTGGCCGCCCAGGTCGTGCACACCGGCGAGGACCCGTACGTCGGCCGGCTCAGCCTGCTGCGGATCTTCTCCGGCACCCTGCGCCCCGACACCACCGTCCACCTCGCCGACCGCCCCGACGAGCGGATCACCGCGCTCAGCTCCCCCTTCGGCCGCCAGCAGCGCCCGATGCCGCTGGCCCTGCCCGGCGACCTGGTCTCGGTCGCCAAGCTGACCGGCGCCCGCACCGGGGACACCCTCACCACCGACGGCGCGCTGATCCCGCCCTGGCCGCTGCCCGAGGCCCTGCTGCCCTGCGCCGTCGAGGCCCACTCCAAGGCCGACGAGGACAAGCTCTCCCAGGCCCTGGCCAGGCTCGCCGCCCAGGACCCGACCCTGCGCGTCGAGCAGAACCCCGACACCCACCAACTCGTCCTCTGGTGCACCGGCGAGGCCCACCTCGGCGTCCTCCTCGACCGGCTGCGCACCCGCTACGGCGTGCACGTCGACTCCGTCCCGTACGAGGTCGCCCTGCGCGAGACCTTCGGCTCCGCCGCCAGCGGGCACGGACGGCACGTCAAGCAGTCCGGCGGCCACGGGCAGTACGCGATCTGCGACCTCACCGTGGAGCCGCTGCCCGGCGGCGGCTTCGAGTTCGTCGACAAGGTGGTCGGCGGCTCGGTGCCGCGCAACTTCATCCCCTCGGTGGAGAAGGGCGTCCGCGCCCAGCTCCTGCACGGCATCCACGGCCACCCGATGGTCGACGTCCGGGTCACCCTTACCGACGGCAAGGCGCACTCGGTGGACTCCTCCGACGCCGCCTTCCAGACCGCCGGCGCGCTCGCCCTGCGGGAGGCCGCCTCCCAGGTCAAGGTCCAACTCCTGGAACCGGTCGACGAGGTGCGGATCCTGCTGCCCGACGAGTACCAGGGCGCCGTCCTCAACGACCTCTCCTCGCGCCGCGGCCACGTCCTCGGCACCGAGAACGGCGGGCCCGGCATGAGCCTGGTCCGGGCCGAGGTCCCCGAGCTCGAACTCACCCGCTACCCCGTCGAGCTGCGCTCCCTCTCCCACGGCACCGGCGAGTTCACCCGCAGCTACGTCCGCCACTCCCCGATGCCCGCCAACCTGGCCGGCCAGTACGAACGCGCCTCCTGACGCACCACCGGGCTCCCCCTCGCATCGACCGAGGGGGAGCCCGATGCCGCCGGCCGGGGTCCCGGAGGGGTGAGGGTCAGCGCAGCTCGCAGGCCGGGGTGCCGCCGGGGAGTTGGTGGCGGTGCCGGGCGACCGTCCGGTAGACCGCCTCGGCGAGCGGGCGGACCGGCGGGAGGGTGAGCAGCGCCCCGGCCCACGCCCAGGCGCCGCCGGAGCGCAGCAGCAGCCGGGCGGCGGCCTGGGCGCCGCCGTACACCCGGCGGGAGGGGGTGATCCAGAGCAGTTCGCGTTCGGCCCGCTGCCGGGTGACCTGGCCGCGGCCGCCGGTGAAGGCGTCGAGTCCGGCCAGGTCCGCGCGCTGGAACGGGACGGCGTCCCAGCCGGCGGAGGACAGGCTCGCCCGCGGATAGCGCTCGGCCCAGCGGACGCAGGTGGTACAGAAGGCGCAGTCCCCGTCGTACACCAGCACCGGATCGCGCGAGATGTCATCGGCCATGCGTCTGATCCTGCCGCATCGTGGGCACCATCACGGGTAGGCCGGGCGACGGCCGAGATGTGACTGCGGTTCGGACGATCATCCGCGCAGCGGGGCCGCCGCACGGTAGCCTGCCGCTGACAAGGGGAGGAGGGGCAGCTCAACCGATGAGTACGCTCGACATGACCCCGGGTGCGCAGATTCCCCGGATGGACGTCGGAAACCAGACCGCGGTCACCCAGGCGCTCTCCTCCGCGGCGTACCGCACCGGCGAGCACAAGGAACTCGAGGGCCTGGCCGGGGTGAAGTGGAAGCCCGGCAAGTCCGAGCTGTTCCGGCCGAGTGCCGGCGAGGCGTTCAGCCGGGCGCTGATCGACCGCACCCTGGCGGCCAAGCGCAACCCGCTGGTGCCGTCGTTCGGCACCGACGCCCGCGCGGTGGTCGAGCACTGCCTCGCCGCCCAGGACCTGCGCGACGCCCGTGACAAGCAGCTGTCCACGATCACCTTCGTGTTCGGGGTGCTCTTCCTGCCCGGCACGCTCATCTGGCTGGCCGCTTACCAGGCCAAGGCCTGGCTCGGCCGCAACCGCAGCGCCGCCCGGGACGGCTTCTACGGCACGCTCTCGCTGTTGCTGGCCTGCGGTCTGGCACTGCTCTTCGCGCTCCGCCCGCCGGTGAGCGGGCTGTGGTCGCTGTACGTCCGGGTGATGATGCTGATGCCGGTGGTGGGCTGGCTGCTCGCCAAGCGGATCGTGGTGCGCTCGGTGCTGGAGCAGCGCGCCCGCTGGGGCGACCTGGTCGGCGGCAACCCGGTGGCGGCGACCGTGCCCAAGGCCGTCCCGCGCGACCACCTGGACAAGAAGGCGGTCGACCTCAAGGACTCGCTGGACCGGCTGGCCGCCGAGCAGGAGACCAACGTCCAGCACTACGCGGGCCCCAAGGGCGTGCTCGGGGTCGGCTCCCGGTGGGGCGACTGGGGTCTGCGCGAGGACCTCAAGCCGGCCGAGGGGCACGAGGACTTCCGGGTCTTCCACACCGGCGACCTCACCCGCAAGATCACCGAGCGGCTCGGCAGCCTCACCGGAAGCGAGATCCCGAACGGTGGCATGCCGAAGGCGGCCATCAACCAGTGGATGGTTCAGGACATCCCGGAGGGGGCCGACGAGATCGGCCGCCCCGGCGGTCCCGAGATGGACAACTACCGGATGCGCGACTTCGCCCTCCAGGAGTTGGCCAACAAGCAGACCTTCGGCAGCGACCCGCGGCACCGGATCGCGATCCAGTACGTCCTGCACAAGGGCCAGCTGGTGACCACGATGCTGGTCGAGGTGGTGGTGCTGCACAACAACCTGCAGGTGCACGTGACCGGCTACGCGCTGGGTCCGCTGGTGCCGTGGTTCATGGCCAAGCCCAAGCCGAAGGAGAAGGACATCCCGAAGACCTTCCGGCGCTGGGAGAACCAGACGATCCAGCTGCCGTTGGTCGACGACGACGAGGTGGTGCGCCAGGCGGTCCGGGCGCCGTTCCACAAGATGCCCACCCTGCTGACCTACCTGGGCGGGTCGATCGGCCTGCCGGAGCCGTTCTGCCTGCGCCAGGCGTGGACGGACGCCACCTGGGCCAGCCGGTTCAAGTCGGACGACGCGATCTACGCGTCGACGCCGGTGGTGAACGTGATCCACGCCGCGGTGATGGAGTTCCTGGCGGAGCACGACGTGAGCATCGAGCGGTTCACCAACCGCTCGAACATCCTCAAGTCGGAGATGCAGGGCAGCCGCCCGTACCGGGTCGACCGCTACGACGCCGGGTAGGCCGGGACACACCGAAGGGGGGCGGGGACCTACGCGGTCCCCGCCCCCCTTCGTCTGTCACTGTCGGCCCTGCGGCCAGACGTCGGCGAGCATCTTGCGGGTGTCGGCCAGCAGCTGCGGCAGCACCTTGGTGTGGCCGACCACGGGCATGAAGTTGGTGTCCCCGCCCCAGCGCGGCACCACGTGCTGGTGCAGGTGGGCGGCGATGCCGGCGCCGGCCGCGGCGCCCTGGTTCATGCCGATGTTGAAGCCGTGCGCGCCGGAGGCGGCCCGCAGCGCGGTCATCGCGCGCTTGGTGTAGTCGGCCAGCTCCGCCGTCTCGGCGTCGTCGAGGTCGGTGTAGTCGGCGACGTGCCGGTACGGGACGACCATCAGGTGGCCGCCGTTGTACGGGTACAGGTTGAGGACCGCGAAGACCGAGCTGCCGCGGGCGATGATCAGCCCGTCCTCGTCGCTGAGCTTCGGGATCGAGCAGAACGGGCAGCCGTCGTCCGGGGCCGGCCCGGTGGGCTTGTTCTCGCCCTGGATGTAGGCCATCCGATGGGGGGTCCACAGGCGCCGGAACCCGTCCGGCTCGCCGACGCCCTGCTGCAGTTCCGGCTCACTCATCATGCTGATCAGCATATTCGGAGCCGCCACCGTTCAAACCGGAGTGGGGCAGACTCGGCCGAGCCTGCCCCACTGCGGACGGTCGTCAGACCTGAATGCGACGCTCCACCGCGTCCACGATCTCCGCGACGGCCTCGGCCACCGGCACGCCGTTCTTCTGCTCGCCGTTGCGGTAGCGGAAGGACACCGCGCCGGCCTCGACGTCGTCGTTGCCCGCGATCAGCATGAAGGGGATCTTCGCCTTCTGGGCGTTGCGGATCTTCTTCTGCATGCGGTCGTCGGAGGCGTCCACGTCGACCCGGATGCCGTGCTTCTTCAGCTCGGCCGCGACCTCGCGCAGGTACGGCACGTGCTCGTCGGTGATCGGGATGCCGACCACGGTGACCGGGGCCAGCCACGGCGGCATGGCGCCAGCGTAGTGCTCCAGCAGCACCGCGAAGAAGCGCTCGATCGAGCCGAACAGCGCACGGTGGATCATGACCGGGCGCTGGCGGTTGCCGTCCTGGCCCTGGAACTCCAGCTCGAAGCGCTGCGGCAGCTGGAAGTCGACCTGGATGGTGGACATCTGCCAGGTGCGGCCGATCGCGTCCTTGGCCTGGACCGAGATCTTCGGGCCGTAGAAGGCGGCGCCGGCCGGGTCGAGGACGAGCTCCAGGCCCTGCTTCTCGGCGGCGGCCCGCAGGGTCTCGGTCGCCTCCGCCCAGTCCTCGTCCGAACCGATGTACTTCTCCGGGTCCTTGGTGGACAGCTCCAGGTAGAAGTCGTTCAGGCCGTAGTCGCGCAGCAGGTCCAGCACGAAGGTGAGCAGCGAGTCGAGCTCGTCCGCCATCTGCTCACGGGTGCAGTAGATGTGGGCGTCGTCCTGGGTGAAACCGCGGGCGCGGGTCAGGCCGTGCACCACGCCGGACTTCTCGTACCGGTAGACGGTGCCGAACTCGAAGAGCCGCAGCGGCAGTTCACGGTACGAGCGGCCACGCGCGCGGTAGATCAGGTTGTGCATCGGGCAGTTCATCGGCTTCAGGTAGTAGTCGATGTCGCCGTCGAGCTTCATGGGCGGGTACATGCCGTCGGCGTACCAGTCCAGGTGGCCGGAGAGCTCGAAGAGCGTGCCCTTGGTGGCGTGCGGCGAGTAGACGAACTCGTAGCCGGACTCCTCGTGGCGCTTGCGCGAGTAGTCCTCCATCACCCGGCGCATGATGCCGCCCTTGGGGTGGAAGACGGCGAGGCCGGAGCCGATCTCCTCCGGGATGGAGACAGGTCGAGCTCGCTGCCCAGCTTGCGGTGGTCGCGCTTGGCGGCCTCCTCGAGGAACTCGAGGTGGGCCTTGAGCTCGTCCTTGGTCGGCCAGGCGGTGCCGTACAGGCGCTGCAGCTGCGGGTTCTTCTCGCTGCCGCGCCAGTAGGCGGCGGCCGAGCGCATCAGCTTGAACGCCGGGATGTGCCGGGTGAGGCAGGTGCGGGCCGCGGCAGAGGTCGCCCCAGCACACCTCGCGTCTTCGGGTCCCAGGTTGTCGTAGATGGTCAGCTCGCCGCGCCGACCTCGAGTCCGCACCCTCGCCCGCGTGGCGGCGGAGCCCTTGAGGCCGATCAGCTCCAGCTTGAACGGCTCGCCGGCCAGCCCCTCTCGTCAGGGCGGCCTCGTCGGTGACCACCCGCGCGGGAGAACTTCTGCCCGCGCTTGATGATCTCCTGCATCTTCTTCTCGACAGCCTTGAGGTCGTCGGGGTGGAACGGCTTCTCCACGTCGAAGTCGTAGTAGAAGCCGTTCCACCCCGACGACCTCAAGGCTGTCGAGAAGAAGATGCAGGAGATCATCAAGCGCGGGCAGAAGTTCTCCCGCCGGGTGGTCACCGACGAGGCCCCCGCGAGGAGCTGGCCGGCGAGCCGTTCAAGCTGGAGCTGATCGGCCTCAAGGGCTCCGCCGCCACCGCGGGCGAGGGTGCGGACGTCGAGGTCGGCGCCGGCGAGCTGACCATCTACGACAACCTGGACCCGAAGACCGGCGAGGTGTGCTGGGGGCGACCTCTGCCGCGGCCCGCACCTGCCCTCCACCCGGCACATCCCGGCGTTCAAGCTGATGCGCTCGGCCGCCGCCTACTGGCGCGGCAGCGAGAAGAACCCGCAGCTGCAGCGCCTGTACGGCACCGCCTGGCCGACCAAGGACGAGCTCCAAGGCCCACCTCGAGTCCTCGAGGAGGCCGCCAAGCGCGACCACCGCAAGCTGGGCAGCGAGCTCGACCTGTTCTCCATCCCGGAGGAGATCGGCTCCGGCCTCGCCGTCTTCCACCCCAAGGGCGGCATCATGCGCCGGGTGATGGAGGACTACTCGCGCAAGCGCCACGAGGAGTCCGGCTACGAGTTCGTCCTACTCGCCGCACGCCACCAAGGGCACGCTTCTTCGAGCTCTCCACGGCCACCTGGACTGGTACGCCGACGGCATGTACCCGCCCATGAAGCTCGACGGCGACATCGACTACTACCTGAAGCCGATGAACTGCCCGATGCACAACCTGATCTACCGCGCGCGTGGCCGCTCGTACCGTGAACTGCCGCTGCGGCTCTTCGAGTTCGGCACCGTCTACCGGTACGAGAAGTCCGGCGTGGTGCACGGCCTGACCCGCGCCCGCGGTTTCACCCAGGACGACGCCCACATCTACTGCACCGTGAGCAGATGGCGGACGAAGCTCGACTCGCTGCTCACCTTCGTGCTGGACCTGCCTGCGCGACTACGGCCTGAACGACTTCTACCTGGAGCTGTCCACCAAGGACCCGGAGAAGTACATCGGTTCGGACGAGGACTGGGCGGAGGCGACCGAGACCCTGCGGGCCGCCGCCGAGAAGCAGGGCCTGGAGCTCGTCCTCGACCCGGCCGGCGCCGCCTTCTACGGCCCGAAGATCTCGGTCCAGGCCAAGGACGCGATCGGCCGCACCTGGCAGATGTCCACCATCCAGGTCGACTTCCAGCTGCCGCAGCGCTTCGAGCTGGAGTTCCAGGGCCAGGACGGCAACCGCCAGCGCCCGGTCATGATCCACCGTGCGCTGTTCGGCTCGATCGAGCGCTTCTTCGCGGTGCTGCTGGAGCACTACGCTGGCGCCATGCCGCCGTGGCTGGCCCCGGTCACCGTGGTCGGCATCCCGATCACCGACGAGCACGTGCCGTACCTGCGCGAGGTCGCGGCCGAGCTGAAGAAGCACGGCATCCGGGTCGACGTGGACGCCTCCGACGACCGCATGCAGAAGAAGATCCGCAACGCCCAGAAGGCGAAGATCCCCTTCATGCTGATCGCGGGCAACGACGACGTCGAGGCCGGCGCGGTGTCCTTCCGCTACCGCAACGGCGAGGCAGAAGAACGGCGTGCCGGTGGCCGAGGCCGTCGCGGAGATCGTGGACGCGGTGGAGCGTCGCATTCAGGTCTGACGACCGTCCGCAGTGGGGCAGGCTCGGCCGAGTCTGCCCCACTCCGGTTTGAACGGTGGCGGCTCCGAATATGCTGATCAGCATGATGAGTGAGCCGGAACTGCAGCAGGGCGTCGGCGAGCCGGACGGGTTCCGGCGCCTGTGGACCCCCCATCGGATGGCCTACATCCAGGGCGAGAACAAGCCCACCGGGCCGGCCCCCGGACGACGGCTGCCCGTTCTGCTCGATCCCGAAGCTCAGCGACGAGGACGGGCTGATCATCGCCCGCGGCAGCTCGGTCTTCGCGGTCCTCAACCTGTACCCGTACAACGGCGGCCACCTGATGGTCGTCCCGTACCGGCACGTCGCCGACTACACCGACCTCGACGACGCCGAGACGGCGGAGCTGGCCGACTACACCAAGCGCGCGATGACCGCGCTGCGGGCCGCCTCCGGGCGCGCACCGGCTTCAACATCGGCATGAACCAGGGCGCCGCGGCCGGCGCCGGCATCGCCGCCCACCTGCACCAGCACGTGGTGCCGCGCTGGGGCGGGGACACCAACTTCATGCCCGTGGTCGGCCACACCAAGGTGCTGCCGCAGCTGCTGGCCGACACCCGCAAGATGCTCGCCGACGTCTGGCCGCAGGGCCGACAGTGACGAGGACGAAGGGGGGCGGGGACCGCGTAGGTCCCCGCCCCCCTTCGGTGTGTCCCGGCCTACCCGGCGTCGTAGCGGTCGACCCGGTACGGGCGGCTGCCCTGCATCTCCGACTTGAGGATGTTCGAGCGGTTGGTGAACCGCTCGATGCTCACGTCGTGCTCCGCCAGGAACTCCATCACCGCTGGCGTGGATCACGTTCACCACCGGCGTCGACGCGTAGATCGCGTCGTCCGACTTGAACCGGCTGGCCCAGGTGGCGTCCGTCCACGCCTGGCGCAGGCAGAACGGCTCCGGCAGGCCGATCGACCCGCCCAGGTAGGTCAGCAGGGTGGGCATCTTGTGGAACGGCGCCCGGACCGCCTGGCGCACCACCTCGTCGTCGTCGACCAACGGCAGCTGGATCGTCTGGTTCTCCCAGCGCCGGAAGGTCTTCGGGATGTCCTTCTCCTTCGGCTTGGGCTTGGCCATGAACCACGGCACCAGCGGACCCAGCGCGTAGCCGGTCACGTGCACCTGCAGGTTGTTGTGCAGCACCACCACCTCGACCAGCATCGTGGTCACCAGCTGGCCCTTGTGCAGGACGTACTGGATCGCGATCCGGTGCCGCGGGTCGCTGCCGAAGGTCTGCTTGTTGGCCAACTCCTGGAGGGCGAAGTCGCGCATCCGGTAGTTGTCCATCTCGGGACCGCCGGGGCGGCCGATCTCGTCGGCCCCCTCCGGGATGTCCTGAACCATCCACTGGTTGATGGCCGCCTTCGGCATGCCACCGTTCGGGATCTCGCTTCCGGTGAGGCTGCCGAGCCGCTCGGTGATCTTGCGGGTGAGGTCGCCGGTGTGGAAGACCCGGAAGTCCTCGTGCCCCTCGGCCGGCTTGAGGTCCTCGCGCAGACCCCAGTCGCCCCACCGGGAGCCGACCCCGAGCACGCCCTTGGGGCCCGCGTAGTGCTGGACGTTGGTCTCCTGCTCGGCGGCCAGCCGGTCCAGCGAGTCCTTGAGGTCGACCGCCTTCTTGTCCAGGTGGTCGCGCGGGACGGCCTTGGGCACGGTCGCCGCCACCGGGTTGCCGCCGACCAGGTCGCCCCAGCGGGCGCGCTGCTCCAGCACCGAGCGCACCACGATCCGCTTGGCGAGCAGCCAGCCCACCACCGGCATCAGCATCATCACCCGGACGTACAGCGACCACAGCCCGCTCACCGGCGGGCGGAGCGCGAAGAGCAGTGCCAGACCGCAGGCCAGCAACAGCGAGAGCGTGCCGTAGAAGCCGTCCCGGGCGGCGCTGCGGTTGCGGCCGAGCCAGGCCTTGGCCTGGTAAGCGGCCAGCCAGATGAGCGTGCCGGGCAGGAAGAGCACCCCGAACACGAAGGTGATCGTGGACAGCTGCTTGTCACGGGCGTCGCGCAGGTCCTGGGCGGCGAGGCAGTGCTCGACCACCGCGCGGGCGTCGGTGCCGAACGACGGCACCAGCGGGTTGCGCTTGGCCGCCAGGGTGCGGTCGATCAGCGCCCGGCTGAACGCCTCGCCGGCACTCGGCCGGAACAGCTCGGACTTGCCGGGCTTCCACTTCACCCCGGCCAGGCCCTCGAGTTCCTTGTGCTCGCCGGTGCGGTACGCCGCGGAGGAGAGCGCCTGGGTGACCGCGGTCTGGTTTCCGACGTCCATCCGGGGAATCTGCGCACCCGGGGTCATGTCGAGCGTACTCATCGGTTGAGCTGCCCCTCCTCCCCTTGTCAGCGGCAGGCTACCGTGCGGCGGCCCCGCTGCGCGGATGATCGTCCGAACCGCAGTCACATCTCGGCCGTCGCCCGGCCTACCCGTGATGGTGCCCACGATGCGGCAGGATCAGACGCATGGCCGATGACATCTCGCGCGATCCGGTGCTGGTGTACGACGGGGACTGCGCCTTCTGTACCACCTGCGTCCGCTGGGCCGAGCGCTATCCGCGGGCGAGCCTGTCCTCCGCCGGCTGGGACGCCGTCCCGTTCCAGCGCGCGGACCTGGCCGGACTCGACGCCTTCACCGGCGGCCGCGGCCAGGTCACCCGGCAGCGGGCCGAACGCGAACTGCTCTGGATCACCCCCTCCCGCCGGGTGTACGGCGGCGCCCAGGCCGCCGCCCGGCTGCTGCTGCGCTCCGGCGGCGCCTGGGCGTGGGCCGGGGCGCTGCTCACCCTCCCGCCGGTCCGCCCGCTCGCCGAGGCGGTCTACCGGACGGTCGCCCGGCACCGCCACCAACTCCCCGGCGGCACCCCGGCCTGCGAGCTGCGCTGACCCTCACCCCTCCGGGACCCCGGCCGGCGGCATCGGGCTCCCCCTCGGTCGATGCGAGGGGGAGCCCGGTGGTGCGTCAGGAGGCGCGTTCGTACTGGCCGGCCAGGTTGGCGGGCATCGGGGAGTGGCGGACGTAGCTGCGGGTGAACTCGCCGGTGCCGTGGGAGAGGGAGCGCAGCTCGACGGGGGTAGCGGGTGAGTTCGAGCTCGGGGACCTCGGCCCGGACCAGGCTCATGCCGGGCCCGCCGTTCTCGGTGCCGAGGACGTGGCCGCGGCGCGAGGAGAGGTCGTTGAGGACGGCGCCCTGGTACTCGTCGGGCAGCAGGATCCGCACCTCGTCGACCGGTTCCAGGAGTTGGACCTTGACCTGGGAGGCGGCCCTCCCGCAGGGCGAGCGCGCCGGCGGTCTGGAAGGCGGCGTCGGAGGAGTCCACCGAGTGCGCCTTGCCGTCGGTAAGGGTGACCCGGACGTCGACCATCGGGTGGCCGTGGATGCCGTGCAGGAGCTGGGCGCGGACGCCCTTCTCCACCGAGGGGATGAAGTTGCGCGGCACCGAGCCGCCGACCACCTTGTCGACGAACTCGAAGCCGCCGCCGGGCAGCGGCTCCACGGTGAGGTCGCAGATCGCGTACTGCCCGTGGCCGCCGGACTGCTTGACGTGCCGTCCGTGCCCGCTGGCGGCGGAGCCGAAGGTCTCGCGCAGGGCGACCTCGTACGGGACGGAGTCGACGTGCACGCCGTAGCGGGTGCGCAGCCGGTCGAGGAGGACGCCGAGGTGGGCCTCGCCGGTGCACCAGAGGACGAGTTGGTGGGTGTCGGGGTTCTGCTCGACGCGCAGGGTCGGGTCCTGGGCGGCGAGCCTGGCCAGGGCCTGGGAGAGCTTGTCCTCGTCGGCCTTGGAGTGGGCCTCGACGGCGCAGGGCAGCAGGGCCTCGGGCAGCGGCCAGGGCGGGATCAGCGCGCCGTCGGTGGTGAGGGTGTCCCCGGTGCGGGCGCCGGTCAGCTTGGCGACCGAGACCAGGTCGCCGGGCAGGGCCAGCGGCATCGGGCGCTGCTGGCGGCCGAAGGGGGAGCTGAGCGCGGTGATCCGCTCGTCGGGGCGGTCGGCGAGGTGGACGGTGGTGTCGGGGCGCAGGGTGCCGGAGAAGATCCGCAGCAGGCTGAGCCGGCCGACGTACGGGTCCTCGCCGGTGTGCACGACCTGGGCGGCCAGGGTGGCGTCGGGGGTCGCAGGCGGGCAGGTCGTCGGTGCGGTCGAGCGGGGAGGGGAAGGCGGCGGCGATCAGGTCGAGGAGTTCCTCGCAGCCGCCCGCCTCGGGGGCCGGGGAGACCGCCAGGACCGGGTGCAGGGTGCCCTGGACGACCTCGCGTGGACGGCCTCGGTGAGGGCGCCGGTGTCCAGCTCCTCGCCGTTGAGGTAGCGCTCGAGCAGGGTGTCGTCCTCGCCGGCGATGGCCCTCGGGCGAGGCGGGCGCGGGCGTCGGCGAGGTCGCCGGGGTCCTCGGGGGAGCCGTAGTGGCGGCCGGTGAGCAGGTCGATCGAGCCGTGCAGGTGGCCCTCGCGCAGGTCCCAGTGGTGCAGCGGCAGGACGGTGTCGGGATGGCCGTCGCCGAAGGCGTCCTGGAGGGTGAGCAGTACCTCGTCCAGCTGGACGCGGGCGGTGTTGAGGTGGGTGAGCACGACGGCCCGGGGGATGCCGGCGGCGGCGCACTCGCGCCACAGGGCGAGCACCGGGCGGCTGACCTCGTCGGGGGCCGAGTGCACGAA
Source organism: Kitasatospora cinereorecta (assembly GCF_024172095.1). Classification (GTDB taxonomy): domain Bacteria; phylum Actinomycetota; class Actinomycetes; order Streptomycetales; family Streptomycetaceae; genus Kitasatospora; species Kitasatospora cinereorecta. The sequence goes on along the minus strand of NZ_JAMZDX010000002.1, from coordinate 654,380 downwards.
GAGGACGGCCTCGGCGGCCCGCAGTCCGGCGTGGAGTTCGCCGCCGAAGTCGGCGTAGCCGGGGGCGTCCAGCAGGTTGATCTTGACGTCCTGCCAGGCCAGGGGGAGGAGCGAGAGCTGGACGGAGCGCTGCTGCTGGTGCTCGATCTCCTCGTGGTCGGAGACCGTGGTGCCCTCGGGGACGCTGCCGGCCCGGGTTGAGGGCGCCGGCGGTCAGGGCGAGGGCCTCGGCGAGGGTGGTCTTCCCGGCTCCGCTGGCACCGACCAGGACCACGTTGCCGGAGCCGGTCAGGTCGTTCGACGGTCGGTGCGGGGGTGTGGGTTGCTGCCCGGTCCGGCATGGCTGGCCCTCCTGCCGTTGACTGCCGTGGACGCGCGGGTGGGAGCCGTGAGCGCCGCGCGACGTCGGGGACCGGTGCGGCTCGGGGGCGTGGGGCGGCAGAGCTCACGATCAGCGTGGATACCATTGTCCAGCCGGGCGGGCGATCCGCTCGGCCGCCCGCCGGCCGCCCGGGCCCGGGTGGAGACCGGTGAGATCGGAGCGGACCGGAAGGCCATGCTCAACAAGTACGCGCGTGCCTTCTTCACACGTGTCCTGACGCCGTTCGCCGCGCTGCTGCTGCGCTGGGGCGTGAGCCCCGACGCGGTGACGCTGATCGGCACGGCCGGATCGGTGGCCGTGTCGGCTGGTGTTCTTCCCCCGGGGTGAGTTCTTCTGGGGCACCATCACCATCACCCTGTTCATCTTCTCCGACCTGGTCGATGGCAACATGGCCCGCCAGGCCGTGGCGGTCCAGCAAGTGGGGCGCGTTCCTGGACTCCACCCTGGACGGGTCGCGGACGCGGCCATCTTCGGCGGCCTCGCGATGTGGTACGCCGGTAAGGGAGACAACGACCTGCTCTGCGCGGTCGCGCTGTTCTGCCTGGCCAGCGGCCAGGTGGTCGTCGTACACCAAGGCCCGGGGCGAGAGCCTGGCTTCCCGGTGGACGTGTCGGGCCTGGTGGAGCGGGCCGAGCGGCTGGTGATTCAGCCTGGTCGCGGCCGGTGTGGCGGGCCTGCACGAGTTCGGCCTGCCCTATGTGGAGTGGCTGCTGCCGTTCGCCCTCTGGGTGGTCGCGGCGGGCAGCCTGGTGACGGTGGCGCAGCGGATGCTCACCGTCCGCAGGGAGGCCTTCGAGCTCGAGGGCGCGGGGGCCGGAGTCGAGGGGGCGGAGAAGTCGTGAAGGAACGGTTGGTCGACGGCGCGTACGCGGCGGGGCTGGGCGGGGGCTGCGGCACCTGCCGGAGCCGGTGGCCCGCGGACTGTTCAACCTGATCGCGGACATCGCCTGGCGCCCGCTGAGGGCAAGGGCGTGCGCCAGCTGGAGGCCAACCTGGCCCGGGTCCACCCGGACGCGGACGCCGCGCGGCTGCGCGAGCTGTCCCGGGCCGGCATGCGCTCCTACCTGCGGTACTGGATGGAGTCCTTCCGGCTGCCCACCTGGAGCCTGGACCGGATCGCCGCCGCCATGCGCGGTCAAGGGCCTGGAGCCGCTGCACGAGGCGATGGCGGCCGGCCGCGGCGCGATCCTGGCCCTGCCGCACATGGGCAACTGGGACCTGGCCGGCGCCTGGATCGCCTCGGCCGGCGGCTACCCGTTACCACCGTCGCCGAGCGGCTCAAGCCCGAGTCGCTGTTCGACCGCTTCGTGGCGTACCGCGAGGGCCTGGGCATGGAGGTGCTGGCCCTGACCGGCTCGGACATCTCGGTGGTCGGCACCCTGGCCGCCGGCTGCGCGAGGGCAAGCTGGTCTGCCTGGTCGCGACCGCGACCTGTCCGAGCAGGGCGTGCCGGTCGACTCTCTTCGGCGAGCAGACCCGGATGCCGGCCGGGCCCGGCCGCTGGCTGGCCGTCCCGTACCGGTGCCGCGCTGTTCCCGGTGACGCTCTGGTACGACGGCCCGGTGATGCACGCCGAGGTGCACCCGGAGGTACGCGCCGCCCACCGGGGACGACAAGAGCGAGCAGGCCGCACGCCATGACCCAGGCGATGGCCGACGTCCTGGGCGGAGGGCATCCGCGAGCACTCGGTCGACTGGCACATGCTGCCGAGAAGCTGTGGCTGTCCGACCTGACGCCGAAGGGGGCCGCAGCAGTGAAGATCGGCATCGTCTGCCCGTACGACTGGGACGTCCCCGGCGGCGTGCAGTTCCACATCCGGGATTCTCGCCGAGCACCTGATCAAGCTCGGCCACGAGGTCTCCGTGCTCGCCCCGGCCGAGGCACGACGACGCGCTGCCGCCGTACGTGGTGTCGGCCGGCCGCGCGGTGGCCGTCCCGTACAACGGCTCGGTTGGCGCGGCTGAGCTTCGGCATCCTGTCCGCCGCCCGGGTGCGGCGCTGGCTGCACGAGGGCCGGTTCGACATCCTGCACGTCCACGAGCCGGCGTCGCCGAGCCTGTCGATTCTGGCCGCCTGGTCCGCCACCGGGGCCGATGGTGGGCACCTTCCACACCTCCAACCCGCGCTCCCGCGCGATGATCGCCGCCTCGCCGATCCTCCAGCCCAGCCTGGAGAAGATGAGCGCCCGGATCGCGGTCAGCGAGTACGCCCGCCGGACCCTGGTCGAGCACCTCGGCGGCGACGCGGTGGGTCATCCCCAACGGCCGTCGACGTCCGCTTCTTCGCCGACGCCGAGCCCGAAACCGCGCTGGCAGGGCGGCGCCCTGGACGGTGGCGCCGGAGACCGATCGGCTTCATCGGCCGGATCAACGAGCCCCGCAAGGGACTGCCGACCCTGCTCGCCGCGCTGCCGCCTGGATCCTGGCCGAGCGGCCGGCGTGCGGCTGCTGGTTGCCGGCAAGGGCGACGAGAGAGGAGGCGGTGGCCGGCCTCGCGCCGGAGGTCCGGGCCCAGGTGGAGTTCCTCGGCATGGTCTCCGACCGGGAGAAGGCCAGCCTGCTGCGCAGCGTCGACCTGTACGTGGCGCCCAACACCGGTGGCGAGAGCTTCGGCATCATCCTGGTCGAGGCCATGTCGGCGGGTGCGCCGGTGCTGGCCAGCGACCTGGACGCGTTCCGGCAGGTGCTGGACGGGGGATCGGCCGGCGAGCTGTTCCCGGTCGAGGACGCGGACGCGCTGGCCGACGCGGCGGTGAAGCTGCTGGGCAATCCGCAGCGGCTGCAGGAGCTGCGGGAGGCGGCCTCGCGGCACGTCCGTCGCTTCGACTGGGAGACGGTCGGGGCCGAGGTGCTCTCCGTCTACGAGACGGTCACCGACGGCCGCCCGCCGGTCGCCGACGTCGAGCCCACCGGCTGGCGCGGACGGCTCGGCCTCGGCGGCTGAGGGTCCGTCGTCCGGCGGACCCTCGCGTCACCGCTGCGGCCGCTCGATCATGATCAGGTCGCACTCCATGGTGACCGGGTCGCCGCTGGCGGGCGGCCGGTGGAAGCTGCCGTCGCTGATCGACAGGTTGAGGATCGGGTACGCGGCGAAGTCCGGTCCCACCCCGGTGTGGTCGGAGTACGCGGCGGTCAGCCGGTCCAGGTCGGGGCCGGCGTACCAGGTGGTGTTGTCGGCGCCGAACCGGGCGCCGATGTAGATCCAGCGGTCGGCGCCGACCGCTGGATCTACATCGGCGCCCGGTTCGGCGCCGACAACACCACCTGGTACGCCGGCCCCGACCTGGACCGGCTGACCGCCGCGTACTCCGACCACACCGGGGTGGGACCGGACTTCGCCGCGTACCCGATCCTCAACCTGTCGATCAGCGACGGCAGCTTCCACCGGCCGCCCGCCAGCGGCGACCCGGTCACCATGGAGTGCGACCTGATCATGATCGAGCGGCCGCAGCGGTGACGCGAGGGTCCGCCGGACGACGGACCCTCAGCCGCCGAGGCCGAGCCGTCCGCGCCAGCCGGTGGGCTCGACGTCGGCGACCGGCGGGCGGCCGTCGGTGACCGTCTCGTAGACGGAGAGCACCTCGGCCCCGACCGTCTCCCAGTCGAAGCGACGGACGTGCCGCGAGGCCGCCTCCCGCAGCTCCTGCAGCCGCTGCGGATTGCCCAGCAGCTTCACCGCCGCGTCGGCCAGCGCGTCCGCGTCCTCGACCGGGAACAGCTCGCCGGCCGATCCCCCGTCCAGCACCTGCCGGAACGCGTCCAGGTCGCTGGCCAGCACCGGCGCACCCGCCGACATGGCCTCGACCAGGATGATGCCGAAGCTCTCGCCACCGGTGTTGGGCGCCACGTACAGGTCGACGCTGCGCAGCAGGCTGGCCTTCTCCCGGTCGGAGACCATGCCGAGGAACTCCACCTGGGCCCGGACCTCCGGCGCGAGGCCGGCCACCGCCTCCTCCTCGTCGCCCTTGCCGGCAACCAGCAGCCGCACGCCCGGCCGCTCGGCCAGGATCCGCGGCAGCGCGGCGAGCAGGGTCGGCAGTCCCTTGCGGGGCTCGTTGATCCGGCCGATGAAGCCGATCGTCCCGGCGCCACCGTCCAGGGCGCCGCCCTGCCAGCGCGGTTCGGGCTCGGCGTCGGCGAAGAAGCGGACGTCGACGCCGTTGGGGATGACCACCGCGTCGCCGCCGAGGTGCTCGACCAGGGTCCGGCGGGCGTACTCGCTGACCGCGATCCGGGCGCTCATCTTCTCCAGGCTGGGCTGGAGGATCGGCGAGGCGGCGATCATCGCGCGGGAGCGCGGGTTGGAGGTGTGGAAGGTGCCCACCATCGGCCCGGTGGCGGACCAGGCGGCCAGCATCGACAGGCTCGGCGACGCCGGCTCGTGGACGTGCAGGATGTCGAACCGGCCCTCGTGCAGCCAGCGCCGCACCCGGGCGGCGGACAGGATGCCGAAGCTCAGCCGCGCCACCGAGCCGTTGTACGGGACGGCCACCGCGCGGCCGGCCGACACCACGTACGGCGGCAGCGCGTCGTCGTCCTCGGCCGGGGCGAGCACGGAGACCTCGTGGCCGAGCTTGATCAGGTGCTCGGCGAGATCCCGGATGTGGAACTGCACGCCGCCGGGGACGTCCCAGTCGTACGGGCAGACGATGCCGATCTTCACTGCTGCGGCCCCCTCGGCGTCAGGTCGGACAGCCACAGCTTCTGCAGCATGTGCCAGTCGACCGAGTGCTCGCGGATGCCCTCCGCCCAGACGTCGGCCATCGCCTGGGTCATGGCGGCGGCCTGCTCGCTCTTGTCGTCCCCGGTGGGCGGCGCGACCTCCGGGTGCACCTCGGCGTGCATCACCGGGCCGTCGTACCAGAGCGTCACCGGGAACAGCGCGGCACCGGTACGGACGGCCAGCGCGGCCGGGCCGGCCGGCATCCGGGTCTGCTCGCCGAAGAAGTCGACCGGCACGCCCTGCTCGGACAGGTCGCGGTCGCCGACCAGGCAGACCAGCTTGCCCTCGCGCAGCCGGCGGGCCAGGGTGCCGACCACCGAGATGTCCGAGCCGGTCAGGGCCAGCACCTCCATGCCCAGGCCCTCGCGGTACGCCACGAAGCGGTCGAACAGCGACTCGGGCTTGAGCCGCTCGGCGACGGTGGTGAACGGGTAGCCGCCGGCCGAGGCGATCCAGGCGCCGGCCAGGTCCCAGTTGCCCATGTGCGGCAGGGCCAGGATCGCGCCGCGGCCGGCCGCCATCGCCTCGTGCAGCGGCTCCAGGCCCTTGACCGGCATGGCGGCGGCGATCCGGTCCAGGCTCCAGGTGGGCAGCCGGAAGGACTCCATCCAGTACCGCAGGTAGGAGCGCATGCCGGCCCGGGACAGCTCGCGCAGCCGCGCGGCGTCCGCGTCCGGGTGGACCCGGGCCAGGTTGGCCTCCAGCTGGCGCACGCCCTTGCCCTCGCGGCGCCAGGCGATGTCCGCGATCAGGTTGAACAGTCCGCGGGCCACCGGCTCCGGCAGGTGCCGCAGCCCCGCCCAGCCCGCCGCGTACGCGCCGTCGACCAACCGTTCCTTCACGACTTCTCCGCCCCCTCGACTCCGGCCCCCGCGCCCTCGAGCTCGAAGGCCTCCCTGCGGACGGTGAGCATCCGCTGCGCCACCGTCACCAGGCTGCCCGCCGCGACCACCCAGAGGGCGAACGGCAGCAGCCACTCCACATAGGGCAGGCCGAACTCGTGCAGGCCCGCCACACCGGCCGCGACCAGGCTGATCACCAGCCGCTCGGCCCGCTCCACCAGGCCCGACACGTCCACCGGGAAGCCCAGGCTCTCGCCCCGGGCCTTGGTGTACGACACCACCTGGCCGCTGGCCAGGCAGAACAGCGCGACCGCGCAGAGCAGGTCGTTGTCTCCCTTACCGGCGTACCACATCGCGAGGCCGCCGAAGATGGCCGCGTCCGCGACCCGGTCCAGGGTGGAGTCCAGGAACGCGCCCCACTTGCTGGACCGCCCGGCCTGGCGGGCCATGTTGCCATCGACCAGGTCGGAGAAGATGAACAGGGTGATGGTGATGGTGCCCCAGAAGAACTCACCCCGGGGGAAGAACACCAGCGCACCGGCCACCGATCCGGCCGTGCCGATCAGCGTCACCGCGTCGGGGCTCACGCCCCAGCGCAGCAGCAGCGCGGCGAACGGCGTCAGGACACGTGTGAAGAAGGCACGCGCGTACTTGTTGAGCATGGCCTTCCGGTCCGCTCCGATCTCACCGGTCTCCACCCGGGCCCGGGCGGCCGGCGGGCGGCCGAGCGGATCGGCCCGCCCGGCTGGACAATGGTATCCACGCTGATCGTGAGCTCTGCCGCCCCACGCCCCCGAGCCGCACCGGTCCCCGACGTCGCGCGGCGCTCACGGCTCCCACCGCGCGTCCACGGCAGTCAACGGCAGGAGGCCAGCCATGCCGGACCGGGCAGCAACCCACACCCCCGCACCGACCGTCGAACGACCTGACCGGCTCCGCAACGTGGTCCTGGTCGGTGCCAGCGGAGCCGGGAAGACCACCCTCGCCGAGGCCCTCGCCCTGACCGCCGGCGCCCTCACCCGGGCCGGCAGCGTCCCCGAGGGCACCACGGTCTCCGACCACGAGGAGATCGAGCACCAGCAGCAGCGCTCCGTCCAGCTCTCGCTCCTCCCCCTGGCCTGGCAGGACGTCAAGATCAACCTGCTGGACGCCCCCGGCTACGCCGACTTCGGCGGCGAACTCCACGCCGGACTGCGGGCCGCCGAGGCCGTCCTCTTCGTGCACTCGGCCCCCGACGAGGTCAGCCGCCCGGTGCTCGCCCTGTGGCGCGAGTGCGCCGCCGCCGGCATCCCCCGGGCCGTCGTGCTCACCCACCTCAACACCGCCCGCGTCCAGCTGGACGAGGTACTGCTCACCCTCCAGGACGCCTTCGGCGACGGCCATCCCGACACCGTCCTGCCGCTGCACCACTGGGACCTGCGCGAGGGCCACCTGCACGGCTCGATCGACCTGCTCACCGGCCGCCACTACGGCTCCCCCGAGGACCCCGGCGACCTCGCCGACGCCCGCGCCCGCCTCGCCGAGGCCATCGCCGGCGAGGACGACACCCTGCTCGAGCGCTACCTCAACGGCGAGGAGCTGGACACCGGCGCCCTCACCGAGGCCGTCCACCGCGAGGTCGTCCAGGGCACCCTGCACCCGGTCCTGGCGGTCTCCCCGGCCCCCGAGGCGGGCGGCTGCGAGGAACTCCTCGACCTGATCGCCGCCGCCTTCCCCTCCCCGCTCGACCGCACCGACGACCTGCCCGCCTGCGACCCCGACGCCACCCTGGCCGCCCAGGTCGTGCACACCGGCGAGGACCCGTACGTCGGCCGGCTCAGCCTGCTGCGGATCTTCTCCGGCACCCTGCGCCCCGACACCACCGTCCACCTCGCCGACCGCCCCGACGAGCGGATCACCGCGCTCAGCTCCCCCTTCGGCCGCCAGCAGCGCCCGATGCCGCTGGCCCTGCCCGGCGACCTGGTCTCGGTCGCCAAGCTGACCGGCGCCCGCACCGGGGACACCCTCACCACCGACGGCGCGCTGATCCCGCCCTGGCCGCTGCCCGAGGCCCTGCTGCCCTGCGCCGTCGAGGCCCACTCCAAGGCCGACGAGGACAAGCTCTCCCAGGCCCTGGCCAGGCTCGCCGCCCAGGACCCGACCCTGCGCGTCGAGCAGAACCCCGACACCCACCAACTCGTCCTCTGGTGCACCGGCGAGGCCCACCTCGGCGTCCTCCTCGACCGGCTGCGCACCCGCTACGGCGTGCACGTCGACTCCGTCCCGTACGAGGTCGCCCTGCGCGAGACCTTCGGCTCCGCCGCCAGCGGGCACGGACGGCACGTCAAGCAGTCCGGCGGCCACGGGCAGTACGCGATCTGCGACCTCACCGTGGAGCCGCTGCCCGGCGGCGGCTTCGAGTTCGTCGACAAGGTGGTCGGCGGCTCGGTGCCGCGCAACTTCATCCCCTCGGTGGAGAAGGGCGTCCGCGCCCAGCTCCTGCACGGCATCCACGGCCACCCGATGGTCGACGTCCGGGTCACCCTTACCGACGGCAAGGCGCACTCGGTGGACTCCTCCGACGCCGCCTTCCAGACCGCCGGCGCGCTCGCCCTGCGGGAGGCCGCCTCCCAGGTCAAGGTCCAACTCCTGGAACCGGTCGACGAGGTGCGGATCCTGCTGCCCGACGAGTACCAGGGCGCCGTCCTCAACGACCTCTCCTCGCGCCGCGGCCACGTCCTCGGCACCGAGAACGGCGGGCCCGGCATGAGCCTGGTCCGGGCCGAGGTCCCCGAGCTCGAACTCACCCGCTACCCCGTCGAGCTGCGCTCCCTCTCCCACGGCACCGGCGAGTTCACCCGCAGCTACGTCCGCCACTCCCCGATGCCCGCCAACCTGGCCGGCCAGTACGAACGCGCCTCCTGACGCACCACCGGGCTCCCCCTCGCATCGACCGAGGGGGAGCCCGATGCCGCCGGCCGGGGTCCCGGAGGGGTGAGGGTCAGCGCAGCTCGCAGGCCGGGGTGCCGCCGGGGAGTTGGTGGCGGTGCCGGGCGACCGTCCGGTAGACCGCCTCGGCGAGCGGGCGGACCGGCGGGAGGGTGAGCAGCGCCCCGGCCCACGCCCAGGCGCCGCCGGAGCGCAGCAGCAGCCGGGCGGCGGCCTGGGCGCCGCCGTACACCCGGCGGGAGGGGGTGATCCAGAGCAGTTCGCGTTCGGCCCGCTGCCGGGTGACCTGGCCGCGGCCGCCGGTGAAGGCGTCGAGTCCGGCCAGGTCCGCGCGCTGGAACGGGACGGCGTCCCAGCCGGCGGAGGACAGGCTCGCCCGCGGATAGCGCTCGGCCCAGCGGACGCAGGTGGTACAGAAGGCGCAGTCCCCGTCGTACACCAGCACCGGATCGCGCGAGATGTCATCGGCCATGCGTCTGATCCTGCCGCATCGTGGGCACCATCACGGGTAGGCCGGGCGACGGCCGAGATGTGACTGCGGTTCGGACGATCATCCGCGCAGCGGGGCCGCCGCACGGTAGCCTGCCGCTGACAAGGGGAGGAGGGGCAGCTCAACCGATGAGTACGCTCGACATGACCCCGGGTGCGCAGATTCCCCGGATGGACGTCGGAAACCAGACCGCGGTCACCCAGGCGCTCTCCTCCGCGGCGTACCGCACCGGCGAGCACAAGGAACTCGAGGGCCTGGCCGGGGTGAAGTGGAAGCCCGGCAAGTCCGAGCTGTTCCGGCCGAGTGCCGGCGAGGCGTTCAGCCGGGCGCTGATCGACCGCACCCTGGCGGCCAAGCGCAACCCGCTGGTGCCGTCGTTCGGCACCGACGCCCGCGCGGTGGTCGAGCACTGCCTCGCCGCCCAGGACCTGCGCGACGCCCGTGACAAGCAGCTGTCCACGATCACCTTCGTGTTCGGGGTGCTCTTCCTGCCCGGCACGCTCATCTGGCTGGCCGCTTACCAGGCCAAGGCCTGGCTCGGCCGCAACCGCAGCGCCGCCCGGGACGGCTTCTACGGCACGCTCTCGCTGTTGCTGGCCTGCGGTCTGGCACTGCTCTTCGCGCTCCGCCCGCCGGTGAGCGGGCTGTGGTCGCTGTACGTCCGGGTGATGATGCTGATGCCGGTGGTGGGCTGGCTGCTCGCCAAGCGGATCGTGGTGCGCTCGGTGCTGGAGCAGCGCGCCCGCTGGGGCGACCTGGTCGGCGGCAACCCGGTGGCGGCGACCGTGCCCAAGGCCGTCCCGCGCGACCACCTGGACAAGAAGGCGGTCGACCTCAAGGACTCGCTGGACCGGCTGGCCGCCGAGCAGGAGACCAACGTCCAGCACTACGCGGGCCCCAAGGGCGTGCTCGGGGTCGGCTCCCGGTGGGGCGACTGGGGTCTGCGCGAGGACCTCAAGCCGGCCGAGGGGCACGAGGACTTCCGGGTCTTCCACACCGGCGACCTCACCCGCAAGATCACCGAGCGGCTCGGCAGCCTCACCGGAAGCGAGATCCCGAACGGTGGCATGCCGAAGGCGGCCATCAACCAGTGGATGGTTCAGGACATCCCGGAGGGGGCCGACGAGATCGGCCGCCCCGGCGGTCCCGAGATGGACAACTACCGGATGCGCGACTTCGCCCTCCAGGAGTTGGCCAACAAGCAGACCTTCGGCAGCGACCCGCGGCACCGGATCGCGATCCAGTACGTCCTGCACAAGGGCCAGCTGGTGACCACGATGCTGGTCGAGGTGGTGGTGCTGCACAACAACCTGCAGGTGCACGTGACCGGCTACGCGCTGGGTCCGCTGGTGCCGTGGTTCATGGCCAAGCCCAAGCCGAAGGAGAAGGACATCCCGAAGACCTTCCGGCGCTGGGAGAACCAGACGATCCAGCTGCCGTTGGTCGACGACGACGAGGTGGTGCGCCAGGCGGTCCGGGCGCCGTTCCACAAGATGCCCACCCTGCTGACCTACCTGGGCGGGTCGATCGGCCTGCCGGAGCCGTTCTGCCTGCGCCAGGCGTGGACGGACGCCACCTGGGCCAGCCGGTTCAAGTCGGACGACGCGATCTACGCGTCGACGCCGGTGGTGAACGTGATCCACGCCGCGGTGATGGAGTTCCTGGCGGAGCACGACGTGAGCATCGAGCGGTTCACCAACCGCTCGAACATCCTCAAGTCGGAGATGCAGGGCAGCCGCCCGTACCGGGTCGACCGCTACGACGCCGGGTAGGCCGGGACACACCGAAGGGGGGCGGGGACCTACGCGGTCCCCGCCCCCCTTCGTCTGTCACTGTCGGCCCTGCGGCCAGACGTCGGCGAGCATCTTGCGGGTGTCGGCCAGCAGCTGCGGCAGCACCTTGGTGTGGCCGACCACGGGCATGAAGTTGGTGTCCCCGCCCCAGCGCGGCACCACGTGCTGGTGCAGGTGGGCGGCGATGCCGGCGCCGGCCGCGGCGCCCTGGTTCATGCCGATGTTGAAGCCGTGCGCGCCGGAGGCGGCCCGCAGCGCGGTCATCGCGCGCTTGGTGTAGTCGGCCAGCTCCGCCGTCTCGGCGTCGTCGAGGTCGGTGTAGTCGGCGACGTGCCGGTACGGGACGACCATCAGGTGGCCGCCGTTGTACGGGTACAGGTTGAGGACCGCGAAGACCGAGCTGCCGCGGGCGATGATCAGCCCGTCCTCGTCGCTGAGCTTCGGGATCGAGCAGAACGGGCAGCCGTCGTCCGGGGCCGGCCCGGTGGGCTTGTTCTCGCCCTGGATGTAGGCCATCCGATGGGGGGTCCACAGGCGCCGGAACCCGTCCGGCTCGCCGACGCCCTGCTGCAGTTCCGGCTCACTCATCATGCTGATCAGCATATTCGGAGCCGCCACCGTTCAAACCGGAGTGGGGCAGACTCGGCCGAGCCTGCCCCACTGCGGACGGTCGTCAGACCTGAATGCGACGCTCCACCGCGTCCACGATCTCCGCGACGGCCTCGGCCACCGGCACGCCGTTCTTCTGCTCGCCGTTGCGGTAGCGGAAGGACACCGCGCCGGCCTCGACGTCGTCGTTGCCCGCGATCAGCATGAAGGGGATCTTCGCCTTCTGGGCGTTGCGGATCTTCTTCTGCATGCGGTCGTCGGAGGCGTCCACGTCGACCCGGATGCCGTGCTTCTTCAGCTCGGCCGCGACCTCGCGCAGGTACGGCACGTGCTCGTCGGTGATCGGGATGCCGACCACGGTGACCGGGGCCAGCCACGGCGGCATGGCGCCAGCGTAGTGCTCCAGCAGCACCGCGAAGAAGCGCTCGATCGAGCCGAACAGCGCACGGTGGATCATGACCGGGCGCTGGCGGTTGCCGTCCTGGCCCTGGAACTCCAGCTCGAAGCGCTGCGGCAGCTGGAAGTCGACCTGGATGGTGGACATCTGCCAGGTGCGGCCGATCGCGTCCTTGGCCTGGACCGAGATCTTCGGGCCGTAGAAGGCGGCGCCGGCCGGGTCGAGGACGAGCTCCAGGCCCTGCTTCTCGGCGGCGGCCCGCAGGGTCTCGGTCGCCTCCGCCCAGTCCTCGTCCGAACCGATGTACTTCTCCGGGTCCTTGGTGGACAGCTCCAGGTAGAAGTCGTTCAGGCCGTAGTCGCGCAGCAGGTCCAGCACGAAGGTGAGCAGCGAGTCGAGCTCGTCCGCCATCTGCTCACGGGTGCAGTAGATGTGGGCGTCGTCCTGGGTGAAACCGCGGGCGCGGGTCAGGCCGTGCACCACGCCGGACTTCTCGTACCGGTAGACGGTGCCGAACTCGAAGAGCCGCAGCGGCAGTTCACGGTACGAGCGGCCACGCGCGCGGTAGATCAGGTTGTGCATCGGGCAGTTCATCGGCTTCAGGTAGTAGTCGATGTCGCCGTCGAGCTTCATGGGCGGGTACATGCCGTCGGCGTACCAGTCCAGGTGGCCGGAGAGCTCGAAGAGCGTGCCCTTGGTGGCGTGCGGCGAGTAGACGAACTCGTAGCCGGACTCCTCGTGGCGCTTGCGCGAGTAGTCCTCCATCACCCGGCGCATGATGCCGCCCTTGGGGTGGAAGACGGCGAGGCCGGAGCCGATCTCCTCCGGGATGGAGAACAGGTCGAGCTCGCTGCCCAGCTTGCGGTGGTCGCGCTTGGCGGCCTCCTCGAGGAACTCGAGGTGGGCCTTGAGCTCGTCCTTGGTCGGCCAGGCGGTGCCGTACAGGCGCTGCAGCTGCGGGTTCTTCTCGCTGCCGCGCCAGTAGGCGGCGGCCGAGCGCATCAGCTTGAACGCCGGGATGTGCCGGGTGGAGGGCAGGTGCGGGCCGCGGCAGAGGTCGCCCCAGCACACCTCGCCGGTCTTCGGGTCCAGGTTGTCGTAGATGGTCAGCTCGCCGGCGCCGACCTCGACGTCCGCACCCTCGCCCGCGGTGGCGGCGGAGCCCTTGAGGCCGATCAGCTCCAGCTTGAACGGCTCGCCGGCCAGCTCCTCGCGGGCGGCCTCGTCGGTGACCACCCGGCGGGAGAACTTCTGCCCGCGCTTGATGATCTCCTGCATCTTCTTCTCGACAGCCTTGAGGTCGTCGGGGTGGAACGGCTTCTCCACGTCGAAGTCGTAGTAGAAGCCGTCCTTGATCGGCGGGCCGATGCCGAGCTTGGCCTCCGGGAAGATCTCCTGCACGGCCTGGGCCATCACGTGCGCGGTCGAGTGGCGCAGGATGTCGAGGCCGTCGGGGCTGGAGATGACGACCGGCTCGACCTCGTCGCCGTCCTGGACGGCGTACGCGAGGTCCTTCAGCTGGCCCGCCACCCGGGCGGCGATGATCGAGCGGTCGTCGGCGAAGAGGTCGGCGGCCGTAGTGCCCGTGGTCACCACGCGCTCTTCCCGATCGGGTTCGCGGTTGATGATGATCCGGACGTCCGTCACCGGTCTCTCCTGACGCTCTGGCTACTGTTTCGCAACACGTCGCTGCCTGTGCATGGTACCGAGCCGCGGGCCCCGGCCGCGCACCCGAGCCGGGGCCCGGACGGCCGCTCCGGTAACCGATCGGTCACGAATCGTGAGCCGCCGCGCGCGGAGCGATTGAGGACGCGTCAACTGCGGTATCACCACCGCAGAGTGCGGCGCACCACCGGTCCTCGGCGGCGCGCCGCGCGGGATCTGCCGAGGGGGTCGGTCATGCAGCAGCTTCGAGCCTGGTACGACGGTCCGCTCGCCTCCTTCGACACCGAGACCACCGGGGTGGACGTGGAGTCCGACCGGATCGTCTCCGCCGCCCTGGTCCTGCAGTCGGCTCCCGGCGCCGAACCGCGGGCCGCCACCTGGCTGGCCGACCCCGGGGTGCCGATCCCAGAGCAGGCCCGCGCCGTCCACGGCATCTCGAACGAGCGGGTGCGCAGCCACGGCCGCCCCGCCCGCACCGTGGTCGCCGAGGTCGCCCGCGCGCTGGCCGAGCAGGCCCGGGCCGGCGTTCCGGTGGTGGTGATGAACGCCCCGTACGACCTGACCCTGCTCGACCGCGAACTGCGCCGCCACCGCGCCGGTTCGCTCGCCGAGAGCCTGGCCGGTGCCGAACTCCTGGTGCTGGACCCGCGGGTGCTGGACAAGTACGTGGACCGCTACCGTCGCGGCCGGCGCACCCTGACCGATCTGTGCCTGCACTACGGCGTACGGCTCGAGGGCGCCCACGACGCCGCCGCGGACGCCACCGCGGCGATGGACCTGGTCCGTGCGATCGGCGCCCGGTACACCGAGCGGCTCGGCACGCTCACCCCGGCGGAGCTCCAACTCCGGCAGACCGTCTGGCATGCGGCGCAGGCCCAGGGTCTGCAGCGCTGGTTCGACCGGAGCGGCACGCCGGAGCGGGTGGACCTCTCCTGGCCGCTGCGCCCGGCGCGGTGCGGTTGCGGCGAACGCCTGGAGCCCGGCCACCGCTGCGAGTTGGCGGCCTGAGCGGGCCCCGCGCCGGCGCAGCTCACGGCCCGGAAAACGCCGCAGGCCCCGACTCTCCGTCGGGGCCTGCGTGTTGTGCTCGGTGGGCGATACTGGGATCGAACCAGTGACCCCTTCGGTGTGAACGAAGTGCTCTCCCGCTGAGCTAATCGCCCGGGCAACGAGAAGAACTGTAGCACCACTTGGGCACCGGACTCCAATCGCTTCCGCCGTCGCCCGCCGGATCCCGTCCGGCCGATCGCGCCCGCCAGAACCCGCCCGGCGCACGTCGACTGAATAGGCATCAGCAGTTACCGGAACGCACGCCGAAATGGCGAAGGGCCCCGATCATTAATTGATCGGAGCCCTACGCCATTGCATTCCGGTGGGCGATACTGGGATCGAACCAGTGACCCCTTCGGTGTGAACGAAGTGCTCTCCCGCTGAGCTAATCGCCCGGGTGCAGGGAAAACATTACCCCATCGGCGGGGGTGCTCCGAACACCCCGGCGGCCGACTCCGTCAGCCGAGGTTCCAGGGCGCGGTGAGCCCGTACCGGCCGAGGTACCAGGCGCCGAGCCCGGCGATCACCGCCAGGCCGATCCCGGTGAGGACCAGGTTGCGCCGGCGCACCTTCGGGTCCAGGGCCCGCTCGGCCGCCTCCGTGACCTTGCGCCTGGTCCAGCGCAGCACCAGCTGCGCCCAGACGAACTCGGTCGCCCAGATGCCCATGCCCAGGAAGATGACCACCCAGCCCGGCCCCGGCAGCGGGAGCAGGACCACGCCGAGCCCGACCACGGCCAGGCCCAGCAGGAAGATCAACACCTGCCAGCTCAGGTGCAGCGGGCGCGAGCGCCGGATGAAGTGCGGCGCCCGCGAGCCGACCGGTTGCCCGGGGCGCTCCGGCCGCCCGTCCGGCTCGGCCCCGTCGACTCCGTCGGCCCGGTCAAGACCGTCGGGTCGGTCGCTCCCCGGTCCGCCGTCCATCGACTCCACCCGCCGTTCGTCGCTTCCTACAGCCATGCCTGGAAAAGTACCCGAGTTCCCTGCCGCAGAGGGCCTGCGGCCGCCCCGGCGTCGATTCCGCAATGCGCCGGAAGGGGTACGACTCGCACCCGAATCGGCACGTACGGGTTTACCCGGGCCTTTCAGGTGGGATGGTCCGTTCGCCGACGTGCGATTCCCCGAGCGCACACTGAGCGAAAGGCCCTGGCGCTTATGAACACCACGGTCAGCTGCGAGCTGCACCTGCGCCTCATCGTGTCGAGCGAGTCCTCACTGCCCGTCCCCGCGGGCCTGCGCTACGACACCGCCGACCCCTACGCCGTCCACGCGACGTTCCACACCGGAGCCGACGAGACCGTGGAATGGGTGTTCGCCCGAGACCTCCTCGCGGAGGGGCTGCACCGACCCACCGGTACCGGCGACGTCCGGGTCTGGCCGTCCCGGAGCCACGGTCAGGGGGTGGTCTGCATCGCCCTCAGCTCTCCGGAAGGAGAGGCACTGCTGGAGGCCCCTGCGCGGGCGCTCGAGTCCTTCCTCAAGCGCACCGACGCCGCGGTGCCGCCCGGCACCGAACACCGTCACTTCGACCTCGACAGGGAGCTGTCCCACATCCTCGCCGAAAGCTGACCCCGGCCGAGCCGCCCGCCGCCCGTGCGACGGCGGGGCGAGGCTCGACGCGTCCGTCCTACTCGGGGGCACGGACGCCCTACTCCGCCGCGCGTCTTCCGCGGCCTCGGGGTGACGCCCCGGTCCGGGCTCCGATCGGAGTCCGAACCGGGGCACAGCTGTGTCCGGTGCCGGTAGAGTCGGAGGGATGACCGGTGCGGGCGCCCGCTGGGCCCCGCCGCGTGAGGAGCCCCCACGTGCTGATCACCCATGACACCGAGTGCGCACTGAGCATTCTGGTGGAGCTGCTCAACACCGCGCCCCAGGCGTGCGGGAGCGAGCAGCTCGCCGACGTGCCCGCGCTGAGCGCGTTCGTGGTCAAGCAGGCGATCAGCGAGATCGACTCCCTCGGTCCCGCCGACCTGGCCGCCGTCCAGGCCCTGCGCGGCCGGCTGCGCGAGGTGTTCTCGGCCGACTCCACCGAGCAGGCCGCCGAGCTGGTCAACGCGGTGGTCGCCGAGGCCGGCACCACCCCCCGCCTGGTCAACCACGACCACCACGGCTGGCACATCCACTACTTCGCCCCGCACGCCGCGATCGGCCGGCACCTGGCGGCCGAGCTGGGCATGGCGCTGGCGTTCATCGTGATGGCCGGCGAGCGCGAGCGGCTGCGCCGCTGCGAGGCGCCGGACTGCGCCCGGGTCTTCGTCGACCTCTCCCGCAACCGCTCCCGCCGCTACTGCGACAGCCGTACCTGCGGCAACCGCCTGCACGTCGCCGCCTACCGGGCCCGCCAGCGCTCGGCGGACGCCGCGCAGGAGGCCTCGGCCCAGGAGACCGCCGCGCCGGAGACCGTGCCGGCCGGGACCTGACGGTCCGCACCGGTCCCCGGCACCGCCGGAGACCTGGGAAACTGGTGGCATGATCGATGCCCCCCTCCCCCGCCTCGAGCTCTGGTGCGAACTCCAGTGCCCGGACTGCCGCACCGCCCTGGACGACGTACGGGCGCTGCGCGAGCGGTACGGCGACGCGCTGACCGTCGAGCTGCGGCACTTCCCGCTGGAGAAGCACAAGCACGCCTACGCGGCCGCGGAGGCCGCTGCCGAGGCCTTCGAGCAGGGCCGGGGCTGGGAGTACGTGGAGGCCGTGCTGGCGCGGCTGGAGGACGTGGAGCAGGGCGGCCCGCAGGTGCTGGTGGAGATCGCGGCCGCGGTCGGGCTGGACGCCGAGGAGGTCGACACCGCGCTGATCGACGGCCGCAACATGCTCGTGGTCGACGCGGACGTGGCCGAGGGCAAGGCGATCGGCGTCACCGGCACCCCGACCTACGTGATCGCCGGGCAGCGCCTGGACGGCGGGCAGAGCCAGGAGGGCCTGCGCGAGCGGATCATCGAGCTGATCGAGAAGTCGGCCGGCTGAGCCTGCGCATCATCCCCGGCGGACGGCGGACCGGGATCACAGCAGCGGCTTGCCGAGCGTCCGCCGGGTGACCCGGTAGCCGAGCGAGTCGTAGAGCGCGATGGCGACCCGGTTCGCACTGAACACGTTGAGGCCGAGGTCGTGGACGCCCGCCGACAGGCACTCGCGCTCGGCCACCTGCATCAGCGTCCGGCCGTAGCCGTGGCCGCGGTGGGCCTGCTCGACCTCGACCACCATCACCCAGGCCAGCGGGCGCCCGTCCGGCAGCAGGTCCTGGCGCAGCGCCAGCCAGAGGCTGCCGAGCCTGGTCCCCCGGCCGTCCAGCAGCTGCCGCAGTGCCACGCCCTCGGTGGCGGGTCCCTGCGGCAGCAGGACGCGGTGGTCGGCGTCGCACTTGGCCCGCGCCTGGGCGGGGGTGAGCCCGGAGGCGGTCAGGTCGTGCCGGTAGCCCGCCTTGGCCTGCTCCAGCCAGGGCGCGTAGTCCGCCTCGCCGATCGGACGCACCGTCACATCGGTGCGCAGCTCCGGGAATCGGGCCAGGCGCTTGGCGAGGTTGCGCATCCGCTCGGTGTAGCCGAGCGCCTCGGCCAGCCGCAGGCCGCCGGTGGACTCGGCGGGCACGGTGACGTCCACCCGGGTGCAGCCCCAGCCGCGCAGCACCTCCTCGGCGGCCAGCGCGCCGACGGTGGCCCGGCCGCGCCGGTGGCCCTCGACCACCTCGAGTTCGGCGATCTCGCCCCACCACTGGTCGCCGCGCGGCTGGGCGGTGGTGCGCAGGCCGCCGACCGGACGGCCGTTGACGCAGATCTGCCAGCGTCTGGTGCGGCCGCCGCCGGCGGCGGGCTCCTCGGGCCCCGCGGGGCGCAGTGTGGTCGTCATGCGGCTCCCATTCCCTGTGGGGGCCGCCTTAAGTCACGGGCCGGCAGTCACCGGGCCGGCGGTCACCGGGCGCGGGGCGAGCCGGCGGGGCGCCGGGAGCGGGCTCACGGGTCGAGGTCGTCGGCGGCGCGCTCGGCGAACTGGGCCATCGCCTTGAGGGTGACCGGTCCGGGTCCGGACAGCTGGCGCTCGTCTCCCTCGGAGCCGACGATCCGGGTCACGGCCTGGACATCGCGCAGGGTGGAGGTGAGGAAGACCTCCTCGGCGCGCCCGAGCACCTCGAACGGCAGGTCGGTCTCCTCGGCGCCGCACCAGTCGACGACCAGCTGCCGGGTGATGCCGGCCAGGCAGCCGGAGGCCAGGGTCGGGGTGAGCAGCCGGCCGTCGACCACCACGAAGACGTTGGAGCCGGTGCCCTCGCAGAGCAGTCCGGCGGTGTTGGCGAACAGCGCCTCGGAGGCATCGGCCCGGTGGGCGGCGGCCAGGGCGACCACGTTCTCCGCGTACGAGGTGGTCTTGAGTCCGGCGACGGCGCTGTGCTCGTTGCGGCGCCACGGGACGGTGAGCACGGCGGTGGTGTCGGGGCGGTGCTTGGCGCTGCCGAGGGCGACCACCAGGCTGGGGCCGCTGTCGCCGCGCTCGGAGCCGAGCGGGGCGGTGCCGCCGGTGAAGGTGATCCGCATCCGGCCGAGCGGCATCGGATTGGCGGCGAGCACCGCGGCGCACGCCGTGCGGATCTCGTCGTGGTCCGGGTCGGGCAGACCGAGGCCGCGGGCGGAGCGGGTCAGGCGGTCGAGGTGGCGGGTGAGGGCGAAGAGCCGGCCGTCCACCGCCTTGACCGTCTCGAAGACGCCGTCGCCCACGGTGATCCCGTGGTCGAGGACGGGCAGGGTGGCGGCGTCGCCGTCGGCCAGGGATCCGTTGACCCAGATCACTTCGTGCTCCTTCGGTGGGGCCGGGTGTCGGTGGGGGGTGGGGTCCGGCAGTCAGTGGCGGCCGGCTGTCAGTGGGGGCTGTTGCCCGACGCTATCGCGACCAGACGGGCGGCCTTCAGCTCGGTCTCGTCCCATTCCCGGGCGGGGTCGGAGCCCCAGGTGATGCCGGCGCCGGTGCCGAACCGCAGGGTGGCGCCGGCCGCGTCCCGTTCGATCCAGAAGGTGCGGATCCCGACGGCCAGTTCGGCCTCGCCGCGGTCGGCGTCCACCCATCCGATCGCGCCGCAGTAGGGCCCGCGGGGGGCGGTCTCCAGCGCCTCGATGATCCGCAGGGCGCTGGACTTGGGCGCGCCGGTCACCGAGCCGGGCGGGAAGGTCGCCGCGAACAGCTCGGGCCAGCCGGCGCCGTCCCGCAGGGTGCCCTGGACGGTGGAGACCAGGTGGACCAGGCCCGGGTGCTTCTCCACCACGCACAGGTCGGGGACGGTGACGGTGCCCGTACCGCAGACCCGTCCCAGGTCGTTGCGGACCAGGTCGACGATCATCACGTTCTCGGCGTGGTCCTTCTCCAGCAGGTCGTCCTCGGTGCGGCCGGTCCCCTTGATCGGGCCGGAGAGCACGGTACGGCCGTCGCGTCTCAGGTACAGCTCGGGCGAGGCGGTGGCGATCTCCACCCCCTGCTCGGGCAGCCGAATCGTTCCTGCGTACGGTGCCGGGTTGCCCAGGGCGAGCAGGCCGGTGAGGGCGTCGATGTCGGACCGGTCGGGGTCGGGCAGCGGCGCGGAGAGCACCCGGCAGAGGTTGGCCTGGTACACCTCGCCCCGCGCGATGTGCTCCCGGACCGCCCGGACGCCGGCCAGGTAGCCGTCCCGGTCCAGCGAGCTGTGCCAGCTGTCGGCGCGCGGGCCGAGCCAGCCCGCGGTGGCCGGCGGGGCCGGGTCGGGGCGGACCTCGTCAAAGCGGGCACAGGTGAGGCGCCCCTCGAAGTCGTACGCGACGGCCCAGAAGCCCTCGGTGTCGAGCACCGCCGGGTCCGAGCTCACCTCCCGCAGTCCGGTCGCGAGGCGGCCGCCGAGGCGGGCCATCGGCTGGGCGGGACTGAGGGGGGTGGTGCGGCCGGACACGGTTCTCCTGCACGGATCGGGTGCTGCTCCGCACGGGCGGGGCGCGGGGGCCGGGGGTTCGCCCCGGTGCTGAAAAGTCTAGGTCGGCGGGGTGATCGGCGGCCGTCCGGCGTCCCGGCGACCGGGGCGCGGAGGGCCGTTCGACGGCTGACGGATCACCATCCGACGGCCATCCCCTCGCCACGCTGCGGGAACGGATTTTTCAGCTGGCCCGGGAATCCGCTAGAGTTCAACACGTCGCCGGGACGCGGAACCGAAGAAAAACGGGGAAGCGGTCGGGAGACAGGCGGACGTGGCTCAGTTGGTAGAGCATCACCTTGCCAAGGTGAGGGTCGCGAGTTCGAATCTCGTCGTCCGCTCGATGGAGAACAGGGTAAGATCGTTCTTCGAAGTTGCCTGGTGGAGTGGCCGAGAGGCGAGGCAACGGCCTGCAAAGCCGTGTACACGGGTTCAAATCCCGTCTCCACCTCCAAGAGGTGCCCCCGGTTCGCCGGGAGCCCTCCCCGCGCGATTAGCTCAGCGGGAGAGCACTACCTTGACACGGTAGGGGTCACTGGTTCAATCCCAGTATCGCGCACTCGAACCCTTCGGGGCTCGGCAGCCCGGCGCGATTAGCTCAGCGGGAGAGCACTACCTTGACACGGTAGGGGTCACTGGTTCAATCCCAGTATCGCGCACTCGGATCTTCGAGATCCGAAGCGTAAGTGCAGGTCAGCAGGGTCAGCAGTACCGAGCGCGATTAGCTCAGCGGGAGAGCACTACCTTGACACGGTAGGGGTCACTGGTTCAATCCCAGTATCGCGCACCACACCACGGGAGCCGTGGTCCTCCGGGACCACGGCTCCTGTCGTTTCACCCGCCCGGAAGGGTGCGGAAAGCACGGCGCCGGGTACGGACGCCCTCACCGACGTTCCGTACCCGGCCACCGCGGTGCCGGAGCCGCTCGATGCGGCCGCCTCGCCCGTCCACGTTCGTGCGGCGCGCGGCCCCGGCCGGCGTCGACCCCTACCCCGGGGGGTCAGCGCCCGATCAGATCGGCGACCGCCCTGGTCTGGGTCGCCAGCTGCTCCCACCCGCCGAAGAGCGCCAGCAGCAGCACCGCGAAGGGCACGGCGATGGCGAGTGCCACCGCCGGGTGCCTGGTCTCCGTGGCGGAGGCCTGCGCGGCGGAGGACCGGAGGCGTCGAAGGGCTCGGTCGAGCTGCGGTGCCATGATCCTCTTGCTCCTGCCTGGCTTGCTGTGCGGGCTACGTGGGCGCGGAGGGCGGGGGTGATTCTCGGGGGACGAGCGGTCCGCCCACCGCTGCACTCAACAGTAGGGACGGCGGGGCCGGCGGTCGTCATGCCGGCGTACCGTCCGCGGGCCTCCCGAAGGATGACCTGCGGACGCGCCGCGTACTACCGCAGGGGGAGGCCGGGTCGAGCGGATCCCCGAGGGAACCCTGAGAGGCGTCCCCGAGACCGTCCGCACCCCCGGTGGAAATACGACAATCGGACCGGTCCTTGGGGTGTTGCGATTCAGCGGAGCGGTACCCGCTGTCCGTAAGCTGTGCGGGACAGTATTTGACGATGCCCCATTTCCGACGGGGTCTCACCCCACAGGCTGACGGGAACGAGCATGGCGATGATGCGGTTGCGGCGTGAGGACCCCCGCATCGTCGGGCCCTACCGCCTGCACCGACGGCTCGGCGCCGGTGGGATGGGCGTGGTCTACCTCGGCTCCGACCGCAAGGGCCAGCGGGTCGCGCTCAAACTGATCCGCGCCGAGCTCGCCGGGGACTCCGAGTTCCGCACCCGCTTCGCCCGCGAGATCGCGGCCGCTTCGCGGATCCGCGGGGCCTGCACCGCACGCGTGGTCGGCTCGGACATCGAGGCCGACCGCCCCTGGCTCGCGACCGCGTACGTCCCCGGCCCCTCGCTCTACAAGCGGGTCGGCGACGAGGGCCCGCTCCCCTGGGCGGAGGCCGCCCAGGTCGGCGCGGCGCTGGCCGACGGGCTGGTCAAGGTGCACGAGGCGGGCGTGGTCCACCGCGACCTCAAGCCCTCCAACATCCTGCTCTCCCCCAAGGGTCCGCGGATCATCGACTTCGGCATCGCCTGGTCGCGCGGCGCCTCCACGCTCACCCACGTCGGGACGGCGGTCGGCTCCCCCGGCTTCCTCGCGCCCGAGCAGGTCCGCGGCGCCGCCGTCACCCCGGCCACCGACGTGTTCGCCTTCGGCGCCACGCTGGCCTTCGCGCTGACCGGGGAGTCGCCGTTCGGCTCCGGCGCGTCCTCCGAGGTGATGCTGTACCGGGTCGTCCACGAGGAGCCGGACCTCACCGGTGTGCCGCCGGTGCTGGCGCCGGTGGTCCGGGCCTGCCTGGCCAAGGAGCCGACCGAGCGTCCGCCGGCCGCGGCGCTGCACGAGCGACTGTCCGAACTGGCCGCCCGCGGCGCCGCCCTGGCGCCCCAGCCGGGCGGCTGGCGCGGGCGCGGCGGCACCGCGAACGCGGCCGCGGCGGAGCCCGCCGGCCCTGCGGACCCGGCCGGAGCGGCGGCGGCCGGCGGCCGGTTCGCAGGCGGGGTCGCGGGCGTGGGCGGGGGCGCGGGGGTTCCCGCGCCCGGCCACGCCGCCGACGACGCCGGGTTCGACGACGCCGAGTGGCACGGCGGGCGCCCCGCCGAGCGGGGCGCCGGTACGGCTGGCGGCCGGGGCGAGCGGGTCGGGCGCGAGCGGCCCGAGGGTCGGCCGGAGCAGGCCGGCCGCGCGGCGGACCAGCCGGTCGGACGCGGCGCGCAGCCGTACGGCTCCCGGCCGGGCGCCGGCCGGACGGAGCCGGGGAGCGGACGGGCCGGACAGCACGGGCACCGGACCGCCGGGCCGTACGGTGCCGCTCCGGGTGGGGCCGCCGGTTCGGCCGGTGGGCGCGGTGCGCAGGCGTACGGGGCGACCCGGGTGGGCCACGGCGGCCGGCCCGGACCCGGTGGACCTGCTGGGCACGCCGGACCTGGTGGACCTGGTGGACCTGGGGCGCAGCCGGGAGCGCCGGTCGGCCACGGCGGCGCGGCCGGTGGAGCCCGGGGCACGAGCGCGTCCGGCGCCTCGGCGGCCGGCCGGGGGCGGCCGGGCGGACCGACGGCGCCGGGCGAGCGGCCCGGACGGCGGCCGCACGGGCAGGCGACGACCGCGCGGATGCCCCGTCAGGAGTTCGGCGAGCCCGCGCGCGAGCGGACGCCCGCCCCGGGCCGCCCGGGGACGTCCAGGGAGCGGCCGCACGGCACGCTGCCCGGCCGGTCGGCCGGTGCACGCCGGCGGCTGATGCGCCAGCGCCTGGTGGTGTTCGTGACCGTGACGATCGGTGTGGCGCTGGCCATCGCCGCCGCGCAGGGCTGCGAGAACCGGGACAGCCAGGGCCTCCACCCGCTCCCGGCGGCCTCCTCCCCCGCGGCGGGCGGCCCGCCGCTGTCCATCGACGGCGCGCCCTCGGCCGCCGCGAGCGGCCACGGCGACTCCGGGCTCGGCCCGGCCGTCGGCACCCCGCCGGCGGTCGACTGGCCCAACCGCAGCTACACCGACCCCTCGGGCGGACCGGCGATCAAGCTCAACGGCGGCCACACCACCGGCGGCGGGGCGACCGTCACGCTCACCACCGTGCTGCCCGCCCACTACCGCGACGCCCAGGCGGCGCTGGTGGTGCTGCGCCGGGTCGAGGGCTCCGTACCGGTCGACCTGGTGCAGCTGTTCGGGTTCTCCGGCGACGCGCCCGTCCTGCTCGCGTCGCGCGCCTCGGCGGCCGACCCGCAGGGGGTGGCCAGCTGGCGGGTGGAGAACGGTGCGCTGATCCGCGAGGAGCGGGTCGCCCTGACCGGGGCGAGCTCGTCCACCCGCTACACCGTCCGCGGCGACGGCGGGCTGGAGGAGTCCTGGCCGGGCGCCGGGGTCACCGGCGCGGCCACCGGCGGCTGAGCGGGCTGGCTCACTGTTCCACCGTCACAGGTCGGTCGTGGCGGGCCGGTCGTCCCTGTTCAGCGCGGGTGCCGGGGGGCCGGGGATGCCGGGGGTGCCGGGGCTGCCCGGAGGGGTGACCGGTAGGCTCCGCGATCATCGTCGGCCCGGTGGGCCGGCCGGTCCCCGTGGAGACTCCCCTGATGACGTTCCGCCTGCGCGCCCTCCGCGCGCTCGTCCTGCTGGTCGGCTTCTACCTGTTGGGCGCGGTCCTGCTCGCGGCCATGGCGGGGCTCGACTGGCTGCTGGTCACCCGGCTCGCCACCGAGCGGGCCGCCTGGCTCGAGGGCGGCGTCCTGACCGTCACCGTCCTGCTGGCGGCCGCGATCGTCCGGGGCATGGTCGCCGCCCTGCGCGCCGGACGGCTCCGCCCGGTGCCGGACGCGGTGGCGGTCACGCCGCAGGACCAGCCCGAGCTGTGGGAACTGGTCCGCGCCGCCGCCGAGGTGACGGGCGAGCGTCCGCCGGACGAGCTGCTGCTGGTCGCCGACGTCAACGCGGGCGTCGCCGAACGGAGCCGACTGCTGGGGCTGATACCCGGACGGCGCCGCATGCTGCTCGGCCTTCCGCTGCTGGCCGGCCTGACTGTCCCCCACCTGCGCGCCGTCCTCGCCCACGAGTTCGGGCACTTCGGCAACGGCGACACCCGCCTCGGCGGCATCGCCATGCGCGGCCGGACGGCGGTCCTGCACACCGTGGAGGCGTTCGACCGGGGCGGCACCCGGTACCACGTCGCCGTCGGCCGGCTGTACGCCGCGTACGCCCGGATGTTCCTGAACGCCTCGCAGTCCGTGGCCCGCTGCCAGGAACTCGCCGCCGACCGGGTGGCTGCACGGCACGCCGGACGCGACGCGACCGCCGCCGCGCTGCGCGCCGTCCCCGTGCTCGGCGCCGCCCACAGCCACTACCTCGACACGTACGCCGCGCTGGGCGGACCCGTCGGGGCGCTGCCGCCCGAGGGCGAGGTGCACGGCGGCTTCCGGCGGATGCTCGCCGCCCGGACCGACGAGCAGCTCGCCGCGCTCTGCGCCGGGCGGCGCCCGCCGCGGCCGCACCGGTACGACTCCCACCCGCCCACGGCCGAGCGGGTCGCCCTGATCGAGCAACTGCCGGGCGACAGCCGGGCCGACGGGGGAAGTGACGGGGGAACCGGCGGGCCTTTCGCCCTTGCCCTGCTGCGCGACCCGGAGTCGGTGTTCGCGGCGCTGGAGGCGCGCACGCTCGCACCGGAGGCGGCCCGGCTGCCGCGGCTGAGCTGGGACGAACTCGTCCTGGCCCGCGCCGTCGCCGACGCCGAGGGCTGGTCACGGCCGCTGCAGACGGCCGTCGTCCGGGCGGTGCGCGTCGCCGAGCGTGCGGCAGGTCGGGAGACGGACCGGGAGGCAAGGGGCACGGCGGATCCGGTGGCGGACGGCGAGTTGCCGGGGTTGGAGGAGGTGCTCGACGCGTTCGACCGCGGACTGCTGTGGAGCGCCGTCGCCGACCGCATACCCAAGCCGCCGCAGGCCGGACGGCTGACCGGGGCGTCCGCCCGCAACTTCATCCGGCCCCGGATCTTCGACGGGCTCGCCGGCCTGGTCCACCTCCGCCTGATCGCGGAGGGGCACGCCACCCCGGACATCGCCTGGTCGGGACGGCCCGGCCTCGCCCTCCCCGAGACCTGGGAGCGGGAGATGGACGACGCCCTCGACGCCGCGGTGGCCGACACCCCCGACACCGCGCCGCTGCGCGCCCTGCTCGCCGGGAGCCGCCGGGTGCCCGCGTAGCGGCTGCCGGACGGTGGGTCGTGGTCGGTCGGTCAGGAGAGTCCGCAGAGGCGCAGGAGAGCGGTCGTCCCGGCGGCGGCGACGATCACCAGCGGGAAGGGCGCCCGGCGCAGGGCGAGGACGCCGCCGACCAGGACGCCCAGCGGGCGGGCCCAGCCGGCGAAGCCGTGGCCCTGGGTGAGAGCGGCGGTCGCCGCCAGTGCCACCAGCAGGACGGTGGCGGCGACGGTGAGCAGCCGCTCCATGTGCGGCGGCAGGGTCATCCGCTGTCGGAGCGTCGGGCCGGCCAGGCGCAGGGCGAGGGTGCCTGCGGCCAGGGCGGCGATGGCGAAGAGTGGCATCGGCGGTCCTCCTCGGAGCGCGTGGGGGGCGGGTGACTGCAACTGCTGGGCGGGCTCAGGACGCCGGGACGGGCCCGCGCCGTCCGCCGGCGAGGAGCAGACCGGCGAGGGCGAGCAGGATCGGGACGCCCGGCGGGAGGAAGGGCGTGGCGGCGACGGCCAGCGCGGCGCCGAGCAGGGCGGCGTTGCGAGTGGGGCGTTCGGTGCGCAGAACGGGCAGGACCAGGGCCAGCAGCACCGCCGGGAAGGCGGCGTCCAGGCCGAGGGCGTCGGTGTCCCCGATCGCCGTACCGGCCGCAGCGCCCAGCAGAACGGCGATGTTCCAGCTGACGAACAGGGTTGCGCCGCAGGTCAGGTAGGCCGCCCGGCGGCGGCGCGGGTCGGACTGCTGCAGGGCGAACGCGACCGATTCGTCGGTGAGCAGGTGGGCCCGCAGCAGGCGGCGCCACCACGGTCCGTCCAGCAGGTCGGCGACCGCGAAGCCGAACGGGAGCAGGCGGGCGTTGAGGACGAGACCGGCGGCGACCGCGGCGAGCGGGCTGCCTCCGGCCAGCAGGACGCCGACGGCCGCGAACTGGGAGCCACCGGCGAAGACGACCACCGACAGGACGACCGGTACCCAGAGGGGCAGGCCGCCGGAGACGCTGATCGCGCCGAACGAGGCGCCGACGATGGCGTCGGCGAGGCAGACGAGGGCGATGGCCCGGAGCGTGGGGCGGTCCAGGGCCGGGGACCACGCGGCCAGCTCCGGTGTTCGCGATGACGAACTCATGTCCACTAGAATGAACACCTGGGCTGGCGTTCGTCAAGCCGAACGATTCGACGTCTGGAGCGAACACGTGGAGACCGATCTGATCGGCCTGATCGCGGCGTCCATCCGACGGGAGCGCGAACGCGCCGGCCTGTCGATGACCGAACTCGCCAAGCGGGCGGGGATCGCCAAGTCCACGCTCTCGCAACTGGAATCCGGCGCCGGCAACCCGAGCGTCGAGACGCTCTGGGCGATCGGCGCCGCGCTCGGCGTCCCGTTCAGCCGCCTGGTCGACCCGCCGCGGCCGAACGTCCGAATCATCCGGTTCGGCGAGGGCCCCGTGATGCACTCCGAGCAGGCGACCTACTCCGCCACCCTGCTCGCCTCCTGCCCGCCCGGCGCCCGCCGCGACGTGTACCGGATCGACGCCCAGCCCGGCGACTCCCGGCTCTCCGACCCGCACATGCCCGGCACCACCGAGCACGTCGTCCTCGGCAGCGGCCGCGCCCTGGTCGGACCCGTCGAGGAACCCGTCGAGGTCGGCCCCGGCGACTACGTCAGCTACCCCGGCGACGCCCCGCACATCTTCACCGCCCTGGCGCCGGACACCTCCGCCGTGATGGTGGTCGAACACATCTGACGGGCGCAGGGGCGGGAGTCTCTACTGGCCGGCCGCGTTGACCGCGTAGAACGCGACGGCTGCGGCCGCGCCGACGTTCAGCGAGTCGATGCCGTGCGCCATCGGGATCCGGACCCGGCGGTCCGCGGCGGCGAGCGCCTTCGCGGTCAGGCCGTCCCCCTCCGCGCCGAGCATCAGCGCCGCCCGGGGCAGCAGGTGCGGCTCCGCCACCGCCAGGTCGTCGGCGCCCGACGGCGTCAACGCCAGCAGCTCGAACCCCGCCTCCCGAACCGTCGCCAGAGCCGCCGGCCACGGCTCCAACCGCGCGTACGGGACCGAGAACACGGCGCCCATCGACGTCTTCACCGCCCGGCGGTACAGCGGATCGGCGCAGTCCGGGGAGAGCAGGACCGCATCCATCCCGAGCGCCGCCGCCGAACGGAAGATCGCACCGAGATTGGTGTGGTCGACCAGCCCCTCCAGCACCGCCACCCGACGCGCCCCGGCCAGCACCTCCGCCGCCTCCGGGAGCGGCTTGCGCTCCATCGACGCGAGCGCACCGCGATGCACGTGGTAACCCGTGACCTGCTCGGCGAGGGCCGGCTCCACGACGTGGACGGGAGCCTCGGCGGCCGCGATGACATCGTCCATGACGCCGAGCCACTTCGCCGTGAGCAGCATCGACCGCATCCGGTAGCCCGCCCCGAGCGCGCGACGGATGACCTTCTCGCCCTCGGCGATGAACAGGCCCTCGGCGGGCTCGCGACGGCGGCGGAGCTCGACGTCGGTCAGGCCGGTGTAGTCGGCGAGACGCGGGTCGGCGGGGTCGGTGACGGTCATTGGCTCGGACACCGCACGATTTTCGCACGTCGCGAGCCTTGCGCCAGCAGGGGCTCGGGGAACTGCGAGGCCCACCAGTGGTGGCGTGAGCCGGACGGCGGGAGGGCGGGGAGACTGCGGCAACGTACCTTCCGCCGCGCGCAGTTCCCCGCGCCCCTGGGATGCCCTCACCCGCAAGGTGGCTCGCGTCCCTGGGGTGTCGTCACCCGCAGGGTGGCTCGCGTCGCTGGGGTGTCGTCAGCTCTCGAGGACGTGGACCACGTCGCCGATGACGATGACGGCCGGGGGCTTCACGCCGGCGGCGGTGACGGTTTCGGCGACGGTGGCGAGGGTGGCGTCGACGCGGCGCTGGGCGGCGGTGGTGCCTTCCTGGACGACGGCGACCGGGGTGTCGGCGGGGCGGCCGCAGGCGATCAGCTTGGCGGCGATGGCGCCGATCTTGTCGACGGCCATCAGCAGGACGAGCGTGCCGGACATCCGGGCGAGCGCGTCCCAGTTGGTGAGGGAGCGCTCGTCGTCGGGGCCGATGTGGCCGGAGATGACGGTGAACTCGTGGGTCATCCCGCGGTGGGTGACCGGGATGCCGACGGCGGCCGGGACGCTGATGGAGCTGGAGATGCCGGGGACCACGGTGACCGGGATGCCGGCCTCCGCGCAGGCGAGCAGTTCCTCGCCGCCGCGCCCGAACACGTACGGGTCGCCGCCCTTGAGCCGGACCACGAACTTGCCGGCCTTGGCGTGGTCGATCAGTGTCTGGTTGATCGCCTCCTGCGCCATGAAGCGCCCGTACGGGATCTTGGAGGCGTCGATCACCTCGACGTGCGGGGGCAGTTCGGCGAGCAGCTCGCGCGGGGCGAGGCGGTCGGCGACCACCACGTCGGCGTCGGCGAGCAGGCGGCGGCCGCGCACGGTGATCAGGTCCGGGTCGCCGGGGCCGCCGCCGACCAGGGCGACGCCGGCGGCGTGGGCGCGGTACTGGCGGGCGGCGAGGGAGCCGTCGCGCAGGCCGGCGACGATGGAGTCGCGCAGGGCGGCGGAGTGCCGGGGGTCGCCGGTGAGGACGGCGACGGTGGCGCCGCCGTCGTGGCCGGAGGCGGGGGTCCAGGCGGTGGCGGCGGAGGCGTCGTCGCTGCGGGAGCAGAACACCCGCTGCTGCTCGGCCTCGGCGGAGACGGCGGTGTTGACGGCCGGGTCGTCGGTGGCGACCAGGACGTACCAGGTGTCCGCGAGGTCGCCCTCGGCGTACCGGCGCTCGTGCCAGGTGATCTCACCGGCGTCAGCCATGGCGGAGACGGCCGGCGTGGTGGAGGGCGATATCAGGTGGACGTCCGCGCCCGAGGCGATCAGGGCGGGCAGTCGGCGCTGGGCGACCTGGCCGCCGCCGACGACGACCACCCGGCGGCCGGCGAGCAGCAGGCCGACCGGGTACGGGGTGATCCCCTCGGTGCTGGGGTGGGGGCTGGGCGCGGTCATGGGCTCAGGGCTCCTGGGTGGGGGTGGCGGCCGTACGGGAGGGCAAGGGAGTGCCCCGTGCCGGCGCGCCCTCGGGCCGGCACGGGGTCACCCCTCGAGTTGTCACGCCTTCTCGGTGACCCCGGCGGAGTCGAAGGTGGCTACATCGTGCATCGCGCGGGCGGCACTCTGCACCAGCGGGAGGGCCAGCAGGGCGCCGGTGCCCTCGCCGAGCCGCAGGTCGAGGTCGATCAGCGGCCGCAGGCCGAGCTTGGCGAGCGCGGCCTGGTGGCCGGGCTCGGCGGAGCGGTGGCCGGCGATGCAGGCGGCCAGCACCTCGGGGGCGATGGCCTTGGCGACCAGGGCGGCCGAGCCGGCGATGACCCCGTCGAGGATGACCGGGGTGCGCAGGCTGGCGGCGCCGAGCAGGAAGCCGGCGATGGCCGCGTGCTCGAGGCCGCCGACGGCGGCGAGCACGCCGATCGGGTCGGCCGGGTCGGGCTGGTGCAGGGCGAGGGCCTGGCGGACGACCTCGACCTTGCGGGTGTGGGTCTGATCGTCGATGCCGGTGCCCCGGCCGGTGACGTCGGCCGCGTCGGCGCCGGTGAAGACGGCGATCAGGGCGGCGGAGGCGGTGGTGTTGGCGATGCCCATGTCGCCGGTGATCAGCACCTTGTTGCCGGCGGCGACCAGGTCGCGGGCGGTCTCGATGCCGACCTCGATCGCCCGCAGGGCCTCGTCGCGGCTCATCGCCGGGCCCTGGGTCATGTCGTCGGTGCCCGGCTTGACCTTGCGCGGGAGCAGACCGGTGGTGCGGCCCTGCTGGACGGCGTCCGGCAGGTCGCTCTTGACGCCGACGTCGATCACGCAGACCTCGGTGCCGACCTGGTTGGCGAAGGAGTTGACCACCGCTCCGCCGGCCAGGAAGTTGGCGACCATCTGCGCGGTGACCTCCTGCGGCCACGGGGTGACGCCCTGGGCGTGCACGCCGTGGTCGCCGGCGAAGATCGCCACGCAGCCGGGCTCCGGGATCGGCGGCGGGCACTTCCGGGACAGGCCGCTGAGCTGCGCGGCGATTATCTCCAGCATGCCCAGCGAGCCGGCCGGCTTGGTCATCCGCTTCTGGCGGTCCCAGGCCTCGCCGAGCGCCTTGGCGTCCAGCGGGCGGATGCCGCGCAGGGTCTCGGTCAGCAGGTCGTGCGGCTCCTCGCCGGGCAGCGCACGGTTGCCGTACTGCTCCTCGTGGACCACCCAGGAGAGCGGGCGCTTCTTGGCCCAGCCCTGCTGCTGCAGCTCGGGCTCGTCCGGGAAGGAGTCGACGAAGCCGATGCACAGGTAGGCGACGACCTCCAGGTGCTCGGGCAGCCCGAGCTCGCGGACCATCTCCTCCTCGTCGAAGAAGCTCACCCAGCCGACGCCCAGGCCCTCGGCGCGGGCGGCCAGCCACAGGTTCTCGACGGCGAGGGCGGCCGAGTACGGCGCCATCTGCGGCTGGGTGTGCCGGCCCAGGGTGTGCCGGCCGCCGCGGGTGCGGTCGGCGGTCACCACGATGTTGACCGGCGTCTCCAGGATCGCCTCGATCTTGATTTCCTTGAACTGCTTCGCCCGGCCCTTGGGCAGCGAGTCCGCGTACGCGTCGCGCTGGCGCATCGCCAGGGCGTGCATCTTCTGGCGGGTCTTGGCGTTGCGGATCACCACGAAGTCCCACGGCTGCGAGTAGCCGACGCTGGGCGCGGTGTGCGCGGCCTCCAGGACCCGGATCAGCACCTCGTGCGGGATCGGGTCGGGGCGGAAGCCGTTGCGGATGTCGCGGCGCTCGCGGATCACCTGGTGCACCGCCTCGCGGCCGGCGTCGTCGTAGCCGGGCGCGGCCGGGACCCGCTCCGCGTCCTCGGCGGCTTCGTCCCCGTCGGCCTCCGTCCGCTCGACGGTCTCGGCCGACTCGACGGTCTCGGCGGCGGGCGCCTGCTCCTCGGCCTGGACGGCGACCTGGACGGCGGGCTGGGCGGGGGCGGTCTCGGCGGCTTCGGCAGTCTGCACGGTCTCGATCGGTTCCTCGGCAACGGGCTCGGCGGGGGTCTCGGCCACGGCGGACTCGGCGGAGTCGACCACCGGCTGCTCGGACTGCTCGGCCTCCAGCGGCGCGGCATCCAGGGGCGCGGCATCCTCCGGCTGGAGTGCGACCGGCTCGACGGCGGGCTGCTCCGCGGTGACCTGCACCGGGTCGGCCTGCTCCCCGGTGGGCTGCTCGGCTACGGGCTGCGGGTCCGCCACCACCGGCTCGGCGGCAACGGCGGCCTCCGCAACCGGCTGGGCGGTGGTGTCCGTCCCGGTGGTGGCCGCGTCGACCAGCTCGCCGGTTCCGGCGGGCAGGCCGGCCTCGGGCACCGGCAGGCCGGCCGGGGCGGGCGCGGCGAGGAAGGCGGAGATCCGGCGGTGCTGTCCGCCGCCGCCCTGCTGGGCGGGGATGGCGGCCGGCGCCTGCTCGGCCTCGGCCGGGGCGGCGACGGCCTCCGCGACGGCGACCGCGCCTGGCTGGGCGACCTCGGCCAGGTGCTCGGGGGCCCTGGCGACGGCGGCCGCGGCAGCCGCGGGCTGCTCGGCGGCGGGTGCCGGCTCGATCGGCTGGGCCGGCTCGACGCTCTGCGCCTCGACGGCGATCGGGGCGGGCTGCTCGGCCTGCGGCGCCAGCTGGACGGTCTGCGTCTCGGCGGCGACCGGCGGCACGGCCTCGGCCGGCTGCGCGGCGTCGACCGCCTGGACGGGCTCGACCGGAACGGCGGGCGCGACCGGCTGCACGGCTTCCCCGGGAACGGCCTCCACCGGCACCACGACCGGCTGCACGGCGTCGACCGGCACCGCGGCCGACTGGGCGACCTCGGCCACCGGGACCGCCTCGACCGGCACGGCGACGACCGGGACGACCGGAGGGGCCTGCTCCACCGGCGCGGCCACCGGACCGTCGACCGGCGGCTGCGGCAGTTCCGCCGCCACGGGAGCGACCGGCGCCACCGGAGCCACCGGAGCGACGGGGGCGACCGGCACGACCGGCTGCGGGTAGCCGTCCAGCGCGGTCGGCTGGGCCTCCGGGGCGAGCGGCTGCGCCACCGGCACGCCGGCGTACGCCTGCGCGGGGTCGGCGACCGGCTGGCCCGGCTGGCCGGGGGCGACCGGCACGCCGTACGCGGGGGTGCCGCCGACGGTGGAGGGGCCGCGGTCGGCGAGCGAGCGGACCGGGACGTGGCCGGTCATCAGCGAGGGGTCCGGGATCGGCGGGCCCGCGTGCAGCGGCCGACGGGCGGCCTGAGGCTGCGTCAGCGGGTCGGCGACCGGCGCGACGGGCTGGGCGGCGACCGGCTGGGCGACCGGTTCCGCCACGGCGCCCGGGACGGGCGGGGCCAGCGGCGGCCAGGACGGGGCGACCGGCGTACCGGCGGGCGCGGCGGCGTCCTCGACGGTGCGCAGCGGCACGGTGTCGCCGACAGCGGCGTCGGCGCCGTGGATGGGCTCGCCCCAGCTGCCCTGCGGGCCGGGCATCAGCAGGACGTCCTCCTCCTCGTCCAGCTGGTCGGGCTGGTCGAGGAAGGTGTACGCGGGCCGGGGCTGGGCGGCCCAGGTGGCGGCGGGGTCGAGCGGAGCACCGGGGACGGGCATGCCGGGCACGCCGGGCACGCCGAATCCCTCGGGCGCGCCGAGCGGCTGCTCCGGCGTGCGCCCGCCCGGCCCGGGCTCGGGCGCGAGGGGGGCGTCACTGGGGACGTGGCCGCCATCGGTCATGTCAAAGCTCCTTCCAGGCCGCTTGCGCGTCCTCGGCGCCGCGGTCGCCGACCGCCACGCCCAACTCCGCCGGGGGCGCGTCCGCACCGACCCGCCCCTGTCTGCACCTACTGGCCGGCCCGCCCCGGGTGACGGGGACGGCGGCCGGCCCGGCGCGCCGCGGCACGCCGGTCGGGCGTCACCCGCTCGGGTGGCGCGCCATCAGAAACAACGACACCCCCGGGCAACCGGCACGACCGCTCCGGACCCTACGGCATTCTTCCGGGCCGGTGCGCACCACGTCGAATGCCCGCGAACCGGGTCATCGGGATTGCAACACGTCAAAAAGGTGCGGACCATGCCGGATCGGACACGATGCGCACCGATCGGGCGGACGCAGAACCCGGGGCCAACCCTACCGGCCGGGGCCGACACGATCTCGAATCGGTGTCCGGATGCGACGGGGATCACCGTCCCGGTCCGAGGCGTGGTCAGTCGGTCTGTTCGGCCCACAGCAGGAGGGTGTAGTCGCCCCGGCCGAAGGCCGCTCCGGAGCCCTTGGCGGGCTCCGGGGAGAGCGGGGCGGACTGCAGCAGCAGTCCGTCGGCGCGGTACCCGGCATTGGTCAGGACCTGGCGGATCCCGTCGGCCTCGGCGAGCGAGCCGGCGACCGCGACGACCCGTTCGGGGCGTCGGTCGACCACGGCGCGGACCATCTCGACCCCGCCCGACTCGACCGCCACGGCGTCGGGTTCGGGCAGGCCACCGAGCACCTCGGCACCCTCGCCGGTGACCGTTTCGACCTCGACGCCGTACCGGCGGGCGTTGGCGGCGGTCCGGGCGCGGGCGGCCGGGTCGGCCTCGACCGCGACCACGGCGGCGCCGAAGCGGGCGGCCTCGACGGCGAGCGCGCCGTCGCCGGCGCCAACGGTCCAGACCAGGTCGCCGGGAACGGGAGCGAGTCGGGCGAGTACCAGCGCGCGGACGTGGGCCGGCAGCGCCCGGAGGCGCCCCTCCCCGGCGTCCGCGCCCGCGTACGCCGGATCGGGCAGCGCCCAGCCGCGGTCGGCGCCGGGGAAGCCGATCGGGTGGCCGGCCAGCCAGCCGGCGGCCTCGTCGGCGGGCTGGGTGCCGCCGCCGATGACCAGGACCACGCTGGGGTCGCGCCAGTCGTGGTCGGGCACCCGCTCGGAGGTGAGGACGGTGACGTCCTCGTCGGGGGTGCCGAGCGCCTCGCAGACCACGAAGGTGCGCGGGACGCCGCGCAGCATCAGGGCGAGTTCGCTGGGGCCGGCGTCGGCGGTGGTCAGGACGGCGACCTTGGGGTGGGCCCGGCAGATGTTGGCCGCGCGGCGCAGCCGGCCGCCGTGGGCGGAGACCACCTGGGCGTCCTCCCAGGCCATGCCGGCGCGGGCGAAGGCGGTGGCGACCGAGGAGACGGCGGGCAGCACCTCGAGTTCCAGGCCGAACTCGGGGCGGCGCAGGGTGCGGACCACGCCGAAGAATCCGGGGTCGCCCTCGGCGACGACGACGGCGGTGCCGCGGTGGTCGGCGATCCGGCGGGCGGCGGTCTGCAGGTCGCCCAGGCCGATCCGTTCGGCACCGGCCGGGACCGGTAGGGCGTTCAGCTGGTACGCGGCTCCGGCGACCAGAGTCGCCCCGGCCAGTGCGCCCGCGGCCGCGTCCGTGAGCGGTGTGCCGTCCCACCCGATGACCGTGATCCGGTCAGCCATCTCCGGCAGTTCTCCCTCGCTGGTCCACCCCGTGATCGGCGCGCCGACCACGGCGCGTCCAGGAGCAGAGGCTACCGGTTGTCCGCCCGCGAACGCCGCACTGGCGCGCGAATCGGTCCGGCGAACGAGGGGGTCCGAGCGAGGAGGTGCCGGGCGCCGCCGCGGGCGGTCAGTCGTGCAGGGCGTACCGCGACTCGGTCCAGCCGTTCGGGGTGGCCGGGTCGAGGTCCTCGGGCAGCAGGCTCCACACGATCAGGTCGGTGCGCTCCTCGCCGTCGGCCCACTCCGCGCCGCGGACTATGCCGGCGCTGCGCAGCACGCCCTCGCTGATGCAGCCGATCTTCTGGGCGACCTGCTGGGCAGCGGTGTTGCCGGCGGCGGTGCGCATCTCCAGACGGAGGAAGCCGCGGTCCTCGAACAGCCACTGGGCGACGCCGAGCACCCCCTCGGGGGCGTAGCCCTCGCCGCGGGCCCAGGCGGCGGTGAGGTAGCTGATCTCGGTCGAGCGCAGCCGCCAGTCGGTGGCGCGCAGGACGACCAGGCCGACCACCCGCTCGGTGAGGTGTTCGGTGACCGCGAAAACGATTCCGCGCCCCTCGGCGCGGTGGGCGGGGGCGAGGGTGCGGACGAGCTGCCGGGCGTGGTCCTCGGTGTACGGCTGCGGGTGGTCGGTCCAGGTCCGCACCGGCTCGTCGGCCATCATCGCGACCAGGCTCCGGGCGTCGTCGTCCGCAAGCGGGCGCAGCAGCAACCGTTCGGTGCTGATGGCGGTCTCGGGGAAGCTCGCTGCCATGGCCGTCTCTCCTCGCCGGGTCGTGGACACACCGTACGCCCACCCCTTCGTCGGGCGTGCCAGGGTACCCGCTAATCGGCGACGGCTCGTCAGATCCGGGGCCGTTCCGGGGACGGCGCGTCGCGGCGGCCGCGACCGGGCCCTTGCTGCGCATACGGCCCGACCGGGCGCCGGGCGAGGTGCCCGGGGCCCGGTCGCGGTGGGTCAGGACGCGGTGACGACCGAGCCCTGGAAGGTGTCGGTGATGTACTTCTTCACCTCGTCGGAGTGCAGCAGGTCGATCAGCTTCTTGACCCGCTCGTCGTTCTCGTGGCCCTTCTTGACGGCCAGGATGTTGGCGTACGGGTTGCCGTCGGCCTTCTCCAGCAGGATGGCGTCGGTGGCCGGCTTGAGGCCGGAGTCGAGCGCGTAGTTGCCGTTGACGACGGCGGCGTCGACGTCGGCGAGGGCGCGCGGCAGCTGGGCCGCCTCCAGCTCCTTGAACTTGAGGTTCTTCGGGTTGGACGCGATGTCCTGGACGGTGGCGGTGGTGCCCGCGCCGGACTTGAGGGTGATGACGTTGTTGGCGGCGAGCAGCTTGAGCGCGCGGCCCTCGTTGGTGGCGTCGTTGGGGATCGCCACCTGGGCGCCGTTGCCGAGGTCGGCGACGGCCTTGACCTTCTTGGAGTAGAGGCCGAGCGGCTCCAGGTGGACCGTGCCGACCGACACGATGCTGGTGCCCTGCTTCTTGTTGAACTCGTCGAGGTAGGGGACGTGCTGGAAGTAGTTGGCGTCCGCGGAGCCGTCCTGGACCGAGGTGTTGGGGGTCACGTAGTCGTTGACCACCTTGATGTCGAGCTTCAGCCCGGCCTTGGCCGCCAGGTTGTCCTTCACGTACTGGAGGATCTGGGCGTGCGGGGTGGGGCTGGCGACGACCGTCAGGGCCTTGTTCGGGTCGGCCGGGGCTCCCGAGGAGGAGCCGGAGCTGCCGCACGCGGCGAGGGTCAGCGCGAGGCCTGCGGCGGTGGCGGCGACGGTGGTGGTCTTCAGAACGTTACGCACGAAAAGTGCCTTTCTGCGGGTTGCTGTCGGCCGTGGTGGGCCGTGGTGCTCCGCTCCTGGTGGGAGCGGGGGTCAGTGGGAGGACACCGGGTCCTGGTCGCGGGCGCCCGGCTTCGCCGTGGCGGTGCGGAGGAGGGCGAGCGGGCCGGCGTGCTCGCCGCGGTGGGAGAGCCGGCGGGCGGTGAGGTCGCCGAGCAGTTGGAGGGCGGTCACGATGATCACCAGCTCGGCGACGATGACCCACATGAAGCCGGTCTCGAAGCGCTGGTAGCCGTAGGTGATGGCGAGGTTTCCGAGGCCGCCGCCGCCGACCGTGCCGGCCATCGCGGAGTAGCCGATCAGCGCGATCACCGTGGTGGTGAGCGAGGCGATCAGGGCGGGCAGCGCCTCGGGCAGCAGGGTCTTGCGGACGATGGTGGCGGTGGAGGCGCCCATCGCCTGGAGCGCCTCGACCAGGCCCGGTTCGACCTCGCGGACCGAGGTCTCCACCAGCCGGGCGAAGAACGGGATCGCGCCGACGGCCAGCGGCACGCTCGCGGCCTGCCAGCCGAGCGAGGTGCCGGTGACCCACCGGGTGAACGGGATCAGCGCGACGATCAGGATCACGAACGGGACCGAGCGCCCGACGTTGACGACCACTCCGAGCACCCGGGCGACCGCGGGGTTCTGCAGCAGGCCACCCTTGTCGGTGAGCACCAGCAGCAGGCCGAGCGGCAGGCCGACGGCGAGGGTGGCGAGGGTGGCGATGCCGACCATGCCCAGGGTCTCCCAAGTGGCGGGCCACATCAGTTGCTGCATCTGGTCCCAGGTCATGCCGCGGCCCCGTTCGCGTCGAAGTCGAGTACGTCCACCTGCAGTCCCTGCTCGCGCAGGTAGCCGATCGGCACCACGTTGTCGGCGTGGGCGCCGGGGAGTTCGACCCGCATCCGGCCGACCATCCGGCCGGCGATGGTCTCCACCGCGGCGCCGAGGATGTTGATGTCGATCTGGTACGTCCGGGCGAGCTGGGAGACGAACGGCTGGGCGGGCGTGTCGCCCTGGAAGGTGATCTCCAGGACGGTGCGGCCGGGGTGGCCGGAGGCGAAGTCGCCGAGCGGGAACAGGTCGCGGGCCAGCCGGGAGGAGTTGTCGGCGAGCAGGTCGGTGAGCGCGCCGGACTCCACCACCCGGCCGCCGCGCATCAGTGCGGCCGAGTCGCAGACCGTCTTGATGACGTCCATCTCATGGGTGATCAGCAGGACGGTCAGGCCCAGCTGCCGGTTGAGGTCGCGCAGCAGCTTGAGGACAGAGCGGGTGGTCTCCGGGTCGAGCGCGCTGGTCGCCTCGTCGGAGAGCAGCACCTTGGGGTCGCCGGCCAGGGCCCGGGCGATGCCCACGCGCTGCTTCTGACCACCGGACAGCTGGCTCGGGTAGCTGCGGGCCTTGTCGGCGAGGCCGACCAGGTCGAGCAGTTCGGCGGCCTTGCGACGGCGCTGGGTGCGGTCCAGTCCGATGATCTCCAGCGGGAGTTCGACGTTCTGCTGGACGGTGCGCGAGGCGAGCAGGTTGAAGTGCTGGAACACCATGCCGATCCGGCGGCGCGCCTCGCGCAGCTCGCGGCCGGCCCGCTGCTCGTCGCCGGGGAGCGCGGTCAGCTCCACGCCGTCGACGGTGACGGTGCCGGAGGTGGGCCGCTCCAGCAGGTTGACGCAGCGGATGAGGGTGGACTTGCCGGCTCCGCTGGTGCCGACGACGCCGAAGACCTCGCCCTCGCGGACGTGCAGGTCGACGCCGTGCAGGGCGGTGACCTCGCGGCCCCTGGATCGGTAGACCTTCGTCAGGCCCTTGGTGGTGATCACAGCTGCTTCCGTGGTTCGTTGGCGGACGACTCGTGGCGGCCCGCGCCGTGGCGGTTCAGCGGCACGCCGAGGGCGCCCGTGAACGGGGATGGGTTGCTGCCGCCGGTCGTTCGTGGCCGGGTACGGCAAGGGATGCGCGCGGGCACGGCCCGGGCGGGTCACCCGCGACAGCGGGAGGGGGGAGTGCGGGGCGGAACGGCCCTCAGCAGCGACACATTCGACGACACATGCAGCGCTCACCTGCCGGCACGGTGCCGGTGGGGGTGCAGTTCGTCGTCGCAGTCATGGATGCAAGTTAATCAGACATAGGGACGCGGTCCCAATTATCAGAAGTGACCGTCCGATATGTGGACACAAGCCAGTGATACCAAGCCCGACGGCGTCCGACCCATGCGGGTCGGACGCCGTCCGGACGTTCGGTCGGGCGCGTTTCGCGGCCCGGTCAGGCCGCCAGGGAGGCCGCCAGCGGCTTGTTCAGCGTGACGATCGACAGCTTGCGGGTCACCTCGCGCACCGCCGTCTCGCGGTAGCCGAGGCGCTGGTAGAGCCGCAGGTTGCCGAGGCTGCGGTGACCGGTGAACAGCTCGTACCCGGTGACGCCCTCCCCCGCGAGCCGCTCCTCGAGGGCCGCCAGCAGCCGGCGGCCCAGGCCGTGACGCTGCATCCGCGGGTGCACCACCAGGCGTCCGATCTGCCCGACGCCCTCCTCGTCCACCCAGCCGCGGACCGTCCCGACCACCTCGTCGCCGAGCCGGGCGACCAGCACGTGCCGGTCCGCCAGCTCCTCGCGCAGGCTGTCCAGGGTCTGGGTCAGCGGGTCGATCGTCCAGTCGCCGTACAGTTCCGCCTCGCCCTGGTAACCGAGGTACTGGAGCTTCAGGATCTGCTCGGCCTCGTCCGGGTTCGCGGACGAGATGATCACACTCATGCCCATGTGCGGGGGCCTCCCCATCGTCACTGCCCGGCGCGCGTGTGAGGGTGTCGCGCCGGCCGTCTGTCCGAGGTGTGCCCGGACGGGGATCGGCCCGGCCCGGGGGAAAGCACGGAGACGCCCCGCCCGCCGGTGGTACCGCCGGGCCTGGAGGGATCCTTGCTCACGCTCAGTATCCGGGAGGCCGGGCGACCGTCAAGAGAGACGTTCGCCACCGCTCTACCCGCCGGACGGGTGAACTCAACCTCCCGGACGCCCGGACGTGGCGAGCGTCACTCGCCCCGCAGCGACGCCACCAGCGGCCGCAGACACCCCAGACACCGCGAGCGCAGCGGCCCGATCGAGCCCCGCGGCAGTTCCAGCCGCTCGGCGAGCTGCCGGTACGACAGGTCCGGCGACGCCGCCAGCGCCTCCAACAGCTCCCGGCACCGCCCCGGCAGCTCCGCCAGCGCCCGGCGCAGCACCTTCAGCCGCTCCGCCCTGAGCAGCTCCTCCTCCGGGCCGCGGTGACGCTGCGTCACCTTCGCCACCGGGGTCTCCCGGCCCCACCGCCGGCCGGCCAGCGCCTCGCGCACCGCCAGCCCGCGCAGCCACGCCCGCCGGTCCCGCGGCACCCCGGCCGCCGCTGTCCGCTCCACCGCCCGCAGCCACACCGCCTGCTCCAGGTCCTCCCGCTCCAGCCCGCCGCCCTCCGCCAGCACCGCGAGGAACGCCGCCATCGCGGCCAGGTCGGGGCTCAGCTCATGGGTGGGAGTCACGGTGAGGGGAAGCACACCCGGTATGACCTGCGCACCCGCCCCGAGGTGACGCGCCGCCACCCGGTCAGGAGCTCGGCGGGATGTTCTGGTTGACGCGGAAGAAGTTGTCCGGGTCGTAGCGGTCCTTGAGCGCGGTCAGCCGCTCGTACTTCGCCCGCCCGTACGCCTCCAGCACCCGCCCCGGCCCCTCCTGCCCCAGGAAGTTCACGTACGCCCCGCCGGAGGAGTAC
Organism: Kitasatospora cinereorecta; assembly: GCF_024172095.1. GTDB lineage: Bacteria > Actinomycetota > Actinomycetes > Streptomycetales > Streptomycetaceae > Kitasatospora > Kitasatospora cinereorecta. The sequence continues at coordinate 612,761 of NZ_JAMZDX010000002.1, read as the reverse complement.
GGCCGCATCTCGCTCCAGAACCGCCGCGTCCACCCGATGTGCGGCTCCGCCTCGCCGCCCTCCCAGCGACTGTTCACCGTCAGCAGGTACGGCGCCGAGCGGTGGGTGTACGCGGTGTCGTCGGCGCCCACCCGGGCGATCGCCCCGCCCAGGAACGCCAGCCGCACGTCCGACAGCGGGGACGTCGTCCGGGCCGTGTTGGCGGCGATCGCACGGATCGCGCCGTCGTCCAGCACCGACAGGTACTCCGCCTTCCAGTAGTTGCGCGCACCCGGCCCCCAGCCCGGATCCAGCGCCTGCTGCCACTGGGCGTACGAGCGTGCCTGCACCGTGTCCGCGACCGGCTGGAACGGCGCCAGCGCCGCGCGCAGCGGAGCCACCGCCTCCCGCCCGCGATCCGGCCGGCCCGCCCAGCACACCCCGACCCGCACCACCGGACGGCCGTGGTACTCGGCCGGCAGGTACGGCGCCGCCGGGGCCGCCCCCGCCACGCAGGAGGCGAACAGCTCGTCCGGCGCGTCGAGCATGTGGTCCCGGACGATGGCCAGCACCTCCGCCAGCCGCTCCCCCGGCAGGAACACCGCCCCGCACAGCACCGCCGGACCGAGCCGGTGCAGCCGGTAGGTGAAGGAGGTGACGATGCCGAAGTTGCCGCCGCCCCCGCGCAGTCCCCAGAACAGGTCCGGATGCGACGCCGAGCTCGCCGTCAGCACCCGCCCCTCGGCGGTCACCACGTCCGCCTCCAGCAGGTTGTCGCACGCCAGCCCGTACGCCCGGCTCAGCCAGCCGAAACCCCCGCCGAGGGTGAAACCGGCGATGCCCGTGCCCGACATCAGCCCGCCCGGGGTGGCCAGGCCGAACGCCTGCGTCTCGTGGTCGAACCCGCCCCACGTCGTCCCCGGCTGCGCCCGCGCGATCCGGTGCTCCGTGTTCACCCGGACGCCGCGCATCGGCGACAGGTCGATCACCATGCCGCCGTCGCACACGCCCAGCCCCGCGATGCTGTGGCCGCCGCCGCGGACCGCCGCCAGCAGGCCGTACTCGCGGGCGACGGCGACGGCGCGCAGGACGTCGGCGGTGCCGGTGCAACGCGCGATCACCTCCGGACGGCGGTCGATCGCGCCGTTCCACACCGCCCGGGCCGCGTCGTACTCGGGATCCCCGGGCACCACCACCTGCCCGCGGAACCCCTCGGCGAGAGCGGCGGCCGCCTTGTGACCCACGGGTCCAGTATCACGGGAGTTGCCGTCAGGGGCGCGGCGGACTTTGCGAGGTCGGGCCAACCACTGAGGGGCGCGAGGAACTGCGCGACCAGCCCGGCAGCACGTGGTTGCATGGCTGGTCGCGCAGTTCCTCGCGCCCCTGGGGTTAGCCCCACTTGCCTGGGATCAGCCCAGCCAGGTCTGCTGGGTGGCGAGGTCGGCCTTGATCTCGGCGAGCTGGGTGGCGACGGCGGAGGGGGCGGTGCCGCCGCGCCCATTGCGGGACGCGATCGCGCCGTGGACGCTCAGAACGGACCGCACGTCGGGTGTGAGGTGCTCCGAGATCGCGGCGAACTGCTCGTCGGTCAGGTCGGAGAGCTCGATGCCCTCGGCCTCGCAGACCTTGACGCAGGCCCCGGCCACCTCGTGCGCCACGCGGAACGGCACACCCTGCTTGACCAGCCACTCGGCGATGTCGGTGGCGAGCGAGAAGCCGGCCGGGGCGAGCTCCTCGAGGCGCTCGCGATGGACGGTGAGGGTGGCGATCATGCCGGTGAAGGCCGGCAGCAGGACCTCCAGGGTGTCGCAGGAGTCGAAGACGGGCTCCTTGTCCTCCTGGAGGTCGCGGTTGTAGGCGAGCGGCAGCGCCTTGAGGGTGGCGAGCAGGCCGGTCAGGTTGCCGATCAGGCGGCCGGACTTGCCGCGGGCGAGTTCGGCGATGTCGGGGTTCTTCTTCTGGGGCATGATCGACGACCCGGTGGAGAAGGCGTCGTGCAGCGTGATGAAGCCGAACTCCTTGGTGTTCCAGATGATGATCTCCTCCGCGATGCGCGAGAGGTTGATGCCGATCATCGCGGTGACGAAGGCGAACTCGGCGACGAAGTCGCGCGAGGCGGTGCCGTCGATGGAGTTGCCGACCGAGCCCCGCTCGAAGCCGAGTTCGGCGGCGACGGCCTGCGGGTCGAGGCCGAGCGAGGAGCCGGCGAGGGCGCCGGAGCCGTACGGGGAGACGGCGGTGCGGGTGTCCCACTGGCGCAGCCGCTCGGCGTCCCGGCCGAGGGCCTGGACGTGCGCGAGGACGTGGTGGGCGAAGAGCACGGGCTGGGCGTGCTGGAGGTGGGTGCGGCCGGGCATGGCGGTGTCCGGGTGGGCCTCGGCGAGGCCGACCAGGGCGTGCTGGAGGTCGAGGACCAGCCCGCCGATGGTCTTGGCGTGGTCGCGCAGGTACATCCGGAACAGGGTGGCGATCTGGTCGTTGCGCGAGCGGCCGGCCCGCAGCTTGCCGCCGAGGTCGGGGCCGAGCCGCTCCAGCAGGCCGCGCTCGAGCGCGGTGTGCACGTCCTCGTCGGCGACCGTTCCGACGAAGGCGCCGGACTCGACATCGGCGAGCAGCCGGTCGAGGCCGGCGAGCATGCCGTCCAGTTCGGTGTCGCTGAGCAGTCCGGCCTGGTGCAGGACCCGGGCGTGGGCCTTGGAGCCGGCGATGTCGTAGGGGGCGAGCCGCCAGTCGAAGTGGACCGAGGCGGAGAGCTTGGCCAGCGCCTCGGAGGGGCCGTCGGCGAAGCGCGCGCCCCAGAGGCGGACGTCTGCGGGCTTTTCGGCGGTCATCGCGTGGGCTCCTTACGGGTGTGCGGGTAGGGGGCGAGCCCCGGCCGTCGCAGGGGGGTCGGACGGCCGGGGCTCAGGGGGGGTGGGCTGGGGCGACGGCTCAGGCGAGGTCGCGGCGGGCGGCGATCTTCGAGGACATGCCGAAGATCTCGATGAAGCCCTTGGACATCGACTGGTCGAAGGTGTCGCCGGTGTCGTAGGTGGCGAGGTTGAAGTCGTACAGCGACTGGTCGGACTTGCGGCCGTTGACGACGGCGCGGCCGCCGTGCAGGACCATCCGGATGTCGCCGGAGACGGACTGGTTGGCCTCGTTGACGAAGCCGTCCAGGGCGCGCTTGAGCGGGGAGAACCACAGGCCGTCGTAGACCAGCTCGGCCCAGCGCTGCTCGACCTGCCGCTTGTAGCGGGCCAGCTCGCGCTCGACGGTGACGTTCTCCAGGGCCTGGTGGGCGGTGATCAGGGCGATCGCGCCGGGGGCCTCGTAGATCTCGCGGGACTTGATGCCGACGAGCCGGTCCTCGACCATGTCGAGGCGGCCGATGCCCTGGGCGCCGGCCCGCTTGTTCAGCTCCTCGATGGCCTGGAGGACGGTGACCTTGCGGCCGTCGATCGCGACCGGGACGCCGGCCTCGAAGGTGATGACGACCTCGTCGGCCTCGCGCGGGGTGGCGGGGTTCTGGGTGTACTCGTAGACGTCCTCGATCGGGGCGTTCCAGATGTCCTCGAGGAAGCCGGTCTCAACGGCGCGGCCGAAGACGTTCTGGTCGATCGAGTACGGGGACTTCTTGGTGGTCGCGATCGGCAGGCCCTTGGCCTCGGCGAAGGCGATGGCCTTGTCGCGGGTCATCGCGTAGTCGCGGACCGGGGCGATGCACTTGAGGCTGGGCGCCAGCGAGTTGATGCCGACCTCGAAGCGGACCTGGTCGTTGCCCTTGCCGGTGCAGCCGTGGGCGACGGTGGTGGCGCCGTGCTTCTGCGCGGCGGCGACCAGGTGCTTGACGATCACCGGCCGGGACAGGGCCGACACCAGCGGGTACTGGCCCTGGTACAGGGCGTTGGCCTTGAGGGCCGGGAGGCAGTACTCGTCGGCGAACTCGGTGCGGGCGTCCGCGACCTCGGCCTCGACGGCACCGCAGTCCAGCGCACGCTGGCGGATGACGTCCAGGTCCTCGCCGCCCTGGCCGACGTCGACGGCGACGGCGATGACCTCCGCGCCCGTCTCCTCGGCGATCCAGCCGATGCAGACGGACGTGTCCAGACCGCCCGAATAGGCGAGTACGACGCGCTCGGTCACGGCTTGCTCCTTCACAGTGTTCCATGCGGCGATAGGCATAAGTATGCACTACCGCGTATGAGTTTCACAAACAGGGGTACGAGGCGGCTGCTACTGGGCCTTGGCCTGGGCCAACTGCATCAGGTGGTCGGCCAGCGCCTGGCCGCCGGCCGGGTCGCGGCTGATCAGCAGCACGGTGTCGTCGCCGGCGATGGTGCCGATGATCTCGAACACCTCGGCGGCGTCGATCGCGGACGCGAGGAACTGGGCCGCGCCCGGCGGGGTGCGCAGCACGACGAGGTTGCCGGAGGCGGTGGCGGAGACCATGAGTTCGCCCGCCAGCCGGGCCATCCTGCCCTCGGTGGCGGACTCCCCCAGTGGCGCGCGCGGCGTGCGGTCGCCGCCCTCGGCCGGGACGGCGTAGATGAGCGCGCCGTCCCGGTTGCGGATCTTCACCGCACCCAGCTCGTCCAGGTCCCGCGAGAGCGTGGCCTGGGTGACCACCAGGCCGTCGTCGGCGAGCAGCTTGGCCAGCTGGCTCTGCGAGCGGACGGGCTGACGGGTCAACAGGTCCACGATCCGCCGGTGGCGCGCGGTGCGGGTCTGCGGGACCTGCGGCGTCGGACCGGCGGCGGGCTGGTCGGCGTGAGGTGCGGTCATATGAAGATTCTCCCGGACCGAGGTCAGCTGGTCGCGCCGGGGGCGTCCCCGCGGACCGAGCGGAGGATCTCCGGCAGCGCGGCGAGGAAGGCGTCCGCCTCCTGCTCGGTCAGCACCAGCGGCGGGACCAGCCGGATCGCGTCCGGCACCGCCGCGTTGACCAGGAAACCGGCCTGCTGCGCGGCGGCCTGGACCTCGGCGGCGACCGGTTCGGTGAGCACGATGCCGAGCAGCAGGCCCGCGCCCCGGACGTGGTCGACCAGCGGGTCGCCGATCGCCTCGATGCCGCTGCGCAGCTGCTCGCCGACCTTCTGCACGTGCTCCAGCAGCCCCTGCTCGCGGATCGTCCCCAGCACCGCGAGGCCGGCCGCCGCCACCACCGGATTGCCGCCGAAGGTGGTGCCGTGGTGGCCCGGGTGGAGCAGCTGGGCGGTGTCGCCGAAGGCCAGGACGGCGCCGATCGGCAGACCGCCGCCGAGGCCCTTGGCCAGCGTCACGATGTCCGGCTCCACACCCTCGTACGCCTGGTGGGCGAACCAGTGGCCGGTGCGGCCGATGCCGGTCTGCACCTCGTCCAGCACCAGCAGGGTGCCGGTGGCCCGGGTGATCTCGCGGGCCGCCCGCAGGTAGCCGTCCGGCAGCGGGATGGCGCCGTTCTCGCCCTGGATCGGCTCCAGGAAGACCGCGGCGGTGTCGGTGGTGACGGCCGCCCGCAGCGCCTCGATGTCGCCGAACGGGACGTGGGTGGCGTCCGGGAGCAGCGGCCGGAACGGGTCCTGCTTGGCCGACTGGGCGGTCAGCGTGAGCGCGCCCATGGTGCGGCCGTGGAAGGAGCCCTGGAGCGAGACCACGTGGCTGCGGCCGGTCAGCCGGCCGATCTTGAAGGCGGCCTCGTTGGCCTCGGCGCCGGAGTTGCAGAAGAACACCCGGCCCTCGCGGCCGGAGAGTTCCAGCAGCTGCTCGGCCAGCTTGATGGTGGGCTCGGCCATGAACAGGTTGGAGACGTGGCCGAGGGTGGAGATCTGCGCGGTGACCGCCTCGACGATCGCCGGGTGGGCGGTGCCGAGCGCGTTGACCGCGATGCCGGCGACCAGGTCCAGGTACTCCTTGCCGTCGGCGTCCCAGACCTTCGAGCCCTCGCCGCGGACCAGCGGGATCCGCGGGGTGCCGTAGTTGTCCATCAGCGCGTGCTGCCACCGCTGGGTGATCTGCGTGTTGGTCATGCCAGTCCTCCGGTCACGGGCGGCTCGTCGTCGGGGACGACCATGGTGCCGACGCCCTCGTCGGTGAAGATCTCCAGCAGCAGCGAGTGCTGCACCCGCCCGTCCAGGACGCGGGCGGTGTGGACACCGGAGCGGACGGCGCGCAGGCAGCCCTCCATCTTCGGCAGCATGCCGCTGGCCAGGCCGGGCATCATCTCCTCCAGCTCGCTCGCGCTCAGCTGGCTGATCACGTCGTCGGAGTCGGGCCAGTCCTTGTACAGGCCCTCCACGTCGGTGAGCACCACCAGCATCTCGGCGCCCAGCGCCACCGCCAGGGCGGCGGCCGCGGTGTCGGCGTTGATGTTGTAGACGTGGCCGTCGGCGCCGCGGGCGATCGAGGAGATGACCGGGATCCGGCCGTCCGCGATCAGCGCCTTCACCGCGCCGGCCTCGATGTTGACGATGTCGCCGACCAGGCCGATGTCGACCTGCTCGCCGTCCACCACCGCGTACCGCTTGATCGCGGTCATGGTGTGGGCGTCCTCGCCGGTCATGCCGACCGCGAACGGGCCGTGCCCGTTCAGTAGTCCGACCAGTTCGCGCTGGACCTGGCCGGCCAGCACCATCCGGACCACGTCCATGGTCTCGGGGGTGGTGACCCGAAGGCCCGCGGTGAAGGAGGACTCCAGGCCCAACTTGTCCAGCTGGGCGCTGATCTGCGGGCCGCCGCCGTGGACGACCACCGGGTTGAGGCCGGCGTAGCGGAGGAAGACCACGTCCTGGGCGAAGGCGGACTTCAGCTCCTCGTCCACCATGGCGTTGCCGCCGAACTTGATGACGACGGTCTTGCCGTGGAAGCGCTCCAGCCACGGGAGCGCCTCGATGAGGGTGCGGGCCTTGGGCAACGCGGCGTTGCTGCGGGCCTGTTCGCCCTTGGGTGCGATCTTCACGGTCTCTCGTTCCCCCCGGATCAGGTGGAGTAGGCGCTGTTCTCGTGCACGTAGTCGGCGGTGAGGTCGTTGGTCCACACCGTGGCGCTCGCGGTGCCGGCCTTCAGGTCGGCGGTGATGACCACCTCGCGGTCCTTCATCGACACCAGGTCGCGGTCCTCGCCGACGCTGCCGTCGCGGCAGACCCAGACGCCGTTGATGGCGACGTCCAGCTCGTTCGGGTCGAAGGCGGCGGCGGTGGTGCCGATGGCGGCCAGCACCCGGCCCCAGTTGGGGTCCTCGCCGTGGATGGCGCACTTGAGCAGGTTGTTGCGGGCGACGGTGCGGGCCACGTCCACCGCCTCGTCCTCGGTGGCGGCGCCCACCACGTCGATCCGGATGTCCTTGGAGGCGCCCTCGGCGTCGCCGATCAGCTGGCGCGCCAGATCGGCGCAGACGGTGCGGACGGCCTCGGCGAACTCCTCCGCGGCCGGGGTCACGTCCGAGGCGCCGGAGGCCAGCAGCAGCACCGTGTCGTTGGTGGACATGCAGCCGTCGGAGTCGACCCGGTCGAAGGTGGTGCGGGTGGCTCCGCGCAGCGCGGCGTCCAGCCCGGCGGCGTCCACCCGCGCGTCGGTGGTGACCACGACCAGCATGGTGGCCAGGCCGGGCGCCAGCATGCCCGCGCCCTTGGCCATGCCGCCGACCGTCCAGCCCTGGGCGTGGGTGACCTGGGCGGTCTTGTGCACGGTGTCGGTGGTCTTGATGGCGATCGCGGCCTGCTCGCCGCCGGTCGGCGAGAGCGCCGCGACGGCCTGGTCCACGCCGGGCAGCAGGATGTCCATCGGCAGCCGGACGCCGATCAGGCCGGTCGAGCAGACCGCGACCTCGCCGGCGCCGACGTTCAGCTCGGCGGCCACCTTCTCGGCGGTGGCGTGGGTGTCCTGGAAGCCGGCGGGGCCGGTGCAGGCGTTGGCGCCACCGGAGTTGAGGACGACGGCGGCCAGCTCGCCGGTCCTGAGCACCTGCTCCGACCAGAGCACCGGCGCGGCCTTGACCCGGTTGGAGGTGAAGACGCCGGCCGCCGCGAAGGTCGGGCCGTCGTTGACCACGAGGGAGAGGTCGGGGGTGCCGGAGGCCTTGATGCCGGCGGTGACGCCGGCCGCGCGGAAGCCCTTCGCCGCGGTCACTCCGATGTTCTGGCTGTCGGTCACGGTGCGACTCCGTTCAGCGGGAGGCCGAGCTCCTCGGGCAGTCCGAGGGCGATGTTCATGCTCTGCACCGCGCCGCCGGCGGTGCCCTTCACCAGGTTGTCGATCGCGCTGATCGCGACCACCCGCCCGGCGTGCTGGTCCAGGGCGACCTGGACCAGCGCGGCGTTGGAGCCGTACACCGAGCCGGTGTGCGGCCACTGCCCCTCGGGCAGCAGGTGGACGAAGGGTTCGGCGCCGTACGCCTCGGCGTACGCGGCGCGCAGCCGCTCGGCGGTGACGCCCGGCTTCGCCTTGGCGCTGCAGGTCGCCAGGATGCCGCGCGGCATCGGCGCCAGGGTCGGGGTGAACGAGACCGTCACCGGCTCGCCGGCCAGCGGGCTCAGGTTCTGCGCCATCTCCGGGGTGTGCCGGTGGCCGCCGCCCACGCCGTACGGGCTCATCGAGCCCATCACCTCGCTGCCGAGCAGGTGCGGCTTGACCGCCTTGCCCGCGCCGGAGGTGCCGGACGCCGCCACGATCACCGCCTCGGGCTCCACCAGCCGCTCGGCGTACGCGGGGAACAGGGCCAGCGAGACCGCGGTCGGGTAGCAGCCGGGGACGGCGATCCGCCGGGCGCCCTTGAGCGCCTGCCGGTGGCCGGGCAGCTCGGGCAGGCCGTACGGCCAGGTGCCGGCGTGCGGCGAGCCGTAGAACTGCTCCCAGTCGGCCGCCGAGGTGAGCCGGTGGTCGGCGCCGAGGTCCACCACCAGGACGTCCTCGCCCAGCTGCTCGGCGACCGCGGCCGACTGGCCGTGCGGCAGGCCGAGGAAGACGATGTCGTGACCGGCCAGTGTCTCGGCACTGGTGGGCTCCAGCACCCGGTCGGCCAGCGGCAGCAGGTGCGGCTGGAGCGCGCCCAGCCTGGTGCCCGCGTTGGAGGCGCCGGTCAGCGCGCCGATCTCCACCTCCGGGTGGCCGAGCAGCAGGCGCAGCACCTCGCCCCCCGCGTACCCGCTGGCGCCGGCGACGGCGACTCGCAATGCCATGGCACTTCCCTCCTTGAACTTGGCATGAATATACGCAGTGCGGAACATTCATGCAAGGAGTTCCAAATGAACGCCCGGCCACGAACAGGGTGGCCGGGCGTCCGGGGGAAGGCGTCCAGAGTCAGGAACGCGGCCCGGCGGCCGACCGCTCCTGCTTCTCCTTGTCCTTCAGCTGCTTCTCCTTGATCCGCACCGCTTCCTTGCGGACCTCGGCCTGGGTGCCGCGCTCGCGCTGCAGCCAGTCCGGGTTCTGCTCCTTGAGGGCGTCGATCTCCTCGGTGGTCAGCGCCTCGGTCACCCCGCCGCGCGCCAGGCCCGCGATCGAGATCCCGAGCTTCGCCGCCACCACCGGGCGCGGGTGCGGGCCGGTGCGGCGCAGCTCCCGCAGCCACTCCGGCGGGTCCGCCTGCAGCGCGTTCAGCTCGGCGCGGGTCACCACCCCGTCCTGGAAGTCGGCGGGGGTCGCGGGGAGGTAGACCTCCAGCTTCTTCGCCGCGGTGGCGGGCTTCATCGTCTGGGTGGTCTGGTGCGAGCTCATGGGGTCAAGGATATCGAGCGCGTGCACCCACCCGGACCACTCCCGGTAACCTGGCCGCGTGACCAGCTCCGACGCACCCGCCGCCCACCGGCCCGCCAGCTTCCGGCTCGGCTACGTGCCGGGGGTGACGCCCGCCAAGTGGGTCCGGATCTGGACCGAGCGACTGCCCGACGTCCCGCTCACCCTGGTCGCGGCCACCGCCGCCGAGGCGCCCGGGCTGCTGCTCGCCGGCGAGCTGGACGCCGCGCTGCTGCGGCTTCCGGTCGACAAGAGCGCCCTCAGCGCCATCCCGCTCTACACCGAGACCACGGTCGCCGTCTGCCCCAAGGACCACGTGGTCACCGCCGCCGAGGAGGTCACCTGCGCCGACCTGGCGGACGACATCCTGCTCCACCCGCTGGACGACACCCTGGAGTGGGAGGCCCCGCCCGGTCGGCCCGCGTTCGAGCGTCCGGCCACCACCGGCGACGCGATCGAACTGGTCGCCGCCGGGATCGGCCTGCTCGTCGTCCCGCAGTCGCTCGCCCGGCTGCACCACCGCCGCGACCTCACCTTCCGTCCGGTCGCCGACGCCCCCGGCTCGCGGATCGCCCTGTCCTGGCCGCTGAGCGAGACCACGCCGCCGCTGGTCGAGGAGTTCATCGGCATCGTCCGCGGCCGCACCGTCAACAGCTCCCGCGGCCTCGGCGGGCAGAGCCAGGCCCAGCCGAGCTCCAAGCCGGCCGGAAAGCAGGCAGGCAAGCAGACCGGCAAGCAGCCGGCCGGCCGCAAGCCCGCCGCGCGTACCGGCGCCGGCGCCGCCCGCCAGAAGCCCGCCCCGGGCCGCGGCACCAAGGGCGGCAAGTCCACCGGCAAGCCCCGCCGCCGCGGCTGACGCCGGACGGCCGCGCGCTCAGCACTCCAGCAGGCGGAACATCTCGGCCCGCGGGAGCGACGGGTTGGCCGCGGCTCCACCGGCCACCTGGTAGTCGCCGTCGGCGAGCAGGGCGGTGATCGTCGCGGGCGGGAGTGCGGGGTGCCCGGCCGCGTGGCGGCGGGCCTTCGGGTCGTCGAGGCACGGGAGCAGCGCCGCGGCCGTCGCCGCCGGGTGGCGGGCGATCTCGCGCAGCGCCTTGCGCGCGGGCGGCCGCTGCCCGGCGAGGTGTTCCAGCAGTGCGGCCGTCGCGTCCGGGTTGGCCGCCGCCCCGGCCGCGACCTTGTCCCCGAACCGGTCGACCGCCGCACGGAGCCGCTGCGCCGACAGCCCGGGGTGGGCGAGCACGGCCCGCACCACCTTCGCGTCCGGGTCGTCCGCGAGCGCGTCCCGCACCCCTGCCGGCAGGTCCCGCCGCTGCGCCACCAGCAGCCGTACGCCCGCCTGCGGTCGCACCGCCAGCTCCGCGATCTCGGCCTCGCTCGCGGCGGCGATCCGCGCCGGCACGGCCGGACCGGTCCGGGTGGTGGTGGCGAGGCCGGTGAGGACGTCCAGTGGCACCGCCGGGTTGTGCGCCAGCTCGTACCGGACCTCCTGGTAGTCGTCCTCCCGCAGGCGGCGGCAGAGCGCCTCGCCGATCGCGGGGTTGCGGGCCAGCGCGATCCGTACCAACGGGATCCCGTCCGCCGCCAGCCGCGCGGACACCTCGTCCGGCAGGTCGGGGCGTCCGGCGAGGGCGGCCCGCAGCAGCGCGGAGGGGTGCTCGGCGAACCGCAGGACGGCCGCGACCGGGGTCGCCGGGTTCTCCAGCAGGCAGTGGTGGAGGGCGCGGGTCGCGGACTGGTGGCCGCCGTCGCAGGCCGCGCCGGGCGGCAGGGCGCAGTGCGGTCGCGGGCAGTCCGGCGGGTGGACGAAAGGGATCGGTTCCCGGTCGCAGACCTCGCAGGAGCGCGCGGGCGGCAGTCCGTCCCCGGTCGCGAGCGCCGCGAGCTGCGCCGGCGGTGTGGCGGGGTTGCCCGCGACGTGGCGCCGGACCTCCAGGTGGGGGTGGGCGGCCAGCCGGGCCAGGACCTGCGGTGACCGCACCGACCAGGCCAGTTCGGCGACCACATCGGTGGCGTGGTCGGCGGCGAGCAGCTCCACCACGTCCGCCGGCAGCCACGGGCAGCCCGCCAGCTCCTCCCGGCGCTCGGCCAGCGGGTCCGCGGCGAACAGGCGCGCCCAGGCGGGTGGCCCGGCGCCCTCGTCCAGCAGGGCGAGGGCGGCGTCCGGCCGGGCCGCCGGGTCGACGTCCCCGGCCGTCAGCCGGCCGGCGCGGGCGAGGCGGATCGCCGCTCCTTCGCCGGCCGCCGCGAGCGCGAGCACCTGCGGCCGGGTGAGATCGGCGCGGTACGCCAGCTCGTGGGCCACCTCCTCATCGCCGAGGGCGATCAGACGGTCGATCAGCTCCGCCGGGAGCGACGGATTGGCGGCCAGTCCCACCAGGACATCGTTCATGGCCCGATCCTGCCCGGCCACCCTGCGTGCCGCACACGAATTACGGCGTTCATGCCTCGACACCCTACAAAGATCCACGCCGATACTCCGTCGACGATCACACCCGGAGCCCCACAACTCCGCTGGCAGGGTGGCATTCGGGGCGGACGCCGCAGCGATGTCCGCCGCCGAGCTGTTGTACCCATTCCACAGAGGAGTCGAGGCAGTGCGTACAGACACCGAAGCCGTGCTGGTCACCGGGCTCGGGGCGACCACCCCGCTCGGCGGGGACGTGGCGTCCACCTGGGCGGCGATGCTGGCGGGCGCGAACGGGATCCGGCCGATCGAGGAGGACTGGGCGGCCGAACTGCCGGTCCGGCTCGCCGGACGGCTGGCGGTCGAACCGACCGAGAAGCTGGACCGGGTGCAGGCCCGGCGGATGGACCGCTGCGAGCAGGTCGCGCTGGTGGCGGCCCGCGAGGCGTGGGCGGACGCGGGCGCACCGGACGTCGACCCGGAACGGCTGGCCGTGGTGATCGGCACCGGCACCGGCGGCGCCCTGACCCTGTTGGGCCAGGACGACGTGCTGGAGCGCTCCGGTGTCCGGAAGGTGTCGCCGCACACCGTGCCCATGCTGATGGCCAACGGTCCGGCCGCCTGGGTCTCCATCGACCTCGGCGCCCGCGGCGGCGCCCACACTCCGGTCAGCGCCTGCGCCTCGGGCGCCGAGGCGATCGCGCTCGGGCTCGACCTGATCCGGCTCGGCCGGGCCGACGTGGTGGTGGCGGGCGGCGCCGAGGCCTGCATCCACCCGCTGCCGCTCGCCGGGTTCGCCCAGGCGAAGGCGCACTCGACCCGCAACGACGAACCCGAGCGCGCCTCCCGCCCCTTCGACGCCGACCGGGACGGGTTCGTGATCGGCGAGGGGGCGACCGTCCTGGTGCTGGAGCGGGCCTCCCGGGTCGCCGCCCGCGGCGGCCGCGCCCACGCCACCCTGGCCGGCGCGGGCGTCACCTCCGACGCCCACCACATCACCGCCGCCCACCCGGACGGGCAGGTGCGGGCGATGCGTCTGGCGCTGGCCGCCGCCGGACTGCCGCCGCAGGCGATCGGACTCGTCCACGCCCACGCCACCTCCACCCCGCTGGGCGACCTGGTCGAGGCCGGATCGGTCACCGAGGCGATCGGCACCCACGCCGCCGTCACCGCCACCAAGTCGATGACCGGGCACCTGTTCGGCGCGGCCGGCGCGATCGGTGCCCTCGCCGCCCTGCTCGCCGTCCGGGACGGCGCGATCCCGCCGACCCGCAACCTCGACACCCCCGACCCGCGGATCGCCCTCGACGTCGTCACCGGCGGGGTCCGGCGCGGCCCGCTCACCGCGGCCCTCGCCAACTCCTTCGGCTTCGGCGGGCACAACGCCTCGCTGGTCTTCACCCCGGCGCCCTGAGTCCCTCGGCGTCCGCGTGGCGCGAGGTGCGCGCGGCGGGGCCGGGCGGCCATCCTGGAGTCGAGGGACGGAGGCCGCCATGGGCTGGTACGACGAGCAGGTGCTGCCGCGGATCATCAACGTCGCCTGCGGGGTGAAATCGGCCCGGCCGCTGCGCCGCCGGGTCTGTACGGGCCTGGTCGGCGACGTCGTGGAGATCGGGTTCGGCTCCGGGCACAACGTGCCGTTCTACCCGGCCGCGGTCCGTTCCGTGTCGGCGGTCGAACCGTCCGACGTGGGCTGGCGCCTGGCGTCCGAGCGGGTCGAGAAGTCGCACATCCTGGTGCGCCGCGCCGGGCTGGACGGGCAGCGGCTGCCGTTCGCCGACGCCAGCTTCGACTCCGCCCTGTCCACCTGGACGCTGTGCACCATCCCCGACGTCCAGGCCGCGCTCACCGAACTGCGCCGGGTGCTCAAGCCCGGCGGGGTGCTGCGCTTCCTGGAACACGGGCTCGCCCCCGAGCAGGACGTGAAGGTCCGCCGCTGGCAGTACCGGCTCGAACCGCTCCAGATGCGGGTCTTCGGCGGCTGCCACCTGACCCGTCCCATCACGGAACTGCTCGCCACGGCCGGGTTCGCCCTCACCGAGGTGGACGCCTTCTACGAGGAGGGCGCCCCCAAGCCGCTGGGCGCCGACTCCCTCGGCTCGGCGCTCTCCGCCTGACCGCGCCGCCTACGCCCGACCGGGCCTCCTACGCCGGATCCGCCATCCGCTCGCACAGCCGGGCGAGGGCGTCGGCGGCACCGGTGAGGACGGAGACATGCCCGTCCTCGGGGGTCAGGCGCAGCTCGGCGCCGGGGCAGTGCCGGGCCAGCCATGCGCCGTGGGCGGCCGGCACCACCCGGTCGCGCTCGCCGTGGAGCAGCAGCAGCGGCGCGGTGATCCGGGCCGGATCGAAGCCCCACGGGTGGACGTACGCGAGGTCGTCGTCGATCAGGGCGGCCGGACCCGCGGCCGCGGCCGGGCCGACGACCGAGTGCAGCCAGTGCCACTCCCCCGCCAGCGCGGCGAGGTCGTCGGGAGTGAACTCCGGGTCGTACTCCGCGCCGGAGCGCTCGTGGCGCTTCTTGGCCTCCCGCCCGGCCGCCGCGGCCCGCAGGGAGGCGACCCCGGAGTCGGCCATGCCCGCGTACCAGTCGAGGCCCTCGGCGTCGTACGGCGCGAGCGAGGCGGCGGCGATCACGCCGGCCACCCGTTCCGGCAGCAGCGCGGCGCAGGCGAGGGCGTGCGGGCCGCCGCCGGAGTGGCCCACCACGGCGAACCGCTCGATGCCCAGCGCGTCGGCGACCGCCGCCGTGCACGCCGCGGCGGACGCCACGTCCCGACCGGGATCGGGCGTCGAACCGCCGTAGCCGGGCCGGTCGTACGACACCCAGCGCAGCCCGAGCCGGTCGGCGGCGGCGAACAGCGGGGCGGGCGGCGAGCCGAGGTTGGGGGTGCCGTGGTGCCAGACCACGGCGAGCCGGTCGTCGGCGCGGCCGTCGCCGGTGTCGTACGCGTGCAGGGTGCGGCCGTCGCCGAGCCGGAGGTCGAACTCACGGGTCATGCCGTCGAGGCTAGGCCTTCTCCTTCGGATCACGCCTGCGGTTCGTCCAGTTCCGCCAGGAAGGCGAGCAGGATCCGGGTGAACTCCTCCGGCTGTTCCGAGGTGGTGAAGTGGGCGGCGCCGTCCAGCCGGGTGGCGCGGCCGTGCGGGACGGCGGAGAGCAGCGCGTCGACGGTGGCGAGCACGCCGGGCGCGTCGAGCGCGCCGTCGATCGCCAGCACCGGGACGGTGATCCCGCGGGCGCGGCCGGCCACGTCCTGGACCGGCACGGTGTGGTCGACCTCGCCGGGGCTGTGCTTCATCAGCGTCCGCAGGGCCATGTCGCGGACGTGGTCGACGAGCGCGGGGTCGACGTCGGCGAGGGTGCGGGTGGGGCCGGCGATCCAGAGCGTGAACTGCTCCAGCCAGCCCGGGATGTCGCCGGCCATCAGGGCTGCGAACTGCGCCTGCCCGCGGGCGGCGGTCCACGGGTCGGACGGGTCCGGCTCGCCGATGCCGCGGCCGCTGACCACCAGGGCCCGGACCAGCTCCGGGTGCTCGACGGCGGTGTCCACGCCGATCATCGCGCCCATCGACACGCCGACCAGCACCGCAGGCTCGTCGAGGTCGAGGTGGCGCAGCAGCGCGGCGAGGTCGTCGGTCTGCCGGAACGGCCGGCTCGCGTTGGCCGAGAAGCCGTGGCCGCGGGCGTCCGGGGCGATCACCCGGTAGCCGTGGGCGACCAGGCCCGGCACCAGGTTGTCGAACTGGGTGTGGTCCACGAACGAGGCGTGCAGCAGCACCAGCGGGCGGCCGTCACGGGGCCCGGCGTCGCGGTAGGCGAGCGGGCCGTCCGCGGAGGCGAAGGTGTCGAACGTGGGGACGCCGGCGACGGGGATCGAGGTCTCAGTCATGACAACCAAGGTGCCATGTTCTTCCAAGAATGACAACCGAGGTGTCATGATGGATCCATGACCGAGACCGCCCGCCCCCTCTCCCCCACAGAGCTCCCGGAGCGCCTGATGGAGGTATTCGCCCTCGTCGGACCGCTCTACCGCCGGGTTCAGCGCAAGATCGAGCTGGACGCCGCACAGGGCCTGTCCGTCGGCGTCCGCGCCGTCCTCGACCTGCTGCGCGAGCACGGCCCGATGACCGTCCCGCAGATGGGCCGGGCCCAGTCGCTGAGCCGCCAGTTCGTCCAGCGGATGGTCAACGACGCCGCCGCGCGCGGCCTGGTGGAGACCATCCCCAACCCCGCCCACCAGCGCTCCTCGCTGATCCGGCTGACCGACGCCGGACGCACCGCGATCACCGCCGTCACCTCGCGCGAGCACGCCCTGCTCGGCCGGACCGCCGGCGACCTCACCGACGCGGAGGTCACCGCCTGCGTCCGCGTCCTGACCCGGATGCTGGAACTCTTCGACGACGTCGACCTCACCGGCGCCGAACCACCCCGCTAGCGGGGACCATCGGTCAGGCGCCGTGCCAGGTCGAGGAGTTCGGGCAGCCGCAGCACCCGGCCCGGGACGCTGCCCGGCAGCGGGACGTGCAGCGGGGCCGTCCACCGGTGCGGAACGGCATCGATGCCGTACACCGCGCCGGCCAGCGCGCCGGTGACAGCGGCGACGGTGTCGGTGTCGCCGCCCAGGTCGATCGCGGCGCGGACCGCGTCCTCGTACGAGCCGGTGGTCCGCAGCGCCCACACCGCGGACCCGAGGCAGGGCCAGACCGCGCCGTTGTTCTCGGTGGCGTCGTCGGGATGCCAGCCGTCGGCGAGGACGGTGGCGTACCGCGCCCGGTGGTCGGGATGGACGGCGGCGAGGGTGTCGGGCAGGGCGGCCACCGGGTCCCCGCCGTCCAGGGCGACCCGGATCAGCTCGTGGAGGATCGCGGTGCCCTCCCACGCGGCGCGGTCCCCGTGGGTGAGGGCGGCGATCCGCCGGGCGGCGTCCATGGTGGCGGCGCGGCCGGCCCGGGCGAAGTGGACGGCGGACGGCGCGGCCCGCATCAGCGAGCCGTTGCCGGCGGCGCGGCCGCTGGTCGCGAAGTGGGTTTCGGCGGCCAGATCCCACGGAAGGCCGGAGCCGAGCACCGCCTCGGTCTGCAGGCCGATGTCCTTGGGATCGGCGGCGGCCCAGCGGCGGAAGCGGTCGTAGATGTCGGGCAGGTCGAGCCGGCCGCGTTCGAGCAGCGACTCGGCGACGTGGACCGCCATCTGGGTGTCGTCGGTGGCCTCGCCCGGATCCCAGCCGCCGCCCCCGCACATCTCGCCGCCCGCGCCGGCCACCGGGAAGCGGCCGCCGAAGACGCCCGCCGGGCCGAACTCGAAGGGCGCGCCGAGGGCGTCGCCGACAGCGGAGCCGATGACGGTGCCGGCGGCACGGGAGGTGCGGTCCATGGCGGCAGCGTAGTGGGCGGGCGCGAGGTGGGGGCTCGGATAGCCTGAGGGGACGATGAACTGCTTCACCACGCCCTGGGGCGAGTTCGAACTCGCCCGGTTCCCCGAGGACCCCCGCGACCCGCTGCGTGCCTGGGACGCCTCCGACGAGTACCTGCTGCGCCATCTGGCGGGGCTGGAACTCAAGGGGATCGAACGCTCCGAACCGGTCGACCTCTCCGGGAGCGTGGTGGTGGTCGGCGACCGCTGGGGCGCGCTCGGCACGGCGCTGGCGGGGCACCGCCCGACGCTGATCGGCGACTCCTTCCTGGGACGCTCCGCAGCCGCCGCCAACCTGGCCCGCAACGGGATCGCCGCCGACGCGGTGCGGCTGCTGACCACCCGTGACGCGGTGCCGGAGCGGATCGACGTGCTGCTGGTACGGGTGCCGAAGAGCCTGGCGCTGCTGGAGGACCAGCTGCACCGGCTGGCGCCGTCGCTCCACCCGGGCACGGTGGTGGTGGGCACCGGCATGGTGACCGAGATCCACACCTCCACGCTGAAGCTGTTCGAGCAGCTGGTCGGCCCGACCAGGACCTCGCTGGCGGTGCGCAAGGCCCGGCTGATCTTCGCCACCCCGGACCCGGAGCTGGTCCGCCCGGCCAATCCGTGGCCGCACGGCTACCGGCTCCCTGCGGGGGTGGGCGCGGTCTCCGGCCGTCCGGTGGTCAACCACGCGGGCGTGTTCTGCGCCGAGCGCCTCGACATCGGCACCCGCTTCCTGCTGGAGCACCTGCCCGAGCGGCGGGACACGGCGCGGGTGGTGGACCTGGGCTGCGGCAACGGTGTGGTCGGTACGGCGGCGGCGCTCGGCAATCCGGCGGCGGAACTGCTGTTCGTGGACGAGTCCTTCCAGGCGGTTGCCTCGGCGGAGGCGACCTTCCGGGAGAACCTCGGCCCGGACCGCGCCGCCGAGTTCCGGGTCGGCGACGGCCTGGCCGGCGTCCCGGACGGCTGCGCCGACCTGGTGCTCAACAACCCGCCGTTCCACACCCACCAGGCGACCACCGACGCGGTGGCGTGGCGGATGTTCACCGGCGCGCGCCGGGTGCTGCGGCCGGGCGGCGAGCTGTGGGTGGTCGGCAACCGGCACCTCGGATACCACGTCAAGCTCCGCCGGGTGTTCGGCAACTGCGAGACCGTCGCGGCCAACCCGAAGTTCGTGATCCTGCGCGCGGTACGCCGCTGACCTGCACCAGGACCTTGATCGCTGTCCGTGGCTACCCCTAGGGTGGGCGCGCCCGCGGCCGCCCGTGCCGGGGCGTCAGCCGATCGAGGGGAAACGACGCAGGTCATGGACGCCGAGAACACCGCCACCACGACGGCCGGGGCCGCCGCCCCGCCCGCCGTCTGCTTCCGCCACCCGGAGCGGGAGTCGTACGTGCGGTGCACCCGCTGCGACCGCTACAGCTGCCCGGACTGCCGGCGCGAGGCGGCAGTCGGCTACCAGTGCGTGGAGTGCGTCCGGGAGGGCAACAAGGGCCTCCGGCAGGCCACGTCGGTGTTCGGCGGACGGATACCGAGGGGCGGCGTCCCGGTGGTGACCGTCGGCCTGATCGTCCTCAACGTGCTGGCGTACCTGCTGGAGCTGGCCAAGCCCGACGTGGTGGACCGGTTCGCCAACCTCGGGCAGGCGGTGATCGGCCCGGACGGCGGCCACTACCTGGTCCACTCGTCCTGGCTGCCGACCGGCTACCACGCGGTCGGCGTGGCGCACGGCGAGTGGTACCGCCTGATCACCTCGGCGTTCCTCCACCTGCCGCCCACCGGCGGGGTCTTCGGCATCACCCACATCCTGTTCAACATGTACTGGCTGTGGGTGCTCGGCCGGGTCGTCGAGGAGCGCCTCGGCGCCGTCCGCTACCTGGCCCTCTACCTGCTCTCCGCGCTCGGCGGCTCGGTGCTGGGCTACCTGCTCGCCGACCCCGGCCAGCCCTCGCTCGGCGCGTCCGGCGCGATCTTCGGCCTGGCCGGCGGGTACTTCGTGCTCAGCCGGCGGCTGCACCACGACCCGCTCGGCGGCGGCCAGTTGCTCGCCACCTTCGTGGTCTGGATGGTCGTCTCGGCCGGCTTCACGTCCTGGGAGGGCCACCTCGGCGGCCTGCTGGCGGGCCTCGCCGTCGGTGCGGCGTACGCCTTCGCGCCGCGGTCGCGGCAGGCGCTGGTGCAGGCGGCCGGCGCGGTGGCCGTCCTCGGCGTCCTGGTCGTCCTGACGCTGCTGAAGACCGCCGACCTCGCGGCGAACACCCCCTGGAGCGCGTAGCGTCGGGCCCATGAGCACCGAGCCGTCCGCCCTGCCCACCCTGCACGGCCGGCGCGGCGCCGTCCTGCGGCCCGCCGAGGAGCGGGACGTCCCGGCACTGGCCGCGATCCGGGCCACGCCCGAGGTCCGGCGGTGGTGGCGGGGCGGACCGGACCTGGCCGCGGAGGTCGCCGGGGACCTCGCCGACGCGGACACCCGGGTCTTCGCGATCGAGTACGAGGGCCGGGTGGTCGGCCAGATCCAGTGGTACGCCGAGGAGGACCCCGAGTACCGCCACGCCGGCATCGACGTCTACCTCGACCCGGCGGTGCACGGCCGGGGCCTCGGCACGGACGCCGTCCGCACCCTGGCCCGCCACCTGATCGAGGACCACGGCCACCACCGCCTGGTCATCGACCCGGCCGCCGACAACGCGGCCGCCATCGCCTGCTACCGCCGCGTGGGATTCCGCCCGGTCGGCGTCCTGCGGGCGTACGAACGCGGCACGGACGGGCGCTGGCACGACGGCCTGCTGATGGACCTCCTGGCGGCCGACCTCACCTGAGTTGACGTCAACCACTGAGGGGCGCGGGGAACTGCGCGACCAGCCACCGCCCTACCTCAGCTGTCGGCTGGTCGCGCAGTTCTCCCCCAGCCTCCGGCCGGGAGGTGCCCCCACGCGCCCCTCAGTGGCTGGCGTCAGCCCACTGCCTCGACGGCCTGCGCCAGCAGCGCGGCGGCCTCGCGCAGGCGGTGCTCGGGCAGGCCCGCGTAGCCGAGGGCGAGGGCGGGCCCGCCGGGAGCGAGTCGCATGGGGGCGACCGGCTCGACCCGCAGCCCGCGCTCCGCGGCGGCGGCCACCACGGCGGCCTCGTCGGTGCCGGCCGGCAGGTCGAGGTAGAGGTGCAGCCCGGCGGCGACGCCGCGTACGGCGGCGCCGGGCAGCTCGCGGCCGAGCGCGTCGACCAGGGCGTCGCGGCGCAGCCGGTAGCGGGCGCGGAGGGTGCGCAGGTGGCGGTCGTAGCCGCCGCTGGTGAGCAGTCCGGCGAAGGCGAGCTGGTCGACCACGCCGGTGCCGAGGTCGGCGTACCGCTTGGCCTCGCGGAAGTCGTCGGTGAGCCACTGCGGCAGGACCGCCCAGCCGAGGCGCAGGCCCGGGGCGAGCGATTTGCTGACCGAGCCGAGGTGGATCACCCGGTCGTGGGCCAGCCCCTGGAGGCAGCCGACCGGCTCCCGGTCGTAGCGGAATTCGGCGTCGTAGTCGTCCTCGATCACCACGCCGCCGGTGCGGTGCGCCCAGGCGGCGAGGGCGGTGCGGCGGTCCGGTGAGAGCACCACCCCGGTCGGGTACTGGTGCGCGGGGGTGAGCAGGACGGCGTCGGCGCCGCTCGCCTCCAGGTCGGCGACCCGCAGGCCCTCCTCGTCGACGGGGACGCCGACCGGGTCGAGGCCATGGGCGCGGAGCAGGCCGAGTGCCCCGGGCGAGCAGGGGTCCTCGACGGCGAGCCGCCGGTGGCCGTGCGCGGCGAGCAGGTGGACCAGCAGGGCGAGGCTCTGGCCGACGCCGCTGACCACCATCACCCGGTCCGGGGTGGCGGTCGCGGCGCGGACCCGGCCGAGGTAGGCGGCGAGGTCGGCGCGGACGGCCGGCAGGCCCGCCGGGTCGCCGTACCCGAGGTCGCGGTGCGGGACGTCGGCGAGGGCCTTGCGGGCGGCGGTGATCCAGGCGGCGCGGGGGAAGGCGGCCAGGTCGGGGGTGCCGGGCTTGAGGTCGTACCCGAGCGCCGGTCCGGGCGGGCGGGGCGGGGCGGCCGGGCCGGTCGGGGTGACGCCGGGGGCGACCGTGGTGCCGGAGCCGTGGCGGCTCACCAGGTAGCCCTCGGCGACGAGTTGGGCGTACGCCTCAACGGCGACGCCGCGGGAGACGCCGAGTTCCCCGGCCAGCGCGCGGGTGGCGGGCAGCCGGGTGCCGGCGGCCAGCCGGCCGTCCCGGACGGCGGCCCGGACGGCGCGGGTGAGCTGGCCGGTGAGGTCGCCGGCGGTGTGGTCGACGGTGATCAGCAGCTCCCGCACAGGTGGTCCTCTCCATGGCTTGCCAAGTGGTCCTGTCCAGTGGACCACATCGCATCTAGCGTGGCCGTCATGGCTCTCTCCCCCACCCTGTCCGGCGGGCTGCGCGCCGCCGTGGCGATGACGGTGCTCGGCTGTTCCACGGGTGTCACCGCGCTGCTCGGCTCGTACCCGCTGCCCGGCGGGCAGGCGGTGCGCTACACCCTGGCCGCCGCCGTCCTGCTCCCGCTGGCCCGGCGCACCGGGCGGCTGCGTCCGCGGCTGACCGGCCGCGAGCTGGGCCTGCTGCTGGCGCTGGCCGCGACCGGCCTGTTCGCCTTCAACGTGCTGATGGTGCAGGCGCTGCGGCACACCGACCCCGCCGTGGTGGGCAGCGTGATCGGGTGCACCCCGCTGCTGATGGGCGTGCTCGGCCCGGTGCTGGCCGGACGGCGGCCCGAGGCGCGGCTGCTCGCGGCGGCGGCCGTGGTGGTGGCGGGCGCGGCGGTCGTCCAGGGCTTCGGCTCGGGCGACGCGGTCGGCTTCCTCTGCGCGCTCGGCACCCTGGTCTGCGAGGCGGCGTTCTCGTTGCTGGCAGTGCCGCTGCTGCCGCGGCTCGGGGCGGTCCGGGTGTCGGCGTACTCGACCGCGCTCGCCGTCCCGATGTTCGCGCTGACCGCCCTGGTGGCGGACGGATCGGCGGCCCTGCGCGTGCCCACCGGCGGCGAGCTGCTGGCGCTGCTCTACCTCGGCGCGGTGCTGACCTGCGGGGCGTTCCTGCTCTGGTACGGCGCGCTGGGCCGGCTCGGCCCGGAGCGGGCGGGCCTGTTCGGCGGGCTGATCCCGGTCAGCGCGGCCCTGTCCGGTGCGCTGCTCGGCTCCGGCGTGCTGCACCCTGGTGAACTGGCGGGCAGCGTCCTGGTCGGCGCCGGTGTCTGCCTCGGCCTGACCGGGCGGCGGCCCGCACCGCCGACCGCCGCGCACACGACCACCCCGGCCTCCCGGACCGTGGAGCCGGTGCGATAACCCGGTGCGGACACCCCCCGCGAGCAGCCAGGATGGGCCCATGAACGGCATGGACGCGATCGAGTCGGCACAGGCACTGGTACGGGAGCTGTTCCCGGAGGCGGTGGCCGCCTTCCTCGGCGGGTCGCTGGCCCGCGGCCGCGGCACCGCCACCTCGGACCTGGACGTCGTGGTGATCTGCCGCGCCCCCGTCGAGGTGCGACGGGAGAACGTCGGCTGGCAGGGGCGGCCCGCCGAACTCTTCGTCCACACCGCCGAGTCGGTCCGCACCATGTTCGCCTGGGACCGCGCCGCCGGGGTGCCCACCATGGCGTCGCTCTGCGCGGAGGGGCTGGTCCTGGTCTCGGTGGACGGCTGCGCCGAGCAGGTGGCCGAGGACGCGCGACGGACCGTCACCGCCGGCCCCGCACCGCTCTCCCCGGCCGCCCTGGACGCCCTGCGGTACCAGGTCACCGACCTGCGGGACGACCTGCTCGACGCCCGCGACCCCGACGAGCGGCTCGCCGTCGCCGCGGTGCTGCACCAGCAGGCCGCCGAACTGCTGCTGGGCGCGGCGGGCATCTGGCGGGGCAAGGGCAAGTGGCTCGCCCGCGCCCTGCGCGCCGGCGCCCCCGACCTGGCCGACGCCTACCTGACCGGCTATCGGACCCTGGCCGCCGGCGGCCCGGCCGCCCCGTTCGCCGACGCAGTCGCCGCGGTCCTCGCCCGCTCGGGCGGGCCGCTCCGCGAGGGCGACCGCCGCGCCGCCCCGCCCGCCCTGCTGGCCGGACCCGCCTGAGGCCACCTGGACCGCCTTGGCCACCCTCCCGCCACGCCCACGGTCAGCCCACCACCGGGAAGGCAGCCTGGTGGGCCAGCCGCCGGTCCGCGTCCTCGCCGAGGCGGCCGAGCAGGTCGTCGAGGGCGAGGAACACCTCCCAGGACGGCTCGCCCGAGGCGGCGGCGAGGCGGGCCACGACCAGGTCCTCCAGGTCGGTCTGGCGGCGGTTCTTCCAGATCTTGTCGGCCAGGCTGACCAGCAGTTCCTCGGTGCTGATGCCGGGCAGGTGCCAGGAGGCGTGGGTCCGGGCGAAGCGCGCGTCGTGGGGCGGGACGCCGAGTTCCCCCAGCAGGTCGGCGCCCGCGGGCTCGTGGGCGTGGCCCGGTCCGGTGAGTTCCTCGGGGTGCCGCACCTTGCCGATGTCGTGGGTGGCGGCCCCGAACCGCACCGCCTCGCCGTCCACCGCCAGCTGCGGCCAGCGCGCGGCGAGCCCGTCGAGCAGCTGCGCCGCGACGTCGTGCACCAGCTCCAGGTGGGCGCGCAGCCGCGGCGGCGCGTCGACCGCCGCAAGCAGCTCGTGCGCGCGTTCGGGGAGCGGACGAATTCGCTGTTGACGGTCGGTCATACCGGATAGGGTCCCACGGGTGATCAACTCCGCTACCGTCGACGAGTACCTGCGCCGTCTGCGCCTCCCCCGCCCCGAGTCGCCGACCGTGGCGGCGCTGACCGCGCTGCACCGGGCGCACGTGGAACACATTCCGTACGAGACGGTCGACATCCACCTGGGCCGGGCGGCCGGCATCGACCCGGCCGAGTCGGTCCGGCGGGTCCTGGACGGCCGCGGCGGCTACTGCTACCACCTCAACGGCGCGTTCGGCACGCTGCTGACGGCGCTCGGGTACGAGGTGACCTGGCACCTCTCCGGGGTGCAGGCCCGCCGCCATCCGGAGCCGCAGCCGGCCACCGGGGACCACCTGGTGCTGACGGTCCGCTGCGAGGGGCAGCTCTGGTACGTGGACGTGGGGCTCGGCGACGGTCCGGCCGAGCCGCTGCCGCTGCGCGCGGGGACGTACCGGCAGGGCCCGTTCGAGTACCGGCTGGCGCCCTCGCAGAGCGTGCCCGGCGGCTGGCGGCTGGACCACGACGTGCGCGGCGCCCTGATCGGGCTGGACTTCGACCTCCGCCCGGCCGTCCCGGCGGACTTCCTGGAGCGGCACACCTGGCTGTCCACCTCGCCGGACTCGCCGTTCGCCCAGGTGCTGACGCTCTTCCGCCGCCGACCGGACGGCCTCGACGCGCTGTACGGCCTGCTGCTGATCCGTCAGGACGGCGGCGAGCCGGTGGTCCGCGAGCTGGACGGCGCCGAGGAGTGGTTCGCCACCGCCGCCGAGGTGTTCGAGCTGCCGCTCACCGACCTCGCGCCCGCCGAGCGCGCGGCGCTCGGGGAGCGGCTCCTGGCGATGCACCTGGCCTGGCAGCAGGCCAAGGCCGCAGAAGCCCAGGCAGCACAGGAAGCAGAGGCCGCACAGGAGGAGGAGAGCATCGATGCGTAGCACCCCGGTGACGCCGGAGGGCGACCTGATCCGCTGGATCGAGCTGCCCGGCGCCGAACCGACCCGGGTGTACGTGCACGGGCTGGGGGCCGCCTCGGGCGCGTACTTCACCGAGGTTGCGCTGCACCCGCTGCTGGCCGGCCGGCGTTCGCTGCTGGTGGACCTGTTGGGCTTCGGGCTGAGCGACCGGCCGACCGGCTTCGCCTACACGCTGGAGGCACACGCCGACGCGCTGGCCGCCGTGCTGAAGGCGGCGGACGCCGGGCCGGCCGAGCTGATCGCGCACAGCATGGGCGGCGCGGTGGCGATCGTCCTGGCGGCGCGCCACCCGGAGCTGGTCGCCCGGCTGGTGCTGCTGGACGCGAATCTGGACGCCAACCCCACCCCGGCGCCGCCGGGGGCCGGGAGCAGCGGGATCGCGAGTTTCACCGAGGAGGAGTTCCTGGCCGACGGCTGGGAGCGGGTGCGCGACGCGGTGAGCCCGCAGTGGTGGGCGACGATGCGCCTGGCGGGGCGGGAGGCGCTGTACCGCAGCGCGGTCCACCTCGCGCGGGGCACCGAGCCGAGCACGCGCGAGCTGCTGCTGGGCCTGGAGCTGCCCCGGACCTTCCTCTACCCGGCGGAGGACGGCGGCCTGCCGGGCGAGGCGGAGCTGACCGCGGCCGGGGTGCGGGTGGTGGCGGTACCCGACACGGGCCACAACATCAGCCTGGACAACCCGGACGCCCTCGCCCGGGCCGTCGTCACGGAAGAGTGACATCCCGCCGGACGTGAGGGCCTCGAACGGGCGGTGAACGTCCGGCGGCCGGACTGCGGTCCGACGCCGCTGGGCAGGCGTCCCGGGCCAGGTCGGGCCCGACCCGCCGACCGGGCCGGACGGGAGGCTGAATCGCACGGGCGTTCCGCACTGCATAAGGTGGGGTCCGATGACTGTCGACCGACGCACCGTGCTGCGCACCACGGCCCGCCTGGCCACGCTCACCGCCACCGGCGGGCTCGCGGCCGCCTGCGGCGCCGCCCCGGACGGGCCCGCGCCCGAGCCGTCCTCGTTCGCCGCGCGCCCGCAGCCCAGCCACCTGTCCACGGCCGGGCCGGGCGCCTCCGGCCTGCCCGAGGACGCCGGCAGCGCGAGCGCCTCGGCCTCGCCGAGCCCCACCGCGCCCTCGCCCGCTCCGCCGCTGGCCGCGTCCACCCCGGAGGAGGTGGTCAACGGGCCGCGCGACCGTCCGCAGGTGACGCTGACCTTCCACGGGCAGGGTGATCCGGCGGTGGCGACGGCGATCCTGCAGGCCGCCGAGCAGCGCGGCGCCCGGCTGACCGTCCTGGCGGTCGGCAGCTGGCTCGACCAGCAGCCGCAGATGGCGGAGCGGATCCTCTCGGGCGGCCACGAACTCGGCAACCACACCCAGAACCACCTCGACATCTCCACGATGAGCCCGGACCGGGCGCACGCCGAGATAGCCCAGTGCGCCGAGCGGCTGCAGCGGCTGACCGGGTCGATCGGCCGCTGGTTCCGGCCGTCCGCCGCGCAGTTCGCCAATCCGATGGTTCGGACGCAGGCGAAGCTGGTCGGCTACGACCACTGCCTGTCCTTCGACGTGGACCCGCGCGACTACTCCGACCCGGGCGCCGAGGTGGTGCAGCGGCGGGTGCTCAACGCGGTGACCGGCGGTTCGGTGGTCGCGCTGCACATGGGCCACCGCGGCACCGTGGACGCGCTGCCCGGCATCCTGGACGGGCTGGCCGCCCGCGGCCTGCACGCGGTGACCGCCAGTCAGCTCTGCTCCTGACTTCCTGACCCCGCCCCGCCCCGCCCCGCCGGCCACCGCGCCGGTCGCCGGCGGGCCCGGCCTCACTCCATCGGGTCGTCGGGCCCGTACCGGCGCAGCCGCAGCGTCCGGGCGTCCGCCTCGCGGATCTCCTCGGCCCGGGCCACCAGCTGTTCCAGGTTGTCCCGGCCGGCGTGGATGAACCGCCCGTGCAGGCCGTCGAAGCGGCCGCGGGCGGCGTCCACCGTGACGGCGACCACGTACGGGATCGACCCCCAGGCCTTCATGTCCTTGAACATCGGCATGCCCGCGGTCATGTCGGTGGCGACCGCGCCGGGGCTGAGGTCCAGCACGACGATGCCGTGCTCGGCCACCGAGTCGGCGATGTTGTCGGAGAGCTGCAACAGGGCGCCCTTCGACGTGGCGTACGCGGTGTAGTGGCCGTCGGGGCGGAGCGCGAAGCCGCTGTTGAGGTTGATCACCCGGCCGTGGCCGCGTTCGACCATGCCGGGCAGCACGCTGCGCAGCAGGTTGAACGGGCCGCGCAGGTTGGTCTCCACCACCTGCCACCACTGGGTGGAGTCCACCTCCCAGATCGGCACCTCGTCGCGGTCGATCTGGCCGGCGTTGTTGATCAGCAGGTCGATCGGGCCGAGGTCGCGCTCCACCGCGCGGACGGCCTCGCGGACGTTGCCGGGCCGGGTGACGTCGGCGGCCACCGCGACGCCGCGGGCGCCGTGTCCGACGCACTCCCGGAGCGTCTCCACCAGGGTGGGGTGGGTACGGCCGACGAGTCCGACCGCCATGCCCTCGGCGGCCAGGCCGATGGCGATGTCCCGGCCGATCCCGCGGCCGGCCCCGGTGATCAGCGCCACCTGGCCCGCGAGTGATCCCGTCGCCATTCCGTGCTCCCTCCTGGGGTTCCTGGCATTCTCGCCCCGTTTCACCGCCCCGGCCGGGCCCACACGGCCGCCCCCGCACATGTCACCCGTCCGGCCGAACGTGACAGACCCCGGGCCGCGGGAGCCACCGGGGGTGAACGGGCGTTGAGCGGAGTAGTACCGTCGTCCGGGCGGACCTGTGGGCGAACCACACCCGGCAGCCGCCGAAGCACCCGGCTGGGCCACCCCCAGCACCACTGTGAAGGGCAACTGAGTGAGTGACATCGCGCGCGTCGGAGTAGTCGGCTGCGGCCTCATGGGGTCGGGCATCGCCGAGGTCTTCGCCCGTTCCGGCCTGGACGTCCTGGTCTCCGAGGCCACCGGCGAAGCCCTCGAGTTCGGCCGCACCCGGCTGATCAACTCGCTGGAGACCGCGGTCAAGCGCGGCAAGCTGAGCGAGGAGGACCGCGACTCCGCACTCGCCCGGCTCTCCTTCACCACCGACCTCGCCGACTTCGCCGACCGCGACCTGGTGGTCGAGGCGGTCGCCGAGCGCGAGGACATCAAGATCAAGATCTTCGAGACCCTGGACCGCGTGGTCGAGCGCCGCGACGCGATCCTGGCCTCCAACACCTCCTCGATCCCGATCGTGAAGCTGGCCGCCGCCACCAGCCGGCCCGAGCAGGTCATCGGCCTGCACTTCTTCAACCCCGCCCCGGTGCAGAAGCTGGTCGAGGTCATCCCCACCCTCACCACCTCCGCCGAGACCACCGCCCGGGTCGAGGAGTTCGCCGTGCAGGCGCTCGGCAAGGAGCCGATCCGCGCCCGCGACCGGGCCGGCTTCGTGGTCAACGCCCTGCTGGTGCCGTACCTGCTCTCCGCCGTCCGGATGTTCGAGTCGGGTGTCGCCACCGCGGCCGACATCGACAAGGGCATGGAGGCCGGCTGCGCCCACCCGATGGGGCCGCTGCGCCTGTGCGACCTGATCGGCCTCGACACCATCGTCTCGATCGCCGAGTCGATGTACGAGGAGTACAAGGAGCCGCTGTACGCCGCTCCCCCGCTGCTCTCCCGGATGGTCGACGCGGGCCTGCTCGGCCGCAAGTCCGGCCGCGGCTTCTACGACTACACCGCCGCCTGACCCCGGGTACGGCGAAGGGCCCCGGCATCCGCCGGGGCCCTTCCGTTGTCCATCAGCCGTGAACGGTGGCGACGGGGACGCCGTAGGCGCGGGCGGCGGCCTCGGCGAAGCGCTGCTCCTGCATCGCGGTCAGGCGGCGGACCAGCGCGATCGCGAAGCCGGCGGCGGCCAGCTCCAGCAGGTCGGAGGCGATCAGCCAACCGACCGCCTCCTGGTAGGCGTACGCCTGGAAGGCGTCGGTGCTGAGCCGCGATCCCATCTGGCCGAGGAGTTTGGCCGCCCACCAGGTGCCCCACCAGAGGTTCAGCAGCGTCGGGGAGAGCGGTGCGCGCACCCCATACTCGTCCGTCCGGACGCTGGCCTGCCAGGTGTCGCGGGCGATCTGCCGCGGGAACCAGACGACGACCACCGGAGTGAACCAGCCGCCGATCGCCCAGCCTCGACCGCGCCGGTGCCCGTACGGGTCGAACACCTCGGCATTCACCCGCACCCGGTGGAACCAGGTGATGAAGGTGGCCGCCGAGCACAGCAGGACCAGCAGGTGGATCGTGGCCGCGCTTTGCGACAGTTGCTCGGCGTCGGCGAGTACGGCGTTGTCGACCAGGTAGCTTTCGGGGACAAGGTCACCGGCCGCCCCGAACAGGTGGATGTTGGCGGCGAGCGAGAACACCGTGGTCGCGGCACTCACCGCGAGCAGGACGGTGGCGGCGGTGGCGGCCGCTCGGGGCGAGCGATACACGGCGGGCGAAGGCATCAGGGGGTCGGGCTCCAGGGTTCTGATCAGACGTGGTGGCGTGACGGGGCCCGGGAGCGGTATCCAGCTCCCGGGCCCCTGAGGTGCCACCCAATTGCTCGCACCGGCACGTTTAAGGACGCGGATCAGCTTAAGAGCGCCGTGTTCTGCCTTTGAACTACCGTGCCAGGAAGCAGAGGCACAGGCGGGACTTGAACCCGCATCCGACACTTTCGGTCCGCGTCCGGTCGATCCGGCGCTCGGCGGCGAATGCTGAGACTGGAGCGAGAGTCTGAGATTGAGGGGCTGCCTCTACCGCTTGGGCCACCCCGGCAGGACGTGCCGGGGGGAGGATTCGAACCTCCACCGTTACCCCGCGTCAGCTTCAACTGTCAGCTTCAGCTTTGCGCCGGGAACACCCGGCGCGCCCCCACGCTCGCACGAGGGGCGTTCAGGAGGCTACCCGAACAGGTAGCCGAACACGGCATCGCCGACCCGCTTGTCGGTGACGTCGCCGCCGTTCGCCTCCTCACGGGCGAACTGGACCGCCTGCTGCAGCTTCTCGACCCGCTGCACCAGCTCGTTGACCCGGCGGGCGGGCAGCGCACCGGAGAACTTCACCGTCGTCCAGTACCCGACCGGGATGTCCTCGTAGTACACCTCGACCTGCGCCGGGTGCTTCTCGGTCGCCTCGGCCTTGACGTGGTTGCGCGGCACCTTCTTGGTGCGGATGGTGCGGACCGGGTCGGTCTTCCACGCGTCGGTGGACGGGTCCGGGCTCCACGCCTCGGAGGCGTCCAGCACCGGCAGCTTGCGGACGAAGGTGTACAGGTCGGTCAACTGCTTCTCCAGGAAGAGCAGATAGGTGACCGGCACGTCCTTCAGCAGCGGCTGCCCGTCCACGACCACGTCGGCCCGGGCTGCGCAGTTCGCCCAGTCCTTGGTCGCGGTGACGTCGAACAGCCGGGTGAGCGAGGCGGCGGTGTCGCGCAGGATGTCCTCGGCCCGCACCTGCACCCGGGTGGACTCGGGCGGCAGCTGCTCGCCCTCCTCGTCCTTGGGCTGGTACGTGCGGGAGATGCCGGCGAGCAGGGCGGGCTTCTGCAGGCCGTGGTGGGCCTGGGTCAGCTCCTGGAAGGACTTCGACTTGACGCCCTTTTCGACCGCGATGATCTGGTTGAGTTTCGCCACGTCCGGAAAGCTATCGTCCCCGCCGCGCCGTGTCGCCTGATTATCAGAAAGATCCGGTAGGCCGTCGGGCCAGCCGGTCCTCCAGGCGGGCGCGGCAGTCGGGCCACTCGTCGGCGAGGACGGAGAAGATCGCGGTGTCGCGCAGCCGCCGCCCGCGCTCGCCGGGCGCCCAGGACGGGAAGGAGCTGCGCAGCACGCCCTCGAAGGAGGCGCCGAGCGCGGAGATCGCGGCCCGGGAGCGGGCGTTGCGGGCGTCGGTCTTCAGGTCGACCCGGGTCACGCCCCAGGTGTCGAAGGCGTGCCGGAGCAGCAGCAGCTTGGCCTCGGTGTTCAGCCCGGTGCCCTGGGCCGCGGGGGCGAGCCAGGTGAAGCCGACCTCGACCGCGTACAGCTCGCCGCTCTCCGGCCAGGTCCGCGGCTCCCAGTAGGCGGTGGCGCCGACCGCGCGGCCGGTGGCCCGCGAGATCTGGGCGTACGGGGCGAGCCGGCCGGTGGCCGCCCGGGCCTGCTGGGCGTCGATGTACGCTCCCACCTCCTCGGGCGCGGGCACCCAGGTGAAGCCGTACGAGCTGCGGTCGCCCGCCACCGCGGCGGCCAGGTCGGCCGCGTGGCGGTGTTCGAGCGGCTCGAGCCGTACGAGTGCGCCTTCCAGGACCGGTCCGTCGAGCCTGAACTCCATGACTGCCCGTCATCTCCCCTCGGCGAAGCGCGATGCCGGGGAAGCTAGCAAGTCCGTCCCGGGCCTGTCGCCCGGTTATCGGACCGGCACGAAGGCGGGCCGCCAGTGCGAAGGCCGCGCGGCGCCGGGAGGGGTGGCCGCGGCCATGGTGTCTCCATGGTCGGCGCGGACCGCCCCTCCCGGCGATGCCGGGCGGGCCGCCGGTCAGCTGTTGATCTGGTACGGGTCGCCGTAGACCTTCCACTTCAGCGGCGGGTTGAGGTCGAAGTTCTTGGCGTTGAGGAAGACCAGCTGCTCGGTGTCGACCCGGCTGGTGTCGGCGTGCGCCTCCTCCTTCTTCATGACGACCTTGCGGGCGTCCAGGAACGCCTTGAGGTAGGTCGCCTCGTCGCCGCCCTGGGCCGGGGTCTTGGCCTTCTTCATGGCGGCGGCGCGGATGCCGCCGAAGCTGTCGGAGTCCGAGCCCGGGCCGTGCATCACGATGGCGTCGTAGTAGATGAACTGGCCGAGCGCGCGCAGTCCGTCCGCCTTGCCCTGCTTGACCGCCGGGTTGAAGTAGACCCGGTCGCGCTCGTCGTTCTGCGCCTGCTGGAAGACGGTGTCCTTGGCGGCGGTGGCCCAGTCGTTGGTGAACGCGGAGCCCAGGCCGGAGTGCGACTCGCTGCCGTTGACCTTCTTCAGCGCGGGCAGGTACTTGGCCAGGATGTTGCCGGGCTTCAGGTCCGTGTAGTGCTGGACCAGTTCGAGCATATCGCCGGTGCCCGAGCAGAAGCCGATGATGCCGCCGGTGTAGCCGCGGCCGTCGTGGATGTCCTCGATGTACTTGTACTGGGCCTTCCAGTCCAGCGAGGAGTTCTCCGCGCTGGAGACCAGCTCCATCGCGATCTCCTTCTTGTGGGCGTCGTCCAGGCCGACGCCGGCGAGCTGGACCGCCCCGGCCGGGACCGGGGCGGCGTTGCCGACGCCCGCGGTGGCCAGGGTGAGGGGGACCGCGGCCAGCAGGACTGCGAGGGCGGTGCGGGTCGTACGGCTCGTACGGGTGGTGCGGGCGGCGCGGTGCTGTGCTGAGTGCATGTGACGCTCCGTCTGCTTCGGTGCGGGCATGGGGGTGCCGCGCAGGAAGGATAGGAAACTTTCCTAACCAGGATTGAAGCGTCAGGTCCACCGTCCCCGCAAGGGGTTGCGGCGGTTTGTGACAGAGGACCGTCAGAGGTCGCTACGGCGCCGCGGGCTCGAACCCGGCCAGCATCCGCTCCAGCGCCTGCTGGTCCGGGCCGACGAACGGGGTCAGCCCCGGCGCACCGCTGACGAAGTCCAGCAGCGCGGGCAACAGGTCCACCGCGGGCGGCAGATGGGTCGACAGCACCGACTCCGGCGCCATGTCGCGCAGCGGGTGCACCGTGGTCAGGAACGTGTCCCGGTCCACCAGTTCCAGCCACGGGCTGTCCACACTCGCCCAGAGCAGCTGCGAGTCCCGCAGGTCGGCGGGGGCCAGCACCCCCGCGTCGTCGCCGGCCGCGACGTCGGCGGTCGGCATCACGCCGCCGAAGCAGTCCGAGCTGAAGCAGGCGCGGGTGCGGTCGTCGTAGAAGCCCACCGTCGCCGGGTTGTCCCACAGCGGCGGACGGAACGCGTGCAGGGTCCGGTCCCCCACCGGCAGCGACTGGCCGGGGTTGAGCAGGTGCACCCGGTCGAGCGGCACCGGGGTCTCGCACGACAG
The DNA here is from genome assembly GCF_024172095.1 of Kitasatospora cinereorecta. Lineage (GTDB taxonomy): Bacteria > Actinomycetota > Actinomycetes > Streptomycetales > Streptomycetaceae > Kitasatospora > Kitasatospora cinereorecta. The sequence continues at coordinate 579,525 of NZ_JAMZDX010000002.1, read as the reverse complement.
GATGCCCACTCCCACGAAGGTGGTGACCAGTCGCGCCTCGGGGGCCGCCTCCAGCAGCGCGAACAGGCCGCCGGTGTGGTCGCGGTCGGGGTGGGTCAGCCAGATCCACCGCACCTCGGACGGGTCCAGCACCTCACCGACCGCCGCCAGGAAGTCCCGGTCCGGCAGCCCGAGTCCGGTGTCCACCACGACCGGCTCGGCCGCGTGCAGCACGAACGCGTTCACCGGGAGGAAGCCCAGCCCGGGCACCTCCAGGCAGTCGCTGAGGACGCTGATCTCTCGCCCGATGCGGTGGATGTTCACGGCACGCTCGCCTCCGGAGGTCGCAGGACCCTCCCTCCAGCTTGACGGCACCGGTCCTGGCGGGCCAACCACGAGGGGCGCGGGGCCTGCGCGCCCAGCCACGCGCTCACGTGGAGCGATGGCTTGGTCGCGCAGTTCCCCGCGCCCCTGAAGGAAACTAGCCGCGCAGCGTCGCGCCCGTACGGCTGCCCGCCAGGGCGACCGCGGCCTCGCGTGCGGCGGTGGCCTCGTCGGCGGTCAGCGTGCGGTCCGCGGCGCGGAACCGCAGCGTGTACGCCAGCGACTTCTTGCCCTCGCCCGCCTGCTCGCCGGTGAAGACGTCGAACAGCCGGATCGCCTCCAGCAGCTCGCCGGCGCCCTCGCGCAGCGCGGCCTCGACCTCGGCGGCCGGCACCGAGCTGTCGACGATCAGCGCGACGTCCTGGGTCGCGACCGGGTACGCGGAGACGGCGGGGCCGCTGACGCGGCGGCCGTCCTCGAAGACCAGGTCGAGGTCGAGCTCCATCACGCTGGTGCGCTCGGGCAGGTGCAGCGCCTTGATGACCCGCGGGTGCAGCTCGCCGGCGTGGCCGACGACCACGTCGCCGACCAGCAGTTCGGCGCAGCGGCCCGGGTGCCAGGGCGCGTACTGGGCCTGGCGGACGGTCAGTTCGACGCCGGCGGCGGCGGCGACCGTACGGCCGGCCTCGATCGCGTCGGCCCACACGGCGCCGGAGCCCTTGCCCCACCAGCCGGACGGCAGCCGCTCGCCGGCCAGCGCGACGGCGACCCGGCGCGGCTGGTGCGGGAGGGCGGCGTTCAGCTCGGCGATCTCGGTGTCGCTGGGCCGGCGGTCGACCGGCAGGCGCGGGGCGACCTTGAGCTCGTCCTTGGGCAGGAAGACGGTGCCGGTCTCGAACAGGGCGAGGTCGGTGTTGCCGCGGCCGATGTTGCGGCGCAGCGCCCCGAGCAGGCCGGGCAGCAGCGTGGTGCGCAGCGCCGGCTCCTCGTCGTTGAGCGGGTTGACCAGCTTGACGGTACGGCGGCGCCGGTCGTCCTTGTCCAGGCCGAGGCCGTCGAACGCGGCCTCGCCGAGGAACGGGTAGGCGTTGATCTCGACGTAGCCGGCGCCGGCCAGCGCCACGCCGACCCGGCGGTGGAAGCGCTGGGCCTCGCTCAGGCCGCGGCCCGGCGGGACGGTGGGCATCCGGGCGGGCACGTTGTCGTAGCCCTCCAGCCGGATGACCTCCTCCGCGAGGTCGTACGGGTCGGTGAGGTCGGGGCGCCAGGACGGCGGGGTGACCTCGAGGGTGTCGGCGCCGACCACGCCGCAGCCGATCTCCTGCAGGCGCCGGGTGACGGTCTCGCGGCCGTACTCGGTGCCGGCGACGCGGTCCGGCAGGTCCGCGGCGATGGAGATGGTGCGCACGGGGTGCGGGGCCGCGATGTCGGTGACACCGGCCTCGGCGGTGCCGCCGGCGATCAGGACCAGCAGGTCGACCGCGCGCTGGGCGGCGGCGCGGGCGGCCTCCGGGTCGACGCCGCGCTCGAAGCGCTTGGACGCCTCGGAGGGCAGCTTGTGGCGCTTGGCAGTGCGGGCGACCGCGATCGGGTCGAAGTGCGCCGCCTCGACGATCACCTCGGTGGAGCCGGTGACCAGGCCGGTCTCCGGGTCGAGCACCGGGTCGAGGATCTCGGTGGTGGCGCCGCCCATGACGCCGGCCAGACCGATCGGGCCGGAGTTGTCGCAGATCAGCAGGTCCTCGGCGGACAGCTTGCGCTTGACCCCGTCGAGGGTGGTGAGGATCTCGCCCTCCTCGGCCCGGCGGACCTGGATCGGGCCGTCGACCCGGTTCCGGTCGTAGGCGTGCAGCGGCTGGCCGACCTCGAGCATCACGTAGTTGGTGATGTCGACGGTCAGCGAGATCGGGCGGATGCCGGCCTTCTGCAGGCGGCGCTGCATCCAGATCGGGGTCCGGGCGGACGGCTCGACGCCGGTGACGGTGCGGGCGACGAAGCGGTCGCAGCCGGCCGGGTCGGCGACCTTGACCGGGTAGCCGTAGGAGTTGGCCGGGGGCACGTCCAGCAGCGCCGGGTCGGCCAGCGGAAGGCCGTACGCGGCGGCGGCCTCGCGGGCCACGCCGCGCATGGACAGGCAGTAGCCGCGGTCCGGGGTGACGGCGATGTCGAGGACCTCGTCGACCAGCTGGAGCAGCTCGACGGCGTCGGTGCCGGGCTCGTGGTGCGACTCCAGCACGATGATGCCGTTGTGGTCGTCACCCATGCCGAGCTCGCGGGCGGAGCAGATCATGCCGGCCGAGGTGTGGCCGTAGGTCTGCCGCGCGGCGATCGGGAACGGGCCGGGCAGCACGGCGCCCGGCAGGACCACGACGACCTTGTCGCCGACGGCGAAGTTGGTCGCGCCGCAGACGATCTCCTGCGGCTCGCCGGTGCCGTTGGCGGTGCCGACGTTGACGAAGCAGTGCCGGATCGGCTTCTTGAAGCCGGAGAGCTCGTCGATGGAGAGCACCTCGCCGACCACCAGCGGGCCCTTGAGGTCGGCGCCGAGCTGCTCGACGGTCTCGACCTCGAGCCCGGCGCGGACCAGGCGGGCCGCCACGTCGCGACCGGTCTCACCGGCCGGCAGGTCGACGTACTCGCGCAGCCAGGAAAGCGGGACGCGCATCAGATCTCCATCCCGAACGGGAGGGTGAAGCGGACGTCACCCTCGACCATGTCGCGCATGTCGGCGACGTTGTGGCGGTTCATGAGGATTCGCTCCAGGCCCAGGCCGAAGGCGAAGCCGCTGTAGCGGTCGGGGTCGACACCGGCCGCGACCAGCACGCGGGGGTTGACCACGCCGCAGCCGCCCAGCTCGATCCAGCCCTCGGAGGAGCAGGTGCGACAAGGGCGGTCGGGGTTGCCGACGGACGCGCCGCGGCAGACGAAGCACTGCAGGTCGATCTCGGCGCTGGGCTCGGTGAACGGGAAGTACGAGGGGCGCCAGCGCAACTCCAGGCCGGTGCCGATGAGCTTCTCGACCAGCGCCTCGATGGTGCCCTTGAGGTCGGCGAAGGTGATGCCCTCGTCCACCGCGATGGCCTCGACCTGGCGGAACACGGGGGTGTGGGTGGCGTCCAGCTCGTCGGTGCGGTAGACCCGGCCGGGGCTGACCGCGTAGAGCGGCGGCCGGCGGTCCAGCATGGTGCGGATCTGCACCGGGGACGTCTGGGTGCGCATGACCACGCCGGAGTCGGCCGAGCCGTCCGGGGCCTGCACGAAGAAGGTGTCCTGCATCGAGCGGGCCGGGTGGTCCTGGTGCAGGTTGAGGGCGTCGAAGTTGAGCCACTCCGCCTCGACCTCGGGGCCGGAGGCGACCTCGTAGCCCATGGCCACGAAGGTGTCCTCGATCCGCTCGGCCAGGGTGGTCAGCGGGTGCCGGGCGCCGCGCGGAACCCGGTCGTACGGCAGCGTGACGTCCACCGCCTCCTCGACCAGGACCCGGGCGTCGCGCTCGGCCTCCAGCTCGGTCTGGCGCTTGGCCAGGGCCTGGTTGACCGCGCCGCGGGCCTGGCCGATGAGCTTGCCGGCGGCAGCCTTGGCGTGCGGGGGCAGGGCGCCGATCTCGCGGTTGGCGAGGGCCAGCGGCGAGCGGTCCCCGGTGTGGGCGACCTTCGCCTGCTTCAGCTCCTCCAGGCTGGCGGCGGCGGCGAACGCGGCGAACGCCTCGTCCCGCGCCTGCTCCACCACCTCGGGCTTGAGTGCCTCGACCTCGACCGGGTCGTACGACTTGTTGGGTGCGGACATCTCTATCTTTCCCGTGCTCCTGCTCGTGATCAGGGGGTGTTGCTCGCCCTTGCGTCACGCCCGGCGTGGCCGGGGCACGGGCAGCCCCCGGACCCGGGATCGGGAGGGGTGTCCGCGGCGCGGCCGCGCAGGGCGTCCCACAACGCCAAAGGTCGAGTGTAGTCGTAGCGCGCACGCGCCTACCGCGCGTGACCGCCCGCTGGGAAGCCCGCCGGGGACGTCAGTACATGAAGTCCGGGATCGCGGCGGGCAGGATAAATCGGAACTGAGCACCGCCGCCGGGCGCCCGGCTGATCCGGATCGCGCCGCCGTGGGCCTCCACGATGCCCTTGACGATATAGAGGCCGAGGCCGGTGCCGCCGCGCTTGGAGCCGCGCCAGAAGCGGGTGAAGACGCGCGGCATCGACTCCTCGGGGATGCCTCCGCCTTCGTCGCTCACCGTGACCGCCGTACCTTCCAGCACTCGGGGCGGGGTGCCCGTGGGCTCCCAGCCGGCCGCCTCGACCACTTCCTTGGCGGGCGCCAGTTCGATCGTGACAGTTCCCTCGCCGTGCCGCACCGCATTTTCCAGCAGGTTGGCGAGCACCTGGTCGACCTTGTCCGGGTCCGCCCACAGCTCGCCGAGCGGCTCGGCGATCCGGATGTCGAAGCGCTCGGCGGGGGTGCCCGCGGCGACCTTGCCGTCCACGTGCCGGCGGACCGCCGCGGCCAGGTCGACCCGCTGCTTGCGCAGCTCCAGCCGGCCGGCGTCGATCCGGGAGATGTCCAGCAGCTCGGCGATCAGCCGGGTGACCCGGTCCGCGTCGGCATCGACGGTCTCCAGCATCACCCGCTTCTGCCCGTCGTTGAACCGCTCCCACTTGGCCAGCAGGGTCGCGGTGAACCCCTTCACGCTGGTCAGCGGGGAGCGCAGCTCGTGCGCGACGGTGGCGATCAGCTCGGCGTGGCTGCGCTCGGTGCGCCGGCGGGCCTCGGTGCCGCGCAGCGCGACGGTGACCCGCCGCACCGGCCCGAGCGGCCGGTCCCGGAGGTAGCGGGCGCAGACCAGCACCTCGCGGCCGCCGGGCAGTAACAGGTTGCGCTCGGGCTGTCCGGTCCGGATGGCCAGGCCGCCGTACGGGTCGGTCAGCGGCCACCAGCGGCGGCCGTCCAGGTCCTCCAGCGGCAGGGCCTGCTCCAGCGGGCGGCCCAGGACCGCCTGCGGGCTCAGCCCCGTGATCCGGGCGGCCGCCCGGTTGAACACCGTCACCCGGCCCTGCTCGTCGGCGACGACCAGGCCGTCCGGCAGGTCGTCCGGGTCGAGCTCGGCCCGACTGCTGCCGCCCATCGCTGTCCTCCCCGGCGCTTCTCCCCGCCCCAGACCCTAGCGCTACTGGCCCTTCGCGCGACACCCTCCGGGAGAGCGCTGGGCGCGGGCGGAGGCGTAGAGGCACACGGCGGCGGCCGTGGCGAGGTTGAGACTCTCGGCATGCCCGTGGATGGGGACGCGCACCACCTCGTCGGCCAGTGCGCGGGTCTCCTCCGGCAGACCCCACGCCTCGTTCCCGAACACCCATGCGCCGGGCGCGCCGAGGGTGCCCTCGTCGAGCTCCTGGTCCAAGTCGCGCTCCCCCGCGCCGTCGGCGGCGAGCACCCGTACCCCGGCCTCGCGCAGCCGGGCGACAGCCTCCTCGATCGGCACCCCGGTGGCGAACGGCAGGTGGAACAGGCTGCCGACGGAGGCCCGGACGGCCTTCGGGTTGTACGGGTCGACCGAGGCGTCGGTGAGGATCACCGCGTCCGCGCCGGCCGCGTCGGCGGTGCGCAGCACGGTGCCCGCGTTCCCGGGGTCGCGGACGTGCGCCAGCACGGCGACCAGCTGCGGGCGGGCCCGCAGCACCTCCTCGAACGGGGTGTCGATGAAGCGGCAGAGCGCCACGATGCCCTGCGGGGTCACGGTGTCGCAGATCTCGGCGATCACCTCGTCGGTGGCGGTGAGCACCGGCAGGCCGGCCTCCCGCGCGTCCGCGACGATCGCGGCGTGCCGCTCGGCGGCGTCCTGGGTGAGGTAGATCTCCACCACGGCGTGCTCGCTCGAGCCCGGTGCCCGGCCGTACGCCACCGCCTCCCGGACGGCCTGCGGGCCCTCGGCGAGGAAACGGCGCTCCTTGCTCCGCTGGTTGCGCCGGGCCAGCTTGCGGGCGGCGACCACGCGCGGCGAGCGGACGGAGGTGAGCAGGGGGGTGTCGGTGCTCTGCATGGTCTCGTTCTCTGAAGGGGCCGCAGCGGCCTGAATGCGGCTCGGACCCGCAGGCACTGGCACCTGCGGGTCCGAGAAGCTCAACTGACGCGTTGCCTGGATCAGGCGGCGACCTTGGGCGCGTTGACGTCCTCCGGCAGCGCCTTCTTCGCGACCTCGACGAGGGCGGCGAAGGTGGCGGCGTCGTTGACCGCGAGCTCGGCGAGCATCTTGCGGTCGATCTCGACGCCGGCGGCCTTCAGGCCCTGCACGAAGCGGTTGTAGGTCATGCCGTTGGCGCGGGCCGCAGCGTTGATGCGCTGGATCCACAGCTGACGGAAGTCGCCCTTGCGCTTCTTGCGGTCGTTGAAGTTGTAGACGAGCGAGTGGGTGACCTGCTCCTTGGCCTTGCGGTAAAGGCGGGAGCGCTGGCCGCGGTAACCGCTGGCCCGCTCGAGGATGACCCGGCGCTTCTTGTGGGCGTTGACTGCCCGCTTGACGCGTGCCACTTGATTACTCCTTGGTTCCGGACCGTGGGTCGTGCCGGCGGTCCGTTATTCGATTCGGTCGGTAAGGATCAGCTGGTCCCGCGGCGGGGCCGCGGGCGGGCGATCACTTGCCGAGAAGCTTCTTGATCTTCTTGGCGTCGCCGGGGGCCATCTCGGCGTTGCCGGCCAGCTTGCGGGTCAGCGTCGAGGGCTTGTGCTCGAGCAGGTGGCGACGGCCGGCGCGCTCGCGGAGCACCTTCCCGGAGCCAGTGATCTTGAAGCGCTTGCTGGCGCCGCTGTGCGTCTTCTGCTTCGGCATGTCGCCGTTTCTCCTCGTCGGTCCGTTCCGGCCCGCACCCCGGGGTGCGGGCCGGAACCGGTGTTGATCTCGGTCGCCGGGGCGGGTGCCCCGGTACCACGTGGCCGATCCGCTCGGATCCGCCGTGAGCCCGCAGGCTCAGACGTCCTGAGCGGCCTCGGCCGGCTGCTCGACCTCGGCGGCCTCGGCGGCCTCGGGGGCCTCCGGCGCCTCGGCGGTCTCGGTCGCCTCGACGGTCTCGGCCGCCTCGACGGCCTCCTCCGACTCCTCGGCGTCCGCGACAGCGGTGCGGCCCTGGCGCTCGGCCTTGCGGGCGTCCGCGATGGCGCGGGCCTCGGCCATTGCCTCGGTCTTCTTCTTGTGCGGGCCAAGAACCATGATCATGTTCCGGCCGTCCTGCTTGGCGGAGGACTCGACGAAGCCGAGCTCCTGGACGTCGTCCGCGAGCCGCTGCAGCAGTCGGAAGCCCAGCTCGGGGCGGGACTGCTCACGACCGCGGAACATGATCGTGATCTTGACCTTGTCGCCCTGCTTGAGGAACCGGACGACGTGACCCTTCTTGGTGTCATAGTCGTGCGGGTCGATCTTCGGCCGGAGCTTCATCTCCTTGATGACCGTGTGCGCCTGGTTCTTGCGCGCCTCACGGGCCTTCATCGCCGACTCGTACTTGAACTTGCCGTAGTCCATGAGCTTGCACACGGGCGGCCTGGCGGTCGCCGCGACCTCGACCAGGTCGAGGTCGTACTCCTGGGCAAGCTCCAGCGCCTTCGCGAGCGGGACGATGCCGACCTGCTCGCCGCTGGGACCGACGAGTCGCACCTCGGGGACGCGAATCCGGTCGTTGATGCGGGGCTCGGTGCTGATGGGGCCTCCTCGGTTGCACCTTCTTCGTTGCGACCGTCGGGCGGCGGTCGCACGTAGTGGTTTCGACCACTGGGCGGGGCTTCATTCATGCTCCGCTGCCACTGTCCTCGGACAGAGGCACCGAACGCACGAAAAAAGCCCCGCACGGTACAGGCGGGGCTCCACGATTCCGGGATGTCCTCACGGACACCACTGGCGACCGGCATCCTTGCGGCGCCTGTCGCGGACCGGACCCGTCGACCCGGAGGTCGATCGGGTGGGAGACTGTCGCGGTTGCCCTCTCGGGCCTCCTGGGTGGAGCCTCCACTTGCTGGCCGGGTCTCCGTTACGGATTCCTGGCCGGTCAGTCTCGAATCATAGCAGCGTTCCGGGGGCCACCGGTATTCCGGGCCCGGCGAGCCGCCCTTGTACCCTCCCTGTGTACGCAGTCGGCACGACGGAGTGAGCCCACCTTGACCAGCCAGCCCGAGAACACTGACGAGGCCCTCGGCTTCGACGACCTGACCCGCGACATCGCGGAGGTCCCGGCCGTCGAGGTGATCACCACCGTGGCGGTGCACCTGATGAGCGCCGCGGCCGTCAAGTGCGGGCTCGCCGAGGGCGGCGAGGCCGACAAGGACCTCGACGAGGCCCGCAAGCTGATCACCGCTCTGGCCGGGCTGGTCACCGCCGGTGCGCCGGAGATCTCCAACTTCCACGCCGCGCCGCTGCGGGACGGGCTGCGCTCGCTGCAGCTCGCGTTCCGCGAGGCGTCGCTGGTGCCGGACGCGCCGGGGGCGGGGCCGGGCGAGAAGTTCACGGGGCCCGTGTACTCGTAAGTTTTTTCAGGGGCGCGGGGAACTGCGCGACCAGCCATCGCTCTACCTGAGTGCATGGCTGGGCGCGCAGTTCCCCGCGCCCCTTTTGGGTTCACCTCACTTGGAAAGGCTCGCCCGCCAAGGGCTCGCGGGGGCGGCGCCGGCAGGCTTTTCAGGGGCGCGAGGAACTGCGCGACCAGCCCATCGCTCTACCTGAGCCTTCGGCTGGCGCGCAGTTCTCCCCCAGCCTTCGGCCGGGAGGTGCCCCCACGCGCCCCTGTTTTCACGTCAGCGTGAATAGAAGGGCTCGCCCGGCAGGGGCTCGCGGAGGACGGCGAGTTGAAGGCCGCGGTCGAGGCGGACGCGGAGGGTGGGGTCGCCGGTGAGGGCGGTGACCAGCTCGCGGGGGTCGGCGTCGGCGTCGAGCAGGACGGCGAGGGTGCCGTCGGCGTCGGTGGCGGGGACCAGGTGGGCGGCGACCACGGCGGGCTGGGCGGCGAGCAGGGCGCGGACGGCGTCCCGGACGTCGGGGTCCTCCAGCGGCGGCAGGTAGGGCCGGTTCTCGGCGAGGGCGCGCAGCCGGGCGCCGCTCAGCCGGTACGCGACCGGGCCGGCCGGGTCGACCAGCAGGGTGTCGGCCTGCTCGGAGTAGGCGACCATTGCGGCCTGCGGCGCGGCCACCGGGGCGGGGCGGGCGTCCGCGCGCCAGCGGGCCATCGCGTCCAGCGAGGTGAAGGCCGGCAGCGCGCGGCGACCGTCGGCGGCCTGGACCACCGGGACGGCCATGTCGCTGGTCTTCTCGTGCTTGTGGCCGTGGGCATCGATCTCCACCTCCCCGAGCAGCGCCACGATCGGCACCATCAGCCGGCTGGGCCGCAGCGCGGCCAGCACGTCGGGCTCGGTGGCGGGGTCGGCGGCCCAGGCGGCCAGGGCGGCGGCGAGTCGGGGATCGGCGGTGCCGTCGTCCTCGGCGAATCCGGGGTTCGGAATGTTCTTGCGCTCCACCCCGTGAGCGTATGCCACCGAACGGCGGCGGCTCCCCCGGCCTCGCGCGACACCTCTACCCACCGGTAGCGCGATGTGGCAGTCTGCGCGCATGGCCCTGGATCTCGCGCCGGTTCTCGGCGCCACCGCCTCCGACCGCGCCCGCTACGACCGGGCCACCGCGCACCTGGACGCCCCGCTGGCCATCGTCGACCTGGCGGCGTTCGACGCCAACGCGGCCGATCTGGTCCGCCGGGCGGCGGGGAAGCCGATCCGGGTGGCCAGCAAGTCGGTGCGCTGCCGGGCGCTGCTGGAGCGGGTGCTGGCGACGGACGGTTTCGCCGGGATCATGAGCTTCACCCTGGCCGAGTCGATCTGGCTGGTCCGCTCGGGCTTCCGGGACGTCCTGCTGGCGTACCCGTCGGCCGACCGGGCCGGCTTCGCCGAGCTCACGGCCGACCCCGAACTGGCCGCCGCGATCACGGTCCTGGTGGACGACCCGGCGCAGCTGGAGCTGATCGACGCGGCCCGCGAGGGCTCCGCCGAGGTGCGGGTCTGCCTGGAGCTGGACACCGCGCTGCACCTGCTGGGCGGCCGGGTCCGGGTGGGCGCCCGCCGTTCGCCGCTGCGCACGCCCGAGGCGGTCGGCGCGCTGGCCGAGCACGTGCAGCGTCGCCGCGGCTTCCGGGTGGTCGGGCTGATGGCGTACGAGGGGCACATCGCCGGGGTCGGCGACACGGTGAAGGGGCGGCCGCTGCGTTCGGCGGCGATCCGGCTGATGCAGGCGAAGGCCCGGGCCGAGCTGGCCGAGCGGCGGGCCGCGGTGGTGCGGCGGCTGCGGCAGGTGACCGAGCTGGAGTTCGTCAACGGCGGTGGCACCGGCAGCGTGGAGTCCACGGTGGCGGAGGCGGCGGTGACCGAGGTGGCGGCCGGCTCCGGGCTGTACGTGCCCCGGCTGTTCGACAACTACCGCTCGTTCCGGGGGCGTCCGGCGGCGCTGTTCGCCCAGCCGGTGGTGCGGCGGCCCGGGGTGGGCGTGGTGACGGTGCTCGGCGGCGGCTACCCGGCCTCCGGCGCGGCGGGGCCCGACCGCTCCCCCGTCCCGTACCTGCCGGAGGGGCTGTCGTACGACCCGCAGGAGGGCGCCGGCGAGGTGCAGACGCCGCTGCTGGGCTCGGCGGCGGACGACCTGCTGATCGGCGACCGGGTGTGGTTCCGGCACGCCAAGGCGGGCGAGCTGTGCGAGCGCTTCGCGGAGCTGCACCTGATCGAGGGCGACCGGGTGGTGGACACCGTCCCCACCTACCGCGGCGAGGGCCGGACCTTCCTGTAGCGGTCGGTCCGGCCCTCGGCCGTGCGGGGAGCGACGGGAGGTCAGGTCCGGGTGCCGCCGGCGGAGCCCTGCGGGCCGCCCTGGTAGTCGGTGATGCCCTTGACGATGGTGTCCATCTGGTCCACGTTCGGCGCCTTGTCGGCGATGTCGAAGCCGAGGTGGATGGAGACCAGCGCCTTGCCGTCGGCGGTCGGGAAGACCACCGACTCGACGTAGCCGTTGTTGCCCTGTGGGGCGTCGACCTTCCAGCGGACCAGGTAGCCGTCGCGGCCGTCGACCTTGACCGCCTCGGACTTCAGCTCCTCGTGCGACTTGATGTCGCCGTAGGACTCCTTGGCGGCCGTGGCGATGTCGCTCTGGGCGGCCTGCTTGGCGTCGGTGCCGTCGATCCGGCCGGTGACCGCGCCGCCCAGGGTGCAGCCGTCCTTGCCGTCGGCGCAGGTGTAGGCGCCGATGGAGAGGGCCGCGTAGCCCTTGGTGGTGGTGCCGCCGTCCCAGCCGGACGGGACCGGCAGGCTGATGCCGTTGACCGCGTCTACCGCCTGGTCGCTGGGCGGCGCCTGGCCGTTGCCCCGGCCCTTGCCGGTGCCCCCGCCCAGGCCGCCCAGGCCGCCGCCCAGGCCTCCCAGGCCGCCGCCGGGCCCGTTCTGGCCGTTCTGACCGCCCCGGCCGCCCTGGCCGTCCTGGCTGCCCGGGCCGCCGTAGCCCTGGCCCGGGCCGGGTCGGCCGGTGCGCTGGTGGGCGGAGGCCGAGTCGCTGCGGCCGTCCATCGCCAGGTAGGTGATCCCCGAGCCGACGGCGAGGCCCAGCAGGGCGGAGACGGTGGCGGCGATCAGCACCGGCTTGGACGGCCGGCGGGCCGGCTTCGGCGGCACCGGTTCGCCGAGGGTCGGGTACTCGGGGTAGCGGACCGCGGTGCCGCTGTCGTCGAGCACCGTGCCCTCCAGCACCGCGGTGTCCTCGGTGTCCGCGGCCGTGCCCTCGCCGGCCGACGCGGCGTCGCCGGCGCCGGCCGGTCGGGTGGTCGCGGTCCAGCCCTTGCCGTCCCACCAGCGCTCCGGCCGGGGGTGGCTGGTGGTGTCCTTCGGGTCCGGGTACCACCCGGCGGGAATCTGCTCGGTCACGTCAAAAAATGTAAGGGCGCGCGGATAAACGCGAAATCAGCGCGGGCCCCGAAACGGGGTTCGGGCGATGAGATTCCCATGAGAATCCCATCGGGGGAACCCGGTCGGTGGTCGCCCCGCCGAACCGGCAGAATGCGCGCCATGACCCCTCGCCCTGTCATCGGCATCTCCACCTTCCTCAGCGACGCCACCTGGGGCCGCTGGGAGCGCAAACCCTCCGTGATCCTCCCCGAGCGGTACCCGGCCATGGTCCGCGCCTGCGGCGGCATCGCCGTCCTGCTGCCGCCGGACTCCCCCGACTGTGCCGCCGAGGCCGTCGGCCGCCTCGACGGCCTGATCATCGCCGGCGGCGAGGACGTCGACCCGGCCCTGTACGGGGCGCCCGCGCACCCGCTGACCGTGGCCAACGCCCCCGAGCGGGACGCCTGGGAAGCCGCCCTGCTCCGCGCCGCGCTCACCGCCGGCACGCCGGTGCTGGGGATCTGCCGCGGCATGCAGCTGCTCAACGTGGTGCTCGGCGGCACGCTGGTGCAGCACCTGCCGGACGTGGTCGGCCACGAGGGCCACATCGGCGCCCCCGGCACGTACGGGCGGCACGCGGTGCGGCCGGTGCCGGGCACCCTGCTGGGCGGGTTGCTCCCGGAGGAGTCGCTGGTGGTGCCGACCTTCCACCACCAGGCGGTGGAGCGGCTCGGCGAGGGCCTGCTGGTCGCCGCGTACGCCGAGGACGGCACCGTGGAGGCGGTCGAGGGCGCGGGCTTCACCCTCGGCGTCCAGTGGCACCCCGAGCAGGGCGAGGACCACCGGGTCACCGCCGCCCTGGTCCGGGCCTCCGCCCTGGTCCGCGAGACCGCTCTGGTCACCGCGGACTGACCGGCGGCCGCGGTCACGGCCCGCTACCGCGGCTCCCGGGCAGCGGACACCGCGAGTGCCGGACACCCGAGTGCCCGACGCCCGAATACTCAGGGCAGCGGCAGGCCGGCCGTGACCGCGAGGGCGCCGAGGGCGCCGGCGGCGAGCAGGCAGGGGACGACGCCGCGGCGCAGGGCGAGCAGCCAGAGCAGGGCGAGCGTCAGCACCCCCGCCTGCCACCAGGCGTGCAGGGCGAGGCCGAGCGGGATCGCGGAACCGGCGATGGCCCCGATCACGGCCGGGCCGGCGCCGGTGAGGAAGTCCTGCACCCGCCCGTCGGCCCGCAGCCGGTCGAAGTGCGCCGCGCCGAACAGTACGAACAGGAAGGACGGCGCGAACGCCACCGCCGACGCCAGCAGCCCGCCGGCCACGCCTGCGGAGGCGTACCCGACCACGGCCACCGTCTGCACCACCGGGCCCGGGGTGACCTGGCCGAGCGCGACGGCGTTCAGGAACTGGGCGTCGGTCATCCAGTGGTAGCGCTGCACCGCGTCGTGCTGCATCAGCGGGATGATCACGAATCCGCCGCCGTACGACAGCGCGCCGACCTTGAACGCCACCCAGGCGAGCGCGCCGAGCCCGCCCACCGCCGAGGCGGCCGGGAGCAGGAGCGGCAGCAGTCCGCCCGGCCGGCCCGGCCCGCCGTCGCCCGATCGGCGGACGGCGATCTCGGTGATTCCGGTGGCGACCAGGAGCAGCACCAGCCACGGCCCGGTGAGCAGCGCGGCGAGTGCCCCGGCGAGCAGGTAGCCGTACCAGCGGAGCCGGCCTGCGCCACCGCCGGCTCGCTGCCGACTGGCGGGGACCAGCGCGGTGGCGGCCTGCAGCGCGACCGCCGGGACGGCCGCCCCGGCGCCGGCCGCCGCGCCGAGCACCCAGTGGGGCGGGTCGCCGGCCAGGAAGAGCGCCGACAGCAGCAGGATCAGCGCCAGCCCGGGAGCGATGAAGCTGACGCCGCCGACCAGGGCGCCGGCCGGGCCGCGCAGCCGCCAGGCGGTGAAGATCGCCAGCTGGGTGGAGGCCGGGCCGGGCAGCAGGTTGGTGGCGGCGATGCCGTCCTCGAACTCGGCGGCGCCCAGCCAGCCGCGCCGCTCCACGCAGAGCCGGCGCAGCAGCAGGATGTGCGCGGGCGGACCGCCGAAACCGACGACCCCGATCCGGCCCCACTCCCGGGCGATGGTGCCCAGTCCGACCCGCTCGTCCATCGACCCTCTCCCGTGCCGAACCCGCGTGACCCGCGTGACCCGCGTGACCGGCGCAGACCCTATCGGAGCAAGGTGTCACTCCTGGGGACGACAACCGTCACCAGTGCAGCCTTTGGATCTTCGTCCGATCTGCGGTTCACTTCGGGTGCGGAGCGGACTCACCACCGGGAGGAAGCGCGATGGCCCAGCACGCCGACCACGACCACGGACCCGACGGCCACGACCACGCCGACCACGGCGAGCACGGCCACGGGCACGGCGGGCACGGCCACGGCGGGCACGGCGGGCATTCGCACGGGGTCGCCGCCGACGCGGACCGCCGCTGGCTGCTCAGCGCGCTGGCGCTGATCACCGCCTTCATGGCCGGCGAGGTCGTGGTGGGCTTCGCCGCCCAGTCGCTGGCCCTGATCTCGGACGCCGCGCACATGCTCACCGACGCCGCCTCGATCGTGCTGGCGCTGGTCGCGATGCGGCTGGCCGCCCGGCCGGCCCGCGGCGGCTACACGTACGGGCTCAAGCGGGCCGAGATCCTCTCCGCGCAGGCCAACGGTGTCACCCTGCTGGTGCTCTCCGCCTGGCTGGCGTACGAGGCGGTGCAGCGGCTGATCAACCCGCCGGACGTGACCGGTTCGCTGGTGCTGATCACCGCGATGGTCGGGATCGTGGTCAACGTGGCCGCCACCTGGTGCATGTCCAAGGCCAACCGGACATCGCTCAACGTCGAGGGCGCCTTCCAGCACGTGCTCACCGACCTGTACGCGTTCATCGCCACCGCGATCGCCGGCCTGATCGTGCTGACCACGGGCTTCCGGCAGGCCGACGCGATCGCCTCGCTGATCGTGGTGGCGCTGATGCTCCGGGCCGGGATCGGCCTGGTCCGGGACTCGGCGCGAATCTTCCTCGAGGCCGCCCCGGCCGGCATCGACCCGGACGCGGTCGCCGACCGGCTGGTCGCCGCACCGCTGGTCGAGGAGATCCACGACCTGCACATCTGGGAGATCACCTCCGGTCAGCCGGCGCTCTCGGCGCACATCCTGGTCACCCCCGGCGGCGACTGCCACGCCGTCCGCCGGGACCTCCAGCGGCAGCTGCGCGAGCAGTACCGGATCAGCCACTCCACCCTGCAGGTCGACCACGTGGGCGAGGAGGAGTCCTCCGGGCTGCTGCAGATCGCCCGCCTCGGTCCGGACGGCGGGCTGCTGGACGGCGGCCCGCTCCCCGGCGGGTCCGACGACGACCGCGACCACTGCGCCGACGCGCACGGCCCGGTCCACCGCGCCGGACCGCACCAGCACTGAGGAGTTGTCGGCGCGGTAGGGCATGATTCGGAGCGTGACCGCTCCGCGACTGATGCTGCTCGACACCGCCAGCCTCTACTTCCGCGCCTACTTCGGCGTGCCGGAGTCGATGAAGTCCCCCGACGGGCAGCCCGTCAACGCCGTGCGCGGCCTGCTCGACTTCATCACCCGCCTGGTCCAGGACCACCGGCCGGACCGGCTGGTCGCCTGCATGGACGCCGACTGGCGGCCGCAGTGGCGGGTCGACCTGATCCCCTCGTACAAGACCCACCGGCTCGCCGCGGAGGCAACCGAAGGCGAGGAGGAGATCCCGGACACCCTCGCCCCGCAGGTCCCGGTGATCGAGGCGGTGCTGGACGCGCTCGGCATCGCCCGGGTCGGCGTTCCCGGCTACGAGGCCGACGACGTGATCGGCACCCTCGCCACCGCGGCCGCCGGCCCGGTGCAGATCGTCACCGGCGACCGCGACCTGTTCCAACTGGTCGACGACGAACGCGGGGTCACCGTGCTCTACCCGGTGAAGGGCGTCGGCAGCCCGCAGGTGGTGGACAACGCCTACCTCGCCGAGAAGTACGGCGTCACCGGCGCCTCGTACGCCGACCTCGCCGCACTGCGCGGCGACGCCAGCGACGGCCTGCCCGGCGTGAAGGGCATCGGCGAGAAGACCGCCGCCCAACTGCTCCAGGCGTACGGCGACCTGGCCGGCGTCCGGGCGGCCGCCGCCGACCCCGGCTCCAAGCTCACCCCCGCCCGCCGCAAGAACCTGCTGGAGGGCGCCGCATACCTCGACGTCGCCCCGACCGTCGTCCGGGTGGCCACCGACGTCCCGCTGCCCGCCTTCGACCCCACCCTGCCCGCCGAGCCGCTCGACCCCATGACCCTCGAAGCCCTCACCACCCGCTGGGGCCTCGGCACCTCCCTCACCCGCCTCCTCGACACCCTCGCGCAGGCCGGAACCGGAGTGGCGTCCTGACGTCGGAGACGACGTGCTGCCCGCCTGCTTGCGGTCTGCCGCAGGTCTGGCCTTTCCAAGGGCAGCGGACCACTCTGGCCCGTACCCGTGCCGAACACGGCCGCGACGCGAGGAGGACCACCGAGTGACCATCGAGCTGCGCCACCACACCGACCTCACCGCCCAGGTCCACCAGGACCTGCTGGCCGTCTACGCAGACGTCCGGGCTCCATTGCTGCACCTGGCGAACTACCGCGTCGAGGCGTTCGCCGAGCGTCTCGACCGGCATGTCGGCGACCCCGGCTTCGAACTCGTCCTCGGCTACGACGGCGGCCACCCGATCGGGTACGCCTACGGCAACACCGTCGACGCCGGCGACCGGTACTGGAAGCGCATGGCCGAACCGCTGCCGGAGGGTTTCACCAACACCCCCGTGCTGGCCATCAAGGAGATCGGCGTCCGCATCCCCTGGCGCGGAACCGGCACCGCCCGCCGCATGCACGACGAACTCCTCGCCCACCGCACCGAGGACCGGGTCACCCTCATGGTCAACCCCCTCGCCGGGGACGGCAAGGTCCAGGCGGTGTACGAGTCCTGGGGCTATCGGGCCATCAACAGCCAGCCACCTTCGCCCGACTCGCCCCGGCTCGCGGTCATGGTCCGTCATCGCTGACGACTTCCGAATCGGCAGGTCCGGCCCCAGCACCGCCTCGAACCCGGGAAAGCTGCCCCCTTTGGCGTATGCGACGGCAACGCCTACTTCCGCAGGCTCCGGACGGTGGCCCGGCTGGTGGCTGAGCGCTACCTGCCCAGCCGACCCTGACGCCGGTCTCGGGAACGCACCCGGGTGGCCGGCGGCTCCCGTCGGCACGCCGCCGTCCGGGAACCGGGGGCTGGTCCCGGTGTGCGGGACCGGCCCCCGGTCGAACCCCTACCGCCGAGCCGGAGGCCTGCGTCGGCCCTGGGCGCGTCGCTGCCGTACCCGCGTCAGCCTCCTGCTGCGGGACCGGTTGTCGCGCGCCTGGCGGATGGTGATGTCGGCCCGCGGTACGTCACCGTCCGAGCTGCGTCGGATCGCCGCGATGCCGAGCTTCACCACCGCCAACAGGACCGCCACGACGATGGCGACCCAGGCCTGGCTCTCCGGAAGCTCGATGGAGAAGTCTCCGAACGAGATTGTGATCACGTGTGCCTCACCGTTGGTCATGACTGACTGACCGGAAGAGGCCCCTGGCTATGCCGCCAGGGCGATGTCCTGCCTGCTGGTCGTTCGATCCACGGCCGTCCTCCCGATCGCGTGGTCGCAGGCGCCGGACGGCGATCCAGGAGCACGCGGAACGAGGGCGACGGTGAGCCGGGTCACCCCGCAGGCACAGCCGAGCACATCGACCGGGGGTGCGCAGGCGACGGGCTCGGGCTCGGGTGCCATCGCCGGACGCTCGCCGACGCTCTGCAGCGCGGATGCCAGCAGCGCCCCGGAGTTGATCGCCGCGACGCGACGTTGGAATGCCGCCGCCGACATGCGGCCGAGCACAGCATCGAGGGCCAACCCGGCCCTGAGCACCTGCACGGCTTCTCGCAGGCGCGGGATGTCCTCGTCCGGGATCAGCTGGAGCGGCGGAATGAAGAGCCACCACAGCCTCGTGGCAAGCCTGTCCGCCAGGCTGTTCGCTGCGGTGACGAGTTCATCGAAGTCAACGTGCTCGTCGATCTGGTCCCAGTCGGCAGGAATCGAGCCGTCGGCCAGCTCCTGCTTCCAGCGCTCGATGATGATCTTCCGGCATGCGCACCAGTGCGCATCGCGCACGGGGCCGGCTCGGACAACGCCCGTGACCGTGAACTCGACCGGCCTCGGCGGGGGCTGGGACGGAGGTGCGGGCAGGGTGTCGAACAGCGACCGCCAGGGCGGATCGTCGCGACGCCGACACGTGGCGCACGACGGACCGCCCGGGGTGATCGCGCACAGGCCGAACCGTGGCGTCGTCACCCCGGGGACCCTGACGACGGCCCCCTCTGACACGCCATCAGCGTACGGCCGCGAGTAGCCGAACGGCGCCGCTGCGGCCGAACCGTGACCACCGGGTTCCGGGTGCGCCGGGCCACGCTGCCCGCCGGACCGTGATCGCGAGGATTGGAGCGGCTTGCGTATCGATACTACGAAACCGTAGTATCCGAAAGCGTGAAGTCCGAATCCGTTCCATCGGAGCAGCCCGCGCTGCTCGCGTTGCAGCGCGCGACCCATGCCACGCTGCAGCTGATCGCCGCCGAGCTGGTCGACCTCGACCTGACCGCGTCCGAGATCAATGCGCTCGCCAACCTGGCCGACGGGCGCGGCCGCACCGTGTCCGAGCTGGGCGCGGCGGTCGGCAGCCGGCCGACGACCCTGACCGGGGTGCTGGACCGGCTGGAGCGGCGCGGGCACATCACCCGCAGCAGCCGCGCCGGCGACCGGCGTTCGGTGCTGATCGAGCTGACCCCGACCGGCCGGATGACCGCCGGGACGATCCGGCAGACCCTGACCGACCTGGAGCGGCGCGCCCTCGGCGGCCTCTCCCCCGCCGAGCTGGCCGGCTTCCACGCCGCGCTGCGCGCCCTGACCGAGGCCTCCGCATGAACGACACACCCCCGCCCGCGTTCACCGAGCTGATGCGCGAGGTGATGGCCGGCGCGGAGCGCTTCGGCCACCGCCAGCACGTGCAGCTGACCTGGCTGGCGGTCCGCCGGTACGGGACGACCGCTGCGGTCGACCTGGTCGGCGAGGGCATCCGGTGCACCGCCACGAACGCCGGCGCGCCGGGCAAGTTCCACCTGACGACGACCCGCGCCTGGGTCGAGCTGGTAGGTCACCATCTGGGCGGCGAGGAGGACTTCGAGGCCTTCGCGGCCCACCACCCCGAGCTGCTCGACAAGCACCTGCTGGACCGCTTCTACCGGCCGCAGACGCTGGCCGGCAGTGCGGCGAGGACCGGCTGGGTGGAGCCCGACCTGGCGCCCTTCCCCTGGGCCTGAGGACCGGACCTGTACAGACAACCTGCCGCGAGCTGTACAGACATCCTGGCGGCTGCTGTACAGACATCTTCGCGACACGAGATCGATCGCAACTGATCCTCCCGCGTTTCCCCGCACCGTACCGGCCGGTAGCTAGGGTTCCCGTCGTCATGCCCCGGACCTGTCATGCGCAGATCCGGGTAATCGGGCTGACCCACTATCAGGAGTACCCATGCTCTCGCGCCGCACGGCCACCGCCCTCACCTCGGCAGCCGCCGCCGCGCTGCTGCTCAGCGGCACCGCGCCCTCGGCCACCGCGCAGACTCCGACCACCCTCTCGGTGTTCGCGTTCAACGTCGACCTCGGCACCCCGATCGTCGACTCCACCCAGCACGAGCAGGCTGCCCAGCGCACTCCGGTCATCGAGCAGATCGTCCGTCAGCACAGCGCCGACGTGGTGATCCTGGACGAGAACTTCAACAACACCTCGACCTCGGACATCATCAGCAAGCTCGGCGACGTCTACCCGTACCACACCCCCGTGGTCGGCCAGACCTGCTCGGGCGGCGGCTGGAACGGCATCAGCGGCAACTGCTCGAACTCGTGGTTCGTCATCAACGGCGGCACCATGATCCTGTCCAAGTACCCGATCGCCGCCCAGTACGCCCACGTCTTCTCCAACTCGACGTACGGCACCTGGGACTACCACGCCAACAAGGGCGCGGCGCTGGTCCAGATCGACAAGGGCGGCGTGAAGAGCTGGGTGGTCGGCACCCACCTCCAGGCCGACGAGGACGGCACCTCCACCGACACCACCCAGGCCACCCGGCTCGCCCAGCTCGGCGAGATCCGCAGCTGGGTCAACGGGATCGCGGGAAGCAGCGCGCCGGTCCTGATCGGCGGCGACCTCAACGTGGAGTACTTCCACGGCCAGGCCCGCGGCGACTACGCCAACGCGCAGAACGCGGCGGGCGGCGTGCTCGGCACCCCGGCCACCGACCCGGCGCAGACCTACACCACCATGGACTGCGCCGTCTCCGCGTGGTGCCAGTACATGTCGGGCGTCGAGACCTTCCCGAAGGACTACCGGGACGACCTGGACTACATCGGCTACCTGAACGCCCCGGGCCGCCCGGTGCCGACCGCGATGTCCAACGTCAAGATCGACTTCGACCCGCAGGCCGGCTGGACCACGGGCCAGGCCGACACCAAGGCGCCGAGCGACCACTACCCGGTCGAGGCGACCTTCCAGCTCAACTGATGACGTGAACCCATAAGGGGCGCGGGGAACTGCGCGACCGGCCGACCGCTCAGGTAGAGCGATGGCTGGTCGCGCAGTTCCCCGCGCCCCCAGTGGTTACCCCACGGACGAGTACGCGATGATCCCGCGCCGCAGCCCGTCCACCGCCTTGCGGGCGGTGCTCCGCAGCTCCGGGTCGGACCCCGCCGCGTCCTGGATCTGGCCGAGCACGTCGATCAGTTGCTTGGTCCAGCGGACGAAGTCGCCGGCCGGCATGTCGGCGTCGCGCAGGACGGAGTCCAGGTTGTGGCCGAGCGCCCAGCGGTAGGCGACCCAGGCGAAGCCGAGGTCGGGCTCGCGCTGGCCGACTCCCTCGGCGGTGGAGATCCGGTGCTGCTCCTCCAGGGCGTCCAGGTGGCCCCAGATCCGGATCATGTGGCCGAGCGCGGTCTTGGCGTTGCCCTCCGGCACGCGGGGGGCGGTCGCGTCGTCGGACTGCCGGGCCTCGTACACCAGCGCCGAGGCGCAGGCGGCGAGTTCGGCGGCGGCTAGGCCCTTCCAGACGCCCTCGCGGATGCACTCGGAGGCGAGCAGGTCGAGTTCGCCGTACAGCCGGCCGAGCCGCTTGCCGTCCTCGGTGACGGTGTCGCCGCTGAGGTAGCCGAGGTCGGCGAGCAGGCCGCAGACCCGGTCGAAGGTGCGGGCGATGGTGTGGGTGCGGGAGCGCATCCTGCGCTCGAGCAGTTCGGTGTCGCGGTGCAGCCGGTGGTAGCGCTCGGACCAGCGGGCGTGGTCCTCGCGCTCGTCGCAGCCGTGGCAGGGGTGCTGCCGCAGGGTGGCGCGCAGCCGGCTGATCTCCGGGTCGTCCGCGGCGGCGGCGCGGCCGCGGCGGTAGCGCTCGGGCTCGACGTGGCCGGCCTTGGTGCGCAGGGCGGAGGCGAGGTCGCGGCGGGACTGCGGGCTGCGCGGGTTGAAGGACTTGGGGATCCGCATCCGGTCGACGGCGGCCACCGGGTACGGGAAGTCGATCATCGCGAGGCGCTTGACCTGGCGTTCGGCGGTGAGCACCACCGGGCGCGGCCCCTCCTGGTAGTCGGGGTGGCGGGTGGTGCGGCCGCCCCGGGAGACCGGCGGCAGGCCGGGGTCGAGGACCAGGGCGAGGCCGGCGAACTTGCCGGTGGGCACGTGGATGATGTCACCGGGCTTGAGCTGCTCGATCGCCTCGATCGCGGCGGCGCGGCGCTGGCTGGAGCCCTCGCGGGCCAGGTCGTTCTCCCGCTCCTTGAGCTGCCGGCGCAGCGACATGTACTCCTCGAAGTCGCCGAGGTGGCAGGTCATCGACTCGCGGTAGCCGTCGAGGCCCTCCTCGTTGCGCTGCACCTGCCGGGCGATGCCGACGACCGAGCGGTCGGCCTGGAACTGGGCGAACGAGGTCTCCAGCAGCTCCCGCGAGCGGTGCCGGCCGAACTGGCCGACCAGGTTGACCGCCATGTTGTACGAGGGGCGGAAGGAGGACTTCAGCGGGTAGGTGCGGGTGCCGGCGAGGCCGGCCAGCGCCTCCGGGTCGAGGCCGCGCTGCCAGAGCACCACGGCGTGGCCCTCGACGTCGATGCCGCGGCGGCCGGCCCGGCCGGTGAGCTGGGTGTACTCGCCGGGGGTGATGTCGGCGTGGGTCTCACCGTTCCACTTGACCAGCTTCTCCATGACCACCGAGCGGGCGGGCATGTTGATGCCGAGCGCCAGGGTCTCGGTGGCGAAGACCGCCTTGACCAGGCCCTTGACGAAGAGCTCCTCGACGACCTCCTTGAACCGCGGCAGCATGCCGGCGTGGTGGGCGGCGATGCCGCGCTCCAGGCCGTCCAGCCACTCGAAGTAGCCGAGGACGTGCAGGTCCTCGTCGGGGATGTCGGCGCAGCGCTCCTCGACGATCTGCCGGACCTGGGCGCGCTCGGCGTCCCGGTTGAGCCGCAGGCCGGAGGAGAGGCACTGCTGGACGGCGGCCTCGCAGCCGGCCCGGCTGAAGATGAAGGTGATGGCGGGCAGCAGTCCCTCGGCGTCCAGCCGGTCGATCACGTCGACCCGGCCGGGGGTCCAGATCCGGGTGGGGCGGCCGGCGGGCATCGAGCGGCCGCGGCCGCGCTGGAACCGGTCGCGGCCGCCGCGGTCCTGCTCGGAGCGGGCGAGGCGGACCAGTTCGGGGTTGACCGCCTTGGCGGGGTTGCGGGGCGCGTCCTTGGGGCGGCCGTCGCGGTCCGGGTTGGCGAACAGGTCGTACATCCGGTTGCCGGCCATCACGTGCTGCCACAGCGGGACCGGGCGGTGCTCGGAGACGATGACCCGGGTGCCGCCGCGGACGGTGTCCAGCCAGTCGCCGAACTCCTCGGCGTTGGAGACGGTGGCGGAGAGCGAGGCGAGCACCACGGACTCGGGGAGGTGGATGATGACCTCCTCCCAGACCGCGCCGCGGAAGCGGTCGGCCAGGTAGTGGACCTCGTCCATCACCACGTAGCCGAGGCCGTCGAGGGCGCTGGAGCCGGCGTACAGCATGTTGCGCAGCACCTCGGTGGTCATCACGACCACCGGGGCGTCGCCGTTGACGCTGTTGTCGCCGGTCAGCAGGCCGACCTTGGCGGCGCCGTAGCGCTTGACCAGGTCGCCGAACTTCTGGTTCGACAGCGCCTTGATGGGCGTGGTGTAGAAGCACTTGCGGCCGCCCGCCAGCGCCAGGTGGACGGCGAACTCGCCGACGATGGTCTTGCCGGAGCCGGTGGGCGCGGCGACCAGGACGCCTTCGCCGGCCTCCAGCGCGCGGCAGGCCTCCAGCTGGAACGGGTCGAGCGGGAAGTCGTACAGCTGCTGGAAGCCGTGGAGCGCGGTGGCCTCCTCCTTGGCGCGCTGCCGGGCGGCGGCGTAGGCCTCGGCGGGGCTGAGCTGCTCATCGGGCATGGGGCTTTCCACCGGCGTCACCTGGTCTTCCCGTGAATGGGGCTGGACGGGGGCGCAGACGGCGACGCCTGCGGCTGCGGGGCCGTTGCCCGGTGGGGCGACGGGGCGCAGCTGATGTGGTTGAAGTGGTGATCGAGCATCTCAGCCTGAGATTACCCGGATGGACTGACATCGATAGCACCCATTTATCCGGAGACGGCCGGCGGACGGCCGGCAGGCGATCGGGCGCCTCCGGGACACCCCCGGACGGGCACCCGGCGCGGCCGGGCGGACGCGGAGGGTGAGCGTCCGGATCGGCGATCGTTCACATCCTGAGTTGCAAATGTCTTCATGTGGTCGCGGAAACGACAGTGGACGATCGACTCTGATCCAGATTCGGTCTCTTCTGATCAACAGTCATATCCGATGGGTCCGCTTCCTACAGTCGGAGCACCGACCCCGCCACGACAGGAGGACCTGATGGCAAACCTTGAGATGTCACTGAAGGAAGCCATGTCCATCGAGGGCGCGATGGGCGTCGCCCTCGTCGACTACAGCAGCGGCATGGCCCTCGGCACCCTCGGCGACAGCGCCGAGATCGACCTGAACGTCGCCGCCGCGGCCAACACCGACCTGGTCCGCGCCAAGATGCGGACCATGGAGATGCTCAATCTCCACAACAACGACATCGAGGACATCCTGATCAGCCTCACCAGCCAGTACCACCTGATCCGACCACTGACCACGCAGACCGGCCGGGGTCTGTTCCTCTACCTCGCGCTCAACCGCACCCGCTCCAACCTGGCCATGGCCCGCCACCAGCTCAAGCGCATCGAGGCCGCCCTCGAAGTCTGACGGCCGGGCGACGGCTGACGGACCGTCGAGGAGGAGGGAGGAGCGGGCATGCCCCTACCGCTGTACCAGGCCAAGGCGGAGTTCTTCCGCATGCTGGGCCACCCGGTCCGGATCCGGGTGCTGGAGCTGCTGCAGGCGGGTCCCACCCCGGTCCGGGAGTTGCTGGCCGAGCTGGACGTGGAGCCGTCCAGCCTCTCCCAGCAGCTCGCCCAACTGCGCCGGGCCGGGCTGGTCACCGCCACCCGGGAGGGCTCCACGGTGGTGTACGCGATGGCCAGTACCGACGTGGCCGACCTGCTGCGGGTCGCCCGCCGGATCCTCACCGAGGTGCTGGTCGACCAGAACATCCTGCTGGCCGAGCTGCGCGCGGCCGACTGACCACCGGCCCGTCCGGGTGGGGACGGGCGACCCGGCCGCGCGCGCGGCCGGGTCAGCGGGTGATCAGGTGGGCGAGCCCGTCGGCCAGCCGGGTGTACTCGTCCGGCCGGTTGTACAGCTGCGCGCTGATCCGCAGCACCCCGCCGCCGGGCCAGGGCCGGATCGCGATCCGGGTCGACAGCCGGCGCTGCACCGCCACCATCAGGGCCTTGGCGGCGTGCTCGCTCTCCGCGACGCCGGGCGGCAGCCGGACCGCCCGCATCGCCAGGCCCGCCGTCGCCGGCAGCGGGCGCAGCCCGGTCCGCTCGACCAGCTGCCGCTGCCCGTGGGCGGCGAGCTGCTCGTTGTGCGCCCGGACGCGCTCGGCGCCGAGCTTCTCCAGCAGGGCGAACCCGGCCGGGGCGGCCAGCCACGGCGTGTAGTCGCAGGTGCCGCGCCACTCCACCCGGCCGGGGAAACCGCGGTCGTGCTCCCAGGAGAGCATCAGCGGCCTGACCCGGGGCCGCCAGGCGGCGCGGACCGCCAACACGGCGGCGGCCCGCGGGGCGAAGGCCCACTTGTGCAGGTTCCCCACCCAGAAGTCGGCGCCGCCGGCCGCGCCGCCGAGGTCCACCGGGAGCATTCCGGGGGCGTGCGCGGCGTCCACCACGGTGGTCACCCGGCGCTCGGCGAGCGCGGCCAGCAGCGTGGGGGCGGCGATCACGCGGGCGGTGGGCGAGGTGACCAGGTCGAGCACGGCCACCCGGGTCCGCCGGGTGACCGCGGCCAGCACCCGCTCCCGTACCGCGTGCTCGTCCGCCAGGTGCGGGGAGAGCCGGACGCAGCGGACGGCGGCGCCGGTCTCGGCGGCCCGCCGCTCGGCGGCGCGGGTGACGGCGCCGTAGCCGTGGTCGGTCACCAGGATCTCGTCCCCGGCGGCGAGCGGGATCGACTCCAGCACGACGGCGACGCCCTCGGTGACGTTGGTGAGCAGCGCCAGCCGGGCGGGGTCGCCGCCGAGCGCGGACGCCACCTCGGCGCGGGCCCGGGCGATCCGGTCGGGCAGGTCGGCGAAGAAGCCGTCGGGGTCGCGTTCCTGCTCGGCCCGCAGGCGGGCCTGGGCCCGTTGGACGGGCACCGGGACGGCGCCGTACGAGCCGTGGTTGAGGTGGGCGACGGCCGGGTCGAGGGTGAACAGGGTGCCGGTACCGGGCAGCGGTGTGGTCATCGCGGGTCCAGGGTCGAATCCGATGCTGTGTGACATTTCACACTGCATACTTCTAGCCGAACGGCAGGGCTCGCGGCAAGCATCGGCGGGTGACCCACACCGACCCCTTTCTCGCGCTGAGCGCCCGCACCGGCCGCTTCAGCCATGGTTCCCCGCGCGCCGTCACCATCTCCTCGGACGGCGCCCGACTTCTCCTGCTCCGCTCCACCGGCCCCGAGGACCCGGTGGAGCGGCTCTGGCTGCTCGACACGGCCGACGGCGCGGAGCGGCTGGTCGCCGACCCGGTCGCGCTGGTGCCCGGGCGCACCGGCGCCGTCGCCGAACTCCCGGCCCCCGAGCGCCGCCTGCGCGAGCGCCTGCGGCTGTGGGCGCCCGGCATCGGCTCTTTCGCCGCGACCGCCGACTGCTCGGTGGCGGTCTTCGCGCTGGACGGCCGCCTGTTCCGCACCGAGACCGAAGGCACCGAGACCGACCGCGCCGAGACCACCGAACTGCCGGTGGCCGGACCGGCCTTCGACCCCCGCCCGGCCCCGGACGGGCAGCGGGTGGCGTACGTCGCCGGCGGCGAGCTGTACGTGACCCCCGGGCCGGAGCCGCTCAGCCCACGGGACGGTGCGCTCTGGGGCGTCGCCGAGTTCGCCGCCGCCGAGGAGCTCGGCCGCACCCGCGGCCACTGGTGGTCGCCGGACGGCACCGCCCTGCTGGCCGCCCGGGTGGACGAATCCGCCCTGCCGCTGCGGCACTTCGCCGACCCGGCCCACCCCGAGGTGGCCCCCGAGTCGTTCGCCTACCCGCAGGCCGGCGGCCCCAACGCGGACGTCCAGCTGTGGGTGCTCGGCCTGGACGGCCGCCGCGTCCAACTGCGCTGGGACGACGCCGCCTTCCCGTACGTCACCGCCGCCGGCTGGGAGGGTGACGGCGAGATCCTGCTGACCGTGGCGGACCGGCTGCAGCAGGCGGTGGTCCTGCTGACGGCCGACCCGGCGACCGGCGCCACCCGCGAACTCTCCCGCACCGAGGACGAGTTCTGGGTGGACCCGCTGCCCGGCACCCCGCTGCGGCTGCCCGACGGACGGGTGCTCACCGCCGCCGACTCCCCGGCCGCGCGCGGCCTGGCGCTGGACGGCAAGATCCTTGACCACGAGCGGATCCAGGTCCGCCGGGTGGTAGGCACCCACCTCGGCCGGGTCCTGCTGGAGACCGGCGAGGGCGACCCGTACCACCAGCACGTCGACCTGCTCGACCCGGACACCGGCGCGCTGGAGCGGCTCAGCGAGGGCCCCGGGGTGCACGGCGCGACCGCCGCCGGCGGCACGCTGCTGCTCACCTCGGCCACCCCGGACGGGATCCGCCGCACCCTGCACCGCGAGGGCGCGGCGCTGCCGCTGGCCGACCGCGCCGCCGCGCTCCCGTACCGGGTGGTCCCGGCGCTCGCCCGGGTCACCGAGCACCGCCTGCCGACCGCCGTGGTCTACCCGCGCGGGCACGTCCCCGGCACCCGGCTGCCGGTGCTGCTGGACGTCTACGGCGGCCCGGGCTACCAGGCGGTGGCGGGCGAACCGCGGCGCTGGCAGCTCAAGCAGTGGTGGGCCGACCGGGGCTTCGCCGTGGTCACCACCGACAACCGGGGCACCCCGCACGTCTCGCCGGAGTTCACCCGGGCGATCTTCCGGCGCTTCTCCCGGGTGGCGCTGGACGACCAGGTGGCCGCGCTGCACGCGCTCGCCGCCGACCACCCGGACCTGGACCTCGCCCGGGTCGGGGTGCGCGGCTGGTCGTACGGCGGCTACTTCGCCGCGCTCGCGGTGCTGCGCCGCCCGGACGTGTTCCACGCCGCCAGCGCCGGCGCCCCGCCGACCGACTTCCGGCTGTACGACACCGCCTACACCGAGCGCTACCTCGGCCTGCCGCAGGACAACCCGGACGGTTACCTGGCCGACTGCCTGATCCCCGACGCACCGTCACTGACCCGTCCGCTGCTGCTGATCCACGGCCTGGCCGACGACAACGTGCACCCCTCGCACACCCTGCTGCTCTCCGAGGCGCTGCGCCGGGCGGGCCGTCCGCACACGGTGCTGCCGCTGCCCGGGGTGAGCCACATGACGCCGGACGGCGGGACGGAGCAGATCGCCGCGCTGGAGCTGGAGTTCCTCCGGAACGCGTTGGGCGCGACCCCTTCCATGTGACCGATGACATGTGAAATATTACCGGCGCTCAACTTCACCCACCGTCCGGAAAGGACAGGTTCCGTTGCGCAGACTGTCCGTAGCCCTCGTGGCTGCGCTGACCACCAGCGCCATAGCAGTGAGCATCACCCCCGCCGGCGCCGCGCCGGCCCCGGCCGCCGCCGCCCTGGCGGCCGCCCAGGGAGCCGAGGGCCGCGAGGCTCCCCCGTCCCCGGTGCCCCCGCAGGAGCGGGAGCGCCAGGCCCTGCGCACCAAGGCCCTGGAGCAGGTCAACCAGGGCGCGGTCGCCAGGACCGCCCAGGGCACCGCCCCCGCCACCGTCAAGGTCGGCAAGGACTACGTCCAACTCGCCCAGCAGCGCAAGGACAAGGTCTTCGTCATCCTCGCCCAGTTCGGCGACCAGGTGGACAACACCACCGTCTACAACGGCCAGCCCCGCTACGGCGGTACGCCCGGCCCGCAGCACAACCGGATCACCAAGCCGGGCCGCGACGACACGCACACCTACTGGCAGAGCGACTTCAGCCGCGACTTCTACCAGAAGATGTTCTTCGACGACACGCCCGGCGCCAACTCGATGCGCAACTTCTACCGCACCCAGTCCTCGGGCCGGTACGACATCGAGGGCACCGTCACCGACTGGGTGACCGTGCCGTGGAACGAGGCCCGCTACGGCTCCAACAAGGGCCCGCAGGGCGGCGGCGCCTGGACCCAGGCGCAGGAGTTCATCCGCGACGCCACCAAGGCCTGGTACGACGGCGAGATCGCCAAGGGCCGCACCGCCGCCGACGTCAAGGCGGAACTGGCGCAGTACGACGTCCAGGACCGCTACGACTACGACAAGGACGGCAACTTCGACGAGCCGGACGGCTACCTCGACAACGTGATCGTGGTGCACGCCGGCGTCGACGAGACCTGGGGCGGCGGCGCCCAGGGCGCGGACGCCCTGTGGGCGCACCGCAGTTGGACCTTCCCCGACCCCACCGGGCAGACCGGCCCGGTCGGCGACCGGATCGGCGGCGCACCGGTCGGCGACACCGGCCTGTACGTCTACGACTACGTCCAGGCCGGCGAGAACAGCGGTGTCGGCCTGTTCTCCCACGAGTACGGCCACAACCTCGGCCTGCCGGACCTCTACCCGACCTCGGGCGGCGACAACGGCGTCAACTTCTGGTCGCTGATGTCCTCGGCCTCGTACCTGGGCAAGGGCAAGAACTCCACCGGCGAGTACCCGGGCGACCTGGACGCCTGGAGCAAGCTGCAACTGGGCTGGCTCAACTACGACGAGGGCCAGGCCGCCACCCGCTCCAGCCACGCGCTGGGCGTCAGCGGCTACAACACCGACCAGGCGCAGGCCCTGCTGGTCCACCTGCCGCCGGGGAAGACCACCACCACACTGGCCGACCCGTACGAGGGTGGCTCGCAGTGGTGGAGCGACACCGGCGACAACATGGACGCCTCGCTGCGCCGCACCGTCGACCTCACCGGCCGCACCGGCTCGGCGTCGCTGTCCGCCGCCGCCTGGTACGACATCGAGCAGGACTACGACTTCCTGACGATCGAGGCCTCGACCGACGGCGGCAAGAGCTGGAAGGCGCTGCCGGGCACCGTGGACGGGGCGCCGATCGGCAACACCTCCGCCCTGGTCCCGGGCCTGTCCGGCACCTCCGGCGCCTGGCGGCAGCTGAACATCCCGCTCGACGCCTACCTGGGCCGGCAGGTCGAGGTGCGCTTCCACGTCACCTCCGACAGCAACACCCACGGCAAGGGCGTGCTGATCGACGCGGTCAAGGTCGCGGCCGACGGCGCCACCCTGGTCGAGGACGGCGCGGAGCACGGCGCGGCCGGCTGGGCCGAGGTCGGGTTCTCGGTGATCAACGGCAAGGACGCGGTCAAGGAGCACCCGCGGGCGTACCTGGTGGAGAACCGCCGGTACGTCGGCTACGGCGCCTTCCTCAAGACCGGCCCGTACAACTTCGGGTACAGCGGCGTCACCGGCAAGGCCAACGTCATCGACACCTACCCGTACCAGGAGGGGGTGCTGGTGTGGCTGTGGGACACCTCCTACGGCGACAACAACACCAAGGACCACCTGGGCGGCGGCCTGATCCTGCCGATCGACGCACACCCCAAGCCGATGGTCTTCCAGGACGGGACGCTGACCAACGCGCGGTCGCAGACCTATGACGCGACCTTCTCGCTGAAGCCGACCACCTCGTTCACCCTGCACAAGGCGGGCGTGGCGACGGTCGTCCCGGCCGAGCCGGCGGTGCCGGTCTTCAACGACCACACCGGCGTGTACACCGATGCGGCGACCCCGCAGCTCTCGGTGGCCGTTCCGGACACCAACACCCGGATCGAGGTCGTCCGCGAGACCCAGGGCGGCCGGCTGACCACCGTGAAGGTGGGCCCGGCCTCCTGAGACCGGACCGTCCGAGGCGGGGGTGCGGGGCGCGAGCCCGGCACCCCCGTCGGCGTGCGCGAAAGGGTCTGACCCGGAGTCAGATTCGCCTGCAGCCTAGCGCATTCGGGCATATGCCCGACGGATATGCGGGAATCCCTCGACCCATCCGGAAGCGGAAGGTAGCGTTGCGTCCCGGTCAGACTACCGCACGTGATGGCGGTGGCAGGGGCGCGCCGTGTCCGCGCAAGGGGAGGGGCAGTCAGTCAAGTGCCGGGTATCGAGGAGTGCCTCGCGGAGGCGATGGGAATCACCGGCGCCGTCGGCGTCAGCCTGGTCGACTGGACCAGCGGGCTGGCCGTCGGCACGGCCGGCGAGGGGCCCGGTGGCGACCACGAGGCCGGGGCGGCGGATGCCACCGAGCTGGCCCGGGCGGTCACCCAGACCCCGTCCTTCGCCGACCCCGACACCGGCGCCGCGCCCGCCGAGGACGTCATCGTCAGCTCGGCCGGCGCCTACCACCTGATCCGCTTCGTCGACACGCCGTTCGACACCAGCGTCTTCCTCTACCTGCGGCTCGACCGGGACAAGGCCAACCTCGCCATGGCCCGGATCCGACTGGCCGCCATCGCCGACCGTTTGGTGCTGGTCTGATGCCACATCCCGTGATCCTGGCGCCGCTCCCCCGGCGCCGACGCTCCACCTGCGCGCCCGCCACCACCTTCGAGGCCGCGCTGACCGACCTCGCGGCCGAGGGCGCCACCGGCGCCCTGCACGGCCCGGACGGCGCCGTCCACCTCCAGGACGGAGCCGTGGTGCACGCCGAGGCGCCCGCCGCGGCCGACATCGGCACGCTGCTCACCGGCAGCGGGCGGATCACCGTGCAGGACTGGGAGGACGGGCTGCTGCTCAGCGGCGGTCGGCTCGCCGAGTACCTGCTGGCCTCCGGCCAGATCGGCCACGGCGAGCTCGAACTGTGCCGCCTCACCGCGCTGTTCGACGCCGCGCACTTCGCGCTGGCCCAGCACGGCGGGGAGCTGCGCTTCGACACCGAAGCGGTGCCGGCGTTCCGGCTGGCCCGTCCGCTGACCGCGCACCAGCTGCGCGGGGCGGTCGGCCGACGGCGCTCGCTGCTGGACCGCGTGTGGCCCTCGGCCGAGCTGGACCGGGCACCGCTGCGGCACCGCTCGGGCCCGCAGTGCCGGCGGCTGTCGCTCTCCCCGCGCCGGTGCCAGGCCCTGCTGGGGGCCGTCGACGGCGAGCGGACGGTGGACCAGGTGGCCAGGATGCTCGGCCGCTCCACCTACGCCACGCTGCTGGACGTCAGACAGTTGGCCGCCGCCGGCCTGCTGGAGGCCCGTCCGCAGCCGGCCGCACCTCCCCCGCCCCCGGCCCCGGTGCGGCAACAGACCCTGCCCGACGTGCTGTTGCCACCGCCGGGCCCGACCGGCCACGACCTCGCGGACCCGGAGGTGGGGCTGCTGCTCCGACTACGCGCCGCACTGGAGGCTCTGTGACCACCTCACCCGCCCACCCCGCCCACCCCGCCCAGCCCACCGAGTCATGAAGCGGACCTTGCGACAGTTCACCGGGAAGAGGACGACCGTGCTGCCCGAGCTCAAGGTGCAGGCCGAACTACGCGGCCTGCGCGCCAGAATTCCGCATCTGACCGGCGGGCTGGTGGCAACCACCGACGGCCTGGTGGTCGCCCACGACACCAGCGGCCTGGAGGCCGAGAGCGTGGCCGCGCTCACCGCCGCCGCGCTGGGCGTGGGCGCCCGGCTCACCGAGGCGACCGGCCACGGCGGCTTCCGCGAGCTGCTCACCCGCGGCGAACGCGGCTACACCGCCACCTACGCGGCCGGTGCGTACACCGTGCTGACGCTGATGGCGGGACCCGAGACCAATGTCGGCCGTCTCCACCTGGAGGCCCGCCGGGCCGGCGCGCGGATCGCCGCACTCGCCGACGCCGAGCTGGACCGCGGCTGAACTTCCCCAACCCAACAGGAAAGAACGAGAGAGGCACCATCATCATGGCCACCACCGAAACCGCGCTCAAGGAAATCATGACGGCGATCGAGGGCGCCGTCGGCGTCGCTCTGGTCGACTACAACAGTGGAATGGCCCTCGGCGTCCTGGGCGGCGGCCCCGACCTGGACCTGAACGTGGCGGCGGCCGGCAACACCGACGTCGTCCGGGCCAAGCTCCGCGCGATGGAACTGCTCAAGCTGAACGACGCCATCGAGGACATCCTGATCACCCTGAGCAGTCAGTACCACATGATCCGTCCGCTGACGGCACGCTCCGGCAAGGGCCTGTTCCTCTACCTGGCCCTGGACCGGGGCCGGGCCAACCTGGCCATGGCCCGGCACCAGCTGAAGCGAATCGAGGCCGACCTGGAGGTCTGACCGACTCCGGCCCGGTCCACGGGCCGCCCGCGTCACCGCCGCAGCGTCAACAGACCACCGGTGGGGACGTCCAGGGACAGCTCGGTCCGGTCCACCGGGACCTCGGCCTCCGTCACCACCGCGCCGAGGCAGTCTCGGACCACCAGGGAGACGATGCCCGGCGGCCGCTCGAAGTCCAGCCGGACCAGGGTGTCCTGGTCGGCATTGGCAACCAGCAGCAGCTCCCAGTCACCGGTCACGCGCAGCGGAATCGGCGCGTACCGGCCGAACGCGAGCGCCCGCTCCGACCGGGCCTCGATCACCGGATAGCCCAGGTCCGGCCGGTGCGGCCGCAGCCCGCCGCGCTGCAGCAGGTCGCGGTGCTCGTCCATCACGGCGAGCCAGAACCGCAGGGCCGCGAGCTGCTCCTCGCTCTGGGCGGCCAGGTCCACCGACACCTGCGCGGTGGCGAACAGCACCGACTGCAGCAGCACCGCGATCTGCTCCGGGCTCTCCTCCGGGTGCCAGGTCAGCGGGTCGGCGTGGACGGCGAGCGGGCCGGCGGTGAGCCGCAGATCCGCCGTCCGGACCCGGTTCTCGGCCGCGTTGTGCGGACAGTCGGCGGCTCGGACCATGGTGGCGTACGACCACAGGCCCGGGCCGACGTAGCCCTGCCGGTGCTCGACCAGCACCTCGGGACGGGCTGCGCGCAGCCGCGCGTCCAGCTCCGCGAGCAGGCGGTGGACGCCCTCGGCGACGGTCGGGCAGTCGGCCTCGGGCGAGGCGGAATCGGCGGGACGGGCGAAGGTGTCGACGAAGTCGACCTTGAGCCCGTCCGCGCCGTACTCCTCCACGGCCGCCGCCAGCCGCGCCACCTGGTGGGCGCGGACGGTGGGGCTGCGCGGGTCGAGCACCCACGTCTCCAGCTGCGGCAGGTGGGCGAGGGTGTGCTCGGCCAGCTCCCCGGCCGCGGCGCTGCGCACCCCGGCGAACGGGATCGCGTACCACAGCAGGTAGTTGAGGCCGAGCGCACGGACCCGGGCGATGTGCCCGGGCAGGTCGGGGAAGCCCTCCGGCGCGGGCCGCCAGTCGCCGGTGGTGGCGTAGGAGCGGGAGCGCTCGTCGGTCTGCCAGCCGTCGTCCACGATCAGGTTGCGGAAGCCCAGCGGTGCGGCGAGGGCGGCCAGCTTCTCCACGTCGTCGGCGGTCATCGCCAGGTGGAGCGCGTACCAGGTGCAGAAGACCGGTTCGAACGCCGCCGCCGGAACGGTCCGCGGGGGCTGCGCGCCCGCCCACCAGGCGGCCGCGGCGCGGACGGTGTCGGCGAAGTGGCGTCCGCTCAGGTCGAGCAGCAGCCGCAGCTCGGGGCCGTCGTGCTCCACCCACCAGCTGAACGCCCCGGTCTCCTCGACCGCGCCCTCGCCGATGGTCACCGGGCGGACCGCCTCGCCGACGGCGAAGGTGCACAGCGCGGCGTCCCCGGGCCCGACCAGGCTGCCGACCGGGGCGCCCTTGGGCAGCGACGCCTCCCGGGGCTGCACCCAGGACGGCGGCAGCCAGCGGGAGTCGGTGGTCGGCGTCCAGTACGCGGTGGCACCGGTGCAGGGCAGCCGCCACTCCACCCGCAGCCGCGCGCCCGGAGCGCAGCCGGCCCGGAGCAGGAACACCCCCGGCGCCCCGTGCGGCGCCACGGCGACCTCCGGCGGCTCGGCGGAGCCGACGGCGGTGACCCGCAGCCGGAGCGCGCCGGCGTCGACGGTGCGGGAGGTCTCGGTACGGCCGGACGGCGGGGCGGAGCCGTCCCAGGTCAGCGCGGTCACGCGGGTTCCTTTCGGGTGCGGTGGTGCCCGTACGGGCCGGCCGCGGAAGCGGTCAGGACGGCTGGCCCGTACGGGAGTTGGACAGACCCTTACCGGCGGAGCGGGCCCTCGCAGGTGTAGTCGGCGGTGCCGGCCCGGCCGTCGGTCCAGATGTCGACCTTGCCGAACCAGCAGTTCATGTCGTTGAGGTTGTTGGCGGCGTCCTTGGTGCGCTGCAGGATGAAGTAGTCGACCGTGCCGGACATGTCCTTGAACACCTGGTCCGGGTCGGCCGCGTTCGACAGGTTGGCGGTGATCCGACCCGTACAGACGAACCGCATCGGCTTGTTGTTCCAGTCGCCGTTGTCCTTGCAGCTGGGCGTCATGTAGGCGGTCCTGGTGAACGCCGCCTGCACCTCGGACGGCCACGCGTAGTCCAGGTAGCCGTTGGGGGTGAACTCCGTGCTGGGCACGTACAGGTGGTCCACCTTGGCGATCTGGGCGTCCAGGAAGTCCGAGTACTCGCGCTGCAGCGCGGCGTCGGCGCCCATGCGTGTCCGCCAGGCGTCGAAGCCGGCCGGGTCGTCGGCCCGCTGGTAGCCGTACATCTCGCGCAGCAGCGAGGGGTGCTGCGCCCAGAGGAACTCGAAGAACGTGCCGGCGTAGTTGTAGAAGTGGAACGCCGGGGTGTCGTCGTAACTGGCGTGCAGGATCTGGGCGACGGTCATCCGCGGGATGCCGGCCGCCTCGTCCTGGGCGAGCTTGGCGACCAGCGACTTGCGCACCAGGATGCCCTGGTCGCGGGTGGAGCCGTCGAAGAACTCCGCGGTGCCCTCGTCCATCGCGGTGGTCCGGTCGCCGGCGTACCAGCGGCTGTCGCCGAAGTAACCCGGCACCGCCCAGCGGCCGTTCAGGTAGTGGGTGTACTCGTGCCGGA
This sequence comes from Kitasatospora cinereorecta, assembly GCF_024172095.1. Classification (GTDB taxonomy): domain Bacteria; phylum Actinomycetota; class Actinomycetes; order Streptomycetales; family Streptomycetaceae; genus Kitasatospora; species Kitasatospora cinereorecta. The sequence goes on along the minus strand of NZ_JAMZDX010000002.1, from coordinate 543,639 downwards.
ACAGCTCCTCCAGGGTGAGCGTGGAGTCCTGCGGCACCCGGCGCTGGTAGGTGTAGAAGGTGGCGCCGTTCTCGATGTAGATGCCGCCGTTGGCGGTGCTCATCCCGGTCAGCAGCGGGTGGTACACCTCGTAGTCGGCGCGCGAGGCGTACAGGTGGATGTGGAGCGTGGAGTTGGTGTCCCCGGCCAGCGGGACGTCGGTGCCCAGCACCCGGAAGAACTGCGTCTTCACCTGCTTGGACGCGTAGTACATCTGGTCGACGGTGGCCTTGTCGAGGGCGGTCCGCACCTCGATCGCGCCGTTGTCGTAGCTGTAGGTGTTGGGGAACAGCCTGGCCTCGATCTGCGCGCTGCACACGCCGTACTGCGCGCAGACGCCGTACGTGTTGGCCCAGCCGACCACCTTGATCCACGGCGCCGAGTACTCGCCGAACGTCGCCCTGGTGGTGTCCAGCAGGCTGCCGATCTCCCCGGTGATCGCCGCCGTCAGCGCCGGGATCTGCCCGAACCGGCCGTACTCGCCCATGGCGTCGCGGGCCAGCCAGTCGTTCTGGGTGCCCGTGAGGTGGCCGGCCGACGCGAACGCCCGGAACGCCGCCCGGTAGTCGGCGTCCGCCGCGACCGCGTCCGTGAACGCCTGGTCCCGGTTGGCGATGCCCAGGTAGTTGATGTTCAGCGCGGACAGCGCCGCCCCGCCCCACGCCCAGCTGTTGCCGAGCGCCGTACCCGGACCGAACCGGGCCAGCACCTGCTTCACCAGGCCCAGGCTGTTCTGCCGCAGGCCCGGCGCGGTGGCGGTGGTGCCCAGCTCCCGCATCACCAGGCCCGCCGCCTCGGTGGAGTCGAAGGCGTGGCCGCCCGCCACGTACGCGTCGATCGCCTGCTGGATCGCCGCGACCGTCGGGGCGTCGGTGGCGTCGATCTCCCCGTGCGAGAAGTCGTGGTACACGACCGCGTGCAGGAAGTACCACAGCTGGTACAGGTTGGGGCTGTTGACGCCCGCCAGCTGCCGCGCCCGCCCCGCGACCGCCTGCACGTGGGCGTCGTCCATGGTGGTGGCGTACCGGGCGTCCCACGTCCACAGGAACGCCTTCAGGCAGTCCTCGGTGACGGCCGGGTCGGCCAGGAAGTCCGCCAGCGCGGCCGGGCCGAGGCCCGTCATGCCGTCCAGCGTGCACGGCACCCCGGCCGCGGTGGTGGCCGCCGCGGCCGCCTGCCCGGCGGGGGCGAGCTGCGCGGCGGTGGGGGCCGGGCTGCCGACCCGGGCCGGCAGGGCTCCGGGGATCTTCATCGAGTCGCCCAGCGAACCGCCGCCGGGCGCGGGCGCCGCGGCACCCGTCTTCGCGGGGGCGGTACCGAGGTGGTCCACCTCGTCGAACGCGGTCGGATCGGCGGCGGGAGCAGGAGTAGGTGCGGCGGTGGTCACCGACGGGGCGGCGAACGCCTGCGACGCGGGCATCGCGAGCCCGGCGACCAGGGTGGCGGCGAGCAGCAGGGTGCTCGCGGTACGACGAGACGACACGAGGTCTCCTCAGGGGGTGTGGGGGATTCCTTGCAGGTGGGGGGATTTACTGCACCCAGGGGCAGCACCGTCAGGGGCGCGGGGAACTGCGCGACCGACCATGCACTCCGGTCAGCGATGGCTGGGCGCGCAGTTCCTCGCGCCCCCAGGAGTTGGCCCGAACTCTTGAGCGCGATCGACCAGAACTGACGGTCAGCGGTGGCCTGCAGCGCAGTTCCTCGCGCCCCCAGGGGTGAGCTACTCGGGGAAGTGGCAGGCGGCCTGCCGACCCGCGGTCGGCCCGGTGATGCGGAGCAGGGGTCGCTCCGTGCGGCAGATCTCCTGCGCCTTGGGGCAGCGCGGATGGAACGTGCAGCCGCTGGGCGGGTTCGCGGGGCTGGGCGGGTCGCCGAGCAGCACGATCCGCTCCCGCGCCCGTTCCGCCGCCGGGTCGGGCAGCGGGACGGCGGACAGCAGCGCCTTGGTGTAGGGGTGGGCGGGCCGCTCGTACACCTCGTTCTTCTCGCCGATCTCGACGATCCGTCCGAGGTACATCACGGCGACCCGGTGGCTGATGTGCCGGACCACGGCGAGGTCGTGGGCGATGAACACGTACGCGACGCCGAGTTCGCGCTGGAGTCGTTCCATCAGGCCGACGATCTGGGCCTGGATGGAGACGTCGAGCGCGGAGACGGGTTCGTCGGCGACGACGAGTTCGGGCCGGGTGGCGAGGGCCCGGGCGATGCCGATGCGTTGGGCCTGGCCGCCGGAGAACTGGTGGGGGTAGCGCTCGAGGTGTTCGGGGGCGAGGCCGACCAGGTCGACGAGGTCGCGGACTTCGCGGCGGACGGCGGCCGGGGCGGTGCCCTGGGCGCGGAGCGGGGCGGCGATGATCTGCTGGACGGTCTGCCGGGGGTTGAGCGAGGCGAACGGGTCCTGGAAGATCATCTGGAACCGGCTGCGCAGCGGCCGCAGGCGGCTCTGCGCGGTGCGGGTGATGTCCTCGCCGCGGAAGCTGACCCGGCCCGCGGTGGGGTCGAGGAGGCGGACCAGCATCCGTCCGGTGGTGGACTTGCCGCAGCCGGACTCGCCGACCAGGCCGAGGGTCTCGCCGGGGCGGACGGCGAAGCTGACGCCGTCCACGGCGCGGACGCCGGGCAGTCGGCGGACGGCGCCGCGCGGGCCGGGGAAGGTCATGCCCAGGTCCTCGACCCGGAGCAGCGGGGTGTCGTCGACGGCGGTCGCGGGGTCACCGGTGGTCACGGGGTCACCTCATCGAGGACGCAGGCGTTGTGGTGGGCGTCGCCGACCTGTCGCAGTGCGGGCCGGTCGCCGGTGCACAGCGGGTTGCGCTCGCGGGCGTAGACGGGGCAGCGGGGGTGGAAGGCGCAGCCGGCGGGCGGGGCGAGCAGGGAGGGCGGGCTGCCGGGGATGGCGCGCAGTTCGGTGGCATCGCCGGCGTCGAGGCGGGGCAGGGAGTCGAGCAGGCCGCGGGTGTAGGGGTGCCGGGGGTCGGCGAACAGCCGGTCGGCGGGGGCCTGTTCGGCGGCCGAGCCGCCGTACATGACGAGGACGTCGTCGGCGACGCGGGCGATCACGCCGAGGTCGTGGGTGATCATGACGATGCCGAGGCCGCGGTCCTGTTGGAGCCGCATCAGCAGGTCGAGCACCTGGGCCTGGACGGTGACGTCGAGGGCGGTGGTGGGTTCGTCGGCGATGATCAGGTCGGGTTCGCAGGAGAGTGCGAGGGCGATCATGGCGCGTTGGCGCATGCCGCCGGAGAACTCGTGCGGGTATTCGCCGGCGCGGCGGGCGGGTTCGGGGATGCCGACGTCGCCGAGGACGTCGACGGCGCGCTTGCGGGCGGCTTTGCGGCTCGCGCCGTGGTGTTCGCGGTAGGCCTCGGCGATCTGGTCGCCGATGGTGAAGTAGGGGTGGAGGGCGGTGAGGGCGTCCTGGAAGACCATGGCGATGCGGCGGCCGCGGAGTCGGCGGACGGTCTCCTCGGGGGCGCCGATCAGTTCGGTGCCGTCGAAGCGGACGGAGCCGCCGATCCGGGCGCCGCGGTGGAGTCCCATGACGGCGAGCGAGGTGACGGACTTGCCGGAGCCGGATTCGCCGACGATGCCGAGGGTGCGGCCGCGTTCGACGGTGAAGTCGACGCCGCGGACGGCCCGGACGACGCCTTCGGCGGTGTCGAACTCGACCGACAGGTCGGTGACCTGGAGCAGTGTCATGCGAGCCTCGCCCTCGGGTCGATCCAGGCGTAGACGAGGTCCACGACCAGGTTGGAGCTGACGATGAAGAAGGAGGCGAGCAGGGTGATGCCCATGATCACCGGCTGGTCGGCCTTGTTGAGGGAGTCGGCGAAGAGCTTGCCGACGCCGGGGAGGCTGAACAGCGACTCGGTGATCAGCGCGCCGGCGAGCAGGCCGCCGAGGTCCATGCCGAGCATGGTGGCGACGGGGGTGAGGGCGGGCCGCAGGCCGTGCTTGCCGACCACGCGCCGCTCGGGCAGGCCCTTGGCGCGGGCGGTGCGCACGTACGGTTCGGCCAGGGTCTCGATGACGGAGTTGCGGGTCATCCGGGCGTAGAGGGCGGCGTACATGACGGCGAGGGTGGTCCACGGCATGATCAGGTTGGCGAGCCAGCCGCCGGGATCCTCGCCGAAGGCGATGTAGCGGGGGTAGGGCAGCAGGCCGGTGACGGTGACGACCAGGTAGAGCAGGATCATCGCGATGAAGTAGACCGGCAGGGCGGACAGGCCGATGGTGGTGACCATCACGGTGCGGTCGACCCAGGTGCCGCGCCGCAGTGCGGCGAGGACGCCGGCCGAGACGCCGAGCAGCAGCCACAGCACGGCGGCGCCGACGGCGAGCGAGGCGCTGGTGGGCAGCCGGTCCATCATCAGGTCCCAGACCGGCTGGGCGCTCTGGAAGGAGTAGCCGAAGCAGGGGAAGTCGCAGCGCACCGCGTACGGGCCGCTGCCGAGGGTCTGGCCGGCGAAGATGCCGACCACGTAGCGGCCGAACTGGACGACCAGCGGGTCGTTCAACCCGAGCTGCTGGCGGACGAGTTCGATCCGTTCGGCGGAGCAGTCCTTGCCGCAGAACTGGGCGGCCGGGTCGCTGGGCAGCAGGTAGAAGATGGCGAAGGTGAGCGCGCAGATCACCAGCAGGGTGACGGCCATGGCGAGCAGCCGGCGCAGCAGGTATCCGATCATGTGCGGCTGCCCTTCGGGTCCAGGGCGTCGCGCAGCGCGTCGCCGAGCAGCGTGAAGGCGAGCACGACCAGGAACAGGCAGGCGCTGGGCAGGACGAAGAACATCGGGTCGACCTTGTAGTAGAGCACCGAGTCCGCGATCATCTGGCCCCAGCTGGGCGTGGGCGGGCGGATGCCGACGCCGAGGTAGGTCAGCGCGGCCTCGGCGCCGATCAGGCCGGGGATGGCGAGGGTGACGTAGACGATGATGGTGCCGGTGAGGTTGGGCAGGATCTCGGTGAGCAGGATCCGGCCGCTGGAGGTGCCGCAGGCGCGGGCGGCCTCGACGTACTCGCGGTGGCGCAGCGAGAGGGTCTGGCCGCGGATGACGCGGGCGATGTAGGGCCAGCCGAACAGGCTGAGCACGCCGATGAGCAGCAGCAGCCGGTTGACGTCGCGGGCGACCGAGAGCAGCGCGATCATGAAGATCAGGCTGGGGAAGGACATCATGACGTCCATGAAGCGGCTGATCACGGCGTCGGTCCGGCCGCCGAAGTAGCCGGCGGTGACGCCGAGCAGGGTGCCGATGAGGGTGATCAGCAGGGCGGAGCTGAAGGCGACCAGCAGGCTGATCTGGGCGCCGTAGAGCAGCCGGGCGAAGATGTCGCGGCCGAGCAGCGGTTCGACGCCGAGCCAGTGCTGGGGGCTGATCCCGCCGAGGCTGCCCCGGGGCAGGCCGCCGAGGTAGGTGTTGACGGCCTTCTTGTCGAGGTCGTCGGGGCCCTTGCCGCTGATCGCGGTGAGGACGGGGGCGAGCAGGGCGGCGAGGACGAAGAAGACGATGATGGCGAGGCCGGTCATCGCGGCCTTCTGGCGGCGCAGCCGGCTCAGGGCGAGGGCCCAGGGCGAGGCGGGGGCGGCGGAGTCGGTGGCGGGATCCGCCGCTCCCGCTCCCCCGGCCGGGGCCGTGGCGAGCGGGGCGGTCATCTGGGTTCGACTCCCGGCTAGTTGGCGGACTTGAGGCCGATGACCGCGTAGTCGATCTGGCCGGCCCACACCGGGTGGGCGTAGGCGCCGGCGATGTTGGAGCCGACCAGCAGCGGCTTCTTCTGCCAGGTCAGCGGGACGGCGGGCGACTTGTCCATGATCTTGGCGTCGAGGGCGACCCAGGCCTTGTTGGCTTCCTGGAGGTCGCTCATGCCGGCGATGCGGTCGAGTTCGGCGATGGTCTCCGGGTCGTTGAACCGGGTGATGTCGCCCTGGTTGCCCTTGTCCTTGATCAGGCGGCCGTCGAAGATCATCGGCAGGAAGGTGGCGGCGGACGGGTAGTCCGGGCACCAGCCGAGGTTGGCGAGGCCGGGCTGCTTGTCCTTGTCGCCGATGATGGAGTTGACCGCGGTGGGGTCGACGGTGGTGATGGTGACGTCGACGCCGACCCGCTTGAGCGCGGCCTGGATCGCCTCGGCCTGGGCCTTGCCGCCGGTGGAGGTGACCAGTTCGGTGGAGAAGCCGTTCGGGAAGCCGGCCTCGGTCAGCAGCTGCTTGGCCTTGTCCGGGTCGCCGGCCGGCTTGATCATGAAGTGGTCGATCGGGTTGCCCTGGGTGAGCACCGGCGGCAGGTAGGTGGTGGCGATGTCGTTGAACGCCGGGCCGCCGGTGGTGGCGGCGAACGCCTCCTTGTCGACCGCGTACTGCATCGCGAGGCGGACCTTGGCGTTGTCGAACGGCGCCTTGGTGGTGTTCATGTCCAGCTTGGTGGTGCAGCCGGCGTTCTCGCTGATCAGGCGCTTCTTGACGTCCGGGTTGGTCAGCACCTCGCTGATCTTGGACGGCACCAGGTCGACGTACGAGATGGCGTTCCTGTCGTCGCCCTGGTCGGCGATCAGCCGCTCGGCGATGCCGGTGCCCTTCTGGGTCTGGTCCACCACGATCCTGTCCGGGTACGCCTTACGGACCGGGTCGCTCTTCGGGTCCCAGTAGGTGTTGCGGACCAGCACCATGCGCTTTCCGCGGTCGTAGGTCTCGATCTTGTACGGGCCGGAGGAGACCGGGTGGTTGCTGTAGTTGGCGCCGGTCTCCTTGGCCTTGGGCACGGGGGCGAAGGTCGGCAGGGTGACGGTGTAGCCGAACTCGGCGACCGGGCGCTTGAGGTGGAAGACGATGGTCTTCGCGTCCGGGACCTCGATCGCCTCCTTGCCCAGGCGCTCGCCCTTCAGCGGGCCCTGGTAGCCGTCGGGGGCGTTGAGGTAGCGGACCGCGTAGTCGGGGCCGCCGGGCAGTTCGGGCGAGAAGGAGCGCTCGACGTTGTACTTGATGTCGTCGGCGGTGATCGGGGTGCCGTCCTCGTACTTGAGGCCGTCCTTGAGGTGGAAGGTCCAGGTCTTGGCGCCGTCGCTCGGGGTGCCGAGGTCGGTGGCGAGGTCGGGCTCGATCTTCAGGCCCTCGGCGCCCGGGGCCGCCTTGAAGGTGGTCAGGGTGCGGTAGAGCATCCGGACGCCGACGTCCATCACCGGCATGGTCCAGTTGCGGGCCGGGTCGAGCTGGTCGAAGTCCTGGTTGGACAGGATGGTGAGGGTGCCGCCCTTGACCGGCGTACCGCCGATGATGCCGTTGCCCTCGGTGGTCACGCCCGCCTGGTCGCCGCCCTGGTCGCCGCCGGTGCTGGTGCACGCGCCGAGGCCGAGGGTCAGTGCTGCCGCGATCGCCGCCGCGAGGGCGGCGTGGGTACGCCTGTTCATGTGCAACTCCGCGCTGAGGGGGGCCGCTCTACGGGATTTCCGACCCGGACCTGGCCCACTCTGAGGTGTGACCCGTAACATAGTAATGTGAAATTGCACTGCGCAAGAGGCGCGCGCCCCGTTATCGAGACGTGTCCTGACGGTGCGCAACTCACTTGCCAGTCCGCGTAGTTCTCCCAGCTCACAGGAGTCCGCAGTGACCGTCGACCCGACCCGCGTCCTCAACACCGGCAGCCACGATCTGCCCGTCTCCCCCGCGCTGGACGCCTTCATGTCCACCGGCTGGGCCGCCACCCCGCTGCCCGCCGGCGACCGCACCCCCGGCCACCACGTCACCCCGGCCCGCCGCGCCCGGCTGGCCGCCGCCTTCCCCGGCGAACGGCTGCTCGTCCCGGCCGGACAGCTCAAGGTCCGCAGCAACGACTGCGACTACCGCTTCCGCCCGCACAGCGCGTACGCCTGGCTGACCGGACTCACCGGCGAGGAGCAGGTCGGCCACGTCCTGGTGGTCGAGCCCGACGGCGAGGCCGTGCTGTACCTGCGCCCCCGCTCCCCGCGCGGCGGCGGCAGCGCCGAGTTCTACCGCGACCGCCGCTACGGCGAGTTCTGGGTCGGCCGCCGGCCCGACCTGGCCGAGGCCGAGCAGCTCACCGGCATCCGCACCGCCCACCTGGACGACCTCGGCAAGCTCACCGCCGGACCGCAGCCGCCCACCCGGGTGCTGACCGGCGTCGACCCGCTGCTCGACGCCGCGCTCGACCGCCCGGCCCCCGGACGCGAGGCGGCCGACGCCCGGCTGGCCGCCGTCCTCTCCGAACTGCGCCTGGTCAAGGACGCCTGGGAGGTCGAGCAGCTGCAACTGTCCGTCGACCACACCGCGGCCGGCTTCGAGGACGTCGTCCGCGCCCTGCCCGCCGCCCTGCGCCACCCGCGCGGCGAACGCTGGCTGGAGGGCGCCTTCAACCAGCGCGCCCGCGCCGAGGGCAACGGCACCGGCTACGACACCATCGTCGCCTCCGGCGCGCACGCCTGCGTCCTGCACTGGATCCGCAACGACGGCCCGCTCGACCCGGACCGGCTGCTCCTGCTCGACGCCGGCGTGGAGACCGACACCCTCTACACCGCCGACATCACCCGCACCCTGCCCCTCGGCGGCACCTTCTCCCCCGTCCAGCGCGACGTCTACCAGCTCGTCCTCGCCGCCCAGGACGCCGCCATCGCCACCCTGCGGCCCGGCGCCTCCTTCCGCGACTTCCACCGCGCCGGCATGCGGGTGATCGCCGAGGGCCTGGCCGAATGGGGCGTGCTCCCCGTCCCCGCCGAGGAGGCGCTGCGCGAGGACAGCGGCCTGTACCGGCGCTACACCCTCTGCAGCAGCGGGCACATGCTCGGCCTCGACGTGCACGACTGCGCCAAGGCCCGCGCCGAGACCTACCTCGACGGCGTCCTGGAGGAGGGCATGGTCCTCACCGTCGAGCCCGGCCTCTACCTCCAGCCCGACGACGAGACCCTGCCCGCCGAACTGCGCGGCATCGGCGTCCGGATCGAGGACGACCTGGTCATCACCGCCGACGGCGCCCGCCTGATGTCCGGCGCCCTGCCGCGGACCGTGGCCGGCATCGAGGAGTGGATGGGACGCCTGCTCGGCTGACCCGTCCCGGTCGGGGTGGGCCCGGCCGCCGTCCGGGGCGAAACCGCCTGGAGTGCCGCCCGGCGCACCGGGCATGATCGGACGTCATGACGCCCACCCCGTACCTCACCCCCGCCCAGACCGTCGCCGAGTCCGGCTTCAGCCTGGACACCCTGCGCTACTACGAGAAGATCGGCCTGCTGGACGGGGTGGAGCGCTCCGCCAGCGGCCACCGCCGCTTCACCCCCGCCGACCTCGAGTGGCTCACCGTCCTGCGCTGCCTGCGCGACACCGGCATGCCGATCGCCGACATGCTCCGCTACGCCGAACTGGTCCGGGCCGGCCGCGACACCTTCGCCGAGCGCCTCGCGGTCCTGGAGCAGCACGCGGCACAGGTCGACGCGCAGATGGCCGTGCTGCGGCGCCAGCGCGAGTACATCGGCGCGAAGATCGGCCACTACCGCACGGCGCTCGACTGACCCCCACCCGCCGCGGCCGCCTCCCGCCACAGCGCGAGCGTCACCTCCGCCGCCGGACCGGTGCGCGCCAGCCGGTGCCCGGTGCCCGCCCACAGGTGCATCGCCGCCAGGTCGCCCCGCTCGGCCGCGGCCGCGCGCAGCGGCTGCGTCAGGTGGTGCACCTCGGGGTACCCGATCGGCGCGTACGGCTCGTAGCGGTCGATGAAGTCGTTGCACAGGCCGCGCGCCGGGCGCCCGGTGAACGCCCGGGTGACCGTGGTGGACCCCAGCTCCAGCAGGGCCCGCCGGTGCGCCTCGCTCGCGCCGGACTCGTCCGTCCGCAGGTACGCCGTGCCGAGCTGGACCGCGACCGCCCCGGCGCGCAGCGCGGCGGCGATCGACGGGCCGTCCGCCAGCCCACCCGCGGCGATCAGCGGCAGATCGGTCTCGGCCCGTACGGCTGCGAGGAGTTCGAGCAGCGGCAGGGTGCCCGGCAAGTCCTCCGCCCGGTGCGTGCCGCGGTGCCCGCCCGCCTCCGGTCCCTGCACCACCAGGGCGTCCATGCCGAGTTCGGCCGCGGCGCGCGCCTCGGCGGGCGTGGTCACCGTCCCGAGCTGCCGGCTGCCCGCGGCCCGCACCGCCTCGGCCTCCGCCCGGCTCGGCAGCCCGAACGTGTACGACACGTACGCCACCGGCTCCGCGACCAGGACCTCCAGCTTGGCCTCCCAGTCGTCCCGGTCGACGGGGATCCGCTCCGGCAGCTCCACACCCCACCGCTCCGCCTCCGGCCGCAGCCGCTCCCGGTACGCGGCGACCACCGCCGGGTCGGCGGGCGGCCCCGGCACGAACAGGTTCATCCCGAACGGTCGGTCCGTCAGCTCCCTGGTCCGCCGGATCTGTTCGGCCGTCGCGGCGGCGGTCCGGTAGCCCGCGGCGAGGAACCCCAGGGCGCCGGCCCCACCCACCGCCGCCACCAGCTCGGGAGTCGACGCCCCGCCGGCCATCGGCGCGGCCACCAGCGGTACGGTCACGTCCACGCTCATCCGCTGCGCCCTCTCCACGGAACTCGGTCGTCACCGACAGCGTACGACTCGCCGCACCGCCCGCCCGGCGGAACGTGACGGAGTACGGCGGCGCTAACGTGTCGTCATGACCGCATTCGACCCCGCTCGCACCGCCCTCGTCCTGATCGACCTGATGGACCGCATCGTCGGGCTGCCGGTCGAACCCCGCTCCGGCGCCGAGGTGGTGGCCGCCTCCGTCGCGCTCGCCCAGCGGTTCCGCGCGGCCGGCGCGCCGGTGATCGCCGTCCGGGTCGAGCGGCCGGGCGTCGACGAGCAGCCGCCCGGCAGCGGACTGACCGCCGAGATCGAGGCGCTCGCCGACCGCACCGTGGTCAAGCGCACCATCGGCGGCTTCTACGGCACCGAGCTCAACGACCTCCTCGAGGGTTTCGGCGTCGACACCCTGGTCTTCGGCGGCATCGCCACCAACCTCGGCGTCGAGTCCACCGCCCGCGCCGCCACCGACCACGGCTACGAGGTCGCCTTCGTCGAGGACGCCCTCGCCGCCCTCACCGCCGCCGAACACCACGCCGCGACCACCCTCGACCTCCCCCGCTTCGGCCGGGTCCTCCCCCTGCCCGAGATCGCCCTGGAGGGCTCCTGATCTTCAGGGGCGCGAGGAACTGCGCGACAAGCCACCCTCTACCTGAGTGCATGGCTCGTCGCGCAGTTCCTCGCGCCCCTGGGTTGACGCCAATCAGCCACTCGGATGGACGCGAGTCAACGACGCGAACTTCCAGGGGCGCGGGGAACTGCGCGACCAACCACCGCTCTACGTGGGTGCATGGCCAGTCGCGCGGCAGTTCCTCGCGCCCCTGGGTTGACGCCAATCCCCGCGCCCCTGGGGTAGCCCTCTCAGCCGCCGGGGCGGATCAGTCCCGCGGTCAGGCCCGCGGCGATCGCGGAGGTGCGCGAGTCGACGCCGAGCTTGTCGTAGATGTGCACCAGGTGGGTCTTCACCGTGGCCTCGCTGATGAACAGCCGCTTGGAGATCTGCCGGTTGGCCAGCCCCTCGGCGAGCAGCTGGAGGATCTCCGTCTCGCGCGGGGAGAGCGAGGGCCGCCCGGCCCGCACCCGGCCGAGCAGCCGGGCGGCGACCGGCGGCGCGAGAACGGTCTCGCCCCGCGCAGCGGCATGCACCGCGGCGGCGACCTCCTCCGGCGGTGCGTCCTTGAGCAGGTAGCCGGTGGCGCCGGCCTCGACGGCGGCGAGGATGTCGGCGTCGGTGGAGTACGTGGTGAGGATCAGCACGGCGGGCGGCGAAGGCAGCGCGGTGATCCGCCGGGTGGCCTCGACGCCGTGCATGCCGGTCCCCATCTGGAGGTCCATCAGCACCACGTCCGGCTGCCGCTCGGCCGGCAGCTCGGCGAGCAGCGCCAGCGCGGCGGCGCCGTCGCCGGCCTCGCCGACCGCCTCGACCTCGGGCAGGTCGTCGACCATGGCGCGCAGCCCGCGCCGGACGACCGGATGGTCGTCCACCAGGACCACCCGGATCACCGCGCCGCCCCCGCCACCGAAGCCACCGAAACCGCCGAGCCCGTCGAGCCCGTCGAGCCCGTCGAGCCCGTCGAGAGCACCGTCCCGACCGCCCGCAGCGGCAGCGAGGCGGCGACGGCCGTGCCCTCGCCCGGTGCGGACTCGACGGTGAGGCTGCCGCCGAGGTCGGCGATCCGCTCGTGCATGCCGTGCAGTCCGAAGGAGTCGGGGCCGGGCCCGGTGGCGGCGTCGAAGCCGACGCCGTCGTCGAAGACGTCCAGGGTGACCTCGTCGTCGAGGTAGCTGAGGGTGACGGCGATCCGCTCGGCGCGGGCGTGCCGGACGGCGTTGGCGAGGGCTTCCTGGGTGAGCCGGAGCAGGGCGACCTCGGCCTCGACCGGCAGCGGGTAGGGCTCGCCGTCGAGGTGGAAGTCGGCGTCGGCGCCGCCGGCGAGGCGGCGCAGGGCCTCGCTGAGGGTGGTGTCGTCGAGGGCGGGCGGGGTGAGGGCGTGGACGAAGCGGCGGGCTTCGGCGAGGTTGGCGGAGGCGGTACGGCCGACCTCGCGGATCCGTTCGGCGGCGGTGTCGGGGTCGGTGGGCAGGGCGGTCTCGGCGGAGCGGGCGAGCAGGACGATGCTGGACAGGCCCTGGGCGAGGGTGTCGTGGATCTCGCGGGCGAGGCGCTGGCGTTCGGCGAGCCGGCCGGCTTCGCGCTGGCTGGCGGCGAGTTCGTCGCGGGTGCGGACCAGGTCGTCGATGAGCTGCTGGCGGGAGCGACTCTCGCGGTAGAGCGCGGCGTAGCCGTACGCGGTGAGCAGGGCGACGGCGGCGCCGGCGAGCGGGCCGAGGACCTTGGCGGTGGTGAGGCCGCCGGGGGTGGAGGCCTGGGCGGCGACCACGATGCCGGTGAGCAGGGCGACGGCCGGCAGCGACCAGCGCGGTGGCAGGACGTGCAGGCAGACGAAGTACAGCGGGAAGGCGAGGTAGCAGAATTCGGGGTGCTGGAGGGTGAGCGCGACCCACAGCAGGACCACGGAGCCGAGCCAGAGGCCGGCCCACAGCCGGGTGTCGCGGACGCGGTCTGCCACGCCCCCCGACGCGTAGACGGCCGCGAGCACGCCGGCTGTCACCAGGCCGCCCGATCCGAGGCCGCCGCCCACGAGTCCCCGGACGAGCAGGACACCCAGCAGGGTGAAGAACAGCCCGTGCAGGGCGAGGTTCATCAGCCGCAGGGCCGGGGTGTGGGCAGAGTGGACGGGACCCTCTGGTGCGGGCGGTTCGGTACGGGTCACGCCTTCCGAGGGTACGGGGTGGCCGCTGTGGTCCGACCCGCCGCGGCATCAACCGTTCGATGGATTTTCGGGTGCATCCCCCGGTGGGGTCCGGATGCCCTCCTCTCCCTGATGGCACGGCGGGCCCGGGCCGACAGGGTGGGTGGTGTCCTCACCGTCCACTTCCCGGAAGGTCCTCGTGTTCGTCGCACTGCGTGACATCCGCTTCGCCAGGGGGCGCTTCGCCCTGATGGGCGCGGTCGTCACCCTGATAACGACCCTGGTCGTCTTTCTCTACGGACTGACCGGCGGTCTGGCCTCGGCCGCCTCGTCCACCGTCGCCGAGCTGCCCGCCGACCGGATCGTCTTCGGCGCCCCGGCGGGCGCCGCGCCCACGGTGTCGTTCAGCAACAGCACGGTGTCGCCCGCCCAGCAGGCGGCGTTCGCGGCCGCTCCCGGGGTGCGCTCGGCGGTACCGTTCGGCGTCTCGCTGACCCGGCTCACCGCCTCCGACGCGGCCGCCTCGGTCAGCGTCGTCGGCACGGGCAACACGCTGCTGCTGCCGCCGCTGTCGGCGGGTACGGCCCCGCAGGACGGGCAGGTCGCGGTGGGCGCCGACACGGCGGCCCAGTACCACCTCACGGTCGGCGGGCAGGTGCAGGTCGGCCCGCGCACGCTGACCGTCTCGGGCATCACCGCGGAGCGTTCCTTCTCGCACGCGCCGAGCGTGTGGACCAGCCTGGCCACCTGGGAGCAGCTGAGCGGGCAGTCGCAGCCGACCGCGCTGGCCCTGACCGGGTCGCCGAGCGCCCTCGGCGCGCTGGACGGGGCGCAGTCCACCGTGACCGTGCCGCGGTCGGACGCGCTGGCGGGCATCAACGGGTACGCGGCCGAGCAGGGCAGCCTGCAGATGATCCAGGGCTTCCTGTTCGCGGTGAGCGCGCTGGTGGTCGGGGCGTTCTTCACGGTGTGGACGGTGCAGCGCAAGCCGGACATCGCGGTACTGAAGGCGGTCGGGGCCAGCAGTGGCTACCTGGTGCGCGATGCGCTGGCGCAGGCGGCGGCGGTGCTGCTGGCCGGGGCGCTGCTGGGCGGCGCGATCGGCGCGGTGGGCGGGGTGTTCGCCGCGTCCGCGGTGCCGTTCGACGTCGGTGTGCTCAGCGTGGCCGTACCGGTGGCCGTGATGGTGCTGCTCGGTCTCGCCGGGGCCGCGCTCGCCGTCCGCCGCATCACCTCCGTCGACCCGCTGGCCGCGCTGGGAGCCAACCGATGACCACCACCACCTCGACCAGGACCCGTACCGGCCTCGCGCTGCGCGAGGTGACCCTGACCTACCCGGACGGCGAGAGCCGGCTGACCGCGCTGGACCGGGTGAGCCTGACGGTGGCGCCGGGCGAGTTCGCCGCGGTGGCGGGCCCGTCCGGCTCGGGCAAGTCGAGCCTGCTGGCGGTCGCCGCGACGCTGCTGCGGCCGGACTCCGGCGCGGTCCTGGTCGACGGGGTGGACGCGGGCGCGCTCGGCGACCGGGAGCGGACGGCGCTGCGCCGCGAGCGGCTCGGCATCGTCTTCCAGCAGTCCAACCTGCTGGCCTCGCTGACCGCGGTGGAGCAGCTGCTGGTGCTGGAGTCGGTGCGCGGCCGGCGGCCGCGCGAGGCCCGGCGGCGGGCCGAGGAGCTGCTGTCCTCGGTCGGGCTGGACGGGGCCAAGCAGCGGCGCCGCCCGCACCAGCTCTCCGGCGGCGAGCGGCAGCGGGTGAACATCGCCCGGGCGCTTTTCGGCGACCCGTCGGTGCTGCTGGTGGACGAGCCGACCTCGGCGCTGGACCACGAGCGCGGCGCGCAGATCGTGCGTTTGCTGGCCGACATCACCCGAACGCACGACACCGCGACCGTCATGGTCACCCACGACCGCGAGCTGCTGGGCCGGGTGGACCGGGTGCTGGAGATGCAGGACGGGCGGCTGGCCGAGGCGGGCGCCGGATTGTAGGGCACGACACCCCGGGCCGTGACGGATCGTAGCCGATCGCTCACGGCCCGGGGTGTCCGGCTGCATAATCCCTGGGTGATCTCTTCCCTCGACGAGGCCGTCCGGCAGCTGCGAACCGTCCCCGGGCTCGGTTTCACCACCCGCCCCTTCCTGCTGCTGCCGCTGCTGCGCACCGGGTGCCTGGAGGTGCTGCTGAGCAGCCAGACGGCCGACCGGGGCTGGGCGGAACGCTTCGGCGTCGAACTCCACGCCGGTGAGGAGCTGACCGGCGTCCGCGAGGACACCAACGTGCGCGGGCAGCTGGACCGGCTGCTGGCGGCCCTGCCCGAGCGGCTCCAGGACCGCTGGCGCGGACGGGAGTTCGCGCTCGCCACGTACACCCCGCCGCGCGCCGAGTGGCAGGCTGCGCTGGCCGGTGCGGGGGCGCATCTGCTGCTGCCCCGGCCGCAGCCGTCCGCCGCGGTGATGACCGACAAGATCGCCATGCGCGACTGGTTCCGCGGACTGGGGCTCACCACCCCCGCGGACACCGTGGTCGGCGAGCTGGACGGCCGGGCGCTGCGCCGCCGCTTCGGCGAGCGCTACGTGGTGCAGCTGCCGAGGGGTTCGGGCGGCCAGGGCACCTTCCTGGTCGACCACGCGGCCGACGGCGAGCAGGCACTCCACCGGATCCCGGCCTCGCCGGACGGCCGCTGGCTGGTCAGCGAGTACGCCGGCGACGTCTCGCTCAACTTCCACGGCCTGGTCGGCGCCGACGGCTCGGTCTCGGTGCTGCGCCCGTCGCTGCAGCTCACCGGCGTGGCGGGGATCGGCGCGGCGTTCGGCTGGTACTCGGGCTGCGACTTCGGCGCCCCGGCGCTGCTGCCGCCCACCGTGCCGGTGCGCGGCGCGGAGGCGGTGGAGCGGATCGGCTGGGGCCTGGCCGAGCTCGGGTACCGCGGCG
This sequence comes from Kitasatospora cinereorecta, assembly GCF_024172095.1. GTDB lineage: Bacteria > Actinomycetota > Actinomycetes > Streptomycetales > Streptomycetaceae > Kitasatospora > Kitasatospora cinereorecta. The sequence continues at coordinate 527,371 of NZ_JAMZDX010000002.1, read as the reverse complement.
TGTTCGGCGCCGACGTCGTGGTGCGCGGCGAATCGATCACCGTACTGGAGGTCAACTGCCGCCTGCAGGGCTCCACCTGGCTGCTCGGCGAGCTGGAGCTGGCCGAGCGGCGGATGCCGACCCTGCTGCGCCACGTGCTGGAGCGCCGCGGCCAGGTCACCCTCGCCAAGCCGGCCCCCGACCCGGCACCCGGCGTCCAGCTGACCGTCCGCCACCGCGGCCCGGCCGGGCGGGTCGCGATCGCCCCGGGCAGCGGTGTGCACGCGCTGGCGGACGGCGTGCTGCACCGGCGGGCCGACGGCTACGGACTGCTGGAGTGCGGCGAGGACGACTGCGTGGTGCTCCAGGTACCGCCGGTCGGCACCCTGGTCCGGCCGGGCACGGTCCTGGCCCGGCTGGTCTGCCGCCGCCCGCTGACCACCCCGGACGGCCGCGAACTCGCCCCGGACGGGCGGCAGCTGGTCGACGCCCTGTACGCCCGCTTCGCGGTCGAGCCGTGCTGACCCTGCACCTGCGCCCGGCCGTCCCCGACGACCTGCCGACGCTGGTGCGCTGGCGGGCGGAGGCCGCCGAGTGGATCGCCCGCGTGCACGGCTGCACCCAGTGGTCGAGGCCGATGAGCTGGGCCCGCCGGTTGGCCCTGATCGAGGCCGGGGCGACGGTGCTGGCGATGCTCGAACCGGGCGGCGAGCCGGTGGCCTCGTACACCGTACGGGACGTCGGCAGCCGACGGCTGTGGACGGACGAGGAGCGGGCCCGGCCCGCCCACTACCTCTCCAGGTTGGTGGTCGACCGCCGCCACACGGGCCTGGGCATCGGCGGCCGGCTCGCCGACTGGACCCGTCACGGCGCAGCGCTGGCCGGCGTCCCGGTGGTGCGGATCAACGTGGCGCCGGACAACCCGCGGCTGCAGGCCTACTACGCCGCCCGCGGCTGGCACCGGGTGGGAACCGTCCCGACAGCCCGCGCCGGGGCCCTGTTCGAGGCCCCGGCCCTGGACACGCCGGTCCCGGGCATCCGCCCGGACCGCTGACGGCTCAGCGGGCGCGCAGGCGCAGCGCGGGGCGCTCCTCCTCGACGGGCTCCGCGCCGGCCGCCCAGAGCGAGCGGATGTGGCCCAGGTGGCGGGCCATGCACTCCTCGGCCGCCTCGGCGTCGCCGGAGATCATCAGGTCGAGCAGTTCCAGGTGCTCCTCGGCCGAGGAGACCAGCTCGCCGCGCTGGTCGAGCCGGTTGAGGCCGTACAGGCGGGAGCGCTTGCGCAGGTCGCCGACGGTCTCCACCAGGCGGGCGTTGCCGGCCAGGCCGAGCAGGTCGAGGTGGAAGCGGCGGTCCGCCTCCAGGTAGCCGATCAGGTCGTGCTTGCGGGCGGCGGCGACGATCTCCTCGGCGGTCGGCCGCAGCGCCTCCAGTTGCTCGGCGGTGGCGGTGCGGGTGACCCGGCCGACGGTGGGGACCTCGATCAGCGCGCGGATCTCGGTGTACTCGTCGAGGTCCCGCTCGCTCAGCTCGGTGACCCGGAAGCCCTTGTTGCGGACGGCCTCGACCAAGCCCTCGCGGGCCAGGTCGAGCATCGCCTCGCGCACCGGGGTGGCCGAGACGCCGAAGTCGGCGGCCAGCGCGGGTGCGGAGTACACGACGCCGGGGCGCAGCTCGCCGGAGATCAGCGCGGCACGCAGGGCGTGGGCGACCTGGTCGCGCAGTCTCTCCTGGACGGAGATGAGGGTGCGGGGCTTGAGGTCCGCCATGGTGTTCCTCCGGAGGTTCGCAGGACCTCATTGTACAATGTCACGTTACGGTGAGTGCGGGCCCTGCGGCTGGTCAGGGCCGCAGCTCGTACTGGGCGACGGCCACCGCCAGATCCTGCCAGGCCATGCCGACGCTCTTGAAGAACCTCGGCCGATTCTGGGGCACAACCGCCCTCCCGGTCACCAGTTCGGCGAGATTGTTCAGACTCTCCTCACCTGCCCCGGCCATGATCAGGTCGCCGGCCTCGCGCAGCGCGACGCTCCTGGCCTCCACGTACCGCGCGGACCGGGCCACCAGCACGCCGTCCACCTCCCGGGCGTCCGGCTCGTGCGAGCCGACCGCGGCCACCGCCGCCCGGTCCGGCACCAGCCGGCCGTCGAACAGCGGGGTCCGCGCGGTGGTGCAGCAGATCACCAGGTCCGCCTCGGCGACCGCGCCGGGTCCGCCGCACCGGGCGTCCAGCCCCAGGTCCCGGCCGTACGCGGCGAGCCGCTCGGCCGGCCCGGCGCTGCGGGAGACCACGGTCAGCCGGCGCAGCGGCAGCACCGCGTGCAGCGCGTCCAGGTGCCCGTACGCCTGCGGTCCTGCGCCGAACAGCACCAGGTGGGCGGCGTCCGGGGCGGCGAGCCGGCCGAGCGCCAGGGCGGTGACCGCGGGGGTGCGCAGGGCGGTCAGCGCGGCGCCGTCGAGCAGGGCGAGCGGGCGCAGGGTGGGTCCGTCCAGCAGCAGGTAGCTGCCGGTGATCCGGGGCAACCCGCGGTCGGGGTTGGCCGGGGCGACGCCGGCGATCTTCACCCCGGCGTAGCGGTCGGTGGCGGCGGGCATCAGCAGCAGCTCGCCCGCCGGGACGGGGATGTTGGCGCGGGGCGGGCAGCCCTCCGGGTCGAGGCCGGCCAGCAGGACCTGCTCCAGGGCGGCGACCGCCTCGGCCGGGCCGAGGGTGAGGTCGAGGTCGAGCGGTGCGGTCACAGCAGGAAGCCCGTTCCGAGGGAGTCGTCGGTGTCGAGGACGAAGCGGTGCTCGCCGGTGCGGTGGGCGGTGCCACTGACCTCGGTGAGGACACCGCCCGCCCGCTCGCCGAGCACCCGGCCGGTGAACACCGTGCCGATCACCGACTCGTGGCGCAGTTCCTCGCCGACCGCGAGGCGCCCGTCCACCGCGAGCAGGGCGAGCCGGGCCGAGGTGCCGGAGCCGCACGGCGAGCGGTCGATCTGGCCGTCGGCGAAGACGGTGACGTTGCGCTGGTGCGGCCCGTTCGGGGTGTCGGGCAGCTCGTCGTGCAGGATCACGCCGTACACGCCGTCGCGGACCTCGCGGGTGGCGGGGTGGTCGGCCAGCGCGGCACGGATGTCCCGTCCGGCGGCGGTCAGTTCGGGCAGCCGCTCGGGCGTCACCGCGAGGCCCAGGTCGGCGGCCCGGACCGAGGCGTAGCAGGCGCCCGAGTCGGCCAGGTCGACCGCGACCGGGCCGCGCGGGGTGGTGAGTTCGACCTTGCGGGCCATCACCCGGGTCGGGACGTTGCGGAAGGTGACGCCGGTGGTCCGGCCGCCGGCGCGGTGCACCGTGGCGGCGACCCGGCCGGACGGGACGTCGATCCGCACCTGGACGCTGCCGTCCGCCGGCGCCTGGACCAGCCCGGAGTCGACCGCCCACGCGCCGAGCGCCATCGTGCCGTGCCCGCACGCGGTGGAGTAGCCGTCCTTGTGCCAGAACAGCACGCCCAGGTGCGCCTCGCTGTCGTCCGGCGGCACCAGGAACCCGCCGTACATCCCGGCGTGCCCGCGCGGCTCACGGGTGAGCAGCCGGCGGACGTCGTCCAGGGCGCTCGGCCGCGGCGCGGTGGCGGTGCCGCCGGCACCGATCGCGATCGCCCGGCGCTCGGCGACGCTGTCGCCCGGGACGGGCGGCAGGCCCGAGGTGACGATCCGGAACGGCTCGCCCGCCGTGTGGTAGTCGGTGGTGCCGATGTTCACCGGGCACCCCCGGCCGGCAGCAGGGTGACGGTCCGGGACGCGGTGTAGAAGTCCAGCACCGCCTGGCCCTGCTCGCGGGCGCCGTACCCGGCCTGCTTGGCCCCGCTGAACGGCAGGTGGAAGTCGACCCCGCTGGACGGGGCGTTGACCCGGATCATGCCCGCGTCCAGCCGGTCGGCGGCGGCCAGCGCGGTGTCCAGGTCCCGGCTGTGCACCGAGGTGGACAGGCTGTGCCGGGTGTCGTTGGCCAGCGCGATCGCCTCGTCCAGGTCGGCCGCGGGCAGCAGCACCGCGACCGGGCCGAAGAACTCCTCGGACGCCAGCGGGTGGTCGGCCGGCACCTTCTCCAGCAGCGTCGGCTCCAGGTACCAGCCCTCGCGCGCCGCCCGCTGCCCGCCCGCCAGCACCGTCGCCCCGGCCGCCCGGGCCGACTCGATCGCCTGGGTGAGCCGCTCCAGCGCGCCCTCGTTGATCACCGGGCCGCACACCGTCTGCGGCGACGCCGGATCCGCGGCGGGTGTCGTCGCCAGTGCCTTGGCCAGCGCCTCGGCGAGCGGCTCGTACGCGTCGCCGACCGCGATCACCCGGCTGGTGGCGGTGCACTTCTGGCCCGCGTAGCCGGCGATCGCCGCCGCCAGGTGCGCCGCCGCCTGCGCGATGTCCGCGTCCGGCAGCACCAGCGCCGCGTTCAGTCCGCCCATCTCCGCCTGCACCGGCACCCCGCGCGCCGTGGTGGTGGCGACCACCGCCCGGCCCACCGCGGTGGATCCGGTGAACGACACCACGTCCGCCGCCGACACCAGGGCGTTCCCCTCGTCCGCCCCGCCCGGCACCACCGTCAGCACCCCTGCCGGCAGCCCGGCCAGCTCCGCCAGCCGCAGCGCACACGCGGTCGCCTCCGGCGCCGGCTTCAGCACCACCGTGTTGCCCACCGCCAGCGCGGGGGCCGCCTTCCACGTCGGAATCGCCAGCGGGAAGTTCCACGGCGTGATCAGCCCCGCCACCCCGTACGGGCGACGGCGCGTCAGCAGCAGCCCCTCCCCCGCCGCCGGCTCGTGCACCGCCCCGGACGGGGCGAACGGCGCCTGCGCGTAGTACCGCCAGATCGCGACCGTCCGCGCCACCTCGCCGCGCGCCTCCGCCACCGGCTTGCCGACCTCCCGGACGACCAGCGCGGTCAGCTCGTCCGCCGCCGCCTCCACCGCGTCCGCCGCCCGCCCCAGCGCCGCCGCCCGGGCCGCCGCCCCCGCCGCCAGCCACCCCCGCTGCGCCGCACGCGCCGCCTCGACGGCCGCCCCCGTACCGGCCGCGCCGACCGGCTCCACGGACAGCACCAGATCGGCCGGGTCGGCGGGGTTGTAGGACGTGAGAGTCATGTCACTGGCCTTTCAACGAGGTTGCGCCCGACAGGGGCGCGTGGGGGCACCTCCCGGCCGAAGGCTGGGGGAGAACTGCGCGAAGCGGAAGACGAGACGGGTCAGGTCGGGGCACGGACGGCCGTGGCTCCCCGACCCGTCCCAACAGGTGGGGTCGACCACTGCCCACCAGGGGTCAGAGCAGGAAGCCCGCCGGGAACGGATCCGTCGGGTCCAGGAAGTACTGGGCCGTCCCGGTGATCCAGGCACGGCCGGTGACGGTCGGGACGACCGCCGGGCGGCCGGCGACCGTGGTCTCCTCCACCAGTCGGCCGGTGAAGCTGGTGCCGATGAAGGAGTCGTTCACGAAGTCGGTGTCCAGCGGGAGTTCGCCGCGCGCGTGCAGCTGCGCCATCCGCGCGGAGGTGCCGGTGCCGCACGGCGAGCGGTCGAACCAGCCGGGGTGGATGGCCATCGCGTGCCGCGAGTGGCGGGCGTCGGAGCCCGGCGCGAGCAGCTGGACGTGGTGGCAGCTGTGGATGGACGGGTTCTCCGGGTGGACGGGTCGCTCGTCGCCGGCGTTGATCGCGTCCATCATCGCCAGCCCGGCGTCCAGGATGTCCTGCTTGCGCTCCCGTTCGAACGGCAGCCCGAACTCGGCCAGCGGCAGGATCGCGTAGAAGTTCCCGCCGTACGCCAGGTCGTACGTGACGGTCCCGTACCCGGGCACGTCGACCTTCCGGTCCAGCGCGACCGCGTACGAGGGCACGTTGCGGATGGTGACCGCAGTCGCGGCGCCGCCCTCGACGTGGACGTCGGCGACCACCAGCCCGGCCGGGGTGTCCAGCCGCACCGTGGTGACCGGCTCGACCACCTCGACCATGCCGGTCTCCACCAGCACGGTGGCGACCCCGATGGTGCCGTGCCCGCACATCGGCAGCAGCCCGGAGACCTCGATGTAGAGCACGCCGAAGTCGGCGTCCGGCCGGGTGGGCGGCTGGAGGATCGCGCCGCTCATCGCGGCGTGGCCGCGCGGCTCGTACATCAGCAGCGTCCGGAAGTGGTCGAGGTGCTGCTGGAAGTGGACCCGCCGCTCGGCCATGGTGGCGCCGGGGATGGTGCCGAATCCGCCGGTGATGACCCGGGTCGGCATGCCCTCGGTGTGCGAGTCGACGGCGTGGAACACGTGACGGGTGCGCATGGGATCCCTCCTGGAGGCGGGGCCGGGCCGGCTGCCCCCGCAGCCGGCGCCGGCGGCCCGGTGGCCTTGCTGCCCGGTGGCCCGGGCGGCCTGACGTCAACCTGGTTGCGGCGCGGTGCCGGACCGATGATGGCCCGGCGCGGCGACGGCCCGGTTTACTTCAGGCCCTCGGCGAGTGCCTTCTCGGTGGCGGCCCGGACGGCGGACTCGATCTCCGGCACCAGCGGCAGGCGCGGCGCGCGGGTCGGCCCGCCGCGGCGGCCGGCCAGGTCCATGGAGAGCTTGATGGCCTGGACGAACTCGGTCTTGGAGTCCCAGCGCAGCAGCGAGTGCAGCGACTTGTACAGCGGCAGGGCGGTCTCCAGGTCGCCGGAGACGGCGGCCCGGTAGAGCGTGGCACAGGCCTGCGGCAGAGCGTTGGGGTAGCCGGCGATCCAGCCGACGGCGCCCGCGATGGCCAGCTCCAGCAGCACGTCGTCGGCGCCGATCAGCAGGTCCAGCCCGGGGGCCAGCTCGGCGATCTCGTACGCCCGGCGGACGTCGCCGCTGAACTCCTTGACCGCGACGATCGAGCCCTCGGCGTGCAGCTCGGCCAGCAGGCCCGGCACCAGGTCGACCTTGGTGTCGATCGGGTTGTTGTAGGCGACGATCGGCACACCGGCCCGGGCCACCTCGGCGTAGTGGGCGCGGACCGCGGCGTGGTCGGCGCGGTAGGCGTTCGGCGGCAGCAGCAGGACGGAGCCGGCGCCGGCCTCGGCGGCCTGCTCGGCCCAGCGGCGGGACTCGGCGCTGCCGTAGGCGGCCACGCCCGGCATCACCCGGGCGCCGTCGCCGGCCGCCTCGACGGCGGTGGTGACGACCCGGGCGCGCTCCTCGGCGGTGAGGGTCTGGTACTCGCCGAGCGAGCCGTTGGGGACGACGCCGTCGCAGCCGTTGTCGATCAGCCAGCGGACGTGCTCGGCGTACGCGTCGTAGTCCACCGTGAGGTCGTCACGGAAGGGCAGCGTGGTGGCGACCATGATGCCGCGCCACGGACGAGTGGGGTCGTGTGCGAGGGACACGGGGGCAACTCCCTAGATGTGATGTGTGACATTTTATACAGGGACGACGAGAAACCCACAAGGGTCCCCGCCGGGGAGAACGAAGGCTCGGGCCGGGCCGCCGGGCCGGGGTCAGGCCGGCGGCTCGGCCAGTTGGGCCAGCGGCACCGGACAGGAGAGCGGGCGGGAGTCCGGCCGGTCCGTCGGGCCACCGGCCAGGCAGGCCACGGCCGCACCGCACATCCGGCCCTGGCACCAGCCCATCCCGGCCCGGGTGAGCAGCTTGACCGTCCGGGCGTCGCCCGCGCCGAGCTCCTCCACCGCCTCACGGATCCGGCCGGCCGGGACCTCCTCGCACCGGCAGACGTCGGTCTCCGGGGTCAGCCAGTCGGTCCACCCGACGCCGGGGGCGTGCGCGGCGGCCATCAGCTCGGCGAACGCCCGCCGCCGCCTCCGGCGCACCAGCGCCCCGCGCGGCGCGGGCCGTCCGGCGACCGCGTACGCCGCCAGCACGCCCTCGGCCAGCGCCAGATCGGCGCCGCCGACCCCGCAGGTCTCACCGGCCGCCCACAGCCCGGGCAGGCTGGTGCGCTGCTCACCGTCGACGGCCAGCGCCACGGTGCCGTCCGGGACGGTCCTGGTGGCCGCGCCCAGCTCGGTGGCCAGCTCGATCTGCGGGACAAGGCCGTGCCCGATCGCCACCGCGTCGCAGCCGATCCGCCGCTCGGTGCCGGGCACCGGCCGCCAGTCGGCGTCCAGCCGGGCCACGGTCACCGCGGTCACCCGGTCGGTGCCGTGCGCCTCGATCACCGCGCTGGAGCGCCGCAGCCGGACCCCGTGCCGCAGCAGGACCGTCCCGTGCTGCGCGCCCTCGACCAGCTTGGCCGGGTTGGCGGCCAGCGCGGCCACGCCCCGGGCATAGCCCAGGTAGCTGCCCGCCTCCACCACGGCCGGCACCGCGGCACCGGCCGAGACCAGCGAGGACGCGGCCGCCAGCAGCAGCGGACCGCTGCCCGCCACCACGATCCGCCGGCCCGGCAGCACCAGGCCCGCCTTGAGCATCGCCTGCGCGCCGCCCGCGGTCACCACGCCGGGCAGGGTCCAGCCGGGGAACGGCAGCTGCCGCTCGTACGCGCCGGTGGCCAGCAGCACCGCACCGGCCTCGACCGTGACGCGGTCCCCCGCGTCCGGGCCGAGGGTGGCGTGCAGCCGCCACGGCTCGCCGCGCTCGGCGGCCCATACATGGTGCCCGGCCAGGTGGTCGATCCGCGGCTGCGCCCGCAGCCGGTCGCGCAGCCGGGCGAAGACCGCCCAGCCGTGGTGCAGCCGGTCCGGCCGGGCGGCGCCGAGTTCGGGCGCGGGGTGGCGGTAGTACTGGCCGCCGACCCGGGGGCCGGCGTCCAGCAGGGCCACCCGCAGCCCCAGCTCGGCGGCGGTCACGGCGGCGGCGAGGCCGGCCGGACCGGCGCCCACCACGGCGAGGTCGTACGGCGCCCGGCCACGCGCCGGCTCAGACGGCAAGGTCGGCATGGCCGTGCCCCTCCTGGGTGGTGACGGTGTCGCCGGCCTCGGCGGGCAGCAGGCAGGTGCGCTGGTTGGGTCGGCCGTTCACGGTGGCCAGGCAGTCGAAGCAGGCGCCGATCCCGCAGAACGCGCCGCGCGGGCGGCCGCCGACCCGGGTGGTCCGCCAGGCGAGCACGCCGTCGGCCCACAGCGCCGCGGCGATGGTCTGCCCGGGCAGCGCCGGCACCGGGCGGCCGTCGAAGGTGAAGGTGCGGGCCGGCCCGGGCTCCGCGCCGACCAGGTCGAGGGGGTTGCGGCCCATGGTCACTCCAGTCCCGCGTCGGGGGCGGACGGCGGGAAGCGGTCGGCCCGGAAGGGTGTCAGGTCGAGGGACGGGCGGGCGCCCGTCAGCTGCTCGGCGATCAGCAGTCCGGTGGCGGGGGCAAGGCCGATCCCGGCGCCCTCGTGGCCGCAGGCGTGCACCAGCCCGGGCACCCGCGGATCGGCGCCGATCGCCGGCAGGTGGTCCGGCAGGTACGGCCGGAAGCCCCGGTAGGCGCGCTGCACCGCGACCTGCCGCAGCACCGGGAACAGCGCCGCCGCCTGGGCGGCGAGCCGGTGCAGCACCACCGGGTCGAGCCTGCGGTCGAACCCGACCCGCTCCCGGCTGGCGCCGATCAGCACCGGCCCGGCGGGCGTCCCCTCGACCACCGCCGAACTCTGCAGGTCGGCCGACCCGCTGGCGACGTCCGCCACGTAGTCGGCGGCGTACACCTTGTGCCGCACGATCCGCGGCAGCGGCTCGGTGACCAGCACGAAGCCGCGCCGGGGCATCACCGGCAGCTCCACCCCGGCCAGCCGGGCGACCGCGCCACCCCAGGTGCCGGCCGCATTGACCACCGCGGGGGCGGACAGCTCCCGGCGGTCGGTGACCACGCCCGCCACCGCGCCGTCCGGCCCGGTCAGCAGGCCCCGGACGGTCTCGCCCAGGTAGCGGTCGGCGCCGGAGGCACGCAGCAGGTGGGCGGCGGCGAGGGCCGGCTGCACCTGGGCGTCCTGCGGGTAGAGGAAGCCGCCGGCCAGGCCCGGGGCCAAGTGCGGCTCCAGCTCGGGCAGCCCGTCCGGGCCGACCTCGACCGCCTCGACGCCCGCCTTGCGCTGGCCCGCCGCGAACTCCCGCAGCGCGTCCAGCCCCGCCGGGGCGGCGGCCACCACCAGCCCGCCCTTGGGCTCGTACTCGACCGCCTCGCCGAGGCTCCCGGCCAGCTCGCGCCACAGCCGGGTGGACAGCAGCGCGAGATCCAGCTCGGGCCCCGGCTCCTTGTCGGACACCAGCAGGTTGCCCTCGCCGGCACCGGTGGTACCGCCGGCCACCGGACCACGGTCGACCACGGCAACCCGCAGCCCGGCCCGACTCGCGTAGTACGCGCAGGCGGCGCCGACCACACCGGCGCCGATCACCACGACGTCATGGGGGGATCGCTTGAGCACGTCAGTAATATGTCACATGGCTCAACCCCCTGCCAACCCCGCCCCCTACCCACCGGGCCAGCACCCACCGCAGCCCGCCGACGGCGACGCACAGGAGCCACCGACCTACCTCCCCACCAGCCGGCCGCGAGCCCCACCCACTCCCCGCCCACCCACCGGAACGACACCACCGCAGGCCGGCACCCACCGATCACCACCCGCCCACTCCGGGACCCGCCCACACGGCAGTCGCCACCGGCAGACGCGCCACGCCCCACCACCCCCCGGACGACCTCACCCCAGCTCGCCGGCGGGCACGCGCGGGAACCGCCGCCGGCAGGCGCCGGCCCCACCGATCGACCTCCCCAACAGCCGGCCGCAGGCCGTCCCACCCCCGAACGCCGAGGGCCCCGCCTGCCGGGTCGGCAGACGGGGCCCTCGAGGGTTCGCGGATCAGGTGATGTCCTCGATCTGCTCGCGGCGGGAGGCCGGGACCGGGGCGGAGGCCTCCGGGGTGGCGCTGGCGGCGACGGCCTCGGCGTCCTCGACCGCGTCGACCGACAGGTCGAGGTGCGAGGCCTCCTCGTCGTCCAGTCCGGCGTCGGGGTCGCGGCGCGCCCTGCGCTTGTCGTTGAGCAGCGAGACGCCGACCGCGATGAAGTACAGCGCCCAGATCGGCGCGGCCAGCGCCAGCATCGACAGCGGGTCGGCGCTCGGTGTGGCGAACGCCGCGAAGACGGTGATGCCCATGACCATGCCGCGCCACCAACCGAGCAGCCGCTTGCCGGTGAGCACGCCGACGAAGTTCAGCATCACCAGGAACAGCGGCAGCTCGAAGCCGAGCCCGAAGACGACGACCATCCGGGTCACCAGGTCGAGGTACGTCTCGACCGGCACGATCGCCTCGACGTTGTCGCCGGCCATGCCGGCCAGCACCGCCGCGGTGGTCGGCATGATCAGGTACGCGAAGGCGGCACCGGCGAGGAACAGCGGGGTGCCGAAGCCGAGGAAGGCGATGGAGTAGCGGCGCTCGTGCTTGTGCAGTCCGGGCGCGACGAAGCGCCACAGCTGGTACAGCCAGACCGGGGTGGCCGCGACCAGGCCGGCGGTGAGGCTGACCTTGAGGACAACGGTGAACGGGGCGAGCAGGCCGATGTTGGCGACCTTCACGCAGTGCTGGCCCTTGGGCATGGTCACGCCGTCCGCACAGCGCGGCAGCGGCGCGGTGAGGAAGTCGATCAGGTGGCGGCTGAAGTAGGCCGCTACCACGGTGAAGAGGATGATCGCCAGCAGCGACTTCACCAGCCGGTTGCGCAGCTCCCGGAGGTGGTCGGCCAGGGCCATCCGCCCCTCAGGGTCCTTGGGTTCCTTGGAAGACTTGCTCAACCCCGGTCCTCGAATCGTGCGGCCATGTCAGCGTGCGGGTGGAAATGCGTGCGGAGAAGGGTCGTACGGTCGGTTCACGCGACCCGGTCGCCGCGGGATTCGCCGGGCGCCGTCTTGACCACGCGGCCGGTGTCGACCTGCGGTTTGGCGGCGTCGTCGAACTCCTGGCGCAGGGCCTTGGTCTCGCTCTTCAGGATCCGCAGCGACCGGCCGAGCGCCCGGGCGGCGTCCGGCAGCCGCTTGCCGCCGAACAGCAGCACGGCGAAGATCGCGATCAGCACGATCGCCGTCGGGGAGATCCTCACGGCGGGCCACCTTCCTGGCGGGGGCAGCACTCCCCGCTTCGGGCGATGGTAACCGGTCGGGGTGGCCGAGCGGGAACCCGGTCCTTACCTGTTCACGTCCAGGTTCACCGCAACGTCTTCACGCACGTTCACCGCAGCGTCTTCACGACCCGGCGAGATCCCGGGCGCCCGCGGCGAGCGCCCGGGAGGCGGAGTCCACCTCGCGGGCGAGCGCGCGGACGTCCAGCCAGAGCCGGCAGGCGAGGACACCCAGGACGAGCAGCCCGGCGGTGGCCAGGAGGACGGCGGCGACGATGATCCACGGCATGGTGGTCCGACCCTATCCGTCCACCGGCAGCAGCCGCATCGTCCGCACGCCCGCGTCGGTCAGCGCCGCGACGATCTTCTCCCCGGCGGGCTTGCGGACGGCCGCGCCGCACTCGGGGCAGGTGAAGCTGTAGAAGGTGCGCTCCCGGGTGGCCCCGAGCGCCAGCCGGAAGGCCTCGGCGGGCAGCTCGACCTTCACCCGGCACCCCGAGCAGTACACCTGGAATCTGGTTCCGTCGCTCACCGCTGTGCGGCCCCGTCCCGGTAGTGCTCCAGGGCGGCGATCGCGGCGAGGCGGGCCTGCTCGGCGGGCTGCGGCGGGGAGACGATCCGCCCGTCGCGGCCGAGCCGCAGGGCGAGCGGGCGCAGTCCGGACGGGTCGGCGCTGCGCAGGGTGATCCGCAGGCCGCCGTCGGGCAGCTCCTCGGCCGCGTCGTGGGTGTAGTACTCGGCGACCCAGCGTCCGGCGGGGGCGACCTCGATGACCACCTCGGGGTCGTCGGCGGCGGGGCTGACCAGCCCGGCGGACAGGTCGCGCGGCTGGAGCCGGGGTGGGTTGGCGGGCTCGTCGAGGATCTTGATCTCGGCGATCCGGTCGAGCCGGAAGATCCGCCGGTCCTCGGAGACCCGGCACCAGCCCTCGAGGTAGGTGTGGCCCTCGGTGACCAGTCGGATCGGGTCGACCTCGCGCTCGGTCATCCCACCGCGGCCGTGCGACCAGTAGCGGAGCCAGATCAGCCGGCCCTCGCTGAGCGCCCGGTCGATGTCGGCGAAGACCTGGCCCTCGGCCTCGAAGGTGACGCCGACCCGGGCGGAGGACTCGGCGCTCTCCCCGGCCGCGTCCTCGATCTTGGCGACGGCCCGGGTGAGCGCCTGGCGGTCGCGCTCGCGCAGGCCCGGGAGGCCGGCCACCGCACGGGCGGCGACCAGCAGGGCGGTGGCCTCGTCGGCGGCCAGGCGCAGCGGCTGGGCGACGTCGTCGACGTTGTGCCACCAGATCCGCTCGCCGTCGGTGTCGATGTCGAGCAGGTCGCCGCCGCGGAAGCTGGTGCCGCACATGGGCAGCACGTTGAGGTCGCCGATCAGTTCGCGCTCGCTGATGCCGAAGGCGCGGGCCACCTCGGCGACCTCGGCGCCGGGGCGCTCGCGCAGGTAGGTGACCAGCGAGAGCATCCGCCGGGTCTGGTCGATCGCATTACTCATGCTCCCGCCTCGCTTCGCTCGCCGGTTGCTTCGCAACGGGCGTCTTTCCTGATGGTTCGCTCGCTTCGCTCGCTCATCGGGTCACTCCCCCAGTCCGGCGACGGCGGTCAGCCGCTCGATGACGTCGGCCCGCAGGTCGTCCGGGCCGATCACGATCACGTCGGGCCCGAACTCGGCGAGGTCGGCGCCGAGGCCGTTGCCGTACGGGATCTCCAGCTCGTCCCACTGCGGGTCGACGGGCCGGGTGGCCAGCGCGCGGGTGGAGAGCGGGAAGGCGGCGCCGCGGCGCAGCCGGACGGTGGCCGTGGTGGTGGCCCCTTCACCCGCGAAGCGGGAGACGTAGGCACGGACGTCGACGTGCTCGGGGACGGCGCCGGTGAAGGTGCCGGCCCGGGAGCGGACCTTGCCGACGATCCGGGAGAGCCGGAAGACCCGGGCGTCCTGGCGGTCGCGGTCGTAGCCGGCCAGGTACCAGTGGCCGCGCCAGCACTCGAGCGCCCAGGGCTCGACCGAGCGCTGCTCGGGCTGGGCGGCGCCGGCCTTGCGGTACTCGAAGGTGACCGGGCGGCGGTCGCGGGCGGCGACCAGCAGCGGTTCGAAGGCGGCCTCGCGGGCGGGGATGCGGGGCTCCAGCGCGGTGTGCTCGCGCTCCTCGGCGAACGGGACGCCGGCGGCGCGGAGCTTCTGCAGCGCGCCGCTGGCGGCGCCGGACATCTTGGCCTGCTGCCACACCCGGGCGGCCAGGGTGAGGGCGGCCGCCTCCTCGGCGTCCAGGGCGATCTCGGGGAGGCGGTTGCGGTCGCGGCGGGCCAGGTAGCCGATCTCGCCGTCGAGGGCGTTCTCGTCCACGTCGATGACCAGGCCGAGCTCGCGCAGGTCGTCCTTGTCGCGCTCGAACATCCGGTTGAAGGCGTCCTCGCTGCCCTGCTGCCAGGCCTCGCGGTAGGCCTCGATCGACTCCCGCAGCTCCTTCTTGGAGAGCGGCCTTCGGGTGTTCATCAGGCACAGGGCGAGGTTCATCAGCCGCTCTGCCTTGGCGATCGCCATCGCGGTCCCTTCCTGGGAATCTTGGTGACCCGCCGACCGTACCGGTACCGGCACACGGAGTAAAAGCCGAGCCCCCCGGCACGGGAGTGCCGGGGGGCTCTGGTCCGGTCAAAGCCGGGTCGGCCGAAGCCGCGGACGTCAGACGCCCAGCAGGTCCACCACGAAGATCAGGGTGGAGTTCGGCGGGATCAGCGGGCTCGGCGACTGGGCGCCGTACGCCTTGTTCGGCGGGATGACCAGCTTGCGGCGGCCACCCACCTTCATGCCGGCGACGCCCTCGTCCCAGCCCTTGATGACGCGGCCGGCACCCAGCGGGAAGCGGAAGCTCTGGCCGCGGTTCCACGAGGCGTCGAACTCCTCGCCGGTGGCGAAGGTGACACCCACGTAGTGGACCTCGACCACGGAGCCGGGCTTCGCCTCGGCACCGTCGCCGACCACGAGGTCGGTGATCTCCAGCTCCACCGGCGGCTCGCCGCCCGGAAAGTCGATCTCCGGCTTGGAAAGGCTCACAGCACACTCTTCTCGTTCGGTGACACTGATGTGACGGAAACGATCCTAGTTGTCCGCCCCGCCGACACCCGCATCAAGGATGTCGATCACGAACACGAGTGTCGAGTTGGCCGGGATCGAGGCCTGGGCCTGGTCCTTGTAGGCGAGCGAGGCCGGGATGACCAGCTCGATCCGGCTGCCGACGGTCTGGCCGGTGACGCCCTTGTCCCAGCCCTCGATGACGCCGCCGCCACCGGTGACGAAGGTGAAGGCCTGGCCGCGGTCGAGCGAGGAGTCGAACTTCTTGCCGTCCTTGTAGAGCGCGCCGGTGTACTGGACCAGCACCTTCTCACCGGCCTCGACCTTGCGGCCCTTGCCCTGGATCAGCACGTGCGACTTCAGGTCGGTCGGGTCGGCCGCGCCCGGCACCGGGGTGATGTCGGCCGGCTTCTTGCCGTTGTCCTTGACCTTCGGCATGTCGGCCGGCGGTGCGGTCATGTCGCCGCTGAGCACCGCGTCCGGGGCGGTGGCGTTGCGGATGTCGATGACGAAGACCAGGCTGTCGGTCGGGTTGACGCCCATCGCCGAGTTGCCCTGGGCGCCGAACGCGGCGCCGGGCGGCGCGACCACCAGCAGGCGGCTGCCGGCCTTGTGGCCGGTGACGGCCTTGTCCAGCGCGGGGATCAGCTTGCCGGAGTCGGCCTGGAACAGCTGCGGCTTGCCGCCGTCCCCGTACGAGCCCTGGATCTCCTTGCCGGTGCCCCAGTCCATCGCGGTGAAGTCGGTGGTGACCCAGGTGCCCTTGTCGACCTTGGCGCCGTTGCCCGCGGACAGCTCCTTCACCACGAAGGTGCCGTCGGCGGCCTCCTTGGGCAGCTCGATGGTCGCCTTGGAGCCGAAGTCGCCGGTGATCGTGGGGAGCGCCTTGGCGGTGTCCTTGATCGGCGGGACCGGGTCCTC
Organism: Kitasatospora cinereorecta; assembly: GCF_024172095.1. Taxonomy (GTDB): domain Bacteria; phylum Actinomycetota; class Actinomycetes; order Streptomycetales; family Streptomycetaceae; genus Kitasatospora; species Kitasatospora cinereorecta. The sequence goes on along the minus strand of NZ_JAMZDX010000002.1, from coordinate 511,384 downwards.
GGTCGGGGTCGGCGCGGCGGTCGGCGTGGCGCTCTTCGCGGCCGGCTTGGCGTCGTCCTTGTTGACCACGTACAGCGTGACACCGCTGCCGACCAGCAGGACGGCCAGGATGGTGCCCAGGATCACGCCGAGGCGGCCCACGCCGGGCGGGTCCTGGTCGTAACCGGCCTCGGACACGTCCTCCTTGCGCTGGGTGGACGCGAAGATCTGCGGCCCGGCGTCCGGCTTGGGCGCAGCGGACTGCGCCGGTACCGGGGCGGCCCAGCCGCCCTGCGGCGTCACCAGCGACGGGGGGACGACGATCGACTCGCCGTCGCCCGGCCTCGGGTTGCCGGTGGTGTCGGCCTCGCCCGGGCTCGACGCTTTCTCAGACATGACTCCCCATTCATCTCGCCCGACGACACGTACCAGAGTGCAGCGGGGCAGCAGTATGTCAGGTCAGGATGAGAGCGGGCCTCCCGGTCACCCGCTTTTCGCGGTGTCCCGGGGTGCCCGCTCGGATCGCTGCGGTCAGACCGCCTCGAGGATGTCGATCACGAAGACCAGCGTGGAGTTGGCCGGGATCGACCCGCTCGCCTTGTCCCCATAGCCCAGGGACGGCGGTACGACCAGCAGCAGCCGGCTGCCGACGGTCTGGCCGACCAGGGCCTGGTCCCAGCCCTTGATCAGGCTGCCGGTGCCCACCTGGAGGGCCTGCGCGCCGCCGTGGTTCCAGGAGGAGTCGAACTGCTTGCCGTCGGCCCAGGTGACGCCGGTGTACTGGACCACCAGGGTCTGGCCGGCCTTGACCTCCTTGCCGTCGCCCTTGACCAGCACGTACGTCTGGAGGTCGGTCGGCGGGGCCTGGCCGGCGGGGATGGTGATGGTGGGCGCGGCCTTGCCGTTGTCCTTGACCTGCGGGGCGGTGGCCGGGGCCTGGGTCATGGCACCCGAGATGGTGGAGTCCTGCGGCACCGACTCCATGATGTCCAGCACGAACACCACGGTGTCGTCCTTGCCGACGCCGAGCGCGCTGGAGCCCTGGCTGCCGAAGCCCGCGGCGGGCGGGGCCACCACCAGCAGGCGGCTGCCGACCTTCTTGCCCAGCACGCTCTGGTCGAAGGCGGGCACCAGCTGTCCGCTGCCGGCCTGGTAGAGCTGCGGCTTGCCGCCGGAGTCGTAGGAGCTGGACAGGTCCTTGCCGGTGGTCCAGTCCTTGGCGGTGTAGTTGACCGTCACCCAGTCGCCCTTGGCGACCGTCGCGCCGTCGCCCTCGCTGACCGTGTTCACCACGAACTGCCCGCTGGGGTTCCCGGCGGGGATGGTGATGGTGGCCTTGGTGCCGAAGTCGCCGGAGACCGTGGGCATCGGCGAGGCGGACGCCACCGGGCTCGGTACCTCGACCGCCGAGGCCGACGCCGACGGGGTGGCCCCGGAGGAGGTACTGGATCCGCTGCTGCACGCGGCAAGCAGCACGGCAAGGGGGACGACCAGCAGGCCGGCGAATCGACGCATGAAGGTCAGCGTATGGCCCGAGTCGTCCCCCGTGCCGGAGGCACCGCCGCCGAGGGCTACATCCCGGCGATCAGCTTCTCCACCCGCTCGTCCACCGAGCGGAACGGGTCCTTGCACAGCACGGTGCGCTGCGCCTGGTCGTTGAGCTTGAGGTGCACCCAGTCGACGGTGAAGTCGCGGCGCTGCTCCTGCGCCCGGCGGATGAAGTCGCCGCGCAGCCGGGCCCGGGTGGTCTGCGGCGGCACCGACTTGGCCTCGAAGGTCAACAGGTCGGTGGTGATCCGCTTGGCCTGGCCCTTGTTCTGCAGCAGGTAGAACAGCCCGCGGCGGCGGTGGATGTCGTGGTACGCGAGGTCGATCTGGGCCACCCGCGGGTTCGACATGGTCATCTGGTGCTTCTCGCGGTACCGCTCGATCAGCTTGTACTTCATGATCCAGTCGATCTCGGTGCCCACCCGGCCGAGGTCCTCGGTGCGGACGGCCTCCAGGGTGCGGCCCCACAGGTCGAGGACGCGGGCGATGGTGCCGGTGTTGATCCCCTTGCGGTCGGCGAACTCCAGCGCCTTGGTGAAGTACTCCTCCTGGATGTCCAGCGCGCTGGCCTCCCGGCCGTTGGCGAGCCGGACCTGGTGGGTGCCGGTGAGGTCGTGGCTGACCTCGCGGATCGCCCGGATCGGGTTCTCCAGGGTCAGGTCGCGCATCACCACGCCGGCCTCGATCAGCCGGAGCACCAGGTCGGTGGAGCCGACCTTGAGCAGGGTGGTGGTCTCCGACATGTTGGAGTCGCCGACGATGACGTGCAGCCGCCGGTAGCGCTCGGCGTCGGCGTGCGGCTCGTCGCGGGTGTTGATGATCGGCCGGGACCGGGTGGTGGCGGAGCTGACGCCCTCCCAGATGTGCTCGGCCCGCTGGCTGACGCAGTAGACCGCCCCGCGCGGGGTCTGCAGGACCTTGCCGGCGCCGCAGATCAGCTGCCGGGTGACCAGGAAGGGGATCAGCACGTCGGCCAGCCGGGAGAACTCGCCGTGCCGTGCGACCAGGTAGTTCTCGTGGCAGCCGTAGGAGTTGCCGGCCGAGTCGGTGTTGTTCTTGAACAGGTAGACGTCCCCGGCGATGCCCTCCTCGTGCAGCCGCCGTTCGGCGTCCACCAGCAGGCCCTCGAGGATCCGCTCGCCGGCCTTGTCGTGGGTGACCAGCTCGACGACGTCGTCGCACTCGGGGGTGGCGTACTCGGGGTGGGAGCCCACGTCCAGGTAGAGGCGGGCGCCGTTCTTCAGGAAGACGTTGCTGCTGCGGCCCCAGGAGACCACGCGGCGGAAGAGGTAGCGGGCGACCTCGTCCGGGGACAGCCGCCGCTGTCCCCGGAACGTGCACGTGACCCCGTACTCGTTCTCCAGGCCGAAAATCCGGCGATCCATATGGCACCTCTTCCCTGCTCGACGAGGTACTGCACGTGCGGGTTACTCGGGGTCGGCCGCCTGCTCGTCCGCGGCCGCGGTCTCGTCGCCGCTGAGCAGCCGCTCCAGCTGGCTGCCCAGGATCCGCTTGAACTTGCGCTGCTGGAACCGCTGGCGGTCGAGGACGGCCACCTCCAGCTGGTCCCGGGTGAGGGTGCGCGGGCTGCCGCCGTTCGGGTCCCGGGCGAGGCCGTCGACGGCCAGCTTCAGCGTCTCGGCGAGGCTCATCCCGCCGCGGTGCCGCTGGCCCAGGTAGGTGCTGATGGTGTCGGCGCTGCCGCCGATGGCGACGTAGTTCTTCTCGTCCACCACCGAGCCGTCGGGGGTGAGGCGGTAGATCTGGTCCTCCTCCACGCTGCGGCCGACCTCGGCGACGATCAGCTCCACCTCGTACGGCTTCTCGCCGACCGAGGAGAAGATGGTGCCGAGGGTCTGGGCGTAGACGTTGGCGAGGCCGCGGGCGGTGACGTCCGCCCGGTCGTAGGAGTAGCCGCGCAGGTCGGCGTAGCGGACGCCGCCGATGCGCAGGTTCTCGAACTCGTTGTAGCGGCCGACCGCCGCGAAGGCGATCTTGTCGTAGATCTCGGAGACCTTGTGCAGGGCGCGGGAGGTGTTCTCCGCGACGAAGACGATGCCGTCGGCGTAGGTGAGCACGACCACGCTGCGGCCGCGTGCGATGCCCTTGCGGGCGTACTCCGCACGGTCCGCCATGGCCTGCTGAGGCGAGACGTAGAACGGTGTGGACACCGGCGGTCGTCCCTTTCCGGGTGAAGGTGCGGCGGACTAGAGAAGGGGGGCCTGCGGACCGTTGGGGTGCTCGCTGCGGCCGGCGGTGATCGAGACGGCGATGCTCGACACCTCGGCGTCGGACAGCCGGCGGAAGCCCCCGTCGGTGATCACCGAGACGATCGGGAAGATCTTGCGGGCGAGGTCCGGGCCGCCGGTGGCGGAGTCGTCGTCGGCCGCGTCGTAGAGGGCCTGGACGGCCAGGGTGGCCGCCTGCTCGGCGCTCAGGTCGTCCCGGTAGAGCTTCTTCATCGAGCCGCGGGCGAACACCGAGCCGGAGCCGGTGGCCGCGAAGCCGCGCTCCTCGGAGCGGCCGCCGGTGACGTCGTAGGTGAAGATCCGGCCGCGGCCGAGGTCGAGGTCGTAGCCGGCGAAGATCGGCACCACCGCGAGGCCCTGCATGGCCATCGCCAGGTTGGAGCGGATCATGGTGGTGAGCCGGTTGGCCTTGCCCTCGAGCGAGAGCACGGTGCCCTCGATCTTCTCGTAGTGCTCCAGCTCCAGCTGGAACAGGCGGACCATCTCGACCGCCAGGCCCGCGGTGCCGGCGATGCCGACCGCGCTGTACTCGTCGGCCGGGAAGACCTTCTCGATGTCGCGCTGGGCGATCACGTTGCCCATGGTGGCCCGGCGGTCACCGGCGATCACCACGCCGCCCTCGAAGACCGCGGAGACGATCGTGGTGCCGTGCGGCGCCTCCACCGTCAGGCCCTCGGGCAGCGTGCGCCGACCGGGGAGCATCTCCGGCTGGTGCACGGCGAGGAAATCGATGAACGACGAGGAGCCGGGGGTCAGGAAGGCAGCCGGCAGACGCCCGGTGCCGGTGAGGTTGGCTTCCACACGTGTCCTTCCAGGTTGAAGATCAAACCGCTGTCGACCCGGACCCTACCCGCTTCGCGGCAGTGATCCACCTTGCCGGGAGAAGATCGTGCCGCGGGCGCGCCGTGGCACGCCCGCGGCCCGAACGGGAGGGGGGAATCCCGCCCCCCTCCTACTCGCCGCCCTTCTGCACAAATCCGCGCACGAAATCCTCGGCGTTGGATTCCAGGACCTCGTCGATTTCGTCCAGGACGGCGTCGACGTCGTCGCCGAGCTTTTCCTGCCGCTCCTTGAGCTCGTCCGAAGCCTGTGCTTCCGACGTCTGCTCCTCGACCTCCTCGGAAGAGCGGTTGGCCCGCTGCTGGCCGCCGCCGGTGTCCTTACCAGCCATTTCCCTCACCCCGCTCGATCGGTGTTCTCGTTCAACGTTCGACGCTCACCCGGATGATTCCCCTTTTCGGAACGTTCACCCCAAGTGATCGAAAAGTTACTGTCCGGACAGCACCCGGACCAGGTCCTCGGCCGTTCGGCACCGGTCGAGCAGCTCCTTCACGTGATTCCGGGTGCCGCGCAGCGGCTCCATCGTGGGCACGCGCTGGAGGCTGTCGCGACCGGGCAGGTCGAAGATGACCGAGTCCCAGGAGGCCGCCGCGACGTGGTCCGCGTACTGCTCCAGGCAGCGCCCGCGGAAGTAGGCCCTGGTGTCCTCCGGGGGCTTGGTGACGGCCCGCTCGACCTCCTCCTCGGTCAGCAGCCGCTCGAAGCGTCCGCGGGCCACCAGGCGGTTGTAGAGGCCCTTGTCGGGCCGGACGTCGCTGTACTGCAGGTCGACCAGGTGCAGCCGGGGGTTGTCCCAGTCCAGTCCGTCGCGCTGGCGGTAGCCCTCCAGCAGCTCCTTCTTGGCGATCCAGTCCAGCTCCTTGGACAGGCTCATCGGGTCGCGCTCCAGCCGGCCCAGCACGTCCTCCCAGCGGGCCAGCACGTCCACGGTCTGCTCGTCGGCGTCGTTGCCGTAGCGGTCCTCGACGTACTTGTGGGCCAGCTCGTAGTACTCCATCTGCAGCTGGACGGCGGTCAGCTTGCGACCGCTGCGCAGCGTGATCAGCTGGGTGAGCGAGGGGTCGTGGGAGATCCGGTGCAGGGTGCGCACCGGCTGGTCGACGGCCAGGTCGGAGGCGATGAAGCCGTCCTCGATCATGGCCAGGACCAGCGAGGTGGTGCCCAGCTTCAGGTAGGTGGAGAGCTCGGAGAGGTTGGCGTCGCCGATGATCACGTGCAGCCGGCGGTACTTCTCGGCGTCGGCGTGCGGCTCGTCGCGGGTGTTGATGATCGGCCGCTTGAGCGTGGTCTCCAGGCCGACCTCGACCTCGAAGAAGTCGGCGCGCTGGCTGATCTGGAAGCCGTCGGCGTTGCCCTCCTGGCCGATGCCGACCCGGCCGGCGCCGCAGACCACCTGGCGGCAGACGAAGAACGGCGTCAGATGGCGGACGATGTCGGCGAACGGCGTCGCGCGCTTCATCAGGTAGTTCTCGTGGGTGCCGTAGGAGGCGCCCTTGTTGTCCGTGTTGTTCTTGTACAGGTGGATCTGCTGTCCGTTCGGCAGTTCCAGGGCGCGCTGGGCCGCCGCGGCCATGATCCGCTCGCCGGCCTTGTCCCAGAGGACGGCGTCGCGCGGGTTGGTGACCTCGGGCGAGCTGTACTCGGGGTGGGCATGGTCGACGTAGAACCGGGCCCCGTTGGTGAGGATGACATTGGCCAGGCCGATGTCCTCGTCGGTGAGCTGGCTGGCGTCCGCCACGTCGCGCGCGAGGTCGAAACCCCGGGCGTCGCGGAGCGGATTCTCCTCCTCGAAGTCCCAGCGGGCCCGGCGGGCCCGGTGCATCGCCGCCGCGTAGGCGTTGACGATCTGGGACGAGGTGAGCATGGCGTTGGCGTTCGGGTGTCCGGGCACGGAGATTCCGTACTCGGTCTCGATGCCCATCACGCGCCGTACGGTCATGCGGCCCTCCTTGCCCGGGTGGACGAACCTCGGACGCGCCGTCCGGCTGCGGGCGGGCGCACCGCAGCCGGACGGAGGGTCGGCGTCCTTACAGGTACTGTCCGGTGTTGGCGACGGTGTCGATGGAGCGGCCGGACTCGGCGCCCTGCTTTCCGGTGACCAGGGTGCGGATGAAGACGATCCGCTCGCCCTTCTTTCCGGAGATCCGGGCCCAGTCGTCCGGGTTGGTGGTGTTGGGCAGGTCCTCGTTCTCCTTGAACTCGTCCACGCAGGCGGCGAGCAGGTGGGAGACGCGCAGGCCGCGCTGGGCGTGGTCGAGGAAGTCCTTGATCGCCATCTTCTTCGCCCGGTCCACGATGTTCTGGATCATGGCGCCGGAGTTGAAGTCCTTGAAGTAGAGGACTTCCTTGTCACCGTTGGCGTAGGTGACCTCCAGGAAGCGGTTGTCCTCGGTCTCCGAGTACATCCGCTCGACCACGGACTGGATCATCGCGGCGACGGTGGCGTCGAGGGAGCCGCCGTGCTCCTTGAGGTCGTCCGCGTGCAGCGGCAGGGTGGCGGTGAGGTACTTGGAGAAGATGTCCTTGGCCGCCTCGGCGTCCGGCCGCTCGATCTTGATCTTGACGTCGAGGCGGCCGGGCCGCAGGATCGCCGGGTCGATCATGTCCTCGCGGTTGGAGGCGCCGATGACGATGACGTTCTCCAGGCCCTCCACACCGTCGATCTCGGCCAGCAGCTGCGGGACGATGGTGTTCTCCACGTCCGAGCTGACGCCGGAACCGCGGGTGCGGAACAGCGACTCCATCTCGTCGAAGAAGACGATGACGGGGGTGCCCTCGCTCGCCTTCTCCCGGGCCCGCTGGAAGACCAGGCGGATCTGCCGCTCGGTCTCGCCCACGTACTTGTTGAGCAGCTCGGGGCCCTTGATGTTGAGGAAGTAGCTCTTGCCCTGGGGCCGGCCGGTCACCTCGGCGACCTTCTTGGCCAGCGAGTTCGCCACCGCCTTGGCGATCAGCGTCTTGCCGCAACCGGGCGGGCCGTAGAGCAGGACGCCCTTGGGCGGGCGCAGCTCGTACTCCTTGAAGAGGTCGGCGTGCAGGTAGGGCAGCTCGACCGCGTCGCGGATCTGCTCGATCTGGTTGGACAGGCCACCGATCTGCCGGTAGTCGATGTCCGGGACCTCCTCGAGGACCAGCTCCTCGACCTCGGACTTCGGGATCACCTCGTACACGTAGCCCGAGCGGGGCTCCAGCAGCAGGGCGTCCCCGGAGCGCAGGGTGAGGTCGCGCAGCGGCTCGGCGAGGCGGACGACCCGCTCCTCGTCGGTGTGCCCGAGGACGAGGGCACGCTCGCCGTCCTCCAGCACCTCCTTGAGGGTCACGATGTCGCCGATCGACTCGAACTCCATCGCGTCGACGACGTTCAGCGCCTCGTTGAGCATGACTTCCTGGCCGCGGCGCAGGTCGTCCAGCTCGACGCTGGGGCTGACGTTGACGCGGAGCTTGCGACCGCCGGTGAAGATGTCGGCGGTGCCGTCCTCGTTCCGGTTGAGGAAGGTGCCGAATCCCGCGGGCGGCTGGGCCAGCCGGTCCACCTCTTCCTTGAGGGCCACGATCTGGTCGCGGGCCTCGCGGAGCGTGGAGGCGAGCCTCTCGTTCTGGGCGGTCACGCCGGCCAGGTTGGTCTGGAGCTCGACGATGCGCTCCTCGAGGACCCTCGAGTTGCGGGGCGAATCGGCGAGCTTGCGCCGCAGCACGGCGATCTCCTGCTCGAGGTACGAGACCTGCGCGGCCTCGTCGGATCCACGAGCCGGCCTGCCGGGGCTGCGGTTGTAGTCGTCATCGTGGGCTGCCACGGTCCTCACCTCCTCCTGGGGGAGCTGGACGACCCAAACCTACCTGGGACCAGGGTCGTGTAAACCCCTAGATCAGAAAGATGGATCAGGCGTGTCCGATCTTCGCCCTTGCGTGCTTCCCCTCTGGTAGTGGGGATGCCCACCGCTCACGGGTTCAAAGCAGGGCGGGTATATCGTGACAGGAATGTCCCCGAAACCGGGGCATCGTGGACCAGAAACGGCAGGGGCAATGGCGGGGACGGGCGAGCTCGAGGTGTGGATCGACCAGGATCTCTGCACCGGAGACGGGATCTGCGCGCAGTACGCGCCGGACGTCTTCGAGCTGGACATCGACGGCCTGGCGTACGTGAAGGGCCCGGACGACGAGCTGCGCCAGCAGCCCGGCGAGAGCGCGCCGGTGCCGCTGACCCTGCTTCAGGACGTGGTGGACTCCGTCAAGGACTGCCCCGGCGACTGCATCCACGTGCGCCGGGCCGCCGACGGGGTCGAGGTGTACGGCCCGGACGCGGAGTAGCCGGCCGGCCCGCGGCGCGTGCCGCGGGCCCGCCGCAGGCGCGTTCAGGCCCGGGCGGTCGGTGTGTTCGTCTCCGTACGGACCCACTGGCCGCCCTTCTGCGCCCAGTTGAGCTCCAGGGTGAGGTCGGGGGCGAAGCGCGGCACGTCGTCCGAGGAGTAGCCCTTGGCGCGGCCGTGGATCGAACCGTCGCTGCGGACGGCGAGTTCGGTGACGGTGAGGTTCTCGGTGTCCTTCACCAGGACCGCGGCGACCTTGGGCTTCCCGGCCGTCCCGGGCACCAGCAGGTAGACGGCGTCCGGCGGGGTGCCGAGGTCGGCCTGGCAGTGCACCGCCGCCACGGTGGCCGCCACGCCGCCGATCGAGGCACTGGTCCTGAGGCTGACGGCGACCGGGAACGGCCCGCAGTCAAGGGGAAGTTCGGCCTTCGCCGGGTCGGGCGCGGCGGAAGCCTGAGTGGGCTTCGCGGTCCCGGGGGTGCCCGCGGCGCCGGGGGCGGTCGCGGTCCCGGGAGTGCTCGCGCCGCCGGACGCGGCCGGGCCGGGTTCGGGAGCGAGGTCGGGCCGGCCGGCTATGACCGATCCGGTCGCACTGGTCGCCGCGAGCGCCCCGCCCACCACGGCCGCGCAACCGGCGGCCACCAGCGCCCAGTGGCGCAGCCCGGACCGGGCGTGGGCCGGGGTGCGCTTCCCGTCGTCCGTCGTCACCTGGTTCGCCACCTCGACCGCTTCCTCCACCGGGCAATCCCCTCCACGGGACGTGCGACACGGGCCTTGTGAGCGAGCATCCTCGCACACCGGCCGGACGGTCCGTCAACCGCCTCCGACCTGCGCGGATGTGCGGAATGCGTGAAGGGGCGGGACCGGTGGTCCCGCCCCTTCGAGGGTCGTGCGTCAGGCCAGCTCGCGCCCGTCGTGGGCGGCCGCCTCGCGCTGCGCCTTGCGGACCGCGGCGCGCTCGGCGAGGGTCAGCTCCGGCTCGCCGTTGTCGTAGTCCTCGCCGTACGCGCCCTTGGCGGGGCGGCGCCGGCGCAGCGGCGGCTCGACGCCGTCCGCCAGGCGGCGGGCGGTGAGCAGGAAGCCGGTGTGGCCGATCATCCGGTGGTCCGGGCGGACCGCCAGGCCCTCCAGGTGCCAGGTGCGGACCATGGTCTCCCAGGCCTGCGGCTCGGTGAAGGTGCCGTGCTCGCGCAGCGCCTCGACGGTCTTCGACATCTGCGTGGTGGTGGCCACGTAGCAGCAGATCAGGCCGCCGGGAACGAGCGCCTTGGACGCCACGTCCAGGCACTCCCAGGGGGCCAGCATGTCGAGGAGGACGCGGTCGACGTCGGTCTCCACCAGGTTGTCCTGGAGGTCGCCCACGGTGAGCTTCCAGGCCGGGTGCGGACCGCCGAAGTAGCGCTCGACATTGCCCTTGGCGATCTCCGCGAAGTCCTCGCGGCGCTCGTAGGAGGCGAGCATGCCGGTGTCGCCGACGGCGCGCAGCAGGTACGTGGAGAGCGCGCCGGAGCCGACGCCGGCCTCGACCACGCGGGCACCCGCGAAGATGTCGGCCATCGCCAGGATCTGACCCGCGTCCTTGGGGTAGATCACGGCGGCGCCGCGCGGCATGGACAGGACGTAGTCGGGGAGCAGGGGGCGCAGCGCGAGGTACGGGACGTTGCCCGTGGTGCGTACGACCGTGCCCTCGGGAGCGCCGATCAGCTCGTCGTGCGGGAACGCACCCTTGTGGGTGTGGAACTGGTTCCCGGCCTGGAGCGTGAACGTGTAGTGGCGGCCCTTGGGGTCGGTCAGCTGGACCTGGTCCCCGACCTGGAAGGGCCCGCGTCGGCGGGCGGCACCGGTCGGTTCGGACATGCGCTCAATCCTACGGGAGCGCGGGGCCTGCGCCGACCACATGATCGGTTCAGCGGCCGGCGAGGGCGTTGGTGAGGCGGCGCTCGAGGTCGGCGAGGGCGAGGACGCCGTAGACGCTGCCGTCGTCGCGGACCACCAGGTACTCGGTGGCCGGGGTGCGGCGCAGGGTGGCGAGGATCTCCTCGCCGATCAGGTCCACGCCGATCCGCAGGCCCGGCTCCAGCGCGCGGGTGACCGCGCCGACCGCGACCCAGGGGCGGCGGCGCTCGGGGATCGCGGTGACCGCGGCCTCCTTGACCAGCGAGGTGGGATCGCCGCGGCCGTCCACCACCACGATCGCCCCGGCGCGGGCCTCGTGGGCCCGGCGCAGCGCCTCGCCGAGGGGGGTGTCGGCGGTGACCTCGACGGTGCGGCGGGCCAGGTCGCGGACGGTCAGGCCGGGCAGGATCTCCTTCAGCCGGGCGGTGCGCAGGCTGTTGCCGGCGCCGTTCCAGATGATGAAGGCCAGCACCGCGGCCAGCATGCCGTCGATCAGGCTCGTGCCGGTGCCGGGCTCCACGCCCTGGCGGGAGGCGCTGAACAGGGGCAGGCCGATCAGCACGGCGACGGCCAGCGCCCGGCCGGCCCAGACCGCCGCCACGGTGCCGCTCATCGGCGCGCCGGTGAGCTTCCAGACCGCGGCGCGCAGCATCCGACCGCCGTCCAGCGGCAGGCCGGGCAGCAGGTTGAAGGCGGCGACCACCAGGTTGGAGACGGTCAGCCCGGCCAGCAGCACGCCGGGCACGGTGTCCGAGTCCACCCCCAGCATCCCCAGGTAGAAGACGCCGCCGAGGACGATCGAGAGCAGCGGCCCGACGAAGGCCAGCCAGAACTCCCGGCCGGGCGTCTCGGCCTCCTTCTCGATCTCCGAGATGCCGCCGAGGAACTGCAGCTGGATCCGCCGCACGCCGAGCCGGTAGTGCAGGCCGACCAGGGTGTGGGCGAGCTCGTGGACCAGCACCGAGCCGTAGAAGGCGACCGCGAAGGAGAGCGCCACCAGGTAGCGGGCGTAGCCGAGGTCCGGCAGGACGTCGGCGAGCCGACCGCCGAACAGCCAGGTGATCAACCCGGCGATGACGAACCAGGAGGGGGTGACGTAGACGGGCACCCCGAAGGGGCGGCCCATCAGGATGCCGCCGCGCGGCTGAAGACCGTCCGGTCTCTGCTCAGTCACCGAATCCCCTTCGTCGGGCCGATCCCACCGTCGTACGCTACGTGATCTCGCGCCGGATCCGGCGCGCGCCCCTCGCCGGGCCGCGCTTTCGATCGGGCGAGGCCCCAACCGTCCTATACCCGCCCCGGGCGCCCTATAGGGTCGATCCATGCAGACCGTGCAGACCGAGCCGCCCGAGCAGCCCTCGCAGACCGACGGCGCTCCGCCCGCCCGGCCGGCCGCCCCGCCGACCGGGCTCTCCCCGTCGCGCGCGGGCGACTTCATGACCTGCCCCCTGCTGTATCGGCTGCGGGTCATCGACCGGCTGCCGGAGCCGCCGAGCGCGGCGGCGACCCGCGGCACCCTGGTGCACGCGGTGCTGGAGCGGCTGTTCGACCACCCGGCGGGCGAGCGCACGCCCGAGCGCGCCCGCGAGCTGCTCGCGCCGCAGTGGGAGCGGCTGCTGGGCGAGCGCCCGGAGCTCGCCGGGCTGTTCCCGGACGACCCGCAGGGCCTGGCCGGCTGGCTCGGCGACGCCGAGAAGCTGGTCGAGAAGTGGTTCCGGCTGGAGGACCCGACCCGGCTGCACCCGGTGGAGCGGGAGCTGTACGTGGAGACCGCGCTGGAGTCGGGCCTGCTGCTGCGCGGCTACATCGACCGGGTGGACGTCGCCCCCACCGGCGAGGTCCGGCTGGTCGACTACAAGACCGGCCGGGCGCCCTCGCGGGACTTCGAGGGCAAGGCGATGTTCCAGATGAAGTTCTACGCGCTGGTGGTGTGGCGCTGGAAGGGCGTGGTGCCCAGGCGCCTGCAGCTGGTCTACCTCGGCGGCGGCGGGGACGTGGTCACCTACGACCCGGACGAGGCCGACCTGATCGCGGTGGAGCGCAAGCTGGACGCGCTGTGGCGGGCCATCTCCCAGGCGGTGGCCACCGGCGAGTTCCCGGCCACCCGCAACCGGCTCTGCGACTGGTGCGACCACCGCGCCAGCTGCCCCGAGTTCGGCGGCACTCCCCCGCCGTACCCGCTGCCGCTGGCCAGAAAGCCCGACGAGCAAGCCTGACGATCCCACGGGGGATCTCGCAAGGAGCAAGGAGTCGTAGGTGACGATCCGAGTGCTGCTGGTGGACGACCAGCCGCTGCTGCGCACCGGTTTCCGGATGATCCTGGAGGCCGAGTCCGACCTGGTCGTGGTGGGCGAGGCCGGGGACGGGCAGCAGGCGCTGGACCAGGTCCGGGCGCTGCAGCCGGACGTGGTGCTGATGGACATCCGGATGCCGCGGATGGACGGGGTGGAGGCGACCCGCCGGATCGCCGGACCCGGGCGGGACGGACCGGCGAAGGTCCTGGTGCTGACCACCTTCGACCTGGACGAGTACGTGGTGGAGGCGCTGCGGGCGGGGGCCAGCGGCTTCCTGCTCAAGGACGTCCCGGCCGAGGAGCTGGTCCAGGCGATCCGGGTGGTGGCGGACGGCGCGGCGATGCTGGCCCCGTCGGTGACCCGGCGGCTGCTGGACATGTACGCCACCAAGCTGCCGTCCGGGGACGAGGCGCCGCCGCAGGCGCTGTCGGTGCTCACCGAGCGCGAGGTGGAGGTGCTGCGGCTGGTCGCCCGCGGCCTGTCGAACGCGGAGATCGCCGCCGAGCTGTTCGTCAGCGAGACCACGGTGAAGACGCACGTCGGCCACGTGCTGACCAAGCTGCAGCTGCGCGACCGGGTGCAGGCCGCGGTGTACGCGTACGAGTCCGGCCTGGTCCGGCCCGGCGCGATCTAGCCGCCGCGACGGGCAGACGCGCATCGGCCCGCCCGCTCGGTGATCGAGCGGGCGGGCCGTCCTGCGTTTCGCCTTACTTCTTGCCGCCGCGGCCGATCTCCCAGAAGCGGAAGATGCCGGTGTTGTCGACGGTGGCGTCGACGCCGGTGATGTTGCTCTTGGAGACGTAGAACGACTTGTTCTGGAACAGCGGGACCATCGGGACCGCGTCCGCCACCGTGTTCTGGATCTGCGCGTAGGCGCCGCCCGCGGTGCGGTCGGTCAGCTTGATCGAGTCCGGCACCAGCTTCTGGCTGACCTTCGGGTCGTCCCACCCGTTGTGGAACGCGCCGCCGTCGACCACCAGCGGGCTGATGTAGTCGTCCGGGTCGGCGTAGTCCGGGGTCCAACCGACGGTGTAGGCCTCGTAGCTGCCGGCCTTCCAGCCTTCCTGGTACTTCTTCCAGTCGGGCTGCTGCTCGACGGTGACCTGGAACAGGCCGCTGGCCTCCAGCTGCTTCTTCACCGTCTCCAGCTCGGTGGCGCCGGCGCGGGCGCGCGACCAGGTGAGGGTGAACTTGACCGGGGTGGAGATGTGCGCGTTGGTCAGGTACTTCTTCGCCTTGGTGACGTCCGGCTCGCCGTAGCGGTCGAAGAAGGCGGTGTTGTGCGCGGTGATGCCGGCCGGGACCACCGAGTACAGCGGCTGGACGGTGTTGGCGTAGACGTCGCGGGCCAGCGACTTGCGGTCCAGCAGCTGGGCGACGGCCTGGCGGACGGCCTGGCTGCCGGCGACCTGGTCCTTGGTGTTGAAGACCAGGTAGCGGGTCTCGCCGGTCTCGCCCTCGGCGACCTTGAAGTCGCTCTTGCCGGCCAGCTCGTCGTTCTTGATCTGGGCGGCGGCGCTGGGCTCGAGGCTGTTGTCGGCGAGGTCGATGTCGCCCTTGTCCAGCGCGGTCTTCAGGTCGTCCGGCTTGTCGAAGTAGCGCAGCACGAACTTGCTGTTCTGGAGCTTGACCTCGCCCTTGTACTGGCTGTTGCCCGAGAGGGTGACCTTGCCGGGGACGTGGCCCTCGCCGGCGGCCTCCTCGATCGAGTCGATCTTGTACGGGCCGGAGCCGACCAGCTTGGAGTTCTCCAGCAGCTTGTCGGCCGGGAAGACCTGGTGGTCGACGATCGAGCCGGCGGCCGAGGCGAGCTTGGCCGGGAGGACCGCGTCGGGGGCGGACAGGTGGAAGATCACCTCGTTGTCGCCCTTGGCCTCCACCGACTTGACGGTGGAGAGCAGCGCCGACGGGCCGGACGGGTCGTTGATCTTCTTCATCCGGTCGACCGAGAAGACCACGTCGTTGGCGGTCAGCGAGTGGCCGTTGGAGAACTTCAGGCCGGTCCGCAGGGTGCAGTGGTACGTCATGGTGTCCGCGCCGGTGAACTCGCAGGACTCCGCGACGTCCGGCTGCGGGACGGTGGCGCCCGAGGGGAAGCGCAGCAGCGACTGGAACGTGTTGTTGAGCACCATCCAGGAGCCCGCGTCGTAGGCGCCGGCCGGGTCCAGCACGCTGGTGACGTTGGTGGTGCCCATGGTGATGGCTCCACCGCCGGAGTCGCCGCCGCCGGCGGCCTTCTCGACGGAGGCACAGCCGGCAGCCGTGGTGGCGACCAGTGCGGCGCAGCTCAGCACGGCCAGGCGGTTGGGCATAGTCATGCGGGATGGGTTCCTTACTGCGTGCGGCCGGCTGGGGAGTTGCCGGTGGCCTCGCACGGTTCCGCCGGGGGGTGGTGGCGGGGCGCCGCGGAGGTTGGTACGACCGTGATCGGACGTAGCCTGCCACATGGGCCGCGTACGAATATCGGTCAGTCCTACAGCGGAGGCCGCTCAGCGGGAAGGTCGGCTCGGACGAAACGACGAGATGTCAGCCAATGCCCGATTTCTCCCCGCATGTGGATACGGTCCGTTGCCACGGAACCGCAGGGCGGAAATGCCGATCTTCGAAAAAGAGACCAATCTCACACCCGGGCCACGGCGAGCGAGCGCAGCAGCTCCAGGTCGACCTGCTCCAGCGAGGTGAGCAGCGTGCGGCCCGGTCCGGGCTCGATCACGGCCACCGAGGGCACCGCGATCACCGGGCAGCCGGCCGCCTCGGCCGCCAGCACACCGGTCGGCGCGTCCTCGATCACCACGCAGCGGGCCGGCTCCGCGCCGAACCGGGCGACCGCCGCCAGGTACGGGTCGGGGTGCGGCTTGGTGCGCGCCACCTCGTCGCCGGCCACCGAGAAGGCGAAGTGGTGGGCGCCCAGGCTGCCCAGCACGATGTCGATGATGTGCCGGTGCGAGGCGGACACCAGGGCGGCCGGGATGCCGTGCGCGTTCAGCGTGTTGAGCAGCAGCTCGGCGCCGGGCATCAGCGGCACGCCGCCCGCCAGCAGGTCGACGAAGCGCTGGTTGATCAGCACGGTCAGCTCGGCCGGGGTGAGGCCGACCCCGGTGCGGGCCAGCAGGTAGTCGATCACCCGGCTCATCGGGCCGCCCACCACCCGGGCCCGGTCCGCCTGGTCCAGCTCGTGGCCGAGCTCGGCGAAGAGCGAGGCCTCGGCCTGCCACCAGAAGTCCTCGGTGTCGACCAGGGTGCCGTCCATGTCCAGCAGGACGGCCTGCAGGCCGGTGGAGCCGGATCCGCCGACGCGGGTGGTGGTGGAGACGGTCGTCATACCGGCTGTCCTTCCGTCGGTCCCACAGTTTCCGGGGATGGCACAGGCCGGCCCGCTTATGAGCGGACCGGCCCGTTCAGGATCATCAAGAATACGCCTGGTCGACGCGGATGTGTCGAACGCAGCGAAGCGTCCGGGTTACCGCGCGTTGAAGTACTTCGCCTCCGGGTGGTGGATCACGATGGCGTCGGTGGACTGCTCGGGGTGCAGCTGGAACTCCTCCGAGAGCACCACGCCGATCCGCTCGGGCTTCAGCAGCTCGGCGATCTTGGCGCGGTCCTCCAGCTCCGGGCAGGCGCCGTAGCCCAGCGAGAACCGGGCGCCGCGGTACTTCAGCGCGAACATGTCGCGGACGTCCTGCGGGTCCTCGTCGCCGAAGCCCAGCTCGTAGCGGACCCGGGCGTGCCAGAACTCGGCCAGCGCCTCGGCCAGCTGCACCGACAGGCCGTGCAGCTCCAGGTAGTCCCGGTAGGAGTTGGCGGCGAACAGCTCGTTGGCCGCCTCCGAGACCCGGTTGCCCATGGTCACCACCTGGAGGGCGACCACGTCCCGCTCGCCGCTCTCCTCGGGGCGGAAGAAGTCGGCCAGGCACAGCCGCTTCCCGCGCCGCTGCCGCGGGAAGGTGAACCGGGTCCGCTCGGAGCCGTCCTCGTTGTAGACGATCAGGTCGTCGCCCTTGGAGTTGGCCGGGAAGTAGCCGTAGATCACCGCGGGCTCCAGCCAGCCCTCGGTCTGCAGCCGGTCCAGCCACATCCGCAGCCGCGGCCGGCCCTCGGTCTCCACCAGCTCCTCGTACGAGGGGCCGCCGGAGCGCGCCGCCTTCAGGCCCCACTGGCCCTTGAACAGCGCGTCCTCGTCCAGCCAGGACGCGTAGTCCTGGAACGGGATGCCCTTGACGATCCGGTCGCCCCAGAACGGCGGGCCCGGCACCCGGTTGTCCACCGCCACGTCCGAGCGGATCTGGCCGAGGTTGACCTCCTCGACCTGCTCCACCTCCACCCGGGCGTGCCGCCGCTGACGCAGCTCCGGCAGGGCCGCGCCGGGGACACCGCGCTTGACCGCGACCAGCGCGTCCATCAGCCGCAGGCCCTCGAAGGCGTCCCGGGCGTAGCGGACCTCGCCCTGGTAGATCTCGTGCAGGTCCTGCTCGACGTACGCGCGGGTGAGCGCGGCGCCGCCGAGGATCACCGGGAAGTCGGCGGCCAGGCCGCGCTGGTTGAGCTCCTCCAGGTTCTCCTTCATGATCACCGTCGACTTGACCAGCAGGCCGGACATCCCGATGACGTCCGCCCGGTGCTCCTGCGCCGCGTCCAGGATCGCCGAAACCGGCTGCTTGATGCCGAGGTTGACGACGTTGTAGCCGTTGTTGGACAGGATGATGTCGACCAGGTTCTTGCCGATGTCGTGGACATCGCCCTTGACCGTGGCCAGCACGATGGTGCCCTTGCCCTCGGAGTCGGACTTCTCCATGTGCGGCTCCAGGTGGGCCACCGCGGACTTCATCACCTCGGCGGACTGGAGCACGAACGGCAACTGCATCTGGCCCGAGCCGAACAGCTCGCCGACCACCTTCATGCCGGACAGCAGCGTGTCGTTGATGATCTCCAGCGCCGGACGGGCCGTCAGCGCCTCGTCCAGGTCGGCCTCCAGGCCGTTGCGTTCGCCGTCGATGATCCGCCGCTGCAGCCGCTCCTCCAGCGGAAGCGCGGCCAGCTCCTCGGCCTTGGAGGCCTTGACCGAGGCGGCGCTGACGCCCTCGAAGAGCTGCAGCAACTTCTGCAGCGGGTCGTAGCCGTCGCGCCGCCGGTCGTAGACCAGGTCGAGGGCGACCTCGCGCTGCTCCTCGGGGATCCGGGCCACCGGAAGGATCTTGGCGGCGTGCACGATCGCCGAGTCCAGGCCGGCCTCGACGCACTCGTTGAGGAAGACCGAGTTGATCACCACGCGGGCGGCCGGGCTGAGGCCGAAGGAGATGTTCGACAGGCCCAGGGTGGTCTGCACCGCCGGGTGGCGGCGCTTGAGCTCCCGGATCGCCTCGATGGTCTCGATGCCGTCCCGGCGGGACTCCTCCTGGCCGGTGCCCAGGGTGAAGGCCAGACAGTCCACCAGGATCGAGGACTCGTCCACGCCGTACTCGCCGGTCAGCTGCTCGATCAGCCGCTCGGCGATGGCGACCTTCTTCTCGGCGGTGCGGGCCTGGCCCTCCTCGTCGATGGTCAGCGCGATCAGGCCGGCGCCGTGCTCGCGGGCCAGCGCGGCGATCCGGCCGAACCGGGTCTCCGGTCCGTCGCCGTCCTCGTAGTTGACCGAGTTGAGCACCGCGCGGCCGCCGAGCGCCTCCAGGCCGGTGCGCAGCACGTCCGGCTCGGTGGAGTCCAGCACGATCGGCAGGGTGGAGGCGGTGGCCAGCCGGCCGGCGATCTCCCGCATGTCCTGCACGCCGTCGCGGCCGACGTAGTCCACGCACAGGTCGAGCAGGTGCGCGCCCTCGCGGATCTGCTCCCGGGCGATCTCCACGCAGGCCTGCCAGTCGCCGGCCAGCATCGACTCGCGGAACTTCTTGGAGCCGTTGGCGTTGGTCCGCTCGCCGATCGCCAGGTAGGAGGTGTCCTGGCGGAACGGGACCGCCTGGTAGAGCGAGGCGGCCGCCGGGTCGGGCTGCGGGTCGCGCGGGGCGATCGGGCGACCCTGGACCCGCTCGACCACCTGGCGCAGGTGCTCGGGGGTGGTGCCGCAGCAGCCGCCGACCAGCGCGAGGCCGTACTCGCGGGTGAAGGTGTCGTGGGCGTCCGCCAGCTCCTCGGGGCTCAGCGGGTAGTGGGCGCCGTCCTTGCCGAGCACCGGCAGGCCCGCGTTCGGCATGCAGGACAGGCCGATCCGGGCGTTCTTGGCCAGGTAGCGCAGGTGCTCGCTCATCTCGGCCGGGCCGGTGGCGCAGTTCATGCCGATGTAGTCGATGCCCAGCGGCTCCAGGGCGGTCAGCGCCGCACCGATCTCGGAGCCGAGCAGCATGGTGCCGGTGGTCTCCACCGTCACCTGGGCCAGAATCGGCAGGTCGAGACCGGCCTCGGCCAGGGCGCGCTTGCACCCGAGGATCGCGGCCTTGGTCTGCAGCAGGTCCTGGCTGGTCTCCACCAGCAGGGCGTCCGCGCCACCGGCGATCAGGCCGGCGGCGTTCTGCTGGAAGCCGTCGCGGACGATCGCAAAGGTGGTGTGGCCCAGCGTCGGCAGCTTGGTGCCGGGGCCGATCGAGCCGAGCACCCAGCGCTGCCGGCCGTCCTCGGCCCGGTGCGCGTCGGCGGACTCGCGGGCGATCCGGGCACCGGCCTCGGACAGCTCGAAGATCCGCTCGGGGATGTCGTACTCGCCGAGCGCGGCGAAGTTGGCGCCGAAGGTGTTGGTCTCCACGCAGTCGACGCCGACCGCGAAGTAGGCGTCGTGCACCGAGCGGACGATGTCCGGGCGGGTCAGATTGAGGATCTCGTTGCAGCCCTCGAGCTGCTGGAAGTCCTCCATCGTCGGGTCCTGCGCCTGGAGCATCGTGCCCATCGCTCCGTCCGCCACCACGACTCGGGTGGCGAGGGCTTCGCGCAGGGCGTTCGCGCGGTCCTGCGGGGTGGACGAGGGGACGGCGGTTGCCATGGGGCTGCTCCCTGGGTGCGACGGCTGTCGGCTATGCACCCCTCCGTGAGCGGGGGAGCACGCGGTCAGGGTATCCGGACCGGCGCCGCAGCACGGAACCCATTCCGCATCGTGGGCGTCCTGGTTCCACGAGAGGTGGGGGTGATCATGGAGCTCAGGCCGTTGCGGGCCCTGCGCCGCAGGGGTTGGTCGCGTTGGCAGCGGATCGGCGTGGCGGTGGCGACCGCTGTCGTCCTACTACTCCTTCCGGTGGTCGGGGCGGCGTCCGCGCTGCGTCTGCAGTACGCCGGCGACCCGGCCGCCGACGCGCTCGCGCGCGGGCGGGACGCGCTCTGGCTCGGCCACGCCTGGGTGGACGGGCGGCGCACCGACGCCGACCTGGCCGCCCTGGCGCAGCGGCTGGCCGGGACGGGCATCCGCGACCTGTACGTGCACACCGGTCCGCTGGCCCACGACGGTTCGCTGGACCCGGCGCTGTACCCGCAGGCCCGGACGTTCGTCGAGCAGGCGCACCGGGCGCTGCCGGGGGTGCGGGTGCAGTCCTGGCTGGGCAACGTGGTGCGGCCGGAGAAGGCGGGGCTGGACCTGGACCGGGCCGACGTCCGCGACCGGGTCACCGCGTCCTCCCGGCAGGTGCTGGCGCTGGGCTTCGACGGCGTCCACTTCGACATGGAGCCGGTGCGGCCCGACTCGGCCGGCTTCCTCGCCCTGCTGGACCAGGTGCACGCGGTCACCCGGGCGGCCGGGGTGCCGTTCTCGGTGGCCGCCCCGCAGATCGACCCGCTGCCCGGGCTGCACGTGGTCACCACCGGGCTCAGCGGCCACGGCAAGTGGTGGTCCCAGGCGTACTTCGGCCAGGTCGCCCGCCGGGTGGACCAGGTCGCGGTGATGTCGTACGACACCGCGATGCCGGTGGAGTCGCTGTACGGCGGGTACGTCGCCCAGCAGACCCGGCTGGCGCTGGAGGCCACGCCGCCGGAGGTCGACCTGCTGATGGGGCTGCCCGCCTACTGGGACGACACCTCCTCGCACCGCGGCGCCGCCGAGACGGTCCGTGCGGCGGTCCGCGGCGCCCGACTCGGCCTGGGCTCCGGCGGGCGCCAGAACTTCGGCCTGGCCCTGTACGTCGACTTCACCGCGACCCCGGACCACTGGGCGGCCTACCGCGACGGCTGGGTCTGAGGCCCGTCCGGGGGGCCGGGGTCACCCGGCGGGCGGGACGGGCTGGTCCGAGCGGGCGACTGCGGGCCCGGTCCGCCCGGGCGGGCGGGGCCGGCGCCGGGAGGATGGCTGCCGACCAGCCGGCCGGTGCCAGGAGGACCCGTGTTCCGTTCGACCGCTGTCGCCCGGGTGCTGTCGGTCGCGGCCGCGGCGGTGCTGCTCGGCGGGGTGGCCGGGCCGGCCCGGGCCGGCGGTCCGGGCGGCCGGGCGGCGCACACCACCGTGGACGACCCGGCCCGGTACGTGGACCCGCTGATCGGCACCCGGGCGGACGCCCCGAACTTCGGCAACGGCGGCGCCGCCGGCAACACCTTCCCCGGCGCGGCGGCCCCGCTCGGGATGGTGCAGTGGAGCCCCGACACGGTGGCGTACCAGAACGGCGGCGGCTACGACTACCGGGACAACCGGATCACCGGCTTCAGCCTCACCCATCTCTCCGGGGCGGGCTGCATCGACTTCGGCACCACGCCGTTCCTGCCGGTCCTCGACGACACGCCCGCGGACAGCGCCACCTTCTCGCACGGCGCCGAGTCGGCCTCCGCCGGGTCCTACCGGGTCGCCCTCGACAACGGCGTGACCACCGAGCTGACCGCGGGCCGGCGCTACGGCGTGGCCCGGTTCGGCTATCCGGCGGGCCACACGGCGGCGCTGACCGTCGACGCCGGGCGGGCGTTCAACAGCGCCACCGGCTCGATCACGCTGGGCACCGACAGCATCTCCGGCTGGACGGAGAGCGGCGGCTTCTGCGGCACCGGGAACCGCTACCGGATCTGGTTCCACGCTGTCTTCGACCGGCCGTTCCGCACGGCCGGCATCCTCGGGCCGGCCGGACCGGACCCGGCCCGGCAGTCCGCCACCGGGTCCAGCACGGTGGTCCCGCACACCCCGGGCCACGCCACCGCGCACGGCCCCGCCGGCCCCCGTGCCGCCGAGGCCGGCGGCGACCGGCGGACGACCGCCTCCGACGCCCGCGCCCTGGTCGGCTTCGACCTCGACGCCTCCCGGACGGTCACCGCCAGGGTCGCGATCTCCTTCGTCAGCGCCGAGGGCGCCCGCGCCAACCTCGGCGAAGTCCCGCCCGGCGCGAACTTCGACGCCCTGCGCGACGCCGCCCGGGACGCCTGGAACGCGCTGCTAGGCCGGATCGCCGTGGCCGGCGGCACCACCGCGCAGCGCCGGGTGTTCTACACCGCCCTGTACCACGCGCTGCTGCACCCCAACACCTTCAGCGACACCGACGGGCGCTACCTCGGCTTCGACGGGCAGGTCCACCGCACCCGGTCGGGCCACACCCAGTACGCCACCTACTCCGGCTGGGACGTCTACCGCTGCCAGATCCAGCTGCTGGGCCTGCTGCTGCCGCAGGAGGGCGCCGACATCGCCCAGTCGATCACCGACCAGGGGACGTCCGGCGGCTGGTTCGACCGCTGGACAGTCGCCAACGGCCCGACCGGCGTCATGGTCGGCGACCCGCTGCCCGCCATGGCCGCCACCCTGGCCGCGTTCGGCGCGGACGACTTCGACCGGGCGGGCCTGCTGCGCGCCGCCCTCGCCGGCCGCGCCGACCCCCGCCAGCGGCCGGGGCACGGGCCGTACGACGACACCGGGTACATCCCGGTGGACACCTCCGACGTGGCCG
The DNA here is from genome assembly GCF_024172095.1 of Kitasatospora cinereorecta. GTDB lineage: Bacteria > Actinomycetota > Actinomycetes > Streptomycetales > Streptomycetaceae > Kitasatospora > Kitasatospora cinereorecta. The sequence continues at coordinate 488,447 of NZ_JAMZDX010000002.1, read as the reverse complement.
GGCCGGTGTCCACCACGCTGGAGTACACCACCGCCGACTTCGCCCTCGCCGCGCTGGCGGAGCGCCTCGGCGACGGCGCCGCCCGGGAGTTGCTGCTGCACCGCGCCACCGGGTGGCGCAACCTCTACCGGGCGGACGTCGGCTACCTGGCTCCGCGCCGCGCCGACCACGGCTGGCCCGACTTCCGGCCGGACCAGCTGGCCGAGTACGTGGAGAGCAGCGCCGCCCAGTACACCTGGATGGTCCCCTACAACCTGCGCGGCCTGTTCGACGCGATGGGCGGCGACGGGGCCGTCACCCGGCGGCTGGACGACTTCTTCACCCAGCTCAACGCCGGCGACCGCTCCCCGTACGCCTACCTCGGCAACGAGCCCTCGCTGAACACCCCGTGGGCGTACGTCCAGGCCGGCCGGCCCGACCGCACCCAGGACGTGGTGCGCCGGGCGTGGAGCGGGCTGTTCGACGACTCGCCGGGCGGCGAGCCGGGCAACGACGACCTCGGCGCGATGTCCGCCTGGGCGGTCTGGGCGGCGCTCGGCCTCTACCCGCAGGTGCCCGGGCGGGCCGAACTCGTCCTCGCCGGCCCGCTGTTCCCCGCGGTGACGGTGTACCGGGGCAACGGCGCCACCATCGACATCGACGCGCCGGACGCCTCGGTCGACCACCCCTACGTGCACGCGCTCACGGTCGACGGGACGCCCACCGGACGGGCCTGGCTGAGCGAGGACTTCGTCCGCACCGGCGGCCGGTTGGCCTTCACGCTGTCCGCCGAGCCGGACCCGCAGTGGGGCGCCGCCGCCGGGGACCGGCCGCCGTCGTTCGACGTCGGCCCGGCCCACCCCGTCACCGGCCCGGTCACCGGGCCCGGCGGCGGCTGCCTGGACGTCGACGGGGGCCGCACCGACAACGGCGCCGCCGTCCGGCTCCAGGACTGCGACGGCAGCGCCGCCCAGCAGTGGACGCTGGCCTCCGACGGCTCCCTGCGCGCCCTCGGCAAGTGCCTGGACGTCGACCACAGCGGTACCGCGGACGGCACCGCCGTCCAGCTCTGGGACTGCAACGGCACCGGCGCCCAGCAGTGGTGGCCGCAGGCCGACGGGTCGCTGCGCAACACGCCGTCGCCGCACTGCCTGGACGCGCCCGACGGCACCACCGCCACTGACACCCGCCTGCGGCTCTGGCAGTGCAACGGCACCGCCGCCCAGCGGTGGACACCGGCCCGCTGACGCCGCCGCGGACGGCGGCCGGTCACACCCGGGCGGTGTGCAGCGCGATCAGCAGCCGCCAGACCTGCCCGGCGAGTTCGGCCGGGTCGGCCGGGACGAGGCCGTGCAGCCAGTCGGCGAGCAGCGCGGTGAAGGTGGCGGCCACGGCGGTGGCGACCAGGTCGGCGTGCGGGGCGCCGCGCAGCTCGCGTTCGCGCAGGCTGCGCTCGCGCAGCTCGCGGTGCATCAGCTCGCCGAGCGGCCCGCCGCCGCCCGGGGCGAGCAGCGCCCGGTAGAGCCGGGCCCGCTGCGCGGTGGCGGTCAGGAAGTCGACCAGCGCGGGCGGCGGTACGGCGGGGTCGGGGAGGCCGCGCCAGGCGTGCAGGGCGTCGACGGCGTCCCGGACGGTCTCGGCGCAGGCGTCCACGGCGAGTGCCCGCAGGTCCTCGTGGTGCAGGTAGAAGGTGGCCCGGCCGACGCCGGCCCGCCGGACCACGGCGGAGACGCTGACCTCGTCCAGCGGGCGTTCGGCACACTCGGCGAGCAGCGCGGCGCGCAGGGCGCCGCGGGTCCGCTCGGCGCGGGGGTCGCTCATCGGGCGGCGAGGACGGCGGCCAGCGCGATCGCCCCCGGCAGGGCCTGGGCGAACAGGATCCGCCGGTTGGCGGTGGCGGCGCCGTAGAGGCCGGCCACCACCACGCAGGACAGGAAGAAGACCTGGGCCTGGAAGCCGACCGGGTCGGCGGCGATCAGGCCCCAGACCAGCCCGGCGGCCAGGAAGCCGTTGTAGAGGCCCTGGTTGGCGGCGAGCGGGGCGGTGGCCCGGGCCAGCTCGGGGTCGAAGCCGTGCAGGCCGCGGCCCGGCCGGCGCTCCCAGAGGAACATCTCCAGCACCAGGATCCAGCCGTGCAGCGCTGCCACTGCCCCGACCAGCACGTTCGCGAGGACCTGCATGACCACTCCCACTTTCCGGACAACTGTCCAGGAATCATAGACAGCTGTCCGGGAAATCACCAGCGGCGCAGCCACACCGCGGTGTCCGGCGGAAGCCACCCGTCGCGCAGCGGGGCACTGGCGAGCAGCAGTTCGCGGTGGGCGGGGGGCTGCGCGCCGGCCGCCGAGAGGTTGACCACGCAGGCGAAGCCGTCGCCGCGCTCGAAGGCCAGCACCCCCGGCGCCGCGGGCAGCCAGGCGAAGTCGCCGCCGATCCCCGCCCGGCGGATCCGCAGCGCGGCCCGGTAGAGCGCGAGCATCGACTCCGGGTCCCGCTGCTGCGCCTCGACGGTCAGACCGGCCCAGTCGGCCGGCTGCGGCAGCCACGACTCCCCCGCGCCGAAGCCGTACGGCGGCTCGGTGCCGGACCAGGGCAGCGGGACCCGGCAGCCGTCCCGGCCGGGGTCGGTGCCGCCGGAGCGGGCGTGCATCGGGTCCTGCAGCCGGTCCAGCGGCAGGTCCTCGACCTCGGGCAGGCCGAGCTCCTCGCCCTGGTAGAGGTAGACCGAGCCGGGCAGGGCCAGCGAGAGCAGCGCCGCGGCGCGGGCCCGGCGCAGGCCGAGCGCGCGGTCGGTGGGGATGCCGAAGGCCTTGGCCGCGAAGTCGAACCGGGTGTCGGTGCGCCCGTAGCGGGTGGCGGTCCGGGTCACGTCGTGGTTGCACAGCACCCAGGTGGCCGGGGCGCCGACCGGGGCGTGCGCGGCGAGCGTGGTGTCGACCGACTCGCGCAGCGCCTCGGCGTCCCAGGGGCGGGCCAGGAAATCGAAGTTGAAGGCGGTGTGCAGCTCGTCCGGGCGCAGGTAGCGGGCGAAGCGCTCGGTGTCGGGCACCCAGATCTCGCCGATCAGCACCCGGGCCGGCTGGTAGGAGTCGGCGACCGCCCGCCAGGACCGGTAGATCGGGTGCAGGTCGTCGCGGTCGACGTACGGGTGCACACCCGCGCCGGGGTCGACCTCGGGCAGGACCGGGTCCTTGGCGAGCAGCCCGGCCGAGTCGATCCGTACGCCGGCGGCGCCGCGGTCGAACCAGAACCGCAGGATCGACTCGTGCTCGGACCGGACCCGCGGGTGGTCCCAGTTGAGGTCGGGCTGGGCGGCGGCGAACAGGTGCAGGTACCAGTGGCCGTCGTCGATCCGGGTCCACGCGTCGCCGCCGAACTCCGACTGCCAGTCGTTGGGCGGCAGTTCGCCGTCCTCGCCGCGGCCCTCGCGGAAGTGGAACAGCTGGCGCTCCGGGCTGCCGGGGCCGGCCGCGAGGGCGTCCCGGAACCACGGGTGCCGGTCGGAGACGTGGTTGGGGACGATGTCGACGACGGTCCGGATGCCGAGGTCGCGGGCCTCGGCGATGAGCTTCTCGGCCTCCTCCAGGGTGCCGAACACCGGGTCGACGTCGCGGTAGTCGGCCACGTCGTAGCCGCCGTCGGCCATCGGCGAGGGGTACCACGGGTTGAACCAGACGGCGTCGACGCCGAGTTCGGCGAGGTACGGCAGGCGGGCGCGGATCCCGGCCAGGTCGCCGACGCCGTCGCCGTTGCCGTCGGCGAAGCTGCGCGGGTACACCTGGTAGATCGCCGCGGTCCGCCACCAGTCGGAGGGCTCCACGGTAGGGGTTCCTTTCAGAGGTCCACGGGGGGTCACCCCTTGAGGCCGCCGGAGGTCAGGCCGGCCATGATGTTGCGCTGGAAGATCAGGAAGAACACGACGGTGGGCGCCGAGGCGATCGCCAGCGCCGCGATCACCACGTTCTGCGAGACGCCCAGCGAGAGGGAGTTGATGCCGATGTTGAGCGGCTGGTTCCTCGGGTCGGGCTGCACCAGCAGCGGCCAGAGGAAGTCCTTCCAGACGTTCACCACGGCGAAGATCGAGACGACGCCGAGGATCGGCCGGGACATCGGCAGCACGATCGACCACAGCGCCCGCAGCGGGCTCGCGCCGTCGATCGCGGCGGCCGCCATCAGCTCCTCGGGGATGGAGTCGAAGAACCGCTTCAGCAGGAAGATGTTGAAGGCGTTGGCCACCGTCGGCAGCCAGATCGCCCACGGGGTGTTGACCAGGTTGACGTGCAGCAGCGGCAGGTCGAGCACGGTCAGGTACTGCGGGACGATCAGCACCGCCGCCGGGATCATCAGGGTGGCCAGCATCATGCCGAGGATCAGGTTCCCCAGCACCGGGCGCAGTTTGGAGAGCGCGTAGGCGGCGGCCACATCGAAGACCAGCTGGAGGGCGAGCGCGCCGAAGGCGTAGTAGAGGGTGTTGAACAGCAGCCGCCCGATCCGCAGTTGGCTCCAGGCCTCGCGGTAGGTGGCGGGGTGGAGTTGGTGCGGGAAGAGGGTCGGCGGGTTCTGGATCACTTCCCGGGTGGACTTCAGCCCACCGGTGACCAGCCAGTAGAGCGGGCCGAGGAAGACCAGGGTGAAGACGAGGACCACCAGGACGAGCACGATCCGGTAGGCGCGCCGCCCGCCGGGCCGGTTCAGCTGGGTGTCGGAGATCAGGGTGCGCATCGCGGGCTCCCGTCCTAGTCGGCGCTGCGGCTCAGCCGCACGTACAGCCCGGAGAAGCCGGCCAGCACGAGCAGCATGACCAGGCCGAGTGCCGAGGCGCTGCCGTAGTTGTCGAAGTTGAAGGCGTACTGGTAGATCAGGTAGACGACGGTCGTGGTGGACCCCTCGGGGCCGTTGCCGCCGGTGAGCAGGAATGGCTCGACGAAGACCTGCATGGTGGCGACGATCTGCAGCAGCAGGAGCAGCGAGAGGATCAGCCGGGTCTGCGGGACGGTGACGTGCCAGATCCGGCGCAGCAGCCCGGCGCCGTCGAGTTCGGCGGCCTCGTACAGTTCGCCGGGAATGTTCTGCAGGGCGGCCAGGTAGATCAGGGTGGCGCCGCCCATGGTCATCCAGGTGGCCGCGAGCACCACCGAGAACATCGCCGTGGTCGAGGAGTTGAGCCAGGCCAGGGTGGGCAGGCCCAGCCCGGCCAGCAGGTGGTTGAACAGGCCGTGGCCGGGGTCGTAGAAGTACTTGAAGAGCAGCACCGAGGCGACCGGCGGCATCATCACCGGCAGGTAGACCAGCACCCGCAGGTACGCCTTGGCGTGCCGGAGCTCGTTGAGCAGGACGGCGACCACGAACGGCACCGCGAAGCCGAGCAGCAGCGCCAGTACGGTGAACAGCAGGGTGTTGCGCCAGGCCTGCCAGAACGCCGGGTCCTGGACGATCCGGTCGAGATTGTCCAGTCCGACCCAGGTGGTACGGCCCCGCTTGGTCTTCTGGAAGCTCATGACCACTTCACGGACCATCGGGTACCAGGAGAAGTAGCCGAAGCAGAGCAGCGCACCGAGCAGGAAGCCGTGCGCCGTGAGGTTCTGCCGGACGCGCTGCCGGGTGGAGGTGCGGATCGCCGCCATGGGTGGAGCTCCAAGGAGGGGTGGGTGGGGCGGGGGCCGGCGCCCGGGCCGGACCCCGCGGGCCGTTACTGGAGGTTGGCGAGCACCTGGTTGACCTGGCTCTCGGCGTCCGCGAGCAGCTTGTCGACGTTCGCGCCCCGGTCGGTCAGCACCGCGGAGACCGCGTTGTCCAGGACCTTGTAGATCTGCTGGGCGTTGGCCGGTTCGGTCTTTCCGGGCACCGAGGCGGCCAGGTACGGCGCGTAGTTCTGCACCGGGACGGTCGCCGAGGCGGCCTTGGCCCGGTTGTCCGCGGCGAGGCCGGCGCCGGTGAAGAAGAACGGCTGCGGCAGGCCCACCGGCAGGCCGTCGCCCTTGGTGCGGGCGTAGTCGAACTGACCCTTGCCGATGGTGAGGTACTTGAAGTTGATCCAGGCGATGCCGGCCTTGATCTGGTCCGGGGTCGAGCCCTTCTTGAAGATGTAGTCGTTGCCGCCGAGCAGCGCCGACTTGCCGCCCGGCATCGGGCCCATGCCGTAGTCGTCGTAGTTGCCCTTGAGGGTCTGGACCATGTACGTGATGTCGTCCGGCGCGCCGACGTACATGCCGAGCTTGTCGGTGGCCATCCGGGTCATCAGGTCGGGCCACTTGAGGCCCTGGGTGGCGCCCATCGCGTTGTCGGTCCAGCGCAGGTCGTAGAGGTTCTGCAGGACCTGCTTGCCCTCGGCGGTGTTGAACGCGGCCTTCTTGCCGTCGGCGGTGGTCATCGAGCCGCCCAGGCCGTACAGCTCGGCGGTGTAGTGCCAACCGCCCTGGTTGGTGGCGCTGTAGTCGCCGTAGCCGTTGACGCCGTTGCCGAGGGCGGCGATCTTCTTCGCGGCCTCGCGGATCTCGGCCCAGGTGGTCGGCGGCTTCTCCGGGTCCAGGCCGGCCTGCTTGAAGAGCTTGCGGTTGTAGAGCAGGCCCATCTTGTAGTTGGACGTCGGCAGGCCGTAGAGCTTGCCGTCGGCCTTGAGGGTGGCCAGCACCGAGGGGTCGATGTCCTTCAGGGCCGGGACGGTCTTCTCGTTGACGTACGCGCTGATGTCCGCGGCGCCGTTGGCGTCCAGCACCTGGTTCAGGTCGGTGAAGTAGCTGTAGAAGACGTCGGTCTGGGTCCTGCCCTTGAGCTGGGCGGTGAACGCGGCAGGCTCCTCGCAGGGGAAGCCGTCCTTCGAGGCGACCGTGACGTTCGGGTAGAGCTTGTTGAACGCGGCGACGTCGTCCGCCCACTGCTTGCGCTCGGCGGGCTTGCTGACCGGCGGCTGGCAGTCGATCGAGACGGTCACCTTGGCGGCCGGGTCCAGCGGGGCCGCGGCGTCGGCGGAGCCCGCCTTGCCGGCGTCGCCGCCCGAGGAGGTACCCGAGCTGCAGGCGGCGGCGGAGAGCGCCAGGCCGGCGGCGGCCAGCAGGGCGACGGATCTGCGGAGGAGCACGTCTGAGGTCATGCGGGTGGACCCTTTCGAGCGGGTGGGCGGCGCGAAGGCGCGGGAGAGCCCGGGATGTCAGGTGGGGGGCGGCCGTTCGGCGGAAGGGCATCGCCGACGGCGAGAACCACTTAAGCAGCCGTCGACAGAATGCCGCAAGATGTCGACGAGCTTTTGCAAACTGGCGACTGTCGACTTGCGCAACGCTGCCCGGCGAGCCCGATCGTGGGCCCCTCGCGGGGCCCTGCTCGCGGGCACGCCGAAGAGGGCGGACGCCGGCGCGCCCGCCCTGTCCGGCCGGAGAGGCTACGGGTTGACGGTGATCTTGAAGGTGGAGGTGGTGTTGCGGATGTCGACCGCGTTGTCGCTCAGCGTCAGGTGGTTGAAGGTGACCGACCCGACCGCCGGGCCCTGCCCGGCCTCGGGCATCTCGTTGGCCCACAGGCCGAAGCCCGACTTGGCGTCGTAGGCGTCACCGCTGCGGTGCGCCCCGCTGATCGACACGTTGGTGAACACCGTGTCGGTGATGGGGTTCTGTGGCTGTCCGCCGCTGTAGTTGGTCTGGAACATGATGCCGCTGTACGTCGGGTCCACGATGTCCACGTCGCCGACCCGGATCCCCTGGAACACCTTGGAGGCGGAGAACACCCAGATCCCCGGGAAGGTCTGCGCGCCCCAGAAGTGGCCGCCGGCCCGGACGATCGAGATGTTCTGCAGGTTGGTCGGGTCGGTGCCGAAGCCGTTCATCGGGTAACCGAAGTCCAGCGAGGAGATGGTGATGCCCGAGTAGCACAGGGTGTCGGCGATGTAGATGTTGCGGAAGGTGTTGGCGTAGCCGCCGTACACCGCGATCCCCGCCGCGCGCCAGGTCAGGATGGTGGTGAGGTTCTCGTAGACGTTGTTCTTCTCGTCGGCGCCGCCGGCGTCGATCGCGGAGAACAGCGCGAAGGAGTCGTCACCGGTGGCCCGGGCCTCGTTGTTGGAGACCAGGTTGTCGGTGGAGCCGTTGGTCATGTTGATGCCGTCGGCGAAGGTGTCCCGGATCCGGGAGTTGGTGATCTTCATGGAGTCCGTGTTGGCGCCCCAGTACATGCAGACCATGTGCTCGGTCCAGATGTTGTCGATCGTGATGCCCGCGACGTTGGCGAAGTCGAACACCTTGCCCGGACCGTCGATCCGCGAGGTGTAGTTGCCGAAGTAGGCGAAGCCGGAGAAGGTCGACCCGTTGGCGGTCGCCTCGGCCCGGAAGCCGACGTCGGTGTTGGACTGGCTGGTCGGGGCGTGGAAGCGGGTGAACCACGGTCCGGCGCCGATCACCTTCACCGGCTTGCCGTACACCTGGAACTTGTTGGCGGTCTGGTAGTCGCCGGCCGGGAGGTAGACGCCGACCAGGGTGCCGGTGGTGTCCATCCGGACCTTGTCCAGGGCGTCCTGGACGTCCTGGTGAGCGAAGCCGGTCGGCACCACGTACTTGGCCGGGTCGGGGTTGGCGATCTGGGTGGCCTGCTCCAGGCTGACGAAGTCGATCGCGAACTGCCCGCCGTTGGCGGCGTCCTTCTGCAGCCGGATCTTCGCGCCGGCCGGCACCGTGGTGCCGAGCAGCAGGTTGGCCTCGTCGTAGACGTGCCGCGGGCTGCCGGCCCCTGGGGTGTTGCCGGGCGAGGTCTCGTTGCCGTACAGCCAGGCGTACTTGGAGGTCAGGTCGATGGCCTTGAGGAACGTGCCGTCGACGTAGACGTCCAGGGTGGAGCTGGTGCCGTCGCCGGATGCCGAGTCCGGGATGGAGAAGCGGGTGACCAGGGTGTTGGTCGGGGCCTTGGTGGTGAACTCCACCGAGGCGCCGGTCTGGTTGAGCGTCACCGCGCGACGGCCGGAGGCCTCGCCGGCCAGGTCGCCGATGGTCCGGTTCGGGCCGACCACGGCGGCGCCGCCGGCCAGCACACCGTCCTCCGCCTCGTAGGTGTCGTAGGGCATGTTGGCACCGCGCCCGACGTACAGCTGCTGGGTCGAGGTGTTGTTGCCCTGCTTGACCGGAAGTTCGTTGGCGTCGTCGGCGATCACGCTCCGCACCGTCCAGCGCCCGTTGACCGCCGTCCAACTGCCCAGCGACACCGGGGAGGTGGTGGCGCCGGGGGCGATCGCCCCGCTGTACGAACCGGTCAGGGTCTTCACCACGGCGCCGGTGGCGGCGTCCGCGACGGTCAGGGTGACCGCGTGGCTGCCGCCGGCCGTGGCCACCGTGCCCTGGTTCTTCAGTGCCACGGTGAAGTTGACCGCACTGCCCGCCGCAGGGTTGGACGGCGACCAGGCGACCGGCGCGGCCACCAGGTCGGAGCTGGCCACCGGACTGACGGTCAGCGCGGTCGGGCTGGTGAGGTTGTTGTTGGTCTCGTCCTGCTCGATGACGGCATTGGCCTCGTCGGCCTTGGCGGTCACCTGGTAGCTGCCCGCGCTCTGCGTGCCGATCGCCGCCGAGACGGTGCCGGACGCTCCCACGGCCAGTGCGCCGACCTGGGCAGTGCCGACCTTGGTGGTGCCCAGGTAGAAGTTGACGCTGCTGGCGCCCGCCGGGGCCGTACCGGTGTTCTTCACCGTGGCGGAGAGCGTGACGGTGTCGGTCTCCACCGGGGCGGCGGGTGCGGTGGTGATCCCGGTGACGGTCAGGTCCGGGTTGGGCGCCGGGGTACCGACCACCTGGAACTCGGCCACCTGACCGGCCGGGGCACCGGAGTTGGCGGTGATCCTCAGCTGGACGTCGGCCACCCGCGCGGACACCGGGACGGTGACGGTGTTCCCGCTCGCCGGGTCGAAGGTGTAGACCTTCGGCGCCACCAGGCTGGTGTACGTCGAGCTGCTCTGCTCGCGGCCGAGCACCTCGATCGTCTCGGTCCGGGTCGACCAGGCCGAGGCCGGGTTGAGCTTCAGCACCACCTGGCTGGTGTCGGCGTTGGCGCCGAGCGCCACCGTCAGGGTGTCCGGGTAGCTGCCGCCCGCACCCTCCCAGTAGGTGGTGGTGTCGTTGTCGTTGGCGTTGGCGGCCACGAAGGTGTAGACCGAGGACGAGGCGATGATCGGCTTCCCGGCCGCCAGGTTGGTGCCCGTCCCGCCGCCGCTGCCGGTGCGGATGACCGTGTTGCTGCTGCCCGACTGGTTACCCGCCGCGTCCTTGGCCTTGACGTAGTAGGACACGGTGGCGCTGTCCGGTTGGCTGTCGGTGTACGTCAGCACACCGCCGGCCACGCTGGTGCGCAGCGCGCCATTGGCGTACACGTCGTAGCCGGTCACCCCGACGTTGTCGGTGGCCGCGCCCCAGGTCAGCCTGATCTGCCCGGAGGCCGGCTGGCTGTACGCCAGGTCGGCCGGGGCGGAGGGGGCCTGGGTGTCGCCGCCCTGGCCGGTGCGGGTGACCGTGTTGCTCGCCGCGGACTGGTTGCCCGCCGCGTCCTTCGCCTTGACGAAGTACGAGACGGTCGCCGAGTCCGGCCGGCTGTCGGTGTACGTCAGCACACCGCCCGCCACGCTGGTGAGCAACTGCCCGTCGGCGTACACGTCGTAGCCGGTCACCCCGACGTTGTCGGTGGCCGCGCCCCAGGTCAGCCTGATCTGCCCGGGCGCCGGTTGGCTGTACGCCAGCGTGCCCGGCGCGGACGGCGCCTGCACGTCGCCGGAGCTCGGACCGTACGCCTCGAACTCCGCCACCTGGGCGGCCGGCCAGCCGGAGTTGGCGCTGAACAGCAGCCGCAGGTAGCGGGTGGTGCTGGTGGGCAGGCTGATGGTGACGGTGTTCCCGCCCGCCGGGTCGAAGGTGTACGCCGCCGAGGCCAGCAGGTCGGTGAAGGTGCTGCCGTCGGTGGAGCCCTGGACCTTGAAGGTCTCGCTGCGCTTCTCCCAGCCGCTCGGCAGCCTCAGCACCAGCTTGTTGACCGGCACCGCCGAGCCCAGGTCGCCCTGGATCCACTGCGGGAAGGCGTTGTTGGCGCTCTCCCAGTAGCTGCCCGGGTTGCCGTCGGCGGCGTTGGACGCCGCGTACGAGCCGTTGGCGCTGCTCGCGGTCAGGGTGCGGCCCTGCAGCAGGTCGGCCGAGGAGCTGGAGGCCCCGTAGACCTCGAACTCGGAGAACTGGGCGGCCGGCCAGACGCTGTTGACCGCCACCTGGACCCGCAGGTAGCGGGTGGTGGTGGCGCCGAAGCCGATCCGCACCGTGTTCCCGGCACCCGGGTCGAAGGAGTACGCGGTGGCGCCGACCAGGGTGGAGAAGGTGCTGCCGTCGGTGGAGCCGAGCAGGGCCAGCGTCTCGCTGCGGCTCTCCCAGGAGGCCGGGAGCTTGAGCACCACCTGGTCGACGGCGCTCGCACTGCCCAGGTCGACCTGGACCCACTGCGGCAGCGCGTTGTTGCCGCTCTCCCAATAGGTCGACTGGTCACCGTCGTTGACGTTGCCGACCACGTACTGGCCGTTGGCACTGCTGGCGGTGACCGGCTTGCCGGCCGCCAGGTTGGGCCCGCCCGCGGCATGGGCCGGCAGGACCGGCCCGGCGAGCAGGAGCATCCCCACCGCGACCGACGACGCCGTCAGCCGCGGGAGTATGCGCTTCGATCTCATGACGTCCCTCTGTCTCTGATCGATTCCGGTGGACCGATCCCGAATCCGGGGAGCGATTCGGGAGAGTGATCAGGAAAACGACAAGGATCTATCGCTTTTTTGCGTTGTGGCAGCCAAGAGTTACCGCAGGGCTACGAACATGTCAACGGATCGCGCCGAACGCGGGCAGACGGAAACGGGCGGACACCCGAAGGTGTCCGCCCGTTTCCGAGGAGGCGTCAGTCGCGTTCGCGCACCGGCGCGGTGGAGCCGCGCACCACCAACTCCGGCTCGAAGAGCAGCTCGTCGTGGGTCACCTTGACGCCGGCGATCTCCCCCACCAGCAGGTCCACCACGGCCCGGCCCATCGCCTCGATCGGCTGACGGACGGTGGTCAGCGGCGGGTCGGTGCACATCATGAACGAGGAATCGTCGTAGCCGACCACCGACACGTCGTCCGGCACCGAGAGTCCGGCCCGGCGCACCGCGCGCACCGCCCCGAGCGCCAGCGGGTCGCTCGCGCACACCACGCCCGTGACCCCGCGCTTCAGCAGCCGGGTGGTCGCCGCCTGCCCGCCCTCCAGGCTGAACAGCGCCCGCTCGACGTGCTCCTCGGGCAGCTCCAGACCGAGCCGCGCGACCACCGCCTGCGCCGCGGCCAGCTTGCGCTGCGAGGGCATGTGGTCCGCGGGGCCGAGCACCAGGCCGATCTTCCGGTGCCCCAACTGCCGCAGGTGGCCCAGCGCCTGCTCCACCGCCACCGCGTCGTCGCAGGAGACCCGGGGGAAGTCCAGGTGCTCGATCGCCGCGTTCAGCAGCACCGTCGGCAGGCTGCGCTCGGCCAGCCGCTGGTAGTGCTCGTGCGGCGCGTCGCCCTGCGCGTACAGGCCGCCGAAGAACACCACACCGGAGACCTGCTGTTCCAGCAGCAGGTCCACGTAGTCCGCCTCGGAGACGCCGCCGGCGGTCTGGGTGCACAGCACCGGGGTGAAGCCCTGACCCGCCAGCGCACCGCCGACCGCCTCGGCGAACGCCGGGAAGATCGGGTTGCTCAGCTCCGGCAGCACCAGGCCGACCAGCCGGGCCCGTTCGCCCCGCAGCTGGGTCGGCCGCTCGTAGCCGAGCACGTCCAGCGCGGTCAGCACGGCGGCTCTGGTCGCCTCGGAGACTCCCGGCTTCTCGTTCAGCACCCGGCTGACCGTGGCCTCGCTCACTCCGACCTTCTTGGCCACCTCGGCAAGTCGTCGCGTCATGCGCCCGAGTGTACGGCAAACAACGCAAGCCGCTTGCGTTGATTTGCAGAGCGATCGTCCGGACACTGTGCGCGATCGACCGTGTACCGTCCGTTCGGAGAACCCCGTGCGCCACCGCCTGCTCGCCGCCCTCGCGGCGCTCCCGCTGCTCCTCCTCCCCGCCGCCCCGGCCGCCGCCGACCCCGCACCCGCCCGCTACGCCGCACTCGGCGACTCCTACGCCGCCGGCGTCGCCACCGGCCCGTACGACCCGGCGAGCGGCGACTGCCACCGCTCGCCCCGCGGCTACCCCGCGCTGTGGGCCGCCGCCCACTCCCCCGCCGCCTTCGTCAACGCCACCTGCAACCGCGCCGCCACGGCGGACGTGGAACGCGACCAACTCCCCCGGGTCCCGGCCGACGCCACCCTGGTCACCCTGACCGTCGGCGGCAACGACCTCGGGTTCGCCGAGGCCGCCGGGGCCTGCCTGCCGCCGCTCACCTCCGACACCGGCTGCGACCGCGCCCTCGACGAATCCGAACGCCGGCTCACCGAGGAACTCCCCCACCGGCTGGACACCCTGTACACCGCGCTGCACAGCCACGCCCCCGACGCCCTGGTCGTGGTCACCGGCTACCCCCACCTGCTCGCCACCGGCACCACCTGCTGGGTCGGCACCGACGCCCGCCGCGCCCGCTTCGCGGCGCTCGCCGATCGCCTCGACGACCTGACCCGCTTGCGCGCCGAGAAGCACGGCTTCGCCTTCGCCGACGTCCGACCCGCCTTCACCGGCCACGAAGTGTGCACCGCGCAGGGCCCCGAGTGGCTGACCAGGATCGTGCTCCTCCCGCTCTGGGAGTCCTTCCACCCCACCGCCGCCGGCCAGTCCGACGGCTACCTGCCCGCCGTCACCGCCGCCGCCGAATGACCCGCCGACGGGCCACGCCGTTATCCGTGCGGAACCCGTCGGCCGCGGCCGGTAGTCTGGCTCCCTTGCGAGGGCCCCGGGGCGCATCAATGTCCGTAGGCTGGGCAGGTAGGACCGTGGAGCGAGGCGTTCCACGGGCGGTGGAGGGAGACACTGGGTGATCGAGCTGGAAGACCTTCCCGAGTTGATCGACCCGGTGATGATCTGCGCCTTCGAGGGCTGGAACGACGCCGGCGACGCGGCCTCGTCCGCCCTCGGTCACCTCGACGAGCTCTGGGGCGGCAAGGTGTTCGCCGCGCTCGACGCGGAGGACTACTACGACTTCCAGGTCAACCGCCCCACCATCTGGCTGGACGGCGGCGTCCGCCGGATCACCTGGCCCACCACCCGGCTCTCCGTGGTCCGGGTCACCGAACCCACCACCCGCGACCTGGTCCTGGTCCGCGGCATCGAGCCCAGCATGCGGTGGCGCTCGTACTGCAACGAACTGCTCGGCTTCGCCCACGAGCTGGGCGTCGAACTCGTGGTGATCCTCGGCGCGCTCCTCGGCGACACCCCGCACAGCCGGCCGGTGCCGGTCAGCGGCGTCACCTCGGACGCCGCCCTGGCCCGCACCCTCGACCTCGAGGAGAGCAAGTACGAGGGCCCCACCGGCATCGTCGGCGTCCTCCAGGAAGCCTGCGCCCACGCCGGCGTCCCGGCGGTGACCTTCTGGGCCGCCGTCCCGCACTACGTGGCACAGCCGCCGAACCCCAAGGCCACCCTCGCCCTGCTCAACAAGGTCGAGGACCTGCTCGACCTGCGGATCCCGCCGGGCGAACTGGCCGAGGACGCCCGCGCCTGGCAGCTCGGCGTCGACCAGCTGGCCGCCGAGGACAGCGAGGTCGCCGAGTACGTCCAGCAGCTGGAGGAGGCCCAGGACACCGCGGAGCTGCCGGAGGCCTCCGGCGACGCGATCGCCCGCGAGTTCGAGCGCTACTTGCGGCGCCGCGACAACCTCGGGCCGACCGGCGAGAAGCCGATCACCGGCCACGCGACGGACCGGCCGAAGCCGGACGAGGACGAGGACGACGACTCGGACTGATCGGGCCAACCATCAACAGGGGCGCGAGGAACTGCGCCGCCGGCCACCGCTCTACGTGAGTGCATGGCCGGTCGCGCAGTTCCTCGCGCCCCTACGGCTTAAAGGGCCACGCCGAGGAGGGCGTCGACCGTGCGGGAGACGAGGCCCGGGGCGCCGATGTCCTCGCCGCCGGTCTGCTCCTGGAGGGCGACCCAGCGGTCGACGGCGGCCAGGGCGGCCGGGGCGTCGAGGTCGTCGGCGAGCGCCTCGCGGACCTCGGCGAGCATCGGCTCGGCGGCGGGCCCGTCCGGACGGGAGACGGCGGCGCGCCAGCGGGCGAGGCGGGCCTGCGCGGACTCCAGGTCGGCGTCGGTCCACTCCCAGTCGCTGCGGTAGTGGTGGCCGAGCAGCGCCAGCCGGATCGCGGCCGGGTCGACGCCCTCGCGTCGCAGCGTGGAGACGAACACCAGGTTGCCGCGCGACTTGGACATCTTGTGCCCGTCCAGGCTGACCATGCCGGCGTGCACGTACGCCTGGGCGTACGGGTGCTCGCCGGTGGCGACCTGGGCGTGGGCGGCGCCCATCTCGTGGTGTGGGAAGGACAGGTCGCTGCCGCCGCCCTGGATGTTGAAGGACATGCCGAGGTACTGCAGCGCGATGGCGACGCACTCGATGTGCCAGCCGGGCCGGCCGCGGCCGAGCTCGGTCTCCCAGGCGGGCTCGCCGGGACGGGCGGCCATCCACAGGAGGGCGTCGAGCGGGTGCTTCTTGCCGGGGCGCTGCGGGTCGCCGCCGCGCTCGGCGAAGACCGGGAGCATCTCCTCGCGGCCGAGGCGGGAGACCTTGCCGAAGCGGGGGTCGGCGTCGACGGAGAAGTAGATGTCGCCGTCGAGGTCGTACGCGGCGCCGCTCTCCAGCAGCTTCTGGACGAGCGGGACGATCCACGGGATGGACTCGACGGCGCCGATGTAGTGGGCCGGGGGGAGCATCCGCAGTGCGGTCATGTCCTCGCGGAAGAGCGCGGTCTCGCGCTCGGCGAGCTCGGTCCAGTCCTGGCCGGTTTCGATGGCCCGCTGGAGCAGCGGGTCGTCGACGTCGGTGACGTTCTGGACGTAGAGGACGTCGTGGCCGGCGTCCTTCCAGACCCGCTGCACCAGGTCGAAGGTGTTGTAGGTGGCAGCGTGGCCCAGGTGGGTCGCGTCGTAGGGGGTGATGCCGCAGACGTAGAGGCGGGCGGTCGGCCCGGTGGGCACGACCTCTCGGACACTGCTCGTGGCGGTGTCGTGGATGCGCAGGGGAAGCCCCTGACCGGGCAGGGCGGGAACCTCGGAGGCGGGCCAGGCATGCATGTCACCGACTCTAACCTCGCGATCATTTGAAAGACCAACCAGTGCCCGGGTTCGGCTGGATTCCGCTCGTCCGGGTTTCGGATCGGTATCAGACCGGCGGCCAGGGAATAGACGGCCAGTCAGCCGACGGCAGCGGGTGGCGGCCGGTGGCGATCAGCCGGCCGGTCCGGGCGCGGAGTGCGTCCAGCTCGGCCGGGGTGAGGTGGGGGGCGAGCCGGGCGGCGAGCGGGCCGTCCAGGTCGGCGGCGAGGCGGTGCAGTACGTCGAGGGCGTCGGGCGGCAGCGGGGTGTCGGCCCAGCCCCAGAGCAGGGTGCGCAGCTTGTCGGCGGCGTTGAAGGTGACGCCGTGGTCGATGCCGTAGATCCGGCCGTCGGCGGCGGGGATCCAGTGGCCGCCCTTGCGGTCGGCGTTGTTGAGGACGGCGTCCAGGACGGCCAGGCGGCGCAGTCCGGGGTCGTCGCGGTGGACCAGCAGGGCGGTCCGGCCGCCGCCGACGTCGGCGCGGACGATCGGCAGCCAGCCGTCGTCGGGACCGGTGGGGTCCTGGAGGGCGAGCAGTTCGGGAGCGTCCGGGTCGGGCTCGACCCAGAGCTGGACCATGCCGGGGCCGTGCGGACCCTCGCGCAGCACGGTGGGCGGGATCAGCGTCCACCCGGTGGCGGCGGCGAGTTCGTACGCGGCCACCTCGCGGCCGGCCAGGGTGCCGTCGGGGAAGTCCCAGAGCGGGCGCTCGCCGGCGACCGGCTTGTAGACGCAGGGCGCGGTGAGGCCGTCCAGGGTGGCAGTGCAGTAGAGGACGGCGTTGGAGGCGTCGGTGAGCCGGCCGTGGACGGTGAGTTCGCCGTCGCGCAGCAGGGCGAGGGCGGCCGCGGTGTCGGCGGCGAGCGCCGCGCTGGTGGCCGGGTCGGTGCCGGGCACCTCCCGGTCGTCGGGCCCGAGGCCGCCGTCGGGCTCGGTCTCTGGAAGGCCGGTGTCCACGGTCAGCGCCGGTAGCCGTTCGCCCGGGGGCAGAGGTGGCCCTCGGGGTCGAGCGGGAGGTTGCAGAACGGGCAGGGCTTGCGGCCGGAGGCGACCAGTTCCAGTGCGCGCTTGGCGAACACCCGGGCCATCGCGCCGCTGAGCCGGACGCGGAGCATGTCGGGGCCGTTCTCGTCGTCGAAGACCGTCTCCTCGGCCTCGGCCTCCGTCTCCTCGGTCTCCTCGGTCAGGGCCTGCGCCTCGACCACCAGGCACTCCTGGGAGGTGTCCCAGGCGAGGGCCATGGTGCCGACCCGGAACTCCTGTTCCAGCGGGAGGTCGAGCGGGGCACTGTCGAGCATCTCGGCGGGGGCGACGGCGGGGATGGACGTCTTGCCGCCGGCCCGCCGCAGGGCCTCGTCGAGGACCTCCTCGATCCGCTCCGCGAGCGCGGCGACCTGGCCCTTCTCCAGCAGCACGCTGGTGATCCGCCCGCGGGAACTGGCCTGCAGGTAGAAGGACCGCTCGCCGGGTCGGCCGACGGTGCCGGCCACGAAGCGCTCGGGCTGGTCGTAGAAGAAGACCTGACGGGACACTCTCTCGCTCCGGGTCGGGAAATCGGGGACGTCTGGGGGTGCGCTCTCACCGCAAACCCTACGCGGTGCCGGTCTCCCCGCCGACCGTCGCGTCGCCACTGGGCACGGCCGGATCGGCGTGATCGCGGCGGGGCGCGAGGGAGCCGAGACCGCCGGTGTCGCCGAGGCGCAGCAGGAACGGACGATGCGGGGTGTAGCGGATCGCGGTGATCGAGCAGGGCTCGACGGAGATCCGCTGGAACTGGTCGAGGTGCAGGCCGAGGGCGTCGGCCACCACGGCCTTGATCACGTCGCCGTGGCTGGCGGCGAGCCAGACCGCGTCCGGGCCGTGCTCGACGGCGATCTTGGCGTCCCACTCGCGGACGGCGCTGACGGTGCGGTGGCTGAGTTCGCGCAGCGACTCGCCGCCGGGGAAGGCGGCGGCCGAGGCGTGGTCCTGGACGGTGCGCCAGAGCGGCTCGTCGGCGAGTTCGCGCAGCGGGCGGCCGGTCCACTCGCCGTAGTGGCACTCGCCGAGCCGCTCGTCCAGCGCGGCCGCACCCAGTTCCGGGCGGGCGGCGAGCAGCGGCTCCAGGGTCTGCCGGCAGCGTTCCAGCGGGCTGCTGACCACCTGGGCGAGCGGGATGCCGGCGAGCCGCCCGGGCAGCTCCTCGGCCTGGGCCCGGCCGGCCTCGTCGAGGTCGACGCCGGGGGTCCAGCCGGCCAGGATCCCGGCCGAGTTGGCGGTCGAGCGGCCGTGGCGGACGAGCAGCAGCGTGGGCATGCGCCCAAGCCTAGAGGCTGTGCTGCGACCACGGGAGGCGTCCGTCCCTGCGAGCCATAGACGGACGCCGCAACGGGCGGGACGCGTGTGCCTTCAGTGGAGGTGCCACCGCTCCCGGGCGGAACACGCGAGAATGGGCGCATGATCGTCGATTGCGCCGTGTACCGGGACGGCCACCGCACCGAGGGGCCCGAGGACTTCTCCGATGCCTTGGACCTGGTGCGCTCCTACGGGGACGGCTTCGTCTGGATAGGGCTCGCCGAGCCGTCCGCGGAGGAGTTCGACCTGGTCACCGCCGAGTTCGGACTGCACCCCCTGGCGGTGGAGGACGCCGTCACGGCCCACCAGCGGCCCAAGCTGGAGGCGTACGACGACTCGCTGTTCATGGTGCTCAAGACCATGGGCTACGACCCGGACGGGCACGCGGTCTCGATCGGCGAGGTGATGATCTTCCTCGGCGACGGCTACGTGATGACCGTGCGGCACGGCTCCGACCGGCCGCTGAACGAGCTGCGGCGCGAGCTGGAGAAGCAGCCGGACCTGCTGCGGCAGGGTCCGGCGGCGGTGCTGTACGCGGTCTTCGACCGGATCGTGGACGACTACGTCGAGGTGGCCGCCTCGCTCGGCGGCGACCTGGACGAGCTGGAGGCCGACGTCTTCGCCCCCGGCCGGGTCCGCAACGTGGCGGAGCGGATCTACAGCTTCAAGCGGCAGGCGGTCCGCTTCCGCAAGGCCACCTCGGCGCTGACCGAGCCGGCCGAGCGGCTGAGCGGCGGCGTGGTGCCCTTCGTCCCGGCCGAGCTGCGCCCCTACCTGCGGGACGTGGCCGACCATCTGGCCAAGGTCAACGAGGCGGTGGACGGGCTGGAGCGGCTGCTCTCCGACATCCTCAGCGCCAACCTCGCGCAGGTGAGCGTGCAGCAGAACAACGACATGCGGAAGATCTCGGCGTGGGCGGCGCTGGCCGCCGTACCGACCATGATCGCCGGTATCTACGGGATGAACTTCGACCACATGCCGGAGCTGCACCAGCCCTGGGGCTACCCGGCCGCGGTCGCGCTGATGGCGCTGGTCTGCCTCGCCCTGCACCGGGCGTTCAAGCGGGCCGGCTGGCTCTGAGGCACGTGTACGCCGCGCCGCGGCCGTCGGGGCTTCATACCGACGGCCGCGGGCAGTCGGGGGTCAGGCCAGTCCGGCCAGCTCCAGCGCCTCGACGCCGGTGCGCAGCGCGGTCATCCGCTCCTCGAGGGTGAAGCCGGCCGGGGCCAGGGTGAGGGTGGTGACGCCCGCGTCGGCGTACGCCTGCATCCGGTCGGCGATCCGCTCCTTGGTGCCGAGCAGCGAGGTGGCGTCGATCAGGTCGTGCGGCACGGCGGCCGCGGCGGCGTCCTTCTCCCCGGCCAGGTACAGCCGCTGGACCTCGGCGGCCTCCGCCTCGTAGCCCATCCGGCAGGCCAGCTGGTTGTAGAAGTTCTTCTCCTTGCTGCCCATGCCGCCGACGTAGAGCGCGGTGTACCAGCGCTGGGTGTCGGCGAGTGCCTTGACGTCCTCGCCGACCGAGACGGCGACGGTGGCGCAGAGGTCGAAGCCGTCCAGGGTCAGCCCGGCCTTGGCGCGCCCGGCGCGGAGCTGGTCGACGGAGAGGGAGGCGTGCTCGGGCGCGAAGAAGATGCCGAGCCAGCCGTCGGCGATCTCGCCGGTCAGCTCCAGGTTCTTCGGGCCGATCGCCGCGATGTACAGCGGGATGTGCTCGCGCACCGGGTGCACGGTCAGCTTGATCGGCTTGCCGGGGGCGCCGGGCAGCGGCAGCGTCCAGTTGGCGCCGTCGTGCACCAGGCGCTCGCGGGACATCACCTTGCGGATGATCTCCACGTACTCGCGGGTGCGGGCGAGCGGCTTGTCGAACTTGACGCCGTACCAGCCCTCGGAGACCTGGGGTCCGGAGACGCCGAGGCCGAGCCGGAAGCGGCCCCCGGAGAGGGTGTCCAGGGTGGCGGCGGTCATCGCGGTCATCGCGGGGGTGCGGGCCGGGATCTGGAAGATCGCCGAACCGACGTCGATCCGCTCGGTCTTCGCGGCGACGTAGGAGAGCACCGTGGCGGCGTCCGAGCCGTACGCCTCCGCGGCCCAGCAGACCGCGTACCCGAGCCGGTCGGCCTCCTGGGCGACGGCGATGTTGTCGGCGTCCATGCCGAGGCCCCAGTAACCGAGGTTGATACCGAGTCGCATGTGCGTGCCCAAGCCCTTCCAGTCGGTGGTGCCGCCACCGTAACCGCGCGGCCGCCCGCCATGCTACTGGCCGGTAGGAACAGATTCGGTCACCTCCGGCGAACCGGACCGCGACGCGTCCCGCGCGCCCGCCCCTGCGGGTCGCGCCGGGCGCGGCCCGATTCGCCGATACGCTCGGCCCGCACGGGGGAGGACCTCTCCCCACCTGCGCGTTTACGTGTTCGAGGGCAGACGGAGGGCCATCCGTGGAACAGCGAAACCTCGGCCGGACGGGACTGCGGGTCTCCCGGCTCGGGCTCGGCACCATGACCTGGGGCCGGGACACCGACGAACACGAGGCCGCTGAACAGCTCAAGGCCTTCGTCGACGCCGGCGGCACCCTGGTCGACACGGCCGACGTCTACGCCGACGGCGGCGCCGAGTACCTGCTCTCCCGGCTGACCGACGGCCTGATCCCGCGGTCCGAACTGGTCATCGCCACCAAGGCCGGCTCCACCACCACCCCCGGCCGGTTCGACGCCTCCCGCGGCCACCTGCTCTCCGCCCTCGACGCCTCGCTGCGGCGGCTGGGCACCGACCACGTCGACCTCTGGCAGGTCCACGCGTACGACCCGCAGACCCCCACCGAGGAGACGCTGCACGCCCTCGACCTGGCCGTCTCCTCCGGCCGGGCCCGCTACGTCGGCGTCGTGGGCTTCAGCGGCTGGCAGCTCGGCAAGGCCGCCGCGTGGCAGCTCGGCCACCCCGGCCGGGTGCCGCTGGCCGGCACGCAGATGGAGTACTCGCTGCTCCAGCGCGGCATCGAGCGCGAGGTGCTGCCCGCCGCGCTGGACGCCGGGATCGGCCTGATCGCCTCCTCGGCGCTCGGCCGCGGCGTGCTCACCGGCAAGTACCGGCACGGCGTCCCGCCCGAGTCGCGCGGCGCCTCGCCGCACCTCGCCGGCTTCGTCCAGCCCTACCTGGGCGAGCGCTCCCGCCGGATCGTCGACGCCCTCGCCACGGCGGCCGACGGCCTCGCCTCCACCCCGCTCAAGGTCGCCCTGGCGTGGGTCCGCGACCGCCCCGGGGTGGCCTCCACCCTGCTCGGTGCCCGCACCGCCGCCCAGCTGCAGACTTCACTGTCGGTCGAGGCCCTTACGCTTCCGGGTGAGATCCGCGGTGCGCTCGACGACGTCTCGGCGCCGGTGCACCGCTACCCGGACCAGGGCTGGACGGAGCTGTAGGCGGCCGGCCGTTAGGAGTTGCCCACCATGACCGAACCGGAGCGCACGACTCCCGAGCAGCACGCGGGCACGGTGGCCGCGCTCGCCGAGGCGATCCGGGCGGTCGGCTCGTCGGGGTCGTCCGGCCCGTCCGGCCCCGCTGCGGCCGCCGGAGGGGACCCGGCCGCGGCCGACGGACCCACCGCCGCCGGCGCCGCCGCCGCGGGCGACGACGAGCAGCGCGCCGCCGCGCTGCGGGCCGCCGCCGAGGTGCTGACCGCCGGCGGCGCCCCCGCCGCGCTGGCACCCGCCGCCGTCGCCGAGCTCGGCGAGGGCGCCGCCGCGCTGCTGCGCGAGGACCCGTGGGCCGTGCTCACCCTCCCCGGCGTCCGCCCCGAGCAGGCGGACGGCTTCGCCCGCGGCCTGCTCGGCGCCGGGGCCGGCCCGGGCGACCCGCGCCGCGCCCAGGCGCTGGTGCCCTGGCTGCTGGAGCAGGCCGCCCTGCGCGGCCACTCGGCGCAGGAGATCGGCGAGGTCGCGACCGGCCTGGAGCGGCTCGGCCTGCCCGACCCCGCCACCGCCCTGCAGGCCGTGGTCACCGACGGCCGGGTGATGGCCTTCCAGGAGGAACTGCCCGGACGCCCCGGCGCGAACGACGAGGACGAGGAGCCGCCGACCCGCACCGTGCTCGCCCTGGAGCGCCTCGCGCTCGCCGAGGAGAGCCTGGCGGACGGCCTGGTCCGGGTGCTCTCCACCTTCGCCCCGGGCTCGGACGAGGAGTACGAGGCCGCTGGCGGGGCCGTCGTCCAGGACAGCGACGACGGCGAAGACGAAGACGAACGCGCCGAGGACGAGGGTCCGGCGGCGCCGGCGGTACCGGTGCAGCCCGGCCCGACCGCGTGGGAGGAGGCGGCCGACGCGGCCGGGTCGTCCTCGGCGAAGGCGCTGGTCCGGGCCGTCGCCGAGAGCGGCGTGGTGCTGCACACCGGCGGCGAGGCGGCCCGCGCCGAACTCGCCGCCCTGCTCCACACCGCGCACGGCCTCGGCCTCCGCACCTGGGCGGCGACCTGGACCGAGCAGGGCCGCGACAGCCTGCGCGCGATGCTGCCCGAGGGCTCGGCCGCCACCGACCGGGTGGCCACCCTGTCCGGGCTGCTGGCCGGCACCGCCGGTCCCGGCCGGGCCGAGGACGGCACCCTCGCCCTGGACGTCCTGCTGGTCCTGGACGCACCGCTGCTGGACGTCGAACTCGCCGCCACCCTGCTGGAGGCGCTCGCCGACGGCACCCGCCTGGTGCTCAGCGGCGACCCCGGCCAGCTCTGGTCGGCCGGTCCCGGCCGGTTCTTCGCCGACCTGCTGGCCGCGAAGGTCTGCCCCGCGGTGGCCTCCCGGACGCCCGACTTCGGCCCGATCGGCGAGCTGGTCTCCGGCATCGGCATCGGCGAGCTGTCGACCGTCGAGGCGCCCGACAAGGAGGTGGTGATCCTCGCGGTCAAGGACGCCGGCGAGGCCGTCCACCGGGCCGTCCAGCTGCTCGCCGACTCCATCCCCCGGGCGCTGTCCATCCCGTCCGAGCAGACCGTCCTGATCGCCCCCGGGCACGGCGGCGACGCCGGCACCCGGGCGCTGAACGCCGCCGCCAAGGCCCGCCTCAACCCGGGCCCCGGCCGGTTCGGCGGCTTCGACCCCGGCGACCGGGTGGTCCACTCGCCCGCGCTCGGCCTCACCCTGCCCGGCCGGGTGCTCGACGGGGACGCCACCGGGCTGCACCTCGAACTCGCCGACGGCGAGCGGATCACCCTCACCCCGGCCCAGGCCGGGCGCCTGCGCCACGGCTGGGCCGTCACCGCCCACCAGGCCGTCGGCCGGCGCTGGCCCGCCGTGGTCACCGTCCTGCCCCAGGACGCCGCCGCCGGCCTCACCCGGCAGTGGCTCTACACCGCCTTCGGCCGCGCCGAGAACCACCTCTCGGTGGTGCACGCCGCCGGCCCGGCGCTCGCCCAGGCCGTCGCCGAACGCCCCGCCCAGCCCCGCACCACCCGCCTGCGGGCCGTCCTCACCGAGCAGTGAGCCCGGGGAGGTCCCCCCACCGGAGAACGCCGCAGGGGCGCGGTCACCCGCGCCCCTGCGGCGTTCCCGGAGTCGACCCGGCGGGTCAGCCCTCCAGCGAGTCCAGCTCGTCGTCGTAGACCTCGCTGACGTCGAAGCGGCAGATCAGCAGCTCCGGATCGGCGGTGTCGAACGGCTCCGGCAGCCACTCCCCCGGCTCGGACGGCTCGGCGGCCGACACCCACAGCGTGGAGTCGCCCTCCTCCAGGCCGAACTCCTCCGCCCGGGCGGCGATCTCGTCCGGTTCGTACTCCCCGAACACCACCCCGATCGCCGCCGTCACACCGCTGCCCTCGCCACCACCGGGAGTGAGCGAGGAGTCCACCCGCTCGGCCTGCTCGCGCAGCCGCTTCGGGTCGGTGATCAGGTAGTCGCGGCGGATCAGCACGCTGATCGCCTCCGGGTGGTCCGGCCCGTGGTAGGCCCCGCCGGACTCGTCGCCCGGGACCTCGAACGGGGTCACCTCGTCGTACACCTCGTACAGGATCTGGTCGTAGGCAATCGCCGCCGCAGCGAGCTCCTCGTACGCACTGGCGACAGCGGGATCCCCTGCCTCGACGGTGCTGGAGACAGCCTGCAGATGGCGGTCGATCGCGGCCTTGACCGCCTCGGCGGCGGCCCGTACCTCGGTAATGGTCAGCTGCGCGGCATCAGACATGGTGCAGACGCTATCCCCACCCGACGACGACACGCACAGCGGTTGTCACCTACGGCCGCTAAGAAGCTATCTCATTTGGGCTTGTAGGCTGCTCTCGTGACGATCGTGGAGCGGCTGGTACCGGACGAGTTGTGGGAGCTGTTCCAGCGGGTGGTGCCAGCGGCACCGACGCGCCCGCAGGGCGGTGGCCGACGCCGGCACGGGGACCGCGAAGTGCTTGCGGCGATCGTGTTCGTGGCGACATCGGGGTGCACGTGGGCCCAGTTGCCGCCGTGTTTCGGCCCGTCCGGGCCGACGGCCCACCGGCGCTTCACCGAGTGGACCGCGGCCCGGGTGTGGGCCAAGCTCTATCGTCTGGTCCTGGACGAGCTCGGCTCGCAGGGTGAGCTGGACTGGTCGAGGTGCGCGGTCGACTCCGTGAACATGCGGGCCACGAAAAAGGGGACCTGACGGGTCCGAATCCTGTCGATCGGGGCAAGTTCGGGTCAAAGATCCACTTGCTCACCGAACGCACCGGTTTACCCCTGTCGCTGGCGATCTCCGGCGCAAACCTGCACGACAGCCAGGCCCTGATTCCGCTCGTCGAGGCGATCCCACCGATCCGCTCCCGCCGCGGCCCCCGGCGCCGCCGGCCCGGCAGGCTCCACGGCGACAAAGCCTACGACCACCGCTTCATCCGCTCCTACCTGCGACGACGACAGATCACGACCCGCATCGCACGCCGCGGCATCGAGTCCTCCAGCCGCCTCGGCCGGCACCGCTGGGTGATCGAGCGGACCGTCGCATGGCTGGGCGGCTTCCGTCGGCTCCACCGCCGCTACGAACGCAAAGCCGACCACTTCGCAGCCTTCGCCACCATCGCCGCGGCACTCATCTGCCATCGCCGGCTGGCCAAATGAGATGGCTTCTAATTCACGGCAAGTTCCGCCCTGATGTCCGATCCGGGTGGTTCTGCGCACACCTCCGGACCGGCCGGAACACCACCCGAAGGCGTTGCGGGCGCCCCACGGGGTATCCATTTCCTCGGCACCAAAACTGATTGACGCTCAGATCGGAGGACGACAGGCTCACCCCGGGGGCCCGCCCCGGCGGGACCACCGGCACGGGCACGACCGGCCGCAGGGCCATCCGCAGGTCGTACGCTTGCAGGCAGCGCACCGCAGGAGGAGATGCATTGATCCCGACCAAGCCGGTCAGGCAGCCGGAGTACGAGTACCAAATGCTGCGCCTTCCGCGCGGCACCAGCCGCAACGCCGCCCGGCAGCTGCTCACCGAGCACGCCGAGTACGGGCACTGGGAGCTCGACCGGCTCCGCCTCTTCCCGGACGGGAGCCGGACGGTCCGCCTCAAGCGCCGGATCATCCGCCAGGTCCGCAACTGGTAGCACCACCCGCCGCGAGGGCGCAGCCCAGCGGCTGAGCGCCCACCCGGCGCCCCGCGTCCCTGCGCCTCTGAGCCGGGCGACGGGGCCCGCCTCGCGCGCGCACGTCCCCAGGACATCAGCGGGCCACCGAGCCCCCTCGTCGCGCCCCTCCCGCACGTCACACGCCGCGCGCCGCAGGCCCGCAACCGTCGAAGGCCGGACCGCCGGACCGCCGCCTCCCTCGCGACCGTCCGGTGGCCCGGCCTGTTCGACCGGCGGCGTCAGCCGGCTCAGCGGCCGGCGTTCACCCGCGAGCGGCGGTAGAGCACGCCGCCGCCGATGAGCAGCAGCGCACCGGTCGGGGCGAGCAGCTCCAGCCCGGAAGCGCCGGTGGAGGCGAGCTGGTCGCGGACGGGCGCCGCGGCCTCGACGGTCTGGGTGCTGCTCCCCGTCCCGGTGGAGGAGACCGGCGTCACGGTGGTCGGGGTCCCGCCGCCGGTGCGGTCGGTGCCGGTGGACGGGGTCTCCGGGACGCTGGTGGGCGGCGGGGTGTGGTCACCGGTGGGCGGCGGGGTGTGGTGGTCCGGCGGGCAGTCGTCGCCGTGCGACGGGGGCGGCGTGGTCGGCGGGTGGGCGGTGGTGGACCCGTGGTTGCCGCAGTCGTTGCCGAAGGCCGGGTTGCCGATGCCGACCACGTTGACCGAGTTGCCGCAGGCGTCGACCGGGGCGCTGATCGGGGCCTGCACGTGGTTGCCGGAGACGACGCCGGGCGAGTTGGTGCTGGAACCGCTCGCGGACGAGCCGGAGCCCGCGTGGGTGCCGCCGCCGTGGCCGCCCCCGGACTGGTTGGAGCAGTCGTTGCCGTACGCCGGGTTGAGCAGGCCGATCACGTTGATGGTGTTGCCGCAGGCGTTCACGGGGAGGTCCACCGGGGCCTGCACCGAGTTGCCCGAGCCGACGCCGGGCGAGTTGGCGGCCGTACCGTGGGCGTCGCTGCCCGCGGCGTACGCGTAGCCGGCCGTGGAGGCCAGAACGCTGCCGGTGGCCATGGCCGTGAGAAGGCCCTTCTTTGCGACCTGTCGCATGGACTCCCCTGACTTCTTCTTCTGATTGTCGGAATTCCTGACGAGACCCTCGCCGGTACAACAGACAACGACCGACTCGCCAATTGGATCGGCCGGATGCAGTCCGTTCATCAGATCGAGTGACACGCCGGAAACCCAGGTCGACGCCGACCCGAACGAGTGGTCGCGCCGGAACGGCACGCGCCCCCAGGCGGTGGCAGAAACCACCGCGCGGGGGCGCGTGAGTGACGTGACCGTCACCAGCGGACGGGATCCGCTCAGCCGTTCATGCAGTGGTTGCCGAACGCCGGGTTGAGCAGGCCGATCACGCTGATCGTGTTGCCGCAGACGTTGACCGGCACGTTCACCGGGATCTGAATCAGGTTGCCCGACAGCACGCCCGGGGAGCCGGCGGCCACACCCTCGGCGGAAGCCCCGCCGTGAGCGGCCGCGGCACCCGCGCCGGCCAGCACCAGGCCACCGGTGGCAGCGACAACGGCAGCGATCTTCTTGGCCTTCATGTGTTCCTCCTGGTCGATGGCGCAGCCCGTTCCCCCGGACTGCAAATGGGTGAACGAGGGCACCGCGAACGGGGTACGGCAGCGATCACGCATTCACTCTCAACGGTGATGGCTCGCACATTCACTCGACCTGGAATTACCGGCAGAAGCGTTCCTCCGACCCGGGTTTCCGCTGTCCCAAATCATCCCCTCCGACAATGCGGCCGGCCGGGCAGACCGACCGGGCAGACCGTCTCAGCAGGCGTCGAGGAAGCGGTCCAGCACCCGGACGCCGAACTTCAGACCGTCCACCGGCACCCGCTCGTCCACCCCGTGGAACATGCCGGCGAAGTCCAGGTCCGGCGGCAGCTGCAGCGGCGCGAAGCCGAAGCACCGGATCCCGAGGTCCTGGAACGACTTGGCGTCCGTCCCGCCGGAG
Source organism: Kitasatospora cinereorecta (assembly GCF_024172095.1). Taxonomy (GTDB): domain Bacteria; phylum Actinomycetota; class Actinomycetes; order Streptomycetales; family Streptomycetaceae; genus Kitasatospora; species Kitasatospora cinereorecta. The sequence goes on along the minus strand of NZ_JAMZDX010000002.1, from coordinate 460,365 downwards.
AGGCAGTACGGCACGGCCCGGGCGATCGGATCCTCGGCGCGCAGCGCGGTCTGCATCGCGTCCACCAGCGCGCCGTCGAAGGTGGTCTCCAGCGCCTTGTCGTAGTGCAGGCTCTCCCGCTTCACCCGGGGGCCGAGCACACTGTCCAGCTCGGCCAGGAACTCCTCCTCGTAGCCGGGCAGGAAGCGGCCGTCCACGTGCGCGGTGGCCTGGCCGGGGATCACGTTGACCTTGTAGCCGGCGCCCAGCATGGTCGGCTGGGCGGTGTTGCGCAGGGTGGTGCCGATCATCTTGGCGATGCCGCCGAGGACGCGCAGCGTCTCGTCCATGTTCTCCGGGTCGAGCGGGACGCCGAGCGCGTCCGACAGCTCGTCCAGGAAGGCGCGGACCGTCTTGGTGATCCGCAGCGGGAAGGTGTGCCGGCCGAGCCGGGCCACCGCCTCGCACAGCTCGGTGATCGCGTTGTCGTCGTTCTCCATCGAGCCGTGCCCGGCCCGGCCCTCGACGGTCAGGCGCATCCAGTGCATGCCCTTCTCCGCCGTCTCCACCAGGTAGAGCCGCACCTGGTCGTTGACCGTGAAGGAGAAGCCGCCGACCTCGCCGATCGCCTCCGTGACGCCCTCGAACAGGTCCGGGTGCTTGTCGACCAGGAAGCGGGCGCCGTAGGTGCCGCCGGCCTCCTCGTCCGCGAGGAAGGCCAGCACCAGGTCGCGCGGGGGCTTGCGGCCGGTGCGCAGCCGGTCGCGGACCACCGCGAGGGTCATCGCGTCCATGTCCTTCATGTCCACCGCGCCGCGGCCCCAGACGCAGCCGTCCGCGATCTCGCCCGAGAACGGGTGGTGGGTCCAGTCCGCCGCGTTGGCCGGCACCACGTCGGTGTGCCCGTGGATCAGCAGGCCCGGCCGCGAACGGTCCTCCCCCTCGATCCGGACCACGGTGGAGGCCCGGCCCTTCGCCGACTCGTAGATCTTCGGCTCCAGGCCGAACTCGGCGAGCTGCTCCGCGACGTACTCCGCCGCCTTGCGCTCACCCGGCCCCGAGCCGTCGCCGTAGTTGCTGGTGTCGATCCGGATCAGGTCGCGGCAGATCTCGGCGACCTCCGACTCGGCCGTCACCGTGCGCCCGCTGCCCTCGCTCATGCTTCCACCTCGTGCTTCCAGCTCGTCGGTTCCGCCATCCTCCCCCAGCACCCCCGCCACCCCAAGGCCCAACCCGCGGATCCAAGCCGAGCCGGGCCCTCGGGGGGCGGTTTTGGGACTCGAACCCGATCTTTGCTACTGTTACTCATGTCAGCGCGGCACGGAGCCGCGAGGACGACACCCCGTCCGGGTGGCGGAATGGCAGACGCGCTAGCTTGAGGTGCTAGTGCCCTTTATCGGGCGTGGGGGTTCAAGTCCCCCCTCGGACACCATCATCGAAAGACCCCAGCTGAGCTGGGGTCTTTCGGCTTTTCCGGGCCTGCTCCCCGGTCCGTGGACATCACCCTGGCGAATGGTGGCGAAGGCCGGGATGCGGGGCTCGCGGGGTGGCGGGCGCGACATGATCGTCCGCATGACGACCAAGCACATCGGGATCTTCGGTCTGCCGATCCGGGACGGTCAGACGTTCACGCTCTTCGCGGACTACGAGACCGGCATCCCGGGCGCGTGGCCGCGGACGGTCAGGGTCGCGGTGCGCGGGCGCGCCTGGACGGTCGCCCGGGTCTGGTTCGTCGATCCGATGGAGAGCCGGATCCACGGTGCGCGGCACTCGGCGGTGAACGAGGACGAGGCGCTGCTCGAGGCGTGGCGGGAGATCGAGAGCCTGATCCGCGAGGGCTACAGCCTCAGCCCCGAGTCGTGGGACCTGCGGCTGCGGCGCGACGACGCCGAGTTCCCGGTCTGGCTGGAGGACGAGTACGGGGACGAGGAGGACGGGGACGAGGACGGCGCCCCGGTGTGAGCGCGGGCACCCGGCGCCGGTCAGCGGCGGCAGGCCGCCGCGAGGACCAGCAGCAGGATCGCGATCCCGAGCAGCTGGAGGCAGCCGAAGCCGCGGTCGGGGCCGCCCCGGTCGACCTCGACGTGGCCGCCGGGCGGGATGCCGGGATGCTCGGCCGCGTAGTGCTCGATCTGCCGCTGTGCGGCCTCGGACTCGGTGAGCCAGGGGGTGCGGTGGCTGCACTCGCCGCACCAGTAGCGGTGGGCCATGGGGACTCCTCGGGTCGGTGGGCCGGATGGTGCGGGCCGTGCGAGCCCGGGCAGCGATCGTGGAGGTCGCGCCGCTGCGCCGGACAGGCCAGGGCACCGGCCAACTGTGGCCGGTCGTCACGGTAGGCTCACGAACGGCCGCGGCGGCGAGAAGAGGGGCGCCAAGTGACGGATCAGCTCGGCACGTTGTTACGCGGGCTGCGCAATCGGGCGGGGCTGACGCAGGAGCAGGTCGCGGAGCGGTCGGGGGTGAGCGTCCGCACCATCCGGCGGTTGGAGACCGGCAGGTCGACCGACCACCGGATGGGCACGGTGAACCTGCTCGCGGACGCCCTGGAGATCGGCCCCGACGACCGGAAACAGCTCTCGGACGTCCTCGCCGGGACCGAGACCGCGGAAGTGGGCAGGACCGACGCCGGGGCCGGGGTGCCCGCGGAGCCGTCCGCTCCCCCGCCCGCGGCTGCCCCTCGGGCCCCCGCCGCACCGCCGGTGCACCCCGCGCTCGCCGACGCCGCACTGGAGTTGGCGACCGAGGTGCGGCGCCGGTGGCGGGACGAGGAGGCGCAGCGACGGATCGCCCATCCGTTCCCGCTGCCGGTCCGGTGGCGGCCGGCGCCCGCGGAGCTGACGGACCGTGCGGAGAACGTCCAGCGGCTCGGGCCGGGCGGGGTGCCGCGGCAGCTGGACCTGAGCGGTGATCTGCGGAGTGTGGCGGAGGTCTACCGGCGGGTCTCGTCCGGCCGGCTGGTGGTGCTCGGCCGGGCGGGATCCGGCAAGTCGGTGCTGACGATCAGGCTGGTGCTGGACCTGCTGGAGGCGCCGGCCGCGGTCGGTGGCCGGGTGCCGGTCGTGTGCGGCCTCGGTCCGTGGGACCCGAAGACCGTCGCACTGCGCGACTGGCTGATCGCCCGCCTGCTGCGCGACCACCCGCATCTGGCCCGACGGGGCCCCGGTCGCGGCTCGCTGGCCGCCGCACTGGTGGACGCCGACCTGATCCTGCCGGTGCTGGACGGGTTCGACGAGATCGCGGAGGGGCTGCGGCGCGAGGCCCTGGAGGCGCTGAACGCGTCCACGATGCCGCTGGTGCTGACCAGTCGGCGCGAGGAGTTCGCCGAGGCGGTCCGGGCGGCGCACGCGCCGCCGGCGTGGGCGGCCGGCATCGAGCTGACCGATCTGACCCTCGACGACCTGGGCTCCTACCTGCCGCGGACCGACCGGACGACCGCCCCCGACGGCGAGCCGGGCGGCGGTTCGGTGTGGGACGGGGTCCTGGACGCGCTGCGCGACCCGCGGACCCCGGGCGGGGCGAACCTCGCGGCGGCGCTGACCACCCCGCTGATGGTGAGCCTGGCCCGCACGATGTACAGCGACGCACCGGACCGGGACCCGGCCGAGCTGCTCGACACCGCACGCTTCCCGACCGTACGGGCGCTGGAGGAGCACCTGCTGGCGGGGTTCCTGCCCGCGGTCTACCGGCCCGCCGTCCCGGAGCCGGACGCCCCCGGCCCGCGCCGGCGAAAATGGGACCCCGAGCGCGCCGAGTACTGGCTCGGGCACCTCGCCCAGCACCTGGTCCGGCTCGACCGCGACCAGCAGGACCTCGGCTGGTGGCAGCTCGGCGACACGGTGCGGCGCTCGACCCGGGTCCTGGCCGTGGTGGTGGCGACCGCGCTCGCCGTCGCCCTGCCGAACTGGCTGGTGTATCCGCTGGTCACCGCCGGCGGGATCGGCGAAGCCCTGCTGCAGGGCAGTCTGATGGGCCCGGTGGCCGGGGTCGCCTTCGGGTCCGTGTACGCGGCGATGCTCGCGGTCGGCAGCGGGAGGGCCCTCGAACCGACCCGGGTCCGCCTGCGGCTGCCGGGCCGCCGGGGTGGCGGTCGCCGGTCGGTGCGGACCTTCGGCCGCCGGTTCGTGGACGGGCTGCTCGGCGGCTCGGTGATGGGCGTCGGCTGCGCCTGCGCCCTCACGTTGGAGCGCGCGCTCTATCCGGGGATCCCGATCACCGATCCGGCGGTGATCGAGGCCACCCTGATCAACATGCTGTGCTTCGGGCTGATCTTCGGCCTGGCCGCCGGGCTGGTGTTCGGGCTGGTGGCCGCGCTGGAGGCGCCCGTCGACGTGGCGTCGGCGGCGACTCCGGCCGATCTGCTGGCCACCAATCGCAGGGCGGTGGTCCGCCAGGTCCTGGTGCTGGCACCGGCGTTCACCCTCGTGATCGCCTTCGGCGGGCGCCTGGTCGTCGACGCGCTGCAGGGCTGGCTCGGACCGCTGAACTGGCGGCTCTCGGACGCGCTGGTCATCGGTACGGTCGCCGGGCTGGGCGGCGGGCTCGCGTACGCCCTCGCCTTCACCGCCTGGGGGCAGTGGCTGGTGCTGTCCCGGGTGTGGCTGCCGTTGACCGGCCGGCTGCCCTGGGATCCGGAGGCCTTCCTGGACGACGCCTACCGGCGCGGGGTGCTGCGCCGGACGGGGGCGGTGTACCAGTTCCGGCACCTGCGGTTGCAGCACCACCTCGCCCACACCTTCCGCCGGCGCCGGGCCGGCTACGCACCGGCCCGCTTCCCCTCCACCGACGCCCGCACCGGGGCCCCGACCGCGGACCCGAGCGGGACGTCCTGACGGTCGGCCATATCTGGCCGGTGGCTTGACCTGTCCACCACAGCCGGTCCGGACCAGCATCGGAGCAGCCACCAACCCGTGGCGTGGGATGACCACCCGTCGATGGAGGAATCCGATGAAGTCCATACGTCTGACCGCGGCCGGCGCCGCGCTGGTGCTCGCCGCCCTGGCCGGGATCGGCCCGGCGCACGCCGACACGCCGACCGCGGCCGGTCTGCTGCAGGCCGGTGCGCAGCAGGGGGTGGCCGACGGCTACCCCGGGGTGATCGGCCTGGTCCGCCGGGGCGACGAGGCGCAGTACGTCCACGCGGGGGTGGGCGACCTGGCCACCCGGGTCGCGGCGGATCCCCGGGCGCAGTTCCGGATCGGCAGCAACACCAAGGCGTTCACGGCCACCGTGCTGCTCCAGCTGGAGGGCGAGCACCGACTGTCGCTGGACGACACCGTGGACCACTGGCTGCCGGGCGCGGTCGCCGCCAACGGCTACGACGGCACGAAGATCACCATCCGTCAGCTGCTCAACCACACCTCCGGCCTGCCCGAGTACGCCAAGGACGCCGGCTTCGCGCTCACCTACGCGCTGAACACCCAGCCCAACCGGCCCTGGCCGCCGCAGACCCTGGTGGACCTGGCGCTCGCCCAGCAGAAGCCGTCCGCCGCGCCGGGGACGAAGTGGAGCTACGCCAACACCAACTACGTGCTGGCCGGCATGGTGATCAAGGCGGTCACCGGCAACGACGCGGCCACCGAGATCCGGCAGCGGATCGTCGAACCGCTCGGCCTGCACGACACCACCTTCCCCACCGCCGACCCGGCGCTGCACGGCACGTACCTGCACGGCTACGAGTACCCGGTGGTCGGGATCGTGATCCGCGACGTCACCGTGTCCGACGTGCAGACCTTCGGGCCCGCCGGGGCGATGGTGTCCACCGTGGACGACCTGGCCGCGTTCTCCCGGGCGCTGGTGACCGGGAAGCTCCTGGCACCGGCGCAGGAGGCCGAGCTGAAGACCACCGTCCCGGTGACGGCCGACGGCACCGTCGGGTACGGCCTGGGCATCATCCACGTGCAGCTGCCGTGCGGGCAGTGGGCCTGGAACCACAACGGCGCCGTCCTCGGCTACTACAGCGACTGGCTCACCAGCGAGGACGGCAGCAAGCAGGTGGTGCGCGCCAACAACGAGTTCCACCTGATGGCCGGGACGAAGGGCCAGCAGGACACCGGCAAGGCCACCGTCGACGCGTTCTGCGCGCTGTGACCCCGCAGCGAAGGCCCCGGCCGCAGGCCGCCTCCGACAGCACGGCCTGAACGCGGACATGAGAGCGGGTCGGGACCGATTCGGTCCCGACCCGCTCTCACCTTCCCCCTGGTGCCCCTGCAGCCCCCCACAGCCCCCCGTGGGCGTCCGGCCCCCGCCGTTGTGCGGCGGGGAACGGTGTGTCAGGTCCAGACGGTGTCCCGCTGAGCGGCGGTCGATCGACGGTTCATCGGCGTTCCTCCCCCGTGGTCTGCCGCCTCGATCGGTGCGGCGTCCGGCGTCCTGCGGACCATCCTGCAGGCCGCCGACCACAGCGAACTAACATGCGCCTAACAGACCATCCGATCTGGGGAGACCATGGCCATCGCGTTCGGCCTGCTCGGCCCGCTGACCGTCCACGACGGTCGCGAGCCGCGTCCGATCACCAGTCCCACCCACCGGGCGCTGCTGACGCACCTTCTGCTCGACCCCAACCGCCCGGTCACCGCCGAAGCGCTGGTGGCGGCGGTATGGGGCGAGCGGCCGCCGCGGACCGCGCAGGCATCGCTGCACAACCACATCGGCCGGCTGCGCCGGAGCCTCGGCCCGCTCCTGGAGGACCGGCTGCGGTCCACCGCGTCCGGGTACGTCCTGCGGGTCGAGGACGGCGAGCTGGACAGCGCCGTGTTCACCACGCACCTGCGTACGGCCCGGTCGGCGCACGGCGAGCGGGACTGGCCCCGCGTCGCGGAGCAGGTGACGGCGGCGCTCGCCCTCTGGCGGGGCGGCCCGCCGGCCGGGTCGGAGACCGGGCTCGACCACCTGGTGGAGCTTCACCTGGAGGCGCTGGAGTGGCGGTTCGACGCCGAGCTGGAGCTCGGCCGCCACCACGGGCTGAGCGCCGAACTCGCCCGGCTGACGGCCGACCATCCGCTGCGGGAGTCCTTCCACCGCCAGCTGATGCTGGTCCTGCACCGCACCGGCCGCCGGGCCGACGCCCTCGCGGTGTACCAGGAGCTGCGCACCACCCTGGTGGAGGAGCTGGGCGTGGAGCCGGGGGCCGCCGTCCAGCGGGCCCACCAGGAGGTGCTGGCCGCGGACGGGCCGCTCCCGCAGGAGGAGCCGGACGATGCGGTGGCCGCCGTCCCGGTGCCGGCCCAGCTGCCGACCGCGCCGGGCGACTTCACCGGCCGGCAGGGCGAGCTGGACGCGCTGGCGCTGTACCTGCGCCCCGGCGACCGGGACGCGCCGGCCCGGGTGGTGCTGGTCACCGGTATGGGCGGTGTCGGCAAGACCACGCTGGTGGTGCACGGCGCCCGGGCCGTGCGGGAGGACTACCCGGACGGCCAGCTCTACGCCGACCTGCACGGCTTCGGACTGTCCGCGGCCCGGACGCCGCACGACCTGCTGGGCCGCTTCCTGACCGATCTGGGTGTTGCGGGCGAGACCCTGCCCGAGCACGTGGACGACCGGGCGGCGCTCTACCGGTCACTGCTCGCCGAGCGGCGGGTGCTGGTGGTGCTGGACAACGCCGGGGACAGCCGCCAGGTCGCCCCGCTGCTGCCCGGGACGGGGCGCTCCGCGGTGGTGGTGACCAGCCGTCACAAGCTGCCGGGGGTGCAGTGCTCGACCCGGATCCCGCTGGGTCCGCTGGCCGAGGAGGAGCAGCGCCGCCTGCTGGCGGCGATGTGCGGCGAGGACCGGGTGGCGGCCGATCCGGTGGCCGCCGGGAAGATCATGGCGGCCTGCGCCGGCCTGCCGCTGGCCCTGCGGATCGCCGGCAGCCGGCTGGCACACCGGCCGTCCTGGCGGCTGGACGAGCTGGCCCGCCGGCTCGGCCGGGCGGACCGGCTGAAGGCGCTCGCGGTGGACCACCTCGCGGTCCGGGAGGCGTTCTCGTTCTCGTACAGCTCGCTGCTGGCGGGCGACCGGCCGGTGGAGCGGGAGGCGGCGCGGGCGTTCCGGCTGCTGGGCCTGTGGCCGCACCACCACTCGGCGGAGTCCGCGGCCGCCCTGATGGGCGCGCCGGTGGACGACGCGCTGGACGTCCTGGACGCGCTGATCGACTCCCACCTGCTGGATCAGGCAGCGTCGGGGCGCTACCGCTTCCACGACCTGCTCGGCGAGTTCGCGGCGGAGCGGGCCCGGGAGGACGAGTCCGAGGAGGCCCGGCGGTCGGCCCAGTTGCGGCTGGTGTGCTGGTACGCAGCGGCGGTCACCAAGGCCAACCGGACCATCGCGCCGCAGGCCCGGCCGATTCCGCCGCTCGCCGGGGCTGGTGCCGCCGCGGACCCGGCCGACCCCGAGCTGCCCGAGTTCGCGGACGAGGTGGCGGCACTGGAGTGGTGTGTCGACGAGCTGCCCGCGATCCGGTCGGCCGTCCGCCTCGCCGTCGCGCTGGACCGTCCGGACGTCGCCTGGCGGGCCGCGGCGGCGCTATTCGGCTACGGCCTGACCTACTGGTGGAACGGCGTGTGGCTGGAGTGCCTGGAGGAGGCGCTCGCCGCGACGCGCGCAGCCGGCGACCGCGAAGGCCAGGCGTGGCTGCACGGCCGTCTGGGGGTGGCGAACGGCCTGGTCCAGCGCAACGAGCGCAGTCTCGACCACCTGCGGACCGCCCTCGAGCTGTTCCGGGCTGTCGACGACACCGAGGGCCAGCGCGTGGTGCTGTCGAACCTCGCTGCGGCGAGCCAGCAGGCCGGGGAGCTCGACCAGGCACAGGCGTACCTGGAGCAGGCCCTGGAGCTCTCGACGTCGACGAGCCGACCGGGTGATCTGCTGACGGCCGGGGGCGTGCTGTTCGAGTCCGGCGACCTGGAGGGTGCCGAGCGGACGTTTCAGGCCGCGGTGGCGGGCTGGCGGGCAGCCGGTTCGCGGGAGAAGTTGTCGACGGCGCTGAGCAATCTGGGCGACACGCTGCGCGGCCTGGGCCGTCCGCAGGAGGCTCTGGACGTGCTCGCCGAGGCGCTCGAGATCCGGCGGGCGCAGCACAGCCACGGGAACGTCGCCGACACGCTCGAGACGATCGCCCGGACGCATCTCGAACACGGCGATCCCGAGGTGGCACGGCGCTACTTCCTGGAGACTCTCGAACTCGCGCAGCAGCACGGGCTCGACCACTACCGGCGGCTGAGCCTCAAGGGATTGGAGGCGTTCGCCACGCGCCAGGCGGACTGACCGGGGCGCGCCTGCGGCGGGCCGCGCGGCCCCGGTGGTAGGAAGGCCGGGGTTGCCGGCGGCGGAAAGGGTGTGTCATGTCCCGGGTGCGAGTGCACAACTTCTCGGTGTCCCTCGACGGTTTCGGTACCGGCGAGGGACAGAGCGCGGAGGCGCCGTTCGGGCACGCGGGCAGCCGCCTGCACGAGTGGTTCTTCCTGACCCGGACGTTCCGGGCGATGCAGGGCAAGGAGGGCGGCACCGCCGGGGTGGACGAGGCGATGGCCGGGGCGTGGCGGGCGGGTATCGGCGCCGAGATCATGGGCCGGAACAAGTTCGGCCCGCAGCGCGGTCCGTGGCAGGACCACGAGTGGAACGGCTGGTGGGGTCCGAACCCGCCGTTCCACACGCCGGTGTTCGTGCTGACCCACCACCCGCGGCCGTCGGTGGAGATGGAGGGCGGGACGGTCTTCCACTTCGTCGAGGCGGATCCGGCGGAGGCGCTGCGGCAGGCCCGGGAGGCCGCGGGCGGGCTCGACGTACGGATCGGGGGCGGGCCGAGCACCGTCCGGGCCTTCCTGGAGGCGGATCTGATCGACGAGCTGCACGTGGTGGTGGTGCCGATCGTGCTCGGCCGGGGCGTGCGACTCTGGGACGGCCTGGACGGGCTGGAGGACCGGTTCCGGATCGAGTCGGTGACCACGCCGTCCGGGGTCACGCACGTGACGATGTCCCGTACGTGACCCCTGGGGGCGGGTGATGAACGGCTAAGCGGCAGCCTCACCGGTGGACGGCGCCTCCCCGGCGGGTGGCGACCCGCCGGCCGGGGCCGGCTCCTCGGCCGGCTCGGCCTTCTCGGCCTTCTCGCTCGCCTCGTACCCCGGCAGGTCCTCCTTGCGGACCTTGATCACGAACAGCGCGATCACCATGGCCATCGCCGCGAACACCAGGCCCATGTAGAACGCCTGCGAGATGCCGTGGACCAGCACTTCCGAGGAGTACGGCGGTGGCAGCTGGCCGGTGGCCTTGAAGCGGGCCGCCTCGGCGGGGCTCGCCTGCGCCAGGAACTTGCCGACCTGGCTGCTGGCCTCGTTGCGGCTGGCCGTGCCGTACACGGTGACCAGGATGGACAGGCCCAGCGAGCCGCCGACCTGCTGGGTGGCGTTGAGCATGCCGGTGGCGGCCCCGGTCTCGTGCGGGGCGACCCGGGAGACGGCGATCAGCATCAGCGGGACGAAGATCGAGCCCATGCCGAGGCCGAAGAGGATCGTCGGGCCCAGCACACCGCTGGCGTACGTGGTCTGCAGGTCGATCCGGGTGGACCAGAGGACGCCGGCGGTGACCAGGATCGAGCCGACCACCATGAAGGGTTTGGGGCCGAACCGGAACTGGCTGCGGGCCGCGAACTGGGCCGCCGCGATGATCGCCAGGCTGATCGGCAGGAAGGCGAAGCCGGCCTTGAGCGGGCTGAACCCGAGGATCTCCTGCACGAACAGGGTGATGAAGAAGAAGATGCTGAACATCGCCGCGGCCAGACACAGCATCATCGCGTACGCGCCGGATCTGTTCCGGTTGCGGAACAGGTGCAGCGGGGTGATCGGCTGGGCCACCCGCTGCTCGTTGGCCAGGAAGATCAGCAGCAGCGCGAGGGCGGCGCCGAACGAGGCCAGGGTGAGCGGGTCGCTCCAGCCGTGCTCGGAGGCGCGGATGAAGCCGAAGACCAGCGAGACCATGCCCAGGGTCGCGGTGAAGGCACCGGCGAGGTCGAAGCGGCCGGGGTGGCGCTCGGACTCGTTGATGTACAGCGGCGCCAGTACGGCGATCGCGATGCCGATCGGCACGTTGACGAAGAACACCCACCGCCAGGACAGCCAGGAAGTCAGCATGCCGCCGGCCAGCAGGCCGATGGCGCCGCCGGCTCCGGCGACCGCGGAGAAGACGCCGAAGGCGCGGTTGCGCTCGGGTCCCTCCTTGAAGTTGGTGGCGATGAGCGCCAGGGCGGTGGGCGAGGCGATGGCGCCGCCGACGCCCTGCAGCGAGCGGGCGGCCAGCAGCCACCAGGAGGAGGTGGCGACGCCGCCGAGCAGCGAGGCGAAGCTGAAGAGCAGGACGCCGACGATGAACACCCTGCGCCGGCCGAGGATGTCGCCCATCCGTCCACCGAGCAGCAGCAGGCCGCCGAAGGTCAGCGTGTAGGCGTTGATCACCCAGGACAGGCCGGTGGTGGAGAAGTTCAGTGCCTGTTGGATGTGCGGCAGGGCGATGTTCACGATGGTGATGTCGAGCACCACCATCAGCTGGGTCGCGGCGATGACGGTGAGGGCTATCCCTGGATGCTGTCCGCGTCGGGCGGGCGCGGGAGGAGCTTTGGCCAGGGCGGGTGAGCTTGCCATGGCGGTCCCCCGAAGGACTAGGAGAGAACGGCTTCGTTCACTACGATCGACACTAGACCCGGAAAATTATGAACACAACCGTTCATTACGGACGGAACGGACATTCTCGGGTCGTGGAGAAGGTGCGCAGCCATGTACCCCGAATCCCCAGCCGCCCGCGGAGAGGCCGCCGCCGTCCCGCTCCGCCGCCGCGGCGAGGCGCTGGAGAGCGCCATCTTCGAGGCCACGCTCCACCAGCTGACCACCGTCGGCTACGCCCGGCTGACCATGGAGGGCGTCGCGGCCTGCGCCCAGACCGGGAAGGCCGCCCTCTACCGCCGCTGGCCCTCCAAGGAGGCGCTGGTGATGGACGCCCTGCGGGCCTGCCTGCCGCCGGCCAGGACCGCCCCGGACACCGGCAGCCTGCGCGGCGACCTGATCGAGCTGGTCACCCGGATGCGCACCGCGATGTTCTCGGAGACCGGCGCGGCGGTCCGCGCGATCATGAACGAGCTGGACCACCAGCGCGCGCACGCGTTCCTGGAGATCGTCGTGGCCCGGGTGGTCGAGCCGACCACCCGGCTGATCGCCGAGGTGCTGGCCCGCGGCGAGCTGCGCGGCGAGGTGCGGCCGGAGTCGGTCACCCCGCTGGTGACCGACGTGGTGCCGGCCCTGATGATCTACCGGATCAAGATGGGCTGCGGGGTGCTCGGCCAGCCGGACGCCGAGGCCATCGTGGACGAGGTCCTGCTGCCGATCGTCCAACTCCCTTGACTCGTAAATAAACTGAAAAGCAATCAACAAATCGAGGTATTCCCCTCCCGCATCGCGGCTGCCAGGCTGACCGGGCTCGCAGCGATCGAGGAGGATCCTTGCCACGGCTCCGCATACCCACCCTTGCGCTCGCCCTGACCGGCGCCCTCGCCCTGCTCGCCGGAACGGCCCAGGCCGCGACGGCCGCCCCGGCAGCACCGGAGAAGAGAGTCGATCCGGTCGTCTGGACCCCGTGCAACCCCGACCCGACCCGGCCCGACCCGGGCGGCTACGACTGCGCCGTCTACCCCGTCCCGCTCGACTACGCCAGGCCCGACGGCGAGAAGATCGGCATCGCGATGATGCGCCGCCGCGCCGGCAACCCGGCGGAGCGGATCGGCTCGCTCTTCCTCAACCCCGGCGGCCCGGGCGGCAGCGGCTACCTGTGGGCCACCACCACCCGGTTCGAGAAGCGCGTGAGCGACCACTTCGACCTGGTCGGCTTCGACCCGCGCGGCGTCGCCCGCAGCAACCCGCTGCGCTGCTTCACCACCGACGAGGACGCCGAAGCCGTCCTCGGCCGGATCACCGGCGTCCCGGTCACCGGGGCCGAGATCGACACCACCCTGGCGGCCGACCGGGACTACTCCGCCGCCTGCGCCCGCAACGCCGGCGCCCTGCTGCCGCACATGTCCACCCTCAACGTGGTCCGCGACCTGGACCGGATGCGCCAGGCCGTCGGCGACAAGCAGCTCACCTTCGCCGGCTTCTCGTACGGCACCCTGATCGGCGCCACCTACGCCAACCTGTACCCGGACAAGGTGCGGGCGCTGATCGTCGACGGGAACGTCGACCCGCAACTGCGCCTCGCCGACGGCCTGGAGTACGACCGCCGGCGCGCCGCTGGCGGCTTCGAGGTCTCGCTGGCCGAGTACCTGAGGCGCTGCCAGGCGGTCGGCGCCCCGCGCTGCGCCTTCGGAGACGGCGACACCCGGGCCAAGTTCGACCTGGTCCGCGACCGGCTGCGCACCGGCCCGGTCACCCTGCCGGACGGCTCCGCGGTGACCCTGTCCACCTTCACCAGCCAGGTCGCCAACGCCCTGTACGCGCAGAGCCGCCAGGCCCCGCTGGCCCGCTCGATGCAGGCGCTGTACCAGGTGGTCGCACCGCAGCCCGCCCTCGGCTCCCGGGCCGACCGGCCGCCGGTGCAGGAGGCGTCCGCGCTGGCGGTGGCCGCACCGGCCGCACTGCGCGAGGCCCCGGCGGACACCCCGTACACCAGCGACGACTCCTACTACGGCGTCAACTGCCTGGACAAGCCCTACCCGCCGGCGCCGCAGCTGTTCCCGCTGATCGCCCGCGCGTGGGAGCGCGAGGCGCCGACCTTCGGCCGCTACCAGGCCTTCGACGCCCCGCCGTGCGCGACCTGGCCGGCGAAGACCTGGGAGGTCGAGCGCTACACCGGGCCGTGGAACCGGCGGACCGCCCACCCGCTGATGGTCATCGGCAACACCTTCGACCCGGCCACCCAGTACCGGTTCGCCCAGAGCATGCAGCGCGAGCTGGGCAGCGCCGTCCTGGTCACCGTGGACATGATCGAGCACTGCGCGGTCGGCCGGAGCGCCGCACTGAACGCCCTGGTCACCTCCTACCTGGTGGACCAGGCGGTACCGGCCGCCGGCCAGCTGCTCACGCCGGACGCGGATCCCTTCCCGGTGCCGGCCTCCTGACGGACCGGCGGCCTTGGCGGGTGCGGTGGCCGGTCGTCACGGCCGGCCACCGCACCCGCCGCACGGTCAGGAACGCGGGATCGCGGCGTGCGCCTCGGCCAGCAGCAGGTAGCCGTCCGCGTTGGCCTTGACGGCGAGCCGCTCCTCGTCGGTGAGCGGCCGCTTCACCTTGGCCGGCACACCCGCCACCAGCGAACCGGGCGGCACCTCGGTGCCCTGCGGCACCACCGCGCCCGCCGCGATCAGCGAACCGGTGCCGATCCGGGCGCCGTTGAGCACCCGGGCGCCCATCCCGACCAGCACGTCGTCCTCGACCGTGCAGCCGTGCAGCACCGCGTTGTGACCGACCGTCACCCGCTCGCCGACCCGCACCGGGAAGGTCGGGTCGGCATGCACGGTGCAGTTGTCCTGGATGTTGGAGTCGGCGCCGATCGCGATCGTCTCGGCGTCGCCGCGCAGCACCGCCTGGTACCAGACGCTCGCCCGCGGGCCCAGCCGGACCGCGCCCACCACCACCGCGGTCGGCGCGACGAACGCCGTCGGGTCCACCTCGGGCTCCAGGCCCCCGACGCCGATGATCAGTGCTTCGGCCATGCTGACGGCTCTCCTCGCTCGCTCGCTTCTGCGGGTGGCCGCCAGGCTACCGGCCGGTACGGCGGGCCGGGGCCATCATGGCGGTGTGGAGACGGATCCGGGAGTGCTCACCGAGGCGCCGACGCCGCGCACCGCGCTGGCCTGGCTCCCGCCCCCGGAGCTGTGGCCGCCGATCCAGGACATCCGCTGGGAGCACGACCCGCAGATCCGCCGCTGGCCACCGCATGTGAACGTGCTGTTCGGCTTCGTACCCGAGGAGTCCTTCGAACGGGCGGCCGCACCGCTGGCCGCCGCGCTGGCCGGCATCCCGCCGTTCACCGCCCGGCTGGCCGGGGTGCGCTGGTTCCGGCACCGCGCGTACGCCACCGTCTGGCTGGACCCGGCGGCCGGCGGCGCCGCCCCGTGGACGGCACTCCACCGGGCCCTGGTCGAACGCTTCCCCGGCTGCCGCGGCCACCGCGAGACCTTCACCCCGCACCTGTCCCTCGGCCGCTCCTTGCGCCCCCGGGACCTTGCCGCCGAGTGCGCCGCCCGCCTCGGCAGCCGCACCGCCCGGGTCGAGGAACTGGTACTTCTCTCCCGCCGCGCCGACGGCCCGATGCAACCCCGCGCCACCGCGGCACTCGGCACCGGCACTGTGCGCCCGAGCGATCCCTAGGGGGCCTCGGCCGGGTCCGCCGGGCCGGTGGGGACGTCGGGGCGGCGGAACCAGGAGCCCTGCACCGCCCACTGGATCAGCATCAGCACCGCGCCGAGCACCAGCGCGCCGATGCCGATCACGGTCACGCCGCCGGTCTCCCCGAAGATCGGCAGGTCGATCGAGGTGGAGCCGTAGTCCGGGGCGGCGTACACGTCGAAGGCGCCGTAGACGAAGAAGTAGAGCAGCATCAGACCGCCGAGCAGCGGCAGCAGGCCCTTGAAGACGAAGTCCCGGGCGCTGCGGGTCAGCACCCGCCGGTAGTACCAGACGCAGGCGAAGCCGGTCAGGCCGTAGTAGAAGGCGATGCCGAGGCCGACCGAGGCGATCGAGTCGGCCAGCACGTTGCCGCTGATCGCGGTGAGCAGCACGTAGAAGGCGATCGAGGCGAGGCCCATGCCGAGGGTCGACCAGGTCGGGGTGAGGTGGCGCGGGTGCACCCGGGCGAAGTGGCTGGGGATGGCCTTGTGGGTGGCCATCGAGAAGGCGGTCCGGGCGGTCGGCAGGATGGTGGTCTGGGTGGAGGCGGCGGCCGAGGTCAGCACCATCAGGATCAGCAGCTTGCTGAGGAAGCCGCCGAACCCGCCGACGCCGAACACCGCGTCGCCGAGGCCGGAGAGCACGTCGCCGGAGTTGTCCGGGTTGCCGAGCCCGATGCCCTCGGTGCCGATGCCGGCGAACGCCTGCGCCGAGGTGGAGACCAGCGCGTAGATGGCCAGCAGCAGCACGGTGGAGATGACCGCCGCGCGCCCGGGGGTGCGGTGCGAGTCGGCGGTCTCCTCGTTGACCGAGACGGCGGTGTCCCAGCCCCAGTAGATGAAGACCGCGGCGAGCATGCCGGCGGTGAAGGCGCTCGCCGAGGGCACGTTGAACGGGTTGAACCAGGACCAGCTGATGTGGATCGCGGTCGCCGGCGGGTGGTCGCCGTACGCCTTGACCAGCGCCGTGATCGAGAGGAGCACCAGCATCACCACCTCGAGGCAGAGCAGCCAGCGCTGCATGGCCGCCGAGATCTCGATGCCGATGTAGCAGATCAGCGTCATGACAACGATCCACACCACGCCGGCCACGGTGGTCCAGGTGGTGCTGTCGGCGAGCGAGTCCAGGCCGAACAGCCGGAAGCCGTACACGCCGGCGATCTGCGCCAGGTTCGCCATCACGATGATGTCGGCGACGATGATGCCCCAGCCGCCCATCCAGCCGGTACGCGGGCCGAACGCCCTGGCGCCCCAGGTGAAGGTGGTGCCGCAGTCCGGGTCGGCGGCGTTCAGCTCCTTGTACGCGTACGCGATCAGCAGCATCGGGATGAACGCCAGGATGGTGACGATCGGCGCCTGCAGGCCGACCCCGACCACGATGATGCCGAGGGTGGCGGCCAGGCTGTACGCGGGGGCGGTGGAGGCCAGACCGATGGCGACCGAGGAGACCAGGCCGAGCGCGTCGGTCTTCAGGCCCTTCTCGCCGGCACCGGAACCCTGCGTGGACATCGACTTGGAGAGATCCGGTTGGCCGGGGGAGGTCGACACCGGGCCCACCCCCTTCCGCATGATCAACCGGGGCAACGGCCTTCAGATTACGCTGAGGGCCCGCCGGAGCGCGCCCGGACGATCCGGGGCATTCGAGTGTCCCGCCACGTTCGGCCGTACGGAAGCCCTGTGACGCCGCTGTTGTTCTGGTGGACATGTCCGAACCGCTGGAGGACGCGTACTCCCGGATCGTCACCGCCGTCGCGGAGCACCTGACGCCCCGGGTGGCCGCGCTGCAGGTGGGCCGGCGCGGCCGGGGCGGCTGGTTCACCACCGGGCTCGGCTCCGCGGTGGTCTTCACCGAGGACGGCTTCCTGCTCACCAACGCCCATGTGGTCGGGCACGCCGACGCCGGGACGCTGGCCTTCGCCGACGGCTCCACCGTGCCGTTCCACACCATCGGCACCGATCCGCTCTCCGACCTGGCGGTGCTGCGCGCCGACGGGGCGACGCCCTCGCCGGTCCGCCTCGGCGAGGCGACCGACCTGCGGGTGGGCCGTCTGGTGGTCGCGGTCGGCAATCCGCTCGGGCTGGCCGGGAGTGTCACCGCGGGCGTGGTCAGCGCGCTCGGCCGCTCGCTGCCGGCCCGCTCCGGCGACGCCGTCCGGGTGATCGACGACGTGATCCAGACCGACGCCGCGCTCAACCCCGGCAACTCCGGCGGCGCCCTGGCCACCGCCGACGGCGCGGTCGTCGGCATCACCACCGCGGTGGCCGGGAACGGTCTGGGCCTGGCCGTCCCGATCAACGCCACCAGCCGCCGGATCATCACCGCCCTGCTCACCGACGGCCGCATCCGCCGCGCCTACCTGGGCCTGGCCGGGGTGCCCACCCCGGTGCCGCCCGCGCTGCGCGAGCGGACCGGCCGGCGGACCGGGCTGCGGATCGTCGAGGTGGTGCCCGGCGCGCCCGCCGCCCTCGCCGGGCTGCACGCGGGCGACCTGCTGCTCACCGCCGGCGACCGCCCGATGGAGAGCGCCCAGCAGCTCCAGCGGCTGATGCTGGCCGACGCGATCGGCCGGCCGCTCGCCCTCACCGTGCTGCGCGGCGAGGCCCTGGTGGACGTCATCGCTGTCCCCTCCGAGCTGCGCGTGGACGACTGAGGCCGTCGCGGGATCCGCGGCACGCTCCGGCAACTGCGCACCGGTCCGCGGGCGTCTTTACTGATAGCCGGACAGGCGCGGAGGTGAGCCGCCGATGAGGACGCTGCTCGATCGGGTGCCGGCGTGGTGGAGTTCGTGGTCCCTCCCCCGCCGGATCGCCGTCGTCGCCGTGCTGTGCGCCGCCGCCGTGCTGGGCGCGGTGCTCGCCGTCACGGCGACGCGGGGTCCGGCCCCGGTGGCCGTACCGCCGCTCGCACCGACGCCGACCGGGCCGTCGACACCGACGAACCCGTCGACACCGGCGGCCCCGTCGGCCCCGACCGGCGCGCTCTCACCACTCACCGGGCTGCCGGGCGGCGCCGGGCGGATCCTGGCCGTCAAGGTCGACAACGCCCTCCCCGCCCGGCCGCAGACCGGTCTCGGCTCGGCCGACGTGGTGTACGCGATCGAGGTGGAGGGCGGCCTGTCCCGCTTCCTCGCGGTCTACGACTCCGACCACCTGCCCCCGGGCGACCGGATCGGCCCGGTGCGCAGCGCCCGGGAGAGTGACCTGCCGATCCTCCAGCAGTACGGCCGGGTGGACTTCGCCTATTCGGGTGCACTGACCCGCTTCCTGCCGGTGCTGGCCGCGGCGGACGTGGTGAACGCCTCCCCGGAGCAGGACGCCTCGGCTTTCCTGCGCGGTAGCGACCGGGCGGCGCCGTACAACGAGTACGTGGTGCCGTCCGCGGTGCTGGCGCGGTTCCCGGACTCGGCGCCCGCCCAGGACGTGGGCTTCCGCTTCGGCGACGCCCCGCCCGGCGGGGTGGCGACCGCGACCGCGACGGCGCGGATGCCGTCGGCGTCGTTCACCTTCACCTGGTCGGCGGCCGAGGGCCGCTACCTGGTGGCATTCGACGGGAAGCCGGCGCTGTCCACCGACGGCGGGCAGCTGGGGGCGCCGACCGTGGTGATCCAGGAGGTCGCCGAGACCACCTCGCCGCGGGGCTTCATGGACTCCCCCGGCGTGCTCTCCCCGTACGCGCCGACGGAGGGGTCGGGAGCCGCGACGGTGCTCCGCGACGGCCGGGCGTACCAGGGCTCGTGGTCGCGTCCGGACGCCGCCGCGGGCACCTCGTTCACCTTCGGCGGGCAGCCGATGCCCTTCCACCCGGGGCCGGTGTGGATCGTCCTGGAGCCCGCCGCGCCCTGACGGTCCGGCCGCGTCGGTCACAGCGGGCGGCCCACCCGTGTGCCTAGAGTGACGAGGTGCAACGCAAGTGGTGGACCCTGATCGCCGTCTCGGTGGCGACCTTCATGCTGCTGCTCGACATCACCGTGGTGAACGTGGCGCTGCCCTCGATCCGCAAGGATCTGCACGCCGACTTCACCGACCTGCAGTGGGTGTTCGACGCCTACACGCTGACCCTGGCCGCGCTGGTGCTGACGGCGGGTTCGCTCGCCGACCGGCTGGGGCGGCGGAAGATGTTCGCGGTCGGACTGGTGATCTTCTCGGTGGCCTCGTTCCTGTGCGCGGTCTCGCCGAACCCGACCTTCCTCAACATCGCCCGGGCGGTGCAGGGCGTCGGCGGCGCGATCATGTTCGCGGTGTCGCTGGCGCTGATCGCGCAGGAGTTCACCGCCGGGCGCGAGCGCGGCGCGGCGATGGGCGCGTACGGGGCGACCATCGGCGTGGCGGTCGCGGTCGGTCCGCTGATCGGCGGGGCGCTGACCGACACGCTGGGGTGGGAGTCGATCTTCTACCTCAATGTGCCGATCGGCGCGGCGGCGCTGGTGATCACCTTCCTCAAGGTGCGCGAGAGTCGGGACCCGAACGCCACCCGGGTGGACTGGGCGGGCGTCGCGGTGTTCAGCGGTGCGCTGTTCCTGCTGGTGCTCGCCCTGGTCCGGGGCAACGCCGACGGCTGGACCAGCCCGAAGATCCTGGCGCTGTTCTGCGTCTCGGCGGTGCTGCTCGCCGCCTTCGTGGCGATCGAGCTGCGGGTGGCGGAGCCGATGCTGCCGCTGGGCCTGTTCCGGCGCGCCGCGTTCACCGGTGTGCAGCTGGCCGCGTTCGCCGTCTCCAGCTCGCTGTTCGCGCTCTTCCTCTACCTGACCCTCTACCTGCAGAACTACCTGGGCCTCTCACCGTTCCAGGCGGGCCTGCGCTACCTGCCGATCACCGTGCTGAGCTTCCTGGTGGCGCCGGTCGCCGGCGTGCTGCTCTCGCGGGTGCAGGCCCGGCTGATGCTCGGGGTGGGCCTGACCGCGATCGGCGCCGGCCTGTGGCTGATGGGCGACATCCAGGCGGACGACACCTGGACCGGCCTGCTCGCCGGCTTCCTGGTGGCCGGTGCGGGCGTCGGCCTGATCAACCCGGTGATCGCGGACGTGGCGGTCAGCGTGGTGCCCAAGGAGCGCAGCGGCATGGCGGCGGGCATCAACGACACCTTCCGGCAGGTCGGCATCGCGGTCGGCATCGCCGTGTGGGGTGCGGTGCTGATCGCCCGCGGGACGGACCAGTTCGGTGTCCTGACCGCCAACACCACGCACAGCCAGCGGCGCCAACTGGTCGAGGCGGCCTCCTCCGGCAGCCTGCCGCAGGCGCTGGAGGCGGCGCCGCCGGGGATCCGGCAGGCGCTCTCGGACTCGGCCCGGGCCGGGTTCCTGTCCGGCCTCAACACGGTGCTGTTCCTCGGCGCGCTGGTCAGCCTGATCGGCGCGGCCCTGGCGCTGTGGCTGGTCCGGGAGAACCAGATCGAGCGCGAGGACCTGACCGAGGCCGCCGACCCGGCCGTGCACGAGGCCTGACGGCCCGTCCGGGGAAGAAGGACGGAACGGACGGGCCGCCGTACCCACCGCGCGGGCGATGGGTACGGCGGCCGCGGGACGGCGGTCAGGCCTCCTGGCCGAGCCAGAGGTCCGGGCCGAAGACCTCGTAGTGGATGTCGGCCGGCCGCAGTCCGGCGGCCAGCAGCTGGGCCCGGACCGAGCGCAGGAAGGGCAGCGGACCGCACAGGTACGCGGTCGCCCCGGCCGGGATGTCGACCCCGGCGAGGTCGACCAGCCCGGTCCGCTCGGCGGGCCGCTCGCCGAGCGGCCGCTCGTACCAGACCTGCGCCTCGGCGCGGGGCAGCTTGGCGACCAGCTGCTCCAGGTCGGCGCGGAAGGCGTGCGAGAGCTCGTCGCGGTCGCCGTGCAGGGCGAGCACCTGCCGCTGTGAGCCGGTGGCGGCGAGGTGGGCGAGCATGCCGATCATCGGGGTGCAGCCGATGCCGGCGGAGGCCAGCACCACCGGGGTGTCCCCGTCGGCCAGGGTGACGTCGCCGAACGGCGCGCTGATCCGCAGGGTGTCACCGGTGTGGACCTGGCGGTGCAGGTGGGTGGAGACCTCGCCGTCCGGGGCGCCGGCCACCCGCTTGACCGAGAACTGGAGCATCCCGTCCGGGCGGCCGGAGAGGCTGTACTGGCGGATCTGCCGCGCGCCGTCGGCCAGTTCGACCTGCACCGAGACGTAGCTTCCCGGCGCGAAGGCCGGCACCGGGCCTCCGTCGAGCGGTGCGGCGAGGAAGGTGACCACGTCGGCGGTCTCGTGCAGGCGGGCGACCACCCGGTACTCGCGCCAGGTGTCGGCGCCGTCCGCACCGGCCTCCTCGTACAGCCGCCGCTCGATGGCGATCAGCGCGTTGGCCATCAGCCAGTAGACCTCGTCCCAGGCGGCCGCCACCTCGGGGGTGACCGCCTCGCCGAGCACCTCGACGATCGCCGCGAACAGGTGGGTGTGGACCACCTGGTACTGCTCCGCGGTGACGCCGAGCGAGGCGTGCTTGTGCGCGATCCGCGCGAGCATCGCGTCGGGCCGGGTGTCCGGGTGCTCCAGCAGCGCGGTGGCGAAGGCCGCGATCGATCCGGCGAGCGCCTGCCGCTGGGTGCCGTTGGCCTGGTTGCCGCGGTTGAACACGTCGCGCAGCAGCTCGGGGTGGGCGGCGAACAGCTTGTCGTAGAACAGCGACGTGATCTCGCCGATCGCCCCGCCCACGGCGGGGAGGGTGGCGCGGACCGTCTCGGCCGACCTCTCGGACAGCATCCGACTCTCTCCAAACTCGCATCCAAGATGCGCATTAAAGGCCAAGCGGGAACACCTGCCGGACCGCAACCGGACCGGAGGTGGACTCACTCCTGAAGCGAACTCCTCGTACTCGGCAACCCCAGCAGCACCGGCCCGGTGGGCGAGCGGACCAGATCGTCCACCGTGTACGGGTCGAGCGCGGCGTAGAACGCCTCCTGGGCCTGGCGCAGCACCCCGCGCAGACGGCAGGCCGCACGCAGCGGGCAGGGCGGGTCGTCCTCGCAGCCGACCACGTCGCCCACGCCCTCCAACTCGCGGACCAGCTGCCCGACCGAGCCGGTCCGGCCGGCCGTGGTGAGCACCAGCCCACCACCGCGCCCGCGCCGGGCCTCCACCACACCCAGGTGCTGGAGCCGGCTGACCACCTTGGCCGCATGGTTGTACGGCACGGCCACCGCGTCCGCCACCTCCCGGGTGGTCGGATTGGCGTCCTCACCGAGCACCGCGAGGCGCATGGCGATGCGCAGTGCGATGTCGGTGCTCTTGGTCAGCCTCACGTGGACGACCCTAGCTAATCCGCATCTCGGATACCAATTAGGGGCGCGTGGTGTCGGTCACCAAGCCGGAGTTGCACGGGCCCGGTCCCGTAGGCTCGGCGCACCGACTTCGACGGAGGACCGACGGTGACGGCACGTCAGCTGATCGACCTGCTCGCCGACCCGGGCAGCTTCACCTGCTGGGACGAGCCGCTCGGCCCGCCTCCCGCCGACCCCGGCTACCGGGCCGCGCTCGAGCGGGCCCGCGAGCGGACCGGCCTGGACGAGGCGGTCACCACCGGCTGCGCCCTCCTCGCCGGACACCCCGTTGCCCTGGTCGCCTCCGAGTTCGGCTTCCTCGGTGGCTCGATCGGCGTCGCCACCGCCGAACGGATCACCCGCGCCGTCGAACGCGCCACCGCCGAACGCCTGCCCCTGGTCGCACTGCCCGTCTCCGGTGGCACCCGGATGCAGGAGGGGGCGGCTGCCTTCCTGTGCATGGTGCGGATCACCGCCGCCGTCCACGCCCACCGGGCCGCGGGCCTCCCCTACCTCACCTACCTGCGCAACCCCACCATGGGCGGCGTCTTCGCCTCCTGGGGCACCCTCGGCCACCTGGTCCTCGCCGAACCCGGCGCCCGCCTCGGCTTCCTCGGCCCCCGCGTGTACGAGGAACTGCGCGGCGAACCCCTGCCACCCGACGTCCAGCGCTCGGAGACCCTGCTCGGCCGCGGGCTGGTGGACGCGGTCGTCCCGCCCGAGCGGCTGCGCGAGGTGCTGCGCGGCGCCCTCGCCGTCCTCACCGCGCGCCCGACCGCCCCGGCGGCGCCTTCCGCGGCCGCCGAGCCCGCCGCCGAGCCCGCCACGGCCGGCGACGCCTGGGAGTCGGTGCTGCGCAGTCGGCGCCCCGACCGGATCGGCGCCCGCGAACTGCTCCGCCGCACCGCCGAGGAACTGGTCCTGCTCGGCGGCGACGGCGCCCTGGTCCACGGCCTCGCGGTGATCGGCGGGCAGCCCGTGCTGGTCGCCGGGCAGCAGCGCCGGAGCCCCGGCGGGCCCGCGCGCCCGTTCACCGCCGCCGACCTGCGGGCCGTCCGGCGCTGGGCGCAGGCCGCCGAGGAACTCGGGCTGCCACTGCTCACCCTGGTCGACACCGCGGGCGCCGAACTCTCCGTCCGCGCCGAGCTGGACGGCATCGCCGTCGAGATCGCCCACTGCCTGCACACCCTGGTCGCCCTGCGGACCCCGGTGGTGGCCGTCCTCCTCGGCCAGGGCTCCGGCGGCGGAGCGCTGGCCCTGCTCCCGGCCGACCGGGTGATCGCCGCCGAGCACGCCTGGCTCGCCCCGCTGCCGCCGGAGGGCGCCTCCGCGATCGTCCACCGCGACGGCACCCAGGCCCCCGCGCTGGCCCGTACCCAGGGCATCCGCGCCCACGACCTGGCCGCCGCCGGCCTGATCGACCACACCGTCCCCGAGACCCCCGCCGCCGGCTTCCCCGCCCGCCTCACCACCGCCGTCGCCACCGCCCTCGCCCACCTGACCGCCCTCCCCCTCCCCGACCTCCTCGCCCTCCGCACCACCCGCACCCGCCACCTCGGCGGCTGACCCCGCCCTGCTCTCCCCGTCCGCCGCGGCCGGAAAAACTCGCGGGACATTCTTTCGCCGACCGTGTCGAGATCCGCGGACGTGCTCCGTCCCAGGGGTGAAGGCGACCAGAATGGGTCGCACCGCACCGAGGAGAACGACGATGGCCAAGTACCTGCTGCTGAAGCACTACCGCGGCGCCCCGGCCCCGGTGAACAACGTGCCGATGGACCGCTGGACGCCCGAGGAGGTCTCGGCGCACATCCAGTACATGCGCGACTTCGCGGCGAAGCTGGAGTCGACCGGCGAGTTCGTCGACGCCCAGGCGCTCGCGCCGGAGGGGACGTTCGTGCGGTACGACGGCGAGGGCCGTCCCCCGGTCACGGACGGTCCGTTCGCCGAGACGAAGGATCTGATCGCCGGCTGGATGGTGATCGACGTGGACAGCCACGAGCGGGCCGTCGAGCTGGCCGGGGAGCTCTCGGCGGCGCCGGGCGCGGGCGGCGAGCCGATCCACGAGTGGCTGGAGCTGCGGCCGTTCCTGTCGATGCCGCCGACCGTCACGGAGTGACGTCACCGATGGACGAGGCGCTGCTGCGGAGTCTGACGCCGGGCGTGCTCACGGTCCTCGTCCGCCGCGGAGCCGATTTCGCGGAGGCCGAGGACGCGGTGCAGGACGCCCTGGTGGAGGCGGTCCGGGCGTGGCCGGCCGACCCTCCGCGCGATCCGAAGGGCTGGCTGGTCACGGTGGCGTGGCGGAAGTTCCTCGACGCGGCCCGGGCGGACACCGCCCGGCGCCGCCGCGAGGACCAGGTCGACGAGGAGCCGCCGCCCGGCCCCGCGCCGGACGTGGACGACACGCTCCAGCTGTACTTCCTGTGCGCCCACCCGTCGCTGACGCCGGCCTCCGCGGTGGCGCTCACGCTGCGCGCGGTGGGCGGGCTGACCACCCGCCGGATCGCGCAGGCGTACCTGGTGCCGGAGGCGACGATGGCCCAGCGGATCAGCCGGGCGAAGCGGACGGTCGCGGGGGTGCGGTTCGACCGGCCGGGCGAGGTGGCGACGGTGCTGCGGGTCCTCTACCTGGTCTTCAACGAGGGCTACTCGGGGGACGTGGACCTGGCCGCCGAGGCGATCCGGCTGACCCGGCAGCTCGCGGCCCGGATCGACCATCCGGAGGTGGCGGGGCTGCTGGCGCTGATGCTGCTGCACCACGCCCGGCGGGCGGCCCGGACGGCGCCGGACGGCAGTCTGGTGCCGCTGGCGGAGCAGGACCGCGGCCGGTGGGACACCGCGTCGATCGCGGAGGGGGTCGCGGTCCTTCAGGCGGCGCTCGCCCGCGACCGGCTGGGCGAGTTCCAGGCCCAGGCCGCGATCGCGGCGCTGCACGCCGACGCACCGCGCGCCGAGGAGACGGACTGGGTGCAGATCGTGGAGTGGTACGACGAACTGGCCCGGCTGACCGACAGCCCGGTGGTGCGGCTGAACCGGGCGGTGGCGGTGGGCGAGGCGGACGGTCCGCGGGCCGGGCTGGCGGCGCTCGCGGCGCTGGACGACTCCCTGCCGAGGCACACCGCGGTGGCCGCGTACCTGCACGAGCGGGACGGCGACCTGGCCCTGGCGGCGCGGCTGTACGCCGAGGCGGCGCACCGCGCGCCCAATCTCGCGGAGCGCGACCACCTGACCCGCCAGGCGGCCCGGCTCAACGCCCTCCGGGCCGGCTGACCGGCCCGGTCGGGCCGGTCCGCGCTCCGCCCGGGCCCTTCCGCGGCGGTCCACCTATCGTGGAAGGTGCCCTTCCGGCCCCCGTCGTCCGTGGGGAGGCGGCCATGAAACTGTCGTTCCTCAGCCCGCTGTACGCCCGTCCCGGGCCGTTCGCCTCGGTGTACCTGGACACCTCGCGGGAGGCCCCGCGCGAGGGCGAGGAGGCGGACCGCTCGGTCGAGCTGCGCTGGCAGCGGCTGCGCGCGGACCTGCTGGAGCACGGGACGGACCAGGCCACCATCGGTGCGCTCGGCCACGTCGCCGGGAGCGACCGCGCGCTGCCGGGGCCGCACGGCCAGGCGATCTTCGCCGCGCACGGCCGCCTCGCGCTCGCCGAGGAGCTGCCCGAGCCGCCGTCGCACGACACGGCACGCACCGACATGCTCCCGGACGCGATGCCGCTCGCGCTGCAGCACGCCCCGGACATCCCGTACGCCGCCCTGGCGGTCCACCGGGCCGATCCGGTCGAGACCGGCACCCGCGACCTGCCGGGCGAGCCGGAGCTGGAGGTCGACCTGCAGGTGGGCCGCTGGCCGATGAGCCGGGTCTCCGGAGCGGTGGTGTCGCGCCGCTGGCTGGCCGGGGAGAACTGGGACGCCGAGGTCGGCCAGCTCCTGGACGAGCTGGCGAAACTCGCCGACGACGCGGCCGCCGAGGTGGTGGTGCTCTCCGGTTCGGCCCGGATGCGCAGCGCTCTGGTGCGCGAGGTGCCCGCCCGGCTGCGCGACCGGATCGTCACGGTGGCCGGCGACGGGCACTCGGCCGACTCCGGGCGGGCGCTGCTGGAGCAGGAGCTGGAGGAGTTGCTGCACGGCTGCCTGAGCGCCCGCGACCGCGCCCACCTGGCCCGCTTCGCCGAGCAGCGGCAGCGCTACGGGTCGGCGCTGGAGGGTCTGTCCTCGACCGTGGCCGTGCTGCAGCGCGGGCGGGCCCGGGCCGTGCTGGTCAACCGTGAGACGCATTTCGCCGAGCGCCTGTGGGTCGGCATGGCGCCCACCCAACTCGCGCTCACTGAGCCGGAGTTGCGCGCGCTCGGTCCGCGGACGGGCTGGCAGGAGCCGGCCGACGCGGCGCTGATCCGTGCGGCGGTGGGCACCGGCGCGGAGCTGGTGGTCGTCCCCGAACGGGAGTTGGTGCTCAGGGGCGGCGTCGGCATCCTGCTCCGCGAGGAGCTGCCGGCCCGGACCACCGCCGACGCCCACCCCAGATGAGACGCCACGTGTCCGACCCGACTACCGTACGAGGCCGCGCAGTTCGCTCGGCTCGCCGCTGAAGGCGATCCGGCCGCGGCGCAGCACGTGCACCACCGCGGCCGCCTCCAGGGTGGGCGGCAGTCCCTGCTCGGCGAGGACCACGGTCCGGCCCTCGGCCGCGACCCGGAACAGCAGCTCGTGCAGCCGGGCGACCACCGCGGGGGCGAGGCCGCGTCCGGGCTCGTCGAGCAGCAGCAGCCGGGGCCGGGCGAGCAGCGCCCGGGCGAGCGCGACCATCTGCTGCTGGCCGCCGGAGAGCGTGCCGGCCCGGCGGGTGAGCAGCGGCAGCAGCTCGGGGAAGGACGGCTCGACC
Source organism: Kitasatospora cinereorecta (assembly GCF_024172095.1). Lineage (GTDB taxonomy): Bacteria > Actinomycetota > Actinomycetes > Streptomycetales > Streptomycetaceae > Kitasatospora > Kitasatospora cinereorecta. Next base: position 432,891 of record NZ_JAMZDX010000002.1, on the reverse strand, counting down.
GTGCCCGGCTCGGACAGTCCGAGGTTCTCCGCCACCGTCAGCGAGCCGAACACCCCGCGCTCGGCGGGCACCAGTGCCAGGCCGGCCCGCGCCCGCCGGTACGCGTCCAGCCCGGCCGTCTCCCGCCCCTGCCAGAGGACCTGCCCGGCGGAGGGCCGCACCACGCCCGCCACCGTCCGCAGCACCGTCGTCCGCCCGGACCCGTTGCGGCCGAGCAGGACCGTCACCCGCCCGGCCGGACACGCCAGGTCCACCCCGTGCAGCGCCTCCAGCAGCCCGTACCGCACCCGCACCCCGCGCAGCTCCACCTCCGCGCTCACCGCGCCGCCCCCGTCCGGCCGCGGCCCGCGCGCCACCGGCTCACGTCGCACCCCAGGCCGCCGCGACCCGCGGATCGGCCAGCACGGACGCGGTCGGTCCCCGGGCGATGACGCGTCCCGCGGCCATCACGTACACGGCGTCGGCGAGTCGGGCGACCAGTTCGACGTCGTGCTCGACCAGCAGCAGGGCGGTGCCCTCGGCGGCGAGCGCGCGCAGGACGGTGCCCAGGCGGGCGGTCTGCGCCTGGTCGAGTCCGGCGGCCGGCTCGTCGAGCAGCAGGACCCGGGGGGTCGCGGCGAGGGCGCGGGCGAGTTCCAGCAGGCGCAGGGCGCCGGTCGGCAGGCGGTCGGCGGGCCAGTCGCGGACGGCGTCCAGGTCGAGCAGGCGCAGGGCCCGTTCGGTGGCGGCGCGGGCGGTGTCCCGTCCGGGCGGGGGCAGGCCGAGCAGTCCGCGTCCGGTGCCGCGGTGGACCTGTTCGGCGCCGACCCGGACGTTCTCGGCGACGGTCAGCCCCTGGAAGGCGGCGATCTGCTGGAAGGTGCGCAGCAGGCCGAGCCGGGCGCGGGCGTGGTCGGGCAGGCGGGTGATGTCGCGGCCGGCGAGCAGTACCTGCCCGGCGTCGGGGCGGGCGGCGCCGGCCAGGCAGTCGAAGAGCGTGCTCTTGCCGGCACCGTTGGGTCCGATCAGTGCGGTGATCCGTCCGATCGGCGCGTCCAGGTCGACCCCGTCGACCGCGGCGATGCCGCCGAAGCGCCGCACCACGCCGCGGGCGACCAGCCCGGCACCAGGCGTGCCGGCGGCCGTCACGGCGCCCGCTCCGCGATCCGCTCGCGCAGCCGCCGGCCGAGCGGGGTGAGGGCGGCCTCCTGGCCGGGTCCGGGCCGGGCGGGCACCGTCGCCCGGTCGGCGGCGCGGCGGGCGAGGCCGGCGAGTCCGCCGGGCATCCGGCCGAGGACGGTGGCCAGGGCGCCGACCACGACGGCGGAGACGCCGGCCGCGGTGCCCGCGTCGAGTCCGACCAGCAGCGCGGCGGCGAGTACGGCACCGGCCGCGCTGTCCGCCCCGGCCACCACCACGGTGGCGAACCAGAGCAGGCCCTGCACCGGGTCGAACGCGGTCGGGTCGAACGCCTGCCCGCCGAGCGCCATCAGTCCGCCGCCGAGCGCGGCCAGCCCGGCGCCGGCCATGAACACCAGCAGCTTCAGCCGCGGCACGTCCACCCCGGCCGCGGAGGCGCCCGCCTGGTGGTCGCGCATCGCGGTGAGCGCCCGCCCGAGCCGTCCCCGGTGCAGATTGCGGACGACCAGCAGCCCGACCCCGAGCAGCACCAGTTCGACCGTGTAGAAGCCGCGGTCGCCGGTCGGCATGCCGTCGCGCGAGACGGTGAGCCCGGTGGTGGCGTACGGCTGGTCGAACACCAGCCGGCTGAGGGCCGTGCCCACGGCGAAGGTGACCAGCGCCAGCGCCAGCCCGCGCCGCCGGATCGCCGGCCAGCCGGTGAGCAGCCCGAGCGGCACGGTGACGGCCACCGCGAGCAGCAGCGCGGGTACGGCGGGCAGCGCGGGCAGGCCCGGGACCTTCCCGGACATCAGCAGGGCGGTGCCGAGCGCCCCGAGCCCGGCGTACCCGGCCTGGCCGAGCGACACCTGCCCGCCGTAGCCGGTGACCACCACCACCGAGAGCAGCACCAGGGCCAGCGCGGGCACCAGCAGGGCGTGCCGCAGGTCGTCGGCGTGGAAGCCGAGCGGCAGCAGGACCAGCACCGTGCAGGCGGTCCGGGCGGCGGTGGCGCCGCGCCCGCCGCGGCCGCCGCCGGGCAGCGCGAGGCCGGTGTCGTCCGAGCCGCCGGACCACGGCAGCAGCGCGGCGACCAGCAGCGCGACCACGAACAGGTTGGTCTGGACGGCCTGGGCCAGCGGCAGCAGCTGCCCGGCCGGGCGCAGCCGGGTCAGCTCGCTCTGCGCCACCCCGAGCGCGAGGCCGGTGACCACCGCGACCGGCAGCGAACGCAGCCGCGCCGCCACCGCGACCGCCATCGTCTCCATCACCAGCAGCGGCAGCCCGTACGGGTCGAGCAGCAGGAACGGCGCCAGCAGGACGCCCACCAGGCCGGCGGTGAACGAGCCGAACGCCCAGCCCGCGGAGGAGATCCGGTCGGCGTCGACCCCGGCCAGCTGGGCCAACGCGCGGTTGTCCACCACCGCCCGCAGCCGCACCCCGAACCGGGTGTACCGGCTGACCAGGCCCACCGTGGTGGCCAGCACCAGGACGGTGGCCAGCTGCACGGCGGTGTCCAGGCGCAGCACGTGGCCGCCCGGCTGGGCCAGCGCGGTGCCCTCCACCAGCGGCGGCGCGTCACCGTACGGGGCGGTGCCCCAGATCAGCACCGCCGCGCCGATCAGCAGCACGAACACGCCGATGCCCGCCACCATGGTCTCGGCCGGCCCGGCGCCCCGGCGCTGGAGCGGCCGGAACACCGCCAGGTCCAGCAGCACGCCGAGGGCCGGCGCGGCGACCAGCAGGCAGCAGACGGCCGCCAGGGCGAGCGGCCAGTGGTGCACCACGACCAGCTCGCGCAGCAGGTACGCGGTGGCCATCGCCTGGGCGCCCTGCGCCAGGTTGAGCACGCCGGTCGCCCGGTACGTCACCACCAGCCCGACGCCGCTGAGCGCCGCCGCGCTGCCCACCGCCAGCCCCGCCAACGCCAGGTCCAGCGTCAGCCCCGCCGCCCCCACCTCAGCCCCCCGCCCCGGGCCCGCCCGCGCCCGGGCCGCCGCCCTGGTCCGCCGCGTCTCCCGCTCCGGGGGGCTCCGGGTCGCAGACCGGGCACGCCGTCAGCGCCCGTTCGCGGACCGTCGCCGCGTCGGCCGTCCGGGCGTTGGCCTTGCCGGCCACCAGCGGGCAGTCGCCGCGGTGGTAGAGCGTGCCGTCGGGCAGCGCGACCACCGGCCCGACCGCACCGGCCGCCGGCTCCCCGCCGTCGCCGCTCCCGCTGCCCGCCTCGGCGACGAGCAGGGCCAGCAGCTGGTCGGTGCGCCGGTCGGCGGACTCGCCGGCGCGGCCGGCCTGCCGGGCGGCGATCAGGACGGCCCCGGCCACGACCAGCGCGGCGCCGGGCACGGTCGCGGAGGCGAGGTACGGGAGCTGACGGGCGGCCACCGTCTCGCCGGAGACGCCGTACCAGCCGAGCACGCACAGCACCGCGCCCGCCGCGAGGATGAACCAGCCCGGCCACTCCCGCAGCGCCCGGCCGGCCCGCCGGAGCAGGTCGTCGGCTCGCCGCATGCGCTTCGTCAAGGGCACTCCATGCCGTCCGGTTTGCCGTTGATGTCCGTAGATATTGCGATTCGCCCACAGATCGGCCTTCATGGTCTCACTTGCGGTGCACCAGAGCGGCCGCAGCACGACCGTTCACAAGACCATCCGAGCGACCGGGGCCACGCGGGACCGACCGGCCCCCGGTCGGGAAGAGACGCGGTGAGAGACGAATGGCTACCACGCACAGCGAGCAGTCCCGCGAGGCCGCGCCCGGCCCGCTGCCCCACCCGGACGGGCCCCGCCGGCCGGTCCGAGCGCCCCGGACGGGTGCGGCCGTACGGCTGACCGCCGTGGTGGTCGCCGTGCTGCTCGCGGCGGCCTGCAGCAGCAGCAAGAGCAGCAGCTCCTCCACCACCTCGGCGGTCGCGGCGACCTCCAGCGCCGCCGCGACCGGGAGCGCCTCCCCGAGCGGCTCGGCGGCGGCGTCGCCGACCGGGACGGCGCCGGCCGATCCGGCCGCGGCCACGGCGGAGATCACCGCGACCTGGGAGAAGTTCTTCAGCCCGCAGACCACGCTCGCCGACAAGGGCGCCCTGCTGCAGAACGGCGACCAGCTGGCGCCCGTGCTGCAGGGCTTCGCCAGCGACCCGCGGGTGGGCCAGGTGCAGGCGAAGGTGACCTCGGTGCAGTTCACCTCGGCGACGGAGGCGACGGTCACCTACTCGCTGTCGATCCAGGGCAACGTGGTCCAGCCGGACGCGACCGGCACGGCGGTGCTGGAGAACGGCACCTGGAAGGTGTCCCGCTCCACCCTCTGCGGGCTGGTCCAGCAGAGCGGCAACACCGCCGTCCCCGGGTGCAGCTGACCACCGGGGGCGGTCGACGATGAGGAGCCGGGCGGCCGGGCGGCGGGGTCACCGTCGCGCGGCCGCCCTCGCCGTACTGCTGCTGGCCCTGGGCGGCTGCGGCAGCCGGCTGCCGGAGAGCGCCTTCACCACCGCCGGTGCGCCTGCGGCGGCCGGGGGCGCGACCGACACCGGGGTGAGCGGCGGCGAGATCAGGATCGGCATCATCACCTCGCTCACCAGCCCGGTCGGCAGCGAGACCTTCTCCGGCCCGCGCTACGGCGCCCAGGCGTTCCTGCACGCCCTCGACGACCGGGGCGGCCTGCACGGGCGGACGGTCAAGGTGATCACCTGCGACGACGGCGGCAGCGGCATCGGCAACCAGGACTGCGTCCACCGGCTGATCGACCGCGAGCAGGTCTTCGCCCTGGTCGCCACCAGCGTGCTCGACTACGCGGGCGCGCCGTACGTCAGCGCCAAGGGCGTGCCGGACATCGGCGGGCAGCCGATCGGCACCGAGTACGACCGCTGGCCGCACCTGTACAGCATCTACGGCAGCGACTCGCCGCGCGACGGCCACTCGGTCGGCTGGGACGGCACGCTCTACCAGTCGACCGAGGTCTACCGCTTCTTCAAGGAGCGGACCGGCGCCCGCAGCGCCGCCGTGGTGTTCTACAACCAGGCCGACTCCGCCCGCTACGCCAAGCAGTTGGAGCAGGGGCTGAAGGCCGAGGGCTACCGGGTGCTGAGCCAGAGCGTCGACCTGGCGCTGCCCGGCTTCCAGGCGGTGGCCGCCGCGATGAAGGCCGACGGCACCGAACTGCTGCTGGACGCGATGGACACCCGCGGCAACGCCGCGCTCTGCCAGGCCCTGGACGCCGCCGGGGTGCAGCTGACCGCCAAGGTCACCAACGTGCAGAACTGGTCCGAGACCGCCCGCGTCGCCTACCACGACTCCCCCGCCTGCCGCAACGCGCTGTGGGCCACCTCCTCCTCCCGCAACTACGAGGACGTCTCGTACCCGGCCGTCAAGCAGTTCCGCGACGGCATGGCCCGCTACTTCCCGGACCGCGAACCCCTGATGTCCGCCTGGGAGTTGGAGGGCTGGGCGGCGGGCCAGTGGCTCACCGACGCGATGGACTCCTGCGGCCGGGACCTCACCCGCTCCTGCGTCGAGCGCTTCATGAACCGGCCCGAACCGTACGACGCGCACGGCCTGCTGATCCCGGCCTCCTTCACCCCCCAGCCGCGCCCCACCAGCCCCACCCGGGCCTGCCTCAACGCCGCCCGCTGGCAGGACACCGCCTTCGACAACCGCGGCGGCTGGGTCACCGAGGTCCCCGACATGGACACCACCTGCTTCGACGTCCCGCAGCTCCCGTACCAGCCGTGAAAGCTCCCGGGCCGGCCGTGAACCGGCCCGGTGTGGCCAACATCGCACCCCCGCCGGCAGGGTTTTCGCAGCTCGGGCCCGGTGGCGCCGCCCCGGACGGGTAGGCTGCCGCTGCCCCGTTCCGAGCCGCGAGGAGTGTCAGTGCCCGAGTCTGCGATCACCGTCGTCGGCATCGGCGCGGACGGGTGGCCCGGACTCGCCGCAACCTCGCGCCAGGCGCTCCGCGCCGCCGAGGTGGTCATCGGCGGCCCCCGCCAGCTCGCCCTGCTGCCCGCCGAGGTGACCGCGCAGCAGCTCACCTGGCCCTCCCCGCTGCGCCCCGCCGTCCCCGGCCTGCTGGCCGCCCACGCCGGACGCCGGGTGGCGGTCCTGGCCAGCGGCGACCCGATGTTCTACGGCATCGGCCGGACCCTGGCCGAGACCGTCGGCGCCGAACGCCTGCACGTGCTGCCGCACCCGTCCTCCGTCTCGTACGCCTGCGCCCGGCTCGGCTGGCCCGTGGAGGAGACCGAGGTGGTCACCGCCGTCGGCCGGCCGCTGGAGTCGGTGCGCGCCGCGCTCCACCCCGGCCGCCGCCTGCTGGTGCTCAGCGCGGACGCCGCCACCCCCGCCCGCCTCGCCGCGCTGCTCGCCGGGAGCGGCTGGGGTCCGAGCCGGCTGCGGGTGCTGGAACAGCTCGGCGGCGAGGGCGAGGACGTCCGCGAAGGCACGGCCGACGGCTGGCCGCACGCCCCGGGCGACCCCCTGAACGTGGTCGCCGTGGAGTGCGCCGCCGTCCCCGGCACCCCGCGCGCCCAGCTGGTGCCGGGCCTTCCGGACGGACTCTTCGAGAGCGACGGGCAGCTGACCAAGCGCCACATCCGCGCCGCCACCCTCGCCGCACTGGCCCCCGCCCCCGGCGAACTGCTCTGGGACGTGGGCGGCGGCTCCGGCTCGATCGGCATCGAGTGGCTGCGCGCACACCGTAGCTGCCGCGCCGTCAGCGTGGAGCGCGACCCGGTCAGGGCCGGGCGGATCACCCGCAACGCGGCCGCCCTCGGCGTACCGCGCCTGCGCGTGGTCAGCGGCCCGGCGCCCGCCGCCCTGGCCGGCCTGGAGACCCCGGACGCCGTCTTCGTCGGCGGCGGACTCACCGCCCCCGGTCTGCTCGACGCCTGCTGGGACGCCCTGCCGGCCGGCGGACGGCTGGTGGCCAACACGGTGACGCTGGAGTCCGAGGCGCTGTTGACGCAGTGGTACCGGCGGCACGGCGGCGAGCTGGTCAAACTCGCGGTGGCCCACGCGGTGCCGGTGGGCGGTTTCACGGGCTGGCGGCAGGCGATGCCCGTCACCCAGTGGTCAGTGATCAAGGAAGAGGGAGCATCCAGGTGACCGTCTACTTCATCGGGGCCGGGCCCGGCGCGGCCGACCTGATCACCCTGCGGGGCCAGCGGACCCTCGCGGCGTGCGAGGTCTGCCTGTACGCGGGCAGCCTGGTGCCGACCGAGCTGCTCGCCGAATGCCCGCCCGGCGCACGGCTGGTGGACACCGCCGACCTCAACCTCGACCAGATCGTCGCCGAGTTCGCCCGCGCCCACGAGGAGGGCCGCGACGTCGCCCGGCTGCACTCCGGCGACCCGTCGGTGTTCAGCGCCGTCGCCGAGCAGATGCGCCGACTGGACGCGCTCGGCATCCCGTACCAGATCGTGCCCGGCGTCCCCGCCTTCGCCGCGGCCGCCGCCGCCCTGGGGCGCGAACTGACCGTCCCCACCGTCGGCCAGACCGTGATCCTCACCCGGGTGGCCCGGCAGGCGACCCCGATGCCCGAGGGCGAGGACCTCGCCACCCTCGGCCGCAGCGGCGCCCTCCTGGTGCTGCACCTGGCCGCCCGCTACGTCGACAGCGTGGTCGAGGAACTGCTGCCGCACTACGGCGCGGACTGCCCCGCCGCCGTGGTGGCCATGGCCAGCCGCCCCGACGAGCTGGTCCTGCGCGGCACCCTCGGCGACATCGCCGACCAGGTGAAGGCCCACGGCGTCCTGCGCACCGCCGTCATCCTGGTCGGCCGCACCCTCGGCGCCGAACAGTTCCCCGACAGCCACCTCTACTCCACCGACCGCTGCCGCTAGCGGTTTCAGCGGCTCGGGGAACCGCGACGCCCACCCCGGACGAGGCCGACCGTCCGGGAAGGGCCGCTCACTCGGTGCTCCCCGTCCCGGTACGGCGCAGTGCTCGGCCCGGGAGCGCCCCGGTGGGCCGTGCCCCGGCCAGCACGGCGACGCCGCCCACCCACACGTGCTCGATGCCCGCGGCCGGCCGGCGCGGTTGCTCGAAGGTCGCGGTGTCCCGGACGCCGGCCGGGTCGAACAGCACCAGATCCGCGTGGTGGCCGGGCCGGACCACGCCCCGTCGGCGCAGTCGCAGGCGCCGCGCGGGCCGCCCGGTCATCCGTGCCACGGTCTCCTCCAGGCCGAGGACGCCCTCCTCCCGGCTGTAGTGGCCGAGGTAGCGGGCGAAGGTGCCCCAGGCCCGCGGGTGCGGGCGGGCGCCGACCAGCAGGCCGTCGCTGCCGACGGTGTGCGCGGGGTGCCGCATCACGGCCCGGACGTTCTCCTCGTGCCCGACGTGCTGCAGGATCGAGGTGGCGAGGCCGTCGCACCGCAGCAGGTCGAAGAAGACCTCGGTCCCCGACGTGGCGCGCTCCGCGGCGAGTTCGGCGACGGTGCGGCCGACCGCCGCGGCCAGCTCCGGACGGCCCACGCCGGAGATCTGGACGGTCTCCCAGTCGGCGACCACCCCGTGGCAGCCGTCGCTGCCGTGCTCCTCCAGGGCGCCCCGGATCCGTTCCCGGGCGGCCGGGTCGTCGAGCCGGGCGAGGGTCGCCTCCGGGCCGCCCTCGGTGGACCAGCCGGGCAGCAGGGCGGCCAGCGTGGTGGCGCCGGGCAGGTAGGGGTAGCTGTCGAGGGTGACGTCGATCCCCTCCGCGAGGGCCGCGTCGACCAGCGCGAGCAGCTCGCCGGCCCGGCCGCGGTTGACCGCGAAGTTCATGGTGGCGTGGGTGAGGTGGACCGGGCAGCCGGACCGCCGGGCGATCTCGATCATCTCGGCGTACCCCGCCAACGCCCCTGCCCCGTACGAGCGCTGGTGCGGGGCGTGGAAGCCGCCGAGGCCGGCGACCACCGTGCAGAGCGCCACCAGTTCGTCCGTGCCGGCGTACGAGCCGGGCGGGTAGCTGAGGCCGCTGGACAGGCCGACCGCACCCTCGTGCAGGCCGCGGGCGACCAGCTCCCGCATCCGGTCGAGTTCGGCGGGCGTGGGCGGGCGGTTCTCCCAGCCCATGGCGAGCATCCGCACCGAGCCGTGCGGCACCAGGTAGCAGGTGTTGACCGCGGTGCCGCGGTCGAGCCGGTCCAGGTACTCGCCGACCGTGCGCCAGCTCCAGTCGAAGTCCGCCGGATCGCCGTTCCAGCCGGCGAGTTGGCGGCGCAGCAGGGGCAGGGTGGTGTCGTCGACCGGCGCGTAGGAGAGCCCGTCCTGGCCGAGGACCTCGCAGGTGACGCCCTGGGTGACCCGGGAGGGGTGGGCGCGCTCGACCAGGGTGCGCAGGTCGGAGTGGGCGTGCATGTCGATGAACCCGGGGGCGAGCACCATTCCGTCGGCGTCGACGGTCCGCCGGGCGGTGAGATTGGCCCGGCGGTCCGCGATCTCCTCGATCAGGCCGTCGGTGACGGTGACGTCGGCGGTCCGCCGGGCGGCGCCGGTGCCGTCGACCAGCGTGGCGCCGCGGACGAGCAGGTCGGCCATCAGAAGAAGGTCCGCACCAGGTCGACCACCCGGGGTTCCTCGGCGTCGGCGTCGTCCAGGACGGGGATGAGGTTCCACCGGTCGAAGGCGGTGCACGGGTGGGAGAGGCCGAGCCGGACCACCGCGCCGACCGGGGCCTGCTCGCCGGCGCCGCGCAGGAAGGCGTGCTGGTCGTTCAGGGCGGTGATCGTCGCGTCCTTCAACGGGCCGCTGCCGCGGACCAGTTGCGGCTCCGGGAAGCCCAGGTCGAAGTTGAGGTCGCGCTTGCCGCCGTCCAGCAGGGACAGCTGCGGCTCGGGGTGGGAGACCACCCGGGTCCAGGCGTGCATGGCCGAGCGCAGCGGAGTGGTGTCGGCGCGGCGGGCGAGCGGGGAGACGGAGCGGTAGAAGCCGTCGTCGTGCACCAGGTAGGCGCCGGAGCGCAGGATCACCGCGGTGCCGGGCACCTCGTCCGCCAGCGGGCCGAGTTCCTGGACCACGGTGTCGAAGTAGGCGCTGCCGCCGGCCGACACCACGGGCGCGCCGGTCTCGTACCGGCCGGCCAGCCGCCGGTGCAGCGCGGCGAGTTCGCGCAGGTAGCCGCGGACGGTGGCGAGCGCCGCCTCGCCGGCGTCGTGGGCGAGCGCGCCCTCGTACCCGCCGACGCCGGCCAGGCGCAGGGTGGGCGCGGCGAGGACGGCGGCGGCCACCTCGGCGGCCGCCTCCACGCCGCGGGCGCCGGTCCGTCCGCGCGGGCCGCCGAGTTCCACCAGGACGTCGACGGGGCGGTCGGCGCCGGCGGCCCGCAGGGCCCGGTCCATCTGCCGGACGGACTCGGCGGAGTCCACCCAGGCGAGGAAGGCGAAGCCGGGGTCGGCGTCCAACTCGGCGGCGAGCCAAGCGAGTCCGGCCGGGTCGAGCAGGGTGTTGGCGAGCAGCAGACGGCTGACGCCGAAGGCGCGGGCGACCCGCAGCTGGGAGAGGTTGGCCAGGGTGATGCCGTGGCAGCCGGCGTCCAGCTGGGCCTGCCAGAGGGCGGGGGCCATGGTGGTCTTGCCGTGCGGGGCGAGCGCCACGCCCGCGTCGGCGCACCAGGCGGCCATGGTGCGCAGGTTGTGGTCGAGGGCGCCGGCGTCGAGGGTGAGCAGCGGGGTGCCGAGCCCGGTGAGGGTGGGCGCGGTGGCGAGGTACTCGCCGACGGTGCGGCCCCAGGCGGCCGGGGGCAGCGCCTTGAACCGCCAGTCGAGCCGTTCCTCGGCCAGGGCGAGGACCTGCTCGGGGTCGATCCCGGGCCCCGCGTCGCGGTCCGTGAAGCTCTGCCCCATTGCCCGTACCTCCGCTTGACCAGGAGCGTTGCATCATCTGCAACGCCCGTTGCGCATGCTGGCGATACGGTTCTAGCATTCACGCCGAACGACGGTCAACGAGCGGGCCCGGCCGCCGCCCTCCCGGCCGTACCCGGCCGTACCCGCCGGTCGCACCCCCGGTCGCACCAGGAGCCCGATGAGCCAGACCGTCACCCGCGCCCTGCGCCTGCTCGCCGAACTCGGCGAGGGCGAGCGCTCGCTCGACCAGCTCGCCGAGCTGATCGGGGTGCACAAGACCACCGTGCTGCGCCTCCTGCAGAGCCTGGAGGAGCAGCGCTTCGTCCACCGGGACGCCGACTTCCGCTACCACCTGGGCGCGGGCCTGTTCGCCCTCTCCAGCCTCGCCCTGGAGCAGCGCGGCATTCGCCGGACCGCCGCCCCGCACCTGGCCGAACTGAACGCGGCCACCGGGCACACTGTCCACCTGGCCGCGTACGAGGGCGGCGAGGTGGTCTACATCGACAAGTACGACTCCCGCCACCCGGTCAGGATGTACTCCCGGATCGGCCTGCGGGCCGGGCTGCACAACACCGCCGTCGCGAAGGTGCTGCTGGCCGACCTGCCGCCGGCCGAGCGCCGCCGGGTCGCGGAGGCCGTCGAGTACACCGTCCACACCGCGAACACCCTCACCACCCCGGCCGCGCTGCTCACCGAACTGGCGACCGTCGCCGCCCAGGGCTGGGCGCAGGACCACGCCGAGCACGAGCCGTTCATCAACTGCATCGCCGCGCCGGTCCGGGACGCCACCGGCCGGGTGGTCGCCGCGGTGTCGATGTCGGTGCCGGACATGGTGCTCCCGTACGCCCAGGTGCTGGAGCTGCTGCCCCGCCTGCTCGCCACCGCCCGCGCGGCGTCCGCCGACGCCGGCCACCGTCCCTGACCTGCCGGCACCACGCCGGCACAACGCCGGCACAACGCCGGAACACCCCTGGAGAGAAGTCGAGATGACCGACAAGACCGAGATCCGCACCGACGGCGCCCCGGCCCCGGCCTGGATGTTCTCGCAGGGCGTCCGCAAGGGCCCGATCCTGCAGGTCTCCGGCCAGGGGCCGCAGGACCCGGCGACCGGCGCGTACCTGTACCCGGGGGATGTGAAGGCGCAGACCCGGCGGACGCTGGAGAACGTCAAGGCGATCGTCGAGGCCGGCGGCGCGAGCATCGAGGACGTGGTGATGTTCCGTGTCTACCTGACCGAGCGCGCCCACTTCCCGCTGATGAACGAGGTCTACGCCGCGTTCATCGAGGAGAACATCGCGCCCGGCGGGGTGAAGCCCTGCCGGACCACGGTCTTCGTCGAACTGCCGCAGGAGCCCATGCTGGTGGAGATCGACGCGCAGGCCGTGGTCACCGACTGACGTCCTCGGGGCCCTGGCGCTCAGGCGCCCTTAGGCTCGGCCCGGCCCACGACGGTGCCCGCCCGGTCGATGCAGATGACGTCCACCGCGACCGGCGCGCCGACCAGCACGCCGAGCGCGGTGGCCCGCGCCTCCCGGGCGACCAGGTCGCCCAGCGGCACGCCGGCCGCCGCACACAGCTGGACCGCCTCCAGGCCGGTGTTGGCCGCCGCCACCGCCCCGGCCAGCTCCTCGGACGCCCCGCCGCGCCGGGCCAGTTCGGCCAGGTAGCCCTTGTCCACCTGGGAGCGCGCCGAGTGCAGGTCCAGGTGGCCGGCGGCCAGCTTGGAGAGCTTGGCGAAGCCGCCGGCGATGGTCAGCCGGGGCACCGGGTGCCGCTTCAGGTACTTGAGCACCGCACCGGCGAAGTCGCCCATGTCCAGCAGCGCGTCCTCCGGCAGGCCGTGCACCGCGACCGCCACCTTCTCCGAGGTGGAACCGGTGCACCCGGCGACGTGCGTCCGGCCGGCCGCGCGGGCCACGTCCACCCCGCGGCGGATCGAGTCGATCCACGCCGAGCAGGAGTACGGCACCACGATGCCGGTGGTGCCGAGGATCGACAGGCCGCCCAGGATGCCCAGGCGCGGGTTCCAGGTCGACCGGGCGATCTCCTCGCCGTGGTCGACGGAGATCTCCACCACGACGTCCCCGCTGCCGCCGTGGCGCGCCGCCACCTCGGCCACCGTGTCGCGCATCATCTGCCGGGGCACCGGGTTGATCGCCGGCTCGCCCACCTCCAGCGGCAGGCCCGCCTTGGTGACCGTACCGACGCCGGGGCCGGCCCGGAACACCACGCCCGTGCCGGGCGCGCCGTGCCGGACCGTCGAGCGGATCAGCGCCCCGTGGGTGACGTCCGGGTCGTCCCCGGCGTCCTTCACCACCCCGGCCATCGCCCGGTCCGCCGCCCGTTCCTCCGCCGCCAGCGCGAACGCCGGCTGCTGGCCCTTCGGCAGCGTGATCGTCACCGGGTCCGGGAACTCGCCGGTCAGCAGCGCGGTGTACGCGGCGGCGGTCGCCGCCGTCGCGCAGGCGCCCGTCGTCCAGCCGTGCCGCAGCCCGCTACTCTTCAGCTGCGCCGCCCGTCCGCCGCCCTCAGCCACGCCCGCTCCCTGGAGTCCCGATGCACGTACTGATCCTCGGCGGCACCACCGAGGGCCGGCGGCTGGCCGAGGCGCTCGCCACCGACCCGGCGGTCCGGGTCACCAGCTCGCTGGCCGGCCGGGTGGCCGAGCCGCGGCTGCCGGCCGGCGAGGTGCGGATCGGCGGCTTCGGCGGCCCGGCGGGCCTCGCCGCCTGGCTGCGCGAGCAGCACGTGGACGCGCTCATCGACGCCACCCATCCCTTCGCCGGCACCATCAGTCGCAACGCGGCCGAGGCGGCCGCCGAGGTCCATGTTCCCCTGCTCGCGCTGCGACGTCCCAGCTGGGTGCCGGTCGAGGGCGACCGCTGGCACCCGGTCGGCTCGCTCGCGGAAGCCGCCGACGCCCTGCCCGGCCTCGGCCACCGGGTGTTCCTGACCACCGGGCGGCAGGGCCTGGCCGCCTTCGCGCACCTGTCGGACCACTGGTTCCTGGTCCGCTCGGTGGACGCCCCCGAACCGCCGGTGCCGTCCGCCACCTCGGTCCTGCTCGACCGCGGCCCGTTCACCCTGGACGGCGAACGGGCCGTGCTGCGCGAGCACCGGATCGACGTCCTGGTCACCAAGGACAGCGGCGGCGCGGCCACCGCCCCCAAGCTCACCGCCGCCCGTGAACTCGGCCTGCCGGTGGTCGTCGTCCGCCGGCCCGAGCCGCCCGCCGGCGTCCCCACCACCCCGGACGTGGCCGGCGCCCTCGCCTGGCTCACCGCCCGCTGACCCCGCAGGCCGGGCCGGGCGGGGTCGTCCCGGCCGCTCGGGTCAGCCGAGCTGCCCGCGCAGGTGCTTCAACGCCGCCTCCAGGGCCTGGTCGGCCGGTACGGCGACATCCGGACGCACCCCGACGCCCTCCCAGTTGGTCCCGGTCACCGGGTTGATCGACCGGGCGCTGGGGACGGTCACCGTCACGTGCGGCGCCACCGCGATCCGGGCCGTCGGATGCGCACCGCCGCCGGTGGTCTCCCCCACCAGCACGGCCCGCTCCAGCACCTGAAGGTTGTACGCCAGCTCCTCGCCGCCGGAGAAGGTGACGTCGCTGGTCAGCACCGCCACCGGCCGGTCGAGGTAGCGCGGGGCGGCCAGGTGCCCCAGCGTCCAGTACTGCCGGGTGGAGTCGGTGGCGCGCTCGTAGATGTCGTTGAGGTGCACCTCGTCGCCCGGGAAGAAGTGGCTGCACCACAGCTGCACCCCCTCCGGCGACCCGCCCCGGCACTGCCGCAGGTCCACCACCAGCGCCGCGGTGCCCGCCAGCAGCTGCATCGCGGCGGCGATCGCCGGACCGCCCAGCTCGGCCGGCGCGATCATCCGCAGGTCGAGGTAGCCGATGTTGCCGTCCAGCTGCTCGACCCGCCGCACACCGTAGTTCTGCTCCCGCGCGTACGCCGCGAACCGGGCCCTGGCCAGCTCCTCCGGCTCCTCGTCCATCGACTGCGGCTCCTCGGACCACAGCAGCCGCAGGTGCTTGTCCGGACACACCTCCTGCAGGTCCGCCGTCACCCGCTCGCACAGCCCCGGTCCGTCCAGCCCGTCGTACGCGCCCTCGGCCAGCCGCCGCCGGATCGCGGTCTCCACGGCTGCCGTCCGCTCGGGGAACACGTACCCGGCCGTGATCCGGGCCAGCGCCGCCTCGAGTATCTCGTGATGAGTCGTCATGTGCGGGATGTTAGTGCGCCCACCACCCCGGCCGGCGACCTCGGGCGACGGCGCCGCGGTCAGCTCTTCTTCTTCAGGTACCGGCGCAGCTTCTGCAGCGGCCAGGTGTTGACGACCTCGTCGGCGGTGAGCCGGCCGCGCTGGGCGGTGCCGATGCCGTAGCGGAGGTTGGCGAGGTGCGGGACGGCGTGGGCGTCGGTGTCGACGGCGAAGCGGACGCCGTGGCGGCGGGCGGCGAGGATGTCCTGGTCGCCGAGGTCGAGGCGTTCGGGCGAGGCGTTGATCTCCAGGACGGTGCCGGTGCGCGCGCAGGCCTCGTACACGGCCTCCAGGTCGACGTCGATCGGGGGTCGGCGGCCCAGCAGTCGGGTGGTGGGGTGGCCGATGACGTGGACGTACGGGTTCTCGCAGGCGCGGATCAGCCGCCGGGTCTGGGTGTCGCGGTCGGCGGTGAAGTGGGAGTGGATCGAGGCGACGCAGAGGTCGAAGCCGGCGAGGAACTCGGGCGGCCAGTCGACGTTCCCGTCCCGGTCGATGTTGAGTTCGGTGCCGTGCAGGACCCGCAGGCCCCGGTACCGGCGGTCCAGGGCGCGGGCCTGCTCGCGCTGGGCGAGCATCTTGGCGTCGGTCATCCGCTGCATCGCGAGGTCGGGGGCGTGGTCGGTGACGGCGACATAGGCGAGGCCGCGGTCGGCGGCCGCGGCGAGCATGGCCTCCAGCGGGGCGAGGCCGTCGGTGAGGTCGGTGTGGGTGTGCAGGTCGCTGCGGATGTCGGACTCCTGGACGAGGTCGGGGAGTTCGCCGGCGAGGGCGGCGTCGGTCTCGCCGCGGTCCTCGCGCAGGGTGGGCGGGATCCAGGGCAGGCCGAGGGCCTCGTACACCTCCTCCTCGGTCGCCGAGACGATCTTCCGGCCGCCGTCGGCCTCGAAGAGCCCGTACTCGGAGAGCTTGAGGCCGGCTCGGACGGCGCGGGCGCGCAGGGCGATGTTGTGGGCCTTGGAGCCGGTGAAGTAGACCAGGGCGGCGCCCCAGTCGCCGGGCGGGACGACCCGCAGGTCGACCTGGAGTCCGGCGGTGGTGCGGACGGAGGTCTTGGTGGTGCCGGCCGCGATCACCTCGGTGACCTGGGGCAGGTCGGTGAGGGCGGCCATCAGCGGTGCGGAGTCCTCGGCGACGGCCAGGACGTCGACGTCGCCGATCGTCTCGCGCATCCGGCGCAGTGAGCCGGCGTGGCCGCAGCGCTCGCAGCCGGGGGCGGCGGAGACGGCGGAGACGATCTCCTCGGCGAGTTCCGTGGCGGTGCTGATCAGGACGCGTCCGCCGCCGGCCCGCAGCTGGTCGATGCCGTGGCGGATGTTCTCGGCGGTGCGGGCGCCGAGGCCGGGGAGGTCGTTCAGCCGGTCGGTCTCGGCGGCGGCGCGGAGCTCGTCGACGGTGGAGATGCCGAGTTCGCGGTGGAGCAGGGCGGCCTTCTTGGGGCCGACGGTGGGAACGGCCATGATCTCGCGCAGGCCGGCCGGGATCTCGGCGCGCAGCTGCTCCAGCTTGGCGACCCGGCCGGTGGCCAGGTACTCGGTGATCTTCTCGGCGGTGGACTTCCCGACGCCGGGGATCTGCTGGAGGCCCTTGGCGTCCAGGGCGGCGAGGTCGTCGGGGTGGCCGCCGACGGCGCGGGCGGCCTTCTCGTACGCCCGTGCCCGGTAGGCGTCGCCGCCGGTCAGCAGGAGGAGGTCCGCGTACTCCTGGAGGAGTGCGGCGACCTGGTCGTTGAGCCGGGCCATGCCTCCAGCGTAGGGCGGGGTGGGGCGGGGGCGCTTGACATCGCCCCGAAACGGAATGAACATTCATTCCGTGACACCCAGGAAGCCCGACCTCGACCGGCTGCTCATCGACGCCGCCATCGCGCTCTTCGCCGAACGCACCTTCGAAGGCACCCAGATGCCCGCGGTGGCGCAGCGCGCGGGCGTCGGCGTCGGCAGCATCTACCGCTACTTCCCGAGCAAGGAGGCGCTCGGCAACGCCGCCTTCCAGCACGCCAAGCGCGCCCTGCTCGACGCCCTGGCCGAGGCACTCGCCGAAGGCGGGCCCAGCGGCTCGATCCGTGGGGAGTTCGGCCGCTTCTGGCGCGGCTTCACCCGCTACGCGAGCGCCAACCCGGACGCCTTCGTCTTCCTGGAGCACCAGCAGCACGACACCTTCCTCGCGCCGGACAGCCGCGTCCTCGCCGAGGAGATCGACCGGATCGCCGCCGACTTCATCGAGCGCGGCCAGCAGGCCGGCGAGATCCGCGACGGCGACGCCGCCCAGCTCGTCGCCCTCGCCATCGGCGCCTTCACCGGGCTCGTCAAGCTCCAGCGCCCCGGCGGCCTCGACACCCTCCCCGCCGAGGACCTCGACCGCGCCGAAGCCGCCGTCTGGGACCTCCTGCACCGAAAGGCCACCCCATGACCCCCGCCGCATCGGCCGCACCGGCCGCACCGAACGCCTCGACCGTGCTGATCACCGGCTGCTCCTCCGGCATGGGCCGTGAGGCCGCGATCGCCCTGCACCGGCTCGGCCACCGGGTCGTCGCCACCGCCCGCCGTCCCGAGACCCTCGCCGACCTCGCCGCGCTCGGCATCACCACCCTGCCGCTGGACGTGACCGACGAGCAGTCGATGACCGCCGCCGTCGCCGCCGTCGAGGCCGAGCACGGACAGGTCGACGTGCTGATCAACAACGCCGCGTACGGGCTGCACCTGCCGGTCGAGTCGGCGACGCCCGAGGAGGTCCGGGCGCAGTTCGAGACCAACGTCTTCGGCGTGGTGCGGATGGCCCAGCTGGTGCTGCCCGGCATGCGGCGCGCCGGCCGCGGCCGGATCGTCAACATCTCCTCGATGGCCGGCCGCTTCTCGCCGCCCGGCGGCGCCTTCTACCACTCCAGCAAGCACGCCGTGGAGGCGATCAGCGACTCGCTGCGCCTGGAGGTCGCCCCGTTCGGCGTGGACGTCGTGGTCGTCCAGCCCGGCCCCACCATCACCGGCTTCGGCGCCACCGCCGTCGGCACCATGCACGGCGCCCCGGCCGCCGACGACCCGTACGGCAGCTTCCGCACCCGCCTCGCCGACATGTACGCCAACCGCGCCTTCACCCGACGCAGCGGCGCCGTCTCCGCCGAGACCGCCACCCGCGTGATCGTCCGCGCCGCGACGGCCGCCCGCCCCCGCGCCCGCTACGCCATCGGCGGCCTCGCCCGCGGCACCATGCTGGCCAAGCGCCTGCTGCCGGACGCCGCCTTCGACGCCATCATGCGCCGCAACTTCCCCCTCCCCGAGCCCGCCTGACACCCGGGGTCTCCCCCACGGTGCATGCCCGAACGAGAGATTCAGGCTCTCGCTTTCGGGTCACGTCGGATCAGCGCGCGGTGTCGGAGTGCGTGGCTCGGCGGTGCGGAGGAGGGAGTCCATGCGGAGCATCGGCGACCGACGACAAGCCGGCGAGGTGCGTGCTCCGGCGGCGGGCGCCCGGCGCGACCCGAAAGCGAGAGCCTAAACTCCTGCCATGGACGCCACCCCCAACGACCGGCTGGAACGGCTGGTCAGCCTCTCCGCCGGCAGCTACCTGCTGCTCACCACCTTCCGCAAGGACGGCACGCCGGTGCCGACGCCGGTGTGGGTGGTGCGCGACGGCGAGGCGCTCGGCGTGTGGACGGTGGCCGACTCGTGGAAGGTCCGGCGCATCCGCAACCGGGCCGACGTGACGGTCGGCCCGTGCGACGTGCGCGGCAACCCGACCGGTGAGTCGGTGCCCGCCGTCGCCGAGATCTGCACCGCCGAGCGGACCGCCGCGTACCGGACGCTGCTGCGCCAGAAGTACGGCCTGCTCGGCGTGCTGACCCTGCTCGGCAGCCGGATCCGTCGCGGCGAGCGCGGCACGGTGGGCATCCGGATCACCTTGACCTGAAGCGCCGCAAGCGCCGCACGGAAATTCGCGTGCGCCGCGCGGGAGCTCCGCGTTAGCGTGGAGGCATGAACATCGAGCGCGCTGCTGTGACGACGACGCCGGACCACGTCCCGGCGCGCTGACATCTGCTGTCCGAAGCCCCGGGGCGAGTGGCCCCGGGGCTTCGTGCTGCGTGCGGTCACCCGCCCCCGCCCGAAACGGTTGGGAGACCGCCATGAACGACCACCGCAAGCTCGGCCGCGAGCTGGAGCTGTTCGACACCGATCCGCTGATCGGGGCCGGACTTCCGTACTGGCTGCCGGACGGCGCCGCCGTCCGGCACGCCCTGGAGGAGTACGTCCGGGAGGCCGAACGCCGGGCCGGCTACCGGCACGTGTACTCGCCGGTGCTCGGCAAGCGCGAGCTGTACGAGATCTCCGGCCACTGGTCGCACTACAGCGAGGACATGTTCCCGCCGATGGACCTGGGCGGCGAGCAGGTGGTGCTGCGGCCGAGCCTCTGTCCGCACCACGCGGTCATCTTCCGTTCCCGCGGCCGCAGTTACCGGGATCTGCCACTGCGGATGGCCGAGCTGGGCGGCATGTTCCGGGCCGAACTCTCCGGCGTGCTCGGCGGGTTGACCCGGGTGCGGGCGATCCAGCTGAACGACGCGCACATCTTCTGTCGCCTCGACCAGGTCGCCGACGAGGTCCAATCCGCCCTGGAGCTGATCCGCGAGGCGCACCGGGCGCTCGGCATCGAGGCCGCCCGCTACCGGCTCTCGCTGCCCGGCAAGGGCGGCAAGTACGTGGCCGATCCCGAGCTGTGGCGCCGGGCGGGCGCGCTGCTGGTCCAGGTGCTGGAGGAGGCCGGCATCCCGTACGAGGAGGCGGGCGGCGAGGCAGCCTTCTACGGGCCGAAGATCGACGTGCAGGTGGTGGACGGGGCCGGACGCGAGTCCACCCTCTCCACCGTCCAGGTCGACTTCCACCAGCCGGCCCGGTTCGACCTCGGCTACATCGGCCCGGACGGCAAACGGCACCGGCCGGTGATGGTCCACCGGGCGGTCATCGGCAGCGTGGAGCGGGCCGTCGCCCACCTGATCGAGGTGCACGGCGGCGCCTTCCCCGCCTGGCTGGCCCCGGTCCAGGTGCTGGCGCTGCCGCTGTCCGAGGAACAACGGCCCGCCGCCGAGGCGCTGGTGCGCCGCTGCATCGGGGCCGGACTGCGCGCGGAGCTGGCCGGCCCCGAGCACGGCACCCTCGGCGCCCGCGTCCGCGCCGGCCGCCTGGTCCCGTACCAGGCCGTCATCGGCCCGGCCGAGGCCGCCGCCGACCAGGTCTCCCTCCGCCTGCGCGACGGCTCCCGCCTGCCGGCCCGCCCCACCGCCGAGGCGGTGGAGCAGGTCCTGGCGGGCGTCGCGGTCCGACCTTCCTGACCGCGGTCCGGGTCGGACGGCCGGGTCAGGCCTCCGGGTAGCGGCGGGGGGTCCAGACGACCTCGGTGCCGTTGTCGCGGGCGACGGCCTTGGTCTGGGAGGAGCCGATCAGCAGGAGGGTCCGCATGTCGACCTCGGCCGGGTCGAGGTCGGCGAGCCGGACGGTGCGGATCCGCTCGGTGGGCCCGCCGACGTCGCGGGCCATCACCACGGGGGTGTCGGGCGCGCGGTGTTCGAGCAGCAGGTCGCGGGCCAGGCCGACCTGGGTGGTGCGGGACTTCGAGCCCGGGTTGTAGAGGGCGAGCACCAGGTCGGCCTCGGCGGCGGCGCGCAGCCGGCGGGCGATGACGTCCCAGGGCTTGAGCCGGTCGGAGAGGGAGATGGTGGCGTAGTCGTGGCCGAGCGGCGCGCCGGCCCGGGAGGCGGCGGCGTGGGCGGCGGTCATGCCGGGCAGCACCCGGACCGGGACCTCGCGGTACGGGTCCGCGCAGGCCGCCTCCAGGACGGCGGTGGCCATCGCGAACACGCCGGGGTCGCCGGACGAGACCACGGCCACCCGCCGTCCGCGCCGGGCGAGGTCGAGGGCGAACTCGGCGCGCTCGGCCTCGACCTTGTTGTCCGAGCCGTGCCGGACCTGGCCGGGGCGGACCGGGACGCGGTCGAGGTACGTGGTGTAGCCGACCAGGTCGGTGGCGCGGGAGAGCGCGCCGCGGGCCTCGGGGGTGAGCCAGAGCGGCCCGGCCGGGCCGGTGCCGACCACGACCACGTCCCCGGCGGCCAGGGGCTCGACGGACTCGACGGCCCCGGGATTCTCGGCGGCAGCCGGCAGTTCGGCGTCCTCGCGCAGCACGGCGACCTTGCTGGGCAGCACCGCGACGGCGAAGTACGGCACGCTCTGCGGGTCCACGTCGGCCAGCGGCGCGGTGCGCTCGCCGTCCATGGTGGCCCGCTCGACGTACAGCGCGTCCTCCAGCCGGCCGGCCCGCTCCAGGGCGCGGCGGACGGCGGGGAAGGTACGCCCCAGCTTCATGATCACCGCGGAGTCGGCGGCGGCCAGCCGGGCGGTCAGCTCCTCCTCGGGCAGGGTGCCCGGGATGACGGTGAGCGCCTCCTCGGCCTCCACCAGCGGAGTGCCGAGCCGGGCGGCGGCGGCGCTGACCGAGGTCACGCCGGGCACCACCTCGGTCGGGTAGCGGTGCGCGAGGCGCTTGTGCATGTGCTGGTACGAGCCGTAGAACAGCGGGTCGCCCTCGGCAAGGACGACCACGTCGCGGCCGGCGTCCAGGTGGGCGGCCAGCCGCTCGGCGGCCTCCCGGTAGAAGTCGTCGAGGGCGCCGCGGTAGCCGCCGGGGTGGTCGGTGGTCTCCACGGTGATCGGGTAGACCAGCTTCTCCTCGATCTGGCCGCCGGTCAGGTAGCGCTCGGCGATCGAGCGGGCGATCGACCGCCCGTGCCGGGCGCTGTGGTACGCCACCACGTCGGCCTTGCCGATGAGTTCGGCGGCCCGGACGGTCACCAGCGAGGGGTCGCCGGGGCCGAGGCCGACCCCGTACAGTCGACCGGTCTGACGCTCCGTCACTCTTCTTCACTCGCAATCGCGTTGACGGCGGCGGCGGCCATCGCGCTGCCGCCGCGGCGGCCGCGCACCACCAGGTGCTCCAGGCCGGACGGGTGCTCGGCGAGCGCCTGCTTGGACTCGGCGGCGCCGATGAAGCCGACCGGCACGCCGATCACGGCGGCCGGGCGCGGGGCGCCGGCCTCGATCATCTCCAGCAGCCGGAACAGCGAGGTCGGCGCGTTGCCGACGGCCACCACGGCGCCCTCCAGGCGGGGCAGCCACAGCTCCATCGCGGCGGCGCTGCGGGTGTTGCCCATCTTCCGCGCCAGCTCGGGGACGGCCGGGTCGGTGAGGGTGCAGAGCACCTCGTTGTCGGCCGGCAGCCGCTTGCGGGTGACGCCGCTGGCCACCATGTTGACGTCGCACAGGATCGGCGCACCGGCGTGCAGCGCCTTGCGCGCGGAGGCGACCACGCCGGGCGAGTACACCAGGTCCTCGACCAGGTCGGTCATGCCGCAGGCGTGGATCATCCGCACCGCGACCTGGGAGACGTCCGCAGGCAGCGCGGCCAGGTCGGCCTCGGCCCGGATGGTGGCAAAGGACTGCCGGTAGATGGCCGCGCCGTCCTTCTCGTACTCGATCAATTCGCCCTCCGCGCCTGGGCGACCGCCTCGGCCGCCGCTCGTCCCGTCACATCCAGCGGCGACCCGCCGGTCACCGTCACCCGGTAGCCCTGCCCGGTCGCCAGCACATCCACCCACCGTCCGGACGGACGGCCGCAGCGGCGCTCGCACCCCGACCAGTGCACCGGGAGCAGCCCCGGCCTGCCGGCCCGTACCTGCGGCGCGTCCGGTGCGCCGTCCAGGGCCCGGGCCGCGTCGGCCCGGACGTCCGCCAGCGACTTGCCGCACCCCGGCAGGCCGGTGCACGCCGTCGCCCGCTCCCACGCCGTACCGGACGCGGTCCGCAAGCCGGCCGCCGCGAGCGGCTCCAGCCACCGGGCCTGCGCCCCGGGCAGCACCGCGCCCCGCCAGGGCGTCAGCCGCACCTCGCCGGCCGACGCCTCGGCCAGCAGCCGCCACTGCGCCGCGCTCGCCCGGCCGAACCGCACGCCGAGCGACAGCCCGCCGGGCAGCACGCCGAGCGGCGGGTTCGGGTCGGCGGCGGGCGGCGGCAGCGGACGGGTGCCCGGCGGCAGCAGGTCGGGGATCTCGCGGGCGTGCCACGCCCGGCCGGCGGCCGCGTCCAGCACGGTGCGGGCCGCCTCCAGTGCGGCGGCCACCGGGTCGGCGACCGGCGTGCCCAGTTCGGCCCGGCCGTAGCGGAGCAGCGCCCCGCCGTCCGGGCCTGCGATCAACGTCACATCGGCGTTCAGCGAGGCCACGTCGCCGCGGCCGTCGTCCAGCGCGAACAGGAACTTGCCGGACAGACCCGCCGCCCACGTGCTCGCGCACAGCCGTACGTCCAGCTCGCGCACCCACGCCCGGACGTCCGCGCGGCCGATGCCGTCCAGACCGGCGAGCGGGGAGGCGACGATGTTGCGGACCCGCTCGTGGGTGTCGGAGGGCAGCAGGCCGGCGGCGCGCAGCCGCGCCGCGAGCTCCGCGTCGCAGTCCGAACGCAGGCCGCGCAGTTGCACGTTGCCGCGGGAGGTGGTCTCGAGCGCGCCGTCCCCGAGTGCCTCGGCGGCGTCCGCCAGGGCCAGCGCCTGACCTGCCGTCAGCAGCCCGCCGGGCAGCCGTACGCGGGCGAGCGCGCCGTCGTCGGCCGCGTGCAGGCGCAGCGCCCCGGGGCAGGCGTCCGCACGCCCTCGATCGGGCACCGCGGAGCCCGCCGCGATGGCGTCGGGTGTGGGTGGCATGGCCGCGAGCATACAGATTGTCCGACCACCCGCCCCCGTCCCGTACATCACACTCCCCAGCTCAACCCCCGCGCGCCCGCACACCCCGGCGCACCGCCCCGCCCCCGCACCCCGGGCGCACGCCCATCAGAACTGTCCCGCCACCGAGACCCGTACCCGCAAGCCGCCGCCGCGCAGCGGCCTCCGCAGGTCAGCCCACGGCGCCGTCTGCGACGTCACACTCCCCCGCCCCCGCCGCACCCCGTACGATGCTGCCCGGGTGGGCCTGTCGGCCTGCCCGAACGCCAGCGACGGCACAGCGGAGGAAACCGGTGCAAACCCGGTGCGGTCCCGCCACTGTGACCTCGGCTCATGGGAGCCGGGGGAGCCAGGAACTCCGGCCGTCCTCCACCAGCCCGGGGCGCGGACCCCGAGGAAGGCCTGACTGCTATGCGCTGTCGCATGCCCGCGTTCGTGGCTGTGCCCGTGCCTGTGCCCGTTGACGAGGCCGGGAGGGCCTTCGCATGATCCTGCTGCTGTCGACGTCCGACACCGACCTGTTGAGCGCCCGTGCCTCGCAGGGCCCGGTCCCGTTCCGGCTCGGCAATCCCGCCCGGCTGTCCGCCGAGGACCTGCCGGCGCTGACCGAGGGAACGGACCTGGTGGTGGTGCGCCTGCTGGGCGGCCGCCGGGCCTGGGAGGAGGGGCTGGACGCGCTGCTGGCGGGCCCGCGCCCGGTGGTGGTGCTGACGGGTGAGCAGGCGCCGGACGCCCAGCTGATGGAGCTGTCGACGGTGCCGGCGGGCATCGCGGCCGAGGCGCACGCGTACCTGGCGCACGGCGGTCCGGCCAACCTGGCCGAGCTGGGCGCGTTCCTGTCCGACACGGTGCTGCTGACCGGCCACGGCTTCGCTCCGCCCGCCTCGGCCCCGGCGTGGGGCCCGCTGGAGCGGACGGCCCGGAACACCTCGGGTCCGATCGTCGCGGTGCTGTACTACCGGGCGCACCACATGAGCGGGAACACCGCGTTCGTGGAGGCGCTCTGCTCGGCGCTGGAGGACCAGGGCGCCCGTCCGGTGCCGATCTTCTGCGCGTCGCTGCGCGGGGCGGAGCCGGAGCTGCTGGCGGAGCTGGCGCAGGCGGACGCGATCGTCACCACGGTGCTGGCGGCGGGCGGCACCCGCCCGGCGGACGCCCAGGCCGGCGGTGACGAGGAGGCGTGGGACGCGGGGGCGCTGGCGGCGCTGGACCGTCCGATCCTCCAGGCGCTGTGCCTGACCTGGTCGCGGGCGCAGTGGGAGGCCAGCGACGACGGCCTGTCCCCGCTGGACACCGCGACGCAGGTGGCGGTACCGGAGTTCGACGGCCGGCTGATCACGGTGCCGTTCTCGTTCAAGGAGCTGGACGAGGACGGGCTGACCGTCTACAACGCCGATCCGGAGCGGGCCGCCCGGGTGGCTGGCATCGCGGTGGCGCACGCGCGGCTGCGGCACACCCCGGCGGCCGAGCGCCGGCTGGCGCTGGTGCTCTCCGCGTACCCGACCAAGCACGCCCGGGTGGGCAACGCGGTCGGCCTGGACACCCCGGCGAGCGCGGTCCGGCTGCTGACCCGGCTGCGCGCCGAGGGCATGGACCTGGGCACCGACCTGCCCGGGCTGGACACCGAAACCGACGGCGAGGGTCACGAGGGCGACGCCCTGATCCACGCGCTGATCGAGGCGGGCGGCTACGACCAGGCGTGGCTGACGGAGGAGCAGCTGTCCCGCAACCCGGTGCGGATCCCGGCGGCGGACTACCGCCGCTGGTACGCGACGCTGCCGGCCCAGCTGCGCGAGCAGGTCGAGGAGCACTGGGGCCCGGCGCCGGGCGAGCTGTACGTGGACCGTTCGCAGAACCCGGACGGCGACATCGTGCTGGCCGGGATCCGCTCCGGGAACCTGCTGGTGCTGATCCAGCCGCCGCGCGGTTTCGGCGAGAACCCGGTGGCGATCTACCACGACCCGGACCTGCCGCCCTCGCACCACTACCTGGCGGCCTACCGCTGGATCGCCGCGGACCGCGAGGACGGCGGCTTCGGCGCGCACGCCGTGGTCCACCTGGGCAAGCACGGCAACCTGGAGTGGCTGCCGGGCAAGACGGCGGCGCTGTCCGCCTCCTGCGGTCCGGACGCGGTGCTGGGCGACCTGCCGCTGGTCTACCCGTTCCTGGTGAACGACCCGGGCGAGGGCACCCAGGCCAAGCGCCGCGCGCACGCGACGCTGGTCGACCACCTGGTGCCGCCGATGGCGCGGGCCGACTCCTACGGCGACATCGCACGCCTGGAGCAGCTGCTGGACGAGCACTCCAACATCGCGGCGATGGACCCGGCGAAGCTGCCGGCGATCCGGGCGCAGATCTGGACGCTGATCCAGGCCGCCCGCCTCGACCACGACCTGGGCCTGGACGAGCGCCCGGAGGACGACGGCTTCGACGACTTCCTGCTGCACGTGGACGGCTGGCTGTGCGAGGTGAAGGACGCGCAGATCCGGGACGGCCTGCACGTGCTCGGCCAGGCGCCGGCCGGCACCGACCGGGTCAACATCGTGCTGGCGATCCTGCGCGCCCGGCAGATCTGGGGCGGCGTGAGCGCGCTTCCGGGTCTGCGCGAGGCGCTGGGCCTGGACGAGTCGGCGCCGACCCTGGCTGCCACCGACGCGGCCGAGGCGCAGGCCCGGGCGCTGGTCGAGGCGATGGAGGCCGAGGACTGGGCGCCGGAGGCGGTGGAGAAGGTGGCGGCCGGACATGCGGCCGCCGTCGCCGAGGTGCTGGACTTCGCCGCCCGCCAGGTGGTGCCGCGGCTGGCCGCCACCACCGACGAGCTGGACGCGGTGCTGCACGCGCTGAACGGCGGTTTCGTCGAGGCGGGCCCGTCGGGTTCGCCGCTGCGCGGTCTGGTCAACGTGCTGCCGACCGGCCGCAACTTCTACTCGGTCGACCCGAAGGCGGTGCCGTCCAAGCTCGCCTGGGAGACCGGCCAGGCGCTGGCCGCCTCGCTCGTCGAGCGCTACCGGGCGGACAACGACGGCGCGTACCCGCCGTCGGTGGGCCTGTCGCTGTGGGGCACCAGCGCGATGCGCACCGCCGGTGACGACATCGCCGAGGCGTTCGCGCTGCTCGGCATCCGCCCGGTGTGGGACGACGCCTCGCGCCGGGTGACCGGTCTGGAGCCGATCCCGCTCGCGGAGCTGGGCCGGCCCCGGATCGACGTCACGCTGCGCATCTCCGGCTTCTTCCGGGACGCCTTCCCGCACGTGGTGGCGCTGCTGGACGACGCGGTCCGGCTCGCGGCCCGCCAGGAGGAGGACGGCGCGGAGAACTTCGTCCGCGCCCACGTGCAGGCCGACCTGGCGGTGCACGGCGACGAGCGGCGGGCCACCGTCCGGGTGTTCGGCTCCCGTCCGGGCACGTACGGCGCCGGTCTGCTGCAGCTGATCGACAGCCGGGACTGGCGCACCGACGCCGACCTGGCCGAGGTCTACACGGTGTGGGGCGGCTACGCCTACGGCCGGGAGCTGAACGGCCGCCCGGCGCGGGAGGAGATGGAGAGCGCGTACAAGCGGATCACCGTCGCCGCGAAGAACACCGACACCCGCGAGCACGACATCGCCGACTCGGACGACTACTTCCAGTACCACGGCGGCATGGTGGCCACCGTCCGGGCGCTGACCGGGAAGAACCCGGCCGCGTACATCGGCGACTCGACCCGTCCGGAGACGGTGCGCACCCGCACCCTCACCGAGGAGGCGGCCCGGGTGTTCCGCGCCCGGGTGGTCAACCCGCGGTGGATGGAGGCGATGCGCCGGCACGGCTACAAGGGCGCCTTCGAGATGGCGGCGACCGTCGACTACCTGTTCGGCTACGACGCCACCACCGGCGTGGTCGCCGACTGGATGTACGAGAAGCTGACCCAGGAGTACGTGCTCGACGAGACCAACCGGGAGTTCCTGACCGGCGCCAACCCGTGGGCGCTGCACGGCATCAGCGAGCGCCTGCTGGAGGCGGCCGAGCGCGGGATGTGGGCCGAGCCGGACCCGCAGCTGCTCGACGCGCTGCGCCAGGCCTACCTGGAGACCGAGGGCGACCTCGAGGGCGAGTGACCGGACAGCCCCGGGGGCGGCCGTTCCTCCCCGGGGCTGATCCTCCCCGCACCCGGTTGACCGCGGCCGCCCGGCGTTCCGGCGCCGGATCGTCCCTGGTCACCCGCGGGTGCTCGCACACGACACGTCGCGGGCGGACAATCTCCGCATGACGCTGCGCTCAGCACTCGGCCGACCCGCCCGGTACGCCTCGCTCGCCGCCGGCGCGCTGCCGGTGCTCGCCTTCCCGGGGGTGGGCTGGGCGTGGTCCGCCTGGGTCTGCCTGGTGCCGGGGCTGCTGCTGATGCGGCAGGCCCCGGACCGCCGGGAGGCGGCGGTGCGCGGCTGGTGGTTCGGTGCGGGCTTCATCCTGGTGGCGATGTACTGGCTGATCCCGTCGATCGGCCCGGGGCTGCTGCTGCTCGCGCTGCTGTTCGGCGCGCTGCAGGCACCGTTCGGGTACGCGGCCCACCTGCTGCTGGCCCCGCCGGTGGACGTGCGGCGGGCGGCGGCCGCGCTGGTGGTGCTGCCGTCGGTGTGGCTGGCGGCCGAGTTCGCCCGGTCCTGGCACGCGCTGGGCGGGCCGTGGGCGCTGCTGGGCGCGAGCCAGTGGCAGCACCCGGCGGTCCTGGGGCTGGCCTCGGTGGGCGGGGTGTGGCTGGTGTCGGCGGCGCTGGTGGCGGCCAACACCGCGGTGGCGCTGCTGTGCACCGTACGGGTGCCGCGGGTGCGGCTCACCGCGCTGGCAGCGCTGACCGCGAGCGTGGCCGGCGGGCCGCTGCTGTTCGCGCTGCAGTCGCCGCCGGCGGCCGCCGGCTCGGCCGAGGTGGCGCTGGTCCAGGCGGGCCAGACCGCGGACGAGAGCGCCCGGCTGGACGCCAATGTGCGGATCACCCGCGGCCTGACCGGGCCGGTGGACCTGGTGGTGTGGGGCGAGAGCAGCACCACCGCCGACCTGGACCGCGACCGGCCGACCCTGGACCGGCTGCGCGCCCTGTCCGCCGCCACCGGCGCCCAGCTGCTGGTCGGCGAGGACGCCCGCAAGGCGGACGGGCGGATCTCCAAGGACGCCGTGCTGATCGACCCGGCCGGGGTGGCGGCCCGCTACCGGAAGATCCGGCTGGTCCCGTTCGGCGAGTACATCCCGCTGCGCCCGGTGCTCGGCTGGATCGCCGGGGTCAGTGCCGCCGCCGGCGAGAACCGGGCGCCCGGCGCGGCCTTCCACCTGCTGCCGGTGACCGATCGGGACGGCCGCCCGCTGCCGGTCGGTGCGCTGATCTGCTTCGAGTCGGCGTTCCCCGACATGTCCCGGGCGGCCGCGGCGGACGGCGCCCGGATGCTGGTCTACCAGTCGTCCACCTCGACCTTCCAGTCCACCTGGGCCCCGGCCCAGCACGCCTCGCTGGGCGCGATCCGGGCCGCCGAGACCGGCCGGCCGGTGGTGCAGGCGGCGCTGACCGGCGAGTCGGTGGCGTACGACCGCCAGGGGCGCCGGCTGGTCCGGCTGACCACCGGCGACACCGGCGCGGCGACCGTGCGGGTGGACCTGGCGGCGCCGGGCGCGCGCACCTGGTACGTCCGCCTCGGCGACTGGGTGCCGCTGACCGCGGTCGGGATCACCGCGCTGGCCGGCGGCGCCGTCCTCGGCGCCCGCGCCCGCCGCGCCCGGACCGACGCGGCGGCGCGGGAGCGGCCCGCCCCGGAGCGCTCCGGGGCGGGCCGGCGCTGAGGCCCGCAGGACCTGCGGCGGCGCTCAGCCCTGCGGGTCGGCCACGTGGATGCCGAACGCCGCGCCCTGCGGGTCGCGCAGCACCGAGAGCCGGGGTCCGTCCGGCACGTCGGTGGGCGGCAGGCTGACGGTGGCGCCGAGGACGGCGGCCCGCTCGGCGGTGACGTCGACGTCGGCGACGGCGAAGTAGGGCATCCAGTACGGCGGGACGTCGGCCGGGAACTGGTCGCTCATGTCGAGCATGCCGCCGAAGTCGTGCCCGGCGATGCCCCACTGGGTGTACATCTCGCCGATGGTCACGCTCCAGCCGAACACCCGGTGGTAGAACTCGCGGGCGCCGGCGGTGTCCCGGGTGGCGAGCTCGATCCAGCCCAGCGATCCCGGCTCGTCGATCAGCTGGGCGCCGGCGAAGGAGCGGCCCTGCCAGAGGCCGAACACCGCGCCCGACGGGTCGGCGGCGACGGCGAACCGGCCCCAGTCCAGCGCCTCCATCGGTTCGACGATCAGGCTGCCGCCGGCCGCCCTGACCGCCGCGGCGCCGGCGTCCGCGTCGGTGCTGGCGAAGGAGATGGTCCAGGCGGTGGGCTGGTCGGGCTGCATAAGGCCGACCAGCCCGGCGACCGCCGCGTCCCCGGCGTACAGGTTGGTGTAGCCCATGGCCTTCTCGTCCGGCACGGTCTCGGGCCGCCAGCCGAACAGCTCGTGGTAGAACGCCTTGGCCGCCACCGGGTCCTTGGTGCTCAGCTCGACCCAGCAGGGCGCGTTGACGGTCGGAGAGGTGATCTTCACGGCTCAGCTCACTTCCAGGATCAGTTTGCCGCGGGCGTGGCCCGACTCGACCGCGGCCATCGCCTCGGCCGCGTGCGCCAGGGGGTAGGTCGCGGTGATCTGGGGGTCGAACTTGCCGGCCGCGACCAGGTCGGCCAGCACGGTGAGCACCGCGCCGGTGCCATCCCGCCGGACGTATCCGCCGCCGAGCTCCTCGGCGGTCGCCGGATCGACGGTGGAGACCAGTTTGGAGCGGTCCGTCAGCACTCCGGCCACCGCGCGGACGGCCTCGCCGCCGACCAGGTCGAGGATGCCGTCCACCCCGTCCGGCGCGGCGGCGGCGACCCGCTCGCCGACGCCCTCGCCGTAGCGCACCGGGGTGGCACCGAGCGCCTCGACGTGGGCGCGGCTGTGCTCGCCGGCGGTGCCGAGCACCCGTAGGCCCTGCTCCCGGGCGAGCTGGGCGGCGGCGCTGCCGACGCCGCCGGCGATGCCGAGGATCAGCAGGGTCCGGCCGGGGTCGAGGTCGAGCTGGCGCACCGCGTCGTACGCGGTGGCGGCGGCCACCGGCAGGGCGGCGGCCTGGGCGAAGGTCACTCCGCCGGGCTTGTGGGCGGCACCCTCGGCGGCGAGCAGGGTGTGTTCGGCGAAGGCGCCGACCGGGGTGGTGCCGAACACCGCGTCGCCGACCGCGAAGCCGCTGACGCCGGGGCCGACGGCCCGGACCACACCGGCGGCCTCGCTGCCCAGCACGGCGGGCAGGTCGTCGCCGGTGCCGAACATGCCGCGGCGCTTCTTCCAGTCGGCCGGGTTGACGCCGGCCGCGCGGACGGCGATCAGCAGGGTGCCGGGGCCTGGCTCGGGAGCGGGTCGGTCGAGGAACTCCTGGTTCTCCGGTCCGCCGTACGCCACGAAACCGAACGCCTTGGACATGCCGCCGTCCCCTCGCCTCTCGCTTGCCTGTCCTGCCCAGCTTGGCCCGGTACCGGTGGGTAACGCGGGGCTGGTGAGCCGAACGGGGCCAGGGTTGTTCAAATTGGAACAAAGGTGTAGCGTCTGACCCGGCACGATCGGTTCGAATTTGAACCACGACGCGGACCACTCACGCGCACCACGGAGGTCGGGAATGACGAACACCGAGACCAGCCGGACGATTCCCGGCGCCGCCACCGTCCGCTCGCGCGTCCGCATCCCGCTGACCTTCGGCGACGGGTACCGGGTCGAGGCGGAGGTCTTCACCTTCCACGGGCTGGCCGACGGCGCCGAGCACCTGGCGCTCGCCCTGGGCGAGCCGGCGACCGGCACGGTGCCCCTGGTCCGGCTGCACTCGGAGTGCCTCACCGGCGACGTGTTCGGCTCCGACCGCTGCGACTGCGGCCCACAGCTGCGCGAGTCGGTGGAGCGGATCGCCGAGACCGGCGGGTACCTGCTCTACCTGCGCCAGGAGGGCCGCGGCATCGGCCTCTACAACAAGCTGGACGCCTACGCCCTCCAGGACGCCGGGCTGGACACCTACCAGGCCAACACCGCGCTCGGCCTGCCCGAGGACGGCCGCGACTACACCGCGGCCGCCCAGATGCTCACCACCCTCGGCGCCGGCGCCGTCCGGCTGCTCAGCAACAACCCGGACAAGGCCGCCCAGCTGGCCGCGCTCGGCATCGAGATCGCCGAGCGGGTGCCCACCGGCGTGCACGTCTCGGAGAGCAACGTCCGCTACCTGCGCGCCAAGGTCGAGCACACCGGGCACTCGATCCCGCTGGCCCGGCTGGTGGGCTGACCTGCTGCTCGTCGGGCCCCGCGGCGACCGCGGGGCCCGCTCGTTGTCAGACTCCGCGCTGGACGCGCAGGCCCCGGCAGCGCCAGGAGAGCCGGGTGGCGTCCGCCCGGGGCCTGCGGTGGCCCCACTGGCCGCCCGCGACCGACAGGTTGACGATGATCCAGGCCCGCCAGGTCGGGCCCACGCCCCGGCCGTCGGCGTACACCTCGCGGCCGTCGACCGTCCAGCGGACCGAGTCGGTGCCGAACCGGCAGCCGATGGTGAACCACTGCCCCGGGGTGACCAGGCCGTCCAGGTAGCCCGGGTCGCCGGGGCGGACGTGGTTGCTCAGCTCCAGCATCCGCGGGTGGTCGTCGTGGTACTCGAAGACGTCCACCTCGCCGTGGCCGGGCTGGGGACGGCCCGCGGAGACGTCCCGCCCCCAGGTCCACAGCGCCGGCCAGACGCCCTGGGTGGCGGACAGCAGGCACTGCGCCTCCAGCAGGTCGCCGGGCCGCAGCTCGAAGCCGCCCTGGGTGCCCTCGGTGGTGACCAGCGGGGTCTTCCAGCGGCGCGAGCTCTCCCGGACCGCGGTGAACAGGTCGCCGTCGGGACCGTAGCCGCGCACCAGGTGGTCCAGCTTGTTGTCGTCGGGGTTGAGGCCGCTCGGCGGGTACGCGGAGGTGGTGCCGGCCGCCCACTGGGTGCGGTCGGAGAACGGGGCGTCGAAGACCACGACGGGTCCGGACGGCTCGGGGGCGGGGTCGGTCGGCGGCAGTGTCTCGGTCACCGGGCACACTCCTCGGTCGCGCGGCGGTACAGCCCGGACATACCCGCACGGATCGTGTCCTGACCGTCCGTCCGCCGGCGCGTGGAAGCAGAAGCGCCCGCCCCCTCACGCCGGAGCGTGAGAGGGCGGGCGCGGACGCGGATGCGCCGTCAGTGCACGGTCAGTGCTGCCAGACGCGCACGTAGTCGACCTGCATGTCGGCCGGGGTCACGGTCGGGTTGCCGCTGGAGACCGCGTTGTTGAGGATCACGTACTGCGGGGAGGAGGAGATCCCGCTGGTGATCTGACCCACCTTCACACCGTCGTAGTAGTACGTGACGGAGCCCGGCTCCCAGTCGGCGCCGAAGGTGTGCCAACCGCTGAAGTTGCCGCCGGCGCAGCCGCCGGGGCCGCCGGAGGGCGAGTGGTAGTGGTAGCAGGCCTGACCGCTCAGGCCCTCCATGATGTCCATCTCACCGTCGGCCGGCCAGCTCTGGCCGTCGGTCCAGAAGGCCGGCCAGTTGGCGACCTGGCTGCCGGACGGCGGCAGGTAGATCCGGGCCTCGAAGGCGCCGTAGGTGAACTGGGCCTTGCCGTTGCTCTGCACCATGCCGCTGCGGTACGGGTAGGTGGTGCCGTTCACGGTGGTCGCCTGGTTGACCGCGGTCAGGTGCAGGCTGCCGCCGCTGACGGTGGCCTGGGAGGGGGCGTAGGCGCCGGACTCGGCGCCGTTCACCGGCGGGGTGGTGCAGGTGGCGCAGCCCAGCCAGTTGGCGGTCCACTTCGAGGAGTCGACCGAGGTGGCGTTGAACTCGTCACCCCACACCGAGCGCCAGCTGCCGGGGATGCCCACCGGGCCGGTGCCGGAGGCCGGCGCCGCGGTGGACGGGGCGGCGGTCGGCGTCGGCGCGGCGGTGGTCGGCGCAGCCGTGGTCGGGGCGGCCGTGGGGGTCGGCTTGGCGGTGGTCGGCGCGGCCGTGGGGGTGGGCGCGGCGGTGGTCGGCGCGGCCGTGGTCGGCGTGGCCGACGGCGCCGGGGTGGCGGCCGAGGCCGGGCCCGAGGTGAAGGTCTTCACCGGGTTGAGGTTGTGCCAGACGTTGTTGGTCTCGTACGCGACGAAGACCTTGTACGTCCCGGCGGGGAAGGTGCGCCCCTCGGGGGTGAAGGTCTGCTGCTTGGTGCCGAGCGTCCCGGCGACGGCGCCGCGGAAGTCGTAGTTGCTGCCGTCCGCGCCGCGGACCGCGACGGTCAGGGCTTGGACGGAGACCGACCGGGCCGCGTGCAGCTTGGCGGTGGCGGTCACGGTGGCGTTGGCGTCCGGCGAGGACGGGGTGAGCGACAGCGAGTCGACCACGACGGGCTCGGCGGCGCGGGCCGGGCCGGCCCAGGCGGCGGCGCCGGTGCCGATCGCGGCGAGCGAGAGGCCGAAGGCGGCGAGGCGGACCTTGCCGGGGTGGCTGACACGTCGGTGCTTGGAGTGTCTGGGCATGGCGTGGGGGTTTCCTTCCTACCCCCCCGACGGACCAGGGCCGGTCCCCCGTGGGAGAGGGATCGACCCGCGACGTCGAGGAGCCTGCGGGAAGGAACGGCCGGGACGCAAGCTTCGAGCACCGCCGGCGACCCCGCCGATCGGCGCGTACACGTCCAAAATCCCTGGTGGGATTGGTCGGCGCCGCCCCGCTGTGACGTCCCGCACAGCCGGGTTTCACAACGCCCATAACGGGCAAAAAGGAACCTCGCCCGAACGGAGTCGGACGAGGACGAGGACGGGACGAGGGGTGCGTAAGCGCCCGAAGCGTACGGTCAGCCGCGGCGGTGCACGGCCCGGCGCAGCCGGTCGGCCACGGTGGTGCCGAACCAGCCCAGTTCCACGGCGGCCGGCACCGGGTCGTCGCGGCAGAGCCAGGCCCGCTCGGTGGAGCGCCGCGGGGCGAGGTCGCGGGGCAGCGCCCGGTGGCGCCACGCCCACGCCCCGGCGGAGACCGCGTCCAGCTGGCCCACGCCGTAGCTGCGCAGCAGCTGGGGGCCGGCCGGCACGGCGCGCCCGGTCAGCGACAGGTGCAGGGCCCGCACCACGTCCACGCCGTCCGCGGTCTCGAAGAGGCGGAACTGCGCACCCGTCCGCGGGTTGAAGTCGAGCAGGTTGTAGCGACCGGTGCGCAGGTCGAGCCGCCAGTCCAGGTCGGCAACGCCGCAGTAGCCGATCGCCCGGCAGAGCCGGACGGCCAGTTCGGCCAGGCCGGGATCGGGCAGCGCCCTGGCCCGGGTGGTCACCCCGGCGCCGGGCGGCCAGGACCGCAGCTTCAGCCCGGTGAAGACCACCAGCGGCTCGCCGCCCGGTCCGCAGCACAGATGGGTGACCCAGTCCTGGGCGTGCTCGGACGGCAGGTACTCCTGGACCAGCACGGACGGGGCGGTGTCGCGGTCCCAGGCCCCGGGCGGGCAGTGGGCCAGCAGCTCGGCCTCGTCCCGGACCACCGCGGTGGCGCCGACCACCGGACGGCGCAGCCGGGTGAACGGTTCGAGGTTCTTCAGGACCAGCGGATAGCCCAGCTCGGCGACCAGGGCGTGCAGCTCGTCGACGCAGCGGGGCACCCCGCAGCGCGGCGCGGGGATCCCGTGCTCCGCGCAGATCCGGCTGAGCTCCCCCTTGCTGGCCAGCCGGCGCGGCAGCGACGGCGCCACCGGCGGGAGCAGGAAGTGCTCGGAGAGCTCCGCGGCGTGCTCGGCCAGCAGCACGCCGGCCTCGTCGTCGGTCGGCACCGCCACGGTCGGCCGCCCGATCTCCCGGCCGATCTCCAGCAGCCGCGCGAGCAGCTCCTCCTCTCCGGTCCGGTCACTCCGATAGCCGAACCGCCCGGCCAGGTAGCGGGAGGCCGCGGCCGGGGTGAGGCCGCGCTCGGTCATCGCGTACACCGGCACGCCGACCCGTCCGAGGGTGCGGATCACGCCCAGGCCGCCGTGGTGCTGGGGGTAGCTGCCCACC
Source organism: Kitasatospora cinereorecta (assembly GCF_024172095.1). Taxonomy (GTDB): domain Bacteria; phylum Actinomycetota; class Actinomycetes; order Streptomycetales; family Streptomycetaceae; genus Kitasatospora; species Kitasatospora cinereorecta. Next base: position 396,883 of record NZ_JAMZDX010000002.1, on the reverse strand, counting down.
TTGACCACCAGCGCGGGGACCTCGGTGTCCAGGGCCGGGCGTGCCCTGCGGGTGGAGCGGACGCATTCTGGACGGGGGGCCTCGCAGCCAAGGAGGACGCCGGATGTCACCTCGTCACCCGTTCCCGCCCCGTCGGCCCGCCGACCGGTCCGCTCGCCGTTCCCGGAGCCGGTCATGACCGGCGGGGCCGCCGTACCGGTCACCGTCATCGGCGCCGGACCGTACGGCCTCGCGGTCGCCGCCCACTTGAAGGCCCGGAACCTGCCGGTCCGTGTGCTGGGCGCCCCCATGGACGGATGGCGTTCGTGCATGCCGGTGGGAATGTTCCTGAAGTCCACGCCTTCCGCCTCCTCGATCTCCGACCCGCATGCCCGGTTCCGGCTGGCCGACTTCCGTGCGGCCACCGGTCGTGAGAACCACGGTGACCTGTACCCCGTGTCCATCGCCGAGTTCATCGACTACGGCTCCTGGTTCCAGCAGAACTGCGTCCCCGAGGTGGAGCAACTCGTCGTGCTGCGGGTCGAGGGGACCCGCGAGGGCTTCCGGCTGACCCTGGACTCCGGGGAGACGTTCACCAGCCGCGCGGTGGTGCTGGCCACCGGGCTGCGGCCGTACGCCCGCACGCCGCGGCTGCTGGAGCCGCTGGTCCGCGAGTCGCTGGCCTCGCACACCGTCGACCACCGCGACCTGTCGGTGTTCGCGGGGCGCCGGGTCGCGGTGATCGGCGCCGGGCAGTCGGCGCTGGAGAGCGCCGCGCTGCTGCACGAGGCCGGGGCCGAGCCCACGGTGCTGGTCCGCGCCGACCGGGTGCGGTTCGGGTCCCCGCCGACCACCGACGTCGACCGGGACCGCCCGGTCTCCGACCGGCTGGTCAAGCCGGGTTCGCCGCTCGGCCCGGGCTGGTCGCTGTTCGCGTTCAGCCGCGCTCCCGGCGCGTTCCGGCACCTGCCCGACCGGAGCCGGGTCCACTTCGTACGGACCGTGCTGGGGCCCTCGGGCGCCTGGTGGCTGCGGCCGCGGGTGGACGGCAAGTTCCCGGTGCTGACCGGCCACTCGGTCGAGCAGGCGGAGCGCAAGGGCGACGGCGTACTGCTGCGCCTGCGCGGCGCGACCCGGGAGCTGGAGGTGGACCACGTGCTGGCCGCGACCGGGTACCAGGTGGACGTGGCCCGCCTCGACCTGCTGGACCCGGCGGTGGAGCGGGCGCTGCGCCGGACCCCGGCGGGCTCGCCGCGGCTCTCCGCCACCTTCGAGTCCTCGGTCCCGGGCCTGTACTTCGCCGGGCTCTCCGCCGCGGACACCTTCGGCCCGGTGATGCGCTTCGTCGCGGGCACCGGCTTCGCGGCGGGCCGGATCAGCGGCGCGGTCGCCGGCGGCCGGCACTGACCATGCGCGTCCGGGCGGTGGGCGCCGGGCTCCTGGCGCCGCTCCTGGTCCTCGCCTCGGCCTGCGGCGGGGGTGCGGGCAGCGCCTCCCCCGGTCCGGCGCGCTCCGCCGGGACGCCCGGACCGCAGTCCGCGGGCCCGGCCGCCCCCGGCCCGTGGCACCTGGTGTTCGGCGACGACTTCGACGGCCATGCGCTGGATCCGGCGAAGTGGACGACCTGCTACGACTGGAACAACGGCGGCTGCACCAACGCGGGCAACCACGAGCTCCAGTGGTACCGGCCCGAGCAGGTCACCGTCGGCGGCGGCACGGCCACGCTCACCGCGCAGCGCCGGGCGACCGTCGGCGGCGACGGCCGGACCTACCCCTGGACCTCCGGCATGATCTCCACCGGCCGGGACTCCTGGGACGCCGCCCCGCGGCACGTCTTCACCTACGGCTACGTCGAGGCCTCGGTCCGCATGCCCGGCGGCGACGGCATGTTCCCGGCGTTCTGGCTGATGCCGGAGAGCCGCAGGGTGCCGCCCGAGATCGACGCGGGCGAGCTGATCGGCACCTCCCAGTACCTCCAGATGACCCTGCACTGGGCCGGCCCCGACGGCGCCGACCTGCATCAGGACGCGCACTGGGGACCGGTGGACTTCCCGTCCGCCTTCCACACCCTGGCGGTGGACTGGGAGCCCGACGCCCTCACCTGGTACGTCGACGGGGTCGAGCGCTACCGGGTCGCCGACACCTCGAAGATCCCGGCCGTGCCGATGGAGGTGCTCCTCACGCTGGCCGTCGGCTACCCCGCCGCTCCGCCGGACGGGGTGGACTCGGCGCGCCTCGACGTGGACCGGGTGCGGGTCTGGCAGCACTGAACTCACCGCTCCTCCCGGATCTGCGGCCCGCCGGGCGGGGTGCCGAAGGCCGCCCTGGCCCGCCGGTACATCCGCCAGGCCCTGGTGCGCACGCTCTCCGGCATCGGGGCGGCCGGCGCACCCCGGCCGCGGGTCCACTCGGCGAAGCGCTCGGCGCTGGTGTCGGCCATGACCATCAGCCGGGCGATCCGCAGCGGCTCGTCGGCCGGGGAGCTGAGCGCGTTGCGCACCGCCGCGGCCGAGGAGTAGCCGGCCTCGGCGACCTTGCGCCGGACCGCCGCGCTGGAGTAGCCGTGCGGGTAGGCGAAGGAGTGGATCTGGTGGCTGACCGCGTCCTCCAGTTGCTTCTTGCTGTCCACGATCTCGTCGTGCAGCCGGGCGGCCGGCAGGGTGTCGAGCTGGGGGTGGGTCCTGGTGTGGCCGCCGATCTCGACGCCCAGCGCGTCCAGGGTGGTGACCTGCCGCCAGTTCAGCATCTGGGCCGGCGGGAGGGCGCTGCCGCTGGGCGGGCCGCCCGGCGGGTGGATGGCTCCGGTGGTCACGTAGAGCGTGGCCGGGAGGCCCTTCTCGCTGAGCACGGGCGCCACGGTCCAGTAGAAGTCGGCGAAGCCGTCGTCGAAGGTCAGGACGCAGGACCTGTCCGGTACCGGTGGCCCCCCGCGTAGAGCGGAGACCAGCTGCCTCAGCGGGATGATGGTCAGCCCGCTCGCGGCGATCTGGGCGAGCTGTGCCGAGAAGGTGTTCGGGGTGACCGTGAACGGGGCGATCCAGGAGGGCGGGTCGGTGGACACCGAGTGGTACAGGAAGACGGGCACGACGGTCATGACTTCTCTCCTCAGCTTGCGGTCCTCGGCGGTCCCCGGTTGTCAGTGCTGCCAGACCCCGACCCAGGCGACCTGAAGGCTCGTCCGGTCCACCGAGTCGGGCGGCGCGGCCTGGAAGCCCACGGCGAGGTCGAGCACCAGCTCCATCGGCACGTCCGGGACGAGGGACGGGTCGTCCATCCGGTAGCGCTCGACGCCGTCGACGTACCAGGTGACCGCGTCGGGCTCCCAGTCCATGGCGAAGACGTGGTAGCCGCCGGCGAAGTCCGCGGGACCGTACCTGGTGCCGTCGTGGACGTCCTCGCCGGCCGCGGAGCGCCAGTGCAGGTGCAGGTCCACGGCCTGGTTGGAGTGGATGAACTCGGCGATGTCGAGTTCGGGCGGGGTGGCGCGCGAGTCGGCGGGGATGAGCCAGAACGCGGGGAACATCCCGGCGGGGTCGGCCGGCGCCTTGATGGCCGCGGCGTAGTAGCCGTAGGTGAAGGTGTGCCGGGGCGTGCCGTTCCAGCTGTCGCGGCCGGTGGTGACCATGCCGGACGTCCACGGGTAGGTGTGGCCGTCGCCGCCCTGGGTGGCCCGGCGGTCGGCGGTGAGGGTCAGCGCGCCGTCGCCCACGTGCACCTGACCGGGCCGGTACCACTCGAGCTCGTGGTTGCCGGCGTTGGTGCAGCCGCCGTCGTTCCAGTCGTAGCAGGTGGCCCAGTCCGCACGGTTCAGCGCGGTGCCGTCGAAGTCGTCACGGAAGACCGGGTGCCAGGCTCCGGGCAGCGCGGGGAGGTCCGGGAGCCGGTCGGCGGGCGGCAGGTCGGCGGCCGCCGGCGGCCGCGAGCCGGCCGCCGACAGGGTCCGTCCGGTGGCGTTGGTGCAGGCGGTGACGGCGAGCACCAGCAGGAGGACCGGCGGGTAAACGCCGATCCGGCGCGCGGCACGGCCGGCCGGTCCGTGCGGGCCGGTGCGGGCGGCCGGTCCCTGCGGGCCGGTGCCGGCGGCCGGGGACGGCCCGCCGGGGGCGGGCTCGGCCGCCACCGGGCCCGGGCGCCGCCGCGGCGGCGTCAGGGCGAGCACGGTGGTGAGCACGGCGAGGACCAGCACGGCCCGGGTGGGGGTGAACCGGTGGGTCAGCAGCAGGGCCTCGGCGGTCACGGTGGCGGCGGCGGCACTGACCGCGAGGGCGAGGGCGGCGGCCGCGACGTGCTGCGACCAGCGGGCGTAGCGGGCCGGGGCGAGGCCGGCGACGCCGACCGCCGCGGCCCCCGGTCCCAGCAGGACGAAGCCGGTCACCACGACGACCCGCAGCGGGTTGGCGGGCGGCAGCGCGGTGGCGGCCAGTGCGGCCCAGCCGGAGAGGGCGAGCGCGGTGCGCGCCCGGGTCGGGGCGATTGCCCTGAGTCGTCCGTTCATCGCCGACCACGTCCTCAGTTCCCGCCGGCGGCCTGGGTGGAGGGCCCGACCAGGTGGTAGACCACCGCGTCGGGGGTGGAGAAGACCGGCCTCAGGTCCGGGGAGCCGTCGGCCGCGGCCCGGACCTTCTCGAGGGTGCCGGCCGGGAAGACGCCGGTGAGGCGGGACTCGGCCACCTGGCCCCGGGTCAGGACCAGGTAGACCGGTCCGCCGGCGCCGAGCTGGTTCAGCTGGGTCTCCAGTTCGGCCGCGGTGTCGTTGACCAGCAGCTGCCGGTCGGGCAGGGCACCGTTGGCCAGCACGATCAGTTCGTGCTCGTCGTAGCGCAGTTCGCCGCCGGGAAGGTCGCCGGTGACGGTGACCACCCGGGCGCCGGGCGGGGCGGCGTCGGCGACGTAGCGGGTCGCGGCGACCTCGTCCGGCGTGAAGTAATTCATCTGCTCCTTGCTGTAGTAGCCGAAGAACAGGCTGCCCAGCAGGGCGAGCATCACCGCGGTGGAGCCCCAGACCCGCAGCCGCACCGCCGCGCCGTGCCGGGTCGCGGTCGGGATCAGCACCGTGGCGGCCAGGAAGGCGGCGGCCGGCAGGGCGAACAGGTACGCCCGGAAGATCATCTCTCCGCCGTAGCCGTTGGCCAGCAGCAGCGGCACCGGGGCCACCAGCAGCCACGGCAGCGCGGTGTGCCGGGTCCAGCGGTGGACCACCAGCGCGGACAGCGCGAGCAGCGCCATGCCGACGGTCAGGCCCTTGACCACCATGGAGGCGAACAGCTGGGCGGGCGCCATGGCGCCCAGGCGGGAGAGGCCGGGCAGCGCGTTGCGGTCGGGCGAGGTGAGAGCGCCGACCAGGTTGCCGACGTTGGTCGACAGGTAGGGGTGGGCGACGGTGGCGTCCCACAGGAAGGTCAGCCCGACGGCGACGGCGAGCGCGGGCAGCACCACCCGGCGGTTGCGCCGCGGGACGGCCAGCATGGTCAGGAAGCTGATCAGCATCAGCGGGGTCAGCTGGTGGCTGGAGACGATCGCCGCCGTCAGGACCACCAGCAGGCAGAAGGGCAGCGGCCGCCAGCCCCGCCGGGGTCGGGCCTCGGGGGGCCCGCCGAGGGCCCGGGCGCCGCTGTCGGCCGGGGCCCCGGCGGGGTGGAGCTGCCGGGCGGGCAGCCGGCGCAGCACCATGGCCAGCACGGTCAGGAACAGCAGGTACGCGAAGGCCTGCGGGGAGAAGTAGTCCTGGCCCACCCAGGAGGTGGAGAAGTACAGCCACACCGCGCCCCAGACCAGCCGCCGGTCCTGGGTGAGCGTCCGGAAGATCGCCAGCAGCGGTGCGAGCAGCAGCACATTGGCGATGACGGGGTACCAGGAGGCGTAGCCGAGCGCCGAGTGCAGGCCGGTGACCCGCAGGATCAGCACGTTGAGCTGGAAGAAACCGGGCCACTGGTTGTAGATGTCGAGGTTGTGCGGCTCGGGGACGGTGCCGTTGTGACGGAGCATCGCGTCCACGATCGCCACGTGCTTCCAGGCCCAGGCGTAGCGCAGCGAGGGGTAGAGCAGGCTGGGCGTGGCGTGGATGATCGCGATCAGGCCGAGCACGTACGCCCCGGACCAGGCCCGGGAGATCCGCGGGGTGCGCAGGCCGACGACGAAGCCGACCGTGAGCAGGACCAGCGCGGCCCAGTACGCCGGGGGCAGGGCCTGCAGCAGGCCGAGGTCGCCCATCCGGTCGAGCCGGGTGCGGGTGAGGGCGAAGGCCCAGAGTCCGAGTGCGGCGGGCAGCGCCAGCCGGACGATCCAGCCGGCCGGTCCGGCCCCGCCCGCGGCGCGCTGCAGCACGGTGCTGGCCGAGCGGATGACCGCCCGGGCGGAGTCGCCCTGGGCCGGCTGCGGCGGGCCGGTCACCTGCTCAACCATCGGAGGCTCCCGGTCCGGCCGCGGCGACCCGGGCCTTCAGCAGGCCGACGCCGTACCCGGCGACCGTGGTGACCACGCCGCCGACCAGGGCGGCCGCGGTGCGCAGCTGCCGGTGGCGCAGCGCCCGGACCAGCGCCGTCGGCACGACGTGCCGCAGGTAGGTCCGTTCGCTGGCCAGGGCCGGGCTGCGGCCGGTGCGCCGGGACATGGCGGCCTTGGAGCGTCCCTCGGCGAAGCAGCGGGCCGCGAAGTACGACCAGGTGGCGCGCTGCGCGGGGACGTGGTGGCGGACGGTGGCGGCGGGCTCGTACCGCAGCACCGAGCCGGGCCGGCGCGCGGACATCCGGATGCACAGCTCGGTCTCCTCGCAGCCCAGCGGCCGGGTGCCGACCCGGCCGAGGTCGAGTCGGAAGCCGCCGGCGGCCACCACGTCGGCGCGGCGGAAGGACATGTTGGCGCCGATCAGGTTGCGGACCTGGCCGCCGTCGTGGGGCAGGCCGGTGTACGAGCAGCCGACCACCCAGTCGAACTCGGGCGGGAACCAGGACGGCCGGCCGTCGTCCCAGCGGGCCTGGACGTGTCCGCCGACGCCGAGCACCTCGGGGTCGCGGTAGGCGGCGAGCAGGCGGTCGGTCCAGTCGGGCCCGGCCTCCGCGTCGTCGTCGAGGAAGGCGACCACCTCGCCGCGGGCGGCCGCGACGCCGGTGTTGCGGGCGCCGGACAGGCCGCGCTGCTCCCGGTTGGCGAGCACCCGGGTGCCGGGCAGGTCGCTGAGGGTGCGGCGGGCGAGCTCGGGGCAGTGGTCGACCACCACCAGGAGTTCGGCCGGTGGCCTGCGCTGGCCGCTGACCGAGGTCACGGCCGCCCGGAGATCGTCCCAGCGGTCCAGGGTGTAGGTGCAGATCACCACGGACAGGGTCGGCACGGCGTCCATCACGACCTCCCGGTCCTTTTCGGCAGCCAGCGGTTGAGTGTGAGCAGCAGGGGGAGTGCTATCGCGCACTCGGCGATCAGCCAGGCCGCGCCGACGCCGGTCAGTCCGAAGGCGGGCAGCAGTCCGGCGACCAGGCCGACCACGAGCAGGGCGAAGGCGACCCGCAGTCCGATCATCCCGAGCGCCGAACGGCGCACCCGGGCGACCTGGATGGCGACGCTGAGCACCGCGTTGGGCACGGTGGACAGCGCCATCAGGCGCAGCACCGTGGTGCCGTTGGCGGCGTACTCCGGGCCGAACAGCCGCAGGATCCACGGCGCGCCGACCACCACCACCGCCGCCGCGGCGGACAGCAGCAGGACGGAGTTGCGCAGCATCCGGCGGCCGAGCTCGGCGAGCCGGGCCGGGTCGCGGGCGCCCTCGACGACCAGCGAGTGGCCCATGGCGAAGGCGACCGCGTACAGGGTGTCGGCGATGATGAAGGCGAGCGAGTAGTAGGCGCTGTGGCCGGCCCCGAGGTGGTTGAGGACCATCAGGGGCACCACGCTGTAGGTGCCGATGGTGGACAGGTTGCCCACGTAGTCGGAGGTGGCCCAGCGCATCACCCGCTCGGGCGGGCGGGCGTCGGGGCGGGCGGCCCGCTGGTGGGCCGGGATCGCCCGGGCGAACAGCGCCGTGTTGGTGATGACGATCGCCACCACCAGCGCGGCCGCCCAGGAGACCAGGATTCCGGAGCCCAGGGCCAGTGCGGCGCAGGTGGCCAGCAGGGCGACCTTGGCCACCGCGAACATGGCGTTCTCGGCCAGTACCCAGCCGGTGCGCCGCACCCCGGTGAGGGCGCCGTCCTGCAGCACGAAGACGGAGTAGCCGGCGGTCGCCGCGACGAAGGCGGCGGCCACCAGCGGATCGCGCAGGAAGGCGAGCCCGGGGGCGATGGTGGGGACCAGCAGCAGGAAGACGCCGGCGGCCAGCGCGCTGAAGGTGATGCTGACCGTGTAGCAGCGCAGGACCAGGTGGCGGGTGTGCCGGCCGGCGGTCGGCACGAAGCGGACCAGGACGTCGCCGAGGTTGAAGCTGCCCAGGGTGGACAGGAAGGTGGCGGCGGACAGCGCCGCGTAGCTGCGCCCGACGTTCTCGGCGCTGTACGAGCGGGTGGAGAGGATCCAGAAGATCGAGCCGAGCCCCGCGGCCACCAGCGAACTGGCCGCCAGGATGTGCCCGTTGCGCAGCAGCGGCTCGCGCAGCCCGGCCGGCGTGGCGGCCCGCAGCCGGGCCACTACCAGTTGCCGGTAGGAGCACTGGCAGGGCAGCGGCAGCGGGCAGGAGCACGGCCGCACGGGTGCGGTCGCCGTCAGCTGCGGGCGGGTGGTCACGACTGCCCTCCGGAGGCGAGGGCGTGCTCGCGCCAGGCGCTGAGCGCGTAGCAGAACGGGCCGCACAGCAGGCCGCGCAGTTCGAGCCGGCCGAGGCGGGCGATCGGGCGGGCGGCCGGTTCGGCGGGCCCGCGGCCGCGGCGGACGGTCTGCCACACCCCGCGGGGCACCTGGCGGACCAGTGCGGCGAGCAGGGCGGGCCGGTGCGAGACGGCCGCGGTCAGGTAGGCGCCGAAGCCCACGCCGAAGCCGAAGACCTGGGCGTTGAGCTCCGCCATGGTGCGCGGGTGGGGGTGCCAGACCAGGGCGTCCGGCCGGTAGGCGATGGTGTGCCCGGCGGTGAGGACGCGCAGGAAGGCGAGCAGTTCCTCGCCGCCGCGGGCGGGGGTGCCGGTGCCGGTGGCGGCGTCGAAGCCGCCGATGGCGCGCAGCAGGTCGGTGCGGAAGGCCATGTTGGCGCCGGTGCCGAGCCGGCCGGTGGCGAACGGGAAGAGCGGGTCGTCCGGGTGGTCGGCCAGCGACCAGCTGCGGGCGGCGAAGCCCTTGGAGTAGCCGCCGTAGCGCTCCAGGACGCGCTGGGCGGGGGTGTCCAGTTCGGACGGCAGCACCAGTCCGGTGACGCAGCCGATCCGCCGGTCGCGGCGGAAGGGCTCGGCCAGCGCCCCGACCCAGCCGGCGTCGATGACGAGGTCGTCGTCGGCGAAGGCGCAGATCTCGCCGCGGGCGGCCGCGAGTCCCCGGTTGCGGGCCCGTGCCAGGCCCGCCACCGGCTCGCGCAGGTAGCGGACCTGGTCGGGGTAGCGCACCTGGACGAGCGTCTCGGTGGCGTCGTTCGCGGGTGCGTTGTCCACCACGATGACCTCGACGTGCGGATAGCCGGTCCGCAGGAGTGAGTCGAGGCAGCGCGGCAGGATCCCTTCCCGGTTGTGCGTGCAGACGATGACGGAGACGGTGGGCGGCTCGGTGGGGTCGGCCGGTGCGTCGGCGGGTGCGGGGTGGTCGAACTCCCGACGGGCGGCCGCCACCACGTCGTCGCACAGGGCGGTCACCTCGCGGGCCGGTCCGCCGGAGCCGACCAGGCCGAGCGGGCGCCCGGCGTGGCGGACCAGGGCGAGGACCGGTCCGGCGGGAGCGGTGAGCGGCTCGCCGCCGGGGCGGTTGAGTTCGGTGGGCCGGTCGAGGTCCAGTTCGACGACCTGGACCGGCCCGTCCGGGCGGACGGCGGTGACGGTGGTGGAGGTCACGACCGTCCTCCCAGCTCGATGGCGGCGGTGCCGCGCTTGCGCCAGACGCTCAGTGCGTAGCAGAACGGGCCGTAGGCGAGGCCGCGGGCCTCCAGCATGCTGAGCCGGCGCAGCGAGTCCTGCCGGGCCGTGGACGGGTTGCAGCGGGCGGTGGTGCTGTGCCGGCGGCGGGCCGCCGCCCAGCGCCACAGGCCGTACGGCAGCAGGCGCAGCAGGCTCGCCAGCAGGCTCGGCTGCTGGGACACCGCGGCGGCCAGGCAGGCCCCGTAGCCGGTGCCGAAGCCGAAGACCTGGGTCTCCAGGGCGGCCATGGTCCGGCGGTGGCGGTGCCAGATGAGCCCGTCGGGGTGGTAGGTCACGGTGTGCCCGGCGGTCAGGACGCGCAGGAAGGCCAGCAGGTCCTCGCCGCCGCGGGTGGGCGTGCCGGGCCCGGTCCGCTCGTCGAAGCCGCCGATCTGGCGGAGCACGTCGGTGCGGAAGGCCATGTTGGCGCCGGCCCCGAAGCGTCCGACCGAGAAGCGCAGCAGCGGGTCGTCCAGGCGCTCGCGCAGCGAGGCGCTGAACGGCGCGAAGCCGCGGGTCGGTCCGCCGTAGGTCTCCACGATGGCCTGGGCCTCGGTGTCGAGTTCGGCGGGCAGCATCAGGCCGGTGACGCAGCCGACCCGGCGGTCCGCCTGGAAGGCCTCCACCACGGCGCCGATCCAGCCGGGGTCGGCGACGGTGTCGTCGTCGGTGAACGCGCAGATCTCGCCGTGCGCCGCGGCGAGGCCGCGGTTGCGGGCCCGGGAGGCGCCGCGGACCGGCTCGCGCAGGTAGCGGACGGTGTCCGGGTAGCCGGCGCGGACCACGTTCTCGGTGTCGTGGACGTCGGGGTCGTTGTTGTCGACCACGATCAGCTCGAGGTTCGGGTACCTGATCCGGGTGAGCGCGTCCAGGCAGTCGGGCAGCATGTCCGCCCGGTCCCGGGTGCAGACGATCACCGAGACCAGCGGGTGTCCCGCGGGCACCCGGGCGCGGGCGACCCGACTTCGCCGCGCCGCGGGTGTCGCGGTGGACCTGGCGGGAACGTGGAGTTCCCGGTAGGCGGCATCGACCAGCGCCCGGCACAGCGTGGCGGTCTCGCCTGCTGCTCCGGTGGCCTTCACCAAGCCGAGCGGGTGTCCGTGCAGCCGCACCAACGCCAACACGCGGCCGTCGGGGTCGACCGGTCCGAGACCTCCGGGCGAGCGCAGCTCGCTCGGTTCGTCCAGGTCCAGCTCGACGACCCTGACGGGGGTGTAGAACGAGTCACGGGCGGCATAGCGGGGGCAGGCCGCAGCGGTGCGCCGGTCGTAGCCATTCATCACTCCTCCCCCACGGCATGGGGCGCCGCGGTCCTGACGCCGGGACGTTCGGCGATCAGGGTTCGCAGCACCCTTCGGCCGTCGGAGACGGCGTGCAGGTGCGAGCGACCGCTGCGGCGGGGAAGTTCGAGGCTCGGGACCTCGGCGATGCGCAGGCCCGAGCGCAGTGCGTGGGCGATCATCTCGGCCTCGATCTCGAAACCGGTGGACCGCAGGTCGAGCTCGTCCAGGAAGGTGCGCCGGAACGCGCAGTAGCCGTAGCACAGGTCGGTGAGGCCGGAGTGGTACAGCCGGTTCACGACGGCCAGCAGCACGCGGTTGCCGAACGCTCGGGTGCGGGTGAAGTCCAGCGACCCGCCGCCGGCGATGCAGCGCGACCCCTTGACGAAGTCGTAGCCGTTGTCGAGGAAGTGGAGGTAGTGCGGGATCTCGCCGGGCCACATCGAACCGTCGGCGTCCATCATCACCACGTAGTCGCCGGTGGCGGCGGCGAAGCCGGTGCGCAGGGCCGAGCCCTTGCCGGGGCCCTTCTGCTGGACGCTGCGCACGCTCGGCAGGCACTCGCGGGCGACGGCGACGGTGGCGTCGCTGGACGAGCCGTCCACCAGAATCACCTCGTCGACGCAGCGCGGGATCTGCTCGAACACCCAGGGGATGTTGCGGGCCTCGTCGCGGGCCGGGACGACCAGGCTGACGCTGGCCCTGGCCTTGTCGGTGGCCCGCCGCCGCGGTACGGGTTGGGATTCCCGGTCGTCGGACCGGCGCATGGGATGGCCGTCGTGCATGGGGTACGGGACGACCTGACCGTGACGGTCGGAGGGCAGAGTGGTGCTCATCGCGGGAGCCCCTCGGGGAAGCACGCGGGCGCACGGCGCCCGTGGCGTAGGAGAAGAGCGATGCACGACGCACGGGCGCGGATCCCCAGCCCCGGAAAACTCCCCCGCTCGACCCCCCGGCCCGGTAAGGCGTCTGCTCACTCGGCCGGGAACCGGCGGTGCCCGGCGAGACCGGAACTCCGCCGCGAAGCGGTTCCGGTGGCCCCATCCTCATCCCGGGACGGACGTCACGTCAAGTAGTTATGACCGACTTTTTTACCGTTCGCCCGCAAAGTCCGATTCGGGCAGATTGGCCTCGGCGATCCGGCGGGCGATCTCACCGGGGCGCACCGGCCGGCCGAAGTGCCAGCCCTGCGCCCAGTCGCAGCCCATCAGTCGCAGCCGCTCGGCGTCGGCGCGGCTCTCCACACCCTCGGCGGTGACGGTCAGACCGAGCGTATGGGCCAGCGACACCAGGCCGCTGACGATCCGCCAGCCCAGGTGGGTGTCCTTGGCGGGGTCGTGCAGGTCGCCGACGAAGGAGCCGGCGATCTTCAGCGCGGAGACCGGAAGGTCGCGCAGGTAGGCCAAGTTGGACCAGCCGGTGCCGAAGTCGTCCACCGCCAGCGAGACGCCCATGTCGACCAGGGCGTGCAGCGCCTTCAGCGCCTCGTCCTCGGGGCCGACCACGGTGGACTCGGTGATCTCCAACTGGAGCCGGGCGGGGTCCAGCCCGGTGGAGCGCAGGATCCGGTCGATGTCCGACACCAGCCCGGCGTTGCGGGCCTGACGGACCGCCAGGTTGACGCTCAGTTTGGGCGCGCGGTCGCCGAACCTGGCCACCCAGTCGGCGGCCTGGCCGCAGGCCTGCTCCAGCACCCAGCGCCCGAGCGGCATGATCAGACCGGTCTCCTCGGCCACGCCGACGAACTCGTCCGGGCCGAGCACGCCCAGCTGCGGGTGGCGCCAGCGCACCAGCGCCTCGACGCCGGCCATCGAACCGTCCGCCAGGTCGACCATCGGCTGGTAGTCGATGAAGAACTCTCCGCGGTCGAGGGCCGCCGGCATCCGCACCGACACCGCGTAGCGGCTGACCGCGCGGGCGTTCTCCTTCGGGTCGAACAGGGTCCACCGGCCCCGGCCGGCCTCCTTGGCCCGGTACAGGGTCAGGTCGGCGGCCCGTACGGCGGCGCCCGGCGTGGTGGTGGCGATTCGGCGCTCCAGGACGCCGACGCTCGCCCCGACCGCCAGCTTGTGGTCGCCGATCAGGACCGGCTTGGCGAGCGCGGCCAGCACCGTCTTGGCCGCCGCGACCGCCTCCTGCTCGCCCCGGCAGTTCTCCAGCAGCACCACGAACTCGTCGCCGCCGAGGCGGGCGACCAGGTGACCGAGCGGGCTGAGCGCCGCGTCCAGGCGGCCCGCCACCGCGGTCAGCAGCTGGTCGCCCATGTCGTGGCCCAGGCTGTCGTTGACCACCTTGAAGCCGTCCAGGTCGACGTAGCACAGCCCGAAGCGGGCGCCCGGCTCCGGCTCCTCGAAGAGCTTCTCCAGCCGCTCGAAGAAGGCCGCCCGGTTGGGCAGACCGGTCAGCGGGTCGTGGGTGGCCTGGTGGCGCAGCCGCTCCTGCAGCCGGTAGCGGTCGGTGATGTCCTCCAGCATCGCCACCTGGTACAGCGGGGTGCCGTCGTCGTCGCGGATCAGCGAGACGGTCAGGTGGGTCCACACCACCTCGCCGTCCCGGCGGTAGTACGGCTTGTCGAACTGGAAGTACTCCCGCTTGCCGCCGATCAGCTCCTCGTACGCCTCCCAGACGCCCGGGGTGTCCTCGGGGTGCACCAGGTCGTTGACCCGTACCCCGGTCATGTCCTCCGGTCCGCCGCCGAAGATCTCGCCGAGCGCCCGGTTGACCGCCAGGATGTTGCCGTCGGTGTCACCCAGGCCGATGCCGATCGCCGCGCTCTCGAACAGCGCCCGGAACCGGGCCTCGGAGGCCCGCAGCGCCTTCTCCACCTCCTGCCGGGCGGTGTCCGCCGCCAGCCGGATGGTCTCCTGCTCACGCAGGGTGCGCTCGCGCAGCGCCGCCGCCCAGCCGGCCGCGAAGGCGCCGCACAGCGCCGGGCCGCGGTCGTCCGGCAGCGGCTGGGCCTGCAGCACCTCCAGCGCGTCGGCCAGCACCGCGGGGTCGGTGAAGTGGTTGTCCACCAGCAGCGCGCCGGCCTGCCCGGCCAGCCGCGGCTGGAAGGGCTGGTCCTGGGCCGCCCGGTACAGCAGGTCGCCGGACTCGGCCGCCAGCCGGCCGAGCACGCTCGGGTGCACCGCGCTGCCGTGGCCCGCCCGGAGCATGGCGGTCCAGGCGGCGTGGAATTCGCCGCCGGTCTCCGCCGGGTCCGCCTCGCTCACGGCAGCAGTCCGACGCCGGCCAGTCCGGTCATCCGCTCCGGGTGCGGGCCGACCGTGCCCGGCTCGTCCGGCCGCCACTCGGGCAGGTAGACGACTCCTGGTTCGAGCAGCTCGAAGCCCTCGAAGAAACCGCGCACCCGGTCCTTGCTGCGCATGGTCAGCGGGGTCGGGGTGCGCTTGTACAGGTCCTGGTGGGAGCCGGCCTGGTCGGGGCGGCCCTCCAGGCCCGCGTGCGAGACCACCAGCGCGCTGCCGGGCGGCAGCGCCTCGCGCAGCCGGGCGACCAGCTTCTCCGGCTCGTCCGCGTCGGTGACGAAGTGCAGCACCGCCACCAGCATCACCGCCACCGGCTCGCCGGGCTCCAGCAGCTCCACCACCTCGGGGCGCGACAGCAGGTCGTCGACGTCCCGCAGGTCGGCCTCGATCACGGCGCAGTCCGGGACGTCGGCCAGGATCAGCCGGCTGTGCGCGACCGCCACCGGGTCGCGGTCCACGTACACCACCCGGGTGTCCGGCTGCACCGCGCGGGCGACCTCGTGGACGGGGCCGAAGGTCGGGATGCCGGAGCCGATGTCCAGGAAGCGGGTGATGCCCTTCTCCTCCGCCAGGAGGTGCACCGAGCGGCGCAGGAAGGCCCGGTTGGCCCGCATGATGCGCGGCAGGTCGGGCCAGAGCTCCATGGCCTTGCGGGCCATCTGGCGGTCGGCCTCGAAGTTGTGCGAGCCGCCCAGGTAGTAGTCGTAGACCCGGGCCGCGTTCGGTTTGTCCAGGTCCGTTCCGGCGGGCACCCAGTTCGGTCGCCGCATCACGGCACCCCTTCCGGAAAATGACAATAGGACATAAAGATCTTCCTATATTCCGGATCGGTGCCGCAAGCGGTGACGACCGAACGGGCGGAGCCCGGCGGGCGCGCCGGACCTGCCGTCGGCGCGCCGGCCCCGTCGGCGTGAACCGACCGGCAAAGCGGCGGAGAATGGCCACGATGGCCGGACGCATCGAGGACTATGCCCTCATCGGAGACCTCCAGACCGCCGCCCTGGTCGGACGGGACGGCTCGGTCGACTGGCTCTGCCTGCCCCGTTTCGACTCCCCCAGCTGCTTCGCCGGCCTGCTCGGCACCGCCGACCACGGCGCCTGGCGGCTCGCCCCGCAGGGCGGCGGCCCGTGCACCACCCGGCGCTACCGCGGCGACAGCCTGGTGCTGGAGACCCACTGGGAGACCCCGGACGGCAGCGTCCGGGTGATCGACTTCATGCCGCAGCGCGACCGCGTCCCCCAGCTGTTCCGGATCGTCGAGGGCCTGGACGGCAGCGTGCCGATGCGCGGCGAGCTGCGGCTGCGCTTCAACCACGGCCGGGTCGAGCCCTGGGTGCGCCGCACCGAGCACCACCGGGTCGCGGTCGCCGGGCCCGACTCCGCCTGGCTGCGGGTGCCGCCCGGCGTCCACACCATGGGCGTGGACGGCGCCACCGTCTCCGACTTCACCGTCCACGCCGGCGAGCGGGTCCGCTTCGTGCTCACCTGGCAGCCCTCGCACCTCACCACCAGCCCGCGCAGCGACCCCGACGCCGCGCTCGAGCGCACCCTGGAGGGCTGGCAGCGCTGGTCGTCCGGCTGCCGCTACCGGGGCGAGTGGCGGGAGGCGGTGCTGCGCTCGCTGATCACCCTCAAGGCGCTCGCGTACGAGCCCACCGGCGGGATCGTCGCCGCCCCCACCGCCTCGCTGCCCGAGCGGATCGGCGGCCAGCGCAACTGGGACTACCGCTTCTGCTGGCTGCGCGACTCCAGCATGACGCTCTCCGCCCTGCTGCGCGGCGGCTTCCGCGAGGAGGCCGCGGCCTGGCGCAAGTGGCTGCTGCGGGCCATCGCCGGCGACCCCGGCGACCTCCAGGCGGTGTACGGCGTGGCCGGTGAGCGCGGGCTGCCCGAGACGGTCGCCGACTGGCTGCCCGGCTACCAGGGCTCGGCCCCGGTCCGGTTCGGCAACGCCGCCATCCGCCAGCTCCAACTGGACGTCTACGGCGAGGTGGTGGACACCCTGCACCTCGCCCTGCTGGCCGGCATCCCGATGGAGCGCCAGGTCTGGAGCCTGCTGCGGGCGCTGATGTCCTTCCTGGAGAAGCACTGGTCGGAGCCGGACGAGGGCCTGTGGGAGGTGCGCGGCGTGCGCCGCCACTTCGTCCACTCCAAGGTGATGGCCTGGGTGGCCGCCGACCGCGCCGTGAAGATGGCCGAACTCACCGGCCTGCCCGCGCCGGTGGAGCGCTGGCGGGCGATGCGCGACCTGGTGCACGCCGACGTCTGCGCCAACGGCTTCGACCGTCGCCGCGGCGTCTTCGTCCAGAGCTACGGCGCCAAGGAGCTGGACGCGGCCACCCTGTTCATCCCCAAGACCGGCTTCCTGCCGCCGGACGACCCCCGGGTGGCCCGCACCGTGGAGGCCGTCCGAGAGGGGCTCGACCACGGCGGCTTCGTCCGCCGCTACTCCACCGAGACCGGCTCGGACGGCCTGGACGGACCCGAAGGCGCCTTCCTTGCCTGCTCGTTCTGGCTCGCGGACGCGCTGGCCGCGCTCGGCCGGGTCGCCGAGGCCCGCGACCTGTTCGGCCAGGTGGTCGGCCTCGGCAACGACCTCGGGCTGCTCTCCGAGCAGTGGGACCCGGTGGCCGGCCGCCAGCTCGGCAACACCCCGCAGGCCTTCACCCATGTCGCCCTGGTCAACTCGGCCTTCCTGCTGACGGGTTGATCCGGTCGGGGCGACGACGGACCGCCCGCACCCGGAACGTCCGGGTGCGGGCGGCTGGTTCGACGGATCGGGTGCAGCGGGTCAGCTCGCGGTGCAGGTGAGCGTCGGAACGGCGTTGGCGCCGGAGTAGGAGGCTCCGAAGCCGAATCCGGTGGATCCACCGGCCGCGATCGCGCCGTTGTAGCCGGCGTTGAGCACGGTCACCGCGCTGCCCGACTGGGTCACGGCGCCGTTCCACAAGTTGGTGACCTGCTGGTTGCCGGCGAAGGTCCAGGTCACCTTCCAGCCCTTGGTGGCGCTCGCGCCGGTGTTGGTGACGGTGACGTCGGCGTTGAACCCGGCGCCCCAGTCGCTGCTGATCCGGTACGTGGCGGTGCAGCCGGCCGACCCGCCGCCACCGCCGGAGCCCGGGGTGGTCACCGCGAGGGCCGCGGAGGCCGCCGAGACGTTGCCGGCCGCGTCCCTGGCCCGGACGGTGTAGCTGTACGCGGTGGCGGCGCTCAGCCCGCTGTCGGTGTACGAGGTGGCCGAGGTCGATGCGACCAGGGTGGCGCCGCGGTACACGTCGTAGCCGGTGACGCCGACGTTGTCGGTGGCGGCCGTCCAGGCGAGCGAGACGCTGCTGCTCGTGGTCGCGGGGGCGGTCAGCCCGGTGGGCGCGGTCGGGGCGGTGGTGTCCGTGGTGCCGCCACCGCCGCCCACCGGCGGGTAGGCGTTCTTCAGCAGCTCCTGGAACTGCGCGGAGAACCAGTGGCCGGCCAGCGGGGCGTTCGGCAGCGCGCCCGACATGTTGTTGTTGTTGCGGGCGTTGCCGGTGTACGTCGGGTCGCACATCCGGTCGAAGCCCTTGCCCTCGTCGTTGGCGACGGCCGAGCTGGCGCCGTCCGACTCGCCGGGCGGCTTCACCCACACGTAGGCGTCGATGCCGGCCTCGGGGGCCGCCTTCGGACGCTCGCCGAGGCCCGCGCCGGACTGGTTGCACCAGTTGCCGGTCTGGAACCGGCGGTCGATCCGGCCGCCGTCCACGTACGCGTCCACCGAGGTCTTCGGGCCGGGCCCGGCCGGACGGCCGGCGCCGCCCCAGCCGTTGCGGGAGGTGTCGATCAGCATGCCGATGTTCGCGTCGAACCCGGCCGCCACCGCCTTGTCCCGGAACGCCTTGGCGTAGGTGGTCTCGTCGACGTACCGGTTCCAGTCCACCCACTTGCTCTGCCGCACCGAGGTGCCGTTCACCGTGTCGTCGATGGTGAAGTCGGGCTCCTTCAGCGCCGAGTAGTTGGCGGTGTTGACGATGAAGCCCTGGACATCGGCGACGGTCGAGCCGGAGGCGGTCGCCGCCTGCTTGAGCACGTCCACCGCCGGACCGAGGTTGGAGTCCCAGCCCAGCCAGCCGTGGTGGCCCGCGTCGATGTAGTTGTAGACGTTCGGGATCGCGCCCAGCTTGGCCAGGGCGTAGCCGACGCCGGTGACGTAGTTGCCGTTGGCCTTCATGGTGTCGCACTGCGGGGTGGCGGTGGCGGTGCCGCCCGCGTTGGTCACCAGGTTGGGCAGCGAGTCGATCTCGATCGTGGTGACGATCCGCAGGCTCGCGTAGGCCGGGTCGGCCAGGATCGTCGCGATCGGGTCGATGAACTCGCTCTTGTAGCGCCCGATCTCGGTCGGGCCGAGCTCACCGTTGGAGGCGAGCGCCGCGCAGTCGCGGCCGGGGAGGTCGTAGACGACCACCTGGAAGACGACCGGCCTGCCGGCCGCCTGCGACTGGGCGACCGCGGCGTTGAGGTGGGCCCGCAGGCCCATCGAGCCGTTCACGCCGTTGATCGCGGCGATCCGGTCCAGCCAGACGGCGGTCGGCTGGTCGGAGACCGCCGTGCCGCCGGGCTCGGCGGCGGCCTTGGCGGACCACTCGGGGTTCACGTAGACCCCGGCGCCGACGTAGGGGTTGTCGACGCGGGCGGCCGCCGCATGGGCGGACTGCGCGGTCGCGATCGGCAGCACGGACGCGGCGCTGAGCGCCACGGCGGCCGCGGCCGTCCTCAGACGGCTGAGCAGTTGGGCCGACACAGACGGGATCCTTTCGGGTGGGGGACGGACCCTGCTGGGAGCCACGTGTGGGAGCGCTCCCATATCTGGTGGACCCGAAGGCCCAACTGGGCCCGGGGTCACGGGATATGAACCCATGCAGGCGCATGCACGTCAAGGACTTCGACCGAACTTGGTGGGAGCGCTCCCGCATTGACGGACTGTCGGCTGCGGACGGTGCTGTCGCGCTGCGGTGCGGGCCCGCGGTTTGCTATCACTGGCGGGGAGCCCGACGTCCCGCCCGGGCCCGGCACCGACCGAAGGAGCCCGCCCGCGATGACCGCCCGCCCCCGGATCGACGACGAGCAGCGCCGCGCCCGGCTGGGCGTCCGCCACCTGCTGGCGCCCGCGCACCGGGCCGACCGGACCGAGGACGTCGCGGGCGCGGTCGTCGCCCTGCACGCCACCGACCCGTCCACCGTCTTCCTCTCCGTCGCCGCCCGGCTCCGCGCACCGTCCGCCGCCCCCACCGAGCAGGCGCTCTACGAGGACGACACCCTGGTCCGGATGCACGGCATGCGGCACACCCTGTTCGTCGTCGACGAGGCCGCCGCGCCCGTCGTCCACTCCTCCACCACCCTCAAGGTCGCCGCGCGCGAACGCCGTTCCATGCTCGCCGCGTTCGCCGCCGCCGGCCTGGACGCCGGCTGGACCGCCCGGGTCGAGGACCGCACCCTCGCCGCCCTGGCCGACGCCGGCGAGGCGACCGGCGCCCGACTCGGCACCCTGGTGCCCGAGCTGCGCCAGGAGATCCCGTACGGCGTCGGCACCTCGTACGCGACCACGCAGAGTGTCAGCATGCGGCTGCTGCGCGTCCTCGGCATGGAGGGCGCCATCGTCCGCCGCCGGCCGGTCGGCAGCTGGACCAGCAGCCAGCACCAGTGGGCGCTGCACCGGCCCTACCCGCCGCTGCCCGTCGCCGACGCCCAGGCCGCACTCGCCGCGCGGTGGCTCGCCTCGTACGGCCCGGCGACCGCGGAGGACCTGAAGTGGTGGACCGGCTGGGGCGTCCGGGAGGTCCGGGCCGCACTCGCCGCGTGCGACGCCGTCGCCGTCGAGCTGGAGGACGGCGGCGAGGGGTACGTCCTGCCCGGGGACGCGGAGGCGGTGGCCGCGCCCGCGGAGCCTTGGGCGGCACTGCTGCCCTCGCTGGACCCGACGGCGATGGGGTGGCAGCAGCGCGACTGGTACTTCGGCGCGGCGCTGCGGGGTGAGCTGGTCGACCGCTCGGGCAACATCGGGCCGACCGTGTGGTGGAACGGCCGGATCGTCGGCGGCTGGGCGCAGCGGGCGGACGGGGAGATCGTCTGGGAGCTGCTGGGGGCCGAGGCGGATGCGGCGTCCGTCGAGGCGGCCGTCGCGGTGGAGGCGGAGCGGTTGCGGGGGTGGGTGGGGGATGTGCGGATCACTCCGCGGTTCCGCACTCCGCTGGAGCGGCGCCTTTCGAGTTGAGAGGGTTCGTCACCGGGGGCGGCCGCGATCGCAGGTTCCCCGAGCCCCTGAGGAAGAACAGTCTCAGCGCGGGAAGAGCCAGCGGCGGAGGGCCGTGGTGGTGGCGGGGAGGGCGACGTACGTCATCAGGGCGCTGATCAGGGGTGCGAGGAGGAGGGTGCGGAGGGTGACGGGGAGGGCGGTGAGGTGGGGGGTGAGCAGCAGGTTGGTGGTGAGGGTGAGCGGGGCGATGGCGAGGGTGGAGGCGATCGTCATCTTCCAGCGGGGCGGCGGCGCGCTCCTGGCGCCGGCCGGAGTGGTGGCGAACCAGCCTTCCATGCCGTGGAGTTCGCGGCGGGCGACCTCGACGTGGTGGCCGTCGGCCCTGGCGAAGCAGGCGGCGCGGGCCGGGGAGAGCTGCCAGGCGCGGAAGGCGTCGGCGTCGCGGAAGTGCAGCAGCAGGTGCCAGGGTTCGCCGGGGGCGGAGGGGCGGAGCAGGCCGGTGCCGAGGTTGCCGGGGTGTGCGGCGGCGGCGCCGAGGATGGCGCGGGCCCAGCGTTCGAACTCCTGCTCGTGGCCGCGGTCGACCCGGCGGGCGACGAAGAGGGTGACCTCCTCGCCGGCGGTCTGTTCCAGCGTCGTCATGGCGTACCCCCGGTGGTGCGGTGCCGCTCCCCTCGCGGAGTCGATCACCCGGCAGGGTACGCGCCAGGCGCGGTTCACGACGTGCCCGACCATTCGGTGGACAGCGGTGGGCGCGGGCGGCGGCGCTGGGTAGGAGGGGGTGGTCGGGTAGGCGGTGCGCGGGAGGTGCGGTGTTCGGGGAGTTCGATCGGTCGGGCACGGGGAGTGCCAAGTGGGCGCGGGCCGGGGCGGGCCGGATCGCGCTGGGCCTGGCGGACATGGATCTGCCGGGCCCGCCGGCCGTGGGCGCGGCGCTGGCGGAGCGGGCGCGGCACGGGGCGCTGGGCTACACGGTGTGCGAGGAGGCGGACCGGGAGCTGGTGGCGCGGTGGTACCGGCAGCGGCACCGGGTGGAGGTGGATCCGGACTGGGTGATGCTGCTGCCGTTCGGGCCGCGGACGGCGGTGCGCCTGCTGGTGGAGGCGGTCGGGGAGCTGCCGGGCCCGGCGGTGTTCGGGTCGCCGGAGTGGGGCGGGTTCGGGCAGATCTGCCGGGCGGCGGGGGTGGCGTTCCGGGAGGTGCCGTTCACCCGGGGGGCGGAGGGCTACCGGCTGCCGGTGGCGGAGTTCGCGCGGCACCGGCCGGGGCTGGTGCTGCTGAGCAGTCCGCACAACCCGTCGGGCCGGCTGTGGCGGGCCGACGAGATCGCCGCGCTCGCCGAGCTGGTGGCCGGGCGGGGCGGACTGCTGGTCTCGGACGAGGTGCACGGGGACCTGGTGCACCCGGACGCGGGGCAGGAGCATCCGGTGGCGGTGGCGGTGACCGGCGGCGCCCGGCACGTGGTGACGCTCAACTCGGTGGGCAAGACGTTCAACGCGTCCGGCGTGCCGAGCAGTTTCGCGCTGGTGCCGGATCCCGGGCTGCGGGAGCGGCTCGCGGCGGTGATGGCCGGGTACGGGCTGTGGGAGGGCGGGCTGCTGGAGCAGGTGGTGCAGCGGGCGGCGCTGGCCGAGGGCGGGCCGTGGCTGGACGACCTGCTGGCGCACCTGACCGCGGCGCGGGACCTGGCGACGGCGGCGCTCGGCGGCGCGGTGCTGGCCCGTCCGCAGGCGTCGTACCTGCTGTGGCTGGACGGTACGGGCCTCGGCAGCCGCGGCCGGCTGCTCACGGAGCGCAAGGTCGAACTCTCGGACGGCGCGGACTTCGGAGTGGCCGGTTCCGGATGCCTGCGGCTGAATTTCGCCCTCCCGCTCGACCGTCTGCGAACCGCACTCACCCGGTTGACCAGCGACAACGCGCTCTGAGAAGCGCCGAGGTTTGCCGCGGGGCAGACTGAGCAGGAAGTACCGGGCCGCAACCGCATACCCGAGGGATGGTGAGTCCGGTGATACCCGTACGCCCGCATTCGGCCGCGGGACGGCAGGAGACGCCACCGAGCGTGACCCCGCTGACCGAGGCCACGGCTGAACGCCATCTGGCCGGCATATGTTTCAAGATCGGGCCGCCCCGGCTGGTGGGGGTGGAGGCCGAGTGGTTCGTCCATGACGCCCGATGTCCCGACGATCCGGTGGATCCCGACCGCGTCGCGGCCGCCCTGGCGGCGCTCCCGGCGCACCCCGAAGGCCCGCAGCTCCCGGCGGGCTCCCGTCTCACCCACGAACCCGGCGGACAGGTCGAGCTCAGCTCCCAGCCCGCCGATGATCCCGACCGCTGCGCAGACCTGCTGCTGGCCGACCAGGCGGCGCTGAGCGCCGCGTACGCCGCGCAGGGACTGCGGCTCACCGGAAGCGGTACCGATCCGCTGGCCCGCGAGCGCCGGATGCAGGCCTCCCACCCGCGCTACGTCGCGATGGAGCAGTACTTCGACCGGACCGGACCGTGGGGCCGGATCATGATGTGCGGCACCGCGTCGGTGCAGGTCTGCGTGGACTCCGGGTCCGAGGCGCAGCTGGCGGCGCGCTGGCGCCTGGCCCACGCGCTGGGGCCGGTGCTGGTCGCGGCGTTCGCCAACTCCCCGCTGCTGGACGGCCGGCCGACCGGCTACAAGTCGATGCGGCAGACGGTCTGGTCGCGGATGGACCCCAGCCGCACGCTGGCCCCGGCGGCCAACGGCGACCCGCGGCACGCCTGGGCGCGGTACGTGCTGGACGCCAAGGTGCTGTGCGTGCAGCGGCCCGACGGCGAGCCGTGGACGGCGCCCGCGGGGCTGACCTTCCGGGAGTGGCTGCGCGGGGCCGGCGACCGGCCGGCGACCATGGCCGACCTGGAGTACCACCGCACCACGCTGTTCCCGCCGGTGCGCCCGCGCGGCCACCTGGAGCTGCGCATGATCGACGCGCAGCCCGGCGAGGGCTGGCTGGTGCCGCTCGCCCTGGTCAGCGCGCTGATGGACGACCCGCAGGCGACCGATGCCGCGCTGGCGGCGCTGGAGCCGCTGGCCGAGCCGGGGAGTGCCCCGCCGCCGCGCAACATGCTGTGGCGCCGGGCGGCGGGCCTCGGGATGACCGACCCGGAGCTGCGCCGCGCCACGGTGGCGTGTTTCGCCGCCGCCGACCGGGCGCTGGCCCGGCGCGGCGGGAGCGGCCGGCTGCGGCGCGCCCTGGGCGAGTTCGCCGAGCGCTACCCGGTGCGGGGCCGCTGCCCCGCCGACGACCAGCTGGACGCCGTGCGCACCGGCGCCCACCCGATTTCCGAGGAGACGGCAGCGTGCTGAACGCCGACACCACCGATCCCGCTGTGCTGCGCGAGCTGATCGCCGGCGAGCTGGCGGCCGCCCGCGAGCGCACCGGCCGCCTCACCGACTGCGTCGAGGACGACGAACTCGTCGCCCAGCACTCCCCGTTGATGTCGCCGCTGGTCTGGGACCTGGCGCACATCGGCAACCAGGAGGAGCTGTGGCTGCTGCGCAACGTCGGCGGCCGCGACCCGATGCACCCGGAGATCGACCCGCTGTACGACGCCTTCGAGCACCCCAGGTCCGAGCGGCCGAGCCTGCCGCTGCTGCCGCCGAAGGAGGCCCGCGGGTACGCCCACGACGTACGCGGGCGGGTGCTGGACCTGCTGGCGGCCAGCCCGCTGGAGGGATCGCCGCTACTGGACGCGGGCTTCGCCTTCGGCATGATCGTCCAGCACGAGCAGCAGCACGACGAGACCATGCTGATCACCCACCAGCTGCGCAAGGGGCCGGCCGCGCTGACCGCGCCCGCGCCGCCGGACCACGCCGACCGGCTGCCGGCCGAAGTCCTCGTCCCGGCAGGCCCGTTCACCATGGGCACCGACACCGAGCCGTGGGCGCTGGACAACGAGCGGCCCGCGCACCGGGTGGAGCTGCCCGCGTACTGGCTGGACACCGCGCCGGTCTCCAACGCCGCCTACCAGGTGTTCATCGCCGACGGCGGCTACGACGACCCGCGCTGGTGGACCGAGCGGGGCTGGGCGCACCGGCAGCAGGCCGGGCTGGCCGCACCGCTGTTCTGGTCGCTGGACGGCGGGCAGTGGATGCGCCGCCGCTTCGGCACCCTCGAGCCGGTGCCGCCGCGCGAACCGGTGCTGCACGTCAGCTGGTACGAGGCGGACGCCTACGCCCGCTGGGCCGGGCGGCGGCTGCCGACCGAGGCCGAGTGGGAGAAGGCGGCCCGGCACGACCCGGCCACCGGGCGCTCGCGCCGCTTCCCGTGGGGCGACGAGTCACCGACCCCCGCGCACGCCAACCTCGGCCAGCAGCACCTCCAGCCGGCCCCGGTCGGCAGCTACCCGGCCGGTCAGTCGCCGTACGGGGTACGGCAGTTGATCGGTGACGTGTGGGAGTGGACGTCCAGCGACTTCCACGGCTACCCGG
The DNA here is from genome assembly GCF_024172095.1 of Kitasatospora cinereorecta. Taxonomy (GTDB): domain Bacteria; phylum Actinomycetota; class Actinomycetes; order Streptomycetales; family Streptomycetaceae; genus Kitasatospora; species Kitasatospora cinereorecta. Next base: position 371,675 of record NZ_JAMZDX010000002.1, on the reverse strand, counting down.
GGTTCCGGGTGTGGCCCTACAAGGAGTACTCGGAGGTCTTCTTCGGCCCCGAGTACAAGGTGCTGCGCGGCGGTTCGTTCGCGGTGGCGCCGGTCGCGTGCCGGGGCACCTTCCGCAACTGGGACTACCCCGTCCGGCGGCAGATCTTCTCCGGGTTCCGCACCGCCCGCGACGCCGGGGAGGAGGCCTGATGTGCCGCCATCTGGCCTACCTCGGTGAGCCGGTGGCGATCCGGCGGCTGATCCTCGACCCGCCGCACGGCCTGTACCGGCAGTCCTGGGCGCCCCGGCTGCAGCAGTACGGGACGGTCAACGCGGACGGGTTCGGCGTCGGCTGGTACGCGGACGGCGACGAACTGCCCGCCCGGTACCGGCGCGAGGGCCCGATCTGGGCCGACGCCAACCTGGCCGACCTGGCCCGGACGGTGCGCACCCGGGCGCTGGTGGCCGCGGTGCGCTCGGCCACCGAGGGCTGCGCGGCCGGCGAAACGGCGGCCGCGCCGTTCGCCGCCGGGCGCTGGCTGTTCAGCCACAACGGCGCGCTGCCGGGCTGGCCCGAACGCCACGGGCCGCTGGCCGCCGAACTGCCCGCCACCGAACTGCTGGAACTCACCGCCCGTACCGACTCCGCCCTGGTCTGGGCGCTGGTGCTGCACCGGCTGCGCGCCGGGGCGGCGCTCGGCGAGGCACTGGCCGAGACCGTCCGGGCGGTCGCCAAGTACGGCGACGCCCGGCTCAACCTGCTGTTGACCGACGGCACTTCGATCGCCGCCACGGCCTGGGGCGACACCCTCTTCCACCGGGTGCGGCCCGGCTCCGGCGTCATGGTCGCCTCCGAGCCGGGCGACGACTCCCCCGGCTGGTCCGAGGTGCCCGACCGCTCCCTGCTGCTCGCCACCGCGGCGGGCGTGACCGTCCATCCGATCGACTGACTGCCCGCTCCCCCCGTGAGAGGACCCCGCACCGTGACCGGATACGACCTGACCCGGCTGCTGCCCGCCGACCACTTCCAGCACGCGCTACGCCACGACGTGCAGGCGGGCCTGACCGCGAGTCCGAAGCAGCTGCCGCCCAAGTGGTTCTACGACGCCCGGGGCAGCGAGCTCTTCGAGGAGATCACCCGGCTGCCGGAGTACTACCCGACCCGGGCCGAGCGGGAGATCCTCACCGCCCGCTCCCCCGAGATCGCCGCGATCGCCAAGGCCCGGACGCTGGTCGAACTCGGCTCCGGCTCCTCGGAGAAGACCCGGCTGCTGCTGGACGCGCTGCGCGACCTCGGCACCCTGGAGACGTACGTGCCGGTGGACGTCAGCGAGAGCGCCCTGGAGTCGGCCGCCGAGGCGCTGATCGCCGAGTACCCGGGGCTGAGCGTCCACGCGGTGCTCTCCGACTTCACCGCCGGGCTCGGCCTGCCCGAGGACGGCAGCCCCAGGCTGGTGGCCTTCCTCGGCGGCACCCTCGGCAACCTGCTGCCGCCCGAGCGGGCCGCCTTCCTGGCCGGTCTGCGCGCCCAACTGCGGCCCGGCGACTGCCTGCTGCTCGGCACCGACCTGGTCAAGGACCCGGCGGTGCTGGTGGCCGCGTACGACGACGCGGCCGGGGTGACGGCCGAGTTCAACAAGAACGTGCTCAACGTGCTCAACCGCGAGCTGGCCGCCGACTTCGACCCCGCGCTGTTCGACCACGTGGCCCACTGGGACACCGAGCAGGAGTGGATCGAGATGCGGCTGCGCTCCACCCGCGCGCAGTCCGTCAAGATCCCCGAACTCGACCTGCCGGTCCACTTCGAGGAGGGCGAGGAGCTGCGCACGGAGATCTCCGCCAAGTTCCGCCGCTCCCGGGTGGCCGACGAACTGGCCGCCGCCGGCCTGCGCCTGACCGAGTGGTGGACCGACGAGCAGGGCCGCTTCGGGCTCTCCCTCTCGGAGCCCGTCACCGTCGCCTGACCACCGTCGCCCTCCCCGGGTGCAGGAGCACCGCGGCCGGGGAGGGCGACGCCGTTCCGGATCGCGGGGAACGGCACACAGTAGCGCCGGAGCGGGCGCTACGGGGGCCGAATCGCGCACTCCCTGCGGCCGCGCACGCACCTCCGGTACCCATGGAGGACTGGGAGGGATGTGCTCTTGATCTTCAATCGCCTTCGTCCGCGCAAGCCGGCCCCGACCGGCGCCTGCCCCTACGCCCACCACCAGCCCGCGTACACGCACCACCCCGCGCCGCCGGTCGCCCGGGACGACGACGGGAGCACACCGGCCGCGCAGGCGGCGGCGTTCGTCCGGCAGTTCCACGAGGAGACCGCGAGCGCCGGCCACCCGGGCCCGAGGATCCGGGAGGTGCTGGCCGAGATCGCGGAGACCGGGACGTACCGGCACACCGCCGCCGAGCTGGCCTTCGGCGCCCGGCTGGCCTGGCGGAACTCGGCCCGGTGCATCGGCCGGCTGTACTGGCGCAGCCTGGTGGTGCGCGACCGGCGGGAGGTGACCGGTCCGGAGGAGATCGCCGCCGAGTGCTTCGGGCACCTGCGGGCGGCCACCAACGGCGGCCGGATCCGGCCGATGGTCACCGTCTTCGCCCCCGACCGGCCGGGCCGGCCCGCGCCCCGGATCCTCAACTCCCAGCTGGTGCGCTACGCGGGCTACCAGGACCTCGAAGGGCGGTGGACCGGCGACCCGGCCGGCGGCGAACTCGCCGCCCTGGCCCGGGCGGCCGAGTGGAAGAGCGGCGAGGGCCGGTTCGACGTGCTGCCACTGCTGGTGCAGGAAGCCCCGGCCGCCGAGCCGCGCTGGTTCGAGGTGCCGGACGACGCGGTGCTGGAGGTGGAACTCACCCACCCCGAGTACGGCTGGTTCGGCGAGCTGGGGCTGCGCTGGTACGCCGTCCCGGCGATCAGCGACATGACGCTGGAGATCGGCGGCATCCGCTACCCGGCGGCGCCGTTCAACGGCTGGTACATGGGCACCGAGATCGGCGCCCGCAACCTGGCCGACGCCGACCGGTACGCCATGCTGGCCGAGGTGGGCCGGCGGCTGGGGCTGGACACCTCCAGCGACCGCACGCTCTGGCGCGATCGGGCCCTGGTGGAGCTGAACATCGCGGTGCTGCACTCCTTCCAGGAGGCCGGGGTGACCATGGCCGACCACCACACCGAGTCGGAGCGCTTCCTGCGGCACGTCGCGCAGGAGCAGCGGCTCGGCCGGCCGACCCCGGCGGACTGGAGCTGGATCGTCCCGCCGGTCTCCGGCGGGCTGACGCCGGTCTACCACCGCTACTACGACCCGGTCGACCCCGGGCTGCGGCCCGCGTTCGTGGCCCGCGAGCCCTGGTGAGCAGTCAGAGCGGCACCACCCGGTAGTGGGTGGTGAGCCGGCCGTCGCCGTCCAGCACGTGGAAGGCGAGTGCGGGCGGCAGGTCCGGGTGGGCGTCCGGTCCCGGCCGCTCCCACGGGAGCCGGAGGGTGGAGACCACCCCGGGGGCGACCAGCAGCGGGCGTCCGGCGAACCGGGTCGCGGCCGGGGTGTGCGCGTGGCCGCACAGGAAGGCGGCGATCTGCGGCCGGCGCCCGGCCAGTTCGGCCAGGCGCTCGGCGCCGAACTGGCGGATCGGGTCGACGGCGGGCGTGTGCAGCACGACCGGCGGGTGGTGGAAGGCGACCAGCACCGGCACCCCGGCCGGGGTCCGCTCGACCACCCCGTCCAGCCACGCCAGCGTCTCGTCCGCCAGCAGGCCCTCGGGCCGGCCGGGCACCGAGGAGTCGCACAGCGCGAGGACGAAGCCCGCGCCGCGATGCACCCGGTTCACCGGACCGTCCGCCGCGTCCTCGCCCAGCAGCACCCTGCGCAGGGCGGCGCGCTCGTCGTGGTTGCCGGGCAGGACCAGCACCGGGTGGCGGGAGACCAGCAGTTCGCGCAGGACCTCGTACTCCTCGGGCCGGCCGTGGTCGGCGAGGTCGCCGGTGACCAGCACCGCGTCCAGGTCGTACGGCAGGTCCTCGAGGAAGGCCATGACGGCGCGGACGCGCTCGACGCTGCGGGCACCGCCGTCGAGATGCAGGTCACTGAGGTGCAGGTCGCTGACGTGCAGGTCGCTGAGATGCGCGATCACGGGCATGGTGGGTGACTCCTTGTCGACTTGTCCATGACGCGACCGTACGGTCCCGACCGGACCAGGGTTAAGATCCGGTTCCGTGCCGAAAAACTGGTCCGGTCACGGCGTCGACCTCCACCTGGAGCCCGCCGCCGCGGCGGGCGGCCGACGGGTCGGTCTGGAGGGCGCGCTGCGCGAGGCGATCCGGGCCGGCCGGCTGGCCGCGGGCACGTCGCTGCCCGGGACCCGGGCGCTGGCCGCCGAGTTGGGGCTCGCCCGGGGCACCGTGACGGCCGCCTACGACCAGCTGGTCGAGGAGGGGTACCTCACCGCCCGGCCGGGTTCCGGCACCTCGGTGGCCGCCCTCCCCGCCTCCGACACCGTCGCCGCGGCGCGTCCGGCGGCCGCGCCGGCCGAACCCGTCCACGACCTGCGGCCCGGCCGGCCCGACCTCGACGCCTTCCCCGTCCGGACCTGGCTGGCCGCGACCCGCCGGGTGCTCGGCCGGGTCGGGCCGCAGGCGTTCGGCCCCGGCGACCCGCAGGGGCGGATCGAGCTGCGCACCGCCCTCGCCGAGCACCTCGCCCGGACCCGCGGCGTGGTCGCCACCCCGGACCGGGTGGTGGTCACCGCCGGGTTCCACCAGGCGATGGCGCTGCTCGGCGGGGTCCTGGCGGCCGGCGGCACCACCCGGGTGGCCGCCGAGGACCCGGGACACGACGTCTACCGTGCGCTGCTCGGCCGGGCGGGGCTGGCCGTCGACCCGCTGCCGGTGGACCGGGAGGGCGCCCGGGTCGAGGAGCTGGGCCCGGACGTCGGCGCCGTCTCGCTCACCCCCTCGCACCAGTACCCGACCGGTGTCCCGCTGCACCCGCGCCGCCGCCGGGCCCTGCGCGCGTGGGCGCACACCACCGGCGGCCTGGTCCTGGAGGACGACTACGACGGCGAGTTCCGGTACGACCGCCAGCCGGTCGGCGCCCTGCAGGGCACCGCACCGGACCGCGTGGTCTACTGCGGCACCGCCTCCAAGACCCTCGCCCCGGCGCTCCGGCTGGCCTGGCTGGTGCTGCCGCCGGAGCTGGTCGACCCGGTGGTCCGGGCCAGGGAGCGCACCGACCTGTACGGCGAGAGCCTCGGCCAGCTGATCCTCGCCGACCTGATCGCCGGCCACGCGTACGAGCGGCACGTCCGGGCCGCCCGGCTGCGCTACCGGCGGCGGCGCGGGCAGCTGGTGGAGCGGATCGGCGCACTGCCGGGGCCGACCGTGCACGGGGTGGCGGCCGGACTCCACACGCTGGTCACATTGCCGGACCACGGGCCGGGCGAGGCCCCGCTGTTGGCGCGGTGCGCCGAACGCGGCGTGGCGCTGCGCGGCCTCAGCGAACTGCACCACGACCCGACGGGACGGCCGGAGGGCCTGCTGATCGGCTTCGGCGCACCCGCCGAACGCGCCTGGCCCGCCGCGCTGGACGCGCTGTCGGCGGTCCTGGCCGAGCAGTTCGGCCGGTGAGCGCCCGCGCGGGATATTCGCTGGCGGCGCGGGCGGCCCGTCCGGACAATGCGCAGGTGCACAACGATACGAAGCGTACGGTCACCGCAGTGGTGACCTGCCGGGGAACTGTCCTCGGCTCGGTCGGCCCGTTCGGGGTCGACTCGCCGCACTGGGCCGAGGTCGGCCAGGTGGCACGGGAGTTGACGGAGCGGCTGGCGGTACCGGTGATGGTGCTGCGGCTGCTGTCGGTGGACGGCGGCGACGGCGGCCGCGGCGGCCTGGTCACCTACCACGCCGAGGCGCTGGACCGGCCCGAGGCCGAACTCGCCCCGGCCGGGCCGGACTTCGCCGCCGAGCCGGCGGACCACCCGCTGCGGCTGGCCTGGGCCACCCCGGAGGGGCTGCGCTCGGCGCTGGACTGGGCATCGTCCGAGCTGGACCGGCTGGGCCGGCCCGCGACCGGGCCCGCCGAGCAGGTCAAGTCCTGGAACCTCTCCGGCCTGTTCCGGATCCCGACCGCGGACGGTCCGGTGTGGCTGAAGACCACGCCCCCGTTCGGCGTGGACGAGGCCGGCGCCATCGCGGTGTTCGGCGCGGCCGACCCGGCGCTGGTGCCCGGGGTGCTGGCCGCGGCGCCGCACCGGGTGCTGCTGGAGCACGTCGCCGGGGTGGACTGCTGGGGCGCGCCCGAGGACGGCATGCTGACACTGGTCGAGCGGCTCGCCGAGGCCCAGCACGCGCTGGCCGGGCGCCGCGACCCGGCGCTGGCGGACCGGACGCCCGCCGCCCTGGTCGGCGCCTTCCGGGAGCTGCTGGCGAGCGGCAAGGTGACCGAGCTGTCGCCCGAGGAACTGGCCGATGCCGGCCGGCTGGCCGACCGACTGCCGGGCCTGGTCGAGGAGTTGGCCCGGTGCGGCCTCCCGGAGACCGCGGTGCACGGCGACTTCCACCCGGGCAACTGGCGCTTCGACGGTGAGCGCGCGGTGGCGATGGACTTCTCCGACGCCTTCCACGGCCACCCGGCCTTCGACGGCCACCGGCCGCGCCCGTTCCTCGGTGAGGAGCGCTGGGCCGAGACGCGCGGGCGTTGGGTGGCGGCGTGGCGGCGGCTGGTCCCGGGCGCGGACCCGGAGCGGGCGCTGGAGCTGTCGAAGCCGCTGATGCACGTGTACTACGCGGTGCGCTACCAGGAGTTCCTGGACGGCATCGAGCCGAGCGAGCGGATCTACCACGCCGGCGACCCGGCCGCCGAGATCCGCCGGGCGCTGGCCTCGGCCGGAGCCGTACAGGCCTGAGCCGCATGCAGGCCGGAGCCGTGCGGGCCTGAGCCCGGCCCGGGCCCGGATCAGTTCGTGGGGTCCGGTCCCGGCCGGTCCGCCGACAGGCGGGCGAAGCGCAGTTCGAGACCGTCCAGGAGGGCTTCCAGGCCGGTCTCGAACGCGCCCTCGTCGATCGATCGACGGTGCTCGGCGAGCAGGTGGGCCTCGCCGAGGTGCGGATAGTCGCCCGCGTAGAGCTGGGCGTCCTCGGGGAAGCCGGCGGCGAAGGAGCCGAGCGCCGAGCCGGTGATGAAGTAGCGCATCAGCGCACCGACCCGGGTGGCCTGTCCGCGCGGCCAGCCGGCCGCCACCAGGCAGCCGAAGACGGCGTCGGCCAGGCGCAGGGCGTTGGGCCGCCGCCCCGGGCCCTGGGCGAGCACCGGCACCACGTGCGGGTGGGCGGCCAGCGCGGCGCGGTAGGAGCGGGCCCAGTCGCGCAGCGCGGTCCGCCAGTCCTGCGGCGCGTCGAACATCGACAGGTCCACCTCGCCCATCACACTGTCGACCACGGCGTCGAGCAGATCGTCCTTGGTGGCGAAGTGGTTGTAGAGCGAGGGCCCGCTGACCGAGAGCTCGGTGGCGAGGCGGCGGGTGGAGAGGGCGTCCAGCCCCTCGGCGTCGGCCACCGCCAGCGCGGCGGCGACGATCCGCTCGCGGCTCAGCAGCGGGGTGCGCGGTCGGGCCACGCTCGCCTCCCTCTCGGTTCGACTTCGACTCGGCCGGTCGGATCCACGGCATTCTCCCAGGCCTGGCGGGGCCGCCCCTTCACAGCCCGCCGGGCGCGGGCTACAGTCACCTTAAAACTTGCAGCGCTAGTTTATCGAGGTGTCCGCGCCATGAACCTGGAGCTCACCGAGGAGCAGGCCGCCGTCCGGGAGCTGGCGGCGGACTTCGTCGACCGCGAGATCGTGCCGTACGCCGCCGAGTGGGACCGGGCCGAGTCGGTGGACCTCGCCGTCGTCCGCAAGCTGGCCAAGGTGGGCTTCCTCGGCCTCACCCTCCCCGAGGAGTACGGCGGCAGCGGCGGCGACCACCTCGCGTACTGCCTGGTCCTGGAGGAGCTGGGCCGCGGCGACTCCTCGGTCCGCGGCATCGTGTCGGTCTCGCTCGGCCTGGTCGGCAAGTCGATCAACGCGTACGGCACCGAGGAGCAGAAGCGGCACTGGCTCCCGCGGCTGACCTCCGGCGAGGCGCTCGGCTGCTTCGCGCTGACCGAACCGGGCACCGGCTCGGACGCCGCCAACCTGACCACCCGGGCGGTGCGGGACGGTGAGGACTGGCTGATCTCCGGCGCCAAGATGTTCATCACCAACGGCACCTGGGCCGAGGTCGCCCTGGTCTTCGCCCGCACCGGCGAGCCCGGCCACCGCGGCATCACCGCGTTCCTGGTCCCCACCGACCTGCCGGGCTTCGAGCGCCGGCTGATCCACGGCAAGCTCGGCCTGCGCGGCCAGGCCACCGCGGAGCTCGCCTTCGACCGGGTCCGGGTGCCGGACAGCGCCCGGCTCGGCGCCGAGGGCAAGGGCTTCTCGGTGGCGATGTCCGCGCTCGCCAAGGGCCGGATGTCGGTGGCCGCCGGCTGCGTCGGCATCGCCCAGGGCTGCCTGGACGCCGCGGTGAGGTACGCGACCGAGCGCGAGCAGTTCGGCAAGCCGATCGCCTCCCACCAGCTCGTGCAGGAGCTGATCGCCGACATCGCCGTCGACGTGGACGCCGCCCGCCTGCTCACCTGGCGGGTCGCCGACCGCATCGAGCGCGGCCTGCCGTTCGCCACCGAGTCCTCCACCGCCAAGCTGTACGCGAGCGAGGCCGCGGTGCGGGCCGCCAACAACGCCCTGCAGGTCTTCGGCGGCTACGGCTTCATCGACGAGTACCCGGTCGGCAAGTACCTGCGCGACGCCCGGGTGATGACCCTGTACGAAGGCACCAGCCAGATCCACAAGCTGCTGATCGGGCGATCCCTGACCGGCATCAACGCGTTCTAGAAACCCCCATGGATGAGGAGCCCGACGAAGTGCGTCCTGTCTACTTCGCCGCCGCCCGCCGCACCCCGATCGGGAAGCTGCGCGGCGCGCTGTCCACCGTACGGCCCGACGACCTGTCGGCCGCCGTGCTGCGCGGCCTGCTCGACGAGGTCCCGCAGCTCGACCCCGCCCGGATCGACGACGTCTACTGGGGCGCCGCCAACCAGGCCGGCGAGGACAACCGCAACCTGGCCCGGATGGCCGTGCTGCTCGCCGGACTGCCCGAGTCCGTCCCCGGCGCGACCCTCAACCGGCTGTGCGCCTCCGGCCTGGAGGCCGTCACCACCGCCGCCCGGGCCATCGGCTCCGGCGAGGCGGACGTGGTGGTGGCCGGCGGCTGCGAGTCGATGAGCCGCGCACCGTTCGTCCTGCCCCGCCCCGACGAGGCACTGCCGCACCGGATCGAGACCTTCGACACCCGGCTCGGCTGGCGGCTCACCAACCTGCGGATGAAGGACCTGCACGGCGTGCTCTCGATGGGCGAGACCGCCGAGCAGGTCGCCGAGCGCTACGGCGTCTCCCGTGAGGACCAGGACGCCTTCGCCCTGCGCAGCCACCAGCGCGCCGCCGCCGCCCGCAAGGACGGCCACTTCGACGCCGAACTGCTGCCCGTCGAGCGCCCGGACGGGATCACCGTCACCGCGGACGAGTGCATCCGCGAGGACACCACCCTGGAGAAGCTGGCCCGGCTGAAGCCGGTCTTCAAGGCCGGCGGCACCGTCACCGCGGGCAACGCCTCACCGATGAACGACGGCGCCGCCGCGCTGCTGCTGGTGAGCGAGGAGGCCCTGCGGGACCTGGAGTTGGAGCCGCTCGGCCGGTACGTGGCGGGCGCCTCGGCCGGCGTCCACCCGGACGTGATGGGCATCGGCCCCGTCCCGGCCACCCGCAAGGTGCTGGCGCGGGCCGGCTGGCAGGTCGGGGACGTCGAGGAGGCCGAGTTCAACGAGGCCTTCGCCGCCCAGGCGCTCGCCAGCGTAAGGGAGTTGGGCTTCGACCCGGAGCTGGTCAACCCGACCGGCGGCGCGATCGCCCTCGGCCACCCGCTCGGCGGCTCCGGCGCCCGCATCCTCACCACCCTGCTGCACCGGATGCGCCGGACCGGCGCCCGCCGGGGCCTGGCCACCATGTGCGTCGGCGTCGGTCAGGGCACCGCCGTCGTCGTCGAGAACGTCCGCTGAACACCCCTTGCGAACGTTCGTTGAACACCCTTCACCAGTCGAGGAGTTGCGTCAGATGAGTCGGTTTGCGGGCAAGGTCGCCGTGGTGACCGGAGCGGCCCAGGGCATCGGTGCGGCGACCGCGCTGCGGCTGGCCGAGGAGGGCGCGGCCGTCGCCGTCGTCGACCTCACCGCCGAGCGGGCCGCCGCCACCGTCGAGGCGATCACCGCCAAGGGCGGCACGGCGCGGGCGTACGGCTGCGACGTCGCCGACTACGGCGCGGTCGAGGCCGTGTTCGCGACGGTCGCCGAGGAGATGGGCGGCCTGCACATCCTGGTCAACAACGCCGGCATCACCCGGGACAACCTGTTCTTCAAGATGCCGAAGGCCGACTGGGACGCCGTCCTGACGGTCAACCTCACCAGCGCGTACAACTGCAGCCACGTCGCCCAGAAGTACATGGTCGCGCAGAAGTACGGCAAGATCGTCTCGCTCAGCTCGCGCTCCGCGCTCGGCAACCGCGGCCAGGCCAACTACGCCGCCGCCAAGGCCGGCATCCAGGGCCTCACCGCCACCCTGGCGATCGAGCTCGGCCCGTACAACATCAACGTCAACGCCGTCGCCCCCGGCTACATCGCCACCGCGATGACCGCCGCCACCGCCGAGCGGGTCGGCGCCAGCGCCGAGGACCACCAGGCGCTGGCCGCCGAGCGGACGCCGCTGCGGCGGGTCGGCCAGCCGGAGGAGGTCGCCGCCGTGGTCGTCTTCCTGGCCGGCGAGGACGCCTCGTACGTCAGCGGGCAGACCCTGTACGTCAACGGCGGCGCCCGCTAGCTTGGTCTTTAACCAGTGGGCTCGAACGGCCTGTCCGAACGTGATCACTCGTTGCGGTAACGGCCGTACATGAAGGCGGCCTTCGTCTGATCCTGTGCTCCGACCAAGGAATGCACGTGATCAAAACGAAGGCCGTGGGGATGAGTGTGCTGCATGACGGCGTCGGCAGGGACGCAATCGCTGAACTGTCACGCTTCCGAGGGGAGTTCTACTCCTGCTTGACCCGGCGTGGGGATGCGTTGTTCGAGCTGGCCGACGCTGTGCTGTGTGCCGACGGGCCGGTCAGGTCGCTGGTGGAGCTCTCCCTGGTGGGCGAGCACCGCCGCGGCCACGGCGGGCTCTACGCCGCTCTGGCCCGCGGTCGGATCGATGCGGATCGGCTGCGGCGGGCTCTCGCGGAGGCGCCGTTGCCGCGAGCGACCGACGGCCGGCTGGTGCTGGCGGTCGACGTCACCTGCTGGCTGCGGCCGGACGCCCACACCTCACCCGAGCGGATCCTGTGCCACACCTACGGGCGGGGCAAGGACCAGCACATCCCCGTTCCGGGCTGGCCCTACTTGATCATCACCGCCCTGGAGACCGGCCGCAGCTCGTGGACCGCGCCGTTGGACGCGCGCCGCCTCGCGCCGGGCGACGACGCCGCGACCGTCACCGCCCGGCAGCTGCGCGAGCTGGTCCGGCGTCTCGTCGACGCCGGTCAGTGGCACACCGGAGACCCGGACATTCTCGTCGTCGCGGACGCCGGATACGACATTCCCCGCCTCGCCTTCCTCCTCGGCGACCTGCCGGTGCAGGTGCTGGGGCGGATGCGCTCGGACCGCGTCCTGCGCAGGGCCTGCCCGCCCCGGCCGGCCGGCACCGTGGGCCGACCGCCCAGGCACGGCGGCGAGTTCGCCTTCAACGACCCGAACACCTGGGGCGACCCGGACACCCGAACCGTCACCGAGACCCGCCTCTACGGCATCGCGACCGCCCGATCCTGGGACCGCCTGCACCCAAGGTTGACCCACCGATCCGCCTGGGTGGCGGATGCGGGCACCCTGCCGGTGATCGAGGGCACCGTGATCCGCCTGGAGGTCGACCACCTGCCCAGCGGCGCGATCCCGAAGCCGGTCTGGCTGTGGTGGTCCGGCACCGACGCCACCACCACCGACATCGACCTGCTCTGGCAGGCGTTCCTGCGCCGCTTCGACATCGAGCACACCTTCCGCCTGTTCAAGCAGACCCTGGGCTGGACCTGCCCGAAGATCCGCACGCCCGAGGCCGCGGACCGCTGGACCTGGCTGATCCTCGCCGCCCACACCCAGCTCCGCCTCGCCCGGCCCCTCGCGACCGACCTGCGTCGCCCCTGGGAACGGCCCGCGCCGCCCGAACGCATGACCCCCGCCCGCGTCCGACGCGGATTCCGGCACCTCCGTCGCAAGGCGGTCTGCCCAGCCGGCGCACCCAAACCCAGCCGACCAGGCCCGGGACGGCCACCCGGCCGCAAGAACACCCAACCGACCCCACGCCACGACGTCCACACCGCCGGCAAAACGAGTACCAAGACGCCACCGACACAGAAGAACCCGCAGATCAACAGCCCTCAACCACGCCGAACAGGTTAAAGATCAAGCTAGGGTCCGTCTTCAAACCCCCGTCGTCCGCCCGGAGGGCGGGCCTGGCGGCGTCTGGGTGCGTGCATCGCAAGGCGGAGGAGGGAGTCCATGCGGAGCATCGGCGACCGACGACAACGCGGCGAGGTGCGTGCCCAGGCGTCGCCAGGCAGGCGGGGGTTTGAAGACGGACCCTAGGCCCTTCCGTCGAGCGGGCTCGCGATCGAGGCCTGAGGTTCGGGACTGTCCCGGGCCTCAGGCCTTCGCCTTGGCCTCGGCCAGTTGCATCAGGTAGCGCTCGGCGGCGCGCAGCTTGCGGCCGTCCGGGCCGGGGAGGTGGGCCCGCAGCTCGATGATGTCCGGCGCGATCCGGATCGCCTCGGCCGGGTCGGGGATCGCCCGCCAGCACGCCTCGGCGTTGGTCGCGGCCTGCTGGGTCTCCGGGTGCCCGGCGCCCTCGGTGCGCAGCAGGGTGAGCGCCACCTCGCGGTACAGCTCCGCCGCCAGTGCGGGGCGTCCGGCGAGCCGGGAGACGTGGGCTCGGACCTGCCGGGCCTGCAGCGCGGACGGGGCGGCCGGTCCGTGGGCGGCGACGGCCTGCTCCTCGAGGGCGAGGGCCAGTTCGGCGGCGGTGTCGTGCTCGCCGGCGTCGGCGCAGCGGACGATCCGTCCGATCGCCTCGCGGTAGTCGGTCGGCGGTTCTTCCGCGGCCGCGGTTGCGGTTTCGGCTTCCGGGGCGGGCGCGGGCTTGCCCAGGTCGACGGTGGCGGCGAGGGCGCCGTCGGGCTTGGCCAGGTCCACGGTGGCCGCGAGCGCGCCGTCGTGGTCGGCGAGGTCCAGGGTGGCCGCCAGGGCACTGTCCCGGTCGGCCAGGTCGAGCGTGGCGGCGAGCGCGCTGTCGCGCTCGGCGAGGTCCACCGTGGCCGCCTCCGCGGGCTCGGACGGCGCACCGCCGTCGCGCTTGCCGAGTTCCACCCGCGCGGCCGGCCCGGCGCCGTGCTCGGCCAGGTCCAGGGTGGCCGCCAGCGCGCTGTCCGGGTCGGCGAGGTCCAGGGTGGCCGCCGGGGCACTGTCCCGGTCGGCCAGGTCGAGGGTCGCCGCCAGGTCCGGATCGACGGCGGCGGACGGCTTCGCCAGGTCCACCCGCTCCGCTCCGCCGCCGTCGGCCGGCTTGGCCAGGTCCACCGTCGCCGCCGCGTCCGGCTGCGCGGGCCGGCCCTTGAGCAGGGAGACCGGCCGGGGCGGGCGGGCCGGGGTGGGCGGTACACCGGGCTTGCGCAGGCTGACCATGCCGCGCGGCGTCCAGGTGGGGCTGATCCGGCCCTTGCCCAGCTCGACCCGCGGCTCGGCGGCCGACGGCGCCGGTACGGGGGCGGGCCGGGTCGGCCTGGCGGCCTGAGGCGGCTCGGGGTGGGCGGCGTCGGGGCCGCCGCCGATCTGCCGCGAGGTGTTGCGGAAGTACGGCCGGTCGGCGGGGTGGGCGACCACGACCATGCTGTCGGGTCGCAGCACCGAGTGGACCTGCGGCTGGAGCTGTTCCGGCGCGAGCAGGGCCTCGGCGCCCGGGCGCCCGCGGTGCAGGGCCTCGATCAGGGCGCGGGTGAAGGTGCCCAGCTGGTCCGGGTCGGGGGTGACCACGGCCCACATCGGTACGCCCTCGGCGAGGCCGGGGCCCATCGCCTGGAGCTGCGGCCACATCGCGTGGTCGGCGCTCAGGTCGGCGATCACCAGGGTGTCCAGCTCGGCAGGGCGGTGGCGGAGTTCGGCGGCGAGGGCGCTCCAGGGGAGACTCTCGGACGGCTTGGCGTCGCGCAGGCTGAGGTAGAGCTGTCCGCCGCGGCGGTCGACGACGAGGTGGCCGCCGAGGTGCACCAGGACCGGGCCGGGGTGGCGGGCGGCGGCGCGCAGGTGGGCCAGCACGGTCTGCGGGTCGGCGCCGCCGGGCAGGTGGACGGCGTCCACGGCGTCGGCGGAGAGCAGCACCTGCGGTGCGACGCCCGCCATCATCTCGGACAGGACGTGGGTGTGGGCCGAGCCGCCGCGCGCCCACGGGCGCCGGCCGCCGGCGTACCCGCCCTCGACGACCAGGATGCGTCCGCGCAGGCCGTTGCCGATGCCGCGGGGCGGGACCGGCTCGGCGGACGGCTGCCCGCCCGGGGGGAGGGTGATGGCCGGCATCACCGAGGTCCAGCCGGTGGACGGGACGCCGGACGCCCCGCCAGGCCCGGCCGCGGGCGGCGCCGCTGACAGGACGGCACCCGGCCCGGCCGGGGCGGTCGGCGGCATCGCGGGCATCGGCGGCACCACCGGGGCCGCCGCGGTCGCCGCGGGCGGCGGCAGCTCGAAGGGGTCGGCCGGTACCGGCGGCTCGCCAGTGCGCTCCGCACCGGCACGGTCGCCCGGGCCCGGCAGCGGAACGGTCTTCACCAGGTCGGGGCCCGGCTGTGTGCCGTCCCCGGACGACGTCGTCACGTCCGCCACTCCCGGTCACTCCCGCCCCCGTCGCACCTGCGACGTCGTGCCTGCCGCCGCGGTGCCTGCCACCACGTCCGATCCCCGTCACCTTACGGGGTCCCCCGGGATCCGAGCCAGGGCGGGTGGGCCGAGCCACCCGCCCGGCGGGCCGTCAGTAGTGCACGGTGACGCGGCGAGCGGGCCCGTCCACCCGGACCACGCCGCCGTACGGGACGATCTGCTGCGGTTCGGTGTGGCCGAGGTCCACGTCGAACACCGCCATGGTGTCCGGCGCGTACTCGGCGAGCGCACGCAGCACGGCGGCCCGCTGCTCGGCGCGGTGGCGCTCGCGCTCGGCCGGCCCGAGGGGCTTCTGGAAGGACCAGGCCATCGCCCGGCCCATCAGCAGCGCCGGGAAGCGGCGGAGCAGTCCGCGCTCGCCCATGCAGCGCAGGGTGAAGTAGACCTCGTCGGCGCTCATCAGCTCCTCGGACGTCTCCAGGAACAGCACGCAGCCCTCGTACGTCTCCGGCGGCGCGATCCGGTCGGCCATCATCAGCCAGGCGACGATGTCCAGGCAGCCGCCCCAGCTGCGGCCCTCGACCACCCGGTCGGCGCGGTGCCAGGACCAGCCGGTGGCCGGCTCGGTGGCGGGTTCGGCGTCGAAGGTCGCCGGGTCGGCCCAGTCGCGGTTGACCTCGGTGATCCGGGCCGGCTCGGTCAGCTCGTACGGGCCGGAGGTGAACAGCGCGGCCCGGATCGAGGACTCGCTCATCGGGTCCATCGCGCCGGGACGGCCGTACTGGGTCATCACGCCGCCGCCGTGGAAGCCGACGATGCCCTGCCGCCACAGGAAGTCCAGCAGGTTGGTGTTGTCGCTGTAGCCGAAGAAGGGCTTGGGGTTGGCCCGGATCAACTCGGCGTCCAGGTGGGGGATCACGGTGATCTGGTCGGAGCCGCCGATCGAGGCGATGACCGCCTTGATCTCCGGGTCGGCGAAGGCCGCGTGCAGGTCGGCGGCCCGCTCCTGCGGGCTGGTGCCCATCTTCCGGGTGGTGGGGTACTCGACGGGCACCAGGCCGAAGTCCTCGGTGAGCCGGCGCAGCCCGAGCTCGTACGGCAGCGGGTAGAGCTCGGGGAGGCCGGCGGCGGGCGAGACGATGGCGACGCGGTCGCCCGGACTGGGTTTGGCGGGGTACGCAGGCTCGATCATGCGCAGATCGTAGGCGGACCGTCGCCCGTTCTTCGACGGATTATCCGCGCGGGTCAGCCGTGGGGGCGACGTCCAGGAGGGTCTTGCCGAGGGTGGCCCGGGACTCGATCGCCGCGTGCGCCTCGGCCGCCCGCTCCAGCGGGAAGCGCCGGCCGATCACCGGCCGCAGGCGTCCGGCGGCGGCCTCGGCGAGCACGTGCCCGGTGGCCGCGCGGATGCGTTCGGGCGTGGGGCGCAGGCCCAGCAGCGCCACGCCGCGCGCCGCCGCCTCGGCCTCCGGGATCGCCGCCCAGGAGCCGCTGGAGAGCCCGTAGGTGAGCATCCGTCCGCCGGGCACGAGGGTGGTGAAGGCGGCCCGTCCGACGGCGCCGCCGACGCCGTCGAGGACCACGTCCTGCGGCCCGGCCTCCGCCTCCCAGCCGGTCCTGGTGTAGTCGACGGTGCGGGCGGCGCCGAGTTCGCGGGCGAGTCGGAGCTTGGCCTCCCCGCCGGCCGCGGCGGTGACGGTGGCGCCGGCGGCCGTGGCGAGCTGCACCAGCAGGGTGCCGACTCCGCCCGCGGCGGCCTCCACCAGGACCCGGTCACCGGGCCGCAGGGCGGCCTCGCCGACCAGCAGCGCGGCGGTGCGGCCGTCGGCCAGCAGGGCGACCGCCGCGTCCGTCGCCAGACCGTCCGGGACCTCGAACAGCCCGTCGGCCGCGGCGAGCGCCAGTTCGGCGTACCCGCCGGAGCCGCCGGTGGACGCCACCACACGCCGCCCGAGCAGCGCCGGGTCGACACCCTCGCCGACGGCGGCGACCGTACCGCCGACGCCGTTGCCCGGGACGAACGGGGGTTCGACGGCGAACGGGCCGCGGCCGGACGCGCGGAACTGGGTCTCGACGAAGGTGATGTTGGCGTGCGCCACCGCCACCAGGACCTGTCCCGGTCCGGGCACCGGATCCGGGGCGGCGCCGGCCACCAGCACCTCCGGTCCGCCGAACTCCCGCAGCCATACCGCGCGCATGCCCATCCCCTCTCCGGTCCCGTGTCGTGCCGCCGCCCATCCTGAAACCTCATGCGCGCTTCAAGTCAAGCCCGGGTGTGCGCGGTGACGGCGCGTCCAGCCGGGCGGGCGCACCGGCGGCCGCTAGCTTCGATCGGGACAGCCCTCGAGGAGGAGACCCATGGCCGAGCAGAAGATCACCACCTTCCTCTGGTTCGACCACCAGGCCGAGGAGGCGGCCGCCTTCTACACCTCGGTCTTCCCCGGCTCCCGGGTGGTCGACGTGCAGCGGTACGGCGAGGCCGGCCCCGGAGTGGCCGGGACGGTCATGACCGTCACCTTCGAACTGGCCGGCCAGCGCTTCATCGCCCTCAACGGCGGACCGCTGTTCCCCTTCACCGAGGCGATCTCGCTGCAGATCGACTGCGACTCGCAGGCCGAGGTGGACGCCTACTGGGCCGCGCTGACCGAGGGCGGCGGCCAGGAGGTCGAGTGCGGCTGGCTCAAGGACCGCTACGGGCTCTCCTGGCAGGTGGTCCCGAAGGTCCTGATGGAGATGATCTCCGACCCCGACCCGGAGCGCTCGGCCCGGGTGACCCGGGCGATGCTCGGCATGCGCAAACTGAACGTCCAGGGCCTCCGGGACGCCTACGAGGGCGGCGGGGCCACCCCGGCCCCGTAGTCCGGACCCGGTGGCGGGGCGGCCGCCCCGCCACCGGGACGTCACTCGCCGGTGAGCAGATCGCGCAGCAGGGCGACGGTGTCCGGGTCGAGGTCGCGGCCGGTACGGCGGGACAGCGCGTCGAGGCGGTTGACGGCCCGGACCAGCTGCTCCCGGGCCCCGGCCGAGGCGTAGGCGTAGAACAGGTCGCGGTGCAGCAGTTCGACGTCCGGGGCGACCGCGAGGGCGCGGAAGATGGCGGCCTCGGCGGTGCGGTGGTCGCCGTACTGCAGGCGGCGGGCGGCCAGTTCGTGCGCGGTGTCGACGATCGCGGCCAGCATGTCCTGCCGCTCGGTCTCCGCCCAGCCGTACGCGCCCGCCGGGGTCTCCGCGAACGGGGCTCCGCGCACCAGCGCGAGCGCGTGGGCGAGCGCCGCGTCCGCGGTGGCGGAGGTGGAGCGCATGCCGCGGCGGTACAGGCTGCGGAACTCGTCCCAGTCGCAGGTCACCGTCGGGGCGAGGGTGTACGCCTCGGCGCGTTCGGCCGACAGGAACGGGCGGCCGTCGGTGGCGGCGCCCAACCAGCCGGACAGGGCGACCAGTTTGGCGGGCAGCGGCTCGGCCAGGCGCTCGGCGGTGGCCCGCGGGTCCAGGTGCGCGGCGCCGGGGTGGATGTCGCGGTCGAGCACGGTGTGCTCGGTGCCGGGCCGCAGCGCCAGGTACGCGGCCAGCTCGGTCAGCCGGGCGGTCGCGGACGGCTCGGCGCTGCCCGCCGCCCCCAGGACGTCCGCCGGGCCGAGCAGCCGGATCCGCGGGGCACCGCGCATGGTGTGCGCCTCCGGGGAACGGAGGATGGCGAGCAGGTCGTCGCTGTCGGTGCGGGCGGGTGCCGTCTCCGGGCGCGGGGCGGGCCGGGTCTGCGCGGCGGTGGCGTGCGGGTCGGGGGCCGGCGCCTGGTCGTGGGTCGGCGCGGGCTCGGGTGCGGGCTCGAAAGCGGGCGCGGGCTCGACAGCGGGTGCGGGCTCGGGGGTCGGCGCGGGCTCGGGGGCCGCCTCCACCGCCGGGAGCGGGGTGGTGTCGTCCTCCGCGCGATCGTCGACCGACTCTGCGACCGGCTCCTCGACCGGCTCTGCGGCCGGGCGCTGCACGGTCAACGGGAGCGTGTCGGTGTCGGACCGCCCGTTGAAGCTGTAGCCGGACTCCCTTTCCAGGTCGGGCAGTTCGGTCGCCGCCGGACCCGTCCCGCCGAGCGGCAGGGCGGGACGGAGGGGCGACTCGACGGAGTCCTGAGCTGGCGCCCGGTCGAGGCGGACGGACTCGTCCCGGAGGCCGTCCGGGCCGGCGTCGGCGGGTTCCGGGTCGGCGGCCCAGGCCACCGGCGCAGCGTCGGCCGCGCCCTCGCCCAGCGGGAAGCCGGAGGCGAGCCGGGCCCAGGCGCTGAGCGAGTCCGCCCCGCCGGAGCCGTCGGCCGCGGGGGCCGGCCGGACCGGGACGACCGCCGCAGGGACCCCCGGGGGAAGCGCCGCAGGGAGCGCCGCCGGGCCGGGGTTGACGGCGTGCAGGCCCAGCGCGTTGGCGATGTGCCGGGAGGCGGCCGACGCGGGGGCCGGTGTGGCAGTGGGAGCGGTGCCCGCGAAGGGGCTGGCGCCGGTGCCGATGACCCGGGCGAGCAGCCGGGTGGTCGCCTCGTCCGCTTCGGCCGCGGCGCCGACCGTGGCCAGGACCGGCACGGGCAGCGGGAGTTCGGCCGGGTCGAGATCCTCGCCCGGACCCTCCAGAGTCCAGTCCGGGGCCGGGTGCTGGGCGAAGTCGGCCGAGCTGCGGACGAGTTCGCCGATGTGCTCGTACTGTTCGCGGTCCAGGCGCTGGAGTTCGACCGTCAGGTGCAGCCCGGGCAGGGTCGCCGCGCCGGTGCTGGGCAGGGTCCAGCGGGCGACCGGACCGGCGCCGCGCTCGGGCGCCCGGGTGATCACGGCGAGGCAGGTGCGCGGGCGGCCGTCGAGCAGCCGGCCGAGCTCGGCGGGGACGGTACCGGTCGGCGGCTGGGCGGAGAGCACGATCTCCGGGGTCCAGGAGTCGTCGGCCCGGCCCAGGCTGCGGGCGTCGCGCGGGCTGGTGGCGTCGGCGGCGACCAGGGTGGCCCGGGCCTTGGCGGTGCGCGGGCCGAGGGCGGTCAGCGCGTCCTCGAGCGAGGCGTGGTGGTGGATCCGCTCAGCGGCCGGGCCGAACCCCGGCAGGTCGGCGGCGACACCGACCAGATGGAGGTGGAGCCGGTCGGCGAGGGGGCTGTGGGCCAGTTCGACGGCCAGGGTGCGCAGCACGTCCTCGGCGTCCTCGGGGTGGCCGGACAGGTGCACCAGCCGGACGGTCTCCAGGTCGGCGAGGACCACCGAGCCGTCCGGCGAGCTGCCGAGGGTGACCAGGGCCGGGTACGGCGCGGCGTGCTTGGCGGCCTGCCCGGCGGAGAGCAGGTCCGACGCGTCGTCCGGGCACCACCAGACGTTCGGCGCGTGGGCGGCCCGGAAGGGCGCGATCGGGACGGCCGGGCCGGCCAGGTGCAGCTCGACCGTACGGGCCGGGGTGACCCGGGCGGCGACCAGGGCGGGCAGCTTCTTGCCGCCGCGCACGGTGTTGCGGGCGAGCGTGCGCAGGGCGCGGTTGAGCAGTTCGAGGCCCTCGGTGTCCTGCCGGGCCCGCAGTTCGGCCTCGAAGCGGGCGGCGGACGGGGCCGGCATGGTGATCCGGTGCCGGGGTCGGCGGGCGCGCTGCTGGTCGGTGCGACGGCGCGCGACGGCACCGATCATGACGGCGGCGAGCAGCACGCTGATCGTGGAGGCGGCGAGCGCGATGCGGTAGTCGTCGCTGGGCTCGGCGGCCGGCGCGGTGTGCTGCGGCGTCGCCGAGGCGACCGGGCCCACCGGAGTGGCGGAGGGTGCGGTGGCGGAGGGCGAGGGCTGCTCGGTCGCCGCCCCCGAGGGCGCGGGCGTGGCCGGAGCCGAGGCGGCCGGCGCAGGCGCACTGGGGGCCGGGGTGGCCGGGGCCGGCTGCTCGGGCTGCTGCCCGGGGTCGGTCGGGGCCGGGGCCGGCGGCTGGGCGGCCGGCGCACCCGGCAGGCTGAGCACCATCCCCGGCACCACCAGGTCGGGGTCGGTCAGCCGCTCGCCGTCCGGCGCCTGGGCGCCCTGGTTGGCCGCGAAGATCTGCGGCCACCGCTCGGCGTCGCCCAACTCCCGCTGGGCGATGGCGGAGAGGGTGTCCCCGTCGTGCACGGTGACGCTGCTGTGGGCGGGCGTCGGCGCGGCCGCGGGCAGGGCGGCGGGCGCGCCGCTGCGGGCGTCGTCGGCCTTGGCGTCGGCGGGCATCAGCAGTCGCCAGCCGGGCTGGATCGGCCGGTCGGCGTCGAAGCGCAGTCCCGCGTCGTCCATCACCCGGCCGTCGTTGAGTTTGGCGATCTCCACCCACCGCTCGCCGGAGCCGAGTTGACGCTCGGCGATGGACCACAGGCTGTCGGCGGGCCGGGTGTCGCGAACGGTGTACGCGGGCTGCTGCTCGGGGGCCGCGGGCGCGGTGGCGGGAGCCGCGGCGGGGAGCGCGAGGAGTTCGGCCCGGGCGGTCACCTGGGCGGGCGCGGCGGCGATCTGCGGGCGCTCGGGGGTCGCGGCGAACGCGGAGCCGGCGACCGGGAGGAGGGCGAGCACCGAGCCGACCAGTCCGGCGGCGAGGCGCTGGCTCCAGCCGAGCGCCGGGAGCCGCCGGGCGACCCGCCCGCGCAGCTGCGCCGGGATCTCCAGCAGAACCGATCCGGCGAAGCAGAGCCAGGCGAGCCAGCCGACCGCCACCAGCGCCCACAGGAACAGCCGTCCGTCGTCCGGGCCGGTGAGTGCGGCGACCACACCGCCCTCGGCGGGTGCGCCCATGCCGGCGACCGCGAGCGTGCCGTACAGCAGCAGCGCGGGGACGGCCGCCAGCAGGCCGAGCAGCGCGAGCAGGGCGCCGAGCGCGGCCGCCAGCGAGCCGCCGGGACGCCGTCGGCGGGGCGGCGGTCCGGCGACGGGACGCCGCGGACCGCCGGGGCCGCCGGGGTGGTGCCGGTACCCGCCCCCGCCGTCGGCCGGACGGGGGTGACGGGTCTGCTCGTGGGCTCCTCGCGCGGCCATCAGCCGTTCTCCGCTTCCGTGACGCCGTGCACCAGGGCGGCCTTGCCGTGCCCGTGCACCGGGAGGGTGGTGAGGTGGACGGCGCCGAGCAGCGCCGTCCGGTACTGGGTGTCGACCGTGACCGTGACGGTCCGCGGGTCGGGGAAGGACACGGCGCCGGTCAGGCCGTACCGGCCGAGGTAGGCGGCGGCGGCCTGCTCGGCCACGTCCTGGCGCAGTCGGTAGCCCTGGCCGTCGCGCAGCGCCTTCTCGTCCAGCTGCTGGCCGGCCACCCGGGCGGCCTCCTGGGCCCGGGCGTCGGCCTGCTCGATGGCGCGCAGCCGGCCGCCGAAGTCCAGCACCACGCCGACCAGGACGACCAGCGCGGCGGCGGTGATCGCGACCAGGACGGAGATCGCCCCGTCGTCCGGGCCCCGTCGCACCGGCCGCGCACCGACCGGGACGGCCCCGCCGCCCCGACCCGGACGCACCCGACCCGGACGCACCCGACCCGGACCCACCTGCCGCGAACGCACCGTCACCCCTCCCCCGGGCTCCGTCCCCACCACTGCCCCTACCCCCAACTCCGCTCAGTCCCCGCGGTAGCGGTCGATCACCGAGGTGAATTCCCCGGTGAGTGTCTTCTCCCCCGGTACCCCGTCGAACCGCAGCAGATCCCGCAGCGGCACGGTGCACCGCACCCGGACGGTGACCGTTTCCAGCCGCCCGCCCGCGGTGTCCAGGCTGCCGTACTCGGGGTCCCCGATCGGCTCCTGCGTGCACCGGACGCTCCGACCTGCCAGGACGTCGCCGGCGGCCTCGGCGGCCGCCGCCCGCGCACCCTCCGGCGTGCGGGCCAGCGAGGCGGCCCGGGCGCCGGCCCGGGCGGCGGCGTCGACCACCGATCCGGTGGTCTGCAGCCGTCCGGCGGCCACCGCCATCAGCACGAAGGCGAGCACCACCGGGATCAGGATGGCCGCCTCCAGGGCCAGGCTGCCCCGATCGGACCCGCCGAACCGGCGCCGGTCCCTCCCGCGCCCGCCTCCGGCCCCGCTCACCGCGCCCCCTGGGGGACGAACCGCTCCCGCGGGGCGCTGGCCGTCTCGGTGATCGACAGGCCCTCGAACCCGGGCAGCACCAGCAGCGGGTGGACGCTGACGCTGAGCCGGTAGGTGTCCGCGTCACCCGACGGCTCGATGGCCTTCTCCTTCGCCAACTCGCCGACCCGGCCGAGGAAGTCCCTGGCCCGGTCCGGCCCGTCGGCGGCCGTCGCGTCCCGGATCCGGCCCGCCTCCACGCCCTCCCGGGCGGCGGTGAGCGCGGCCTGACTGGCGTACCACCAGAGCGCGGCCTGCACCACCAGCATGATGACGGCGATCACCGCGGGCAGGACGATCGCGAGGCTGAGGGTCATCACCCCCGCGTCCCGACCGCCGAACCGGACGCCCGGCCGGACGCGTACGCCCGCGAGCCGGACGCCCGGCCGGACGCCCGGGCGGGCGCGGAGCCGGGCGGACAGCCGGCGGATCACTGTCCGGCGGCCGGCACGTCGGACGGGATCTTCTTCTCCACGTTGCCGGCCAGGGTCTTCACCAGCACCAGGACGGCGCCGGCGATGCCCACCACGACGATGACGGCGAGGGCGAGTTCGATGCTGATCGCACCGCGGTCGCCGGCCAGCCGGGCGGCCTTCAGCCGGCCCAGCCGGTACCGCAGGACCGGCAGGCCGAGGTGGACGGGATACAGCAGCGGCAGCAGCAGCGCCGCCAGCAGCAGTTTGATCCGGGTCATGGTGTGGTCTCCATGGCGTCGAGAGGGACGGAAGTGGTGCACGGGTCAGGCGACTTCGAGCATCTGGTAGAGCGCGGGGAAGACGATGAGCACCGTCATCAGCAGGGTGAGCGCCGAGCCCGGCGCCACCATCCGCTCGCTGTCGGTGTTGGCCTGCGCCAGCTCCTCGGCGAGGAGTTCGCCGCGCAGGCTCTTGGCACGGGCCCGGAGGGTGTCGTACACGGCGGCGCCGTCGGTGCCGGAGAGGCGCATGATGTCGGCCACGTCCTGGAGCGGGGTGAGCCCCAACTCCTCGGAGAGCGCGTCCAGTCCGTCCCAGGGCGGGAGCCGGTCGGTGGCGGCGCGCTCCAGGGCGTCGCGCAGCCGCCGGAAGACGGTGCCGCGGCCGACCGCGGCGGCCCGGCGCAGCGCCTCGGCCGGTCCGCAGTCTGCGGCCCGTTCCAGCGCGACCAGTTCGAGGTACGCCGCGATGCCGTGCAGGTACTCGGTCCTGGCCTCCTTGGCCTCGCCGCTGACGATGCCGTCGGGGACGAACCAGAGCAGCCCGGCCAGGATCGGCCCGGTGACCAGCGGGACGGCGACCGGCAGCGCCAGGTCGGCCAGCGCGGCCATCGCCGACAGGTAGCCGGGCAGCACCAGGCCGAGCAGGGCGAACAGCAGCTTGTGCGCCATGAACCGGGCCGGGGTGCGGCCGATCAACGCCAGTTGCTGGTACGGGATCCGTACGCCCGGCAGCCGCAGCGACCGGGCGCCGACCCGGTCGTACCAGGCGGGCAGGTCCTGCTCGTCCACGGGGTGCTGGAGCGGGGTGCGGTGCAGCCGGTCCAGTGCCTGGCCGAGGTCCGGCGGTGCGGGCCGGAGTTCGGCGACGAGCAGGGCGATTCCGCCGGCGGCGGCGCCGCCGGCGAGCACGGCCCAGGGCGAGATCACTGCTCCTCCTCGACCATCACGGTGTCTTCTCCGCCGCGAACCCGGCGGCCCCGGTAGCTCCGGCAGCCCCCGCAGTCCCCACCACCGCGCCCTCCCGGACCGGGAGTTCGCCGTCCTCCGGCGCCGGGGTGCGGTCGCCGGGCAGCCGGCCCGCCTTGGAACGGCGGTCCTGCTCCAGGATCCGGGGCAGCGGGGTGTGCGCGGCCAGCGAGCGCATCCAGGCGATCACCAGCACGAACGCGACCGCCACCGCGGCCAGCACCAGCTGGCCGACCAGCGTGGAGTACGGCTGCGTGTAGCGGGAGTTGAGCGCGCCCATCACCAGGACGAACAGGATGATGCCGACCAGCCACCGGATGGTGGTGCGGTGCTTGGCCCGGTCGGCCTCGATCGCGCGGCGCTGGCGGACCTCCTCGCGCACGGAGGCGGCCATGTCGGCGAGCGCCCGGGCCAGCCCGGGGCCGCTGTCGCCGGCCCGCAGCAGCAGGGCGGCGAGGACCTTGTCGGCGGTGGCGTCGGCGAGTTGGTCGCCGAAGGCGCGCAGCGCGTCCTCCGGGCGCCAGCGGGCCTGGAGCCGGGCGGCCAGATCGGTGATCTCGCTCTCCAGGGCGGCGGGCGCGGTCCGCCGGCTGGTCAGGATGGCCTGGTTGAGGCCGACGCCGAGGAGCAGGACGTCGGCGAGCCGCTGGGTCCACTCGGCGAGTGCCTCCAGCCGTTCGATCCGGCGGGTGTCGGAGCGGGTGGCGTCGAACAGCCAGGGCAGGCCGAAGACGCCCAGCGGCACCAGGACGGCGGCCAGCGGGATGCCGGTGGCCAGCCAGCCGGCCGGCGCGCCGAGCAGCGCGGCGGCGGTCTGGATCCGGCGCAGCCGGACGATCCCGGGCGCCGCGGTGCCGGGCGCGCCGTACCAGAACAGGTGGGCGCGGCTCTCCAGCGGGTTGCGGCCGTGGTCCTCCCCGTCGTCGCGGGTGCCGACCAGGCCGACCGCCAGCGCGACCAGGCCGCCGACCAGGGCGAGGCCGCACAGCACGAAGAGCAGCATCAGCGCCCACCTCCGATCCGCAGCGCCAGCGGCGCGCTCCAACTGCCGTACGGGGACTGGAGCAGGCCCGCGTCGAACCCGGCCCGGCGCAGGTCGTCCAGGCAGTTCGGCGGGGTGTGCGGGACGGCCCGGGGCTCGCCGAGGTCGGGGCGCGGACCGAAGACGGTGTTCATCGCGGGCCGGCCGGACTCGCCGAGGCCGGTCACCTCCAGGACGTGCGAGACGAAGCGGTGCCGGCGCCCGCCGACCGCGGTCTCGTCGACCATGCTGACGTGCACGATGAAGTCGACGGCGTTGGCGGTGAGCCGGTAGGCCAGGCTGTCGGTCATGTGCGCGCCGTACTCCAGGCAGAGTTCGGCGATCCGGTCGACCACCATGTGCGGGCCGCGGGCGTGCAGGGTGCACATGGACCCGCCCTCGCCGTTGGTCATCACCCGCAGCATCGGTACCACCTCGGCGGAGCGGACCTCGCCGACGATGATCCGGGAGAGGGTCATCCGCAGCGCGGCCGGGATCAGCTCGCCGATCGTCAACTCGCCGGCCACCCGGCCGTCGACGCGTTCGCCGTTGCCCTCGCGGGCCTCCATCGGGACGACCTGGCGCAGGTGGCCGAGGGTGTGCAGCCAGAGCTCGAACTCCGACTCCAGGGTGCCGACCCGCTCGTCCGGCGGGATCTCGGCGGCCATCGCGCGCAGCAGGCTGGTCTTGCCGACGCCCTGGGTGCCGGTGATCATCACGTTCTTCCGGGCCCGGATCGCCGCCCCCAGGAAGGCGGCCAGGCTCGGGTCCACCGTCCCCAGCTGCACCAGGTCGGGCAGGGTGGCGCTGGCCACCCGGTGGCGGCGGATCGCCACGTACGGCCGCGGGGTGACCCCGGTCATGGCCTGGAGGCGCATGCCGCCCTCGAGCCGCAGCGCCAGCATCGGGCTGGCGGTGGACAGGCTGCGCTCGCCGCCGCCGTGCTGGCGGGCCAGGTCCTGCAGCAGCTCGACCAGTTCCTCGTCGCTGTCGGCCACCGGCGGTACCTGGCGCAGGGGTTGGTGGACCCGCGAGATCCAGACGTCGTCGCTGCCGTTGATCAGGATGTTCTCGATCTCCGGGTCGTCCAGGTAGGGCTGGAGCCGTCCGGCGCGGAACAGCAGGTCGTAGACGGCCTCGGCGAGGGCCCGGTCCTGTTCGCGGGTGGGCGGGATGCCGTGGGTCTGCGCGTACGCGTCGGACCAGCGGGCGACCGCCTCCTCGATCAGGGCTCGGCCGCGCTGGCGGCGGGTCGCCCGGTCGACCTCGGTGGTGGAGTTCTCGGCCAGCCGGGAGAGCTGCTGGTGCAGCTCGGCGGCCACCTGGCGCTTCAACTCCCGGGCCACCTGCGGGTCGACGGCCGGGCGGACGGCGACCGGCTGCAGCTCGGGCACGGCGTGCACCGGGCCGGTGCCGACCGTCGCCGCTGGTGCCACCGGCTGCGCGGGTGCGCCCCAGGGCAGACCGGCCGCATCGGTGGCGGCGGTGACGCCGCCGGGCAGGCCGGTGACGGAGTAGCCGTTGGTGGAGTGACTGTTGACGGGGTGGCCGTTGACGGGGCTAGCGCGCACGGAGCACCTCCCCCGAAGCGCCCGGCGCCGGCTGGCTCGGGAAGGGGGCGGGCGCCGGCGGCTGCGGCACCGCGGGCGGCGCTATGTGCTGGGCGTACGAGACCGGCTGGGGATCGGGCGGCTGCGGCAGCACGGCCTGCGGCGCCGGGCCCGGCACCGGCCCGTGGACCGGACCGCCGACCACCGGTGCCTGCGGGTACGGCGCGGACGCCGGCGGCGGAGCGTACGGCACCGGCGGTGGAGCGTACGGCGCCGGCGGCGGCGGGTACGGGAGCGGCCCGCCGGACGGGGCCGGCGACGCGGCGGCGGCCGGGGCGAGGCGTCGGCGGCGCAGCGCGACCAGCTCCTGCAGCCGGTCGGCGGCGGTGCGGGCGGTCCGCATCAGTTCGGAGCGGATGAACCGCCGGTCGCCGGTGTCCCCGCCGTCGGAGAGCACCCGGGCGGTGCGCGGCGCGTACGCCAGCAGCCCGAGCGCCGGCACCCGGAACTCGCGGGCGACCTCGGCGACGGGGTACGGCCCCTCGCCGACCACCAGCAGGCCGAGCGCGTCCGCGCCGGTGCCGTTGGTCTCGAGGTCCTCGCGCAGGGCGGCGATCCGCGGCCGGGCGCCGCTGAGGCCGCGCAGGGTGGAGCGGACGGTCACCGCGACCACGTCGGCGCGGCGGGCCAGCACCGCGCCCGGACCGTGGGCGCCGGACCGGCCGAGGTCCAGCAGCACGTCGTAGCCCTGCGGTTCGAGTCCGTGCAGCATCTCGACCAGCGGCTCCCAGGTGTACGCCAGACCGGGTGCCTGGGCGGGGTCGGTGAGGCCGGGCAGCAGCAGGCGGTCGCCGGTGCCCTGCGGGGAGACGTCGAGCAGCTGCTCCCAGAGAGTCCGGGCGAGGAGTCCGCGCCGGTCGGCGACGGCCAGGTTGCGCAGCCCGTACACCGCCTCGACCCGGCCCTCGAGCGCGCCGGCCAGCACGGCCCCGCCGTCGGGGTCGCACTCGACCAGCAGGACGCGGCGGCCGGGCCGCAGCGGCCAGGCGAGCAGCAGGGCGAGTGCGGAGGTGGTGGCGCCGGGGGCGCCGGGCCCGCCGGCGACCGCGATCACGGCCATCAGGATCCCCCGCCCGTGCCGGCTCGGGGGGCCAGCACCACCTGGAACTTGCCGGTCGCCACCCAGACCGCCAGCCGGGCGCCGTCGGCCGGGCCGACCGCGACGTCGACCACCTGGACGCCGTCGGCGTCGGCCTTGCCGACCGCGGCGACCACGGCGGCGAGGGTTTCCGGGGTGCGGGTGGTGGTGGACTGGTCGGCCTTGGCGTCCGGGGTGTAGACGATCTGGACCTGCAGGCCGGGCTGGAGCCGGGTGGCGGGCAGCTGGGAGCGCTTGGCGGCCACGCCGACCAGCTGCTGGCCGGGCTGGACGGCCGGGTCGGCGGTGACGTCCGGCTTGGTCAGCATCGAGCCGCGG
Organism: Kitasatospora cinereorecta; assembly: GCF_024172095.1. Classification (GTDB taxonomy): domain Bacteria; phylum Actinomycetota; class Actinomycetes; order Streptomycetales; family Streptomycetaceae; genus Kitasatospora; species Kitasatospora cinereorecta. The sequence continues at coordinate 342,911 of NZ_JAMZDX010000002.1, read as the reverse complement.
TGCAGGTCGGTGGTGGCCCGCAGGCCGACGATCCGGGCCAGGTCCCGGGCGTCCAGCGGGCGCAGCGCCGGGTCGCCGGCGATCCGCGCCACCACCAGGTCGTCGGCGGTGAGGGTCTGACCCATCGACACGTCGCGGGCCAGCGCGATCACGGCGATCCGCTGCCCGCTGGAGTTGTAGAGCACCGCGCCGCCGAGCCCGCCCGCCGCGATCAGCGCGACCGCCATCGCCAGCACGGCCGGGCGGCGGCGCCGCGCACCGAGCCGCCGCGGCGGAGTGTGCGGCGCGGGCCGCACCGGCTCGGGGGCGAACGCGGCACTGCCGGGGCTCGGCGTCGGGATGCTTCGGGTTTCCACCGGGCTTCGGCCTTTCGTACGGGGCGGGACGGGTCGGACGCCGACGGTCAGTTGAGCACCTGCACCTCGGCCACCTGCAGTTTCAGCGGCACCGCGGTGTCGACCGGGATGTCGACCCGGTAGAACACCGCGCCGGTGTCGGAGCGGGTGGCCTCCACGTGCCAGAGGAACTTGGCGGTCAGGTAGAAGGACGTGTCCTTCGCCTTGGCCGAGCTGGTCCGGTAGGTGTAGCCGCAGGGCGGGACCGCGTCGCGCGGCAGGTCGCTCCGGTACGGGGTGACCGAGTCCTTGCAGCCGAAGGTGGAGCTGCCGTCGCCCGGGTCCCAGCTCACCTCCCCGCGGGTGGCGGTGATGGTGATGCTCAGGCCCAGGCCGTCGACCTTCTTGGTCTGCACGCCGGCGGTGGTCGGCGTGGCGTCGTACCAGAGCCAGACCGGGGAGCCCACCACCGCGGTACCGGCGGGGGCCGCGTGCAGGGTGGGCGAGTCGAAGTGCATCTGCTTGACGGTCCGCCGGGCGATGTCGATCGGCCGGTCGCGGGGCGGTTGGGCAACCGGTGCGGCGGCGAAGAACATCAGCGGCTTCGGGGTCAGCTGGCCGCCGACCCCGCGGCAGTTGACCTCGTAGACGGCGCCGTCGGTGGGCTTGTGGCCGGCCCACGCCGGGTCGTCGGCGGGCGGCTGCGGGTCGGAGGCCTGGTAGTAGCAGCCGTCCGAGGTGCTGAACCACCCCAGGTCGTCGTCCCAGCACGGCCACTGCTGCCCGTTCCAGCTGCACATCTGGACACCGCCGCCCCCGCCGCCCGAACCGCCGAGGGTCGCCCCGGGGCTCGGCGTACTGCCGCTGTGGTCGGTGACCGACCCGCAGACGGCCTGGTTGGCGCACTGGGTGACGGTGCCGGTGGAGGTCGGGTCGTCGGCGCTCGCGGAGGTGATCCCGGCGGCGACCAGACCGAGCGTGAGAAGTCCACAGACCGTCATGGAACGAATCGAGTTCAGCATGTCCGACCCACCTCGCGTTGGTAGGAGACGATCAGCCAGCGACTGTCGGCCTTCCGCAGACCGACCGTCACCACGTAGCGGGAGTAGCGCTGGGCGGGATCCTTCACGGTTTTGCTGACGGAATCCGCCTGGTGCCAGGCGGAGACGTCGAGGCAGTCCTCGACCACCGCGGTCGGCGGATCGGCCTTCAGATCGAGGGTCCGCACCACCGGGGAGTTGCGCGGGGCGCCGGTCATCACCAGCTTTGTGCGGTGCAGTTCGTCCAGGGTGGCCAGGGTTTCGCTCAGGGCCTGTCCGGATGACAGCTCCCGCAGTTGGGATCCGTCCGAATCCGATCGCCCGAAGGCGTCGGTCTGCGCGTCCCACCAGGCCTGGTACGACCTCAGGACGATCCGCCCGAACGCCCCTTCAGCCCCGTCGGTGGGGGCCGCGCCGGTCGCTGACGAACCACTCGAAGGAGTGATCGCGGAACCGCCCGGAACACTCGCCCCGGGCGTACCCAGACGGTCGGCGGAACCCGTCGCTCCACCGCTCGAGCAGGCGGTGAGCAGCATCGACAACGCCACCCCGCCGACCCCGATCACCCCTGGGCGCACCGCATTCGCGCGTCGCCGCATAGCCCCACCTCGCCGCGACCGGCGCCGTCGGGGGCCATGGTCGCGAAACTCGTCCGCCGTCCCGGTGTGCTGCTTCCGGGGCATCGATTCTTCGCCACCCCTCCCCGACACGGCAACACTCCGGGCCCCCTGACCTTACGCGGAAGGCGGATCCGTTGGGGTGTTTTCTCGCCACAGAACAGCCAAGAGTTCATCGGAAAGCGACAATCCGGCCAACGCACCTCTCACGGCCGCTCTATTGCGCATCAGAAGTCTTCCCCCGTCCCGCGGAACGGGCAACAGGGCGTCGACGGAACCGGCCGCCGGCTCGCCCCACGCCAACTGCCCGGCGACCGCCGCCTGGAGCTCCAGCGGCCCGACCGCCGCCGGGGCACCCGGCACCCCGGTGTCCAGCACCCGCCCGAGCGCCCAGCTGAACGAGCCCTCACCGCCCGGCAGTACGGCGTCCCGCCCGCGCCGCCCACCCGTGTAGCGGCCGATCCGGCCCCACAGCGGCACCCGGGAGTGCGCCACCAACTCGCCCGCGCCGTCCTCGCGCTGCAGCGCCGCCCAGGTGTCCCGGTCGGCGACCGCGTCGACCAGCAGCAGGGTCTCCTCCTGGTCGCCGTGGACCATCGCGCTGATCACCCAGTCCCAGGCGAGCCCCCGGCGGTACGCGTTGTCCGGTGTGGAGCCGGCGGTGACCAGCGCCAGCCGGCGGCCGCGCGGGTCGGCGACCAGCTGCCCCACCAGGCAGACCACCAGCCAGCGGGCCGGCCGCTGGCCCGCCTGCCGCAGGGCGGTCAGCATCGTGTTGGCGTCGGCATCCGGCCGCAGGTGGCTGACCGCGCAGCCGCGCGCGCCGGCGTCGAACGTCCGGCCGGGCAGCGCCGCCGCGAGCGTCCGGGCGCCGTCCCCCGCCCGGGCGGAACCGCCCCAGCTGCGGTCGGGCCCGCCGTCCGCCCCGATCACCACCAGTTCGATGCCGCCGCCCATCCGTACCGCCCCCATCCGTCCCCGGCCCGTCCACCACCCAAGCTAGCGCCGCACCCCCGCCCTCCGGAGCCGATTCCCCCGGATTCCCCCAGCTCAGGGACCCTGGACAGAACGCGCCCCCACCACCCCGCCCCCACGCCGGAGCCGCCGCTCCCCCGCCCCCACCCGCGTCGCACCATCCACTCCCCGCCCCCTCCCCCAGCCCCCGCGGCAGCGGCCCCGCTCCGAGACCATCGGCCCCCACCCCTCCCCCGCCCCGCGTCGCACCATCCATTCCCCGCCCCCTCCCCCAGCCCCCGCGACAGCGGCCCCGCTCCGGGACCATGGGCCCTACCCCTCCCCCGCCCCGCGTTGCACCATCGGCGTATGGATCCTGACCAGCGTGTGGAGACCCTGAGCGAGGCGGAGTGCCGCCGCCTGCTCGGGACGGTGCCGCTCGGGCGCGTGGTGTACACCGAGCACGCGCTGCCCGCGGTGCTGCCGGTGGCGTTCCGGGTGGCCCCGGACGGCCGGCTGGTGCTGGCGCTGCGCTCGGACTCCACCACCGCCCGTGCGCTGGACGGCACGGTGGCCGCCTTCCAGGCCGACCTGCTGGACCCGGAGCACCGCGCGGGCTGGAGCGTCCTGGTGCACGGCCGCACCGAGCTGGTCCGCGACCGCGCCGAGCTGGCGGAGCTGCTGCGCGACGGCCCGCGGCCGTGGGTGGGCGGGCAGACCCCGGTGTACGCGGTGCTCACCCCGGAGCTGATCGGCGGGCGGCGGCTGGACGCGGCGCCGGCCGGTGTCGGCCCGGAGCCCTCCTGACAGGTGACCGGCGAGTAGGCATACTCTCCCGGAGGTCGGCCCCGGCCCTGCGGACGGTACCGGCCCGCCCGAGCACCCCTTCTCCCTGGAGCGCACCGTGACGACCTTCGCCTCCCTCGCCGAGTTGACCGCCGCCGTCGGCACCGAGCTCGGTACCAGCGAGTGGCACACCATCGAGCAGGAGCGGGTGGACCTGTTCGCCGAGGCGACCGGTGACCACCAGTGGATCCACGTCGACCCGGCGCGGGCCAAGGAGAGCCCGTTCGGCGGCACGATCGCGCACGGCTACCTGACGCTGTCGCTGATCCCGGTGCTGGCGAAGGAGTGCTACGGCGTCGAGGGCGTCCGGATGGCGCTGAACTACGGCTCGGAGAAGGTCCGCTTCCCGGCCCCGGTGCCGGTGGGCACCGCGGTGCGGGCGACGGCCGAGCTGCTGAAGGCGGACGAGGTGCCGGGCGGGGTGCAGGCGCTGGTGCGTTTCACCATCACCAGCGAGGGCAGCGCCAAGCCGCACTGCGTCGCGGAGACGATCACCCGCTTCTACGCCGCCTGACGCCGGCTCCCCTACCTGGCCTCCCCCTCCCGTCCACCGCCGGTCCGTCCGGCGTGGCGTGGCATGTTCCGGCGGGTCAATGCCCGATATGCCCGGTAATGTCCGGGTGAGATGGTTGTCGTGCGGCAACGGGTGCCCCCCACCCGTGGCCGTGCGCGCCTCGGCATGCCGACGACCGTGGAGGTGCCGTGCCCAGCCCCGTCTCCTGGCTCTACCGCGCGGGCGGACTGGCCGCCGAAGTCGCCCTCAACATCCGGGACGCCAAGCGCTTCCGGACCCTCCCCCGGGAGACCTGGCACCGGGTCCGCACGGACGCCTTCGGGGCCGACCCCAAGGGCTACCGGCTGCACCGGGTCAGGAACTCGCCGCACTTCGTCGACGGCGCCTTCCGCAATCCGGTGCCGACCCGCCGGCTGGTGTACGAGAAGACCCCGCTGGAGATCACCCGGGCTCAGCTGACCACCGCCCGGGGGCGGCGCGAGCCGGCCGCGGCGATCCCGCTGCACCGGCTGCTGCCGATGGAGCTGGCCCACCCGCCGGAGTCCGGGCTGCGGCTGACCTGGCTGGGCCACGCCACCGTGCTGGCCGAACTGGACGGCCGCCGGGTGCTGTTCGACCCGGTGTGGAGCGAGCGCTGCTCGCCGTTCCCGTGGACCGGTCCGAAGCGGATGCACCCGATGCCGATGCCGCTGGGCGAACTGGGCCCGGTGGACGTGGTGGTGATCTCGCACGACCACTACGACCACCTGGACATGGACACCGTCCGGGCGCTGGACCACCCGGGGACGTTCTTCGCCGTCCCGCTCGGGGTCGGCGCGCACCTGGAGCACTGGGGCATCCCGACCGCCCGGATCGTCGAGCTGGACTGGTGGGAGTCGGCCGAGGTGGCCGACCTGACGCTGACCGCGACGCCGGCCCGGCACTACTGCAGCCGCGGCCCGCGGACCAGCACCCGCTACCTGTGGGCGTCCTGGGTGGTGGTCGGTGAGCAGCACCGGGTCTTCCACAGCGGCGACTCCGGCTGGTTCCCGGGCTTCGCCGAGATCGGCCGCCGGTTCGGGCCGTTCGACGCGACGATGATGCAGGTCGGCGCGTACAGCGCGTTCTGGCCCGAGGTGCACATGACCCCCGAGGAGGGTGTCCGGGCGCACCTGGAGCTGGGCGGCCGGGTGATGCTGCCGATCCACTGGGGCACCTTCAACCTGGCCCCGCACCCCTGGGAGGAGCCGGCCGAGCGGACCGTCAGGGCGGCGAAGGCGCTGGACGCCACCCTGGTGATGCCCCGGCCGGGCAAGCCGTTCGAGCCGGTCGATCCGCCCGCGGTCAAGCTGTGGTGGCGCGCGGTCGCGGCGCTGCCGAGCGGCGAGGAGCTGCTGGTGCCCGAGGAGTTCGCCGAGCCGGCCACCCAGCCGGTCGACCTCGAGCCCGCCGACCGCACGCCTGCCGACCCGCAGGCGGCGGGCGCCGACTCCGGACCGGACGCCGCCGAGCCCCGCCCGGCCGCCTCCCCGCCCCCGGACCCGAACGGCCGGAAGTCCGTGGACGGCGGCGGCATCGCGGTCTGAGCCCCGGTCCGCGCCGCCGCTGTCCGAGCCGACGCGTCAACAGCCCGCCAGCAGGTGGTCCAGCGCGCGCGCCTCCTGCACCAGGCGCGAGCTGCCGCCCCGGCCGGCCGCCGCCGTCACCTCGGCGACCGGCCCGCGCGCGCCGCAGCGCCGGACGCAGTCGACCGCCAGGGCGAGCAGTTCGGCGGCGCCGCGCGGCGCCCGGTCGGTCAGCGCGACCGGCAGCAGGACGGCCAGCACGCCCCAGACGGTCCGGTACGCGCCGGTGTCGGCGGCGGAGCGCAGCGCGGCGGCGATCCGGGTGGTCTTCGCCAGGCCGGCGCGGACCAGCTCGCCGAGTTCGGCGCCGAGCAGCGCCGCGTCCAGGTCGCCCCGGGCGGCGAGCACCAGCAGGGCGTCCACCGCGGCGGTGCGGTCGTCGACGTGGCGGGCGGCCAGCCCGTAGCCGACCGCGAGGTGGACGGCCGGCCCGGCCGGGCCGGCGGCCTCGGCGAGCTGCGGCAGCACCTGCTGGGCCCCGCGCTCCTCGACCTCGGCGAAGCAGCGGAGCAGCCGGGCGGCCAGCTCCTCGCGGTGGCCGGGCAGGGTGCCGAGCCAGTGCTCGGCCGGCTGCGGCGACCACCAGGAGTCCCGCAGCCGGAGCTTCTCCGGCGGGCCGACGAGGCAGGCGGCGTCGGCGGGCAGCGCGGGCTCCGCGACCACGCCGGGCTGGCGCATGGTCCGGATCCGGCCGCCACGCCAGTCGCGCCGGTCGGCGGTGACCGGCTCGGAGGTCTGGCGGGGCAGCCCGCCGGTGCGCAGCCAGTGGGCCAGCCGCTCGCCCTCGGGCGACTCGAGCCGGCCGGCCGCGGCGAGCACCGCGGGGTCGGTGGTCGGCGCGACGCGGAGCAGGGCCTGCGCCAGGTCGGCCGGGCCGGGCCCGAGGCCGGCCTCCTCGTAGCGGGTGAGCCGGTCGACCAGGGCGGCCGGGTCGATCGCGCCGGTGGCGTCGGTCGGGATGGCGAGCAGGAACGGGACCGGACGGACCACGATCCGCCAGACCGCCTCCTCCAGCCGGGCGGCCCGCTGGTGGTCGAAGGAGGTCGTCCAGTGGTGGCGGAACCAGTTCTGGCGTCCCTGGACGGCGGCCCAGGCCTGGTGGGCCGGGATCCGGCCGCAGACGGCCTCGCCCACCGTGTACAGCTCGGTGCGCGCGCCGACCCGCAGCACCGGCTCCAGCGCCCGGGCGAGGGCCTCCCGGTTCTGGAAGCTGTGCCGTACCAGCGCGTCCAGCGTCCGTTCGAACGGGACCAGGCCGTCGTCGCCGGCCAGCACCGCGGCGAGCTCCTCGGCGGTCTCCTCGGGGCTCGCCGGCGGCGCCGGGACGGGCCGGGGTGCCACCACCGGCAGCTGCTCCCGGTACTCCTCGGCCGCGGCCGGGGCGGCGCCGAACAGGTCGGCGGCACGGGCATGGTGGGCGGGGTCGAGGGCTTCGGCGGCCAGCCGCAGCTCGGGCAGCACGGCCTCGCCGGCGGCCGGCAGGTGACGGGCGATCACCTTCAGTGCGGCCTCCTGCAGCGCGCGGTCGGGGTGGCCGAGCGCGGCCGCGGCGGCCAGGACGACCTCGCCGGCCCGTTCGCCGCCGTCGCCGGCCCGGGCACCCGCCCGGGCGGTCCGGTCGAGCCAGCCGAGCTGGGCCCGGACCAGTTTCTTCTCGGTGCGGAAGAGCACGGTCTGCGAGGCCTCGGCGAGCAGGTCCGTCGCGTCCAGCCCGATCAGCACCTGCTGGGCCTCGCCGGCGATCGGGGAGGGGCCGTCCAGCAGGGCCAGGTACGTGCGGACGCGGGCGGTGTTCTCCGCCGCGGTCGGGGCGAGGGCCTTCAGCACGGTCTGGAAGACCCGCAGTTCGTTCGCCCGGCCGCCGCGCAGCAGCCGGGCCAGGCAGCGGTCGATCAGGTCGGCCCTGTCCAGCACGCCGGCCTCGGCCAGCTCGGCGAGCACGGCGGGCCACTTCCGGCCGTCGTCGCGGGCCGCCCAGGGGCCGGCCAGTTGCTCGGCGGCCTCGGCCACCTCGAACAGCCGGGGCGCCAGGACGGGTGTCCAGGGGTCGGCCAGCAGCCGGACGTACAGGTCGGTGCCGACCGGCAGCGGCCGGGGCACCTCGGGACGCGGTCCCGGCCGGCCCCGGTCCCGGGCCCAGTGCAGCACGAACCCGTCGGAGGTCGGCACCGGGCAGCCGCTGCGGTGCACCAGGTACTCGACCAGGTGCAGCCGCTCGTCCGTCCCCCAGCGGTTGGGGCGCCGCTCGGCCAGCCGCTCGGCCACGGCGGCCTGCCACTCGGCGGGCCGGTCGTCCAGCAGTTCGCGCAGCCGGGCGTGCCGCCAGGCGGAGATGTCCTCGAACTCGCGGCCGCCCAGCCAGGCCGCGGCGCCCGAGGGCGCGCTGTGGCAGACCGCGCCGGCCACCATCAGGCAGGACCAGGCGCCGGCCCGCGAACTCCAGCTGTCCCGCAGCTCCTTGCGCAGCTGCTTCAGTCCGGGCAGCAGCTCCCGGCGTTCGGCGGCGGTCAGCGGCGCCAGTTCCCGGGCAAGGGCCGGGACGTTCCCGCTCCGGACGTGTTCCACCACGCTCATCGGGTCTCCTCCCCGCGGGCCAGGCCCACTGCCAGGACGTGCTTGCAGGGTCCGCGTCCGCCGCGGTACTTGGCCCACCACAGGCAGGTGCAGGTGTGGGCGCCGTCGGCGCCCCGGCGCACCCGCTGGACGTGGTCGTCGACGGTCACGGTCGCCAGTTCCCCCTCCTGTCGGACGGCCCCGGCCGCCACCAGTGCCCGGGCCGCGGTCAGCCGCGGGTTGCGGGCCTCGGCCCGCTCCGAGTCGTACGGCAGCCGGCGGTGGAAGTAGGCGGCCTCGGCGGTGTCGTAGCCGATCTGGCCGGAGGTGCCGAGCCGGCCGAGCGCGGCGCGCACCCGGGCGAGGCTGATCCCGGCCTGCTCGGCCAGTTCGGCCGGGTCGATCCGGGGCTCCCAGGCGAGCAGCACGGCGACCAGCTCGGCGTCGGCGGCGGAGCCCTCGGCGGCGAGCGCGGTCAGCACCCCGCCCTCGCCGGAGAAGCCGCGGGCGGCGTCCGGGGAGAGGGTGAGGGTCAGCCGCATGCCCGGCAGGACCACCTCCCAGGCCGAGGCGGTGGGCGCGGTCGCATTCGGCGGGCCGTAGACCCGCAGCGCCACCGCGTGGCGCAGCACGCGCTGGAGGGCGACCAGCCGCTCGGGGCCGGGCAGGCAGACCGCGCCGGGCACCGGGCGGGTGGTGGGCCGCAGGGTGCGCCCGGCCGGGACGACCCAGGCGACGGTGGTGCGGCCGCCGCGCGGCAGCGAGCGCAGGAAGCGGACGGCCTCGGCGGCGGGCAGTTCGGCGCGCAGGTCGAGCCCGGCGCCGATGACCTGGGTCTCGGCGAAGCCGCGCAGCCAGCGGTCCGGCAGCGGGACCTTCTTCTCCACCACCGGGCCGTCGAGGGTGGTGACCTCCAGGGCGTCCGGCCCGACCGCGAGGTGCAGCGGGTCGGTGGAGCCGATCAGGCTCAGGCTCTCCCGGAGCGGGTTGTTGACGTCGACGTTGGTGGTGCCGTGGCCGATCTCGTCGCCGTCCAGGCCGTCGGCCAGCACGTCGAGGCGGGCGTACACGCCGCAGCAGCCGGAGAAGGACTCGAACCGCAGCCGGTCGCCGTTGGCCGTGACCACCGGGTCGAGCGAGGCGCGCAGCAGCGGCTGGTAGTAGCGGGCGGCCGCGACGTCGGCGACCGCGAGCAGGGCGGCGGCGGCCGGCGCGGGGGCGGTCAGGAACCCGGCGAAGAAGCGCGGGTTGGCCACCTCCCCGGCCGGGGTCGAGCCGCCGGAGGTGGCGAGCGCCAAGCTGCGTCCCGCGGCGCCGTCCAGCACGGCGGACGGACGGAGATAGGCGTACGTCTGTACGGCTTGCGTCATGTCGGTGACCGTAGGGGCCGGCACCGACATCCCCCCGTCGGCGCTGCTGGAACCTGTTCTAGAATGTCGGGCGTGAACGACGCCATGGCAGAGCAGAACCCCGAAAAGAGCAGCATCGCGGAGTTCGTCGAGCTGCTCCGGATCGAGGAGCTGGACGAGAACCTGTTCCGGGGCACCTGCCACGCGGGCGCCCCGATGCGGGCCTTCGGCGGGCAGGTCGCCGCGCAGGCGCTGACCGCCGCCGGCCGGACCATCCCGCGCGAGCGCCTGGTGCACTCGCTGCACGGCTACTTCCTGCGCCCGGGCGACCCGACCCGGCCGATCGTCTACCAGGTCGACCGGGTGCGCGACGGCTCCTCGTACGCCACCCGCCGGGTCACCGCGCTCCAGCGCGGCGAGGCGATCTTCACCCTCTCCGCTTCGTTCAAGAAGCCGGAGGCCGCGACCGAGCGCCAGCGCACCATGCCGCCGGTGCCGGGCCCGGAGGACCTGGCCGACCCGTTCGTCGCGTGGGAGAGGTCGGCGCCGGAGGACTACGCCCGGGCGACCATCTTCCGCAGCATGGAGATGCGCTTCATCCCGGCCGACGCGCCCGGGATGCCCCGTGAACTGCCGGGCGTCCCGCAGCAGTTCGTCTGGCTGCGGACCGGCACCCCGCTGCCCGACGACCCGCTGCTCCAGGTCTGCGCGCTCACCTACCTCTCCGACCTGACGCTGGCCTCCACCACCGCGCTGCACCTCCAGCCGCACATGGTGCAGCGGACCGAGCCCAACCGGGCGCTGCTCGCCTCGCTGGACCACGCGATGTGGTTCCACCGCCCGTTCCGCGCCGACGAGTGGCTGCTGTTCGCCCAGCGCAGCCCGTCCGCGTCGGACGGCCGCGGGCTGGCGATGGGTGAGTTCTACGACCGGGACGGCCACCTGGTCGCCTCCGCGGTGCAGGAGACGCTCGTGCGCGAACGGCCCCGGGCCTGAGGCCTGCGCCCGGCCCGCGCCGGGCGCCCGCTGCCAGGCGTCATACCGCGCCGAGCACCCGGCCCGTATCATGGGACGGGTGACCAAGGTTGACCTGTCACCTCGTCCGGTGGAGGCGATGTCGCCCCGTCAGCTCGAACGCCGCGGGAGTCTCCTGTCGGCCGCCCTCGGTCTGGTGACCGAGATCGGCGTCGAGAGACTCCAGATGAAGCAGGTGTCGGAGCGCTCCGGCGTGGCCCTAGGCACCGCCTACCGGTACTTCTCCTCCAAGGACCACCTGCTGGCCGCGGCGATCGCCGACTGGCACCGGCTGCTGCTGGCCGACCTGGTGGCCGAACTGCGCGGCCCGCGGACCACCGCCTCGCCCACCGAGCGGATGGTCCGGTTCGTCCGCCACGGCATGCGCGCCTACCAGCGGCAGCCCGAACTGGCCCGGCTGCGGGTGGCGGTGGCCACCTCCACCGACCCGTTCGCCAGCGAGGCGCTGCAGGGCATGGCCCGGGCCGACGGCGCGGCGCTGCGGACGCTGATGTCCGAGGTGCCGCCCGCCTCCGGCGACCTGGTGCAGCACATCGTCGGCCACGCGTGGCAGGGCGAGCTCACCGCCTGGGTGACCGGCCGCACCACGCTGGACGACGCCCGCCGGCGGCTGGAGGACATGGTGCGCCTGGTCCTGCTGCCGTACGAGACCACGCCGGTCGGCTGACCCGGTACGACGGACGGCCACCGCTACGCCGATCGCCCACCCTCGTTCGAGTGAACCCGCACCGGTTGCCGCTGACCGTTCGGGCACGACGGATGCCGTGTCCCGCCCGGCCGAACGCCGCTCCCGGGGCCGGTCACCGGACGCGACCGACCTGACACACTCAGCACGATCGGTGGCAAGCTGGCCACCGCGTCCCGCCCCGACCTGCGACGATGCCGCGGCGGGCATCCCGATGCCGAGATCCCGCCCAGACTTCACCCGCCCGTCGTGATCGTTTAACACCTCACTGGAAACCTCATCAGCATGAACGTCCAGCCGTCGGCGACCCCGCCGACCCCGTCGGCCCGGCCGACCCCGCAGAAGCCGCGCTTCCCGCTGCCGCAGCGCCACCGCCGCGTCCTCGCCTGCGCGGCGGTCGCCGCCTCCGTCGCGCTCGGCACCTTCGGGGTCGGCGCCACCGTGGAGACCGTCCGCGGCGGCACCGCCGTCACCGCGAGTTCCACCGCGCGCTGAACACCCATCCGGCCGATACTTCAGGTGATCGGCCGTGGGAAGGAGTGGCGCCATGTCCACCGGCACCGTGAAGTGGTTCAACATCCACCACGCATACGGCTACATCACCCCCGACGGGGGCGGCCCCGAGGTCGCGGTCTACTACGACTCGATCATCGGCAGCGAGGACCGCCTGCTGCACGAGGGCCAGCGCGTGGAGTACGACGAGACGGTCCAGGAGTACCGCCCGGTCGCCGAGCACGTCCGGGCGCTGCCGCCGGAGCCCTCGCGACGGCACTAGACCGACTGGCGGGCCCGGGCCTGGCCCGGCGCGGCCGGCCTCGAGTGGCGGCCCGAGCCCTGGGCGGGCTGCTCCAGCTCGGGGGCGTACCGGGCGGCCGGGGCCCGCAGCACCCAGGCCCGGCCAGCCCGGGCGGTCAGGCCCATCCGGCACAGCAGGTCCAGCGCGTCGCGCCGGAACGCGGTCAGGTCGGCCAGGTAGCCGGGCTCCCAGCCGGCCCGCAGGCCGTAGTCGTCGGTGATGTCGCCGAGCGCGCCGTCTATCAGTGCGTCCGGCACCAGGACGGCCGGCGGCGCGGCCTCCTCCGGCAGCGGACGCAGCTCCTCCACCAGCCGCTCGGCCAGCAGCAGGGCGGCCTGCGCCAGCGTGCCGGTGCCGGGCAGGGCCAGGTCGGTCAGCTCGTCCGCCGGGTCGAGCAGCGCCATGCCCTCGGCCCGCACCTCCGCCTCCAGACCGAGGAAGTCCGCGAACAGCTCGGCCTCGGCGGCCAGCCGGCCGAGCAGCCAGTCCCGTTCCGCCGGGGCGAGTTCGTCCACCAGCACCACCGGGGTCTCGGCCAGCAGCCGACGGACCGTCAGCCCGGGCCCGGCGGCAACCTCGACGGCTGGCGCGGCCAGCGCCACCGCCAGCTCGCGGTCGGCCTCCCCGTCGGCGGCGAGCACCTGCCAGTCGGTCAGCACCCGCCGCACCTCCGGCCGCTCCACCTCGGCGGCGCGGCCGTCGGCCAGCGCGCCGAGCGCCAGCGCCAGCTCGGCGTAGCCGGCCGGGCCGTAGCCGGTCAGACCGCGGTCGGACAGCGGGGCCTTGCGCAGCCGGGCCCAGCCGGGGCCGACCGTCAGCTCGTAGCCGAGCAGCTCACGGAACCGCTCGGCCAGCCAGCCGGCGTGCCGGCGGATCAGCGGGAAGCCCGCGCGGTGCGGCCCGGCCGCAGTGACCAGCGGCTGGGCCAGCAGCAGCCGGGCGGCGGTGCGGCGCTCGGCGGCGGCCGCCGGATGGCCGGCGGCCGGTGAGCGCTCGGGCTTGCGGTGGCGCCCGGCGGTGGCGGCGCCGCCCTGGGCGGCCGGGGGCGCGTCGCGGCGGATCCGGCGGTAGCCGGGCGGCCGGGTGCGCAGGGCCGCGGTCAGGTACGCGCTCGGGCCGTGCCACCAGCTGACCCGGGGCGAGAAGGCACAGGAACGGTCCGGCGCACCGCCCAGGTGCCGGGCGCCGTAGAGGCCGAAGGCGGCGGTGAACAGCTCGTGGGCCGCGTCCGGCCCCGCCTCGGCGAACCGCCCGGCCAGGAGTTCGGCCTGCGGGTACAGCCCGGCCGGCGCAGGGGCGACGAGCCGCCCCGCCCCGCCCGCGCGCCCGATCCCCGTGCGGCCGGGCCCCGCCGGGGCGCCGGACGCGTACTCGTGCCGCTCCATGTCGCCCACCAGACTAGACGGTGGTCGGCCCGCCCGGGCCCTGGCTCCGACTCGTCGGGCCGAATTCCACCGAACCCTTGCCTACGCGCCGGTAACCCCCCTCTTCCGCCCGCCGCCCGGCGTCCCCTATCGTCCTGAGCATGCCGAATCTGCCCGACGTGGTGCTGTGGTCGATACCGGCCTTCGTGCTGCTCACGGTCGTGGAGATGGTCTCCTACCGCTTCCACCCGGACGACGAGGAGCAGGGCTACGCCGCCAAGGACACCGCGACCAGCCTCGGCATGGGCCTCGGCTCGCTGTTCTTCGACGCCGGCTGGAAGATCCCGATCGCACTGGCCTACTCCGCCCTGTACGAGCTGACGCCGCTGCGGGTGCCGGTGCTGTGGTGGACCGTTCCGCTGATGCTGCTGGCCCAGGACTTCTGCTACTACTGGCAGCACCGCGGCCACCACGTGGTCCGGATCCTGTGGGCCTCGCACGTGGTGCACCACTCCAGCCGGCACTACAACCTCTCCACCGCGCTGCGCCAGCCCTGGACCGGGGCCACCAGCTGGGTGTTCTACGTCCCGATGGTGCTGGCCGGGGTGCACCCCGCGGCCCTCGCCTTCTGCTCCTCGGTCAACCTGGTCTACCAGTTCTGGATCCACACCGAGCGGATCGACCGGCTGGCCCGCCCGATCGAGTACGTCCTCAACACCCCGTCCCACCACCGGGTCCACCACGCCTCCCAGGGCGGCTACCTGGACCGCAACTTCGGCGGGATCCTGATCCTCTTCGACCGGATGTTCGGCAGCTTCACCCCGGAGACCGACCGGCCCGTCTTCGGTCTGACCAAGAACATCACCACCCACAATCCGCTGCGGGTCGCCACCCACGAGTACGCCGCGATCGCCCGGGACGTGGCCGGCGCCCGCACCTGGGGCGACCGCGTCCGGCACCTCACCAAGGGCCCCGGCTGGCAGCCCGTCCGCACCGACCGCCCGGAGGGCACCGTCGCATGAACCTCACCCGTCGCGTCAAGACCGCCCGCGGCCTGCTGGCCGGCTTCGCCGCCACCTCGGCCGCCCACCTCGGGGCGATCGCCACCGGCGTCACCACCCTGCAGCGCGCCACCAAGCCGGCCCTGATGCCGCTGCTGGCCGCGCAGAGCCTGGCCGCCTCCCGCAAGGCCCCCAAGCTGCTCGCGCCCGCCCTGGTCGCCAGCACCGGCGGCGACGTCCTGCTCCAGGTCGGCGGCGACACCGCCTTCCTCGCCGGGATGGGATCCTTCGCGGCGGCGCACGTCTGCTACGTGACGATGTTCGTCCAGGAGGGGGCGCTCTCCGACCGGCGGAAGGCACTGCTCGTCGGCGCCGCGTACGCGACCGCCTGGGCCACCATGATGGGTCAGCTCTGGCCCGGCCTCGGCGACCTCAAGGTCCCGGTCGCCGGCTACAGCCTGCTGCTCGCCTCCACCGCCGTCACCTCCGCCGGCCTCAACTGGCGGACCGGCCTCGGCGGCGCGCTCTTCCTGCTCTCGGACACTCTGATCGCCACGCAGCTGGCCGGCTGGAAGGAACTGCCGGGGCACGAGCTGATGATCATGTCGACCTACATCGCCGCCCAGTACCTGCTGGCGAGCGGCCTGCTGGCGCACAAGGAACTTGACGGGGTCACCGCTGAGGGGCGCGCGGAACTGCGCGCCCAGCCAATGACTGCGTGAGTGCATGGCCGGGCGCGCAGTTCCTCGCACCCCTGAACAGCTTTACGCCTCGCGACGCCTGAGCATCCAGAACCCGCCCACCCCCGCCGCGACCAGCGCACCGCCGACCACGAGCTGACGGCCGTCGGTGGCGACGGAGCCGCCGACGCCGGTGTTCACGCCGCCGTGCGGGGTGCCCGGCTGCTCCGCCGGGCCTGCGCCCGCGCCCCCGACCGCGGCCGCGGCCGCCGCGGCGACGGAGACCGCGCCGGCGAAGGTGTCACCGTTGGGGCACTTGCCGTCGATCCCCCACGAGGAGTCCTTGGTGAGCTTCCTGACCAGGGCGGCGGTCAGGTCCTCCTTGGCAACCACCTTCGCCGAGCCGGTGTACTTGCCGTCCGGCCCGACGGTCAGCGTGGTCGAGCCGCCGACGAAGGCCTGCGAGGCGGCGGTGACGGTCTTCTCCGAGCTGGTCTCGCAGGTGACACTGACCGAGACGGACTGACCCGGCTCGGCCTCGGCCGGGCTGACCCAGGCCGGCTCGGTGTCCTTCGCGGACGCGGTGGTGGCGGTGGTGGCGGCGAGCCCGAGCAGGGTGGTGGCACCCAGCAGGGCGGCGGCAGCCGTACGCGCGCGGCGCATGCCGTACCTCCAGGTTCTCCGGTGCAGCGGCGGACGCCGTCGTCCACGTGATCGAACCACTACACCCAGTCACCGGACACGCTAGGCAGCGCCACCCCGCCCGGCCACTCCACACGGCCGTTCGGGGCCGCCGGTCACGGAGCGCAACCGCCGAACGGGCAGCTCAGAGGTCCAGGTCGGTGACGACCGGGGCGTGGTCGGAGGTGCCCTTGCCCTTGCGGGCCTCGCGGTCGACGTAGGCGTCGGTCACCGCGTCGGCGAAGGCCTTGTTGCCGTAGGTGAGGTCGATCCGCATGCCGCGGTTCTTCGGGAAGCAGAGCTGGCGGTAGTCCCAGTAGGTGTACGGCCGGTCGTACTTGAGCGGGCGGGGCATGACGTCCTGCAGGCCGGTCTCGCGGAGGGCGGCGAGGGCGGCGCGCTCGGGCTCGGTGACATGGGTCTGGCCCTCGAAGGCGGCGAGGTCGTAGACGTCCTCGTCGGTCGGGGCGATGTTGTAGTCGCCGAGCACGGCGAACGGGCGGGCGGCGGCGGCGTCCTCCCGGACGGTGTCCCGCAGGGTCTCCAGCCACTGCAGCTTGTAGCCGTAGTGGGCGTGGCCGACCTCGCGGCCGTTGGGGACGTAGACCGACCAGACCCGCAGCGGGCCGCAGGTGGCGCCGATCGCCCGCGGCTCGACCACCGGCAGCATCGCGTCGTCGGCCAGGAAGCCGGGCTGATCCGGCAGGTCGCGGACGACGTCCTCCAGGCCGAGACGGGAGACGATGGCCACCCCGTTCCAGCGGCCGGTGCCGTGCGCGGCGGTCTCGTAGCCCAGCTCGGCCACCGCGTTGTACGGGAAGGCGTCGGTGCTGCACTTGAGTTCCTGGAGGCAGAGCACGTCGGGCCGGGCGCCCTCCAGCCACTCCAGCAGCTTGGGCAGCCGGGCGGTGACGGAGTTGATGTTCCAGGTGGCGATGCGGACGGTCACGGCGGGCGGCCTTCCCGAGTCGGACGGTGCGGACGGGTGGGCGCGCCCGCGGGCCCGCCCACCCCGAACATACCGCCAGGCACCGACAACCCGGGGCGACCGGCGCTCCCGCCCGAACCGTCGCCGAGCACCCGCCGGCCCCAAACGCCGGCCCGAACGCCCGCCGTCGGCCGTCAGCGCCCGGCGCGGACCACCGCGGCCGCGCCGCCGCCGCGCCGCACCGGTTCGGCGGCGGCCAGCCAGCGGCCGTCCGGCAGCCGTTCGACACCGGTCGCGGCGCCGATCTCGGGCGTCGACGCGAACACGTGCCCCATCGCCTCCAGCTCCGCCCGCTCGGGCAGCGCGAGGAACCCGGGCTCGGCCTGGGTGGCGGCGCTGTTGCGCTGGCTGGCCCGCGGGGCGGCGATGGCCTGTTCCAGGCTCAGCCCCCGGTCGAGCCGGCCGGTGAGCACCTGCAGCACGGTGGTGATGATGGTGGCGCCGCCGGGCGAGCCGGTCGCCAGGAAGGGCTTGCCGTCGCGCAGCACCACGGTCGGCGCCATCGAGGAGCGCGGCCGCTTGCCGGGCCCGGGCAGGTTGGGGTCCGGGACGCCGGGGACGATCGGGGCGAAGGAGAAGTCGGTCAGCTCGTTGTTGAGCAGGAAGCCGCGGCCCGGCACGGTGATGCCGCTGCCGCCGGTCTGCTCGATGGTGAGGGTGTACGAGACCAGGTCGCCCCAGCGGTCGGCGACGGTCAGGTGGGTGGTGCTCTGCCCCTCGTACGGCTCGGGCTGGGCCGGCCCGGTGGAGGCGCAGGGGGCGGGGTGGTACGGGTCGCCGGGGGCGAGCGGACTGGTCAGCGCGTGGTCGGGGCTGACCAGGCAGGCCCGGGCGGCGGTGAAGGCCGGGGAGAGCAGCCGGTCGGTCGGCACCGCGGTGAACGCCGGGTCGCCCACCCAGCGGTTGCGGTCGGCGAAGGCGATCCGGCTGGCCTCCAGGAAGCGGTGGTCGTAGGCGACCGGGTCGGTGAGGTCGCCGCCGTGGGACATGATGCCGAGCGCCTCGCCGACGGTGGTGCCACCGGAGGAGGACGGCGCCATCGCGTAGACGTCGTAGCCGCGGTAGTCGACATGGGTGGGCTCGCGCCGGATCACCCGGTAGTCGGCCAGGTCCCTGGCGTCCACCTTGCCGGGGCGGGCCAGGCGTCCTGACGCCGGGTCGACCGGCGGGTGCTGGAGGGTGCGGACGATGTCGGCGCCGATCGGGCCGCGGTAGAGGGCGTCGGTGCCGCGCCGGCCGAGCTCGCGGTAGGTGGCGGCCAGGTCCGGGTTGCGCAGGGTGCTGCCGACGGCGGGTGCCTGGCCGCCGGGGAGGAAGAGCGCCCGGGTGGCCGGGAAGTCCTTGAACCGGTCCTGGTTGGCGACGGTCTGGTCGCGGAAGGTCTGGTCGACCGTGAAGCCGTGCTCGGCGATCCGCTCGGCGGGCCGCAGGCTGTCGGCGAGCGAGCGGGTGCCCCACAGCCGCAGCGCCTGCTCCCA
Source organism: Kitasatospora cinereorecta (assembly GCF_024172095.1). Taxonomy (GTDB): domain Bacteria; phylum Actinomycetota; class Actinomycetes; order Streptomycetales; family Streptomycetaceae; genus Kitasatospora; species Kitasatospora cinereorecta. The sequence continues at coordinate 324,391 of NZ_JAMZDX010000002.1, read as the reverse complement.
GGTGGCGGCGGTGCCGGGGACACCGATCGACAGTCCGCTGGTGACCGCGTCGTTGAACGGCAGCGGGACACCGTTCTCCAGGAAGAGGTTCTGGTCGGCGGTGTGCGAGGCGGTCTCCCGGCCGTCCAGGGTGGAGACCCGGCCGGTGCGGGCGTCGTAGTGGACGAAGTAGCCGCCTCCGCCGATGCCGGCCGAGTACGGCTCGGTCACCCCGAGCGCGGCGGCGGTGGCCACCGCGGCGTCGACGGCGTTGCCGCCACGGCGCAGCACCTCGATCCCGGCGGCGGTGGCGTCGGCGTCCACGCTGGAGACCGCGCCGCCGTAGCCGATCGCCTCGGGGGTCTTGGGCGGTGGCGCCGGGGAGGCGTGGGCCGGGGCGACGGCGGCGCAGATCAGCGCGGTGGCGAGGGCGAGCGTCGGGACGAGTCTGGCCGGCAAGCGCATGCGGACCTCCTGAGGCGGCGTCAGCTCCCTGTTGTCCCACAGTCGCCGGGGACCCGACAACAGGACCTCCGGCCACTACCGGCGGGTAGTTTCGTTATCGCTCCGCAACCCGCCGACGAGTTACTGACACGCCGTCCAACAAGCTACCGTCCAGTACCGGCGCCACACCCCCACCCATCGGCCGCCCCCCCCCTGGAGCACCCCCATGCCCATTCGCCGCCGTGCCGCCGCGCTCGCGCTGGCCACCGCCCTGCTCACCGCCGCCCCGCTCGCCCTCTCCCCCACCGACCGGGCCGCCGCGGCCACTTCAGCCGCCTCGCTGCGCTTCACCGACATCCCCGGGTCGGACGGCGTCGTCCTCAAGGGCAATGTGTACGAGCCCGGCGACGGTGCGATCCGCCACCCGCTGCTCGTCCTGCCCAGCTCATGGTCGCTCAACGACCTGGAGTACCTGGCCCAGGCGAAACGCTTCGCCGAGGCCGGCTACGTGGTGGTCTCCTACACCCCGCGCGGGTTCTGGGGCTCCGGTGGCCGGATCGAGGTGGCCGGGCCGCCGGACACCGCCGACCTCTCCCGGGTGATCGACTGGGCGCTCGCCCACACCAGCGCCGACCCGGACCGGATCGGCCTGGCCGGCATCTCCTACGGCGCCGGGATCAGCCTGCTCGGCTCCGCCGCCGACCCGCGGATCAAGGCGGTCGCCGCGCTCAGCGGCTGGGCCGACCTGGCGGATTCGCTGTTCAGCGACGAGACCCAGCACCTCCAGTCGGCCGGGGTCCTCGCGGTGGCCGGCTACCTGACCGGCCGTCCGGGTTCCGAGCTGCAGGAGGAGCTGACCTCCTTCTTCGGCAGCGACTACGCCAACGAGCCCAAGCTGCGCGCCTGGGCGGCCGAACGCTCGGCCGCCACCTACCTCGACCGGATCAACGCCAACGGTCCGGCCGTGATGCTGGCCAATGCCTGGGGCGACTCGATCTTCCCGCCGAATCAGCTGACCTCCTTCTACGAGAAGCTGACGGTGCCCAAGCGGCTGGAACTGCGCCCCGGCGACCACGCCACCGCCGAGGCCACCGGTCTGGCCGGGCTGCCGAACGACGTCTGGACCGACACCCGGGCCTGGCTCGACCACTACCTCAAGGGCGTCGACAACGGCATCGACCGCGCCCTGCCGGTCCATCTGCTGCCCCAGCTCCAGGACGGCTACGAGGACTACCCCAGCTGGGCCGCCGTCGCCGGCAGCCACGCCACGCTCGGCCTCGGCGGACGCGACTGGCTGGGCACCGGCTCCTTGCAGCCGGGCAGCGACACCGGCTGGCACACCACCGTCGCCACCGGCGTCGACTCCGGCGCCGACGGCGGCATCGTCTTCCTCTCCAACCTGGCCGAGCAGTTCCTCAAGCTGCCGCCGACTGTCTCCGTCCCGCTGCTGCCCCGCCCGGTCGCCGCGGTCTGGCAGTCCGACCCGTACGGCTCCGCCCAGCGGATCCGCGGCGCGGTCCGGGTCCACCTCGGGGTGACCCCGACCGCCGAACGCGGCAGCCTGATCGCCTACCTGTACGACGTGGACGCGCTCGGCGTGGGCAGGCTGGTCGGTCACGCGCCGTACACCTTCCTCGACCGCACCCCCGGGCAGGCCTTCACAGCGGACTTCCGACTCCAGGCCACCGCCTACGACGTGCCCGCCGGGCACCGGCTGGCGCTGGTGGTGGACACCGTCGACCCGCTCTACATCACCCACAACCCGGCCTTCGCCGGCCTCACCTTCGGCAGCCCGGCCGGCGACCCGTCCTGGATCTCCGTCCCGCTCAGGTGACGGCCGCCGGGCCGAACCGGCGCCGGTAGGCGGAGGGGCTCAGGCCCGTCTCGCGGGTGATCAGGGCACGCAGGTTCGCCGCCGTGCCCAGTCCGCTGTGACGGGCCACCACCTCGAACCGGGCCTCGCCGCGCTCGATCAGGCGGCAGGCCAGCGCGATCCGCTCGCCGGTCAGCCAGGCCAGCGGGGTGGTGCCCAGCTGAGCCCGGAACCGACGGTGCAGGGTGGCCGGACTGACCGCCGCCCGCTCGGCCAGCCCGGCCACGGTGAGCGGGCGGTCCAGCCGCTCCTGCGCCCACGCCAGCAGCGGTGCCAGCGACTCGTCCCGCAGCTTCGGGACCGGCCGCTCGACGAACTGCTTCTGACCGCCGTCCCGGTGCGCGGCGAACACCAGCCGTCGGCTGACCGCGTTCGCCACCTCCGCGCCGTGGTCGCGGCGCACCACGTGCAGCCCGAGGTCCAGGGCGGCGGCGCTGCCCGCCGCGGTGAGGATGTCGCCGTCGTCGACGAACAGCACGTCGGGCTCCAGGCGGACGGCCGGGAAGCGGGCCCGGAACTCCTCGGCCCACTGCCAGTGGGCGGTGGCCCGCCGGCCGTCCAGCACCCCGGCCTCGGCCAGGGTGAACGCCCCGCTGCAGAAGCCGATCAGCCGGGCGCCGCGCCCGTGCGCCCGGCGGATCGCCGCCAGCACCGCCGGGCGCCGAGGCACCTCGGTGTCCGGCCGGTTGGGGACGATCACGGTGTCCGCGTGCTCGACGGCCGACAGGTCGGCCACCCCGCCGAGGGTGAAGAAGCCGTCCCGCATCCGGATGCCCGGCTCCGGCGCGCACAGCCGGAAGTCGTACAGCCGGCGGCCGATCTCCGGCCGGTCCAGACCGAAGACCTCGGTGGCGCAGCCCAGCTCGAACGGGTTGGAGTTCTCGTCGACGATCACCACCACCCGGTGCGGGGCGGCGGGCCGGGGCCGGGGCCGGGGCCGGGGCTGCGAGGATCCTTGCGACATCCGCCATTTCTAGCACTCGTACGAGCGGCGCCGGGGCCGGACGATGGATCGCATGAGCCACCAGCCCCTCTCCCTCGACGAGGCCCTCGCCTCCTTCGACGCCCTGTGGAGCCCGCGGATCGTCACCCGGGTCAACGACTACGACGTCCGGATCGCCAAGGTGCGGGGCGAGCACGTCTGGCACACGCACGAGGACACCGACGAGTTCTTCCTCGTCCTGGCGGGCGAGCTGTCCATCGCCCTGCGCGAGAGCGCCGGGGAGCGCACCGTCGTGCTGCCGCGCGGCTCGGTGTTCACCGTCCCGCGCGGCACCGAGCACCGGCCGTCCGCCGCGGACGGCGCGGCGATCCTGATGTTCGAACCCACCGGCACGTCGACCGTCGGCGACCGCCACGCCCCCGTCCCCGACCACGTCGACGCCACCACCGGGCATCCGCTCGACGGCTGAGGCCCGGCGGCGCCCGGCGCGGTCAGGACAGGGTGGCCCGCTCGGTGCGGTGGCGCTTGATGGTGCGGAAGCGGCGGGCCACCTGGCGGGCCAGGTCGGCGGCGCCGACCAGGCCGGCGTCGTTGCCGAGCTCGGCGTGGACGATGCCGGCCTCGGGGCGGAAGCCGCGGCCGGTGAGGGTGCGGCGGAAGGCGTCCTGGGCCGGCCCGAGCAGCAGCTCGCCCGCCTCGGAGACGCCGCCGCCGATCACGAAGCGGCCCGGGTCGAGGGCGGCGGCCAGGTTGCCCAGGCCGACGCCGAGCCAGCGCCCGACCTCGTAGAGCAGCTCGACCGCCACCGCGTCGCCGTCCCGGGCGGCCTCGGTGACCAGCGGTCCGGTGATGCCCGCCGGGGTGCCGCCGGCCCGGGCCAGCAGCGGCTGGACCACCGGCGACTCCTCGGCGACCAGCTCCCGGGCCTCGCGCACCAGCGCGTTCCCGGAGGAGTACTGCTCCCAGCAGCCCCGGTTCCCGCACGGGCACCGGTGACCGCCGGGCACCACCTGCATGTGGCCGAACTCACCGGCGAGCCCGTACTTGCCCCGGTCGACGTAGCCGTCCCGGACCACCGCGCCGCCGATGCCGGTGCCGAGCGTGATCATCACCATCTGGTCCTCGCCCCGGCCGGCGCCGAACCGCCACTCGGCCCAGGCGGCGGCGTTGGCGTCGTTCTCCACCACCACCGGGAACCGCAGCCGGGCGCTGAGCGCGTCCCGCAGCGGCTCGTTCCGCCAGTTCAGGTGCGGGGCGAAGAGCACCCGGGAGCGGTCGGCGTCCACCCAGCCGGCCGCGCCGACCCCGACCGCGTGCACGTCGTGCTTGTCGGCGAGCTGAAGCACCAGCTCGACGATGACGTCCTCGACCACCTTGGGGCTCTTGCTCTTGTCGGGCGTCTCGGTGCGGACCCGGTCCAGCACCCGGCCCTCGCCGTCCACCACCCCGGCCACCACCTTGGTGCCGCCGATGTCGACCCCGATGGTGGGCAGCCGCAGGACGCTCGCGGGCAGGGCACGGCGGCGGCGCTCGGCACGCGGGCCGAGGCCCAGCAGGTTGGGCAGGACGGCCGGGCGGGTGGCGCCGCGGGGGCTGGTCACGGGCGGTGGGCTCCTTCGGGTCGTGGGTCATGCCCATCCTGCCGCCCGGGCGGGTGTGCGACCAGTCGGTGATCAACCCGGAAGGACCGACAGGTTAGGCTCGACCCGTACAGCCGATTTTCACGAAAACGTGACGTTCCTCTCAGCTTTCCCACAGCTTCGGGAGCAACTGATCGTCCGTTTCCGACTGTCTGATCCCTTGTGTAGTGGTACCGGGCGCGTGGGCCCGGGCGGCCCAGCGACCCGGATACGAGATCTCTTCATGCAACTGACAGGCACACCGTTCCTCATCGTCACGATCGTCCTCGTGCCGATCTCCATCGCGGCCGCGCTGCTGCTGTGGGGACGGGTTCGCGGCCCGCAGCCCCTCCAGCTGCTGTCCAGACTGGCCATGCTGCTCTTCTGTCAGTTCACCGCCGTGATGATGGTGTTCATCATGGTCAACAACGCCAACCTGATCTACGGCAGCTGGGACGACCTGCTGGGCACCGGGAACCACGTCCGGGCGGTGCCGAAGGTCCCGGCCGACGGCGCGAACGGCACCTCCAACGACAACAAGCGGCCCAAGGTCGTCCAGGCCTTCAAGGGCGTCGGCGACCCGAAGGTGCCGAACGACGTCCAGACCACCGACCTCAAGGGCCAGCTGTCGGGCATCGACGGCGAGGTGCTGGTCTGGCTGCCGCCGCAGTACAACGACCCGGCGTACAAGGACAAGACCTTCCCCGTGGTCGAGCTGCTGCCCGGCTGGCCCGGCTCCTCCAAGACCTGGTACGGCACCCTGAAGGTCTCCGACCAGCTCAAGCCGATGATGCAGAAGGGCGAGGTCTCGCCCTTCATCCTGATCTCCCCGCGCACCAACCTGCTCGGCGACACCGTCGACACCGGCTGCGCCGACGTGCCCGGCAAGGTCAACGCCGACACCTGGCTCGCCCGGGACGTCCCGCAGATGGTGCTGGACAACTTCCGCGCCGACCCGTCCGCCGACCGCTGGGCGGTGGCCGGCTACTCCGCCGGCGGCCACTGCGCGGCCAAGCTGGCCCTGGAGCACCCGGACCGCTACCGCGCCGGCATCAGCCTCTCCGGCTACAACGACCCGGCGGGCGAGGACAAGTCGCTGACCGCGAAGGACCCGCACCTGCGGGAGATCTCCAACCCGCTGAACATCCTCAAGAACGCCGCCCAGCCGCCGAAGGTCGCGCTCTACATGAGCGGCAACAAGGGCGACGGCTACGAGGCCGCCGAGGCGATGAAGGCGGCCGCCAAGGCGCCGACCACGGTCCTCCCGGTGGAGACCACCGGCCCGCACGCCAGTGACGTGTGGAAGCCGATGATCCCCTCGATCTTCACCTGGCTGACCGGGATCATCCCGGCCAACCACTGACCGCGGGCAGCACCACGCAGAACGACGGAGCGGACCGGGCCGGCTGGGATCAGCCGGCCCTTCGCTTTCCGCGCGGGCGGCGCGGGTACGGGAAGAGCCGCAGCGGACGGCGGGCCGCCAGGTCCTCCATCCAGCCGAAGCACAGCACCAGCAGGGCCAGCAGCGGCAGCGCGATCAGCAGCGGCGCCCACTGGCTGCGCAGCACGAACTGCGCGTGGTCGAACAGGAAGCCGACGTCCCACAGCCGGTCCATCAGCGGCACGGTGATCGCCATCGCCGGGATGTGCCACAGGTAGACGCTGACCGCGCGGGCGTTCAGCAGGCTGACCACGCCGTTCCAGCGCTCCAGCCGGGGCGGCCACTGCTCCCACGACGGGCTCAGGTGCAGGAGCAGCAGCACGTAGCCGAAGGACCAGATCGCCTGGGCGAACGGCACCGTCTCGATGTCGCCGACGGTGGTCGGGTCGGTGATCGGACGGCTGAGCAGCCACCACAGACCGGCCATCATGATCATCGGGGCGATCGACGGCGCGAGGTACTGCGGCAGCCGGCGCAGCACGCCCTCCCGGTGGGCCATGCCGAGGATCCAGCAGGCCGCGAAGGTGGTGAAGTCGGTGGTGGTCTCCCAGATCCGGCCCTCCTGCGAGAACAGGCCGGAGTTGATCACCGCGGACGCCGCCAGCGGGGTGAAGATCGTGATCCACGGGTTCCACCGCAGGGCGCGCAGCATCAGCGGGGAGAGCAGCACGAACCAGAGGTAGGCGCGCAGGTACCAGAGCGGGACGGCGATGTTCTCCGCCCAGGACGGTTCCAGCAGACCGTGGAAGCCGCTCAGCTCGGCACCGTACGGCGGGGTGGACAGCGGCAGGACCCAGAACGCCAGCTTGCCCCACCACCAGTTCGGGTGGCCCTCCGAGTTCGGACCCCAGCCGTCCAGGATCATCAGCGTCAGCAGGAGCGCGCCGAACAGCCACATCGGCGGCAGCAGACGGCGCAGACGGTCGCGGATCACGGTGAGGGCGGGACGCCGCAGCGACACCACCATCAGCGAGCCGGCCAGCGCGAACATCACGCCCATCGACGGGAAGACCAGCGGCAGCCAGGACCAGCCGAACTTGTGGTAGAGGATCACGCGGCCGAGCGCCAGGGCGCGCAGCAGGTCGAAGTAGCGGTCGCGGCCGCCCTTCTTCTTCGGCGCGGGTGCGGCCTCGACCTCCTCCTCGACCGGGTCGGGGGCGAAGAGCACCGGGACCCGCAGCTGCATGGTCTCGCTCGGGTCCGAGGCACGGTCGGCGGCGGACGGGGCGGGCGGCGTGGGCAGTCGCAGCTGCATGGTCTCGCTCGGATCGGCCGCCCGCTCGGCAACGCGGACGCGCTCGCGCTGGTCCGGGCGCGGGCCCGGGCGCTGCTCGCCGCGCGGGGCGGGCTGCTCCAGGAACGGCGAGCCGGAACGCTGAGCCGGCCGCGGGCCCGGACGCTGGTCCGGGCGCGGGCCGGGGCGCTGCTCGCCGCGCGGGGCGGGCTGCTCCAGGAACGGCGAACCGGAACGCTGAGCCGCCCCCGGAGCGGGACGCCCGTCCGGACGCGGGCCAGGGCGCTGCTCGCCGGGGCGCGGCGCGGGCCGCTCGCGCTCGCCGGCCACCGGGGCGGGGCGGCGCTGGAACAGCGACCCGCCGGGCTCGGGGCGGGCCTCGGTACGCGGGCGCTCCCGCTCGACGGCGGGCGCGGCGGACCGCCCGTCCTGTGGCTGCCGGGGCAGCCGCAGGGAGACGGTCTCGCTCGGGTCGGCGGCGTCGGCTGCGGCGGGGGTGCCCTCCTCGTCCGGCTCCGGCTCGGTGGCCGGCGATCCGCCGAAGAAGGAGAACCCGGAGGTTCCGGTCATGGTCAGGCCTCCACGATCGGTGCCGCGACCTCGCCGGTACGCCGCAGTTTCTGCCATCGGAGCCGGCCACCGGTGAGCGCGGTGATCGAGGACTGGAGCAGCACCAGGTACATCAGCTGCCGGTACACCACCTGCTGCACGGGCAGGGTGACCAGGTGCCAGGGCTTCTCCCGGTCCAGCCGGAAGGCGTAGTAGGCGAGGACGCCCTGGACGACCAGCACGCCGGCCCAGGCCGCGATGGTGCGCTCGGCGTCGACGAAGAAGATGCCGTACAGCAGGAACAGGTCGATCAGCGGAGCGAGCAGCGGGGTGAGCACGCCGAACAGGGCGACCACGGGCAGGCCGATCCGGCCGAAGCGGCCCGCCGGACCGCTCTCGCGGATCGCGTGGCGGTGCTTCCACATCGCCTGCATGGTGCCGTAGCTCCAGCGGTAGCGCTGGGACCACAGCTGCTGCATGGAGGCGGGGGCCTCGGTCCAGGCGCGGGCCTTCTCCGCGTAGACGATCCGCCAGCCCTGGCGCAGCATCGCCATGGTGATGTCGGTGTCCTCGGCGAGGGTCTCGTCGCTCATGCCGCCGACGTTCAGCAGCGACTCGCGGCGGAAGGCACCGACCGCACCGGGAATGGTCGGCATGATGTTCAGCTCGTCGTACATGCGCCGGTCGAGGTTGAAGCCCATCACGTACTCGATGTGCTGCCACGCCCCGATCAGGGTGTCCCGGTTGCCGACCTTGGCATTGCCGGCGACCGCGCCGACGGTGGGGTCGGCGAACGGCTGGACCAGCTCGCGCACGGTGGAGGGCTCGAAGACGGTGTCGCCGTCCATCATCACGACGATCTCGTGCGAGGCGTTGGCGATGCCGTTGTTCAGCGCCGCCGGCTTGCCGCCGTTGGGCTGGCGGATCAGCCGGACGTTCTCCATCGCGATCTCCTCGACGATCGCCGAGGTGTCGTCGGTGGAACCGTCGTCGATCACGATGATCTCGATCGGATAATCGCTCAGCGCCAGGGATTTCAGCGTGTTGGCGATGCACTCCTGCTCGTTGTACGCCGGGACCAGCACGGTGACCGGTTCGGTCACCGGCGGCCCCCAGGAGAAGTCCGGCCGTCTGGTCCGCCAGGCGTGCCGGGTGGCCAGGATCATCATCAGCGCGAACCGGCCGAAGACCAGCACGCCGACCACCGAGAGCAGACCGATCAGCCACGGCAGCAGGTTCACCGAGATGCCGGTCATGAAGATGAACGCCTTGCCGGCCCAGAGCTGCAGGCCGTGCACCGGCACGGTGGTCGGCGAGGAGCCGAGCGCCTCGCCGATCGAGGCGAACTTGTAGTTCTGCGCCTCCAGCTTGTCGATGATCTGGCCCAGCGCGGCGACGGTCTGCGAGCGGTCGCCACCGGCGTCGTGCATCAGGACCATCTCGCCGCGGCCCGGCACCTTGGGCATCGCGGTCTTCACGATCTCCTCGACACCGGGCTTCTTCCAGTCGTCGGTGTCGGCGTCGATGAAGGCGGTCAGGTAGCCGTGCTTGCCGACGTCCTTGACCACCGGCCAGGTCCAGTCGTCCAGTGCGTCGGCGGTGGAGGAGTACGGCGGCCGGAACAGCGAGCTGTGCACCCCTGCGACGCCGGCCAGCGCCAGCTGGGTCTGGCCCAGCTCCCACGCCAGCCGGGTCCGGGTCTGCAGCGCCATGTCGGCGTGGGTGAAGGTGTGCAGGCCGATCTCGTGGCCGCCCGCGACGATCTGCCGGATCAGCTCCGGGTGGCGGGAGGTCATCGCACCGGTCACGAAGAACGTGGCGTGGATGTGGTGCTGCGCCAGCAGGTCGAGGATCTTCGGCGTCCAGACCGGGTCCGGTCCGTCGTCGAAGCTCAGCACCACGGTCTTGTCCGGGATCGAGTAGCTGACCGGGTGGTCGTTGAGCCGGCCCCGGGCGTCGACCACCGGCCCGCCGGTGAGCAGGTTCGGCGGCACGGTGGTCTTGTCCACCGAGATGGCGACCTGGTTGTCGTGGAAGACCTCGTTGTTGGCCAGTCCGCGCAGCACCAGCAGTGCCAGCAGGCAGGCCAGCAGCGTGACCGGGAGGAAGAAGCGCAGCGGCGGTGCGGCCAGCCTGCGAGTGCGGACCGACTTGCGCCGGGGGCTCTGATGACGGGACATGGCGTTCCTGGGGACCGGTCAGTGAGTGGTGCTGGGCTTCGTCGTCGCCACGGAACGGCCGGCGGGCGCCGTGCTGCCGGAGTGGCTGGCGCCGGTGGCCGGCTTGGTGGTGGAACCGCCCGCCTTGGCGGTTCCGGAGGTGTGCGCGCTCGGCGAGGTCCTGGCCGAGCCCGACGCGGAGGCGCTCGCCGACGCGCCCGGCAGGGCGCTGGCGGACGGGCCGGGCTGGTTCACCAGCGCACCGGGCGTGGGCTGCGGCGGGACGCGCAGGGCAGGGGCGTTGGACTGGAGGCCGACCACGCTGGCACCCATCGCACCCGCGAGAACGGTGCTGGCCACGCCGAGGGTCCACCCGAAACCGCGCAGTCGGCGCCCGCGGGCACCCGTCTGATCGACGAAGACCGGAATCGGATCGGCCGGCGCGAGGACCGCTGGGGTCGCCGGGTCGGGCTCGGTGCGCCCGGTGCGAAGAAGGGAGGGTGCCACCGAGTGGTCGGCCTTTCCGGTAAGCGGAGACCGCTGACTGTGCTCAAGCCCGGACGCTATTACACGAAGGTTGGCTGATTCTGCGTCAATGTTCGATTTATCCCGGTCTGCGCAGGGGCCGTGACCGGATCGCAATCCGCTCGACACGGCTCCCACGCGTTCGGTGACCTGACCACCTCATAAAATGCGGCAACCGCCGGTGCCACCGCCAGGACCGCGTCCCCCGAACAGCCGAGGTCGGCAGCTCTTGAACAACCGCACCCCCTCCCGTCGCCGCCTGCTCGCCCTCGCCGTGGCCACCCCGATGCTGCTCGCCGCCTGCAGCACGGTCGCCCCGTCCGGCGACGGCGGCACGGACCCCGCCCCGGCCGGATCCTCCGCCGCGCCCGCCTCCTCGGCACCCCCGTACGACGCCTCCGCGCTGCGCACCCCGACCGGCCGGATGCTCGGCGTCGCCTCCGACGGCGACCCCGGCGACCTCGCCTCCGTCACCGCCTTCGCCGCCAAGGCCGGCCGCCCCGCCGACGCCCGCGAGTACTACCAGGTCTGGGGCGACGACTTCGACGTCGCGGGCAACACCGCGCTGTGGAAGAACGGCCAGCTGCCGATCCTCACCCTGGTCCCCGACTCCGTCACGCTGACCGACATCGCCGGCGGCGCGCAGGACACCTACCTGACCTCCTTCGCCGACCAGGTCCGCTCGTACCAGGGCCCGCTGGTGCTCTCCTTCGCGTCCGAGATGAACGCGAGCTGGAACGGTTGGGGCCCCGGCAAGGCCACCGCCGCGGACTTCATCGCCGCCTGGAAGCACGTCCACGACACCTTCCGCGACCACGGCGTCACCAACGTCATCTGGCTCTGGACCCCGCACGTCAGCGACTCCGCCGCACAGGCCACCCTCAAGCCGTACTTCCCCGGCGACGACTACGTCGACTGGCTGGGCCTGGTCGGCTACTACGGGCCGCAGGAGGGCAGCGACTTCAAGGGCCTGTTCGCGCCCACCGTCAAGACGCTGCGCTCGCTCTCCAAGAAGCCGCTGCTGATCACCGAGACCGGCGTCGCCGAGGGGCCGAAGAAGACCTCCCAGATCACCGACCTGTTCACCGGCGCCGCGAACACCGACGGGCTGATCGGGCTGGTCTGGTTCGACCTGCAGAAGACCTGGCCGGGCGCGAAGGTCGCCACCGACTGGCGGATCGACAGCTCCCCCGCCGCCCAGGCCGCCGTCGCCAAGGCCGCCGCGGCCCAGAACTTCGGCCACCCCGTCAAGTAAGGGTCAACCACCGGGGGCGCGAGGAACTGCGCGACCGGCCGTCGCTCTACGTGAGTGCATGATCGGTCGCGCAGTTCCCCGCGCCCCCGGTGGTTTACGCCAGTTCCAGGGCCAGGTAGAAGTCCACCCGGTCCTCCAGCCGTGACAGGTCGCGCCCGGTCAGCTCCTCGATGCGCCCGATCCGGTAGCGCAGCGTGTTCACGTGGACGTGCAGTTGCGCCGCGCACCGCGTCCAGGACCCGTCCGAACGGAGGAACGCCTCCAGGGTGCGGACCAGGTCGGCCTGGTGCTCGATGTCGTACGCGATGACCCGGTCGAGCAGCCGGCTGCGGAACGCCCGCCGGACCTCGTCGGGGACGGCGGCGAGCAGCAGCACGTGCGAGGCGAGCTCCTCGGGCCCGGCCACGCACACCCGGCCGACCCGGGCTCCGGCGATCCGCCGGGCGTGCCGGGCCTCCTCGAGGGCGCCGCGCAGGCCGCCGGCCTCCGCGGCGGGGGCGCAGACGCCGACGGTGATCCGGCCCTCGGAGCCGAGGCCGGCCTCCAGCGGGGCGAGCAGGTCGCGCAGCGCGTCGGCGGGCACCGGCACGTCCATCGCGGGGAGCACGACGACGGCGCCGGTGGCCCCGGCGGCGGCGACCAGGGCGCGGTCGCCGGTCACGGCCAGCGCCTCTTCGAGGACGGGTCGCAGGGCGCCGTCGGGCAGGCCGGTGGCCTCGACGCTGAGGACGAGCCAGTTGCCCTCGGCGGCGGCGGCCGGCACCGGTCCGCCGCCCTCGTAGCGGGCCATCGAGGCGGAGGCGTGCAGGGCGCGGCTGATCTCGGCGGGGTCGGCGTCGCGCTGGAGCAGGGCGAGCGCCTCGTCGGCGATCCGGCGGCGCAGCCGGCGGCCCTCGTCGCGGCGGGTTCGCTCGGCGGCGACCAGGCGGGCGAGGTTCTCGGCGAGCTGCTGGCGCTTGGGGGTCCACTCGGTGACGTCGCCGGCGACGGCGAGCAGCCAGTCGGCGAGCGGGGCCTCGTCGGCGGGGTCGGCGGGGGCGGGCAGCAGCGAGTACGAGCCGGTGACCAGCCGGGCGCGGTGCGGCGGGCGGCGGCGCTGGCGCTGGGCGGCGAGGTGGGCGCGGACCAGCTGGTCGCGGTCCTCGCCGGTGAGCCGGTCGGCCGGCCCGGCGATCACCCGTCCGGTGGGGGTGAGCACCCAGCAGTCGAGGTCGAGGTCGCCGCCGAGCAGGTCGAGGACGGCGTCCAGGCCGCCGCCGCCGGCGGCGGAGACCAGCAGGCGGTGGCGGTCGACCAGGGCGGCGAGGTCGGCGGCCCGGTCGGCGGAGACCTGGCGGCCGACGAACTCGGTGACGGCGCCGAAGGCGATGTCGTCGGGCACCGCGAGCAGCGGCAAGCGGTGGCGGCGGCAGGCGGCGGTGAGGTCCTCGGGGACGGGCCCGACCTCGGCCTCGCCGGCCGCGAGGGCGACCGCGCCGCCCGCCACCAGGGTACGCACGAAGCGCTCGGAGTCCTCGGCCGAGGTGCGCCAGAGCATGCCGGTGAGCACCAGCTCGCCGCCGTGCAGGTATCGGCCGGGGTCCTGCAGGTCCGTGGTCATGACACCGCTGACCTGCCGGTCGAGCTCGTCCTCACCGGCGAGCAGCCGCAGGTGCGGCGCGCCGGGAGCGAGCAGGTCACGGACACGCATCCGCAGACTCCTTCGTCCGATGGGGTTGAGGGTGAGGGGGTGAGGGGCTCACAGTGTGCACGAGATCGAGGGCTCGGTGTTACGTATCAACCGGGGCCCGGATCACGGGCCCGTAGCTCGCGAATCACGGCCGGATTACGGTCATAAGTAGCGCCCGGTCAACTCCTGGGCTGCGACATTGTCCTCCTTAGAGGAACGTACAGGATGCCGGGCGGGACCACAGCCGGGGCTTCATGCCATCGGTGACTGCCAGTGGGCCCGGTCACAGCGGTTCACTGGCCACAAGCCGCCGGACACACCCCGGTGACCAGGACTCAACGCCAAGGCAACGAAGCGGTAGCACAGTCCGAAAACCGAGTTCCGGGCGCTGTGCCCACTGTCCGGTAGGCAACGACTTGAGGAGACACCCGCATGGAGTTCCTTCGGCCCGCAACGTGGGACGAGGCGCTCGCGGCGAAGGCTGAGTACCCGACCGCGCTGCCGATCTCGGGCGGTACGGACGTCATGGTCGAGATGAATTTCGACGTGCACCGGCCATCCGCGATTCTCGACCTGAACCGCATCCCCGAGCTGCGCCAGTGGGAGATCGACGGGGATGTGGTGAAGCTGGGCGCCTCGGTGCCGTACTCCCGCATCATCGACGAGCTCTCCGAGCAGCTGCCCGGACTGGCGAAGGCCGCGCACACCGTCGGTTCGCCGCAGATCCGCAACCGCGGCAGCGTGGGCGGCAACCTGGGCGGCGCCTCGCCGGCCGGTGACGCCCACCCGGCGCTGCTGGCGGCCGGCCGGGACGTGTTCGTCGAGGCGGTCTCGGTGCGCGGCACCCGGCTGATCCCGATCGACGAGTTCTACGTCGGCGTGAAGCGCAACAGCCTGGCGGCCGACGAGCTGATCAGGACCGTGCACATCCCGGTCGCCGACGGTCCGCAGCAGTTCTCCAAGATCGGCACCCGCAACGCGATGGTGATCGCGGTGTGCGCGTTCGGCTTCGCGCTGCACCCCAAGAACCACACGGTCGGCACCGGTATCGGCTCGGCTGCCCCCACGCCGCGCCGCGCCGTGGAGGCCGAGGAGTACCTGCAGGGCGCGCTGGAGGAGCGCGGCCTGTGGGAGTCGGGCGGCCTGCTGGGCGCCGAGGTGACCCAGCGCTTCGGCGAGCTGGTGAAGGCCGCCGCGTCGCCGATCGACGACGTCCGCGGCACCGCCGACTACCGCCGGCACACCCTGGCCGTGATGGCCCGCCGCACCCTCACCTGGTGTTGGAACGACTACAGCAAGCAGATCAGGAGCGCGGCATGAGGATCACCTTCACCGCCAACGGGAAGCCGGTCGAGGCCGACGACGTCTGGGAGGGCGAGAGCCTCCTGTACGTGCTGCGCGAGCGCGTGGGCCTGCCGGGCTCGAAGAACGCGTGCGAGCAGGGCGAGTGCGGCTCCTGCACCGTGTACCTGGACGGCACCCCGGTCTGCTCCTGCCTGGTCGCGGCCGGCCAGGTGCAGGACCGCGAGGTCCGCACCGTCGAGGGCCTGGCCGAGGAGAACGGCGAGCTGGGCCTGGTCCAGCAGGCGTTCATCGACGCCGGCGCCGTCCAGTGCGGCTTCTGCACCCCCGGCCTGCTGGTGCAGACCGACGCGCTGCTGGACCGCGACGACCAGCCCAGCGACAACGACATCCGCGAGGCACTGTCGGGCAACCTGTGCCGCTGCACCGGCTACGAGAAGATCATGGACGCGGTGCGGCTGGCCTCGGCCCGCAAGTGCGCCGGCAAGGGGGTTTCCGAATGAGCACTCGGACGATCCAGGGTCAGAAGAACCTGCAGAACATCAACCAGGCGTCCAAGGACGGCATCGGCGGCTCGCCGCTGCGCCCGGACGGCACCCTGAAGGTGAAGGGCGAGTTCGCGTACTCGTCCGACATGTGGCACGAGGACATGCTCTGGGGCATGGCGCTGCGCTCGCCGCACCCCCGCGCCAACATCCTCTCGGTCGACATCTCCGAGGCGCTCAAGCTGCCCGGCGTGTACGCCGTCCTCACCCACCAGGACATCCCCGGCTCCAAGTTCTACGGCCTGGAGATCCAGGACCAGCCGGCCCTGGCCATCGACAAGGTCCGCTACCACGGCGAGGCGATCGCGCTGGTCGCGGCCGACCACCCGGAGACGGCCCGCCGCGCGGTGAAGAAGATCAAGGTCGAGTACGAGGTGCTCACCCCGATCGTCACCGAGGAGCAGTGCCTCGACCCCGAGACCCACGGCTACGTGCACGAGCCGCACGAGTTCAAGTCGCACGGCTACGGCAACATCTGCCACGAGCAGAAGCTGGTCTCCGGCCTCGGCGTCACCGACGAGGTCCGCGCGCTGGCGGACGTCGTCATCTCCGGCGACTACGAGGTCGGCATGCAGGACCAGGCCTTCCTCGGCCCGGAGTCCGGCCTCGCGGTGCCCGCCGAGGACGGCGGCATCGACCTCTACATCGCCACCCAGTGGCTGCACGTGGACCGCCAGCAGATGGCCCCGGTGCTCGGCCTGCCGGAGGAGAAGGTCCGCCTGACCCTCGCCGGTGTCGGCGGCGCCTTCGGCGGCCGCGAGGACATCTCGATGCAGATCCACGCCTGCCTGCTGGCCCAGCACACCGGCAAGCCGGTCAAGATCGTGTACGCCCGCGACGAGTCCTTCTACGGCCACGTGCACCGCCACCCGGCCAAGATGCACTACGAGCACGGCGTCACCCGCGACGGCAAGCTGGTCTTCGCCGACTGCCGAATCGTGCTGGACGGCGGCGCGTACGCCTCGGCCTCGCCCGCGGTGGTCGGCAACGCCGCCTCGCTCGGCCACGGCCCGTACGTGATCCCCAACGTGAAGATGCACGCCATCGCGCTGTACTCCAACAACCCGTCCTGCGGTGCCATGCGCGGCTTCGGCGCGGTACAGGCCGCGTTCGGCTACGAGTCGCAGATGGACAAGCTGGCCGAGGCGCTCGGCATGGACCCGGTGGAGTTCCGCCAGCTGAACGCGATGGCCGAGGGCGACCACATGCCCACCGGCCAGCAGATCGACTCGCCGGCCCCGGTCGCCGAGTTGCTGCAGCGGGTCAAGGACATGCCGCTCCCGCCGCCGCTGGACCTGGACAACCTGGACATCCGCGCCGTGCCCGGCGCGCTGTCCAACACCTCGCACGGCGAGGGCATCGTCCGCGGCGTCGGCTACTCGGTCGGCATCAAGAACGTCGGCTTCTCCGAGGGCTTCGACGACTACTCCACCGCCCGGGTCCGCTTGGAGGTCATCGGCGGCGAGCCGGTCGCCATGGTGCACACCGCGATGGCCGAGGTCGGCCAGGGCGGCGTCACCGTGCACGCCCAGATCGCCCGCACCGAGCTGGGCGTCGAGCAGGTCACCATCCACCCGGCCAACACCGAGGTCGGCTCGGCCGGCTCCACCTCCGCCTCCCGCCAGACGTACATGACCGGCGGTGCGGTGAAGCTCGCCGCCGAGGCGGTCAAGCAGGCGCTGATCACCAAGGGCCGCCGGCGCTACGGCTGGACCCAGAACGACATCGACCTGGTCGCCGGCAAGGTGGTCTCCGAGTCCGCCGGGGTGCTGGTGTCGATGGTCGACCTCCTCGGGGACGAGGCGATCGACCTGACCCGCGAGCACCACCACCGGCCGACCGTCCCCTTCGACAAGGAGACCGGACAGGGCTTCGGCCACGTCCAGTACACCTTCTGCGCCAACCGCGCGGTGGTCGACGTGGACGTCGAGCTGGGCCTGGTCAAGGTGGTCGAGCTGACCGCCGTCCAGGACGTCGGCAAGGCGCTCAACCCGCTCTCGGTGGTCGGCCAGATCCAGGGCGGCTGCACCCAGGCGCTGGGCCTGGCCGTGATGGAGGAGATCATCGTCAAGGACGGGAAGGTGCGCAACGCGTCCTTCACCGACTACCTGATCCCCACCATCCTGGACACCCCGCCGATCCCGGTGGAGATCCTCGAACTTCCCGACCCGAACGCGCCCTACGGCCTGCGCGGTGTGGGCGAGGCCCCCACCGTCTCGGCCACCCCGTCCATCGTGGCCGCCATCCGGCAGGCCACCGGGATCGCCCTCACCCGGATCCCGGTCCGACCCGAGCACCTCACCGGCACGCTCTGACTCCCGAGACGTCCCCGGGGCGGCGACTTCCTGCCGGCCGCCCCGGGGCAGCACCACCGAAAGTACCCACCCAATGCACCAGAACCGCTGCCTCTCCCACGCCGGGGTTCTGCAGTGGTGCACCCCAGTGAGTCGAACAGTCCCCCTGCGCCCCTCCCATGACTGGCAATCAGGTCGGCTCGCCCACCCCAACCCCCTTTGAACCTTGGGAGTGGACATGACCCGGATCCCCACGGAGCCCGGCCCCACCGAAGAAGCACCCGCCGTCGACGACACCCACACGCCGTCGCCGGCAGCTCACCCGAAGAACGCGCTGGACACCTATTTCAAGATATCCGCGCGCGGATCCACCTTCGGAAATGAGCTCCGCGGTGGACTCACCACCTTCATGGCGATGGCGTACATCGTCCTGCTCAACCCGATCATCCTCAGCGGCGCCGACGTCACCGGCGCCAAGCTCGGCCACGCACAGCTGACCACCGCCACGGCGCTCGCCGCCGCGGTCACCACCATCCTGATGGGCGTGATCGGCAACGTGCCGCTCGCGGTCGCCGCGGGCCTCTCGGTCTCCGGCGCGATCTCGGCCCTGGTCGTCCCGCACACCACCTGGTCCCAGGCCATGGGCCTGTGCGTGATCTACGGCCTGCTGATCGTCCTACTGGTCGTCTCCGGCCTCCGCGAGAAGATCATGAACGGCATCCCCCTGCCGCTCAAGCACGCCATCACCATCGGCATCGGTCTGTTCGTCGCGATCATCGGCTTCTACAAGGCCGGCTTCGTGCACACCGGCGGTCCCACTCCGCTGTCCCTGGGCCCCTTCGGCGAACTCGAGGGCTGGCCCGTCCTGATCTTCTGCCTGACCCTGCTGACGATCTTCGTCCTGCTGGCCCGCAACATCCGTGGCGCGATCCTGATCGGCATCGCGGCGGGCACCGTGGTCGCCGTGATCGTCAACAAGGTCGCCGGCCTGGACGCCAAGGCCTGGGGCGGCTCCGCCCCGGTGTGGCCCGGCAGCCCGGTCTCCGCGCCCGACTTCGGCCTCTTCGGCCACGTCGACGTCGTCGGCGCCTTCGGCGGCAAGGGCCTCGGCGCGATCAGCGCCACGGTCGCCGTCTTCACCCTGGTCCTGGCCGGCTTCTTCGACGCGATGGCCACCATCATCGGCGTCGGCACCGAGGCGGGCCTGGCCGACAAGCAGGGCCGGATGCCCGGTCTGTCCAAGGCCCTGTTCATCGACGGTGCCGGCGGCGCGATCGGCGGTGTGGCGGGCGCGTCCGGCCAGACCGTGTTCGTCGAGTCCGCCACCGGCGTCGGCGACGGCGCCCGGACCGGCCTCGCCTCCGCCGTCACCGGCGGCATGTTCGCCCTGATGCTGTTCTTCTCGCCGGTCGCGGCCGTCGTCCCGGTCCAGGTCGCCTCCGCGGCCCTGGTCGTCATCGGCTCGATGATGATGAGCCAGGCCCGGCACATCGACTGGTCCGACCGCGAGGTCGCCATCCCCGCCTTCCTCACCTGCGTCCTGATGCCGTTCACCTACAGCATCACCGCGGGCGTGGCCGCCGGTGTCATCTCGTACACCGTCATCAAGGCCGGCACCGGCAAGTGGCGCGAGCCCGGTCCGCTGATGTGGATCCTGACCGGCGTCTTCGTGGTCTACTTCGCCCTCACCCCGATCAAGTCGTGGCTGGGCGTGCACTGACCCACCGCGCCGCGGTACGGGGACCCGTCCGCCCCCGTACCGCGGCACCACCCGTTTCCCGTGCACTATTGGTTGGTAGGGAGCACACCGTGCAGGACATCGCCGAGCAGCTGCAGGCCTGGCACGCCGCCGGGCGCACCTTCGCCGTGGCCACCGTCGTCGGCGTCTCCGGCAGCGCGCCCCGCGACCCCGGTGCCGCCCTCGCGGTCGACTCCGCCGGCGAGGCGATCGGCTCGGTCTCCGGCGGCTGCGTCGAAGGCGCGGTGTACGAGCTCTGCCAGACCGCCGTCGAGACCGGCGAACCGGTCCTGGAACGCTTCGGCTACAGCGACGAGGACGCCTTCGCCGTCGGGCTGACCTGCGGCGGCGTCCTCGACGTCTTCGTCCAGCCGGTCGTCCCCGGTGCCGACCCCGGCCTCGACGCCGGCATCACCTACATCGCCTCCGGCACCCCCGTCGCCCTCGCCCGGGTCATCGACGGACCGGCCGCCCTGCTCGGTGCCACCGTCGCCGTCACCGCCGACACCCACCACGGCTCGCTCTCCCCCGCCCCCTCCACCGTCGCCGCGCTCGAACGGGCGGTGGTCGCCGAGGCCCGGGCCATGCTGGACGCCGGACGCACCGGCCGCGTCGTCCTCGGCCTCGACGGCCGCCCCTGCGACGAGGCCGGCCAGGGCACCATCACCTTCTTCGTCGAGTCCTACGTGCCCGCCCCGCGGATGCTGGTCTTCGGCGCCATCGACTTCGCCGCCGCCGTCGTCCGGATCGGCAAGTTCCTCGGCTACCACGTCACCGTCTGCGACGCCCGGCCCGTCTTCGCCACCGCCCGGCGCTTCCCCGACGCCGACCAGGTCGTCGTCGACTGGCCGCACCGCTACCTCGACTCCCAGCTCGACCGGATCGACGGCCGCACCGTGCTCTGCGTCCTCACCCACGACGCCAAGTTCGACATCCCGCTGCTGGAGCGCGCCCTGCGGCTGCCCGTCGCGTACGTCGGCGCCATGGGCTCGCGCAAGACCCACCGCGACCGCAACACCCGGCTGCGCGAGGTCGGCCTCACCGACGCCGAGATCGGCCGCCTCCGCTCCCCCATCGGCCTCGACCTCGGCGCCCGTACCCCCGAGGAGACCGCCGTCTCGGTCGCCGCCGAGATCGTCGCCCAGCGGCGCGGCGGCTCCTGCCTGCCGCTCTCCGCCGGCGAGGGCCCCATCCACCACGACCTCGCCCGCACCGCCGCCGCCGCCGACAGCGAGCCCACCGCTCCGCCGGCGGTGCACGCCGCGTAGCCGGGGCGCCGAGCCGGTCCTGTGCGGCCTAGTCCGACACCGCCAGCTTCACCCCGAAGCCGATCACCGCCGTACCGGTCACCCGGTCCATCAGCCGGCGTGCCGACGGGCGGCGCAGCCAGGACCGCAGCGTCCGCGCGAACGCCACCAGCACCGCCGACCACAGCAGACCCTCCGCCACGTGCACCGAGGTCAGCAGGACGCCCGTCGCCAGGTGTGGGGCCGTCCGCGGGATGAACTGGGGCAGCACCGCCACGTAGAACACGCCCACCTTCGGGTTGAGCAGATTGGTCAGCGCCCCGCGCCGCCACCCCTCCCCCAGGCCGCCGCCGGTGCCCCGGTCCTCGCCCTCCGGCTCGGCGTGGCGTGCCCGCAGCAGTTGCACCCCCATCCACAGCAGGTAGCAGACACCGGCCCAGCGCAGCGTCTCGTACGCCACCCGCGAGACCGTGAGCAGCGCGCTGACCCCGGCCGAACTCAGCGTCCCCCACACCAGCGTCCCGGTCTGGATGCCCAGCACCACGCCCCACGCCCGCCGGCGTTCCCCCAGCGCCGCCGTCCGCAGGATCAGCGCCGAATCCAGCCCCGGCGTCAGCGTCAGCACCCCGACCACCAGCGCGAACGACCACACCGCCGACGTCATCTCCATGGCCGCTCATCCTACGGACGCCGCGCCTGCGGGTCCGGTGCGGCCGTCCGGCCGAAGCGGGCGAGGTAGTGCCAGACCTTCTTGAGGTCCTGGGGGTCGTGGCGGGTGGTGCGGGCGGCGGTGCCGAGGAGGCCGGGGTCGAGGTGGCCGTCCGGGGCGAGGGAGGTGCCGAGGGCGACGTACGCGGGGCCGCGGTAGTCGGGATGGCGGGCGAGTTCGGCGGTGGGGAGGCGGTAGCCGGGGTGGAACTCCAGCGGGCACGGGAGCTTGCGGGCGGCCGCCTCGACCTCGGTGTCGCGGTAGCAGGGGTCGAGGACCAGCGCCTCGACGTCCTCGGCGAGCCGGACCGGCCCGTGGACCTGGGCCTCGATGTAGTCGTCCAACGCGTCCTGGTCGTCGGCCTCGGCCAGCGCGATCAGCGCGCTGGCGGCGGCCGCGACCCCGAAGTCGGCCGGCTCCAGCCAGCTGTCGGGGTAGCAGAAGGTGGCCCGGCCGAGCGCGTCGGCGGTGAGCCGGAAGAAGGCGGAGCCGAACCGCGGGGCGGCGCCGTACGGGTCGCGGCGGAAGTCGAGCGCACCGTAGACCGGCCGCAGGTCCGCGGGGGCGTCGTCGTACGCGCCGGCGAAGATCCGGCTCTCCCACCTCCAGCGGTCGCCGCCGGGGTGGGCGGTGAGGCCGCCGTTGCTGGTGCCGGTGACGAACTGGGAGCGGTAGACGCCGTCCTCGGCCATCGCCTCGAGGATCGGGCGGCCGTCGATCAGCCGGTCCGGGTGGAAGTTGAGGGTGACCCGCAGCGCGGGGTCGAGCGGGCCGCCGGCCGCGAGGGCGGCGACGTGGCGCAGTGCGCGCTCCTGCGGCGTGGGGACGGTCTCGGCGGTCATACGCCGTAGTCTCGCTCAGCCGCCGCCCCGGTGCCGTCGAATATCCGACGATGGGTCATGCTCGGTGCGTACACGGGGAGAGGGGAGTACGACGGTGGCCGAGGGTCTGATCATCTTTCTGAACGGGACGTCGAGTTCCGGGAAGTCGAGCGTGGCGAAGGAACTGCTGGCGACCCTGGACGGGGCGTCGTTCCACCTGCCGGTGGACGCGTTCCACGCCATGCGCTCGAAGCACGGCTACACCGAGGCGGACCTGCCCGAGGTGCTGCGCCGGACCTGGATGGGCTTCCACCGGGCGGTCGCCGGGATGGCGGCAGCGGGCAACACGGTCGTGGTGGACCACCTGTTCAGCCAGCCGTGGCGGCTGGAGGACTGCCTGGCGCTGTTCCCGGCCGAGGACGTGGTGCTGGTCGGCCTCCACTGCCCGCTCGACGAGCTGGAGCGGCGCGAACGCGAACGCGGCGACCGCCCCCCGGGCCTGGCCGCCCAGCAGATCGGCCCGGTCCACTCCCACGGCGTGTACGACCTCGAGGTGGACACCTCCGTCCTCTCCCCCGCCGAATGCGCCCGCCGGATCCGCGACTTCCTCCCGGACCGCCCCCGCCCGACGGCCTTCCAGCAACTCCTGGCCGCATGCGGCGCCTAGATGGCTGAGGCTGTGCAATGACCCGCTGGCGTTGGAACGACCTGGCGCGAGGGCAAAGGCGGTACCAACCTGCAGGTGCCGGACACCACGCGGCCGGAGGTTGATGTCCGGGCTGTCCCGCTGTCCGGTCAATAGCTGTGAGCTGGGAGAACGGACCAGACAGGACCCTGACAGGTCATGTGTTCAGGCTGGGAGGGGTCGAGTCTGAACCACCCCGTGGTGGTTCAGCCGATGCCGCGTCCTACTCGGTTGTCGTGCACGCACAGGACGCGTCCAGGCGCGCCGCGGTTCGGTCGGTCATCCCGGCCAGGGCCCAGTGCCGTCTGCGTCAGCAAGACGCCTCGACGCCGACGCCAAGGTGCAACCGGAAGGACCCCAATTCCGCTACCGTAGCGATGCGTTGCTAACCAGGTGGGCTGTAGGAGCAGACGATGGATGAGCGCTTTGCCGAGTACTGCGACGTCGGCGTGGCCGATCCGCTACGACAGGGCGACGTACTGGAGGCGGTGGACGCTGAGGCGACGATGTGGAAGCGACACCTCCTCGTCATGACTGCTGACTGCGACTTTGCTCATGCCAAGCACCGGGGTCGGGTTACCTGCGTGCCGCTGCTTACCGCCGAGGAGTACCTCGCGGAGATGCAGATCCCAAAGGTCCGCGATCAACTCGTCAAACCACAGATGGCTGAGCTTCGCCGGATCCTCGCTAGCGGCCAGATGCCGACCATTAGTGACCGACGGCTTCGAGAATGGGCAAGTGAAGAGAAAGCCGAAGCTATCGTGCGGCGGCTCGGCCTAGACGGAGCGAATTCAAAGAAGGCCAGCGACGCACTCGAAGCCATCCGAATGTTGGACACTCCAGCGAAAAGCCTTAGATCTGGCATCGAGTTGCTCGTAAAAGCCCAGCTTGCCGGCGCGAGTCCCCCCAAACCTGAGGGCGCCCTTAAGAAAGTGGTAGGCAAACTTCGGGAACCCTACTCGCAACCTCCCGGCGACGCGCTTTTCTTGGCGTCGATCGGACCCGGCTTGGACGCCGGATTTTTTGCGTATCTCCGACACATTGAGCAGGTCTGGGAGCCTGAAATCTCTCTGGGGCCATCGCGAGCTCCTTCAACGTACCGCAGGATTTCCCGCATGCGAGATCGATTTGCGCATGCGCTCGTCCAAAGATTTGCGATGGTATTCATGTCAATCGGGCTCCCGCAGCAATATGAGGAGCTTCGAGATCTGCATGCAGCGATTCTAGGGGAGAGCCTATCATGAAACCGCTGATTACGACTGTTGCTGCCCTGGGTGAGCTTGCGGCCGGGCTGTCACCTGATGCCGTGGAGTCGTCGGAGGTTCTTTTTTCGCTCGACACTCCGGAGATGGAATTCCTTATCTCGACGGAGGACGGCGAAGGGGCTCAGCGCATTGTAATTATGCGCGATAAGAACTCTGTGGAACTATGCGTTCCGGACCACCTTGCCGCACTAAGGCGGGATGTCTTGAGTCGCATGACGAGTTTCTCGGAGAGGGCAAAATCTGCCGGCCCGCTCTCCCTGCCGCGACAATGGCATCAGTACAAGTACAATAACTACGTGGCCTTTCGGGCGGTTCCGAAGAGTGATCCGCAGTTTAGTCGATGGATTGCCGAGGTTTCTCCTGGGGATCGCGCCGATATTATCTTCTGGGAAACCACTACATCGGACAAGAAATCCACCCTGGAAGACTTCGACGCCAGGCGGCCGGCTGCGCCGGAGTTTGAGGGTGAATGGGCTCGGGCTATTGCGGCTGCCCAGGAACACTTCGCTCAGGTGCGCTCGCAGCCTGCTGATGTCGAAATGCGCCTGCCAGCCCTTGAGCTCTCCACTACTAAGGGGTGGACTTATGAGCAATGGCTGGAGGAGGTCACTAAGGAACAGCGGAATTTCATCCAAGCGGGCACCGAGAAATCAATCCGACTCCGGGGGCCGGCTGGCTCCGGTAAGACGCTGGCCTTGACCATGAAGGCAGGCCGTGAGGTCCTCAAGGCCCGCGACGCCGGAAGGGACGTGCGAGTCCTCGTTGCCACGCACAGCTGGGCACTGGCGGCCCAGATCTCGGACTCGCTCGACTCGATGGGCCTAAGCCACCTTCACGAGATCGACGTTTTTCCCTTGCTTGAAATCGCAAAGCTGATCTCCCCTCAATATGTCCAAGACGTCTCGTCTGGATTCAATGTGATTGGGGACGACAGCCTCAGCGGCAAGCAGGCTCAGCTGGATGAAATTCAGGAGGTGCTCGACGATTTCCTTGCCGGGGATTGGATCACCTATAAGGGTGGTGTAACTGAAGGCCTGCGACTGAGGTTTGATTCAACGCGCGATGACGAGCGGCGAGCACTGGCGTGGGATCTTCTTATCGAGTTTGGATCAGTAATTGGTGCGGCAGCAATCTTTCCTGGGGCGGGGTCTGATCTCCGATACTTCCAGCTTCCGCGCGCGACATGGATGCTGCCGCTTGAGACAAGGGAGGATCAGCGCGTAGTATTCGAGCTGTATACGCGCTACTGGGAAAGTCTCGATCAGCGAGCGCTCACTACAACCGACCAGGTTCTTGCCGACTTTCTGATCCACCTGTCCACTAACACGTGGAACCGTGCTCGTCGAGCGCAGGGATACGACCTGGTATTCGTCGATGAGTTTCATCTATTCAGTCCGCTTGAGCGCCAGGTCCTCCATTATTTGACCCGTGACACGGCGACCTATCCGCGGGTATTTATGGCCGTGGACCCAAGGCAGTCTCCGTCCGAGGCGTTCATTGGACTGGCCGCCGATGGCACCCTGTCCTCGAGCGGGGTTTCGGCGGCGGACGATGGATATGGCGATGTCGCGAACTTCGAACTCACGACCGTCCACAGGTTCACTCCACAGATCCTTGAGTTGATCAAGCACGTGCATCACGAGTTCCCGACACTCGACCTCGGGCAAAACTGGGATATTGACTTCTCCCGAGTCGAATCGGCGCAGGCCAACGGTTCCCTGCCGCACCTTATCTCGGCGGCGTCCCGTTCCGGTGAAGAGGATGACATTGCCCGAGTCGTGCAGTCTATGTACTCGTCTGGGCGACTGGCGCTCGCGGTCGTTGACGTCCGTCAATGGCAGAGGTTCAGCAGACTGGCGTCACGGCTGGGACAGTCCGGTAAGTTTCATGTCTCAATCGTGTCTGGCCGGTCAGACATTGAGGGGCTTGGGTATCGGCGCCGCGGACTCGTCATTGGCCCGGCGGAATTCCTTGCTGGTCTTCAGTTTGATTCGGTACTGGTGGCCGGAATTCCAGACCTGAACGCGTCTTCCCTCGGAGCGAACGAGCGCACGAAGTACCTATCCCTTCTTTACCTTGCACTCAGTCGCGCACAGGCGACTGTTCGCGTATTTGTGAACGAGGACGACGGTGGGGCTCCCGAGGTTCTTCTCCGGGCAGTTTCCAATCAGCTGATGGAATCGGAGAAGGGAAGTCTCGTCTAAGGGCTGTCCCTTAATTGATCTTCGGTGTCCGGGCGAGCCGTGTGAGGCTGACGGCTCAGCTACCCGGAGGCCGGTTGCCGCCGCAGGTCGGTATGGAGCGGCGTCAGTTCCTGCGTAACAAGCGCCAGGAGCGGGAGGAGTACCGCTCCGAGGTCACCCGTTCGAGCTTCGCAAGAACCTCCAGGTGCTGTAGTCCCGGCTGAGCGGCTCGCCGCCGCACACCGGGAAGGCCCCGGACCAGTGGATCGTCGTCACTGGTCCGGGACCTTTTGCTGCACGTGATCCGTTCTGATCGAACGTCAGCCATCGCCGGGCGGTAGGACGGTGTGAGTAGTGGCGGCCAAGAAGGTCGCGGCTTGCGGGGGGTCGGGGCGGGCGCTGAAGTGGCTGCGTGATCGGTAGGCGGCTGCGCGCGCTCTTCGCTCCCGGGGATCGGTTGTTCGGTGCCGGGACCGGGGCGGCCTGCTCACCGCGGCCTACGGCGGGGCGATCGGGAGCACCGAGCGGATGGGCTTCGCGGTAGGGGGTCCAGGTCAGGAGTCGCAACCGAGCTTTAGTCTCCCTCGCTTCATGTCATGCGTGCCAGCGAGCCCTTGGCATCAGTCATCTAGTCGTCGAACGGCCATCGGCGGGCGGGCGCCTGCGGATTCTCCGCCGTCGGGCGGGGTCCGGGGGTCAGCCGGCGTTGAGCTGGGCGGCGCGGCGGAGGAGGGCGGGGCTGAGGCGGCCGAGGAGGCGGGCGGCCTTGGACTCGATGGTGACGGGGACGACGGGCTTGCCGGTGCGGACGGCGCGGACGATCTGGGCGGCGACCTTCTCCGGCGGGAAGCCGCGGCGGGCGTACAGCTTGGAGACCTTGGCCTGCTTGGCGGCCTGTTCGTCGGCGGTGAGGCCGGAGAAGGTGGAGGTCCGGGTGATGTTGGTGTCGATGATGCCGGGGCAGATGGTGGAGACGCCGATGCGGTGCGGGGCGAGTTCGGCGCGCAGGCAGTCGGAGAGCATGTAGACGGCGGCCTTGGAGGTGGCGTACGCGGCGAGCACCTTGGAGGGCAGGTAGGCGGCGGCGGAGGCGAGGTTGACGATGTGTCCGCCGGTGCCGCGTTCGACCATGAGGGTGCCGAAGGCGCGGCAGCCGTGGATGACGCCCCAGAGGTTGACGTCGAGGACCCGCTGCCACTCCTTCTCGGTGGTCTGCAGGAAGGTGCCGGAGTGGCCGATGCCGGCGTTGTTGACGACGACGTCGGGGACGCCGTGTTCGGCGGCGACGGTGGCGGCGAAGGCGTCGACGGCGGCGCCGTCGCTGACGTCGACGCGGTAGGCGTGCGCGGCGGAGCCGGTGAGCATGCAGAGCTCGGCGGTGCGTTCGGCGGATTCGAGGTCGCGGTCGCAGACCACGACGCGGGCGCCCTGTTCGGCGAAGGCGAGCGCGGTGGCGCGGCCGATGCCGCTGCCGCCGCCGGTGACGACGACCAGTTCGCCGCTGTCCGGCGGGGCGTGTTCGTGGCCGGCGGCGATCCGGGTGGTGAAGTCGCGGACCATGCCGGCGACCGTGGCGCCCTTCTCCAGGAGGGCGGACCAGTGGGTGGCGTCGAGGCTGCGCCGGGTGAGCTTGGGTGCCCAGCGTTCCAGTCCGTCGGAGAGGAAGTCGGAGACGTAGTGGTCGCGGCGCAGGGTGATCAGCTGGACCGGGACGTCGGTGTGGCGTTCGCGCGGGCGGCGGATGGTGGGCCGCATGTTGGCGCGGTAGAGCTCGATGCCGCGGACCGCGTCCTGCTTGAGGGTGGCCTGCGGGTGGCCGGGGCGGGGTCGGACGGCCTCCAGGTCGCGCAGGACGCGGGGCCAGGCGCGGGCCAGCCACAGCCGCCAGGTGGCGGGGGCGAGCACCGGCAGGTGGAAGGCGGTGATGTACCAGGAGTGCAGGCCCTGGACGAGGAGTTGGCGCAGGTGCCGGGGGGTGGGGCGGCGCAGCCGGTGGCGGATCCAGTGGCCCATGTGGTCGAGGCAGGGGCCGGACATGGTGGTGTAGGAGGCGATCCGCTGCCGGGCGCCGGGGGTGGTGACCGCCTCCCAGGACTGCACCGAGCCCCAGTCGTGGGCGACCACGTGGACCGGGTGGTCGGGGCTGACCGCGTCGGCGACGGCGAGCAGGTCGGCGCCGAGGAGTTCGAGGCGGTACTCGTGGCGGCCGGCGGGGACGCCGGAGGCGCCGGCGCCGCGGACGTCGTAGCGGACCACGTGGTGGTCGGCGGCGAGGTCGGCGGCGACGTCGTCCCAGACCGCGTGGGTGTCGGGGTAGCCGTGCACCAGGACCACCGTCGGATGCGCCGGGTCGCCCTGCTCGTAGACGGCCAGCGGCAGTCCGTGGGAGTGGACGGTGCGGCGGCGGATGCCACCGTGGGCTCCGGTCATGCGGTGGCCTCCTGGGTGTGGGTCCAGCGCCGCACGTGCGGCAGGTCGTCGTCGAGCCAGTACGCATCATCCTCGGTGACCACGAGGAGTTCCTCGAACTTGATGCCCACCTCGCGGAATCCGATGTGCGGTTCGACCGCCCACAGTCCGGGGGTGGGCGCGTGGCGGGAGGCGCGGCCGTCCGCCCACAGGGGCGAGCGGCCGTGCAGCCGTTCGCTGATGAGTTCGCGGCCGAGGGTCTGCAGGGTGCGCACCCCGAAGCCGAACAGGTTGACGCCGGCCGGGCCGCGGGCGGTCGTGCGGGTCACCTGGTGGCCGATGACCCGGCCGGGGTAGACCCGGTGGCGGTTGTCGTAGCCGTGCGCGGCGATCTGGGCGTCGACGGCGGCGTACACCTCGTTCAGCGGCCGGCGGGCGCGGACCTCGCGCAGGATGAGCTCGCGGTAGACCTTGAGGTCCTGGGCGAGCCGGTCCCACACCGGGTTGTCGCCGACCTTCCCGCCGTAGCCGATGTCGGCGGTGTAGCCGTCGACCACGGGCGCGCAGTCCAGCACGTACGGCATGCCCTCCTGGAGCTTGCGGTTGCCGGCGAAAAACTGCAGCGGGGTGTGGAAGTGCCGGAACGCGGTGCGGTCGCCGAACCACGCGAACGGGACGTGGAAGAAGTCCTGCACGCCGGCCCGGACCAGGCAACGGCGCAGCTTCGCGGTGGCCTGCCGCTCGGTGACGCCCGGTTCGATCCAGGCCGCGACCTGCTCGGCGCAGCCGTACGCCAACTGCTGGGTCTCGCGGAACCGGGCCAGGTCCTGCTCGGTGTACGGGAACGCGGGCGGGGTGCTGGTGGCGGGCACGGTCAGACCTCCAGGACGAGGGTCTCGCCCTCGGCGGCGCGGGAGACGCAGGGCAGCAGGGCGCCGGCGGCCCTCTCGTCCTCGGTGAGCCGGCGGTCGCGGTGCTCGGGCGTGCCGGAGCGGACGGTGAGCCGGCAGGTGCCGCAGAAGCCCTGGTGGCAGGAGTACGGCAGGTCCGGGCGCAGCTCGCGGGCCACGTCCAGGGCCGACCGGTCGGCGGGGACGGTGAGTTCGGGCCCGTCCGCGCCCAGCCGGATGGTGAACGGGCGGCCGTCGACGATGGGCGGCGCGCCGAAACGCTCGACGTGCAGCGACGCGGCGGGCGACGCGTCCAGGGCGCGCTGCACGGCGCTCAGCATCGGGGCCGGCCCGCAGGCGTACACCGCGGCGCCCTGCGGCGCGCGGGACAGCAGGTCGGCGGCGTCGGGCACGCCGTGCACGTCGTCGGTGCGGATCTCGACCCGGGTCGGGTCGAGGGCGCGCAGCTCGTCCGTGAACGGCAGCGACGCCGCGTCCCGGCCGGTGTGCACCAGCCGCCAGTCCACGCCGGCGCGCCGGGCGGCCCGGGCCATCGGCAGCAGCGGCGTGATCCCGATGCCGCCCGCCAGCAGCAGCACCCGCGGCTCGCCGCAGAACGCGAACCCGTTGCGCGGCCGGCGGACCGTCAGCCGGACGCCCGCGTGCAGCTCGTCGTGGACCTCGGTGGATCCCCCGCCGCCGTCCGCGATCCGCCGCACCGCGATCCGGTAGAAGTGGCGGTCCGCCGGATCGCCGCACAGCGAGTAGTGCCGCTCGCGGCCCGACGGGAGGGTGAGCAGGATCCGGGCGCCGGGCTGCCACCCGGGCAGCGGCGCGCCGGACGGGTCGGCGAGGCGGAGCTCGACCACGTCGGCGGCGATCGGCTCGTGGGACGTGACCACCACGGTCAGCGGGGGTGTCGGGCGGGTCTGCGGACGGCGCGGGTTGCGGCGCAGCCCGGGGCGGCCCATGGCGGGGGTGTACCAGTCGCTGAAGGCGGTGAGGCGCTCGAAGAACCGGTCCGCCCGCGGGCGGCCGTAGAGGTCGGGGGGCGGGGTGCTGAGATCCATAAGCGGAGGAGGCTTTCTTCTTCAGGGGCTCGGGGAACTGCGAGGCCGGCCACGGGACGGGTGAGCCTCACTGAGTGGTCGACCACGGAAGCGGTTCGCTACAGGCGGGAGGAGAACGTGCAGGACCGTGGATGGCTGGTCGCGCAGTTCCTCGCGCCCCTGGGTTCGCGTCAGCCCTACAAGGGGCTCGGGGAACTGCGAGGCCGACCACGGGTGGGGCGCGCGTCATCGAGTGGTCGACCACGGGAGCAGTTCGCTACAGGCGGGAGGAGAACGTGCAGGACCGTGGATGGCCGGTCGCGCAGTTCCTCGCGCCCCTAGTGGTTGCCCTCGCGCGCCGCGGGCGAGGTCGCGAGGTAGGCGAGCGCCTGGCTGGAGGAGCCCTCCTGGG
The DNA here is from genome assembly GCF_024172095.1 of Kitasatospora cinereorecta. GTDB lineage: Bacteria > Actinomycetota > Actinomycetes > Streptomycetales > Streptomycetaceae > Kitasatospora > Kitasatospora cinereorecta. The sequence goes on along the minus strand of NZ_JAMZDX010000002.1, from coordinate 293,152 downwards.
TGGGGTGGTAGCCGGGCCGGAAGTACCGGAGGGCGGAGCGGAGCATCCGGGCGGGCTCGGGGAGCAGTCCGCGGCGGGCGACCTGCTGGGCCTCCCGCCAGCTGGGCCGGATCGAGCCGTTGAGGGTCGGGTCGGCGGCGAGCATGAAGCGGGTGCCGCGGATCCAGAGGTGGACCAGCAGCGGCCCGGAGACGGCCATGCCGCGGACCCGCCGCAGGTAGCCGGGGTCGAGGTGGACCATCAGGTCGAAGGCGACGCTGCGGTGCTCGACCTCCTCGGCGCCGTGCCAGCGCAGCAGGTCGAGCATGGTGGGGTCGGCCTTGGCCCGGTCCAGCCCCGGGGAGTTGAGCGCCCAGTTGCCGAGGAAGGCGGTGAAGTGCTCGATCGCGGCGACGAAGGCGACCCGCTCGATGATGTTCTCGCGGCGCTGGGTGGGGGTCAGGCCGGGCTTGTCGCCGAGGACGCGGTGGAACAGCCAGCTGATCTGGCGGACGTACGGGCGCGGGTCGAGCCCCTGGCCGAGCAGGTGGTCGAGTACTTCCTGGTGGGCTTCGGCGTGGATGGCCTCCTGGCCGATGAAGCCGAGCACCTCCTCGCGCAGCTGCTGGTCGGTGATGAGCGGCAGGGCGTCCTTGAAGACCTTGACGAACCAGCGTTCGCCCTCGGGGAGGAGGAGGTGGAGCACGTTGATGGTGTGGGTGGCCATCGGCTCGTCGGGGATCCAGTGCAGCGGCAGCCGTGACCAGTCGAAGTGCACGTCCCGGGGCTCCAGGACGAGGTTGTCGTGCACGGTGGTGGGCTGGGTGGTGCCGGGCATGGGGGTGCCTCCTGACCTGCTGGGTGGCGAGGGCGTATCCGCAAACTACTCGCGGGTACGGGGGCGGACAAGGGTCTCGACCGTTCTTATCGACATCGAGTCTAATAAGTTTCCGCCTACCATGCCGGGACCGGCCGCGCCGCGGCCCCGCACCCCGGGAGACCCTGTGGACGACGGCCTGGTCGAGGCGCTGATCGCGCACCCGCCGATGGCCCGCGAGCTGCCCGCCTTCGACCCCGCGGCCGCACCCGCCGAGCCGGCCGGGCTGTTCGTGGAGTGGCTGCGCGGCGCGTTGGCCGCCGGGGTGCCGGACGCCCAGGTGGTGACCCTCTCCACGGTGGACGGGGACGGGCTGCCCGACGCCCGGGTGCTGGTGCTGCGGGATGTGGACACCACCCGCGCCGGCTGGGTGTTCTGGGCGGACGCGGACAGCCCCAAGGGCCGCCAGCTGGCCGGTCGGCCGGCCGCCGCGATGACGGTGTACTGGCCCGCGCTCGGACGGCAGGTCCGGATCCGCGGCGAGGTCACCGCCGTGGCGGCGCCCGCGGCGCTCAACCGCTCGCCCGGTGCGCGGGCCGCCTCGCTGGTCGGCCGGCAGAGCGAGCCGCTCGCCTCCGCCGCCGAGTACGACGCCGCCTTCGAGGCGGCGCTGGCCGCCGACCCGGCGCTGCCGGTGCCCGGGCACACCGTCTACACGCTGCACGCGGACTCGGTGGAGTTCTGGCAGGGCGACCCGCGGCGACGCCACGTCCGGCTGCGCTACCGGCGCGGTGCGGACGGCTGGGACCGTACGCTGCTCTGGCCCTGACCAAGAAGGACCACAGCCGGGGCTGCGGCCTGTTCACCGGCCGTACGCCCGGTGGGCGGCGGGAGTTGGCCTGGCGCCGGCGGCGGCCGACTAGCATCCCGCGCCATGAGCACCGATGCACCGGCGGCCGAGCCGTCCGGGATGACCGTCGGCCGTTCGCTGGGCCTCGCGCTCTGCGCGGGCACCGCCGCGGCGGGCGGCTGGGTGGCCGGCTCGGGTGTCGCCCTGGCCCACCGGGATCCGCTGTACGCGCTGGGCACGGCGGCCGGTCTCGGCCTGTGGCTCGCCGCGCTCTGGACCGCCCTGTACGTGACGATCGGAGATGCGCCGGAAGCCGAACTCTTCCTGCCGGTCGGCGCCCTGCTGCCGGCCGGCGCCGCCGCCGGGCTGGTGGGCTGCTCCTTCGCCGCCCCGCATCCGCACCCCGGACTGCTCGGCGCGGCGGCCGGGGCCGCGCTGCTGGCCGTGCCGCCGGCCCTGCTCGGACTGCGCCGGCGCCGCCGCGAGGTGGCCCGCTGGCGGCAACGCCGCGACCGCGGCGTCTCGGTGCCCGGGGTGGTCACCGGGGTCGGCGGCGACCTCCCCCGGCTCACCCTGACCGTCCGCTACACCGCGGCCGACGGCGAGCAGTACACCCGGCAGGTCGACCGGGAGTTCCCCGCGGGCGACCGGCCGCGGCCCGGCCGCCCGGTGACCGTCCGCCACCTGCCGGACGAGCCGCGGGACATCACGGTGACGCTGCTGCCCTGGCCGGACGGACCGCACTGAGCGACCGCCGCACCGCCCGGGCTCAGACCGCCATCGCCAGCATCAGCGGCGCCGCCCGGGCGGCCAGCACCTCGGCCGCCGCGCGCAGCCGGTGCATTTCGGCGACCGGCATCGAGGTGGCCAGGCAGCCGACCGTGGAGCCGGCGGTGACCGGGACGGCGGCGCAGACCGTGCCGAGCGCGTACTCCTGCAGGTCCAGCACCGGGACGGTGGCGGGCTGCCGCTCCAGCCGGTGCATCAGCTGCTCGGGGTCGGTGATGGTGCGGGAAGTGAGCCGGGCGACCGGGTGGCGGGCCAGGTGGTCCAGGCGGCCCTCGTGGTCGAGCTGGCTGAGCAGGCACTTGCCGATCGCGCTGGCATGCGCGGTGGCCCGGAAGTCCACCCACTCCTCGACCGCCGGCGCGTGGTCGGCCGTCGAGACGGCCTCCACGGTCAGCTCCCCGTCGTGGTAGCGGCTGAAGTAGACGGCGGCCCCGATCTCGTCGCGCAGTTCGGCCAGCCGGTGCTGCATCCGGGCCCGTACCAGCGGCTCGCGGCTCTGCCGCCCGAGCAGCGCGAACGCACCGCCGAGCACCCAGGCGCCGTCCGCGAAGGTCAGGTAGCCCTCGATCTCCAGCTCCTCGGCGAGCCGCTGCACCGACGGCGGCGGCACCGACAGATCGCGGGCCAGCTCCCCGGTGGTCACCCCACCCGGCCTGCGGTCGACCGCCTCCAGCAGCCGAAGGGCCCTCCGGAGCATCCCGAACGGACCGGCGCCACCCCCGCCCAGGGTGGCCTGCTGATCCCGGCTCAGTGCCGACACGGGCACCGCCTCCCCTCTCACCGATCCGTCCAGCCTAACCACCGCACCGCGCGCCGCACCGAATATCGCCGCAGGTGGGCCGTACCCCTTGACTGGCATATGCCCACGGACGACCCCGCCGAACGGAGACGGGTGCCGCGGAAAAAGGGAACGGGCCCTTCCCCTACTGCCCGGAGGGGAAGGGCCCGTCGGCTACCGGGGTGCGGGCCCCGGCGGCCGGTGAGGGTTGGTCGATGGGTTCAGCTGTCGTCGCCCGCGCGGAGCTTGGCGACGGCGGCCTCCAGGCGGGCGCCGTACTCCTCGTCGGCCGCGTGGAAGTGGGCGAGGTTGCGCTCGATCACGTCCTCGCGGGTCACCTGGGCCAGGAAGCCAGCGAGGTTGGCGATCAGGCGGCCCTTCTCGCCCTCGGACATCAGCCGGTAGAGCTCGCCGGCCTGGAAGAAGTCGTCGTCCTTGGTGTGCGCCGGCGTGGTGTAGGTGCCGGTGTAGCCGGAGACGGCGGACGGGGCGGCCAGCGCCTCGTCGCTCTGGCGCGGGCCGTCGTACGAGTTGGGCTCGTAGTTCTTGCCGCGGCCGTTGCGGTTGAGCGCGTTGAAGCCGTCCTGGCCGTAGTTGGCGGCCTCGGTGGCGCGCGGCGCGTTCACCGGCAGCTGGGTGTGGTTGACACCGAGGCGGTAGCGCTGGGCGTCCGCGTAGGCGAACAGGCGGCCCTGGAGCATCTTGTCCGGGGACGGGCCGATGCCGGGCACGAAGTTGTTCGGCGAGAAGGCCGACTGCTCGACCTCGGCGAACACGTTCTCCGGGTTCCGGTTCAGCACCAGGCGGCCCACCTTGACCAGCGGGTAGTCCGCGTGCGGCCACACCTTGGTGAGGTCGAACGGGTTGAAGCGGTAGTCCGCCGCCTCGGCGACCGGCATCAGCTGGACGTACAGGGTCCAGGACGGGAACACGCCGCGCTCGATGGCCTGGTGCAGGTCGCGCTGGTGCGAGTCGGCGTCGCCGCCGAGCACCTCGGCGGCCTGCTCGCAGTCCAGGCTGCGGATGCCCTGGTTGGTCTTGAAGTGGTACTTCACCCAGTACGCGTCGCCCTGCTCGTTGACCCACTGGTAGGTGTGGCTGCCGTAGCCGTTCATGTGGCGGTAGGACGCCGGGATGCCGCGGTCGCCGAACAGCCAGGTGATCTGGTGGGTCGACGCCGGCGAGTGGGCCCAGAAGTCCCAGACGTTGTCCGCCTCCTGCACGCCGGTGAACGGGTCGCGCTTCTGCGAGTGGATGAAGTCCGGGAACTTGATCGGGTCCTTGATGAAGAACACCGGGGTGTTGTTGCCGACCAGGTCGTAGTTGCCCTGCTCGGTGTAGAACTTCAGCGCGAAGCCGCGCGGGTCGCGCACCGCGTCCGAGGAGCCGAGGGCGCCGGCGACGGTGGAGAAGCGCAGGAAGACCTCGGTGCGCTTGCCGACCTCGGAGAGGAACGCCGCCTTGGAGTACTGCGAGACCTCGTCGGTGACCTCGAAGTAGCCGTAGGCGCCGGAGCCGCGGGCGTGCACGACGCGCTCCGGGATGCGCTCGCGGTTGAAGCGGGCCAGCTTCTCCAGCAGCTGCTGGTCCTGGATCAGCAGCGGGCCGTACTCGCCGGCGGAGGCGGAGTTCTGGTTGTCGGCGACCGGGGCGCCGGACTCGGTGGTGAGGAATTTCGACATGACGGGTCCTTACAAGTGATCAGTTTCGGGAGGGCACCACCCCTGTCGGAAAAATTCAGATCCCGAGAAGGCGCCAGGTGGCGGCGCGGCGGCGGGTGGTGTGCTCGCCGTCGGGGCCGTCGGTCGGCTGCAGGGCAGCGACGGCGGCGGTGGTCGCGGCGGCGTCCGCGAGCGGGCGGGCGGCGGTGAGGGCGGTGGCCTCCGCCGCGGTCAGGCCGGCCTCGGTGAGGGCGGTCTCGGCGTCGGCGGCCGGCAGCGCGTCGAACCAGCGCAGCGCGAGGGCGGCGCGGCCGGCCTCGGTGAGCTTGCCGGTCAGGCGCAGGCGGGCCAGGCCGCCGTCGGGGAAGACGTTGATCCGGACGTGGGTGACGGGACGTCCCACGGTGAGCCGGAAGCGGTGGCGGGTGTCGGGCTGGAGGCGGGTGCGGGGCAGGATCGGGAACCAGCCGTCGGCGTCGGTGGAGGGGTCCCCGCCGGCGGAGGCGTCGTAGCCGACCAGGTCGGCCCAGCCGGGGGCGTTGGCGACGAAGTGGGTGGTGTCCACCTCGGCGGCCAGGACCTCGCCGCCCCCGGCCAGGGCGATCTGCACCCAGTCGTTGGCCTTGTCGCGCCGACGCCGGGTCTCCCAGCCCTCGCCCATGACGGAGGCGCGGCCGGGAGCGTTCAGGTTGTGCGGGGAGGAGAAGTAGCGGTCCGAGGCGGCCTCGGCGACGCCGCCGTACTCCTGGGCGGCGAGGTCGAAGGTGAGGCCGTCCAGCTCGCGCGGGTCGGGCAGCACCTCGCCGTGCACCCGCAGCCGGGCCACACCGCCGTCGGGGAAGATGTTCAGGCGTACGTGGGTGAAGCGGGTGCCGTTGTCGACCGCGAACTCGTGGGCGGTACTGCCCTGGAGGGCGCTGCGGGGGACGATCTCGACCCACTCGGCGGCCCGGACCTCGTCGGGCGAGGGGTGGCCGGACAGGGCGGCCGCCTCGACCGAGGCGGTCTCCGGGTAGTTGCCGGTGAAGTGGGCGGTGTCCACGATCACGCCGCGGATCACGCCGGCCACGCCGAGGCGGACGATCGCCCAGTCGTGGTCCTGGTCGGTGGGGTGCGGCTGCTCGGCGGAGGCGCCGCGGCGGCGGCGGGACTCCCAGCCGTCCATGATCTGGCCCTTGTGGCCGAAGGTGTGCGGGCGGAACTCGGCGGGCTTGGCGACCAGGAGGTTCTCCGCGTCGGCGAAGGTGTCCTCGTTGGTGCCGACGATGCCGGCGCCGAGCAGCCGGGAGGCGAGGTTGACCAGCTCGGTGAACGGAGCGCTGGGGGTCTGACCGGTACTCAACTCGGGGCTCCTCGTTAACGAGTGATCTGACGGCCGAACGGCTCGGCGGTGGTGTCCACCACCCGGCCGCGCAGCCAGGTGGTGCGGACCACGCCGCTGAGGGTGCGGCCGGCGTAGGGGGTGACGGGGTTCTTGTGGTGCAGCTGCTCGGCGTGCACGGCGAACGCCGCGTCGGGGTCGAAGGCGACCAGGTCGGCGTCGTACCCGACCGCGATGGCGCCCTTGGTGCCGGTGAGGCCGACCAGTGAGGCGGGTCCGGAGGCCATCCAGCGGACCACGTCGGCCAGGGTGTGGCCGCGGCGGCGGGCCTCGGTCCAGACGGCCGGCAGGCCGACCTGGAGGGAGGCGATGCCGCCCCACGCGGCGGCGAAGTCGCCGCTGCCGCCGTAGCGCCGCAGCAGCTTCAGGTCCGGGGTGGAGGGCGAGTGGTCGGAGACGACGGCGATGAACTCGCCGTCCGCGAGGGCCTGCCAGAGCAGATCGCGGTTGGACTCGTCGCGGATCGGCGGGCAGCACTTGAAGGCGGTGTCGCCGTCCGGCACCTCCTCGGCGGCGAGGGTGAGGTAGTGCGGGCAGGTCTCGGCGGTCACCTGCACGCCGTCCGCGCGGGCCTGGCGCAGCAGCGGCAGCACGGCGGCGGAGGAGACGTGCAGGATGTGCACCCGGGCGCCAGTGCGGCGGGCGGTGTCCAGCAGCCGGGCCACCGCGGCGGCCTCGGCGTCGTCCGGACGGGAGTTGAGGAAGTCGCGGTAGTGCACGCCGGGCACCTGCGGGGCGGCGTCCAGGACGGCCGGGTCCTCCGCGTGGATGATGGCCAGCGCGCCGATCCGGGCCTGTTCGGCGAGCGCGGTCTCCAGGTCCTCCGCGGTGGCGAGGTGCGGGAACTCGTCCACGCCGGACGGCGCCAGGAAGGACTTGAAGCCGAACACGCCCGCCCGGTGCAGGGGTTCGAGCTCGTCGGCGTTGCCGGGGACGGCGCCGCCCCAGAAGCCCAGGTCGACCCAGGCCTGGCCCTCGGCGGTCTTCCGCTTGGCCTCCAGGCCGGCCACCGTGGTGGTCGGCGGGACGGAGTTGAGCGGCATGTCGATGACGGTGGTGACGCCGCCGGCGGCCGCTGCCCGGGTGGCGGTGGCGAAGCCCTCCCACTCGGTGCGGCCGGGCTCGTTGACGTGCACGTGGGTGTCGACCAGGCCGGGCAGCAGGGCGGTGTCGCCCAGGTCGGTCAGGTGCTGGTCGCCGACCAGCAGCGAGCCGTGGGCGGCGATCTGCTCGATCCGTCCGCCCCGGATCAGCACATCGGCGGGACGCTCGCCGTCCGGCAGGACCACCCGGCGGGAGCGGATCACCGCCGTGGTCGCGGGCGTCTCGCTGAGGGGCATGAGGGACCTCCGAACTCGGGAACGTGGGGTGTGCCGAAGGATTTCTCGGAGCCTAGGCCCGCCTTCAACAAAACGTCAATGTAGGAAAATACGAGGGGTTGGACCTCAGCCGGCGAGCAGTTCGGACGCCAGCCGCTCGCCCGCGACCTCCGCCAGTTCGCCCGCCCTGGTCATCGACTCGCCGGGCTGCTCGGCCAGGTCGGTGAGGGCCACCGCGGCCGCGAACCCGGCCGTCCGCCACTCACTCTCCGACAGCTCCAGCCGCCCTGCCACAGCGGCCACCCGAACCCCCGCCCGAGTGGCCGCCGCGGCGACGCCGGCGGGGGCCTTGCCGTGGAGCGTCTGCGCGTCCAGGCATCCCTCACCGGTCACGACGAGGCGCGCCCCACGCACAGCCTCGTCGAAACCCAGCAGCTCGAGCAGCAGCTCGATGCCGGGTCGCATGGTGGCGCCGAGCAGGGCGAGGGCGGCGAAGCCGACCCCTCCGGCCGCTCCGGCGCCGGGGTTGTTGCGGTAGTCCTGGCCGGTCACGGCGTGGACGGTGTCCGCCCAGCGGGTCAGGCCCTCCTCCAGGATCACCAGGTCCTCGGCGTCCGCACCCTTCTGCGGCCCGTACACCGCGGCGGCGCCGCGCGGACCGAGCAGCGGGTTGTCGACGTCGCAGGCGACCACGATCTCCACCCCGGTCAGGCCGTCGGCCAGCGAACCGAGGTCGAGCCGCTCCAGCCGGCGCAGCGACGCCCCGCCCGGGGCCAGCTCCGCGCCGTCGGCGCCGTACAGCCCCACGCCCAGCGCCTGGACCATGCCGGCGCCGCCGTCGGTACAGGCACTGCCGCCCAGGCCCAGCACCACGCGCTCGACGCCCAGCGACACCGCCTTGGCGATCAGCTGGCCGACGCCGAAGGAGCCGGCCGCCAGCGGCGCGGTGCGGCCGCCGGGGAGCCGGGCCAGGCCGGACGCCTGCGCCAGCTCGACCACGGCGGTGTCGCCCTTGACCGCGAGCGCGGCGTCCACCGGCAGACCGGTCGGACCGGCCACCTTCACCGCGACCCGGGTGAACCCGGCCGCCAGCGCGGCGGCCAGCGTCCCCTCGCCGCCGTCGGCGACGGGCAGCTCGCGGACCTCGGCACCGGGGGCGGCGCGACGGATGCCGGCGGCGATCCGCGCGGCGACCTCGGCGCCCTCCAGGGTGCCCTTGAACTTGTCGGGAGCGACGACCACATGGCCCTGGGTGGGGGTGGTGGGCATTGGCGTGGCCTTTCGCTGGTAGGGGGCTCGGCTGGTTACGGGCTCGGGGAACCGCGAGGGCATCCCCGGGAATGGGCTTCTCTTGAAAGAGTCACCCTCAATAAGGGTCACCCTCGCGGTTCCCCGAGCCCCTGAATGATTTGGTGCGGCCCCCTCCTCGCCGTTCCCCTCGTCCCGCTTCCGACGTACGAGGGGCTCCCCTCGGCGAGGAGGGGGCCGGACAGCGCGCTGGCACGACCGAAGTGCCCCCGGGAGGGGTGGCGCGCTGCCGGCTTGGCCTCCTGGTGACGCGGGCACGACCGGACAGGTACACGCCACCAGGAGGAGCTAGGGGGTCACACGAGGGGTTACTTGACCTCGCGGCCGGAGAGGCGCTCGACGCCGCGCAGCAGCGCGGAGTGGTCGAGCGAGCCGTCACCGTTGGCGCGGGCGGAGGCGACCAGCTGGGCCACCACGGCGCCGAGCGGGAGGGCGGCACCCACGGCGCGGGCGGCGTCGGTGACGATGCCCATGTCCTTGTGGTGCAGGTCGATGCGGAAGCCGGGAGCGAACTCGCGGTTCAGCATGTTGCCCTTCTTGCGGTTGAGCACGGTCGAGCCGGCCAGGCCGCCGCCGAGCACGTCGAGGGCGGCGGCGAGGTCGACGCCCGCGTTCTCCAGGAACACCACGGCCTCGGCGAGGACCTGGATGTTGACGGCCACGATCAGCTGGTTGGCGGCCTTGACGGTCTGGCCGGCGCCGGAGGGGCCGACGTGGACCACCGTGGTGCCGAGCGCGTCGAAGAGCGGCTTGGCCTCGGCGAAGTCGGCGGCGTCGCCACCGACCATGATCGACAGGACCGCCTCGACGGCGCCCGCCTCGCCGCCGGAGACCGGGGCGTCCAGGGTGCGGACGCCCTTCGCCACGGCGGCGGCGGCGACCTTCTGCGAGGTCTGCGGGGTGATCGAGGACATGTCGATCACCAGGGTGCCGGCCTGGACGCTCTCCAGGACGCCGCCCTCGGCCAGGATGACCTGCTCGACGTGCGGGTCGGCCGGGACCATGGTGATGACGACCTCGGCGTCCTTCACCGCGTCGGCGATAGAGGCGGCGCCGTGGCCGCCGGCCGCGACGAGCGCGTCGATGGCGGACTGCTCCAGGTTGAAGCCGGTGACGTGGTGGCCGGCCTTGACCAGGTTGATGGCCATGGGCTTGCCCATGATGCCGAGGCCGATGAAGGCGATCTTGCGGCTCATCGCGGTGATCCTTCGTACGTGAGAAGCGGGTGGGTGTTACTTGGCGGCGCGCAGCTCGCGCGGGAGCCACGCGAAGCTGTCGGCGCTGACGCCGGTGGAGGGCTTGTACTCGAGGCCGATCCGGCCGGTGTAGCCGGCGGCGGCGAGGCGGGCGAAGAGGTCCTCGAAGTCGAGGTCGCCGGTGCCGGGCTCGTTGCGGGCCGGGCTGTCGGCGATCTGGACGTGGCCGATCCGGTCGGCGTACTCGTCGATCACCGCGACCAGGTCCTCGCCGTTGCGGGCCAGGTGGTAGAGGTCGCAGAGGAACTTGGCGTTGCCGAGGCCGGTGGCGGCGTTGACCTTGTCGACCACCTCGACGGCCGCGGCGGCGGAGACCAGCGCGTAGGCGGGCGCCTCGGGCTTGTTCAGCGCCTCGATCAGGAGGATCGCGCCGATGGAGTGGGCGGCCCGGGCGGCGAGGACGAGGTTCTCCAGGGCGAGCTCGTCCTGGACGGCCGGGTCGACGCCCTCGATGCGGTTGCCGTAGAGCGCGTTGAGCGCCTTGGTGCCGAGGGACTCGGCGAGGCCGACGGCGACCGGGACGTTCTCGCGGAAGCGCTCGCTCTCGGCGGGTACCGACAGGGTGCCCTTGGCGACGCCGGTGGCCAGGTCGTCGAGGAAGTTGAGGCCGGTGAGCTGCACGCCGGCGTCGGTGAACGCCTTGCGCAGCGCGTCCAGCTCCTCCGCGGAGGGCGAGACCTCGAGGCCGAAGGGCCACCAGAGCTCGGCGGCGGTGAAGCCGGCGGCGGCCGCTGCGGCCGGACGCTCGAGGAGCGGGAGCTCGCTGAACAGGATGGACAGGTTGATCGTGAAGCTGTGCTTCGCGGCAGCGGTCACGTCGTTCACCTCTCGCTCTCTCTTCCGATCCGCAACTTCCACGATTCGGAAGAGGGATTCTGTCTGGTGGAAGCATTGCCGGGGGCTCGACGGGGTGTCAAGGTCGGCGCAACAATTTGTTGAAGCCGCCGAAGCCTTCCGGCCAGCCACCCGGCCGACTGTCTGATCAACCAGCCCCCTCGCTACAGTGAGCAGGTGCGATTGATGGTTGAGTTCACGACAGAACCGTTCGAGCTGGACACCTTCCCGGACCACGCCAAGGCCGCGCGCCGCGTCGTGGACGAGGCCGGCCTGGCCGTCTCGGTGGGCCCGTTCGGCACCAGCGCCGAGGGCGACGCCGAGCAGGCGCTCGCCGCGGTCGGCCGGCTGCTGCGCGAGACCCTGGACGCCGGCGCGACCCGGATCTCGGTGCAGGTCAGCGTCCTGCCGGACGGTCCGGACAGCGAGGACACCACCACCCCGGAAGGAGTGGGTACGCAGTGAGCAACGCCCTGGAACACCCGCTCGCCGCGGCGATAAAGCCGCTGCTGGACGCCGTCGGCGCGACCGCCGTCGAACCCGCCGAGGCGAAGGTCGAGGACGTGGTCCTGGAGTGGGACGGCGCCCCAGTGGTCGCCGTGCGGCTGCCCCACCTGAGCAGTGCCCTGGACCGGCTGCTGGCCGAGATGACCCGCGCCTTCGACGGCCGTCCGCTCACCGAGCTGGACCGCGCCGAGAAGCAGCGCGTGGTGGCCCTTCTGGAGGAACGCGGCGCGTTCACCGTCCGCCACGGGGTGGAGACGGTCGCGTCGGCGCTCGGCGTCAGCCGGTTCACCGTGTACAACTACCTCAACCGGCAGGAGAAGGGCTGACGCCCCCTGCCCGGCTTCGCCCAGTCTGTCCCACCGTCCACACCGGACACACTTGGCGAATCGCACACCGTACGGCCCCACAACCGGGCCCGTCGCAAAACGTAACCACCAACAGTTCAACAAAGTGTTGACGACCTGAGGTGGTCGATCTAGCTTTTCCGGGTGGCACCACTCTTCAGGAGGTCCACCCGTGACCAAGCACCCCGACGCTCTTGACGCTCTGGCGACGGCCGACGCCGCCGAGCTGCAGGAGACCCTGCTGGAGATCTGCTCCAGCCCCGGCTGGGCTGCCGCCGTCGCGGCCAGCCGGCCCTGGTCCGACCGCAACGCACTGCTGGCGGCCAACGCCGCCGCGATGGCGTCGCTGACGGTCCAGGACCTGGCCGACGCCATGGCCGGCCACGCCCGGATCGGCACGCCCAAGACCGGCGACGCCACCTCCGAGCGCGAGCAGGCCGGGATCCAGGGGGCGGACACCGCCCTGCTCGACGAGCTGCACGAGGCCAACGCCGCCTACGAGGCGAAGTTCGGCCACGTCTTCCTGATCTGCGCGACCGGCCGGACCGCGGCCACCATGCTCGCCTCGCTCCGCGAGCGCTACCCCCACGACGCCGCCACCGAGGCGGAGATCGTCCGCGGGGAGCTCCGCAAGATCAACGACATCCGCATCAACCGGCTGCTCGACGAGGCCTGACGCCTCCGACGGTCAGTCAACTCCTGCGCACAGTTAAGGTCATCACCACCCATGACTGGCATCTCCACGCACGTGCTCGACACCAGCATCGGCCGCCCGGCCGAGGGCGTCCCGGTCGAGCTCGCACTGCACACCGAGGGTGGCTGGAAGGTGCTCGGCGCCTCCGCCACGGACTCCGACGGCCGGGCCAAGGACCTGCCGGCCGTGGAGGCGGGCTCGGTCGTCCGGCTGCTCTTCGACACCGCCGCCTACTACGCGGCCAGGTCGGACGAGACGCCGTTCTTCCCCGAGGTATCGATCGTCTTCACGGTCGCCCCCGCGCAGCACCACTACCACGTGCCGCTGCTGCTCAACCCGTTCGGCTACTCGGTCTACCGCGGAAGCTAGTAGACCGACCTCAACGCTTAGGAGCCACGTCATGGCCCACGTACTCGGTCAGAACCAGTACGGCAAGGCGGAGAACCGCATCGTCCGCGTCTACCGCGACTCCACCCGCCACGAGATCAAGGACCTCAACGTCTCGGTCTCGCTGCAGGGCGAGTTCGAGGACGTCCACCTCACCGGTTCCAACGCCAACTGCCTCCCCACCGACACGACCAAGAACACCGTGTACGCCTTCGCCAAGGAGTACGGGATCGAGTCGGCCGAGGCGTTCGGCATCGTCCTGGCCCGCCACTTCGTCGACAACACCGAGCGCGGCGTCGTGCACAGCGCCCGGATCCGGATCGAGGAGTACTCCTGGGACCGGATCAAGACGCCGGACAGCTCGGCCCGCTTCATCGGCGCCGACGAGGTCGGCCACTCCTTCGTCCGCACCGGCCAGGAGACCCGCACCTGCGAGGTCGTCTACGACGGCGAGACCGTCCAGGTGATCTCCGGCCTCAAGGACCTCATCGTCATGAACTCCACCAACTCGGAGTTCTGGGGCTACATCAAGGACAAGTACACCACCCTCCAGGAGGCGTACGACCGGATCCTGGCCACCCAGGTGACGGCCCGCTGGAAGTACGGCTTCGACGGCCGCGACAACGAGCCGCAGCCGAACTGGAACCGCTCGTACAACCACGTGAAGCGCCACATGCTGGAGGCCTTCGCGGAGACCTACTCCTACTCGCTTCAGCAGACCCTGCACGCGATGGGCACCCGGGTGCTGAACAACCGGGCCGAGGTGGACGAGGTCCGCCTGGAGCTCCCGAACAAGCACCACTTCCTGGTCGACCTGGAGCCCTTCGGCCTCAAGAACGAGAACGAGGTCTACTACGCCGCCGACCGGATGTACGGCCTGATCGAGGGCACCGTGCACCGCGAGGGCGTCGTCCCGGTCATCCCGGTCGCCTGACCCTGCTGCCGTTCCCGCCTGACCGCACCACCCTTCTCCACCCCCACCCACCGGAGACCGCGCTCGCCTCCCGGCGGCCGGCCCGGGGAGCTGGAGAAGACGCCCGAGGGACCCTTGCACCGCCGTCCCGCCCTCGGGACTCTCCAGCGCCACGGGCCGCGCCGGAGCCCACGAGCACACGTAGAGGGGCTCGACATGGATTCCCGTACCACCCGTACCACCGACGGCGGTTCCACCCCTGACCGGCCCCCGCGGCCGGACGGAGCGTCCACCAGTCTTCCCGGCGACCCGTCCGGCCGCGAGGTCCACCCCGTGGACGAGCTGCTGCCACCGCTGAAGCTCTTCGGCACCGGACTGCAGCACGTCGCCGCGATGTACGCGGGCGTCGTCGCGCCCCCGCTCATCGTCGGCGCCGGCGTGGGACTCTCCCCCGCCGAGCTCGCCCTGCTGATCTCGGCCAGCCTGTTCACCGCCGGACTGGCCACCCTCCTCCAGACCCTGGGGGTGTGGCGGATCGGCGCCCGACTGCCGTTCGTGAACGGCGTCTCGTTCGCCGGCGTCGCCCCGATGCTGGCGATCGCCGAGGAGCACGGCCCGAAGGACGCCCTGCCGGTGATCTTCGGCGCGGTGATCGTCGCGGGAACCCTGTGCCTTCTCGCGGCACCGTACTTCTGCAAGCTCATCAGGTTCTTCCCGCCGGTCGTCCAGGGCACCGTGATCACCCTCATCGGGGTGTCCCTGCTGCCGGTCGCGGTCAACTGGGCGCGCGGCGGCTCACCCGCCGCCCCCGGTTACGGCTCCGTCCGGGCCATCGGCCTCGCCGCGTTCACCCTCACCGCGGTGGTCCTCTGCAACCGGCTGCTCCGCGGCTTCTGGCAGCAGCTGTCCCTGCTCGTCGGACTGGTGATCGGCGCCGCCGCCGCCTTCCCGCTCGGGCTCGCCGACTTCGGCGGCGTCCGGGACGCCGAGGTCTTCGCCCTGCCCTCCCCGTTCCACTTCGGCGCCCCGGTGTTCGACGCCGCCGCGATCGTCTCGCTCTGCATCGTCATGGTGGTCTCGATGACCGAGTCCACCGCCGACATGCTGGCACTCGGCCGGATCGTCGAGCGGGAGGCCGACGAGGCCACCCTCGCCGCCGGCCTGCGCGCCGACGGCCTGGCCACCGCGCTCAGCCCGGTCCTCAACGGCTTCGCGTGCAGCGCCTTCGCCCAGAACATCGGGCTGGTGGCGCTGACCAGGATCCGCAGCCGCTTCGTGGTGGCGGCGGGCGGAGGCATCCTGATCCTGCTGGGCCTCTTCCCGGTCCTCGGGTCGGTGGTGTCGCTGGTCCCGCAGCCCGTCCTGGGCGGCGCCGGGATCGTGCTCTTCGGCACGGTCGCCGCCAGCGGCATACGCACCCTCGCCGAGGCCGGCATGGAGTCCGGAGCCAACACCGTCCTGGTGTCGGTGTCGCTCGGGGTCGGCCTCGTCCCGATCGCCGCCCCGACCTTCTACGACGCCTTCCCGGAGGCCGTGCGGACCCTGATGCACTCCGGCATCTCGGCCGGCTGCCTGGCAGCCGTCCTGCTCAACCTGCTCTTCCACCACGTCGGCGCCCGCCGTACGCCCTCCCCCATTGGAGTCACACCATGGCAGTCCAGCCCCCGCCCGCCGACCAGCGGATCGTGATCGAGAACGTCGCCATCGCCACGGTCGACGCCAACGACACCGAGTACGCCCGCGGCCACGTCGTCATCCTCGGCAACACGATCGAGTCGGTCGGCGACGGCCCGGCCCCGCAGTGGCTGGACAACGTGGTGCGCCGGATCAACGGCGAAGGCCACCTGATCACCCCGGGCCTGGTCAACACCCACCACCACTTCTACCAGTGGATCACCCGCGGCCTGGCCCAGGACAACATCCTCTTCGACTGGCTGGTCGCGCTCTACCCGACCTGGGCCCGGATCGACGACAAGCTCGTCCACGCCGCCACGCTCGGCTCCGCCGCCGCACTGCTCAAGTCCGGCTGCACCACCGCCAGCGACCACCACTACGTCTTCCCGCAGGGCGGCGGCGACATCCTCGGCGCCTCCATCGAGGCCGTCCAGCAGCTCGGCATGCGCTTCACCGCGCTGCGCGGCTCCATGGACCGCAGCAAGAAGGACGGCGGCCTGCCGCCGGACCACGCGGTCGAGGAGACCGAGGACATCCTGATCGCCTCCGAGGCGGCCGTCGACAAGTGGCACGACTCCTCCTTCGGCTCGATGCTGCACGTCGCCATCGCCCCCTGCTCCCCCTTCTCGGTCTCCACCGAACTGCTCAAGCAGTCCGCCGAGCTGGCCCGCCGCAAGGGCGTGCGCCTGCACACCCACGGCTCGGAGACCGCCGAGGAGGAGGAGTTCTGCAAGCAGCTCTTCGGCATGGGCCCGACCGACTACTTCGAGTCCACCGGCTGGCTCGGCGAGGACGTGTGGATGGCCCACTGCGTCCACATGAACGACTCCGACATCGCCAAGTTCGCCGAGACCGGCACCGGTGTGGCGCACTGTCCCTCCTCCAACGCCCGCCTCGCCGCCGGCATCGCCCGCGTCCCCGACATGCTCAAGGCCGGCGTCCCGGTCGGCCTCGGCGTCGACGGCACCGCCTCCAACGAGTCCGGCGAGCTCGGCACCGAGCTGCGCAACGCCCTGCTGATCAACCGTCTGCACGGCTACCCGACCGCGCTGACCGGCCGTCAGGCGCTGCGCCTGGGCACCATGGGCGGCGCCCGGGTGCTCGGCCGGCACCACGAGATCGGCTCCATCGAGGCCGGCAAGCTGGCCGACCTGGCGCTCTGGAAGATCGACGGCATCATGCACTCCTCGATCGCCGACCCGGTCGCCGCCCTCACCTTCGGCGCCCTCCCGCCGCTGTCCGTCCTGTTCGTCAACGGCAACGCCGTCGTCGAGAACAACACCCTGACCACCGTCAACGAGGACCAGATCGCCCTCGCCTGCAAGCGCGCCGCCCAGGAGCTCGCCTCCCGCGGCGTCTGACCCCGAACTCCGGGCCGCACCAGGGACGGTGCGACCCGGACTCCCCGGCCCCCGGGCCGACGGAGCGCAGCCCCGGACCCACGGCGAGGGTCCGGGGCTGCTTGTCCGCTGTGGCGCTTCCCGGGGCGTACCACCGGGAACCGCCGGGCGGTGATCGACGTCCTCCCCCTGTCACGACGGGCGCCCGGGCAACCCACCGGGCCGAACGGGGGAAGCACATGAACGACATCCACATCCGAACGGCGGGCCTGCACACCGCCGCCGAGGCCGTCCGGGGCAGCTCCTCGCAGCTCGGCACCAAGTCCGGGCACTGGCTGGACGGCAGCCTCACCGCCGCCGCGAAGCACCCCGGGTTCGCCTCCGGACCGGCGCTGCGCGACTGCGCCGACGCCTGGCAGACCCACATGGCGTCGGTCGTCGGCCAGTTGCACACCTACGCCGACCAGCTCCGGGACTCCGCGCACTCCTACGACAGCGCCGAACAGGAGTCCGTCCGCCGGCTCGACCTCGCCTCCCGCGACCTGAACGGAGGGGCCTGAGCCGTGGTCGACTTCACCGCCCTGCGCACCGCCGACCCGGCCTCGCTGCGGACCGCCGCCGAGGGCTGGGTCGCCCTGTCGAAGGAGTCCTGGCAGGCCGTCGACGACCTGCACGCCAACGGGATAGGCCCGCTCCGCGAGGACTGGAAGGACCGGGTCGGCCAGGCCGCCGGGAAGAAGCTGGAGGAGCAGGCCCGGATCCTGGAGGCCGACGCCGACATCCTGCGCGGCGTCGCCATGGTGGTCGACGGGCTCGCCTCCTCGGTGGAGTACGCCCAGCAGGCCCTGCACCGCGCGCTCGACCTGGCCGCCGCGTACCGACTGGAGGTGGACCAGGCCGGCACGGTCTCCACCACCGGCGAGGTCACCAGCGAGTCGATCACCCACATGAACGAGGTCTCCGACCTGATCCGGGAGGCCCTGCGCGAGGCCCGGCAGGCCGACGACCAGGCCAGTGCCGAACTGCGCAAGCTGGCCGGCGCCACCTGCGAGACCGACCCCCAGCGGGCGCTCGACCAGCTCCAGGGCGAGGCCTCCCAGGTGCAGCTGAACATGCTCGACGGCGACATCCCGGACGGTCGCGACCCCGCCCTGGTCGCCCGCTGGTGGTCCTCGCTCACCCCCGAGCAGCAGCGGCAGCTGGAACTCGCCGACCCGGTGAAGCTGGCCAACCTGCCCGGTATCCCGGACAACGTCAAGGAGGACCTCCGCGGCGGTCCGAACCGCAAGTTCGACCGGGTGCAGATGGTCGAGTGGACGCTCGCCCACTGGAACGACAAGTCCGGCGACTTCGACGACGAGAACAACTGCACCAACTTCGCGTCCGAGGCGCTGTTCCAGTCCGGCGTGAAGATGAAGGGCGACTGGACCTTCGAGGGCGACGCCTGGAACCGCGGCGACGACCCCGGCTGGCTCGGCCTCGGCATCGTCGGCCAGCAGCACAGCCACGCCTGGGGCGGCGCCCAGAACCTGCACGACTTCATGGTCTCCAACGGCGGCCGCGAAGTCCCGCCGTCCGAGGTGAAGCCGGGCGACCTGGTCTTCCTGGAGGACGACAACGACCTCAACCCCGACCTCAAGCAGGGCAACATCCACCACACCGCGATCGTCACCGCGGTCACCCCGGACGGCGACATCCGCTACAGCCAGCACAACGACTCCCGCAAGAACGTCAGCCTGGACGGCCGGTCCGGCCACGAGGCGGAGTCCGAGGGCCGGCAGAAGATGCACTTCGTCCGCGTCGAACCCAACTGGTACTGAGTCAGGAGCCCCCGTGATCGACACGACGGTCCGCGCCACCCCCCGCCCCCGCGCGGCCTGGCTGCTCGCCGCCCTGGTGACCGCGGCGTTCGGCTGGGTCTGCGCCAAGTACGGCCACGACGCCTACCTCGACGCCGTACCGCGCCGGCTCAACCGCTGTCTCACCGCCGACCCGGTACCGGCCGTCGCCTGGCTGGCGCTCGGCCTGGGCCCGCTGCTGCAGTTGCTGGCCGGCTTCGGCGCGGTCCGGCAGCTGCGCGGCGGGCCGAGCACCGCCACCACGGTGGCCGCGGCGGTGGTCGCCGTGGTGGCCGCCGTCCTGCTGGTGTTCGCCGGGTACGGTCTCGCCGACGCCATCGGCGGCCTGGACCACCCGCACCGCACCTGCACCGGCCTGTGACCGCCGTACGGCCCTGCCCCCACCCCCGTAGGGCGCAGGGCCGTACCCGGCCCCCCGGCTCCCCGCTACCGGGCTCCGCCGGCCACGCGCGGCAGGACGAGCCCCGCCACGGCGAGCAGCCCCGCCAGGACGGCCCACCCCGCGGTGCCGTGGTCGAGGACCGTGACGGTGACCACCAGCGGGCCGATCACGTGCGAGGCGGCCTGGCCGCTCATGAAGACGCCCTGGTACTCGCCGTGCGCCGCCGGATCGGCGAGGTCCAGGCTGAGCGTCCAGCCGCCCGCCGAGGTGAGCAGCTCCGCCACGCTGTGCACCACCGCCCCGGCCAGCATCACCACCGACGCCACCACCGCGCCCCGCCCGCCCGCCGACGCGTACACCAGACACGCCCCGGCCAGCAGCACCCCGCCCCGCGCACAGGCCCGCGCCGCCCCCGGCACCCCGCTCACCCCGCGCCCCGCCCGCACCTGGAACAGCACCACGGTCAGGCAGTTGACCACGTCGACCGCCGCGACCAGGGCGCGCGGCGCGGCCGTGTGGAACGCGATCCACAGCGGGATCCCGACGGCCAGCATCGCGAACTGCAGCTCCAGCACGGCGTGCAGGGCCGTCACCGCCAGGTACCGCCGGTCCCGCAGCGCGGACCGGCGGCCGCGGGGCCGGGCCGCCTCCCGCCCGTCCGCGGATGCCATGTCCGGCGCCGGCAGGCCGGCCAGCAGCGCCGCCGCACCGAGGAAGCTCAGCGCGTCCAGCACCAGCACCGCCACGTACGCCGGATACCGGTCGACCTGCAGCACGAGGGCCGCTCCCCCGGCGCCGACCACCAACCCGGCGTTCATCACCGAACGCAGCAGGGCCCGGGACGCCACCTGCCGCTCCCCGGGCACGACCCGGGCGATCAACGCACTCCGGACCGCCACCGCGCCGCGCTCCAGCACCGTCGCCGCACACGCCAGCGCCACGAACGCCGCCCAGGAGCCCACCAGCGCGTAGCCGAGCACGGCCACCGCCTCCAGCGGCCCCACCACCAGCAACAACCGCTTGCTGCCCACCCGGTCCGCCAGCCGGCCCATCGGCACCCCGGCGAACGTCCCGCAGACACCCGCCGCGGTCAGCCCGAGGGCCACCTGATGGGCACTCAGGCCCACCGAACGGGTCAGGTAGAGCACGCTGACCGTGCCGAACAGGCCGTTGCCGACCGTGTTGACCAGGCTCATCAGCACGAGCCGGCGCAGCAGCGGGTCGGCGGGCAGCAGGCGACGGGCGCGTGGCAGCGCCGCAGTGGAGGTCATGCGCCAAGGACAGCGGGCTTCCCGTCGTCCCGGAATCCTTTTACCGTGGGGGTCAATGATCGAGTTCAGGTTCGGCGTCGACGACCTGGCGACCACCTGGTTCGCCTACTCCCCGCTCCAGGAGGCCGTCCTCAGCCTGCGTGCCCGCTCCGGCGCCGGCCGCTACCCCGAACAGCAGCCGTGGATCGCCCGCTGGCAGCACGCATACGCCACCCTGGACACCGCGCTGCTGGAGTCGCTGGTCACCCCGCGCCGCTGGGTGCCCGACTTCCTGACCCCCCGCCCCCGGCGGCCCCGCCCGGACTTCCCCACCGAGCTCGCGACCCTCGCCGGCACCGCGCCCGCGGTGGTGCGCGCCGACGTGCTCGCCGCCTACCGCAGCGACGGCAGCCCCCTGCCGCCGGTCCTGCGCGATCTGGTCGACACCCCGGACGTCCTGCTCGCACGGGTCGTCGACGTCCTCGACAGCTACTGGAACCGCTGCCTCGCCCCCGCCTGGTGGCCCCGGGCCCGTACCGTCCTGGAGGCCGACCTCGCCCACCGCGGGCGGAGGCTCTCCGAACACGGCGCGGAAGGCCTCTTCGCCGACCTCGACCCGCGCCTGTCCTGGCAGCACGGCACCCTCCGCCTCGACGACCCCGACCCCGGCGTCCAGGCCCTCGGCCGCGCCGTCGAGGTGGCCGGACGCGGACTGGTCCTGATGCCGACCCTCTTCGCCCTCGGCGCCCAGACCGACATCGGCCAGGACGGCCCGCCCCTGGTCACCTACCCCGCCCGCGGCAAGGCCACCATGGCCGAGGGCCTCACCACCGCCCCACCCGCCGGCTCCGCCCTCGCCAACCTGATCGGCGCCCCGCGCGCCCGCCTGCTCGCCCTCCTCCACCACCCCGCCTCCACCACCGAACTCGCCCACCGCCTCGGCGTCACCCCGGCCGCCGTCAGCCGCCACCTCACCGCCCTCACCGCCGCCGGCCTCCTCACCCGCACCCGCCACGGCCGCAGCGTCCTCTACTCCCTCACCCCCCTCGGCACCTCCCTCACCACCGCCGGCTGACTGTCGGTCCCCGGCGCCATACTGGGACTGTGCCGCCCACCGCATCGTCACCCGCCGTCGCCGCCCGGATGAGCCGCCAGGCCTCCCGCGACACCGCCCAGGAGCTGGCCGTACGAAGGCTGTTGTTCGGCTGGGGGCTGCGCTACCGGGTCAACGCGCCGGTGCCCGGCATGCCCCGGCGGACCGTCGACATACTCTTCCGCGGCCCCCGGGTCGCCGTCTTCCTCGACGGCTGCTTCTGGCACGGCTGCCCCGAGCACGCCACCAGTCCCAAGGCCAACTCCGACTGGTGGCGCACCAAGCTCGACCGGAACGTGGCCCGCGACCTGGAGACCACCGAACACCTCACGGCAGAGGGCTGGACCGTCCTGCGCTTCTGGGAACACGAGACACCCGCCGACATCGCCGCCACCGTCCGCGCCACTGTCCGTCCCGATGAGCCGACACCGCAGGGCCCGGCCTGATCGCGGGTTTCTCCAACCCATCCCCCGCTGTCGACATGGACCGATACGGTCACGCCTGAGAAGATGACCATCGAGCCACGGACGCGCAACCCGGGGCTCCTCCGCACACCGACTCAAGGCAGGCCATGACCGACTGGCAGTTCGACGTCCCCACCAGCGGCTGCAAGATCCTTCCTCCGGATCCTCGCTCGTGGGACGCGCTCAGCAGCCAGGGTTACGACTTCGAAGTGGCCGTCGCGGATCTGGTCGACAACTCGGTGGATGCCGGCGCGAGGGATGTCGTCATCCATTTCCTCAGGGACGGTGACCAGTTGGTGAGCCTCCTGGTCGTCGACGACGGCAGCGGTATGGACGAGCAGGAGCTCGACATTGCCATGACGGTCGGTGGACGCCGCGACTACGGGAGCCGGGCACTCGGTATGTTCGGCACCGGCCTCAAGTCGGCGTCGCTCTCACAGGCCCGCAGTGTCACGGTGATCAGCCGGACCCGCCGCTCTCGCCCGGCCGGTCGACGTTGGGTCATGGAGCATGCCCGCAGCGACCACCGGTGCGACATCGTCGACCCGGACTTCGCCCAGAGCCTTCTCGACCGGTACTACGACCGCCCCATCACGTGGCAGGGCACGATCGTCCGCTGGGACGGCGTGAAGGATTTCCCCAAGCACGGCGGCAGCGGCCAGACGGACCGCTACCTGAACCGCATCATTGCCAAGCTCGGCCTCCACCTCGGCCTCCACCTCCACCGCTTTCTCGCCCGTGACGACTTCAACATCACCATCGCCGTGGAGGACGTCCGAACACGGACCGTCTACCTCGACTACGGGGTGCAACCAGTGGACCCCTTCGCCTATCCGGTGAGTGGAGACCCTGGATTCCCCCGGACATTCACCACGACTATCCCGGGTGTCGGCCCGGTCGCCCTGGAAGCCCATGTCTGGACACCGCGGTCCAACCTCGACGAGTACAAGGCCATCGGGACAGTCCTCGATCGCCAGGGCTTCTACTTCTACCGGAACAACCGCCTTGTGCAGGCGGGAGGTTGGAACAAGTTCCGCCAGGCCGAGCAGCATCTGGCGCTGGCGCGGGTGGCAATCGACCTTCCACCGGACACCGGTGACGTGTTCCGTCTGACCGTGAAGAAGTCGGGAGTGGAGACCTCACCTGAGTTCCCGGCCGCTCTCGACGACGCCTGCGACGTCGACGGAGTGTCCTTCACCGACTACCTGACAGTTGCCCAGACCACCTATCGGGAGGCCCGCCGTCGCAGCGGTCCGGTCCGGAATCCCGTCATTCCGCCGGGCAAGGGCATTCCACCGGAGGTCCGGCAGGCGATCAAGGACGAGTTGCCGCTCCACGAACACGAGGACCCGATCGAGATCCGGTGGCAGAAACTGGACGGCGGCATGTTTTTCGACCTGGACCGGGAGAAGCACATCATCCTGCTGAACAGTGCCTACCGGACCGCAATCCTGGGTGGCCGGCGCGGGGGCCTCAATGACGCACCTGTGCTCAAGTCGCTCCTGTTCCTGATGCTGCACCAGGTTTTCGAGAAGTCCCACAGCGGTTCGCGGGAGAAGGACAACCTGCAGCTGTGGCAGTCGATTCTGGTCACGGCGGCCCGCTCCGAGGTGGACCGGTTGGTCGACAATGACTGACGATCCGAACTACCCTCCTCTCGACGTGGCGTGGTCCGACATCGAGTACTACCTCGAGCGCAACCTCGCCACAACGCTGCGTATGAACGGCACAGCCGCACCGCGCGTCGACTACGTGGTGACCCCCCACGACATTGCTCTGCACGTCGAATTGGGCTCCCACGAGCAGCCGCCGCGGTCGGACTTCCCCATGGTCCGGGTCGACCAGATCTCCTCCGAGGGCCGGCGGATGGCCCGGCTCCGGATTGCCGACGCAGCGCTGCGCCGCGACTTCCACGACCTCCTGTGCGCAGTCGCCGACCGGATCGTCCGACAGGACCGCAGCCTGGCCGAGGCCTTCGGCGAGACCGTCCAAGCGTGGACCGCGCTGCTGAGGCGTCACCAGGAACTCGACACACAGCGGCGGATCGGCCTGATCGGTGAGCTGGCCGTACTGAACGCCCTGGGCCTCGATCCGGCGACCGGTTGGTCGCGGGCCGTCGCGGCGTGGGTGGGCCCGCAGGCCGAGGAACACGACTTCGCACTAACGGAATTCGACATCGAGGTGAAGAGCACCGCGTCCGAGGCGCGCCGCCACGTGGTCCACGGCACCGCGCAGCTCACTCCGAAACCGCATCGTCCGCTCTGGCTGGTGTCGGTCCAGCTCACCCGTGGCGGTGCCGGTGGGCGCACGCTCGGCGAGTGCGCCGCCGCCGTTCGGCGCCGAATCGGGCAGCACAGCCCGTCGCAGCTCGCGGCCTACGACGCTCGACTCGCCGCAGCCGGATGGGACTCCGACAACCCGGACGAGGAGCGCTGGACATTGCGCTCCGAGCCGTTGGCGCTTCCGGTGGACGAGCGACTGCCGCGCATCGACGCCGCGCTGTTGAACTGCATTCCGGCCGGGCTGCGGGAGAGAATCGACAAGCTGCAGTACCGGATCGACGTGACCCACCTGACCGCGGCCTCGGCGCCCCCATCCGTGCTCTCCGCTGTCTCCCTTCCCTGATCCTGCTCCCTCTGCCGACGAGGACCATCGTGATCGACGACCCGACCCGTCTGTCCCTTCACCGAGCCGCCCTTGCGGGCATGAACGGCTCGCGTCCGAAGCAGCTCCAGCGCGCATTGGACTTCTATGGGGAGGAATTGGACCAGGCGGTACAGCTTCCGGAACGCGACTTCCACGACGCTCTTCTCGGTCTCCGTCCTGGCGACCAGCTCCTCGAGCTCTGGCGGAAGCAGCTGACCGAATGGGACTTCGTCGACGCTCCGACCTGGACCGACACCGAGCCCCGGACGGACCTTCGCCGTACCGCGGTCCTCGATGCCCTCGGTCTCGACACCGACACCCGCAAGGTCGTCAACGATCTGATCCCGGTGGCCAAGGACGCCGCACCCGTGGTGATCCGTCAGACCCGGCGGGACTGGTACACGCCGCAGTCCGTGAGCGGGCGCAGCTGCTACTGGCCCGCCTATGCGTCCCTTCTCCGCGCCAAGGGATGGGGCGAACCCGCTGTCGCAGGGCTCGACGAGGCATCGGACCGTGTCGTCGAGATGCTGGCAGACCCGTCCGACGAGGCCGCGTACCAGTCCAGGGGACTCGTGGTCGGCTACGTCCAGTCCGGCAAGACCGCCAACTTCACGGGTGTCATCGCCAAGGCGGTCGACTCCGGTTACCGGTTGGTCATCGTCCTCGGCGGCACACTGAACCTCCTGCGCGCCCAGACCCAGCGCCGGCTCGACATGGAACTCGTCGGGCGGGAGAACATCCTCCGCGGCGCACCGGACCACGAATCCGACTACGCGGACGACCCTGCCTGGCCCCAGGGCAAGTTCCTGACCCACGGCGGTCTGCCCTCCACCCGCGGCGGCTTCGACATCGTGCGGATGACCACCCGCGACAACGACTACAAGAGCCTGCTGCAGGGAATCGTCGCGCTCGAATTCGAGAAGCAGGAGCCTGCACTCCCGCTTCACGACCCACGCAATCTGCACCGCAGTTCCGCACGGCTGATGGTGGTCAAGAAGAACAAGACCGTCCTGGCGAAGCTGGTCAAGGACCTCAGCAAAATCAAGACTCCGCTCGGTGAGATCCCTGTGCTGATCATCGACGACGAGTCGGACGAGGCGTCCGTCAATACCAGCAGCCCCGCGAAGCCGGACGCCGAGCGCACCGCGATCAACGAGAAGATCTCCGAACTTCTCCGCATGCTGCCGCGTGCCCAGTATGTTGGATACACCGCGACCCCGTTCGCCAACGTCTTCATCGACCCGAGCGACACGGAAGACATCTTCCCGAAGGACTTCATCATCTCGCTCCCGCGGCCGAGCGGTTACATGGGTGTCCAGGACTTCCACGACCTCGACCTCGACATTCCCCCCTCGGAGCGGACCTTCGCGAACTCCAACGAGAAGGCGCACGTCCGCGACATCGTCCTGAGCGACGAGGAGGACGACAGCTGTCTGCGGCAGGCCATGGACATGTTCGTCCTGACGGCAGCGATGAAGCTGTTCCGCGAGGCAAAGGGCCTCGGGGACGGCCACTTCCAGCACCACACCATGCTCATCCACGAGTCCGTGCGCACGGCCGACCACCGTGAGTTGCTCGCCCTGGCGACCCGACTCTGGTACGACAGCAGCTACACCGGTGCCGCCGGACACGCACGCCTTCGTGAGCTCTTCGACACGGACCTCGCTCCGGTCTCCCGTGCCCGTGCCGCTGGGGAGGCGGTGCCCGCCGACTTCGACGAGTTGGCGCCGTTCATCGGGCCCGCCTTCATGCGCATCGGCGGCGACAACAAGCCCATCATCGTGGTGAACGGCGACCGCGACATCGAGACCGGCGAGGCCGACTTCGACAAGCGCTCGATCTGGAAGATCCTCGTCGGCGGCCAGAAGCTCGCTCGTGGATTCACCGTCGAGGGACTCACGGTCACGTACTACCGGCGACGTACCAACAATGCATCCACCTTGATGCAGATGGGTCGCTGGTTCGGATTCCGCCCCGGGTACCGCGATCTGGTCCGCCTGTACCTCGGGCGCGAGGAAACGATGGGCGCCAAGGAGATCGACCTCTACCAGGCGTTCGAGGCCATCTGCCGCGACGAGGAGGCGTTCCGGGCCCAGTTGGAGCAGTACGCCCGTCCTGTCGACGGAGAGGCCCAGATCACTCCGGCCCAGGTACCTCCGCTCGTCTCGCAGCATCTGCCGTGGCTCAAGCCGACGAGCCCCAACAAGATGTTCAACGCACGGCTGGTCGAGATCCGCTCGCCGGGCCGGTGGGAGGAGCCCACCGCCTATCCGATGCGATCGCCGCAGCTCCGACGCAACACTGAACTGTGGGCTCCGATCATTGACCGACTCTCCGCCGAGACCGTCACGCTCGGTCACACCTTGGAGCGGCCCGACGGCAGACTGGTCACCCACAGCTTCCCGGCTCGCACGGCACTCGCCGGTCACCACGAACTCATGGCGGTGCTGCGGCAGCTCGACTGGAGCGCCGACCAGCAGTTCGCCCCGCACCTCACGTACCTGGAGGAGATCGGCCGTGATCCGGTACAGGTCGACGACTGGCTGATCGTGGCGCCCCAGCACATGGGTACCGGGAAGACCGTCCGCCTCGGGAAGGGTGACCGTCGCTTCTCCTGGTTCGGCCGTGAGCGGCGCCGCGGTCCGCTCTTCGGTGCAGTCAGTGAGCCCAAGCACCGTCCGGCGCTGCTCCGGATCGCCGGCGCGCTTCCCGGCAGCGGCGACCCCAACGCCGATGCACTGACGGCCGAGCGGCGGGGTGTGCTGGCGCTGTTCCCGCTCGTGGAGAAGAAGCACCAGGGAGAGATCAACCCGGATGGCCGGCTCGACGCCGGAAAGATCGTCGTCGCCTTCGCCTTCGCCGCTCCCAGCACGGCGAAGGGACGGGACGACCGCGTGGTGCGCTTCACCACCGTCGACTCCTCGCGGGCGGGCCAGGCGATCGTCCCGAGTCGGGAGGACTGATCCGTTGAGTACCGTGGACGAGCCGGGTACGGCTCCCCGATTCTCCTCGATCGAGATCTGCTCGGGGTCCGGTGCCCAGGCGCTCGGCCTCGAACAGGCCGGCTTCGATCCTGTGCTACTCATCGACAACAAGGCGGATGCCTGCAGGACGATCGGCCAGAACCGTCGACGGTGGAAGGTCCTGTGTGAGGACCTGCTCGCGTTCGATCCGTCGGCGCATCCCCAGGCGTACAACGTCGACCTGATCAGCGGTGGTCTGCCGAGGATCAAGGCGGCTGCGGCCGTGCGTCGCGACCAGGACATCGCGGAACGGGAGCTTCTCCGCGCGGCCGTCCGACTGGTCGGAACGATCCGGCCGAAGGCTCTCCTCCTGGAGAACCTGCCGGAACTCGTGGAGAAGCACGAGTACGCGGAAGACCTCGACTGGATCGAGAATCTGTTGGCCCACCTCGGCTACACGCTTCACCGGACAGTCCTCAACGCTGCCGGCTTCGGTGTCCCCCAGAACCGCAGGAGCGGATTTCTGGTGGCCCTGGCTGAGCCGTTCCAGGCCTCGTTCGCCTGGCCCCGGACCGATGGCCTGCCGACGCCCACGGTCGGCGAAGCCCTCGGCGCATCCATGGCCGCACGCGGCTGGCCCGGCGCCCAACGCTGGGCCGAGCAGGCCGACCGGCCGGCACCTGCGCTGGTCGGTGGTTCCGATCGCCGCGGTGGGGCCGACCTCGGCCCCACCGGTAGTAAGCGTGCCTGGGCGGCCCTGGGAATCAACGGCAACAGCCTGAGCGACGACTTCCCTCCCGCCGATTTCCCCGTGGACGCCCATCCCCGGCTCAACATCCGGCAGGCTGCGATGATCCAGTGCATCCCGGAGGACTGGATCTTCTTCGGCCGGAAGACCTCCGTGTACCGCCAGATCGGCCACTCGATGCCGCCCCCGCTGGCCACCGCCGTCGGCCGGTCCCTGGCCACCGCCCTGTCCCGATAGGATCTGTCCATGCACGTGCCCGCCCTCACCGACCTGCCCAAGATCGTGGACCTCTTCGCCGGGCCTGGCGGGCTCGACATGGCCGCGCATGCTCTGATGATCCCCGCAGTGGGCATCGAGTGGGACGACGACGCCTGTAAGACGCGTCACCGGGCCGGCCTGTCCACGGAACACGACGACGTACGCAAGTTCGGTCCCGGCAGCTTTCCGAGTGCGGACATTCTCGCGGGCGGACCACCGTGTCAGACCTTCACCGTCGCCGGCAGTGGCGCCGGTCGCAGGGCACTCGACCAGGTCATCGGGTTCGCACGTCGAATGGCCGCGGGCGAAGACATTCGAGCGGAGCTGTCGGAACTCGACGATGAGCGCACTGGGCTGGTCCTGGAGCCGCTACGGTGGGCCATCGAAGCGATCGCACTCGGACGGCCGTATCAAACGATCGTACTGGAACAGGTTCCAGCGGTGCTGCCCGTCTGGGCCGAATACCGTCGGATCCTCGAGGACAAGGGCTACGTCGCCAACCACGGCGTACTGCACACCGAGGAGTTCGGCGTGCCCCAGACCCGTCGTCGTGCCATTCTGATCGCCCGTCTCCGCGACCCGAAGGCGTCGGCGCCCGTAGTCGTCGAACTCCCGAAGCCGACCCATCAGCGGTTCCACAAGCACAATGGGGCACCGCAGATCGCCTTCGACAGCGGCCTCGCCACATGGGTGACGATGGGTGATGTTCTGAACCGTCGCGCGCCGTTCGAGGTCGTTTCGAACTACGGGACCGGCGGTGATCCCAAGAACCGCGGGCGCCGCACCCATGCAGAACCGGCGTTCACCGTAACCGGAAAGATCTCGCGAAATCGTGTGATCGACTCCCGGATCGCGAACCCTTCGGCGAACGACTACACCCGATTCGACAACTCCGAGGCGGGACTGCTCCAGACGTTCCCGGCGGGCTACCCGTGGGCAGGCAACGCGGTGGCGCAACAGATCGGCAACGCCATTCCTCCGCGCCTCGGTGTCCACGTTCTCGCGGCTGCGCTCGGCCTCGGAACCGAGGACATCGCGGCTGCGCTGAAGCGCCTCGAAAACTGGGAGGCACCGGCACAGCCCGGGCCGGTGGAGTCCGACGTCCGCTGACCGCCACACTCGTGGAGGCCCCGAACGCGCCGCGTTCGGGGCCTTGTGCTTTCTCCGGTCAGGCCGTGCGGCCGAGGGTGGCGAGGTAGGGGCGCCAGCCGCCGTGGGTGGTGATTTCGCGGTGGACGCCGCGGTCGAGTTCGCCGCGGGCGAGGAGCATGGAGAGGGAGGGCGTGCCGTCGGCGAGGGTGATGATGCCGAGTTCGAGTTCGCGGGGTTCGCCGGGGAGGACGACGTCGCGGAGGTGTTCGAGGGGCACGTCGTAGAGCTCGCCCTCGATGCTGGTGTCGGCGGCGGGGTCGGGGTGGAGCCCGGGGCAGACGTCGCGGATGGAGAAGAAGCGGTAGCCGGGTGCGGTGCGGACCGGTCCGACGAGGTAGTCGGCGACCGAGGGGTGGAAGGGGCCGCCGACCATTGCCTGGCCGTTGAAGAAGATGCGTGCCATGGGGTGCTCCGGGGGTGGCCGTCCCGTACGGCTGCCGAGGACAGGTGGTGGGCAGCCGTACGGAACGGAGCAATCGGACCTGCGGTTTCGCCGCAGTGTCAGGGGTACGGCGGGCGGGGGGTGGCTAGATTTCAGTCCAGCAGGGCGAGCGCGGGCAGGGTGAGGAAGTCGACGAACTCCTCGGCCAGCGCGACCTGTTCGAAGAGCCTGGCGGCCTCGTTCCAGCGCCCACCGGCGTAGGCGTCGTCGCCGAGTTCGGCGCGGAGCGCGGCGAGTTCCTCGGCCACCAGCCGGCGGACCAGGTCGGCGGTCGCCTTCTCCCCGGTGTTGGCGAGCACGACGTCGTTGTGGATCCACTGCCAGATCTGCGAGCGGGAGATCTCGGCGGTGGCGGCGTCCTCCATCATGTTGAAGATGCCGACGGCGCCCAGCCCGCGCAGCCACGCCTCGATGTAGCGGACGCCGACCTGGACGGCGTTGTGGAGGCCGGCCTCGGTGCAGTGTCCGCCGGAGCCGGCGATGTCGAGCAGCTGGGCGGCCGTCACGACCTCGTCTGAGCCGGGGTTGTCCTTCTGGTTCGGACGGTCGCCCAGCACGGCGTCGAAGCAGGCCCGGGCGACCGGGACCAGGTCGGGGTGGGCGACCCAGGAGCCGTCGAAGCCGCCCGCGGCCTCGCGGTCCTTGTCTGCCCGGACCTTCTCGAGGGCGGCGGCGTTGACGTCGGCGTCGCGGCGGGAGGGGATGAAGGCGGCCATGCCGCCGATGGCGTGGGCGCCGCGGCGGTGGCAGGTCTGCACCAGCAGGCGGGTGTAGGCGGCCATGAACGGCGAGGCCATGGTGACCGAGTTGCGGTCGGGCAGGATGTAGTGCTCGCCGGTGTCGCGGAAGTTCTTGACGATGGAGAACAGGTAGTCCCAGCGGCCGGCGTTGAGGCCGGCGGCGTGCTCGCGCAGCTCGTAGAGGATCTCCTCCATCTCGAACGCGGCGGTGATGGTCTCGATCAGCACGGTGGCGCGGATGGTGCCGTGCGGGATGCCGAGGGCGGCCTGGGCGTGGGTGAAGACGTCGTTCCAGAGCCGGGCCTCGAGGTGGCTCTCGGTCTTGGGCAGGTAGAAGTAGGGGCCGGAGTTCGGGTCGTCGGCGCCCTTGGCCAGCAGCCGCTTCGCGTTGTGGAAGAAGTACAGGCCGAAGTCGAGGAAGGCGCCGGCGACCGGGGTGCCGTCGACCAGCAGGTGGTTCTCGTCGAGGTGCCAGCCGCGGGGGCGGACGACGACGGTGGCGAGCTGGTCGGCGGGCTTGAGGGTGTACGCCTTGCCGGCGGAGGAGGTGAAGTCGATCCGGCCCTCGAACGCGTCGATCAGGTTGACCTGGCCGGAGACCACGTTGGCCCAGGTGGGGGCGGTGGCGTCCTCGAAGTCGGCGAGCCAGACGCGGGCGCCGGAGTTGAGGGCGTTGATGACCATCTTGCGGTCGGTGGGGCCGGTGATCTCGACCCGGCGGTCCTGGAGGGCCCGGGGGGCTTCGGCGACCTGCCAGTCACTCTCGCGGACGGCTGCGGTCTCCGGGAGGAAGTCGAGGGTGCCGGCCGCGGCGATCTCGGCCCGGCGGGTCTTGCGTCGGGCCAGAAGCTCCTGACGGCGTCCCTCGAAGGCGCGGTGCAGGCCCACGACGAAGGCGACGGCCTCCGGGGTGAGCACCTCCTCGGCGCGGGGGACGCGCGGACCGGCGACAGTGACGACCGGGGCGGCGGGGGAAACGCCGAGTGGTCCCTGATCTGCAGCCATGGGCAGGACACTCCTTGGACGGTTGTGATCGCACGGGATGCTCCGGTGGGAACCTCCCGGATCCGAACCCTGCCTACCGGCGGGTTCTGTTCTGTAAGGTGGAGACTAGTTTCCGCGATACAGAATTTCAACGGTTTGTTGAGCTAGATCGCTGGGACTCTACTCCTCCTCCCACAGTGAAGGGAACGCCGGTGGCCAGCACCCCCGCCGCAGCTCCGTCAGGCAACGACCGCACCGGCGGTGGCGTGCAGTCGGTCGAGCGCGCCTTCCTCCTGCTGGAGGCGCTGGCCGACTCGGGCGGCATCGCCACCCTGAGCGAGCTCTCCCTCACCTCCGGGCTGCCGATGCCGACCATCCACCGTCTGATTCGTACCCTCGTCCAGCAGGGTTACGTCCGCCAGGACACCGCCCGTCGCTACACGCTCGGTCCCCGGCTGATCCGGCTCGGCGAGACCGCGGGCCGGCTGCTCGGCAGCTGGGCCCGCCCGTACCTGGCCGAGCTGATGGAGGCCACCGGCGAGACCGCCAACCTGGCCGTCCTGGAGGGCGGCGAGGTGGTGTACGTGGGGCAGGTGCAGTCGCGGCGCTCGATGCGGATGTTCACCGAGGTCGGGCGGCGGGTCCAGCCGCACTGCACCGGCGTCGGCAAGGCGCTGCTGGCGCAGCTGCCGGAGGACGAGGCGCGGGCCCTGCTGGGCGGCGCCCCGCTCCAGGCGCACACGCCGTACACGGTGACGGATCCTCAGGAACTGATCACCCAGCTCGGCTCGGCCCGCGAGTCGGGCTACGTGGTGGACGACCAGGAGCAGGAGATCGGGGTGCGCTGCATCGCGGTGGCCGTCCCCGGCGCGCCGACGCCCACCGCGCTCTCGGTCTCCGGCCCGGAGGCGCGGATCCGCGCCCTGGAGGCGCAGGCCGGCAGCGCCGCCCTGGTACCGGTGATGCGCGCCATCGCCACCCGGCTCGGCCAGGTCCTGGCGCCCTGAGACCGTCCGGTCAGTCGGGCATGCCGCTCGCGCCGATCTGGGCGACCGTCACCTCGAAGACCTCGAGCGACGGTTCGGAGCCGGCCTCGCGGAAGAGGCGGGGTGCGGCGGCCGTCTTCGGGTCGGCGCGGACGGCCTGCAGGGTGGCGACGTCGCGCCACAGGCTCTGGACCCGCCAGTGGTGGTCCGAGCCCCTGAGCAGCTCGGTGCGCAGCAGCCCGTCCGGGAGCGGGCCGGCCACCAGGCGGCGGTAGGCCTCGACGAAGTCGGCCTCCCGGTCCGCCGCCAGCACACCGCTCACCTCGCTCAACACGCGCCCCGTCATCGCGTCCACCTCCCGATCGGAATCCTTCGCTACCGTGAGTATGCATTCCGACACGTGCGACCGGAGCGGAGCGGGGCCATGCGGGTGATGCGGCAGTGGGCGGCGACGGTCGCGGCAGCCGGCGCTGCAGTGGCTGTGGCGGCGGCCGGCGCTGCGGTGGCTGTCGCGGGGGCGCCGGTTGCCGCGGCGCCGATGCCGCGCGCGGACCTGGCGGTGGTCCGGCTGGACCCGGACCCGGTCGCGCCCGGCGGGCTGACCACCGTGCACGGCTTCGTCGCCAACCACGGCCCGGACCGGACGGCGGCCCCGTTCACGGTGCTGATCGACCTGCCTGCGGGGTTCACCGCCGAGGGCCCGTACTTCCCGGCCGACTGCGTCGCGGCCGCGGGCGGCCACCTGGTGCGCTGCGCCTTCGGCGCGGGCCTGCCGGCCCAGCGGACGGCCACCGCCCTGGTCCCGGTCCGCTCCGACGCGGACGTGCCCCCCGGCACGGTGGCCGAGGGGCACGTCAGGGTGGTGAGCGCGGAGGACGCCGATCCGTCGGACGACGGCACGGCGTTCACGCTGTCCGTCAGGTGATCGAACAGTCGGCCGACGGTCAGCGGTAGACGCGGACGTAGTCGGCGGCGAAGGTGATCGGGGCGGAGCCGGCCGCGGCCGGGTGGTACTGGCCCGCGCTGAGCGACAGGTTGAGGATCAGGTACGCGGACCAGTTGGCGCCCACGCCGGTGCCGTCCGAGAAGACCTTCTTGCCGTTGACGTACCAGTCGACGGAGTTCGCGCCGTAGTAGGTGCCGATGGTCACCCACTGGTCCTTGGCGACGGCGCCGGCGTCGGTGTAGTACTTCGAGCCGGACTTCACGTGGTTGGTCAGTTCGAGCAGGTTCGGGTTGTCCGGGTGGTACTCGAAGGAGTCGATCTCGCTGCCGCCGTTCTTCCAGGTCCACAGCGCCGGCCAGGCACCGGTCCCGGCGGGGAGCTTGACCCGGGTCTCGGCGTAGTCGCCGGTCTTCACCTGGAAGCCCTGGGAGGAGTACTCGGTGGTGAGCAGGCCGGTGTCCCAGGCCTGCTTGCCGTTCTCCAGGGTGTGGGCGGAGGGCTTGGCGGTGAAGGTGGCGACACCGCCGGCGACGGAGACGTTGCTCGGGGAGAGCCAGTCGAGCTTGTTGTCGTCGGGGTTGTGGTTGCCGTAGCGGTAGGCGCTGGACTTGTCGCCGGTCCACTTGGAGCCGTACGCGATGGCGCTGTCGAACTCCTCGGACCAGGTGAGCGCCTTGCCGGGGATCGGCGAGCCGGCGGCCGGGCTGCTCGGCGCCGCGGTGCTGCTCGGCGCGGTGGGGGCCGGGGGGAGCGGCGTCGGTGCGGCCGTGGTCGGGGCCGCGGTGGTCGGTGCGGCGGTGGTCGGCGCCGGTGCGGGGGCGGTCGGCGCGACGGGAGTGGGCGCCGGGGCCGGGGCGGCGGTGCCCGCGGGGGCGACGGTGAGGGTGCGCGAGGGCAGGTTGTGCCAGCCGTTCGCGGTGTCCTGCCAGAAGCCGAACTGGGTGTAGGTGCCGGCCGGCAGGGTGCGGGCGGCGCTGGTGAAGGCGAGGCCCTCCGGGCAGATCCGCACGTTGGTGGCGTTGCCCGGGAAGTCCAGGTTGGCGCCGGCGGCGTCGCGCAGACCGACGCCGACGGTCTTGGCGGTGAAGCAGGACGAGGAGTGCACCGCGAGCGAGGCGGTGGCGGCGACCCCGGCGGTCATCGAGGTCGGGGTGAGCTTGTCCTGGGTGACGGTGGTCGCGCTCGGGGCGGTGGTGCCGGCGGCGGTGCCGGCCGGGACGGTGGTGCCGTAGCCGAACCAGGCGGCCTGGGCACTGCCGGCGAAGGGGAGGCCGCACAGGGCGGCCGCACCGGCGACAGCGCCGATGCGGGCAGGACGGGAAAGGCGCATGGGGAGTCCTCCGCGACGCCTGCGAGGTGAGCTGTCGGGTTCGGACCGTGAGGTGGCCCGGCCGCGCACGCGGCTTCACCCCGAGCCGGACCCACCCGTCCGGGCAGGGAGCGGGGAGGGCACGGCGACGTACCTGGGTCCCCCGCTCCTGTCCAGGGTGGTCGTCGACGAGGACCGCCGGCGGGTGGACAGGATTCGGCGTCCCGACGACGGCTGTGCCCGTACGGGCATCCCGTGCAGGCTAGGCGGACCGGGTCGGAGCCGACAACGAGCGGCGGCGAGACAAGCCTCACATCCGGCCCGCGGCGCCGAAGCCCTCGGCCGCACCCCCTCCGACCTGGTACTCTGCGCCGCCGCGGCGGCCGCCAGGCCCGACTACGGGGGCGTTCCGAGGCGGTCCGCGGGCCCGACGACGGCGCCGGCCCGCCCACCCCACCCGCGCCGCGCGACAGGACCGCAGTGGCCGGTCGCTGCTGTTGCCGGTACCCGACACGTCGTGGAGGCGCCGCCCCGGTTACGGGCAGCTGAAAGCTTTTCTCGGCACTTCCACCGGTACCTGACAAGACTTCAGACTGCTGCCATGCGAAACACTCTACGCGCGTTGAAGACCCGCGCCGCTTCCGTCGTCGCCGTCGGCCTGCTGACCCTCGCCCCCACCGCCGTGTTCGCCGGCGAGGCCCACGCCACCGTCAGCGGCAGCGTCTGCCTGAACGACCTGCCGGGCGAGGCCTGGGACACCCTGGACCTGATCGACGAGGGCGGCCCGTTCCCGTACTCCCAGGACGGCGTCGTCTTCCAGAACCGCGAAGGCGTCCTGCCCGCCAAGTCCAACGGCTACTACCACGAGTACACCGTGATCACCCCGGGCAGCCCGACCAGAGGCGCCCGACGGATCGTCACCGGCCGTACGTACCACGAGGACTACTACACCGGCGACCACTACGCGCACTTCTACCGCGTCGACTGGAGCTGCTGACCGGCCCCGGCCGGCCGCCCGCCCCGACTCCCGGGGGGCGGGCGGCCGCTTTTCATGTCCCGCTCCTTTACGCGGACTTGACCACTCGCTACGCTCCCGGCAACATCTTGCAGAAACTTTCGCAAGAGGACCCTCACTCCCCCACCCGACAGGTCGCGCCCCTCCGCGGCCCGCTCCGAGGAGTCCCCTGTGGACCGAGCACGCCAACGTCGGCGGCGCCATCCGATCCTGGCGGTACTGGCCGCCTTCGCCGGCCTGGTGGCGGCCCTGCTGCCGGCCGTCACCGCCCATGCGGCGACCACCGCCACCGTCTACTACAAGCCCTCCGCCGGCTGGACCACCGTCGATCTCCACTGGGCGC
Organism: Kitasatospora cinereorecta; assembly: GCF_024172095.1. GTDB lineage: Bacteria > Actinomycetota > Actinomycetes > Streptomycetales > Streptomycetaceae > Kitasatospora > Kitasatospora cinereorecta. The sequence goes on along the minus strand of NZ_JAMZDX010000002.1, from coordinate 256,741 downwards.
CCACCGGCGGCAGTTGGACCACCTCGCCCGGCGTCCCGATGGCCGCCGCCTGCACCGGCTGGGTCGCGCTGACCGTCGACCTGGGCGCCGCGTCCGGACTGCAGGCCACCTTCACCAACGGCGCCGGCGCCTGGGACAACAACGGCGGCGCCAACTACCGGCTGTCCAGCGGCACCAGCGCCGTCTCCGGCGGCACGGTGAGCACCACCGACCCGTGCGCGGCAGCCGCCCCCACCTCGGCCACCGTGTACTACTGGACGGCGAGCCGGAACTGGCCCGCCCACTACCTGCACTGGGCGCCGAGCGGCGGCAGTTGGACCACCGCCCCCGGCACCCGGATGGCCGCCGCCTGCACCGGCTGGGTCGAGCTGACCGTCGACCTGGGCGCCGCCACCACCTGGCAGGCCACCTTCAACAACGGCAACGGCACCTGGGACAACAACAACAGCGCCAACTACCGGCTGGGAACCGGCAATTCCACCGTCCGCGACAAGGTGGTCACGGCCCGGGCCACCGACCCGTGCGCCGCGGTCGTCCCGGACACCACCGCCCCCACCGTCCCGACCGGCGTCACCGCCACGGCCACCGGCACCGGCGCGGTGCTGACCTGGAACGCCGCCACCGACGACACCGGCGTCACCGGCTACCGACTCACCCGCACCGGCGGCACCAGGGGCAGTTCGGTGGTGGACACCTCCTCCACCGTCTGGTCCGAGACCGGACTGGAGGCCGCCACCGCGTACTGCTGGACGGTCAGTGCGCGGGACGCGGCCGGCAACACCTCCGCCGCGTCGACGGCCGGGTGCGCCACCACCGGCACCGCTCCCCCGCCGGCCGCCGCCGGCACCCCGCTCGGCGGCGATCCGCGCAAGGACCCGATCTACTTCGTGCTGACCGCCCGGTTCAACGACGGCGACAGCTCCAACAACCGCGGCGGCAGCCAGGACGTGAAGTCCGGGAACGCGGCCAACGGCGACCCGATGTTCCGCGGCGACTTCAAGGGCCTGGTCCAGAAGCTCGACTACATCAAGGGCCTGGGCTTCTCGGCGATCTGGATCACCCCGGTCGTCCTCAACCGCTCGGACTACGACTACCACGGGTACCACGGCTACGACTTCTACCGGGTCGACCCCCGGCTGGAGTCGGCCGGCGCCTCGTACCAGGACCTGATCAACGCCGCCCACGCCAAGGGCATCAAGATCTACCAGGACGTGGTCTACAACCACAGCTCCCGCTGGGGCGCCAAGGGCCTGTTCACCCCCACCGTGTACGGCGTGCGCGACTCCCAGTGGTCCTGGTACTACGACAGGCCGAACGTCGACTTCGGCTACGACGGCCTGTCCGTCGACCCGGTCTCCGGCAAGTCGTACTACAACGGCGACCTCTGGTCGACCGCCGAGCCGGCCGGCAACACCTGTCTCAACTGGGGTGTGCCGACCGGCGCCAGGAGTGCCGAGGGCTACACGATCTACAACTGCCAGTGGCCGAACCCGACGTCCGGCATGTTCCCCAAGGCGCTCTACCACCAGTGCTGGATCGGCAACTGGGAGGGCGAGGACTCCCGGTCGTGCTGGATCCACGAGGACCTGGCCGACTTCGACACCGAGAGCCCGGTGGTCCAGCAGTACCTGATCGGCGCGTACGACAAGTACATCGACATGGGGGTGGACGGGTTCCGGATCGACACCGCCGTCCACATCCCCCGGGTCGCTTGGAACCGGCGCTTCCTGCCCGCCATCCACGACGAGGTGAACCGGAAGTTCGGTGCCGACAAGGCCGGGAACTTCTTCGTCTTCGGTGAGGTCGGCGCCTTCGTCAACGACAAGTGGAACCGTGGCTCGGTCGACCACTCGGCGCAGTTCTACACCTGGAAGGAGCGCAAGGAGTACACCTCGGACGATGTGCAGGCCGCGCTCGACCAGTACGCCTACGAGGAGCAGCTCGGCCCCGGCAACCAGCCGACCACCACCAACGCCTTCCTCGACGGCAACAGCTACCACGCGCCGGACCACTCCATGTTCAGCGGCATGAACGTCATCGACATGCGGATGCACATGAACTTCGGCGACGCGTCCAACGCCTTCAACAACGGCAAGGACTCCGACGACAGCTACAACGACGCCACCTACAACGTGGTGTACGTGGACAGCCACGACTTCGGGCCGAACAAGTCGAGCACCCGCTACGCGGGCGGCACCGACGCCTGGGCCGAGAACATGGCACTGATGTGGACCTTCCGCGGCATCCCGACGCTGTACTACGGCTCCGAGATCGAGTTCCAGGCCGGCAAGCAGATCGACTGCGGGCCGACCTGCCCGCTGGCCACCACCGGCCGGGCGTACTACGGGGACAAGGTTGCGGGCAACGTCACGGCTTCGGACTTCTCGGTGATCTCGGCAGCCGACGGAGCCGTCGCCACCACGCTCCAGCAGCCGCTGGTCAAGCACGTACAGCGGCTGAACCTGATCCGCCGGGCGGTGCCCGCCCTGCAGATGGGCCAGTACTCCACCGCGGGGGTCAGCGGCGACATGGCGTTCAAGCGCCGCTACACCGACGCGGCGAGCGGGACGGACAGCTTCGCGCTGGTCGCGGTCACCAATGGCGCCACGTTCACCGGGATCCCGAACGGCACGTACCGGGACGCCGTCACCGGCGACGTGCGCACCGTCACCGGCGGCAGCCTGACGATCGCCGCCTCCGGCAAGGGCAACCTGCGGGTGTACGTGCTCGACCTGGGCGGGAAGAACGCCGCCCCGGGCAAGGTCGGCACGGACGGACCCTACCTCCACTGACCGCGGCGGTCCGCTAGGTTGGGGGGTGCGGCCGGGCCCGGCCGCACCCCCCCGTGACCGCCGTTCAGAGGAGCCGAGACGATGACCGCGCCCCTGCCGGGTTTCGCCGGCCGCACCTACCTCTTCGAGGTCGACAACGGTGCCGCGTTCCGCAACGCCTACTCCGCGGACGGGACGCGGCTGCGCTGGGAGGGCCTCGGCGAGTCGGCCGGCCAGTGGGAGGACGTGAAGCTGCACGTCGCCGAGGTCGCGCCGCGGATCTACTTCGTCAGCTGGACCGAGACGAGCGGCATCACGGTCAGCCATGTGATGGACCTCAACACCCTCACCGTGAAGGTGTTCTGGACCTGGGAGGGCGAGGGCGGCCGGGTCGGCGAGCTGCACACCGGCCGGCTGACCCCGGCCTGAGCCGCAGGCCGGCCGCCTCCTACGCCTTGAGGTGCTGGGAGAGAAACTCCAGCGCGGGCGGCAGCAGCTTGGTCCAGGTCTGGAAGTTGTGCCCGCCCTCTGGGACGCTGGCCACGGCCACCGTCATCGGCGGGTGGGCCGCGGCGGTGAACGCGTCGGTCTCCTTGCGGAAGTCGCCGTCGCCGTGCTCGGCGCCGGCCAGCATCAGCGAGACGGCGGGCTGCGGACGGTTGGTCAGCCGCCACATCAGGTCGGCCTCGTCCCGTCGCTGCTGGCTGCCCTTGAACAGGTCGCCGGTGGAGACGTCCTCGGCGGCCTTGAGGTAGCCGGAGATCGAGGCCGCGCTGGGGAGCGCCTCGGGGTGGCGCATCGCGAGCTTCAGCGCGCAGTAGCCGCCGGTGGAGTTGCCCATGATGCCCCAGCCCTGCGGGTCGGCCGAGACCCGGTAGGAGAGGGCGACCGAGCCGGGCACGTCCTCGGCGAAGTAGGTGGCCGACCGGGGGCCGTCCTGGACGTCCTCGCACTCGGTGTCGGCGGGCATCGCGGGCGAGGGCCGCATCAGCACCAGCACGGTCGGCTGCATCCGGCCGCTCAGGTTCAACTGGAGGGCCGCGCCGGGGTAGTTGAGCCGGGTGATCAGGTTCTTGGCGTCGCCGGGGAAGCCGGTCATCACGATCACCGCGGGGAACTTGCGGTCCTGGTACTGCGGCTGGAAGTACTGCGGCGGCAGGTAGACGTACCCGTCGGTGGACAGCCCGCTGCGCGCCCCGGCGAGGCGGACCGTACGGATCTCGCCGACCACCTTCGGGTCGCGGCCCTTGCCGCCGCTGTCGACCGCCTCCCGGCCGAGCTCCTGGACCGGCAGCGGGGGGCCGTGCGTCGGCTCGGGGGTGGGCTGCTCGCTCGGCGCGGGGGTCGCGACCGGCCCGGCGGTCGCACCCACGGCCTTGGTACGGACGTCGACCGGGCCGTTGTTGCCGGTGCCGAGCAGGTCGTCCCAGCTGCTGTAGAAGGCGAAGTAGTTGTTGGCCAGCAGGCCGAGGACGGCGAGCAGCGCGAACTGGGTGCCGAGCAGCATGCCGAGCCGGCCGAGCACCGCCCGCCAGCCGCGCCGGGCCAGCGCCGGCCACCACCAGATGGTGGCGGTCACCGCGACCACTGCGATCTCGATCGCGAACAGCAGCAGTGTGCGGCTGGTCAGCCCCATGTCCCCGTTACTCCCCTGCCCGGCCGCGCGGGGGGTCGCCCCGCCGCGGTCACAACAACCGGTCAAGTATGCACGCCGACGGACCGTGCCGAACGCCGCCCCAGCCGGTTCCCGGTCCAGACCACGGCGGCGCCCACCGCCACGAACAGGACGGTGATCATCGCGCTGGCGACCGCCACCCGGCCGTAGCCGTGGGGCCGGCGCGGGTCCAGGAAGGGGTACGGGTACCAGTCGACCGCGGCGCCGCGCAGCAGGCTGTAGACCAGGTAGAGCAGCGGGAAGGCCAGCCAGAGGACGGCCCGGCGCCAGGCGATCCGGCGCCGCGGCGGGGTGATCAGCCAGTCGGCGAGGTGGACCGCGGGCATCAGCTTGTGCAGCACCGCGTTGACCCACGGCAGCTCCAGCGGAAGGTGGTAGCCGGCGAGCAGCACGGCGTACACCACACCGGTGACCGTCATGCAGAGCACCACCGCGCCGCGGACCGGGTCGGGTACGCCGCGCCGGCCGAGCAGGCCGAGGGTGCCGCCGGTCAGCAGCACCACCGCGCCGGCCATGTTGCTGAGGTCGGTGAAGTAGCTGAAGAAGTTCACCAGCGAGGCATGCCGGGTGCACACGTGGTACGCCTGCACGCCGAGCGCCACGGCGGCGAGCAGGCCGAACGCGAGCCGGCCGAGGTTGACTGCGCGTTCCCGCATGCTGGGCCGGCCTCCCGACGTTCCCTCAGGTCGGGACATCATCGGCCGCGGCCGCGCCCGGCCGGCGGCAGGCCGACCGGGCGCGGCGGGGTGTTCACCCGCTCGGCGGGCCGCCGGAGCGGTCGGGCCGCCGGAGCGGTCAGGGGCGCCGGGGCGGTCAGCGCAGCCGGCGGAGCTTGAGCACGCTGTCCACCCAGACCATCGGCCGGCCCTCGGGGTCCGTACCGGTGCGCTCGGTCTCCTCCTTGCGCAGCGTCTCCCAGTCCCCGGCCGGCAGGTCGAGCGCGGCGAGCACCTCGTCCGGACCGGGCAGCGCGACGGCCCGCTCGGGCTGCGCGGACCAGTGCGGGACGCCGGTGTGGCCGACGACCAGCAGCACTCCGCCGGGGGCGACGGCCTCGGCCGCGCCGCGCAGGATCCGCTCCCGGGGCAGTTCGACCTCCGAGTGCAGGAAGTGGGCGGAGACCAGCTGGTGGCCGCCGTCCGGGAGGCCGTCGGCCAGGTCCTGGAGCCGCCACTCGATCCGTTCGGCGACGCCCGCCTCGCGGGCGTGCTCGGCGGCCCGGCCGAGGGCGACCTCGGAGATGTCCACGCCGGTCACCCGCCAGCCCTGCCGCGCCAGCCAGACCGCGTCCGCGCCCTCGCCGCAGCCGAGGTCCAGGGCCGAGCCGGGGACGAGGTCCGCGCTCTCGCGCACCAGCGCCGCGTTGGGGGCGCCGCTCCAGATCCGCTCGCTGCGCCGGTAGCGGGCGTCCCAGTACTCCGAGGGCGTACCGGCGGCCGCCTCCTCGGGGTGGCGCTCGCGCGGGTGGTCGTGGTGGTGCTCGTGGCGGTGGGCGTGGTGGGTGTCGGTCATGGGTGTCTGCCTCCGTTCACCCGCGATCCTCGGACCGGGGTGGTACGGATGCCAAGAAAACTTGCCGATCCGGCAAAGGCGGCGGGCCCGGCGGACGGCGGGGAACGAGCGGCTCAGACCGGGACGACGGCCACCGGGCAGTGCGCGTGGTGGAGCACGGCGTGCACCGCGGTGCCCAGCCGCAGGCCGAAGTGCGGGGCCGGCCGGTGCCGGGAGATCACCAGCAGGGAGGCCCGCTTCGACTCCTCGACCAGAGTCGCCGCGGTGGCCCCGGCCAGTTGGCGGGTCTCCACCACCAGGTCCGGGTACTCCTCGATGACCGGGTCGCAGGTGCGCCGCAGCAACCCCTGGTGCAGCCGGGACTCCTCGCCCAGTTCGTCGACCATCGGCGCCATGTGTCCGACGTCGGCGACCACCGGGGACCAGGTGTGCAGCGCCTCGACCGGCAGCCCGCGGCGGGCGGCGGCCTCGCAGGCGAAGCGCAGGGTGGCCGCGTCCCGCTCGTCGCGGACCGCGACCAGCACCCGCCCGCCCGGGTCGACCGGCCCGCGGACCACCACCGCCGGGCAGCTGGTGTGGGCGGCGACCCGCAGGCTGACCGAGCCCAGCATCAGCGCGGCGAAGCCGCCGTGGCCGCGGGTGCCGACGACGGCCAGTTCGCTGTGCTCGGCGGCGGTCAGGATCGCCTCGGCGGCGTCCCGGGGCACCACGTCACCGGTCAGCCGCAGGGTCGGATGGGCGGCGCGGAGCTTGTCCATCGACTCGGTCAGCAGTGTCTCGGCGTCGCGCAGGATCAGGTCGGTGACGGCGGCGCCGGTGCGCGGCGAGAGGGTGACGGTCCCGGTGTTGACGGCGTGCACCAGGTGCAGGGCGCGGTCGCGCAGGCCGGCCTCCCGGGCGGCCCACTCGGCGGCGGCCTCGGCGTGCGCGCTCCCGTCGATGCCGGCCACCACGCCGGCGGGGGTCCTGCTGTTCATGATCGGCTCCCGGAGCGGTCCAGAGCCCCCGCTACCAGGATGCGACGACCGGCCCCGGTCCGCGAGGGTGCCCTCTCCCCCACTGTGCGGCGCCTACGGTCGGGAGGCCTGCCACTCCTCGTGGTACTCCTGGAAGATCTCCCGCAGGTGGTGCCCGATCTTGAGGTAATCCAGGTCGTCGAGGTTGGCCAGCGAGACCCGGACCGACCACGGCGGCCCCTCGAAGCCGCCGCCGTTCAGCAGCACCACCCCGGTCTGCCCGGCGAGCCGGAACAGCGGCTCGGTCGGCTCGTACGTCCGCTCCAGGTAGTGGGCGAACTCCCGGCCGGCGAGCTGCTCGGCCCAGGCCAGCAGGTCGATGTCGATGTAGTACGCGGCCCGCTTCGGGTCGTCGGAGATCCGCAGCTCCGAGCCCTCCAGCAGCAGGCCCAGCCGCTGCCGGACGATCCCCTGCACCTTCGCCTTGTACGCCTTGCCCTCGGGCATCAGCGCGAACAGCGAGAACAGGGTCATCTGGGCCTGCTGCGGCAGCGACAGCCCGGCCGTGTGGTTGAGCGCGACCTGCCGGGAGTCGGCGACCATCCGGTCGATGAAGCGCAGCCGGCCGGGCTCCAGGGTGAGCGAGCCGTACCGCCGGGCCAGCCGGTCCTGCTCGGCGGCGGGCAGCTCGGCGATCATCCGGTCGATCACGTTGCCGCGGTGGAGTCCGACGACGCCGAGCCGGTGGCCGGTGGCGCCGTAGTGCTTGGAGTACGAGTAGACCAGCAGGGTGTTGCGGGGCAGCTCGGCGGCGAGCGAGCGGAAGCCGTCCACGAAGGTGCCGTAGACGTCGTCGGTGAGGATGATCAGGTCGGGGTTGCCGGTGGCCACGATCCGCTTGATCTGGTCGGCGACCCGCCGGGAGAGTTCGAGGGAGGGCGGGTTGCTGGGGTTGACCAGGCAGACCAGCCGGATCGAGGGGTCGGCGAGCTTGGCGACCTCCTCGGTCGGGTAGCGCCAGCCGCGCACGCCGGTCTCCACGAAGCTGGACGCCTCGACGCGCACCACCTCGAAGGCGTAGTCCGCCAGTCCGGGGATCTCGATGTACGGGGTGAACAGCGGCACCATCAGGGCGATCCGGTCGCCCCGGTGCAGGATGCCGTTGCGCAGCAGCGAGTCGAAGACGTAGCACATCGCGGCGGTGCCGCCCTCGGTGGCGAACACGTCCAGCCGGTCGGCCGGGGGCCGGCCGTCCATCAGCTCCTCGTGCAGGTAGCCCACGACCACCTGCTCGGCGTGCACCAGCATGCGGTCCGGCACCGGGTAGTTGTCGCCGATCGTCGCGTCGGTCAGCTCGTGGACGAACGCCTCCCGGTCGAAGCCGAAGCGCTCGACGGCCAGGGCGACCGACTCGGTGAGTAGCTCGATGCCGGGCAGGTCCGGGTGGGTGCGGGCGAAGCGGTCGTAGCGGGCGGCGATCCCGTGCCGTTCGGGCATGCCGCCGAGGTTGTCGGCGGTCCATACCCGGCGGCTCTCGGCGAGGGCGAAGTGGCCGAGCGCCAGCATCGCCTCGCGCGGTCCGGTGGCGACCCAGTTGGGGTTGCCGCGGCCGGCGTTGAGCATGTTGGTGGTCGACCTGGCCTTCTGGCCCGGCCGGTCCTCCTGGTACGCCCGGGCGAGCCGGATGAACTCGCCCTTCAGCTCGAACGGGCTCAGCCGGGAGAGCCGCCGGATCTCCTCGCGGCTGATCGACGGTTCGGTCATGTCAGCCGCTCCGCCAGGACCGCGGCGTGGCTGTGCTCCGGGTCCTTCACCGCCGTCAGCAGGGTGAGCCGGCGGGAGCGGGCGAGGGTACGCAGCCGGTCGGCCTCGCGGGCCGCCTCGGGGGCGGCCAGCTCCGCCTCGTACCGGCGGACGAACTCCTCGTGCGTGGCGTGCGGGCCGTGGTACCAGCGGCGCAGTTCGGTGGAGGGGGTGAGCGCCTTGGGCCACTCGTCGATCGCCGCGTCCTCCTTGCGCAGGCCGCGCGGCCACAGCCGGTCCACCAGGACGCGGACCCCGTCGCCGTCCTCGGGCGGGTCGTAGACCCGGCGCACACGGATGCTCATGACCCCACGGTAGGTCCGCGCCGCCCGGCGCCCCGGACGCCCCGCTCCCGGCGTGTCCGGTCACCAGGCGAACGCGTGCGCCGGGTTGGTGACCAGGATGCGGGTCGCGGCCGGTTCGCCGAGTTCGGCGGTGATCCGCGGTCGCAGGGTGCGCGGCAGGTGGGCCGGGCCGGGGTTGCCGCGGGCCGCCGCGGTGGTGGTGTCGCCGCCGAGCAGCAGGCGGTCGAGGTGGCCCGCGTCGGCGAGGGAGACCAGGCAGTCGAACAGGTGGTGGTCGGTGGCGTGGTGGGTGCGTGACGGGCCGTCGAAGGCGAGGTAGGCGCCGGCGTCGGCGAGCCGCCGGTGCAGTCGCAGGTCGGGGAAGCGGCCGAGGTGCCCGAGGATCACCCGGTCGGGCGCCACACCGTGGGAGTCGCAGAGCAGGTCGAGCACCTCGTCGGCGGCCGTGCCCAGTTCGTGGTGGACGGCGATCGGCGCGCCGGTGGCGTGGTGTGCCTCGGCGGCCGCGGCCATGGTGCGGCGGGCGTGGGCGTCCAGGCCGTGGTAGCCGCCGGCCACCTTGATCAGTCCGGCCCGCGGCCCGTCGCCGGTCAGCTCGGCGACGAACAGGGCGGCGAGGTCGAGCCCGCGCAGCGTCCGGGGGTCGTAGTGGACGGCCTGGTGCAGCCCGGTGGCGGCGACCAGGTGGACGCCGGTGGCGCGGGAGAGCGTCACCAGGTCGCGGCGCCGGCGCCCCATGCCGTACGGGGTCCACTGGACCAGGGCCTGCCCGCCGTGGGCGGCGAACTGCCGCAGTTCGGCCTCGGCCGCGACCGGGTCGGCGAGTTCCTGGCCGGGGAGCAGGGGGCTGCGCAGGAAGAGGTGGTCGTGGGCGTCGCAGAGGCCGAGCCGTTCGGGCGGGAGCTCGCCGAGGACGGTCCGGACGGTGGCGGTCACTCCTGACCCCCGGCTTCGGCTCCGGACTCGGCCTTGGCTTCGGACTCGGCTTCGGCTTCGGCCTCGGCGAACGCGGCGGAGGCCACCCGCAGGGCGGCGAGCGCCTTCGGCACGCCGACGTACGGGGCGAGGTGGACGAAGGACTCGGTGATCTGCTCGGGGGTCATCCCCAGCCGCAGGCTGCTGCGGACGTGGCCGTGCAGCTGCGGTTCGACCCCGCCGAGGGCGGCCAGCGCGGCCAGGGTGAGCAGTTGGCGTTCGCGCGGTTCGAGGCCGGGGCGCTGATAGGTACCGCCGAACAGGCTGGTGACGATCCAGTCGGGGAAGCCGGGGGCGAGCCGGTCGAGCGGCCCGAGGGTGGACTGCCGGGTGGCCGGGTCCATCAGGGTGGCGAGGACGTCGTACCCGGCGGCCCGGTCGAGGGTGGCGGGGGTGAGCGGTTCGGGGTTCACAGGTCGCGGATCTCCGGCCGGGAGAGGTGGAGCACCCGGTAGCGGGTGCCGTGGTCGGGGGCGTCGTGGTGCCAGAGCGTGAAGCGGGTCAGCTCCCAGCGCTCGGGGTCGAGGGCGACCGCGGCGGCGCACAGGCCGGGCCGGTCGCCCAGTCCGGCGAGGGCGGCGTCGAGCGCCTCCCCGGCGTCCTCGGTCTCGGGGACGGGCCGCTGCTCGCGGACGGCCGTGGTCGGTTCCCGGTCGGCGGCGGGGCCGAGGTGGAGCCCGGCGGCCAGCCAGTGGCGGACCGGGGGGCGGCCGAAGTCGGCACTGAGCGTACGGAAGCCGGGGCCGCGCAGAAACTCGGTCATCCCGGCGCCGGTGCGCCACAGGTAGAAGGGGGCGTACTGGTTGACCGGCGAGCCGGCGACGCCGCGTTCGCGGACCAGGTAGGCCTTGAAGGCGAGGCCGGGGAAGTCGTCCAGCAGGTGCCCCTTGGCGGCCACTCGTTCCCGGATGATCCCCATGTCGTAGTCGGCGGGCAGGGTGAACTCGTACTGCATGGCGTGCACGGTCAGGGCTCCCGTCGGTCGGCGGCGAGCAGGGCGAGGGCGCCGCGGACGGCCTGGTGGAACGGCTCCTCGTCGCCGGCGGCGCGGGCCAGCACGTAGCCGCCCTGGACCACGGCGGCGATCGCGGCGGCGGTGTCGGCCGGGTCCAGCGCGGCGGGGAACTCCCCGGCCGTCTGCCCCTCGGCGACCAGGTCGGCGAGCCGGCCGCGCAGCCAGGCGAAGGTCTCCTCGACCGGTGCGCGCAGCTGCGGGTCGGCGATCACGTCCGGGTCCTGCGCCATCCGGCCGATCCGGCAGCCGCGCAGGGCGTCGCGCTCGCGCAGCAGGTACCCGGCGATCCGCTGGTAGGCCGTGCCCGGCCCGTCCAGCTGGGCGGCCGCGGCGGCCCGCAGCTCCTCGGCGCTGCGGCCGAGGGCGGCGGCGGCCAGGTCGGGCTTGCCGGTGAAGTGGTGGTACATGCTGCCCTGGCCGGCGCCGGCCCGCTGCTGGATGGCCTTGGGACTGGTGCCGACGTAGCCGCGTTCCCAGAGGAGTTCCTGGGTGGAGGAGATCAGGCGGTCCTGGGTGCTCATGGTCGTACATACTAGTAGGTACAGAACCCGCGGCGGAAGGGCCCCGCGCCCGGGGCGGGTGGCTCAGCTGCGCAGCAGGACGGCGGCCAGCGGGACGAAGCCGACCCCGTCGCCGGAGGTGTCCCCGCCGCTGATCCGGCGGAGCATGGCGACGGCGATCCGCTCGCCCTGCGCCTTGGCCCGCTCGGCCAGCGGCCCGGCGTACAGCCCGTCGACCGCGGCCTGCCACAGCTGCACCCAGCGGCCGAAGTGCTCGGCGGTCAGCGGACGCCCGCGGTGCAGTTCGCGGTGCGGCGCGAAGGCGTTGCGGCGGTAGTCCGCCGTGCGCAGCAGGGCGCTCTCCCAGAAGTCGGTGATGTGCGGGAGGTGGCGCTCCAGGTCGAAGCCGGCCCCTCCGGCGAAGTACGGGCCGATCAGCGGGTCGGCGGCGGCCGCCGCGTAGAAGCGGCGCAGCAGCGGGTCGAGGTCGGCCCGGTCGGCGATGTCACGCTTCTCCACGCGGGGCTCCTCTGCTGGGACGGCCCCTCCAGGCTACGGTGGCCCCCGACCGGCCGGACAGGGACGTTGGTCCCGGTCCCGGTCCCGGGTGCCGGGTGCCGGGGCTGGCAGGATGGGCGCCATGACCTACCTCGCCGCAGATGACCGCTACGCCACGATGACCTACCGCCGCGCCGGGCGCAGCGGCGTCCAGCTGCCCGCCGTCTCGCTGGGCCTGTGGCACAACTTCGGTGACACCCAGCCGCTGCAGATCCAGCGGGCGGTGCTGCGCCGCGCCTTCGACCGCGGCATCACCCACTTCGACCTGGCCAACAACTACGGCCCGCCGTACGGCTCGGCGGAGAAGAACTTCGGCACCCTGTTCGCGCAGGACTTCCGCCCGTACCGGGACGAGCTGTTCATCGCCTCCAAGGCCGGCTTCGACATGTGGCCGGGCCCGTACGGCGACGGCGGCAGCCGCAAGTACCTGCTGGCCAGCCTGGACCAGTCGCTGGGCCGGATGGGCCTGGACTACGTGGACGTCTTCTACTCGCACCGCTACGACGCGACCACGCCCCTGGAGGAGACCATGGGCGCGCTCGACTCCGCGGTGCGGGCGGGCAAGGCGCTGTACGCGGGCATCTCCAACTACCCGGCCGAGCAGCACCGGGAGGCGGTGGCGATCCTGCGCGAGCTGGGCACGCCGGTGCTGCTGAACCAGGCCCGCTACTCGATCCTGGACCGGGGTCCGGAGGAGGGCCTGCTGGAGGCGGTCGGTGACACGCAGACCGCGCTGATCGCCTACTCCCCGCTGGCCCAGGGCCTGCTGACCGACCGCTACCTGAGCGGCGAGGTGCCGGTCGGCTCCCGGATGTCGGTCGGGCACTTCCTCAAGGAGGAGGCGCTGAGCGGCGCCAAGCTGGACCAGCTGCGGGCGCTGAACAAGGTGGCCGAGCGGCGCGGCCAGACGCTGGCGCAGCTGGCGCTGTCCTGGGTACTGCGGGACGAGCGGGTGGTCTCGGTGATCATCGGCGCCAGCAGCGTGGCGCAGCTGGACCAGAACATCGACGCGCTGGCCGGCGGTCCGCTGACCGACGAGGAGCTGGCGGAGATCGACCGGCTGAGCCGGTGAGCCGGGCCGCGGGGGGTGCGGGGCCGGGTGGCCCGGCACCCCCCGCGGTGTGTCAGGCGGCGGGGGCGTACTTGTAGCCGACCCGACGGACCGTCACGATCGTGTCCCGGTGCGCCGCGCCGAGCTTGCGGCGCAGCCGGGCGACGTGGACGTCGACCGTCCGGCCGTCGCCGATGTGGCCGTAGCCCCAGACGGCGGTGACCAGGTGGTCGCGGGTGTGCACCCGGTGCGGGTGTGCGGTGAGGTGCGCGAGCAGCTCGAACTCCAGGTAGGTGAGGTCGAGTTGGTGCCCGTCGACGTGGGCGGTGCGCCGGTCGGTGTCCACGCTGATGCCGTGGCCGGCGGGGGCCGCCGGTCGGCGCCGCAGGGGCGCGAGGACCTCCGGCCGGTCGTCCCGCGGCTGGTCGGCGGCCGTCTCCGGCGCGGCCGGGACGAGGACCAGGTAGCCGACCATCGGCTGCCGTCCGGTCTCGCCCAGGTGGGCGCCGAGCTGGGCGAGCAGGGCCGGCGGCAGCGCGGACTGCGGCAGGGCGGCGACGACGGTGGCGCCTTCGGGCAGCCCGGCGATCCCGGCCGGGGCGACGGGCAGGACGGTGGGCGGGACGGCGGCCGGCCGCGGGGCGGGCTGGTGCCACCGTTCGGCGGGGACGGAGCGGACCGCGCGCAGGTGCGGGGTCGCGGAGGGAACGGTCAGGGTGGCGGTGGAGGAGGACATGGGGCAGCTCTTTCGCGCGGAACGGACGGGTGGGTGCGTCTGCGCGTCGAAACGGTGCTGCGGAGGCGGGTGACGGAGGGTCAGGCCGCCGCAGGCCGGGACGCGCGGGTCGAACCCGGACACGTCTGGTCGAAGAGGTGCGGCTGTCGGGACGGCCAGAACGGCTCGAGGTCGAAACGGGCCTCGACGCCGTCCGGGGCGCGGTGCGCGGGCGGGATCGGATTCACTGCTCTCTCCGGATCGGGACGGACGCGGCGGAACGCCGGAGACCGGCCCGGCCTCGGGAACGGCCGGGCGCGGCGGAGAGTCAGCGACAGCAGGCGCTGCAGATCAGGGCGAGATCGATGTACCGGCGGACGGTGAGCGCCGGGACGACCGGGGCGGGCACGGCGGTGGCGTGCAGCGGCGACGCGGTCATGGGCCCTCCCCCCGGGTGACGATGTGAAGTCCTGCCGAGCCTAGCGTACCCAGGCGTGCTGGACGAGCCGGATCAGGAGCTCCTTGCTGTCCTCGCGGCTGCGGGCGTCGCAGAGCAGCACCGGCACCGACTCACCGAGGTCGAGTGCGGCCCGGACGTCGTCCGGCGCGTACACCTCCGTCCCCTCGAAGCAGTTGACGGCGACCACGAAGGGGATGCCGCGCTGTTCGAAGAAGTCGACCGAGGGGAAGCAGTCGGCGAGGCGGCGGGTGTCGGCGAGCACCACGGCGCCGAGCGCGCCGCGCGCCAGCTCGTCCCAGACGAACCAGAACCGGTCCTGCCCGGGGGTGCCGAACAGGTAGAGGGCGAGGCCGGGACGCAGGTCGATCCGGCCGAAGTCCATGGCGACCGTGGTGGTGCGCTTGGCCTCGACCCCGTGGGTGTCGTCGACCGGGCGGCCGCGCTCGCTGAGCACCTCCTCGGTGCGCAGCGGGCGGATCTCGCTGACCGCGCCGACCAGGGTGGTCTTGCCGGCGCCGAAGCCGCCGGCGACCAGCACCTTGAGCGCGGTGGTGCCCCACAGGGCCTGGTGGGAGGCGGGTGCCGACGGTGCGTCGGTCGCGGTGTCAGAGTGCGCGGAGGCCATTGATCACGTCTCGCAGCAGGCGCTCGTCCAGGTGCTGGGCGAGCTGGACGGGTCGGGTGACGCTGATCAGCTCGGCGTCGTGGAGGTCGCCGAGCAGGACGCGGACGACGCTGACCGGCAGGTCGGTGTACGAGCCCAACTCGGCGACGCTGAGCGGCTCGTCCCGGCACAGGCCGAGGATGGCGTGGTGCTCGAGGTCGAGGTGCAGGTCACCGACGCCCGACCCGGCCGGTCCGGCCGGGCCGACGGCGGTGACCAGGGAGATCAGGTCGAAGAGTCCGTCGTCGACCGGCCGCGCGCGGCCGCGGGTCATCGAGAACAGTCGGACCACCGGGCCCGCGTCGTCGTCGAACCAGCGGTCGTCGACGGGGGTCCGGGGGGTGAACAGGTCGAGCACCGGCTCGGCGGCGTCCTCGTCTCCCATCGGCTCGCTCATCGGCTCCCTCATCTCCCGGGCGGAGCGTTCTCGGTCCTCGGCTCGGCGGCCAGGTGCTCGCCGACCCGCTTCACCAGCAGCGCCATCTCGTACGCGATCTGGCCCACGTCGGACTCGGCGTCGCTGAGCACCGCCAGGCAGCTGCCGTCGCCCGCCGAGGTGATGAACAGGAACGCCTCGTCCAGCTCGACCATGGTCTGCCGGACGCCGCCGACGTCGAAGTGCCGTCCGGCGCCCTTGGCCAGGCTGTGGAAGCCGGCGGCCACGGCGGCCAGGTGCTCGGCGTCCTCCCGGCCGAGGCCCTGGGAGACACCGGTGGCAAGCCCGTCGCTGGACAGGATCACCGCATGCCTCAGCGTCGCGACCCGGCCGACCAGGTCGTTGAGGAGCCAGTCGAGGTCCCCGGACGGCTGTGATGTTGCGGTCATGATTCGGTTCCTTCTGCGTGAGCGGGCGGTGCGGGTGGAGCGGGTCGTACGGGTCGTGCCTCGGGCGCCGGGACGGCGGGACGGATCGGGGCGGCCGGCAGCGCCTGCGGGACGGGCGCGGACGGCAGCGCGACCCGCAGCCGGACCGCCGGCGTGGGCGGGGCCGGCGCCGGGACGGGCGCGGAGGCGCCGTCCGGCTCCGGGGGGTTGCGGACCACGGTGAGCGAGGCTGGCTGGAGCCGGTCGCCGCGGCCGCGGGCGAAGCCGCGCTGGAAGGAGGCGAAGGTGGCCCGGGCCTCCTCGGGGCTGCGCTCGCGGGACTGCTCGGCCCCGTCCTCGACGGCGGCGGCCTTCAGCTGCGGGGCCAGGTTGGCCTGCCGGACCCGGCGGGGCAGCAGTCCGCCGGCCACCGGGGCCTGCTCGGCGTCGGGTTCGGTCGCGGGCCGGGTCGCGGCCGCCGTCGGCACGGGGGCCGGGGTCGGCTCGGCCGGAGCGTCGGCGCGGCGGTGCCGGCCGGTGCCCGCCTCGGCCGCCGCGGCGGACGCGGCGCGCCGCCGGGGCAGCCCGCCGGGGGTGTCGGCCGGTTCGGGCGCGGACGGGCGCGGGCCGCCCAGCTGCGCCGGGCCGATCGCGTGCGCCCGTCCGGTGCGGGCGGGCTCGCCGCCGCCGACCGGGGCGGCCGGGGTGCGCCGGTGCCCGTTGTCCTCCGGGACGGCCGAGCGGGGCGCCTCGGGCGCCATGTCGGAGGCCTCGGCAAGCAGTTCGCGCGGGACCAGGACGATCGCCGAGGTGCCGCCGTACGGCGACGGCCGCAGGTGCACCCGGATGCCGTGCCGGCGGGCCAGCCGGCTGACCACGAACAGGCCCAGCCGGTCCGTGTCGGCGAGGTCGAACTCCTGCTCCACCGCGAGCCGCTGGTTGATCTCCTCGAGCGCCTGCTCGCTCAGGCCGAGGCCGCGGTCGTCGATCTCCAGCGAGAAGCCGTGCGCCACCACCTCGCCCTGGACCGTGACCTGGGTGTGCGGCGGGGAGAACACCGCCGCGTTCTCGACCAGTTCGGCGATCAGGTGGGTGACGTCGGCGACCGCGCTGCCGAGCAGGCCGGTGCCGGGGAAGGGCCGGACGATCACCCGGGCGTAGTCCTCGACCTCGCCGACCGCGGCGCGCACCACGTCGACCATCCGCACCGGCTTGCGCCAGGCCCGGCCGGGCGAGCCGCCGGACAGGATGATCAGGCCCTCGGCGTGGCGGCGCATGCGGGTGGTGAGGTGGTCGAGCCGGAACAGGTCCTCCAGCTCGCGCGGGTCCTCGGTGCGGCGCTCCATGGTGTCGAGCAGGGTGAGCTGGCGGTGCAGCAGCACCTGGCTGCGGCGGGCCAGGTTGACGAAGACCGCGGAGACGCCGCGGCGCAGCTCGGCCTGTTCGACGGCGGCCTCCACGGCGACCCGCTGCACGTCGGTGATGGCGCGGCCGACCTGGCCGATCTCGGCGGTGCCGAAGTCGAGTCCGGGGACCTCGGCGGCCACGTCCACGGCCTCGCCGCGGCGCAGGCGCAGCATCACCGAGGGCAGCCGGTTGCCGGAGAGGTCCAGGGCGGCGTTGCGCAGGCCGATCAGCTCGCGGGCCAGGCGGCGGCCGATCCGGAAGGAGATCAGCACCGAGAGGATCACGGCGCCGAGGCCGGCGGCGCCGGCGATACCGCCGCGGACCAGCGAGTTGACCGCGTAGGAGCGGGCCTGGTCGCCGATCCCGGCGGCCATCCGGCTGTTCAGGTCGGCGAGGTCGGCGAGGACCCGGTCGGCGTTGTCGTGCCAGGGGTCGGTGGGGCCGCTGTGCACCTCGGTGACCCGGTTGGGGGCGTCCTCGAAGGCCTGCTCGGCGGTGGCCAGCTCGGTCCAGGCCTGGCTGTTGCGCAGGGTGTTGTACTCGATCTGGTCCGGCCGGTCGAGCTCGGCGACGTAGATCCGGAACAGCGCCTGCTGGCTGTGCAGGGCGTCCAGGGCGGCCTGCATCTTGCGGTCGTCCGGGTTGGCGGTCAGCCGCAGCGCCTGCATGGCGGCGGCCTCCCGGGAGAGGTACTCGCGGGCCCGGACCAGCTCGACCAGGATGGTGCCCTGGCGGGGCAGGTTGCCACTCTGCTTGGCGACGAAGGCCGAGCGGAAGGTGAACACCGGCTGGATCAGGTCGCTGTAGTCCTTGAGCGCGCCGTCCCAGCTCTGCCGTCCCTGCTGGATCGGGCTGCGCACGCCGGCGAGCTGGTCGCCGAGGGTCAGGATGTCCTGGAAGCGGCCGCGCTGGTCGGTGTCCAGCTTCCGGTAGTCGCTGCCGTTCGCCTGGAAGCGCAGCAGCTGCAGGTCGCGGTCGGTGACCGTCTGGGCCTGCTGGTAGGTGTCGGCGGCGGTCTTCGAGCCCGGCTCGGCGAGCCGCAGCACGGCGGCCCGGCGCTCCACCTGCAGATCGCGGGCGTACTGGTCGGCCGGGTTGCCGAGGGCGCGGTAGGTGGCGCTGAGGTCGAGCTGGCCCCACACGTCTCCGGTGGTCACCAGCACCGCGTACGCCCACAGTCCACCGAGCGCCACGATGGGCACCAGGAGCAGCGCGATGATCCTCGCGCGGATCGAGCTGCGGCGCAGGCGCATGGGGTCCTCGGTCAGGGGGGTTGCCGGGCGGGGACGGGAGTGCGGTACGAGCTGCGCGAGCCTACTACGGTGCCGACACCCGTTCGAGGGGTGAATGGGCGTTTCCCCGAAGACCTGTCCGGTACGTCCCGAAATGCCACCGGCGGACCCCCGTACGGGGCCCCCACCTGCGGCACTGCGCGCCGCTGCGGGTGCCGTCGGGAACCGCCTCGTCCTGCGAGTCTGGGCAGGGCCGCGGCGATCCGGTAACTTCGCTGCAATCCGCTCCGCGGGGCGCTGCGGGCGTCCGACCCGGGGCGTCGGATCGGGGGTATCGTGCGCGAGATCAGCAGCCCCGCCCTTCCGGCGGCGGTGACCGGCGGACTCGCCGACTCGGTGTACGACTGGGCCGAGCGCGAGCCGGGGCTGGTCCAGCTCTCCCGCCGGGACGGCGAGGGCTGGCGGCCGGTGACCGCGGCGGAGTTCCGCCGCGAGGTGCTGGCGCTGGCCAAGGGCCTGCTCACCCGGGGCGTGCGCTACGGCGACCGGGTCGCGGTGATGTCGGCGACCCGCTACGAGTGGACCCTGTTCGACTACGCGCTCTGGTCGATCGGCGCGATCCCGGTCCCGGTGTACCCGACCGCCGCGGCCGAGCAGGTCCGCTGGATCCTCGCCGAGACCGCCGCGGTGGCCTGCGTGGTGGAGCACGAGGACCACGCGATGACCGTCGGCGCGGTCTGCGACGCGCTGCCCGAACTCACCGGCATCTGGCAGCTGGACCGCGGCTGCGTGGAGGACCTGGTCGAGGACGGCCGCGGGGTGCCGGACGCGCTGGTCCACCGTCAGCGCCTGGGCGTGGGCCCGGAGAGCGTGGCCACCGTCATCTACACCTCGGGCACCACCGGCCGTCCCAAGGGCTGCCTGCTCACCCACGGCAACTTCGCGGCCGCCGCGGACGCGCTGCTCGGCGGCTGGGCGGAGGTGTTCCGCGACACCGGCGGCGGCGAGCCGGGCACCCTGCTCTTCCTGCCGCTCGCCCACGTCTACGGCCGGATGGTCCAGGTGGCGGCCGTCCGCGGCGGGATCCGGATCGGCCACCACGGAGTGCTCTCCACCGACTCGCTGCTGCCCGCGCTGGCCTCCTTCCGGCCGACCTTCCTGCACGCGGTGCCGTACATCTTCGAGAAGATCTACCAGCGCGCCCGGGAGGCCGCCGAGGCCGACGGCCGCCTGGACCTCTTCGAACAGGCCGCGGAGACGGCCACCAGCTGGGCCGCCGCCCGCGAGCAGCGCGGCCTCGGCCACGGTCCTGGCCCCGGCCCGGCGCTGCGGATCAGACACGCGGCCTACGACCGGCTGGTCTACTCCCGGCTGCGCGCGGTCCTCGGCGGCCGGGTCCGCAACGTGATGTGCGGCGGCTCCACGCTCAGCCGCGAACTCGGACTCTTCTTCGCCGGCGCCGGCATGACGGTCTACGAGGGCTACGGGCTGACCGAGACCACCGCGGCGATCACCGCCAACCCGCCGGGCCGCCCGCGGTTCGGCACCGTCGGCAAGCCGGTACCGGGAGCGTCGGTGGCGATCGGCGAGGACGGCGAGGTGTGGGTCCGCGGCGGCGGCGTCTTCGGCGGCTACCTCAACCACCCGCGCTGCACCGAACAGGCCCTGTACGACGGCTGGCTGGCGACCGGCGACATCGGCTCGCTGGACGAGGACGGCTACCTCACCATCACCGGCCGCAAGAAGGAACTGATCGTCACCAGCAGCGGCAAGAACCTCGCCCCCGGCCAGCTCGAGGAGCGGGTCCGGGCCCACCCGCTGATCGCCCAGTGCCTGGTGGTCGGCGACGACCGGCCGTACGTGGCCGCGCTGGTCACCCTGGACGCGCAGGCACTGAGCCACTGGTTGAAGACCCACGGCCGCGAACAGCTCGACATCTGGTCGGCGCTGGCCGACGAGGAGCTGCACGCCGAGATCCAGCGGGCCGTGGCGGCGGCCAACACCACCGTCTCGCGCGCCGAGTCGATCCGCGCCTTCCGGCTGCTGCCCAAGGAGTTCACCGTCGAGGACGGCCTGCTGACCCCGTCCCTGAAACTCCGTCGGCACGCCATCGCGGACCGCTACGCCGCGGACATCGAGGAGCTCTACGCCGGATAGCGGATCTCGGCGGGCCGATGCCCGGATTCCCTTGACCACGGATATTGGTCCAGTCCATTGTGTGGCCTCGGCGCGGGTGCGGCTCGCCGGCCGCTCCCGCCCCCTCCGGGAGCAACCCCCTGTCTCTCCTCCCCCACACAGGAGTTGCTCCATGTCCAGAGCCCTGCGACGCCTCGCGTCCGGCGCCTCGGCCACCGTCCTGGCCCTGCTCGCCGCCGGCTCCCCCACCATGGCGGCCACCGCCGACGCGGCCACCACCGGACCGGCCGTCAATCTGGCGACCAACCCCGGCTTCGAGATCCCCACCCTGCCGCTGGCCGACTGGGGCTCGATCCCCGGCTGGCACTGCGCGCCCGGCGAGGCCGCCCTCGGATCCGCCGCCCACGGCGGCGCCTCGGCCCTCACCGTCACACCGGCCACCGACGACTCCACCGGCGAGTGCACCCAGACCCTGGCCGTCCGGCCCGCCACCACCTACACCTACTCGGCCTGGGTGCACGGCTCGTACGTCTTCCTCGGCGCCACCGGCACCGGGCACGACGTCGCCCCCGCCTGGACCCCGGGCACCGGCGACGGCTGGCAGCGGCTCACCACCACCTTCACCACCGGCGCCGACACCCGCTCCGTCCGGCTCCACCTGCACGGCTGGTACGGGCAGGGCCCGTGGGCCGCCGACGACGTCCAGGTGGACGGGCCGGCGCCGGAGCCGGTCGGGGCCGTCGGGAGCGTCCCCACCACCGACCCGGTCGTCTTCGTCACCATCGACGACGGCTGGCAGCGCACCCCGGAGGCAGCCCGGCTGATCGCCGACCGGCAGGTGCCGGTGACCGCCTTCCCGCTGCCCATGCCGGAGGGCTTCGAGCCCGACTGGTTCCGGCAGGTCACCGCCGTTCCCGGCTCCTCGATCCAGGACCACAGCGTCTCCCACCGCGACCTGACCACGCTCTCCCCCGCCGAACAGCAGGCCGAGATCTGCGACGCCCGGGACGCCGCGGCCGACCGCTTCGGCACCGTGCCGACCGTCTTCCGGCCGCCGTACTTCGCCTGGAACGCCGACACCCTCCAGGCCGCCGCCAACTGCGGCATGCACCAGGTACTCACCGCCAGCGCCGACTTCAGCTGGGGCGCCGCGAACGTCTACCACGGCGGTGCACTGCAGCCCGGCGACGTGATCCTGCTGCACTTCACCGACACGCTGGCCGCCGACCTCCAGCGCGCGCTGGACGCCGCGGCCGCCGCCGGCCTGCACCCGGCCGGCCTGGTCGACCACCTGCACTGACCCCCGGTCGGACGGACAGGGGCCGTGCCCGCGGACGGGCCCGGCCCCTGCTCCTCGCTCCCGCTCCTTACACGCCGGCGGAGAACGCCGGCAGGTAACCGCCGGACTGGCCGGCCGCGTTGGGGTGGTAGCTCTCGTCGATCGGCAGCGTGGTGGAGTTCAGCCACCGGGTGCCGCTGCCGCAGATCTCGTGCGAGGCGAACAGCCCGCGCACGTCCTCGAAGGTGAAGCCCGCGTTGGCGACGCGCTTGGCGATCACGTCGTCCAGGACGTCGGCCGCGCCGTTGATCGCGTTGCGCTTGGTGTCGGAGATCCCGAAGATGCAGGAGCCCGGCACCTTGTAGAGGTGGGGGTAGCCGAGCACCACGACATGGGCGCCCGGCGCCTTGCCGTGGATCGCCGAGTAGACCTGGTCCAGCAGCCCCGGCAGGGTGTTGGTGGCGTACTGCTTCGCCGCCGCGACCGCGTTCAGGCAGGCGCTGTCGCTGTCCAGCACGCAGGTCTGCATGGTCGAGGCGAAGCCGGCGTCGTTGCCGCCGATGGTGATCGAGACCAGGGTGGTCGAGCTGTCCAGGATGCCGAGCTGACTGTTCAGTACGTCGCCGGTCTTCGCGCCCGAGCAGGCGGCGTCGGCGAAGGCGGAGGGGGCGTGGGCGGTCTTCCAGAGGTACGGGTAGGAGTTGGTGCTTCTCTTGCAGCTGCCGCTCTCGCCGGTGTAGCTGCCGGCACCGACACCGGAGGAGTACGAGTCCCCCAGCGCGGCGTAGCGGACTCCGGCCGCCGAGGCACTGCCGGCGGCGGCGACGAGGGTGGACAGGGAGAGGAGGATCGCCGTGGTGGCGACGGACACGGCACGAGCAGGGCGCATGGAGCACCTCCACGAAAGTGACGCGGGTCACACTTTTGATACCAAGCAGTAGCCTGGCTGGGAAGCGCTCATGCCAAGATTTGTTGACGCCGTGTCGGATCCGCCCGATCCGGCGTCACGCCGACCACCACTCGGACCGCCACTCGGACCGTCGGACCGACCGTCAGACCGACCCGGTCTCCCCCGCCGCTGCGACCACGATCTCCAACTCGAAACCCTGCGCGTCGACCAGGTGCACCGCGTCGCCCGTGTCCACCCGAACGGCCCAGTCCGCGGCCAGCGCCGCCGCGACCGCCGCCCGCGTCCCGTGCACCGCGAGGTGGTTCAGCCCCGCCCGCAGGCGCTCATGACCACCCGGCACCAGGGCCGGCGACTGCTCCACCACCAGGTACGCGTCGCCCAGGCGCCAGCTCCGCCCCCGCTCCCAGTGCTGGAACGGCTCACAGCCCAGTGCCAGCAGCACCGGCCCCCACTGCGCCTCGGCCCGCGCCAGGTCGTCGACCCACAGCTCGACGTGATGGAACAGCCCCCGTGCCACCGCCACTCCCCTTTCTCCGGTGTCCGCGCGTCCGTGTGTCCGCGCCCTTCGGCCCGCTTCCCGCCGGCGACGTGACCGACCGTCAGCGCCCTGCGGGAAGCACGCACCCGCCGGGCGGCAGCTCCTCGATGGTCTCGTCCGCCAGCGTGGGCACCCCGAGGTGGCGGGCCGCCGCGGCGACCGCCGCGTGCGCCTGCCGCAGACCGGGAACGCCCCAGCCCAGCAGCTCCACCGCGAGGCCCGGCGAGACCAGCAGTCGCCGGTAGTGCCGGCCCGAGGCGGGATCGGGCACGCTGGGGCCGACCCCGAGCAGCGCGGCCGCCATCCGCACCCGCGCGCACTCGTGCCCGCCGTTGGCCGAGCCGACCCGGTCGTAGAGGTAGCCGAGGTAGAGCGGCGCACCGATGACCGCCTGCGCCTCCTCACCCGCCTCCCGCGCCAGCGCCACCCCGGGATCGCCGCCGTCCTCCGGCTCCAGCGAACCGCCCGGCAGGCTGACGATGCCGTCCCGTGGGTTGACCAGGGTGAGCACCCGCCCGTCCGGGGCGAACAGCCAGCCCCAGGACTGCTTGACCGGCAGCCCCACCGGAACCGCCTCGCCCGGCCGCCACGGCCACCCCGCGGTGGGCCGGCGCCGCACCCGGCCGAGCAGCTCGGAGATCTCCGGGCTGTACTCGATACGGCTCATGCCCACTCCCTCCGGACTCGGGGGTGGCCGGCACTCCGGCGCACGATGGCCAGGACCGGGCCGCACCAGCCCGTCCTGGAGCCGGCAGGTGGGGCTGCCCGGCGCTCCGACTGTTGATCTTCCCCGAACATCCGGTCGATGAACAGTCCTGACGGCCGCTCGGGGCACGGCCGCCCCACCAGCGGCCTCACACCCCTCCGACCCGCTCATCCCCCCACCTCCCCGACCCGCGCCACCGCCCCGCCGGCACCGCCCGACCCGGCCCGCCCACGCACCCCGCCAGCACCGCCCGGCCCGGCCCGGTCCGCCGAGCGAGGTCCCGGCAGGGGGTGCGCGTCGCGCGGCCGAACCGCTCCGACGTCCGGCGCCGGCGGGGCCACCGCGCCGACCTCCAGGGCGGTGAGCGGGTGGAGGCGCCCGTCGGCCACCGACCAGCCGCGCAGTTCCCTCGCGGACCCGGCGCCCACCACCACGTCCGGCCCGTCCGGCCCGTACCGCAGCAGCTCCCCGACGCCGCCGCCGGCCAGCACGGCCGCGAGGGTGACGCAGAACGCCTCCGCCTCCCGCCCGTCCGGCACCGGCGACCGGCCGGCACCGCCCAGCTCCGCGGTGGCGTCGAACTCCTCGCCGCCCGGCCCTTCCGCCAGCAGGCGCAGCCGACAGCCCGCCCCGCCCGGGCCGTGCGCCAGCACGAGGCAGAGCTCGGCGGCGTACGCCAGGTGGGCGGTCAGCAGCTCCGCCGGGTGCGGCTCGCCGTCGACCGCGGCCAGCAGGGCGGCTCGGCCGGCCGCCGCCCCGGCGCGCGTCCGATGGTCGCGCAACAGCGCGGGCACGAGCTCGGCCAGCCGCTCGCCCGCGTAGACGAACGGCTCGCCCGGGTAGTCCGGATCCGCCGCGAACGCCGTCCGGGCGACCGGGTCGGCGGGGGCGAGCAGCCGCTGCGCGCAGAACTCCTCGTACGCGCCGGCCGCCAGCAGCCGCAGGTGGACCGCCAGCCCGGCGCCCCGCAGGACCCGCAGCTGCCGCTCGGTGCACCGCAGGTACCCGCCGTGGTCGGCCGCGTCGAACAGGCGGTAGCGCCGCAGCCGCTCGAAGTCCGCCGCGTCGGCCGCGACGGCGAGCGCGACCGGCTGGCGCGCGGGCGCCCGCCCCGGCGGTGCACCTCGCGCCGTACCCCCGACGCCCGCACCCCCGGCGCCCGCGCCCACCCGCCCCGGACGCTCCCGCCCCGGACGCTCCCAACCGCCGTGTCGCCCACCGTGCCGCATGCCGTTCCCACCGCCCATGACCGACCTCCCGCTCCGCTCGACCGCACTGCCCGGACCATACACACCGTCACCGACAATCGACGTTGCGTGAGCGATCGCGACCGCTGTGACACCTCGTCAGCCCCGCGATGTCAGTGGCTCCCGTTAGGGTCGGGGACCATGCGACTGCTGCATACCTCCGACTGGCACCTCGGGCGCTCCTTCCACCGGGAGAGCCTGCACGACGCCCAGCGCGCCTTCCTGGACCACCTGGTCGCGGTGGTCCGGGCGGAGCGGGTGGACGCCGTGCTGGTCGCGGGCGACGTGTACGACCGGGCGCTGCCGGGCCTGGAGGCGGTTGCGCTCTTCGACGAGGTGCTGTTCCGGCTCGCCGAGCTCGGCGTGCCGACGGTCTTCATCAGCGGCAACCACGACTCCGCCCGCCGGCTGGGTGTCGGTTCGCGGCTGATCGACCGCTCCGGCATCCACCTGCGCACGGATCCGGACGGCTGCGCGGTGCCGGTGCTGCTGGCGGACGAGCACGGCCCGGTCGCCGTCTACGGGCTGCCGTACCTGGAGCCGGCGATGGTCCGGGAGCGGTTCGGCCTGGAGAAGGGCGGTCACGACCGGGTGCTGGGCGCGGCGATGGACGCGGTCCGGGCGGACCTGGCGACGCGCGATCCGGGCACCCGGGCGGTGGTGCTGGCGCACGCCTTCGTGACCGGCGGCGAGCCGAGCGACAGTGAGCGCGACATCACGGTCGGCGGCGTGGCGAGCGTGCCCGCCGGCGTCTTCGACGGGGTGCACTACGCGGCCCTCGGCCACCTGCACGGCTGCCAGACGCTCGCCCCGCACCTGCGCTACAGCGGCTCGCCGCTGGCGTACTCCTTCTCCGAGGCCGACCACCGCAAGACGATGTGGCTGGTCGACCTGGCGGCGGACGGCACGGTGGCGGCGGAGCGGATCGACTGCCCGGTGCCGCGCCGGCTCGCCCGGCTGCGCGGCCCGCTGGAGCACCTGCTGGAGCATCCGGGCTTCGCCGAGCACGAGGAGTCCTGGGTGCGGGCCACGCTGACCGACCCGGTCCGCCCGAGCGATCCGATGGAGCGGCTGCGCGCCCGCTTCCCGCACACCCTGCAGTTGCTGTTCGAGCCGGAGGGGGCGCCCGGCGACGATCCCCGGTCGTACGCGGCCCGGGTCAGCGGCCGCAGCGACCAGGAGGTGGTCGAGGGCTTCGTGGCCCACGTCCGCCCCGGCCGGGTGCTGGACGACACCGAGCAGGGCTGGCTGCTGGAGGGCCTGGAGGCCGTCCGGTGCGCCGAGGAGCGGGACCGGGAGGCGGCCCGATGAGGCTCCACCGGCTGGTCCTGACCGCGTTCGGCCCGTTCGCCGGCACCGAGGAGGTCGACTTCGACCGGCTCGCCGACTCCGGCCTGTTCCTGCTGCGCGGTGCGACCGGCGCCGGCAAGAGCAGCGTGCTGGACGCGGTCTGCTACGCCCTGTACGGCGAGGTGCCGGGCGCCCGCAAGGGCAATCCGCTGCGCAGCGACCACGCCGAGCCGGAGCGGCTGACCGAGGTCACCCTCGAGGTCACCCTGGGCGGACGCCGGCTGGAGGTCACCCGCCGCCCGGAGCAGCCTCGCCCCAAGAAGCGCGGCTCGGGCTTCACCGTCGAGAAGGCACAGACGCTGCTGCGCGAGTGGCGGCCCGACGCCGACGGCGGGCCGTCCGGCTGGCAGCCGCTCAGCAAGTCGCACCAGGAGGCGGGCGAGGAACTGCACCGGCTGATCGGGATGAGCCGCGAGCAGTTCTGCCAGGTGGTGCTGCTGCCGCAGGGCGATTTCGCGCGCTTCCTGCGCGCCGACACCAAGCAGCGCGCCGAGCTGCTCGGGCGGCTCTTCGACACCCGGCGCTTCGACCGCCTGGAGAAGTGGATCGCCGAGCAACGGCTCCGCCAGGAGGCCGCCGTCCGGGACGGGCACCGGCAGTTGCGCGACCTCGCGGGCCGCGCCGAGGAGGCCGCCGGCCCGGCCGCGGCCGATGTCGCCGAGCTGTGGCCGGCCGAGGAGGCGCCCGCCGAGGCGGTGCTCGGCTGGGCGGCGGCGCTGCGCAGCGCCGCCGCGGAGCGGCTGGCCGTCGCCCGCTCGGCCGTCGCGCTGGCCGAGGCCGACCATGCGGCCGCCCAGCGGCGCCGGGAGGCCGAGACCGCGCTGGCCGACCGCCAGCAGCGCTACCGGGCCGCCGCGGTCGAGGCCCAGCGGCAGGCCGAGGCGGCCGCGGCGCTGGCCGGCGAGCAGTCCCGGCTGACCGCCGCCCGGGCGGCGGTCGGGGTGGAGGCGGTGCTCCGGCTGCGCCGCGAACGCGCCACGGCACACCGCGCGGCGAGCGTCGCCGAACGCGAGCACCGCACCGCACTGGCCGCGCTCGAAGCCGCCCGGCCGCTCACCGAGGACGCCGACCCGGCCGGCGCGACCCCGCCGGCCCCCTTCCTGCCCAGCGCTCGCCGTGCCACCGGTACCGACACGGATCGGCCGGCGCCGACGGTCGCCGACGGTCACGAGCGCCCCGCCGTCGAGGCCGCTGCCACCGCCCCCGGCCGGTCCACCACCGCAGTGACTCGACGGTCCCCCGCCCTGGCGGGCGCCGGCGTCGCCGAGCTCGCCGCGGCCGAGCGGCGGCTGCGCGAGCGCTGCGGCCGACTGGACGCGGCCCGGGCGGACGAGCAGCGGCACCAGCGCCTCGGCCACGAGCAGGAGGAGCTGGCCGCCGAGCGGGTCCGGGCCGAGGAGCTCGCCGAGGAGGCGCAGGACTGGCTGATCGACTACGACACCCGGCTGAAGGCGTTGCAGGACGCCCAGGAGACCGCGCGGACCGCCGAGGCCCGGGTGGAGCAGCTCGACGCCCGCCGGGCCGAGCTGTCCGAGCGGGTCGGGGCCGCCACCCGGCGGGACGGGCTGCACCGCCGGATCGCCGAGGCCGAGCGGGCCGCGCTCGACCTGCGCGGCGCCGCCCAGGACGCCCGGGCGCACACCCTCGACCTGCAGGAGCGCCGCCTCGCCGGGATGGCCGCCGAGCTGGCCGAGCAGTTGGCGGACGGCCTGGCGTGCCGGGTCTGCGGTTCGGCCGAGCACCCGGTGCCGGCCGTGCCGACCGCCGACCGGGTCACCGCCGGCGACGAGGAGCGGGCCCGTGCCGCCCAGCGGGCCGCCGAGGAGCGGTCGGGAGCGGCGGAGACGTCGCTCACCGCGCTGCGGATCGAGGAGGCCGCCGCCGCGTCCGCCGCCGGTGGCCGGGCCGTCGCGGAGCTGACCGCGGCGCTGGCCGAGGTGGACGCGGAGCGCCGGTCGGCGCTGCACGCCGCCGACGGTCTCGGTCTGCTCGGCCAGCGGATCGAGCAGCTCGAGCGGGAGCGGCGCGATCGCCAGGAGCGGCTGCAGCAGGCGGGTGAGCGCGGCGCCGCCCTCACCGCCAGGCTGCAGCGGCTCGCCGCCGACCGGCACGAGCTGGCCGGGCGGATCGCCGCCGCGCGGGGTGACGCCCCGTCGGTAGCGGCCCGGCTGGCGGAGCTCGGCCGGCTCACCGAGGCGGTCGCCGCCACCCTGGCCGCCGCCCAGGGCTGTTCGGACGCGGCCGGGCTGCTGGCCGAGGCCGAGCGGGAGGTGGAACGGGCGGCCCGGGCCGCCGGGTTCGCCGACAGTACGGAGGCCGAGGCGGCCGTCCTGCCGGCGGTCGAACGGGAGGCGCTGTCGGCCCGGTTGGAGCGGGTGCACACCGCGCTGGCCCGCGGCGAATCCCTGCTCGCCGAACCTGAGCTGGCCGAGGCGGCCGCCCGGCCCGCCGCCGACCCGGGCGCCGCCCGGGCGGCCGAGGCGCTGGCCACCGACCGCCTGCGCCGGGCGTCGGCCGTGGAGCGGGCCGCCGTCGAGCGCGGCGCGGCGCTGGCCCGGATCGGCGGTGCGCTGACCGCGCTGGCCCGGCAGCTCGCCCCCGCGCTGGAGCGTTTCGGGCGGATCAGCCGGCTCGCCGCACTGCTGGCCGGTGCCCCGGCGGAGAACGCGCTGCGGATGCGCCTGGAGTCGTACGTGCTGGCCGCCCGGCTGGAGCAGGTCGCGGCGGCCGCCAGCGACCGGCTGATCCGGATGTCCGGCGGGCGCTACACGCTGGTGCACAGCGACGGGCTGGTCTCCGGCACCAAGCGCTCCGGGCTGTCGCTGCGCGTCGTCGACGCCTGGACCGGCAGCGAGCGCGACACCGCCACGCTCTCCGGCGGGGAGAGCTTCTTCGCCTCGCTCGCCCTGGCGCTCGGCCTCGCCGACGTGGTCACCGACGAGGCGGGCGGCATGCCGCTGGACACCCTCTTCATCGACGAGGGCTTCGGCAGCCTGGACGAGCACACCCTGGAGGAGGTCATGGACGTGCTGGACGGTCTGCGCGAGCGCGACCGCGCCGTGGGGATCGTCAGCCACGTCGCCGACCTGCGCTCGCGGATCCCGGCCCAGTTGCTGGTCCGCAAGCACCGGCACGGCTCCACGCTGCGGCTCGCCGCCCGCGAGGACGCCTGACCCGGCGGCCCCGGACACCCCCGGGCGGCCAGGCCGGCCGGGCTCAGCCGGAGCAGGCGATCCGCTGGGCCTGCTGCCAGGTGCACACCGGGCAGAGCGTGGTTCCGGCCTCGGCGGCCGGGTACTCGGTCGGCTCGCCGCACAGCACGCAGTCGGCGCGCGGCCCGTCCGCCTCGGGCGCAGGCGTCAGGCCCCGCACCGCATCGGCGTCGTCCGCCGTGAGTTCGCACACCTCGGTCCCGTCCGTCATACCGCTCCTCCTGCCCCGCGCCTACGTTGTGCCTACCCTGTGCCCCGCCGTGCCCACCCCCGGCCGTCACCGTGCCCACGACGGGTCGGCGACGGCCGCTCAGCCGAGGAAGGAGAGCCGGACGGTCCGTCGCGGGTTGTCGCCGTTGGTGTCGATCAGGACGATCGACTGCCAGATGCCGAGGGCGAGCCGCCCCGAGATCACCGGCAGAGTCGCGTGGGGGGCGACCAGCCCGGGCAGGACGTGGTCGCGGCCGTGGCCGGGGCTGCCGTGGCTGTGGCGCCAGCGGTCGTCGGCCGGGAGCAGGTGTCGAAGGGTGGCCAGCAGGTCCTGGTCGCTGCCGGCGCCGGTCTCGATCACGGCGATCCCCGCGGTGGCGTGCGGGACGAAGACGTTGAGCAGCCCGTCGCGGCCGCCGGCGGCCGTGGTGAGGAAGGACTCGCAGCGTTCGGTGATGTCCAGTGCCACTTCGGCGCTGCCGGTGGTGACCTCGAAGGTGAGGGAGTGGAAGGTGTCCGCCATGGTGCCATCCTGACCGATCGTCGGCCCTGCTCCGACGAGCCGGGCCGTCCACCGCACCGGAATGCGGGTACGACCGATTCCGGGTACGACTTCGACCCGATGGACCCACCCGTTCCATCGGGTCGCCGGCCGCCGCGCCCCGAAGGGGCGGCGCGCCGTCTGTGCAAGCGCCGTCCGCGCTAGCCGCGGCTGCCGAAGAGGCTGCGGCGGAGCCGGCGGAGCGGTGCCATCAGCGAGACGCGGACGCTACGGCGTCGCGCGGCGGGCGTACCGGCACCGGCGGGGCCGGTGGGGGCCGCACCTCGCGGCGTCAGCTCCCTTATCAGGCCGAGTGCTTCGGCCGTGTCGACCGCCGAGATGGCGGGCGCGCCGAGGACAGCGAGGTGCCGCTCGATCCGGCGGCCGGTCGTACCGACGCCGCATTGGACCGCCGGTACGCGGGGCCGTGCCCGCACTTTCATGTGTTCCATCAGTTTTCCCACCCCTACGAGGCGCCAGGGCCGTGAGGCGAAGACTATCCGTGACTGACGGCCTTCGCGCAACCGTCCTGGTGTTCTGCCACCGTACCGTGGATACGGAACTGACACTTCACCAGGTCCGAGTGGCCTCGATCACGAGTACGCATCGGTTGGTGGTGCACCATCGGCTTTCCGGGCCCTCGGGCGGCCGGATGCGGAGCGGGGGCGTGTACCGGCCCCGGACCGCGCGGGTCGCGCCGCAGGTGCCGGGACTGACCCGGATGCCCCCGAAACGGCGGCTCCGGAGGTTTGGACCCAGCGCACGCGTGACGGGCGTCGACCTACTCAGGGGCCCGAGCGTCCACAGGGGCCCGGACGTCCACAGGAGTCCGGACGTCTACAGCGGCCTGAGCGAGGTGGGGGGCTCCAGCGGGCGCCGGGTCTCCGCCGGGTCGAGCATCCAGGAGATCCCGAAGCCGCAGAGGCCGAGGCCGGCGAGGGTGAGCAGGACCAGCAGGACGAGCCAGGCGCCGGGCGAGGTCCAGCTGACGTGGTCACCGTAGCGGATGAGTCCGACCAGTCCGAGCAGGCCGGTGGCGACCAGTGCGGTCATGCCGCTGCGCACCCGGCGCAGCTCGGCCTCGGCGAGGCTGAGCAGCAGGGCGGCGCCGAAGGTGAGGCACCAGGCGCCGAGGACCCGGACGTCGAGCGGGCCGGCCTGCCAGGGCCAGTGGCGGGCGAGTGGATCGGGGCGCAGATAGAGGAGGAGTCCGGCGGCGGCCAGGGCGGTGCCGTTGCCGGCCATCGGGAGGGCGACCCACCAGGGCAGTCGGGGTGCCCGCGTCGGGGCTGGGCCGCGGACGCGCCACTGGGCGCCGAGGGCGATCAGTCCGATCGGCGGGGCGGCGAGGTGGACGGCGAGCCAGATCCAGGCGCTGGCGAAGGCGAGCAGGCTGCCGCCGAGCAGGTGGAGGGTGCCGCGGCCGAGCAGGGTGGCACCGAGCATCAGTGGCATGAGGAGGGCGCAGGCGGCGACCGCGACCCGGACCCGCTCCCAGTGCCGCTCGCCGAGGGCGAGGGCCAGCATGGTGCAGGCGCCGCCGTAGCCGGCGCCGAGCAGGACGGCGGTGACCGGGGACATCCGCCAGGCGAAGAAGGAGTCGGTGGCGGTGGGGGCCAGGGTGAGCGTGACGGCGCTGTAGCCCGCCGCGACGGCGAGCGGTGCGATCATCATCAGCTTGAGCACGAGGCTGACGGGTCTGGACACGGGCCCCTCCCCGGGGAGACGACGCCGCACCGTGTGAGACGTCGCGTCAATATAGGAGGGGTCGGCCACGCTGGGCAATGACTTCGACACGCTTCAGAAATTGAACACATTCGAGGGATTGACGTGGCTGAAACCTCCAAGCAATATCTGTAGCAACACGGAAACCGGGCTCGAAGCCCAGTCTCCCCCGATCGGATGATTTGGAAGATGAACGAATCATCCGAACTGGCACTTCCGACACCCCGGTGAGCCACTGCCCGGCCGTCTCGACGCTGCGACGGCCCGGCTCACCAGCGGTGGACGGACCGGCGGTCGGTCGTTGAGGGTCGGCCGGACCGCCATCAGGCTGCCGGTGCCGCCGCTCGCACGGCGCGGCACCGGCGGTCGCTTTTTCCGCCCGCGATCATCGCACGCGATCACCGCCGCCGCCCCGCCGCCCCGTCGCGATCGCCGCCACCCCTGCCGCCACCCCCGTCGCGATCACCGCCTTCCGGCCCGGCCCGGCCCGCTCGGTAGAGTGTGCGTACCCGGCGCCCCACCGGAGATCCGGCATCCGGCATCCCTTCGCGGAGTGAACGCAACGTGAGTCCCCTGCTCAGCATTGTTCTGCCCGTCCACGGGGTCGAGCGCTTCCTCCCCCAGTGCCTCGACTCCCTGCGGGCCGACACCGCCGCACCCGGCGAGGTCGAGCTGATCGCGGTGGACGACCTCTCCCCCGACGGCTGCGGCGCGATCCTCGACGCGTACGCCGCCCGGGACGAGCGGATGCGGGTCCTGCACCTCACCGTCAACCAGGGGCTCGGCGGCGCCCGCGAGGCCGGCCTGGCCGAGGCGCACGGCCGCTACGTGTGGTTCGTGGACAGCGACGACTGGCTGCCCGAGGGCGCCCTGGACGCCGTCCTGGCGGAGCTGCGCGCCGAGGAGGCCCGCGCCGAGGGCCCGGCCGACGTGCTGCTGACCGGCTTCACCCACGTCTACAACGACGGCTCCACCGAGCCCAACCCGTGGCGCCGCGTGCTGGCCGGCTCGCCGCTGGTCGAGGGCTGCACCGCCGCCGAGCACCCGGCCCTGTTCAACAGCGTGCTGGCGGTCTGGAACAAGATCGTCCGGCGGGACTTCCTGACCGGCCTCGGCGTCTCCTTCGGCCGCGGCTACTACGAGGACATCTCGGTCACCTACCCGGTGCTGCTGGCCGCCGGCCGGCTGCGCTACCTGGACCGCCCCTGCTACCACTACCGGCGCGGCCGGCCGGGCGCCATCACCGCGACCGCCTCGCCCAAGCACGCCGACGCCTTCGCCCAGTACGACGCGATCTTCGCCTTCCTGGACCGCGACGAGCGGGCGGCCGCCCTGCGCACCCTGGTCTTCGACCGCACGGTCAAGCAGGCGCTCACCGTGTACGACACCCCGGGGCTGGTCCCGGTCGAGCTGCGCGCCGCGTTCTTCGGCCGGATCGCCGAGCACTTCGAGCGCCACCGCCCGGCCGGCTACCGCTTCCCCTCCGGCGCCCGCGGCGTGCAGTACCGACTGGCCGCCCGCGGCGCCCGGCGCGCCTACGCGGAGCTGCGCCGGGGCGGACGGCTGCCCGGCGCGGTCAAGCGCTCCACCCGGGCGGTCGCGCCCGGGGTGAAGAAGGCGGTCCGCAGCAGCGCCCGGTTCACCGCCTACAACACCTTCCGCCGGCTGCCGCTGGACCGGAACCTGGCCGTGTACGCGGCGTACTGGCACCGCGGCTACGCCTGCAACCCGGCCGCGATCTACGAGAAGGCCAAGGAGCTGGCCCCGCAGGTGCGCGGGGTGTGGGTGGTGGAGAACCGCGAGCGGGCGGCCGCGCTGCCGGCCGGCGTGCCGTACGTCATCGTCAACACCCCCGCCTACCTGAAGGCGATGGCCACCGCCAAGTACTTCGTCAACAACGTCAACTTCCCGCACACCATGGCGAAGCGCGCCGGCACCGTGCACGTCCAGACCCAGCACGGCACCCCGCTGAAGGCCATGGGCATGGACCTGCGCGACCGGCCCGGGGCCGCGGACGGGATGGACTTCGACCGGCTGCTGGAGGGCGTCGCCCGCTGGGACTACCTGGTCTCGCCCAACCCGCACACCAGCACCGAGTTCAGCCGCGCCTTCCCCGGCCGGTACGAGCTGCTGGAGACCGGCTACCCGCGCAACGACCGGCTGGCGAACGCCACGCCCGAGGAGTGCGCGGCCGTCCGCGAGCGCCTCGGCATCGCGGCGGGGCAGCGCACCGTGCTCTACGCCCCCACCCACCGGGAGAACCGGGGCGGCTTCGTGGAGCTGCTGGACCTGCCCGAGCTGGCCCGGCGGCTCGGCCCCGGCCACACGCTGCTGGTGCGCGCCCACTACTTCCACACCGGCGGCCCCGGCGACCTGACCGCAGGACCGGATGCGGCCGAGATCGTGGACGTCTCCGCGCACCCGGTGGTCGAGGACCTCTACCTGGCCGCCGACGTCCTGGTGACGGACTACTCCTCGATGATGTTCGACTACGCCGTCCTGGACCGGCCGGTCGCGATCTTCGCGCCGGACTGGGAGGAGTACCGGCGGGTGCGCGGCGTCTACTTCGACCTGAGCGCCGAGCCGCCCGGCCCATTCGCCACCGAGCCCGAGGCGCTGGCCGAGGCGCTGCTGGCGGGCGACCCCGAGCCGGCGGTGCGGGCGAAGTTCCGCGAGCGGTTCTGCCCCTGGGACGACGGGCGGGCCGCCGAACGGGTGGTCAGCCGGGTGTTCCCGGTCCGCAAGTAGCCGCCGTACGGCCCGGGTTCCCGCTCCGGACGCGAACCAGCCGGTCCGGCGGCGGGCCGTCGGTGGACGCCCGAATCCGCCACGCCGGTGCGCCCGCGCGTCAAGGTGACCAGGATCGCAGTCTCACACCGCAAGCTGGGAGTGGACGGGCAGCGGGGTCCATGTCGTAGTGTGCGGTCTGATCTCGGCCGCCGCGCCGAACCGTCACCAGGAGTCAGCCGGCCAGGGAGGGCCCATGCTCAACCTCATCACGAAGCTCGTGCTCAAGCCGCTGGCGAAGGCGGTCTACCGGCCCGTCATCGTGGGCCTGGAGCACGTGCCGCGCAAGGGTGGGGTGATCCTGGCCAGCAACCACCTGTCGTTCATCGACAGCGTGGTGATCCCGCTGACGGCTCCGCGCCAGGTCCACTTCCTGGCCAAGGCCGAGTACTTCACCGGCACCGGGATCAAGGGCGCGATCTCCCGCGCCTTCTTCACCAACGTGATCAACGCCGTCCCGGTGGAGCGCACCGACTACCGCTCGGCCGCCGCCTCGCTGGAGCAGGCGCTGGAGATCCTGCAGTCCGGCAAGGCCTTCGGCATCTACCCCGAGGGCACCCGCTCGCTGGACGGCCGGCTGTACAAGGGCAAGACCGGCGTCGCCTGGCTGGCGCTGACCGCGGGCGTACCGGTGGTCCCGGTGGCGCTGGAGGGCCCGTCGGAGATCCTGCCGGTCGGTCGGCGCCTGCCCCGGATCCGCCAGGTGACGGTCCGCTTCGGCAAGCCGCTGCACTTCGACGAGCTGCACGGGCAGGCCCGTTCGGCCAGGGCCCGCCGCCAGGTCACCGACGAGGTGATGGCGGCGATCCACGAGCTCTCCGGCCAGGAGCTGGCCGACAGCTACAACGAGCTGCCCAAGGCCGCCTGACGCCGCGCGGGCGGCGTCCCCAGGAATTCCAGCACCAGCGCGTCCACGGCCGCGGAGGCGGCCGTCGGCAGCGCGTGGTGGCCCACCCCCGGCAGTACCTCCACCCGGGCCCGCGGCAGCAGCCGACGGGCCCGGTCCGCCGTCGCCGCCGCGTCGTGCACCCGGCTGCGCCCGGCGAACACCACCAGCACCGGCGGGGCGAGCGGCGCCGGGTCGAGCGTCCGCCCGACCACCGGCCGGCCCCGGCCCGGCAGCGTGGCGCCCCGCACGTACAGGCGCCCGAAGTCCTCGTCCACGCCCGTCCCCGCGGTCTCCCATGCCAGGTACGCCCCGACCCGCCGCGCGGTCGGCCGCAGCAGCATCGGCAGCACCCGCAGCAGGTAGCCCGGCCGGTAGCCGCCGAACACCTGGGTCGGGTCGAGCAGCGCCAGCCGCTCCACCCGCCGCGGCGCGTGCAGCGCGTACGCGGCGGCCACCCAGCCGCCGTACGAGTGCCCGCACAGCGCGGCGGACGGCAGCTCCAGGCCGTCCAGCACCGCGTCCAGCCACGCCATCAGGTCCGAGGGCGTGCGCAGCGGCAGGCCCGCGCGCTCGCTGCGGCCGACGTCGCCGAGAATGTCCACCGCGTACACCCGGTGCCGGGCGCCGAGCGCCGGGGCGTTGGCGAACCAGGCGGCGCCGGTCGCCCCGCCGCCGGGCAGCAGGACCAGCGGCGGAGCGTCCGGCGGGCCGTACGCGTGCACCCGGGTCGGGCCGTACGGCGTGGCCACGGTCAGTGCGGCGGTGCCGGCCGGCCAGCGGGCCAGCAGGGCGTCGTAGGCGGCGACGAACGATTCGGACACAACGGCGCCTCGGGAGATCGCTCTGACGTATTCTCTCGCTGAGCGAGATACTAGGCGAGCGAGAGGAATCCATGTCCATGAATGCCGAGGAGAGCCGGCAGGACCCGCGGCTGCGACTGGTCCACCGGCTGCGGGCGGCGACCGTCGAGTTCGACCTGCTCGGCGCGGAGTTCGCCGCCCGGCACGGCCTGCACCCCACCGACCTGCGGGCCCTGATCGCCCTGCTCGACGCCGCCCGGGCCGAGCGCCCCGTCACCCCCGGCCGGCTCGGCGAACAGCTCCGCCTCAACTCGGCCGGCACCACCGCCCTGGTCGACCGGCTGGAACGGCTCGGCCTGGTCCGCCGCGAACGCGACGCCGCCGACCGCCGGCGGGTCCTGCTCACCGTCGAGCCGCGGGCGGTCGACCTCGGCTGGTCGTTCTTCGGCCCCGCGATCGGCGCGCTGCTCACCGCGATGGACGCCTTCACCCCGGCCGAGCTCGACACCGCCGAGCGCTTCCTCGCCGCGATGACCACCGCCACCGCCGACACCCGCGCCACCGCCGCCCGGCAGCAGCCCTGACCCGACCCCGCCTCCCGGCTGCCGCCGGGTCCCGACGGGACCTGCCCACCCCCCGGGGGCCGCCGTCAAACCCCCGCCTTCCTGGCGACGCCCGGGCACGCTCCCTCCTTGCCCGCCTACGGGCAGGAGGGCCCACCGCCGCGTTGTCATCGGTCGCTCCGCCTTGCGATGCACGCACGCGAACACCGCCAGGCCCGCCCTTCGGGTGGACGACGGGGGTTCGACGACGGACCCTACGCCGGGACGGCCTCGCGGTGGAGGAGGGCGGCGTAGCGGCCGCCGAGGGCGAGGAGCTGGTCGTGGGTGCCGAGCTCGGCGATCCGGCCCTGGTCGAGGACGGCGATCTGGTCGGCGGCGCGGACGGTGGAGAGCCGGTGGGCGATGGTGATGGTGGTGCGGCCGGCGGCGAGCGCGTCGATGGCCTGCTGGACGGCGAGTTCGGTCCGGTTGTCGAGGGCGCTGGTGGCCTCGTCCAGGATGAGCACGGGCGGGTTGCGCAGGATGGTGCGGGCGATCGCCAGGCGCTGCTTCTCGCCACCGGAGAAGCGGTAACCGCGCTCGCCGACCAGGGTGTCGTACCCGTCGGGGAGTTCGGCGATGGTGTCGTGGATCCGGGCGGCGGTGGCGGCGGCGACCAGGTCCTCGTCGGTGGCGTCGGGCTTGGCGAAGCGGAGGTTGTCGGCGACCGAGGCGTGGAAGAGGTAGGTCTCCTGGGAGACCACGCCGACCGCGGCGGCGAGGGTGTCGAAGGCCAGGTCGCGGACGTCGACCCCGTCGAGCAGGACCCGTCCGCCGGTGGCGTCGTACAGCCGGGGCACCAGGTAGCTGAGGGTGGACTTGCCGGAGCCGGTCTCGCCGACGACGGCGAGCGAGCCGCCGGCCGGGATCTTGAGGTCGATGCCGGTGAGGGTGGGCCGGTCCTGGTCGGCCTGGTAGTGGAACTCGACGCCGTCGAAGGTGACGTCGCCGCGGACCTCGCCGAGGCGGACCGGCTGCTCGGGCTCGGCGATCTCGACCGGCAGGTCCAGGTACTCGAAAATGCGCTGGAAGAGCGCGAGCGAGGTCTGCACCTGGACGCCGGTGGACAGCAGGCTGACGGTGGGCCGGAACAGCTGCTGCTGGAGCGAGACGAAGGCGACCAGGGTGCCGACCGAGACGATCGGGGCGCCGCCGGCGGCGGCCAGTCCGGCCGCCCAGTAGATCACCGCGGGCATCGCCGCCATCACCACGCCGATGGTGGACATCCGCCAGCGGCCGGCCATCGAGGACCGCACCTCGAGGTCGGCGAGTTCGTCGGACTGTCCGGTGAACTCGCGGGAGAGCGAGTCGGAGCGGCCCATGGTGCGGCCGAGCAGGATGCCACTGACCGAGAGGGACTCCTGGACGGCGGAACTCATCGCGGCGAGCTGCTTCTGCCGCTGGGCGGTGATCTTCTTGCGCTCGTTGCCGACCCGGCGGCTGATCCAGACGAACAGCGGGAGCAGCAGCAGGGAGACGACGGTGAGCCGCCAGTCGAGGGCGACCATGGCGGCGACGCTGGCGACCACGGCGGTGAGGTTGGAGACCAGCGAGGTGGCGGTGGAGGTGACGGTGGACTGCATGCCGCCGATGTCGTTGGCGATCCGGGACTGCACCTCGCCGGTGCGGGTGCGGGTGAAGAACGCCAGCGACATGCGCTGCAGGTGGGTGTAGACGGCGGTGCGCAGGTCGTGCATGACGCGCTGGCCGACGGTGGTGGAGATCAGGGTCTGGGCGACGCCGAAGACGCTGTTGACCACGGCGGCGGCGATCATGCCGAGGGCGAGCAGGGTGAGCAGTCCGGTCCGGCCCTGGGGGATCGCCACGTCGAGGACGGCGCGCAGCAGGAACGGTGTGACCACGGAGACCACGGCGGAGGCGGCGACCAGCAGCCCGACCACGGCGAGCCGGCCGACGTAGGGGCGGAACAGCGCCAGGATGCGGCGGAGCTGAGCGGGTGGTCGGGGCTCGTCCTCGGTGCGCTCGGGCGGGGTCCAGTCGTTCCGGTGGAGCTGCAAGGGAGGACCTCCAGGGTGGGCGGGCGGCCAGCATACAGAGTGAAGCTCATAGTTAGCAAAGCTAAAAGAATTACCGGCTATTCCCGCCGGCACCCCACCCCGGAGCCCCACCCCGGAGTCCCACCCCGGAGTCCCCCGCTCGACGAGCCGAGCGCAGGTCAGTCGGTGCGGTAGCTGCGCGCCGCCTTGGAGGAGATGCCGCCCAGCCCGCCGGCCGGGAGCAGCCGCGCGACGGCCACCACGGCCTTGTAGCGCTTGCCCGGCACGGAGAGGGTGCGGCCGCGCGCCAGGTCGCGCAGCGACTCGTCGACCACCCGGTCGGCGGACAGCCAGCCCCAGCGGGGGATGTTGGAGGTCCCCATGCCGGCCCGCTGGTGGAACTCGGTCCGGGTGAAGCCGGGGCACAGCGCCTGCAGCCGGACGCCGCTGCCGGCCACGTCGCGGGCGATGCCCTGGGTGAAGTTGACCACCCAGGCCTTGGTCGCGCCGTAGGTGCCGCGGGGCAGGAAGGCAGCGACCGAGGCGACGTTGACGATCCCGCCGCGGCCGCGCTCGCGCATCCCGGGCAGCGCGGCGGTGGTGGTCCGCAGGATCGCCTCGACGTGCACCTTGAGCATGTCGAGTTCGGCCTGGAGCGGCACGTCCAGGAAGGCGCCGCGGTTCCCGAACCCGGCGTTGTTGATCAGGATGTCGACCGGGCGGTCGGCGTCGCGCAGCCGCTCCTCGACGGCGGCGATGCCCAGGTCGGTGGCGAGGTCCGCGGTGAGCGTCTCCACCTGGACGCCGTAGCCCTTGGCGAGCTCGGCGGCCGCGGCGGCGAGCCGCTCGCCGTCGCGGGCGACCAGGACCAGGTCGCGCCCGTCGCGGGCCAGGCGGCGGGCGAAGGCGGCGCCGATTCCGGCGGTGGCGCCGGTGATGAGAGCAGTGGTCATGGACCGACCGTACCGGCGGGTAGGGATCGGCGCACCGGTGCGCCCGGGCGGCAAACGGGCGAGGCGCGGCCGCCGTCCGGCGCGGCGCGGGGCCGCGGACGGCCGACCGATCGTACGTTGATCCGCACATCGCAGCCCACGCGGTGTGGTGATATCACCGTTCCGATCTTCGACCGAGGGATTCTGATGCCCACTCAGACGCTGCCCCGCTCCATACCACCGGCCTGACGCACTCCGGCCCGGCTCCGGAAGGGGGAGCCGGGCCGGCGCCGGTTGCGGTGCGGTCGGGGACCGAACCGACGATCAGGCGCGGTACGCCGCCCAGGAGTTGGTCATCCGGGTGACCTGGCCGGGGGTGAACTGGTACATGCAGGAGTCGTAGGTGTAGTCCATGAAGTTGTGGATCGGGTCCACGCCGGTCTTGTTGGTGCAGGAGTCGCGGCCGGTCGGGCACTGGAAGGCCGCGGTCTTCTCGGCCGGGGTGTCGGAGACGTAGTCGCCGTTGCCGCTGCAGCCGCCCTGGAAGGTGTGGTACAGCCCGAACCAGTGGCCGACCTCGTGGGTGGCGGTGTCGCCCTCGTTGTAGTTGGTGGCCGAGCCGCCCGGCAGCGAGGAGTCCAGGATGACCACCCCGTCGTCGCTCGGCGCGGACCGGTAGTCGCTCGGGAAGGTCGCCCAGCCGAGCAGCGACTGGCCGAGCTTGGCGGTGTAGATGTTCAGCGCGTTGGCGCCGCCCTTGCGCAGCGTCGACTTCATCTGCGTCTCGGCGGTGGAGCCGGGCGTGATGTCGTTGTACCAGGACGCGTTGTCGGTGTAGTCGGTGGCGACCAGCTGGAACCGGAACGGGGTGGCCGCGTTGCCGGTGCCCTGGCCGCCGTAGGCCGCGTTCAGCACGGTCAGCTGCTTGGAGATGTCGCTCGCGCTCAGGTTGCCCGCCGCGCCGTCGTGCACGACGTGGACGTAGACCGGCACGGTGGTGGCGGCCAGCGCGCCGCCGGCCAGCAGTTGGGCGCCCTTCGGCGAGGTGCGCACCCTGGCCACCTGCGCCTGGAGGTCGGCCTCCATCGCCCTGGCCCGGGCGTCGGTGATCGCGTTCGGCTCCTGGGCCTGGCTGCCGGCGGCCCGGCGGGCACCGGCGTCCGCGGAGTCCTGGGCGCAGGCCGCGGCGGGCGCCGCGGACGGGGAGGCGGTGGGGACGGAGAACGGGGTGAAGGCGGTCACGCCGGCGAGGGCGGCGACACCCAGCAGTCTGGTCGAGATCCGGACAGAGCGACGCATCTGCTCTCCTGCGGGGGTGGGGGGACGGCGGTGGGGGACCGCCGAGCAGAGGCTACGCACCGGCCGCATGGACGCGTCAGACGCGTTCCGGCCGTGAAATTTTCACGACAAAACACCCAAAGACCGGAGGTTTACCGGTCTTTGGGTGCCACGGGATGGAAGCTTTACTTCACTCCCGTATTCGCCGAATGTCCGAAACTCAGCCCTGCGTACCGGACCTGGCGGCCCGCGCGGAGGCGTCGGCCGCGCCGCCGGCGCCGACCGGGGCCAGCCGGGTGTCCGCAGTGGCCTTCAACTCCGGCTCCAGCCGGGCCACATCGCGCGAGCCGACCGCGGCGATGAGGCCGGGCAGCATCCACCGGATCGGCTGCATGCCGCGCAGCCAGGCCTGGGCGTAGACG
Organism: Kitasatospora cinereorecta; assembly: GCF_024172095.1. Lineage (GTDB taxonomy): Bacteria > Actinomycetota > Actinomycetes > Streptomycetales > Streptomycetaceae > Kitasatospora > Kitasatospora cinereorecta. The sequence continues at coordinate 214,777 of NZ_JAMZDX010000002.1, read as the reverse complement.
TGCGGGGAGCGGCGGGCGATCCCGGCCACCAGCCGGTCCACCGCCGGGCCGAGCGGGTAGGTCTTGTTGGCCGGCCAGGGCAGCCGGGCCCGCATCTGCCGCAGCACGGTGTCCTGGTCGGCTCCGCGCACCATGTCGGTGTCAGTCCAACTCAGGTATCCGACACCGACCTTGACGCCCTGGTGGGCGACCTCGGCGCGCAGCGCGTGGGCGAAGGACTCCACCCCCGCCTTGGAGGCGCAGTACGCCGCCATCAGCGGGGCCGGGGTGATCGCGGCCAGCGAGGCGATCTGCAGCAGGTAGCCGCGGCTCTCCACCAGCGCGGGCAGGAAGGCCCGGGCGGTGGCGACCGAGCCCAGCAGGTTGACCTCGATCACCCGGCTGAACGCCCGGTGGTCGCTGTCCAGCAGCGGGCCGCCGATCGCGATGCCGGCATTGGCCACCACGGTGTCGATCCGGCCGTAGCGGTCCTGGATCGAGCGGGCCACCGCACTCAGCGCGTCCAGGTCGGTGACGTCGGCCTCCCAGGCGGACGCGTGCTCACCGCACTCGGCGGCCACCGCCTTCAACTCGGCCGGCTCCAGGCCCACCAGGGCCACCTTGGCGCCCTGCGCGGCCAGCGTACGGGCCATCAGGGCGCCGATGCCGCGGGCGGCTCCGGTGACGACGACGACCTGGGAGGACAGGGGCGGGTTCATGAGACGGCCTCCTCGGCGGCAGAAGCGGGGGCGGATGCGGCGGCGGATGCGGACGGGGCGTCGGCCGCGAGGGCGGCCATCCGGCGGATCTCCCCGGCCACCTCGGCCGGGCGCTCCACCGGGGACATGTGGCCCACCCGGTCCAGTTCGAGCAGGCCGCGCCCGTCGGTGAGGGCGGCGGCCATCCGGTGGGCGTGCACCGGCGGGGTCAGCTTGTCGTGGCTGCCGACCACCACCGCGGTGGGGACGGCGAGCCGGGCCAGGCCCTGGTGGACGTCCAGGGTGTCCAGCACGCCGGCCCAGCGGTGCCGGACGGCGGTCGGGCAGGCGTGCACCACCTGGGCACAGGCGGCGACCCGGTCGGCGGGGGTGTCCGGCCCCATGGTGGCGTACTTGAGCAGCGCCTTGGACAGGCCGGTGACCGGGCCGAGCGGCAGCCGGGACTGCAGGATCTGCCGGTGCAGGAAGCGCCTGACGGCGGTGGAGCGGACGGCCGGCGGGACGACGGTGAGCTCGGCGACCAGCTCGCCGGGGCCGGTGGAGATCAGCACCGCGGCGCCGGTCCGCCGCCGGACCTCGGGGCGGTCGGCGGCGGCCATGATGGTCATGCCGCCCATGCTGTGCCCGGCCAGCACCGCCCGCTCCCCCGCCGGGACGGTGGCCAGCAGGACCGCCTCCAGGTCCTCGGCGAGCTTGGCGGTGGAGTAGCCGGCCGCGCCCGGCGGGGTGTCGCTGCGGCCGTGGCCGCGCTGGTCGTACGCCACCAGCCGGTACTCGCCGACCAGTTGGTGGACGACCGGGGCCCAGAACGCGGTCGCGCAGGTCCAGCCGTGGGAGAGCACCACGACCGGGGCGCCCTCGGGGCCGTAGCTCTCGACGTTCAGTCCGGTGCCGTCGGCGGAGCGGACCCGCCGGACCTCGGCCGGGTCGGGCAGGACGCAGTCGCTCGGAATGCTCGCGATCACGCGGGGACAACCTCCTCGGCGGGCGCCGCGACCGGCGCGGTGCGCTTGATCAGCTCGTACTCGGCCAGGTCGACCCGGCGGGTGGCGCGCCGGAACGCGCTGGTGGAGGCGGGCCACAGGGTGGTGTTCTTGCCCGAGCGGTCCAGGTACCAGCTCTGGCAGCCGCCGGTGGTCCACACCGTACGCTCCATCCGGTGCTGCAGTTCCAGGTTCCAGCGGCGCTGGGCCCGCTCGGTGGGCTGCATCGCGGTCGCGCCGACCGCGTCCAGCGTGGTCAGCGCGTCGACCAGGTAGTTCAGGTGGGACTCGATCATCAGGATCATCGAGCTGTTGCCGAGGCCGGTGTTGGGCCCGATCACGAAGAACAGGTTGGGGAAGCCGTGCACGGTGGCGCCGCGCAGCGCCTCCATGCCGTCCTTCCAGGTCTCCGCCAGGCTGGTGCCGCCGACGCCGAACACCCGGTGGGCGATGGGCAGGTCGGTGACGTGGAAGCCGGTGCCGAAGACGATCGCGTCCACCTCGTGCTCGCTGCCGTCGGCCGCCACCAGGGTGGAGCCGCGCAGCTCGCGCAGGCCCGAGGCGACCACCTCGGTGTTGGCGGCGGCCAGCGCCGGGTAGTAGGTGTTGCTGAGCAGGATGCGCTTGCAGCCGATCCGGTAGTCGGGGGTCAGTTTCGCCCGCAGCGCCGGGTCCGGTACCCCGCGGGCGATGTGCGCCTCGGCAACCTTCTGCACCAGCTTGAGCAGTCCGGGCCGACGGACGAAGGCGTCCACCTGGAGCTCGCGCAGCGCGAACAGCGTGCCGCGGCGGACCGCCCCGGTCGGCGGGACCTTGCTGTGCAGCCACTTCTCCAGTCCGGAGATCTCCCGGTCGCGCCGCGGCATCACCCACGCCGGGGTGCGCTGGAACACCGTCAGCCGGCCGACCTGCGGCTGGATCGCCGGGATGATCTGCGCCGCGGATGCCCCGGTGCCGACCACCGCCACCCGCTTGCCGGTCAGGTCGAAGTCGTGGTCCCAGCGGGCCGAATGGACCACCTTGCCGGGGAAGGTGTCGAGGCCGGGCAGGTCCGGGATCTGCGGGTCGGCCAGCGGGCCGGCCGCGGAGACCACGGCGTCCGCCGTCCACTGCCCGGCGGAGGTGGTGACCCGCCAGCGGGTGTGCTCCTCCTCCCAGCGCAGCTCGCTCACCTCGGCGTTGAACCGCAGGTGCGGGCGCAGCCCGAAGGTCTCGGTGACCCGCTCCAGGTACGCGCGGATGTCGGGCTGGCCGGAGAAGCTGCGCGGCCACTCGGGGTTCGGCGCGAAGGAGAAGGAGTAGAGGTGCGAGGGGACGTCGCAGGCGCAGCCCGGGTAGCTGTTGTCGCGCCAGGTGCCGCCGACCGAGCCGGCGCGCTCCAGGATCACGAAGTCGGTGATCCCGGCGCGGCGCAGCCGGACGCCGGCGCCGAGGCCGCCGAAGCCGGAGCCGATCACCGCGACCCGCACGTGCGGGACCGGAACGGCGGCGGTGGCACCGTCGGCGGAGGGTTGGGCCGCGGGCGGCTGCTTGGTGCGGGGTGCCATGCGGGGGCCTCCAGGGCGGGGATGGGGGTGCTGGGGTGCTGCACGGACCGGAAACCTTGCCAGTAATCACTGGCACGATTGGCAGGGTAGTCCTTGTTGACACCGAGTGGAATAGGGCGGACGGGGCGGGTTCCCGCCTATGCTGACCGGCGTGGCGGAGATCGAGAAGGACGGCGGGCCGCGCGAGTACCGGGTCGAGGAACTCGCCGAGGCGGCCGGCGTGAGCGTGCGGACCGTCCGTTTCTACCGCGAACGCAGACTGCTCCAACCGCCCCGCAAGGAGGGCCGGATCGCCTGGTACGGCGAGGAGCACCTGGCCCGGCTGCGGCTGATCGCCGAACTCCTCGACCGCGGCCACGCCCTCGGCGGCATCGCCGAGTTGATCGGCGCCGGCGAACGCGGCCGCGACGTCGCCGACCTGATCGGACTGGCCGACGAGCTGATCGCCCCCTGGTCCGACGAGACCCCCGTCCACCTCGGCTGGGACGACCTGCACGCCGCCTTCGGCGACCAGCTCACCGAGGAGAACACCACCGAGTCCATCGCCCAGGGCTTCATCACCGTCGACGAGGACGGCATCACCCACATCAGCCGCCGCCTGATGGACGCCACCGTCGCCCTGGTCGCCGAGGGCGTCCCGCTCTCCGCCGTGCTCGCCGTCAGCCGCAAGGCCCGCGAGTACGCGGACGCCACCGCCGAGGTCTTCGTCGCCCTGGTCCGCGACCGGCTGCTCGGCGCCCTCACCCACGTCGAGGACCTCACCCCCGCCGAGGCCGCCCGCCTCACCGACCAGATCCGCCGCATCCGCCCGCTGGCCCGCGCCGTCAACGACGCCCAGTTCACCCTCGCCATGGACCGCCGGGTCCGCGCGGAGTACGAGCAGCTGCGCCACCCGTGACCCGCCGCCACCACGGCTTGGGTGCTCCTCCAAGGAGAGGGCCCGGGCCGGGTGCGGTGCGCTGGGTGATCGGACCGTGACGCGGTTGGGTTCCTCGCCGGTACGGTCGAGACTCACCCGCACACGTCACTGCTTTCGTCCGGGCCGACGACGGGAGGCGGGCGCCCCGAGCCGGCCCGCCCGGGGGTGGGTGGCGGATGGCCGTGATGAGGACGTTCCGTACGGCGGTGGGGCTGACCGGGGGCCGGGTGCTCCTGTGGTCGCTACTCGGGCGGCTGCCCGCCGCGATGTGCCCGATCGGCTCGCTGCTGCTGGTGACGGACGAGTCCGGCAGTGTCTGGCGCGGTGCGGCGGTGGCCGGGGTGCTGGCCGTCGGCCAGGGCGTCGGCGGGCCGCTGGTCGGCCGGCTGGCGGACCGCCGCGGGCAGCGCCCGGTCGGGCTGGCCGCGGCCGCGGTGAACACGCTCGCCATCCTGGCCCTGGTGGCCGGGTCGGTGCTGGGCCTGGCGCTGCCCGTCCAGCTGCTGGCCGCCGCGTTGATCGGCGTCTCGGTGCCGCTGGTCGGCCCGCTCTCGCGCAGCCGGTGGGTCCGCCTGGCCCGCGGCGACCGGGAGTCCACCGCCGCCGCGCTCTCGCTGGACGGCACGGTGGACGAGATCAGCTTCACCGCCGGACCGGCCGTGATCGGCCTGCTCGCCGCCCTGGCGAACCCGGCCGCCGGAATGCTGCTGGCTGCCGCGCTGGTCGGCGTCTGCGCCACCTTGTTCGCCCTGCATCCGAGCGCCTCGCCCGGCTCGCCGGCTGCCGCGCGCAGCACCGCCCGCCTGGTCAATCCGCCGTTCGCGCTGCTGCTCGGCGGGATGGCCCTGCTCGGGGTGTGCTTCGGCTCGGTCCAGGTCGGGGTCACCGCCACCACCGAACACCTCGGCCACCCCGGGGCGGCCGGCCTGCTGTACGGCCTGATCGGCGGCGTCTCCTCGTTCGCCGGGGTGGCCACCGCGGCGCTGCCCGCCCGGGTCGGGCTGCCGGTGCGACTGAAGGGCGGTACCGTCCTGCTGCTGGCCGCCTCGCTGCTGCTGCCGTTCGCCGACACCATGACCGCGCTGACGGTCGCCACCGGCTGTCTGGGCGCGGCGGTCGCCCCGCAGATGATCACCATGTTCGGGCTGGCCGAGCGGACCGTCCCGGCCGAGCGGCTGGGCGAGGCGATGGCCGCGCTGGTCAGCAGCATCACCCTGGCCCAGTCCGCGGGCACCCTCGCCGCCGGCTGGGCCGCCGACCACCACGGCCCGGCGGCCCCGTTCCTGGTGACCTGCACCGCCGCCGCCCTCGCCCTGCTGCTGGCCCTCACCACCGCCACCGAACGGCGCTACCGCCGCCGCCACACCCCCGCGCCGCCCCGGCCGACCGCGACCACCGCGGCCTGACGCATCGTCAGTCCACGTCGGGTGCCCGGGGAAAACCCGGTTGCGCGCAGGGGGCCGGTCCGTAGCCTGACCCGCATGGACCTCTCCCCCACCACCGCCGACCGCCCGGCCGCCGGGGCGGTGGCCGCCGCGGCCACCGCCGTCGTCCTCTGGGCGTCCGCCTTCGTCTCGATCCGCAGCGCCGCCGACCACTTCGGCCCCGGCGCGCTCGCCCTGGGCCGGCTGCTGGTCGGCTCGCTCGTGCTGGTGGTGATGCTGCTGGCCCGCGGCGAGGGACTGCCGCCGCGGGCGGCCTGGCCGGGGATCGCCGCCTCCGGGGTGGTGTGGTTCGGGCTGTACACGGTGGCGATCCACTGGGGCGAGCACCTGGTGGACGCCGGCACCGCGGCGATGGTGGTGGCGCTCGGCCCGCTGCTGATCGCCCTGCTCGGCGGCCGACTGCTGGGCGAGGGGCTGCCGCGCAAGCTGCTGGCCGGGCTCGCCGTGTCGTTCTGCGGCGCCCTGGTGGTCGGGATCGCCACCTCGAGCGGCGGCGGCCCGATCGGCGGGATCCTGCTGTGCGCGCTCGCCGCGGTGACGTACGCGGTGGGCGTGGTGCTGCAGAAGCCGGCGCTGCGGCACGCCTCACCGCTGCAGGCGACCGCCTTCGGCTGCCTGACCGGAGCGGCGGTGTGCCTGCCGTTCGCCCCGCAGCTGGTCTCCCAGGTGGCCGCGGCCCCGGCCGGCGCCACCCTCAACATGGTCTACCTGGGGCTGTTCCCGACCGCGCTGGCCTTCACCGCCTGGGCGTACGCGCTGGCCCGCACCACGGCGGGCCGGCTCGGCGCCACCACCTACACCGTGCCGGCGCTGGTGGTGCTGATGTCCTGGGCCGTCCTCGGCGAGCTGCCGCGCCCCCTCGCCTTCGTCGGCGGGGCGCTCTGCCTGGCGGGCGTGGCCCTCTCCCGCCGCAGCTGACGCCGCCGCCCGCCCGCCGGCCTCCGCGCGACGGCGGGCCCCGGTGACTCCATGTCGACAAGTCGATCAGCATCTCCGACCGGCGTGGACCGGCGCGAGCCGGACCGCACGGACGTGCGAGAGTGGAGTCAGCGAAGGGAGCGGGCACGTGCTGATGGAGAAGGTGGCGGAGATCCTCGCCGAGGCGTCGGCCGTGGCCGTGGAACCGAGGTTCCGCGCGCTGGCCGCCGGCGAGGTGATGGAGAAGGCCCCCGGCGAGGTGGTCACCGTGGCCGACCGCGAGGCGGAGCAGATCATCGCGCACCGGCTGCGCGAGCTGCTGCCCGTCCCGGTGGTCGGCGAGGAGGCCGTCTCGGCCGATCCGGAGCTGGCCCGCGCCCTGCACTCCGAGCCGGCCGTCTGGCTGGTCGACCCGGTCGACGGGACCTCCAACTTCGTGGCCGGCCGGCCGAACTTCGCCGTGATGGCCTCCCTGGTCCGGGCCGGGCAGACCGTCGCCGCCTGGATCTGGCAGCCGGTCACCGGCACCGCGTACGCCGCCGAACTCGGCTCCGGCGCCTGGTGCGACGGCCGGCGGCTGACCCACCCGCCGGTCGCCGACTCCCCCGCGCAGTGGCAGGGCATCCTGAAGAGCCGCTTCCTCGACCCCGCCACCCACCACCGCCTGCAGAGCAACGCCCGGGTCTTCGGCCACCTCAGCGGCGGGCGGAGCGCGGCCGGCATCGAGTACCCGCTGGTGGCCACCGGCGAGCAGGACTTCATCCTGTACTGGCGCACGCTCCCCTGGGACCACGCCCCCGGCTCGCTGCTGGTCACCGAGGCGGGCGGACGCTCCGCCCGCCTCGACGGCAGCGCCTACCGCCCGGAGGCCCCGGGCTGCGAGGACGGCCTGCTGGTCACCGCCGACGCGGACCAGTGGGACCGGATCCACGCCATCCTGCTCGGCCTCGACTGAGCCCCGTGCGGCTTGCGCGGGCCGCACGGGCGCCCCGGTTCACCAGACCACCGGCAGCCGCTCCGGCAGGCGCTTGATGAAGCCCGGACGCCAGGCCAGCTGCTCCACCGGCAGGGCGAGCCGCAGCTCGGGCAGCCGCTCCACCAGCGCCGTGACGGCGATCTCGGCGTGGGTGCGTCCCAGCGCCGACGCCGGGCAGAAGTGCCGGCCGCCGCCGAACGCCAGGTGCGGGTTGGACTCCCGGTCGAAGTCGATCCGCTCCGGGTGCGGGAAGACCTCCGGGTCGTGGTTGGCGCCCTCGATCAGCACCAGGACCAGCTCGCCCTCCTTCACCAGCACCTCCCCCAGCCGCACGTCCGCCAGGGCGATCCGCGGCAGCGCGTCGCCGATCGACAGGTTGTAGCGCAGCAGCTCGTCCACCGCCCGGCCGATCACCGCCGGCTCCCGGCGGATCCGCTCGGCCAACTCGGGCCGCTCCACCAGGTAGATGATCGCGTGCAGCAGGAACGAGGAGGTGGAGACCGCGCCCGCCCCGAACAGCGACAGGGCGACGGTGGCGAGCAGCTCGTCACTGACCCGGTCCGAGACGTCCGGGGAGCGGCGCAGCTCGGCGAACCGGCCGAGCAGCCCCTCGGTGGGCTCCGGGTCGGCGTTGAGCCGGTCGACCATGTAGCCGAGATCCTTGTACCAGTTGGGCGTGGAGCCCTCGAACGGCTCCGGGCTGGTGATGAACGCGACGTCGATGCCGGACATCAACCGCCGCCAGTCGTCGGTGGGGATGCCGAGCAGCCGGCAGTGCAGGGCGGCCGAGTACGGCTCGGTGAAGCCGTCGCGCAACTCGCCGGGGGCGCCCTGCTCGATCAGCCGGTCGATCAGCCGGTGCGCCTCGGCCTCCAGCCAGCTCGCCAACTCCTTGTCGGCGCGCGGGGAGAGGGTCTTCATCACGGCGTTGCGCAGTCCGGCGCTGTTGATGTTGCCCATGTTGTTGACCACCTCCGGCGGGATGGTCAGCGCGTACTGGCGCGGGACGCCCGGGTTGGCGGTGTCCTTGAGGCTGAACCGCTCGTCCTCCAGCACCTGCTTGGCGAGGGCGTAGCTGCTGACCAGCCAGGCGTCGTCCCCGGTCAGGGTGCGGACCTTCGCCACCGGGTGCTTCTCGCGCAGCAGGTTCGCCTCCTCGGGCACGATGTCGCCGCGCCGGGAGAGCGGGAAGGTGAACTCGGGCTGCACAGTGTCGGTCATACGGGGTGTTCTCCTTGCGATGGGTGACGGCCGGTCAGGCGGCGGCGACCTGCGGTGCGGCGGTCGGACGGACCACCGCGTACGCCTGCGCGGGGACTGCGCGCAGGCCCTCGGTGCGGCCGAACAGCACCGGGGTGAGCGGGAGTTCGACGTGGTAGCAGGCGACCGAGGAGCGCACCCCGAGCAGCGCCGGGGTGTCCAGGAAGAACGGCAGCTCGGCGGCGATGTAGTCGACGCCGGCGGCCAGCCGATCGGGGGCGGGGGCGGTGCCGTCGGCCTGCCGGGCCCGCAGGAAGGAGCGGGCCATCCCCTCGGTGGCCGCCCGGAACTCGGGGTCGGTGCCGAGGGCGTGCAGCACCTCGCGGTGCAGCTCCCGGTAGGTCGCCCGGGGCAGGAACTCCGACAGGGCGTGCACGCCGACCCCGGGACGGCCCGCCTCGGCGACCCCGCGCTGGATCCGCCGCTGGGTGGCCTTGACCTCCTTGGCGGCGCGCCGCTCGGCGTGCTCGGCGGTGTAGCCGGCGGCGGTGAATTGCGCGTCGACGTGCAGGTCCGCGTAGACGATGTCGACGGCGTCGAAGAACTCGTGTCCCCACCGCACGAGTTCGGCGATCCGCTGCGGACCGAAATAGCTGTTTCCCGGACTGACCCCGATCAGGAGGTGGTCGCCGAGTTCGAACACGGACCGGCAGCGGTCCGAGAAGGGCCGGACCTCGAAGGGTCCATGGGTGGTGAAGGTGGCAAGGGTGGTGCTCAGGAGCGATTCGCTCATGCCGCGGCCTCCGCGTCGCAGAACTGAGGACATAAGAGGGGGTTTTGGGCAGCCGTCGGACACCTCGGTCGCCCGGTCGGGGCGAGCCAAGGGAAAGCGGCCGGAAACGCCGGTCGGGCGGAGAATTCTCGGGTCGGGCTAGCCGAACGAGCGCGGTACTGCCGACAGCGTCGGCGTCGCGCAACGGCATGCCGCGAAAACCGCAGGAACGCGGTCGCGCATGTGGTGGAGCCCCCTTGTGCCGCTAGTCCCTGAGAGCCGTGCGCTCCCGGTGTGGCGGCGACTACGAGAAGTTACCGCCCGGCTCGGTCGAATCCGCAAGTCCGGTTCGGGAGATGGCAAAATATCGCCTGTCCACGGCCGGAATCACGTGGACAGGCGAGCGGAAGTATGTTCACGGAGTCTCTTCGGAGGATTCACCGAATTGACCGGCCGTCACGGGCGACCAGTGTACGTTTCTCCGATTGTCTTGGCCAGAGCGGGCATTCGGTTAGGACGATTGCTCCACCCGGCGACCGGCCCGGACCACGGCGGCCAGCAGATCGGCCAGATCGGACGGCGTCGTCCGGGGATTGAGAAGGGTGAGTTTCAGTCGGACCAGGCCCGCGGCGTTCGAGGAGTGCGCGGGGGCGGGGAGTTCGGTCCGGCCGACCACGGCCCGGCCGGTGCGCAGCAGTTCGCGGCGCAGTTCGGCGTTGATCCGGTCCGCGGCGGCGGGGTCGACAGCGGAGCCTGCGGTGCCGGTCGGGAGGTAGCGGAAGACCACGGTGGTGAGCACCGGGTCGCAGTGCAGCTCCAACGCCGGCTCGGCCCGGACCAGCTCGGCGGCGGCGAGGGCCAGCTCGTGGCAGCGGTCCACCATCCGGCCGAGGCCCGCACGGCCCAGCGTGCGCAGGGTGACGGCCAGTTTGAAGGCGTCCGGACGGCGGGTGGTGCGCAGCGAGAGGCCCAGCAGGCTCGGGTACCCGGCCTCCTCGTCGTCGGCCGGATTGAGGTAGACGGCGCGGCGGGCGAGGGACGCGTACGTCTCCGCCCGGCGGACCAGGAACACCCCGGCGGCGGCCGGCTGCCAGCCCAGCTTGTGCCAGTCGAGCGAGACCGAGTCCGCCCGCTCGACGCCGGCCAGCAGCGGGGACAGCCGGTCGGAGAACAGCGCGCCACCGCCGTACGCCGCGTCCACGTGCAGCCAGGCGCCGTACCGGGACGCCAGGTCGGCGACCGGGCCGAGCGGGTCGATCGCGCCGGTGTCGGTGGTCCCGGCGGTGGCGACCACCGCGACCGGGACGGCGCCCTCCCGGGCCGTCGCGGCGAGTGCCTCCGCGAGCGCCGCCGGGTCCATCCGCAGCGTCCGGTCGACCGGCACGGCGCGGACCGCGCGCTCCCCCAGGCCGAGCAGGGCGGCCGCGCGCTGGACGGAGAAGTGCGCCGCCTGCGAGGCGAGGATCCGCGGACGGACGCCGGGCGGGACGCCGTCCAGTTCGACGTCCGGGCCGAGGCGCCGGTCCCGGGCCAGCATCAGGCCCATCAGGTTGGACTCCGTGCCACCCGAGGTCAGCACCCCGGCCGATCCGGCCGGGTCGAACCCCACCAGGGCGGCCAGCTCGGCCAGCAGTTCGCGCTCCAGGGCGGTCGCGGCGGGCGCCTGGTCCCACGAGTCCTGCGAGGGGTTGAGCGCGCTGACCGCCAGGTCGGCGGCGGCCGCCACGGCCAGCGGCGGGCAGTGCAGGTGGGCGGCGCACGCCGGATCGGCCGGGTCGGCGCCGCCGTGGGCCAGCAGTTCGGTCAGCCGGGCGAGCGCGGCGGGGCCGGTGGCGTCCGCGAGGGCGGCCCGGACCCGGTCGGCGGCCTCGGCCGGACGGCCTGCGGCGATCGGCCCGCCGCGCCGCTGCGCGCCGGCCGACAGCGCCGCCAGGACCTCCTCCAGCAGCGGGCGCAGCGCCGCGGGGCCGGCCGTGCCGCCGGAGAGGGCCGGCCAGTCGTCGGCGGCGAGGTGGTGCGGGTCCGTCATGCCGGGTTCCCGGCGGGGGCGGTGGCGGCGCTCCCGGTAGCGGAAGGGGCGGTGGCGGCGTTCTCGATGGCGTCGAGGAGGCGGTCGAGGACGGCCTCGGCCTGCTCGTCGGTGATGGTGAGCGGTGGGAGCAGACGCAGCACCGCGTCGTGGCGGCCGCCGAGTTCGACGATCAGCCCGCGGGCCAGGCACGCCTCGCGCACCCGGACGGCGAGGCGCGGGTCCGGCGGCAGCGCGCCGCAGCTGTCGGGCGTGCCCGCGGGGTCGACCAGTTCGACGCCGAGCATCAGGCCGCGGCCGCGGACGTCCCCGATCACCGGCAGCCGTCCGCGCGCACCGTCGAGCCGGGCCGCCATCCGGGCGCCGACCGTCGCGGCGCGGGCCACCAGCCCGTGGTCGGCCACGAACCGGAGCGTGGCGGCGCCGGCCGCCATCGCCAGCGTGTTGCCGCGGAAGGTGCCGGTGTGCGCGCCCGGCCGCCAGCCGTCGTACTCCTCGCGGTAGACCACCACGGCCAGCGGCAGGCTGCCGCCGATCGCCTTGGAGAGCACCATCGCGTCGGGCATCACCCCGCTGTGCTCCACCGCCCACATCGCGCCGGTGCGGCCGACGCCGGTCTGCACCTCGTCCACGATCAGCGGGATGCCCCGCTCGGCGGTGATCCGGCGCATCGCGCGCAGCCAGCCGTCCGGCGCCGGGACGACCCCGCCCTCGCCCTGGACCGCCTCCACGATCATCGCCGCGGGCGGCAGCACCCCGCCGGACGGGTCGTCCAGCAGGCGCTCGGTGTACGCGGCGGACAGCTCGGCGCCCCGCTCGCCGCCCACCCCGAACGGGCAGCGGTAGGCGTACGGGAACGGCAGCCGGGTCACCTCTCCCCCGCTCGGCAGCGGCTCCTTGACCGCCACGTTGCCGGTGACCGCCAGCGCGCCGGCTGTCATCCCGTGGTACGCGCCGGTGAAGGCGAGCGCGCCGCGCCGCCCCGTCGCGGTCTGCATCAGCTTCAGCGCCGCCTCGACCGCGTCGGTGCCCGCCGGACCGCAGAAGTGGATCCGGGCGTTGGCCGCGAAGGCCGGCGGCAGGCTGGCGAGCAGCGCGGTGGTGAAGTCGTCCTTCTCGGCGGTGGCCAGGTCGAGGAGGTGCAGCGGGGCGCCGCTGTCCAGGGTGCGGCGGATCGCCTCCAGCACCACCGGGTGGTTGTGACCGAGCGCCAGCGTGCCCGCCCCGGACAGGCAGTCGAGGTAGCGGCGGCCGTCGGCACCCTCGACCGTCATCCCGTTGGCCCGGACCGGCACGATCGGGAACGACCGGGCGTAGGTGCGGGCGGCCGACTCGCGGATGCGCTGACGGCGCAGGATCGCGTCGCCGACGGGGGCGGCGCCGACGGTGCCGACGGTGAGGGTCACAGCAGAGCTCCCTTAAAGTTAGGTAAGCCTAACTTTATCGGGAAATGACCAGGTCGGCCGGGATCGGCGGGAAGACCACTCGACCGGGTGACACCTCGGTCGGAACGACAACGAGCCGACGCTTCATGGGTTACGGGTAGTCTGCGGGCGTGTCGTACGAATCCGAGCCGGCCCGCGCCAGGGAGTTCTTCGCCGAACGCGCGGCGGGCTGGGACGCCAAGTTCCCCGGCGACGAACCGCGGTACGCCGCCGCCGTCGCCGGACTCGGGCTGTCCGGCGGAGAGTTCGTGCTCGACGCGGGCTGCGGGACGGGGCGCGCGCTGGCGCCGCTGCGGGACGCGGTGGGGCCGGACGGTGTGGTGCTCGGGATCGACCTGACGCCGGAGATGCTGGCACAGGCGGCCGCGAAGGGCGTGGACGCGGCGCTCGTCACCGCCGACTGCGGGCGGCTGCCGCTGCGGGACGGGGTCGTCGACCTGGTCTTCGGGGCCGGACTCATCTCGCACCTGCCGGGACCGGAGAGCGGCCTGCGGGAACTCGCCCGGGTCACCCGGGGCGGCGGACGGCTCGCGCTGTACCACCCGATCGGGCGGGCCGCGCTCGCCGCGCGGCACGGGCGGCAGCTCACGGCGGACGACATCCGGGCCGAGGGGCCGCTGCGGGGGCTGCTGGCGGGGGCGGGGTGGCGGTTGGTGTCGTACGTGGACTCGGACGTGCGGTTCCTGGCGGTGGCCGAGCGGGAGGGGTGAGCGGCCGGAACGCCACCAACGGTGGGCCCCGCTCGGGAGGTTGACCGGTCCCGGGGTCGGCCTCGCGGTTCCCCGAGCCCCTGACGGGCTGGTCTCCGCCGGTTGGATGGCTGGGCGTCGGGAAGCGCCACCAACGGTGGGCCCCACTTGAGAGGTTGACCAGTCCAGGGGTCGGCCTCGCGGTTCCCCGAGCCCCTTGCAGGAGTGCCTCCCTAGCGCCAGCGGTAGGTGAGTTCGGGGCGGCCGACTTGGCCGTACTGGGGTTCGCGGGCGGCGAGGCCGGTGTCGACGAGGTGTTCGAGGTAGCGCCGGGCGGTGATGCGGGAGACGCCGGCGGCGGCGGCGACCGCGGCGGCGGAGAGGCCGTCGGGGGCGGTGCGCAGGACGGTGGCGACGGTGTCCAGGGTGGGGGCGCTGAGGCCCTTGGGGAGGCTGCTGCGGTCGGGGGTGCGCAGGACGGCGAAGGCGTGGTCGACCTCGTCCTGGCCGAGGGCGTCGCCGGCGCGGCCGAGTGAGGCGCGGTAGCGGGCGTAGCGCTCGAGGCGGTCGCCGAGGGCGGCGCTGCTGAAGGGTTTGAGCAGGTACTGGACGACGCCGGCGGAGACGGCGTGGCGGACCATGGCGAGGTCGCGGGCGGAGGTGACGGCGATGATGTCGGCGCCGTGGCCGGCGGCGCGCAGGGTGCGGCAGAGCTGGAGGCCGTGGCCGTCGGGGAGGTGGAGGTCGAGCAGGATGAGTTCGACGGGGGTGCCGGCGGCGCGGGCGCGGTCGAGGGCGCGCAGGGCGTCGGCGCAGGTGTGGACGGTGGCGGCGGGGTGGAAGCCGGGGGCGCGCTCGACGTAGAGGGCGTGGGCGGAGGCGGCGACGGGGTCGTCCTCGACGACCAGGACGGGGATCACCGGGCGGCCTCCTCGGCTCGGGCGGCGGGTACGGCGGGCCCGGGTACGGCAGGGGCGGGGGGCCGGAGCGGGAGGCGGACGGTGAGGACGGCGCCGCGGTCGCGGCCGATCTCGACCCCGCCGCCGTTGCGGCGGGCGGTCTGGGCGACCAGGGCGAGTCCGAGGCCGCGGCCGTGCTGTTTGGTGGTCCAGCCGCGGTGGAAGACGTCGGTGGCGGCGGCGGGGTCGATGCCGGCGCCGGTGTCGGCGACGCGCAGCAGGAGTTCGCCGTGGTCGGTGCGGGCGGTGACGGTGACCTCGGGGGTGCCGGGGTGGACGGCGGCGTTCTCGATGGCGGCGTCGACGGCGTTGTCGACCAGGTTGCCGAGCAGGGTGACCAGGTCGCGCGGGGTGAGGCCGGGCGGCAGGACGCCGTCGTCGATCCGGCTGTCGTCGGTGAGGACCAGGTCGACGCCGCGTTCGGCGGCCTGGGCGGCCTTGCCGAGCAGCAGGGCGGCGAGGACGGGTTCGCCGACGGCGTCGACGACCTTGTCGGTGAGCCGCTGGGCGAGGGCGAGTTCGGCGGTGGCGAAGTCCACGGCCTCCTGGTGGCGGCCGAGTTCGACGAGGGAGACGACGGCGTGCAGCCGGTTGGCGGCTTCGTGGGCCTGCGCGCTGAGGGCGTCGGCGAAGCCGCGGACGGTGTCCAGTTCGCCGGTGAGGCCCTGGAGTTCGGTGTGGTCCCGGAGGGTGACCACGGTGCCGAGGCCGGGGCCGACGGCGGAGGTGTTGAGCAGGACGACGCGTTCGGCGGTCAGGTGGACCTCGTCGCGGACCGGGGTGGCGGCGGTGAGGGCGCCGGTGAGCGAGCCGGGCAGGCCGAGGTCGGCGACCGGCACGCCGTCCAGGTCGCCGGCGAGGGCGAGCAGTTCGCGGGCGGCGTCGTTGCACAGCACGATCCGCCGGCCGCCGTCGAGCAGGATCAGGCCCTCGCGGACGGAGTGCAGGGTGGCCTGGTGGTAGTCGTACAGGTGGCTGAGCTGGTCGGCGCCCATGCCGTGGGTGTGTCGGCGCAGCCGGGCGTTGGCGAGGTAGGTGCCGATGCCGCCGACCACCAGGGCGGCGCCGGCGACACCGACCAGGGCGAGCAGCGGGGCGCGCAGCTGGTCGCTGATCGAGTGCAGGGTGATGCCGGCGCTGACCAGGCCGACGACGTGGTGGTCCCGGTCGTACACGGGGGCGACCACGCGCATGGAGGGGCCGAGGGTGCCGGTGGCGGTCTCGGCGAAGACCTGCCCGGCGAGGGCCTGCTTGATCTGGCCGAGGTAGGGCTCGCCGATGCGGGCGGGGTCGGGGTGGGACCAGCGGATGCCGTGGGTGTCCATGACGGTGATGAAGGAGACGCCGGTGTCCTGGCGGACCTGTTCGGCGTACGGCTGGATGACGGCGCTGGGGTCGGGCCCGGTGGCGGCCTCGCGGACGGTCGGCGAGTCGGCGAGCGACAGGGCGACGGTGGTGGCCTGGCGGCGGACCGAGTCCTCGTACCGGTGCTCGGTGAAGAGGTACGCCAGGACGGCGCCGCCGGCGACCACGGCGGCGACGATGACGATCTGCACCACGAACAGCTGCCCGGCGAGACTGCGCAGCGGGCGGCGCCGGGGCGGGTTCGGGGGGACGGCCATGTCAGACAGTGTGCCTGGCCCGGGGGCGGGGGCAAGGGCCGGGCGGACGTGAACTCTATGAACGCAAACGTGACCCGCGTCACGCCGGAGCCCATAGTCGAACCGGCCCGCCACCCGGGCCGTCGGCCCTCCCCCCGGGGCCGCAGGACAGCAGGGCGAAGGAGCCGCACATGTCGACGACGGGAGCAGTCCGGACGAGACGGTCCGACCGCACGCACTACCTCTACCTGGCGGTGATCGCGGCGGTGCTGGCCGGCATCGCGGTGGGTCTGGTGGCGCCGGGGTTCGCGGTGGAGTTGAAGCCGGTCGGGACCGGCTTCGTCAACCTGATCAAGATGATGATCAGCCCGGTGATCTTCTGCACCATCGTGCTGGGCGTCGGCTCGGTGACCAAGGCCGCCAAGGTCGGCCGGGTCGGCGGTCTGGCGCTCGGCTACTTCCTGGTGACGTCGACCGTGGCGCTGGGCATCGGCCTGGTGGTCGGCAACCTGCTGGAGCCGGGCTCGGGCCTGCACCTGACCGCCGCACTGGCCAAGTCGGGCCACGCCCAGGCGGCGGCCGGCGGCGCCACCTCGACCGCCGACTTCCTGCTCGGGATCATCCCGACCACGATGTTCTCGGCCCTCACCGAGGGCAAGGTGCTGCAGACCCTGCTGGTCGCCCTGCTCGCCGGCTTCGCGCTGCAGGCGATGGGCTCGGCCGGTACGCCCGTGCTGCGCGGGGTCGAGCACCTGCAGAAGCTGGTCTTCCGGGTGATGTCGATGATCATGTGGCTGGCCCCGGTCGGCGCCTTCGGCGCGATGGCGGCCGTGGTCGGTGCCACCGGCGTGGCCGCGCTGAAGAGCCTCGCGGTCATCATGATCGGCTTCTACGTCACCTGCGTGCTGTTCGTGGTCGTGGTGCTGGGCCTGCTGCTGCGCCTGGTCGCCGGGGTGAACGTGTTCGCCCTGCTGCGCTACCTCGGCCGGGAGTTCCTGCTGATCCTCTCCACCTCGTCCTCGGAGAGCGCGCTGCCGCGGCTGATCGCCAAGATGGAGCACCTGGGCGTCTCCCGCCCGGTGGTCGGCATCACCGTGCCCACCGGCTACAGCTTCAACCTGGACGGCACCGCGATCTACCTGACCATGGCGTCGATCTTCATCTCCGAGGCGATGGACAAGCCGATGTCGATCGGCCAGCAGCTCTCGCTGCTGCTGTTCATGGTGATCGCCTCCAAGGGCGCGGCGGGCGTCACCGGCGCCGGGCTGGCCACGCTGGCGGGCGGCCTGCAGTCGCACAAGCCGGAGCTGGTGGACGGCGTCGGCCTGATCGTCGGCATCGACCGGTTCATGTCGGAGGCCCGGGCGCTGACCAACTTCGCCGGCAACGCGGTCGCCACCGTGCTGATCGGCCACTGGACCGGCGAACTGGACCGGTCCCGGATGACCGAGGTGCTGGCCGGCCGGGCGCCCTTCGACGAGACCACGCTCATCGACGACGGCCACACCGGCGGCGTGCCGCACCAGAACGCGGCCCCCGCGCTGGAGCAGACCGCCTCCTGACACCCCCGGGACCGCCCCGGCCCGGCACCGCTGCTCCCAGCCCCCGGAGCGGTGCCGGGCCGGGGCTCACCCGCGTCCGGGCGGTCAGACCTCGGCGCCGCCGCTGACCGCCCAGGCCAGGCCGGTCGCCGGGTCCTCCAGTGCCAGGTGGAGGTACGACAGCTCGTCGTCCGGCTCGCTCCAGGTGAAGCACCGCAGCCGGGCCACCAGGGCGTCCACCTCGGCCGCCACCACCCGCCGCTCACCGGTCATCGCGGCCAGCAGCCGCCACACCGCGAGCCGTCCCTGGGCGGCGCCCCGATCGGCCGGGGCGGCGGCCGGCTGGACCAGCGCGGGGTAGACGGCGGTGAACGGCAGCCAGCCCCCGGTCACCTGCCGCTCCGAGGCCAGTCGCGCGGCCGCGTCCGGCGCCTGGCCGCGGACGCACACCGCCCGGGCCCACGGCGCCAGCCCGTCCAGCAGCCGGGTGGCCGCCAGCGCGGGGGCGGGCGGTCCCGGTTCGGGCAGCCGTACCGGGCCGAGGCCCTCGCGCAGCGCCGGCAGGGCTTGGACGGCGAGCCGGGCGCCGCCGCCCGGCAGGTACTCGCGGACCCGTCCGGGTTCGTCCCAGCCGGCCGCCTCCCACACCTGCAGCCGCAGCGGGACGCCCTCCTCGTCGGGTTCGGCGTCGTGCGCGAGGTTCTCGCCGAGCAGCGCGCGGGTGTGCGTTACCAGCCGCCGGACCTGCGGCGGTTCGAGCAGCGGGGCCAGCCGCCGCCAGGGGTGACGGGTGGCCAGGACCTCCCAGAGCGGCCCCGCATCGTGGTCGGCGGTGTCCGCCGCGGTGCCGGGGCCGCCGTCGCCGTCGAACAGCCGGGCGGCCAGCTCGGGCGGGGCACCGTACGCGACCAGGTGCCCGAGCGCCCCGGCGGACCCGGCGCCGGCGGCCCGGGCCCGCCGGAAGCGCAGCAGCAGCTCCGGCCAGCGGCCCTCGGCGGCGAGCGCGCCCGGCGAGCGCTCCTCGTGGACGATCATCCCGTCAGCGTACGAGCCGGACCCGCCGCCGGCCGCGCGCAACACCACGGCGCGTACTCATTGCGGCGGGCGGCCGCCGGTCAGCACCCACCGGACGTCGACGAAGCCGCTCTGCTGCTCGGTCAGCCGACCGTCCCGGATCTGCTGGAAGGTCACCCAGGTGTTCACCAGGCGCGGCGACTCGGCGCTCGGCAGCATGTCGGTCATGCCCCAGTTGAGCGGGGGTGTGGCGCCGCCGGTGTCCAGCGAGTCGCCGCTGTCGAGCTGGCTGCGCAGGGTCTTGGCGGTGAGCGGCGTGCCGGCCGACTGGATCCGGTCGACCGCCACCAGGAAGACCTGGTAGGCCACCCAGGTGGTCTGCACGCCGAGGTCGGAGAGGTCGATCCGGGTGTCGCCGCCGGCGGCGGCCCGCAGGTCGTCCCAGACCCGGGACGACTCCGGCGGATACCAGCCGGTGGCCAGCGAGCCGTTCAGCGAGCCGCTGCCGCCGGTGACCGAGGCGAGCACGGACTGCTGGACGGCGCCGATCACCGAGCTGAGCTGGGTGCGGCGCGGGGCCGTCTGGCGGTAGGCCTCCAGCAGCTTCCGGCTGCCCTCGGGCGAGAGGGCGTTGCTGACGCAGTTGCCCTTCTGGTCGTCGCCGACCGCCTTGCGGGCGATCGCCGGGTAGTCCGGGTCCTTGTCCGGCACCTTGAGGTCGACCAGCCTGACCCCGGAGTCGCCGAGCGAGCTCGCCAGGTAGCGGTTGAGGGTGTCGCCGGCCCTGGTGTCCGGGCGGACCAGCGCGATCTGCTTGCAGCCGGCCGCGACCAGCTGCCGCCCACTGCCGGCGATCAGGGTGGGGGTACCGCCGGCCACCGGGTAGGAGTACGGGCTGCTGAACTCCGGCCCGGACATGCCGTATCCGCCGATGTACGGGATGCCGGCCTGCTCCAGCACCGGCATGAAGTTCTCGCCGAACTCGCTGTACGAGCCGATCACCGCGACCGCGTGGGCGTCGGCGGCCTGCCGGGCGCAGGCGGTGGCGCCGTCCGCGGTGTTGTGCTCGTTGCAGGTCAGGACCCGCAGGTGGTGGCCGCCCAGGCCGCCCTTGGCGTCGGTGGTGCGGCCGATCGCCTCGGCGAGCGCGGTGACGCCCGGGCGGTCGGCGGAGCCGGTTCCGGAGGGGGCCCAGGTCATCACGGTGTAGTCGCCGCCACCGCCGGCGCTCGCGGCTCCGCTGCAGCCGGCGAGCAGGGCGAGTACGGCCGCCGCCGCCACCGCCCGCACCGGTCGGCGCCGCCCGTTCCCCATCAACATGTACATACTCCTTCGCCTGCTGTCGGCGGACAGCCAAGCGAGCGCAGCACACGTCCAGGAGTCCACCGCACGAACAGCGGGCGGACGGATGCGGAACAGCCGTTCCGGGATGACGGTTCGTCAACGTGCTTCGCCGACGACCGCATCGACGGGTGTCCGGGCCGCGTGCACCGTCGAGGCGTGCTCCACCAGCGCCACCAGCACCTGCTTGCCGGAGGCCCGCTGCCGTGCGTCGCACCTCACCACCGGCGTACCGGCGTCCAGGTCCAGCGCGCGGGAGACCTCGTCGGGGCGGAAGTCCCGGGTGCCGGCGAACCGGTTGACCGCGACCACGAAGGGGATGTCGCGGCGCTCGAAGAAGTCCACCGCCGGGAAGCAGTCGGTCAGCCGGCGGGTGTCCGCCAGCACCACGGCGCCGAGCGCACCCGTCGCCAACTCGTCCCACAGGAACCAGAACCGGTCCTGGCCCGGGGTGCCGAACAGGTAGACCGCCAGGCCGTCCCGGACGGTGATCCGGCCGAAGTCCATCGCCACCGTGGTGGTGGTCTTCCGCTCCACCCCGCCGAGGTCGTCCACGCCCCGGCCGGCCGCGGTGAGTTGCTCCTCGGTGCGCAGCGGGCGGATCTCGCTGACCGCCCCGACCAGGGTGGTCTTGCCCACCCCGAACCCGCCCGCGACCAGGATCTTCAGGGCCAGTCGGGGAATCTCAGAGGGCGCGGAGTCCATCGATGACCTCCTGGAGGATGTGCTCGTCGGGGAGCAGGGCGGGCGGGACGGGCCGGCTGACCCGGATGTACTCGGCGTCCAGCAGGTCGCCGAGCAGGACCCGGACCACGCCGACCGGCAGGTCGGTCTCGGCGGCGAGTTCGGCGACCGACAGCGCGTTGGCGCGGCACAGGCGCAGCAGCGCCGCCTGCTCCGGGCCGACCGGCAGCTCGGGGGTGACGTCCACGTCGCCCACCACCAGGGCGATCAGGTCGAACTCCGGCTCGGGGCGGGTCCGTCCGCCGGTCATCGTGTACGGGCGGACCATCGGACCGGCCGCGTCGTCGTACCAGCGGGCGGGCGACGGATCCGATGGACTCTGTGGGTGCGGCTGTTGGGACACCGCGCTCACCCGCCGAGGGTGTCGCGCGGCGCGGTGTGCAGGTGCTCGCCGACCCGGCGGACCAGCCGCGCCATCTCGTAGGCGACCAGGCCGAGATCGGCGTCCGCGGTGGCGAAGACGGCCAGGCAGGAGCCCTCGCCGGCGGCTGCCACGAACAGGAAGCCGCGCTCCAACTCCACCATCGTCTGGCGGACTTCACCGGCATCAAAGTGGCGTCCGGCGCCCTTGGCCAGGCTGTGGAAGCCGGCGGCGACGGCGGCCAGGTGCTCGGCGTCCTCCCGGTCCAGGCCCGCCGAGGTGCCCATCGCGAGGCCGTCGCCGGAGAGCACCTCGGCGTACCGGACCTGGGCCACGCGGGATACCAACTCGTCCAGCAGCCAGTTGAGTTCTCCGGGCTGGCGGGTGGTGCCGATCATCGGGTCTCTCCTCGCTCGTCGGTGCGGTGCGGGCCGGTGCCGCGCGCCCAGCCGCGTTGGAACGCGGACATCGCGGCGCGCGCCTCCTCCGGGCTGCGCCCGGGCGGCGGTGGATCGGTGCGGGGTGGCTGCGCCGGGCGCGGCGGCGCCTCGCGCAGCTGCGGGACCAGGCTGGCCTGCCGTACCCGGCGCGGCAGTTCGTCCGGGCCGCCGGTACGGGGAGGGAACGCCGGGCGCTCGGGGAGCTCGGGGGACTCGGGGAGCTCGGGGAGAGCGGGCGCGGGGTCCCGGACGGGAGCGGACTCCTGGTCGGTGGCGGTCGCGGCGGCGCGCGGCAGCGGGACAGCCGGCGGCACGGCGGGCGGCTCGGGCACCGCCGCGGACGGCTGCGGCGCCGCCGGGGCCGCCTCGGCGGGGTCGAGCAGGTCGGTCGGCAGCAGCACCACGGCGGTGGTGCCGCCGTACGGGGAGGGCCGCAGCGAGACCCGGACCCGGTGGCGCCGGGCCAGCCGGCTGACCACGAACAGGCCGAGCCGGTCGCTGTCGAACAGGTCGACCTGGTCGGCGGCGTCGATCCGCCGGTTGGCGTCGGCCATCGCCTCCGGGCCCATGCCCAGGCCGCGGTCCTCGACCTCCAGCGCATAGCCGTTGCCGACCCGTTCGCCGCGGATGTGCACCTTGGTGTGCGGCGGCGAGAAGGCGGTGGCGTTCTCGACCAGTTCGGCGAGCAGGTGGGTGAGGTCGGCGACGGCCTGGCCGGTGACGGCGGCGGGCGGCAGCGGGTGGACCTCGGTGCGGGCGTACTCCTCCACCTCGGAGACGGCCGCCCGGACCACGTCCATCAGCGGGACGGGCCGGCGCCAGGCCCGGCCGGGGGCGGCGCCGGAGAGGATGATCAGGCCCTCGGCGTGGCGGCGCATCCGGGTGGTCAGGTGGTCCAGCCGGAACAGGTCGTCCAGCTCCGCCGGGTCGTCGGTGCGGCGTTCCATCGCGTCCAGCAGGGTGAGCTGGCGGTGCACCAGGACCTGGCTGCGGCGGGCCAGGTTGACGAAGACGCCGGAGACCCCGGAGAGCACCTCGGCGCGTTCCACCGCGGCCGTGACGGCGGCCCGCTGAACGGTGCCGAGGGCGCGGTGCACCTGGCCGATCTCGTCCTCGCCGTGCACCGCCCGCGGCAGTTCGGCATCGACGTCGATCTCCTCGCCGGCCCGCAGCCGCCGCATGGTGGCCGGCAGGGTGCGGCCGGCCAGCTCCAGGGCGGCGTTGCGCAGGCCGACCAGTTCGGTGACCAGGCCGCGGCCGATCTGCACCGAGATCAGCAGCGAGGCGACCACCGCGGCGAGGCCGAGGCCGACCGCCGCGCCGGACGGGGTGAACAGGCCGAGCGCGTACGGGTCGCTGCGGCGGGCGGCGGCGGTGCCGGCGTCGGTCGCGACCGCGCGCAGGGCGCGGGCCGTCCCGTCCTCGGCGGCGGCCCAGCGGTCGGCGGCGACCGCGAGGGCGGCCTGCTTCCCGTCGACGGCGGTGCGCACCGCGTCCTCCATGCGCAGCAGGTCCTGGTGGTCGGGGCCGGCGGTGACGGTCTGCAGCGCGGCCCGGTCGGCGGGGCGCAGGTCGCCGGCGGCGGTCCGCTCGAAGAGCCGCCGGGCGTAGACCGCGGCGGTGAACTCGCGCTGCTGCTCGTCGCCGAAGCGGCCGGCGGCCTGGGCGGAGCGCAGCAGGGCGTCCTCGCGGGCGAGCAGTTCGCGGGAGCGGTCGAATTCCAGCAGCACCCGGGCGTCGGAGGCGGCCCGGTGGTCCTGCAGTCCGGTGACCGAGCCGGCGACGGCCAGCGCCCGTTCGACGGCGTCGGTGTACGCGGCGTAGGCGTCGTCCCAGCCGACCGTGCGGGCCGTGATCCGGCTGCGCAGCTCGGGCAGCGCGGCGACGGCCGCGCCGAGCGCGTCGACCCGGGCGGCGGTCTCGGCGCCGAGGCCCTCGGCGTCGGCCCGGTTGTAGTGCTCGCCGAGGAAGAGCGGTGCGGCGGCCCGGTCGGTGGCGGCGGCGGCCTCCCGCAGGGCGCTCTCCCGGGCCGCGCCGGGGGCGGCGAACAGCTGGCCGGCGGCGGTGCGTTCGGCCTGCAGTCCGGCCGTGGTGGCGTCGAGCGGGGTGAGCAGGGTGGTCGCGACGTCCTGGTAGCGGATCAGCTCCCAGACGCCGCCGGCGGCGGTGACGGTGGCGAAGGACCACAGGGCGAGCACCGAGACCACCGGGACCATCAGCAGCGCGACGATCCTGGCCCGGACGGTGCGCGGCCGCAGCCGCGACCGGGCCCGGGAGTCGCCGGCCGGGGTCGGGTCGCCGGCCGCCGCAGGCGCGGGCGCGGGCGGGGAGCCTTCCCGGGCGGGCTGGCCGGCATGGGCTCCGCGGCGGGGCCCGCCGGCCCCGGGCCGGGCGGGGCCGCGCGCGGTGGTCGGCGCCGCGGGTCCACTGCGGGAGCTGGCACGCATGGGCGGTGAGCCTTTCGACGGACGGTGGCTGCGTCAGGAGTCGGGGCGCTCTGGGGGGTGGGGCGGGCGGTCAGGCCGCGCGGCGGAGGTCCTCGACGGCGAGTTCGCCGGCCTCGCGGTAGGCGGCGCGTTCCTGGGCGGAGGGCGAGAGCGCGACGAAGGCGGAGGTGAGGAAGAGGAAGGAGCCGAGCCCGACCGCCAGCGGGAAGATGAACTGCATTGGGGTGGCGCCGCCGAGTTCGGTCCGGGCGGGCTCCATCTGGACCTGGACGGCGGCCATGCCGGTGTAGTGCATGCAGCTGACCGCGACGCCCATCACCAGGGCGGCGCCGCCGGCGGCGAGCATGGTGCGGATGGTGACAGCGGCCCAGAGCGCGGCGGTGGCAGCGGCGACCGCGACCAGGACGGACAGGCCGACCGTGCCGGGCCGGTAGGTGATCCGGCCGTGGATGAGCACCGCGGCCATCCCGAGGTAGTGCATGGCGGCGACGCCCACCCCGGTGGTCAGGCCGCCGAGCAGCAGGCTGCGGCCGCGGTGGCGGCCGTACCCGACGGTGAAGACGCCGAGTCCGACCACCAGGACGGCGACCAGCAGGCTGAGGATGGTGAGCGGGACGTCGTAGCGCAGTTCGGTGCCGTCGACGGAGAACCCGAACATGGCCACGAAGTGCATGGTCCAGATGCCCGAGCCGATCGCCGCGGCGGCGGTGAGCAGCCAGTTGCGGCGGGCGGTGCCGGTGGCGGCCAGCGCCCGCAGGGTGCAGCGCAGGCCGAGCGCGGCGCCGGCGCAGGCCATGAGGTACGAGAGCGTCGGGGTGAGCCAGCCGAAGCTGAAGTGGTTCATGGTTCCCATCGGGGCCTCCGAGCGGGAGGGTCATGTGCCTCTCGCATGTGCGCTTTCGGTCTCGGATGCCGCTGGACGCTACTCAGCGTCCGGAGGTGGTCACCCGAAGATGTGAAAAGCTGCCCCGCGTCTGGGTGGGTTGTGCTCGAATGGGTACCGGTGTGTGCGCCACACCGCCTGACGGACCGTCACGGAACGACGGACGGCCGGGGCGGTGATCACACCGCCCCGGCCGCCGTACGGCGCGTCAGCCGCGCCGGGTGAGCCTGATCCGCACCGGGCTGCGCGTCTCCAGGGTGATGCCCTGGCCGAGCTCGACCTCGGTGTCCACCGCCTCGATCTCGAACTCCCGCAGCAGCGCGGCCAGTCCGAGCACCGACTCGAGCATCGAGAAGTGCTGCCCGATGCAGGCCCGCGGCCCGCCGCCGAACGGGAACCAGGCGTAGCGGTGGCGCTGCGCCTCCCGCTCGGGGGTGAACCGGTCCGGGTCGAAGCGCTCCGGGTCCTCCCAATGCGCCGGGTGCCGGTGGGTGACGTACGGCGAGACCAGCACGTCCGAGCCGGCGGGGACGGTGACGCCGCCGATGACCGTCTCGGCCACCGAGCGCCGGCCGATCGCGGGCGCCGCCGGGAAGAGCCGCATCGCCTCCTTCAGCACCTGGGTGGTGTACGGCAGCGCGTTGTAGTCCTCGGCGGTGGGCCGGCGGCCGCCGGCCAGCACCCGGTCGACCTCTTCGCGGGCCCGTTCCTGCTCCTTGGGGTGCAGGCCGAGCAGGTGCAGCGCGAAGGTGAGCGAGGTGGCGGTGGTCTCGTGGCCGGCGAGCAGGAACACCAGGACCTGCTCGCGGAGTTCGGTGGCGTCCAGCTGTCCGCCGTCCTCGTCGCGGGCGGTCGCGAGCAGGCCGAGCAGGTCCTCGGTCTCGGCGTCGCCGCGACGGGCGATGATCTGGTCGCACACCGCGTACAGGGCCTGCTCGGCGGCCAGCGCCTCCTTGTGCGCGGGCAGCGGCCACTGCCGGGGCAGGCGCAGCGGCGAGAAGCCGCGGGTTCGCACGAAGGCGCCCAGGATCGGGAAGTTGTCCCGGACGGTGGCGATGGCCTCCTCCACGTCCGTGCCGAACAGGATCCGCGCCACCGCCCGCAGCGCGAAGCCGGACATCTCGCCGGCGGCCTCCACCACGCCGTCCGGCACCGCCGCCCAGCGCTCGACGAGGGCCTCCGCCTCGACCGCGATCGCCTCGGCGTAGGTGTCCACCCGGCGGCGGGTGAACAGCGGCTGGATCAGTCGGCGTTGGCGCTGGTAGTCCTCGTCCTGCGAGGTCAGCAGGCCGTTGCCGAAGCTCTGCCGGATCTCCTCGTAGAAGGCGCTCTCCTTGCGGAAATTGGCCGACTCGCCGGCCAGCACCTGCTGGGCGGCCTCGGGCGAGTAGACCATCCAGAAGGTGGCCCGCAGCCCGGGCGGGCCGGCGGTGAAGCGCACCACGTCGCCGTGCTCGCGGAAGGCGTCCCGGTAGGCCTGGAGCGCGTCGCGCCGCAGGTCGAGCATCGATCCGATCAGCGGCAGTCCGGGCGGCCCCGGGATTCGGGTGTCCGGCATGGTGGTCCTCCACGGTGTGGCGGGAACAGGCGTGCGTACCCGGCCACGCTAGCCGACCACCCGTCAGCACAGAAGGGCGCACCGGAACGACCGGTGCGCCCAACGGAGTTAGGCCCTCTCTTTCGGATCACGCCGGGCGCCCGCCGCCGGAGCACGCTCCCTCCTTGCCCGCCGACGGGCAGGAGGGGCCCATCAACGACGCGCGCTGATCCGACGCGATCCGGAAGAGAGGGCCTGGCCCGCTCGCAGGTCTACTCGTACTCGGTGCCGCCCTTGCGGGTCAGGTACGCGCCGCCGACCGCCTTGGCGATCGCCCGGCCGCCGAGCACGAAGCTGTACCGCTCGACGGCGGGGCGGACCACCACGCCCTCGCGGATGTGCAGGCCGCGCCCGGAGACCGTCTCCCGGCCCTCGGCCAGCTCCAGCACGGTCCGCTCGTCGTACGGGCCGCTCCACAGCCGCGGCACCAGGGGCAGTTCGCCGTCGAGCAGGTCGGCCGCGTCCAGCCAGACCACCTGCCCGTCGATCTCGGCCGAGACGTCGAAGACCGCGTAGCCGAGCCGGTCCGCGCGGGCCGAGGCGCCGTACGCCAGGTCCTGGACGCCCTCGCCGAACACCTCGCCGAACACGCCGATCCGGCTCGCACCGAGCCGCTCGGCCAGCCGGGCCGCCACCTCGGCGACGCCATGGCCGCGGACCGCGCGCCAGTAGAGGTTGCGCTCGTCCTCCTTCAGCGCCAGGCCCTGCGCGCCGATACCCTTGGAGGAGACCT
This sequence comes from Kitasatospora cinereorecta, assembly GCF_024172095.1. Classification (GTDB taxonomy): domain Bacteria; phylum Actinomycetota; class Actinomycetes; order Streptomycetales; family Streptomycetaceae; genus Kitasatospora; species Kitasatospora cinereorecta. Next base: position 187,495 of record NZ_JAMZDX010000002.1, on the reverse strand, counting down.
GCACCTCGCCGGTGGCGGCGTGGAAGGTGAGCAGGCAGCAACTGCCGTGCAGCTTCTCGGTGATGACCACCGGCTCGCCGGGCTCGAAGACACCCGGGAAGCGCTTGAGGTTCTCGATGTCGACCCAGGGCAGCAGGTCCGGCGCGGCCTCCACGTCGCCACTCATCGAGGTGGGGATCGGCGGCGCCCACTTGGTGATGCCGAGCAGTCCGGCGAAGTCCTCGCCCGCCTCGGCGGCCGCCGAGAGGTCGGCGCCGTCCAGCGCGCGGGGGCGGCAGACGATGCCTTGGGAGAGCTCGCCGCGCAGCCGGACCGCCTTGACCCGGTCGGCGTTGCCGCCGGCCAGCTTGCCGGTTAGTCCGAGCTCCTCGATCAGCCCGGCGGGCAGCACCGCCTGCTCCGGGATGTAGAGCGCCAGCTCGCCGGTGCGGTAGGCGCCCTTGGCCACCACCGCGCGGTAGAGGCCGACCTGGGCCAGCTCCAGCGCGTCGGCGTTGGGGTGCTCGTGGATGGTCAGGCGCTCGGCGGTCACCCGCAGTGTCGACATGTCTCCCCCGTTCCTCGGTGTTCCGGACACTCTGGCGGGTATCGATCCACGCGGGCCATCGCTTTTCCGGTTGAGCCATTCCGGTTGAGCCATCGCACATGCGGGCACACAGGGCCGCACCCCCTCGCCTGTGCGATGAAACAGCGGATTTTCCGACCGCAGATGCGGCACTATGATCGCCGTTGTCCTCGCAGAACAGGAACCCGCATGAGCACCGTCAGACGCCGTACCGCCGCCACCGCCGCCGTCCTCGCCCTCGCGGCCGGCCTCACCGCCTGCGCGAGCTCCGCCGGCGGCGACTCCGCCAAGCCCGCGGCCTCCGGTTCGGCGTCCTCGGCGCCCAAGCCGAGCGGCACCGTCACGGTCTTCGCGGCCGCCTCGCTCAAGGAGTCGTTCACCGACCTCGGCAAGAAGTTCGAGGCCGCCAACCCCGGCGTCAAGGTCACCTTCAACTTCGGCGGCAGCTCGGCCCTGGCGCAGTCGATCGTCGGCGGCGCCCCGGCCGACGTGTTCGCCGCAGCCAGCCCGGCCACCATGAAGACGGTCACCGACGCCAAGGCGGCGACCGGCGACCCCAAGGTGTTCGTCCGCAACACCCTGGAGATCGCCGTCCCCAAGGGCAACCCCAAGCACATCGCCGGGCTGAAGGACCTCACCGGTGTGAAGACCGCGCTGTGCGCCAAGGAGGTGCCGTGCGGCGCCGCGGCGGTCACCGCGCTGACGGCCGCCGGCGTGAACCTCACCCCGGTCACCCTGGAGCAGGACGTCAAGGGCGCCCTCACCAAGGTCGAGCTCGGCGAGGTGGACGCGTCGCTGGTGTACCGGACCGATGTGAAGGCCGATGCTGCGAAGATCGACGGTGTGGACTTCCCCGAGGCCGCCAAGGCCGTGAACGACTACCCGATCACCGCGCTCGCCAAGGCCGCCAACGCCGACGGCGCCGCCGCCTTCGTCGCGTACATCCAGTCCGCCGACGCCCGCAAGGTGCTCACCGAGGCCGGCTTCCAGGCTCCGTGACCGTCACCGCACCGCCCGCCCCCGCCAGATCGGCCCGCCGGCGCCGGCAGCGGCAGCGCATCCCGTACGCGCTGCTGCTGCCCGCGCTGCTGGGCCTCGCCTTCCTGGTCCTCCCGCTGGTCGGGCTGCTGGTCCGCGCGCCGTGGAGCGCGCTGCCCGAGCAGCTGTCCAGCCCCGAGGTCTGGCAGGCGCTGAAGCTCTCGCTGATCAGCGCCACGGCCGCCACCGCGGTCTCCCTGGTGCTGGGAGTGCCGCTGGCCTGGCTGCTGGCCCGGACCACCTTCCCCGGCCGCCGGTTCATCCGGGCGCTGGTGACCCTGCCGCTGGTGCTGCCGCCGGTGGTGGGCGGCGTGGCGCTGCTGCTGGTGCTCGGCCGCAACGGGATCGTCGGCCGCTGGCTGGACTCGGCCTTCGGCCTGACCCTGCCGTTCACCACCCCCGGGGTGGTGCTCGCCGAGGCGTTCGTCGCCATGCCGTTCCTGGTGATCAGCGTGGAGGGGGCGCTGCGGGCGGCCGACCCGCGGTACGAGGAGGCCGCCGCCACGCTCGGCGCCTCCCGGCTGACCGCCTTCCGGCGGGTCACCCTGCCGCTGGTGGCGCCCGGCATCGGGGCCGGCGCGGTGCTCGCCTGGGCCCGGGCGCTCGGCGAGTTCGGCGCCACCATCACCTTCGCCGGCAACTTCCCGGGCCGGACCCAGACCATGCCGCTCGCCGTCTACCTGGCGATGGAGTCCGACCCGGAGGCGGCGATCGCGCTCAGCCTGGTGCTGCTGGCGGTCTCCGTCGCCGTCCTGGCGGGCCTGCGCGACCGCTGGCTGTCGGCGCCGTGACCGCCCCGGCTGGGGGACCTCCGATGACCACCGCCCTCGACGCCCTGCTGCGGGTCGACCGCGCCGCCTTCAGCCTCGACCTGCCGCTCGACGCGGCGCCCGGCGAGGTGGTCGCCCTGCTCGGCCCGAACGGCGCCGGCAAGTCCACCGCCCTGCGCGCACTGGCCGGGCTGCTGCCGCTGACCGACGGCCATCTGCGCCTGGACGGTGCCATGCTGGAGGATCCGGCCGCCGGGGTGCACACGCCCGCCGAGCAGCGGCCGGTCGGCGTGGTGTTCCAGGACTACCTGCTCTTCCCGCACCTCAGCGCGCTGGACAACGTCGCCTTCGGCCTGCGCTGCCGGGGCCACCGCCGGCGCGAGGCCCGCGCCCTGGCGCTGCCCTGGCTGGAGCGGATGGGCCTGGCCGAGCACGCCGCGGCCCGCCCCGGCAGCCTCTCCGGCGGCCAGGCGCAGCGGGTCGCGCTCGCCCGCGCGCTGGCGGTCCGCCCCCGGCTGCTGCTGCTGGACGAACCGCTGGCGGCGCTGGACGCCCGGACCCGGCTGGACGTCCGGGCACAACTGCGGCGCCACCTCGCCGAGTTCGAGGCGGTGGCGATCCTGGTCACGCACGACCCGCTGGACGCCATGGTGCTGGCCGACCGGCTGGTGGTGATCGAGGACGGCCGGACGGTCCAGTCCGGCACGCCGTCCGAGATCTCCCGGCGGCCGCGCACCGACTACATCGCCCGGCTGGTCGGCCTCAACCTGTACCGCGGCACCGCCGCCGGCCACCGGGTCGAACTCCCCGACGGGCAGGAGCTGTTCACCAGCGAGGAGATCAGCGGACCGGCCTTCGTCGCCTTCCCGCCGGCCGCCGTCACCCTGCACCGCCACCGCCCGGACGGCAGCGCCCGCAACGTCTGGCCGCTCACCGTGGCCGGCCTCGACCTGCACGGCGACCAGGTCCGGGTCGACCTGACCGGACCGCTGCCGCTGGCCGCCGACCTCACCCCGGCGGCCGCCGCCGAACTCGACCTGGCACCGGGCGTCGAGGTCTGGGCTGCCGTCAAGGCCGCCCAGACCCACGCCTACCCGGCCTGAGCGGATCTTCCCGGCCCGCACCCCGAGGTGGCCGTCCACCTCCCCGACCTGGCCGGCCTGTACGCGCTGCGCCACCAGGACAGTCGAGAGAAGGACGGTCGGGCGGAATTTCGGGCTCCGGTAGGGTGGGCCCATGCACCTCGGCGTTCTGCCGCCGCCCGCCGCCTAGGCGGGCGACAGGCCACCAGACACGGACCCCGGGCCCGCGAGGCCCCGGGGTCGGCCGGTCGTACCCGCACACGGGATCACACGACCGGCTTTTTCCGTCCCTGTGGGAGAACCCGCATGTCCGTTTCCCGTACCGCCCTGCCCGTCGGGCGGGGGCTGCTGTACATCACCGCCGCCGCCACCGCCTGGGGCACGGCCGGCGCCGCCGCCGCACTGCTCTACGGCCGCAGCGGCCTGGGCCCGATGGCCCTCACCTTCTGGCGATCGGCCGGCGGCGTCCTGCTGCTGCTCGCCGCCCGGGCCGTCGGCGGCACACCCGTCCGCTCGGGCCCGCTCACCCGGCGCCGCCTGGGCCGTTTCCTGGTCAACGGCCTGGGCCTGACGCTCTTCCAGGCCGCCTACTTCCTCGCCGTCCGGGAGACCGGACTCGCCGTCGCCACCGTGGTCACCCTCGGCGCGGCGCCGGTGCTGGTCGCGCTCGGCGCCCGGCTGCTGATGGGCGAGCGGCTCGGGGCGGCCGGCGCCGTCGCGGTGACCGGGGCGCTCACGGGCCTCGCCGTGCTGGTGCTCGGTGACGGCGGCAGCGGGGAGGTCCGCCCGGTCGGGATCGGCTGGGCACTCGCCTCGGCTGCCGGGTACGCCTGCATCACCCTGTACACCCGGCACCTCGGCCGCGGCGGGCAGGCCGAGAGCGCGTACCTCACCACGCTCTGCTCGTTCGGGATCTGCGCGGTGTGCCTGCTGCCGTTCGCGCTCTCCGAGGGCCTGTGGCCGGCCGGGGCCGAACTCGGCCGGACGCTGGCGCTGCTCGGCTACCTGGCGTCGGTGCCGACCGCGCTCGCGTACGCGCTGTACTTCGCGGGCGCCGCGGTGGTGCGGGCCGCCACCGCCTCGGTGATCGCGCTGATCGAGCCGGTCAGTGCGACGGTGATCGCGGTCGCGCTGCTCGGCGAGAGGCCGACGCCTGCGACACTGATCGGCGCGGCCGTACTGCTGGCGTCCGTGAGCGGGTTGGCGTTGGCCGAAGCGCGCACCGCCATCGGGGTTTCAGGGGCACGTGGAACTGCGCGCCCGGCCAACAGCTGACGCAGGCCGCCAGCCGGGCGCGCAGTCCCTCGCACCCCTGTCAGCGATTACCGCAGCGCAGGATGGTCCGCGACGACCGTGCAGCTGCCGGGGGCGATCTCGGTGAAGCCGGCGTCGCGGACGAGCGGGAGGTCGCCGGCGGTCAGCTCGGCCCAGGCGGCGGGCGTGGCGGTGCGGACGGCGAGCGGGAAGCCGGCGTCGGCCCACTCCTTGCGCTGTGCGTCGTCCAGCCGCCACCAGGCGAGCTGGGCGGCGTGCCCGGTCTGGGCCATGGTCTTGCCGGCGCTCATCTCGATCTCGGGGTTGAGCCAGAGCACCGGGACGCCGGCCGGGGCGGGGCCGGGCTCGGCGGGGTCGTCCAGTTCGGTGCCGGAGACCTGGAGCTTGGCCAGTTCCTTGGGCCAGCCGTCCAGCGGCACCGGCGGGAAGACCCGCACCTCGGCACCCACCCCGGTGACGGTGACGCCGGGCAGTTCACCGGCCTTGCGCCATTCGCCGCCGCGCGCCCGCCGGACCACCTTGCGGATCCGGGCGTCCTCCCAGGCGGCGACCCGCTCGGCCCACTCGCCGCCGTCGTCGGTGACCCGGGGGTCGGCGAGCAGCGTGAGCACCGCGCGGGCGGAGGTCTCCAGCGCGTCGGTGCGGGCCGGCGGGGTGGCCCGCTCGAGGCGCACCACCAGCGGGAGCACGTACTGCTCCCGGGCGTCGCGGGAGTCGGGGGCCGGTGCGGCGGACGGATCTTCGAAGGGTGAACTCACCCCACCAGGATGCCAGCCCCCGACGGGCCGGTCAGCGGCGGTAGCCGCGCCCGGGATCGCGCTCCTCGGCGTCGTCGTAGGCCAGGAACCAGCCCTCGGGGTGGGTGGCGGCGAGGAGTTGGTCGATCCGTTCGGCGGTGGTCAGCTCGGGGTCGCCGTCGTCGGGGCCGTAGACGCCGAACAGTTCGTCCGCGCAGCCGTCCCAGTCGTAGTCGTACAGGTCGGCGGGGAGGTCGCCCATCATGTCGGCGACGGACTCGGGCTGGGCGCCGAGCAGGGCTCTGGCGTCGGCGAGGGCGAAGCGCAGCGCCAGTTCCTCAGCGGGGCAGCGCGGCAGCGGCCACTCGCCGAGGGCGAGGTCGTCGGCGAGGTCGTCGAAGGTGCGGGCCAGCGCGCGGCGCCAGGTGCGGTGCATGCCCCAGGTGCGGCGCGGGAGGCGGCCGAAGACGGTCCAGTCGGCCTCGTCCTCGTCGACGACCGGGTCCTCGCCGTGTTCGTCGAGGTCGTCGTAGGCGGCGTCGGCCAGGCCGACCAGCTGGGTGTGCAGCAGGCAGGCGGTGCGCGGGGTGAGGGTCCAGTCGCCGCCGTCGCCGTCCTCGCCGTCGAGCGGGAAGAGGTCGGCGAAGTCCGGCGCGAAGTCGTCGGTGACGCTGATCTCCAGCGTGCCGCCGAGCGCCTCGATGCCCGGGATCGCGGCGATCAGCCGGTCCGGGTGGAGCAGCGCGCCGAGTGCCGCGTTGGGGTCCTCGGCGACCTCGCGCAGCAGTTCCTCGCGCTGGCCGACGGGATCGATCCCGCCGAAGTCCAGCTCCTCGACGGCCGCGACGGCGGCGGCGCGCAGCGCCGGCCAGTCGGTGATCCGGATTCCGAGCACCACGGTCGCCTCGATCTCCTGCGCACCGGAGTCCTCCGCCGCGCCCGGCCCCTGTGGATGATCGCTTCGCTCGCCCATGCGCCTACAGTACGGCTCCGGCGCCCCCGGATCACCGGTGCGTCCCACCTTCTTCGGCGCGCCAGCGCCGCTCGGGCGCCCCCGGTCGGCCAGGGTGGTGGCCATGAGCAATCTCGACGACTTCGGCGGCGGGCAGCGACCCGACGACAGTGTGCTGGTGGTCACCACCAACGACGTTCCCGGGCACCGGGTGGAGCGGGTGATCGGCGAGGTGTTCGGGCTGACGGTGCGCAGCCGGCACCTGGGCACGCAGATCGGCGCGGGTTTCAAGTCGATGCTCGGGGGTGAGCTGAAGGGTTTGACGAAGACGCTGGTGGAGAGCCGCAACCAGGCGATGGAGCGGTTGGTGGAGCAGACCCGCTCGCGCGGGGGCAACGCGGTGCTGATGATGCGCTTCGACGTCACCGAGGCCGCGGATCTGGGTACGGAGATCTGCGCGTACGGGACCGCCGCGGTGATCGCTCCGATCGGCTGACCCGCTCCCGGGCCGACCTGGTCGGATAACCGGTTGACAGGCCTTCGGGCCGGTACCAGGCTCGGCCCCTGACGACCACGAACCACCGTCAGGAGCCGAGTTGAGCACCGAGCCCGTCGCGTACGTGACCTGCGGCCACCCCGAGGTCCGGGATCCGGACCTGGAGCTCGCGCTGGCGACCTTCGCCCGCCTCGGGGTCCCGGCCGAGGCGGTGGACTGGGCGGACCCGGCGGTGGACTGGAGCCGCTTCGGGCTGGCCCTGGTCCGCAGCCCATGGGACTACATCGCGCGGCGCGAGGAGTTCCTCGCCTGGGCCCGCCGGGTCTCCGCGCTGACCGTGCTGGCCAACCCGGCGCCGGTGCTGGAGCACAACACCGACAAGACGTACCTGTGGGAGCTGGCCGAGGCCGGTGTCGCGGTGGTGCCGACGGTGTGGGTGGCGCCGGGCGGGGAGCTGTCGGCGGACGCGGCGCCGTGGCCGGAGCTGGTGGTGAAGCCCACCGTCTCCTCCGGCGCCCGGGACACCGTGCGCACCACCGACCGGGCCGAGGCGGTGGCGCACGTGAAGGCGCTGACCGACGCGGGGCGCACGGCCATGGTGCAGCCGTACCTGCCGATGGTGGAGGAGGAGGGTGAGACCTCGCTGCTGTTCCTCGGCGGGCGGTTCAGCCACGCGGTGCGGCGCGGTCCGATGCTGGTCGGGCGCACCACGTTCGAGGACGTCGCCCGGGAGCCGGCGGCCGACCAGCTGGCGCTGGCCGAGCAGGTGCTGGCGGCGGTCCCGGAGCGGGACGCGTTGCTGTACGCCCGGGTGGACCTGGTGCGCACGGCCGACGGCGCGCCGGTCCTGATCGAGCTGGAGCTGACCGAGCCGCGGCTCTTCCTCGGCCACCACCCGGAGGCGGCCGAGCGCCTGGTGCGGGCGGCCGCGGCGGCGCGCCGCTGACCGGGTCAGGCCCGGGAACACCGCGCCCGGCCGAGATGTTTCACCAGCGTGACTGTTTACGGTGCAACGAACGAGTCGGCCGACACGGCTGAGTCCGCCGTCCACGAGGTCGACGTGGTGGTGATCGGCGCCGGCCAGGCCGGGCTGTCCGCCGCGTACCACCTGCGGCGGCGCGGCTTCGAGCCGTACCGCGGCTTCGTGGTGCTGGACGCCGACCGCGCCCCCGGCGGGGCGTGGGCGCACCGTTCGCCGTCCCTGCGGATGGCCACCGTGCACGGCTTCCACGACCTGCCCGACTTCGAGCTGCCCGAGCCCGACCCCGAGGCCCCGGCGCGCGAGGTGGTGCCGGGCTACTTCGCGGCGTACGAGGCCCGGCACGCGCTGCCGGTGGTGCGCCCGGTGCGGGTGCGCGCCGTCACCTCGCTGCCGGACGGCCGGCTGCGGATCGCGTCGGACGCGGGCACCTGGGTGGCGCGCGCGCTGATCAACGCGACCGGGACGTGGACCAGGCCGTTCCTCCCGCACTACCCCGGCCACTTCGCCGGCCGGCAGCTGCACTACGCCGACTACCGCGGCCCGGAGTCCTTCGCCGGGCAGCGCGTGGTGGTGGTCGGTGGCGGCGCCTCGGCGATCCAGGTGCTCTCGGAGCTGGGCGCGGTGGCCGAGACGGTGTGGGTCACCCGGAGCGAACCGGTCGTCCACGAGGGGCCGTTCACCCCGGAGTTCGGCCGCGCGGCGGTCGCCCGGGTCGAGGAGCGGGTACGCCTGGGGCTGCCGGTGCGCAGCGTGGTCAGCGTGACCGGGCTCGGCCCGAGCGTCGCCTACCGCAGGGCGCAGGCGCTCGGCGTCCTGCAGCGCCGGCCGATGTTCGACCGGCTGACCGAGCACGGCGTCGCCTGGGGCGACCGGGAGCTGCCGGTGGACGCGATCGTCTGGGCCACCGGCTTCCGGGCCGAGACCACCCACCTCGCCCCGCTCGGGCTGCGCGAGGCGGGCGGCGGGATCCGGGTGGAGGGCACCCGTGCTGCCGCGGACCCGCGCATCCAGCTGGTGGGGTACGGCCCGTCCGCGTCGACGATCGGCGCCAACCGGGCCGGGCGCGCCGCCGTCAACGAGATCGTCAAGCTGCTCGGCGACCCGGCGAAACGGCCTGTTGCCGCCACGGTCGGATCCTGAGGCCGGCCCGGGAGCGGCCGGGTCAGCGGTCGAAGTCGACGGTCACCTTGTCGGAGACCGGCCGGGCCTGGCAGGTCAGTACGTAGCCGGCCGCGACCTCCTTCTCCTCCAGGGCGAAGTTGCGCCGCATCTCCACCTCGCCGTCGCAGACCAGCGCCCGGCAGGTGCCGCAGACGCCGCCCTTGCAGGCGAACGGCAGGTCCGGCCGGGACCGCTGCGCGCCGTCCAGGATGGACCGGTCGCGCGGCAGCGACAGCGCGCTGGCGCGCCCGTCGAGCACCACGGTGACCTCGCTGGCCTCCCCGTCCACGGCCTCCTCGGGCCGCTCGGCGACCGGCTCGTCCTCGGCGTGGAACAGCTCCTGGTGGATCCGCTCGCCCGGCACGCCGAGCCCGGCCAGCAGCTCCTTGGCGCCGGTCACCATGCCGTACGGGCCGCAGAGCCAGAAGTGGTCCACGGTGTCCACGTCGACCAGCGCGGTGAGCAGGGCCTCGACCCGCTCGGGGTCGAGCCGGCCGCTGAGCAGCTCGGCGTCGCGGCTCTCCCGGGAGAGCACGTGGACCAGCTGTAGCCGGTCCAGGTGGCGGTCCTTCAGGTCGGCCAGCTCGTCGGCGAACATCACGGTGTCGCTGCGCCGGTTGCCGTACAGCAGGGTGACCCGGGAGTCGGGGTGGGCGTCCAGGACCGAGCCGGCGATCGACAGCATCGGGGTGATGCCCGACCCGGCGGCGATCAGCACGTGGTGGGCGGGCACCCCCAGCTCGGGGCTGAACAGGCCGGACGGGGGCAGCACCTCGACCGTCTCGCCGACCGCCGCGTCCCGCACCAGCCAGCGCGAGAACAGCCCGCCGGGCACCTCCCGCACGGCGATCCGCAGGCTGCCGCCGACCGGCGAGCAGAGCGAGTACGAGCGGCGCTCGTCGGCGCCCTCGACCATCCGGCGCAGGGTGAGCGTCTGGCCCGGACGGAAGGCGAACTCCTCGGCGAGGCCGTCGGGCACCGCGAAGGTGACCGCCACCGCGTCCTCGCAGAGCGGCTCCAGCACCGCGATGGGCAGCTCGTGGAACGTCGGTCGGCGGACGGCCATCAGATCTCCTTGATCCGGTCGAAGGGCTCGCGGCAGCTGCGGCAGCGCCAGAGGGACTTGCAGGCGGTGGAGCCGAAGCGGGAGAGCTCCTCGGTGTCGGTGGAACCGCACTGCGGGCAGGTCACCGCCCGCCGGGTGGGGCCGAGCGCGAGCGCGGTCGGCCCGGTGGACTGCCCGGGGTGGGCGCCGGCGGGGCCCGGCGGGGCGATGCCCGCCTCGGCGAGCTTGCGCAGGCCCTCGGCGCTGATCCGGTCGGTCGACCACGGCGGGTCCAGCCGCAGCCGGACCGCCACCTCGCCGTACCCGGCCGCCCGCAGCCGGGAGTCGACGTTGGCGGCCATCTCGGCGACCGCCGGACAGCCCGAGTAGGTCGGGGTGATCCAGGCGGTCACCGTACCGTCCTGCTCGCTCACCTCGGCGAGGATGCCGAGGTCGGCGAGGGTGAGCATCGGCAGCTCGGGGTCGGGCACGGCGGCCGCGACCTCCCAGGCGGCGGAGGCGGTGCCTACCATGTCGCACCCGGGTGGGCGCGGGCCACCACCTGCAGTTCGGCCAGCAGCGGGCCGAGCGCCTCGGTGTGGACGCCGTGGCGGCCGCCGCGGCCGTTGACGAAGGCGCGCGGCTGCGCCGTCGGGACGGCCAGGGTGGCTTCGGCGATCATCGCCGCGAGCGAGGCCAAAACCGGCTCGCGCAGCTCCGACGGGTCCACGCCGAGCCGCAGCTCCACCTCGTGCGGGGTGAACAGCTCGTCCAGCCACGGCCAGAGGGCGTCCAGCGCGGCCTGCATCCGCCGGGCGGACAGCTCGGTGCCGTCACCCAGCCGCAGCAGCCACGACCCCGCGTACTCGATGTGGTACGCCAGCTCCTTCACGCTCCGGGCGGCGACCGCGGCCAGCACCCGGTCCGGGTGCGTGGCCAGCCGCTCGTACAGGGCGTGCCGGGCGGTCGCGAACAGCAGCAGCCGGGCGACGCACTCGGCGAAGTCCCCGTTCGGCAGCTCGACCAGCCGGACGTTGCGGAACTCCTGCTCCTCGCGCAGGTACGCGAAGTCGTCCTCGGTGCGCCCGCTGCCGTCGGCCTGGCCGGCCCGGGTCAGCAGGTGGCGGGCCTGGCCGAGCAGGTCGAGGCCGAGGTTGGCGAGCGCGACCTCCTCCTCCAGCTCCGGGGCGCAGGTGACCCACTCGATCAGCCGCTGGGAGAGCACCAGCGCGTCGTCACCGAGCAGCTGGCAGTAGACGGCGAGGTCGGCGCCGTCGACACCGGCCGGCAGCGCGGTGTCCACACCGAGCAGCGGGTCGGTGAACCCGGTGCCGTAGGCCCAGCGGGCCTCGCCCTCGGGCTCCGGGCCCGCCTCGGCGAGGGAGAGGTAGACGTGGTCGTCGGTCATCTCGGCATCCATCCCTGGCTCGGAATCCCGGCTCCGGCAATCCCGGTCCCGGGGATCGCGAGCCGTCGAAATCCGCGGTGTCGGGATCCCGGTCTCGGAATCCGTGGCTCAGATGTGCGGGACATCCTCGGGGATGTCGTAGAAGGTCGGGTGGCGGTAGACCTTGTCACCGCTGGGGGCGAAGAACGGGTCCTGCTCGTCCGGGGTGGAGGCGCAGATCGCGTCCGAGCGCACCACCCAGAGGCTGACGCCCTCGTTGCGCCGGGTGTACAGGTCGCGGGCGTTCAGCAGGGCCATCCGGTCGTCGGCGGCGTGCAGCGAACCGACGTGCACGTGGTTCAGCCCGCGCCGCGGCCGGACGAACACCTCGTACAGCGGCCAGCCGGCCTTGTTCTCGGTCACTGCGCGCTCCGCCTCTTCTTCTCCGCGTGGGCCAGGGCCGCTTCCCGGACCCAGGCACCGTCCTCGTGGGCGGCCCGGCGGCGCTCGACGCGCTCCGCGTTGCAGGGGCCGTTCCCCTTGATCACCTGCTTCAGCTCCGACCAGTCCGGCTCGCCGAAGTCCCAGCCGCCGCGCTCCTCGTTCCAGGCCAGCGCCGGGTCCGGGAGGGTCACGCCCAGGTGCTGGGCCTGCGGGACGGTCATGTCGACGAAGCGCTGCCGCAGCTCGTCGTTGGTGTGCCGCTTGATCCGCCACGCCATCGAACGCTCGGTGTTCGGCGAGTCGCCGTCCGGCGGGCCGAACATCATCAGCGACGGCCACCACCAGCGGTCCACCGCGTCCTGCACCATCGCGCGCTGCGCCTCGGTGCCGCGCATCAGCGTCATCAGCAGCTCGTAGCCCTGCCGCTGGTGGAAGGACTCCTCCTTGCAGATCCGCACCATCGCCCGGGCGTACGGCCCGTAGCTGCAGCGGCACAGCGGCACCTGGTTGCAGATCGCCGCGCCGTCCACCAGCCAGCCGATCACGCCCACGTCGGCGAAGGTCAGCGTCGGGTAGTTGAAGATCGAGGAGTACTTCTGGCGGCCGTCGATCAGCTTCTCGGTCAGCTCCGCCCGGTCGACCCCGAGGGTCTCCGCCGCCGCGTACAGGTACAGGCCGTGGCCGGCCTCGTCCTGCGCCTTGGCCAGCAGGATCGCCTTGCGCCGCAGCGAGGGCGCCCGGGTCAGCCAGTTGCCCTCCGGCTGCATGCCGATGATCTCCGAGTGGGCGTGCTGCGCGATCTGCCGCACCAGCGTGGCCCGGTACGCCTCGGGCATCCAGTCCCGCGGCTCGACCCGCTGGTCGGCACCGACCACTGCCTCGAAGCGATCCTCGAGCGCGCGCTCGCCGGAATCCGTCGCAGTCACTTCCACCCACCTCCCGACTGACCGTTCGGTCGGTTCCATTGTGTACGGCGCGGCGCCGCTCTGACAAGGCACGGATCACCGCACTTCGCCGCGGGTCGCCCGGGGAGGCTCCAAGGGCGCTGCGGATCACTGCGGGGCTGCGGGGGGCTGCGGGGGTGCTGCGGGGACTGCGGGCGCTGCGGGGGTGCTGCCGGTCTCCGGGCGGGCCCCTCTCCGGAGATCCGTCGCCCAGTGGTCAGGCCGCGTCCGCGAACGCGTTCCGGACCACCTGCCGGTCGACCCCCCGGCAACTCCACCGTTGCCGACACCGCGGGCGTCGCGGGCGGCGCGGCTGCGCTCAGGACCGACCCTCGCAAGCCGACCTCACGGCCCCGTTCTCAGCTCCGACCCCGCAGGCGGGGCAGCGGGACGGCCAACAGGCCCGCCAGCAGCGCGATCCGGGGCGCCAACTGGTCGACCCGGATGTGCTCGTGGCGCGCGTGCGGACCGGCGCCGACCGCGCCGAGGCCGTCCAGGGTCGGCAGGCCGCGGGCACCCGCCAGGTTGGTGTCGCCGGCCCCGCCGGCCGGTGCGCCGTCCAACTGCTGACCGAGCACCGCCGCGAGCGAACGGACGTGCCGCAGCAGCGGGTTGCCGCTCCGCTCGGGCCAGGTCGGCCGGCTGGACAGCACCTCGGTCCGGATCCGCGCCCCCGGCCGGAGCGCGGTGAGGTGGGCGAGGGTGTCGAGGGTGCGGCGCTGCGCCTCGGCGCTGGCGAAGCGCAGGCCGAGCTCCGCCTCCGCCCGACCGGCGATGACGTTGGCGCGGGTACCGCCGGTGATCCGGCCGGTGTTGAGTTCCGTCCCGGGCTGGCGGGTCAGTCCGCGGACGGCCACCAGCTGGTCCACCAGCTCGTCGACCGCCGACACGCCCTCGGCGGCGTCGTTCCCGGCATGGGCCTCGCGGCCGGTGACGGTGAGCCGGACCCGGCTCGACCCGCGCCGGGCGGTCTTCAGCCGCCCGTCGGGGTGGGCCGGTTCCAGACCCAGTACCGCCGCGGCGCCCGCGAGTTGACGTTCGAAGAGCCGACGGCCGTCCGGGCTGCCGACCTCCTCGTCCGCGACCACCACCAGCCTGACCGGGCAGTACGGCCGCTGTCCGAGGTCGGCGAGCAGCGCGAACGCGCCCTCCAGCAGGGCCAGTCCGGCCTTCATGTCCAGCACGCCGGGACCGCTGAGCCGGCCCTCGCTCTCCTCGACCGGCCAGTCCGCGAGGGTGCCGGCCGGCCAGACGGTGTCGTGGTGCCCGACCACCAGCAGGTGCGGCAGGTCCTCGCGTTCGCCCGCCCACTCCATGACCAGGTGGTCACCGGCCGGACCGGGCTCGCGGCGCACGGTCGCACCGGTGGCGGCGAAGCCCGCGCCGAGTTCCTCGGCGAGGGCGTTCAGCCGCGGCGCATCGCCGGACGGCGACTCCATCCGCGCCAGGTCCGCGCACCGGCGCCGCACGGCTCCGGCCAGCGTACGGGCGCGCGTGCTCAGCGCCTGCGGCAGGCCGGGCAGCGCGGCGGTGACGGCCACATCCACGGCGTCGGCGGGGTCGGCTGGTACGGCGGGTGGTGCCGCGGACGCACCGCGGGTCGACGCGGAGGCGGACGTGGTCGCGGTCGCGGTCGCCTTCGCGGTGACGGCGGCGGCCTTGAGCACGGGGGTACCGCTGGTCGGCGTGACCGCCGGCGGCGCGGCCGACCTGCCGACCGACACGGTTCCGGTCCGAACCGTCGGGGCGCCGGCGGCGGAGGTCGTGGCGCGCACGGCAGGGGTGGAGGGAGTGGCCGGAGCGGCAGCGGCACGGGTGACTGATCCGAGTCCGCCGGTGGTGGCCCGTACCGAGGGGCTCGCTCCGGCGGCGGCCCGGCCGGCGGGGGCCCCGGCGACGGGCCGGACCACGGGGGTCGTCGCCCCGGACGTGCGGGTGGCGACGGCGCCGGCCAGGGCCCCGCCACGCAGAATCGGGGCGCCGGCGGCGCGTATCGCCGGAGTGTTCGGCACGGCAGTCCGAGCAGGAGCGGCGGCGACCCGGCCAGCGGTGGCGGTGGCAGCGGCGGTGGCGTTCGGGTCGGACTCGGTGACCGCGACGGCGGCGTCCTCGTCGGCAGTGGCGATCGAGGCGCGGGCGGCGGACGCGGTGTCGGCGGCGGCTGCGATGGCGGCGGCGTGCGGGTCCGGAGCGGGTGAGGCTATCGCGGGGAGGGCGTCAACGGCGGCGGCGTCGGGCGCGCCGGGGGTGACGGACGATCCGTCGGCCGGTGAGGGATGGTCTCCTTCGGGTGAACCGTCCACGGCGGCACGCTCGGTCGCATCCCGGGTTCCGGTGGACCCTCCGGCGGGGCCCGAGGGGGTACCCGCGGGGGTGCCCGCGGCGGGGGCGACGGTGTTGGCGCTCACCGGGCACCTCCGGCGCTGCTCGGCGGGAGGACGTCGACCGGGCCGGTGGCCGCGAGGGCGGTGACGGCCGCGAAGGAGACGGTCGGGGGCAGTGCGTTCGAGCGGAGTGCGCGGCCGGCGGCTGCGAGCCCGCGGCCCGGTGTCGGAGTGGGCAAGGTCAGATGGTGCGACCTCGGGCTGGGCAACACTGCGTCCTCCTCGCTCGGTCCGGAGACCCCGGCTCGGCCCGGGGCCCGTGGACGTCGACCTCCTCGGCGCGGTGCTACCGGGCACCGGGCGCAGGGCGGCCGAGAAGCGAGCCTAGAAGATTCGTTCGTCTCCCTGCGAGGTGGCCCGGCAGTCCGCCCGCCGGTTCCGGACCCGGGGGCGCACGCCCGGCGGACGGAGTCCTCCGGGGCGCGTACGGCACCCAGGGCCTGGTGCGGCGAGCTGGGGCGTGACCGGGTGATCACGCCTGACTCAACGATGGACCCGGAACGGCGCTTCGGCAGCGCGAATCGCCTGCTCCCGACCGAAGCACGCCTGATGAGTGACGTCGGATCAGCCTTTGGTACCAGTCGCGCGATGGCGGAGGCGGGCTGACCATCGACGCCCATCGAATGACAGATATTGAAATCTGTCATTCGACATGCCATAGTTGAAACACGTCAGCCCCCTCTCAGACATCACCATCCCGGGAGCACCCTGTGACCAGCACCACACCTGCCGCCACCACCGACCTGACAAACTCCAGCCGCCGCGCCGTCCCCACCACCACCCTCGGCACCACCGGCCCGACCACCTCCGCATTCGGCCTCGGCCTGATGGGCATGTCCGACCTCTACGGCCCGTCCGACGAGGCGGAGTCGATCGCCACCGTCCACGCCGCCCTCGACGCGGGCGTCACCCTGCTCGACACCGGCGACTTCTACGGCATGGGCCACAACGAGCTGCTGCTCCACGACGCCCTGCGCGGCCGCAGCCGCTCGGACGTGCAGATCAGCGTGAAGTTCGGCGCCCTGCGCGGACCGGACAACTCCTGGCTCGGCTACAACACGAGCCCGGCCGCCACCAAGGCCGCCCTCGCCTACAGCCTGCGCCGCCTGCGCACCGACTACATCGACGTCTACCGTCCGGCCCGGCTGGACCCGAACGTCCCGATCGAGGAGACCGTCGGCGCCATCGCCGACCTGGTGAAGGCCGGCTACGTCCGCCACATCGGCCTCTCCGAGGTCGGCGCCGACACCCTCCGCCGCGCCGCCGCCGTCCACCCGATCAGCGATCTGCAGATCGAGTACTCGCTGATCTCCCGCGGCCTGGAGGCGGAGGTGCTGCCCACCGCCCGCGAGCTCGGCATCGGCATCACTGCCTACGGCGTGCTCTCCCGCGGACTGCTCAGCGGCCACTGGCGGGCCGACCGTGAGGTCGTGGCCACCGACTTCCGCGGCTTCAGCCCGCGCTTCCAGGGCGACAACCTGACCCACAACCTGGCCCTGGTCGAGGCGTTGCGCGCGGTGGCCGACGCCAAGGGCGCGTCGGTGGCACAGGTGGCGATCGCCTGGGTCGCGTCGCGCGGTTCGGACATCGTGCCGCTGGTCGGCGCCCGTCGCCGCGACCGTCTGACCGAGGCGCTGGGCGCGCTCGACGTGGTGCTCACCGCCGCCGACCTGGCCGCGATCGAGGCCGCGGTGCCGAACGGGGCGGCCGCCGGTGACCGGTACGCTGCCGCACAGATGGCCCACCTGGACAGCGAGCGCTGAGCTGCCCCCGGCCGGCACCACCGACCCAGCACCGAAGGACGTCCCGCCGTGACCACGGACAGCACCCTCACCCCCGAGCAGATCCTGACCGCGGCCGAGGACGTCCTGCGGAGGTACGGGCCGGCCAAGGCCACCGTGGTGGACATCGCCCGCGCCCTCGGCGTGAGCCACGGCAGCGTCTACCGTCACTTCCCCAGCAAGGCCGCGCTGCGCGAGGCGGTGACCCAGCGCTGGCTGGACCAGGCGCACGAGGCGCTGGCCGCGATCACCGTCGAGCGCGGCCCCGCGCCGGAGCGGCTGCACCGCTGGCTGGCCACCCTGTTCGCCGCCAAGCGCCGCAAGGCGCTGGAGGACCCGGAGCTGTTCGCCACCTACCTCACCCTGGTCGGCGAGCTGAGCAGCACCGTGGACGCCCATCTGGAGACGCTGACCGGCCAGATCGCGGTGATCATCCAGGACGGCATCCACCAGGGCGAGTTCCGCCCCACCCACGTCGGCACGGCCGCCCGCGCCGTCTTCCAGGCGACCGCTCACTTCCACGACCCGGTCCACTCCGCCGAGTGGAGCGGCCCGCGCGCCGACCAGGACTTCGATGCCGTCTGGTCCCTCCTCCTCCACGGCCTCCGCACCGCCTGACCGGAACCGGCAGAGCCGCCGGAGCCACGCGCGCCTGCCGGAGGCCGATCGTGGAACGAGGCCGGCGCGGCTAATTCCCTCGCGTCGGACGGTGGCCCGGCGGGAGAATCCGGGGAGAAGTCATTCTCACCTGGAGTACGACATGCCGGTCCCCACGCCCACCCCGGCCCTGGACAGCCTGCAGGGCCTCGCCCTCGGCGATGCCTTCGGCGACCGCTGGTTCCACCCGCGGGTGGACGAGGCGTCGGCGGAGTATGTGGCCCGTATCCCCCGCCGCGCCCCGTGGGGGTGGACGGACGACACCGCGATGGCCCTGGTCCTGGTCGACCACCTGCGCCGCCACGGCCGGGTCGACCAGGACGGGCTGGCGCGGGAGTTCGCGGCGGCGTACACGGCGGATCCGGCGCGCAAGTACGGTCCGTCGATGCATCAGGTGCTGCGGCGGATCCACCGGGGCGAGGACTGGCGGGCGGTCACGTCCGGGATGTTCGGCGGCCAGGGCTCGCACGGCAACGGTGCCGCGATGCGGGTGGCGCCGCTCGGCGCCTGGTTCGCGGACGACCTCGACCGGGCCGCCGAGCAGGCCGCCCTCTCCGCCGCTGCCACGCACTTCCATCCGGAGGCGGCGGCCGGCGCGGTCGCCGTTGCGCTGGCGGCGGCGCTGGCCGTACGCAGCCGGGGCGGCGCGGCCCCGGAGCGGGCGGCGTTCCTCACCGCGGTCGCCGAGCGGCTGCCGGAGAGCGACGTGCGGTCGGGCGTGCGGATCGCGGCCGGGCTGCCGGCGGGTACGAGCGTGCGGCATGCGGCGGTCGTGCTGGGGTCCGGCTACCTGGTCTCGGCGCCGGACACCGTGCCGTTCGCGCTGTGGTGCGCGGCCGGGGCCCTGGACTCGCTGCCCGAGGCGCTGTGGGTGACCCTCGGCGGTTGGGGCGACATGGACACCACCTGCGCGATCGCCGGCGGCGTGGTGGCCGCGCGCACGGGTCTGGCCCAGGTGGAGCCGGGTTGGCTGGCAGCCTGCGAGCCCCTCCCGACCTGGACGGCCACGCCCTCGACGCCCACCGGGACTCCCCCAGCTGCGAGGACTACGGCCTGAACGGCCCGTACGGCACGGCGGCGGACCGCCCGCGGAGACGTACTCCTCGGGCGGCCCGCCGCTGTCGCGTCACGTCCGCCGCCGACGGCCGCCGGCGGGCGCGGTCAGTTCCTGGAGTTACCGAAGACGATCCGGTAGGCGATCAGGAGGACCAGGGCGCCGGCGATCGCGGAGATCCAGGTCGCGGGGTCGAAGAAGTGGGCGGAGATGGACTTGTGCAGCACCTTGGAGGCCAGCCAGCCGCCGACGAACGATCCGGCGATGCCGATCAGCGTGGTGATGATCAGACCGCCCGGGTCCCGGCCGGGCAGCAGGAACTTCGCGATGGCCCCGGCGACCAGGCCGAGGAGGATCCAGCTGATGACACTCATACCCGTTGTCCTGCCCTTGGATGTCCTGGGCGAATCCGCATCCGCCCCACGCCGGGTGGGACGCCGCCGCCACCCGCCCGGTTCCGGCCGTCCGAACCGCAGGGCGCCTCAGCCGACCTGAGTACCCGTCGCCCGGGCCGTCTCGACCAGTACCTGCGCGGCAAGGGCAGGCCCGCACGCGGAGAGGACAGGCACCCGTCGCGCCCCGGGGCTTCGCCCGCCGGGGACGGCATGAGAGGGTCTGCCGCATGAACGGAAGCGGGCACACCGGCCGGGTGCTGGTGGTGGACGACGATGCCGCGATCCGCCGTTCGCTGGAGCGCGGGCTGCGGCTGAGCGGGTTCGCGGTGGAGGTGGCGGAGGACGGCGCGTCGGCGCTGGCCCGGTTGGCCGCCGCGCCGCCGGACGTGCTGGTGCTGGACGTGTCGATGCCGGGCATCACCGGCACCGAGGTCTGCCGGACGCTGCGGGCGCGGGGGGACGAGACCCCGGTGCTGATGCTCTCCGCGCTGGACGAGCTGGCGGACCGGGTGGCGGGGCTGCAGGCCGGGGCGGACGACTACCTGGTGAAGCCGTTCGCCCTGGAGGAGCTGGTGCTGCGGCTGCACGCGCTGCTGCGCCGCCGTCCGCCGCAGCCGTCCGACCGGCTGCTGGTCGGTCCGCTGGCCATCGAGCCGGCGACCCGCCGGGCGACCCGGGACGGCGTCGAGCTGCACCTGACCCGGCGGGAGTTCGAGCTGCTCACCCAGCTGGCCCGGAACCCCGGCATCGTGCAGTCCCGGGAGCTGCTGCTGGACCGGGTCTGGGGCTACGACTTCGACGTGCGCAGCGACGCCGTGGACACCTTCATCAGCTATCTGCGTCGCAAGCTGGAGGCGGGCGGCCGGCCGCGGCTGATCCACACCGTGCGCGGGGTGGGCTTCGTACTGCGGCTGCCGGACCCGCCGCAGGACCCGCTGCAGGGCCAACCGCAGGACCCGCCGCAGGGCCCGCGGCCGGCCCCGGACGCCGGGGAGGGGTCCCGGTGAAGCTCTCCACCCGGATCGCGCTGTCGGCCGCCGTGCTGGTGCCGCTGCTGGTGGTGGCGGCCGGGCTGCTGCTGCTCCCGCTGGTCGACGCCGATCTGCGCGGCCACCAGGACTCCCGGCTGAACGACCGGGCGGCCGCGGTGCTGCCGAACGTCCGGTCGCTGCTGTCGGCGGACAACCGCGGGCGGCCCAAGGTCGAGCAGAACCAGCAGCGCAAGGTGGTCGACTCGGCCCTGGACGCCGGGGTCCGGGTGGCGTCGCAGGACGGCACGGTGCTGCTGGCGGTCGGCCCGCAGCCGGCCGATCCGACGCTGCTGCCGGCCGCGCCCGGCGGTCCGGTGACCGTCCGGGAGAAGGGCGAGGCCTGGCGGGTGCTGGCCGTCCGGGTGGACAGCGGATCGGCCACCGGCACGCTCTGGGTGGTCGCCCCGTCCGCGGAGGCGGAGGCCGAGGCCAAGACCGTCCGGCGCCGGGTGCTGCTGGTCGCGCTGGTGGCCGCGCCGATCTCCGGGCTGATCGCCTTCGGGCTGGCCGAGCGGGCCACCGTCTCGCTGCGCCGGCTCAGCCGCCGGGCGGCCGAACTGGACCCGCGGGCCGGCGCCGCCGCCTTCGCCCACGGCCGGACGGGCACCACCGAGGTGGACGAACTGGCGGGTGCCATCGCCCTGCTGCTCTCCCGCTACGACGAGCAGGCCGCCCGAACCGCCCAGGCGCTGGACACCGCGCGATCTTTCTCCTCGGCCGCCTCGCACGAGCTGCGCACCCCGATGATGAGCCTGCGCACCAACCTGGACGTGCTCGCCGCCCATCCCGACCTGCCGCCGGACGAGCACGCCGACGTGGTCCGGGAGCTGCGCGAGGACCACACCCGGATGCTGGACCTGCTCACCGCGCTGGCGGCGCTGGCCCGCGGCGACCTGGTCGAGGTGTCGGCGTTCGGGTCGGTGGACCTCGCGGAACTGGTCGACGCGGCGGTCACCGAGGCCGCCCGGCGCCACCCGGAGGCGGCGGTCGTGGCGGACGTCCCGGCCGAGCTGCGGGTCTTCGGCTGGGACTCCGGCCTGCGGATCATGCTGGCCAACCTGCTCGGCAACGCCGCCGTGCACGGCCGCACCGCCGACCGGCCCGCCCGGATCACCGTACGGCTGCGCGCGGAGGGCGCGTCCGCCGTCCTGACCGTGGACGACGCCGGCCCCGGCATTCCGCCGGCCGAACGGGAGGCGGTGTTCCAGCGCTTCCACCACCGTCCCGGCAGCCCCGGATCCGGCCTCGGCCTCACCCTGGTCGCCCAGCAGGCGGCGCTGCACCGGGGATCGGTGCAGGCCCTGGCGGTGCCGGACGGACCCGGGTGCCGGCTGGAGGTCCGGCTGCCGCTGCCCCGACCGGACGCTCCGACCGTCGAACTGCCGGCCCGCCGGGACTGGATCTCCGGCCGCTGAACCGGAAGCTCCGAAGATCTCCGCCGGATCACAGGGAATCCACAAGAAGGGTCCCTACATTCCTGTCCGGTCGGTCCCGAGCCGACCGACCGGCATCGGAGAAGGGGAACCCATGCTCAAGAACCGCAAGGCCGCCGCCCTCGGCGTCCTCGTCCTGGCGGGCTCGCTGCTCGCCGCCGCTCCCGCCCAGGCGGCGAGCCCCAGCGCCAAGCCCACCCCGACCGGGGACGGCGCCAAGGCGATCTGCAAGCGCCTGCCGAAGACCCAGGAGCACGTCGGCAAGGCCCTCGACCGCCTGGGCGGCGACGCCACCGTGGTGGGCTCGGTCGCCCGCCTCGAGCAGCGCGTCACCAACGCCAAGACGGCCGGCCACACCGAGATCCAGACGTACCTCAACGACCGGCTGACCTTCCGCAAGAGCCTGGTCACCACCCTGCAGACCCGCCAGAACGACCTGAAGGCGGTCGCCACCTGGTGCGCCGCGCAGGGCCAGTCCACCGGGTCCGGCAAGTGATCCGCCGGACTGCCGCCGGCGCCGCGGTCCTCGCGATCGCCGCGGCCGCCCTGCTGACCGCCTGCGGCCCGAGCGGCAGCGGCGCGGCCCCGGCCAAGCCGGACGACGCGCAGGTCCAGCAGATGCAGCAGGCGGTGGACGGCGCCGAGAGCGCCGCCGCCCAGGCGGACGACGACGCCACCAAGGACAACTGACCCACCCGCTGTCCCAC
The DNA here is from genome assembly GCF_024172095.1 of Kitasatospora cinereorecta. Taxonomy (GTDB): domain Bacteria; phylum Actinomycetota; class Actinomycetes; order Streptomycetales; family Streptomycetaceae; genus Kitasatospora; species Kitasatospora cinereorecta. The sequence goes on along the minus strand of NZ_JAMZDX010000002.1, from coordinate 165,175 downwards.
CCGCTGTCCCACCCGCACCGGCCCGTCCTCCCGCACCGGAGGACGGGCCGGTCGCGTTCCCGCTGCGGCCCCGAGCCACCGGCGGGACTCAGAGCTTCGACAGGTCCAGCGTCGCGAGCCGCTCCGGGTCGGCGAGGATGTAGATCTCGACGATCCGCCCGTCCCGGATGGTCAGGCCCATCACCGACCTGGCCGGGCCGTGCTCCGGCAGGGCCACCATGCCCGGCAGGCCGTTGACCAGCACCCGCCGGGACAGCAGCGCCCCCTGGCGGAACATCAGCGCCTGGTTGGCGACCAGCGCCGCGCCGCGGAGCATGCTGGTCACGCCGGTGTCCACGCGCAGCACCACGTCGGGGTCGAGGAGCGCGACCAGGGCGTCGAACTCGCCGCCGCGGGCTGCTGCCAGGAAGGCGTCCACCACTTCGGCCTGGCGGGCCAGGTCGCCGTCCGGCACCTCGACGCCCTGGACCCTCCGGCGGGCGCGGCTGGCGAGCTGGCGGGTGGCGGCGGGGGACTTGTCGACGATCGGCGCGATGTCCTCGAACGGGACGGCGAACATGTCGTGCAGCACGAAGGCGAGTCGCTCGGCCGGGGCGAGGGTGTCGAGGACGACCAGCAGGGCGAGGCCGACCGAGTCGGCGAGCAGCGCCTCCTGTTCGGGGTCGACGCCGTCCGGGTTGCTGATCACCGGCTCGGGTACATGGCCGACCACCGGTTCGAGCGGGTCCTCGCGCCGCGAGGTGCGGGTGCGCAGCATGTCGAGGCAGACCCGGCCGACGACGGTGGTCAGCCAGGCGGCGAGGTTGCGCACCTCGGTGGTGTCGGCGCGGTCCAGCCGGAACCAGGCCTCCTGGACGGCGTCCTCGGCCTCGCTCAGCGATCCCAGCATCCGGTACGCGACCGCGCGCAGCTGTCCGCGTTCCGCCTCGAAGCGCTCGGCCAGCAGCTCGTTCCGTTCCATCACCCGTACTCCCCCATCGGTGACCAGCCGCCCCGGCGGAGCGGTCTTCTGACCCTAGATCACGCCCGCCCGGCCGGGTCAACGGCCCGCGCCCGAGCGGTGGACGTCACTTGACTCCCGTCGGCCCCGTCGTGAACGATCAGGGTATGAAGCCCGGCACCATCCTGGTCTGCCGCCTGCACGTCGATCTGCGACGCCAGGCGAGCGACATGTGTGCCCGCTGACGCTTTCCTCCCGCCCCGTGCCGATCCCCGGGGCCTGATCCACCCGATCGACCCTCTTCGTCCCACGTCCCACGTCCCACGTTCCGTGCGCCGTGCCGCGCGGCCGCCTCCGGCCGCTTCCGGCTCTGCGTCCGGTGCCCGTCCGGCACACCCGAGGACCGTCATGACCCTTGATCTGGCACCCCCGCCCACCGTCCGGCCGCTCTCGTCGAACGCCCTGCGGGCGATCGTCCGGGAGCTCGCCGAGTCCCCGCAGGAATGGATCCACCGGGTCCGGCTGGACACCGAGGGCCGCTGGTACGAGCGGCTGCGGCTGGCCGAGGACCACGAGGTCTGGCTGATCAGCTGGCTGCCGGGCCAGTCGACCGGCTTCCACGACCACGGCGGTTCGCGCGGCGCGTTCACGGTGGCGCTCGGGGAGCTGGAGGAGCTGTCGCTGGCCGGTCCGGACGGCGGTCTGGCGGTCCGCCGGGTGCCGGCCGGCACGGCCAGGGCGTTCGGGCCGCAGTACCTGCACGACGTACGGAACACCGCCAACGGCCCGGCGGTCACCCTGCACGCGTACTCGCCGCCGCTGGCCGCGATGTCGCGGTACGAGTTGCGGGCCGGCGGTCTGGTCCGTACCGCGGTGGAGGGACCGGAGCAGTGGTGAGCGTCGCCGGCCTCCCACCGTCGGCCCGGGGCCGTTCGGAGGATCAAGGTTTGCGCCGATGTCGTACCGGGAAGCCAGGCTGGCGACCATTCAGATCAATGTTCGATACTCTGCACGGCCACCGCTAGGACCTTGACCAGTGATCAGTTTCGACGGCGCCGCCAAGCGCCACCCCGACGGCACCATCGCCGTCGGGGGTCTCGACCTCGACGTCCCGGCCGGCCGGATCACCGTGCTGGTGGGCCCGTCCGGATGCGGCAAGACCACCATCCTGCGGATGGTCAACCGGATGGTGGAGCCCACCGCCGGCCGGGTGCTGCTGGACGGCGCCGACGTGGCCGGCCTGCCGCCGGCCGGGCTGCGCCGGGGCATCGGCTATGTGATCCAGCAGGCCGGCCTGTTCCCGCACCGGCGGGTGATCGACAACATCGCCACCGTGCCGCTGCTGCTCGGCTGGGACCGCAAGCGGGCCCGGGCGCGAGCCGCCGATTTGCTGGAACTGGTCGGTCTGGAGCCGGAGTTGGCCCGGCGCTATCCGGCCCAGCTGTCCGGCGGCCAGCAGCAGCGGGTGGGTGTGGCCCGGGCGCTGGCGGCCGATCCTCCGGTGCTGCTGATGGACGAGCCGTTCAGCGCGGTCGACCCGCTGGTCCGTACCGGGCTGCAGGAGGAACTGCTGCGGCTGCAAGCCGAGTTGAACAAGACGGTGCTGTTCGTCACGCACGACATCGAGGAGGCGGTCCGGCTCGGCGACCGGGTGGTGGTGCTGCGCAAGCACGGTGAGATCGCCCAGCTCGCCGACCCGCACACCCTGCTGACCGCCCCCGCGGACGAGGGCGTGGCCGCCTTCCTGGGCCGGGACCGCGGGCTGCGCGGACTGGGCCTGCGCATCGCCGACGAGGTCGCGCTGTCGCCACTCGAACTCCACCACGATGGTTGGGAGTTGGAGCTGGACGAGGCCGGTCGGCCGGTGCGCTGGCGCGGCCGGGGCGAGCAGCACCCCGCGCCCGCCTTCCGCCCGGGCCACGACACCCTGCGCACCGCGCTGGACGCCGCGGTGCTCTCCCCGGCCGGCCGCGCGGTGGCCGTCGACGCCGAGGGCCGCGCCATCGGCACCGCCAGTCGCGCCGCCGTCGTCGCCGCCCTGCCGGTCCGCGGGGCCGGCGGCCTCCTCGACGCCGACGGAGCCGACGACGCCGCCAGTGGAATCGCCGGATCGGGCGAGGCCACCGGGCTCCGGAAGGTCCGCTCCTCCGAGGGGGCCGCGCCCGATGGACGGTGAACCGCTCGTCCGCTGGCACTGGATCGGCGACCACCTCGGCTACCTGGGCGGCCTGGCCGCCGACCATGCCGTGATCGCCCTGGTCCCGGTGCTGGTCGCGCTGGTCCTCGCGGTGCCGCTCGGCCTGGTCTGCGCCCGCTTCCCCCGCCTCTACCAACCGCTCGCGGCGGTCTTCAACGTGGTGTACGCGCTGCCCTCGCTGGCGGTGTTCGTGGTGCTGATCCCCTACACCGGGCTGGCCACCATGGCCACCGTGATGATCCCGCTCACCTGCTACGCCCTGGCGGTGCTGCTGCCGACCACGGTCGACGGGCTGCGCGCCGTACCGGAGTCGGTGCGGCAGTCGGCGGTGGCGATGGGCTACGGGCCCTGGCACCGGCTGGCGACGGTCGAACTCCCGGCCGCCGTACCGTTCCTGATCGCCGGCCTCCGGGTGGCGGCGGTGTCCAGCATCTCGCTGGCCGCGGTCGGCGCGCTGATCGGGCGCGGCGGCCTCGGCTACCTGTTCATCGACGGCTTCCAGCGCACCTTCCCGACCCCGATCCTGGCGGGCATCGCCCTGGTCGCGCTGCTGGCGCTGGCCACCGACCTGCTGCTGGTGCTGGCCCGCCGGGTGCTGGCGCCGTGGGCGAGCGGAGCGGCCCGATGAACTGGCTCGGCTGGATCTCCGACTTCCTCTCCGACCCGGCCCACCGCAGCGGCCCGGACTCGATCGCCAACCGCGTCCTGGAGCACCTGGTCTTCGCCGGGGAGGCGCTACTGCTCGCCGCGGTGCTGGCCGTGCCGCTCGGGCTGCTGATCGGCTACACCGGCCGCGGGGTGGTCCTGGTCACCGCCCTCACCGGGGTCGCCCGCGCGCTGCCCACGCTCGGCCTGGTGACCCTGGCCGTCCTGCTGGCCGGGGTCGGCGACGCCGCCGTCCTGCTGCCGCTGGTGGCGCTCGCCGCGCCGCCGCTGCTGGTCGCCTCGGCCGAGGGGATCCGCGGCACCGACCCGGACGTCCGGGACGCCGCCCGCGGCATCGGCCTCACCCACCGGCAGACCCTGTTCACCGTCTGCCTCCCGATCGCCCTGCCCACCCTGCTGGCCGGTCTGCGCACCGCCGCGGTCCAGGTGATCGCCACCGCGACGGTCGCCGCGTACGCCGGGCTCGGCGGGCTCGGCCGGTACGTGGTCGACGGCCTGGCCACCCGGAACTTCCCCACCACCGTCGGCGGCGCGCTGCTGGTCGTACTGCTCGCCGTCGCCACCCAACTCCTGTTCGCCCTGCTGATCCGGTACGCGTCACCGCCCGGCACCCGGGCGCGGCGCACCCACCCCATGGACAAGGAATCGATATGACGACCCGTCTGGTCAGAACGCTCACCGCGGCCGCCCTGGTGCTCGGCGCGGCGGCGTGCTCCTCCTCCGGCGGCGACCCGCTCGCCTCGGGCTCCGGCTCAGCCGCCGCGAAGGACTCCGGCGCGAAGACGGTGGTGGTCGGCTCGGCCAACTTCCCGGAGAACGTGCTGCTCGCCTCGATCTACTCCCAGGCGCTCAAGGCCAAGGGCGTCAAGGTCGAGGAGAAGTTCAACATCGGCAGCCGGGAGGTGCTCTACGGGCAGTTGCAGAGCGGCAGCCTGACCGTGCTCCCCGAGTACAACGGCGCGCTGCTCGGCTACCTCGACCCCAAGGCCACCGCGGCCGGCAGCGAGCAGGTCAACGCGGCGCTGAAGGAGAAGCTGCCGGCCGGCCTGGCGATCCTGGACTCGGCCGCCGCCGAGGACAAGGACTCGCTCACGGTCAGCCAGGACACCGCCGACCGGCTGGGCCTCAAGACCATCGCCGACCTGTCCGCGAAGGCGGGCGAGCTGGCGATCGGCGGGCCGCCGGAGTTCAAGTCCCGTCGCGAGCAGCAGTTCAAGGACACCTACGGGCTCACCTTCAAGGAGTGGAAGCCCACCGGTGACACCACCGCCAACGCGCTCAAGGACGGCACGATCCAGGTCGGCAACGTCTTCACCACCGACCCGCGGATCGTCCAGCTGAAGCTCGTCCCACTGGCCGACCCGAAGAACCTGTTCAGCGCGCAGAACGTCACCCCGCTGGTCAACAAGGCCGGCGTGGACGCCACCGCGAGCGCCGCGCTCAACGCCGTCTCCGCCAAGCTCGACACCGCCGGGCTGACCGCGCTGATGAAGCGCGTCGCGGTGGACAAGGAGGACCCGTCGGCGGTCGCCAAGGACTGGCTGAAGACCAACGGCCTCGGCTGATCCGGCCGCCGGTGTGCCGGCATGCCGAAGGGGCGCGGAAATTCCTCCCGCGCCCCTTCGGCGTACGCGTCACCGGTCCGGTCAGTACCAGTGGTGGGTCTGCCAGAACGCCCAGGCGGCGTTCGGGCTGCCGTAGCGCTCGTTCATGTAATTCAGCGCCCACTTGATCTGGACCTCCGGGTTGGTGCGCCAGTCGGCACCCACCGAGGCCATCTTCGAACCCGGCAGCGCCTGGGCCAGGCCGTAGGCGCCGGAGGAGGCGTTGGTGGCCTTGATGTCCCAGCCGCTCTCGTGGCTGACGATGTTGCTGAACGCGGCGTACTGGCCGGCCGGGACGATCGACTTGGCCAGCTCCTGGACGGCGGCGGGGCTGCTGTCGGCCGGCGCGGCCAGCGCGGAGCGCTGCTCGGAGCGGGAGGCGGCCCCGGTCTGCTGCTGCGGCTCGGGCTGCGCCTTCGCGGCGGGGGTCTCGGCAGCCTTAGCGGCGGGCTTCGGAGCCTCGGCCTTCGGGGCCGCGGGCTTCGCGGACTCGTGCTTCGGAGCCTCGGGCTGCTGCGCCGGGGCCGACGCGGCCGCGGCCTCGGACTGCGGGCTCTGCGGCTGCTGGGCCTGCGGCTGGGCGGCCTGGGTCTGCGGCGCGGCGGCCGGCGCAGTGGGCGCCTCGGTGGCTGGCGCAGTGGTGGCCGGCGCCTCGGTGGCCGGCCCGGTGGTGGCGGGCGCCTCGGCGGCCGCCGGCCGGACCGCCGCCGCCTGGACGGCGGCGGGGACGGTCCGGGCGGAAGCGTGGTCCTCGGGCAGCGCCAGCGCGGCCACGGAGGCGACGGTCACCAGGCCGGCGGAGGCCACCAGGACGGTCGAGCGCTTGCGCATGGCGGACAGGAGGGAGCTACGCATCAGAGTGGATTCCTCGATCGGTTCGGACCGGCCCGGGCGCTGGTCGGCGGCTGTTCGGCCACCACGTGCGCCGCCGGGCCGTGGGCACCCCGGTCTCGGTGTGTGCCGTACGGACGCGCTCCCCGGACCTGCCAGGCCCTGACGGGCGGCACGGTCGAATGCGGTGGAGCGCCTTGCGACTCGACCAGTGTTGCCAGAGCCCCGGACGCCCGCCAAGGGGCCCCCGCTACGACGCCGCGTCGTAGTCAACGGCGGCCTTGGCTTTCGAAACCGGCATTTCAGGCGCCCATGCCCACGGATTCCCTCCACGACCGGCCGTCGTGCCTTGGAAAGCCCTGTGGTCCGACTCACCGCCGAGGCGCCCCCACCCCTACCCGGCGTGATGATCGGATCACCGTAAACGGATTGTCCGAAGATCATCAGGCGGATCATCATGACGCCATGACCGACGCAAACACCACGACACCCGCGGAGACGGCACCCGGGGCCACCGCCCCCGACGCCCTGCGCCCCGAGATCCTCGCCTACTACGAGCGCGGCGCGGAGCAGGACCGCCTGCTCAGCGGCCGCAACCGCCTGGAGTTCTGGCGCACCCAGGACGTGCTGCGCCGCCTGCTGGGCGAGACCCCGCTGCGGATCCTGGACGTGGGCGGCGGCGCCGGCATCCACGCCGCGTGGCTGGCCGGGGACGGGCACCGGGTGGACCTGGTCGACCCGGTGCCGCTCCACGTCGAACAGGCCAGGCAGCTCCCCGGTGTCAACGCCGCGCTCGGCGACGCCCGCGCCCTGGCGGCCGCCGACGGCAGCTACGACGCGGTCCTGCTGCTCGGCCCGCTCTACCACCTGACCGAGCGGGCCGACCGGCTGCGCGCGCTGGCCGAGGCGGCCCGCGCGGTGCGCCCTGGCGGCCTGGTGGTGGCCGCCACCATCAACCGCTGGGCAGGCATGCACGACCTGCTGCGCACCGCCGTGTACTTCGAGCCGAACCGCCGGGCCCGCACCGAGTCGGCGATGGAGACCGGGGTGCTGGCGCACTCGGAGCGCGACTCGATGTTCACCACCGCCTACTTCCACCGCCCGGAGGACGTCCCGGCCGAGTTCGCCGAGGCCGGTCTGGCGTCGTTCGGCCAGTACGGGCTGGAGGGCTCGGCCTGGTTGATGCCCGACATGGAGGAGCACCTGGACGACGCCGACCGCCGGGCCGTCGTACTGGACGCGCTGCGCCGCACCGAGTCGGTCCCCTCCCTGCTGGGGGTGAGCGGCCATCTGCTGACCGCCGGACGGCTCGGCCCGTCCGCCTCCGAGAAGGACGAGCGCTGACGAACTGTCAAGGTTCTTGACAGACGCATGGTCCAGACCAATCATTGGGCTTGCTCGTCGGACCGGGACGCATCGTGGGGGTGTGCCCACCCGGCCGCTCCTCCCTGCACCAGGCACCGCCGCGCGACCGTCCGGACGCGCGGCTCCTTCTTGTCCGATCGCGCCTGATGGAGCACTGATGCGTCTTCACCGACCCCTGCACGCCCTGCTGGCGGCGGGCGCCGTGCTGGCCGGTTCACTCGGCCTGCTCGCCACCCCCGCCGAGGCGGCCACCCCGCTGCCGCAGCACGTGTTCGCCCCGTACTTCGAGGCCTGGACCGGGGCGAGTCCGGCCGCGCTGGCCGCCCAGTCCGGGGCCAAGAACCTGACCATGGCCTTCCTGCAGACCGCGAGCAAGGGCTCCTGCACGCCGCTGTGGAACGGCGACACCGGGATGCCCGTCTCCAACGCGGTCTTCGGCTCCGACATCACCGCCATCCGGGCCGCCGGCGGGGACGTGATCCCCTCCTTCGGCGGCTACACGGCCGACAACACCGGCACCGAGCTGGCCGACAGCTGCACCGACGTCAACGCCATCGCCGCCGCCTTCGAGTCGGTCGTCACCACCTACGACGTCAGCCGGATCGACCTCGACATCGAGGACAACTCGCTGACCAACACCGCCGGTATCGACCGCCGCAACAAGGCGATCAAGCTGGTCGAGGACTGGGCGGCCGCGAACGGCCGGACCCTCCAGTTCGGCTACACCCTGCCGACCACCACCTCCGGCCTGGCCGCCAGCGGCCTCAACGTGCTGAAGAACGCGGTCACCAACAACGCGCGCATCGACGTGGTCAACCTGATGACCTTCGACTACTACGACAACGCCGCGCACAACATGGCCACCGACACCCAGACCGCCGCGACCGGCCTGTACAACCAGCTGGCCAAGCTCTACCCGGCCAAGACCCCGGCCCAGCTGTGGGGTTCGATCGGCATCACCGAGATGCTCGGCATCGACGACTTCGGCGCGGCCGAGACGTTCACCCTGGACAACGCCACCACCGTCTACAACTGGGCCGTGAGCAAGGGCATCGGCACCCTCTCGTTCTGGGCCCTGCAGCGCGACAACGGCGGCTGCCCCGGCACCGCCGGCTCCGACAGCTGCTCCGGCATCGCCCAGGGCACCTGGGACTTCAGCCACGTCTTCGCGCCGTTCACCGGCGGCGGCCAGGCCACCAACGACTTCTCCCTGGCGGTGAACCCGGCGTCCGGCTCGACCGCGCCCGGCGGCTCGGCCTCCGCCACCGTGGCCACCGCGGTCACCGCCGGGTCGGCGCAGACCGTCTCGCTCGCCGTGGCCGGCGCCCCGGCCGGGGTGACCGCCGCGCTGAGCGCCTCCAGCGTCACCGCGGGCGGCAGCGCCACTCTCTCGGTGACCACCACCGCGGCCGTGGCGCCCGGCAGTTACCCGCTCACCGTGACCGGCACCGCGCCGTCCGGCAGCCACAGCGCGACGTACACGCTGACCGTCACCGGTGGCGGCGGCGGATCCGGCGTGCTGGTCAACGGCGACCTGGAGACCGGCGCCCTGGCCCCGTGGAGCTGCCAGAGCGGCGGCGCCGTGGTCTCCACCCCGGTCCACTCCGGCGCCAAGGCCCTGGCGGCCGCGCCGACCGCGAGCCAGACCGGCGAGTGCACCCAGACCGTCACCCTGGCGCCCAACACCAAGTACACGCTGACCGGTTGGGTCCAGGGCAACTACGCCTACCTGGGCGTCCGGGGCGGCGCCACCGGCTCCACCTGGGCCAACTCGGCCGGCTGGACCAAGCTGAGCGTCCCCTTCACCACCGGCGCCTCCGGCACCGTCACCGTCTACCTGCACGGCTGGTACGGCCAGGGCACCGTGTACGGCGACGACTTCGCCATCGCCTGAACCTCCGGACAGTCGAACAGGTGAGCCCCGGCCCGCGCGGTCCGTCCGTTCGATCCTGTGTTCCAAGGCCTGTCTGACAATTCCCGTCGGATCAGCGGGCGGCGTTGATGGGCCCCTCCTGCCCGTTGGCGGGCAAGGAGGGAGCGTGGCTCGGCGGTGCGGAGGAGGGAGTCCATGCGGTGGGGGCACCTCCCGGCCGGAGGCTGGGGGCCATCGGCGACCGACGACAAGCCGGCGAGGTGCGTACTCCGGCGTCGGCCGCCCGGCGGGAATTGTCAGACAGGCCTTAGGATCCTCCACCATGAGCGACGGGTGGGGGACCGACAGCACGCCGGACTGGACCGCGCTGGCCGAGCGCAACGAACGCGAGCAGGCCCGGCGCAAGCGGCTGCGGACCATCGGGACCGCGGCCGCGGCCGCCCTCGCCGTCGGCGGCATCACCGTGACCGCGGTGGTGCTCGGCGGGGGCGGCGGCAGCGCCGAGCGGCTGGCCCAGGACCCCGCCTCCTCCCCCGCCGTCGCCGAGCAGCCGAGCAGCAGCGCGGCCGCCCCCACCGCCTCGGACTCGGCCGCGCCCTCCGGTCCGGCCTCGGCATCCGCGTCCGCCGCCACGTCGGCCAAACCCCGAGCCGGCGCCTCGGCCACCCCCTCCGCCCCGGCCGCGCCGACCACCCTCGACCCGCTGACGGCGATCTCCTCCGCCGCCACCGACACCGCCCCGCTCGACCCCGGCAGCCTCTTCCCGGCCGCCACCCTGAGCATCGGCGGCAGGACCTGGACCCGCCTCACCGACGCCGCCACCGCCACCTGCTGGCAGGCCACCACCGGCGGCCTCGGCGACGTGCTCGCCGCCCAGAACTGCCGGACGCTGCTGCGCGTCACCTACACCTCCGGCAGCAGCGCGGTGACCATCGGCGTCGCCGTCCTGGACGGCAAGGCCCAGGCGGACGCCGCCAACGCCGCCCACCAGGGCCAGGTACAGGGCCTGGTGAAGGCCGGCTCCACCGCCTGGTGCATCACCGCAGGCTGCGCCAACACCCATGCCGCGATCGGCCGTTACGGCTACTACACGGTCTCCGGCACGGTGAAACCCGGCGGCAACACCGCCGACCCGGTGGCCACCGCCGCGGGCCCCGGCTTCGCCGACTACGCCCGCACCCGGCTGCTGGCCCGCGGCAGCGGCCACTGAGCCGGCGTCACGCCTCCTGCACCACCGCACCGCGCGGACGGCACAGCAGCACGTACGCGGCCAGCGCCAGCATCGCGCAGCCGAGCACGATCACGCCGAGCGCGAGGGCAGACGGGTGCCCGCCCGCGCTGGACAGCGGCGCGACGATCGAACCGCACAGGAAGGTACCCGTCCCGAGCAGCGCGGACGCGGAACCCGCCGCGTGCGGGGCGAGGGTGAGCGCCTGCGCGCTGGAGTTGGGCAGCACCACGCCCATGCTCGCCATCAGCAGGAACAGCGCCGGCCAGACGCCGGGCAGGCCCACGTCCCAGACCGCGGTGAAGAGGATCACCGCGGCCCCCGCGACGGCGGTGGCCGCCAGGCCCGCGGTCAGCAGCGCCGCCGAGGTGAAGCGCTGCACCAGCACCCGGCCGTTCAGCTGGGTGAAGCCCACCACCGCGATCGAGTTGACGGCGAAGATCAGGCTGTACGTCTGCGGCGAGATCCCGTACACCGTCTGGAGCACCACCGAGGAGCCGCCCACGTACGCGAACAGCGCGCCGAAGGCGAAGGTGGTGGTGAGGATGTAGCCGAGGAAGGTCGCGTCGCGCAGCAGTCCGCCGATCGCCCGGGCGGTGGTGGCGAAGCCACCGCCGTGCCGCCGTTCGGCCGGCAGGCTCTCGCGCAGCCACACCGCCGCGCCGGCCGTGAGCAGCGCGCCGAGCACCGCCAGGACCACGAAGGTGCCGCGCCAGTCGGTGACGTGCAGCAGCTGGGCGCCGACCACCGGAGCGAAGATCGGGGCGAGGCCGGAGATCAGGCCCATCGACGCCAGGAAGCGGATCATCGCGACGCCCTCCAGCCGGTCGCGCACCATCGCCCGGGCGATCACCAGCCCGGACGCGCCGGCCGCGCCCTGCAGCGAGCGGCCGGCGACCAGGACGGGCATCGAGTCCGCGAGCGCGCAGACCACGGTGGCCAGGGTGTAGACGGCCATGCCGAGCAGCAGCGGGCGGCGGCGGCCCATCCGGTCGCTGAGCGGCCCGAACAGCAGCTGGCCGAGGGCCAGGCCCAGCAGCGAACCGGTGAGGGTGAGCTGGGCGGCGGGGGCGGTGGAGTGCAGGTCGGCCGTGAGGCCGGGCAGGGCGGGCAGGTAGAGGTCGGTGGTGAGCGGTCCGAGGGCGGCCAGTCCGCCCAGCACGGCCACGGTGGCCCGGCCGGGTGGCACCGCCGGGGGTATCGGGGCGGCTTCGGTGGACTGGTCGCCGCCGGCGTCGACGGTCGGGCCTGGCATGGGGCTCCTCACGGTGGTGGGTATGCGCCCCGTCCTATCGCACGACCACCCCACCGCGAAAGCCGGTTCCGCCGGGCGGCCCCACCGGCCCCACCGCTCCTAGCGGAACTCGCGGACCACCTCGATCGGCCCGACGATGTGCCGGTTGAACTCCGCGAGCTCCTCGGCCGGCACCCACAGCTCCAGGATCGTCTCCCCGCCCACCTGCCGAACGGGGTACCGCGCCAGGAACGCGGTCTCCACCTCGAACCGGGTGACGTACCCGACGCCGGACGCCGGTACGTTCCAGTCCCGGGCGATCCGGACGGCGTAGTCCTCGTTCAGCACCGGATAGAAGATCGGCTGGTCCGGGAGCCGGGGCGGCCAGGCCGTCCATCCGGAGGCCTCGACCAGCGCCAGCTCCTCAGGTCCGGTGGGGCGCCAGAGGGTGGTGGTCTGCGGTGTCATGCGGCTCACCGTAGGGGCGCCCGACCGGCCGCGGCCAGCGGTTTTGCGCGGCGGACCGGCCGGGTGCCGTCCCGTACCGGTCCGCCGCGGCCGGGTCAGCGGTAGGCGGCCTCGCCGGTGATGGCCTCGCCGAGGACGAGGGTGTGGATCTCGGAGGTGCCCTCGTAGGTGAGGACCGACTCGAGGTTGTTGGCGTGCCGCAGCGGCGGGTACGCGGTGGTGATGCCGTTCGCGCCGAGGATGGTGCGGGCGGAGCGGGCGATCTCCAGCGCGATGCGAACGTTGTTGAGCTTGCCGAAGCTGATGTGCGCGGGCAGGCTCCGCCCCTCGTCCTTGAGCCGGCCGATCCGCACCGCCACCAGGTACGCCTTCTCCACCTCCAGCATCATCTCGACCAGCTTCTGCTGGGTCAGCTGGAAGGAAGCGATCGGCCGCTCGAACTGGATCCGCGACTTGGCGTACTCCAGCGCCGAGGTGTAGCTGTCCCGGGCGGCGCCGACGGTGCCCCAGAGGATCCCGTACCGCGCCTCGTTGAGCGAGGAGAGCGGTCCGCGCAGCCCGCGGACGCCGGGCAGCACCGCGTCGGCGGGCAGCACCACCTCGTCGAGGACGAGCTCGCTGGTGACGGAGGCGCGCAGCGACAGCTTGCCGTGGACGTCGTGGGCGGTGAAGCCCTTGGTGCCGGCCGGGACGAGGAAGCCGCGGACGCCGTCCTCGGTCTGCGCCCAGACCACGGCGACGTCGGAGACGGATCCGTTGGTGATCCACATCTTGGAGCCGGTGAGCACCCAGTCGTCGCCCTTGCGGCGGGCGCGGGTGCGCATGTTGGCCGGGTCGGAGCCGAAGTCGGGCTCGGTCAGGCCGAAGCAGCCGATGGCGCGGCCGGCGGCGAGGTCGGGCAGCCACTGCTGCTTCTGCTCCTCGCTGCCGAAGGCGTGGATGGAGCGCATGGCGAGCGAGCCCTGGACCGAGACGAAGCTGCGAAGGCCGGAGTCGGCGGCCTCCAGTTCCATGCAGGCGACGCCGTACTCGACGGCGGTGGAGCCGGCGCAGCCGTAGCCGTCGAGGTGCATGCCGAGGACGCCGAGTGCCCCGATCTCGGGGGCGAGTTCGCGGGCGGGGAAGACGCCGCGCTCGTACCAGTCGGGGAGGTTGGGCCGGATCCTCTCCTCGGTGAACCGCCGCACGGTGTCGCGGATCAGCCGCTCCTCGTCGGTCAGCAGGTCGCCGACGGCAAGCAGGTCGGCCGGGTCGAGGCGGGCGGGGGTGGTGGCCATGCGGGTGCTCCTCGGAGGGTTCGGCGGGGTGGTGCCGCGCGACGAGTATGCCGCGCCGCGCTACCCATGGGTACGAGACCCCGCCCACAGCTGTGGCGCCGTCACACCTCTTGACGCGCACAGGTCTAGACGTCACGCTCTTCAGTCAGGAAAGTTTCCTAACATCCCGCCTCCCCACGGATCGGTGACCCATGGCCTCGCACGCCCCGTCCCGCCCGCTCCTCACCCTCGCCGCGACCGCCGCGCTCGCGCTCTCCGGCGTCGCCCTCGCCCCGGCCGGCCAGGCCGCGACCACCGACCCGGTCGGCCTCAACGCCCCGTACGAGTACCTGGGTTGGGGCAACCCGCAGAGGCCCGCCGACGTGATGGCGGCCACCGGCGTCAAGCAGTTCACGCTCGCCTTCATGCTCAGCGACGGCGGCTGCACCCCCAAGTGGGACGGCAGCCGGGCACTCACCGGCGGCAGCGACCAGTCGGCGATCAACGCGATCCGGGCGGCGGGCGGCGACGTGGTGGTCTCGTTCGGCGGCTGGAGCGGCAACAAGCTCGGCGAGAAGTGCGGTTCGGCGAGCGCGCTGGCCGGCGCGTACCAGAAGGTGATCGACGCCTACCGGCTCAAGGCGATCGACATCGACATCGAGAACACCGAGGTCGCCGACGCCGGCGTCCGCCAGCGGGTGATCAGCGCGCTGAAGACGGTGAAGACCGCCAACCCGGGCATCAAGGAGTACGTCACCTTCGGCACCACCCCGAGCGGCCCGGACTCCGCCGGCCTCGACCTGATCAGGAAGGGCGCGGCGGCCGGACTCGCGGTCGACGGCTGGACCGTCATGCCGTTCGACTTCGGCAGCCACAGCGGCTCGATGGGCACCGTCACCACCAAGGCCGCCGACGGGCTGAAGAACGCGGTGGCGAGCGCCTACGGCTACGACTCGGCCACCGCCTACCGGCACATCGGGATCTCCTCGATGAACGGCCGGACCGACGAGAGCGACGAGACGGTCTCCACCGGCGACTTCACCACCATGGTCAACTACGCCAAGGCGCACCACCTGGCCCGGTTCACCTTCTGGGCGGTCAACCGCGACCGGCCCTGCCCCTCGGGCACCGGCGCGGGCGACTCGTGCAGCGGGATCAGCCAGTCGCCGTACGCGTTCACCAGGATCGTCGCCGGCTACCACGGCTGACCCCACCGCCGCGGGCCGCGCTCACCGCCCGGCGGCGAGCGCGGCCTCGGCGAAGTTGTCCCAGTGGCCGACCGAGGCGGCCGGGAGGCAGACCCAGTCCTTCATCGGCCGGCCGCCCATCGGGTCGAACAGGTGGGCGCCGGGCAGGCGCAGCGCCTCGGCGAGAGCCGGGCTGTCCCGGCCGAGGCGGCAGACCAGCTCGCCCTCGCGCAGCCCGGCGAACGCCTTGCCCGCCGCGTCCTTGAGGCAGGGCATGCCGAACATCTGCGAACGGGTGGCCCCGCGCGGGGCCAACTCCTCGGCGATCTCGTCGTAACGGGCCGCCGGGTCGGGCGGCGCCAGGTCGGGTGCATCGGTCATACGGCCATGCTGCACCCGGCCGCCACCACCGGCCGCCCGCCACGCCCGTGCCCCCGCGACGGCCGTCCGGGGTCGGCCGGGGAAATCGGAGGTTGAGTCTCCGCGCGTCATCCGGTAATGATTGATTCCCGTGAGCACTCCTATACACGCGCTGCCCACCCGTCCCCTGACGATCGCCGTGGGCCAGGCATCGTCCGCACCGCTGGACGTGCCGGCCAATGCGGCCGCCGCCGCCGAGCTGGTCCACCGCGCCGCCGACCGGGGCGCGGAGCTGCTGCTGCTCCCCGAACTCTTCCTCTCCGGCTACCAGCTCGCCGGGATCGCCGCCGAGCCCGACCGGTACACGGTGACCCCGGACGATCCGCGCCTGGAGCCGCTGCTGCGCGCCTGCGCGGCGACCGGCACCGCCGCCGTGCTCGGCGCGCCGGTCCGGGACGCCGCCACCGGCTCGCTGCACATCGCCGCCCTGGCGGTCGACCGCGCGGGCCGGGTCGCCGCCGAGTACCGCAAGCAGTTCGCCACGCCGAACGAGCGCGCCACCGGCTTCTCCCCGGGCACCGGCGGCTGCACGATCGCGCTGGACGGCTGGCGGCTGGGCCTGGGCGTCTGCTGGGACTCCGGCTTCCCCGAGCACGCCCGCGCCGCGGCGCTGGACGGCGCCCACGCCTACCTGGTCGGCGCGCTGTTCGGCACCGGCGGCGGCCGCCACCAGCGGGCCACCGTCTTCCCGGCCCGCGCACTGGACAACACGCTCTACGTCGCGCTGGCCAACCACGTCGGCCCGGCCGGCCCGTACACCGGGTGCGGCGGCAGCGCGGTGTGGGGCCCGGACGGCCGGCTGCTGGCCGAGGCCCCGGAGAGCGGCAGCGCGCTGATCACCGCCTGCCTGGACCCCGAGGCGCTGGCCCGCGCCCGTACGGAGGAGCCGGTGCTCGTCCAGCCGGGCCTGCCCGCCGCCCCCGCCGGCCGGACCCTCGCCGTCCTCGGCTGAGCAGCCGGACCCCGGGCCGCCGCGCGCCCGTGCACCGGAACCCCCGGCCGCCGCGCGCCCGTGCACCGGGACCTCAGGCCGCGGCGCGCTCGTGCACCGGTCGGCGGCGCCGGGCGGCCTGGGCCAGGGCAGGCGGGGTCCAGACGCCGTCCGGGCGGTAGACGTCGGTGCCGGGCGGCACGATCGCGTCGATCCGGTCGAGGGTGGCGTCGTCGAGGACCAACTCGGCACCCTTGAGGGTGTCCTGGAGCTGCCCGAGGGTGCGCGGGCCGATGATCACCGAGGTGACCGCGGGGTGGGCCAGCGGGAAGGCCACCGCGAGTTCGGGCAGCGTGCAGCCGAGCTCCTCGGCGAGGGCGACCAGCTGCTCGACCGCGGCCAGCTTGGCGGCGGTGGTGGGCAGCTCCGGGTCGAAGCGGCCCGGGTGCAGCGCAGGCCGGCCGCTGCCCAGGTCGATCGGCCGGCCCTGCCGGTAGCGGCCGGTGAGGAAGCCGGAGGCGAGCGGGCTCCAGGTCAGCACGCCCATGCCGAGACGCTGCGCGACCGGCAGCACGGCGGCCTCCACGCCGCGCGCCAGCAGCGAGTACGGCGGCTGCTCGGTGCGGAAGCGCTTGAGGCCGCGGCGCTCGGCGACGTGGTGGGCCTCGACGATCTCCTCGGCGGGGAAGGTCGAGCAGCCGAAGGCGCGGACCTTGCCCTGGGTGACCAGGTCGCCGAGGATGCCGAGGGTCTCCTCCACGTCGGTGGTGTGGTCCGGGCGGTGCACCTGGTAGAGGTCGATCCACTCGGTGTCGAGCCGCCGCAGGCTGTCCTCGACCGCGCGGGTGATCCAGCGCCGGGAGTTGCCGCCGCGGGCCGGGCCCTCGCCCATCGGGAAGTGCACCTTGGTGGAGAGGACGACGTCGTCCCGCCGGCCCTTCAGGGCCTTGCCGACGATGGTCTCGGACTCGCCGGCGGAGTACATGTCGGCGGTGTCGACGAAGGTGATCCCGGCGTCGAGCGCGGCGTGGACGATCCGGGCGCACTCCTCGTGGTCGGGATTGCCGACGGCGCCGAACATCATGGTGCCGAGGCAGTGCGTGCTGACCTCGATGCCGGTGCCGCCGAGGACGCGGTAGCGCATGGTGGTTCTCTCCCCGTGTTCCGGTGGCCCCGCCCCTCGGGGCCCGGGAGGGACCCTAGGAGCTGGAGTCGACTCCAGGTCAAGCCCGGCCGGGTGGTGGCGTTGCCCGGGAATGCCCGGGGCGCGTGCGAAGCTCTGGTGTCCAGGAGGTGTCGCACCATGGGTGAGGACCAGGACTGGCGGATCGAGCACGACTCGATGGGCGAGGTGCGGGTGCCCGCGGCCGCGAAGTGGCAGGCGCAGACGCAGCGCGCGGTGGGGAACTTCCCGGTCTCCGGCCAGCGGCTGGAGCGGGCCCACATCGAGGCGCTGGCCCGGATCAAGGCGGCGGCGGCGAAGGTCAACGCCGAGCTGGGAGTACTGGACGCGCAGACCGCGGCCGCGATCGGGGAGGCGGCCGGGGAGGTGGCGTCCGGCCGCTGGGACGACCAGTTCCCGGTGGACGTGTTCCAGACCGGTTCGGGCACCTCGTCCAACATGAACGCCAATGAGGTGATCGCGACCCTGGCCGCCGAGCGGCTGGGCCGGCCGGTGCACCCGAACGACCACGTGAACGCCAGCCAGTCGTCCAACGACGTCTTCCCGTCCTCGATCCACATCGCCGCGACGGCGGCCGTGACCGGCGACCTGATCCCCTCGCTGGAGCAGTTGGCGGCCGCGCTGGAGCGGAAGTCGGCCGAGTTCGCCGAGGTGGTGAAGTCCGGGCGGACGCACCTGATGGACGCCACGCCGGTCACCCTCGGGCAGGAGTTCGGCGGCTACGCGGCGCAGGTGCGGCACGGGGTGGAGCGGCTGCGCGCCACCCTGCCCCGGGTGGCCGAACTGCCGCTCGGCGGCACGGCGGTGGGCACCGGCATCAACACCCCGCCGGGCTTCGCGCCGGCGGTGATCGCCGAGGTGGCCCGGGCCACCGGCCTGCCGCTGACCGAGGCGCGCGACCACTTCGAGGCGCAGGGCGCCCGGGACGGGCTGGTGGAGCTGAGCGGTCAGCTGCGGACGGTGGCGGTCGGCTTCACCAAGATCGCCAACGATCTGCGCTGGATGGGCTCGGGTCCGCGCACCGGCCTGTCCGAGATCAACCTGCCGGACCTGCAGCCGGGTTCCTCGATCATGCCGGGCAAGGTGAACCCGGTGGTGCCCGAGGTGGTGCTGATGGTGGCGGCGCAGGTGGTGGGCAATGACACCACCGTCACGGTGGCCGGGGCGAGCGGCAACTTCGAGCTGAACGTGATGCTGCCGGTGATCGCGCGCAACGTGCTGGAGTCGGTGCGGCTGCTGGCCTCCGCCGCCCGGCTGCTGGCCGACCGGACGGTGGACGGGATCACCGCCAACGTCGAGCGGGCCCGCGAGTACGCCGAGTCCTCGCCCTCGGTGGTGACGCCGCTCAACCGCTACCTCGGCTACGAGGAGGCGGCCAAGGTGGCCAAGCAGTCGCTGGCCGAGCGCAAGACCATCCGGCAGGTGGTGCTGGAGCGCGGGTACGTGCAGCAGGGGCTGCTGACCGAACAGCAGTTGGACGAGGCGCTGGACGTGCTGCGGATGACCCGGCCCTGACCGCTGCGCACGGCGCACGAGTGCCGTTCCGTACGGCACACGCCTCGGGGCCGGCCCGGAGTTCCGGGCCGGCCCCGAGCTGTGGAGCCTGCGGACCGCTCACCTGCCTCACTTGCCGCGACGCATCAGTCCGGTGGGAGCGCCGGTCATGGCGAGTCCGGCCGCGGCCAGCGCCAGGCAGGTCATCAGGCCGCCGACGATGACGTTGGTCCAGATCACCCGGTTGACGGCCTCGTTGCCGACGGTCGCCCAGGGCGCGACGATCGTCCAGATGCCGA
Organism: Kitasatospora cinereorecta; assembly: GCF_024172095.1. Lineage (GTDB taxonomy): Bacteria > Actinomycetota > Actinomycetes > Streptomycetales > Streptomycetaceae > Kitasatospora > Kitasatospora cinereorecta. Next base: position 145,999 of record NZ_JAMZDX010000002.1, on the reverse strand, counting down.
TCCCCAGCGCGGCGTACGCGCGGGCGTGGGTGCGCTCGAAGGCGCCGTAGCCCGCCATCAGCCAGGCGTAGCCGAGGCCGAGGATCAGGTTGCTGATGACCACGCCGCTCGCCAGGAACCCCAGCGCGCTGGCGTACCCGACCACCCAGGGAGAGATCGCCAGGAACAGGCCGCACATGACGCCGAGCGCCTCGACGCCCTGCCCGCGCGTGGTCGACGTGGCACGTTCCGCTTGCTCACGCAGTGCCAGGATGTCCGGATGGTGTTCCATCCCAGTCGGTAGCTGGGTCGACACCGGGACCACCTCCTCCAAAGTTTGCTGGACATGGCAGGCGTCTGGTCCGTACCCGCTATGTCCGGCATGTAACGCTACCGGCGGGTTTGTCTCTTATTATTTTCTTATTCCCACAGCTCCACGGCCTCCCGGTCACCCTCCGCCTGCCAGGTGCCGACGATCCGCCCGTCCCGGACCACCGCCGGGCGGATCACCCCGCCGCCGGCGTTGATCCGCCGGGCGTGCGCGGGGTCGAGCATCAGCGAACGGTCGCGGTAGCCGAGCAGGAAGCTGTCGTAGCGACCGAGCAGCCGCTCCAGCGGCGGGCCCGGCGGCGGCGGTTCGGCGCCGGGCAGGGTGAACAGGCCGGGCGCCGCCTCGATCAGCCCGGCCGCCGTGAACGCCCGCCGGGCCACGGTCGGTCCGAGCCCCGACCAGACCGCGAAATCCTCCGGCCCGACCGGGCCGAACGCCCCCGCGTGCCACCGGGCCAGCTCGCCGAGCGCGGCCTCGCCCGCGAGCGCCCGCCCCGGCGGCAGCGGACGGTAGCCCGGTTGCCCGGCGGACACCTCGGCGCCCCGGCAGAGCACGCCCTGGGCGGCCGCGTACGCCGTCAGGTGGGCCGGCGCCTGCCCGGTCGGGTCCACCTCCACCCCGCGCCCGCGCAGCTCCCGGACCAGCTCGGCCCGGCTCAGCGGCCGCTCGACCAGCTCGGGCAGCACCTCCAGGGCCGCCGCCAGCACGTCCTCGGTCAGTCCCAGCTCGCGCCGCCGCCGCGCCCCGCCGGCCAGGTTGCGCCCGCCGAACACGCCGACCAGCCAGCGCGCGTCCTCGGCCGGGACCAGGTGCAGCGTGCCGCGCATCAGCCAGGTGACCACCACCTCCCCGGCCAGCAGCGCCCGCTGCGGCTCCCCGGGGTCGCCCACCCCGCGCACCCGCAGCGCCCGGCGGACCGCCGCCGCGTCCTGCGCCTGCAGACCCGCGACCCGCCGGGCCACCCCGGCCGGGCCGCCCGCACCGGAGTCGTCCCCGAAGTGACTGTGCATCCGCCAGCGCCGCAGCAGCGCGTCCTCGATCACGTCCGCCATTGTCCGCGACCGGGCCCGCTTCCGTGAGCTGCGTCTCATCGCCGCGCGCCCGCATTGCCTATGCAACTCGTTGCATAGCAGGATGCGGCCATGGCACTGGAGCACGCGATCCTCGTCTCGCTGATGGAGCGGCCCGGCTCCGGCTACGAGCTGGCGCGCCGCTTCGACCGGTCGATCGGCCGTTTCTGGACCGCCACCCACCAGCAGATCTACCGGGTGCTGCGGCGGATGGAGGCGGACGGCTGGATCGCCGTCGAGCAGGTCACCCAGGACGGGCGGCCCGACAAGAAGGTCTACTCCCCCGCCGAGCCCGGCCGCCTCGCCCTGGCGGAGTGGCTGCGCGAGCCGGTCGAGCCGGAGACCGTCCGGCACGAGCTGGCGGTGAAGATCCGCGCCGCCGCGTTCTCCGACCCGGGCGCACTGGTCGCCGAGGTGGAGCGCCACCGGGAGAGCCACGCGGCCCTGCTGGCGCACTACCTGGCCGGCGAACGGCGCGACTTCCCGGACCCCTCCGGCCTCGACGCCCAGGAGCAGCTCCAGCATGTGGTGCTGCGCGGCGGCATCGAGTACGAGCGGATGACCCTCGCCTGGCTGGACGACGTGCTCGCCACCCTGCACCGACTCGCCCGTACACCCTCGACCCCCCAGGACTGAGCATGCTCTTCAACCCGCGCAGCTACGACCCCGTGCAGTTCGACGAGCCCACCCGGCGCCTGCTGCGCGCCACCGTGGACTGGTTCGAGTCCCGGGGCAAGAAGGCGCTGATCGACACCTACATCGACCGCACCTGGTACGCGGACTTCCTCAAGTTCGCCGCCAAGGAGGGCCTGTTCGCCGAGTTCCTGACCCCGGCCTCGGCGGACGGCAGCAAGCGCTGGGACACCGCGCGCAACGCCGAGCTGAACGAGATCCTCGGCTTCTACGGCCTCGGCTACTGGTACACCTGGCAGGTCACCATCCTCGGCCTCGGCCCGGTGTGGCAGAGCGAGAACGAGGCCGTCCGGGCCCGGGCCGCCAAGCTGCTGGCCGAGGGTCACGTGATGGCCTTCGGCCTGTCCGAGCGCACCCACGGCGCGGACATCTACTCCACCGACATGATCCTCACCCCGGACGGCGAGGGCGGCTTCACCGCCACCGGCCCCAAGTACTACATCGGCAACGGCAACGTGGCCGGCCTGGTCTCGGTCTTCGGCCGCCGCTCGGACGTCGAGGGCCCCGAGGGCTACGTCTTCTTCGCCGCCGACAGCCGGCACGAGGCGTACCACCTGGTCAAGAACGTGGTGAACGCGCAGATGTACGTCAGCGAGTTCCGCCTCGAGAACTACCCGGTGCGCGCCGAGGACGTGCTGCACACCGGCCAGGCCGCCTTCGACGCCGCGCTGAACACCGTCAACGTCGGCAAGTTCAACCTGTGCACCGCCTCGGTCGGCATCTGCGAGCACGCCATGTACGAGGCCGTCACGCACGCCCACAACCGGGTGCTGTACGGCCGGAAGGTCACCGACTTCCCGCACGTGCGCCGGGAGTTGACCGACGCCTACGCCCGCCTGGTGGCGATGAAGCTGTTCAGCGACCGCTCGGTGGACTACTTCCGCACCGCCTCCCCGGAGGACCGCCGCTACCTGCTCTTCAACCCGATGACCAAGATGAAGGTCACCACCGAGGGCGAGAAGGTCATCGACCTGATGTGGGACGTCATCGCGGCCAAGGGCTTCGAGGCGGACACCTACTTCGACAAGGCCGCCAAGGACATCCGCGGCCTGCCGAAGCTGGAGGGCACGGTCCACGTCAACCTGGCGCTGATCCTCAAGTTCATGGGCAACTACCTGTTCGCCCCGGCCGAGTACGCGCCGGTGCCGAGCCGGCTGGACGCCGCCGACGACGCGTTCCTGTTCCGCCAGGGCCCGGCCCGCGGCCTCGGCGCGATCCGCTTCCACGACTGGCGCACCACCTACGACACGCACGCCCACATCGCCAACGTGGCCCGCTTCCGCGAGCAGGCCGACGGCTTCTGCGCGCTGCTGCTCGCGCACGCGCCGAGCAAGGAGCAGCAGGCCGACCTGGACTTCCTGCTGGAGATCGGCCAGCTGTTCGCGCTGATCGTCTACGGCCAGCTGGTGCTGGAGCAGGCCGAGTTGACCGGCCTGGACGCGGACGTGCTGGACCAGATCTTCGACGCGCTGGTCCGCGACTTCTCCGCGCACGCCACCGAGCTGCACGGCAAGTCCTCCGCCACCGAGGAGCAGGCCGCCTGGGCGCTGGCCCACGTCCGCCGCCCGGTCGCCGACGCCGAGCGCGCCGCCCGGGTCTGGGCGCAGGTCGAGGCGCTCTCGGGCGCGTACGAGATGCAGCCGTAGGCACCAACGCCTCGGCGGGGGCCCGGAGTTTCTCCGGGCCCCCGCCGTCGTACGGGTCGGAAGGTCAACAGGTCAGAAGGTCAGCTTCCAGCTGTCCAGGTACCCGGTGTCCTGCGCGGCGGTGTCCTGCACCCGCAGCTTCCAGACCCCGTTGGCCGTCTCGCTCGAGGCGTTCACGGTGTACGTGGTGAGGACGTTGTCGGCGGAGTCGTTGCCGCTGGAGTTCTTCAGCCGGTACGTGCTGCCGTCCGGGGCGACCAGGTCGATCACCAGGTCGCCGCGCCAGGTGTGCTTGATGTCCACGCCCACCTGGAGGGCGGCGGGCGCGTTGCCGGTGCGGCCGGAGACGGTGACCGGGGACTCCACCGCGGCGCCCGCGTCCGGGATCTGGAGGTCGGCGGTGTTCTCGTACACGGTGCCGGGCGGCGGCGGGGCCTCGGTGCCGAGCGTCCACAGCGCGTAGGCGATGGCGTCGCTCATCCGGTCCAGCACGGTGTCGTCGATGTTCGCCGAGGTGTCGCAGGAGGCGTGGTAGCAGCGGTCGAAGGCCTGGCCGGAGGTGCCGCCCCACTTGCTCGCCTGGGCACTGGTCTTGATGTAGTCGGCGCCGCTGAACAGGCCGCCGACCGGGATGCCCGCGTTCTTGAACGGGGCGTGGTCGGAGCGGCCGTCGCCCTCGGTCTCGGGCTCGGTGGCGACCCCGAGTCCGGAGAAGTAGGTGCGGAACAGCTGGTCCAGCTTGGCGTCGTCGTCGTAGACGAAGTAGCCGGGGTTGGGCGAGCCGATCATGTCGAAGTTGAGGTACGCCTCGATCTTCGAACGGTCCGCCGCGGAAAGGCCGTTGACGTACTTGGAGGAGCCGACCATGCCGGCCTCCTCGGTGCCCCACCAGCCGAAGCGCAGGTGCTTGGTGGGCTGCAGGCCGGCCCGGGAGACGGCCAGCGCGGCCTCCAGGATGCCGGCCGAGCCGGAGCCGTCGTCGTTGATGCCCGGACCGGCGGAGACCGAGTCGAGGTGGGCGCCGACCATGACGGTGTGCGCGGTGTCGCCGCCGGGCCAGTCGGCTATCACGTTCCAGCCGGTGGCGCCGTTGTAGGTGTAGGACTGCAGCACGGTGGTGAACCCGGCCGCGTCCAGCTTGGACTTCACGTAGTCGACGGACGCCTTGTACCCGGGCCTGCCGTGCGCCCGGTTGCCGCTGTTGGCGGTGGCGATCGACTGGAGCTGGGCCAGGTGGGCCTTGACGTTGGCGACCGGGACGTCCGGTGGCGCGAGGACGGTCGGGGCGGCGGCCGGACGGGCGGCGGCCCCGGGGGCGAGGAGGACGGCGGCCGTGGTGGCGACGGTCGCGCCCAGGGCCAGCAGGGAGCGGCGCACGCGGGGTCGCCGCAGGGCAGGCTCGGTCACGGAGGGCTCCGGATTCTGGTGGGGCAGAAACGGAAACGGGGGGTAACGAACACGGGTGAACTTGACGCGCTCATGATGATCAGGGTTTGGTCAAGCAATCGTCAAGTGCCGGACGGAGAAAGCCTCGTGAGGAGCCGAACCCGTTACAGCCCGGAGGCCCGGGCCGGTGCGGAGTGGAATTCCGTACCGGCCCGGGCCTCTCGGGTCGCGCTTTCGGGGGGTCAGGGGCACCGCGGCTGGAGCGGTCCACCGCACGGCGCGGGCTCCGGACCGGGCGGGGCGGGGTTCGGGTCGGGGTTCTGATCCGGCCCGGACACCTGCGGATCCCGGTCCGGCCGGACGGTCCCCCGCTCCGGCTCGGCCGTCACCGCCTCTTCCTCGGGTATCGCTGCCATCGAGCTGTCCTCCTGGGGAGCCGACCGCCCCCGGTTCGGGCCGGTCTCGTACCTCGACTGTCCGCCGGGAGGCGTCCCGGGCGCATGGGGCAGGTGTCCCCACTGCGCCCGGGAATCCCGTCCGGGGAGTGAGCGCTCAGTCCGCGGGCTCCGCCGCGCCCGCCCGGGGCAGGACCGCCCGGACCCGGGCGCCGGAGGAGTCGTTGGAGGCGGTGAAGCAGCCGCCGAGCTCCTCCGCCCGCTCGGCCATCGAGCGCAGGCCCACCCCGACCCCGTCGGTGTGCACCGGGAAGCCCGCGCCGTTGTCCAGGGTCTCCACGGTGACCTCGTCCGCCCCGACGTTCAGGGCCAGCCGGACGCTGCTGGCTCCCGAGTGGCGCACCACGTTGTTGAGCGCCTCCCCGCTGATCCGGTAGACCGCCACCTCGACGGCGGCGGGCAGCGGCGGCAGCGGGTCCGGGTCGAGCTCGACCAGCACCTCCAGGCCGCGGCTGCCCAGTCCGGCGGCGAGCCGGCGCAGCGCCCCGGCCAGCCCCTCCGAGCCGAGCGCGGCGGGAGCCAGGCCGTCGGTGATCCGGCGCAGCTCGACGATCAGCCGGCCGATCTCCTCGGAGGCGGCGGTCACCGCGGTGGCGGTCGGGGATCCGTCGGGCGCGGTGGCGAGGGCGGCGTCCAGGCGCAGCCGCAGCCCGGAGAGCGCCGGTCCGACGCCGTCGTGCAGGTCGTGGCGCAGCCTCCGGCGTTCCTCCTCGCGGGCCAGCACCAGGCGCTTGCGGCCGGCCTGCAGGTCCTCGTACAGGCGCAGTGAGGCGACGGCGGGTGCGGACTGGTCGGCGAGCAGCCGGAGCACGTCCCGGTCCTGCCGGTCGAGCGTGGTCTGTCCGCTGCGCGGGGCCGCGTGCAGCGCGCCGATCTCGGCGCCCTCGTAGCGCAGCGGGAAGCGCTCGGCGGACGGTCCGAGGCGCCCGCGCGCGGCCAGCTCGCGAACGCCGGTGCGGCCCTCGACCCGGACGGCCGCGGCCGGCAGCCCCAGGCTGTCGACCACCGTCTGGCACAGCAGCGGCGGGATGTGGGCCGGGTCGACGGCGGAGCCGATCCGCTCCGCCAGGCCGCTCGCGACCTGGTACGGGTGGGCGCGGTCGCCGTAGTACGCCCGGTCGACGGCGTGGGTGACGCCATGGAACGCGGGGCGCAGCAGCGCCCCGGCCGCCACCGCCCCGGCCAGGGCCCACCAGTCGTCCGGCGCGCGGCCCGGCAGCAGGTCGTGCACGACGACGGCGGCCGCCGCCACCGCGAGGAACAGCAGGGTGCCGAAGGTGAGCAGGCTGAGGCGGCGCCGGGTGGCCCGGTCCAGTGAGAGCGAGCGGTCCTTGCGGAAGGCGAAGACCAGCCCGCCGGCCCAGGCGACCGGTCCGACCAGCACCGCGTAGAACAGCCAGTCGGCGTGGTAGCCGGTGTAGTACGGGACGGTGACCACGGCCGTCCAGAGCAGGTACGGCCCGACCAGTTCGACCAGTCGGCGGTGCGGGCCGGGCGCGCGGTACCAGCGGACGGCGGCGATCAGCAGGGCAAGCGCGACCAGGGCGGTGGAGATGTTCCGGCCGAGCGAGACGTCGGCGGTCGGGTCGCCGAACACGTCGGTGCGGGCCCGGTAGAGATCGGCCCAGATCCCGTGGTGGAAGGGGTTGGGGACGCCGTACCACTCCGGGTCCTTGGCGGCCGTGGCGAAGCCGTCCACCACGCCCCACAGCACGTACCCGGCGACCAGGGCGCGGCCGGCGACTCCGCCGGGCAGCCGGCCGTCCGGCAGCCAGAGGGCGAAGGTCAGCACCAGCACGCCGTAGCAGCACCAGCCGATCAGCACGGTGGCGAACACCAGGTCCGCCGTCCAGCCGGTGGCGTGGCCGAGCGCGCCTGCGATCACCGCCAGCTGGGAGACCTCCAGTGCCACGCCGGTGGCCAGCAGGGCGCTGCCCAGCCCCCGGGCGGCCCGGTTGATCAGCACGAACGCGCCGGACAGCGCGAAGCACAGGAAGATCGCGGTCAGCGCGCCGTTCAGGTACAGGTCGAGGTCGGCGTGCGGGTGGGTGACCGCCAGGGCGGTCCACGCGAGCGCGCACAGCAGTGCGGCCCCGCAGGCGGCGAGGGCCCGGTCGGGCCTGGCGGGGGTGAGTGCGGTGGCGCCCTGGTCGCTGTTCATCGGCCCTCCTCGACGACGGTCGGTGCCCGTGGGTCCCGGTGGTTCCGACCATCCTTCGCCACCCGGTGTCCCGGCCGCAGGGGCCGGCGGTCCCGTCCCGGCCCCGGGTCGGACGGGCCAGCCGGCCGGGACGGTCAGGCGGGCCGGTCAGGCGGGCCGGTCAGGCGGGCCGGTCAGGCGGGCCGGGAGCCGCCGGGCTCCGGGCGCCGCTCGTCGTCGCCCAGCCCCATGTCCCGGGCCCGGGCGACCGCCTCGGCCCGGGTCGCGACGTGGAGCTTCTCGAAGATGTGGGTGACGTGGTTGCGGACGGTCTTCTCCGCCACGAACAGCTCCCGGGCGATCCGCCGGTTGTCCAGGCCCCGGGCGACCAGGTCGAGCACCTCGGCCTCACGGGCGGTCAGCTCCGGGAACAGCTGCCCCGCCTCGCGCAGCCGGGTGCCGGCCAGCAGCGCGGTGATCCGGGCCGCCACGTCGGCACCGAACACCGCCCCGCCGCCGGCCACCGTCCGCACGGCGTGCAGCACCTCGTCCCTGCCCGCGCCCTTGACCAGGTAGCCGCGGGCACCCGCCTGGAGCGCGGCCAGCAGGCTGCCGTCGTCGTCCGCCATGGTCAGCATCAGCACCGGCACGCCGTCGCCGCCGTCGGCCTGGTCGGCCAGTCGGCGGGTGGCCTCCAGGCCGGAGCCGTCGGGCAGGGAGAGGTCCATCACCACCACGTCCGGCCGGTGGGCGGCGACCGCCTCCGGCACCGCCCCCACCGTCTCGGCCTCGCCCACCACCTCGATCCCGTCCGCGCTCGCCAGGGCGGCCCGGAGGCCCTCGCGGAAGAGCGGATGGTCGTCAACGATCAGTACACGCACGGATTCGGCACCACTCTGCTGATCATCCACCCTGGCGACACTAGCGGCGACGAATCGGTGACGGTGCGTGACATGCCGACACGCCCCGAGCGACCACCCGAACCCCCCACGCCCACGCGCCCCGGCCCGCCGACGGTCCCCCACTCCCCCACCCACCCTGCGCCCGCCTCACAGCAACAGCACCGGCTTCACCACCTCCCCACCCGCAGCCGCCGCCGCGGCCTGTTCGACCTCCTCGAACGGGTACGTGCGGACCAGTCGGTCGATCGGCAGGCGGCCGGAGCGGACCAGGTCGGCGAGGGCGGGCAGGAAGCGGGCCGGGTCGCTGTCGCCCTGGTTGATGCCGGTGATGCGCGGTGCCCGGGCCAGCAACGCCGGTACGTCCAGCGCGACTTCGCTGCCGGCCGGCGGCGCGCCGACCACCCCGCACACCCCGCCGACCGCCAGCGCGTCCACCGCCTGCCGCAGGGCCCGTACGCTGCCGCTGGTCTCCAGCGCGCAGTCCGCGCCGAGCCCGCCGGTGAGGTCGCGGATCGCGGCCGCCGGGTCGTCCGTCCGGGCGTCGACCACTGCGTCGGCGCCCAGGTCGCGGGCGAGTTCCAGGCGGCCGGGCAGCAGGTCGACGGCGATGATCCGGGTGGCCGGGGTGAGCCGGGCGGCGAGGAGCGCCGCGAGCCCGACCGCGCCCGCCCCGAACACGGCGAGGGCCGTCCCGGGCCCGGGTCGCAGGACGTTCAGCACCGCGCCGGCCCCGGTCTGTACGCCGCAGCCGAGCGGTGCGAGCAGCTCGACCGGCAGGTCGCCGCGGACCGGTACGGCGTTGCGTTCGCTCGCCAGCACCAGTTCGGCGAAGGAGGACTGGCCGAAGAAGCGCCCGTTCAGCGCGCGCCCGTCCTGGTCGAACACGGTGGCGCTGCCGTCCGGCCGCCGGCCGCCGAACAGGTTGAGAGCCGGCCAGTGGCGGCACTGCACCGGCCGCCCGGCCAGGCACGGCAAGCAGGCCCCGCACGAGTCGAAGGTGAGGACCACGGTGTCGCCCGGTCGGACCCGGGTGACGGCCGGGCCGACGGCGGCGACCGTGCCGACGCCCTCGTGGCCGAGGACGGCGGGCAGCGGCCCGGGGGTGCGCCCGGCCCGGACGCTGAGGTCGGTGTGGCAGATGCCGACCGCGGCGACGGCGACCAGCACCTCGTCGGGGCGCGGCGCGTCGAGCCGTACGGGTTCCAGCACGAACGGCGCGTGCGGGGCGCGGACCACCGCGGCGGTGGTGTCGGTCGGCACGGTCAGCTCCAGGCGGTGAGCGGTGAGTAGAGCCGGGCCTTGGTGTGCCGCTCGTACGGCATGCCGATCGGCATGTTCAGCACCTCCAGTTGCAGGCCCCAGGGGGTGCGGAAGTAGACCCAGCGGTCGCCGTGGATCGGGCCGCCGTCGGTGACGGTCTGCGGTTCGCCGAGCACCTCGACGCCGGGCTGCTGCCGCAGGTACGCGGCGGCGGCGTCCACGTCGGCGACGGCGATCGCCAGGTGGTGGCCGCCGATGTCGCTGTTGCGGGGCTGCTCGCGGCGCTGGTCGGGGGCGGTGTACTCGAAGAGTTCGAGGTTGGTGACCGGACCGATCCGCAGCATCGCGATGTGGGCGCGGGCGTCCCGGTGGACGCCGAGCTGCCGGGTCATCCAATCGCCCTCCTTGTCCTCCACCGGGCCGATCCGGTAGAGCAGTTGGGCGTCGAGGACGTCGGTGAAGAAGGCCACCGCCTGGTCCAGGTCGGGGACGGTGTAGGCGACGTGGTGGACGGCGAGCGCGCCGGGGATGCCGGTCATCGCGAACTCCTTAGGGTGGTCTCCTGGTTGGCGACGGCACTGGTGAGGCTGAGGCCGCCGTCGACGGTGAGGGTGATGCCGGTGGTGTACGCGGCCTCCGGCGCGGCCAGGTGGGCGATGGCGGCGGCGACCTCGGCGGCCCGGCCGGGCCGGCCGGCGGGGATGGCCGGGCGGTGCAGTCCGGCGGCGTCCGCGCCCTCGGGGACGCCGTTCATCGGGGTGGCGGTCTCACCGGGGCTGACGGCGTTGACGGTGATGCCGTGGGGCGCCAGTTCCAGCGCCAGCACCTTGGTGAGTTCGCCGAGGCCGCCCTTGGCCGCGCAGTACGCCGCGCCGCCGGGGATCGGGGTGAACTCGTGCACCGAGGTGACGTTGACGATCCGGCCGCCGCGGCCGGCCGCGACCATCCGCCGGGCGGCGGCCTGCGCGCAGGCGAACGGCCCGGTCAGGTCGACGGTCAGGATCCGCTGCCAGTCGGCCAGCGTCTCCGCGAGCGCGGGCGAACGGCGGTTGACCCCGGCGCAGTTGACCAGCACGTCGACCCCGCCGAGGAGGTCGGCGGCCCGCTCGACGGCGGCCGCGGCGCCGGCCGGGTCGGCCAGGTCGAGGGCGAACGGGATCCCGCCGCCGGCCAGTTCGGCGGTGCGCCGGGCGCCGGCCGGATCGCCGCGGTAGCCGAGGGCGAGGGCGTGTCCGGCCCCGGCGAGGGCCACGGCGGTGGCCCGGCCGATGCCCGAACTGGCGCCGGTGACGATGGCGTTCATCTGCTCCTCCAGAAGTCAGGGGTGCGACGGGCCGGGCGATGGCGATCCACGAGGTGGTGCCGAGCGAGGCCGGGGATCACGACGCCTCCGCCCGCGCGGCGGGCTTCACCTGGTACCCGGCGGCGGTGAGGCTCCCGGCGCCCAGGTAGCCGTACAGGGCGGTGGTGGTGCGGTCGGGGTCGGTGCGGTAGCCGTGCCACTCGCCGGCCGGGACGTAGGCGAGGTCTCCGGCGGCCAGGCGGACCGGGCCGCGTTCGGTGAGGTGCTCGCCTCCCCCGGTCAGCACCAGGAAGAACTCGCCGGCCGCCGGATGGCGGTGCAGCTCGTGGCGGCCGCCCGGGGTGAACGCCGAGGTGGCGACGGTCAGTCGGCGGGCGCCGACGCTCTGCGTGGTGGCCAGCCAGCGCACACCCATGCCGTCGAAGCCGCCGGTGCGCGCCAGCGTCCGGTCGCCGTCGCCCGCCGCGAGCCGCCGCGGCGGGCCCGGTGCGGCACCCACCGCTCCCACCGCCCCCACCGCACGTACGGCGGCACTCGCCGCGAAGAGGATCAGCGGGCCGCCCTCGGCGGTGAACACCGCCCGGCTGCCGGGCTGCTGGTGCACGCCCTCGCCGGGCAGCAGCAGCGCCCGGCCCCAGCGGGCGCAGCCGACCAGCACGACGTGCGCCTCCTCCCCGGCGGCGAGCACCTCCAGCCGTTCGCCTGCGGCCAGCGCGTGGACGGTGACCGTGCCGTGCGGGGCGGCGACCACCCGCCGCAGGTCGGGGACGGAGCGGGGAACGGCCGAGGGAACGAGGATCATCGGGTGCCTCCGAAGTCGAGCAGGATCTTGGGCGGTCCGCTGCGGCCGTGCTGCAGCCGGTCGAACGCCTCGGCGCCGGGCGGCAGCACGGCCGCGACCAGCGGCTCGGCGTCCAGCACGCCGTCCCGGAACAGCCGGACGGTGCGGTGGTAGTGGTCGAGCCCGTGCCGGACCCCGATCACCTCCAGTCCGCGCAGGGCGAGTTCGCCGGGTACGAAGCCCTCGGCCGGCGCGCCGGCCACCCCGACCACCGCCAGCCGGCCGCCCGGCTCCAGCAGGCGCAGTCCGCGCAGGAAGGACGGCGCCGCGCCGGACGCCTCGACGACCAGCGAGTACGCGCCGTCGTCCGCCTCCTCGGGCGTGGTGGCGCGCACCGCGCCGCAGCGCCGGGCGAGTGCGCGCCCGGCCGGGTCGATGCCGATCGCGTCGACCGATCCGGCCAGCCTGGCGGCGAGTTGGACCGCCAGCAGACCGATCGTGCCGGTGCCGATCACCGCCACCCGGTCGGGCAGGCGGCAGCCCGCCCGCTCCAGCGCGCCGACGACCGTGACGGCGGGCTCGACCAGCGCGGCGGCGGTGTCGTCCACCGCGTCCGGGACGGCGGTCAGCGAGGTCCGTGGCATGGTCAGGTACTCGGCGGCGGCACCCGGCCGGCCGTACAGGCCGACCTCGGTGAGCCGCCGGCACAGGGCCCGCCGTCCGGCCTGGCACCTCGGGCACAGGCCGCACGGCACCATGGTGTGTCCCACCACCCGTTGGCCCGTCGGGAATTCGGCGTCGCCGTCGACCACGGTGCCGACCCACTCGTGCCCCGGCACCAGCGGATAGCGGGCCCGGCCGTCCCGCAGGTACGAGGCGGTGCCGTGCAGCAGCTCCAGGTCGGTGCCGCAGAGGCCGACCAGTCCGGTCCGGATCAGCAACTCCCCCGGCGGCGGGGAGGGTTCGGGGATCCGCGCGAGGGCGGCCCGGTGCGGGGCCTCGATCCGCAGCGCGGTCATGGTGTCGTTCACGGCCGGGTCCTTCGGGTGGGGGCGCCGCGACGGGCGGGCCGGGGGGTGGCGGTCGGGGCGGCCAGGGCCAGCCGGAGCAGCTCGGCGCCGCCCGGTCCGGCGGAGAGCCGCAGGCCGCCGCCGCGCGGGACGAGCAGCAGGTCGCCGGCGTCGGCGAGGTGCTGGGCGCCGTCCGGCAGCCGTTCGGCCAGCGCCGGGCCGCGCAGCACGTACCAGGCCGACTCGGTGCCGGTCCGGGCCGGGAGCAGGTGTTCGGCGCCCGGGTCGAGCGCGAGGTGGTCGAACGCGTCGGTGGCGCTGCGCAGTGCGCCGTACGGCGTCAGCGAGCGGACCCGGGCGCCGGGCGCGTCCGCGCCGAGCAGCAGCGCGGTCGCCGCGGTGGGGGTGGTGACGACGATCATCGGGGGCCTCCTCGGGGGACGGCCAGGACGGCGTGGAAGTACTCCAGGCCCTCCTCGGCCGCGGTGAGGGTGGTGCGGGAGCCGAGCGGCAGGGTGACCGCCGTGCCCTCCGCCAGCGGCACCTCGCCGCCGGGGGTTTCGGCGGTGCCGGTGCCGGCGGTGACGTAGACCGCGTGCTCACGGCCCTCGGCGACGAGGTCGACGGCCTCCCCCGCCTCCAGCCACCGGCGCCCCACCGCACGCAGCGGCCCACTGAGCACCCGGCCGGGGTCGACGGCACGGCCGCGCCGCAACGCGGTGATGGCGGTCCTGGTCATCTCGGGCCTCCCGGTGTCCGGTTCGATCTCCTGCCACGACCCTCACCCACCCGCTGTCCCGGGCACACGGGCACCGCGTCCCGTCCCCGCCCCACCACCTGCCTGAGCGGGCACGGTGCCGCGGTCCGCCAGGGCGTCGGCCGCGTGGCGGAGGGTCGCGTCGTCGACGTCGGTGAGCAGGCTGCCGTCGGTGCAGTGCGGCTGTCCCGGGGCGTCGAGCAGGACCAGGCCGCGCCGGCCGCTGCGGGCGGCGGCGAGGCGGACCGCGGCGGGGAAGGCGGCCGGGTCGATCGGGACGGGCGGGACGAGCGGCAGGCGGGCGGCGGCCAACAGTTCCAGGTGGGCCCGCTCGCCCTCGCGGTCGAGCAGCCCGCGCCGGACGGCGATCCGCGCGGCGGTGAGCATCCCGAGCGCGTCGGCGTGCCCGACGGGCAGGTCGCCGCCGCACAGCAGCCGGATCGCCCGGCCCAGCGTGCGCCCGTACTCCAGGGCCAGGCCGGGCCCGCGCTCCTGCGGGTCGTACGCGAGCACGGCGGCCCGGGCGTCGGCGCACAGCGCCACGTACGCGACCAGCTCGCGGCGGCTCGGGCGGCCCTCCCGTCGCAGGGAGGCGGCGACGCGGTCGTACGGCCCGGGGCAGACGGCCAGGACGTGCCGGACGACCTCCGCCAGGTCGGCGCGGAGCCCGTCGACGGGCTGCCGGTCGAGGAAGTCCAGCTGTCCGAGGACGAGCTGGGGCGCGTGCCAGGCGCCGAGCACGCCGGAGGCGACGGTGTGGCGCAGCGACAGCGCGGGCCCGCAGAGCGCGCCGAGCGTGGTGGGGACCTGGACCAGCCGGCAGCCCTGGAACAGCAGGGCGGCCAGCAGCCCGCCCAGGTTGGCGACGTCCGGTCCGCCGACGGCCAGCAGGACGGTGTCCCGCCCGGCGCCGGCGGCGAGCAGCCGTTCGGCGAGGCGCTCGACGTCGCTCAGGGTGGCGGCGCCGTCGGTGTGCAGGACGGGCGCGCCGGGGCGGATCCGGGCGAGCAGTCCGGGCGCGGTGCCGGGGTCGGCGAGGACGGTGCAGCGGGCGGCGGGCAGGGCGTCGAGTTCGCGGTGGAGCTCGTGCCAGCCGGTGTCGCCGCTGCGGACCGTCAGGCGGACGCGGGCCGGGCCGAGTTGCAGGTCGCGGTCGAGTTCGGCGGTGTCGTCGGGGTCGGCCATCGCACTCACTCCTTCGGGTCGACCCCACCACGCTGCGGCGCCCGCCGCCCCGGGCGCCTGAGCCGCCGGGCCCGTTCCGGTCCGCCTCCCGGTCCCGGCAGCGCTCGCGGCAACGCCGGGCGCCGCGTCCCTGGGTGGGAGGCGGCGCCCGGCGACTGGTGTGATTCAGGGGCGGGTCAGATCGGGTCGGCGCGGGGGAAGTTCGGTGCTGATCCCGTCGGGGAGGACGGTGAGGCAGAGCAGCTCGGCGCCGAAGGGTCCGCCGTGCAGGTGGACCCGTCGGCCGTCGGGGGCCAGCAGCAGGTCGCCGGCGGCGAGGGTGCGGTGCGGCTGCTCCGGGCAGTCGAGCAGGGCTGCCAGCCCGGACAGCACGTACCAGGCCGCCTCGGTGCCGTCCCGTCCCGGGAGGTCGAAGCAGGCACCGGGGCTGATCCGCAGGTGGTCGAACGCCTCGCACTCGCTGTGCAGCATGCCCCGCCGGGCCAGGCAGCGGGTGCGCAGCCGCTGGGTGCCGGGCCCGAGGTGGACGGCGGGGTGGGCACGGTCGGCGACGATCACCGGGAGCCGCCTCCCTCCGGCTCGGGGCCGGCCGGGGCGAGGAGTTCGGCGTGGACGTAGCTGAGCCCGTCGACGCCGGCGACGACCAGGGCCCGGCTGCCGAGCGGCAGGGTGAGGCAGCGTCCCGGGACGAGCGGGACCCGGACGTCGTCCCCGATCGCGGCCCGCCCGGACCCGCCGGTGACGAACAGGGTGTGCTCGACCCGGTCGGCCCGGAGCGGGAGCCGTCCGCCGTACGGGAGGCTGTCGGCCTCCAGCAGCCGGAGCGGGCCGGTGAGGACGATCCGGGGGTCGACCGGGCCGATCCGGCGGAGATTGGTCACCACCGCGTGGTGGAGTACGGGCGCACGGGGCGCGGGGACGGTGGCGGGGACGGGGGCAGGGGCGGCGGGCATTTCGATCACCAGCCATTCCAGGGGTCGGGTGCCGAGGTTGCGCAGTCCGTGCCGGGTGCCGAGCCCGGTGAGGACCGCGTCCCCGGCGCGGACGGGGTGGGGGCGGCCGTCGAGGGTGATCTCCCCGTGGCCGGCGAGCAGGACGTAGACCTCCTCGGTCCGGGTGTGCCGGTGTTCCCCGCTGACGCCGCCCGGCGGGATGCGGGCCCATTCGACCGCCTCCCAGGCGCCGTTCAGCCCGACCCGGCGGGCGAGGCACGCCCACTGGGTCAGGCCCTCGGTGCCGTGCACGCCGTGCACGTCGGCGGGGGCGCGGGTGTCGGCGAGGATCACCGTGCGGCGCACGACAGCTCCTCGGTCTCGCGGGCGGCCGCGGCGAGTTCGGCCGCGGTGACGTCGTCGACGAAGCAGCAGTCGCCGATCCCGATCGGGAGCGGGAAGCGCTGCCGGCCGTCGCGGTGGCGGACGGTGTCGGTCAGGGCGTCGCCGAGGGTGGCCGGTTCGATCAGCGGGTGCCACACCGGCAGGCCGAGACGGCGCATCAACCGGTGGATCCGGTCCCGCTGCCCGGTGTCGAGCAGTCCGCGCCGGTGGGCGATGACGGTGGTGAGGGCCATGTCGAGGCAGACCGCCTCGCCGTGCAGCAGTTCGGGCAGCGCCCGCATCTCCACCGTCGGACTGAACGAGTGGCCGTAGTCCATGGAGCGTTCCAGCCGGTGCTCCCAGAGGTTGGGCTGCAGCTCGGAGAGCATCCCGTGGACCGCCCGGGTCAGCACCTCGCCGCCCGGGGTCGGTCCCTGGAACCGCTCGGCGACCAGCGCCTCGCCGTCACGGTCGAGCCGTTCGAACAGGCGGCGGTCCCGGACCAGGGCGATCTTGAGGATCTCCGCCATGCCGTTGCCGAGGTGCCGCCGGTCCAGCGTGGCGAGGAACGCCGGGTCGAGCAGGGTGGCGACGGCCGGATGGTAGGTGCCCAGCCGGTTCTTGTGGTCGCCGAAGTTGACGCCCGTCTTGGCGCCGACACCGGCGTCCACCAGGCCGATCAGCGTGGTCGGGATCCGGACGAAGGGGGTGGAGCGGCGGTACAGGCTGCACGCCAGGCCGACCACGTCCATCAGCACGCCGCCGCCGACGGCGAGCACCGGCTCGCCACGCCGGGCGAGGCCGAAGCGGTCCATCTGCTCGACCACCCGGTAGACCGAGTCCATGGTCTTGACCTGCTCGTGCGCGGGCAGCACGCACAGGCGGTACGGCAGTCCGCGGGCCTCGAACCAGCGGCGGATCCGCCCGCCGTACAGCCGGTCGACCGTCTCCTCGACGACCACCAGCCGGCGGCCACCGGCGCCTCCGGCGTTGCCGAGCGCGGGGTTGGCCGGGTCCAGCAGGCGGGGGGTGAAACGGACCTCGTAGGTGACGGGGAGGGCGGTGGCGACCGTCCAGGCGCTGACCGGCTCGCCTCGGGTGAACAGTCCGTGGGACAGGGTTTCGGTGGTGGTCACGGGGACTCCTTCGGGCGTCACGCAGGGGCTCTGCGACCCACATTCGCCATCCCGCCGTCCCAACCACGAGGGCCTGCGGCCCTCAAACGGGACGGGACGCGTGAACCCAGGGGCGCGGGGAACTGCGCGACCGGCCATGCGCTCACGTAGAGCGGTGGTCGGGCGCGCAGTTCCCCGCGCCCCTCGTGGTCGGCCCACCCGTGGCGCGTACGGTGGATCTCGGAGAGGTTGTCCCATGTACTTCACCGACCGAACCGATGCGGGCCGCCGCCTGGCGGCCGACGTGGCGCGGACACATCCGCACGACCCGGTGGTGGTGGGCCTGCCGAGAGGCGGTGTCCCGGTCGCGGCCGAGGTGGCGAAGGCGCTGGGCGCCCCGCTGGACATCTGTGTGATCCGCAAGCTGGGCGTGCCGTTCCAGCCGGAGCTGGGCATGGGCGCGATCGGCGAGGACGGCGCCCGGGTGATCAACGAGCAGATCGTGCGCGGCGCGGCGGTGACGCCGGAACAGCTGGCGGAGGTGGAGGTCCGGGAGCGGGCGGAGCTGGAGCGCCGGGCGCGCAGCTACCGCCGCGGCCGTCCGGCGGCGGACCTGCACGGCCGCACGGTGGTCGTGGTGGACGACGGGGTGGCGACCGGTTCGACGGCGCTGGCGGCGTGCCGGATCGTCCGGGCCCGGGGGGCGGCGCGGGTGGTGCTGGCCGTCCCGGTGGCACCGCAGGACTGGGCGCAGCGGCTGGGCCGGGACGTGGACCAGCTGGTGTGCCCGTACACGCCGAGCCACTTCTGGGCGATCGGCGAGTTCTACACGGACTTCTCGCAGACGGCGGACGCCGAGGTGCTGGCCTGCCTGGACGAGGCGGCAGCGCGCGAGGCGGCGGCCGGCAAGGACATCGACCCCCGGGAGCTGGTGCTGGCGGTCGGCGGCGTACGGCTGACCGGCGAGCTGGCGGTGCCGGACTCCCCGGCGGGGCTGGTGCTGTTCGCGCACGGCAGCGGGAGCGGCCGGCACAGCCCGCGCAACCGCTTCGTCGCGGCGGAGCTGAACCGGGAGGGCCTGGCCACGCTGCTGTTCGACCTGCTCACCGAGGCGGAGGAGCCGGACCGGAGCAAGGTGTTCGACACCGGGCTGCTGGGCGGCCGGCTGGCCGAGGCGACGGCGGCGCTGCGCCGGGAGCCGGAGGCGGCCGGGCTGCCGGTGGGCTACTTCGGGGCGAGTACGGGCGCGGCGGCGGCGCTGTGGGCGGCGACGGAGCCGGGGACGGGGGTGGCGGCGGTGGTGTCCCGGGGCGGGCGTCCCGACCTGGCCGGGGAGCGGCTGGCCCGGGTGCGGGCGCCGACGCTGCTGATCGTGGGCGGTGCCGACGGGCCGGTGCTGGACCTGAACCGGCAGGCGCGGTCGGAGCTGCGCTGCGAGAGTGGCCTGCAGGTGATCCCGGGCGCGTCGCACCTGTTCGAGGAGCCGGGAGCACTGGAGGCGGTGGCGTCGCTGGCGGCGTCGTGGTTCACCCGCCACCTCGCCGAGGCGGCCCCGCACTGAGCAAAATGACCAGCCGGTGCCGCCCCGACCTGCTCACCTTGTACACATTGATCAGCCCAAATCCGACCTGTTGCCCATCGATCGGAGCAGGAGCAAGCTCTGCGCAACCGACCTCGACGTGGAGGAAGCACCGATGACCGCCAACGCCGTTGAATTGACGCCCGAGGAGCGGGAGGCCGGCCTCACGGCCGAGCAGCTCCGCACCCTGGTGGGCCTGGTCGAGCACGACGCGGAGAACGACCCGTTCCCGGTCACCGCCCAGGACGCCGTGGTGTTCGTGGTCGGCAACGCCACCCAGACGGCCCAGTTCTACCAGGCCGTCTTCGGCATGGAGCTGGTCGCCTACTCCGGCCCGGAGACCGGCCGCCGCGACCGCAAGGCGTTCGTGCTGCGCTCGGGTTCCTGCCGCTTCGTGATCAAGGGCGGTGTGCTGCCGGACAGCCCGCTGCTGGACCACCACCGCCGGCACGGCGACGGCGTGGTCGACCTGGCCCTCGAGGTGCCGGACGTGGACAAGTGCATCGAGCACGCCCGCGCCCAGGGTGCCACCGTCCTGGAGGAGCCGAACGACGTCTCGGACGAGCACGGCACGGTCCGCCGCGCGGCCATCGCCACCTACGGCGAGACCCGGCACACCCTGATCGACCGCTCCCGCTACACCGGCCCGTACCTGCCGGGCTACGTCGCCCGCCAGTCGACCGTGGTCCGCCCCGAGGGCGCCCCGAAGCGCCTGTTCCAGGCGCTCGACCACGCGGTCGGCAACGTGGAGCTCGGCCGGATGGACGAGTGGGTCTCGTTCTACAACCGCGTCATGGGCTTCGTGAACATGGCCGAGTTCGTCGGCGACGACATCGCCACCGAGTACTCCGCGCTGATGTCCAAGGTCGTCGCCAGCGGCAACCACCGGGTGAAGTTCCCGCTGAACGAGCCGGCGATCGCCAAGAAGAAGTCGCAGATCGACGAGTACCTCGAGTTCTACACCGGCGCCGGCTGCCAGCACATGGCGCTCGCCACCAACGACATCCTCACCACGGTGGACGTGCTGCGCTCGCGCGGCGTGGAGTTCCTGAACACCCCGGACTCCTACTACGACGACCCCGAGCTGCGGGAGCGGATCGGCAAGGTCCGCGTCCCGATCGAGGAGCTCAAGAGCCGCGGCATCCTGGTCGACCGCGACGAGGACGGCTACCTGCTGCAGATCTTCACCAAGCCGATCGGCGACCGGCCGACCGTGTTCTACGAGTTCATCGAGCGGCACGGTTCGCTGGGCTTCGGCAAGGGCAACTTCAAGGCGCTCTTCGAGGCGATCGAGCGCGAGCAGGAGCAGCGCGGCAACCTCTGAGTCGCGGCAACCTCTGAGTCAGAGTCGACAGGGAGACCGGGAACGATGGCGCACTACCGGCAGCTCGGCGATGTGCCGCGCAAGCGGCACACCCAGCACCGCACGCCCGAAGGCGGGCTGTACTACGAGGAGTTGATGGGCGAGGAGGGCTTCTTCTCGGACTCCTCGCTGCTCTACCACAAGGGCATCCCGTCGGCGGTGACCGCCGCCGAGGTGTGGGAGCTGCCGGACCAGTCCACCACCGCCAACCTCCCGCTGCTCCCCCGGCACCTGAAGCTGCACGAGCTGTTCGCGGGCCAGGAGTGGAAGTCCACCGACGTGGTGGCCGGCCGCCGCCTGGTGCTCGGCAACGGCGACGTGCGGATCTCGTACGTCGTCGCCGGGGCCCCGAGCGAGCTGTACCGCAACGGGCTCGGCGACGAGTGCGTGTACGTCGAGTCGGGCTCCGGCACGGTGGAGACCGTCTTCGGCACCCTGGAGGTGGGCCAGGGGGACTATGTGATCATCCCCCGGGCCACCACCCACCGCTGGCTGCCGAGCGGCGACGAGCCGCTGCGGGCGTACTGCATCGAGGCCAACAGCCACATCACCCCGGCCCGCCGCTACCTGTCCAAGTACGGGCAGCTGCTGGAGCACGCGCCGTTCTGCGAGCGCGACCTGCGCGGGCCGGTCGGCCCGCTGGTGGTGGACGGCGACGGCGAGGTCGACGTGCTGGTCAAGCACCGCGGCAGCAGCGGTGTGGTGGGCACCCGGTACACCGTGCCGCACCACCCGTTCGACGTGGTCGGCTGGGACGGCTGCCTCTACCCGTACGCCTTCAACATCGCCGACTTCGAGCCGATCACCGGGCGGATCCACCAGCCGCCGCCGGCCCATCAGGTCTTCGAGGGCAACAACTTCGTGATCTGCAACTTCGTGCCGCGCAAGGTGGACTACCACCCGCTGTCCATCCCGGTGCCGTACTACCACGCCAACGTGGACAGCGACGAGGTCATGTTCTACTGCGGCGGCAACTACGAGGCGCGCAAGGGCTCCGGCATCGGCCAGGGCTCGATCTCGCTGCACCCGGGCGGCCACACCCACGGCCCGCAGCCGGGCGCGTACGAGCGCTCCATCGGCGTGGAGTTCTTCGACGAGCTGGCGGTGATGGTGGACACCTTCCGCCCGCTGGAGCTCGGCGAGGCCGCCACCGCCTCCGAGGACCCGAACTACGCCTGGACGTGGTCGCGGCGATGACTGTTCCCGCACTCTTCACGGGGCTGTTCGACGACGCGGCGGTCTTCCCGCCCGGCGACGCGCCGCTGCCCGACGCGGTGGCGGCGCACCGCACCCACCGGGCGTCCTGGTACGCCGAGTCGGTCGGCCCGCTGCTGTGCGGGGCCGGCCGGATCGGCGAGCTGGCCGCGCTGGCCGGGCCCGATCTGCCGGTCGGGCTGGTGCTGCCACAGGGCAGCGCCCACCTCGCGCCGGCGCTCGCGGACGCGGCCGGTCTGACGGTCGCCACCGTCGAGCTGGCCGACCCCGACGTACGGCAGGCGGTGGCGGCGCTGGACGCGCTGCTGCCCGAGGGCGTCACCGCCGCCGTCGAACTCCCGCGCGCCGGCCGGCCGGAGGACGCCCTGGACGCGCTGGCCGGGACGCCGTACCGGGCCAAGTACCGCACCGGCGGGCTCAGCGCCGACGCCTTCCCCGACGAGGCGGAGCTGGCCGCCTTCCTGGCCGGCTGCGCCGAGCGCGGCCTGCCGTACAAGTGCACGGCGGGCCTGCACCACGCGGTGCGGCACACCGATGCGGCGACCGGCTTCGAGCACCACGGCTTCCTCAACGTGCTGCTGGCCTCGCTGGCCGGCGACCGCAAGGTGGCCGCCGACGTGCTCGCGGAGCGCAACGGCGCCGTGCTGGCCGGGGCGGCCGGTGAGCTGACCGACCCGCAGATCGCCCACATCCGCCGCCACTTCACCTCCTTCGGCACCTGCAGCATCGCCGAGCCGCTCGAAGACCTGGAAACGCTCGGCCTGCTCGGCCGGCACTTGGAGGACCGTTGACCACCTGGCTCGACCTTCCGGCCGACTCGCCGTACGGCATCCACAACCTGCCCTACGGCGTGTTCAGCGCCCCCGACCGGCCGGGACGGCGGCGGATCGGCGTGCGGATCGGCGACTTCGTGCTGGACGCCGGCGCCGCCGCCCGCGCGCTCGGCCGCCCCTCGGTGCTGCTGGACGCGGACACCCTCAACCCGCTGATGGCGGCCGGCCGGTCCACCTGGACCGAGGTGCGGGCCGCGCTCACCGGCTGGCTGAGCGACGAGGCCCACCGCCCGGAGATCAGCCGCTGCCTGGTCGACCTCGCCGACGCCGAGCTGCACCTGCCGTTCGAGGTCGCCGACTACGTCGACTTCTACGCCTCCGAGCACCACGCCACCAACCTGGGCCGGATCTTCCGCCCGGGCAGCGAGCCGCTCACCCCCAACTGGAAGCACCTGCCGATCGGCTACCACGGCCGGGCCGGCACCGTGGTGGTCTCCGACACGCCGATCGTCCGCCCGCACGGCCAGCGCAAGGCGCCCGCCGACGCGCTGCCCTCCTTCGGCCCGACCCGCCGCCTCGACATCGAGGCCGAGGTCGGCTTCGTGGTCGGCACCCCGACCGCGCTCGGCACCCGGGTGGCGCTGGCCGACTTCCGCGAGCACGTCTTCGGCGTCTGCCTGCTCAACGACTGGTCCGCGCGCGACATCCAGGCCTGGGAGTACGTGCCGCTCGGCCCGTTCCTCGGCAAGTCCTTCGCCACCTCGGTCTCCCCGTGGGTGGTCCCGCTGGACGCCCTGGAGGCGGCCCGGGTCACCCCGCCGGCCCGCGACGTCGAGCCGCTGCCGTACCTGGACGACCGGGACGGCGAGCCCTGGGGCCTGGACCTGGCCATCGAGGTCTCGCTCAACGGCCAGGTGATCTCCCGCCCGCCGTTCGCCTCGATGTACTGGACCGCCGCCCAGCAGCTCGCCCACATGACGGTCAACGGCGCGAGCCTGCGCACCGGCGACCTGTACGCCTCCGGCACGGTCAGCGGCCCGGAGCCGGAGACCCGCGGCGCGCTGATCGAGCTCACCTGGAACGGCGAGCAGCCGGTCAAGCTCCAGGACGGCGCCACCCGCACCTTCCTGGAGGACGGCGACGAGGTCACCCTCACCGCCACCGCCCCGGGCCCCGACGGCACCCGGATCGGCTTCGGCGAGGTCACCGGCCGCATCGTCCCCTGAGCCGTCCTGCCCTGAGCCCCCACGGCGGCGCGCGACGTCAACCACGTGTGCACAGCGCGCCGCCGTACGGGTGAGATTGCCGCTTCCCGGATCCGTCCCCCGCTATCAGTTGTCCCACGAACGTCCCCCGAGCCCGGCCGCCCACGCCCGGCGCGGACGGGGACGGCACCCGTATGGACACTGCCCCGGAGGACCCCCCGATGAAGCTGCGCACCCTGCTCAGCGGCACCGTGCTCGCCGTCGCCAACCTGCTGCTGCCCGTGCCGCAGGCCGACGCCGCCCCACTCGCCCCGCACCCGCTGCCGGCGGTCGCCGCCCCGGCACCCGGGACGGCCCACTGCTTCCACGCGTACCACCCGATGTCCCCGGTCGTCCCGGCGTCCGTCGTGCCGGCCCACCACCCCTGCTGATCCGCCCCTGCCCGGGACCGGGCCCGCCGCCCCGCGCGGCGGGCCCGTATCGTTGCCGCCCGGGGAGACCTGACGACGGGAGCGACGACCTTGGATGTGCTGATCGAGCGGGACGGCCGCGCCGGACGGATCACCCTGAACCGGCCGAGGGCGCTCAACTCGCTGACCCACGACATGCTGCACACCGTCCGCGCCGCACTGGACGCCTGGGCCGCGGACCCGACGGTGGCCACCGTGGTGCTCACCGGCGCCGGCGAGCGGGGCCTGTGCGCGGGCGCCGACATCCGGGCGATGCACGACGACGCCAAGGCCGGCGGCGCCGGCTACCGGGTCTTCTTCCGCGACGAGTACCGGCTGAACGAGCTGATCTCGCGCTACCCCAAGCCGTACGTCGCGGTGATGGACGGCATCACCATGGGCGGCGGCGTCGGCCTCTCCGCCCACGCCGCGCTGCGGGTGGTCACCGAGCGCACCACGGTCGCCATGCCGGAGACCCGGATCGGCCTGGTCCCGGACGTCGGCGGCAGCCGGCTGCTCGCCCGTGCCCCCGGCGAGCTCGGCACCCACCTGGCGCTGACCGCCGGTTCGATGACCGCGGGGGACGCGCTGCACTGCGGCTTCGCCGACCACTTCGTCCCCTCCGCCGACCTCCCCGGGCTGCTCGCGGCGCTCGCCCAGCGCGACCCGGCCGAGGCGCTCGCCGCGTACGCCACCGAGGCGCCGGAGAGCGAACTGGCCGCCCAGCGCGACTGGATCGACGCCTGCTACGCGGCCGACGAGGTGGAGGAGATCCTGGAGCGGCTGACCGCCTGCGGGGTGACCGAGGCCAAGGAGGCGGCCGAGCAGATCGCCGCCAAGTCGCCGACCATGCTCAAGGTCACCCTGGCGGCCCTGCGCCGGGCCCGCGCCCACACCTCGCTCGGGCAGACCCTCGACCAGGAGTACCGGATCTCCTGCGCCGCGCTGGACCACCACGACCTGGTGGAGGGCATCCGCGCGCAGGTGGTGGACAAGGACCGCAACCCGCAGTGGCGGCCGGCCTCGCTCGCCGAGGTCGGCCCGGCCGAGGTCGCCGCATTCTTCGCACCGCCCGCCGACGGGGACCTCGGTCTGGGGTGACCATCGTCTCGCCTGTCGAGACTGGCGCGGGCGGGGCGCCTTCGGAGATCGTATCCAGCGTCAGAGTGCCGCAGGGCAACGCAAGGGAGTCAACGACGATGACCGAGTACGAGACGATCCTGGTCGACCGCAAGGGGCGGGTCGGGATCATCACGCTCAACCGGCCGAAGGCGCTCAACGCGCTCAACACCGAGCTGATGACCGAGGTCGTGGCGGCGGCGAAGGCGTTCGACCGCGACCCGGAGATCGGCTGTCTGGTCGTCACCGGCTCGGAGAAGGCCTTCGCGGCCGGCGCCGACATCAAGGAGATGCAGGAGAACGCCTTCCCCGAGGTGTACCTGGACGACTGGCTGGCCCCCTGGGACGAGCTGAGCCGGCTGCGCAAGCCGGTGGTGGCCGCGGTGGCCGGCTACGCGCTCGGCGGCGGCTGCGAGCTGGCCATGCTCTGCGACATCCTGATCGCCGCCGACACCGCGAAGTTCGGCCAGCCGGAGATCAAGCTCGGCGTGATCCCGGGCATCGGCGGCTCGCAGCGCCTGACCCGCGCGGTCGGCAAGGCCAAGGCGATGGAGCTCTGCCTGACCGGCCGGATGATGGGCGCCGAGGAGGCCGAGCGCGCCGGCCTGGTCTCGCGCATCGTGCCGGCCGACGAGCTGATGGCCGAGGCGATGGCGACCGCCGAGACGGTCGCGGCGATGTCCGCGCCGGCCGCGGTGATGATGAAGGAGTCGGTCAACCGCGCCTTCGAGACCACCCTGGCCGAGGGCGTCCGCTTCGAGCGCCGGCTCTTCCACGCGGCCTTCGCCACCGCGGACCAGAAGGAGGGCATGGCCGCCTTCGCCGAGAAGCGGCCGGCCGAGTTCACCAACCGCTGACCCGGCCGGGGCGGGCACCCGGTGCGGCGCCCGCCCCCCGGTCACCGGAGGGTCCGGGCCCGGTCCGCGCGGATCACTGGATCAGCCGGGCCAGGCCGGCCCGGGTCGCGGCCACCACGACCCGGTCACCGGCCGCGAGCCGGCGGGCGCGGTCGGCGTAGTTCCACAGGTACTCCCTCGGCAGCCGGGCCAGCCGGACGGCGATGACCCGGACCCCGCCCGGGCCTTCGATGTCGCCGATGTCCTGCCCGATCAGGCCGGAGCCCTCGTCCGCCGCCAGCTCGGCGATCAGCAGCACGTGCCGGTAGACCGACAGCGTGCCCAGCACCTCCCGGCCCATCAGCGCCGCCGCGAACGCCGGCGCCGCCAGGTAGGACACCGAGCGCGAGGCCACGTTGCCCAGCGTCGCGTACACCAGGTGCGCGAAGTTGTCGTCGAACAGCCGCACCACGATGCGGATGTCGGGCCGGACCGCACGGGCCTCCAGCGCCGCCTCCAGGTTGGCCGCGTCGTCGCTGGTCACCGCGACCACCGCGCGGGCGTGCCGGGCCCGGGCCCGGACCAGCTGGGCGGCCAGCGGGCCGTCGCCGATCACCACCGGCAGTCCGAGCGCCCGGACCGCCTCGATGCCCCGGGCCTGCGGGTCGCGCTCGATGCAGACCACCGGTACCCCGGTCCCGTGCACCAGCGCGGCCACCCGGCTGCCCACGTTGCCGAGGCCGACCACCACCACGTGGTCGCGGGTCCGGGCGCCGGGCGCCCGCGGGATGCCGCGCCGTCCGCTGGCCAGCGCCTCCACCACGATCGCGGTCGCCACCGGGACGAAGGTGATCCCGCAGAAGGTGATCAGCACCTGGGCCGCCCGGCCCGCCGCCCCGCCGGTCAACTCCTGCCCCGGCATGTCGGGTTGGGCCGCACCGGCGACGTCCAGCAGGGTGTAGTAGAGCGTCCAGCCCAGGCTGCCGCTGTGCTGCCACAGCACCGCGGCGCCGACCAGCACCGCGACCAGCGCGGTGGTCAGCACCATCCGCAGCCGGGCGCTGGTGAAGTAGCGCAGCGCGTCCTGACCCCACCAGCGCAGCCGCTTCCACAGCGGGATCGGCAGCGGCGGCTCGCTGGTCAGCGCCTGCAGCGCCGCGACCTGGCCGCGTTCCTCGGGCGCCGGGTCCTGCCGCCGCCCGATCTCGATCGGGCCCTCGTCGCCGACCCGCTGGGCCAGCTCGATGTATGCCGAGGCGCGGCTGCCGGCGTCCGGTAAGAGGCGCATCGCGCCGAGGTCGTTGGGGTCGATCCGGTCGGCGACCAGGCACACCTGGTTGTCCCGGATGTCCTCGCCGTGCGCGACGTACAGGAAGCGGTCGCCGACCTGGACGGAGTTCGGCCGGCCGAGCGCGCCGTTGGCGAAGGCCGGGGCGGCGGTGGCCGAGCCGGACAGCGCGATGCCGTTGGGCAGCAGCCGCTCCAGGTGCTCGCCGAGCCGCTGGTTGAAGATCCGCAGCACGATCCGGACCTCGGCGTTGCACTGCTGCGCGGTCAGCGCGGCATGGATGTTCTCCTGGTCGGTGGCGTCCACCAGGGCGATGCCGAGCGCCGTCCCGATCCCGGCCGTCCGCAGCACGTCCTCGGTGATGGTGGCGGACTCGACCACCGCCGACACCCCGGGCAGCTGCTCGATCCGCGGCCCGTGCTCGCGCGCCAGGTCCGGGACCAGGGCGACCACCGGCACCTCGTACTGCTCGATGAGTTCCTGGATCAGCCGGTGGGCGATCGCGTTCCCGCCGCAGACGATGTAGTGCCCGCGGATGGTGCCGGTCTGAGGGGTCCCCCGCCCTTCGTCCGTCATACCGTCAGATTCTAGATCCCCCGTTCGGCCCCGCAGGGGGACTCCAGATGGCCGGTGGGCGATCAATTGCCGTACACCGGCGTGTCGTCCGAACGGCGCAGGCCCGCGGGCGGGCCCCTGCCGACCGGACCAGAGTGGAGGGGTAGCTCTGCCCGACGCCCGTCAGGAGTCCCCATGGCCGCCACGACCCCGACGCCCGCCGGCCCGCCGGCCGAAGGCCCGATCCATCAGCTGGCCAAGCTCGCCTGGCAGGCGGTCCTGATCGGCGGCGTCGTCTCACTGATCCTCGGCATCCTGGTGTTCTCCTGGCCGGAGGAGACCCTGCGCGTGGTCGGGGTGCTGTTCGGGATCTACCTGGTGGTCATCGGCATCGTCCAGCTGGTCGCCGCGTTCGAGAGCCACATCTCCACCGGCATGCGGATCCTGGCCTTCATCAGCGGAGCCCTGTGCGTCCTGCTCGGACTGCTCTGCTTCCGCAGCGCCGTACGGTCGCTGGTGCTGCTCGGCCTGTGGATCGGCATCGGCTGGCTGTTCCGCGGGATCACCCAGCTGGTCGCCGCCTTCTCCGAACCGGTCACACCGATGCGCGGCTGGCAGATCTTCGCCGGCTCGCTCAACATCATCGGCGGCGCCCTGCTGATGGTCTGGCCGGTGGAGTCGATCACCGCGCTGACCGTGCTTGCCGGCTGCGTCCTGGTGGTGCTCGGGCTGGTGGAGATCTTCACCGCGTTCCGGATGCGCGGACGCGCCAAGGAGATCCCGTCCGGCCTCTGAGCCGCCCGCCCGGCCTCCGAGCCACCCGCCCCGGCCCGGCGACCGCGCCGGTCAGTCGCGGGCCACCCGCTCGAACTGGGACAGCGAGGTGTAGTGCGACACCGTCGGCGGGTGGTCCAGGTAGTTGAGCTCGCCCTCGGACCAGACCGGGCGGATCCGCCACATCGGCCCGGCGTACGCGCGCAGCGCCTGCTCGTCCCGCCAGCGCGTGATCATCCGCACCCGGTGGTCGCCGTCGGTGAGCGCCCGCAGCAGCTCACCGCCGAGGAAGCCGTCGTTGCGGGCTATCTCCGGCAGCACGGTCGAGGCGAGTTCCCGGCAGAACTCCTCGATCCGCCGTGCCGAGACGTGCGCCTCCCAGATTCTGACGATCATGACGGCCTCCTTCTGCGGGCCTGTGCCCATTATCCGTTCGGACCGCCGCCGATTGCCGACCTGCGGTCGGCGGCGAAGACTCGATGACGCATCCCTGCTCGATCCCCACCCGATGTCCGACCTGCGACAACCGAGAGGAACCCTGCCATGGCGGTCTGCGTGGTGTGCAACAACGACTACTGGCTGTCCTTCGAGATCAAGACGATCACCGGGGACACCTACACCTTCGACAGCTTCGAGTGCGCGATGGAGAAGCTTGCGCCGCGCTGTGAGCAGTGCCAGGTCCGCATCGTCGGGCACGGCGTCGAGGTGGCGGGCAGCTTCTTCTGCTGCGGCCACTGCGCCCGCGCCAACAGCGAGCTGGGCGCCCAGATCCGCGACGCGGTCGGGGCCCACCCCTCGTGACCGCTATACGCGGGCATGTGAGCCGATGTCGGCGGTGAACTCCTCGATCATCGCGGGGGTCACCGTCGGCCGGCACCCCGCGATCGCGGCGCGGTAGTCGTCCGTCGTCGCCCCTGCCGAGTCCGGACCGGGCGCTGTGCCGTCGCCGAGGTCGCGCTCGAAGGCGGCCTGGGCGGCGGAGCGGGCGGCGTGCTCGATGTCGGCGGGGGTGAACAGCTCGCTGGCGTCCACCAGCACATCCAGCTTCACGTCGGTCCGGGTCGCCGCGTAGCGGGACCAGATCGCGGCCCGCGCCGCGGCGTCCGGAGTGCCGATCGGGATCAGGTAGTCGAACCGGCCCGGTCGCAGGAAGGCCGGGTCGAGCGAGCGGATCGAGTTGGTGGCGCAGACCAGCAGGCGCTCCTCGCCCTCGCGGAAGCCGGGGATCAGCTTCAGCAGTTCATTGGTGACCCCGTGCATTCCGCCGACCGCGCCCTCGGTGCGCAGCGGCGCGATCTCCTCGACCTCGTCGATGAAGACCAGCACCCGCTCCAGCCGGGCGATCCGGGCGAACGCGGTGCGCAGGGCGGCCGCCAGATTGCCCTGGTCGGCCAGTCGGGAGGGCAGCAGCTCCACGAACGGCCAGCCGAGCCGGGAGGCCACCGCCCGGGCGAAGGTGGTCTTGCCGGTGCCGGGCGGACCGAACAGCGCGATGGCGCGCGGCGGCCGTACCCCGTGCCGGGCGGCCCGCTCGGGCTCGGCGAGCGGCCGCACCACCCGCCGCTCGATCAGGTTCTTCTCCGCCTCCATGCCGGCCACCTTGTCCCACAGGTCTCCCGGCAGCAGCCGACCGCCCAGCTCCTCCAGCAGGTTGGCCACCGGACCGGTGGGCGGCTCGGCCTTCTCGAAGTACCCGACCGCGGGACGGCGGGTGTAGCCGGCGTTGCGCAGGCCCTCGCCCAGCAGCTCCTCCTCCGGCAGCACATAGGCGATCCGGCGGATCCGGCGCTCGACCAGGCGGCGCTCCAGCTCGCGCAGCAGGGCGCTGGCCAGTCCCCGGCCACGCCAGGCGGGAGCGATGGCGATCCGCATCACCCACGCCCGGTCACCGGCCAGGTGGGCGAGGGCGGCACCGATCGGGGTGCCCTGGCTGACCGCGACCACGGCCGGCTGCCGGGAGGTGAGCGCGCCGATGCACTCGGCAAGGGAGAACACCGACTCCTGGCCGAGCTCGGCGGTGGTGTCGATCAGGTGGACGACCGCCGCCAGGTCGTCCTCGCGGTAGTCGTGGATCAGCCAGTCCATCCGGGCCCGCCTCTCGTCGTGCGTGGTCCCGGAACGGTAGGCCGCCCCGGGCCCGCACGGCGCCCGACGGTTCGGACAAACGCCGGGGCCGAACCGTACGGATCGCGGGTGGCCCGGCCGCCTCAGTACGTCGCAGCACGCCCCCGTACGTCTCAGTACGTGAAGCGCAGCGACTTCACCCGGTGGTCGAAGTTGGACGGGATCAGCTCCGGCTCACCGACCGAGCGGATCTCCGGCAGGCGGGTGAACAGCTCCCGGTACAGCGTCTTCATCTCCTGGCGGGCCAGGTAGGCGCCGAGGCAGAAGTGCGGGCCGCCGCCGCCGAAGCCCAGGTGGGGGTTGGGCGAGCGGGTGATGTCGAAGGTCTCCGGGTCGGTGAAGACGGCCTCGTCGCGGTTGGCCGAGCCGAAGAACAGCACCACCTTGTCGCCCTTGGCGAGGTGGGCGCCGTTCAGCTCGTGGTCGACCGCCAGGGTGCGGCGGAACTGGATGATCGGCGTCGAGTACCGGACGACCTCCTCCACCGCGGTGGGCAGGTGGGCCTCGAAGTCACCGGTGAGCAGCGCCCGTTGCTCGGGGTGGGCGGTGAGCAGGTGCAGGCCGTGGGCGAGCGCGTTGCGGGTGGTCTCCACACCGGCCACCAGCAGCAGCGAGAAGAACGCGCCCAGCTCGCGGGAGTTGAGGTGCCGACCGTCCACGTCCGCGGTGACCAGGGCGGAGATCAGGTCGTCGGCGGGCCGCCGGCGGCGCTCCCGGCCGAGCGCGGCGATCACCACCTGCATCCGGGCCAGCGCCCGCAGCCCGCGGCCCGGCACCCGGATCCGGCTGCGCGCCACCCCCGTGTGCTCCGAGGCGTGGTTGATCAGCGCCAGAATCTGCCGCCGCTGAGGTTCGGGGATGCCCATCATGGTGCAGATGACCTGGTACGGCAGCTCCGCCGCGACCGCCGAGACGAACTCCTCCGGCCGCTGCGCCACCACCTCGTCCACCAGCCGGGTGGCGATCTCCTGGATCGAGTCCTCCACCCGCGAGATCAGCCGCGGGGTGAACGCGCGCGAGACCACCCGCCGCAGGTCGGCGTGGCGCGGATCGTCCAGGTTGACCATGGAGTCGCCGAACAGCAGCCGCACCCAGCCGGCCGGCTCGGGCGTGGTGACGCCCGGCCCGCTGATGAACACCTCCGGCGTCCGGCTGGCCGCCACCACGTCGGCGTGGCGGACCAGCGCGTGGAACGGCCGGCCGGTGGTCCGGTCGGTGAAGACCGCGGGCCGCTCGAGACGGCGCAGCGCGGCGAACGCCTCGGCCCGGTCGGACGCGGGCAGCTTCCAGAACTCCGGGTCACCGAGGTCGATGTCCGAAGGCGCGGTGACATCCGCCGGTGCATTCATGGGGCAATTTATCGTTCACCGCACAATGTGGTGTCAAATCCCTTTTTGGAATTGATTCCATAGGAATTGATTATTGTCGTACGGTCATTTCGCGAGGGAGATGCGGCTCTCGTCGTCGTCCGTCTCCTCCACCGGGACCAGGTCGCGGGCCAGCAGCGTCGCCCCGGCCACCGCGCCCGGCATCGCCAGCACCGTCACCAGCGGCACCAGGAACAGCAGCACCAGTGCGGCACCGAAGCCCAGCGCCAACGGCAGCCGGCGGCGCAGCATCCGCAGCCGTTCGCGCTGCGGCACACCCCGGCGCTGCAGGGCCACCGCGGTCAGCTCGACCGTCAGGAAGTACCCGGAGACGCAGACGCCCACCACCGGCACCACCGTCTGACCGACCACCGGGATGAACCCGCACAGGAACAGCACCAGCCCGAACGCCGCCACCCGCACCAGCACCAGCATGCTGTCCCGGGCCGAGACCAGCAGCTCGCGCCAGAACGACACCTCCGGCGGAGTCGGCGCACCACCCTCCGTCTCGTCCACCTTCGCGCACAGCGACTCGTAGAACGGCTGCCCGATCAGCAGGGTGACCGCCGTGAACGTGATCAGCGCCAGCAGCCCGCCGCCGCCCACCACCGCCACGGTCACCGCCCCGCGCAGCAGGCCCCGCCACGGCGAACCCCAGCCGTCCGCGAACGGTGTCGCCCAGTCGGCGATGTCACCCGACCAGACGACCAGCGCCACCATCACCCCCACGTACCCCACCAGGGTGATCAGCGCCGGGATCATGCCGAAGCCCCACCAGCGCCCGTGTCTCAGTACCCACCGCTGGCCCTTGAACAGATAACCCAGGCCCGCCCCGAAATCTCGCATGCCCGAAGCCTACGGCGCACGCTCGGACGGGGCAGCGGACGGGTAGGTGGGACAAGCAGTGGAAAGAAGAACGACGGCAGAGGGGACTCGGCGTGGTGGATCCGACCGAACTCGGGGCAATGCTGGGCGTGGCCGTCGAGGAGGCCAGAGCCGGACTCGCGGAAGGCGGCATCCCGATCGGCGCGGCCCTGTTCGGGCCGGATGGCGAACTGCTCGGCCGCGGCCGCAACCGGCGCGTCCAGGACGGCGACCCGTCCATGCACGCCGAGACCGCCGCGTTCCGCGCCGCGGGACGCCTGCGCGACTACCGGCGGACGGTGATGGTCACCACCCTCTCGCCCTGCTGGTACTGCTCCGGCCTGGTCCGGCAGTTCGGGATCGGGCAGGTGGTGATCGGCGAGGCGCGGACCTTCCACGGCGGCCACGACTGGCTCGCCGAGCACGGCGTGGGGATCACGGTGCTGGACGACCCGGAGTGCGAGCGGCTGATGACGGAGTTCATCGCCGCCCGGCCCGAGCTGTGGTTCGAGGACATCGGCGAACCCGGCGCGTAGGTCCGGACACGACTGCGCCCGCCGGGACCGCGGTGGCGGTGGTTCCCGGCGGGCGCAGGCGCAGTGCGGGGGCTGAACGTCAGCCGCGGACCTCGGCGACGGCGGCGCCGAGCGCCTCCTTGATACGCGGGCCGAGACGGCCGAAGCCCAGCTCCTTCATGGCGGCGCGGAGCAGCTCGTCGTCCGTGCGCGACACCTCGTCGCCGTCGATCCAGCGCACCAGCGCCACCAGCTCCGCCGGGTCGTACGCCGTCACCGGCCGACCGGGCGTCACGTCCGGCCGCTCCGGCCGACCAGCGGCAACCGGCGCCGCCGGCTCGGGCTCGACCTCGACGACGGGCTCGACCTCGACGGCGGCCTCGACCGGCTCGGCCTCGACGACCACGGCCTCGGGCTCGGGCTCGGGCTCGGGCTCGGGCTCGGGCTCGACGACCACGGCCTCGGCCTCGGGCTCGGTCACGACCTCGGCCTCAACCTCGGGCTCGGCAACCGTCTCCTGCTCGACCTCCGCGACCGGCTCGACCTCGGTCTCCGCCTCGGCGACGGGCTCGACGTCATCAGCCTCGTCGACCGTCACCTCGACGTCCGCAACCGGCTCGGCCTCGACCACAGGGGCCTCGGCAACCGGCTCGACGTCCGCGACCGCGTCAACCTCAACGGCGACGGGCTCGGTCTCGACGGCTGCGTCAGCCTCGGCGTCGACAACGGGCTCGACCTCGGGCTCGGTGTCCGTCTCCGCCTCAGCGTCCACGTCCACAACCGGCTCGGCCTCGGCCTCAAGCTCCGGCTCGACCTCGGCGGCCACCGGCTCGACGTCCGCAATCGGCTCGGCCTCGACCTCAGCCTCGGCAACAGGCTCGACCTCAGCCTCCGGCTCGACGTCCGCGACCGGCTCGGCCTCGGCCTCGGGCTCGGTGTCCGTCTCCGCCTCAGCGTCCACGTCCGCGTCCGCGACCGGCTCGACCTCAGCCTCGACCTCGACCTCGGCCGCAGGGGCCTCGGCCACCGGCTCGGCGTCCTCGGTCACCTGCTCCGTGTCCGGGGCGGTGCGCGGGCCGGCGGCGAGGGCGGCCCGGGCGGCGTCCTCGTCGAGGTGGCGGTCGTAGGCGGAGACGGCCGCGTCGCGGTCGGCCTGGAGGTCGGCGAGCTCGGTGAGGAGGTCGGCGAGACCCTGCTCGGCGAGTTCGGCGCGCAGCTCGCGGAGGGCGGAGAGGCGGAAGAGCGTGCCTTCGTCCGCGGCGAGGCGGTCGACCAGCTCGGCGAGTTCGGCGAGGGCGACGGTGTCCAGGCTGCGCTCGGGGAGCAGCCGGCCGAGGGAGCGGACGGCGTCGGCGAGGGACTCGACGGCCTGGGCGGTCTCGGCGAGGAGGGTGCCGTCGACCGGGACGGCCGGGCGGATCTCGCTGCCGTCGGCGGCGAGGGCGGCCCAGTCGGTGCGGGCGGTGGCGGCGGCGGCGAGCGCGGTGTGCAGGTCGCCGCGGCGGGTGCGGCCGCCGGCGGTGAGGGCGCGGGCCTGGCCGCGCAGGGTGCGCCGGCGGCCCCAGGAGAGCTTGACGCCCTGCTCGCGGCGCCAGCGTCCGCTCGCGGTGGCGGCGGTGAGCGCGTCGAGGTCGGCCTCGTACGCGGCGCTGCGGAGCGTCTCGGAGGTGGCGTGGACGCGCTGCAGCAGGTCGAGCAGGGTGGTGAGCCCGATCAGGGTGTCGGGCACGTCGAGGCCGGCCTTGGCGCCGATGCCCGTGACGGCCTGGCCGATCGAGCGGATGTCGCGGCTGCGCAGTTCGGCGAGGACGGTGGAGGCGGAGCGGGCGTCCTCCGGGCCGGTGACCGAATCGGCGGCCTCCAGCCAGGGGTTGGTCTCGACGGTCATGGTGAAGCCGCCCTGGTCGGCGTAGCGGCCGAGCTCCTCACGGGTGCTCTGGCGGGTGTCGCCGTCCGTGGTGGCCGCGGTGGCCGACTCCGTGTGGTCGGCGTCATTGAGGTCGCGCACAGTCATGTGAAGTCCGGTTCGTGGCGGAGGAGGCGGGAGGTGGAGGGAAGCGAGCGGGGGGTCTGTGGAGGGCCAGGATACGGGTGGGCGTTCGAGGCCCGCACGCACCCGACCACGAACGACACGTCCGGGCCGGGTGGGGTCACGCGCCGGGCCTGCCGAGCGGGCGGGCGTGGTGGTGTCGGGGAGCGGGGTGCGGTCATCGGCGGTGTCCGGGGGCGAGGTGGGCGACGTCCTCGATGGTGACCGGGGGGAGGAAGTCGCGGACCGGTGTCCGCTCCCACCAGGCGCCGGTGGCGCGGAGTTGGTGCAGGTCGGTGAAGCGGTAGCGGTGCAGGGTGGCGCGGACGCAGGCGGGTGGGCGGTCGGGGAAGGGATTGTGGCGCAGCAGGGCGAGGGTGTCCGGGTCGTTGACGAGCAGCCGGGCGACGAAGGCGGCGAACCAGGGGCGGGCGTAGGAGGGCGAGATGGCGGCGAACCACATCAGCCAGTCCAGGCGGAGGTGGTAGGGGGCGAACTGGCGGGGCATCCGGTGCGGTTCGCCCGGTTTGCCCTTGAATCCGTACTCGCGCCAGGTGGTGTGGCGATCCGGGAGAGGTTCGGTGGTGCCCTCCACCACAACCTCGTAGCGGACGCGGTTGATGGAGCCGAAGGCGCCGTAGGCGTTGACCAGGTGAAGGCGGTTGAAGGAGAAGTTCATCAGCTGGCCGCGGGTGAGCAGGTTGCGGGCGGGCCCGTAGCTGAGGGCGAGGACGAGCGCGGTGAAGGCGCCCACCAGGAGCTGGAACCAGCCGGGTTGGCCGGCGTAGGCGGGGTCGGCGGGCAGCGGCAGCACCCGGCGCAGGGTGTCGGCGTCGACGGCGGAGAGGGCGAGCGCGATGGTGAGCCAGTTCAGCCAGGCGAAGTTGCCGGAGAGGACCAGCCACAGCTGGGTGACGGTGATCAGCAGGGCGGCCACGGTGGCGGCCGGCTGCGGGAGGAAGAGGACGAACGGCACGACCAGCTGGACGACGTGGTTGGCGGCGACCTCGGCCCGGTGCAGGGGCTTGGGAAGGTGGTGGAAGAACCAGCTGAACGGGCCGGGCATCGGCTGGGTCTCGTGGTGGTAGTAGAGGCAGGTCAGCTTGCGCCAGCAGGCGTCGCCGCGCCATTTGATCAGTCCGGCGCCGAACTCGACCCGGAACAGCAGCCAGCGCAGCAGCCACAGCACCAGGACGGGCGGCGCCACGTCGTCGTTGCCGAGGAAGGCGGCGGTGAAGCCGGTCTCCAGCAGCAGCGACTCCCAGCCGAAGGCGTACCAGGTCTGTCCGACGTTGACGATCGACAGGTAGAGCACCCAGAGCAGGGCCCACAGCAGCAGGGCCGCCCAGAGTGGGACGGCGTTGCCGGCGCCGGCGAGCAGCGCCGCCGAGGTCAGGGCGCCGACGGTCGCGGTGGCGGTGAACAGCCGGTCGGAGTAGTGCCAGTGGAAGAGGCTGGGTGAGCCGCGGAAGCCGGTACGGGCGAGGAAGCGCGGGACGGGGAGCATGCCGTGTTCGCCGATCAGGGCACGGAACTGGTTGGCGGCGTCGAGGAACGCGATCAGGTAGATGCCGGCGGTGAGCCGCTGGAAGACCTCCCGGCCGAGCCAGTACTCGGGCGCCGCGAACCACTCCATCCGGGCCGCTCCTCGGGTCGGTTGCGCACACGGACCGCCCGCGCGTACCAACCGGACCCGCCCCATGCCTACCACCCGGGCCGGACCCGCCGCGGCCGGCCGGGGGCGCGCCCCGCCCGCGGTTCATCCGGTCGGCGCACCACCCCGCCCTTATCTGCGCCCCACCCGGTGTGGTGTCATGCCATCCAGCACCAGCGACAGGACTGAAACCCGGAGATGCACATGACCGCCCCTGCTTCCCGCCCCGCGGCCGGTCCGTCCAGGGCCGCCGGACCCGAGGCCGCCGGACCCGGGACCGCGCCGCCCGAGGACGCCCGCGGCACCGGCAGCGCGGTGTGGGCCGCGCTCGGCATCGTCTATGTGGTGTGGGGCTCGACCTACCTGGCGATCCGGGTGGCGGTGGAGACCATGCCGCCGCTGCTCTCGGCGTCCGCCCGCTTCCTGGTGGCCGGTCTGCTGCTGGCCGCCCTGGTGGCGTGGCGGCAGGGTCCGGCCGCGCTGCGAGTGAACCGCCGTCAGCTGGGCTCGGCGGTGCTGGTCGGCCTGCTCCTGCTGGTCGGCGGCAACGGGATGGTGGTGCTGGCCGAGCGCTCGGTGCCGTCGGGCCTGGCGGCGCTGCTGGTGGCGAGCGTGCCGCTGTGGGTGGTGGTACTGCGCCGGCTGTCGGGGCAGCGCACGCCGCGGGCCACCGTGGGCGGAGTGCTGATGGGACTGCTCGGCCTGCTGGTGCTCACCTCGCCCGGCCTGTCCGGCGAGGTCCGGCTGTCCGGCCTGCTGATGGTCGTCGCGGGGGCACTGGTCTGGGCGTTCGGCTCCTTCCTGGCCGGTCGGCTGCCGATGCCGGCCAGTCCGGTCACCGCCAGCGTGTACGAGATGCTCGCGGCGGCCGTGGGCGCGGCGGTGCTGGCGGTGGTCCGGCACGAGCCGCAGAGCCTCGACGTGGGCGCGATCTCCACCCGCTCCTGGCTGGCGCTGGCCTACCTGATCACCTTCGGCTCACTGGTCGCGTTCACGGCTTATGCATGGCTGCTGCAGCAGGCGCCGCTGCCCCTGGTCGCGACCTACGCCTACGTCAATCCGGTGGTGGCCGTGGTGCTCGGCTGGCTGATCCTGGACGAGCCGCTGACCTGGCCGATCGTGGTCGGCGGCGCGATCGTGGTGGGCGGCGTCTGCCTGGTGGTCCGTACCGAACGGTGAGACGAAGGTCAGCGTAAGCCTTCAAGAAGGTAACGACTTGGTCGAATCCGGCGGGACCATGGTTTATTTCTTGACGACACCTCGGCGCTCGGGCTTGACTCCTCACCTCGCCGCAACGCTGCGGCCGTCAGGGAGGCACCACCCACCATGAGCGCTATGACGCGTCGCCTGGTCATCGGCACGGCCGCTGTGTCGATGGCCCTCTCGCTCGCCGCCTGCGGGTCGGACGGGGCCAAGTCGGCATCCGACAACAAGACCGTCGGCCTGCTCCTGCCCGAGCGGACGTCGTCCACCCGGTACGAGGCGTTCGACAAGCCGATGATCGAGGCCTCGATCACCGGGCTGTGCACCCGATGCACCGTCGACTACGCCAACGCCGACGGCGACGAGGCCGCGCAGAAGCAGCAGTTCGACGCGCTGGTCGACCGCGGCGTCAAGGTCATCGTGCTCGACCCGGTCAACGCCGCGGTCACCGCGCCCTGGGTGGACCGGGCCGCCAAGAAGGGCACCAAGGTGATCGCGTACGACCGCCTCGCCGCCGGCAAGGTCGCCGCGTACATCTCCTTCGACAACAAGCGCACCGGCGAACTCCAGGGCCAGGCCCTGCTGGACGCGCTCGGCCCGAAGGCCGCCGGCGCCGACATCGTGATGATCAACGGCTCGGAGAGCGACCCGAACGCCGCCGACTTCAAGGCGGGCGCGCACCACGCCCTGGACGGCAAGGTGAAGCGGATCGCCTACGAGCAGTCCGGCGAGTGGAAGCCGGAGGTGGCCGCCCAGAAGATGAACGAGGCGATCGGCCAGCTCGGCAAGAACGGCTTCCAGGCCGTGTACTCCGCCAACGACGGCATGGCGGCCTCGATCATCGACTCGCTGAAGAAGGCCGGCCGCACCGACGTCCCGGTCGGCGGACAGGACGCCTCGATGGACGCGATCCGACGCATCCTCACCGGCGAGCAGACCTACACCATCTACAAGCCGTACCGGCCGGAGGCCGACGCCGCCGCCAACATCGCGGTCTACCTGATCAAGGGCCTGGACGTCACCTCGGTCGCCACCACCATGACCGACAGCCACGGCGACCAGATCCCCTCGATGCTGCTCTCGCCCATCGTGGTGACCAAGGCGAAGGTGGCCGACACGGTGATCGCCGGCGGCCTCTACAAGGCGTCCGACGTCTGCTCCGGCCAGTACGCCAAGGCGTGCAAGGACGCCGGCATCCAGGGCTGAGTCCCGTCTGCGGCGCCCCGGTGCGCCGCATCCCGATCCCGGCCGCTGAGCCCCGGGGCGCCGAGTCAGGCGGCGCCGACCGGCCGGCTCAGCGGCCGGCGCGCTGGGTGACGGCGATGCAGACCAGCACCGCCAGCGCCGTCACCGGCGCGGCCGCCGGCAGCCGCTCGCCCAGCACCAGCACCGCCCAGCCCAGCGTGAGCAGGGGCTGGGCGAGCTGCAGTTGGCTGGCCCGCGGGACGCCGATCGCGGCCATCCCCCGGTACCAGACCACGAACCCCCCGAACTGGGAGACCGCCGCGAGGTAGGCCATCCCGGCCAGGGCGTGCGCGCTGAGCCGGACGGGCTCGGCCGGCAGGGCCAGGGCAAGGGTCGACGCGGTGGCGGGGAGCGCAGCGACCACGGCCCAGGCGATCACCTGCCAGCCGGGCATCCGCCGGGCCAGCCGACCGCCCTCGGCGTAGCCCGCCGCGCAGAGCAGCAGCGCGGCGAGCAGGCAGGCGTCGGCCGGCCCGGGCCGGCCGGCGCTCTGCTGCAGGCTGAAGGCCAGCACCGCGGCCGCGCCCGCCACCGCCGCCCACCAGAACGCCCGCGGCAGCCGGGCGCCGGTCCGCAGCGCGGAGCACGCGGCGGTGGCCAGCGGCAGCAGGCCGATCACCACGGCCGAGTGCGCGGTCGAGGAGGACTGCAGGGCGAAGGTGGTCAGCAGCGGGAAGCCCACCACGCACCCGGCGGCCACCACCAGCAGACCGGGCAGGTCCGCCCGGCGCGGCAGCGGGACCCGACGGACCGCCAGGCAGGTGCCCGCGATCACCGCGGCGAGCACCCCGCGCAGACCGGTGGCCGTCCAGGGGCCGAAACCGTCGAGCGCCCATACCGTGGCGGGGAAGCTGAAGGAGAAGCCGAGCACGGCCAGCGCGGCGAGGGCCGCGCCGCCGACCGCTACCGGGCGGGCGAGGATAGCGCTATCGTGTGCTGTCATACACGAGCGTAGCAGTAGGGGAGTGAGCGCCCATGGACCGCACCAGCGTCGCCGAACTGGCCGCTCTGCTCCGCCGCGATCTCGCCCGCTACTCCCCCGGCGAGAAGCTGCCGTCCAGCCGGGAGCTGATGCAGCGCCACCAGGTCAGCCCGGTGACGGTCTCCCGGGCGATCGCCGTCCTGGCCGCGGAGGGCCTGGTGGTCTCCCGTCCCGGCGCCGGGGTGTTCCGGGCCGAGACCCGCCGGACGACCGCCCGCCCCGCCGACACCTCCTGGCAGGAGGTCGCGCTCAGCGCCGAGGCGGGCATCCCGCCGGCCCGCGCCGCCGACGCCTCCGGTGTGCTGGGCGCGCTCGCCCTCCCCCCGCCCGAGGTGGTCGACCTCAACAGCGGCTACCTGCACCCGTCGCTGCAGCCCGAACGCGCGCTGGCCGCCGCGCTGGCCAGGGCCGGCCGCCGGCCGGAGGCGTGGAGCCGCCCCCCGATGGAGGGCCTGCCCGAGCTGCGGGCCTGGTTCGCCCGGGACATCGGAGGGTCCGTCACCGCGGCCGACGTCCTGGTCGCCGCCGGCGGGCAGAGCGCGCTCACCACCGCACTGCGCTCGCTCGCCGCCCCCGGCGCGCCGGTCCTGGTCGAATCGCCCACCTACCCGGGGATGCTCGCCGTCGCCCGCGCGGCGGGACTGCGGCCGGTGCCCGTCCCGATGGACGCCGACGGCGTACGGACCGAACTGCTCGCGGAGGCGTTCGCCGCCAGCGGCGCCCGGGTGTTCGTCTGCCAGCCGCTGTTCCAGAACCCGACCGGCGCGGTGCTCGCCGTCGAGCGGCGGCGCGAGGTCCTGCGGATCGCGCGGGCCGCCGGGGCGTTCGTGGTGGAGGACGACTTCGCCCGCCGTCTGGTGCACGCCGACGCACCGGAGCTGCCCCCGCCGCTGGCCGCCGACGACCCCGACGGCGTCGTGGTGCACATCCGCTCGCTGACCAAGCCCACCTCGCCCAACCTGCGGGTGGCCGCCCTGGTCGCACGCGGGCCCGCGCTCGCCCGGCTCCGGGCCGTCCAGGCGGTGGACAGCTTCTTCGTGCCCCGCCCGCTCCAGGAGACCGCGCTCGAACTGGTCGCCGCCCCG
Source organism: Kitasatospora cinereorecta (assembly GCF_024172095.1). Taxonomy (GTDB): domain Bacteria; phylum Actinomycetota; class Actinomycetes; order Streptomycetales; family Streptomycetaceae; genus Kitasatospora; species Kitasatospora cinereorecta. The sequence goes on along the minus strand of NZ_JAMZDX010000002.1, from coordinate 104,446 downwards.
GCCTGGACCCAGCACCTTCGGGCGCTCGCCGCCGCGCTGCAGGAGCGGCGGACGGCGCTGGTCGGTGCCCTGCGCACGCTGCGGCCCGAGCTGCTGCCCGAACGGCTGCCGTACGGCGGCTACCAGCTGTGGCTGCGGCTGCCCGACGGCAGCGATCCGGCGGCGCTGGCCGCCGCCGCGCTCCGCGCGGGCGTGGCCGTCACGCCCGGCGGCCCGTACTTCACCGCCGAGCCGCCCGCGCCGCACCTGCGGCTCAGCTACGCCTGTGCCCAGAACGCCGAGCAGCTGACCGACGCGGCCCACCGCCTCGTCCGCGCCCTCGGCTGACCCGGTCGGCCGGAGCCACCGCGGCCGCGCACCGACCGCGGCCGTCCTCCGAAGGCAGCGGCGCACCGCTCGGCCGGACCGCGGGGCGCGCCCCCGGACGCGCCCCGGTCCGGCCCGTTCCGGGTCCGGTCGGTCCCGCTCAGCCCGGCAGCCCGCGGCCGGACTGCTGCAGCCGGTCCACCAGCAGGGCGGCCAGCGTTCCCAGCTCCTCCTCGGTACGGGACTGGGCGGTGGTGTCCATACCGACCGTCAGCACCCCGTTGACCTGCCCGGTCCGGGCGTTGCGCAGCGGGGTGCAGGTGAAGGTGTACACCTGCTCGGCCCGCCGGGCGCCCGGCACGTACGACTGGACCCGGACGTCCTTGAGCACGGTGGTGCGTCCGCTCCGGTAGGCGTCCTCCACCGCGTGCGGCAGGCCGGCCGCACCCAGCTGCGGGTACGCCTGGCCGACCGGCGCGAACGGGCCCGGGTTGCCGAAGACGCCCAGGTGCTCGGCGTTGGCGTAGCGGATCAGGTGCTCGGGCGAGTCGGTGAGCATGATCGGGAAGGGCGAGCCGTCGAACGCCGCGAACATCTCCTGCTGCTGGGCGAGCAGGTTGTCGCGCAGGCGGATCTCGGACAGCAGCGCCTCGGCCAGGTGCTGGATGTCCTTCAGCCGCTCGCGGCCCCACTGCCGGGGCTCGCGGTCCAGGACGCAGACCGTGCCGATGACGGTGTTGGTGTCGTCGACCAGCGGCGCGCCCAGGTAGGCGCGCACGCCGAGCTCGTCGACCACCGGATTCCCGGCGAACCGGGGGTAGGCGAGGATGTCGTCGAGGGCGAGCGGGGAGCGCTGGGCCACCACGTGCGGGCAGAAGCCGTGGCTCAGGGGCATCTCGCGGTTGGGGAGGTCGAAGGCGATGCCGCGGTCCGCCCAGGCGTCGTCCTCCTCCGTCTGCGCGGGATTTGGCGGAATGTAGAGCCCTCGGAACATCTGGCGCTCGTCGTTGACGAAGTTCACCATCGCGATCGGGGCACGGGTGATACTGGCCGCAAGGTGCGCGAAGCGGTCGAAGGCCTCGTCCGGGCTCGGGTCGTTCAAGCCGAGGCTGCGCAGGCGCCGGGTCCGGTCCGACCCGCCGCCACCCCCACCCGGATAGGCGTTCTGAGCGCTCATCACATCATTCATGGCGCCCATGGTGTCAGACCTGGACAGCCCTGCACACGGCCCCCGTCAGCATCGCCCACCCCGAACGGGCAGAGATCACTGCCCAGGTGACGGCGGGTCAAACACACGTTTTCCAGGACTCGCCGACTTCGCGCCAATCCATGATCACAGTATGGAGCCGGGCGGTCACACCGTACGACAATGAGCCACGCCGCGTGGCCGTACACCGCCACATGGTCCCGGGGGCAGGCGGGGACGGAGGACACCGGACCGACGAGAGGACATCACATGGTGGGCACCGACTACTTCACCGACGAGCGCCACGACCAACTCCGCGAGGAGGTCCGGCAGTTCGCCGAGAAGGAGGTTCGCCCCCAGGTGGCGCGGATGGAGAAGGACCGCGAGGTCGAGTTCGATCTGGCCCGGGAGATCGCCCACAGAGGCTGGATCGGCGTCACCATCCCGCGCGAGTACGGCGGCATGGGTCTCGGCCACCTGGCCAAGACCCTGATCATCGAGGAGCTGTCCCGGGTCAGTGGCGCGATGGGCGCGATCGCGCAGGCCTCCCAGCTGGGCGTCGCCAAGGTGATCCACTTCGGCAACGAGCGCCAACGGCGCAAGTGGCTGCCGAAGTTCGCCTCCGGCGAGGCGCTGCCGACCATCGCCGTCACCGAGCCGGAGTCGGGCGGCCACGTGCTGGGGATGACCGGAACCGCCCGCCGGGAGGGCGACGAGTACGTCCTCGACGGCCGGAAATGGTTCGTCGGGAACTCGCACATCGGCGACGTGCACGGGGTGGTGTTCCGGACCGGCAAGGGCTCGCGCGGCCTGTCCGCCTTCCTGGTGGAGAGCGACCGGCCGGGCTTCCGGCTCGGCGACCTCGGCACCCAGAGCGGCCTGCACGGCTTCAGCTTCGGCGAGATCATCTTCGAGGGGTGCCGCATCCCGGCCACCAACCGGCTGGGCCGGGAGGGCCAGGGCCTCGACGTGGCGTACTCCTCCTCGATCCTCTACGGCCGCCCCAACCTGGCGGCGGTGGCGCTCGGCATCCACCGGGCGATCGTGGAGGACACCGTGCACTTCGCCGAGGAGCGGACGCTGTACGGCAGACCACTGGCCGAACTCCCCACCATCAACCTGAAGATCGGCGAGATGCAGTCCAAGCTGATGACGGCCCGGCTGGCCGCGTACCACGCCGCGCACCTGCTGGACCAGGGCCGGGCCTGCGACGCCGAGCTGATGAACTCCAAGCTGATCAACACCGAGTACGCCCTGGACTCGGCGCGCAGCGCCATGGAGATCCACGCCGCCCGCGGCCTTCAGGCCTCCTTCTCGATCGAGCGCTACCAGCGCGACGCCACCCACATCTACCCGCCGGCGGGCACCTCCGACGTCCAGCGGCTGCGACTCGGACAGGTGGCCGCCGGCAGCTACGGTGTTCAGTGGTCGGAAAAGCTCGGGCACTTGACCAAACGGCCCACCGAGACCTGGGGTCCGCGGGCTCTGGCCAGCTGACCTGCGAGGACACGTCAAGAACGGCCCGGTGCCCTTCGGCGGTGGGCCGTTCGACTCCGACGCGTCGCCGACATCTCGTCAGTTGATGTTGCTAACACGGCAGTCAGGGCTGGTAGCGTGCCTGCAAGCCGACCGAGCTCGCTGCACGGAACCGTTCGATGACGGACAGTCAACTGGCCGCCATCGCAACGCCGCGCGGCACAGCACCCGTACAAGGACTCAGATGCCAGGCATACCGGCCCCGAAACACGGAAAGAGCGCCGGCCGCTCCGGATCGCTCCGCACCTCGCTCCTCCCCCTGGTCCTGGTCCCCTCGGTGGGCCTGGCCGTCGCCTGGGGCTACGCCGGCACCCTACTGCTGGGCACCGGACACGGCACCGCCATGGCGATCGGCAGCGTGCTGGTCGCCGCCGTGCTGGTCTGGAGCCTGACCCAGGGCCACCGCACCGCCCGGGCCCTGACCGACCGCGTCGAGGACCTGCGCGAGCAGGCCCGCGCCGTCGCCGAGGCCGAACTGCCGGAGGTGGTACGCCGGCTCCAGGCCGGCGAGCTCCTGCCTGCGCCCGCGCCGCGCGGCCCGCGCCGCCCGGACGCGGACGAGGTCGAGCAGGTCGCCGAGGCCCTCGACGCGGTGCGCCGCACCGCGGTCGGCGCCGTCGTCCGGCAGGCCCATGGCCGCGAGGGCACCAAGAAGGTCTTCCTCAACATCGCCCGCCGCACCCAGGTGCTGATCCATCGTCAGATCAACATGCTGGACGCCCTGGAGCGCGAGCACGAGGAGCCCGAGCTGCTCCGCGAGCTGTTCGCGGTCGACCACCTGGCGACCCGGATGCGGCGCAACGCCGAGAACCTGGTCATCCTGGGCGGCGCGCTGCCCGCCCGCCGCTGGCGCAACGCCGTCCCGGTGGTCAACGTGCTGCGCAGCGCCGTCTCCGAGACCGAGAACTACGCCCGGGTCGCCGTCCAGGGCGTGCCGCGGGTCTCGCTCAGCGGGCAGGCGGTGGCCGACGTCATCCACCTGACCGCCGAGCTGATCGAGAACGGCACCACCTTCTCCCCGCCCTACACCCAGGTGCTGGTCTCCGCGCAGGAGGTTCCCAAGGGCCTGGCCGTCGAGGTGGAGGACCGCGGCCTCGGCATGTCCGAGGAGGAGTACGAGCGGCTCAACGCCTACCTGGCCGACCCGCCGGAGCTGGACGTCGCCGCGCTCGGCACCGACCTGCGGCTCGGCCTGTTCGTGGTCTCCCGGCTGGCCGCCCGGCACGACATCCAGGTCACCCTGCGCCCCTCGCCGTACGGCGGCACCCGGGCCGTGGTGCTGCTGCCGGCGGCGCTGCTGGAGCAGGCCGAGGCCCCGGCGGGCATCCCCGGTCTGCCGTTCGGTGCCCGGGTGTCCGGTCCGGCCGGCGGCGCCGGCGGCAACCCCGCGCTCAGTGCGCTGATCGGCGGCGCCGTCGAGTCCGAGGGGCACGGGCCGTCCGTCGGTGCCTCGATCCCCGGTCTGCCGGGGGCGGTGGTGGCCGCCTTCTCCTTCCCGCGGTCGACCGCCGAGCCGGTGGACCCGCTGGACGACGCCGTGCTGGACGAGGCGCTCTCGGTCGCCTTCGGGCCGCGCGCCGGGGCGGGCACCGAGCCCTTCGAGATGGGGCCGGCCGCCCCCGAGGCGCCCGTCCACCAGAGCGCCGGGGAGTACCGCGACGAGCCGGTGCGCGACGGCGGCCCGGCCCTGCTCGGCCCGAGCACCCTCGGCCCGAGCACCCTCGACCGGATGGCTCTCGACCCGATGGCCCTCGACGCGGCCGTCCTCGACGCGGTGGTCGGCCACGTCCTGCCCGCCGCTCCACTCGCGCTCGGCCCGAGCGCCGCCGACCCGGCCGGCCCCGGTACGGACGGGGGCGACGTCGAGCTGCGCACCCCGCCCGTGCTGCCCAAGCGGATCCGCAACGCCAGCCTGGCCGACCAGTTGCGGGAGAGCGCGGCCGCCGCGCCGCGGCCGCTCCCGGAGCCCGCCGCCCCGGCGGAGGACCGCTCACCGCAGCGCTCCCGCGCCACCATGGCCGCGATCCAGCGCGGCACCCGCACCGCCCGGCAGGCGCCGGAGGGGCAGACCGGCGGTCCGTCCTTCCCGGCACCCGACACCGCACCGTCTACCGAGGATCCCCAGCGATGACCCAGCCCACCGACACCCAGCGCGATCTCAACTGGCTTCTCGACGAGTTGGTGTCCCGGGTCCCGGAGACCCGGCACGCGATCGTGCTGTCCGAGGACGGCCTGCTGGTCGGCATGTCGAGGCAGCTCGACCGCGCGGACGCCGAGCACCTGTCGGCCGTCGCCTCCGGCCTGCAGAGCCTGGCCCGCGGCGTCGGCCACCGCTTCGACGGCGGCACCGTCCGGCAGACCGTGGTCGAGATGGACCGCCTCTTCCTGTTCGTCACCACCGCCGGGCAGGGCGCCCGGCTGGCGGTGCTGACCACCGAGGAGGTCGACGCCGGCCTGATGGCGTACGAGATCAACATGCTGGTCAAGCAGGTCGGCCAGTACCTGACCGCCGCGCCGCGCAGCGACGCCGGCCTGGGCCTCGCGGGTGACGGTGCGTGACCATGGAGTCCGAGGACGCGTGGTTCGACCGGGACGCGGGGCATCTCGTCCGCCCTTACGCCATCACCGGCGGGCGCACCGCCTCCGGGCGGACCGACTTCTCGCTGATCACCCTGGTGGTCACCGCGGACCCGGACCGCGACACCTCCCGGATGGCGCCGGAGCCGGCCACGATCCTGGGGCTGTGCCGCGACCGGCCGCTCGCGGTGGCCGAGATCGCCGCCCAGCTGGACCTGCCGGTCAGCGTGGTGAAGGTGCTGCTGGGCGACCTCGCGGACGCCTCGCTGGTGCTCACCCGGGCCCCCGTACCGCTCGCCGAGGCGCCGGACCTGGCGCTGGTGCAGGCCGTCATCGACGGCGTCCGCAGGCTCTGACCGGGACGTGGACCACGGCCCGGACCACGAACCCCGCCGTCACCCGCCGGTGACGGTACCCCGTGAACGCACAACCTCTCAGCCGAGGAGCTGATCTTCCGATGGAGCTCGCCGCATGATCGCCGGCCTGGTGCCGGGCGCGGTCAAGATCCTGGTCGCCGGCGGCTTCGGCGTGGGCAAGACCACCATGGTCGGCTCGGTCAGCGAGATCGAGCCGCTGCAGACCGAGGAGCGGATCACCCAGGCCAGCGTCGGCGTCGACAGCCTGGAGGGCATCCGCTCGAAGTCCACCACCACGGTGGCGATGGACTTCGGCCGGATCACGGTCCGGGACGACCTGGTGCTCTACCTGTTCGGCACGCCCGGGCAGTTCCGCTTCTGGTTCATGTGGGACGACCTGTCGCTGGGCGCGCTCGGCGCGATCGTGCTGGCCGACACCCGCCGGCTGGAGAGCAGCTTCGCCGCGGTCGACTTCTTCGAGCAGCGCGGCATCCCGTTCGCGGTGGGCGTCAACTGCTTCCACGGGCGCCGCGACTGCACGCCGGACGAGGTGCGGGCGGCGCTCGACCTGGACCCGACGGTGCCGGTGGTGCTGTGCGACGTGCGCGACCGGGCCTCCAGCAAGGAGGTCCTGCTGGCGCTCCTCGACCGGGTCCGCGACCGGGCCCTGGCCGCGGCGGGCTGAGCCGCACCCGGGCCGACCCGCCGTCCCGGGTCGGCCCGGCCGCCCGCTGTGGCGGGCGATCCGGGCCGCACGCGGCGTCAGGACCGGGCGAAGCCCGCCGCCTCGGCCACCAGCTCCCCGTCCGGGCGGACGCCGGTGTAGAGCACGAACTGCTCCAGCGCCTGCCGGACCAGCACCTCGTCCCCGGTGATCACCTTGCGTCCCGCCGCCCGCGCGGTGCGGATCAGCGGGGTCTCCACCGGGAGCGCCACCACGTCGAACACGGTCTCGGCGGCGGCCACGGCCTCCGCCGGGAAGGCCAGGTCCTCGGCCTCCGGACCGCCGGTCATGCCGATCGGCGTCACATTGACCAGCAGGTCGGCGCGCAACTCGCCGGGCTCCGAGCGCCAGGCGTAGCCGTGCGCGTCCGCCAGGTCCCGGCCGGCCTCCTCGTTGCGGGCGACCACGGTGCCGTTGCGGTAGCCGGCGTCGCTCAGCGCGGTCACGGCCGCCTTGGCCATCCCGCCGCTGCCGCGCAGCGCGAAGACCGAGTCGGTCGGCACCCGGTGCAGGGTGAGCAACTCGCGCAGGGCGAGGTAGTCGGTGTTGTAGGCGTGCAGGTGGCCGTCGTCGTTGACGATCGTGTTGACGGAGCGGATCGCGGCGGCCGACGGGTCGAGCTCGTCGACCAGGGCGATCACGTCCTCCTTGAACGGCATCGAGATCGCGCAGCCGCGGATGCCCAGGGCCCGGACGCCGCCGATCGCGGCCGGCAGGTCCTGGGTGGTGAAGGCCTTGTAGACGAAGTCCAGGTCCAGCGCGCGGTAGAGGTAGTTGTGGAAGCGGGTTCCGAAGTTGCCGGGCCGGGCCGCGAGCGACATGCACAGCCGGGTGTCCTTGGTGATCTGTGCGGACATGGCGTCAGCATAGCGGGACGTAACCCCTGGTCAGCCGTGCGTGAGCTGCAGCACGGCGATTCCCGTCAGGACGGTGGCACTGGCCGCCAGCCGGAGCCGGCCGAGCCTCTCCCGGAAGACGATCGCGCCGATCAGCGCGGCGATGACGATGCTGGTTTCGCGCAGCGCGGCGATGGTCGCCAGTTCGCCGTACGACTGGGCCCACACCACCAGGCCGTACGCGGTCAGTGACATCACCCCGCCGGCCAGGCCGGGCGCCCAGCTGCCGCGGTCGACGGTGAGCAGGGTGCGGCCGCGGACCGCGAAGGCGACCGCGAGGACGGCGATCGCCTGGACGACGAACATCCAGGCGATGTAGCCGCCGACCGAGGCGGCCCGGCGGACGCCGGTGCCGTCCACCACGGTGTACGCGGCGATCAGGGTGCCGGTGGCGAGCGCGGCGGTGAGCGCGGGCAGCTGGGCGCGGCCGGGTATCCCGCCGGCCAGCGCCAGTCCGGCCAGGCCGAGCGAGATCACCAGTACCCCGGCCGACTGCCCGAACGGCAGGGTGCGGCCGAGCAGGGTGACCGAGATCAGCGCGACCACCATCGGCGAGGTGCCGCGGGCGATCGGGTACATCTGCCCGAAGTCGCCCAGCCGGTAGGCCCGGGCCAGCATCAGCTGGTAGCCGACCTGGAGGGCGGCCGAGCAGGCCAGGTAGGGCAGGGCGGCCCGGCCGGGCAGTGGGACGGCCGTGGTCATCAGCAGGCCGGTGCCGAGGATGGCGCAGTTCATCACGGCGACGCCGGCCAGCTTGTCGGTCGCGCCGTGGGCCAGGGCGTTCCACACGGCGTGCAGCAGGGCTGCGGCCAGCACGACGAGCACCACCACGGGGCCACCTCCGAGGATCCGGGTCCTGAGCCATTCGAGGCCAAAGTTGTACAGACAACTTAGCGCATCGATCGAGAGCGGTCCGAGGGGGCCCGGTCGATCATCCGTGATCGGCACCCGGCAGACTGACGGCATGTCACCCACCCGTCCGCAGACCGCCGCCCTGCCCGCCCAGCCCGGCACCGCGCCCGCCCCCGCCGCAGCGATGCTGGTCTGCGGCGACGACGCCCTCACCCACCGGCTGGCGCTGGAACTGGCCACCGTGTACGGACGGCCCGTCACCGTGCTGGCGCCCTCGCTCGCGGCCGGGCACGGTCCGCAGCTGGCGGCGCTGGCCGAGCGGCACCCCGAGGTCCGGGTGGTCGAGGCGGCCGGACTGACCTCCGAGGCGCTCTCCGCGGCCGGGGTGCGGGAGGCCGCCGCGCTGGCCCTGACCGGGCCGGACGACCAGCAGAACATCCAGGCCGCGCTGCGCGCCCGGCGCCTCAACCCGCGCATCCGCCTGGTGCTGCGGGTCTACAACCGCAAACTCGGCCGCCGGGTCGGCCTGCTGCTGGACCGCACCGCCACCGCCCGCGAGCAGGCTGCCTCCACCACCGTGCTCTCCACCTCGGCGACCGCCGCGCCCGCCCTGGTGGCCGCGGCCGTGACCGGCGGCGGCCAGGTGGTGCACGTGGACGGCAGGCTGCTGCGGGCGACCGAGGTGGCGGCCGGCCGGCAGGCCACCGGCACCGAGCTGGCCACCCTGGCCGCCCTGCCCGCCGGACGCCCCGCCGAGGCGCCGGAGCTGCTGCCGGGGCCGGTCGAGAGCCGCCGGCTGGTGCTGGAGATGCTCGGCGGCGCCACCGAGCCAGGCCGCCGCCGGCGCCGCCTGCCGGGCCTGGCGGAACTCCCGTTCGCCGCCCTGTTCTCCCCGCGGCTGCGCTGGGCGCTCGGCTCACTCGCCGCCCTGCTGCTCGCCTTTGCCGGGCTGACCGCGGCGCTGACCGGTGAGAGCCCGCTGCACACCGCCTACCTCGCCGTCCTCGACGTGATCGCCATCGCCGACCCGGCCACCGACGACGTACCGGCCCGCAAGGTCCTGCAGATCCTCACCGCGGTCAGCGGACTGCTGCTGATGCCGCTGCTGACCGCGCTCGCCCTGGAGGCGCTCGGCACCTTCCGGGCCGCCAGCACCCTGCGCCGCCCGCCGCGCCGGATCTCCGGCCACGTGGTGCTGCTCGGCCTCGGCCGGGTCGGCAGCCGGGTGCTCGACCAGCTCTGGGACCTGGACCTCCCGGTGGTCTGCGTGGAGAGCGACCCGAGCGCCCGCGGCGTGGCCCGCGCCCGCGCGTACGGGGTGCCCGTCGTACTCGGCGACGCCACCCAGGACGGGGTGCTGGAGGCCGCCCGGATCGGCCGCGCCTCGGCGCTGATCGCGCTCACCGGGGACAGCGCCAACCTGGAGGCGGCGGTGCTGGCCCGCGAGACCAACCCGGGGCTGCGGGTGGTGCTGGGCCTGTTCGACGACGACTTCGCCACCGAGCTCTACCGGGCGCTGCGCGACTCCTACCCCGAGGCGGAGACCCGCAGCCACAGCGTCTCCTTCCTCTCCGCCCCGGCCTTCGGCGCCGCGATGATGGGCCGTGAGGTGCTCGGCGCGATCGCGGTCGGCCGCCGGGTGGTGCTGCTCGCTGCGGTGGACGTGGCCGGCCATCCCGAGCTGTGCGGGCGCACGGTCGCCGAGGCCGAGCGGGCCGGCGGCCTGCGGATCCTCGCGGTACGGCCTGCGGGTGAGGCGGGCGCCCTGCGCCGGGAGCCGCGCTGGCGGCCGCGGCCGGACCGGCTGCTGCGCGAGGGCGAGCAGGTGGTGGTCGCGGCGAGCCGGGAGGGCCTCGGGGCGCTGCTCGGGCAGCCCGAGGAGCGCTGACGGCCGCGGCGGCCGGACGTGCGTCGGGCCCGGCCCCCGGAGCGGGGGGCCGGGCCCGGGTGCGGGCGGGGCGTCAGCCCTGCTGGGCCGCCACGAACTCGTCCCAGGAGAGCAGTCCGTCCTGGCTGGTGTCCGACTTGGCGATCACGGCCTGCGCCATCGGCACGGTGACGTACGGGTCGCCCATCTCGGCCATGACCTTGGAGTACTCCTCCGGCGAGATGAAGCCGTCGCCGTTCACGTCGAAACGGTCGAACGCCGCCTTGGCCTTGTCGATGTCCATACGGAACCCATACTCCTTCTGAGTGGTGCAGTGTCGCCCGTACCCTAGCTCAGCTCGGGATGCCGCAGTACTGCTGCTGCTTGCCGATGGCCCGGTACATGCAGTCGGCGTTCTCCAGCAGGAGCAGCACCGCCTCCCGGTCCCGCGAGGTCTCCCTGTTGATCACCGAGGCGGGCGGGTAGAAGCCGCCGCCGCTGCTGGAGGTCGGGTACATCTCGAAGGTGTACGCGAACACCTTGTGCGCGCCCCACAGCCAGTCGTCGATCGACCCGTCGGTGATGTACAGGTCGCTGGACTGCTCGGGGGTGTAGCCGTTGGTGGCGGCCATCGTCCGCCCGAAGGTGGCGAAGGTGTTGGCCTCGTCGGCGGTCATGCCGGCCGCGGTGTCCGCGGTGGTCCAGCCGAACGGCCAGAGCACCAGCTCACTGTAGGTGTGGAAGTCGATGGCCGCGGTGATCTGCTGCTTGCCGCCGACCACCCGGGTGCGGACGAAGTCGGCGACCACCTTGGTCTCCTTCGCCGACTCCGGTCCGCTGCCGCGGTAGGTCTCGCTGGAGGTGGAGCCGGAGGAGCCGCCGCAGCAGCCGAACTTGTAGTCCCAGTTGCGGTTGAGGTCGGTGCCCACGTACCGGCTGCCGCTGTTGGGCTGGCGGTCCTTGCGCCAGCTGCGGTAGTTGCCGGTGGCGATGTCGTACTCGCCGCCGTCCGGGTTGAGGTCGGGGACGATCCAGATCTCCCGGCTGTTGACGATGTTCGCGATCCGCGGGTCGGTGGCGTACTTGTCGCCGAACTCGTGCAGCAGGTAGAGCGCCATCTCGACGGTGAGGTGCTCGCGGGCGTGCTGGTGGAATGTGAACAGCACCTCGGGCTCGTTCTCGTCGGTGGCGACGTTGTCGCTGACCTTGATCGCGAGGATGTCCCGGCCCTCGTAGGACGTGCCGATCACCTGCTTGCTCATGATGGCCGGGTGGGCGGCGACCATCGCGTTGATGTCGGCGGTGGCCTCGGCGTAGTTGTGGTACGCCGAGTCCTTGCTCGGGAAGTCGTACGGCGTGGGGCTCAGCTGCGGGGACTGCTCGGGGTCGGGCAGCTCGGTGAGCCGCCAGCCGAGCGTGCGCAGCCGCAGCAGTTCGGCGGCGTTGGCGCTGACCACCAGCGAGCGGGCGTCCACCTCGTCGATGGAGGCGCCGGTGGCGGCGACCGCGGTGCGGTCGGCGACGGAGCTCGGGCCGTCGACGGCGTACTGGTGGACCGTCTCGTCGGCGGCCGCGGGCGCGACCGGAGCGGGGGCGGCGGGGTGGGCGGCGGCGGACTGGGTGGTGAGCGGTGAGGCGAGGGCGAGCGAGAGCAGGGCGGCGACGGCGAGGGCCGGCCGTCCGCGTCGGGGCAGTCGCATGACTGTCCTCCCGGGGGTCCGTGGGGGCTGGCAGGACGGGTGGAGGAGGCGCGCGCCCAGCCGATGGTGACGGAATGACATGGGACCGTCAAGGGAGCGCGTCATCAGTCAACACCAAAGACATGACTGGTACTTGACCGATGCTCGACCGAATGGCGGCGCGTCGGGGGGTGCGCCTGGGCCTGCCGGGTGACACTGGCCGGGTGCCCGAGCTGCCCGAAGTGCAAGCGCTGGCCGAGCGCATGACCGCCGCCTGCGCCGGCCGCACCCTCGCCCGCGTGGACGTGCTCTCCGTCCAGGTGCTCAAGACCTTCGACCCGCCGGTGCAGGCGCTGCTCGGCCGGGCCGTCGCCGAGGTCGGCCGGTACGGCAAGTTCCTCGACCTGGCGACCGCGGGCGGGCCGCACCTGGTGCTGCACCTCGCCCGGGCCGGTTGGGTGCACCCGCGGGAGTCGTTCCCGGCAAAGCCGCCGAGCCGGCGCGGACCGCTCGCCCTGCGGCTCGTCCTCGACGACGGCTCCGGCTTCGACATCACCGAGCAGGGCACCACCAAGCGGCTGGCCGCGTACGTGGTCGCCGACCCGCAGCAGGTCCCCGGCATCGCCCGGCTCGGCGTCGACGCCCTGGCGGCCACGCCCGAGCAGCTCGCCGAGCTGACCCGCGCCGCCCGGCAGCGGCTGAAGACCTTCCTCACCGACCAGACCGCGCTGGCCGGCATCGGCAACGCCTACTCCGACGAGGTCCTGCACAGCGCAAAGCTCTCGCCGTACGCGATGGCCGCCTCGCTCGACGAGGAGCAGCTTGCCCGGCTGCACGCCGCGATCGGGCAGGTGCTGCACCGGGCGCTGGAGCACGCCCGGGCCGCGCCGCCGGGCGGACTCAAGGCCGAGAAGAAGGCCGGGCTGGCCGTGCACGGGCGGGCCGGCGAGCGCTGCCCGGTGTGCGGGGACACCGTCCGCTCGGTGAACTTCGCCGACTCCTCGCTCCAGTACTGCCCGACCTGCCAGACCGGCGGGCGGGTACTGGCCGACCGAAGACTGTCGCGACTCCTGAAGTAGATGATTGAATCTGCTCGAAGAAACATGCAAACGCGCAGATTCACTCAGCCAGCTCGTCCAGGGAGTCCCGCCGCCGTGATCCTGATCGTCACCCCCAACCCGGCCCTCGACCTGACGTACACCGTGCCCACCTTCCGCAAGCACCGCAGCAACCGGGTCGCCGAGGTCGCCGCGCAGGCGGGCGGCAAGGGCGTCAACGTCGCCCGGGTGCTGACCGCCCTCGGCCGCGAGAACCGCTGCGTGCTCCCGCTCGGCGGCCCCACCGGCGCCGCCGTCGAGGCCGATCTGCAGGCCGCCGGGCTCACCCACACCCCCGTCCGGATCGCCGGGGAGACCCGCCGCACCGTCGCCGTGGTCGACACCTCGGACGCCACCATGCTCAACGAGCCCGGCCCCAAACTCGCCCCCGAGGAGTGGGCCGCCCTGCTCGCCGAGGTCGACCGGCAGCTGCCCGCCGCCGGCGTCCTGGTCCTCTCCGGCAGCCTGCCCCGCGGCCTGCCCGCCGACGCCTACGCCGACCTGGTCACCCTGGCCCACCGGCACGCCGTGCCCTGCGTGCTGGACGCCGACGGCCCCGCCCTCACCGCCGCCCTCGCCGCCGGCCCCACCGTGGTCAAGCCCAACGCCGCCGAACTCACCGCCGCCACCGGCATCGCCGACGTCCCCGCCGCCGCGACCGCCCTCCTCGCCCGGGGCGCCGGCGCCGTCCTCGCCTCCCTCGGCCCCGACGGCCTGCTCGCCGTCGACCGCGACGGCGCCTGGCGCTGCACCCCGCCCGCCGCCGTCACCGGCAACCCGACCGGCGCCGGCGACTCGGTGGTCGCCGCTCTCGCCGCCGGTCTGGCCGGCCACGCCGGCTGGCCCGCCATCCTCCCCGACGCCGTCGCACTCTCCGCCGCCACCGTCCTCGCGCCCCGCGCCGGCGAGTTCGACCTCGCCGCCTACCGCCACTTCCGCTCCGCCGCCACCGCCCACGCGGTGCCCGCACCCCGGCCCGGAAGCTGAGCCGACTGACTTCACTGAACATCATCTGAACGTCTTTCAGGCTGTCATCGGCGCCGCCTACGTTGCTGCCATCACCACGACGACGGCATCAACCAAGCACTGAGAGACGAGACGATGCTCTTCCTTTCCCTCCTGCTCCTCGCCACCGGAGCCACCCTGCTGATCCTCCGTCGGCGCCGCGTCACCGAGGCCCGTGCGGTCACCGTCGGCGGCATGCTCAGCGGGGTGGTCGGCCTGCTGCTCGGGCTGAGCACCTTCGCCTACGTGGTCGAGCCGTACCAGGTGGCCGTCCCGGCCACGCTCGGCACGGTGGGCGGGACGTGGCAGCCCGGCCTGCACCTCAAGTCGCCGCTCACCGACGTCACCAGCTTCTCCACCCGGCCCACCGACCTCAACATGACCGGCAACGACACCGTGGAGGTCCGCTCCTCCGAGGGCGGGGTCCTCTACGCCGACGTCACGGTCAAGTGGTCGATCGACCCGCAGCACACCCAGGCCCTCTACAAGCTGGCCGGCAGCCCGGAGGCCGTCCAGCAGCGGCTGGTCTACCCCGACAGCCGGGAGATCGTCCGCAACGTCTTCGCCCGCCACACCGGCGTCGAGGGCTACACCTCCCAGCGCGAGGCGATCAGCACCGAGATCGACAAGCTGATCACCGAGCGGCTCGCCCCGCGCGGCATCCTGATCAACGGCGTCAACCTGCGCAACGTCAAGCCGAGCGACAGCCTGCAGCACGCGATCGAGGCGAAGATCCAGCAGGACCAGGCCACCGCCCAGGCCGAGGCCGCCGTCCGCACCGCCCAGGCGGAGGCGGAGAAGCGCAGGATCGATGCGGAGTCCACCGCCGCCGCCAACACCGCCATCGCGGGCTCGCTCACCGACAAGCTGCTGATGAGCCAGTGCATCGACGCCTTCAAGGCCGCCGCCGAGAAGAACCCGGTCTACGCCAGCCCCTGCGGCTCCGGCTCCGCCCCGGTGATCGTGGACTCCACCAAGCGCTGACCCGCCCCACCACACCCGCGGCTGCCCGCTTCCCGGCGCCGTCGGGTGTGCAATGGTGTCCGGCCCAGGTGATCGGCCCGGGTGATCGGCGACGGAGGCACAGGTGACGGCGGTTCAGGAGGGTCTCGGCTCACGGGCCAACGGCGAGGTGGACGCCGCGGTGGTCGGCTCCGGCCCGAACGGGCTGGCCGCCGCGCTGGTCCTGGCCGGCGCCGGACTGCGGGTCGAGGTGCACGAGGCCGCCGACACCGTCGGCGGCGGCACCCGAACCGCCGAACTCACCCTCCCCGGCTTCCGCCACGACCTCTGCGCGGTCGCCCACCCGATGGCCCTGGCCTCCCCCTTCTTCCGCGCCTTCGACCTGGCCTCCCGGGTCGAGATGCTCCAGCCCGAGGCCGCGTACGCCCAGCCCCTGGACGGCCGGCCCGCCGCCGTCGCCTGGCGCGACCTCGACCGCACCGCCGAGCGCCTCGGCCGCGACGGCCCCGCCTGGCGCGCCCTGTTCCGCCCCCTGGTCGAGGACTGGCCCGGCCTGGTCGACGCCGCCCTGACCGACCGGCGCCGGCCGCCCGCCGCACCGCTCACCGCCGCCCGACTCCTGCTCCGCGTCGCCGAGTTCGGCACCCCGGCCTGGTCCGCCCGGCTCCGCGACCCCGCCGCCCGCGCCCTCCTCGCCGGGGTCGCCGCGCACGCCGTCCGGCCACCCCGCACCCTCCCCGCGGCCGGGGCCGGCCTGCTGCTCGCCGCGCTCGGCCACGCCGTCGGCTGGCCGATCCCGCGCGGCGGCAGCCAGGCCGTCGCGGACGCCATGGCCGCCGAACTCACCCGCCGCGGCGGCCGGATCGTCACCGGCCACCGGGTCGACTCCCTCACCGACCTGCCCCGCGCCCGCGCCGTCCTGCTCGACACCAGCCCGGCCGGACTGCTCCGGATCGCCGGCCCCCGACTGCCCGACCGGTACGTCCGCCGGCTGCGCGGCTACCGGTACGGCTCCGCCGCGTGCAAGGTCGACTTCGCGCTGTCCGGCCCCGTCCCCTGGGCCGACCCCGACTGCGCGTACGCCGGCACCCTGCACCTGTCCGGCACCCGGGAGGAGACCGCCGCCCTCGAACGCGAGGTCGGCGCCGGCCGGCACCCCGACCGCCCGTACGTGCTCACCGTCCAGCCCGGCATCGTCGACCCCACCCGGGCGCCCGCCGGGCAGCACACCCTCTACACCTACGCCCACGTCCCGCACGGCTCCACCGTCGACGTCGGCGACGCCGTCACCGCCCAGCTCGAACGCTTCGCGCCCGGCTTCCGCGACCTCGTGCTCGCCCGCCGCACCACCACCGCGGCCGACCTCGCCGCGTACAACGCCAACTACGTCGGCGGCGACATCGGCGCCGGCGCGATGAGCCTGTGGCAGACGGTGTTCCGCCCCGTCCCCGCCCTCGACCCGTACACCACCCCGCTCCCCCACCTCTACCTCTGCTCGGCCGCCACCCCGCCCGGCCCCGGCGTCCACGGCATGTCCGGCCTCCACGCCGCCCGCCGCGCCCTCCACCGCACCTTCGCCCTGCGCACCGACCCCCTCGCCCTCCTCGGCTGACCCGCCGTCTCCGGTCACCCCCCGAGGTGCGGCCGCAGGAGGTCGAGAACCGGGGACCAGGCGAAGTCCGGCCCGTCGGGGAGCAGGACGCCCATGTCCCGCAGGCGGGCCAGGCTCGCCGCGTACGCGGGATGGGCGGCGAGGGCCGGGTTGACGCAGGGCTGGGCGGCGGTGGGGACGCCCAGGCCGTAGGCCTCGCAGAGGATGGCGACGGCGAGGGTGTCGGCGATGCCGCCCGCCCACTTGTTGACGGTGTTGAAGGTGGCCGGGGCGACCGCGATCGCGTCGGCCGGCGGGAGCGGCTTCGCCTCCCCGGGGGCCCGCCAGGCGGAGCGCACGGGGTAGCCGGTGAGGGCGGCCAGGGCCGGCGGGTCAATGATCGGGAGCGCGTTGGGGGTGGCCACCACGCCGACCCGCCAGCCCTCGGCCTGCGCCGCCTCGACCAGGGTGCCGACGTCCGCGGCGACCCCCGCCGCGCTGACGACCACGTAGAGGAACGGCGGGTTCTGTTCGGTCACCCGGGTACTCCCTGCTCGAACGGACCGACGAGGACGGAAGCAGCGAGTCTAGTGCCGCGTCAGGCAACCTTTGCCCGTCAAGGAGCGGCGTCCGGTGGGTGCTCTCGGCGTGCCGGGCGCAAGTCCTCGTACTGGACGTACTTGGGCTTGCGGCAGGTGCGGCGAGAGTGCGTGCCGGGCGTCGCGACGGGGCGAAGGTTGCCCGACGCGGCACTAGGTGGCCGAGCCCGGGTGGGCGACGGACCGTCAGCGGTGGTGGGGCCTGCGGGTGATCGACGGTGCGCCGCCCCGGGCCGGTTCGGCGACCACGACCTCGGCCGGTCGCAGCAGGTGGCCGCCGACCCGGTACCCGACGCGCAGGATCTCCACGCAGGTCGGCGCGGTGACCACCAGCGAGGGGGTCCGGGCCACCGCCTCGTGCAGCGCCGGGTCGAACGGATCGCCGGCCTCCCCCACCGACTCCAGTCCCAGCGCGCCGAGTTCGGTCTCCAGCAGTTCGGCGACCGCGCGCAGCCCGCCGGTCAGCTCGTCCTGCCGGCGGGCCCCGTCGAGGGCGTCGAGCACCGGCAGGAGCCGGCCCAGCACGTTGGCGACGGCGACCTCGCCGACGGCCAGCCGGTCGCGGCGCACCCGCTTGCGGTAGTTGTCGTACTCGGCCTGCAGCCGTTGCAGGTCGGCGGTCCGCTCGGCGAGCAGCACCTCGACGGTGGCGGCCGGCGGCTCGGGCGGGGGCTCCGCCGCACCGCCCGAAGCTCCGCCCGGCGGCGGTGCGGCCGCCGACCCCCCGGTGACCTCGCCGGCGGGCCTGCGGGTGGGGATGGCCCGCCGCCGGTCGGACTTCCCCGGGGCGAGGACGACCGGACGGGGGTCCTCGGGACGGTCGGTCATGCGGTGTCGCCTCCCTTGGGCCGGTCCTCGTCGACGATCTCGGCGTCGACCACCTCGTCACCGGAGGAATCGGGAGCGCCGGACGAGTCCGCGTCGGCCGAACCGGTCGCGCCCTGCTCCCCCGCCTGCGCGTACATCGCCGCGCCGATCTTCTGCGCGGCGGTCGCGGCCCGGTCCGTCGCGGCCCGCAGCGCCGCCGTGTCCTCGCCCTTGAGCTGTTCCTTGACGTCGGCGAGGGACGCCTCGACCTCGGTGACCACCTCGGCGGGGATCCGGTCGGGGTTGTCCCGGATGATCTTCTCGGTGGAGTAGACGAGCTGTTCGGCGCTGTTGCGGGTCTCGGCGGCCTCCTTCCGCTGCCGGTCCTCCTCGGCGTACTGCTCGGCATCGCGCATCATCCGGGCGATGTCGTCCTTGGGGAGGGCGGAGCCGCCGGTGACGGTCATCCGCTGTTCCGTGCCGGTGCCGAGGTCCTTGGCGGCGACGTGCATGATGCCGTTGGCGTCGATGTCGAAGGTGACCTCGATCTGCGGCAGGCCGCGCGGCGCCGGTGGCAGGCCGGTCAGTTCGAACATCCCGAGCTTCTTGTTGTACGCCGCGATCTCGCGTTCGCCCTGGTAGACCTGGATCTGGACGGACGGCTGGTTGTCGTCGGCGGTGGTGAAGATCTCGGAGCGCTTGGTCGGGATGGTGGTGTTGCGCTCGATCAGCTTGGTCATGATGCCGCCCTTGGTCTCGATGCCGAGCGAGAGCGGGGTGACGTCGAGCAGCAGGACGTCCTTGACCTCGCCGCGCAGGACGCCGGCCTGCAGGGCGGCGCCGACGGCGACGACCTCGTCGGGGTTGACGCCCTTGTGCGGGTCCTTGCCGGTGAGCGACCTGACCAGTTCGGTGACGGCGGGCATCCGGGTGGAGCCGCCGACCAGGATCACGTGGTCGATGTCCGCGACCTCGATCCGGGCGTCCCGGACGGCGTTGTGGAACGGGGTGGTGCAGCGTTCCAGCAGGTCGGCGGTGAGCTGCTGGAACTGCGCCCGGGTGAGCTTCTCGTCCAGGTGCAGCGGTCCCTCGGCGGAGGCGGTGATGTAGGGCAGGTTGATCGAGGTCTCGCTGGCGGAGGAGAGTTCGATCTTGGCCTTCTCGGCGGCCTCGCGCAGGCGCTGGACGGCCATCTTGTCCTTGGACAGGTCGACGCCGTGCCCGGCCTTGAAGGTCTTCACCAGGTGGTCGACGACGCGCTGGTCCCAGTCGTCGCCACCCAGGTGGGTGTCGCCGTTGGTGGACCTGACCTCGACGATCCCGTCGCCGATGTCCAGCAGCGAGACGTCGAAGGTGCCGCCACCGAGGTCGAAGACCAGCACGGTCTGCTCGGTCTCCTTGTCGAGCCCGTACGCGAGGGCCGCCGCGGTGGGCTCGTTGATGATCCGCAGCACCTTGAGCCCGGCGATCTCACCGGCCTCCTTGGTGGCGGTGCGCTGGGCGTCGTTGAAGTACGCGGGGACGGTGATCACCGCGTCGGAGACGGTCTCGCCGAGGTAGGACTCGGCGTCGGCCTTGAGTTTCTGCAGCACCCGGGCGGAGATCTCCTGGGCGGTGTAGCGGTGGCCGTCCACATCCCCGGTCTCGGGGAAGCGCCAGCCGGTGTCGCCCATGTGCCGTTTGATCGAGCGGGCCGTCCGGTCGACGTTGGTGACCGCCTGGCGCTTGGCGATCTCGCCGACCAGCACCTCGCCGCTCTTGGCGAAGGCGACCACGGAGGGTGTGGTCCTGGCACCCTCCGCGTTGGGGATCACGGCCGGCTCGCCGCCCTCCAGCACGCCGACGACCGAGTTGGTGGTGCCGAGGTCGATTCCGACTGAACGCGTCATGCCCGACTTCCTCTCGGTTGCCCCCGCGGACCCTCAGGAGTCCCTGAAACCGGCATAAAACTGGATAATGGCCCTGTCAAGAGGCACCCAGGCGCGGTAGGGAGGTCGGGACGACATGATCACCGAACTGGCCGTGGAACGGGTCGAGTTCACCTGCGGACAATGCTGGCACCACTGGATGGCCGAGTACGACGTCCAGCACATCCAGGACGACGACGGCGGTGACTGGGAGCGGTACGCGCACGACGGCATCGGCACCGCCTCCCCGTACACCGCGGACGGGGCCCCGCCCTGCCCGGAGTGCGGCCGGCACTGGGTGGGCCACCTGGTCGCCCGCCGTCTGATGCCGGTGGCGTCCTCCGACAGCGGGACACCGCGCCCGGCGAGCGCTCGCGGCCGCCTCGATCTCGGGTAGCGTGACGCGCCGGAGCGATGTCCGCAGCGACGTCCGAGGAAGGGTCGCCTGTGTTCGACGCCGACGCCGGGATCGACGGAAAGCCGCTGGTCGCGGCGGTGGACATCGGCGGCACCAAGATCGCCGGTGCGCTGGTGGACTCCTCCGGCACCCTGCTCGCCACCACCCGTCGGCCGACCCCGGCGACCGCCGGCGCGCAGACGGTGCTGGGCGCGGTCCGCGAGGTGCCGGCCGACCTGGCCGCGGACGGCCGCTGGCCGGAGGTGTCGGCGGTCGGGATCGGCAGCGCGGGCCCGGTGGACGTCGCGGCCGGCACGGTCAGCCCGGTGAACATCGCCGCCTGGCGCGGCTTCCCGCTGGTCGACGAGGTGCGGCGGCAGGTGGGGCTGCCGGTGACCCTGATCGGGGACGGCGTGGCGCTCGCCGAGGCCGAACACTGGCAGGGCGCCGCGACCGGCTACCGCTCGGTGCTGTGCATGGTGGTCTCCACCGGCGTCGGCGGCGGGCTGGTGCTGGACGGCCGGGTGCACGGCGGGCCGACCGGCAACGCCGGACACATCGGCCACATCAGCGTGGACCTCGACGGCGAGCCCTGCCCGTGCGGCGGGCGCGGCTGCGTGGAGGGACTGGCCAGTGGTCCGGCGATCGCCCGGTACGCCCGCGCCGGCGGCCGGCGTCCGGGCCCCGACGGGGACGACTCGGCCGCCGCGGTGGCGGAGTCCGCCCGGGCCGGCGACCCGGTGGCGCTCGCCGCCTTCGACCGGTCCGCGCGGGCACTGGCCGCGGCGGTCGCGGCGACCGCGACGCTGGTGGAACTGGAGGCGGTGGTGATCGGCGGCGGCGTCGCCGCGGCGGGCCCGCTGCTGTTCGAACCACTCGCCCGCCACCTCGACACCTACGCGGCGCTGCCGTTCGTCCGCGGCCTGCGGGTGCACCACGCGCAGCTGGGCACCGACGCCGGTCTGGTCGGCGCGGCCGCCGCCGCCCTGCGCCTGATCGGCTGACCCCGGCGCGTCCGGCCCGCGAGGCCGTCCCTCACGCCATCACGCCGTCACGCCGACCGTTGGCGATCAGCAGCAGGGCCGGTACCGGGAAGCTGACGGCCAGTCCGGGCAGCATGGCGTTGCTCTCCGTCCTTCCCGGTACGCCGCCGGTGTGCCGTCACTAGTCTGGCTGCCGTGGACACTGACGCGATCCCCGCCGCCCTGGAGTGGTGGGCCAACTCCTCGACCTGCCTGGCCAGGGTCCCGGTCCGGATCACCCCGGGGCCGGCCGAAGGGAGCTGGGCGGCCGTTCCCGTGCCCGCCCTGGCGGGCGACGATGCGGAGGGCTTCCGCTTCCTGCTCGACCTCAGCCCCTACGTCCTGGTCCGCCTGCCGGACGACTCCACCCCCGAGGTCGAGGTCGGCCACGACGGCGACGTGAACCGCCTCCGCCTTCAGCCACCGACCGGATCGGAGCCCACTCGTACGGTGGAGGCCACCTTCCGCATCCCCGAGAAATAGCTAGGCCGCGCCTGCGACCTGGCGGGTGGGGTGGTCCGCCGGGAGGCCCTCGGCGAGGTCCTCGGCGATCAGGCGTTTGGCGATGGCGTCGGCGGCGGCGCGCAGTTCCGCGCTGCGGGGGCGGCCGCGGTCCTCCTCCAGGCGCCGGTTGAGCCAGTCCGACCAGGCGGCGGTGATCAGCGCGGTCTCCCGCTCGCCGACGGCGGTGTGCTCGAAGAAGCCGTTCTGCCGGGCCAGGTAGCCCTCCTGGACCATGCGGGTGAACACCGGCTCCAGCACCTCGGGCGGCAGCCGCCGCCGGGCGGCGATCAGGCTCAGGCTGGCGTGGCCGACCGCCCGGGTGAAGAACTCCACCTGCATCACCGCCCAGGCGCCGGCGATGTCGAGCCGGGTGCCGGAGTCGGCGACCACCTGACGGGCGGTGTTCAGCCCCATCTGCCGAAGGATCTTGGCGACGGCCAGTTCCAGCACCTTCGCCGAGTCGCCCGAGGACGGCTGGGCGAAGCCCTCGCCCATGTCGGTGGAGGTGGACCGGGCCGAGTCGCGCAGCTTGACCTGCTTGAGGAAGAGCGCCACCACGAAGCCGGCCAGCGCCACCGGCACCGTCCACAGGAAGACGGTGTGCAGGGCGTCGGCGTACGCGTTGACGATCGGCGCGGCCTGCTCGGGCGGCAGCCCGTGGACGCCCTGCGGGCTCTGCGCGGCGGCGGCGAGGGCGGCCGGGTCGGCTCCGGTGGTACGGGCGGCCTCGGCGACGCCGTCGGCGAGGTTGGGCTTGAGGGTGTTGACGTAGATGGTGCCGAACACGGCGGTGCCGAAGGAACTGCCGAGGGTGCGGAAGAAGGTGACGCCGGAGGTGGAGGTGCCGAGGTCGGAGTAGTCCACGGTGTTCTGCACGGCGATGGTCAGCACCTGCATGGACAGGCCGATGCCGACGCCGAGCACGAACATGTACAGCGAGGCCAGCCAGGCGCTGGTGCCGGCGTTCAGGCGGGACAGCAGGTAGAGGCCGAGGGCCATGACCAGGGAGCCGACGATCGGGAAGTACCGGTAGCGGCCGGTGCGGGAGACCACGTTGCCGCTGAAGACCGAGGCGATCAGCAGGCCGATCACCATCGGCAGGGTGCGCACGCCGGAGACGGTGGCGGAGTCGCCGTCCACGTACTGCAGGTAGGTGGGCAGGAAGGTCAGCGCACCGAGCATCGCGAAGCCGACGATGAAGCTGAGCACCGAGCAGACCGTGAAGACCGGGTTGCCGAACAGCCGCATCGGCAGCATCGGCTCCGCCGCGCGGGTCTCGACCAGGCAGAACAGGCCGAGGGCCAGCACGCCGACGACGAACAGGCCGATGATCACCGGCGAGCCCCAGGCGTACTCGTTGCCGCCCCAACTGGTCGCCAGGATCAGCGTGCCGGCGCCGATCGCGACCAGGGTAATGCCGAGGTAGTCGATGACCGGCTTGGCCACCGAGCGGACGGTGGGGATGGTCCGGTGGGCCGCGATCACCACCAGGATCGCGATCGGCACATTGACGTAGAAGGCCCAGCGCCAGGTCAGGTGGTCGGTGAACAGCCCGCCGAGCAGCGGGCCGATCACCGTGGCCACGCCGAACACCGCGCCGATCGCGCCCTGGTACTTGCCGCGCTCGCGCAGCGGGATGACGTCCGCGATGAGTGCCATCGCGGTCACCATCAGGCCGCCCGCGCCGACGCCCTGCACCGCCCGCCAGGAGATCAGCAGCGCCATGTTGGTCGCCAGGCCGCACAGGAAGGAGCCGGTGATGAAGACGATCGCCGAGACCTGGAAGACCACCTTGCGGCCGAACAGATCGCCGAACTTGCCGACCAGGGCCGTGGTGACGGTCTCGGCGAGCAGGTACGAGGTCACCACCCAGGACATGTGGGAGGCGCCGCCCAGGTCCGCGACGATGGTCGGCAGCGCGGTGCCGACGATGGTCTGGTCGAGGGCGGCCAGCAGCATGCCGAGCATGATGGTGCCGAAGACGATGTTGCGCTGCCGCCGGTCGAGGACGGGCGGCGCGGCCTGCGGGGCGGCGGGGCTGGTCTCGGTGGTGGTCACCCTCGCATCGTCACACCGGTGATCGTCACCCGCCTGCGCAGGAGTCCACAGCGGTGAGGTTGCGACAGAACCGCCTCCCCACCGCGTTGGAAGGTCATGGACCGCACACCAACCACGGCGCCAGGGCCGCTGGACTTCCGGGAGTTCGCTGCGGCGAGGGGGCGACACCTGGTCAGGACGGCCTTCCTGCTGACCGGTGGCGACGCGTACCTCGCCGAGGACCTCGCCCAGGAGACCCTCGGCCGCGTCTACGACCGCTGGCGGCGGATATCCCGGCTGGAGAACCCGGCCGGCTACACGCAGACCGTCCTGGTCAACACCTTCCTGTCGTACCGGCGTCGGCGCAGCAGCAGTGAACACGTCACGGACACCTTCGCGGACGCTCCGGGCACCGAGTCCGACCCGGCGCTGCGGGTGACCCTGCTGCGCGCGCTGGCCGGGCTGCCGGCCAAGGACCGGGCGGTGGTGGTCCTGCGCTTCTGGGAGGACCGCAGCGTCGAGGAGACCGCGACCGCCCTGCACCTGACCGCGAGCGCCGTCCGTTCGCGCAGCGGCCGGGCGCTCGCCCGGCTGCGCGCCGAGCTGGGCGCCGATTCCCTTTCCGAGCTGAGGAGCTGAGTGATGGCGTACGAGGAGGACGTCGCCCGGAACCTGCGGGCGGTCGCCGAGCTGGCACCGGACCCGCCGGGCGAGGTGCTCGCGATGGCCGGCGAGCTCCGCGGACGGCGGCGACGGGCCCGGCGCCGGGCCACCGTGACGGGGGCCGTCGCGTTGGTGGGGACGATCGCCCTGGGGGCGACCGCGCTGTCGGCGACCGGGTCGGCGGACCGGCAGCCGCCCGGCGGGCCGCGCGGCCGGATCACCGGGACGTACATGAGCCAGACCCTCCGGTCGCTGCTGCCCGAGGGGGGCATCAGCGACGAGAAGGGGTACGGCATCGGCGAGATGGCCATGCCCGACATGGGTCCGACCGCGTGGCTGCAGTTCGACGACGGGCACGGGTCGGTGCAGGTGTCGCTCACCACCGACCGGGTGGACCTGCCGATCGGCCCGGACACCGGCGGCACGCAGTGCGCGGACCCGTTCGAGACGCCGATCGAGAGCTGCGAGCGGACCGTGCGGCCGGACGGCTCGGTCCTGGTAATCACCAAGGAGCTGCCCCGCCCGCCGGCGCCGGACCGCAGCTGGATCGCGGTCTTCACCGGCACCGACGGCCGGCGGGTCCGCCTCTCCGAGCGGGACTACCAGCCGAACGGTCAGTCGAGCGGCCGCACCGTGCTGCCGCTGTCACCCGAACAGCTCACCGCCGTGGTGGCCAGTTCCGCGTGGGACCCGCTGTTCGAGGACTTCCGCCGCGGCGCCACCGGCCGGCCGACCGCACCGGCCTCCCCGGCGCCCTCGCTCCCGTCCGCGCAGACGCTGCTCCCCACCCTGACGCAGCTGCTGCCGGTCGGCGCCACGGCGGGTGAGCCGGGACCGCAGCAGACCAGCGGGGGCGTGCACCTGCCGGTCACCGTCGACGGGCGCACCAGCACCGTGCTGGTCCGGGTCGAACCGCACCTGGTGAAGGACCACGAGTCGGCGCAGGACGCCTTCGCCCGGCTGGTCGGCACCGACGGCGTCACCCCGGCGAGCCCGGAGTCCGACGGGACCCTGTCGGCGGTACGGGTCACCGGCCCGAGCAAGGGCAGCCAGGAGCCAGCCATGTACTGGGCCGGCCTGGCGCTGCGCCCGGACGGCACCCTGGTGAGCGTCTCGGAGGTCAACGCGAGCACCTGGTACGGCGCGCAGCCCGGCACTCCCGCGCTCACCGGCGAGCAGCTGCGCGCCATCGCGGTCAGCCCGCTGTGGGGGCACTGAGGTGACAATGGCGGCATGGAGTGCCTGTTCTGCGAGGTGGTCGCCGGTGCGGTGACGGTGCACCGGGTGCTGGAGGACGAGGTGGCGGTGGCCTTCCTGGACCACCGCCCGCTCTTCCCCGGCCACGTCCTGGTGGTGCCGCGCCCGCACGTGGAGACGGTGACCGACCTGACGGAGGAGCTGGTCGGGCCGTTCTTCGCCCGGGTGCGGCGGGTCACCGCGGCGGTGGAGTCCGGGATGGCGGCGGCGGGGAGCTTCGTCGCCGCCAACAACCGGGTCAGCCAGTCGGTGCCGCACCTGCACGTGCACGTGGTGCCGCGCAACCGCAAGGACGGGCTGCGGGGCTTCTTCTGGCCCCGCACCCGCTACCGGGACGAGGCCGAGGCCGCCGAGGTGGCCGCCCGGGTCCGGTCGGCCCTCGACGCCTAGGCTCTACCGCTCCAGGCCCAGCAGTTCGGGGTCGGCGGCCAGCGAGCGCATCGGGGCACTGGCGTCGTCCACCAGGCGGCGTGCGGCGAGGTCGAGGAAGCCGCCGACGCCGCGGATCTCGGCGGCCAGCACGCCGTCGGTGCGGGTGATCCGCTGGACCACCTCGAAGGTCTTCCCGCCGCCCCAGACGAAGGCACAGCTGACGTCGACCTCGTCACCGGCGCGCAGCTCCCGGCGGTACTTGACGGTGGTCTCCAGCACCACCGGCCCCACGCCCTTGGCCAGCAGGTCGGCCTGGCGGACCCCGGCCGCCTGGAGGTACTCCCAGCGGGCGTGCTCGGCGTACTGGAGGTAGACCGCCTGGTTGAGGTGGCCCTGTGCGTCGGTCTCGTACCCGCGGACGGTGACCCGCACCGTGAAGTCCTGATCGGTCATGCCCCGCACGCTACCCCCCGACGGGCCGTCAGGGTGGGGTGCTCTTGGTCACCTGACATATCAACCTGTCGCGGCGGCCTCGCCGCGGACGGCGGTGCGGAAGGCGATCGGGGTGGTGCCGGTGCGCTGGTGGAAGTACTTGGCGAAGTTGGCGGCGTCGGCGAAGCCGAGGTGGTCGGCGATCCGGGCGGCGGACCGGTCGCTGTGCGCGAGCAGGCGCTTGGCCTCCAGGATCACCCGCCGGTCGACGAACTCCTTGGCGCCCACCCCCGCCGCGGCGAGGGTGGCGCGCGACAGGGTGCGCGGCGAGTAGCCGAGGGCGCGGGCGTAGTCCTCGACCCGGCGGGTGCGGGTGAAGTCCCGTTCGACGGCGTGCCGGAAGCGCAGGTACGCCTCCCCCGCCTCGGCGGCACCGGCGCCGACCGGCGCGGCCAGGTGGGCCAGGCGCAGCACCAGAGCGGCCAGCAGGTGGCGCAGCAGGGCGAGGTGCACCTCGGCGGGCAGGGCCGCGCCCGCCTCGAACTCCTGGTGGAGGTGGCGGACGGCGGCCTCCAGGGCGGCCCGGTCCGCGCCGACGGGACGCTGGACGGCGGGCGCGAACGGGTCGTCCAGCCGGGCGGCGGCGACCGTCGCCGGGTCGGGGAAGCCGGGTTCGAAGAGGATCAGGGTGCCGTGGGCGTCCGCGAGGTCGCCCCACTGCTGGACCTGTCCCGGCCGCACCCAGAGCCAGCAGCCGGGTTCCAGGGCGTAGCCGGTGAAGTCGACGGTGTGCCGCAGGGTGCCGGCGTCCAGGGTGAGCAGGTGGTGGAAGGCGGGCCGCTGCGGCCGGTCGAAGACGCCGCCTCGGGGGTGGCGCCGGCGCAGTTCGGCGAGGGTCATCACCTCGACACCGACCGGGGTGCCGGGCGGGGCGGCGAAGGGTACCTCGGGGATGGCGCGTCCGGTGGCGCGCTGCTGGGCCTGTCGCATTCTCACCACATCCGCAGCCAGGCTACCTCGGCCCGCACCCCGTCCGGAGTCCCGTACCGCCCGGGCGCGGTCCGGTTCAGCCGAGCAGGTCCAGGAGGGCGGTCAGGGCGGCGGGGCGGCGGTCGACCGGGAGGTGGTCGACGGGCTGGAAGGGGCAGCCGAGGGCGGTGGCGCCGCCGTCGGCGGTGCGGTCGTCGCCGACCATCAGGACGTCGGCCGGGGCCAGGCCGAGCCGGTCGCAGGCCTCGCGGAAGATGGCGGGGTCGGGCTTCTGGGCGCCGAACTCGTAGGAGAGCAGGTAGACGTCGACCAGGTCGTCCAGCCCGTGGCTGCGGAAGACCGGGCGCAGGTCCCAGCCGATGTTGCTGACCACGGCGACCGGTACGCCGCGGCGGCGCAGCTCGCGCAGGGTGGACGCGGTGTCGGGGTAGGGCCGCCACATCGCGGGAGCCAGGTGGCGGTCGTACAGGGCGTCCACGTCGAGCGCGGCGGGCGGCTCGGCGGCCCGGGCCAGCGCGGTGTAGGCGGCCCGGTGCAGTTCGGGAGTCAGGTCGCGGACGTGCCAGAGTTCCTCGACCTCGGGCGGCACGGTGCGCGGCACGACCCCGCCCGGCAGGGCGCCGAACTCCTCCAACCGTCGCACCAGTTCGGTGCGGACCGGCTCGTCGAGCCGCAGGCCGCTCGCGGCGAGGTGGCCGGCCAGCCACTGCTCGGTCGAGTCGATCCGGAAGAGCGTCCCGGAGAAGTCGAACATCACACCCTTGATCACGGCGGTGAGCCTAACCGACGGCGGGATGAATCCCGGCGGGGGGATCTTGACGGTCGGCGGCGGCCGGTGGACGGTGGGGCCCTTGCCGCGTCACGGCGAGTGCAGCATCACGGCGAGAAGGGACGGCCATGGGCCCGCGGTTCGGTGACTACCAGAACGAGATCTACTTCGAGGGGCTGTTCGGCGTGCTGCCGGCGTACCCGATGGACTTCGCCGAGCTGGAGTCGCGGGCCCGGGCCGCACTGCCGCCCTCGGTGTGGTCGTACGTGGCGGGCGGCGCGGGCGACGAGCACACCCAGCGGGCCAACGCGGCGGCGTTCGAACGCTGGGGCCTGGTGCCGCGGATGATGGTCGGGGCGGCCGAGCGGGACCTCGGTGTGGAGCTGTTCGGGCTGAGCCTGCCCTCGCCGCTGTTCCTGGCCCCGATCGGGGTGATCGGCCTGTGCGCCCAGGACGGGCACGGCGACCTGGCCACCGCGCGGGCCGCGGCCCGGACCGGGGTGCCGATGGTGGCGTCCACGCTGTCGGTGGACCCGCTGGAGCAGGTGGCGGCCGAGTTCGGCGGGACCCCGGGGTTTTTCCAGCTGTACCCGCCGAACGACCGGGCGCTGGCGGAGAGCCTGGTGCACCGGGCCGAGCAGGCCGGCTACCGGGGCATCGTGGTCACCCTCGACACCTGGGTGACCGGCTGGCGGCCGCGCGACCTGGCGACCGGCAACTTCCCGCAGCTGCGCGGTCACTGTCTGGCCAACTACACCTCGGACCCGGTGTTCCGGGCCCGGCTCACCGGCGATCCCGACGCCGACCCGCGCTCCGCCGTCAGCGAGTGGACCCAGGTCTTCCCCAATCCACTGACCTGGGACGATCTGGCCTGGCTGCGTTCGCTCACCTCGCTGCCGCTGATCCTGAAGGGCATCTGCCACCCGGAGGACGTCCGGCGGGCGCGGGACGGCGGGGTGGACGGGATCTACTGCTCCAACCACGGCGGCCGGCAGGCCAACGGCGGGCTGCCGGCCCTGGAGTCGCTGCCCGAGGTGGTGGCGGCCGCGGAGGGCCTGCCGGTGCTGTTCGACTCGGGCGTGCGCAGCGGGGCCGACGTGGTCAAGGCGCTGGCGCTGGGTGCCACAGCGGTGGGCGTGGGGCGGCCGTACGCCTACGGGATGGCCCTGGGCGGCGCCGACGGCGTGGTGCACGTGCTGCGCTCGCTGCTGGCCGAGGCGGACCTGATCATGGCGGTGGACGGGTATCCGTCGCTCGCCGCGCTGCGGGCCGAGGGTGCGCTGCGGCGGTTCTGACCGCGCCGGACTCTTATTGCGAGCTACTTGCAATAAGCATGCCCATGCAGCAGAGTGGTGAGCGCGGGGTCGAGATCGTCTTCCCAGCCGGCGACCGCCGGTCCGCGGTGCCGGCCCCGCCACCGATACTGTCCCGCCGGCTGGCTGCTGGCTGCTGCTAGGGGAACGGCAGGCGGACCACCATGGTCTTGCCGCCGCCGTCCGGGTCCGCGTCCGAGTCCATGCCGCCGCCGACCAGCTCCGCGAGTTCCGCGACCAGTCCGAGGCCC
The DNA here is from genome assembly GCF_024172095.1 of Kitasatospora cinereorecta. Classification (GTDB taxonomy): domain Bacteria; phylum Actinomycetota; class Actinomycetes; order Streptomycetales; family Streptomycetaceae; genus Kitasatospora; species Kitasatospora cinereorecta. The sequence goes on along the minus strand of NZ_JAMZDX010000002.1, from coordinate 74,491 downwards.
CAGCCGCCGCTGCCGTCCTGGTGCGGCACGGCGAGTGCCTGCGGACAGTGCGGGTGCCGGTCGTGCACGGTGACCACCAGCTCCATCGGCCCGACCGCGATGCCGACCCGGGTGCGCGGCGAGTGCTCGGCAGCGTGCCGCACCGCGTTGGTGACGAGCTCGCTCACGACCAGCAGCACGGTGTCGGTCAGCGGATGGTCCGGCCCGATGCCCTGCGCGGCCAGCTCGGAGCGGACGCGGCGCCGTGCCTCCGGCACGGACGCGGGCACGGTGGGGAGGCTCAGGCCGTACCGAACGGTCTGGGGTGGGTCCGCGACAGCCATGTCGGTCCCTTCACGCGAGGCGGCGGACCAACGGATGGGGTGCCGTCGTCCGGCCGCGGTGGGGCTCCCGGCCGTACTGCCCCGACCTCGGTCGGGCAGACTGCCGATGACATGAACCGTAAGGCCGAATGGCCCGATCTGCTGCGGCGAGTGGTGGACAATGGCCACAAGTCGCCACCGGCGGACACCGAAATTATCCTGGCCGCATGTCGGACGACCTGCTGGAACCCGTCGGACTGGGCGCCACCGAGAGCGCCCTCTACCTCCACGTGCTGTCGGCGCCGCGGTCCACCGCCGCCCAGCTCGCCGAAGCCCTCGGCAGCACCACCGCGGGCATCCGCACCGCCCTCGGCCGACTGGTCACCACCGGCCTGGTCACCCGCCTGGCCGGCTCCCCCGTGCGGTACACCGCGGCGCCGCCCGAAGTCGCCATGGACGCCCTCGCCGCCCAGCGGCAGCAGGAGATGGACCGGCTGCGCGCCCGGGTCCGCGAGCTCGCGGTGAAGTTCGAGGGGCTCGGCCCGTCCAAGTCCGCCGAGCTGGTCGAGCTCATCGAGGGCCAGGAGGCGATGCGGCACCGGGCCGAGCAGCTGCAGCTCGGCGCCCAGGAGGAGATCCTGATCATCGACTGCCCGCCGTACTTCGACGACCCGACCGCCAACCCGATCGAGTTCCAGCTGCTGGCCCGCGGGGTCGGCTACCGCGCGCTGTACGACGCGCCGGGACTGGAGGGCGCGGCGCGGATGGGCTTCGTGCTGGAGTGCATCGCGGCCGGCGAGCAGGCCCGCAGCCTGCCCATGGTCCGGATGAAGATGCTGGTCGCCGACCGGCGGTACGCGATGATCCCGCTGAGCTTCGAGGCGACCGAGTCGACCGCGGCGCTGTGGGTGCGGCCCTCGCCGCTGCTGACCGCGCTGGTCACCTGCTTCGACCTGCTCTGGGAGCGTGCCACCCCGCTCGCCAGCGGGCAGCAGAACGGCGAACTCGACGACCGTGACCGGGAGTTGCTGGCGATGCTGGCCAGCGGCATGAAGGACGCGGCGATCGTCCGCAGCCTCGGCATCACCCAACGCACCATGACCCGCCGGATCGGCCACATCCTCACCGCGCTCAACGCCCAGACCCGCTTCCAGGCCGGCCTCCAGGCGGCCCGCCGCGGGTGGCTGTAGCGCCTGCCGGGGTGCTCAGCGGGTGAGGTCGCGGAGGTGGGCGAGGACGAGGGGGTCGATCCGGCCCGGGACGAGGCGGCCCTCCAGGTTCTCCACGCCGGCCCAGGTGTCCAGGGAGCGGTAGCCGAGCGCGGTCAGCCGGGAATCGACCTCGGCGGCGAGCTCGCCGGCCAGCTCCAGCAAGGAGTCGGGGTCCGGGGTGCCGTGCAGGATCTCGTGGATGCCGAGCAGACGGCGCAGCTCGGCGATCGGCTCGGGGTGGTCGTCCACCCGCAGGTCGTACGCGACGTCGCCGAACCCGCCGATGCCGGCGCCCGGGTCCACCGCGTACAGGGCCGCGCTCTGCCGCCCGCGACTGTCGCCGCCGGCCGCGTCACCGGCGGCCAGCGCGGCCACCAGGCGGTCGGCGAAGGGGAGTTCGGCGGAGGCGAGCCAGACCGCCTCCATGTCCCGGACCACTTCCGGGCCGGCCAGGATGTTGCCCTGGATCGCGTAGCCCTCGCCGGCCACGCCGCCGGCCCAGTCCAGGCACTCCTCGCCGGTCCAGGTGGCCCCGGCGCCGACGGGGCCGACCATGCCGAGCTGGCGATGGGCGCGCTGCGGGTCGGCGGCCGTCAGGCCCGCGACGGCGGACGCGGGCGCCACGCCCGTCCGCAGCATGGCCAGGCCCTGGTCCCGGTAGGCGAGGTTGGCCCACGCCTGGGTGGCGAGCGCGCCGACACCGGCCGCGGCGGCCGGCACCAGGGCGCCGACCGCGAGGAACTTGCTGGCCACGGCCACCCCGAAGGCGCTGCCGGAGCGGGCCACGATGGAGAAGGTCACGCCGGCCGACGATAGTCCGGCCGGCGCGCCGCGTCCATGCCGAACGGGCGAACTCCCGCTCTCAGAGGGCGAACCGGGCCCGTTCACCGGCCGGCACCAGGTCGGTGTACTCCGGGTGCCGGGTGATCCACCCGCGGATGAACGGGCAGTACGGCAGGACCGCCAGCTTCGCCTCGCGGGCCGCGTCCAGCGCCCCCCGGGCGAGCCGGCCGCCGAGCCCGCGTCCCTCGAACCGCGGGTCCATCTCGGTGTGGATGAACGCCAGTTCGTCCTGGTAGCGGTGGTACTCGGTGAAGCCGGCCAGGCCCTCGTCGGTGTGGATCTCGAACCGGGACTGCTCCGGGTTGTCGGTGACGCGCGGTTCCATATGTCTCTCCTCGGGGTCGGACCAGCAGGTGGGTCGGACGGGTGGGACGGACGGGTGGGGCGGGCCGGATCAGCCGGTGCGCAGGGCGGCCAGCTGCTGGGCGAACGGGATCACCGCCTCCTCGGTCCGGGCCGCCGCCGGACGACCGGCCATCAGCTCGGCCAACTCTCCCGCCGCGCGGGCGATCCGGCCGGCCAACGCGCCGTCGGCGGACCCGGCCGAACCCCAGTCCTCGGACGCCGCGTAGACCGCGGTCGGGGCGACCACCGCCCGCAGGTGGGCGAAGAGCGGCCGCATGGCGTGCTCCAGCGCCAGCGAGTGCCGGGCGGTACCGCCGGTGGCGGCGATCAGCACCGGCCGTCCGGTCAGCGCGTCCTTGTCGATCACATCCACGAAGGACTTGAACAGGCCGCTGTAGGAGGCGCTGAAGATCGGCGTGACGGCGACGATCCCGTCCGCGTCGGTGACCGCCGCGAGCGCCCGCCGCAACCCGGGACCGGGGAACCCTGTGACCAGGTTGTCGGCGATCTCCCGCGCCAGGTCGCGGAGTTCGATGACGGTGACATCCACCTCGCGTCCGGCGTCGCGCAGTTCACGCGCGGTCGCCTCGGCGATCCGGTCGGCCAGCAGCCGGGTGGACGACGGCACGGACAGCCCGGCCGACACCACCGCCAGCTTCACGGTGCTCACTTGGCCTCTTCCAGCGACTCGGCGCGGGCCGCGACGCGCGCGGCGTGGGTCGGACCGTCCGGCACCTCGGCCGGACGCCCCTTGGCGAACTCCTTGCGCAGCACCGGCACGACCTCCTCGCCCAGCAGGTCCAGTTGCTCCAGCACCGTCTTCAGCGGCAGGCCCGCGTGGTCCATCAGGAACAGCTGGCGCTGGTAGTCGCCGAAGGACTCGCGGAAGGCCAGCGTCTTCTCGACGACCTCCTGCGGGCTGCCCACCGTCAGCGGCGTCTGCTCGGTGAACTCCTCCAGCGAAGGACCGTGACCGTAGACCGGCGCGTTGTCGAAGTACGGACGGAACTCGCGGACCGCGTCCTGCGAGTTCTTGCGCATGAACACCTGGCCGCCGAGGCCGACCATCGCCTGCTCCGGGGTGCCGTGGCCGTAGTGGGCGTAGCGCTCCCGGTAGAGGTTGATCAGCTTCTGGAAGTGCTCCTTGGGCCAGAAGATGTTGTTGGCGAAGAAGCCGTCACCGTAGTACGCCGCCTGCTCGGCGATCTCCGGCGAACGGATCGAGCCGTGCCAGACGAACGGCGGGGTGTCGTCCAGCGGACGCGGGGTCGAGGTGAACGACTGCAGCGGCGTACGGAAGCGGCCCTGCCAGTCCACGTTCTCCTCGCGCCACAGCTGGTGCAGCAGCGCGTAGTTCTCGATCGCCAGCGGGATGCCCTGCCGGATGTCCTGGCCGAACCACGGGTAGACCGGCCCGGTGTTGCCGCGGCCCATCATCACGTCCACCCGGCCCTCGGCCAGGTGCTGGAGCATCGCGAAGTCCTCGGCGATCTTCACCGGGTCGTTGGTGGTGATCAGGGTGGTGGAGGTGGAGAGGATCAGGCGCTCGGTGCGGGCCGCGATGTAGCCCAGCATGGTGGTCGGCGAGGACGGCACGAACGGCGGGTTGTGGTGCTCACCGGTCGCGAAGACGTCCAGGCCGACCTCCTCCGCCTTGAGCGCGATCGCCACCATGGCCTTGATCCGCTCGTGCTCGGTCGGGGTCCGACCGGTGGTGGGGTCGGTGGTCACGTCGCCGACGCTGAAGATCCCGAACTGCACTGCTCTCAGCTCCTCCACTTGATTCAACATTCAACTATACCGCTGAACCGAGGCGACTGCGACGGTATTCCCGGTGCTCACACCTCCTTGTCGACGCCGTTGTCGACGGCGTTGTCGACGGCGTCCAGCTCCGCCACGGTGCGGACCGCGTCCTCCAGCCACGTCGTCCAGAACGACTCCAGCTGGATCCCGCCCGACAGCACCAGGTGGTGCAGCCGGTTCTCCTCCCCCACCCGCTCCGGCGCGAAGTCCCGCGCCTCGATCTCCCGGTACTCGGCGAGCTGGCTCCGGTGCAGTTCCAGGTGCCGGCGCAGCTCCGCACCCAGGCCGCCGGTACCCACCACCGCCGCCGCCCGCAGCCGCAGCAGCAGCGCGTCCCGGATCTGCTTCGGCTCCTGCTGCTCCCCCACCCACGCCACCAGCGCCTCCCGGCCCGCCGGCAGCACCTCGTACGCCTTGCGCGGGCCGCGGCCGTCCGCCGCCTGCGGAAGTGCCCGGATCAGCCCCGCCTGCTCCAGGCGGCCCAGCTCGCGGTAGATCTGCTGATGCGTGGCCGACCAGAAGAACCCGATCGACCGGTCGAACCGCCGGGTCAGCTCCAGCCCCGACGACGGCTTCTCCAGGAGGGCGGTGAGGATGGCGTGCGGGAGCGACATGATCCGATCCTAGGGGTCGACCACAGGGGCGCGGGGAACTGCGCGAGGCGGGAGAGTGCGGCCGGTGCCCTGCCGCTGCGCGCAGTTCCTCGCGCCCCCGTGGTGGTTGGCGTCACGGCTAAAGTCGGGGTATGGACGAGGTTGCGGCGCGGGTGGACAGCTGGATCTGGGCGGTTCGGCTGGTGAAGACTCGGTCGGCGGGTGGGGCGGCCTGCCGGGCGGGGCATGTGCGGGTGAACGGGGAGCGGGCGAAGCCGGCGCAGCAGGTGAAGCCGGGCGACGAGGTGCGGCTGCGGCACGAGGGCCGGGAGCGGATCGTCAAGGTGACCCGGGTGATCAGCAAGCGGGTGGGCGCCCCGGTGGCGGTCGAGTGCTACGTCGACCACAGCCCGCCGCCCCCGCCGCGTACGGAGGCGCCGGCCGTGGTCGGCCTGCGTGACCGCGGCGCCGGCCGGCCGACCAAGCGGGACCGCCGCGACCTCGAGCGCCTGCACGGCCGACCGGCGCAGTAGGCCCGCCCGGCAGGGGACAATGGCCCCATGTCGCGACGCCGTACCAACCGCCCCGCCCCCGCAGCCGTGCCCGCCGCGCCCGAGGCGTGCCCGTGCGGCCTGCCCGCCCGCTACGCCGAGTGCTGCGGGCGGTTGCACCGGGGCGAGGCCGCCGCGTCCACCGCGGAGCAGCTGATGCGCTCGCGGTTCAGCGCGTTCGCGGTGCACGACGAGCCGTACCTGCTGCGCAGCTGGCACCCGGACACCCGCCCGGACGCCGTCGACTTCGACCCGGGGATGCGCTGGGAGCGGCTGGAGATCGTGGGTACGGGCGAGGGCGGGCCGTTCCACCAGGAGGGCACGGTGGAGTTCCGTGCGCACTACCGGGAGGGCGGCCACGCCGGCGTGCTGCACGAGAACAGCCGGTTCCGGCGCCACCAGGGCGCCTGGGTCTACCTGGACGGTGTCGTCGACGCCGGCTGAGGCCGGGAGCGCGCCGCGTCCCGGACGCGGTGCTTGAGCGCCAGCAGCGCGCCGGAGGTGCCGCGCGGGACGAGCCAGGAGACGTCCTCGCGGTCGACCGCGCCGAAGCGGTACTTGTAGGGCTCGGTGCCGCGCAGGAAGTCGAAGGTGCGCAGGCCGCGTTCGGCGCAGGCGCGCAGGGCCTGGTCGATGACCGCGGTGCCGAGCCGCAGTGGCGCCAACTCCGGTTCCCAGCCGATCTGGTAGTAGCTGAAGGAGTCGCGCCAGCGGAAGCCGTAGAGGGCGCCGACGGTCGCCGTGTCGCGTTCGGCGAGCAGGAAGGCGGGTCCGTGGCCGGTGCCCGCGGTGCGTTCGAGCAGGCGGGCGTGCAGGGGGCGGCGCCCTTGGTCGAACGTGGTCGGGCGGCCGAGGGCGTCGCGGCGCAGCCGGTGCAGGTGGAGGACGGTGTCGAGGAGGCGTTCGTCGGCCTCGCCGGCGTCGACCCAGCGGAAGGTGACGCCGGCGGCGGCGAGTTTGCGGCCGTAGCGGCGGACGGTGGCGCGGAACTGGCGTGAGCCAAGGGCGTCCGGACCGGCGGTGAGGTCCGCGCGCGGGCAGGCGGCGCGGACCACGGGGCGGGCGGTGGGCGGCAGCAGGACGTCCTGGCCGGGGTCGAGGTCGGGCAGCCAGAGGGTGGTGCGGCGGGCGCGTTCGGCCAGCCAGTCGCGTACGTCGGCGCGGCGCTCGGGCCGGGTGGGGATGCCGCAGTGGTCGGCGGCGCCGGGGCCGGAGCCGAGCAGGGTCAGGCAGTCCACGGTGAGCGGGAGCCTGGGGTGCAGGGTCTGCCGGCCACGCAGCAGCGGGACGACGGCGTCGGGCCGGCCGTCGGGTCCGCGCCAGACGGCGATCTCGGCGGGCCGGCCCGCGCCGAGCGTCTCCCACCAGGCGAGCACCCAGTCGGGTGTCATGAACCACGAGCCGCCGGGGTCGTCGGCGACCAGGGTGCGCCAGCCGTCGACGAGTTCGGCGGGCAGGTGCGGGCCGGTGTGGATCTCGGGTCGGACGGTCACGGTCTCCCCGGGGTTCTCGGACGGCGCCCGGAGCGTCGGGTGCCGGGGTCGGGTCAGTGTCCGCCGCGGAGGCGGTGGACGGCGGGGTGCAGCCCCGAGAGGATGGTGTCGAACCGGGCCCGGGTGGTGTGCGAGTTCACCCGAAGTCGGCTGATCCGCAGGGGGTTTCGCGGCAGCAGGGCGTCGTGCCGGTGGTCGAACAGGAAGCCGAGCCGGTAGCCGAGGTCGCGCAGCAGCGTCTCGGCGCGGCCGTCGAGGTTGCCGTTGGGGTAGGCGAAGGCGGTCGGGGCGGCGCCGAGCCAGCCGGTCAGCAGCTGGTGCGCCTCGGCGACCTCGGTCCGGACGGTCCCGTCCGCGCACCGGTCCAGGCAGGGGTGGGTGAGGGTGTGGTTGCCGATCGCCACGCCGCCGTCCCGCAGGGTGGCGAGGTCCCGGACGGTCAGTTGCTCGGTCCGGGGCGTGGGACGGGCGGCGGTGGCACGCAACTCCTCCAGGGCGCCGAGCCGTTCGGCGTCGGGCAGCCGCTTGAGCGCGGCCACCGCGGCGCCGGGCGCCGCCGGTCGGCCGAGCGCGGCGGCGTGGCCGCCGGCGGCGACCAGATGGTGCGCCTCGGTCCACCAGAACGGCTGGTCGCCGCCGATGTGTCCGGCCACCACGAAGGCGGCCGCCGGGAGCCGGTGCCGGGCCAGGGCCGGCAGGCCCCGGGTCAGCACGCTGCGCTCGCCGTCGTCGAAGGTGAGCAGCACGCTGCGCGGAGCCAGCGGCCGCCCCTCGGCGACCGCCTGCTCCACCTGGTCGAGGGTGACCGGGGTGGCGGTCCTGGTCAGCCGCTCCAACTGGGCGGCGAAGCTCGCCGGGTCGTCCACGCCGTGGTACGCCAGCACCGCCAGCCGGCGGGCGGAGCGGATCCGGAACGCGGGCTGGAGCGGTGAGTGCCGCAGCAGGGTGTCGGCGGCCCGCCGCCGGGCGCCGCCCGCCCCGGCGGGACCGTCCGGCGTACGGTGGCCGGCCTCGACCGCGCGGACCGCACGGACAGCCGGGTCGGCCTCCTCGGTGGATCCGCCCGAGATCGGCATGCTTCCCCCCGTCCGGTGGTGCGCCGGGGCGTCGGCGTCCGACCCGGCGGCCGCCCCCTCACCCGGACGGCTCCAGGTCATCAGACTCCCATGGGGCAGTAATGGCTGTCCCAAGTTCCTGGGAGTTGGCTGAACGCCGCCCGGTCCATCCTGCCGAACGGCCCGAAAGGGGCCGGATCGGGCCGGCGGTTCTACACCTCGACCGCCTCGACGCGGCCGGAGGCGATGGCGGCGGCGAGGGCGGCGTGGTCGGTGTCGTTGAGGTCGGCGTAGTGCAGGGCGAAGGCGGCGATCGACTGGTCGAAAGTGTCGGAGTTGCCGAGGTAGCCGGCGATGGCGATGCGGTCGCCGGAGCGGGCGTGGGCGCGGGCCAGGGCGGTGCCGCAGAGCTCGGCGTAGATGCCGAGTTCGGCGGAGGACATGGTGCCGACCTCGGCCGAGCCCTTCATGTCGCGCAGCTGGCGCCAGTAGAAGTGGCGTCCGCCCGGTCCGGTCATCCAGCCGAGGAAGATGTCGCTGGCGGCCTGGGTGAAGCGCTGGCCGGCCACCACCCGGTGGCCGTGGTGGTCGTATCGGCTGGCCGGCAGGTGGGCCTCCAGCACCGAGGCCTCGGCCTCCTTGACCTGGAGCATCAGCGGGTCGTTCTCGTCGCGGCCCTGGAACAGCGCGATGAAGCAGCGGGTGCCGACGCTGCCGACGCCGACCACCTTGAGCGCGGCGTCGACGAAGGTGTAGCGGTCCAGCAGTTCGCCGCGCTCCTCGGGCAGGCTGGAGCGGTAGTCGGCGAACAGGGCCCGCACCTCGTCCGTGTCGACGGCGGCGCGCTGGACCAGCGGCGGGTTGTCGACGATGCGCCGGCGGCCGTCCACCACCTCGGTGAGCTTGCCGGCGGCCTGCAGGCTGTCGCGGCGGCGGGCGGCGGCGATCCGGGCCTCCACCCGGCGGCGCTGGCCGGGCTTCTCCACCAGCGGGAGCAGTTCCTCGGCCGCGATCCGCCGGTACCAGACGGCGAGCTCGCCGAGCCCGGCCAGCGCGTGCATGGACCGGCGGTAGGCACCGACGCCGGCCAGCACCACCTGGCGGGCGTCGCGGTCGGCGGCGCCGTTCTCCCGGGCGGCGACGGCGAGGCTGGCAGCCAGCCGCTTGACGTCCCACTCGAACGGGCCGGGCAGGGTCTCGTCGAAGTCGTTCAGATCGAACAGGAGCGCCCGTTCGGGTGAACCGAAGACCCCGAAGTTGACCAGGTGGGCGTCGCCGCACAGCTGGACGTTGAGGTCGGTGTGCGGACCGGACGCCAGGTCCGCCGCCATCACGGCCGCCGCGCCGCGCAGGAAGGCGAACGCCGACGCGGCCATCCGCCCGTACCGGATCGGCACCAGCTCGGGGACCCGGGTCAGCGCCTGCTGCTCCAGGACGGCCACCGGGTCGGCGCGGTCGGCGGCGGGCCGCCACTCGCCGTGGCCCGAGCGCGGCACCGCCTTGCGGGCCGCCCGTCCGCGCTCCTTGCGTTCCGTCACCTGGTCGGCCATCCGGGGCTCCTCCGTGGTCGCTCGTCAGACCAGAGGTACCGCCGGGACGCCCCGGCGGCCTGCGGGGAGGGCCCCGGCGGCGCTGGATTCACCCGGACGGCTCACATGTTGATCATGTGACCGGCCAGACCGTGGATCGCCTCCTTGACCGCCTCGCCCAGGGTCGGGTGGGCGTGCACGTTGCGGGCCACCTCGTGGACGGTCAGGTCCCACTGCTGGGCCAGGGTCAGCTCGGGCAGCAGTTCGGTGACCTCCGGGCCGATCAGGTGGGCGCCGAGCAGCTCGCCGTGCGTGTTGTCGCTGATCACCTTCACGAAGCCGATCGGGTGGGCCAGGCCGTGCGCCTTGCCGTTCGCGGTGAACGGGAACTTCGCGACCTTGACGTCGTACCCCAGCTCCCGGGCCTGCGCCTCGGTGTAGCCGAAGGACGCCACCTGCGGCTGGCAGTAGGTGGCGCGCGGGATCATCACGAAGTCCAGCTCCATGGTCTCCGCGCCGGCGATGGTCTCGGCCGCGATCACACCCATCGACTCGGCGGCGTGTGCCAGCATCAGCTTGGCGGTCACGTCGCCGATCGCGAAGATGTGGTCCACGCTGGTGCGGCCCCGGCCGTCGATGTCGATCGCACCGCGGTCGGTCAGCTTGACCCCGGTGTTCTCCAGGCCGTAGCCGTTCACCCGCGGCGCGAAGCCGATCGCCTGCAGCACCTTGTCGGTCTCCAGCACCTGCTGCTGACCGTCCCGGGTGACCGTCACCCTGACCTTGGCGTTCGGGTCGCTGTCGTCGATCGACTCGACCCGGGTCGAGGTCAGCACCTCGATGCCCAGCTTGCGGTACTGCTTCGCCAGCTCGGCGGAGACGTCGGCGTCCTCCAGCGGCACCATCCGGTCGAGGAACTCGACGATGGTCACCTTCACGCCGTAGTTGTGCAGCACGTACGCGAACTCGACGCCGATCGCGCCCGCACCGGCGATCACGATCGACTCGGGCAGCTGCTCGGTGAGGATCTGCTCCTCGTAGGTGACCACCCGGTCGCTGAGCCGGGTGCCCGGCAGCAGCCGGGTGGTGGCGCCGGCCGCGATGATGCAGTGGTCGAAGGTGACCATCTCGAAGCCGCCGCCGTTGAGCGCCACCTGGAGGGTGCGGTCGTCCACGAAGGTGCCGCGGCCGTCGTACTCCGTGATGCCGTTCTTCTTCATCAGGTAGTGGACGCCCTTGACCCGGCCGTCCGCCACCTGCCGGCTGCGGGTGAACGCCGCGCCGTAGTCGAAGCGCACCGTGCCCTCGACCTGGATGCCGTAGGTCTTGGCCTCCTTGGTCACGGTGTGCGCGAGCTCCGCGTTGCGCAGCAGGGCCTTGGAGGGGATACAGCCGACGTTCAGGCAGACGCCGCCCCAGTACTTGGACTCGATGACCGCGGTGCGCAGGCCCAGCTGCGCGGAGCGGACGGCGGCGGTGTAGCCACCGGGGCCGGCGCCGAGGACGACGACGTCGTAGTGGGTGCTGCTCATGATCCTCTGATCCTCCGGGTGACGCGGTGAGTTGCCTCCCGGGTCATCGTGTCAGGAGGGCGGGCGGCCTGCCCACCGCGCCCCCGGAGTGTGATCAATAGATCAGGTAGCCGGGCCGGTGGCTCTCGTCCTGGATGTCGCCGGTGGCCTGGGTCCGCAGGCGGCGCGAGAGCTCGTCCAGGGCACGGGCCGCGGCCACCTCCTCGCCGATCCGGGCGACCGGGCGGTCGCCGGTGCTGCGTTCCGACTCGCCGCGGCCGGTCAGGGCGGGGGCGCCCGTGCCGATCAGACGGGCCTCGCACGCGGTGTGCGTGCCGTCCTCCTCGAAGCTGAGTTCGACGTCCCACTGGTTGTGCATCGCGCACCTCCCGGCGTACCGCGCCGGCCGTCGACGCGTCCGCCCCCACCAGCGTGGGGCAGTCCGGGGGATGGCGGCAAGGCAGAAGGGAGAGCCGCGGAGGGCGGCGGGGTCAAGGGCTGGACCAGTCGTGGTGGAGGCGGGCGGCTTCGGTGCGGAGTTCGGCGAGCAGGGCCTCGGCGGGGGCGGGGGCGCGGCCGGGCAGGAGGGCGACGCCGATGCGGCGGGTGGGGGTGTGGCCGGCGAGGGGGCGGACCACCACGTCCTCGCGGGTGGTGCCGAGTCCCAGGCGCGGCACCAGGGCCACTCCGATCCCGGCGGCGACGAAGCCCTGCAGTACGCCGTAGTCGTCGGTCCGCAGCACCGGCACCGGCTCGAACCCCTCCGCCGCGCAGACCCGCAGCAGCGCCCGGTCGACCGGGTCCCAGTCGGTGGTGCCCATGATCCAGCCCTCCTCCCGCAGCGCGGCGAGCGGAACGCGGTCCAGGGCGGCCTGCGGGTGGTCGGCGGGCAGGACCAGCATCAGCGGGTCGTCCAGCAGGGGGTGGACGGTCACCTCGTGGTCGAGGTCCAGCCGCTCGCCGGGCTGGTGGAAGACCAGGGCGACGTGCAGTTCGCGCGAGCGCAGCCCGTCCAGCAGGGCGGGGAGCTCACCCTCGGTGAGGCCGAGGCGGACGCCGCTGCCCAGCAGCCGGCGGACGGCCGGCGGCAGCAGGCCCGCCCCGGCGGTGGGGAAGGTGCCGACCCGCAGGGTGGCCTCGCCGCTGCGGACCAGGTCACGGACCTCGCGCTCGGCCTGGCCGATCCGCCGCAGCACCGCCTCGGCGTGCGGCAGCAGCAGTTCGCCGGCCTCGGTGAGGGTGGTGCCGCGCGGCCCGCGGTGCACCAGCCGGGTGCCGAGGTGGGCCTCCAGGGTGGCCAGGTGGTGGGTGACGGTGGGCTGGGCGTGGTGCAGCGAGCGGGCGGCGGCGGCCAGCGAGCCCTCCCGCGCGATGGCCCGCAGGACCTGGAGGTGGCGCAGTTCGAGCATGCGGCCCGCCTTCCCATCGATGAATTCTTCAGATCGGCAGAAAACTCCAGTATTCCTCGATGGCTCGCCCGGTGGCAGGTTCGAGGGGTGAGCACGCGAGACATCTTCGACCTCGACCAGCAGCGCGCCCCGTACGCGGAGGCGGTGGCGGCCGCCGCCCGCGGGGACTGGCTGCGACTGAACGTTCCCGGGCACGGGGCCGACCCGGAGCGCTTCGACGGGCTGGCCGCGCTGGTCGGCGCGGCGCCGCTGCGGCTGGACTGGCCGCCGCTGCTGGAGGGCCTGGACCTGGGCCCGGACAGTCCGATGGAGCGGGCGCTTGCCCTGGCCGCCGAGGCGTGGGGCGCCCGGCGGACGTGGTTCCTGACCAACGGCGCCTCGCAGGGCAACCGGATCGCGGTGCTGGCCGCCCGCGCGCTCGGCGGGACGCTGGTGGTCCAGCGCAGCGTGCACTCCAGCGTGATCGACGGGCTGGTGCTCTCGGGCCTGCCGGCCGCATTCGTCCGGCCGTCGGTCGACCCGGACCTCGGGATCGCGCACGGGGTCGGCGCGGACGACCTGGCCCGGGCGCTGGCGGCCACCCCGGACGCGGCCGCCGCGTACGTGGTCAGCCCGAGCTACTTCGGCGCGGTGGCGGACGTCCGGGCACTGGCCGGGGTCGCCCACGCGGCCGGGGTGCCGCTGATCGTGGACGAGGCGTGGGGCTCGCACTTCGGCTTCCACCCGCGACTGCCCGCCGGGGCGCTGGCGCTCGGCGCCGACCTGGTCGTCTCCAGCACCCACAAGCTCGGCGGCAGTCTGACCCAGGCGGCGATGCTGCACCTGGCCGAGGGCCCGTACGCGGACCGGCTGGAGCCGCTGGTGCAGCGGGTCTTCCACCTCACCCAGTCGACCAGCGCCAGTGCGCTGCTGCTGGCCTCGCTGGACGTGGCGCGCCGGGAACTGGTCGGCGGCGGCAAGCGGCTGGAAGCCTCGCTGGAGGCGGCCGACGCGATGCGCGCGGCGGTGCGCGCGGGCGGCCGGTTCGCGGTGGTGGACGACGGTTTCGGGGCCTTCCCGGACATCGTCGGCGCCGATCCGCTGCGGGTGGCGGTGGACACCCGGGTCGGCGGGGTGCCCGGGCACGAGGCGCGGCGGCGGCTGATGCGCGAGCACGGGGTGCTGGTGGAGGTGGCGACCGACGCGGCGGTGGTCGCGGTGGTGGGCGCGGGCGCGGCACCGTCCGCCGAACGGTTCGCCGCCGCCCTGCACGCCTTGCCGGCGGTGCCCGGCCTGGAGCGGGCCGAGCCGCTGCGGCTGCCGGAGCCCGGACCGGTGCGGATGACGGCCCGGGAGGCGTTCCTCGCCCCGAGCACCGCGGTGCCCGCCCGGGAGGCGGTCGGCAGGGTGTCGGCCGACACCCTGTCGGCGTACCCGCCGGGCATCCCCAACGTCCTGCCCGGCGAGGAGATCACCGCCGAGCTGGTGGAGTTCCTGCACCGCACGGTGGCCGCGCCGACCGGGCACGTGCGGGGTGCCGCCGACCACGCGGTGACCACCTGCCGGGTGGTCGGCGGCCGCTGAGTGCCCGTCAGCATTCTTGCTCCGCCGGGCGCCGGGAGCGGGGAGCGACAGGCGGGTGGTACCCGGATGGCCTCGCCCGGCACCCGTCCGGGCGAGGCCCGGGCCCGCCGCGACCGGTCAACCGCGGGCGCGGGCCGCCTCCCGTCCGGGTGATCATCGGCCCGTCCCGGCCCGGCGGCGCCGTACGCGGCCGTAGCGTCGGTATGTGGAACTCTGGCTGCTCAACAATTTCTCCACCCTCGCCCTGGCGGTGGTGGTGGTCGGCGGTGTGATCGTCCTCGCGGTGACCGGCAGCGCGGTGACCCGCCGCCGCTACCCGGCGACCGCGCAGGGCGCGCACAACGACATGGTCGGCGTGGTGCTCGGAATGTTCGGCGCGATCTACGGGGTGATCCTCGCCTTCGTGATCGTCAACCTCTGGACGCAGCTCCAGAGCGCCGAGACGGTGGTCGCCACCGAGGCCTCCGCCGCGGCGCAGATCGTCCGGGACGCCGACGCCTTCCCGCCCGAGCACCGCGAGCCGATCGACGCCGCGGTCGGCGCGTACGTGCACGCGGTGGTCGAGCAGCAGTGGCCGCTGATGCAGGCCGGCTCCGGCGACTACGCCCGGACCGCGCCGAAGCTGGAGGCGGTCTACCAGGCGATGCGGGCGTACACGCCGGAGTCGCAGACCGAGCAGACCTTCTACCAGCAGGCGGTGGGCAGCCTGGACCAGGTGGTCGCCCAGCGGCGGGCCCGGATCACCCAGAGCCACCAGCAACTGCCGGTGCTGCTCCAGGTGCTGGTCTACGGCGGCGCGGTGGTGATCCTGCCGCTGACCTTCCTGTACGGGATCCACAGCCGCCGGATCCAGCTGCTGTTCGTCGGCTCGGTGGCCGGCCTGATCGGGTTCAGCCTGCTGCTGGTGCTGGTCCTCGACCGGCCGTTCGCCGGGGAGTTGTGCGTCAGCCCGCAGCCGTTCAAGGACGGTGCGCTGGTGCGGTTCTGGCCGGGCTCCTGACCGGTTCGCCGCGGCGCATGGCGCCGGGGGCGCGGCGGGCCGGGCGGTCGGCCCGCGGGGCGGACGCGAGCTGCCAGGGCACGCTGATCACCATCACGCCGGGCGTGAACAGCAGCCGGGACTTCAGCCACAGCGCCGACTGGTTGTGCAGCAGGTGCTCCCACCAGTGGCCCACCACGTACTCCGGGATGAACACCGCGACCGCCTCCCGCGGACTGGCCCTGCGGTACTCCCGCACGTACTGGACGACCGGCTTGGTGATCTCCCGGTACGGCGAGTCCAGCACCTTCAACGCCACCTCGATCCCGTACGCGTCCCACTGCGCCCGCAACTCGTCGGTGGCGTCCTTCTCCACCGCCACCGTCAGCGCCTCCAGCGTGTCGGGACGGAACGCCTGCGCGTAGCCGAGCGCCCGCAGGGTGGCCTTGTGGAGCTTGGAGACCAGCACGACGCCGTGCACCCGGGTCGGCTTGGCCGACTCCTCGGCCGGGTCCTCGACCGCCAACTCGGAGGAGACCGCGTCGTAGTGGCGGCGGATGCCGCGCATCATCGCCCACAGCGCCACCGCGGCCAGCACCGCCAGCCAGGCGCCCTGGGTGAACTTGGTGATCAGCACGATCACCAGCACCAGCGCCGTCGTCACCGCACCCAGCCCGTTGATCACCCGCGACCGCTGCGCCGCACCACGCACCGCCGGGTCGCTCTCGCTGGCCAGGGCGCGGTTCCAGTGCCGCACCATCCCGATCTGCGACAGCGTGAACGACGTGAACACGCCCAGGATGTACAGGTGGATCAGACTGGTGACGTCCGCCTTGTAGAACCACAGCAGACCACCCGCCACCACCGCCAGCGCGATGATGCCGTTCGAGAACGCCAACCGGTCACCACGGGTGTGCATCTGCCGCGGCAGGTACCGGTGCTGCGCCAGGATCGAGGCCAGCAGCGGGAAGCCGTTGAACGCCGTGTTCGCCGCCAGGATCAGCACCAGCGCGGTGACGGCCTGGATGAAGTAGAACAGGATGCTGTTGTCGCCGCCGAGGAACGTCGAGGCCAGCTGCGCGATCACCGTCTGCTGCGTGTACGTCGAGCAGTCCCCCGCCAGACCGCTCAACTGGCAGGCGTCGTCGACGTAGTGCACGTTCGACGTCATCGCCAGCACCGTCACGCCGATGAACATCACCACCGCCAGGATGCCCATCGCACTCATCGTGCTCGCCGCGTTCCGCGACTTCGGCGCCCGGAACGCCGGGACGCCGTTGGAGATCGCCTCCACCCCGGTGAGCGCGGTGCACCCCGACGCGAACGCCCGCAGGCCCAGCATCAGCAGACCGAGGCCCGCCAGGTTGTCACCACCCGCCGCCGGATGGATCCCGAACGCCGCGGTCGGCGCCTGCGGATCGTCCCCGAACACCACCCGGACCAGACCGGTCACCACCATCAGCAGAATGCCGCCGATGAACAGATACGTCGGCGCGGCGAACGCCCGCCCCGACTCCCGCACCCCGCGCAGGTTCATCGCCGTCAGCAGCACCACGAACCCCACCGCCAGCGCCACCCGGTAACCCGCCAGGCCACCGAACGCCGAGATGATGTTGTCCACCCCCGACGCCACCGACACCGCGACCGTCATCACGTAGTCGACCAGCAGCGACGCCGCCACCACCAGACCCGCGTTCGCCCCGAGGTTCTTCGACACCACCTCGTACGAGCCACCGCCCGACGGGTAGGCGTGCACCACCTGCCGGTAGGACATCACCACCACCGCCATCAGGGCGACCACGCCCGCCGCAATCCACGGCGTCAGGGTCAGGAAGGCGGTACCGCCCACCGTCAGCACCAGCAGGATCTCGCCGGTGGCGTAGGCGACGGAGGACAACGGGTCGGAAGCGAAGATCGGCAGCGCCAGCCGCTTGGGCAGCAGCGTCTCGCCGAGCTCCTCGCTGCGCATGGCCTTGCCGATCACGAGACGCTTGAGCGCCTGGGGAGCATTGAACACATGCGCGAGCGTAGGTGCGGGAATCGGACGTACCGGGCGGGCCGCCGTCAAGAAGGCGTCAAGGGCGTCAAGAAGGCGTCAAGATCGCTTGCGCAATCCACCGAAAAGGGACGGTTCGCCCACGGCCCCACCCCCGAGCGCGGACCGCAGGTGCGCGACGACTGCTGCACCCGCGGCCCGTCCCCTGGTCAGCCGAGGGTCAGCGCGGCGGGCTCGTACTGCGGCAGCTGGTAGCTGTCCAGTTCGGGCAGGGCCAGCAGGATCGGCAGGTCGAACGGGCAGAAGCCGCGGGTCTCCAGGTCCACGTCCACGGTCTTGCCGGACCGGACGGTGAGCGGCTGGCTGGCGCCGATGAACAGCGGCCGGCGGTTCCACGGCAGCGGGTCGACGTCGCGCACCGCGACCACCGCCGCGCGCAGGTGCCACACCCCGTCCGGCACGCCGGCCAGCTCGAACTCCCCCGGCCCGTCCAGTACGTCGCAGGCGGCCGGCTCGCCCTGGGCGATCGGGTCGCTGAACGCCCCGACGTAGATCCGGGTGGACAGGTCGAGGTCGGGCACGCCGACCGAGCCGCGCAGCGACGCCTGCCGCCAGCCCGAACCGGCCCCCCGCATGCCGGCCGAGTCGCGCTGCAGGCCCGCCCGCGCCAGGGCGCGGTAGCGGCCCGGGGAGAGGCCGACGCTGCGGGTGAAGCGGCTGGTGAAGGTGCCCAGGCTGTTGTAGCCGACCCGGTAGGAGATGTCGGTGACGCTCAACGAGGTCTTCAGCAGCAGGATCTTGGCCTTGTGCAGCCTGATCGCCGACAGGAAGCGACCCGGGGAGGTCCCGGTGAGGGTCCGGAACACCCGGGAGAAGTAGAACTTGCTCAGGATCGCGGTGTCGGCAATGTCATCCAGCGATAGCGGCTCCTCGTAGCGTTCCCACATCGTTTCGATCGCGCGCTCGACAGCGGCTTGCAAGACATCTCTCCATTCCGTGCGAATCCGTCCGAATCCGTGCAAAGAAGCAGATGCAGCCCGTGCGGTCAGTCGGCGTTGCGCAACCACCCTCCGATCCGCCGCGCGGCGGTGAGGCTGGCCCAGGCGGTGAGGTCGACCAGGGCGGAGTCCTCCGGGGAGACCGCGCGGAAGCCCGCGATCACGCCCTCGTCCACCTGGTAGGAGGCCAGGGCGGTGAGCAGGGCGAGCCGGCCGGCCGGACGCTCCTCGGGTGCCAGCTTGCCCACCGCGTCGTCCACCCAGCCGCGGCCGAGGCCGGGCGGCCGCCCGTCCCAGTGGTCCAGGGTGGAGTGCACCAGCTCGCGGACGCCCTCCGGCACGCTGCGGCGGCCGGCCTCCTCGATCGCGGCGGCCGACCGGGCGTAGGCGGCGGAGATGCCCGGGTTCCCGCGGGCCCAGCCGAGGTCCTCGGCCAGCGGCGCCGGGGGCAGCAGGGCGAGCGAGGTGCCGACCGCGAGATCGGTCCGGGAGGCCGAGTGGAGCAGCCACATCAGGACCTTGAGCACCGGCTTGAGCGAGCCCTCCGGCGCTCCCGGGGGCAGCGGCACGCCGCCGAGGAAGACGTTCACCATCCGGTTGAGGTAGTGCAGGTCGACCGCGACGCCGATCAGTTCCGGCAGTTGCTCGGCCGGGACGGGCGACGGGTTGTCGCCGGCGGTGTCGCGGACCGAGCCGCGGGCAGTCCACTCGGCGACCGCGCGGATCCGCGGGTCGGCGATGTCGTCGAGCCGGCCCTCGGCGATGGCGGTGGCGTCCTTGCCGTGCACCAGGCTGCCCAGCATGGTGCTGTGCATCCGGACGCAGAACGGGCACTCGTTGCCGGCCGAGACCGCCGAGGCCACCGCCTCCTTGATGGCGCGGGAGGCCGCGCCGCGCACCAGCAGCGTCTCCCGGAGCATCAGCCAGCCGGCGGCCAGCACGTCGGGCGAGGGCGAGTGCAGGGCGATCGGGGGTGCGAGCACGCCGAAGTCGCGCTCCAGTTCGCGGTAGACCTGGGCGACGCCACCGCGGGCGCGGTCGTAGGCGACCGGCTTCACGTGGCGCACCTGGACCAGGGAGAGTCCCCGGAGGGTGGACCGGACGAGCCTCGTACGCATGCTGCCTTCCCGAATTCTCTGGTTCCGCCAAAGGGTTGGTTCAGGGCTTGCGGGCCACCGCGCACCACATGGTGGGCGGTCCGGCCGGGCCGGTCTCCGCCACCGGGCGCCAGTCGGGGAGCCCGACCACGCCCGGTGGCAGCAGTTCGAGGTCGCCGTCGAGCAGGGCCGCGGCCTCGGCCCGGTTCCGTCGCACCACCTGGTCGCGCCAGTCCGGCAGCAGGCACTCGTACGCGAGGTCCATCTCCTGCTGCCGAACGTGCGCGGCCAGGTGGCCGAAGGCCACGCAGCTGTGCGAAGGGACCGCGTCCAACAGGGACTTGACCATGCAGGCCGGGTCCTCCGCGCTGTGCACCTGGTCCAGTACCCCGAACAGGACCAGGCCGATCGGCTGGGACAGGTCCAGCGTGGCGGCCGCGTCCCGCAGGATCCGGTCCGGGTCGTCCAGTTCGCCGCGGACGTAGACGGTGGGAGACTTCGGTTGCTGTTTGAGCAGCCGCCGGGAGTACTCCACCACCTCCGGATCGCGGTCCACGTAGACCACCCGGGTGCCGGGTGCCACCCGGGCGGCGACCTGGTGGGTGTTGCCGGCGGTCGGCAGGCCTGCGCCGATGTCGAGCAACTGGCGGATGCCCAGCTCGCCCAGCAGGTGGGCCACCATCCGGCCGAGCACCGCCCGGCCGGTGGCGAGCTCGGTCCGCAGGTCGCCCGTCGGCCAGGCGGCGCGGGCCCGGTCGGCCGCCTGCCGGTCGGCGGGGCCGTGGGCCTCGCCGCCGAGCAGGTAGTCGACCGCCCGGGCCAGGCTCGGGGCTTCGAACTGCGTGGTCACACCGTTCCTTAGGGTCTCGAGGGGTCGGGTCTCGGGAGGCCGACGCTCAGGGGATCGGGAAGAAGAACCGCACGAACTTCTCGAACATCCGGTCGCCGATCGTCCAGCGCATCCGCGGCAGCAGCCGCGAGGGCACCCCGATCCGGTACCGGATCCGCGGGTTGTCGCTGGTCACCGCCTTCTCGATGACCTTGGCCACGCCCTCGGCCCGCACCGCCATCCGGCCACGGCCCGTGGGGTGTTCGGTCTCCCGGTAGGCGCCGTGCCAGTCGACGAAGTACTCCCAGAACTCGTCGTACAGGCCGTTCCGCTCCTGGCCGGTCATGCCCAGGTCGGCGACGCTCATCGGCACGAAGCCGCCGAGCACCGGCGAGGGCTCGATCAGCACGACCTTGATGTTGAACCGCGCCACCTCGTGCCGCAGCGAGTCGCCGATCGCCTCCAGGGCGTGCTTGGTGGCCTGGTAGTAGCCGCGGCCCGGGGTGGCGAACTGTCCGAAGATCGAGGACATGATCACCACTCGGCCCTGGCCCTGGGCGCGCATCCCGGGCAGCACCAGCTGGGTGAGCCGGGACAGTCCGAAGACGTTGGTCTCGAACTGCTTGCGCACCTCGTCCATCGGTGTCTCGCCGATGGTGCCGTTGAGGCTGTACGCGGCGTTGTTGATGAGGGTGCCGACCCCGCCGTGCTCGGCGGTGATCTTCTCGATCGCGTCCACCATCGACTGCTCGTCGTTGACGTCCAGGTACAGCACCTGGATGCCCTCGGCGGCCAGCGGGGCGAGTGCGTCGAGGTTGCGCCCGGTCGCGTACACCGGCCATCCCGCGCGGTGCAGTCGCAGCGCCGCGGCCTGCCCGGTCCCGGAGGACATCCCGGTGCCGGAGGAGGCACCGGTCAGCAGGATCGCCCGGGACGCGGCCATCAGGCGGCCGTCCCCTCGTCACCGTCCGACTGCCGGGAGATCCGGCTGCGGGTCACCGTGGTGCCCAGGCCGAAGCCGTCCACCAGGCGGTTGATGAAGGCGAACAGGCCGGCGGTGAAGACCGCCTCCAGCATCTCCTCGTTGGACCAGCCGGCCTCGGCGACCCGGTCCCAGTCCTCGTCGGTGATCCGGTGCGCGCCGGTGCACACCTGGGTCACCAGCTCCATCAGCGCCAACGTCCTGGCGTCGATGGGCAGTTCGCTCGGCTTGTTGGCGGTGGCGATCGCCCGGGTGAGCTCCTCGCTGCCGCCGAACTGCGACAGGAACCAGTTGTGCGTTCCCACGCAGTACGGGCAGCCGTTCACCTTGGAGCTCCAGGCCGAGATCATCTCCCGGGTCGCGCGGGGCAGGACGGCGGCCTCCCCGAGGAACACACCGCCGTAGCCGGTGATCAGCACCTCCATCAGATCCGGTCGGCTGGACATCAGCCGGAACATGTCGGGCACGAACGGCAGTCCGGTGCGGCTCTTGATCAGGTCGTAGAGTTCGGCGGTCCTGCCCGCCGCCTCGGCCTCGTCGATCAGCGGGACGCGTACGCCCGGAACCTGGTTACCCATGAAATCGGCTCCTTCACCCTGGACGGAATTCATCCTGAATCGCTGAACAGGCGTCACCACCCGCCACAGAGGAAACAGGGCAGGTCAGATACCGGAAACGCCGTCCCCACGATGCTTCCAGGGCAACACAGATCGCCGTATCTCCTAAATTGCCCTGTCCGAACGGGGTTCGCCCCGCCCCGGACCCGCCGCGCCCGGACGGGTGACCACCTCGGTCGCGCTGTGCACCTCGCCGCAGCCGGCACAGCGGGTCTCCAGGTGCACCGTGTCACCGCAGGCGGTGTGCCGGTAGTGGACCGGCGGGCCGTCCGGCGCGTCCCAGCGGTCGCCCCAGGCGGTGAGCGCCATGATGACGGGCTGGAGGTCCAACCCCTTGTCGGTGAGAACGTATGCGAAGTGTTTGGGGTGCCCCGAGAGGTGGCGACGCTCCATCAATCCGGCCTCGACGAAGGCGTCGAGCCGGGCCTTGAGGATATTGGTCGCCACCCCGAGCCGCTGCTGGAAGTCACCGAAGCGGGTGACCCCCTTGAACATGGCGTCCCGGATGATCAGCAGGCTCCACCGCTCGCCGACGACCTCCAGCGCGCGGGCCGCCGAACAGTTCTGTCCTTCGTACGTCCGACCGAGCATGCCCTCAATCTACCCTGCATCACTT
The DNA here is from genome assembly GCF_024172095.1 of Kitasatospora cinereorecta. Classification (GTDB taxonomy): domain Bacteria; phylum Actinomycetota; class Actinomycetes; order Streptomycetales; family Streptomycetaceae; genus Kitasatospora; species Kitasatospora cinereorecta. Next base: position 52,169 of record NZ_JAMZDX010000002.1, on the reverse strand, counting down.
GCATCACGCATGTGGCTGACGGTAACGTCCTTGCATCATGCAAGGAGCCTGCCCCGGCATGCGCTCCTGGACCTGCAAGGAGTGATTCCATGCAACAAGAGGTGGCTCGCAGGCCATCGATCGTGCTCGTGATCGTGTCGGCGGGGCTGGTGCTCTCCAACCTCGACCTCTTCGTGGTGAACGTCGCGCTCCCGTCGGTGGCTGCCGACCTGAAGCCGCACAACCTCGGCGATCTCAGCTGGATCCTCAACGCCTACGCGATCGTCTTCGCAGCCCTGCTCGTGGTGGCCGGCCGGCTCTCCGACAAGATCAGCCGCAAGGGCGGATTCCTGCTCGGCGTCGGGGTGTTCGTAGCTGCTTCCGCCGCCTGCGCGGCTTCGACCAGCGTCCCGATGCTGGTCGGTTTCCGGGTCGTCCAGGCCATCGGTGCGGCGCTGCTGCTCCCCACCTCGCTGGGCCTGGTACTCGGCGCGTACCCGCCGGCGAAGCGCTTCGGCGCGGTCCGGATCTGGGCCGTGGTGGGCAGCGCCGCGGTCACCGTGGCGCCGATCGTGGCCGGACCGCTGGTCGACCTGTCCTGGCGCTGGGTGTTCGTCATCAACCTGCCGATCGGCCTCGCCACGCTGATCGCCGGCGCGCTGCTGCTGCCGCGCACCGAGGGCGACGGCGGCCCCGCCCCGGACGCGGCCGGGTCCCTGCTGCTCACCGCCGGCATCGTCGCCCTGACCCTGGCCCTGGTGAAAAGCGGTGACTGGGGCTGGCACTCGATCCGGGTGATCGGCCTGCTGGTCGCCGCGGCGGTGCTGGTCGCCGCCTTCCTCGGCCGCTCGGCCAAGCACCCCAGCCCTGTCTTCGAGGTCGGACTGCTGCGCAGCCCCGCTTTCGCCATCGCCACCGCCTCCACGCTGGTCTTCGGTGTCGGGCTCGGCGGCATGCTGCTCTCGGCGGTGCTGTGGGTGCAGAACGTCTGGCACTGGTCCCCGATGCAGAGCGGTCTGTCGCTGCTGCCCGGCCCCGCCCTGGTGCCGATCTGGTCGCAGGTGGCGGCCCGGCTCATCCCGCGCTTCGGCCCCGGCCGGATCGTGGTGGCCGGCTCGCTCGCCTTCGCCGCGGGCCTGGTCTGGTGGGCCTCGGCGATGACTGTGGAACCGGACTACGTCGGCGGCATGCTCGGCGGGATGGCACTGACCGGCGTCGGCGTGGGCATGGTGACGCCCACCCTGACCGGTGTGGCGGTCTCCTCCCTGCCCCCGCAGCGGTTCGCCACCGGCTCGGGCCTGGTCAACATGATCCGTCAGATCGGCCTCACGGTCGGGGTCGCCCTCCTGGTCGCGGTCATGGGCACCCCGAGCACCCCGGCCGGACACCTCGACGCGTTCCGCACCGCCTGGATCGTCCTGGCCGTGCTCTCCGCGGCGACAGCCCTGCCCGCCCTCCGGCTGCCCCGGCCGAAGCCGGCCGCCGCACCCGCGGCCGCACCGGCGGCGGCCCCCGAGGCCGCTGCGGACGCCCGCTGACCCGTCCCCCCGCACCGACCCGTGGCGGGCCGTCGCACCCCTGTGACGGCCCGCCACGGCCGACCACCCCACATGGCCGCATCTGACGAACCGCAAAGGACACCGCATGCCCCACATACAGCTCGAGGACTCGCAGCGGCCCGGCATAGGCGGGTTACTCGCCTTCCGGCCCGGCCCGGCCCGGCCCCTCCTCGACCTGGCCGAGGTACTGCTGCGCGAGGCGAGCCCGCTCACCCCGGGTGAACGCGAACTGATCGTCGCCCTGGTCTCCTCCCGCAACGACTGCCAGTGGTCGAAGCGCGCGCACGGCGCGTTCGCCGCAGCCCAGCTGCCGGGCGGCCGAGACCTGGTGGACGCGGTCTGCCGCGACCCGGAGAGCGCCCCCGTTCCCGAGAAGCTGAAGAGCCTGCTCCAGCTCGCCGCCGTCGTCACCGAGGGCGGCAAGGCCGTGAAGCCCGAGCACGTCGACCGGGCCCGAGCGGCCGGCGCCGACGATGTCGAGATCCACGACACCGTGCTGGTGGCCGCGGCCTTCTGCATGTTCAATCGCTACGTCAGCGGGCTGGCCACCTCCGTCCCGGACGACCCGGCCGTCTACGAGAGTCTCGCCGAGACCCTGCTCAGCAGCGACTACCGCACCCTCGGCGGCTACCCCCGACAGGCGGCCGACCCCTCGAGCGGGGCGTCGTGACCGCCCGCCGGCAGTGGTGGGTGGCGCTGTTCGCCCTGTACTGCATCGGCTTCGCGCTGTACGGCGCCGACCCCTACCTGAGCTTCAATCAGGCGCACGCCAGGATCTTCCCGCCCCGCTCCCCCGTGCAGTACCCGCTGATCGTCGCCCACGTGTTCACCGGGGTGGTGGCGGTTTCCCTGGCCTGGGTGCAGGTCTGGCCCAGGCTGCGGGCGCGCCGCCCGAAGCTGCACCGCTCCCTGGGCCGCGTCTACCTGATGGCCGGGGTGTTCCCCGCCGGCCTGCTGGCCATTCCGACCGCGGTGCTGGACACCGGCGGGCAGTCCATCCGACTGGCCCTGCTCACCATCGACACGCTGTGGCTGTTCACCGGCGTGCTCGGCTGGACCGCGGCGGTCAAGCGCCGGTACCAGGACCACCGGCGGTGGATGCTGCGCAACGTCGCGTTGACCACGGTCATCGTCACCGCACGGCCGTTCGCCTTCGCCAACCTCTTCCTCATGCACTGGATCAATCCCACCGCCTACTCGCTGACGAGCTATCACAGCCATGTCACGTTCCTCAACATCGGCCTGTGGGGATCGCTCGCCTTCCACCTCGTGCTGGTGGAGTGGGTGGTGCTGTCGCGCCGGCCCTTCCTCGCCGGGGCCGGCCTACCGGGCACTCTCGGCACGCCGCTCGCGACAGCCGGGGCCGGCACGGACGACCAGCGGTAGCACTCCGTACGCACAGCGCGCGTGCCGAAGGCCGCGTCCCGGACTCCCGGGGCGCGGCCTTGTGCCGTCCGGCTCGACGCGCCGTGGGGCCGGCGGGAGGGCGATCCGGTGGGGAGATTCGTCCGAGCCGTTCCGCTCCGTCGGACGCCTGCGGTGTGGTGGCCGAGTCCGTTCGACGAGTACCGGAGGGCCGCGAGGCCCGGCGGTGGTGCGGCTCGGAGGCCCGGCGCCTCGGCCGGGGCTCCTGCGGCGGACCCAAGGCGGGCCCGGAGCCGTGCGCCTCCGCGGCCGGCCGCGCGACCTCCTGGGCGTCCGCCGAAGCCACCGGGCGGCGCCTGCCACGTGCCTGCGGCCGGACAGCACGAAGTCCGGGCCGGAGACGAGGAATTCGCCTCCGGTCCGGACTCCGGGGGGTGGGCGCGGCCGCCCGCCAGTCAGCCGCGTTCCACCAGGACGGCCAGAGCCACCGCGGCCACCAGGCCGATCAGTGCTCCCGCCGTCGCGCCGGGCACGTCCTGCACCCGCCAGCCGATCCCGCCTCCGGCCAGCGGCAGCAGAGCCGCCCCGGCGAGCGCGGGGGGCTCGGCGAGCCAGTCCCGGCCACGCTCCGGCCGGCGAGGCCGGCCGTCGTGGTCCATCGCTCCACCGATCCCGGGGCCGGTCAGCCGGCCCGCAGCCAGTCGGCGAGCCGCTCGCCGATCATGGTCGAGGTGAGGTTGGTGTTGCAGTTGACGATCTCCGGCATGACCGAGGCGTCGCCCAGGTAGAGGCCCTCGGTGCCGTGCACCCGCAGGAACTCGTCCACCACGGCGCCCTCGTCCTCGGCGCGGCCCATCCGGGCGGTGCCCACCGGGTGGTAGGCGCTGTCCAGGCTGACCTTGACGTACTGCCGGATCATGTCCTCGTTCTCGATCAGGCGGTCGTTGAGGACGATGAACTCCTCGCCCAGGTCACGGATGCCCGGGTGGTTGACCAGCTCCCAGCAGGTCCGGATCGCCTCGACCATCTTCTCCACGTCCCGCTCGGTGGCGAGGAAGTTGAGGTCGATGGCGGGGGCCGCGGACGGGTCGGTGGAATTCAGCCGAAGCCGGCCGCGCGACTCGCACTTCTGGTCGACCACCATCACGCCGAGGATGACGTTGGCGCCGGAGAGCATCTGCAGATCCGGGAAGAGCGTCAGGTCGAAGTGGTTGACCATGTAGTACTGCAGGTCGTTGAAGTGGTCGGAGCCCTTCGCGGTGGTGCGGACCATGGTCTGCAGGAAGGGGTCGGTGCGCTCGATCGCGCCGGGCTTCGGCCGCATGAAGATGCCGGAGCGCGGGTGGTCGATCAGGTTGCCGCCCACGCCGGGCCGGTCGGCCAGCACGTCGATGCCGAGCCGGCGCAGGTCCTCGGCCGGGCCGATGCCCGAACGCATCAGGATGGTCGGCGAGTTGGTCGCACCAGCGGCCAGCACCACGCGGCGGGCGCGGATCTCCTCGGGCGCGCCGCCGTTCGCGGCGGCCAGCACGCCGACCGCCCGGTTGCCCTCGAAGAGCACCCGGTCCACCAGGACCCCGGAGTGGATGGTCAGGTTGGCCCGTCCGCGCACCTCGGGGGTGAGGAAGGCGAGCGCCGCGTTGACCCGGACCTCGCGGTCCCGGCGGTTGGACGGAATCGGCCCGATTCCGGTGGCCTCCGGGTGATTGTGGTCGGTCACTTCGGGGAAGCCTGCAGCGAGGCTCGAGTCGACGAAGGCCTGCTGGGCCGCGGTCAGCTCCTCCTGGCGCCAGCGCCGGATCGGGACCGGCCCCCCGGCACCGTGCAGTTCGGTGCCGCCCAGGTCGAGATCGTCCTCAAGCTTCCGGTAATAGGGAAGGACCTTGTTCCAGGTCCATTCCGGATTTCCGGCCTCCGCCCATTCCTCGAAGTTCTCGGGCACGCCGCGGAGTGCGATCGTCGCACCGACCGAAGAAGATCCGCCGGACACCTTTCCGCGCGGAAAGAGAATCCTCCGGCCGTCGCTGATCTCCGCCCGGAACTTCCAGTCGTGGGCACTCAGCGACATCGCGTTGCCGTTGCGGATGTCGTCCGGCAGGTCCTCCACCTGCGCGAAGTCCGGGCCGGCCTCCAGCAGCAGCACCTTGCGGGCTGGGTCCTCGGTGAGCCGTGCGGCGAGCGCCGCGCCGGCAGAGCCTGATCCGACAACGATGTCGTCGTAAGTCTGCGCCATGGAACGTCCTCGGTGTCACGGAATCGGATAGGGACTTGTCGAAGAGCTTCACAGCCGGCTGCCCGAGTGTCTTCTCCGAGCGTGCTCAACCCATGACTCAGGCATGGGACAGCCGGTGGGCAAGATGAGAGAAGCAACCCCCCGGCCGTTGTTCCATGCTCAAAAAGTCCGTCCCTGATCAGACTTGATCAGACAATTTGAGCCAACCAGATCCATCACAATGTTATTCCTACGCGGAGAGGGGATTGTGTTGCATCGCGATCGAATTAGGCGGCTCATTCCGGGGGTTGCGACGGTGGTGGTGGCCACATCACTGTTCTTCGCGGTCCGGAGCCAGGCCGCGCTGGCCGACGGCGACGAAATCGCCACCCAGTACGGCTTCCAGGAGATGCCCATCGCCATGCCGCCGGGCTACGACACCCAGCCGATGAACTCGGTCCGGGTGGTCAACCCGTCGTACGCCAAGATCCGGTCCTGGGTCTCGTCGGTCGGCGCGTCCGTCGCCATCAACGACCTGACCGGGCACGGGCTCGCCGACGGCATGTGCATCGTCGACACCCGAACCGACCAGGTCGTGGTGACGTACACGCCGACCGCGCGCCAGGCCGACCGGTTCACACCGTTCGTGCTGGACGGCGCGCCGCTGCCGATGGACAGAACCATGGCACCCACCGGCTGCACGCCCGGCGACTTCAACGGCGACGGCCGCACCGACCTGCTGGTCACCTACTGGGGCCGCACCCCGGTGCTGTTCATGGCCAAGGCCGGCGCCACCGAGCTCTCGCCGAGCTCGTACGTGCCGCGCGAGGTGGTGCCCTCGCAGTCGCTGGACGGGAAGTACCACGGCCCGCGTTGGAACACCGACGCCGCGTACGTCGGCGACCTGGACGGCAGCGGCCACCCGTCCATCGTGATCGGCAACTACTTCCCCGACTCGGACGTGCTCGACCCCGGCGGCCTGAACAACGTGCAGATGAACAACTCGCTGTCCAGCGCGAAGAACGCGGGTGGCGACCACGTGCTGCGCTGGGCCAAATCGACCACCGGCACCGAGCCGGACGCCATGTTCGTGGAGGAGCGGGACGCCATCCCGTTCGACGCCTCCACCGGCTGGACGCTGGCCATCGCCGGCGCCGACCTGACCGGTGAGGGCCTGCCCTCGCTGTACATCGCCAACGACTTCGGCCACGCCCACCTGCTGTACAACCGCTCGACCCCGGGACACATCAAGTTCTCCGAGGCGACCGGCCAGCGGGACGCGACCACGCCGAAGTCCTTCGTCCTCGGCAAGGGCTCGTTCAAGGGCATGGGCGTCGACTTCGCCGACGTCGACCACAACGGCAGCTTCGACATGATGGTCAGCAACATCACCGAGGCCTGGGGCCTGGAGGAGTCCAACTTCCTCTGGATCAACCGGGCCAAGGACGACGCCGACATGAAGCGCCAACTGCAGGACGACGTGGCGCCGTTCACCCAGGAGGCGCGCGAGAACGGCGTGGCGTGGACCGGCTGGGGCTGGGACGCCAAGATGGCGGACTTCAACAACAGCGGCAACCTGTCCATCCTGCAGGCCGACGGCTTCGTCAAGGGCGACATCGACCGCTGGCCGTGGCTGCAGGAGATGGCCATGACCAACGACGACCTGCTCTCCAACCCGATGATGTGGCCGAACGTCCAGCCCGGTGACGACCTGGCCGGCGACGACGAACTGGCCTTCTACGCCCGCACCAAGGGCGGCACCTTCGCCAACATCAGCAAGCAGCTGGGCCTCGCGGTGCCGACCCCGACCCGCGCCATCGCGATGGGCGACACCACCGGCTCCGGCCTGCTCGACCTCGCGATCGCCCGGCAGTGGGGCCCGCCGGCCTTCTACGCCAACAAGGCGCCCAACCCGGGTCACTACCTCGACCTCAACCTGTACCGGCCGACCGGCGAGAGCGACGCCGGCAAGGGCCTGACCAACATCGGCGCGCCCGCCTACGGCGCCACCGTCAAGGTCACCACGCCCAAGGGCACCCAGATCTCCCAGCTCGACGGCGGCAGCGGCCACGGCGGCTTCCGCAGCTTCAACGTGCACTTCGGCCTCGCCGACCAGGCCGGTCCGGCCTCGGTGATGCTCTGCTGGCGCGACGCCACCGGCGGGATGCACGAGAAGACCCTGGAGATGAAGCCCGGTACCCACTCGCTCGTACTGACCAGCGACGTCCAGGAGGTTCCGAGCCGATGAGCGCCCCCGTCATCGCCGCCGCGAAGCCCGCGGCCGCCAAGCAGTCGTCCGCCAAGGACCCGCGCTACCTGGCACTGCGCAACTTCGCCATCTCCATCTCCGTCTTCAACATCTTCGGCTACACCCTGCTCGGCTTCGAGCAGCCGTGGCTGTGGCCGATCCTCGCCGTGCTCACCGCCTACACCACCGAGATCGTCTTCGAGCTGGTCAGCGCCTGGGCGCAGCGCCGCACCCCGCGCTTCCTGGGCAACGGCGCCCGCGGCATGTACGAGTTCCTGCTGCCCTCGCACATCACCGCGCTGGCCGCCAACATGCTGCTCTACTGCAACGACCTGCTGCTGCCGGTGCTGTTCGCCACCTTCGTCGGCGTGGCCGGCAAGCACGCCCTGCAGGCGCCGGTCGCCGGCCGGATGCGGCACTTCATGAACCCGTCCAACTTCGGCATCACGGTCACCCTGGTCTGCTTCGGCTCCTGGGTCTCCATCGCCCCGCCGTACGAGTTCACCGAGAACGCCAACACCTTCTTCCGGGTGGGCATCCCGCTGATCATCGTCACCTCGGGCACCGTGATCAACGCGATGCTGACCAAGAAGGTCCCGCTGATCGTCGGCTGGCTGGGCGCCTTCGTGATCCAGGCCCTCATCCGGCACTGGGTCTGGGACGTGGCGATCTTCTCGGCGCTCGGCCCGATGAGCGGTGTGGCTTTCGTGCTCTTCACCAACTACATGATCAGCGACCCGGGCACCACGCCGTCCAAGGGCAAGAACCAGTTCATGTTCGGCTCCTGGGTGGCCATGGTCTACGGCGTGCTGATGCTGTTCAACGTGGTGTACACCCTGTTCTTCGCGGTCACCGTGGTCTGCGGTCTGCGCGGCGCCGGCTGGTGGGTCGCCCACTGGATCCAGCGCTCGAAGCAGAAGCAGGACGGCGGCCGCACCCTCGGCGACGGCATCGCGGCCGAGCTCGGCAAGCAGACCGGCAGCACCGAGGCGGTGGCGGCGTGACCGCGAACAAGCCCCCGAGAATCGCCGTCGTCGGCATCGCCGCGCGCTACCCCGACGCCGACTCGCACGACGAGCTGTGGCGCAACGTGCTGGCCGGCCGGCGGGCCTTCCGCAGGCTGCCCGACGAGCGGATGCGGGCCGAGGACTACTACGACCCGGACCCGGCCGCGCCGGACAAGTTCTACTCCCCCAAGGCCGCGGTGATCGAGGGGTTCGAGTTCGACCGGGTCAAGCACCGGATCGCCGGATCCACCTTCCGCGCCACCGACATGACGCACTGGCTGGCACTGGACACCGCCGCCCGCGCGCTGGAGGACGCCGGCTTCCCGCTCGGCGAGGGCCTGGCCGACTCCAACACCGGTGTCATCATCGGCAACACGCTCACCGGCGAGTTCAGCCGGGCCAACCTGATGCGGCTGCGCTGGCCGTACGTGCGCCGCACGGTCGGCGCCGCGCTGCGCGAGCAGGGCTGGGACGACGCGGCGCTGGCCGCGTTCCTGGACGGCCTGGAGGAGCGCTACAAGAGCCCGTTCCCGCCGATCGGCGAGGACAGCCTGGCCGGCGGCCTGGCCAACACCATCGCCGGCCGGATCTGCAACCACTTCGACTTCAAGGGCGGCGGCTTCACCGTCGACGGCGCCTGCTCGTCCTCGCTGCTGTCGGTGGCCACCGCGTGCGACGCGCTGGCCGACGGCCGGATGGACGTCGCGATCGCCGGCGGCGTGGACCTGTCCATCGACCCGTTCGAGGTGATCGGCTTCGCCAAGACCGGCGCGCTGGCCACCGGCGAGATGAAGGTCTACGACAAGGGCTCCAACGGCTTCTGGCCCGGCGAGGGCTGCGGCATGCTGGTGCTGATGCGCGACGAGGACGCCGTCGCCCAGGGCCGGTTCCGGTACGCCTCGGTGGCCGGCTGGGGCTACTCCTCGGACGGCAAGGGCGGCATCACCCGCCCGGAGGCCAGCGGTCACCGCCTGGCGCTCCAGCGGGCGTACGCCCGGGCCGGGTTCGGCATCGAGACGGTCTCCTACTTCGAGGGCCACGGCACCGGCACCGCGGTCGGCGACGCCACCGAGCTGCGCGCCTTCTCCGAGGCCCGCCGGGCCGCCGACCCGGACGCCGCGCCCGCCGCGATCTCCACCGTCAAGGGCAACTTCGGCCACACCAAGGGCGCGGCCGGCGTGGCCGGTCTGATCAAGGCCGTGCTGGCGGTCCGCCACCAGGTGATCCCGCCGGCCACCAGCCACCACGACCCGCACCAGGAGCTGACCGGCGAGAAGCCCGCCCTGCGGGTGCCCGGCGAGGCCGAGCTGTGGCCGTCCGGCGCCCCGATCCGGGCCGGCGTCTCCTCGATGGGCTTCGGCGGCATCAACGCGCACGTGGTGGTCGAGCACGCCGACGGCGTCCGCAAGGAGGACGTCGGCCGGACCACCCGCAAGCTGGTCGCCTCCCGGCAGGACGTCGAGCTGCTGCTGGTCGACGCGGACGGCATGGCCGAGCTGCGTGGCAAGGTCACCAAGCTGGCCGCGCTGACCCCGCGGCTGTCCTTCGCCGAACTCGGCGACCTGGCCGCCACCCTGCAGGGCGAGCTGGCCGCCCGGCCGATCCGGGCCGCGGTGGTCGCCGCAACCCCCGAGCAGGCCGAGCAGCGCTTCACCAAGCTGCTCACCCTGCTGGACTCCGGCGCCCGCTCGGTGCTGGACACCGCCGGCGGGGTCTTCCTCGGCAACGCCGCGCTGACTCCGCGGATCGGCTTCCTGTTCCCCGGCCAGGGCGCCGGGCGGCGCGGCGACGGCGGCGCGATCCGGCAGCGTTTCGCCTCGGTGGACGAGCTGTACCGCACCCACGCCCAGCCCACCGAGGGCGACCTGGTGGCCACCGCGGTGGCCCAGCCCCGGATCGTCACCTCCTCGGTGGCGGGCCTGCGGGTGCTCTCCGCGCTCGGCATCGAGGCGGTCGGCGCGGCCGGCCACAGCCTGGGCGAGGTCACCGCGCTGCACTGGGCCGGTGCGATGGACGAGGCCGCGCTGCTGCGGATCGCCAGCGTGCGCGGGCAGGTCATGGCCGAGGCCAGCGACGGCGGCGGCACGATGGCCGGCATCGCGGCCGAGGCCGCCCTGGTCGAGCCGCTGATGGCGGGCGAGCCGGTGGTGATCGCCGGCTACAACAGCCCGTCCCAGACGGTGATCTCCGGCCCGGTGGCCGCGGTCGAGCGGGTCTGCGCCAAGGCGGCCCGGCTGGGCTACGGCACCGCCCGGATCAACGTCTCGCACGCCTTCCACTCCGAGGCGGTCGCCCCCGCCGCCGAGGGCTTCGGCCGGCACCTGGCGACCGAGACCTTCGCCCCGCTCGCCCGCCGGATGCTCTCCACCGTCACCGGCGGCGAGCTGGCGGCCGACGTGGACGTCGTGCAGCTGCTCACCCGGCAGGTGCTCGACCCGGTGCGCTTCGCCGAGGCGGTGGAGCACCTGGCGGCCGACGCCGACCTGCTGATCGAGGTCGGCCCGGGCAAGGTGCTGCGCGGACTCGCGGCCGAGATCGCACCGGCGGTGCCGACCGTCTCGCTGGAGGCCGACAGCGGCTCGCTGGCCGGTCTGCTGACCGCGGTGGCGGCGGCGTACACGCTGGGCGCGCCGGTCGAGCACGGTGAGCTGTTCCGCGACCGGTTCACCCGGCCGCTGCCGCTGGACAAGGAGTTCCGCTTCTTCGCCAGCCCCGCCGAGTCGGTCCCGGAGGGCGACTTCTCCTTCGCCGGGGTCGAGCGCGCCGAGAAGCCGAAGCCGGTGGCCGTCGCGGCCGCTGCGCCGGCTCCCGCCGCGTCCGGGGCGAGCAGCCTCCAGGTGCTGCTGCGGCTGGCCGCGGAGCGGGCCGAGCTGCCGCTGGACGCGGTCAACCCGGACAGCAACCCGCTGGACGAGCTGCACCTGAGCTCCATCACGGTCGGCCAGGTGATGAACCAGGCCGCCCAGGAGCTGGGCATCTCCGCCCCGATGGTGACCTCCGCGTTCGCCACCTCGACGATCGCCGAACTCGCGCGCCTGCTGGACGAGTTGTCCGAGACGGCGACCGGCGGCGAGGACGCGCCGCGGATCGCGGCCGGGGTCCGCCCGTGGGTGCGGGCGTTCGCCGTGGACCTGGTGGAGGCCGCCCCGGGCGCCGCCACCGCGACCACCGGCGGCGACTGGCAGCTGTTCACCACCGACCACCACCCGCTGGCCGGGGCGCTGCATCACGCGCTGGGCCGGGCCGGGCTCGGCGGCGGCGTGCTGCTCTGCCTGCCGCGGGCCTGCGACGAGGAGCACGCGGCGCTGATGCTGTCCGCCGCGCGGGCCGCGCTCGGCCGGGCCGCCAAGGGCACCCGGTTCGTCGCGGTCGGCGACCGGCGGGGCGCCGCGGGTCTGGCCAAGACCCTGCACCTGGAGGCCCCGGAGGTCACCACCACCCTGGTGACGGTGCCGCTGCCGGAGGACCTCCCGGTGGAGCGGGCCACCGAGCTGGCCGCCCTGATCACCGCGGACGTCGCGGCGACCAGCGGGTTCAGCGAGGTCCACCACGGCGTCGACGGGGTGCGCCGGGTGCCGGTGCTGCGTCCGCTGCCGGCCGAGGCCCGCACCGGCGGGCCGTCCGCGCTGGGCCTCGGGGACGTCCTGCTGGTCACCGGCGGCGGCAAGGGCATCACCGCCGAGTGCGCCCTGGAACTCGGCCTGGAGACCGGCGCCGCGATCGGCCTGCTGGGCCGCTCCGACCCGGCCGACGACCGGGAGCTGGCGGCCAACCTGGAGCGGATGGCGGCCGCCGGCCTGTCCTTCCACTACGCCCGGGCGGACGTCACCTCGGCCGACGAGGTGAAGGCCGCCGTGGCCGGGATCCGCGCCGCGCTCGGCCCGGTCACCGCCGTGCTGCACGGCGCCGGCCGCAACGAGCCGCACGCGCTGACCAACCTGGACGAGTCCTCGTTCCGGCGCACCCTGGCCACCAAGATCACCGGTCTGGAGACCGTGCTGGCCGCGGTCGACCCGGCCGAGCTGCGCCTGCTGGTCACCTTCGGCTCGATCATCGGCCGGGCCGGCCTGCGCGGCGAGGCGGACTACGCCACCGCCAACGACTGGCTGACCGACCTGACCCGCAAGGTCCAGGAGGACTACCCCGACTGCCGGTGCCTGGCGCTGGAGTGGTCGGTGTGGTCCGGGGCCGGCATGGGCGAGCGGCTCGGCGTCCTGGAGGCGCTGATCCGCGACGGCATCGAGCCGATCCCGACCGAGGAGGGCGTGGCCCTGCTCAAGCGGCTGCTGGCCGACCCCGAGGCGCCCACCGCGATGGTGGTGATGGGCCGGGCCGGCGGACTGCCGACCCTCGCCCTGGAGCAGCGCGAACTGCCGCTGCTGCGCTTCCTGGACCGGCCGCAGGCGTTCTACCCGGGCGTCGAACTGGTCGTCGACACCGACCTGTCGGCGGCGGGCGACCCGTACCTGTCGGACCACCTGCTCGACGGGGACCTGCTCTTCCCCGCCGTGCTGGGCATGGAGGCGATGGCGCAGGCCGGTGCGGCGGTCACCGGGCTCACCGGTACGCCGGTGCTGGAGGACATGGAGTTCCTGCGGCCGATCGTCGTCCCGGTCTCCGGTTCCACCACCGTCCGGGTGGCGGTGCTGGCCACCGACGCCACCACGGTCAGGGCGGTGATCCGCTCCAGCGACACCGGCTTCCAGGCGGACCACTTCCGGGCCACCCTGCGCTACGACCGCCCGGCGCCCGAGGACGGCGCCCCGCGGCCGGTGGCCGAGGACGCCCCGCGCCTGGGCCTGGACCCGGCCCGGGACCTGTACGGTCCGGTGCTGTTCCAGGGCGGCCGGTTCCAGCGGCTGCTGGGCTACCGGGAGTTGGCGGCCAAGGGCTGCGTCGCGGAGGTCGCCGCGGTGCCGACCACGGGCTGGTTCGCCGGGTACCTGCCGGCCGAGCTGCTGCTGGCCGACCCGGGCACCCGGGACGCGATGATGCACTCGATCCAGTGCTGCGTCCCGGACGCCACCCTGCTGCCGGTCAGCGTCGAGCGGCTGTACCTGGCCGACCCGACGGCGGTCCGCGCCGAGAAGCAGGTCACCCTGCACGCCGTCGAGCGGTCCAAGGTCAACGACACCTACCTGTACGACCTCGACGTGCGCGACCAGGACGGTGTGCTGGTCGAGCGCTGGGAGGGCCTGAAGCTGCAGGCGGTGCGCAAGCTGGACGGCGCCGGCCCGTGGCAGCCCGAGCTGCTGGGCGCGTTCCTGGAGCGGCGGGCCGAGACGGTGCTGAACGCGCCGGTGCGCTGCGTCGTCCTGCCGGACGGCGAGGAGCCCGCACTGGGCGTCCGGGCGCGCCGGGAGCGGACCGCCGAGGCGGTCGGCTGGGCGCTCGGCGGACCCGCCGAGGTGCGCTACCGGCCGGACGGTCGGCCGGAGGTGACCGGTCGTACGGTCTCCTCCTCGCACGGCGCCGGCGTCACCTTCGCGGTGCTCGGCCGGGACGCGGCGGTCGCCGGTGACGTGGAGACCGTCGAGGCCCGCTCGGAGGCGGACTGGACCGGGCTGCTGGGCCAGGACGGCCTGGCGCTGGCCCGGCTGGTCGCCGCCGAGCAGGGTGAGGTGCTGGACCAGGCCGCGACCCGGGTCTGGGGAGCGGTGGAGTGCCTGCGCAAGAACGGGCGGGCGCTCGCGGACCTGACGGTGGCCGACGTGCCGGACACCCCGGCGCGCTGGGTGGTGCTGCGCTCCGGCGGTGCGCTGGTGGCGACCTTCCCGACGGCCCTGCTGGGTGTCGACGAACCGGTGGTGTTCGCCGTGATGTCGCAGTCCGAGGAGTGAGAATGCAGCCCTACTACGAGTACCGCCACCTGGTCGGCTTCGAGGAGACCAACCTGGTCGGCAACGTCTACTACGTCAACTACCTTCGCTGGCAGGGCCGGTGCCGGGAGATGTTCCTGCGGGAGCTCTCGCCGGAGGTGCTGGAGGACATCCGCGGCGACCTGAAGCTGTTCACCCTCAAGGTGGACTGCGAGTTCTTCGCCGAGATCACCGCGTTCGACCAGCTCTCCATCCGGATGCGGCTGGAGGACCTGACCCAGACCCAGATCGGGTTCAGCTTCGACTACGTCAAGCTGACCCCGGAGGGCGGCGAGGAGCTGGTCGCCAAGGGCCGGCAGCGGGTGGCGTGCATGCGCGGCCCGAACACCAACACCCGGCCCACCCGCGTCCCCGAGGGGCTGCGGCTGGCGCTGGAACCGTACGCGAGTGCCCGGCCCGGGCAGCGCGTCCCTGTCCCGAGCGAGGCGTAGCCGATGACCTCCATCGACAGAATCCCGCCGGTCCGCTCGGTCCTCGACCGGCTGCCGCGGACCCACGACCGGACCGAACTGCGCGGCGTGCTGGGCCGATTCGCCACCGGGGTCACCGTGGTGACCGCCGGGCGGACCGAGCCCCGCGGGATGACCGCCAACGCGTTCACCTCGGTCTCCCTGGACCCGGCGCTGATCCTGATCTGCGTGCTGCGCACCGCGGCCGTGCACGAGGCCATCGTGGCCGAGGGCGCGTTCGCCGTCTCGGTGCTCGGCAGCAGCCAGGAGAAGGCGGCCCGGCACTTCGCCAACCACCAGCGCCCGCGCGGGCCCGAGGAGTTCGAGTCGGTCGAGACGGTGCGCGGCCGGCACACCGGGGCGCCGCTGCTTGTGGGTGCCCAGGCCTGGCTGGAGTGCTCGGTGGCGGCCGAGTACGACGGCGCCGACCACTCCATCTTCCTCGGCTCGGTGCTCGACCTTGGCCGTGAGCCGGCCGACGACCCGCTGCTGTACTTCGGCGGCGGCTTCCAGCGCCTGGCCGGCTAGCCGCCGGCCGACCGACTGGCGCGAACCACCGAGGAGCCCCCCGGCCGACCGGCCGGGGGGCTCCTTGGTTGCCGCTGGGCGTCAGACCGAGTGGACGGTCATCGGCAGCCCGCCGCGCACCCGCAGGGTGAGCATCGGCTCCGGCGTCGGCACCCAGCCCGGGGCCTTGGCCAGTCGCAGCTCGCGCACCACCAGGGCGATCACCACGGTGGCCTCCAGCAGGCCGAGGCTGCTGCCCACGCAGTACCGCGGGCCCGCGCCGAACGGCAGGTAGGCGTAGCGGTTGCGCTCCCGCTCGCGGCCCGGGGCGAAGCGCTCGGGATCGAAGCGGTCCGGCGCCGCCCAGAACTCGGGGTGGCGGTGCAGGGTGTACGGGCAGATCAGCACCTCGGCGCCGGCCGGGACGTGGAAGCCGCCGATCTCGTCCTCCTGCTGGGCCTTGCGGGGCAGGATCCACACCGGCGGGTAGAGCCGCATGACCTCCTGGAGCACCATCGTGGTGTAGGTGAGCCGGTGCAGGTCGGCGGTGGTGGGCAGGCGGTCGCCGAGCACGTCCACCACCTCGTCGTGGACCCGTTCCCAGACCAGCGGGTGCTGGTCGAGGAGGTAGAAGGTCCAGCTGAGGGTGGAGGCCGTGGTCTCGTGGCCGGCCAGCAGCAGGGTGACCAGTTCGTCGCGCATCCGCTGCCGGCGGACCGTCTCGTCGGGTTCGGCGTCGAGCGCGTCGACCAGGCGGGAGAGCACGTCGTCGCCGTGCTCGGTGGGGTGGGCGCCGCGCTCGGCGGCCAGCGCGGCGACGATCCGCTCCAGGTCGTCCCGGGCGGTCCGGAAGCGGCGCTGCTGGGGCAGCGGCACCCAGGCCGGGACGGCGGAGAGCGACATCATCTCGAAGATGGCCTGGTCCTGGACCACCTCGAAGGAGTGCCCGATCGAGTCGTAGGCGCTCAGGTCGGCGTCCAGCAGGGTGCGGCCGAGGATGCCGAGGGTCAGCTCGGTCATCGCGTCGCGGACGTCGACCGGCCCGGTGCCCTCGCGGGCCCTGAGCCGGGCGACCAGCTTCGCCGCCTCCTCGGCGACCGCCTCGGTCTGCCGGGCGATCCGGCGGGGCTGGAAGACCGGCTGAATGACCTTGCGCTGGGCCTTCCAGAGGTCGCCCTCGCTGGTCAGCAGCCCGTCGCCGAGGGCGCGGCGGGCGTGCACCAGGCCGATGCCCTTGTGGTAGTTGGCGGCGTTGTCGACCAGCACCCGGCGGGCGTGGTCGGGGTGGTTGAAGAAGAACAGCGTCTTCGGGCCGAGCGGCAGCCGCACCGCGTCGCCGTACTTGAGCGCGGCGGCGGTCATCACCGAGAGCCGGTCGCGGGCCATCCGGGCGAGCAGGGCCGGGGTGCGGCTGCGCGACGGGCCGGGCGGCAGGCGCTTGGCGGACGACGCCGGCGAGGGCGCGGGCGCCGGGTCGCGGTCGGCCCGGCCAGGGGCGAGGTCGGGGGCGCTCACGCGTCGACCCCGCGGTGCTCGGCGAGCTGCTCGGCGATCCGGCGGCGCCACTGCTCGTACGCGGGCACCTCGCCGTCGACGACCGGGCGGGGGCGCAGGGTGTCGCAGAGGACGGCGACCTCGGCCGGGCTCATCCCGCAGAAGAAGCCGGCGGCGAGCTCGGTGTGCGGGACGGTCAGGCCCGCCTCGACCCGGGCGGTGGCGGCGAAGGCGGAGGCCTGGGCGACCTGCGGGGCGTACTTTCCGGCCCGCTTCCAGAGCACCTCCAGCTCGGACTCGTCGCCGCCGCCGGCGTAGGTGGCGGCCAGGCCCGAGCCGCTGTACAGGTCGGGACGGCGCTCCTCGGGGAAGCGGTCGATCATGTCCGCCACCACGGTGGGGTCGGAGCCGCCGACGAACCACATGGCCCGGCCGATGCCCTGGTCGAGCGCCCGGTCGGCGTACCAGGCCGGACCGCCCACCGGCCAGGGGAAGTTCGGCTCCCGGTACTGCTGGTGGACGTACTTCGCGGTCTTGAAGAAGGCCTGGTGGAATCCGTAGCCGTCCAGCACCAGCCAGCGCAGCAGCGGGTCGGGCGGGGTGACGGCGGCCCACCGGAACCGGGGCAACCGGGCCATCGCCCAGCCGACTCCGACGTACACCATGTAACTGTGGTGGCGGCCGCGGCCGTTCAGCAGCTGTTCGACCCGGCGGTTGCCGCCGCCGGGCAGGCCGTCGAGCATGGCGAAGC
The DNA here is from genome assembly GCF_024172095.1 of Kitasatospora cinereorecta. Lineage (GTDB taxonomy): Bacteria > Actinomycetota > Actinomycetes > Streptomycetales > Streptomycetaceae > Kitasatospora > Kitasatospora cinereorecta. The sequence continues at coordinate 34,719 of NZ_JAMZDX010000002.1, read as the reverse complement.
CCATCGCGGCGCCCTCGTAGGCGAAGCCGCGGAACTGGTGCGGAACGGTCTCCAGCCGCTCCTCCGCGTCCGCGACGGTGCGCGCCTCGACCGCGTACGCATAGCCGGTGAGAAAGGTCGAGCCGACGGTCTCGAGGAGTTTCGTCGATTCCGGGCTCTTGTCGTGGAAACCGCGGACCGAGACTTTCGTGTGCGAGAAATCGGGGGTCAGAATTCGGCGCCGGAGCGCACGCCAAGAACCCGCCATCGTTTCCTCCAGGGGTCGCGCTGCCGAATTGGACGCAGCTGTCCGACTCAAATCGTCGGCCCTGAGCCGAATGGACACCTACTTCCAACGTGCCCCGCGCGGAGCACGACGGAAGAAGACCGGCCACCCCGCGGCCCCCAAGACTCTTGCCGTCCCGCCCCCGATCGAAGGAGTCCGGTACCCGTGAGTGCCGTTCCCATGACCGACCTGGCCGTCGCCGCGCCGACCCGCCGCCGCTGGCCGCTGATCGTGCTCTCCACGCTCTTCGGCGTGTTCCTGTCGTACGCCTGGTCCGCGAAGCTGGTCGACGACGAGATCGGCTTCAACACCGCCAACGCGCTGCTCGGCCACGACGCGCACAAGACCCCGATCGCGGGCATCGCCACCGGTGTGCTGTTCGCGTTCGTCTCGGGCCTGGCCGGCTCGTTCACCGCGTGCAACATCGCGGTGTTCGGCGCGGTCGGGCCGCTGGTCGGGCAGGAGGCCTCCCGCTCGCAGCGCTTCCTGCAGACCGTCAAGCCGCTCGGCTGGCTGGCGGCCGGCATGATCCCGGTGTCGGCCGCGTACGGCGCCCTGGTCGGCATCGTGGGCACCCGGATGCCGCAGTTCTCCACCGCCGCGAGCAAGGCCGGCACCATCTCGCCGCGGTCCGCCCAGTCGATGATCGCGTTCGGCCTGATCGCGCTGGTGATGATCGTGCTGGGCCTGGCCTCGGCCGGGGTGGTGAAGGACCCGCTGGGCCCGCTCACCCGGCGTTTCCCGAACGCCCGGATGGTGGTGCTGGGCGCGCTGGTCGGCGGCTTCCTGATCGGCCGCCCGTACCCGCTGTTCCGCGACCTGTTCCGGCACGCCGCCTCCACCCACAACCCGCTGTACGGCGCGTTCGCGTTCAGCCTGCAGTCGATCGGCAACATCCTGGTGATGGCGGTGCTGGTGCTGCTGCTGGCGTACGGCACCGGCGGGCGGCTGCAGCGCTGGATGGCGGCCAAGCCGGGCCGGACGGCGGCGGTGACGGCCGCGGCCTTCCTGATCGCCGGCGTCTTCACGCTGATCTACTGGGACGTCAAGGTGCTCGGGCGCCTCGGGTACATCTGGTTCCCGACCGCCCCGTGGAACGCCTGACCGGTACCACCCCGCGACGGCGGGCCCGGGCGCTGCGGCGCTCAGGCCCGCCGTTCGCGTGCGGCGGCCAGGGAGGTCCGGGCGGCGGCCGGTTCGTCGCCGGCGCCGATCAGCATGCCGCAGACCTGGGCCTCGAAGCAGGTGTCGGCGTCGTACGGGCCGATCAGGTAGCCGCCGAGCTCCAGGGTGACCAGGCCGTGCAGCTGGATCCAGAGCTGGTGGGCGACCAGGTAGGCGTCGCCGGGGTCGAGCCGGTCCACCTCCATGGCCCGGGCCACCGCCTTGACCAGGGTCTCCAGGGTGTAGCGGCCGTGCTGGCGGTCGTCGTCGGTGAGTGCGAAGCCGCCGAGGCTGGAGCCGCCGAACATCACGGTGTAGAGGTTGTGGTGCTCCACCGCGTTGTGCCGGTAGGCCCAGCCGAGCACCGCGATGTCGGCGATCGGGTCGTCGGTCTCGGCGACTTCGGTGAGCCTGCGGTTGAGGTAGCCGAAGCCCTCCCGCACCATCGCCCGGACCAGGTCGTCCTTGCCGCCGAAGTGGGTGTAGACGGCCATCGTCGAGGTGCCGACCTCGGCCGCCAGCCGTCGGGTGGACAGCGCCTTCGGACCCTCCTCGGCGAGCAACCTGGCTGCTGCCTCGACGAGTTGGGCCCCGAGTCGGGGGTCGATCTGACGTGGGCTCACCCTTGACATCCTCTCACGGCGCTGCCAACCTAAACACAACAGTGTTATATAACGACGGTATGCGAGGGCGGAGAAGATGCTCACCCACCGGACCCATGGCACGTCGCACCTGCTCACTGCCGGGTACCGCCCGGTCACCGAGGAACTCACCGTCCACGGCCTGCCCGTCCTGGGGCAGCTGCCCGTCGAGCTCGACGGCACCCTGCTGCGGATCGGCGCCAACCCGCTCGGCGCGCACGACCCGGCCCTCGACCACGCCTTCGCCGGCGACGCCATGGTGCACGGCCTGCGGCTGCGCGGCGGGCGCGCCGAGTGGTACCGCAACCGCTGGCTGCGCACCGACCGCGTCACCCGCGCACTCGGCGAACTCCCCACCCCCGGCCCGCGGAACGGCCTCGGCGACAACACCAACGCCGGCCTGGTCCGACACGCCGGTCGCACCCTCGCCCTCGGCGGCGGCGGCGCGCTGCCGGTGCAGCTGAGCGGCGAACTGGACAGCGTGGCCCGGATCGACTTCGACGGCACCCTCCCCGGCGGCTTCGGCGCCCAGCCGGTCGGCGACCCGCTCACCGGCGAGCTGCACGCCCTCGCCTACGACCACCGCTCCCCCCATCTGACCCACGTCACCGTGGACGCGCTCGGCAAGGTCCGCCGGGCCGAACCGATCACCGTCAAGGGCACCCCGATGGTGCACGCCTTCTCGCTCACCGACCGCCACGCCGTCGTCTACGACCTCCCGGTCGTCTTCGACCCGCGCGAGGCCGCGGCCGGCTCGCGGGTGCCCTACCGCTGGGACGACAACCACGGCGCCCGGCTCGGCATCCTGCCCCGCGACGGCGGCGACGCCGACGTGCTGTGGCTGGAGATCGACCCCTGCTACGTCTTCCACGCCGTCAACGCCTTCGAGCGCGGCCGCCACACCGTGATCGACGTGATCCGCCACGAGCGGGCCTTCGACCGCGACCCGCTGCACCCCACCGAGTCCACCCCGACCCTGTGGCGGTGGACCGTCGACCGCCTCTCCGGCACCGTCCAGGAGGAGCAACTCGACGGCCGTACGCAGGAGTTCCCGCGGATCGACGACCGGTACGCGGGCTCGCCGTACCGCTGGGCCTTCACCGTGGGCCTGCGGGAGGGCCAGGGCGCCGCACTGGCCGGTCCCCGTCTGCTCCGCCACGACCTGCACACCGGCCGCACCGACGAGCACCGGCTGGCCCCCGGACGGGAGGCCGGGCGGGCCGCCTTCGTCCCGCGCGGACCGCTCGCCCCGGAGGGCGACGGCTGGCTGCTGACCATCGCCCACGACGCCGCCAGCGGCCACGGTGAGCTGGTCGTGGTGGACACCGCCGACTTCACCGGACCGCCGGTCGCCGTGGTCCCGCTCCCGGCCCGCGTCCCGCACGGCTTCCAGACCCACTGGATCGCCGACTGGCCTTCCGCTACTCACTGTTGAGTACGCGTCACCGAATCGCTAGGCTCCTCGGAATCGCGACACAGAACGACATTCGCCTACCCAAGGGAATGGAGAGCTGTAATGCAAGAGGCAGTCGAGCGAGCCATCGCCACCATGTGGCACCGGTACGACGAACCGCTGACCCTGGCCGACATAGCAGACACCGCGATCCTCAGCAAGTTCTACTTCTCGCGAGTTTTCCGCACGCTGACCGGGACCTCGCCGAGTCGATTTCTCGCCGCCGTAAGACTCTGTATGGCGAAAAAACTCCTCCTCGAAACCTCCGAGAGCGTCACCGACATCTCCTTCCGGGTCGGCTACAACAGCCTCGGCACCTTCACCAGCCGTTTCACCCGCAGCGTGGGCGTGCCGCCCGCCCGGTTCCGGATGATGTCCGAACTCGGCATGTCGGCGCTGCCCCGGGCGCTGCGGCCGAGCGGGCCGCCGGCGCACCGGGGCGGGACGTACGGCGAGGTGTCGGTGCCCGACACGGACCTGCCGATCCGCATCTACGTGGCCGCGTTCAAGGAGTCGATCCCGGAGGGCCAGCCCAGGTCCTGCGACGTCCTGGAGGAGCCGGGGGCGTTCCGGCTGGCCGGCTTACCCGACGGGCAGTGGTTCGTCCGGGTCGCGGTCGTCCCGAGCCGGCCGATCGAGCCCAGACCCTGGGTCAGGCAGCCGCTGTTCATCGGCGCGACCCGGGAACCCGTGGTGATCCGGAACGGCGCGCCGGTCGAGACCGACATCCTGACCCGCCCCTTCTGCGCCTTCGACATCCCGATCCTGCTGGCCCTGCCGGAACTCGACGGCCGGCCCTCCTACCCCGCGAACGGGCTCTCGGTGGCCGCCTCCGGCACCTGGAACGGGCCCCAGGTGAACGCCGCCGACCAGGTCGCCGGCTCACCCTTCCAGTCCAGGGCGTAGATCTGCTCCAGGGTCCGACGCCCCGTCAGCATCCGCAGCAAGTCGTGCCGGTGTCCCCGCACGGTTCCGGCCGGCTCCCCGTCCCCCGAGACCCACGAGGCCCCGTCGGTCTCCAGCCGCAGTGCCGGCAGCCCGTGCGACCGCACCGACAGTCCCAGGCCCAGCGTGAGCAGGTCGAGCGCGATCGGGTACGAGGGATGGTCGGCGGGCACGGGCTCGCCGAGCACGTTCCGGATGTCCACCTCGTGCGAGAAGGCGTCCATCACCAGGATCGAGTGCTGCAGCTTGTACGGCTCCTCCAGCCGCTTGCGGGTGCCCTCGTCCAGCGTGGCCCAGTCCGCGAACAGCTCGTCCACCCGGCGCCCGGACGGTTCGGAGGGGATCTCCCACAGCGGGATCTCCGTGCCGTGGACCATTCTCCGGTTGACCGAGACCAGGTGGTTGAGGATGTCGACCATCCGCCAGTCCGGACAGGCCGGCACGCCCAGACCCGGCGCGCCGGGGTGGGCGGTGAACAGCTCCCGCAGCGTCTGGCGCGTGGTGCGGTAGGCGGCGTGGTGGGGGACCTTCTCCCACAGGGCCGTGGACATGGGGATCTCCTCGAAGCTCGGATGCCGGACGGTCGGCCGGCACCGCTCAGGACGGGCCGACTCCGACGTCGGCCAATGGCCGTGCCGCGAGCCCGGCCTGACGATTGGTCAGCAGGTGTCGGCCGTGCAGCCAGCGCACCGTGTCGCCGATGCTCTCGACCAGCGGCCGCGGCTCCACCCCGCCGGTGGACTCGCCCTCGGCCACCGGCGCGGCGGCCGAGCAGATGTAGACCGCGCCGTACTCGGCGGGGATGTGCCAGGGCCAGACCCGCTGCACCAGGCCCACCAGCCGGCCGACCGGCAGCATGGTCACCGCCGGCAGGAACAGCGCCGGCAGCCGCCGCCCGGTGGCCGCGGAGACCTCCGCGAGGTAGCCGCGGGTGGTCAGGTACCGGCCGGGCCCGAAATGCCGGCCGGTCGGTTCCCCGGAGCCCAGCAGCAGGCGGGCGTGCAGCCGCGCGGTGTCCCGGACGTCGCCGAGCGGGAAGCCGCCCAGCGGCCACATCGGCATCAGCCCGCGCAGTTCGTTGCGCAGCCGGGCGTTCTGGTCGCCCAGGTTCGGGTCGTCCGGGCCGATCAGCGCGGGCGGGTAGGTCACCGCCACCGGGGCGCCCTCGGCCTGGAACCGGCGGGCCACCTGCTCCGCCTCGGCCTTGCTGGCCATGTACGCCTCGCGCGGCCGGCCGACCGGGGAGTCGGCGGTCACCGCGGCGTCCGCCGAGGGGTAGAGCGCGGCGACGCTGGAGACGTACACGATCCGCTCGACGCCGGCCCGGACCGCCGCGTCCAGCACCAGTTCGGTGCCCAGCACGTTGGTGCGGCGCAGCTCCGGGTAGCGCCGGGTGTCGAAGGAGTAGACCGAGGCGGCGTGCAGCACGGCGTCCGTACCGCGCACCGCCGCCTCGACCCGGGAGCGGTCGGTGACGTCGCCGGCCACCGTCTCGACGGCGTCGGCGGGAACGCCGAGCGGGGTGAGCGCGCGCTCCACCCGGCGCGGATCGCGGGCCAGCACCCGTACCCGGGCGCCCTCCCGGACCAGCGCGGCCACCGTGTGCGCGCCGACGAACCCGGTGCCACCCGTCACGCAGACCAGCATGGTCCCTCTCCTCTCGGTCGTGTCGCGCTCGATGTCAACTCGCGTGCTCGGAAGGCCCCATGGTGCGCATCAGGATCGGCACCGCCTCGCCCTGGAAGTCCACCCCCGGGTCGAAGCTGTGGATCATGCCCTCGATCACCAGCAGCGAGAGCAGCGGGAAGGCGAACTCGGCCGCCGCGTAGATCCCGTACCGGCGCTGCAGCTTGAACAGGCGCGGGGCGAACGCGGCCAGGTTGAACTCGCCCGCCACCACCTTGGCCGACTCCCCGACCAGCTCCTCCACGGCCGCGACGAAGCCTGCCCGGTCGAAGCCCTCGGGCACCTTGGCCGCGCTCTCGATGACGATCTCGGCGCAGCGCCGGCCCTGCCCGAAGGCCATGTTCATGAAGAAGCCGCCGAAGTGCCGGCGCACCCGGTCGGGCAGCGGGACCACGAAGCCGGCGTCCAGGATCACCACCTCGCCCTTGGCGTTCAGCCGCAGGTTGCCGGGGTGCAGGTCGCAGTGGACCAGGCCGTCGACGAAGAGCATCCGGTAGACCGTGTGCAGCACCCGGCGCATCGCGTCCCGGCGCTCCTCGGCGGTGTACGGCTCGGGGGTGAAGTCCCGCAGGTCGTCCAGGTACTCCATGACCAGCACCTGCTCGCGGGAGTACTCGGCGTACGGCTCGGGCAGCCGCACCCCGGACGCGTCGGCCAGGTTGGCGCGCAGCCGCTCCAGCGAGGCCCGCTCGGCGGCCAGGTCGGCCTGGGTCAGGACGGCGGTGCCGATCTGGCCGAGCATCTCCTCCGCGGGCAGCTTGCGCAGGCCCGGCACCAGCCGGGTGGTGCCGGCCATCGCGCCGGCCAGCCGGAAGTCGCTGCGCATCAGCGGGACGATCCCGGGCCGGCGGACCTTCACCGCGGCCACCCGTCCGTCGGACAGCTCCGCGCGGTGGACGGTGGCGATCGAGCCGCTGCCCACCGGCTCCCAGTCGAACTCCCGGAACGGCCACCGCTCGGCCGGCCCGTACGCCTCGGTCAGCGTCGCGGCGACCGCCTCGCGGGGTGGGGCGGGCACCGTGTCGGTCAGCGTGCCCAGCCGGTCGCACAGCCGGTCCGAGAGCAGATCCCGCCGGGTGCTGAGCAGTTGGCCGACCTTGATGTAGAAGGGACCGAGCTCGTCGAGCATCGCCGGGGCCGCCCCGGCGAGCCGGTCCAAGACCGTTCCGCCGCGGGACACCAGGGCCCCGCCGAGGTGTCGCACCGCCACCGAGCCGATCCGCGCCGCCCGGCGCCCCAGCCCCGCGCTTCCCGCTTCCGCGCCCATGAAGTCCGCCCCCTCGTGTCCGTTGCCCGTCCGTGGATGAGGTACCGACCAGCCCTACAGATGATCAGCAACCGGGCACCGCAGGGGCTTCTCCCAACGTGCCCGGTCCCCTCGGACGGTCCGGAACAGGCGTTTCGGGGTGGTTCGGAGCGGGAGGCGGAGGGGTCAGTACCGCTTCGCGGCCGCCGTGATGGCCTCCCGGATCCGGTGGTAGGTGCCGCAGCGGCAGATGTTGCGGATCTCGTCCAGGTCCGCCTCGCCGATCTCCCGGCCCGCCTCCCTGGCCTGCCGGACCTTGGCCACCGCCGCCATGATCTGCCCCGGCTGGCAGTAGCCGCACTGCGCGACGTCGAACTCCAGCCACGCCTCCTGCATCGGGTGCAGCTCGGCGCCGACGGTGGCCGGCAGTCCCTCGATGGTGGTGACCTCGTCACCCGGCGCGAGCTCCCCCACCGGGACGCAGCACGGGGTGAACGCCCGGCCGTTGAGGTGGCTGGTGCACGCCTGGCAGACGCCCAGCCCGCAGCCGTACTTGGGTCCGGTGACGCCGAGGACGTCGCGCAGCACCCACAGCAGGCGCACGTCGTCCTCGATGTCGACGGTGACCCGCTCGCCGTTGAGGATGAAAGTGTGTTCGGGCACGGTGAGGTCTCTCCTGGGGGCTGGAAGGTCCGGGGGTGTCAGTACGCGCGGGTGCGGCCGTCGGTCGGCGACTGCGGGACCGGCGGGACGGTGGGCAGCGGCTCGAAGCCCAGCGGCCCGCCGTGGTTGACCGGGAAGACGGTCGGCATGGTGCCGGTGGCCCGGCCGTACGCGCAGGCGACCGCGGCCATGGCGGCGGCGACCGCCAACTCGCCCGCACCGCCCGGCGATCCGGTGGTCGGCGGCATCACCACGACCTGCAGCTCCGGCGGGGTGTTCCACTGCCGGGTGTAGAAGTAGTTGTCCCAGCTGCCCTCGAGGAAGTGCCCGTCCTGAAGGTGCAGGCCCGAGCTGAGGGCGAGCGCGATGCCGTCCATGATGCCGCCCTGCATCTGCGCCTCCAGGCCGCGCGGATTGACCGCCAGGCCCACGTCGACCGCGCAGACCACCTTGGTGACCCGCGGCCCGGTGTACGCGTCCGGGACGGTCCGCCCGGTGGTCTGCGGGCGGCAGTCGATCTCGGCGAGCACCGCGACCACCGAGTGGTACTCCGGGTGCAGGGCGATCCCCTGGGCCGTCCCGGCCGCCATGGTCCGCCCCCAGTCGCCGAGTTCGGCCACCTTGTCGAGGACGGCGCGGGCCCGGTCCTCCTTCAGGAAGCGGCGGCGGAAGGTGTACGGGTCGCTGCCCGTGCCCGCCGCCAGCCGGTCCACCACCAGCTCCTGCGCGGTGCGCACATTCGGCGAGTAGATGCCGCGCATCGAACCGGTGTTGAAGCCCTTGTCCACCTCGGACAGCAGCTGCGTGGTCACGCCGAAGTCGTACGGCGTCTGCTGGGTCAGCGCGAACATCGTCTCGGAGAAGGCGAGATCGGCCACCGGCAGCTTGGCCGCCATCGCGGTGATGATCTCGCCCAGGCCGTGGCCGAAATCGGTGGCCACCGAGGTGTGCCGCTGCTCGCAGCTGAGCACCTGGCCGAGCGAGTACGTCGCCCGCACCCGGGACGTCGCCATCGGATGGGTGCGGCCCTGGCGGAAGTCGTCCGTGCGGTGCCACATCAGCCGCACCGGCTTGCCCATCGCCCGGGACACCTCGGCCGCCTCCAGCGCCGCGTCGTGGAAGAGCTTGCGGCCGAACGAGCCGCCGCCCTCCGTCACGTGCACGGTCACCGCGGTCGGCGGCAGGCCCAGCCGGGCCGCGATCTTCTCCTGCGCCACGATCGGCGACTTCAGCGACGCCCACACCTCAGCCCGGTCGGCCCGGACGTCCGCCACCGCACAGTTGGTCTCCAGCGCGCTGTTGCTGGCGAAGTGGAAGGTGAACCGGGCGTCCACCGCCTTGGTCAGCAGGGGCAACGGGGGCACCACCAAGGGCAGTTCGGCGGCCCGGAGCTCCTTCAGCACGCTCTCGTCGCTCGCCCCGTCCTCCGTGCCCGGGCCCCAGTCGACCTGCAGCGCGCGGACCGCGTCGATGCACTGCCCGAACGTCCGGGCCCGCACCGCCACCCCGGTCGGCACCACCGCCACATCGGTCACCCCCGGCATCGCCCGCACCGCGTCCGCGTTGCGCACCGCGCGGACCGTGCCGTTGATCGTCGGCGGCCGGCACAGCATCACCGGCAGCGCACCGGGCACCTTCACGTCCATCGCGAACTGCTTGCGCCCGGTCACCGCCGCCAGCGCGTCCGCCCGGCCCCGCGGCGTACCGATCACGGTGAACTGCGCCCGCTCCTTCAGCGCCACCGACACCGCGACGTCCACCCCGCTCGCCGCCCGCACCGCCAACTCCCCGTACGTGACGCTGCGTCCGCCCGGCGCGCCCACCACGCCCGCCTTCGCCACCAGCCCCGCGAGCGGCACCCCCAGCAGCCCGGCCGCCGCCGCCAGCAGCCGCCCCCGGGCCACCGCCGCCGCCACCCGGATCGGCGTGAACGTCGACACGGTGGTGTTCGACCCGCCGGTCAGCTGGTTGAACAGCAGCTCCGGACGGGCGTCCGCGAGCGTCACCCGCACCTTCTCCAGCGGCAGTTCCAGCTCCTCCGCCACCAGCATCGCGCTGGACGTCGTCACCCCCTGCCCCACCTCCGCCCGCGGCAGCGCGAGCGACGCCGTACCGTCCTCGTGCACCTGCACCGTGATCAGCCCCGACGTCGGCAGCGCCGCATCGGTCAGCATGTCGTTCAGGTCGTACAGGTCCGCCGGCTCCGGCAGCGACGGCACCGCCGCCGCGGCCTCCCCCGCCTCCCCCACCTGCGCCGCCACCGTCAGCGTCGACGCCGCCAGCACGTACCCCAGGAACCGCCGCCGCCCCACACCCGCCATCGCCCACCCCTCCCGCCCCGGGGCAGCCCTACCGCCACCCCCGCACCTTGGAGGATCCTCCCACTCCACCGCCCCCACATGCATGAACACCGTCACGAATCCCGAATTCCCCCACCCCGCCGACCACCCTGGGCCGCCCGCGGCAACGGGGTGGTCAACGGACAGTACGCCCGGCCCGGGGCCGCCCACGGCGGCGTGTTCACCCTTCTCCGCGGGTGCCGACCGTCTGGCTGCCGCAGGTCCGGAGCGGTCCGTCAGCGGGTGGGGAGGGGGTGGGCGGGGAGGTGCCAGCGGTTGCGGCGGTGGAGGGCCTGGAGGTCGCGTTGGAGGGCGGGCCGGGGGACGGTGAGGACCGGGCAGGCGGCGTGGCGGAGGCAGTGGCCGGTGACGGAGGGGCGCAGGCCGCGGTGGAGGAGCGACCCGCCGGCGCCGAGGACGAGGAGGTCGTCGGGGTGTTCGGCGGCGGCGACGAGGGCGCGGCCGGGCTCGCCGCGGACCAGCAGGGTCTGCAGGCGGACGCCGGGGTCGGTGCCGCCGAAGGCGTCGTCGAGGGCGGTGGCGAGGCGCTCGGCGGCTTGGGCGCGGACGGCGGCGAGCAGCGGCGGGCAGGGTGAGCGGCGGTAGCCGATCTCGCCGCCGGGCGGCTCCCAGGCGTGGACGGCGAGGACGGGGGTGTCGGTGCGGCGGGCCTCGGCGACGGCGCGGTGGAGGGCGGCGAGGCTGCCAAGTGATCCGCTGAGTCCGACCACCACGCGGCGCTCGGTGCGACCGTCGGGCAGGTACGCGTCCATCTCCGATCCACTCCTCGACGAGGTGAGAGCTTGTCCGGCCCCCCAGGAAATCCGATGCGAGGGGGCGTGCGGAGGTTGTTGACAGTCTCCTGATGCTGCGGCGCGACATCCGTACGCGGCCCTGACGGGAGCGCCCTGACGGGATACGGGCCTCAGGGGCTTTCGGGCAGGGGCCAGCGGTGGCCTTCGAGGTCGAGGCTGCAGCGCAGGGCGGGGTCCTCCTGCGGTCCGCGGTCGAAGTGGACGGTGAAGGGGCGGGCCGGTTCGTCGGGGAGTTCGCCGCTGAGTTCGGCGTACTGGAGGCCGTGGCCGTGGAAGCGCTGGAGGCCGACTTCCCTGCCGTCGACCAGGAGCATCGCCTCGGTGGTGACGCCTTCGCGGACGGTCACGGTGACGGAGTGGTCGCCGAGGTCGCGGTGGAACTGGTGGAGCCGGGCCATGGGGGGCCTCCTCGCGCCGACCGGTGGTTCGGGGTGGTTCGGGCACCGACTCCATCGTGCGCCTCGCCCGGGCGGTCCGCTCAGCCGACGTGGACGCGGGGGCGTCGGCTCCGGTCGGTCTCGGCCTCGCGGAGCACCTCGCGGGTGACCGGCGCGACCTCGCCCTGGCCGAAGAGGAAGAACCGGAGCAGCTGGGCAAAGGGGTTGCCCTCGGTCCATTCGAAGTAGATGTGCGGCTTCTGCCCGGTGACGTCGCGGACGTGCAGCAGCAGTGCGGCGAGCGCGTTGGGGACGCTGGAGTGCTGGAGGGTGAGCACCCGGTACCGGTCGTGCAGCACCTCGCCCTGGACGGTGAGCTTGGCCTCGAAGTCGGACGGGTCGAGGACGGTGACCTCGACGAAGACCAGGTCGTCCTCGACCGGGATGTCGTTGTCGGCGCGGATCTGGTTGACCTTGTCGCGGTACTCGGCGAGGTCGCGGCCGTTGGGTTCGTTGGCGATGAAGCGGATGGTGCGGTGCGCGGTGTCGCGGACGAAGCGGGCGGCGACGTCGTCGAGTTCGACGGAGGTGACCCGCAGTTCGAAGGCGCGGGCGAGCCGGGAGAGCAGCGAGATCAGGATGATGCCGGCGATGAAGCAGGCGCCGATCTTGACGCCGTCGGGCCGCTCGGAGATGTTCACGGCGGTGGTGTAGAGGAAGACGGCGGCGATCAGTCCGAAGCCGATGGTCCAGTTCCGCTGCCGGGCGGCGTGGGCGGCGATGGTGACGGCGATGGCGGCGGAGGTGATCAGGACCAGGACGCCGGTGGCGTACGCGCCGCCCTGGGCGTCGACGCTGGCGTCGAAGATCCAGGTGACCAGGAAGGCGATGGCGGTGAGGACGAGCACCATGGGCCGGACGGCGCGCGCCCAGTGCGGGGCCATGCCGTAGCGGGGCAGGTAGCGGGGCATCAGGTTGAGCAGCCCGGCCATCGCGGAGGCGCCGGCGAACCACAGGATGAGGATGGTGGAGAGGTCGTAGACGCTGCCGAAGGCGCCGCCGAGGTACTGGTGGGCGAGGTAGGCGAGGGCGCGGCCGTTGGCCTGGCCGCCGGGCTCGAACTGGGCCGGGGGGATGAGCAGCGTGGTGATGAAGCTGGTGGTGATGAGGAAGACGCTCATGATCGCGGCGGCGGTGGTGAGCAGTTTGCGGGCGCCGCGGATCCGGCCGACCGGGTTGGCCTCGGTGTCGTCCGGGTCGCCCTCGATGTGGGGCATGACGGCGACGCCGGTCTCGAAGCCGGAGAGGCCGAGCGCGAGCTTGGGGAAGACGATCAGGGCGACGCCGATCATGGCGATCGGGTTGCCGTGTTCGGCGGTGAGCGCGTCGGCCCAGTCGCTGATCAGCCCGGGGTCGGTGGCCACGTGCCAGAGGCCGACGGCGACCACGACCACGTTGAGCGCGAGGTAGACGGCGACCAGGACGACGGCCAGGCCGATCGCCTCGCCGAAGCCCTTGAGGAAGACGGCGCCGAGCAGGGCGACCAGCAGCAGGGTGATCAGCACCTGTCGGCCGCCGAGGACGCTGTTCAGGTGCGGGTTCTCGACCATGTGCGCGGTGGCGTCGGCGGCGGACAGGGTGATGGTGATCATGAAGTCGGTGGCGGCGAAGCCGAGCAGCGCCAGGACGAACAGCTTGCCCTTCCAGAACGAGAGCAGCCGCTCCAGCATGGCGATCGAACCCTCGCCGTGCGGGCTCTCGTGGGCGACCCGGCGATAGACCGGGAGGGCGCCGAGCAGGGTGACCAGGACCAGCACGATGGTGGCCACCGGGGAGAGCAGGCCGGCCGCGAGGGCGGCGATGCCGGGCTGGTAGCCGAGGGTGGAGAAGTAGTCGAGGCCGGTCAGGCACATCACCCGCCACCAGCGCTGGCCCGGGTGCTCGACGGGGGTCTGGGCGTGCGGTCCGGGGTGCTGCTTGGCCATGTCGGCCAGGCCCTCGAGCATCCAGGCGCGGAACCGCTGCCGCGCGGGCAGTCGACCGGCGGGGACAGAGCTGACCACGTGTACTCCCGTCGACGGTCCCGTTCGCCACCCGCCGGGCGGACGGGGTGGTCACACTATTCGACCGGTTCACTCCGTCCTCGTGTGCCACACCAGGCCGTAGGCATGCGCGTACTCACCCGTTCGGCGACGGCCGGCTCCTCGCGGACCGGGTGCGCGGACGCTGTGTGCGGACCGTCTGCGAACGGGCCCGGCGCCGCCCGGACTCCTGGGTGATCGCCCAGAACGGGGCCGCCGGCGTCGTACGGGCGACCAGTTCCCGGGCCGTGGGCGGCGCCCCAAGGATGTCACCGCTGTTCCACCCACGGTGATTGAAGGAGTCCGATGAGAGCGCGATCCCTGCTGGTCCTGTCCGCGGCGCTGGTCCTGGCGCTGCCGGGGACGGCGTACGCCAACTCGGTGGCGGTGACGGTGAAGACCCCCGGAGCCACGGCGGGTCCGTCCGGCACCTTCGCCGAGATCTCCACCCACGCGGACTGCGGCAGCGGCCTGGTCGCGGGCGGCGGCATCGACCAGGCGATCGGCACCGGCATGTCGTCCAACGGCAACCACATCAACGGCACCTCGCCCAGTCCGGACGGCAGCACCGAGTACACCGGCTCCACCGGGGTGGTCGGCACCGACGTGACGCACTGGCTCGGCATCGGCGGCAGCGGCGGCGCGGTCAACGCCTCGTTCTCCAGCACGCCGTACGCGATGTGCCTCACCAGCAACGTCATCACCCACACCCAGGTGGTGATGAACAAGGTCGCCGGACCGAGCAGCGCCGCCACCGTCGCCCTGGTGGTGGCGACCTGCCCGGCCGGCACCCGGCTGCTCGGCGGCGGCGCCCGGACCACCCCGGCGGACGTCGGCAGCCTCAAGCCGATCGCGAGCTACCCGACGTTCAACAACGCGGGCCACGACTACGGGCAGAAGGCCGCCGCCAACGGCGAGACGAATCCGGACTCCTGGGCCGCCGTCGGCTGGAACGGCGGCGGTGGCGGCACCGGCAACCAGACCTTCGTGTACGCCGTCTGCTCCGGCGACAACCTGGACGTCAGCGGGGTCACGGTGAAGGTCCGGTTCACCGAGGTGGCCGGCCCGACCTCGGCGACGGCGGGCCAGACCGCGACGGTGGGCTGCGGCGGCGGCGACGGCAAGCTGATCAGCGGCGGCGCGGCGATCAGCGGGGGCGGTGTCACCGGCACCGACTTCACCACGCCCGGCTCCGGCGGCGACCACCTGAAGGGCAGCTTCCCGAGCGACTCCGGTGGCAGCCCGGTCGGCGACGGCACCACCACGGCCGCGTACTGGACGGCCTGGGGCCACTCCGGCGGGGCCTCCTCGCCGAACACCTCCACCGACGCCTGGGCGCTCTGCGCCGACGACGGCGTCTGAGCCCCGCTGCCCGCCCCCGTCCCCCACGTCCGCACCCCGCACCTGCACCATCTGAGAGGCACCCCATGAACCGTCCCCGGAAGCCGCACGGCCCGGTCACCACCGCCGTGGTCGGCGCGACCGGCCTGCTCGCTGCCGCCGTCGCGCCGTTCACCGCGGCCGCCGCCCCGGCCGGCCCGCCCTCGCCCTGCGGGGCCGGGGGCGTCCTCGCCGCCGCCCCGGCCACCTGCACCTACACGGCGGTGGGCACCGACACCTTCACGGTGCCGGACGGGGTCAGCGAGGTCGGCGTCGACCTGTTCGGCGCCGAGGGCGGCAGCGCCGCCGGGTACGTCCTGCCCAACCCGCCGAACGACGGGGCGCCGGGCGGGCTCGGCGGCGAGACCCGGGCGCGGCTGGCCGTACGGCCCGGGCAGGTGCTGCAGCTGACCGTCGGCCAGGCGGGCAGCTCCGGCACCTCCCGGCACGGCGAGTTCGCCCGGCCGGGCGGCACCGGCCACGGGCCGGGCGGCGGCGGGGCGCACGGGGGCGGCGGTTCCGGCGGCGGCGGCACCGACCTGCGCACCGGCACGTTCGGGCCGATGGAGCGGGTGCTGGTGGCGGGCGGCGGCGGGGGCGCCGGCAACGGCGGTCCGCTGCTGCGCGGCGGCAACGGCGGCGGGCCGGCCGGCGAGCCGGGCGGCCAGGGCGGCGGCCCGGACGGTTCCGGGGTGGCCGGCGGCGGCGGGAGCCAGTCCGCGCCCGGCACCGGCAGCCCCAACTCGGCGCTCGGCGGTCCGGGCGGCGCCGGCAGCGGCACCGACCAGTGGACCGGCCTGCCCGAGCCGGGCAGCGGCGGTACCGGCGGCAACGGGGCCCGTGGCGGCAACGGCGGCGGAGGCGGGGGCGGCGGCTGGTTCGGCGGCGGGGGCGGCTCCGGCGGCGGCAACCCGGGCAACCTGTACGGCGCGGGCGGCGGCGGTGGCAGCGGCTACGCGGCGCCGGGCACCGCGGACGCCGTCCTGCTCCAGGGCGTCCACCACGGCGACGGCCGCGCGGTGGTCTCCTTCCGGTACGACACCGGGGTCGACGTCACCGCGGACACCGACCGGCCGCTGTTCGGCCACCCGGTCACCCTGACCGCGGCGGTCGTCCCGGCCGCGCCGGTCGGCACGCCGGGCGGCACGGTCACCTTCCTCGACGGGGCGGACGAACTCGCCACCGTCCCGCTGGCCGGCGGCCGGGCCGCGTTCACCACCGCCGCGCTGCGCCCGGGCGCCCATGCGATCACCGCCCGCTACGGCGGCGACGCGCTGTTCACGCCGAGCACCACCGCCGAGCCGGCCGCGCCGACGGTCGGGTTCAGCGCGCCGTGCACCACCGGCGTCCACCGCGGCCCGCTGACGGTGGACCCGGGCGAGGCGCTGTGCCTGGCGCCCGGCGCCCGGCAGGAGGGCCCGGTCACCGTGCGGGCCGGCGGCGCGCTGGCCGTCACCGGGGCCTCGGTCACCGGTCCGCTCACCGCCGATGGTGCGCTCGCGGTGCGGATCTGCGGGGGCGATCTCACCGGCCCGCTGACCCTGCGCCGCACGGTCGGGGCGGTGCAGTCCGGCCCGGCCGGCGACCCGGCGGACTGCGCCGGGAGCACCGTGCACGGGCCGGTGACCGCGGAGGACAACACGGGGGGTGTCGTGTTCTCCGCCCTCCGGGTCACCGGCCCGCTGCGCTGCGCGGGGAACGTCCCGGCGCCGGTCCTGGTCGCCGCCGTGGTGGACGGCCCGCGCAGCGGTCAGTGCCGCTGACTCCCCGTCCGGTCGCCGCTCCGGGTCACCACAGACCCGGGCGGCGGTCGGACGGTCCGGCCGCGGCCTCCAGCTGGGCGGCGAGCACGATCAGGGTCGCCTCGTCGCCGTAGCGGGTGCCGAGCATGACGCCGATCGGCAGGCCCTCGGCGTTCCAGTGCAGCGGCAGCGAGACCGCCGGCAGGCCGGTGATGTTGTACAGCGGGGTGTACGGCATGAAGTTCGACATCGCCGCGTAGTCGGCCGCCGGGTCGCCGGTGCAGAACGCGCCGGTCAGCGCCGGCGGCTGGGCCAGGGTCGGGGTGAGCACCGCGTCGTACGCCGAGAAGAACAGGTCGGCGAAGAGCTGGCCGACGCCGCGGAAGGCGGCGAGGCCCCCGGCCAGGTCGAGGCCGCCGGTGGTGCGGCCGCGCTCGCGCAGGTGGCGGGTGAAGGGGGTGAGCAGCGGCTCTTCCTCCTCCTCGACCTGGCGGCCGGCCGCGGCCACCGACCAGACCAGCTGGAAGGTGTCCACCAGGTCCGGGTCGGGCGGCATCTCGATCTCGGTGACGGTGTGCCCGGCCGCCTCCAGCAGAGCGGTCGCCCGCCGGTACGCCTCGGCGCAGTCGGGGTGCAGGACGGCGCCGGGCACCATCGGGCCGGGCAGGGCGGCGATCCGCAGCGTGCCGGGGTCGCGGCCGGCCTGGTCGAGGAAGGTCTCGCCGTGCGGCAGGGCGGGCGCGGTGTACGCGTCGCCGGGCATCACGCCGGCCATCGCGTCCAGCAGGGCGGCGGCGTCGGCGACGGTCCGGGCGAGCGGGCCGTGCACCGACAGGCCGGTGATGTCGTGGTCGAGCGGGCCGTTGCTGATCCGGCCGCGGCTGGGCTTGAGGCCGACCAGGCCGCAGGCGGAGGCCGGGATGCGGATCGAGCCGCCGGCGTCGGTGCCGTGGGCGAGCGCGGCCAGTCCGGCGGCGACCGCGGCAGCGGAGCCGCCGCTGGAGCCGCCGGGCGAGCGGTCCAGGTCCCACGGGTTGCGGGTGGGCGGGCCGATCTCGTTCTCGGTGTAGCAGGGCAGGGCGAACTCGGGGGTGTTGGTCTTGCCGATCAGCACCGTGCCGGCCTCGCGCAGCCGGGTGACCACGTGGTCGTCGGCGTCGGCGACCTGGTCGGTGTGGACCTTGGAGCCGAGGGTCCAGCGCACGTCCTCGACCTGGACCAGGTCCTTGACCGCGACGGTGACCCCGTGCAGCGGGGGCAGCGCGGTGCCGTCCCGGCGGGCGGCGGCGGCCTCCCGCTCGGCCCGGGCCGCGGCCGCCAGTGCCTGCTCCGCCATCACGGTGGTGTAGGCGCCGACAGTCGCGTCCAGCCGGTCGATCCGGCTGAGGTAGTGCTCGGTGAGCTCGACGGGCGACACCGCGCCCGACCGGACCGCGGCGGCCTGTTCCACCGCGGTGAGCTCGTGCAAGTCGGTCACGGGTCAACTCTCCTTGTCGGACTGGCTGGTCGGACCGCACAGGGTCCGGCGGGCGGCGGAGAGCCGGGCCGCGAGGCCGCGTTCGTACCGCCCGCCGCCGCCGTCCTCCAGCGAGGAGCGGATCACCTCGGCGTAGTCGGCCAGGCGCACCGGCAGCGGG
This sequence comes from Kitasatospora cinereorecta, assembly GCF_024172095.1. GTDB lineage: Bacteria > Actinomycetota > Actinomycetes > Streptomycetales > Streptomycetaceae > Kitasatospora > Kitasatospora cinereorecta. The sequence continues at coordinate 16,285 of NZ_JAMZDX010000002.1, read as the reverse complement.
GCGACGAACGGCTTGGCGTTGATCTGCTGGTTGTAGCTCGGCCACATCAGCTCCGAGCGGGCCAGGCGCGGTTCGGTGTTCTCCACGACGACCGGGTCGAACCCGATCAGGCGGAAGTGGCGCAGCGCGCCGTGCTCCTTGGAGTCGCCGAGCACCAGCCGGACCGAGCCGTCCGCGAGGGCGGCGCCGCACAGGCCGAGGATCAGGTGCCACGGCACCCGCCAGCGCTGGTCGGTGCGGGCCATGTCGACCTCGCGGACGAAGCGCTTGATCTCGAAGACGTGGTGGCTGGTGAGTCCGGGCTCGGCGAACCGGGAGACCAGGTCGACGTGGTGGGCGGACTCGGACGGGAACCGGCTGCGGCGCGGCGAGTCGAGCGGCATCGGCTTCTCGTCCAGCGAGCAGACCAGGCCGATGTAGCCGACGATCCGTCCGCTCGCCTCGTCCAGGGTCACCGTGTGGATGTTCTCCACGGTGTTCGGGGCGCCGGAGGGCTCGTGGTAGAGCGCCTCCTGGTAGACCAGCTCGTCGGAGATCCAGCCGAGCCGCAGGTACTGGGCGAGCCGGAAGCCGAGGATGCCCTTCATGTAGCGGGTGGGGATCTGGCTCTCGCGCAGGCTCAGGGTGAGCAGTCCGTCGCCGGTGTCCGTGGAGCGGAACAGCGGCTCGCCGTCGATGGCGTCGGGCAGTCGGCCGAAGCTGAGCCGGCCGTGCAGGCTGATGATCGACTCCGCGAAGCGGCGGATCTCGGACCCGCCGAGCGCCGGGAGGGCGCTCGGCGGCGCGGAGTCGGGGGCGGTGATCGCCCGCTCTCCGGTCACGGTCACAGGTCGTCCTCCTCCCGGTACAGGCAGTCGGTGACGGCGAGGGAGAGCGCCTCGGGGGTGCCCTCGAAGATCCGGGTGCCGTACGAGTCGCGGAGGATCTTCTCCGCGCCGTACTCGCGGACGAAGCCGTTGGCGCCCATCAGCGAGACGGCCATGCCGGCGGTCTCGATGGCGACCCGGTCGGCGAACAGCTTGGCGACCGCGGGCTCGTACTCGGGCGCGGGCAGCTGGTTGTCGACCAGGTCGGCGGCGCGGCGGTAGAGCAGCCGGGCGGCGTCCACGTTGGCGGTCATGGTGGCGAGCTTGCCGGCGGTGAACTGGTGCTCGTGCAGCAGCTTGCCGCCCTGCACGCGCTGGCCGCAGTACTCGACGGCGTGCTCCAGGGCGTTGCGGGCGATGCCGGTGGATATCGCGGCCACGGTGGAGCGGGCCATGTTGCCCTGGGCGGTGGAGATGGCCACGCCCTCGGCCTCGCCGCCGATCATGTTCTCGACCGGGATCCGGACGTTGTCGAAGTGCAGCTCGCTGCCGAGGCAGGCGCGGTAGCCCATCTTGTCGGCGACGATGCCGCGGGTGACGCCCTCGGCGTCGAGCGGCACGATGAAGCCGGTCAGGCCGGTGGCGCCCTCGTAGCCCTCCATGTTGGCGTAGATGGACGCGAAGTCGGCGACCTTGCCATTGGTGCAGAAACGCTTCTGCCCGTTGATGACGTACTCGTCGCCATCACGGCGGGCGGTGGTGACAATCCGGGCGTGGACCGCGTTCTGCGGGATGACCAGGTCGGTGCCGGCCTCGTGCTCGGCGACCGCGTTGCAGGCCAGGGCGACCTGGTCGCCGCCGAAGATCGGCAGGAAGCGGGCCTGCAGCCGGGGGTCGCCGGAGAGCAGGATCGGGGTCTGCCCGAGCATGGTGGCGCCGAAGATCAGGGCCACCGCGGGGCAGGCCGCGGCCAGCTCCTCCATGGCGACGGCCACGCCCAGCACGCCGACGCCGAGGCCGCCGTACTCCTTGGGGATGACCGCCCGGGTCAGGCCGATGTCGTGGCCCTTCTGGACGATCTCCCAGTCGAAGTCCTCGGCCTCCTGCAGGTCGAGCTCGAGGGCCTTCGGGGCGACCTCGTCACGGGCGTACTCCCGGACGGCGGCGTGGAACTTGCGGGTCTCGGGCGGCAGATCGGAGAGGTCGGGGCTGATGATCTCGTTGAACATCGCGAGTGTTCTCCTGGACGGTTCGGTACGAGTCGGGGTCAGGGAGTCAGGCGCCGATGCCGCGGGCGGCGGCGAGCTCCGGGTAGCGGTCGAAGGCCGGGCGCAGGATCGGCACCAGCTCCAGGACCTTGGCGACCTTGCCGCGGATGCGGACCTTTCCGGTGGCCACCGCGGCGGGCATCATCAGCTTGCCGAGCCAGAGCTGGTGGGCGGTGTCGCAGGACATCTTGATGGTGATGGCCGCGTCCTCGGGCGCCTCCGGGCCGACGATGACCTTGTCGGCGGAGAGGAAGATGGTGCAGTCCGGCTTGGTGTGCACCAGGCGGGCGGTCAGGTCGTTCTCGCGCAGCTTGGCGGTGAACTCCTCGTCGGCGGCGAGGATGGTGAACAGCTCGCCGAAGACCTCGGCGGCGGTCTCCGCGTTCGGGAAAGCGGGCATGGCAAAGCCTCCATCGGTGAAAGTGACTGAAAGGGGTTGCTGAACAGCGGTGAAGAAAAAGGGAGTTGGGGAGGAGCCCTAGGCGCGGGGCGCGAGGGTGCGCAGCTCGCGCAGCAGCGTGACCACCTCGCGCGGCCAGGCGGCCCGGGCGGCCCAGCGGGCCGAGGTGGGGCGCACCCGCTCGTGGACGTCCACGTAGATGTGCTCGCGCACCGGGTGGCCGCACAGCAGCTGGGCCACCGCGTGGGCGCTGATCGCGCCGAACATCAGGGCGGCGTGGACCAGTTGCGGGAAGGAGAAGTCCGGGTTGCGCAGGTTGGCGCGGGCGATGCGGACCATCTCGACCGGCACGAAGCGCACCGGGAGCAGGCGGCGCAGCAGCTCCCAGCTGCCGAGCCGGTCCAGGTCGGCCGGGGTGACCGCGCCGTCGAGCGGGCGGCGGGGCCGGCGGTAGTCGTAACAGTGGACGTACTGGGCGCCGGCCATGTCCCAGCCGGTGACCAGCGGCAGCCGCTCGGCGGCCACGTGCTCGTGCAGCAGCAGCTTGGCGCGCCAGCCGCTGTCGGTGGTGACGTCGACCCCGTCGACCACCGCCTGGACGCCGGTGACCAGTTCCTTCACGTTCTCGGCGGTCACGCCCTCGGGGAAGACGGTGACCTTCGCGTGCGGGTTGATGGCCCGGATCCGCTCGGCGGCCACCTCGGCCTTGTTGCGGTCGATGTCGGCGTAGGTGGCATTCTGCCGGTTGAGGTTGTTCAGTTCGTACGTGCCGGGGTCGGCCAGGACGAAGTGCTGGATGCCCAGCCGGGCCAGCGGCTCGATGGCGGATCCGCCGATCGAGCCGCAGCCGGCGACCAGCACGGTGGCCCGTCCGAGCACGGCCTGGTCCTCGGCGGAGACCACCCCGGTGTTGCGGGTGGTGAGCTCGGCGTAGAACAGTTCGGCCGAGCCGGCCGTGGGATCGGTCCGTGCGGGAGTCTTCATCAGGGCCTCCGTTGCGATGTGACGGTGTGTCAGGATTCGGGCAGTCGGGCGGGCAGCCAGCGCAGGACCACGAGCAGGGCGACGATCAGCAGCGCGGCCGCGACGATCACGGTGACGTGCATGGCGCTCAGGTAGGCGTCGTCGGCCTGCAGGATCAGCTGCGGGACCTTGGTGTGGATCGGGCCGATGACGGCCGGCTGGTGCGCGGCCTTCTCCAGAGCGCCGAGGGTGCCGCCGAGCGAGTCGCGGGCCTCGTCGCGCAGGCCGGCCGGCAGGATGTCGGCCGCCCCGCCCAGGTCGGCGCGGTAGCGCACCGAGAGGACCGAGCCGAGGGTGGCGACGCCGAGGGCGGCACCGACCTGGCGCAGGGTGTTGTTGACGGCGGCGCCGACGGCCGACTTGTCGGCCGGCACCACGGCCATGATGACGGTGGTGGTGGTGCCCATGACCAGGCCGAGGCCGAGGCCCGAGAGCGCCAGGGCGCCCTCCAGCTGCCAGATCGCGGTGGTCCGGCCGAGCACGGCCATCCACAGGAAGGACGCGGTCATCAGCACCAAGCCGGCCGCGACCACCAGCCGCGGGCCGTGCTTCTTGGCCAGGCCGCCGCTGAGGATCGCGGAGACGATGGTGCCGACCGCGACCGGCAGGAGCAGCAGGCCGAGCTCCAGCGGGGTGTAGCCGCGCACCCCCTGGACGTAGAAGACCAGCAGGAAGGTGCCGCCGGTCAGGGCGAAGAAGGAGAGCGAGATGCCGGTGGTGCCGGCGGTGAAGGCCGGGTTGCGCAGCAGGCTGACGTCGAGGGCCGGCGAGGCGGCCCGGGACTCGACCCGGACCAGCAGGACCAGCAGGGCCAGGCCGCCGATCAGGCTGCCGAGCACCTCCGGGCCGAGCCAGTCGCTGGTCTCGCCGCCGCGGATCACACCGTAGACCAGGGCGCCGGTGCCGACGATGGACAGCAGCACGCCGGCCGCGTCCAGCCGCGGCCGCTCGACGGCCCGGGACTCCGGGACGAAGCCCAGCATCAGCAGCGCGCAGACCACCACCACCGGGATGTTGATCAGGAAGACCGAGCCCCACCAGTAGTGCTCCAGCAGGAAGCCGCCGATGATCGGGCCGAGCGCGATGGACAGGCCGCCGATCGCCGACCAGACGCCGATCGCCTTGCCGCGCTCCTCGGGCGCCGAGGTGTCGTTGATGATCGCCAGGGTGGCCGGGGGCACCACGGCTCCGCCGATGCCCATCACCGCCCGCCAGAGGATCAGTTGCTCCGGGCTGGTGGCGAAGGCCGAGAAGCCGGAGGCGACACCGAAGACGATCATGCCGATCAGCAGCGTCCGCCGCCGCCCGAAGGAGTCGGCGAGCACGCCGGCCGAGAACATCAACGCCGCGTAGACCAGGATGTAGGAGTCCACCGACCACTGGAGTTCGGAGTTGGTGGCGTTCAGATCCCGTTGGATCGTCTGCAGGGCGACGTTGAGGATGGTGTTGTCCATCATCACCACGAGGAAGCAGCACCCGAGGACGGCCATCATGATGCCTCGGGAACGGGTCCGCACCGTGGTCGCGGCGGCGGGCAGGGCTGTCACATCGACCTCTTCTGTGTCAGGGACGGGGCCGTGTGATCGAACGGATCACAGCGGCTGGTGCACGCGCGACGCCGTGGGTCGGCTGCCGCGCGAGGCTCGGATGTCGGTCACCACGAAGCAGCGGCGCAGCCACCGGTCGCGGCCGTCGTGGCGCGCCCGGAAGCCGGTGCGGCCGTGCACGGCCACGCGGTTGTCGACGATCAGCAGGTCCCCCTGCTCCATCGCCACGCCGGCCAGCGAGCGCTCGAGGTGCTCTCGCAGGGTGGCGAGCGCCGCGGTGGCGCGCGGGTCGAAGGACTCCATGGCGTGGAAGTCCACGCACATGTCGGGGTCCTCCTCCGGGCCGGTCAGCACGGGGAGCAGGGAGCTGTAGCGGTCCTGGCCGTCTCCGGTGAAGGAGCTGGACAGGCGGATGCGGAAGAGCGGCCGGCGCAGCAGCCGGACGGTCTCCTCCGGAAGGTCGGGCAGGACGGAGCGGATCGAGCCGGCGACGGTGAGCGCGGTGCCCTCGTGGTCCGGTCGGACGCAGAACAGGCCGATGAAGTCCGGCTTGTTGGGGTGGAACCCGTCCTCGGTGTGGAGTTCCAGCAGCTTGCTGCCGGTGTTCTCCTGGCGTTCCTCGGCGCCGAGCACCGGGGCGATGTCCTGGACCAGCCGGCCCTGCTTCTCGTCCGCGTACGCGATGACCGAGCCGAGGCGGCTCATCACCATCAGCTCGGCGACGGTGGCGAGCGCCAGGTCGGTCCACGGGCCCGGGTGGGCGCCGTCGGCCGGGGTCGGCGGCAGCTGGTCGTCCATCGGCAGTCCCTTGATCAGCAGGACACCGCCGGGGGTGCCGTGTTCCCGGAAGCGGGCGAGCGTACGGGCGAGTTCGGACGGCAGTCGGCCGGCCTCCACGTCGACCGCGGTGAGCAGGTCGGCGTGGTCGAGCGGAAGGTGGCCGTGGCAGTCCGCGATCTGCCGGGCCAGGGCCTCGATCTCCTTGCGGTCGCCGGGGCCGAGGGCGAGCGTCTCGAGCCGGCGGGATTCGTCAACCAGCAACGTGTACCCCCGAGTTGTGGTGTGGTGAAAGGCTTTCTTCGACGCCTCGAAGTCAACCAGTGCCGCCCACCGCGCACAGCCCCCGACCGCGACCCCCTTACGGGCGGCCCGACCGGGGTACCCGATCGGGCCATCCGACGCCGCTAGCCCTGATCCGCCACGATGCCTTCGCGTACGGCCATCGCCGCGGCAAGGGTGCGGTTGGGGCAGTTCAACTTGGCGAGCACGTTGGCCACGTGGCGCTTGGCCCCGTGCTCGGTGATGTCCATCGCCGCGGCGATCTGGCGGTTGCTCAGACCGTCCACCAGGTGGCGCAGGGTCTGCCGCTCCCTGGCCGTGAGGTAGGTCCGCTGGCGCGGCACGCGGTTGGCCGCGGTCTGCGCCATCGAGACCAGCTCCCGGGTGAGTTCGGCCGGGACCGGGAGGTCTCCGGCGTGCACCCGGCTCAGGGTGTCCGCCACGGCGGTGGTGGTCAGGGTGGCCTCCATCAGGAATCCGTCCGCGGAGAGCGCCGCGGTGCGGTTGAGCAGGTGGCTCGGGTCGGAGAGCAGCAGCAGGAGTTTGGTCTCCTCGCTGCGCGCCCAGTCCCGGAGTTCGGTCAGCTGGTCGTTCTCCATTCCCGCCGAGGCGATGACGACGTCGCACCGGCTGTGCGACAGGGCGGTGAAGGCCTCGTCGAGACTTCCGTGTCCCACCACTTGACGGGTCAGCGGAAGCTGCTGGATGATCGAGCACAAACCAACGCGCACGACATCGCTGTTGACCGCGACCAGGATTCGCAGTCCGTCGTCCCGAACGACGCCGGGACGCTGCTCGTCCGGCGGGATCGTTTCGGTGATCACGCAGTACCCCCCAGGATTGGTGTCCGGGCGGTGCGCCCGGGTGTCCTTACGCATGGCACAGGGGAAGAGTCCGGCACACAAAGGACACAGTCCTCTGCCCGACCCTACGGGACGTGGTCCACGCGTGACCGGGTTTCAGCCAGTCGTTATCGAACACCCAGACGGAACCGGAACCACCGCCTACGCGGGCTCGGGCTCGGGGCCGCCCTCGCTCAGTCCGATGCGCGCGTGCAGGCCGCGCAGCGGTGCCGGCGCCCACCAGGTGGCGCGGCCGGTGAGCCGCATCACCGCCGGGACCAGCAGCGATCGCACCACCATGGCGTCCATCAGCACCGCGAGCGCGATGCCGAGTCCGAGCATCTTGGTGTTGGTCACCCGGGAGGTGCCGATCGCGGTCATCACCACCGCGAGGATCACCGCGGCGGCCGTGATCAGCCCGCCGGTGCGCTGGAGCCCGAACACCACCGCGCCCTGGTGGTCGCCGGTGCGCTCGTACTCCTCCTTGATCCGGGAGAGCAGGAAGACGCCGTAGTCCATGGAGAGGCCGAACGCCACGCAGAACATCAGGACCGGGAGGGTGGTCTCGATGTCCCCGGTGGAGGTGAAGCCCAGGAATCCGGACAGGTGGCCGTCCTGGAAGACCCACACCACCGCGCCGTACATCGCGGTCAGGCTCAGCGCGTTGAGCACCACCGCCTGGATCGGCACCAGCACGCTGCCGGTCAGCAGGAAGACCAGGACCAGGGTGGCCAGCACGATCGCCGCGACCGCCCACGGCAGCCGCTGGGAGATGGCGTGCTTGGAGTCCACCAGCGCGGCGCCCGGACCGGCGACCCGGGTGACGAACGGGGCCTGCTCGGCGCGGATCGTCCGGACCAGGTCCTGGCCGGCGGCGTCACCGGCGGCGCCCTGGCGCAGCACGGTCAGGTACGCCACCGAACCGTCGGCCCGGGCCGCGGTGGCCGGTCCGGCCGGGGCGCTCTGCCGCCCGGCCGAGAACTCGCCCTCCGGGCCGGTCACTTGGACCACACCGGGCAGTTCGGACAGCCGGCGGGTGTAGTCGGCGAGCGCGCCGGGGGCGAACTCGCCCTCGGCCAGCACCGAGATCGCGCCGCCGGGGCTGCCGGGGAAGCCGTCCCGGACGTGCTGCTGGACGGTCCGCGACTCGGCGCTCGCCGGCAGCTGCCGGTCGTCCGCGTTGCCGAACTTCACCCCGAGGAACGGGGTGCCGAGGACCAGCAGGCCGGCCGTCGCGGCCACCGCGAAGAGCGGGGCCCGCCGCATCACCAGCCTGGACAGCCGCGCCCAGCCGCCCTCCGCCCCGGCCTGCGGGGTGCGGCCGCGGCGCAGCGCCCTGCGCAGGTCGAGGGCGTTGACCCGGTGGCCGAGCAGCACCAGCGCGGCGGGCAGCACCACCAGCGCGGCCGCCGCGGCCAGCAGCACCACCGCGACACCGGCGTAGGCGAAGGAGCGCAGGAAGTACTGCGGGAAGACCAGCATCGCCGAGAGCGAGACCGCGACGGTGAGCGCCGAGAACAGCACGGTGCGCCCGGCGGTGCGCAGCGTCGCGGCGACGGCCGGGACCGGCTCGGCGCCGGCGGCCAGCTCCTCGCGGAACCGGCGGACGATGAACAGCGCGTAGTCGATGGCGAGTCCGAGCCCGAGCGCGGTGGTCAGGTTCTGCGCGAAGACCGAGACGTCGGTGAAGGAGGTGATGCCGCGCAGCACCGCGTTGGTGCCGAGGATCGCCACGATCCCGACGCCGAGCGGCAGCAGCGCCGCCACCGCGCTGCCGAACACCAGGACCAGCAGCAGCAGGGTGATCGGCAGGGCGATCAGCTCGGCCGTCGTCAGGTCCTCCTTGACGATGGTCTGGATGTCGTTGCGGACGGCGACCGGGCCGCCCAGCGTGACGGTGACCGGGCCGTGCGCGCCGCGCAGACCGGGGGCGATCTCGGCGAACACCTTGGCGCCCACCGTCTCGTCGCCGGCGATCCGGGCAGTGATCATGCCCTGGTGGCCGTCCTTGGCGCGCAGCGCGGGCAGCTTGGTCTGCCAGTACGAGACCACGCCGGTGATCCGGTCCTCGCCGGCCAGCTGCTGGGTGATCCGGCCGGCCTCGGCGGCGACCGCCGGGTCGTCGACGGTGGCACCGCCGGCGTCCAGCAGGACCACCAGGTTGGGCTGGGCGGACGGGAAGTGCTCGGCCAGGGCGGTTGCGGCGGCCGAGGACTCGGCGCCCGGGTCCTCCCAGCCGCCGCTGCCCATCCGGTCGGCCACGCCGTGCCCGGCGACCACCGCCAGCGCGGTGAACACCAGCGCGACCAGCAGGGCCAGTCTCGGCCGGGCGGTGATGATGCGGGCCCAGCCCGTCAGCCCCCGATGCGGGGGGCTCGTCTGATCAGCCATCGGGCAGGTTTCCCCTCTTCGCCTCACGCCATAGACTGAAAAACACGAGCAACCGCTCGCACTTCATAGAATGTGAGCGACCGCTCGTATTTGTCAACCGATCTCGGAGGAACGGGAGGCTCGCGCATGACCGGGACCGGAACCCAGGCCGCGGAGAAGCCGCGCCGCAGGCAGGCCCGCGGGGAACGGCGGATCGAGCAGCTGCTGGAGGCCGCCGCCCAGGTGTTCCAGGAGGTGGGCTACCCCGCCGCCAGCACCAACGGCATCGCCCGCGCCGCCGGCGTCTCGCCCGGCACGCTCTACCAGTTCTTCCCCAACAAGGAGGCGCTCGCCGTCGAGCTCGGCCGGCGGCTGATGGCCGAACTGGAGCAGACCCACGGCCGGGTGCTCTCCGGCGCCGACACCACCCGACCGCTGGCCGAGATCCTGGACACCGTCCTCGACCCGCTGATCGCGTTCAACCTCGGCCACCCCGCCTTCTTCGTTCTCATCCACGGCCCCGAGGCGCCCGGCGAGATCGTCAGCGACCACGAGGAACTGCACGCCGTCCTCCAGCAGCAGATCACCGACCTGGTCGCCCGCCGCGCCCCCGACCTGCCCATACCCGAGCTCGACCGCGTCTCGGTGATGGCGTTCGCGATCTTCCGCGCCGGACTGGCCCTGGTCATGCACAGTGACGGCGCCCAACGCGAGGGCTATATCGTGGAGTTGAAGAGCGCCCTGCACCGCTACCTGGCCCCCGTCCTCGGCAGCTGAACCCGACGGCCGAGCCCGGTACCGATACCCGAACCGCCCACGCCCCGGAGGCACCATGACCGTCCACCACCTGGACTGCGCCACCATGTGCCCGTACGGCGGCCGGCGGCTGCTCGGCAGCGGCGGGCCGCTCACCGGGCGACTCGTCGGCCACTGCCTGCTGATCGAGACCGACCGGGGGCTGGTCCTGGTCGACACCGGCTTCGGCACCGGCGACGTCGCCGACCCCGGGCGGCTCGGCCGCGCGTTCCTCACCGCCGTCCGGCCCCGGCTCACCCTGGCCGGCACCGCCCTGCACCGCATCCGCGCCCTCGGCCACGACCCGCGCGACGTCCGGCACATCGTGCTCACCCACCTCGACGCCGACCACGCCGGCGGCCTCGGCGACTTCCCCGAGGCCCGCGTCCACGTCCTCGCCGAGGAACTCGCCGCCGCCCGTACCCTCGCCACCCGCGGCGAACGCGACCGCTACCGCCCCGTCCAGTGGGCCCACCGCCCGCACTGGGTCGAACACCGGGCCGGCGGCGAGGAGTGGCACGGCTTCCGGGCGGTCCGCCCGCTGCCCGGCCTCGACCCCGACATCCTGCTCGTCCCCCTGCCGGGCCACTCCCGCGGCCACAGCGGCGTCGCCGTCCGCACCGGCGCCAACTGGCTCCTGCACTGCGGCGACGCCTACTTCTCGCACACCGACCTCGACCCCGCCCTGCGCCGACCGCCCGCCCTGACCCTCTTCCAGCGCATGGTCGCCTTCGACGACCACGCCCGCCGCGACAACCTCGACCGGCTCCGCGCCCTGCGCCGCGACCACACCGGCGCCGTCCGGCTCATCTGCGCCCACGACCCGGCCGACCTGCCCACCCCCGTCCCCGCCACGGCCCGGCCGCTCCCCGACCGGACGTCCGAGCCGCACTGACGCCGCGCGCCCGGCGGCGGGTCACGGCGGCGGGGTGTCCCGTTCCGCGGCGCCCTGTTCCGCGACCGCCGCCCGCAGCCGCTCGGCCGTCCGCTCCGCGTCGGCGTCACCCACGGCGATCCGCCGGTACGGCGCCGGCGCGCGCAGATCGACGCAGACCACCGGCTGGCGGCGCGGCAGCCGGACCGCCACGAAGTCCCGCCCCGCCGGATGCCGCCGGTCCCCCACGGACACCGCCCCAGGGACCAGCAGCCCGTGCTCGGGCACCCCGCGCAGCGCCCGCCACGCCACCGGCTCGACCGCCACCCGCGCCACCGCCGCCAGCGGCACCCGCAGCTCGCGGTGGTGCGTGACGATCCGCTCCCACCACGTCAACCGCACCACCACCTCGCCGCCGTCCACCAGCAGCCGCGCCATCCTCGCCGTCCCTTCACCCCCACCCGCCAGTCTGCGAGCCACCCCACCCCCACGCCCCCGGAGCCTCCCGTTCGGGTCACCCGCCCCACCCACGACCCGCACGGAACCCCGCTGCGCGGGGCTCGGCCCGGCACACCATGCGGTCACCCACCCCACGCCCGCACCAACGACGACCACCGGACAGCCCGACGACAACCCGCTGCGCGGGGCCCCGGCCCGGCACACCTTGCGGCGGACCACAGGCGGCCACTCGCCCCACCACGGCACGCGCCGGACGGCCCGTACGGGAGCTGCTGCGCGCAGGGGGGTCCTGGCGCGCCGCCCGATCCCCGCGGCGGACGGTCCCGGCCCGTACGGAAACCGGCTGCGCCCGGCCGTCGGAACTGCCAGCATGCGGCTCATGACTCCCACCACTGCCACCCGTGACTCCCTGGAGGGCTTGGCCCTCGGCGATGCGTTCGGCGAGCGGTTCTTCGCTCGGATGCGCCCCGCCGGCGAGGCGATCGAACTGGTCCGGGCCCGCCGGATGCCCGAGGAGTCGCCGTGGCACTGGACCGACGACACCGCGATGGCGCTCGCCCTGGTCCGCGTCCTGGCGATCCACGACGCCGTGCACCAGGAGCAGCTCGCCGAGTCGTTCGCCGCGACCTACCTCGCCGATCCGGTCCGCGGCTACGGGTACGGGATGCACAAGCTGCTCCCCCGGCTCGCCGAGGATCCCGCCGCCTGGCGGGAGGAGAGCCGCGGCCTGTTCGAGGGCACCGGCAGCCTGGGCAACGGCGCGGCCATGCGGGTGGCGCCGCTCGGCGCGTGGTTCTGCGCGGACCTGGAGGAGGTCGCCGAGCAGGCCGCGTTCTCCGCCGAGGTGACCCACGCGCACCCGGAGGGGGTGGCCGGTGCGGTGGCGGTGGCGCTGGCCGCCGCGCTCGCCGCCCGCAGCCGCGGCGCCGGCGTCCCGGACGGTCGGGCGCTGCTCACCGACGTCGCGGACCGCACCCCGGCCGGAGTGATCCGCGACGGCCTGCGCGCCGCCGCCGACCTGCCCGCGGACACCGAACCGTGGCGTGCCGCGGACGTGCTCGGCAACGGCCACCGGATCCGGGCGAGCGACACGGTCCCGTTCGCGCTCTGGTCGGCCGCGCACCACCTCGACAGCCTCACCGACGCCCTGTGGACCACGGCCGAGGGCCTCGGCGACGTGGACACCACCTGCGCGATCACCGGCGGTACGGTCGCCGCCCGGACCGGCCTGACGGGCGTCCCGGCCGCCTGGCTGGAGCGCCGGGAGCCGCTCCCCGACTGGGTGGACGGCCTCTGACCGGGCCGGACCCGGGAGCGGCGGTGTGCGATCCTGTGCGACGCCCGTACGACCCGTCGCCTGAGGGAGCCCGATGACCCGCGCCGAGGAACTGTTCGAGCGGGTCGGACGGGTCGGGCCGTACTTCGCGGTGCGGTACGGCGGACCGGCGCCAGCGGGGTTCCGGCCGCTGCGCGAGCTGTACTCGACGGAGCCCGGCTCGCCGCTGGCAGTGAAGATCGCCGCGGCGGCGGTCCAGCTGCGCACCGCCGAACCGCGGGTCGCCGCCTCCATCGTCCACCTCGGGCTGGCCGCCCGGCTGTGGTCCGTCGCCCTGGGCACCGCCGTGCTCGGCGGGGCGGTGCCCGACCTCGACCCCGACCGCGCCCACCACCTGCTGCCGCCCACCGGGCCGCTGGAGCTCTGGCTGCCCGGCCTCGCCCCCGTCGGCGCCGACCTTGCGACAGAGCTGCGCCGTACGGTCCTCGACGCGAACCTCGCCCCGCTCGCCGCCGCCGTCCGGGCGGTCACGCCCGTCTCGGCCCGGCTCCTGGACGGCAACGCCGCGTCGGCGCTCGCGGGCACCGCACGAATGCTGGGCCGCTCCGCGGAGCCGCTGGCCCGTGAGCTGCTCGGCCGTTCGCCGCTGCACTTCCGCCGGGATTCCTGCTGCCTCTACTACCGCGTCCCGGGTGGCGGGCTCTGCGGTGACTGCGTGCTCAGCCATGTGCCTGGAAAGGTGCACCCAGGGGCGCGTGGGGGTACCCCCGGCCGAAGGCTGGGGGAGAACTGCGCGACCGGCCGACAGCTGAGGTAGGGCTATGGCTGGTCGCGCAGTTCCTCGCGCCCCCGAGAAGTACACGTCAGCTGCTCGGCGAGAACTGCCGGTGCCTCGGTCAGCGACGGGCCGTACCAGGTGAGGTGACGGCCGCTCACCAGGGCGGCGGGGAGGTCGGGGAAGGCGTCGGGGCCGTCGGTGGCGGTGAAGCGGTAGGGCTCGTCGGGGAGGACGACCAGGTCGGCGCCGGCGGTGGTGAGCCGGTCGAGCGGAATCGCGGGGTAGCGCTCGGGGTGGTCGGCGTACACGTGGTCGACGCCGAGGCGGTGCAGCAGGTCGCCGGCAAAGGTGTCGCGTCCGAGCACCATCCACGGCCGCCGCCAGATCGGCACCACCGCCCGCCGGACGGTCCCCGCCTCGACGCCCTCCCACGCGGCCCTCGCGTCGGCGAGCCACTCGGGCGACGGCAGCCCGCACCCGAGGACCAGCAGCCGCTCCAGCGAGCCGAGGGCCTGGTCGAGGGTGCGGATCTCGGTGACCCAGACGGCGAGCCCGGCGGCTCGCAGGGCGGCGAGGTCGGGCGCGCGGTTCTCCTCCTCGTTGGCGAGGACGAGGTCGGGGCGGAGTGCGGTGATCAGGGCGGTGTCGGGGTTCTTGGTGCCACCGATCCGGGTGACGTCGAGGTCGGCGGGGTGACTGCACCAGTCGGTGGCGCCGACCAGCAGGTCGGGGGCGGTGGCGGCGACCGCCTCGGTGAGCGAGGGCACCAGGGAGACGACGCGGCGGACGGCGCCGAGCCGGTGGGCGGTGCCCTGGTCGTCGGTGGCGGTGCGCCCGTGCTCGGGCCGGCTGCTCATGGCGCCGACGATAACGGTTGCACTCCTGGTCACGGGGAGTGCAGCGAGTGAAAGGTCACACTGTTACGCCCTGCTGCGACCGGAGTAACGGACGTTAACCTTCCCTCATGACGGTCCCGCCCGAAGGGCTCCCCCTGGCCGCCGAGTTCCCGGATGCGTCCCGCGAGCAGTGGCAGCGCCTTGTCGAGAACGTTCTGCGCAAGTCCGGCGCGCAGGACGTCGGTGGCGTCCGGGCCGAGGAGGTGCTCTCCACCCGGCTGCAGGACGGCCTGCGCGTCCGTCCGCTGTACACGGCGCAGGACACCGCGGCCGATGCCGGCCTGCCCGGTTTCCCGCCGTTCGTCCGCGGCTCGCGCGCGCAGGGCGCGGCGGTGTCCGGCTGGGACGTGCGTCAGCGCCATGCCGATCCGGATCCGCGGCGCGCGAACGAGGCGGTGCTCGCGGACCTGGAGAACGGCGTCTCCTCGCTGTGGCTGACGGTGGGTGAGGCCGGGCTGCCGATCGCCGCGCTGCCGGCGGTGCTGGACGGCGTCTACCTGGACCTGGCGGCCGTGGTGCTGGACGCCGGGCCGGAGTTCCGCCCGGCCGCCGAGCAGCTGTTCGCGGTGCTGGCCGAGCGCGGGGTGTCGGCCGAGGCCGCCTCCGGCAACCTCGGTGCCGACCCGCTGGGCCTGCTGGCCCGGACCGGCGACGACACCGCCACCACCGAGCTGCTGGCCGACGCCGCCGACCTGGCGGAGCGCTGCGCCGACGGCTTCCCGAACGTGCGCGCGCTGACCGTCGACGCGCTGGCGTTCCACGACGCGGGCGCCTCCCCGGCCCAGGAGCTGGGCTGCGCGCTGGCCGCCGGCGTGGCGTACCTGCGGGAGCTGACCGCGGCCGGGCTGGGCGTCGACGCGGCCGCCGGGCAGCTGGAGTTCCGCTACGCGGCGTCCGAGGACCAGTTCCTGTCGATCGCCAAGTTCCGTGCCGCGCGCCGCCTGTGGGCGCGGGTCGCCGAGGTGTCGGGGGTGGCGCCGCAGGCGGCGGCGCAGCGCCAGCACGCGGTGACGTCGAGCGTGATGATGACCGCCCGTGACCCGTGGGTGAACATGCTGCGCACCACCGTGGCGTGCCTGGCGGCGGGTGTCGGCGGGGCGGACGCGGTGACCGTGCTGCCGTTCGACGAGGCGGTGGGCCTGCCGGACGCGTTCGCGCGCCGGGTCGCCCGCAACACCCAGTCGATCCTGCTGGAGGAGTCCCACCTGGCGAAGGTGGTCGACCCGGCCGGCGGCTCCTGGTACGTGGAGCAGCTGACCGACGAGCTGGCCCGCGCCGCGTGGGCGTGGTTCCAGGAGATCGAGCGGGCCGGCGGGCTGCGCGCGGCGCTGGTCGGCGGCCTGGTCGGCGAGCGGATCGCCGCGACGTGGGCGGAGCGCTCGCAGCGCCTCGCCAAGCGGCGCGAACCGGTCACCGGGGTCAGCGAGTTCCCGCACCTGGGCGAGCAGCCGCTGGTCCGCGAGGCGGCGCCGGCGCCGCTCGGCGGCGGTCTGCCGCGGGTGCGCCGGGCCGAGGCGTACGAGGCGCTGCGCGCCCGCTCGGACGCGCACCTGGCGGCCACCGGCGCCCGGCCGCGGCTGTTCCTGGCGGCGATCGGCTCGGCGGCGGCGCACACCGCCCGCTCCACCTTCGCGGCCAACCTGTTCCAGGCCGGCGGCATCGAGACCGTCACCACGGCAGGCACCGACCCGGCCGCGCTGGCCGAGGCGTTCGCCGCGAGCGGCGCCCCGATCGCCTGCCTGTGCTCCAGCGACCAGGGGTACGCGGAGCACGGCGCCGCGGTGGCCGGGGCGCTGAAGGCGGCCGGCGCCACGGTGCTGCTGGCCGGCAAGCCGGGCACGGTGGAGTCCGGGGTGGACGACCACGTGTTCGCCGGCTGCGACGCGGTCGCG
>NZ_JAMZDX010000001.1:1005000-1550968 GCF_024172095.1 Kitasatospora cinereorecta | reverse complement strand
CGCCGCGCAGCCCGTCGGTGCGGACGGCGGGGACGAGTTCGGCGGCGCGGGCGGCGCCCACCCGGCGGGCCCGGGGCAGCAGGGCGCCCGGGGTGCGGGCGCTGACCCGCAGCGCGTCGCCGGCCAGGAAGCCGACCCGGACCAGCGCGGACTGGCCGCGGCCGACCGCCGGGAGGAGCGGGACGAGCTGGGGCAGTGCGCGGATCAGGTGCGGGGCGGTCCTGGTCATCAGGACGTGGCGCTCGACCGCGCTCTCGTGGGCGACGCCGATGCGGCCGGAGGCGAGGTAGCGCAGTCCGCCGTGGACCAGCTTGGAACTCCACCGGCTGGTGCCGAAGGCGAGGTCACGGGACTCGACCAGGACGGTGCGCAGGCCGCGCGAGGCGGCGTCGAGCGCGACGCCGGCGCCGGTGACGCCGCCGCCGATCACCAGCACGTCGACGGTGGCGGTGCCGTCGGCGAGCGCGTCGAGGTCGGCGCTGCGGCGGGCGGCGTTGAGGGCGGTGGCGGGCGCGCTGGGGGTCATGGCGTCAGGTATCCGTTCAGGGCGGTGCCCAGTTCGCGGCGCAGCGCCTGCTCGTCGAGCAGTTCGGCGACCATGCGGTGGGACTGGACGGTGGACTGGGCGATGAGCAGGACCATCACGGCGAGTTGGCCCGGTTCGCCGGCCCGGATCGAGCCGTGCCGCTGCCCGCGTTCGATCCCCTCGCGCAGGGCGTCGAGCATGCCGCGCTGGCTGGTGCCGAGCCGGTCGACGACGTACTGGAAGAGGGTGTCCTCGCCGGAGTGCAGCAGCGCGCCGAGGACGGGGTGGTCGCGCAGCAGGACCGAGGTCTGCACGACGGAGTCGACGAAGGACTCGCGGTCGTCGCCGGCCGGGAGGACCTGGGCGCGGACGGCGGCGATCTCACGGGTGAGCAGGGCGCCGATGACGGCGCGCACGTCGGGCCAGCGCCGGTAGACGGTGGGTCGGCTGACCCCGGCGCGGCGGGCGATCTCGGCCAGCTGGGTGCGGTGGACGCCCAGGTGGACGACGAGGTCGGCGGCGGCGTCCAGGATCGCGTCGTCGGTGGAGCGCGGGCTGTCGGCGCTCGGCGAACCCTCGTTACTACTTGACATAATGCGTCATACTGTAACGCAGGTCTCGACGAGATTCCCACCGAGATTCTCCCGATGGAGCGAGGTAACCCGATGACTTCCGAGGTACGGCCCGACCAGGCGACCCTCCCGCTTCCCCCGATGCGGTGGAACGGCTGGGGCGATCCCGCCCTGGCCAAGCCCCTGCCTGCGGACATCCGGGACCTGCTCGCCGCGGCGTTCGGCGTCACCCCCTCCGAGGAGCCCGAACTCGCCGCCGCCGAGGTCGTCCTGACGCCCTCCGCCCTCACCGCGGCCGACCGCGATCACCTGGCCGCGATCGTCGGCGCCGAGCACGTCGGCACCGCCGACACCGACCGGCTGCTGCGCGCCGGCGGCAAGTCCACGCCGGACCTGCTGCGCCGCCGCAGCCGGGCCGAGCAGGACGCGCCGGACGCCGTGGTGCTGCCCGGCAGCGAGGAGGAGATCGCCGCCCTGCTCGCGCTCTGCGCCGAGCGGCGGATCGCGGTCGTCCCGTTCGGCGGCGGCACCAGCGTGGTCGGCGGCCTGGACCCGGTCCGGGCCGGCTTCACCGCGGTGATCTCCCTCGACCTGCGCCGGCTGGACGCCCTGCACAGCCTGGACGAGACCTCCGGCGAGGCCGTGCTCGGCGCCGGTCTGACCGGCCCGCGCGCCGAGGAACTGCTCGCCGAGCGCGGCTGGGAGCTCGGCCACTACCCGCAGAGCTTCCGCTACGCCACCATCGGCGGCTTCGCCGCCACCCGCTCCTCCGGGCAGGACTCGGCCGGCCACGGCCGCTTCGACGACATGGTGCGCGGCCTGCGGGTGGTCACCCCGACCGGCACCGTGGACCTCGGCCGCGCCCCGGCCTCCGCCGCCGGCCCCGACCTGCGCCAGCTCTTCCTCGGCTCCGAGGGCACCCTCGGCGTGATCACCGCGGTCCGGCTGCGGGTGCACCCGCTGCCCGCGGTGAAGGCGTACGAGGCGTGGAGCTTCCCCGACTTCGCCACCGGCGCGGCCGCGCTGCGCGCCGTCGAGCAGCAGCAGACCGGCCCGACCGTGATCCGGCTCTCCGACGAGGCCGAGACCGCGGTCAACCTGGCCATGACCGACAAGATCGGCGGCTCCACCGTGACCGGCGGCTGCCTGGCCGTCACGGTCTTCGAGGGCACCGCCGAGCAGGTCGCCGCCGGGCACGAGCGCACCCGCGCCGTCCTGCTGGCGGCCGGCGCCACCTCGCTCGGCGAGGAGCCGGCCCGCGCCTGGGAGCACGGCCGGTTCAACGCCCCGTACCTGCGCGACTCGCTGCTGGACGCCGGCGCGCTGTGCGAGACCCTGGAGACCGCGACCGACTGGGCCCGCCTCGGCGAGCTCAAGGCCGGCGTGACCGCGGCGCTCACCGACGCGCTCCGGGCCACCGGCACCGAGTCGATGGTGATGTGCCACATCTCGCACGTCTACCCGACCGGTGCCTCGCTCTACTTCACCGTGGTCGCCGCCGAGAAGGGCGACCCGGCCGAGCAGTGGGCCGGCGTCAAGCGGGCCGCCTGCGACGCGATCATGGCGGGCGGCGGCACCATCAGCCACCACCACGCCGTCGGCACCGACCACCGGCCGTGGATGGAGCAGGAGATCGGCGAGGTCGGCGTCCGCATCCTGCGGGCGGTCAAGGACACCGTCGACCCGGCGGGGATCCTCAACCCGGGCAAGCTCATCCCCTGAGCCGACCGAGTCGACGCCTGCGTCAACCGCTCGACCCGTTCGACATCGCGACACCCGCCCGGCCCGGCGCCATGTGCCCGGGCCGGGCGGTCCGACCACACCGGCACCGGGGAGGACGCACACATGAGCCGTACCGAGGGCACCGGCCCGATCCGCCGGGCCGCCGTCCTGGTCAACCCGGCGGCGGACGCCGGCCACGCCACGCAGGCGGCCGGCCGGGCCGTCGACCGCCTGCGCGAGCACGGCATCGCGGTGACCCGGCTGGAGGGCGCCGACGCCGCCGACTCCGGCCGGCTCGCCCACGAGGCGGTGGCCGGCGACATCGACGCGCTGATCGCGATCGGCGGCGACGGCATGATCAACCTCGCCCTGCAGGCGCTGGCCGGCAGCGGGGTGGCGCTCGGCATCGTCCCGGCCGGCACCGGCAACGACCACGCCCGGGCGTACGGGATCCCGCTGGGCGACCCGCGGCAGGCCGCCGATGTGATCGCCGCCGGCCGCACCCGCACGGTCGACCTGGTCGAGGTGACCGGCCCGGACGGCACGGGCCGCCACTTCGGCACCGTCCTGGCCGCCGGCTTCGACTCGCTGGTCACCGACCGCGCCAACCGGATGACCTGGCCGCGCGGCCGGATGCGCTACAACGTCGCCATGGTCGCGGAGCTGGCCCGGCTGCGGCCGCTGCCGTTCCGCCTGGTGCTGGACGACGGCACCGTCCTGGAACGGGACCTGACCCTCGCCGCGATCGGCAACACCCGCAGCTACGGCGGCGGCATGGCGGTCTGCCCGCAGGCCGACCCGGCCGACGGGCTGCTGGATGTCACCCTGGTGCACGCCATGCCCCGGCGCACCCTGGTCCGCTTCTTCCCGACCGTCTTCAAGGGCACCCACATCCACCACCAGAAGGTGGAGACGGTGCGGACGGCCTCGCTGCGGATCGAGTCCGCCGGCATCAGCGCGTACGCCGACGGCGAGCCGATGGCCCCGCTGCCGGTGGAGCTGGCCGTCCGCCCGGGCGCGCTCCGGGTGATCGTCCCCGGCTGACCGGGCCCCACCGCGAACCGCCCACCGCGGACCGCTGCACGAAAACGGCGACCGCCGCCGCGCCCGGAGGCGCGACGGCGGTCGATTTCCGTTCCGGGGCTCAGGCCGCCGGGAGCGGGTAGGTCGGGTACTCGACACCCGAGATGGTCTGGACGACCCGGACCACCTGGCAGGAGTAGCCGAACTCGTTGTCGTACCACAGGTAGAGGATCGCGTTGTCGCCCTCGACCTTGGTCGCACCGGCGTCGACGATCGACGAGTGGCGCGAGCCGATGAAGTCGCTGGAGACCGCGTCCGGCGCCGTGGTGAAGTCGATCTGGCGCTTCAGCGGCGAGGTCAGCGAGACGTTGCGCAGGTACTCGAGGACGTCCTCGCGCGTGGTCTCGGTGGCCAGCTGCAGGTTCAGGATCGCGATCGAGACGTCCGGCACCGGCACGCGGATCGAGCTGCCGGTGATCTTCGCCTTGAGCTCCGGCAGCGCCTTGGTGACCGCGGAGGCCGCACCGGTCTCGGTGATGACCATGTTCAGCGGCGCGGACCGGCCGCGGCGGTCGGCCTTGTGGTAGTTGTCCAGCAGGTTCTGGTCGTTGGTGAACGAGTGGACGGTCTCCACGTGGCCGCGCAGCACGCCGTACTTCTCGTCCATCGCCTTCAGCGGCGGGACGATCGCGTTGGTGGTGCAGGAGGCGCAGGAGATGATCTGCTCGTCCGGCTTGATGGTGTCGTGGTTGACACCGTGGACGATGTTCGGGACGTCGCCCTTGCCCGGCGCGGTCAGCAGGACCTTGGCGATACCGGGGCGCAGGTGCTTGGACAGGCCCTCGCGGTCGCGCCAGCGGCCGGTGTTGTCGATCAGGATCGCGTCCTTGATCCCGTACTCGGTGTAGTCCACCTCGCTCGGGTCGTTGGAGTAGATCACCGTGATCTCGTTGCCGTTGGCGATGATCTTGTTGTTGGCCTCGTCGACCGTGATCGTGCCCTGGAACTGGCCGTGGATCGAGTCACGGCGCAGCAGCGAGGCACGCTTCACCAGGTCGTCGCCGCCGCTGTTGCGGACCACGATGGCCTTCAGCCGCAGACCGTTGCCCGAGGCCTTCTCGATGAGCAGGCGGGCCACCAGGCGGCCGATCCGGCCGAAGCCGTACAGGACGACGTCGCGCGCGTCGCGGCGCTCGAGCTTGTTGTCCCCGGTCGCACCGGCGACGGCCTCCGCGGTGAACTCCTCCACCGACAGGCCGCGGCTGTCGGCCTTGTAGGTCGCGGCGAGCATGCCGAGGTCGATCTGGGACGGGCCGAGGTCGAGCGAGGTGAGGGCATTCAGGAAGGGGAAGGTCTCCGTGACCGAGAGCTCCTCGCCGGCGATCTGGCGGGCGAAGCGGTGGGTCTTGAGGATGGAGACGACCGACTTGTTCACCAGGGAGCGGCTGTGCAGCAGGACCGTGACGTCCTTCTCCCGGTGCAGTCGTCCGATGATCGGGATCATCGACTCCGCGATCTCCTCGCGGTTCTTCCAGTCCGTGAACACGTCGTCGTTGACAGTCACAAGTCCATCTTTCGAGCTAGAGGGTTGTCTCCATGCTAGCTTTCGCCGTTGTGGATCATGACAGCGGTCCCGCCGAAGCCGATCCGGAGCCCTTCCAAGGCCCCCTCCGGCGCGCCGCGGCCCGGGGTGGGTCCCCGGTCGGCCACCCTGCAGAGATGGAGATCAGCTACCGCTCGGACGCCGAGTTCGCCGCCGCCCTGCGCCGGGCCGCCGAGGCGCACCACGAGTACGAGCAGCGGACCGGCGAGCCGGACCCCGACTGGGCCGACTGGTACGCCCGGTTCCTGGTGGACGAGCAGGCCGCCGGCCGGCCGCGGGCGACGGACGCGCCCGACTGACCGGCCGGTCGACTCCTGCGTCTCACTGCCCGGCGGCGGCCTCGGCGGCGATCCGCTCGAACTCCGCGCCCATCGCCTCGGCCAGCGCCTGGGCGCCGGACAGCGGGCGGACCATCACGGTGAAGTCGTCGATCAGCCCGTCCTCGTCGAAGTGCAGGAAGTCACAGCCGTGGACCTGGCGGCCCCGGACGGTCGCGGTGAACACCAGCGCGTGGTCCCGGCCGCCGGCGTCGGCGATCTCCCGGACGTACCGGAAGTCCTCGAAGACCCGCATCGCGCCGCGCAGGATCGCGGCGGTGATCGCCTTGCCCTCGTACGGGCGGAACACCACCGGACTGGTGAAGACGACGTTCTCGGCCAGCAGCGCGGCCACGGCCTGCGCGTCGCGCTTCTCGACCGCCTCGCGGAACGGATGCATCGGACCCGACCTCCCGGCTCTTCATACTCAACAAGTTGAATAAGTGCTTCGGCGAGTATCGTGGCTGGAATGGCATTGCGCAACGCCCTGATGGCCGCCCTCCTCGACGGCGAGGCCTCCGGCTACGACCTCGCCAAGGGCTTCGACGCCTCCGTCGCCAACTACTGGACGGCCACCCCGCAGCAGCTCTACCGCGAACTCGACCGGATGGAGGACGAGGGCCTGGTCGCCGCGCGCGTCGTGGAGCAGGAGCGCCGCCCCAACAAGCGCCTCTTCTCCCTCACCGCGGCGGGCCGGGCCGCCCTCCACGCGTACACCGCCGAGCCGCCCGCCCGGCCGACCGCCATCCGCGACGAACTGCTGGTCAAGGTCCGCTGCCTGGACGACGGCGACTCCGCCGCCGTCCGTGCCGCCATCGCCGAACGCGTCGCCCTGGCGACCGACAAGCTCGCCCGATACGAGCGCCTGCGCACCCGACTGCTCGCCGGCCGCACCGAGGAGGACTTCCTCGCCGGGGCCGACCGCGTCGGCCCGTACCTCACCCTGCTGCGCGGCATGGCCTTCGAACGGGAGAACCTCCACTGGGGCGAGCTCGCCCTCGACGTCCTCGACCGGCGCGCCGCCCGCTGACCCGGGACAGTCGGGCCGCGCAAGTGGCCGGGTGTGTCAGGGCGTTGCAGCGAACAGGTCGGTGATCCGGCGCCCGGCCGGCGCGCCGCCGGGGACCGGTCCGACCGCCTCCATGCCGGCCCGGGCGCGGTCGAGAAGATCCTCGGCGCTCAGCGCGGCGAGCGCCGTACGCGCCTCGGTCAGCAGCCGGTCGGCGGCCGCCAGCAGGTCCGCCTCGCCCAGCGGCCGGGCGGGCCGGTCGCCCGCTCCGGCCAGCAGCCCGTCCAGTGCGGCCCGCAGGTGGGCATCGCCCGCCTCCCGGACGGTGAAGGAGAGGTGGGCCGAGGCGCCGCGTTCGGCGGCGACCGCCCGGTGGGCGTGGCCGCGCGGTACGTACAGCACCTCGCCCGGCTCCAGCCGTACGGTGAACTCCGGCTCCGCGGGGACGTCGACGGGACCGGGGGCCCAGCGGCCGTCGAGCGGGCCGCCGTACAGGTGCCAGACCTTGGCGCCCTCGGTCTGGACCACGAACACATCGGCGTCGTCGCGGTGCACCGGGCGGCCCTGGGTGCCGGGCGGGGTGACGAACCAGAACGCCTCCACCTGGCGGCCGAGTTCGCTCCGCATCGCCGCGCAGACGGCGCGGACGCCGGGGTGCCACTGGTCGACGTGGCGCAGCAGGACGGTCGCGGCCCCCTCGGCGAGGAGGTGGCGCACGGCGCTCCCGTCCACGTAGCCGTGCTCGGTCCGGCCGAGGACCCGGCGCGGCGGGCAGAACTGCGGCAGCGGCACCTCGCCTTCGGCGGTGACCAGTTGCAGGTACGGCACCCGGAGCAGGCCGGTGTCCAGCCAGTGGTCCAGCTCGGCCGCGCGCAGCAGGTCGAGCGGCGGATCGGCGGGGCGGAACACCCGGGGGGTGCGGCGGTGCAGCGCGCCGGTGAACTCCTCGGCGGCGCCGGTGAATCGGTGCAGGATGTCCATGTCGTCCGGTCCTCGGTGCGGTGGTGGGTGGTGCCGGTGCGGGCGCGGGGTCGGGCCTCAGGGCCTCAGGGCTGCAGGTCGCCCGGCAGCATCCCGGCGAAGATCGCGTCCTCCCGGCGGCCGGTGGACGGGTCCAGCAGCCTGGCGCGCGCCACCCCCTCGGTGGAGAAGCCGGCGTAGGAGCCGACCAGGCGCATCGCCCGGTTGCTGACCGCGGTGAACGCCTCGATCCGGGCCAGCTGGAGCTCCTCGAAGCCGAACCGGCAGAGCGTGCGCAGCGCGGCGGTGGCCCGGCGCAGGCCGCGCCCGGCCGGGGACAGCCACAGCACCGCCTCGCCGATGTCGGGGAGCTGCCGGGGAAGGGTGAGCATGGCGATCCCGAGGAACGCGTCGCTGGCGGGGTCGGCGACGGCGAACACCGCGGCCGAGCCGCCGGCCCAGTAGGCCGGCACCCCTTCCCGGATGTACCGCCGGAGCGACTGCTCGGTCGCGTCCGCCGGCGCGCCCGGGATGTAGCGCTGCACCCGGGGGTCGCGCAGCCCCTCGGCCATCGCGGCGGCGTCGGCGTCGCAGGCCGCGCGCAGCACGACCACGCCGCCGTCGACCCGGGGGATGTCGGGGAAGGTCTCAAGGGCGCGCATGGCTGTTCCCGTCCGGCTCGGGGTCGGAAGTACGGGGGGTCGTGCCGCGCACGGCGGAGCCGTTCGCGAGCAGCCGGTGGTACGGGCGGGCCGCCTCGACGGCCGCGTCGAGCGACTCGAAGCCGCGGTCCAGCGCGTGCAGGTCCGCCTCGGCGGGCAGGCAGCCCCACCGTGCGGTGAGGCGCTCGGCCAGTTCCTCGCGGGAGAGCCGGACGGGGTCGAACTCCGGCCGCTGCTGCGCCGGTTCCTCGTGCGTGCGCAGGCAGGAGGCGGCCGCGTCGTGGGCGCGGGCGAGCAGCGGGGTGTGCTCGAACGCGTCGAGCAGGAGCGTGTCCGCGGGGACGCCGGGGTCGAGCTCGAAGCTCCGGGACAGGAAGAGTTCCAGCCGGTCGCGCAGGCTGCCGCCGGACGCCTCCTGCTCGGTCAACCACGGTCGCAGGAAGGCGAATTCGTTCTCCCGACCGGTGGCAGGGTCGGGGTACACCCCGCAGTGGACTCCGTGGGCGACCGCCATGACGGCGTCGTCGTCGGTGGGCGGTCGGCCGCAGCTGTCGGCGCACTCGCGGGCGATCGACGCCAGCACCACGCTCCGGCGCGCCGCCGGGAGGTCGTCCGAGAGCACTTGCAGCAGCCGGAGCGCGGCCAGCGTCCCCGGGCCGCCGTCTCCGGGCAGCCGTCGGGCCCGGTCCTCCCAGGCCGCCAGGTACACGGTCCGCGGTACCGGGCACCGGGTGACGGCAGGCGCCTCGGCCGCGGCCAACCGCTCGACCAGGGCGAGGGTGTCGGCGCGCTTCACGTCCTCGCGGTGGCGTGCGCAGTGCTCGCCGAGCGCGCGCAGCTCTCCGGCCCCCACGCCGACGGTGTCGGCCAGTTCGGCGAAGCGCCGGAAGCTGCGGCGCGGGTACGGGAGGGCCCGCAGGGCGTCGACGATCCGCTCCGCGGTCCCCTCGTCGCACGCCCCGTCGCGCACCGCCCGGGACAGCGTGGCCCGGACGACGACCAGCGGCTCGGACATCGCGCGGTAGTCGCTCTCGGCCGGGCCGTGCAGCAGGGTCACCTCGTCGTCGGCGTCGATCCGCCCGTCCCGGTAGTCCCGGTAGATCCGGCCGATGCCGTGCATGCCGAAGGTGTCGAGTTCGGCGGCGCGCAGCGCGCCCATGCTGGCCGCGCCGAGCACCGCGACGCCGCGGTCGAGGACGGCGAGGATCTCCTTGTGCGGCACCGCCCGTACGTGGTGGAAGTAGCCGTCGACGATGCCGACGGTGTCGCCCTCGGCCAGCGGCAGGGCCAGCAGGTCGCCGGCGGCGATCGGGGGCAGCAGGGTGATGCCGGGCGGCGGGGTGAGCCCGGGGGCGGAGGGGCCGAGGAAGAGGTAGCGCTTGGTCATGGTGCGGGCCTCACACGGTGCGGGGCATCGTCATGCCGGGGCAGACGACGTGGACGACCGGGACGCCGAAGTCGGCCCGGGTGTGGTCGACGACCAGCGGGCTGCGGCCGGTGACGGCGGTGACGCGTTCGACCAGCCGGGCGTTCTCGGCACGGTGGTCGGGCAGCACCATGGACGGGACGGCGTCGAAGGGCAGGGGCGCCGGGCCGCCCCGCTCGGGCGGCGGCGGCGGTGTCGACGAGTCGACCGCGATGGCGTGGCGCAGCCGCCGGTACGTCCGGTCCTCCAGGTCGTCCCGGGCGCCGGCGATGATCGACAGCCGGACCTGGGCCGCCTCGGTGAGGGCCCGGCAGAGCGCGACCTGGGTGTCCAGGTGGCAGCCGTAGCCGTACAGCGGCACGGGGAAGCCCGCGCTGCGGATCGCCACGCCGAAGCACGGCACCTCCAGCGGCGTGGCGAGCAGGCCGATCCCGACCTGGACGCCGGCCGCCCGGTACCGCTCGACGAGTTCGCCCGCCGGTCCGGGTACGTCGTCGGCGTCGATCAGGCGCGCCGGACCGGTCGCCATCGCCCGGTGGATCGCGTCCCGCTCGATCACCTCGTAGAGGCCGTGCGCAACGGCCTCGTCGCGGGTGTTGCCGCCGGCCAGGCCGTTGCTGGTGGCGGCGAACAGCGGCGGGCGCCAGCGCGGTCGGACCCGGCGGTCCAGGCTCAGCAGGTCCAGCGGGACGAGCGAGTCGCCGCCGCCGTCCAGGCGTTCGGCGGCGCGCCAGGCCAGCCGGGTCGCCGGGTTGAGGCAGTGGCGGTCGCGGAGGGCGAGTTCGCCGACCAGGTAGCCCAGCGTCGGCTCGACCTGCGCGACGGTGGCGACCCGGTCGGGCCGGGTGTCCAGGTGTTCGCCGTGCCACCGCTCGAGCGCCTCCATCGCGGCGGACACCTTGGCCGACACCGGGTCGAGCCCCTTGCCCTGGTACACCGAGAGGTAGCGCCCGGCCGGGGCGACGGCCTGCTGGACGGAAATGCCGATGTCGTCCAGCCAGGTCAGGTCCGCGATCCGGGTGACGCCGACGGCCGGGAGCAGCGGGGCCAGCCGCTCCCAGGTCCGCGCCGGCGGGCAGGCCCGGTGCGTCCCGGCGAAGTACGTCTTCGTACCGTCCCCGGCGGCGGCCCGACGGTCGGGTGCGGTGCGGGCTGTGGCGGTACCGGCGGCGCTCACCGGGCCGCCGCCGTTCCGTCACCAGGGCCGCCGGTTACGGGCACGGGGTGGCCCAAGGTCAGGCTGAGCAGGTGCCGTCCCCCCGGCTGCGCCGCGTGGAGGGCGGCCGTGGCCGGCCCCTGGGCGCGGCCGCGCAGGCAGCCGCCGAGCCCGGCGGCGATCGCCGTCAGCCAGCAGCCGTGGGCGAGCATCCCGGCCCGGACCAGCAGGTCGGTATAGCCCGCCTGGTCGGCCCGCCGGACGGCGGCCGCCAGGTCGCCGCCGACCACCAGCACGGCGGGGGCGCCGTCGTACACCTCCACGGGGTCCGGGAGGTCCGGGGCGCCGGTCACCGCGCCGAAGCCGCCGTCCGGCCCGACCGCGTACCAGCCGGCGGCCAGACCCTCCACCCGGTACGCCGCCAGCAGGACGGTGAGGTCGGCCGGCCGATCGGGCCACTGCGCGCGATGGTCCGTCAGCGCCCGGGCGAGGACGGCGGACAGCTCGGCGGCCGCCACCGGTCGGGCGTCGAACGACCGGACCGAGCGGCGGGCCTCCAGCACCTCCCAGACCGTCCTCGCGGAGGCCGCGCGGGCCTCCTGTGCCGGAGCGACCCCGACCGGGCCGGCGGACAGCTCCGCGCGGCGGGCGGCGAGCCGGTCCGCGAACGCGGTCATCACCTCACGCTGGTCGACGAGCGGCATCCGCGTGGTCCTTCCCGTAGATTCCGACGATCCCCGTCACCAGCTGGTCGACCGGGTTCAGTTCCAGGTGCTCGGCGAGGGCGCCGACGTCACCGGCGGCCAGCTCGGCGCGCAGGCCCAACTCGCCTGCGACCAGCGCGGCCTGTGCCATCGCGCAGCCGGTGTCGAGGTGGGTCAGGCGGGGCGAGAACTGGTGGTACTTGCCCCACAGCCGGTGCAGCGCGCCGGTGAACACCAGGGCCGCCCGGACCGGCCGCCCGGCCAGCGCCGTGCCCGCCAGCAGCGCGCTCAACGGCGGTGCGTCGGCGCGCGCCGCGACCAGTTCGCCGGCCTCGGCGTCGTACCGGAACACGGTGCCGGGCAGCCCCGGCCAGTCGTCCTCGGTGAGCAGGAAGAGCTGCACCGAGCCGAGGTTGCCGCCGCTGGGCGCCCAGCGCCGCCGGATGCCCGCGCCGTCCTCGGCCGCTCCCCCGCTGGAGGCCGTCTCCCGCGGGCCGGCGGTGCGCGAGAGCAGCACGGCGAGCGCCCGTTCGTCCGGCACGCCCGGCGTGCAGTCCGCCGGCGCCGGGGCGGTCAGCGGCCGTCGCGGACTGGCCGGCAGGTCGAGCACGGGGAGCGGCTCGAACGGCGCGACGCCCGCACCGGCGGCGTACCGCTCCGGCGGGCTCGCCTGCAGCAGCCACTCGACGGTGTCCGCCTCCTGCTCGGGACCGTCGCCGATCGGTCCGCACTCGAGGCAGCCCGGCTCCGGGACGACCGCCAGGTAGCGGGTGGAGAAGTCCGGCAGGGAGAGGCGGCGCAGCTCGCGGCGCGGCAGCGGTACGGCGGTGCCGGCGAGCACCGCGGTGACCTGGTCCGCGACCAGGCCGGCCGCCAGGTCGACGACCGCGGGCGACAGCACGGACGGCACCCGGTCGGCCGGGAACTCCCGTGCGCGGCCGGTCCGGAGGCAGTCGGCGCAGGCGGTGTGGCCGGGCCGGAACCGGGGACCGATCTCGATCGCGCCGGTCGCGTCGGCGGTGTGCGCCGCGTCCCGGACGGCGTAGCGCAGGACCTCGAAGCCGCCGGCCGCGCCGTGGCGGACCGCCGCGGCGAG
The DNA here is from genome assembly GCF_024172095.1 of Kitasatospora cinereorecta. GTDB lineage: Bacteria > Actinomycetota > Actinomycetes > Streptomycetales > Streptomycetaceae > Kitasatospora > Kitasatospora cinereorecta. The sequence continues at coordinate 1,538,192 of NZ_JAMZDX010000001.1, read as the reverse complement.
CAGCCGCGGATCGTCGTCGCAGACCACCAGCAGGTCCACCGGGCCGTCCGGAGCGGCATCGCCGGGCTCCACGGCCGTGACCCGGCCCACCCCGCAGGCCCGCAGGTCCTCGGCGATCCGCTCGGTCACTGCGGGCGGGCCGGCCACGGCGACCGTACTCGCCGCCAGGCGGGCCAGCGCGGTCACCGAACCGCCCTCGACGGCGGCCACCGGACCGGTGCGCGCCAGGAACTCGGCCACCGCGTCCGCCGCCTGCGGCGCGCCGGCGACCGGGGCCGCGGCGGTCGCGGGGCAGGTGGGTTCGAGCAGGGCGCGGGCCTCGACCGCGGCCAGGACGGGTTCGATCGCGGCGACCTCGTGGCCGAGTTCCGCCGCGAGCGCGGCGGCGTCCCGGGTGCCGTCGAGCAGCGCGAACAGCCGGGGCAGGGTGGCGGTGGCCGCCTCGCCCCGGAACAGGTGGCGACGGCCGACGGCCTCGACCACCAGGCCGGCGGGCAGCGGGGTGACCGCGATACCGCGCCGCAGCCGGGGCCGGCAGTCGTGGCCGTGCGCGGCCGGCGCCGTGTTCTCGCGGTCCGTGTTCTCGCGGTCCGTGTCCGTCCTCATGCGGGAACTCCCTGGTGCGTCGTCCTGGCGCTCTCGGTTGTGGCGCTCTCAATGGCTCGCGCCGCCCACAGGGCCGGTCCGGCCAGCCCGGCGAGCACGCCGGTGCGGTCCACGCCGGGAACGCTCTCGGGTGCGCAGCGCGGGCAGCCGTGGCAGCGCAGCACCGGGTGGGTGTCGATGTCGCCGTACCGCAGGCTGACGGAGGTGACGGCCCCGGGCCGGGCGGTCACGCCGTCCGGGCCGCCGAGGAGGGCGTGCAGCAGGCCGGCGGCGGTGCGGGCGTGCTGCGGCAGGAAGCCGCGCGGCCCGCTCCCCTCCGCCGTCTCCTGGGCGTGCCGGAGGGCGCCGGTGAGCGCGGCCTGGTCGTCGTGCTGGATCCGGCGCGCCTGGTAGCAGCCGAAGCACGGGCCCTGGCCGGGCACCACCCAGGGGCCGACGCGCAGCACCAGGTCCTCGGTGATCACGGGCAGCCACGGCACCCGGTGCCGCCAGGCCAGCGTGTCGGCGCGGGCGCAGAGGTCGGGCATCGGGTGCTGGGCGGCCAGGACGACTGCGGCGGGTCGGCCGGCGAAGGCGTCCGCCAGGCTGTCCGGTGGGATCGGCTGGGCGTCGAGGCCGCCGGTGGACAGCAGGTGCGCCACCTGCTCCCCGAAGCCTCCGACGCCGGCGACCAGCAGCGGACCGCCGGTCAGGCGAACGGTTGCGGCCATGGGTTGAGCTCCTCCTCGGAGTGGACGGTGAACCCCATCGCGGCCGGGGCGGCGAACAGGCGGGGGTGGGCGCGGAACTGGGCGAGCGGGGTCAGCGTCATCGGCTGCAGGTCCGGCACGACGACGTTGAAGGCGCTCAGGCCGACGGCGCTCAGCTCGCAGTGGGTCCGGTCGACGGCGTACGCCCGCATGTCGAGCGCCGCGAAGCGGTCGAGCAGGACGGCGAGCGCGGCGCGCGGGTCGGCGGGGAGTTCGGGCGCCTCGGCGCGCGGCCGGCCCGCGGCGGCGGCGTGCAGGAAGGCGAAGGCGTCGGCGCGCTGCGGCGCGGCCATGTAGCGGGCGCCGTCGGTGATCGAGGTGAACTCGGCGTACGAGTCCGGCGCCGCCGTGCCGTCGTACAGCAGGCCCCGGATGCCGAGCGCCTCGGCCAGCGCCTTCTCGGCCGCCGCCGGCAGCGTACGGTCGGCGGCGCAGCCCACCACGTGGCGGATGGTCCGGTCGTGTTCGGAGACCTGGAGGCAGTAGACGGTCGGCACGCCGACATCGGTCGTCGCGTCGAAGAGCAGGGTCTTCAGGAAGTGGCGGCGCGAGGCGGCGAGCAGCTCGTCCAGCACGGGCGTGCCCACCCCCTCGGGCAGGGGTGGCAGCGGCATCCGCTGCAGCCAGGTGAGCGCGATCGCGTCCCGCTCGACCACCTCCAGGGCGGCGCGCAGCAGCGCCTCGGCCGGGTCGCTGTGGACCGCGAAGCCGGTGGACAGCCGGTACCAGAACCGCTCGGCGGGTACGTGCGGATGCAGCCGGTAGGTCGCCATCACCGAGGGCAGCCAGGTCCGTTCTCCGGTCACCAGCTCCATGCCCTGGACCCAGCGGATCGGTGCGGAGGGGTCGAGCGGCGCGATCGGGCAGGCGGGGTCGGCCAGTTCGGTGGCCGAGCAGCGCGGAAGCCGGGCGAGGTCGAGGACCGGCCCGTCGAGCCCGTCGTGCCCGTCGAGCTCGTCGACGGCGGCCCAGCGGTGCTCGGCGGTGGGCGGCTCGTACGCCGAGTAGCGCTCCGCCGCCTCGGCGACCGCCACCAGCCGGGCCCGCTCGGGGTCACCCCAGGAGCGTCCGCTGCCGTTGCTGGAGAAGCGGTCGGCGCCGAAGCCGGGACGTCCGCTGCCGCCCTCGGCGTGGAAGCCGTGCATCCGGGCGGTCCAGCCCTCCGAGCGGTACGCCCGGGTGCCGGACACGACACCGTACGGGGACACCAGCTCGTCGAGTCTCTTGATCTGATCGTCTGCCACCGAGGGCATGGCGGGGCCTCACTTGTCCGTCGCGGGTGGCGGGGCGGTGCGGCGCAAGGTCGGCCGCAACGCCCCGCCGGATCTGACGTCAGCGCCTTTCGGCGGGCCGGGGCGTCAGCGCCGTTCGGCGAGCCGGGGCATCAGCGTCAGATGCAGCAGCCGCAGTTGCCGTCGCCGCAGTGCGTGCAGCAGGTGGTGCAGCCGGAGCAGCTGGAGCCGCCGCCGCCACCGCTGCCGCAGCTGCCCGCCGCGGACAGGTCGCCCGACAGGTCGTTCCAGGTCATCGGCGTCACGTCGGTCACGTCGAGGTCCAGCTTCTGGCCAGGAGCCATGACGGTCTCCCTCTCTCTCGGAGTCGGGCGACCCGGATCGGCCGCCCGAGGGGAAGACTCGCGGACGGCCGTCAATGGAAGATCAACGGGAAGATCAACGCACCGTCAACACCGGCGCCGGGCCGATCACCGGACCACCAGGAGCGTGGGCCGATGATGGTGGCCGTGTGACCCGACCGCCCGGTCGGCCGTGGGTTAGTGTGCACAGCTCGACACACGACGGCCACAACGGGGGCGGACATGGAAGACCTGCGGTTCTCGGTGCTCGGCACCGTACGGGCCGTGCGCGGGGACACGTCCCTGCGCCTGGGGAGCCCGCAGCAGCAGGCGACCATCGCCACCCTCCTGCTCAAGCCCGGCCGGTCCTCCGGAGCGGCGGAACTGATCGACGCGCTCTGGGGCGACCGCCCGCCGTCCGCGGCCGTGACCACGATCCGCACCTACGTCTGGCGGCTGCGCAAACTCCTGCGGACCGCACCCGACGCACCCGACGTCCTGCTCTCGCTCGGCGACGGCTACCGCCTCCAGCTGCCCGAGTCCGCGGTCGACGCCCTGTGCGCCGAGGAGTTGGCCGGCCGGGCCGACCGCGCCCGGGCCGACGGCGACCCGCGCCACGCCCGCGACCTGCTCAACCGGGCCCTCGCCCTGTGGCAGGGCGAACCGCTGGCCGGCCTGCCGGGCCCGTTCGCCGAACGGCAGCGCCGCCGCCTCGCCGACCTGCGCCTCACCCTGCTCGAGGAGCGCCTCGCCCTGGACCTCGCCCTCGGCGACTCCTCCTGCTGCATCTCCGAACTGACCGCGCTCACCACCGAGCACCCGCTGCGCGAACGGTCCCACGGACTGCTGATGCGGGCCCTTTTCCAGGCCTCCCGGCCCGCCGACGCGCTCGCCGCCTACCGCACCGCCCGCGACCTGTTGATCGAGGAACTGGGGGTGGAACCCGGGCCCGAACTGGCCGCCCTGCACCAGCGCATCCTCGACGGCGACCCGGACCTGCTCCCCGACGCTGCCCCCGTCGTACCTCTTGTTGTCGCGCCGGACCAGGGCGAGGCGGCCCACGACGACCTGCCCTTCACGCCCGCCCAACTCCCCCCGGACATCGTCGACTTCACCGGCCGCCGAACCGAACTCGACGCCCTGCTCGACGTCCTGGGCGACCACCGCCGCTCCGCCCTCGCCGTCGCGGCCGTGGTCGGCATGGGCGGCGTCGGCAAGACCGCCCTCGCCGTCCACGCCGCCCACCGGGCCCGCCCGCACTTCCCCGACGGCCAGCTGTACGCGGACCTGCGCGGCGGCGACCCGGTCAGCGCCGACCCGTCGGCCGTCCTCGGCGGATTCCTCGGCGCCCTCGGCGTACCCGCCGCCGCCCTCCCCGCCGACCTCGACGCCAGGTCCGCACTGTTCCGCTCGCTCGTCGCCGACCGCCGCGTCCTGATCCTCCTCGACAACGCCCACGACAGCCGGCAGCTGCGCCCCCTGCTCCCCGGCGCCGCCGGCTGCGCGGTCCTCGTCACCAGCCGGACCCGCCCCGCCGGCATCTCCTGCGCGCTCCAGCTCGACCTTCCGGTCTTCCGCCCCGCCGAGGCCGTCGAACTGCTCGCCCGGACCATCGGCGACGACCGCCTCGACGCGGAACGCGGCGCCGCCCTCGACCTCGCGTCCGCCTGCGGCTTCCTCCCGCTCGCCGTCCGGGTCGCCGCCGCCCGGCTCGCTGCCCGGCCCACCTGGACCCTCGACGCCCTGACCGGCCGGCTCGCCGACGAGCAGCGCCGGATCGACGAGCTGCGGATCGGCGACCTCGCCGTGGAAGCCGTGTTCGAACTCGGCTACCGCCAGCTCCGGGCCCCCCAGACCGAGGCCTTCCGCCTGGTCGCCACCGTGGACGGCGCGGACATCGCCACCGACTCCGTCGCCGCCCTGCTCGACCTCGACCCGGCCGAGGCCGAGGACCTGATGGAGTCACTGGTCGACGCGGCCATGGTCCAGTCACCCTCCAACGGCCGCTACCGCTACCACGACCTGCTGCGCACCTTCGCCCGCCGCAAGGCCGCCACCGAGGACCCGACGCAGGCCGCCGAAGCCCGCTCCCGGCTGCTGCGCTTCCTGCTCGCCACCGCCTGCGCCGCGTTCCGGCACGCCGTACCCGGCGACACCATCGGCACCACCCTCGGCGCCGCGTCCACCCCCGGCCTGGACTTCGCCGACCCCGCGAGCGCCCACGCCTGGGCCGCCGCCGAGGCCGAGAACGCGGTTGCCCTCGTCGCCCAGCTCACCCGGACCGCGCCGGCCGGTCCCCCGGTCCACCAGGACGACCTGCGGTGCGCCATCGACCTGCTCATCGCGCTCAGCCCGTTCGGCCCGGACTCCCGGGACGACCACCGGCTGGCGTCCACCATCCGCGACCTGGTCACCGCCGCGACCGCCCAGGGCGACCGCCGGGCGGCCGGCCGTGCCCACTTCCTGTGCGGAAACGTCGCCGTCGTCGCCTCACGCCTCACCGAGGCCGAGATCCACACCCGGCTCGCCGTCGAAGCCTGCCGCGAGACCGGCGACACCGCCATCCTCCGCCAGGCCCTCAACGACCTCGGGCTGCTCACCCAGTACCTCGGCCGCCACGACGAGGCCATCACCCACTTCGACGAAGCCCTCGCCATCGCCCGCCGCCTCGGCCACCGCTCCGGCGAACTGGCCACCACCATCAACGGTGCCCTGGCCCGGGTCCGCGCCGGCCGCGCCGACGAAGCCCGCACCATCTGCCAGACCCTGCTGCCGCAACTCCGGGACGACCACGACGACGCCGGCACGACGTACGCCCTCTACGTCCTCGGACTCGCCTCCCACGCCTGCGGCAGCTACACCGACGCCGCCCGCCACCTCACCGACTGCCTCCAGCTCGCGGAGACCGCCGACCTCCCGCTGCGCGCCCTGCACGCCCGCTACCGCCTCGCCGACACCCAGCGCGCCCTCGGACGGGCGGACCTGGCCGTCACCACCGCCGAGCGAGCCCTCGGCCTCTGCGAGGAGATCGGCACCGACCGCGACCGCGGCCACGTCCTGCTCACCCTCGGCCGCGCCCTCGCCGACACCGGCCGGACCGCCGAGGCCTGCCGGCGCCTGCGCGAGGCGGAGTCGGTCCTCACCGCCCTGAGCCTGCCCGAGGCCAACGAGGCGACCCGCCTCCTGGCCGGGCTCCCGGACTGACCACAGGTGACCGGCGGCCGGCTCTCACATCAGGGGACGCGGCGGCGCCTCGGACCCCGTGTTGTTCCAGTGGTAGATGTCGGACGTCGTCCCGCCGCCGCTCTCAACCACCGTCCCCGCCGTCAACCCCACCAGCACGGCCGTCACCCCCAACAGGCCCCGAATCCCCCACAGCCGGATACGCCGCGTCTGCTTGCGGATACTCATCGAGCGCTCTCCTCGCACCGTGCACAGCCTTTCCGCCCACTGTGCCGAACCCCGATCAACACCCGATCAACGCTCCCCGGAAACCCCCCGCCCGTACGGCAAGCTGACGCCATGACATCGCGCACCAACGGCATGTGGTGGGGAACGACGGTCGAAGCACCGGACCCCAGCGCCCTGGCCAGGTTCTACGCCGACCTGCTCGGCTGGCCCGTCGGACACGAGGAACCGGGAACGGCCGTCGTCGCCGCCTCCCCCCACGGCCCGTTCCTCGTCTTCCAACGCGCCGACGGCTACCGCCCACCGGTCTGGCCCCCGGTCGACGGCCAACAACGCCCGATGATGCACTTCGACTTCCAGGTCGCCGACCTCGACGAAGCCGTCACGGAAGCCCTCACCCTGGGCGCCACCCTCGCCGACCACCAGCCGCAGGACCACGTCCGCGTCCTCCTCGACCCGGCCGGCCACCCCTTCTGCCTCTGCCTCGACACCTGACCGCCTGCCGCCGGCCCGTTTCCACCACCCCAGTTCACCGTGCTGTCCGGACGCACCGAGATCGGGCAGACCGATCCATCCGTGCTCACCGAGGAGCGGCCTGGCTCGCGTCGATTGCTGCTCGGTGGCCGCAGCCGGCAGGTCACGTTCATCGACTGGGGACGGCTGCGGGCCTTCGTGGAACCCACCGACAGTGGGGGCGTCGCCAAGTGGGCGGGAACCGGCATCGCCGGCCTCTCGTACGAACTGACCCGAGCCATGCGGGACATCCTCCTCGGCTCCGAGCCTCCGGTCTCCCTCACCCGTCGGGCACAGGCCCGCCTTCAGCAACTGCGTGACGAGGAAGCACCTGACAGCGGCCATCCCGCAGGCACCCTCGTCACTCGGGCCGGAGAGGACGTGCGGTGGTGGACCTGGGCCGGCTTCCGCGCCAATGCGACCCTCGCTGCCACGCTTCCGACGGTGGCCGATCCTGTGCAGCGTCCTACCGACTGCTACGTCCGGCTCCGCGAGGATCTGACGGCCGAAATGTGGCACGCGGCGCGCGCGGCCACCGGTGACCACCTGGTGTTTCCGGATATCGACCGCCGGGCTGTGAAGGGGCTCAAGTTCTCCACGGCACTGCCCGAGCGGCTCGCCATCGCCTCGGTCGCCGCCCGCCTGGCCGACTTCAAGGGAGCATCGGCCGCACTCCGTGAGCCAGCCAGGCTGCATGTCACCCAGCGCTGAGGATCGGGGCTGCCAGCTGCTGCCGCCGCGTCAGTGGCAGCGCGAATCCAAGCACGCCGAAGACGAGTTGGACGACCCACGAGCCCTTGCCCTGCTCGACCGGGGCACCCTGGATCGGCTGGCGACCAGTCTCGTGCTCCGCTCCCACGGCCACTATGGGGCTGGGGTGACATCGTCCGCTTCGCGGCGTACGGGGCGTGATGGTGGGCGCCGGCGCCGGCGGATGCCGTTCGCGGCTTCGACACCACGGCCTGCGCCGAAAGCCCGCCCCGCGGCACCGGCCCTCCGCTGCGTCGAGCGTCACCGGCCTGCGGCTTTGCCGTGCCGCCGTGCCCCTCGGGGGCAACGAGTGGCCAGGCGGGGCCGACGCGGCGTCAGCGTGCCCAGGGGCCGAGGTTGCCGATCACGCCGACCCGGAAGCCGAGCCATGGGTAGGTGTGGCTGAAGAAGGCGTTGTCCTGCGGTTGCAGGCCCACGGCGGACGGCCACATCTGGTAGGCCGGAGCGTTGGACACTCCCCCGTGCTCCCGCCGCCAGACCCGCGCGGGGTCGCCCCCTGCCGGTGGCGGCGTGATGGTGTCGGTCCACTCGACCGCGTTGCCGCCCTGGTCGAGGGTTCCCCACGGCGAGGTGGTCCTGGCCTGGCCGACGGTGCTGAGGCTGCCCTGGTAGATCGCACGGTAGGCGATGGGGTCCAGGCCGAACGGGTTGACAGTCGAGCAGACGGCGGGCTGCACTTGCCCGGGGCACCAGCTCGGCGCGGGCAGGCCGCTTGCGTGGTACGAGGCCAGCGGTTGGGTGGCCGCGTTCGTGACGTCGCCGGTGGCGGGGTCAAGGACGGTGGGGGCCGGTGCGCTCGCCTCGCCGTCGCCGAAGACGCCGGGGTTGGTCGGGTACTTCCAGTAGGAGTAGGTGCCGCCGCCACTCGGGTCGTAGTAGGCCGCCTTGATCCACTCGTCCTGGCTCGGCACCACGAAGCCGGAGTCGTGGGTGCGGGTCGCGTCGGGCCGGGCGAGGTCGTACATGCCGCGTTCGGTCTGCGGCGACAGTTCGACCTGGTAGGTGACGTACTCGTAGCTGCCGCTGGTGCTCGCCTGCTTCGAGATCAGCCTGCCGTTGTAGAGCGAGTTGACGAAGCGGGCCGCCTTGAGGAAGTCGGCGAATCCGTACGGCTTGTCGGCCCACTCCGGGTAGGCCACGGAGTAGTGGTGCCCGTCGGCGGCGGTGGGCGAGAAACTGATCGGGCCGAATTTCGGCCACGCCGACGCGCTCTCGGTCCGGTCGTACAGACCGTGCGGGTCACGCCCCCGGCGGTCGGCCGTGTTCAGGAAGGCCACCCACTGGCCGACGGTGACCTCGAGCTGTCCGATCTCGTAGGGAGCGCCGACACCGCCGACCGTCAGGCAGTCCGTCGAGCCCGGCGGAGCGTCGGCGCAGGACTGGTAGATCGCGTCGGTGAACGGCACCACGGCAACCGACGGGTTCCCCGGCGCCCCGACCCTCGCGGTCGTCACGGTGACCACCTCGCGCCGAACGCCCGAGGGCGTGCCCGTATCCGCCCCGGCGGCACCCGCGGACGGTGCGAGCAGAACCGACACCCCGCAGGCGGCCAGGGCGGCCCTGGCGAGTCGGGTGCGGCTGGAGACAACGTGCATGGTCGTTCCCTTTCGGTCACAGCGGACCACCCCCGGGACCCGGGAGGCCGGTACGCGGGGATTCCGCGCGCACAACGCTATGGCACTCGCCACTCTCCGCAGTCGAGACATCGCGGAGAGGAAGGAGGGAAAAACCTGCTCCCCCGATTGGAGCCGGGGCGGAGCCGGGGCGGCGGGCGGCGGGCGGCGGGCGGCGGGCGGCGGGCGGCGGGGCCTGGTTGGCGTCCTGCAGGTGTCAACGGCCCGTGAGGGATTCCGTTTCGGCGGCGTAGAGCTGGGCGGGGTCCGGTCGAGAAGTGCGTGATCGCCCACCACGCCTGCCTGAAGGACCCGGACGACCAGGCCCAGGAGCCGGCCCCAGCTCCCGAACCGCAGGTGCGGCTCCCGGACGGCAGGCGGGCCAGTGTACGACCCGCGAACGCTGCGCCACCGCAAAGGAGTTGTACGGCAAGGGAGTGGGCATCGGTCGGATCTCCGAGTTTCTCGGCCTGGACCGCAAGACGGTCCGCAGGTATCTCCGCGCAACCCACTGGGACGAAGTTGTCGTCAGTCTCGGCTACGAGTACCTGCGCCGGCACGACCTCCGACACACCGGCCTCACCTGGTTCGCCGACGCCGGCGTCCCCATCCACGTCCTCCAGAAGATCGCAGGCCACGGCCACATCACCACGACCCAGCGCTACCTGCACCCGGACAAGAGCTCCATCGAGAAGGCTGGCCGGACCTCAGCAGGCACCTGTCGGCGGACCGGCGCCCTCCGCAGGCGACATCCGCCAGCTCGGCTCCGGCGGAGGCCGGAGTGCGTCACCTGCGCCTCGTCCATTGAGCGCTCGACGGTGCACGCTCACCTGCACGGTCCCAGGACTGCCCGCAGGTGGCGGCGGCCCCGCCGGTCGGTGTCTCCGGTCCCCAGCTGGTCCCTGACAAGATCGCAAGAAGGCGCCGCTCCGGCCGTCGATCACCTGGCGGTCCATCAACAGAAAAGCCGCCGGCCTGGGATTTCTCCCAGCCAGTGGCCTTCCGACATTCTGTCGGGACGACAGGATTTGAACCTGCGACCCCTTGACCCCCAGATCGCGAGTTGAGGCGTTTCTACAGGTCAGAGCCCTACAGGACCACGCAGAAGCGTCCGCTCGCGCCTGCATCGTACGGCTCCATGCAGAACGTGTGGTCCCGGATTGGTCCCGCAGTTCATGAGCCTCCAGTCGCCCGCCACGTCGGAGCGCGGCCGCGACGAGTTTACGGATCGTGCTGGGTGACAGCATCGATCGACGGCAACATACAAGGTTTGATCAGACCGCCGAGGCCGCCAATTCTAAAAGTACGTAACATGCCGCGAGGCGCGTAGAAGGGCAACTTGTACGTTTGATAGATCAACTCCAACTCCACCACCTTCGCCTGGGGTCATTAGGTTGTCGATGTCGTCATAGTGCCACAAATTACACGCATGACCGAGCTCATGAGGTAGAGTTCGAAGTTTTGTTGTATTTCGAAGCACTACCGTTACATAATCATTAAGCGGGCCGGCAGAGCATCCCGTGTGACGCCCATCCTTGAAATCTCGAACAGCAAAAGTCACCACCGGGGCGCCGTATCCAACCACGCTTCGCGCATTTCCCCAGAAGCATTCGCGAATCATCTTTGCCGTGAAGACCTGCCCCGGAGTCGTCTCGATCTGGCTAAGCAGATCGGAGGCGCCGCAACCGACATCTAGAGTTTCTGGGCCACTGGGTGTGGATTCGATACTGATGTAGTCACGCGAAGCCGCGGGCGGGTCGGAAAACGGCGACGAATACACAAACGGGCCGACCGAGAGGATTCGCACATTCGCCTTGTTCTTGAAGACGTCAATCGCATACTGGATAGCCTCTAGTGCGTACTTGTAGTCAGCCACTGTGGACCCTTCCTCGTCCAGCTGGATAATGACGCATAGCGTCATCCGCTTTTCCGGGTGCACCCCAATCAAGCCGCCCAGGACGTCGGGGAGAGACATCACTGCCCAGCCTGCGGTAAGGACACCGTCCCAGGCAGTGCATACGGAAGGCCCAAGGTATGGGATTTCACAGATGGATCCGCGGAGGATTCCACCTAGCGCGTTGAGAGCCCCGCCAATTAGTCCCTCGGCGGTGGTAATCACCGGTCCGAATACGGTGGTGAAGGCGCCTACAACTCCGTCGACCGCATCGCTCAAAGCATCTGCGATGTCATCCCAAAAGTCATGGCCGGGTTTGTAAAGGCGATAGAGTGGGACAAGGCCTGCCGCGTTGGAAGTGAAAACATAGCAGGCCACTCCCTCTGCTTGATAGTCGTCGTTCGCCGCAGCAGAATCAGCCTCAGTCTTCGACGTAGTGTAGAAGTGATCGCCCGAGTCTCCGTTATAAAGGCGATAGAATGGCACGGCCTGGTTTCCGGAACTTCCGCGGACGTAGCATGCGACACCTTCATTCTGATATCCTGCGCTCGCAACGGCCCTATTGCGCTCCGGCGCACTCGTGGTGTAGAAGTGATCTCCATTATCGTGATTGAAAAGGCGAAATAATGGGATAGATCCCTGGGTGGGGCTGGCGGCTACGTAGCAGGCGATGCCTTCGAACCGATATCCAGATCTAGCGAGCGCGCTGTCTCGCTCCGGTTCACTGATCGTATAGAAGTGGTCTCCCATGATCTTCTCACTCATCTGTAAATCTAGCGCTCGTGCAAGTTGCTCAGTCGACGGGCAGCAACGCCGGTTGCTGATCTACCAGGGTGGGCTCGGCATGTGCCAGGGCTGCCAGCCAGCTGGCGCTATGTGGCTCCGAATCCAAGATCATCTCCAAGACTTCTCCAGGCGCCGAGCCTACTGGGCCGCCCCTTTGATGAAGTATCGAGTGCCCCTAGTTGCCCCAGTGATTTTTAGCTGATCGCTGCTTCTGCGGAGCAGCATCTGAACGTAGTCCTTCTTTTGTCCGCTCAGCTCGGCCAATTGACGGACGGTTTGGCCCGGGTTCTGCCGGATGAGTCTGAGGAGATCTCGGCGGTCGAGCTCTAGTGGGTCGACGGCCGCTGCTCCGGTGCCAAGTTCTTGAACGACTAATTCCTCCACTGCGCTCGTCAGTTGTTCAAGATCGCGATACTGCAGCCGATCGTATCCGCGCACGTCGCTGGGGACGTCTGAAAGTTCAGTCTTATCGGGATTGAAAGCAATTAAAGCCTTGCCCCCAAGACCGAGCGCCACGCCGTATTCGAGGGTCACATTGGCATTCCAGAGGGTGACATCATAGATCCCAAATGCGGCAGCCTCGATCATCCTGATGATCTTCTCTAGCACGTGGCCGTTTGATACCTGCTGCTCAGCAAAGAGAAATTTGACGTTAAGCGCCGTCTGCATTGACGTATACGCCCGCTTATACTGTGTTCTATCTTCGTAGAGTGCCCATGGATACGCAACAAAGACGTGACGTTCCGGAGGAGCTGGCATTGGGTAATTGCCCTTTCCGGTATCAGGGTTGGCAGCCTCTCCTAGTCTCGGTCTCAGTCCAGCTCCTGGCCACCCCGGTTGCGCTGGACGTGGTGCTAGGAGGGGCGCTCGCGGGCAGGCGCAACAGCTGTGGAGAGCCCGTCGAGTTCAGCGGCGCTTGCCAATTGTCGGCAAGCCGCCCGAGACGGCTCTGACGCTGTGGGACCGCTCGACATCGTGCTTCGCGTGGAGTATTGCCGAGCCAGCTTCCTCCAGGGAACCGTGGCGGCGGATTCTGGTAGCCCCTGATCAATTCGGGCCATCGCGAGCATGGCTCTAAGGTCCAGCCGCTGCTTATCGGCAATGCACCATTGCGGATGGTGTTTCGGATTACCGATGCCGCCGGGGCCCGTTGGCAGCGCACCGACAATCTTGCCCCAGAGCGACTGACACCCGCGATGGCTCTCATGGGATGAACAGAGGCTCTCCGCCAGAGCCCAACGCATGGAGTGCAGACGCGATCACCTGGACGAGAGCATCGATGGCCTACCGGTGGGTCAGACCTGTGGTCGGAACGGCGCCGCTCGCAGGCCGGCCGGACCAGGCCACGTAGCGCCCGCTTGTCAACTGGTATTCCCATCGCTCGACTATTCTGCCAAAGTTCCGTCATGCGAACCTTCCTCAAGGGACTCGGCGCCCTCCTGCTCCTGGTCGCCCTCCTTCTGGGTGCAGTGGAGGTGGTTGGGCTCGCCGCGAGGCAACTCGGGCGGCAGATCTTTCACGGGGTCAATCCGACCGTCTCGGCTGCGGCAGTCACCGCCATGGCAACAGTCATCATCGCCGTGGCGACTCTGGTTATCGGTCGCTTCATCGAGAAGAGGAAAGCAATCGAGACAGAGATCCGCGCCAGCAAAATTCCTGTGTACTCGAGATTGGTTTCCGGGCTTTTCACCCTCCTTCACGCCGAGGCTGGCCCTCAGCAGGCCGCGGCAGCAGAGACTCTCTTCCGTGAGATTACACCAGATCTCATAACATGGTCTTCGGATGAAGTGCTTGTTGAGTGGTCGCGCTTCAAGCGAACCGTTTCAAATCTCCCGCCAGAGGAGGCTGTATTCGCGCTCGAGAAGGTGTTGATGGCGATCAGGCGGGACTTCGGACACAATGGATCAAAGGTGGAAGACGGAGATCTCTTGGGACTCTTTGTCAATGACATTGATACGTACATCACGAACCGCCAGGCCACTCATGGGCGCGTTGCTAACCGTCGTCCAGCGCCATAAAGAAGGGCGGCGGTACGGTTTGGTCGGCGTCCTGTCTGGTCCAGGGTCGAGCGTAATCGGGCGGCCGTAGGCCTGACCGCGGTCTCGGGCAAGCCTGGCGCCTGCGCAAGTTGGCCTAGCCTCGATCTTGCATGACGGCTCGTCAGCTCGGCTGGCGGGCCGTTTCTGCTTGTCCGAGCCGGGTCTTCTGCCTGTAGGAATGCCGAGGGCCCGACTGGCGCGTCGGGTGGGCGCCGGGTTCCACGACTCCGGAAGTACCGCTGCTCGTTGGGATGGGGCGATGTCGCTGGTCAGCCAGGGTCCGGCAGGGTGTGCAGGCGGGCGAACGCGCTGGTGATCGTGCCGGTCCAGGGCCAGTGGCGGGCCAGGCGGAGGTAGCTGCGGCGGCCGGTGGTGACGAGCTGGGCGGCGGCGGAGAACAACCGCAGCCGCATGCGCTTGGGCTCCCACCGACGAACGTCGCCTGCCAGCGCGAGCATGGGCATCCAGGCGAGCAGGTCGAGCGCGAGCTGGACGATCTCCAGCCAGACCTGGTTCTGGGCGGCATCGTGGAGGGGCAGGTTGCGCAGGCCGGTGTCGCGGGCGGCGCGGATGCGGTCCTCGGCCCGGGCCCGCCGGCGGTGCCGCAGCTCCAACCGCGCGATTGGGACGCCCGTGGTGTTGGTGGCGAAGCAGGTCAGGCGCATGCCATCGGCGTCGGTGAAGCGCAACTGGGCGCCGGGGTGGGGCCGTTCCTTGCGGACGATCAGCCGCATCCCCTTCGGCCAGCCCGTGAGGACGTCGCCGGCGAGTTCGGCGACCCAGGCGCCGTCACGGACCTTGCCGCCGGGTTCAACGGCCGGCGTCCAGGCCGGGGCCGGGATCTTCAGCACGGCCTGGTGAACGGCGTCGGTGATGGTCATCCCGACCGAGAAGGACAGCCATCGGCCGCGTGCGGTGAGCCAGTCGAGGAAGTCGTGGGTGCCGCCGGCGGAGTCGGTGCGGATCAGGGTCCGGCGCCCGCGCCGGTATTTCTTCGGCAGCTGGGCCAAAGCCAGGCGGGCCGCTTCGATGTGGTCGGCGGCCGTGTTGCTGCCCGCGTTCCCCGGCCGCAGCAGCCCGGCGACCGGTTCCCCGGAGCCCTCGCGGCCGTGGTCGACGAACGCGAACAGCGGGTGATGGCCGAACGTCTTCTTCCAGGTCTTGGCCGCGTCCTGCTTCTCTGAGTGCGCGAGGACCAGCACTCCGTCGATGTCCACGACCACCTCGCCACCCGCGTCCGGGGCCGCCTCGCCCGCCAACCGCCAGACCCGCTCGCGGACTTCGGCCCGCGCCCGCCGGATCGCCGCCAGTGGACGGGATCCGGCCGCGGCGAGGGTGTCGACCAGGCGGGAGACTGTCGGGTCGGAGGCCACCGGTCCGAACACCGGGGGCTCGGCCCGCAGCATCGCGACATCGGCCAGGCAGTCCCCGCCAAGCGCCACCGCGAGCGCGAGGTCCAGCAGGATCTTGCCCGGGTCGTGGACCGCCCGGGCCTTGCGCCACGGCGCCAGTGCCGCCGATATCGCCGTGTCCAGCCCTGCCTTGCGGGCGGTCTCGACCAGAAGCACAGCGCCGGACTGCGAGACCACCCCGCGACCACCGCCCTCGACGCGGACACGCGGGTATGACCCGATACGCTTACTCACCTGGGAAGTGCCTCCGACGGGCGCGGGAACAAGGGCCTAGACAATCCTTATTCTCGCTGGTCAGAGGCACTTTCTGCTTTGCTGACCACCTGCCGGACAGTCAGCTTCGTGAAAGCGCGAGGCTAGTGTCGGATCCTTCATGACCAGAGTCGAGCCACTGCGCCAGACAGCCCCTGCGCTTGGGAATCAGTTGTCTCCGCGCCACAAGACCGTTCCTGAGCTGCACGAACGCGACTGTGAAGCTCTTTGGCAAGGTCGCCCATCCCCCCTTGCCACGAGTGACCATCCGATCCGGTGCTCACCTGGTGCAAGGCGAAGCCTGTCGCGATCAGCTGCCGCCGCCCGGCCGGACGCCTATGTGACGCAAGATCGGCACAGGGGTGAGCCGGTCGAGGTGGGCCTCACGTGGCGCGTCCAGTCGCTCCGATGACCAGACCTCGTTCGTCTTGGAGATCTATCGCGCCGGGTTTCGTGGCATGTGACCATGGAGTATGGAAGAAAAATCCGATGAATCAATGACAGGCCAGGCCCCTCCCGAGGCGTTTCACAATTACCAGGGACTCTGCTGGTGGTGCGGAAAGCTGGCGGACTCCAAAGAGCATCGACACAAGAGAACAGACGTGGCGCGAATCTTCAAAGATGGAGGGAAGGATGGCCGCGTCGCCCGAGGAGTTGGCGGGAGCGACCACCTGCAGTTCATCCAGAGCGAAAACTCTGACAATCTTAAGTTTTCCAATGTGCTCTGCAGCGCCTGCAACAACACCAGAAGCCAACCGTTCGATAAAGCGTATGCGGAATTTTCCCGATACTTCCACCAAAATGAGGATGCTATCGCCCTGCGCGGCTCATTTCAGCTTTCCGCAATCTATGGAAGAGAGTGGCGGGATCGACGCCGCCTCCTCACCAAGTACTTCGTAAAGCACATTGGTTGCCGGATGGCAGAGGATCGCGTCCCGATACCCGAAGCCGTTGTGGACTTCCTTAATATTTCAAAGGCTCCGCTACCCCACCTTCAGCTCGGCATGGGAATAAATCTTGCTAAACATGAAATGGAGATTCACCTAAGGGACTTTCATGGGATCGACGGGCGTGGGTCATGGGTCGGGGATCACGGCTGCCACTACAGTTCACACAGTGGCCGCATAATCCAGACCTTCGGCCATCTCGGGTTTGACTCTTTCACGCTTAGCTATCAATGCATCCTTGACGACAAGCATGGAGGAGAAAATTACTTCCACGGCAACAAGGTGACGCTAGATTCATTCTGGCCCGATGGCTTTGAGCCCGGATCGGGCGCGGAAATGTGCGACGAATGCAAGACTGGCGCTAAATTTCAGGATTGATCTCGCAACCGAAAAATCCCAGCGGCCAACTCACCGCCAGGGACGACTTCCATCCGACTCGTCATTGGCCATCTGGCGCGACAGTAAGACGTTTCGAGACGTCACCGCGCGTGGACGCACAGGTCCAATATCTCAGAGTCGGTCTTGCCTTCGATAAAGCCGTCAGGTAAGCGCTTCTTGCAGATTTCCAGGTTCTGATCATGGAGCTGCTTCAGGGCGGCTGACACCTGAGGCTGCGGAGGCAGCGTCGGCGATGAAGGTGGTTCAAGAACCCGATGCGCGCTGGCTATGGCCTGGGCATCAAGGCACGAAGCGTTGTCAAGCACGAACTGAGCGTCGCGGGCGGACCAGGTTCCTGGAAGTGTGGCCACATATGCGCGCGCAGCGGAGCAATGGTCAGGTGAGGGTGTCGCAAAGCGAGCGTTACCAATGATGATGCCTACTACGATACCTGACACCAAAAGGGCAAACGCAACAACGCCACGCACGTACCGCCGCATCTTGGCCACCGGATCCTGATTCACTGGCGCCTCCGATTGATCGAGCACCTCTTGAACTCATCGTTGAGCATCATGCACGCTGAGTGGCTAGCTGGGAAGCGCGGGCGGTGGAGGGGTTTTGGCCGGTGTCCTGTCTGGTCTGGGGTCGAGCGTGATCGGGGAGCCGTAAGCTGTTGCGACTCGGTCAGGGCTCTTTGGGCCTGACCGCAATGTGGCCGAGTGGCCCCCCGGTCTTGCTCGACGCAGGTCCCGGTCCGGGCAGGTGGGTAAAGCCGCGGAGCCGCCCGCCCCGGCCCGGTGGGGTTGGTTCTGACCGTTGCCTTCCGTGCCGTCCTCCGCCTGTGCGGGGGTGGAAGTTGGACCTGTCCGTTCCTGCCCCGGCCTTACGACCTGGTGCGTGATTGCGGCGGCGACGTGACCAGCAGTGTTGTGGGCGGCATGATCTGACGCTGTGACGATCAAGGTGAACCGTGCGGTCCTCGGCCATCGGGTGCTGACTGGCGTCTCGCGGCGGCACCTGGTGGATCTGGTCGTCGAACTGGCCGCGCCGTGGCAGGCCGTGGTCGAGGGCCGGCGTGACGCTGCCCGTGGTGGAGCGCGGCAACGGGCGGCCGGTGCGGGTGCGAGGCATCGGCTCGTGTTCGTCGACCGGGTGAGTGCCACGCTCATCCACCTGCGCCACGACCTGCCGCACGCCGTCCTGGGCCTGCTGTTCGGTGTCGACCGTTCCACGATCAGCCGGGCGATTGGTGAGGTCAGGGGCCTGCTCGCTGCCCGAGGCTTCGCGGTGCCCGACCGTCCCGGGGTCCGGTTGCGAACCCTGGCAGACGTCTTCGCCTACGCGCAGGCCGAGGGTGTCGTGCTGCGACTGGACGCCACCGAGGTCCAGGTCCGCCGCCCGACCCCACACCGCGGTGGGCGCCGGGCGTTCGTTTCCGGCAAGAAGAAGCAGAACACGATGAAGGCCACCGTCGTCGCCGACGCGATGGGCCGCACCCTGTGGGCCGGCAACCTCCGCCCCGGACGCATGCACGACGCCACCGCGATACGCAGCGAAGGCATCGACGACCTCTTCCGCCAGTTCCCCAAAGTCCAAGTGCTGCTCGATGACGGATACTTGGGCCTGCGAAGGGACCATCCCGGCAAGGCCGTCACCCCACCGAGGAAGCCGAACAAGATCGCCGCACCGGAAGTCCACCAAGCCCGGGAGCAGGCTCGCCACGAGCACTCGTCCCAGCGCATTCCAGTCGAGCACGCCCTCGCCGACCACAAGCGTTGGAAGGGCCTGGCTCGCTGGACCCACCGCCGCGACACCCTCCCGGCCACCTACCTCGCCGTCGCCAGCCTCGTCTCTGACCGCACCGCCACCACCTGACCGAGGGTTGACGCTCAGGTCGGCACATCGCCACCGCAATCACGCACCAGGTCGTAAGCGGTCCGCGCAGGGCCCCTGGTCCCGAAGTGGTCCCGCCGGACTCCCCCGGACGGCACCTGCGGCTGGTTCGCTGACCCGGCCGTAGAAACGGCAAAAGCCCCGCTGGCCTGGACTTCCGTCCAGTCAGCGGGGCTCCGACATTCCTGTCGGGACGACAGGATTTGAACCTGCGACCCCTTGACCCCCAGTCAAGTGCGCTACCAAGCTGCGCCACGTCCCGTGGTCTCGCCGCCTTGGAGGACCAGCCTGGTGGCTGGTGATCTTCGGCTTCTCGACCTTGTTGCCGATCTCTCGGCGACGTGGAAAACAATACAGCACGTCGGGGGGTGCTCGCTGCCAGGTTTCGGGTGGCGCGGCGGAGTGGGGTTGTGGCTGGTCAGGGGGTGGGGTGGCGGGCGTCGTAGCGGAGGAACGCGGGGCGGCGGGCGGCGAGGAGGAGGACGGCTGCGACGCAGGCGAGGCCGCCGGTGATGACGGAGACGGCGGGTGAGGTGAGGGCGGCGGCGGTGCCGGATTCGAAGTCGCCGAGGCGGGGTCCGCCGGCGACGACGACGATGAAGATGCCCTGGAGGCGGCCGCGCATCTCGTCGGGTGCGGCGACCTGCATCATGGTGTTGCGGAAGATCATGCTGATGGTGTCGGCGCAGCCGGCGGCGGCGAGGAAGAGCAGGCCGAGCCAGAGTTGGTGGATGACGCCGAAGGCGGCGATGGCGAGTCCCCAGGCGGCGACAGCGGTGAGGACGGCGACGCCGTGCCGGTGGACACGGGCGATCCAGCCGGAGAAGAGTCCGCCGGCGAGGGCGCCGACGGCGGGGGCGGCGACGAGGAGGCCGACGGTGCCGGGGCCGTCGCCGTAGAAGCCGACGGCGATGGCGGGGAAGAGGGCCCGGGGCAGGCCGAAGATCATGGCGGCGAGGTCGGCGAGGAAGCTGGTGCGCAGGTTGGGCTGCTCGCGCAGGAAGCGCAGTCCGTCGAGGACGGACGCACGCGCGGGTTTCCCGTCGACAGTGTCGGTGGCGCGCTGGGGGTGCATGGCGGGCAGGCGCCACATCGCGTAGAGGGTGGCGCCGAACGCGAAGGTGTCGACGAGGTACGCGGACTGGGCGCCGTACGTGCCGATGAGGACGCCGCCGAGCATGGGGCCGACGGTCATGCCGAGGTTCATGCCGATGGTGTTGAGGGCGTTGGCGGCGGGGAGCTGTTCGCGGGGGACGAGTCGCGGGATCATCGACGATCTGGCCGGCGAGCTGACGGCGAAGAAGCCGCCCTGGAGGGCGACCGCGGCGTAGAGCAGGGCGACGGAGTGGAGTCCGGCCAGGGCCTGGGTGGCGAGGACCGCGGAGACCAGGGCGAGGCCGCCGGAGCCGATCAGGCCGAGCTTGCGCCGGTCGACGGTGTCGGCGATGGCGCCGCCGTACAGGCCGAAGGCGATCAGCGGGACGAGGGAGCAGAGGCCGACCAGTCCGGTGGCGAAGGGCGAGCCGGTGAGTTGGTAGACCTGGACGGAGACGGCCACAGCCGTCATCTGCTGGCCGATCGCGGAGACGGACTGGCCGAACCAGAGCCGCCGGTAGTCGGGTATGTCCCGGAGCGGTCCGATGTCGGCGAGTGCTCCGCGGGACAGGCGGCGGAGGCGTCCACCGTTGGAGGGCGCAGAGGCAGCGGGAACGGCGGCGGGCGGGGACGTGGTGGGTGGCTGATCGGTGGGCACAGCAACCCATGTTCGTCCACGCACGCCGCGCCGCCCCCGTCGGGGTCACCCACCAAAAGGCGTCAGCCGGTCTCTGCGGTGATCACGTGCCGCTCCCCCGCCTCGACGGCGACGGTGAGCCGGTTTCCCGGGGGCGGGAAGGGGCAGACGAAGTGGTCGGCGAAGGCGCAGGGCGGCAGGTAGGCGCGGTTGAGGTCGAGGACGGTGTGGCCGTCGGCGTCGGGGGCGGGGAGGGTGATGAAGCGGAAGCGGTAGGTCTCGTGGCCGCTGGTGGCGTCGGCGATCACGCCGGTGAGGCGGTTGCCGGAGCGGCTGACGGTGAGGCTGTGGGGTTCGCCGGCGAGGGTGAAGGCGATCTTGCCGGTGATCTCCAGGGGCCGCTCGCGGCCGTCCGCGTTGGGGACGAGGACGGCCTGCTCGCCGCTCTCGAAGGCGGTGAAGACGGCGGGTACGGCCCATTCGCCGGCGTACGGGAAGACGGAGATTCCGGCGAAAGAGGACCGCGCATGGGAGTCGGGGTCGAAGACGCGCAGGGCGAGCTCGCCCTCGCGCTCGATCGGCACCAGGCGCAGCTGGTCGAGGACTGCCAGGTCGGCCTTGGGGTCGGTGTCGGGGCGCAGCGCCACCTCGCCGTCGAGGGCGCCGTCGCCGTGCTCCAGCCGGATGCCGTCCGCCGCGCTGATGCTCAGCCGCACGTGGCCGTCCTCGGCCCACCAGCGGCCGGGCAGGCCGGGGATCTCGGCGGGCTCGGGCTCCAGCCAGTGGGTGCCGGTCAGCGCGAGCGGGCCGTGCGGGGCGCTGACCGAGGCGGTGCGGGCCTCCGTCCAGTGCTTCCATTCCTCAGCGGCGGTGGCGGTCATCGGAACGATCCCTCCCGGGGAGTGCGGGGCGGCCGGTGGTAGCCGGTCGAACGTGAGTGGCGGACAACTCCGACCATCGGAAGCGTCAGGAGCGTCGGTGACGGCAGCGGCGGACGGTACGGCGTCAGCGGTCGGCGGAAAGTGGGCGGAAGAGTCCCTCCTGTACGACGGAGACGACGAGGCGCCCGCTGCGGTCGTAGATCTCGCCCCTGGCGAGGCCGCGGGCGGCGTGGGCGATCGGCGACTCCTGCTGGTAAAGCAGCCAGTCGTCGGCCCGGAACGGGCGGTGGAACCACATCGCGTGGTCGAGCGAGGCCATGTCGAAGTTCCGCTGGCCCCAGAGCGGTTCGACGGGGGCGCGGACGGCGTCGAGCAGCGTCATGTCGCTGGCGTACGTGAGCGCGCAGACGTGGATCAGCGGGTCGTCGGGCAGTGCGCCGTTGGTCCGCAGCCAGACGCCGCTGCGCGCCTCGACGCCGGCCAGTTCCTCCTCGGTCCAGCGGAGCCGGTCGACGTACCGGATGTCGAAGGGCTGGCGGCGGCTGATGAACGGCGGCAGCTCGCCGAGCCGGGAACCGACCTCGTCGAGCGCGCTGGGCAGGTCCTCGGGTGCGGGAACGTCCGGCATGGCGACCTGGTGCTCGATCCCGCCCTCCTCGGGCTTGTGGAAGTCGGCGGTCAGGGCGAAGATCGACCGCCCGCCCTGGATGGCGAGCACCCGGCGGGTGGTGAACGAGCGGCCGTCGCGGATCCGGTCGACCTGGTAGACGATCGGCACGCCGGGGATGCCGGGGCGCAGGAAGTAGGAGTGCAGCGAGTGCACGGGGCGGTCCGCGTCGACCGTACGGCCCGCGGCCACCAGCGCCTGGCCGGCGACCTGGCCGCCGAAGGTGCGCTGCAGCGCCTCCTCGGGGCTGCGGCCGCGGAAGATGTTCAGCTCGATCTGCTCCAGGTCGAGCAGGTCGACGAGCTGGTCGACGGGGGTTCCCATGGGTGTGCTCCCTCTCCCGGCGGCCGTCCGGCTCGGGGTGGGCCCGCGGCCACCGCCTTCGTCCACCCTCAAGTGTCCTCGCGGCCCTCCAATTCCCGCCGCCCGGGGCGGTCAATCGGACCACGGCGTCCGGTCATGGGACCGTCGGGACGGTCAGGACGGTCAGGACGGCGGGAGACCCGACTGCCGGACGGTGATGTTGAGCCGCCCCACCAGGCCGAGCGCCGGATCCGCGGTGCCGGGGAGCGTGCGCACCACCCCGTGGTACGCGAAGCGGGACGGGCCGCCGAAGACCAGCAGGTCGCCGCTGCGCAGCTCCAGGTCGGTCCAGGGGCGGGTGCGGGTCTCGGTGTTGCCGAGCCGGAAGACGCAGGTGTCGCCGAGCGAGAGGGAGACGACGGGGGCGTCGATCCGCTCCTCGCGGTCGCGGTGCAGGCCCATCCTGGCGCCGTGGGGGTAGTGGTTGACCACGGCGATGTCCGGGTCGTACGCATCCACGCCCGCGCCCGCGATCGCGGCCTTCCCCGGACGGCCTGCGGTTCCGTCCGGCGACGGTCCGTACGCGGCGTCGAGCGCGCGCCGGGCGAGGTCGCCCAGCTCGGCCGGGAAGGGCTTGACCGGCGCGCCGTCGCCGTCGACCACCGTCTTCGCGTAGCCGTACGGGTACCAGTGCCAGCCGAGGCAGACCATTCGTACCGACATCACGCCGCCGGTGGGCAGGGTCACCGTCCGCATCCCGGCCGGCGGCCTGGCCCAGTCGCGGCACGCCTCGACCAGGGCGCGCTGCTCGTCCGGGTCGAGCCAGTCGGGCAGCAGGACGGCGCCCGGTGCCGGGTCGGCCCGCTCCCGCGGGAACAGTTCGGACCCGGACACGCCGCCGGACTGCGGGGAGGAGTGGCCGGTCACGCCGTCCATCCTTCCACCGCCGCCTCCGCCGTGCGGGTGGGCCGTTCGGCGCAGCGGACGGCGGTGCGCGGGTGCGCGGTGGAGCGGCGGGACAGAGGCTGGCCTCTGGGAGGCGTCCGGCGCCCGTACCCCTTGCCGCACGGACACACCGCGGAACCGGACAGCAGCGCGGAACCGGACAGCACTGCAGAGCCGGTCGGACGACGAGCGGAAGGAGCAGGGATGAATCCCCTCGAGTACAGGATCATCGACTTCTCCGACGCGTCGCTGCACAAGACCTCGGTGCTGGTGCTGGGCATGCACCAGGCGGTGCTGGTGGACGCCGGCTTCCGGCTGTCGGACGGGCGGCGGCTGGCGCAGGAGGTGGCGGCGAGCGGTCGGCGGCTGTCGACGGTGTTCATCAGCCACGGCGATCCGGACTGCTATTTCGGGGCCGAGGTGCTGCGGGACGCCTTCCCGGAGGCGCGGTTCCTGGCTCCCGCGCCGGTGGTGCAGCGCATCGAGGAGACGTACCGGGACAAGGTCGCGGCATGGGCGCGGCTGGGGGACGAGCTGTCGACCCGCCTGGTCGCGCTGGAGGCGCTGGACGACGACGCCCTGGAGCTGGAGGGCCACCGGCTGGAGGTCCGCGGTGCGTCGCTCGGGCTGCCCGACCACCACTACCTCTGGGAGCACCGCAGCCGTTCGCTCCTCGGCGGGGTGCTGCTGTACGAGGGGGTGCACGTGTGGACGGCGGACACGCCGCACGCGGCGCAGCGCGAGGCGTGGATCGACCTGCTGGACGAGATGGAGACGCTGGACCCGTTCATGGTCGCCGCCGGGCACCGGCTGGCGGACGGTCCGGACGACGCGACGGCGATCGGGTGGACGCGCGACTACCTGAAGGCGTTCGAGACGGAGCTCGGCAAGTCCTCCGACGCCGCCGGCGCCGTGGCGGGCCTCAAGCGGCGCTACCCGGACGCGGGGCTCCCGCTGGCGGCGGAACTCGGGACCAAGGTCGCCAAGGGTGAGCTGCCCTGGGGGTGAGCTGCGGACGGCACCGCGCCCCGGTCAACCGGCCGGGACAGCGAGGACGCCGATGCGGCGGGCGCAGCTCGGCCACGCCAACCACCCGCCCCCCCCCCGCAACGGCGAGAGCCGCCGACCGCTCCCGCGAGGGGAGGCGGTCGGCGGCTTCGCGCGGCCGACGGTGGCGCGGGCCGGGGGCAGCTCGGGTCAGGTCGGCGGCTCCGGGACGACGACGCCCGTCAGGTCGGGGGGTGTCAGAACGACAGGACCTGGCCCGGGAAGATCAGGTCCGGGTTGCCGCCGACGACGCCCTTGTTGGTGTTGTACACGGCGTGCCAGTCCAGGCCCTTGGACGCGGCGATCTTGCTCAGGGTGTCACCGGACTTGACGGTGTAGCTGCCGCCCTTGGCGGTGTTGACCGGGGCCTTGGGGGCCGGGGTGGTCTTGGCCGGGGCGGACTTCTTCTGGACCGGAGCCGGGGTGGTGTCCTGCTTCGGGGCAGCGGCCGGCTTGGGGGCGGCCTTCGGCGCGGCGTCCTGCTTCGGGGCGGCCTGCTGGGTGGCGGCCTGCGGAGCCTGGGCGCGGGTCTCGCTGCGCGAGGCGGCCTGGTCCGAGGTGGCGTTGGAGGCGGAGGTGTCGACCTGGGCGGCGGCGCCGCCCTTGGTCAGACCGGCCTGGATGGAGCAGACGGGCCAGGCGCCGGGGCCCTGGTCGGCCAGCACCTTCTCGGCGATCGCGATCTGCTGCGCCTTGGTGGCCAGGTTGGCCTGCGGGGCGTACGCGGTGCCGCCGTACGCGGCCCAGGTGGAGGAGGTGAACTGCAGGCCGCCGTAGAAACCGTTGCCGGTGTTGATGGCCCAGTTACCGGTGGACTCGCACTGCGCGACCTTGTCCCAGGTGGAGACGGGCGCGGCGGAGGCCGTGGTGGCCGTGACGAGGCCGGCCACCGGAAGGACGGCGATGGCGCCGCCCATGACGGCCATCCGCACGCGGTTGCGCTTGGTGGCGGTGGTGGTGGTGGCAGCGGCGGTCTCGTTACGGAAGGTCATGAGAGTCCTCTCGACAGCCCCGGGCGGGCATGCGGAACCAAGCCGTGGAAGGCATGGTTCGCTCACCGCGTCCGCAAGGCGGCCGTGCACGTGTCGGACGTGCCGCGCCGCCCCAGCCACCCGCTGCGCACCGGTCGGGCCGAAGGCCTCGTGTCCGGTGGGCCGGTGTCCGCCGGTACGGGACCGGCGGGCCGTGCTTTCAGGGGGTGAACCCGGGAAGTGCTCGTTGCACTGGGTACGAAGCTACGAGTCGGCGTCACGGGCGCCAAGCGCTTTCGGGTCTTCCCAGGTCAAACCGGCGTTACCAGCGGTATCGATCTAGCACTATGGGGCAATCCGCCCGATTTGTCCGTCATTTCAAAGATCGAACACTGCCCCGAGATGGCCGCCGTCACAGTTTCGGCCCTGTGAGGTCGGGCACAGCGTCGACACATTGCGACGCGGCGGGCACCCAGGGCAGTCAGAACGGCGGCAATTCCCGTCGGTGCCGAGCGCACCCGTGACCCCAGCCACAGCGGCCCGTTGGTAATGGCGGTCGGGCGCACACCCGCGCCGTGTCCCCCGAAGCACCGCCGTGTCCCCAAGAACCGAGGAGTCTCCGTGTCACGCATGCTCGAGGTGAGCGAGGACGTACGAGCCGAGATCGGCGACGACGAGGCCGACAACCTGCTGGCCGGCGCCCACGCGCCCGACGCCTACGACTGCACCTCCTGCCGTCAGCCGGGCGACTCCCATCGGGAGCCCACCAGCACTGTGCTCTTCGTCGGCGACGAGACCGCCGTCCTGGCGTTCGCCCACGCCCGCTGCATCCCGTCCCAGGTGGTGGCGGTCTCCGAGGAGCAGCTGCTCGGCGCGGTCCGCAGCATCAGCCAGACCCAGGGCACCGGCGGCACCCCCGAATCGCTCACCGCCGCCCTGCCGCACTCGCCCTCTCCCTCCGCCGCACCCCCGGCCGGCCCGGGTGGTGCGGCGCCCGGACCGGTCGCGCCGTCCGTGAACACCCCCTCCCCCGCCACCGCCGCCGCAGCCAAGCCGACCCAGCTCGCCGTCCTCGGCGTCACCTGCGGCATCGTGCTGTGCGGCGACACCGGGTACGCCTCGCTGGTGGTCGAACCGACCGGACCGATCGGCCGCCCCGGCAACACCAGTGGCGAGGACGAGTTCCTCTCCCTGCTCACCGATCACGGCTTCCAGCTGGTCCAGGACGTCAACAACGCGCCGGTCCGGCCGCGGACCGGCTGGTCGGTGCTGATGGCGATGGGCAAGCTGCACGCGATCCTGCAGCCGTCGGCCACCGGCGGCAGTGCGGCGTGGTGGCAGGCGCACGCGCCGTTCCAGGTCACCGACGCGTGGCGGGTGGCGGCCGGACGGCAGTCCGAGGTGATCATGTACGCCGTCCCGGCCGGCACCATCGGCCGCCAACCCCGCGAGGACCTGCTCCGGATGGCGCTCGACCGCGCCGCCGCGAGCGGCGTGCTGGCCGCTGCGCTGCTCCCGCTCGCCGGCACCTGAGCCCGCACCGCACCCGCGGCCGTCGACGCCGGCCCGGGGCTGCCCGCAGCGGCCCCGGCCGGCGTTGCCGACGCCACCGACGACGGTGCCGACACCACCGGACGGACCGTCAACCACCCCACCCATCAGGCTCGGAGGCACCGCGCCGTCAAGATCCGAACTGGCATAGGACAGCCCGCGACACGCCCGCATCCCCCGCCGCCCTCACTCGTTGGCTCTACGTGTACAGCTACGACGTCGCCGCTCCCAGCCGCCCCTCCGCCTCCTACGCCTCCACCGCCGCCGCTTCCGCCGCTCGCTCGATCCCGAGCATGCGGCCGTCGTACGACGCGGAGCACCCGTCCTCCGCCACCCCGATCTACGACGCGCTGTACTCCGAGTACCGGCGGCTGTTCCGCGCCCTGCCGGGTGACCGGACGGGCGAGGAGCACATGCGGTTCACCGGCTTCGCCGTCCGCGAGCCCCGGGAGAGCGTGGAGTTGCGGGAGAGCCGCGACCTGCGCGGGACGCGCGACGCGCTGCCGTACCCCCAGCAGCAGACCTTCCAGACCTACCCGGGCCAGTCCCACGGGGTGCCGCAGTTCATGCCCGCGCAGGCGCAGCCGTCGGCCGGGGCCTCCGGCAACGGTCAGGGCTGGATCGCGGCCGGCTACCTCGGCGGCTCCGGGCAGTCGTCCCCGGCGACGGGCCAGACGTCGGCCGCAGGTTCGCCGACCGCTCCGGCCGGGAGCGGCGGACGGCACCGTTCGATGCTGTCCCTGCCCCCGGGACGCGGCGAGTGACCGGACAGCAACGCGGGTGACGGTACGGCCGAGGGCCGGGTGAGGAGCGCTCCTCACCCGGCCCTCGGCCGTACCGTCAACGGTTCACGTCACTACTTGCGCTTGCGCTTCTCCCGCACCCGCACCGAGATCGAGATCGGCGTCCCCTCGAACCCGAACTCCTCGCGCAGCCGGCGCTCGACGAAGCGGCGGTAGCCGGCCTCCAGGAAGCCGGAGGCGAACAGCACGAACCGCGGCGGACGGGTGCCCGCCTGGGTGCCGAACAGGATGCGCGGCTGCTTGCCGCCGCGGATCGGGTGCGGGTGGGAGGCGACCAGCTCGCCGAGGAAGGCGTTCAGGCGCGCCGTCGTGATGCGGGTCTCCCAGCCCTCCAGCGCGGTCTCGATCGCCGGGACGAGCTTCTCCATGTGCCGGCCGGTCTTGGCCGAGACGTTGACCCGGGGGGCCCACTGCACCTGGACGAGATCGCGCTCGATCTCGCGCTCCAGGTAGTAGCGGCGCTCCTCGTCGAGCTGGTCCCACTTGTTGTACGCGATGACGACGGCCCGGCCGGCCTCGACGGCCATCGAGATGATCCGGGTGTCCTGCTCGGCCAGGGTCTCGCTGGCGTCGATCAGGACGACCGCCACCTCGGCCTTCTCCAGCGCGGAGGAGGTGCGCAGCGAGGCGTAGAAGTCGGCGCCAGCGGTCAGGTGGACCCGGCGGCGGATACCGGCGGTGTCGACGAACTTCCAGGTCTTGCCGCCGAGTTCGATCATCTCGTCGACCGGGTCGCGGGTGGTGCCGGCCAGCTCGTTGACGACCACGCGGTCCTCGCCGGCGACCTTGTTGAGCAGGCTGGACTTCCCGACGTTCGGGCGGCCGATCAGGGCGACCCGGCGGGGGCCGCCGAGCTGGCCGTTGCCGAAGGTCTGCGGCGGGGCCTCGGGCAGCGCCTTGAGGACGGCGTCCAGCAGGTCGCCGGAGCCGCGGCCGTGCAGCGCCGAGACGGGGTACGGCTCGCCGAGGCCGAGCGACCACAGGTAGGCGGCCTCGGCCTCGGTGGACGGGCCGTCGACCTTGTTGGCGCAGAGCACGACGGGCTTGCCGGCCCGGCGGATCAGCTTGACCAGGGCCTCGTCGGTGTCGGTGGCGCCGACGGTGGCGTCGACCACGAACAGGACGGCGTCGGCGCTCTCGATGCCGTACTCGGCCTGGGTCGCGACCAGCTTGTCGATGCCGAGGACGTCGATCTCCCAGCCGCCGGTGTCGACGAGCTTGAAGCGGCGGCCGTTCCACGTCGCCTCGTAGGTGACCCGGTCACGAGTGACGCCGGGACGGTCCTCGACGACCGCCTCGCGGCGGCCGATGATGCGGTTGACCAGGGTCGACTTGCCGACATTCGGGCGGCCGACGACGGCCAGCACCGGCAGCGGGCCGTGCGAGGCGGCGTCCAGGTCGGCGTCGACCTCGTCGATGTCGAAGCCCTCTTCGGCGGCCAGCGCCATGAACTCGGCGTACTCGGCGTCGCCGAGCTCGCCGTGGTGGGCGGAGGTGTCGTTGCTCATGCTGCGTTCTTCCGTTTCCCGGTACGGCCCTTCCCAGGGGCGCACCGTGCGTACCTGCCCGTACGGGCAGCGCGAGACCGCGCGGACGCGCGGCCTTGGACAAAGTGGGGTCGGCCGGACCGGTGCCGGCCACAGCCGTCAGTCGACGGACATCAGACGGTGAACAGGCGGGCCCGTTCCTCGACCAGCCCGGTGATCCGGTCGATCACCTGCTCCAGGGTGAGCGTGCTGGTGTCGACCAGGACGGCGTCGGGCGCCTGGGTGAGCGGCGCGGTCTCCCGGGAGGAGTCCGCGGCGTCGCGGCGGGCCAGGTCGGCGGCCATCGCGGTGATGGTCGCCTCGTCCAGGCCCTTGGCCCGCAGTTCGGCGGCCCGGCGCTCGGTGCGGGCGGCCTCGGAGGCGGTCAGGAAGACCTTGACGGTGGCGGTCGGGAAGACCACCGAGCCCATGTCGCGGCCCTCGGCGACGATGCCGCGCTCGGCGACCTCGGCGCAGCCGCGCTGCAGCTCGACCAGCCGGCTGCGGACGGCCGGAACGGCG
The DNA here is from genome assembly GCF_024172095.1 of Kitasatospora cinereorecta. Lineage (GTDB taxonomy): Bacteria > Actinomycetota > Actinomycetes > Streptomycetales > Streptomycetaceae > Kitasatospora > Kitasatospora cinereorecta. The sequence continues at coordinate 1,508,410 of NZ_JAMZDX010000001.1, read as the reverse complement.
GCGACCGCGCTGACCTTGGCGGTCACCTCGGGGCCGCGGATCGGGCCGGAGACGTCCTGGCCGTCGACCGTTATGGTCGGGCCGTCGGCGTCCGTGCCGGAGACGATCACGGGCTTGGTGCAGGCGATGGCGACGGCATCGGCGTCGTCCACGTCGACGTCGTTGGCCAGCATCCACCAGGTCATCGCCCGGTACATCGCGCCGGTGTCCAGGAAGCTCAGCCCCAGCCGGGCGGCGACCGCCCGGGAGACGGTCGACTTCCCGGAGCCGGAGGGTCCGTCGATGGCGACGACGACCGGGGCGTGCGACGCTCGGTCGGCAGTTTCCACGGGGCGAACCTCTCTCTGCATGCACGGGGACGGCTACCTCAAGGTTAGACGACCGCCGCCCCGTCCCCGGACCGCCGTCCTCCGGCCCTCCCGTACTCCGACCGGGCGACCCTGCGGGCGACCGAAAGCCGGAGGCCGGGGGGTCAGTCGCGGACGCTCCAGCCGCGGGCGCGCAGACCCGCGGTGAGCGTCTTGACGGCGCCCGGGGCGACGGCGAGCTGGACGTGGCCGACCTGCTGGCCGGTCGAGTGCTCGATGGTGACGTCCTCGATGTTCACGCCGAGCGCGCCGACCTCGCCGAACAGGCGGCCCAGCTCGCCCGGCTGGTCGCCGAGGACGACCGCGACCGTCTCGTAGCGGGTCGGCGGGGCGCCATGCTTGCCGGGGATGCGGGCCTGGCCGGTGTTGCCGCGGCGCATGACCGCCTCGATCCCGGCCGCTCCGGCATTCCGCTCGCCCTCGTCGGCGGCCTGCAGGGCGCGCAGGGCGGTGACGGTCTCGTCCAGGTCGGCGGCGACCTCCTCCAGGATGTCGGCGACCACGCCGGCGTTGGCGGAGAGGATGTCGACCCACATCGCGGGGTTGGAGGCGGCGATCCGGGTGACGTCGCGCACACCCTGGCCGGACAGCCTTATCGCGGTCTCGTCGGCGTGCTCCAGGCGCGCCGCGACCAGCGAGGACAGCAGCTGCGGGGCGTGCGAGACCAGCGCGACCGCGCGGTCGTGGGCGGCCGCGTCCATCACGATCGGCATCGCGCCGCACAGGGCGACCAGCTCCAGCGCCGCGTTGAGCGTCTCGGTGTCGGTCTCCGGGGTCGGCGTGAGCACCCAGGGCCGGCCCTCGAACAGGTCGGCGCGGGCCGCCAGCGGCCCGGAGCGCTCCCGGCCCGCCATCGGGTGACTGCCGATGTAGTGGACGGTGTCCAGGCCGAGCGAGGCGATCTCCGCCCGCGGACCGGACTTCACGCTCGCCACGTCGGTGTAGCAGCGGGCCAGCCCGCGCCGCTGGCAGTCGGCGAGCACGCTCCCGACCAGCGCCGGGGGCACCGCCACGACCGCCAGGTCCACCGGCCCGTCCGGCAGCTCGGTGGTACCGGCCCCGAGCGACGCCGCGGTCCGCGCGGCGTCCGGGTCGGCGTCCTCCAGATACACGTGCAGCCCGCGGCCGGTGAGGGCGAGTGCGGCGGAGGTGCCGATCAGTCCGGTGCCGACGACGGCGACAGTGCGCATGGCGGGGTACGTCTCCTGGGCGGTGGTTCTGGGCGTACGGGCGGGTCCCGGTGCTGCCCCATCCTCTCGCATCCGCCCGCACCCCGGGCTACTGGTAGGCCATGCCGCTCTCCACCCGGCGCAGCACCTTGCACCAGACGGACTCCGGGTCGTCGAGCGGCGCGAGCGGATCACTCCCTCGCATGAAGGCGAGGAGTCGCTCGGCGGCACCCTCGGGGTCGTACTCGTCGAGGCCCGCCGCGGTCGCCGCCTCACCGTCGTACTCGAGGCGCTCGACCTCGAGCAGGTGGAGGAACGAGGCGAACCGCTGGAGGTCGGTGTTGAGGACGCACGGGGTCGGGCCGTTCTCGGGGAGGGCGTAGACAGTCCCGGAAGCCACGTCCACGGCGATGTCGTCGTCGCCGATCCCCCCGATGTTCAGCCAGTGCGCCATGTCGTACGGCCGGCCGGGGTACCACTCCGACAGCCTTCGGAAGTTCTCACCACCGATGGTGACGTCGCCCTCGTCCCACCCGCGGGCGAGGCGGAACCAGCTGCCGAGTTGGTCCGGCAGTCCGATGTCCCGGAGATACGCGCGGGTCGTCCCGTGCGGCACCGCCGTGAGCCGTTCCGCGTCCAGCACGACCAGGCGATCGGCGTCGAACACCGACTCCATCGTCGTCCGGTCGACCACCTGACCCACCGCTTTCCGACCCCGTCGCCCTGGCACAGCCGTGCCGGACCTTAGCCGATCAACGCCCGGGACGGGTCCGCCAGGCAGCCGCTGCCCGGCCGGCGTCGCAACCGGGGGCCCGGGTGGGTCGTCCAATTCACCGACGCGCAGGGGAAATCCGGCGACCTGGGCGGGGTGCGGGTGCAGACTGGGCGCCCGGGCGGGGATCGGACGAAGGGGGCACGGCGGGTGGCGGCGGAGACGACAGCGGCAACGGGTGCGGACGCGGGCAGCGCGGTCTGGGAGTCGCGGCTGGACTCGGTGGTGGTGCACGCGGTCGGCGCGGTGTGCCGTCGGCGGGCGGCCGGGACGGTGGCGGACGGCGGGCGGGTGCGGGTCGGCGGTCTGCCGCGGGCGCTGCGGCCGGAGTCGCTGCGGGCCCGGGTGGTGGGCGGGCCGGGGCGGGTCGCCGAGGCCCGGCTGGAGGCGGAGGTCCGGACGCACCGGCCCGCCGACCTGCCCGAGCTGCGGACCCGGGTGGAGCGGCTGGCCGAGGAGCGCGACGCCGTGTTCGAGCGGCGGACCCGGTTGCACGCCCGGATCGAGGAGGTGGCGGCCCTGCAGCCGCTGCCGCCGGAGCCCCGCAGGGGCGAGCCGCACCGCCGTACGCCGGCCGACGCCTGGCTGGAGCTGGCCGACTTCGTGGACGGCAGGCTGACCGTCCTGCACGGGCGCCTGGCCGAGCTGGACGAGGAGCTGCGGCTGGCCGAGCACGTCCTGGACGTCGCCCGCGACGAGCTGGCGCGCAGTTCCACCGCGGCCCCGTCCAGACCGCTGGAGACGGCCGCGGTTGCCGCGCTCACCGTCGTCGGCGCCGAGGCGGCGGACAGCCGGGTCGAGCTGGAGATCGAGTACGTGGTGCCGGGCGCGGTGTGGGTGCCGACGTACCGGCTGAGTCACCGCGAGGGCGAGGCGGAGGGCCGGTTGGTGCTGCGCGCCTCGGTGGCGCAGCTGACCGGCGAGGACTGGTCGGGAGTGCGGCTCGCGCTGTCGACCGCGGATCTGGCCCGGCCGACCGGGCTGCCCCGGCTGCGGTCGGTGCGGATCGGGCGCCGCCAGGCGGCCCCGGCGCCGTCCGGCTGGCGGGAGCAGCCGCCGGGTCTGGCGGACCTGTTCGACGGCTACGACACCGCCCGGCACTCCGGCGCGGAGCGGGGTGCGGGCGCCGGTCGGCCGCCGCTGCCGCCGCCGTTCGTCGGTGGGCCGCCGCCCGCACCGCAGCCGTTCGGCGGCGGCGGACTGCTGGACGAGCCCGACCTGCCGGCGTCGAGCCTGGACCGCGCGGAGGCCCCGCGCCGGCGCAAGGCCGGGCCGGAGGCGATGGGGTACGGCGGCGCGGCCCCGGCGATGCCCGCCGCGCCCGGCGCCGCGCCCGGCCCGGTGGGCGCCCCGCCGGCGATGGCGGCCCCGCGGCCGGCGGCGAAGCCCCGCGCCGCGGTGCGCGGCTTCGCCCCTCCCGCTGCACCGATGCCGCAGGCCTCCCTGTCGCAGGCCTCGCTGCCGCTGGCCCCGCCCCCGCCGACCGGCCCGCCGCAGCCCGACAGCGGGCAGCTGGACTACGCGGCCCTGGTGCTCGCCGGGCCGCAGGAGTCGGCGGCGAGCCGCGGCCGGCTGCTGCCGGGTGCCCCGGCGGACCCGCTGGGAGAGCAGGCGCGGCGGCTGGCCGAGGGGCCGCTGGCGCTGCCGCTGCCCGGCCACGCGGTCCGTCCGCGTGAGGCGGCCGGTTCGTTCGACTACCGCTACGACGCGGCCGCCCCGGCGGACATCCCGTCGGACGGTACCTGGCACACCGTCACCGTCGCCGAGCTGTCGGTGGGGCTGCGCACCGAGTACGTGTGCGTTCCGGCGGTGGAGGAGGCGGTGTACGCGACGCTGGTGCTGGCCAACGCGGGTGGTCATGCGCTGCTGGCCGGTCCGGTCGAGGTGAGCGTGGACGGGGAGTTCCTGCTGACCGCCGCCCTGCCGACGCTGGCGCCCGGCGCCTCCCGTCGGGTGGGGCTGGGGCAGGCGGAGGGCATCCGGGTGGCCCGCAGTACCGAGTTGCGCGAGTCGACCGCCGGGATGCTGAACAACACCACCGTGCTCGACCACCGGGTCAGGGTGGAGCTGGTCAACCGCCTGCCGCACCCGGCGACCGTGGAGGTGCGCGAGCGGGTGCCCGTGACGTCCGATCCGGATGTACGGATCGAGGAGCGGCCCGGCTGGTCCCCCTGGTCCGAACCGGACCACCCGGCGGAGGACAACCCGCCGTCCGCCCGTGTGCGGCGGGTGGAGCTGCCCGCCGGTGGCACCGCCGTCCTCGACGGCGGCTACGAGATCCGCATCCCGGCCGGCAAGGCCCTGGTCGGCGGAAACCGGAGGAGCTGACCCATGAACGACTCGTCGATCCCGCTGCCGGTCACCGCCGTCACCTGTCTGGAGGACCGCGCCCACGTCGAGCGCTCGGCCGTGCTCGACCTGGCGGCGGGCGTCCAGCGGCTGCGGCTGGGCCCGGTCACCGCGCTCGCGGTCGACCGCACCCTGCACGCCGCCTTCCTGCCCACCGGAGAGCAGGAGGGCGCGGCGCCCCGGGTGCTGGACGCCCGGCTGGTGCGCGCCTGGACCCCGCGCGCCCCGCTGCCGCCGACCGGGGACGACTCGGAGCTGCGGCACCGGATCCACGCCCTGGAGCAGGAGCAGCTGGCCGCCGTCCGCCACCGTGACCGGCTGGAGGCCCGGCTGGCGCTGCTCGGCCGGCTCGCCGCCGACCTGCTGCGCGAGGTCGGCGAGGGCACCGGCCGGGGCGAGGTGGAGCACGCCCGCTGGTCGCGCGAGCTGGACCGGGTGGACGCCGAGCGCGAGTCCTGCGGCGAGCAGGCCCGGGCGGTCCGCTCCCGGCTGGTGAAGCTGGCGACCGAGCTGGCCGAGGCGGAGGCGGCACTGGACCAGGCGGAGGAGGAGCCGGCCGAGCTGACCGCGCACGTGGAGCTGACGGTGGAGGCGTCCGCCGCCGGGCGGGCCGAGCTGCGGGTGGCGCATCTGACGCCGTGTGCGCTGTGGCGGCCGGCCTACCGGGCGACGCTGAGCGGGGGCACGCTGCGGCTGGAGACGGACGCGGTGGTGTGGCAGCGCACCGGCGAGGACTGGTCCGGTGTCCGGCTGACCCTGTCCACCGCCCGTTCGGCGCTGGCCGGCGAGCCGCCCCGGCTGACCGAGGACCGGCTCACCCTGCGCGAGCGGACCGCCGAGGAGCGCCGCACGGTCGACGTGGAGCTGCGCGAGGAGGAGATCTCCACCACCGGTCCGGCCGCGGCCCCGGGCCTGCCGGGTGTGGACGACGGCGGCGAGGTGCGGGTGCTGCGGGCCGCCGCGCCGGCCTCGGTGCCGAGCGACGGGCGGGCGCACCGGGTGGGCCTGGGCGTCTTCGAGACGTCGGCGGGCAGCGAGTACGCGTGCGCGCCGGAGCTGTCCCCGCTGGTCACCCGGACGGTGCGGTTCACCAACGGCTCCGGGCACGCGCTGCTGGCCGGTCCGGTGGAGCTGGTCCAGGGCAGTGGCTTCGCCGGCCGCGGCGAGCTGGCCTTCACCGCGCCGGGCGCCCCCGCCGAGCTGGCGTTCGGCTCCTCGGACGGCTACCGGGTGGTCCGGGAGTCGGAGGAGAGCCGCGCCTCGGCCGGGATCACCCAGCGCACGGTGGTCACCCGGACGGTCCGGCTGCACCTGTCCCGCTTCTCCGGCCCGGACGAGCACGACGAACGGCTGGTCACCCTGCGGGAGCGGATCCCGGTCTCCGAGGTGTCGGCGGTGGAGGTCCGGCTGCGCAAGGAGTCCTGCAGCCCGCCGCCGGACGAGCTGGACGCCGAGGGTATCGTCCGCTGGGACGTCGCCCTGCCGCCGGGCGGCCGCCGGACCGTGACGTTGGTGTACGAGGTGTCCGCGGCGGCGAAGGTGGCCGGGCTGTGACGCCCCGCCGGGGGCCCGGGCGGATCGACCGCCGAGCCGTCAACTCCGGTACAAAAGAGACATGATCTACCACCTCGCACCGCTGGACGACTGGTTGCGCGACCCCGGCCGCCCGTACGCGACCGCGTCGCTGCTCACCGACGGGTTCATCCACTGCTCGGCGGACGAGCAGACGGCGCTGGCGGTGGCCAACGCCTTCTTCCGCGACACGCCGGACCCGCTGATGGTCCTGCTGATCGAGGAGAACCTGGTCGAGCCGATGGTGAAGTGGGAGGCCGCCACCGGCGGGGCGCCGGCCGGCGCCACCCCCGGGGTGCTCTTCCCGCACATCTACGGGCGGCTGAACCGGACCGCGGTGATGGGCCTGGAGAAGCTGGAGCGGGGCGAGGACGGCCGCTGGGCCACCCTGGTGCCCTGGAGCTGACGCCGGTGGGGGCAGGAGCCGCCCGCCCCCACCGGCGGTCTTGGGGGGCCCTCAGAGCCAGCCGCGCTCCCGGGCCGCCATGCCGGCCTGGAAGCGGGTGGTGGCGCCGAGCTCGCGCATCAGGCCCTGGAGGCGGCGCTGGGTGGTGCGGGCGCTCCAGCCGAGCGAGCGGGCGATCGACTCGTCGGTCAGCCCGGCGGCCAGCAGGCCGAGCAGCTTCAGGTGGTCGGACTCCGGCCCCGGACCGTGGTCGTCGCCGCCGAGCGCGGTCTGCAGCGGCACGGCCCGCTCCCACTCCGCCTCGAACAGCGCGTCCAGCGCCTGCAGCAGGGCCGAGGGGTGGATGACGTAGGCGGCGTCCAGCACGCTGTCGCCGACGCTGATCGGGATGATCGCCATCCGGTCGTCCGACATCATCATCTTCATCGGCAGGACCGGCCGCACCCGCGCCTCCTCGCCGTCCTCGACGCCGACCAGGATCTCCTGCTCCAGCCGGCCCGGCCAGGCGATGGCCTCCTTGTCGAAGACCGTCCGGATCCGTACCCCGGACTTGAGCTTGGCCCGCTGCCGCGGCTGGTGCGCGGTCGGGTCCATCACGTACGGCGGGCAGTCGAAACCGCGGATCTGGTAGTGGCTGGTCTCCACCAGGTGCTCGAGGCGCTGGTTGATCGCCTCGCCGCCGGTGAGCACCTCGACCGAGTGCGCCGGGTCGGTGTACCGGGAGGCCTCCCGGAAGGCGTCCATGAGGCGGTGCATCTCGGCGCGGGCGCTGCGCAGCTCGGCCTCGCGGTGGCCGATCAGGGTGCCGATGGCGACGTCGGGGGCGACCGCGAGGTAGCGCTCGCGGTCCACCGGGGCGCGGGTGGCCATGCCCTGCTCCGCCAACCGGTCCAGGGCCTCCTGGCTCTGTTGGAGTGTCAGACCGCACTGTTCGGCCAGCTCACCGGCGGTGGACTGCGGTGCCACCACCAGCGCCGCGTACACCTGTCCGTCCGGCCTCCCGAGGCCGAGCGCTCCGAATGCGTCGAGCACCTCGCTCCTTCCCCCACCCCTGCTCCGATCCGGGTGGCGCTTTTACGCCACGCGTCGAAGCGAACTTCGGTGGCAATCCTCTGCCAACACGCCGCACGATGACAAGGCCATGCGGTCAGGCTCACAGGAAAGCCCTGGCAAAACGGGCCGAGGGCCCTCCCCGCCGGCGGCGGAGAGGGCCCTCGGTCCGGCACTGCCGAGCGGCCTACAGGCCGACCTCCTGCATCAGGCGGCCGACCTCCGGGTTGGTGAGGCGGCGCAGCCAGCCCGACTTCTGGTCACCGAGCGCGATCGGACCGAAGTGGGTGCGGACCAGCTTCTCCACCGGGAAGCCGACCTCCGCGAGCAGGCGGCGCACGATGTGCTTGCGGCCCTCGTGCAGGGTCACCTCGACCAGGTAGTTCTTGCCGAGGTTGGACACCACCTTGAAGTCGTCGACCCGGGCGAAGCCGTCCTCCAGCTCCACACCGCGCTCCAGCTGCTTGCCCAGGTCGCGCGGGATCGGGCCCTGGATGGCGGCCAGGTAGGTCTTGGTCACGCCGTACTTGGGGTGGGTGAGGCGGTGGGCCAGCTCGCCGTGGTTGGTGAGCAGGATGATGCCCTCGGTCTCGGTGTCCAGGCGGCCGACGTGGAAGAGGCGGGTCTCCCGGTTGGTCACGTAGTCGCCCAGGCACTGCCGGCCCTCGGGGTCCTCCATGGTGGAGACCACGCCGACCGGCTTGTTCAGCGCGAAGAACAGGTACGACTGGGTGGCGACGGTCAGGCCGTCCACCTTGATCTCGTCGTTCATCGGGTCGACCCGCTTGCCCTGCTCGGTGACCAGGCGGCCGTTGACCTCGACCCGGCCCTGCTCGATCAGCTCCTCGCAGGCGCGGCGGCTGCCCATGCCGGCCCGGGCCAGCACCTTCTGCAGGCGCTCGCCCTCGGGCTCGCCGAAGGTCTTCGGGGTCTTCACGGCCGGCTTGTCGTGCCGGGCCAGCACCGCGTCCTCGATCCGGGCCTGCAGCTCGCGCGAGCGCTGCGGCTGTCGGCGCGGGTCGCCCGGGGCGCCCTGGCCCTCGCGGCGCGGCTTGGGGGCCGCGCCGGGCTTGCGGGCGCCGTACGCACCGCGGCCCGGCGTCGCGTTCGCGCCGCCGCCGTACTCGGGGCGGTCGTACCGGCGCTCCTCCGGGCGGAGCGGACGGTCCGGGTACTGCCGGTCGTCGCGGCGCTCGCCCTGGCGGGAGCCGCCCTGGCCGCGGGAGCCGCCGGAGGACGAGCCGCCGCGCGAGCCGCCCCCGTAGGAGCCTCCGCGCGCGGAGCCGCCCCCGTAGGAACCGCCGCCCCCGTAGGAGGAGGAGCCGCCGCGGCCGCCGCCCTGCTGGCCGCCCCGCCCCTGCCCGCCCCTGCCCTGTCCGCTCTGTCCGCCCCGGCCCTGGCCGCCGCTGTTCCTGCCGTTGCCACTGCTACGCATCAAAATGTCCGTACGTCGTATTCCGTCTGGTCGGCCTGTGCCGGCCCTGGCCCCTCCTGTGCGGCGGCGACCGCCTCCGCGATCATCGTGCCTTCGAGGGACTCCGCTTCCACGTCGTCGACCTCGGGCAGGAAGGGCGCAAGCTCCGGCAGCTCGTCCAGGCCGCGCAGCCCCATCCGTTCCAGGAAGTAGTTCGTCGTCCGATACAGGATCGCTCCGGTTTCGGGCTCGGATCCGGCTTCTTCCACCAGTCCTCGCTGTACCAGGGTACGCATCACGCCGTCACAGTTCACACCGCGTACCGCGGAGACCCGTCCGCGCGACACCGGTTGCCGGTATGCGACGACCGCCAGCGTCTCCAGCGCGGCCTGGGTCAGCCGTGCCTGCTGGCCGTCCAGCACGAAGCGGTCGACGGCGGCGGCGCACGCGGCCCGGCTGTAGAACCGCCAGCCGCCCGCCACCGGCCGCAGGTCGAAACCGCGCCCCTGCACCGTGTACTCGGCGGCCAGCGCGTGCAGCGCCGCCGCCACCTCGCCGCGCGGGCGGCCCAGCACGGACGCCAGGCGCCCCTCGGGGATCGGCTCGTCCGCCACCATCAGGACGGCCTCCAGCGCGGCCGCCAGGGGCACGCCGAGGGCGTCCTCGGCCTCCTCCGGGGCGGCGGGCGGCTCGGCGGCGGCCGAGGACGCGCGCTCCGCGTGCTCCGCCTGCTCGGGCACCACCGGCCGCGGCAGGGGCTCCACCGTCACCGCCACCGCCACCTGAGGCTCCGGCTCCGGCTCCGGCGGCGGCGACGGCTCGGCCCACTCGGTGCCGGCCGGCTCGGGCTCGGCGTACGCGGACTCCTGCCACTCCCCCGGTCGCGCCTGCCCCGGCAGTCCCAGGGATCGGCGCGGCTGCTTGGCGCTCATGCGGGATCGCCCTCCTCGCTCTCGCCCGGCGGGCGGTCGAACTCGTCCGTCACCTCGACCTGCCGGTCCGCCTCGGCGACCCAGCGCACCAGCAGCTCCCCGAGCGCCTCGGGCTGCTCGAAGTCCAGCGCCTTCTCCCGGTAGAGCTCCAGCAGGGCGAGGAAGCGCGCGACCACCACCAGGGTGTTCTCGGCGTCGGCGACCAGCCGTCCGAAGGAGGCGGTGCCGAGCGCGGTGAGCCGGTCGACCACCAGGGCGGCCTGCTCGCGCACGCTCACCGGCGGCGTGTGGATGTGGTCGACGTACACCACCGGCTTCGGTTTGGGCGTCATCGCCCGGGCGGCGAGCTGGGCGAAGCGCTCGGGCCCGATGGTGAGGACGACCTCCGGCAACAGTTCGGCGTGGTGCGGCTCCAGGCCGACGGTGCGCGGGCGGCTCAGCAGCTCGGCGGCCCAGCGCTCGGCGAAGACGGCGGCCGCCTGCTTGTACGCCCGGTACTGCAGCAGCCGGGCGAAGAGCAGGTCGCGGGCCTCCAGCAGGGCGAGGTCCTCCTCGTCCTCGATCTCGGCGGCCGGCAGCAGGCGGGCCGCCTTGAGGTCGAGCAGGGTGGCGGCGACCACCAGGAACTCGGTGGCGGCGTCCAGGTCCCACGCGGGGCCCATGGCCCGGATGTGGGCGACGAACTCGTCGGTGACCCGGGAGAGAGCGACCTCGGTGACGTCCAGCTTGTGCTTGGCGATCAGGCTGAGCAGGAGGTCGAACGGACCCTCGAAGTTGTCCAGCCGCACCTGGAATCCCCCACGCGGCTCCTCCTCGGAAGGCGGCGCGGGGGGAACCTCGGAGTCGGTGGGGCTCGCCATGACGTGCCCATCTTCGCAGAGCGGGACCGCGGCGCCGGGCAGGCCTCACCGGCCGCCGACCGGGCTGCTCACCGGTCGGCCGGGGCCAGCGCCCAGCGCTCAGCGCCCGCGCAGGCGCCGGACCAGGATGGAGGCCTCGCCGCGCTGCTCCAGGTCGGCCAGCACGACCGAGATGGCCTCCCGAACCACCCGGCCGCGGTCCACCGCCAGGCCGTGCTCCCCGCGCAGCACCAGGCGGGCGTGCTCGAGGTCCATCAGCTCCTCGGCGGAGACGTACACCGTGATCTTCTCGTCGTGCCGCTCGCGGCCAGTGGGGCGTCGCGGGCCGCGGGCGCGGGGCCGGCGGCGGGCGGTCTCGCCGGCCTCCTCGGCGGGCGCGGCGCCGCGGGCCGGGCCCTGGCCGGGCTGCTGGCCGTCGGCCTGCCGGGCGCCGATCGCGGTGCCGTTGGCCGCGCCGCCGTGGACCTGGGCGCCGTTCGCGCCGGTGCCGTTGACCGGGTTCCCGTGGACCGCCGGGCGCGCCCGGTCGGCGTCGGTCGCGCCGGCGGACTCGCCGGCGCGCGCCGCCTCCGTGGTGCGGGCGGTCTCCGCGCGCCCCTCGCCCGAGCGGGCGAGGGAGGGTGACAGGGCCATTCCCCCGGTGGCCCGGAACAGCTCGTCGGCCCCCGGGAGACTCACTCGGCGGGGCGGCACCGGTCGAGCACCTCCCTGGCGAGCTGGCGGTAGGCGGCGGCGCCGACCGAGTTGGTCGCGTACGTGGTGATCGGCTCGCCGGCGACCGTGGTCTCCGGGAACCTGACGGTCCGCCCGATGACGGTGTGGAAGACGTGCTCGCCGAACGCCTCGACCACGCGGGCCAGCACCTCGCGGCTGTGCACGGTGCGCGAGTCGTACATGGTGGCGAGGATGCCGTCCAGGCGCAGGTCGGGGTTGAGCCGCTCGCAGACCTTCTCGATGGTCTCGGTGAGCAGCGCGACGCCGCGCAGCGCGAAGAACTCGCACTCCAGCGGCACGATGACGCTGTGAGCCGCCGTCAGGGCATTGACCGTCAGCAGGCCCAGCGAGGGCTGGCAGTCGATGATGACGTAGTCGTAGTCGGGCAGCAGCGGCTTCAGCGCGCGGGCCAGTGCGGACTCGCGGGCGACCTCGCTGACCAGCTGCACCTCGGCGGCGGACAGGTCGATGTTGGAGGGCAGCAGGTCCATGCCGGGGACGGCGGTCTTCAGCAGCACCTCATCGGCCGTCAGGCCCCGCTCCATGAGCAGGTTGTAGACGGTGACGTCGAGTTCCATCGGGTTGACGCCGAGGCCGACCGAGAGGGCGCCCTGCGGGTCGAAGTCCACCAGCAGGACGCGCCGGCCGTACTCGGCCAGGGCGGCGCCCAGGTTGATGGTCGACGTGGTCTTGCCGACGCCGCCCTTCTGGTTGCACATGGCGATGATCTGCGCGGGGCCGTGCTCGGCCAGCGGCGCGGGGATCGGGAAGTAGGGCAGCGGGCGGCCGGTGGGCCCGACGCGCTCACGGCGCTGGCGGGCGGCGTCGGGGGCCAAGGTGGCGGCGTACTCCGGGTCGGGCTCGTACTCGGCGTCGGGGTCGTCGAACGGCCCGTAGCCGAGCTCGGTGTAGGACAGCCCGTACGCCGCGAACTCGGTGTCGTAGTCGGGGGCGGCGGGAGCGGCGCTCTGGCGCGCCTCGAAGGTGCGGACCGCGACCGAGCCGACCTCCACCGCGCCCACCGTGGCCTGCCGGGCCTCCTCGTTCGGCTGCCCGGCGGAGAGCTCCGCCAGTCCTGGCTGACCACCCCCGGGAGCAAATGTCGACTCATTCACAAGTCGTCTTACCTCCTTGGGCGTCCAGGACTCTATGTCGATTCGTCAGCGTGGCAGCATGCCGACGGTTTGCGACTCTAGGCCGTTGCGGGCATTCGCAGCAACACAATCCACGGTAGTCGGCACGATGTGTCGGCGGTTCCCGCGGCCCGTGTCAAGGGATGAGTTGCCCCATGACTCTAACGTTTCTGCGGAGTCCGACCCACCCCCGAGGTCGCGTCAGATGACCTTGTCGACAGAGCGGGTGACACGATGCACACAAATTGACACCCCCGGATCACCCGCGAATCACCCCGGGATCACCCCCGGATCACCCCCGGATCACCCGGAGAGCGCCGGTGACAGCCGTGCGGGCATGCCGAAACCCCCGGCCCGAGGGGAGCGGGCCGGGGGTGTTCGAGCGGTGGCGTCAGGCGAGGACGCTGTCCAGGGCGACGGCCGGCAGGTTGAAGGCGTCGGCGACGGCCTGGTAGGTGATCTGGCCCTCGTGGACGTTCAGACCCTTGGCCAGCGCGGCGTCGCGGCGCAGGGCCTCCTTCCACCCGCGGTTGGCCAGCTCGACGACGTACGGCAGCGTCGCGTTGGTCAGCGCGTAGGTGGAGGTGTTCGGCACGGCGCCCGGCATGTTGGCCACGCAGTAGAAGACCGAGTTGTGGACCTGGAAGGTCGGCTCGGCGTGCGTGGTGGCGCGGGAGTCCTCGAAGCAGCCGCCCTGGTCGATGGCGATGTCGACGAGCACGGAGCCCGGCTTCATCCGGGAGACCAGCTCGTTGGTGACCAGCTTCGGGGCCTTGGCGCCCGGGATCAGGACGGCGCCGATGACCAGGTCGGCCTCGAGCACGGCCTTCTCCAGCTCGAAGGAGTTGGACATGATGGCCTTGATCTTCGTTCCGAAGATCTTGTCGGCCTCGCGCAGCTTGTTGATGTCGCGGTCGAGCAGGGTCACCTCATAGCCCATGCCGATGGCGATGGTGGCCGCGTGCCAGCCGGAGACGCCGCCGCCGATGACAACGGCCTTGGCCGGGTGGGTGCCGGGCACGCCGCCGGGCAGCACGCCGCGGCCGCCGGCCGGGCGCATCAGGTGGTAGGACCCGACCTGGGGGGCCAGGCGGCCGGCGACCTCGGACATCGGGGCGAGCAGCGGCAGGGCGCCGTTGGCGAGCTGCACGGTCTCGTACGCGATGGCGGTGGTGCCGGAGGCAACGAGCGCGTCGGTGCCGGCGCGGTCGGCCGCCAGGTGGAGGTAGGTGAAGAGGGTCTGGCCCTTGCGCAGGCGGTGGTACTCCTGCGCGATCGGCTCCTTGACCTTCAGCAGGAGGTCGGCGGCCGCCCACACCTCGTCGGCGGTGGGGAGGATGGTGGCACCGGCGGCCACGTACTCCTCGTTGGTGATCGAGGAGCCGAGGCCGGCGTTGTCCTCGATGACGACCTCGTGTCCGTTGCGGACCAGCTCATGCACGCCGGCGGGCGTGATGGCCACGCGGTACTCGTGGTTCTTGACCTCGCGGGGGATGCCGACCTTCACGGCTAAACACGTCCTCTTGCCATGGGGGTCCCTACCGGAGAAGACCGGCGGGCGGCGCGCACGAGGGGTCCACCGGACACGCCGGGGCACGGTTCGCTGCGCGACTGCAGTCGAGTGTAATGAAGCCCAGCGGATCCGTCAGCCTTCCAAAGTGAATAAATCCGCCAGGCCCATTGGCAGGTTCGTAGGCTTGCTCGGCAGTTCGAGTGCCAAAGAGGGGTGAAACCCTCATCTCAGACATTACTCCGTAATCGGACTGTTTCCCTCCTGGACCAGTCGGGCCTGCAGCCGCTCCAGGGCGCCGCCCACCAGCGCCTGGCCCCGGGCGTCGCCGAGCCGGCGGAGCACCGCGGCGGCGGCCCGGTACTCCCGGACGGCCTCCTCGAACCGGCGCTGCCCGACGTGCGCCTCGGCCAGCCGGGCCAGCAGCCGGGCCTCCGCCGGGTGATCGGCCAGACCCTGCCGCAGCGAGAGCGCGCGGCCGTACCAGTCACCCGCGCGTACGGGGTCGCCGAGCGCCCTGCGGCAGTTGCCCGCGCCCTCCATCGCGCGGGCGCACCCGGGTTCGTCGCCCGCCTCCCGGGCCCGGTCGGTCGCCTGCCGGTAGTGCTCCTCGGCGAGCTCCCAGTGGCCGGCGGCGGCCTGCAGATCGGCCAGGTTGAGCAGGGCGGCGGCGGCCCGGCGCGGGGCGCCCTGGCGTTCGGCGACCCGCAGCACCGATCCGTGCAGCCGGTACAGGTCGGCCGGCGCGGCGGCGCCGGTCAGCGGCAGCGCCCGCAGCAGCGCGGTCACCAGCCGGCCGGCCGAGCCGTCCAGGTCGCCCTCGCCGATCGCGCTCGCCACCGCCCCGAGCAGCTGCTCGCGCTCGGCGAGCAGCCAGCCGGCGGCCTGCGCGGCGCTGCGCAGTCGCAGCGGCCCCGGCAGCGGGTCGGGGTTGGGACCGGCGGCCGGGTCGAGCAGCATCCGGGCCGAGTCGACCAGGCGGACCATCCGCTCCAGCAGCCTGGCCCGGGCCAGTTCGACCTCGGCGGGCCGGTCCTGCTCCTCGCGCAGTTCGACCAGCCGCGGGTGGAGTCGGCCGGGCACCCGGTAGCGGGCGGTCCCGTCGGGCGCGGCCGGGGCGCGCTCCAGCAGCTCCTGTCCGACCAGCCGCTCCAGCGCCTCGCCCGCCTCCGGCGCCGGGCAGCCCACCAGGGCGGAGGCGGTGCGCAGGTCGGCGAGCTGGCCGGGGGCCAGGGTCAGCATCCGCAGCAACCGGGCCCGGGCGGGCGGCAGCCGCCGGTAGAGCAGCTCGAAGGCGGCGCGCAGCGGGTCGCCCTCGACCACCGGCACCGGCTCGGCGGGCAGCAGGTCCCGCGCCGCGCCGCCGGCCGGACGTCCGGTGGCGGCCCGGTCCTCGGGCCGGCCGTCGGTCCGGGCGGCGGTCCGGGCGGTGCCGGCCCGGCCGCCCTCGCCGTTCTGCGCCGCACCGTCCGTCGCCGACCCGCCCGGCGCGGCGCCGTCCGCGGGCCCGAGCCCGCCGCCGTCCCGCCGTCCGGCCGGTCGGCCGCGGCCGGGCCGGCGGGCGCCGTGGGCACGGGGCCGGTCGGTGCGGTCCTCCTCCCCGGCGGGGTGCAGCGCCTCGGCGGCGTCGGTGATCGCGACCCGCTGGTCGGCCTTCAGCCAGTCGGCCATCATCCGCAGCGCCGCAGGCCGGCCCGCGCAGGACTCGGCCAGGTCGGCGGTGCCGACCGGGTCGGCCGCCACCCGCGTGGCGCCGATCAGGTCGCGGAGCAGTCCGACGGCGGACGGCTGGTCCAGGCCGCCGAGGATCACCGGGTCGATGTCCTCGATGCCGGTGAGCGGCCCGGTGGTGGTGGCGAGCAGCAGCGACTCCGTCTTCTCCGCCAGCAGCGGGCCGACCTGCGCGGCCTCCCGGACGTCGTCGAGCAGCACCAGCACGCGCCGGGCGGCCAGCGCCGTGCGCAGCGCCTCGCACGCCGGGTCCTCGGCCTCCGCGCCGGTGAGCAGGCCCTCGGGCTGCTCGCCGAGCTGCTCCAGCAGGGTCCGGGCGGCCCGGCCGGCCTCCAGCAGGCTGCCGTCGGGGTCGGACATCCGCAGGTAGAGCAGTCCGTCGGGGTAGTCGGCGGCGGCGGAGCGGGCGTAGCGCACGGCGAGCGAGGTCCGCCCGGAGCCGGGTCGGCCGGCCAGCACGACCACCCGGCCTCGGCCGTGCGCGGGCCGGGCGGCGGCCTGGGCGAGGGCGGCCAGTTCGGCCCGGCGGCCGGCGAACGGGGCGGTGTCGGCGGGCAGCGGATCGGCGGCGCCGGGCGCGGCCGTGTGCTCGTCCATCGTCGCCGTCTTCCTCGCCACCCGCGCCACTCCCGACCAGTCGCTCAGCCGACCCGACCCACCACGGGTCCTGTCGCGAAGCGTAGTTCGCGCCCGCCCCCGGTCCGAGCTGACATCCGGTACTACCAACGGGCAAGTCACCCCGCCGGGTCAGTCGAGCGCCGCAGCAGGCGGGTAGGTGGGCAGGTCGACGCCGGCCACCTGCTCACCGGCCCTGAGCATCAGCGCGAGCAGGGCGGGCCGGCGGAGCATCGCGTCGCGCGTCCGGGCACCGATCGCCCACCGCGGGGCGAAGAACCGGCCGGTCCGGTCGCCGCCCTTCTGGCAACGCTGCGCGAAGGGCCGCAGCAGCCACTCGTACCGGGCGAAGGCGGTGCGGTGGTCGCCGCCGGCCCGGGCCAGCTCGCCGGCCGGCACGTACGCGGCGACCACGGCCGTGCCGGTGCCCATGCCGCCGATGGTGGCGCCGCAGGCGGCGTCGCCGCCTTGGGCGGGCAGGTGCACGCCCACCGGGAGCGCTTCCCCGCGGTCGCCGCGGCAATGGCCGAGCCGGAGCGCCGCAACCGGGCGCTGGAGTTCGG
This sequence comes from Kitasatospora cinereorecta, assembly GCF_024172095.1. Classification (GTDB taxonomy): domain Bacteria; phylum Actinomycetota; class Actinomycetes; order Streptomycetales; family Streptomycetaceae; genus Kitasatospora; species Kitasatospora cinereorecta. Next base: position 1,491,252 of record NZ_JAMZDX010000001.1, on the reverse strand, counting down.
GCCGGACCGGATCCTGGACGGCCTCGCCGCCCTGATCGCCCGGCGCTCCGGCCATTGAGCGAGCGGCCGCCCGATCCGGTCGGGTCAGAACGGGCGAGCCGGCCAGGGCGCGTCGGCCGGGCGCAGACCGTCCAGGCCGGGCCCGGTCAGCGCCGCGTGCAGGGCCAGGGTTCCGGCGATCATCGTGGGGCTGTGCAGCTCGCCGGCCAGGACCAGGCGCACCAGCTCCGCCAGCGGCACCCGGGCGGTCTCCAGCTCCAGCTCCTCGCCGTGCGCGGCGTAGCGCTCACCGTCGGCGTCGCCCAGGTCGGTGGCGAGGAAGATCCGCAGCGCCTCGTCACTGCCGCCGGGCGAGGTGTAGAGGTCGAGCAGCACCCGCCACTCCCCCGCCTTGCAGTGCGCCTCCTCGTAGAGCTCGCGCTGCGCGGCGTGCAGCGGGTTCTCGCCGGGCACGTCGAGCAGGCCGGCCGGCAGCTCCCACAGCCGGTGGCGCACCGGGTGCCGGTACTGGCGCAGGATCAGCACCCGCTGCTGCTCGTCGAGGGCGAGGACGGAGACCGAGCCCGGGTGGAGCTGGTAGTCGCGGCGGGCCCAGCCGCCGTCCGGCATCCGCACCTCCTCGGTGCGCACCCCGGTCACCCGCCCCTGGAAGGGCGTCTCCCCCGCCCGCGCCGGCCACTCCTCGGCCGCGTCCCGGATGTCCCGCACGTCCATCACGCACTCCCCTTTTCGTCAGTACGACACAATGTACGCCACACGGCGCCGCGAAACGCCGGACGGCGGCCGCACGGGGTGTCCCGTACGACCGCCGTCCGGTGGTCGGTGACGTGCTTACTGCGCGCCGGTCTTGATCTTGATGGCCGCCGCCACCAGGCCCGCGAACAGCGGGTGCGGGCGGGTCGGGCGGGACTTCAGCTCCGGGTGCGCCTGGGTGGCGACCAGGTAGGGGTGCACCTCGCGCGGGTACTCGACGTACTCCACCAGGTCGCCCTTGGGGGACAGGCCGGAGAACTGCAGGCCGGTCTTCTCCAGGTCGGCGCGGTAGGCGTTGTTGACCTCGTAGCGGTGGCGGTGGCGCTCCTCCACGTACTGCTCGCCGCCGTAGACCTCGCGCACGATCGAGCCCTCGGCGAGCTTGGCCGGGTACAGGCCCAGGCGCATGGTGCCGCCCAGGTCGCCCTTGCCGTCGACGATCGCCAGCTGCTCGGCCATGGTCGAGATGACCGGGTACTTCGCCGAGGAGTCGAACTCGGTGGAGTTGGCCTCCGGCAGGCCGGCCAGGTTGCGGGCGGCCTCGATGACCACGCACTGCAGGCCCAGGCACAGGCCCAGCAGCGGGATCCGGTTCTCGCGGCCGTAGGTGATCGCGGAGACCTTGCCGTCCACACCGCGGTCGCCGAAGCCACCGGGGATGCAGATCGCGTCCACGTCGCCGAGCTGCTCCTGGGCGCCCTCGGGGGTCAGGCAGTCGTCCGAGGTGACCCACTTGATCTGGACCCGGGCGTTGTTGGCGAAGCCGCCGGCGCGCAGCGCCTCGGTCACCGACAGGTAGGCGTCGGGGAGGTCGATGTACTTGCCGACCAGCGCGACCTTGACCTCGTGCTGCGGCTCGTGGACGCGGCGCAGCAGGTCGTCCCAGGTGGTCCAGTCGACGTCGCGGAACGCCAGGTCCAGGCGGCGCACCACGTACGCGTCCAGGCCCTCGCCGTGCAGCACCTTGGGGATGTCGTAGATCGACTTGGCGTCGATGGCCGCGACCACGGCCTCCTCGTCCACGTCGCACATCAGCGAGATCTTGCGCTTGATCGCCTGCGGGACCTCGCGGTCGGCGCGCAGCACGATGGCGTCCGGCTGGATGCCGATGTTGCGCAGGGCGGCGACCGAGTGCTGGGTCGGCTTGGTCTTCAGCTCGCCCGAGGGGCCGATGTACGGCAGCAGGGAGACGTGCACGAAGAACACGTTGTCCCGGCCGACCTCGTGGCGGACCTGGCGGACCGCCTCCAGGAACGGCAGCGACTCGATGTCGCCGACGGTGCCGCCGACCTCGGTGATCACCACGTCGACGTCCTCGGTCGCCATCCGGCGGATCCGGGACTTGATCTCGTTGGTGATGTGCGGGATGACCTGAACGGTGTCGCCCAGGTACTCGCCGCGGCGCTCCTTGGCGATGACGGTCGAGTACACCTGGCCGGTGGTGACGTTCGCCGAACCGTGCAGGTTGGTGTCGAGGAACCGCTCGTAGTGGCCGATGTCCAGGTCGGTCTCGGCGCCGTCGTCGGTGACGAACACCTCACCGTGCTGGAACGGGTTCATGGTGCCCGGGTCCACGTTGAGGTACGGGTCGAGCTTCTGCATCGTCACGCGCAGGCCGCGGGCCTTGAGCAGGGCACCGAGGCTGGAGGCCGTGAGGCCCTTGCCCAGCGAGGAGGCGACACCCCCGGTGACGAAGAGGTGCTTGGTCGTCACGGCGCGGCCGCTGGCCGACTTGCCGGAATGGGGCTGTGCCAAGAGAGGGCTCCCGTGGGTCGCGTGTCGATGAGGACGCCGGTGGCGGGGCTTCTAGCCGGTCCTGCCCACCAGTCCACGGGATACCAGCGTATCAGTGCAACGGCGAGGAGGCGTTCGCGCGTGTCTCGGCGTGCCCCCCGCGAGCCGTCCCGGATGGCCCGGAAGGATCATCTCCGGATGGTCCCGACGGGCCTGGCCGCATCCCCCGATCGGGCTGATTATGTTCCTACTTTCCGCCGGGACGGCCGCACACCGCGATCTCCGCGTGCCCGGGCCCGTGCCGCCGACGTATTCTGCACGGACGCATCGCCGACAGCAGAGCACGCGGAGGACGACGGAGCCGGGGACGGCACCGCTCGGTCACCGATGCGCGACCGGACCCCCACCTCCCCGTACCAGTTCACCCCCGGAGCGCCCCGCCCGAGCCTCGGGCTCCGACCGTCCCCGCGCGCCCCCCGTCGGGCAGCCGAGCACAGACCGCGAACTGGAGAACCATGGCCGGCCGTATCGAGGACTACGCACTCATCGGGGACATGCAGACCGCCGCTCTGGTCAGCAACGACGGCGCGGTCGACTGGCTGTGCCTGCCCAGATTCGACTCGCCCGCGGTCTTCGCGGGCCTGCTGGGCACCGATGAGCACGGGTTCTGGCGGATCGGCCCCGCCGAGCCGGTCGCCGGCCCGCAGCCGGCCGCGCAAGGGCCCGTCACCGATTCCGGAGACGTCCCGGTCCCCCCGGTCACCGCCGCCGCCCCCGCCCTCCCGTGCGACCGGCGCCGCTACCGCGGCGACTCGCTGATCCTGGAGCAGGAGTGGGACACCCAGGGCGGATCCGTCCGGGTCATCGACTTCATGCCGCCGCGCCACCTGCTCGGCACCCCCGACGTGCCGCAGATGATCCGGATCGTCGAGGGGCTCAAGGGCAAGGTCCGGATGCGCTCCGCCGTCCGCATGCGCTTCTCCTACGGCCGGATCGTCCCCTGGGTGCACCGGGTCGAGCAGCCCGACGGCGGCCACCGCACCGTCGCCGTGGCCGGCCCCGACTCGGTCTGGCTCGACGGCGAGGCCGAGACCTACGGCGCCCACCTGACCACCTACGCCGACTTCACCGTCGACGAGGGCGAGCGGATCGCGTTCGGCCTCACCTGGAAGGCCTCCCACGAGCCCGCCCCCGCCCCGCCGGAGGCCGAGCGCGAGCTGGAGGCCACCGAGCGGTTCTGGCGCGACTGGGTCGGCCAGTGCACCTACCAGGGCCCCTACCGGGAGGCCGTGGTCCGCTCCCTGATCACCCTCAAGGCGCTCACCTACGCCCCCACCGGCGGCATCGTCGCCGCCCCCACCACCTCCCTGCCCGAGGACCTCGGCGGCGAGCGCAACTGGGACTACCGCTACACCTGGCTGCGCGACGCCGCCATCACCCTCTCCTCGCTGCTGCGCACCGGCTACCGCGAGGAGGCCCGCGCCTGGCGCGAGTGGCTGCTGCGCGCGGTAGCCGGCGACCCGGAGAACCTGCAGATCATGTACGGCATCGCCGGCGAGCGCGAACTCACCGAGTCCACCCTCGACTGGCTGCCCGGCTACGAGAACTCGCTGCCCGTCCGGATCGGCAACGGCGCCGCCGGCCAGCTCCAGCTGGACGTCTACGGCGAGGTCGTCGAGGCGCTCCACCTCGCCCACATGAGCGGCCTCGCCCGGCACGACCACGCCCACCACCTCCAGCTCAAGCTGATCGGCTACCTGGAGGAGCACTGGCGCAACCCCGACGAGGGCATCTGGGAGGTCCGCGGACCCCGCCGGCACTTCGTCCACTCCAAGGTGATGGCCTGGGTCGCCGTCGACCGCACCATCAAGCTGCTGGAGCAGACCCCCGCCGAGGGCCCGCTGGAGCGCTGGAAGGCGCTGCGCGACGAGATCCACCGGGACGTCTGCGAGAAGGGCTACGACCCCGACCGCAACACCTTCACCCAGTACTACGGCGGCAAGGAGCTCGACGCCTCGCTGCTGCTCATCCCGCAGGTCGGCTTCCTGCCCGCCGACGACAAGCGGGTGATCGGCACCATCGAGGCCATCCAGCGCGAACTCTCCACCCCCGACGGCTTCGTGCTGCGCTATCCCACCCACGACGAGAGCGGGCAGAACGTCGACGGCCTCTCCGGCCACGAGGGCGCGTTCCTCGCCTGCTCCTTCTGGCTCGCCGACAACCTGGCGATGATCGGCCGGGTCGGCGAGGCGCGGGAGCTGTTCGAGAAGCTGCTCGCCCTGCGCAACGATCTCGGCCTGCTGGCCGAGGAGTGGGACCCGCGCGCGAAGCGCCAGGTCGGCAACTTCCCGCAGGCGTTCAGCCACGTGCCGCTGATCGACACCGCGCTGCGGCTCACCGCGTGCGCGGGGGCGTACCTCTCGACGCAACCCGTATAGGCACCTCCAGGGGCGCGGGGAACTGCGCGCAGCGGGAGTGACGGCGCCGCACCTTCCGATTCGCGCAGTTCCCCGCGCCCCCAGTGGTTGCCCTAACCTCGCTGGACGAGCTCGTCGTACGTGCTGAGCACCTGCGCCACCGTCGCCGCCTCGTCCGGCCAGGTGGTGGCCTGCTGGCGGCCGGCGTCGGCGAGGCGGGCGCGCCGGTCGGGGTCGGCGAGCAGCTCGCGCACCGCGCCGCCGAGCGCGGCGGGGTCGGCGAACGGCACCAGCACGGCGGCGTCGCCGACCAGCTCCGGCACCCCGCCGACGGCGGTGGACACCACCGGTACGCCGGCCCGCATCGCCTCCTGCACCACCAGCGACCGCGCCTCCCAGCGGCTGCTCACCACCACCACGTCGGCGGCGGCCAGCAGGTCGGGCACGTCGGTGCGGTAGCCGAGCAGGTCGACGGGGAGCTTCTCGTTGGTGATCCGCTCGCGCAGCGCCGCCCGTTCCGGGCCGTCGCCGACCAGCAGCACCATCGGTTCGGCGTCGGCGAACTGCGGTACCGCGTCCAGCAGCAGCCCGAAGCACTTCTGCGGCACCAGCCGGCCGACGGCCAGCACCACCGGCTGCTTCTCCCCGGCGGCGAGGGCGGCGCGGGAGGCGGCGCGGTCGAGTCGGCCGAGCGGGATCGGCGGGGCGGCGACCGGGCCGAGGCGGGCGTCGGTGGCGCCGAGTTCGCGGGCGCGGGCGACCAGGTCGGAGGAGGCGCCGAGGACCAGGTCGGCGGCGCGGACGACGCGGCGCTCCATCAGCCGCTGCAGGCGCCGTTCCATGCCGGTGGCGAGCATCGCGTGGTGCGAGGTGACCACCAGCGGGGTCTGCGGGCGCAGGCCGGGGAAGCGGCCGGCGGTGCGCAGTGCGAGGTCGGAGAGCAGGGCGGCCCGCATGCCGTGGGCGTGCACCACGTCGGCGCCGGTGAAGGCCTTGCGCAGTTCGCCGATGGCGAGGGCGTCGCTGCGGGCGCCGGCGGTCGGGGTGATCTCGACGGTGTGCAGCCGGGCGCCGGCGCGGGAGAAGCCGAAGAGCTGGTCGCTGCCGTCCGGGGCGCAGACGGTCACCGTCACGCCGTGGGCGACCAGGCCGTGCGCGAGCGAGCGCACATGGGCGCCGATGCCGCCGGTGGCGGCGGCCAGGACGAGTACCACGTGCAGCTGGTTGGCTGCGGTTGTCCGGGCGGCGGAATGGTCCACTTCGTCTCGCTCCGACTCGATCTGAGGCCAGGTGTCCAGCCGCCACCATGCCAGGTCGGGCGGCTTCTTGGACAGTCGGCACCACCTGCGGGCGCGTCGCAGGTGGTGCCGCGGCCGGTCCGCCGTCAGTGTGCCCGGGCGGTACGGGCGGTGGCCAGCAGTTCCTCGGCGTGCGCACGGCCGAGTTCGGAGTCCTCCAGGCCGGCGAGCATCCGGGACAGCTCGCGGACCCGCTCCTCGTCGGTGAGCGTCTTGACGCCGCTGCGGGTCACCACGCCGTCGTTGGTCTTCTCGACCACCAGGTGCCGGTCGGCGAAGGCGGCCACCTGCGGGAGGTGGGTGACCACCACGACCTGGGCGCTGCGGGCCAGTTTGGCGAGGCGGCGGCCGATCTCGACGGCGGCCTTGCCGCCGACGCCGGCGTCCACCTCGTCGAACAGGTAGGTCGGCACCGGATCCGCCCCGGCGAAGACCACCTCGACGGCGAGCATCACCCGGGACAGCTCACCGCCGGAGGCGCCCTTGGCGATCGGCCGCGGCTGGGCGCCGGGGTGCGGGGCGAGCAGCACCTCGACCTCGTCGACGCCGTGCGGCCCGTACGCCACCGTGCGGCCCTCGATCTCCAGACCGGCCAGGTCGTCGACCTGGGAGATGGCGAAGCTCACCCGGGCGTGCGGCATGGCCAGTTCGGCCAGCTCGGTGGAGACGGCGGCGGCGAACTTGTCGGCGGCGGCGTACCGGGCGGCCGACACCTCGGCCGCGAGGTCGGCCAACTCGGCGCGCAGCGCGGTCTCCTGCGCGCCGAGCTCGTCGATCCGGTCGTCGTCGCCGTCGAGTTCGGCCAGCCGCAGCGAGCCGGCCTCGGCCCACTCGACGACCTCGGCGAGGCTGCCCTCGGAGCCGGCGTACTTGCGCAGCAGGTGGGAGAGGATCGAGCGGCGCTCCTCGACGGCGGCCAGCCGGACCGGATCGGCGTCCAGGTCGTCGGCGTAGCCGGCGAGGTCGCCGGCCACGTCGGCGAGCAGGTAGCCGACCTCGTTCAGCCGGTCGGCGAGGGCCGCCAGGCGCTCGTCGTGGTGGCGCACCGCGTCCAGGGCGCGGCGGGCCTGGGCGAGCAGGGTACCCGCGTCCACCGCCTCCGGGTCGGCCGGGTCGCCGGCCAGCGCGGCGTGCGCCAGGGTGGCGGCGGAGGACAGCGCGTCGGCGTGGCCGAGCCGCTCGGCCTCGGCGGCCAGCTCGACGTCCTCGCCGGCCTCCGGCTCGGCGGCGGCGACCTCCTCCAGGCCGAAGCGGAGCAGGTCGGCCTCCTGGGCCCGCTCGCGGGCCCGGGTGGTCAGCTCCTCCAGGGTCGCCGACACCTCGCGCAGCGTCCGGTACACCTCGCGGTAGCGGCCGAGCGGTTCGGCGACCGACTCGCCGGCGTAGCGGTCCAGTGCGCCGCGCTGGCGCGAGGGCCGCAGCAGCCGCTGCTGGTCGGTCTGGCCGTGGACGGCGATCAGGTCCTCGCCGAGTTCGGCGAGCAGGCCGACCGGGACGGCGCGGCCGCCCACGTGGGCGCGCGAGCGGCCCTCGGCGGAGACCGTCCGGCTGATCAGCAGTTCGCCGTCGTCGAGCTCGGCGCCGGCCTCCTGGGCGCGGGTGAGGGCGGGCGAGCCGGTGGGCAGCGAGAGCCGCCCCTCGACCACGGCCCGGTCCGAGCCGTTGCGCACCAGGCCCGGGTCGGCCCGGCCGCCGAGCAGCAGCCCGAGGCTGGTCACCACCATCGTCTTGCCCGCACCGGTCTCGCCCGTCACGGCGGTGAAGCCCGGCGCCAGTTCGACCACGGCGTCGTCGATGACACCCAGATCCCGTATCCGCATCTCGTCCAACACGGTGACGACCTTACGGGGGTCCACCGTCGGTTCGCGACGAGCGGCGGTCCCGGGCGGCAGATTCACCCCTGCGGGCAGCGTCGTCAGTGCCCGTCCGAGCCCGGGCCGCCCGGCACCGTGCACCAGCGCAGGAAGAACTGCACCAGCGGTCCGATCGCCAGTGCGTAGGCGACCGTGCCGACGCCGACGGTGCCGCCGAGCACGACGCCCGCCGTCAACACGGTGAGCTCGATCAGCGTCCGGATCAGCCGGATCGAGCGGCCGGTGCGCCGGTGCAGGCCGGTCATCAGCCCGTCGCGCGGGCCCGGGCCGAGCCGGGCGCCGATGTAGAGGCCACTGGCCAGCCCGTTCAGCAGGACGCCGGCCGCCAGCAGCGGCACCCGGAGGGCCAGCGCGTGCTGCGGCGGCACCAGGGAGAGCGTGGTGTCCAGGGCCACGCCCAGCACCAGCACGTTGGCCACCGTGCCGACGCCCGGCCGCTGCCGCAGCGGGATCCACAGCAGCAGCACCAGCGCGCCGACCACGGTCACCCACACCCCGACGCCCATCCCCAGGTGGCGGGACAGGCCCTGGTGGAACACGTCCCACGGACTGCCGCCCAGCGAGGCCCGCAGCATCAGCGCGATGCTCGACCCGTACAGCCACAGGCCCACCGCCAGTTGGCAGAGCCGTCGTCCGAGCGCGTCGCCGCGCGGGGCGGTCAGGGCGGTGGTGGCCATCAGTGGTCTCCTCACTTGCTGCGGTGCACGATCCGGAGCCATCATGGGCAGTCCAATCGGACCTGCTCCAGGTCCAATTCCAGGCAAGTGGACTGATTCCGATGGCCGAGTGGCACAGCACCGTGACTCCCCCCGCACTGGCCCGCCTGCTGGCCTCCACCCGGCTGCCCCAGGCGCCCGGCCGCCGGCCCGCCTACCGCACCCTCGCCGACCAGGTCCGCGCCCTGGTCGCCGAGGGCCGGCTCGCGGTCGGCGCCCGGATGCCCGCCGAACGCGAACTCGCCGCCGGCCTCGGCCTCAGCCGCACCACGGTGGCCACCGCGTACGAGGCGCTGCGCGCCGAGGGCTACCTGCGCAGCCGCCGCGGCGCCGGCAGCTGGACCGCCCTCCCCGAGGGCACCAGCCCGCCCGGCGACGCCCTGCACCCCGTCCCGCCGGACCAGGGCGACCGGGTCGTCGACCTCGGCGTCGCCGCCCTGCCCGCACCACAGCCCTACCTCGGCCAGGCGGCCGCCGCCGCGCTTGAGCTGCTCCCCGCGTACGCCGCCGGGCACGGCAACTACCCCACCGGCGTGCCGCTGCTGCGCGAGGCCGTCGCCCGCCGCTACACCGAGCGCGGACTGCCCACCACCCCCGACCAGGTCCTGATCACCACCGGCGCGATGGGCGCCCTGCACCTCGCCCAGCGGGCCCTGCTGGCCCGCGGCGACCGGGTCGCCGTCGAGGCGCCCAGCTACGCCCACACCCTCCAGTCCCTGCAACTGGGCGGCGCCCGGCTGGTCCCCGTCCCGATGGCCGACCCCGAGCGGCCCCGCTGGGACCTGGACGAGTGGCAGCGGGTGCTGCGCGGCGCCGCACCCCGGCTCGCCTACACCATCCCCGACTTCCACAACCCCACCGGCGCGTTGATCGACGAGGAGCAGCGCCGCGCCCTGCTCGCCCACGCCCGGGCCGCCGGCACCGTCCTGCTGGTCGACGAGACCCCCGCCGAACTCGGCTGGGCCACCCCCGAGGCCGACCTCCCCCGGCCCGTCGCCGCCCTCGACCGCTCCGCCCGCGTCGTCACCGTCGGCTCGGCCGCCAAGCTGCTCTGGGGCGGCCTGCGGATCGGCTGGCTGCGCGCCGCCCCGACCCTGGTCCGGCAGCTGGCCGCCGACCGGGCCTTCAGCGACATCGGCACCCCGGTCCTCGACCAGCTGATCGCCGCCGTGCTGCTGACCGACCACCTGCCGGAGGTCCGCGCCCACCAGCACGACCGGCTCGCCGAGAGCGCCCGTGCGCTGGCCGCCGAACTCCACCGGCAGCTGCCCGGCTGGCGGTTCACCATGCCGCCGGGCGGCCTCGCCCTGTGGGTCGCCACCGACGGACTGTCCGGCAGCGCCCTGGCCCGGGCCGGCGAGCGCACCGGCGTACGGCTGGCAGCCGGCTCCCGGTTCGGCGTGGACGGCGCGTTCGAGCACCACCTGCGGATCCCGCTCACCGTCCCCGCCGGCGCCGCGGAGGACGCCGTGGGCCGGCTGGCGGCCGCCGCCGAACTCGCCGGCACCGACCGCTGGCCCGCCCTCGACGACACTCCGCCGCTGGCCGTCTGACGCCCCCTCGGCCCCTCAGCCGTCGCTCTCCGTCCGGGCCGGGCTCAGTGCTCGCCCGTCCGGCCGCGCCAACCCGTCACCGGCAGCGCGAACTTGGCCACCAGCCGGTCCGTGAACGGCGCCCGGTGCAGCCGGGCCAGGCGCACCGGCGTCTTGCCGCGGCGCACCTCCACCCGTGCGCCGGCCGGGAGTTCGACCGACCGGCGCCCGTCGCACCACAGCACGCCGTGCGGCGTCTTCGGCTGCACCTCCACCGCCAGCACCGAGTCCGGCGAGGTCACCAGCGGCCGCGCGAACAGCGCGTGCGCACTGATCGGCACCATCAGCAGCGCCTCCACCTCCGGCCACACCACCGGCCCGCCGCCGGAGAACGCGTACGCCGTCGACCCGGTCGGGGTGGACAGCACCACCCCGTCACAGCCGAAGTTCGACACCGGACGGCCGTCCACCTCGGTGACCACCTCCAGCATCCGCTCGCGCGAGGCCTTCTCCACCGACGCCTCGTTCAGCGCCCAGTCCTCGTGCACCACGTCGCCGTTGGTCCGCACCAGGACGTCGATGGTCATCCGCTCCTCGACCTCGTACGCGCCGCCGACCACCCGCTCGACCACCACCGCCAGGTCGTCCCGCTCCGCCTCCGCGAGGAAGCCCACCCGGCCCAGGTTGATGCCCAGCATCGGCAGCCCCGACTCGCGGGCCAGCTCGGCCCCGCGCAGCAGCGTGCCGTCCCCGCCCGCGACCAGGATCAGCTCGCAGCCGTCCGCCGCGCCGTGTCCGCCCGCCACCAGCTCGACGCCGTCCGGCAGGTCGAGCCCGACCGCCTCCGCGGCCAGCAGACGGATTCTGATCCCGGCCTTCAACAGGCCGTGCACCAGGCCCTCGACACTCCGCAGTGCCGCTTCCCGCCCGGTGTGCGCGATCAGAAAGACCGTACGAACGTCACCCATCAGCCCGCTGCCCTCTCCCTACGCCTGCCGGGTCGCCCTCGGCCCGGTCGCGGCCGCCAGTCTGCGCGCCGGTCGGACGTCTGCCAAGTACCCTAAGTCCTTCCCGGCCGACTCCGGCAGTCGCGGAGCCGCACCGGGCCATGCGAAAAAACGGACGCGAAGACCGACTCAGCGCGGCCCCTCGGCCACCGCCCGGTCCGCGTCGGCGGGATCCAGCCGGTCCGCGTCCCGGCGCAGCCACAGGAAGTACTCGACATTGCCGGACGGCCCGGGCAGCGGGCTCGCCGTCACCGCGCGCACCCCGAGGCCCAGCGCCCACGCCTGGTCCGCCACCTGCCGGATGGTCTCGGCCCGCAGCTCCGGGCTGCGCACCACACCGCCGCTGCCCAGGCGCTCCTTGCCGATCTCGAACTGCGGCTTGACCATCATCACCAGGTCCGCGTCGGCCGCGCAGCAGCCCGCCAGCGCCGGCAGCACCAGGCCCAGCGAGATGAACGACAGGTCGCCCACCACCAGGTCCACCGGCGTCCCGCCGATCGACTCCAGGGTCAGCTCGCGCACATTGGTGCGGTCCATCACGGTGACCCGCTCGTCGCTCTGCAGCGACCACGCCAGCTGGCCGTAGCCCACGTCCACCGCCAGCACGTGCGCCGCGCCCGCGCGCAGCAGCACGTCGGTGAACCCGCCGGTCGACGCGCCCGCGTCCAGCGCCCGCCGACCCGCCACCTGCAGCCCCTGCGGCACGAAGGCGGCGAACGCCCCGGCCAGCTTGTGGCCGCCGCGCGACACGTACTCGGGGTCGCTGTCGTCCTTCGCCACCACCACCGCGGCCGACGTCTCCACCTGGGTCGCCGGCTTGGTCGCCGTGGTACCGCCGACCGTCACCCGGCCCGCCGCGATCAACTCGCTCGCGTGCTCGCGCGAACGGGCCAGCTTGCGGCGTACCAGCTCCGCGTCGAGACGGCGTCGTGCCACTGCCACTGGGGAACTCAGCTCCTACGGATCACTCGCTGTCGAGGGCGGCCAGGGACTCGGTGAGCCGCCGGTGAACATCTTCGTACACCGCAACCCTCGCCTCGGTGTCCACCCCGTCCAGCTCCGCCAGCCGGGCCAGCGCGTCGTCGACCCCGGGATGGCCGGTGGGCTCCGGCTCAGTCATCGGCGTCCTTCCTCCGCGCGGCCCGCCCGGCCCCGCCCGTGCTCTTGCGGACGACGGTCTTCTTCGCCGCCGCCTTCCGGCCGGCCGCCGGGGCGGCGCCCGCGGCGCTCTGCCGCGCGACCGTCCGCTTGGCCGTCGTCCGCTTCGCCGTCGTCTTCCCGGCAGAGGCCTTCTTCGCCTCCGGCTTCTCCGCCGCCGTCTTCTTCGCGGTCGTCTTCTTCGCGGCCGTCTTCTTCGCCGCGGTGGACTTCGCCGCGCGCTTCGCCGGGGACTTCTTCGCCGGGGCCTCGCCCGCCGCGTCACCCAGCGCGGTGAAGTCCGCCGACCCGGCGAACCCCTCCGGCTCGAACGGCTCCTCCGGTACGAACGCCCACTCCGCGTCCGGCTCGGCCCACCCCGTCGCCGGCTCGGCCGACTCCCAGCCCGCCTCGAACAGCCCGCCCGCCCGGCCCTCCGGCTTCGACGCCGGCGGCTGCTCGTCCTCGTGCACCTCGCGCAGCTTCGACTCCAGGAAGCTGAGCACCACGCCCACCTTCATCACCTGGTCGCCGACCCTCTCGAACAGCTGCTCCGCCTCGCTGCGCGCCACCCCGGTGACCAGGTCGACACCGGCCCGGCCGGCCGTCACCGCCTCGGTCACCACCAGCCGCAGCTGCTCCGCCGACGGCGGGAACTGCCCGCCGAGACGCGCCTCCACCGCCGCCACGTCGACGCCACCGCGCTGCAGCAGCCCCTCGGCCGCACCCAGCACCCGCCGACCCGCCTCCTCGGCGAACTCGGCGGCGACCACCACCACGCCCCGTACCGCATCCCGCAGCATCCGCATGCCTCCTCGCGGGGCGCCGCCCGGGACGGCCGCCCGGACTCCCCGTGACGACGCTACCCCCTCCCCCGGCCGCCCCGCCGCACACCTCGGGCAAACGCTGTACGGCGCTCCGCGCACGTCCGTCCTGACAGACCCGGGCGCCCGCCCCGACGGCAAGGGCCGGACAGGCCGTACCGTGGACCGACCACCACCGAACGGGAGCAGGACAGCGATGGCCAGCATCGAGGAGTGCCGCGAGGCACTGGAACAGCTCAGCCGCAACCTGGCCGGCTCCCAGGGCGACGTCCGGAAGGCCGCCGCCCTCGACCGGTCGCTGACCTGCCACCTCACCGACCTCGGCCTGACCTTCGCCGGCCGCCTGCGCGACGGCCGGATCACCGACGTCACCGAGACCCCCGGACCGCCCGCCGCCAAGGCCGACATCCGCCTCGCCATGACCGGCGACGACCTCGTCGCCATGGTCGGCGGCCGGCTCAACTTCGCCTCCGCCTGGGCCGGCGGCCGGGTCCGCCTCGAAGCCGGCTTCCGCGACCTGCTGCGCCTGCGCACCCTGCTCTAGCGGCACCCCGCTCCGACAGCCGCCCCGGCCCGCACGGCCCCGCTCAGAGGGCCAGCTCGGCCAGCGCCTTGTGCCCGTCCGGGGCGCCGGCGCCCGCGTCCATCGCCGTCCAGGCGGCCCCGCACAGCGCCCGCAGCCCGTCGTACCGGTCACCCGCACCCTCCAGGTGCAGCGCGCCGTCCACCACCGACGCCGTCCAGCCGCCGCAGCGGTACGCACCACCGCCCACCGCGGCCACCTCCGGCTGCCCGGTCAGCAGCCCGCGCAGGTCCGCCGCCAGGTACGTCGGCCGGTGCTGCGCCGGGGCGGCCAGCAGCATCACCGGCGTGGTCACCCCGGTGAACACCAACAGGCTGTCCACGCCACCGTTGTGAGCACCCTCGATGTCGGTGTCCAGCCGGTCGCCGACCACCAGCGGCCGCCGGGCACCGGTACGGATCACCGTCTCCCGGTGCATCGGCGGCAGCGGCTTGCCCGCCACCTCCGGCTCCACTCCGGTCGCCGCCCGCACAGCCGCCACCAGCGTCCCGTTGCCCGGCGCGATGCCCCGCGCCGTCGGAATCGACATGTCGGTGTTGGACGCCACCCACGGCAGCCCCCGGCCCACCGCGTACGACGCCTCGGCCAGGTCCTTCCAGCCCACCGTCGGGTCGTAGCCCTGCACCACCGCCGCCGGACCGTCCTCCAGCGAACGCACCGGCACCAGCCCGCGCTCGACCAGCGCCTCCTCCAGGCCCGCGCCGCCCACCACCAGCACCTTCGAGCCGGCCGGCACCCGCTCCGACACCAGCCGGGCCGCCGCCTGCGCCGAGTTGATCACGTCCGCCGGCTCGGCCGGCACGCCCAGCTCGGTCAGATGCGCCGCCACCACCGCGGGCGGACGCGACGCGTTGTTGGTGACGTACGCCAGCCGCATCCCCGCCTCCCGGGCCGCGGCCAGCGACTCCACCGCGAACCCGATCGCGTCCGGCCCCGCGTACACCACCCCGTCCAGGTCCAGCAGCGCGGTGTCGTACGCCTCGGTCAGCGGCCGGTCGCACCCCCCGGGGAAGGTGCGGTCCGGTCCGGCGGTGGTCTGCGTCATGCCTGCTCTACCTCAGTCCTCAGTCTCGTTCCGGCGCGCCCCGGCCCGCGTCGCCCTCGACGCCCTCCGGCGGCGGCGCCAGGTACCCCGGCGCACCCGGCAACAGCGGCCCGAACGCACCCGCCCGCGCCGCCAGCGTCGCTCTGGTCTGCCGCAACGCCGCCCGGTAGTCCGCGTTGTCCGGTCTCATCGCCACCGCCAGCGACAGGTGCTTCGCCGAAGCCTCGAAGTCACCCAGCCGCGCCGCGGCGATGCCCCAGCCGAACTGAGCGTAGTCGTCCGACGGATCCGCCTGCGCCACCGCCCGGAAGTTCTCCAGCGCCAACGCGTACGACCCCGCGTCGAACTGCGCCCGGGCCAGCGCCTCGCGGATCGACCGCGACCCCGGCTCCGCCTCCGCCGCCCGCGTCAGCAACTGCACCGCCGCCGCCGGATGCCGCTGCTCCAGCAGCCGCACCCCGCGGCGGAACCAGTCGTACACACTGCCCTCCGGCACCCCCGCCGCGGGCAGCGCCGCACCGGCCGTCCCCGCTCCGGTCGCCCCCGCGCCGGGAATGTCCGGCGCGCCCTCCGCGCTGTTGCCGTTCGGGTGCTCCTGTCCACCGGTCATGTCGTCCCTCGCTCCCGGTCCCGGCGCCCGCAGCCGTGCCGACCGCCCCGGCCGCGCGCACAGTGATCTCCTCGTCGCACAGTGATCTCCCAACAAGGACTACCCGACTAACATGCCCAAGATGAGCTCACAGAGTGCCGACACCGGCCCAGAGCCCTCGGCGGGCGGCCCCGGAGACCCCGGGCACGTCGCGACCGCCGGGCTGTCCCTCTCCCCGTTCCGGGGCCTGCGCTACGTCCCCGACCGGGTTGGAACGCTCGCCGCGGTCACCTCCCCGCCGTACGACGTCGTCGACCCCAACCGGCGGCTCGACCTGGAGACCGCCGACCCGCACAACATCGTCCGGCTCATCCTGCCGCGCCCCGAACCCGAGGACGCCGGCGACCGCCCCGACCGCGACACCCGCTACCGCCACGCCGCCCGGCTGCTCTCCGCCTGGCAGCGCGAAGGCGTCCTCGCCGCCGACCCGCTCCCCGCCCTGTACGTCTACGAGCAGCGCGTCCACGGCGACGGCCCCGAACTCCTCCAGCGCGGACTGATCGGCGCCCTCGCCGTCAGCGGACGCGAGGCCGGCGTCGTCCTCCCCCACGAGGACGTCATGCCCCGCCCCGTCGCCGACCGGGTCGGCCTGATGCGCACCACCCGCGCCAACCTCGAACCGCTGCTGCTCACCTACCGCGGCAACGGCGGCGCCGCCGGCGTCATCGAACGCACCGTGCGCCGCGCACCGCTGCTGGCCACCAGCACCAGCGACGGCACCGACCACCGGCTGTGGGCCGTCACCGACCCCGCCGACCTCGCCGAGGTCACCCGCGACCTGGCCCGCTGCCGCGCCCTCATCGCCGACGGCCACCACCGCTGGGAGATGTACCTGCGGCTCCAGCGCGAGCACCGGCACCTCCCCCGCAGCCCCTGGGACCGCGGCCTGGTCCTGCTGGTCGACACCGCCCGCTACCCACTGCAGGTGCGCGCCATCCACCGCGTGCTCTACCGGCTGCCGATCGACCGCGCCGTCGCCGCCCTCGGCGAGCACTGGCAGGTCAAGGACGTCCCCGGACCGCTCGCCAACGCGCTGCAGGCCCTCGCCGACGCCAAGCAGGGCGGCAACGCCTTCCTGCTCACCGCCGGGGACGGCGGCTACCAGCTGCTCAGCGACCCGGACGAGGCCCTGCTCGCCGCCACCGTCCGCACCGACCGGCCCGAGGAATGGCGCCACCTGGACGCCACCGTGCTGCACGAGACCCTGCTCGACCACACCTGGCGCATCCCGGACGGGCCCGACGACATCGGCTACCTGCACTCCGCCGAAGCCGCCGAACGCGAGGCCGCCCGCACCGGCGGCACCGCCGTCCTGCTCCACCCGGTCGAGGAACGGGTGGTCCGCCGCCTCGCCGAGCAGGGCGTCACCATGCCGCGCAAGTCGACGTCCTTCGGGCCCAAGCCGGCCACCGGCCTGGTGCTGCGCTCCCTCGAACTCGGCTGACCGGCTGCGCGGCCGGTACCTGACGTCGGTCCGGCGTCAGTCCACCGGCGGTCCGGCGTCGTCCGGCCCGGACGGACCCTCGGCATGCGTCTCGTCGGACGGCTCGTCGGACGGCTCGTCGGACGGCTCGTCGGACGGCTCGTCGGACGATTCGGCACCGTCGGCAGACGGCTCGGTGGGTGGCTCGTCAGCCGTCCCGGCATCGCGTGGGGACAGGGCCGGGGTGGCCGCCGGGGACGCCGACAGCTCCGCACCTTCCTCCCCGGGCGGCTCGTCCAGCGGTTTCGCCCGCGCCGGTTCCCCGGAACAGCCCGGGGGCAGCGGCCCGCCGTGCGGTCGGCCGAACCCCGTGGTCCGGTACCGCCCGGCCCGGCCGGCCACCATGGTCCACACCGGATCCGGTTGGCCCGGCACCGCACGCCCGGCCGAGCGCCACGCCCGTGCCAGTTCCGCGAAGATCGGCGCGTCCCGGCACTCGTCCGGGAGCGACAGAATCGTTTCTTCGGCCGGTCTCCGCCTCGGATCCGGCACGCCAGCTCGCACACTCACGCCGACCCAACGCCGACACCCCGCCAAACGACACGGTTCTGTCAACCGTTTGTGCACCCACTTCCGCGCCACGGGTGAGGCCCACCGGCACTGACCGGAACGCGAACGGCCCCCGTGCGAATCCGCACAGGGGCCGTGACCACGGACGATGACTCAGCCGTCAGCGGCCGAGCCGACGCACTCAGCCCTTCGGACGCTCGTCCTCGGGGTAGTCCTCGTCGATCTCGACGTCGTCCTCGTCGTAGTACTCCTCGACGTCTTCCTCGTCCTCGAAGATCATGCGGTCGTCGCCGATCTCGTCCTTGGCGATCACCCGCGCCGGCGCGGACTCGGCCTCCACGGCCTCCTCCTCGTCCTCGGCGAGCGCGTCCACGAACTCCACACCGTCGATCTCGGCCAGCCGCTCCGAGGCGTTGGTGGTCCCGTCGGTGTCGGCCTCCGCGGCCTTGGCGAACCAGTCACGCGCCTCGTCGCCACGGCCGGCCGCGATCAGCGCATCCGCGTAGGCGTACCGCAGACGAGCGGTCCACGGGTGGATCGCGCTCGACGCCAGCTCCGGGCTCTGCAGGGTGACCACAGCAGCCTCGAACTGCTCCATGTCGGCGCGCGCACCGGCCGCGACCAGGCGCATCTCGACCTGGCCCGCCTTGTCCAGCTGCTTCACCTCAGGCTCGCCGGCCATCGCCAGCGCCCGCTCCGGACGGCCCAGACCGCGCTCGCAGTCCGCCATCACCGGCCACAGGTCCGCGCGACCCGTCATCCGGCGGGCAGCACGGAACTCGGTCAGCGCCTCCGAGTAGCGCTGGGTCATGTACGAGGCGAAGCCCGCCGCCTCACGCACGCTCGCCACGCGCGACGCCAGCCGCAGCGCGACGCGGGAGTACTGGTACGCCTCCTCCGGCTCGCTGTCCAGCAGCCGCGCGACCATCACCAGGTTGCGCGCCACGTCCTCGGCCAGCGTCTTCGGCAGGCTCTTCAGGTCCTGACGCACGTCCGCGTCGATCTCGAAGCCCGTAACGTCGTCCGGGATCGGCAGCCGCTTGACCGGCTCGTGACGACGCTCGTCCTGGTCGCGACGGAACCCGCCGCGCTCGCCGCCACGGTCGTCCCGACGGCCCTCGTACCGGCCACCCCGGTCGCCACCGCGGTCGCCGCCGTACGAGCGGCCACCCCGGTCGTCACGGCGGAAGCCGCCGCGGTCGCCACCACGGTCGTCACGGTCACGGCCGTAGCCGCCCGAGGGGCGGTCGTCCCGACGGAAACCACCCGACGGACGGTCGTCACGACGCGGACGGTCATCACGGTCACGGCCGTAGCCACCCGAGGGACGCTCGTCGCGGTCACGACCGTAACCACCGGACGGACGGTCGTCCCGACGGAAGCCACCGGAGGGGCGGTCGTCACGGTCACGGCCGTAACCACCGGACGGACGGTCGTCCCGACGGAAACCACCCGACGGACGGTCGTCACGACGCGGACGGTCATCACGGTCACGGCCGTAACCGCCCGAGGGACGGTCGTCCCGACGGAAACCACCGGACGGACGGTCGTCACGACGCGGACGGTCATCACGGTCACGGCCGTAACCGCCCGAGGGACGGTCATCGCGACGGAAACCACCGGACGGACGGTCGTCACGGTCGCGGCCGAAGCCACCGGACGGACGGTCGTCCCGACGGAAACCACCCGACGGACGGTCGTCACGACGCGGACGGTCATCACGGTCACGGCCGAAGCCGCCGGACGGACGGTCATCGCGACGGAAACCACCGGACGGACGGTCGTCACGACGCGGACGGTCATCACGGTCACGGCCGAAGCCACCGGACGGACGGTCGTCCCGACGGAAACCACCCGACGGACGGTCGTCACGACGCGGACGGTCATCACGGTCACGGCCGAAGCCACCGGACGGACGGTCGTCCCGACGGAAACCACCCGACGGACGGTCGTCACGACGCGGACGGTCATCACGGTCACGGCCGAAGCCGCCCGAGGGACGGTCGTCGCGACGGAAACCACCGGAGGGGCGGTCGTCACGGCGGAAACCGCCGCGGTCGCCACCACGGTCGTCACGGTCACGGCCGTAGCCACCGGACGGACGGTCATCGCGACGGAAACCACCGGAGGGGCGGTCGTCACGGCGGAAACCGCCGCGGTCGCCACCACGGTCGTCACGGTCACGACCGTAACCACCGGACGGACGGTCGTCCCGACGGAAACCACCGCGGTCGCCACCGCGGTCTCCGCCGCGCTCGCCGCCACGGTCGTCGCGGCGGTAGCCGCCACCCTCACCGCGGTCGTCCCGGCGCGGGCCGCGGTCGTTGGACCAGCCCCCACGCGAGCGGGGCTCGTAACCGCGGCCGCCGTCCGATCGACGCTCGGGGCGGTCCTGGGGCGGGTTCGACATGCTGGTGACTCCTGTCTGCGTACTGCGTACTTCAAGCTCTGGCGCCGGCTGCCGTCGGTCGGCACCAGCGCGTCCCGGGCGCCGGCCACCAGGCCGCGCACCCACACCACTCCATTGTCCGCCATCCCCTCCGGTCCGGCCCCGCGTGCGGTTCCGGTACCGGCTGGGCCGGCGGCTGTCGTGCTCGTGTTTTACAACGCAAAAAGGCCGAGGCCCCAGCGAATCGCTGGGGCCTCGGCCTTTTTGAAGAATTGTTCGGCGGCGTCCTACTCTCCCACAGGGTCCCCCCTGCAGTACCATCGGCGCTATGAGGCTTAGCTTCCGGGTTCGGAATGTAACCGGGCGTTTCCCTCATGCTATGACCACCGAAACCCTATCGGGTATTCAGCGAACACACTTTTCAGTTGACAAGTGCTAGCTTTGTTCGCCGGCGATAGCTGTTCGCTACCCGGGAACCACACAGTGAACGCGAGCGTCTGAGGACAAGCCCTCGGCCTATTAGTACCGGTCAACTCCACCCCTCACGAGGCTTCCATATCCGGCCTATCAACCCAGTCGTCTACTGGGAGCCTTACCCTCTCAAGGAGGTGGGAGTGCTCATCTCGAAGCAGGCTTCCCGCTTAGATGCTTTCAGCGGTTATCCCTCCCGAACGTAGCCAACCAGCCATGCCCTTGGCAGAACAACTGGCACACCAGAGGTTCGTCCGTCCCGGTCCTCTCGTACTAGGGACAGCCCTTCTCAACACTCCTACGCGCACAGCGGATAGGGACCGAACTGTCTCACGACGTTCTAAACCCAGCTCGCGTACCGCTTTAATGGGCGAACAGCCCAACCCTTGGGACCTACTCCAGCCCCAGGATGCGACGAGCCGACATCGAGGTGCCAAACCATCCCGTCGATATGGACTCTTGGGGAAGATCAGCCTGTTATCCCCGGGGTACCTTTTATCCGTTGAGCGACGGCGCTTCCACAAGCCACCGCCGGATCACTAGTCCCTACTTTCGTACCTGCTCGACCCGTCAGTCTCACAGTCAAGCTCCCTTGTGCACTTACACTCAACACCTGATTGCCAACCAGGCTGAGGGAACCTTTGGGCGCCTCCGTTACTCTTTAGGAGGCAACCGCCCCAGTTAAACTACCCACCAGACACTGTCCCTGATCCGGATCACGGACCCAGGTTAGACATCCAGCACGACCAGAGTGGTATTTCAACGTCGACTCCACGACAACTGGCGTTGCCGCTTCACAGTCTCCCACCTATCCTACACAAGCCGAACCGAACACCAATATCAAGCTATAGTAAAGGTCCCGGGGTCTTTCCGTCCTGCTGCGCGAAACGAGCATCTTTACTCGTAATGCAATTTCACCGGGCCTGTGGTTGAGACAGTCGAGAAGTCGTTACGCCATTCGTGCAGGTCGGAACTTACCCGACAAGGAATTTCGCTACCTTAGGATGGTTATAGTTACCACCGCCGTTTACTGGCGCTTAAGTTCTCAGCTTCGCCACGACGAATCGTGACTAACCGGTCCCCTTAACGTTCCAGCACCGGGCAGGCGTCAGTCCGTATACATCGCCTTACGGCTTCGCACGGACCTGTGTTTTTAGTAAACAGTCGCTTCTCGCTGGTCTCTGCGGCCACCACCAGCTCGGGGAGCAAGTCCCGTCACCAGCAATGGCCCCCCTTCTCCCGAAGTTACGGGGGCATTTTGCCGAGTTCCTTAACCACAGTTCACCCGAACGCCTCGGTATTCTCTACCTGACCACCTGAGTCGGTTTGGGGTACGGGCCGCCATGAAACTCGCTAGAGGCTTTTCTCGACAGCATAGGATCATCCACTTCACCACAATCGGCTCGGCATCAGGTCTCAGCCTTGATGTGAGGCGGATTTGCCTACCTCACGGCCTACACCCTTACCCCGGGACTACCACCGCCCGGGCTGGACTACCTTCCTGCGTCACCCCATCGCTCACCTAATACCCCGTTGGGTCACCGGCTCCACCACGTCCCTTTGTCCGAAGACTCCGGGCCGGCTTCACGGGCTTAGCATCAGAGGGTTCAGCGTTGGCGCTTCAAAGCGGGTACGGGAATATCAACCCGTTGTCCATCGACTACGCCTGTCGGCCTCGCCTTAGGTCCCGACTTACCCTGGGCAGATCAGCTTGACCCAGGAACCCTTGGTCAATCGGCGCAAGAGTTTCCCACTCTTGTATCGCTACTCATGCCTGCATTCTCACTCGTGAACCGTCCACAACTCGATTCCTCGGCTGCTTCACCCGGCACACGACGCTCCCCTACCCATCACAGCGGGCGTTGGCCCTATTGCTGCAATGACACGACTTCGGTGATGTGCTTGAGCCCCGCTACATTGTCGGCGCGGAATCACTTGACCAGTGAGCTATTACGCACTCTTTCAAGGGTGGCTGCTTCTAAGCCAACCTCCTGGTTGTCTCTGCGACTCCACATCCTTTCCCACTTAGCACACGCTTGGGGACCTTAGTCGGTGTTCTGGGCTGTTTCCCTCTCGACCATGGAGCTTATCCCCCACAGTCTCACTGCCGCGCTCTCACTTACCGGCATTCGGAGTTTGGCTAAGGTCAGTAACCCGGTGAGGCCCATCGCCTATCCAGTGCTCTACCTCCGGCAAGAAACACGCGACGCTGCACCTAAATGCATTTCGGGGAGAACCAGCTATCACGGAGTTTGATTGGCCTTTCACCCCTAACCACAGGTCATCCCCCAGGTTTTCAACCCTGGTGGGTTCGGTCCTCCACGCGGTCTTACCCGCGCTTCAACCTGCCCATGGCTAGATCACTCCGCTTCGGGTCTTGGGCATGCAACTCAAACGCCCTATTCGGACTCGCTTTCGCTACGGCTACCCCACACGGGTTAACCTCGCTACACACCGCAAACTCGCAGGCTCATTCTTCAAAAGGCACGCAGTCACAGTCCGAAGACTGCCCCCACGGCTTGTAGGCACACGGTTTCAGGTACTATTTCACTCCGCTCCCGCGGTACTTTTCACCATTCCCTCACGGTACTATCCGCTATCGGTCACCAGGGAATATTTAGGCTTAGCGGGTGGTCCCGCCAGATTCACACGGGATTTCTCGGGCCCCGTGCTACTTGGGAAATGAGCAAGCAAGCCGTACAGATTTCGTCTACGGGGGTCTTACCCTCTACGCCGGACCTTTCGCATGTCCTTCGACTATCCATACGGTTTCTGACTCGCCGACCGGCCGGCAGACCGATCAAGCTCACTCCCACGACCCCGTCACGGCAACCCCTGCCGGGTCTCACACCATGACGGTTTAGCCTCATCCGGTTTCGCTCGCCACTACTCCCGGAATCACGGTTGTTTTCTCTTCCTGCGGGTACTGAGATGTTTCACTTCCCCGCGTTCCCTCCACATACCCTATGTGTTCAGGTATGGGTGACAGCCCATGACGACTGCCGGGTTTCCCCATTCGGACACCCCCGGATCAAAGCTCGGTTGACAGCTCCCCGGGGCCTATCGCGGCCTCCCACGTCCTTCATCGGTTCCTGGTGCCAAGGCATCCACCGTGCGCCCTTAAAAACTTGGCCACAGATGCTCGCGTCCACTGTGCAGTTCTCAAACAACGACCAGACACCCACCCGAACAGGCATGGGACCGGCACTCCATGAGGCAACTTCCGTTCCCTCAGGGCCCAACAACGTGCCCGACACAACCGAATCCGATCCCGCGTTCCACGCCCCGAAGGGCAGTACTGGCGGTCATCCTCGAGTGTGCCGAATAGTCAACGTTCCACCCATGAGCAAGCACTCCGGGACATTCGCCCGAAGCTGCCGTGTGCTCCTTAGAAAGGAGGTGATCCAGCCGCACCTTCCGGTACGGCTACCTTGTTACGACTTCGTCCCAATCGCTGGTCCCACCTTCGACGGCTCCTCCCCTTACGGGTTAGGCCACCGGCTTCGGGTGTTACCGACTTTCGTGACGTGACGGGCGGTGTGTACAAGGCCCGGGAACGTATTCACCGCAGCATGCTGATCTGCGATTACTAGCAACTCCAACTTCATGGGGTCGAGTTGCAGACCCCAATCCGAACTGAGGCCGGCTTTTTGGGATTCGCTCCGCCTCGCGGCATCGCAGCCCTTTGTACCGACCATTGTAGCACGTGTGCAGCCCAAGACATAAGGGGCATGATGATTTGACGTCGTCCCCACCTTCCTCCGAGTTGACCCCGGCAGTCTCCTGTGAGTCCCCGACATTACTCGCTGGCAACACAGAACAAGGGTTGCGCTCGTTGCGGGACTTAACCCAACATCTCACGACACGAGCTGACGACAACCATGCACCACCTGTACACCGACCACAAGGGGGCTGATATCTCTACCAGTTTCCGGCGTATGTCAAGCCTTGGTAAGGTTCTTCGCGTTGCGTCGAATTAAGCCACATGCTCCGCTGCTTGTGCGGGCCCCCGTCAATTCCTTTGAGTTTTAGCCTTGCGGCCGTACTCCCCAGGCGGGGAACTTAATGCGTTAGCTGCGGCACCGACGACGTGGAATGTCGCCAACACCTAGTTCCCAACGTTTACGGCGTGGACTACCAGGGTATCTAATCCTGTTCGCTCCCCACGCTTTCGCTCCTCAGCGTCAGTAATGGCCCAGAGATCCGCCTTCGCCACCGGTGTTCCTCCTGATATCTGCGCATTTCACCGCTACACCAGGAATTCCGATCTCCCCTACCACACTCTAGCCTGCCCGTATCGAATGCAGACCCGGGGTTAAGCCCCGGGCTTTCACATCCGACGCGACAGGCCGCCTACGAGCTCTTTACGCCCAATAATTCCGGACAACGCTCGCACCCTACGTATTACCGCGGCTGCTGGCACGTAGTTAGCCGGTGCTTCTTCTGCAGGTACCGTCACTTGCGCTTCTTCCCTGCTGAAAGAGGTTTACAACCCGAAGGCCGTCATCCCTCACGCGGCGTCGCTGCATCAGGCTTTCGCCCATTGTGCAATATTCCCCACTGCTGCCTCCCGTAGGAGTCTGGGCCGTGTCTCAGTCCCAGTGTGGCCGGTCGCCCTCTCAGGCCGGCTACCCGTCGTCGCCTTGGTAGGCCATTACCCCACCAACAAGCTGATAGGCCGCGGGATCATCCTGCACCGCCGGAGCTTTCCACCAACCCCCATGCAGAGGAAGGTCATATCCGGTATTAGACCTCGTTTCCAAGGCTTGTCCCAGAGTGCAGGGCAGATTTCCCACGTGTTACTCACCCGTTCGCCACTGATCCACCCCGAAGGGCTTCACCGTTCGACTTGCATGTGTTAAGCACGCCGCCAGCGTTCGTCCTGAGCCAGGATCAAACTCTCCGTGAATGTCAACCCGTAATCGGGTCCACACCCGCGAAAGAGCGGCACGGCAACCACCGGAATAGGGCGGCCCCGCGCACTGCGTCCTCGCTAGTGTTATTTCAAAAGGAATCTCCAACCCCAGAAAATCTGAGGCCGGGGATGTCAACATATCTGGCGTTGACTTTTGGCACGCTGTTGAGTTCTCAAGGAACGGACACTTCCTTCGGACCGCCTTCCAGCGGGCCCTCCGGGCGCTTCGTTCTTTCGTGTTTCCAGCTTATCAGATCAGCGTTTCCGCTTTTCTCACTCGCCGTTCAGTCTTCCGACTGTTTTGCCTTTCGGCACTCCCAGACTCTAGCAGAGTTATTCGGTCCGCATTTCCCGATCGAAATTCGAATGGGCGCGCGACTGATCGCTCGGCGAGGGTTTGGGGTTCCGCCTGCCGGTCTCGACCGGTTCAGGCGACTCGGACTACGTTAGGTCACGGATGTGATCGAGTCAAACACGAGGGGCCGGATCTGGCTGGATCCGGCCCCTCGGTGGTGGAGTCGCAGGTCAACTCCGGTGTGGTTCAGGCCACCTGACAGTGGCTCATCGCGGTCGGATCAGGCCGACACGACCTCGACGGCCGCCAGGTTCCGCTTTCCGCGGCGCAGCACGAGCCACCGGCCGTGCAGCAGGTCGTCGGCGGTCGGGGCGGCCTCCTCGTCGGTGACCTTGGTGTTGTTCAGGTACGCGCCGCCCTCCTTGATGGTGCGGCGCGCGCCGGAGCGGCTGGGGGCGAGGCCGACCTCGACCAGCAGGTCCACGATCGGGGCCAGCTCGGCGACGGTCGCCTTGGGGACCTCGGCGAGTGCGGCCGCGAGGGTGGCCGGCTCGAGGTCGGCGAGGTCGCCCTGGCCGAACAGGGCCTTGGAGGCGGCGACGGCGCGCTCGTACTGCTCGGCGCCGTGGACCATCGTGGTCAGCTCCTCGGCCAGCGCGCGCTGGGCGAGGCGGGCGGCGGGGCGCTCGGCGGTCTCGCGCTCCAGCTCCTCGATCTCCTCGCGGGAACGGAAGGAGAAGATCCGCAGGAAGTTGGAGACGTCCCGGTCGTCCGCGTTCAGCCAGAACTGGTAGAAGGCGTACGGGGTGGTGAGCTCCGGGTCGAGCCAGACGGTGCCGGACTCGGTCTTGCCGAACTTGGTGCCGTCCGCCTTGACGATCAGCGGGGTGGCGAGCGCGTGCACGGACTTGCCCTCGGCCTTGCGGATCAGGTCCGTGCCGGCGGTCAGGTTGCCCCACTGGTCGCTGCCACCGGTCTGCAGGGTGCAGCCGTAGCGGCGGTTGAGCTCCAGGAAGTCCATGCCCTGGAGGATCTGGTAGCTGAACTCGGTGTAGCTGATGCCGGCGTCGGAGTTCAGCCGGCGGGCGACCGCCTCCTTGGCGATCATGTTGTTGACCCGGAAGTACTTGCCGACGTCGCGCAGCAGGCTGATCGCCGACATGCCGGACGTCCAGTCCAGGTTGTTGACCATGCGGGCCGCGTACTCGCCCTCGAAGTCGAGGAACCGGGAGATCTGGCCGCGCAGGCGGTCGACCCAGGCGGCGACGGTCTCGGGGTCGTTGAGCACGCGCTCGGCGGTCGGCTTGGGGTCGCCGATCAGGCCGGTGGCGCCGCCGACCAGGCCGAGCGGCAGGTTTCCGGCCAGCTGCAGGCGCTTCATGGTGAGGATCTGC
Organism: Kitasatospora cinereorecta; assembly: GCF_024172095.1. GTDB lineage: Bacteria > Actinomycetota > Actinomycetes > Streptomycetales > Streptomycetaceae > Kitasatospora > Kitasatospora cinereorecta. The sequence goes on along the minus strand of NZ_JAMZDX010000001.1, from coordinate 1,464,226 downwards.
ACCAGGTTGCCGAGGTGCAGGCTGGGCGCCGTCGGGTCGAAGCCGCAATAGAACGTGACCGGGCCGTCCGCGAACGCCTTGCGCAGTGCGTCCTCGTCGGTGGACAGGGCGATCAGCCCGCGCCACCGCAGCTCGTCGACGATGTCGGTCACGGTCCCGCTTCTCCTTCGGTCGGGTTGTCCGGCGCGGTGACGGCCCGCTCGACGGGGCCTGGCGCACGGACGACTCCAGCGTGGTAGAGCCTACGCGGTCGGGGCCAGCGAGTTTTCGCCCCGTCCGGGCGCTGGACGGAAATTCCGTTGTTCAGCGCCCGCACGCCCGTTCACAGTGGTGCCACCGCCGAGCGGCGGGGGGTGTGGACTGGAGGTGGCCCGGAATGCGCAACACGCTGGTTCTGAACGCGAGCTACGAACCGCTGACGACGGTGTCGCTGAAGCGTGCCGTGGTGCTTGTCCTGCAGGACAAGGCCGTGGTCGAGCACGCCCATCCGCTGAGCGTGGTCCGGGGAACCGGTGTGTCGCTGCCCGTGCCGCGGGTGATCCGGCTGAACCGGTACGTCCGGGTGCCGTTCCGACAACGGGCGCCGTGGTCGCGGCGCGGTGTGCTGGTCCGTGACCAGCACCTGTGTGCGTACTGCGGGCGGCGGGCGACCACCGTCGACCACCTCCAGCCGAAGTCGCGCGGGGGCGCGGACAGCTGGCTGAACACCGTCGCGGCGTGCGCGGAGGACAACCAGCGCAAGGCCGACCGGACGCCGGAGCAGGCGGGGATGAAGCTGCTGCGCAGGCCGTTCGAGCCGACGCCGGAGGCGACGCTGATGCTGGCGCTCGGGCTGAAGCAGAGCGACCTCGGCGAGCTGGCGGCCTGGCTGCCGGCCACCGCCTGACCGCACAACCGCCGACCGAACAACCGCTGACCGAACAATCGCCGACCGCATGACCCGGCGGACGACCCGAGGAGCCCGGTTCCGGACTCCACCGAGGCCAGTGGGCCCGACCTGCACAGGGGACAGGTCGGGCCCACTTCGGGTTTCCGGGCCGCGCCGGGCCGGGCTCAGCCCTTGCTGGCGAAGGCGGTGGCGGTGCCGAAGTTCGACGAGTGCTCGGGGAGGGCGATCACCTTGCCGCCGCCGGTGAGCAGGCGGCCGGAGGTGAGCAGCGAGCCGGTGCCGCGCTGGAAGGCGCCGCCGCGGGTCTCCTGGCCGCCGGTGAGGGCGAAGCGGCTGATGTGGGCGGGCTGGTCGACCCGCTCGTCCACGGCGAGCAGCAGGCCGCCGCCGTCGAGCCCGGCCGCGCGGGACTTGGCCTTTTCGGCGACCGCGGTCCGCCACTGGGCCTTGCCGGTGGTGAGGTCGTACGCGGTGACCGCGGTCGTCGCGCCCTCGGCGGAGGTGACGGTGGCGAACATCAGGTGCTCGTGGAACCAGACGGCGGGGACGGTGTCGAAGGTGCCGTGCCCGGCTTCGAGGCGGCCGCCGTCGACCGCGACCGGGATCTCGGCGGCGGGGTCGCCGCTGGCGCCCCAGGCGAAGACCCGGTCGTCGGCGGGCTGGGCCCCGGTGGTGAGGACGACGGCGGGCTCGGCGGAGAGCACGGTGACGGTCTTGGGCTGGTTGTTCAGCCCGCGCCACCAGGTGACCTTGCCGTCGGCGGCGTTGAGCGCGACGGCCTGGTCGACGGGGGCGGAGTCGGCGCAGCTGCTGTGCAGCACGACGGTGTTGCCGCTGCCGCCGCCGGAGAGCGAGCAGTACTTGCCCTGGCCGGCGTACTGCCAGAGGTCCTTGCCGTCGGCGGCGGCCCAGGCGGCGGCCTTGTCGTCGCCGACCGCGATGACCTTGTCGTCGGTGACGGAGACGTGGGCGGTGTAGGAGTCCTTGGCCTCGGAGAGGGCCTTGTTCCAGGTGGCCTTGCCGGCCTTGGTGTCGACGGCGGCGACCAGGGTGCAGGGGCTCTTGGGGTCGGCGGCGAGGCGGAAGACGGCCGCGCCGAGACCGGCGGCGTTGACGGTGGGCGAGAGCCCGCAGGGGACGGCGCCGTCGGCGGGCGGGGCGAGGGTCCAGGTGGGCTTGCCGTCGGCGAGCGCGTAGGCGTGGACGCCGGAGGCGTCGGCGCGGACCACGGCGTCGGCCAGCAGCCAGCTGCCGGTGAGGGTGTCGTCGCCGCCGGCGGCGGGGGCCGCGGCGGGGGTGGCGGTCCAGCTCTTGTCGTGGGCGACCGCGATGTTCTGGGTGGGGACGCCGTCGGTGGCGGCGGTGGTGGGCTTGTCGTCCTCGCCGGTGGCGAGGACGCCCGCGGTGACCAGGACGGCGAGGGCGGCGACGCCGGCGCCCGCCCGTACCAGCAGGGCGCGGCGGCTGGGGCCGTGGTCGGCGGAGATCACCGCTTCGGCGGCGGCCCGGGCGCGGTCGACCAGGGACGGCTTGGCGCCGGGGCCGTCCCCGGTGCCGGGCTCGTCGTCCCCGTCCCCGGCGTCCCCGGTGTCCCCGCCGTTCTCGGCGATCCGGGGGAATCCGACGGTCAGGGCGTCGGTGGGCGCAGCATCGACCGGAGCGGCGGCCGGAGCGGTGGGCGGCATCGGGGGCATGGCCGGTGCCTCGGGCTGGACGTAGCCGGACCAGGCCTGGTCGGTGGTCCCGGCCGGGGCGTAGAGCTGCTGCGGGTCGACCGGCACGGCGGGGTCGTACGGCTGCGCGTACCCGGCCGCGTACGGGTCGGTGGGCTGCTGTCCGAACGGGTCCAGCCCGGTGGCCGGGTAGCCGGTGGCGGTGTGGTCGGCGGCGGCGTAGTCGGTGCCGTAGCCGGCTGCCGGGTAGCCGGTGGCGGCGGCCTGGTAGCCGTACGCGTCCTGGCCGTAGTAGCCCTCGGACGGGTTCTGCGGCTGGGCCGGGACCTGCTGCTGGGACTGGTCCCACTGGCCGCCGTACGGCTGCGCGTAGCCGCCGTTCCACTCGTCGGCGGTCGGCTGCGGCTGCTGCGGCTGCTGCTGGGGGTACCAGGGCTGCTGGTAGTCGTAGCCCTCGTCCGGGTACCCCTGGCCGGAGGTCGTGGAAGGTTCCTGAGCCATGCGTTCCGTCCGTCCGCCTGAGGTCTGGCAAGCAGCCAGCATCTCACGGCGTCGGGCGGGCCCCGGCCCGGCCGTGGTCGCCGCCGTACGGGGGCGGCGACTGACGGCCGGTCAGCACAAGGACGGCTCGCGCCGGCAGACGGCGCGGGCGGCGGCTCAGGCGACGGCGCCGGCCAGGCTGCGGTCGATGAAGGCGGCGAGGGTGAGGTCGAGTTCGGTCAGCCCGCCCGCGCTGTGGGTGGAAAGGGCGAAGCGCAGGGTGCGCCAGCGGATGTCGATGTCGGGGTGGTGGTCGAGCCGTTCGGCCTCCAGGGCGACGGTGTCGACCACCCGGATCGCGGTGGGGAAGCTCGCGGTCTCGGCGGTCCGGACGATGGTGTCGCCGTCCCGGTGCCACTGGGGCAGGGCGGCCAGGCCGGTGGTGATCTGGTCCTCGGTCAGGCGCTCGCGGCTCATGGTCTCTCCGGTGGGGTTGCCGGGCGGGGGTGCACTGGTCCGAGCATAGGAAGGCGCCGCGGTCGCGGGTGGGCGACACCGCGGGGGGTCGGCTCAGAAGAGCAGCAGGCGGGTGACGGCGGCCAGGCCGACCACGACGATCAGGGAGCGCAGGGCGGCGGGCGGCAGGCGGCGGCCGACGGTGGCGCCGATCTGGCCGCCGGCCGCGGAGCCGAGGGCGATCAGCAGGGCGGCGAGCCAGTCGATGTGGGTGGTGAAGAGGAAGAAGGTCGCGGCGACGCCGTTGGCGATCAGGGCGAGGACGTTCTTGACCGCGTTGATCCGCTGCAGGGAGTCCTGGAGCAGGATGCCCATCAGGGCGAGCAGCAGGACGCCCTGGGCGGCGCCGAAGTAGCCGCCGTACACGCCGGTGAGGCCGACGGCGGCGATCAGCACCGGGCTCGCGTCGTGGTCGGCGACGCCGGCCCCGGCGGCCCGGCGGGCGGCGACGGCGCGGGCGATCCGGGGCTGGAGGACGACCAGGAGCAGGGCGAGCACGATCAGCGCGGGGACGATCGCGGCGAAGGCCTTGCCGGGGAGGGCGATGAGCAGGGCGGCGCCGATCAGGCCGCCGGTGAGCGAGGCGCTGCCGAGGCGGAGCAGGCGGCGGCGCTGGCCGGCGAGTTCGGCGCGGTAGCCGATGGCGCCGCTGAGCGAGCCGGGGACGAGGCCGAGGGTGTTGGAGACGTTGGCGGTGACCGGGGGGACGCCGAGGGCGAGCAGCACCGGGAAGGTGATCAGGGTGCCGGAGCCGACGATGGTGTTGATGGTGCCCGCGGCGACGCCGGCCAGCAGGACGGCGACGCTCTCCCAGACCGTCATCTGTCATTTCCTCCCTTGCTCCTGTCGCGTGGATCATGCCGGACGGTGGAGCCGGACCGCCAGCGGTATCCAGGATGCGAACACCGGGGTCCTGCGACAGGCCAGAACAGGCCGGGGAACGGGCCGGGGCCCGCCACCGGTCGGTGACGGGCCCCTGCGGCTACAGATGGGAAGCCGGCTCAGCGGCTCACTCGGGGTCGATCTTCGGGTACTCCCGGCCCGGCTCGACACGCGGGCGGGCGAACGGCTTCTCGGTGTCCACCGGGCGCGGGCCGGCGGCCGGGTCGACCGGGACGTGGGAGACGGTCGGGGCGGCGGCGTTGCCGTTCGCGCCGTTGCCGCCGGTGAGGCCGGTGAAGGCGCCGCCGAGGCCCTTGAGCGCGTCGCCGACCTCGCTGGGGATGATCCACAGCTTGTTGGAGTCGCCCTTGGCCAGCTCGGGCAGGGTCTGCAGGTACTGGTAGGCGAGCAGCTTCTGGTCGGCGTCGCCCTCGTGGATGGCCTCGAAGACGGTACGGATCGCGGCGGCCTCACCGTCGGCGCGCAGCACGGCGGCCTGGGCCTCACCCTCGGCCTGGAGGACCGCGGCCTGCTTCTCGCCCTCGGCGCGCAGGATCTGGGCCTGCCGGGCACCCTCGGCGGTGAGGATGGCGGCGCGCTTGTCGCGGTCGGCGCGCATCTGCTTCTCCATCGAGTCCTGGATGGAGGTCGGCGGCTCGATCGCCTTCAGCTCGACCCGGTTGACCCGGATGCCCCAGCGGCCGGTGGCCTCGTCCAGCACGCCGCGCAGGCCCGCGTTGATGACCTCGCGGGAGGTGAGGGTGGACTCCAGGTCCATCGAGCCGATGATGTTGCGCAGGGTGGTGACGGTCAGCTGCTCGATCGCCTGGATGTAGCTGGCGACCTCGTAGGTGGCCGCGCGGGGGTCGGTCACCTGGTAGTAGATGACGGTGTCGATGTTGACGACCAGGTTGTCCGAGGTGATGACCGGCTGCGGCGGGAACGGGACGACCTGCTCGCGGAGGTCGATCCGGTTGCGGATGGTGTCGATGAACGGCACCACGATGTTCAGGCCCGCGCTCAGCGTGCGGGTGTAGCGGCCGAACCGCTCCACGATCGCGGCGCTGGCCTGCGGAATGACCTGAATCGTCTTGATCAGCGCGATGAAGGCCACGACGACCAGGACGACCAGCACGATGAGGACGGGTTCCAACGCTTCTCCCCTAGACGACCAGGGCGGTGGCGCCCTGGATTTCGACGACGTCGACCTGCTGACCCGGCTCGTAGACACGGCCGGGTTCCAGCGCGCGGGCCGACCAGATCTCGCCGTTCAGCTTGATCCGCCCGCCCTCCCCGTCGACTCTCTCCTGTACGACTGCGGTGGCGCCAGTGAGCGCCTCGATACCCGTCCTGATCGCCGGTGCCTGCTTCGACTGCCGGTACGCGATCGGCCGGACGAAGACCAGTTGGGCCACCGTCGCCGCCACGAACACCAGGAACTGGAGCACCACCCCGCCGCCCAGAGCGGCCGTCAGGGCGGCCGCGCCGGCGCCGATCGCGAACATCGCGAGCTCCGGCATCGCGGTCAGCACCAACGGGATGCCCAGGCCGACGGCGGCCAGGAGCCACCAGATCCAGTCGTCCACGGCGTCCATCCTAGGGAGGGGAAGGGTCTCGCCGCCTAGCTTCCCGCAGGTGGACGGGCGGAAACCGGCCGCGCGTACGACCGGTCCCGCTTCAGTGGGTTCAGGAGTTCAGTACGGGCTTCCGACGGGGGGTCAGCCGAGCGGCAGGCCCTGCGCGGACCAGCGGTCGCCGCGGCGCTCCAGGGTGAGCGGCAGGCCGAAGCAGAGCGAGAGGTTGCGCGCGGTGAGCTCGGTGTCGAGCGGGCCGGCCGCCATCACCTTGCCCTGGCGGATCATCAGCACGTGGGTGAAGCCGGGGGCGATCTCCTCGACGTGGTGGGTGACCATCACCATCGAGGGCGCGAACTCGTCCTGGGCGAGCGCGCCGAGGCGGCGGACCAGGTCCTCGCGGCCGCCGAGGTCGAGGCCGGCCGCGGGCTCGTCCAGCAGCAGCAGCTCGGGGTCGGTCATCAGGGCGCGGGCGATCAGGGTGCGCTTGCGCTCGCCCTCGGAGAGGGTGCCGAACCGGCGGTCGGTGTACTGGGACATGCCGAGCCGGTCGAGCAGGGCCAGCGCGCGGGACTCGTCGGCGGCCTCGTAGGTCTCCTGCCAGTGGGCGGTCATCCCGTACGCGGCGGTGAGGACGGTCTGCAGGACGGTCTGCCGCTCGGGCAGCTTGTCGAACATGGCGGCGCTGGCGAGGCCGATCCGGGCGCGCAGCTCGAAGACGTCGACCGAGCCGAGCTTCTCGCCGAGGACGGCGGCGGTGCCGCTGGTGGGGTGCAGGTAGGTGGCGGCGACCTGGAGGAGGGTGGTCTTGCCCGCGCCGTTGGGCCCGAGGATCACCCAGCGCTCGCCCTCCTGGATCGACCACGAGACGTGGTCGATGAGCGGGTGTCCCTCCCGGACCACCGAAACGTCCACCAGCTCCAGCACGTCGCTCATGCCTACGCCTTCCCCAATACCTGAAATGCAGAATTCGGCCGTCCGCCGGTGGCTGCGAGGGAGGGTCCTCGGGGCGCAGGTCCGACGGTGTCGAGCCAAACCTACGCCACCCGCTTGCCCCGGTTGTCCGTAGGCTGGCGGGATGCTCGCTACTCCTGCCGACAATCCGTACCAAGAGTCCCGTTCCGGTCGGCTGACCGCCTGGGGCAACGCGCTGCTGGGCGGTCACGCCTCGCCGGACGACGCCGCGGCCGCCGTGCTGGGGTCCGACGACGCGCACCGGGTGACCGGGCTGCCGGGCGACTCCCCCGGCGAGCTGCACGGGCTGACCTGGGCGCTGGGCCGGCTGCGTGCGCTCGGGGTGAAGGGCCTGCGGCTGGCGCTGCCGGTGGCCGGCCACCCGCTCGGGCTGACCGGGCCGGCGGCGTTCAACGCGGCGGCACTGGGCGCCGGGGAGGCGGTGGTGGCGGTCGGTTCCACCGTCGGCCTGGTGCCCGAGGTGGAGCACTACGGGCCGCCCGGCGACCGCGGGGTGCGGGTGCTCTGGCAGTGCCACCCGGTGGAGGACGCGCTGCCGGCCGACGTCCCCTCCCTGGACGAGGCCGAGCGCGAGCTGGCGGACGGGCTGCGCGAGGCGACCCGGCTGCTGGTGCGCCTGGACGTGGCGGGCGCCGGCCCGGAGGCGCTGCAGGCGCTGGAGTCGTACCGGCGGCGCGGGCACAGCGAGGCGCTGGCGCCCGGCTACCCGCCGCGGGCGGTCCGGGTGCTGGAGTCGGCCCGCCAGGTGTCGGCGCTGCTGGGGATCGCGGCCGGCGGCCACGGAGCCGCGGTGAGCGCCTCCGAGATGGCCGCGCGGCGGGAGGTCCTGGCGCCCTTGGAGCGAACCGCTCGGCGGGCGCAGGTGGCGGCGTACAACGCGATCGTGGACGAGCGGGGGTAGCGGCAGGGCGTGACCCTGGAGCCGCCCGGCCGACCCGACAAGGTCTTGCAGCGCGATCTCAGCTTCTCTCGGTGGCCGCCTGGTTCCGCACCGCCCACAGCGCGGCCTGCGTACGGTCGGCCAGGTCCAGCTTCATCAGGATGTTGGAGACGTGGGTCTTCACCGTCTTCTCCGACAGGTGCAGTGCCCGGGCGATCTCGCGGTTGGAGCGGCCGTCCGCGATGTGGCTCAGCACCTCCCGCTCACGGTCGGTCAGCGTGCCGCCCCGCCCCTGCGGGGCCCTCGGCCCGTCGTCCGCCAGCAGCGCCTCGGCCAGCTCCGGCTGGAGCAGCACGTGCCCCGCGTGCACCGAACGGATCGCCCCCGCCAGCGCCTCCGGGTCCACGTCCTTGTACACGTACCCGGCGGCGCCGGCCCGCAGCGCCGGAACCATCGTGCGGTGCTCGGTGAAACTGGTGACGATCAGCACCCGGGCCGTCGACCCCTGCTCCTTGAGCAGCTTGAGCGCCTCGATGCCGTCCACGCCGGGCATCTTGAGGTCCATCAGCACCACGTCCGGCCCCAGCTCGGCGGCCCGGGCGACCGCCTCCGCGCCGTCCGCGGCCTCCCCCACCACCTCGATGTCGCCCTGGACCTCCAGGAAGGTGCGCAGCCCTCGACGCACCACCTGGTGGTCGTCGACCAGCAGCACGCGGATCGGTGACACGCTGTCAGGCACCGGGGACCTCCATCTCGACGACCGTCCCCGTACCGGGGGCGGATTCCAAGCTCAACCGACCGCCGACACCCGCCGCCCGGTCCCGCATCGAGACCAGACCCAGGTGCCGGCCCGCCCGGCGGACCGACTCCGGGTCGAAGCCCCGGCCGTCGTCCGCCACCCGCAGCCGGGCACCCCGCCCGGCCGGACCCGACCCCGCCAGGGCCACCGTCACCGCCTGCGCGCCCGAATGCCGCAGCGCGTTGTGCAACGCCTCCTGCGCCACCCGCAGCACCGCCGCCTCCTGCGCCGGCGGCAGCGCCCGCACTCCCTGAGCGGTGAACGAGACCGAGGCGCTGTGCGCCCGGTCCAGCACCTGCACCTGGCTCGCCAGGGTGGCCACCAAGCCGTCCTCCTCCAGCGCGGCCGGCCGCAGCTCCACCACCACGGCCCGCAGCTCGTCCGCGGCCTCGGCCGCGAGCTTCGCCACCTCCGCCAGCTCCGCCCGCGCCCGTGCCGGATCCCGCTCCACCAGCGCGGCCGCCGCCTTCGCGGTCAACCGCAGCGAGAACAGCTTCTGCGACACCGCGTCGTGCAGGTCGTGCGCGATCCGGGCCCGCTCGCCGGCCAGGGTCAGCTCGCGGCTGCGCTCGTACAGACGGGCGTTGCCCAGCGCCAGGGCGGCGTGCGCGACCAGGATGCGCAGCAGGTCCTCGTCGTGGTCGGTGAAGCCGCCCTGCTTGTTCGCCAGGAACAGCGCGCCGACGATCTCGCCGTCGTCGACGATCGGCATGCCGAGGAAGTCGGTGAGGGTCGGGTGCGCGGCCGGCCAGCCGCCGAACGCCGGTGCCCTGCGCACATCGTCCAGCCGGGTCGGGGCGAGGTCGTGCAGCATCGTCGCCAGTACGCCGTGCTGACGCGGCAGCGGGCCGATCGCCCGCCACTGCTCGTCGCTCACGCCGTCCACCACGAACTGCGCGAACCCGCCGTGGTCGTCCGGCACCCCGAGCGCCGCGTACTCGGCCCCCAGCAGCTCGCGGGCCGAGGCGGTGATCCGGCGCAGCACCTCCCGTACCTCCAGGTGCCGGCTCATCGCCAGCACCGCGGCGCTCACGGCCTCGATCCCACTCAGACTCGCGTCCCCACCAGGGGCTTTCTCGGACGGCATGCCCCCAAACTACCGCCGCACCCCCCGCCCCCACGTGGGTCCGCAGACGGGAACGGGCCCAGGTCCGAAGACCTAGGCCCGCTCTTGCGGATCGCGCCGGGCGCCCGCCGCCGGAGCACGCACCTCGCCGGCTTGTCGTCGGTCGCCGATGCTCCGCATGGACTCCCTCCTCCGCACCGCCGAGCCACGCACTCCAACGACGCGCGCTGATCCGACGCGACCCGAAAGAGAGGACCTGGCCCGTCCTACCGGAGCTGGAGTCAGCCCTTCTGCATGACCTCGGGCTCGTGGCGCTTCTGGAGGCGCTGGATGAGGAAGGCGAGGCCGGTGGAGATGGCGATCAGCACCAGGCAGTTGAGGACGAAGAAGCCGGCCGAGTGGTCCCACAGGGGGTCGATCGGGGGTTCCTTGCCGGTCACGACCGGGGCGATGTGGGCCAGGTCGAGGGTGTTGCCGGAGGCGGCGACGCCCCAGCGGGCGGGCATCAGCCAGGCGAGCTGCTCGAGGCCGGGCTTGTCGAAGAGCTGGAAGATGGCGCCGGTGAAGACCATCTGGACGATGGCGAACATGACCAGCAGCGGCATGGTCTTCTCGGCGGTCTTGACCAGCGAGGAGATGACCAGGCCGACCATCATCGAGCAGAAGCTGAGCAGGATGACGCCGATGCCCATCTCGACCGCCGGCGCGTGCTTGAACAGCAGGCCCTCGGCGGGCAGGTCGCGCAGCTTGAAGGCGATCGCGGAGATGATCGCGCCCTGGAGGAAGCTGATCGCCCCGAGCACGATGATCTTCGACATCAGGTACGCCGACCGGGACAGGCCGGTGGCCCGTTCCCGTTCGTAGATCGCCCGTTCCTTGATCAGCTCGCGGACCGAGTTGGCGGATCCGGACAGGCAGGCGCTGAACGCGACCACCATGAGGATCAGTCGGGCCACGTCGTTGCGGCCGTTGGCGCACGCGACGAGTCCGCACTTGTCGGGGATGACCGCGGAGACCCCGCCGAGCACCAGCGGCAGCAGCACCGACAGCGCCATGAAGCCCTTGTCGGAGGCGATCACCGACAGGTAGCGGCGGATCAGGGTCCACAGCTGGGAGCCCCAGCTCTGCGGCTTGGGCGGCCGGATCTGGGTGTGGACGTTGGGCTGCGCCTGGGTGGCGGCGGCGTCCACGTTGGCCGAGTACTGCTGGTAGTGCACGGAGTTGCGGTACCGGCCGGCCCAGTCGTGGTCGGGGTAGTTCTCGAAGGCCTGGAAGACGTCGGCCCAGGTCTCGTAGCCGAAGAAGTGCAGCGCCTCGGCGGGCGGGCCGAAGTAGGCCACCGAGCCGCCCGGGGCCATCACCAGCAGCCGGTCGCACAGGGCGAGTTCGGCGACCGAGTGGGTGACCACCAGGACGGTGCGGCCGTCGTCGGCGAGGCCGCGCAGGGTCTGCATGACCTCGCGGTCCATGCCCGGGTCGAGGCCGGAGGTGGGCTCGTCCAGGAAGATCAGCGAGGGCTTGGTGAGCAGCTCGAGGGCGACCGAGACGCGCTTCTGCTGGCCTCCGGAGAGGGCGGTGATGCGGTTGTCGGCGCGCTTGTCGAGGCGCAGTTCGTACAGCACCTCGTCGATCCGGCGCTCGCGCTCGGCGGCCTCGGTGTCGCCGGGGAAGCGCAGCCGGGCGGCGTACTTGAGGCCGGTGCGGACGGTGAGTTCCTTGTGCAGGATCTCGGACTGCGGCACCAGGCCGATCCGGGAGCGCAGTTCGGCGAACTGCTTGTAGAGGTTGCGGCCGTCGTAGAGCACCTCGCCGCGGTCGGCCGGGCGGTAGCCGGTGAGCGCGCGCAGCAGGGTGGACTTGCCGGAGCCGGAGGGGCCGATGACGGCGACGAGCGACTTCTCCGGGACGGAGAAGGAGACGTCGTTGAGGAGGACCTTCTTGCCGCCCTTGTGGTCGACCTCGACGGTCAGGTGGTGGGCGGAGAAGCTGACCTCGCCGGTGTCGACGAACTCCTGCAGCTGGTCGCCGACCAGCACGAAGGAGGAGTGGCCGACGGTGAGCCGGTCCTGCGGGCCCATCAGCTGGCGCTGGACCGGCTGGCCGTTGAGGAAGATCCCGTTGTGGCTGCCGAGGTCGATGATCTCCCAGCGGCCGTCGGGCAGCTGGCGCAGCTCGGCGTGGTGGCGGGAGACCTGGAGGTCGGAGACCACGATGTCGTTGTCGAGCGCGCGGCCGATCCGGATGGTCCGGGAGCCGGCGGTGAGGTTGCGCACCATGGTCGGGTTGCCGAGGCCGGGGACGGCGCCGGGCAGCACCGGCGGCTGCGGCTGGGCGGCGGGGCCGCCCTGGTGCGGGAAGGCGGGCTGGTCCGCGGGGGCGCCCTGCTGCTGCGGGAAACCCGGCCGCGGGGTGGGCGCGTCCCACTGCTGGCGGACCGGCGGCGGCTGGACGGCGGCCTGCCAGTCCTGCTGGACGGGCGGCTGCTGGGCCGGCGGCTGCTGCGCCGGGGCCTGGTGCGCCGGGGCCTGCGGCCGGTCCGGCGCGGCGGCGCGGGTGGTGGCGGCCTCGTGCAGCGAGGCCTGCTGCGCGGCCGGCGCGGAGAAGGCCAGCCGCGGCCCGTTCTGCGCGTTGCCGAGGTTGACCACGGCGCCGGGGAAGACCGGCGTGTGCTGGGTCCGGCTGCCGGCCACGAATGTGCCGTTGGTCGAACCGTGGTCCGCGAGCTGCCAGTTGGCTCCGTCGAAGGAGATGGTGGCGTGCCGCCAGGAGACCCTGGCATCGTCGAACGGGAAGTCCGAGTTCGGATCCCGCCCGATGGTGTAGGCCCGGCCGGGTTCGAGTACCCGCTGCCGTCCGTCGATCTCAACTACGAGTTGCGGCAACTCTTCGCCCGCCCCGCTCTCCGGTCCCCCGATTGTTCCTGCATCTGTCTCGCGGAATCATTCCAGCCCGGGCGCCGTACCCGGAAGTCGGACCCGCCGGTTGTGACCGGCTGGCAACACTGTGCGTGACCAGGGGGGACAGGACGTCCCACGGGGCGGACGGGTGGCATGGCCGCACCGGTGGGCCCGGTAGCGTGGGAGGCACCATGAATGCGACTGATCCGGCCGCTGAGGCCCTCCCCGCCCCGCAGCCGCCCGGCCCGTCCGACGAGCGGACCCTGCTGGTCAAGGTGTTCGGCAAGGACCGCCCGGGTATCACCGCCGGCCTGTTCGCCACGCTCGGCGGATTCGGCGTCGAGGTGATCGACATCGAACAGGTGGTCACCCGTGGCCGGATAACGCTGTGCGCCCTGGTCACTCCCCCGGACTCGCCGGGCGCCGAGGGGGCGCTGCGGGTCACCGTGCACCGCTGGGCCGAGGAGCAGAAGCTCCAGGCCGAGATCATCTCCGGCATCGGCGACAACCGGCCCCGCCGGGAGGGCCGCTCGCACGTGACGGTGCTCGGCCACCCGCTGACGGCCGCGGCGGTGGCCGCGCTGACCGGACGGGTGAGCGAGGCCGGCGGCAACATCGACCGTGTCTTCCGACTCGCCAAGTACCCGGTGACCGCGGTGGAACTGGCCGTCTCCGGTGTGCCGACCGAGGAACTGCGCGCCCTGCTGGCGACCGAGGCGGCCGCCCAGCGGGTGGACATCGCGGTGGTCGGTGCCGGACTGCACCGCCGGGCCAAGCGCCTGGTGGTGATGGACGTGGACTCCACGCTGATCCAGGACGAGGTGATCGAGCTCTTCGCCGCCCACGCCGGCTGCGAGGAGGAGGTCGCCGCGGTGACCGCGGCCGCGATGCGCGGCGAGCTGGACTTCGCCGAGTCGCTGCGCGCCCGGGTGGCGCTGCTGGCCGGGCTGGACGCGGCGGTCACCGAGAAGGTCCGCGCCGAGGTACGGCTGACGCCGGGCGCCCGGACCCTGATCCGTACGCTGCAGCGGCTGGGCTACCAGGTGGGCATCGTCTCCGGCGGCTTCACCCAGGTCACCGACCACCTGGTGGGCCTGCTGGGGCTGGACTTCGCGGCGGCCAACACCCTGGAGGTGGTGGACGGGAAGTTCACCGGCCGGGTGACCGGGGAGATCGTGGACCGCGCGGGCAAGGCCCGCTGGCTGGCCCGGTTCGCCGAGCAGGCGAAGGTGCCGCTGGAGCAGACGGTGGCGATCGGCGACGGCGCCAACGACCTGGACATGCTGAACGCGGCCGGGCTGGGCGTGGCGTTCAACGCCAAGCCGGTGGTCCGGGAGGCCGCCGACACCGCGGTGAACGTGCCGTTCCTGGACACCGTGCTCTACCTGCTGGGCATCTCCCGCGAGGAGGTCGAGGCGGCCGACGCCGTGGACGGCACCACGGCCCACTGACGCACCACCGCACCGAGGGCGGGCCCGGCCGGGCCCGCCCTCGGGCGTTCACTCCTGCGGGGTGTGGTACGCGTCGAGGCGGGCCGCGCCGGGTTCGACCTGCTTCCAGGAGCCGCTGAGGGCGAGCACCGCGACGGCGGACGGCGGGAAGCCGTTCAGCCGGAGCCGCTCGAGCGCCTCGCGGTCGCCCTGGTCGCCGGCGAGCACCTGGGTGAGGCCGAGCACACCGGGGTTGTGGCCCACCAGGATCACATCGGCGTGGTCCTCCGGGGTCTCCTGGAGCACCGCGATGATCTCCCCGGGACTGGCCTCGTAGACCCGGTCCTCGTACACCGTCTTCCGGGGGCGCTTGGGCAGCTGGTGGGCGACCAGCTTCCAGGTCTGCCGGGTCCGCAGCGCGGTGGAGCAGAGCACGTAGTCGGGGTTGATTCCGGAGTCGGCCAGCCACTCGCCGGCCTCGGCCGCCTGGGTCTCGCCCCGGTCGGCCAGCGGCCGCTCGTGGTCGGCGACCTGATTCGGCCAGTCGGCCCGGGCATGCCGGAGAACGATGATCCTTCGAGGGGTGTCGGTGCTCATACCCCCAGAGCTTCGCAGAAAATCGCCGTCCGGTCGCGGCCTCGCGTGCGGCGCCACCCGCAGGAGTGGAGAGCGCGGTCGGACCGGCGGTCAGCCCAGGTTCTGGGCGACCGAGGCGATGATCGAGATCACCACGGCGATGGCGGCGATCAGGCCGAGCATCTGCAGCAGCTTCTTGCGGCCGTCGGCGGGGTTCGGGTCGAGTACGGGCATGTCGCGAGCCTAACCGACGGCCTCGTCCTCGATGTACCGGGCCCTGGCCGCCCGGGAGCCGACCAGGATCTGCGGCACCAGCAGCAGGGCCAGCAGGCCCAGCGGCAGGTACCAGCCGCCGGTGTGCTGGTAGATCGCGCCGATCAGGATCGGGCCGGGGATCGACAGCAGGTAGCCGAGGCTCTGCGCGAAGGCGGAGAGCTGGGTGACCCCGCCGGGGGTACGGGCGCGCAGGCCGAGCATGGTCAGCGCCAGCGGGAAGGCGCACATCGACAGGCCCACCAGGACCGCCCACAGCCAGGACAGCGTGCCGGCGGCGAGCATCAGGCCGAGGAAGCCGGTGATCCCGCACAGGCCCAGCACCAGGACGAAGATCCGCTGGTCGCCGCGGCGGGCGGCGAGGTTGGGCAGTACGAACGAGGCCGGCACGCTGACCGCCATGACCACCGCCAGCAGCACCCCGGACGCCTCGGCGGACACCCCGGCGTCCTGGTAGATCTTGGGCAGCCAGCCCATGGTGGCGTACGCACTGGTCGACTGCAGACCGAAGAACAGGGCGAGCGCCCAGGCGGTGCGGCTGCGCAGGATCGGCAGCTTGGCGCCCTGCGGGCCGCCGCCGCGGCCGACCCGCTCGCGCCGGACCACCAGCACGACGACCCACAGCACCAGCGCGGCGGCCGCCAGCACGCCCCACAGGCCGAGGCCCAGGCGCCAGTTGCCGCCCAGCGCGGTGGTCAGCGGGACGGTCGCGGCGGCGGCCAGCGAGGTGCCGACCGACAGCGCCATCGAGTAGAGGCCGATCATCGGGCCGACCCGGTCCGGGAAGTACCGCTTGATCACCACCGGCAGCAGCACGTTGGAGACCGCGACACCGGCCAGCGCGACCGCGGTCAGCAGCAGGAACACCCCGGCCGAGCCGGTGAACGAGCGGGCCAGCACGCCGACCGTGATCGCGCCCATGCCGGCCGCCACCACCGCGATCGGACCGACCCGGCGGGCCAGCGCGGGCGCCGCCACGCCGAACAGTGCGAAGCACAGCGAGGGCACGGCGGTGAGCAGGCCGGCCACCGTCGGGTTCATCCCCAGGTCGGCCCGGACCCGGTCGAGCAGCGGGCCGAGGCTGGTGACCACCGGGCGCAGGTTGAGCGCGGCGCCGGCGATGGCGACGGCGAGCAGCAGGCCCGCGTACCGGGGAAGGGCCGGCGCGGGCCCGGCGGACGAGCGGGTGGACGGCGACGGCCGGGTGGTCGGAGCGTCCGCCGGGGTGCTCGCTGAGGTGCCTGCTGGGGTAGACATGCGCCCCATCATAGAATCATGGGATGAATGCTCGCACCCCGGTATCCTGGTGCTCTTGCCCACAGGGATAGGAGTCCGATGGCGCTCTCGACGACCCGCCGCACCCCGCTCTCCGATCAGGTGATCGCGCAGCTGCGGGGCCAGATCACCTCGGGCGAGTGGCCGGTCGGCTCACGCATTCCCACCGAGGCGGAGCTGGTCGAGCAGCTCGGGGTCGCCCGCAACACCGTGCGCGAGGCGGTCCGGGCGCTGGCCCACAACGGGCTGCTGGACATCCGCCAGGGCTCCGGCACGTACGTGCTGGCCACCAGCGAACTCGCCGGGGTGATGCACCGCCGCTTCGCCGACGCCGACCAGGACCAGGTCGCCGAGCTGCGCTCCACCCTGGAGACCTCCGCGGCCGGGCTCGCCGCCCTCCGTCGCACCGACCGCGACCTGGAGCTGATCGCCACCGCGCTGGCGCGCCGCGAGGACGCCTGGCGCTCCGGGGACGCCGAGGACTTCGTCCAGGCCGACGCCGCGTTCCACCAGGCGGTGGTGGCCGCCGCCCACAACGAGGTGCTCGCCGCCGTCTACGCCGACCTCGGCGAGGTCACCCGCGCCCACCTGCGGCACGACGTCGGCCCGGAGCTGATCGCCGACCGGTACGTGTCGCACGACGCGATCCTGCAAGCCGTCCGCGACCGGGACGCGGCGAGCGCCTCCCTGGAGGCGGGCCGGGCGATCGGCATGTGCCGCGAGGGCAACTGAAAGGGGCGCGGGGAACGGCGCGCCCGGCCATGCACTCAGGTGGAGCGATGGCCGGTCGCGCGGTTCCCCGCGCCCCTCAAGAAGCGCTTACGCGCCGATCGCGTGCAGGCCGCCGTCCACGTGGACGATCTCGCCGGTGGTCTTCGGGAACCAGTCCGACAGCAGCGCGACCACGCCGCGGCCGGCCGGCTCCGGGTCGGTCAGGTCCCACTTGAGCGGGGAGCGGACGTCCCAGGTGGCGGCCAGGTCGCCGAAGCCCGGGATGGACTTGGCGGCCATCGAACCGAGCGGGCCGGCCGAGATCAGGTTGCAGCGGATGTCGCGCGAACCCAGGTAGCGGGCCAGGTACCGGTTGGTGGACTCGAGGGCGGCCTTGGCCGGGCCCATCCAGTCGTACTGCGGCCAGGCGAACTGCGCGTCGAAGGTCAGGCCGACCACCGAGCCGCCGTCCTGCATCAGCGGGAGCAGCGCCATGGTCAGCGACTTCAGCGAGAACGCGGAGACCTGCATGGCGGTGGCCACGGACTCCCACGGGGTGTCGAGGAAGTTGCCGCCGAGGGCGTCCTGCGGGGCGAAGCCGATGGAGTGGACGATGCCGTCCAGGGTCGGCAGGTGCTCGCGGACCTGGTCGGCGATGCCGGCCAGCTGCTCCGCGTTGGAGACGTCCAGCTCCAGGACCTTGACGGGCTTGGGGAGCTTCTTGGCGATGCGCTCGGTCAGCGTGGGGCGGGGGAAGGCGGTCAGGATGATCTCGGCACCCTGCTCCTGCGCCAGCTTCGCGGTGTGGAAGGCGATGGACGACTCCATCAGCACACCGGTGATCAGAATGCGCTTGCCCTCGAGGATTCCACTCATGTTCAGTGTCCCATGCCCAATCCGCCGTCGACGGGAATGACGGCTCCGGTGATGTATGCGGCCTCGTCCGAGGAGAGGAAGCGGACGGCCGAGGCGATCTCGGCGGGGGCGGCGTAGCGGCCGAGCGGGACGCCCGACACGATCTCCTTGCGGCGCTCCTCGGTGAGCACGGCGGTCATGTCGGTGTCGACGAATCCCGGCGCGACCACGTTGACCGTGATGTTGCGGGAGCCGAGCTCACGGGCGAGCGAACGGGCGAAACCGACCAGGCCGGCCTTGGAGGCGGCGTAGTTGGCCTGGCCCGGGGAGCCGGTGAGGCCGACCACCGAGGAGATCAGCACGATGCGACCCTTGCGGGCGCGCAGCATCTTCGCCGAGGCGCGCTTGACCACGCGGAAGGTGCCGGTGAGGTTGGTCTCCAGCACGGAGCTGAAGTCGTCCTCGGACATGCGCAGCAGCAGCGTGTCCTTGGTGATGCCCGCGTTGGCGACCAGGACCTCGACCGGGCCGTGGGCGGCCTCGATCTCGGTGAAGGCCGCGTCGACCTGCGCGGCGTCGGTGACGTCGGCACGGACGGCGAGCACGTCGTACTTCTGCAGCTCCGCCGGGACCTCGCCCGAGCGGCTGGTGATCGCGACCTTGTCACCGTTCTCGGCGAAGGCCTGGGCAATCGCGAGGCCGATGCCCCGGTTGCCTCCGGTGACGAGAACCGAGCGGCTCAACGGTCCACCTCTCCTAGTCGTGTACGCGTACTCAGAGCGACGCTATCGGTAGCGCGTGAGCGGACGCGAAGCCGCCTTCGACAGGCCCTTTGCCCGAGATCTGTGACATCCCGACAATGCGTGCACCCACCGCCGTGACCGGCGCGGACGGGAACACCGGGGCGTTCACAGCCGTTGCCCCGGGGGCTCCTCGGACTCGCCGGGGCGGCCGTGACACGCGAATGGGAGCGCAAGGATGAGCGACGGACACCCTGGCCGACGGTCACGCCTACTCGCCGTGACGGCCGCCGCCGCCGCGGCCGGTGCGCTGGCGTGGGCGCTGCGCGACCTGCCCGCCGCCTTCGGCCGCCGTCCGGACCCGCTCGACCCGCGGGTGCGCAACTCGCCGCAGTTCCGCGACGGGGTGTTCCACAACGCGCCGTCCGAGCTGGCGCTGCGGGGTGCCGCGCGGCCGGACTCGGGGACGATCCGCCGGATGCTCCTGGACCGCGACGGCCGTACGCCCGCCGGCCCGGTGCCCACCGTACGCCCGGTCCCGACCGCCCGGCCCGCCGAGGGCGTCGAGGTGGTCTGGTACGGCCACGCCTCGGCGCTGGTGGAGGTCGAGGGCAGCCGGGTGCTGCTGGACCCGATCTGGTCCGAGCGCTGCTCGCCGGCCGGCCACGTCGGCCCGAAGCGGCTGCACCCGATGCCGGTCGAACTGGAGGCGCTGCCGCCGGTGGACGCGGTGCTGATCTCCCACGACCACTACGACCACCTCGACATGGCGACGGTGCGGCGGCTGGTGGAGCTGCAGTCGGCGCCGTTCGCGGTGCCGCTGGGCATCGGCGGGCACCTGCGCCGCTGGGGCGTGCCGGAGCACCGGATCATCGAGCTGGACTGGGACGAGACCTGCACGCTCGGCGAGCTCACCCTCACGCTGACCTCCGCGCACCACTTCTCCGGCCGCGGGCTGACCCGCAACACCACGCTGTGGGGCTCCTGGGTGATCGCCGGCCCGAACCGGAAGGTCTACTACACCGGCGACTCCGGCTACTTCGAGGGGTACGCCCGGATCGGCGAGCAGCACGGCCCGTTCGACGCGGCCCTGGTGCAGGTCGGCGCGTACGACGAGGCGTGGGCCGACATCCACATGACGCCGGAGGACGCGGTCCGGGCCCACCTGGACCTGAACGCGGGGCTGCTGGTGCCGGTGCACTGGTGCACCTTCAACCTGAGCCTGCACGCGTGGTCCGAGCCGATCGAGCGGCTGCTGGTCGAGGCCAAGGCGCAGGGCGTGCCGCTGGCGGTGCCGCGGCCCGGTCAGCGGGTCGACGTGGACAACCCGCCGGAGCTCGACGGCTGGTGGGAGACGGTCGCCTGACGGGTGACGCGACGAGGGGCGGGCGGCCGGTGTCACGGCCGCCCGCCCCTCTGCTCTTCGCGTCACCAGGGGCCGCGTCCGCCGTTCGGTGGCGGCGCGGTCGGGACGGCCCCCGGGGCCAGTGGCCGCGGCTCCGGTCCGCCACCGCCCTCCTTGACGGCGTCCCGGGCCCGCGCGTTCAGGTCCCGCAGCTTTGTGGCCAGGTCGGCGTCGGCCCGCCCGGCCTCGTCGAGGATCCGCCGGATCCGGTCCTCGATCGCCTCCTGCTGCTGGTGCTGCTGCACCAGCTCGACCGGGTCGGTGGCGGGCTCCTCCCACGGTGAGCGGCTCACGCTGCCGTCGTCACCGATCACCCAGCCGTAGCTCTTCGCCTCCAGGGACAGGCCCCGGAGCTGGTCCCGGAAGGACCCCAGCAGCATGGCGCCCTCGTCGAGCGCCTCGGCCGTGTCCACCAGCACAGGCCGGCCGCGCCGCATCCGGGCCTCGGTCTCGGCGAGGCGCGCCTCGGCACGGCTCGCGGTCTGACCGGTCCAGTTCTCGATGGCCGGCCGTTCGACCCGGTCCCGCCAGTCGTCGGCGTAGTGGGTCCACCGCTCGGCCTCGGCGCGGTAGGCCTGGGCGGTCGCCGCCAGCGCCCCGGGGTTCGAGTCGTGCAGGGTCGCGTAGTCCATTCCGGCTCCCTCCGATCGGCTCATCGGGCATGCGCCCGGTGGAGTTCGCCGGCGCTGTCCTGGTCGGCCCGGCGGTAGGTCTCGGCCACGTGCACCAGGTTCTTGCCCTGCTCGCGCATGTCGTCGGAGAGCCGGGCCATCAGGTCGAACCAGGTGCCGGCGAGGGCCGACACCTGCTGCTGCGACTCGTAGCCCCGGATCCCGTCCGCGGCCTCCTGGCCGGTGCGGTCGAGCTCGCCCCAGTGGGCCGGGACCCGCCCCGACTGCATGTCGGCCTGCTGCCCCGCGGCGGACAACTGGTCCGGGTGGACGCTGAAGCCGTCCCCGCCCGCGCTGCCGTTGTCATCAGGTCGCATCGTCGATTCCCCCTTCGTCGGCGCCTGACCGTCATTCAACCATCCGGTCGGCGCTTGGTGATCTTCGACGCCCCGATGTGCCCCGAACCGCTGACACGCCGTGCTAATTCCCTGGCCGACAACCCGGTGGACCAGCCATGATGCGATCGGAGACACCTGCCCGATGCCGACCCAGGGAGAGCGATGCCGCCCACAGCCGTCGACCCACAGTTCCTCGCCTATCCGCTGCGCACGCTGGCCGACGCCGCCCTCACCCGCGCCCGCGAACTGGGTGCCGCCCACGCCGACTTCCGCCTGGAGCGGGTCCGCTCCGCGTCCTGGCGGCTGCGCGACGGCCGCCCGGCCGGCTCCACGGACACGGTGCAGCTCGGCTTCGCCGTCCGGGTGCTGCTGGACGGTGCCTGGGGCTTTGCCGCCGGGGTGGACCTGACCACCGCGGCCGCCGCACGGGTGGCCGAGCAGGCCGTCGAGGTGGCCCGGCTCTCCGGCGGGATCAGCCGCGCCGCGGGCTCCGCGGACCTGGTCGAGCTCGCCCCCGAGCCGGTCCACCAGGACGCCACCTGGGTCTCCGCGTACGACGTCAACCCGTTCGAGGTGCCGGACGCGGAGAAGACCGGGCTGCTCGCCGACTGGAGCAACCGGCTGATGGCCGCCGACGGCGTCTCGCACGTCATGGCCGCCCTGCTGACGGTCCAGGAGAACAAGTTCTACGCCGACACCGCCGGCACCGTCACCACCCAGCAGCGGATCCGGCTGCACCCGTGGCTGGAGGCCACCGCGGTCGACGAGAAGACCGGCGCGTTCGACTCGATGCGCACCATCGCCCCGCCGGTCGGCCGCGGCTGGGAGTACCTGACCGGCACCGGCTGGGACTGGAACGCCGAACTGGCCGAGCTGCTGGCCGAGAAGATGAAGGCCCCCTCGGTCCGGGCCGGCTCCTACGACCTGGTGATCGACCCGTCCAACCTCTGGCTGACCATCCACGAGTCGATCGGCCATGCCACCGAGCTGGACCGCGCCCTCGGCTACGAGGCCGCGTACGCCGGCACCTCGTTCGCCACCTTCGACAAGCTCGGCTCGCTGAAGTACGGCTCGGAGCTGATGCACGTCACCGGCGACCGCACCGCCGAGCACGGCCTGGCCAGCACCGGCTACGACGACGAGGGCGTGGCCACCCAGTCCTGGGACCTGATCAAGGACGGCGTCCTGGTCGGCTACCAACTCGACCGCCGGATGGCGCAGTTGAAGGGCTTCGGCCGCTCCAACGGCTGCGCCTTCGCCGACTCGCCCTCGCACGTGCCGGTGCAGCGGATGGCCAACGTCTCGCTCCAGCCGGTGGCCGGCGGCCCGGACACCGACGGCCTGGTCTCCCAGGTGGAGAACGGGCTGTACATCGTCGGCGACCGCTCCTGGTCGATCGACATGCAGCGCTACAACTTCCAGTTCACCGGCCAGCGGGCGTACGCCATCCGGAACGGCCGACTCGCCGGCCAGGTCAAGGACTTCGCCTACCAGGCCACCACCACCGACTTCTGGGGCTCGATGAGCGCCGTCGGCGGCCCGCAGACCTACGTCCTCGGCGGCGCCTTCAACTGCGGCAAGGCCCAGCCGGGCCAGGTCGCGGCGGTCAGCCACGGCTGCCCGTCCGCGCTGTTCCGCAACGTCAACGTGCTCAACACCCAGCAGGAGGCGGGTCACTGATGTCCCACACGCACCCCCACGAGCTGGTCGAGCGGGCGCTGGAGCTGTCCCGGGCGGACGGCTGCGTGGTGATCGCCGACGAGGAGTCCACCGCCAACCTGCGCTGGGCCGGCAACGCGCTCACCACCAACGGCGTCACCCGCAGCCGCCGGCTCACCGTGATCGCCACCATCGACGGCGCCGAGGGCACCGCCTCCGGCGTGGTCGCCCGCGAGGCCGTCACCCCGGACGAGGTGGAGAGCCTGGTCCGGGCCGCCGAGGAGGCCGCCCGCGGCGCCGAGCCCGCCGAGGACGCCCAGCCGCTGATCGACGCCCGCCCGGCCGACCCCCGCTTCACCGAGCCGCCCGCCGAGACCTCCGCCGCGGTGTTCACCGCCTTCGCCCCCGCCCTCGGCGAGGCCTTCGCCCGCGCCCGCGAGGCCGGCGAGCTCCTCTACGGCTTCGCCCGCCACGAGGTCACCTCCACCTACGTCGGCACCTCCACCGGCCTGCGGCTGCGCCACGACCAGCCCACCGGCTCGGTCGAGCTCAACGCCAAGACCGCCGACCTGACCGGCTCCGCCTGGGCCGGCGCCGCCACCCGCGACTTCACCGACGTGGACGTCGCTGCCCTGCACGCCCAGCTCAGCCGGCGCCTCGCCTGGGGCAGCAAGCGGATCGACCTGCCGGCCGGCCGGTACGAGGCGCTGCTGCCGCCCTCCGCCGTCGCCGACCTGCTGGTCTACCTCAGCTGGTCCTCCGGCGCGCGGGACGCCTCCGAGGGCCGCTCCGTCTTCTCCAAGCCCGGCGGCGGCACCCGGATCGGCGAGCGGCTCAGCCCGCTGCCGATCACCCTGCGCTCCGACCCCGCCGAGCCCGGCCTGGAGGCCGCGCCGTTCGTCATCGCCCACTCCTCCGGCGAGAACGACTCCGTCTTCGACAACGGCCAGCCGCTCGCCGCGACCGACTGGATCCGCGGCGGCGAACTCACCAACCTGCTCAGCACCCGGCACTCCGCCGGCCTGGCCGGGCTGCCGCTCACCCCGCCGATCGACAACCTGGTGCTGGAGACCGCCGACCAGGCGGCCGCCCCGACCCTGGACGAGATGATCGCCCGGACCGAGCGCGGGCTGCTGCTCACCTGCCTCTGGTACATCCGCGAGGTCGACCCGGCGACGCTGCTGCTCACCGGCCTCACCCGGGACGGCGTGTACCTGGTCGAGAACGGCGAGGTGGTCGGCGCGGTGAACAACTTCCGCTTCAACGAGTCGCCCGTCGACCTGCTCGCCCGGATCACCGAGGTCGGCCGTACCGAGCGCTGTCTGCCCCGTGAGTGGGGCGACTGGTTCACCCGCGCGGCCATGCCGGCCGTCCGCGTGCCGGACTTCAACATGAGCTCGGTCAGCCAGGCCAGCTGACAGTACCTCCAGGGGCGCGGGGAACTGCGCGACCAGCCCACCGGTGACGGAGGTGCAAGGTCGTTCGCGCAGTTCCTCGCGCCCCTGTTGAAATGTGGTTGCCCACCTGCAGAACGCGCTGCGACCATCGATCCGAAATGGACGAGAAGCAGACCGTCAGAGCCTCCAAGAACCTTTCCCGCATCCTCCGCCACGACCCGGCCTCCGTCGGCCTCGCGCTCGACCCGGCCGGCTGGGTCCCCGTCGCCGACCTGCTCGCCGCGCTGGCCCGCCAGGGCCGCCCGCTGAGCCGCGCCCAGCTGGACCACGTGGTGGCGAACAACAACAAGAAGCGCTTCGCCTACTCCGAGGACGGCGGCGCGATCCGGGCCAGCCAGGGCCACACCGTCGAGGTGGACCTCGGCCTGCCGGCGACCACCCCGCCGAACGTGCTGTACCACGGCACCGCCGACCGCAACCTGGACGCGATCTTCCACGAGGGCCTGCGCCCGATGTCCCGCCGGGACGTGCACCTGTCCGCCGACACGGAGACCGCCGTCCGGGTGGGCTCGCGGCACGGCCGTCCGGTGGTGCTGGCCGTGGACGCGGCCGCGATGGCCGCCGACGGCCACGAGTTCCGGGTCAGCGCCAACGGCGTCTGGCTGACCGACGCCGTCCCGCCGCGGTACCTGCGCCGCACCCCTGTGGCCGGGCGGGCGTGAGGCGGCGTACCGTGAGGTGGCCGCGTCCCTGAGGCGGGTGCGGATACGGACGAGGGCGGTAGGACATGCGCAAGGGCTCCAGTGGCGGAGAGGTGCACCGGATCACGGGGGCTCGCAGCAGCCTGACCGAGGACGTCCGGGGGCGCCAGCGCCGCTACGTGATCTCCATGCTGGTCCGCACCGTGTGCGTGGTGCTGGCGGTGGTGCTGTGGGACGTCCAGCGCTACCTGGCGGTCCTCGCGCTGGTCGGCGGCGCGCTGCTGCCGTACTTCGCGGTGGTGATCGCCAATGCCGGCCGGGAGAAGGCGCCGGGTCTGCCGAGCACCTTCGCGATCTCCCCGGAGACGCCGCTGATGCTCGGTCCGGGTGGCACCGGAGGCGGCGGCGCGGCCGCCAAGCAGCAGCCCGAGGAGTGACCGACCCTCAAACCGCCTGTCCGGTATGCCCGTTTCTGCTGTGATTTGACCAGCAGAAACCTCAGAACAACCTCAAATTAATCATGAAAGAGGCGCCCGCACGGCACCTCCGGCGTGCCATACTTCCTTAGCGCTCCGCATCCCCCGTCGGAGCGACAGACCGACACCGGGCAGCTCCCCCCGTGGCTGCCCGGTGTCGTCATGCCCGGATCCTGTCCGGAACATGCCGGGGAACCGCCCGGAATATGATCGTCCCCATGGACACGCCCCCGCTCTCCCTCTTCGGCACGCCGGACGACGCCCCCGCGGGCCCGCCGATCTGCTCGGCCAAGGGCTGCCGGGCACCGGCCGCCTGGGTGCTGGTCTGGAACAACCCCAAGCTGCACACGCCGGACCGCCGCAAGACGTGGCTCGCCTGCGAGGAGCACCGCGAGCACCTCTCCCAGTTCCTGGGCGTCCGCGGCTTCCTCAAGGACGTCGTCCCGTTCGCCGAGTTCACCGGCTGAGGTACACCGCGGCTCGTTCAGCCGCCGATCGCGGACATCGGCCGCTCGGGCTGGTGGAACTGCGGGTCGTCGATGCCGCCGCCGGCCTTCTTGCCCCACATCGCCTTGCGCCACAGCTCACCGAGTTCGGCGTCGCTCGCGCCGGAGCGCAGCGCGGTCCGCAGGTCGGTCTCGGTGGTGGCGAACAGGCAGTCGCGGATCTGGCCGTCGGCGGTCAGCCGGGTGCGGTCGCAGGCGCGGCAGAACGGCCGGGTGACCGAGGCGATCACGCCGACCCGGGCCGGGCCGCCGTCCACCAGCCAGCGCTCGGCCGGGGCGGCGCCGCGGGCGGCGGTGGCCTCGGGGGTGAGGGTGAAACGCTTCTGCAGCAGGGCGAGGATCTCCTCGGCGGTGACCATCCGGGTGCGGTCCCAGCCGTGCTGGGCGTCCAGCGGCATCTGCTCGATGAAGCGCAGCTCGTACCCGCGCTCCACGCACCAGGCGAGCAGGTCGCCGGCCTCGTGGTCGTTGACCCCGCGCATCAGCACCGCGTTGAGCTTCACCGGGGCGAGACCGGCGGCCTCGGCGGCGGCCAGGCCCTCCAGGACGTCGTGGTGGCGCCGGCGGCGGGTGAGGGTGAAGAAGGTCTCCGGGTCGAGGGTGTCGAGGGAGACGTTGATCCGGTCCAGCCCGGCGGCGCGCAGCGCGTCGGCGGTACGGGCCAGGCCGATGCCGTTGGTGGTGAGGGAGAGCTCGGGGCGCGGGTCGAGTTCGGCGCAGGCGGCGACGACGCCGACCAGTCCGGGGCGCAGCAGCGGCTCGCCGCCGGTGAACCGGACCTCGCGCACGCCCAGGTCGCGCACGGCGATCCCGACCAGCCGGACGATCTCCTCGTCGGTCAGCAGGTCGGGCTTGGCGAGCCACTGCAGGCCCTCCTCGGGCATGCAGTACGTGCAGCGCAGGTTGCACCGGTCGGTGAGCGAGACGCGGAGGTCCACGGCCTGTCGGCCGAAGGTGTCCAACAGCATCGGGGCTCCCTGTCCTGTACCGGCCGCCGGTCGGTGAACGAGTCGGCCCGGCCCGCTGGGACGCGGGCCGGGCCAGCTTATCGGGGCGGTCGGACCGCTCCGGGGTCCTGTCCGGTCAGTGGGCGCCCAGCCCGGTCAGCGAGCGGACCTCGAGTTCAGCGTACTTCGCCGGGTCGGCCGGCCGCCGGGAGAGCAGGGTGGCGATCCAGCCGGCCAGGAAGCCGACCGGGATGGAGACCAGGCCGGGGTTCTCCAGCGGGAACCACTGGAAGTCGCTGTGCGGGAAGAGCGAGGTGGGCTTTCCGGAGACCACCGGCGAGAAGATCACCAGGGTGACCGAGGTGATCAGGCCGGCGTAGACCGAGGCGACCGCACCGGCGGTGGTGAAGCGCTTCCAGAACAGCGAGTAGAGCAGGGTCGGCAGGTTGGCCGAGGCGGCGACCGCGAAGGCCAGGGCCACCAGGGCGGCGGCGTTGAGCTTGTCGGCGAAGATCGACAGCAGGATGGCGATCGCGCCGATCGCCACCGCGGCCAGCTTGGCGCTGGTCACCTCCTCCTTCTCGCTCGCCCTGCCGCGCCGGATCACATTGGCCCAGAGGTCGTGGGCGAAGGAGGCGGAGGAGGCCAGGGTGAGTCCGGCGACGACGGCCAGGATGGTGGCGAAGGCCACCGCCGAGATCACCGCCAGCAGCACCGCGCCGCCGGTGGTGCCGGCGCCGCCGCCGAGCTGCTCGGCGAGCAGCGGGGCCGCGGTGTTGCCGGCCGCGTTGGAGGCCTTGATGGTCCTGGGGCCGACCAGGGCGGCGGCGCCGAAGCCGAGCGCCAGGGTCATCAGGTAGAAGCCGCCGATGATGCCGATCGCCCAGAGCACCGACTTCCGGGCAGCCCGGGCGGTGGGCACGGTGTAGAAGCGGACCAGGATGTGCGGGAGGCCGGCGGTGCCGAGCACCAGGGCGATGCCGAGGCTGATGAAGTCCAGTTTGGTGGTGCCGGTGGCGCCGTACTTGAGGCCGGGCTCCAGGAAGGCGGAGCCCTTGCCGCTGGCGTCGGCGGCGGCGCCGAGCAGCGCGGACGGGTTGAAGTGGTACTTGGCCAGCACCAGGACGGTCATCAGCGCGGTGCCGGCGATCAGCAGCACCGCCTTGACGATCTGCACCCAGGTGGTGCCCTTCATGCCGCCGACGGCGACGTAGATGACCATCAGCGCGCCGACCGCGACGATGGTCCAGCGCTTGGCCCCGTCGCCGCTGACGCCGAGCAGCAGCGCGACCAGCGAGCCGGCGCCGACCATCTGGGCCAGCAGGTAGAAGATCGACACCACGATGGTGGAGACGCCGGCGGCGGTGCGGACCGGGCGCTGGCGCATCCGGAAGGCCAGCACGTCGGCCATGGTGTAGCGGCCGGAGTTGCGCAGCGGCTCGGCCACCAGGAGCAGCGCGACCAGCCAGGCGACCAGGAAGCCGATCGAGTAGAGGAAGCCGTCGTAGCCGTACAGGGCGATGGCGCCGGCGATGCCGAGGAAGGACGCGGCGGACATGTAGTCGCCGGAGATGGCCAGGCCGTTCTGGAAGCCGGTGAAGCCGCGGCCGCCGGCGTAGAAGTCGGCGGCGTCCTTGGTCTGCCGGCCGGCCCAGATCGTGATGCCGAGGGTGGCCAGCACGAACACGCCGAACAGGCTCATGGTCAGCGTGCGGTGCTCGCTCGCCGAGGTGGCGAGCAGGGTGGTGGTGGTCATTCGGCCGCCTCCCGGGGGTTGACGACGGCCTCGCCGGCGTGGCGCTCGCGCAGCTCGGCGGCGGGCGGGTCGAGCCGCCGACCCGCGTAGCGGGCGTACCAGGCGGCGATCGCGAAGGTGGAGGCGAACTGCAGCAGGCCCATCACCAGGGCGACGTTGACGTGGCCGAAGACGGTGGTGCCCATGAAGTCGGGCGCGTAGCTGGAGAGCAGGACGTAGAGCAGGTACCAGAGGAGGAACGCGGCGGTGACCGGGAAGGCGAAGCCGCGGAACGAGCGGCGCAGGTGCTGGAACTCGGTTGTCTCCTCCAGGCGTTGGAGCGTTTCGGGGGTGGTCTGCGGCGGGCTGTCCACGCGATGTCTCCTGACGTTCGGCGCTACCGGGGGGAACGAGTGGAGGTGAGGTGCGTCACAGGGCATTGCCGCGCATGCTAGATCCACTGGACGCGGACGGAAAGCGTCCGCGCACGATCTGGCCGAAAAGCATCTGTACGTACCAACGGGGCGGCACCGCTGCTGCGGTGCCGCCCCGTTGACGGTGGGTCAGAAGGAGATCCGGACCTTCAGCGCGGACCGGTTGTCCATCGCGCGGTAGCCCTCCGGCACGCCGTCCAGGTCGACCGTGCGGTCGAAGACCAGGCCCGGGTCGATCTTCCCGGAGAGCACGTCCGGCAGCAGCTCGGGGATGTACGCGCGGGCCGGGGCGACCCCGCCGCGCAGCTGGACGTTGCGGCCGAACATCTGGCCGATGTCGACGCCGGCCGAGCCGCCGTGCGGGACGCCGACGTAGCCGACCGCGCCGCCGTCGCGGGCGATCGATATCGCGGTGCGCATCGACTCCTCGGTGCCGACCGCCTCCAGCACCGCGTGGGCGCCCTGGCCACCGGTCAGCTCCTTGACCTTCTCGATGGCGTCCTCGCCGCGCTCGGCGACCACGTCGGTGGCGCCGAACTTCCGGGCGATGTCGGTGCGGACCTGGTGGCGGCCGAGCGCGATGATCCGGCCGGCGCCGAGCCGGTGCGCGGCGAGCACGCCGCACAGGCCGACCGCGCCGTCGCCGACCACGGCGACCGTGGAGCCCGGGGTGACGCCGGCCGAGACGGCGGCGTGGTGGCCGGTCGCCATCACGTCGGACAGCGACAGCAGTCCGGGCAGCAGCTTCTCGTCACCGGCCGCCTCCTTGGGCAGCTGCACCAGGGTGCCGTCGGCGAACGGGACGCGGACCGCCTCGCCCTGGCCGCCGTCCGAGCCGACCTGGCCCCAGAACCCGCCGTGCGGGCAGGAGGTCTGCAGGCCCTCGCGACAGAAGTCACAGGTGCCGTCCGACCAGACGAACGGCGCCACCACGAAGTCGCCGGCCTTGAAGCCGCGCACCTGGGGGCCGACCTCCTCGACCACGCCGAGGAACTCGTGCCCGATCCGCTGGCCCGCCTCGCGCGAGGCCACCCCGCGGTACGCCCACAGGTCGCTGCCGCAGATGCAGGCGTTCACCACCCGGACCACCGCGTCGGTCGGCTGCTGGATGCGGGCGTCGGGGACGTCCTCGATCCGGATGTCGTTGGGGCCGTGGATCACGGTGGCGCGCATGGGGGTGTCCTTGTCGCATGGTCCGGCCGTCGGGGTGCGGACGGCCTGTTGGTCGGGGTGCGGACGGCCTGTTGAGGGCCGACCAGGTGTACGACCACTCCACCGCCCACTCTATTCCGGGGTGTGGCGCACGCCACCGGTCACGGGTTCCCGGCCATCCCTGTCGTTGATCACCCTTAAAGTGGTTGGCCATGTACGCGTTCCAGTCCACGACCTTCCCCGCGCAGCGCTCCGGCGACGACGCCCCGGGCTTCGCGGTGGTCGACGTCGAGACCACCGGCCTCGGCCGGTCGGACCGCGTCATCTCGGCCGGCGTCTACCAGCTCGACGCCCACGGCGAGGTGACCGACCACTGGTACACCCTGGTCAACCCGGAGCGGGACCCCGGCCCGGTGTGGATCCACGGCCTCACCGAGGACGTGCTGGCCGGCGCCCCCACCTTCCCCGAGGTGGCCGACGAGCTGGCGGAGCGGCTGCGCGGCCGGGTGATGGTCGCCCACAACGCCCTCTTCGACTGGAACATGATCTCCCGCGAGTTCTCCCGGGCCGGCCTGCGCGCCCCGGTCGAGCAGCGGCTGTGCACCATGGTGCTGGCCCGCGACCTCGGCCTGCCGCTGCCCAACGGCAAGCTCGCCTCGCTCGCCGCGTACTTCGGCGTCCAGCAGCGCCAGGCCCACAACGCGCTGGACGACGCCCGGGTGCTCGCCGAGATCTTCCGCCCCAGCCTGCGGCTGGCCCGCGAGGGCGGCGTCCCGCTGCCGCTGACCACCTGCGTGGCCGTGACCGACCTCGGCGAGGACAGCCCCGCCACCCCCTCCCGCGGCTCCTGGAGCTCCTCCTACCGCCCCAGCCGCAAGCGGCCGGCCTGCCCCTACCCCAACCCGGGCCGCTGGGTCGACGGCAACCCGCTGATGCAGGGCATGCGGGTGGCCATCACCGGCGACACCGCCACCGACCGCGAACTGCTGGAGGACCGCGCCGTCGAGGCCGGCCTGCACATCGCCTCCTCGGTCAGCCGGCTCACCAGCCTGCTGGTCACCAACGAGCCCGGCAGCTGGAGCGGCAAGGCCCGCAAGGCCCGCGAGTACGGCACCCCGGTGGTCGGCGAGGACGCCTTCCTCCAGCTGCTGCGCGAGGTCGTCGCGCACCCCGGTGCGTAGATCATCGGTAAGGCCAGCTAGCGTGCCGGGTGTGTACCGATTTCTGCTGTCCGCGCGCTGGGCGGTCATCGCGCTCGTCGCGCTGCTGCTGATCCCGACCATGGTCCGGTTGGGTTTCTGGCAGTACCACCGCCACGAGGCCCGGGTCGCGCGCAACACGCTGATCGGGAAGAACCTCGGCAGCGCGCCGGTCGCCTTCGACTCGCTCTCCACCCCCGGGTGGGCGGTGCCGACCGACCGGACCTGGCTCACCGTGACGGCGGTCGGCACGTACGACACGGCGCACGAGTTCGTGGTGCGCGGCCGGACCGAGCCGGGCGGCAGCACCATCGGCTACTTCGTGGTCACCCCGCTGACCCTGGCGGACGGCAAGGGCTCGGTGCTGGTCAACCGAGGCTGGGTGGAGTCCGCCGCAGACGCCACCAGCTACCCGACCGTGCCCGCCCCGCCCACCGGCGAGGTCACCGTCACCGGACGGCTGCGCGCCGACGAGACCACCGCCAGCAGCGGCATCCGCGACCGCGGCGGCCTGCCGGAGCGCCAGTACAAGCTGATCAACACCGCCCAGCAGGGCAAGGCCGGCACCACCGGGCTGCTCGGCGGCTACCTGGAGCTGGCCTCCGCGACCCCCGCCGTCGGCGCGACCCCCGAACTGCTCGCCGAGCCCAACCACTCGGACATCGGCCCGCACATGGCCTACGCGATCCAGTGGTGGCTGTTCGCGGCCCTGGTGCCGGTGGGGCTCGTGGTGATGGCCCGCCGTGAGAAGGCCTCGCTGGCAGGTGCCCCCGAGGGGCGCGAGGAACTGCGCGCCCAGCCCACCGCGGTCTGACCCCCCTGCCGCTACAGCCCGCCCGTCAGCGCCTGTTCGGCCCAGATCGTCTTGCCGTTCCTGGTGTAGCGGCTCCCCCACCGCTGGGTGAGCTGCGCGACCAGGTACAGCCCGCGCCCGCCCTCGTCGGTGAGCCGGGCCCGCCGCATCCGCGGCTGCGTCGCACTCGGATCCGACACCTCGCAGGTCAGCGCCGCCGCGCGGATCAGCCGCACCTCCACCGGCCCGCCCGCGTACCGGATCGCGTTGGTCACCAGCTCGCTCAGCACCAGCTCGGTGGTGAACACCAGCTCCGCCAGCCCCCACTCCTCCAGCTGCCGGGTCGCCGCCTCCCGGACCCCGGACACGGCCGCCGGATCCGCCGGGATGGTCCAGCTGGCCGTCGCACCGACCGGCACCTCGCGCAGGTGCGCCAGCAGCAGGGTGACGTCGTCGTCCAGCCGCTCCGCGGGCAGCCCGGCGACGATCTCCCGCCCGGCCCGGCGCAGCCCGACACCGAAGTCGGTCCGCTCCAGCCGGGTCAGCAGTCCGGCCATCCCCTCGTCCAGGTCCGCGGCGCCGCCCTCGATCAGCCCGTCGGTGTAGAGCACCAGCACGCTGCCGGGCGCGACCTCCACCTCGGTGGCCTCGAACGGCAGGCCCCCGACGCCGAGCGGCGGGCCGGGGTTGATCCTCAGGTACGCGGCCCGGCCGTCCGGGCCGACCACGGCGGGCGGCGGGTGTCCGGCGCTGGCAGCGGTGCAGCGCCCGGAGACCGGGTCGTAGACGGCGTAGACGCAGGTGGCGCCGACCGGGTCGGCCTCGCGACGGGCGCGGGCGTCCTCGTCGTCCGGGTGCTCGCCGTCCTCGTCCTCGTCCTCCACCACCAGCTGCGAGACCAGGTCGTCCAGGTGCACCAGCAGCTCGTCCGGTTCCAGGTCGAGGTCGGCCAGGGTGCGGACGGCGGTGCGCAGCCGTCCCATGGTGGCGCTGGCCTGCAGGCCGTGGCCGACCACGTCCCCGGCCACCAGGGCGACCCGCGCCGAGGAGAGCGGGATGACGTCGAACCAGTCCCCGCCGATGCCGCTGGCGGTGTCGGTCGGCAGGTACACGCTGGCGGTGACCGCGGCGGCGGTCTCGCTCTCGGCGGGCGGCAGCAGGCTGCGCTGCAGGCCGACGGCGGCGCGGTGCTCGCGGGTGAAGCGGCGGGCGTTGTCGAGCGCCAGCGCGGTCCGGGCGGCGATCTGGCGCAGCACGTCCAGGTCGGCCGGATCGTACGGTCCCCGGGCCGACGCGCGGCGCAGGGTGACCACGCCGAGCAGGATGCCGCGGGCCCGGAGCGGGGCGGTCATCGCGGGCGGGTCGTCCACGGCGACGGCGGTGGCGTCCGCGTCGACCAGCACCGCCGGGCCGCGCGCGCCGACCCGGCCGGGCGGTCCGGCGGCGCCGGCCGGGCCGGCCGGTGGAGCCGGGCCGCCGCCGGCCGCGGGGTCCGCGGGAGGGGCCGAGGCGGTGCGGCGCAGTGTCAGCCGGCCGTCCGCTCCGACGACCGGCTCGTCGCCGGTGAAGACCGCCTCCGCGATGTCCACCTCGGCGTGGTCGGCCAGCGCGGGCACCAGGACGGCGGCCAGGTCGTGGGCGGTCCCCTCGACCGAGAGGGTGGAGCCGACCGCGGCGGTGGCCCGGTGCAGCAGTTCCAGCCGCTCCCGGGACCGGTGCACCTCGGTGACGTCCCCGAACAGCGCGGTCACCCCGATCACCCGGCCGTCGGGGGTCTGCAGCCGGAACGCCTCGATCGCCATCACCGCCCCGCCGCGCGGATCGTCGAGGGTGCGGACCAGCACCTCGGCCCGGACCACCGGCCGGCCGGTGCGCAGCACGTCGCGCAGCAGCTCGTCGACCGCCTCCGCGTCCTTCGGGTAGAGGAAGTCGGCCAGCCGGTGACCGCCCAGGTCGGCCGGCAGGCCGCTGTACGGGAGGAGGTGGGTATTGGTGCGCACCAGCCGCAGTTGCTCGTCGAAGACCGCCAGGCCGATCCGGTCCTGGAGGAACAGCTCGCGGGTGAACGCGTGGTCCTGGCTCCACCGGACGACCCGGTCGGTGGGGGCGCAGAGCACCAGGTGGCGCGGGCTGCCGGGCTCCCCGGCGAGCGGGAGGACCCGGTAGCAGACGGCCATCGGCTCGCCGCGGCCGGTGCGCACCTCGGTGTCGCCCGTCCAGCCGTTGCGGGTGCGCCGCGGCCGGTGGCCCGGGTCCGCCAGCAGCTCGCGGACCGGCCGGCCGGTGACCTCGGCCGCCGACAGGTCCAGCAGCCGCTCGGCGGCGTTCGTCCAGCCCACGATGCAGCCGGTGCCGTCGACCAGGGCCGCGGCCATGCTGTCGATGTACGGCAGCCGCCGTCTCTCCATGCTCTGCACCTCGGGTGGGTGGTCCGCTTCCCCCATCTTCGGCCGGTTCCCCGCCGCGCGCCATCGACGCCGACTGCCTCGCCCGGACCGCCGCCCCGGTGCGCCGGCCGCCGGAATCGCGCCCGGCTTGCGCCCCGCCCGGCGGCCCGCACACCGCTGGTACGGTCGCCGGATGCCCTCGCCCGTCACCGCCGACGACCTGTCTGCCACCCTCCGCGCGGCCCTCGCCACCCTGCGCCCGGCCGTCGGCGCGGCCTGGACCACGCCGCTCGCCCCCGGTGGCTGGAGCTGCTGGGAGACCGTCGAACACGTCGCGGACGGCCTCTTCGGCTACGCGGCCCAGCTCGCCCCCGCCGAGCCGCCGCAGCACGACTACGTTCCGCTCGCCTGGCACCGCGACCGGCCCGACGGACCGCCGAACGCCCTGCGCGCCGACCCGGCGGCCGGGCCGGACGGCCTGCTGCGGGTCCTGGACGCGGCGGGCGGCATCCTGGCGGCGGTGCTCCGGGCCGCCCCGCCCGAGGCGCGCGCCTTCCACGTCTGGGGCCTCGCCGACCCCGAGGGCTTCGCCGCGATGGGCACCGCCGAGCTGCTGCTCCACGTCCACGACGTCTGCCAGGCCCTGGACCTCCCGTGGAGCCCGCCCGCCGAGCGCTGCGCCCGCGTCCTGGCCCGCCTCTTCCCCGACGCCCCGGCCGGCCACTCCCCCTGGCCCACCCTCCTCCACGCCACCGGCCGCACCGACCTCCCCGGCCACCCCCGCCCCACCGCCTGGCGCTGGCACAGCGCACCCCCGGCCGAGGCCTGAGCGCCGCCCGACGGGCCTCAGTGCTGGGCGTTCCAGAAGCCGATCGCGACCGAGCCCCACCAGCCGACCTGGGAGATCAGGGCGGAGGCGGCGCCGCGGCCGAGCAGGCGGTGGGGCGGGCGGGTGTCGCCGTACTCCTCGAGGCGCTGGTGGAGAGCGGTCGCGTGGACGCCGTTGAGGGCGATGGCGAGCACCAGGACCAGCTTCAGCCAGGTGAGCGGGGAGTCCAGGTGCGGTTCCAGCAGGATGCCGCTGAAGGTGAGGCCGGCCAGGCCGGCCCAGACCGGGACGTGCAGCGGCGCGGTGAAGTCCACCACCTGCCGGAGGGTGCGCCGGCCGAGCAGCCAGAGCAGTCCCAGGTAGTCGATGGCCAGCACGGCGCCGAAGCCGACCACCAGGGTGGCGAGGTGGACGAAGAGCGCCGCAGTGTGCAGCGACGGGTCGGCGTGCAGGTGGCCGGCGGTCCAGGCACTGGCCGCCCACATCCCGGCGAGGCCGAAGGACACGGCGACGCACCGGGCCGCGGTCCCGGCGAGGGGGGCGGCGAACTGCTCGGGCTGGGGCATGGCTGTACTCCGGGGATGGTGACCGCGCGACGAAAGCGAGGTTAGGTTTCCCTAAGTTTTGTTCTCCCGTCAACTTCCGACCCGCCCGTGAGACGGGGCTCACCGACGGGGCGGGAGCAGGCAGGATGGGCCCATGGATCTCGGACTTCAGCAGAAGGTGTACGTACTGACCGGTGCCACCCGGGGGCTGGGCTTCGCCTCGGCGCGGGAGCTGGTCGCGGATGGTGCGCGGGTGGTGATCAGCGGGCGTTCGCAGGAGGGGCTGGATGCGGCCGTCGCGGAGCTGGGCGGCGCGGAGCACGCCCACGGGGTGGTCGCCGACAATGCCGACCCGGCGAGCGCGGAGCGGCTGGTCGCGGCGGCGAAGGAGCGCTTCGGCCGGCTGGACGGCGTGCTGATCAGCGTCGGCGGCCCGAAGGCCGGGCCGGTGCTGGTGGCGGAGGACGAGGTGTGGCGCGGGGCCTTCGAGTCGGTGTTCCTGGGGGCGCTGCGGGTGGCCCGGACGGCGGCGGCGGAGCTGGGCGAGGGCGGGGTGATCGCGTTCGTGCTCTCGGGTTCGGTGCGCGAGCCGATCGCGGGCCTGGGCATCTCGAACGGGCTGCGGCCGGGTCTGGCGATGGCGGCCAAGTCGCTGGCGGACGAGCTGGGTCCGCGCGGCATCCGGGTGGTGGGCCTGCTGCCGGCCCGGATCGACACCGACCGGGTGCGTGAGCTGGACGGGCTGAGCGGTGATGCCGAGGCCGCCCGGGCGCGGGCCAGCGCCGCCATTCCGCTGGGCCGGTACGGGACGCCGCAGGAGTTCGGCCGGGTCGCGGCGTTCCTGCTCTCCCCGGCCGCCTCGTACCTCACCGGCGTGATGGTCCCGGTGGACGGCGGCGCCCTGCGCGGCCTCTGACGGCCGGTCGAAGGATGCTCAGTGCACCCGGGGGTGGTGCCCCCGGGTGGCGGAGGCGCGTCGGCCGGTGACCCGGATCCGCAGTTCGGACCGCAGGTCGGCGAGGCCGAGGGTGGTGCGGGCGTGGGCCATCGGCCCGGCCTCGTACCTCCGCAGGAGGTCGGCGGTGTGGCCGCCGGAGACCATCCGCAGGGCCGCCCGGATGTGCGGGTGGTGGGGGTCGCCAGCCACCCGGGCGGTGATCCGGGCGACCTCGGGGAGGGCGATCGTCTCGGTTTCGAGCGCCTCCTCGACGGCCCGGCTGCGGACGTGCAGGGCGAAGTGGCCGGTCGGCCCGGCCGGGGAGGGCAGGTCGATCCCGGCCGGGCCGCTGCCGCGCACCTGCCCGAACAGCCACCACAGTCCGCCGGCCAGCACCACCGAGGGGACGGCGATGGCGACCGGCCACCACCAGGCCCGGTCGCTCCAGCGGGTGCGCGCCTCGGCGCTGAGCACCGGCTGGTCCGGCGAGGTCCAGGGCCACCGACTCGGCATGGAGAGGCCCAGGTGTCCGTACAGGTCGAGGCCGCCGGCCAGCGCCAACAGGCCGGTGAGCAGCAGGATCACGCCGACCACGGCGAGGATGGTCCGGTTGACCGCGCCTCGGCCCATCACGGCTCCTGTTCCAGGGCTTTGCGGTGGTGCGGGCCGTGGGACCGGACGGTGCGGGTGCGCACGTCCAGCCGGTGCGGTGCGGCCAGCGGGATCCGGGCGAGTTCGGCGCGCAGCGCCCGTTCCACCGCGGCCGGGTCGTGCGCGCCGGTGACGGTGACCCGGGTGGCCCGCCGGGTGACCTTGACCTTGGCGCCGTGGACGTCGGGCAGTTCGGCGGCGCGCTCGGCGATCAGCGCGGCGACCCCGCCGCGGTGGATCGCCGCCCCGGCCGGTTCCAGGGCCAGCCAGCGGCGCAGTCCGGGGGCGAAGGCGAGAGTGCAGAGCAGGGCGCCGAGCAGGACGGCGACTCCGGCGGCGGTCAGCACCCAGATGTCGTCGAGGTGCCGGGTGGCCAGCTGGTGGGCGAGCCGGGAGCGCCACTCCCGGGCGGGGTGGCCGGTGCGCACCGCGATGACGTCGTACAGCAGCGCCCCGGCGGCGATCACCACGGCGGTGACCACGACGCAGGTGGCGGCGGTGCGGCGGGAGCGCAGCTTGGGTCCGGGGGCGCCGCGGCCGGCGGCGGCCGCGCGGTCGCCGGAGTCGGGGGCGCCGAGCGCCTCCAGCGCCTCCGGCCCGTTCACCGGACGGCTCCGGCGGGCACCAGGCGGTCGACGATCACGGTGACGTCGCCGACGGGGGTGCCGGTGAGCGCGGTGACCCGTTCGATGGCCGCGTCGCGGGCGCGGACGGCGAGGGCGGCGGTGTCGACGGGGTACGGGAGGTCGAGGTGGAGGGTGAGCCTGACCCGGCCGCGGACCACCAGGACGGAGACCCGGGGCAGCGGTCCGTGCTGCGGCCGTTCGGCCCACGCGTCGGCGAGCGCCTCGCGGGCGGCCTGGGCGGCGATCCGGGCGTAGACCGGGTCGGCGATCCGCAGCCGCCCGCGGCCGGCGGGCGCGGGCAGGGCGACCGGCTCGGTCATCGGCGCCGCCGGTCGCGGCTGCGCAGCAGGTCGCCGATCTCACCGAGCTCGATGTCGCCCTCCAGGAGGCGACCCACCACGAAGCCGACCGCGCCGAGCAGGGCGACCAGCAGGAACGCGGCGAAGCCGCCGAAGTACCCGGCGAAGCCGAGGGCCATGCCGGCGACCATGCCGATCAGGGCCAGATTCATCCGCTCGTCTCCCTTGCCGCTGTCACTGCACCCGAGCCCGTCGGCCGGAGGTCTCGACCTCCTCTTCCTCCTCCGGCTCGTTGGGCAGGTGGACGTCGTTGACGGCGATGTTCACCTCGACGACCTCGAGGCCGGTCATCCGCTCGACCGCCGCGATGATGTTCTCCCGTACCTCGACGGCGAGCCGGGGGATGACCACGCCGTACTCGACCACCAGGGCGATGTCGATCGCGGTCTGCCGCTCGCCGACCTCGGCCTTGATGCCCCGGCCGACGCTGCCCTTGGTGCCGGGGACGCGGTCGCGCATCGCACCGAAGGTACGGGTGAAGCCGGAACCCAGGGCATGGATGCCGGACACCTCGCGGGCCGCCATGCCTGCGATCTTCTCCACCACGCCGACGGCCAGCGCGGTGCGGCCGCGTTCGGCCGCGGGGGCGGCCTCGTCGTCGTGCGCGGCGATGGCCTTCTGGAGGTCGGCGGGGGTCGGGGGCTGCGTCATCGCGGGTCTCCCTGGTGTCAGGTCCAGCTATATCGCAAATCAGCCCAACTCTGACATTCCGCCACCCGCTCCGCGCGCCGAAAGACGCCCCGGGCACCCCCTGCACGGGGCGCCCGGGGCGTCGTCCGCCGGAACCTCAGTCGCCGATCCCGGCCAGGTCGCGCAGGCGGCGCGCCTGCGCCTGGCGCTCGGCGGAGCGCTGCTCGTCGTACGAGCGGCCGCCGGCCCCCTGGAGCAGCGCCTTGGTCTCGATCACCGCGTTGCGCGGGGCGGCGAGCAGGGCGGCGGCAAGGTCGCGGGCAGCGCCCTCCAGCTCCTCGACCGGGACGGACAGATTGGCCAGGCCGGTGGCCACCGACTCCTCGGCACCGACCCAGCGGCCGGTCGCGCAGATCTCCAACGCCCGTGCGTAGCCGACCAGTTCGATGAGCGGCTTGGTGCCGGCCAGGTCCGGGACCAGGCCGAGCGAGGTCTCCTTCATGGCGAACTGGACGTCCTCGGCGACCACCCGCAGGTCGCAGCCGAGGGCCAGCTGGAAGCCGGCGCCGACCGCGTGGCCCTGGACGGCGGCGATGGAGACCACGTCGGGCCGGCGCCACCAGGTGAAGGCCTCCTGGTACTCGGCGATGGCGGCGTCGAGCTCCTGGTCGGCGGCGGCGGCGAGCTCCATGAAGGTCCGCTCGCCGGGGATGCCCTCGGGGGTGAACATCGCCCGGTCGAGGCCCGCCGAGAAGGAGACCCCCTCCGCCCGGAGCAGCACCACCCGGACGGTGCCGTCCAGCGTGCGGCCGATCGCCGCCAGTGCCCGCCACATCGCGGGGCTCTGGGCGTTGCGCCGCTTGGGGTTGCAGAGCGTGACCGTGGCGAGCTCGCCGTCCAGGTCGAGCCGGACGCCGGCCTCCTCCCACAGCTTCCGGTCGGCGTCGGTGGCGGGGACGGTCATGGCGGGTACCTCCAGCGGGTAGCGACAGAGCTACTGGAGAGTAACAAACCGTTCGACGCCCGCACAGCCCCCTTCACCGCCGTGCGCCGCCCTTCGAGACACCCTTCGGCGCCGCACGGAAACGACGACCGACAAGGTGCGGAAAAGACGATCGGCGGCCCGGGAGAACCCGGCCGCCGAATCGTCTGGTGCGTCGAAACAGGGTGGAGCGAAGAGTGGACGCCCGCCCCGAACGGGACGGCACGCACCGGACCGGATCGGACCGGCTGCGACCGCACGCAGACCGAACCACCGGAGGAGTGATGAACCGTCAGGAACCTGCGGCGGCAGCCGCCTTGCCCTTGCCCCGCGTCGCCCCGCCGCGCCCGCGGAGGTTCACGCCGGACTCGCTCAGCATGCGGTGCACGAAGCCGTAGGAACGACCCGTCTCCTCCGCCAGTGCGCGAATGCTCGCCCCGGAGTCGTACTTCTTCTTGAGGTCCGCCGCGAGCTTCTCACGCGCGGCACCTGTCACCCGGCTGCCCTTTTTCAGAGTCTCAGCCACCCGTGCCTCCTCGTAGAGGTGATCGGTCAGATTCCCATGATCACCCATTGCCAGGCTCCTGGCCACCCATTCGACAAGGTCAATCCCGGGAAAGCGCAGTCCGGCGGTGGTACCCGCTCCGCACAAGGGCGCTCACACTCGGTGCACGCGCCCCCCGGCGCATGTGCGCCCCCGGGAGAAATAGCTGATCAGCCCGGACCGTCCGAACCCAAACAGCAGAGGGCCCCGGCCAAACGGAATCCGGGACCCTTGCATTCCCGACAGCGCCGGGAGGATGAGATTTTCTGCGCAGAAGAGCCGATCAGGCGTCTACCCGACCGTCAGGCCAGCGCCACCAGGTCGTGGTAGGCCGGGCTCCACAGGTCCTCCACGCCGTCCGGCAGCAGGATGATCCGCTCCGGCTGGAGGGCGTCGACCGCCCCCTCGTCGTGGGTCACCAGCACCACCGCGCCGGTGAACGACCGCAGCGCGGAGAGGATCTCCTCGCGGCTGGCCGGGTCGAGGTTGTTGGTCGGCTCGTCCAGCAGCAGCACATTGGCACTGGAGACCACCAGGGTGGCCAGCGCCAGACGGGTCTTCTCGCCACCCGAGAGCACCCCGGCCGGCTTGTCCACGTCGTCACCGGAGAACAGGAACGAGCCCAGGATCTTCCGGATCTGCACCAGGTCGGTGTCGGGCGCCGAGGAGCGCATGTTCTCCAGGACCGTGCGGTCCGGATCCAGCGTCTCGTGCTCCTGCGCGTAGTAGCCGATCTTCAGGCCGTGGCCCGGGATCACCTCGCCGGTGTCCGGCTGCTCCACGCCCGCCAGCATCCGCAGCAGCGTCGTCTTGCCGGCGCCGTTCAGGCCCAGCACGACCACCTTGGAGCCGCGGTCGATCGCCAGGTCCACCCCGGCGAAGATCTCCAGCGAGC
The DNA here is from genome assembly GCF_024172095.1 of Kitasatospora cinereorecta. GTDB lineage: Bacteria > Actinomycetota > Actinomycetes > Streptomycetales > Streptomycetaceae > Kitasatospora > Kitasatospora cinereorecta. Next base: position 1,422,937 of record NZ_JAMZDX010000001.1, on the reverse strand, counting down.
CGTACGACTTCGACAGGTCCTCCGCCGTCAGCGGCGTCTTGCCGCACGGGGCCGGGTCCGGGAAGCGCAGCTTGGCGACCTTGTCGGAGGCCCGGACCTGCTCCAGGCCGGACAGCAGCTTCTCGGCGCGGCGGGCCATGTTCTGCGCGGCGACGGTCTTGGTCGCCTTGGCGCGCATCTTGTCGGCCTGCGCGTTGAGGGTGGCCGCCTTCTTCTCCGCGTTGGCGCGCTCGCGCTTGCGGCGCTTCTCGTCGTCCTCGCGCTGCTGCTGGTACTGCTTCCAGCCCATGTTGTAGACGTCGATGCAGGAGCGGTTGGCGTCCAGGTAGAAGACCTTGTTGACGACCGTCTCGACCAGGTCGATGTCGTGCGAGATGACGATGAAGCCACCCTTGTACGTCTTCAGGAAGTCGCGCAGCCAGACGATCGAGTCGGCGTCCAGGTGGTTGGTCGGCTCGTCCAGCAGCAGGATGTCCGCGTCCGAGAACAGGATCCGCGCCAGCTCCACCCGGCGGCGCTGACCGCCGGACAGGGTGTGCAGCGGCTGGGTCAGGATGCGGTCCGGCAGGCCGAGCGCCGCCGCGATGGTCGCCGCCTCCGCCTCGGCCGCGTACCCGCCCTTGGTCAGGAACTCGGTCTCCAGCCGGGCGTACTTCTTCATCGCGTTGTCGCGGGTGGAGCCCTTGCCGGTGGCCATCCGCTCCTCGTTCTCGCGCATCTTCTTCAGCACGGTGTCGAGGCCGCGGGCGGAGAGGATGCGGTCACGGGCGAGCACGTCCAGGTCACCGGTACGGGGGTCCTGGGGCAGGTAGCCGACCTGGCCGGAGTTGGTGACGGTGCCGCCAGCCGGGAGGCCCTCGCCGGCCAGCACCTTGGTCAGGGTGGTCTTGCCGGCACCGTTGCGGCCGACCAGGCCGATGCGGTCGCCCGGGGCGACACGGAAGGTGGCGGACTCGATCAGGACGCGGGCGCCGGCGCGCAGCTCCAGGGCGTTCGCGGAAATCATGGCTGGGGTCACTCCTAGCGGTGGTCATGGCACACAGCCATCCGGACCAGTCTACGTGACCCCGGCAAACGCAATTTTCGAGGAGGGGGAACGCCGCCGGGCGCACCGCCCGCCCTGTCGGTTCGCCCTACTTGGAGCAGGTCGGGGAGACGGCCGCGAAGGGCTCCGCAGGACTGCCGCAGGCGGTCTCCGGCGACCCCTCGGTCGTGTCGAAGACGCGGCTGCCGATGATCGGGCCGTCCTCGATGGAGACGCGGTGGGCGTCGATCTGGCGCAGCTGGACGTCCGGGCCGGCGTTGAGCTGCCAGCCGTGGCCGCTGAGCTGGAAGCCGCTGATGCCGCCGGGCAGGGGGTGGCTGGCGCCGGTGGTGCCGGTGCAGGTGCGCGGCACGAGCATGGCGTTGGCGGTGTGCACGGCGCGCAGCGGGTCGTAGCTGCAGCCGGTGGCGGGTCGCGAGTTGAACCGCAGGTCGCCGTCGCGCTCGCGGAACCCCATGGTCAGCGACGGTGTGACCACCGCCACCCAGGGCTCCTCCTCGATCCCGGGCTGGAGCGCGGCCGCGGCCCGCTTCAGCGCGGTGTCCCGCTTCTGGGTGTCGGTCCGGTCGGCCGCGCCGGGCTCGCCGTCGGCCCGCAGCCAGTCGGCCAGGCCGGGCACCGAGCGGTGCCAGCGGACCGAGTGGTCACTGGGGTGGACCGAGGTGACCATGCCGTCGTCCCAGACCACCACGGCGTTCTCGCCGACCATGGCGGTGTGCAGCGCGGTCGCGCCCTCGCGGCGGTAGGACCACAGGTGCTGGCCGGTGCCGCGGTCGTAGGCCTCCAGGCCGGGGCCGACCTTGAACTCCAGCGCGCCGGCGTCCAGCGACTGCGCACCCACCGGGCTGGCGTCCGCGCCGCCCGGGTCGACCACCCGGTCGCCGAACGGCACCGGCCGGTTGGCGTGCGCGGCGGCACCCGCTCCGAGGACGAGCAGCACGGCCAGGGCAGGGAGCACCGATCGGGGGCTGAGGCTTCGCAGCGGGTTGGAGGACACGGGCGGAGCGTACCGCCCGATCGGGTGTCGGGTCAGCTTGACGCGTTGCCGGGCGGAGCCTGCGGGACGTTGACGGCGCGCTGACGGGAGCGCCGTTCACCTGCGGTTGTCGACGGGCGGTGACCTGCGGCCGCCGTTAGTGTGCCACTGCGCGCGCTGGACGGACTGTTACAGAGGTGATACAGGATGCGGTTTGACGACGACGCCCCGCTGGACGCCTCCCAGGTGCAGGACCGGCGCGGTCTGCCGGGCGGGCGACTGACGGTCGGTGGCGGCGTGGTCGGCCTCCTCACGGTGCTGGTGGCGGTGGTGTTCGGGGTGGATCCGGCGCTGTTCGGCGTCTCGGACGGCGCGGTGGCGCCGGTGGGTCGGGCCACCAGCCCGGCCCAGTTGCAGGCGGCGTGCCGGACCGGGGCGGACGCCGAGCGGCGGCAGGACTGCCGGATCCTGGCCACCGTCAACAGCCTGCAGAGCTTCTGGCAGGCCGAGTTCGCCCGGCGGCAGGGCCAGTACGCGCCGGCGTCGACGGTGCTGTTCGACGACCAGGTGTCGACCGCGTGCGGCACGGCCAGTTCGGCGGTCGGCCCGTTCTACTGCCCGGCGGACCGCCGGGCCTACTTCGACCTGGGCTTCTTCGACGAGCTGACCGGACGGCTCGGCGCGCAGGGCGGCCCGTTCGCGGAGGCGTACGTGGTGGCGCACGAGTACGGGCACCACGTCCAGAACCTGACCGGCACCATGGCGAAGGTCGGCAACGACCGGCAGGGCGCGGACAGCGCCGCGGTCCGCCTGGAGCTGCAGGCCGACTGCTACGCGGGGGTGTGGACGCACCACGCGACCACCACCCCGCAGGCGTCCACCGGGCGGCCGCTGATCACGCAGCTGACCGACCAGGACATCGCCCGGGCGCTGGACGCCGCCCAGTCGGTCGGCGACGACCGGATCCAGCAGCGCGCCACCGGCCGCACCAACCCGGAGACGTGGACGCACGGCTCGTCCGCGCAGCGGGCGCAGTGGTTCACCACCGGCTACCGGACCGGTGACATGGCGCAGTGCGACACCTTCGACTGAGGCCGGGAACGGCGCCGGGCCGCGGCCGGCGGTCACCCGTGCGACCTGCCACGTTAGGGTGACATGAGGCTTTTCTGACGTCTTGTTGACTTACTGTCGGATACGTCCATTTTCAGGAAGTTCCGAAGCCCCGTACGGAGAGCCCATGCGCATCGGCCGCCTGACCCTGGCCGCCGCCGCACTGCTGCTGGTGACGACCGCGAGCGTGCCGTCCGGCTCGCCGCTGAGCCAGACCGAGCGCCACGCCGCGCTCTCCTCGGACGCCATCCAGCCGCGCGGGGCGGCGCCCCGCCCGGTGGTGCAGCGGTCCCGGCACGAGACGCCGTTCGGCGCGTTCGTCGGCTCCTGGGACACCTACATCCCCAACATCGCCCGGATGGCGAACTGGCTGGGCAACGCCAACATGCAGGTCGGGCACACCTACCTGGCGGGCAACAGCTGGCAGGACGTCGAGGGCGAGCCGGTGGTGCTCGGCCTGTGGTCGCAGTGGCGGCAGGCGGACAGCTCGCGCAAGCTCGTGCTCGGCGTGCCGATGCTGGTCCCCAACGAGGGCAACCTGCCGGACGCCGAGGTGGCCAGACTGCTGGCCCGCGGCACCAGGGGCGAGTTCGACCAGCACTTCCTGAAGCTGGCGCACAAACTGGTGGCGCTCGGCGGCGGGGACACCGTCATCACCCTCGGCTGGGAGATGAACGGAGTCACCTACACCTCGCGCTGCAAGCCCGACCCGACCGCCTGGAAGGCGTACTGGCGGCGGATCGTCACCGTGATGCGCTCGGTGCCGGGCCAGCGCTTCTCCTTCGACTTCACCCCCAACCGCGGCCTGGACGCCATCCCGTGGACCCGCTGCTACCCCGGTGACGACGTGGTCGACATCATCGGCATGGACAGCTACGACCAGCCGGCCGGCGGCACCTTCGACAGCTACGTCTCCGAGCCGTACGGGCTGGAGGACCAGGTCGAGTTCGCCGCCAAGCGCGGCAAGCCGGTCTCGTACCCGGAGTGGGGGCTGTTCCGCAACGGCGACAACCCGGAGTTCGTCCGGCGGATGGTGGAGTGGATGCGCACCCACGACACCGCCTACCAGACCGTCACCGACTACTGTCCGCACGGCTTCTGGCAGTGCGACCGCAACCCCCGCTCGGCGGCGGTCTTCCGGCAGCTGATGTCCGGCTCGGCCGGCGCCGTCCCCGCGCCGGCGCCGGCGCCCTCACCGCAGCCGGCGGGCCGCTAGCGCCTGCTTGAGGCCGGGCAGCCGGGTGCGCAGCTGGTGCACCGCGGCGCCGCGCAGCCGGACCCGCAGGGCCCGGACGGCGGCGAGCGGCGCGAAGCCGCGCGGGCCGAGGACCAGGCGCTGGTTGGGCAGTTGGTCCGGCCGCCAGCGCTGCTTGTACGGCTCCTGGCCGCGCAGCAGGCTGAGCACCGGGATGCCGGCGTCGCGGACCTCGTCCAGCGCCACGCCGAACAGCAGCCCGGCGATGTCCAGCCGCTCGCGCAGCCGCGGGTGGGCGCCGTACATGTAGAGGCCGCCGAACGCCGGGCAGAGCAGCAGCAGGTTGACCGCGACCAGGTCGCCGTCCAGAAAGAAGCGGTGCAGGGCGGCCCGGCGGCTCGCCACCAGCGCGGTGGTGGACTCGATCAGGTGGTCCGCGAAGCGCTCGGTGCGGTGCTCGGGGGTGACCCCGCGCTCCTGCCACTGCAGGATGTGCAGGCCCAGCAGCGCGCGGATCGTCTCCGGCACCTCCTCGGGGGCGGTGGAGCGGACCACCACGCCGGACTCGGCGATCTTGCGCTGCTTCACCCGGCTGCGCTGGGCGGTCTTGCCGGGCAGCCGCTTGAGCAGTTCCTCCATCGGCACGGCCGGCAGGTACTGGCAGAGCGAGTCGGCGAACCGGTACCGCCGGCCCGGCCAGGCGGCCCAGACCCGCTGGAGGGCCGCCTCGGGGCGGACCTCGCGCAGCTCCAGGCTGTGCCAGGGGCGGCGCACCGGCAGGGCGGCGGCCAGCTCGGCGGCCGCCCGGTCGGCGCACTCGTCGTCGAGCAGGACGTCGGTGAAGTCGACCAGGCCGGCGCCCAGGTTGGTCAGGCCGCCGAACGGTCCGCGCCGCATCAGCGCCGCCGCCCCGACCAGCGCGCCGTCGCGGCGGACCAGCACCAGGACCAGGCCGCCGGGCCGGCCGTACTGGCGCCACCAGGAGCACAGCCAGCCCGCGGACTGGAAGGTGGTGGCCGTCCGGCAGCGGGCGAACAGGCCGTCCCACTCCTCGGTGTGCCGGTCCAGCGCCCGGTCGTCCCGGAGCACCTCGAAGGTCCAGGAGCCGCCCTGCGGGACGGGGACGGCCGAACCGGGGACGGCCGGGACCGCGGCGGCCGGGGCGGTGCGCCGGCCGGACCGGGTGGCCGCTCTCATCGGTTGCTCCCGGCGGGCTTCTTCGGCTCGAAGTCGGCGCGCGGGCGGGGGGTGGTCGCGGGCTCGGCGGCGGCCGCCGGCTCGGCCTCCGCGGACGCGGCGGTGCCCGCCGACCCGGTCGCGGCGCCCGGCCGGCGGCGGGTCAGCATGACCAGCGTGCCCACCAGCACCCCGGCCGCACCGCCGACGGCGGTGTCGAGCGCGGCGGAGGGCGAGGACGGACCGTCCGGCTCGGCCGCGTCGGCCAGGGCCACCAGGCGGACGCCGGTCTCCTTGCTGCTGGTGTTGGCGAAGGCGATCAGCGACTTGGCGACCGCGTCGGCGGACTTCACCGCGTCGGCGGGGCGGCGGCCGGTGCCGGTGATCTCGATCATCGGGGCGTCCGGCGAGGTGGTGCCGCGGACGGTGTCGGAGAGCGTGGCGACCGAGTGCCCGGTCTCGGCGGCCGCCGCCGCGAGCACCTGCGGTTGGCCGGCCAGCCGGCCGTACGCCTGGGCGAAGTTGACCGCGGTGGCGCCCTCGCCCTGCTGCTCCGCGACCACCACGACATAGGAGTTGGCGGCGTAGGAGGGATGCGAGACGAGCGCGTAGCCGGCCCCGGCCGCGGCGCCCAGCGGGACGGCGAGGGCCAGCGGCCACCAGCGACGGACCAGCGCGCTGGCGCTTCGGCGGGATTCGGACATGGCGGGCTCCGTGGGATCTAGAGGGGTGGGGTGGTCAGGCCCGGACGGTGGAACGGCGGTCGGCCCGCCGGCGGGGCGGCGCGGGCCCCAGGCGGTCGTAGAGGGTGGCGAGTTCGGCGGCGATCCGGGCGATGTCGTAGTGGGCGACGGCCGGCGGCCGGGGCAGCACTGCGGTACGGCGGTCGGCGAGGGCGGCGAGGGCGGCGGCGTAGGCGGCGGCGTCCGAGGGCAGGGCCAGGGCGCCGGGCGCGGCGGCGGGCGGCAGGTCGTCCAGCGCGGGGCAGGCCGAGTGCAGCACCGGCAGGCCGGCGGCCAGGCCCTCCAGGACCGCCAGGCCGAAGGTCTCCTCGGCCGAAGGCGAGGCCAGCACGTCCATGGCGGTGAGGAGTTCGGGCACGTCGTCGCGCTCGCCGGTGAAGTGCACCCGGTCGGCCAACCCGAGGCGTTCGGCCTGCCGCTCCAGGACGGGGCGCTCGGGTCCGGCGCCGACCAGCAGCAGCCGGGCCTCGGGCCGGCCCGCCGGGCGGGTTTCGGCCAGCGCGTCGAGCAGGACGGCGAAGCGCTTGCCGGGCACCAGCCGGCCCACCCCGCCGACCACGAACGCCGCCCGGGGCAGCCCGAGTTCGTCCCGCAGGCGGTCGCGGACGGCGGCCCGCTCGCCGGCCGGCCGGGCGTACCGGGCGGCCTCGATGCCGTTGGGCAGCAGGTGGACGCGGTCGGCGGGCACGCCCCAGTCGGCCAGCACGCCGGCGACCTGGCCGGAGACGGCGACGGTGGCCGAGCCCAGCCGCTCGGCCGCCAGGTAGAGCACGCGGACGCCCCGGGTGGTCGGCCGGCCCTCGATCACCCCGGCCTGCAGCGAGTGCTCGGTGGCCAGCACCGCCCGGACGCCGGCCAGCCGGGCGGCCAGCCGCCCGTACAGCCCGGCCCGGTAGAGATGCGTGTGCACCAGGTCGTAGCGGCCCGCGCGGACCAGCCGGATGAGCCGGGGCAGCACCCCGAGGTCACGGTTGCCGCGCATGCCGAGGTCGTGGACGGTGAAGCCCTCGGCGCGCAGCGCGACGGCGACCGTGCCCGGATTGGTCAGGGTCGCCACCTCGCAGTCGTAGCCGGGCGGCAGGTGCCGCAGCATCAACAGGAGTTGGCGTTCGGCGCCGCCGGCCGCCAGGCCGGTGACGATGTGCAGGATCCTCACCGCAGGCCCCCGTACGGGCCGCTCGGCGCGCCGTTGCGCAGCCCGGTGAGGGCGTCGCGCCAGCGGTGGCGGCCGTGCTTGGCCCGCAGCCGCCAGGCGCCGTCGCGGTCGCCGACGTAGCAGCGCGGCAGGGCGAAGCGGCCGGTCAGCGGGGAGTGCTGGATGGCGCAGGCGTAGTCGTAGCCGGCGTCCCGGACCGCCAGGCCGGCGGGCAGGTCGACCGCGCCGTACGGATAGCAGAAGCCGGTGACCGGTCCGCCGACCAGCTCCTCCAGGGCTCGGCGGCTCTCCCGGGTCTGCTCGGCGAGCGCGTCGGCGGGCAGCCCGGGGAGCGCTCGGTGGCCGAGCCCGTGCGAGCCGATCTCCCAGCCGGCCGAGGCGAGTCGGGTGACCTGGTCGACGATGAGCAGCTTCTTGCGCGGGCCTTCGACGTCCCAGCCGTTCTCGGTGCCGAGCAGGTCGGGCACCACGTACGCGGTCGCGGTGAAGCCGAACTCGCGCAGGACCGGGACGGCGTGCCGGGCGAAGTCGGCGTAGCCGTCGTCGAAGGTGAGGCCGACCAGCCGTCCGTCGGTGCCCTCGGCGCGGGCGGCCAGCAGCTCCCGGACGCTCACCCCGCGCCGGCCGCTGCGGTGCAGGAACGCCATCTGCTCGGCGAACCGGTCCGGGCTGACAGTGAGCAGGTACGGGTCCTCCTCCTCGTCGGCGACCGAGTGGTACATCAGGATCCAGGGCGCCGGCCAGGACCCTGCGGCCTGCACCGGCAGACGGAGGAGATCAGCGTCCATGGGGCAGCGTCCCTTCAGCCTTTCGAGGGGCCGGGTCGGCGGACGGCGGCGCGGCGGGCTCGGCCGGCGCCGGGGAGGGCAGGCGGTGCCGGCCGCGCGCGGTCGGACGGGCCGGGGCGGGCGGGCTGACGGCCCGGGCCAGCGCGAGGACCGGGCCGCGGACCTCGGCGGCACCGAGCAGGGTGCCGAGGCCGGCGAAGACGACGATCACGGTGAGACCGCCGAGCAGGGTGGCGGCCAGCGGGTCGGCGGCGCGCGCGGCGACGGGCGCGCCGAGCGCGGCGGCACCCAGCGCGGCGGCCAGCAGCCGGGCCTGGCCGCCGAGGACCGGCCGCATCCGCAGCGCGATCCCGCGCAGCAGCAGCCCGCGCAGCAGCAGCACCGCGGTGGTGGTGATACCGGCCGCGTTGCCGGCCGCCAGGCCCAGGGCGCCGAACCGGGGGGTGGCGGCAAGGCCGACCCCGACGGTGACCAGCAGGCCGAGGCCCATCGCGGCCACCGGGAACCAGTCGAGCAGCCGGGGGCCGCTGTCGGTCCGGGGGGCGTCCGCGCGGCGCACCACCGGGCGGACCGAGAAGTACGGCCGGACCATCACGCCGACCAGCGCCTGGGCGGGCAGTCCGAAGCTGTAGATCCGGATCACCGCGGCGGTGGCGGCGGTGTCGTGCGCGCCGAAGGCGCCGCGCTCGAAGAGCAGCGCCACCACGGACGGGGCGCAGGCCATCAGGAAGGCGGTGCCGACCAGCACCACGGCGGACGCCTGGCCGAGGTCCTTCTCCACCCGGTCGCGGGCCGCGGTCAGGTCGCCGGCGGCCAGCGCGCGGGCGACCACCGGGAAGGTCACCGTGACGATCAGGATGGCCGAGGTCATGGCGAGCTGGGAGACCTTGGCGGCGTAGTTGAGGTGCGAGATGGTGCCGGGCGGCAGGCCCGAGCCGAGGTAGCGCTCGATGAAGACCTGGGCCTGCCGGGTCAGGGTGAACGCGGCCACCGGGAGCATCGCCAGCGGGATCAGCACCAGGCTGCGGGCGGCGGACCGGCCGCGGGCCCGGCGGCGCCGGCCCGCGCGCAGCCGGGCGATGAACGGCACGATCAGCACCGAGGCCATCAGCAGGCTGCCGAAGGCCACGCCGAGCGCGGCCGACCTGACGCCCCACAGCCGGTGGCAGGTGAGCAGCAGGCCGAGGATGCCGAGGTTGTACGCCACGTAGATGGTGGCGGGGGCGGTGAAGCCGTGGTGGGCGCGCAGCGCGGAGGTCAGGTACCCGACCACGCCGAACGGCAGGATGGTGATGGCGGTGATCCGGGTGCAGGTGACGGCCAGCTGCGGGTCGGCGAGGCCGGGCGCGAGCACGTCGACCAGCTGGGGGGCGCCGAGTGCGGCGGCGGCCGAGAGGGTGCACAGGGCGAGCAGCAGCCAGGGCAGGGTGGATCTGACCAGCTGCCGTACCGGGTCGGGTCCGTGCGGCCGCTCCTCGCGCAGCACCAGGGCCAGGCTGAAGGCCGGGACCATCAGGAACGCCATCGCGTCCTCGATCAGCAGCGGCGCGGCGGTCTCCGGGACGGTCCAGGCGACCAGGAAGGCGTCGGTGCCCTGGTTGGCGCCGAAGTAGCGGGCCAGCAGCAGGTCGCGGAGCAGGCCGAGCGCGGAGCCGGCGGCGCTGAGCAGCGCGGTGACGCCGAAGGCCTTGGCGAGGAAGCCCCGGCGGGGGGCGGCCTCGGCCGCGCTCCCCCGCCGGGCGGCCGGCAGCTCGGCCACGGACTGGTCGGTGGTCATGCGCCGTACGCTCCGGTGGAGTCGGGGTCCGGAAGGGCGGCGCGGGCGGCGAGGCCGAGGACCACCGAGGTGAGCACGGTGGTGGTCCCGCCGATGTCGGCGTACAGGAAGTCGACCAGCACCCAGGCGAGCAGGGCGAGCGCGGCCAGGCCGGCGCCGGTGGCGCGGCGCAGGCAGCCGATCAGCAGCGCGAGGAACAGTGCCAGGTAGGCGACCACCCCGACCAGCCCCTGCTCGCTCAGGACCAGGAAGTACATGTTGTGCGGGGAGAGCAGCGGCTCGCGCTGGAAGCCGATGGTGGAGTCCTCCGCGTCGCTGCCGGAGGACAGCCGCAACGGGGCGTGGCTGTCGCGCAGTTGCTGGAAGGCCTTCGGCCCGGCGCCGGTGACCGGGTGGTCCTGCCAGATCCGGCCGGCGGTGGCCCACAGGTCGTAGCGGTCGGAGACCGACTGGTCGGGCGCGGCGGAGACCGAGCCGATCGAGCTGAGCCGGGCGGTGACCCCGTCGCCGCCGAGGCCGAAGCCGCCGACCAGGACCACGGCGGCGGCCGCGCCGACCACCGCGCCGCGGACGGCGAGCCGGGCGTCGGCGCGCAGCAGCAGCACGGTGGCGGCGACCGCGGTGGCGATCCAGCTGCCGCGGCTGAAGGAGACCGCGAGCGGGAAGGTCAGGAACGCGGCACTGGCGTACATCGCGATCCGCAGCCGCCAGCTGCCGCCGGGGCGCCGCTCGGCGAGGGCCAGCGCCAGGGCGGCGAGCAGCCCGTACGCGACCACGGTGGACATCGCCATGATGTCGAGCGCGCCGAAGGTGCCGACGGCGCGGATCGGCCGGCCGGTGTACGAGGCGCCCGTCCCGGTCAGGTACTGGTGGGCGCCGACCACGCCCTGGACCAGGGCGGCGGCGACGAAGGAGCCGAGCACCAGCCGCTGGTCGAAGCGGTCCCGGACGGCGCACAGCACGGCGGCCGGCACCAGGACGAACACCTGGGTGAGCCGGACGAAGCCGGTCAGGCTGGCGGCCGGGTCGATCGAGCCGACGGTGGCGGCGCCGGCGGCCACCACCACCCCGCCGAACAGCAGGGCGGCGGCCGGGTGCAGCGCCGGGATCCGCCCGCGCAGCGCGTCCAGGGCGATGAGCGCGACCAGCGCCATCGACGCGACGTCGGCCGCGGTGACGTGGACGGCCGCGGTGACGTCCTTCTCGCCGGTGGGGACGCAGACCAGCAGCACCGTGGCGGCCGCCAGCAGGCTGGGCCGGGCCGGGACTATCGCGGCGAGGCGGCGCAGCGAGGTCGGCCGCTGGGGCCGGGCAAGGGTCAGGGACACCGTCAGCTCCCGTCCGGGTGGAGCATCAGGGCGGCGGTCCGCAGCAGGATCTTGGTGTCCTGCCAGAGGCTCCAGCTCTCGATGTAGCGGTTGTCGAAGCGGGCCCGGTCCTCGATCGAGGTGTCCCCGCGCAGGCCGTTGACCTGGGCGAGGCCGGTGAGCCCGACCGGGACGCGGTGGCGGTCGGCGTACTCGGGGTACGCCTGGCCGAACCGCATCACGAAGTACGGCCGTTCGGGGCGCGGGCCGACCAGGCTCATGTCGCCGCGCAGGACGTTCCACAGCTGGGGCAGCTCGTCCAGCGAGGTCTTGCGCAGCAGCCGGCCGACCGCGCCCATCCGGTGGTCGTGCGAGATGTTCCAGCGGGTGGCCGACTCGTGCTCGTTGCTGGGCCGCAGGGTGCGGAACTTGAGGACGGTGAACACCTTGCCGTCCAGGCCGGTGCGCTGCTGGCGGAACAGCACGCCCGGACCGGTGTCGAAGCGGACCGCGAGGGCGCAGGCGGCCAGCACCGGGGAGAGGGCGACCAGGCCGAGGCCGGCGGCGGCGATGTCGAGCAGCCGCTTGCCGGTCCACGCGGGGCGGCGCATCGCCGGGCGGTTCAGCCGCAGGCAGGGGAAGCCGTAGAGGTGGTCGGCCGGGAAGCGGCCCACCGAGCCGTACTCGCGCAGCGCCGGGACCAGCCAGACCTGGCAGCCGAGCCGGGCGGCCAGCCGCAGCGAGGCGGTGGTCTCCGCCTCGTCGGCGGCGCCCTCGGTGGCGACCACGTGGTGGATGCGGTGACGGCGGATCACCTTGTGCAGGGCCTCCCGGCCGCCGAGCACCGGGAGCCGGTTGTCCGGCGGGAGCAGCACGGGGTCGGAGTCCAGGAAGCCGACCGGGCTCATGCCGTACTCGGCGCGCTCGCTGAGCACCGAAGCGATCCGCTGGCCCAGGTGGCCGGCGCCGAGCACCAGGACCGGGCGCGGCCGGCGCCGGCGGACCTTGCGGGCCAGCCGGTACGCGAACGCCCGGCCGGTGGCGGCAAACAGCACCAGGGCGCCGAGCAGGGCGGCCAGCCGCAGCGGGGTGGCCGGGCCGAACGCCCGCCAGCCGCCGTCCAGGCAGGCGCCCACGGTGACCACGCAGGCGGTGGCGACGACGGCGCGGGCGACCAGCGCGGGGAACTCGTCGAGCGCGGAGAGGGTGAGCCGGCTGCGGTAGAGGCCGCCGGCCAGGTTGAGCGGGAGCAGCGCCGGGAGCAGCACCGCCGCGCCGGCCAGCGGGTGGCTGCCGGAGGCCGCGGTGAGCGCCGCCGCCCCGGCGGCCGCCGAGACGTCCACCGCCACCAGGCCGGCCGGCAGGGCGAGCCCGGAGTGCAGCCGCCGGCGGTGGCGGCCGAGGCCGGTGGACGGGCGGACGGACGGTGCGCCGGTCGGCCGGTCCAGGGTGGCGATCCGGCGCACGGGGCCCGACACGGGTCTGCCCGGCCTCGGCACACTCTCGTGGTCAATGGTCATCAGCGCACGAACTCCCCTGCTGTGTACCCGCCGTGGCGGGACAGCCGGATCCGGACGACAGGCACCGGCACGGCGACCCCGACCCGGTGGACGCGGTCCAGGTAGACACCTGCTGCCGTGGGGCGGCGATCGGCCATTCGTTTCAAAATGGGAGCGAAGCAGGCAAAATCAGACATTACCGAACGCTGGCACGCGTACGAGAAGTTGACTTGCCATTTCATTCCACCCGCCCATTAATCAGACATTCGGAAATATGGCCGCGCCTTCACCGGCGAGCGTTCCTGCCTGACAAACGATCAGGACCTCTCGGGGACACGGTGACGGCGGCCCGCCGGCACCGCCGCGGGCCCCACCAGTTCCCGGTACACGCCCTCGACCTGCCGAATCACCCCACGGATGTCGTGATGTTCCGTCACGTGTTCGCGTGCGGCCACACCCCGCCGTTCGCACTCGATCCGGTCCGCCAGCGCCTCGGCCATCCGGGCCGCCAGCGCGGCCGGGTCCTCCGGCGCCACCAGCGCCGTCCCCCGCTGCTCCGGCGGCAGGCACTCCCGCGCACCCGGCACGTCCGACAGCAGCACCGGCCGCGCCACCGCCATCGCCTCCAGCGGCGCCAGCGCCATCCCCTCCCAGCGCGACGGCAGCACCACCAGGTCCGCCGCCGCCAGCCACGGCCGCGGATCGGGCACGTCCCCGGCCAGCCGCACCCGGGACGGCTCCGGCAGCGCCCGCACCCGCTCCGCCACCGCCAGCGCGTCCGGACCGCCGCCCACCAGCACCAGCCGCGCCGCCGGCACCCGGCGGGCCACCTCCGGCCACGCCTCCAGCAACACGTCCTGGCCCTTCTGCCGGCACAGCCGGCCGACACAGACCGCCAGCGGCGCCGCCTGGTCGAGGCCCAGCGCCATCCGGGCGTGCCGCCGGGCCACCGAGTCCGCCGGGGCGAAGTGGCGGACGTCCACGCCGTTCGGGACCACCCGCCAGTCCGCGCGCAGCCCGGCCGCCTCACCGTCCGCCCGCTCCTGGGCGCTCACGCACAGCACCCGCCCCGCCCACCGCGTCGCGTACCGCTCCCACCGCAGCGTCGCCGCCGCCAGCCGGCCCTCGACCGCCGCGAACGACCACGCGTGCGGCTGGAAGACCGTGGGCACCGAACCCCGGGCGGCGAGCCGGCCCGCCAGGCCCGCCTTGGCACTGTGCAGATGGAGGACGTCCGGGGCCGCGCCGCGGACGATCCGGCGCAGCCGCCACGCCTCGGCGGCGGTCGACGGCCCGGGCGACCGCTCGGCGGGCCAGTCCAGTACCCGGGCACCGACGGCCGCCGCCTCCGCCCCCAGCCGACCGCCCGGAGGACACGCCACCAGCACCCGCCGGCCCGCCGCGCGCTGACCCCGGACCAGGTCCACCACCACCCGGGCGACCCCACCGTCGACGGGCTGGGACACGTGAAGGATCGTCATCTGCATCCGCCGGACTCTAGGTTCCGCGACAGCTCCGAGCGGCCCCCGTTCACCCGTCCCGGCGAATCCACTCACTCGTACGGGGAAGGACCAACAGGGGCGCGAGGAACTGCGCGCCCGACCATGCACTCAGGTGGAGCGCCGGCCGTTCGCGCAGTTCCTCGCGCCCCTGAGTCGCAACTACAGCTGACCCGCAAGATTCGCGAGCACCTGGTCGTGGATCCGGTTCAGCCCCTTCGGCGCGAACGTCCGCTCGAAGAAGCCGCCGATCCCGCCGGCGCCGGTCCAGGTGGCCTCGACCGTGACCTTGGACTGGCTCTCGCCGACCGCGGAGACCGTCCAGGTGACCACCATGGAGGAGTTGGCGTCGGTCTCCACCAGCTGCTCGGGGCTCGGCGCGGTGACGGTGAACAGGCAGTCCCGCACCCGCTTCTCGGTCGCCTGGAGCTTCCAGTGCACCTGGGTCCCGGCCCCGCTGCCGCCCGCCTTCACCTCGTACTCGCTGTACTGCGCGGGCAGGATTTTCGGCCGCGTCCCGGTGTAGTCGGCCAGCGCCTCGTAGACCCGCGCGGGGGCCGCCTGGTAGACCCGCTCGGTGGTGGCGTACACCTTGCCCATCGGTGACTCTCCTCGCTGTGTGCCCGCTGCGTGCTGCGCGCGTCGGTGATCGGGACAAGCCAACCACCGCTGACGGGCGCCGCCAAACCGGGGGCCGGGTTATGGTGGCCGGATGCTCGAAGAGGTGACCGCCGTCCGCTACGTCGACCCGCTGCGGGCCGGTGGCTCGGTGCCCGGCGTGGTGGAGACGGACGATCTCGGCACCTACGTGGTGAAGTTCACCGGCGCCGCGCAGGGACTGAAGGCCCTGGTCGCCGAGGTGATCGTCGGCGAGCTGGCCCGCCGGCTGGGACTGCGGGTGCCCCCGCTGGTGCTGGTGCGGTTCGACCCGGCGGTCGCCTCGCACGAGCCGGACCAGGAGATCCAGGACCTGCTCCACTCCAGCGCCGGGGTCAACCTCGGCATGGATTTGCTGCCCGGGGCGCGCGACTTCCGCCCGGAGATGATCGACGTCTCCCCGGCCGAGGCCGGCCGGATCGTCTGGCTGGACGCGCTCACCGGCAACGTGGACCGGACCGTCCACAACCCCAACCTGATGGTCTGGCACGGCCGGCTCTGGCTGATCGACAACGGCGCCGGGCTGATCTTCCACCACCGCTGGTCCGGCGCCCACGCCTCGCTGTTGAAGGCGTACGACCTCAGCGGGCACGCGCTCGGCTCCTACCGGCCCGACGTGACCACCGCCGACGCGGAACTGGCACCCCGGGTGACCGCCGAACTGCTGCGCGAGGTGGTGGCGCTGGTCCCCGACGCGTGGCTGGCGGACGAGCCCGGCTTCGACTCGGTGGCCGCGGTCCGCGAGGCGTACGTGGCGCATCTGGCGGCGCGCGCGGCCGAGTCGCGGGCGTGGCTGCCGACCTGCTTCGCCAGCCCGGAGGAGCTGCGGGCCGCGGAGGAGCGCCGGGCGGCCGCCACGCTGGCGGCCCGGCCGGCGTGGCTCAAGCAGGTCCCCAACCGGGCGGGCCTGGCGCCCGTGGAGTCGGACTGGAGCCGCCACGTCGGCGAGTAGTCCGCCGATGGTCCGTCGGTAGTCAGCCGGTAGTCCGCCGGAGTGAGGCGTGCTTGGCGCGCCCGCCCGGATGCCCAATACTCGTTCGGGTTGCCGTTGATCGGAGGGGGAGTCCGGTGCGCGGGGGAAGAGTCGCCGTCGTCGGCGGAAGCATTGCCGGGTGCGCGGCCGCACTGGCGGCGTGGCGGGCCGGTGCGGACGAGGTGGTGGTGTTCGAGCGGGCCGCCGGCCGCCTGCAGGACCGGGGCGTGGGCCTGGCGCTGCACAACGACCGCTATGCCGAACTGGAGGCGGCCGGCTATCTGGACGCCGCCATGCCGTGGGTCCAACTGGCCCGCCGCCCGTGGGTGGTGAGGTCGGGGACCGAACGCGCCGGGCGGGTCATCGGGGTGCTGCCGTTCCCGTTCCGCTCGTACGGCTGGGGCTCGCTCTGGCGGGAGCTGCGCGGGCGGATCCCGGACGGAGTGGACTACCGCACCGGCGCCGGCGTCGCCGAGGTCCTCCCCGAACCGGACGGAGTGACGCTCAGGCCGGCAGGCGGCGGCGAGGAGCGCTTCGACCTGGTGGTCGGCGCGGACGGCTACCGCTCGCTGGTGCGGGCCGCGATGGCGCCGGAGGCTCGGGCCCGCTACGGCGGCTACCTCGCCTGGCGCGGCACCCTGCCGGTCGAGCTGCTGCCGGAGCCGGCCGAGGCGTTCCCCGTCCCGGACGCGACCACGGTGGCGTTCCCCGGCGGGCACATGATCGTCTACCGGATCCCCGGCGCCACCGGCATCGAGGTCAACTGGGTCTTCTACGCCACTCCGCCGGCCGGGTCCGACACCCGGTTCGAGGACCCGACCGCCACGCCCTCGCGGTCCACCGGAGCGGAGCTCCAGGCGTACCAACTCTCCGTGGTGGAGCAGCACTTCCCGCCGTTCTGGCAGGAGGTGATCGCCCGCACGCCGGAGGCGAACCGGTTCGTCCAGCCGATGTACGACATCGCGGCCCCGCACTTCGCCAAGGACCGGCTGGTGCTGGTCGGCGACGCCGCCTCGATCGCCCGGCCGCACACCGGCAGCGGCGCGATCAAGGCGCTGCAGGACGCCGCCGTGCTGGAGCGGGCGCTGACCGCCTCCCCCGATCCCGACACCGCGCTGCGCGCGTACGACGCGGAGCGGGCCCCGGTCGGCCGGGCCATCCTGGAGCTCGGGCGCAGCCTCGGCCTGGCCCAGGTCCAGCGGACCCCGGAGTGGACGTCGATGGACCAGCGGGCGGTGGACGAGTGGTGGGCCGCCGCCGGCGGCGTCGGCGGGATCGGCGGGCAGGCGATGCGGGGCCCGGCCGCGGCCGGCCCGAGCGCCTGACCGACCACCCATGCCGAGGGCGCGCGGGGGACCGAACCCCCGCGCGCCCGTGGGAAACCGATATTGCTAGATCCGCCACCAGTCGGCGGCCTTGTTGGCGTTGATGATGCCGGCTCCGTAGAAGCCGTTGTTGTCGGCGCTGCCTTCGCAGGTCGCCTTCCAGGCACCGTCACCGCTCGGGTCGTAGGTCGACGGGCAGGCGTGCTCGTCGGCCTGGTGGGTCAGCATCCAGCGCAGCTCGTCCGGACCGGCCCACGGGTGGGTGGAGGCGAGCAGGGCGACCACGCCGGTGGTGTGCGGCGAGGCCATCGACGTGCCCTGCTTGTAGCCGTACTTGTTGCCCGGGATGGTGGACAGCACGCGGCCGTTCTTGTCCGGGGTGTCCGGCAGCTGGTAGCGGGCGTCGCCGCCGGGGGCGGCCACGGTCGCCTTGTCCAGGCCGTAGCTGGAGTAGTAGGACTTGTCGCCCTTCACGCCCACCGAGGTGGTGACCACGACGCCGGGGAGCTCGGTCGGCAGCGACAGGCAGTTGTCGTCGACCGGGCGCGGCGCCGGGGTGGTGTCGTCGGGGCTGCTGACGTCGGTGGTCTTGTGGGCGAGGTCGTAGTTCTCGTTGCCCGCGGCCGCGACGTTGAGCACGCCGCCGCGCCGGGAGAACTCGACCGCCCGGCGGACACCGGTCATCACGGCGGCCTGGTCGGGGTCGTTCTGGCAGTTGAACAGCCACGGGTCGATGTAGTAGCTGTTGTTGGTCACCTTGAAGTGGTGCTCACCGGCCCAGACGAAGCCGCAGATGGCGTACTCGGGGTAGATGAACCCGCCGTCGTCGACGACCTTGACCGCGGCGAGGCGGACGTTCGGCGCGATGCCGACCATGCCCTTGCCGTTCTTGGCGGCGGCGATGGTGCCGGCCACGTGGGTGCCGTGGTCGCTGGTGGTGGGCTGCCAGGAGTTCCAGCTGGTGTCCGGCTTGCCGCTGAGGCAGGAGGCCGAGAGCGAGGCGTCCACGTTGGGCGCGAGGTCCTCGTGGGTGGCGTCGATGCCGGAGTCCAGCACGCCGACCACCACGTCGCGGCTGCCGAGGGTCTTGGTGTGGGCCTGGTCCACGCCGATCTGCTTCATGTCCCACTGGTTGGCCCAGAGCGGCTCGCTGCCGTCGGTGGGCGCGGCGGTGGGGACGGTCGCCTCGACGGTGGCCTCCACGTCCGCGGCCTCGATGCCCTTGGTGCGGCTGGCGCCGACCGACTCGATGGTCTTGGACTGGCGCAGCTTGGCCGCGAAGGAGGTGTCGGCGGAGCGGGCGATCACCACGCCGATCTGCTCGTACGAGACGACCACGGTGCCGCCGGCCGCCGCGATCTCCCGCTCGGCCTTCTGCACCTGCCCGTGGTTGGCCCTGGTGTTCACGATGTAGCTGAGCAGCGGCCCGGATGCCGAGGCGCTCTCCGTGGCGGCCGCCGCGGTGGCGACCGGCAGCGCGAGGGCGCCGGTCGTGGCCAGGGCGATGACCGCCGCGCCGAGCCGGGCCCGACGTATCCGAGGAACTCTCATAGGGGTTGGCCCTCCCGAGTCTCGTGGTGCGTACCCGTGGTGACGGGAACACATGAGTGGGTGGGACGCTAGTGAACGATCGTTGTCACCCGCAAGGGGTACGCACACACTTCGGACACATGGTCGGATGCCCGGTCCGCTGTCGGTCGGACCGGGCACCCGGGTCGGAGTGACGGATCGTCAGCTGTCGAAGGCCTTCTTGCGAATGGGGGCCGAAAGTGTGGGAGCGCTCCCAAATATCGGCAGCAGGCGAGAGGCTGTCAAGAGATCGTGCAGCACACGGTGTTGGCAACTCCCTTGACGCTGACTATGGTTCGGGGCGGGCCTGTGGGAGCGCGCCCACTACTGCCACCCCTAGGAGCGGGACATGTCCGTCCGCACCACCGCCCTGGCGCTCGGCGCGGCACTCGCCGCCACCGCCGCCGCAACCCTCTCGCTGACCGCCGCATCGGGCGCCTCGGCCGCCTCCGTCGCCTGCACGGTCGACTACGGCGTCAACGACTGGGGCAGCGGCTTCACCGCCAACGTGGCGATCAGCAACAAGGGCACCACGCCGATCAACGGCTGGACCCTCGGCTACGCCTACACCGGCAACCAGACCCTCTCCGGCACCGGCTGGAACGGCACCTGGACCCAGTCCGGCAGGAACGTCACCGTCACCAACGCCGCCTACAACGCCACCATCGCCCCCGGCGGATCGGTCGGTGCCGGCGCCAACTTCGCCTACACCGGCACCAACACCGCCCCCACCGCCTTCACCGTCAACGGCACCCCCTGCACCGGCGCCCCCGCACCCTCCCCGTCCCCCTCCCCGTCGCCGTCGCCCTCCCCCACGGCCACCACCACCCCGCCGCCGGCCGGCTCCGCACCGGCCCTGCGCGTGTCCGGCAACTCCCTGGTGGACGACGCCGGTTCGCGCGTCACCCTGCACGGGGTCAACCGGTCGGGCACCGAGTTCATGTGCGTCCAGGGCCACGGTTTCTTCGACGGCCCCACCGACGCCGCCGCCATCGCCGCCATCAAGAGCTGGAAGGGCGTCAACGCCGTCCGCGTCCCCCTCAACGAGGACTGCTGGCTCGGCCAGTCCGACGTCAACCCCGCCTACGCCGGCGCCAACTATCGCACGGCGATCAAGACCTGGGTGGACGCGCTGCGCACCGGCGGGCTCACCCCGATCGTCGAACTGCACTGGAGCCGCGGCCAGTACACCGGCAACTCGGCGGGCTGCGCCGGCCTCGCCGCCACCTGCCAGAAGCCGATGCCGGGCGCCGAGGCGGTGCCGTTCTGGACCTCGGTCGCCGACACCTTCAAGGCCGACCCCGCCGTGGTCCTCGACCTCTTCAACGAGCCCTACCCGGACCGCTCGGAGTCCTCCACCGCCCAGGCCTGGCTGTGCTGGCGGGACGGGAACTGCCCGGGCATCGGGTACCGGGTGAGCGGCATGCAGACCCTGCTCGACACCGTCCGGGCCACCGGCGCGCGGAACGTCGTCCTGCTCGGCGGCATCGCCTACTCCAACGACCTCGGCCAATGGCTCGCCCACCGGCCGACCGATCCGACCGGCAACCTGGGCGCGGCCTGGCACGTCTACAACTTCAACTCCTGTGCCAACAGCTCCTGCTGGGCCTCCACCGTGGCCCCGGTGGCGGACCAGGTGCCGCTGGCGGCCGGCGAGATCGGCGAGAGTGACTGCGCCCACGGTTTCATCGACCAGGTGATGAGCTGGCTCGACAGCCGGCGGATCTCCTACCTCGGCTGGACCTGGAACACCTGGAACTGCGGCTCCGGCCCGTCGCTGATCACCTCGTACGACGGCACCCCGACCGCCTTCGGCGCCGGCCTGCGCGACCACCTCGCCGGTCTGGGCTGATCGACGGCTAACAGCCGTACAGGCGGCGGGCGTTGCCGGCCGAGACCAGTCCGGTGATCCGCTCCGCGTCCGCCGCCGTGCACGCCCCGTCGCGCTGCCACTCGCCCAGCAGCGCGGCCAGGGCGTGCCGGTACTGGGCGGCGCCGACCAGGTACAGCTCGGGCAGGCCGTACGCGTCGGTGGAGAACAGCACCTTGCCGAACGGGGCCAGTTCGAGCACCTCGCCGAGCACGGCCGCCGCCCGCGGCCCGGTGTACGAGAGGGTCAGCCCGACGTCCACGTAGACCTGTGGGAACGCCTGGGCCAGCCAGGCCGCCTGGCGGTGGTACGGGTAGCAGTGCAGCAGCACGATCGGCACGCCGCTGGGCTCGGCGGCGCGGACGAAGTCGACCAGCAGCGCCGGATCGGCCTGCCCCAGGCGCAGGTCGGGGTCGCCGAAGCCGGTGTGCAGCTGGATCGGCAGGCCGAGGTCGAGGGCGCTCCAGAGCAGGTGGCGTTCGAGCACCGGGTCGGCGAGCCGGGTACGCGGGCCGCGCAGCCACTCCCCCGCGGCGCGCAGCACCTCGGCGTCGGTGGGCGGCTCCGGCGGGACGGCCAGGCCGTAGCGGTAGGCCAGGACGGACTTGACCGCGACGGCCCGTCCGGCGGCGGAGCGCAGCGCATCGCCGACGGTGGCGAGCCAGCCGGCGGCGCTGACCGCGCCGCGGGCCGCCTGCTCGGCGACCCACTCCAGCCGGACCACCTCGCCGGTGGCGGCCCCGGCGGCGCTGCCGAGGTCGGCGAGCGGGAGCAGCGGATGCCCGGCGGCCTCGGTCAGGCCGGTGTCGACCAGCAGGGTGGTGAGCCCGGCGGCCCGGAGCAGGGTGCGGGTGGCGGCGGCCGCGCCGAGTTCGCGGCGCCGGGCCAGGTAGTCGGCCGGCCCGGCGTGGGCCGGCAGGCCCAGGGCCGGCGGGCACCAGCGGCGGACGGCGAGCCCCAGCGCGCTGTCCCAGGGGGTGGTGCCCGGGGCGGGCGGCCGGTCGGACTCGGTGAGCAGGGCGGCGAAGGCGTCGTCGTCCACCTCTCCGGCGACCACGCTGTGGCAGTGCTGGTCGATCATCATCCGGCCCCCTGATCAGTAGCGCCGGCGCGTCGCGTCGATGATCTCCTCGTCGGTGCGGCCCGCGAAGAGGGCGATCTCGGCCTCGCGGACGGCCAGCACCGCCGCGTGCAGCTCCTCGCCGAGCGCTGCGCGCAGCACCTCGGAGCCGCGGAACGCCTTCACCGCCTGGTCGAGGCTGTCGGGCAGCCGCTCGACCGCGGTGGAGCCGGTCGGGTCGTCGGGCACCTCCGGTGGCAGGCGCAGCGCGCCGTCCAGGCCGGCCAGTCCGGCGGCGAGCACGCCGCCGACCGCGAGGTAGGGGTTGGCGGCGCCGTCGAAGCACTTGACCTCGGCGTTGGCCTGCTCGCCGGTCGAGCCGGTGATCAGCCGCAGTGCGGCCTCCCGGTTCTCCAGGCCCCAGCAGCGGTACGGCCCGCTCCAGCGGCCGGGCACCAGCCGCAGGTAGCTGGCCACCGAGGGGGCGCCGAGGGCGAGCAGGGCGGGGAGTTCGGCGAGCACCCCGGCGAGGAAGGCCTCGGCCTCCCGGGTCAGGCCGTGCGGTCCGAGTCCGCCGTGGCCGAGGTTGTGGCCGTCGCGCCAGAGGCTGAGGTGCAGGTGGGCGCCGTTGCCGACGCCGCCGGGGGCGACCGCGGGGGCGAAGGAGGCGTCCAGCCCGTGGCGGGCGGACACCGCCTGGACGGTGTGCCGGACCAGCAGCGCGTCGTCGGCGGCGCGCAGCGGTCCGGCCGCGGCCACCGAGACCTCGAACTGGCCGGTGGTGTACTCGGGGTGGAGCTGCAGCACGTCGAGGTGCTGCTCGTGGAGCGCGCGCAGGACGTCGCGCAGGTAGTCGGAGGAGCCGATCAGCCGCCGCATCCCGTACGCGGGCCCTTCGCCGCCGCCGTTCACCACCCACTCGACCTCGATGCCGGCCCGCACGCTCAGCCCGCGCTGTTCGACCGCCTCCACCATCCGTCGGGCGAAGAGGCGTTGGCAGCCGGGGTGCGGGGTGCCGTCCTGCGCGTAGCGGTCGACCGGTGCCCACGCCCAGCCGGGCTGGGCGGCGAGCCGGGTGAGCGCGGCGAGGTCCGGCACCAGGCGCAGATCGCCGAGCGGTCCGCCGCCGGGGGCCATCCCGTCGTCCACCAGGAAGTGGTCGAAGCAGGGGGAGGCGCCGACGCCCCACGCGGCGGCGTGCTCCAACTGCCGGACGGGGACGGCTTTCACCCGTCCGACGCCGGCGTTGTCGACCCAGCCGAGCACCACCCCGTCCACGCCCTCGGCCTCGATCCGGGTGGCGGCCACCCGGGCTCGGGCGGCTCGCTCGGCACGGCTGTCTGCGGTGGTCATGTCTCCATGCTGCCCGGCGGCGCGGCCCGGATCACCCCGCCGGGCCGGGCAGTTCACTCGTCCGAGCGGCGGGCGGGGTCCCCGTGGAAGGGGTCCCCGCCGACAGGGCCCGGGCGGACGGGGTGCCGGCGCGCGGGGTCTCCGGGCCGGGCTCAGCCGGTGCGGCCGACCAGCTTGCCGACGTGCCGGCCGTCCTCGAGGTCGCGGTGGGCCTGCTGGATGTCGGCCAGCGGGTAGGCGTGGACCGGGCCGAGGGTGATCTCGCCGGCGGCGATCCGGTCCAGGTGGCGCTGGAGCACCTCGGCGGGGAGGTCGGCGGCGTCGCCGGAGTAGGCGGCCAGCCGCACCCCGCGGGGGAGGTAGCCGATCGGGTAGAAGTCCGGCACCGTCCACCGGTTGGAGAGCATCCCGGTGAAGCAGACCGTGCCGTGGACCCGGGTGGCGGCGAGGGTGTCCGGGAGGGTGGGGGTGCCGACCAGTTCGAGGCCGGCGTCCACGCCCTCGGGCAGGATCTCCCGGACCCGGGCGGCGACCCCGCCGTCGTCGAGCAGCGGGTGGTCGACACCGTGCTCGGCCAGCGCCTTCAGCCGCTCGGGGTCGCGGGTGGTGGCGAGGACGGTGGCACCGAGGTCCTTGGCCAGGGTGGTGGCGGCCAGCCCGAGCGC
This sequence comes from Kitasatospora cinereorecta, assembly GCF_024172095.1. Classification (GTDB taxonomy): domain Bacteria; phylum Actinomycetota; class Actinomycetes; order Streptomycetales; family Streptomycetaceae; genus Kitasatospora; species Kitasatospora cinereorecta. The sequence goes on along the minus strand of NZ_JAMZDX010000001.1, from coordinate 1,399,194 downwards.
CGAGGTGCCGCCGCGGATCAGCAGCGACTGGCCGGGCCGCAGGTCGAGGCCGGTGGTGAGCGAGCCGTACGCGGTCTGCAGGGTCTCCGGGACGGCGCCGAGGGTCTCCCAGGGCAGCTCGGAGCGGAACGGGATCACCTGGGTGCGCGGCACCACGGTGTACTCGGCGTAGCCGCCGTCGAAGGTGCGGCCCATGCCGCCCATCATCGCCACCACCTGCTGCCCGGCCGGCAGGACGCCGTCCGGGTCGGCGTCCACGGTGCCGGTGGCCTCGATGCCGAGCACCCGGGGGAAGGTCACGCCCTGGGCGAGGCCGAGCCGGGTGTGCAGCTCGGAGCGGTTCAGGCCGAACGCCTCGACCTTGATCCGCACCCAGCCGGGCGCCGGCTCGGGCACCGGCAGCCGGCGCAGCCGCAGGCTGTCGGCCGGGCCGGGGGCGTCGAGGACGGCGGCGGTCATGGTGGTGCTCATCGCTGGCTCCTTCGAGGTCGGACGGAGTACAGCCGGGGCGGGCTCCCCGGTGGTGCACCGGGGAGCCCATCCTCGCCGACCCCGGTCCGGCCGGGGCCGGATTTCAGATACCCCGGTCCGTCCGCTGCACCGGGATCCACAGCTCCGCGTCGGCCCCCGTCCCGTCCGCCGAGGCGGCGACCCGCAGGATCTCCGGCCCGGGGCGGCTCTCGTACGGGTTGGACGGGAACCACTGGGTGAACACGTCCCGCCACAGGTGCTGCAGCGCCTGCGGGAACGGGCCGCTGTTCTCGAACACCGCCCAGCTGCCGGCCGGGACGGGCAGCGCGTCCAGGTCCTCCGGCACCGGCCCACCGGTCAACACCGCGTGGTAGTAGTCGAGTTCGACCCCCTCCTCGCGGCTGTCGGTGAGGTGGACGACGGCCTGCACGATGCCCTGCGGCTGCTGGTCGGAGAGGGCCGCGATCCGTCCGACGGTCTCCGGCGGGATGCTCCGGATCAGGTCGGCGATGTGCGGGTTGACCCCTTCGTGGATCATCGGCACCCGGCCCCTGCGGCCGGCGACGGTGAATGCGGGCTTCTCGACGATGCGGTACCGCATGGTGGTGCTCCCTTCGACGGTGAGACGGAAGGAGAGCCGGGGCTGCGCGGTGAGCGCGGCCGAGGTCCGGCGGGCTTCGCCGGCGCCGATCCCGTGCACCGAGCGGAACGCCCGCCCGAACGCCTCGGCCGATCCGTAGCCGTACCGCACCGCGATGTCGAGCAGGGTACGCTCGCCTGCGAGCACCTCGGCCCCCGCCACGGTCATCCGCCGGCGGCGCACGTACTCCGACAGCGGCATCCCGGCGAGCGCCGAGAACATCCGCCGCAGGTGGTACTCGGAGGTCAGCGCGGTCCGCGCCAGCTCCGCCGGATCGACCGTTCCCGCCAGCCGGCCCTCGATGTGGTCCATGACCTCGTTCAGCCGGTCGAGCACGTCCGGTCCCCTTCCTTGGTGAGCACCACGCTAGGAGCCGGCGGCCCCCGCGGACCCGATCATCGGTGCCCGCTCCGATCGGGTCCACCGCATTCGACGATGTGACGCAGGTCACATTCGCGCAGGAAATTTCCGGGGACAGATTCCCCGTTTACCCCTGCGTCGGTCGAAGTGGGGAACAAGTCCCCGGTATGCTGAGAGGGAGTGAGCACCGTGACCACCGCACTTGGCGCCGGTCCGGCGCCCAAGCAGCGGGCGGACGCCACCCGCAACCGCGCGCGGATCATCACCGCCGCCCGGGAGGCGTTCGTCGAGCACGGCGCGCTCGCTCCGCTCGACGAAATCGCTCGCCGGGCCGGGGTCGGCAATGCGACGCTGTACCGGAACTTCGCCGACCGCAGGACGCTGATCCACCAGGTCGCCCTCTCCGTGATCGCCCGCGTGATCGAACACGCCGAGGCCGCCACGGCCGAGGAGCCCGACTCCTTCGCCGCGCTGGTCCGCTTCGTCCACGCGTCGGCCGACGAGCGGATCGGCGCGCTCTGCCCGCTGCTCTCCGACCACTTCGACCCCGACGACCCCGAACTGGAGGCCTCCCGGGTGCGCCTGGAACAGGTCACCAACGACCTGATCGCCCGCGCCCACGCCGACGGCCTGCTCCGCGCCGACGTCGGCACCGGCGACGTCATCATCGCGATCACCCAGCTCACCCGACCGCTTCCCGGCACCGCCTGCCCGGACCTCGACCAGTTCGTGCACCGTCACCTCCAGCTGTTCCTGGACGGCCTGCGCAACCCTGCCCGATCCGAACTGCCCGGCCGCCCCGCCACCCTGGACGACCTCAAGAAGCGCGTCTGACCCCGCTCCACCCCTGATCTTCGTACGCTCTCGCACACACAAGTGGGTACCCCTGTGTCTCTGAACGCCCTCCAGCCCGATCCGCGCCGATGGAAGGCGCTGATCTTCATCGGCCTGGCTCAGCTGATGGTCGTCCTCGACGCGACCGTGGTGAACATCGCGCTCCCGTCCGCCCAGCAGGACCTCGGCATCTCCGACGGCAACCGCCAGTGGGTGATCACCGCCTACGCGCTGGCCTTCGGCGGACTCCTGCTGTTCGGCGGCCGGATCGCCGACCTGTGGGGCCGCCGCCGCACCTTCCTGGTGGGCCTCGGCGGCTTCGCCCTGGCCTCCGCGCTCGGCGGCGCCGCCGCCAACACCGCGATGCTGCTCGGCGCCCGCGCCCTCCAGGGCGTCTTCGGCGCCCTGCTCGCCCCTGCCGCCCTGTCGCTGCTCGCGGTGATGTTCACCGACGGCAAGGAGCGTGCCAAGGCCTTCGGCATCTACGGCGCGATTGCCGGTGGCGGTGGCGCGATCGGCCTGATCCTGGGCGGTCTGCTCACCGAGTACATGAACTGGCGCTGGACCTTCTACGTCAACATCCCGTTCGCCGTGGTCGCCATCCTGGGCGCGATCCTGGTCATCCGCGAGCCCGCCGAGGGCCGCAACCGCAGCCGCCTCGACGTCCCGGGCGTCCTGCTGGTCACCACCGGCCTGGTCTCTCTGGTGTACGGCTTCACCCGCGCCGAGTCGGACGGCTGGTCCTCCGGCGTCACCATCGGCCTGTTCGTCGCCGCCGCCGTGCTGCTCGCCTCCTTCGTCTTCGTCGAGAGCCGGGTCAAGGCCCCGCTTCTGCCCCTGCGCGTCGTCCTGAACCGCAACCGCGGCGGTGTCTACGCCTCGCTCGGCCTCGCCGTGATCGGCATGTTCGGCCTGTTCCTCTTCCTCACCTACTACATGCAGGTGGTCCTGGGGTACTCGCCGGTCAAGACCGGCCTGGCCTTCCTGCCGATGGTCGCCGGCATGATCACCGGCTCCACCCAGATCGGCGCCCGCCTGATGACCCGGATGCCCGCGCGCTACCTGATGGCGCCCGGCTTCCTGGTCGCCTCGCTCGGCATGCTCATCCTCACCCAGATCGACCTGAACACCTCGTACTGGGCGATCCTGCCGGGCCTGGTCCTGATGGGCCTCGGCATGGGTACCGCGTTCATGCCCGCGATGAGCCTGGCCACCTACGGCGTCGAACCGCGGGACGCCGGTGTCGCCTCCGCGATGGTCAACACCTCCCAGCAGGTCGGCGGCGCGATCGGCACCGCCCTCCTCAACACCATCGCCACCAGCGCGTTCACCGCGTACCTGACCTCGCACCACACCGGCCCCGAGAAGCTGGTCCAGGCGCAGGCCATGGTGCACAGCTACACCACCGCCATCTGGTGGTCCTTCGGGATCCTGATCACGGCCGGCCTGGTCGCCTTCACCCTGATCAACGCCGGCCGCCCGCAGCCCCACACCGTCGCCGAGGGCAACATCGAGGACGCCGTCCCCGTCATGGCCCACTGACGACACCCGCACCACCCGACAGCCCCCGGCCCACCCGGCCGGGGGCTGTCGGCTTTCCACTTTCCACAGCGGAAACCCGAGCGGGCGGACCTGACAGATTGCACCCTTCCTACTGGCGGGTAACTCCGCTACAGTGACCGCACGCACCACCGCCGGGCCTCGGGAGCCGCACCGGCGGGCGCGTGGCCGTGTCAACCGTCGGCCGCCCCGGTGCTTCTTCACTTCAGCGCCGTACGTCAGCGTCAGCGTCGCTTCACGTCTTCTTCAGCGCGTCAACGCACCACGGCACACCCGCGGCAGGACCGGAGCGGACCGGTCGCCGCCCGGTGTGCCGCGCACCGTCTTCCCTTCCGTCCCGCGCCGTCGGACCCTCCTCCCGCACACCCGGATCCAGCCCGCTCGCCGTCCGTCGAGCGCGCGCCCGGCCGTGCGGGAGCGCGGCGCGGGCCCATGACACAAGGAGTCTGGACCATGGAGCGTCCCTTCCCCACTGTCGCTGTCGTCGGCCTCGGCACCATGGGTGCGGGTATCGCCGTCGCGGTGGCCAGGAGCGGCCGGCGGGTGATCGGCATCGAGGCCGGGCCGGACCAGGCGGCCCGGGCGCTGGCCCGGATCGAGGAGGCGACCGCGCGGGCGGTGGAGCGCGAGCGGCTGACGGCCGAGATGCGGACCGCCCTGCTGGCGCTGATCTCGGTCGGCCACGACCTCGGCCGGGCCGCCGAGGCGGACCTGGTGATCGAGGAGGTCCCGGAGCAGCTGGAGCTGAAGCGGGAGATCTTCGCCGAGCTGGACCGGATCTGCCCGCCGGAGACGGTGCTGGCGACCGGTACCACCGCGCTCAGCGTGACCCGGATCGCCGCCGCGACGGCCCGCCCGGAGCGGGTGCTGGGCGTGCACTTCTTCAACCCGGTGCACAGCATGAAGCTGGTCGAGGTGGTCCGCACGGTGCTGACGGCCCCGCAGGCGGCCGCGGACGTCGCGGAGTTCGCCCGCAGCCTCGGCAAGGAGCCGGTGGCGGCCGGTGACCGGCCGGGCTTCATCGTCAACGGCCTGCTGTTCGCGTACCTGAACCAGGCCGCGGCGATGTTCGAGTCGAAGTACGCCAGCCGGGAGGACATCGACGCGGCGATGCGGCTGGGCTGCGGCCTGCCGATGGGCCCGCTCGCACTGCTGGACCTGATCGGCGTCGACACCGCCCGGACCGTCCTGGAGGCGATGTACGAGCAGTCGCGGGACCGGCTGCACGCCCCGGCGCCGATCCTCGGCCAGCTGGTGGCGGCGGGCCTGCTGGGCCGCAAGTCGGGCCGCGGCTTCTACACGTACGAGGCCCCGGGCTCGTCCAAGGTGGTGGCCGAGGCCTCCGCCGGCGGCAGCGGACGGGTGGCCGGCCGCGAGGTGCACAGCGTCGGCGTGTGCGGCAGCGGCACGATGGCGACCGGCATCGTCGAGGTGTTCGCCAAGGCGGGGTACCAGGTGTTCCTGGCCGCCCGCAGCCAGGAGAAGGCGGAGAAGGCCAAGGCGCAGCTGGCGAAGTCGCTGGAGCGCTCGGTGGCCAAGGGCCGGCTGACCGAGGAGGCCCGGGACGCGGCGCTGGCGCTGGTCACCGCGACCGGCACGTACGCCGACCTGGCCGAGGTGGACCTGGTGGTCGAGGCGGTGGCCGAGGACCTGGGGGTCAAGCGGGACCTGTTCGCCGCCCTGGACAAGATCGTCAAGCCGGGTGCGGTGCTGGCCACCACCACCTCCTCGCTGCCGGTGATCAGCTGCGCGACCGCGACCTCGCGGCCGCAGGACGTGATCGGCATGCACTTCTTCAACCCGGCGCCGGCCATGAAGCTGGTCGAGGTGGTCTCCACCGTGCTGACCGCCGAGGACGTCACCTCGACCGTGCTGGAGCTGTGCGCGAAGGTGAAGAAGCACCCGGTGGAGTGCGGCGACCGAGCCGGCTTCATCGTCAACGCGCTGCTGTTCCCGTACCTGAACGACGCGGTGCGGATGCTGCAGGAGCACTACGCGACGGTGGACGACATCGACACCGCGATGAAGCTGGGCTGCGGCTACCCGATGGGTCCGTTCGAGCTGCTGGACGTGGTCGGCCTGGACGTCTCGCTGACCATCGAGCAGGTGCTCCACCAGGAGTTCCGCGAGCCGGGTCTGGCGGCGGCGCCGCTGCTGGAGCACCTGGTGGCGGCCGGCTGCCTGGGCCGCAAGAGTGGCCGGGGCTTCCGCGACCACGCACGCCGATGACCGGGCGACCGATCGGCCCGCAGCCGGGCGTCAACCCGCAGCAGCGGACCGCGTGGGGCGGCGGCGCGGTGTCCTCGCGGTGGCCGCGCCCGGCGGTGGTCCCGCCGGCGGCGCCGGTGCGGCGGGCCAGGCCTGCGGCGGCGGCCCCGGGTGCGTGTAGCGTTCCGAGCATGGAGCGCCACACCTCAATCGCGGAGCAGCAGCCGTCCCAGGAACGGTCCGAGCCGGCCCGGCCGGCGGCGGAAGGCGGTCCGGGCGGCCGCCGGGCGGCGGCGCAGCGCCAGCAGATGCGCCAGGACCTGGCGACGGCGGCGATGGAGCTGTTCGCGACGCAGGGGTACGAGGAGACGACGGTCGATCAGATCGCCGCGGCCGCCGGGGTGGCCCGGCGGACCTTCTTCCGGTACTTCCGGTCCAAGGAGGAGGCGATCTTCCCGGACCACGACGACACCCTGGTGCGGGTGGCCGACCTGCTGGCCAGCGCCGAGCCGGAGGAGCACCCGCTGGACGTGGTGTGCCGGGGCATCAAGGAGGTGCTCCGGATGTACGCCTCCACGCCGGGCGTCTCGGTGGCCCGCTACCAGCTGATCCGGCAGGTGCCGGCGCTGCGCGAGCGGGAGATCGCGGTGGTGGCCCGCTACGAGCGGCTGTTCACCCGGTACCTGCTGGGCCGGTTCGACGCGGCCGAGGAGACCCCGCCGGGCTGGCAGCGCGGCGGGGACGACGACTCGATGCTGGCCGAGGTGTCGGCGGCGGCGGTGGTCGCGGCCCACAACCACGTGCTGCGGCGCTGGCTGCGGGCCGGCGGGCACGGCGACGTGGAGGCGCAGCTGGACCACTCCTTCGACGTGATCCGCGGGACCTTCTGGCCGACCCCGCCGAGCGGCGCGAGACGGCGCGGCACTCCGGTGGCACCGGGTGCCACGAGTGACTCAGGGTCACCACTCGAGGCGGCGGCGGTGAGCGCACTGAGTGCCAGCCCGGGCGGTGAGGTGCTCATCACAGTCGCCCGGACGGACGCACCGCTGGATCTGGTGGTCGACCAGATCCGGGCCGCGCTGGCCGGTCGCCCGGCTGGCTAACGCAGGCGGTTTCCGCAGGTCAGGAACGATTCGAAGGCCCGCTCCCGGTTTCCGGGGGCGGGCCTTCGGCATGTCCGGCGAGCCGGGCCCGAACAGTGGTCCGGCTCACTCGAACTGATGACACCCGGTGTCTTTACGAGTGGCACAGCGTGCCATTACCTTGTTACCCACCAGTCGCGGCGCCGCGGCTCCCCACCTCGGCGCGCCGCGTCCGGCGTCCCCACACCGCGGGGACGAGCACCACCAGCACCACCTCGCGCGACCCACCATCCGTCGCACCTCACAGCCCGTCCCACCCACAGCCATTCAGCGAAGCCGGTGTCCGCTCCCGGCTCCCCCAGACGCCCTGTGCCCCTCACACAGGTACGCCTTCGGAGGCAGCCATGCAGGAAATTCTCGACGCGATCCTCAGCACCGACGCCACGTCGGCTGACTTCGCCAACATCGCGCTGCCCGAGTCCTACCGGGCCGTGACGCTCCACAAGGACGAGGAGCAGATGTTCGCCGGCCTCGCCAGCCGCGACAAGGACCCGCGCAAGTCGCTCCACCTGGACGACGTGGCGCTGCCGGAGCTCGGCCCGGGCGAGGCCCTGGTCGCCGTCATGGCGAGCTCCGTCAACTACAACACCGTGTGGAGCTCGATCTTCGAGCCGGTCTCCACCTTCGGCTTCCTGGAGCGCTACGGCCGCCTGTCGCCGCTGACCAAGCGCCACGACCTGCCGTACCACATCCTCGGCTCGGACCTCGCGGGCGTCGTGCTGCGCACCGGCGCCGGCGTCAACGCCTGGAAGCCGGGCGACGAGGTCGTCGCGCACTGCCTCTCGGTCGAGCTGGAGTCCCCGGACGGCCACAACGACACGATGATGGACCCGGAGCAGCGCATCTGGGGCTTCGAGACCAACTTCGGCGGCCTGGCCCAGATCGCCCTGGTGAAGACCAACCAGCTGCTGCCCAAGCCGAAGCACCTCACCTGGGAGGAGGCCGCCTCCCCGGGCCTGGTCAACTCCACCGCCTACCGCCAGCTGGTGTCGCAGAACGGCGCCGGCATGAAGCAGGGCGACAACGTGCTGATCTGGGGCGCCAGCGGCGGCCTCGGCTCCTACGCCACGCAGTACGCGCTGGCCGGCGGCGCCACCCCGATCTGCGTGGTCTCCAGCGAGGCCAAGGCCGAGATCTGCCGCGCCATGGGCGCCGAGGCGATCATCGACCGCTCCGCCGAGGGGTACAAGTTCTGGAAGGACGAGAACAACCAGGACCCGCGCGAGTGGAAGCGCCTGGGCTCCAAGATCCGCGAGTTCACCGGCGGCGAGGACGTCGACATCGTCTTCGAGCACCCGGGCCGCGAGACCTTCGGCGCGTCGGTCTACGTCACCCGCAAGGGCGGCACCATCGTCACCTGCGCCTCGACCTCCGGCTTCATGCACCAGTACGACAACCGCTACCTGTGGATGTCGCTGAAGCGCATCGTCGGTTCGCACTTCGCCAACTACCGCGAGGCGTTCGAGGCCAACCGCCTGGTCGCCAAGGGCAAGATCCACCCGACCCTGTCCAAGGTCTACTCCCTGGAGGAGACCGGCCAGGCCGCCCTCGACGTGCACCAGAACAAGCACCAGGGCAAGGTCGGCGTGCTCTGCCTGGCGCCCCAGGAGGGCATGGGCGTCCGCGACCACGAGCTGCGCGCCAAGCACCTGCCGGCGATCAACCGCTTCCGGGACATCTGACATGGCCGACCGTGACCGTCCGTGGTTGATGCGGACCTACGCCGGACACTCCACCGCGAGCGACTCCAACGCGCTCTACCGGCGGAACCTGGCGAAGGGTCAGACCGGTCTGTCGGTGGCGTTCGACCTGCCGACCCAGACCGGGTACGACTCCGACCACGTCCTCGCCCGCGGCGAGGTCGGCCGGGTCGGCGTGCCGGTCGGGCACGTCGGCGACATGCGCACCCTGTTCGACGGCATCCCGCTCGAGCAGACCAACACCTCCATGACGATCAACGCCACCGCGATGTGGCTGCTGGCGCTCTACCAGGTGGTCGCCGAGGAGCAGGGCGCGGACATCGCCAAGCTCACCGGCACCACCCAGAACGACATCGTCAAGGAGTACCTCTCGCGCGGGACGCACGTCTTCCCGCCGGGGCCGTCGGTCCGGCTGATCACCGACATGATCGCCTACACGGTCGGCAACATCCCCAAGTGGAACCCGATCAACATCTGCAGCTACCACCTCCAGGAGGCCGGGGCCACCCCGGTCCAGGAGATCGCGTACTCGATGTGCACCGCGATCGCCGTGCTGGACGCCGTCCGCGACTCCGGCCAGGTGCCGGCCGAGCGGATGGGCGAGGTGGTCGCCCGCATCTCCTTCTTCGTGAACGCGGGCGTCCGCTTCGTCGAGGAGATGTGCAAGATGCGGGCCTTCAACCTGCTCTGGGAGAAGGTCACCCGCGAGCGGTACGGCATCGAGGACGCCAAGCAGCGCCGGTTCCGCTACGGCGTGCAGGTCAACTCGCTCGGCCTGACCGAGGCCCAGCCGGAGAACAACGTCCAGCGCATCGTGCTGGAGATGCTCGCCGTCACGCTGTCCAAGGACGCCCGCGCCCGCGCCGTCCAGCTGCCCGCGTGGAACGAGGCGCTCGGCCTGCCCCGCCCGTGGGACCAGCAGTGGTCGCTGCGGATCCAGCAGGTGCTGGCCTACGAGTCGGACCTGCTGGAGTACGGCGACATCTTCAACGGCTCGCACGTGGTCGAGGCCAAGACCCGGGAGCTGCTGGAGGGCGCCGAGGCGGAGATCGCCAAGGTGCTGGAGATGGGCGGGGTCATCCCGGCCGTCGAGTCCGGCTACCTGAAGTCCAACCTGGTCGCCTCGCACGCCGAGCGCCGGGCCCGGATCGAGGCCGGCCAGGACAAGATCGTCGGCGTCAACTGCTTCGACACCACCGAGGTCAGCCCGCTCACGGCCAACCTCGACGACGCCATCATGGTGGTCGACCCGGCCTCCGAGCGCTCGGTGCTCGCCTCGCTGGAGAAGTGGCGCGGCGAGCGCGACGAGGCCGCCGCCCAGCAGGCGCTGGCCGAGCTCAAGGCGGTCGCCGCGACCGACGAGAACCTGATGGCGGCCACCCTCGTCTGTGCCCGCGCCGGGGTGACCACCGGCGAGTGGTCCTTCGCCCTGCGCGAGGTGTTCGGCGAGTACCGCGCCCCCACCGGCGTCGGCGGCGCCCCGGTCGCCGTGGCGGCCGAGCCGGGCGGCGAGCTGGCCCAGGTCCGCGAGGCGGTCGCCGCGACCGCCGCGGAGCTCGGTACCGGCAAGCTGCGCCTGCTGGTCGGCAAGCCCGGCCTGGACGGCCACTCCAACGGCGCCGAGCAGATCGCCGTCCGGGCCCGCGACGCCGGGTTCGAGGTGGTCTACCAGGGCATCCGGCTGACGCCCGAACAGATCGTCTCCGCGGCCGTCGCGGAGGACGTCCACTGCGTGGGCCTGTCGATCCTCTCCGGCGCCCACCCCGAGCTTGTGCCGGACGTCATACAGCGGCTGCGCCGCGCCGGGGTGGAGGATGTGCCCGTGATCGTCGGAGGCATCATCCCCGCTGCGGACGCCGAGGCCCTCAAGGCCGGCGGTGTCGCCGCGGTCTTCACCCCGAAGGACTTCGGTATCACGACCATCATCGGCCGGATCGTGGACGAGATCCGGCTCGCCAACAGGCTCCAGCCTTGGGCCGCGACCACGACCAGCGCGACCAGCTGACCCCCCGGAAGGAACCCCACCGCACATGACCGTCAACCGCCTGCGGCCCCGCCGTTCCTGCCTCGCCGTACCGGGCAGCAACCCGCGCTTCCTGGAGAAGGCCCAGGGCCTCCCGGCCGACCAGGTCTTCCTCGACCTGGAGGACGCCTGCGCCCCGCTGGTCAAGGAGAGCGCCCGCCACAACATCGTGGACGCGCTGAACAACGGCGACTGGGGCAACAAGACCAAGGTCGTCCGGGTCAACGACTGGACCACCCACTGGACCTACCGCGACGTGATCACCGTCGTCGAGGGCGCCGGCCCGAACCTCGACTGCATCATGCTGCCGAAGGTGCAGACCGCGGAGCAGGTCAAGGCGCTCGACCTGCTGCTCACCCAGATCGAGAAGACCATGGGCTTCGAGGTCGGCAAGATCGGCATCGAGGCGCAGATCGAGAACGCCAAGGGCCTGATCAACGTCGACGCGATCGCCGAGGCCTCGCCCCGGCTGGAGACCATCATCTTCGGCCCGGCCGACTTCATGGCCTCGATCAACATGAAGTCCCTGGTGGTCGGCGAGCAGCCGCCCGGCTACGACGCCGACGCCTACCACTACATCCTGATGCGCATCCTGATGGCCGCCCGCGCCAACGACCTGCAGGCGATCGACGGCCCCTACCTGCAGATCCGCAACCAGGAGGGCTACAAGGCGGTCGCCCGCCGCGCCGCCGCGCTCGGCTTCGACGGCAAGTGGGTGCTCCACCCGGACCAGGTCGCCGCCGCGAACGAGATCTTCTCGCCCTCGCAGGAGGACTACGACCACGCCGAGCTGATCCTGGACGCCTACGACTGGTGCACCTCGGAGGCCGGCGGCGCCAAGGGCTCCGCGATGCTCGGCGACGAGATGATCGACGAGGCCAGCCGCAAGATGGCCCTGGTCATCGCCGGCAAGGGCCGGGCCGCCGGCATGGAGCGCACCACCAAGTTCGAGATCCCGGAGAGCTGAGCCATGCAGTTCGGACGCACCTACGAGGAGTTCGAGGTCGGTGCCATCTACAAGCACTGGCCCGGCAAGACGGTCACCGAGTACGACGACCACCTCTTCTGCCTGCTCACCATGAACCACCACCCGCTGCACATGGACGCCAACTACGCGACCACCACCGTGCAGGGCCAGAACGTCGTGGTCGGCAACTACATCTACTCGCTGCTGCTCGGCATGAGCGTCGAGGACGTGTCCGGCAAGGCGCTCGCCAACCTGGAGATCGAGTCGCTGCGCCACATCGCGCCGACCTTCCACGGCGACACCATCTACGGCGAGACCACGGTCCTCGACAAGAACATGACCTCGAAGCCCGACCGCGGCATCGTCTACGTCGAGACCAAGGGCTACAAGCAGGACGGCACGGTCGTCTGCATCTTCCGCCGCAAGGTGATGGTGCCGACCGAGCAGTACCTCAAGGAGCGCGGCGGCGACCAGCCCGGTCGCCCCGAGCCGCTCGCGTAGCCACCCCTGACCCCGGACGGGCAGGCCGCCGTCATCGGCCGACCCCGAACCCGGCCACGGGGGCCCTGCTGCCGCAGCCACGCCGGCAGGGCCCCCGTCACAGACTTCTTTCTCCCCCACCCTCAGCCTTCAGATAGGGAGCCGCGCGATGGGACGCCTCGCACAGACCGACGGCCTCACCGAGATCCAGCGGGACATCCTCGCCACCGTGCGGGACTTCGTCGACAAGGAGATCATCCCGGTCGCGACCGAGCTGGAGCACAAGGACGAGTACCCGACCGCCATCGTCGAGGGCATGAAGCAGCTCGGCCTGTTCGGTCTGACCATCCCCGAGGAGTACGGCGGCCTCGGCGAGTCGCTGCTCACCTACGCCCTGGTGGTCGAGGAGATCGCCCGCGGCTGGATGTCCGTCTCCGGCATCGTCAACACCCACTTCATCGTGGCGCACATGATCAACGCGCACGGCACCCAGGAGCAGAAGGACTACTTCCTGCCCCGGATGGCGGCCGGCGAGATCCGCGGCGCCTTCTCGATGTCCGAGCCGGCCCTCGGCTCCGACGTGGCGGCGATCTCCACCAAGGGCGTCAAGGACGGTGACTTCTACGTCCTCAACGGCCAGAAGATGTGGCTGACCAACGGCGGCACCTCCACGCTGGTGGCGGTCCTGTGCAAGACCGACGAGGGCGGCAACACCCCGTACCGGAACATGACCACCTTCCTGATCGAGAAGGAGGCCGGTTTCGGCCCGAACCCCAAGGTTCCCGGCCTGACCGTGCCCGGCAAGATCGAGAAGATGGGCTACAAGGGCGTCGACACCACCGAGCTGGTGCTGCAGGACGTCCGGATCCCGGCCGACCGCATCCTCGGCGGCGTCCCGGGCAAGGGCTTCTACCAGATGATGGACGGCGTCGAGGTCGGCCGCGTCAACGTCGCCGCCCGCGGCTGCGGTGTCGCCCGCCGCGCCTTCGAGCTGGGCATCGCCTACGCCCAGCAGCGCACCACCTTCGGCAAGAAGATCGCCGAGCACCAGGCGATCCAGTTCAAGCTCGCCGAGATGGCCACCAAGGTCGAGGCCGCCCACCAGATGATGGTGATGGCCGCCCGCAAGAAGGACAGCGGCGAGCGCAACGACCTCGAGGCCGGCATGGCGAAGTACCTCGCCTCCGAGTACTGCAAGGAGGTCGTGGAGGACGCCTTCCGCATCCACGGCGGCTACGGCTTCTCCAAGGAGTACGAGATCGAGCGCCTCTACCGCGAGGCCCCGATGCTGCTGATCGGTGAAGGAACGGCGGAGATCCAGAAGATGATCGTGGGCCGCCGCCTGCTCGAGGAGTACAAGCTCGCCGACTGACGGCACCCGGAACTCTCCGTCACGGTCGGAGCGGGCGTGCGGGCCCGCTACGACCTCCGCCGCGCCGACCCGGCCTGGTCAGCCGAGGGGGGCGGTGCGGTGGCCCGGAAGCGGCCGTGGGGCGCATTTATGCAGGTACGCGCCCTGCGGCCGCTTCCGCACACCCTCGTGTCGCCCGCGTGGCGCTGAGACGTGGGTCACGCAGGCCTTCCGACCTCTTGGGGAACCGGACCGACCCCGGTTACGGTCGTACACATAGCAGGTGCACACCGGAACAGCCGCGCACAGTTCCCCGAGCAGGCGGCTTGCCCACCTACCGCCTGGTCCCGATAGCATCCACCGGGACAGCAGCCGTCCCCTTATCACTCGATCCCCGCGGTGGCCCCCGTCCAGTGGCCAAGATCCCCCGCGACTAAAGGTCCTCGATGCCCCTCAGCCCGTCCCCTCACACCTCCGCCTCGGGTCACGGCCCCGCCGGTCGGCGTCCCCGCGTGACCATCGCGCGCGGTGCCACCCCGTGGTTCGTCCCGACCCTGGCCACCGCCGCCGTGACGACCGCCCTCACCCGGCGCTCCGGCAAGTGGGCCCTGGCGGCCGTTCCCGCCTGTGCGCTGAGCGCGGGCATGCTGTGGTTCTTCCGCGACCCCGAGCGTGAGATCGGTGCGGGCAGAGTGATCTCCCCGGCCGACGGCGTGGTCCAGTCCATCGACGCCTGGCCGGACGGCCGCACCCGCGTCGCCATCTTCATGAGCCCGCTCAACGTCCACGTCAACCGCGCCCCGCTGCCGGGCACGGTGACGTCCGTGGAGCACGTCGCCGGCGGCTTCGTCCCGGCGTTCAACAAGGACAGCGACCAGAACGAGCGGGTCGTCTGGCACTTCGACACCGAGCTCGGCGACATCGAGATGGTGCAGATCGCGGGGGCCGTGGCCCGCCGGATCGTGCCGTACGTGCCCGCCGGCACCAAGGTCGAGCAGGGCGAGCGGATCGGTCTGATCCGCTTCGGCTCCCGCGTCGACACCTACCTGCCGGCAGGCGTCGAGGTCGGCGTCCAGGTCGGCCAGAAGACCACAGCCGGGGTGACTCGCCTTGACCGTGACTGATCCTGAGACCCTTGTCGGGCTGGGCGAGGAGGAGGAGACCTCCCTCCGCCGTCGCCGCTGGGCCCGTGACCGCGAGCTGCGGGCCCCGCGCTCGCCGCAGCACCTCTCCACCGCCGACTTCCTGACCCTGGGCAACGCCGTCTGCGGCTTCCTGGCGATCTACTCGATCACCACCGGAATCCTGATGCCGCACCTCACCGGTGAGTCCAACGCCCCGGTCAAGCACAGCGCCGCCACCGCGGTGACGCTGCTGCTGATCGGCTCCATGTGCGACCTGTTCGACGGCCTGGTGGCCCGCAAGCTGCGCTCCTCGGCGCTGGGCGCGGAGCTGGACAACCTCGCCGACCTGATCAGCTTCGGCATCGCACCCGCCTACTTCGTGGCGGTCTGGGGCATCGTCTCGCCCGGGTCCGACCAGCGCCTCTCGGCGCTGATCGCGCTCACCGTGCTGCTGGCCGTGGTGCTGCGGCTGGCCCGGTTCTCGGCGGTCAAGATGCGGCCGGGGATCTTCCAGGGCATGCCGTGCCCGATGGGCGCCATGACCGTCATCGCGATCGTGCTGCTCGACCCGCCGTTCGTGCCGGGTCTGCTGATGATCTTCGGTGTGGCGTACCTGATGGTCAGCCGCATCGAGTACCCGAAGCCGCAGGGCCTGCTCGCCACCGCGACGCTGGCCTGGATCGTGTTCTCCATCGGCTGCCTCGCCGCCTGGGCGGCGGGCCTGCCCGGTGGCGACACCCTGATGCACATCGGGGCGGTCGCGCAGATCACGCTGGCCGCGATGGCGCCGCTGCTGGTCATCCGCCGCAAGGTGGGGCAGAAGGTCGGCGACGTCCGCGCGAAGCGCGCGGAGTCGCGCGGCTGAGACTTCTCTGCACGGGAAAGGGTCCTTCGGGGCCCTTTTCTCGTTTGGGGGCATCTTTACAGGGGCTCGGGGAACTGCGAGGCCCGCCCCGTGGTCGGCGATACCAGCAAGGTGCGCCAGCCACGGGGCGGGCCTCGCAGTTCCCCGAGCCCCTGGATATGACCTACCGGACGACGGAGAAGGCCGATCGGCGTGCCGCGCGGGCGACGGCCGGGTCCGGGTGGACTCCGGCGACGGCGGTGAGGACGCTCGCGGCGCGGGGGTGGCCGGACTGGCGGGCGCGGTTGAAGAGGCGGACCGGCTCGCCGGCGGAGGCGCCCTCGACGTGGCCGACGAGGAGCGCGGTGTCGCCGTGGTCGAGGACGGCGGCGGCGGTGTCCACCCAGAGCCAGGCGGCGTCCTGGGCGCCCAGGACGTCGGCCGGGGAGACTCCCCCCTCGTCGAGCTGCTCGGCGAGCCACAGCAGGGCGTACGGCCGCAGCACGGCCTCCTCCACGGCGGCGCGGACGGCCTGCTCGGCGGTGCCACCGGCGACCCGCAGCGCCTCGAAGGCGAGCCCGCGCACCAGCGCGTCCTCGCCGCGGGCGGCGTCCAGCAGCTCGGCGACGGCGCGGTCGACCGGGCGGGCGGCGACCCAGGCGCGGTACTCGGCGCGGGCGGGGCCGGGCGAGTAGTCGGCGCAGGCGGAGAGCAGCTCGGGGGCGCTCTGCTCGATGTGGCCGGCGGCGGTCTGCGCGACGGTGCAGATCTCCTCCAGCTTGGCGCGGACCGCCCAGTGGCCGAGCGGGGAGAGCTCGGCGGCGTCGTCCTTGCGGCCGAGGGCGCCGACGGCGGCGAGGCCGTCGAGCATCCAGTCGAGGACGGCGGCGACGTCGCTGGGCAGGTGCGGGGTGTCGATCTGCGGCTCGCGGCAGGTGCCGCGGACGGCGGAGACGGCGGAGGCGGCGTGCGGGACGGGCGACAGGCTCAGCGCCCCGCCGATGATGCCGTGGCGGCGCTCGTCGAGGCCGCGGCGGAGCAGTTCGAGCAGTTCGCCGTCGGCGACCGGGCCGTCCACCAGGTGGAGGAAGGAGAGCAGCTGCGGGGCGAGGTCGACGGCCTGCCCGGCGAGCTGGGCGAAGACGCCGCGCAGGGCGGCAGGCGGGACGGGGGCGAGCAGCGTCCAGGCGTCGAACAGCGCGGACCAGCCGCGGATCACCGCCTCGTCGTCGTGCTCCCAGGCGTGCAGGCGCCAGCCGGGGCCGGCGCCGCCGTCGCGCAGCTCCACCAGGCCGACCAGCAGGGCCTGGCCCCAGGCCTTGGCGGCGGCGCCGACGGTCATGGCGAGGGCGCGCCCGGCGGCGCGGGCGTCGTCGGGGAGCAGCTCGCCGCGCTTGTCGACGTGGTCGAGTTCGCCGGCCCAGCGGGCGACGCGGACGGCGTCGGCGAGCATCCGGCGGGCCAGCGGAGCGAGCTCGGCGGGCGCGGGGAAGCCGTCGGGCACCGGCACCCGGCCACGGCCGGGCTTGGCGGGGATGCGGCGGCGGGGGGCCCCGGGAACGCCCGGGGGTGTGCCGTCGCCCCGTCCGGCCGTGCCAGGCAGACGGGTCACCGTCGCACCGAGCCCGATCGGCTGGGGCGAGGCATCACGGTCGCGCGGGTTCCGAGACGTCACGCCGAGCAGTCTTCCCCGTGCACGGGCGTTCTGTCACATCGGATCCGCCACCGTCTCGACCGGTTCGGCCGCGGATGCGCCGCAGACCGGGCAACAGCGCGCAAACCGGGCCTGAGCTGGGCACATCTTGACGCGCTCACGCCATGACCGACGGGCCGGGGCGGATCAGATCAGCGGGGTGAAGAAGCGCCGCAGGGCCTCGGTGTAGGCCTCCGGGTCGACGTTCCACAGGGCGGCGTGCTCGGCGCCGGGGACGGGGTGGAGGCTGACCAGGTCCTCGCGGCGCCCGGCGAGGCGGCGGGCGGCGGCCCAGGGCGCCACGCTGTCGTCCGGGCTGTGCAGCAGCAGGGTGGGCGCGGCGAGGTCGCGGCCCTCGGCGAGGCGGGCGAAGTCGGCGAGGTCGACCTTGGTCCGGCCCTCGGCGGCCAGCGCGCCCAGCTCGGCGAGGGCGGCGGACGCGCCGGAGCGGCGGGTCTCCCGGCGGACGGTGTCCGACCAGTCCAGCACCGGGGAGTCCAGCACCAGGCCGCCGATCCGGTCCTTCCAGGCGGACCGGGCGGCGGTCTGCAGCACCATGGTGGCGCCCAGCGACCAGCCGTACAGCACCACCCGGCCGGCGCCGTTGTCCAGGGCGAAGCGCAGCGCCGACTCCACGTCGCGCCATTCGGTCTCGCCGAAGTGCCCGAGGCCGTCGGGCGAGGCGGGCGCGCCCTCGTCGCCGCGGTGGGTGACGGTCAGCGTGGGCAGCCGCAGGGTGTGCAGCACCGGGAGGACGGGCAGCGCCTGGGTGCGGTCGGCGGCCGGGCCGTGCACCAGGACCACCCAGGTGCCGCGGACGCCGATCGTGTACCAGGCGGGCATCGCGCCGAGTTCGCCCGGGACGGCGGGCTCGGCGAAGTCGATGCCGAGCGCGCTGCGCGGGTCGCCGACGTGCACCCGGGGGGTGATCCGGACCTCGGTGCCGATCGCCAGGGTGCCGCGGTCGGCGCGCTCCAGGCGGCGGGTGACGCTCTGCGTGTCGGTGGTGAGGATCTCGCCGACCACGGCGTGCCCGCCGTCCTCCCACTCCAGGGCGTAGTGGCCGGGGCGGAGCGACTCGGGGCTGCGGGTGACGGTGACCCGCCCGGCGCCGAGGTCGTGGATCCGCAGGGCGGCCGCGACGTGGGGCTCGACCGCGCCCGGCCGGACCACCCGGTCCGAGACCCGGCGCCCGAGCAGCAGGACCGCCGCTCCGGTCCCGACGGCGGCGGCGGCCACGATGGCGGCGGTTCCCCAACGCATGAGCGCTCCCCGGTGGGCTGGGCATGGACTCGCTACGGTCACCAGTCCAGCCGCCCGGTGGCGGCCCGGCCACCCGGGGCGGGCCGTTCGGGCTGCCGCCTCAGACCGGGATCGTGGTGGCCCGGGCGGCGAGCAGCTCCCAGAACCGCTCGGCCAGCGGACGCCGGGGCCGCGGTTCGGCGGCCGGGCCCGAGGCACCCCAGTGCATCGGCACCAGGTACTCGTTCTGCAGCTCCGTCAGGGCCGCCTCCAGGGCGTGCGGCTCGGCCGGCACGATCCGGCCGATCGCCTTCAGCTGGGCCTGCCAGCGCCCGTCGATCACCTGCTTGAGCCGCAGGTCCAGGTCGGCCTGCCGGTTGGTGACGTGGACCAGGGCCCGGAGGGTGAGGCCGAGCACGTGCGCCAGCGCGTACGTCTGCTCCTCGTCGCCGGTCCACTTCCCGGTGGTCTCGGCCTTCTGGTACACGGCCAGGCCGATGCCGATCCGGCGGGCGGCCTGCTCCTGGTTGAGCTCCCGGGCGACCCGGAAGTCGCGCAGGGTGGCCGGCGGGGCGCCCATCAGCTGGACCGGGGGGCACCACAGGGCGCGGGAGAGGGCGATGAACTCCTCCTCCGACGGACGGATCCCGCCGCTCTCCCAGCCGAGCACGTGGGAGGGCAGCAGGCGGACGCCGTGGGCGGCCATGCCTTCGGCGACCTGTTCCGGCGTCAGACCGAGCCCGGCCCGGTGGGCGCGCGCGGCCGTCGGGGAGAACGGCACCGGGGTGGGGGTGGGCGGCTGTCTACGTCGCATGACACAAGAACGTAGGGGTGCGCCTGTCGGATCACACACCCGCTGAAGACACGAAGCGCAGGTGGGGACCCCCGCCGGTAACTGGACGATCGTCCGAGACCTCGCGGGCGAATCGGCCCCCTACTCGGAGGTAGTGACGGCGGTTCACGGCGGCGCGAACTACGCGGGTAGCGCGAGCGCCGGGGCGCCTCCCGGCGGTGGCTCGGTGTGACCGAACCCTCCGCCACCTCGGTTGACTGCCCGTCTCGGCGCGTGATGGGATCCATGGGCCATACGGAGGCATGCAGAGGAAGCCGGTGAGATTCCGGCGCGGTCCCGCCACTGTGACCGGGTACGACCCGGAAGCCACGACACTCCCGTCTCCGCTACGTCGATCCAGGGCGCGGACCCTGAGTGAGGACACGCACGCCATGCGGGCTGCCCCGTACCTGCTGGGCGCCGTCGCGGGCTATCTCGCCGACGCGACCCTCGGCGACCCCCGGCGCGGCCATCCCGTCGCCCTGTTCGGCAGCGCCGCGGCCCGCCTGGAGCGGGCGCTGTGGCGCGACCACCGCGGTACCGGCACCCTGTACACCGCCGCCCTGGTGGGCACCGTCGCGGCCGGCGCCGTCGCCGCCGACCGGGCGCTGAAGCGCTCCCCGCTCGGCCGCGCCGCCCTGGTGGCCGGCGCCACCTTCACCGTGCTCGGCGGCAGTTCGCTGACCCGCGAGGCCCGGACCATCGGCCGGGCGCTGGAGGCCGGGGACATCGGGGCGGCCCGCGAGCGGCTGCCCCACCTGTGCGGACGGGACCCGAGCGCGCTCGACGAGCAGCAGCTGGCCCGCGCCGTGGTCGAGTCGGTGGCCGAGAACACCGCCGACGCCGTGGTCAACGCCCTGGTCTGGGGCGCCGTCGCGGGCGCCCCCGGACTGCTGGCCTTCCGCGCGGTCAACACGCTGGACGCGATGGTCGGTCACCGGTCGCCGCGCCACCGGCGCTTCGGCTGGGCCTCGGCCCGGCTCGACGACGTGGCCGGCTGGCCCGGCGCCCGGCTCACCGCGCTGCTGACGGTGGCCGCCGCGCCCTCGCCGCGCACCGCCTGGCGGGTGTGGCGGCGCGACGGCTCGTCCCATCCCAGCCCCAACGCCGGCCAGGCCGAGTCGGCGTTCGCGGGCGCCCTGGGCGTACGGCTGGGCGGGACCCTCCACTACGGCACCCGGGTGGAGCACCGGCCGGTGCTCGGCGGGGAGTCCCGGCCGGTGGCGGTGGCGGACATCGAGCGGGCGTGCCGGCTCTCCCGACGGGTGGGGGCGCTGGCTCTGGCAGTGACGGTGGGTGCGCGGGTGGCGCTTCAGGGAGGCAGGCGTGGGTAACGCGGTGCTGGTCGCGGGGACGACCTCGGACGCGGGCAAGAGCGTGGTCACGGCGGGCATCTGCCGCTGGCTGGCCCGCCAGGGGGTGCGGGTGGCGCCGTTCAAGGCGCAGAACATGTCGCTCAACTCCTTCGTGACCGCCGACGGCGCGGAGATCGGCCGGGCCCAGGCCATGCAGGCGCAGGCCGCCCGGGTCGAACCGGAGGCGTCGATGAACCCGGTGCTGCTCAAGCCCGGCGCCGACGGCCGCAGCCAGGTGGTGCTGCTCGGCCGGCCGGTGGCCGAGGTCGGCGCGCTGGACTACCGCGAGCGCAAGCCGTACCTGCTGGAGCGGGCGCTGGAGTGCCTGGCGGACCTGCGCGGCCGGTACGACGTGGTGGTCTGCGAGGGGGCGGGCTCCCCCGCCGAGATCAACCTGCGCGACCGGGACATCGCCAACATGGGCCTGGCCACGGCGGCGAGGCTGCCGGTGGTGGTGGTCGGCGACATCGACCGCGGCGGGGTGTTCGCCGCCATGTACGGGACGCTGGCGCTGCTGTCGGCCGAGGACCAGGCGCTGGTGGCGGGCTGGTTCGTCAACAAGTTCCGCGGCGACGCCCGGCTGCTGGCCCCCGGCCTGGACATGCTGCGCGAGCTGACCGGCCGTCCGGTGCTGGGCACCCTGCCGATGCTGAGCGGCCTGTGGCTGGACGCCGAGGACTCGCTCGACCTGACCACCGTGGTGGCCGGCGGCGCGGCCGCGGGC
The DNA here is from genome assembly GCF_024172095.1 of Kitasatospora cinereorecta. GTDB lineage: Bacteria > Actinomycetota > Actinomycetes > Streptomycetales > Streptomycetaceae > Kitasatospora > Kitasatospora cinereorecta. The sequence continues at coordinate 1,377,644 of NZ_JAMZDX010000001.1, read as the reverse complement.
CCGGTCGGCGCGGACGTGCTGCGGATCGCCGTGGTGCGCTTCCCCCGGCTCTCCAACTTCACCGACATGGACGCCCTCGCCCAGGAGCCGGGCGTCCTGGTCCGCTGGGCCACCCGGCCCGAGGAGCTGGCCGACGCCGACCTGGTGATCCTGCCCGGTACCCGGGCGACCGTCGCCGACCTGGCCTGGCTGCGCGAGCGCGGCCTGGAAGGCCCGCTGAAGGCCCGCGCGGCGGCCGGGCGGCCGATCCTCGGGGTGTGCGGCGGCTACCAGATGCTGAGCCGCGAGATCGTCGACGAGGTCGAGTCGAGGACCGGTGGCGCCGAGGGCCTCGGGCTGCTGCCCACCCGGGTGGTGTTCGGACGCGAGAAGGTGCTGGCCCGCCCGGTCGGTGAGGCGTACGGGGAGCGGGTCGAGGGGTACGAGATCCACCACGGTGTGGTCGCGGTCGAGGGTGGGCAATCGTTCCTCGACGGCTGCCGGGTCGGCTCGGTCTGGGGCACCACCTGGCACGGGGCGCTGGAGAACGACGGCTTCCGCCGGGCGTTCCTGCGGGACGTCGCCGCCGTCGCCGGACGGGACTTCGTCCCGGCGCCGGACACCTCGTTCGCCGCCGCCCGCGAGGAGCGGCTCGACCGGCTGGGGGACCTGATCGAGGAGCACGCGGACACCGACGCGCTGTGGAAGCTGATCGAGGGCGGGGCTCCGGCCGGGCTGCCGTTCATCCCGCCGGGAGCTTTGGAGACTGCCAAGTGACAGACGTCCGTTACCCGTTCACCGCGATCGTCGGCATGGCCGACCTGCGGCTGGGGCTGCTGCTCAACGCCGTCTCGCCGGCCGTCGGCGGCGTGCTGGTGCGCGGCGAGAAGGGCACCGCGAAGTCCACCATGGTGCGCGCGCTGGCCGGCCTGCTGCCGGAGATTGCCACCGTGGACGGCTGCCGCTTCGCCTGCGACCCCGCCGCACCCGACCCGCAGTGCCCGGACGGCCCGCACCACGCCCCGGCCGCCGGCGAGCGCCCGGCCCACCTGGTCGAACTCCCGGTCGGCGTCTCCGAGGACCGCGTGGTCGGCTCGCTCGACCTGGAGCGGGCGCTGGCCGAGGGCGTCAAGGCGTACGAGCCGGGCCTGCTGGCCCGGGCGCACCGCGGCGTGCTGTACATCGACGAGGTCAACCTGCTCCAGGACCACCTGGTCGACCTGCTGCTCGACGCGGCGGCGATGGGCCGCTCGTACGTGGAGCGCGAGGGCGTGTCGGTGCGGCACGCGGCGCGCTTCCTGCTGGTCGGCACGATGAACCCGGAGGAGGGCGAGCTGCGGCCGCAGCTGCTCGACCGGTTCGGGCTGACCGTGGAGATCGCCGCCACCCGGGACGCCGCCGAGCGGGCCGAGGTGGTCCGCCGCCGGCTCGCCTACGACGCCGACCCGGCCGGCTTCGCGGACCGGTTCGCCGGGCAGGAGCGGGCGCTGGCCGAACGGATCACCGCCGCCCGGGCGCTGCTGCCCGAGGTCGAGCTGACCGACGGGGCGCTGCGCCAGATCACCGCGGTCTGCGCCGCGTTCGAGGTGGACGGCCTGCGCGCCGACATCGTGATGGCGCGCACCGCCGTGGCGCTGGCCGCGTGGGCGGGCCGGCGCGAGGTGCTGGAGGAGGACGTCCGCAAGGCCGCCCAGCTCGCCCTGCCGCACCGCCGCCGCCGCAACCCCTTCGACGCGCCGGGCCTGGACGAGGAGCAGCTCGACCGCACCCTCCAGGAGCACGCGCCCGAGGACGAGGACCCCGAGGACGACGGCGGCGGCCCCGACGGCGATGGCCCGGACGGTGGCGGCCAGGGCCCCGACGGCGGCGGCCCGGACGGCGGCGCGCCTGCCCCGGGTGACGCGCCCGAGGACTCGGTGGCCTCGACCGACCCCGGCTCCGAGCCCGCCGCTGCGCAGCCCGGCGAGGCCGTCCCGCCGCAGGGCCCGGGCGGCGGCCGGGAGAGCGCCCCGGTGGCCGCCGGCGACCCGTACCGGACCCGGCTGTTCGCCGTGCAGGGCACCGGCAAGGGCGCCCAGGGGCGCCGCTCCCCCGCCGAGACCGACGGCGGGCACACCATCCGGTCCCGCCGTCCGCAGGGCCGCCTCGCCCACCTGCACCTGAGCGCCACGCTGCGCGCCGCCGCCCCGCACCAGGTGGCGCGCGGGCGCCAGGAGCGGGCCCTGGTGCTGCACCGGGACGACTTCCGCGAGCAGGTGCGCCGCGGCCGGGAGTCGAACCTGGTGCTGTTCGTGGTGGACGCCTCCGGCTCGATGGCGGCCCGGCAGCGGATGACCGCGGTCAAGGGCGCGGTGCTCTCCCTGCTGATGGACGCCTACCAGCGCCGCGACAAGATCGGCATGGTGACCTTCCGCGGCACCGGCGCCGAACTGGCCCTGCCGCCCACCTCCTCGGTCGAGGTCGGCGCCGCCCGTCTGGAGCAGCTGCCGACCGGCGGGCGCACCCCGCTGGCCGCCGGACTGCTGCGCGCCCACGAGGTGCTGCGGGTGGAGCGGATGCGCGACCCGAACCGCCGCCCGCTGCTGGTGGTGGTCACCGACGGCCGTGCCACCGGCGGCCGCGACGCCGTGGCGCAGTCCCACCGGGCGGCCGGCCTGCTGGCCGCCCAGGGCATCGCCTCGGTGGTGCTGGACTGCGAGTCGGGCCCGGTGCGGCTCGGCCTCTCCCGGACCCTGGCGGGCCACCTCGGCGCCGCCGCCGTGACCCTGGACGAGCTGCGCGCCGAGGGCGTCGCCTCGCTCGTCCGCGACAGTCGTTCCTCCGCTCCGCGAAAGGCGGCCTGATCCCCATGCCCAAGGGTGTTGCCGAGAACGTCCCGGACGACGGCCTGACCACCCGTCAGCGCCGTACCCAGCCGATCACCGCTGTGCACACCGGCCCCGGCAAGGGGAAGTCCACCGCGGCCTTCGGCATGGCGCTGCGCGCCTGGAACCAGGGCTGGCCGGTCGGGGTGTTCCAGTTCGTCAAGTCCGCCAAGTGGAAGGTCGGCGAGGAGAACGCGCTGCGCGTGCTCGGCGCCTCCGGCGAGGGCGGCACGGTGGACTGGCACAAGATGGGCTCCGGCTGGTCCTGGATCCAGCGCTCCGCCGAGGCCGAGATGTCCAGTGAGGAGGCGGCCAAGGAGGGCTGGGAGCAGGTCAAGCGCGACCTCGCCGCCGAGACCTACCGCTTCTACGTGCTCGACGAGTTCACCTACCCGATGCACTGGGGATGGGTCGACCCGGACGAGGTGGTCGCCGTGCTGAAGGACCGCCCGGGCAGCCAGCACGTGGTGATCACCGGCCGGTACGCGCCCGAGGCGCTGACCGGATTCGCCGACCTGGTCACCGAGATGTCCAAGATCAAGCACCCCATGGACGCCGGCCGCAAGGGCCAGCGCGGCATCGAGTGGTAGTTCCGTGACCAGCATCCCCCGTCTCGTCGTCGCCGCGCCCTCCTCCGGCGCGGGCAAGACCACCGTCGCCACCGGCCTGATGGCTGCGCTCGCCGCGCGGGGCCTCGCCGTCTCGCCGCACAAGGTTGGCCCGGACTACATCGATCCCGGCTACCACGCGCTGGCCTCCGGCCGGCCCGGGCGCAACCTGGACTCCTGGATGTGCGGGCCCGACCGTATCGCGCCGCTCTTCCTGCACGGCGCCGCCGGGGCCGACGTGGCGGTGGTCGAGGGCGTGATGGGGCTGTTCGACGGCGCCGCCGGACAGGGCGAACTCGCCTCCACCGCGCAGGTCGCCAAGCTGCTCAAGGCGCCGGTGGTGCTGGTGGTGGACGCCTCCTCGCAGTCCCGGTCGGTGGCCGCGCTGGTGCACGGCTTCGCCTCCTGGGACCCGGAGGTCCGGCTCGCCGGGGTGATCCTCAACCGGGTCGCCTCCGACCGGCACGAGATGCTGCTGCGCGAGGCCCTGGAGGAGGGCTCCGGCGTCCCGGTGCTCGGCTCCGTCCGGCGGGCGCCCGCGGTCGCCACCCCCTCCCGCCACCTGGGCCTGATCCCCGCTGTGGAGCGCTCCGCCCAGGCCGTGCAGGCCGTCCGCGACATGGGCGACCTGATCGCCGCCTCGGTCGACCTGGACGCGGTGCTCGACCTGGCCCGCTCGGCGCCGCCCCTGCACGCCGAACCCTGGGACCCGGCCGCCGAGATCGGCGAGCCCGTCCCCGGCCGGCCCCGGATCGCCCTGGCCGGCGGCGCCGCGTTCTCCTTCTCGTACGCGGAGAACGCCGAACTGCTGGCCGCCGCCGGCGCCGAGGTGGTCCCGTTCGATCCGCTGCACGACCGGGAACTCCCCGCCGGCACCGCCGGGTTGGTGATCGGCGGCGGCTTCCCCGAGATGTACGTCGCCGAACTCAGCGCCAACGCGCCGCTGCGCGACGCCATCGCCCAACTCGCCCGCTCCGGTGCGCCGGTGGTCGCCGAGTGCGCCGGACTGCTCTACCTGGGACGGGAGTTGGACTCCAAGCCGATGTGCGGCGTGCTGGACTCCACCGCCCGGATGACCGAACGCCTCACCCTCGGCTACCGCGAGGCCGTCGCGCTCGCCGACAGCCCGCTCGCCGCCGCCGGCACCCGGGTCCGCGGCCACGAGTTCCACCGGACGGTCACCGAACCCGGCGCCGGCGAGCAGCCCGCCTGGGCCTGGCGCACCCCGACCGGCCCGCACACCGAGGGCTTCGTCCAGGGCCCGGTGCACGCCTCGTACCTGCACCTGCACTGGGCCGGAACGCCGCAGACCGCGACCCGCCTGGTGCGGGCCGCGGTCAGCGCGGGGTCGTAGGGCGTCCGCGGGGGCTCAGACCGTCTGCGGGGCGGAGCCGCCTCCCGAGCCGGAGCCGCCGCCGGAGCCCGCGCGGTTGTCGGCGGTGAGGCCGAGGACCGCGCGGACCGCCTTCGCCTGCTCGTAGCCGTCGTGCCGGAAGGCCAGACCGAGCTCCCGCTCCATGGTGGCCGCGTCGGGCGCAGCCTCCGCCGCCCGCAGGTGGGTGCTCATCTCACGGTGCTCGGCGAGCAGATCGGCGACCGGCTTCTTGGCGGCCTCGCTCCAGGTGCCGTTCTGCAGCTGGTACGACTGCGCCCCCACCGCGGTGGACATCTCCTTCACCCACGTCCGGTAGCCCTCGACGTTGTCGGCGACCTCCTCCTCGTCCGGGCTGTGCGCCAGCGCGAGGTTGAAGCCGTTGGCGCCCTGGAGGTAGGCGACCTGCTCGGCGGTCAGGTTGGAGCGGTCCTTGCGGAGGGTGCCGGTCAGCCCGGCGTCCGAGTCGGTGAAGATGCAGGTCAGACGGTGTCCGCCGAGCTTGGTCCAGCCCTTGCGGTCGGCGTGGAAGTAGTGGACGTCGACCGAGTCCGGCACGGCCCAGCTGTCCATCGCGTAGTTGTCCTGCTCCCGCTCGCAGTATTTCGTCGCCTCGGCCGTCACCTGGGCGTCGCCGGGGTAGTCCGTGCCGCCGGACAGGTAACCGGTGTAGAACACCTCGCCGTAGTGCTTCTGACTGCACGGCACCCGCTTCACCGAGACCGCGGTCATGCCACCGGAGGACTTCTCGAAGCAGTCGCCCACCGTCAGGTCGAGCACCGCCACCATGCCGGGCGCCGTGCTCTCCGAGCGGCTCGGGGTGCGGCGCACGCCGTAGTCGTCGCCCGACGAGGAGCGGTCCGCGATGCCCGCGGCGATGCCGATGACGATCAGCACGCCCCACACCGCCGACAGCACGATGCCCGCGATCGCCAGGCCCTTGCCGCGCTGACCGGTCCGCTTGATGCCGCGCAGGGCGGCGATGCCGAAGCCGATGCCGCCGACGAACAGCATGCAGAAGGCGCCGAAGATGCCCATCACGAACGCGGTGATCGCGAAGCCGTTCCAGCCCGACTGCGGCTGCGCCGGCCACCCGGGGTAACCAGGTTGGCCCGGGTAGCCCGGATAGCCGGGATAGGCCGGGTAGACGGGGTAGCCGGGCGGGACCGGCTGGCCGGGGACCTGACCGACGGCCCACGGGTTCTTCTCGGCCTCGGCCGGGGGCGGCAGCTCGGGCCCGTACGCGGCCTGCGGCTGCGGCTCCGGCTGCGAGGGGATCGCGTCGGTCGGCGGTGCCCACGGGGACGCCGGTGTGGGCCCCTCCGGGACGCGGTCCTTCTCCTCCGACATGGCGAAACCCCCTGATCACAGAACTTGTTCGACGGCTGCGCGAATATAGCCGACCGCCGGGTCCCTTCGCGCACCCATTAGCAGGGCCAACGCCGCCCCTGACAGCTTTACGTCAATTGCATACAGTGCATACAGTGGCCTCATGCGAACCGAATCAGCGCACCAGCGCCTGCGCGAGCTGATCCTCGACGGCGGGTACCCGCCGGGCTCGCGGCTGACCGAGCTGGACGTGGCGGCGGCCCTGGAGGTGAGCCGGACGCCGGTGCGCGAGGCGTTCCGCTCGCTGGCCGCCGACGGGCTGGTGGTGGCGGCCGGGCGCGGGGTACGGGTGGTGGAGCTGGACGCCGGGGAGCTGGCGCACTGCTACCGGGTCCGGGCCGCGCTGGAGGGCCTGACCGGGGAGCTGGCCGCCGCGCGCCAGCGGGCCGGCCGGCTGGCGCCGGCCGAGCTGACCGACCTGGAGCGGCTGGCGGACCGTACCCACGAGGCGACCGCGGCGGGCCGGCTGACCGAGGCGGTCCGGCTCAACCGGGCGTTCCACCGCCGGGTGGCGGAACTGGCCGCCAATCCGGTCGCGCTGCACTCGCTGGACCGGCTCTGGGACCGCATCCAGGTCTCCACCCGGACGTCGCTGCGCGTGCCGGGCCGCACCGACCTGGTCGACGCTCAGCACCGCGCACTGCTCACCGCGATAGCCGCAGGGGATCCGGTCGCGGCGGCGGAGGCCGCCCGCCGGCACGTCCTGGACACCTGCACCATCCACAGCAGCACCGACGCCGACGAGACGGAGTAGCCATGCCGAAGCCGCACACCTACGCGGTCCGGGTCACCTGGACCGGCAACCTCGGTACCGGGACCGACACCTACAAGTCGTACGAGCGCGCCCACGAGATCACCGCCGAGGGCGTGCCGCCCATCCTCGGCAGCGCGGACCCGACGTTCCGCGGCGACCCGTCCCGGTGGAACCCGGAGCAGTTGCTGCTGGCGGCGCTCTCGCAGTGCCACATGATGTCGTACTTCCACCAGTGCGCCGTCAACGGCGTGGTGGTCACCTCGTACGTCGACGACGCGGTGGGGACGATGGTGGTGGCGGGCGGCGGCGGGCACTTCACGGAGGTGGTGCTGCGCCCGCGCATCGAGATCGCCGAGGAGTCGATGCGCGAGCGCGCGCTCGCGCTGCACGGGCCGGCCCAGCAGGGCTGCTTCATCGCGGCGTCGGTCAACTTCCCGGTGCACCACGAGCCGACCGTCACCGTCCGGGCCTGACCCGAAACGCCTTACCCCAGATCGCGGCGGCGCAGGCCGACCAGGCCGGCCGTCGCGAGGGCGGCGGCGACGGCGGTGAGCCAGAGCAGCGGGGCGGCGGTGACGTCGCCGCCGGGCAGGTGCGGCAGGTGGGTGAACGGCGAGAGGTCGAGCGCCCAGCCGGGCAGGCGCACGATCGGTCCGAGCCAGGCGATCAGCAGGAAGACGGCCAGCACCGCCCAGCCGGCCGCCGTCCAGCGGGGCAGCAGTCCGTACACCGCGAGGGCGGCGGCGGCCGTCAACCAGACCGCCGGCAGCTGGGCGAGCGCGGCGAGCGGCAGCCGGACGAGGGCCTGGCCGAGACCGCCCGCGGTGGCGCCCTCGGCGAGTCCGGCGACGGCGCCGGCGACCGCGAGCAGCAGGGCGGTCCCGAGCAGCGGGAAGAGCAGGTGGCCGGCCGCCCAGCGGAGCCGGGAGACGGCGCCGGCGAGCACCGGCTCGGCCCGGCCGGAGACCTCCTCGGTGCGCAGGCGCAGGACCGACTGGACCGCGTAGACGGCGGCGACCATGCCCAGCAGATTCACGATGGCGGCCAGGTAGGAGTCGAGGACGCCCTGGCGGCCGCCGAGCCGGGCCATCAGGTCGGCGACCTGCCGGTTCTGGCCGACCAGGTCGACGGCGCCCTGGGCGAGTCCGCCGAAGACGGCGCCGGCGGCGGCGAACCCGGCGCACCAGCCGATCAGCGGGCCGCGCTGGAGCCGGCGGGCCAGGGCCGCCGGGGTGGCCAGCGAGGGTGCGGCGGCGGCCGGTCCGGGCCGCTGCGGGAGCAGCCCGGCGCCGAGGTCACGGCGGGCCACCAGGGCGTACGCGCCGGCGGTCAGGGCGGCCGCGCCGGCGAGCGGGAGGAGCAGGACCCACCAGCGGTCACCGCCGAAGGCGCGGACCTGCTCGGCCCAGCCGATCGGGGAGAGCCAGCTGACCCAGTGGGGTCCGCCGTCACCGATCGCCCGGAGCACGAAGGCGAGGCCGAGGGCGGCTCCGGCGAGGCCGTTGGCGGCGCGGCCGGTCTCGGCCAGCTGGGCTGCGAGCGCGGCGACGGCGGCGAAGAACACGCCGGCGGCGGCCAGGGCCAGGCCGAAGGCCACCGACCCGGCGACGCCCTGACCGGCCGCCAGCAGGCCGCCGGTGACCAGCGCGCCCAGCAGCAGGTCGGCGGTGAGGGCGGCCAGCAGGGCGGCGGTGAGCGGGGCGCGGCGGCCCACGGCGGCCGCGGCGACCAGCTCCAGGCGGCCGTCCTCCTCCTCGGCCCGGGTGTGCCGGACGACCAGCAGGGTGGACATCAGTCCGGCCAGGACGGCGCCGAAGACGCCCATCCGCCAGGCCGTCAGTCCGCCGATGGTGCTCGCGTCGTGGACCGGCCCGTACAGGGCGCGCAGTGAGCCGTTGCCGGCGATCGAGGCGGCGAAGGAGCGGCGGTCCTGCTCGGTGGCGTAGAGCGTGCGGAAGGAGAAGGCGGTGGAGAGCACCATCGCGGTGACGGCGTAGAGCCAGGCCGGCAGGGCGATCCGGTCGCGGCGCAGGGCGAGCCGGTGGAGGGTGGCGGTGGCGGCGTAGGCGCTCATCGGGTGGCCGCCGTCGGCTCGGGCGCGACCGGCTCGTAGTGGCGCAGGAAGAGCTCCTCCAGCGTGGGCGGCCGGCTGGTGAGGCCGCGGACGCCGACGGCGGTCAGCGCGCGCAGCAGGGCGTCCAGGTGCTCGGCGTCGACCTGGCAGCGCAGCCGGGTGCCGGTGACCACGAGGTCGTGGGCGAAGGGCAGTTCGGGCGGGGTGCCGACCAGCTCGGCCTCGACGGAGGTGCGGGTGAGGTGGCGCAGCTCGGTCAGGGTGCCGCTCTCGACGGTGCGGCCGGCCCGGATGATCGACACCCGGTCGCAGAGCGCCTCGACCTCGGACAGGATGTGGCTGGAGAGCAGCACGGTGGCGCCGCGGTCCCTCGCCTCGGCGACGCAGGAGCGGAACACCTCCTCCATCAGCGGGTCGAGGCCCGAGGTCGGCTCGTCCAGGACCAGCAGGTCGGCGTCGCTCGCGAAGGCCGCGACCAGGGCGACCTTCTGCCGGTTGCCCTTGGAGTAGGCGCGGCCCTTCTTGGTGGGGTCGAGTTCGAAGCGTTCCAGGAGTTCGGTGCGGCGGGCCGGGTCGAGGCCGCCGCGCAGCCGCCCGAGCAGGTCGATCGCCTCGCCGCCGGAGAGGTTGCGCCAGAGCGTGACGTCGCCGGGGACGTAGGCGAGCCGGCGGTGCAGGTCGACCGCGTCGCGCCAGGGGTCGCCGCCGAGCAGGACGGCCGTGCCGGAGTCGGCACGGAACAGGCCGAGCAGGATCCGGATGGTGGTCGACTTGCCGGAGCCGTTGGGGCCGAGGAAGCCGTGCACCTCGCCGCGGGCGACGGTGAGGTCGAGCCCGTCCAGGGCGCGCGTCCGGCCGAAGGTCTTGACCAGGCCGGTCACTTCGATGGCGGTCGTCATGAATCGACCGTACTCTTGTTTCACAGATCCGTGAAGTTCGTGAATCACAGGAAATATCAGCTCCGGCCAGGACGGGCCGCGACGGTGGATGATCATGGGAGGCGGGCCGGTGGAGCGGGACGAGACGGCGGTCGGCGCCTTCATCGAACGGTTCGCCGGTGTCCTGGCGGACGCCGGTTTCCCCCGGATGCCCGCCCGGATCTTCAGCGCCCTGCTGGTCACCGACTCCGGCCGCCTCACCGCCGCCGAACTCGCCGACCTGCTCCGGGTCAGCCCCGCCGCGGTCTCCGGCGCGGTGCGGTACCTGACCCAGGTCAACCTGGTCAGCCGCGAACGCGAGGCCGGCTCGCGGCGCGACCGCTACCGCGTCCACGAGAACGCCTGGTACGAGGCCAGCGTCAGCCGTGACCAGGCCCTGGTCCGCTGGGAGACCAGCCTCCAGGAGGGCATCGACGCGGTCGGCGTCGGCACGCCGGCCGGCGCCCGGCTCGCCGAGTCGCTGGCCTTCTTCGCCTTCATGCGGGAGGAACTCCCCGCCCTGCTGGGCCGCTGGCGCGCGCGCCGTGCCGAGGTGCTCGGCAGCGGCTGACCCGCCCGGGGCCCGGGCGGGTCAGATCCAGCGGGACCAGGCACCGTCCTCGTCGTCCGCGCCGGGGCCGGCGGCGGGCCGCACCTCGGCCACGGCTGGTCCCCGATGGGCGAGTTGGGCCACCGCGACGGTCCGGGCCACCCGCTCCGGGTCGGCCACCGCCACCAGCACCACCGTGCCGGGGTCCTGACCGCGCCGGACGACGACCGGGCGTGCCAACGGCTCCAGGAGCACCGACCCGCCCCGCACCGTGGGCGGGTGCAGGCCCGCCAGCGCCGCCGAGCGCTGCCCGGCCGGGCCCTCGTCGGTGATCAGACGGCGGTCGGTCAGCACGTACCGGGTCCGCTGCAAGCGGCGGCGGCGCAGCAGCGGCTGCACGAGCCACGGGTAGCCGACTGCCGCCAGCGCCATCACCCCGGTGACCAGCTGGAACGGGGCCGGGCCGCCGTGGCCGAACAGCAGGATCGCCGGCGCCGCCAGCAGCAGGCCGACCGCCTGGCAGACCTGCGCCGGCCCGTCCATCCAGGGTGTCCCGCCGGGGCGGCCCGTCCACAGCACCCGCTCCCACGGCTGCAGGGCGATGCCCTTCGGCGCCGCCTGGGCCACGGGCTGCGGCTCGGACGGCGGCGGCGCGGCGGCGGTACGGCCGGCCGCGAGGGCGCGCAGCGCCCCGTCCAGGTCCGCGGGGTCGCGCAGCGCCGGTGCCGCCGCCGTCCCGAAGCGACCGCCCAGGCCGCCGAGGAAGCCCGGGCCGGTGCCCGTGGCCGACTCGAACCGCACCCGCGAGCCGCGCACGGTGGGCTCCGGCAGCCGGTCCAACCACCAACCCTGGCCGCCGTGCCGGGCGGTGCGCAGCAGTCGACGGTCGGTGATCACGTACGACTCGCGGGCGTGCCGTGTGAGCAGCAGCCACAGGGTCGGCGCGGAGGAGACGGCCGAGCCCAGCGCGAAGATGCCCATGGCCACCCCGAGTTGCCCGGGGAAGGCGTCCGTCGCGACGATCATGCGCGCCCACAGCGTCAGGCCCGCCAGGACCCAGATCGCCGGCAGCACCTCACCGACGTCGACCGACCGCCCGCGCGCGTCGCTCGCCCACACCAACCGCTCACCCGGCAGAAGCTCCACCGACCCACGCCCCTTCTCGAGGAGAACGGCACATCCTGGCACTGCGCCGCACCGGGCACCAGGGGATTCCTCGGCGCTAGCCGAGGTACGCCGGGGCAACGGCAGAGGTCATCAGGCGGGCGGGGGCGCCGGAGCCGTCGGCGGGGGTGGTCCACAGGTCGGAGCCGTAGTCGCCGGGCATCGCGTAGACCAGGGTGTGGTCGTCGGCCCACAGGGCCTGGTCGTCGATGTTGCGCTGCTCGGCGGTGGCGGTCTCGGTCATGGTGGCGAGGTCGAGGACGTACAGCCGCCACGGGGCGTCCGGGGAGGCGCCGGCGACACGCTTCTTGTAGGCGATCCGGGTGCCGTCCGGGGAGAGCGAGGGGCACTCGACGTTCTGGTGCAGGGTGGTCAGGGTGCGGGCGGCCAGGTCGCCCTGGACCAGGTAGGTCTGGCCGCCGGTGGCGACGGTGGCGTAGAAGCGGTTGTCGTCGGCGAAGGTGACGCCCCAGATGTTGGTGTCGGAGGCCCGGTAGGGGTGGCCGTCCATGATGAGGGCGAAGGTCTCCAGGTTGTCCTCGAGCCGCCAGTCGCGGGTGTCGACGATCGCGGTGCGGGTGGAGAAGTCGGTGCCGGCGTACGAGTCGCCGCTGACGAAGACGGTCCAGGCGACCAGGTGGCCGGACGGCGAGACCCGGGCGCGGGTGGGGATGCCGGCGGCCGGGAAGCGGTGCAGTTCGTGCAGCCGGTCGTCCAGCACGACGGCCTGGTAGGTGTCCTCCAGGGCGCCGTGCTCGGCCTGCAGGCAGATGCCGGTGCCGGCGGCGGCGTGGAAGCGCAGGCACTTCTCGCCGGAGACCGTGCGCGGCCCGTCCGGCCGGTCGGCCGGGACGGTGGCCAGTTCGTCGCGGTGCGGGCCCCAGGCGAGGTTGCGGACCACCAGCTGCCGGCCGGTGGGCTTCAGGGTCACGATGCCGGGGTGCACGGGCGGACCGCCGGCCTGCTCCTGGTCCCGCCTGCCGGAGCGGTCGGCGGCGTACAGCACCGCCCCGGTGCCGACGGCACCGAGCAGCACCACGGCGATCAGCAGGGTGAGCAGGCGGGCGGATCTCGTCATGCGGCGGACACCTCGTCCTCGGTCGGGTCGGTGGGCGCGGAGCGGTCCGGGCGGAGCAGGGCGGTGGCGGTGAGGGCGGCGACGGCCAGCCCGGTGGCGGTGACGGCGAGGGCGGTCCGGCCGCCCCAGACGCTCCACAGGGCGCCGAAGGCCAGCGAGCAGACGAACCGGGCGAGGGCCTGTCCGGTGCCCACCAGGGCCTGCCCGGCGCCCTGCTGGTCGGCCGGGACGGTCCCGGCGGTGGCGGCGGCCAGCACCCCGTCGGTGGCGGCGTAGAAGGTGCCGTGCAGCAGCAGGACCGCCGGGATCACCGCCGGGCCGTGCAGCGTGAGCACCAGGCCGTACCCGGCGAGCAGGGCACCGTGGCCGGCCAGGAAGAGGGTGCGCCGGCCGATCGTGTCGGCGAGCATCCCGAGCGGGACGGCGAGCAGCAGGAAGACCGCCGCGGTGCCGAGCGGCAGCAGCGGGAACAGGTGGGCGGAGAGGTGGAGTTCGCGCTGCAGCAGCAGGTAGAGGAAGGAGTCGCTGACGGTGGTCAGGCCCAGCAGCACCGCGCACAGGGTGAGCCGGCGCAGGGCGGGGCGGCGCAGCAGGACGACGGCGTCGCGCAGGGTGGGCCGGACGGCGGGCTCGCTCTCGCGCACCCGGCCGGGGACGAAGAGCAGCAGCACCAGCACGCCGAGCGCGGCCACGCAGCCGCTGACCGCGAACACCGCGTCGTACCCGTCGACCGTCAGACGCAGGATGGCGAAGGCGAGCAGCGGGCCGAGCAGGGCGCCGGTGGTGTCCATGGCGCGGTGGACGCCGAACGCCCGGCCGCGGTGCTCGGGTGCGGTGGCGAGCGAGATCATCGCGTCGCGCGGGGCGGTGCGCAGGCCCTTGCCGGTGCGGTCCACCGCGAGCACGCCGCTGATCAGGGGGAGGGTGTGGACGAGGAGCAGCAGCGGCTTGCAGACGGCGGACAGGCCGTAGCCGACCGCCGCCACCGCCTTGTGCCGGCTGCCGCCGCGGTCGGCCAGGTGGCCGCCGAGCAGCCGGACCAGGGCGCCGACGCCGTTGTTGATGCCGTCCAGCAGACCGAAGCCGAGCGGGGACAGGCCCAGCGCGGCGACCACGTACAGCGGCAGCACCGCGCTGACCATCTCCGAGGAGACGTCGGTCACCAGGCTGACCGCCCCGAGGGCGAGCACGGTGCCGGGGATCGCGGCGGCGCGCCGCCCCGGACGGGTGTCCGGGGCGACGGCCTCGTTGGTGCTGGCGCGGCTCTTGGATTGACGCGAGTCCGCGAGGTACATCCGGCGTCAGTTCCAGATACCGGTGATGTCGGAGGCGGAGGCGGCGTTGCCCGCGTGGGTGGACAGGCCGGCCAGGTCCTCCAGGGTGCGCAGCACGTTGTAGTGGTTGTAGGTGGTGGCGGTGGAGCTGCCCGCGGCGACGTGCTGGCCGTAGATCACGGTCGGGATGCGGTTGCCGGACAGCTTGTTGTCCTCGTCGAAGGTCACGACGAGCATCGAGTTGTGGGCCTGCGCCCAGGTCGCGTACGCGCTCAGGTTGTTCTTGATCCAGGTGTCGCCGGTGGAGACCGAGCAGTCGTGCATGTCGCTGCACAGGTTCGGCACGACGAACGACACCTTGGGCAGGGTGGTGTAGTCGGTCGGGAACTGGGTCATGGTCATGGCGGTGTTGGTCGGCACGTTGGAGAAGCCGAACCACGGGTTGTGCTTCTGCGCGTAGTTGCCGCTGGAGCAGACGGTCGAACCCTGGCTCGGCAGCGACTCGTTGTAGCTCTTCCAGGTCAGGCCGGCGGCGATCAGCTCGGACGCCAGGTTCGGCGCGGAGATCGAGCCGACGCCCACACAGCTGTCGTCGGTGCGGCCCTGGTTGGAGCCGGAGAACAGCATGTAGTAGTTGGGCTCGCTCGGGTGGGTCAGGCCGAACGACTGGGTGAGGTTGGCCCCGCCCGCCTTCAGGGTGTTGTTGATGTACGGGGCGCTGGAGCTGCCGATCACCTGGGTGTAGGCGTGGTTCTCCATGACCACGACCACGACGTGGTCGGGGGTGGGCAGGGTGGCGGCGTGGGCGGCGGTGCCGGTGGCGGCCCACAGGCCGAGCGAGCCGGCGGCGAGCGCCACCGTGCTGCCGATGGCGGTGAGGGTGCGCTTGGTGCGCTTCGGGTTCTGAGCGGCGGTCATTGCTGTCCTCCTGGCGAGGGACTGACAGGGTGTGGGGGTGGAGCGCCGTCACCCTAGGGTCGCTGGGTTGACGTGACCCGGCAAGAAGGGTGAAGGGCAGAAGAACGGTCGAGGCGGCCGGGTGAAGACCCGGCGACCGGCCCGGTCGCGGGACGGGGCGCAGCTCACATCCGTGTCGATTGACCCGCATCAGCCGTGCGTGGTGGGATCGTCCGGATCCGGACGTACCGGGCACGAGAGGAAGACCCGGTGGAGCAGCGCGTGGTGGTCGGGGTCGGCGCCCGCCGCGGCGCGGACGGCGCCGAGGTGCTCCGGCTGATCGACTCCGCGCTCGCCGCGGCCGCTCTGCCGCGGGGCGCGGTCGTCCTGCTGGCCACCCTCGACGCCAAGACCGGTGAGCCGGGCCTGCGCTCGGCCGCCCTGGCACTGGGCGTCCCGCTGGTCGGCCACCCGGCCGCGCTGCTGGCCGGCGTACCGGTGCCGCACCCCTCCGGGGCGGCCCGTACGGCCGTCGGCACCCCGAGCGTGGCCGAGGCCGCCGCGCTGGCCTCGGCGCCCGGCGGCGTCCTGCTGGTGCCCAAGCTGACCTCGCCGACCGTCGCGGTGGCCCTCGCGGCGGCCCGGCCCCGAGCCACCCCCGCCGAGCGGACAGGAGACCCGACGTGAGCCCCGAGCCCGACCTGCGCCACCACGGTGACGCCGAGGTCCGCACCCCCGGTCTGGTCGACCTCGCGGTGAACGTCCGCACCGGCACCCCGCCCGACTGGCTGCGCGAGCGCCTCGCCGCGACCCTCGGCGACCTCGCGGCCTACCCGGACGGGACGGCCGCCCGTGCGGCCGTGGCGGCCCGGCACCGGCGGCCGGTGGCCGAGGTGCTGCTCACCTCCGGCGCCGCCGAGGCGTTCGTGCTGCTCGCCCGGGTGCTCCGGCCGCGCTGCTGGCCGGCGTACCGGTGCCGCACCCCTCCGGGGCGGCCCGTACGGCCGTCGGCACCCCGAGCGTGGCCGAGGCCGCCGCGCTGGCCTCGGCGCCCGGCGGCGTCCTGCTGGTGCCCAAGCTGACCTCGCCGACCGTCGCGGTGGCCCTCGCGGCGGCCCGGCCCCGAGCCACCCCCGCCGAGCGGACAGGAGACCCGACGTGAGCCCCGAGCCCGACCTGCGCCACCACGGTGACGCCGAGGTCCGCACCCCCGGTCTGGTCGACCTCGCGGTGAACGTCCGCACCGGCACCCCGCCCGACTGGCTGCGCGAGCGCCTCGCCGCGACCCTCGGCGACCTCGCGGCCTACCCGGACGGGACGGCCGCCCGTGCGGCCGTGGCGGCCCGGCACCGGCGGCCGGTGGCCGAGGTGCTGCTCACCTCCGGCGCCGCCGAGGCGTTCGTGCTGCTCGCCCGGGTGCTCCGGCCGCGCCGGGCGACCGTGGTGCACCCGCAGTTCACCGAGCCGGAGGCGGCGCTGCGCGACGCCGGCCACCCGGTCCACCGGGCGCTGCTGACCGCCGACGCGGGCTTCCGGCTGACCCCCGGCGCGGTGCCCGACGACGCCGACCTGGTCGTGGTCGGCAACCCGACCAACCCGACGTCCGTGCTGCACCCGGCGGCGGCCGTCGCGGCGCTGGCCCGGCCCGGCCGCACCCTGGTGGTGGACGAGGCGTTCATGGACGCCGTCCCCGGCGAGCCCGAGTCGCTGGCATCCGTCCGCGACCTGCCCGGGCAGGTGGTGGTGCTGCGCAGCCTGACCAAGACCTGGGGCCTGGCCGGCCTGCGGATCGGCTACGTCCTCGGCCCGGCCGCGCTGATCGCCGAACTCGCCGCCGCCCAGCCGCTCTGGCCGGTCTCCACCCCGGCCCTGGTCGCCGCCGAGGCGTGCAGTTCCCCCGCCGCGCTGGCCGAGGCCGAACAGGCCGCCGAGGCCACCGCCGAGCAGCGGACGTACCTGCTCAAGGGCCTCGCCGCGCTGCCGGGAGTGCGGGTGCACGGCGAGCCGACCGCCTCCTTCGTGCTGATCGAACTGGCCGGCGCGGCCGGGGTGCGCGAGCGGCTGCGGGCGGCCGGGTTCGCGGTCCGCCGCGGTGACACCTTCCCCGGCCTCGGCGCCGACTGGCTGCGGATCGCGGTCCGCGACGAGCGGACCACCGACCGCTTCCTCGCCGCCCTGGCCGCGGCCGTCGGCGTCTGACCCTCAGTCGAGGACGACCCGGTCACCGCGGGCGATCCGGCCGCCGGTCACCACCTCGGCGTACGCGCCGACGCAGGGCAGCGGGCCGAGGCCCGGCAGCGGCTCCACCCGGTTGTGGCGGGCGGGGGTCCGCAGCGCGTCCGGGTCACGCGGCAGCCCGCCGTGCGCCAGCGTCGGGACGGCGCAGCGCGGGGTGGGCAGCAGCACGCGCAGCCGCACCTCCGGGCCGACGGTCAGTTCGCGGCCGGTCCAGGTGTTCTCCTCGAACGGCTCGCCGGCGCCGGCCAGCACCAGGTTGGGGCGGTAGCGCTCGGCCTCGGCGGCGCCGCGCGGGCCGAGTTCGGCGATCCGCTCCAGGGTGGCGGTGGTGACCAGGTGGATCGGGGCGAAGTCGAAGAAGGTGCCGGGCGGGGCGGCGCTGCCGAAGGCGTGCACGGTGGCCGCCACCTCCTGGTCCGGGCCGCTCGCCAGCACCTCCTCGGGGACGGCGCGCTGCAGTTCGGCGCCGTCCGGCCGGGAGCCGATCACCGTGACCGTCCGGCCGAGCAGTGCGGTGAGCGCCGCCTCGTCGAGCCGGCCGCCGTCCGGGCCGGTGACCGCGCCGCCGGGGCCGCCGGTGAGGGTGAGCAGCCGCTGCCAGGTGCGCGGGTACTTGGCGCTGGCGATCCGGCCGCTCTCCACGTCCAGCAGCGCGAACTCCCGGTCGCCCGCCAGGCCCCGCCCGGTCACCGCGCTCTCCGCCAACTCCTCGCCCAGCAGGGACTTCACGGGGTAGCGGTACAGGGACTTCAGGATCACGCGACACTCCCGGAGAGATCCTCGGCCCAGCGGGCCAGGGCGACGAAGTCGGCGGGCCGCAGGCCCACCCGGTGGTCGACCGGCAGGGTGAGCGCGGGCGCCGGATGGTGGGCGGCGATCCACTCGGCGTCCTGCGGCTCCACCTCGTCGTCCACCCAGGCGAACGGCCGGCCGGCGGCCCAGGCGACCAGGTGGCGGGTCTTCCAGTGCAGCCCGTCCGGGTCGCCGTGGTGCATCGACGGCCAGGGCACGTACGGCAGTCGAGGCAGGCCGAGGAGCGGGGAGAGGTGCTCGTTCGCCTCGTCCTGCCAGGTGGTGCACCACACCGGCCGGTACGGCAGGGCGAGCAGTGCCGGGCCGTGCGCCGGGTTGAGCCACAGCCGCAGCGGCGGGACGTCCTGCGGCGGCCGGTCGCGGTGGCGGGCGACCCAGGAGGCGGGCTTCACCCAGTGGGTGAGGTAGCCCTCGGGAGTGCGGTCCGGCGTCGCGGTGTACGGGACGAGCGGCCCGTCCACGTCGAGCAGCAGCAGCGGCGGTCCGGCTGGTCGCGGCATGGTCGGTCCCCTCGGTCGTCGGGGGATTGTCCGTGATCGCGGTGGGCCGCCGCCACCGCAATTCGCGGGGTCAGGTCTGCGGGCGCCAGGCGCGGGCGGCGGCGATCCGGCGGACCGAGCTCGGGTGGGTGGCGAAGAGCAGCTCCAGGATCCGCGGCGGGTCCACGTCGGCGACGTTGGCCACCGCCAAGCGGCGCTGCATCGCGATGAACTGCTCGGGGTCGCCGGTCAGTTCGAGGGCGTGCCGGTCGGCCCGGGCCTCGATCCGGCGGCTCACCGCGCACTGCGCCGGGCCGGACACCGCGCCGATCAGCGCCGCGCACGCGGCCAGCAGCGGCAGCGAGCGCGGGTCGGCCGCGTCGGTGGCGCCGGCCGCCGACAGCAGCGGCGGCCACGCGGTCAGCAGGCCGAGCACGCAGACCGCCACCGCCGCACCGAGTGCGCCCAGCACCGTGCCGAGGGCCACGTCCCGGTGCTTCACATGGCCGAGTTCGTGGGCCACCACCAGTTCGACCTCGCGCGGCTCGGCGGTGGTCAGCAGGGTGTCGTAGGCGACGATCCGCCGGGTCGCGCCGAAGCCGGAGACATAGGCGTTGAGCGCGGTGGTGCGCCGGGAGGCGTCGGCGACCAGCACCGAGCGCACCCGGATGGCGTCCCGCTCGGCCAACCCCAGCAGAGCGGACCGCAGTTCGCCCTCCGGCATCGGGGAGAAGCGGTTGAAGACCGGCTCGATCAGCAGCGGGTGGAGGAAGGAGAGCGCCACCGTCAGGGCGGCCGCCGCCCCGGCGGCCGGCACCCACCAGCGCTGCGGCGCGTGCGCGGTCAGCGCGTACAGGCCCCAGGCGAGCGGGAGGACCAGCACCAGGGTGAGCGCCAGCCCCCGCAGCGCGTCCACCGCCCAGCCGGCCCAGCCCTGGGTCACCAGGCCGTAGCCGCGGCGGATCACCCGCACCCGGGCGCCGAACGGCAGCCCCACCGCCTGGCCCAGCAGCACGAGGGCCGCCGCGCCGGCCAGCACCTCGGCGGTGCGCGAGCCGCCGAACAGCCCGCCGGCCCAGGTCACCAGGCCGGCCCCGGCCGGGGTCAGCCCGACCACCAGGGTGAGCGCCAGTGCGACCGCCCGGCCGCCGAGCAGCCAGGGCACCTGCGCCCGGCGCAGAGCGCGTCCGCGGGCGACCTGTTCGGCCGTGAAGTCCTCTGCCACGGCACCACCCTACGCGGGCGAAAATCCCGGGACGCCGCGCTCGCGCCTCCTTACCATGGCGGAATGTCTGATGATCTTCTGAGTGTCGCCCTGGACTTCCGGATCGCCTTCGCCCGGCGCCAGGCCGCCCGGGTGATCGAGGTGGCGGGCGGCTTCGTCGTCCTGGACGAGGAGTTCCGCGGCTCGCACGAGCACAACCAGCTCTTCGTCGAACGGGCCGTCTCCGGCACCGACCTCGAAGGACTCGCCGACCGCACCCTCGGGCACCTGAACCACCGTCGGATCACCGTCCTAGACGACGCGCTCGGCCGGGCCGCCGCTCCCCTGCTCACCGCTGTCGGCTACGAGCACAGCGCCGAGGTGCTGATGGTGCACACGGGTACGGCGCCCGGCGACGGCGGGGCACGCACCGTCACCGCCGAGGACCTGCGGCCCGCCGAGCTCGGGCAGTGGCGCCGGTGGCTGCCCGACACCAGCGAGGAGGTGCTGCTCCAGCTCTGCAACCGGCGGCGGCTGCGGCACCGCGGCGCCGACCTGGTCGACTTCCTCGCCGTCCGGGACAGCGACGGCGCGATCGGCAGCTGGGCCGACCTCTACCAGGACACCACCACCGGCATCGCCCAGATCGAGGACGTCGCCACCGACGAGCCCCGCCGCGGCCGCGGCCTCGGCGACGCCGTCCTGACCTCCGCCCTGCACCGGGCCGCCACCACCCCCGGCCACCGCCTCACCTTCCTGGTCGCCCTCGCCGACGACTGGCCCCGCGAGTGGTACGCCCGCCGCGGCTTCACCCCGATCGCCCACACCCACGGCTTCACCCGCAGCTAGGGTCCGTCGCCGCCAGGCAGGCGGGGGCTCGAAGACGGACCCTAGGTCCTCAGGACCACGTCTCGGCCGCGGCCGCGAGCAGCGTCTCGGCGACGCCGGTGCGCCGGTAGAGGACCGAGCGGCCGGCGCGGTGCGAGGTGACGATGCCGGCCGCGCGCAGGGCGGTGAGGTGCTGCGAGACGCCGCCGGCGGACATGCCGGTGCGGTGGGCGAGTTCGGTGGTGGAGGCGGGCTCGGCGAGCTGGGCGAGCAGCAGCGCCCGGGCCCGGCCGAGCACGCCCGCGACGGCGTCCGGCACCTGCACCGGGGCCTGCTCCCAGAGCGAGCCGACCCCACGGGTCGGGTAGCACAGTTGGACGGCCTCCGGCGCGGCGTTGATGATCAGCACCGACGGCCAGACGAACGCGGACGGCACCAGCAGCAGCCCCCGCCCGGCGAGGCTGCCGGACTGCCCGCAGTCGGGCTTGGCCAGGCTGAGCACCTCCTCGCCCCACCGCACCCCCGGGTGGAGTTCGCGCAGCACCGCCGCCGCACCCTCGGCCGCGAACCGCCGTGACTGGTGCAGCACATCGGCTTCCAGGACGGCCCGCAGCCGGGTCCAGTGCGGGGCGAGCGCGATCCCCCAGTAGGTCCGGATCTCCTCGATCAACCGCGGCAGCCCGTCCGCCGGGTCCTCGTACAGCCGGCGCGCGGCCGGTCCCAGGTGCGGCAGCCGGTCGAGGTCGGCGCGCAGCCGGGTGTGGTCGGTGCGGGCGAGGGCGGCGAGTTCCGCGTCGAGGGTGGGCGCGGGCGCGGCGGGCGGCGGGGTGAGGAAGTCCGGGGCGTAGCCGTGCGGCGGGACGAGTTCGGTGAGCAGCCCGACGCCGCTCAGCCGCGGCCGGGTGCGCGCCACCCAGCGCCGGTGCAGCGGCCGTACGCCGTCGGCGTGCAGCGTGCGCAGGCTGGTCAGGACCTCCCAGAGCGGCGAGAGGGCGAATCTGGTCTGCCCCAGGTCGGTGGCGGAGAAGGCGAGTTCGAGCATCGGCACCCCCGTGGTTGCGGCCCGGCCCGCCGGTGTGGCGGCATCGCATTCTCTCCCGTCCACCGGCCCGTGCCCGAGCGGTCCGGCCGGAGCTGCGGACAACGCGAAACGTCCGCCGGCCCCGAGGGGACCGGCGGACGCCGCGTGTTGTGCTCGATGGAGCCGGGATCAGACCTGGCCGGCCTTCTCCAGCGCCTCGCAGCAGGTGTTGACCAGGAGGCGGGTCACCACGTACGGGTCGACGTTGGCGTTCGGGCGACGGTCCTCGATGTAGCCCTTCTGCTCCACCTCGACCTGCCACGGGATGCGGACCGACGCGCCGCGGTTGGAGACGCCGTAGGAGTAGACGTTCCACGGGGCGGTCTCGTGCTTGCCGGTCAGGCGGGACTGGATGTCGTCACCGTACTGGTTGACGTGCTCCAGCACCTTCTCCTGCGAGGCGCCGAGCGACTCGCAGGCGGTGATGATCGCGTCGTAGCCCTCGCGCATCGCCTTGGTGGAGAAGTTGGTGTGCGCACCCGCGCCGTTCCAGTCGCCCCGCGCCGGCTTGGCGTCCAGGGTGGCGTCGATGCCGAACTCCTCGGCGGTGCGGTAGAGCAGGTAGCGGGCGATCCACAGGTCGTCCGAGACGGTCAGCGCGTCGACCGGGCCGATCTGGAACTCCCACTGGCCGGGCATGACCTCGGCGTTGATGCCGCAGATCGCGAGGCCCGCGTCGATGCAGCGGTCGAGGTGCAGCTCGACGATCTCGCGGCCGAAGACCTCCTCGGCGCCGACACCGCAGTAGTAGCCGCCCTGCGGGGCCGGGAAGCCGCCCTCCGGGAAGCCGAGCGGGCGGGAGCCCTTGAAGAAGGTGTACTCCTGCTCGATGCCGAAGATGGCCTCCTGGGAGGAGTACTTCTCGGCGACCTCGCGCAGCAGGGCGCGGGTGTTGGTCTCGTGCGGGGTACCGTTCGTCTCCAGGACCTCGCAGAGGACCAGGATGTTGTCACCACCGCGGATCGGGTCCTTGCAGACCTTCACCGGCTCGAGTACACGGTCCGAGGCGTGGCCCTCGGCCTGGTTGGTCGACGAGCCGTCGAAGCCCCAGGTGGGGATCTTGTCCGCGTTCGGCAGCACCCGAGTCTTGGAGCGGAGCTTCGCGGTCGGCTTGGTGCCGTCGATCCAGATGTACTCGGCCTTGATTGCCATTGCGGTGAACCTCACTGCTTGGGTGGTGGGTGCCCGCGTAGCGTCGCAAGCCGCCGTTTCCCGGTTGTTCCTCCTATGTAACGCCCATGTGAACCAACCGTCCGCAGCGGCACGCTCACGGTCGGACAGTGCCAGTCCCACCAGGTGGACGCATCCGTGAGACGGACGGGCCGGCCCGGGCCGGCCGTTCAGTGGCGACGGGCGTGCGTGGCACGGCGGCGACGGGTCATCCAGAGCGCCGCGCCGCCCGCCACCAGCAGGGTCACCCCGCCGGCCACCAGCGGCACCGTCCCGTTGGCACCCGTGGACGCCAGCGACTCCGACGCCTGCGCGGGGACCGGCCGGGCCGCCGCGGAGGTGGGCGCCGCGGCGGGGGCCGAGGAGGAGGGGACGGAGGCCGGCACCGGCTTCTCACAGCTGACCGAGGCCACCGTGACGGTGCCCTCGACCTTGGCCACGTTCAGGTTGAGCGGGTTGACCACCAGCTTGACCTGAAGCGCGGAGGCGGCCGCGGTGGTGCTGGTCACGGTGCGCCTGGAGAACTCCACGTCCACCGAGCCGACCCCGGGCACCTCGACGTGGCTCGGCCCGTTCAGCCCGACCGTGACCGACTTGCCCAGCACCGTCACCTTGGCCGGCGCGACCACCTTGGCGGTGGGCTGGCCGTCGACCGGACAGCTCACCTCGGCGCTCAGCGCCTCCAGGCCGACCAGCGTGGTCAGCGGCAGGCCGGGCGCGTGGACGTCCGCGTCGACCAGCTTCACCGAGGCGCTCGCCCCGCTGTCGTCCGCCTTGGTGACCGACTGGCCGACCTGCGCCTTCACCAGGGTGACCGGGCGGTTCTGGTCCACCCCGTCGACCTTGGCGGTCAGCATCGCACCGTTCTGCTGGGCCGGGGACTGCACCTTGTTCAGCGCGACGTTCACCGGCACGTCCACCGCTTTGTTCAGCAGACTGACGTCCAGGTCGAGCTCGGCGGTGACGGCACTGGCCTTGCCCGGCCTGGCGGCGTCCGCCGCCCGGGCCACCGACATCGGCAGCGTGACGGCGAGCGCGCCGGCAGCGAGCGACGCAGCCACGACGGAACGCAGGACAGCGGACATGACGGAACCCCCAGAGGTGACGAATGAACCGAGCGCGCCTCGAACTCACCCTGCGCGCAGGGCACTTGAGGGTGAGGGGCGTACGCTCTCGACTGAACGCCAGTCTCTTCGAACAATCCGTCACAAGAGCAACACAGAGCGTCAGTTCACTCCTTCGGGTGAGGTTGACGCCCGGGGGTGACGGTCAGGCCAGCCGCCAGTCCACCGGCTGCGCACCCTGCCGTACCAGCAGCTCGTTCGCCCGGCTGAACGGCCGCGATCCGAAGAAGCCCCGGTCCGCCGACATCGGGCTCGGATGCGCCGACTCGATCGCCGGCACCTGCCCGAGCAGGGGGCGCAGGTTACGGGCGTCACGCCCCCACAGGATCGCCACCAGCGGACCGCCGCGCTCCACCAGCGCCCGGATCGCCTGCTCGGTGACCTCCTCCCAGCCCTTGCCGCGATGCGCGGCCGGCCGGCCCGGCGCCGTGGTCAGCGCCCGGTTCAGCAGCAGCACGCCCTGGCGCGTCCACGGGGTGAGATCACCGTTGGACGGCGGCGGGAACCCCAGGTCCCGCCCGTACTCCTGGTAGATGTTGACCAGGCTGCCCGGCAGCGGCCGCACCTCCGGCGCCACCGAGAAGCTCAGCCCCACCGCGTGCCCCGGCGTCGGATACGGGTCCTGACCCACGATCAGCACCCGCACCTCGTCCAGCGGCTGCTGGAACGCCCGGAGCACCACCGGGCCCGGCGGGACGTAGGTGCGCCCGGCCGCCAGCTCGGTGCGCAGGAAGTCGCCCATCGCGGCGATCCGCCCGGCGACGGGCTCCAGGGCCTTGGCCCAACCGGGTTCGACGATCTCGTGCAGGGGTCGCGGTGCCATGACGATCACCCTATCGGCCGCCTGGGACAGACTTGACTGCGCGGTCCCGCGATGCTCCGCCTCCCCTACGGGCCGACCACCCGGCCGCGCAGCACCACCAGGCTCGGCGCCGCCAGCACCCGGACGTCCGCGCGCGGGTCCGCCTCGTACACCACCAGGTCGGCCGAGGCGCCCTCGGTCAGCCCCTCCCGGCCCAGCCACGCCCGCGCCGACCAACTCGCCGCCGACACCGCCTCGGTGGCCGACAGGCCGGCCTTCACCAGCTCCGCCACCTCGTCCGCGACCAGCCCGTGGGCGAGCGAACCGCCCGCGTCCGTCCCGACGTACACCGGGATGCCGGCCTCGTGGGCCGCACCCACCGTGTCGTACCGGCGCTCGTGCAGCCGCCGCATGTGCGCCGACCACGCCGGGAACCTGCCCTCGCCACCGGCCGCCAGCGCCGGGAAGGTGGCGATGTTGACCAGCGTCGGCACGATCGCCACCCCGCGGGCGGCGAACTGCGGGATCAGCTCCTCGGTGAGGCCCGTCGCGTGCTCCACGCAGTCGATCCCGGCCGCCAGCAGGTCCGGCAGCGACTCCGCCGCGAAGCAGTGCGCCGTCACCCGGGCCCCCTCCGCGTGCGCCGCCGCGATCGCCTCGCGCAGCGCGTCCCCGGGCCAGCACGCCGCCAGATCGCCGCGCTCGCGGTCGATCCAGTCGCCGACCAGCTTCACCCAGCCGTCGCCGCGCCGCGCCTCGGCCGCGACGTACGCGGCCAGGTCACCCGGCTCGATCTCGTGCGCGTAGTTGCGGATGTAGCGGCGGGTCCGGGCGATGTGCCGGCCGGCGCGGATGATCCGGGGCAGGTCCTCGCGGTCGTCGATCCACCGGGTGTCCGCGGCCGACCCAGCGTCGCGGATCAGCAGGGTGCCCGCGTCGCGGTCGGTGACCGCCTGCTTCTCGCTGGTCGCCTCGTCCACCGCGCCGTGCGCGTCCAGCCCCACGTGGCAGTGGGCGTCCACCAGCCCCGGCAGCACCCACCCGGTCACCGTCCGCACGTCCCGCGCCCCGGTCGGCCGCTCGAACGTCACCCGCCCGTCGACCACCCACACCTCGTCCCGGACGTCCTCCGCCGAGACCAGCACCCGACCCGTGATGTGCAGCACCGCGCCATCGCTCATGCCCCGCACTCTACCGAGCGACACCCGGACCGATCGTTGGTGTTCCGGCCGGGTGGTGTTCATCCGGTGGGCACTCGGGGGACGGGCGGGCTCGGTTGGCTGATCCACCTGGCGAAGTTGGCTGTACAACTCTGGAGGGATCCGCCCATGAGCCTGTCCCCGTACTGGCTGCGCGACAACTGTCCGTGCGTCGAGTGCCGCGATCCGCGCAACGGGCAGAAGCTGTTCCAGGTCGGCGACCTGCCGGACGGGCTGGCCGTCGCCGAGTCCGTCGAGGACGGGGACGCCCTGGCCGTGCTCTGGTCGGACGGGCACCGGTCACGGTACCCGCTGGCCTGGCTCGCCGGGACGGACGAGGGTGACGGCCGGACCGAGGACGGCAAGCAGCTGTGGACGGCTGCCGACTTCGGGCCCGGCCTGCCGGAGGCCGACTGGTCCGCCTACCTGGGCGACGAGCGGGAGCGGGCCGCCGTACTCGCCGCCGTCCGCCGCTCCGGCTTCGCGCTGCTGCGCGGCGTGCCGGCCGTGGAGCGCCAGGTGCTGGAGGTGGCGCGCAGCTTCGGGTACGTGCGCGAGACCAACTACGGCGAGCTGTTCGACGTCCGGGTCGAGCCCGACCCGACCAACCTGGCGTTCACCGGCGCCGCGATCGCCCCGCACACCGACAACCCGTACCGCGACCCGGTCCCCACCCTGCAGTTGCTGCACTGCCTGCGCAGCGACGCCACCGGCGGCGACTCCGGCCTGGTGGACGGGTTCACCGCCGCGGCCGTGCTGCGCGAGGAGTCCCCGGCGGACTTCGCCGTCCTCACCCGCACCCCGGTGCCGTTCGTCTTCCGCGACCGCCGCACCGAACTGCGCGCCGACCGTCCGCTGATCGACGTGGACGGGCGCGGCCGGATCCGCGAGGTGCGGTTCAACAACCGCTCGATCGCCACCCTGCGCGGGCTGACCACCGCCGAACTGGACGCCTTCTACACCGCGTACCGCCGCTTCGCCGCGATCACCCTGCGACCCGAACTGCAGCTGACCTTCCGGCTCGCCCCCGGCGACTGCCTGGTCTTCGACAACACCCGCCTGCTGCACGCCCGCACCGCCTTCGAGACCGGGGAGGGCCACCGCCACCTCCAGGGGTGTTACGCCGACCTCGACTCGCTCGCCTCGCACCACGCCGTCCTGGAGCGCCGGACCGCCGCCCTGGACACCCTTGAGCAGCTGTTCGAGGGCGAGGGCGCCGGCGAGTACCTGGGCGAGGCGGTCACCCTGGCCGGGCACATGCTGCAGGCCGGCGCCCTCGCCGAGGCGGCGGGCGCCCCCGCGCACCTGGTGGCGGCGGCGCTGCTGCACGACGTCGGGCATTTCCACGGTGCGGGACTGCGGCTGATGCAGGGCGAGGACAACCGGCACAGCCACACCGGCGCCGACTGGCTGGGCCGCTGGTTCGGCCCCGACGTCACCGAGCCGATCCGGCTGCACGTCGCCGCCAAGCGCTACCTGTGCACGGCTGAGCCCGGCTACCGGGCGAAGCTGTCGGAGGCGTCCGAGTACACGCTGCGGGTGCAGGGCGGCCCGATGACGGAGGAGCAGGCGGCGCAGTTCGCCGCTCACCCCGGAGCGACGGACGCGGTGGCGGTCCGCCGCTGGGACGAGCAGGCGAAGGACCCGGACCTGGAGACTCCCCCGTTCGCCCACTTCCGCCCGCTCCTGGCCGAACTGATGGCGTAAACCCCAAGAGGGGCGCGAGGAACTGCGCGACCAACCACGCTCTACCTGAGTGCATGGTCGGTCGCGCAGTTCCTCGCGCCCCTGAAAAACCTAGTCGGAGTCCCGCGCGTGGCGGGAAAGCGCCGACGATGCCAGCGAGTTGTGGATGGAGAAGGCCACCGTCCCCGGCAGGTAGCGGTCCTGGGACCACTCGACGGGGGTGCCGGTCGGGTCGGTGGTGCGTCGCTTCTCGCGCAGGAGCGGGCTCCCCCGGCGGCAGCCGAGGAGGCGGGCGTCGTCGGCGTTGGCGGCGACCACGTCGATGGTGTGGTCCGCGTCGGTGAACAGGATGCCGTGCTCGCGCAGGGGTTCGGTGTGGGAGACGACGTCCGGCGGGAGTTCGGCGACGAGTTCGCCGACGCGGGGCGGGTAGACGGTGCGTTCGACCATGACCGGCGTGCCGGAGAGGGTGCGCAGGCGGAGGGTGACGTACACGTCGGTGCCGGGTTCGAGGCGCAGTTGTTCGCGTTCGGCGGCGTCGGCGGGCCGGCGGATGAGGGATTCGAGGCGGCCGCCGGGCTCTTCGCCCATGGAGCGGGCCCAGTGGGTGAAGCTGAGGAGTTCGGAGAAGCTCTGGACGCGGGCGCTGCCGAGGACGACCCGGCGGGTGCCGCGACGGGATGTGACGAGTCCGTCGGCCCGGAGCATGGCGAGGGCCTGGCGGACGGTGCCGCGGGAGACGCCGTACTGCTCGGCGAGGGCGCCCTCGGCGGGCAGTCGACCGGCGTCCCCGAAGCTGCCTGAGGTGATCGCTTCGCGCAGGTCGGCGGCCACCTTGCGGTAGAGCGAGCCGGCGGCGCGGTCCGGGTCGGGTGCCACGTGAGTCAAGTTCCCTCTCCTGGGGCGGTGCAGGCGCGAGGAGACCGCGCGTACACCACTGACTGTAGCCGCTGCCGATCAAGCGGGGGCGCTCGCGAAGTCACCGTTCCCACAGCCGCCCCCTGTACTGGGCCATCCGTTCACCTTCCCGTCACCGGACTCGGGCGTACTTACCCCCGGCAGCCAAGTTGGCTGGCCAACTTGGCTCAGCCTTCAGCTGACCCGCACCTTCGCGAACCCTTCTGCTCCACTTCCCCCAGGAGACCCTCCCGTGACCGTGCACCGCCCCCGCGCCGCTGCTCTCGCGGCCGTGCTGACCGTTGCCGCGCTGTCCCTGTCCGCCTGCGGCTCCGCCGGTTCGGCCAAGTCCGGCGACGCCGCCAAGGGCGGCGCCAAGGCCGCCAAGGACGCCACCTCCGCCGCCGACTTCGGCGGCATGGACGCCCTGGTCGCCGCCGCCAAGAAGGAGGGCAAGCTGCACGTCATCACGCTGCCCAAGGACTGGGCGAACTACGGCAAGATCATGGACTCGTTCAAGGCCAAGTACGGCATCGAGATCGAGGACGAGAACCCGGACGGCTCCAGCCAGGACGAGATCAACGCGATCAAGTCCCGCCAGGGCCAGGACCGTGCGCCGGACGTGGTCGACCTGGGCAGTGCCTTCGCGCTGTCGGCGGCCGCCGAGGGCATCCTGGCGCCCTACAAGGTCGCCAACTTCGACAAGATCGCCGACACCATGAAGGACCCGAACGGCCTTCGCGTCAACGACTACGGCGGCTACATCTCGATCGGTTGCGACGGCAAGAAGGTCGCCAACTGCCCGAAGACCTTCGCGGACCTGCTGAAGCCGGAGTACAAGGGCCAGGTCGCGCTGAACGGCAACCCGACCAAGTCCGGTTCGGCGTTCGGCGGCGTGTACGCGGCCGCGCTGGCCAACGGCGGTTCGCTGGACAACATCCAGCCCGGCATCGACTTCTTCGGCAAGCTGAAGCAGTCCGGCAACTTCAACCCGGTCGAGTCGACCCCGGCCACCATCGAGAAGGGCGAGACCCCGATCTCGATCGACTGGTCGTACCTGAACGCCGGCTACACCGACGAGTTCAAGGGCAAGGGCATCGACTGGCAGGTGTCGATCCCCTCGGACGGCTCCTACGCCCAGTTCTACAACCAGGCCATCAACAAGCAGGCTCCGCACCCGGCGGCCGCCCGCCTGTGGCAGGAGTACCTGTTCAGCGCCGAGGGCCAGAACCTCTTCCTGGGCGGCTACGCCACCCCGGCCCTGTTCGACGCGCTGAAGAAGGACGGCACCCTGGACGCCACCGCCGCGGCCAAGCTGCCGACCGTCGAGAAGCCCTTCACCACGTTCCCGTCCCAGGACCAGATCACGGCCGCCAAGAAGGTCGTGACCGAGAACTGGGCCAAGGCGATCGCGGGCTGATCACCGACATGACCACGGCTCCCACCCCGGTGCCGACCCCGGCCGCCACTGACACCAGTGGCGGCCCGGGGGCCTCCCGCACCGCTTCCCCCACTCCCGCCACCGAGCGTCGCCGCCTGCGCGGCGGCTCGTGGCTCGCCACCGTGCCGCTGCTGGCGTTCTTCGCGATCGCCTTCGGCCTGCCGGCGGTCGCCATCGTGACCGGCGCGTTCACCGTCTCCAGCGACGCGCCGACCGGCGGCGGCTCGTTCACCACCGCCAACCTCACCGACTCGGTGCACGGCGCGTACTGGACGGCCCTGCTCTCCAGCCTGAAGCTGTCCGCGCTCACCGCGCTGATCGGCACCGTCGTGGGCGTGCCGATCGCCCAGGCGGTGGTCACCTCGCGCTTCCGCGTGCTGCGCGAGGCGGTGCTGACCGCCTCCGGTGTGCTGGCCAACTTCGGTGGCCTGCCGCTGGCGTTCGCCTTCGTGGCGACCCTCGGCAACGCCGGCGAGGTCACCAAGATGTTCCACCTCACCGACCACGGCTGGTCGCTGTACAGCTTCACCGGCCTGTCGGTCGCGTACCTGTACTTCCTGGTGCCGCTGATGGTGCTCACCATCACCCCGGCGCTGGACGGGCTGCGCACCCAGTGGCGCGAGGCGGCGCAGAACAACCGGGCCACCGCGCTGCAGTACTGGCGGCACGTGGCACTGCCGATCCTGTTCCCGTCGCTGCTCGGCGGCTATGTGCTGCTGTTCGGCAGCGCGTTCGCCGCGTACGCCACCGCCGCCGCGATGGTCGGCGCGACCGTACCGCTGATCAGCCGGCAGATCGCCGACGCGCTGTCCGGCAACGTGCTGGTGGGCCAGGGCAACCTGGCGCTGGCGCTCAGCCTCGACATGATCATCGTCGCCGTCCTGGTGATGGCCGTCTACCTGCCCCTGCAGCGCCGGAGTGCTCGATGGCTCAGCTGATCTCCCGCCTGCGCGTGTGGCGCGGCGCCGTCCTGCTGCTGGCCGGGATCTACTTCCTGGTCCCGATGGCGGCCTCGGTCTGGTTCTCCATCGACGACGTCAACGGCATCGGCTTCGACGCCTACACCGGCCTGCTGAGCGCGCCCGGCTTCACCGACAGCCTCTGGCTGACCCTGGGGCTGGCCGCGGTCACCGTGGTCGTGCTCCTGCTCCTGCTGGTGCCCGCGATGATCGCCGTCCGGCTGGGGTCGCCGCGGCTGCGCCCGGTGCTCGAAGTGGTCTGCACCCTCCCGCTGGTGGTGCCGCCGGTGGCGCTGACCGCCGGACTGATCGGCGTGCTGCGCTGGGGCCCGGACTACCTGATGGACACGCCGTTCTTCCAGACCTTCGTCTTCATCCAGCAGCCGGAGTTCCCGCTGGTGCTGGTGATCGCGTACGTGCTGATGGCGCTGCCGCTCGCGTACCGCGCCCTGGACGCGGGTCTGCGCGCGGTGGACGTCCGCACCCTGGTCGAGGCGGCCCGCAACTGCGGGGCGAGCTGGCCGCGCGCGGTGTTCGCGGTGATCCTGCCCAACCTGCGCGGCGCGCTGCTGAACGCCTCCTTCCTCACCCTGGCGCTGGTGCTCGGCGAGTTCACCGCGGCCTCGATCCTCGGCTACGAGCCCTTCTCGGTCTGGATCTACTCGGTCGGCAACAGCCAGGGGCAGATGTCCGTCGCGGTGTCCGTGCTCAGCCTGCTGATCACCTGGGTGCTGCTGCTCCTGCTGGCCGCCGCCGGCCGCGAGCGCCACCACAAGACCGCCACCTCCTGAGCCTCACCGGAGAACCCCCATGAGCACCGCCACCCTGGCGAAGACCGCCACCAGCGCCACCGTCGAATTCCGCGCACTGCGTCGCACCTTCGGCGCCACCACCGCGCTGGACGGCCTCGACCTGACCGTCAACCCCGGCGAACTGCTGGCCCTGCTCGGCCCCTCCGGCTGCGGCAAGACCACCGCGCTGCGGATCCTGGCCGGCTTCGAGAGCCACGACTCCGGCCAGGTCCTGGTCGACGGCGAGGACGTCACCCGGATCCCCGCGCACAAGCGCGACGCCGGCATGGTCTTCCAGTCGTACAGCCTCTTCCCGCACCTGACCGCCATCGACAACGTGGCCTTCGGGCTGCGGATGCGCGGCACCGGCAAGGCCCAGCGCCGCCGCCGCGCCCAGGAGCTGCTGGAGCTGGTCGGTCTGCCGCAGCGCGCCGAGCACTACCCGCACCAGATGTCCGGCGGGCAGCAGCAGCGCATCGCGCTGGCCCGCGCGCTGGCGCTGCAGCCGCGCGTGCTGCTGCTGGACGAGCCGCTGTCGGCGCTGGACGCCAAGGTGCGGCTCAACCTGCGCGAGGAGATCCGGCGGCTGCAGCAGGAGCTGGGGATCACCACCCTGTTCGTCACCCACGACCAGGAGGAGGCGCTGTCGATGGCCGACCGGGTCGCGGTGCTGCGGGCCGGCCGCCTGGAGCAGTGCGCCGCGCCGTCCGAGCTCTACGCCCGGCCGGCCACCGCGTTCGTCGCCGAGTTCGTCGGCACGATGAGCCGGATCCCGTGCGAGCGGGCCGGCGAGGGGACCGTCAGCGTGCTGGGCCGCCGCCACGCGGTGGACGGCGCGATGCCCGCCACCGGCGACCTGCACGTGCTGGTGCGGCCGGAGAACGTCCTCCTGGCGCCGTCGCCGCAGGGGCCGGCGCTGGTCGTCTCGGCGTCCTTCCTCGGCGCGGTCACCCGCCTCACCGTCCGGCTCGCCGACGGCACCGAGATCAAGGCCGACCTGCCCACCGAGGGCGCGACCGCCCTGCCGGTCGGCTCCGCCGCGGACATCGCGCTGCCGGACCGCCCGGTCCTGGTCGACCGGCGATAGCCCGACAGGGGCTCGGGGAACTGCGAGGCCGACCCGGGATCGGCGCAACTCGCGAGGTCGGCCGACCCCGGGGTCGGCCTCGCAGTTCCCCGAGCCCCCTTGTCACGTTCACTTTCTCTCCACCTAAGGTACCGCCATGCCTGATTCCTCCCCTGCCGCCGTCCTGTTCGACATGGACGGCACCCTGGTCGACACCGAGCACCTCTGGTGGCAGGCCGCCGCAGAGCTCGCCGCGGAACTCGACCTCACGCTCACCGACGCCGACCTGCCGGAGGTCCTCGGCCGAGCCGTCGAGCACACCGCGGCGCACCTGCACCGCACCAGCCGCACCGCCCGCCCGGAGGCGGAGCTGGTCGAGCGGCTGAACGACTCGTTCTCCGCCAAGGTGGCCGCCGAGGTCGTGCCGCGGCCGGGCGCGCTGGCGCTGCTCGGTGCGCTGCGCGCGGCGTCGGTGCCGACCGCCCTGGTCTCGGCGTCGCCGCGCCGGGTGGTCGATCTCGTCCTGCACGCGATCGGCGACCACTGGTTCACCACCACCCTGGCCGCCGAGGACACCCCGGTGACCAAGCCGGACCCGGCGCCGTACCTGGCCGCCGCCGAGCGACTGGGCCTGGCCCCGGCGGCCTGCGTGGCGGTCGAGGACACCCCGACCGGCGTGGCGTCGGCGCACGCCGCAGGCTGCGCCGTGCTGGCGGTGCCGTCCACCGTGCCGATCCCGGCCGCCGAGGGCGTGACCCTGCTGGAGAGCCTGGAGCAGGCGGACCTGACCCTGCTGGCCGGGCTGACCGCGCCCGCCGACCGGCCGGCCGCGTGATGCCGTACCTGCTGCTCGCGCTGGCGATAGCCAGCGAGGTCTGCGCCACCAGTCTGCTGAAGCTCACCGACGGGTTCTCCCGGCTGTGGCCGAGCCTCGGGGTGGCGCTGGGCTACGTGTTGTCGTTCTTCCTGCTCGGCCGGGCGCTGAAGCACATACCGGTGTCGGTCGCGTACGCGGTCTGGTCCGGGGTGGGCACCGCGGCGGTGGCGGCCATCGGCGCCACGTTCTTCGGTGAACCGCTGGGCCGGCTGCAGTGGTTGGGCATCGGCGTGGTGATCGTCGGGGTCGTGCTGCTCAACCTCCGTACCAGCCACTGAGGTCGGGCACCGGCCTCAGTGCAGCCCGCCCCGCAGGGCATCCACCCGGGCCACCGCCGCATCGAACTGGGCGCGGTCCAGGCTGCCGTCGCGCAGGCCCGCGGCCAGCGCGGCGGCGGCCGCGTCGCCCTGGGCGACGTCGCGGGCGGAGCACAGCAGCAGGTCCACCCCGGCCTTGGCGGCGCCCACCGCCCGGGCCCCGGTCCCGCCGTACGCACTGAGCGCCTGCGCCTCCAGCGCGTCGCTGACGGTCACCCCGCGGAAGGCGAGCCGCCCGCGCAGCTCGCCCTGGACCACCGTGGGCGACAGTCCGGCGGGCCGGCTGCCGTCCAGGGCGGGGTAGACCGCCCAGGAGAGCATCACCAGCTTCACGCCGGCGGCGATCGCCGGGCCGTACGGCACCTCGTCCACCCCGCGCAGCCGGGCCGCGGAGGCGGGCAGCACCACCGGTCCGGTGTCGGTGTTCGCCCCGGCGGGCGCGGTGCCGAGGCCGGGGAAGTGCTTGGCGGTGGCGGCGACGCCGGTCGCCTGCTGGGAGCGGATGAACGCGGAGCCCAGCCGGCCGACCGTCGCCGGGTCGTCGCTGTAGGAGCGGCCCAAGCTGTCGGAGAAGTCGCCGGGCGTGCTGAAGACGTCCAGCACCGGGGCCAGGTTGAGGTTCAGCCCGTAGCTCGCCAGGTTGGCGCCTGCCGCGGCGCCGGTGCGCTGGGCGGCGGCGACCGGGTCGGCGGACAGCCCGACCTGCCGGGCGGACTCCTCGGGCGCGCCGGGCAGCCGCCGGACCCGGCCGCCCTCCTGGTCGGTCATCAGCAGCAGCGGGCCGCCGCCCGGGCTCTGCGCCTGCGCCCGGCGCAGCCGGTCGACCGCGGTGCGGAGGGTCTGCGGGTCGGGCACGTTCTCGGAGAAGAAGATCACCCCCGCCACCCGGCCCTCCCGGACGGCCTGCAGCAGCGCCTCGGGCGGGGTCGGCCCGGGGTAGGAGTAGACGACCCGCCGCCCGGCCAGCTGCTCCGGGGAGGTGGCGGGGGGCGTGCTGCGGGTCGGCGAGGGCGAGGCGGGCGTCGGGCTCGCGGATGTCGGCGTGGGTGTGGGCGTGCCCGCCGCCGAGGTGGGCGGCGAGGCCGAGGCGGAGGTCGACGGGGCCGACGGCGCGCCGGAGCTGCTCGGCGCGCCGCCGCCGGACCCGCTCGAGCACGCGGCGAGCAGCAGTACCGCACCAGCGACCAGCCACCGGAAGCCCATGACCAGAGCTAACCACGGGCAGCGCGCGGGCGCGGGGAACGGCGCACTCCGGTTCCCCGCGCCCCCGGCGCCGGTTCAGCCGAGCAGGGCCGGCAGCTCCGCGATCGAGGCCAGCACGTGGGTGGCACCGTCTGCGCGCAGCCGCTCCTCGCGGTGCGCGCCGGTCAGCACGCCGGCCACCACCGAGGCGCCGGCCCGGGTACCGGTGAGCATGTCGTAGCCGGTGTCGCCGGCCACCGCGACCTGGCGGACCGAGTCGGTGCCGGTGCGCAGCAGGGCGGTCAGGGCCAGGTCGGGGTAGGGGCGCCCGCGGCCGGCCTCGGCCGGGCAGAGGGTGAGGTCGGCGATCCGCTCCCAGCCGAGCGTCTTCAGGATCAGGTCCTGGGTGGCGCGGGAGAAGCCGGTGGTCAGCACCACCTTGCGGCCGGCCGAGCGGAGCTGCTCGATCGCCTCGGCCGCGCCGGGCAGGGGCCGGCACAGGCCGCCGTCGACCAGCTCGTGGTACGCGGCCTCGAAGGCGAGGTTGGCCTGCTGGGCCCTGGCCTCGTCGCCGAACAGGTGCCGGAACACGGAGATCTTGGACTCGCCCATGGTGGCGCGGACGTGCTCGACCATCCGGGCGTGCTCGGGGGTGGCGTGCGCCACGCCGAGCGAGGCCGCGGCGGCGTCGAAGGCGCGCTCGACCAGGCCGTCGTCGGCCACGGTGGTCCCGGCCATGTCCAGGACGACCAGCTTCACGTCAGTGCTCGTGTCAGTCATGCGGACAGCCTTCGGCGGCCAGGTGTCCGCAGGTCGTCCGCCCGGCGACCGGCGGGTGAATCACCCGAAAAGTTGTACAGCCAACCTCGCGCGGGCCTCGGTCAGCGCACCACCCGGGCCTGCAGGTAGTGGCGACGGCCGAACTGCGGCTCGTCCACGGCGGTCAGCTCCTCCACCTGGAAGCGGTACAGCGCGGCCGCCCCGGCGCCGGCCAGGAACTGCTCACGCACCTCCGGGTCCTGGGCGAAGGCCGGGTACCGCCCCTGGTACGCGGCGAGCGCCGCCTCCGCCTGCCGGCCCCACGCCTCGCCCGCGCTGCCGGTCAGCTGGATGCCGCGCAGCTGCTCGCCGAAGACCGGCGGCGGCAGGAACACGGTGGCGGCGGCCCTGGCCTCCTCGGCCAGGTGCAGGCTGTGCCGGGTGGAGCGCTCGCTGACGAAGTAGAGGACCAGATCCTCGTCGTACGCGAAGAAGGCGAGGTTGGCGTGCGGGCCGCGCTCGTGGCCGGCGGTGGCGAGGGTGAGCACCATGCTCTCCGACAGGATGCCCTCGACCCCCTTCGCCAGCTCCGGCGCGGGCCAGTCGCCCTGGGTGACGTCGAGGCGGTACGGCATGGGGCATCCCTCCGCGGTGCGGGTACCTGGCGGCCAGGCTTCACATGCTCTCCCCGGGTGACGGCCCGCACAAGAGGCCCTCAGGCCGCCCCGTATGCCGACGGCCGGCCGGTCCACCCGAGGACCGACCGGCCGCCACCGGGGGGAACCGCCCGCTATCCGAGGACCGGCCCGAGCCGTCCGGCCCGCAGCCGGACCACCACCGGCGCCGCCCGCCCGGCGAGCAGCGCGACCGGTACGGCCACCGCGACCCCGACCAGCGCGCCGACCGCCACGTCGTGCGGGTAGTGCACGCCGACCCACACCCGCGAGGCGGCCATCAGCACGGCGGCGACGCCGGCGATCCACCCGAGCCGCCGGTCGGCGAACCAGAGCGCGGCGGCGGCCGCGAAGGCGATCACCGCGTGGTTGCTGGGGAAGGACCAGTCCCCGGCGCCGGGGCAGGCCTCCAGGGTGAAGCTGCCGGCGATCTGCCGGCACGGCCGGTTCTCCTCGATCAGGCTCTTGAACACGGAGTTCACCGCGTAGGCGAGGACCACGATCGCCGGCGCGGCGAGCACCCGGGCCATCACCGCGGGGCCGGCGCCGCGGGCGCGCCACCACCCCCACAGCATCAGGACGGCGAAGAGCCCGAGGCCGAGGTCGGACCAGACGGTGACCAGCCGGTCGAGCCAGTCGGGCGCGTCGGCGGCCCACCCGGTCACCCGGGTGTAGAGACCGCCGTCGATCCCGCTGCCGTCGTAGGCAAGGAACGAGGAATGAACAGAAGGAGACACAGGGACAACATGTACCAGAACGGATGCGAGACGCGGATCACTGACCGCCGCGGACCGGGGTGAGGTCGGCGGAGCTCCCGCACCGAAAACCGACCAGTCTGCCCGACCCGCACCGTCCGGAACGACTTCTTTCCCTCCCCCGGCATGTCCGTCCGATCCGGCCTTACCCTGGCTGCCGACGGTGGACGTTTCGACTGACGGGGGCGGAATGCAGCGGAGCACACGACTGTCCCCCGGACGGCTCCGACCGGTCACCCGCGCCGCGCTGGCCCGCGCCCACGAGCGCGCCCTGGCCGGCGACCCGCCGCAGAGCGACGACGTCCGCCCCGAGATCGGCGACTCCTGGGAGCGGCTGCGCCGACTCGGCCTCGACCCCGAACTCGGCCGGAGCGTCCACCGGATACCCCCCGCCGAACTCGAGCACCGGCGGCGCGAGAACGGCCTGGACGAGGTCATGCCGGTCCTGCGCACCACCCTGCTCGCCCCCGGCGCCGGCACCCCGCTGGTGCTCGCCGTCTCCGACGCCCGCGGCCACCTGCTCTGGCTGGACGGCGACCGCCGGCTGCGCCGCGAGGCCGGCGGCATCGGCTTCGAGGAGGGCGCCCGCTGGGCCGAGGACGACGTCGGCACCAACGGCATCGGCCTGGCCGTCCGCACCGCCACCCCGTCCCGGGTCCACTCCTACGAGCACTACCTGCGCAGCCACCAGACCTGGACCTGCACCGCCGCGCCGATCCGCGACCCGCGCACCGGCCGGCTGGCCGGCGTGGTCGACCTCAGCGGCCCGGCCCACGCGGGCACCCCGTACCTGATGCAGCTCACCCTGACCGCCGCCCGGCTGGCCGAGACCGAGCTGCGCGCCCGCCACCTCGAGTCGCTGCACCGGCTGCGGACCGTCGCCTGCCCGCTGCTCGCGCGCTTCACCGGCCCGGCCGTGGTGGTGGACGGCGCCGGCTGGACCGCGGCCGCCGTCGGACTGCCCAGCGCGCCCCGGATGCACCTGCCGCCCGAGGGCTGGGGCGCCGCCGCCACCCAGTGGCTGCCCACCCTCGGCGAGTGCGCCGTCGAACCGCTCGCCGACGGCTGGCTGATCCGCCCGCTCGGCAGCCCGCCCGCCGCGGTCGCCGAGCAGGGCGAGGGCACCCGGATCACCCTGGACCTGCGCCGGCCCGACCGGCCCGAGCTGCACCTGGCCGGCGCGGCCGGCACCTGGTCGCACATCCCGAGCCCGCGCCACGCCGAACTCCTGCTGCTGCTGGCCGTCGACCGCGCCGGGCTGACCGCCGCCCGGCTGGCCGGGGCACTGTTCGGCGACCCCGCGCGCACCGTCACCGTGCGCGCCGAACTCTCCCGGCTGCGCCGCCACCTCGGCGGCCTGCTCGACCACCGGCCCTACCGGCTGGCCGCCTCCGCCGAGGTCGCCGTCCTCGGGCCGCCGGAGCCGTACGACCTGCTGCCGGGCTCCACCGCACCGGCCGTCCGCGAGCTGCGCGCCGCGCTGGCCGCCGGCACGCAGCGACTGCCCGGGCCGCGCGGGGGTCAGCCGCCGGCCAGCAGCTCCGCCAGCTGATCGTCGGTCGGCAGTCCGACCGACTCCTGCCCGGCCGGCACCGCCTCGTACGTGCGCAGCAGCCAGGCCCGCACCCGCGGCTTGGACGCCTCCAGCAGGGCGCTGCCGTGCGGGGACTCCAGGGCGAGGTGCAGGGTCGACCCGTGGCACGGGCAGTACGCGGGCCAGAGCTTGATGTCGCCCTGGCCGCTCAGCGACTCCAGGCCGTCCCGGAGCAGTTCACGAGAGAAGACCCAGTCCGCCTCGTCGGGCCGCCCCAGGTGGAAGGTGAGACGCACCTCGTACGGACGCTCGGCGTCGTACCGGAAGCGGGTGCGCACCTCTCCCACCAGGTCCTGCTCGAGCGCGATCCGCAGGGTCAGGACCTCCTCGACCACCGCCGGGGGTGCGGTGGGCCGGCCCGGTTCGTCGCCCGTGGGGGTGGCGGCGAGGGGCTGGCGGGAGGAGGCGGACAGCGGGTCGCGCGGCATGACGGTCTCTCCGAAGCGGCTGGGTACCGACCAAGACTCCGCCACCGGAATCCTTCCGGCAAGGGTTGCAAGGGGTTGCAACGCGACCGCCCGCCGGGAATCCGACTGTGCGTCAACTCCCGTCGGCCCCATGGGACTCGCCCGTCCCGTATCCGATCGGTCACGGGTCTGGC
This sequence comes from Kitasatospora cinereorecta, assembly GCF_024172095.1. GTDB lineage: Bacteria > Actinomycetota > Actinomycetes > Streptomycetales > Streptomycetaceae > Kitasatospora > Kitasatospora cinereorecta. Next base: position 1,338,187 of record NZ_JAMZDX010000001.1, on the reverse strand, counting down.
GGCACGTCCGCCGGTCGCTGGTAGTCTCGTCCGACACAGCGAGGGAGGGGAACCGGGGTGGCGCTCCGCGAGCACTCCAGGGCGGTGCACGACACCGTCCGGCACGGCCGGCACGGTCGGCCGAAGCCGTTCGGCGGCCGGTTGCGCCTGCCGACCCTGCGCTTCTCCGGGGCGGCGATGGCGATGTCCACCGTGGTCGGGATCAGCCTCGCCACCACCTGGCTGCTGAACGAGCAGCAGCAGGTCGGCCGGCGGCCCGGCACCTCGGTCGGCGCCAGCCCGCCGGTGCCCAGCGCCGACCAGGCCGCCGACGCCGCCGAGTCGCCCTCCCCCGCCCCGACCGGACCGGACCGCCCGGCCCTGGCCGACACCGCCGCGAGCGCCACCGCCCTGCCCGGCGCGCGACCGTCCGCCACCGCCGGCAAGGTGGCCGCCCGCCCGGCCGGCGCCACCAGCGCCGCGCCGAGCACCTCGGCCCCCGACCCGGCCCAGGAGACCGCCGCGGCCTCGCCCTCGCCGTCCGCCACGCCGGCACCCACCGGCGGGCCGGCCGGTGCCACCCCGGTCGCCCCGACGCCCACCACGGCGAAGCCCACCGCCACGACTCCGACCACGCCGAAGCCCACCGCGCCGGACACCGCCTTCGCGGGCACCGCCGCGGTGGAGGCGCTGGGCCGCTCCGGCAACCGGCACACCGTCGAACTGACCGTCGGCACCCGGCTGACCGCGCTGCAGGTGGAGTTCCGGCTGCGCCGGCCGGACGCGCTGCCCGGCACCACGCCGTGGACCGACCTGCCCGGCACCGTGGTCACGGTGGCGCTCGACCGGGACACCCTGGTCTACCGCTTCACCGTCCTGCCCGGCCCGGACCTCGGCCCCGGCACCTACACCTTCTCGGTCACCGGCGCCGTCCCCGCCGCCGGCCCCACCACGCCCGCCGAGACCTGGACCGCCTCGGCCTTCGCCCTGACCGACGACCCGCACGCGGTCGCCGCCCGGGGCGGCTTCCCCGCCTGGTGAGCGCCGCGGCGCGCGGGGAGATCCGCGCGCCGCGGCAATCCGGGACCTACCCCGACCTAGCCGCGGACCCGGTGGGCGCGGCGCAGGTCGTCGGTCTCGTCGGCCAGCACCCGCCGGACGGACGGCGTCAGCTCCGACTGCCGCAGGCACTCCTCCGCGAGGGCGAGCGTCTCCGCGGTCGCCCGGCTCTTCGGGAACAGCGCGTGCCCGAGCACCCGCGCCACCGTGTCCCCGCGCCCGCCCGCACCCGGCAGCTCGGCGAAGTAGCGCCGCACGTACCGCTGCTGGAGCTCCTCCTCACCCGAGCGCCAGAAGCCCTCGGCGGTCGCCCGCAGCAGGTGGTTGGAGAGCGTGCCGTCGGTGAACATCTCCTGCCAGGCCCGCTCCTTGGCCTCCGGCTCCGACCGGGCGGCCCGGGCCCGGGCCGCGCCCAGCTCGGCCTCGGTGCCGGGGTCGCGCAGCAGCTCCACCGCGATCTCGGTCTCGCCCGCCGCACCCTTGGCCGCCAGCCGGGCCATCGCCGACCAGCGCAGCTCGGGGCTGAGCGCGAGGCCGGCGGGCAGGCCCTCGCCGACCAGCCAGCCACGCAGTTCGTCGAGGTCGGCCGCGTTCGCCGAGCTCTCCACCGCGGCGCGCAGCGCGGCGAGCCGCAGGCTCTGTCCGACGCCCTCGCGGCGCAGCAGGGCGCGGGCGGTGCGGGAGACCACGGCGATCGCGTCGGGCCGCGCGTCGGGGTCAAGGTACCGGCCGGCCGCGTTATCCGCGGCGAAGGCGAGCACCGCCTCGACGATGCTGACCGCGCTCTCGCCGGGCAGGTGCCGCTCGACCATCTCCAGGTACGCGGCGGGCGTCAGCTCCCCGTCGCGGACCAGGTCGCGGGCGTGCTCCCAGAGCAGCGCCCGGGTCTGCTCGTCCTCGATGTCGCCGAGCGAGGCGGTGAGCACCTCGCGGGAGCGGTCGTCCAGCCGGAGCTTGGCCCAGGTGAGGTCGCCGTGGTTGGGGACGATCAGCTCGGGCTGGTCGTCGAGGAGTTCCGGTACGGCCACCCGGCCGCCGGCCGGCACCTCGACGGCCGCGCCGGGCCAGGCCCGCAGGTAGGGCTCGACCATGGCGTACGCGCCGACCCGGATCAGGTGCGGCCGGCTGCCCTCGTTGACCACGGTGACCGAGCGGAGCTTCCCGCTGTCGCGCTCGGTCTCCACCCGCAGGGTGTCGACGCCGCTGGTGCGCAGCCAGGCCTCGGCCCAGCCGTGCACGTCCCGGCCGCTGGCCTCGGCCAGCGCGGCCAGGAAGTCGGCGAGCTCGGCGTTGCCGTACCGGTGCCGGGCGAAGTAGGCGTTGATGCCGCGGAAGAAGGCCTCGTCGCCGAGCCAGGCGACCAGCTGGCGGAGCACCGAGGCGCCCTTGGCGTACGAGATGCCGTCGAAGTTGACCACGGCCTCGGCGACGCTCTGCGTGCCGTTGCCGGCCACCGGGTGGGTGGAGCCGCGCTGGTCGGCGTCGTAGCCCCAGCCCTTGCGCTTGACCGCGAAGCCGGTCCAGGCGCCGTTGAAGCGGGTGGCCTCGGCGGCGACCCGGTAGCCGAGCATCTCGGCGAAGGACTCGTTCAGCCAGAGGTCGTCCCACCAGCGCATGGTGACCAGGTCGCCGAACCACATGTGGGCCATCTCGTGGCAGATCACCATGGCCCGGCTCTCCCGGTCGGCGTCGGTCGGCTCCGAGCGGAACAGCATCTCGTCGCGGAACACCACGCAGCCCGGGTTCTCCATCGCGCCCCAGTTGAACTCGGGCACGAACGCCTGGTGGTACTCGCCGAACGGGTAGCGCTCGTCGAACAGCTCGTGCAGCCGGTCGAACGAGGCCCGGGTGACCTCGAAGATCTCCTCCGCCTCGCGCTCCAGCTCGGCGGCGAGCGAGCGCCGGGCGTGCAGGCCGAGCGGAATGCCGTCGTGCTCGCCGCGGACCGAGTGCAGCGGGCCGGCCACCACGGTGAACAGGTAGGTGGAGATCGGCCGGGTCGGGGCGAACTCCCAGCGGCCGTCGGCGGATTCGGTCACCGCGCCGTTGGCGACCGCCGTCCACTGCGGCGGCAGGGTGGCGCGCAGGGTGATCGGCGCCTTGAGGTCGGGCTGGTCGAAGCAGGCGAAGACCTTGGGCGCCAGGTCAGGGCCGCAGGTCGCGTACAGGTAGACCTCGCCGTCGGCCGGGTCGGTGTAGCGGTGCAGGCCCTCGCCGGTGCGCGAGTAGCGCATCTCCGCCTCGACCAGCAGCTCGTTCTCGGCGGCCAGGCCGGGCAGGGCCAGTCGGTTGCCGTCGAGGCCGGCCGGGTCGAGCGGCCGACCGTTGAGCTCGACCCGGTGCAGTGCGGCCGGTTCGAGGTCGACGAAGGCGTCCGCGCCGGGCTCGGCGCAGTCGAACCGGATCACGGTGGTACTGCCGAACACCTCGCCGCCGCGGGTCAGGTCGAGGTCCACGGTGTAGGAGCGGACGTCGAGCAGGCCGGCGCGCAGGGTCGCTTCGGTACGTTGCAGAGCTGGCATTCCTGCATGCTTTCCCAGCGCCACCGGGCCGGGCAAGCACTTCCGCTCGCGGCGTACCGTCAGGTCACTGCCGTTGCGGCACCCGGTTGGCTAGGGTGAGTGCGGCAGAGGCGGGCAGGCCGGGCGCGGGGCCCGGCAGGTCGAGGAGGAGCACGGTGACGACGGTCCTGACGCAGGGTGGAAATGCGCCGCTCGCGGCCTCGAGAGTGACGGTCGAGGTGACGGCGCCCAAGCGGCTGGACGTCTCCGGCCTGCTGCTGACCGACGCCGGCAAGGTGCGCTCCGACGCCGACTTCGTCTTCTTCAACGCCCCGAACGGCCCCGGGGTCACCCACCGGCCGGCCTCCGGCGGCACGCCGGACGCGATCACCGTGGACACCGCCGCCGTCCCCGGCGACATCAGCAAGATCGTGGTGACCGCCAGCCTGGACGACGCGTCCGCCACCTTCGCCGGCACCGAGCCCACCGCCACCGTCCGCGACGCCGACACCGGCCGCGAGCTGGTCACCTTCACCCCGCCCCGGCTCAGCCGGGAGACCGCGCTGGTGGTGGTCGAGGTCTACCGCCGCGGCAGCGAGTGGAAGGTCCGCGCGGTCGGCCAGGGCTACGCCAACGGGCTGGCCGGCATCGCCACCGACTTCGGCGTCACCGTGGAGGACGAGCCCGCCGCCACCCCCGCCACCCCCGCGGCCACCGCTCCCACCACTGCTCCCCCGGCCCCCGCAGCTCCCTCCGCCGCATCCGCCGGGCCGCCGCCGATGCCCTCCGCGCCGCCGGCGGTCGGCCGGATCACCCTGGACAAGGGCCGGGTCAACCTGGTCAAGGGCGGCTCCGTCTCGCTGGAGAAGAACGGCAAGCCCTTCCTCGCCTCGGTCCGGATGGGCCTCGGCTGGGAGCCGGCCGGCCGGGGCCGCAACATCGACCTGGACGCCTCGGTGATCGCCTTCGACGCCCAGCGCAACAAGGTCGAGACGGCCTGGTTCATGAAGCTGTCCATCTTCAACGGCGCGATCGTCCACTCGGGCGACAACCTCACCGGCGAGGGCGCCGGCGACGACGAGGCGATCACCGTCCACCTGGAGGGCGTCCCGGCCGAGGTCTGCGGCCTGGTCTTCGTGGTGAACTCCTTCTCCGGCCAGAAGTTCACCGACGTCAAGAACGCCTACTGCCGCCTGCTGGACGCCTCCAGCGGCGAGGAACTGGTCCGCTTCGACCTCACCCACGCCGAGGCGCGCACCGGCGTGGCGATGTGCAAGCTGGTCCGCCAGTTCTCCGGCGAGTGGGTGATGACCGCGATCGGCGAGTACGTGGACGCCAAGACCGCCCGCGCCATGGTGAAGCCGGCCGCCTCGATGCTCTGACCGGAACCGGGAACCGCACGTTACGTGCCCCGCTACCGTGCCACCGCTCCCCGCCCCGCGGCACGGCGGGACACGCTCGACCGACTCGCCGGGCCCGATCTCCAACTGGCCGCGAGGCAGTGATAATTGCGCCAAACGATGAGCCTCGGACACCGTCCTGCACTACGGTCTTGACCGCATCTGGTCACCGTCGGGGGAGGACGCGTCGTGGCAATAGAGCTGCCTGGCGAAGTGGTGTCGTTTCTGTCGTTCATCGGTATCAACTGGCCGACGGTGAACGAGGACAGCGTGCGGGAGTTCGCCTCGCACGTACGGGAGTTCGCACAGAACGTGGAGTCCGCGCACCAGGAGTCCACCGCAACGGTCCACCAGCTGGGCCAGGCGTACGAGGGAGCCTCCTACGAGGCACTGCTCGCCAAGTGGGCGTCGGTCTCCGAGCAGCACCTCACCCAACTGGTGCAGGCCTGCCACGTGGTGGCGGACGCGCTGGACGTCGCGGCCGACGTGATCGTGGCGATGAAGGTCGAGACGATAGGTGAACTCATCGGTCTGGCTGCGGCGTTCGTCGCCGATCAGGCCGCCGCGGTGGCCACCTTCGGCGCGGCCGAGGCCGCCGTCATCCTGATCGAGGAGACCGCGAAGCGCCTGATCAACTACCTGGAACAGCAACTGGAGCAGTACATCATCGCCCAGGTGGTCGAGGCCGCGATCGAACCGTTGATCGACACCGTGGCGAACGCCGTGTCCGGGCTGGTGTTCCAGGCGGCGGAGTCCGCGCTCGGGGTGAGCGGCGGCGGTGGCGGCACCGGTTTCCGGATCGACCCGGACGCCCTCGACGACCACGCCCGGATGATGCACGACCACGCCGAGACCGTCGCCGGTCACGCGCAGGCGTTCCAGTCCAAGATCGCCGGGGTGAGCTTCGAATGAGCAACCAGATCGTCAAGGCGCTCGAACACGGCGCCCAGAAGCTCGGCAAGACCCTGGCCGAGGACGCCGGCAAGGCCCTGAAGAGCTTCTACCGCAAGGCCGGCGACAACCTCAAGAAGGTCGCCCACAACACCCGCGAGGTCGAGGCCAAGCACGCCAAGGACCTCGAGAAGATCCTCAGCGGCCACGGCGGCAAGGGCGTCCCCCACCCCCGCGCCGGCTCCGGCGGCCACGGCCCGCGCGGCACCTCCCACCCCAAGGGCCGGGGCCGCGAGCAGGTCCACAGTCCTCGCACCGAGGGCCGTGCCCACGACACCCGCTGCGGCGGCGGCGAACCCGTCGACATGGCGACCGGGCGGATGTACATCGACCAGGTCGACGCCACTCTTCCCGGCTCCCTGCCGCTGGAGTTCACCCGCAGCTTCGACTCCGGCTACCTCGCCGGGCGGTGGATGGGCCCCAAGTGGGTGTGCACCTTCGACGAACGGCTGGAGATCGACGAGCAGGGCGTCGTCCACATCCGCCCGGACCGGATCACCCAGGCCTACCCCCACCCCGAACCCGGTGACCCGGTCCTCGCCTCCGCCGGATCCCGCCACGAACTCGACCTCGTCGACGGCCTGTACACCGTCACCGACCCGTCCACCGGCCTGGTCAAGGAGTTCACCCCGACCCCCGACGGCACCGAGGCCCTCCTCACCACGGTCCGCGACCGCCACGGTCGCCACTACACCCTCGCCCACGACGAGGACGGCGTCCCGCTCTCCATCACCCATTCCGGCGGCTATCAACTCCTGGTCACCGTCGACGCCGACCGCATCACCGCCCTGCGCCTCGCCCACGCCACCGACACCGGCGGCGACGCCCTCCTGCTGCGCTACGGCTACACCGACGGCCACCTCAGCTCCGTCTACAACTCCTCCGGCAAGCCCATGCGCTTCGCCAACGACAACAGCGGCCGCATCCTCTCCTGGACCGACCGCAACAACTCCCAGTACGCCTATACCTACGACGCCCTCGACCGCGTCACCGACGAAGGCGGCACCGACGGCGCCCTGCGCTTCCGCTTCACCTACGGCGACCCGGAGCCCGCCACCGGCCTCAGAACCCACACCGAGACCAACGCCCTCGGCCACACCACCACCTACACCGTCAACGACGACGCCCAGATCACCGCCATCACCGACCCCCTGGGCCACACCACCCACACCGAACGCGACGCGTACGACCGCCTCCTGGTCGAGACCGACCCTCTCGGCCGGACCACCAGCTACGCGTACGACGGCGCCGGCGACCTCGTGTCCGTCACTCGCCCGGACGGCCACCGCACCACCGCCACCTACGCCGACCGCCTCAGCCTCCCCGTCACCGTCGCCGAACCCGGCGGCGCCACCTGGCACCAGACCTACGACGACACCGGGCTGCGCACCGCCCTGACCGACCCCCTCGGCGCCACCACCACCTGGACGTACGACCACCGCGGCCACCCCACCACGGTGACCGACGCCCTCGGCCACACCACCACCATCCACTGCAACCCCGCCGGACTCCCCCTCGAGGTCACCGACCCCACCGGCGCCACCACCCGCTACACCTACGACGCCTTCGGCCGCACCAGTACCGTCACCGACCCGCTCGGCGCCGTCACCACCACCACCTGGACCGTCGAAGGCCACCCGGCCACCCGCACCGCCCCCGACGGCACCACCGAGAGCTGGACCCACGACGGCGAGGGCAACCTCCTCACCCACACCGACCAACTCGGGCAGACCACCACCTTCGAATACACCCACTTCGAACAGGTCGCGGCCCGCACCACGCCCGACGGCGCCCGGATCGGCTTCACGTACAACGCCCACATGCAGCTCGCTGCGGTCACCGACCCGCTCGGCCGGCAGTGGGAGTACGGCTACGACGCCGCCGGGCGGGTCGTGTCGGAGCGCGACTTCCACGGCCGCTCCCTCCGCTACGAGTTCGACGCGGCCGGCCAACTCGCCGCTCTCGTCGACCCGCTGGGCCAGCGGACCGGTTACGCGTACGACGCGCTCGGCCGGACGACGACGAAGGACGCGGCCGGATGCACCACCCACTACGCCTACGACACCGCCGGCCACCTCGTGCGGGCCGTGAACGACGACGCCGACGTCGCCCGGACCGTCGACGCGCTCGGCAACGTCCTCAGCGAAACGGTCAACGGCCGCACCCTGCACCAGACCTGGGACGCGCTGGGCCGGCGCACCCACCGCACCACCCCCGCCGGCCACACCGCTGCCTGGAGCTACGACCCGGCCGGGCGGCCGATCGGGCTCACCACGCCCGACGGCGCCCTGGGCTTCACGTACGACGCCGCCGGCCGCGAACTCCGGCGCTCCTACGGGGCCGGCCTGGCCCTCGACAGCGCGTGGGACGCCCGCAGCCGCCTCACCGCGCAGACCCTGCGGACCACGGGCGCCGCCCACAGTGACCTCCAACACCGCACCTACACCTACCGCCCCGACGGCAATGTGATCGGCATCGAGGACACGTTGGCCGGCCGACGCGACTTCCGGCTCGACGCGGTGGGACAGGTGACCTCGGTCGAGGCGGCCGGCTGGAGCGAGCGCTACGCCTACGACCCCGCCGGCAACCCGACCGAGGCCCACTGGCCGGCCACGGGGGCGACCGCGGCGGCCGTCGGCCCGCGGACCTATGCCGGGACGCAGCTCGTCGGCGCCGGCCGGATCCGCTACGAATACGACGCCGCCGGCCGCACCACCCTGCGGCAGGTCACGCGGCTCTCCCGCAAGCCCGACACATGGCAGTACACCTGGGACGCCGAGAACCGGCTGACCCACCTCACCACCCCCGACGGCGCCCGCTGGCACTACCGCTACGACCCGATGGGCCGCCGCGTCGCGAAGGAGCGGCTCGCACCCGACGGCACGCCGAGCGGCGAGCGGACCGACTTCACCTGGGACGGGTCCACCCTGGTCGAGCAGACCACCCGGGCCGCCTACCTGCCGGGGCCGCACACGCTCAGCTGGGACCACCGGGGGCTCCACCCGGTCGCCCAGAGCGAGACGATCGCGACCTCGTCGGCCGACGGCGAGCAGCAGCGGATCGACCGGCGGTTCTTCGCCATCGTCACCGACCTGGTCGGCAGTCCGACCGAGCTGGTGGACCCGGTCTCCGAAAGCATCGCCTGGCGGGCCACCCCCACCCTCTGGGGCAACACCACCTGGCCCAGCGAGAGCACCACCTACACCCCGCTGCGCTTCCCCGGCCAGTACTTCGACCCGGAAAGCCGGCTCCACTACAACGTCCACCGCTACTACGACCCGGAGACCGCCCGGTACACCTCGCCGGACCCGCTCGGGCTCGCCCCCGCGCCCAATCCGGACGGCTACGTCCACAACCCGCACACCTGGTCCGACCCGCTCGGCCTGTCGCCGCACGTCTCCCGGCAGAAGCAGGACCAGCACGTCCTCGGCACCAAGGAGTACCGGGAACGGATCGCCAATGGAACGCCGACCTCGGCGTTCGCCAACCGCGCCGAGGCGGACGCGTACGCCCAGCACGCGTGGGACAACGGCACGCCGGTCCCGGGACGTCCGAACGTCCGCGACCACGAGTACGGCCAACCGGTCGGCCGCGGACCCAACGGCGGTTGGCAGACCAAGGTCCGCGTCCACATGGACGGGGGCGGCAAGATCCACGGTCACCCCGCGGGTCGCGAGCACTAGGATCGGCGGTCATGGCAGCAGAGCGGCCCCGCCGCACCGAGTCACCCTGGCCGTGGAACGCCCGGCGCGAGCTCATGGCCCGCGTCCGGGACGCCTACGGCGATCCCGCCCGCCCGCAGCGGGCCTTCGCCCGCACCGTCGAGCGGACCCGGCCCTACGCACCGCTGGTCGCCGAACTCGCCGCGCTGGGCGAGCTGACCGACGACACGGACATCAACTGCGAGGTCTGCTTCAGCTACCTGCTGGAGGCCGACCCCGCGCTGGTCGTCCGGCTGTCGATGGTCGGGCCGTACGCCCTGCTCGGCCGGGCCCGCGCGGACGGCGGGCTGGACCTCGTCGGCCCGGACGCGGACGACTCCGGTCCCGTCGAGCCCGAGGTGCTGCGCCTGCTCGCGCGGCACGGCCTGAAGCTCCTCTCCCCGGCCCAACTCACCGACCCGGTCGACCTCGCACTGCCGGACGTCGGCCGCCCCACCGTCTACAGCGCACTCTTCGCCCCGGAGGAGGAGACCCCTCCCCGCTGAGCGGGAAACACCACGGGCCGCCGACGGAGCGCAGTCCGCCGGCGGCCCGGGTTTCACCCCTGCCCAGGGTGGTCTCAGCCGCGCGTGGCCATCGCGCGCAGGAAGAAGGTCAGGTTGGCCGGGCGCTCCGCGAGGCGGCGCATGAAGTACCCGTACCACTCCTGGCCGTATGGCAGATACACCCGCATGGTGTTGCCGGCCTCGGCGAGCCGCAGCTGCTCCTCGGGGCGGATGCCGAAGAGCATCTGGTACTCGAAGCTGTCGGTGTCGCGCTTGTTCCACTCGGCCAGCTGGCCGGCGATCTTGATCATGTTGGGGTCGTGCGAGGCCACCATCGGGTAGCCCTGACCGGCCATCAGGACCTTGAGCGCGCGGACGTAGGCGAGGTCGACGTCCTTCTTGCCCTGGAAGGCGACCGACTCGGGCTCCTTGTAGGCGCCCTTGCAGATGCGCACCCGGGAGCCCTCGGACGCGAAGTCCTTGCAGTCGGCCTCGGTGCGGCGCAGGTAGGCCTGGAGCACGACGCCGAGCCACGGGAAGTCGGCGCGCAGCTCGCGGGCGATCGACAGGGTGGAGTCGGTGGTGGTGTGGTCCTCCATGTCGAGGGTGACCGTGGTGCCCGCGTCGGCGGCGGCCTGGCAGATCCGGCGGGCGTTCTCCAGGGCGATCTTCTCGCCGTCCACCGGCAGGAACTGGCCGACGGCGGAGAGCTTGACCGAGACCTCGGCGCCGGAGGCCAGACCGGTCTCCTTGAGGGCGGCCAGCAGGTGCTCGTAGGCCAGGGCGGTCTCGGCGGCCTGGCCGGCGTCCTTGGTGTCCTCGCCGAGGTGGTCCAGGGTGACCGTACGGCCGGTGGCGACCAGCTGCTCGGTGGCCGCGACGGCCTGGTCGAGGCGCTCACCGGCGACGAAGCGGTCGACTATCGCGTGGGTGGGCGGGAACTTCTCGATCAGGGTCCGCGCCTGCGGGGAGCGGGACGCGGCGAGGAGGGCGGAACGGAGCATCGTTGACTCCTGGAGCGGGTCTTCAGGGGGTGGCTGAAGCTGGGGCGGCGTGGGTGGGTGGAGCGGGGGCGGCGGCGGGGGGTGGGCGCCGCCGCCCCGGGGCGGGCGTGACCGTCGGTCAGCCCATGTGCGGGTAGCGGTAGTCCGTCGGCGGGACGAAGGTCTCCTTGATGGAGCGGGTCGACGTCCAGCGCATCAGGTTCTGCTTGGCGCCGGCCTTGTCGTTGGTGCCGGAGGCGCGGCCGCCGCCGAACGGCTGCTGGCCGACGACGGCGCCGGTCGGCTTGTCGTTGATGTAGAAGTTGCCGGCGGCGTTGCGCAGCACGTGCATGGCGTGCTGGACGGCCTCGCGGTCGTTGGCGATGATCGAGCCGGTCAGGCCGTAGGCGGACACCGACTCCATCTGGGCCAGCATCTCGTCGTACTTGTCGTCCTGGTAGACGTGCACGGCGAGGATCGGGCCGAAGTACTCGTCCTTGAAGTACTCGGACGCCGGGTCCTCGCAGACCAGCACGGTCGGGCGGACGAAGTAGCCGACCGAGTCGTCGTAGCTGCCGCCGGCCAGGATCTCGACCTTCGGGTCGGCCTTGGCGCGGTCGATGGCGGCCTTGTTCTTGGCGAAGGAGCGCTCGTCGATGACGGCGCCCATGAAGTTGGCCAGGTCGGTGACGTCGCCCATGGTGAGCCACTCGACCTCGTCGCGGAACTCGTCCTTGAGCTCGGCCCAGAGCGAGGCCGGGACGTAGGCGCGGGAGAGGGCCGAGCACTTCTGGCCCTGGAACTCGAAGGCGCCGCGGGTCATCGCGGTCTTCAGCACGGCCTTGTCGGCGGACGCGTGGGCGACCAGGAAGTCCTTGCCGCCGGTCTCGCCGACGATCCGCGGGTAGGTGCGGTAGCCGGCGATGTTGGTGCCGACCTCGCGCCACAGGTGCTGGAAGGTGGCGGTGGAGCCGGTGAAGTGGATGCCGGCCAGGGCGGGGTGCTTGAGGGCGACCTCGGAGACGGCCAGGCCGTCGCCGGTGACCATGTTGATGACGCCCTTGGGCAGGCCGGCCTCCTCCAGCAGCTGCATCAGCAGGTGCGCGGAGAACTGCTGGGTGGGGGACGGCTTCCAGATCACCACGTTGCCCATCAGCGCCGGGGCGGTCGGCAGGTTGCCGGCGATGGCGGTGAAGTTGAACGGGGTGATGGCGTAGACGAAGCCCTCGAGCGGGCGGTGGTCGCTGCGGTTCCACACGCCGTCCGAGGAGACCGGCTGCTCGGCGATGATCTGCCGGGCGAAGTGCACGTTGAAGCGCAGGAAGTCGACCAGCTCGCAGGGGGTGTCGATCTCGGCCTGCTGGGCGGTCTTGGACTGGCCGAGCATGGTGGCGGCGGCCAGGGTCTCGCGCCAGGGGCCGGCCAGCAGGTCGGCGGCGCGCAGGAAGATGGCGGCGCGGGAGTCGAAGGAGAGCGCCTGCCAGGCCGGGGCGGCGGCCAGGGCAGCGTCGATGGCGTCGCGCGCGTCGTCCTGGGTGGCGTTGCGCAGCGTGCCGAGTCGAGCCGCGTGGTTGTGCGGCTGGACGACGTGGATCTCGGAGCCGCCGCCCATGCGGTGCTCCCCGTTGATCGTCATGGTCAGCTGGATCGGCTCCTGGCCGCCCAGCTCCTTCAGCTTCGCCTCCAGGCGGGCCCGTTCGGGGCTGCCGGGGGCGTAGCTGTGGACCGGCTCGTTCACCGGCGCGGGGACCTGGGTCACAGCATCCATGGCGCACGCTCTCCTTCTCGTCATGGGAAGCCGGACGAGGGTCACACGCCGGCCATGAAGAAACGTTATTCCCCATGGCCGGGCCGTCATGTTGGCCGCGCCGCCAAAGTCCCCCGAACACCGTTGTCCGCCCGGACGAAGGGGTCACGGCGCGGTCACGGGCGCCTCCCAGTCGATCCGGTGGCCGTGCACCGGGCCGAACATCTTCTCGGGCCGCAGGAAGGTGCGCAGCGCGATCGGGGCGACCAGCCGCATCGCGGTGCGGGCCACCGGTCCGGCCGCCTTCTCGTTGTTGGTCTTCTCGGCCTGGGCGATGATCCGCTCCACCCGGTCCCGGCGCAGGCCCTCGTACGCGGCGAAGGCGCTCGGCGCGTCGGGCAGGTCGCGCAGGCAGCGGGCGAGCTCCACGGCGCTCTCGATGGCCAGCGACGCGCCCTGGCCGGAGCTGGGGGACGGCGCGTGGGCGGCGTCGCCGACCAGCACCATCCGGTCGCGGTGCCAGTGGGCCACCTTCGGCATGATGTGCATCGAGCCGACGTTGACCAGGGTCTCCGGCCGGGCCAGGGCCAGCACCTGCTCGGCCGGGACGTCCCCGGCGTGCTGGTCGCGCAGCCGGGCCAGCCACTGCTCGGCGGAGGTCGCGGCGGCCTCGGCGGCGGTGAGCGTGGCCCGGTGCGGCAGGTTGCTGAACCAGGCGGTGCCGCCCTCGGGCACCGTCCACCAGCCGAAGAAGGCGCGCCGGCCGTTGGCGAAGTGCATCGCCGCGTGGTCGGGCCGCCCGGGTCCGGGGTGGTCGCTGTAGCCGCCCAGTCCGATCAGGCCGACGTTGCGCGGGGCCGGGGCGTCGGGGTCGATCAGGCCGCGCACCGCCGAGCGGACGCCGTCCGCGCCGATCAGCACGTCGGCGCTCGCGGTGCTGCCGTCGGCGAAGCGGGCGGTGACGCCGTCGATGCGTTCCTCGACGCCGACCAGCCGCCGGCCGTGGACCACCGGCACGCCCGCCTCGCGCAGCCGCTCCAGGAGCAGCCGGTAGAGGTCCGGGCGGCGCAGCGCCAGGCCCGGCGGCAGGCCGGGCACGCCGCCGAACTCGGCCATCCGCCGGCCGCGCGGGTCGTCGATCACCATCCGCCGGATCGGCTGGCCGACGGCGGCGACCTGCTCGTCCAGCCCGACGATCCGCAGCGCGGCCAGTCCGTTGGGCGCGACCATGAAGACGCCGCCGACGCCCTCGGCGCCGCTCTCGTACGCCTCGAACACGGTCGCTTCGATTCCCGCCCGGTGCAGGGCGAGGGCGGTGACCGGTCCGGCGATGCCGCCGCCGATCACCAGTGCGGTGCGTACTGCACTCATTCCCGACTCCTGAAGAACTCCTGCCAGGTACGGCTGTACTCCGGCTGCCTGAGTGACTCCACGAGACCCGTGACGAAGCGCTGCTCGGCCTCCAGCTGCCCGAGGCGGTACTCCTCCTCGATCAGGAAGATCCAGGCGACCCCGCTCTCCTTGGCCCCGCGCACGGTGGCGCGGATCTCCTCGGCGGTGGCGTCCAGCGCCGCGAGGCGCCGCTCCAGCAGCGCGGCCGCCTCGGCCGGCTCCAGGACGGCCAGCAGCGACAGCGCCACCCCGAACCGCGGGTACTCGTGCTGCGGTTCGGCGACCAGCTCGCGCATCCAGTCGTACAGCTCGGCCCGGCCCTCCTCGGTGAGGGCGTAGACGGTGCGCTCGGGCCGCTGGGTGTCCCGGACGGTCTCCTGCTCGGCGACGAAGCCGGCCTTCCGCAACTGCTCGACCACCATGTACAGCGAGCTGCGCGTGTACTTGATGTCGCGGTCCTTGCCGTGCTCCTGCAGCCGGCGGCCCATCTCGTACGGATGCATGGGCTCGGCCGAGAGCTCGGCCAGCACCGCCAGTGCCAGCGGGTTGGCCACCTTGCGCCGCTTCGCCACGAGAACCTTCTCTCTGTAGTCAGGATCGACTATCCGACTCCGAATAGTCGATGTCAACCATTCAGGAGGAACGCTGTCCGCCCGGCTAAAATCATGCCCAGGGCGTTGTCCGCCCGGATGAAGGAGGGCGCCGATGGCCACCGCCGGGCTGCCGCTGCGCCAGCTCCTGATGTCGCTCGGCGAACCCCTGGTCGAGCTCCAGGCCGCCCCCGCCGGGCTGGACGTCCCGGTCCGCGACGTGGCGATCCTCGACCCCGAGGACCCGCCGACCGCCGCCGCCGGCGAACTGGTCCTCGCCATCGGCGCCCGCGGCCGCGCCGCCCTCCCCGCCCTGCGCGCCGCCGGCCGCGCGGGCGCCGCCGCCGTCGCCGTGAAGCTCGACGGCCCCGGCCAGGCCGACGCCCTGCGCGAGGCCGCCACCGAGGCCGGGGTGGCCCTGCTCTCGGTGCGCCGGGAGACCCGCTGGGAACACCTGGACTCGCTCGCCCGCGCCATCCTGGCCGGCCCGGACGCCCCCGACACCACCGAACTGATGGCCGGCGACCTGTTCTCGCTCGCCCAGACCGTGGCCGTGCTCACCGGCGGCATCGTCTCGATCGAGGACACCTCCAGCCGCGTCCTCGCCTACTCCCGCTCGGCCGACTCCGACGAGGTGGACGACCTGCGCCGGCTGTCCATCCTCGGCTGGCAGGGCCCCGAACCGTACCTCTCCAAACTCCGCGAGTGGGGCGTCTTCCAGCACCTGCGCACCTCCGACAGCGTGATCGAGATCGACGCCCACCCCGAACTCGGCATCCGCCGCCGCCTCGCCATCGGCATCCGGGCCGGCGCCCAGCCGCTCGGCACCATCTGGGTCCAGGAGGGCTCCCAGCCGCTCGCGCCGCTCGCCGAACAGGCCCTGGTCGGCGCCGCCCGGGTGGCCGCCGCCAAGCTGGTCCGCCGGCGCCGCGAACTGTCCGCCGACGTCCGGCTGACCCAGACCCTGCTGACCGGCCTGCTGGAGGGCTCCACCGGCCCCCAGTCGCTCGCCACCCACCTCGGCCTCGACCTGCACCGCCCGGCCACCGTCCTGGCCTACACCGCCGCCACCGGCGTCGGCGCCGAGGGCCGCGACGTCGAACTCACCCGCGCCGAGGTCACCGGCCTGATCTCGGTCCACACCGCCGCCCGGCACCGCAGCGCCCTGCTCGCCCCGATCGACTCCCGGGTCTACGTCCTGCTCCCCGAACTCCCGCCCGGCCTGCCCCCCGCCACCCTGCGCAGCTGGGCCCACGAGGTGGTCGAGGCGGCCCGCGACCACCTCGGCGTCCCGCTGCGGGCGGCGATCGGCTCCACCGTCGACGGCCTCGCCGACGTCCCCGGATCCCGGGCGCAGGCGGACCGGATCCTGGACGCGATGGGCCGCGGCGGGGTGGTGCCGGACGTCGCCGCACTGATCGACGTCCAGGCGGACGTGCTGGTCAGCGAGGTCCTGGCGCTGCTCCAGGAGCGCCGCGAACTGCGCGACCCGCGGCTCTCCGCCCTCGCCGAGTACGACCGCCGGCACGGCACCCGGCTCGCCGAGTCGGTACTCGCCTGGCTCGACGCCCTCGGCGAGGTCCGGGTCGCCGCGGACGCGCTGCACATCCACCCCAACACCCTGCGGTACCGCGTCCGCCGCGCCGAACAGCTCACCGGCATCGACCTGGCACAGCCCCAACAGCGGCTGCTGACCATGCTCCAGCTGCGGCTGCCTCCCGAATGACAACTGGGGGCGCGGGGAACTGCGCGCAGCGGCAGGGCAGATGGTGCACCCGGCAACGTTCCGGAGTGCACGCCCCCGTCTTCCGCATCGCGCAGTTCCCCGCGCCCCCGGTGGTTGCTCACCCTGCCGATCTGCACCCCCGGTCTCAGTGCTGGGTACGCTCCACCCGCCACTGCTCCCAGGCGGTCAGCCAGGCGTCCTCGCCGCCGCCCGGCAGCTCGCCGGTGCCGCCCGACCAGAGCCGCTCCCAGGCCCGCTGCGCGGGCAGGCTGGGCACCTGGCTGGCGAAAACGGTGTAGCGGACCACCTCCTCGACGGCGGCGGTGCCCTCGGGCGTGCCGAGCAGCCACTCGGTGTGCTGGGCGAGCCGGGTCAGGTGGTTGACCATGGCGCTGACCGCCTCGGTCGCCTCGTCGCGGCTCTCCGAGGCGAGCCGCATCTGCTGCCGCACGGCCGCCTCCCAGCGCAGCGCGCCGGCCTCGCCGCGGAGCCGGCGGGGCAGCCGCGGGGTGCGCCCGACCCGCAGTTGGGCCTCCATCGCGGCCGCCTCGGCGACGCTGTACTCGACCACCTCGCGGTGCGCCTCCAGGCCGGCGACCGGCGGCAGCACCCGCTCCTCGATCGGGACGTTCCCGGCCCGCTGGCGGAGCGACAGCTGGCGCAGCAGGGCGGTGCGTCCGGCGATGTACGGCTCGAAGTCGTCGATCCGGCGCAGCTCGACGCCGCCGGGCGCGATCCCGCGGCCGGTGACCGTCACGGTGATCCCGTCGATCCGCAGCCGGCCCGCCCAGACCGCGTCGGTGTCGCCGTCGGCCCGGCGGTCCTCGTGGATCTGCACCGCCCGGGGCTCGCCCTCCACGGTGATCCAGCCGCGCAGCGCCCGGACCCGGCCGGGGCCGTCGCCCTCGTCGACGTCCAACTGCTCGTAGACCCGGTCGCGCTCGTCCTCGACCACGTCCTCCAGCTCGGGCAGCGGTCCGCTCCGCTCGGTGCCGGGCCGGTAGGTGCGGACGGTGACGTAGGGGCCGCGCAGCGAGCTCCAGTCGCCGGAGCGGACCTCGACCCAGCCGAGTTCGCCGTTGAAGACCTCGTACTCGGCCAGCGCGTCCCGCCCGGCATCGGGAGCATCGAGCGGCGCGTACGCCTCACCGTGCGCCCCGTCACCGACGGTCGCGCCGGTCGCGACCGGGCCCCGGTCGACGGCGAACACCGGGAAGTCCGCGTCCGCGAGCACCTCGCGGTGGTGCGCCTCGTGGTCGGCGTAGTAGCCGTCGGGATCCTGGGGCCTGCTCGTGCGCTGCCTCGTCATCGTCTGCCGCACCCCCGGGTACTCACCGTGCTCCGACTCGGCGGCCGGCTGGCCCGGCCCCTGCCATGCCACCCGCACCGCGCCCGCCCCACGATACGGCTCCGGCACCTGCTGGGCCATCAGCTTCCCTCGTACGGTTGGC
Source organism: Kitasatospora cinereorecta (assembly GCF_024172095.1). GTDB lineage: Bacteria > Actinomycetota > Actinomycetes > Streptomycetales > Streptomycetaceae > Kitasatospora > Kitasatospora cinereorecta. The sequence goes on along the minus strand of NZ_JAMZDX010000001.1, from coordinate 1,320,201 downwards.
GGATGGTCGGACCGGCCGCGCCGCCGGGCGCCTGTCGGTAGCCTTCCCTACGCTGACGCCCATGACAGCAACCAACGCCGGCCCCGACCGGTTCCCCGCCCGGATCAGCATCGTCACCCTCGGGGTGAGCGACCTCGCCCGCAGCGCGGCGTTCTACCAGGCGCTGGGCTGGGAGCGCTCGAGCGCCTCCAGCCCGGAGATCGTCTGGTTCCGCACCGCGGACTCGGCGCTCGGCCTCTTCCCCGCCGAGGAGCTGGCCGCCGACGCGGGCGTCCCCGCCGGGGGCGAGCCGGCCTTCCGCGGCATCACCCTGGCGGTCAACCTGGAGTCCCCGGAGCTGGTCGACGCCGCGCTGCGGGTCGCGGTCAAGGCCGGGGCCACCGTGGTCAAGCCGCCGACCCCCACCACTTGGGGCGGCTACTCCGGCTATTTCGAGGACCCGGACGGCCACCTGTGGGAGCTGGCCCACAACCCGTTCTTCCCCTTCACCGAGTCCGGCCGACTGGACCTGCCGTAGCCCGTGCCCGGTACGGGGCCACGGGCCGACCGCTACCGCCCCTGCTGCGATCTCGCCTTGAACGCGGCCTTGCGCGCCTCCTTGGCGACCCCCCGGTCCAGGTGCAGCTCCCCCACCGCCTCCAGCATGTCCGCGGTGTAGGGGTGCGGCACCCGCCACAGTTCGCCGAAGTAGCTCGCCGGGTTGTCGGTCACCGGCAGCTCCGCGACCACCCGGCGCAGCCGGGCGGCGTCGCCCTGGCCGGTGAGCAGCACGGCGGCGAACGAGTCGACCACCCACCACAGCGCCGCCGACCGCTCCGGCGCGTCCACCTCGGCGCCGCGCTCGCGCAGCCACTCCCGGGCGAGGGCGCCCAGCTCCGGGTCGTCCACCACCTCGCGGACCGCGTCGGAGGCGGGCTCGCCGAGCTCCACCAGGGCCATGTCGCAGAAGTGGCGGCGGACCGGGCCGGCCGCGTCCCGGCCGCGCGCGGCCGCCAGCAGCTCGCGGGCCGCGGCGACCGGATCCCGGTCGGCCAGCCAGGCCCGCAGTTCGCGGTCGGGCAGCACGTTGACGTTCTCGGCCAGCGCGGCCAGCAGGGCCTCGGCGTCCGCGCCCTGGGCCAGCTCGCCGACCAGCGGCGCGTCGTACCCCTCGTCCAGCAGCCACTGCCGGATCGCGTACTGGCCGAGCGGGGTGAGCCGGACGGTCCCGAACCGGGCCGCGTCCTCGTCCGAGAGCGGGGCCTCGTCGGCGGCCGGCTCGCCGGGCTCCTCTTCCTCCTCGAACAGCTCTGGGTCGATCGGACGGTGCTCCATCAGGCCGAGCTCGGCGAGGTCGCCCAGCATCGGGTCGAGCGAGACCATCACGTCGGTGATGTCGCCGAGCATCTCCTCGTCCGGCTCCTCGCCCTCCGGGACGACCAGCAGCGCCGCCAGCACGCCCAGCGGCACCGTCTCGGTGCCCGGCTCGGCGAAGGCGGTGGTCTCGTACAGCACCTGCAGCGCCTCGTCGAGCAGCTCGGCGGCGGCGTCCCTGGCGTCCTCCACGTCGGCCAGGCCGTCCTCGTCGGCCTCCTCGCCCTCGCCCCCGCCCTCGGCCTCCGGGTCCATCGAGTCCGCCTCGGCGGCCAGCTCCCGGACCAGGCCCGCCGCCTCCAGCCACAGGCCGAGCACCGTGTCCGGCTCGCCCTGCTCGACCGCCTCCAGGTCCGGGCCCGGGATCGCCACGTGCTCGCCGTCGGCGGTGGTGCCGGTCTCCACCAGGTCCAGGTCGCAGGCCAGCGCCCAGGCCCGCATCGCCTCGACCACCGCCTCCTCGTCCACCGCGCCCTCGGCGGGCGCCAGGCCGATCGCCCGGGCCGCCGCCTCGCGGTCCTCGCCGGTCAGGTCCCCGTGCTCGTCCACCGGGCGGTGCGGGGTGGTCCAGCGGGCCAGCTTCACCACGCGGTCGATCAGCGGGACGGCCAGTGCGGCGGCCGCCAGCTCACCCTCCGGGGGCAGGCTGATCGGCGGCACCAGGACCGCCGTGTCGTCGAGGTCCTCGTCGTCCCCGTTCTGCGCGCCGTACAGATCGGCCAGGTCGAAATCGGCGGGCAGCAAACCCTCGCGCGGCTCTCCACCGTCCGACGCGGGCGGGTTGTCTGGGGTGAAGCGGCTGCGTCCGGCCATCGTTGCGCGATCTCCCGTGGTAGCTGTGGGCACCTCGTGGGCACTGCGTCCGGGCCGATCCGTGTCGGCCCATCGACTCAGCGTATCGGCCGGGCCGCCGCCTCGCCCGGCCTGTGGGGGCGTGCCGCCGAGGTCACACCCACTTCTGGCAATGGAAGGCCCGGCGAGCACGTATCCTTCGTTTGGCAGGTGCGCCCACCCCGCGCCCCTCCAACCAGGGGCAACGAGGCCCCGCATCGCATCGACCCCGCTCCATCCGGGCCTCGCCGCACGCCACGACCCCGGGCCCGGCCGTCCGGTGGCGCCCGGCCACAGGAGACCCCTGCCATGGCGGACCTCTCCCCCGCCGGCTCCGGACTGACCACGGTTCAGTACGCCGGACGCCGACTGTCGGAGGCCCTGCTCCCGCTGGAACTCGCACCACGCAAGCAGCTCCAGCTCGCCGCGATCAGCCGCTGGAACGCGCTGCGCGGCATCCGCGTCGGCCTCGTCGCCGGCGCCCTCCTCCTCCTTCTGATCGGCGCCAACCTGGCCACGCCGATCTATCCCGTCCTGCAGCAGCGCCTCGGCCTGACCGCGCTCGACACCACGATCCTCTTCACGATCTACGTGTTCGCGCTGGTCCCGGTGCTGGCCGCGGTCGGCCACTGGTCCGACCACCTCGGCCGGCGCGCGATGATCCTGCCCGCGGTCGCCCTCGCCGCCGCCGGCGACGCCGTCTTCGCCACCGCCGGCAGCTTCTGGCAGCTGGCCGCCGGACGCGCGATCCAGGGCATCGCGGTCGGCCTGTCCACCGGCGCCGCCGGAGCCGCCCTCGGCGACCTGCTGCCCGACCACCCGACCCTCGCCGCCAAGCTCACCCTGGCCTGCTCGGCCGGCGGCGTCGCTCTCGGCCCGATCGTCGGCGCCACCCTGTCCGGCGGCGAGCACCCGCTGCTCACCCCGTTCCTGCTGCACGCCGTCGGCCTGCTGGCCCTCTGCCTGCCGCTCGCCCTGGTCCACCCGCGGATGCCCGGCTCGGTCCGACCGCCCACCTCGGCACCGCGCATCACCACCCCGGCCCACCTGCGCCCGCAGCGGCTGCGGCTGCCGCGCACCGGCCGCCGCGAGTTCCTGCTCGCCGCCGGCGCCGGCTTCGTCTCGTACGGCGTTTTCGGCGTCTACCTGGCGCTCGCCCCGGCCTTCTCCGCGCGGCTGCTGCACACCTCCTCGCACCTCACCGGCGCGGTGGTGGCCGCCCTGCTGCTCGGCTCCTCCGCCGCGGCCCAGCTGCTCGTCCCGCCGACCGCCGACCGCGTGGTCGTCGCCCTCGGCATGACCGGCCTCGCCGCCGGCCTCGGCCTGGTCGTCACCGCCCAGTACACCGGCACCCCGGCGCTGCTCTTCATCGGCAGCGTCCTCGGCGGCATCTGCCAGGGCGTGGCCTTCCGCTCCCTGTTCACCAGCGCGGTCGCCGCGATGGACCCGGCCCGCCGCGGCAGCGAACTCTCCACCCTCTGGGTGATCGTCTACCTGGGCTCCTCGGCCCCCATCATCGCCGTCGGCGCCCTCACCCAGCGCTACGGCCTCCTGCCCGCCGTCAGCGGCTTCGCCGCCTGCGCCGCCCTCGCCTGCCTCGGCCTGGCAGCCGCCGTCCTCAGTCCGACCAGGGCCGCCAGAGCTCGGTCCTGATCTCGAACCCGAACGTCTCCGGCAGCCGGACGTCCTCACCGAACTTCCACTCCTCGAGCGTCCGGTACGTCCCCGCCTCGCGGTCCGGCCCACCGAACAGGGTGACGCCGGGCCGCTTCGGGTCCCGGTCGACGAGCAAGTAGTACGGCACCCCCTCACGCGCGTAGCCGCTCCACTTGGTCGCCTGCCTGCGCCGACCGAAGACGGGCTCACGGTCGTTGTGCGCATTCGATTGAGAGGTGACCTCGATCACCAGATCCACGTGGTGCGGCAGCAGGTGGACCAGGTCGTCGACTCTGCTTTGTGCGGCGATCTCGGCCTGGACGACGACCATGTCCGGGATGTAGCCGTCCCCGATCCCGGCAAGGTTCAGATTGATCGCCTGCACCGCCCGCCAGGGAAAGTCCCGGTCGGCGAACCTCCCGAAGGCGACGGCGTCCTGGATGTCCGAGAGGATCCCACCGTGTGCGAAGACCGGCGCCGGCGACACAACGATCTCCCCCCCGACGACCTCGGCTCGAGTCCCCTCGGGCAGGTGCAGGAAGTCGTCCAGCTCGCCCCGGACCCACATGGCGTACGGGGAGTCCGGCAGTACCAGGTGCGCGATCGCAGCAACGGACATCTCGGTGCTCCTTCGACGGTCGCGGGCCCAGCATCACCGAGCGTACGCGGATACGCCACTGCCGCGTGGATCATTCCCCCGAAGGGGGTGTCCACGCGGCAGTGGGTTGACGGACTCAGACGTTGAAGCCCAGGGCTCGCAGCTGGTCGCGGCCGTCGTCGGTGATCTTGTCCGGGCCCCACGGCGGCATCCAGACCCAGTTGATCCGCAGGTCCTTGACCAGGCCGTCGGTGGCGGTGCGGGCCTGGTCCTCGATGACGTCGGTGAGCGGGCAGGCCGCCGAGGTGAGCGTCATGTCGACGGTGGCGACGTCGCCCTCGTCGATGTGGATGCCGTAGATCAGGCCGAGGTTGACCACGTCGATGCCCAGCTCGGGGTCGACGACGTCCATCAGGGCCTCGCGGAGGTCCTCGACCGCCACGGTTCCCGCGCTGGTGAAGCCGACGCCGCTCTCGGCGGCCTCGGCCGCCTCCACGGCCCCGGTCTCCGGGGTGTCACTCATGGGTTGTGTCCGTTCAGTCGTTGATGGCGGGCTGCTGGCCGAGTGCCTTGGCGGTGGCGTCCTTCCAGGCCATCCAGCTCAGCAGGGCGCACTTGACCCGGGCCGGGTACTTGGACACGCCAGCGAACGCGACCGCGTCCTCCAGCACCTCCTCGTCGCCCTCGCCCTGGCCCTTGCTCTGCATGAGCTCCAGGAAGGCCTCCTGGACGGCCTGGGCCTCGCCGACGGTCTTGCCGACGACGAGGTCGTTCAGCACCGAGGCGCTGGCCTGGCTGATCGAGCAGCCCTGCGACTCGTAGGAGACGTCGGCGACGCGGGCGCCGTCGAGCCTGACCCGGAGGGTGATCTCGTCACCGCAGGTCGGGTTGACGTGGTGGACCTCGGCGTCGCCGTCCCGCAGCCCCTTGCCGTGGGGGTTGCGGTAGTGGTCCAGGATGATCTCCTGGTACATCGAGTCGAGCTTCATCTACCTGTCCTCGGGTTCTCGGGTCAGCCGAAGAAGTTGCGGACGTGGTGCAGCCCGTCGATCAGGGCGTCGACCTCGGCCGGCGTGGAGTACAGATAGAACGACGCCCTGGTGGTCGCAGGAATTCCGTACCGCAGGCAGACCGGCCGCGCGCAGTGGTGGCCGACGCGCACGGCGATGCCCTGCTCGTCGAGCACCTGGCCGACGTCGTGCGGGTGGATGTCGCCGAGCGTGAAGGAGATCGCCGCGCCGCGGTCGACGGCCGTGCGGGGGCCGATGATCCGCAGGTCGGGCACCTCGAGGAGGCGCTCGATGGCGTACTCGGTGATCGCGTGCTCGTGGGCGGCGATCTTGTCCATGCCGATGGCCGACAGGTAGTCGATGGCGGCGCCGAGGCCGACGGCCTGGGCGATCGGCGGGGTGCCGGCCTCGAACTTGTGCGGCGCGGGGGCGTAGGTGGACGACCCCATCGTCACGGTCTCGATCATCTCGCCGCCGCCGAGGAACGGCGGCAGGTCCTCGAGCAGCTCCTGGCGGCCCCAGAGCACGCCGATGCCGGTCGGGCCCAGCATCTTGTGCCCGGTGAAGGCGACGAAGTCGGCCTCCAGCGCCTGGACGTCCAGCACCATGTGCGGGGCGGCCTGCGAGGCGTCGATGACGACGAGCGCGCCGACCGACTGGGCCTTGCGCACGATGGTCTCGACCGGGTTGAGGGTGCCGAGCAGGTTGGAGACCAGGGTGAAGGAGACCACCTTGGTCTTCTCGGTGATCAGCTCGTCGATGTTCGACAGGTCGAGCCGGCCCTCGTCGGTCAGCCCGAACCACTTCAGCTTCGCGCCGGTGCGCTGCGAGAGCAGCTGCCACGGGACGATGTTGGAGTGGTGCTCCATCTCGGTGATGACGATCTCCGCGTCCGCGTCCACGCGGTACGGCTCGTCGGCCCAACCGAGCATGTTGGCGACCAGGTTGAGCGACTCGGAGGCGTTCTTGGTGAAGATCACCTCGTCGCGGCTGGGCGCGTTGACGAAGGCCGCGACCTTGTCCCGGGCACCCTCGTACAGCGCGGTGGCCTCCTCGGCGAGCACGTGCACGCCGCGGTGGACGTTGGCGTTGTGCCGCTCGTAGTAGGCGTTCAGCGCTTCGAGCACCTGGCGGGGCTTCTGCGAGGTGGCCGCGTTGTCGAGGTAGACCAGCGGCTTGTCGTCGTGCAGCAGGCGCTGCAGGACGGGGAAGTCCTTGCGGATCGCATCGGTGTCGAGCAGACCGGGCATGCCGGCCGTCAGGTTCGTCACTCGGAAGCGCCACCCTTCACGTAGCTCTCGTAGCCCTCTTCCTCCAGCTTGTCGGCGAGCTCGGCGCCGCCGGACTCGACGATCCGGCCGCCCGCGAAGACGTGCACGTAGTCGGGCTTGATGTAGCGGAGGATGCGGGTGTAGTGGGTGACCAGCAGGGTGCCCACCTCACCGGTGGAGCGGACCCGGTTGATGCCCTCGGAGACGATCCGCAGCGCGTCGACGTCGAGGCCGGAGTCGGTCTCGTCGAGGATCGCGATCTTCGGCTTGAGCAGCTCCAGCTGGAGGATCTCGTGGCGCTTCTTCTCGCCGCCGGAGAAGCCCTCGTTCACGTTGCGCTCGGCGAACGCCGGGTCCATCTGCAGGGAGGCCATCGCCTCCTTGACCTCCTTGACCCACAGCCGCAGCTTGGGGGCCTCGCCGCGGACGGCGGTGGCGGCGGTGCGCAGGAAGTTGGAGACCGAGACGCCGGGGACCTCGACCGGGTACTGCATGGCCAGGAAGACGCCGGCGCGGGCGCGCTCGTCGACCGACATCTCCAGCACGTCCTCGCCGTCCAGCAGGACCGAGCCGCCGGTGACGGTGTACTTCGGGTGGCCGGCCAGCGAGTAGGCCAGGGTGGACTTGCCGGAGCCGTTGGGGCCCATGATGGCGTGGGTCTCGCCCTGCTTCACCGTCAGGTCGACGCCGCGCAGGATCTCGCGCGGGCCGTTCTCGGCCTCGACGGAGACGTGCAGGTCGCGGATTTCAAGGGTAGCCATGTGTACTCAGGACTCCTGGTTGACGGAGACGAGCACATCGTCCCCTTCGATCTTTACGGGGTAGACAGCGACCGGCTTGGTGGCGGGAAGCCCGGACGGCTTGCCGGTGCGGAGGTCGAAGCTGGATCCGTGCAGCCAGCACTCGATCATGCAGTCCTCGACCTCGCCCTCGGAGAGGGAGACGTTGGCGTGCGAGCAGACGTCGTTGACGGCGAAGACGCCCTCGTCGGTCCGCACGACCGCCACCGGTACGCCGTTGAGCTCGACGCGCTTCGGGACGTCCTCCTGGAGCACGCTCAGCGAGCAGGCGCGCAGGTACGTCATGCGACGGTCTCTTCCAGCTCGGCCTCGATCTTCTCCATCAGGCGGTCCTGGATCTCGGCGACGCCGATCTGCTGGACCAGCTCGGCGAAGAAGCCGCGCACCACCAGGCGGCGGGCCTCGTCGGCCGGGATGCCGCGGGCCTGGAGGTAGAACAGCTGCTCGTCGTCGAAGCGGCCGGTGGCGGAGGCGTGGCCGGCGCCGACGATCTCGCCGGTCTCGATCTCCAGGTTCGGGATCGAGTCGACCCGGGCGCCGTCGGTCAGCACCAGGTTCCGGTTGAGCTCGTAGGTGTCGGTGCCCAGCGCGGTGGCGCGGATCAGCACGTCGCCGACCCAGACGGCGTGCGCGTCCTGGCCCTGCAGCGCGCCCTTGTACGCCACGTTGGAGCGGCAGTGCGGGGTGTCGTGGTCGATCACCAGGCGGTGCTCGAGGTGCTGGCCGGCGTCGGCGAAGTACAGGCCGAACAGCTCGGCCTCGCCGCCGGGGGCCGCGTAGTTGACCCGCGGGTGGAGGCGCACCAGGTCGCCGCCGAAGGTCACCACGACGGACTTGAACGAGGCGTCCCGGCCGACCAGGGCGTTGTGCTGCGCCACGTGGACGGCGTCGCGCTCCCAGTCCTGGACGGAGACGAAGGTCAGCTTGGCGCCGTCGCCGACCAGCAGCTCGACGTTGGCGGCGCGGGTGCCGGAGCCGGTGTGGTTCAGCACCACGACCGCCTCGGCGAACGGCTTGACGTCGACCACCAGGTGGGCGAAGTTGACGCCGCCCTCGCCGTGCACGTCGATCTTCACCGGCTCGGTGAGCACCGCGTCCTTGGGGACGGTGACCACCAGCGCCTGCTCGAAGGCGCTGTACGCCTGCGCGGCGACCCGGTCCACCGGGGTGCCGGCCTTGCCGAGGCGGGCGTCGTCGCGCCCGACGGTCTCGGCGGTGACGCCCTCCGGCAGGCCCAGCTCGATCTTGTCCTCGCCGCGGGCGGCCGAGGCGGCGCTCCCGTCGTGCAGGCCGCCGAGGCGGTGCAGCGGGGTGAACCGCCAGTCCTCCTCGCGGCCGTGCGGCACCGGGAAGTCGTCGACGTCGTACGAGGGCTTGACCGCGACGCGGGCGTCGATCGGCTGCTGGACCGTGGACCGGCCGGTGCCGGGGCCGGCCAGCTGCGCGCCCGCGCCGGCGGTGCCGACCTCGATCGAGCCGGCGGTGGTGGCGCCGGTGGTGTTCTGAACGTCAGCCATGGCTGTTCGTGTTGCTCTCTTCCTGGGAAATCAGTGGACGGCGGGGGCGGGGCCGGGCGTCAGCCGACCGCTCCCTCCATCTGCAGCTCGATCAGCCGGTTGAGCTCCAGCGCGTACTCCATCGGCAGCTCGCGCGCGATCGGCTCGACGAAGCCGCGGACGATCATCGCCATCGCCTCGGTCTCGGTCATACCGCGGCTCATCAGGTAGAAGAGCTGGTCCTCGGAGACCTTGGAGACGGTCGCCTCGTGGCCCATCGACACGTCGTCCTCGCGGACGTCCACGTACGGGTAGGTGTCCGAGCGGGAGACGGTGTCCACCAGCAGCGCGTCGCAGAGCACGTTGGACTTGGCGCCGTGCGAGCCCTCGCCGATCTCGATCAGACCGCGGTAGGAGGTCCGGCCGCCGCCGCGCGCCACCGACTTGGAGACGATGTGCGAGGAGGTGTTCGGCGCCATGTGGACCATCTTGGCGCCGGCGTCCTGGTGCTGGCCCTCGCCCGCGAAGGCGATCGACAGGGTCTCGCCCTTGGCGTGCTCGCCCATCAGGTAGACGGCCGGGTACTTCATGGTGACCTTGGAGCCGATGTTGCCGTCGACCCACTCCATGGTCGCGCCCTCGTACGCCACGGCGCGCTTGGTGACCAGGTTGTAGACGTTGTTCGACCAGTTCTGGATGGTCGTGTAGCGGCAGCGGCCGCCCTTCTTGACGATGATCTCCACGACCGCGGAGTGCAGCGAGTCGGAGGAGTAGATCGGCGCGGTGCAGCCCTCGACGTAGTGGACGTAGGCGTCCTCGTCGACGATGATCAGCGTCCGCTCGAACTGGCCCATGTTCTCGGTGTTGATCCGGAAGTAGGCCTGCAGCGGGATGTCCACGTGCACGCCCTTCGGCACGTAGATGAACGAGCCGCCGGACCACACCGCGGTGTTCAGCGAGGCGAACTTGTTGTCACCCACCGGGATGACGGTGCCGAAGTACTCCTTGAAGAGCTCCGGGTGCTCCTTCAGCGCGGTGTCGGTGTCCAGGAAGATGACGCCCTGCTCCTCCAGGTCCTCGCGGATCTGGTGGTAGACGACCTCGGACTCGTACTGCGCGGCGACACCGGCGACCAGGCGCTGCTTCTCCGCCTCCGGGATGCCGAGCTTGTCGTACGTGGCCTTGATGTCGGCGGGCAGGTCCTCCCAGGACTCGGCCTGCTTCTCGGTCGAGCGCACGAAGTACTTGATGTTGTCGAAGTCGATGCCCGACAGGTCGGAGCCCCAGGTCGGCATGGGCTTCTTGCCGAACAGCTTGAGGCCCTTGAGACGCAGGTTGAGCATCCACTCGGACTCGTTCTTCTTCGCCGAGATGTCGCGGACGACGTCCTCGCTCAGGCCGCGCTTGGCGGCGGCGCCGGCCGCGTCCGAGTCGGCCCAGCCGTACTCGTAGGTGCCCAGGCCTTCGAGCTCGGGGTGTGCGATGTCAGTCATGCGAGGTTCCTCCGCGCGGACGAGCCGTTTCATTGGGGGACGTACCGGCAGTCGGCACTGCACCGGGCCCCGCGACCGGGGACGGTGCGGCACCGGATGCCGGCACATACGTGGTGCAGACCCCGTCGCCGTGGGCGATGGTGGCCAGCCGTTGCACATGGGTGCCCAGGAGCTGCGAGAAGACCTCGGTCTCCGCCTCACAGAGCTGCGGGAACTGCTCGGCGATGTGCGCGACCGGGCAGTGGTGCTGGCAGAGCTGGGCGCCGGCCGGTGAGCTTCGCGGCTTCTCCGGGGACGCGGACGGGACACGCCGCACCGTGGCAGCGTACCCGTCGGCACTCAGCGCCTCCGCCAGTGCCTCGGCCTGCCGGTCGGCGGCCGCCTGCTCCAGGGTGGACCGGTACTTCTGGCCCTGCTTGGCGAAGCGGGCCCGGGCGAAGGCGGCGACCGCCTCCTCGCCCGCCGTGCCGCCGCCCACCGACTCCGAGATCCAGCGCAGCGCATCGGCCGCGAGCTGGTCGTACGCCTGGTAGAAGGCGTCCCGGCCGGATTCGGTGAGGGCGAAGACCTTGGCCGGGCGGCCCCGGCCGCGGCTGCCGTACACCCGCTGTTCGCGGGACTCCACCAGACCCGCGGCGGCCAGTCCGTCGAGGTGACGGCGGACGGCGGCGGCGGTCAGACCGAGGCGGTTGGCCAGGTCGGCGGCGGAGGACGGCCCGTGGTCCAGGATCGAACGGGCGACCCGGTCCCGAGTCGCCCGATGACCCTCCAGCAGGACCTCTGCCGCCGTCGCGGGCACAGCACAACCGGGGCCCGACTCGGGCTCCCCGTCCTGTGCGGTGTGCTCGCGCATGTATTTCACAACACGATTGTTGCGTAATTCCTTCCGGAAGGACAAGCCGTGATCCACACCTCACCGGTGGCTTCGATCACGCAGGCATGCCTTACCTGAAGCCCCGCGTGAACTGCTCCTACACTCGCCGGTATGCATGCAGACCCCGCCGTCGAGGTGACCGGACTGGTCAAGCGGTACGGCTCCAAGACCGCCGTGGACGGTCTCGACCTCACCATCGCGCGGGGCACCGTCACCGCCGTGCTCGGCCCCAACGGCGCCGGCAAGACCACCACCGTCGAGACCTGCGAGGGCTACCGCCGTCCGGACGCGGGCACCGTCCGGGTGCTCGGCCTCGACCCGGTCCGCCACGCCGCCGAGCTGCGGCCGCGGATCGGCGTGATGCTCCAGTCCGGGGGCGTGTACGCCGGCGCCCGCGCCGTCGAGATGCTGAAGCACACCGCCAAGCTCTACGCCGACCCGCTGGACGTCCCTTCGCTGGTCGAACGCCTGGGCCTGGACTCGTGCGGCCGCACCACCTACCGCCGCCTCTCCGGCGGGCAGCAGCAGCGCCTCGCCCTCGCGATGGCCGTGGTCGGCCGCCCCGAACTGGTCTTTCTGGACGAGCCCACCGCCGGCCTCGACCCGCAGGCCCGCCGCGCCACCTGGGACCTGATCGCCGACCTGCGCCGCGACGGCGTCACCGTGGTGCTCACCACCCACCACATGGACGAGGCCGAACACCTCGCCGACGACGTCGCGATCGTCGACCGCGGACGGGTGATCGCCCACGGCACCGTCGACGCCCTGCGCGGCACCGACTCCACCCTCCGCTTCGACGGCCCCGCCGGCCTCGACCTCGGCGAACTGCGCAAGGTCCTCCCCGACGGCGCCGCCGTCACCGAGCCCACCCCCGGCTCGTACCGCGTCGAGGCCGCCCTGGACGCCTCGCTGCTCGCCGCCGTCACCGGCTGGTGCGCGGGCGCCGGTGTGATGCCCGACAAGCTGGCCGTCCAGCGCCGCAGCCTGGAAGACGTCTTCCTCGACCTGACCGGACGGGAACTCCGATGACCGACTTCGCCCCCCGCCCCGGCGCCGCCCCGGTCGGCCGGATGCTCCTCGCGCAGACCGCGCTGGAGACCCGGATGCTGCTGCGCAACGGCGAACAGCTGCTGCTGACCGTGGTCATCCCGACCGTCCTGCTGGTGCTCTTCTCCACCGTCGACGTGGTCGCCGTGGACGGCCCCGGCAACCGGGTCGACTTCCTCGCCCCCGGACTGCTCGCCCTCGCCGTGATGTCCACCGCCTTCACCGGCCAGGCCATCGCCACCGGCTTCGAACGCCGCTACGGCGTGCTCAAGCGCCTCGGCGCGACCCCGCTGCCCCGCTGGACGCTGCTCACCGCCAAGACCGGCTGCGTCCTCGTCACCGAGGCCCTGCAGGTCGCCCTGCTCTCCGCCATCGCCCTGGCCCTCGGCTGGTCCCCGCACGGCAACCCGCTCGCCGTCGCCGCCCTCCTGGTGCTGGGCACCGCCGCCTTCTCCGGGCTCGGCCTGCTGATGGCCGGCACCCTGCGCGCCGAGGCGACGCTCGCCGCCGCCAACCTGGTCTTCATCCTGCTGCTGCTGGCCGGCGGGGTCGTCGTCCCGCTGTCGAAGTTCCCGGGGGCCGTACGGTCCGTGCTGGAGCTGCTGCCGATCAGCGCCCTGTCGGACGGCCTGCGGTCGGTCCTGCAGCACGGGGCCGGCGTGCCCTGGTCCGACCTCGGCATCCTCGCCGCCTGGGCCGTCCTCGGCCTCGCGGCGGCCGCCCGCTTCTTCCGCTGGGAGTAGGTGACGTCAACCGCGCCCCTGTGGTTGGCCTCACCAGCAGGCTTGACCTCGGCCGCACATAAGGCCCACCTACTATGGTCCGGTGATTTCCCCGTTCTCCCTCCTCGCCGACCGCTGGCACCCGACCGCCGCCCACGTCCGGCGGGCGGCGCTCGCCGCCCTGGTGATGAGTGTGGTGATCGTGGCGACCGGCGGCGCCGTCCGGCTGACCGCCTCCGGCCTCGGCTGCACCACCTGGCCGCGCTGCACCGCCGAGAGCCTGACCCCGACGCCCGCGATGGGCATCCACGGTGTCATCGAGTTCACCAACCGGATGCTCACCTACGTGCTCTGCGCGGCGGTCGGCTGGGCGATCCTGGCCGCCCGCGCCCACAAGCCGTGGCGGCGCTCGCTGACCCGGCTCGGCTGGGTGCAGTTCTGGCTGGTGATGAGCAACGCCGTGATCGGCGGCATCACCGTGCTGACCGGCCTCAACCCGTACGTCGTGGCGGTGCACATGGTGTCCGCGATGGCCCTGGTGTGGGTCGCGGTGCTGACGTGGGAGCGCTCGAAGGAGGGCGACGCCGCCCCGCGGCCGCTGGTTGCCGCGCCGATCGTCCGGCTCTCGTACGTGCTGGTCTCGGTGGTCGGCCTGCTGGTGGTGGCCGGCACCCTGGTCACCGGCGCGGGCCACCACCCGGGCGCCCCCGGCAAGGACGGCAAGCCGGTGTGGCGCATCCCGCTCGACTACGACCGGCTGGCGCAGGCCCATGCCGACCTGGTCTTCCTCTCGGTCGGCCTGACCCTGGCGGCGGTGCTGGTGTTCGCCGCCGTGAAGGCGCCGACGGCGGCCCGGGCGCGGGTCCGCGAGCTGCTGGTGCTGCTGCTGGCGCAGGGCGTGCTGGGGTTCGTCCAGTACTTCACGGACGCGCCGGAGGCGATGGTGCTGCTGCACATGACGGGCGCCGCGCTGATCTTCGGCGCGGCCGTGCGCATCCCGCTCGCGCTGCGCAGCCGTACCGCGGAGACCGTGGTGGACGTGCCCGCACCTGCGCAGCTCGCCAACCACTGAAAACCAGGGGCGCGGGGAACTGCGCGCCCAGCCATTCCCTCACGTAGAGCGATGGCTGGGCGCGCAGTTCCCCGCGCCCCTGTGGTTGACGTCAGATCTGGATGCCGGCCATGCGCTTCCACTCGTACGGACCGGTCTTCACCTTGAGGCCGAGCTCGCCCTCGAAGGAGTCGTGGACGGTCAGTCCGGCCAGCTGGGCGGCCCGCTGCCCGATGGCGTAGGTCGGGGCGACCTGGTCGCCCCAGGTGCCGTCGGCTCCGACCAGGACGATCCGGGTGGCGGTGCGGCCGACGTACTCGACGACGCCCTCCGCGCTGCCGCCGTGCTTGCTGGCGAAGCTGGTGATGTTCTTGGCGATGCGCTTGGCCCGGCGCTCGGCGCGGGCGTCCGGCGCGGCGGTGGTGGCGGTGTCTGCGCTGGTCATGTCCCGCATGCTACCGATCAGTAGTCCGGCTGGCGACGGCGGCACCGTGTGCAGCGGGCCACACCCGGCTACCCGTCGGTGCGGACCGACCGGACGGCCGGGGCGGAGAGCAGTTGCAGACCGTCCCGCCCGGGCACCCGGACGTTGAGGTAGCCGCCCTCGACCGCGAATTCGATGCCGGCCAGTCGCCGCACCTCCCTCCCCTCCCCGTCCAGCAGGGCGTAGCCGTCGACCAGCTCGATCGAGCCGGTGCGCCATTCGCGGGTCATGCCGCCACCTCCGGGAAGTCGAGTTCGGGCTGGGCCAGGTGGTTGAAGTAGTTGGACAGGGTGTTGAGCGCGACGTGCGCCACGATCTCGGCGAGTTCGGCGTCGCTCACGCCCGCCGCGCGGGCGTCGGTGAGCTCCCGGTCGCCGACCCGGCCGCGGTCGCGGACCACCGCGCGGGCGATCCGCAGCACCGCGTCGGCGTGCGGGTCGGCGTCGGAGGCTTCGCGGGTGCGGGCGAGCTCGTCGGGGGTCAGGCCCATCCGGGTCCCGCGCAGGGTGTGGGCGCTGACGCAGTAGGTGCAGGAGTTCTCCTGGGCGATCAGCAGGGCGAGCTGTTCGCGCAGCCGGGGGGTGAGTACGCCCCGGGTGAGGTGGTCGCGCATCGCGAGATAGCCGGCCAGGGCAGCCGGGCCGTTGGCGAGGGCGGCGTAGAGGTTGGGCACCCGGCCGAGTTGGCGGCGGGTCTCGTCGAGCAGGCCGGTGCTGTCCTCGGCGAGCTGTGGCAGGCGTGGCATGTCCCCTCCTGGAACGGTACTGGTCGGTTCCGTTGCTCGACAGACGGTACCGATCGGTTCCGTTCGGGTCAATGGCGGGCGTACGATGCGGGGCATGCCGACCCACGCCCGCGAGCGCCTGCTCGCCACCGCCGAGGAGCTCTTCTACGCCGAGGGCATCCGCGCCGTCGGCCTGGACCGGATTCTGAGCGTCTCCGGGGTCGGCCGGGCCTCCTTCTACCGGCACTTCCCCAGCAAGGACGACCTGGTGGTCGAGGTCCTGCGCGGGCGCGACCTGCGCTGGCGGGCGTGGCTGGACGAGCGGGTCACCGCCCTCGGCGGGCGGCCGCTGAACGTCTTCGACGCGCTGGCGGAGCGCTTCGCCCGGGCCGACTTCCGGGGCTGCGCCTTCATCAACACCATCGTGGAGACCGCCGACCCCGACTCCCCGGCGCACCGGGTGGCCGCCGAGCACAAGGCGGCGGTGACCGGGTACGTGGCGGGCCTGCTGGCCGAGGAGGGCCACCCGGACCCGGCGGGCACCGCCCGCGCGGTGGTGCTGCTGATGGACGGCGCGATCGTCACCGCGCTGCGCGAGGGCTCCGCCGCGCCCGCCGCGCTGGCGCGGACCGCGGCGTCGGCACTGCTGGACGCCGGACGCGTAGGCTGAGCCCGTGACCTTCCAAGGCTGGCCGGCCGAGGCGCTCGAGTTCTACGAGCACCTGGAGGCCGACAATTCCAAGAGCTTCTGGACCGACCACAAGGCCGTGTACGAGCACACCGTGCGCGAGCCGATGGCGGCGCTGCTGGACGAGCTGGAGCCGGAGTTCGGCCCGGCGAAGATCTTCCGGCCCAACCGCGACGTCCGGTTCAGTGCCGACAAGTCGCCGTACAAGACGCACATCGGGGCGCACTTCGACTCCGGCGGCTACGTCCAGCTCTCCGCGGAGGGGCTGGCCTGCGGCAACGGGATGTACCAGCTCGCGCCCGACCAGCTGGACCGCTACCGCACCGCGGTGGCCGGGGAGGTCACCGGCGCGGAGCTGGAGCGGGTGATCGCCCGGGTCCGCAAGGCCGGACCCGAGGTGGTCGGGCGGGACGCGCTGAAGACCGCGCCGCGCGGCTACGCCAAGGACCACCCGCGGATCGAGCTGCTGCGCTACAAGGGGCTGGTCGCCTGGCAGGAGTGGGAGCCGGCCGCGTGGCTGGGCACCCGCGAGGCGCGGAAGCGGATCAGCGGCTTCCTGCGCTCCTCGCAGCCGCTCAGGGACTGGCTGGACGGCCAGGTGGGGCCCAGTGAGCTCCCACCCCGGTAGGGCGGTCTCAGCCCACGAACGGGTCGATCGCGACGACCACCATGAGCAGCGTCAGGTAGCTGATCGACCAGTGGAACAGCCGCATCTCCTTGAGCTTCGCGCCGACGATCCCGGCCTTGGCCCGCGCCTGGAGCGCGTACGCCTCCTTCATCCAGAAGGCGCCCAGGACCGCCGCGACGGTCGGGTAGAGCCAGCTGGTGTGCCCGAGCGGCCACAGCAGCAGCGAGACACCGACCATGACCCAGGAGTAGACGACGATCTGCCGCGCGACGGCGACATTGCCCTTGACGACCGGGAGCATCGGCACCCCGGCCTTGGCGTAGTCCTCGCGCACCTTCATCGACAGCACCCAGGTGTGCGGGGGCGTCCAGAAGAAGACCACCAGGAAGAGCACCACGGCCGACCAGGACAGCGAGTCGGTGACGGCCGCCCAGCCCACGAAGACCGGCATGCAGCCGGCGATGCCGCCCCAGACGATGTTCTGCGCGGTGCGCCGCTTGAGGCCCATCGTGTAGACGAAGACGTAGAACAGCAGCGCGGCCAGCGCCAGCGCGGCGGAGAGCACGTTGACCAGCAGGGCCAGCCACAGCGTCGAGGCGACGGCCAGCGTGACGCCGAAGACCAGGGCCTCGCGCGGCGAGACCATGCCGGTGACGATGGGTCGGCGCTCGGTGCGCGACATCACGGCGTCGATGTCGCGGTCGATGTACATGTTCAGCGCGTTGGCACCGCCGGCCGAGAGGTAGCCGCCGACGACGACCGCGGCGACCAGCCACAGGTCCGGCACTCCGCGCTGCGCCAGGAACATCACCGGCACGGTGGAGATCAGCAGCAGCTCGATGATCCGCGGCTTGGTCAGTGCGACGAAGGCTCCGACACGGGCCCCGAACGGCCGGCTCGTGGGCCTCGTCCCTACCACCCCGGCGGGGCGGGATTCGACGGCGGTCACGGACACCCCAACATTCGACGAACTTCCACAGGCGACCCCCGGACCGCAAGGGTGCCCGTGTCCGCTCTGCGCGTACCACGGCAGCTTAGACGCTCCATATATGCGCACCGGCCCCGGGGTGCCCCGGGCGAGCCGCGTCCTCGCCCGTCTTGCCCCTCGGACGGGCAAACCCTCCTCACCCGGGTGAAGGTAGGACAGAGGAGTTGACACAGTGAGCAGGAATGCCGCCCCCGGATCGCCGGTTGTCCCACCACGCAGGGTGAGGGGCCCCGTGGGCGGTAGGCTCGCACAGAGAAGCGGGATCAACCCTCCGTGATCGGCACCATCTCGACAGTCGGGCCACAGCGGCGTGGCCGGCCCGGTCCGTGTCACGGGGTCACACTTCACAAAATTCGGAAGGAGCCCTGAGTCAGGGTGAGCACGACGCCGAACGTATTCGAGTGGAGCGATCTGGACCAGCGGGCCGTGGACACGGCGCGGGTCCTGGCCATGGACGCCGTGCAGAAGGTGGGCAACGGGCACCCGGGCACCGCCATGTCGCTGGCCCCCGCCGCCTATCTGATCTTCCAGCGCTTCCTGCGCCACGACCCCACCGACCCGAGCTGGGTCGGCCGGGACCGCTTCGTCCTCTCCCCCGGCCACACCTCGCTGACGCTGTACACCCAGCTCTTCCTGTCGGGCTACGGCCTGTCGCTGGACGACCTGAAGGCGTTCCGCGTCGCGGGCAGCCGCACCCCCGGCCACCCCGAGCACGGCCACACCGCCGGCGTGGAGACCACCACCGGCCCGCTCGGCCAGGGCATCGCCAACGCGGTGGGCATGGCGATGGCGGCCCGCTACGAGCGCGGCCTGTTCGACCCCCGGGCGGCGGCGGGCGAGTCCCCGTTCGACCACACCGTCTGGGCGATCGTCTCCGACGGCGACCTGGAGGAGGGCATCTCCGCCGAGGCGTCCTCGCTGGCCGGCCACCAGAAGCTGGGCAACCTGGTCGCGCTGTACGACGACAACCACATCTCCATCGAGGGCGACACCGAGACGGCCTTCTCCGAGGACGTCCTGGGCCGCTACGAGGCGTACGGCTGGCACGTGCAGCGGGTCACCCCGAAGGCCGACGGCGACATCGACGTGCACGCCCTGGCCACCGCGCTGGCCGCGGCCAAGGCGGAGACCTCCCGCCCGTCGATCATCGCGATGCGCACCATCATCGCCTGGCCGGCCCCGAACGCCCAGGACACCGCCAAGGCGCACGGCTCGGCCCTCGGCGACGCCGAGATCGCCGAGACCAAGAAGGTGCTCGGCTTCGACCCGGCCAAGACCTTCGAGGTCACCGAGACGGTCATCGACCACGCCCGCAAGGTGGTGGCCCGCAACAAGGCCGTCCGCGAGGAGTGGGAGAAGGCGTTCCACGCCTGGCACGCCGCCAACCCGGAGCGCGCCGCCTCGTTCGACCGGATCTCCATCGGCGAGCTGCCGGACGGCTGGGAGAAGGCGATCCCGGTCTTCCCGGCCGGCAAGGACGTCGCCACCCGCAAGGCCTCCGGCGACACCCTCAAGGCGATCGGCGCACTGATCCCCGAGCTGTGGGGCGGCTCCGCCGACCTGGCCGAGTCCAACCTCACCACCATCGACGAGGAGTCCTCCTTCCTTCCGGAGGGCAACCCGCTCAAGAGCGCGAGCCCGTACGGCCGGACGATCCACTTCGGCATCCGCGAGCACGCCATGGGCGCGATCATGAACGGCATCGCGCTGCACGGCCGTACCCGTATCTACGGCGGCACCTTCCTGGTCTTCTCCGACTACATGCGCCCGGCGGTCCGCCTGGCCGCGCTGATGAAGCTGCCGGTCACCTACGTCTGGACGCACGACTCGATCGGCCTCGGCGAGGACGGCCCGACCCACCAGCCGGTGGAGCACCTGGCCGCGCTGCGCGCCATCCCGGGCCTGGCCGTGGTCCGCCCGGCCGACGCCAACGAGACCGCCGTGGTCTGGCGCGCCGTGGTCGAGCGGCACACCAGCCACCCCGGCCCGGTCGGCCTGGCGCTCACCCGCCAGGGCGTGCCCACCTTCGACCGCGAGGTGTTCGCCTCCGCCGAGGGCGCGGCCCGGGGCGGCTACGTGCTGGCCGAGGCCGAGGGCGCGTCGCCGAAGGTGATCCTGATCGGCACCGGCTCCGAGGTCCAGCTGGCCGTCCAGGCCCGCGAGGCCCTGGAGGCCGAGGGCATCCCGACCCGGGTCGTCTCGATGCCGTCCGTCGAGTGGTTCAACGAGCAGGACCAGGCGTACCGCGACACCGTGCTGCCGCCGAACGTCCGGGCCCGCGTCTCGGTCGAGGCGGGCATCGCCCAGGGCTGGCGCGAGCTGGTCGGCGACGCCGGCCGGATCATCAGCCTGGAGCACTTCGGTGCCTCCGCCGACTACAAGGTGCTGTACCAGGAGTTCGGCCTGACCGCCGACGCCGTGGCCAACGCCGCCCGCGCCTCGCTCCGCACGGTCGAGGCCGTCTCCCGCTAAGGCACCCCGGGCCGGGCAGCCGACCGCACATCGGCCGCCCGGCCCTGTCTGACGACCCCACAGCAGACGTACAAAAAAGAGGATGTAGCACCATGACTGACGCTCTGAAGCGCCTCAGCGACGAGGGCGTGGCGATCTGGCTGGACGACCTGAGCCGGGAGCGACTGAACTCCGGCAACCTGGCCGAGCTGGTGCAGGAGAAGCACGTGGTGGGTGTCACCACCAACCCGACCATCTTCCAGAAGGCGATCGGCGGCAACGGCCACTACGCCGGCCAGCTGGAGGACCTGGCGGTCCGCAAGGTCACCACCGACGAGGCCGTCCGCATGATCACCACCTCGGACGTGCGCGACGCGGCCGACGTGCTGCGCCCGGTCTACGACGCCTCCAACGGCCGCGACGGCCGGGTCTCCATCGAGGTCGACCCGCGCCTGGCCCACGAGACCGCGCCGACCGTGGCCGAGGCCAAGCAGCTCTGGTGGCTGGTCGACCGCCCGAACGTGTTCATCAAGATCCCGGCGACCAGGGCCGGCCTGCCCGCCATCACCGAGGTGCTGGGCAAGGGCATCAGCGTCAACGTCACGCTGATCTTCTCGCTGGAGCGCTACCGCGCCGTGATGGACGCCTTCCTGAGCGGCCTGGAGAAGGCCAAGGCCGCCGGCCTGGACCTGTCCACCATCGAGTCGGTCGCCTCCTTCTTCGTGTCCCGGGTGGACACCGAGATCGACAAGCGCCTGGACAAGATCGGCGGCGAGGCCAAGCAGCTCAAGGGCAAGGCCGCGCTCGCCAACGCCCGCCTGGCCTACCAGGCGTACGAGGAGGTCTTCTCCAGCGACCGCTGGAAGGCCCTGGAGTCCGCCGGCGCCAAGCCGCAGCGCCCGCTGTGGGCCTCCACCGGCGTCAAGGACCCGAACCTGCCGGACACCCTGTACGTGACCGAGCTGGTCGCCCCGGGCACCGTCAACACCATGCCCGAGGCCACCCTGGACGCCACCGACGACCACGGCGTGATCACCGGCGACACCATCACCCCGAACTACGCGGACGCGAAGGCCGTCCTGGACGCGATCGGCGCGGCCGGGGTCGACTACGACGACGTCGTCCAGGTGCTCGAGGACGAGGGTGTCGAGAAGTTCGAGGTCTCCTGGAACGAGCTGCTCGACACCGTCAGCGCCTCGCTCGCCGCGCACGGCGGCCAGAGCTGATCCTGCTCACGAATCGACGCACGGAAAGCGGAGCACACCACCAGTGAGCAACTCCTTCCCCGAGGTGGAGCAGGGCGAACCCCCGGCTCCGCCCGCCAACCCGCTGCGCGATCCGGCCGACCGCCGACTGCCGAGGATCGCCGGGCCGTCCGGCCTGGTGATCTTCGGCGTCACCGGCGACCTGTCGCGCAAGAAGCTGATGCCGGCCATCTACGACCTGGCCAACCGGGGTCTGCTGCCCCCGGGCTTCTCGCTGGTGGGCTTCGCCCGCCGCGAGTGGGAGGACGAGGACTTCGCCAAGGAGGTCCACGACGCCGTCAAGCAGCACGCCCGCACGCCGTTCCGTGAGGAGGTCTGGGCGCAGCTCGCCAAGGGCATGCGCTTCATCCAGGGCACCTTCGACGACGACGACGCCTTCGACAAGCTCCGCTCCACCATCGAGGAGCTGGACAAGGCCCAGGGCACCGGCGGCAACTTCGCCTTCTACCTGTCGGTGCCGCCGAAGTTCTTCCCCACGGTCGTCCAGCAGCTCAAGAAGCACGGGCTGACCGACCCGCCGAAGGGCTCCTGGCGCCGCGCGGTGATCGAGAAGCCGTTCGGCCACGACCTGGCGAGCGCCCAGGAGCTGAACCGGATCGTCCACGAGGTCTTCCCCCGGGACGAGGTCTTCCGGATCGACCACTACCTCGGCAAGGAGACCGTCCAGAACATCCTGGCGCTCCGCTTCGCCAACCAGATGTTCGAGCCGATCTGGAACCGGTCGTACGTCGACCACGTGCAGATCACCATGGCCGAGGACATCGGCATCGGCGGCCGGGCCGGGTACTACGACGGCATCGGCTCCGCCCGTGACGTGATCCAGAACCACCTGCTGCAGCTGATGGCGCTCACCGCCATCGAAGAGCCGGCGTCCTTCCACCCCAAGGCGCTGGTCGCCGAGAAGCTCAAGGTGCTCTCGGCCGTCAAGCTCCCCGCGGACCTCGGCCGGCACACCGTGCGCGGCCAGTACGCGGCCGGCTGGCAGGGCGGCGAGGAGGTGGTCGGCTACCTGGACGAGGAGGGCATCAACCCCGAGTCCAAGACCGACACCTACGCGGCCATCAAGCTGGAGATCAACAACCGCCGCTGGGCAGGCGTCCCGTTCTACCTGCGCACCGGCAAGCGCCTGGGCCGCCGGGTGACCGAGATCGCGGTGGTCTTCCAGCGCGCCCCGTACCTGCCGTTCGACTCCTACGCGACCGAGGAGCTGGGGCAGAACGCCCTGGTCATCCGGGTGCAGCCGGACGAGGGCGTCACCGTGCGGTTCGGCTCCAAGGTGCCCGGCACCGCACTGGAGGTCCGGGACGTGACGATGGACTTCGCCTACGGCGAGTCCTTCACCGAGTCCAGCCCGGAGGCGTACGAGCGGCTCATCCTCGACGTGCTGCTGGGCGACGCCAACCTCTTCCCGCGCCACCAGGAGGTCGAGCTCTCCTGGGAGATCCTCGACCCGATCGAGCAGTACTGGGACACCCACGGCAAGCCCGCCCAGTACGCGGCCGGCACCTGGGGGCCCATCGAGGCGGACGAGATGCTCGCACGAGACGGCAGGAGCTGGCGCCGGCCATGAAGATCGACCTGACGAACACCACGTCCAGCAAGATCAACGCTGCTCTGATGAACGCCCGCCGGGCCGCCGGTTCCACGGCGGCCGGCATGGTGCTCACCCTGGTGATCGTGACCGACGAGGGCAGCGCGTACGACGCCCTCAAGGCCGCCAACGACGCCTCCCGCGAGCACCCCTCGCGCATCCTGGCGGTCATCAAGCGCGCCGGGCGCTCGCCCCGGGCCCGCGCCGAGACCCGGCTGGACGCCGAGATCCTGGTCGGATCCGACGCCGGCTCCGGCGAAACGGTCATCCTGCGCATGCACGGCGAGCTCGCCTCGCACGCCCAGTCGGTCGTCCTGCCGCTGCTGCTGCCGGACGCCCCCGTGGTGGTGTGGTGGCCGGAGAACGCCCCGCTCAACCCCGGCCAGGACCCGCTCGGCGCCATCGCCCAGCGCCGGATCACCGACGCGGTCACCGCCGAGTCCCCGGTCGGCCAGCTCGCCCAGCGGGCCGCCAGCTACACCCCCGGCGACACCGACCTCGCCTGGACCCGGATCACCGGCTGGCGCTCCATGCTGGCCGCCGCCCTGGACCAGCGACCGGTCAAGGTCATCGGCGCGGTCGTCGAGGGCGAGTCGTACAACCCCAGCGTCGAGCTGCTCGGCCTGTGGCTGCACAACCGCCTGCGCGTCCCGGTCGAGCGCGTGGTCACCGGCGGCCCCGGCATCACCGCCGTCCGGATGCGCACCAAGGACGGCGACATCGTCCTCGACCGCCCGGACGGCCTGCTGGGCACCCTGTCCATGCCGGGCTCCCCGGACCGGATGGTCGCCCTCAAGCGCCGCGACACCGCCGAGCTCATCTCGGAGGAGCTGCGCCGCCTGGACCCGGACGACATCTACGCCAACGCCGTCCGCACCCCGGTCGAGCGGCTCAAGGAGCGCCCGGCGGGCGAGCCGGACACCGGCGCCGTCGCCGCGGCGGCCGCCGCCCCGGCGCGGGTCACCGCCAAGGTGCCGGCCGACGAGGCCCCGGCCGACGCCGCGCCGGCACCGGCTCCCGCTGCCGAAGCCCCGGCCGAGCCGGCCAAGGCCGCGTCCGGCAAGTCGGCGGCGGCCAGGACCGCCACGGCGAAGAAGGACTCCGGCGCCAAGAAGCCCGCCGCCCGCAAGAACGCCGCCCCGCGCAAGCGGAGCGGCGCATGACCGCGGCCACCCCGCAGCTGGTCGTCCACCGGGACAAGGAACTGATGGCCCAGGCGGCCGCCGCCCGGCTCATCACCCGGATCGTGGACGCCCAGTCCGCCCGCGGCACCGCCTCGGTGGTGCTCACCGGCGGCCGCAACGGCAACGCCCTGCTGGCCGCGATCGCCGCCTCCCCGGCGCGCGACGCGGTCGACTGGGCGCGGCTCGACCTGTGGTGGGGCGACGAGCGCTTCCTGCC
This sequence comes from Kitasatospora cinereorecta, assembly GCF_024172095.1. Taxonomy (GTDB): domain Bacteria; phylum Actinomycetota; class Actinomycetes; order Streptomycetales; family Streptomycetaceae; genus Kitasatospora; species Kitasatospora cinereorecta. The sequence goes on along the minus strand of NZ_JAMZDX010000001.1, from coordinate 1,295,779 downwards.
CGCCGCGGACGGCGAGCGCAACGCCGTCCAGGCGCGGGACGAACTGCTCGCCGCGGTGCCGCTCGACCCCGCCCGGGTGCACGAGATGCCGGCCTCCGACGGCCCGGACGGCTCCGACGTGGAGGCCGCTGCGGCCCGCTACGCCGAGGAGCTGGCCAGGGCCGCCGAGCCCGGTGCCCGGGTCCGGGTGCCCGCGTTCGACGTCCTGCTGCTCGGCGTCGGCCCGGACACCCACATCGCCTCGCTCTTCCCCGAGCACCCCGGCGTCCGGGAGACCGAGCGCACCGTGGTCGGTGTCCGCGGGGCCCCCAAGCCCCCGCCCACCCGGATCTCGCTCACCCTCCCGGCGATCCGGGCGGCCCGCGAGGTCTGGCTGCTCGCCGCCGGCGAGGACAAGGCCGACGCGGTCGCCCTGGCCCTCAGCGGCCCGGGCGCCCTGCTGGCCCCCGCCTCCGCCGCCCACGGCACCGCCCGGACCCTCTGGCTCCTCGACCGGACCGCGGCGGCCAAGATCCCGCCGCAGCTCTACCCCCCGGCGTCTGCCTGAGCGCACCACCGAAACGGCCCGGTTCCGCCCTGCGGAGCCGGGCCGTTCCGCTGCACCGGGTACAGGTGACCGGCCGTCACCTCCGCACGGACCGCCCTGGGCGGAGGGGGCATCGGGCCCCGGATGCGCCGAAGGGCGCCACCGGGTGACCGGTGACGCCCTTCGGACGGAGTGCTCAGATCTCGCCGCGGAGCTTGGCGAGAGCCTCGGCGAGGATGGCCTCGCCGTCGGCGTCGGTGCGCCGCTCGCGGACGTACGCGAGGTGCGTCTTGTACGGCTCGTTGCGGGCCGGGGCGGGCGGGTTGTGCTCGTCCTGGCCGGCCGGGAAGCCGCAGCGCGGGCAGTCCCAGGTGTCGGGGATCGCCGCCTCGGCGGCGAAGCTGGGGCGCGTCTCGTGCTTGTTCGCGCACCAGAAGGAGATCCGGGTGCGGGGCGCGGACTCGCCACGCTCCGCCTCGCCCATCGGGCCGGCGCCGACTCTGCTGCCTCGAATGGCGTTGCCACTTGCCACGGTCTGACTCCCTGGGTGCTGGTGCCGTCCGGCCGCGGCCTGCTCCGGACGGTGGCGAAGTCCACCTAGTGTAAGCGGGAGTTAAGAATCTGCCACCACCGCCTCGGCAGCGGCCCGGCACCCCCCGCGTTCGGGCGTCAGCCCTTGTACTTGAGCAGCAGGCCGAGGACGACGATGCAGGCGAACCAACCGAGGCCGATCACGATGGTGATGCGGTCGAGGTTGCGCTCGGCCACCGCGGAACCGCCGCCGGTGGACATGGCGCCGCCGCCGAACATGTCGGACAGGCCGCCACCCTTCCCCTTGTGCAGCAGCACCAGGAGGATCAGCAGCAGGCTCAGGATGATCAGGGCAATCGAGAACCCGAGAACCACGGCGGGACCAACTCTCTCGTTCATTCGGCGAAGGGGCCGGCCGCTGGGTGACAGCGGTCCGGCCCCAAAGCCTACGTTGCTGCGGCGGCGTTAGCCTACTGCCTGCTCACGGTAGCGCACGATCTTGACGAACTCGTCGGCGTCCAGGGAGGCACCGCCGATCAGCCCGCCGTCGATGTCGGGCTTGGCCATCAGGCCGGCCACGTTGGAGGCCTTCATCGAACCGCCGTACAGGACACGGACCTTCTCGGCCAGCTCGGGGCCGTACAGCTCGGCCAGGCGGCCGCGGATGGCCCCGCAGACCTCCTGGGCGTCCTCGGGGGTGGCGACCTCGCCGGTGCCGATGGCCCAGACCGGCTCGTAGGCGACGACCACGGACTCGGCCTGCTCGGCCGGGACGTCGGCCAGGCCGCCGTCCAGCTGGGCCAGGGTGTACGCGACGTGGGTGCCGGCCTTGCGGATGTCCAGCGGCTCGCCGATGCACAGGATCGGGGTGACCCCGCTGCGGTAGGCAGCCTTGACCTTGGCGTTGACGATCTCCTCGTCCTCGCCGTGGTACTGGCGGCGCTCGGAGTGGCCGATCACCGCGTAGTCGCACTTGAGCTTGGCCAGCATCGGGCCGGACACCTCGCCGGTGTACGCGCCCGAGTCGTGCCGGGAGATGTCCTGCGAGCCGTACTTGATCTTCAGCTTGTCGCCGTCGACCAGGGTCTGCACCGAGCGCAGGTCGGTGAACGGGACCAGTACGGCCACCTCGACGGCCGCGTAGTCCTTGTCGGCCAGCGCGAAGGCCAGCTTCTGGGTGTGGGCGATGGCCTCGAGGTGGTTGAGGTTCATCTTCCAGTTGCCCGCCATCAGCGGGAGACGCTCAGTCATCGTGCCTTCAGCCTTCCAGGGCGGCGAGACCGGGGAGCGTCTTGCCCTCCAGGTACTCGAGGCTCGCGCCACCGCCGGTCGAGATGTGTCCGAACTTCGTCTCGTCGAAGCCCAGGATGCGGACGGCCGCGGCGGAGTCGCCGCCGCCGACCACGGTGAACGCGTCGCTCTCCAGCAGCGCCTGCGCGACGGCCTTGGTGCCCTCGGCGAAGGCGGGGTGCTCGAAGACGCCCACCGGGCCGTTCCAGAAGACGGTGGCCGCGTCGGCGATCTTCTCGGCGAACAGCGCCCGGGTCTTCGGGCCGATGTCCAGGCCCTCCTTGTCGGCCGGGATGGCGTCCGCGTCGACGACCTCGAAGTCCTCGACCGGGGCCTTGGTCTTGAGGTCCGGGAAGGACGCCGAGATCGCGACGTCCACCGGGATCACGAACTCGACCCCGTTGGCCTTGCCGCGCTCCAGGTACTCCAGGACCGTCGGGATCTGGTCCTTCTGCAGCAGCGAGATGCCGACCTCGTGGCCCAGGGCCGCGAGGAAGGTGTACGCCATGCCGCCGCCGATCAGGATCCGGTCGGCCTTGCCCAGCAGGTTGTCGATCACGCCGACCTTGTCGGAGACCTTGGAGCCGCCGAGCACCACCACGTACGGGCGGGCGACCTCCTCGGTGAGGCGCTTGAGCACGCCCACCTCGGTGGCGATCAGGTCGCCGACCGCGTGCGGCAGGCGGGCCGGAAGGTCGTACACCGAGGCGTGCTTGCGGTGCACCGCACCGAAGCCGTCGCCGACGTAGAGGTCGGCCAGGGCGGCCAACTCGTCGGCGAAGGCGCCGCGCTCGGCATCGTCCTTGCTGGTCTCGCCGGCGTTGAAGCGCAGGTTCTCGAGCAGCGTGACCTCGCCGTCGCCGAGGGCGGCGACGGTGGCCTTCGCGCTCTCACCGACGGTGTCGGTCGCGAACGCGACCGGGGCGCCGAGGATCTCACCGAGGCGGACGGCGACCGGGGCGAGGGAGAACTGCGGGTCCGGCTCGCCCTTCGGGCGGCCCAGGTGCGAGGCGACGACCACGCGGGCGCCCCGCGCGAGCAGCTTGGCGATGGTCGGCGCGACGGCGCGGATCCGGCCGTCGTCGGTGATGGTGGCGCCGGAGAGCGGCACGTTGAGGTCGGCGCGGACGAACACCCGCTTGCCGGTGACCTCGAGGTCTTCGATCGTCTTCACGGTGAGCACATTCTCCTGGGGAGATGAAGAGGGTGATGGCACAGTAACCCGGCCATCGAGGCGAGTGAGGGTGCGTACACAGAGGAGGGGCCCGGCGGCTCAGTCGCCGTCCGGGCCCCACCCCTTACATCACGTCAGATCCGCCGAGGGTCAGAGCTGGCCACCGACGAGGGAGGTCAGGTTGACCAGACGGTTCGAGTAGCCCCACTCGTTGTCGTACCAGCCGAGCACCTTGACCTGGTTGCCCTGGACCATGGTGAGCTGGGCGTCGAAGATGCAGGACGCCGGGTCGTTGACGATGTCCGAGGAGACGATCGGGTCCTCGGTGTAGGCCAGGATGCCCTTGAGGGGACCCTCCGCGGCCTTCTGGAAGGCCGCGTTGACCTCGTCCTTGGTGACCTCGCGCTCGAGGGTGACCACCAGGTCGGTGATCGAGCCGGTCGGCACCGGGACGCGCAGCGAGGTGCCGTCCAGCTTGCCCTTCAGCTCCGGCAGGACCAGGGCGGTGGCCTTGGCGGCACCCGTCGAGGTCGGGATGATGTTCTGCGACGCGGCACGGGCGCGGCGCAGGTCCTTGTGCGGGAAGTCCAGGGTGACCTGGTCGTTGGTGAACGCGTGCACCGTGGTCATCAGGCCCTTGACGATGCCGAAGCTCTCGTTCAGCACCTTGGCCATCGGGGCCACGCAGTTGGTGGTGCAGGACGCGTTGGAGATGACCGCGTGGTTGGCGGCGTCGTACTTGTCGTCGTTGACGCCCATCACGATGGTGACGTCCTCGTCCGTGGCGGGCGCCGAGATGATGACCTTCTTGGCGCCGGCGGCGAGGTGCTTCTTGGCCTGGTCGGCCTTGGTGAAGATGCCGGTGGACTCGACGACGATGTCGGCGCCCAGTTCGGCCCAGGGGAGGTTGGCGGGGTCGCGCTCGGCGGTGACCTTGAAGGTCTTGCCGTCGACCGTGATGCTGTCCTCGGTGTGCGAGACGGTGCCCGGGAAGGTGCCGAGGGTGGTGTCGTACTTGAGCAGGTGAGCGAGGGTCTTGGTGTCGGTGAGGTCGTTGACACCGACGATCTCGATGTCCGCGCCCTGGGACTTGACCGCGCGGAAGAAGTTACGGCCGATGCGGCCGAACCCGTTGATGCCTACCCGGATCGTCACGAACCGATCTCCTCTGAGGTACGCCGGCAAGTCGCCGACGGGGGTGAATTTGGGTTGTCCCCGACCACCACTGACCCTACCTCGCCCGGCGCCGCATGGGCACATCGCGTGGCCGAGGGGCGAGACGGGCGCACGAAGCACCAAGGGCGCACCCGGCCTGGTCACGGCCGGATGCGCCCCTGGTTATGAGACGGCTCGAAATCAGCTGAGTGCCATCTCCTCCGTCAGATTGGCCTCGGTGTTGGGCAGGCCGAGTTCGGCGGCGCGCTTGTCGGCCATCGCGAGGAGGCGGCGGATCCTACCGGCCACCGCGTCCTTGGTGAGCGGCGGGTCGGCGAGTGCGCCCAGCTCCTCCAGCGAGGCCTGCTTGTGCTGCATCCGCAACTGCCCTGCGGCGGCGAGGTGCTCGGGCACCTCCTCGCCCAGGATCTCCAGCGCGCGCTGCACCCGGGCGCCGGCGGCGACCGCCGCGCGGGCCGAGCGGCGGAGGTTGGCGTCGTCGAAGTTGGCCAGCCGGTTGGCGGTGGCCCGCACCTCGCGGCGCATCCGGCGCTCCTCCCAGGCGAGCACCGACTCGTGCGCGCCGAGGCGGGTCAACAGCGCGCCGATCGCGTCACCGTCCCGGATGACCACCCGGTCGACGCCGCGCACCTCGCGCGCCTTGGCCGGGATCCCGAGCCGCCGGGCCGCACCGACCAGGGCCAGTGCCGCCTCCGAGCCGGGGCAGGTGATCTCCAGGGAGGAGGACCGGCCGGGCTCGGTCAGCGAGCCGTGGGCCAGGAAGGCCCCGCGCCAGGCCGCCTCGGCGTCGCAGGTCGCGCCCGAGACCACCGCCGGGGGGAGCCCCCGGATCGGGCGTCCGCGCCCGTCCACCAGCCCGGTCTGCCGGGCCAGCAGTTCGCCGTCCTTCACCACCCGCACCACGTACCGGCTGCCGCGTCGCAGCCCGCCGGGGGCCATCACCACCAGATCCGAGGAGTGTCCGAAGATCTCCAGGAGGTCCTTGCGCAGCCGCCGTGCCGCAATGCCGGTGTCCAGCTCCGCCTCGATCACGATGCGGCCGCTCACGATGTGCAGTCCGCCCGCGAAACGCAGGATCGCCGAGACCTCCGCCTTGCGGCAGCAGGCACGGGTGACGGGGAGCCGGGAGATTTCGTCCTTGACCGCTGCCGTCATCGCCATGGGCCGATCCTTCCATGAGTCCGGAAAATCCGGTCGTACGCCGCCGCCAAGAGCTCCGGGTCGTGTCGCGGCGTGCCGTCGGCGCGGGCCACCCGGCCGAGGACGAGCGACGCGCCCATCCGCTCCGCGGCCTTCTCCAGGCCGGTGAGGTCGGAGACGCCGAAGGCGCCGCCGGTGACGGCTCGCTCATCAACCAGGATCGCATCCACCTCGAGGTCCGGGGCGTGGTCGGCGATCACGTCCAGGTGGCGCTGCGGGGTGAAACCCTCGGTCTCGCCCGGCTGCGGGGCCAGGTTCAGGGTGAGCAGCCGGCGGGCGCGGGTCTCGGTGAGGGCCTTGGCCAGCTCGGGGACCAGCAGGTGGGGCAGCACGCTGGTGAACCAGGAACCCGGGCCGAGTACCACCCAGTCCGCCTCCAGGACGGCCTGGACCGCCTCCGGGACGGCCGGCGGCTCGTCCGGCAGCAGCCGCACCGACTCGACCGTGCCCGGGGTGACCGCGACGTCGGCCTGCCCGCGCACCGCGGTGACCTCGGTCGGCCGCTCCGGGTCGTGGCCGCGGACCTTGGCCTCGATGTCGAGCGGGACGGCCGACATCGGCAGCACCCGCCCCTGGACGTTGAGCAGCCGGCCGACCCAGTTCAGTGCCTCGACCGGGTCGCCGAGCTTCTCCCACAGGGCGACGATCAGCAGGTTGCCGACCGCGTGGCCGCCGAGCTCCCCGGTGCCGGTGAAGCGCTGCTGCAGCACCTCGGACCAGGTGCGGCCCCACTCGTCGTCGCCGCACAGCGCGGCCAGGGCCTTGCGCAGGTCGCCGGGCGGCAGCACGCCGAGTTCGGCGCGCAGCCGGCCGCTGGAGCCGCCGTCGTCGGCCACCGTGACCACGGCGGTCAGCTCGGTGGTCAGCCGGCGCAGCGCCGACAGCGAGGCGGACAGCCCCTGCCCGCCGCCGAGCGCGGCGATCCGCGGCGCACCGGGTCGGTTCCGTTGCTGGGCTCGCTCGGCAGGCCGGTGCTGCAGTTGGCGCGCTGGCGAGTATCCCGTCACACCGACCCCATGTTCCTGTCTCGTGCCTGTGGCGACGGGCGGGGCGATGCTGTCACACTGCCCGGCCGGTCACTCCCTGCCCATGTCGCGGTGGACCAGCACCGTTTCCACGCCGTCCGCGATCAGACGCTTCGTCAGCCGCTCCGACATGGCCACGCTCCGGTGCTTGCCACCGGTGCAGCCTACGGCAAGAGTCATGTAGCGCTTACCCTCCCGGCGGTAACCCTCCGTGACGATGCGCAGCAGCTCCGTGTAGCCGTCCAGGAACTCCTGGGCGCCCGGCTGTTGGAACACGTACTCTGCCACGTCCGCGTCGGTTCCGGTACGGGCCCGCAGCTCCGGCACCCAGTGCGGGTTGGGCAGGAAGCGGCAGTCGACCACCAGGTCGGCGTCGACCGGCAGGCCGTACTTGAAGCCGAAGGACATCACGGTGGCCCGCAGCTCCGGCTCGTCGTTGCCGCTGAACTGGGTGTCGAACTTGGCGCGCAGCTGGTGCACGTTGAGGTTGGAGGTGTCGATCACCAGGTCGGCCTCGCCGCGCAGCTCGCGCAGCAGGTCGCGCTCGCGCTCGATGCCGTCGACGATCCGGCCGTCGGCCTGCAGCGGGTGCGGGCGGCGGACGTTCTCGAAGCGGCGCACCAGGGCCTCGTCGGAGGACTCCAGGAAGACCACCCGGAGCCGGACGCCGCGCTTCTCCAGCTCGTCCAGCGAGGTCAGCAGGTCGTCGAAGAAGGTGCGGCCGCGGACGTCGACCACCACGCCGATCCGCGGCACCGCGCCCTGGGAGCGGGCGCCGAGGTCGACCATGGTCGGGATCAGGGCGGGCGGCAGGTTGTCGACGACGAACCAGCCCAGGTCCTCCAGGCACTTGGCGGCGGTGGAGCGGCCGGCTCCGGACATGCCGGAGATGATCACCAGCTCGGGGGCGGTCTCTCCCCCGTTGGACGTGTTCACTTCGATTCCCCGCTTCTCGGTGGTGCTGTCGCGGCGACGGGCGGCTTCGGCCGTCATGGCGTCTCCTGGGGCGCGTCGGGCCCACTGGTCTCGGTACGGTCGGGCTCGGCGCTGTCATCGATGATCTCGCCGGTGGCGGTGTTCACCGCGAGTGCGGCAGGTGTACGGGAGGCCAAGGCTGCGGCAACAGTCTCCGCGGTGCGGCGACCGATGCCGGGGACCTCGCACAGCTCGTCCACCGTGGCCGCGCGCAGCTTCTTCAGTGAGCCGAAGTGCTTGAGCAGGGCCTGGCGGCGAGTCTCTCCAAGGCCGGGGACGGAGTCCAGCTCCCCCGCCGTGAGCCGCTTGGAGCGCTTGGTGCGCTGGTAGGCGATGGCGAACCGGTGCGCCTCGTCGCGGACCCGCTGCAGCAGGTACAGGCCCTCGCTGGTGCGCGGCAGCACCACCGGGTCGTCCTGGCCGGGCAGCCAGACCTCCTCCAGGCGCTTGGCCAGGCCGCACAGCGCGACGTCGTCGATGCCCAGTTCGTCCAGTGCCCGCCGGGCGGCGGCGACCTGCGGCCGGCCGCCGTCGACCACCAGCAGCTGCGGCGGGTAGGCGAAGCGCTTCGGGCGGCCGTCCTCGGTGCGGGGCCCCTCGGCGGCGTCCGTCTGCGGGTCGTCCTCCTCCGGGACGGCCCACTCGCCGGTCTGCTCGCGCTCCTGGAGGTAGCGGCGGAAGCGCCGGCCGACCACCTCGTGCATCGAGCGGACGTCGTCCTGCCCGGCGAACCCCTTGATCTGGAACCGGCGGTACTCGCTCTTGCGGGCCAGGCCGTCCTCGAAGACCACCATCGAGGCGACCACGTCCTCGCCCTGGAGGTGCGAGATGTCGAAGCACTCGATCCGCAGCGGCACCGAGTCCAGCTCCAGTGCGTCGGCGATCTCCTGGAGGGCACGGCTGCGGGTGGTGAGGTCGGAGGCGCGCTTGGTCTTGTGCAGGGCCAGCGCCTGCAGGGCGTTGCGCTGGACGGTCTCCATCAGGTCCTTCTTGTCGCCGCGCTGCGGCACCCGCAGGTCGACCTGGGCGCCGCGCAGCCCGCTCAGCCACTCGCGCACCGCGTCGTCCGGGACGGCCGGCACCAGCACCTCGCGCGGCACCGGCTCGGTGCCCGCGCCGTACAGCTGCTGCAGCGCGTGCTCGACCAGGGCGACGGTGTCCACGTCCTCGACCTTGTCGGTGACCCAGCCGCGCTGGCCGCGCACCCGGCCGCCGCGGACGTGGAAGATCTGCACCGCGGCCTCGAGTTCGTCCTCGGCGAGGGCCAGCAGGTCGGCGTCGGTGCCGTCGGCCAGCACCACCGCGTTCTTCTCCATCGCGCGCTTCAGCGCCCCGATGTCGTCGCGCAGCCGGGCCGCCTTCTCGTACTCCAGCTCCTCCGCGGCCTCCTGCATCTGCTGTTCCAGACGGCGCAGGTAGTTGCCGGTGCGGCCGGCCATGAAGTCGCAGAACTCCTCGGCCAGGTCGCGGTGCTCGGCCGCGGTCACCTTGCCGACGCACGGCGCCGCGCACTTGCCGATGTAGCCGAGCAGGCACGGCCGGCCCACCTGCTGGGCGCGCTTGAACACGCCGTTGGAGCAGGTGCGCACCGGGAAGACCCGCAGCAGCAGGTCGACCGTCTCGCGGATCGCCCACGCGTGCCCGTACGGGCCGAAGTAGCGCACGCCCTTCCTGTGCGCGCCGCGCATCACCTGGACCCGCGGGAACTCCTCGTTCAGGGTGACCGCGAGCTCCGGGTAGCTCTTGTCGTCCCGGTACTTGACGTTGAAGCGCGGGTCGAACTCCTTGATCCAGGAGTACTCCAGCTGCAGCGCCTCGACCTCGGTGCCGACCACCGTCCACTCCACCGACGCCGCGGTGGTGACCATGGTCGCGGTGCGCGGGTGCAGGCCGGCGATGTCCTGGAAGTAGGAGGAGAGCCGGGGCCGCAGGCTCTTCGCCTTGCCGACGTAGATGACCCGCCCGTGGGCGTCGCGGAACTTGTACACCCCGGGCGAGACCGGAATCGCCCCGGGTGCCGGACGGTAGGTGGACGGATCAGCCATGACTCCTACCGTACCGATTGCCGGTGACGGTCCGTGCCCGGTTCCGGCCTCCGGACGATCAACGGCCGCGGCGGGGCCGTCCGGCGGGACCATCGGGGCAGGAGCCGATGCACTGGCGTCCGCCGTCGCCCGGGCCGATCATCGGGGGCGGCGGGGCCGCGGGCCTCCTGCCCGGCACGGGGGTGCGGGCAGGAGGCCGGGCGGTCACACCTTGGTGACCTGCAGCTTTCCGTCCTGCACCGCGACCTGGTACTCCGGCAGCGGCGACGGCGCCGGGCCGCCCTTCACCGAGCCGTCCGCGATCGCGAACTTGCTGCCGTGGCACGGGCAGCTGATCTGACCCGCCGTCACCTGGTCGACGATGCAGCCCGCGTGGGTGCACTTGGCGCTGAACGCCTTGAACTCCCCCGCCGCCGGCTGGGTCACCACGATCTTCTGGTCCCGGTACACCTTGCCGCCGCCCACCGGCACGTCGGTCGCCGCCCCGAGCACCACCGCACCCGCGGCGGCGCTGCCGGCGTTGCCGGAGCTGCCCGCGTTACCGGAGGTGCCGGCGGAGTTGGCGGAGTTGTTCGAGGACGAGGACGACCCCGACGACGAACAGCCGGTGACGGCCACCGCGGAACCGCCGGCCAGCACGGCGGCGGCACAGCAGAGCACGGTACGACGGGAGGTGGCGGGGCTCTCGGACAAGGCGGGCTCCTGCGGGTCGGCGAACGCGGTCCGAGGAGTCTAATTCCACCGGAGGGCGTGGAACGGCGGGGCCGACCCCGGGATCGGCAAAGCTTGCGGGCCCGGCCGGGCACGCCCGAGGGGCGCGGGGAACCGCGCGGTCAGCCGCCGCTCTCCGTGAGCGGACGGCCGGTCGCGCAGGTTCCCCGCGCCCCTCGGTGTGCGCTGCGTTCGCACGCAGGTCGCGCCGGGTTGGTGCAGGTTCGCGTCACTTGCGCTTGCGCGAGGCCTTCACCGGCGTGGCGTCCAGGGCGCCGCCCAGGATGTCGCGGAGGAACTTGCCGGTGTGGCTGGCGGTCGACGCCGCGACCTCCTCCGGCGTGCCCTCGACCGTCACGCTGCCGCCGCCGCTGCCGCCCTCGGGCCCCATGTCGACGATCCAGTCGGCGGTCTTGATCACATCGAGGTTGTGCTCGATGACGATCACCGTGTTGCCCTTCTCGACCAACCCCTCCAGGACCTTGATCAGCTTGCTGATGTCCTCGAAGTGCAGGCCGGTGGTGGGCTCGTCGAGCACGTAGACGGTGCGCCCGGTGGAGCGCTTCTGCAGCTCCGCGGAGAGCTTGACGCGCTGCGCCTCGCCGCCGGACAGCGTGGTCGCCGGCTGCCCCAGCCGCACGTACCCGAGCCCGACCTCCTTGAGCGTCCGCAGGTGGCGGGCGATGGCGGGGACGGCCTCGAAGAAGTCGAGCCCCTCCTCGATCGGCATGTCCAGCACCTCGGCGATGGACTTGCCCTTGTAGTGGACCTCCAGCGTCTCCCGGTTGTACCGGGCGCCGTGGCAGACCTCGCACGGCACGTAGACGTCCGGCAGGAAGTTCATCTCGATCTTGATGGTGCCGTCACCGGAGCAGTTCTCGCACCGGCCGCCCTTGACGTTGAAGGAGAACCGGCCGGGCAGGTAGCCGCGGACCTTGGCCTCCTGAGTCTCCGCGAAGAGCTTGCGGACGTGGTCGAAGACGCCGGTGTACGTCGCCGGGTTGGACCGCGGGGTGCGGCCGATCGGCGACTGGTCGACGTGGACCACCTTGTCGACCAGGTCGGTGCCGGTGATCCGGGTGTGCCGGCCGGGGACGCTGCGGGCGCCGTTCAGCTCGCGGGCCAGGTGCGTGTAGAGGATGTCGTTGACCAGCGTCGACTTGCCGGAGCCCGAGACGCCGGTGACCGCCGTGAAGGTGCCGAGCGGGAAGGCGACCGTGACGTCCTTGAGGTTGTGCTCGCGGGCGCCGTGCACGGTGATCTGGCGCTTCTTGTCGCGCGGGCGGCGCGCGGCCGGGATCGGAATGGAGCGCTTGCCCGACAGGTATTGCCCGGTCAGCGACTTCTCGTTGGCCAGCAGCTCCTTCAGCGCGCCGGAGTGGACCACCTTGCCGCCGTGCTCGCCGGCGCCGGGGCCGATGTCGACCACCCAGTCCGCGGTCTTGATGGTGTCCTCGTCGTGCTCGACGACGATCAGGGTGTTGCCGATGTCGCGGAGCCGCACCAGGGTCTCGATCAGCCGGTGGTTGTCACGCTGGTGCAGGCCGATGGAGGGCTCGTCCAGCACGTACAGCACGCCGACCAGGCCGGAGCCGATCTGGGTGGCCAGCCGGATGCGCTGGGCCTCGCCGCCGGAGAGGGTACCGGCCGCGCGGTCGAGCGAGAGGTAGTCCAGGCCGACGTCGACCAGGAAGCGCAGGCGCTCGTTGACCTCCTTGAGCACCCGCTCGGCGATCTGCTTGTCGCGGGCGGTCAGCTTCATCGCGCCGAGGAAGTCGGCGCAGTCGCTGATCGACATCCCGGCCACGTCGGCGATCGACCGGTCCTGGATGGTCACCGCGAGCACCACCGGCTTGAGCCGGGTCCCGGAGCAGGTCGGGCAGGGCACCTCGCGCATGTAGCCCTCGAAGCGCTCCCGGCTGGAGTCGCTCTCCGACTCCGAGTGCCGCCGGGTGACGAACGGGACGGCGCCCTCGAAGGCCGTGGTGTACGAGCGGTCGCGGCCGTACCGGTTGCGGTAGCGCACCTCGACCTGGGTCTTGTGGCCGTACAGCAGCGCCTTGCGGGCCCGGGCGGGCAGCCCGGCCCACGGGAGGTCGGTGCGGAAGCCGAGCTCGCCGGCCAGCGCGTCGACCAGCCGCTGGAAGTACTCCTTGGTGTGGCCCTGGGACCACGGGTGGATGGCGCCCTCGTCGAGCGACTTCTCCTCGTCCGGGACGATCAGCTCGGGGTCGACCTCCATCCGGTTGCCCAGGCCCGAGCAGTCGGGGCAGGCGCCGAACGGTGAGTTGAAGGAGAAGGAGCGCGGCTCCAGCTCCTCGAAGGAGACGTCGTCGTACGGGCAGTAGAGGTGCTCCGAGTACATCCGCTCGCGCTCGGGGTCGTCCTCCGCGAGGTCGACGAGGTCGAGCACGACCATGCCGCCGGACAGCTTGAGAGCGGTCTCCACCGAGTCGGTCAGCCGGCGCTTGGCGCTGTCCTTGACCGTGAGGCGGTCGATGACCACCTCGATGGTGTGCTTCTCCTGCTTCTTCAGCGTGGGCGGCTCGGTCAGCTGGACCGTCGTGCCGTCGACCCGGGCCCGGGCGTAGCCCTTGGACTGCAGGTCCGCGAAGAGGTCGACGAACTCGCCCTTGCGCTCGCGCACCACCGGGCTGAGCACCTGGAAGCGGGTGCCCTCGGTGAGCTTCAGCACCTGGTCGACGATGGCCTGCGGCGACTGCCGGGCGATCGGGCGGCCGCAGTGCGGGCAGTGCGGCTTGCCGATCCGCGCGAACAGCAGGCGCAGGTAGTCGTACACCTCGGTGATGGTGCCGACAGTCGACCGCGGGTTGCGGCTGGTGGACTTCTGGTCGATCGAGACGGCCGGGGAGAGGCCCTCGATGAAGTCGACGTCCGGCTTGTCCATCTGCCCGAGGAACTGGCGGGCGTAGGAGGAGAGCGACTCGACGTACCGGCGCTGCCCCTCGGCGAAGATCGTGTCGAAGGCCAGCGAGGACTTGCCGGACCCGGAGAGGCCCGTGAAGACGATGAGGGAGTCGCGGGGCAGGTCGAGCGAGACGTTCTTGAGATTGTGCTCGCGAGCACCACGGACGACGAGGCGGTCGGCCACTGCTTCTGGCGCCTTTCTCCGGGCGTGAGGTTGGGAGGTACTTCTTCCAGGATGCGGCAGCCAGCCTATAGCTCAGGCGTTCGAATATCGAGCTTGTCCAGCCGAGTCCACCCGAACGAGTGATGCGGGGCACTGTCGGCGATATAGCGTCAACGACAGCGGACCCGTCCGGGCAACGCCCGGGCCGCTCCCCACAGGAGGCACACGCCCATGACCGACGCCCAGACCGCCGCCCGCAGCGACGCCCAGTCCGCTGCCGCCTGGCTGCGTGCCGTCGTCGAGAGCACCGAGCAACTGCTCGCCGACGTCGCGGAGCTGAAGCCGGAGGCCGTCGCCGAGCCGTCCGCCCTGCCGGGCTGGACCCGCGGCCACGTCCTGGCGCACATCTCCCGCAACGCCGATTCCCTGGTCAACCTTCTGGACAGCGCCCGGACCGGCCGGGACATTCCCCAGTACGCCAGCCCCGAGGCCCGCGACCAGGGCATCGAGGAGGGCGCCGGCCGGCCGCTGGACGAGCAGCTCGCCGACCTGGAGGCGAGCCACCGGCGGTTCATGGACGCCGCCGCGCTGCTGCCGGACGAGGCCTGGAGCGTCCAGCTGAAGCACCGCTCGGGGTACCTCTTCCCCGCGCACGAGCTGCCCTACAAGCGGCTGCTGGAGCTGGAGTACCACCATGTCGACCTGGCCGCCGGGCACACCCCGGCGCACTGGCCGGACACCATGGCCACCTCGCAGTTCACCCGGCTCGCGGCGCAGTTCCGGGCGGTCGAGGGCCTGCCGGGGATGGTGCTGGTCGCCGAGGACGCCGGCCTGCGCGAGCAGCTGGGTGCCGGGGAGCCCGAGCTGACCGTGGAGGGCCCGGTCCGGGCGCTCACCGCCTGGCTGTCCGGCCGGGCCGACGGCGACGGCCTCCAGGTGCACCGGGGCGGCGAGCTGGTGAGCGACGCCAGGACCGCCCTGCCGGAGCTGCCCCCGATGCTGTGATCGCGGGATGATGATCCCGACGGAACCCACCACGCGGCAGCGAGGAGCGGCACGATGACGTACCACGGCTCGGTCAAGGTCGGCGGCCCGCCCGACGTCCGGGAGCTCGCCCATCTGATCATCACCAAGGTCGCGGTCGGCCCGTTCGACAACAACGCCTACCTGCTGCGCTGCCGGGCCACCGACGAGCAGCTGCTGATCGACGCGGCGGCCGAGGCGCCGGTGCTGCTGGAGACGGTCGGCGACCGGCTGGCCACCGTGGTCACCACCCACCGGCACCACGACCACTGGGCCGCCCTGGCCGAGGTGGTCGCCGCCACCGGCGCCCGCGCCGCGGCCGGCCGGATCGACGCCGAGGGCATCGACGTGCCGACCGACCTGCTGCTGGACGACGGCGACACCGTCCGGGTCGGCTCGGTCGAGCTCACCGTGCGGCACCTGGTCGGGCACACCCCGGGCGCGATCGTGCTGGTCTACGACGACCCGCAGGGCCACCCGCACGTGTTCACCGGCGACTGCCTCTTCCCCGGCGGCGTCGGCAACACCTGGAAGGACCCGAAGGCGTTCGCCAGCCTGTTCCGGGACGTCAACGAGAAGATCTTCGACGTCCTGCCCGACGAGGCCTGGGTCTACCCGGGCCACGGCAACGACACCACCCTCGGCGCGGAGCGCCCGCACCTCGACGAGTGGCGCGAACGCGGCTGGTGACCGGCCGCGCGAACGACGGAAGGGCCGCCCGCGGGCGGCCCTTCCGTGCGTCGGGGATCAGCGGGGATCAGGCGTCGATCTTCGCCGGCTCCGACTCCGGCGCGGCCCCGGCGTCGCGCTCCGCCCGGCGGGAGGCGAGCAGGCTGGTGACGGTGGTGACGGCCAGCACCACCACGATGAAGCCCAGCGAGAACGGGATGCCGATCTCCGGCACGTGCACGCCGGTCTCGTGCAGCGCGTGCAGCACCAGCTTCACACCGATGAAGCCGAGGATCACCGACAGGCCGTACGACAGGTGGACCAGCTTCTTCAGCAGGCCGCCGATCAGGAAGTACAGCTGGCGCAGGCCCATCAGGGCGAAGGCGTTGGCGGTGAAGACGATGTACGGGTCCTGGGTCAGGCCGAAGATCGCCGGGATGGAGTCGAGCGCGAACAGCACGTCGGTGGTGCCGATCGCCAGCATCACCACCAGCATCGGGGTCATCAGCCGGCGGCCGTTCTCCCGGATGAAGAGCTTGGTGCCGTGGTAGCGGTCGGTGGACGGGAAGCGCCGCTCGATCGACTTGAGCAGAAGGTTCTCCTCGAACTCCTCGTCCTCCTCGCCGGCCCGGGCCTCCTTGATCAGCTTCCAGGCGGTCCAGATCAGGAAGGCGCCGAAGATGAAGAACACCCCGGAGAACGTGGTGACCAGGGCGGCGCCACCGGCGATGAACACCGCACGCAGCACCAGCGCGATGATCACACCGACCATCAGCACACGCTGCTGGTAGATCCGCGGCACCGCGAACTTGCTCATGATCAGGATGAAGACGAAGAGATTGTCGACGCTCAACGACTTCTCGGTGACGTAACCGGCGAAGAACTCGCCGGCCGGGCGCGATCCGCCGTACCACCACAGGAAACCGCCGAACACGGCGGCGAGGGCGACCCAGACGGCCGTCCAGATTCCGGCCTCCTTGAGGGAGACCTCGTGCGGCTTTCGGCCGCCGATGAAGAAGTCGGCCACGATCAGGGCGATCAGCACACCGATCGTGCCGATCCACAGGCCAAGGGAAACGTCCACTGCTGCTCCTCCGGCAATAGGCGAGATGGACTTCGTCACTGCCGGAGGTCTCTTCCACCCGCCGCGATGTCCGGCGGGCCAGCGCCCCGGGAGGCCCGGATGAAAGGGCGTCCGTGATGACGGGATCACTGTCGGGGAATACTCCCCTCCGTTCCCACCGAGGCTAACAGATCCACCAAGAGAAGGTAAAGAAGGTAAAGAGCGGGGTGGGGGGCGGCTCAGCGGCGGTGCCGGGCGATCGCCTCCAGGAGGGCGGGGAGCGCCGGGTCGCCGGGCCGCGGGACGGCCGGCGAGAAGGTCCACAGGTGCTCCACCCACGGGTCGGCGAGGTACGCCTGCTCCACCGGGGCCAGCCGGGTCAGCCCGCGCCAGAACGGGTCCAGCAGCGGACCGTACTCGCGCGACTCGGCCCGGTCCGCCACCAGCAGCAGGTGGACGCCGACCGCCGGGCCCTCGTCCGCGAGGTAGCGCAGCCGGGCCACCGTCCGGTCGTCGAAGCCGTACGGGAAGTCGTGCACCAGCAGCAGGCGGTCGGCCGGGTCGACGTGCGGCGGCAGCGTGTCCGGGGCGCCGGCGCGCCGCGCCATCTGCACCAGGTCCACCCGCTCGACCAGCGACTCCAGCAGCGCCGCGACCTCCGCCCGGGAGGTGGCCGGCGGCCCGGCCAGCAGACCGGCCCGGGCGAACGGCGCCCAGGCGTCACCGGAGCCACCCGGGCCGCCGGCGCCCGGCGCGACGGCGTGCAGCAGCAGCCCGCCCGGCGGGTGGCACGCCAGCAGCCGGGCGGCGACGGCGGTCGCAACCCCGGTGCCGAAGGCCTTGCGGTCGGCCGAACCCAGCGGCGCGCTGCCGGGACCGGCGGACTCCGGACCGCTGCCGGTGTCCACCCACAGGCCGCGGTGCAGCGGGAAGCGGGTCAGCATCGGCACCCTGATGTCGGGGTTCTCGGGGAGGTGGAGGTCGCCCAGCCGCAGCGCGAACGGCCGCTCCGCGACGGGCTGCCACGCCGTCCAGGCGGCGCTCCCCCAGGCCGCCATGGCGGCGGGCATCGCCCGCTCGACCACCTGCAGTTCCTCGCGCAACTGCTCGGCGTCCCGGTCCAGCACCGCGCGGGCGCGGCCCTCCAACTCGTCGCGGCGGGTGCGCGCCTGCAGGCGGCCCAGCTCCGCGTCCGGGCCGAAGCGCATCCGCGGGTCGGCGAGCAGCGCCTCGATCTCCTGGTCCTGCCGGTGGTCGGCGTACTCGACGGCCGAGCGGTACGCGGCTGCGGAGCGGGCGGCGTCCTCGAAGATGCCCCAGACCTGGTTGTAGAGCCGCTCGTCCATGGTCGCTCCGGCGGCGTCGCCGGCGATCGGCGGCGGCACTGAGGACGGCGCGGACGTCGGGGACGTCGGCGAGGTCGCGGAGGTCGGGGAGCTCGGCGACGGCGGGACGGGCGGTGCGAAGACCGGACCGGACGGGCCGGCGGCCGGGGGCGGCGGGGACGGGCGGCCGGGGTGGGTGGTGTCGACCGGGCCGCGGGCCGCCGACGGCGGCACCTCCGGCGCTGGGGTGGTGGCGGCCGGCCCCGACGGCCCGCGGCGCGGGTGGACGGTGTTGATCGGGCTCCCGGCGGCCCCGGTGGGCGCCACCACCCCCGCGCCGTCGCTGCCGCCGTCGGCCCGCTGCCCGCCGTCGGCCGAGCGCCGGGACGTGGGCAGCTCGGCGCTCACCTCGGGCGTGAGCGCCGCGGCGAGGGCGGACGGGTCGGGGCAGCCGTGGTCGGCGAGCAGTGCGGTGGCCCCGCCCGCGTAGCCCTGGCCGACCGCGCGGACCTTCCAGCCGCCGGCCCGCCGGTACAACTCCACGGCGACCAGGGCGCTCTCGTCGGCGAGGCCGGTGAGCGTGAAGGAGGCGATCCCGCCGTCGGGGCCGGCGACCGCGGCCACCGGCGCGGGCAGGTCGCGGAAGGTGCGGCCGGTCGGCAGGAGCAGGGCGAGCTGGAGCCGGTGGACGTCGGCGGCCAGCGCGCCGAGGTCGACGGCGACCTCGCCGTCCGCCGCCAGCCGGACGCCGGGCAGCTCCGGGCTGCCGGCGTGCACGAGCCGGCCCTCGCCGTCGGCGAGGCGGCCGGATTCGTCGGTGAGCAGGACGGCAGTGGCCGCCGGGTGCGCGGACGAGAGCCGGACGGTGATCCGGGTGCCCGGCAGCGGGTGGTTCTGCCCTCGCACCAGTTCGGCGGCGGCCATCGCGGTCTCCCCTCCCCCGGCCGACCGGCGTCCGGGGCGTTCCGAGCCCGGGCCGACTCGCCGCCCGGGGCCTTTCCGTCCCGGGCGGCCTACGTGCCCGGGCTGCTGCGCCCCGGCCGGCCGGCAGGCCCGCGCTCCCGCGCGCGCCCGAGCCGGCTCAGGACCGAGGTGGTGGGAACCCCGGCCCGTGAACGGGCCCGGGGTAGGACGAGTCCCCCGGACGGCTGGGCGTCCGGGGGATCCGAGTGGTCGTCCGGGGCGTGCCCGGCGGCCGGGTCAGAGGAAGGGCTCGATGTCCGGCAGCATGTCCTGGAAGGTGCGGGCGGTGGCGCGGGCCGGGGTGCCGATGGCGGTCATCGCCCAGCGGCCCGAGCCGTCGCGGGCGACCTTGGCCATGATCTGGCCGGTGTGCGCGCCGCCGCCGGTGAGCTCGTAGCGGGCCAGCTCCTGGCCGTTGGTCTCGTCGACCAGGCGGCAGTGCGCGTTCTCGACCTCCTGGAAGGTCTGGCCGGTGTAGGAGCTGACGGTGAAGATGATCTGGGTGATGTGGACCGGCACCCGGGCCAGGTCGACCACGATCGACTCGTCGTCACCGCCCGCGCCGACGCCGCCGACCAGGTTGTCGCCGGTGTGCCGGACGGAGCCGTCGTTGCTCACCAGGTGCTGGAAGAAGACCACGTCGGTGGGCGTGCGCTCGGCGTAGAGCAGCGCCGACGCGTCGAGGTCGATCTCGCGGGTGCGGCGGCCGAAGAGGCCGCGCCGGGGGGCGGCCTTCCAGCCGAGCCCCATCCGGACGACGCTCAGCGACTCGCCGGTGGACTTCTGCAGGCTGACGCTCTGGCCCTTCGCCAGGTTCACCGACACGGTGCGGTCCTCTCTTGCCGGAACTGTCTCCGGTGCTCTCCGGTGCTGGCCCGGATCACCTTGATGGCGGCACGGCGGCCCCCCGGGCCCCTACCCTAGGCCCTTCGGGCCCGGGTCAGGCCATCCCTGCCTCACGCATCTGCCGGAGCTCCTTCTTCAGTTCCTTGACCTCGTCCCGGAGTCGGGCCGCGACCTCGAACTGCAGCTCTGCGGCGGCGGCGTGCATCCGGTCCGTCATGTCCTGGATGAGCTGGGCGAGTTCGGCGGCGGGCAGGCTCTTGGCGGGCTTGCGGTCGGCGCCGAGCGCGGGCACCGGGGCGGTCTTGCCCTTGCCCTGACCGCGGTAGTTGCTGGCGAGCAGCTGCTCGGTGTCGACGTCCTCGCGGCTGAGGGTGTCCAGGATGTCGCCGATCTTCTTGCGCAGCGGCTGCGGGTCGATGCCGTTGGCCTCGTTGTACGCCTGCTGCACGGCCCGGCGCCGGTTGGTCTCGTCGATGGCGAGCTCCATCGCCGGGGTGATCTTGTCGGCGTACATGTGCACCTGGCCCGAGACGTTGCGGGCGGCGCGGCCGATGGTCTGGATCAGCGAGGTGCCGGAGCGCAGGAAGCCCTCCTTGTCGGCGTCCAGGATGGCCACCAGGGAGACCTCGGGGAGGTCGAGGCCCTCGCGGAGCAGGTTGATGCCGACCAGCACGTCGTACTCGCCGGCCCGCAGCTCGCGCAGCAGCTCGACCCGGCGCAGGGTGTCGATGTCGCTGTGCAGGTAGCGGACGCGGATGTCGAGGCCGATCAGGTAGTCGGTGAGGTCCTCGGACATCTTCTTGGTCAGCGTGGTGACCAGGACGCGCTCGTCCTTCTCGACCCGCTTGCGGATCTCGTGCACCAGGTCGTCGATCTGGCCCTCGGTCGGCTTGACGACGACCTCGGGGTCGATCAGGCCGGTCGGGCGGATGATCTGCTGGACGGTGCCGTCGGAGCGGGACAGCTCGTACTTGCCGGGGGTGGCCGAGAGGTAGACCGTCTGCCCGACGCGCTCCAGGAACTCCTCCCACTTCAGCGGGCGGTTGTCCATCGCGGAGGGGAGCCTGAAGCCGTGCTCGACCAGGGTCCGCTTGCGGGAGGCGTCGCCCTCGTACATGGCGCCGATCTGCGGCACGGTGACGTGCGACTCGTCGATGACCAGCAGGAAGTCGTCGGGGAAGTAGTCGAGCAGGGTGTTCGGCGGGGAGCCGGGCTCGCGGCCGTCGAAGTGCATCGAGTAGTTCTCGACGCCGGAGCAGGTGCCGATCTGGCGGAGCATCTCGAGGTCGTAGGTGGTGCGCATGCGCAGCCGCTGGGCCTCCAGCAGCTTGCCCTGCTTCTCCATCCGGGCGAGCGTCTGCTCCAGCTCCTTCTCGATGTCGTTGACCGCGCGCTCCATGCGCTCGGGGCCGGCGACGTAGTGGGAGGCGGGGAAGACGTAGACCGAGTCGTCCTGGCTGATGATCTCGCCGGTGAGCGGGTGCAGGGTGTAGAGCGCCTCGATCTCGTCGCCGAACATCTCGATCCGGACGGCGAGTTCCTCGTACACCGGGAAGATCTCGACGGTGTCGCCGCGGACCCGGAAGGTGCCGCGGGTGAAGGCGAGGTCGTTGCGGGTGTACTGGATGTCGACGAAGCGGCGCAGCAGCTGGTCCCGGTCGATCTCCTCGCCGACCTTGAGCGGGACCATCCGGTCCACGTACTCCTGCGGGGTGCCGAGGCCGTAGATGCAGGAGACCGAGGCGACCACGATCACGTCCCGCCGGGTGAGCAGCGAGTTGGTCGCGGAGTGGCGCAGCCGCTCGACCTCCTCGTTGATCGAGGAGTCCTTCTCGATGTAGGTGTCGGTCTGCGGGACGTACGCCTCGGGCTGGTAGTAGTCGTAGTACGAGACGAAGTACTCGACCGCGTTGTTCGGCAGCAGCTCGCGGAACTCGTTGGCGAGCTGGGCGGCCAGGGTCTTGTTCGGCGCCATCACCAGGGTGGGCCGCTGGAGCTTCTCGATCATCCACGCCGTGGTCGCCGACTTGCCGGTACCGGTGGCACCCAGCAGGACGACGTCCTTCTCGCCCGCGCGGATGCGGCGGTCCAGCTCGGCGATGGCCGCCGGCTGGTCGCCGTTGGGCTGGTAGGGGCTGACGACCTCGAAGGGCGCCACGGACCGCTCAATGCTCGTGATGGGTCGCACGTGTCCACCGTACGACCCATCACTGACAAGCAAGGAGCGATCAAGCGATCAGCTGCACGCGAAGGGCGCGACCTCGGGCACCCAGACCTGTCCGTCCCCGGCCTTGCGGGTCGAGGGGGTGTAGTGCAGGGGCTCGAAGTGCAGCCCGGAGCCGGCCGGGGCGGCGCTGCCGGTCCACAGGTTGATCTTCTGCCAGGGCTGCCCGTCGATCACCGAGACGGTGTCGGGCTTGCCGCCGCAGCTGCCGGCGCTGATCTGCCGGCGGCCGTGGGCCGGCGAGTCGGCGGCCTGCTCCCAGACGCCCTTGTTCTCCGGCGCGGTCCACGGGCCGAGCACGCTGGGCGCGGTGGCGTAGCCGGTGCCGGTGCCCGTGCAGAAGCCGCAGTTCACGTCGGCGTAGGTCATCACCCAGGTGCCGGTGGCCGGGTCCTTGTAGGCGCCGGTGGACTCGACGTTGGAGAGCTTGGCCAGGTTGGTGGCGCCGGTGCCGGAGCCGTCGGCGCCCCAGTAGGTGAGCTGCTCCAGGGCGATCGAGGTGGTGCCGGGCATCGGGCAGATCAGCGCGATGGTGCCGTTCTCGGGGGTGGTGGTCAGGCCCGCGTCCCCGTTGGCGCCGTCGCACTGGTGCAGGGCGGGGCGGTGGGTGGTGCCGTACGGGGCCCCGGCCGAGGCGCCGCAGGGGCCGGCCGGACCGTTGCAGCCCATGGTCATGTAGGCATGCGAGGCGCCCAGGTTCGACTTGTAGGCGGGTGCGTTGAACCAGAGGATGAAGACCCCGTCGTTCGCGCCCCAGCCGCTGCGCTGGATCATGCGGGGCGAGAAGCACCCGGAGCCGTAGCCGGCGCAGACCGCCTGGTAGGTGTTGCCGGGGTTGTACGGGTCGGCCGCGTCGCGCGAGAACAGCAGCGTCGGGGACGACCAGGGGCCGTTCATGCTCGGCGCGGTCGAGACGCCGAAGCCGCACCAGGTGGTCGGCGTCTTCCCCCACTGGAAGCCGCAGTCGTCCATCGTGCCGTACAGGTAGTAGGTCGAGCCGAACTTCTGGATCTGCCCGTCGTGCAGGTCCACCCCGGCGACGGTCACCGGCGCCGGCCCCGCGGCGGCGGGGGTGTCGGTGCAGGTGAACGGCGCGAGGCCGGTCTGCCAGAGCTTGCCGTCACCGACGGTGTCGCCGACCGGCCGGAAGCTGAGCGGCTCGAAGCGCAGGCCGGCCTTCTCCTCGTTCATGTCGCCGGTCCACAGGTCGATCTTCTCCCAGGGCTGTCCGTCGATGACCGAGACGGTGTCGACCTGGCCGCCGCAGGAGTTGGCCGAGAACACCCGGCGGGCGTTGAGGGAGGCGCCGGCGCCGCGGTTGGTCGGGGCGGTCCACGGGCCGAGCATGCTCGGCGCGGTGGCGTAGCCGGCACCGGTGCCCGCGCAGTAGCCGCAGTTCTTGTCGGTGTAGGTCATCACCCAGGTGCCGGTGGCCCGGTCCCGGTAGGCGCCCATGGCCTCGGCGTGGGTCAGGTCGGCGACCTTGGTCGTGCCGGTGCCGGTGCCGTTGGTGCCCCACTTGTCCAGCTGCTCGATGCCGACCGAGGTGGTGCCGGGCATCGGGCAGATCAGGGCGATGGCGCCGTTCTCGGAGTCGGCGGTCAGGCCCGGGTCGCCGTTGGCGCCGTCGCACTGGTGCAGGGCGGGACGGTGGGTGGAGCCGTACGGGGCGCCGGCCGAGGCGCCGCACGGGCCGGCCGGACCGTTGCAGCCCATGGTCATGTAGGCGTGCGAGGCGCCCAGGCCCATGTAGGAGGGCGCGTTGAACCAGAGCACGAAGACCCCGTCGTTGGCGCCCCAGCCACTGCGCTGCACCATCCGCGGCGAGAAGCACCCGGAGCCGTAGCCGCCGCAGACCGCCTGGTAGGTCTTGCCCGGGTTGTACGGGTCGGCGGCGTTCGGCGAGAACAGCGGCACCGGCGTCGACCACGGTCCGCTCATGCTCGGCGCGGTCGAGACGCCGAACCCGCACCACGGGGTGGGGCTCTGCAGCCAGTGGTAGCCGCAGGCGTACATCGTGCCGTACAGGTAGTAGGTCGAGCCGTACTTCTGGATCTGCCCGTCGTGCAGGTCGATCCCGGTGACGGTCACCCCGGTCGTCGGCGGCGCGGCGGGGGTGTCGGCGTGCGCGGTGGTCTGCACGGCGCCGAACAGGGCGGATATCAGGAACAGGACCGCCAGGAGGACTCCTGGTCGGCGGACGGCGCGGGGCATGTGAGCGGCTCCACAGGAAGACGGGTGTGTCCGAACGAATGGACGGCCCGTCATCCTAGGGAGCCGAGATCACGAGTTGATCACTCGTCAGCCTGTCATGCCGTCAGGCCCGACGGGGGGTCACTTCGCCGAGTCGCGCGCCAGCGCCACCAGCCGGGAGACCGCCCGCAGGTACTTCTTGCGGTAGCCGCCGCGCAGCATTTCCTCGGTGAAGACCTGGTCGAACGGCACGCCCGAGGCGGTGATCGGCAGCTCCCGGTCGTACATCCGGTCGGCCAGCACCACCAGGCGCAGCGCGGTCGACTGGTCGTCGACCTGGTGGACGCCGCGCAGGAAAACCGCCTGGATGTCGTCGAGCAGCGCGCCGTACCGGCTGGGGTGGACGTTCGTGAGGTGCTCCAGCAGGGCGTCGAAGTCGTCCAGCGCGGCGCCCGGGGTGCGGCTCGCCCGCTCGGTGACCTCGGCGTCGGTGTACGGCGGCGGGGCTGCGGGCAGGCCGCGGTGACGGTAGTCCTGGCCGTCGATCCGCACCGGGCGGAAGTGCGCGGACAGGCCCTGGATCTCACGCAGGAAGTCGGCGGCGGCGAACCGGCCCTCGCCGAGCTTCTCCGGCAGGGTGTTGGAGGTGGCGCAGAGCTTGACGCCGTTCTCCACCAGGCGGCTGAGCAGGGTGGACACCAGCACGGTGTCGCCCGGGTCGTCCAGTTCGAACTCGTCGATGCACAGCAGGCGGTGCGAGGAGAGGGTCTCGACCGCGCCCCGGAAGGTGAGCGCGCCGACCAGGTTGGTCAGCTCGACGAAGGTGCCGAAGGCCTTGGGGCCGGGGGTGGCGTGCCAGAGCGAGGCGAGCAGGTGGGTCTTGCCGACGCCGTAGCCGCCGTCCAGGTAGATGCCGGCCGGACCGGCCGGGGCCGGGGCGGAGCGGCGGAACCAGCCGCGCTTGGGGGCGGCGGCGGAGCCGTTCAGCGAGGCGGCGAACTGCTCCAGGATCTGCACGGCCTCGTACTGGCTCGGCTGCGAGCCGTCCGGGAGGTAGCTGCCGAAGCTGACGCCGGCGAAGCGCGGGGGCGGGACCATCTCCGCGACCAGCCGGTCGGCGGTCACCGCGGGGCGGCGGGCGGTCAGGGCTATCGCGGTGGCGGCGTCGGGGGAAGAGGCAGCAGGCACGCATAGAGGGTACGCCGCCCGGCGGGGGGCCCGGCACGTCGTGAGACCAGGAGCACATCCTCGGGGCGTGGAAGACTCGACGCATGCAGCTGCTGATCAACCCCCTCGACGAGCCGGTGGACGACCTGTGGTCGCTGGAGTCGCTGGCCCGGGTGTACGCCTACCCGGAGCGGGTGCGCCGCGGTCGGGCCTGGCTGCGCGCCAACATGGTCTCCGGGCTGGACGGCGCGGCCCGGCTGGCGGGCCTGTCGGAGGGCCTGTCCGGGGAGGCGGACAAGCGGATCTTCGGGGTGCTGCGGGCGCTGGCGGACGTGGTGCTGGTGGGCGCGGAGACGGTGCGCGCCGAGGGGTACCGGCCGGCCCGGGCGCGGGCGGAGTTCGCCGAGGCCCGGCGAGCGGCGGGTCAGGCGCCCGCCCCGGCGATCGCGATCGTCAGCCGCAGCCTGCGGCTGGACCTGTCGGCGCCGCTGTTCACCGAGGCGCTGGTGCCGACGGTGGTGGTCACCACCGAGGACGCCCCGGCCGAGGCGCTGGCCCACGTCTCCCGGGCGGCGCAGGTGATCACGGCCGGCGAGGGCTCGGTGGACCTGGCGCGGGCCGTCGCGGCGCTCACCGAGCGTGGTTGGACCCGGCAGCTGACCGAGGGCGGTCCGCGGGTCCTCGGGCAGGTCGCGGCGGCCGGAGTGCTGGACGAGCTCTGCCTCACCACGGCGCCGCTGGTCACCGGTGGTGACGCGCCGCGCATTGTCGAAGGTCCGCAAATGCCGGACGCGCAGCACATGCGGCTGGTCTCATTGATCGAGCAGAAAGGTTTCCTCTTCTCCCGCTACCTGCGCCCGGACGACCCGGCGCCCGTCCCCGAGTGACCCGGCCGCCGCGTGGCCCGTGTGGCGCGTGCGCAGCGTGAGGAAAGCTTCCTCCGGGCACTATGAATACGGGAAGGGACACCGGACCCGGGGGCCTGCACCAGCGAAGGGACTCACGTGTTCAAGACCGTACTGCTGATCGAGAAGGCGCTCTCCGACGCCGACGTGGAGCTGGTCACCACCCTCCACGGCGAGGAGGAGGTGGCCTTCGTCGTCCTGATGCAACCACGCGGGAAGCAGGACGAACTGCTGCGCTCACTCGACGACGTGGCCCTCGGCCACCTGGACCGGGCGGTGCACGAGCGCGACGACCACGGCGACCAGGCGACCGTGGCGAGCGAATCCCTCCAGCACAGCCTGCGGCACCTGCGGCAGGGCGGCGCGCAGGCGGACGGCGAGGTGGTCTCGGGCAGCCCGCTGGACCACCTCAAGGAGGTCGTCGAGCGCACCGGGGCCGACGAGGTGCTGGTGCTGACCTCCCCGCACTTCGTGGAGGAGTTCTTCCACCGGGACTGGGCCTCGCGCGCCCGGCACAAGGTGGGCGTCCCGGTGCTGAAGCTCTTCGCCAGCGAGTCCTAGGGTCCGTCTTCACACCCCCGCCTGCCTGGCGGCGCCCGGGCACGCACCTCGCCGCGTTGTCGTCGGTCGCCGATGCTCCGCATGGACTCCCTCCTCCGCCTTGCGATGCACGCACCCAGACACCGCCGGGCCCGCCCTCCGGGCGGACGACGGGGGTGTGAAGACGGACCCTGGCCACACCGTCCGAGCCGTCCGGGTAGGGCAGAATCGTCCTTGCGGTCATCCGCGAGGACGATCGGCACTCTGGCCCCCAGCATGTACGGAGCATCCGGTGAACGACGCCGCCCACGACCTGCACGCCCCGCATTTCATCGGTATCGGCGGCGCCGGCATGTCCGGTCTGGCGAAGATCCTGGCGGTGCGCGGCGCCAAGGTGTCGGGCAGTGACGCCAAGGAGTCCGAGACCGTGCTCGCGCTGCGCGCGCTGGGCGCCGAGGTGCACGTCGGCCACGCGGCGGAGAACCTGCCCGCCGGCACCAGCAGCGTGGTGGTCTCCAGCGCCATCCGGGCCGACAACCCCGAGCTGGTCGCCGCCCACGAGCGCGGCATCCCGGTGGTGCACCGCTCGGACGCGCTGGCCGCGCTGATGGGCCGCCGCCGGGCGCTGGCGGTGGCCGGCACCCACGGCAAGACCACCACCACCTCGATGCTGGCGGTCAGCCTCGGCGAGCTCGGCCTGGAGCCCTCGTACGCGATCGGCGGCGACCTGGACGTGCCGGGCTCCAACGCCCACCACGGCGCCGGCGAGATCTTCGTCGCCGAGGCGGACGAGAGCGACCGCAGCTTCCACAAGTACGCGCCCGAGGTGGCGATCGTGCTCAACGTGGAGCTCGACCACCACGCCAACTACGCGTCGATGGAAGAGATCTACGAGTCCTTCGAGACCTTCGTCGGCCGGATCGTGCCGGGCGGCACCCTGGTGGTCTCGGCCGACCACGAGGGCGCCCGCGAGCTGACCCGCCGGGTGGGCGGCCGGGCGGACCTGAACGTGGTGACGGTCGGCGCCGCCGAGGACGCCGACGTACGGGTGGTCTCGGTCGTCCCGCGCGGCATGACCAGCGAGGTCACCGTCGAGCTCGGCGGCGCCCGGCTGGCCTTCACCGTCTCGGTGCCCGGCCGCCACTACGCGCACAACGCGGTCGCCGCGCTGGCCGCCGGCGTGGCGCTGGGCGTCCCGGCCGAGGACCTGGCCAAGGCGCTCGGCGCCTACACCGGCGTACGGCGCCGGCTGCAGCTCAAGGGCGAGGCCGCGGGCGTCCAGGTGATCGACTCCTACGCCCACCACCCGACCGAGATGGCCGCCGACCTGGAGGCGATCCGCGAGGCGGTCGGCGAGGGCCGGGTACTGGTGGTATTCCAGCCGCACCTGTTCAGCCGGACCCAGCAGCTGGCCGAGGAGATGGGCCGGGCGCTGGCGCTGGCCGACGCCTCGGTGGTGCTCGACATCTACCCCGCCCGCGAGGACCCGATCCCCGGCGTGACCAGCGAGCTGATCATCGACGCCGCCCACCGGGCCGGCGCCGACGTCCGGGCCGAGCACTCCTTCGCCGCGGCCCCCGCCGTACTGGCCGGCCTGTCCCGGCCGGGCGACCTGCTGCTCACCATGGGTGCCGGCGACGTCACCAACCTGGGACCGGAAATTCTGGCCGCGCTCGCCGGTGTTGCACCCACTGCCTGAGGGGAGTCAGCCGTGACCTACGAGATCCAGAAGACCGACGCCGAGTGGCGGGCCGAACTGTCGCCGGAGGAGTACCACGTCCTGCGGGAGGCGGGCACCGAGCGCCCGTTCGTGGGCGAGTACACCGACACCAGGACCGTCGGCGTCTACAGCTGCCGGGCCTGCGGCGCGGAGCTGTTCAGCAGCGAGACCAAGTTCGACAGCCACTGCGGCTGGCCCTCGTACTATGCGCCGCTGGCCGAGGGCCGGGTCGAGTACATCGAGGACACCTCGCTCGGCATGCGGCGGGTCGAGGTGCGTTGCGCGCGCTGCGGCGGCCACCTCGGACACGTGTTCGAGGGTGAGGGGTACTCCACCCCGACCGACCAGCGCTACTGCATCAATTCGATCTCGCTGACGCTCAAGCCCGCCGAGTAGCAGCACCGCGCCCCGGCCGCCTCCCGATCCATGCCAGACTGATCGTCAGATCGGTAGGGGAGGGAGTAGCCGGTGGCGCGGCGGCAGGGTTCGGGTGTGCTGGGGATGCTGGCCGAGGCGCAGCGACAGCAGCATCGCCGGGAGGAGGCGCAGCGCCGGGCGGCCGCCGAGCAGCAGCGGCGCTACGAGCGGGCCCAGCGCGAGGCGCAGCGGGCCGCCGTCCGGGGCGAGAAGGAGGCGCTGCGCGCCTACCAGCAGAGCCGGGAGGCCGACGCCGCCGCCCGGACCGCCGAACTGGACGCGCGGGTCGCCGAACTCCGCGGGGTACTGGCCGCCGGCCTGGCCGGCCCGGCCTTCCGGCTCACCGAGGCCTCGGCCCGCACCGACGTGCCGCCGTTCGACCCCGGTCCGCTCGGCACCCCGGTCCCGATGCCGGACCAGGGCTGGTACCAGGTCCCGCCGCTGTCCGGCCCGCAGGCGTACGACCCGCTCGCCCGCCGTCACTGGGACGAACAGGCGGCCCAGGCGCGGGCCCGCTTCGAGCACGACTGGTACGCCGCGCAGGCCGCCGAGCAGGAGCGGCAGCGCCGCCTCGCCGACTACCGCGCCCAGTACGAGGCGTGGGCGGCCGAGCGCCGCCGGCTCGTCGGCGAGCAGTCCGGGCAGACCGACCGGCTGGCCGCCGAGCTGCGCTCCGGGGCGGTGGACGCGGTGGTCGAGCTGTTCGAGACGGCGCTCGGCTGGCGCGACGACTGGCCCGAGGGCTTCCCGGTCGACGTCGAGGCCGCCTGGGACGCCGGGGCACGGCAGCTGGTGGTCGAGTGGGAGCTGCCCCCGTACGAGGTGGTGCCCGCGGTCGGCCGCTACCGCTACGTGAAGGCGGACGACAGCGAGGCCGAGGTGGCCCGGCCCGCCACCGAACGCAAGACGGTCTACCGCGACGTGCTGGCACAGTGCGCGCTGCGGGTGCTGGACGCGGTGTTCCGGGCGGACGAGTCCGAACTGCTCGCCTCGGTGGTGCTGAACGGCCACGTGGCCGCGGTGGACCCGGCGACCGGCCAGGAGCAGCGGCGCTGCCTGCTGTCGGTCGCGGTGGAGCGGGCGGCCTTCGACTCGCTCGCCCTGGACCGGGTGGCGGCCGTCGACTGCCTGGTCGACGGCCTCGGCGGACGGCTGTCCGCCCGGCCGGAGAAGGCCGAGCCGGTGCGCACCGCGCGGGCCGCCCGGGCGGTGGCCGTCGCCCCGCCGGCCGGCGAGGACGAGCCCGACCTGTTCACCATGGACCCGATCGACTTCGAGAAGCTGATCGCCGAGCTGTTCCGCCGCCGCGGGCTGGACACCGCCACCACCGCCCGCAGCGGCGACGAGGGCGTGGACGTCCTCGCCGAGGACCCGGACCCGATCACCGGCGGGCGGATCGTCATCCAGGCCAAGCGCTACCGGCACACCGTGCCGCCGACCGCCGTCCGCGACCTGGACGCGACCATGGTCCGCCAGGGCGCCAACCGCGGCATCCTGGTCACCACCTCGGGCTTCGGGCCCGGCTCCCGGCGCTGGGTGGAGGGCAAGCCGCTGACCCTGGTGGACGGTCCGATGCTGGTCTCCCTGCTGCACGAGCACGGCCTGCGCGGACGGCTCGGCGCCGCCCCCGCCGCGGCGGCCGACGCCGGGCGACCCGCGCCCGAGACCCTCGCCCCCGGGCAGAACACCCCGCTGGCCGCCGAGGAGGTGGTCATCGCCTTCCGCTCCTCCGGCGCGGCGGCCGACCTGACCCTGCTGCTGCTCGGCGAGGCCGGGGTGGTGCGCGGGGACCGCGACTTCGTCTTCTACCACCAGCCGAGCGCCGAGCGGGACGCGGTGGTGCTGCGCCCGGCCGACGGCAGCGCGACCGTACGGCTGGCCGCGCTGCCCGAGGACGTCCGGCGGGTCGCGGTGTCGGTCAACATGGACACCGACACCGGGCTGGCCTGCGACGCCCTCGGCGAGGCCGAACTGGAGCTGCGGGCCGGCCCCGGTGCCTGGCTGTTCCGGCCCCCGGCCGACCCGGCGATCTCCGCGATGCTGGTCGCCGAGCTCTACCGCCACGCCGGCGGCTGGAAGCTCCGCGCCGTCGGCCAGGGCTGGGCCGACGGCCTGGCCGGCCTCGCCCGCGCCCACGGCGTCGACGTGTCCTGACCCGCCCTGTGGTGTCCCGACTCAGAGCTCCCGGGAGTGCTTCACCTCGCTTGCGCAACGCCGGTAGCCCAGCCCCCAACCACCTCCCCCACCCCGCGACGCGCGCACCCGGCCGCCGACGACCGGAGTGCCGGACCCGCCCTCAGAGCTCCCGGCTGTGCTTCACCTCGCTCGCGCAACGCCGGTAGCCCAGCCACGTGTTGATCGCCAGCATCGGCGCGTTGGTGGCGTCGTTGTTGGTGTACGCGGTGGTCAGTCCGGCCGCGCGGGCGCGGTGGAGCGAGTCGGTCTTGGCCAGCTTGGCGAGGCCGCGGCCGCGGTGGGCGGCCCGGGTCGCGGTGAACGAGGACCAGTACCGGGCGGCGCCGTCGGTCTGCACCGCGCTGAACGCCACCGGCTCGCCGCCGCTCACCACCACGGTGGTCAGCACGTGGTCGAGGTCCGGCCGCTGCCAGATCTCGGCCAGCCACTCCTCGTACCCCTGGTCGTTCATCTCCAGGTCGCCGGGCTCGGAGCGGGCCGCGTCGATGTCGACCAGGTAGACCGGGTAGGGGTCGTCCAGGAAGTCGGCGGCGGTGCGCAGTTCGACCCCGGCGGGGACGGGCGGGACGGGCGGCAGGTCGGCGGTGAGGTCCCGGCTCGCGAAGTGCGCCCGGCGGCCGGCCCGGTAGCCGTGGGCGGCGGCGAACGCCAGCGCCGACGGCTCGTCGTCGACCCAGCCGCCCACGTGGGTGGCGCCGCGCCCGGCCAGCTCCCGCTCGGCCGCCCGCAGCAGGGCGGCGCCGGCGCCCCGGCGGCGCTCCGCGGGGAGCACGCTCACCGAGAGGAAGGCCTGGCCGGGGGTGGCGGAGTCGGTCACCATGCCGAAGCGGGCGGTACCGACGATCAGGCGGTCGCGTTCGGCCACCAGGACGTCGAAGCCGGGCAGGCCGGCCTGCCAGGCTGTCACTTCGGGGGTGGTCACCAGGTGCGGGTGGCCCGCGACGCGCGCGGCGGCGGCACCCTCGGCATCGGCGGCGCGGAATTCACGAATCGTCACAGTCATAGGCATGTCACGTTAACCACGGCTGTGCTGAACCGCCCCTGAATTTCCACCCGTGGGCGGAAAGCTCAAGTTCAGCTCTGAGAACGGCCCCCGCCGCTTGGCAATCCGCCGCCGTGGATACACCCTCGGCAACAGGGGGGAACGGAGCCGGGCACGGCTCACCGGAAAGGGGGATTCCGATGGCTGTTCACCCGACTCCGCACCTCGGTGTCGGTCTCGGCTGGCGGGCCGAGATCGACACCGTGGTGGAGCGGCTGCCGGGCCTCGACTGGGTCGAGGTGGTGGCGGAGAACGTGTGCGCCGGGCACCTGCCGGAGTCGCTGCGGCTGCTGCGGGCCCGCGGGGTCACCGTGGTCCCGCACGGGGTCTCGCTCGGCCTCGGCGGCGCCGAGCAGCCGGACCCGGCCCGACTGGCCAGGCTCGCCCAGACCGCCGAGGCGCTGGGGGCGCCGCTGGTCACCGAGCACCTGGCGTTCGTTCGGGCCGCCGGCCTGGAGGCCGGCCACCTGCTGCCGGTGCCGCGCACCCGCGAGGCCCTGGCGGTGGTCGCGGCCAACGTCCGGATCGCCCAGCGGGAGCTGCCCGTACCGCTGGCCCTGGAGAACATCGCCGCCCACCTGTCCTGGCCCGGCGAGGAACTGACCGAGGGACAGTTCCTGGCCGAACTGGTCGAACGCACCGGGGTACGGCTGCTGATCGACGTCGCCAACCTGCACACCAACCGGGTCAACCTGGGCCTGGACGTGGCCGCCGAACTCGACCGGCTGCCGCTGGAGGCCATCGCCTACGTCCACGTCGCCGGCGGCATCGAGCGGGACGGCGTCTGGCACGACACCCACGCCCACCCGGTCGGTGAGCCCGTCCTGGAGGTGCTGGCCGAGCTCTGCCGGCGCGGGGTGCCGCCCGGCGTCCTGCTGGAGCGCGACGACCGCTTTCCGCCGCCGGCCGAGCTGGCCGGCGAACTCGACGCGATCCGACGCGTCATCGAGGGGGTACCCCACCATGTCTGAGCACTTCGAGTACCTCGTCCGCGACCAGGAGGAGGCCGAACTCCTGCTGGCCCGCACCTCGCTCGCCCGGCGCCAGACCGAACTGCTGACCGCCCTGGTGGCCGGCGGCCCGGTGCCGGTCGGCTTCGACCCGCGGCAGGTGCGCATCCAGTCCGCCGGCCTGGCCGCCAAGCGCCGCGAGACGGTCGCCCACCTGGCGCCCGAACTGCCGGCGATCCTCGGCACCGACTACGACCCGCTGTTCCTGCGGTACGCCGCCGAGCGGCCGCAGACCGGCGGTTACCGGGCCGATGCCCGCGCGTTCGCCGAGTGGGCGCTCACCGCCGGGCCGTCGGCGCGGTGGCGCCGGGAGCTGCGGGAGTGGCTGCGCCCGGCCGGCAGCCGCTGGGGCCGGCTGCGCACCGCCGCCGGTCGCCGGCACTGACGGCGTCCGCTCCACGCACGGCGCCCGCACCCCGGGCAGCGTCCGCACCACGGGCGGCGCCGGCGACTTCCTGATTCGCACCGAACGACAACGGGGGCAAGGACGATGTGGCACGAGGAGTTCGCCGTCGCCTGTGCGGTGGCGCTGGTGGCGGTGGTCGCGGTGGCGGTGACGGGCCGCCGGGTCCGCCGGGTGACCGAGCCGATGGGGCTGCCCGGGCGCGGGATCCCGCTGCTCGACGCCGCCTTCCTGGCCGGCGGTCCCGGCCGGGTGGTGGACGTGGTCCTGGTCAGGATGGAGCGCGAGGGCCGCGCCGTGGTCTCCCGCGGCCGCCACGTCACCGTCACCGACCCCGTCCCGCGGGACGGGGTGGAGGCCGCGCTGATCGCCGCCGCCGGGCGCGGCCGCGACCTGCACGCGCTGCGCCGCGACGTGATGCGCAGTGGAGAGGTCCAGCGGATCGGCGACCGCCTCGCCGCGCGCGGCCTGATGCGCCGCCCCGACCGGCTGCGCACCGCCCGCTGGGCCCGCCGACTGCTCTGGCTCGCCCTGCTGGTCGCCGTGGTGCTCGGGGTCTCCACCAGCATCGACTGGGCGGCGCTGCCGGACTTCGACCGGGACGCCACCACTCCCCCGATCTTCGCCTTCGGCGCGCTCGGGATCTTCCTGGTGGTCTTCCTGGTGGCGACCAAGCCGCCCCGCAACCGGATCACCCCGGCCGGGATCCGCCAACTGCGGCTGGTCCGGGACGGCTCGCCCTGGCGGCCGCACGACAGCGACACCACCGACGCGATGATGTTCGGCGCGGTCGCCCTGGCCGGCATCGCCGCGGTCGAGGACCCCGACCTGCGCGAGGCCCTGCGGCCGCAACCCGTCTCCTCGGGCTCCGCCGGCAGCGCGGACAGCTCGGGCGGCTACGACGGCTCCGGCGACAGCTCGGGCGGTTCCGACAGTTCGGGCAGCGACTACTCGACGTGGTGCGGGAGCGGAAGCGGCGACAGCGGCGGCGGGAGCAGCTGCGGATCCTCCTCCGGCTGCGGGTCGTCCTCGTCGAGCTGCGGATCGTCCGGGTCGAGCTGCGGCTCCTCCTCCAGCTGCGGGTCGTCCTCGTCCAGCTGTGGCAGCAGCAGCAGTTGCGGCTCCTCGTCGAGCTGCGGCAGCAGCTGCGGAGGCGGTTCCAGCTGCGGGTCCTGACCCGGGCGGACGGTCACATTTCGGTATCGCGCTCCGGACTACCGTTCCCCGGGGCGCGATGCGGGTCTAGAAAAAACCCATGTGGGTGCTCCTCCTGATCCCGGCCTGTGCCGCCGCCGTGCTCTCCTGTCTGCGGCTGGTCCGGGTGGCGGCCACCGCCGACTCGCTCGCCGGACTCACCGCGGCACGGCCCGAGGAGGCGGTCGGGGTGGGGCTCTTCGAGACCGCGTACCTCGCCGGTGGCCCCTCCCGGGTGGTCGACCTGGCCCTGGTCCGGATGGCCGGCCGCGGCCGGCTGCACCTGGCCCACACCGGCTGGACCACCGTGGTCGACCCGCAGGGCCGCAGCCGGCTCGAACGGGCCCTGATCGGCGAGATCGGCCCCGACGGCCAGTGCCGCACCGCCGATCTCAGGGCAGCGCTGGCCGCCCACCAGACCGTCCGCGACATCGGTGAGCGCCTCACCATGGCCGGCCTGGCGACCCCCCTCGCGGTCCGCGAGAACGCGCTGCTGGCAATCAAGCAGGTGCGGTACGCCATGCTGCTGGCGGTGGGACTGCTGGCCGTCGCCCTGGTGCTGACCACCCCCGGCACCGGCGAGGCGGCCACCGCGGCCGCCTGGTTCGCGCTGCCGCTCGTCCTCACCGGCGGCACGCTGCTGATGGCCCGCGTCGACGTCCACGCCTACACCGCCTGGGCCGCCCCCGCCGGCCAGGCCGTCCTGCGAGCCGCCTGCCTCCCCTGGCAGTTCGGCCCGGTCGACGACGCGGAACGCGAACTGCTCACCGCCGTCGCCATGGTCGGACCGGACGCCGTCCCCGACGCAAGGTTGCGCGCCGCACTCAGGGGCTGACAGGCAGGGGCGCGAGGAACTGCGCGACCAGCCGACAGCTCAGGTAGAGCGGTGGTCGGTCGCGCAGTTCCCCGCGCCCCTGACAAATCACGCCAAGCCGTTGAGGAGCTCCGACACCGGCTTGCGGCGACCCGTGAAGAACGGGACCTCCTCGCGCACGTGCAGCCGCGCCCGCGACGGCCGCAGGTCCCGCATCAGGTCCACGATCCGGTGCAGCTCGTCCGCCTCGAAGGCGAGCAGCCACTCGTAGTCGCCGAGGGCGAACGACGCCACGGTGTTGGCGCGCACGTCCGGGTAGCCGCGGGCCATCATGCCGTGCTCGGCGAGCATCGCGCGGCGCTCCTCGTCGGGCAGCAGGTACCACTCGTAGGAACGCACGAAGGGGTAGACGCAGACGTAGTCGCGCGGCCGCTCGTCGGCGAGGAACGCCGGGATGTGCGACTTGTTGAACTCGGCGGGGCGGTGCAGCGCCATGTTCGACCAGACCGGCTCCAGCAGGCGGCCGACGGCGGTGCGGCGGAAGCGGTTGTACGCCTCCTGGAGGTCGTCGGAGTCCTCGGCGTGCCACCAGATCATGACGTCGGCGTCGGCGCGCAGGCCGGAGACGTCGTAGGTGCCGCGGACGGTGACGTCCTTGGCGGCGAGCTGCTCGAACAGCGCCTCGACCTCGGTGGCGAGGGCGGCGCGGTCCTCCGGCAGCTCGCCCTTAAGCTTGAACACCGACCACATGGTGTAGCGGATGACCTGGTTGAGGTCACGGGCCTTCTTCTTCACGGGCTGCTCAGTGCTTTCGGTCATGTGCCCATTGTCCCTTCCTGAACGGGTCAGCCCATCGTGGGGGTCGACAAATCGTTGACGGCGCGACGCGCGCTCGCGACCACCGCCGGGATGCCCACGCCGTCGTACGCGGCGCCACAGACCGCAAGCCCGCCGATGCCCGCGACAAGCGTGCGGATCCGTGCCACCCGGTCGAGATGGCCCACCGGGTACTGCGGCAGTCCGCCGAGCCAGCGGGTGACGGTCGAGTCGTACGGCTTCGCCCGCAGGCCCACCGCCTCGCCCAGGTCGGCGAGCGAGCGGGCCACCAGCTCCTCGTCGGGCAGGCCGAGCGCCGCCTCCTCGCGGTGCCGGCCGAGCGAGGTGCGCAGCAGGAAGGCGTCGGGGGCGGAGCGGTCCAGCCAGCCCCACTTGTTGGAGGAGAAGGTGGACGCCTTGATCGCCCGGCCGTCCACCGGCGGGACCAGGAAGCCGCTGCCGACCAGCGGGCTGTCGGCCAGGTCGGCGCGGCGGAACGCCAGGGTGACCAGGGCCATGCCGGCGTACTCGATCCGCTCCAGCTCGGCGGCGGCCCCGGGGACGTCGGCGGCGAGCAGTCGGGCGGCGTGCGGCGCGGGGACGGCGAGCACCACGGCGTCGGCGTCCAGCACTTCGCCGCCGGAGGTGACCTGCCAGCCGTCCGCGGTGCGGCGCAGCCCGTCGACCGGGCGGTCGGTGCGCAGGTCGACGCCGGCCTTGCGGCAGTACGCCTCGGCCGCCTCCGGGAGGGTGCCGAGGCCGCCGCGCAGCCCCTGGAACACCGGGCCCGAGGCGGTCGCCCGGGCGGCCAGCGCGCGTACGCCTTCGACCAGCGAGGCGCCCGCCTGCGCGATCGGCACCAATTGGGGGACGGCGGCGCGCAGCGAGAGTTCGCCGGTCCGGCCGGCGTAGACGCCGCCGAGCAGCGGCTCGATCAGCCGGTCGACCACCTCGGATCCGAGCCGGCCGCCGACGTACTCGCCGAGCGGGACGTCCCCGTCCACCGGGCCGGTGTCCCGCTCGTGCCGGACCCGGGCCAGGCCCGCGTCCGAGAGCACGCCGGACGCCGCGAGCGCCTCGAGATCACCCGGGACGCCCATCACCTGTCCGCCGGGGATCGGCCGCAGCGCGCCGCGGGTCCAGATCGCCGCCTTGGCGGTGGTCGGCGGCTCCAGTTCCTCGCCGAGGCCGACGAGTCGGGCCAGCTCCACCGCCTCCGGGCGCCGGGCGAGCATCGACTCGGCGCCCAGGTCGACCCGGACGCCGCCGACCTCGCCGGCCAGCAGCTTCCCGCCGACCCGCCCGGACGCCTCCAGCAGCGTCACCCGGTCCGGTCCGGCGCTCAGGAACGCGGCGGCCGCCAGCCCCGCGATGCCGCCACCGACCACCACGACATGACGTTCTCCCATGCCGCCAGTCTCTCAGCCCTTACATCCGCTCCCGCGCACCGGCGGCCCGCCGCAGGGTGTCGACAGCGGGCCGCCGCCTCGGCGCTTGCTGACGGGTCGTCACCGACCGTGCCCCGCGGCCGACGCCGAGACCGGGGCGAGGCCGGGACGTGATCGACCCGGTACCGCCGCACCGGATCCGATCCGGGCGGGCCTCCGTCCAAGGGTCACAGGCGCGGGCACGCGGTCCGCGCCGGGGCGAGGGGGAGGACGAATGGGCGTGCGGGGTCGGAGACTTGTGCCGGTGGCGGTGGCCGCGGCGGTGCTGCTGGCGGGCGGGTGCAGTGCGTCGCACGGCTCGGGCGCGAGCTCGGACCGGGCCGCGCCGGCGGTGGCGCACGCGGGGGCGCCGGAGAAGGCGCCCGGTGCGGGCGGCGGGGCGGCACCGGCGGTGGCCGGTGACAAGGCGACGGCGCCGGGCCAGGGAAGCACGGCGGTGGCGGCGCCGCGGCTGATCGCGTACAAGGCGCAGCTGAGCGTCCGGGTCACCGCGGTGGAGGGCGCCCGGACCAGGGCGCTGGCGCTGGTGGACACGGCGGGCGGCTATGTGGCGGGCGAGGACCGGTCGGCCGGTCGGGACGGGGTGGCGGACGGGACGACGCTGACGCTGAAGGTCCCCTCGGCGGAGCACCGGAAGACCCTGGACGCGCTCGCCGCGCTGGGCACCACGCTGGCGCTGACCAGCTCGGCCGACGACGTGACCCAGCAGGTGGCGGACGTGGACAGCCGGCTGAAGTCGCAGCAGGCGAGCGTGGACCGGGTGCGGGCGCTGATGGCGGAGGCCAAGTCGCTGTCGGACGTGGTGTCGCTGGAGAGCGAGCTGAGCCGCCGGGAGGCGGACCTGGAGGCGCTGCAGCGCCAGCAGCAGGAGCTGGCCGGGCGCACCTCGCTGTCCACCATCACGCTGCAGCTGGTGGCCGAGCACACCGAGGCGGCGGTGGCACCCGCGCACGAGAAGGGGTTCTGGGCGTCGGTCGGGGGCGCGCTGGCGGCCGGCTGGCACGGCCTGGTGGCGACGGTGCGGGTGGTGTTGATGGTGCTCGCCGGGGCGGCGCCGTTCCTGCTGGTGCTGAGCCCGCTCGGCTGGATGCTGTGGCGGCTGCGCCGGCGCCGGTCCGCCGCGCCCAGGACGACGGCCACGGCACCCGACCCGTGGGCGAGCGGCGGCTCCGCCGGGGAGACGGCGCCGGACCGAACGTGACCGGGCGGTGGTGCGGGGAGGCCGGGCCTCCCCGCACCGGGGGGCTCAGCGGGCGCTGGCCTCGTGGACGAAGGCGACCAGCCGGGTCAGCGCGTCCGGGTCCATGGACGGCATGACGCCGTGGCCGAGGTTGAAGATGTGGCCGCTGTCGCCGATCGCCTGGGCGGCGTGCAGCACCTCGCGGGCCTTGGTCTCCACCACGCGGGTCGGGGCGAACAGCACCGCCGGGTCGAGGTTGCCCTGCAGGCCCTTGCCCGGGCCGACCCGCTCGGCGGCCAGGTGGAGCGGCACCCGCCAGTCGACGCCGACGATGTCCGCGCCGGCCTGGCCCATCAGGCCGAGCAGTTCGCCGGTGTTGACGCCGAAGTGGATCCGCGGCACGCCGTACGGGGCCACCGCGTCGAAGACCTTGGAGCTTGCGGGCAGCACCGAGCGGCGGTACTCGTCGGGGGCGAGCGCACCGGCCCAGGAGTCGAACAGCTGGATCGCGGAGGCGCCGGCCTCGATCTGGATCTTCAGGAAGGCCGAGGTGATCTGCGCCAGCCGGTCGACCAGGGCGGCCCACAGCTCGGGCTCGCCGTACATCATCGCCTTGGTGTTCTCGTACGTCCGCGAGGGCCCGCCCTCGATCAGGTAGCTGGCCAGCGTGAAGGGGGCGCCGGCGAAGCCGATCAGCGGGGTGGTGCCGAGCTCGTCGACCAGCAGGCCGACCGCCTCGGCGATGTACGGCATGTCGTCCGGCTCGAGCGGGCGCAGCCGCTGCAGGTCGTCGAACGAGCGGATCGGGTCGGCGATGACCGGGCCGACGCCGGGCTTGATGTCGACGTCGATGCCGACGGCCTTGAGCGGCACCACGATGTCGGAGAAGAAGATCGCGGCGTCGACGCCGTGCCGGCGCACCGGCTGGAGGGTGATCTCCTTGACCAGCTCGGGCCGCATGCAGGACTCGAGCATCGGGATGCCCTCGCGCACCTTGAGGTACTCGGGGAGCGAGCGGCCGGCCTGGCGCATGAACCACACCGGGGTGTACGGCACCGGCTCGAACCGGGCCGCGCGCAGGAACACGGAGTCGTGCGCGGCACCGCGGCGCGCGGTGACCTGGCTGGACTGCTGACCGGGCTGGGCTGCGGGGGTCGCCGCGGAAGTCTCACTCACGGGTCAAATCTTCGCACGCGCCTCCCCCGCCACCGGCTTTCCGCAGGTCGTGGGTTCCTCCAGAGCAGGCTGCGGACCTGCTTCCGGCCCGAATCCGGCACGCCACGCACCCGAAAGTGCTCGGCTTGCGGGCTCGCGCCACCTAGGCTTCCGGTCATGGCAGCGGTCGGCGGGCAATCCGCACAGGGTGGCGGGGCGGGCAAGGAGTCGGCGCCGATCGAGTTCCGCGACGCGGTCGAGGCGCTGACTTCGGCGCGGCTCCGTCCGGAGCTGGTGCTCTCGCCCACTCCGGCGCCGCGGCGCCTCGCCCCGTTCACCTTCGCGCTCTCCGCCTCGGTCGAGGTGGACGGCGAGGAGTTGGCCGACGGCACGCTGGTGCTGCTGCACGACCCGGCCGGCCCGGAGGCCTGGCACGGCGACTTCCGGGTGGTCACCATGACCCGGGCCGAGCTGGAGCCGGAGATCGCCGGCGACCCGATGCTCTCCGAGGTGGGCTGGGCCTGGCTGCTGGACGCGCTGCAGGCGCACGGCGCCGGGCACTCCGAGGCCGGCGGCACGGTGACCCGCTGCCACTCCCAGTACTTCGGCGCGCTCGCCGAGCGCGGTTCCTCCACCGAGATCGAACTGCGGGCGTCCTGGACGCCGTCGGACGGCCGGTTCGAGCGGCACCTGGCCGCCTGGGGCGACCTGCTGTGCGTCTGCGCCGGCCTGCCGCCGGTCTCGGCCGCGGTTCCGCTGCCGGAGGCGACGTCACTCGGCGGAGTGGTTCCGATGCCGGCGCGACGCCGTCCGCGCCCCCACTGAGGGACACCGGCGCGGCGCGGGCGCGAAGCCACCCGCAGGACTGACGGAGTGTGACTTGTGTCGCACTCCGTGTCAATTCATCGACTGATGCCGATCGTCGCGTGTCGATTTCCGATCGAAAACGTACGAATGCCGGGCATGTCGTACCGGTCACCTGCGCGATTTGTCCGTATTGTTACTCACTAGATCGTGATCACTCGCTAAAGGCGGGCACGGTTGATGCCGAAGGTGTCAGTGACCCTTTCCAAACGCGGAACACTCCGAGCGCCCCCAGGCCAGAGGCGGCGACGAGGAGCTGCCGTCCGCCACTCCCCACAGGAGGCGCTGGTGTCGGTCCTTCTCGAGCACCCCGCAAACGTGGTCGCCTACCGTCCGACCAAGCCCACCGCGATGGTGGTCATCGCTGATCCCCGGGTCCGGAACACCGTCACCCGCCACCTGTGGGCGCTGGGCGTCCGCGACGTCATCGAGGTCTCCTCGATCGCCGAGGCCCGTCCCCGGGTCGCCACCCCGCGCGACATCTGCATCGCGGACGTCCACCTCCCGGACGGCTCCGGGCTGACGATCCTCGCCGAGACCCGGGCCGCGGGCTGGCCCAACGGCCTGGCGCTGTCCGCCGCCGACGACATCGGCGCGGTCCGCTCGGCGCTGGCCGGCGGCGTCAAGGGCTACGTGGTCACCGGTACCCGCACCAACGTGGCGATGCCGGGCCGCCCCGGGATGCCGCTCGGCGCGGCCGGCCTGGCCGGGCGGATGCGGCGTCCGGGCATGCCGGGTGTCCCCGGCGGCCACGGCCAGCCCGGCGCCCCGGGCGCGGCGCCCGGTGCCCCCGGCGCGCAGCCCTCGGCGTACCGGGAGCTGTCCGGCCGTGAGGTCGAGGTCCTGCGGCTGGTGGCGGAGGGCCAGTCCAACAAGGCCATCGGCGTCGCGATGGGGCTCTCCGCCCTCACCGTGAAGAGCCATCTCGCCCGGATCGCCCGCAAGCTGGGCACCGGTGACCGGGCCGGCATGGTCGCCGTCGCGCTGCGAACCGGAATCATCCACTGACGGATCGGTGACTTCCCTGGTGGCGGCCCGGAGGAACGTTTCCTCCGGGCCGCCGTCGCCACGAACCGGGAACGCCCCGGCCAGAGGCGGTCCGGTCCACCACGAACGGTCCGTGGCATATGTCGGAACATGGTCCGACCAGTCGGACAACACTCCCGGCGCCCCTCCCCGTCGTACCCTTGGGGAGTGACCGACGCCGTAGCAGCCATCCCTGAAGAGACAGCCCCGGTCCCGCTCCTCGAGCCGCGGGAGGGGCTGCCACCGGTCGTGGCGGACGAGACCGCGCTCGCCGAGACCGTCGCCGCGTTCGCCGGCGGCACCGGGCCGGTCGCCGTCGACGCCGAGCGCGCCTCGGGCTACCGCTACGGCCAGCGCGCCTACCTGATCCAACTGCGCCGGGCCGGCGCCGGAACCGCGCTGATCGACCCGATCGCCTGCCCCGACCTCTCCGCGCTCGGCGCCGCCCTCGCCGACGCCGAGTGGGTGGTGCACGCCGCCACCCAGGACCTCCCCTGCCTGGCCGAGGTCGGCATGACCCCGCGCAGGCTCTTCGACACCGAGCTGGCCGGCCGTCTGGCCGGCTTCCCCCGGGTCGGCCTCGGCCCGATGACCGAGAACGTGCTCGGCCTGTCGCTCGCCAAGGAGCACTCCGCGGTGGACTGGTCCACCCGCCCGCTGCCCGAACCCTGGCTGCGCTACGCCGCGCTGGACGTCGAGGTGCTGGTCGAGCTGCGCGACGAACTCGAGCGCGAGCTGGACGCCCAGGGCAAGCTCGGCTGGGCGCTGGAGGAGTTCGCCGCCCTGGTCGACGCCCCCCGTCCCGCCCCGCGCACCGACCCCTGGCGCCGCACCTCCCAGCTGCACAAGGTCCGCCGCCGCCGCCAGCTCGCCGCCGTCCGCGAACTGTGGCTCGCCCGCGACCGGATCGCCCGCGAGCGCGACGTCTCCCCCGGCCGGGTGCTGCCCGACGCCGCGATCGTCAACGCCGCGCTCGCCATGCCGCTCAACGCGCCCGCGCTGCTCGCCGTCACCGGGTTCGGTCCGCGTGCCAACCGGCGCCAGCTCGACCAGTGGCTGGCCGCGCTCCAGCGCGCCCGCGAGATCCCCGAGAACCAGCTGCCGCCCGCCGCCGCCCCGCACGACGGCCCGCCGCCGCCGCGCGCCTGGGCCGACAAGGACCCGGTCGCCGCCGCCCGGCTCTCCGCGGCCCGCGCCGCCGTCACGGAACTCGCCGAGCAGCACAACCTGCCCGCCGAGAACCTGATCACCCCCGACCTGGTCCGCCGCGTCTCCTGGGAGCCGCCCGCCACCCCGGACGCGGAGTCCGTCGCCGCCGCCCTCCGCGCCCTCGGCGCCCGCCAGTGGCAGGTCGACCTGGTGGCCCCGGTCATGGCGGAAGCTTTCTCGACTCCGGCGGAGTAGGCACCTGAAGGGGCGCGGGGAACTGCGCGCCCGGCCATGCACCCTCGTGGAGCACGGCCGCGCGCAGTTCCCCGCGCCCCTCATGCTTGACGTGGTGCGGAACACACCCCCTCCTCCCCTGTCCAAGCTAGTTACTGGCGGGTAGCATGGCTGGCGCAGCAACGCCGCTTCATACCCGTGAGCCGTGCGGACTGCGCGTTCAACGTCATGTCCCCTTGGGAGGAGAGCCCCCGTGCCTCGTACCGCGAGGGACGTCGTCTTCGTCGACGGCGTCCGCACCCCGTTCGGCAAGGCCGGCCCGAAGGGCATCTACGCCGAGACCCGCGCGGACGACCTGGTCGTCAAGTGCATCCGTGAGCTCGTGCGCCGCAACCCGAACCTGCCGGTCGAGCGCATCGACGAGGTCGCCATCGCCGCGACCACGCAGATCGGCGACCAGGGCCTGACCATCGGCCGCACCGCGGGCCTGCTGGCCGGCCTGCCGAAGTCCGTCCCGGGCTACGCGATCGACCGCATGTGTGCCGGCGCGATGACCGCCGTCACCACCACCGCGGGCGGCATCGCCTTCGGCGCGTACGACATCGTGGTCGCCGGTGGCGTCGAGCACATGGGCCGCCACCCGATGGGCGAGGGCGTGGACCCGAACCCGCGCTTCGTCTCCGAGAAGCTGGTCGACGAGTCCGCCCTGTTCATGGGCATGACCGCCGAGAACCTGCACGACCGCTTCCCGCACATCACCAAGGAGCGCTGCGACGCCTACGCCGTGCGCTCGCAGGAGAAGGCCGCCAAGG
Organism: Kitasatospora cinereorecta; assembly: GCF_024172095.1. GTDB lineage: Bacteria > Actinomycetota > Actinomycetes > Streptomycetales > Streptomycetaceae > Kitasatospora > Kitasatospora cinereorecta. Next base: position 1,251,637 of record NZ_JAMZDX010000001.1, on the reverse strand, counting down.
CGTACGCCAACGGCGACATCCAGCCCGACCTGGTGCCGATCGCGGTCCGCAACACCAACCCGGCCGCCGGCGAGACCGGCTGGGGCCTGTCCACCACGGACGAGCCGATGCGCCCCGGCACCACGCTGGAGTCGCTGGCGGGCCTGAAGACCCCGTTCCGCCCGCACGGCAACATCACCGCGGGCAACGCGGCCGGTCTGAACGACGGCGCCACCGCCTCGCTGCTCGCGGCCGAGGACGTGGCCGAGGAGCTCGGCCTGCCGGTCAAGATGCGCCTGGTCTCCTACGCCTACGTCGGCGTCGAGCCCGAGGTCATGGGCATCGGCCCGGTCCCGGCGACCGAGAAGGCCCTGGCCAAGGCCGGTCTGACGATCGACGACATCCAGGCGTTCGAGATCAACGAGGCCTTCGCCGTCCAGGTGCTGGCCATGCTCGACCACTTCGGCATCGCCGACGACGACGAGCGCGTGAACCCGTACGGCGGCGCGATCGCCTTCGGCCACCCGCTGGCCTCCTCGGGCGTGCGCCTGATGACCCAGCTGGCCCGCCGCTTCGAGCAGCGCCCCGACGTCCGCTACGGCCTGACCTCCATGTGCATCGGCTTCGGCATGGGCGCCACGGTCATCTGGGAAAACCCGCACTTCGAGGGTGGTAAGTGACCATGAGCACCACTGAGCTGCTGAAGCGCGCCGCCGAGCTGTTCCCCGGCGAGGTCGTCACCACCGCGCACGTGCGTCACCTGGACCTGCCGCTGCAGGCCGGCAAGCTGGCGCTGATCACCCTGGACAACGGCTTCGACCACACCAAGCCGACCACCTTCGGTCCCGGCTCGCTGGCCAAGCTGTCCGAGGCGCTGGACCAGGTCGAGGCCGAGGCGGCCGAGGGCACGATCGTCGCCGCCGCCATCACCGGTAAGCCGTTCATCTTCGCGGTCGGCGCCGACCTCAAGGGCGTCGAGGTGCTCAAGGAGCACTCCGACGCGCTGGCCATCGGCAAGGGCGGCCACGACGTCTTCAAGCGGATCGCCGCGCTGCCCGTCCCGTCCTTCGCGTTCTACAACGGCGCGGCGATGGGCGGCGGCGTGGAGGTCGGCCTGCACGCCACCTACCGCACCGTCAGCTCGGGCGTCCCGGCGTTCTCGCTGCCCGAGGTCTTCCTCGGCCTGGTCCCCGGCTGGGGCGGCTGCACCATCCTGCCGAACCTGATCGGCCCCTCCAAGGCGATCAAGGTCATCATCGAGAACTCGATGAGCCAGAACAAGCAGCTCAAGGGCGCCGAGGTGTTCGAGCTCGGCATCGCGGACGCGATCTTCGAGCCGGCCGACTTCCTGGAGCAGTCGATCCTGTGGGCCGCCAAGGTCCTCAAGGGCGAGGTCGCCGTCGAGCGCGAGGAGATCGACCGCGGCAAGGCCTGGGACGACGCCGTCGCCTGGGGCCGCCTGGTCGCCGACGCCAAGGTACACGGGGCCGCCCCGGCCGCGTACAAGGCGCTCGACATCATCCAGCAGGTCAAGGACCAGGACCTGCAGGCCGGCTTCGACGCCGAGGACACGGCGCTGGCCGACCTCATCATGACCGGCGAGCTGCGCAGCGGCCTGTACGCCTTCAACCTGGTGCAGCGCCGGGCCAAGAAGCCGTTCGGTGCCCCGGACAAGTCGCTGGCCCGCCCGGTCTCCAAGGTCGGCGTGGTCGGCGCGGGCCTGATGGCCTCGCAGCTGGCGCTGCTGTTCGCCCGCCGCATGGAGGTGCCGGTCGTCCTGACCGACATCGACCAGGAGCGCATCGACAAGGGCGTGGGCTACGTCCACGCCGAGATCGACAAGCTGCTGGCCAAGGGCCGGATCGGCAACGACAAGGCCAACAAGCTCAAGGGCCTGGTCACCGGCCACCTGGACAAGGCCGTCGCCTTCGGTGACGCGGACTTCGTGATCGAGGCCGTGTTCGAGGAGATGGGCGTCAAGCAGAACGTCTTCGCCGAGCTGGAGGCCGTGGTCTCGCCGACCACCATCCTGGCCACCAACACCTCGTCGCTGTCGGTCACCGAGATGGCCTCCAAGCTCCAGCACCCGGAGCGCGTGGTCGGCTTCCACTTCTTCAACCCGGTCGCGATCCTCCCGCTGCTGGAGATCGTCCGCGCGGAGAAGACCGACGACGCTTCGCTGGCCACCGCCTTCGGTGTCGCCAAGAAGCTGAAGAAGACGGCCGTCCTGACCAAGGACGCCCCGGCGTTCGTGGTGAACCGGATCCTGCTCCGCTTCATGGACGCGATCCAGAGCTCCATCGACGAGGGCACCCCGATCGAGACGATCGAGAAGGCCGTGCTCCCGCTCGGTCTGCCGATGTCCCCGATCGTGCTGCTGGAGCTGGTCGGCCCGGCCATCGCCCTGCACGTGTCGGAGACCCTCGCCGCGGCCTTCCCGGAGCGGTACACCGTCTCCGAGAACCTCACCAAGCTGGTCAAGGCCGGCAAGCGCGGCTTCTACGTCTGGCAGGACGGCCAGCAGGTGCTCGACCCCGAGGTCCTGGCGCTGCTGTCCTTCGGTGACACCGTGCTGACGGAGGAGCAGGTCCTCGCCAAGGCCCTGGACGCCGTCGCGCAGGAGATCGGCCTGATGCTCGACGAGGGCGTCGTCGGCGAGGCGCAGGACATCGACCTCTGCATGATCACCGGCGCCGGCTGGCCCTTCCACCTGGGCGGCATCACGCCGTACCTGGACCGCGAGGGCGTCTCCGAGCGGGTCATCGGCAAGAAGTTCCTCGCCCCGGGCCTGGCCTCCGTCCCGGCCTGAACCTGACGCAGTGACGCAGTGACGCATCGACGGGCGGTACTCCCAGAACCGGGGGTACCGCCCGTCGGCGTTGTCGGACGTGCCCCCTAGCCTGCGGGGTATGGGACTTGCACTGTCGGTCGGGGAGAACGACCACTACTCCGAGGATCTTGCCGCACTGTCCGGGGTGCTGGCTGCGGTGGGCGTCGGGTGGCGCGAGCCGGAGGGGGTGGCGGCCGAGGGTGCCTCGGTGGGGTTCCCGTACAGCTACTTGCACCAGGTGCGGCGGGCGTACGCGTTGCATGTGAACGGCGAGCCGGTGTCGCCGGCCGGGTCGACGGCGCCGGAGCGGTTGGCCCGGGACGCGGAGCTGGTGGAGGACGAGACGATGATGATGTCCTCGCACCTGCTGTGCCACTCGGACTGCGCGGGCTTCTACGTGCCGGTGGAGTTCGACGACCCGCTGTTCCTGGACGAGGAGGCGGTGGCCGGCGGCGGGATGGTCGGGTCGACGCAGCGGCTGCTGGCGGAGCTGGTGCGGTGCGCGCCGGCGATCGGCATCGCGGTGGAGGCCGGGGCCCTCGCGCCGGGGCAGGAGGCGCTGCTGGCGGACGTCCCGGCGGGCGACCCGTACGAGGCGGAGAAGTTCACCTGGTACGGCCTGTACCGGGCGTGCCAGGCGAGCATCGCCACCGGCCACGCGCTGGTGTTCTGCTGACGAGCGGTCATTCGCGCTGGGCGGCGAGCAGTGCCTCGGCGGCGGACGTCCGGTAGTAGAGCACGGAACGGCCGGCGCGGCGGCGGTCGATCAGGCGGGCGTCCAGCAGCACTTTGAGGTGGCGGCCCACCGAGCCGAGGCCCTGGCCGGTGAGCGCCACCAGGTGGGTGGTGCTCTTGGGGGTGTCGAGCAGGACCAGGACGGCGGCCCGGCCGGGCCCGAGCAGCCGGCCCAGCGGGTCGGGGACGGGCTGCGGCGCGGAGTCGGCCAGGGTGCCGGAGCAGGGGTAGACGACGGCGAAGCGGCGTCCGGCGCTGTCCCAGGAGACCCAGCCCGTGCTCGGCGTCACCGGGACGAACATCAGCCGGGCATCGGCGACCTCGCGCGGCGGGTAGTCGAAGCGGTTGATCCGCAGCCGCCCGTCCCCCAGCCAGCGCATGCCGGGCCGCAGGTCGTCCAGCGCCGCCGCCCAGCCGCTGTGGCTCAACTGGGCGGTGCGCGCGACGATGTCGGCCTCGATGACGCGTCGGCGCCGGGGCCAGTACGGCAGGACGGTCTCGGTCCAGACCCAGGCGAGCAGGTCGGCGGTGCGGGCGGCGAGGTCGTCGCGGTGCAGGGCGGCCGGCAGTGGTCCGCCGACGGAGACGGCGAGGTCGGCCCGGGCGGTGTCCGGTGCGGTCGCCCGCACCGCCGCCAGTTCCTCGGCGAAGCCCGCCTCGCCCTCGCCGGTCGGGGTGGGGGTGAGGTAGTCGGGGTTCCAGGTGGTGTCGAGCGCGCACCGGACGATCAGCGCGGTGATCGGGTCGGCGGCCGTCCGCCTCCGGTAGGCGGGCAGGTGGGCGTCGAGCCAGGCGCGCGCCCCCGGGTCGGTGGCCTTACGGGTGTGCAGGGCCTTGAGGCTCGCGACGGCCTCGGCCAGTTCGGACACGACGAAGCGGCTGCCCGCCAGGGTGTCCGCGTTGATCTGCCACAGCCCCACGTTTCGCCTCCCCGCGAAACTGTATCGCCCGGCCGCCGGGGATTTGCAGACTCCGGGTCATGCGTACGTATCAAGAGTTGTTCCGTGCACCGGAGTTCGCGCCGTTCTTCCTGACCTGGTCGGTCCAGACCGCCGCGCAGACGGTGGCCGGGCCGGCGCTCGCCGCACTCGTGTACTCGGCCACCGGTTCGCCGCTGCTGTCCTCGCTCGCCATGTTCGGTCCGGCGCTGGCCCAGGTGGTGGGCGCCGCGACGCTGTTGTCGGCCGCCGACCGGCTGCCGCCGCGCGCGGCGATGAGCGGCCTGGCCCTGGTGCTGGGCGCCGGGACGGCCGTCCAGGCCGTCCCCGGGCTGCCGGTGTGGGCGGTGTTCGCCGTCCTGCTCTGTTTCGGGCTGGTGACCGCCGCGGGCCGCGGCACGACGTTCGGGCTGCTGACCGACATCCTGGCCAGGCAGGACTTCCTCCTCGGCCGCTCGGTGCTCAGCATGTCGGTCGGGGTGGTGCAGATCTGCGGGTTCGCGATCGGTGGTGTCCTGGTGCAGCAGGTGTCCGCGCGCGGGACCCTGCTGGTGGCCGCCGGCCTGTACGTCGCGGCGGCGGGGATCGCGCGCTTCGGTCTGCGCCCGCGGGCGCCGCGGGCGGTCGGACGTCCGTCGGTCGCCCGGACCTGGCGGAACAACGCGGCGCTGTGGTCGGCCCGGCCGCGCCGGTACGTGTACCTCGCGCTCTGGGTGCCGAACGGGCTGATCGTCGGCTGCGAGTCGCTGTTCGTGCCGTACGCGCCCGCGCACTCGGGTCTGCTGCTGGCCTGCGCCGCGTTCGGCATGCTGGTGGGTGACACCCTCACCGGCCGGTTCCTGCCCGGCCACTGGCGGGCCCGGCTCGGCTCGCCGCTGCGGTTGCTGCTCGCCGTCCCGTACCTGGTGTTCGCGCTGCGTCCGACGCTGTGGCTCGCGCTGGCGGCCGTGACCCTCGCCTCGGTGGGGTACTCGGCGAGCCTGCTGCTCCAGGACCGGCTGATGGCGCTGACCCCGGACGACATGAGCGGGCACGCGCTCGGGCTGCACTCCTCCGGCCTGCTCACCCTGCAGGGCGTGGGAGCCGGGCTGGCGGGTGCCGTCGCCGGATGGACCTCGCCCGCGACGGCGATGGCCGTGCTCGCGGCCGGGTCGATCGCCGTCACCCTGGCGCTGGCGCCGGGGCTGCGCACCCCGGTGCCCGCCCGGGAGTTGGCGACGGTGTGACGTCGGGTCCCGGCCCCGCACCGGGGCCGGGACCCGCGCCGTCAGTGGATGATCTCGACCGAGAACGGGCGGTCGGTGGGGCGCGAGGGCGTCCTGATCTCGGTGACGCCGGTCGCGGGGTCGTACCGCCAGCCGGTGGCGGCCGGGTCGTCGGTGGTCAGCTTCGGCAGCGGGCCGCCCGGTCCGACCACCAGCCGGGGTTCGCCCTGCCCGTGGACGGTGAAGCGGTAGGCCCGGGCGGCGGGCTGGCCGGCGTACGTGCCCTCGCTGGCGCCGACCTGGACGACGGTGGCCGCGCCGTGGGCGTGCACGTCCACCCGCTGGGTGGCCGAGGAGCCCTGGGCGTACTGCCGGGTGACGCCGTCGTCCTCGTAGAGGGTGTAGGCGGTGTCGCCCTGCGGGTAGAGGTCGTAGTCCAGTTCGGTGCGGTCGCGGTTCTCCCAGGAGAGCGTCCCCTTCGGCCACATCGGCACGATGGAGCCGCCCTTGACGAACAGCGGCAGGGTGTCCAGCGGCGCCCGGTAGCCGTTGACGACGGTGGGGCCCTGGTAGGTGCGGCCGGTCCAGTAGTCGGTCCAGGTGCCCTTGGGCAGGTAGATGCCGTCGCGGACCTCGGTGTCCGAGTAGACCGGCGCGACCAGGAAGTCCGGCCCGGCCATGAACTCGTAGGTGGCCTGCGGCCCGAGCGCCGCCGGGTCGTCGGGGTACTCCAGCGCGAGCGGGCGGACGGCGCCGACGCCGGTCCTCGCGGCCTCGGCGGACAGGGTGTACATGTACGGCAGCAGCCGCTCCTTGAGCTGCAGGTACTTCCGGTTGATCGAGGTGTACGGCTCGCCGTCGAGCCAGGGCTGCTGGTCGTGCGGCTGCTTGGTGGTGAGGTCGCTCGCCCAGCCGTCCATGGTCATGACGGCCGGCAGGAAGGCCTTCCACTGCAGGTCGCGGGCGTACATCTTCGGGTCGTGCCGGTAGATCGAGCCCACGTCGCCGGTGTTGTAGGCGATGCCGGACATGGTGGCGCCCGCGTAGGTGGGGATCTGCCAGCGGATGTAGTCCCAGGACAGGCTCTGGTCGCCGCTCCACAGCACGCCGCAGCGCTGGGCGCCGGCCCAGGAGACGGGCAGCCAGACGAAGCCGCGGGCGTCGCTGTTGTCCTCGATGCCGGCCTTGGCCTGGTCGCAGGCGTTCAGGGCGAAGTCGTAGCCGTTGCCGACCCAGGCCACGTCCAGTTTGCGGACCCGGACGCCGGCCTTGACCTCCTCGGCCTGGTTGGGCAGGCCGTTCTGGGTCCACAGGCCGAGCTGGGCGTGGTCCTTGCGCAGGCCCGCGCCGGTCGCGGCGAGATCCTCGTAGCCGCAGCCGTAGCCGTCGTTGACCAGCATCCAGCCGAGCGGCATCCCGTTCTGCGCGTACCCGTCGGCGACCTTGAGCGCGTCCTGGGTGTGCCGTTCGCCGCGGTTGGCGTTGTGCAGGTAGCAGTCGGAGTCGCCGGGCTCCAGGCCGTAGACCGGCGGCATGAAGGGCTTGCCGACCAGCGCGGTGTAGCGGCCGATCACCGTCTTCAGGTCGCCGGTGAAGTAGTAGGCGTCCAGGCGGCGTTCCTGCTGGCCGGTGCGGACCGGCGAGCCGAAGTCGTAGACGCCCGGGGCGAAGGTGTTGCGAAAGACGCCGTAGCCGGCGGTGGAGACGTAGAAGGGCTGGGAGTTGTTGTAGCCGCCCTCGTTCCAGTCGAAGCTGTTGGCGACCCGGATCGTGGTGTCGCGGTGCGAGAAGGAGCCGTTCTGCTCGCCGCCGCCGAAGAACTGCTCGTCGGCGCCGCGGACCAGGCTCTGCCGCATGCCCCCGGTGCTCCAGCGCAGCGGGGCGGACTCCTGCCAGATCGCGGTGCGGTTGTCGGCCCGGTAGAGCCCGAAGCGCAGCGGGTGCTTGTAGACCCGCAGCACCACGTTCCTGGCGCGGATGCCGTAGTAGTCGCCGGCGTCGAAGGTGCTGGTGTCGCGCTGCGGTTCGGGCTGGGTGCGGACGATCGTGGAGCCGGCCGGGTCGGTGAGCACGCCGTCGGGGGCGGCGCGCAGCCGCAGCTGGTCGTCGGCGAGGAAGTCGACCCGGGCCCGGAGCGTTCCGGCGGTGATGTCGTAGCCGCCCTGGGACCCGGAGAAGGCGGTGAGGTCGCCCGCGTCGGTGGTCCGCGGCAGGTAGGCGTGGCCGGTGTAGGCGTTGTCGTGGACGTCGTACGGGACGACCACCAGGTGGTAGGTGCCGGAGGCCTTGGGGATGACGGTGGCCTCGGGGTCGGCGGTGCCGGCGCTGCTGGCGACCTGCCGGCCGGTGGAGTCGTAGATGTACAGGTCGAAGTCGTCGGTGGGGGTCTGCCACTGGATCGAGACCGGGATGCCGCCCTCGGGGTTGTCGTCCCAGTACCCAGCGGGGACGTCGACGGTGAGGTCGAAGCGGTCGCAGACCGCGCCGTCGGGGTCCTGCTCGGCGGTGGGGCAGTCGGTGGGCCCGCCGAGGGTGCCCTTGGCGTAGCGGGGGCTCTGCCAGGTGACGTCCTGGTGGCCCTGGTCGAGGACGGCGGAGTGCGGGGTGGCCGCCCTCGCCGGGACGGTGGCCCCGGCGAGGGCGGTGAAGGCGGCCAGGCTGATGGCCAGGCTCTGGATGCGGAGTAAGCGCAAGGGGTGTTCTCCCGTCGACCGAACACATGCTGTTCATGACTGCGCAGAACTGCTCGAAAGTCCGAGTTTCGACGCAAGATTCACAGCACGGGGAGGACATGTCAACGGTACCCACCGGTTTTCCGGTCGGTCGGCCGACGGGAGGGGGTCAGCCCCAGTTGCCGATCAGCGGGAGGTCGTCCAGGTCGCCGAAGGTGGCGCTGTGGACCACCACGTTGCTGTCGCGCGCGGCCCCGAAGAACGTGCGGTCACCGGGCCGGTAGACGCCGACCGTGTCGATCCCGGTGCCGTCCCAGTCGCCCTTGAGGGGGACGTCGCCCGGGTTGCCGAACTTCACCACGTGGTCGGGGTTGGCGCTGGTGTTGCTGTTGCTCAGGTAGAACATCTGGGTGCTCGGCCGGTAGACGCCGATGGTGTCCCGGCCCTGGCCGCTCCAGTTGCCCACCAGCGGGGTGTCACCGGGGTTGCCCATCTTGATCGCGTACGCGACGGTGGCGTTGTCGTTGCTCAGGTAGAAGGTCTGGTCGCCCGGCCGGTAGACGCCGATGGTGTCCCGGCCCTGGCCGCTCCAGTCGCCGACCAGCGGGACGTCGCCGGGGTTGCCGAACCTGGCGGTGACCGTCGCGGTGGCGTTGTCGGCGCTCAGCAGGAAGGTCTGGCTGCTCGGCCGGTAGACGCCGATCGTGTCGGTGCCCGGGCCGGTCCAGTGCCCGACCAGCGGGACGTCGCCGGCCGCGCCGAACTGCGCGCTGCCGATGGTCGCCGCGGCGCGGTCGGCCTCGTGGAAGCTGCGGTCGCCCGGCCGGTGGACGCCGACCGAGGAGAGTGGCGGGTGCGGGGTCGCGTTGACGACCGCGCGGCCCTCCCGCTGCTGCTCGGCGACGGTCAGCGGGTAGGTCGCGGCCTGGTCGGGACCGAGCCAGCGGAAGTCCTGCAGGTAGACCACCCGCGGGTCGGTCCCGGCGATCGCCCGGTACTCGGCGTTGGCCGCCGCCATGGCAGCGTCGGTGGTGTGCTCGCACCCCCACAGGCCCGCGGTGATGGACTCCGGGAAGAGCATCAGGTGCTGGTCGGGCGAGGCGAGCTTCCGCTCCAGTTGGCTGAGCTCGTCGCGGACCGTGGCGCGGCCCTTGCAGTAGTCGTCGAACCCGACGACGTCCACGCCGCTCGGGATGGTGTCGGCCGGGTTGAACAGGCTCCCGGCGTCCATGGTCAGGTGGATCATCTTGTCCGGGAAGACCGCCCGGATCTGGTCCACCGCGGTCTGCACCTGCCGGGCGTCGAGGCCGTGGTAGTACGGCTCGTCGATCACGTAGACCGCGGCGACCTTGTCGATGTTGGAACCGATGGCGGCGCGCAGCCCGGCGAGCGCGGCCGGCGCGTCCGGGTTGGGCCCGCCGTGCGCCTGGTCGTAGACCTGGTAGCCGGCGTCGACGATGCAGGACGCCGGGCCGCAGTAGTCCAGGTAGCCCTTGCGCGGGTCCTGCGCGAGGTAGCCGTTCAGGTTGGTCCAGGACGCCACCTCCGCACTGTGGTCGGCGCTGTTGTTCGGCGCGTCCGGGTCCATGATGTCGAAGTAGCCGTAGTACGAGAGGCCGCCGATCATCGAGATCCGCAGGTCGTCCACGGTGCCGGCCTGGCCGGTGGTCGAGGGGTGCGAGCCGAGGTAGACGTAGCCGTCCCGCGGGAGGTCCGCGGTGGCCGGCACGGTGAAGGCGGTGCCGTTGACCACCAGGGTGGCCTGGCGGGCCGCTCCGGCGGCGACGGCCAGGGACACCCGGTAGGAGTCGGCGGCCGGGACGGACTGCTCGCTCGCCCAGGTGGCCGTCCCGTGCTGGAACAGCTGCAGCGTGCCGTCGGCCCGGATCCGCAGGCCCAGCGCGACGTCCGGTCCCTCCACCCAACCGGTCCCGGCCTCCGAACCGCTGACCGCGAGCGAGGCCCAGTCCCGGCTGGTCCGGCTGCCCACGACGGGGGTGAGCACCGCGTGGACGGTGTACGTGCCGGACAGGTCGGCGGTGGCCGGCTTGTCGAGCCGGACGGCGGTCGGGGCGGTGAAGGACAGCGCGTTCGGCCGGTCCGGGCTGTTCACCCGGACCCCGCCCGCGGCCGGCGTCACCGGGAGGCCCGGCGCGCCGGAGACCTGGGTGTAGTGAGCCGACGCCGGGGACGGCTGACGGGCGCTCAGCTGCTGGTCGAGGCCGAAGTCGGCGGTGTCGCCCGGCACCCCGTCGAAGGTGTCGACGAAGGGCTTGGGCCCGCTCGCCGCCGTGGTGTCGACCCGGCTGACCGCCAGGCCGTGGCCGGTGCCGTCGCCGAAGGTGGTCACCTCGCCCGCCGAGTCCAGGTAGGCGCCGAGGTAGAGGTAGGAGCTGCTCGGCCAGCGGGTGACACCGGCCGGTGCGGTGACGTCGAAGCGGGTGCCGTCGACCGTCAGCGAGACCAGCCGGTCGGCGCCGGTGGAGACGGTCAGCGAGACCGCGAACGGCCCGGCACCCGGGGTGACCCGGCCGGTCCAGAACGGCACCTCGCCGCCACCGCCGTGGAACAGCGCCAGCTTGCCGCCGGAGGAGACCGTCAGGCCCAGGTCCACATCGGCGTTGGTGACGTAGCCGGTGCTGCGGTGGCTGCGGCTGAGCATGATCGAGGCCCAGTCCGCGCCCGTGGTGTCGCCCTCCACCGGGTCGACCGTGGTGGACACGGTGTAGTGCCCGCTCTCGTCGGCCAGCGCCGGGGCGTCCAGCATGACCGCGGAGTGGCCGAGCGAGAACAGCAGCTTGTTCGGGTGCTGCGGGTGGCTGGTCTGGACGTACCAGGGCGCCGGCGGGACGGCCGTGTCCCAGCGGCCGGACACCCGGGTGTACGAGATCTGCCGCGCCGTGCCGTCCTGCTCGCGCCGGTCGAGGCCGACGTTCAGGCCGTACATCGGGTCGGTGTCCAGCTCGGTCCCCTGGGTGAAGGAGTCCGCGAAGCTGCCCGAGGTGTTCAGGTCGGCGGGGGTCGGCGGGCCGGACGCCGCCGCGGCGGCGGGCTGGAGGCCCAGAACGGCCGGAAGGACGGCCAGCGCGAGCGCGGCCGTCCCGGAGGCGATTCTGCGGCCCAGTGCGGTACTGAGGACCACGGTGTGATTTCTCCCGGTCGTCGGACCGGCGGCGCTCCTGCGCCACCGCAGGGAGCACCCATCGCACACTGACTGTCACCCCCCGTGGCGAGCCTAGGAGGGGGCACAACCGGTTTTCCGGGCCGGGCCGGCGGGGTGGCGCGGGTCAGCGCTTGAGGCGGTAGATCACCGTGTCGCCGGTGACGCCGACGACCTCGTAGTGGGTGTCCAGCAGGCTCTCGATCCGCGGGATCATCACCGGCTGGTACGGGGCGGTGCCGGAGTCGTCGACCACGACCTCCGGCAGGCCCTTGGCGGCCAGCTCCTCGTCGAAGGTCTGCCACGCGTCGCTGACGCTGTACTGCTCGCCGACCTTCTGGCCGTCCTTGCCGCCGCTGTAGTTGGTCAGGAAGCCGGCGGTCAGGTAGCGGGTGGCCGGGCGGCGGTCGGCCAGCCAGTAGAGCTCGGGGTGCATGCCCCAGACCAGCACGGTGTCCTTCGGCGTGGTCTGGGCGGCGACCGCGGTGGCCACCTCGGTGGTCTGGTCGAGCTTCTGCCCCGGCCAGAAGATCGCCAGGCCCCAGAAGACCGTGCACGCGACCATCGAGTACACCAGCACCGGCTTCCAGCGCACCGCCGAGGCGCAGACCGCGGCCACCCCGAGCAGCACCAGCGGCGGCATCAGCTGCAGGTAGTAGTGGCCGAAGAAGTGGAAGCCCACCGAGACGGCGACCACCGAGGAGGCCAGCCACACCCACAGGTCGGTGGAGGAGCCGTACGACTCGCCGCGCACCGGCACCGGCCGGCCGCGGTGGCGCAGCCACAGCCGGTGGCCGACCGGCAGCAGGAAGCCGAGCCCGGCGGCCAGCAGGATCGCCGAGTTGCCGAGCGCCCGGCCGAGCATCTGCAGCCAGTTCGAGCCGAACGTGGCGTAGTCCCCGCTGCCGGTGACCACCCAGAACAGGAAGCCCTTCGGCTTGGTGAGGATCATCGCGACCAGCGCTATGGGCAGCGCGAAGCCGAACCCGATCTTGAACAGCGCGGGCAGCCACCGCACCCCGCGCCGCCGGGCGTCCTGGAACAGCATCCACAGCACCGGCAGCAGCACCGCGCCGCCGGTCTGCTTGGTGAGCGAGCAGAGCGCCACCGCGATGCCCGCCGCCAGCCAGCGGCGCCGCTCCGCGTACCGGAACGCCGCCACCATCGCGGGCAGCATGAAGACCTCGAAGGTGGCCGCCTGGGTGTCCTCCGGCGAGAGGCCGATGGACAGCAGCAGGAAGAGCGCGCCGGCGTACGCCCCGGCCCGGTTGCCCCAGCGGCCGCGGGCGATCGACGCCAGCAGCACCGCGGTCACCAGGTGGGCGACGATCGCCAGGGTCCGCAGCGGCCACAGCGAGACCGAGCCGAAGATCGCGAAGCACGCCTCGTACAGCCAGGGCAGCAGCGGCGGCTTGCGGTCGACCACGGTGTCGTAGAGGACCCCGCCGTCGGCCAGCATCCTGGCCTGGGTGGCGAGGTAGCCCTCGTCCGGGCTCCACACCGGCCGCAGGAACGACGGGATGTGGGTGGCCACGGCCAGCAGCGCCAGTGCCGGGACCAGTCTGGTCCAGTAGCCGGTCCGGACACGCTCGGGCAGGCGTTCGGCGAGCGCACTCAGGCGGCTGATGGCAAGGGACACGGATGACAACCTACCGGGCGGCGTCGGGGCGGGCAGCGCCGGTCCCGGATTGGTACGGCTACGGCTCGACTCCGCCGTCCGCGTCCCGACCGAGCCGGCTGTGGCCCCGTCCGTACAGGAAGTAGACCACCAGGCCGACCACCAGCCAGACCAGGAATCGCCACCACGTCTGGACCGGAAGGTTGAGCATCAGCCACAGGCACGCCAGCACCGACAGGATCGGCAGCACCGGCACCCACGGGCAGCGGAACGACCGCGGCAGATCGGGCCGGGTCCGACGGAGGATCACCACCCCGATCGACACCACGATGAACGCGAACAGCGTGCCGATGTTCACCAGCTCGGAGAGCTCCTCCAGCGGGATCAGTCCCGCCAGCACCGCCACCACCAGCCCCAGCAGCAGGATCGCCCGGGTCGGCGTCTTGTACTTCGGGTGCACCGAGGAGAACAGCCGCGGCAGCAGCCCGTCCCGGCTCATCGCGAAGAACACCCGGCTCTGCCCCAGCAGCATGATCATGGTGACCGAGGTCAGGCCCGCCACCGCGCCCACGTCGATGATGTCGGCGAACGCGTCCTGCCCGACCGCCTTGAACGCGTCCGCCAGCGGGGCGTCCGTCGACAGCTCGGTGTACTTCTGCATGCCGGTCACCACCAGCGACACCGCCATGTACAGCACCGTGCAGATCACCAGCGAACCGAGGATGCCGCGCGGCAGGTCGCGCTGCGGATTGCGGGTCTCCTCCGCGGTGGTCGCCACGATGTCGAAGCCGATGAACGCGAAGAACACCACGGCCGCCGCGGTGAAGATGCCCATCACGCCGAAGTCCGTCGGCGTGTACCCGAACAGCGCCTGGATCAGCGGCTGCGAGCCGCCCGCCTTCCCCGGAGTCTCCTGGGCCGGCGGGATGAACGGCGAGTAGTTGTCCGCCTTGACGAAGAACAGGCCCGCCACGATCACGATCAGGACCACGGTCACCTTGATCGCCACGATCACCCGGGTCACCTCGGCGGACAGGTGCATCCCCAGCAGGATCACCGCCGTCAGCAGCAGCACCAGCAGCGACGCCAGCAGGTTGAAGCTCCAACCGCCGGTGGACGCCCCCGAGATCGCGTGCGGCAGCGTCACCCCGCCGCTCTTCAGCAGCGACTGCACGTACCCCGACCAGCCGACCGACACCACCGCCGCACCCAGCGTCAGCTCCAGCACCAGGTCCCAGCCGATGATCCACGCCGGCAGCTCGCCGATGGTCGAGTACGCGAACGTGTACGCCGACCCGGCCACCGGCACCGTCGACGCGAACTCCGCGTAGCACAGCGCCGCCAACGCGCACACCACGCCCGCGGCGGCGAACGACAGCGCGACGGCCGGGCCCGCGTGGCTCTTGGCGGCGGTGCCGGTCAGCACGAAGATGCCGGTCCCGATGATGACGCCGACACCGAAGACGGTGAGATCGAGGGCGGACAGCGTGCGGGTGAGGGCGTGACCGCTCTCGTGGGTGTCCGCGAGGGACTTCTCGACAGGCTTGGCCCGGATCAGCTCGCGCAGCTCCATGGGACGAGGTGTTCCACCCGCGGGCGAGGCCGCAGCGCGACGGCTGGCTTGTTCACTCGTTCGGGTACACCGGAGGCGCGGGGAACTGCGCGACCGGCCACCGCTCTACGTGAGTGCATGGCTTGTCGCGCAGTTCCCCGCGCCCCTGACTTCTCAACCCACCTGCGTACGCTCGCCGACCGTCGCGAGGACCTTGGCCGCGATCGCCGGGGCGGTCAGGCCGATCTCCTCGAGGATCTCGCCGCGCGAGGCGTGGTCGAGGAACTCCTGCGGGATGCCGAAGTCGCGCAGCGGGACGTCGACGTCCGCGTCCCGCAGGGCCTGCGCGATCGCGGTGCCGACGCCGCCGACGCGGCCGTTGTCCTCGACGGTGACCACCAGGCGGTGGCGGGCGGCGAGGCCGGGCAGCGCCGGGTCGACCGGCTTGACCCAGCGGGGGTCGACGACGGTGCTGGTGACGCCCTGGGCGGCGAGCAGCTCGGCGGTCTCCAGGCAGGTCTGGGCGAGCGCGCCGACGGAGACGATGAGCACGTCGGCGTCCTCGTCGGCGGCGCCGCGGAGCAGGTCCATGCCGCCGATCTTGCCGAGGGCGGGGACGGCGGGGCCGACGGTGCCCTTGGAGTAGCGGACGACGGTGGGCGCGTCGCCGACCTCGACGGCCTCGCGCAGCTGGGCGCGCAGCTGGTCGGCGTCGCGCGGCGCGGCGAGCCGCAGGCCCGGGACGACCTGGAGGATCGACATGTCCCACATGCCGTTGTGCGAGGCGCCGTCGGTGCCGGTGACGCCGGCCCGGTCGAGGACGAAGGTGACGCCGAGCCTGTGCAGGGCGACGTCCATCAGGACCTGGTCGAAGGCCCGGTTGAGGAAGGTCGCGTAGACGGCGACGACCGGGTGCAGGCCGTTGGTGGCGAGGCCGGCGGCGGAGACGGCGGCGTGCTGCTCGGCGATGCCGACGTCGAAGATGCGGTCCGGGTAGGCCTTGGCGAAGGGGGCCAGGCCGACCGGGTGGAGCATGGCGGCGGTGATGCCGACGATGTCGTGGCGCTCGCGGCCGAGGGCGACCATCTCCTCGCCGAAGACGGAGGTCCAGTCCTTGCCGGAGGACTTCACCGGGAGGCCGGTGTCGGGGTGGATGACGCCGACGGCGTGGAAGCGGTCCTCGTCGTTGTTCTCGGCGGCGTGGTAGCCGCGGCCCTTCTCGGTGATGCAGTGGACGATCACCGGGCCGCCGAAGCCGCGCGCCTTGGTGAGGGCGGACTCCAGGGCCTGCAGGTCGTGGCCGTCGATCGGGCCGATGTACTTGAGGCCGAGGTCCTCGAACATGCCCTGCGGGGCGATGAAGTCCTTCAGGCCCTTCTTGGCGCCGTGCAGGGTGTCGAAGACCGGCTTGCCGACCACTGGGGTGCGCTGGAGGGCGTCCTTGCCCCAGGACAGGAAGCGCTCGTAGCCCTGGGTGGTGCGCAGGGTGGAGAGGTGGTTGGCGAGGCCGCCGATGGTCGGGGAGTACGAGCGCTCGTTGTCGTTGACGACGATGACGACGGGCAGGTCGGTGCCCTCGGCGATGTTGTTGAGCGCTTCCCAGGCCATGCCGCCGGTGAGCGCGCCGTCGCCGATGACGGCGACCACGGGGCGGTCCCGGTGGCCCTGGATCTTGTTGGCCTTGGCGAGGCCGTCCGCGTAGCCGAGGACGGTGGAGGCGTGCGAGTTCTCGATCACGTCGTGCTCGGACTCGGCGCGCGAGGGGTAGCCGGACAGGCCGCCCTTCATCTTGAGGCGGCTGAAGTCCTGGCGGCCGGTGAGCAGCTTGTGGACGTAGCTCTGGTGGCCGGTGTCGAAGAGGATCCGGTCGCGCGGCGAGTCGAAGACCCGGTGCAGGGCGATGGTCAGCTCGACGACGCCCAGGTTGGGGCCGAGGTGACCGCCGGTCTTGGAGACCTCCTCGACCAGGAAGGTCCGGATCTCCTCGGCGAGTGCCGCCAGCTGCGCGGGGGTGAGCCGGTCGAGATCGCGCGGTCCCCTAATGCGGGTCAGCAGGGCCACCCGTTCCTCCTCGTTCACAAGTTCTCGGCCCGGGTACGGGCCTGGTGGGCGTCGAAGCCCCGCACGAGTCTAATCTCCGCCGACGGGCGCAACGCAGTTGGCCAACCCGGAGGGGCGCGGAGAACCGCGCGACCGGCCGCCCTCGACGGGCTTGATGGCTGGTCGCGCGGTTCCCCGCGCCCCTGGGGCGTGCTGCGTGTCGTCAGCCTCGGCCGGAGGACTTCTGGGTCTTGCGGGAGACCGAGTCCAGGACGACCGCGGCGAGCAGCACCGAGCCGGTGATCATGTACTGGACCGCCTGGTTGACGTGGACCAGGTCCAGGCCGGTGATGATCGACTGGATGACCAGGATGCCCAGCAGGGCGGACCAGGTCTTGCCGCGGCCGCCGAAGAGGCTGGTGCCGCCGATGACGGCCGCCGCGATGGAGTTCATCAGCACGTTGCCGCTGCCCAGGAGCTTGTCCGCGGAGCCCTGCTGGGAGGCGATGAACAGACCGCCGAGGGCGGCCATGCCGGCCGAGATCATGAAGACCGAGATCCGGACCCAGGCCACGTTGATGCCGGCCCGGCGGGCCGCCTCGACGCCGCCGCCGACCGCGAAGATCTGGCGGCCGTAGGAGGTGCGGCGGAGCACGAAGTCGGTGATGACCACGACGGAGAGGAAGATCACCAGCGGCAGCGGCAGGCCGCGGTCCTGGTTGAGCATGTAGGCGGCGACCAGGCCGATCAGCGCGATCACGCCGGTGCGCAGGGCGATCTCGCTCATCGGGCGGGCGAGCAGCCCGGCGGCGTTGCGGCGGCGGCTGTCGAGGACCTGGCCGGCGCCGAAGAGCGCGATGCCGAGGACGGCGAAGCCCCAGGTGAACGCGACGTCGCCGTCGCCCAGGAAGTAGGTGTCCAGGTTGGCGAGCACACCGTCGTTGATGACGTTGACGGTGCCCTTGTCGCCGAGGACGGCCATCTGCAGGCCGGACCAGGCCAGCAGGCCGGCCAGGGTGACGACGAAGGCGGGGACGCCGATCTTGGCGAAGAAGAAGCCGTGCAGCGCGCCGATCGCGATGGCGGCGCCGATGGCGACCAGGATGGCCAGCCACTCGTTCATGCCGCTGCGCACCGAGAGGACGGCGGCTATCGCGGCCGAGACGCCGGCCACCGAGCCGAGCGAGAGGTCGATCTCACCCAGCAGCAGCACGAAGACGATGCCGACGGCGATCAGGCCCGGGCCGGCGATCCACTTGGTGATGTTGGTGAGGTTGTCGGCGTTCAGGAAGTCGCCGGTGATGCCCTGGAAGATGGCGCCGATCAGGATCAGGCCGAGCACGACGGGGACGGAGCCCAGGTCGCCGCTCTTCATCTTCCGCTTGAACTCGGCGAGGTAGCCGGCCAGGCCGGCCTCGCGGACCAGCAGGCGGGGGTCGACGGCGGGCGCGGGCGCCGCGTCGGCCGCGGGGGTGGTGGTCTGCTCGGTGGTCACTTTGCTTCCTCCGCGAGACGTGCCTGGCGGCGGGTGACCGCGTTCTCGGTGGCGCCGGTGATGGCGGAGATGATCTCCTCGTGCGAGGTGCTCTCCACCTCGAAGACGCCGTTGTTACGACCCAGGCGGAGCACCGCGACGGTGTCCGCGACGGCCTTGACGTCGGCCATGTTGTGGCTGATCAGGATCACGCCGAGGCCGCGGCCGCGCAGCCGCTCGACCAGGTCGAGCACCTGGGCGGTCTGCTCGACGCCGAGGGCGGCGGTCGGCTCGTCCAGGATGACGATCTTCGGGTCGCCGACCAGGGCGCGGGCGATCGCGACCACCTGGCGCTGGCCGCCGGAGAGCGCGGCGATCGGGATGCGGACGCTGGGGATGCGGATCGAGAGCGTGTCGAGCAGCTCCCGGGCGCGCTTCTCCATGGCGACCTCGTCGAGCGTGCCGAACTTCTTCAGCTCACGCCCGAGGAAGAGGTTGCCGACCACGTCGAGGTTGTCGCAGAGCGCCAGGTCCTGGTAGACGGTGGCCACGCCGAGCGCCTGGGCGTCGTGCGGGCGGTTGATCGAGACCGCCGTGCCCTCCCACTCGATCGAACCCTCGTCGATGGGGTGGACGCCGGCGATGGTCTTCACCAGCGTCGACTTGCCCGCGCCGTTGTCGCCGACCAGGGCGACCACCTCGCCGGCGTGGACCTCCAGATGCACGTCGGTGAGTGCCTGGACGGCGCCGAAGCGCTTGGAGACCCCGCGCAACGCCAGTACGGGTGCGCCTGTCACGTGAACCATCTCCTTATTCCCGTGCCCGTCCTGACGACTGGTTGCCCATGGCACGGCCGGCCCGCGCGCCGACCCGGGCGCGCGGGGTAGTGCGAGAAAGAGAGAACAGGGCGCGGTGGCTCGTGGGCCCACCGCGCCGCGGTGGGCGGCGCTCCCCGGTGTGGGGTCGGGCAGCGCCGCCCGGACGGTGTTACTTCAGGCCGGCGGTGGCGCAGGCGGCGGCGTAGTCGCCGGTGCAGATGTCGCTCACCTTGTACAGGCCGTCGGCGATGACGGTGTCGTTGATGTTGGCCTTGGTGACGACCTTGGGGTCGAGCAGCTTGGCCGGGATGGCCTTGTCGGTGTCGCTGTCGATGGTGGAGGACGCGACGGACTTGATGTCCTTGCCCTGCAGCAGGTCGACGGCCAGCTCGGCGGCCGAGTCGGCCAGCGGCTTGTAGGCCTTGTAGATGGTGTAGGCCTGGTCGCCGGCGACGATGCGCTGGATGGCGTCGAGGCCCGCGTCCTGGCCGCCGACCGGGACGTTGATGCCCGCGGACTTCAGCTGGGTGATGATCGCGGCGGCCATGCCGTCGTTGGCCGAGTAGACGGCCTGGAAGCCGTCCTTGGTCAGCTGGGTGATCGCGGCACCCATCTTCTGACCCGCCACGGTGGGCTTCCACTCACCGGACTGCTCGTAGACGATCTTCTTGACCTTGCCGTCCAGGACCTTGTGGGCACCGGCCTTGAACTTGCCGGCGTTCGGGTCCGCGTCGTCACCGTTGATCATGACGACGTTGGCGTCGGCGGCCTTGGCGCCCAGCGCGTCGACCAGGGCCTGGCCCTGGAGCTCGCCGACCTTCTCGTTGTCGAACGAGACGTAGGCGGAGACCGGGCCGGTGGCCAGGCGGTCGTACGCGATGACCTTGACGCCCTTGTCGGCCGCCTCCTTGACCCACGCCTGGGTCGACTTGGCGTCGAAGGCGTCCAGGATGATCACCTTCACGCCCTGGGCGATCAGGGTGTCGAACTGCTGCTTCTGCTTGGCGGCCGAGCCCTCGGCGTTGGAGTACTTGACGTTGCAGTCGGAGCAGAGCGCCTTGACCTTGGCCTCGATGAACGGCTTGTCGAAGGACTCGTACCGGGTCGAGGACGCGTTCTCCGGGAGCAGCAGGCCGATCGACTTGGTGTCGCCGGAAGCGGCGTCACCCTTCTTGTCGCTGCCGGCCTTGCCACAGGCGGCCATGGTGAGAGCCATCGAGACGGCGGTGGCGCCGATGACAGCGCGACGCATCATTGCGTTCATGGTGGGGGGTGCCTCCCTGACAGAGCCGCAACGTTGCGGCGAGGTGGGCAGGAGTCAACCCGGTCACCAAGCTTGTCGTCAATAAGTAAACCCAAGGCCCAGCTGATCCAGATTGTTTCGTTATCTTCCTGAAGGCCGACCCGAGACCAATCGGCCTCGGGTTGGTCTGGACCAGGTCAGGCGCCGACCGCCGAGGGCTGCCGGATCACGCCCGATTCCCCCATCTCGCTCATCACCAGCGCGAGCGCCCCGAGCACCTCCGCACGGCCACCGAGCGTGCCGGGAACCACCGAGAGCTGACGCCCCGCACTGGGGATGGCGTACCGCGCCACGGAGTCCCTGATCGGGGAAAGCACCAGCTCACCGGCCTCGGCCAGGTCGCCGCCGAGGATGATCCGGCGGGGGTTGAGCAGATTGCAGAGCGTGGCCACGCCCATCCCGATCTGCCGGCCCGCGTCGGCGATCACCCGACGGCAGCCCAGGTCGCCCTGGTGGGCGAGTTGCACCACCTTGGACAGGGTGAGCTCACCCGGGTGGTTGGCGTTCAAGAGGTTGAGCAGGTAGCGGGAGCCGACGAAGGTCTCCAGGCAGCCTCTGTTGCCGCAGCGGCAGACCGGCCCGGCCTCGTCCAGGGTGATGTGCCCGATCTCGCCGGCGGTGCCGCCCGGGCCCCGGTAGATCTGGCCGTTTATCACCAGCCCGGAGCCGACACCGCTGGCCACCTTGATGTACGCCAGGTCGCCGAGACCCCGGCCGGCGCCCCAGACCAGCTCGCCGAGCGCGCCCAGGTTGGCGTCGTTGTCGACGTACACCTGCATGCCCAGGCGCTGCGAGAGCTCCTGGCCGGGCCGGACGCCGGTCCAGCCGGGCAGGATCGCGGTGGAGCCGAGCGCCCCGGTCTCCACGTCGATCGGGCCCGGCACGCCGAGGCCCACGCCGATCACCTTGTCCGACCGGAACCCGGCCTGCTTGAGCAGCTTGGCGACCATCTGCTCGGCCCGGTCGAAGCCCTGCTGGGCCGAGACGTCGGTGTCGATCGGCTCGCTCTCCTCGGCCAGCACCCGGTGCGCCAGGTTGCCCACCGCGACCCGCAGGTGGGTGTGGCCGAAGTCCACGCCGACCACGATGCCGGCGTCGCCGCTGAGCGAGACGCTGCGCGCCCGGCGGCCGCCGGAGGAGGTGTCGGCGACCACGACGGTGCCGCTCTCCTTGAGCTCCCGGACGATGTTGGACACCGTGGCGGCCGACAGGCCCGTGCTGCGGGCGATCTCCGCCTGGGTGAGCGACCCGGCCATCCGGACCGCCCTCAGCACCCGCTCGAGATTCGCCCGGTGCAGCGAGGACTGCGAACCCGGTGTGTCCATAGACATGCTTCAACCCTCCAGGGCGCCGCGCCATTGCGACAGGTCCATATTCAGCTTCAACTTCTGAACTCTATGCTCCGCCACCCCGGTAAGGGCCAGTCAAGTGGACACAGGGATCGTTAGGAAACCTCCGCACCCACCGGGTATTCACAGGTCGGCGCGAGATCCCACATGGCAGGATGCCGGGTGTTCACACCGACGAAGGAGTCCTGCGAGTGCCTGGCACCAACTTGACCCGTGAGGAGGCCCGCACCCGGGCCGCGCTCCTGCACGTGGAGGCCTACGACATCGAGCTCGACCTGAGCTCGGCCCGCGACGGAGGCACCTTCCGGTCCACCACCGTGGTCCGGTTCACCTCCACCACGCCCGGCGCCCCGACCTTCATCGACCTGGTCGCGCCGAGCGTCTCCGAGATCGTGCTCAACGGCGAACAGCTCGATACCGCCAACTTCGCCGACAGCCGGATCGCCCTGCCCGCCGTCCAGGCCGACAACGAGCTGCGGGTGGTCGCCGACTGCGCCTACACCAACACCGGCGAGGGCCTGCACCGGTTCGTCGACCCGGTGGACGGCGAGACCTACCTGTACACCCAGTTCGAGGTGCCGGACGCCCGCCGGGTGTTCGCCGTCTTCGAGCAGCCCGACCTCAAGGCGACCTACCGCTTCACGGTGACCGCCCCCGAGGGCTGGGTGGTGGTCTCCAACTCGCCGACCCCCGAGCCGACCGGCGAGGGCGACACCCGGGTCTGGTCCTTCGAGCCCACCCCGCGGCTGTCCTCGTACGTCACCGCCCTGGTCGCCGGCCCCTACGTGGGCGTCTTCGACGAGTACGCGGCCGGCGAGCAGCGGGTGCCGCTGGGCGTGTACTGCCGCCCCTCGCTGCGCGAGTACCTGGACGCCGAGGCGATCTTCGACGTCACCAAGCAGGGCTTCGAGTACTTCCAGCAGAAGTTCGAGTTCGACTACCCGTTCGCCAAGTACGACCAGCTCTTCGTGCCGGAGTTCAACGCCGGCGCGATGGAGAACGCGGGCGCGGTCACCCTGCGCGACCAGTACGTCTTCCGCTCCAAGGTGACCGACGCCGCGTACGAGGTGCGCGCCGCGACGATCCTGCACGAGCTGGCCCACATGTGGTTCGGCGACCTGGTCACCATGGAGTGGTGGAACGACCTCTGGCTGAACGAGTCGTTCGCGACCTTCGCCGAGGTGGTCTGCCAGGCCGAGGCCCCCCAGTCGAAGTGGCCGCACTCCTGGACCACCTTCGCCAACCAGATGAAGACCTGGGCGTACCGGCAGGACCAGCTGCCCTCCACCCACCCGATCATGGCGGAGATCAACGACCTGGAGGACGTCCAGGTCAACTTCGACGGCATCACCTACGCCAAGGGCGCCTCGGTGCTCAAGCAGCTGGTGGCCTACGTCGGCCAGGACGCCTTCTTCGAGGGCGTGCGGGCGTACTTCAAGCGCCACGCCTGGGGCAACACCCGCCTCAGCGACCTGCTCGGCGCCCTGGAGGAGGCCAGCGGCCGCGACCTGAAGACCTGGTCCAAGGCATGGCTGGAGACGGCCGGCATCAACGTGCTGCGCCCGGCGCTCACCATCAACACCGACGGCGAGATCGAGTCCTTCGCCGTGCTGCAGGAGGCCCCGGCGCTGCCCGCCGGCGCCCGCGGCGAGGCCGTGCTGCGCCCGCACCGGATCGCCGTCGGCCTCTACGAGCTGGTCGACGGCCGCCTGGTGCGCACCGACCGGATCGAGCTGGACGTGGACGGCCCGCGCACCGAGGTACCGGAGCTGGTCGGCCGCCACCGCCCTGCGGTGCTGCTGCTCAACGACGACGACCTGTCCTACGCCAAGGTCCGCCTGGACGAGGACTCGCTCACCGTGGTCACCCAGCACCTGGGCGACTTCGAGGACTCGCTGCCGCGCGCGCTGTGCTGGGCCTCCGCCTGGGACATGACCCGCGACGGCGAGCTGGCCACCCGCGACTACCTGGCGCTGGCCCTGTCCGGCCTGCAGCGGGAGACCGACATCGGCGTGGTCCAGTCGGTGCACCGCCAGGTCAAGGTGGCCCTGGAGCTCTACGCCGACCCGGCGTGGCGCGAGGAGGGCCTGCAGCGCTGGGCCGCCGCCGCCGAGGAGCAGCTGCGCGCCGCCGCCCCCGGCGGCGACCACCAGCTGGCCTGGGCCCGCGCGCTGGCCGCGGTGGCCCGCACCGAGGGCCAGCTGGACCTGCTGGCCGGCCTGCTGGACGGCACGGTCGAGCTCGACGGCCTGGCCGTCGACACCGAGCTGCGCTGGACGCTGCTGGCCCGTCTGGCCGCCGCCGGGCGCGCCGACGACAAGGCGATCGACGCCGAGCTGGCCCGCGACAACACCTCCTCGGGTGCCGAGCACGCCGCCAGCTGCCGGGCGGCCCGCCCGACCGCGGCGGCCAAGGCGGAGGCCTGGGCGTCGGTCATCGACTCCGACGCGCTGACCAACTACGTCCAGGAGGCGGTGATCGGCGGCTTCCAGCAGGCCGACCAGCGCGCGCTGCTGGCCGAGTACACGGCGAAGTACTTCGCCGCGATCAAGGGCATCTGGGAGACCCGCAGCCACGAGATCTCGCAGCAGATCATCGGCGGCCTGTACCCGGCGTACCAGGTCGAGCAGGCCACCCTGGACGCCACCGACGCCTGGCTGGCCGAGGCCGACCCGGCGCCGGCGCTGCGCCGTCAGGTGATCGAGGCCCGGGCCGGGGTGGAGCGGGCGCTCAAGGCGCAGGTCGCGGACCGGGAGCTCGGGGGGAAGTGACCTCCTGAGCCGGATCCGGCGCAGCCGCTCGGGACGGGCCTTCGGGTCCGCTCCGGGCGGCTGACGCCGTTTCGGGCCCGGTCCGGGTGGCTGACGCCGGGTCGGGCCCGCTCCCGTTCCCGCCCGCGGCGGGGTCGGGCAGCACGACGGTGAAGACGGTGCGGCCCGGACGGCTGCTCACCGCCACCGTGCCGCCGTGGGCGGCGACCACCGCCCGGACGATGGCAAGGCCCAGACCGGTGGACCCGGTCCGCCGGGAGCGGGCCCGGTCGCCGCGTACGAAGCGCTCGAAGACCCGCTCGGCCAACTCCGGTTCGATGCCCGGCCCGGTGTCGGCGACGCTCAGCGCCGTCCGGCCGGCGAGGCGTTCCAGCCGGAGCGTCACCTCGGTGCCCTCGGGGGTGTGGGTACGGGCGTTGGCCAGCAGGTTGGCCACCACCTGGGCGAGCCGGTCGGCGTCGCCGGCCACCAGCACCGGGTCCTCGGGCAGTTCCAGCCGCCAGCGGTGACCGGGTCCGGCGGCCCGGGCGTCGGTGAGGCCGTCCAGCGCGACCCGGGTCAGGTCGACCTCGGCGACCGCCAGCGGCCGTCCGGCGTCGAGCCGGGCGAGCAGCAGCAGGTCCTCGACGATCGCGCCCATCCGCTGGGACTCGGCATCGATCCGGCGCAGCGAGTGGCGCACCGGCTCCGGCACCGGCCCGGGGTGGCGCAGCGCCAGTTCGGCGTGGCCGCGGACGGCCGCCACCGGCGTCCGCAGCTCGTGGCTGGCGTCCGCGGCGAACGCCCGCAGCCGTTCCTCGACGTTCTGGCGGCGGGTCAGCGCGTCCTCGACGTGGCCGAGCATCCGGTTCAGGGCCAGGCCGACCCGGCCGACCTCGGTGCGCGGGTCGTCGTCCGGCACCCGGACCGGGAGCGCCACCGCGCCGCTGGCCAGCGGCAGGGCGCCGACCCGGTCGGCGGCGTCGGCGACCCGCTCCAGCGGGCGCAGCGAGATCCGTACCCACAGGGCGCCGGCCGTCCCGGCCACGGTCAGGCCGACCGCGAAGACCAGCGCCTCGATGGCGCCCAGCCGCTGGACGGTCTCGTCCACCGGGTGCAGCGGCAGGCCGGTGACCAGAACGTCGCCGTCCCGGCCGGCCACCGCGGCGACCCGGTAGTTGCCCAGGCCGGACAGCTGCACGGTGCGCGGGGCGGCGCCCGCGGCCAGGC
Source organism: Kitasatospora cinereorecta (assembly GCF_024172095.1). GTDB lineage: Bacteria > Actinomycetota > Actinomycetes > Streptomycetales > Streptomycetaceae > Kitasatospora > Kitasatospora cinereorecta. Next base: position 1,225,984 of record NZ_JAMZDX010000001.1, on the reverse strand, counting down.
CGGCGAGCCGGTCCCGGTCGCGGGTGGAGAGGTGGGCGAGGTCGTCCCCGGTGTCGGCCGTCGGCACCGGGTCGTCGTCGCCCGGCGGGATGCCGGCCACCACGGCGGCCTGGGTGACCGTGCCGTTCACCAGCCGGGCCGCGAAGGTGCCCGGTGCCTGGCCGCGGCTGTCCGCCCCGCCCGCCCCGGGGTGCTCCAGGCTGGCGGCGTAGCGGCCGCCGGCGGACTGCAGCCGCTCGTCGACCTGGCCGGCCAGGAAGTGCCGCAGGGCGGTCGTGGTGGCCACGCCGATGCCGGTGAAGACCAGGGCGAGCAGCACCAGCAGTCCGGCGATCAGCCGCGCCCGCAGCGTCCTCGGCAGGCGCGCGAGCAGGCGGATCCGCGGCCGCCTCATCCGGCTGCCTTGATCAGGTAGCCGGCGCCGCGGACGGTGTGGATCATCGGCGTCCGCCCGGCGTCGAGCTTCTTGCGCAGGTAGCTGATGTACAGCTCCACCACGTGGGCCTGCCCACCGAAGTCGTACGACCACACCGCCTCCAGCAGCTGGGCCTTGCTGAGCACCCGCCGGGGGTGCTGCATCAGGTGGTGCAGCAGGGCGAACTCGGTCGGGCTGAGCTCCACCGGCTGCCCGGCCCTGGCGACCTCGCGGGCCGCCGGGTCGAGCACCAGGTCGCCCAGGACCAGTGCGCCGGGCGGCGGGGCGGCCCCGTCCGGGGCCGGGAAGGCGCGGCGCAGCAGTCCACGCAGCCGGACCACCACCTCGGCCAGGCTGAACGGCTTGGTCACGTAGTCGTCGCCGCCGGCCGAGATGCCGGCGATCCGGTCCTCCACCGCGTCCCGGGCGGTGAGGAAGAGCACCCGTACCTCCGGCGCCCCGTCGTGGATCCGGCGGAGCACCTCCAGGCCGTCCAGGTCCGGCAGCATCACGTCCAGGACCACCGCGTGCGGCCGCCACTCGGCCGCGGCGGCGACCGCCGCCGTCCCGTCGGTGGCGCCCCTGGCCTCCCAGCCCTCGTAGCGCAGCGCGCCGCAGACCACCTCGACCAGGTCGGGCTCGTCGTCGACCACCAGGATTCGGTACATCAGCCCATTCTGCCCCCGCGCGATGAGAAAGCAGTGAGATCCACTCCGCCCGACCGGCTCGCCGCCACCTGCCCTGAGCTGCGAAAACGCACCGATGAGCGGTTGCTGAACGGCGGCGACTCAGAGGCAACTGAGAGGTTCGGCTGCCAGGGTGGGACGCACCGCGAACCCCGAAGGAGGCCTGCCGTGACCGCACTGACCACCCCGGCCCGGCGTGCGCACCGGGCCGCCCCGCGCCGGCCGGCGCCCACCGAGGCCGTGCCCCGCACGGTGCTCGCCCTGATCGCTGCGGGCGCCCTCGCCGTGGTCGCCCTCTGGTGGTCCGACACCGAGGCGGTGGTGGGCGCGGCCGGTTGGCTGACCGGCGCCGGCCGGATCACCGGCCTGCTGGCCGGGTACACCGCGCCGGTGCTGCTGCTCCTGATGGCCCGGATCCCGCCGCTGGAGCGCTCGGTCGGCGCCGACCGGCTGGCCCGCTGGCACGCCCACGGCGGCCGCTACCTGGTCGGCCTGGTCGCCGCGCACGTGCTGACCATCGTGTGGGGCTACGCGCTGACCGACGGGCGCGGGGTGCTGGGCGAGGGCGTGGAGATCGCCTTCCACTTCCCCGAGATGCTCAAGGCCACCCTGGCCACCCTGGCCATGCTGGGCACCGGCGCCGTCTCGGCCCGGGCCGCACGCCGCCGGCTGAGCTACGAGACCTGGTACTACCTCCACCTGGTCACCTACCTCGCGGTCGCGCTGGCCTTCTCCCACCAGCTGGCGACCGGCGCCGACCTCGGCGAGGGCCCGGCCCGCGCCGCCTGGTACGCGCTGTACCTGGGCACCGCCGCCGCCCTGGGCTGGTACCGGCTGGCACTGCCGTGGCTGCGCGACCGCCGCCACCGGCTGCGGGTGGCCGAGGTGCGGCCGGAGGGTCCGGGCGTGGTCTCGCTGTTCCTCACCGGCGAGCGCCTGGACGAGCTGCACGCCGAGCCCGGCCAGTTCTTCCGGCTGGAGTTCCAGGCGCCCGGACTGCGCTGGGCGGCCAACCCGTACTCGCTGTCCGCTCCCCCGCACCCGCGGTTCCTGCGCTTCACCGTGAAGGACCTCGGCGGCCACAGCGCGGCCGTCGCCCGGCTCGCCCCCGGCACCCGGGTGCGGGCGGAGGGCCCGTACGGCGCCTTCACCGCGCGGCGGCAGCGGGCCCGCCGGGTGCTGCTGCTGGGCGCCGGGGTCGGGATCACCCCGCTGCGGGCCCTGTTCGAGTCGCTGGACGGCGAGCTGACGCTGGTCCAGCGGGCCCGCCGGGCCGAGGAGGTGCTGTTCCGCGCCGAGCTGCGGGTGGTCGCCGAGCAGCGCGGCGGGCGGGTGCACGAGCTGCTCGGGTCGCGGGCCGAGGTCGGCGACCTGGGCGCGGCCCTGCGGCGGCTGGTCCCGGACCTGGCCGCGCACGAGGTGTACCTGTGCGGCCCGGACGGCTTCGCCGAGGAGGCCGTCCGCGCCCTGCGGGCCGCCGGGGTACGGCGCTCCCGCATCCACCACGAGTCGTTCGCGTTCTAGAGGAGCCACCCCGCATGCGCCGAGCCGCCGTCACCGTCACCGCCACCACCGCGGGCGTCATCCTGCTCCTCTCGCTCAAGCCGCACGAGGGCGGGACCGCGGCCGCGCCGATCACCTCGGACTCCTCGGGCTCCACCGGCTCGTCCGGGTCGGGGTCCGAGTCCGGATCCGTTCAGGCCACCGAGCCGTCCGCGGGCGCCACCCGCTCGATCACCGGGAACGCCGTGAGCACCCGGTACGGCCCGGTCCAGGTGAAGGTCACCCTGACCGGAACGAAGATCACCAAGATCGACGTGGTGCAGTACCCCACCCGGGACCGCCGCGACCAGGAGATCAACAGCTACGCGCTGCCCGTCCTCAACCAGGAGGCGATCGCCGCGCAGAGCGCCAATGTCGACGTGGTCTCCGGCGCCACCTTCACCAGCGACGGCTACGCCCGCTCGCTGCAGAGCGCCCTCGACAAGGCGGCCGGCTGATGCTCCGCCACGCCGAGCACGTGATGGGGACGGTGTTCTCGTTCGCCGTCCGCGACCCGGGCCCGGACACCGCCGCGGCTGTGCGCCGGATCGTCGAGCGGTTGCACCGGATCGACGCGGTGTTCTCCCCGTACCGCCCGGACAGCGACATCAGCCGGCTGGACCGGGGCGAGACGACGCTCGAAGCATGCGACCCCGAGGTGGCGCAGGTACTGGACCGCTGCCGGGAGATCGCCGCCGAGACCGGCGGCCGGTTCACCGAGCGGCCGCACGGACGGCTCGACCCCAGCGGCTGGGTCAAGGGCTGGGCGGTCGAGGAGGCGTCACGGGCGCTGCGGACGGCCGGATCCCGCGACCACAGCGTCAGCGGCGGCGGCGATGTGCAGACCGCGGGCGGCCCCTGGCGGATCGGCATCGCCGACCCGCTGCGCCCCGGCGCGCTGGCCGCCGTGGTCACCGGCCGCGACCTCGCGGTCGCCACCTCGGGCCCGGCCGAGCGCGGCGACCACATCGTCGACCCCGTCCGCGGTCGCCCGGCGACCGGACTCGCCTCGCTCACCCTGGTCGGCCGCACCCTGGCCCGTACCGACGCCCTGGCCACCGCCGCCTTCGCGATGGGGCCCGAGCGGGCGATCGAGTGGGTCGCGGCCCATCCGGACGTGGCCGGGCTCGCCGTCCACCCCGACGGCCGCCGCGAGCGGACCCCCGGCTTCGCCCGCCACCTGGCCCCGGCCGACGCGGGCACCTGGCAGCTCCCGGCCCCGCTGCGCACCGCGGGCTGACCCCGGGAACGCCGACGGGGCGCGGACCCGGCGGGAGCGGGCGCGACGTGCGCCCTGCTCCGGCCAGGGCCCGCGCCCCGGACGGTCGGTCCCGTGGGACCGGAACTACTTCTTCTTGCCCTTGGTGACCGAGGGCAGCATGACGAGGCCGGCGATCACCACGAACATCAGGATCGGCAGGGCCACGAACAGGCCGAGGGTCTGGGCGACCGTCAGGCCGCTGCCCGGGTCGTCGCCGTCGTCCCGGACCAGCGCCATGGCGGGCGACGACATCAGCATCATCAGCGTGGCCGTTGCGGAGACCGCACCAGCGCGCAAAGCGTTCCTCTTGTCCACGTTTCCCAAGGTACCGGCCGCCGGTCAGACGTCGCGCGCCGGGGTGGGCCTTCCGGCGTGTCCGGTCAGCGCCCGCACCAGCCGCCGGGTGCCGACCGCCGCGGCCAGCTGGTCGAGGGTGACCGGAGTGCCGCCGCGGTCCGAGACCGGCAGCCGCCAGTTCGGGTACTGGTCCCAGGTGCCGGGCAGGTTCTGCGGCCGCGGGTCGCCGACCGTGTCGGGCAGCCAGACGCCGACCAGCTCGGCCGGAGTGCTGCGCAGGAAGGCGTACAGCGCCTCGGGCGTGAGCTCGTCGCCCTTGTCGAGCAGCCCGACCCGGGCGAGTTCGGTCCGCCACTCCGCCAGCTCGGCGGCCGCCTCGGCCTGCTCCTCACCGAGCGGCCGGGCCAGCAGGCCGAGCCGGTGCCGCAGCTCCACGTGCTCGCCGGAGAGCCGGGCCGCGGTGGACGGCAGGTCGTGGGTGGTCAGGGTGGCCAGGCAGCCGGCCCGCCACCGCTCCGGCGGCAGGATCTCGCCCTTGGCCTTCCAGTCCCGCTCGAACCAGAGCACCGAGGTGCCGAGCACCCCGCGCTCGCTCAACTGCTCCCGCACGCCCGGCTCGACGGTGCCCAGGTCCTCGCCGATGACGTACGTGCCGGCCCGGTGCGCCTCCAGCGCCAGCACGCCGAGCATCGCCTCCGCGTCGTAGCGCACGTACGCGCCCTCGGTCGGCGGGTTGCCGTCCGGCACCCACCACAGCCGGAACAGGCCCATCACGTGGTCGATCCGGATCGCCCCGGCGTGCCGGGCGGCCGCCCGCAGCAGCTCCGCGTACGGGGCGTAGCCGGCCGCGGCGAGCGCGTCCGGGCGGAAGGGCGGCAGGCCCCAGTCCTGGCCGTGCGCGTTGAACGCGTCCGGCGGCGCGCCGACGCTGATGCCGCCGGCGAGGACGTCCTGCAGCGCCCAGGCGTCGGCCCCGTGCGGGTGGACGCCGACGGCCAGGTCGTGGATCAGCCCGACCGCCATTCCGGCCTGCTCGGCGGCCCGCTGGGCGGCGCCGAGCTGGGCGTCGACCTGCCAGGCCAGCCAGCGGTGGAACTCGATCCGCTCGGCCGACTCCGCCTTGGCGGCGGCGACATGGGGGCTGTCGGGGTGGCGCAGGCCCTTCGGCCAGTGGTGGTGGTCCGGGCCGTGCAGCTCGGCCAGCGCGCACCAGGTGGCGTACCGCTCCAGCCACTCCCCCTCGCGCCGGACGAAAGCCTGGTAGGCGGCCTCCCGGCCGACCCCGCGCTCCACCCGGTGCAGCACCTCCAGCGCCTGCCGCTTGAGCGCCCACACGGCGTCCCGGTCGATCAGCCCGTCGTGCCGCAGCACCTCGTCGCGCAGCAGGGCGGCCCGGCGGGTGAGGTCGGCGAGGTCACCGAGGTCGGCGTAGGCGTACTCGGGGACGGCCTCGATCCGCAGGTGGACCGGATCGGCGAAGCGGCGCGAGGACGGGCGGTACGGCGACGGGTCGGACGGTGCGCCCGGCATGCCCGCGTGCAGCGGATTGATCTGGAGGAAGCCGGCGCCGAGTTCGGCCCCGGCCCACTGGGCGAGTTCGGCCAGGTCGCCCAGGTCGCCCATGCCCCAGGAGCGCTCGGACAGCACCGAGTACAGCTGGGCCAGGAAGCCCCAGCCCCGGCCCGCGGGCTCGGGCAGCCGCTGCGGGGCGACGATCAGCACCGCCCGCGACTCCCGGCTGCCCACCCGGGCGGTCAGGGCGTGGCGGCCCAGCGGGAGGTCGGCGGGCAGCCAGTGCGAGCGCCCCTTGGGCAGGCTCCACTCGCCGCCCTCCTCCAGTTCGATCACCACGCTCGCCCCGGCCGGCACGTCCAGCGCCGTCCGCCGCCCGGCCCGGACCACCACGCACGGCGGCAGCAGCCGGGCCGCCACCTCCACCCGGTGCCGCTCCAGCTCCGCCCGCACCGACTCCGGTGTGCTCGCGTCCACCCCGAGCGCCGCCAGCACCGCGACCAGCGTCCCGGGCGCCACCGGCACCGGGCCGCTGCCCGGGTCGTAGTCGCTGTCCACCCCGTACGCGTGCGCCAGCGCCACCAACTCCGGTGGCGCGGGCGGATTGTCCTGTGCCGGCACCTGCTCACTGCCGGCCTGGTCACGGTCAAGGTATGCGGCCACTCAGCGCACTCCGTCCTCGGACGCCCAAACGCGAACAGCCCAGTCCTACCCGGACGGACGCCACCCGACCCCGACCGACACGGGCCGCGTCCGCGCCGGGCACCGGACGGGTGAACCGGCGGCCCGACGCGGCGGGTCCACGCGTCCCCGATGGGTGCACGTCCCGCTGCGCTCCGCTGTCCCCGAACGGGAGCCGCTCAGTACATATCGGGCATATCCAGCAGCGACGTTGACAGTGCCCTGGCCAACTGATGGGCTGGGGCGGCCCGCTGCCCGGCGGGCGGCGGGACGGACCGGCAGTGTGTCGCGGCGGCACCGGTGAGCTGGGATTTCGGGTGCGAGGAGGCTCCGTGCAGGCGCGCGTGTCGGTGGCGGCGGGGCGACGGCTCAGGCAGCAACTGGAGCAGAGTGCGGCCCTTCGCGACGTCCTGGCCCATCCGGCCGCGCTGACGGCGCGCCGGACGGCCGCGCGGACGGCCCGGCAGTTGGCGCCGAAGGCCGCCGACCGGTTCATCGCGGACATCAAGGGGACCACCCCGCTGCTGGCGTCGGTACGCGCCGAGCGCAGGGCCGGGCGCCGCAGCGGAGTGCTGCAGATGGCGGCGACGCTGTCGGCCGCGGCCGTGGTCGGCGGCCTGCTGGTGAGCACGCCCGGGTACGCCGTCCCGCTGGAGCCCGCCTCGGGCCGCGCGGTGAGCACCGCGCCGGCCGAGTTCCCGCTGGGTTCGATGGCGGATCCGCAGGTGTTCCCGCGGCCGCAGCAGCTGCAGGCGGCCGGGAAGCCGGTCGCGGTGCCGCGCGCGGTCAGCCTGGTGCTCGCGGACGGCGCGGACGGCCCGGCGGTGGACGCGCTCCGCGACCTGCTGATCACGGCGGGCGCCACCGAGGTGACCCCGCTGCCCGAGCCGCCGGCGCCGACCGCCGGCTCGCTGGTGGTGTACGTCGGTGGTCCGCGCGAGGGCGCGGGCGGCCCGACCGACCGGACGCTGCGCGAACTGGCGGTGGCCACCGGGGCGAAGGACACCGAGGCGCCCTCGCTCGACGGCCTGCCGGCCGGCGGTTACGTGCTCAGCGCCGGACAGCTGCCCGCCCCCGGCGGCGGCGCGTACGGTGCGGTCGTGGTGGCCGGCGCCGACGGCGCCGGCACCTTCTACGCGGTGCAGAGCCTGCGCCAGCTGCTGGCGCCGATCGCGCCCGGCCAGGGCCAGGGCTCCGAGGGCGAGCGGGGCTTCCCCGGCGTCTCGGTCCGCGACTGGCCGAGCGGCGCGCCGGTGCGCGGCACCGCGGAGTCCTTCTACGGCACCCCGTGGACCACCGACGAGCGCCTCGCGCTGCTCGACTTCCTCGGCCGCACCCGGCAGAACTACTACCTGTACGCCCCCGGCGGTGACCCGTACCGGCTGCAGCGCTGGCGCGAGCCGTACCCGGCCGCACAGCTGGACCAGCTGCGCGCGGTCGCGGCGAAGGCCCGGCAGAACCACGTGACGGCGGCGTACTCGATCGACCCCGGCCAGTCCTTCTGCTTCAGTTCGGCCAAGGACGTGGACGCCCTGGTCGCCAAGCTGGATTCGCTGCGCCAGGCCGGCTTCAGGGCGTTCCAGCTGCAGTTCCTGGACGTCAGCTACGACGAGTGGCACTGCGGCAACGACCGCAAGGCGTACGGCACCGGGCCGGCGGCCGCGGCCAAGGCGCAGGCCGCGCTGGTCGCCAAGGTGCAGGAGCGGCTGATCTCCCGCCACCCGGAGCTGGCGCCGCTGTCCGTGGTGCCGACCGAGTACCAGAAGCAGGGCGCATCCCCGTACCGCTCGGCGCTGGCCGCGGAGTTGCCGCAGGGCGTCCAGGTGGCGTGGAGCGGCGGCGGGGTGATCCCCAAGCAGGTGACCGGCGGTCAGCTCGGCGACACCTCGGGCCTGTTCGGCCGGCCACTGATGACGCTCGACAACTACCCGGTGAACGACTCCGCGCCGGACCGGCTGTTCCTCGGCCCGTACAGCGGCCGCGATCCCGATGTCGCCAAGCGCTCCGCCGCCCTGGTGACCTCCGCGATGAGCCAGCCGGTGGCCTCCCGCCTGCCGCTGGCGACCGCCGCGGACTTCGGCTGGCGCCCCGACGGCTACCAGCCGCAGGAGTCGTGGCGGGCCGCGCTGCGCTCGCTGGCGGCCGGACCCGCCCAGCTGACCGCGCTCACCGCGCTGGCCGGCAACAGCTCCTCCTCCCCGCTGAGCAAGGACGAGTCGGCGTACCTGACCCCGCTGCTGGACCGGTTCTGGAGCACGCTGGAGCCCACCTCGGGCGCCGTGCCCGATCCGGCGAAGCTGAAGGAGGCCGCCGACCCGCTGCGGCTGGCGTTCGGCTCGATGGCGGACGCACCGCAGGCGCTGGCCGGCGACCCGATCGCCGCCGACGCCGCCCCGTGGCTGAGCCGCCTCGCCGCGTACGGCCGGGCCGGGCGCACCGCCGTCGACATGCTGCTCGCGCAGCGCGGCGGGGACGGCACCGCGGCGTGGCAGGCCCGGGTCGAGGTCCGCCAGCAGCGCGAGCAGCTGGAGCAGTCGCCCGTCACGGTCGGCGCCGGTGTGCTCGACGCCTTCCTGGAGCGGGCCCTGAAGTCCGCCGACACCTGGTCCGGGATGACCGAGGGCGGGATCAGTCCGACCACCACCATGGGATCCGCGCACGACCACGTGCCCGCGCTGATGACCGACGGCGCCGCCGACACCTTCTACTGGACCTCCGCCCAGCCGCAGGTCGGCGACGCGGTCGGGCTGGACCTCGGCTCGCTGCGCCCGCTCGGCCAGGTCACCGTCCTGATGGGCTCCTGGGGCGACGGCCCGGACGCGGCCAGCGCCACCGACGACTACCTGCACGACGGGGTGCTCGAGTACACCACCGGCACCGGCGGCTGGAAGCAGCTGGCCAAGGTGCACGAGCAGAAGTCGGTCTCGATCACCGCCCCCGCCGGCACCATGGCCCGGGCCGTCCGGCTGCGCGTCACCAGCGGTCAGAAGACCGCCGTGGCGGTGCGCGAGTTCAGCGTCACCGCGCCCGAGGACACCCCGGCGATGGTCAGCGGCCCGCCCGCCGCCCCCGGCTCCTCGCCCTCCGCCGTCCTCGACGGCGACCCCGACACCGCCTTCCGCGCCGCCGCCGCCCCGGCCGCCGGCGACACCCCGCTCACCATCGAGCTGGGCAACGCCCGCCCGCTCGACCGGGTCACCGTCCTCACCGACCCGACCGTGCGGGCCGCCGCGACCGTGCAGGTCCGCCGACCGGACGGCAGCTGGGAGGCGATCGGCGCGGTGCAGCCCGGCTACAACGAGCTGCGCGCCGGCGGGAAGCCCGCGGATGCCATCCGGCTGGTCTGGGCACCCGGCGGCGAGCCGCCGGTGGTCAACCAGATCATCCCCTGGTTCACCGACACCCCGGTCGCCCGGCTGACCCTCGCCGACCCGGTCATCGACGTGATCGCCGGCGCCCCGGCGCCCGCCCAGACCCGGGCCGTGCTCGAATCCGCCCGCCCCGACGGGCTCAGCGGCGAGCTGAAGGCCGAGGTGCCCGCGGTCGCCGCCGGCCTGGTGGTGGCCCCGACCGGGTCGGTCACCGTGCCGCGCGGCGGGAAGATCGGCGCACCGGTGCAGATCACCGCCGCCGCGACCACCCCGTCCGGGACGTACCAGGTGCCGCTCACCTTCACCGTCGGCGGCGTCGCCGTACGGCAGGTGCTCCAGGTCCACGTGGTGCCGCCCACCGGCGGGGCCGACCTGGCCCGCACCGCCGTCGCCTCCTCCTCGGGCGACGAGTCCAGCGTGCTCTGGGCCGCCGCGATCAACGACGGCGACCCCAAGACCCGGTGGTCCGCGCCGCCCGCCGACAACGCCTGGGTCCAGCTCAAGCTGCCCGCCCCGGTCCGGCTCGGCTCGGCCGTCCTCCACTGGCACGACGCCTACGCCTCCGCCTACCGCCTCCAGGCCTCCACCGACGGCGTCACCTGGACGACCGTCGCCTCCGTCGACGACGGGCGGGGCGGCAATGAGACGGTCCGCTTCGACGCGCCGAACACCCAGTACCTGCGGGTGCAGGGCGTGTCCCGGGCGACGAAGTTCGGCTACTCGCTGTACGGCGTCGAGCTCTACGCGGTGACGTCGACCCCGTAGCGCACGACCCCGTAGCGCACCAAGACGGCGGGCCGCCGACGCTCCCGCTGGGGTGCGCCGGCGGCCCATGAGGCATACCGAGTGTGTGACGGGCAGGCCCTTGTCTGTCAGGCGGAGAGCGGCTCCGGGTGCTCTCCGCGGTGGACGGGGTGCGACCGGCCGAGCGGGGCCGGGAGGGCACCACCGTGGTCGGTATGGTCGTGGTGCTCGAAGTCCCGGAACTGCTCCAGTCCTCCGTACGGCTCCAGGTAGGGCCGCCAGCGCGGGTCCTTGATCCCGGTGCCGATCACCCGCCAGGCGAGGCCGGCGGGTGCTGCGGGCGGGTGCTTCATCCGCCAGCCGAGGTCGGCGAGGTGGCGGTCGGCCTTGGTGTGGTTGCAGCGGCGGCAGGCGGCGACGACGTTGTCCCACCGGTGCTGGCCTCCCCTGCTGCGCGGGATGACGTGGTCGACGCTGGTGGCGGCGGCCCCGCAGTAGACGCACCGCCCGTGGTCACGGGCGAACAGGGCGCGGCGGGTGAGCGGGACGGGCCCGCGGTAGGGGACCCGGACGAAGCGGGTCAGTCGGACGACGGACGGTGCCGGAAGAACGGCGGTGGCGCTGTGCAGAGTGATCTCCGAGTCCTCCAGGCTGACTGCCTTGTGGTTGAGGACCAGGATGAGTGCGCGGCGCATCGATACGACCCCGAGTGGCTCGTAGGACGCGTTGAGGACCAGGACATGCGGCACGGAGGCCTCCTTGGACGCCTGCGGCGCGTGGCTCGCGCCGGGACGAGCGGTTTGATCACGCCTTCGAGGCGTGATCTCCCCCAGTGTCGCCTTACGTCGTCGTACGACGCCACCATTTCTCTGTGAACGGACCGCACTCCTCCGGGCCCGAGGGGTGTGCGTTCCGTCATATCCCTTATTCCCGGTCGCGCCGCTCGATGCACGCGGGGGCCCTGGTGAGGGCCCCCTTCGGGGGACCCGGGACCCGCTGACGGGGTGTCCGGAGGGTCCGCCGAGGCCGATAGGCTGGGGCGATGCTCGCCGATTCCACCCCGAACACCGCACCTCCGACGTTCAACCTGCCCACCAGCACCGCCGACGTGACCACCACGACCAAGCAGGCGGCGAGCTGGCTGGACGACAACTGGCAGAGCTGGCTGGCGGCCGGTCTGCGGATCGTCTTCATCGTGCTGTTGGCCCTGGTGCTGCGGGCGGCGGTGCGCAAGCTGATCGACAAGCTGATCGCGCGGATGGCCCGTCCGGCCGAGGCGGAGGCCGAGCTGGGCATGATCGGCGGGCTGCTGGCGAACAGTGGGGTGGTGAACACCGAGCGGCGGCAGCAGCGGTCCGAGGCGATCGGCTCGGTGCTGCGCAGCGTGTCGTCGTTCACCATCCTGGGCACGGCCGCCCTGATGGTGCTCTCGGCCCTCGGGGTGAACCTGGCGCCGCTGCTGGCCAGTGCCGGTGTGGCCGGTGTGGCGATCGGTTTCGGCGCGCGCAACCTGGTGACGGACTTCCTGTCCGGGGTCTTCATGATCATGGAGGACCAGTACGGCGTCGGCGACGAGATCGACACCGGGGTGGCCACCGGCACGGTGCTGGAGGTGGGCCTGCGGGTGACCAAGCTGCGCGGTACCAACGGAGAGATCTGGTACATCCGCAACGGCGAGGTGAAGCGGGTCGCCAACATGAGCCAGGGCTGGGGCACCGCGACGGTCGACGTCCAGGTCGCCTACAAGGAGAACCTGGAGCAGGTCGAGGCGCTGATCGTGGAGACCGCCGAGCAGCTGTCCAAGGAGACCCCGTACGACGAGCTGATCTGGGGCCGGGTGAAGGTGCTGGGCGTGGAGTCGGTGGCCGCCGACTCGGTGCTGCTGCGGATCGAGGCGCGCTGCACGCCGGGCCGGGCGGCCCAGGTGTCGCGGACGCTGCGGATGCGGCTGAAGGCGGCGTTCGACCTGGCCGGGGTGAAGCTGAAGGAGGAGGCGGCGCCGGCCGCCGCGGCGCCGACCGTCCCGGAGGTGGCGCCGCCGTCGGTGCTGGCCGACCCGGCCTCGGCGCGCTCGCTGGCCACCAAGCCGATCCCGGCGCAGTCCGAGTGACGCAGTCCGAGTAACCGCGCGATAACGAAAGCCCCGCTCTCCGGAGCGGGGCTTTCTTCGTTCTTGACACCACCCACCACGCGATTGGAAACTTTCCTAACAGTTGGCCGGACCGCACCGCGCAGAGGAGGATCAGGGCCGTGACCGAGAACCCCCGCACCCGTCGTTCCCCGCAGGCCGGCACCCCGCAGACCGGCACCCCGCTGGCCGGCACCCCCAGCCTGCTGCGCGCCATCAACGACCGCGCCGCGCTGGAGCTGCTGCTCGCCCACGGGCCGCTCTCCCGCACCCGGATCGGCAGCCTCACCGGCCTGTCCAAGCCCACCGCCTCCCAGCTGCTGGCGCGGCTGGAGGCCGCCGGGCTGGTCGTCCCGGTCGGCACCACCGCCGGCGGCCCCGGCCCGAACGCGCAGCTGTACCAGGTCAACCCGGCCGCCGGGTACGTCGCCGGGGTGGACGTCACCAGCACCCACGTCCGGGTGGCGGTCGCCGACATCACCGGCGTCACGCTGGCCGAGCACCGCGAGCCCACCGCCGACTGGCCGCCGGCCGAGACGGTGGCACGCACCGCCCGGGCGGTGGCGCAGGCGGTCCGGCTGGCCGGGCTGCCCGCGGACGCCCTGCGGGAGACCGTGATCGGCATCGGCGGCGCCCTCGACCCCAGCACCGGCGAGCTGCGCTACGCCGAGCATCTGCCCGGCTGGCACTCCTCCCGGCTGATCGCCGAACTGGAAGAGGCGATCGGCACCCCGGTCTCGCTGGAGAACGACGTCAACCTGGCGGCCGTCGCCGAGCAGGCGGTCGGCGCCGCGGCCGGCTGCGAGGACTTCGTCCTGCTCTGGGCCGAGGAGGGCATCGGCGCCGCGATCGTGATCGCCGGCCGGCTGCACCGCGGCTTCACCGGCGGCGCCGGCGAGGTCGGCTACATGCCGGTGCCGGGCGCGCCGGTGGTCGACGACCTGCGCAAGGAGGGCTCCGGCGGCTTCCAGGAGCTGGCCGGCGAGCCCGCGGTGCTGGCCCTGGCCGAGGCGCACGGGCTGACCGCCGGGACCGCCGAGCAGGCGGTGGCCCTGGCCGTGGAGAGCCCGGCGGGCGAGGCCTTCCTGGCCGCACTGGCCGACCGGCTGGCCGTCGGCCTCGCGGTGATCGTCTCGGTGGTCGACCCGGAGCTGCTGGTGCTCTCCGGCGGCACCCCGACCGCCGGCGGCGAGCGCCTGCGGGCCCTGGTCCAGGACGCGCTGCACCGGATCTCCATCCCCCGGCCGGAGGTGCGCTGCTCCGCCGTACCGGGCTCACCCGTCCTGCACGGCGCCCTGCAGCGCGCCCTCGCCACCGCCCGGGACGCCCTCTTCACCACCCGCTGACCACCCCGATGCCCGGCCCGCACCACCGCACCACGCTCCCATCCCCCGCACACGGGCCGACGGGCCCTGCCGCCTGCCCCCGTACCCCCAGGAGAGCCCCCGCATGGTCATCAACCGCAGCACCCTGCGCACGCCCGCCGCCCTCGCCTCCGCCGCCTGCCTGGCGCTGCTGGCGACCGCCTGCACCGGCACCGGCGACGGGGGCGGCGACGACGGTTCGGCCGCCGGAAAGGACGTCACCATCACCTTCTGGCACGGCTGGAGCCAGGACAACGAGGTGAAGGCCATCAACGACAACGTGGCCGCCTTCGAGAAGCTGCACCCCAACATCCACGTCAAGGTGGTCGGCAACATCGCCGACGACAAGAGCGAGCAGGCCCTGCGGGCGGGCGGCCCGGACGCGCCCGACGTGGTCTCCTCCTTCACCACCGACAACGTCGGCAAGTTCTGCGCCTCGAACGTGTGGACCGACCTCGGTCCGCTGCTGAAGAAGGACGGCATCGACCCGGCCGCGACCTTCCCGGCCGCGATGCTCCAGTACACGCAGTTCAAGGGCGACCAGTGCTCGCTGCCGCTGCTCGGCGACGCCTACGGCCTCTACTACAACAGGACCGCCTTCGCCGCGGCCGGGATCACCGCGCCGCCGAAGACCTTCAGCGAGTTCGAGGCCGACGCGGCCAAGCTGACCGTGCCCGACGGCGACTCGTACAAGCAGCTCGGCTTCATGCCGAACTACCACGGCTACGAGACCGCCATCGCGCACTACCTCGGCCAGTACGGGTCCACCTACTTCGGCGCCGACGGCAGGTCGAACGTGGCCACCGACCCCACCGTGGCGGCGGCCCTGACCTGGCAGAAGTCGCTGGTCGACAAGCTCGGCGGCTTCGACCGGCTGGAGAAGTACCGCACGGGCTTCGGCGACGAGTTCAGCGCCAAGAACCCGTTCACCACCGGGCAGGTGGCGATGGCGCTGGACGGCGAGTGGCGGACCGCGTCGCTCGCCGAGGACAAGCCCGCCTTCGAGTGGGCCACCGCGCCGTTCCCGGTGCCGGACGACCAGGCCGCGAACTACGGCCGCGGCTACCAGACCGGCACCATCGTCGGCATCGCCAAGGGCAGCCGGAAGCAGACCGCCGCCTGGGAGCTGGTCAAGTACCTGACCACCGACACCGACGCGGTGGTCTCCTTCGCCAACGCGATCCACAACGTGCCCAGCACCCTCGCCGCGCTGTCCTCCCCCAAGCTGGACGCCGACGCCAACTTCCGCACCTTCCTGGACATCGCGAAGAACCCGCACTCCGCCACCACCCCCGCCTCGATCAACGGCGGCGCCTACCAGGTCTCCCTGCAGAACCTCAGCTACGAGGTCGAGGCCGGCCGGCAGACCGACCTGGGGGCCGGGCTGACCGCCACGGCCAAGGAGATCGACGCCGCCGTCGACCAGGCGAAGTGACACCGACGCCATGGCACTTCAGCTCCCCACCCCGCCCGCGCTGCGCCGCAAGCGCCGCCGCGAGGCCGTCCGCACGGCGGCCTTCCTCTCCCCCTGGCTGATCGGCTTCGGCGTCTTCTTCGCCTACCCGCTGCTCTCCACCGTCTACTTCTCCTTCATGCGGTACGACGGCTTCACCGCACCGACCTTCGCCGGCCTGAAGAACTGGGACTACGTCTTCAACCACTACCCGTTCTTCTGGACCGGGCTCGGCAACACCCTGTGGCTGGTGGCCGTGATGGTCACCCTGCGGGTCGCCTTCGGGCTCGGCATCGGCCTGCTGATCACCAAGGTGAAGACCGGCGCCGGCTTCTTCCGGACCGCCTTCTACCTGCCGTACCTGGCCCCGCCGGTGGCCGCCACGATGGCGTTCGCCTTCCTGCTCAACCCCGGCACCGGGCCGGTCAACCACCTGCTCGGCAAGCTCGGACTGCCGCAGCCCGGCTGGTTCACCGACCCGAGCTGGTCCAAACCCGCGCTCACCCTGCTGGCGCTGTGGGGCATCGGCGACCTGATGGTGATCTTCATGGCCGCCCTGCTGGACGTCCCGCGCGAGCAGTACGAGGCCGCCGAGCTGGACGGCGCCTCGCCGTGGCAGCGGTTCCGCTACGTGACCCTCCCGAACATCTCGCCGATCGTGCAGTTCGCCGTGGTCACCGGCGTGATCCAGACCATGCAGTACTACACCCAGGCGATCGTCGCCGGGAAGGTCGCCAGCGGCGTGATCGGCGGCTCCGGCCAGCAGTTCGAGCCCGGCTACCCGCACGGCTCCACCTGGACGCTGCCGCAGATGGTCTACAGCCTCGGCTTCCAGCGCTTCGACACCGGCTCGGCCTGCGTGGTCGCGGTGATCCTGTTCGCGATCTCGATGGCCTTCACCTCGGTGCTGCTGCGCCGCGGCGCCGGCCTGGTCGGGGAGGACTGACACCCATGGCACTCGCCTCGTCCCTGCCCGCCCGGGCGGCCGTCCGCCCGGCCGCGGCCCGGATCGCCCGCCGGCGCGCCGCGCTGCACTGGCTGGCCGTCCACTCGCTCGCCGTCGCGGCGGCGCTGTTCTTCGTCCTGCCCTTCGTGTTCGTCTTCCTCACCTCGGTGATGAGCGACCAGCAGGCCCTCACCTCCGAACTGTGGCCGCACCAGTGGCGCTGGGGCAACTACGCCAAGGTCTGGCACACCCCCGGCTTCCTCACCTGGTGGCGCAACACCCTGGTGTACGCGGGCGCCGGCACGGTGCTGACCGTGGTCTCCAGCCTGCCGGTCGCGTACGCGCTCGCCAAGTTCCGCTTCCGCGGCCGGGGCCTCGCGCTCACCGCGGTCATCTCGATGATGATGCTCCCGCCGCAGGTCACCGTCATCCCGATGTACCTGTTCTGGGCCAAGCAGCTCCACCTCACCGGCTCGCTCTGGCCGCTGGTCATCCCGATGCTGTTCGGCGACGCCTTCTCCATCTTCCTGCTGCGGCAGTTCCTGCTGACCGTCCCGCGGGAGTACCTGGAGGCCGCCCGGATCGACGGCTGCGGCGAACTGCGCACCCTGCTGCGGGTGGTGCTGCCGATGGCCCGCCCGGCGATCGCCGCGGTCGCGCTGTTCCAGTTCTTCTACTGCTGGAACGACTACTTCGGCCCGCAGATCTACGCCAGCGAGAACGAGGGCGCCTGGACGCTCAGTTACGGACTGGAGTCGTTCAAGGGCGCCCACCACACCAACTGGAACCTCACCATGGCCGCCACCCTGCTGGTGATGGCACCGGTGATCGTCCTGTTCTTCTTCGCCCAGAGAGCCTTCATCGAAGGCGTCACACTGACAGGGGTCAAGGGCTGATGTCCGCACTGAAGTTGGCCATCGTCGGCGGCGGGTCCACGTACACGCCCGAACTGATCGACGGCTTCGCCCGGCTGAGGGAGACCCTCCCGATCGGCGAACTGGTCCTGATCGACCCGGCCGCCGACCGGCTGGAGCTGATCGCCGGCCTGGCCCGCCGGATCTTCGCCCGGCAGGGCCACTCCGCCACCGTCACCACCGCCCCCGACGTCGCCGCCGGCGTCCAGGGCGCCGACGCCGTCCTGCTGCAACTGCGGGTCGGCGGACAGGCCGCCCGGAACGAGGACGAGACCTGGCCGCTGGAGTGCGGCTGCGTCGGCCAGGAGACCACCGGCGCCGGCGGCCTCGCCAAGGCGCTGCGCACCGTACCCGTGGTGCTGGACATCGCCGAGCAGGTCCGCCGGGCCAACCCGGCCGCCTGGATCGTCGACTTCACCAACCCGGTCGGCATCGTCACCCGGGCGCTGCAGACCGCCGGCCACCGCGCGGTCGGCCTGTGCAACGTGGCGATCGGCTTCCAGCGGAAGTTCGCGGCCCACCTGGGTGTCGACCCCGGACTGGTCCGGCTCGACCACGTCGGGCTCAACCACCTCACCTGGGAGCGCGGCGTCACCCTGCTGGACGCGCCCGGCTCCGCCGACGGTCGCGAGGTGCTGCCCGAGCTGCTCGCGGCACACGGCGAAGCCCTCGCCGCCGACCTCCACCTGCCGCTGCCGGTGATCCGTCGGCTCGGCGTGGTGCCCTCCTACTACCTCCGCTACTTCTACCAGCACGACCTGGTGGTCGAGGAGTTGAAGGAGAAGGGTTCGCGGGCCGCCGAGGTCGCCGCGATCGAGAAGCAACTGCTCGACCTGTACGCCGACCCCACCCTGGACACCAAGCCCGACCTGCTCGGCAAGCGCGGCGGCGCCTTCTACTCCGAGGCCGCCGTCCAGCTGATCGCCTCGCTGCTGGGCACCGGCGGCGGCACGGCCGGCGGTACCAGCGTCCAGGTGGTCAACACCCGCAACGACGGCATCCTGCCGTTCCTGCCCGACGACGCGGTGATCGAAGTCCCCGCCGAGGTCGACGCGGACGGAGTCCGCCCGCTGCCGCAGCGTCCGGTCGAACCGCTGTACGCCGGCCTGATCGCCGCCGTCACCGCGTACGAGCACCTGGCCCTGGAAGCCGCGCTCAAGGGCGGCCGCGACCGGGTCTTCGACGCCCTGCTCGCCCACCCGCTGGTCGGCCAGCTCGACCTCGCCGACCGGCTCACCGACCGGCTGATCGCCCACAACCGGGCCCACCTGGGCTGGGCGTGAACAGCCGCCATGACGACCACGCACCACCCTGGGGGGACAGGCCGATGAGCCGCCGGCAGCACGAGCAACTCCCCGGCGTCCTCGCCATCGACGCCGGCAACAGCAAGACCGACGTCGCCCTGGTCACCGCCGACGGGCGGGTGCTCGGCACCGCCCGCGGCGGCGGCTTCCAGCCGCAACTGGACGGCTACGAGCAGACCGTCGCCGCCCTCGCCCCGCTGGTCGAGGCCGCCGCCGCCCAGGCCGGACTCGCCCCCGGCGCCACCCCGCTGACCAGCCACGTCAGCGCCTGCCTCGCCAACGCCGACCTGCCGGTCGAGGAACAGCGGCTGCACGCCGCCCTGGCCGCACACGGCTGGGGCATCCGCACCACCGTCGCCAACGACACCTTCGGCCTGCTCCGGGCCGGTACCGACGGCCCGCGCGGGGTCGCGGTCGTCTGCGGCGCCGGCATCAACTGCGTCGGACTGCTGCCCGACGGGCGGACCGCGCGCTGGCCCGCGCTCGGCACGCTGACCGGCGACTGGGGCGGCGGCGGCGGACTGGCCTCGGAGGCGATGTGGCACGCCACCCGGGCCGAGGACGGGCGCGGCGGGGCCACCCTGCTCTCCACGATGATCGGCGCGCACTTCGGACTCGCCGGGGCCACCGCGGTCGCCGAGTCCATGCACCTGGGCCACCTGGACCGGGACCGGCTGCACGAGGTGGTGCGGGTGCTGTTCGCCGCCGCCGAGGCCGGCGACCCGATCGCCCTGCAGCTGATCGACCGCCAGGCCGACGAGATCACCCGGCTCGCGGTCATCGCGCTGACCCGGCTCGGGCTGCTCGGCGAACCGACCCCGGTGGTCCTCGGCGGCGGCGTCCTGGCCGCCCGCAGACCCCTGCTGATCGACAACGTGACCGCCCGGCTGGCCGCCGCCGCGCCGCTCGCCGAGCCGCGCATCGTGGTCGCCCCGCCGGTCCTCGGCGCGGCCCTGCTCGGTCTCGACCAGCTCGGCGCCGGCCCCGACGCCCAGCAACGCCTGCGCGACGCGTACGCCGACAGCCACCCCGTCGCCGCCTGAACACCCGCCACTCGAACCCCCGCCGCCGGAGGCCCGGCCCCCGGGTCCGCACACCCGGCCCGGCTCCGGCGGCGGGACAGCAGCGGCTTCGGGTCAGGCCTCGCGGCCGCGGAAGGTGCGACGGTAGTCGCGCGGGGCGACGCCGACGCGGCGGGTGAAGACCGGGCGCAGCGAGACCGCGGAGGCGAAACCGCAGCGGACGGCGATCTCGTCGACCGGCAGGTCGGTCTCCTCCAGCAGCCGCTGGGCCGCCAGGACGCGCTGCTCCAGCAGCCAGCGCAGCGGCGGGGTGCCGGTGGCGGCGGTGAAGTGGCGGGCGAAGGTGCGCTCGGCCATGGTCGCGGCCCGGGCCATCCGGGCGACCGTCCACGGTTGGTCGAGGGCGGCGAGGACGGCGGAGCGGACCGCGGCCAGCGGGTCCTCGCGGTCGGTCTCGGTGGGGACCGGGGAGGGGATGAACTGGGCCTGGCCACCGGCCCGGAAGGGGGCGGTGACCATGGCACGGGCGATGGCGGCGGCGGCCCGCTGGCCGTGGGCGGCGCGGACCAGGTGCAGGCACAGGTCGATGCCTGCGGCGACCCCGGCCGAGGTCCACACCCGGCCGTCGCCGGTGAACAGGACGTCCGGGTCGACGTCCACCGCCGGGTGGCGGGCGGCGAGTTCGGTGGCGACCCACCAGTGGGTGGTGGCGCGGCGGCCGTCCAGCAGGCCGGCGGCGGCGAGCAGGAAGGCTCCGGCGCAGAGCGAGGCGATCGGCACGCCGCGGGCGTGGACCTCGCGGAGGGCGTCCAGCAGCGCCGGGTCGGGTGGGGCGAGCGGGTCCTCCATGCCGGGGACGACCACCAGGTCGCTGTCGCCGAGCGCGTCGAGTCCGGCGTCCGGGACGCGTTCGAGGCCACCGCCGAGGCGGACCCGGGCACCCACCGGGCCGCAGACCCGCAGGTCGAAGGCGGGCAGGCCGGGGCGGCTGACCCGGTTGGCCCAGACCTCGCCGATCACCGCGTAGTCGAAGGGCCGTACCCCGTCGAAGATCAGGCAGCTCACCGTTCGCATGGCAGGAATGTATCGATGAGGGGCTTTCCCGCCCCTCACCGGCCCGGCCCGGTCGATCGCAGGATGGAGCCATGACGAACACCAGCGCATTCGACGCCCCGCTCAGCCTCTCCGACGACGCCGTCCTGATCGTGATCGACGTGCAACAGGGCTTCGAGGACGAGGAGTTCTGGGGCGAGCGGGACAACCCCGGGGCGGAGCGGCGGATCGCCGACCTGGTCGCCGCCTGGGAGCGCACCGGCCGCCCGATCGTGACCGTCCAGCACGGCTCGGCGCGCGGCCCGTTGGAGCCCGGCACCCCCGGGTACGAGCTGAAGCCGGTCCTGGCCGACGTCAAGGCGGACCTGCACATCACCAAGACGGTCAACAGCGCCTTCTACGGCACCCCGGACCTGCACGCCTGGCTCCAGGAGCGCGGCGCCACCCAGCTGGTGACGATCGGGATCATGACCAATGTGTGCAACGAGACCACGGCCCGGATGGGCGGCAACCTCGGCTACGACGTGATCTTCCCCGTGGACGCGATGCACACCTTCGCGATGGCGGGCCCGGACGGCGAGTCCATCCCCGCCGAGCAGTTGGCGAAGGCCACCGCCGCGGTGCTGCACACCATGCGGTTCGCCAAGGTGGTGACCACCGAGGCGGTCCTGGCCGCCGCCTGACCCGCCCGGCGGCTGCATCGTGCCGCCCTGTGCCGCCCTGTGCCGCCCGGACTGAACGACCGCGCCCGGCCGCCCGCTCCAGGTGAGCGGGCGGCCGGGCGCGTCGGTCGACAGTGCGGCGGGCCGCTCAGTGGAGGTGCTCGGCCACCCACTCGGCGAGGATCTTGGCGCAGCCGTCCACCGCGTCGCGCCAGCTGTTGCCGGCGCCCTCGCCGGCCTCGTCGCTGACGTGCTTGACCAGCCGGACCGGCAGCTCGGCGCGCCGGGCGACCACGGCCACCGCGTAGCCCTCCATGTCGACCAGGTCGGCGCTGCGGGCGAGGCGGGCGCGGGCCTCCTCGTCCGAGACGAACAGGTCGCCGGTGGCGAGGACCGGACCGGGCGCGCTGCCGAGGGTGAGCGGAGCGCCGTAGCTGCGGCCGGTGAGGGCCTCCAGTGCGGGGGTGTCGATGTCGTGCTGCAGCACCCGGGCGATCTCGTGGGTCCCGGCCCAGCCGGACTTCAGGGCGCCGGCGGTACCCAGGTTGACGATCTCCGAGGGGCGCTCGCCGCGGGCCAGGACGGTGGCCAGCGCGGCGGTCGCGTTGATCTTCCCGATCCCGGTGAGCAGGACCGGCAGCCGCTCGTCCAGGTGGGCGGCCTCCTCACGGACGGCGACGACGAGCAGGGGGCGGTCCGGGGAGACGGTTCCGATCAGGCGCATGCCCCCATGCTACAAATCCGCGCTCCGCCGCCCGCGCCCGGAACCGGCGGGCCGCCGGTCGGCGTCGTCGCAGTCGCACCACACCCGGGCCGACGCGGGCCGGGCGGAACCGGAACCTCAAGTACGGCGCAACTCAGGTGTGATCGTCGCCACCCGCAGCCATACTTCTGCTGCGGGCGAGGCCCGCCCCGACAGGGTCGGGCCACAGGGGAGGGTGGGGGCGGTGGCGACACCGGTGGTCACGGAGAGCCAGGGGACGGTCGCGACCGTTCCCGGAGCAAGACGCGGGGCCTCGGCCCGGCTTCGGCAGGCGGCGAGCACGCCGCCCGGCCGGCTGCGGGTGGCCGGGGCGGCCCTGGCCGCGCTGGTCGTGCTGTTCGGCGCGGTGGCCGTGGAGCAGGTGAGCACACGGGCGACAGCCGCCGGCCGGGTGGTCTCGGGCAGTGAGCCGCTGAGCCAGGACGCGGCGGAGATCTACCGTTCGCTGGCCGACGCGGACACCACGGCGGCGGCCGGCTTCCTGCTCGCGGCCGACGAGCCGGCCGCGGTGCGGCAGCGGTACGAGGACGACCTGGCCACTGCCTCCCGGCTGCTCTCGGAGGCCGCCGCACGGACCGGCTCGTCCCCCGGGGCGCAGCGCCCGATCACCGAGCTCAACCGGCAACTGCCGCGCTACGCGGGTCTGGTGGAGACGGCGCGGGCCGACAACCGGCAGGGGCTGCCGCTCGGCGGCGCCTATCTGCGGTACGCCTCGGCACTGATGCAGGACACCATGCTGCCGCTGGCCCAGTCCCTGGTGGACGCCGAGTCCGGGCGGCTGGACGCCGATCACGGCGACGCGTCGTCCTTCCCGGTCGCCGCGCTGCTGCTCGGGCTGGTGGCGCTGGGCGCGCTGGTCCGCTACCAGGTGGTGCTGTTCCGGCGGACCAACCGGGTGTTCAACACCGGCCTGCTGACCGCCACCTCGGCGGTCCTGCTGGCGGTGGTGTGGCTGACCGCGGCGTCCGCGTCCGCCGGCGCCGCGCTGGCGACCAGCCGGCGCGACGGGTCCCAGCCGCTGCGGGAGCTCGACCACGTCCGGATCGCCGCGCTGCAGGCCCACGCGGCGGAGAACCTCAACCTGGTCGCCCGCGGCTCCACCGACACGTACACCAAGCGCTGGTCGGCCCTGGTCGACCCGCTGAACGCGCCCGCCGCGCAGGCGGGTTCCTTCGGCCACGCGGTGGCCGCGGGCCGTCCGGACGCCGAGCGGCCCGCCGCCGAGGCCGAGCGGGCCTTCGCCGACTGGCTGTCCCGGCACCGGGCGGCCGCCGACAAGGACAGTGCGGGCGACTACGACGCGGCCCTGCGGGGGACGCTCAGCTCCGGCGGGAACGACACGGCCGACGCCGCGTTCACCACCATGGACCGGAAGCTGGCCGAGGCCGCCACCGCCGAGCAGCACGACTTCGAGGCCGCCGCGGGCGGGGTCGACGGCTTCCTGGAGGTGTACGCGGCGGCCGCGGCCGTGCTGACCGCGCTGGCGGTCGGCGGAGTGCTGCGCGGCATCGGCCGCCGGCTGGCCGAGTACCGGTAGAACGGGGGGACGGACGATGACACCGATCATGCGGACGGTACGGGCCAGGGCGCTGGTGGCGGCCGTGGTGCTGGCCGCCGGAGCGCTGGGCGCCGGAAGCTCGCAGGGCGTGCCCGCGGGGGCGCCCCGGACGGCCTCGACGGCCCCCGGGCTGGCCCCGATGGCGGACGACGGCTGCGACCTGACGGCCAGCGAACCGCCGGCGAAGAACCCGAACGGCGCCCGGATCAGGAAGATCCGCGAACGCGGCTCGCTGGTGGTGGGAGTCGACCAGAACAGCTACAACTGGGGCTTCCGCAACCCGCAGACCGGCCGGATCGAGGGCTTCGACATCGACCTCGTCCACGCCCTCGCCAAGTCGATCCTCGGCGACCCGGACAAGGTGACCCTGAAGACCGTGCCGACCGCCCGGCGGATCGACGCGATCAAGGGCGGCGAGGTGGACATGGTGGTGCGCACCATGTCCGTCACCTGCGACCGGAAGAAGGACATCGCCTTCTCCGCCCCGTACTTCCGGGTCACCCAGCAACTCGTGGTGCCGCGCGCCGCGAAGGCGACCGGGTTCGCCGAGGCGCTGCGCGGCAAGCGCGCGTGCGTGGCCGACAACTCGTCCAGCCAGGCCGAGCTGAAGCGGGACGGCCGCGGCACGGCGGAGGTCCGTACGGTGGAGAACCAGCTGGACTGCCTGGTGCTGATGCAGCAGGGCCTGGTGGACGCCACCCTCACCGACAACGTGCTGGCCGCCGCCCAGGTCGCCCAGGACCCGACCGTACGGCTGGTCCCGGAGACCATCGCCCCCGGCTACATGGGCGTCGGGATGAACCAGGCCGACACCGACCTGGTCGCCTGGGTCAACCAGGTGCTGGCCGAGCGGAAGGCGAACGGGGACTGGCGGGCCAGCTACGACCGGTGGCTCGCGCCGACCATGGGAGCGTCACCGGACGGCTACCTGCCGTAGCGCGATCGTCAAGGGGGCGTCAAAGCCCGGTACCGGCGTGGGTCCGCGCTCCGCCATCCGGGAGACTTTCAGCCGACGGGGCACGGCCGCGGCCCTCGTGACCGACAATCCGTCAATGCGCAACCGCCCGCCAGTACGCCAGGCCCGAGAGGAGGACCCGCAATGGCAGGAACGGCCGGTCCGGTGATGAGCCGGGACGAGGTGGACCGCGTCCTCACCCGACGCGGCGAGGAGCGCGACGCCGTCGAGGCGGCACTGCTCTCCCTGCAGGACCATCCGGGACGGCGGCTGCTGGACGGCGCCGCCCTGACCGGGCGCACCCAGGAGCGGTGGGCCGTCGCCGAACAGGGGCTGGCGCTGCTCTGGGCGCTGTTCGACCGCTACGCGGAGGCGCTCGCCTCGGCCCGGGCCGTCCGGGCCCGGCGCGGCAAGCCCGGCAGCGCCGAACTGGCGGAACTCAGCGAACTGCTCACCGGCGCCGCCGTGACCGTCTCCGGCGGTCACCTGCCGGAAGCGGTCGGCCAGCTGGGCGCCCAGGTCCGGCTGGTCGAGCGGGTCACGCTGACCGAGCTGATGGACCGGATGAACGGCTGGTACGCCGTCGTGCTGGAGGTGGTCAACGCCGCCGACGCCGTCTGGACCGCGCTGCCCGCCCGGATAGACCTGCTGTTGGCCGAACTGGGCCGGGTGCAGATGCTGGCGCTCTCGGTCGGGGTCCGCCCCGGCGGCCACCCGCTCGGCGACGACCTGACCCGGCTGGCCGAGGAGCTGACCGCGCTGCGCACCGAGGTGCTCGCCGACCCGCTGGCCCTGTGGCGGCCCGCCCGGGTGCCGGCGCAGCGCGGCACCGCCTCCGAGGCGAGCGCCTGGGCCTCGCCGAGCGGCGCGGTGGACACCACCGGCTTCGACCGGGCCGGCCGCCACCTGGACGACATCCGGGTGGAGTTGGAGGGGCTGCTGCGGCTGCGCGACGAGTCGCACGAGCGGCTGCAGCAGGTCGCCGACCTGCTGCAGCGGGCCGACGCCACGCTGGCCGAGGCCCGCCGGGCCCGCGGCGAGGTACTGGCCAAGATCGCGTCCACCGAGGTCCCGGCGGTGCCCGGACCGGCCTCGGCGCTGCGGGAGCGGATCGTCCTGGCGGTGGAGTACCAGCAGACCGGCCAGTGGCACCGGCTCGGGCAGCTGCTGGACGCCCTGGAGGACGCCGCCGCCAAGGAGTTGACCCGGGCCCGGCACTCGTTGACCGAGGTGGCCCAGCCGCTGGCCGTCCGCGCCGAGCTGCGCGGCCGGCTGGAGGCGTACAAGGCGATGGCCGCCCGGTTCGGCCTGGCCGAGGACCCGGTGGTGGTGGAGCGTTTCGAGAAGGCGCGCTGGCTGTTGTGGAGCGCGCCGTGCGACCTGCGCGCCGCCGCGGAGGCGGTCACCCGCTTCCAGCAGGCGCTGCGCGCACCGGAGAGACAAGCGACGAGCGGGGGGAACGACTCGGATGGCTGAGGCGTGCGCACAGCCGGACTGCACCGGCACCATCGACCCGGACGGGTTCTGCGACGAGTGCGGACTCGCACCGGAACCGGCGTCGGCGGGCCCGGTCGCAGGAGGGGGCGCTGGGAGCGGGCCGGGTGGGGGTCCGGGCGGGCCGGGTGACCGCTGTGCCAGGGACTGCACCGGCACCATCGACCCCGACGGGTTCTGCGACGAGTGCGGGCTGGAACCGGCGGCGGGCGGCGGCGCACCACAGGTGCCCGCGCCCCGGCTCTCCTCGCCGGGCTCCAGCCGCTCCGGCTCGGTGCGGACCATGTCCGGCCGCTCCCGCTCGCACCGCTCCTCCCGGACCGGCAGCGGCCGTTCGGTCTCGGTGCTCAGCTCCCGCGGCTCCACCGGCACCGCCCGGCGCGGCAACCTGGGCGCCGGCCTGGTCAGCGTGCCGCCGGTCGCCGCGCTCGACCCGAGCACGGCCGTCCTGGAGAACGCGGAGGTGCCCGAGCACAAGCGGTACTGCTCGAAGTGCAGCACCGAGGTCGGCCGCGAGCGCGGCGGCCGGCCGGGCCGGCCGGAGGGCTTCTGCACCAAGTGCGGAACCGTCTACTCCTTCACCCCGAAGCTGCGCCGCGGCGACCTGGTCGGCGGCCAGTACGAGGTGATGGGCTGCCTGGCACACGGCGGGATGGGCTGGATCTACCTGGCGATCGACCGCCGGGTCAACGACAAGTGGGTCGTGCTCAAGGGCCTGCTGGACACCGGGGACGAGGACGCGCTGGCCGCGGCCGTCGCCGAGCGCCGCTTCCTGGCCGAGGTCGACCACCCGAACATCGTCCGCATCATCAACTTCGCCGAGCACCCGGACGCCCGGACCGGCTCCACCGACGGCTACATCGTGATGGAGTACGTCGGCGGCAAGTCGCTCAAGGACATCGCCAACGAGCGGCGCACCCCGGACGGTCGGCGCGACCCGCTGCCGGTCGAGCAGGCGCTCGCGTACGCGCTGGAGGCGCTGCCCGCGCTCGGCTACCTGCACAGCCGCGGGCTGGTCTACTGCGACTTCAAGATAGACAACGTGATCCAGAGCGAGGACTCGCTCAAGATCATCGACATGGGCGCGGTCCGCCGCCTCGACGACGACGGCCCGATCTTCGGCACCCACGGCTACCAGGCCCCGGAGATCGCCACCGACGGGCCGTCGGCCGCCTCCGACCTGTACACCGTGGCCCGCACGCTGGCCGTGCTCACCTTCGACTTCCAGGGCTACTCCACCACCTACCGGCACGAACTGCCCGGCCCGGAGCAGGTCGAGCTGTTCGCCCGCTACGAGTCGTACTACCGGCTGCTGGTGCGCGCCACCGACCCGGACCCGGCCCGCCGCTTCTCCTCCGCCGAGGAGATGGCCGACCAGCTGACCGGCGTGCTGCGCGAGGTCCTCGCGCTCCAGGACGGCCGTCCCCGGCCCGCCCCCTCCACCCTCTTCGGGCCGGAACTGCGGGTCTTCGACAACGAATTGGCCACCGGCCCGATCGACCCGGCGGCCGCCGCGCTGGCCCTGCCGGTCCCCCGGACCGACCCGGCCGACCCCAACGCGGGCTTCCTCGCCGCCCTATTCGCCGGAGACCCGGCCGACGCGCTGACCGCCCTGGCCGCGGCGCCGGGCGACTCGGCGGAGCTGGGGCTGCGCCGGCTGCGCGCCCACCTCGAACTCGGCGACCACGACCGGGCCGGCCAGGAGCTCGGGAAGCTGGAGAGCGAGCACGCCGACGACTGGCGGGTGGTCTGGTACCGCGGCCTCGCCGCCCTGGCCGCCGGGCGGGCGCAGGCCGCCGCCGAGTCCTTCGACGCGATCTACGACGCCTTCCCCGGCGAGCCCGCGCCCAAGCTGGCGCTCGCGCTCTGCGCCGAACTGCTGGACAACCACGAGGACGCCACCGAGTTCCACCGGCTGGTCGCCACCACCGACCGGTCGTACGTCAGCGCCGCGTTCGGCCTGGCCCGGGTCCGGCTGGCGGCCGGCGACCGGCCCGGCGCGGTCGCCGCGCTGGAACTGGTGCCGGAGGCGTCCACCCACTTCACCGCCGCCCGGATCGGCGCGGTCCGGGCCCGGCTGCGCGGCCGGGCCGCCGAGGAGCCGCTCGGCCCCGAGCTCAGCCGCTGCTCGGAGCAGCTGGCCGCGCTGACCCTGGACGCCCGTCGGCGCGAGGAACTCGCCGTCGAGGTCCTGGACTCGGCGCTGGGCTGGGTGCTGGCGGGCATGCCGGGCGAGGGCGGGGCGGGCGGTGCTGCCGGTGCTGCCGGTGCGACCGGTGCGACCGGTGCGACCGGTGCGACCGGTGCGGCCGGTTCTGGAACGGCGGCGAAGCCCGGCTCGGGGGCAACGTCCGGATCGGCGGCGACGCCCGGATCAACGGCAACATCCGGATCAACGGAGCCGTCCGGATCGGCGGTTGCCGAGGCGTCGACGGGGAAGGGACCGGCGGGACGGCCCGCCACGCGGACCGTCCTCGGACATCCCGCCACCGAGCGGGAACTGCGCCTCGCCCTGGAACACTCCTATCGAGTGTTGGCGCGGTTGTCCGACCGGGCCGAGTCGAGGATCGAGATGGTGGAGCGGGCGAACCGGGCCCGCCCCCGGACGTGGGTGTGAGCAATGCCGCAGCAGACCGTGTGCCCCAGCTGTGCCGAGCCGTTGGACCCGGAGGACGCCTTCTGCGGTGCCTGCGGCGCCGGCCGGAACGGGCCGCCCACCATGGTGGACGGCCCGCCCACCGCGGTCGGCGGCCCGGCGGCACCGGCCACCGGGGCCTGCGCGCACTGCGGCGCCGCCGAGCTCACGGCGGACGGCTACTGCGAGGCCTGCGGCCGGGCGCAGCCCGCCCCGCGTGACCACCAGGAGCGCTCGCTCACCGGCGTCGCCGGAGTCACCGACCGCGGTCTGCGCCACCACCGCAACGAGGACGCCTTCACCATCGCCGCCACCTCGCTGCCGGGCGGCGAGCCCGCCGTGATCGCGGTGGTCTGCGACGGCGTCTCCTCCTCCGCGCGGCCCGACGAGGCCTCCGCGACGGCGGTGGACGCCGCGTCGGAGTCCCTGCTGACCGCCCTGGAGCGCGGCACCGACCCGACGGCGGCCATGCACGGCGCGATCACCGTCGCCGGGCAGGCCGTCACCGACCTCGCGTACGACGGGAAGACCCCGCAGACCGCCGGGCACATCAACGCCCCGGCCTGCACCTACGTCAGCGCGATCGCGGCCGGCGGCCTGGTCACCATCGGCTGGGTCGGCGACACCCGCGCGTACTGGATCCCGGACGACCGCGAGTCGGCCGAGCCGTACCGGCTGACCGAGGACGACTCCTGGGCCGCCCGGATGGTGGCGGCCGGGCTGATGAAGGAGGCCGAGGCGTACGCGGACCCGCGGGCGCACGCCATCACCGGCTGGCTCGGCGCGGACGCCGAGGAACTCCTCCCGCACACCGTCAGCTTCACCCCGCACGTGCCCGGGGTGGTGCTGATCTGCACCGACGGCCTGTGGAACTACGCCGAGGCCGCGACCGACCTGGCCTTCTTCGTCCGGGCCGACGCCCGGACCGAGCCGCTGGCCGCCGCCCGGTCGCTGGTGGACTTCGCGGTCACCGCGGGCGGCCACGACAACATCACCGTCGCGGTGCTGCCGATCACCCCGCCCGCGGCCGGCGGCGGGGCGTCCGCGGCGGCGGGTGCCGCCCGAACCGCGGAGCCGGCCGCGTACGAGGCCACCCTGATCGACCTGCCGCTGCCGGCGCCGCGGCACGACGACACCCTGCCCGACCTTCCCGTCCACGCACCCGGAACCGCACTCACCGACTGACAGGAGTTCCTCCGCATGGCCTCGTTGTCCAGGCCCACCGGGCCCGTGTTCGACGTCGACATATTCCAGAACGAGTACCTCGCCGACGGCGCCCGGGAGGTCAACGCGATCGTGACGGTCACCGCCACCGGTGGCGGCACCCTGGGCGGGCGTCCGGGCGGTGCCACCGGCGGCCCGGGCGCCGACGCCGCCGTGGTGATCATGATCGACTGCTCCGGCTCGATGGACTACCCGGCCAGCAAGATGCGCAACGCCCGGGAGGCCACCGCCGCCGCCATCGACACCCTGCGCGACGGCGTCGCCTTCGCCGTGGTGGCCGGCACCCACGAGGCCGCCGAGATCTATCCCGGCAACGGAACGCTCGCCACCGCCGACCGGGACACCCGGGCCCACGCCAAGCAGGCCCTGCGCAAGCTCAGCCCCGCCGGCGGCACCGCGATCGGCACCTGGCTGACCAAGGCCCGGCAGCTGTTCGACTCCCGCCCCGACATCGGCATCCGGCACGGCATCCTGCTCACCGACGGCAAGAACGAGCACGAGAAGCCCGCCGACCTGCAGCGCGCCCTGGACGCCGCCACCGGGGTCTTCACCGCGGACTGCCGCGGCGTCGGCACCGACTGGGACGTCGCCGAGCTGCGCAAGGTCTCCTCCGCCCTGCTGGGGACCGTGGACATCGTCGCCGAGCCCTCCGGCCTGGCCGAGGACTTCCGCGCCATGATGGCCGGCGCGATGGGCAAGCAGGTCGCCGACATCGCGCTGCGGGTCTGGACCCCCGCCAACGCTGTGGTGAAGTACGTCAAGCAGGTCGCACCCGCGGTCGAGGACCTGAGCGAGCGCCGCACCGAGTCCGGCCCGCGCTCCGGCGACTACCCGACCGGCTCCTGGGGCGACGAGAGCCGCGACTACCACGTCTGTGTCGAGGTCCAGCCGGCCGCGCTCGGCAGCCGGATGCTCGCCGCCCGGGTCAGCCTGGTGCTGCCGCAGGGCGACGGCTCGGCGGAGACGCTCGGCCAGGGGCTGGTCATGGCGGTGTGGACCGACGACCTGGCCTCCTCCACCCGGATCAGCCCGCAGGTCGCCCACTACACCGGCCAGGCCGAGCTGGCCTCCTCCATCCAGGAGGGGCTCGCCGCCCACCGCTCCGGCGACTTCACCACCGCCACCGCGAAGCTCGGCCGGGCCGTCCAGCTCGCCCACGCGGGCGGAAACGACGGCACGCTGAAGCTGCTGGAGAAGGTGGTCGACGTCGTCGACCCGAAGGAAGGTACGGTTCGGTTCCGTAAGCACGTGGAGGCGGCCGACTCGATGGCACTCGACTCCCGGTCGACCGTGACCGTGCGCGTGAAGAAGAAGTGACCCGGGAACCCACCGGGGCCGGACCTGCTGAAATGTGGGGGACCTGATGCCGATCTGCCCTAGGGGCCACGAGTCGCAGGCCGAGGACTGGTGCGATTACTGCGGCTTCCCGATGACGCCGCCGCCCGGGCTGCACATCCCCGGCACGCCCCCGCCGCCCCCGGCTCCGCCGGCCGGCCCGGCGCCCTCGCACGGTCCGATGGGCGGCCACGGCGGCCACGGCGGCGGCGCGATGGGCGGCCACGGCGCGCCGATGCCCCCGCAGGCACCGATGCCCCAGCACCCCCCGGTTCCCGACATGACCGCCGGCCTGGTCACCTGCCCGATCTGCCGGACCCCGCAGACCGGGCGGTACTGCGAGGAGTGCGGGTACGACTTCGACCTCGCCCCGCAGGCGCCGCGGGCCCACTCCCCCGGGCACGGCGGCTACGGCTTCCCCCCGCCCGCCCAGCCCGCCCAGCCCGGTCCGGTCCCGCACGGCCAGGTCCCGCACAGCCAGGTCCCGCACGGCCAGGTCCCCCCGATGCCGGGCCACGGCGCGGGGATGCCGCCGACCCAGATGCCGCCCGCGCCGATGCCCCCGGCGCCGATGCCGCCCGCTCCGGGCGCTCCCGGTGGTCACGGCGGCCACGGCGCTCCCGGCGGCCACGGCGGGCTCGGTGCCCCCGGCATGCACGGTGCGCCCGCGGCGCCGGCTCCGCCCGGCCCGCCGCCGGCGCCGATGTCCTTCGACAAGTCGCCGTTCGAGCCGGGGCAGGCCGTCGGCTTCCCCGACGGCGACGGCTTCGAGCGGACCGGCCCGGTGTACGCCGCGCCCGGCGACTCCTTCGGTACCTCGTTCCGGCTCGCGCCGCCCGGGGAGGCCGGGCAGCAGACCCCGCAGGCCCCGCCCGCCCCGCCGGTCCGGGCCACCTGGATCGCCGTGGTCTCGGCCGACCGCGACTACTTCACCGACATGATGGCGCGCAGCGGCCCCGAGGCGGCCGGACTGTTCTTCCCGCCGTACTGCCCGGAGCGCCGGATCCCGCTGACCGGGCGCGGCCAGCTGCGGATCGGCCGGCGCAGCCAGCACCGCGGCACGGTGCCGGAGATCGACCTGTCGGTGCCGCCGGAGGACCCGGGCGCCTCGCACCAGCACGCCCTGCTGGCCGAGCAGGCGGACGGCAGCTGGGTGCTGGTGGACCAGGACTCCACCAACGGCACCACCGTCAACGGCGGGGCCGACGCCGTGCCGCCGCACACCGCCATCCCCCTCGCCGACGGCGACCGGATCCACGTCGGCGCCTGGACCACCATCACGCTGTACCGCTCCTGACCCGCCGTCAGCCCGCCCCGCTGTCAACCGGGCCCGCCCCGTCCGATTACCGGACCGGGCGGGCCCGGCCCGCATTTGAGCACGGTTTCTCAAAATTCGCACAACTGACCTGCACATTCTCCGCCGGAGCCCCTACTGTTCTGGCCATGACTGAAGCAATATCCGCCGACGGAATCCGGAAGCGGTACGGGGATGTCCAGGCTGTCGACGGAGTGTCACTCTCCGTCCAGGCTGGCGAGTTCTACGGGATTCTCGGTCCGAACGGGGCCGGCAAGACCACCACGCTGGAGATCCTGGAGGGGATCCGCGAGCCCGACGAGGGCCGGATCGAGCTGCTGGGAATGAACCCCTGGCCGCGCAACCCCAAGCTGCTGCCCCGCATCGGCGTGCAGTTCCAGGCCTCCGCGTTCTTCAACAAGCTGACCGCCCGCGAGACCATCCGCACCTTCGCCTCCTTCTACGGCGTCGGCCCCAAGCGGGCGGACGCGATGCTGGAGCGGGTCGGCCTCACCGAGTCCGCCGCGGTGCTGACCGACAAGATGTCGGGCGGCCAGGCCCAGCGGCTCTCCATCGCCTGCGCACTGGTGCACGACCCGGAGCTGGTCTTCCTGGACGAGCCCACCACCGGCCTCGACCCGCAGGCCCGCCGCAACCTCTGGGACCTGCTGCGGGACATCAACGCCGAGGGCCGCACCGTCGTCCTCACCACCCACTACCTGGACGAGGCCGAGGTGCTCTGCGAGCGCGTCTCGGTGATGGACCACGGCAAGGTGCTGAAAACCGGCGCCCCGGCCGCCCTGGTCCGCGAGATCGACGACACCGTCCGGGTCAGCGTCGAGTCCGGGCTGATCACCGCCACCCGGGCGCGCGAACTGTTCGTCGAGGCCGGCGCCGAGATCGCCAACCTCGAGGACAACGGCGTCACCCTCGCGGTCTCCACCCGCGTCCCGGCGCCGGTCCTCTCCGTGCTGGCCGAGCAGAACGCGCTGCGCGGCCTCGAAGTGCGCGGAGCCACCCTGGAGGACGTCTTCCTCCAGCTGACCGGACGGGAGTACCGGGCATGACGACCACCTCCGCCCCCTCCCGGCCCGCCGCCGCGCCCGAGCAGCCCGAGCAGGAGCGGGTCAGCGCCTTCGGCGGGCTCTCCCGGGTGATGCTGCTCGGGTTCGTCCGCGACCGCGGCGCGCTGTTCTTCACGCTGATCATGCCGCTGATGTTCCTGCTGCTCTTCGGTGCGCTGTACAAGAGCGGCGGCACCCCCCACGTGAAGATCGCCGAGGTCGGCCAGGTCCAGCTGCTGGACACCGCCGAGGCCGCCCTGCAGGGACAGCCGAACAACCCGCTGGCGGCCCTGGAGATCACCAAGTACACCGACGAGTCCGCCGCGCTGGAGAAGGTCAAAAAGGGCGAGCTGGACGGTCTGGTCGAGCAGGGCACCGACGGCCGCGTGGTCGTCCGCTACAGCCAGGGCGACCAGGTCAAGGCCAGCACCGTCCAGGGGATCATGAACGGCCTGGTGCAGGCCGCCAACCAGCAGGCCGCGGGCACCAAGCCGCCGTTCAGCATGGACCTCGGCCAGGTCGAGGACAAGGCACTCAAGCCGATCCAGTACCTGACCCCCGGCCTGCTCGGCTACGCCGTGGCGATGGGCGCGGTGTACGGCGCCTCCTTCACCCTGGTCAGCTGGCGCAAGAAGCGGGTGCTGCGGCGCCTGCGGCTGACCCCGGTGTCCACCGGCACGATCGTCGCCGCCCGCGTCGGCGTGAGCGTGCTGGTCGCGCTGGCCCAGACCGGCCTGTTCCTGGCCGTCGCCACCATGCCGTTCTTCGGCCTGAAGCTGACCGGCAACTGGTGGCTGGTGCTGCCGCTGGTGGTCTGCGCCACCATCGCCTTCATGTCGATCGGCCTGGTGACCGGCGCGGTGGCCAAGAGCGAGGAGGCGGCCAACGGCATCAACCAGATGCTCATCCTGCCGATGTCCTTCCTCGGCGGCGCCTTCATCCCGCTGGACTTCGCCCCGGGCTGGCTGCAGACCGTCTCGCACGCACTGCCGCTGCGCTACCTGATCGTCTCCGCCAAGTCGGTGCTCAGCCAGGGCGGCGGCCTGATGGACGTCCTCCCGTCGATGGGCGGCCTGCTCGCCTTCGCCGCGGTGATGGCCCTTATCGCCTCGCGCTTCTTCAACTGGGACGACGCCTGACGCCGAACCGCGCGGGCGGTGCCTGACACCGAACCGGCCGGGGGTGCCTGACTGCCCGCTCGACTGACCGGCCGCCCGCCGGGCCGCTGTGGTCGTACGCCGAAGGTCTCGGTGTACGACCACAGTCGCGTCTGCGACCATGGACGGGTGACTGAGACCGGGCGACAGACGCTGCAAGAGGAGACCTTCTTCGACCAGGTCGGCGGCGAGCCGACCTTCCGCAAGCTGGTTCGCCGCTTCTACGAGGGCGTCGCCCAGGACGAGCTGCTGCGTCCGATGTACCCGGAGGAGGACCTCGGCCCGGCCGAGGAGCGCTTCGCGCTGTTCCTGATGCAGTACTGGGGCGGCCCACGCACCTACAGCGACCACCGCGGCCACCCGCGGCTGCGGATGCGGCACGCCCCGTTCCAGGTCGACCGGGCCGCGCACGACGCCTGGCTGAAGCACATGAGGGTCGCGCTGGACGAGCTCGAACTCCCCGCCGAGGCGGAGCGGCAGCTGTGGGACTACCTGACCTACGCCGCCGCCTCGATGATCAACACCGCCTGACCGGCCGGGTACTGCCGGACCGGTAGGGCCGGGGGGTCGCCGACGCCGCCCAGGTCAGGTCAGGTCAGACGAGCGGGCTGAGCCCGAGCCCGGCGCCCGGCCCGGCCTGGCTGCGGACCGCGACGGAGCCCAGCGGCGTGTTCAGCCGCAGCCAACTGCCCTTGCGGTGCACGGTGAGCGGCGCGTCGGGCGGCAGGAAGCCGATGACGTGGGCCGCGTGGGCGGCCCGCAGCGGCAGCTCCGGCACCGCCTCGATCGGCCGGGACCAGATCTCGTCGGCCAGGGCGTCCAGCACCGGACGGGTGCGATGGTGCGCCGGCACGGCCTCGCTGCGCTCGCGGAACTCCCGGATGCCGTCGGCCAGCTGCCGACCGACCTCGGGCCCGGACGGTTCGGCGATCAGCTCCCAGCCCGTCCGCGGCGGGAGCAGCCCTGCCCAGGACGGACCGGTGACGGCGGGCGGCAGCACCAGGGTGCCGGTGGACTCGTCGAGCGCCTCCAGCAACTGCCCGGCCGAGACGGTGCGGTCGGCGCCGCTCTCCAGACCGGCCAGCCGGACG
The DNA here is from genome assembly GCF_024172095.1 of Kitasatospora cinereorecta. Taxonomy (GTDB): domain Bacteria; phylum Actinomycetota; class Actinomycetes; order Streptomycetales; family Streptomycetaceae; genus Kitasatospora; species Kitasatospora cinereorecta. The sequence goes on along the minus strand of NZ_JAMZDX010000001.1, from coordinate 1,190,059 downwards.
GTACGGATGGCGAGCGCGCCCGATCCGCCGAGCGGTAGCCGGCCGAACAGCGCGAGCACTCCCTCGCCGTCGCCCCGTGGCACGGCCTGCAGCCGCACCGCCGCCGCGCGGTCGAAGCGCAGCAGCCGCTCCAGGAAGGCGACGAGGCCGGTGGACTCGCCGGGCTCGGCGAGGTGCAGGTCGGTGGGGGCGGTCAACGCGGTCAACTCACTCCGGTGTTCGCGCGGGGACGGCGTCGGGGACGCGCCCGCCTGCGACGGGCTCGGCTGGGACACACACGGCTGGCACGGGCTCGGCTGGGACGGGCTCGGCTTTCGCACGCCCGGCGGGAAAGGCCCGCCGGTCGCCGCCGCCCGGACGGGGCGGCGGCAGTGCCCGGATCAGGCGGCGACGGCTGCCGGCTGCCCGTCCAGGAAGCGGCTGAGGAATTCGCGCTCCACCGGGCTGATCCGGCGCGGGCGGCCCTCGGCCAGGTTGTAGGGGACGACCACGGTCGAGGCCCGCACGTAGACGGTCTCGGTGCCGTCCGGGTGGGTGTCCTTGATCTCGTAGGACACGGTCAGCGAGGCGCCGCCGATCTTGGTCACCCAGGTCTCGATGGTCACCGGCTCCGGCCGGTGCACCAGCGGTCGCTTGTAGTCGATCTCGTGGCGGGCCACCACCGAGCCACCCGCGAACTCCCCCGCTCCGGCCTCGGCGGCCTGGGTGAACATGAAGTCGATCCGGGCCTCCTCCAGGTAGCGCAGGAAGACCACGTTGTTGACGTGGCCGAAGGCGTCCATGTCGGACCACCGCAGGGGGCAGGGGTAGATGTGGCGTGCCACAGGGTTCTCCTCGTAAATCGGTCCGCCCGCTGTCCGGCCTCGGGCGGCGGCCCGGCAGACCGCCCTACGGGCAGTCTGCCGGGCCGGGGTGACGCATGGATGTCAGCCGCGGGTCAGCTTCTTGTACGTGGCCCGGTGCGGACGCGCGGCGTCGGGGCCGAGCCGCTCGATCTTGTTCTTCTCGTACGACTCGAAGTTGCCCTCGAACCAGAACCACTTGCTGTCGCCCTCGTAGGCGAGGATGTGGGTGGCCACTCGGTCCAGGAACCAGCGGTCGTGGGAGATGACCACGGCGCAGCCGGGGAACTCCAGCAGCGCGTTCTCCAGCGAGGAGAGGGTCTCGACGTCGAGGTCGTTGGTGGGCTCGTCGAGGAGCAGCAGGTTGCCGCCCTGCTTCAGGGTGAGCGCCAGGTTGAGGCGGTTGCGCTCACCACCGGAGAGGACGCCGGCCGGCTTCTGCTGGTCCGGGCCCTTGAAGCCGAACGCGGAGACGTAGGCGCGGGACGGCATCTCGACCTGGCCGACGTTGATCCAGTCGAGGCCGTCGGAGACGACCTCCCACAGGGTCTTCTTCGGGTCGATGTTGGCGCGGCCCTGGTCGACGTAGCTGATCTTGACGGTCTCGCCGACCTTGACGTTGCCGCCGTCCGGGGTCTCCAGGCCCTGCAGCATCTTGAACAGGGTGGTCTTGCCGGCGCCGTTGGGGCCGATCACGCCGACGATGCCGTTGCGCGGCAGGGTGAAGCTCAGGTCGTCGATCAGCAGCTTCTCACCGAAGCCCTTGGAGAGGTTGTCCACCTCGACGACGATGCTGCCCAGGCGGGGGCCCGGCGGGATCTGGATCTCCTCGAAGTCCAGCTTCCGCATCTTGTCGGCCTCGGCCGCCATCTCCTCGTAGCGGGCGAGACGGGCCTTGGACTTGGCCTGGCGGCCCTTGGCGTTGGAGCGGACCCACTCCAGCTCTTCCTTGAGGCGCTTCTGGCGCTTGGCGTCCTTCTGGCCCTCGACCTTCAGACGGGAGGCCTTGGTCTCCAGGTAGGTGGAGTAGTTGCCCTCGTAGGGGAAGGCGCGGCCGCGGTCGAGCTCCAGGATCCACTGGGCGACGTTGTCCAGGAAGTACCGGTCGTGGGTGACGGCGACGACGGTGCCGGCGTACTTCTCCAGGTGCTGCTCGAGCCAGTTCACCGACTCGGCGTCCAGGTGGTTGGTGGGCTCGTCGAGCAGCAGCAGGTCGGGGGCCTCCAGCAGCAGCTTGCACAGCGCCACGCGGCGGCGCTCACCACCGGAGAGCTTGGTGACCGGCCAGTCGCCGGGCGGGCAGCCCAGGGCGTCCATGGCCTGCTCCAGCTGGGCGTCGAGGTCCCAGGCGTTGGCGTGGTCCAGCTCCTCCTGGAGCTTGCCCATCTCGTCGAGCAGCGCGTCCGAGTAGTCGGTCGCCATCAGCTCGGCGATCTCGTTGAACCGGTCGAGCTTGCCCTTGATCTCCTTGACGCCGTCCTGGACGTTCTCCAGGACCGTCTTGGTGTCGTCGAGCGGGGGCTCCTGCTGGAGCATGCCGACGGTGTAGCCCGGCGAGAGGAAGGCGTCACCGTTCGAGGGCTGGTCGAGGCCGGCCATCATGCGCAGCACGGTCGACTTACCGGCGCCGTTGGGGCCGACGACGCCGATCTTCGCCCCGGGGAGGAAGCTCAGCGTCACGTCGTCAAGGATGACCTTGTCGCCGTGTGCCTTGCGCACCTTGCGCATGGTGTAGATGTATTCCGCCACGTGAGATCGCTCCGGCGTCGTCGTGAGTAATCGGCTTGCAGCCTTCCATTGTGCCGTAAGCGGCCCGCACGCCCGAACGGCCGAGGTGAGCCGCCCGCCGCTCTGCGCGGGAGGCGCCCGTCCGGCGGCGGCCCGGGCGCCGTCCCGGTCTCCCGGGAACGGCGCGGCCCCGCCCTCCCCGGGATGCGGGAGGACGGGGCCGGCCGACCGTTCGAGCGGGGATCAACCGCTCACCGGGCGGCGCGAACGGCCGCCCGGGGGGTGTCAGGCGGAGGTGCGGGCGTGGCGACCGCGACGGCGCAGGGCGTAGACCGCGCCGGCGCCGGCGACCACGAGCGCGCCGGCGATGCCGGCCATGATGCCGGTGCCGCTACCGCCACCGGTGGTGGCCAGGCTCGGGCCGCTCGGGCTCGGGGACGGGGTGGTCGGCGGGGTCGAGGACGTGGTGACCTTGCAGTCCAGGACGCCCTTGAACTCCTTCACGAACTTGTTGGGTCCGGTGACGGTGATGTCGTAGGCCGCGTCCTCGGCGACCGGGACGAGCACGGTCTCGCTCTTGCCGGGCTGGACGGTGACGGTCTTGCCGGGCTTGACCTCGATCGAGCCCTCCTGGTCGCCGTTGTTGGTGACGGTCACCTTGACGGCGTTGTCGGCGCAGGAGACCTGGGCGGTGGCGGAGGGCAGCGCGCCCTTGGGCTGCCAGGCGGCCTTGACCTTCACCGGCACGGTGGTCTGGTCGGAGCCCGCCAGGATCATGGTCTGCTGGTGCTCCTTCTCGGTGTAGCCCTCGCTGAGGAAGACCCGACCGGTGGGCACGGCGGTGGTGACGGAGGCGGTCACCGAGACGGAGCCAGCCGGCGTGCCTGCTGGCACGTCGACGTAGAGCGGGGTGTCCTTGGCGATCGGGCCGTTGAGGCTGGCGCCGATGGCCTTGCCGTCCTTGTCGGTCAGCTTGACCTTGCCGCCGGAGGAGTCGTCGCCGAGCGCGAACTTGACCTGGTCGGCGCTGCTGTTGAGCTTGAACGGGCCGACCTTGGTGCCGCTGAGGCCGGTGAGCGCGTCCGGGCTGAGCGACAGGGAAGCGGTCGGGATGGTCTTGATCCCGACGTTGGCCTCGCCGACCAGGTAGTCGCGCAGCTGCTTGGCCTCCGGGTCCTGCGGGACGGCCTTCATGTGGTCGGAGTAGTTCCAGATGGCGGCCTGGGTGCCGGCCGCGGCGTCCTCGTCGGTGAAGTCGCCGGGCTTGGAGATGCCGGCCTTGGCGGCGAGCGCCTTCAGGTCGGTCTGCTTCGGGTAGGAGTTCTCCAGGATCCAGAGGATCTTGGCCGCATCGTCCTCGCGCCCCTTGGCGCCGAGCGGGCTGGAGGCCCACTCGGACTCCCGGTACTGGGCCTTCGACTTGATGTCGATGCCGTGACCGAAGTCGATGCAGTACGTGCGGATGGTCTTGCCGTCCGACGTCGTCATCGTGAAGAGGCCACCCTGGCGTTCACCGATGCCGTCGATGTCGATCTTTCCGCTGAGCAGCGTGGGCTCGACCGTGGCGGTGACGCCACCGGTGGAGCCTGCGTTGTCTGCCACCGCGGTGGCAGCCGCTCCGCCGGCCATCAGGCCGGACGCGAGCATGACAGCTGCTATGCGGGAGACAGCCCGCCCCTGGGTGTGGAACATGTGCGATCCCTCCGGGCTGGGCCGTACCGATGGCCGGCCGCCCCTGCAAAGCGACGCCCCCTGTGACGCCGCTGCACGTGTGTGGACCAGACGCATCCTATTGACGCGAACCCGTCTTCCCAGGGGCGTAGCAAACAAGGACAGTTCCGTGGCTGTTTTGTTATCAAAGTTCGGCCGATCATCGTATGTTGACGAGTCGACATCATGACTTTGTCCGTACCAACCAGCTTATCGATTGCACTCCGCCGCCCAAGAAGTGCCCCGATTCGGTCAGTTCAGAACCTCCTCCACCGCACGGGCCCCAACTGCCCCACCGGCCCCACCCGAACCCGCCGCCCCACCGGCCACACCCGCGGCGTCGACCGCCTCACGGCGGGCCTCGACCGCGGCGACGATCCAGTCGGGAACCGCCTCCTCCAGCGAGACCGTCGTCTCGGACGGCGAACTGCGGTGCACCAGACCGGGTTTGGCCTCGACCGCCCAGCGGAACGCCGAGGTGCCGCGGGACAGGTCGTGCCCCACTGTGCGGGCATCGATCTCCACCGCCGTCCGCCGCCTGCCCTCCTCACCCCACTCGCGCACCCGCAGTCGCCCACTCACCATCACCGGATCGCCCTTGTTGACCGAGCTGACCAGATTGGTCGCGAGCCACCGCCAAGCCACCACCGTGACCCAGGTGGTGTCGCCGTCCACCCAGTCGCCCGCACCGCGGTCGAACCGGCGCTCCGTCGCCGCCATCCGGAAGTTCGCCACCGGGACTCCGGCCGGGGTCTGACCGTACGTCACCGACGAGGCGACATTGCCCACCATGGTCACCAGGGTCTCATTCATCGCACATCCTCCGTCCGTCCGGAGCGATTCCGGAATCCGCCGGCGGAAATCCCCGCCGCGAGATGATGGTGCACCGCGGAGGAATGCGTCATCAGAACCTGGGAAATCCCTGTGGAAAACTCGGCTTTGTGGATAACCGACGTCATCCCGAAGGGTGAATCCGGGACGTTTCGCCCCCACTTGTGAACAATCGCACCGACGGGTCCATGACAACGAACCGCCACGCCGCACGCACCCTCGAGCCCCGAACGGACGGCCGCCACCTCGGCCGGTCCATGTCATCCGGGCAAAGGAAGTCAAATCACTCCCCCACCGCCGACCGGACTAGTCCATTCCTCGAAGCGAATCCATAACGGGTGAGGCGGCAGCCCCGTAACGAGTACACAACGTCCGGCCCCCCGGCCCCCCAGAACGCTGCACACCCGAGCACTACCTGCGATTATCGGACCGCTCCACCGGGGCCGACACACCCGGCCCGACCCGTGAAGGCCCGGCGGAGGTTCCGGACACCCGTATCCTGTCCCGGACATCCCGTCCCGGCCAGGGCAGTCGGCGCGGCCGCAAGCGTCAATGCGGGCCGCCCTCCCACCATGCCCCCATAGCTCAGCGGATAGAGCACCCGCCTTCTAAGCGGTAGGTCGCAGGTTCGAATCCTGCTGGGGGCGCCACCACTCCTCACCGGCGCAACGCCCCGCACCGAGCCCGCACGCCGCACGCCGCGCACGGCAGGCCGCTCCCGCGCCGCTCCCCCCACCGGCCCTCGCGCAGCGCCGACTCAGCCGGCCGCGAGCCCCGCCAGGTAGGCGTCCAGCAGCTCGGTCTGCCGCGCCGGCGGGAACTCCTGCGGCGCGAACAGCGCCTGCACCACCAGCCCGAGCACGAAGGACTGCGCGGCCGCAGCCAGGTCCCCAGCCGGCCGGTCGGCGGGCAACTCGCCGAGCCGCTGGGCGTCGGCGACCAGGCGGGTCATGTTCTCCCGCGCGCGCCGGTAGCGCTCGGCATGCTCGGCGGCGAGTTCGGGGTCGGCCAGGGCGACGTCCCAGGAGCTGACCCAGATCCGGTTCCCGTCCGCGTTCTCCCGGTCCAGCGGCAGGATGTCGAGCAGCACGGCGCGCAGCATCGCCAGGCCCTTGGCGTCGCCCGCCCGCTCGGCGGCCGGTCGGGGCCGCTCGGCCGCCTGCTGCTCCAGGACGTCGAGGGCGTGCTTGAGCAGCGCCCGCTTGCTCGGGAAGTAGTGGGTGAGCAGCCCGGTCGAGGCGCCCATCTCGGCGGCCACGGCGCGCAGGGTCAGCCCCTGGAAGCCGCGTTCGGCGAGCACCCGCCACACCGCCATCGAAACCTCGGTCCGGCGGGCGTCATGGTCTCCACGGGCAGGCGTCATGCAGGCTATGGTACCTACCAAACGTTTGTTACGTACCTGGCCCAGCGACCTTCGAGCGCCCCCGAAAGGCGGCCCCATGTACGCGATACCGCTCGCCGACAACGCCGAGCTGCGGCCCCTGGAGCCCTGGCGGGCCGCCGAGTTCCTGGCCCACATCGACCGGGCGAGGCCGAACCTCGACCCGTGGATCCCATGGGCCTCCCGCTCCACCGACCTGGACTCCGCCCGCGCCACCCTGCAGTCGTACGCCGACAAGCAGGCCGCCGACACCGGCCGGATCTGCGGCGTCTGGCTGGACGGCACCCTGGTCGGCGGCGCGATGTTCGTGAACTTCGACGTCCGGGTCGGGGTCTGCGAGATCGGGGTGTGGAGCGAGCGGGCCGGCGAGGGGCGCGGGCTGATCGGCGCCGCGGTCCGCCACCTGATCGACTACGCACTCGTCGAGCGCGGGATGCACCGGGTGGAGTGGTGGTGCAGCCCGCTCAATCTGCGCAGCCGGGCGGTGGCCCAGCGGATGGGGATGACGCTGGACGGCACGCTCCGCGAGTGGATGCCGCACAACGGGGTCCGGCACGACAAGGAGGTCTGGTCGCTGCTCGCCCCCGAATGGCCGGGCACGGCGAAGCCGAATGCGGAGAACCCGGGCGCGGCGAAAATCGGGTGACAGCACGGCCCGCGCCGTCCGATCATCGGCAACCGGCGAGGATCCCGTCGAACCCGAGGAGCGACGAGCACATGGTCACGCGCAGTACGGTCCCGAGTCTCTTCCCGCCGCCCGGATACGCGCACACCGCCGTGGTGGAGCCGGGCACCCGGCTGGCCTTCCTGGCCGGCGGAGTGCCGCTGGACGCGGACGGCACGCTGGTCGGGCCGGGTGACCCCGTCGCCCAGGCGCACCAGGTGCTGGCCAATCTGACCGCGGCCCTGGAGCACGTCGGCAGCGACCTGCCGCAGGTGGTGGCGTCCACCGTGTACGTGGTGTCCGACGAGCCGGGCCCGCTCTCCGCGGTGTGGGACGTGGTGAACGCCTCGGGCCTCGGGGCCGGTCCGCACACCTCCACCCTGCTCGGGGTGTCCTGCTTGGGCTACACCGGCCAGTTGGTGGAGATCACAGTGACGGCCGTGGTGCCGGACGAGGCGGCTGTGGAACGCTGACGGACGTCCCTCTCCCCGTCCCCGGAGGCAAACCGTGGCCAGGACCGCCGAGTCCAGCGAGACCGTCCCGACCACCGGAGCCACCGGAACCACCGAGACGACCGAAACAGCCGAGACCGTCCCGACCGGAGTGGACGGTCTGCGCGCCCGGGTCGACGACGGGGTGGCCACTCTCGTGCTGGACCGGCCGGAGCGGCGGAACGCGGTGACCGGGGCGATGTGGCGGGCCCTGCCCGGTGTGCTGGAGCGCCTGGCGGTCCGGCCCGGGGTGCGGGCGCTGCTGCTGACCGGTGCCGCGGGCACCTTCTCGGCCGGTGCGGACATCGCCGAGCTGGCCGAGGTGTACGGCGACCCGGACCGGGCCGACGCCTATCACGCGCAGAACGTGGCGGCCGAGGAGGCGCTGGCCGCGTTCCCGCACCCGACGATCGCGGTGGTGCACGGCGCCTGCGTGGGCGGCGGCTGCCAACTGGCGGTCGCCTGCGACCTGCGCTTCGCCGCCGAGGACGCCCGGTTCGGCATCACCCCGGCCAAGCTGGGCGTGGTGTACCCGGCGGTGCCGACCGTGCGGCTGGCCCGGCTGGTCGGTCCGGCGCGGGCGAAGTACCTGCTGTTCTCCGGGGAGCTGGTGGACGCGGTGCGGGCTGAGCGGTTCGGCCTGGTGGACGAGGTCGTCCCGGCCGACCGGCTGGCGGCCCGCGCCGAGGAGTTCGCCAGGCTGCTGACCCGGCGCTCGCCGCAGACCATCGGCGCGGTGAAGGCCGCGCTGGCCGGTCCGCCGGAGGCGGCGGCTGCCGCGGTGGAGCCGTGGGAGCGCGCCTCGCGGCTGGCTCCGGACGTCAGGGAGGGGCTGTCGGCCTTCCTCGAGCGGCGTGCGCCACAATTCTGATCGTCATACCGACGATCACGGGAGCATCATGACCACCGCCACCACCGAACCGACCACCTGGGCCCGCCGGGTGACTGATGGTGTGGAGCCCAAGAACGTGATCATGGCGGTGCTGCCGGTGGTCGGCATCGGCCGGTACGGCTGGGTGGGCCTGGCCTGGGCCGCGTTCGCCGCCCTGTTCGCCGCGGTGATCCCGACCTGGTTCATCCGCAAGGGCATGCGCCGGGGCAGCTGGGAGGACCGCCACGTGGGCCAGCGGCAGCGCCGGCTGATCGTGATCCCGTTCATCATGGCGTCGGTGCTGCTGAGCTTCGTGGTGATGGTCTGGCTGAAGGCACCGACCGACATGACCGCGATGGTGGCGGCGATGTTCGCCTCGCTGGTCCCGATCGTGGTGATCACCGTGTGGTGGAAGGTCTCCGTGCACACGGCGGTGGCCAGCGGCGCGGTGGTCTGCCTGGCGATCGCGCTCGGCCCCTGGTGGCTGCTGCTCCTGCCGCTGGTCCCGGTGATCGGGTGGTCCCGCGTGGTGCTGCGGGACCACACCCTGGCCCAGACGATCGTGGGCGCCGTGGTGGGCGCCGTGACCGCCGGCCTCACCTTCTGGGCCGCGCGCTGACCCGACGGGAATTGTCGGACAGGCCTCAGCGGATCGGTATGCCCGAGATGGCGCGGGCGATGACCAGCCGCTGGATCTCGCTGGTGCCCTCGAAGACCGTGTAGATCGCGCTGTCCCGGTGCATCCGCTCGACCGGGTACTCCCGGGTGAAGCCGTTGCCGCCGAGGATCTGCATCGCCTGCGCGGTCACGTACTTGGCGGTCTCGCCCGCGTACAGCTTGGACATCGAGCCCTCGGCGCTGGTGAACGGCTGGTTGTTGACGGCCATCCAGGAGGCCCGCCACACCAGCAGCCGGGCGGCGTCGATCCGGGTCTTCATGTCGGCCAACTGGAAGGCCACGCCCTGGTTGTCGATGATCGGCCGGCCGAACTGCACCCGGGTCTTCGCGTAGTCGAGGGCGACCTCGTACGCGGCGCGGGCGATGCCGATGGCCTGGGCGCCGACCGCCGGGCGGGACGCCTCGAAGGTGGCCATCGCGGCGTTCTTGCCGCCCTTCTTCACGCCCTCGCGGGCCCGGGCGAGGCGCTCGTCCAGCTTCGCCTTGCCGCCGAGCAGGCAGTGGCCGGGCACCCGGACGCCGTCGAGCACGACCTCGGCGGTGTGCGAGGCGCGGATGCCGTGCTTCTTGAACTTCTGGCCCTGCGAGAGGCCCGGGGTGCCGGGCGGCACCACGAAGGAGGCCTGGCCGCGGGCACCGAGTTCGGGGTCCACGGTGGCGACGACGACGTGGACGGCGGCGATGCCGCCGTTGGTGGCCCAGGTCTTGGTGCCGTTCAGCACCCACTCGTCCTTGGCCTCGTCGTAGACGGCGCGGGTGCGCAGCGCGGAGACGTCGGAGCCGGCGTCGGGCTCGGAGGAGCAGAAGGCGGCCACCTTGACGTCGTCCGGGGTGCCGAACATCTGCGGGGCCCAGGTGCCGATCTGCTCCTCGGTGCCGTTGGCCAGCACCGCGACGGCGGCCAGCGTGGTGCCCGTGATGGCCAGGCCGATGCCCGCGTCGCCCCAGAACAGCTCCTCCATGGCGATCGGGATGCCGACGCCGGAGGGGTCGAAGAACTGCTGCGCGTAGAAGTCCAGGGAGTAGATGCCGAGCTTGGCCGCCTCCTGGATGATCGGCCAGGGGGTCTCCTCGCGCTCGTCCCACTCGGCGGCGGCGGGCCGCATCACGTCGGCGGCGAAGCCGTGCAGCCAGTCGCGGACCGCGATCTGGTCCGGCCCCGGGTCAAGCGAGAAGGTGCTCATCGATCTGCCTCCGGTCGAAAGGTGCGGGCTCGCCACGGATGCCCACGCCACTACGGTGTTACCTCGGGTAACATGGACGGAGTCTGCTACCCAGTGGTAACCGATGTCAACGCCCACAGCGAGGAGCGGCGCATGCCCCCGGAGGAGCCCCCCACCCAGCCCACCGGGCAGCCCCCCACCCCGGCCGCCGCCCCGTCCACGGCAGCCCAGTCCGCCGAGCCGTCCAGGCGCGAGCAACTGCTGAACGCGGCCGACCGGGTCATCCAGCGCGAGGGCCCGGGCGCCAGCATGAACGCGATCGCCGCCGAGGCCGGCATCACCAAGCCGATCCTCTACCGGCACTTCGGCGACCGGAACGGACTGATCCGCGCCCTGACCGAGCGCCACACCACCGGCCTGCTGGCCGCCGTGCGGGCCGCGCTGAGCGAGCCGCTTGAGCGGCGCGACCGGGTCGAGCACGTGCTGGACACCTACCTCGCGGCGATCGAGTCCCGCCCGCAGGTCTACCGGCTGCTGACCCATCCGGAACCCGGCGATCCGACCGGCGCCGGGAACGCGCTGGCTCCCGCGCTGAAGCAGATCGCCGAGGAGATCACCCGGGCGATCCAGCTCGAGGTGGACCTCGGCGCGGAGAGCGCGCTGCTCTCCGAGACATGGGGGCGCTCGATCACCGGAATGGTGCTGGCCGCCGGCGACTGGTGGCTGGAGCAGCACCCCTGTCCGCGCGCCCGGATGGTGCAGGGCCTGGCCGATCTGCTCTGGGGCCGGCTGGCGGCGGCCGCCACCCTGCCGCCCGCCATGGCGCCTGCGACGACACCCCCGACGCCGCCCGCGGTCGAGCCCCTGTCGCAGGGTCGCGAGCCCGGGGCCGACAAAACATGAGTACTCCTCACCTCTTGTGCGGTGCAGGCGGCTGAGGCACTATCGGCGCATCCCACCACCCACCCTGCCGAGGTGCCCCGTGCGCGTTCGCCGTACCGCCGCAGCCCTTGCCCTGACCGCCGCAGCCCTGCTGGGCACCATCGCCACCGGGCCGGCCCGGGCCGCCGACGGGCCGGCCTCCGCCGCCGACGGGCGGCCCGCCTCCGCCACCGACGGATACGGCCGATTCCCCTACGGACAGGCGGAGTTCCCGACCGGCACGACCACCGCGGCGGACGGCCGGTCGCTGTTCACGGCCGCCGACGGGCGGGTGCTCCAGCTGCGCGGCTTCAACGTCGACAAGTACGGCGAGACCACCGAGGCCGACATCCGCTCGATCGCCGCCCACGGCTTCACCCTGCTACGCGTCGCCGTCTCCTGGACCCGCCTGGAGCCCGCTCGCGACCGGTACGACGAGGCCGAGTTCGCCAAGCTGCACCGGGTACTGGACTGGGCCGAGCGGTACGGGCTGCTCGCCGTGGTCGACTTCCACCAGGACGTCTACGGGCCGAAGTTCGGCGGCGGCGACCGCGGCATCCCGGTCTGGGCCACCCGGGACGACGGGCTGCCGTTCACCCCGGACCCGGACGACTGGTTCGCCGGCTACTTCCAGCCCGCCGTGCAGGCCGCCTTCCGCCACCTGTACGACGACGCCGACCTGCGCCGCTGGCAGGACGACTTCTACACCACCGTGGCCCGCGAACTGCGCGGCCACCGGGCGCTGTTGGGCTACGACCTGTTCAACGAGCCGTTCGGCCCGATCGACGGCGACCCCAGCGACCCCGCGGTGCTCGCCGCCGCCTCCGCGGAGCTGGAGCAGGGCCGGCTGGCCGACATGTACCGCCGCCTGATCGCCGCGGTCCGCCGGGTGGACGACCGCTCCTGGCTGTTCGTCGAACCGACCGTGCTGGTCGGCCAGGGGGTGCCGACCAGCCTGCCCGCCTTCGGCGACCCGCGGCGGGGCGCCGCCCGACTCGGCTACGCTCCCCACTTCTACGACACCGCCGTGGAGGCCGGCCGCGACTGGGACCCCACCGGCGGCTTCATCGAGAACTACACCGCGGCGATCACCGCCTACCCGAAGGCGGCGCACCTGCCGGTGCTGGTCGGCGAGTGGGGCCCGCCGAACTCCCGGACCCCGGGCAACGCCGCGCTGGTCCGGCGACAGGTGGCCGCGATGGCGGGCTTCGCCGCCGGCTGGACGATGTGGTACTGGTGCCAGGGCGACGGCGGCTACTGCGCGCTCGGCTCCGACGGCCGCCCGGCCCCCGGCGACGGGCCCGCCTTCGGCCCGTACGCCACCGCGTTGGCGGGCACGCCCGTCCGGGAGTCGTACCGGGACGGCGTCTACACCCTGGTCTTCACCACCTCGGCCCGCGCCTGCCGGACCGATCTGGTGCTGCCGGACGGCGCCGCCGTCACGGTGACCGGCGCCCGGGGCACGGTGATCGTCCGCCGTCCCGGCGGGGCGAGCGTGCTGCTGCCCGCCACCCGACCGGGCACGACGGTCACCATCACCGTCGCGGCCTGATCCCCGCACCGATCACGCGGGAACGGGGCCCGACCCGGGCCGGACGCCGCCCCGCGGCGGCGTCCGGCCCGGACGGTCGGACGGTCAGTCTCTCGGTCGGTCGGTCGGACGGTGCGCCCTACGCCAGGCCGCGCCGGGCCAGCAGCGGCCCGATCTCCGGGTCCCGGCCGAGCACGGCGCGCACGCACTCCATCGCGTCCCGGCTCGCACCGCGCGACAGCAGCTCGGCACGGAAGACCTCGCCGCTCTCCCGGACGCCCCGGCCGTTGGTGTCGAACCACTCCACGGTGTCCGCGTCCAGCACCTCGGACCAGATGTAGGCGTAGTAGCCCGCGCTGTAGCCGCCCGAGAAGACGTGGTTGAAGTAGGTGGTCCGGTACCGCGGCGGGATCGCGGCCACCGCGAGCCCGGCCCCGGCCAGTGCCGCCGCCTCGAACTCCTCGGCATCGGCGACCTCGTGACCGGCCGGGAGGGTGTGCCACGCCCAGTCGAGCAGCGCCGCCGCCAGGTACTCCACCGTGCGGAAGCCCTCCCCGTAGCCGGCCGCGGCGGCCATCCGCTCCACCGTCTCGGCGGGCAGCGGCTCGCCGGTCACGTGGTGCCGGGCGTAGTTGGCCAGCACCTCGGGGCGGACCATCCACATCTCGTTGACCTGGGACGGGAACTCCACGAAGTCGCGCGGCACTTCGGTGCCCGCGAAGAGCGGGTAGGTGACGTCCGAGAACAGCCCGTGCAGTGCGTGCCCGAACTCGTGGAACATGGTGCGCACCTCGTCCCAGGTGAGCAGCGCGGGCTCGCCGGGCGCGGGCTTGGCGATGTTGAGGTTGTTGACCACCACCGGCCGCCGGCCGAGCAGCCGGGACTGCGAGACCAGTTCGTTCATCCAGGCGCCGCCGCGCTTGGACTCCCGGGCGTGGAAGTCGGCCAGGAACAGGCCGAGCGCGGTTCCGTCGGCGTCGAAGACCTCGAAGACCCGGGCGTCCGGGTGGTAGGCGACGAGGTCGGGGCGCTCGGTGAAGGACAGCCCGTAGGCGAGGTGGGCGGCGTGGAACACCCCGTCGTGCAGCACCCGCTCCAGCTCGAAGTACGGGCGCAGCGCGGCCGCGTCCAGCTCGTACTTCTCGGCCCGAACCTTCTCCGCGTAGAACGCCCAGTCGTGGGCGGCCAGTTCGGTGATGCCGTCGGCGGCGGCCAGCTCGGCCAGTTCGGCGGCCTCGCGTTCGGCGTTGGCGACGGCCGGCGGCACCAGTCGGGCCAGCATGGTGGAGACGGCGGCCACGGTGCCGGCGGTCTCGTCGGCCACCACGTAGGCGGCGTGCGAGTCGTGGCCGAGCAGGGCGGCCCGTTCGGCGCGCAGGGCCGCCATCCGCACCGCCAGCGGGCCGTTGGTGTCCACGGCCCGGCCGAGCGACGCGGCGAGCAGCCTCTCGCGCACCGATCGGTCGGTGAGCTGGGCGAGTTCGCTCTGGTTGGAGAAGTTCTTCAGGCTGAGCACGTAGCGGCCGTCCTGGCCGAGCGCGCGGCCGTTCTCGGCGGCGGCCGCCACCGCGTCGGCGGACAGGCCGTCGAGCTGCTCGGCGCTGTCCAGCACCAGGGCGCGGGCCAGGGTGTCGGTGTGCACGTTGCGGCGGAACGCGGCGGCGTCGGCGGCGAGCTGCGCGTTGATGGCCCGCAGCCGGTCCTGCTCGGCCGCCGAGAGCCGGGCGCCGGCCCGGAGGAACTCGGTGTGGTGGCGCTCCAGCAGGCGCTGCGACTCGGGGTCGAGGCCGAGTTCGTCGCGCACCGCGTACAGGGCGTCGAGCCGGGCGAACAGCGCGGCGTCCAGGTGGACGCTGTCCTCGTGGGCGGCCAGCAGGGGGCTGAGTTCGGCGTCGAGTTCCTGCACCCCGGGGGTGGTGTCGGCGCTGTCCTGGTTGTCGAAGACCGCGCGCACCCGGCGCAGCAGCGCGCCCGAACGCTCCAGCGCCACCACGGTGTTCTCGAAGGTCGGCGGCTCGGGATCGGCGGTGATGGCCGCGATCTCGGCGAGCTGCTCGGCCATGCCCCGCTCGAAGGCCGGACGGTAGTGCTCCTCCCGGATGTCGGCGAACGGGGGGAGTTCGTACACCAGGGTGCTGGGTACGAAGAAGGGGTTGTCGGTCATCCTCCGACCCTACGCGGTGTCACTCGGCGGTGGGCCAGTCCCATCCGACCTGGAGGAAGAAGCCCAACCGGTCGGCCACCACGCGGATCTCGCTGATCCGACCGGCCGCCACGGTGAAGACGAAAATGGCCTCGGTCTCGAAGGAGCGGCCGGTCGGCTCCGGCATCCGCGGGTGGCTGCCGGCGTGCACGCCGCGCTGGACGATCCGGGCGACCACCTTGTCGTCGGCGGCGATCAGCTCCTCCACCGTGGCGTGGTACGGCCGCAGCGCGGCCAACTGTTGCTCGATCGCGGCGAACGCGGCGCCCGGCTCGTCCGGCTCGCCGTGAATGATCTTGTTGTGGTCGACCACGTCGGCGGCCAGGTAGTCGGTGAGTTCGGCGAGCCGGCGGTCGTTGACGGCGGCGAAGAAGCCGGTGACCAGGGCCTTGTTCTGCTCGGTGCGCATCTCTCATTCCCTCTCTTACGGTGTAAGGCTTTCGCTGGGCGCTACTCTGTCTCTTACGCCGTAAGAATGTCAAGGGGCAGCCATGGAACCCACCGCCAAGCGGGCCGGACTCACCCGCGAGAAGGTGCTGCGCGCCGCCCTCGCCCTCACCGACCGGGACGGCATCGAGAAGCTCTCGATGCGACGCCTCGGCACCGAGCTGGGGGTCGAGGCGATGACGCTGTACCACTACGTGCCGAACAAGTCCGCCCTGCTGGACGGCCTGGTCGAGCTGGTGGTCTCCGCCGTGCGGACCGGCGAGGACGCCGCCCGTGCGGACTGGACGGGACGGCTGCGCGACCTCGCCGATTCCCTCCGCACCGAACTGCTCCGCCACCCCGGGGTGATCCCCCTGGTCGCCACCCGACCGGTCGGAACCGCCGCGGCCCTGCGGGCGGTCGAGGCCACCGGCGCCGCCCTCGTCGCGGCCGGCTTCACCCCGGTGGTCGCCCTGCGCATCGTCAACGCGGTCGCCACCCTGGTCATCGGCCACTGCCTGGCCGAGGCCGCCACCACCCCCGGCCACCCCGAACCGCCCGCCGCCGCCCTCGACCTCGCCGACTTCCCCGCCCTCGCCGCGGCCACCGCCGCCGGCCTGGGCACCCCCGCCGACCACGACGCCCGCTTCACCCTCGCCCTCGACGCCCTCCTCACCGGCCTCGCCACCACCCGGCCCTGAGCCGCACCACCGGCCCGCGACCGCACCGTGCCGCGCCTCCCGCCCCGCCCTCGCCCCACCCTTCCCCCGGCTGTCAGTACGTACCGCTACCGTCGGAGTCGTCCGAACTGCCGTGCCCGACGGAGAGGAGTCCGCCGCCGTGCCGCCGCGCTACGCCCTGGTGCCTGACCCGCACGGTCCGGGCGGCCGCCTGCAACCGCTCGCCGAGGACGGCACGCCGGCCGGCCCGCCCGTCCGCGCGGACCGCCTCGCCGACTCCGTCGCCGCCGTCGAGGCGGCCGAGCACCCGCGCTGGGTGTGGGCCGCCGCCGACAGCGCGTACGCCCCGCTGCTGCCGCTCCGGCTCGCCCGCTGCCACGACCTGCGGCTGACCGAGGCCCTGCTGCTGGGCCACGAGGGCCACTGGGGCGCGCCCCGCTCGCTCGGCGCCGCCTGGGCCCGGCTGCGTGGCCTGCCGGTACCGGCCGACCTGCCGGAGAGCGGCCCGACCGACGAACAGGCCGGCCTGTTCGCACCGGACCGGCTCCAGCTGGCACCAGGCACCGATCCGCTCGATGCGGTGGTCGCGGTCCACGCCGAGCAGCAGCGCCGCGTCGCCGCGATCGCGGACGAGGCGGCCCGCGGCCGGTTCCGGCTGCTGGTGGCCGCCGAATCGGCCGGTGCCCTGCTCGCCGCCGAGATGGCGTACGACGGCCTGCCCTGGCGGTCGGACGTCCACGACGCGCTGCTGACCGAGCTGCTCGGCCCGCGCCCGACCCTCCCCGGTGCCCAGCCGCGACGCCTCGTCGAACTCTCGGCCGAGCTGCAACAGGCGCTCGGCGGCCGCCCGTTCAACCCCGACTCGCACAGCCAGGTGCTCAAGGCCTTCGCCGACCAGGGCGTCCAGCTCGCATCCACCCGCAGCTGGGAGCTGCGCGCGGTCGACCACCCGGCGGCCGCCCTGATGATCCGCTACAAGGAGCTGTCCCGGCTGCACGCCGCGCACGGCTGGGCGTGGCAGGGGGCGTGGGCCCGCGGCGGACGGTTCCGCCCGGAGTACGTGGTCGGCGGGGTGGTCTCCGGCCGCTGGGCCAGCCGGGGCGGCGGCGCCCTGCAGATCCCGCGGATCCTGCGCCGCGCCGTGGTGGCCGATCCGGGCTGGCTGCTGGTGGTCGCCGACGCCGCGCAGCTGGAGCCGCGGGTGCTGGCCGCCCTCTCCCAGGACGCCGGCCTGGCCCGGACGGCCGCCGAGGGCGACCTGTACTCGGCCCTGGCCGCCACCGCCTTCCACGGCGACCGGGACAAGGCCAAGCTCGGCCTGCTCGGCGCGATGTACGGCCAGACCAGTGGCGACATCGGTCCACTGCTGGCCACGCTGCGCCGCCGCTACCCGGCGGCGATGGGGTACGTCGAGGCGGCGGCCCGCACCGGTGAGGACGGCGGGGTGGTGCACTCCCGGCTGGGCCGCGCCTGCCCGCCGCCGTCCGCCGACTGGCTCGACCTGACCGAGGCCGCCGATGCGGGCGAGGCCGGCGGCCGCTCCGCGCGGGCCCGCGGCCGGTTCACCCGCAACTTCGTCATCCAGGCCAGCGGGGCGGACTGGGCGCTCGCCCTGCTGGCCGCGCTGCGCCGCCGGCTGGCCGGGATGGAGTCCGGGGCGGACCGGCCGCACCTGGTGTTCTTCCAGCACGACGAGGTCATGGTGCACACGCCCGCCGACCTGGCCGACCGGGTGGCGGCGGCGGTGACCGAGTCCGGCGAGGAGGCCAGCCGCCTGGTCTTCGGCGACACCCCGGTCCGCTTCCCGCTCAGCACCGCCGTCGTGGAGTGCTACGGGGACGCCAAGTAGCGACGCATCGGCGCCGGGGTCAGAACTTGCGGAAGCCGCGGGCCTCCTCGGCGGCCGCGACCACCGCGTCCAGGTCCGCCCCGGCGGAGGCCGCGACCACGGCCGCCACCGCGCCCTCCACGAACGGCGCGTCCACCAGCACCACGCCCGGCCTGGGGTGGTCGGCCAGTGCCGCGCGGGCGGTCAGCACCGAGCTGCCCAGGTCCGGGAGGACCACCGCCCCGGCGCCGCGGTCCGCCTCCGCGACCGCCCGCAGCACCAGGTCGTAGCTGGTGCCGAGCCCGCCGTTCCCGGTCCCGCCGGCGACCGCCACCGCCACCGCCCCGGCGCCGAGCTCCCCCAGCAGTTCGCGCAGTCCGGCCGCCATCGCCGCACTGTGCGACACCAGCACTACACCCACCGACGTTGCCATGGCCCGACCCTAGGCCTTCTCCTTCGGATCACGTCGGACCAGCGCGCGTCGTTGATCGCCCCTCCTGCCCATCGGCGGACGAGGAGGGAGCGTGCTCCGGCGGTGGGCGTCCGGCGTGATCCGCACGAGAGGGCCTACGGGCCGTCGGCTCGACCGCGGTGGACCACCACGCCCGCCCGTCGCGGCTGCCCGGGCCGGGCGGCCCGTCGGCGTAACGTCGAAGCCACGACCTGCCGAGGGGAGCCGCCGTGAAGAAGCTGATCAACACCCCGGAGTCCGTCCTGCCGGACGCGCTGGCCGGCTTCGCCGCCGCGCACCCGGAGCTGACCGTCGACCTCGACGCCCGGGTGATCAGCCGCTCCGCCCGCCCGGCCGTCCCCAAGGTGGCCCTGGTCTCCGGGGGCGGCTCCGGCCACGAGCCGCTGCACGCCGGGTTCGTCGGCCCCGGGATGCTCGACGCCGCCTGTCCCGGCGAGGTCTTCACCTCACCCGTCCCGGACCAGGTGCTGGCCGCCGCGCAGGCCGTGCACAGCGGCGCCGGCGTGCTGTTCGTGGTGAAGAACTACACCGGGGACGTGATGAACTTCCGGCTCGCCGCCGAACTGGCCGCCGAGGAGGGGATCGAGGTGGCCACCGTCCTGGTCGACGACGACGTGGCGGTCGAGGACTCCACCTGGACGGCCGGCCGCCGCGGCACCGGCGCGACCGTCGCGGTGGAGAAGCTGGCCGGTGCGCTGGCCGAGCGCGGCGCTCCGCTGGCCGAGGTGGCCGCCCTCGGAGCGCGGGTCAACGCGGCCTCCCGCTCGTTCGCGGTCGCGCTCGGCCCCGCCACCACTCCGGCCGCGGGCAAGCCGGGTTTCGAGCTGCCGGACGACGAGATCGAGGTCGGTGTCGGCATCCACGGCGAGCCCGGCCGCCGGCGCGAACCGCTGCGCCCGGCGCACCTGCTGGTCGCGGAGGTGGTGGACACGATCCTCGCCGACCACCACCTGGCGGCCGGTGACGAGGTGATCGCGCTGGTCAACGGGATGGGTGCGACGCCGCTGCTGGAGCTGTACGTGGTCTTCGGCGAGGTGCACGCCCGGCTGGCCGAGCGCGGCATCCGGATCGCCCGCAACCTGGTCGGCAACTACGTCACCAGCCTGGACATGGCCGGGTTCTCGCTCACCCTGACCAGGGCCGATCCGCAGGTGCTGGAACTCTGGGACGCCCCGGTCGCCACCCCCGCCCTCCGCTGGTCCTGACGGCCGGAGCCCCGCATGGACATCGCCCTCGCCCTGGCCTGGATCCGCGCCCTCGCCGCCGCCGTCGAGCGGCACCGGGACGAGCTGACCGCGCTCGACACCGCGATCGGGGACGGGGACCACGGCGCCAACCTGAGCCGCGGCTTCACCGCGGTCACCGCCGCGCTGGACGCCCCGGACGCCCCGGAGCCCGCCACCGTGGGCGCGGTGCTGACCCGGACCGGCACCATCCTGCTCTCCAAGGTCGGCGGGGCCTCCGGGCCGCTGTACGGCAGTGCCTTCCGGGCGATGGGCGCCCCTCTCGACGGCCCCACCGCCACACCCGCCGAGCTGGCCGACGCGCTGGCGGCCGGCCTCGCCGCCCTGCGGGATCTGGGCGGGGCCGTACCGGGCGACAAGACCGTCGTGGACGCCTGGACCCCGGCCGTCGCCGCGTTCCGCGCAGCCGCCCCCGCCGGTCTCGCGGCGGCCGCTGCGGCCGCCGCCGACGCGGCCGAGCGGGGCGCCGAGGACACCGTCCCGCTGCAGGCCCGCAAGGGCCGCGCCTCCTACCTCGGCCCCCGCAGCATCGGCCACCGGGACCCGGGCGCCGCCTCGACCGCCCTGATCTTCCGCGCCCTCGCCGACGCCACCCACTCAGCCGGGGGCTGATCAGTCCCGGTCCGGGTCGGTGCGGCTGAGCAGCAGCAACAGGGCATCGTCGCCCAGCTCGCCGCCGGTGTGCAGCAGCAGGTCGGCGTAGATCCGGCCGACCGCACTCTCCAGTTCGGCGAGCGAACGGGAGGCGTCGCGCACCAGCGGGCCGACCCGCTCGGCCAGCGGGTAGAACTCGCCGGTCCGGTGGTGCCGCGCCTCGATCACCCCGTCGGTGCACAGCACCAGCACGTCGTCCACGCCGAACGGCACCCGCATGACGCCGGGTTCGCCGGCCGCCAGCTTCCCGAGACCGAGCGGCACCCACGGCTCGGGAGACTCCAGCACCTCCACCGTGCCGTCCCGTCCGACCTTGATCGGTGGCACGTGGCCGAGGTGCATCAGCTCCACCTGGCCCGGCCGGTCGAAGCCGGCGAACAGCGCCGTGGTGAACTCGCCGTCGGGTACGTGCCGCTGGACGCTGGCCTCGATCCGGCCGGCCACGTTCGGAAGCTTGTCCTCGTCGTAGGCGGCCTCGCGGAACGCGCCGAGCACCACCGCAGCGGTCTGCACCGCGCCCAGGCCCTTGCCCCGGACGTCGCCCACCAGTACCCGGACCCCGTACGGGGTGTCGAGCACCGAGTAGAGGTCGCCGCCGATCCGGCCCGCGTCCGCCGCCGAGACGTACCGGACCGCGAGGCGCAGCGGACCGACGGTCGGCGGGGGCTGGCGCAGCAGGGCGCGCTGGGCGGCCTCCGCGACCGAGGCGACGGCCGCGAAGGCTGCGGCTCGTCGCATCCGCAGCTCGGCGACGCCCGCGCCGAGAACGGTGAGGGCCACGTAGCTGACCATCGCGCCGTACAGGAAGCGCCCGTCGTTGAGGTCGACGACCTGGTCGTAGTTGCTGAGCCCGAGCAGGGCGAAGAAGCCGAGCAGGCAGACCCAGAGCAGCTCGACCGGCTTGAGGGTGAGCGAGGCGACCGAGGGGACGACCACCATCAGCGGCGCGAGGTAGCGGTCCTGGCCGGAGAGGAAGTCCGCGAGGGAGACGATCCCCATGGCGATCAGCGCGGGTGCGGCACGGCGCAGGAAGGACAGGTCCTGCAGGTCGGTCGCGAGCAGTGCGCTCCTGCGCCGGGCGGACGGCAGGGCGCCCACTCCGATGGCCGTCGTCCGGTCACGGCGTTTCAGGGACACCCTCCGAACATAACCCGCGCCGCGCACCCCCGCGCCGCGCGGCGGACCGCCCCGCCGCGGACCCCTGCCACCTCACTGGCCAATGCACTCGCTCCCGCGCCCGCGCCGCCTGATCGGACGGACACACCCCTACGGAGGACCAAGTCCGGCGAAGCGGTGCGGTGCGGCTACTGTCGGCACACGGTCGACGGTGAAACTGCGACCCGGAGCACCCCCACCACCCCTCGCCGGAATACCCCAGGGGGGTATGGTGTTGAGTGCAGACAGAGCCGCGGGGCGAGCCCCGCGCACAGCCATCCCACGGAGGTCCTCATGTCCAGCACCGTCACCTACACCGTCAGCGGGATGAGCTGCGGCCACTGCGAGAAGTCGGTCAGCGAGGAGGTCGCGGTGCTGCCCGGTGTGACCTCGGTGGCCGCCGACGCCAAGGCCGGCACGGTGACCGTCTCCTCCGACGGCCCGCTCGCGGACGACCAGGTGCGGGCTGCCATCGACGAGGCCGGCTACGAGCTGGTCGGCCGCTCGGCCTGATCCCCCGCACGGGGGCGGGCGGGCCGCCCGCCCCCGGCGAGGCCCACCGCCCCGGCACGGCCCACCAGTGAGGAGCACCAGCATGAGCACCACCACCCCGGGCATAGCCGCATCCCCGGCCCGGGAGAGCGTCGAACTCTCGATCGGCGGGATGACCTGCGCCTCCTGCGCCGCGCGGATCGAGAAGAAGCTCAACCGGCTGGACGGCGTCGAGGCGACCGTCAACTTCGCCACCGAGAAGGCCAAGGTCTCCTTCGACTCCCCGGTGAGCGTCGCCGACCTGATCGCCACCGTCGAGCGCACCGGCTACACCGCCGAGCTTCCGCCGCCACCCGCCGCACCCGAGGCCGACCGGCCCGCCGAGGACGCCCCCGCCGCGCCGGACCCCCTGCGCGACCGGCTGCTGCTCTCCGCCGTGCTCACCGTGCCGGTGGTCCTGCTCTCCATGGTCCCGGCGCTGCAGTTCGACAACTGGCAGTGGCTCGCCTTCGCCCTGACCGGCCCGGTCGTGGCGTACGGCGGCAAACCGTTCCACCAGGCCGCCTGGACCAACCTCCGGCACGGCGCCGCCACCATGGACACCCTGGTCTCGCTCGGCACCCTGGCCGCCTTCGGCTGGTCGGTGTGGGCGCTGTTCTGGGGCGACGCCGGGATGCCCGGGATGCGCCACACCTTCTCGCTCGCCGTGTCCGGCGGCGACGCCTCCTCCACGCTGTACCTGGAGACGGCCGCCGCGGTCACCACCCTGATCCTGCTCGGCCGCTGGCTGGAGGCCCGCTCCAAGCGGCGGGCCGGCGCCGCCCTGCACGCCCTGCTCGACCTCGGTGCCAAGGACGTCGCGGTGCTCCAGGACGGCCGGGAGGTCCGGCTGCCGGTCTCCCGGCTGACCGTCGGCACCCGCTTCGTGGTCCGCCCCGGCGAGAAGATCGCCACCGACGGCGTGGTGGTCGAGGGCTCCTCCGCCGTGGACGCCTCGATGCTCACCGGCGAGTCGGTCCCCGTCGAGGTCGGCGCCGGCGACGCCGTCACCGGTGCCACCGTGAACGCCGGCGGGCGGCTGGTGGTCGAGGCCACCCGGGTCGGCGCCGACACCCGGCTCGCCCGGATGGCCAAGCTGGTCGAGGACGCCCAGAACGGCAAGGCCGCCGCCCAGCGGCTGGCCGACCGGATCTCCGCCGTCTTCGTCCCGATCGTCATCCTGATCGCCCTCGCCACCCTGGTCGGCTGGCTGCTCGCCACCGACAGCCCGACCTCGGCGTTCACCGCCGCCGTCGCGGTCCTGATCATCGCCTGCCCCTGCGCCCTGGGCCTGGCCACCCCGACCGCGCTCATGGTCGGCACCGGCCGCGGCGCCCAGCTGGGCATCCTGATCAAGGGCCCCGAGGTGCTGGAGACCACCCGCGCGGTGGACACCGTCGTCCTCGACAAGACCGGCACCGTCACCACCGGACGGATGGCCCTGGTCGCCGTGCACACCGCCGACGGCGTCACCGAGGAGCAGACGCTGCGGCTCGCCGGCGCGCTCGAGCACGCCTCCGAGCACCCGATCGCCCGCGCCGTCGCCGCCGCCGCGACCGACCGGGTCGGCGAGCTGCCCGCCGTGGCCGGCTTCGCCAACGTCCCCGGACTCGGCGTGCGCGGCACCGTCGACGGGCACACCGTGACGGCCGGCCGCCAGGCCCTGCTGGACGAGCAGCGGCAGCCGCTGCCGCCCGCGCTCGCCGAGGCCAAGGCCGCCGCCGAACGGGCCGGCCGCACCGCCGTCGCGGTCGGCTGGGACGGCGCCGCCCGGGCCGTGCTGGAGGTCGCCGACGCGGTCAGGCCGACCAGCGCCGAGGCCATCGCCGACCTGCGCGCCCTGGGCCTGCGCCCGGTGCTGCTCACCGGCGACAACGAGCTGGTGGCCCGGGCGGTGGCGGCCGAGGTCGGCATCCCCGCCGAGGACGTGATCGCCGAGGTGCTGCCCGAGGACAAGGTGGCCACCGTCCGCCGGCTGCAGGCCGAGGGCCGCTCGGTGGCGATGGTCGGCGACGGAGTCAACGACGCCGCCGCCCTCGCCCAGGCCGACCTCGGGCTCGCCATGGGCACCGGCACGGACGCCGCGATCGAGGCCGGCGATCTGACCCTGGTCCGCGGCGACCTGCGCGCCGCCGGCGACGCCATCCGGCTCTCCCGCCGGACCCTGGCCACCATCAAGGGCAACCTGTTCTGGGCCTTCGCCTACAACGTGGCGGCGATCCCGCTGGCCGCGGCCGGGCTGCTCAACCCCGTGGTGGCCGGCGCCACCATGGCGTTCTCCTCGGTGTTCGTGGTCACCAACAGCCTGCGACTGCGGCGGTTCGCCGCGTCCTGAACCGGGACCCCGACCGGAACGCGAGCCGGCCGGGCTCCTCGCGGCGGGTCACCGCCCGAGGAGTTCGCCGCCGTTGCAGTGCAGGATCTCGCCGGTGATGAACCCGGCCTCCGGCGAGGCCAGGAAGCAGACCGCCGCGGCCACCTCGCCGGACTCCCCGATCCGCCCCAGCAGGGTGCGCGCCGCCCGGCGGGACACCTCGGCCTCGTCCAGCCGCGGGCCGAAGAACTCGGTGCCCGAGACGGTGCCCGGGGCCACGATGTTGGCGGTGATGCCGGACGGGCCGAGCTGGGCGGCGAGGAAGTGGTTCCAGGCGTGCAGCGAGGCCTTGGCGGCGCCGTACGAGCCGGCTCCGCGCAGGGCCGCGATCGAGGAGACGGTGACCACCCGGCCGGAGCCCGGGGTGAGGCGGTCGCGGATCGACTCGGTGAGCAGCACCGCGGTGAGCACGTTGCGCTCGAAGTCCCCGCGCCAGCGCGCCAGCACCGCGTGCGGGCCGGCCCCGATCACGGTCTCCCGGCTGCCGGCGTTGTTGACCAGGACGTCGATCCGCTCCGGCAGGTCGCCGAGGGCCACCTCCACCGCGTCCGGATCGGCGAGGTCGCACACCAGCGGAGTGGCGTTCGGGCCGAGTTCGGCGGCGGCGTGCTCCAGCACCGCCCGGCGCCGGCCGACGATCACGACCTTGTCGCCGGCCTGAACGAACCGGCGGGCCACCTCCAGCCCGATGCCCGTGCCACCACCGGTGACGACGACGTTCCTGGCCATCTGCGCACTCCCTCCCTGACCCGTTCACCGCTCCGCGACAAGGCAGGGCGGTCCGTACCGGAATGAGAGGATTCCTATCACGCTGGGTTGCGATGACTGTGGGGAGGGTGACGCAGCGCGCCCGCCGTGCGGTGTGGTATGGACGGCGAACAAGTGGCCGGCCGGGGGCGGATCGGCGGGTGCCCGGGCGCACACGGAGCGTGGAGAGACCCAACTCACACCCCCCGGCCGTAACTTTGCGCCCCCGGTTACGTCTTACCTTTTGTAGAGCGGGGCTCCGGCGGGCCCCGGACGGCAGCCGGTCATCCGGCCGCCATCGCGCACGGCGCCGGGGTCGCGACCGGATCAGGAACGCTTTGAGCGGCCGTTTCTGCCTCGGAAGCGCCCCGGGCGTCGTGCGCCGCACTCTGCACGGCACGGCCGAAGGGCCCGGCCGCTCCGCTGGGAGCGACCGGGCCCTTCGGCCGTACCGGGGGGCGCGTCAGCGAGCGTCGAGCTCGACGTAGTCGCGGATCGCGGTGCCGGTGTAGATCTGGCGCGGACGGCCGATCCGGCTGGTCGGGTCGTTGATCATCTCGTGCCAGTGGGCGATCCAGCCCGGCAGCCGGCCGAGGGCGAACAGCACGGTGAACATGCTGGTCGGGAAGCCCATGGCGCGGTAGATCAGGCCGGTGTAGAAGTCCACGTTCGGGTACAGCTTGCGCGAGACGAAGAAGTCGTCCTGCAGCGCGTGCTCCTCGAGCTTCAGCGCGATGTCGAGCAGCTCGTCGGACTTGCCCAGCTGGCCGAGCACCTCGTGGGCGAGGAGCTTGACCTGCGCGGCGCGCGGGTCGAACGCCTTGTACACGCGGTGGCCGAAGCCCATCAGCTTGACGCCGTCCTCGCGGTTCTTCACCTTGCGAATGAAGGCGTCGACGTCGCCGCCGTCCTTCTGGATCTGCTCCAGCATCTCCAGCACGGCCTGGTTGGCGCCGCCGTGCAGCGGGCCCCACAGCGCCGAGATGCCAGCCGAGATCGAGGCGAACAGGTTGGCGTGGCTGGAGCCGACCAGGCGCACGGTCGAGGTCGAGCAGTTCTGCTCGTGGTCCGCGTGCAGGATCAGCAGCTTGTCCAGCGCGTTCACGACGACCGGGTTGATCTCGAAGTCCTCGGCCGGGACGGCGAAGGTCATCCGGAGGAAGTTCTCGACGTAGCTCAGGTCGTTGCGCGGGTAGACGAAGGGCTGGCCCATCGCCTTCTTGTACGCGTACGCGGCGATGGTCGGGAGCTTCGCCAGCAGGCGCACGGTCGACAGGTGGCGCTGGGCCGCGTCGAACGGGTTGTGGCTCTCCGGGTAGAACGTCGCCAGACCGCCGACCACCGAGGAGAGCATCGCCATCGGGTGCGCGTCCCGGGGGAAGCCCTGGTAGAAGCGCTTGACGTCCTCGTGCAGCAGGGTGTGGTTGGTGATCTCGGCGTTGAAGGCGGCGAGCTGGTCGCCGGTCGGGAGCTCACCGTTGATCAGCAGGTACGCCGTCTCGATGAAGTCGCCCTTGGCGGCCAGCTGCTCGATCGGGTAGCCGCGGTAGCGCAGGATGCCGTTGTCACCGTCCACGAAGGTGATCGCGGACTTGTAGGCGGCGGTGTTGCCGAAGCCGTTGTCCAGGGTGACCAGACCGGTCTGCGGAAGCAGCTTCGAGATGTCGAAGCCGGCGTTGCCCGCAGTGCTCTCGACGACGGGGTACTCGTACTCGCCGTCCTGGTACCGCAGTACTACCGATTTGTCGCTCACGTCTTCCTCACCGACGAAATGAATCCTCATCCGAGTGCCCTGACTGTCTCTACGATCCCCCATCCGAGGGACGCCCGCGCACCCGGGGCGGGCCGGAAAGGGCCCTTGCCTACAAAGCCTGCCGCCGTCGCCGGTACGAACCGGACAAGATCGGCACCAGACCAGGTAACGCCCTAAATCTCTTCACGTCAAGACAACCTCTGAACGTACACCACCCCTGGACGTTCATCCACTTGCCAGCCGGTGGTCCAGCGCGGAGTGCCTGCGACCTGCACTGACGGCCCGCACGGCCTGTCCGATCGCTCTGCGCGACCCCACCAGCACGACCAGTTTCCGCGCCCTGGTCACGGCCGTGTACAACAGGTTGCGCTGGAGCATCGTCCACGCCGACGTAGTGACCGGAATCACCACCGCCGGGTACTCGCTCCCCTGCGACCGGTGAATGGTCACCGCGTACGCGTGCGCCAGCTCGTCCAGCTCGTCGAAGTCGTACGGGACCTCCTCGTCCTCGTCCGTGAGCACCGTCAGCCGCTGGTCGTCCACGCTCAGTGACGTCACGACACCCACTGTGCCGTTGAAGACCCCGTTGCGCCCCTTTTCGTAGTTGTTCCGGACCTGGGTCACCTTGTCCCCGACCCGGAAGGTGCGGCCGCCGAAACGGCGCTCGGCCAGACCCTCCCGCGCCGGCGTGACCGCCGCCTGGAGCAACGTGTTCAACGCCCCCGCACCCGCCGGACCCCGGTGCATCGGCGCCAGCACCTGCACGTCCCGCCGCGGATCCAACCCGAACCGCTGCGGGATCCGACGGGCCACCACGTCCACCGTCAGACCCGCCGCCCGCTCCGCGTCGTCCTCCGCGAACAGGAAGAAGTCCGGCAGCCCGTCCGTGATCGGCAGCAGCCCCTCGTTGATCCGGTGCGCGTTGGTCACCACCCCCGACTGCTGCGCCTGCCGGAAGATCCGGGTCAGCCGGACCGACGGGACCGGACCACCCGGCGCCAGCATGTCCCGCAGCACCTCGCCGGCCCCCACCGACGGCAACTGGTCCACATCCCCCACCAACAGCAGGTGCGCACCCGGCGCCACCGCCTTGACCAGCTTGTTCGCCAGGATCAGATCCAGCATCGACGCCTCGTCCACCACCACCAGATCCGCATCCAGCGGCCGGTCCCGGTCAAAGGCGGCGTCACCGCCCGGCTTCAACTCCAGCAGCCGGTGCACCGTCGATGCCTCGACCCCGGTCAGCTCCGCCAGCCGCTTCGCCGCCCGCCCGGTCGGCGCCGCCAGCACCACCTTGGCCCGCTTCGCCAGCGCCAGCGTCACGATCGACTTCACCGTGAACGACTTGCCACAACCCGGACCACCGGTCAGCACCGCCACCCGCCGGGTCAGCGCCAGCTTCACCGACTCCCGCTGCTCCGGCGCCAGGTCGGCCCCCGTCCGCCCCGCCAACCAACCCAGCGCCGCCTCCCAGTCCACCTCCGCGAACCCCGGCATCCGGTCGGTGTCCGCCCGCAGCAACCGCAACAGCTGATTGGCCAACGACACCTCCGCCCGGTGGAACGGCACCAGGTACACCGCCGTGACCGGCTCCCCGCCCTCCCCCGGCACCCGCTCGCGCACCACCCCCTCGGTGGCCACCAGCTCCGCCAGACAGTCGATCACCAGACCGACGTCCACCTGCAGCAGCTTCACCCCGTCCGCGATCAGCCGCTCCTCCGGCAGGAAGCAGTGCCCCTGGTCGCTGCTCTGCGACAGCGCGTACTGCAGCCCCGCCTTCACCCGCTCCGGACTGTCGTGCGGGATCCCCACCGCCTGCGCGATCCGGTCCGCCGTCAGGAAGCCGATGCCCCACACGTCCGACGCCAGCTGGTACGGCCGCTCCTTCACCACCCCGATCGAACCGTCGCCGTACTGCTTGAAGATCCGCACCGCCAGGGAGGTCGAAACACCGACGGTCTGCAGGAAGACCATCACCTCCTTGATGGACTTCTGCTCCTCCCACGCCGCCGCGATCTTCTTGGTCCGCTTCGGCCCCAGCCCCGGCACCTCGATCAGCCGACCCGGCTCGTTCTCGATCACCTCGAGCGTCTCGACCCCGAAACGCTCCACGATCCGCTCCGCGAACCGCGGACCGATGCCCTTGATCAGACCTGAACCCAGATAGCGCTGAATGCCCTGCACCGTGGCCGGCAGCACCGTCGTGTAGTTCTCCACCGTGAACTGGCGCCCGTACTGCGGATGCGAGCCCCACCGGCCGAACAGCCGCAGCGACTCCCCCGGCTGCGCCCCCAGCAGCGCCCCGACCACCGTCAGCAGGTCGTTCGCACCCCGACCGGTGTCGACCCGGGCGACCGTGTACCCCGTCTCCTCATTGGCGTACGTGATCCGTTCCAGCACGCCCTCCACCTGGGCAAGCTGGCGCGGCGCCGCCGGCTGCTGCTTCGCCTGCACGGGGCCCCCTCTCTGCGCCGGTGACCGTCCGCCACGCACCGTACCTCCCCGCACCGACAGCACGGGAAGGAAGACCGGGTACGGACGGATTCGGCACGGCACGGACGAGTAGGGTCGAGGATCATGACCGACCTGACGATCCGTCGCGCCACCGCGGACGACCTCCCCGCCATCGTCGCCATGCTCGCCGACGACCCCCTCGGAGCCACCCGGGAATCCCCCGACGACCCGGCCCCGTACCGGGCCGCCTACGAGCGGATCGCCGCCGACCCGCACCAGCACCTGGTCGTCGCCGAACGCTCCGGCCGCGTCGTCGGCACCCTCCAACTCACCCTCGTCCCCGGCCTCTCCCGCCGCGGCGCCACCCGCGCCGTCATCGAGGCCGTCCGGATTCACGCGGACGAGCGAGGCGCCGGCCTGGGCACCGACCTGATCGAGTGGGCCGTCGCCACCTCCCGCCGGCTCGGCGCCGACCTCGTCCAGCTCACCTCCGACGCCACCCGCACCGACGCCCACCGCTTCTACGAGCGCCTCGGCTTCACCGCGTCCCACCTGGGCTTCAAGCTCGCCCTGTAGCGCCTGACAGCACCTCAGGCGCCCCACAGGGCGTCGCGCCCCCTGGACGGCCCGCAGAACGGCCTCTTCGGCCTCCGGGTGTGGCGGGGCCCGGAAATGCGAAAAGCCCCTCCCGGGTCTCCCCGGGAGGGGCTATTTCTGAAGAATTGTTCGGCGGCGTCCTACTCTCCCACAGGGTCCCCCCTGCAGTACCATCGGCGCTGTGAGGCTTAGCTTCCGGGTTCGGAATGTAACCGGGCGTTTCCCTCACGCTATGACCACCGAAACACTATGAAACTGTCGACCCGCCGGCAGGGCGGTCGTTGTTTCAGAACAACACAGTGGACGCGAGCAACTGAGGACAAGCCCTCGGCCTATTAGTACCGGTCAACTCCACCCCTCACGAGGCTTCCATATCCGGCCTATCAACCCAGTCGTCTACTGGGAGCCTTACCCTCTCAAGGAGGTGGGAGTGCTCATCTCGAAGCAGGCTTCCCGCTTAGATGCTTTCAGCGGTTATCCCTCCCGAACGTAGCCAACCAGCCATGCCCTTGGCAGAACAACTGGCACACCAGAGGTTCGTCCGTCCCGGTCCTCTCGTACTAGGGACAGCCCTTCTCAACACTCCTACGCGCACAGCGGATAGGGACCGAACTGTCTCACGACGTTCTAAACCCAGCTCGCGTACCGCTTTAATGGGCGAACAGCCCAACCCTTGGGACCTACTCCAGCCCCAGGATGCGACGAGCCGACATCGAGGTGCCAAACCATCCCGTCGATATGGACTCTTGGGGAAGATCAGCCTGTTATCCCCGGGGTACCTTTTATCCGTTGAGCGACGGCGCTTCCACAAGCCACCGCCGGATCACTAGTCCCTACTTTCGTACCTGCTCGACCCGTCAGTCTCACAGTCAAGCTCCCTTGTGCACTTACACTCAACACCTGATTGCCAACCAGGCTGAGGGAACCTTTGGGCGCCTCCGTTACTCTTTAGGAGGCAACCGCCCCAGTTAAACTACCCACCAGACACTGTCCCTGATCCGGATCACGGACCCAGGTTAGACATCCAGCACGACCAGAGTGGTATTTCAACGTCGACTCCACGACAACTGGCGTTGCCGCTTCACAGTCTCCCACCTATCCTACACAAGCCGAACCGAACACCAATATCAAGCTATAGTAAAGGTCCCGGGGTCTTTCCGTCCTGCTGCGCGAAACGAGCATCTTTACTCGTAATGCAATTTCACCGGGCCTGTGGTTGAGACAGTCGAGAAGTCGTTACGCCATTCGTGCAGGTCGGAACTTACCCGACAAGGAATTTCGCTACCTTAGGATGGTTATAGTTACCACCGCCGTTTACTGGCGCTTAAGTTCTCAGCTTCGCCTAGTCGAAACTAGACTAACCGGTCCCCTTAACGTTCCAGCACCGGGCAGGCGTCAGTCCGTATACATCGCCTTACGGCTTCGCACGGACCTGTGTTTTTAGTAAACAGTCGCTTCTCGCTGGTCTCTGCGGCCACCACCAGCTCGGGGAGCAAGTCCCGTCACCAGCAATGGCCCCCCTTCTCCCGAAGTTACGGGGGCATTTTGCCGAGTTCCTTAACCACAGTTCACCCGAACGCCTCGGTATTCTCTACCTGACCACCTGAGTCGGTTTAGGGTACGGGCCGCCATGAAACTCGCTAGAGGCTTTTCTCGACAGCATAGGATCATCCACTTCACCACAATCGGCTCGGCATCAGGTCTCAGACTATGTGAACGGCGGATTTGCCTACCGTTCGTCCTACACCCTTACCCCGGGACTACCACCGCCCGGGCTGGACTACCTTCCTGCGTCACCCCATCGCTCACCTAATACCCCGTTGGGTCACCGGCTCCACCACGTCCCTTTGTCCGAAGACTCCGGGCCGGCTTCACGGGCTTAGCATCAGAGGGTTCAGCGTTGGCGCTTCAAAGCGGGTACGGGAATATCAACCCGTTGTCCATCGACTACGCCTGTCGGCCTCGCCTTAGGTCCCGACTTACCCTGGGCAGATCAGCTTGACCCAGGAACCCTTGGTCAATCGGCGCAAGAGTTTCCCACTCTTGTATCGCTACTCATGCCTGCATTCTCACTCGTGAACCGTCCACAACTCGATTCCTCGGCTGCTTCACCCGGCACACGACGCTCCCCTACCCATCACAGCGGGCGTTGGCCCTATTGCTGCAATGACACGACTTCGGTGATGTGCTTGAGCCCCGCTACATTGTCGGCGCGGAATCACTTGACCAGTGAGCTATTACGCACTCTTTCAAGGGTGGCTGCTTCTAAGCCAACCTCCTGGTTGTCTCTGCGACTCCACATCCTTTCCCACTTAGCACACGCTTGGGGACCTTAGTCGGTGTTCTGGGCTGTTTCCCTCTCGACCATGGAGCTTATCCCCCACAGTCTCACTGCCGCGCTCTCACTTACCGGCATTCGGAGTTTGGCTAAGGTCAGTAACCCGGTGAGGCCCATCGCCTATCCAGTGCTCTACCTCCGGCAAGAAACACGCGACGCTGCACCTAAATGCATTTCGGGGAGAACCAGCTATCACGGAGTTTGATTGGCCTTTCACCCCTAACCACAGGTCATCCCCCAGGTTTTCAACCCTGGTGGGTTCGGTCCTCCACGCGGTCTTACCCGCGCTTCAACCTGCCCATGGCTAGATCACTCCGCTTCGGGTCTTGGGCATGCAACTCAAACGCCCTATTCGGACTCGCTTTCGCTACGGCTACCCCACACGGGTTAACCTCGCTACACACCGCAAACTCGCAGGCTCATTCTTCAAAAGGCACGCAGTCACAGCCCCGAAGGACTGCCCCCACGGCTTGTAGGCACACGGTTTCAGGTACTATTTCACTCCGCTCCCGCGGTACTTTTCACCATTCCCTCACGGTACTATCCGCTATCGGTCACCAGGGAATATTTAGGCTTAGCGGGTGGTCCCGCCAGATTCACACGGGATTTCTCGGGCCCCGTGCTACTTGGGAAATGAGCAAGCAAGCCGTACAGATTTCGTCTACGGGGGTCTTACCCTCTACGCCGGACCTTTCGCATGTCCTTCGACTATCCATACGGTTTCTGACTCGCCGACCGGCCGGCAGACCGATCAAGCTCACTCCCACGACCCCCAAGTGGCAACCCCTGCCGGGTCTCACACCACTCGGGTTTAGCCTCATCCGGTTTCGCTCGCCACTACTCCCGGAATCACGGTTGTTTTCTCTTCCTGCGGGTACTGAGATGTTTCACTTCCCCGCGTTCCCTCCACATACCCTATGTGTTCAGGTATGGGTGACAGCCCATGACGACTGCCGGGTTTCCCCATTCGGACACCCCCGGATCAAAGCTCGGTTGACAGCTCCCCGGGGCCTATCGCGGCCTCCCACGTCCTTCATCGGTTCCTGGTGCCAAGGCATCCACCGTGCGCCCTTAAAAACTTGGCCACAGATGCTCGCGTCCACTGTGCAGTTCTCAAACAACGACCAGACACCCACCCGAACAGGCATGGGACCGGCACTCCATGAGGCAACTTCCGTTCCCTCAGGACCCAACAACGTGCCCGACACAGTCGATCCCAGAATCCGCGTTCCACGCCGAAGCAGTACTAGCGCTCTCTGTTCACTTCCTGTGCCGAATAGTCAACGTTCCACCCATGAGCAAGCACTCCGGGACATTCGCCCGAAGCTGCCATGTGCTCCTTAGAAAGGAGGTGATCCAGCCGCACCTTCCGGTACGGCTACCTTGTTACGACTTCGTCCCAATCGCTGGTCCCACCTTCGACGGCTCCTCCCCTTACGGGTTAGGCCACCGGCTTCGGGTGTTACCGACTTTCGTGACGTGACGGGCGGTGTGTACAAGGCCCGGGAACGTATTCACCGCAGCATGCTGATCTGCGATTACTAGCAACTCCAACTTCATGGGGTCGAGTTGCAGACCCCAATCCGAACTGAGGCCGGCTTTTTGGGATTCGCTCCGCCTCGCGGCATCGCAGCCCTTTGTACCGACCATTGTAGCACGTGTGCAGCCCAAGACATAAGGGGCATGATGATTTGACGTCGTCCCCACCTTCCTCCGAGTTGACCCCGGCAGTCTCCTGTGAGTCCCCGACATTACTCGCTGGCAACACAGAACAAGGGTTGCGCTCGTTGCGGGACTTAACCCAACATCTCACGACACGAGCTGACGACAACCATGCACCACCTGTACACCGACCACAAGGGGGCTGATATCTCTACCAGTTTCCGGTGTATGTCAAGCCTTGGTAAGGTTCTTCGCGTTGCGTCGAATTAAGCCACATGCTCCGCTGCTTGTGCGGGCCCCCGTCAATTCCTTTGAGTTTTAGCCTTGCGGCCGTACTCCCCAGGCGGGGAACTTAATGCGTTAGCTGCGGCACCGACGACGTGGAATGTCGCCAACACCTAGTTCCCAACGTTTACGGCGTGGACTACCAGGGTATCTAATCCTGTTCGCTCCCCACGCTTTCGCTCCTCAGCGTCAGTAATGGCCCAGAGATCCGCCTTCGCCACCGGTGTTCCTCCTGATATCTGCGCATTTCACCGCTACACCAGGAATTCCGATCTCCCCTACCACACTCTAGCCTGCCCGTATCGAATGCAGACCCGGGGTTAAGCCCCGGGCTTTCACATCCGACGCGACAGGCCGCCTACGAGCTCTTTACGCCCAATAATTCCGGACAACGCTCGCACCCTACGTATTACCGCGGCTGCTGGCACGTAGTTAGCCGGTGCTTCTTCTGCAGGTACCGTCACTTGCGCTTCTTCCCTGCTGAAAGAGGTTTACAACCCGAAGGCCGTCATCCCTCACGCGGCGTCGCTGCATCAGGCTTTCGCCCATTGTGCAATATTCCCCACTGCTGCCTCCCGTAGGAGTCTGGGCCGTGTCTCAGTCCCAGTGTGGCCGGTCGCCCTCTCAGGCCGGCTACCCGTCGTCGCCTTGGTAGGCCATTACCCCACCAACAAGCTGATAGGCCGCGGGATCATCCTGCACCGCCGGAGCTTTCCACCAACCCCCATGCAGAGGAAGGTCATATCCGGTATTAGACCTCGTTTCCAAGGCTTGTCCCAGAGTGCAGGGCAGATTTCCCACGTGTTACTCACCCGTTCGCCACTGATCCACCCCGAAGGGCTTCACCGTTCGACTTGCATGTGTTAAGCACGCCGCCAGCGTTCGTCCTGAGCCAGGATCAAACTCTCCGTGAATGTCAACCCGTAATCGGGTCCACACCCGCGAAAGAGCGGCACGGCAACCACCGGAATAGGGCGGCCCCGCGCACTGCGTCCTCGCTAGTGTTATTTCAAAAGGAATCTCCAACCCCAGAAAATCCGGGGCCGGGGATGTCAACATATCTGGCGTTGACTTTTGGCACGCTGTTGAGTTCTCAAGGAACGGACACTTCCTTCGGACCGCCTTCCAGCGGGCCCTCCGGGCGCTTCGTTCTTTCGTGTTTCCAGCTTATCAGAGGATTTCCGCTCCGTTTCACCGGGGCGATTCCTTCTGCTTCGCTTTCGTTCGCCCCTCGCGGTGCGACTCCGGAACTGTACGGGGCCGGGCGGCCCACAAGCAAATCCGCCTCCGTCCGCTCGGGCGGACGGAGGCGGAAGGGCCTGGGATCAGCGAACCTCGGTGATCTCCGGACCGCGCTGGAACGGGTCGAGCGCTTCCCCGGAGTACGGGTTCTCGCTCCCGCCGGCGGCCGGCGGGGCTCCGTCGGCGACCATCTGGGCGTCCTCGGGGAGCTTGAGCACGATCGGGTCGCGGGGAGCCATCGGGGACTCGCCACGGACCACGACGGTCTGGCGGAAGACCTGCTCCAGGATGCCGGCCATCTCGGGCTGGACGGCGGCCTGGCCGGAGATCACTCCGCGGAGGAACCAGCGCGGGCCGTCGCAGCCGACGAACCGCACCAGCTGGAAGCCCTGGGTGCCGTCCGGCAGCTGGACCGGGACCTGGGCGCGGAGGTGCCAGCCGAGCTCGCCCTCCTCCTCCTCGATGATGCCGCCCTGGGAGGTGATGCCGCCGGCGATCTCCTCCCGGACCTCGCCCCAGATGCCCTCGGACTTGGGGGCAGCGAACGCCTGGAGCTGGATCGCGCTGTTGCCGAGCACCAGGGTGGCGGCGACGATCGCGTCGCCGGCCACCTCCACGCGGAGCTCCATGCCCTCGACGCCGGGGACCAGCAGGCCACCCAGGTCGACTCGGCCTTCCTCGGGCTTCTCGAGCTCGGAGATGTCCCACGGCCCGTCCGGGCGCGGGGCCGGCGGCAGGCCGACCCGCTCGGTCGGGTCCAGCTCGGTGTCGTTCGCGCTCTCGGCGGAACCTTCGACGTCATCGGCCGTCTCGTCGGCGCTGATGGCGTCCTCGGCGAGCTGCTCGACAGCGTCCTCGCTCTTGCGACGACGGAACACGGTCACTGTCCTTCCCGGTCCAAGACCGAATCCAAGACCGAAGCGAATACCTGCAAAGCGTCTGTGCTGCCTGTGCTTTTCGTACCTGCCCGGCTACTTGCGTGGCCGCGGGCATGCTAGACCGCGGCGTGGCCGCCGGTCGACCCGAACCCGCCCTCGGCACGTGCCGACCCGGGCAGTTCGGCCACCTCGTGGAACTGCGCCTTCTCGACCTGCTGGATGACCAGCTGGGCGATCCGGTCCCCTCGGCGGAAGCTGACGCCCTCGTGCGGGTCCAAGTTGACGACGATCACCTTGATCTCACCACGGTACCCGGCATCGACCGTCCCCGGGGCGTTCACCAGTGCAACTCCGCAACGAGCTGCCAGTCCGGAACGCGGGTGGACGAACGCCGCGTAACCGTCCGGCAACGCGATGGCGATACCGGTCGGCAGGACCGCCCGCTCGCCGGGCTTGAGCTCGGCGTCGACGGTGGTCCGCAGGTCGGCTCCGGCGTCGCCGGGGTGCTCGTACGCCGGCAGCGGCAGCTCGGGGTCGAGCCGTCGGATCAGGATGTCCACCGGCGGACGGGGGGAAATGCTCACGGGTTCACCTCAAAGGCTCGGGCGCGCTTCATCAGGTCCGAGTCGTCCAGGACCTTCTTGATGTCCTCGGGACGACCGTGCGTGGTGAAGTGTTCCAGCTTCACCTGGATGAAGAGCGCCTGGGCGCGGATGGCGACCGGTCCGTCCGGCCCGCCGATGCGGCCCTCGGCGGCGCTGTAGATCTTGCGGCCGTGCTGTCCGGTCACCCGTGCGTGGATGTGCAGCACCGAGTCGACGGGCACCGGACGGACGAAATCGGTCTCCAGGCGGCCGGTGACGGCGGGGGTGTGCAGCAGCCAGTTGAGGGTGCCGAGGGTCTCGTCCATCGCCGTGGTCAGCACGCCGCCGTGGGCCAGGCCGGGACCGCCCTGGTGGCTCGGCTTCACGGTGAACTCGGCGAACACCTCCAGGCCCTCGCCGGCCGTGGCGATCAGCTGGAGGCCCTGCGGGTGCTGCGGGCCGCAGCCGAAGCAGTGGTCGTAGTGCGAGCCGAGGGGGCTTCCGGGAGCGGGCGCCTCGGGCGCGCGCAGCGGGAGCACCGCGTCGGCGGGCGGTGTGGTCGGCGTGGGGAGCGAGGCGGTGGGTCCGTTCACACGCGCGACCCTACCTGTCGGTAGCAAGCGTGGAGGAGGGGTCGGCGGCGGCGTGGCGGGCGACGGCGCCCACAATGGGGGCATGTACGAGGAACGTCTCACCGTCCCGCGCTCCTGGTGGCTGCTCCCGGTCGCGCTCGGTCTCTCGCTCGGCCTGATCATGCTGCGGTTCAGCGGGGTGGGCGCGCTGGCCGGCCTGGTGGTCGGCGTGGTGGCGGGCGCGGCGGCGCTCAGCAGCTACGGCTCGGCGCGGATCCGGGTGGTCCAGGGCTCGCTGGTGGCCGGGCAGGCCCGGATCCCGGTGACGGCGCTGGGCGAGGCCGAGGTGCTGAACCCGGCCGAGGCGGTGGCCTGGCGATCGGTGAAGGCCGATCCGCGGGCGTTCATGCTGCTGCGCAGCTACGTGCCGACGGCGTTGAAGGTGCCGGTGGTCGATCCGGCCGACCCGACGCCGTACGTGTACCTCTCCACCCGCTCGCCGCAGCGTCTGGCCGACGCGCTGGCGCAGGCGTCCGAGCGGACCGGCTAGGACCTCGCGGGCCGCGCACGGGGCCCGGACACGGCGAAGGGACGGTTCCGCAGGTGCGGGACCGTCCCTTCCGATTCGGCGCGCCGGGCGCGGGTGGTGCGCCTGGCGGGCTCGCCGGGGTGCGGTCGCTCGGGGCGAACCGCTGGTGCTGCCTCCGGCCTTGCTGCTCAAGGCCGGCCGGGGCGGCCTACCGGGCCGACGAAGTGGTGTCGTCGACCCGGGCCACAGCCGCCCGGTGATCAGGCGCCGCAGTCCCGGCAGATCGGCTGGCCGTTCTTCTCGCTGTACAGCTGGCTGCGGTGGTGGACCAGGAAGCAGCTCATGCAGGTGAACTCGTCGGCCTGACGAGGCAGCACCCGGACGGAGAGCTCCTCGTTCGAGAGGTCGGCACCCGGGAGCTCGAGGCCCTCGGCCGCGTCGTACTCGTCGACGTCCACAGAGCTGGACGCCTTCTCGTTACGGCGGGCCTTCAGTTCCTCGATGCTGTCCTCGTTGAGGTCGTCATCGGTCTTGCGTGGGGTGTCGTAATCCGTTGCCATGTTTCGCTCTCCCCCTTTGGGTGTGTGCGGTATCTCCAGCGCACGTAACGCATGGGGGGTCGGTCTTGTGCCCGACCCGAGGCGGAGATTGTGCCTTACTTCAAGCCCTGTTACTCAATCGACATCCAGCCAGGGGCCCGTTGGGGTGACCGAACACATTCCGAACGGCATCGTCCGAAGGGGGTAGCCGGGGGTGCAAAGACCTCGATCCCGACTACCGCGGGTAGTCGGGATCGGCGGGGTGAGGTCTCAACTACCCGTCACGGCAAGGGAAATGGCGAAAGGTCGACAAATCGGCCGACCAGGGGGCCGGTGACCGTACGCCATCGACTCCACCGAACGGGTGATCACCCTGCGGGGTCGGCCGAGCGTGTCCGGCAACCGGGTGTGACGTTCGCCACACCCGGCACTTTTCGCTCGAAATCAGGGCATTCTCACTGCTGCTTCGCGGCCGCCGCGGCGGCGCGCCGGGCGAGCAGGGCCGCCTGCCGCTCGTCGAACTTGGTCGCCTGGGAGTCCAGGCCGTCCAGGAAGACGCCGAGCTCGTCCTGGGCCTGCTGCCCGACCGGGCCGAGGCCGGTGACCTCCATGACCCTGAGCTTGCGCAGCACCGGCTGCAGCACGTCGTCGTGGTGGATGCGCAGGTTGTAGATGCCGCCGATGGCGATCTGGGCGGCGGCGCGCTCGAAGCCCGGGATGCCGTGGCCGGGCATCCGGAAGTCGGTGACCACGTCGGCGATGGCCCGCATGGCCTGGTCGGGGGCGATCTCCAGGGCTGCCTTGAGCAGGTTCCGGTAGAAGACCATGTGCAGGTTCTCGTCGTTGGCGATCTTCGCCAGGAGCTGGTCGCACAGCGGGTCGCCGGAGTGGTGGCCGGTGTTGCGGTGGGCGATGCGGGTGGCGAGCTCCTGGAAGGCCACGTACGCCACCGACTGCAGCATGCTGTGCGCGTTGTCCGACTCGAAGCCCTCGGACATGTGGGACATCCGGGCCCGCTCCAGCTCGACCGGGTCCACGGCGCGGGTGGCGAGCAGGTAGTCGCGGATGGCTATGCCGTGGCGGCCCTCCTCGGCCGTCCAGCGGTGCACCCAGGTGCCCCAGGCGCCCTCGCGGCCGAACATGCTGGCGATCTCGTGGTGGTAGCTGGGGAGGTTGTCCTCGGTCAGCAGGTTGACCACCAGGGAGACCCGGGCGAGCGGGGTGACCTTGGACTGGTCCAGGGACCAGGCCTCGCCGCCGAGCACGCCGTCGAAGTCGCGGCCCTGGCTCCACGGCACGTACTCGTGCGGCATCCACTCCTTGGCCGCCTTGAGGTGGCGGTCGAGCTCGGTCTCCACGACCGCTTCGAGCTCGAGGATCAGCCGGGCGTCGGTCCAACCGGGGGTGGCGGTGCGCTGCACGGGTGCGATGGTCACGGCGGTTGCTCCTGGGGGGCGGGCGAAACTCACCTACGGCTGCGTAGGTTACGTAACCGTAAGTTCTTCCGGCCGCAAATGACAAGCCGCCCCTGTCCAGCGCTTATGTCGTTCTGACACGCTGGCAGGGACGGCTCGTGATCGGTCCGCGCACGGACTCTTGGCTGGGCCGAACGGCGTACCGGGCCGCTGACGGCGTACCGGGCCGCTAGCGACCCGAAGGTCCTCCGCTGGTCGTCGGGATCCGAACCTGGACCCGCAGGCCGCCTCCGGGGCGCGCAGTGGCCTCGATGGTGCCTCCGTGGGCGCGGACCACCGAGCGGACGATGGACAGGCCCAGACCGACGCCCTTGTCGCTGCGGGTGCGGTCGGCGCCCTTGACCCGGCGGAACGGTTCGAAGATGTGCTCCAGCTCGTAGCCGGGCACCACCGGCCCGGTGTTGGAGACCACGAGTTCCCCGCCGCCGCCGGCGACCGGGGCGGTGGTGATCTCCACCCAGCCGTCCGGCGCGTTGTACCGGACGGCGTTCTGCAGCAGGTTCAGCGCGACCCGCTCCAGCAGGACGCCGTTGCCGGCGACCGACGCGGGGTTGAGCTCGGAGCGCAGCACGACCTCGCGGCCGCCCGCCTCGGGGCGGACCTGCTCCAGGGCGCGCAGCGCGACCTCGGAGAGCTCCACCGGGCGGCGCTCGGTGATCTCGTTCTCGCTGCGGGCCAGCAGCAGCAGGCCCTCGACCAGTTGCTCGCTGCGCTCGTTGGTGGCGAGCAGGGTCTTGCCCAGCTGTTGCAGGTCGGCCGAGGTGTTCGGGTCGGAGAGCTGCACCTCCAGCAGGGTGCGGTTGATGGCGAGCGGGGTGCGCAGCTCGTGCGAGGCGTTGGAGACGAAGCGGCGCTGGGAGTCGAAGGCGCGGTCGAGGCGCTCCAGCATGTCGTCGAAGGTGTCGGCGAGCTCCTTGAGCTCGTCGTCGGGGCCGTCCAGCTCGATCCGGCGGTGCAGGTCGGAGCCGGCCACCTCGCGGGCGGTGCGGGTGATCCGGCCGAGCGGGTGGAGCACCCGGCCGGCCATCGCGTAGCCGACCGCGAAGGCGATCACGGCCAGGCAGACCAGGGCGGTGAGCGCCTTGCGCAGCAGGGTGTTGAGCGCCTGGTTGGACTGGACGGCCTGGTACTCGGCGAGCCAGCGGTCGAGGGTGGCCTGGTCGGTGATGGACTGGCCGTCGGGGGTCAGGACCCGCTGGTTCTGGCCGAGCACCAGGTGCGGCAGGGACGCGTCCTGCAGGGCCTGGCGGACGAAGTAGTACATGAGCAGCAGCAGCACCACGCCGGCCATCAGGAACATCCCGCCGTAGAGCAGGGTGAGCCGGATGCGGATGGTGGGCCGCAGGGCGAGCCAGGCGAAGATCCCGTCCCCGGGGTGGTAGCCCTCCTCGGCGCGGTGCTCGGTGCGCCGTCCCGGCCGGTGGGCGGAGAGGATCGGGCGCGGGGGGTGCGGCGGGCGCGGCGGTACCGGACCCGGGCCGCCGGCGGGCGCGCCGGGGGCCCCGCCGGCGGATGGCGGGGTGGTCATGACCTGGTCCTCTCGGGGGGTCGGGCTGGGGTGCGTCGGGGTGGGGGGCGGGGTTCGGGTCAGATCCGGTAGCCGGAGCCGGGCACGGTGACGATCACCGGGGGGTCGGCCAGCTTGCGGCGCAGGGTCATCACGGTGACCCGGACGACGTTGGTGAACGGGTCGGTGTGCTCGTCCCAGGCCTTCTCGAGCAGCTGCTCGGCGGAGACCACGGCGCCGCCGGCCCGCATCAGGACCTCCAGCACCGCGAACTCCTTGGGCGCCAGCTGGACGGTCCGGCCGTCCCGGATCACCTCGCGCCGGCCGGGGTCGAGGCTGATGCCGGCGCGCTCCAGCACCGGCGGCAGCGGGACGGTGGCGCGGCGGCCGAGTGCCCGGACCCGGGCGACCAGTTCGCTGAAGGCGAACGGCTTGGGAAGGTAGTCGTCGGCGCCGATCTCCAGGCCCTCGACCCGGTCGGAGATGTCGCCGGACGCGGTCAGCATGATCACCCGGGTGGCGAGGCCCTGCTCCACCACGCGGCGGCAGACGTCGTCGCCGTGCACCAGCGGCAGGTCGCGGTCGAGCACCACCACGTCGTAGTCGTTGACGGCGATGCGCTGGAGCGCGGCCTCACCGTCGTAGACGACGTCGACGGCCATCGCCTCGCGGCGCAGACCGGTCGCGACGGCCTCGGCGAGCAGCTGCTCGTCCTCGACGACGAGAACCCGCACGGTGGTATTCCCTTCTGCTGACGCGGTCCCACACGGGTCCGACAGTGCCTCCATCCTGCCTGGTCCGGCGGTAAAGCAGCGGTAAGCGGGAAAAGGGGCCGCCGAAGCGGAGCGGCCCGGCGCCGCTTGGACTGTGACGCGGGCAACTTTCCGAACGGGGGAGGTTTCCCCGGCGCACCGCGGGGGAGGACAACCTGCACACCGCGAGCCGTCCGTTCGGTGGCTCGCACACCCACCCACCGCGTGTTCCATCCGCACCGGCATGGGGATCGAACGTCATCGGCAGCGGCCGCAGGCCGTCTCCGCGCCCGACCGGGGGATCCAGCACCGGCCACGGCGCTACCGCTCCGACGTCGCCCTCCGTCCCGGGGAGCACACGGACCGCGCCCGTCCGACACAGTAAGGGGGCCCGTATGGACGCCTTCACCGCCGGGATTCTGCAGCGCATAAGGAACGCCGAGCAGGATCTCCACCGTGCTCTCGAAACCGGGGACGAGTTCCTGGCCGAGGTCGAGCAGTCCGAACTCGAGGACCTGCAGCGCCTGGCCGCCGAGCACGGCATCGATCCGGTCACCGAGACGCACCGCACGGCCGCCTGACCGTCACCTCAGGCAGGAAACGCGAGCCCTGGCACGATCACTGTGCCAGGGCCCTTCGCTGTCCGGGCCGGGGCGCAGGCCCCGGCCCGGGTCAGGCGTCCAGCTCGCGCAGCCGCCGGGCGAGCTGCTGAT
The DNA here is from genome assembly GCF_024172095.1 of Kitasatospora cinereorecta. GTDB lineage: Bacteria > Actinomycetota > Actinomycetes > Streptomycetales > Streptomycetaceae > Kitasatospora > Kitasatospora cinereorecta. The sequence continues at coordinate 1,147,054 of NZ_JAMZDX010000001.1, read as the reverse complement.
ACGTGCCTTCCGGTGCGGCCACGGTCAGCTCGCCGCTCGGCTCGCCGCCGTCCGGGCCCGCCGCCAGCAGGCCGGCCTCCCGGGCGATCAGCACACCCGCGGCCCGGTCCCAGGGGGCCAGCCCGCGCTCGTAGTAGCCGTCCAGGCGGCCCGCCGCCAGGTCGCACAGGTCGACGGCGGCCGCGCCGCCGCGGCGGATGTCGCGCACCTCGGGCATCAGCGCCCGCACCACCTCGGCCTGGTGGACCCGCACGTCGGCGACGTAGCTGAAGCCGGTGGCGATCAGCGCCTGGCCCCACGGCGGGGCGGGGCGCCCGGCGATCGGGCGGCCGTCCAGGTGCGCACCACCGCCCAGCACCGCGTGGAACAGCTCGCCGCGGGCCGGCGCGTACACCACGCCCACCACCGCCCGGCCGTCCAGCTCGGCCGCCACGCTGACCGCCCAGTTGGGCAGCCCGTACAGGTAGTTGACGGTGCCGTCGAGCGGGTCGACGACCCAGCGCACACCGCTGGTGCCGGGCCGGTCGGCGCCCTCCTCGCCGAGATAGCCGTCGGCGGGGCGGCGGGTGGAGATCAGCTCCAGGATCAGCTTCTCGGACGCCAGGTCCATCTCGGTGACCACGTCGACCGGGCTGCTCTTGGTGGCGGCCACGCCGAGGTCGGCCGGACGGCCGTCGCGCAGCAGCGCGCCGGCCCGGGTGGCGGCCTCGGTGGCGAGCGCGAGCAGCTCGTCGAGCAGGTCGGGACTGGGCGGGTTCTGCGGGCCGGTCACGGGGTCCTCCAGGTCAGCGCTCGGCGGCGGCCGGGCGGGCGGCGCGGGGGTTGGGGCAGCAGGCGACGGCGCACACGTCGTGGCTGGGGCCGAGCGCGCCGAGCGCGCAGCGCTCCACCGCCGCCCCGCGTTCGGTCGCGGCGCGCTCCAGGACCAGCTCGCGCACGGCCGCGGTGAACCGCGGGTCGGCGCCGACCGTGGCCGCCCGGGACGCCGGCAGGCCGAGCTCGGCGGCCTTGGCCAGGGCCTCGGTGTCCAGGTCGTACTTGACCTCCATGTGGTCCGAGACGAAGCCGATCGGCACCATCACCACGCCCGGGGCGCCGTCCGCGTGCTGCGCCTCCAGGTGGTCGCAGATGTCCGGCTCCAGCCACGGGATGTGCGGGGCGCCGCTGCGGCTCTGGTAGACCAGCTCCCAGGGCCGGTCGGCGACGCCGGTGGCCTCGGCGACCGCGTCGGCGATCAGGCGAGCCACGTCCAGGTGCTGGGCCACGTACGCGCCGCCCGGGGCGGAGCGCGCCGGGTCGTCCGGGTCGCCGGAGGTGTCGGCCATCGCGGTCGGGATGGAGTGCGTGGTGAAGGCCAGCCGGGCGCCGTCGCGCACCCCGGCGGGCAGCTCGGCGAGCGCGGCCAGGGTGGCGTCGATCATCGGCCGGACGAAGCCCGGGTGGTTGTAGAAGTGGCGCAGCTTGTCGACGGTCGGCGCGGGCAGGCCTTCCTCGGCGAGCTGCGCCAGGGCGTCGGCCAGGTTCTCCCGGTACTGTCGGCAGCCCGAGTAGCCGGCGTACGCGCTGGTCGCCAGGACCAGGATGCGGCGGTGCCCGTCGGTCGCCAGCTCGCGCAGGGTGTCCACCAGGTACGGGGCCCAGTTCCGGTTGCCCCAGTAGACCGGCAGGTCGAGGCCGTGCTCGGCGAAGTCCTTGCGCAGCGCGGCGAGCAGGTCGCGGTTCTGCTCGTTGATCGGGCTGACCCCGCCGAACAGGAAGTAGTGCTTTCCGACCTCGGTGAGCCGCTCCTTGGGGATGCCCCGGCCCCGGGTGACGTTCTCCAGGAAGGGCACCACGTCCTCGGGCGCCTCCGGGCCGCCGAAGGAGAGCAGCAGGAGCGCGTCGTACGGCGCGTGGTCGGTGAGGGTGCGCGAGTCGGACATGGCACCGATCCTGCCACCTGATGCCGCCCGGGCGGCGACGAGATCCGGGGTGCGGACCGGCGTGTACGGTTCGTAAGCTGTCTACGCGAGTCTTGTGCCTTACCCGCCGTCCTGTGGAGCCCGTGTGCTGTCCAGCTACCGTCAGATCTTCGCCGCGCCCGGCAGCCTGGCCTTCTCCACCAGCGGGCTGATAGCCCGGCTCCCGGTCTCGATGACGGGCATCGGCATCGCCACCATGCTGTCCCAGCTGCGCGGCGCCTACGGCCTGGCGGGCGCCGTCTACGCGGTGATGGCGCTGTCCGCGGCAGCACTCGGACCGCAGGTCTCCCGACTGGTCGACCGGCACGGGCAGCGCCGCATCGCGCTCCCCGCCATGGCCGTCGCCATCGCCTCCGCCTCCGCCCTGCTGGCCAGCGCCCATTTCGGCGCGCCGGACTGGACGCTGTTCCTCTGGGCGGCCGGTCTCGGCGTGATGCCGAACACCGGCTCGATGGTGCGGGCCCGCTGGGCGTACCTCTACAGCGCCGAGCCGCCCAAGCTGCACACCGCGTACTCCTTCGAGGCGGTCGCCGACGAGATCTGCTTCATCGTCGGCCCGATCCTCTCCGTGGGCCTGGCCACCTCGCTCTTCCCCGAGGCCGGCCTGCTGCTCGCCGGGGTGTTCCTCGCCGTCGGCGTACTGCTTTTCACCGCCCAGCGGCGCACCGAGCCGCCGGTGCACCCGACCGAGCACCACAAGGGCGGCTCGGCGATCACCTCGAAGGGGCTCCAAGTGCTGGTGGCGACCTTCGTGGCGACCGGGGCGATCTTCGGCTCGGTCGAGGTGGTCACCGTCGCCTTCGCCCAGGAGCAGGGCCACAAGGGGGCCTCCAGCCTGGTGCTGGCCGTCTACGCGCTCGGCTCCTGCCTGGCCGGCGCGGTGTTCGGCACGCTGAAGCTCAGCGGTTCGATGGCCATGCGCTTCCTGGTCGGCGTCAGCGCGATGGCCGCCTCGTTGATGCCGCTGATCGTCGTCGCCGAGCTGCTGCACGGCACCGCCGCCCTGGTCGGCGCGGGCGCCGCACTGTTCCTGGCCGGCCTGGCCATCTCGCCGACCCTGATCACCGCGATGGCGCTGGTCGAGCGCCTGGTCCCGGCCGCCAAGCTGACCGAGGGGATGACCTGGACCACCACCGGACTCGCCCTCGGCGTCGCGGTCGGCGCCTCGGCGGCGGGCTGGGTGGTGGACGCCGCCGGCGGCGCCGCCGGGTACTGGGTGCCGCTGGCCAGCGCCGTCTTCGGCGGCCTGGTGGCCCTGGTCGGCCTGCCCCGGCTGCGCGGCGGACTCGCCCCCCGGCCGCAGGCGCGGCCCGCCGAAACCACCGTTCCGCACTGAGCCGAAAGTCCTGCCCGGTCGCCGCGAGAAGGCATGGACCTGCGTGGGTCCAGTGACTACGCTCCCCCTACCCACGGGTAGTAAGTGTCGTGGATCACGTCCTGGATCACGTCCGCAGCGTCCGTCCGAAGCAGGAGGCACCCCCATGCCGCACGGCACCGTCACCGACGGCTGGCAGAACTGGGCCGGCAACCAGAGCGCCCGCCCGAGCCGGGTGGCCACCCCGGCCACGGTCGAGGAGCTCGGCGAGGTGATCCGCGCGGCCGCCGAGTCGGGGCGCACCGTCAAGCCGGTCGGCTCCGGACACTCCTTCACCGCGATCGCCTCCCCCGGCGACGGCGTCCTGATCCGCCCCGACGCGCTGACCGCCGTCCGCGAGATCAACCGCGAGGCCGGCACCGTCACCGTCGAGTCCGGCCTCCCGCTGCACCGGCTCAACCGGCTGCTGGAGGCGGCCGGCCTGTCCCTCACCAACATGGGCGACATCGAGGTGCAGACCGTCGCCGGCGCCACCAGCACCGGCACCCACGGCACCGGCCGCGACTCCGGCTCGCTCGCCGCCCAGATCAAGGCCCTGGAGATCGTCCTCGCCGACGGCACCGTCCAGCACTGCTCCCCCGACGAGAACGCCGAACTCTTCCAGGGCGCCCGGCTCGGCCTCGGCGCACTCGGCGCGGTCAGCGCCGTCACCTTCGGCGTCGAGCCGGCCTTCCTGCTCACCGCGCACGAGAAGCCGATGTCCTTCGACGAGGTGCTCGGCGGCTTCGACGACCTCACCGCGGTCAACGAGCACTTCGAGTTCTACTGGTTCCCGCACACCGACCGCTGCTCCACCAAGCGCAACAACCGCAGCCAGGGACCGGCCGCCCCGCTCCCCGCCTTCAAGGCCTGGCTGGACGACGACTTCCTCTCCAACACCGTCTGGGAGGGCGCCTGCCGGGTGGGCCGGCGCTTCCCCGCCGCCGTGCCGACCATCGCCCGGGTCGCCAGCCGCGCCTGGTCCGAGCGGACCTACACCGACACCGCGTACAAGGTGTTCACCAGCCCCCGCAAGGTCCGCTTCATCGAGATGGAGTACGCGGTGCCGCGCGAGGCCGCCACCACCGTGCTGCGCGAACTCAAGGCCATGGTCGAACGGTCCGACTGGAGGATCAGCTTCCCGGTGGAGGTGCGGATCGCCCCCGCCGACGACCTGTGGCTGTCCACCGCGAACGGCCGCGACAGCGTCTACATCGCCGTCCACCTCTACCGGGGCACCGCCGAACTCGGCTACTTCACCGAGGTGGAGAAGCTGATGGCGGCCCACCGGGGCCGGCCGCACTGGGGCAAGCTGCACACCCGCGACGCCGAGTACCTGGCCTCCGTCTACCCGCATTTCGGCGACTTCACCGCCCTGCGCGACAAGGTGGACCCGTCCCGGGTGTTCGCCAACGACTACCTGCGGCGGGTGCTCGGCGCGTAGCGCCCCGCGGCTGCGGCTACGGCTGCGGGGACGGGCCGGTGGACGGCGCGGCCCCGCCTTCGGAGGCCGCCTGCCCGCCCGGTGACGGCGACGGGCTCGCGGGCGGGCTCGGCGGGGCGGACGGCGATGCGCTCGCGGCCCCGGTCGGGGAACCGGACGGCGAGGCGGACGGCGGTGCGGACGGGCTGTGCGACGGGGCCGCGGACGGCACGTCCGCCCGGTCACCCGCCCCGCCCGGCCGCTGGGTGTCCGTCTCCTGCCGGGGCGCCGCCGGCCGGCCCGGGTTGAACGACGTCCCGGTGCCGGACTGCCCGGTGGTGATGGCGTTCAGCGGCCGGCCCGCCGCCAGCTCCACCACCACGATCGGCGCCATCGCCAGCACGAACACCAGCGCCGACGCGATCGCGTACGACCGCCACGTCCAGCGCCGACGCGCCCGCAGCACCCGCGGGGTGTTCCACTCCGAGGACAGCCCGGACAGCCCGGACAGCCCGGCGGGGGCGGCCCGCGGCGGCTCCGGACGCTCCGGCGCCGACCCGCGCACGACGGCGCTGCGCAGCTGCTCGCCGGTGCGCCGGAACATGTGCTGGAACACCGCACCACCGGTCGTCGCCCCGATGCTGACCACCGCCGCGCCCAGGACCGTGCCGTACACGCCGAGCTCCGAGGCGAGCACCGCGCCGACCACGGCGGCGAGCGCACTGGCCGCGACCTGAGCCACGCTCAGGTCGATCCGCCGTCGCCTCACCTCCTGTTCGGCACCCGTCTGCGGTCCGGTCGGCGGCCCCGTCTGCACCCGCTGCTGCGGCATCCCTGTCCCTCGGTCGGTCGTCTCGCTTTTCGAACAAGTCTCACCATCTTGCCCAAAGAAGGACACATGGGTCGAAAATCTGGTTCTCCGCGGTCGATATATGTGAAGATGATCACCGTCCACTGATCGGAGGTCGGCCATTGGGGTGCGCGCTCTTGAGATTCCGGTGATTCGCGGGAGACTTGAGCGGCGAGCCGCCCCTCCGGGTGCCACGAATGGAGTACTGTTCGTGGAGCCTGAGCCTTCGGCCACCTTGTCGACCGCCCGTCAGACGGCGGCCCGGATGCACGGGCGGAACGTCGACCGGCGACGTGGCAAACAGGCAACCGTGCCACAGCGGCGCGCCCGGGCGAAAGCCCGACACGCCGGGTAACTCTGCAAGGTTGTGGCCAGTCGCAGGCGGGCAGGCCACACTCAGTACGGGAGCAGCGACGCAGGTGACGTCGGCAGGCACCACCCGGGAGGTAACCGTGCCCGAACTGCGGGTTGTGGCCGTCAGCAACGACGGCACACGGCTGGTGCTCAAGGCTGCCGACTCCACGGAGTACACCCTCCCCATCGACGAGCGGCTGCGCGCCGCGATCCGGGGCGACCGGCCGCGGCTGGGCCAGATCGAGATCGAGGTCGAGAGCCACCTCCGCCCCCGGGACATCCAGGCGCGGATACGAGCCGGTGCCTCCGCGGAGGAGGTCGCCCAGGCCGCCGGCATCTCGGTCGAGCGGGTCCGCCGCTTCGAGGGCCCGGTGCTGGCCGAGCGCGCGTTCATGGCCGAGCGCGCCCGCAAGACCGCCATCCGCCGCCACGGCGAGTCCACCGGCCCCCAGCTCGGCGAGGCCGTCTCCGAGCGGCTCGCGCTGCGCGCCGCCGAGAAGGACACCGAGCGCTGGGACTCCTGGCGCCGCGACGACGGCACCTGGGAGGTCATCCTCTTCTACCGGGCGGACGGCGAGTCCCGCACGGCCAGTTGGACGTACGACCCGCCGCGGCGCCTGGTGCAGCCCAACGACGACGAGGCGCGGGCGCTGATCGGCGAGAACGTGGAACGCGAGGAGGACTCCGTCTTCCCGTTCATCCCGCGGATCGCCCGGCTGCCCCAGGACCGTCCGGCCCGCCCGATGATCGAGCGGCCGTCCGCCGACCGGATCATGCAGGCGCGGGAGGTCCGGGACGTCCGCGAGGTGCGGGAGGCCCGCGAGGTCCGGGAGGCCCGCGAGGTCCGGGAGGCGAGCGCGTCGGCGGTGTCCGCCTCGGCGACGGTGGAGAACCGGGACTCGCTGACCAGCCTGCTGGACGTCGTTCCCGCCTACCGCGGTGACCTGACACCGGTCGGCCCCGCGCTGGAACCGTCCGTGGAGCCCGAGCCCGACGAGGTCGTCGAGGAGACGGCCGCCCCGGCGGCCAGCGTCGGCGCCGGGTCGGCGTACGCGGACATCCTGATGCCGCGCTCCGTGTCGCCGCACCGCGACCGGCTGGTCGGGACGACCGACCGGCAGGCGGAGGCCGACGGCGTGCGACCGGGTCGGCGGGCGACGGTGCCGAGCTGGGACGAGATCGTGTTCGGGAGCCGGCGCAAGAAGCCCGAGTAGACAGGTTCGAACGGTCGGCGGGGCGCGGGGACTTCTTCGGTCCCCGCGCCCCGCCGTCCGTTCACGCCACCGGCTTGCCGGTGTTGCACCACTCGCTCCAGGAGCCCGGGTACAGCGCGGCGCCGCCGAGGCCGGCGATCTCCAGGGCGAGCAGTTCGTGCGCGGCGGTGACGCCGGATCCGCAGTAGACGCCGACCGGGCGGTCGGTCGCGCCGGTCGCGCCTAGGGCGGCGAACCGCTCGGCGAGGTCGGCGGCGGGCCGGAAGCGGCCGTCGGGGCCGAGGTTGTCGGTGGTGGGCGCGGAGACGGCGCCGGGGATGTGCCCGGCCTTGGGGTCGATCGGCTCGACCTCGCCGCGGTAGCGCTCCCCCGCGCGGGCGTCGAGCAGGACGCCGGTGTGCGCCAGCTCCTCGGCGGCGTCGGCGTCGAGCGTGGGCAGCGCGCCGGGGACGGGCTTGAAGTCGCCGTCGCCGTCGGCCGGGGTGTCGGTGGACAGCGGCAGCGCGGCGGCGCGCCAGGCGGCGAGTCCGCCGTCGAGTACCCGGACGTCGCCGTGGCCGGCCCAGCGCAGCAGCCACCAGGCGCGGGCGGCGGAGGTGGCCGGTCCGGCGTCGTACACCACGACCGGCCGATCGGCGTTCACGCCGGCGCGGCGCAGGGCGGCGCCGAGCACCTCGGGGTCGGGCAGCGGGTGGCGGCCGGCGGCGCCGGGCGGGGCGGCGAGTTCGCGGTCAAGGTCGATGTAGTGGGCGCCCGGCAGGTGGCCGGCGGCATACTCCTCGGCCCCGGGCGGGCCGCCGAGCTGCCAGCGGATGTCGAGCAGTACCGGCGGGCGGTCGGAGTCGAGGGCGGCGGCGAGGTCGGCGGCGGAGATCAGGGGCGAGGTCATGCCGCCATTGTGTCGCGCGCAGGTCAGCACTTTGTACGGTCTTTGCGCGGCTCGCCGTGCGGCGTCGACGCCGCACGGCGGACGGGGTGGAACCATGCGACCGGGGGCCGCCGGCTCCCGGTGCGGAGGTACGCCATGACGGCGGTGAAGGTGCGGCCGGCCCAGGGCACGCCCTGCTGGGCGAGCCTGGTGACCGGCGACCCCGAGGGCGCGAAGGCGTTCTACGGGGCCCTGCTGGGTTGGGAGTTCACACCCGGGCCGACGACGATCGGGACGTACGCGCGGGCCACCCTGAACGCGGCGGAGGTGGCCGGTCTGGGGGTCGCACCGCCGGGGGCGGGTCACTCGGTCGAGTGGACCACCTACTTCGCGGTGGACGACGCGGACGAGGTGTCGCAGCGGGTGCGGGAGTGCGGCGGCACGGTCGCGGTGGGCCCGCTGCAGGCGGAGCGGGCCGGGCGCCTGGCGGTGGCGGCGGACCTGTCGGGCGCGGTGTTCGGCCTGTGGCAGGGGCAGGAGCACCTCGGCTGGGAGGTGGCCGGCGAGCCCGGGGCTCCCGTGTGGAACGAGCTGGTGACACCGGACGAGAGCGCCGCGGCGGTGTTCTACCGGGCGGTGCTGGGTCGGACGGTGGTGGAGGCGGAGGCGTCCGCGGTAGCGCGCGGCGAGGACGACGCGCGGCTGCTGGTCGACGGCCGGCCGGTGGCGGGCATCCGGCACGGCGCGGGTCCGGAACCGGGCCCGGCCCGCTGGCAGGTGCACTTCGCGGTGGCGGACGCCGACCTGACGGCGCACCAGGCGTCGCAGCTGGGCGGGCGGGTGCTCCTCGGCCCGTACGACACGCCGCACGGGCGGGTGGCCCGCCTCGCCGACCCGCAGGGCGGGCGCTTCTCGGTGGCGGGGCTGCTGTAGCCGATCAGCAGGGGCAGCCAGGGCCGGCGGACCGCGCCCCCGCCGCCGCCGAACTCGCCGCCCGACCCCGGCCTCAGCCCTCGAACGGCAGGACGTCCGGGGAGAGCACGGCGACCCGGGCGGTGGCGGCGGTCAGCCGGCGGCGGTGGTGGCGTCGGCACAGCACCTCGTAGCCGATCTCGTCCTCGTTGACGGCGACGTCGCCGATCACGACCTGCGCACCCTCCACCACCATCACGCCGCCGACCGTCCGGGCGTTGTGGGTGGCCCGGGCGCCGCACCAGCACAGCGCCTCGACCTGCAGCACCTCGACCCGGTCGGCCAGCTCGATCAGCCGCTGCGAGCCGGGGAACAGCTTGGTGCGGAAGTCGGTGGTGATGCCGAAGGTGTAGACGTCGATGGACAGTTCGTCGACCACCCGGGCGAGCTGGTCGATCTGCCCGGCCGAGAAGAACTGCGCCTCGTCGCAGATCAGGTAGTCCACCTTGCCGCCGGCCGACAGCAGGTGCACCACGTGCGCCTGGAAGTCGAAGTCGTCGGCGACCTCCACCGCGTCCGCGCGCAGGCCCAGCCGGCTGGAGATGGTCGCCGCGCCGGCCCGGTCGTGCCGGGTGAAGATGATGCCCTTGCGGCCGCGGGCGGCGTGATTGTGGTCCATCTGCAGGGCCAGCGTCGACTTGCCGCAGTCCATCGTGCCCGAGAAGAACACCAGTTCAGCCATGGGTGACGCAGAAGCCTTTCAGGTGACGGGAGTTCGGGCGGAGTACGGGAATCAGGCGCGGACTTCGAGCAGCGGGACCAACTGCTCCACCGGGGTCATCGAGCCGTGCAGGCCGATCATCGACGACTCGCCCGGCTCGCTGCGGGAAGCGATCACCGCGATGTCGTCGCGGGCGGCCGCGACCACGTCGCCGATCCGGTGGTAGACCCGCTCGTCCACCACCGGGCCGAACCAGCCGGCCGCTATCGCCTGGTCCCGGGTGGCCACCCACATCCGGTCGCCCAGTACCTCGCTCCACACGGTGTGCACGTCCGCGGCCGCCCCGGGCACCGCGTACACGTGCCGCGCCCGGCCCTCACCGCCGAGCAGCGCCACTCCCGCGGACAGCTCCCAGTCCTCGTCGAAGTCGATCCGGTCCTCCGGCGCGATGTCGATCATGCCGTGGTCGGCCGTGACGTACAGCGCCGACCTCGGCGGCAGCTGCTCGGCCAGCCGCCGGGCCAACCGGTCCACCGTCGACAGCATCAGGCGCCACTCGTCCGAGTCCACCCCGAACCGGTGACCCGCACCGTCCAGCTCGCTCACGTACGTGTACACCAGCGCCCGGTCGTGGTCGGCCAGCCAGCGCGCCGCCAGGTCCATCCGCTCCTCGCCCGTGGAACGGCCCAGGAACGACCCGCCGGACAGCGCCACCTGCGTCAGCGGCGTCGTCGAGAACAGCGGCGACGACACCTGCGCCGTCGCCACCCCCGCCGCGTGCACCTGCTCGAACACCGTCGGGTACGGCTGCCAGCTGCGCGGATCCACCGGCGGCTGCCAGCGCAACTGGTTCATCAGATGGCCCGCGCCCGGCACCGCCACCGTGTACCCGGCCAGACCGTGCAGCCCCGGCACCAGACCGGTGCCCACCGAGGCCAGCGAGGTCGCCGTCGTCGACGGGAAACCCGAGGTGATCGGGCTCGACCCGGCCATCAGCGAGGTCAGGAACGGCGCCCAGTCCGGATGCCGGCGGATCAGCTCCCAGCCCAGCCCGTCCACCAGGAACACGCAGACCCGGTCGGCCGGCTCCAGCACCAGACCGCTGCGGAAACCGTCCACCCCGAGACCCGCCGCCACCGCCGGCAGCAGGTCCGCCAGCGAACCGCTGCCGTACTGCGGAGCCGGGGCGCCCGACGGGTCGAGGATCTCGAAGGAGTCGTAACCGAGATGCATACGGGCGGCTCAGACCCGGGTGGTCATGGTCGCCTCGGACAGTGCCCGGGCGAACACCAGCGCCTGCGCCACCGTCTCCGGGCCGTCCCCGGCCTCGCTCACCCGCAGCGACAGGTCGTCCGCCGTCGCCGAACCGGTGTAGCCGTGATCGGCCTCGCAGTTCGGGTCGGAACAGCCCGCCGGCTCCAGGTCCAGGCGCTGCACCGCACCCCAGCCGATCGTCAGCACCACCTCGCGCGGCAGCGTCCCCGGCGTGTACGTCTCCGGGTTCGCCACCATGCGGCTGACCACCACCGAGTTGATCCGGTCCAACCGGACCGACTCGGTCGACGTGGTCGCGTACGGCACCGGCGACGTCGCGTCGCCGTTCTGCTCGTCGGTGTGGCTGACCACGAACCGCGACGGGGTGAGCACCAGCACGGTCACGTGCCGGCGCACCTCGTTGGCGTCGAACGTCGTCTCCTGGTGGACCAGGTACGAGGTGATCGGCTCGGGGCCCACCGCGGACTCCACCGCCTCGGACACCAGCGCCGGGTAGTAGCCGCTGCGCTCGATCGCGGACCGCAGGTCCTGCGTGGTGGTACCGGTCTTCGCCATAACTCCATCCTGGCATGTCCCGCCGACGTGGCGGGTCGTACTGCGCCGGGCTGCACCGGCCTTCCCGGAGGGGAACCACGCAAGGTTACAGCGTGCTCATCGCGCGCGGCCCCAGATCGGTACGGACCGGAAGCGGCGCGATCCGCACCCGCGCACCCAGCACCGCCAGGCCCTGCGGGGCCACCACCACCGGTTCAAGATCCACCGACGCCACCTCCGGCAGGTCGTCCACCAGCCGCGACACCCGCAGCAGCACCTCCTCCAGCGCCCCCGTGTCCACCGGCGCCGCCCCCCGCCAGCCGAACAGCAACGGCGCCGCCCGCACCTCCCGGATCAGCTCCGCCACGTCCCGGTCGGTGGCCGGAACCAGCCGGTGCGCAACATCACCCAACAGCTCCGCCGGCGCACCCGCCAAGCCGAACGACAGGATCGTGCCCACCGCCGGGTCCACCGAGGCCCCGATCACCGTGTCCACCCCGCGCGGCGCGAGCCGCTGCACCACCAGCCGCGCCTTGTCCGCCCCGCCCAGCAGCGCGTCCAACTCCCGGAATGCCCGGCGCAGCCCCGGCTCACCGGTCAGGTCCAGCCGCACACTGCCCAGGTCCGGACGGTGCCGCAGATGCTCCGCGGTGGCCTTCAACGCCACCGGGTACCCAAGCGTCCCCGCCGCCCGCACCGCGCTCTCCTCGTCCGGCGCAGACAGCGTCGGACTGACCCGGATGCCGTACCGCGCCAGCAGCGTCGCCGCCTGCGCATCCGGCAGCGTCACCCTGGCCCCACCCGGCTGCAGCCGGGCCGCCACCGCCTCCCGGGTGGTCAGCGCCGCCTCCACCAGCGCCCGCGCCCCCAGCTCGTCGATCCCCTCCAGCTCCGGCACCCGGGCCGTCTCCTCCGCCAGCGCCGTCCGGCGGCGCCAGTCCGCGAAGCCCACCGCGTCCGCCAGGGCGTGCACCGCCCGCTCGGGCGCCGGGTACGCCGGCACCCCGCCGGCCTTCAACCGCTCGGTCAGACCGCTCAACGCCAGGTGCGCCAGCAGCAGCGGCTTGCCGAGCTCCCGACCCAGGCCGGCCGCGCCCAGCAGCGCCTGCGCGATCTCCGGGTCGTCCTCGCGCTCGTCCGGGTCCGGGGTCGCGCCGTGCACGCCGATCGGCGGGATCGCCACCGCGATCACCGAGTCCACCGCCGGATCGCGCAGCGCGGTGTCCAGCGCGATCCGGAAGTTCTCCCCGGTCGCGGCGGTGGTCAGGTCCACCGGGGTGTGCGCGCGCAGCCCGGCCGACAGGCAGGCGTCGTACGTGAGCAGGCCCAGCGAGTCGGAGTTGCCGACCACCGCGACCCGGTCGCCGGCCGGCAGCGGCTGCGTGGCCAGCAGCTCCCCGGTGTCGAACAGCTCGGTGATGGTCTCCACCCGGACCACCCCGGCCTGCTGGAACAGCGCGTCCACGGTGGCGTCGCGCAGCTTGCTCGCGGCCGGCTGGACGGCGTGGCCCGGCGGCAGGCTGCCGGTGTGCCGGGCGCCCTTGAGCACCACCACCGGCTTGGCCGCGGCCAACCGGCGGGCGATCCGGGTGAACTTCCGCGGATTGCCGAAGGACTCCAGGTAGAGCAGGACGACCTCGGTGGCCCCGTCCTCCTCCCAGTACTGCAGCAGGTCGTTGCCGGACACGTCCGCCCGGTTGCCCACCGACGCGAACGACGAGACGCCCAGCCCCCGGCGGTGGGCGGCCTCCAGCAGGGCCACCCCGATCGCGCCGGACTGGCAGAACAGGCCGAACGGGCCGCGGGCCGGCAGCTCGGGGGCCAGCGAGGCGTTCAGCGGCTGCTCGGGATCGGTGTTGATCAGACCGAACGCGTTCGGGCCGATCACCCGCATCCCCGCCGCCCGGGCCTGCCGCACCAGCGCCCGCTGCCGGTCCCGCCCCTCCGGACCGGTCTCCGCGTACCCGGCCGTCACCACCACCAGCCCCTGCACGCCGTGCGCACCGCACTCGGCGACCGCCGCGGGAACCGCGGGCTCGGGCACCGCCAGCACCGCCAGATCCACCGGACCCGGGATGTCCAGCAGCGAACGGTGGGTGCGCACCCCGTCCAGGTCCGTGCCCGGCTCGGCGTTGCGGTTCACCGCGAACACCGGGCCCCGGAAGCCGGCGGCCAGGTCGCGCAGCAGCGCCCGGCCGACCGACTGCGGATTGCGCGACACCCCCAGCACCGCCACCGACCGCGGGGTGAGCAGCCGCTGCACCGAGCGGGCCTCGGCCCGGTGCTCGCGGGCCCGCATCACCGCGAGCGAGGCCGCGGTCGGCTCCAGGTCGAACTCCAGGTGCACCACGCCCTCGGCGAAGCTGCGCTGCTGGGTGTAGCCGGCATCGGTGAAGACCTTCACCATCTTGCGGTTCTCCGGCAGCACCTCGGCGGTGAAGCGGCGGATGCCGCGCTCCTGGGCGACCGCCCGGATGTGCTCCAGCAGGGCGGAGGCGACGCCGCGGCCCTGGTGGGCGTCCTGCACCAGGAAGGCCACCTCGGCCTCGGTCCCGGTGGTGGAGGGGCGGCCGTCGGCATCGGTGCGGTCGTAGCGGACGGTGGCGATGAAGCGGTCGCGGACCACCGCGGCCAGGCCGACCCGGTTGACGTAGTCGTGGTGGGTGAAGCGCCGGACGTCCTTGTCGGACAGCCGGGGGTAGGGCGCGAAGAAGCGGAAGTACTTCGACTGGTCGGAGACCTGTTCGTAGAACTCCACCAGGCGGTCCGCGTCGGCCGGGGTGATCGGCCGGATCCTGGCCGTGCCGCCGTCGCGGAGCAGGACGTCGGCCTCCCAGTGCTGGGGGTAGCTGTGTTCGTCGGCGCCCGCGTCCCGCGGGGCGGCCGGCCCGGTGTCGTCCACGTTCGTCAGGTTATCCGGCACCGGAGCCCTCGGACGGCGGTCCGGCCGGGGTGTCGGGGAGCGGCGGGCGGCCTGCCGGGGAACGGAGGGTCGGCTGCCGGGGTGTCGCGGAGCCGAGGGTGGGCGGCAGGCCGGACGGCATGCAACACTGGTCTAGACAACATGCACCACCCTGCACCACCTGAAAGGCACGTCACATGGCTGAGCGCCGCGTCACCGTCGGTTGGGCCGAAGGCCTGCACGCCCGTCCCGCCTCCATCTTCGTCCGCGCCGTCACCGCCACGGGCGTGCCCATGACCATCGCCAAGGAGGACGGCCACCCCGTCAACGCCGGCTCCATGCTCGGCCTCCTCGGCCTCGGCGCCCAGGGCGGCGACACCGTCGTCCTCACCTCCGACGCCGACGGCGCCGACCAGGCCCTCGACCGCGTCGCCAAGCTCGTCCAGGAAGGCCTCGACGAGCTCCCCGCCGCCTGACCCGGCCGACCCGAAGGGGTGCACCGCTGCGCGCGGTGCACCCCTTCGGCGTGCCCGGGGCCCTCGATGGCACGTCGCACCGTCCGGCACGTCCGACACAATCGGGCCATGCCCGAACCAGCCGTGACCGAACTGACCACCGAGCACCGGCTCCGCCAGGCCTGCCACGACGACGCCCTCATCATGTGGGCCGCCCGCGGCTTCACCACCGGCGCCCGCGCCTGGACCCACGGCGCCGCCACCGCCGTCGCCTCCCCCGGCATCTCCGGCCGCGACCGCCTCGCCGTCCACGGCCCCGCCGCCGACGCCGAACCCCTGCTGCGCCACGCCCTCGCCACCGCCGGCCCCACCTACCGGCCCCTCGGCGACACCCGGCTCATCGCCGCCCTCGCCGACCGGATCCCCCGACTCGAAACCCTCGGCACCTTCGGCTGGATGGACACCACCACCCCACCGCCACCGGCCGTCCCCGTCCCTGCCGACGCCGACGCCGACACCGAGGCGCACTGGCTCGCCGACCACGAACTCCCCGAAGCCGCCGCCCTCCTCGACGACCACTTCCCCACCTCGCACGCCCACCCCCACCGCGACGGCCCCCACACCTGGGCCGGCGTCCGCGACCGCCGCGGACACCTCACCGCCATCGCCGCCGACGCCTGGAGCGCCCCCACCGTCGGCCTCCTCGCCGGCGTCGCCACCCACCCCGACCACGGCCGGGGCCGCGGCCACGCCCACACCGTCTGCCGCTTCGTCCTCGACGCCCAGCTCCGCGCCCACGGCCGCGCCGCCCTCATGGTCGACCGCGACAACACCCCCGCCATCCGGCTCTACCAGCGCCTCGGCCTCACCTGGCGCAGCCTCACCGCCGCCCGCCAACGCTGACCACCCGCCGGAACCCGGTCAGAACACCGACCAGCCCGTCGCCGTCGTCAACGCGTCCAACGCCGCCACGCCCAGCACCGAATTGCCCACCGCGTCCAACCCCGGACTCCACACACAGACCGAACCCCGCCCCGGCAGCACCGCCAGCACACCCCCACCCACACCGCTCTTGCCCGGCAACCCCACCCGGAACGCAAACTCCCCCGCCGCGTCGTACGTCCCGCACGTCAGCATCACCGCATTGATCCGCTTCGCCTCACTGCGCGTCAGCAACCGCGAACCGTCCGCCCGCACCCCGTGCCGCGCCAGGAACAACCCCGCCAGCGCCAGATCCCGGCACGACGCGGCGATCGCACAGTGCGCGTAGTAGTGCGCCAACACCGAATCCACCGGATTGCGCAGATTGCCGTAGCTCGCGATGAAATGCGCCAACGCGGCATTGCGGTGCCCGTGCCGCGCCTCCGACGCCGCCACCGAGTCGTCGGTGTCCACCGCCGCATTCCCCGACTCCGCCCGCAGGAACTCCCGCACCGCCCCCGCCGCGTCCCCGGTCAGCTCCAGCAGCCGGTCCGTCACCACCAGCGCCCCCGCGTTGATGAACGGATTGCGCGGGATCCCCTGCTCCGTCTCCAACTGCACCAGCGAGTTGAACGGATTGCCCGACGGCTCCCGGCCCACCCCTTGCCACAGGCCGTCCCCGCCCTCCGCCAGCGCGAGCGCCAGCGTGAACAGCTTCGACACCGACTGGACGGAGAACGGCACCTCCCAGTCCCCCGCCCCGAACACCCCGCCGTCCACCGTCGCGATCGCCATCCCGAACGCCGACGGATCCGCCTCCGCCAACGCCGGGATGTAGTCGGCGGGCCGGCCGCGCCGCTCCCCCGCGAGCGCCACCGCCATCACGTCCTGCAGAAGCCGCTGGTAGTCCACGGCCGCCATTGTGCCCACCTGCCCCACCGGGACGGCGCAGCGGGGGGCGGGGTGGCGGAAATCCGACATTTCGACTTTAGCGATTGCACCGCATCGGATGATCCGACCGCGAAGCCCGCACAACGCCCGAAGCCCGCCCACAGGCTGAGCCGCATGAACGACTTCGACCTCGCCAGGGCCGACCACGCCTACATGTTCGCCTTCCTCCAGGCGGACGGGCACCTCAGTCAGGGAACCCGCAACCGAGGACGCATCTCCGTGGAGCTGTCCGCCCGGGACGCCCCGATCCTGGAGGCGTTCCAGCGGATCTGCCCGCATCACAGCAGCATCCGGTTCCGCACCCGCAGCACCAATTTCGCGTCCGAGCACAGCTCTGTGATCTGGCGGGTCCACGCACGCGAGTTCCGTGAGCAACTTCAAGCCCTCGGGCTGCCGGCAGGCAGGAAGTCACGATTCGTGGCGCCTCCGGCCGGGCCCTTCTCAGCCCGTGACTACCTCCGCGGACTCATCGACGCCGACGGCTCGGTCGGGCGTACCGGGCAACATCTGCCCTTCGTGAGCCTGACGACCGACAGCGATCCCCTGATGCAGTTCTTCTGCCACTACGCGGAATGCCTCACCGGCACCCGGCGGACGGTCAACCGCAACGCCCGGGACGGGATCTACAACATCCTCTTCACCCGGGAGGAGGCGGTCGCACTCGCCCGCGAGCTCTACTACCCGGGCTGCCTCGCCCTGCCCCGCAAGCTCGCCGCCGCCGCAACCGCCGCGAGCTGGGTGCGACCGCCGGACATGCGCAAGGCCGGCCCCCGCCGGAGCTGGACCGGCGAGGAGGACCGGATCCTCCTCGGAGCCGTCGATCCGGCGGACGCCGCCGAGCGGCTCGGCCGCTCGGTCAAGAGCTGCGCCATCCGCAAGTGGCGACTGGTCGGCCCGCGCAAGGCCCACCGCCGTTTCCCCGACACCTGCTCCTGAACATGCCGGAGGCCGGGATGCGCCCCCCAGCGCACCCCGGCCTCCGGCTGTCGGTCAGCCCTTCACACACACGACCTGCTTGAGGTGCGCGACCACCTCAACCAGGTCCTTCTGCTGCTCGATGACCTTCTCGATGGACTTGTACGCGCCCGGGATCTCGTCGACCACGCCCGCGTCCTTGCGGCACTCCACGCCCGCGGTCTGCTCGACCAGGTCACGCGTGGTGAACCGCTTCTTGGCCGCCGTCCGGCTCATCTTCCGGCCCGCGCCGTGCGACGCCGAGTTGAACGCCGCCTCGTTGCCCAGCCCGCGGACGATGTACGAGCCGGTGCCCATCGAGCCCGGGATGATGCCGTAGTCGCCCGACCCGGCGCGGATCGCGCCCTTGCGGGTGACCAGCAGCTCCACGCCGTCGTACGTCTCCTCGGCCACGTAGTTGTGGTGGCAGGAGATCATCTCGTCGAAGACCACCTTCGCCTTCGCGAACTCCCGCCGCACCACGTCCTGCAGCAGCATCATCATGATCGCCCGGTTGTTCTTCGCGTACTCCTGCGCCCAGAACAGGTCCTGCCGGTAGGCAGCCATCTGCGGGGTGTCGGCGATGAAGACCGCGAGGTCGCGGTCGACCAGGCCCTGGTTGTGTGGCAGCGAGCGGGCAACGCCCATGTGGTGCTCGGCCAGTTCCTTGCCGATGTTGCGCGAACCCGAGTGCAGCATCAGCCACACCACGCCAGAGCTATCAACACACACTTCGATAAAATGATTTCCGGATCCGAGCGACCCCATCTGCTGCGCAGCCCGCTCGCGCTTCCACTTCACCTCCGACGCGATCCCGTCGAAGCGGTCCCAGAAGTCGCTCCACCCCGTCGCCGCGAAGCCGTGCAGCTTGCGCGGGTCGACCGGGTCGGTGTGCAGGCCGCGGCCGACCGGGATGGCCTGCTCGATCTTCGAGCGCAGCCGGGAGAGGTCGTCCGGCAGGTCCTTCGCGGTGAGCGAGGTCTTGACGGCGGTCATGCCGCAGCCGATGTCGACGCCGACGGCGGCGGGGCAGACGGCGCCGTCCATGGCGATGACGGAGCCGACGGTGGCGCCCTTGCCGAGGTGGACGTCGGGCATCACGGCGAGGCCGTGGAGCCAGGGCAGGGAGCTGATGTTGCGCAGCTGCTGCATGGCCTGGCCCTCGACGGTGGCGGGGTCGGTCCACATCCGGATGGGTACGCGGATGCCGGGGACTTCGGTGTACGACATGGTGGTGCGACCTCCGTGGGTCGGGTCGGGGAGGGTCGGTCGGGTGGTGTGGTGCCGCGCGTTGAGTCCCGGTGCGGCTCGGGGAGGTCTGCTGGGGCTGCGGTCAGGCAGCGAAGGCGGCGGAACAGCGTCGGGGCGATCGTGGGGAGCGTCGCTCGGTGGGCTCGACCCGCATGGTGATCGCCTCCTCTCCTGTGTGTGTTCCGGCGTGGGACATCTACCCATGGCGCGCGGTGGCGCCGCAATCGATTAACGGCCGAGGGCCCGACGGTGCCGGTCGGCTCCGTCGGGCCCTCGGGGTGGGCGGCGCGGGTCAGTTGGTGATGACGGTGACGTCACCGATGCCGAGTTCCTTGACGGGTTCGGCGATGACGGAGGCGTCGCCGACGAGGACGGTGACGAGCCGGTCGGGCGGGAAGGCGGCGACGACGGCGCGGGTGGCGGTGTCGGTGTCGAGTTCGGCGAGCTGCCGGTAGACGTCGGCCTGGAAGTCGTCGGGGAGGTCCTGTTCGACCTGGTCGGCGAGGGTGGCGGCGACGGAGCCTGCGGTCTCGTACTTGAGGGGGGCGACGCCGACGAGGAACTGGACGGCTTCTTCGCGTTCGGCGTCGGTGAGGCCTTCGGCGGCGAGGGTGCGCAGGATGGTCCAGGTGTCGGCGAGGGCGGGGGCGGTGTTGGCGGTGTCGACGGAGCCGCTGATGGCGAGGAGGGCGCGGCCGCTGCGGTCGGCGGCGGAGCGCAGCGGTTGGGCGAAGGCGCGGACGCCGTAGGTGTAGCCCTTTTCCTCGCGCAGGACGCGGTCGAGGCGGCTGGTGAGGGTGCCGCCGAGGCAGTAGGTGCCGAGGATCTGGGCGGACCAGGTGGGGTCGTGGCGGTCGGGGCCGATGCGTCCGATGAGGAGTTGGGTCTGGACGGAGCCGGGGCGGTCGACGATGACGACGCGGCCGGTGTCGTCGGCGGTGACGGGGGCGTGGGTGTGGGGGGTGGCGGGGTTGGTGCGCCAGGTGCCGAGGGTGGTTTCGAGGAGGGTGGTGAGGTCGATGCCGGTGAGGTCGCCGACGACGACGGCGGTGGTGGTGTCGGGGCGGATGTGCTGGTCGTAGAAGGCCTTGACGGCGTCCCGGTCGATGCGCTGGACGGTTTCGGTGGTGCCGCTGCGGGGGCGGGAGAGGCGGTCGGCGCTGTCGAAGAGGGTGGCGTAGAGGGCCTTGGCGGCGCGCCGGGCGGGGTTGGCCTGTTCGTGGGTGATTTCGTCGAGGCGGTTGGCGCGGAGGCGGTCGATCTCGTCGGCGGGGAGGGCGGGGGTGCGGAGGGCGTCGCCGAGGAGGGTGAGGCCGCGTTCGAGGCGGGAGGCGGGGACTTCGAGGGAGACGCGGATGGCGGGGTGGTCGGCGTGGGCGTCGAGGGTGGCGCCGGCGCGTTCGAGTTCGCCGGCGAATTCTTCGGCGGTGAGGGTGTCGGTGCCTTCGTTGAGGGCGCGGGCGAGGATGGCGGCGACGCCGTCGAGGCCGTCGGGTTCGGCGGCGAGGGGGGCGTCGAGGACGAGGTCGACGGCGACGAGTTGCTGGCCGGGGCGGTGGCAGTGCAGGACGGTGATGCCGTTGCCGAGGGTGGCTCGTCGGGGTGCGGGGAAGGCCCAGGGGGTGGGGGTGCCGGGCTGGGGCTGGGGGTGGAAGGTCATGGCGGGGGTGGTCATTCGGCCGTCTCCTCGTGGGCGTCGGTGGTGGTCGGCTCGTAGACGAGGACGGCGCGGTTGTCGGGGTGGAGGCGGGCTGCGGCGAGGGCCTGGACTTCTTCGGCGGTGACGTCGAGGACCTTGGTGAGGGCCTGGTTGACGAGTCCGGGGTCGCCGAAGAGGACGGCGTAGCGGCAGAGTTCGTCGGCGCGGCCGGCGACGGTGGTGAGCCGGTCGAGCCATTCGCGTTCGATCTGGGCCTGGGCGCGTTCGAGTTCTTCGGCGGTGGGGCCTTCGGCGGCGAAGCGGGCGAGTTCTTCGTCGACGGCGGTCTGGATCTGGTCGGTGGTGGCGCCGGCGGAGGCCTTGACGTCGAGCCAGCCGAGGGAGGGGGCGCCGGCGAGTCGGAGGAGGCCGAAGCCGGCGGCGACGGCGGTGCGGTCGCGGCGGACGAGCCGGTTGTAGAGGCGGCTGGATTCGCCGCTGCCGAGGATGGTGAGGGCGAGGTCGGCGGCGTCGGCTTCGCGGGTGCCGTCGTGGGGGAGGCGGTAGGCGGCCATGAGGGCGCGGCTGGGGACGTCCTCTTCGACGAGTTCGCGGATTTCGCGGCCGAGGGTGTCGGGGAGGGTGCCGTCGCGGGGGGGCTGCTTGCCGTTGTGGGCGGGGATGGTGCCGAAGTACCTCTCGACCCAGGCGATGGTCTGTTGGGGGTCGAGGTCGCCGACGATGGCGAGGACGGCGTTGTTGGGGGCGTAGTAGGTGCGGAAGAAGGTGCGGGCGTCCTCGAGGGTGGCGGCGTCGAGGTCGGCCATGGAGCCGATGGGGGTGTGGTGGTAGGGGTGGGGGTCGGGGAAGGAGAGGGCGGTGAGTTTTTCGAAGGCGGTGCCGTAGGGGACGTTGTCGTAGCGCTGGCGGCGTTCGTTCTTGACGACGTCGCGCTGGTTCTCCATGGAGGTCTCGTCGAGGGCGGCGAGGAGGGAGCCCATGCGGTCGGCTTCGAGCCAGAGGGCGAGTTCCAGCTGGTGGGCGGGCATGGTCTCGAAGTAGTTGGTGCGTTCGAAGCTGGTGGTGCCGTTGAGGGATCCTCCGGCGCCCTGGACGAGTTCGAAGTGGCCGTTGTTGGAGACGTTGGCGCTGCCCTGGAACATGAGGTGTTCGAAGAGGTGGGCGAGTCCGGTGCGGCCCTTGACCTCGTGGCGGGAGCCGACGTCGTACCAGAGGCAGACGGCGGTGACGGGGGTGAGGTGGTCCTCGGAGAGTACGACTCGCAGGCCGTTGGCCAGGCGGTGCTCGGTGATGGCGAGGCCTCGGGTGGAGGCGGGGGCCGGGTTGGCCATGCGGGGTCCTTCCCGTCTTCTGTCGGTCCGGGGGGCTGGTGCCGTTCCCTCATTGTGGTGCAACGTCTCACAGGCCGAGAGGTGTCCGCGCTGGGCGGGCGTTCGCCAGGGGCGGAAGCGGATGGGGCTGCTCGGCCTGTCGGGGGGAGGGTCCACAATGGGGGGCGCCGTGCCCCCGTAGGGTTCGACTGAGTTGTCACAGGTTCGACGTAGCAAGCAGACGCAAGGGAGCCCCGCCGCGATGGCCCGCCGCAGTTCGCCCACTCCGCCGCCCGGTGATTTCGAGGAGCGGATCCTCGATGTCGATGTCGTGGACGAGATGCAGGGCTCGTTTCTCGAGTACGCGTACTCGGTGATCTATTCCCGTGCGCTGCCTGATGCGCGGGACGGTATGAAGCCGGTGCACCGGCGGATTCTGTACCAGGCGAACGAGATGGGGTTGCGGCCGGAGCGCGGGCATGTGAAGTGCGCGCGGCTGGTGGGCGAGGTGATGGGCCGCCTGCATCCGCACGGTGATGCGTCGATCTATGACGCGGTGGTGCGGATGGCGCAGCCGTTCTCGATGCGGTTGCCGTTGATCGACGGGCACGGGAACTTCGGTTCGCTGGGCAATGACGATCCGCCGGCGGCGATGCGGTACACGGAGTCGCGGCTGACGGCGGCGTCGATGTCGCTGGTGGAGTCGATCCACGAGGACACGGTGGACTTCGGTCCGAACTACGACGGCAGTGAGCAGGAGCCGTTGGTCCTGCCGTCGGCGTTCCCGAATCTGCTGGTGAACGGTGCGACGGGGATCGCGGTCGGCATGGCGACGAACATGCCGCCGCACAACCTGGCGGAGGTGGTGGCGGCCGCGCGGCATCTGATCAAGCACCCGGGTGCGGATCTGGACACGCTGATGCGGTTCGTGCCGGGTCCGGATCTGCCGACGGGTGGCCGGATCGTGGGGCTGTCGGGGATCCGGGACGCGTACGAGTCGGGTCGTGGCACGTTCAGGATCCGGGCGACGGTGTCGATCGAGGCGGTGACGGCTCGCCGGATGGGCATCGTGGTGACGGAGCTGCCGTACTCGGTGGGTCCGGAGAAGGTGATCGGCAAGATCAAGGACCTGGTCAACGCGAAGAAGCTGCAGGGTATTGCGGACGTCAAGGATCTGACGGACCGTGAGAACGGCCTGCGGCTGGTGATCGAGGTCAAGAACGGTTTCGTGCCGGAGGCGTTGTTGGAGCAGCTGTACAAGCTGACTCCGATGGAGGAGACCTTCGGTATCAACAATGTGGCGCTGGTGGACGGCCAGCCGTTGACGCTGGGTCTGAAGGAGCTGCTGGAGGTCTACGTCGACCACCGGTTCACGGTGGTGAAGCGGCGCAGTGATTTCCGTCGGCGCAAGCGGCAGGACCGGCTGCACCTGGTCGAGGGTCTGCTGGTTGCGCTGGTGGACATCGACGAGGTGATCGCGATCATCCGGTCGAGCGAGGACGCGGGGCAGGCGAAGGAGCGGCTGATGGCGCGCTTCGGTCTGTCGGACACGCAGACGGCGTACATCCTGGACACGCCGCTGCGGCGGTTGACGAAGTTCGACCGGGTGGAGCTGGAGAGCGAGCGGACGAAGCTGAATGCGGAGATCGCGGAGCTGACGGAGATCCTGGAGTCGGACACCAAGCTGCGCAGTGTGGTGTCGGGCGAGCTGGGTGCGGTGGCGAAGCAGTTCGGTACGGAGCGGCGGACGGTGCTGTTGGAGGCGGGGTCGGTGCCGAGTGCGGCGCTGGCGGTGCCGCTGGAGGTGGCGGACGATCCGTGCCGGGTGATGCTGTCGTCGACGGGTCTGCTGGCGCGTTCGACGGATCTGGAGCCGTTGGAGGGTGCGGCGGAGGGTTCGCGGGCCAAGCACGACGTGGTGGTGTCGGCGGTGCCGGCGACGGCGCGCGGTGACGTGGGTGTGGTGACGTCGGCGGGTCGGGCGCTGCGGCTGCCGGTGATCGATCTGCCGGCGCTGCCGCCGGGGACGTCGGCGTTGGCGGGTGGTGCGGCGCCGGGTGAGTTCCTGCGGCTGGCGGACGGCGAGCGGGTGCTGGCGCTGACGACGCTGGACGAGTCCTCGCCGGGTCTGGCGCTGGGCACGGTGCAGGGTGTGGTGAAGCGGGTGGTGCCGGAGTGGCCGGCGAACAAGGACGAGTTCGAGGTGATCGCCCTCAAGGAGGGTGACGAGCTGGTCGGTGCGGTGGAGCTGCGGACGGGCGAGGAGGATCTGGTCTTCATCACGTCCGATGCGCAGTTGCTGCGCTACCCGGCGGGTCAGGTGCGGCCGCAGGGTCGTCCGGCGGGCGGTATGGCCGGGGTGAAGTTGTCGGACGGGGCTCGGGTGCTGTCGTTCACGGCGGTGGATCCGGGGTCGGACGCGGTGGTGGTGTCGGTGGCGGCGGCGTCGGGGACGCTGGCGGGCGAGGAGCACACCACGTGGAAGGTGACGCCGTTCGAGCAGTATCCGCGCAAGGGTCGGGCGACGGGTGGTGTCCGGATTCAGCGGTTCCTGCGGGGTGAGGACGGGTTGGCGTTCGCGTGGGCGGGCAATGCGCCGGAGCGGGCGGCTGCGGCGAACGGTGCGCCGGTGGTGCTGCCGGAGCGTGACCCGCGCCGGGACGGTTCGGGGACGCCGGTGACGGGGCGGATCGCCTCGATCGGCGGCCACGTGTAGCTCAGCCACCGACAGGGGCGCGGGGAACTGCGCGACCGGCCACGCTCCACGTGAGCTGTCGGCTCGGCGCGCAGTTCCTCGCGCCCCCTTCCCGTGGTTGGCGTGAACTTCTGAGCGCACCCGCCCCGGGGCGGGCCTCGCGGTTCCCCGAGCCCCTGGAGGTAATACGCTCGCCGGGTGAGCACTTGCGCGACGTTGTCGAGTGAACTGTCCGAGCCGCTGGCCGCCACTGCGGCGACGGCGGCGACGTGGTTGCTGGTGGAGCAGGCGGGGCCGTGGGGGGCCAAGGCGCTGACGGAGAGCCATCTGGACTCCGAGTTGGGCCGGGCGCTGGATGCGGCGGCGGCGGGTACGGGGGTGCGGGTGGCGTTGATCCGCCGTCCGGGGCGGCATGCGGACACGGCGCCGGTGCCGCGGCACGAGGTGATCGTGGCGCACACGGTTCCGGGTCGCTCGTGCGTGCGCCGGGCGGAGCTCGAGGATCCGGCGGCGCTGCTGGGGCTGGATTTCGCGGCGCTGGGCGCCGGTGACCACGCGGGTTTCGGGGTGGAGCACGCGGGTGGTCCGATCGCGTTGGTGTGCACCAACGGGCGGCGGGACCGCTGTTGTGCGCTGCTGGGGCGTCCGTTGGCGGCGGAGCTGGCGGCGGCGGGGCACAGCGAGGTGTGGGAGGTGACGCATCTGGGGGGTCACCGGTTCTCGCCGACGATGCTGGTGCTGCCGTTCGGTTACGCGTACGGGCGCCTGAGCGGGGCGACGGCGAAGGAGGTGCTGGCGTCGACGGCGGCGGGGCACGTGGTGCCGGAGTGGTCGCGGGGCCGGTCGTGCTGGGAGCGGCCGGGGCAGGCGGCGGAGCAGGCGGTGCGGGTGCTGTCGGGTGAGACGGCGGCGGAGGCGCTGGTGGTGGTGGAGCAGCGGTCGGTGGACGGCGGCTGGTCGGTGGAGGTGCGGCACGGGGACGGGCGGCGCTGGCGGGTGCGGGTGGTGCAGGGGGTGAGCGAGCCGCCGCGGGCGGAGAGTTGCGGGAAGGCGCCGGCGTCTCCGGCTCGGATGGACGTGGTGGCGGTAGAGGTGCTGTGACGGCCCCGCACCCGCTGTCCGGTGGGGTGGGGGGCCGTCACGGGGTTTCGGGGCGGGTCAGCCCTTGGCCTTGGTGACGAACTCGGTGGTGTAGGTCTTGGCGAGGTCGATGGTCGATTCCTTGCCCTTGACGTCGGGGTGGAAGGCGCCGAGGACGGCGAGGACGGTCTTGGGGCCTTCGGCGGGCATCACGCCGTCGGTGGTGAACATGGGCAGGGTGGCCTTGATGGAGGCGGCGTACTGGTCGGCGCCGCCCTGGGCGTAGTCGGCCGGCATCTTGGCGGCGATCTCCTCGGGCGAGTGGGTGGACATCCACGTGAGGGTCTTGACGAAGGCGTTGGCCAGTTTCTGGACGGTGTCCTTGTTGGCGTCGACCCACTGGGTGTTCATGTACAGCGCGGAGGAGGGGTAGAGGCCGCCGAGGGCGGCCTTGGAGCCTTCGGGGGTGCGCATGTCGTAGAGGACGGTGCCGACGTTCTTGGCGACGATGTTGGCGACGGTGGGGTCGGTGGTCATGCCGGCGTCGATGGAGCCCTGCTGCATGGCGGCGATGAAGGTCTGGCCGGCGCCGACGGCGATGGGGCTGAAGTCGCTGATGGCGACGCCGTTCTTGACGGCGAGGTACTTGGTGAGGAAGTCGGTGGAGGAGCCGATGCTGGTGACGCCGAGCTTCTTGCCCTTGAAGTCGGCGCCGGACTTGATGGCGTCGGCCTGCTTGGCGGAGACCACCTCGACCTCGCCGGGGGCCTGGGAGAACTGGACGACGGATTCGACGTTCTTGCCCTTGGCCTGGAGGTCGATGGTGTGGTCGTAGAAGCCGACGGCGCCCTGGACGTCGCCAGCGAGGAGGGCGGTGGTGGCGTTGACGCCGGCGGGTTCGGTCATCAGCTCGACGTTGACGCCTGCGTCGGCGAAGTAGCCGAGGCGCTGGGTGAGCATGGCGGGGAGGTAGATGACCTTGTCCAGGCCGCCGACCATGATCTTGACCTTGGGGCCGTCGACGCTGGGGCCGGCCGGGGCGGCGGCGTTCTGGGAGCTGGAGGCGGCGTCGTTGGCGCAGGCGGCGAGCGGCAGGAGCAGCGCGGCGGCGAGGGCGGCGGTGAGGGTTCTGCGCATGGGGGGTGGGGCCTTCCTGGGGTGGGCGCGGGGGTGGGCGCGACGCGATGGGGTTGATCCAGGCGGGGTGGGGCGGGGTCAGCGGCCGTCGCCGGAGTCGGCGGGCTTCCAGCGGAAGAGGCGCTTCTCGGCGAAGGTGAGCAGTCCTTCGGTGAGGAGGGCGACGACGGCGAGGATGGTCATGGCGGCGTAGACGCCGGCGGCGTTGAAGGTGCCCTGGGCGGCGGCGACCATCAGGCCGAGGCCCTTGGTGGCGCCGATGTACTCGCCGACGATGGCGCCGATCAGGGCGAAGCCGAAGCTGACGTGCAGGCTGGTGAAGATCCAGCTGGTGGCGGCGGGGATGACGACCTGGAGGGTGACCTTGCGGTTGCCGGCGCCGAGGATCCGGGCGTTGGCGACGAGGTTGCGGTCGACCTCGCGGGCGCCCTGGAAGGCGTTGAAGAAGACCGGGAAGAAGACCAGGACGACGGCGGAGGCGACCTTGGAGGCCGGTCCGAGGCCGAACCAGATCAGGAAGATCGGGGCGAGGACGATCCGGGGGATGGCGTTGAGGACCTTGATGTAGGGCCCGAACACGTCGGCGAGGAAGCGGATCCGGCCGAGGGCGATGCCGAGCAGGACGCCGCCGACGACGCCGAGGACCCAGCCGGTGAGGGCCTCGTACAGGGTGTAGCCGATCTGTTCGCCGAGGGAGCCCTGGGCGGTGCCGTGGGTGGTCCACTGCCAGATCTGGTCCCAGATCCTGGAGGGCTGGGAGAAGTTGAACGGGTCGATGATCTTCTGGCGGGCGCAGATCTCCCACAGGCCCAGGAAGGCGACCAGGACGCCGGCGCGGGCGCCGAGGACGCGCAGGCGGCGGTTGCGGGCGGCGCGTTCGCGGACCTCGGTGCGGGTGACGGTCGCGGGGGTGGGGGCTGGGGCGGTCTCAAGCGGCATGTCCCGCTCCTCTCTCACGGGTGATGCGCACCTCTTCGCCGAGCGAGGCCCAGATCTCGCGGTACAGCTCGACGAAGCGGGGTTCCAGGCGGACGGCTTCCACGGTGCGGGGGCGGGGCAGGTCGACGGTGAAGATCTCCTTGACGGTGGCGGGTCCGGCGGTCATCACGACGACCCGGTCGGCGAGGGCGATCGCCTCGTCGAGGTCGTGGGTGACGAAGACGACCGAGGAGCCGGTGCCGGCCCACAGGTCGAGCAGCTGGTCGGACATGAGGGCCCGGGTCTGCACGTCGAGCGCGGAGAACGGCTCGTCCATCAGCAGGATCCTGGGGTCGTTGACGAAGGTCTGGGCGAGGGCGACGCGCTTGCGCATGCCGCCGGACAGCTGGTGCGGGTAGCGGTCCTCGAAGGCGGCCAGGCCGACCCGGGCCAGCCAGTCGCGGGCCTTCTCGCGGGCCTCGGCGGCGGGGACGCCGCGAAAGCGCGGGCCGGCGGTGACGTTGGAGAGCACGGTGCGCCACGGGAAGACGGCGTCCTGCTGGAAGACGAAGCCGACGTTCGGGTTGATGCCGGCGACGTGTTCGCCGTAGACCCGTACCTCGCCCTCGGTGGGTTCCTCCAGGCCGCTGACCAGGGTCAGGGTGGTGGACTTGCCGCAGCCGGTGGGGCCGACGACGGCGACGAACTCGCTGGGGGCGACGGTCAGGTCCAGGTCGCGCACCGCCGTGTGCAGGGTGCCCGACGGGGTGCGGAAGCGCTTGGTCGCACCGGTCAATTCGATCGCCGGGGCTGCTCCGGGCAGGTTCATCGGCCACCACCTCCTGGGTCTGTGCTGTGTTTCCGGGAGGTTAGGAGCCGGTTGCCGGTGGGCGGCAGTCTTGTCGGCGTAACGCGGTTTTCGGGCGTTGAGGGCTGTTCTGCTCGTTTTGCTTAGGCTAGAACGATGGTCGGGGGCTGACGGAGAACGAAGGAGACCCTCGATGCGGCGACCGCACTGGCCCCGGCGGGTCTTCGCCCAGCTGCTGCTGAGCCAGACGGTCGTCACGGTGGGCGTCACCGCGGTCACCGCGGGGCTGTTCCTGGCGCCGGTGAGCCGGGAGCTGGACCGTGACGCTATGCAGCGGGCGCTGTCGATCGCCCAGGTGACCGCGCAGGACGAGGTGATCGCGCGGGCGGCGGAGGCCAGGGACGCGGCGGTGGTGCAGCGCAACGCCGAGCAGATCCGGCTGGCCACCGGCGCCAGCTTCGTGGTGATCACCGATGTGGACGGCATCCGGCTCTCGCACACCGACCCGGGGCGGATCGGGCAGCGGGTGTCGACCGACCCGGAGCCGGCGCTGCGCGGGGAGAGCGTCACCGCGATCCAGCAGGGCACTCTCGGGCGGACCGCGCGCGGCAAGGTGCCGCTGCGGGCGGTGGACGGGCGGATCGTCGGCGAGGTGTCGGTGGGGATCAGCGACGACTCGATCCGGCACCGGCTGATGTCGATGGCGACGGGCATCCTGCTGTGCGCCGGGGTGGGCCTGGCGGCCGGGTTGGCCGCCACCCTGGTGCTGGCCCGGCGGTTGAAGCGGCGTACCCACAACATCGCGGTCGCCGACATCGCGGCGCTGCTGGTGGAGCGGGAGGCGATGCTGCACGGCATCCGCGAGGGCATGGTGGCGCTCGACCCGGACGGCCGGATCCGGCTGGCCAACGACGAGGCGGTGCGGCTGCTGGCGCTGCCGGACGACTGCGTCGGGCGGTCGGTCGACCAGGTGCTGCCGCAGGGCCGGCTGGCGGACGTCCTCGCCGGGCGGATCGAGGGGACCGACCTGCCGGCGGTCCGCGACGACCGGGTGCTGGTGGTGAACCGGATGGCCACGCCGGACGGCGGCGCCGTCACCACGCTGCGGGACCGGACCGAGCTGGAGTCGCTCGTTCGCGAGCTGGACAACACGCGCAGTCTCACCGAGGCGCTGCGCGCGCAGGACCACGAGCACGCCAATCGGATGCACACGCTGCTCGGGCTGCTGGAGCTCGGCCGGCACGAGCAGGCGGCCGAGTTCATCTCCGAGCAGTCGGGGTCGCACGCGGCGGTGGCCGCCGAGGTGTCCGAGCAGGTGCAGGACCCGCACGTGGCGGCGCTGCTGGCCGGCAAGACCGCGGTCGCGGCGGAGCGCGGCATCGAGCTCGTCCTGTCCGCCGACAGTCACCTGCCGGACGCCGCGGTGGATGCCCGCGCCCTGGTCACCGTGGTCGGCAACCTGATCGACAACGCCCTGGACGCCGCGGCCGGTCCGGGCCCGGCGCGGGCCGCCGGCGGCCCGGTCCGCGGGGCGCTGCCGCCGGGCGCGGTCTTCTTCCCCGGCCGCTCCCCCGCCAGCGCCGGGCCGTCCGCCGGTTCGCGTCGGCCGGTGGTGGAGGTGGCGCTGCGGGCCGACGGTCCGGTGCTGCTGGTCGAGGTGGGCGACTCCGGCCCGGGGGTCGCCCCCGAGCTGCGGACGCGGATCTTCGAGGAGGGCTGGACCAGCAAGCAGGCCCCCGCGCACCGGCCGCGCGGGCTGGGCCTGGCCATGGTCGCCCGGCTGGTGGAGCGGGCCGGCGGCACGATCTCGGTGGGGGAAGCACAGCTCGGCGGCGCCCGTTTCACGGTCCGGCTGCCCGAGGCCCTGTACATCGCACCGGTGGAGGCGTGATGATCGACGTACTGGTGGTGGACGACGACTTCCGGGTCGCCGAGGTGCACGCGGCGTACGTGGCGAAGGTGCCGGGCTTCCGGGTGACCGGGCGGGCGCACAGCGCCGCCGAGGCGCTGGCCTCGCTGGAACGCCATCCGGTGGACCTGGTGCTGCTCGACCACCATCTGCCGGACGAGACCGGGCTCGCGCTGGTCCGCCGGATGCGGCAGTCCGGCATCGCCAGCGACGTGATGATGGTGACCGCCGCCCGGGACGTGTCCACGGTGCACGCGGCGATGCAGCACGGCGCGCTGCAGTACCTGGTGAAGCCGTTCAGCTACGCGGGCCTGCGGGACAAGCTGACCGGCTACGCCGAGCTGCGGCACGCGCTGGCCGGGGCGGGCGCCCGTGAGACCTGCCAGGACGAGGTGGACCGGATGTTCTCCGCCCTGCGTACCGCGCAGTCCCCGCACGCGGTCCTGCCCAAGGGCCACTCGGCGCCCACCACCGATCTGGTGCTCGCCGTGCTGCGCCGGGCCGACCGGCCGCTGTCCGCGCAGGAGGTCGCCGAGCAGACCGGCCTGTCCCGCTCCACCGCGCAGCGCTACCTCAAGCAGTTGGAGCGCGACAGTCGGCTGCGGCTGACCCTGCGCTACGGCGACACCGGCCGCCCGGAGCACCGGTATGTGCTGACCGCGGCCCGGCCGTGACCGCGGCGCGGGTGGTCGGGGCGGTTCAGGCGGCGCCGGCGCCGGTGAGGGAGCGGACCTCCAGCTCGGCGTAGCGGTCCGGGTCGGCGCTCTCGCGGGAGAGCACGGTGCCGAGCCAGCCGGCCAGGAAGCCGAGCGGGATGGAGACCAGTCCGGGGTTCTCCAGCGGGAACCAGTGGAAGTCGACGCCCTGGACGACCGAGGTCTTGGCCCCGGAGACGACCGGGGAGAAGATCACCAGCAGCACTGCGGGGACGAGCCCGCCGTACACCGACCAGACCGCGCCGCGGGTGGTGAAGCGGCGCCAGAACAGGTTGTAGAGCAGGGTCGGCAGGTTGGCCGAGGCGGCGACGGCGAAGGCGAGGCCGACCAGGAAGGCCACGTTGAGCCGCTGCGCGTACAGGCTGAGGACGACGGCGAGTGCGCCGATCACCACCGCGGCGATGCGGGCGGCGACCACTTCCTGGCGCTCCGTCACCTCCCGTTCGTCGGAGCGGCGCCAGGCGCGGGCGTACAGGTCGTGCGCGAAGGCGGCGGAGGAGGCCAGGGTGAGCCCGGCGACCACGGCGAGGATGGTGGCGAAGGCGATCGCGGAGATCACCGCGAAGAGCAGCACGCCGCCGCTGGTGCCGGGGCCGCCGCCGAGGTCGAGGGCGAGCAGCGGGACGGCGGTGTTCCCGGCCGGGTTGGCGGCGCGTACCGCGCGGGCGCCGACCACGGCGCCGGCGCCGAGGCCGAGCACGATGGCCATCAGGTAGAAGCAGCCGACCAGGCCGATCGCCCAGATCGTGGAGCGGCGGGCGGCGCGGGCGGTGGGGACGGTGTAGAAGCGGCTGAGGATGTGCGGCAGGCCGGCGGTGCCCAGGACCAGGGCGAGGCCGAGGCTGACGAAGTCGAGTCGGCTGACCGTGCCGGCGCCGTACTTCAGGCCGGGTTGCAGGTAGGCGTCGCCGACGCCGCTGCGGGCGGCGGCGGTGCGCATCAGCTCGCCGAGGTCGCCGTGGAAGCGCAGCAGCACCAGGACGGTGAGCACCACCGAGCCGGCGACCAGCAGGAAGGCCTTGACGATCTGGATCCAGGTGGTGGCGCGCATCCCGCCGACCGTGACGTAGACGATCATCAGGGCGCCGACGGCGACGATGGTCCAGCCCTTGGCCCGGCCGCTGTCGGTGCCCAGCAGCAGGGCGACCAGGCTGCCGGCGCCGACCATCTGGGCGATCAGGTACATCAGGGTGACCACCAGGGAGGCCGTTCCGGCGGCGGCCCGCACCGGGCGCTGGCGCATCCGCAGGGCGAGCACGTCGGCGAGGGTGTAGCGGCCGGTGTTGCGGACCAGCTCGGAGACCAGCATCAGCACGACCAGCCAGGCGACCAGGAAGCCGATGCTGTAGAGCACGCCGTCGTAGCCGTAGAGCGCGATCAGGCCGGTGACGCCGAGGAAGGAGGCGGCGGACAGGTAGTCGCCACAGAGGGCGAAGCCGTTCTGCAGCGGGCTGAAGTCGCGGCCGCCGGCGTAGAAGTCCTCGGCGGCGGAGCTGCGCCGGCCGACCCAGACGGTGATCGCCAGGGTGACCAGGACGACGACGGCGAACAGGGCGACGGCCACGGTGTGGTCGGGCAGCGGGTTGACCGCGACCGGGCTCATCGCAGCTGGTCCTGGGTGTCCCAGCGCAGATCGAGGGCGGCTCGGTCGCGCTTGGTGCGGGCGTTGCGGGCGTACAGCCAGGTCAGCAGGAAGGTGGAGGCGAACTGGCCGAGGCCCAGTACCCAGGCCACGTTCAGCGGGCCGGCGACCTGGCGGCGCATCAGGTTCGGTGCGAACGCCTGGGCCACCACGAACAGCAGGTACCAGGCCAGGAAGACGGCGGTGGCGGGCAGCACGAAGCCGCGGTAGCCGCTGCGGATCGCCTGGAAGGCGGCGCCGGCCTGGACCTCGCGGTAGACCCCGGCGCGGGGCTCCGCCGCGGCGGCGGGGGGCCGGTCCGCCGCCCACGGGTCGAACACCTTCTGCTGCTGTGCCACCGCTGCTCCATCGTTCCGGCCTGGTTGAACTGGACCAGAATGGGGCATCGGATTCCGCTTCACGCACCCACGCAGATACGTTCACCCGTTGGGATGAGGGCCCGTCAGGTTACGAACCGCTGGACAATCCGTGTCGGAACGCATATGCCACAGCCTGTGCGCGGTCCCGGACGGCGGTCTTGGCGAAGAGGTTGTTGATGTGCGTCTTGACCGTCGCCGGGCTGACGAACAGACGTTCGGCGATCTCCGCGTTCGACAGGCCCTCGGCGATCAGGGCGAGCACCTCGGCCTCCCGGGCGGTCAGCCCGTCGGGCAGCGCCGCCGGCTTCGCCGGGGCGGGCTCCGCCGCCGGCCGCGGTGCGGGGGCCGGCCCCGAGAGGCGCTCCAGCAGGCGGCGCTGGACCTGCGGCGAGAGTCCGGCCGCGCCCGAGCGGACGTCGGCGACCGCCCGGGCGATCTCCTCCGCCCCGGCGTCCTTGGTGAGGTAGCCGCGCGCCCCGGCCTGCAGGGCGGGGAAGAGCGAGTCGTCGTCGGCGTAGGTGGTGAGCACCACCACCTCGGTGCCCGGGTGCTCGGCGCGGATCCGCCGAGTGGCCTCGACACCGTCGCAGCGGGGCATCCGCAGGTCCATCAGGACCACGTCGGGCGCCTGTTCGGCGACCAGCCGGACCGCCTCCTCGCCGTCCGCGGCGGCGCCCACCACCTCGATGTCGGGCAGCAGTCCGAGCAGCATCACGATGCCCTCGCGCACCACCGTCTGGTCGTCGGCCACCACCACCCTGGTCGGCCCCACCGTCATGCTGGCAACTCCCTGTCCCCGGGCAGCCGCAGCAGCACGCGCCACCCTCCGTCGTCCGGGCCCGCCAGCAGGTCGCCGCCGAGCAGCTCAGCGCGTTCGCGCATCCCCAGCAGACCGTACCCGCTCCCGCTGTCGGCGAGCGCCCGGTCCCCGCCGCGCGGCGGGCGGCCGTTGCGGACCTCCAGCTCCACCCCGTCGTCCAGGTAGGCGAGCCGGACGGTGGTGCGGCTGCCCGGGGCGTGCTTGCGGACGTTGGTGAGCGCCTCCTGCGCGGTACGCCGCAGGGCCAGGCCGGCCTCGGCGGGCAGCGGGCGCGGGGCGCCCCGGACGGTGAGCTCGGCCTGCTCCTGGCGGGCCAGGTCGGCCAGCTGGTCGGCGACGGGGGTGAGTTCGCCGCGCAGCGCGGACAGCGCCTGACGGGTCTCGGCGAGGCCGTCCTGGGCCATCCGCCGGGCGGCGACCACCCGTTCGCGGATCTGCTCGCGGTCGGCGCCGCGGTCCAGCATCAGCCGGGCGGCCTCCAGGTGGACCAGCTGGGCGGAGAGGCTGTGGGCGAGCACGTCGTGGATCTCCCGGGCGATCCTGGCCCGTTCGGTGAGGGCGGCGGACTCGGCCTCGGCGGCGTGCGCGGCGCGTTCCTGCGCCAGCAGGGCCCGCTGGGCGGAGCGGGCCTCGGCGTCCCTGCGCAGCAGGTAGCCGAGCAGGCCGATGCCGCCGGTGACGGCGGCGACAGCGATCAGCGAGTCGCCGGTGGTGAAGGCGTAGGAGGCGAGCGAGCCGGCGGCGGTGATCAGGGCGGCGCCCAGCGGCAGCCGGACCACGGCCATCACCGCGAGGCCGCACCAGATGACGCCGGCGAGCAGGGTGGCGCCGCCCTCGGCGGCGAGGGCGGCGATGGTGAGCAGGACGGCGGCGGAGCCGAGGGCGGGGGCGAGGCGGTGGGCGCGGCTGGCGCGGTGCCAGATCGCGAACAGGACGGCGGAGCTGACGATCCAGCCGATCGCGGCGGCCAGCTGCCAGCCGGTGTACCGGTCGCCGGAGAAGGTGTTCGCGACGACGGCGACCAGCAGAGCGGCCCGCAGGACGACGGCGAGCACCTGCCGGGCCCGGGAGAAGCGTTCCTGGAGGGGCGCGTCCCCGGCGGGCCAGCGGGTCCAGCGGTCGAGGGTGGTCACCGTCGGGTCCTCTCTCAGGCGGCCAGCGTGTGCGGGCGCTCGACGTTCTGTGCCCGCCAGTTCACCACGAGGCCCCGGACGAGCAGCAGCCCGGCGAGGGAGAGCAGCAGCGCGTCGCTGCTCTGGTGGACGTGGAGGGCGGCGCCGGCGCCGTACCAGCCGATCCGGACGGCGATCACGCCGAGCCAGGCGAACAGGGTGGCTCGGGTGCCCCTGGACCACAGGGCGCCCGCCTCGTCGCGCCAGAGGCGGACCGTCCAGCCCCAGACGCAGCCCATGGCGACGGTGGTCACCAGCGAGCCGCCGAGGAGCACGACGGCGGTGGTGCGGTGGGCGTGGTCGATCAGGGTCGGGTCGCGCAGGGCGACCGCGGCGAGGATCACCGGGAGCAGCCAGAACCGGCGCTCGGTGTCGAGCCGGCGGGCCTTGAGCTGGCGGCTCACCACGAGGGCGACGACCACGAGGGCGATCAGGACGTTGGCGAGGGCGGTCATCACGGGTCTCCCGGAAGGGGGTTGTGCTCGGTGCTGCTGACCCCACCGACGCTACGGACCGCCGGGCCGCCGGGCCTCGGAGCCGGGGTTGATCCTGATGCCGAAGGGGCTCTCCACCCGTGGGTGGAGAGCCCCTTCGCGGGCGCCTTCGTCAGACGTCGATGCGGGCGCGGTCCAGGGTGGCCGCCGAGTCGACGATGAACTCGCGGCGCGGGGCCACGTCGTTGCCCATCAGCAGGTCGAAGGTCTTCTCGGCCGCCTCCAGGTCGCCGAGGTTGATCCGGCGCAGGATGCGGTGGCGCGGGTCCACGGTGGTCTCGGCCAGCTGGTCGGCGTCCATCTCGCCGAGGCCCTTGTACCGCTGGATCGGGTCCTTCCAGCGCAGTCCCTTGCCCTGGAACTCCAGCAGGGTGCGGCGCAGTTCGGCGTCGGAGTAGGTGTAGTGGTACTTCTCCTGGCCGCGCTTGGGGTTGGTGAGTTCGATCCGGTGCAGCGGGGGGACGGCGGCGAAGACGCGGCCCTGCTCGACCATCGGGCGCATGTAGCGCTGGAAGAGGGTGAGCAGCAGGCAGCGGATGTGGGAGCCGTCGACGTCGGCGTCGGCCATGAAGATGACCTTGCCGTAGCGGGCCTGGTCGATGTCGAAGCTGCGGCCCGAGCCGGCTCCTATGACCTGGATGATCGAGGCGCACTCGGCGTTCTTGAGCATGTCGCTCACCGAGGCCTTCTGAACGTTGAGGATCTTGCCGCGGATCGGCAGCAGCGCCTGGAACTCGGAGTTGCGGGCGAGCTTGGCGGTGCCGAGCGCGGAGTCTCCCTCGACGATGAAGAGTTCGCTGCGGTCGACGTCGTCGCTGCGGCAGTCGGCGAGCTTGGCCGGCAGCGAGCTGGTCTCCAGCGCGGTCTTCCGACGCTGGGCCTCCTTGTGCTGGCGGGCGGCGACCCGGGTGCGGGCGGCGGCGACCACCTTGTCGAGGACGGCGCGGGCCTGGACCTTCTCGTCCTTCTTGGTGGAGGCGAGGAACTGCTTGAGCTCCTTGGCGACCACCGCGGCGACGATCCGGTTGGCGGCGGAGGTGCCCAGGACCTCCTTGGTCTGGCCCTCGAACTGCGGCTCGGCGAGCCGGACGGTGACCACGGCGGTGAGGCCCTCGGTGGCGTCGTCCTTGGTGATGTCGTCCTCGGCGACGCGCAGCATCTTGGCCGAGCGCAGCACCTCGTTGACGGTCTTGGCGAGCGAGCGCTCGAAGCCGGTGACGTGGGTGCCGCCCTTGGGGGTGGCGATGATGTTGACGAACGAGCGCAGGGTGGTGTCGTAGCCGGCGCCCCAGCGCATGGCGATGTCGACGCCGAGGTGCCGGGTGACCTCGGTGGGGGTCATGTGGCCGAGTTCGTCGAGGACGGGCACGGTCTCCTTGAAGGTGCCCTCGCCGCGCAGCCGCAGCACGTCGCAGACCGGCTTGTCGGGGGCGAGGAACTCGCAGAACTCGCCGATGCCGCCGTCGAAGCGGAAGGTGTCGGTGCGGACCTTGTCGCTCTCGGTCAGGCGCTCGTCACGGACGACGATGGTCAGGCCGGGCACCAGGAAGGCGGTCTGCCGGGCGCGGCTGTGCAGGGACTCCAGCGACAGCTTGGCGTCCTTGAGGAAGATCTGCCGGTCGGCCCAGTAGCGGATCCGGGTGCCGGTCTTCCCGCGCGGGGCCTTGCCCTTCTTGGTGAGGCCGCTGGCGGCCTCGAACGGCGCGTCCGGGGAGAGCTCGGTGAAGAAGCCGGGGGTGCCGCGGCGGAAGCTGATGGCGTGGGTGTGCCCGCTGCGGTCGACCTCGACGTCCAGCCGGGCGGAGAGGGCGTTCACCACGGAGGCGCCGACGCCGTGCAGGCCGCCGGAGGCCGCGTACGAGCCGCCGCCGAACTTGCCGCCGGCGTGCAGCTTGGTCATCACGACCTCGACGCCGGACAGGCCGGTCTTCGGCTCCACGTCGACCGGGATGCCGCGGCCGTTGTCACGGACCTCGACCGAGCCGTCCTCGTGCAGCAGCACCTCGATCTTGTCGCAGAAGCCGCCGAGGGCCTCGTCGACCGAGTTGTCGATGATCTCCCAGAGGCAGTGCATCAGACCGCGGCTGTCGGTCGAGCCGATGTACATACCGGGGCGCTTGCGGACCGCCTCCAGGCCCTCGAGGACGAGCAGGTGCCGCGCGGTGTAGTTGGAACCGTCCTCCCCTGCCATCAGAGAGGACGGGACGGTCGATTCTCCACTCACGCTCTGCACTCCTCCACGACGTTGACGGACTCCCCGCATGCTCTCAGCAACTGAGACGCCGTCCTCCAGGGCCTGTGCGGCTTGTACGCGCTGCGCGAACAAGACCGTCACCGGCCACGCGGGCCCAAGCGTGCCATCTCCTGCTGACACCACGGCTTCCGGCGGAAGGCGGCGGTCGGAACAGGCGGCCGAGCTGCTGTGATGCAGGCTACCGGGCACCGGGACGAGGCTATGCTCCAACCCGGCGGAGGATTATGCTACGCGGACCCCGACCACAAAATCCGTTCGGGCGTTCGAGGTACGGGCCCGCCCCACCGATCCGGTACGCATGAACCACCGGGCACCGGGGCACGTCCTCATCGACAACACACTTCGAACCGAAGCAGAATCCTCCAAGAGAAAAGCCACGAGCGGGAACGAATTCGACCTGGTTGGATGTTGATCCTGGTACACAGCTCGTCGAGCTAGAGAAGAGGCGACGTGACTACTGTTCTGACCCCTGCGAGCCCGCTCACCGCGGCTGACCGCTGCGACCGTTGCGGCGCCCAGGCCTACCTGCGCGTCGTCCTCGCCAGCGGAGGAGAGCTGCTCTTCTGCGCCCACCACGGGCGGAAGTTCGAGCCGGAGCTCAAGAAGATCGCCACCGAGATACACGACGAGAGCGGCCGCCTCACGGCGACGCCGGCCACGGCCGGCGAAGACGAGCGCTGACGCTTCCGTCGGCCCGCCGAGCTGAACCGGCCACGGTCGACCGGACCGGGCGGTGGACTTTCGGGTCCGCCGCCCGGTTTCGGCTTTCCGGCACCTCACGGTGAGTGTCCGTCAGCTCGCTCCACGTACCGGCGCCGCACTCAGGGCAGCGCGGGCATCACCCGGAGTGTCCGTCAGAGCACGGAATGCACCGCGTCGGAGACCGCCGCGATCCGGGTGTAGACCCCCGGATGGGCCGCCTCCGCGCAGCCGGTGCCCCAGGAGACCAGGCCCGCCAGCCGTCCGGCCACCACCAACGGGCCGCCGCTGTCGCCCTGGCAGGCATCCTTGCCGCCCTGCTCCGCACCGGCGCACACCATCGTCGCGGCGTCGTAGGCGGATTCACCACCCTGCGGATACGCGTGACCACAGACCGCGTCCGAGACGATCGGCACCTGCACCTCGCGCAGCGTCGGCGAGTAGCTGCCGTTGCCGCGGGTGTCGCCCCAACCGAGGACCTCGGCCGCCGTCCCGGCCTGGTACGGCTCGGTCTCCCCCGCACCCACCAGCTCGATCACCGAGCGGCCGGTCTGCGCCTCGGCCAGCGTGAGGACCGCCACATCACGGGTGTTGGCGGCGAAGCGGTAACCCGGATCGATCCAGATGTCGCGGACCGCCACCTCCCGGCCGGCGCTGCCGCGCAGATCGTCCCGGCCGATCACCACCCGCAGGCCCGGTCGGTCGGTCGGGCGGCCGGTCGACTCGTCGTAGAAGCAGTGCGCCGCCGTCACCACCTTGGTCTCGCTCACCAGCGCCGCGCCGCAGAACTGGCCGGAGCGGGCGGTGCCGAACTGCTGCCGGCTGGAGAGTGCCACCATCCACGGGTGGTCCTTGGTCGAGGCGGCCGAGCCGCCGACGATCCGGCGCTGCGCACCGGCCGGCTCCGCGGCGCCGAGCACGAGCAGCGGCGAGGGCAGGGCGGCCAGCGCGACGAGGGCGACAGCCCGGCGGCCGAGACGGGCCGACAGCGTGTCCAGGATGGGCGGCACCGGGATCTCCAGGGTGATCGACGAGGAGCAACCGGCTCAGCGTAGTCGAGCGATCACTCACCGTACGGGCGCCGGGCCTTGATCCACCCGGACGAGCGACGACCCGCCCGCGAAACGGCGCAGCGATGTGCGAGAGGGCCCCGCGGCCGAAGCCGCGGGGCCCTCTCGCACACCGTGTTGCCGATCAGTCCAGGTAGTCGCGCAGCACCTGGGAGCGCGACGGG
Organism: Kitasatospora cinereorecta; assembly: GCF_024172095.1. Classification (GTDB taxonomy): domain Bacteria; phylum Actinomycetota; class Actinomycetes; order Streptomycetales; family Streptomycetaceae; genus Kitasatospora; species Kitasatospora cinereorecta. Next base: position 1,107,247 of record NZ_JAMZDX010000001.1, on the reverse strand, counting down.
TGACGCAGCTTGGACATGGTCTTCGACTCGATCTGGCGGATGCGCTCACGCGTCACGCCGTAGACCTTGCCGATCTCGTCCAGCGTCTTCGGCTGACCGTCGGTCAGACCGAAGCGCATCGAGACCACGCCCGCCTCGCGCTCGGACAGGGTGTCGAGCACCGAGTGCAGCTGCTCCTGGAGCAGGGTGAAGGAGACCGCGTCGGCCGGGACGACCGCCTCGGAGTCCTCGATCAGGTCACCGAACTCGCTGTCGCCGTCCTCACCCAGCGGGGTGTGCAGCGAAATCGGCTCGCGACCGTACTTCTGGACCTCGATGACCTTCTCCGGGGTCATGTCGAGTTCCTTGGCCAGCTCCTCCGGGGTGGGCTCGCGACCCAGGTCCTGGAGCATCTGGCGCTGGACGCGGGCCAGCTTGTTGATGACCTCGACCATGTGCACCGGGATGCGGATGGTGCGGGCCTGGTCGGCCATCGCGCGGGTGATCGCCTGGCGGATCCACCAGGTCGCGTAGGTCGAGAACTTGTAGCCCTTGGTGTAGTCGAACTTCTCGACCGCACGGATCAGGCCCAGGTTGCCCTCCTGGATCAGGTCCAGGAACAGCATGCCGCGGCCGGTGTAGCGCTTGGCCAGCGAGACCACCAGGCGGAGGTTGGCCTCCAGCAGGTGGTTCTTGGCGCGGCGACCGTCCTCGGCGATGATCTCCAGCTCGCGCTTGAGCTTGGGGGCGAGCTTGTCGGCCTGGCTCAGCTTGTCCTCGGCGAACAGGCCGGCCTCGATGCGCTTGGCGAGCTCGACCTCCTGCTCGGCGTTGAGCAGCGGAACCTTGCCGATCTGCTTCAGGTAGTCCTTGACCGGGTCGGCGGTGGCACCGGCGACGGCGACCTGCTGGGCGGGCGCGTCGTCCTCGTCGTCGTCCGAGAGCACGAAGCCCTGGTCCGACTCCTCTTCCGGCTCACCCTCGGGCTTGTCGCCGGGCAGGGCGGTCTCCTCGAGCAGCTCCTCCTCGCCGAGCAGCTCCTCGTCGCCCTTGCCCTTGCCGGCGGCGGTCTTCTTGGCGGCGGCCTTCTTGGCCGGCGCGGCGGTGGTCTTCTTGGCGGCGACCTTCTTCGCGGGCGCGGCAGCAACCTTCTTGGCGACGGGCTTCACCTCGGCCACCTCGATCGTCTCGACCACGGTCACCTCGGAGGTGGACACCGCGGCGGCGACGGCGGCCGGAGCCGGGGTCGCGGCCGGGGCGATCCGCACCGGGGGCTTGGTCGGAGCAGCCGGGGTGCGGGTGACCGCCTTGGTCGCGGTGCGCTTGGTGGTGCTCTTGGCGGCAACGCTCTTGCGCTTGGAGCCTGCCGGCTCAGCAGCGCTGACCATCAGGTCGACGCCTTCCTCAATCAGCACCTGATTGAGGCTGCGCATGACGTTCTTCCACTTGGTGACCGGGATCTGGTCCGCCTCGAACGCCTGGCGCACGTCGTCACCGGCGATCTGCCCCTGGGCCTTGCCCCGCTCGATGAGCGCCAGCAGAGCCGCGGACTCGGCGATCTCGGGGGGAAGCGAACGGGATGTGCTGGCCGACACGAACTACCTCTCGGACGAATGAGTGGACACGAACCCGGACCCGACCGCCCGAGGACTCGGGTGGGTGGACGGGGCGTGGGTCTGCAGGACGGCAGCAGCGCCGCAGACCAACACAGCATTGTGACATGTGGTGGTATTCCGGAGCTGCTTCCGCTCCGTACACATCGCTGCCGCCCCTCAAGTGTTACGCATGCCCGTCGTGGCGCCGGTCACACCACCGCGAAGCCGCTCCCACCTGCCCCGAGCAGCCTACGTCCGGGGCCGTCGACGGCCCTCCGGCCACGCCCGCCGCGCGGTCCGCGCCGATCGCGCGATCCGTGCCCGGCCGGCCGGAGTCCCGTCCGTTCCGCTCGGCCGACCCGGCCGGCTCAGTGCTCGCGGGGGGCGGGCACGGCGTGCTCCACGTCCGGGTGGACGGTGAGCAGCGCCCGTACCGCGGCCTCCGCCGCCGTGCCGTCCCCGGTGCCGAGCGCGTCGACCAGCCGGGCGTGCAGGCTCACCGCGGAGTCCGAGGGCCGCTCGCAGGTGGTGCCGGTGCCCCCGGAGACCTGGAGAGCGCACGAGACGATCCCGGAGAGGTGCTCCAGCATCCGGTTCCCCGCCATCTGCAGGACCAGGCCGTGCAGCTCCGCGTCGGCCCGGCCGTAGCTGACCAGGTCGCCCTGGGCGCCGGCGTGGCCCATGATCTCGGTCAGCTCGACCAGGCGGGCCTGGACGTCCTCCCGGCCGTGGCCGGCGGCCAGCCGGGCGGCCAGCGGCTCGATCGCCCAGCGCAGCTCGAACAGCTCGCGGCGCTGCTCGTCGCGCTGCGGGCCGAAGGCGCGCCACTCGATGATGTCGGGGTCCAGCAGGTTCCAGTCGCCGACCGGACGGACCCGGGTGCCCACGTTCGGCCGCGCGGACACCAGGCCCTTGGCCTCCAGCACCCGCAGCGACTCGCGGACGACGGTGCGGGACACCTCGAAGCGCTGGCCGATCTCCTCGGGCACCAGCGGCCGGTCGGCGCCCAGGTCGCCGGAGACGATCATCTGGCCGAGCTGCTGCACCAGCTGGCCGTGCAGGCCGCGGCCGCGGCTGCTGGTGGTCTTGCGGCCGACCCGGGCGAGCTCGGACTCCGCGCCCTCCCAGCGGGGGGCCGGCGGGGTGGGCCGATCGGCGTAGGGGAAACGGTCCAGCTCGCCGACGGAGATCGACTCGGTCTGGCGGGCCGCGGTCATGGTGGGGTGCGCAAGGGTACTCACAGGTCCTTTGTCGGCGATCGGCGGAGCCGCCTTGAGGATTCTCCTGAAAAGCACACGAAAGGGTGATCGGCCGTGACCGGATAATTGACTTCTTATCAGGAAGAAGTGGCCATAAGCGTCATAACGGGTCCGCCGTGTGTTCGGTGCGGGGTCGGCGGGGTGTGGGTTGGGGCTCGGCGAGGCTGCTGGTGGGCCCGGGCCGGGTCGGTCAGAGGGCGCGGCGTCGCACCTGCGCCAGCACGGCCGCCACCAGGAGCACCAGCACCGGGGCGGCGAGCGCCGCGAACAGCACCGGATCCGGTCCGACGGCCGCTGCGCCCGGCTCGCCCCGCACCCAGTCCAGCCCATACTGGAACGGCAGCAGCTCGCGCACCCACGCCGGCCAGTACCGGCCTGCCTGACGCAGGATCATCCCGACCGCCGGCTCCAGCAGCACGGGCAGCGCGCACAGCACCAGCAGCCCGGCCGCGGCGCTGCGCACCAGCGAGGTGGTCAGCAGACCGGCCCAACCGCCCACCACCACCAGCAGGGCGAACGCCAGCAGCGGACGCCCCGGCGCCCCCGCCGCCAGCAGACCCGCCGGATCCGACCCGAAGACGTCCGGCCGGAAGGCGGGCGCAGGATCGACCGAGGACGGCAGCGCGAGCCGCACCGCCACCGCGTCCAGCAGCAGCGTCACCACCGCCAGCGCCGCCGAGACCGCCCCGATCACCACCGACTTGCCCACCAGCAGCCCGACCCGCCGCCCGAACGCCACCCTCGACGCCGCCAGCCCCGGGTGCCGCACCTCGTGCCCGTACGACAGCGCCCCGAGCGCACCGGCACCGAGCGCCGCGATCGGCAGCGGCAACAGCGGCACCGCCGCCGCCACGGACCGGACGGCCGTCGGCACCGCCAGCGCGCCGTCCGGCACCTGCCGCGCCAGCACCGCCGCCACGGCGGCGTCGCAGAGCAGCACGGCGGCGAGGATCAGCCAGGTCGAACGCAGGCCGCGCAGACGGCGCAGCTCGTAGGCCAGTACGCGCACGGGTCACTCGCTTCGGGTCGGTCCGCGCGTGAGCCGCGCGGGCGGGGTGGGGTGGGCGGAAGGGCCGGTGGGCGGGCGGGGCAGCGGGACGGGTGGTCGCCGCCGTCGGGGAGGGCTACCGGCCGGTCTCCGGCCGGGGCTAGAGCCGGGGCTAGGGCTAGGGCTAGGGCTAGGGCTAGGGCTAGGGCTAGGGCTAGGGCTCGGGCTCGGGCTCGGGCTCGGGCTCGGTGCGATGGTGCTGCTCGTCCCGGAACAGCGGGGGTACGGACCGGCGCATGGGACGGAGGTCCGGCCCTGCCGCGACCGGCGGGCCGAGGACGACCGTCCGCTCGGCCTCGGTTTCCGCCGCGGCCACCGACGGGATGACGGCCGTCGGCGCGTCGGCCGCTCCGGACTCCCGCCCCGGGAGCCCGGCACCGGACCGTTCCACCACCGGGACGAGCGACTCCTGCGACGGACGCCGCGACCGGGACACCCGGGGCAGCGGCTCCTCGAACAGCGGTCCGCCGGACGACGGTTCGCCCGGCACCGCGGCCGGAGGCGACTGCGGCCGGGCCGCCGGGACGGGCTCGGCATCGCGGTGCCGCGACCGGACCCTCACCTGCCCCGAACGGCCGGACCCGGTCGGCAGCACCACGCGCGGAGCGGGCTGCTCCACCACGCGGTCCGCCAGCTCGTGCAGCAGGATCCCGTGCCGGTAGGCGAGTTCGCCGATCTCGGTGCGGCCGATGCCGCTCACCGCGAGCCCGGCGCCGCCGTCCCGCCGGACCTGGGCGCCGTGGCCGACGAGCAGATCGGCCAGCCGCGCCATCTGCGGACCGCGGACCGCCACCTCCGGGTGCAGCCGGGTGCGCCGGAACTCAGCGACCGGCTGGTCCGCGAGCATCCGACCGCGATCGAGGGTGACCACCCGGTCCCCGAACGCGGCCGCCTCCTGCGGGCTGCGGGTGGTGACCACGAGCGTTCCACCGGCCACCGCGAAGGAGCGCAGGAAGGAGTGGAACCACTCCTCGTTGCGCGGTGACAGCCCCTCGGTCGGGTCGTCCAGCAGCAGGGCCTTCGGATCGCCGAGCAGGGCGGCGGCCAGCGCCATCCGGCGGTGCATGCCCGGCGAGAAGGACCGCAGCCGGTGGTCGGCGACCGCTGCGAGCCGGGTCTGCTCCAGCAGTTCGTCGGCCCGCCGGGCGGGCACACCGACCGCGCCCGCCAGCATCCGCAGGTGGCTGCGGGCCCGCTGCCCGGGGTGGCCGGCGGTGGGACGGCTGCTCGGGAGCAGCACGCCGAGCTCGCGCTCGGGACGGCGGAGCCGCCGGTACGTGCGGCCGTCGAAGAGCGTGATGCCGAGGCCGCGTTCGAGTTCGACCATCAGCCGCAGCGCGGTGGTCTTGCCCGCGCCCTCGTCCCCGAGCAGCACCGTCACGGCTCCCGGGCGGGCGTCGAATCCCAGGTCCAGCAGTGCCGGCGGACGCCCGCGCCGGTAGACCTTGGTCAGTCCGGTGATCTGGATCATCGCTGCCTGCTCCCATGTCCGGGCGCCGTCCCCGCAGTGCCTGAGCCAGCAGGCTAGGACGCGGGAACGGAGATTCCGGGCATTCCGGATCCCTCGGCAGCGGTGCGCCCGCCCACCTCACCCGATCAGGCGACAGCCCCGGCCGCCGACGGGCCTCGGGCGGGCCCCTGACTGCCCCCGACGGGCCTCGGACGCCCGGAGCGGGCCGCTGCGGTAGAGCGGGCGGCGGGGCTCAGGACTCCGGGCGGAGCATCGGCGGGTTGAGGACGGTCGCCCCGCCCGCCGTGAAGAGCTGGGCCGGGCGGCCACCCTGACGGGTCGTCGTCCCGCCGGAGGGCAGCAGGAAGCCGGGGGTACCGGTCACCTTCCGGTGGAAGTTGCGCGGGTCGAGAACCACGCCCCAGACCGCCTCGTAAACCCGGCGCAGCTCACCGACGGTGAACTCGGGCGGACAGAAGGCGGTCGCCAGCGAGGAGTACTCGATCTTCGAGCGGGCCCGCTCCACGCCGTCGGCCAGGATCTGGCCGTGGTCGAAGGCGAGCGGCACGCCGTCGGACGGCGTCTTGCCGAGCAGTTCCCCGACCGGCGCCCAGCGGGCGCTGCTGGCGTCGCCGCCCGGCCGCGGGGTGGGCAGGTCGGGCGCCAGCACCAGGTACGCGACGCTGACCACACGCATCCGCGGGTCGCGCTGCGGGTGGCCGTACGTCGCGAGCTGTTCGAGGTGCGCACCGGCCGTGGCCTGGCCCGGCGTCGAGTGGGCGCGCAGGCCGGTCTCCTCGGCGAGTTCGCGGGAGGCCGCCTCGGCCAGGCCCTCGTCCGGGCGGACGAATCCGCCGGGCAGGGCCCAGTACCCCTGGAACGGCGCCTCACCGCGCTTCACCAGCAGCGCGCACAGCGCGTGCTCCCGCACCGTCAGCACCACCAGGTCCACGGTGACGGCGAACGGGGGGAAGGCCGACGGGTCATAACGCGACATGGCGACGATCATAGTCGTCTCTCTGACGATAAACACAGACCGTCGACCGGCCCGCCCCCGGGAGCCGGGTCGCCGAGGCCGGCCCGGTCGGCCTCCATGCCCCGCCACCGTGCCCGCCACCGCGCCCGCCTCCGCGCACCCGCTCCCGCTCCCGCGGCGCCTCGCTATCGCGCCCCCAGCTGCAGGGACGCCGCCGCCTCCTCCACCACCGCGACGCCGATGCGACTGACCCGGATCGAGAAGGTCTCGCCCGCCACCCGGAGTCCGGTGAGCTGGAGCTCGCCGAGCGGCGCCGTGCTGGCCGGGCGGACGGTCACCCGGTTCGCGGGCACGTCGGGGCGGACCCCGGCGAGCGCCAGGACGAGGTGGACCGCCGCCGCGGACGCGACCGCCGCCGGACGGCACGCCGCCGGGTGCGGCACCGGCGGACAGTCGGCCACCTTCTGCTCGCCCGCGTACATCTCGGGCAGGCGGCTGTCGAAGTGCGCAGCAGCGTCCAGCAGGCCCTCCAGCAGCGCCCCGGCCTCCCGTTCGAAGCCGGCCTCGGCCAGCCCGGTCACGGCAAGCACCGTCTCGTGCACCCGGACGGCACCGCTGCGGTGGCCGAGCGGGTTGAACCTGGGCGACTTGGCGGTCAGCGTCCGCAGGCCCCAGCCGCAGTCGAGTTCGGGGGTGGCCAGGCGCTGGGCGAGGACGCGGGTCTGCTCACGGTCGAGCAGTCCCTCGTACGCCTCGCCGTCGGCCGCCAGCCCGAGGTCGAAGAGGTGGACCACGGTGGAGGCGAGTGCCGGGAGCGGGCGGCCGTCGGGCAGCAGCGCGGCGGCCGGGCGGCCGCCGGACAGGTCGTCGACCCAGAACCGGTCACGGAATCTCTCCCGCAGCCGGGCGGCCCAGGCGCGCCACTCCGCCGCGCCGGGGCGACCGAAGGCCTCCAGCAGGTCGGCGCCGTGCAGCGCGGCACGGTGGGCCTGCGCCTGCACCTCGCACCGGGCCGGGACCGGTCGTGCCGTCCGTTCCTCGGCCGACCTCCCGAAGTCGACCACGAACCCCTCCGGGCCGTCCGTCCCGTCGGCGAGGGAGGCACGCAGGGCCGCCAGCGCCCGCTCGGCGGCGGGCAGCAGCTCGGCGACCTCGGCGCGGGGCAGACCCCAGCGCCACGCCTCCGCCAACACCGTGACGAACAGCAGGGTCGCCTCGGTGGCGGTGCAGGTGGGCGGCAGCTCGGGGCCGCCGTGGCGCAGCGGGCCGGGGATGAGACCGTCCGACGCCTGCGCGGACTCCGCGGACCCGGCCGCCCCTGTTGCGCCTGTCGCGCCGGAGGTTCCAGCGGCGGCGGTCGCGCCCGGCCCGGCAGCGCCACCGGAGCCCGCCGATCCCGTGGGCGCGCCCGGGGCGCCGGAACCGGCGGTGCCCTGCTGGCGGCGGGCCAGCGCGCGGAGCGTGCCGGCGGCCAGGCGGGTGCCGAGGGGCAGGGTGAACCGGGCCGCCCAGAGCGCGTCGGCGGCGGTCAGACCGAAGCGCCACGGCGCCCCGGAGGCGGTGTACAGGTCGGTGGGACGATCGGAATCGGCGCTCAGCAGGGCGCCGAGAGCGTCCAGCGAGCGGGTGACCAACCGCTCGGCCCGCGAGTCGTCGCAGCGGATCTCAGGTTCGGCCCAGGGCAGCGGTACGCCCGCGCCGCGACCGGTCGGCGGGCGGCCGCTGGACGGGGCGGTCTCCAGCTCGGCCCGCAGCTCGACGGACCAGCGGGCGCCGGGCTGCACCTCCAAGTCCCAGCGCAGCACGCCCGCGCCGGCCAGGACGGCGTGCGGCGAGGGGCGGGCGGAGACCGCCGCGGCCCGCCCGTGGCCGGACCAGCGGAGACCGGAGGACTGCACCTGGCCGGGCAGGTCGGCGAGCCGGCGGCCGGCCGCGACCTCGGTGAGCAGGCCGAGGTCGGTACCGAGTGCGATCTCCAGCGGGAGCCGGGCGGGGCGGGCACCGGTGTTGCGCACCGTTATGGTCTCCGCGCCGTCGGCGTGGCGCAGGCGCTCCACGGTCAGCGCCGGGTCCGGATCGGGATCTCCGGGGATCCGGACGGAGCCGAGGAAGCGGGCGGAGGCAGAGGTGGTCAGCGTGCCCTGGAGCGGCATCGGTTCGATCCCGCCGAGGCGGACCTCCATCCTGGCCACGGTCCGGACGCCGGCCCGGAAGAAGCCGTGCAGTCCCTGCCCGCGGAGCTGACCGTCGGGGGCGGAGAGCGCCATGCCGGGAGCGTTCACGCACATCACAGCGTCGTGCGAGACGGCCGGCTGCGGACGTGGAGGCGCGCCGACGGGCGGCCTCGGCCCGCCGACCGCGGCTCCGCCGAGCGCCGGACCACCGGCTGACGGCCCGCCAGGGGACGGACTGCCGAGGGACGCACTACCGGTGGACGGACTGCCGATCGGCGGACCAGCGACGGACGGACCGCCGGCAAGCGACGCACCGGCCAACGAACCGCCGGCAAACGGCGCACCGGCGAAGGGCGCACCTGCAAACTGCGTACCGGCCGGCGGGCCCCCGGCGGCACCGGGCGCGCCCGTCGGACGCGGGAGGTCGGCCGCACCCACGGGCGGTGCGACGGGGCGGGGCGGGACGGCGGGGCCCGGGGGGCCCGGCGGGGTCGGAGGCGGCGCCGCGGTGGGGTACACCGAATCTGGTGCGGCCTGTGGTGGCCTTGACGCGGTCACCGGGTACTCCTCCCCTTGATCGGCCGACGGCTGCTGCGTCCTCGGTCGGCCGCCAGTGTGCTCGATCGCGATCTGTGCTGCTCCTCCGCCGGACCGTGCGGGTCCGACGTGGACTGGCCCGGCCGGCTCCCCGCGCTGCGGGGTGCGGTACCGCCCGCGCGGGCGTGCCGCCCGTTCCGGGGCACCGGCCGTACGGCGCTGCGCTGCGCCGGCCCGGCCGTCGACCCGCCGCCGGGACCGCCCGTGGAGGGCGGTGTCCCGCAGGTTGAACGCGGCGCACCTGTGCCAGGTCACGGCCGCCCGCCGGGTCTCGGAACCGGTGTGGTGTCCGGCCGGGCCCGGCTCGGCGGTGCTGTGCGAGCACCGCCGGTGCGGGGTGGGTCGTGTCGCCGCCCCCGGGGTGCCGTGTGTGGCGGCCGCCCCGCAGCGGCTCCTGTCCGCCGTCAGGATACGGTGCGGGGGCATCGGCGCCCGCACCGGAGACCCCGGCGGGACCCGTCCCGACACGCCTGTGACCAGCCCGCACCAAGGAGTCGCATGTCCACCGTCAGCCGCCTGCCCGGAATCGTGACCACCGACCACGTCTTCCGGGTCCCGCTCGACCACCGGGCTCCGGACGGCGAACTGATCGAGGTCTACGCGCGTGAGGTGGTGGCCGCCGGCCGTGAGGGCGACGACCTCCCGTGGCTGCTCTATCTCCAGGGCGGCCCCGGCGGGAAGGCCAACCGGCCGCTCGGGCGGGACGGCTGGCTGACCCGCGCGCTGGACGACTACCGGGTGTTGCTGCTCGACCAGCGCGGCACCGGCCGCTCCACCCCGGCCACCCGCCAGACGCTGGGCCGCCGCGGCGGCCCGCAGGAGCAGGCCGACTACCTGGCCGGCTTCCGCGCGGACTCGATCGTCCGGGACGCCGAGCTGATCCGCCGTCACCTGCTGGGCGAGGGCGGCCGGTGGAGCCTGCTCGGGCAGAGCTTCGGCGGCTTCTGCACGCTGACGTACCTGTCGCTGGCGCCCGAGGGCCTGCGCGAGGCGTTCGTCACCGGCGGCCTGGCGGGCCTTCGCCGGTCGGCGGACGAGGTGTACCGGGCGGCCTATCCGCGGGTCGCCCGCAAGAACGCCGCGCACTACGCGCGCTACCCGCAGGATGTGGCCGTCGTGCGGGGGATCGCCGCGCACCTGGCCGAGCGCCCGGCCGCGTTGCCGGACGGCGGTGTGCTGACCGTGCAGGCCTTCCAGGCGCTCGGGCTGATGCTGGGCAGCGGCACCGGTTCGCACAGCCTGCACCACCTCCTGGAGGAGGCGTGGGTGGAGGGCGCCGGGGGCCCCGAGTTGTCGGACACCTTCCTCGCCGGCGCCAAGGCCCAGCTCTCCTTCGCCCAGGAACCGCTGTACGCCGTGCTGCACGAGTCCATCTACGGCCAGCGTTCTGTGGACGCGGGCGGCACGGAGTGGTCGGCGGAGCGCGTCCGCAAGGAGTTCCCGGAGTTCGACGCGGAGCAGGCGCTGCGCGCGGACCGGCCGGTGCTGCTGACCGGCGAGATGATCTACCCCTGGATGTTCGAGACCGACCCCGCGCTGCGCCCGCTGCGCGAGACCGCGCAGTTGCTCGCGGAGCGCACGGACTGGGCCGACCTGTACGACCCGGAGCGGCTCGAGGCCAACACCGTCCCGGTGTTCGCGGCGGTCTACCACGACGACATGTACGTCGACACCGCCCACTCGCTGGAGACCGCGGACGCGGTCGGCAACGTGCGCGCGTGGGTGACCAACGAGTGGGAGCACGACGGTCTGCGGGTGAGCGGCGGCACCGTGCTCGACCGCCTGATGCGGATGGCGCGCGGCGAGGTCTAGCCGCGCGCGGGGGAGAGCGGGCGGATCGGCCGCCCTCCCCCGGTCGCAGGTCCCGACAGCCATCTCAAGCTCCCGCCGTGTACCTGCGTGCGTGGCGCCCGCGCGGGAGCCGTACGGCGGAGTGATCGGCCACCAGCCGGCCGCGGAGCCTGATCCTGCGCCGCACCAGCCGCTGACCCCCACCCGCCGCGGCTTCGCCCACCGGCGGTACCGCGCCGCCGCCGTCTCCCGGCGGCGGAGCGTCGGAGGCCGGGCCGTCGCCGGTTCCATGCACGGTCGGAGCACCGGGCCGGCGGGAGTCAATGCCCCCGGGCTCGTCCGCCGCCGTCACCTCTTCCGCCGCCGGCGCCGGCGCGGCGGGACCGCTGTCCGGCGTCCCCGCGCGGGGCGGCCCGCCCGGCTCCACCGGGACCGGATCGCCGCCGCCCTCCCCCGGCCCCGTCGGATCGGTGATCGGCTCCGGGTCGCACGCCTCCGTCGCCGGCCGCGCGCCCCCGCGGGGCGTGCGGGCGGACCGCTCCCGGCGCACCGCCTCCAGCAGCTTGTCCGGCGCCAGCCCGGCGTTGAGGGACTCGTACAGCAGTTGGGCCAGCGTGTACCCGGGGTCGAGGTCGAGGGCGCGCGAGAGCACGATCCGGGCGGTCGCCGAGTCGCCGCCCAGCCAGGACGTCCAGGCGAGCAGGGTCAGCGGCGGGGTCGCCAGGTAGTCGAACGGCGAGACGCAGCGCTGGATCAGGAAGCGCCACAGCCGCTGGGCCGCGATCAGCTCGTGCGGCTCGGCGTACTCGGCGCCCCGGTCGCGGCCGAGCTTGTCCTGCAGCCCGACCAGGAGCCGCGCGGTCCGGGTGGCATCGAGTTCACAGGCGCCGGACCGGAACTCGGTCATCGCCTCGGCGAGCAGCTCACCGGTTCGCTCGACCGTGCGCTGCCGGCCGTCGGGACCGGCCAGTTCGCGGATGAACGGCGGTCCGGCGTCCTCCACCGCCCGGCGCTGGATCTCCGACAGGGGCGGGCCGACCGGCGACAGACCGGCCATGATCGCCTTCCGGCTGCCCCTGGGCGCGAGCCCGGCGAAGGTCGCCGCCGCGGCCAGCGGACTGGGGTGGTGGGCCGGTCGGATCGGGGTGCCGTCCGGGTCGCAGCAACTCGGACCGGTGCAGAGGAAGGAGCGCCAGCGCCCGTCCGAGACGCACAGCGACTCCTTCACCGAGACGCCGTGGGTCTCGAAGGCCCCGGCGAGCGCTTGGGCGAGCGGCCTCAACCGCTCGAGGATCGCCCGGCCCGCCCACCCGCCGACAACCGGCTCGGCGGGATCGCCGGGTCCGCCCCCTCCCCCGCTCCCACCCCCACGGCACGGCTCGGGATCCCGGCAGAGGTAGATCAGCACCTGGTCCGGGCGTCGGTCCCGCTGCTCCGACAGCTCGACCAGCAGTCGCGCCGTCTCGGCGGCCACCCGCGGCCAGTGCTCGGGGTCGTCGGGGATGTCGATGCGGATCACGCCGCCCTGCTCCAGGGCGGCCCCCTGCAGTCCGACGGCGACGATGGAGTCGTCCGGGAAGAAGCCGAGCAGGTACGGGAGCATCTCGGCCATGTCGGCCGGACCGCGCATGCGGACCGGGATCTGGCCGGGAATCGGAGTGGGAATCGGGCCGGGAATCGGAGCGGGCACGGTGGTGCGGTCGTCGTTCATGGCGGGAAGCGTGCCCGGTCGGCCGGCACCTCGGGCCGATCACCCGAATGGCTGTGGACGACACGCAGGTGTCAGCATCCGGCCCCGCCCGCCGCGCCCGGCTCCACCGCCCCCCGGGCGGCCACCACCCGAGGGGCTGACGGTCGTTCAGCCGACAATCGGCCGATCATCCGAATGTCGCCATTCGTGCTTTGTCGGTGCCGCACGGTATCCATGAGCCATGGACCCCATGGCCGAGAGCACGCCCCACCTCACCAACGCCCCCGACCGGGCCGCGGTCCGCGCCCGCGCCGAGGCGGTGCTGCGCGAGCTGGCCGGCCCCTCGGCCGTGCTCCGCGACGACCAGTGGCTGGCGATCGAGGCGCTCGTGGTGGACGGCCGCCGGGCACTGGTGGTGCAGCGCACCGGATGGGGCAAGTCCGCGGTCTACTTCATCGCCACCGCCCTGCTGCGCTCGCGCGGCTCCGGTCCGACGGTGATCGTCTCCCCGCTGCTCGCGCTGATGCGCAACCAGGTCGAGTCGGCCGCCAAGGCCGGCATCCACGCCCGCACGATCAACTCGGCCAACCCGGAGGAGTGGGACGGCATCGAGGCCGAGGTGGCCACCGGGCAGGTCGACATCCTGCTGGTCAGCCCGGAGCGGCTGAACAACCCCGACTTCCGCGACCAGGTGCTGCCCAAGCTCGCCGCCTCGACCGGCCTGCTCGTGGTGGACGAGGCGCACTGCATCTCCGACTGGGGCCACGACTTCCGGCCGGACTACCGCCGGCTGCGGACCATGCTCGGCGAGCTGTCCCCGGGCGTCCCGGTGCTGGCCACCACCGCCACGGCCAACGCGCGCGTCACCGCCGACGTGGCCGAGCAGCTCGGCACCGGCACCGACGGGCAGGCGCTGGTGCTGCGCGGCCCGCTCGACCGGGAGAGCCTCAGCCTCGGGGTGCTGTCGCTGCCCGACCCGGCGCACCGGCTCGCCTGGCTCGCGGACCACCTGGCCGAGCTGCCCGGCTCGGGGATCGTCTACACGCTCACGGTGGCCGCCGCCGACGAGGTGGCCGACTTCCTGCGCGAGCGCGGCTACCCGGTCGCCTCCTACTCGGGGCGGACGGAGGACGCCGAGCGCCGCAGCGCCGAGGCCGATCTGCTGGCCAACCGGGTCAAGGCGCTGGTCGCCACATCCGCGCTGGGCATGGGCTTCGACAAGCCCGACCTCGGCTTCGTGGTGCACCTCGGCTCGCCGAGTTCGCCGATCGCCTACTACCAGCAGGTCGGCCGGGCCGGGCGCGGCGTGGACCGGGCCGAGGTGCTGCTGCTCCCCGGCCGCGAGGACGAGGCGATCTGGCGCTACTTCGCCTCGCTGGGCTTCCCGGCCGAGGAGCAGGTCCGGCGGACCATCGACGCCCTCGCGGAGGCCGGGCGCCCGCTGTCGACCGCGGCCCTGGAGGCCCGGGTGGACCTCCGCCGCGCCCGGCTGGAGACCATGCTCAAGGTGCTGGACGTGGACGGCGCGGTCCGCCGGGTCCGCGGCGGCTGGGAGGCGACCGGCCGGCCCTGGACGTACGACGCGGCGCGCTACGCCAAGGTCGCCGAGTCCCGCGAGGCCGAGCAGCGGGCGATGCGGGAGTACGCCGCCACCTCCGGCTGCCGGATGGAGTTCCTCCGCCGCCAGCTGGACGACCCCCAGGCGGTGCCCTGCGGCCGGTGCGACTCCTGCGCCGGGCCGAAGCACTCCGCCGAGGTCACCCCCGCCGCGCTGGAGGCCGCGCGGGCGGCGCTCGGGCGGCCCGGCGTCTCCTCCGAGCCGCGCCGGATGTGGCCGACCGGGATGGAGGCGCTCGGGGTCCCGCTCAAGGGGCGGATCCCGGCGGGCGAGCAGGCCGAGACCGGCCGCGCGCTCGGCCGGCTCTCGGACATCGGCTGGGGCACCCGGCTGCGGGCGCTGTTCGGCGAGCAGGCCGCGGACGGCCCGGTGCCGCGCGACATGCTGGACGCGCTGGTCGGCGTCCTGGCCGACTGGGCCCGCGGGCCCGGCGGCTGGGCCGGCCCGGAGGGTCCGGACGGCGGCCGGCTCGACCGGCCGGTCGGTGTGGTCACGCTGGATTCGTCCACCCGGCCCGCGCTGGTCGGGAGCCTCGGCGAGCAGCTGGCCGCCATCGGCCGGCTGCCGCTGCTCGGCCGGGTCGAGTACGCGACCGGACGGCCGCCGCACGGCCCGCGGAGCAACAGCGCGCAGCGGCTGCACTCGCTGTCGGGGACCCTGGCGATCCCACCGGGCCTGCGGGAGACGCTGGCCGCCGCCCCGGGGCCGGTGCTGCTGGTCGACGACCTGGTGGACTCGGGCTGGACCGTCACGGTCGCCGCACGGCTGCTCCGGCAGGCGGGTGCGACCGCGGTGCTCCCGCTCGTCCTGGCGGTCCAGGCCTGACCCGAGCGACCGCGGCCCCGCACGTCCACCTGGGGTCCACCACGCGTCCACCGGAGTCAACCGCGGAGCAGACCGCCGGAGTCAGCCGAATGGCGGCATCGGGCGTACGGAATATATCCGGCAGAAGCGCGGCTTTCAGGCAGGATTTGTCATTTCATCATTGCTGCCTGCCCCGCGATGGCCCGAGAATTGGACCGTATCCAGCGCCCGGTCCGTCGGACCCGGCCTTCGGCGTACGTCCGTGCTGCTCACTGGCACGGACCCAGGAAGGAGGATCGTGATCAACGGTATCGACCGAGGTCCTTCCGCTTCCGAGAACGGCCGAGTCATCGATCCGGAGAGATGGACGGAGCTGGACGTTCCACTCCTGCGGACCCCGCGGGAGTTCGTCACCGAGCTGCACCAGCGGCACCTGCCCGCACCGGGCACCACCGTGGTGGCGGTGCTGGACCCGGACCAGCACGTGGTGGCCTCGGCGTCCTTCGCCACCCGCCCGCACGTCACGGACGGCTGGCACCACCGCAACGCCCTCCTCCTCCACCTGCGCCGGATCATTCCGCACGACCTGCGGCTGACCCAGCCGGCGCGGACCGCGGTCCTGCTGCGCTGCCGTGAGGGCGTACCGGAGTGGACGGACCAGGACGGTGCCTGGATGTGGGCGCTGCGCGCCGCGTCGGAGCTGCACGGGCTGCGCTGCGGGTCGTACCTGACCCTGACGCCGGCCGGCTGGCACTCGATCGGTGACGGACGGCGCGGGCGCAACCCGCACTCGGGGTCGTGGGCGCTGGGCCCGGTCCACACCGTCACCGAGCTGCCGCCGCGGGTGAACCGCGAGGCCTCGCGCGAGTACGTGTGGCCACCGGTCCCGGTCGCACCAGTGACGCCGATCGAAGTGATCCGGCGCGCTGCCGCGCGCTGACCCCGCGGAGCGCCGACCCCACCGCGCGCTGACCCCACTTGCCACGCTGCATGCCGGGCCCGCCGACCGTTTCCGTTCGCGGCGCCGCGAACGGAAACGGTGGGTGGGGAACGAACGAAACGGGCGGACGGGTCGCGTCGTCGTCGACGCGACCCCTGCCCGTCAGGCGAAGAGCGGTGCGACCAGGTCCTGCTCGCCGCAGACCACCAGCAGGGCGCCGGCGTGGCCGAGCGCCTTCTTGGCCGCCTGCTCGACCCGACCGGCGGTGCCCTCGTTGACCACGAGCACCACGACGTCCCGGCGCAGCGGCCGGGACACGTCGGCATCGGCGTAGAACACGTCGCCGCCGTCGGCGAGCTGGGCCCAGTAGGACTCCTCGCCGAAGCTCAGCTCGTGCTGCTGCCAGGGGTGCGCCTCACCGACGGTGAGGACCAGCACGTCGCCGGGGCGACGGCCGGACTCCAGCAGCGCGTCCACCGCCTCGTCGGCGCGCTCGACCGCGTCGGCGACGCCGGCCGGAAGCAGCTGCACCGTCGGTGCGGTCGGGCGGGGACCAGGGCTGGGACGCGGTCCGGGGGTGGGCCGGGGACCGGGTACAGGACGGGCCGCGCGCGGGGGTACCGGCCGCGGCGGGGCAGGGCGAGGGCCCGGCACCGGAGCGGCGGTGGTCACGGCGGGGGAGGTGGCCCGGCCGACGGCGGCGGGCATACGGGGGGCAGATGCGTCCGACTTGTGGGGAAAGGGAACGCCGGGGCCCGGGATACTCTCGTGAATCTCCGGCTCCTCGGGGAAGACAGGCATACCCGGATGTCTATCAAATGCCGGTCGGATGCGCACGGGCGCCCCACCGGTTGGCAGGTTCGCGCCGCGTGCGGCGCGCCCCGCGCGGTGCGCCGACCGGCCCCCGACGGGGAGTCAGAAGCCGAGTGAGAGCTGCTCGCCCTGCGGTTCCTCGGTGCTGCGGTACCGCTTGAGGTGGCTCCACCGCTGCAGGTTGTCCATGTAGGCCCAGGACAGCCGGTGGTGCTCGGTGGGACCGAACTCCTCCAGCGCGGCGCGGTGCACCGGCGAGGGGTAGCCGGCGTTCTCCTCGAAGGCGTACGCGGGGTGGTCGGCCCCCAACTCGGCCATCAGGCCGTCCCGCTGGACCTTGGCCAGGACCGAGGCGGCCGAGACGCAGACGCACGACTGGTCACCCTTGATCACCGTGCGCACCCGCCACGGCCCGCCGAGGTAGTCGTGCTTGCCGTCCAGGATGACGGCGTCCGGCCGGACCGGGAGCGCCTCCAGCGCACGGGTCGCGGCCAGCCGCAGCGCGGCGGTCATGCCGAGTTCGTCACACTCCTCGGACGACGCCTGCCCGATCGCGTACGCGGTGACCCAGTCGGCCAGCACGGGGGCGAGGGCGGCCCTGCGGCGCTCGGTGAGCAGCTTGGAGTCGGTCAGGCCCTCCGGCGGCTTGCGGAGTCCGGTGACGGCGGCGCCGACGGTGACCGGTCCGGCCCAGGCGCCGCGGCCGACCTCGTCCAGGCCGACGACGACGCTCGCGCCGGCCCGGCGCAGCGAGCGCTCCACCGCGTGGGTCGGGGGGTCGTAGGGCATGGGTATCGACTTCCGTCCGGTCGGGCGCTGGCACCGCCCAGCCTACGCCGCCGCGCCCCTGCCCCCGACCGACCCCGAACGCCACTCCGGCCGGCCCCGCTCAGGGCCGGATCATCGGCACCAGCACCTCGTCGACCAGTCGCTCGCAGAAGGCCCGGTCGATCGGGTCCTCGCAGATCTTGGCCCGGAAGAGCATCATCGCGGGCACGACGTCCGCGACCATCGGGTCGGCCGCACCGGGCCGGACGTCACCGCGCTGCTCGCCGCGCCGGAGGATGCCGACCAGCGTCGCGGCGGTCGGGGCGAGCACCCGCTGCCCCAGGAACTCCTTGAACTCCCGGGCCTGTTCGTGGTCGAGTTCGGCCATCAGGACCCGCACCGCAGCGCCGGCTGGCGAGTGCATCACCTCGGCGGTCAGCCCGATGACGTGCAGCAACTCACTGCGCACGGACCCGAGGTCGGGGATGTCCGTAGGGAGTGGCAGGGTGGCCGCGAGGGCGTCCTTGACCAGATCGGCCTTGGAGGCCCACCGCCGGTAGAGCGCGGCCTTCCCGGTCTGTGCCGCGCCGGCGACCCCCTCCATCGTCATCCGCGCGAACCCGCCGGAGGTGAGCAGGTCGAGGGCCGCCTCGAAGATCGCGGCCTCCAGCGCCTTCCCGCGCTTGCGCTGCACCGCGGGAGCGGCACCCTCCGGAGCGGCTCCCCCACCCCCCGCCGCCGACGTCGACACACCCTGTCGCCGGACCAACTGATCCATCGTCACCCACCCTAGAGAACGCTTGCGTTCACAATCACCCCCGTCTATCGTTCCCATCATAGTGAACGGATCCGTTCACAAAAAGCACGTGTACCGAGCACCGCCGAGCACCAGAACCGAACAGCACGTAGCCAGCAGGGGGAACCGACACAGTGGCTGTCTCCGACACGCTCAGCAAGTCCGCTCCAGCACGGGCCGGCCGCGGCCGACGCAAGGGCATCACCCTCACGGTGATCGCGGCCACCCAGCTCATGGTCGTCCTCGACGCGACCATCGTGAACATCGCGCTCCCGCACATCCAGGACGCGCTGAAGTTCTCCACGACCAACCTGTCCTGGGTGATCAACGCCTACACCCTCACCTTCGGCGGCCTGCTGCTCCTGGGCGGCCGGGCCGGCGACATCCTCGGCAGGCGACGGGTGTTCATCACCGGCGTGCTGCTGTTCGGCCTCGCCTCCCTGCTCGGGGGCTTCGCGCAGGACGGCACCATGCTGCTCGCCTCGCGCGCCCTCCAGGGCATCGGCGGCGCGATCTGCTCGCCCACCGCCTTCGCCCTGATCGCCACCAACTTCGAGGAAGGGCCGGAACGCAACCGCGCCTTCGGCGTCTTCTCCGCGGTGGCGGGATCCGGAGCCGCGATCGGCCTGCTGGCCGGCGGCGTGCTCACCGAGTACCTGAACTGGCGCTGGGTCTTCTTCGTCAACGTCCCGATCGCCGTGCTGATCGCGGTCCTCGCGCCGATGTACATCAACGAGTCGGAGCGCCAGGAGGGCACCTTCGACCTGCCGGGCGCCCTGACCTCCACGCTCGGCCTGGTCACCCTGGTGTACGGCTTCATCCACGCCGCCTCGGACGGCTGGAGCTCCACCCCGACGCTGGCGTCCTTCGCGGTCGGCGCCGCGCTGCTCGCGGCCTTCGTGGTCATCGAGCGGCGCACCGCCCGGCCGATCACCCCGCTGCACCTGTTCCGCGACCGGAACCGGACCGGCGGCCTGGTGATGATGCTCTGCCTGGCCGCCGCGATGTTCGGGATCTTCTTCTACGTCACGCTCTTCGTCCAGCGCGTGCTGGGCTACTCGCCGCTCAAGGCGGGCGTGGCGTTCCTCCCGATCAGCGTCGCGATCGTCATCGCCGCCCAGATCGCCTCCAACCTGCAGGCCAGGTTCGGCCCCAGGCCCTTCGTGGTCGGCGGAGCGGTCCTGGTCACGGGCGGCCTCGCCTGGCTCACCCAGACCACGGCGGACAGCAGCTACGCCCTCGGCGTCCTCGGCCCGACGGTGACGTTCGGCTTCGGGATGGGCCTGATCTTCGTTCCGGTGATGCTGATCGCGGTGTCCGGCGTGGCCGACCGGGAGACCGGTGCCGCCTCCGGCCTGCTCAACTCCGTCCAGCAGATCGGCGGCTCGCTCGGCCTGTCGATCCTCACCACGGTGTTCGCCAACGCCTCGGCCGACGAGTTCGGTCGGCAGCAGGCCGACTACCTGGCCAACGCCCCGGTCGAGGCGAAGGCCTTCCTCCAGCAGAACCACCAGCTGATGCCGGGCACCCGGTGGGCCAGTGAGGTGCTGGCGTACGGCATCTCGCACGCCTTCGTGGTCGGCGTGGTGTTCGCCGCCGTGGCCCTGCTGGCGGCTGTCTTCCTGATCCGGGCGAAGGCCTCCGACCTGCCCACCGAGGGAGCGGCCGGCATGGCCCTGTGACGCCTCCGACCGCCGGATGGCGGGCGTGCCCCCCGGCACGCCCGCCATCCGCCGTCCCCGCCGGCCCCACTGGCCTCGCCGGCCTCTGCCGGCCCCGTCAGTCCCCGTACCGGTACGGGTCCTCCCGGTAGCCCACCCGCAGGCAGGCCGCTCCGCGGTCCTGCGCCACCGGCCGGTCGTGCAGGATCTGCCGGGCCCGGCTCTCCGCGAGGCTGGTCGCGTACCAGGGGCTCTGCTGGTCCGCGAGCGACGCGGCGATCAGCTGGAGGCTGCAGGTGCGGTAGTCGCCGGGCAGCCGGTCGAGCGCGGGGACGGCGTCCGCGGACAGCCCGCGGAGGTAGCCGATGTCCAGCGTGTGCGACTGCTCGAAGCGGGCCACGTTCTGCTCGGCGACCATCGCGTCCGGCCGGATCAGCCCGAACACGGCCAGCGCCAGCGCCCCGCTCAGCACCACCGCGCGCGGCAGCCAGCTACGGGCGGCCAGCACTCCCCCGGCCAGCACCAGCAGGAACACCACGCCCAGCCAGATCTCCATGGCCGCGACCGCCAGCCGCTGCTGGCTCAGCCCGAAGGCGTCCAGGTAGAGGCTCATCCGCACCAGCGCGGTGGCCACCACGACCAGGGTGAGCACGCACAGCAGACCCAGCATGATCTTCACCAGCCGGCGGTCGCCGTCATTGCTCCGCGGCGCCCAGAACTTGGCGAACGCCACCACGACCAGGGTCAGCACCGCGACCCAGAGCAGCTGCCAGAAGCCCTGCCGGGCGTACTCGGCGGGGGTCATTCCGGTCCGGCGCATGATCGCGCCGTAGCCGCCGATCAGCACCACCAGCTGCACCAGCACGAAGCCGCCGAACAGCAGGTTCATCGCCACCAGCGGGATGGCCCACTCCAGGCGGCCGCGCTCGCGGCCGGCCGGCACCTCCAGCCGGTCCCAGCGGCGCGGGGCGGCGGCGGTGTGGGCGGCGGCGAGCGCCAGCCCGGTCCCGACGACGAAGTAGACCACCCGCACCGGGAAGTCGCCGAGGTCCATCGAGGGGATCAGGCTCTCCAGCAGGTCCGCCACGGTCGAGTCGGCACCGGCGAACAGCGAACCGAAGAGGATCAGCAGGACGGCCGCGAGGCCGACCGCCTTCGCGACCGGCACCACCTTGCCGCGGGCTGGGAAGTGCTGCGAGCGCAGGGCCCGGACCGCCCAGGCGGCGCCGGGGACCAGGTGCGCCCAGAGGCCGACTGTGCCGAGCAGTACGCCGGCCCAGCGGCGGCCGCCGTGCAGCGTGAGCGAGGCGATGCCGACCGAGGCGATCAGCGCGAGGGCGGTCTCCCAGCCGCCGTCGCTGACCGCCGGGACGGCGGTGAGGGCCAGCGCGGACGCGGCGAAGGCCAGCGTCCAGGGCCGGGCGCGCCGCCCGGTGGCCACCGCCACCAGCGCCGCGGCCGCGGCGGCGCCCAGCGCGCACAGCAGCAGGTTGACGCCCACGCCGTCGCCGTAGAGGGCGGCGGACAGCAGTCCGGCGCCGGCCGCCGCCGCGACCACCCGCAGCCGGGGCTCCTCGGCCGGCCGCGCCCGGGTCAGCTTGGACCAGGCGGCCTCCGGCGGCGGCTGCGGCGGCCGCCACTGGTACGGGTTGGCCCCCGCAGGCCCCGCAACCCCTGCAGCCCCCGCAACCCCCGCAGGCGCCTTGACCCCACCGGCCCCGGCAGACCCCGCGGACGACGGCCCCGACGGTACGGACGGACTCGACATGAAACCCCCTCAGAACTCGAACGCCCGTGACTCTAGGGGGCCGAGCACGCTTCTGAACAGGTTCAAAATGCTGCCGGGGCGGCTTGGTCACAGAGTTGTGACACAAGCCGCCCCGGCGACCGGGCCGAACGGCAGCGCTAGTACGAGCCGTAGAGCGAGTAGACCAGCGAGTCCTTCACCGCCGGACCGAAGCTGGTCGGCCAGGTCCCGAACGGCACCCCGGTGTTGCTGTAGGCACCCGAACCGGACGCCCCCGCACCGTAGTTCATGTTGTTCACCGCGGTGCTGGTGCCGTTGCTGTTGTAGACCAGCCAGTACGTGGTGTTGGCCGCCAGCGTGACGTTGACCGGCACCGAGTTCCACGCGTTGGCGGTCAGCGTGCCGCTCGCGGTGGAGGCCACCAGGTTGCCGGGCGAGCCCGCGCTGTCGGAGTAGACCGCCAGCTGGAACTGGTTGTTGGGCGCCGCGCTGACCGAGCCGACGTGCACGCTGAGCGAGGTCAGCGGCACCGCGGCGGCCCCGGTGGTGATCTTCGACCCATTGAGGTGGTTGGAGTCGGTGTCGTCGATCAGGGTGCCGACCGCGGTGTTGCCGATGGTCTTCGGCGGTGCCCCTCCGGTGGTGAAGGCGATCGCGTACGGCGCCGCCAGGGCGTTGCCCGCGCTGTCCTTCACCCCCGCCACGGTGGCGGTGTAGCCGGTCGTCAGGGCGAGTGGGGAGCTCGGGGTGAAGACCGCCGTGCTGGTCGCCGAGTCGTAGGACACCGCGCCCGCCACCGGGGTGGAGCCGCTGGTGGTCTTCAGCGTCACCGTCGAGGAGGTGACGGTGGACGGGTTGAGCGGCTCGCTGAAGGAGAACCGCACGGTGGAGCCGATCGCCACCCCGGTCGCCCCGCCCGTCGGCGAACTGCCGGTCACGGTGGGCGGGGTGGTGTCCTGGCCGTAACTGGCGGTGTACGAGCCGACGGTGCCGTCGAAGAAGGCGTACGCGACGCCGTGGATGGTCTCGATCCGGTAGTTGACCGCCTGCCCGCCGCGGCTGATGCCGGCCAGGGTGCCGGCCGCCGAGTTGACCGGGACCATCGCGCGAAGCCCGTTGGCTCCGCCGGTGATGTCGAAGGTCAGCGCGTTGCCGGCCCAGGCCATCTTGGAGAAGGCGGAGCCGTTGCGGCCGTCGAGCCAGGTCAGCATCTGCCGGCCGGAGACCACCGGGACGCCGTGGGCCTTGGCGGCCGAGATGACCGCGTCCGAGGCGGTGGAGGCCGCGTAGTCGGTGTGGATGTTGGCGGTCAGCGCCGCGTAGTAGCCCTGGCTGCCGTAGGCCGCGTCGAGCAGGGTGTTGATGGTGTTCGGGTAGGACTGGCCGGACTCGTCGGTCAGCTGGGTGGTCGCCTGGTACTCGTCGATCACCGTGCCGTCGCTGTCGGCGAACTTCATGATCTCACCGGTGCCGTTGAAGTAGCCGGGCCGGTCCTGCACGAAGGAGGACGGGTAGTAGTAGTAGTCCGCGTCCAGCCGGATCCCGTTGGCCAGCTTGGTCTTGGCCTGGGTCGCCCAGTCGTCCCACTCGACGCAGTGGGTGCGGCTGCTGGACGGCGCCGGCAGCGAGCCGTACTTGGCGGCCCAGGCGGACAGCTGGGTGGTGTAGGTGTTCTGCAGGTCGGCCGGGGTGCCCCAGGGCTTGCAGCCGGTGGTGACGTGGACGCCGACCTCGAAGCCCTGGTCGGTGTACGCCTTGGCCTGGGCGTCGGTCATCGGGTCGTCGGTGTAGATGTACGAGGATCCGCGGATGCACTCCCAGTTGGCCACGTTGCAGCCGGCCGGGGACTGCGCGATGTAGCCGTCCCATCGGCCGGTGGTGCCGCCGATGCCGTGGTCGTCACCGGTCATGACGACCACCGCCTTGACGTCCCGCGGGTAGTACCAGAACCGCGGCAGCGGCTTCTTGGCGGCGTCCATCGTGGTGATCAGGTTGGCCAGCAGCCGCTGCTGCTCGTCGGCGATCGGGATGAGGGCCTTGTCGAGGTTGTTCCAGTTCGGCTGCCCGTTGGTGCCGAAGAACATCTCGCTGGCCTCGTAGCCGTCGGTCGAGTCGCGCTGCTGCCCGGCCCAGGCGATGTTGCCCTGGCGGGTCTGCACCACCGACTTGGCGAGGTCGAAGGTGAAGGCGGCGGCCCGTCCGCTGCCGACGGTGCGCAGGGTGACCGCAGGGTTGGCGGTGGCGGTGGCGGCGTCGCCGTACAGGGTCGCCACGGCGGTCGCGCCGCCCAGGGTGTACCGGTCCGCGGTGCCGTGGAAGCCCATGGTGTCGCCGGTCAGCCCGGCGCCGGGGGCGGCCGAGGTGTCGATTTTCAGGTAGGCGTCGGTGAGCGTCCCGGTGGTGGCGGTGAGGCCGAGCAGCGGGGCGAGTTGCTTGTCCGGCCGCATGGCGATCAGTCGGCCGCCGGCATTGGTCCAGTCGCTGAACATCGTGGTCTGGGCGGCGGTCAGCGGCAGCTCGCCGAGCAGTACCACGTCGTACGCGGCGAGGGTGGTGCCGGTGACCGCGGAGAGGTCGGCGACCTTGTAGTAGTTGAGGCCCTCGGCCTTGAGGATCTCGCTGTAGTACCGGGTGTAGGGGTTGGCCGGGTCGCCGACCAGCAGGATCGGCCCCTCGGTGCCGGGCCCGGCGCCGGGCGGCGGGGTGCCGCTGCCGTCGGGGGTGTAGGTGGCGTAGATCGAGTAGTTCAGCGAGCCGGTGGAGACCGCGCCGAAGCTGCTCGGCCAGGTTCCGTAGGCCGTGCCGCCGGTGGAGTAGCCGCTGGTGCCCCCGCTCGCGTACTTGAGGTTGTTGACGGTGGCGCCGTTGCCGTTGGAGTTGTAGGCCAGCCAGTACGGGGTGTTGGGCGCGAGGGTCGCGGTGAGCGGGACGGTGTTCCAGCTGTCGGCGGTCAGGGTGCCGGCGCCGCTGGAGGAGACCAGGGAGCCGGGCCTGCCCGCGCTGTCGGTGTAGATCGCCACCTGGTACTGGTTGTTGGGCGCGGGCGCCACCGCGCCCACGTACACGCTCATGCTGGTGACCGTGCCGCCGGCGGCGCCGGTGACGTAGCGCGAGGCGTTGAGGTAGTTGGAGTCGCCCGAGTCGGTGGCCGCGCCCACCGTGTTGGTGCCGAGCACCGCGGTGGCCGCGTGGGCCGGGGTGCTCGCCACCGTCGCGGACGCCGCCGCGAACAGGGCCACCAGCACGCCCGCGAGCCGTCTTCTGAATTGCACGCCAACCCCCCAAGGTCGGATAACCGCATCAGCGGCGGAATTACCGCTACCGGTGTACCGGCTCGGAGGTGAACGCGTCCCCGAAATCACCACATTCGTGACTATCCCTTGACGGAACCCGCGAGCAGACCCCGGACGAAGTAGCGCTGCAGGGCGAAGAAGACGGCCAGCGGGACGATCAGCGACAGGAAGGCGCCGGCCGTCAGCAGCTCCCAGCGCTGGCCGGTGGAGCCGGCCATCTGGGCGAGCCGGGCGGTCATCGGGGCGACCTCGGGGGTGCCGCCGGCGAAGGTGAGGGCGACCAGCAGGTCGTTCCACACCCAGAGGAACTGGAAGATGGCGAAGGAGGCGAGCGCCGGGGCGCACAGCGGCAGCACGATCGATCGGAAGATCTTGAAGTGCGAGGCGCCGTCCACGATCGCGGCCTCCATCAGGTCCCGCGGCAGCTGGGCGATGAAGTTGTGCAGCAGGAAGATCGCCAGCGGCAGCGCGAACATGGTGTGCGCCAGCCAGACCGGGGCGTACGTGCCCTTGAGGTCCAGCGCCGGAATGATCTCCACCGAGCCGATGTGCGCGCCGCCGGAGAACAGCTGGAGCAGCGGGATCAGCGCCATCTGCAGCGGCACCACCTGCAGTGCGAAGATCACGAAGAACACCGTGTCGCTGCCACGGAACCTCACCCAGGCCAGCGCGTACGCCGCCATCGCGGCCAGCACCAGCGGGAAGACGGTGGCGGGCACGCTGATCGCCAGCGAGTTGACCAGGAAGGGCAGCAGTCCGGCGCTGTTGCCGAAGCCGCCCTCGAACAGCACCGCGTGGTAGTTGCCGAGCCCGAGGTCCGGGTGGACGAACGCCTCCCACCAGCCGCTGCTCGCCACGTCCTCCTTGGGCCGCAGCGAGGTGACCAGCAGCCCCAGGGTGGGGATGGTCCACAGCACGGTCACCGCGATCACCAGGGCCGAGGCGATCGGACTGCTGAAGGACTTCCGGACCGCCTTCGCCGTAGTCACCGGCGCCACGGCGACCGGCGCCTCGCTCTCCCGTACGTCGCTCATCGGACCGCACGCTCCTTGCGCAGCTGGAGGATGTTGTAGGCCACCAGCGGCATCACCGCCAGGAAGAGGATCACGGCGAGCGCGCTGCCGCGGCCGTAGTTGGACTGCACGAAGGACTGCGAGTACATCTCGTTGGCCAGCACCTGGGTGCCGAAGTTGCCGCCGGTCATGGTGCGGACGATGTCGAACGCCTTCAGGGTGGTGATCATGACGGTGGTCAGCACCACCACCACCGTGGTGCGGATCATCGGCACGGTGACCGAGCGGAACAGCCGGAAGCCGCTGGCCCCGTCCAGCCGGGCCGCCTCGGTGATCTCGTCCGGGATGGCCTTGATCGCCGCCGAGAGCACCACCATCGCGAAGCCGGTCTGCACCCAGACCATGACCACCATCAGCAGGAAGGTGTTGAGCGGCTGGGAGAGGATCCAGTTCGGCGGGTGGTGCCAGCCGAGGCCGATCGCCAGCCGGCTGAGCAGGCCGACCTGCGGCTGGGACGGGTCGCGGGCCTCGTAGACGAACTTCCAGATGATCGAGGCGCCGACCAGGGAGATCGCCATCGGCATGAAGAGCAGCGCCTTGTAGACCGCCTGGCCCTTCATCCGGTCGACCAGCAGCGCCAGCACCAGGCCGAGTCCGGTGGCCACCAGCGGGGCGACCAGCAGCCAGAGCAGGGTGGTGAGCAGCACGTCCTGGATGTTGGAGGTGGTCAGCGCCCAGCCGTAGTTCCGCCCGCCGACGAAGCGGGTGGAGTCGTCGTTGTGCAGGCTCAGGAAGACGGTGCGGACCAGTGGCACCACCAGGCCGACGACCAGCAGCAGGACCGCCGGTCCGAGCATCACGGCGATGGCCAGCGGGCGGGTGAAGCGGCCGCCGGCCCGGCCGGCGGCGAAGAAGACGGCCAGCAGGATGCCGAGGAATCCCGCGATGGCGCCGGCGCTGTTGCCGAACTTGATCGCCGCGTCCGTCCACGCCGAGTCGGCCAGCTGGAGGTCGGTGGGCATGCGGAGGGTCCTTCCTCAGGGCGCGGGGAGGGGCAGCGCGGGCGGGTGGACCCGCGCTGCCCGGTGACGGCCGGCTACTGCGGCCAGGCCGCGTCGATGTCGGCCGCCACCTTCGGGATGGCCTGTCCCTCGGCGAACCAGGCGGTGAGCGCCTTCCACTCGGCGCCGGAGCCGACCGCGGCCGGCATCAGGTCCGAGCCGTCGAAGCGGAAGGTGGCCGCCGGGTCGGTGAGCGCCTCGGCCGAGAGCTTGTCGATCGGGTCGGTGTACAGGCTCTTGTCGACGCCCTGGTTGGCGGAGACCCAGCCCTGGGAGACCTTCACCCGGCTGCTCGCCCACTCCGAGCTGGAGAGGTAGTTCTGCACGGCCTGGACCTCGGGCCGGTCGGCGAAGGCAGCCAGGAACTCGCCGCCGCCCTCGACCGGGTTGGAGACCTGCGGGTTCACCGCGGGCAGGTGGAAGGCGAAGATGTCGCCGTCCGGTCCGATGTTCGTGCCCTTGGGCCACTGCGCCCGGTAGAAGGACGCCTGCTGGAGCATGGCGCACTTGCCGCTGAGGATCGGGGTGCCGGCGTCCTGGAAGGTGGTGGTGGCGATCGACTTCACGTCGCCGAAGCCGCCGTTGACCCAGGCCGGGTTCTGCATCCAGTCGGCCACCGTCTTCATCGCGGTGGTGATCTTCTCGTCGCCGAACTTGACCTTGTGGCCGACCCACTGGTCGTAGACGTCGCCGCCGTACGAGCCGAGCACGACCTCCTCCAGCCAGTCGGTGGCCGGCCAGCCGGTCGCGGTGCCGGAGCCGATGCCGCCGCACCAGGGCTTGGCCGCCCCGGCCTTGGCCATCCGGTCGCTGAGCGCCATCAGGTCGGCCCAGGTCTTGGGCACCTCGTAGCCGGCCGCCTTGAAGGCCTTGGGCGAGTACCAGACCAGCGACTTCATGTTGGCGCTCATCGGCGCGGCGTAGAAGGTGCCGTTGACCGAGCCGTAGGTCTTCCACACCGGCGACCACTTGGACTCGTTGTCCACGGTCTGCTGCGGCGGCTTGACCACCTTGCCGGTCTTGACCATCTGGGCGAGCAGTCCGGGCTGCGGGATGATCGCGAAGTCGGGGGCGTTGCCACCGCTGACTCTGACCGGGAGCTGCGACTCGAAGTCGTTGGAGCCCTCGTAGACGATCTTGATTCCCGTACAGGAACTGAACTCGGACCAGGACTTCTCCAGGGAGTCCGACTCCGGCGAGAGGATCGAGGCGTACATCGTCACCTTGGTCCCGGAGTGCCCGGCGTACGCCTGGTACTTCGCACAGTCACCGGTGAGCGCGGCGGCCGACGATCCGGAGCCGCCCGATCCGGAACTGTTGGAACAAGCGGCCGTCAACGCCAGGGCGAGTACGGCCGAACCTGCGAGCAGTCGGCGGCGTCCAGGGGTCACGGGGGTGGTCAATGCGGTCCTCCTTGCCAGGGCATGCGGATATGCCAGCAGTAAGACGAACGACACTGCGCTGTACCGGTGAGCTTCGAGTTGTACCCAGCCATCGCTGGCTTGAAGACGTTAACCCACCGGTTACCCCACGCCAAGGCGCTCGTTCGACCTTCATCGGCAAGCGCCCCAGTTGTGACCGGGCCGTGCTACAGGCGCACCGGCAGCCCGCTCAGGCTGTTGACGACCGCGGAAGGATTGGGCCGCAGCTGCTCCTGAGGGACGGCCAGCGACAGGTCCGGGAAGCGCTCGAACAGCGCGGGCAGCGCGATCCCCGCCTCCAGCCGGGCCAGCGGCGATCCCGGGCAGACGTGCGGGCCGTGGCCGAAGGACAGGTGCCGGGCCGCCCGGCGGGTGATGTCGAAGACCTCCGCCGTGATCCCGTGCTGCACCGGGTCCCGGCCGATCGCGTTGTACGAGATCAGCACCGGGTCGCCCGCGGGCACCACCACCGGGCCGACCTCGATGTCCTCGGTGGCGAACCGGAACAGGAAGTTGCTGGTCGGCGGGGTCCAGCGGAGCGACTCCTCTACCACGGCCGACCACGGGACCTCACCGGACCGGGCGAGGGCCAGCTGGTCCGGATGGGTGAGCAGGGCCCGCACCGCGTTGGTGATCAGGTTGACGGTGGTCTCGTGCCCGGCCGCGATGATCACCCGCAGGGTGGCCGAGGCCTCCGCGTCGCTCAGCGCGCCGCCCTCGACGTCGGCCGCCAGCAGGGCGCTGGTCAGGTCGTCGCCGGGCTCGGCCCGGCGCCGGGCGACCAGGTCGGCGACGAAGGCGTTCAGCGCGGCGATCGTCGCCTGGATGTCGGTCTTCACGCTGCTGAAGAACCGCTCGTACAGCTCGCGGATGTAGGCGTGGTCGTGCTCCGGCACCCCCAGCAGCCAGCCGATCACCGACATCGGCAGCGGGAAGGCGAAGACCGTCTTCAGGTCGGCCACCGGGCCCGCCGCGGCCAGCGCGTCGAGCAGCTCGGCGGTGATCTCCTCCACCTTGGGTCGCATCAGCTCCACCCGGCGCGGGGTGAAGGCCTGGGCGACGATCGCCCGCAGCCGCCGGTGCTCGGCCCCGTCGGTGGTCACCATCGAGGGGCCGGGCACCGCGAGCCCGATCAGCGGCCAGTCCGCAGGCACCTCGCCGCGCCGGAAGGCCGCCCAGTGCTGGGCGTTCTTCACCAGCCGGGCGTCGGTGAGCAGCTCCCGGGCCTCGGCGTGGTGGGTGACCGCCCAGCCGCGCACGCCCATCAGATCCACCGGCACCACGGCCCCGGCGGCGCGCAGGGCGGCGCCCTCGGCGGCGTTGTCCCGGGCCAGCGGGTCCATCACGAACGGGACGGTCATCTCAAAGCTCCTGGTCCATCGGGTCGGGCGGTCCTCCCGTGCGGGGGCTACGGGTCAGTCGGCCACGTAGCCCGGGGTGAAGGCCACCGGCAGCGCCACCAGCGCCCGCACCCAGGCGGAGGGGCGCCACACCAGCGCGCTCTCGGTGGCCGCCAGGCGGAGGTCCGGCAGCCGGTCGAGCAGCACCTCGATCGCCGTGTTGGCGATCACCTCGGCCGCCTCCCGGGCCGGGTAGGGGCAGCTGTGGTCTCCGTACGAGAAGCTGAGGTAGGCGCGGTTGTTCTCGGCCGGGCGGCCGCTCTCCTGGCGGACCGTCGGGTCGGCGTTGGCCCCGGCGAAGCCGAGCAGCACCATGTCGCCGGCGGCGATCCGCTGGCCGCCGAGCTGGACGTCCCGGGTGGCCCAGCGGCCGGCGAAGATCTGGGTCGGGGTGTCCTCCCAGAGCGCCTCGCCGAGCGCCTGCCCGATCGAGCGCCGCCCGCCGGTCAGCGAGGCGGCGAAGCGCTGGTCGGTCAGCATCAGCCGCAGCGCGTTGGCGATCCAGTACGCGCAGGGCTGGTGACCGGCGATCAGCAGCACCCGCAGGTCGCGCATGACCTCCTCGTCGCTGAGCCCTGCCTCGTGCGCCAGCAGCCGGGAGGTGACGTCCGGGCCGGGGTCGACGCGCTTGCGGTGCACCAGCCTCAGCATCACGTCCAGCAGTTGCTGGGCGCCGGACTGGGCGTCCGCGCCGCCGTCCAGCATCGCCACCAGGCCGCGGATCAGCACCGGGGCCTCGTCCTCGTCCAGCCCGAGGATCCGGCAGAGCACCAGCAGCGGCATCCGGTGGGCGTACTCGGCGACCAGCTCGGCCTCGCCCCTGCCGGCGAACTCGTCGATCAGCCGGTCGGCGATCTCCTCGCTGAACTTCTTCAGCTCGTACGGGTCGATGCCGGCCAGCGCCTCGGTGATCGCGGCGGAGCGGCGCTGGTGCTCGGCCCCCTCGGCGTAGAGGATCGACGGCACCGGGGCCATCATCGGCTTCAGCGGCCAGTCGGCGGGGATGTCCGGCCACTGGTTCCAGCGGGTCGAGTCCCGGCCGAACACCTTGGGCTGGCTGGTGACCAGCTGCAGCTCGCGGTAGCCGATCACCAGCCAGGCGGGTACGCCGCCGGCCAGCTCCACCGGCGCCACCGGGCCGTGCTGCTGGCGCAGTTCCTGGTAGAGGGCGCCGGGGTCGGTCTGGAACCGCGGGCCGTACAGCGGCGCCGCGCCGGCGTGCGCCGGGCAGCCCGGCGGCGGGGTGGTCGCGGGCTCGGTCACTCGGTCACCTCGGGGAACGATTCGGCGGCCGCAGCGGCTTCGGCCAGGGACTGGATGTGACGGACGAGTTCGATCAGCACCTGCTTGCTGGACTCGCGGGCGCGCGCGTCGCAGTCCACCAGCGGTACGTGGTCGGGCAGGTCGAGCGCGGCCCGGACGTCGGCCAGGCTGTGGCCCGGCTCGGCGAAGTTGTTGCGGGCGACGACGAACGGCAGGCCGTGCTGCTCCAGCCGGTCGATCGCGTACCAGGACTCCTCCAGGCGGCGGGTGTCCACCAGCACCACCGCGCCCAGCGCCCCGCTGAACAGCCGGTCCCACAGGAACCAGAACCGCTCCTGGCCGGGCGCGCCGAACAGGTAGAGCACCGAGTGCTCGTCCAGGGTGATCCGGCCGAAGTCGAAGGCGACCGTGGTGGAGCGCTTGCCGCTCACCCCGGTGAGGTCGTCGACGTCCTCACCGGCCTTGGTCATCATCTCCTCGGTGTTGAGCGGGCGGATCTCGCTCACCGAGCCGACCAGGGTGGTCTTGCCGACGCCGAAGCCGCCCACTACGACGATCTTCAGACCGTTGTCGGCGGTGCGGCGCAGCGGGGCCCGGTGACCGGGGAGGACGGCGGTGTCAGAGCCGTTGGAGTCCATGGAGCACCTGCTTCAACGTGTCGAGGTCGGGCAGCCGGGCCTTGGTGGGGGCGAACCGGGGGTGGCGGGCGGTGATCCGGCTGGTCTCCAGCAGATCGCCGAGCAGGATCTTCACCACGCTGACCGGCAGCGCGAGGTCGGCGGCGATCTCGACCACCGCGGTCGGGGTGGCGCACAGCCCGAGGATCCGGGCGTGCTCGGACTGCATGCCCGCCACCGGTTCCTGCTCGGTGACGATCAGCGTGACCAGGTCGAAGGCGTGCTCCGGGGGGCGGCTGCGCCCCCGGGTCACGGTGTACAGCCGGTCCGGGGAGTCGTCCCACCCCGGCATCCCCCCGCCCGCCCTCACCCCACGGCCTCGATCTCGCGCGGCGCGGCAGAGAGGTACGTCCCGATCTGCTCGATCAGGCCGAGCATGTTGTGGCCGACCACGCCCACGTCCGCGTCGTCGTCGGTCACCACCGCGAGGTGCGCGCCCTCGCCGGCCGCCACGATGCACAGGATGCCGCCGTGGAACTCGGTCATCGACTGCCGGACGCCGCCGCTGCCGTCGCCGAACTCGATCGAGGCGCCGTGGGCCAGCGACTGCATCCCGGAGGCGATGGCGGCCAGTTGGTCGGCCTGGTCGGTGCCGAGGCCGGAGGTGTGGCAGAGCTTCAGGCCGTCCGCCGAGAGCACCAGGGCGTGGCGCGCCCCGGGCGTGCCGGCCAGCAGGTTCTCCAGGAGCCAGTCGAGATCGCGGTCCGTGCTGCTCATCAGGAATCGTCCTCCGGGAGAGCGTCTGTGGTCGTCGGCCCCTGCTGCAGGGCCTTGCGGAAGGCGCCGAACCGCGCGGCCGAGGCCGTGGACAGCGGCCGTACCGGCTGCGCCGCGGGCGCGGGCAGGGTGGTGGTCGGGAGGGTGGAGCCGCGGCGGCGCTGCGGCAGGCCGTTCTCGGTCCCGGCCGGCTCGGCGGGCCGTTCGGCCTCGGTGCGGCGCGGCTCGATGGCCGGGCGGGCGGCGGGGGCCGGCCGCTCGACCGGGGCCTCGGGGACGAGGGCGCGGGCCAGCGCCGGCGACGGGTGGGTGACCAGCTGCTCGGGGATCAGCACCACGACGCCGGTGCCGCCCCGGGCGGACGGCCGGAAGGAGATCGACAGGCCGTGCTTGCGGGCCAGCGAGCCGACCACGGCGAGGCCGAGGCGGGTGCCGGCGGAGAGCGTGCTGAGGTCCAGCGGCTTGCCGGAGACCGCCTGTTCGGCCTTGCGCAGCCAGCTCTCGCTCAGGCCCAGGCCGCCGTCCTCGACGGTGATCACCAGGCCGGAGTGGACCTCCTCCACGTACACGTGGACCTCGGCCGGCGGGGCGGAGAAGTTGGCCGCGTTGTCGAGGAGTTCGGCGAGGGTGTGCATCACGCCCTCGGCGGCGAAGCCGGCCACCGCCGCGGTCGACGCCGAGTGCAGCCGGACGCGCTGGTAGGCGCCGATCCGGCCGAGCGCGCCGCGCAGGATCGACTCCACCGGGATCGGCTTGGTCCAGCGGCGGCCGGAGCGGGCGCCGGTCAGCACGGCGATGGAGTCGGCCATCCGACCCACCTGGGCGGTGGAGTGGTCGAGGCTGAGCAGGTCGCCGAGGACGTCCTCGCCGTGCCGGTGCTGCATGTCGCGCAGTTCGGCGTGCATCGAGGTGGCCAGCGCCTGGACCCGGCCGGCCGCGGTGGCGCAGACCGCCAGGGCGGCGGCCCGCTGGCGCTCGCCGCGGCCGACCTCCTCGGCGACGGTGCGCAGCAGGCGGGCGTGGCCGAGGGCGCGGTACGGGGCGAGGGCGGTGTCCACCGAGGCGCCGGCCCGCAGACGCGTCACCACCTCGGGCAGGATCTCGCCCTGCAGCCGGCCGAGTTCGGCGCGCTCCTCGGCGGCGTTCTGGGCGGCGCCGCGCAGCGCGGCGGTCTCGTTCTGCAGCTCGGTCAGCTCGACGCGGGCGGCCTGCAGTTCGGCGCGGTCCCGGTCGGCCTCGACCTGGGCGGAGGCGAGCGCGGCGCGCAGCGCGGCGGCGGCGTTGTGGGTGGCGGCGAGGTCGGTGTGGAGCGCGGCCGCCTGGGCGCGTACCGCCGTCAGGTCGTGCTGGACGGTGCCCAGCTCGCGCTCGGCCCGCAGGGCCCGGCCGCCGAGCTTGGCGGCCAGCAGCACCAGCGCGCACCACAGGACGGCGGCGACGCCGGCGGTGGCCGCGACCGCGGCACGGTGGGCGGCGGCGGTGGAGGCGACCGCGAGGACGGCCGCGCCGAGGCCGGCGAGCACGCCCGCCGTGGACCACAGGGTGGTGCCGCTGTCCCGGCCGTTGTTCACCGCTCGGTCGGGGCGTGTTCGAGCTCTCATCACTCTGATCCTCGAGGCAGGCGTCAGCGGCGGACGGTCGACAGCGCGCGAACGCCCGGCGCGTGCGGTGGACTGCACACTCCGGGCGGTTGATCGGTACACGCGGTCAGCAGATCATAACCATTCACTCCTTGGACTCAACCGGCCAGTTGACGGTCAGTTGCGCACGCTGACGCTGCGCATCCGTACCGACCGGTAGTCAGGCGGCTCGTGCGAGTGCGGCCTCCACCTGGCGCTCCACGTCGGCGGGGTCCAGTCCGTGCTCCCGGATCACCCGGACCGCCAGCCCGTTGCCCTCGCGCAGCAGCCCCAGCAGCAGGTGGCCGATCTCGATCCGTCGCTCGCCCCGGCCGGTGGCCGCCCGCAGGGAGAGCACCAGCACCTTCCTGGCCCGGTCGGTGAAGCGCGGGCCGCCCCATCGCTGGCGCCGGCCGTCCGACGGCGGCGCGTCCAGTGCGCCGGGACCGAACGTGGCCTCCACCGCCTCCCGGATCGCCCCGAGGTCCACGCCGATCGCCGCCAGGGCGGCGCCGTCCAGCTCGTCGCCCGGACCGCCGAGCAACCGGACCACCGCGCGCCGGCCGCTCTCCGCGTCCAGGCCTGCGCCGACCAGGACGGCGGCGGCCGGGTCCTGCGGCTGGTCCAGGACGCCGAGCAGCAGGTGCTCGGTGCCGATGTGGGAGTGCCGCAGCCGCTCGGCCTCCGCCCCGGCCGCCACGACCACCCGGCGGGCGCCGTCCGCAAACCGTTCGAACATCTCAGTCCCCCTCCTTCCCGAAGGTCCTCCGCGCGTACTTCTTGTGCACCGCCTGGCGGCTCACCCCCAGGCACACCGCGATCTCGTGCCAGGACCAGCCCCGGCTCCGCGCGTTGCCGACCTGCAACTCCTCCAGTCGGTCGGCCAAATCGCGCAGAGCCCGGACGGCCCTCAGTCCGATCGCGGGATCGCCACTGCTCGCGTCCGCCGCGAGCTGCCTCGTCTCGCTCATGATGTCAACCTACGTTGACACCAGGGGCGGCGTCAACCAAGGTTGACAAAAGAGAGCGCCGGGTTCACGCCCGTCCGGCCAGCGCCTGCTCGAAGGTGATCCGGCCCGCCGCCCGGTCGGGCACCAGGTGTCCGCCGGCTCGGTACGCGCGGTAGGTCGCCCCGGCAAGCGGCACCCGCACCACCGGGCGGCGCAGCCCGCGCGCGGCGAGGAAGCTGCGGGCGAGGTCGTCGAACGCGCGGACCTCGGGCCCGCCGAAGTCCGCCGCCCGCCCGGACGGACCGGCGGCCAGCAGTTCGGCCAGCCGCCCCGCGACGTCCCGGACGTCCACCGGCTGGAACCGCAGCCCGGCGGGCAGCAGCAGGACGGGCGGCCGGGACAGCGTGCCGAGAATCCGCAGCAGCAGGTCGTGGAACTGGGTCGCCCGCAGCACCGTCCAGCCCAGCCCGGACTCCTCCACCACCCGCTCGGCCGCGAGCTTGGTCCGGTAGTAGCCGAGCGGGACCCGGTCGACGCCGACGATCGACACATAGACCAGGTGCGCCACCCCGGCCCGTCCGGCGGCGGCCACCAGCCGCTGCGTCGCCTGCAGGTCGCGCCTGCCGTTGGTGGTCGCGCAGTGCACCACCGCGCCGACCCCGGCGACCGCCCCGTCCACCCCCCGGCCGGTGACCAGGTCGCCGACCGCCCAGCCGTGCTCGCCCGGGGTGTGCGCCGAACGGCTGAGTACGCGGACCGGCCGCCCCTGTGCCAGCAGCAGCTCCACCAGCGCCCGGCCGAGTGTGCCGGTGCCGCCCGTCACGAGTATCGGGTCCATCCCAACCCCCTCTCGGCGCGCACCTGCCACCAGCCTGCACCCGGCCGGGGCGGCGGACATCCCGAGCGTCAGGAGATTCCACCCCCGCGATCAAGGACTTCCGGGCCCTGCCCGACCGCACCACGCCGCTCCAAGGCCGACGGCCCGCCCACCGCTCGCGGTGGACGGGCCGTCGAGGCGATCGCCGGGCCGGGTCTCAGGGCCGGACCCGGGCCGCCAGTTCGTCCAGCGTCCGCCGCCAGGCGTCCGCCGCCGCCTTCTCGTCGAAGGTCTCGGGCCGCGCGTCGTTGAAGAAGCCGTGGCCGACCCCCTCGTACGTCACCTGCTCGTGCGCCACCCCGGCCGCGCGCAGCCGCTCCCCCACCCGGTGCCACTCGTCCAGCGGCATCACGAAGTCGTCGGCGCCGAAGAAGCCCAGCAGGAAGCCGGTGTGCTCGGCGATCCGCTCCGCCCGGGCGACCGGGGCGACCGGTTCGGCCAGCGGGATCCCGCCGTCCAGCAGCCAGCCCCCGTAGTAGCTCACCACCAGGTCGAACGGCAGCTCGCCCGCGCCGAGCACCGCGATGTGCCCGCCCAGGCTGAACCCGAGCATCCCGACCCCGCCGGTGCCCGCGCACTCCTCGGCCACCCGGCGGGCGGCCGTCAGGTCGGCCAGCACCTCCTCGCGGCGCAGCGCGGTCATCAGCCGGCGCCCCTCGGTGCGGCCCTCCTCGTCGTAGCCGAACCCGGCCCGCCGGGTGTCGCGCCAGTAGAAGTCCGGCGCGAGCGCCGCGTACCCCTCGCGCGCCAGCCGCCCGCAGATCTCCCGCAGGTGTCGGTTGACGCCGAAGAACTCCCCGGCCACCACCACCGCCCCGCGGGCCGCCTGTTCCGCAGGCGCCGCCAGGTAGGCCTCGGGCCCTCCACCGAGCCCGACCCACCGCGACTCGACCGCCACCTCTGCCACCGCTGTCCCTCCGTTCCGGTGTGTGCGCGAGGAGTGTAGCCCGCGCTGACTGGGCGTCAGTCGGCGCGCCCGGCCCCGGCGTTCGACCACCGCGCCGCGCCGGACGGAACGACGAAGGGGACCGGCCGCCGGCCGGTCCCCTTCATGCGGTCGAGCGATCAGCTGCAGCCGCTGGTCGAGCCGCAGCCCTCGCAGAGGTAGCAGCTGCCCGCGCGGCGCATCTTGGTGCCGCAGGAGAAGCAGAGCGGCGCGTCGGCGTTCAGCCCGAACTGGATCTCGGCCAGCTCGGTCGAGTTGTGCGCGGCGGCGGCCTTGGGCTTCTCGACCACCGGCAGCGGCACGGCGGTCACCGGGGCGGCCGGCCTGGCGTCGGCGGCGCGGGGTGCGGACTGGGCCAGGCCCTCGACGTCCACGTCCTCCTCGACCGGCTCGTACGACCCGGTCTCCAGGTGGCGCTGGCGCTCCTCGACGGAGTGGATGCCGAGCGCGGACCGGGTCTCGAACGGCAGGAAGTCCAGCGCCAGGCGGCGGAAGATGTAGTCGACGATCGACTGGGCCATCCGCAGGTCCGGGTCGTCGGTCAGACCGGCCGGCTCGAAGCGCATGTTGGTGAACTTCGAGACGTAGGTCTCCAGCGGCACGCCGTACTGGAGGCCGACCGAGACGGCGATGGAGAAGGCGTCCATCATGCCCGCGAGGGTCGAGCCCTGCTTGGACATCTTCAGGAAGACCTCGCCGAGGCCGTCGTCCGGGTAGGAGTTGGCGGTCATGTAGCCCTCGGCGCCACCGACCGTGAAGGAGGTGGTGATGCCCGGGCGGCCCTTGGGCAGGCGGCGACGGGTCGGGCGGTACTCGACGACCTTCTCGACCGCGGGGACGGCCGGGGCGGTCTTCTCCTCGGCCGCGGGGGTCTTGGTCTTGGCCGAGAGCGGCTGGCCGACCTTGCAGTTGTCGCGGTAGATGGCGAGCGCCTTGACGCCGAGCTTCCACGCCTCGAAGTAGATCTCCTCGACCTCTTCGACGGTGGCGTTCTCCGGCATGTTGACGGTCTTGGAGATGGCACCGGAGATCCACGGCTGGATCGCCGACATCATCCGCACGTGGCCCATCGGCGAGATGGAGCGCTCGCCCATCGCGCAGTCGAACACCTCGTAGTGCTCGGCCTTCAGGCCCGGCGCGTCGATCACGTTGCCGTTCTCGGCGATGTGGGCGACGACCGCCTCGACCTGCTCGGCCTGGTAGCCGAGGCGCTTCAGGGCGCGCGGCACGGTGCCGTTGACGATCTGCATCGAGCCGCCGCCGACCAGCTTCTTGAACTTGACCAGGGCGAGGTCGGGCTCGACGCCGGTGGTGTCGCAGTCCATCATCAGGCCGATGGTGCCGGTCGGGGCCAGCACCGACGCCTGCGCGTTGCGGAAGCCGTTCGCCGCGCCGATCCGGAGCACGTCGGCCCAGGTCTCGGTGGCGGCGGCCCACACCGGGGCGTCCAGGTCGTCCACCGCGACGGCGGCGGTGTTGGCGTCCGCGTGCTGCTGCATGACCCGCTGGTGGGCGGCGGCGTTGCGGGCGTAGCCGTCGTACGCGCCGACCACGCCGGCGAGTTCGGCGCCGCGGCGGTAGGCGGTGCCGGTCATCAGCGAGGTGATGGCGCCGGCCAGGGCGCGGCCGCCCTCGGAGTCGTACGCGTGGCCGGTGGCCATCAGCAGGGCGCCGAGGTTGGCGTAGCCGATGCCGAGCTGGCGGTAGGCGCGGGTGGTCTCGCCGATCTTCTCGGTCGGGAAGTCGGCGAAGCAGATGGAGATGTCCATCGCGGTGATGACCAGCTCGACGACCTTGGCGAAGGTCGTGGCGTCGAACGAGTCGTCGTCGCGCAGGAACTTCATCAGGTTGAGCGAGGCGAGGTTGCAGCTGGAGTTGTCCAGGTGCATGTACTCGGAGCAGGGGTTGGACGCGTTGATGCGGCCGGACTCCGGGCAGGTGTGCCAGTGGTTGATGGTCGAGTCGTACTGGATGCCGGGGTCGGCACAGGCCCAGGCGGCCTCGGCCATCTTGCGGAACAGCTTCTTGGCGTCGACGGTCTCGATGACCTCGCCGGTCATCCGGGCGCGCAGGCCGAACTCGGTGCCGTTCTCGACTGCGGTCATGAACTCGTCGGAGACGCGGACCGAGTTGTTGGCGTTCTGGTACTGGACGGAGGTGATGTCGTCGCCGCCCAGGTCCATGTCGAACCCGGCGTCGCGCAGGGCGCGGATCTTCTCCTCCTCCTTCACCTTGGTCTCGATGAAGGCCTCGACGTCCGGGTGGTCGACGTCGAGCACGACCATCTTGGCCGCCCGGCGGGTGGCGCCGCCGGACTTGATGGTGCCGGCCGAGGCGTCGGCGCCGCGCATGAAGGAGACCGGGCCGGAGGCGTTGCCGCCGGAGGACAGCAGCTCCTTGGAGGAGCGGATCCGGGAGAGGTTCAGGCCGGCGCCGGAGCCGCCCTTGAAGATCATGCCCTCTTCCTTGTACCAGTCGAGGATCGACTCCATGGAGTCGTCGACGGCCAGGATGAAGCAGGCGGAGACCTGCTGGGGCTGCTTGGTGCCGACGTTGAACCAGACCGGCGAGTTGAAGCTGAACACCTGGTGGAGGAGGGCGTGGGTCAGCTCGTGCTCGAAGATCTCGGCGTCGTCCGGGGAGGCGAAGTAGCCGTGCTTCTCACCGGCGGCGCGGTAGGTGAGCACCACGCGGTCGATGATCTGCTTGAGGCTCCACTCGCGCTGCGGGGTGCCGACCGCGCCGCGGAAGTACTTCGAGGTGACGATGTTGACCGCGTTCACCGACCAGAAGTCGGGGAACTCCACGCCGCGCTGCTCGAAGTTGATCGAGCCGTCGCGCCAGTTGGTCATGACGACGTCGCGCCGCTCCCAGCTGACCGCGTCGTACGGGTGGACGCCAGGGGTGGTGTAGATCCGCTCCAGCCGCAGGCCGCCCTTCGGGGCCTTGCCGGCGCCCTTGGTGCGGTCGGACTTCGATCCGCGGGCGGAACCGCTCGTCGTCTCTGTCACTGCGTTCTCCTCCTCCTGGGCAAACGCCCGGAGTGCCCCGAAAAATCCGGGCACCTACTGGTTCTCCTGCTGGTCTGCGGGCAGCCGGAAGCCCGGCCACCGTGCACAGGGTGTTGCGGTATCGACGCGCGCCGCGGGAACTAGTCCTGCTGGAGTACTAGGACGCGGCGGCGGGGGCCGGCATGCGGGCGCCGGCCTCCGGGGTGAGGGGCCGCTCGTCGCGGAGCTCCGCGATGGCGGCCTCGAAGTCTTCGAGGTTGTCGAAGGCGCGGTAGACGCTCGCGAACCGCAGGTACGCGACGACGTCCAGCTCCTTCAGGGGGCCGAGTATGGCCAACCCGACGTCGTGGGTCGAGAGCTCGGCGCTGCCGCTCGCGCGGACGCACTCCTCGACCCGCTGCCCGAGCTGCGCGAGGGCGTCCTCGGTGACCGGGCGGCCCTGACAGGCCTTGCGGACTCCGGAGATCACCTTCTCGCGCGAGAACGGCTCGGTGACGCCACTGCGCTTGATCACCATCAGCGTCGCGGTTTCGACCGTGGTGAATCGGCGGGAGCAGTCCGGGCACTGACGACGGCGCCGGATCGAGCTCCCGTCGTCGCTCGCGCGACTGTCCACGACGCGACTGTCC
This sequence comes from Kitasatospora cinereorecta, assembly GCF_024172095.1. Lineage (GTDB taxonomy): Bacteria > Actinomycetota > Actinomycetes > Streptomycetales > Streptomycetaceae > Kitasatospora > Kitasatospora cinereorecta. Next base: position 1,066,664 of record NZ_JAMZDX010000001.1, on the reverse strand, counting down.
GGATGCCGGCAGAAGGGGCAGTGCACCTGGGACTCCCTCCCTGCGGCATGACGACGGACTCGGAACACTCTACCGGACCACTACCTGTAGTCCCGACCGAGGACAGTAGCCACTACATGTGGTGAGGGGGAGCCGACGCGCCGGAACGGGTCGAAATCCGTGGGGGGTGTGAAATAGACTGTTCGAGTCGAACATTCAATCGATGTACACCCGGAGCCTTGATCAAGTCAGCCAACCTCGAATAAATTCACTCGAACGTGTGTTTGGCGCAACCTTTCGATAGGTGCACCAGTTGAACCCGGCAAAGGAAGCTCACCTGTCGAATGAGAGCCGCCATGACCGCGATCAACACCGTCGAAGCCACGACCGCCATCCCGGTGCAGGAGCGTTCCGCGCGCACCACTGACCAGGAGAGCATGGACCAGACCATGACCCGAAGCCAGCCGATCGACGATGCCGACCTCGGCGCGCCCACCCCTGCCGTCGTCCGGGCCCTGCCCGGCCGCCCTCCGGGCATTCGCACCGACGAGGCCGGTCTGACGGAGCGGCAGCGCCGGGTCATCGAGGTCATCCGGGATTCCGTCCAGCGCCGCGGCTACCCCCCGTCCATGCGGGAGATCGGCCAGGCCGTCGGCCTGTCCTCGACTTCTTCGGTGGCGCACCAGCTGATGGCGCTGGAGCGCAAGGGCTTCCTGCGGCGCGACCCGCACCGCCCGCGCGCCTACGAGGTCCGCGGTGTCGAGGTCGCCCGCCCCAACACCGCCGAGACCGCCGGTCGGCCCTCCACCTCGTACGTGCCGCTGGTCGGCCGGATCGCGGCCGGTGGCCCGATCCTGGCCGAGCAGACCGTCGAGGACGTCTTCCCGCTCCCCCGTCAGCTGGTCGGCGAGGGCGAGCTCTTCGCGCTCACCGTCAAGGGCGACTCGATGATCGAGGCCGCCATCTGTGACGGCGACTGGGTGACCGTCCGCCGCCAGCCGGTCGCCGAGAACGGCGACATCGTCGCGGCGATGATCGACGGCGAGGCCACCGTCAAGCGCCTCAAGCGCGAGGACGGCAAGATCTGGCTGATGCCGCACAACCCGGCGTACGAGCCGATCCCGGGCGACAACGCGACCATCCTGGGCAAGGTCGTCGCGGTCCTCCGCCGTCTCTGAGAACAGGGCGCACCTTGAGGGGCGCGAGGAACTGCGCGCCCAGCCACCGCTCTACATGAGTGCATGGCTGGGCGCGCAGTTCCTCGCGCCCCTGTCAGTTCACCTCGCGCGGACCGGCGGAGCCGAGGCATCGATCGCCGCCAGCGACCGCCGGACCTGGTTCCGGTCCGTGGTGTACCAGAAGTTGGGCATCGAGGACCGGAAGAACCCGCCGTACCGCTTGGTCTCCACCCGGGGGTCGAGCACCGCGACGATCCCCTTGTCGTCCGCCGCCCGCACCAGCCGGCCCGCGCCCTGCGCCATCAGCAGCGCGGCGTGGGTCGCCGCCACCGCCATGAAGCCGTTGCCGCCGCGCTGCTCGACGTCCTTCTGCCGGGCGCTCATCAGCGGGTCGTCGGGACGGGGGAACGGGATGCGGTCCATCACCACCAGCTGGCAGGCGGAGCCGGGCACGTCCACGCCCTGCCAGAGCGAGAGCGTCCCGAACAGGCAGGTCGAGGCGTCCGAGGCGAACTCGCGGATCAGCTCGCCGAGGGTGTTCTCGCCCTGGAGCAGGATCCGGTTGTCCAGCCGCTCGCGGAGCGCCTCGGCGGCCGCCTGGGCGCCCCGCATCGAGGAGAACAGGCCCAGCGTCCGCCCGCCGGCCGCGCCGATCAGCTCGGCCAACTCGTCGAGCATGTCGGGCCGTTCCGGGTCGCGCCCGGGGTCGGCGAGGTGTTTGGCGACGTACAGGATGCCCTGCTTGGGGTAGCTGAACGGCGAGCCGACGTCGATGCCGCGCCAGTACGGCGGGGAGTCCTCGCCGAGGTCGAGCTCGGGCTCCGAGGCCGAGCGGACCTCGGGCAGCCGGCCCTCGCCGGGCAGGCCGAGCGAGGCGGCCACGCCGTTGAAGTCGCCGCCCAGCTTGAGGGTGGCGGAGGTGAGGACGACCGAGCGCTCCTTGTAGAGGTTCTCCCGCAGCAGGCCGGAGACGCTCAGCGGGGCGACCCGCAGCGAGGCGGTGCCCATACCGAACCGGTCGCTGCGCTCGATCCAGATGACGTCCCACTCCGACTCCGAGAGCAGCCGGTCCGCGGTCTCGTGCAGGCTCTCGGCGGAGGCCATCGCCTGCTTGCGCACCGCGTCCTCGTCGCTGAGCGCCTTGTCCCGGGTCTCGCCGAGCGAGGTGATCACCTGCCGGGAGGCGTCCCGGATGCCGGCGACCGCGTACGCCAGGTACTCGGGCAGCTCCTCGACCCGGCCGGCCTGCGCGGTCTCCATCAGACCGTGGAAGTTCTCGGCGGCGGCCTGGAGCGCGTCGACCGCCTTCTCGTTGGCGAGCTTGGCGGCGCGCCGGACCGCCCGGTTGACCGCGTTCACGGTGAGTTCGGCGGTGGCGGCGCCGGTCACCCGGTTCACCAGCTCGTGCGCCTCGTCGATGATCAGCAGGCCGTGGTCGGGGAGGACCGGGGCGCCCTCGATGGCGTCGATCGCCAGCATCGCGTGGTTGGTGACCACCACGTCGGCGAGCTTGGCCTTCTCCCTGGCCCGCTCTGCGAAGCACTCCTGCCCGTACGCGCAGCGGCTGGCGCCCAGGCACTCCTTGGAGGTGACCGCGAGCTGGGCCCAGGCCTTGTCGGAGACGCCGGGCGAGAGGTCGTCCCGGTCGCCGGTCTCGGTCTCCTCGGCCCACTCGCGCAGCCGCAGCACGTCCTGGCCGAGCTTGCCGGTCGGGCCGCCCATCACCTCGACCGGGTCGAACAGGCCCTCGCCCTCGTCGCTCGGGGTGCCCTCGTTGGCCCGGTGCAGGCACAGGTAGTTGGAGCGACCCTTGAGCATGGCGAACAGCGGGCGACGGCGCAGCACCGGATGCAGGGCGTCGACGGTGCGGGGCAGGTCCCGCTCGACCAGCTGGCGCTGCAGGGCGAGGGTGGCGGTGGCCACCACGACCCGGTCGCCGTGGGCGAGCGCGGGCACCAGGTAGGCCAGCGACTTTCCGGTGCCGGTGCCGGCCTGGACCAGCAGGTGCTCACCGGCGTCGACGGCGGCCGAGACCGCCTCGGCCATGGTGACCTGGCCGGGCCGCTCCACGCCGCCCACGGCGGTGACGGCGGCGTGCAGCAGCTCGGGGATGCGGGACGCCGGCACGGGGGCGGGCGCGTCGCCGTCCTCGTCCGGGGGCAGGGTTGCGGAGTCGTTCGTCATGGCCCTCCCACCCTACGGCGCGGGGGTGACAGTCCCGCGCCGCCGGGTGGGCGGCACGGCACTCCGCCGGGGCGGCTCGGCGCTCTCGTGGCGCGGCTCGGCACTCGCGCGGGTCGGCTCGGTGCTCGCGCGGGTCGGGTCGGTGCTCGCGTGGAGCGGGTTGGCCACGGATCCGTGCACGGCGGCGTGCGGCCGCTGCGGGCGGTCGCGGTAGCCGTCGAGCAGCAGCCGGTTGCGGTTGAGGCAGAGCCGGGCGATCCGCGGGGTGAACAGGTCGAACAGCTCGAACCGCTCGGCGAGCTCCGGGAAGCGCCGCTGGTGGGCGAGGATCTCCTCGCGCACCAGCGCCCAGAACTCCTCCTCGGGGACGCCGAGCTGGGCCTCGACCAGCGGGGCGAGGTAGCGGTAGACGCCGATGAACAGGCCGGAGTGGATGAACTGGCAGAGGAAGTCCGGGTCCTCCCGCAGCAGCACCTCGGCGACCGGGCCGGGCAGGTCGGCGAGCTCGGGCAGCGGCTGGTCGCTGATGTTGACGTCGTCCACGAAGTCCTTCACCGCGAGCCGGGTCGGCACGTCGTGCTCGTCGAACAGCACGATGGCGTTCTCGCCGTGCGGGGAGAACACCGTGCCGTAGCGGTAGAGGAAGTGCAGCAGCGGCGGCAGCATGGCGGCGAACAGCCGGCCCAGCCAGTCGCGCGGGGCGAGCCCGGAGCGGGCGACCAGTTCGGCGACCAGCGCCCGGCCGTCCGAGCCGGTCTGCAGCAGGGCGGCCAGGGTGCGGGCCCGCTCGCCGTCCGCCAGGTACCGGCCGAGCGGTTCGCGCCAGATCGCGCCGAGCAGCTCCTTGTACTGGTACGGGGCCTCCGGCAGCTCCCGGTAGACCGGGTGGTCGACGGTGACCGAGGCGATCTCGCCGAGCAGGACGACCCGGCACTCGTCGCGCAGGAAGGGATCGGCGTCCCGCAGCCCGTGGATCCAGGCGGTGACGGCGGGGGCGGCGAGCGTGCGCTCGACCGGCAGGCCGCGCCAGACCAGGGTGTTGAGGATGGAGAGCGGCAGCTTGACCGTGCAGCGGTCCGGCCGGCTGAGGTTGAAGAAGCTGCGGATGGACTGCTGCGGCAGCCGCAGGTCGCCGTCGCTGGGCAGCGGGACGATCTCCCCGCTGGCGATCCACGGGGCGAACAGCGGCACCACGGTCTCGTCCCACTGCCAGGGGTGGACGGGCAGCAGCAGGTAGTCGTCGGCCCGGTCGCCGAGCCGGTCGCGGAAGTCCGCGTCCAGCTCCCGCTCGTACAGTCCGGGGTCGCCGCGGAACTCGGCGAGCCGCCGGTGGACGGCGATCCACGGCAGCCGCTGCGGGACGCGCGCCTCGGGCGCCCAGGCGGCCGCGTCGCGGGCCGAGAAGCCGAGCCGACCCTTGTTGGGGACGATCCACGGGTGGCCGGTCTGCCGGCCCTCCAGGGCGACGTGGTCGAGGTCGGCCAGCTCGGCGGCGGTCGGTGCGGTGGCCCGCAGGTGGGCGTCGGCGATCAGCGTGGCGGTGAGCTCGCGGACCAGGTGGCCGACGGTGTCGCCGGAGAGCCCGAGCGGCCCGCGGGCGTGCTGGAGGAAGCGCAGCGGGTCGTCGAGCTCGGCGTCGAGCGAGTCCTCCGCGACCCGCCAGCTGCCGTACGCGCCCCGCTCGGCCCGGAACCGGTAGCCGGCGTCCGGGAATTCGACCACCCAGCCGTCCCCCGCCGGGACCGGCTCGATCAGCTCCTCGTACGCGAACTCGCCGAGCATCTTGGCGAGCAGTGCCCGCCGGGCCCGCCGCCAGTGCTCCGTGGTCAGCTGGGCGGGCAGGTGGAGCTCGGGTTCAGCGGGGTGCTGCTGCAGCACGTTCGTCGCCTTCCTGGGGTCGCGGGAGCACGGGTGCGGCCGGCCGGGGCGCGGGGGGTTCGGCGGCCGTTGGTACGGGCGGGGCGAAGGTGGTCCAGGCGGTGCGATGGGGCAGCGGGTGGAGCGTCTTGCCGGCGACGGCGTTGAGGATCACGGCGGCGCGGTGCGCGCCGAGGCCGAGGTCCGGTGTGCCGACACCGTGAGTGTGCAGCTCGGCGTTCTGGACGTACAGACCGCCGGTGAGGCCCGGCCTGACGGCCACCCGGTGGTCCAGGTCGACGCGGTAGCGGCCGAGTTCGTCCCAGTCGATCAGGTCGGCGATCGGGTCCAGGGCGGCCGGGCGGACCGCCCGGTAGCCGGTGGCGAGCACCACCGCGTCGGTGCGCACCAGGTGGCGGGCGCCGGAGTCGGTGTGCCGGCAGTGGAGTTCGAGGCCGCCGCAGGGGCCGGCGCCGGCCTCGGTGACGGCGGTACCGGGAAGGATCTCGACCGGGTCGGCGGCCGGCGGGCGGCCGATGGTGCGCTCGTAGAGGTGGTCGTGGATCTCGGCGAGGGTCTCCGCGCTGGCCGCCTTGTGCAGTTGCCACTGGGCGGGCACCAGCGCGTCCCGGACGTCCGCGGGCAGGGCGTGGAAGTAGCGGGTGTAGTCGGGCGTGAACTGCTCCAGGCCGAGCTTGGAGTACTCCATCGGGGCCAGCGCCCGGGTGCGGGTGAGCCAGCGCAGCCGGGTGCCGTCGCCGACGCGGCCGCGCAGCAGGTCGAGGAAGACCTCGGCGCCGGACTGCCCGGAGCCGACCACGGTGATGTCCCGGGCTCCGGCCAGCTCGGCGCGCCGGTGCAGGTACTCGGCGGAGTGCAGGACCCGCGGGTGGCCGCGCAGCGGGGCGAAGGCCTCCGGGTGGACCGGTTCGGTGCCGACCCCGAGCACCAGGTTCCGGGCCCGGTGCACCTCGCCGCCGCCGCGGACCAGGAACACCTCCTCCTCGGCGTCCCAGCGCACCTCGGTGACCTCGGCGCCGAAGCGGCAGTTGGGCAGCCGGTCGGCGGCCCAGCGGCAGTAGTGCTCGTACTCGCGGCGCGGGAGCTGGAAGCGCTCGGCGAAGTAGAACGGGAACAGCCGCTCCTGGTGGCGCAGGTAGTTGAGGAAGGACCACGGGTTGGTCGGGTCGACCAGCGAGACCAGGTCGGCGAGGAAGGGCACCTGCATCCGGGCGCCGTCGACCAGCATGCCGGGGTGCCAGCGGAACTCGGCTCTGGCGTCCAGGAAGAGGGTGGTGAGCCCGTCGGCGCGGTCGGCGAGGGCGGCCAGGGAGAGGTTGAACGGGCCGATGCCGACACCGATCAGGTCGTACGGCTCGGGCTGCGGGAGATGCATGTCGTCCTAGGACTCAGGAGCGGGCGCGCGGGCGGATCATCAGGGCGGCGCGCTTGGCGGGCAGGTCGAGTTCGGCGGCCTGCGCGAACCCGGCGTTGCGGAAGGCCCGGACCGAGGGGGTGTTGCGCAGGTCGGGCTCGGCGACCACCCGGGTGCAGGCGGGGGTGGTGGCGAGGATCCGCTCGGCCAGGGCGGCGAGCAGGGCGCTGCCCAGGCCCCGGCCGCGGGCGGTGGCGGGGCCGAGCAGCAGGTGGATGCCCATGTCGTACGGCCGGGCCGGGTAGTGCGCGGCGAGCGGGTCGAGGTCGGCGCGGTAGACCTCGAAGTAGCCGGTCGGCTCGCCGTCGAGCAGGCCCAGGTAGGGGGTGCTCGCCCCGTCGCCGTCGAGTTGGCCGCGCAGGTGCTCCTCGGTGACCGACGGCGGTCCGGCCAGCTCCCACCAGGCGTCCACGGCGGGGTCGTTCATCCACGTGGTGAGCAGGGGCAGGTCGGCCGGCAGGGAGACCGGCACGAGCCGGAACTCCCCGACCGGCGTGCTGGTCGTGGTCACGCCCCGGCCACCGGGTTGTCGATCGCCACGTAGACCGACTGGGTCTCCACCGGGCCGACCAGCTCGTCCAGGCCGTGCAGCCGGGTGAGCAGGTTGGCCTTGCAGCGCAGGGTGGGCGCGTCCAGCAGGTGGGCGGGGAGGGACGATCCGGTGGCGGCGGCCCGCTCCCCGGCCAGGAAGCGGCGCAGCGCGGCGAGCAGCAGCTGCTCGTCGGCGAGCTGCTGGGAGCCGAAGGCGCCGATCAGGCCGAGGATGTGGTTGATGCCGACGTAGTAGGCGAAGCGCTCGTCGGCGACGGCGTCCGGGACGAAGGTGTCGCTGGTCTCGCCGAGTGCGGGCAGTTGGGCGCGCAGCCGGTCGGTGTGCGAGGCGCGGAAGTAGTAGCCCTGGTTGTCGCGGTAGCGGCCGCCGGTGGGCCAGCCCTCGGCGTCGAGCAGGACGAGGCTGTTCTGCTGGTGGGCTTCGAGGGCGATGCCGGCCCGGCCGTCCAGCCAGAGGATCGGCAGGACGACGGCGTCCAGGTAGCGCAGGAACCATTCGGTGGCGACGGTGGCCATCGGGCGGCCGGTGCGGGCGGCCAGCTCGCCGAGCACGTCGGCGAGCTGCGAGCCGAGCCGGCCGATGGGCTGCTCGGCGACCAGGCCGGCCACGCACAGCGCCCGGTCGGCGGGGCCGAAGGGCTGCTGGCGGAGCACGGTGTCCAGGCCGCCGGGGTCGCCGAGGGCCGGGTGGTCGACGCCGATCCAGGCGGGGTCGCGGACGATGTCGAAGCCGGGGTGGGCGGCCTTCCAGCGGGCGCCGAGGCCGGCTTCCAGCAGGCGGTGGACCTCGACGCCGCGGTGCAGCTCCTTGCGGAGGTTCTCCCGGCGGGAGTTGGTGATCCGCAGTGCCAGCGAGAGCTTGAGCATCCACGGGGTGCCGGGGCGGCAGACGGTGCGCACCGAGCTGGTCGGGTGCCAGGGCTCGCCGGACGGGCCGAGGTCGTGCAGCAGGCCGCTGTCGAGCAGGTCGGCGACGGCCGGGCGGAGCGCCAGCTCGCGGGCCTGCCAGGGGTGGAGCGGCAGGGCGGCGGTGCCGGGCGGCAGCGGCCGGCCGTAGAGCTCGGCGGTGAGCTGCTCGGCGGGCCGGCCGGCGGCGGAGTCGGCGGCCAGCAGCGAGCGGTCGACGGCGTACCAGTGGAGCCGGAAGGTGCCGTGCAGTTCGGGCGAGTACGCGGCGCTCTGGGCCGGGCCGAGGCCGTCGCGGCTCTTCGGGGTGGGATGCAGCGGGTGGCCGAGCAGCAGGGCCTGCTCGGCGCGCAGGAAGGGCGTCGGCGGGGTCGCGGAGAGGGCGCGCCGGTGGGCGAGGATCTCGGCGGTGCGACCGACCGAGTCGGCGACCCGGGCGGTCAGGTCGGCGATCTGGCCGGGGTCGGGGCGCTCGGCGGCGGCGCCGGCGACCAGGGCGGCGACGGTGACGGCGTCCACCGGGCGGTCGCCGTCGGCGGTGCGGACGGTGACCGGGCCGAACCGGTGCCAACCGCAGACCGACCAGTGCCGGACGGGGGCGGCGAGTTCGGCCGCGCCGCCGAGCACCGGGATGCGCAGTTGCCCGCCGTCCGGCCGGGCGCCGGTCTCCCGGGCCCAGCAGCGCAGCAGGCTCTCGGTGGCGGCCTGTTCGGCGGCCGCGGCGGGGTCGTCGTGGAGCAGCGGGTCGGGCGGCTGCGTTCCGGTGGCCCGGACCACGGCGGCCGGAGGTACTCCGGTGAGGGTGGTGACCAAAGCCCCTCCTTGGGCCGTGCGATGACTACACAGGTAAGGGCTACCTATCCCCGCCCGGTGATCACAAGATCAGCTCACTCGTTGTGGTGAAAGACCGTCGATCACTCACCCTTCCGAGTGAGCGGTGCGACCCTGACAGGTCGTCACCGTCACGAATCGGTGACCGGACGTCAACAGGAGGGAACCCCGTACGGCCGTTCGGCGGGCGGGTGGGAGAATCCCCCGGGGGACGACGGCGAGCGGCAGGGGGGACGATGTCATCGTTGGGGCGGCGGGCGTGGTGCGTCCCGCTGGTGGCGGCGGTCCTGCTGGGCTCCGCCGCGTGCACCTCGGACGGCGGCGACGGGCTGCCGCACAGCTGGCGCGAGCTGCGCAGTTGGCGGTACCAGGACTGGGACCGCTGGGCGTCCCGGCACGGCTTCGACAACCCGGTGGTGCAGAACTTCTGGAACGCGGACCGGCTGGACGAGGCCCAGCCCCGCGAGCCCGCCCCGCCGGCCCCGGAGACCGCCTCGGCGCCGCCGAGCGTGCCGGCCTCGGCCTCGGCGACGCCCGGACCGGCGCCCGAACCCGCCCCCGTGGTGCAGGCGGTGGCCGTGCCCCGGCCGTACACCGGCTACCCGGCCTCCGGGAAGGTCTTCATGACCGCGCCGAAGGGCGGCACCGGCCAGTGCTCGGCGACCGTGGTGGCCGACCCGCAGCACCCGGGCAGGTCCGACCTGGTCTGGACGGCCGCCCACTGCGTCCACGAGGGCAAGGGCGGTGACTGGTACAAGAACCTCATCTTCGTGCCCGCCTACAACAGTTCGGGCGCGGCCAGCGGCCACCGCAAGGCCTCGCTGGCGGAGGTTGCCCCGCTCGGCCAGTGGTGGGCCGACAAGGTGATCACCTCGCCGCTGTGGACCACCGAGGGCACCCGGGCGGGCGACGCCGCCAACCAGTACGACTTCGCGATCATCCGGGTGCACAACCCGCAGGGCGGGCCCTCCCTGGAGGAGACCGTCGGCACGGCCGTGCCGGTGTGGTTCGACGCCCCGCGCGAGCAACTGTCCGTCTCGGCCTGGGGCTACCCCTCGGTGGCCCCGTTCGACGGCCAGGAGCTGGAGCGCTGCGACAGCGGCCGGCCCGGCAGCCGCTCCTTCGACCCGGAGCGGCCGGCGATGCTGACCATCGGCTGCACCATGACCGCGGGCGCCTCCGGCGGCGGCTGGTTCGCCACCATGCCGGACGGCCGCCAGGCGCTGGTCAGCAACACCTCGATCGGGACGGCCGCGCACACCACGCTGAACGGCCCGTACCTGGAGTCGGTGGCCCGGCAGGCGCTGGACTACATCGCCAAGCAGCCCCCGACCGGCCCGCCCTCGTCCGCACCGAGCCCGTCCACCCGACCCGAGACCGCTCAACCCTCCTCACCGACCGACTGAACTACGGGGATCGACCATGCCTGAGACTGTCCGAGACCGCCGCCCCCGCAGGGCCCGTGGCCGGGCGGCCGCTGCCGCCGCCGTCCTGACCGTGCTGAGCCTCAACCTCACCGCCTGCAACGACGACCCGCAGCCGAACGCCGCCCCGTCGGCCGGTGCCTCCAAGCCGGGCATCGACCTCAAGGACATCCAGGCGCAGCTCGCCAACATGAAGAACTGGAACTCCGACGACTGGGAGAAGTTCGCCTCCCAGCTGGGCTTCAAGCCCGAGGACTTCCAGGCCATCAAGGGCTACTGGGACCTCGGCAAGCTGCAGACCGCCCAGGGCGTCAAGCCCAAGGAGGCCAACGCCCAGCAGGCGAGGACGCCGAGCCGGGCCGAGGTCACCTTCCCGACCGCGATCCCGGCCAGGCCGGAGAAGCACCCGTACTCCCCCGGCACCGCCGTGGTCGGCAAGATCTTCATGGAGATCAGCGAGAAGAGCTACGCCGAGTGCTCCGGTACGGTCATCGCCGACCCGCAGCACCCGGGCAAGTCCAACCTGGTCTGGACGGCCGCGCACTGCGTCCACGAGGGCAAGGGCGGCACCTTCTTCAAGAAGATCAGCTTCGTGCCCTCGTACAACAAGTCCGGCGCGGCCAGCGGCAACAAGAAGGCCACCTTCGAGCAGGTGGCCCCGTTCGGCGTGTGGGCGGCGGACGCGGTCCGGGTGACCCCGTACTGGACCGCCGAGGGCGGCGAGACCGGCGGCCCGGCCAGCCAGTACGACTTCGCCATCATGCACGTGCACAACGAGGACGGCGGCGGCAAGTCGCTGGAGGAGACCATCGGCGGCTCCGTGCCGGTCTGGTTCAACGCCCAGGCGGACGCCGTCCCCTCGCTCTCCGCGTACGGCTACCCGGCGGACACGCCGTTCGACGGCCAGGAGCTGGAGCACTGCGACTCGGGCGTCAAGGCCACCGTCTACGGCTACGACCTCAGCCGTCCGCCGATGCAGTCGATCGGCTGCACCATGACCGGTGGCTCCAGCGGCGGCGGCTGGTTCGCGGTGCAGAACAAGAAGGTGATGCTGATCGGCAACACCTCGGTCGGCAACACCCAGAACACCATGCTGGCTTCGCCGACCCTGACCGACGACGCCCGCAAGATGTACGAGGCGTTCGCCCAGAAGCTCGCCAAGTGACGGACGGGTGACAGACGGACGGGCCCGGCCTCCGCGAGGGAGGCCGGGCCCGTCCGGGTCGGTGCCGGATCAGCCGGCCGAGACCACTGTGTAGCGCTCCAGCTCGGCGGCGAGCTCCGCCGACACCTTGGCGTGCAGCAGGGTGCCCTCGCCGGTGTGCTCGGTGGAGAGCAGCTCGCCGTCCCGGTGGACCCGGGAGACCAGGTCGCCGCGGGTGTACGGGACCAGTGCGTGGACCTCGACGGCCGGGCGCGGCAGCTCGTCGTCGATCAGCGCCAGCAGCTCCTCGATGCCGGCGCCGGTGCGGGCCGACACCACGATGGCGTGCGGCTCGCGGCGCAGCAGGCGCTGCAGCACGGCCGGGTCGGCGGCGTCCGCCTTGTTGATCACCACGATCTCCGGCACGTTCTGTGCCTCGACCGAGACGATCACCTCGCGGACCGCGGTCAGCTGGGTCTCCGGCTCGGGGTGCGAGCCGTCCACCACGTGCAGGATCAGGTCGGCGTCGGCGACCTCCTCCATGGTCGAGCGGAAGGCCTCGACCAGGTGGTGCGGCAGGTGCCGGACGAATCCGACCGTGTCGGCCAGCGTGTAGAGCCGGCCGCTCGGGGTCTGCGCCCGCCGGACGGTCGGGTCCAGGGTGGCGAACAGCGCGTTCTCCACCAGGACGCCGGCGCCGGTGAGCCGGTTGAGCAGGGAGGACTTGCCGGCGTTGGTGTAGCCGGCGATGGCGACCGACGGCACCTGGTGGCGCCTGCGCTCCTGGCGCTTGGTGTCGCGGCCCTTCTTCATCTCGGCGATCTCCTTGCGGAGCTTCGCCATCTTCTCGCGGATCCGGCGCCGGTCGGTCTCGATCTTCGTCTCACCGGGACCACGGGTGGCCATACCGCCGCCGGACGAGCCGGAGCCGCCACCACCCATCTGCCGGGAGAGCGACTGACCCCAGCCGCGCAGGCGCGGCAGCATGTACTGCATCTGCGCGAGCGAGACCTGCGCCTTGCCCTCACGGGACTTGGCGTGCTGGGCGAAGATGTCGAGGATCAGGGCCGTGCGGTCGACGACCTTGACCTTGACGACGTCCTCGAGGTGGATCAGCTGGCCCGGGGTGAGCTCACCGTCGCACACCACGGTGTCGGCGCCGGTGGAGCTGACGATGTCGCGCAGCTCCTGGGCCTTGCCGGAGCCGATGTAGGTCGCGGCGTCGGGCTTGTCGCGGCGCTGGATCACACCGTCCAGCACCTCGGATCCCGCCGTCTCGGCCAGCGCGGCCAGCTCGGCCATGGAGTTCTCGGCCTCTTCGAGCGTGCCGTCCGTCCACACGCCGACGAGCACCACGCGCTCCAGGCGGAGCTGGCGGTACTCGACCTCGGTGACGTCCTGGAGTTCGGTGGAGAGGCCCGCGACACGGCGCAGGGCCGCGCGCTCGGAACGGTCGTACTGGTCGCCGTCGTAGTGGCCGAGGTCCTCGTCGATCGCCGCGAGGTCCTCGTCCATCAGGGCGTCGGCCCTGAGTCCGGCGAGTCGACGGGCGGACTCGCTCGATCCGGTGCGGCTGTCGAACGTGGAGGTCATCTCATCCTTTGATTGATCGGCTGTGGTCGCCGGTGGCTGCGGTCACCGGACACTGCTGCTACCGGTGAACGCGGCGGGACGGCCGTGAATTCCCCACGATGGTCGCACGCCCGCCGTGACCGAGTCATCCCCATTACGCTCCGCCGTCGTGCCGGGCCGGTACACGTCGTAGACGCCGGACACCCTGAGCATCGCCCGCATCACCGCGGGCAGCGTCTCGGCGGCCGGCAGCTCCAGGGTGTAGGAGTGCCGTACCCGCAGCTGGCGGGGCGGCTCCACCTCGGCGGAGGAGATCGACACGCCCTCGGCGGAGATCGCTGCGGTGAGGTCGGCCAGCAGTCTGGGCCGGTTCAGCGCCTCGGCCACCAGGGTGGCCCGGAAGCCGCGGGCCGGACCGGCGCCGGGGATCCAGTCGGGCTCCAGCGGCTCCCGTCCCGCCCGGCGCATCTCCTCGCCGGACGGACAGTCGGTGCGGTGCACCGCCACCGCGCCGCCGCGGATCAGGAAGCCGGTCACCCGGTCCGGCGGCACCGGGGTGCAGCAGCGGGCGAGGCGCACCGAGGCGCCGGGGTGCCCGGGCACCGCCACCGGCCAGGCGCCGCGGACCGCCGGGGGCGGGCCCGCCGGGGCTGGCTGCTCGGCCGGCGGGCCGGTCTCCACCGCGGGCGCCGAGGCCGGCGGGTCGGCCAGCCAGCGCTCGATCGCCAGCCGGGCAGCCGGGGTGCGGACGTACTCCAGCCACTCGGGGGCCGGGCCGGAGGCTTCGCCGCCCTGGTCGGTGAGCACGGCGAGGACGTCGCCGTCGCGCAGCGGGGTGGAGAGCGCCACCAGCCGGCCGTTGACCCGGGCGCCGATGCACCGGTGGCCGGTCTGCTCGCCGAGCAGGTAGGCCGCGTCCACGCAGCTGGCCCCGGCCGGCAGCTGGAGCGTGTCCCCGGTCTCGGTGACGGCGGTGATCTCCCGGTCGTCGGAGAGGTCGGCGGTCAGCGCCGACCAGAACGCGTCCGGGTCGGGGGCCTCCTGCTGCCACTCCAGGAAGCGGCTCAGCCAGCCGGGCCGAGCCGGGTCGGTGCGGTCCTCGGGATCGGTCTCGGGCGCGGCCTCGGTCGCGGCGGCGCCGGACGCCTGGTGCGGGTCGCCGAGCGCCACCACCCCGGTCTCGGCCACCCGGTGCATCCGCCGGGTGCGGACCAGCACCTCCACCACCTCGCCGCCGGCCAGCGCGACCGCGGTGTGCAGCGACTGGTAGAGGTTGAACTTGGGCGCCGCCACGAAGTCCTTGAACTCGCCGGGCAGCGGGGTCCAGCAGGTGTGCAGCTCGCCGAGGACGGCGTAGCAGTCGGCGTTCTCCTCGACCACCACCAGGACCCGGCCGAAGTCGGCGGGCAGCAGCGTCTTGGGCCGCCCGTCCGGGCCGGTCACGGCGGCGCGGCGGAGCAGTACCCGGTGCAGCGAGACGTGGTGGCGGGCCCGGACGGTGACCGTGGCGGCGATGCCGGCCTCCGCCAGCTGCCGGGCCAGCGCGGCGGCGAAGGGCTGGAGCAGCTCGTCCGGCTCCGCCTCGTGCGCGGCCGCCACCGCGCCGGTGCGCTCGTGTTCCTCCGGGTGGAGGGTGGCGAAGACGATGTCCTCCAGCTCGGCCTTGACCACCTGGATGCCGAGCCGCTCGGCGAGCGGGATCAGCACGTCCCGGGTGACCTTGGCGATCCGCACCCGGCTGGCCGGCTTCATGTGACGGATCGTCCGCATGTTGTGCAGCCGGTCGGCCAGCTTGATCACCATGACCCGGACGTCGTCGCCGGTGGCCACCAGCATCTTGCGGAAGGTCTCCGGTTCGGCGGCCGCGCCGAAGTCGACCTTCTCCAGCTTGGTCACGCCGTCCACCAGGTACGCGACCTCGGGGCCGAAGTCCTCGGCGACCTGAGCGAGCGTCACCTCGGTGTCCTCCACGGTGTCGTGGAGCAGTGAGGCGACCAGCGTGGTGGTGTCGGCGCCGAGCTGGGCCAGGATCATCGTGACCGCGAGCGGGTGGGTGATGAACGGCTCGCCGCTCTTGCGCGTCTGCCCCCGGTGGCTGGCCTCGGCGGTCCGGTACGCCCGGCTGAGCAGGGCGAGGTCGGCCTGCGGGTGGTGGATCCGGTGCGCCTGGACGATCGGCTCGATCGCGTCCGGCACCGGGGCGCGGCCGGTGGCCAGCAGCGCGGCCCGCCCGGCCCGGCCGAGCGCCGCCCGGCTGAACCGGCCGACCTGCGGCTTCGACGACGTGCCCGCAGTGAGCTCGGGGCGGATGGTCATCTGCACCTCCGGCGGCGAACACCGGAGCGCCTCCCGACCCGGTGGTCCATGCTACCGAGGACAGCACGTTCCGCGAGCCACTGCTTCCCGTCCGTCACCGGGATCACTCGAACGGGGGGATTCGACGGGCGGGCAAACGGGCAAAGAGGGCCCCGCCGGGAGCCCTCCTCCTGCCTCTGGCCGCTCGGCGGCGTCAGCCCAGCAGCGCCGGGTCCAGGGTGCCGGCGGCGACGATCACCGCGGGGCCGGTCATCGCCACCCGCCCGTCGGGGAACTCCTCGATCACCAGGCGGCCGCCCGGCAGGTCGACGGTGTACGCGACCGCCTCGCCGGTCACGGCCGGGTCGGCGCCGTCGCGGCGGATCGCGGCGACCGCCACCGCGCAGGCGCCGGTGCCGCAGGAGCGGGTCTCGCCGGAGCCGCGCTCGTGCACCCGCATGGCGACGTGGCGCGGACCGCGGTCCACCACGAACTCGACGTTGACACCCTCGGGGTAGACCCCGGCCGGGCTGGTCGCGGGGGCGTCGTACAGGTTGCCGGCCTGGGCCAGGTCCTCGACGAAGGCGACCGCGTGCGGGTTGCCCATGTTGACGTTGAGCGCCGGCCAGCGGTGGCCGCCGACGGCGACCTCGATCCCGTCCGGGCCGGGCAGCCGGGCGGTGCCCATGTCCACGGTGACCTCGCCCGGGGTGCCGTCGGCGGCGTCCGCCGCGACGTGCACCCGCCGGACGCCCGCCCGGGTGGCGACCGCCAGCGGGCCGGGCTTCGCCAGCCCCGCGTGCACCAGGTAGCGGGCGAACACCCGCACGCCATTGCCGCACATCTCGGCGATCGAGCCGTCGGAGTTGCGGTAGTCCATGAACCACTCGGCCTCGTCGGCCATCGCGGCCGCGGCCGGGTCGGCGGCGGAGCGCACCACGCGCAGCAGGCCGTCCCCGCCGACACCGGCCCGCCGGTCGCAGACCGCGGCCACCGCGGCCGGACCGAGGTCGAGGAGGCCGTCCGGGTCGGGGACGATGACGAAGTCGTTCTGGGTGCCGTGGCCCTTGAGGAACGGCAGCCCGCTGCTGAGGTCGCTCACACCGCCGATGGTACTGGCGGCCGCCGCGGCGCCGCGGCGCCGTCCACGGTCAGCCGCGCAGGTGGACGACCCGCCACAGAGCCAGGGCGAGGGAGAGGCAGACGATCAGCGTGTAGATCACGATGGCCCGCCAGCCGGCCCGCTGCCCGCTGCCGCGGCGCGGCACGCCCGGCCACTTGTAGCCGGCCCGCCGGGCGGCCATCGCGCCCCAGCCGACCGAGGCGGCGGTGACCAGCAGGCCCAGCATCCCGATCATGGCGGAGGCGGAGTCGCTGCCGAAGGCGAGCGGGAAGGCGAACATCAGCGAGCCGAAGGTCGCGGTCACCGCGATCGGCAGGGTCTGCCACCAGCGCAGCCGGCGGCGCGGGCGGATGTCCCGCTCGTGCACCACGCCGGGGGCGGTGGCCAGGTCCTCGATCACGGGCAGCGCGACCGCGTAGGACGTGGTCGGCACCACGAGCTCGGGCAGGGTCTCGGAACCGTCGGCCATGCTGCCCGGCAGTTCATCCGTTTCGGGGCCGGTACCCGTCGACACGCGGCCTCCCCTGACGGCTCGACACGAGCACACCGGCTCGCGGGCGGTGAGGCCGGCCCGCGTGCCGAGCCTCGGTTGTACCGATGATGGCATGTCCAGGCGGTCGGACAGGGCGTCCTGCGGGGTGGTCGGGTGATCCGATGCCATGACGTGATCCGGCTGTAACCCTCGGTTCCCCGTGCATCTGCGGCTGCCGGTGCACCTGCCCGCGCAGGTGGCCGGATCAGTGCGCCGACATGGCCGAAGGCCGCCGGTGGACCAGTTCCAGCGAGCGCTCCAGCAGCTCCACCGGGTCGGCCCCGGCCGGCCGGGACAACCAGTGGATCCGGTCGTCGCGGCGGAACCAGGACTCCTGGCGGCGGGCGAACCGCCGGGTCGCCCGGACGGTCTCCTCGCGCGCCTCGTCCTCGGTGCACTCACCCGCGAAGTACGCCAGCACCTGCTGGTAGCCGAGCGCCCGGCTCGCCGTCCGCCCCTCCCGCAGGCCGAGCTTCTCCAGCTCCCGCACCTCCTCCAGCAGGCCGGCCCGCCACATCCGGTCGACCCGCAGCCCGATCCGCTCGTCCAGCTCGGGCCGGGGCACCTGGACGCCGATCTGCACCGCCTCGTACACCGCGGTGTGGCTCGGCAGGTTGGCGGTGAACGGCTGCCCGGTGATCTCGATGACCTCCAGCGCCCGGACGATCCGCCGCCCGTTGCTGGGCAGGATCGCCTCGGCCGCGGGCGGGTCCAGCTCCGCCAGCCGCCGGTGCAGCAGCCCCGTCCCGACCCGCTCCAGCTCCTCCTCCAGCCGCAGCCGGACGGCCGGATCGGTGCCCGGGAACTCCATCTCGTCGATCGCCGCCCGGACGTACAGCCCGGACCCGCCGACCAGCACCGGCGTCCGCCCCTCGGCCAGCAGCCGGTCGATCTCCGCCCGGGCCAGGCGCTGGTACTCGGCGACGCTGGCCGCCTCGGTGACGTCCCAGACGTCCATCAGGTGGTGCGGGATCCCGCCGCGCTCCGGCAGGGTCAGCTTCGCGGTGCCGATGTCCATGCCGCGGTAGAGCTGCATCGAGTCGGTGTTGATCACCTCGCCGCCGAGGGTACGGGCGATGGCGACCGCCAGGTCCGACTTTCCGGCGGCGGTGGCGCCGACCACGGAGACGACACGGGGCGGGGGGACGAGGGAGCTGCTCACCGTCCCAGTCTCGCAAAACGCCGGACCAACCCCGTGTCGGGGAGCCCGGACCTGGGGAGGATCTGGTTGCCTACAGGTGGTTATGTCGGATTTGTACACAGGAGGACGGCGCCATGGGCAACCTGATGGAGAACCTCAAGGGCAAGGCCGAGGACCTCAAGGGCAAGGCCAGCGAGCTCGCCGGCAAGCACAACGAGAAGATCGACACGACCATCGAGAAGGCGGGCGCCACCATCGACAAGGCCACCAAGCACAAGTACAGCGAGAAGATCGAGCACGGCACCACCAAGGCCAAGAGCGCGGTGGACGGCTTCGCCGCCAAGCCCCACGACGAGACCGGGGACGCGCCCGAAGCCGCTCCCGGCGACGCACCCCGGGAGCAGCCGCCCGCGGAGGGCTGAGCGGCCCGGGTGAGCGCCCGGTCAGCGCCCGTCAGCGCCAGGACGCCACCACGTAGCCGACCCCGTACGGCGCCGCCTCGTAGCGCAGCTGCGCGCCGAGGCCGGCGCCCTCCGCCGCGCCCGCGAGCACCTGCCACGGCGCCCGGCCGTCCACCAGCAGCTCGGCCGAGAGCGCCGGGTCCAGCCCGGCCAGGGTCTTGGTGTCCGCCTCCGCCAGGGCCGCCGCCACCACGGCGTCGTAGCCCTCGGCCCGCTCGTCCAGGTAGCCGGGGGCCTTCACCGAGCGGCACGCGCTGCCGTCCCCCAGCACCAGCAGCCCCACCCGGTCGGCGAGCTCCGCCAGCCCCTGCCCGAGGCCCAGCAGCCGCTCGGGCGCGGTGTCCGCTCGGACCGCGCACGCGTGCGTGGGCAGCGCCGCCTCCGCCTGCTCCAGCAGCCACGCCCCGACCGTCAGCGCGGGCGACAGCTCCGGTCCCTCGATGCCGCCCAGCGGCAGGCGGACCGCCCGCGACACCCCGTACCGGTGGAACGACCCGGCCCCGCCCTCGGTCCACACCTGGGCCTTCGGCCCGGTCCCGACCACCACGATCAGCTCGGCGCCCGACTCCAGCAGCTCCCCCACCGCCGCGGCGCACGCCTCGCGCAGCCCGTCCAGCTCCGGCGCGGCCCCCGCCGCGACCTCCGGCACGAGCAGCGGCGGACACGGGCACACGGCAGCGGCAACCAACATGTCGATCACTCTAGGCGAACCGAAAGGGGCGCGTGGGGGCACCTCCCGGCCGAAGGCTGGGGGAGAACTGCGCGCCCAGCCACCCACTCAGGTAGAGCGATGGCCGGTCGCGCAGTTCCCCGCGCCACTGAAAGGAAAGATCAGCAGCAGCCGTCGCTGACGACCGGCAGCGCCGCCGGCACGCCGACCGTGGGCAGCCCCAGCATCACGCCCGCCGGCTTCTCGGCCGGCGCCGCCTGCCGCTTCTCCCACGCGTCGCCCGCCCGCGTCCGCCGGACGTCGAGGACGGGCCCCTCCGCCAGCAGGTGGTGCGGCGCGGCGTACGTGATCTCCACGGTCACCATGTCGCCGGGCCGGACCCCGCTCTCGGGCCGGGTGAAGTGCACCAGCCGGTTGTCGGGGGCGCGGCCGGAGAGCCGGTCGGTCCGGTCGTCCTTCTTGCCCTCGCCCTCGGCGACGAGGATCTCCAGCTTCCGCCCGACCTGCTTCTTGTTCTCCTCCCAGGAGATCTCCTCCTGGAGGGCGACCAGCCGCTCGTAGCGCTCCTGCACCACGGCCTTGGGGATCTGGTCCGCCATCTCGGCGGCCGGCGTGCCGGGCCGCTTGGAGTACTGGAAGGTGAAGGCGTTGGCGAACCGGGCCTGGCGCACCACGTGCAGGGTCTGCTCGAAGTCCTCGTCCGTCTCGCCGGGGAAGCCGACGATGATGTCGGTCGAGATGGCGGCGTCCGGCATCGCGGCCCGCACCTTCTCGATGATCCCGAGGAACCGCTCCTGCCGGTACGAGCGCCGCATCGCGCGCAGCACGGTGTCCGAGCCGGACTGCAGCGGCATGTGCAGCTGGTGCATCACGTTCGGCGTCTCGGCCATCGCCGCGATCACGTCGTCGGTGAAGTCCTTCGGGTGCGGCGAGGTGAACCGGACGCGCTCCAGGCCCTCGATCTCCCCGCAGGCCCGCAGCAGCTTGGAGAAGGCCTGCCGGTCGCCCAGGTCGGACCCGTACGCGTTGACGTTCTGGCCGAGCAGCGTCACCTCGACGACGCCCTCGGCGACCAGCGCCTCGACCTCGGCGAGGATGTCGCCCGGCCGGCGGTCCTCCTCCTTGCCGCGCAGCGCGGGGACGATGCAGAAGGTGCAGGTGTTGTTGCAGCCGACCGAGATCGCGACCCACGCCGCGTAGGCGGACTCGCGGCGGGTGGGCAGGGTGGAGGGGAAGGTCTCCAGCGACTCCAGGATCTCGACCTGGGCCTTCTTCTCGATCGCGGCCCGCTCCAGCAGCGCGGGCAGGTGGCCGATGTTGTGGGTGCCGAAGACCACGTCGACCCAGGGCGCCTTGCGCACGATGGTGTCGCGGTCCTTCTGGGCGAGGCAGCCGCCGACGGCGATCTGCATGCCCTGGTGCTGCTGCTTGGCGGGGGCCAGCCGGCCGAGGTTGCCGTACAGCTTGTTGTCGGCGTTCTCGCGCACGGCGCAGGTGTTGAAGACCACCAGGTCGGGTTCGCCGTCCTGGTCGGCCTTGGCATAGCCCGCCTCCTCCAGCAGCCCGGACAGGCGCTCGGAGTCGTGGACGTTCATCTGGCAGCCGTACGTGACGACCTTGTAAGTTCGCAAGCTCTCCTCCATACCCACGACAGCAAGGGTAAGGGCAGCCGCTCGCCCCAACGGCAGCCGCTCGCCCCTCCCGCAGAGCGGCCGAGCCTGGCACTATCCCTGTCATGGCCGACACCTCCACCCCGACGCGTCTGGGCACCGCCGTGCGCGCGGCCGCCCGCAGCCGGCTGTGCCGAACGGCGGCGGTCCTCGTGCTGGTGGTGGGCGGGCTGGCCGGCTGGTGGCTGTCCGCCGCCGGTGCGGCGCCGTACCCGAAGGGCGAGACCCGCTTCGCCACCGGCGTCCCCAAGGGCGTGTACGACCGCTACGGCCAGCTGCTGCGCGGGTACGTGGCGACCGCGATGCCCGGGGTGAAGCTGCGGCTGGACAACTCCGAGGGCTCGCTGGACAACCTGGAGCGGGTCACCACCGGGCAGGACGACTTCGCCATCGCGACCGCCGACTCGGTGGCCAGCTTCTCCGGTCCGGGCAAGCCGCGGCTGCGAGCGATCGCCCGGCTGTACGACGACTACCTGCAGCTGGTGGTGCGGGCGGGCTCGCCGGTGCAGAAGGCGTCCGACCTGCGCGGGCTGCGGGTCGGGGTGGGGCAGTCGAAGTCGGGCGTCAACCTGGTGACCCGGCGGCTGCTGGAGGCGGCCGGGCTCAATCCGGACAAGGACATCAAGCCGGCCCCGCTGGGTGTCGGCGACGCCGCCGACCAGCTGGCGAAGGGGCAGCTGGACGCGTTCTTCTGGTCGGGCGGCCTGCCGACGGCGGCGCTGAGCGACCTGTCCGAGCGGGTCGCGATCCGGATCGTGCCGCTCGCCGACCTGGCCGAGGCGCTGCACCAGCTGGAGGGCGGCGGCGTGGACGCGTACCGGGCCGCCACCATGCCGGCCGACGCCTACCCGGCCGCCGAGCCGCACAACACGGCGGTGGCCACCGTCGCGGTGCCGAACCTGCTGGTGACCCGGGACGACGTCGACCCGGGCCTGGTGCAGGGGGTGACCCGGGCGGTGATCGACAGCCGGGACACCATCGGCTCCCAGGTGCACGCCGCGCAGCTGGTGGACCTGCGGACGGCGGTCTACACCGATCCGCTGCCGCTGCACGAGGGCGCCAAGCGGTACTACGTCTCGATCAAGCCCTGACCCGGTTCAAAGCCCTGATCCCCTGCGGGCCCGGCGGTCTCAGCGGCCGTCGCGGTTGCGCGGCAGGCTGAGGGTCACCACCAGGCCGTTCGGCTCCGCCGGGGCGAAGTCGAGCGAGCCGCCCCCGGCGAGCAGCAGGGTCCGGGCGATGGACAGGCCGAGGCCGGAGCCGTCCACGTTCTGGTGGCGGGAGCTGCGCCAGAAGCGGTCGCCGATCCGGCCGAGCTCCTCCTCGGTCAGACCCGGTCCGGCGTCGGCCACGGCCACCGCGACGTCGTGCTTGCGGACCTCCACGCCGACCTGGACGGCGGCCCCGGACGGGGTGAACTTGAGCGCGTTGTCGAGCACCGCGTCCAGCGCGCTGCCGAAGGCGATCGGGTCGGCCCAGGCGTGGGCGAGGACCGGGCCGCGGCGGTCCAGGCCGATGCCGCGCTGGGTGGCCAGCGGCCGCCAGGCGTCGATCCGGGCCAGCACCAGCGCCGTGACGTCGACCGGCTCCGGTTCGGGCCGGGAGCCCTCGGCGGTGGCCAGGCCGAGCAGGTCGTCCAGCACCCGGGCGAGGCGGGTGCCCTCGTCCCGGACGGCGGCCAGCTCCTCCTCGTGCCCCTCGGGCAGCTCCAGGCCGAGCAGTTCGACCCGCAGCAGCAGCGCGGAGAGCGGGTTGCGCAGCTGGTGGGAGGCGTCGGCGACGAAGGCCCGCTGCTGGTCCATGGCGAGCACCACGTGGTCGGCCATGTCGTTGAAGGAGCGGGCGAGGCGCCGCAGCTCGGGCGGGCCGCCGCTGGGGGCGACCCGGGCGTTCATCCGGCCGGTGGCGATGTCGTGGGTGGCCCGGTCGAGGGTGCGGACCGGGCGCAGCACCCAGCCGGTGAGCCGGACGGCGAGCAGCACGGCGACGATCATGGCGAGCGCCTCGCCGGCGGCGACCACCAGCCAGCGGTGCAGGATCCGGGCGCGCAGCGGTCCGGTGGGCGACTCGGTGAGCACCACGGCGACCACGTCGCCGTCGCGGACCACGGGGAGCGCGACGGTGAGGGTCCGGTCGGTGGTCCACGGCCAGACCTGCGGCGAGTTGTGGCTGCGCCGGCCGTCCAGGGCCTCCTGGAAGGCCTCGCCGCCGACCCCGCCGCTCGGGGCGCGCCAGTCGTCCGGGGCGACCGCGACCGCGGTGCCGTCCCGGTGGAAGACGCCGATCCGTACGCCGTACAGCTCGTGGTAGCGGGCCGCCTCGGCGGTCAGCGCGTGCAGCCGGGCGGTGTCGCCGGCGACCGGCTGCGGGTCGCCCTTCATGGCGGCGGTGGCCCGGCCCTGGGTGGGCAGGTCCTGGGCGAAGCGGGCGGCGTCGTCGAGCCGGTCGACCACGACCGCACTCTGCTCGGAGGAGGCGACCAGGTAGGCGAGCGGCACGCCGAGGGCCGCCAGGACGGCGACCATCAGGGCGAGCAGGATGCCGAGCAGGCGGTTGCGCACGGGGGGTCAGCGCCCCGCTTCGCCGGCGTCGGCGACGGGCTCGTCCGGGATCAGCCGGTAGCCGACGCCGCGGACCGCCTCGACCAGGCCGGGCAGCCCGAGCTTGGTGCGCAGCGAGCCGATGTGCACCTCCAGGGTGCGGCCGTTGCCCTCCCAGCCGCTGCGCCAGACCTCGCTGAAGATCTGCTCGCGGCGGTAGACCACGCCGGGGCTCTGCGCGAGCAGCGCGAGCAGGTCGAACTCCTTGCGGGTGAGCGGCACGTCGCGGCCCTCGACGCTGACCCGGCGGCGCTCGCGGTCGATCACCACGCCGCGCGACTCCAGCGGCCCGGCCTGCTTCTCGTCCTGCTGGTCTCCTCCGGTGCCGGTGCCGCGGCGGGCCACGGCGTGGATCCGGGCGAGCAGTTCGCCCATGTCGTAGGGCTTGACCACGTAGTCGTCGGCGCCGAGGTTGAGGCCGTGGATGCGGGAGCGGATGTCGGCCCGTGCGGTGACCATGATCACCGGCACGCCGCTGCCGGCCCGGATCCGGCTGCACACCTCGAAGCCGTCCCGGTCGGGCAGGCCGAGGTCGAGCAGCACGACCCGGTAGGGGTCGCTGCCGTCGGGGACCAGGGCGTCGAGCGCCTCGTGGCCGCTGCGGGCGTGCCGGACCTGGAAGCCGTGCCGTCCGAGCACCGCGACCAGCGCGGCGGCGACGCGGTCGTCGTCCTCGACCAGAAGCAGGCGCATCCGGGCTCCTTCCTGCGGGTACCGGCCGGGCGGTCGGCCCGGAGAGTCTTCCGACCATTGTCATGGCTCGGCCGCGAACCGTTCGCGGCCATCCTGGCATCCATGCCCATCGGGCGGCCCGAGGTCAATGGCTCCCGGCCGTCCTCGCCCGACCGTTACGGAGCCGATATGCACCGGAGCGGTCACCGGGCGTGGCCGTTTCGTGATCCTCAAGTTCCCCTCAGATCGGCTGACGCCACCTCGACGGGTTGTCTATGGTCGCCCCACCGGGGGCTGCGGGCTCCGCCGGCTCCGGCCCCCGGTACCAGACCGTTCACCACCGGCACTGCGGCCCAAGGGAGTTCACCCTGGGATCGGATACGAGGGAGCAAGGCGCGATGACCGAAGAGACCGTCTCCGACACCGCGTCCGACGCCGTCGCCACCGGACCGCTGGTGTCGCTGAAGGGGGTCGACAAGCACTACGGCGCGCTGCACGTGCTCCAGGACATCAACCTGGAGATCGCCCGCGGCGAGGTGGTGGTGCTGATCGGCCCCTCCGGTTCCGGCAAGTCCACGCTGTGCCGCACGATCAACCGCCTGGAGACCATCGACTCCGGCAGCATCGCGATCGACGGCCGCCCGCTACCCGCCGAGGGCAAGGAGCTGGCCCGGCTGCGCGCCGATGTGGGCATGGTGTTCCAGAGCTTCAACCTGTTCGCCCACAAGACCGTGCTGGAGAACGTGGTCCTCGCCCAGGTCAAGGTGCGCAAGGTGCCCCGCGCGCAGGCCGAGGCGACCGCCCGCGAGCTGCTGGAGCGGGTCGGCGTCGGCGCCCAGGCGGACAAGTACCCGGCGCAGCTCTCCGGCGGCCAGCAGCAGCGGGTGGCCATCGCCCGCGCCCTGGCCATGAAGCCCAAGGTGATGCTGTTCGACGAGCCCACCTCCGCCCTCGACCCCGAGATGGTCAACGAGGTGCTTGAGGTGATGCGCTCGCTCGCCGCCGAGGGCATGACGATGGTCGTGGTCACGCACGAGATGGGCTTCGCCCGGTCCGCCGCCAACCGCGTCCTGTTCATGGCGGACGGCCGGATCGTCGAGGAGAACACCCCCGACGCGTTCTTCACCGCGCCGCGCAGCGACCGCGCGAAGGACTTCCTTTCGAAGATCCTCACCCACTGACCGTGCCGGTGATCTAGCGTCAGCTCCGAACATTCGGCTGAACCATGACAAGAACCTTGGAGAAGACCCCCTCATGAAGGCTCGTCGTACCGTCGCCGCCGCCCTGTCCGTGCTGGCGCTCACCGCCGTCGCCGCCTGTGGCAAGGACGGCTCCCCGAACGCCTCGTCCGGTGACGCCTCGGCCGCCGCGCAGCTGCCCACCTACACCGTGAAGGCCGACGCCAAGCTCGACGCGTCGCCGGTGTGGGCCAACGCCAAGAAGAACGGCAAGCTGGTCATCGGTGCCAAGGCCGACCAGCCGTACCTGGGCTTCGAGGACCTGCAGACCAACACCCGCAACGGCTTCGACATCGAGATCGCCAAGATGGTCGCCGCCGACCTCGGCTTCAAGCCCGAGCAGATCGAGTGGAAGACGGTCGTCTCCGCCAACCGCGAGACCGCGCTGGCCGGCGGCCAGATCGACCTCTACGTCGGCACCTACTCGATCAACGACAACCGCAAGAAGCTGGTCTCCTTCGGCGGCCCGTACTACATCGCCGGCCAGGACCTCCTGGTGAACAAGGACAACACCGACATCACCGGTCCGGAGGCGACCAAGGACAAGGCGGTCTGCACGGTCACCGGCTCCACCTCGATCGACAAGATCAAGACCTACGGCGCCAAGGTCACCGCGTACGACACCTACGCCCAGTGCGTCGACAAGCTGCTCACCAAGGAGGTCGACGCGGTCACCACCGACGACGCCATCCTCAAGGGCTACGCCGCGAAGAACGCCGGCAAGCTCAAGGTGGTCGGCAAGACCTTCTCCACCGAGAAGTACGGCGTCGGCCTGAAGATCGACGACAAGGCGCTGCGCGACGCGGTCAACGACGCCCTGAAGGCGCACGAGGACAACGGCGACTGGAAGAAGGCGTACGACGCCACCCTGGGCCTGTCCGGCTCCGCCGCCCCGGCCGTCCCGGCGCTCGAGCGCTACTGAACCGTTTCCTGACGATCCCTTAGTACGAGAGGAGGGCCGCCGGCGTGGGCATATTGTTCGAGGACGGCAATTTCTCGCTGTTCTACCACGGCTTCCTGCAGACGATCGAGCTCAGCGCGATCAGCGCTCTGTTCGCCCTGCTGCTGGGTGGTGTGCTGGCGGCCTTCCGGGTCTCCCCGGTGCCCGTGCTCCGGGCCTTCGGCACCGGCTGGGTGATGGTGTTCCGCAACACCCCGCTGACCCTGCTGTTCTTCGGAGTGGTGTTCGCACTCCCGAGGCTCGACGTGCACCTGTCGTCGTTCACCTTCGCGGTGATGGCGCTGTCGGCGTACACCGGCGCGTTCGTCTGCGAGGTGCTGCGCTCGGGCATCAACACCGTGCCCCTCGGCCAGGCCGAGGCCGCCCGCAGCCTGGGCATGGGCTTCGGGCAGACCCTGGGCACCATCGTGCTGCCGCAGGCCGCCCGTTCGGTGCTGCCGCCGATGAGCTCGATCTTCATCGCGCTGCCGCGCAACTCGGCGGTGGCCGGCGCGTTCAACGTCCCGGAGCTGTTCAGCACCCAGAAGGCCTTCGACGAGAAGGGCTACCCGATCTTCGTGACCTTCTTCTGGATCGCGCTCGCCTACCTGCTGGTCAGCTTCACGGTCAGCGCGGTCTTCCGAGTCCTCGAGAAGCAGCTGGCGGTGGCCCGGTGAGTACCCAGAACGCGACCGTCCTCTACGACGCGCCCGGCCCGCGGGCCCGGATCCGTTACGCCGTCGCCGGCGTGCTGGGCACCCTCGGCATCGCCGCCCTCGGCTGGTACGCCTACAGCCGCCTGGCCGACGCCGGCCAGTTCTCCGGCGACATGTGGTCGGTGTTCGAGTACACCGCCGTCCAGCAGCGGATCCTCGACGGCGCCCTGGCCACCCTGAAGGCGTTCGGCCTGGCCGCGGTCTTCTCGGTGGTGTTCGGCACCCTGCTGGCTGCCGGCCGGCTCTCCGACCACCGCTGGCTGCGGGTCCCCACCACCGGTGTGGTGGAGTTCTTCCGGGCCATGCCGCTGCTGATCATGATCTTCGCGCTCTACCGGGCGGTCTTCCCGGCGGAGCCGATGTGGGCCCTGGTCATCGGCCTGACCCTCTACAACGGCGCCGTGCAGGCCGAGATCATCCGCACCGGCATCCAGACCCTGCCCCGCGGCCAGGGCGAGGCCGCCTACGCGCTGGGCATGCGCAAGACCCAGGTGATGCTGAGCGTCCTGGTGCCGCAGGCGATCCGCTCGATGCTGCCGACCATCATCGGCCAGCTGGTGGTGACCCTCAAGGACACCTCGCTCGGCTACATCATCACGTACCCCGAGCTGCTGTACGCGGGCAAGCTGATCGCCTCCAACACCTCCACCCCGGACGGCTACCCGTACATCCCGATGGTGCTGGTGATCGCACCGATCTACATCGGACTGTGCCTGGCCCTCACCGCGCTGGCCAAGTGGCTCGAGGCGCGCGGCCGTCGCGGCGCGAACCGGCGCACATCGGCCGCTGCTTGACGGCAACCCAGGTGATCTGTTGCATTGCTCTTCGTGACACCACCTGGGACGTCCCCTTCCGCCGCGGCCACCGCGCCCGAGTGCCCCGAGGTCCCGTCGTGGACCCGGTGATCGTGGTCGGGGCCGGGCCGGTCGGCCTGGCCCTGGCCCTCGCACTCGCCCGCAACGACGTCCCCAGCATCGTCCTGGACCAGGGCACCGGCGTCTGCTCGGAGGGCCCGCGCTCGGTCGTGCTCGGCGCGGAGACCGCCGCCTTCCTCACCCGGCTCGGCTACGCCAGGGCCGCCACCGACGCGGCCCGCTGGGACGCCTTCACCATCTGGCGCCGCCGCAGCGAGGTGCTCCGGGTCCCGCTGGACGACGACCCTGTCCTCCACCTCGCCCAGCACCGCCTGCAGCGCGGCCTCAGCGACGCCGTCACCGCCACCGGGCTGATCCAGTTCAGCCCGCTCAGCCGGGTGGTCGAACTGGAGCAGGACCGCGACGGCGTCTCGGTCCGCACCACCTCCGTCCAGGACGGGCGCGACACCTGGTGGCGCGGCAGCCACCTGGTCGGCTGCGACGGCGCCCGCTCCACCGTCCGCAAGCTGCTCGGCATCCGCTTCCCCGGCCGGCCGGCCGTCGACCGCCATGCGGTGGCCACCGTCCGGGTCGACCTGCCCTTCCCCGGCGAGGCCCGGCTGCACCGCGAGCCGCCGTGGCGCGGCGACCGCGAAGCCTCCGCCCGCCCGCTGCCGGACGGCCTCTGGCGGCTCGACTGGCGCCTGCCGCCCGGCCGCCCCGCCCCCACCGAACCGGTCGACCCACACGCCACCTGGCCCGGCATCGTCACCGGCGACACCCTGCTGGCCCGGGTCAAGGCCACCCTCACCGGCTGGTGCGGCGAACTCCCGCCGTTCGACCTGCTCGCCGCCGCCGACCACACCGCCCAGCAGCGCCTCGCCGCCCGCTTCCGCTCCGGCCGCTGCTTCCTCGCCGGTGACGCCGCCCACCTGCACGGCGCCCTCGGCATGCAGAACCTCGCCGACGGCCTGCGCGACGCCGACAACCTCGCCTGGCGGCTCGCCCTCGCCTGGCACCTCCCCTCCGCCGCCCCGGGCTCCCAGTCCGCCGAATCCGAGGCCCGCGGCTCGCTGCTCGACGGGTACGAGGCGGAGCGGCGCGGCGCCGTCGGCGCCCGGCTGCGGGCGGTCGACCAGACCATGCCCCTGCTGCGACCGCTGCGCGGCTGGCAGCAGACCCGGCGCTCGCTGCTCACCGGCTCCTTCCGCAAGCACGCCCCGCTGCTCGCCGACGGGCAGCTCGGCACCGGCCGGTTCGGCGGCGCGCCCGCCTACCCCGCCGCGCCCTCCGGCGTCCCCGGCCGGGTCCCGGTCCAGCGCGGCACCGGCCGCGGCACCTCGCTCACCGAGAACCACCCCGCCACCGCCCCCGGGGTACTCGTCCCGGACGTCCCGGTGGTCACCATGGAGGGCACCGCCGACTCGCTGCGGTCCCGGCTCGGCGCCGGCTTCCTGCTGGTCCTGGTCGCACCCGGCACCGCCGTCTGGTCCTCCCGGCACTGGCTGCACGTCGGCCTGATGCCGCGGCTCGCCGAGGTCGCCGGGGCCCTCCCCGTCCCCGCCGAGGTCCTGGTCGCCGAGTCCTACCCCGGCGCCGAACCGCACACCGTCCTGCTGGTCCGCCCCGACGGCCACCTCGTCGGCGCCACCCACGGCGCCGCGGACGACGCCATCCAGGACCTCGCCGCCCAGTTCCAGGCCTCCCGCCGGACGTCCCCACGTGAGCGGGTACCCCAGGGGGCGCGTGGGGGTACCTCCCGGCCGGAGGCTGGGGGAGAACTGCGCGCAGCGGAAGGTACGGCGCCGTAGCCTTCCGCCTCGAGCGGTTCCCCGCGCCCCTGGGGTCGGCCCGACCCGGCGGGGTTCAGCTCACCGGGCGAACTCGGTCGCCCGCGACTCCCGCACCACCGTGATCCGGATCTGCCCCGGGTACGTCAGCTCCTCGCGGACCTGCTTGGCGACCTCCCGGGCGATCACCTGCGCCCGCAGGTCGTCGACCAGGTCCGGCTGGACCATCACCCGGACCTCCCGCCCGGCCTGCATCGCGAACACCTTCGCCACCCCGTCGTGGGCCCGCGCTATCTCCTCCAGCCGCTCCAGGCGTCGGACGTAGGCCTCCACGGACTCCTTCCGGGCCCCCGGCCGCCCGCCCGAGCAGGCGTCGGCGGCCTGCGTCAGCACGGCCTCCACGGTGCGCGGCTCGACCTCCCCGTGGTGGGCCTCGATCGCGTGCACCACTTCCTCCGACTCCCCGTGCCGCCGCGCGAACTGTGCCCCGATCGCGGCGTGGCCGCCCGGCACCCGGTGGCTGAGCGCCTTGCCGATGTCGTGCAGCAGGGCGGCCCGCCGGACCGGTTCGGGATCGACGCCGAGCTCGGCAGCCATCATTCCGGCGATGTGGGCCGACTCGGTGAGGTGCCCGAGCACGTTCTGCCCGTAGGAGGTGCGGTAGCGCAGGGTGCCGAGGGTCAAAACCAGCTCGGGCGCCATCGGGCCGCCGACCCGGACGGCCAGCAGCGCGTCCTCGCCGGCCCGTACGCACAGTCGCTCGACCTCGGCGCGACTGCGCTCGTACGCCTCCTCGATCCGGGCCGGGTGGATCCGGCCGTCCGAGACCAGCGACTCCAGGGTGAGCCGGGCGGCCTCCCGGCGCACCGGATCGAAGCAGGAGAGCTGGACGACGCCGGGGGTGTCGTCGACGATCAGGTTGACGCCGGTCACCGCTTCGAAAGCCCGGATGTTGCGGCCCTCCCGGCCGATGATCCGGCCCTTCATGTCCTCGTTGGGGAGGCGGAACTGGGACACCGCGGTGTCGGCGGTCTGCTCGGCGGCCAGCCGCTGGATCGAGGAGGCGATGATCTCCCGGGCCCGCTGCTCGCCGTCGGCCTTCGCGCGCCGTTCGATCTCGCGGACGACGACCGCGGCCTCCCGGTCGGCCTCGGTGCGGGCGGCGTCGACCAGTTCGGCCCTGGCCTGGTCGGCGGTCAGCCCGGCGGCCCGTTCGAGGGTGCGGCGCTGCTCGGCGGCGAGTTCGTCCAGCTCGCCGCGCAGCCGCTGCGACTCGGCGGTGCGCTCGGCGAGCTCGTCCTCCTGGCTGTGCAGGCGGCGCAGTTCGGCGGTCAGCCGTTCCTCGCGGCGGTCGAGTTCGGCACGGCGCTGGCGGACCATCAGCCAGGCGGCGGCCATCACCGCGGCAAGCACCCCGACCAGGAGCAGGGCGGCCGGCAGGGAGGTTCCCGATCCGGTGCCTGTGGCGATGCTCATCCGGCCCACTCCCCGTCCCTGGACACGATCCAGCGCAGGCGTGGCCGTAGCGCGATCGAAAGTGATCCCCCTGCCTGCGAGGCTAGGCGCGGGTTACGAAACGGTCAAGATGCGACTTCAAGTTGGCGCACTCGATCTGAGCCGGTGTCACCACGGCTCGTCGCCCTCGGGCTCCCGGCCGGACGCGCCCTCGTCGGCCGCCTCCTCGTCGAGGGCTTCGCGGACGACCCGGAAGGCCAGGCCTTCGGCGTATCCGCGACGGGCCAGCACGCCGACCAGCCGGCGGATCCGGGTCTCCCGCTCCAGGCCGCGGGTGGCGCGCAGCTTGCGCTCGACCAGGGCGCGGGCGGCGTCGGTCTCGTCGTCGGAGTCGACCTGGGCGAGCGCCCGCTCGACCAGCTCGCCGGCCACGCCCTTGGTCCGCAGTTCCTGGCCCAGGGCCCGCCGGGAGAGTCCGCGCCGGGTGTGCCGGGCCTCGACCCACGCGGCGGCGAAGGCGGCGTCGTCGATCAGACCGACCTCCTCGTAGCGGGAGAGCACCTCCTCGGCCACCCCGTCCGGGATCTCCCGGCGGCGCAGCGCGTCGGCCAGCTGTTTGCGGGTCTTGGCCGCGCCGGTGAGCAGGCGCAGGCAGATGTCGCGGGCGCGCGCGGCCGGGTCCACGGGCTCGGCGACGGGCCCGCCGTCCTCGGCGGGTGCGGTACGCCTGCGGTGGCGCGGGGCCGGCGGCTCGGTCGGCGCGTCGGGGTCCGGCCCCGTGGGCCGCTCCTCGGTCAGCGCGGAACGGCGGCGGCGCCGGCCTCCGGGCAGCTCGGAGGCCCGGAGCAGCTCGGGCAGCTCCGGGGCCGGGTCGTCCGTCTCGCCACCGGGTGCACCGGCCGGCCCGTCGGTCCGGGTGTCGGCCGGTTCGCCGTCCGGTTCGGCGCAGGCCGCGAACCAGTCGGGCGGACCGATGTCACCGGGCTCGTCCATCGAGCCCGGTGACCGGTCGGGATGGTGCGTCAACGGCTCAGGCCTTGGCAGCGGCCGCCGCCTTCTTCGCCGCGGCGGTCTTGGCCGGCGCGGGGACCTCGGCGGCCGGAGCGGCGGCCTCGCCGCCGGGGGTCTCGACCTTGGGGCCGATGCCGAGCTTGCCCTTGATCTTGGCCTCGATCTCGTCGGCCAGCTGCGGGTTGTCGCGCAGGAAGTTGCGGGCGTTCTCCTTGCCCTGGCCGAGCTGGTCGCCCTCGTAGGTGTACCAGGCGCCGGACTTGCGGATGAAGCCGTGCTCGACGCCCATGTCGATCAGGCCGCCCTCGCGGCTGATGCCCACGCCGTAGAGGATGTCGAACTCGGCCTGCTTGAACGGCGCGGCGACCTTGTTCTTGACCACCTTGACGCGGGTGCGGTTGCCGACCGCCTCGGTGCCGTCCTTCAGCGTCTCGATGCGGCGGATGTCGAGCCGGACCGAGGCGTAGAACTTCAGCGCGCGGCCACCGGTCGTGGTCTCCGGCGAGCCGAACATGACGCCGATCTTCTCGCGCAGCTGGTTGATGAAGACGGCGGTGGTGTTGGACTGGTTGAGCGCGCCGGCGATCTTGCGCAGTGCCTGGCTCATCAGGCGGGCCTGCAGACCGACGTGCGAGTCGCCCATCTCGCCCTCGATCTCGGCGCGGGGCACCAGCGCCGCGACCGAGTCGATGATCACCAGGTCGATCGCGCCGGAGCGGATCAGCATGTCGGTGATCTCGAGGGCCTGCTCACCGGTGTCCGGCTGGCTGACCAGCAGGGCGTCGGTGTCCACGCCGAGCTTCTTGGCGTACTCGGGGTCGAGCGCGTGCTCCGCGTCGACGAAGGCGACCGTGCCGCCGGCCCGCTGTGCGTTGGCCGCCAGGTGCAGGGTCAGCGTGGTCTTGCCGGACGACTCGGGGCCGTAGATCTCGACCACCCGGCCGCGCGGGATGCCGCCGACGCCCAGCGCCACGTCCAGGGCGGTGGAGCCGGTGGGGATCACGTCGATGGGCTCGTTGGCCTTCTCGCCCAGGCGCATCACCGAGCCCTTGCCGAACTGCCGCTCGATCTGGGCGAGCGCGGTCTCAAGAGCCTTCTCGCGGTCCGTACCTGCCATGGCTTCCACCCTCGGGTTCTGTGCTGTGCGCTTCATCGTCATCGACGCTAGCGCGTCCCACCGACAATCGACCCGGATCGGGCCCGGCCTGTGGAAAACTCGACGCGCACGAGTATAGGGAACACTCGTTCGATTATCTGCCGAACCCCTCCCCCGATCCGTCGCCACCGCCCTGACCTGGGGTTTCGTCCGAAGATCCACCACTCACCATGCGCCGCAACCGGCGCACGGTCTGCCGCCTGCGCTCCCTGCGTTCCTCGCCCCGGTCGATCCGCGGGTCGGCGGCCACCTCGTAGCGGCGCACGTAGGTGCCGACGAAGCCCTGCAGGGTGGCCGCCGCCGGGATCGCGATCAGCGCCCCGACCGCACCGAGCAGCGCCGCCCCGGCGATCACCGAGCCGAACGCCACCGCCGGGTGCACGTCCACCGTCCGCGCGGTGATCCGCGGGTGCAGCAGGTAGTTCTCGACCTGCTGGTAGACGATCACGAAGGCCAGCACCCAGACCGCGTCCACCGGCTGCCCGGTCAGCGCCACCAGCACCGGCAGCGCCCCCGCGATGTACGTGCCGATGGTCGGCACGAACTGGGACATCACACCGACCCAGATGCCCAGCGCGGCGGCGTACGGCAGCCCGATCAGCTCGAAGGCGATCCAGTGCGCCAGGGTCGACACCAGCGCCAGCAGCGCCCGCGAGTAGAGGTAGCCGCCGGTCTTGGCCAGCGCGATCTCCCAGGCCCGCAGCACCTCGCCCTGGTGCTCCGGCGGCAGCAGCGAGCAGACGGTGCGCCGCACCCGCGGGCCCTCGGCGGTGAAGTAGAAGGTGAACAACCCGACCGTGAAGGCCTGGAACAGGCCGCCGATCACCGTGGAGGAGACGCCCCAGACGTTGTCCGCGGCCTGCTGGGCGTAGCCCTCGATGGTGCCGGAGTCCTTGAGCACCTGGTGCTGCAGCTGGCTCAGCGAGACGTCCTGGTGGAAGGTCCGGTTGATCCAGTCGATCAGGTTCTCCAGCAGGTGCGGGAGACGGGTGGCGATCTGGCTGACCTGGTCCACCAGCAGGGTGCCGAGCGCGGTGACGAAGCCGGCCACGGCCACCGCCAGCGCGATGAACACCAGGAAGGTGCCGAGCCCGCGGCGCATCCCGCGGGCCGCCATCCGGTCCACCGCGGGCTCGATCGCCAGCGAGAGGAAGAACGCCACCAGCAGCATCACGAACAGGTCGATGAGCTGGTGGAAGGCCCAGTCGGCGAGCTGGAAGAGGCCGACCAGCGCCAGCGCCAGCAGCATCGCCCGGGGCAGCCAGCGCGGCATCGCCCCGCCGCGCAGGGCGGGGCGGCGGGGGCGGTCCTCGGTGGCCCGGTCCGGCCGCGGCGGCGCCTCCGCCGCTCCGGGGGCCTCGGCCGGTCGGGGAGTCTCGAACGGGGTCTCTGCGCTGCTCACCACCGGGACAGTCTCACCCATACCCGGTCGAAACCGGTCAACCGAAACCGGTCAGCGCAGCTGCGCCGACACCCCCTGGGTCTCGCAGACCGCGCGCCACACGTCCTTGGCCTCCCACCCGGCGTCCAGCGCCTGGCGGACGGTCCGGTGGTCGAGCTCGGCCATCACGTGGTCCTGCGCGAAGGACTCCGCGTACGCCTCGCCGAAGTGCAGGTACATCCGTCGCCAGAACTCGGTCAGCCTCATGCGGTCCAGTATCCGGTACCGCGGGCCGCGCCCCGGGGGCTACCGGGGCAGGTCCAGGATGCCCGCCCCGAGGTACTCCCGGTCCTGGCAGCCGGCGGGCAGCAGCTGCGAGCAGTTGGCCTCGGCCGCCTCGGTGAGCCGGGCGACCACCCGGTCCGGGCCCCAGTCAGGGTGGGTGGCGGCCACCACCGCGACCGCACCGGTGACGTGGGCGGCGGCCATCGAGGTGCCAGCCAGTGCCGCGTACTGCCCGCCGGGCCAGTCGGAGACCACCGCGTCCTGCGGCCCGCCGTCGGGGTCGCCGCCCGGGGCGGCCAGCGAGATCCGCCCGCGCCCGTAGTTGGTGTAGGCGGCGGGCAGCCCGCGCCGGTCGACCGCGCTCACCGTGACCACGCCGGGCAGTTCGCCGGGCAGCCGGACGCACTCGGTGCCCAGCTGCCGGTCCTGGGCCGGTCCGGAGTCCCGGTCGTTGGGGCTCCGCTGGTCCTCGCGGCCGGCGGTGAGGTCCTGCGCGTCGTTGCCGGCCGAGGCGACCACCACCGCGCCCTGCTTCTGGGCGTAGGCGACGGCCCGGCCGACGGCGGCGATCAGCGCGGCCTGGTCGGGGTCCTCGGGGCAGTTGTACTTCCACGGGTCGGCGAAGTAGCTGTCGTTGATGGCCTTGGCGCCGTGGTCGGCGGCCCAGAGCATGCCGCAGACGATGTTCTCGGCGTAGTACTGGCCGAGCGGGCCGAGCAGCCGGACGGCGGCGATCCGCACGCCGGGGGCGACGCCGGTGACGCCGTGCCCGTCCCGGGCGGCGCCGACGATGCCGGCGACGTGGGTGCCGTGGCCGCTCTCGGTGACCCCGGGGTCGGGCCGCCAGGACCCGTACCGGGCGTCGGGCCGGCCGTCGGCGCAGGAGACCGAGGAGCGCGGGTCGACGGCGGCGCGCAGGTCGGGGTGGGTGTCGTCGACGCCGGAGTCGAGCACCGCGACGGTCACGTGACGCAGCTCCTGGGCGGTGGGGACGGCGCCGCGGTCGATCACGTGGTCGCCGGTGGGCACCCGCAGCAGGGTGCCGGGCCCGGCGGGCTGCTCGGTGGCGCCGATCATGGCGAGGTTCCAGTCGCTCTGCTCGGCGGGGTCGGGGATGGTGGCGGTGGAGTCGTCCGTCGACTCGACGCTGGTCGGGGCGAACGCCCCGAGGCCGCTGAGCGGGCGCGGCGGCCCGGGTACGGCAGCGGTACGGGTGGCGCCGACCGCGGCTATGCCCGGACGTCCGCGCAGCCGCTCGGCGAACTGGCCGGTGGCGTACGCGAGCACGGCGCCGATCTGCGGGTAGTCCTGGATCACCGTGCCGCCGGCCGCCTGGGCCTCGACGGAGGCGTGCTTGGCGCCCTGGGCGTCCAGGGTGTCGGCGAGCACCAGGTAGCTGAGGAAGGAGCGGCCGGGTCCGGCCACGTACGGGACGGCGCCGCCGAGCAGGAGGGCGGTCAGCAGCATCGCGCCGAGCACCTGGAGGCTGCGGTGCCGGGCCGGGCGGCCGTGGTGGCTGACCTGCTCCATGGCGCGGCCTCCGCTCCTCGGGCCTGCGCGACCGCCGGCCTAATACCTCACCATATGAGCGGATTGTCCTATTTGACTTGCTGGACTGCGTCAGACGGTGACCGACCCGCGGGCTGTCGGTGGCAGCGGGCACCATGGGGGCATGGCGCGACCCACCTCCGACGCTCTCGACGGCTTCGCCCCGGCGACCACCGCCTGGTTCACCGGCGCCTTCGAGGCGCCCACCGAGGCCCAGGCCCAGGCCTGGTCGGCCATCCGGCAGGAGACCGACGTCCTGGTGGTCGCCCCCACCGGCTCCGGCAAGACCCTGGCGGCCTTCCTCTCGGCGCTCGACCGGCTCAGCGCCACCCCGCCCCCGGCCGACCCCAAGCGCCGCTGCCGGGTGCTCTACATCTCGCCGCTCAAGGCCCTCGCGGTCGACGTCGAGCGCAACCTGCGGGCCCCGCTGGCCGGCCTGCGCCAGGCCGCCGTCCGGCTCGGCCTGCCCGAGCCCGAGGTCCAGGTCGCCATCCGCTCCGGCGACACCCCCGCCGCCGACCGCCGCCGCTTCACCACCCACCCGCCGGACATCCTGATCACCACCCCCGAGTCGCTGTTCCTGCTGCTCACCTCCGCCTCGCGGGAGGCGCTGCGCGGCATCGACACGGTGATCCTGGACGAGGTGCACGCCGTCGCCGGCACCAAGCGCGGCGCCCACCTGGCGCTCAGCCTGGAGCGGCTCGACCGGCTGCTGGACCGCCCCGCCCGCCGGATCGGGCTCTCCGCCACCGTCCGCCCGGTCGAGGAGGTGGCCCGCTTCCTCAGCCCCCACCGCGGGGCGAGCATCGTCCAGCCCGCCGTCGCCAAGGAGTTCGACCTCTCCGTGGTCGTCCCGGTCGCCGACCTGGCCGACCTGCCGGCCGCCACCACCGGCCCCGCCGAGAACGGCGACGGTCGTCAGAACTCGATCTGGCCGCACGTCGAGGAGCGGATCGTCGACCTGGTCCAGGCCCACCGCTCGACCATCGTGTTCGCCAACTCCCGCCGGCTCGCCGAGCGCCTGTGCAACCGGCTGAACGAGATCGCCTACGAGCGGGCCACCGGCGAGGCCATGCCCGAGGCGCACGGCCCGGCCGAGCTGATGGGCGGCTCCGGCGCGGCCGCCGGCGCCCCGCCGGTGCTCGCCCGGGCCCACCACGGCTCGGTCTCCAAGGAGCAGCGCGCCCTGGTCGAGGAGGAGCTGAAGGCCGGCCGGCTGCCCGCCGTGGTCGCCACCTCCAGCCTGGAGCTGGGCATCGACATGGGCGCCGTCGAGCTGGTGGTCCAGGTCGAGTCGCCGCCCTCGGTCGCCTCCGGCCTGCAACGCGTCGGCCGCGCGGGCCACCAGGTCGGCGCGGTCTCCACCGGCGTGGTCTTCCCCAAGTACCGCGGCGACCTGGTGCAGTCCGCCGTGGTCACCGAGCGGATGCGCGCCGGGCGGATCGAGGCCCTGCGCATCCCCCGCAACCCGCTGGACGTGCTGGCCCAGCAGTTGGTCGCGATGACCGCCCTGGACACCTGGGACGTGGACGAGCTGCTCACCGTGGTCCGCCGCGCCGCGCCGTTCGCCACCCTCCCCCAGTCCGCCTTCGACGGCGTGCTCGACATGCTGGCCGGCCGCTACCCCTCCGACGCCTTCGCCGAACTGCGCCCCCGCCTGGTCTGGGACCGGGTCGCAGGTCAAGTCACCGGCCGCCCCGGCGCCCAGCGGCTCGCCGTCACCTCCGGCGGCACCATCCCCGACCGCGGCCTGTTCGGCGTCTTCATCGCCGGAGCGGACCCCAAGAAGGGCGGCGGACGCGTCGGAGAGCTGGACGAGGAGATGGTCTACGAGTCCCGGGTCGGCGACGTCTTCACCCTCGGCACCACCTCCTGGCGGATCGAGGAGATCACCCACGACAAGGTGCTGGTCACCCCCGCCCCGGGCGTGCCCGGACGGCTCCCGTTCTGGAAGGGCGACACCCTCGGCCGTCCGCTGGAGCTCGGCCGCGCCGTCGGCGCCTTCGTCCGCGAGGTCGGCGCCCTGACGCCGGAGGCCGCCACCGAGCGGCTGCGCCTGGCCGGCCTGGACGACTGGGCGGCCGGCAACCTGCTCTCGTACCTGGCCGAGCAGCGCGAGGCCTGCGGCCACCTCCCGGACGACCGCACCATCGTGGTCGAGCGCTTCCGCGACGAGCTCGGCGACTGGCGGATCGTCATCCACTCCCCGTTCGGCGCCCAGGTGCACGCCCCGTGGGCGCTCGCCCTCGGCGCCCGCCTGCGCGAGAAGCACGGCCTGGACCCGCAGGTGATGCACGCCGACGACGGCATCGTGCTCCGCCTGCCGGACGCGGACCTCCTGGACTTCCCCACCGACAAGCCGGTCACCGACGACGCCCCGGTCGGCGCCGACACGGCGCTCTTCGACCGCGGCGAGATCGAACAGATCGTCACCGACCAGGTCGGCGGCTCCGCCCTGTTCGCCGCCCGCTTCCGCGAGTGCGCCGGCCGCGCCCTGCTGCTGCCCCGCCGCAACCCCGGCCGCCGCACCCCGCTCTGGCAGCAGCGCCAGCGCGCCTCCCAGCTGCTGGAGGTCGCCGCCGAGTACGGCTCCTTCCCGATCGTCCTGGAGGCCGTCCGCGAGTGCCTCCAGGACGTCTTCGACGTCCCCGGGCTGGTCGAGCTGATGGGCGACCTGGAGTCCCGCGCCGTCCGCCTGGTCGAGGTCACCACCGCCGAGCCCTCCCCCTTCGCCCGCTCCCTGCTCTTCGGCTACGTCGCCCAGTTCCTGTACGAGGGCGACTCCCCGATCGCCGAGCGCCGCGCTGCCGCCCTCTCCCTCGACTCCCGGCTGCTCTCCGAACTGCTCGGCCAGGCCGAGCTGCGCGAACTCCTCGACCCGCAGGTCCTCGCCGACCTGGAGGCCGAACTCCAGCGACTCACCCCCGAGCGGCGGATCAAGGACGCCGAGGGCGTCGCCGACGCCCTGCGCCTGCTCGGCCCGCTCGGCGAGGCCGAACTGACCACCCGCGGCGCCGAGCCGCTCTGGGCCCTGGAACTGGAGGCCGCCCGCCGGGTGATCCAGGTCCGGATCGCCGGAGAGCTGCGCTGGTCCGCCATCGAGGACGCGGGCCGGCTGCGCGACGCCCTCGGCACCCCGCTGCCGGTCGGCGTCCCCGAGGCGTTCACCGAACCGGTCAAGGACCCGCTCGGCGACCTGATCGCCCGCTACGCCCGCACCCACGGCCCGTTCACCGCCGCCGAGGCGGCCGGCCGGTTCGGCCTCGGCACCGCCGTCGTCACCGGCACCCTGCACCGGCTCACCGCCGCCGGCCGCCTGGTCCAGGGCGAGTTCCGGCCCATCGAGGGCCACACCGCCACCCACGAGTGGTGCGACGCCG
This sequence comes from Kitasatospora cinereorecta, assembly GCF_024172095.1. GTDB lineage: Bacteria > Actinomycetota > Actinomycetes > Streptomycetales > Streptomycetaceae > Kitasatospora > Kitasatospora cinereorecta. The sequence goes on along the minus strand of NZ_JAMZDX010000001.1, from coordinate 1,026,684 downwards.
ACGTGCTGCGCCGGCTGCGCCGCCGCTCACTGGCCGCCCTGCGCCAGGAGGTCGAGGCCGTCCCGCCGCGCGCCCTCGCCGCCTTCCTGCCCCAGTGGCAGCACCTGGCCGGCCACCGGCTGCGTGGCCTCGACGGCCTCTACCGGGTGATCGAACAGCTCCAGGGCACCGCCCTGCCCGCCTCCGCCCTGGAGAAGCTGGTGCTGCCCGCCCGGCTCACCGACTACCGGCCCGGCATGCTCGACGAACTGATGTCCGCCGGCGAGATCGGCTGGTCCGGTGCCGGCGCACTGCCCGGCAAGGACGGCTGGATCAGCCTTCACCTCCCGGACAACGCCCACCTGCTGCGCCCCGAGCCCGTCCCGCCCGCACTCACCCCGCTGCACACCGCCCTGCTGGACGTGCTCGCCGGCGGCTGGGGCCTGTTCTTCCGCCAGCTCGCCGACCGGCTCGCCGAGCCGTTCCCCGACACCTCCCCCACCGAACTCGCCGACGCCCTCTGGGACCTGGTCTGGGCCGGCTACGTCACCAACGACACCCTCGCCCCGCTGCGTGCCCTGCTCGGCTCCGGCCGCACCGCCGGCTCCACCGCCCACCGGGCCCCCCGCGCCACCCCGCGCGGCCGCTACGGCGGCGCCGGGCGGGGCCTCGGCCGACCCGCCGGGGCGCTGCGCTCCGGCCCGCCCACCGTCGCCGGCCGCTGGTCCCTGCTGCCGGCGTACGGCGGCGACCCGACCGTGCGGGCCACCGCCCAGGCGCAGAACCTGCTCGACCGGCACGGCATCCTCACCCGCGGCACCGTCACCGCCGAACGCGTCCCCGGCGGCTTCGCCGGGGTGTACCGGGTGCTCGCCGCTCTGGAGGAGCGCGGCAAGGCCCGCCGCGGCTACTTCGTCGAGGGCCTCGGCGGCGCCCAGTTCGCCATGGAGGGCGCGGCCGACCGGCTGCGCTCGATCAGCGGCCGCCTGGAGCGCGCCGCCGCCTCCGACTGGTCCACCACCGGCTCCGCCGAACCCCCTCAGGTCCTGGTCCTCGCCGCCGCCGACCCCGCCAACGCGTACGGCGCCGCCCTGGCCTGGCCCGAACCCCCGGCCTCACCCGACCCGGACGCCACCACCAGAGCCACCGCCCACCGCCCCGGCCGCAAGGCCGGCGCCCTGGTCGTCCTGGTCGACGGCGAACTCGCGCTCTACGTCGAGCGCGGCGGCAAGTCCCTGCTCAGTTGGGCGGCGGACCCCGGACCGGCCGCAACCGCCCTCGCGGGCGCCGTCCGCGACGGCACCCTCGGCACCGTCACCGTCGAACGCGCCAACGGCGAACCCGCCCTCACCTCGGCCCTCGCCCCCGCCCTGGAAGCCGCCGGCTTCCACCCCACCCCCCGCGGCTACCGCCTACGCGCATGAGCCCCCCAGGGGCGCGGAAAACTGCACAGGTCGGGCAGACCCCAGGGGCGCGGGGAACTGCGCGCGTACGAAAGGTACGGTCCCGCAGCCTTCCGCCTCACCCGCCGTCCGGCTCGCGCTCCAGGGGATGCCCTCGCAGTTCCCCGAGCCCCTGACGGAGTTCTCCCGTCCGCGCATGAGCCTCTCGGGTGTGGATGGGCACCAGCGCCAGCCCCCAGCCACCCGCCGCGAATATGCCGAGGGCGGCACCGCCGGAACCGACGGTGCCGCCCAGCAGCAAGATCCAACCCAACGTGCCGGCCAGCACGAGCAGAACCCCGCGCAGCGCCCACGCACCCCGCATCTGCGGCCTCCTTCACTCGCGTCCCGAGATCGTCGGGACCGGCGAGGTCCGGTCAGGCCGCCACCACGTCCATGGCCGCCGTCTTGGGCGACATGGAACCGGCCCGGTCGACGCCGGGCGACGGCAGCGGAACCGGTTCGAGCACCGGCCTCAGCAGATCACCCTCCGAGAGGGTGGCCATCGCCGCAAGTTCGGCGAGCGACAGCTCGTCGCTGACCTCGCGCATGACCTCGGACATCCGGACATCGAGCGCGTCGCAGATGGCGGAGAGCAGCTCGGAGGAGGCCTCCTTCTGTCCCCGCTCGACCTCGGAGAGGTAGCCGAGCGAAACCCTGGCGGCTGCCGACACCTCGCGGAGTGTGCGGCCCTGGCGCTGGCGCTGCCGACGCAGCACATCGCCCAGCAGGCGACGGAGCAGAATCATCGGTGCCTCCCTCCTCGGACTGCGGATCGAGATGTCACGCCCCCACCGTACCGCCTTGTCCGCATCCCGTGCGGGGACCGTGGTCGTGTTCACTCTGGGCTGCAAGGCTGCCCCCTCCCCTGTCTGTTCCCCGCCTCTGGCTGGATATCTGCCCAACCGGGCCATCCGGTCTAACACGATCCTCCGGCCCGCGGGGCCAGTTCAGCGATTTCAGCAAACCTCAGCGCGCCGGGGAATCGTTCGCTACACGTTCGAGCAGCAACTCGAGGGCGGCCGTCACCGTGTCGCGCCGGATTGTGGCACGCTCCCCCGACAACCGCGGTGACGCCGCCGCTGTTCCCGCCGGGCCGGCCAGCGCGACGTGGACGGTGCCGACCGGCTGCCCGTCCTGCGGGTCGGGTCCGGCCACGCCGGTGGTGGCGAGGCCGTAGGTGGCGCCGAGCAGGCGGCGGACGCCGTCGGCCATCTGGCGGGCGACCACCGGGTGGACCGGGCCGTGGACGGCGAGCAGGCCCTCGTCCACGCCCAGCACCGAGGCCTTGATGTCGGTCGCGTACGCGGTGACCGAGCCGCGCAGCACCGTCGAGGCGCCGGGCACGTCGACCAGCGTGGCCGCCAGCAGGCCGCCGGTCAGCGACTCGGCGACGGCCAGCGTCGCCCCCTCGCCGCGCACCGCCGCCAGCACCCGCTCGGCAAGCCCGCTGCCGCCTGCGGCCCCGCCCCCGCCCGTGTCCCCTGACAGGCCCTCGCCGGTGGTCACTTCCCCGCCCGCTCCTTCGCCAGCCCCTCGCGGCGCAGCCGGACGGCCTGGCCGACGTAGTCGAGTCCGGTGCCGACGGTCAGCAGCACCGCGATGCCCATCAGGACGGCCCGCGCGGTGGCGAGCCAGCCGGTCAGCTCCAGCACGTACATGCCGACCGCGATGCCCTGGGTGAGGGTCTTGAGCTTGCCGCCCCGGCTGGCCGGGATGACGGCGAAGCGGATCACCCAGAAGCGCATCAGGGTGATGCCGAGCTCGCGGAAGAGGATGACCGCGGTGATCCACCAGGGCAGGTCGCCGAGGATCGAGAGGCCGATCAGCGCGGCCCCCATGATCGCCTTGTCGGCGATCGGGTCGGCGATCTTGCCGAAGTCGGTGATCAGGCCCTTGCGCCGGGCCAGCTCGCCGTCGAACAGGTCGGTGATCATCGCGATGGCGAAGGCCGCCCAGGCGACCGAGCGCCACTTGGGGTTGTGTCCGCCGTCGGCGAAGAGCAGCGCCACGAAGACCGGGACCAGCAGCAGCCGGACCATGGTCAGGACGTTGGCGATGTTCCAGACCCCCGGCGGCGGTGGCGGCGCGGCCGCCGTGGGCCGCGTCGCCGCGGGGGCCCCTGGCCCCTTGGTCATGCTCCGTCCTCCGCACCGTCGGCGAGGATCTCGGCCACCAGGTCGACGCCCTCGGTACCGACCACGCGGGCCCGGTAGAAGCGGCCGATCTCGGCGTCCTCGATCCCGAGCAGGGTGGTCAGGCCGTCGGTCTCCGGCGCCTGGTGGGCGGCCCGGCCCTCGACGACGCCGTCCTCGACCGACTCGACCAGGACCAGCACCTCGCTGCCGATCCGCTGCTCGGCGCGCTGGGCGGTGAGCTCCTCGGCGAGCCGGGAGAGCCGGGCCAGCCGCTGGTCGACCACGTCCTGGTCGAGCTTGCCGTCGTAGCCGGCCGCCTCGGTGCCCTCCTCGTCGGAGTAGCCGAAGACGCCGATGGCGTCGAGCCCGGCGTGGGTGATGAACCGTTCCAGCTCGGCGAAGTCCTCCTCGGTCTCGCCGGGGAAGCCGACGATGAAGTTGGACCGGGCGCCGGCCTCCGGGGCCTTGTCGCGGATGGTGCCCAGCAGCTCCAGGAACTGGTCGGTGCTGCCGAAGCGGCGCATCCGGCGCAGCACGGCCGGGGCCGAGTGCTGGAAGGACAGGTCGAAGTAGGGCACGACCTTGTCGGTGCCGGTCATCGCGTCGATCAGACCGGGCCGCATCTCGGCGGGCTGCAGGTAGCTGACCCGCACCCGCTCGACGCCCTCGATCGCGGCGATCTCGCCGAGCAGGGTCTCCAGCAGGCGGATGTCGCCGAGGTCCTTGCCGTACGAGGTGTTGTTCTCGCTGACCAGGACGATCTCGCGGACGCCCTGGCCGGCCAGCCAGACCGCCTCGTTGAGCACGTCGCTGGGGCGGCGGGAGATGAAGGAGCCGCGGAAGGCCGGGATGGCGCAGAAGGAGCAGCGGCGGTCGCAGCCGGAGGCGAGCTTCACCGAGGCGACCGGGGCGTCGTCCAGGCGCTTGCGCAGGGTGCGCGGGCCGGAGGCGGGGGCGAGGCCGTCGGGGAGGTCCTCGGGAGCGCCGTGGCCGGGCAGGGCGACCTCGGCGGCCGCGGCCTGCCGCTCGACCGGGGTGAGTGGGAGCAGCTTGCGGCGGTCGCGCGGGGTGTGCGCCTCGACGTGGCCGCCGGACAGGATGGTCTGCAGGCGGGTGGAGATGTCGGCGTAGTCGTCGAAGCCGAGCACGCCGTCGGCCTCGGGGAGGGCGTCGGCGAGTTCCTTGCCGTAGCGCTCGGCCATGCAGCCGACGGCGACGACGGCCTGGGTGCGGCCGTGTCCCTTGAGGTCGTTGGCTTCGAGGAGGGCGTCGACGGAGTCCTTCTTGGCGGCCTCGACGAACCCGCAGGTGTTGACGACGGCGACGTCGGCCTCACTGGCGTCGTCCACCAGCTTCCAGCCGTCGGCCTCCAGTCGCCCGGCGAGTTCCTCGGAGTCGACCTCGTTGCGAGCGCATCCGAGCGTGACCAGGGCGACAGTGCGGGTTTCAGGCATGACGCCAAGATTAACGCGCGACCCCCGGTGCCGTTCCCCCCGGAGGCCACACGCCTTGATCACATCTCGGTGATCAGCCGGCCTGCGGGTCGCCCGGGGTGTACGTCAGGTGCACGACCTGGCCATCCTGACCGGCGGGCCCGAGGTCCTTGCCGTTGACGTACACGTGGACGGCCCCGGCGTTGCCGATCACCAGGTTGATCTTCTTGGGATCGGTGAAGGTCTGGTCCTGGCCCTCCTCGAGGTTGTTCGAGAAGAGCGACTTGCCGTTACCGTCCTTGGCAGTGACCCAGCTCTTGTCCTTCTCGGCGACCAGCTTCACGGTCACCTTGTCGGCCGGGGCGGCGGCGATCGGGGCCAGGCTGGGGGCGGGCGCCGGGGGCTGGGCGGTGGCGGTGGAGGGGGCCGAGGCGCCGCTGGGCAGCGGAGCACTGGCGGCGCCGGGGGTGTGGTCGGTGGTGGAGCCGCTGCCGAACAGGTTGAAGCCGATCAGCGCGACCACCGCGACGATGGCGGCGACCATGGCGCCGGTCCAGTTCGGGCGGCGGTGGTCGGTGACCTTGATCGGGCCGGTGTCCAGCAGCTGGGTGGCCCGGCGCGGGCCCGGGGCGCCACCGTGGGCGGCGTCGTAGCGGGCGACCAGGGCGTCCCCGTCCACGCCGACGGCGCGGGCGATCAGCCGGATGTGGCCGCGGGCGTAGAAGTCGCCGCCGCAGCGGTCGAAGTCGTCGTCCTCCACCGCGTGGACGATCGGCACCCGGATCCGGGTCGCGGTGCTGACCTGATCGACGGTCAGTCCGGCCTCGATCCGCGCCGCCGCCAGCACCCGGCCGATGCTCGGCCCGGCGTCGGCCGGCCGTTCGACCACGCCCGACTGCTCCGCGGCCTGATCGGGCACGGCGGCGGAGGGCGCGGAGGAGGTGTGGGAGTCGCGGCGGGGGGACTTGCCGATGGTCACGGGGCGTGCCTTTCGAGCGTTGGCCACCTGCTGAGAAGACAGTCTAGGGGTGGTGGCGGAACGTTTCTCAACCGGTATGGCCCGAACGAGCGGGCCCGGTTGGGGAGATCTGACGGGTGGTCATCACATTCCTCCGAACGAGTGAGACCACCCGCAGGTCACCCCCGCAGCGTGAGCAGTACCGCGTCCAGTTCGTCCGGCTTGATCAGCACGTCACGGGCCTTCGATCCCTCGCTCGGGCCGACGATCCCGCGCGATTCCATCAGGTCCATCAGACGGCCGGCCTTCGCGAATCCGACCCGCAGCTTGCGCTGCAGCATCGAGGTGGAGCCGAACTGGGTGGAGACCACCAGCTCGGCCGCCTGGATCAGCAGGTCGAGGTCGTCGCCGATCTCCTCGTCGATCTCCTTCTTCGGCCCGCCGCCGACCACCACGTCCTCGCGGTAGCGGGCGGCCAGCTGGTCCTTGCAGTGCTGGACCACCCTGGCGATCTCCGCCTCGGTGACGAACGCGCCCTGCATGCGGACCGGCTTGGAGGCGCCCATCGGCAGGAAGAGCGCGTCGCCCTTGCCGATCAGCTTCTCCGCGCCGGGCTGGTCCAGGATGACCCGGGAGTCGGCCATCGCCGAGGTGGCGAAGGCCAGCCGGGACGGCACGTTGGCCTTGATCAGGCCGGTGACCACGTCCACCGAGGGCCGCTGGGTGGCCAGCACCAGGTGGATGCCGGCCGCACGGGCGAGCTGGGTGATCCGGACCACCGAGTCCTCGACGTCGCGCGGGGCGACCATCATCAGGTCGGCCAGCTCGTCCACGATCACCAGCAGGTACGGGTACGGCGTCAGCTCGCGCTCGCTGCCCAGCGGCGGCTTGACGGTGCCGGCCCGGACCGCGGCGTTGAAGTCGTCGACGTGCCGGAAGCCGAAGGCCGCCAGGTCGTCGTAGCGCATGTCCATCTCGCGCACCACCCACTGGAGGGCCTCGGCGGCCTTCTTCGGGTTGGTGATGATCGGTGTGATCAGGTGCGGGATGCCCTCGTACGCGGTCAGCTCGACCCGCTTGGGGTCGACCAGCACCATCCGCACCTCGTCCGGGGTGGCCCGGACCAGGACCGAGGTGATCAGGCAGTTGATACAGGAGGACTTGCCCGCGCCGGTGGCGCCGGCGACCAGCACGTGCGGCATCTTGGCGAGGTTGGCCATCACGGTGTGGCCCTCGACGTCCTTGCCCATGCCGACCACCATCGGGTGGCTGTCCTCGGCGGCGGTGCGCGAGCGCAGCAGGTCGCCGAGGGTGACCATCTCGCGGTCCCGGTTGGGGATCTCCACGCCGACCGCGGACTTGCCGGGGATCGGCGAGATGATCCGCACGTCGGGGGTGGCCACCGCGTACGCGATGTTCTTGGCCAGGGCGGTGATCCGCTCGACCTTCACGGCTGGGCCGAGCTCGACCTCGTAGCGGGTGACCGTCGGGCCGCGGGTGAAGCCGGTGACCCGGGCGTCCACCTTGAACTCGGCGAACACGCCAGTCAGCTGGGCGACCACCTCGTCGTTGAGCTGGGAGCGGGCTTTGGCGGGCGCGCCGCGCTCCAGCAGGTCCAGCGCGGGCAGCGCGTAGGTGATGTCGCCGGCGAGCTGCAGCTGCTCCATCCGGACCGGGGCCTCGCCGTGGCCCTCGGGGGCCTCGGAGGCGCGCGCGGCCGGTACGGCGCCGCCGGCCGGGCCGCTGTCCCACGGCTCCTCCGGCGGGGCGGTGTTGTCCTTGACCTGGTTCAGCATGCTCGCCACCGCCGGGGAGCCGGGCACGCCCCAGGTGAGCGCGCCGTCCAGGTCGGCGGCGACGCCGGCCGCCAGGTCACGGGTCTGGTACGGGTCCTTGTCGAAGGAGACCGGCTCGGCGGCTGGCTCCTCGCCCTTGCGGCGGCGGCGCTTGCGGCGGGCGGAGAGCTCGTCGTCCCCGATGGTGATCGGCAGGGCGTCCGGGTCGGCGTCCTCCGGCGGCGCGGTGGAGTACGCGCGCTCGTCGGCCGACTCGCCGTCCGGACCGTCGGCGGGCAGCGGCTCGACCACCCCGAGCCGCACCCCGAGCTGCTGGAGCCGCTCCGGGATGCGATTGACCGGGGTGGCGGTGACCACCAGCAGGCCGAAGAAGGCGAGCAGCAGCAGCAGCGGCACCGCCAGCGGCGGCCCCGCGGCCGCCATCATCGGCGTGGAGGCGGCCCAGCCGAGGATGCCGCCGGCCTGCCGGATCCGGGTCGCCCCGCTGGACATCGCGGGCGCGCCGCAGCCGATGTGGACCAGCCCGAGGATGCCGACCACCAGGGTGGTCAGGCCGATCGCGATCCGGCCGTTGGCCTCCGGCGGGCCGGGGTGGCGCATCAGCTTGACCGCGGTGCCGCCGAGCACGAGCGGCACCAGCACGTCGAGGCGGCCGAACAGTCCGGAGACCACATTGGTGGCCGCCTCGCCCAGCCAGCCCTGCGGGCCGAACCAGGTGCCCGCCGCGGTGACCAGGGCCAGCGCCAGCAGCAGCAGCGCCACGCCGTCCTTGCGGTGCGCCGGGTCGAGGTTCTTGGCGCCGTGCCCGAAGCCGCGGAAGACCGCGCCGATCGAGTGCGCGATGCCCAGCCAGACCGCACGGACGGCGCGGAAGAGTATCGGACGCGGCGGCGGAGGCGGCGGGGGCGCCGCCTTCTTCGCGGCCGCCCGCTTGGCGGGCGGCTTGGGCGCCGCGGCCTTCTTGGCCGGCGCCTTCTTGGCCGGCCCGGGCTTGGGGTTGCGTGGCGCGGCGCCGGGCGTACGTGTGGCCATGGGTCAGCAGCCTACCGGGGGTGTCGAGCCCGATCGGCGCGCCCGACCGGAATGGCCGGGGCGTGTCGCGACACCCCGTCACCCCGCCCCGCCGTCACCCGATCGTGTGAGAGTGACGCGCGCTCAGTTCGAACCCGGACGGAGCGCCTCCAGCGCCCGGCGCAGACCGGCGAGCTTGCGCTCCAGATGGGCCGCGGTCGCCGCCGCGGCGGGCTCGGGCGAGCCCTCCAGCTGCTTGGTGAGCGCCTCGGCCTGCTCCTCGACCGACGCCAGCCGGGCCGACAGCTCGCTCAGCAGCGGCGCGCCGAGCGCCGCCTGTCCGTCCGACTCCACCTGCAGGCGCAGCAGCGCGGCCTGCTCCTTGAGCTGGCAGTTCTTCATGTAGAGGTCGACGAAGACGGAGACCTTGGCGCGCAGCACCCACGGGTCGAAGGGCTTGGAGATGTAGTCGACCGCACCGGCCGCGTAGCCGCGGAAGGTGTGGTGCGGCCCGTGGTTGATCGCGGTGAGGAAGATGATCGGGATGTCCCGGGTGCGCTCGCGGCGCTTGATGTGCGCGGCCGTCTCGAACCCGTCCATGCCGGGCATCTGGACGTCCAGGAGGATCACCGCGAAGTCGTCGGTGAGCAGCGCCTTGAGCGCCTCCTCCCCGGACGAGGCGCGGACCAGCGTCTGGTCGAGCGCGGAGAGGATCGCCTCCAGCGCGAGGAGGTTCTCCGGCCGGTCGTCGACCAGAAGGATCTTCGCCTTCTGCACCAGGACCCGACCTCCTGCCGGTTGTTTTCCGAGGGACGGCACGCGCGTGCCGCCCATCACTGCCCCGGTCATGCTAGCCGTACCCCCTTGCCCGCCACAGGCCCAGTGCGACCCGTCACCGTTCGGTCACTGTTCGCAACGATTGGGTGACCCTACCGGGTTCCCGGCCGGGCCCGCCAGTGACGGCGTGCCCGGGCCCGTGGCGGCTACTGGACCGAGAGCCACTGGCGCATGACCGCCAGCAGGTGGTCCGGGTCGACCGGCTTGGTGACGTGGTCGGTCGCGCCCGCCTGGAGGCTCTTCTCCCGGTCGCCCTTCATCGCCTTGGCGGTCAGCGCGATGATCGGCAGCCCGGCGAACTGGGGCATCCGGCGGATCGCCTCGGTGGTCGCGTAGCCGTCCATCTCCGGCATCATGATGTCCATCAGCACCAGGGCCACGTCCTCGTGCTGCTCCAGCACCTCGATGCCCTCGCGGCCGTTCTCCGCGTACAGCACGGTCAGGCCGTACTGCTCCAGCACGCTGGTCAGGGCGAAGACGTTGCGGATGTCGTCGTCGACGATCAGCACCCGCTCCCCGTCGAAGCGGCCGTGGAACTGCGGCAGGGCGGCCTGCTGGGCCGGCGCCGACTCGGCCGGCTGGCGCGGCACGCCGCCCTCCTCGGCGGGCGCGGCCGGGGCCTGCTCCGCGGCCCGCACCGCACGCCGGCGCTCGGCCGCGTCCCGACGGCGCTCCTCGGCCAGCTCGCGCACCTCCTGCGCCCAGTGCTGGGCCGGGTTCTCCCCGAGCGGGACGGGCGTGCCGGCCGAGGTCGCCGCGATCGCGGCCCGCGCGGGGGCCCGCTCTCCGGCCGGTCCGTCCGGGCCCTCGCTGCGCAGCGGCAGGTACAGGGTGAAGGTCGAGCCGCTGTTCAGCTCGCTCTCCACGTGGATCTCGCCGTCCAGCAGGCGGGCGATCTCCCGACTGATCGACAGGCCGAGGCCGGTGCCGCCGTACTTGCGGCTGGTGCCGCCGTCCGCCTGCTTGAAGGCCTCGAAGATCTCCCGCAGCTTGTTGCCGGGGATGCCGATGCCGGTGTCGGAGACCGAGAAGGCGATCAGCGGCTCGTCCGGGCCGGCGATCGACTCGGACTCCAGCAGCTGCTCGCGGACGTGCTGCGGCACGTCGCCGTTGGCCGCGCGGCGGATCATCAGCTCCACCGCGCCGCTGTCGGTGAACTTCACCGCGTTGGAGAGCAGGTTGCGCAGCACCTGCTGGAGGCGCTGCTCGTCGGTGTGCAGGGTGACCGGCAGGTCCGGGGAGACCCGGACCGCGAAGTCCAGGTTCTTGTCCGCAGTGAGCGGCCGGAACGCCGCCTCGACGTAGTCGACCAGCTGGACCAGGGCGATCTTGGCCGGGCGGACGTCCATCTTGCCCGCCTCCACCTTGGACAGGTCGAGGATGTCGTTGATCAGCTGCAGCAGGTCCGAGCCGGCGCCGTGGATGGTCTCGGCGAACTCGACCTGCTTGGCCGACAGGTTGCCCTCGTTGTTGTCGGAGAGCAGCTTGGCCAGGATCAGCAGCGAGTTGAGCGGGGTGCGCAGCTCGTGCGACATGTTGGCGAGGAACTCGCTCTTGTAGCGCGAGGCCAGCGCGAGCTGCTCGGCGCGCTCCTCCAGGATCTGCCGCGCCTCCTCGATCTCGCTGTTCTTGATCTCGATGTCACGATTCTGCTGGGCGAGCTGCTCGGCCTTCTCCTGCAGCTCCTCGTTGGTGCGCTCCAGCTCCTCCTGACGGGCCTCCAACTCGGCCGACCGCATCGAGAGTTCGGCGGTCAGGCGCTGCGACTCCAGGAGCAGCCCCTCGGTCTTGGTGTTGACCGAGATGGTGTTCACGGTGACGCCGATCTGGTCGGCGATCTGGTTGAGGAAGTCCAGTGCGACGGCGGTGAACGAGGAGAAGGTGGCCAGCTCGATCACGCCGAGCAGCCGGCCCTCGAACAGCACCGGCAGCACCACGACGTGCGAGGGCGCGGACTCGCCCAGGCCCGAGGCGATCTTCAGGTAGCCGGGCGGGGTCTCCTTCAGCAGGATCGGCCGCTTCTCCACCGCGGCCTGGCCGATCAGGCCCTCGCCGAGCCGGAAGGTGGTCGGCATGGTGCGCCGGTTGTAGCCGTAGCTGCCGATCAGCCGCATCACCACGTCGTTCTCGTCGTCGTCCTCGGTGACCAGCTCGGCGGTCCGGCCGGCCGGCTGGGCGAGGAAGAACGCGCCGTGCTGGGCGGAGACCACCGGGGTGAGCTCGCTCATGATCAGCGAGGCGACCGCGGACAGGTCGCGGCGGCCCTGCAGCAGACCGGACATCCGGGCCAGGTTGGTCTTCAGCCAGTCCTGTTCCTTGTTGGCCCGGGTGGTCTCGCGCAGGTTGGCGACCATCTGGTTGATGTTGTCCTTGAGCTCGGCCAGCTCGCCGGACGCCTCCACGTTGATCCGGGGCGACAGGTCGCCGCGGGTCACCGCGGTCGCCACCTGCGCCATCGCGCGCACCTGCCGGGTCAGGTTGTTGGCCAGCTCGTTCACCGACTCGGTGAGGTCCTGCCAGGTGCCGGCGACCCCGGCCACCCGGGCCTGGCCGCCGAGGCGTCCGTCGGTGCCCACCTCGCGGGCGACGCGGGTCACCTCGTCACCGAAGCCGCCGAGCTGGTCGACCATGGTGTTGATGCTGGTCTTGAGCTCCAGGATCTCGCCCCGGGCGTCGACGTCGATCTTCTGCGAGAGGTCGCCGCGGGCCACCGCCGTGATGACCAGGGCGATGTTGCGGACCTGGCCGGTCAGGTTGTTGGCCATCAGGTTGACGTTGTCGGTGAGGTCCTTCCAGATGCCGGCCACGCCCGGCACCGACGCCTGGCCGCCCAGGGTGCCGTCGGTACCCACCTCGCGGGCCACCCGGGTCACCTCGACGGCGAACGCCGACAGCTGGTCGACCATCGTGTTCAGGGTGCCGGCCAGCTCCAGGATCTCGCCCTGCGCCTCGATGGTGATCTTCTTGGACAGGTCGCCGCGGGCCACCGCGGTGGCCACCTCGGCGATGTTGCGGACCTGGCTGGTCAGGTTGGACGCCATGAAGTTGACGTTGTCGGTCAGGTCCCGCCAGATGCCCGAGACGCCGCTCACCCGGGCCTGGCCGCCGAGGATGCCCTCGGTGCCCACCTCGCGGGCCACCCGGGTCACCTCGTCCGCGAACGCCGACAGCTGGTCGACCATGGTGTTCACGGTGGTGACCAGCTCGCGGATCTCGCCCTTGGCGTCGACGGTGATCTTCTTGGAGACGTCGCCGCGCGCCACCGCCGTGGTCACCTCGGCGATGTTGCGCACCTGACTGGTCAGGTTGTTGGCCATCAGGTTGACGCTGTTGGTCAGGTCCTTCCAGGTGCCGGAGACGCCGGGCACGCTCGCCTGACCGCCCAGGATGCCCTCGGTGCCCACGTCCCGGGCCACCCGGGTCACCTCGTCCGCGAACGAGGACAGCTGGTCGACCATCGTGTTGATGGTGTTCTTGAGTTCCAGGATCTCGCCGCGGGCGTCCACCTGGATCTTCTGCGACAGGTCGCCCTTGGCCACCGCCGTGGTCACCTGGGCGATGTTGCGCACCTGGCTGGTGAGGTTGTTCGCCATCGAGTTGACGTTCTCGGTCAGGTCCTTCCAGACCCCCGCCACGCCCGGCACCTGCGCCTGGCCGCCCAGGATGCCCTCGGTGCCCACCGCGCGCGCCACCCGGGTCACCTGCTCGGCGAAGCCCGACAGCTGGTCCACCATCGTGTTGATGGTGTTCTTCAGCTCCTGGATCTCACCGCGCGCGTCGACCTCGATCTTCCGCGACAGGTCGCCCTTGGCCACCGCCGTGGTCACCTCGGCGATGTTGCGCACCTGCGCCGTCAGGTTGTTGGCCATGAAGTTCACCGAGTCGGTGAGGTCGCGCCACACGCCGGCCACGCCCGGCACCTGCGCCTGACCGCCCAGCCGTCCCTCGGTGCCCACGTCGCGGGCCACCCGGGTCACCTGCGCCGCGAAGGAGTTCAGCTGGTCCACCATCGTGTTGACGGTGTTCTTCAGCTCCAGCATCTCGCCGGCCACGTCGACCGTGACCTTGCGCGACAGGTCGCCCTTGGCCACCGCCGTGGTCACCTCGGCGATGTTGCGCACCTGCGCCGTCAGCCGCCCGGCCATGGTGTTGACCGAGTCCGCCAGGTCCTTCCAACTGCCCGACACGCTGCGGACCCTGGCCTGGCCGCCGAGCTTGCCCTCGGTACCCACCTCGATCGCCACCCGGGTCACCTCGTCGGTGAACTCCGAGAGCTGGTCGACCAGCCCGTTCACCGTCCGGCCGACCTTCAGGAACTCGCCGCGCAGCGGGTAGCTCGCCCCCGAGGTGTGGACCGAGCGCAGCTCCATCCGCTGGTCCAGGTCGCCCTCGGCGATCGAGGTGAGCACCCGGCCCACTTCCGCCATCGGACGGGCCAGATCGTCGATCAGCGCATTGCAGTTGTCGACCGCCGCCATCCAGGCGCCCTCGCCGACACCGGTCTCCAGCCGCTCCGACAGCCGGCCCTCCCGGCCCACCGCCCGCCGCACCCGGGCCAGCTCACCGGTCAGGTGCTGGTTGCGCTCGGCGACCTCGTTGAACACCGCGGCGATCTCCGCCAGCAGGCCGTCCCCGGGAAACGTCAGCCGGCGACGGAAGTTGCCGTCGCGCATCGCCGTCAACGCCGCCAGCAGCTTGCGCAGCTCGGCGGGCTCGGCGCCCCGGACCGCACCCTGCCGCCGCCCGGCGGCACCGCGCGACGGCGGAACCGACCGGCTGCCGCGCACCGCGGCCGGAGTCGTACCGGTAACGTCCTTGGTGGCCGAACTCAACAGGGCCCTCCCAGATCATGGCTGTTCAGTACCGCTCGGGAGCGGGCGGACGGCCGCCCGAGGAACCGCCGCCGCCCTCGACCGTACTGCGCCGACCGACGACTGCGGACCCCCCAGTCTGTCAGTAGCCGCCCCGGGTGTCCGGCCGGTTGCACAGGGTTCTCACGGGGGATGGGCAAAACGGTGAACAGAATCACCCTCCGGTGCCTGTTTCGGCGCCCGGACTCCGCGGGGTACCCAGTGGAAAGTAGGGTGGACCGCTGCACCGGGACCGGACGGCGCCACCCGCCCCGCCCCCGGCACAGCCGGACCAGAGAAGAGGAGACGTGGCCGTGGTCACCGCGCGCGCAGCCGCCACCTTCGAACCGGTCGGCCGATCGGCCGCCGCCGCGCGCGGCTTCGTGCGCGACGCGCTGCTCGGCTGGGGCCTGCCCGAAGTGGTCGACGACGCGGTCGTCCTGGTCAGCGAACTGGTCACCAACGCCGTGGTGCACGCCGGCACCGCCGCCGAGGTCGCCTGCCTGCGCGAGGACACCGCCGTCCGCATCGAGGTCACCGACCGCCACCCCGAACGCGGCCTGCCCTCCCTCGCCAACCTCCCCGCGTCCTCCTCCGACCACTTCGCCGACCCCGACGGCGAGGGCGGCCGCGGCCTGCTGATGTGCTCCGCCCTGGCGAGCCGCTGGGGCGTCGAGTACGCCGCCGGCCGCAAAACCGTCTGGTTCCGCCTCGACCTGCCCGAGCAGCAGGCCGGCACCCGCTACGCCCTGCCCAGCCTGCCCGGCGGCGAACTCCCCGGCACCGACGGCCCGGTACGCGTCGCCGTCGTCCAACTCGACGAGGACGGCCGGATCCGCACCTGGAACGCCGACGCCGAAGCCCTCCTGCACCACCGCGCCGACACCGTCCTCGGCCGCCCCTGGTCCGAGTACGCGGCCTGGCCCCAGTCCCCCGGTGCCGGCCTCGGCCTGGGCGACACCCTCCGGCTGGCCCGCTGGGAGGGCGGCTACGCCGTCCGCACCGCCGGGGACACCCTCACCGACGTGTACGGGCTGCACGTCCGCCTGCGCGACACCGACGGCACCCCCACCGTCCTGTGCCTGCTCGTCCGCGCCCAGGACCGCGCCGTGCTGCGCTCCCCCGCCACCGCGGCCGACACCCATACCGCCCTCGAACCCCTCGACCTGCTGGTCGGCGCCGTCGCCCCCGACACCACCGACGACCTCGCCGGACTCCTCCAGCGGATCGTCGAACGCGCCCGCGACCTGCTCGACGCCGACGCCGCCTACCTCCTGCTCACCAGCGAGGACGAGAGCGAGTTCGAGGTCCGCGCCACCACCGGACTGCCCATCTCCGGACAGCGCTTCGGCCGCCTGCCCATCGACGCCGGCGGCGGCCGCTTCGACACCTCCCGCCTGCCCACCGTCCACGAGGACCTCTCCGTCCGCCGCGGCGTCGCCCCGCTGCTCAGCGGCACCGGACTGCGCTCCCTCATCACCGTCCCGCTCAAGGTCGACGGCCGCCTCACCGGCTCGCTCGGCGTCGCCGCCACCACCCCCGGCCGCTACGACAACGAGGACGCCCTGCGCCTCCAGTTCGGCGCCGACCGGATCGCCCTCGCCCTGGAGAGCGCCCGCCTCAGCGAACTCGAACGGCTGCGCCGCGGCTCGCTCTCCTTCCTGGTCGAGGCCTCCGACCTGCTCGCCGGCACCCTCGAACACGAGCAGACCCTCGCCCTGATGGCCCAGATGGCCGTCCCCACCCTGGCCAGCTGGTGCGCCGTCTACACCACCGGCGAACCCGGCACCGCCGGCGCCAACGCCGCCGAACTCGCCTTCCTGCTCCACGAGGACGAGGACCGCATCGACCCGCTGCGCGCCGTCCTCGACAAGACCCCGGCCCCCGACGCCGGCCGCGGCCCCGGCGTCCGCTTCTGGAAGGCCCCCACCGAGACCGCCCGGTCCCTCGGCCTCACCGACAGCCCCGAACTGGCCGGCCTGCTCGGTGAAACCGTCGTCCTGCCGCTCTCCGCCCGCAACCGCGTCATCGGCCTGCTGGTCCTCGGCCTCGCCGGCGGCATGCGCTTCCGCCAGGAGATCCTCGAACTCGGCGAGGACCTCTCCCGCCGCGCCGCCCTGGCCCTCGACAACTCCCGCCTCTACAGCGAGCGCACCGCCACCAGCCAGGCCTTCCAACGCGCCCTGCTGCCGCCCGAGTTGCCCAAGATCCCGGGCGTCGAGGTGGAGGTCTTCTACCAGGCCGCCGGCGAGGGCAACGAGGTCGGCGGCGACTTCTACGACCTCTTCCCCATCCGCGAGGGCACCTACGGCTTCGCCATCGGCGACGTCTGCGGCACCGGCCCCGAAGCCGCCTCCGTCACCGGCCTCGCCCGCAACTCCCTGCGCCTGCTCGCCCGCGAAGGCCTCAACGCCCCGCAGGTCCTCAGCCGGCTCAACGCCGCCATCCTCGACGAGGGCAGCCGTGCCCGCTTCCTCACCCTGCTCTACGGCGAGCTGACCCCCCGCCCGGACGGATCCACCGCCCTCTCCCTGGTCTGCGCCGGCCACCCGCTGCCGCTGCGCCTGCGCACCGACGGCCAGGTCGACCAGGCCGCCTCGCCGCAGCCCCTGCTCGGCGTCATGGACGAACTCGAACTCACCGCCGAGGAATTGGTCCTCAGCCCGGGCGAGGTCCTGCTCTGCGTCACCGACGGGGTCACCGAACGGCGGGACGGCCGACGGATGCTGGGCGACGAGGGCCTCGCCGACGTCCTCACCGGATGCACCGGACTGACCGCCGGCGCGGTCGCCGCCCGCGTCCACCGGGCGGTGGAACGCTTCGCTCCCGAGCCGCCTTCTGACGACATGGCGATCCTCACGTTGCGCATCCCGACCCAACGGCGACCGTAAGTGTCCGATCCGGTTATCTGACGGATACCCAAATTGTGAGATTCACAAGGGTACAAGCCGTCCTGTCCGGGTACACCCACATCACCGGGGATTCCACCTCGGAGGGGACACTCGACCAGCACTGACCAGCTGGTTCACACTTCGCCGCAGCCGACCGCACTCCTTCGCCGGTGCGCCCACGGCCCGGCCTGCGCACCCACACCTCACTCACCAGTGACCGCGCCATGCCCTGGCGCAGAGTGAAAGGAGCCTCCGGTGAGCAACGACGCTTCCGGGGCGAACGCCCGATCCGCTGACGCGGGTCCGCTCGGTAACCTGGCCCTCGGTCTCACCCTCCTCGCCTACGGCCTGCTCGGCACCGGCCTGCTGAGCGGCACCGCATCCGGCGGCGCCGCCTCGCTCGCCCACCTGGTCGGCGGCGCGACTCTGTTCATCGCCGGTCTCTGGCAGTTCTGGAACGGCGACCGCTTCGGCGGCACCGCCTTTACCAGCCTCGGCGCCTTCTGGGTCGTCTGGGCCGGCGCCGGCGCGGTCGACAAGAACACCGCCGGCCTGTTCCTGCTGGTCTGGGCCCTGCTCGCCCTCACCCTGACCGCCGCCTCCTGGGGCGACGGCATGCTCGGCCGCGCCGTCTACGGCCTGCTGACCGTCTCCCTGCTGCTCAGCGCGATCGGCACCTTCAACGGCAGCAGCGGCCTCGGCAAGGTCTCCGCCTGGGTCGCCACCGCCGCCGGCCTCGCCGCCTGGTACTCGGCCACCGCCGCCCTCACCGGCGGACGCTGGGGCCGGCTGGCGCTGCCGGTCAAGTAGCCCCGGCACGCACCGTCGCCGGAACCCTCGGGCCGAGCCTCACCCCCACGGGGCTCGGCCCTTCCGCATGCCTTCCTGCATCTGCCCGGTCGTAGAAAATCCGGTGCGGCCCGCCGCGCGCGGCCCCACCATGAGGCCATGCGGCAGCGGCGGTCACCCCAGGAGAAGAAACGGCTCAGCTACCTCAAGGACCGCCGCAACGACTACGGCGAGAACCAGCAGAGCTCCCGCCGGAACATCCCCCGAAACCGCCGTGCCGCCCACCACGAACTCCGCCGGGCGGAGTCCCTGGCGCTGCAGCGCCTCCGCTCGTACGGGCCCACCGCCGACGACGCCGACCCGCGAATCCGTTTCGGCCGTCGCAGGACCGGCCGCTGGCGGAAGTCCCCGGACGCCACGCTCGCCATCGTGGTCGCGTACCGGCTGGAACGCCGGGCGCGCCTGGGCATCGACCGCCCGGAGCGGAGCCGCGAACGGCTCGACCGCGTCCGCCGCCACCTGCCGCCGTCCGCGCGCTAGCGCCCCGCGCTGCTCCGCTCCTGCCGGGCCTCGCTCGGCGAGGAACCCGTGTGGAGCGGCAGGGCGTGATGGCGCCAGCCCGACGCCGCCTGCTGCACCAGGTAGACCACCAGCAGAATCCCGATCGCCACCAGGCCGTCCGCCCAGAAGTGGTTCGCGGTCACCACCACGACCACCACCGTCACCAGCGGATGCAGCACCACCAGCCACCGCCACGGCGACCGTGCCACCCCGATCACCGCCACCGCGACGATCACGCACCACGCCACGTGCACCGACGGCATCGCCGACAACTGGTCCGGCACCACCCCCGCGACCGGCCCGCCCGCGTACACCGACTGCCCGTACTGCACCGCCAGGTCGACGAACCCGTTCCCCGGCAGCATCCGGGGCGGCGCCACCGGGATGAACTGGATCAGCAGACACGCCGCCGTGGTCAGCACCACGGTCGTCCGCACCCACGCGTACCGCGCCCGATGCCGCAGGAACAGCCACAGCAGCACCACCAGCATCACGCCGAAGTGCATCGTCGCGTAGTAGTAGTTCGCCGCCTCCACCAGCCACGGGTGCGGCACCACCGCCCGCTGCCAGGACACCTCGTCCGGCAGCCCGAACTTCAGCTCGGTCCGGTGGATCCACTCGGCTCGGTCCAGCGCGTGGTCCGTGCTCATCAGGGAGAGATGCCCCACCAGCTGCCACAGCGTGAACAGCGCCAGCAGCGTACCTGCCTCCCGCAGCACCGCGGACGCCAGCTCCCGCCGGCCCGCCGCCCCCACCGCCCGCACGCGCCTGACCGCGAACGCCGCGCCGTACAGCGCGGCCGAGGCACCGGCCGAAGCCTGCCAGGTCAGGGTGAGGTTCTGCATTGGCGCAGAGTACCCGGTGGGGGGCGCGATGAGAACGACCGTCTCGCGAGCGATCCTGCCCGGAAATGCGAAAAGCCCCTCCCGGATCTCCCCGGGAGGGGCTATTTCTGAAGAATTGTTCGGCGGCGTCCTACTCTCCCACAGGGTCCCCCCTGCAGTACCATCGGCGCTGTGAGGCTTAGCTTCCGGGTTCGGAATGTAACCGGGCGTTTCCCTCACGCTATGACCACCGAAACACTATGAAACTGTCGACCCGCCGGCAGGGCGGTCGTTGTTTCAGAACAACACAGTGGACGCGAGCAACTGAGGACAAGCCCTCGGCCTATTAGTACCGGTCAACTCCACCCCTCACGAGGCTTCCATATCCGGCCTATCAACCCAGTCGTCTACTGGGAGCCTTACCCTCTCAAGGAGGTGGGAGTGCTCATCTCGAAGCAGGCTTCCCGCTTAGATGCTTTCAGCGGTTATCCCTCCCGAACGTAGCCAACCAGCCATGCCCTTGGCAGAACAACTGGCACACCAGAGGTTCGTCCGTCCCGGTCCTCTCGTACTAGGGACAGCCCTTCTCAACACTCCTACGCGCACAGCGGATAGGGACCGAACTGTCTCACGACGTTCTAAACCCAGCTCGCGTACCGCTTTAATGGGCGAACAGCCCAACCCTTGGGACCTACTCCAGCCCCAGGATGCGACGAGCCGACATCGAGGTGCCAAACCATCCCGTCGATATGGACTCTTGGGGAAGATCAGCCTGTTATCCCCGGGGTACCTTTTATCCGTTGAGCGACGGCGCTTCCACAAGCCACCGCCGGATCACTAGTCCCTACTTTCGTACCTGCTCGACCCGTCAGTCTCACAGTCAAGCTCCCTTGTGCACTTACACTCAACACCTGATTGCCAACCAGGCTGAGGGAACCTTTGGGCGCCTCCGTTACTCTTTAGGAGGCAACCGCCCCAGTTAAACTACCCACCAGACACTGTCCCTGATCCGGATCACGGACCCAGGTTAGACATCCAGCACGACCAGAGTGGTATTTCAACGTCGACTCCACGACAACTGGCGTTGCCGCTTCACAGTCTCCCACCTATCCTACACAAGCCGAACCGAACACCAATATCAAGCTATAGTAAAGGTCCCGGGGTCTTTCCGTCCTGCTGCGCGAAACGAGCATCTTTACTCGTAATGCAATTTCACCGGGCCTGTGGTTGAGACAGTCGAGAAGTCGTTACGCCATTCGTGCAGGTCGGAACTTACCCGACAAGGAATTTCGCTACCTTAGGATGGTTATAGTTACCACCGCCGTTTACTGGCGCTTAAGTTCTCAGCTTCGCCTAGTCGAAACTAGACTAACCGGTCCCCTTAACGTTCCAGCACCGGGCAGGCGTCAGTCCGTATACATCGCCTTACGGCTTCGCACGGACCTGTGTTTTTAGTAAACAGTCGCTTCTCGCTGGTCTCTGCGGCCACCACCAGCTCGGGGAGCAAGTCCCGTCACCAGCAATGGCCCCCCTTCTCCCGAAGTTACGGGGGCATTTTGCCGAGTTCCTTAACCACAGTTCACCCGAACGCCTCGGTATTCTCTACCTGACCACCTGAGTCGGTTTGGGGTACGGGCCGCCATGAAACTCGCTAGAGGCTTTTCTCGACAGCATAGGATCATCCACTTCACCACAATCGGCTCGGCATCAGGTCTCAGACTATGTGAACGGCGGATTTGCCTACCGTTCGTCCTACACCCTTACCCCGGGACTACCACCGCCCGGGCTGGACTACCTTCCTGCGTCACCCCATCGCTCACCTAATACCCCGTCGGGCCACCGGCTCCACCACGTCCCTTTGTCCGAAGACTCCGGGCCGGCTTCACGGGCTTAGCATCAGAGGGTTCAGCGTTGGCGCTTCAAAGCGGGTACGGGAATATCAACCCGTTGTCCATCGACTACGCCTGTCGGCCTCGCCTTAGGTCCCGACTTACCCTGGGCAGATCAGCTTGACCCAGGAACCCTTGGTCAATCGGCGCAAGAGTTTCCCACTCTTGTATCGCTACTCATGCCTGCATTCTCACTCGTGAACCGTCCACAACTCGATTCCTCGGCTGCTTCACCCGGCACACGACGCTCCCCTACCCATCACAGCGGGCGTTGGCCCTATTGCTG
>NZ_JAMZDX010000001.1:90000-1000000 GCF_024172095.1 Kitasatospora cinereorecta | reverse complement strand
AGGCCGACGCGGCCGCGGCGACGGCCTGGTCGACCTCGGCGATCTCCGCGAAGTCGACCTTGCCGGTGACCTGGCCGGTGGCGGGGTCGAAGATGTCTCCGCGGCGGGGCGCGGAACCTGCGGTCGGAACGGACGCGCCGCCGATCCAGTGCGTGATGTGCTTGGTGCTCAAGGTCTCTGCCTCCGATGTCCCACGGATGTTCCGCGCTCCATTCCAGTCTGCGCACGGAACGCGGCAGCCTCAACGAGCACCCTGACGGGGATCGGAAGTTCACCCTTACAGGTCGTCGGGCGGATCGGGGTCTTCCGGAATCTCCTCCAGATAGGGGTCGTGCAGGCCGTCGGCGAGCTCGGTGGTCTCCAGCGAGTCGAGCCGCAGGTCCTGTGCCCAGGCCTCGGCCCAGCCCTGCAGCGTCCGGTCGGCCGCCAGGCTCGCGGCGGTCTCCAGCCGGTCGGCGAGCACCTGGGTGGAGAAGTCCTCGTCGAGGGCGGTGGCCAGCGCGACCAGCTCGCCTTCGCGGAAGCGGGCGGTGAGGGCGTGCAGCGCGGCCAGGTCGCCGGGCAGCGCCCGGTCGCACAGGGCGAGCACGGCGAGCGCGGCCGCGTCCTCCAGGTCGATGACGGGGACGGGCGCGCCGAGCAGGCGCGGCGGGTGGCGCAGCGGCTCCTTGCGCAGTTCGACCGGCCAGCGGGCGCCGGCGAGCGGGACGCGGCGGGCGGTGCCGGGTTCCTCGTGAACGGGGTGGCCGGCGGCGCGGAGGGTTTCGGCGAGTCCGGTGGCGAGGTCGGTCAGCAGCGGGCCCTCGGTGGCGATCAGCACCAGTCCGCTGCCCCGGCCGACGGCCAGGCCGTGCAGGCGCAGCGCGTCGCGGCCGCCGAGCGCGAGGGCGTGGCGCAGGCAGTAGGGCTGGACGGCTTCCAGCAGCCGGGCGCGGTCGTCGCCGACCGGCGGTCCGCCGGCGGGGCCGAAGAGGACGGGGTCGTCGGTGGTGCTGCTCATGGCACCAGTCTTGCCGTTCGGGGCGGACGGCGCCCGGAGCCGCGCGTCGCGGGCCGCACGGCGTTGGCAGGGCGGGGGGCGCCATCGGGGTTCAGCGTTCGCGGCGAAGCGTGGCGGCGGCGTCGTGCAGGGCGAGGGCGAGCAGAGCCGGGTCGACCAGTCGGCCGTCGCCCTCGGGCAGCACGAGCCAGCGGTGGCCGTGGCGGCGGTCGGGGTGGGGGATGCCGACCGGGGTGCCGGTGCCGACGGCGCGGATGCCGGTGGCGATCCAGTGGTCGGCGGTGCCGACCGGGACGAGGAAGCCGAGATCGTCCCGATCGGGGTCGGTGTAGACGGGACCGTGGCCGTGCAGCCGTCCGAGCGCGGCGAGGGCGTGCAGGCCGAGCGGCGCGGGTACGAGCAGGACGTCCCAGCGGCGGCCGGCGGGGAGCAGGGCCGGTTCGAGGCCGGCCGACTGCCAGGTGCGGAGGCAGGACTCCGGGTCCGCGGCGGCTTCGGCCAGCCAGCGCAGGGCGCCGGAGCGGTGGGTGCTCTCCACGTGCTTCCTCGTCTCTCCCGGCGGCGGGCCCGGGGTGCCCGCCGTCATCCGGGAGAGCGCGGAGGCGGTGGTCTCTTACACCGGTCCGGCGCACCGGTCCGGTACGGCGTTCCGGTGCACCGGTCCGGCGCGGAACGTTCGGTCAGCGGTCGCCGAAGATCGTCCGGTGCCAGTCCTTGCGGGCGACCGCGGTGGTGTCGTACATGACGTGCTTGACCTGGGTGTACTCGTCGAGCGAGTACTGCGACATGTCCTTGCCGTAGCCGGAGGACTTGTACCCGCCGTGCGGCATCTCGCTGATGATCGGGATGTGGTCGTTGACCCAGACGCAGCCGGCGGCGATCTCGCGGGTGGCGCGCAGCGAGCGGTGGACGTTGCTGGTCCAGGCGGAGGCGGCGAGGCCGTAGGGGGTGTCGTTGGCGAGGCGCAGACCGTCCTCGTCGCTGTCGAAGGGGAGGACGACGAGCACGGGGCCGAAGATCTCGCCCTGGACGACCTCGCTGTCCTGCGCCGCGTCGGTGATCAGGGTGGGCTGGTAGTAGGCGCCGAGGCCGAGGTCGGTGCCGTCGTGGCCCTTGCCGCCGGGGGCGCCGCCGGTGACGACGGTGGCGTAGGAGCGGGCGCGGTCGACGAAGCCGGCGACGCGGTCGCGGTGGGCGTAGGAGACCAGCGGGCCGAGGTCGGTCTGCGGGTTGAGCGGGTCGCCGAGGCGGATCGCGCGGTAGAGCTCGGCGACGCCGTCGACGAAGGCTCGGTAGAGCGGGCGCTGGACGTAGGCGCGGGTGGCGGCGGTGCAGTCCTGGCCGCTGTTGATGAGCGAGGCGGCGACGGCGCCGTGGACGGCGGCGTCCAGGTCGGCGTCGTCGAACACGACGAACGGGGCCTTGCCGCCGAGTTCGAGGTGGGTGCGCTTGACGGTGGCGGTGGCGAGTTCGGCGACGCGCTTGCCGACGCCGGTGGAGCCGGTGAAGGAGACCATGGCGACGTCGGGGTGGGAGACCAGGTGCTCGCCGGCGGTGCGGCCGGCGCCGGTGACGATGTTGACCACGCCGTCGGGGATGCCGGCCTCGGTGCAGGCGCGGGCGAACATCAGCGAGGTGAGCGGGGTGAGTTCGGCGGGCTTGAGGACGACGGTGTTGCCGGCGGCGATGGCCGGGAGGATCTTCCAGGCGGCCATCTGCAGCGGGTAGTTCCAGGGGGAGATGGAGCCGACCACGCCGATCGCCTCGCGGCGGACGTAGGAGGTGTGGTCGCCGCTGTACTCGCCGGCGGCCTTGCCCTCCAGGTTGCGGGCGGCGCCGGCGAAGAACGCGGTGTTGTCCACGGTGCCGGGGACGTCGAACTCGGTGGAGAGCTTGATCGGCTTTCCGGTCTGGGCGGTCTCGACCCGGGCGAACTCCTCGGCGTGCTCGCCGAGGACGGCGGCGAGCCTGGTGAGCGCCTCGGACCGGGCGCCGGGGGTGGCGCCGGACCACTCGGGGAGGGCGGCCCTGGCGGCGGCGACGGCGTGGTCGACGTCGGCGGTGGAGGCCAGCGTCACCTGCTGCACGGTGGAGCCGTCGGCGGGGTTGACCACGCGGAAGGGCTCGTCCCCGGTGCCGGGGGTGAGCCGGCCCGCGATGTACTGCGCGCCCGCGCTGAAGCTGGTCAGGTCCATCACTTGCCTCCATCGTCCGGTCCTACCCGGCCGACGATGCCCGGCGCGCGGCGCCCCGGGCAAGGGTCACTCCGCCAGGCGCGGCGCGAAGGGGCTTACACGCTGCAAGGCGGCGGACGGGTGATCGGCCGTCGTGAGGATGGATGATTTACCTGACACTCTGCCCCAGGAGGCCCCGCGATGCTCCCCACCGTCGCCCGTGTGCTCGACCTCGACGTGATGCGGCGCGGGCTGCCCCAGGTGGTGGCGGGTGGGGAGGCGCTGGAGCGCCCGGTGCGCTGGGTGCACGTGAGCGAGCTGCCGGACGTGGCGGGGGTGCTGCAGGGCGGTGAGCTGGTGCTGACCACCGGCATCGCGCTGCCGGAGGACCGTGAGGGGCTGGCCCGGTACGTCCGGGAGCTGGACGAGGTCGGGGTGGCCGGGCTGGTGGTCGAGTTCGGCCGGCGCTACTTCGACTCGCTGCCGAAGGCGCTGGTGGTGGCTGCCGAGCGGCACGGGCTGCCGCTGGTGGTGCTCCGCCGGGAGCTGCGCTTCGTCGCGGTGACCGAGGCGGTGCACGCGCTGGTGGTCAACGCCCAGTTGGAGCAGCTGCGGGTGTCGGAGGCGGTGCACCAGACCTTCAACGAGCTGGCGGTGGAGGGCGCGGAGCCGGCCGAGGTGGTCCGGCAGGTGGCCCGGATGGCGGGTGCGCCGGTGGTGCTGGAGAACCTGGCGCACCAGGTGCTGGCGCACGAGGCGGCGGGTCGGCCGGAGACGGTGCTGTTGGAGGACTGGGAGAAGCGCTCCCGCGGGGTGCATCCGGCGGGCCGGACCGGGTACGACGCGCGCAGCGGCTGGCTGGTGACGGCGGTCGGCGCGCGGGGGCAGGACTGGGGCCGGCTGGTGCTGATCGACGAGCCGGTGGTGCTGCCGCCGGACACCGCGCATCCGCACGCGATGCTGCTGGAGCGCGGTGCGGCGACGCTGGCGCTGAACCGGCTGGTGGTGCGGGACCGGGAGTCGCTGGAGCGGCAGACCCACCGCACCCTGCTGTCGGGGATCCTCACCCATGCGCTGACGGTCTCCGAGGTGGCGCTGCGGGCGCAGGCGCTGGGGGTGCCGCTGGAGGGTCGGCGGCTGGTGGGCGTGGTGCTGCGGCAGCGGCAGGGGCTGATCCCGGCGGCGTTGGAGGCGCAGGCCCGGCTGCGGGATTTCACCGAGCTGGCGGCGACCGCGATCCGGACCTCCCGGCTGTCGGCGCTGGTCGGCGGTCTGGACGACGAGGGCGTGGGGGTGCTGATCGCGCTGGGCTCGCAGCAGGACGAGCACGCGGCGCTGGAGTCGTTCGCGGCGGCGCTGCGCAAGCTGGTGGCCGACTCGGTGCGGGACGGCTCGGCGCAGGCGCCGGTGATAGCGGTGGGTTCCTCCGTGGGTTCGGTGCGCGACGCCCGGCGGACGCTGCTGGAGGCCACCCAGGTGGCGGATGCGGCGCTGCACGACTCGCCGGGCGGCCGGGCCGCCGCGTACTACCGGCTGCCGGATGTACGGCTGCGCGGCCTGCTCCACCTGCTGCGTGACGACGCCCGCCTGCAGACGTACGTGGAGCGGGAGTTGGGGCCGCTGCTGGCGTACGACGCGGAGCACGGCGGGCAGTTGGTGCAGATGCTGCGGATCTATCTGGAGCAGGGCCGCAACAAGTCGGCGGCGGCGGACGCGGCGCACCTGTCGCGGCCGTCGTTCTACGACCGGCTGCACAAGGTGGAGCGGATCCTCGGGGTGGACCTGGACCAGGTGGAGTCCTGTCTGTCGCTGCACGTGGCGCTGCTGGCGCTGGACGCGGTGCGCCGCTGACCCCGGGTCCGGCGGGCGGGGTCGGCGGAGCACCGCATCGGAGCTCAGTGCTGCTGCGGGGGCGGGATCATGCCCCGGCCGAGCAGGTCGAGTGCCTGGGCGTCGCGCTGCCGGATTTCGAGGGCGGCGCGGGAGCCGTCCGCGAAGTGCGCGTCGGCCCGGCTGGACAGGCCGGTCAGGCGCAGTTCGATCCGGGCCAGTCGGCCACGCGGGATCTCGCCGAGCAGGACGAGCGTCCGGCGGGTCTCCAGGGCGAGCAGGATCCGGCGGTCGGTGAAGACCAGCAGCACGTGGCGGTTCTCGTACTCCACGGTGCCCTTGGTGCCGGTGAGCACGGCGATCGCGAACCGGCCGGCCTCGCTCTCCCAGCCGCCGACCAGGCCCCGGCCGCGGAAGATCCGGCGCAGGATCCGGAAGAATCCGCCGATGGCCTCCTCGATCGCCTCGACGATCGCGCCGGCCACGTCGAACACCACGCCCAGCACTGCGAACAGGCCGTCGCGCCTGGGCCGGTACCGGCGGGGCACCCGGCGGATCAGGTCGCTCAGCTGCAGGTCGACGATGCCGTGCAGCCACTCGCCGGGGGCCAGGTGCGGTGCGACCAGGGGCACGTGGGAGCCGCCGCCGAGCATCGACGGTTCGTAGACCGCGGGCGGCGGGGCGTACGGGCCGGCGCTCATCCGAAGGCCTCCTCGATCCGGGTCCTGGGCACCCGGTACGGGGCGTCCTCGGGCGGGCCGTCCAGGCCGCGGGCGACGGTCTCCAGTCCCTGGTCGCTCAGCAGGTTGTCGGTGAGGACTCCGGTGAAGTCGCCGGCGCCGACGGCCAGGCCCAGGCCGCCCTTGACGCCGCCCTTCACCGCGCCGAAGCCGGACTGCAGGCCGCGCGCGGTGGCGTACTCGCCGAGGTTCTCCATCGACGGGTTGGTGGCCAGGTCCTTGAGGCTCTTCCAGCGGTTGCCCTTGCCGCCGAGCTTGCGGACCGCCTTGGCGGCCTTGCGGGCCTCGTTGAACTTGCCCAGGGTGCGCGCCTCCTTCATCGCCTTGATGGCCTCGCGCAGTTCCTTGAGCGCGGTCTCCAGCTTCCTGGAGACCTGGCCCACCCGGGCGATGTAGATCGCGATCTCGCCCTCGACGACGAGGGCCTCGGCGGCGGTGGCCAGGCCGAGGGTGAGGATGTCGACCACGACGCCGGCGGCCAGCGTGATGATGAGGGTCTCGATCGCCTCGCGAATGATCTCGATGACCATCTGTTCGGCCAGTTGGCACTCGGCGGCGGCCTGGCTGATGATCTGGGCGACCTGCTCCATGTCGGCCGCAGTCGCGTCGACGGCCTCGACCACCATGCCCATGTGGCGGCCGAAGGCCTCGGAAGCCTCGCCCTCCCACGCGCCGGAGAGCCGGCTGCCACCGTCGCGCAGGACGGTGGCCACCTCGCGCATGGCCTTCGCCTGGGCCTGCCACTCGTGCGAGGCCGCGGTCAGCCGGTCGAGGTGGCCGGTGACCTCCTCCAGCGCGTCCATCAGCCCGGTGGCGTCCAGGGCCGCCTTGACGATGCTGTCCAGCCCGGCGTCCAGCCCTTCGCTGACCGGGTTGTCGAAGCTCGGCAGCTGCGGCAGCGCGTCCTGCACCCGGTCGCGGGTCCACTCGTAGGTGTCGACCGCGCCGCCGAACGATGTCGGGGCGAGCGTGCTCACTGCGCACCCCCGTAGACCGCGGCGGTCTCCAGCTCGTGCTCCTCGTAGTTGGCGGCCGAGTGCCGGAGCCCCTCGGCCGTGCCGTCGAGGAGTTCGACCAGGTCGGCGAAGTTCTGCTGCTCGGCCGTCGCGTGCTCCTGGTAGCTGTCGTGGAGCTCGCCGGAGCCCGGCAGCTTGCCGAAGTCGTCGGACGAGAGCGGCACGCCCGCCAGCGCCGAGCGGATCTGCCCGATCCGCTCCGCCTGTGCCTCGATGACGGCGCCGTACGCTCTGAGCGCCTCGGGATCGACCCGAAATCCTTGGTCCCCCATGGTTTACCGTCCTTTGATCATCAGGTACGGCGGATCATCGTACTGATTGACGGAACGGCTCAACCGAAAGGCCCTGGACAGGTTGTCCAGGGCCTTTGCGGAGATTTTGTGTCGGATCGTCAGACGGCGTGCACATCCGCGGCGGTGAGTGCCTCGTCGAGCACCGCGAGGCCGGCCTTGGCCTCCTCCTCCGTGACGGTGCACGGCGGAACCACGTGGAAGCGGTTCATGTTGACGAACGGCCAGAGTCCGCGCTGCTTGCAGGCGGCGGCCAGCGCGGCCATCGGGGCGTTCGCGGCGCCGGCCGCGTTGTACGGCACCAGCGGCTCGCGGGTCGCCCGGTCCTTCACCAGGTCCAGCGCCCAGAACACGCCGAGACCGCGCACCTCGCCGATCGAGGGGTGACGCTCCGCCAGCTCGCGCAGGCCCGGACCGAGCACCTGCTCGCCGATCCGCTTGGCGTTCTCGACGATGCCCTCCTCCGCCATCGTGTTGATGGTCGCCACCGCCGACGCGCACGCCAGCGGGTGGCCGGAGTAGGTCAGACCGCCCGGGAAGGGGCGCTCGGCGAAGGTCGCGGCGATCTCCGCCGAGATCGCCACACCGCCCAGCGGCACGTAACCGGAGTTGACGCCCTTGGCGAAGGTCAGCAGGTCCGGGGTGATGCCCCAGTGGTCGGCGGCGAACCACTCACCGGTCCGGCCGAAGCCCGCCATCACCTCGTCCAGGATGAAGACGATCCCGAACCGGTCGCAGATCTCCCGGACACCCGCCAGGTAGCCCGCCGGCGGGATCAGGATGCCAGCGGTGCCGACCACGGTCTCCAGGATGATCGCGGCGATCGTGCCCGGGCCCTCGAACGCGATCGTCTGCTCCAGGTGCGCCAGCGCCCGCTCGCACTCCTGCGCCTCGTTCTCCGCGTGGAAGTTGGAGCGGTACGCGTACGGGCCCCAGAAGTGCACGATGCCCGAGATTCCGGTCTCGTTGGCCCAGCGGCGGGGGTCGCCGGTCAGCGTGATCGCGTTGGCGGTCGCGCCGTGGTACGAGCGGTAGGTGGAGAGCACCTTGTGCCGGCCGGTGTGCAGCCGCGCCATCCGGATGGCGTTCTCGTTGGCCTCGGCGCCGCCGTTGGTGAAGAAGATCTTGTCCAGGTCGCCCGGGGTGCGCTCGGCGATCAGCCGGGCGGCCTCGCTGCGCGACTCCTCGGCGAAGCCGGGAGCGATGGTGCACAGCTGCGCGGCCTTCTGCTGGATCGCGGCGACCACCTTCGGGTGCTGGTGACCGATGTTGGTGTTCACCAGCTGCGAGGAGAAGTCGAGGTAGCGGTTGCCGTCGTAGTCCCAGAAGTAGGAGCCCTCGGCGCCGGCCACCGCGAGGGGGTCGATCAGTGCCTGGGCGGACCACGAGTGGAAGACGTGCGCGCGGTCGGCAGCCTTGACGGCCTTCCCGGCGGCTGAGTCAGCGGTGGGGATGCTCATGGCTTCCAGCCTAGGGAGCCGCGGCAGGCTCAGGCAGTTGCACCTTGTCACGGGCGAATCGCGTCGCCATGACAGTGTGGAAGGGCCGACCACGAGGGGCGCGAGGAACGGCGCGCCCGACCACCCATGTCCGTGGACGATGGCTGGTCGCGCGGTTCCTCGCGCCCCTGGGGTACCCCGATCAGATCGCGGTCATCACGTGCTTGACGCGGGTGTAGTCCTCGAAGCCGTACGAGGACAGGTCCTTGCCGTAACCCGACTTCTTGAAGCCGCCGTGCGGCATCTCGGCGACCAGCGGGATGTGGGTGTTGATCCACACGCAACCGAAGTCCAGGCGGCGGGACATCCGCATGGCGCGCGCGTGGTCCTTGGTCCACACCGAGGAGGCGAGCGCGAACTCGACGCCGTTGGCGTAGGAGACGGCCTGGTCCTCGTCGGTGAAGCGCTGCACGGTGATGACCGGGCCGAAGACCTCGTTCTGGATGATCTCGTCGTCCTGGTTCAGGCCTGAGACGACGGTCGGGGCGTAGAAGTAGCCCTTGTCGCCGACCCGGTGGCCGCCGGCCTCGACCTTGGCGTGGGCCGGGAGGCGCTCGATGAAGCCGGAGACCTGCTTCAGCTGGTTGGCGTTGTTGAGCGGGCCGTAGAGCACGTCCTCGTCGTCCACGCCACCGGTCTTGGTGTCGGCGGCGGCCTTCGCGAGGGCCTCGACGAACGCGTCGTGGATCGACTCGTGCACCAGCACGCGGGTGGCGGCGGTGCAGTCCTGGCCGGCGTTGAAGAAGCCGGCGACCGAGATGCCCTCGACGGCCTCGGCGATGTCGGCGTCCTCGAAGACCACGACCGGGGCCTTGCCGCCCAGCTCCAGGTGGACGCGCTTGACGTCCTTGGAGGCGGACTCGGCAACCTGGATGCCGGCCCGGACCGAGCCGGTGATGGAGGCCATCGCCGGGGTGCGGTGCTCGACCATCAGACGGCCGGTCTCGCGGTCGCCGCAGATCACGTTGAAGATGCCGGCCGGCAGCTCCAGGTCCTTGATGATGCCGCCGATGATCTCGGCCAGCAGCACGGTCGACGCCGGGGTGGTGTCGGACGGCTTGAGCACCACGGTGTTGCCCGCGGCGATGGCCGGCGCGAACTTCCAGACCGCCATCATCATCGGGTAGTTCCACGGCGCGACCTGGGCACAGACGCCGACCGGCTCACGGCGGACGATCGAGGTCATCCCGTCCATGTACTCGCCCGCGGCCTTACCCTCCAGCAGGCGGGCTGCGCCGGCGAAGAAGCGGATCTGGTCGACCATCGGGCCGATCTCCTCGGAGAGGGTCAGACCGCGCGGCTTGCCGGTGTTGCGCACCTCGGCGTCGACGATCTCGTCGGCGCGGGCCTCGACCGCGTCGGCGATCTTCAGCAGCAGCTTCTGCCGGGTGGAGGGAGTGGCGTCGCGCCAGATCGGGAAGGCGGCGTCCGCGGCGGCCATCGCGGCGTCCACGTCTGCGGCGCCGGACAGCGGCGACGTGGCGTACGCCTCGCCCGTGGTCGGGTCGATGATGTCGAGGGTGCGGCCGTCCGCCGCGTCCACGAATTCGCCGTTGATGTAGTTGCGCAGCGTGCGGAGCTCGCTCACGGGTCTCTCCTCGGTCTGGGCCTGCGGCGTTGCAGATCCGGCGCCAGGGTACCTCGGCACCGGGTGGCCGGGGCATGTCAGCCACGCGCCACGTTCGGGTGTGTGCACGCCTGCGCGTGTACCTCGCCAGAGTATCGCGACCACTGCGGTAATCGGCAGGGGTTCTCTGGCAACACGACGCAATCCGCACCCGTTCTTCCCATCCGCGACGAAATCAGCAGCAGATCGGGTTGCGCATCGAGGGTCGATCAGGCACAGTGGCGACGTGGCCAACCGCGACCGGAACGCCAGCGTTCCCCTCGACGCCGCCTCCAAGGCGATCATCGAGCAGCTCCAGGAGGACGGGCGCCGCCCGTACGCCGCCATCGGCAAGGCCGTCGGCCTGTCCGAGGCGGCCGTGCGGCAGCGGGTCCAGAAGCTGCTCGACCAGGGCGTGATGCAGATCGTCGCCGTGACCGATCCCCTCACCGTCGGATTCACCCGTCAGGCGATGGTGGGGATCAAGGTCGAAGGCGACGTGGAGCCCGTCGCCGACGCACTGGCCGCCTTTGACGAGGTCGACTACGTCGTCTGCACCGCGGGCTCGTTCGACCTGCTGGCCGAGCTGGTGTGCGAGGACGACGAGCACCTGCTCGAAATGATCAACAAGCGCATCCGCGCGCTTCCCGGCGTGCGGAGCACCGAGAGCTTCGTTTATCTGAAGCTCCGGAAACAGACCTACACCTGGGGCACCCGATGACAGCCGAGCCGGCGCAGAAGGACCTTTCCAAGAAGGCCTACGACCACCTGTGGATGCACTTCACCCGCATGTCGTCGTACGAGAACTCCCCTGTCCCCACCATCGTGCGCGGTGAGGGCACCTACATCTGGGACGACAAGGGCCGCAAGTACATCGACGGCCTGGCCGGCCTGTTCGTGGTCCAGGCGGGCCACGGCCGGGTCGAGCTGGCCGAGGTGGCCGCCAAGCAGGCGAAGGAGCTGGCCTTCTTCCCGATCTGGAGCTACGCCCACCCCAAGGCCGTCGAGCTGGCCGAGCGCCTGGCCAACTACGCCCCGGGCGACCTGAACAAGGTCTTCTTCTCCACCGGTGGCGGCGAGGCCGTCGAGACCGCCTGGAAGCTGGCCAAGCAGTACTTCAAGCTGATCGGCAAGCCGACCAAGTACAAGGTCATCTCGCGCGCCATCGCCTACCACGGCACCCCGCAGGGCGCCCTGTCCATCACCGGCCTGCCGGGCCTGAAGGCCCCGTTCGAGCCGCTGGTGCCGGGCACCCACAAGGCGCCGAACACCAACATCTACCGCGCCCCGCACTACCTCGAGGGCCCCGACGGCACCGTCGACCCCGAGGCGTACGGCCGCTGGTGCGCCGACCAGGTCGAGGAGGCGATCCTCTTCGAGGGCCCCGAGACCGTCGCCGCCGTCTTCGTCGAGCCGGTGCAGAACGCCGGTGGCTGCTTCCCGCCGCCGCCCGGGTACTTCCAGCGCCTGCGCGAGATCTGCGACCGCCACGACGTGCTGCTGGTCTCGGACGAGGTCATCTGCGCCTTCGGCCGCCTCGGCACCATGTTCGGCGCCGACAAGTTCGGCTACGTACCGGACATGATCACCTGCGCCAAGGGCATGACCTCGGGCTACTCCCCGATCGGCGCCACGATCATCTCGGACCGCATCGCCGAGCCGTTCTACAAGGGCGACAACACCTTCCTGCACGGCTACACCTTCGCGGGCCACCCGGTCTCCTCGGCGGTGGCGCTGGCCAACCTCGACATCTTCGAGCGCGAGGGCCTCAACAAGCACGTGCTCGACAACGAGTCGGCCTTCCTGGGCACCCTGAGCAAGCTGCGCGACCTGCCGATCGTCGGCGACGTCCGCGGCAACGGGTACTTCTACGGCATCGAGCTCGTCAAGGACAAGGTCACCAAGGAGACCTTCAACGACGACGAGACCGAGCGCGTGCTCTACGGCTTCCTCTCGAAGGCGCTCTTCGACAACGGCCTGTACTGCCGCGCCGACGACCGTGGCGACCCGGTCGTCCAGCTGGCGCCGCCGCTGATCTCCGACCAGTCGACCTTCGACGAGATCGAGCAGATCCTGCGGACCAGCCTCACCGACGCGTGGGCGAAGCTCTGATCACCTGATCCTCACCCCACCCTCCGCCGAAGGGCGGTCCCGAGTGTCTCCGGGACCGCCCTTCGGCGTACCCGCGGCGTATTTCCGAGATCAACACGCCGCTTTTGCACCGTATTGCCCCCGATCGGACCCGTGCGCCGCAACCGCGGCGCGACCTGATCGTTCTAATCTGACGACTGTCATATCCCCGTCGGCACCTGGATGGATCACATGTCAGCGGCCCCGCCCGACAACGACGTGCTCTGGGCCCGCGGGATCGTCAAGTCCCACCACGGCACTCCCGCCCTGCGCGGGGTCTCGCTCGGCGTCCGCGAGGGCGAGATGCTGGCGATCACCGGTCCCCGCGGCTCCGGCAAGTCCACGCTGCTCGGCTGCCTCTCCGCCCTGCTGCCGGTCGACGAGGGCGAGGTCTGGTTCAACAGCTCCCCCGTCCACACCCTCACCCGGGCCGGCCGCGAGAAGCTGCGCCGCGAACGCTTCGGCTTCGTCGGCTCCGAGCCGCACCTGGTACCGGAACTGACGGCCCGCGAGAACGTCGCCCTGCCCCTGCTCCTCGCCGGCGCCGGCCACAAGGCCGCGTACACCGCCGCCGGCGAATGGCTGGAGCGCCTCGACGTCGCCGACTGCGCCCGGCAGCGCCCCACCGAACTGGTGCAGAGTCAGCGCCAGCGGATCGCCGTCGCCCGCGCGCTCGCCCCGATGCCCCCCGTGGTCTTCGCCGACGACCCCACCGCCCCGCTCCACCGCGAAGCACAGGACCAGGTGCTGCGGATACTCGCGAGCGCCGCCCGCTCGCACCAGCTGACCCTGGTGCTCGCCACCCACGACCCCGAGCTCGCCCGCTACGCGGACCGCACCGTCTCGCTGGTCGACGGCCGCCTGAGCCCCACCGCCGTCCCCGCCGCCACGGCCGGGCGCTGAGAGGGGCGACGGTGTACTACCTCCGACTCGCCCGCGGCTACCGCGGCCTCGACCTCGGCCGATGGCTGCTCACCACCGGCGCCGCCGCCGTGGTCGCCGCCTTCCTGCTCCGCTCCGTCGGCCGCGCGCTCAGCGACCCCGCCGGCGCGTCGTTCCCCCGGCTGCTGTGGTGCCTGCCCCCGCTCGCCGCCGTCGCCTGGTTCGCCGCGACCGCCGCCCGCGCCCTGCCCGCCCAGCGGCCCGAACGCATCGCCGGCCTCACCGCCGCCGGCGCCGGCCCCGTCCGCATCCGGCTGCTCATCGCCGGCGAGATCGCGCTCGCCTGCGCCCTCGGCGGCGCCGCCACCCTGCTGCTCTTCCTGGTCCTGCGCAACGACATCGCCGGACCCTCGCTCGCCGCCGACCTCGGCATGGGCATCCCGCTGCCCGCCGCCGCCCCGGTCACCCTGCTCGCCCTGCTGCCGCTCGTCGCCGGAACCGCCGCCGCCGGCGCCGTCCGCTTCCCCGACACCCTCCCCGGCCGCACCGGCGAACCCGACCCCACCGCCTTCGCCCCGCTGCGCCTCGCCCTGCCGATCGGCCTCACCCTCATCGGCCTCGCCCTCGAGCTGTACGGGCTGCGCCCCGGCGCCGCCCAGGACGGCCGCCCGATCGACCTGCCCGCAGGGCTCGGCGCCACCGGCACCGCCGTCCTGATCGGCTGGTCGTTCACCGCGCTCGGCATCGCGCTGCTCACCGCACCGCTGCTCGCCCTCGCCGGCCGGCTGCTCGCCCTCGGCCGCCCCGCCCCGCTCCGCCTGCTGGCCGGCCGCGGCCTCACCGCCCAGGCCCGCGGCCTCGGCACCCCGCTCGCCGTCCTGGCCCTCGCGCTGGCGCTGGTCCTCACCGCCGCCCGCCACTGGACCAGCCCCTCCGGCACCGCCGAGCCGCTCCCCGTGATCGAGGGCATCCTCATCGTCGGCTGCGCCACCGCCGCCGTCACCGCCCGGCTGCTCGAACTCCGCGCCGCCCGCGGCCCCGTCACCGACGGCCTGCTCCGCCTCGGCACCCCGCCCGGCCTGCTGGCCGGCGCGGTCGCCCTGCGTACGGTCGCCGCCGGCACGGTCCTGCTGCTGACCGGCGGCCTGACCGCCGTCCTGGCCACGGCCGCGCTGACCTAGATTGCAGAAGGGGCGCGTGGGGGTACGGGTACCCCTACGCGCCCCTGTCGGTAGCTGCTCAGCCCGCTGCGGCCAGCTGACCGCACGCCCCGTCGATCTCCTGCCCCCGGGTGTCCCGCACCGTCGTCGGCACACCGTGCGCCTGGAGCCGCCGCACGAACTCCCGCTCGTCCTCCGGCCGGGAGGCGGTCCACTTCGAACCCGGGGTCGGGTTCAACGGGATCAGGTTCACGTGCACCCGGTGGTTCTTGATCAGCCGCCCGAGCAGGTCGGCCCGCCACGCCTGGTCGTTGATGTCCTTGATCAGCGCGTACTCGATCGAGATCCGCCGGCCGGACTTCTCCGCGTAGTTCCACGCGGCGTCCAGCACCTCGGCGACCTTCCACCGGGTGTTGACCGGCACCAGCTCGTCCCGCAGCTCGTCGTCCGGCGCGTGCAGCGACAGCGCCAGCCGGCAGCTCAGGCCCTCGTCTGCGAACCGGTGCATCGCCGGCACCAGGCCGACCGTCGACACCGTGATGCCGCGCTGCGACAGCCCGAATCCGTCCGGCGCCGGGTCGGTCAGCCGCCGGATCGAGGCCAGTACCCGGTTGTAGTTGGCGAGCGGCTCGCCCATGCCCATGAAGACCACGTTCGACAGCCGCGCCTCGCCGCCCTGCACCGCACCGCTCTTCAGGTCGCGCATGCCGGCCGCGATCTGCTCGACGATCTCCGCCGTCGACAGGTTGCGGGTCAGCCCGGCCTGGCCGGTCGCACAGAACGGGCAGTTCATGCCGCAGCCGGCCTGCGAGCTGATGCACATCGTGACCCGGTCCGGGTACCGCATCAGCACCGACTCGACGAGCGTGCCGTCGAACAGCTTCCACAGCGTCTTGCGGGTCGCGTCGTCGTCGCACGACACGTGCCGCACCACCGACATCAGGTCCGGCAGCAGCGACTCGGTCAGCTTCTCGCGGCTCTTCGCAGGGATGTCCGTCCAGCTCGCCGGGTCGTTCGACATCCGGCCGAAGTAGTGGTTGGACAGCTGCTTGGCGCGGAACGGCTGCTCGCCCAGCTCGGCGACGGCCTCCTTGCGCTCGGAAGGGCTGAGGTCGGCGAGGTGTCGCGGGGGCTTGGCGCCGCGCGGCGCGACAAAGGTCAGTTCTCCGGGCTTAGGCATGGTCCAACCAGTGTCGCAGATCCACATGACTGTCCCCCGCCTCACAAGGGGCGGAGGGTCCAACACCGGCCGCTGTCTGTCATCGGTGGCCACTCTCGCACGGCCCACAGACGGCCCCGGAGGCTCACCACCGAGCCCCGAGGTCGACTCGAATCGCCCGCTCAATCTCCCGCTGCCCCACCAACTTTCTCATACCATTCCTGATCTGCGGAACTCAACAGCAAGATGTCAAACTTTTCAGCTACGCGCGCATCGAATCCTCGGACAATCTTCATCGCACATTTCATCGTTTGCGCGAGCGCTTCCCGGGGCACCTGAAACTTCTCCCCAAGCTTCACTTCAGTCTCACCCTTCATTGCCCATAGGAACCGCTCATCGGCGATCGAACGTCGATGAACAATGATGTTCCTTACGGCAATTGATTGGGTCAAAGTGTCCCAGTCGCCATCCGAGGACTGGAGCTTCATGCCCAAGCGCTTCTCTACGTAGGACGCGATTTCGTCGAGCCCCTTGAATGACAGTTGGCTCACACGCCGCTCTGCGGCCCACCGCACAAAGTCCTCGATGGACTGATGATTGAGGACTTCTTCGAGGGTCACCTGCTCCTGGGTCCTCAGCAGATCCGGTCGAGCAATGATTGCTTCGGTGAGAATGTCAGACACATACGACAGGAAGTTTTCGACGGTTCTTGACAGCGCCACCTCAAGTCTCGAAGGCCTGGTTTCCTCAATGTAGCCCTTTAGCGCCTCCAGTTCGGCAAATGCTTCCGGAAAAACCTCTGCGGGAGACATTCCATCCGTCGCAAGAGCCTTTCCTGCGGAAACCACAAACCTCTCATGGCTGCCGATGATCATCTCACCGATACTGTACTGCAGCATGATCGCCAAATGCTGCTCATAGAAATCAGCCGCCGACCGAGTGACACTGTCTGGAATATCAAGAAGTGGCCGCTTCTGCATTGATTCCCCTCCAAATTCCCCGCGTCATTTACTGAGACAGAGTGCAGTAACCGGCCTATCCCTAAGACGGATCAGGCTCGTAGCTCCAGTTCCGGCCTGTGCCGCGATACTCCGAGACAGGAATGGGCTGCACTCCGGGCCTCATCCGTGCCGTGTACAGCACGCCTTCAAGGTGGTCGATCTCATGAGCCACCAGGCGCGCGACAGCATCCTCGAAAATGGTGATCAGCCGCCGGCCCTCGATGGTCTGGTGCTCCACCGTGATGCTGCGCGGCCGGGGGACCACACCTCGCACGTCGAAGAAGCTCCAGCAGCCCTCGTATTGCTCGTCCGCCTCGGCAGACTCCTCGATAACCCGAGGATTCAGCAGCGTGATGGTCTCGGCTTCCGCCGTACGCACGATGGCGGCAGCCCGGTCGATCCCAAGTTGCGGCGCCGCCACACCCATCCCCTTGCTGAAGACGTGAATGCCCGCAGCTCGCTCGGCCGCCGCGTTCAGCTCGGCCACGACCCGCCGCACGTCTTCGGCCTCGGCCGGTAGGTCGAACGGTCGGGCCTTGTTGGTCAGGATCGGGTCTCCGGCCTGGACGACGCCGATGGATCGCATCTTCTCGCTGGCGGTGGTCGCGGGCATGGGCTGCCTGGTCTCCTCGTGGTCAGGACGTGCGCGGAACTTCCACTCCAGCCGGTACCTGGCGTGCAGCGGCGGGTCGTCGGTGGTCCAGGAGTAGATCCTCCGGCCCTCGGCGTCGTCCCGATGGATCGCGGTCCGGAACGGAAAAGCTGCGGCGGTCATCGTGGTTTCGGTGCCCCAGACGGCCGGGTCGAGGTCAGCAGGGAAGTTCAGCCGGACACTCAGTCGGTCGGTAGGGAGCCGGACCGCCCGCTGGAACCAGGTGCCCCACTTGTCCTCCCCGACCGTGTACGAGTACTCGATCCAGGTCGTTTCGCCCGGGTAGAGCGGGTAGCGCCCGTAGTCGTTCTCGAAGAGGAGCCACAGTTCCTTGAAAGCGTCCCGGTCGTGCTGCACCCGCCAGCCGACTGGCTCGCTGCCCACGCTGGCGCTCAGGTCTATCTCTTCCCACGTCAGCGGATTCTCACGGTAGAGCCGGTTGGAGCGCTCCGGATTGCCGGGATAGCGGTCGACAGAGATCCGGATCAGGTACCGGGTGATCGGGTCAGGGCTCGCGTTGTAGAGCTGCCGACGCTGGGTCGCTCGGTAGGTGCGGCCGTCGTAGTACAGCTCCGCATCGTCGTGCTGCACGATCACGCTCGCTGGCTGCGCTTCCCCGGCCGGCACCTCAGCTGCCACCTGATGCGCCAGCGGCTCTGGGCGTGCTTGCGCTTCGGCCTCAGCAAGCGCCCGCCGGAGCGCCCCGCCGGCGTGAAGCACTCGGTCGGACTGCTCCGCGAACGACTTGGACGGGCGCTGCTGGCCGCTCTCCACCTTCGAGACGTACGACGGCGTGTACCCGACGGCCTTGGCCAGAGCGGACTGGGAGAGGCCCCTCACATCCCGCCAGCGCTTCAGCTCCGCGATGAATGGCTCTGCTGGCTGTGGCTCGCTTGGCATCTCGTCCCCCGCCTGTGCCTGTGAGTGAGTTGTGATTGACCGCCGCTCAGCCTGTAGTCATAACCCTGAGCTGCGATTTGCTTACTGCGCCAGGACGGGAACCTACCGGACGAAGGGGCGATCAGCGGCCATGACGAACAACCTCAGCCTGACAGTGCATCAGCAGCCTGCGGGTCACCTATCCCGCTCCAGCAGCAGGGTCTCCATGGCGGCAAGCCGCTCGGTCAGCTGCTTCACCTCAGCTTCGAGCACCCCGACTCGTTCCACGAGCACCCCGGGCGCTGCCGGGGTCGGAGCGACAGGTGTCGGGTCGTCAGCGCGCCGCACGAACGTGCCGCGCCCCTGGGTCGAGGACACGAGGCCCTCCTCGCGCAGAACCCTGACGCCGTTCGAGGCGGTCATCACCGCCACTTGGAAGCGGTCGGCCAACTGTCGCGCGGACGGAAGCTTCTGGCCCGGCTTGAGCTTGCCGGACTGGATCTCGTCCCGGAGCGCGTCAGCGACCTGGACGTACGGAGCGCGGTGGTCATCGGTCGAGACAGTCATGCGACCAGGGTATCCACTAGCACGAGCCAATACACCTAGTCCCATTTGCTTGACAGGTTGATACACCTAGGTCAGTCTAGGTGTCACAGAAAGGCCTCCAGAAGCACTGTGGAGCGGCGCCCTAACCGCCAAGTGAGTACGCCGCTCCACGCCCCTCGAAGGGAGTTCCCATCATGCACGCAACGGTCGCTTCTCCGCTCCTGTCCCACGTGTCGGCGGCGCTGTCCGGTAGCGCCCGGGCCGTGGCCCTGTACGCCTCGGACATGTCGAACACCTGCCGTTTCAGCACGGCGGGAGAGGTCCAGGTCGAGGCCTGGATCGCACAGGGTGTGGCCCGCCTAGGCCTGGAGCGGGTCCGCTCGGGCGGCGAGTTCCTTCGGTCGTACAACCTTCGCCTGATCGGCTGCGGCGACGGCCAGCCGGACGACGACACCTACCGGCAGTGGTTCCCGTCCAAGCGCCGGGCCACCCGCGCTCAGGACTTGGCGGGCATGCTCGCCCTGGTCCAGGCGGACCGCGCCGCCGAGGCCGAGCGCCTCGCCACCGTCATCCCCTTCCCGCGCCCGCAGGCGCCCACCGTCGTGAGCGCGCTCACCGCCTGATCGCCCCCCTCACCGGTGAACAGCCGGACCGTTCCCCCGGGTGTACCCGATCTTGGGAACGTTCCGGCCGGCCCGACCACCGCGAGCACGGCGAACGCCTGCGACCTGCGACGGAACCGCTACCCGGTCTTGGGGAACACCCCTGTGAGCACTCGGTGAGCGGCCGTGAGCACCGGTGAACGTTCACCCGACCCCGAGCCCGATCGGGGCGGCCCGTGGAGCCGACTCCCGCCGCCCCGACCGCCCACCGGTGAGCGCTTCGTGAGCGGCCCGTGAGCACCGGTGAGCGCCCGTGAGCGGACCCGACTGTTCACCCCGATCCGGGGTGAACGCACACCCGACTTCCAGCCCGACTCTCCCCGTTTGAGAGGACCCGCTGTGACACCGCGAAATGCCTGGCCACCACCCGACCGTTGCGGCCCGATGGGCCCGACCGGACTGCGGTCGGTCGAGGTGTCGGAGGCCGACCGGCATGCGCACCGACTGACCGCTCGGTGGGCCGCCGATCGGTTCCTGACCGTACTGCGGCGCATCGCCCCGACTCCGGTCCTGGACCGGTGGGGCCAGCCGACCGGCATCCCCGACTACGGCTCCCCCGATTTCGCCCGACTCGCCCCCGACGACCCGCGCCGGGAGGCCGCGCTCATCGCCGCCGCCGAAGCGTGGCGCCAGGAGTGCGAGCAGTCCCCCGACCGCATCCGCGCCATGGTGGTCGCCGCCGTCTCGGAGGGCACCGCCGAGCGGATCGTGTGGGAAGCCGAGCGGCAGGCCCGCGAAGAGGCCGACTGGCGCCGCCTGGTGCGGGAGGTGCGCTCGTGGGCCAACCACCCGACCGCCGCCGAGCGCTCCGCCGCCCGGATCCGCCAGCAGGAAACCGCCGCACGTACGCCTGCCGCGTCGCCCGGCTGGCCCCCGGTCGCGGTGCCCGGCCGCCCCGGCTGGCGCCGCCACGTGTCCCCCGGTGGCCTCCAGGAGGACCGACCCGACCCCGCCACCCTGTCCGGCCCC
Source organism: Kitasatospora cinereorecta (assembly GCF_024172095.1). Classification (GTDB taxonomy): domain Bacteria; phylum Actinomycetota; class Actinomycetes; order Streptomycetales; family Streptomycetaceae; genus Kitasatospora; species Kitasatospora cinereorecta. The sequence continues at coordinate 979,805 of NZ_JAMZDX010000001.1, read as the reverse complement.
AACTTCCGTGCGGAGAGCGCCTGATGCCCGTTGAACTCCACCTCGCCACCGACCCCGGCGGCCGACCAACCCGGGCAGAGAACCCGCTCTACGACCCCGCTGAGGGCCTTCAGCGCCCCACCCGGCCCGGGCCGGTGCCGGAGCCGGAGGTGTTCTGCGGATGGGTCGGTGAGACCGTCCGTGCCCTCGACCCGACCACCGAGGCCGACCCCGTCGGCGTGCTGGTCAACCTCCTGTCCGCCGGCGGGGCGGTCATCGGCCCGGGCCCGTTCCTGTGGATCGGCAACGACCGCCACCCCGCCCTGATCTGGGCCCTGACCGTCGGCGCCACCGCCGCCGGACGCAAGGGCGCAGCGTCCAACACCGTGCGCCGCCTGCTCAAGGCCGCCGTCCCTGACTTCCTGGCCTCCAACACGCCCTCCGGGCTGTCCTCCGGCGAGGGCCTGATCGAGCAGGTCAAGGACGGCGCCCCGGACAGCGAGAAGTCGACCGGCGTCACCGACAAGCGCCTGTGGGTGGTCGAGTCCGAGTACGGCATCACCATGGCCCGCGCCCGCCGCGAAGGCTCCTCGCTGGGCGGTGTGCTGCGGCAGGCCTGGAACGGCGAAGACCTCGGCGTCATGAACCGCGAAGCGCTCCACGCGACCGCCCCGCACATCGCCCTGATCGGCCACATCAGCCCCCGTGAGCTGCGGGCCAAGATGCAGGACAGCGAACTCGCGGGAGGCACCTACAACCGGTTCCTGCCGCTCTTCGTCCACCGCAACCTCCTGCTGCCCGACGCCACCGGCGCCCCCGAAGACCTGGTGAACAACCTCGCCACCGTCTGGCGCACCGTCCTGGAAGACGCCCGCCACGTCGGCGAAGTCCAACTCACCACTGATGCAGCAGAGTTGTGGCGGAGCGAGGTCTACCCGGCGCTGTCCGGCGGTGAGGACGATGACGGGCCACTGGCGGAGTTCACCGCCCGTGCGGCGCCGTACGCGAAGCGGACCGCCATGGTCTACGCCCTCCTCGACCACAAGCAGCAGATCGGGATCGAGCACCTTCAGGCCGCGTGGGCGCTGATCCGGTACGCCCGGCTGTCGGCCGCGCACATCCTGGGCCCGGCCGCGTCCAGCACCGGTGACCCGGACCTGGACAAGCTTGCCGCCGCCGTGAAGAACGCCGGACCCGGCGGGTTCACCCAGTCCGAGGTCCAGGTCATGTTCAAGCGCCGCAACGCCGCCTGGCGCAGCGACCTGACCGCCCGGCTGTGCCACCTGCCCGGCTACGTCGCCGCCCCGGTCCAGGGCAGTGGACGCCCCCAGACGATCTACCTCTACGCCCCGGGCGACGGTCCGGAAAGGTCGGAAAGCCCGTAAAGGCACCTGACCTGCGCAAACACCCGGCGGAAAGTGGTCCGGAATGGTCCGCGAAGGGGTCTGCCAAGCCCGACCGGCACCTTCCCGGACCCCTTTCCGGACCATCCCGGACCACTTTCCGCCCCACAAAACCCCAGCTCAGCAGGCTTTCCAACCTTTCCGACCTTTCCGGACCACCCCCAGGAGGACCCGATGCCCGCCACCACCCCGCCGAAGCAGCCCGCGCCGTCCAGAAAACTGGACACCCCGGCGCCCCGCGCCCGCTCCCCACCAAGCCCCCGACTGCAGCGCACAGCCGCACCTAGGGCGATAGCAGGCCCGCTACCGCTAGCACCCTGCCCCGCTAGCGATAGCACCCCTGATAGCGGCAAAAGGGCCCTCCGACCTGGGTGTTAGCGGATAGCACCCCGCCGGCCGAAACCCCGGAAAACCGGTCCAACCTCGGGTTTCGGACCCCCACCGCGCCCGCTACCACCAGGCCAGCCCCGCGCTACCGGTAGCACCCTCGATGGCAGCCCCGACCCGGCCGCAGCAACTACGGCCCGTGTCCACAGCCCGCCAAGCGGGTCGAACAAGATCGGCTGTCTGACACCGTCTGACGCGTCTGACAGCTGACACCCAAACCCCTAGGTAACGCGCACGCGCGAGGGGTGTCAGACACCTCTGACACCCCGTCTGACACCTCCTGACACCCCCGATCCGGCCGACCTGACACCCGCTCCCGAAGGGCCTGACACCGCCCCTGACACCCGCCAGCCACCGGAAGCCCATCACTCTCAGCTACTGGTTACTGGTTACTGGCACCGCCCCAGTAGCCAGTAGGTCGGCCCCCTGGACCCCGAAACGGGGTTCCTCCTGCGGATTGCCCACTAGCCAGTAGCCGGTAGCCACCTCAGTACGGCCACAGCCGGTGACAGAGCGACAGTCGGCCGCTGGGCGTCCTGAGATCCCCGGCTCCGTCCGTCCCGGGCCCCGACGCCTAGCAACAGCCTCGCTAGACCTAGCAACCCCGCTAGCGAGCCAAACCCGCCCCGAACAGCCAACTAGCGCCTAGCGACACCACCGAGCACCACCCGAAAACACGCTCCACAAGCGGTCCGGCACCCCGCCGGCCACTAGACCCAGCCCGAGCGGCGCCCTAACCGCCAAGTGAGTACGCCGCTCCCGCCCCTCGAAGCGAGGAGAGCACCACCCATGACCAGCCGTCAGCGGCCTCGCGCCGCCCGACTGACCGAGCCGGGCCAGCCCCCGGCCGCGCTCACCCTGCCCCAGCGCTACCTCACCCCGGAAGACGTCGCCTCCCTCTTCGGCCTCCCTTCCGTCGAGACCGTCTACCAGTGGCGCCGCAAGCGCACCGGCCCGCCCGGCTTCCGCGTCGGCCGACACCTGCGCTTCGACCCCAACGCCGTCGCCCAGTGGGTGGCGGACCAGACCGGAGAGGCGGCCTGACCATGGCAGGACACATCCAGGACCGCTGGTTCAAGACCGAGACCGGCGCCGACGGCAAGCCTCGCCGGGTGAAGACCGACCGCCACGGTGTCGGCCTGCGCTACCGGGCCCGGTACGTCGGCCCGGACGGCGCAGAGAGGAGCAAGTCGTTCCCCGACCGGCAGAAGCGTCTGGCGGACGAATGGCTGGCGCAGATCGAGGCCGACATGTCGCGCGGCCAGTACATCAACCCGAAGGCCGCGCGGACGACGTTCGAGCAGTTCGCGGACCGGTGGCTCCGGATGCAGACGACCGACCCCTCGACTCAGGTGCTCGTGGAGACCCGGCTCCGGCTCCACGTCTTCCCCCGGATCGGCCGGCGCCCACTCGACTCGTTCCGCCCGTCCCACATCCAGGAGCTGGTCAAGGAGCTGGAAGCCACCCCGATCGCTGGCGGGTACGCCCGGAACATCTACTCGGACATGCGGGCGGTGCTCTCGGCGGCCGTGGACGACGGCCTCCTGAGCCGGAACCCGTGCGAGGCGAAGTCCGTGCGACCCCCTGCGGTCGAGGCCCGCCGGGTCGTGCCCTGGCTCCCTGAGCAGGTGTTCGCAGTACGGGCAGCGCTCCCGGAGCGGTACCGCGCCATGGCCGACATCGGCGCTGGGTGCGGCCTTCGGCAAGGCGAGATCATCGGGCTGGCGGAGGACGACGCGCTGGACTTCGAGACGGGCACCGTTCGGGTCCTCCGGCAGGTGAAGCTGATCCGGGGGAAGGCGGTGTTCGCTCCCCCGAAGTGCAACAAGGAGCGCGACGTCCCGCTCCCCGGATCGGTGGCTGCCGCTGTCCGTGCCCACATGGACGGATGCAAGCCCGTCCCGATCACTCTGCCGTGGAGGACGCCGGACGGCCCGAAGGTGACCTATCGGCTGCTCTTCAGCAACACCGTCGGTGGCCTGGTCTGGAAGAGCAACTTCAACATCCAGGACTGGAAGCCCGCGCTGGCCGCCGCCGGCCTCATCCCGACGCCCAGCCGCGGGGAGTCGTGGGCCTCGGCCCGCGAACACGGAATGCACGCCCTGCGGCACTTCTACGCGTCGGTGCTGCTGGACGCCGGGGAGAGCATCCGAGCGGTCAGCGACTACCTCGGCCACGCCGATCCGGCCCTGACGCTGCGGGTCTACGCGCACCTCATGCCGAACAGCCAGGACCGCGCCCGGAAGGCCGTGGATCAGCTCTTCCAGCAGGGCGAGCCCACCACCTGACGGCCCCGACACGGCCCAGAGCACGCGGAAGGGCCCCCTATCGGCGGAAAACCCGCTGGTAGGGGGCCCTCTTCGCGTCCGCCCGGTGATGTTCTCCGGGCTTAGGCATGGTCCAACCAGTGTCGCAGATCCGGGGAACTGCCCCGTGCCCGTCAAGGGCGGGTGCGGGACGGGCCGCCCCGCCCGAGCGTCTCCTCGACGATCCGCGCCGCCGCCGCCACGGCTGCCTCGGCGCTCGCCGTCTCCAGCACGGTCTCGCTCGGGCCCTGGTTCGCTGCCCACCGCTCCACGCGGTAGCGCCCCGACTCCAGCGGATCGATGCGCGTCGGGAAGCTGTCGCCCTCGCCCTTCCAGGGCTGCGGGCCGGTGCTGAACCAGAGCTGCCGGTGGCTCGTGAAGGGATGGAGGCGGCGCAGCGTGGCGTTGGCCGCCGCCGCCTCCACCAGGGCGCTCATGATCGGCGGGAGCCAGGTCGTGGTGGAGGCCCGGGACTGTTCGTCCCAGCGTGCCGCCATCCCCCTCATGAAGTCCCAGGTCTCCTCGGCCGAGGCGTCGCCGTCCGAGGCCTGCACCGACGGATCTCCTGAGGACATGAGCGGCCGGTCTCCTCGGTCGTCGTGGTTCGGGTTCCCGGAACCGGGTGAGCCCCCGAACGGGAGGCGTTCAGGGGCTCGCGGGACGCGGGGCTGCGTGGTGGTGCGGGGCTGCTTGGTGGTGCGGGGTCAGCCGCCGACGAAGGCGGTGAGGAGCACCCAGACCACCGGCGCGGTGGGCAGCAGGGAGTCGAGGCGGTCCATGATGCCGCCGTGGCCCGGGAGGAGGGTGCCCATGTCCTTGATGCCGAGGTCGCGCTTGATCATCGACTCGGCCAGGTCGCCCAGGGTCGCGGTGACCGCGGCACAGCCGCCGAGGATCAGGCCCTGCCACCAGCGGCCGTCCTCGATCACGTACTGCATCAGCAGGGCGCCCGCGATCATCGACAGGCCGATGCCGCCGGCCAAGCCCTCGCGGGTCTTGCCGGGGCTGATCGTCGGGGCCAGCTTGTTGCGGCCGAACTTGTAGCCGACGGCGTACGCGCCGGTGTCGCTGCAGATGGTGACGATCAGGAAGAGCAGGATCCGCCAGGCACCGTCGTCGGCAGAGAGCATCAGCGCGACGAAGGTGGCCAGGAAGGGCACGTAGAAGGCGGTGAAGACACCGGCCGTTATGTCGCGCAGGTAGTTCTCGGGCGGGGTGCTCATCCGGGCGACCATCAGCGCCAGGCCGGTCAGGGCGAGGATCGCGGCGGCCCACTTGGCGCCGGCGAAGTAGCCGGTGACGACCATGCCGACGCTGCCGATCAGCAGCGGCGGCAGGGAGACGTGGATGGACTTGCGCTCGGAGAGCCGGCTGGTGAGTTCCCAGACGCCGACCGCAACCGCGGCCGCGACCACGACCAGGAAGACAGCCTTCACCACGAACAGCGAGGCGGCGACGACCGCACCGAGTCCGACGCCCACACCTATCGCAGCGGGCAGGTTGCGGCCGCCGCGCGGTTTGCGGGGCTGCTGGTCGGGCTGGGCCACGGGGCTCTCCTGGACAGGCATGATCAGAGTCTGTGCCGCGTCGCCCCTCGGCTATGCCGGGGGCCGCCGCGCGTGACCCGTTTGGGTCGGCCCGGGCCGGGCCGCCGCCCCGGACCGGTCGGCGCCGTCCGGGGCGGGCGTGAGGTCGCGGGTCGGACCTCGTCGAGCAGCTCGGGGTCAGACCTCGAGGAGCTCGGCCTCCTTGTGCTTCAGCAGCTCGTCGATCATGGCCACGTACTTGGCCGTGAGGTCGTCGAGCTCCTTCTCGGCGCGGCGGCCGTCGTCCTCGCCGACCTCCTTGTCCTTCACCAGCTTGTCGATGGCGTCCTTGGCCTTGCGGCGCACGGAACGGATGGAGACCTTGGCGTCCTCGCCCTTGCCGCGGGCCTGCTTGATGTACTCGCGGCGCCGCTCCTCGGTGAGCTGCGGGAGCACCACCCGGATGACCGAGCCGTCGTTGGACGGGTTGACGCCGAGGTCCGAGTCGCGGATCGCGGTCTCGATGTTCTTCAGCGCCGACTTGTCGAACGGGGTGACCAGGGCCATCCTCGGCTCCGGCACGGAGAAGGAGGCCAGCTGGTTGATCGGCGTCAGCGCGCCGTAGTAGTCCGCGACGATCTTGGCGAACATGGCCGGGTGCGCGCGGCCGGTACGGATGGCGGCGAAGTCGTCCTTGGCGACGGCGACGGCCTTCTCCATCTTCTCCTCGGCCTCGAGGAGGGTCTCATCGATCACTGTGTGCTCCCTGTCCGGATCATCTGCTGTTGTCCCGTACCGGTGGCCCGGACGGCTGTTGCTGGCTGGCCCCCGGCCGTCAGGCCCGGGCGGAATCCTCGCTGATGAGTGTGCCGATCTTCTCACCCTTCACCGCGCGGGCGATATTGCCCTCGGCGAGCAGCTCGAAGACCAGGATCGGCAGGCCGTTGTCCTTGCACAGCGTGATCGCGGTCAGGTCCGCCACCTTGAGGTCGCGGGAGATCACCTCGGTGTAGTCCAGCGCGTCGAACTTGACCGCCGCCGTGTTGGTCCGCGGGTCCGCGTCGTAGACGCCGTCCACGCCGTTCTTGCCCATCAGCAGCACCTCGGCGTGGATCTCCAGGGCGCGCTGGACGGCGGTGGTGTCGGTGGAGAAGTACGGCATGCCCATACCGGCACCGAAGATCACCACGCGCCCCTTCTCCAGGTGGCGGATGGCCCGCAGCGGCAGGTACGGCTCGGCGACCTGGCCCATGGTGATCGCGGTCTGCACGCGGGTCTCCACGCCCTCCTTCATCAGGAAGTCCTGGAGCGCCAGGCAGTTCATCACCGTGCCCAGCATGCCCATGTAGTCGGAGCGGGCCCGGTCCATGCCGCGGACCTGCAGCTCCGCGCCGCGGAAGAAGTTGCCGCCGCCGATCACGACCGCGACCTCGGTGCCGGCGCGGACCACGGTGGCGATCTCACGCGCGATGGCGTGGACGACGTCCGGGTCGACGCCGAGGCCGCCGCCACCGGCGAACGCCTCGCCGGACAGCTTGAGCAGAACCCGACGGCGGGTGCCGTCCTGCACGGTCTCCTGCGTCTCCTGCATGGACTTCTCCTTCTCCGCCTGCTGCTCGGCAGTGCTGCAACTACTGCGCACAGGGCCGGGCGTGCGGGCCCGGAGCTGTGTGTACGCGAGAGGAGGCCACTGCCGCGGGAACCGGTACGGTCTCCTGCACGGCAATGGCCTCCTCGTCGTTCTTGGTGCCGACGCCGCCCTCCGGGGGTGCTGGAGGGCCCGGTCGGCGTTGTTCCTCCCGCCGTTACGGGCGGGCGCTTCCTACCTTAGGCCGGAAGCGTGAGGGAACGGACTCAGGCGCCGACGCGGAAGCGGACGAAGCGCTTGAGGGTGACGCCGGCCTCGTCGAGGACCTTGGCGACGGTCTTCTTGTTGTCCTTCGCGAAGGCCTGCTCGAGGACGGCGTTCTCCTTGACGAAGCCGGTGACGCGACCCTCGACGATCTTCGGCAGGGCAGCCTCGGGCTTGCCCTCCTCGCGAGCGGTGGCCTCGGCGACGCGGCGCTCGTTCTCCAGGTCCTCGGCCGGGATCTCCTCACGGGAGAGGTACTTCGGCGCGAAGGCGGCGATGTGCTGCGCGACGTCCTTGGCGACCTCGGCGTTCTCCTGGTCGAGCTCGACGAGGACACCGATGGTCGGCGGGAGGTCCGGGTCCGACTTGTGCATGTAGACGCCGACGAAGCCGTCGTTGTCGAACTGCGCGAAGCGACGGAAGACGATCTTCTCGCCCAGGGTCGCGTTGGCCTCGTCCACGAACTGCTGGACGGTCTGGCCGGCGCTGATCTCGGACGCCAGGGCGGCCTCGAGGTCGGCCGGGGAGGTGGCGGCGACGTGCGCGGCGATCGCGTTGGCGACCTCGACGAACTTGCCACCCTTGGCGACGAAGTCGGTCTCGCAGTTCAGCTCGACCAGGACGCCGGACTTGGCACCCTCGCCGATCAGGGAGGCGACGGCGCCGTTGGAGGCGTCACGGCCCTCGCGCTTGGCAACGCCCTTCTGGCCCTTGATGCGCAGGAGCTCGACGGCCTTCTGGACGTCGCCCTCGGCCTCGTCCAGGGCCTTCTTGCAGTCCATCATGCCGGCGCCGGTGAGCTCACGGAGCTTCTTGACGTCCGCGGCGGTGAAGTTCGCCATGGTTGTGATCTCTTCTCACGTCTCGCGTGTCTGCGTGGGGAGGTGCCGGAGCTCGTGGTTCAGCCCCGGCACGGGAGAGAGGGGCACCCACCGGCTTCGTACCGGCCGGTGCCCCTCACCCTGTGGTGCGTCAGGCCTGCTCGGCCTCAGCGGCCGGAGCCTCAGCGGCCGGGGCCTCGGCAGCCGGGGCCTCAGCGGCCGGAGCCTCGGCGGCGGGGGCCTCGTCGGCCTTGGCGCCCTCGATGATGTCCTTCTCCCAGGCGGCCAGCGGCTGGTCGGCACCCGGCTCGGCCTTGACGTCGCCCTTGGCAACGCCGGCACGGGACTTCAGACCCTCGGCGACCGCGTCCGCGATCACACGGGTCAGCAGGGTGACGGAGCGGATCGCGTCGTCGTTGCCCGGGATCTTGTAGTCGACCTCGTCCGGGTCACAGTTGGTGTCGAGGATGGCGACGACCGGGATGTTGAGCTTCCGGGCCTCGCCGACCGCGATGTGCTCCTTCTTGGTGTCCACGATCCACACGGCGCTCGGAACGCGCTGCATGTCACGGATACCGCCGAGGGTCTTCTCCAGCTTGTCGTACTCGCGCTGGAGGACCAGGAGCTCCTTCTTGGTGAGGCCGGAACCGGCCACATCCGTGAAGTCGATCTCGCTGAGCTCCTTGAGGCGCTGCAGACGCTTGTAGACGGTCGAGAAGTTGGTCAGCATGCCGCCGAGCCAGCGCTGGTTGACGTAGGGCATGCCCACGCGCGCAGCCTGCTCGGCGATGGCCTCCTGGGCCTGCTTCTTGGTGCCGACGAAGAGGATGCTGCCACCGTGGGCAACGGTCTCCTTGACGAACTCGAAGGCGCGGTCGATGTAGTTCAGCGACTGCAGGAGGTCGATGATGTAGATGCCGTTGCGCTCCGTGAAGATGAAGCGCTTCATCTTCGGGTTCCAACGACGGGTCTGGTGACCGAAGTGGACGCCGCTCTCCAGCAGCTCCCGCATCGTGACGACGGCCATGTGCCGTGCTCCTCGTGTACTGCCCGACGCGCCGCAGGGCCCCTCTCGGGGGCCGCGGGGTGTCGGGGATCTCGGTTTGGTCCGCGGTGGCCAGGTGGCCGCCACGCCTGACGCCCCGACGTGCCGACCCGCTCCGCCTGCGGCGGCCGTACGGCTGGTGACGCTGTACAGCTCCCACAGGCTCGGCGAACCGAGTGGCACTCGCACCGGGCGGACACCGACCGACCCCTCACGGGACGGCAGCACCACCGGTGGCAGGGCGTGCGAAGTCGACCCGGCAGACCGGGTCGCGTGTGAAGTGTACGGGAAGGGTCGAGCGGCGAGCGACTTCAGCCGGTCCCGGCAGCCTCATCAACGGTCGGGAGCCCCTCCTGTCGTCCGGCGTTCACCCCTACGGAGGACGGACGTTGTCCACAGGGGCCGGTTGTCCACAGGGGTGGGAAGTGGGGTGGGCCGGGGGGCGGGGTACGGGGACCCTCGGGGCATGACTACTGCTGCTGTTGCTTCGGTGCGGGTGTCGGGTTCCGCGAAGCGCCGTGCGCTCACGTCGGTGCCGCCGCCGATGCGGGACCGGCGGGCATCGGTGCTGCTGCTGGTTGTCCTCCTGCTCGCGGCGGCCGCGGACGTCGGTCTGCCGACGGCGGCCGCGCGCGCTGTGCCGGTCGGGCGCGAGGCCGGCACCTACGCCGACGCCGACGCCGGCGTCGAGGTCGACGTCGGCGTCGGCGTCGGGGCGGGCCGGGCGTGGACGGTCGGCCGGCGGGCGTCGCCGGTCGGCGGGCGGGCATGGCCGGTCGGCGGCCGCGACGGGCTTCTGCGGCGCTTCGACGCCCCGGCAGCCCGGTGGGCACCCGGGCATCGGGGGGTGGACCTCGCCGCCTCCCCCGGCGTGCCGGTGCGGGCGGCCGCACCCGGGGTGGTGTCGTTCTCCGGGATGGTCGCGGGCCGCCCCGTGGTCAGCGTCACCCACCCGGGCTCCGGCGACCCGCCCCTGCGGACCACCTACCTCCCCGTCGCCGGAAGCCTTCCTGTGGGCACCGAGGTGTCCGCAGGCGAGATCATCGGCGAGGTGGGCGCCGGTACGGGCCACTGCGCCAGCGGCTGCCTGCACTGGGGCCTGCTGCGCGGCAGCCGCTACCTCGACCCGCTCGCGCTGCTCGGATCCGGACGCGCCCGGCTCCTCCCGCTCGACGCCTCACCACTACGGCCGGGCGAGCCCCCTGGCGGCGGCCCGCAGCCGTCCTCCTGGCGGCGTCGGCCGTGGCGAGAAGGCACTGTGGCGGCTCGACTGCCCGGCAGAGCTTCGGTCGATCGGCTGAGCGGTCGACCGGCTCAGCGCATGTCGGAAAGCTTGGCGCGTAGCTGGAGCACCGACTTGGTGTGGATCTGACTGACCCGGCTCTCGGTGACACCGAGGACCTGTCCGATCTCCGCCAGCGTCAACCCTTCGTAGTAGTAAAGCGTCACCACCGTCTTCTCCCGTTCGGGAAGCGTGTTGACCGCGCTCGCGAGCAGCCTGCGCAGCTCGCGGTCCTCCGCGATCTCGACCGGGTTGTCGGCCCCGCTGTCTTCCAGCGTCTCCATCAGCGTGAGCCGGTCACCGCCGTCACCGGCCGAGTGCAACAGCTCGTCGAGGGCGACCACGTTGGCGAGGGACAGCTGGCTGAAGATCGCGTGGAGTTCCTCCAGCGTGATCCCCATCTCCGCCGCCACCTCGGGCTCGTGCGGCGTCCGCCGCAACCGAGCCTCCAGGGTCGCGTACGTCCGCTCGACCGCCTTGGCCTTCTGCCGTACCGACCGCGGGATCCAGTCCAGGGCGCGCAGCTCGTCGATGATCGCGCCGCGAATGCGGCTGATCGCGTACGTCTCGAACTTGATCGCGCGGTCGACGTCGAACTTCTCGATCGCGTCGATCAGCCCGAACACGCCCGACGACACGAAGTCCGCCTGCTCGACATTGGCCGGCAGGCCGACGCTGACCCGGCCCGCCACGTACTTCACCAGCGGCGAGTAGTGCAGGATCAGCTGCTCGCGCAGCCGCTGGTCACCGGTCTCCTTGTAGGAGCGCCAGAGCTTCTCCAGGGCGGTCCGGTCCGGGTTCGCTGCGGCCCGGGCGGGGGGTGGTGCGGCCGTTGCTGCGACTGCTGGACTGGTGGCAGGTGCGATCGCTGGTGGGGCTGACGCCGGGATGGATGCGGCCGACCTTGCGGCCGGCGCGGTGGTTCTGGGGGCCGTTGGGGTCGGTGCAGTCGGTGAGGCTGGTGCGGCCGGCCTGGCGGCGGGCGGGCGGGCCGCGAGTGGGCGGGCGGGCCCGGAGCCGGGCTCGGCGGCACCGCGCAAACCGGATCCCATCACCGATGGGCCCCCTGCGCCGTCAGCCCGGCTCGACCGGTCTGCCGACGGCTCGGGTCGCTCCGACTCAGTCGCCGTATCCTTCGCCGTCGGCAGATCAGGGGCGCGGGTGAGCAGGGCGGGATCCGCCTCGACCCTCACCATGCACCTCTCCTCGGTCCGCTCCTCGGGCCGCTCCTCGGGCTGGTCCGCCCGGGATCCGTCCGAGTCGGTGGCGGGCTCGCTCGTCTCGGGCAGGACGGCCGCACTTTCGGCCACGCCGGACTGCCGATCCGCCTCCTGCCGGACGTTCCCGTCGCCACGCGCCTGAGGCGGCTTACCCCTGGACGACCGGCCTGCGGGCTGGTCCGCGAGCACTCTCGCAGCCGGCGCCTGATTGGCTTGGCGGTGGCCGACGGCCGGCGGCGGGCTGAGCGTGGACGGCTGGCCGACGGAAGAGGGCGGACCGGCCGCGGGTGGACCGGCCGTAGGTGGACGGGTGACTTGACGGGCCAGCCCCCTGCGCCCCGGCCCTTTCGACTGGAGCTCCGCGGCGGGGCGGGTCTCGGCCCCCGTTCCCTCCGAGGACCGGGCGTCACCGGTCACCCTGTGTCCGGGAATGTGTGTGGGCATGCGTTGGTCTGCGCCGTTCTGCCGAGTCATGTGCTGATAGGGAAGCCATAAGCGAGCGTAGCGTGACCAAGTGGGTGCACAGCGCTACCGCCACTCGGTCGTCCCTCGATCCGGTGGCATCAGCGCAGAGTCACGGCGCGTCGGGCAGGACACGCCGGTGCGGGGCGGCGCGAGAGCGTCGGCGCGCGCCTCCCGTGTCGTGCGAGGGCGGCCTCCAGTGCCTCCGCGGAGGCTCGCCACCCGGCAGATGAGCGGACATGGGCGACTACGGCCCTGCCGGGCGTCGTCGCCTGACGAGCCGCCAGTGCGCACCGTACCTCTCGACGTAACCGAGAGAGCCCAGCTCGTAGAGGCGCTTCAACGTGTCGTCCACCGACAGCCCGGCCTGTCGGGCAAGGCGCTCCGGCGGCGCGCCCTCCGCTGTAGCCGGCACCGCCTCCAACACTCGGGCAACCGGGGGCTCCAAGAGATCCCTCGGGAGGACCGGCCCGGAGCGGCGCGGGGCCAGGTCCTCCCCGATCGAACCGATCAGCTCACCGATCTCCGCGCCGTCCGTGACCAGCGTGGCGGCGCCGCTGCGGATCAGCGCGTGCACACCGGCGGAGAGGTCCGAGGTGACCGGGCCGGCCACACCCATGGTGTGGCGATTCAGGTCCCGTGCTCTGCGGGCCGTACTGAGGGCCCCACTGCGCAGGGCCGCCTCGACCACGACCGTGCCGCGGGTGAGCGCGGCGATCACCCGGTTGCGCAGCACGAACCGGAAGCGGTTGGGGTGGGTGGAGAGCGGCAGCTCGCTGACCAGGAGTCCCTGGGCGGCAATGCGCTCGATCAGTTCGGCGTTGCCGGGCGGGTAGGCGACGTCCACACCGCAGGCCAGCACGGCCACCGTGATCCCACCGACCGCAAGGGCTCCCTGGTGAGCCGCTGCGTCGATCCCGTACGCGGCGCCGGAGACGATCACCCAGCCCCGTTCGGCGAGCTGCGAGCACAGTTGGCCGGCCACGTACCGTCCGTACGGTGTGCAGGCCCTCGACCCGACGACGGAGACCGAACGCAGGGCGAGCATCCGTAGCGATCCGGATCCGCGGATCCACAGGCCCACCGGTCGGCCGTCGCCGAGGTCGTCCAGCTGGGACGGCCACTCGGGATCGCCCGGAATGATGAATCGGCCGCCGCGCGTTCGTGCGCGTTCAAGATCCGCGAGCGGGTCGATGTCGCGCAGCCTCGCCCGGTAGGCATCGAGCCGCCCGGCGCTCAGCTCCAGCAGACTGGGCGGGGCGCCTGCCCGGATCGCATCCACCAGGGCGACCGCGCCCAGCCTTCCAATGGTGCGTCCGACAGCGGCGTCGCCGGGTTCGGTCAACCGGGTGAGCGCGGCCCTCGCCCAACGTTCCGGCTCCGGCGCCTGTGGGCGCGGCGGCCGGCGCGGCGGCCCCGGGTTGGAGAGCGGGCTGCCGCCTTCGTCCGGGCAGGGCAGGGCGGGTTCCCGTGACCGCGTGGTGGTGCGCGGAGCGTCGGTGCCATGGGCGCTGCGGCCCTTCGGCGCAGTGCTGGAGCTGCTCCGCTGACCGCCCTGCCCGTCCGCCCGGATGAGTCCGCCGCCGTCCCCAGAAACGGCCGGCTCGACAGTCGCTTCCGGGTCCGACGGCCCGGGCGGCGCCGGAGCATTGGGTGCGGACGCGTCCGCGGACCCGGTGACCCCGGCCGCCTCGGGCGCACACCGGTTCCGCAGGGCTTCCTCCGCCGTTACGCCATTGCACGGCGGACTGTGCCCCGAGCGGTCCCGCTTCGCAGTCCGACTGCGCCACGTAGCCGGGTCGGCCGTCGGCCGGGGTTGCGCACCGCAGTCGTCTGCCGTGAGGCTGCACGGGCCGGTGACGGTTTCGGTGAGGTCCATGGCATCTCCTGGGGGAGCCGGTACGAGAGCAGGTGGTCAGATTTCGGTGCCGTAGTCGCCGTCCGGGTCGGCGTACGCGGCCGGTCTGCGGTCGGTCAGGGGCACGCCGCCGCGCTGGACGCCGGTGCGCAGGGCGAGGGCGGTCCGGACGGCGGAGCGGTCGGGGTGATCGCGCCCGGCGAGGTCGGCGACCGTCCAGGCGATGCGGAGGACGCGGTCGAGGCCGCGGGCGGTGAGCAGGCCGCGTTCGAGGTCCCGCTCGGCGTCGGTCAGGGAACCCGGGGCGAGGCACCAGCGGGTGCGCAATTCATGCCCGGGGACCTCGGCGTTGGTTCGCCACGGGGTGCCGGCCAGGCGAGCGGCGGCCCGCTCCCGTGCGGCTCGGACGCGGGCGGCGACGGTGGTGGTGGTCTCGGCGGTGCGGTCGCGCTCCATCAGCTCGCTCTTGGTGACGGCCGCGACCTGGACCTGGAGGTCGACCCGGTCGAGGAGGGGGCCGGAGAGCCGTGCCTGGTAGCGGTTGACCATGACCGGGGTGCATTCGCATCCCCCTCCTCTCATCGAGTACCGGCCGCAGGGGCACGGGTTGGCGGCCAGGCAGAGCAGGAACCGGGCCGGCAGCCGCATCGAGCCGGCTGAGCGGGCGATGGTCACCTCGGCGGACTCCAGCGGCTGGCGCAGGGCGTCGAGCACTCTCGCCGGGAACTCGGGCGCCTCGTCGAGGAAGAGCACGCCGCGGTGGGCGAGGGAGACCGCTCCCGGTCTGGGCATTCCGGTGCCGCCGCCGATGATGGCGGGCATGGTGGTGGAGTGGTGGGGTGCGCAGTAGGGCGGTGAGTCGATCAGCGGTCGGTCCGCCGGGAGGAGACCGGCCACCGAGTGCACGGCGGTCACTTCGAGGGCTTCGGCGGGGGTGAGCGGCGGCAGCAGGCCGGGGAGCCGCTCGGCGAGCATGGTCTTGCCGGCGCCGGGCGGGCCCTTGAGGTACAGGTGGTGGCCTCCGGCAGCGGCGATCTCCAGGGCGCAGCGGGCCTCGTACTGGCCGGCCACGTCAGCGAGATCGGGTGCCACGGCGTTGCTGGCGGCCGGGTCGCGCATCCCGAGCCCGGGCAGGAGCAGGCCGGCCACCATCGGATCGGGTGCGCCGGAGGTCGGATCACTCGGCTCGGCGGGCTCCGGCGCTCCGGTGAGCAGGGCGATGAGCTGTCGGAGGCTGCGCACGCCTCGGACCGTGACGCCGGGGACGAGCGCGGCCTCGGCCGCCGTCTGCTCGGCGACGACCACCTCGCGGTAGCCGGCGTCGGCTGCCGCGAGCACTGCGGGCAGCACTCCACGGACCGGTCGGACGCGGCCGTCCAGGCCCAGCTCGCCGATGATCAGCAGTCCGGCGATCGTCGCTGGGTCGAGGCGTTCGGCAGCGGCGAGGACTGCGCAGGCCACCGCCAGGTCGTAGCCACTTCCGCTCTTGGGCACCGAGGCCGGGGTGAGGCCGACGGTGAGCTTGCGTTGCGGCCACTTCTCACCGCTGTTGACCACGGCGGCGCGGACGCGATCGCGGGCCTCCAGCAGTGCCTTGTCGGCGAGGCCGACGAGGCTGAAGGCGGCGACGCCGGGTTCGAGGTCGGCCTGGACCTCGACGACGACGCCGTCCACGCCCAGCAGGGCGACGGAGCAGGTGCGGGCGAAGACCATGTCACACCGCCCCGCGCAGGTGCTCGACCTCGGCCGCGCCCTTGATCCGGTTGACCACGGCGACCAGGTCGATCCGTACGCCGCCGGGTGGCGGGGGCGCGGATCCGCTGTCGGTGTCGTCCGGGGGCGGATCGGTGCCGGCGGCCCGGTCGACGGTGTGGGCCAGGCGGGAGAAGTGGATCGGCCACCGCTCGGCGAGCCAGCGCTCGGCCAGGTGTCGCAGTCGGTCGGCCTTGGTGCCGTCGATGGCCTCGCTGGGTTGCTGGAAGCCGCGTTCGGAGCGGGTCTTCACCTCGCAGACCGCGATGGTGTCGCCGTCCAGGGCGACGATGTCGAGCTCGCCCTCGGCACAGCGCCAGTTGCGCTCCAGAATGCGCAGGCCGCCCTCGGCGAGCCGACGGGCCGCGACCTCCTCGCCGTAGCGACCGAGACCGTTGTTGGAATTCTGCACGGCTGTCACCTCCGGGTCGGGAGGTTGCCGTGCGAGCCGGGAGCGGGCCAGCCCCGGCGGATTTCCTGTGGATAACCCGGGCCTGTGGACAACCGGGATCACCCTCAGGGGTGAGAAACGCGGTCAGCTCTGGACAGCGCTCATCGGGGGCCTCCAGTCTCGGTGGCCCCGGGCTTCGTCGCCTTCGATCAGTTGCCGAAGGCGGAGTCGTCCGAGGGGAGCTCGAGATCGCTCTTGGCGAGCTCCTCGATGTTGACATCCTTGAAGGTCAGCACACGGACCTTCCGAACGAACCGGGCCGGCCGGTACATGTCCCAGACCCAGGCATCCGCCATCGATACCTCGAAGAACACCTCGCCCTGGACCGAGTGCACCTGGAGCTCGTAGTCGTTCGTGAGGTAGAACCGTCGCTCGGTCTCGATCACGTACTTGAACAGGCCGACGACATCCCGGTACTCCCGGTAGAGCTTGAGCTCCATCTCGGTCTCGTACTTCTCGAGGTCTTCGGCACTCATTCCAGGCGTCCCCTCACTCGTCACGTCCACCCCATTGTGGACCACCACACCCGCGCTCAGAGCGTGACCGGCGGTACTGGTGGCCCTTCGGAGAGCAAGCGCTCGATCAGGCCGGCCAGACCCGCCGGATACACCGTGTCCGCGGTCGTTCGCAGTTCATCCACCGTCCACCAGCGCGCGCCGGTCAACAGTGCGTGCTCGTCGACTCCATCCTTAGCCAGCTCCACCTCGGTCCGGCCGGTGCGAGCCAGATGGAACCACTGTTCCTGCTCGAAGTCCTGCCCTCGGAAGGAGAAAGAAGTCGTGCCGTACGCCACCAAGGGGCCCAGCTCCACACCGGTCAGCCCGGTCTCCTCCGCCAGCTCCCGGCGGGCCGCTTCCTGCACGCCCTCGCCCGGTTCCAGCCCTCCGCCCGGAGTGATCCACCAGCTCACACCGGGGACGGCCGGGTCGAGGCCGTGCAGCAGCAGGAGCCGGTCCCGCTCGTCCAGCAGGAGGATGCGAACCGCCCGGCGCCGTTCCACCGTCACCTGGATCGCCTCCTTCCTGAGCCTCCGCGCCCGACCGCCGTCCGGCTCGGCCCAACCGTTCCCCGGCTCGGCCCCACCGTTCTCCGGCCCGGTCCGGCCGCTCCTGGGGTCAGCCCCGTCGCTTTCCGATCCGACGGCCCAACGAGACCACTCCACCCATCGCCGACGCCAGCACGATCAGCGTGGCGCCGATCACCGTCGCCCAGGCGGCGGGCACCAGGGGGCCGGGCCGGTGGGCGAGCGGGCCGCCGAGTCCGTCGAAGGCGACGGTCCGCGGCTGGGCGGCGGCCCGCGAGAGCGGCACGATCCGCGCCTCCACCCGGGCCACCACACCCGAGGCAGGCACGCTTCCCGACGCCACATCGAGGTGGCTGCGCGAGTCCAGCGAGTTGCCCCGGTCATCGCCGAGGACGAACAGCCGGCTCTCGGGCACGGTCACGGTGAACGCCGTGGCCAGTACGGGGTTCTTGTCGAGGTACGGCTCGTCCACCGGCTTGCCGTTGACGGTGAGCCGCCCCCGGTCGTCGCCCGTGACGGTGTCGCCGCCGACTCCGACGACGCGCTTGACCAGCTGACTGTTGCCCCACGCATCGTCGTGGAAGACCACGATGTCGCCGCGGCCGACCGCGTCGCCGCCGGCCTTTCGGGCCAGCACGGTGTCGCCGATGCCCAGGGTGGGAGTCATCGAGGCACTGGGGATCTTGTACGGCCGGTAGTCGGCGGCGATCACGCCGAACCCGCCGACCAGCATCACGAAGCCGATCGCGATCACGACGCCCTGCGCGACCGAGGCCACACTCCGGCGGGGCCGACCTGTCACCTGGGGGGACGGCGCCCGCTCCGCGACCTTGCTCATCGCCTACGCCCTCTCCTGGCCCGTGCGCGCTCGCTCCGGACGCGCTACGCCGGGGCGGACGGCACTGCCCCGAATGGGCAGAGCGGACGGGCCGCGGCACATGCGAGCAGATTACTCACGAGTACCGCGGCCCGCGCAAGCCTTCGTCGCAGATCGGGACCGATCCCGGGACCGCATCCACGAATGCGACCGGCGCCGGCGCGGCGCCGAAGGCCCGTGGCGGGCGGCGCCCCGGTCAGCTGCGCCGGCGGCGCACCCACCAAACCACGGGCAGCGCGGCCGCCGCCCCCGCCAGCGGCGGAGCGAGCGGACCGGCGGCCGACAGGCCCTTCTGGTCGAAGGTGGCCGGGATCGGCAGCGTCGCCCAGTCCCCGATCGGCCACGCCACGACGAATGCCCGACCCACCACATTCCCGACCGGCACGGTGCCACCGCCGGGCTGGTCCTGGTGGAACCGGGAGTCCAGCGAGTCACCGCGGTGGTCGCCCATCACCCAGATCCGGCCCTCCGGCACCTTCACCGGACCGAACGGCTTCTCACCACAGGGGGTGTTGCCCGGGTAGATATAGGGCTCGTCCAGCGCCACACCGTTCACCTTGACCGGCCCGGTGCCCTGGCACTCGACCGTGTCACCGCCGATCGCGATGACCCGCTTGATCAGGTCCTTCTCGTTGCTCGACGGCATCAGGCCGATGAAGCTGAAGACATCCTGGACACCGCGGATGAAGGCGTTGTCGCTCCGCTGCGCCGGCTCGTCGTTCAGCCAGCCGCCCGGGTCCTGGAACACGACCACCTCGCCGCGCTCCGGCTCGGCACCGAACCAGGGAGTCAGCTTGTCCACGAGAACGCGGTCGCCGACCTGGAGGGTGTTCTCCATCGACCCCGAGGGGATGGAGAAGGCCTGCACGAAGAAGGTCTTGATCACCAGCGCCAGGATCAGCGCGATGCCGACGAGGATCGGCAGTTCCTTCCAGAACGAGCGCTGCTTGGCGGCCTTCGCAGGGCGCTCGTCGCCGTCCTCCGGCGAGTCCGCCTGATCCGTCCGGTCCGTGCCTGCGCCGTTCACCGAGTCGCCCTCCACACCATCCGAGTCACCCGGGGCTCCCGGGTTCGAACCGTCCGGCTCCGGGGCGCCCGAGCGGGCACCGATCACCAGATCCCCCACGACATCTCCTCCCAGCTGTGCGGACGCCCGCGCGTCCGCGCTCACCAGTGCCGCACAGCGGGCACCACATTCTGCGATCGATCGTCGGGCCAGCCTCAGGCCTGCCCGTCATGGGAACGCCCGACACCAGACCGCACCGGGCACTTCCAGCACTTCTCTATCACCCCGGTCGGCGTAGCAACGCCTCACGCGCCGACTGCGGTGGTCACGCGGGCGGTCGCCCGGCCACCGGATCCGTCGTCCGACGGCCCGCCCGGGACCGGACGAGGGCCGGTAGCACGCCCAACACACCCATAACGAGCGGAGGTTCCGCAGGATCCGGCCCAACCGGCGCGGATTGCGCCGCGTTGCTCGTCGGCAATGAGGAGAGTGAATCCGGCACTTCGAGTTGACTGAAGCGCGACAGCGGCCACGCGATGACGAAGGCTCGACCCACCACATTCCCCAACGGGATGGTGCCCTGCCCCGGATTCGCCATGTGGTAGCGGGAGTCGGCGGACAGATCTCGGTGGTCGCCCATCACCCAGAGCCGCCCCGGCGGCACGGTCACCTTGAAGGTCAGCTTCGAGGGGGCGTTGCCCGGCGCCACGTACGGCTCGTCGATCGGCGTGCCGTTCACCTTCAACTTGCCCTGCGGGTCGCAGCACTCGACGGTGTCACCGCCCACGCCGATGACCCGCTTGATCAAGTCCCGCTCGTCGTCGGACGGGAGGAGGCCCGCATAGGAGAAGACCGACTTGACCCGACGCACCACCGGTCCGTCCGAGGAGGGCTTGTGATCCGTTTCCAGCCACCCGCCCGGGTCCTTGAACACCACGACGTCACCGCGGCCCGGCTCCCGGCCGAACCACGGCGTCAGCTTGTCCACCAGGACGCGGTCGCCGATCTGGATCGTCTGCTCCATCGAGCCGGACGGGATCACGAAGACCTGCACCAGGAAGGTCTTCAGCACCAACGCGATCACCAGCGCGACCACCACGACGAGCGGAAGTTCGCGCAGCAGGGAGCGACGGCGCCGCTTGGCTGCCCGCTTGGCGGTCCGCCGGCGCTCGGCACGACCGCGTACAGCACCGCGTCCGGGACCCGACCCTGCGGCTCGACCCCCCGTGTCGGTGGCGATGTCCTCGTCCGGGGCTATGACCGCCCGATTCCTACCTCTGGTCCCCATGGCCACCTGTCCCCCCTATTGCCGCGAAGGCTGCCGGACGCTCCAGGGCGGTCCACCGGTCGACCGGGAAAACCACCCAGTCCGCGTGGCCGATCACCTTGTTCTCCGGCACCGTGCCACCGCCGGGCTCACCCAGGTGGTCACGGGAATCCCGGGAGTCGCTGCGGTGATCGCCCATCATCCAGAGTTCGCCCTTCGGCACGACGATGTCGAAGGGGACCAAAGACGGCGCGTCGCCCGGGAAGAGGTACGCCGACTCGTCGAGCGGCACCCCATTGACCCGGAGCCGACCGTCCGTGCCGCAGCACGTGACGCGATCACCGCCCACGCCGATCACCCGCTTCACATAGACCGTGTCACCGGCCGGCGCCAGCCCGAGACCCGCGAGGAAGTGCTGTGGGCCGGACGGCTCCGCCGCATACGGCAGGAAGGATCCGATGCCGTCGAAGACCACCACGTCGCCCCGCTGCACATGGCCGCCGAAGGCGTACGCAAGCCGATTCACCACCAGCCGGTCGCCGGGCTGCAGCGTGCCTTCCATCGAAGCGGACGGCACCGCGAACGGCCGCGCCACGAAGGCATTCACCAGCAGCAGGACGAGGACGCAGACCGCACCGATCCACAGCAGGTCGCGCGACCAGCGGCGCCCCGCCCCCGAATCGTCACCCTCGGCATCAGCATCCGCAGCATCGGCCTCGGACGCACCGTCGGCGTCAGGACGCGCGTCGACCTCGGATCCGCCCGAGCGCCCCGAGCCGGTCGGCTCACCGGAGCCGGCAGGAGTGGGCACACCCGCAAGGTCCGGCACGCCCGGCCCGTCCGGCACGTCAATCCCGTCCAGCCCGTCCAGCACGTCCGGCACGCCCGGCACGTCCACCGTGTCCACTGCACCCGACACGTCCGCCGAAGCAGCCGAGGCCGCCGGGGAAACGACCGCGGACCGCGACGGCGCGTCCGCGCCCATCAGGGCGGGACGACCGTCGCGGTCCGCGGGTGGTTCGTGCGTGCTCATCGGGCTGAGCTTATCCTCACGACATGAGTCGTTCGGAGGCCCGGCCGACGCTGAGCAGCCGCGCGGGCGATCAGGCCTCGCGCTTCTCCTTGATCTTCGCAGCCTTGCCGCGGAGGTCACGCAGGTAGTACAGCTTGGCACGGCGAACCGCACCGCGGGTCACGACCTCGATCTTCTCGACGACCGGGGTGTGCACCGGGAAGGTGCGCTCGACACCGACGTTGAAGCTGACCTTGCGAACGGTGAAGGTCTCACCGATGCCGGCGCCGTGGCGGCGGATGACCACGCCCTGGAAGACCTGGACACGGGAGCGGTTGCCCTCGATGACCCGGACGTGAACCTTCAGGGTGTCACCCGAACGGAAGGACGGGATGTCGGTGCGCAGCGAGGCCGCGTCGACAGCAGCGAGCTTGTTGCTCATTGTTGCTCTCCATCGCAGGCGCCACGGGCCGCCCACGGAATATCGTCTCAATGGGATGTACTGCGGGCCGCATCGGCTGGCGGTGATCCCCCCGTGGCGGGGGCACCGGTCCACGTGACCCCCTCGGGGAGCCCAGCGACAGACAGCAGTCGCCTATTCTTCCACAGCCTCGGCCATGGTCAGAAATCGGCCGCGCTCCTCGTCCCAGGCAAGGCCCAGAACGCTGAGCGCCTCGCGCTCCTTCTTGGTGAAGGCGTCGCGGCTCCACCGGGCGACCAGGTCGGGCCGGTTGGCGAGGGTACGGGCGAACGCCTGCTCGCGCCGCCACTGGGCGATCTTACCGTGGTGGCCGCTGAGCAGGATCTCGGGCACGTCCCGGCCGCGCCACTCGGCGGGCTTGGTGTACACCGGGCCCTCCAGCAGATCGGCCATCGCGCCGGGAGCGAAGGAGTCGTCGCGGTGCGACTCGGCGTTGCCGAGCACGCCGGGGAGCAGGCGGGCGATCGCCTCGACCATCACCAGGACGGCGACCTCGCCGCCGGCCAGCACGTAGTCGCCGATCGAGGCTTCGACCACCGGCATCCGGGTCGCCGCCTCCTCGATCACCCGCCGATCGATCCCCTCGTAGCGGGCGGGCGCGAAGGCCAGCCACGGACGCCCGGCCAGCTCCTGCGCCAGCTCCTGCGTGAACGGGACGCCGCTCGGGGTGGGGACGACCAGCGTCGGCACCTCACCCTCGGGGCCGGCCGCCAGCACGGAGTCGAGCGCCGCGCCCCACGGCTCGGGCTTCATCACCATGCCGGGTCCGCCACCGTACGGGGTGTCGTCCACGGTGCGGTGGATGTCGGTGGTCCACTCGCGCAGGTCGTGCAGGTGGACGTCCAGCTGCCCCCGCGCACGTGCCTTGCCGACCAGGGAGACGTTCAGCGGCTCCAGGTACTCGGGGAAGATCGTGACGACGTCGATTCGCATCTCGCTCACGAGCCCTCCACCGCCCCGGCCCCGCCCTCACCGTCACCGTCACCGTCAGCATCGCTGTCGACCTCGGGCACAGCCGCAGCCTCGGCATCCGCCCCGGCCTCGGCATCCGCCCCAGCCCCCGCCTCAGCCTCCGGCGAGTCGATCAGCCCGGCGGGCGGAGTGATGACGGCACGCTGGTTCTCCAGGTCGACCGTCGGCACGATCTGCGAGACGAAGGGCACCAGCACCTCCGTCCCGTCCGGCTTGGTGACGGTCAGCAGGTCCTGGTACGGCAGGTGGACGACCTCGGTGAGCTCGCCGACCAGAGTGCCGTCGGCGAGGACCACGTCCAAGCCGATCAGCTGGTGGTCGTAGTACTCCTCGGGGTCGTCCGGACGCTCGTCCGGGTCGACCTCGGAGATCAGCAGAGTGCCGCGGAGGGCCTCCGCCGCGTTGCGGTCCTTGACGCCGGCGAAGCGCAGCAGCAGACGGCCGCTGTGCACCCGCCCGGATTCGACGGTCAGCGGGCCGGCCGACGCGGGGTCGGTCATCAGCACCGCACCGGGCCCGAGCCTGAGCTCCGGCTCGTCGGTGCGGACCTCGACGCTGACGTCACCCTTGATGCCGTGGGCGCGGCCGATCTTGCCGACGACGAGCTGCACGGTGATCGCTCTCCTGAATCTTTCAGTACAGGTCGTTCTGTACAGGTCGTTCCGTACAGGTCGATCTATACAAGTCGTTCTATACAAGTCGTTCTGTACAGCTGTTGCAGAACGCAGAGAAGGACCGGCCGGGACGATCGAGTCGTCCCGGCCGGTCCTGAAACCTGACGGTCGAAGGTCAGCGAATGCTGTCCACGTCGACCAGGTCGACCCGGACGTTGCGACCGCCGAGGGCGCCGACCACGGTGCGCAGTGCGCGAGCCGTTCGGCCGCCCCGGCCGATCACCTTGCCGAGGTCATCAGGGTGCACCCGCACCTCGATGGTGTGGCCGCGGCGCAGGTTGCGCGAGCGGACCTGCACCTCGTCCGGGTGCTCGACGATGCCCTTCACCAGGTGGTCGAGGGCTTCCTCGATCACGCTCAGGCCTCGGTGGAAGCGGCCTCGGCCTCGTCAGCCTTGTCCGACTTCTTGGCCTTCGGGGTGATGGCGACACCGGTGGTGGCGTCCTCGAAGCCGGCGACGGCCTTCGCGAAGAGGTGCGAGAAGTCCTCGACCTTGGGCTCGGCGACCTTCAGCGGCTCCGGAGCCGGCAGGCCCTTGAACTTCTGCCAGTCACCGGTGAGCTTGAGGATGGCAAGCACGGGCTCGGTCGGCTGGGCGCCGACGGACAGCCAGTACTGGGCGCGGTCGCCGTCGACCTCGATCTTCGAGGGGTTGTAGGTCGGCTGGTAGATGCCGATCTCCTCGATCGCGCGGCCGTCACGCTTGGTGCGGGAGTCGGCGACGACGATGCGGTAGTGCGGGGAGCGAATCTTGCCGAGACGCTTCAGCTTGATCTTGACTGCCACGGGAGTGGATCTCCTGATGTTGACGTGGGTGAGCGACCGGTATCACCGCGTGGGGTTGCGGGACTTCCGGTCGTTCAAGGGACACGCCAGCCTTAAGGAGAGAGGGTCCTGCGGCTGCCGAGTACTCAGCTGTCCATTGTGCCACACCTCGGCATGTCGGCCGTCCGCCGACCCCGGAGCCCGAAGCTCCTGCAGCCCGGCCCGACCGGGGACCCCCGCCCCCGGTAGAGCCACTGCGTGCAGAGCACCACGGCTCACGTTCCACCTGACCCCCGTCGGCGCCGCCGGCCCCCGCCGTGCGGCGCGATGATCGGGTCAGGATCGGATCAGAACGACCCGGCTGATCGGGATCCCATGGATCCGGATCGGATCGGATCAGTTCGGTTCTCTTCGGTTCCGTTCGTTCGATCAGGATCGACTCGATCCCCATCGGCGACCGGTGATCAGCAATCGCCGATCGGTGATCGGCGCTCGGCGATCCGTGATCCGTGATCGGATCAGGCGATCTTGAACGGCTGCTGGCAGGCCCCGCAGACGATCGAGGCCTGGGCGAGCACGGACGGCACGACCCGCACGTTGCGACCGCAGCCGCAGACCGCCTTGACCCGGACGCCGCCCCCGGAGGAGCCGTGTCGGGCCGCCGGGCCGCGGAACGCCCGGTGGTTGCCCTCGCCGGCCACGGCCAGCTGGTGGGCGCCGAGCGCGCGGTCGAGACGCTCTATGGTCTCGGCGTAGCGCTCCCGGGTGGTGATGTCCATCGTCACCTGCGAGAAGCCACTGCTGGCGTGCGGCTCGACCGGGTGGGCGAGCCCCAGCTCGGAGGCGAGCATCAGGAACCGGCGGTTGTGGTACCGGCCCGCACGCGAGGTGTCGCGGATCTCGCGGGCGGCGGCCAGCCCGTGGGCGGCCTCGTGCAGCAGCCGCTCGAAGTCGAGCCGCGTGCCACAGGCCGAGGAGGACTCGCCGATCAGCGCCTCCGGGGAGGCGAGGTCGGGGAGGTCCTGGTGGTGGGCCTGGATGTCGCTCCAGGCGGCGGCCAGTTCGGCCGCCAGGACGAGGGGCTGTGTCGTGCTCACGCTGTACCAACGATGGGGAGAGAGCCGATGTTCCGCGAGTTCCCGTTCTCCGCGAATTCCCAGCGGACTCTCAGGAATGCACTTCCGCGCATGAATTGTGCTGATCCGATCTGACGCAAGACCAACCCCCTGCAACTCTCGGGCCCGTCGGGATTCGGCGGGCTCTCGGCTACCGCACGGAGGCCCAGCACCTCCGAACGGACGGCCCGCGGCCCGTCGAAATTGACAGGGCCACGGGCCGTATACCGTACCGCTAGTTTCGGACCTCGGGGAGTTGACTGGTCAGTAGTCTCAACAGCTAGTACGCGAACCGGGGTTCTTGAATTCGAACGCGCTTCGTCGAGAAGTGCAGCTCACCAGCCGAACCGCGGCCCCCGCCCGAGACAACCAACCAGGACAACCAACCAGGACAACCAGGGCAACCGGCCGATGCGACGGTCAGTAGGCGCGCGCGACGATCGCGACATTGCCTTCCTGGTCGTCGGTGGCCGGCACCGAGCCGTCGGCGGCGACGATGCAGCGCACCGAGACGCCCTGCTCGGCCAGCTTGGCCTCGCCCTCCGGGCCGAGCTCGGCCCAGGAGATCCGGCCCCAGCCGGTCGCGGCGGCCTCGACCGCCTCGTCGAGGGTGGTGACGTCCACCGTGCGGGCCTCGCGGCGCTCGCGGGACTGGCGCAGCAGCAGCGCCTGGTCCTCCTCGAGGATGCCGGGGACGAGCGCGGCCAGGGCGTCCACCGCCACCGGCTCCTTGCCGCCGGGGATGCGGCGGGCCAGCATCGCGGTGCCGGCCTCGACGTCGCGGGGGCCGATCTCGATGCGCAGCGGCACGCCCTTGAGCTCCCAGTCGACGGCGCGACGGCCGAAGGGGGTGTCGGTGCGGTCGTCCACGACGACCCGGACGCCGGCGGCCTCCAGGGCGGCGCCGACCTCGCGGACCTTCGCCAGCACCGCGTCGTCGCCCTTGATGGCGAGGACGACGGCCTGGACGGCGGCCAGCCGCGGCGGGACGCGCAGGCCGTTGTCGTCGCCGTGCGACATGATCAGGCCGCCGACCATGCGGGTGGAGACGCCCCAGGAGGTCTGCCAGACGTACTCGCGCTCGGCGCCCTGCAGCTGGTACGTGGTGTTGAACGCCTTGGCGAAGTTCTGGCCCAGCTCGTGGCTGGTGCCCATCTGCAGCGCCTTGCCGTCGCCCATCATGCCCTCGAGGGTGAGGGTGTTGATCGCGCCGGCGAAGCGCTCCTTGGCGGTCTTGCGGCCGAGCACCACGTCGATGCCGAGCACGTTGACCATGAAGTCGCCGTAGACGTCGGTGTGGATCCGCGAGGCGTAGTCGCGGGCGTCCTCGTAGCTGGCGTGGGCGGTGTGCCCCTCCTGCCAGAGGAACTCGGTGGTGCGCAGGAAGACGCGCGGGCGCAGCTCCCAGCGGACCACGTTGGCCCACTGGTTGATCAGCAGGGGCAGGTCGCGGTGGCTCTGCACCCACTTGGAGAAGTACTCGTTGATGATCGTCTCGGAGGTGGGCCGGACCACGACCGGCTCGTCCAGCTCCTTGCCGCCGCCGTGGGTGACCACCGCGAGTTCGGGGGCGAAGCCCTCGACGTGCTCGGCCTCCTTGGTCAGGTACGACTGCGGGATGAACATCGGGAAGTAGGCGTTCTGGGCGCCCGCCTTCTTGATCCGGGCGTCCATCTCCTGCTGCATCCGCTCCCACAGGCTGTAGCCGTACGGTCGGATGACCATGGTGCCGCGCACCGGACCGTTGTCGGCCAGCTCGGCCTTGTTGATGAGGTCCTGGTACCAGCGCGGGAAGTCGTCCGCCTGAGGGGTGAGAACGGGTGCCTTAGCCATGGGGCAGATGGTACGGGGATCCGGGCGCCGACTGTGAATCGCCCGCGCCCCACGCAAGTAGGGGTCTGCGCCGGGCGGGCGACAAATAAGCCGCAACTACCGCAACAACCCGCGCCGTCCGTCTGGACGCCGGGCCCGACCCGCTGTTCGCTGGTACCGGGGCGGGGGTCGGCCGGGGGAGGCAGAGGCATCGGGACTCGAGGACCAATGGGAGGCCGGTATGGCTTCAGCGCAGGTGACCGCGACCACCGTCGAACGCCCGCGGGCGTACGCGACGGCAGGGGCGCACGGTCGGGCGCGGGACTGGGCGGAGATCCAGGAGCGGATGCTCGTACCGCTCTACCAGGCCGTCTACCAGCGGCTCGAGGTCGGGGCGGCGACCAGCCTGCTCGGTCTCGGCTGCCGTTCGGGGCTGGCGCTGCTGCTCGCGGCGGAGCGCGGCGCGCTGGTGGCGGGCGTGGAGGAGGCACCGGAGCTGCGGGAGCTCGCCGAGGGCCGCGGTCTCCAGGTCGCCCCCGCCGCTTCGGCCCACTCCCCGGCCGGTCCCGGTGAGGTGACCGCCCGTTCGGCGTACGGCCTCCCCCGGGCGGCGCACTCGCTGGTGACGGTTTTCGAGCAGCTGCCGTACGCCGTCCGGCCGTCCGAGCTGGTCGCCGACGCGGCGGCGCGGACGCTGCCCGGCGGGCAGGTGGTGCTGGCGAGCTGGGGACCGCCGGAGCGGTGCGAGAGCGCGGCGGTGCTGGAGGTGGCGCGCCGCAGGTCGCCACGCGCCCCGGAGCACGGACCGTTCGGGTTGAGCGCGCCCGGTGCGTTGGAGGGACTGCTGGCCGGAGCCGGGCTGCGGCCCGCCGGCAGTGGACGGGTCACCTGCCCGTTCGCCTACGCGGACCTGGACGAGGCGGTCCGCGGGATGCTCTCCACCGGGCTGTACGAGCGGGCGGTGGAGGACTCCGGGCAGGCGCTGGTGGCGAAGGAGCTGGAGGAGTCGCTGCACCCCTTCGTCCGCGCCGACGGCTCGGTGCGGATGACCAACGTCTTCCGCTACGTGGTCGCCGACCGCTGACGGGAGCGACCGACAAGCGTCGCCGGAGCGGCCGACCGACCAACGTAGCCGGACCGACCGGCCGACGACGGCCGGCCAGGGCACAGAGCCAGCAGCACCGGGGCCGCCGGCGCCGGACCGCTGCCGGGCTACGCCTCGGCCGGCCCCGGCCACTCCTCCGCGGTCAGCGCGAAGCGCTCGTGGTCGCGCCAGGCGCCGCCGAGGAAGAGCATCCGCGGGGTGAAGCCCTCGTGCCGGAAGCCGAGCCGCTTGGCCAGCGCGATGGACCGGTCGTTGTCCGGCTGGACGTTGATCTCCAGCCGGTGCAGTCCCAGCCCGCCGCGGTGCTCCGGCGCGAAGCACCGGTCGACCACCAGCCGCATGCCCTCGGTCATCCGGCCGGTGCCGGCGTACGGCAGGTACGAGTCGTAGCCGAGCGCGGCGTTGCAGAACCGGCCCATCACGATGTTGGCCACGTTGCACTTGCCGACCAGGCCGCCGGTCTCGACGTCCTCGATCAGGTAGGTGCGCAGCCCCGCGCCCTGGCGTTCCAGCAGCTCCACCAGGCCCTCGGGCTCGACCGGGTTCCACCGGCCGATGTGCTCGGCGGAGCGCCGCACAGCTTCCGCGTACGGCTGCAGGTCCTCGGGGCGGGGCGGCCGGATCGTCACTCGCATACGGCCATCAAAGCACCTACCCGGTCGGCTACAGGTCGGCTACAGCAGGTCCTTGAACTCCGGCGGGAGCTGGAAGTCGGACGGGCCCTTGCCGGCGCCGAGGCCGAACGCGCCGCCGTCGGCGGTGGGCTGCTGGCCGGCCGGGCCGAGCGCCTTGCGCTGGGCGGCCGCGGCCTCCTCCTGCGCGCGCTTCAGCGGGTTGCCGCTCTTGCGCTTGCCCTTGGCGACCGGCGCCTTCTTGCCGGACTTCTTCGCGCCGCCGCCCATTCCGGGGATGCCCGGCATGCCGGGGATGCCCTTGCCGGAGGCCATCGCGGACATCATCTTCCGCGCCTCGAAGAAGCGCTCGACCAGGTTGTTGACCTCGCCGACGCCGACGCCCGAACCCTTGGCGATGCGGGCTCGGCGGGAGCCGTTGATGATCTTCGGGTCGGTCCGCTCGGCGGGGGTCATCGACTTGATGATCGCGCCGACCCGGTCGACGTCCTTGTCGTCGATGCTGTTGATCTGCTCGCGGATCTGGCCCATGCCGGGCAGCATGCCGAGCAGCTTGGAGATCGAGCCCATCTTGCGGACCTGCTCCAGCTGCGACAGGAAGTCGTCGAGCGTGAAGTCCTTGCCGCCGCCCTGCAGCTTGGCGGCCATCTTCTCGGCCTCGGCCTGCGAGAAGGTCTGCTCGGCCTTCTCGATCAGGGAGAGCACGTCACCCATGCCGAGGATGCGCGAGGCCATCCGGTCGGGGTGGAAGGCGTCGAAGTCGTCGACCTTCTCGCCGTTGGAGGCGAACATGATCTGACGGCCGGTCACGTGGGCGACCGAGAGGGCGGCGCCACCGCGGGCGTCGCCGTCGAGCTTGGAGAGCACCACACCGGTGAAGTCGACGCCCTCGAGGAAGGCCTGCGCGGTGGTGACCGCGTCCTGGCCCACCATGGCGTCGACCACGAACAGGACCTCGTCCGGGCTGACGGCGGCGCGGATGTCCGCGGCCTGCTGCATCAGCTCGGCGTCGATGCCGAGGCGGCCGGCGGTGTCGACGACCACGACGTCGTACTGCTTCTGCTTGGCGTACTCGATCGAGTCGCGGGCGACCTGCACCGGGTCGCCGACGCCGTTGCCCGGCTGCGGACCGTAGAAGGCGACGCCCGCGCGCTCGGCGACCACCTGGAGCTGGTTGACCGCGTTGGGGCGCTGGAGGTCGCAGGCGACCAGCAGCGGGGTGTGCTTCTGCTGCTTCAGCCAGTGGCCAAGCTTGCCCGCCAGGGTGGTCTTACCGGCGCCCTGGAGACCCGCCAGCATGATCACGGTCGGGCCGGTCTTGGCGTACTGCAGGCGGCGGGTCTCGCCACCGAGGATGGCGATGAGCTCCTCGTTGACGATCTTGATGATCTGCTGCGCCGGGTTCAGCGCGCCGGAGACCTCGGACCCGAGCGCGCGGTCCTTGATCTGCTTGATGAAGGCCCGGACCACCGGGAGCGCGACGTCCGCCTCCAGCAGCGCGATCCGGATCTCGCGCGTGGTGGCATCGATGTCCGCCTCACTGAGGCGGCCCTTGCCCCGGAGGTTCTTGAACGTCGCTGCGAGGCGGTCGGAGAGAGTGTCGAACACGTCGGTCGCGGGTCCCTTGCGGCATCGGTACGGGTACTGTCGTCGTCCCCAAGGGTATCCGGCCCTCCACCGAACGGTCTGCACCGCGGTCGACTGCCGCCCCTCCCCCGGTCGACTCCCCGGTCGACCAGGGGCGTTCCCCCGGTCAGCCGAGTGCCTCCTGGACCGCCCGCGCCACGGCCGCGGCCTGGTCGGCGGCCAGCGGGCGGCCCTCGGCGTCGGTCACGTAGAAGGCGTCCACGGCGTCCGCGCCGAGGGTCGACACGTGCGCGGTCCGCACCCGCACCCCCGCGCCGTCCAGCGCCCGCCCGATCCGGTGCAGCAGCCCCGGGGCGTCGTGGGCGCGCACCTCCAGCACGGTCGCGCTGACCGAGGCGGCGCCGGGTGCCACCGTGACCACCGGCGGCGGGGTGGCGATCCCGCGCCGCCGCGGGGCCGCGGCGTCGCGCTCGGCGAGTTTGCGGGCGACGTCCAGCGACCCGTCCAGGGCGCGCCGCAGGTCGGCCCGCAGCCGGGCGGCCTCCGGCAGTTCGCCGTACTCGGCGGCGACCGTCCAGGAGAGCAGCAGCACCGGGCCGGCGCCGACCGGGTCCAGCTCGCGCAGCCCGGCCTTGCGGACGGTCAGCCGGTGCAGCGCCAGCACGCCGGCGACGGTGCCGAGCAGGCCGGGCCGGTCCGGGATGGCCAGCGTGAGCTCCACGCCCATCGGCTCGGTGGCCGGCGAGCCCCCGTCCGGACCGCTGTTCGGGCCACCGTTCAAACCGCCGTCCGGGCCGGTGTACGGGCCCTCGGCGTGGGCGCGCAGGGCGAGCGCCGGCGCGCGCGTACGCGCCGCCTCGACGGCCAGCCGCTCCTCGTCGGCGGTGGGCTCGACATCGGCCGGGAAGGTCGTCTCACCGGTCAGCCGGCCGGCCGCCCGGGCCACCAGGCCGGCCACCAGGGAGGCCCGCCAGCTGCTCCAGGCGGCCGGTCCGGTGGCGGTGGCGTCGGCCTCGGTGAGGGCGTGCAGCAGCTCCAGGTGGGGCAGGGTGCCGACCACCGTGGTGATCAGGTCGACGGTGGCCGGGTCGTCGGGGTCGCGCCGGGTGGCGGTGTCGATCAGCGTGAGGTGGTGGCGGACCAGCAGGGCCAGCGTGTCGGTGTCGGTCTTGTCGAAGCCCATCCGGGTCGCCACGTCGCGCACGATCACCTCGCCCGCCTCGGAGTGGTCGCCGGGCCAGCCCTTGCCGATGTCGTGCAGCAGGGCGGCCACCAGCAACAGGTCGGGCCGGGCCACCCGACGGGTCATCGCGGCGGCCTTCACCGCGGTCTCGATCAGGTGCCGGTCGACCGTCCAGCGGTGCACCGCGTTGCGCTGCGGGCGGCACCGGACCCGCTCCCAGTCCGGCAGCAGGCGGCTGATCAGGCCCTCCGCCTCCAGCGCCTCCCACACCGGCAGACAGGCCTCGCCGGCGCCGAGCAGGGTGACCAGCTGCTCGCGCGCCTCGTCCGGCCAGGGCACCGGCAGCGGGCGGGCCTCGGCGGCGAGGCGCCGCACGGTGGCGTACGAGACGGTGAGCCCGGCCTGGGCGGCGGCCGCGGCGGCGCGCAGCGGCAGCACCGGGTCGCCGGCGGGTCTGGCGCCCTGGGCGAGGACGGCCTCGCCGTCCTGTTCCACCACGCCCTCGGCGAGCGGGCGGCGGGCCACCGTCCCCTTGGCGACCGCACCGGTGCCGCGGCCCACTCCGCTGAACGGGAACGCCAGCCGGGAGATCCGCCGACCGCGGTTGGCCTGGGCGGCGAGCACCCGTTCAA
The DNA here is from genome assembly GCF_024172095.1 of Kitasatospora cinereorecta. GTDB lineage: Bacteria > Actinomycetota > Actinomycetes > Streptomycetales > Streptomycetaceae > Kitasatospora > Kitasatospora cinereorecta. The sequence continues at coordinate 947,317 of NZ_JAMZDX010000001.1, read as the reverse complement.
CCGAGCGCCAGGTGACGTCGGAGGCGTAGGCGATGGTGCGGGCGGATTCGTAGACCTGGCGCAGCAGGGTGTCGGCGTCCAGCACGCCGAGCCTGGCGGCGACCTGGTCCTGGTCCTGGAGGCTGAGCCGTTCGGTGGCGCGGCCGGTGACCAGGTGCAGCGCGTCCCGGACGTCGGCCAGCCGCTCGGCGGCGGCGTCCAGGCCGTCGCGGGGGGCGTCGGCGAGCCAGGTGGCGGCGATGGCGTTGAGCGCGACCACATCGCGCAGGCCACCGCGGGCCTCCTTGAGGTCGGGCTCCAGCAGGAAGGACAGCTCGCCGTGGCGTTCGGCGCGGGCCTGGCACAGCCGGTGCAGCTCGGGCAGCCGCTTGGGCGCGGTGGCGCGCCAGTCGGCCAGCACGGCCGAGCGCAGGGCGGCGGTGAGCGCCGGGTCGCCGGCCAGGTGGCGGGCGTCGAGCAGGCCGAGCTGGGCCTTGAGGTCCTCGGCGGCGACCGCGCGGGCCTCGGCGACGGTGCGCACCGCGTGGTCGAGGGCGGCGCCGCCGTCCCAGACCGGGTACCAGATCCGCTCGGGCAGCTCGGCGTCGAGCGGGCCCTCGTGCAGCAGCAGGACGTCCAGGTCGCTGCGCGGGGAGAGTTCGCCGCGCCCGTAGCCGCCGACCGCGACCAGCGCCGTGCCGGGCGGCGCGCCGGCCGCCCGGTACAGCCCGGTCAGCCACCGGTCGGTGAGCGCGGACAGGGCGGCGCGGCGCGGCGCACCGACGGTCGCCGGATCGGCCAGCAGCCGGGTTCGCTCGGCGGCGTAGTCGACGCCGGGCCCGACAGGACGCTCGGCAGCCTGATCGACCGCGCGGTCCACGGCCCGATCGGCAGCCTGACCGTTGGCCCGATCGACGGGACGGTCGGCAGCCTGATCAACGGCACGGTCGACCGCCCGATCGACGGCCTGACCGACGGCGTGGTCGGCCGCGTCGTCGCCGGGCTCGGAGGGCGGGTGGTGGCCTTCGGTGGTCGTCACGTCGTCTCCCCGTCCGTGGTGCCGGTACGCCTGCGGCGGACCTGCCGCCGGGTGGGCAGCAGATCCGCCAGGAGTGGTGTGCTGAATGCTAGGCGCAGGCCCGCCCGCCCTAGAGCGCGTCGGGGCCGCGCTCGCCGGTGCGGACCCGGACGGCGGTGTCCACCGGGACGGACCAGACCTTGCCGTCACCGATCTTGCCGGTGCGGGCGGCCTTGACCACCACGTCGATCAGCTGCTCGGCGTCGTCGTCGTCGACCAGGATCTCGATCCGGACCTTGGGGACCAGGTCCACGGTGTACTCGGCACCGCGGTAGACCTCGGTGTGGCCGCGCTGGCGGCCGTAGCCGCTGGCCTCGGTGACGGTCAGGCCGTGGACGCCGAAGGCCTGCAGGGCCTCCTTCACCTCGTCCAGGCGGTGCGGCTTGATGACGGCGGTGATGAGCTTCATCAGGCGTCGACCTCGGTCTTCTCGGCGGGAACGGTCACGGGGGTCGACAGGGCGCGGGCCAGGCTGGCGCCGACCGCGCTGAAGTCGTACGCCGACTCGGCGTGCTCGGCCTGGTCGATGCCGGCCACCTCGACGTCCTCGGAGACCCGGAAGCCGATGGTCTTCTGGATCGCCGTGCCGAGCAGCCAGGACAGGACGAAGGAGTAGACCAGGACCACGACCACGCCGAGCGCCTGCTTGCCGAGCTGGGTGAAGCCGCCGCCGTAGAACAGGCCGGACGCGGTCTGGCCGACGTGGCCGGTGGCGAAGAAGCCGATCAGCAGCGAGCCGATGATGCCGCCGACCAGGTGGACGCCGACCACGTCGAGCGAGTCGTCGAAGCCGAACTTGTACTTGAGGCTGATCGCCGCGGCGCAGGCCGCGCCGGCGATCACGCCGATGGCGATGGCGCCGAGCATCGACACCGAACCGCAGGCGGGGGTGATGGCGACCAGGCCGGCCACCGCGCCGGAGGCGGCGCCCAGCGTGGTGAACGCGCCGTGCTTGATCTTCTCGTAGGCGAGCCAGCCGAGCATGGCGGCGGCGGTGGCGACCTGGGTGTTCATGAACGCCATGCCGGCCACGCCGTTGGCGGCCAGCGCCGAGCCGGCGTTGAAGCCGAACCAGCCGAACCACAGCAGGCCGGAGCCGAGCATCACCAGCGGCAGGCTGTGCGGGCGCATCGGGTCCTTCTTGAAGCCGATCCGCTTGCCGAGCACCAGGGCCAGGGCGAGGCCGGCCGCGCCGGCGTTGATGTGGACCGCGGTACCGCCGGCGAAGTCGATCACGCCGTTGCGGTCGCCGAGCCAGCCGCCGTTGCCGCCGTCGAAGAAGAACACCCAGTGGGCGACCGGGAAGTAGACGATCGTCACCCACAGCGCCACGAACAGGCTCCACGCCGTGAACTTGGCGCGGTCCGCGATGGCGCCGCTGATCAGCGCCGGGGTGATGATCGCGAACATCAGCTGGAAGGCGGCGAACGCGGTCACCGGGATGGTGCCGGTGAGGGCGTTCAGGTCGATGCCGCGCATCCCGAGGTAGTCCAGGTTGCCGATCAGACCGGCGCCCGCGTCGGGGCCGAAGGACAGCGAGTACCCGTAGAGGACCCACAGCACGCTGACGATCGCGAGCGAGACAAAGCTCATGACCAGCATGTTGAGGGTGCTCTTGACCCTGACCATGCCTCCGTAGAAGAAGGCCAGACCCGGGGTCATCAACATGACCAGGGCCGCACAGATGAACACAAAGGCGGTATCGCCCGCGCTGAAGCCGTCCGGCATCGGCGTCTCCTCCGAAATGAAAGCCGCTCCACACCCGGGATATCTGTCCCGTGCCGTCCCGGGGTGTCGGCGATGAAGAGGAGAGTGCCGAAGGCTGGTTTCGGCCGATGCGGCTCGGTGTTTCGCGCCAGTGACACGGTTGACGCGGGCGTTACGAGCACGTGAACCACGGCCGTGTCATGGCATGTCCTGCGCTACGGTACGGCCCGCGCCACCGAGAGTGCGCGTGCGATCACCGGCCGAAAACGGCCCCTCGGCCGGGCTACACGGCCGAGGCGTACTCGGGGATGTCCTGGACCACCCGCTCGGCCAGCCGGTCGACCTCGGCCACGCCCTTGAAATGCCGGGTGGCCGCCTCGGAGGTCTTGCGCACCCGGGTGTTCAGCCGCTCCGAGCGGACCCGCTTGGCGATGTCCACCGCCTCCCCGCACCAGCGGGCGGCCTCCTCCGGCTCGTTCTGCAGCAGGTGGACGCTGGCCATGCCGACCAGGTTGAAGGCGTAGCTGCGGACGTGGTCGCCGTCCTCGCGGAACAGGTCGACCGCGCGCTCCATCACCGGAGCCGCCATCGACGCGTACAGCGGGCTGCGGCTGGAGTGGTAGGCCAGGTCGCGGTACGAGTGCGCGTTCTCCGCGTTGAGCTCGGCCTCGGAGAAGAACTTCAGCCAGTCCGGGGTGTCGTCACCGGTCCGGCAGTCGCTGAAGGTGTCCTCGGCCAGCCGGGCCGCCCGGGCGCACCGGTTGACCTCGCCGATCGTGGCGTACGCGCGCGCCTCCATCGCGTACAGCAGCGCCTGCTGGCGGGCACCGGCGGTGTCGCGGCTGCCGTACTGGGCGAGGTGGATCAGCTCCAGTGCGTCCTCGCCGCGGTTGAGGTGGATCATCTGCCGGCTCATGTCGGTCAGGATCAGCGCGCCGAACGGCCGGTCGCCGGCCTCCTTGGCCGCGTGCAGCGCCAGGACGTAGTACTTCTGCGCGCTCGGGTGCATGCCGACGTCGTACGACATCCAGCCGGCCAGGTGGGCCAGCTCGGCGGTCAGCCGGAAGAGTCGCTTGGTGGTGGCCTCCGGATAGGTCTCCTGGAGCAGGTCGGTGACCTCGTGGAGTTGGCCGACAACCGCCTTGCGGCGCAGCCCGCCACCGTTCTGGGCGTCCCACTGCCGGAACATCTCGGTGGTCTGCTCCAGCAGTTGCAGCTCCGGCTCGGACAGCCGTCCGGAGTACGGCTCGCCGCCGTTGGCCGCGGCCAGGATGGGCGTGGGCGCGCCGCTCGGGCCGGGGGTGAGCCACCGCTGCATCGGCTCGATCAGCGCCGCGCCGGCAGTCAGCGCCAGCGAGGTGCCGAGGAAACCGCGGCGGTTGAGCATCAGGTCGCTGCGCGAGTACTCGCTGATCAGCTGCACGGTCTGCGGGGCGCTCCACGGCAGGTCGACCCCGCCGCCGACGGTGGAGACCGGGATCGCCGTGCGCAGGCCCAGGTCCTCGACCGAGACCACCGAGCCGAAGCGTTCGGAGAACAGCTCGGACATGATCTTCGGGATCGGCTCGCGCGGCTGCTCGCCGTCCAGCCAGCGGCGGACCCGGGAGGTGTCGGTGGAGACGTGGTGGGCGCCGATCTGCCGAGCCCGCCGGTTCACCTGGCGGGCCAGCTCGCCCTTCGACCAGCCGCTCCGGGCGAACCACGAGGCCAGCTTCTCGTTCGGTTGCTTGTCTGCCATGGGACCGTCCCCATCCCGCCCCGCGACCCGGGGCCCTGCTCGTCCGAACCACCCCTACCGATCACCGGCGTGAGCAGCCCGCTGCGTTCCGTAGTGCTGAACGTAGCGGCCCGTCCGCCATCCGGGGGAGCACCACCGGAGAAACGCCACCTTTCGCCACCCCCACGAGTGAACAACCTTGGCCGCGCTCGCGCTTCACTAATAGTCAGCTCGGCTTGACCCCGGCATGTGCCGGGCGAGGGCCCCGGTCGACGGCGGAGGCAGCGTGCGGCTACGACGATCCGGCATCCGGCGGGCCGGTGCAAGGCGCATCCTCGCCCGCGCCACTCGAATCGGTGTGCGCCGTCCTGCGCGCGCCTCGAACGCAGGGCGCACTCCGCAGCGGACAATCGACGGACCGTCACAGTCCCGTAACCACCAGCAACCGGAATCTGTTGGGGGAGGCATGGACAACCTGTTCGGCGATCTCCGGCTCGGCACCCTGCGGCTCGCACCGCTCGGCGCGCGCCGCCGTACCCGGCCCACCGCGCTCCAGGCGGCCACCGAGTACACCGGCCGCTGGGGCTGGTCCGTCACCGCCGGCGGCCCGCCGACGCGCACCGGCGGCGGCTGCGACTGCATCGCCACCCACTGCGCCGCGCCCGGCCTGCACGGCGCGGTCGGCCCGATCGCCGGCCCCGGCACGGCCGTGCACGAGCTGCGCACCCTGTGCGCCGCCGACCGGCCGCTGCTGCTGCCCGCCGGCATCCACTTCGACGTGCTGGACGTGCCCTCCCAGCCCGGGCTCCAGGCCCTGGTGCGGCTGGAGCGGATGGGCACCCAGGTCGGCCCGGTGCTGGCCTCCCCCGCCGGGCGGCTGCTGTTCTTCGTCGCCCCCGGCACCGCCCAGCGGCTGCCCGACCTGCTCTACCGGATGGGCTGGGACGACGCCTCGCTCGACCTCGCCTGCCACGGCGTCGGCAGCTACGTGGCCGCGCCGCCCGTGGCGCTGGCCGGGCTGGGGGCGATGCGGTGGCTGCGCCGTCCCTGTCGGGAGAGCGCGGCGTGTCCCCCCGAGGCCCGCCTCCTGCTCGGCACCCTGGCGTACGCCTGCCACCGCACCCGCGAGCGGACACCTTCCTTCGCGGGGTGAGGGCAACCACAGAAGGGGCGCGTGGGGGCACCTCCCGGCCGAAGGCTGGGGGAGAACTGCGCGCCCAGCCACCGCTCTACGTGAGCAAATGGCTGGTCGCGCAGTTCCTCGCGCCCCTAGTGGTTCACGTCAGCCGAGGAGTGCGTCTACGAACGCCCCCGGCTCGAACGGCGCCAGGTCGTCCGCGCCCTCGCCGAGCCCGATCAGCTTGACCGGCACGCCCAGCTCCCGCTGCACCGAGACCACGATGCCGCCCTTCGCGGTGCCGTCGAGCTTGGTGAGCACGATGCCGGTGATGTCGACCACCTCGGCGAACACCCGGGCCTGGACCAGCCCGTTCTGACCGGTGGTGGCGTCCAGGACGAGCAGCACCTCGTCCACCGGGCCGTGCTTCTCCACGACCCGCTTGACCTTGCCCAGCTCGTCCATCAGGCCGGTCTTGGTGTGCAGTCGGCCGGCGGTGTCCACCAGCACGGTGTCCACGCCCTCGGCGATGCCCTCCTTGACCGCGTCGAACGCGACCGAGGCGGGGTCGCCGCCCTCCGGGCCGCGCACGGTGTGCGCGCCGACCCGCTCGCCCCAGGTCTGCAGCTGGTCGGCGGCGGCGGCACGGAAGGTGTCGGCCGCGCCGAGCACCACCCGGCGGCCGTCGGCGACCAGGACGCGGGCCAGCTTGCCGGTGGTGGTGGTCTTGCCGACGCCGTTCACGCCGACGACCAGGACGACCGCCGGGCCCTCCTCGTGCTTGGTCGAGCGCACGGTGCGGTCGGAGTCGGGGCCGATCAGGGTGATCAGCTCCTCACGGAGCAGGCCGCGCAGCTCGTCCGGGGTGCGGGTGCCGAGCACCTTGACCCGGGTACGGAGGTTGTCCACCAGCTCCTGGGTGGCGGCGACGCCGATGTCCGAGGTCAGCAGGGTGTCCTCGATCTCCTCCCAGGTGTCCTCGTCGAGGCGGTCCCGGGAGAGCAGGGTCAGCAGACCCTTGCCGAGGGTGCTCTGCGAGCGCGACAGGCGCGAACGCAGCCGCACCAGCCGGCCGGCGGTCGGCTCGGGGACCTCGATCGCGGGCGCGACCTCGGCCTCCTCGACCACCAGCTCCTCGGCCGGGGCCGCGGTGGCGTCCTCGGCCGGGGCGGCAGCGGTCTCCTCGGCCGCCGGCGCGCCGGCCGGGGCGGTGGCGGTCTCGGCCGGAGCCTGCGTCGGCGGAGCCGCGCCCTCCTCCGCCACCTTCGGCGGCGCCTTGGTCTCGGCCTGGGCGGACGGCGGCGTGACGACCGGGGTCTGCGTCGGCGGGGGCAGCTGCTTGCGTCGTTTGCCGGTGACGACGAAACCCGCGATCGCGCCGACGGCGACCACAGCGATGACTACGGCAAGGATCACGTATTCCATAACCCGTCCAGTATCACTTAGGGGTGCCGCGGTGCTCAGGCTTCGACAGGCCCGCGTTCGGCCGGTTTCCGTTCACGGTGTTCGTCGCGCAGGCGCTGGCTGATCACCTGGGAGATGCCGTCGCCCTTCATGGTGACGCCGTAGAGGGCGTCGGCCGACTCCATGGTGAGCTTCTGGTGGGTGATCACGATCAGCTGGGAGCTCGCCCGGAGCTCCTCCATGATCGCGATCAGTCGGCGCAGGTTGGTCTCGTCCAGCGCCGCCTCCACCTCGTCCATCACGTAGAACGGGCTGGGGCGCGCCTTGAAGATCGACACCAGCAGGGCGACCGCGGTCAGCGAGCGCTCGCCGCCCGACAGCAGGGACAGCCGCTTCACCTTCTTGCCGGGCGGCCGCGCCTCCACCTCGACGCCGGTGGTCAGCATGGACTCCGGGTCGGTCAGCACCAGCCGCCCCTCGCCGCCCGGGAAGAGCCGGGAGAAGACGCCCTCGAACTGCGCCGCGGTGTCGTGGTACGCCGCGGTGAAGAGCTGTTCCACCCGGGCGTCGACGTCCCGGACGATGTCCATCAGGTCGCGGCGGCTCTTCTTGAGGTCGTCCAACTGCTCGCCGAGGAAGCGGTGCCGCTCCTCCAGCGCCGCGAACTCCTCCAGCGCCAGCGGGTTGACCTTGCCCAGCTGCTGGTACGCCCGCTCGGCCGCCTTCAGCCGCTTCTCCTGCTCGGCCCGGACGTACGGCCGCGGCTCACCCGGCTCCTCGCCCTCCTCCGGCAGCGGTGGCGGGACGAGCTGGTCGGGTCCGTACGTGGCCAGCAGTTCGCCGCCCTCGATGCCGAACTCCTCCAGCGCACGGGCCTCCAGCTGCTCGATCCGCAGCCGCTTCTCCGCCCGCAGCACCTCGTCCCGGTGGCTCGCGTCGACCAACTTGTCGAGTTCCGACTTGAGTTCGCGACCGTACTCGCGGAAGGAGCGCAGCTCGGTCTCACGCTCGCCGCGCAGCTGCTCGACCTCGGCGCGCTCGGCCTCGGCGGTGGTCAGCGACTCCTCGATCCGGCTCAGCAACTGCCGGGCGCCGGCGGCGACCGCGGACGCCACCGCCGCCTCCCGGCGGGCGCGTTCGCGGCGCTCGGCGGCCCGGGCCCGGGCGTCGCGCTCGGCGCGGGCCGCCCGGTCGAGCTGGTCCGCCCGGCCGGCCAGACCGCGGACCCGCTCCTCGTGGGTGCGCACGGCCAGCCGCGCCTCCATCTCCGCCTGCCGGGCGGCCGATCCGGCGGCGGCCAGCCGGTCACGCTCGGCGCCGTCCGGCTCGTCCTCCCCGGAGTCGGCCGACTCCTCGGCCACCAGCAGCCGTTCGGCGAGTTCCTCGGCGGCCTCCCGGGCCTCGGCGAGCCCCTGCTCGGCCTTCGCCACGGCGGTGGACAACCGTTCCGCCTCACCGGCGGCGGCCCGCGCCTGGCCGCCCGAGCGACCCAGCGCACCGGCCAGGTCGGCCCGCTCCTTCTCGCCGCGCCGCCGCTCGGCGGCCAACTGCTCCAGCTCGGCGGCCAACTCCCGGCGGCGCTCCGTCCGCTCGGCCAGCTGCTCCGCCAAGTCGGCGCACCGTACGTCGAGTTCATCGATCCGGTGAGCGGCCTCGGTGACCGCGGCCTGGGTCTCCAGCAGGCTGGGGGCGCCGGCCGAGCCGCCCTGGGCGAAGCTCCGCGACAGCACGTCGCCGTCCAGGGTGACGGCGGTGGCGTCCGGCTGCGAGGCCAGCAGTTCGGCCGCCGCGCCGAGATCGGGCACCACCCACGCCCCGGCCAGCAGCACCCTGGCGGCCTGGGCGACGCCTGCGCGGCCCGAGACCAGGAGCGAAGCCGGCAGGGGCGTGTGAACCTCCTGGGCCGCCCGAACGTCCTGGGCCGCCCCCTGGTGGCCGTCGTCGTCGCCCGGAGTGGCGATCAGCAGGGCCGCCCGTCCCGCGTCCAGCTTGCGCAGCAGTCGCAGGGCCTGCGCCGCCGCTCCCACCCCGTCGACCACGACCGCGTCCGCCGCCGCGCCGAGCGCCGCCGCGACGGCGAGCTCGTACCCGGGCTGGACGGAGAGCAGTTCGGCGGCGGCGCCGAGCACCCCGACCGGCCGTTCGTCGTCGTCGCCGTCTCCGCCGCCGCCGCCGAGCAGCGTGCCGCTGCCGTCCTTGCGTCGCAGCCCGAGGGCCAGCGTCTCGTGGCGTGCGGTGAGCGCCGCGCGCTCCCGCTCGGCGGCGCCTGCCGCGTCCCGGACGGCGGCGAGTTCGCGTTCGGCGTCGGCGAGGGCGGCCCGGGCCCGGTCGTGGGCGTGCTCCAGTTCCTCGTCGCCGGCGGCCAGACCGTCGGAGTGCTCCCGGAGTTCGGCGTACTCGGCCTCGGCGGCCGCGGCCCGGGCGACGGCCTCGTCGCGGGCGAGGGCGAGCCGGCCGATCTCCGCCTCGGCACTGGACGCCTTGGACCGGGCGGCAGCGGCCTGCCCCTGCAGGCGGGCGAGTCCCTCCCGGCGGTCCGCGATGGCCCGGGCGGCGGCCTTGAGCCGGGTCTCCTCGGCGGTGAGGGCGCGTTCCAGGTCGCCGCGCGACTCGACGGCCTCGGCCAGCGCGTACTGCGCCTCCTCCAGCGCCTCGGCGAGGGTGGCCTCCTCCTCGCGGACGCGCTCGGCCTCGCGTTCCAGCTCCTCGGGGTCGCGGCCGCGCCGCTCCTCGGCCTGGCCGACGCCGGCCGCGGAGCGGACCCGGGCCTCGGCGAGGCCGACGGTGCCGCGGGTGCGCTCGGCGAGCGAGGAGAGCCGGTACCAGGTCTGCCGGGCGGCTTCCAGCTGCGGTCCGAGCTGTTCGACCTGGGCCTCCAGTACGGCTTCGCGCTGGATCGCCTTGGCGAGCTCCTGCTCGACGGTGGTGCGGCGCAGCTTGAGCGCCAGTTCGTCGGCGACCTCGGCCTCGACGGCCCGGCGCAGCACCAGCAGGTCGTCGGCGAGCAGCCGCAGCCGGGCGTCGCGCAGTTCGGCCTGGATCCCGGCGGCCCGCCGGGCGATCTTGGCCTGGCGTCCCAACGGGCCGAGCTGGCGGCGCAGTTCGGCGACGAGGTCCTGGACGCGGTTGAGGTTTCCCTGCATCGCGTCCAGCTTGCGCAGCGCCTTCTCCTTGCGCTTGCGGTGCTTGAGGACGCCGGCCGCCTCCTCGATGAAGGCGCGGCGTCCCATGGGGTCGGCGTGGAGGACGGAGTCGAGTTGACCCTGGCCGACGATGACGTGCATCTCGCGGCCGATGCCGGAGTCGGAGAGCAGTTCCTGGATGTCGAGCAGGCGGCAGGTGGTGCCGTTGAGGGCGTACTCGCTGCCGCCGTTGCGGAACATGGTCCGGGTGATGGTGACTTCGGAGTAGTCGATGGGCAGCGCGCCGTCGGTGTTGTCGATGGTGAGGCTGACCTCGGCACGGCCGAGCGGAGCGCGTCCGCTGGTACCGGCGAAGATGACGTCCTCCATCTTGCCGCCGCGCAGCGACTTGGCGCCCTGCTCCCCCATGACCCAGGAGAGGGCGTCGACGACATTGGACTTGCCGGAGCCGTTGGGACCGACGACGCAGGTGATGCCGGGTTCGAAGCGCAGCGTGGTGGCGGAGGCGAAGGACTTGAATCCGCGCAGCGTCAGACTCTTCAGGTGCACGCGCCCGTCCTCCTCCGCCGCGACTACCGGTCCCGCTGGCGACTGTATCCGGCCAGGTGGCGGTGGACGCGGTGGTGGCCCTGTCCACGCCGGAAGGGGCCACCGCGCCGAGGTCCGAACAGTCCGAACGGCCTCGGCAAAGGGCTTCGGATGCGACGAAGGGACGTCACCCGGGACGTCCCTTGCAAGCTGCCATCCCTTGTGGGGAAGCTCTTGTGCGCAACAGCGTCGATCGGTGAGGATCGCGGTATCAGGTGAGGGCCGGCTCCCGCTGGTCCAGGTCGATGCTGTTGAGCAGCGAGTGCTCGTCAGCGACAGCGGTGAGAGCGTCGTTCTCGGCCTGGAGCTTCATGAGCTCCTTCTCCAGGTCCAGGACGCGCTGCTGCAGCCGTCGCATCTCGGAGAGCATTCGCGGGTCGGGGCCGCCGACGTACCCGAGAAGCGCCTTTGCCATGATGTATGGTCCTCCACGCTGAGTGACCGAACCGTGTACGGTATGGGTCTTGGGGGAAGGGATGCGCACGCGTCCACGCCGCCGGACGTGCTGGCTGGGCACTCCGGGACAGCCGCGATGAGCTGGGCCCATACGGCATGACCCCGTCGGCATAAACGCAGACCTGTGCGCGGGCTTCAAGCGTCTCACCAAAGACCCTACGGGTCAACACGATCACCGCACGCTACCGCCCCCCTGTCACCTGCATGGCGGGATCGACACGCCACGGGTCGGGGCGGAGGGATCGAAAGGATCACTACGCTTGCGGAGTCAACCACGAGTCTGCCCGAATGGCAACCGCATGACACCGGCAGTTGCCGGGAGGCTCTCCTCCTACCGGCAACTGCGGTGTGTTCATCGGATCGCGAATCCGTCGTACCCCTCGCCCGTCGCCGACCAGATCTCGGTGACGCCGGTGACGCGGCCGGGCGTGTCGGGACCGCGCAGCAGTGCCAGCAGTTGCTCGCACTCGCCGTGCAGCCCCTCGGCCACCACCTGCACCCGGCCGTCGCCGAGGTTGCTCGTGTAGCCGTTGAGCCCGATCTCCAGGGCACGGGCCCTGGTCCACCAGCGGAAGCCGACCTGTTGGACGCGTCCGCGCACCCAGATGGTGGCGCGGACGGGCTGCAGACCGTCGCGACCTTGCATGTCTCGACCATAGTCGGGCATCCAGAGCGCGAACGGCGCCGGCTTCACGCGGCTTCCACCGACCCTCCGCACACCGTCGGAGGGCGTGGCGGTCGGCAGGGCCGGGAACGGGTCGGGCGGCAGGTCGGCGGAGCGCTCGGCGGGTTCGACGGTCACCGCACCAGCCTGCCACGGCCGGCCCGGACGGAAACGGCGCGGCCCCCGGTCCGCTGGGGACCGGGGGCCGTGCCGCACAGCGCGTGCCGGGCGGATCAGGATCAGGCTCAGAAGCCGCCGAAGTCGCCGCCACCGCCGCCGTCGAAACCACCGGAGTCGAAGCCGCCGCCGTCGAAGCTGCCGAAGTCGGACGCGTTGAAGTCCCCGCCCGAGTACTCGCCGGCGTCCGCGCCGCCGTTGGCGTCCCAGACGCCGTGGTCGCCGTGGTGGTGGCCGTAGTCGCCGTAGCCACCGCCGGCGGCGTACGCGTAGCTCGGCGTGGACAGCGCCGAGCCGAGCACGGTGCCGACCACCAGGCCGGGCAGGATCCCGCCGCCGAAGTAGCCGCCCGCCCACGGGCTGTACGCCGGGCCGGCGTTCCAGTACGGCTCGTGGCCGTGGTCGGTCTGCACCGTGCGGATGTGCGGGTCCTGGCCGGTGGCGAGGCGGTCCGCGTCGTCGGCGCACGCCGGGACGGTGCGCACCGCGCCGCCCATCGGCGCGAACTCCACGTCGCGCACCGAGGGCCCGTGCCGCGGGTCGAAGAAGCACGGCACCCGGCGCTCGGGCAGCGGCCGCTTGTCCCGGCGGGCCGCCAGGGTGGCCAGCGCGAACCGGCCGTCCTCCAGTGCCTCGGTCACCGGCTTGACGTCCTCGGGACGCTTGGCCTCGTCCATGGACCGCTTGGCGCGGTCGTACGCGTCCAGCGCGCGGGTGTAGTCGGCGCGCTGGGCGTCGTCCGCGTCGCCGGCGCCGGGGTTGAAGTCCAGCCGGTCGAGCTCCTCGCCGAAGGCGGTGATGTCCTCGTCGACCACGGTGCGCAGCTGCGCCAGCTCGGCCCGGACCTTCTCCTCCTTGCGCTTCTTCGCGCGGCGGAACAGCAGGAACACACCGCCGCCGACCAGTGCCAGCAGCACCACCGGGATCACGATCGCGGCGACGGAGACTCCCCCGCCGTTCACGCCCTCGCCCTTGGTCTGCTTGGCGGCCTGGTCGACGAAGTCGTTGAGGGTGCCGTTGATGTCGCCGGGGTGCGAGCGCAGGGCCGCGCCGGCGATGTTGTCCGTGGACGACGGCCGCAGCGCCTTGGCGTCGGAGAACGCCTTGAACTCGTTGCCGCGCCAGATCGCGTACACGCCGACGATGCCGACCTTGGTCCGCAGGTCCTTGGCGACGGTCGTGCGCGGGTACTCGTTGCTGTCCGGCAGGACGGCGACGAAGATCGGCTTGTCCGCCTTGTTCAGCTTCTTGGTGAGGTCCGCCGCCTGGGCCGCGGAGAAGCGGCCGGTCATCGCCGGATCGACGTAGACCTGGCCCTGCTTCAGGGTCGTCGCGGCCGCGTCGATCCCGCCCGCGGCCCGCGCGGGCGCGGCGAGGAGCAGGAGCAGCCCCAGCAGTGCCGCCAGCACGGCGAGCGGCACGGTGGCCGCGGGGCGGCGGATAGCAGTTCTCATATCAGAGAAGGTACCGGTCCGCCGGGGGCACGCGGCTGCTACCCCGGGTGGATCCGGACCCCTACCCCGGGATGATCCCACCCCGTACCGCAGGCGGATCCCGACCCCGCCGACCGGCCGGAACCCCCACTCGCCGTCCGCCGCCGGTGCCCGGAGAGGGCATAGTGGTGCCTGCCCGGCCCCTCAGCCCGTCCCTGTGCCGGCCCCCTCTGCCACCGATTCGGAGCTTCCTGGTGATCATCGGCCTCGTCACCGCCGTCGCGGCGTCCGCCTGCTACGGCACCGGTTCGGTGCTGCAAGCCCTCGGCGCCCGCCGCTCGGCCCGGCAGGAGGCCGCCGAATCCACCGGGACCGCCACCACCGAACACGGCGGCCCGAGCCTCGCCTCCACCGCCAAGGCCGCGGTGACCTGGGAGTTCATCCTGGGTACGGTGCTCGACTTCGTCGGCTTCATGCTCGGCGCGCTGGCCGCGCGGCTGCTGCCGCTCTTCCTCTCCCAGACCATCATCAGCGCCAACCTGGTGATCACCGCCGTGCTGAGCATCAAACTGCTCGGGCTGCGGCTCAAGCGGCTGGAGTGGGTCTCCATCGGGGTGCTGTGCGGCGCGCTGGTGCTGCTCGCCGCAGCAGCCGGCCCCGAGGGCGGACACCACGCGCCGATGGCGTTCCACTGGTGGCTGCTCGGCGTGACCGTCGTGCTGATCGCCGGCGGCAGCCTGCTGGTCCGCCGGCTCGGGCGCAGCGGTGCGATCGTCGCGGGCCTGCTCTCCGGCCTCGGCTTCGGCGCGCTCGGCATCGGCGTCCGGATCCTCGACGGCGTCCAGCCCTTCGACCTGGCGCAGCTGGTCGGCGACCCGGCGCTGTACGCGATCCTGATCGGCGGCCTGGGCGGGATGTACCTGCACACGGTGGCCCTGCAGATCGGCTCGGTGAACGCGGCGACCGCGGCGCTGGTGGTCGGCGAGACGGTGGTGCCGGGCGCCGTCGGCGTGCTGTGGCTGGGCGACTCCTCCCGCGCGGGCCTCGGCTGGCTCGCGGTGACCGGCTTCGTCCTCGCCGTGGTCAGCGCGGTCGGTGTCGCCTACTTCGGCCAGAGCGAGACCGAGGCCCACGGGAACCGCCCCAAGGTCCCGGAACCGGTGAACTGAAGCCGGGCTCGTGCCTACCGCGCCGGCTCGTACCTACCGCGGTCGCCGCTGGCAGCGCGGGCAGAAGTAGCTGGACCGGTTCATCCACGCCTCCCGCCGCATCGGCGTCCCGCAGCGCCGGCAGGGCACCCCCTCGCGCCCGTACGCGTCGAGGTCGCGCGAGAAGTAGCCGCTCTCGCCGTTCACGTTCACGTAGAGGCTGTCGAAGCTGGTGCCGCCGACGGCCAGCGCGGCGGTCATCACCTCGCGGGCGTGCCGCAGCAGTTCGGTGGCGAGCGGGCGGGTCAGGGTGGCGGTGGGCCGGTCGTAGTGGAGCCGGGTGCGCCAGAGCGCCTCGTCCGCGTAGATGTTGCCGACACCGCTGATCAGGGTCTGGTCGAGCAGGGCGCGCTTGACGGTGGTGCGCTTGGCGCGCAGCGCGGTGACGAAGGCGGCGTCGTCGAAGCGCGGGTCGAGCGGGTCGCGGGCGATGTGCGCGATGGAGACGGGGGTGTGCTCGGGGTCGTCCGGTTCGGCCTCCTCGACGGCGAGTCCGCCGAAGGTGCGCTGGTCGACGAAGCGCAGTTCGCCGTCGCCGTCGGTGAAGCGGAGCCGGACCCGCAGGTGGGTCTCGTCCGGCACCGAGGCGTCCTGGACGAGCAGTTGGCCGCTCATGCCGAGGTGGCCCACCATCGACAGGCCGTTGCCGAGCGGTACCCACAGGTACTTGCCGCGGCGCTGGGCGTCGCCGAGGGTGGCGCCGACGAGCATGGCGGTGAACTGGTCGGCCCCGCCGGGTTGGCGGCGGACGGCGCGTGGATGGAGGACCTGGGCGGCGATGACGGTCCGGCCGGCGACCCAGCGGGTCAAACCCCGCCGGACCACCTCGACCTCGGGAAGTTCGGGCACGTGGCCAGCCTAGGCGGCTGCGCCGGCACCCGGCTGGTCGTCGCCGTACTTGGCCTTGATCGCACGCCAGGCGGACTCGGCGGCCTTCTGCTCGGCTTCCTTCTTGGAGCGGCCGGTGCCGGTGCCGTAGTCCTCGCCGGCCACCCGGGCGGCGGCGGTGAAGGTCTTCTCGTGGTCGGGACCGGACTCGGTCACCACGTACTCGGGGACGCCGATGCCGACCATGGCGGTCAGCTCCTGGAGGCTGGTCTTCCAGTCGAGGCCGGCGCCGAGCTGGGCGGACTCCTCGATCAGCGGGTCGAACAGCCGGTGCACGAAGGCGGTCGCGGCTTCCAGGCCCTGGTCCAGGTAGATGGCGCCGATCACGGCCTCGACGGTGTCGGCGAGGATCGACGACTTGTCGCGGCCGCCGGTCCCCTCCTCACCCTTGCCGAGCCGGATGAAGGCACCGAGGTCCAGGCCGCGGCCGACCTCGGCGAGCGCGCGGGAGTTGACCACCGCGGCGCGAAGTTTGGCGAGCGTGCCCTCGGCGACCTCCGGGTGGAGGCGGTAGAGGGTGTCGGTCACCACCAGGCCCAGGACCGAGTCGCCCAGGAACTCCAGGCGCTCGTTGGTGGGCAGGCCACCGTTCTCGTACGCGTACGAGCGGTGGGTCAGGGCGCGCACCAGAAGGGCGCGCTCGAGCGTGTACCCGAGGCGCCCTTCCAGGACGTCGTATTCGGTCGAAGCCGGCCCGCCGACCTTGCCCCCGTTGGTAGCGGGGACCGACTTGCGGGGAGAGTTACTGTCCGACATCGATCCGTGCACCCCGCCGATCAGACCGAGAGGACCTGGCGACGGTTGTACGTGCCGCAGCTCGGGCACGCGATGTGCGCCAGCTTCGGCTCGTGGCAGCGGTCGCACGCGACGAGCGCGGGCGCGACGGCCTTCCAGTTGGACCGGCGGTGGCGCGTGTTGCTGCGCGACATCTTCCGCTTCGGAACAGCCACGGCTACTTCTCCTGGTTCTCGGCGAGACCCTCACGGGTACCGCTGTTCTTGTCTTCGTCACCCTCGTCGCCGGGGGCGGCGGAGAGTCCCTGCAGAGCCGCCCACCGAGGGTCGGCGGCATCGTGGTGGTGGTCCGGGTCGTCGTTCAGGCTGGCCCCGCACTCGGAGCACAGACCCAGGCAGTCTTCCCGGCACACCGGCTGCAGCGGCAGTGCAAGCACCACCGCGTCACGCAGCACCGGCTGGAGGTCGAAGAAGTCGCCCTCCAGACGGTAAGTCTCCTCTTCCGACTCCTCGTCGAGGTCGTCGGTCCCGGTGGTCCGGGCGCGGTGGCGCTCGTCGGACTCCGGGTAGTAGTACAGCTCCTGGAAGTCGACCTCCAGGTCGTCCTCCACCGGGTCGAGGCAGCGGGAGCACTCGCCCTCGACGTGGGTCTCGGCGCTGCCGGTCACCAGCACGCCCTCGACCACCGACTCCAGGCGGAGCTCCAGCGTGATCTCGCTCTTCTCCGGGACGCCGATCACATCCGCGATGCCCAGGCCCTCCGGGGCCTCCAGGGTGCGGGCGACCTTGCGCATCGAGCCGGGGCGACGACCGAGCTCGTGCGTGTCGAACACGAGGGGGTCGCGGTGGTCGAGGCGGTTCAAGGTGTCCTGACTTCCTGGCGGCGGCACGCATCCCTGCGTGTCGCGATGGTTCCTGCGGTGCGCGGCCCGTTCGCGGGCACGCGGCGAACCCGGCACGAACAGGCCGGAGTGGTCAGACTACCGGAGAGTCGCGCCAGGCCCAACTTCGCTCCCCCGGGCGACCGGGTTCAGCGGCCGCCGAGCTCCCGGAGCCGGGTCATGTCGATCATGCTGGTGTCGAAGAAGCTGGTCTCGTCCAGGTTGCCCTGCTGCGGGACCTGCGCCTGCCCCTGCTGCTGCGGGTACCCTCCGCCGACCTCCGGCTGGGGGTGGCCCCACTGGTCGTACTGCTGCGGGTACGCCTGCTGCTGGGGGTAGCCGTACTGGTCGACCTGGGGCTGCTGCTGGTAGCCGTACTGGTTGCCGTACGGGTCGGCCTGCGGCGCGCCCGCCGGGTCGTAGCCGCCGTTGTAGACCTCGGCGTACTGCGGAGCCTGCGGCTGGCCATGGGGGTCCCCCCAGCCGGAGGCTGGGGGAGGGTCCTCACCGGGGGCCTGCCAGCCGGCCGCGGCGGGGGTCTGCTCCGGCCAGCTCTGCTGCTGCGGGACGTCCTCCCGGTACCAGGGCTGCTCCTCCTCGTTGGCGAAGCCCGCGGCGACCGCCTCGGCCCGGTTCTTGAGCTGCTGGGCCTCGTCGGCGGCGGCCAGGTAGGCGCCCAGCTCGTCGATCGGGGCCTTGCCGAGCAGCTTGTCGCGGCCCTTGCCGACCGCCTCCAGGGTGGCCGAGAGCACCGCCTCCAGCGTGGCGAGCTTCACGTCGACGTACTCGTCCGCCTCGGGGCTCGGGCTGAACCGCGGCTGGAACTCCTCGCCGTCCGTCTCGCCCTCGGCGTCCGGCTCGTACACGCCGGACTCGCCGCGCAGCTTGATCCGGCCGCGGCCGACCGCGCCCAGCGTCTTGGTGAGCACGACCTCGAAGTTGGCCAGCTTGGAGTCGACGTAGTCGTCCGCCTCGGCGCGCTTGGTCTCCACCTCGGCCCGGGCCTCGGCCAGGATCCGGTCGGCCTCGGCCTGGGCCTGGCGGACCACCTCGGTGTCGGAGATCAGCGAACCGCGCTCGTCGTGCGCGCCGCGGATGATCTGGTCGGCCTGGGCGTGGGCGTCGGCCACCATCTGCTGGTGGTCGGCCACCACCGACTGGGCGTGGGCGAGTTCGGCCGGCATGGTGTCGCGCAGGTCGCGCAGCATCCCGGTCAGCTCGGCACGGTTCACCACGCACGAGGCCGACATCGGCATCGCCTTGGCCTTCTCGACCATGGCGACGATCTCATCGAGTTTCTGCTGCACGTCCACGGGCGCTTCAGTCTTTCCGTGTGCCGCCGAGGTGCGGCGGAGGCAGTCCCCGTCGGCTCGGCAGCGCCCACGGGGCAGGGACTACAGACTGTACGGCCACTGCCCCCGGAGCTCACAACGCCCTGTCAGTCGGAGCGGTCTCCCGCGCCGTTCAGCGGGCGCGCTCGGCGATTCGCTCGACCAGCCGGGCGTTGACCACCTCGGGCAGCAGGTGCGAGACGTCGCCCCCGTAGGAGGCGACCTCCTTCACCAGGCTGGAGGAGAGGAAGCTGTAGGTCGGCGACGTCGGCACGAACAGCGTCTCCACCCCGGTCAGCCCGTGGTTCATCTGGGCCATCTGGAGCTCGTAGTCGAAGTCGCTGACCGCCCGCAGGCCCTTGATGATCGCGGGGATGCCACGGTCCCGGCAGAAGTCCACCAGCAGGCCGGCATGCGACTCCACCTCGATGTTGCCGTACTGCGCGGTGGTCTCCTCGATGAGCGCGATCCGCTCCTCGATGGAGAACATGCCCTGCTTGTTCTTGTTGATCAGCACCGCGACATGGACCACGTCGTACAGCTTCGAGGCCCGCTCGATGATGTCGAGGTGCCCGTTGGTGATGGGGTCGAACGACCCCGGACAGACGGCGCGGCGCATGCGTCCACTCCCTTGTGGCCCGTTTCCGATGGGTACGGCGGGTGCTACGAATCCTGGTCTTCCTCGACAGCGGCGCGACCGTACCAGAGGGTGCCCTCGCCGTACCGGCGCGAGCGCAGGCCGTCGAAGCCCTCCGGCCAGCGGAAGTCACCGCCGCGAGTGCTGCGTTCCACGGTGACGAGTACGTCCTCCGCTAGCCAGCCCCCAGCCCCGAGTGTGATCAGCATCTCCCGCACCTGGTCATCGGTGACGGCGTACGGCGGGTCCAGGAAAACGAGGTCGTACGGGGCCGCCGGGGCCGGTCCGGCGATCACCCGTTCGGCCTTGTCGGCGCGGACCTCCGCGCCGGGGAGGGCGAGGGTGCGGACGTTCTCGCGGATGGTGCGGGCCGCGCTCGCGTCGGACTCCACCAGGAGGGCGTGCACCGCGCCGCGGGACAGCGCCTCCAGGCCGACCGCGCCGCTGCCGCCGAACAGGTCGAGCATCCGGGCGCCGTGGATCGTCCCGCGGAGCGCCTCCAGCGTGGAGAACATCGCCTCCCGGGCCTTGTCGGAGGTCGGGCGGGTGTTCCGGCCGGGCGGCACGGCCAGCCGGCGGCCGCCGGCCGTCCCGGCGATCACGCGGGTCATCTGCTGCGAGGTCCTTTCGTACGGGCAGCTCAAACCTACGGGATCGGCCGACCACGAGGGGCGCGGGGAACTGCGCGCCCAGCCATGCGCTCAGGTAGAGCGGTGGCCGGTCGCGCAGTTCCCCGCGCCCCTGAAGATCACGCCTCGGCAGCGCCCAGCAGGGCCGGCGACGCGTAGCGGGACCAGGAGAGGCAGCCGTCCGGCGGGCAGTACTCCGGGCGGCGCGGGTCGTGGCCGAGTTCCCGCAGCTTGGTGCGGACGGAGTCGGGGGTACGGCCGTAGCGGGCGGCGATCCGGGCGATGGTCTCGCCGTCGTGGAAGCGGCGGACCAGCTCCTCCTCGTGCTGCGGCACCCAGGGGGCGCCGTGGCCGGGGTAGAGCTCGCGCAGGACGTCGCGGTCGGGGATGGGCTCGGAGACGTCGGCGACGATGGCCAGCGCGCGCAGGGCGCGGTTGAGCGCGATGCGCAGCGACGCGACGTCCTCCACCGGCAGGCGCAGCTTGCCGGAGGCGACGGGGCTGGCGGCGGCCCCCTCGCGCCAGCCGGTCAGGGTGAGGGTGACTTCGCGGTCGTCCTCGCTGGCGAGTTCGATCCGGAAGACCTTGTCGCCGAGCGGCAGCTCGTTGAGGTGACGGAATGCCATGCAATGACCCCCAATTCTCGTACCGGGCCCGCACGTTGGCGTGCGTCCCGAACAACTACATTCTCTCTTGGGGCACTGACAATCGAGGCTTCCGTCAGCCCTTCTCCAGGTACTCGGCGCGCTCCTCGTCGAGCAGGCTCTCCAGGACGGTGCGGAGCTCCGGGTGGTCGGCGAGGTCGGGGTCGGCGGCGACCAGGCGGGTGGCCTCGGTGCGGGCGGTGGCGATGACGTCCTCGTCGTCGAGGACGGAGAGCACCTTGAGGGAGGACTTCACGCCGGACTGGGCCTGGCCGAGCACGTCGCCCTCGCGGCGCTGTTCCAGGTCGATGCGGGAGAGTGCGAAGCCGTCCAGGGTGCCGGCGACGGCGTCGAGGCGGGCGCGGGCGGCGCTGCCGGCGGGCATCTCGCTGACCAGCAGGCACAGGCCGGCGGCGCTGCCGCGGCCGACCCGGCCGCGCAGCTGGTGGAGTTGGGAGACGCCGAAGCGGTCGGCGTCCATGATGACCATCACGGTGGAGTTGGGGACGTTGACGCCGACCTCGATGACGGTGGTGGCGACCAGGACGTCCACCTCGCCGGCGGCGAAGCGGCGCATCACGTCGTCCTTGGCGTCGGGCGCCAGCCGGCCGTGCAGGATCTCCAGGCGCAGGCCGGCCAGCGGGCCCTTGGCGAGCATCTCGGCGGTCTCCACCACCGAGAGCGGCGGGCGGCGTTCGTCGCTCGCCGCGCCGAGGTCCTCCAGGTCGTCGGCGGCGGCCTTGCGCTTCTTCTTCGGGTCGGCGGGCTCCTCGTCGCCGATCCGGGGGCAGACGACGTACGCCTGGTGGCCCTTGCCGACCTCCTCGCGGACCCGTTCCCAGGTGCGGGCGAGGAAGTTGGGCTTCTCCAGCACGGGGACGACGTGGGAGGAGATCGGCGAGCGGCCGGAGGGCAGCTGGTCGAGGACGGAGGTCTCCAGGTCGCCGAAGACGGTCATCGCGACGGTACGCGGGATAGGAGTTGCGGTCATCACCAGCAGGTGCGGGGGCTGGCCGCCCTTGGCCCGCAGGGCGTCGCGCTGCTCGACGCCGAAGCGGTGCTGCTCGTCGACCACGACCAGGCCGAGGTCCTGGAACTGGACCTTGTCCTCGATCAGGGCGTGGGTGCCGATGGCGAGGCCGGCGTCGCCGCTGGCCATGTCGAGCATGGCCTGACGCCGGGCGGGCGTGCCCATCGAGCCGGTGAGCAGGGTGACCCGGGTGCCGAGTTCGGAGCCGCCGAGCATGCCGCCCTCGGCCAGGTCTCCCATCATCTCGACGATCGAGCGGTGGTGCTGCTGGGCGAGCACCTCGGTGGGGGCGAGCAGGACGGCTTGGCCGCCGGCGTCGACCACGGTGAGCATCGCGCGCAGGGCGACCAGGGTCTTGCCGGAGCCGACCTCGCCCTGGAGCAGCCGGTGCATCGGGTGCTCGGTGGCGAGGTCGCGGAGGATCTCGCCGCAGACCTTCTGCTGGCCCTCGGTGAGGGTGAACGGGAGGCGCGCGTCGAAGGCGTCGAGCAGGCCGCCGGACCGCGGGGTGCGCGGTTTGGCGGGCAGCGCGGAGTCGGCGGCGCGGCGCTGGGCCAGGGCGACCTGCAGCACGAACGCCTCGTCCCAGCGCAGCC
Organism: Kitasatospora cinereorecta; assembly: GCF_024172095.1. GTDB lineage: Bacteria > Actinomycetota > Actinomycetes > Streptomycetales > Streptomycetaceae > Kitasatospora > Kitasatospora cinereorecta. Next base: position 925,276 of record NZ_JAMZDX010000001.1, on the reverse strand, counting down.
GGGCCTGGGCGCGCTCGCGCTCGGCGTGGTTGCGCGGGCGGTGGATCAGCTCCAGGGCCTCGCGCAGCGGGGCGAGGTCGTGGGCGGCGCGCAGGTCGGCGGGCAGCGGCTCGCCGACGTCCGGGAGGTGTTTGGTGAGCGCGGTCTCGATGCAGATGGACAGCTTCCAGCTGGGCATCTGGGCGCTGGCCGGGTAGACCGGGATGAGCCGCCCGGCGAACTGCGTGGCGGCGTCGGTGTCGGCTTCCTCGTCGATCAACTGGTAGTCGGGCGAGGCGAGTTGCCGGGTACGGTTGAACAGTCCGACCTTGCCGGCGAACAGGCCCTGGGCGCCGGGGCGGAGGTCCTTCTGCCGCCAGCCCTGGTTGAAGAAGACCAGCGAGAGCCGGGCCCGCCCGTCGGTGACGATCACCTCGAGGCGGTCGCCCTTGCGGCCGCGGAACGGGATCAGGGTGACCTTCTCGATCCGGGCCAGCACGGTGACGTGCTCGTCCACCTCCAGCTCGTCCAGGCTGGTGAGCTGGCCGCGCTCGACGTACCGGCGCGGGTAGTGGTGCAGCAGGTCGCCGACCGTGTGCAGCTTGAGGCTGTCGGCCAGCACCTTCGCGGTGCGGTCGCCGACGAGCTTGGTCAGAGGTTCATCGAGAGCGCCCATCGTGACCTGTTTACACCACGACGGCGACAGCTCACTCGACCCCGATGAGCAGCAGCGCCGACTCCTGCCCGCCCTCGTACGCCACGGTGTCGACCTCGGGGCGGGTCCGGCGGGTGTGGGCGACCAGCCGGTCGGCCAGGCCGGGCGGGAGGTCCTCGCCGAGGATCAGGGTGACCAGTTCGCCGCCGGCGGCGAGCATCCGGTCGAGCAGGGTGACGGCGGTCTCGGCGAGGTCGTCGCCGATCGCCACCACGTCGCCGTCGATCAGGCCGAGTACGTCGCCGGACTGGCAGACCCCGGCCATCGTCCAGGACTCCCCCTCGGCGACGGCGAGTTCGGCGTGCCGGGTGGCACCGGCGGCCGAGGTCATGGCGACCACGTCCTCGTCGAAGCGGCGGCTGGCGTCGTGCACCGCGAGCGCCGCGAGGCCCTGCACCGGCGAGCGGGTCGGCAGGACGGCGATCCGCAGCCCCTCCTCGCGCAGCTGGTCGGCGGCGGCCCCGGCGGCGGCGCGCAGCTCGGGGTCGTTGAGCAGCAGGATCACCTCGCGGGCGGCGCACCGGCGGACCGCCTCGGCGAGTTCGGCACTGGCCGGCGGCCGGTCCGGGTCGGCGGGCAGCACGGCGGAGCCGGCCTGGGCGCACAGCTCGGCGAGACCGGTGCCGGAGACCACGCTGAGCACCGCCCGGCCGTGCGAGACGGTCTCCTCCCGCTCCCCCGCCCGGGCCGCCGCCTCGGCGAAGTGGGTGATCCTGATCCGGTACGGGCGGCCCGCCTCCACGCCCGCCTCCACGGCCGCGCCGGCGTCGTCGACGTGCACGTGGACGTTCCACAGCCCGTCGCCGCCGCCGATCACCAGCGAGTCGCCGAGCCCGGCCAGCCGCTCGCGCAGGGCGGGCAGCGCCTCGTCCGGCGCGTCCAGCAGATAGATCACCTCGAACGCGGGGTGGCCCGGGCCCGGCGGGCGCTCGTGGCCTTCGCAGCCGGCCGTGAACGACACCGCGATCTCCTGCCGCAGGGCGACCGGACCCATCGGGTTCTGCCCCGACACCGCGTCCACCAGGGCGCCGAGCACCGCCACCAGGCCGCGGCCGCCGGCGTCCACCACCCCGGCCTCGGCCAGCACGGCCAGTTGGTCGGGGGTGTGCACCAGCGCCTCGCGGGCCGCCCGGTACGCCGCCTCGGCGACCGCGGTCAGCCCGTCGTGCCGTGCGTCCGCCGTCCTGGCCGCCGCCGCCGCGACGGTCAGCAGCGTCCCCTCGACCGGCTCGGCGACCGCCTGGTACGCCGCCTCCGCGGCCCGCAGCAGCGCCTTGCGCAGCGCCTCGGGCGAACCGCCGTGCTCCGCCAGCACCTCCGCCAGCCCGCGCAGCCACTGCGCGAGGATCACCCCGGAGTTCCCGCGCGCCCCGATCAGCGCACCGCGCGCGGCGGCGGTGACCGCCGGACCGAGCGCGGCCCCTTCACCGTGCCCGTCGGCGGTGAACACCGCGTCCACCGCCTCGGCGGCCGACTCGACGGTCAGATAGAGGTTGGTGCCGGTGTCGCCGTCCGGAACCGGGTACACGTTGAGCGCGTCGATCTCCTCGCGGGCCTGCCCGAGCGCGGCCAGGGCCAGCCGGCACCAGGTGCGGACGGCCGCGCCGTCGAACGTGTCCAGCACCAGGTCTCCTCCGGGTGAACGCCACGGGAACGCGACGGGACGCGGTGGCTAGGGCGATGCTGGCAGGTTATCGGTGCGGGAGCGCTGCCCGCGCCGCCAGGAGCCCAGGTCGGAGACGATCACGGGCCCGGGCGTGGTAGTTTCGTTGGGCGGGAGCGTCCGTTGTATGCTCTCCCGGTTGCCTGGAACAACCCGGGCTCACCCCTTGATCCGATCCGGCCCACGTGAGTGGTGCCGGGGGGCTCAGCCGGGGTTTCCGAAAGTAACTGATCTGAAGTCTTGGAGTGACTCCTGTGGCTGCCAACTGCGACGTCTGCGGCAAGGGGCCGGGCTTCGGCAACAGCATCTCCCACTCGCACCGCCGTACCTCCCGTCGTTGGAACCCCAACATTCAGCGGGTGCGTGCTGTGATTGGGCGGACGCCGAAGCGGCTCAACGTCTGCACCTCGTGCATCAAGGCCGGTAAGGTCTCGCGCTGACGCGCAGACCGGTACGCCGGTCCTCCGGACAGCCGATTCGCCCTCGGGCGGTCGGCTGTTTTGGTGTACCCAGGGGCGCGGGGAACTGCGCGACCAGCCACCGCTCCACGTGAGTGCATGGCTGGTCGCGCAGTTCCCCGCGCCCCTTTTTGTGGTCAGCGCCAGCGCCAGGCGTGGTCCACGGGGCCGATGCCGGCGCCCAGGGCGAAGCCGTGCCGGATGGCACCGGTGATGTACTCCTTCGCCGCCGCCACGGCGTCCGGCATGGTGTCGCCCTTGGCGAGCTGCGCCGCGATCGAGCTGGCGAGCGTGCAGCCGGTGCCGTGGGTGTGGCGGTTGTCGTAGCGCGGGGCGCGGTACCAGTGCTCCTCGCCGTCGGCGCCGAGCAGCAGGTCGGCGGCGTCGCCGGCCAGGTGGCCGCCCTTGACGAGCACCCACTGCGGTCCGAGGTCGAGCAGCGCCTTGGCGGCGTCCCGCATGCGGTCCTCCCCCTCGACGACCAGGCCGGTGAGCTGGGTCACCTCGTGCAGGTTGGGGGTGGCGAGGGTGGCGACGGGCAGCAGGCGCTCGCGGACGGTCGTGACGGCGTCGGCGGCGAGCAGCGGGTCGCCGTGCTTGGAGACGCCGACCGGGTCGACGACGACGGGGGCGTCGACTCCGGCGAGGAGTTCGGAGACGGTCTCGACCAGTTGGATCGAGGCGAGCATGCCGGTCTTGACGGCCTGGACGCCGATGTCGTCGACCACGCTGCGGAACTGGGCCCGGACGGCTTCGGCGGGGAGCTCCCAGTAGCCCTGGACGCCGAGCGAGTTCTGCGCGGTGACGGCGGTGATCACGCTCATGCCGTGGACGCCGAGGGCGAGCATGGCCTTGAGGTCGGCCTGGATCCCGGCGCCACCGCCGCTGTCCGAACCGGCGACGGTGAGCACACGGGGGGGAGCTGTCGAAACCATGGCCCCAACCTAGCCGAGCCGCGTCACAGGACGGCTTCGGATTCCGCCCAGCGGTCCGGGGGGACGGTCTTGAGTCGGACGACCGCGTCGGCGAGCGGGACGAGCTGGATCTCGTTGCCGCGCAGGGCGGTGAAGTGGCCGAAGGCTCCCTTGTGGACGGCCTCCACCGCGTGCCAGCCGAACCGGGTGGCGAGTACCCGGTCGCGGGCGGTGGGGATCCCGCCGCGCTGGGTGTGGCCGAGGATGACCGGCCGGGCCTCGGTGCCGAGGATGTCCTCGAGTTCGTTGGCGAGCCGGTTGCCGATCCCGCCGAAGGTCTGGTGGCCGTACTGGTCGAGCTGGCCGTGTTCGAAGCGGAGGGTGCCGGGCATCGGCTGGGCGCCCTCGGCGACGGCGATGATGGCGAACTTCTTGCCGCGCCGGAAGCGTTCCTCGACCATCCGGGCGACCGCCTCGATGTCGAACGGCTTCTCCGGGATGAGGATGCCGTGCGCGCCGCCGGCCACCCCGGCGGTGAGGGTGATCCAGCCGGTGTGGCGGCCCATCAGCTCGACCACCATCACCCGCTGGTGGGACTCGGCGGTGGTCTTCAGCCGGTCGATCGCCTCGGTGGCGACGTGGACGGCGGTGTCGAAGCCGAAGGTGACGTCGGTGGCGTCGATGTCGTTGTCGATGGTCTTGGGGACGGCGACCACCGGGAGTCCGGCGTCGCTGAACAGCTTGGCGGCGGTGAGCGTGCCCTCGCCGCCGATCGCGATCAGCGCGTCGATGCCGAGTTCGCGGGCGAGCCGCTGGGCGTTGTCGACCGCCCAGCGGATCCGGTCGCGCTTGACCCGGGCGGAGCCCAGGATGGTGCCGCCGAGGGTGAGCAGGCCGGTGACGTCGTCGTGCGAGACGGGCCGGGCGCGGCCTTCGAGCAGGCCGAGGAAACCGTCCTCCAGGCCGAGGATCTCGTCGCCGTGGACGTCGGTCCCGCGGTGCACCACGGATCGGATCACCGCGTTGAGGCCCGGGCAGTCTCCCCCGCTGGTCAGGACGCCGATTCGCATGGTGGCTGCGCTCTCCCGGTGCGGAGGCGCCGGGCACCTCCGGTGGATGGAACCGAACAACCGGGCGATCCGGACAAACCGGTCCTCCCGACAGCGCAAGCGTACGCGTTCGGCGGGTCCCGGAAGCCGTCAGCGCGCCACCGCGCCCGGGGCTACTCGGCGCCGAAGTGGTCCCAGCCGCCCGCCCGGTCCCAGGGGGCGCCGTCGACGGTGACCCGACCGCCGCGGGCCGGGTTGGCGGTACGGACCACCTCGCCGACCACCCGCCAGCGCGCCGGCAGCTGGACCGTCTTCGGGAAGGTGGCCACGATCGCGTGGTCCTCGCCGCCGGAGAGCACCCAGACCAGCGGGTCCACGCCGACCGCCTGGCCGATGTCCGCCATCTGCGCCGGGACGTCGAAGTCCGCCGCGTGCAGGTCGATGTCGACCCCGCTGGCCCTGGCGACGTGGCCGAGGTCGGCCACCAGCCCGTCGCTGACGTCCACCATCGCGGTGGCGCCGAGGTCGGCGCCAGCCGGACCGGCGTGGTACGGCGGCTCGGGGCGGCGGTGCGCCTCGACGAAGGCGCGCGGCGAGCGGAAGCCGCGCTGCAGCACGGTCAGCCCGGCCGCCGACCAGCCCAGCCAGCCGGTCACCGCGACCACGTCGCCGACCCCGGCCCCGGAGCGGACCACCGGGGCGCGGCCCTGGAGGTCGCCCAGCGCGGTGATGGCCAGGGTGATGGTGTCGCCGCGGACCACGTCGCCGCCGACCACGGTGGCCCCGGCGACCTGGCACTCGTCGCGCAGACCGTCCATCAGCTCGGTCGCCCAGGTGGTGGGCAGGTCCGCGGGGGCGACCAGGCCGAGCAGCAGCGCGGTCGGCACCGCGCCCATGGCGGCGACGTCGGCCAGGTTCTGCGCCGCCGACTTGCGGCCGACGTCGTAGGCGGTGGACCAGTCGCGGCGGAAGTGCCGGCCCTCGATCAGTACGTCGGTGGTGGCCACCACCCGGCCGTCGGGCGCCTTCACCACGGCGGCGTCGTCCCCCGGGCCGAGATCCACGGCCGGGGTCAGCGGCAGCCGGGCGGTCAGCTCCCGGATGAGGCCGAACTCACCGAGCTCGCCCACGGTCCCCTGCATCTGCCGTCCTCCCGAGTCAACGTGTCGAGTGGGCGCGCGCGCCCCCGCCGCGCAGCGTACGCCTTCCGTCCGTGCAGATGTCTCCCCTCCTCACCCCCTGGCGCGGTAGCGTGGTGATCAGACCGCTGGCCGGTCCACCCACCCCTGCCGCCTGGAGGTCTCCCGTGGTACAGGCGTACATCCTGATCCAGACCGAAGTGGGCAAGGCCACCGCGGTGGCGGAGTCCATCACCAAGATCCCCGGCGTGGTCACCGCCGAGGACGTCACCGGCCCGTACGACGTGATCGTGCGCGCGGAGGCCGACTCCATCGACGACCTGGGCCGCCTGGTCGTGGCGCAGGTCCAGCAGGTCGAGGGCATCACCAGGACGCTGACCTGTCCGGTGGTGCGCCTGTAAGGCCCGGTTACCATCGGCGGGTGGTCCGAACCGTTCTGAGCAAGCTGCCCGCGCCCGTGCGATGGCTGGCGCCGCCGGCCGTCCTGCTGGGCTGCACGGTCCTGGTCGCCGCCGCGTGGTCCGCTCCCGCGGACGTCACCCCGCCGCAGCCCTCGCCCGCCGCGGCCGGCTACTGCCAGGCGCTCGACCGGGCGCTGCCCGCCGACGTGCTCGGCCACCACCGCGAGGACCCCTCCCCCGCGTCGCCGTACACCGCCGCATGGGGCTCCTCGCCGCGGACGGTGCTGCGCTGCGGCATCGAGCGGCCGTCCTACCTGGACGACGACCCGCTGAAGAACTCCCCCGAGGTCAACGGCGTCCAGTTCGGCATGGGCCCGGACGGCAACGGCGGCTACCTGTTCGTCACCACGCTCCGCAAGGCGTACGTCGAGATCGACGTCCCCAAGGGCGCCTACCCGAACTACATCGACCCGCTGTCCTCACTGACGGACGCGATCACGGCCACCATTCCGGACGGGCTGTAGGCCAACCACCAGGGGCGCGGGGAACTCCGGTCGCGCAGTTCCCCGCGCCCCTCAGTGGTCAGCGCAGACCCGTGGAGCGTCGCAGCGCAGCGCCCAGCAGCCGGTCGATCAGCTCCGCGTACGACAGCCCGCTGGCCTCCCACATCTTGGGGTAGGCGGAGATCGGCGTGAAGCCGGGCATGGTGTTGATCTCGTTGACCATCCACCGGCCGTCGTTCAGCAGGAAGAAGTCGACCCGGGCGAGGCCCTCGCAGCCGAGCGCCTCGAAGGCGGCGACGGCCTGCCGGCGGATCTCGGCGGTCTCGTCCGCGGTCAGCTTCGCCGGGATCTCGACCTCGGAGGAGTCGATGTACTTGGCCTCGAAGTCGTAGAACTCGAAGTCGCCGCCGACGTGGATCTCGGCCGGGACGCTGGCCCGCGGGCCGTCCTCGAACTCCAGCACGGCGCATTCGATCTCGCGGCCCTCGACGCCGAGCTCCACGATGATCTTCGGGTCGTGGCGGCGGGCCTCCTCGACGGCGGCGTCCAGGTCGGCCAGGTCCTTGACCTTGGTGATGCCCATGGAGGAGCCGGCCCGGCAGGGCTTCACGAACAGCGGCAGGCCGAGCTCGGCGATCCGGGCTCGGGCGGCGGCGCGGCCCTCCTCGGTCTCCCACTCGCGCGGGCGGACGACCGTGTAGGTGCCGGCGAAGATGCCGTGCGACTCCAGGATCCGCTTGGTGAACTCCTTGTCCATGCCGACCGCGCTGGCCAGCACCCCGGAGCCGACGTACGGGACGCCGGAGAGTTCCAGCAGGCCCTGCAGGGTGCCGTCCTCGCCCCAGGGGCCGTGCAGCAGCGGCAGGACGACGTCGACCTCGCCGAGCACCTTGGGGGTGCTGCCGGGCTCGCTCCAGACCACCTCGCGGTTGCCCGGCGAGACCGGCAGCGTGACCTGGCCCTCGACCGACTCGGCCACCTGGGCGACGTCGGGGAGCTTGCCGTCGGTGATGGACATCCGGGCGGGCTCGTCGGCGACCAGCGCCCAGCGGCCCTCGTGGGTGATGCCGATCGGCAGCACCTCGTACTTGCTCCGGTCGATCGCCTTGAGCACGCTGCCGGCCGTGGAGACCGAGATGGCGTGCTCGGAGCTGCGGCCGCCGAAGACGATCGCGACGCGCGGCTTGGCCGCGTGGTTCGGGGAGGTCTGTTCGATGCTCATATCGATTTGAGACTACCGTCCGTTTTCGGTCACCGGCGCTCAGGCTTGGCCGAACGGGCCATCAGTCCCTTGAGCACCTCCTGGGTGGGCCGGCCGTTGTGGACCACGTCGACCACGGCCTCGACGATGGGCATGTCCACCCCGTTGCGCCGGGCGAGGTCGAGGACCGACTCGCAGGACTTGACGCCCTCCGCGGTCTGGCTGGTTGCGGCGATGGTCTCCGCCAGCGTCATGCCGCGGCCCAGGTTGGTGCCGAAGGTGTTGTTGCGCGACAGCGGCGAGGAGCAGGTGGCGACCAGGTCGCCCATGCCGGCGAGGCCCGCGAAGGTGTGCGCGTCGGCGCCGAGCGCGAGGCCCAGCCGGGTGGTCTCGGCCAGGCCCCGGGTGATCAGGGTGGCCTTGGTGTTGTCGCCCAGGCCCATGCCATTGGCCATGCCGACCGCCAGGCCGATCACGTTCTTGACCGCACCGCCGAGCTCGCAGCCGATCACGTCGGTGTTGGTGTACGGGCGGAAGTACGGGGTGTGGCAGGCGGTCTGGAAGCGCTTGGCGACCGCCTCGTCGGTGCAGGCGACCACGGTGGCGGCGGGCTGCCGGTTGGCGATCTCGCCGGCCAGGTTGGGACCGCTGACCACCACGACGCGCTCGGGGCCGACCCCGGCGACCTCCTGGACCACCTCGCTCATCCGCTTGGCGGTGCCGAGTTCGATGCCCTTCATCAGCGAGACCAGGACCGTCTCCGGGCCGAGCAGCGGCGCCCACCGGGCGAGGTTGTCGCGCAGCGTCTGCGAGGGGACCGAGAGCACCGCGAAGTCGGCGCCGGCCAGCGCCTCGGCGGGGTCGGTGGTGGCCCGGATCGACTCCGGCAGGCGGAGGTCGGGCAGGTAGTCCGGGTTGACGTGGTCGCGGTCGATCGCGTCGACCAGTTCCTTGCGGCGGCCCCACAGGACCACCTCGCAGCCGGCGTCGGCCAGGATCATCGCGAACGCGGTGCCCCAGGAGCCGGTGCCCATCACGGCGCAGCGGGTCATCGGCCGCCCTCCTCGGCGGCGCGGTCCTTCTTGGCCTCGGCGACGGCGGCGCGCTCGCGGGCGGCCTTGCGCATGTCGTACCGCTCGGGCGGCGCCTGCTCGCCGCGGATCCCCTCCAGGACGGCGGTGATGGCCTCGATGATGTCCTCGGTGGCCTCCCTGAGGACCTGGGCGGTGATCTCCTTGCCCTGGTACTTGCTCAGGTCGACCGGCGGGCCGGCCGCCACCGTCACCTTGTGGCGCGGGAAGGGGCGGTACTTGGGGCCGCCGCCGCGCCCGTAGGGCGGGATGATCTCGTGCGCGCCCCAGTGGGCGACCGGGATGACCGGCGCACCGGTCATCAGGGCGACGCGGGCGGCGCCGCTCTTGCCGGTCATCGGCCACAGGTCCGGGTCACGGGTGAGCGTTCCCTCGGGGTAGAACTGCACGCACTGGCCGCGCTCGATCGCGTCGATCGCGGAGCGGAAGGCCACGGCGGCGTCGGTCGACTCGCGGAACACCGGGATCTGGCCGGTCTTGCGCAGCATGAAGCCGATGAACGGGATCGAGAACAGCGAGGACTTGCCGAGTATCCGCGGCGGGCGGCCGCTGTTGTACTGCCAGTGCGCGTAGAACACCGGGTCGATGATCGAGTTGTGGTTCACCGCGGCGATGAACCCGCCCTTCTCGGGCAGGTGCTCCCAGCCGTGCCACTCCCGCGTCGCCAGGGTCCTGGTCACCGGCTTCACGAGCACGGCCGCGAAGCGGTACCAGATTCCGTAGTCGGGATTGCCGAACCTGGCGTTAGAGCGGCGGGACACCCCAGCTCCTCCTCATCCGGTGCGGCACGTGGGGTGCCGCGGTCTCTCCTCGCAGGGTCCGACCTGCGGCTCCAGCGCGGAACAGTCTCACCCGTGGACGGAGCGCCTGTCGAGCAGCCCCTGCCGAAGGCCCGGCACAGGGTGACCGATCACACGCGACCGCGGGGCGGGACGGCGGGCCCGGGCTGGCCGGCACGTCGGAGCCGACGCCAGAATTGGCGCCGATGACAGAGGACACCGTACGCCCCACCGGCACCCTCCCGCCCGACCCGGCCACGGGTTGGTCGCTGGTGCTGCCGGTGAAGCCGCTCGAACTGGCCAAGAGCCGGCTGGCCGGCTTCCCCGGCGCCCGCCGGCCCGACCTGGCGCTGGCGTTCGCGCTCGACACGGTCGCGGCGGCGCTGTCCTGCCCGGCGGTGGAACGGGTGCTGGTGGTGACCCGGGACGCCACCGCCGGACCCCGGCTGGCCGCGCTGGGCGCCACCGTGGTCGGTGACGAACCGGGCGGCGGCCTCAACCCCGCCCTGGCGCACGGTGCACTCCGGGCGCGCCGACTCGCCCCGTACGCGCCGGTGGCCACTCTCTCCGCGGACCTGCCGGCGCTGCGGCCGGCCGAACTCGCCCGGGTGCTGGCCGCGGTGCCGGCCGGCGGCCGGGCCTTCCTCCCGGACGCGCCGGGCACCGGCACCACGCTGCTCGCCTGCTTCCCCGGGAGTGCGCTGCGGCCGGCCTTCGGGCCCACCTCCCGGCGCGACCACGCCGCCGGCGGGGCCGCCGAACTCGCGCTGCCGGACGTGCCGTCGGTCCGGCGGGACGTGGACACCGCGGCCGACCTGAGGGAGGCCCTGGCGCTCGGCGTCGGGGTCCACACGGCCGCCCTGCTGGCGGCGGGCCGCTCGCCCGGGGCGCCGGCAGGGGCCCGATATGCTGCTGCCATGCAGGCCACCGCGTTCACCTTCGACCCCGCGACCCGGACGGGTTCCGTGCTGCTCGACGACGGCACGCCGGTGCCGTTCGACGCCGCGGCCTTCGACGCGGGCGGGCTGCGCCTGCTCCGCCCCGGCCAGCGGGTGCGGATCCGCACCGAGGGTGCCGGCGACGCGCGCCGGGTGGTCTTCGTGACCCTGCAGACCTTCCCCGACCCCGAGGCCCCGGCCGCCTAGAACCCGTCCGTGCGGCGGCGGTTCAGCCGCGGACGCGGACGGCGTGCGAGCGACCGGCCATCCGGAAGCTGAGCACCAGTTCGCCCTCGCGGGAGAGGAAGTCCTCGACCCGTTCGACCGCGCCGGGTCCGAAGAAGTAGCGGTAGGCCTCGTACTGGGTCCAACCGAGCGGCAGCACCCGCAGGGACTCCCAGAGCGCCGCGACGGCGTCGGGCAGTCGGCTGAAGGTGGCCGGTTCGGTGATGTCCTCGATCGACACCGTGTAGACGCGGGGCACGGTCACTGGGTTGACTCCTCGTCGATCTCCGCCCACACCGAGTGGGACGCGGCCAGGTAGACGTGACCGAAGCGGTCGGCCGCGGCGAGGGCGGTGAGGACGGCTCGGTGGGCCTCCTCGCCGAGGTCGCCGGGAATCTCGGCCTCCACCCGGTAGCCGCCGTCCGGTCTGCGGCGGACGCGGGCCCGGGCTCCCGCGGCGACGGCGAGCCGGTACGCGAGGTCAAACGCCCTGGTGGTTCGCACGCAACGCCTCTCCCCGAGAGCAGCCGGTCACGTAACGTGAATCTAACGCATTAGATTCCACCTGATGCATTAGATTGTCAACTCCGAATCACCCGTCCTGCCCGCCGGGAGAGCCAGATGCCCTCACAGGAGCCTCCGTACCTGCGGATCGCGGACGACCTCCGCCGCCGAGTCTCGGCGGGCGAGTGGCCGGTCGGCGAGCGGCTGCCGTCCCGGGCGAAGCTCGCCGAGACCTACGACGTCGGCGCCAACGTGCTGCAGCGCGCGCAGGAACTCCTCATCGCCGAAGGGCTGCTGGAGGGCCGGACCGGCTCGGGCACCTACGTCCGGACCCCGACCGAGCGCCGGCCGATGCCGCGCTCATGGGCGGGCACCGCCGTCGAGGGCGCCTGCGCGCCGGACAGTTGGGAGTCCCACACGGACACCCGGGTGCCGGCTCCCGAGCACATCGCGCACCGGCTCGGCATCGCCCCGGGCGACGCCACCGTCCGCACCCGCTACGAGTACCTGGCCGACCGCCGGCCGGTCCAACTCGCCGAGAGCTGGGAGCCGATGGCGGTCACCGACGGCACCCCGGTGCTGATGCCCGAGTACGGCCCGCTGGGTACCGGCCGGGGCGTGGTGGCGCGGATGGCGTCGATCGGCGTGCGGGTCGCACGGGTGGTGGAGCGGCCGCGCCCGGCCCGGGCCACCCTGGAGCAGGCCAACCTGCTCGGCATCTCGGTCGGCGACCTGGTGACGGTCATCGAGCGCACGCACCTGGACGCCGACGGCCGGGCGGTGGAGACCGCCGATCTGGTGGTGCCGGATGCGCGCTGGGACATCGTCTACGAGCTCGCGGTCGGTCCTTTCGCGGAGACCGCGGAGTCCTGACACCCGCGCCCCGAACGCGAACAGCTGCGGCGGCCCGCCCCGGATTCGTCCGGAGGCGGGCCGCCGCAGCTGTGCGATCCTGACGGTCCGTCGAACGACGGGCCGTCGGAAAACGCCCGAAGGGCCTTACTTGGCGGTGGACTTGCGCGCGGTGGTCTTCCGCGTGGTGGTCTTCTTCGCCGGAGCGGTCTTCTTGGCGGCGGTGGTGGTCTTCTTCGCCGGGGTGGCCTTCTTGGCGGCAGCGGTCTTGGCCGGGGCGGCCTTCTTCGCGGCAGCGGTCTTGGCGGCCGTGGTCTTGGCGGCGGTGGTCTTCGCGGCCGTCGACTTGGCGGTGGTGGCCTTCTTCGCCGGGGCGGCCTTCTTCGCGGCGGCGGTGGCGGTGGTCTTCTTCGCCGCGGTCTTCTTGGTGGCGGCGGTGGTCGCGGCCGCGGCAGCGCGCTTGGTGGCGGCACGCTTGGCGGCGGGGGCGGCGACACCGGACTTGCCCGGGGTGAGCGAACCCTTGGGGGCCTTCTTGACGGACGGGCCCTCCTTCGGCAGCTTCTTCGTGCCGGAGACGAGGTCCTTGAAGCCCTGGCCCGGACGGAAGCGCGGCACCGAGGTCTTCTTGACCTTCACGCGCTCGCCGGTCTGCGGGTTGCGGGCGAAGCGCGCCGAGCGCTCCACCTTCTCGAAGGTGCCGAAACCGGTGACCGACACGCGGTCACCCGCCACGACGGCACGCACCATGGTGTCGAGCACTGCGTCGACGGCCTCTGCGGCAGCCTTGCGACCGCCCAGCTGCTCGGCCACCGCTTCGACAAGCTGAGCCTTGTTCACGTCTTCCCCTTCGGAAACGGGCGCCGGATGATTCCATCCGTTCATTTCGCACGTTAGGTATGGATCTGCGGAGTTTCAATTACCAAACGCGTGAATCACCCTAGTGTCGCAACGAATTTGCACATCGCCGACCTCAGACGGGCGGGATGCGCCCCTCGTCGAGGTCCTGCACAAAGCGACTCAACCGCCGTGCCGCCTCCGGGAGATCACGCTTGGCGGTCTCGGTGACGATCAGCAGTTGTCGGGTGAGAGCGGTCTTTGCGTCCGTTGACACGTTCAGCGCATGAACGCGGGCATGGGCTTGCTTCAACCGCTCGGCCACAAGTGCGTAGAGCGCTGTGACTTCCGAGTCGGTGGCACCGTCCGTCCCCTCCGGCCACGCGGGTTCGCCACCCGGGTACGGAGGTTCGGGGTTCCGGTGCATGCATCGATTGTGCCATCTGCCCGGAGTTGTACTGCACCAGCCCCTCATTCACCGCATTGGGAACGCCGGATGAGTGTGCCGTCGACGGTTCGAACTCCCGCTTGACTCCGCGTGCTCAACGCGGAAGACCCGCCCCCGGGTGGGGGCGGGTCTTCCGGTGGTGCGTCAGAAAGGGATCGCTCAGGCGGCCGGCTGGGTCCGCGGCTTGTACGCGGGACGGGTCGCCTCGAACGTAGCGATGTCCGCCTCGTTCTGGAGCGTGATGCTGATGTCGTCCAGGCCGTTGAGCAGCCGCCAGCGGACGTTGTCGTCCAGCTCGAAACCGGCCGTGACGCCCTCGGCGCGGACCTCGCGGGCCTCCAGGTCGACGGTGATCTCGGCGGTCGGGTCGGCCTCGGTCAGCTCCCACAGCCGCTCCACGGTCTCCTGCGGCAGGACGACCGTCAGCAGGCCGTTCTTCAGCGAGTTGCCGCGGAAGATGTCGGCGAAGCGCGAGGAGATGACCGTCTGGAAGCCGTAGTTCTGCAGCGCCCACACCGCGTGCTCGCGGGAGGAGCCGGTGCCGAACTCGGGGCCGGCCACCAGCACGCTGGCGCCCTGGCGCTCCGGGCGGTTGAGGACGAACTCCTCGTCCTTGCGCCAGGCCTCGAACAGGCCGTCCTCGAAACCGGAGCGGGTGACCTTCTTCAGCCAGTGCGCCGGGATGATCTGGTCGGTGTCCACGTTGGAGCGGCGCAGCGGAACGGCGCGGCCGGTGTGGGTGGTGAACTTCTCCATGGCTCAGGCCTCCACGGCGACGGGGTCGGTCAGGTCGGCCGGGGACGCCAGGCGGCCCAGCAGGGCGGTCGCGGCGGCGACCTGGGGCGAGACCAGGTGGGTACGGCCACCCTTGCCCTGGCGGCCCTCGAAGTTGCGGTTCGAGGTGGAGGCGCAGCGCTCGCCCGGGGCCAGCTGGTCCGGGTTCATGCCCAGGCACATCGAGCAGCCCGCGTGGCGCCACTCGGCGCCGGCGGCGGTGAAGACCTTGTCCAGGCCCTCCTCGACCGCCTGCAGGGCGACCCGGACGGAGCCGGGGACGACCAGCATCCGTACGCCGTCGGCGACCTGCCGGCCGTCCAGGATGGCGGCCGCGGCGCGCAGGTCCTCGATCCGGCCGTTGGTGCAGGAGCCGACGAAGACGGCGTCGACCGCGACCTCGCGCAGCGGGGTGCCGGCCTCCAGGCCCATGTACTTCAGGGCGTTCTCGGCGGCGATCCGCTCCTGCGGGTCGGTGAAGTCCTCGGGGTGCGGCACGTTCGCGCCCAGCGGGGCGCCCTGGCCCGGGTTGGTGCCCCAGGTGACGAACGGGGTCAGCTCGTTCGCGTCGATGAACACCTCGGCGTCGAACACCGCGTCCTCGTCGCCGGCCAGGGTGCGCCAGTACTCGACGGCGGCGTCCCAGTCCTCGCCCTGCGGGGCGTGCGGGCGGCCCTTCAGGTACGCGAAGGTGGTGTCGTCCGGGGCGATCATGCCGGCCCGGGCGCCCGCCTCGATGGACATGTTGCAGATGGTCATCCGGGCCTCCATGGAGAGGCTGCGGATGGCCGAGCCGCGGTACTCCAGGACGTAGCCCTGGCCGCCGCCGGTGCCGATCTTGGTGATGATGGCCAGGATCAGGTCCTTGGCGGTGACGCCCTCGGGCAGCTCGCCCTCGACCGTGATGGCCATCGTCCGGAACGGGGCCAGCGGCAGCGTCTGGGTGGCCAGCACGTGCTCGACCTGGCTGGTGCCGATGCCGAACGCCAGTGCGCCGAAGGCGCCGTGGGTGGAGGTGTGGGAGTCGCCGCAGACCACGGTCATGCCGGGCTGGGTCAGGCCCAGCTGCGGGCCGACCACGTGGACCACGCCCTGCTCGACGTCGCCCAGCGAGTGGATGCGGACGCCGAACTCGGCGGCGTTCTTGCGCAGCGTCTCCAGCTGGACCTTGGAGACCGGGTCGGCGATGGGCTTGTCGATGTCCAGGGTCGGGGTGTTGTGGTCCTCGGTCGCGATCGTGAGATCGGTCCGGCGGACCGGGCGGCCGGCCAGCCGGAGACCGTCGAAGGCCTGGGGGCTGGTGACCTCGTGCAGCAGGTGCAGGTCGATGTAGAGCAGGTCGGGCTCGCCCTCGGCGCGCCGGACGACATGGTCGTCCCAGACCTTCTCCGCCAGTGTCCGTCCCATCGCTTTCCCTCCAGCCGGCCGCTCTGCCGGCCTTCTCGTGTCGTCGAGGTCTAGATCCCTTGCCGCCCTGTGAGGCTCGCTTCGAGTCGCGACCTGCACGCCGGACCGTGTCCAGGATGTGGACGCCGTGGTGCGGGTCCATCCTGGGTGTCTCCCGGGCTGCTGCATCAAGAGTGGCGCTTTTCTCGCGAGATTGAACTTGCGTCTCGCCCACTGAGACTGCAGTATCGAGACATGGACAACACTAGCGGCGTCGGCGTTCTCGACAAGGCCGCTCTGGTGCTCAGCGCACTGGAGTCGGGCCCCGCCACGTTGGCGGGGCTGGTCGCCGCCACCGGTCTGGCGCGGCCCACGGCCCACCGTCTCGCCGTCGCACTCGAACACCACCGCCTGGTCACCAGGGACATGCAGGGCCGGTTCATCCTCGGCCCCCGACTCGCCGAGCTCTCGGCCGCCGCCGGCGAGGACCGCCTGCTCGCCGCCGCCGGGCCGGTGCTCACGCATCTGCGCGACGTGACCGGGGAGAGCGCCCAGCTCTACCGACGCCAGGGCGAGATGCGCATCTGCGTGGCCGCCGCCGAGCGGCTCTCGGGCCTGCGGGACACCGTGCCGGTCGGCTCCACGCTGCCGATGAAGGCCGGCTCCGCGGCACAGGTCCTGCTGGCCTGGGAGGAGCCCGAGCGCCTCCACCGCGGCCTCCAGGGCGCCCGCTTCACCGCCACCGCGCTGAGCGGCGTACGGCGCCGCGGCTGGGCCCAGTCGATCGGCGAGCGGGAGCCCGGTGTGGCGTCCGTCTCCGCGCCGGTCCGCGGGCCCTCCAACCGCGTCGTGGCGGCCGTCTCGGTCTCCGGGCCGATCGAGCGCCTCACCCGCCACCCGGGCCGCCTGCACGCCCAGGCCATCATCGAGGCCGCCAACCGGCTGACCGAGGCCCTGCGCCGCAGCTGAGCGGCAGGGACGCAGCAAGGACCCGCCCCCGTCGGGGGCGGGTCCTTCGTCGTCGCACACGGTCGAGGCGTCCGGTCGAGCACCGGGAAAACAGAAAAGCCCCGGCTTTTCGCCGGAGCTTCAGGATTTCTGGCTGGGGTACCAGGACTCGAACCTAGACTAAATGAACCAGAATCACTCGTGCTGCCAATTACACCATACCCCAAAAGTACCCCCGACCGGATTCGAACCGGCGCTACCGCCTTGAGAGGGCGGCGTGCTAGGCCGCTACACAACGGGGGCCTTGATGAGTACCCCCGACCGGATTCGAACCGGCGCTACCGCCTTGAGAGGGCGGCGTGCTAGGCCGCTACACAACGGGGGCTTGACTCATCGATTTGCAATTGTTGAGATTGCGTACCCCCGACCGGATTCGAACCGGCGCTACCGCCTTGAGAGGGCGGCGTGCTAGGCCGCTACACAACGGGGGCTTGCGTCACACAAGGTGCTGCGCTGGGGTACCAGGACTCGAACCTAGACTAACTGAACCAGAATCAGTCGTGCTGCCAATTACACCATACCCCACCAGAGTTCAACCCCTCAGCGGGATCTTCCTCGGCGTCTGCGCCTCCCTGCCCGGGCGGCGCAGAAAGAACATTACCCGACGCGTGGCCCCGCTCCAAAATCGATAACCGCAGGCAGCGCCCGGCGCGCCTGCGGGCCTGGTCAGCGCACCGGGCCCGCAGGGCGACGGGAGGGCCGTCAGGGGTCGCGAGGACCCCTAGACGAGCCTCAGGAGGCGGGGGTCAGCTCCACGGCGGCGGCGAGCCGGCGCAGGGTCTCCGCGCGGCCCAGCAGCTCCATGGACTCGAACAGCGGCGGCGAGACCCGGCGGCCGGTGACCGCCACCCGCAGCGGGGTGAAGGCGAACTTGGGCTTGATGCCCAGGCCGTCCACCAGCGCCTCGCGCAGCGCCGCCTGGATCGGCTCCGGGGTGAAGTCCGCCAGGCCCTCCAGCGCCTTGATCGAGGCCTCCAGCACCGGCCGGGCGTCGGCGGTGAGCACCTTGGCCGCGTCCTCCTCGTCGACCGTGAAGGCGGCCGGGTCGACGAACAGGAAGCCGGCCATGTTGACGATCTCGCCGAGGACGACCATCCGCTCCTGGGTGAGCGGCGCCACCTTGGCCAGCAGGTCGAGCTGCTCGGCGCCGGGCTCGGCCGGCAGCAGACCGGGGGCCTGGAGGTACGGGACCAGGCGGCGGACGAACTCCTCGGGCGCCAGCCGGCGGACGTGCTCGGCGTTGAGGTGCTCGCACTTCTTCAGGTCGAAGCGGGCCGGGTTGCCGTTGACGTCGTCGATGTCGAAGGCCGCGACCATCTCGGCCATGTCGAAGACGTCACGGTCCTCGGCGAGCGACCAGCCCAGCAGGGCCAGGTAGTTGAGCAGGCCCTCGGGCAGGAAGCCGCGCTCGCGGTAGAGGTTGAGCGAGGCCTGCGGGTCGCGCTTGGAGAGCTTCTTGTTGCCCTCGCCCATCACGTACGGCAGGTGGCCGAAGCGCGGGGTGGAGCCGTTGCCGACGCCGATCTCGGCCAGCGCGGCGTACAGGGCGATCTGACGCGGCGTCGAGGAGAGCAGGTCCTCGCCGCGGAGCACGTGGGTGATCTCCATCAGCGCGTCGTCGACCGGGTTGACCAGGGTGTAGAGCGGCGCGCCGTTGGCCCGGACGATGCCGTAGTCCGGCACGTCCTTGGGGTCGAAGGTGATCGGGCCGCGGACCAGGTCGTCGAAGGTCAGCGGGGTGTCCGGCATCCGGAACCGCACGATGGGCGTGCGGCCCTCCTGGCGGTACACCGCGACCTGGTCCTCGGTCAGCGCGCGGCAGTGGCCGTCGTAGCCGGACGGCTTGCCGGCCGCGCGGGCGGCCTCGCGGCGGGCGTCCAGCTCCTCGGTGGTGCAGTAGCAGTGGTACGCGTGGCCGGCGGCCAGCAGCTTCTGCGCCACGTCGGCGTAGATGTCCATCCGCTGCGACTGCCGGTACGGCGCGTGCGGGCCGCCGACCTCGGGGCCCTCGTCCCAGTCGAAGCCCAGCCAGCGCATGGCCTCCAGCAGCTGGTTGTACGAGTCCTCGGAGTCGCGGGCCGCGTCGGTGTCCTCGATCCGGAAGACCAGCGTGCCGCCGTGGTGGCGGGCGTAGGCCCAGTTGAAGAGGGCGGTCCGGACCAGGCCCACGTGCGGGTTGCCGGTCGGGGAGGGACAGAAGCGGACCCGAACGTTCGGGTGAGTGTCAGCCACGCTTGATCACCTTGTTGGCGAGAGTGCCGATGCCTTCGATGGAGACGGCGACCTCGTCGCCGACGTTGAGGGGTCCGACACCCGCCGGGGTGCCGGTGAGGACGACGTCGCCGGGGAGCAGCGTCATCGCCTCGGAGATGTGGACGATCAGCTCGGCGACCGAGCGGATCATCTGGGAGGTGCGGCCGGCCTGGCGCAGTTCGCCGTTGACCGTGCAGGTGACGGCGAGGTCGGCCGGGTCGAGGTCGGTCTCGATCCACGGGCCGAGCGGGCACGAGGTGTCGAAGCCCTTGGCGCGGGCCCACTGGCCCTCGCGCTGCTGCACGTCGCGCGCGGTGACGTCGTTGGCGCAGGTGTAGCCGAAGATCACCTCCGGCACCCGCTCGAGCGGGACCTCGCGGCACATCCGGCCGATCACGACGGCCAGCTCGGCCTCGTGCTGCACGTCGGAGGAGAACGGCGGGTAGGCGATGGACTCGGAGGGTCCGATCACGGCCGTGGAGGGCTTGAAGAAGGTCAGCGGGACGGCCGGGACCTCGTTGCCGAGCTCGGCCGCGTGCGCCGCGTAGTTGCGGCCGACCGCGACGATCTTGTTGGGGAGCATCGGGGCGAGCAGGCGCACGTCCTGCAGCCGGTAGCTCTCCCCGGTCGGTTGCGGCGGGCCGAACGGGTGGCCGGCCAACGCGTGGACGACCATCGAGTCGGGCGCGGACACCTCCCCCTCGACCACACCGAAGGAGACGGAACCCGCTGCAGGGCTCCCTTCCCGGACGGAGAACCTGGCAATACGCACTGCCCTGCAACCTCTCGGTTCGTCGGCGCCCGGACGCTCCCGGACGGTGGCCGAGCCCGTAGTTCCGGGCCCGGCTCGCGTCGTCAAGGTTAGTCGGCGCAGGTCAGTGCCGCGGCGCAATATGCGCCCGGGGCGTCAGTCCTGGGGCAGGCGCGGGGCCGGGGCGACCATCAGCTGGGTGCGGCGCGGGTTGGCGGTGGCGGCGGGCAGCTCGGCCGTGTACTCGCGGGGCTGGACGGCCGCGAAGCCCGGGAGCTGGCTGAAGTCCGCGACGGAGGCCAGGGTCGTGCGGCGCGGGTTCGCCGTGGAACCGCTGCTCAACGTGGAGCGAGTGGCCAGCTTGGTCTCGGACATTGCGTCACACCTCGGGGGCTGTGGAGAGATCTTCTCCGGCTCGGACTTTTGGGAGACCCGCCGACCGGGCAGGCTCACCGCAACCCTGCCAGCTTAGGGACCGTATTCCACAGCGACCGTGACCAAAGCTACACATCCAGCCTGTGACTTTGCTCACAAATACGGTTCCCATTTCGGCATCGTGGGCATTTCGGGCCGCGCAGAATTTCCGACAATCCGCCCATCTCGGACATTCCTCGCACATCTTGATCTAGGGCCGACTTGGCATGTATCCGGCGAGTGTCCGAAAAGGGCCGTATTCCGGTCGGTTACCGCACAGTCCGTGAGGCGCCGCGCGCGGTGGGTAGCTCAGGACACGGAGTCGTAACCGCCCTTGTTGGACTTCTCCCGCTGTGCTGGAATGCGACGGAAAAACTCGACACCGCCCTATCCCCGTCCAGGGGCTGGGGCGCCCGGTCCAGAGGTTGCGACGCCAGTGCAGGGACGTTTCAAGAGGGGCAGCGGCGCCGCGGGTGACCCGGAGTCGCGCGAGCCCATGGCAGGCCCCCACCAGGCAGCGCCGAGCCCGGGCTCCGGCGACAGGCCGTTCGGCGGCACGACCGAGCCCACCATCGAATCCGGCTCCGGCTCCGCGGAGGAGGCGCAGAGCGGCGACTCCGAGAAGGTCAGCCGCCGCACGCGCCTGCGCGGATCGCTGCAGCGCCGACGTGCCACCGGCATGAGCAGATTCGCGATGCGCAACTGGCGCATCCGGACCCGCCTCATCGCCCTGCTGCTGCTCCCCGTGGTGGTGGCGCTGGCCTTCGGCGGTCTGCGCGTGCAGAGCTCGATGGAGAACTCCCGCCAACTGGCGCAGATGAGCGACCTCGCCGACCTCGCCCACCGGGCGACCGCGCTGGCCGACGCCCTGCAGACCGAGCGCGACATCAGCGCCGGTCCGCTGACCGCGGGCGGCAACCACGACGACCCCGAGATCGCCGACGCGTACAAGACCACCAACGCGCTCTCGAAGTCCTTCGCGGCCAGCGCCGACAAGTTCGACGACCTCGACCAGGCCGGTTCCAAGACCCTGCTGCTGCAGGTCCGCAAGGACCTCAACCAGCTGACCGACGCCCGTAACAGCGCGTACAACAAGAACGACAACATCCAGGCCACGATCACCAGCTACGACGTGATCATCAAGGACCTGATCGGCATCACCCAGGACATCGCGATCACCTCGAACTCCACCGAGCTGATCAAGGTGACCCGGGCGCTGCAGCAGTTCTCGCTGGCCAAGGAGTCGACCTCGATGCAGCGCGCGCTGATCAGCGCAGCGCTCGCCCGCCCCGACGGCCCGGCCCTGTCCTCCTCGGACGAGACCTTCGGCATCCGGCTGCAGGGCGCCGAGGACAACGCGCTCGCCAACTTCACCGCGATCTACGGCGAGACCGAGGCCCGCGCCAAGCGGGCCAAGATGAGCTACAACCAGGTCATCGCCGACGCCGACCGCTTCACCAAGGCCGTCCTGAACCCGAACGGCATCCGGCAGGCCGAGAACCGCTCGTACAAGAACTGGTACGACGACGCCAGCGCCAAGATCAACGCCGAGAAGTCGATCGAGAGCTCGCTCCTCGACGACCTCGACGGCAAGGCCCAGAAGCTCCAGTCGGACGCCGACACCGAGTCGATCATCAACGCCGCGCTGGTCGCCCTGGTGCTCATCGTCGCCATCGCCGGCGCCGCCCTGGTGGCCCGCTCGATGGTGCGCTCGCTGACCCGACTGCAGGCCGCGGCCGAGGACGTCGCCGAGCGCCGTCTGCCCGAGCTGGTCAAGACGCTCTCCGAGAGCGACCCGCACGACGTCGACGTCACCGTCGAGCCGGTCGGCGTCGACTCCGCGGACGAGATCGGCCACGTGGCCGCGGCGTTCGACATGGTGCACCGCGAGGCGGTCCGCCTCGCCGCCGAGCAGGCGCTGCTGCGAGGCAACATCAACGCGATGTTCACCAACCTCTCGCGCCGCAGCCAGGGCCTCATCCAGCGCCAGCTGTCGCTGATCTCCGAGCTGGAGAGCCGCGAGGCGGACCCGGACCAGCTGGCCTCGCTCTTCAAGCTCGACCACCTCGCGACCCGCATGCGCCGCAACGGCGAAAACCTGCTCGTTCTCGCCGGTGAGGACCCGGGCCGCCGCTGGACCCGTCCGGTCCCGCTGGTCGACGTGCTCCGCGCCGCCGCCTCCGAGGTGGAGCAGTACGAGCGCATCGAGCTGGCCTCCGTGCCGTCGGCCGAGGTCGCCGGCCGCGTCGTCAACGACCTCGTCCACCTGCTCGCCGAGCTGCTCGAGAACGCGACCTCGTTCTCCAGCCCGCAGACCCGCGTCCGGGTCACCGGTCACGCCCTGCCCGACGGCCGGGTGCTGATCGAGATCCACGACACCGGCATCGGCCTGTCCCCCGACGACCTGGCGGACATCAACGAGCGCCTGGCCAACCCGCCGGTGGTGGACGTCTCCGTCTCCCGCCGCATGGGCCTCTTCGTGGTCGGCCGCCTGTCCCTGCGACACGGCATCCGCATCCAGCTCCGCCCGTCCGACTCCGGCGGCACCACCGCGCTGGTCATGCTCCCGGTGGACGTCACCAACACCGCCGACCGCCGCGGCGGCCGTCCCGGTGGTCCGGGCGCCGGCAAGCCGCAGCAGCGCGGCGTCGGTCCGACCCCGCGCCAGCAGGGCCGCCCCGGCGGCGACCTGCCGGGCGGCCGTCCCACCCCGCAGCTCGGCCAGACCGCGGGCGGTGCCCCGGGCGGCCGTCCGCAGCTCGGCCAGGGTCCGCAGGGCGGCCCCAACCTCTTCGCCCCCCAGGGCGGTGGCCAGTCGCCGCAGGGCGGCCGTCCCTCCGGCGGCCTGCCCACCCGCGCGGTCGGCCAGTCGCTGCGCGAGAACCCGGCCCCCAACCTCCCGCCGCGCCGCACCCCGGGTGCCTCCGGCGCCCCGGGCGGCCCCGGTGCCGGTGCTCCGGCCGCCAGCGGTGCCGGTGCTGCCGGTGCGATGCCGCGCCGCAACCCGCAGGGCCAGCAGCAGGGCCCGCAGGGTCCGGGGATGCCCGGCGCGCGTCGCCCGATGCCCGAGCGGCAGCGTCCGGCCGGCGGCCCCGCCGCGGGCCAGGACGGCGGCGAGCGCACCCAGCACGGCTGGGCCGACCAGGGTCCGTCCCGCCAGCCGCAGCAGCCGCAGGGCCCCGGCCAGCAGCTGCCCGGCCGCCCCGGCCCGGGTCAGGCCCCGGCGCCGCTCGAGGCCGCCCCGACCGAGTCGACCGTGCAGTTCGCCCGGCCGCGGTTCGAGGCCGCGGACATCGACCCCCGTGACCCGCTGGGTCTGGGCCTGGTCGAGCCGGTGCTGCCGGACCCGGTCCAGCAGCCGGGCCAGCCGGCCCCGTACTCGGCGGCCGAGCGCCCGCAGCCGATGGCGCTGCCGAGCGCGCAGGAGCAGGCTCCGACGTACCGGCCGCAGCGTCCCGGCACCACCGCGCCGGGCCTCAACGAGCAGGCGCGACCGGCTCAGGGCCGTCCCGCCCAGGGCCGCCCGGCCCAGCCGCAGCAGCCCCAGCAGCAGCAGCCGCAGTCCCGGCCGCAGCAGCAGGCGCCCGCCGGCGGTCAGTTCGGTGGCCAGTTCGGCGAGCAGCCGGGCCAGCGCCCGGGTGCCGGCGCCCCTGCCGGTGCCGGCGGCGACGCGCCGTGGCGCGCGTCGGCCAACGACGAGCGCTGGCGCCGGGCCGAGCAGGTCCGGGAGCCCTCGACCAGCGGTCTGACCACCTCGGGCCTGCCCCGCCGCACCCCGCAGGCGAACCTGGTCTCCGGCACCGCCGAGGCGGCGCCGCTGACCGGCCCGCAGGTCTCCCGCAGCCCCGAGGAGGTGCGCGGCCGCCTGACCAACCTGCGCCGCGGCATCCAGCAGGGCCGCCAGGCCGGTGCGGGGCAGCAGGCCCCGCAGCAGCAGGGCTTCGACGGATTCGGCGGCCCGGCCCGCGGCAACCGCGGAGCCCAGGGCGGACAGTTCAACGCCGATGGCAACACCGGCTTCGGCACGAACCACCAGGAGCGTTGAGTTGAGTCAGATGAGCCAGGCCGCACAGAACCTGAACTGGCTGATCACCAATTTCGTGGACAACACCCCCGGGGTGTCCCACACGGTGGTGGTCTCCGCCGACGGTCTCCTGCTGTGCATGTCCGAGGGCTTCCCCCGGGACCGCGCCGACCAGCTGGCCGCGGTCGCCTCCGGCCTCACCTCCCTCACCTCCGGCGCCAGCCGGATCTTCGAGGGCGGCGAGGTCAACCAGACCGTGGTCGAGATGGAGCGGGGCTTCCTGTTCCTGATGGCGATCAGCGACGGCTCCGCCCTCGCCGTCCTCGCCTCCCCCGACTCCGACATCGGCCTCGTCGGCTACGAGATGGCCCTGCTCGTGGACCGCGCCGGAGCCGTCCTCACCCCCGCTCTCCGAGCAGAACTGCAGGGCAGCCTCCTGCACTGACCGTCCGTCATCAGCGCCGGGCCGCCCAGACCGGGCCCGGCGTTCCACCCCAGTCGCCGCACGGTGGTTGACCCTCTCGACCGAACCCCCCGGTCGAGCACCAGCGGACGGCTGCAGCACTAGGAGGACGCATGACCCCGCCCCCGACACCCGCCGGCTCGTACGGCAACGGGTACGGCAGTGGTGGCTACGGCGGCGGCCAGTCGGCCGGTGGCTACGGCGGCCAGCAGTCCGACGGCTACGAGCAGCAGCCGCTGGTCCGCCCGTACGCGATGACCGGCGGCCGCACCCGGCCGCGCTACCAGCTGGCCATCGAGGCGCTGATCTCGACCACCGGCAACGCCGACCGCGCCGGCGGTCTGCTGCCCGAGCACGCCCGCATCGTCGGGCTGTGCCGTGAGGTCAAGTCGGTCGCCGAGATCTCCGCGCTCGCCGGAGTCCCGCTCGGGGTCGCCCGCATCCTCGTCGCCGACCTTGCCGAGGCCGGTCTCGTCGCCATCCACCAGCCCGCCGCCGCGGGCGAGTCGGGCGGTACGCCTGACGTCACGCTGCTCGAAAGGGTCCTCAGTGGACTTCGCAAGCTCTAACGCGGCCGCCCCCACCCGCGCCACCACCTCCGCGAAGATCGTCGTCGCAGGCGGCTTCGGCGTCGGCAAGACGACCCTCGTCGGCGCCGTCTCCGAGATCAACCCGCTGCGCACCGAAGCCGTCATGACCAGCGCCTCCGCCGGCATCGACGACCTCAGCCACGTCTCCGGCAAGACCACCACCACGGTCGCCATGGACTTCGGCCGCATCACCCTCGACGAAGACCTCATCCTCTACCTCTTCGGCACCCCCGGCCAGGACCGCTTCTGGTTCATGTGGGACGACCTCGTCCGCGGCGCCATCGGCGCCGTCGTCCTCGTCGACACCCGCCGCCTCGCCGACTGCTTCCCCGCCCTCGACTACTTCGAGAACAGCGGACTGCCCTTCGTCGTCGCCCTCAACGGCTTCGACGGACACCAGCCCCACACCCCCGAAGAAGTCCGCGAAGCACTCCAGCTCAACAGCGAAACCCCCGTCATCACCCTCGACGCACGGCGACGCGACAGCGCCAAGAGCGCCCTCATCACCCTCGTCGAACACGCCCTCCTCGCCCGACTCCGGTAGGAAGGCAGCCCCAGGGGCGCGCGGAACACCGTTCCTCGCGCCCCCTGTGGTTCCCATAACAGTTCGGTAGGCATTTGGGGGGACCGAACGACCCTGCGTGACCGTACGCATCCGGTGCGCGCCAATGACCTTGCGGTTTGTGGTCACCTGCACCTGAATGTCCGTTTTTCGCACTCTACGCGCTGCCATCGGCGCCGTTTGTCCCGTCTCCCCGCACGTGTTGGAATCTCAGCTACCCCGTAGTACCTAGCGGGCTGCGGCCCGTTGGGGGGTAGCCGCCGGATTGATCCATGGCCGCAAGTCGGTCGAGAGGTTGTTGTCGAGTGAGGCGTAAGCAGCCAGTCACCCCTCAGCGGCGCTCCGAGCCCCGCCAGCAAGAGTCGGGCACAAGCGGCCAGGCACCAGGTCAGTTCTCCGCGTTCGCGGCCAACGACGAGCGGAGCGGCCCGGGCATACCCGGCCGGCCCGCCGTCACCGGCGCCGCGGCCGGTGGCTCCGGTGCCGGCCCGTCGGGCTCCGCGCAGACCGAGGAGCGGACGCCGCCGAGCGGCCGGTACGACTTCCTGTCGCCGATCAACTGGCGCGTGCCCACGCGACTGGTCGCGATCCTGCTGATCCCGGTCATCATCGCGCTGGTCTTCGGCGGTCTGCGCGTCAACACCTCGCTGGACGACTACAACAAGGCCGACAAGGCGGTGAAGACCGCCCAGCTCGCCCGCGCCGCGACCGAGCTGGCCGACGCGCTGGAGTCCGAGCGCGACCTGTCGGTCATCCCGCTGATGTACGGCAAGGACGACCAGGGCCTGGTGCCCAAGCTGCGGGCCAAGACCGACCAGGCGCTGGCCGCGTACCGCACCGCCTACGCCAAGGTCTCCGGCGACCAGACGCTGGACCGCCGCAACGCCGCCTTCCAGCAGCTGGTGGTCTTCCTCCCGCACCTGCGCGACAACGCCTACAAGCCCGAGCTGTTCGCCACCGCCACCGCGTCCGCCTACTCGGCGATGTTCGCGCCGCTGCTGGCCATGGACAACTCGGTCGGCTTCGGCTCCTCCTCGGTCACCAGCAAGGGCCGCGCGATCTACGCCATGTCGCTGGCCAAGGCCTCGGCCTCGACCCAGCGCGCGCTGATGCTCAACCTGCTGGTCGGCGTCGGGACCAACACGGTCACCCGGCACGAGAACGAGGACCTGATCCAGACCCTGCTGGTCGCCAACCGCCTCGAGGGCACCGCGCTCAGCGAGTTCAACACCGCGAGCGACCCCTCGGACATCCAGGTCTGGTCGGACGCCCAGGTGGCCCAGGCCGCCGCCGACGAGCGCCTGCCGCTGCGGATGCCCGACAACCACACCCTGCCGACCATGCAGGGCCTGATGAACATCGGTCTGGCGTACACCCAGGCGGCGATCGCCGGCCAGCAGCCGCAGGCCGGCCAGAGCCCCCAGAAGGCCATTGCCGCGGCCGCCGCGACCTTCGCCGCCGCCCAGGCCGAGGGTCTGAACGTCAACAACTGGCTGCAGGCCACCACCAGCCGCACCACCGCGCTGCGCAACACCGAGAACGCCCTGCTGGAGCAGGTCGTCGGCGACGCGCAGAACATCAAGGACCGCGCCCGCACCGACTGGATCCTCAACTCGGCGATCGTGCTCGCCTCGCTGATCCTGGCCGGCCTGTTCACCGGCTTCATCGCCCGCTCGATGATCCTCGGCATGCGCACCCTGAACACCGCCGCGCTGGACATCGCCAACCACCGTCTGCCGGACCTGGTCGACAAGCTCTCCAAGACCGACCCCGAGCGGGTGGACACCTCGGTGGCCCCGATCCCGCTGTGGGGCAAGGACGAGATCGGCGAGGTCGCCCGCGCCTTCGACCAGGTCCACTCGCAGGCGGTCTCGCTCGCCGCCGAGCAGGCCCTGCTCCGAGGCAACCTGAACGCGATCTTCTCCAACCTCTCGCGCCGCAGCCAGAGCCTGATTCAGCGCCAGCTGGCGCTGATCACCGACCTGGAGAACAACGAGGCCGACCCGGACCAGCTGGAGAACCTCTTCAAGCTGGACCACCTCGCGACCCGTATGCGCCGCAACGGTGAGAACCTCCTCGTCCTCGCGGGTGAGGAGCCCGGCCGCCGCTGGAACACCCCGGTGCCGCTGGTCGACGTGCTCCGCGCCGCCGCCTCCGAGGTGGAGCAGTACGAGCGCATCGAGCTGGCCGGCATCCCGGAGGCCGAGGTCATCGGCGCCGCCGTGACCGACCTCGTCCACCTGCTCGCCGAGCTGCTCGAGAACGCCACCTCGTTCTCCAGCCCGCAGACCCGGGTGCTGGTCAACGCCACCCGCCTGCCGGACGGCCGCGTGCTGGTCGAGATCCACGACAAGGGCATCGGCCTCACCGCCGAGGACTTCGCGGAGATCAACGAGAAGCTGGCCGAGCCGCCCACGGTCGACGTCACCATCTCCCGCCGCATGGGCCTGTTCGTGGTCGGCCGGCTGTCCCAGCGGCACGACATCCGCGTCCAGCTGCGCCCCTCCGGCGAGTCCGCCGGCACCACCTCCCTGGTCATGCTCCCGCAGGCGCTCACCCAGCTGCGCCACGCGCCGGAGCCCCAGGAGGAGGAGTTCACGGTCTCCCGGATCTTCGCCGACCAGAGCCCGACCGGCGAGTGGTCGCTGGACGGCCCGCAGCGCAGCGCCGCCGAGCTGGGCTTCGACGACCACCTGACCGGCCAGGGCGGCGGCAGCGGCTTCAGCCCGGCCCTGGAGTCCGTCCAGCGCTCGCAGCGCCTGGAGGAGCAGCGCCGCGTCGCCGCGCTGGAGTCCGGCTCCGACGAGCCGCTCGAGGCCGAGATCCTGGAGTCGCCGTACGGCGAGGAGACGGGCCGGGAGCCCTACGGCGACGCGCCGTACGCCCCGGACGGCTACCAGCAGCAGCAGTACGCCCAGGACGGCTTCCAGCAGGACCCCTACGGCCGCGACCAGTACGCCCAGGACGAGTTCCAGGGCTACCAGCAGAACGGCTTCCAGCAGGACCCGTACGGCCGCGACCAGTACGGCCAGGACGGCTACCAGCAGCAGTACGCCCAGGACGGCTACGGCGACCAGCAGTACGCCGAGGCCTACGACCAGGGCTACGGCTACGACGAGCCGGCCGGCCACCCGTACGGCCAGGACGAGACCCCGGCGCTGCCGCCGGCCCGCTCCCCCCAGGACGGTCCCGGTTCCGGCCTGCCGCAGCGCCGCCCCGGCGAGCAGCTGGCCGGCGGTGCCGCCGCCCGCGCCCTGGGCGGTGCCCGGGACTCCTTCGGCGGCGGCGAGGAGAAGCCGAACTGGTTCACCGGCGCCAAGGACACCTCGGCGCCCATCGAGTCCCGCGGTCACGACGTGTCCGCACTCGGCGGCTACGGGCCGACCGGCCCGACCGCCGCCCAGCCCGACTGGCAGTCGCCGAACGACGGTGACTGGCAGCGCGCCGAGCAGCTGCGCGAGCCCGCCTCCGGCGGGACCACCTCCGCGGGCCTGCCGCGCCGCGTGCCCAAGCAGAACCTGGTGCCCGGCAACGCCAAGCCCGGGCCGCAGGACGGCCCGCAGGTCTCCCGCGACCCGAACGAGGTCCGCGGTCGCCTGACCAACCTGCGCCGCGGCGTCGAGCAGGGCCGCAGCGCGGGCGGCGACCCGGGCGCCACCGGCAGCTTCCGGATCGACCCCGACCTGGGGCGCCCCGGCAACGGACAGCACAACAGCAGCACCGATCTCTTCGGCGGCTCGAACCACCAGGAGCGTTGAGTTGAGTCAGATGAGCCAGGCCGCACAGAACCTGAACTGGCTGATCACCAATTTCGTGGACAACACCCCCGGGGTGTCCCACACGGTGGTGGTCTCCGCCGACGGTCTCCTGCTGTGCATGTCCGAGGGCTTCCCCCGGGATCGCGCGGACCAGCTGGCCGCGGTCGCCTCCGGCCTCACCTCCCTCACCTCCGGCGCCAGCCGGATCTTCGAGGGCGGCGAGGTCAACCAGACCGTGGTCGAGATGGAGCGGGGCTTCCTGTTCCTGATGGCGGTCAGCGACGGCTCCGCCCTCGCCGTCCTCGCCTCCCCCGACTCCGACATCGGCCTCGTCGGCTACGAAATGGCCCTGCTCGTGGACCGCGCCGGAGCCGTTCTCACCCCCGCTCTTCGAGCGGAACTTCAGGGCAGCCTGCTGCACTGACGGTTCGTCGGATACCGTCCTGGTATTCGAAAGACCTCATTGCCCGTCCCGAGGCCGTTTCGACGGCCTCGGGTTCGGGCGTTGTACGGCCTTCGCACCACCGGCCACGGCGCTCCCCGGCTCCGCGGCCAGCACCGCACCGCCGCACCCATTGAGGAGTAGGAACCGTGACACCGCCCGACCACGGCAGTGGCCAGTACGGCGTCCCGTACCTCGGCACCGGCCACGACGCCTTCGGCGTCCCCGGCGTCGGCCACGGTCAGCCGTACGACGCGCAGTACGCCCAGGGACACCCCGGGCAGCCCTATGTGCCGCAGCAGCAGCCCGACCCGAGGTACTTCACGCAGCCCCCGGGGTACGGGCAGAGCTATCCCGGGCCCGAGGCGTTCCCCGAACACGGGCTGCCGCACCGGCACGAGGAGCCCGGCCACGTCGAGGAGTTCGAGGACGACCACGACGCGGAGCCGCTGATCCGGCCGTTCGCGATGACCGGTGGCCGTACCCGGCCGCGGTACGAACTGGCCATCGAAGCGCTGGTCTCGGCCAGTGTGGAGCCGGCCCGGCTGGCCACCCTGCTGCCCGAGCACCAGCGGATCTGCACGCTGTGCACCGAGGTGAAGTCGGTCGCGGAGGTCTCCGCCCTGCTCAGCCTTCCGCTGGGTGTGGCCCGGATCCTGGTCGCGGACCTCGCCGAGGCCGGTCTCGTGGCCATCCATCAGCCCGCTGCCGGCGGCGAATCCGGCACCCAGCCCGACGTCACGCTGCTCGAAAGGGTCCTCAGTGGACTTCGCAAGCTCTAACGCGGCCGCCCCCACCCGCGCCACCACCTCCGCGAAGATCGTCGTCGCAGGCGGCTTCGGCGTCGGCAAGACGACCCTCGTCGGCGCCGTCTCCGAGATCAACCCGCTGCGCACCGAAGCCGTCATGACCAGCGCCTCCGCCGGCATCGACGACCTCAGCCACGTCTCCGGCAAGACCACCACCACGGTCGCCATGGACTTCGGCCGCATCACCCTCGACGAAGACCTCATCCTCTACCTCTTCGGCACCCCCGGCCAGGACCGCTTCTGGTTCATGTGGGACGACCTCGTCCGCGGCGCCATCGGCGCCGTCGTCCTCGTCGACACCCGCCGCCTCGCCGACTGCTTCCCCGCCCTCGACTACTTCGAGAACAGCGGACTGCCCTTCGTCGTCGCCCTCAACGGCTTCGACGGACACCAGCCCCACACCCCCGAAGAAGTCCGCGAAGCACTCCAGCTGAACAGCGAAACCCCCGTCATCACCCTCGACGCACGGCGACGCGACAGCGCCAAGAGCGCCCTCATCACCCTCGTCGAACACGCCCTCCTCGCCCGACTCCGGTAGTCACAGGGGCATCAGGGACACCAGAAGGGGCGCGAACCTCACGGTTCGCGCCCCTTCACGCTTCTACTCCGGGATCTCCCCGGTGAGGCCCGCGCAGGCCCCGCTCAGGCCCGCTCGGGCTCCACCCCGGCCCGCAGCAGGCCGTAGGTGTAGGCGTCCTCCAGGGCCCGCCAGGACGCCGCGATCACGTTGTCGGCCACGCCGACCGTCGACCAGGTGGCCGTGCCGTCACCGGACTCGATCAGCACCCGGGTCTTCGACCCGGTGCCGTGCTGGCCCTCCAGGATGCGGACCTTGTAGTCGACCAGCTCCAGCGCGGCCAGCTGCGGGTAGATCCGCTCCAGCGCCGTCCGCAGCGCCCGGTCGAGGGCGTCGACCGGACCGTTGCCCTCCCCCGTGGCGATCCTCCGCTCGCCCTTGGCCCACAGCTTCACGGTGGCCTCGTTGCCCGCGGTGCCGTCCGGGCCCTGCTCGCTGATGGTCCGCCAGGACTCCAGCGTGAAGAAGCGCTCCCGACGGCCCTTCACCTCGTCGCGCAGCAGCAGCTCGAACGAGGCGTCGGCCGCCTCGTAGGTGTAGCCGGCGTTCTCCTGCTCCTTGACCTTGGCCACCACCCGGCCGACCAGGTCGCGGTCGGCGGAGAGGTCGTATCCCAGCTCCTTGCCCTTGAGCTCGATCGAGGCCCGCCCGGCCATGTCGGACACCAGCATCCGCATGGTGTTGCCGACCAGCTCCGGGTCGATGTGCTGGTACAGGTCCGGGTCCACCTTGATGGCGGAGGCGTGCAGCCCGGCCTTGTGGGCGAACGCCGAGAAGCCGACGTACGGCTGATGAGTGGAGGGCGCCAGGTTGACCACCTCGGCGATGGCGTGCGAGATCCGGGTCATCTCCGCCAGGCTGCCGGCCGGCAGCACCCGGCGGTCGTACTTGATCTCCAGTGCGCCCACCACCGGGAAGAGGTTGGCGTTGCCCACCCGCTCGCCGTAGCCGTTGGCGGTGCACTGCACGTGGGTGGCGCCCGCGTCCACCGCGGCCAGGGTGTTGGCCACCGCGCAGCCGGTGTCGTCCTGGGCGTGGATGCCGAGCCGGGCCCCGGTGCGCGCCAGCACGTCCGCCACGACGGTGTGCACCCCGGCGGGCAGCATGCCGCCGTTGGTGTCGCAGAGCACCACCACGTCGGCGCCGGCCTGGTGGGCGGTGCGCACCACGGCGACCGCGTAGTCGGGGTTGGCCTTGTACCCGTCGAAGAAGTGCTCGCAGTCGATGAACACCCGGCGGCCCTGGGAGCGCAGGAACTCCACGCTGTCCCGGACCATCTCCAGGTTCTCCTCCAGCGTGGTGCGCAGGGCGAGCTCCACGTGGCGGTCGTGCGACTTGGCCACCAGGGTGACCACCGGGGCGCCCGAGGAGACCAGGGCGGCCAGCTGCGGGTCCTCGGCGGCCTTGCCGCCGGCCCGGCGGGTGGCGCCGAAGGCGACCAGCTGGGCGTGGGTCAGCTCCAGCTCCGCGGCGGCGCGGGCGAAGAACTCGGTGTCCCGGGGGTTGGCGCCGGGCCAGCCGCCCTCGATGAAGCCGACGCCGAACTCGTCCAGGTGACGGGCGATGGTCAGCTTGTCGGCGACGGTGAGGTTGATGCCCTCGCGCTGCGCGCCGTCGCGCAGCGTGGTGTCGAACACGTGGAAGCTGTCATGGGGTCGGCTGCTGGCCTCGGTCATGGCCCTGGGTTCTCCGTTCGGTGGAGGTACTGCTGATGCCGGGATCGTGGGAATCCGGCTCCACTGTCCAGCATCCCGCGCGCGGCCCAGGTGTCCCCGCTCCCCTTGTGGGGGAACGGACCGGTCATGGGCCAAAACAAAAGACCCCTCGCGGGTGCGAGAGGTCTGCGCGCGGGTCTGGACGCTGGTGGTCGCTCCGCGGTCGGGGTGGTGCTGCGGAACGGTCACTGCGGACCGGCGCGCCTGCTGCCAATAATGAGCGCGAGCGAGGACACGTCGGCAGTCTGGCACACGTTCCGAATCCCGGCCCGGGCGTCTCGCGATCCGAAACGCCTCAGGTCAGCCGGTCGGTCGACAGCTCGAAGTCGAACGGCTCGGGAAGCGGCAGCGGGTCGCCCACCGGCACGGCGTTGGTCGCCGCGTAGTCCCCGACCCGCGGGTGGCTGTACAGCACGATCTCGTCGCGCTGGCGGTCCACCAGCAGGTACAGCGGGATCCCGGCCTCCGCGTAGCCCCTGCGCTTGGCCTCGCGGTCCTTGCCCGGGCGGCTGGAGGTGACCTCCATGACCATCACCACGCCGTCCGGCGAGGACCAGGACTCCTTCCCCAGCATCGCGTCGGCCACCGTGAAGGTGCCGTCCGGGATGTAGCGGCCGTCCGGCACGATCAGGCCCTTGCCCGGAGCGAAGTCGAGGTCCGCCGGGCACTGCCGGAAGACCTGCTTGACGATCCGGCCGATCGCGGTCTCGTGGTCACCGTCCGGCGGTGGCGTCACGACGATCTCCCCCTCGATGAGCTCGGCCTTGAACCCCTCCGGGGTGTCCAGGGCCAGGAAGGCGTCGAGGAGTTCCTCTTCCGGGCTGCGCCAGGACGCGGTCCAGTCGTGGGTTGCGGCGGTCACGGCCCCTCCTTCCGATCCGTACGGCTCAACGAGCGGAACGCTTCGAGGTTACCGAGGGCGGGCGTCCCGTCGGGGCGGGACGCCCGGGCCCGGGTCAGACGATCTTGTGCAGCCAGTTGTGGGTGTCCGGCGCCTGGCCGCCCTGGATGGCGAGCAGGGCCTTGCGCAGCTCCATGGTGATCGGGCCGGGCTCGCCGGTGCCGACCGTCCAGTCGCCGCCGCGGGACTTGACCGAGCCGACCGGGGTGATCACGGCGGCGGTGCCGCAGGCGAAGACCTCGGTCAGGGTCCCGTCCGCGTTGCCCTGCTTCCACTCCTCGGTGGAGATCTTCCGCTCCTCGACCGCGTAGCCGAGGTCGGCGGCGAGCTGGAGCAGCGAGTCACGGGTGATGCCCGGCAGCAGGGCGCCGGACAGCTCGGGGGTGACGATCTTCGCGTCGGCGCCCTCGCCGAACACGAAGTACAGGTTCATGCCGCCCATCTCCTCGATCCACCGGTGCTCGGCGGCGTCGAGCCAGACGACCTGGTCGCAGCCCTTCTGGGCGGCCTCGGCCTGGGCGACCAGCGAGGCGGCGTAGTTGCCCGCGCACTTGGCGGCGCCGGTGCCGCCCGGCGCGGCGCGGACGTAGTCCTCGGAGAGCCAGACGGAGACCGGCTTCACGCCGCCGGGGAAGTACGCGCCGGCCGGCGAGGCAATGATCATGAAGAGGTAGGAGTTCGCCGGGCGGACGCCCAGGCCGACCTCGGTGGCGAACATGAACGGCCGCAGGTAGAGGCTCTGCTCGGCCTGGTTCGGCACCCAGCTCTGCTCCTGCTCGACCAGCAGCTCGACCGCCTCGACGAAGGTCTCGACCGGCAGCTCCGGCATGGCCAGCCGGCGGGCCGAGGCCTGGAAGCGGGCCGCGTTGGCCTCGGGGCGGAAGGTGGCGATGGAGCCGTCCGTCTGCCGGTAGGCCTTCAGGCCCTCGAAGATCGCCTGGCCGTAGTGCAGCGTCATGTTGGCCGGGTCGATCTCCAGCGGCGCGTACGGGGTCAGCTGGGCGTCGTGCCAGCCCAGGCCCTCGGTCCACCGGATGGTGACCATGTGGTCGGTGAAGACGCGGCCGAAACCGGGGTTGGCCAGCCGGGCCTCGCGCTCCGCGTCGGACAGCGGGTGCGCGGAGGGCTTGAGGTCGAACGTGATGGGCGCCTGGGTGGGCGTACTCATGACTGTCTGTCCTTCACCGTGGGGTTGGGCTGGGCCGCCTCCGTCACTGATCGAACGCACGACGGCACGGCCCACTGTCGATACTCGCATCCAGAGGGCCGTGCCGAACAGCCGGGAGTGGCTGTGCGCGATATGAACCGGCCCGCCGGCCGGATTGGGGCTCCGGCCGGTCAGCCGGATACTCGGGCGGCGAGCGCGTCGCCGACCTGCGAGGTGGACCGGGCGCCGCTGCGCTCGGTGAGGTCGGCCGCGACCGCCGCCTCGACCTGCGCCGCCTCGGCGGTGAAGCCGAGGTGCTCCAGCAGCATGGCGACCGACAGCACGGTGGCGGTCGGGTCGGCCTTGCCCTGGCCGGCGATGTCCGGGGCGGAGCCGTGCACCGGCTCGAACATCGACGGGAACTCGCCGCTCGGGTTGATGTTGCCGGACGCGGCCAGGCCGATGCCGCCGGTGACGGCCGCGGCGAGGTCGGTCAGGATGTCGCCGAACAGGTTGTCGGTGACGATCACGTCGAAGCGCTCGGGCTGGGTGACGAAGAAGATCGTCGCCGCGTCGACGTGCAGGTAGTCGGTGGTGACCTCGGGGAACTCCCGGCCGACCTGCTCGAAGATCCGGGTCCACAGGTGGCCGGCGTGCACCAGCACGTTGTTCTTGTGCACCAGGGTGAGCTTCTTGCGCGGACGGGCAGAGGCCCGGCGGTACGCGTCGCGGACCACCCGCTCGATGCCGTACGCGGTGTTCAGGCTGACCTCGGTGGCCACCTCGTGCTCGGTGCCGGTGCGCAGGGTGCCGCCGTTGCCGACGTACGGGCCCTCGGTACCCTCGCGGACCACCACGAAGTCGATCTGTCGTCGTGTCGGAGACGCGCTGTCGATCTCAGTGCCGGCCAGCGGCGACTTCACACCTGGGAACAGCTTGCCGGGGCGGAGGTTGATGTGGTGGTCGAAGGCGAACCGCAGCTTCAGCAGCAGGCCGCGCTCCAGCACGCCGGACGGGACGCTCGGGTCGCCGATCGCGCCGAGCAGGATCGCGTCCGCGCCCTTCAGCTCCTCCAGCACGCTGTCCGGCAGGGTCTCGCCGGTCCGGTGGTAGAGCCGGGCACCGAGGTCGTACTCGGTGGTCTCCAGCTTGATGTCGGCGGGAAGGGCGGCGCCGAGCACCTTGAGGCCCTCGGCCACGACCTCCTGGCCGATGCCGTCACCCGGGATCACTGCGAGACGAATGGTGCGAGACATATTTCGGACAGTACTCCGCGTCCCAGGGCCTGAGCACGCACCGTCCATCATCCGGACGCCGTGTCAGGTCCCCGGTCCGTCGCCCGCGGTCGGACGATCTGCGCCCGGCGGCCGTCCGGGTCGAGGTGGTGGATCAGCAGCAGCGGACCAGGTCCCGGGTGCAGGAAGGTGCCGGCCCGGGTGGGGGTGAGCAGGTCGGACGAGGGGTGGTCGAGGTCCACCGGGAGGACGGGCCGGCCGTCGTCGAGGCCGAGCGAGTCCAGCGCGTCGGCCTGGTCGGTGGAGGCGGCCGCCGTCCACACGGCGTAGCGCGGGGCGGTGGGCGGAACGGGCAGCGCGGCGAGGCGGACCGGCAGCACCAGCGCGTCGGTGTCGAGCAGGTCGGTGTCGGTGTCGCCCCAGCGCCCGTTCAGCGGCTGGACGTCCAGCTCGGCGCCGGTGCGGGCGTCGAGGGTACGGGCGACGAGCACGTCGCTGCCCTTGATCCGGTCGGCCGCCACCACGGCGTCGGTGGTGCCGTCGCCGTCCAGGTCGAGCGAGGCCCGCACCCTGAAGGCGCCGGCCGGGGTGGGGGCCGGGGCGTACAGGGCGGCGGCCAGGTAGAGCATGCCGTGGCCGTCGGTCGCGGCGCCGACGGCCCGCAGGTTGGCGGCGCGCTGGGCGGGGTCGTCGACGCACAGGTCCCGGCCGGGGCAGTCGGGCCAGCGGGTGCCCTCGGCGCCGAGCCGGACGGCGCTGAGCAGGCCCGCTCCGGTGCCGCGGACGGCGTACGGCTCGGGGCCGCCGACGACGGTGTGCTCGGAGGCGGCCCGCGGGGCGGCGAACAGCGGCACCCGCAGCGCGGGGTCGCCGCCGGCGGTGGGGGTGAGCAGCAGCCGGCCGGAGAGCTCGCCGCGGTAGCTGCGGGCCCGGCCGCCCTGGACCAGGTCCAGCGTGGGGTCGGGGCGGCGCTGGAGCCCGGTGGGGACGGCCAGGGTGACGGTGACCCGGGCGCTGCCGTGGGCCGGGACCTCGATCCGGGCGGGCGAGAGCCGGAAGGCGGCGCCGGGCAGTTCGGTGGCCGGGAGGTAGGAGGTGGTGTAGCCGAGCGGGCGGTCGGAGAGGTTGCGGACCTCCACCTCGCGCCGCAGTGACGTGGGCCCGGTGACGGCGACCGGTCCGAAGGAGACGCCGACCGCGCCGTCGCTGCCGCCGTCCATCGCCACCGCCGGGGTGGCCACCGCCCGGTCGACCCGGACCTCGCCGGCGCCGGTGCGCTCGGGCCCGTAGAGGGGGCCGGTGTGGCCGTCGCCCTGCCAGGTGTCGCCGGTGGTGTTCATCAGCGCGGCCTTGACCTCGGCGACGCTCCAGTCGGGGTGGGCGGCGCGGACCAGCGCGGCGAGGCCCGCGACGTGCGGGGTGGCCATCGAGGTGCCGTCCTCGCGCATGCCGCCGGTGCCGCTGCCGGCCTTGGCGGACCAGATGGTCTCGCCGGGCGCGGCCAGGTCGGGCTTGACCAGGCCCTCGATCCCGATGCCGCGCGAGGTGAAGCCGGTCAGGGTGTCGGCGCGCTGCGGCTGGTCCTGGCCGACCGAGCCGTGCAGCGGGTTGCCCGGGGTGGAAAGTTCGACCCGGACCGGCCCCTGGCCGACCGCCCGGATCAGCCGTCCGCCGTCGGCGGGGGCGAGGATCGCGGTGGGGATCCGGTCGTTGCCGGCGACCTCGCCGAGGCTGTCGCCGTCGGCGGCGAAGAGCGCGCCGATCGCGCCGGCGTCGGCGGCGTGGTCGGCCCGGGCGGCGGAGCCGCAGGCCCGGTCGGGCTCCCGGGTGTGCCAGGTGAGCAGGGCGATCCTGCCGCGCAGCCGCCCGGTGTCGGCGGTGTCGAAGGCGGTGCAGCCGTCGGCCTGGTCGACCGGCACGGCGAGTTCACCGGCGACGTCCTGGCTGGACCAGCCCTGGTAGCGGGAGCTCCAGTGGGCCGGGACCAGGCCGGCCAGCTCGGCGGGCGCGATCACCCGGATGCCGTCGGCGTCGCCGTGCGGGTCGACGGAGGCGGCCACGGTGAGGGCCCGGACGGCGGTGCCGGGGCTGCCGCCGACGGCGTACACGTCGCCCTCGTTGCCGGACGCGGCGACCACCACGGTGCCGAGTGCGGCGAGCCGGTCGGCGGCCAGTGCGTCGGCGTCCCCGGGGCCGCCGAAGGGGCTGCCGAGGGAGAGGTTGACCACGTCCAGGCGGTCGCCGAGGTCGCCGTCGCCGTTCGGGTCGGCGGCGACGTCCAGGGCGTGCGCGAGCTGGTCGGTGGAGCCCTCGCAGCCGAATACCCGGATCGCGTACAGCTGGGCGCCGGGCGCGGCGCCGGGGCCGACCCGGAACCCGGCCGGATCCAGTCCCGGCCGGTACGGGCCGCGGTAGGTGGCGCCGCCGGCGGTGACGCCGTAGCCGGCCGCGGTGCCGGCGACGTGGGTGCCGTGGCCGTTCAGCGCGCAGTCGATCGGGTTGGCGTCGGGGTGCGGGGTGTGCCGGTCCTCGGCGGCGGACGGGCTCGGGTCGTACGCGTCGCCGACCAGGTCCTGGCCGCCGATCACCTTGGCGTTCGGGAACAGGGCCGCCGGGGCGGGCGCGGCGCCGTCCACGGCCTGGAAGGCGGCCTCGGTGCCGGGGCCGCCGAAGTCGGCGTGGGTGTAGTCGATGCCGGAGTCGACGATGCCGATCCGGACGCCCTCACCGGTGGTGCCGGGCAGGCCGGACCAGACCGCGGGGGCGCCGGTGAGCGGCACCGAGTAGGCGTTGGAGCGGGTCTTGAGCACCACCGGGTGGACCGCCCGCACTCCCGGCAGGGTGCCCAGCCGGGGCAGGTCGGCGGGCCTCACCCGCAGGGCGAGGCCGGTGGTCAGCGTGCGGGTGCGGTAGACCGGGACGGCACCCGGCACCGCACGGCGCACCGCCGCGTCGATCCGGTCGATCGCCCGGTCGGCGCGGACCCGCTGCTCGGCGCCGGCCCGGGCCGCCTCGCGGCGGACCGCCTCCGGCGAGCGCCTGGCCCGCCGGGCCTCGGCCCCGGCCCGCTGCCACGCGGGTGCGGCGGCCTCGGTGTCCAGCTCCAGCAGGACGGTGGTGGCCGTCCCGCGGGCGGGCCGTGGGGCGAGCGGTGAGGCGGCCACCGGGGCGGCGGGCACGAGCAGGGCCAGGGCGACACCGAGGACGGTGAATGGGGCGCGCACGCCCCCAACCTAGGGAGCGCGCGCTGCTCCGTGCGAGCGATGTCACCCGCAGGTGACGACGCGTCAGCCGTTCGGCTCAGTGGCCGGTCTCGCCGCCGTTGTCGCGGCGGTCCAGCGCGCGCTGCAGCGCGGCCGCGGCGCGGGGGTTGGGCTCGGCGCGGCGACGGCGGCGCGGGGCGCGGTCGGTGGTGGCGGCGGGGACGGTGTGGCGGTCTGCGACGGGGGGCATACCGGACTCCTTGGTGCAACTGCGCCGGACGGCGCGCGAGGGTGGGGAGAGGGGTACGCGGAGCAGGGATCGCCTGCGAAGGAGCGTACGGACACACGGGCCACACGCCCTGGCTTGCAGGGGTGGCACACCGTATGACTCCTCCACGGTACGACGCGGAGTCGGCGCTGTCTCCAGGAATACTTGGATTTCCTACTATCTGAGACGAGCTTCACCCCTGTGCACGCGAACGGCCCTCCCACCGCAGGTGAGAGGGCCGTCACACGGTCTGAACGGACGTCAGCCGAGGTTCACCGCGCGGGCGAACCGGGCGCCGATCGCACCGGCGATCTCGGACAGGACCTCCTGGGAGACCTCGCTGTCCACGGTGATCGAGGCGAGCGCGCCGGAGCCGTCGCGGGCCACCTGCATGCCGGCGATGTTGATGCCGGCGTCGCCGAGGATCCGGCCGAGGGTGCCGACCACGCCCGGGCGGTCCTCGTACTGGAAGAAGGCCATGTGGTCGGTGAGCGCCACGTCCACGTCGAAGCCGTCCACGCCGACGATCTTCTGGACCTGCTTCGGGCCGGACAGGGTGCCCGAGATGGACACCTCGCCGCCGCCGGACAGGGTGCCGCGGACGGTGATCACGTTGCGGTGCTCGGGCGACTCGCTGGAGGTGGTCAGCCGCACCTCCACGCCGCGCTCCTGGGCGAACAGCGGAGCGTTGACGTAGGACACCGTCTCCGCCACCACGTCCTCGAACACGCCCTTCAGCGCGGAGAGTTCGAGCACCTTGACGTCGTGCTGGGTGATCTCGCCGCGGACCTCGACATCGAGCCGGACGGCCACCTCGCCGGCCAGCGCGGTGAAGATCCGGCCGAGCTTCTCGGCCAGCGGCAGGCCCGGGCGCACGTCCTCGGCGATCACGCCGCCCTGGACGTTGACCGCGTCCGGCACCAGCTCGCCGGCCAGCGCGAGGCGGACCGACCTGGCGACCGCGATGCCGGCCTTCTCCTGCGCCTCGTCGGTGGAGGCGCCCAGGTGCGGGGTGGCCACCACGTTGTCGAAGGCGAACAGCGGGGAGTCGGTGCACGGCTCCTTGGCGTACACGTCCAGACCGGCGCCGGCCACCCGGCCGTCGCGCAGCGCGGAGGCGAGGGCGGCCTCGTCGACGATGCCGCCGCGGGCTGCGTTGACGATGCGCACGCTCGGCTTGACCTTGTGCAGCGCCTCCTCGCCGATCAGGCCGATGGTCTCCGGGGTCTTGGGGAGGTGGACGGTGATGAAGTCCGAGACCTCC
Source organism: Kitasatospora cinereorecta (assembly GCF_024172095.1). GTDB lineage: Bacteria > Actinomycetota > Actinomycetes > Streptomycetales > Streptomycetaceae > Kitasatospora > Kitasatospora cinereorecta. Next base: position 884,036 of record NZ_JAMZDX010000001.1, on the reverse strand, counting down.
AGCAGCTCCTCCAGGGAGAGCAGCTTGACGCCCATCTGGGCCGCGCGGGCGGCCTGGATGTAGGGGTCGTAGGCGACGATCTTCATGCCGAACGCGGACATCCGCTGCGCGACCAGCACGCCGATCCGGCCGAGGCCGACCACGCCGAGGACCTTCTCGCTCAGCTCGACGCCGGTGTACTTGTTGCGCTTCCACTCGCCCTGCTTGAGCGCGGCGTTGGCGGGCGCGATGTTGCGGGCGACCGAGATCAGCAGGCCGCAGGCCAGCTCGGCGGCGGTCACGATGTTGGAGGTCGGGGCGTTGACGACCATCACGCCGGCCTTGGTGGAGGCGGCGACGTCCACGTTGTCCAGGCCCACGCCGGCGCGGGCGACGACCTTCAGGCGCTTGGCGGCGGCCAGTGCCTCCGCGTCCACCTTGGTGGCGGAGCGGATCAGGATGGCGTCGACATCCGCGATGGCGGTCAGCAGCTCGGTACGGTCCGCACCGTTGCAGTGGCGGATCTCGAAGTCGGGACCGAGGGCGTCGACGGTGGCGGGCGACAGCTCTTCGGCGATGAGAACTACGGATTTGCTCACGACAGTGTTGTCCTTAACTGTCCGGTTCACCCCGGCACGAAGGTGGCGTGACTCTCCGGGGGAAGGTGGCATGTCGCGTAGCTAGACGCACGACGCTGTGGGCCTGACGCGCACTCGGGAGTCTATCGGCGGTCCGGATGCGGGGCTGCTCCCGTCCGGCGAAATCACCCGGACGGGAGCAGCCTCGGTGTACAAGGGAGTTGCGCCCCCTCGTGGGGGTTACGCCTCCTCGTCGACCCAGCTCATCAGCTTGCGCAGCTTCTTGCCGGTGGTCTCCAGCAGGTGGTCGGCGTCCGCGTTCTTGTACTCGTTGTACTTCGGCAGACCGGCCTTGTACTCGGCGATCCAGGTGTTGGCGAAGGTGCCGTCCTGGATCTCCTCGAGGACCTTCTTCATCTCGGCCTTGGTGTCGGCGGTGATGATGCGGGGGCCGGTGACGTAGTCGCCCCACTCGGCGGTCTCGGAGACCGACCAGCGCATCTTCTCCAGGCCGCCCTCGTACATCAGGTCGACGATGAGCTTCAGCTCGTGCAGGCACTCGAAGTAGGCGATCTCCGGCTGGTAGCCGGCCTCGACCAGGGTCTCGAAACCGGCCTTCACCAGGGCGGCGGTGCCACCGCAGAGGACGGCCTGCTCACCGAACAGGTCGGTCTCGGTCTCCTCGGTGAAGGTGGTCTTGATGACGCCGGCCTTGGTGGCGCCCAGGCCCTTGGCGTACGAGAGCGCCAGCTCGAAGGCCTTGCCGGTGGCGTCCTGCTCGACCGCGACGATCGCGGGGACGCCGCGACCCTCCTGGTACTGGCGGCGGACCAGGTGGCCCGGGCCCTTCGGGGCCACCATGCAGACGTCGACGTCCGCCGGGGGCTTGATGAAGCCGAAGCGGATGTTCAGGCCGTGGCCGAAGAAGAGGGCGTCGCCCGCCTTCAGGTTCGGCGCGATGGCCTCCTCGTAGACGTCGGCCTGGATCGGGTCCGGCACCAGGATCATGATGACGTCGGCCTCGGCCGCCGCCTCGGACGGGGTGACGACGCGCAGGCCGGCCTCCTCCGCCTTGGCACGGGACTTGGAGCTCTCGAGCAGACCCACCCGGACGTCCGCACCCGAGTCGCGCAGCGACAGCGCGTGGGCGTGGCCCTGGCTGCCGTATCCGATGATCGCGACCTTGCGGCCCTGGATGATGGACAGGTCGGCGTCGTCTTCGTAGAACAGCTCGGCCACGGGGGCACATCTCCTTGCGTGGTGGTGGTGCCGGGTCTTGCGCTTCCTACCGTACGAGGACCCGGCGGGGTCGTGGGGCGGTGCTTCAGGGTGTGAGACGGACCGTCGGTCAGGCGGAGCGGTCGAGGGCGCGCAGCGAGCGGTCGGTGATCGAGCGGGCGCCGCGGCCGATGGCCACCAGGCCGGACTGGACCAGCTCCTTGATGCCGTACGGCTCCAGCATCTTGAGCATCGCCTCCAGCTTGTCGGAGGAGCCGGTGGCCTCGATGGTCACCGCGTCGGGCGACACGTCGACGGTCTTGGCGCGGAACAGCTGCACGATCTCGACGATCTGCGAGCGGGTCTCCGCGTCGGCGCGGACCTTGACCAGGACCAGCTCGCGCTGGACCGCCTGGGTCTGGTCCAGCTCGACGATCTTTATCACGTTGACCAGCTTGTTGAGCTGCTTGGTGACCTGCTCCAGCGGCAGGTCCTCGACGTTGACCACGATGGTCATCCGGGAGATGTCCGGGTGCTCGGTCGGGCCGACGGCGAGGGAGTCGATGTTGAAGCCCCGACGGGAGAACAGCGCGGCGATCCGGGCGAGCACGCCGGGCTTGTTCTCGACCAGGACGGAGAGGGTGTGCTTGGACATGACGGTCATGGGACTCTCTATCGGGTCGTCGGAGCTACTAGTCGAGGTCGTCGCCGAAGTCGGGGCGGACGCCCCGGGCGAACAGGATCTCGTCGTTGCTGGTGCCGGCCGCGACCATGGGCCAGACCATGGCGTCCTGGTGGACGATGAAGTCGATGACCACCGGACGGTCGTTGATCTCCATCGCCTGCTTGATCACCGCGTCCAGGTCCTCCGGGCGCTCGCAGCGCAGGCCGACGCAGCCCATCGCCTCGGAGAGCATCACGAAGTCGGGGATCCGGGTGCCCTGGGCCGGCGGCTCGATGCCGTCGTGGCCGGGGCCGGAGTGCAGCACCGTGTTGGAGTAGCGCTGGTTGTAGAACAGGGTCTGCCACTGGCGGACCATGCCCAGCGAACCGTTGTTGATGATCGCGACCTTGATCGGGATGTTGTTCAGCGCGCAGGTGACCAGCTCCTGGTTGGTCATCTGGAAGCAGCCGTCGCCGTCGATCGCCCAGACCTGGGCGTCCGGCATGCCCGCCTTGGCGCCCATCGCGGCCGGCACGGCGTAGCCCATGGTTCCGGCGCCGCCCGAGTTCAGCCAGGTCGCGGGCTTCTCGAACTGGATGAACTGGCTGGCCCACATCTGGTGCTGGCCGACGCCCGCGGCGTAGATGGCGTCCGGGCCGACCAGCTGGCCGATCCGCTCGATCACCTGCTGCGGGGAGAGCTCGCCGGCCGGGGCGGCCTCGTAGCCCAGGGGGTAGGTGTTCTTCCACTCGTTCAGCCGGGTCCACCACTCGCTGTAGTCGCCCTTGTGGCCGGCGTCGTACTCGGCCTGGACGGCGACGATCAGGTCGGCGATGACCTCGCGGGCGTCACCGACGATCGGCACGTCGGCCGGGCGGTTCTTGCCGATCTCGGCCGGGTCGATGTCGGCGTGGACGACCTTGGCGCCGGGAGCGAAGGAGTCCAGCTTGCCGGTGACCCGGTCGTCGAAGCGGGCGCCCAGGGTGAACAGCAGGTCGGCCTTCTGCAGCGCGGTGACCGCCGGGACGGAGCCGTGCATGCCGGGCATGCCCAGGTGCTGCGGGTGGCTGTCGGGGAAGACGCCGATCGCCATCAGGGTGGTGACCACGGGGGCGCCGGTCAGCTCGGCCAGGATCCGCAGCTCGGCGCTGGCCTGGGCCTTGAGCACGCCGCCGCCGACGTACAGCACCGGGCGCTTGGCGTTCACCAGCAGCTTGGCGGCCTCGCGGATCTGCTTGGCGTGCGGCTTGGTGACCGGGCGGTAGCCGGGCAGCGAGGTCTCCACCGGCCAGCGGAAGGTGGTGGTGGCCTGCAGCGCGTCCTTGGCGACGTCGACCAGGACCGGGCCGGGTCGGCCGGTGGCGGCGATGTGGAACGCCTCGGCGATCACCCGGGGGATCTCGGCCGGGTCGGTGACCAGGAAGTTGTGCTTGGTGATCGGCATGGTGATGCCGCAGATGTCCGCCTCCTGGAAGGCGTCGGTGCCGATCGCCTTGGAGGAGACCTGGCCGGTGATCGCCACCATCGGGACGGAGTCCATGTAGGCGTCGGCGATCGGGGTGACCAGGTTGGTGGCGCCGGGGCCGGAGGTGGCCATGCAGACGCCGACCCGGCCGGTGGCCTGCGCGTAGCCGGTGGCGGCGTGGCCGGCCCCCTGCTCGTGGCGGACCAGGATGTGGCGGACCTTCTGGGAGTCCATCAGCGGGTCGTAGGCCGGGAGGATCGCGCCACCGGGAATGCCGAAGACGGTGTCCGCGCCCACGGCTTCGAGCGAGCGGATGAGCGACTGCGCGCCGGTCATGGTCTCGATGGTCTGGGGACCCGGAGCGTGCGCGGCCGGGTGGTCCCCGCGGCGGGGGGTTGCGGCGTGCTCAGTCATCTGCCTGTCTCTTCTCGGGTTCTGCCGGCCCGGGCGGAGGAGGGTTCCGGGGCCGATCTCCGGCTCTGCCTCAATCGTCCCGATTCGTGGTGATTGGGGCCAGTGGTCTTGCGGGGGCGAAGCAGGTTTCGTGCAACAAAAAACCCCTCGTGCCAAGGGCATGCGAGGGGTGGCGCGTCGGTCTGCTTCAGCCGACGCGCCCGCCAAGTACGAGAATTCGGGTGCGCATGGCACCGACCTTCCTCCCACGCAGTGGCGGGTGTCAAGCTGGTGGGACCGGCGTCTCACCATGCGGTCCACCACCCGGACCGCCGACGACATGCCGTTGCGGCAGGTCAAGCGGGCCGTGCAGGTGGGCCGTCCGGGCCGGAACAGCACCCGTTCGGGGGTCCGGCGCGAGGTGCGGCCGGCGGGCGGCCAGTGCGCCCACCGGACGCGGCAGCGGGTACGCCCGGCGCGCCAGGGCGCGGCGCAGTCTGGCCTCGTCCAGCGGCTGGGCGAAGGCCAGCCCCTGGGCCCGCCGGCAGCCGAGCTCCTGGAGCACGGCGACCTGGCGCGGGTGGTCGACGCCGTCGGCGGCGGTGATCATGCCGAGGTCGCGGCCGAGCCGCAGGGCGTGGCCGGCCAGGGTGCGGCTGAGCGTGGAGTCGCCGATGTCCTGGACCAGGCCGCGGTCCAGCTTGACCGCGTCGAACGGGAGCCGGGCCAGCGCGCCGAGCGAGCCGCCGCCGGCGCCGAGGCCGGCCAGCGCGGTGGACACCCCGAGCCGCCGAAGCGCGGTCAGCCGGCGGCCCAGCTCGTCGGCCGAGGAGTCCTGGGCGGTCCGGGCCACCTCGATCACCAGCAGCTCCGGCGGCAGGCCGCTGTCGCGCAGGGCGGCGGCCACCGTCTCGTACATGCCGGGGGCACAGATCCGGTCGGCGGCGAGCCGGACGGTGACCGGGACGGGCGGCGAGCCCAGGCCGTCGCTACGGCGGCGGGCGGCGGCGGCCACCGCCTCCTGGAGCATCCAGCGGGCGAAGCGGGTGGCCGCGTCGCCCTGCTCGGCGGTGCGCAGGAACTCGGCCGGAGTGAGCAGCAGGCCCTGGGCGGAGCGCCAGCGGGCCTGCGCCTCGATGCCGCTCACCTGGCCGCCGGCGAGCTCCACCACGGGCTGGTGGAGCAGGGTGAAGCCGCCCTCCCGGACGGCGACCCGCAGCCGTTCCTCCAGTTCGCTGCGGCGCTCCAGCTCGGCGCGCATCGCCGGGCTGTAGAGCACCACCCGGCCCTTGCCCTCGGACTTGGCCCGGTACATCGCCAGGTCGGCGTTGCGCAGCAGTTCGTCGGCGGCGGCGCCTGCGGGGTCGCGCCCGGCGCCGTGGTCACGCTCGGCGGCGGAGTCACCGCCCGTGCAGTCACCGACCGCGGCGGGCCCGGGGCCGGTGGCGGCCGCGCTCGGGCCGATGGCGATCCCGATCGAGGCGGCCACCCCGAGCTCGGCGTCGCCGATCCAGTACGGCTCGGAGAGCGCCGAGCGGACGCGTTCGGCCAGCTCCTGGACCTGGGTGCGGCCGAGCCGGCCGCGCACCAGCACGGCGAACTCGTCGCCGCCGAACCGGGCCACCGTGTCGTCGGCCCGGACCGAGCCCTGCAGCCGGCGGGCCGCCTGGATCAGCAGCTCGTCGCCGACCTGGTGCCCGGCGGTGTCGTTGACCGCCTTGAAGCCGTCCAGGTCGAGGAAGAGCACGGCGACGGTGGTGCCGTCCGGTCCGGCGGTGCCGAGCGCGGCCCGGACCCGGTGCGCGAACAGGGCGCGGTTGGGCAGGTCGGTGAGCGGGTCGTGGAAGGCGTTGTGCTGGAGCTGGGCCTGCAGCCGGACGCGTTCGGAGACGTCCCGGCTGTTGAGGATCAGCCCGTCCCGGTACCGGTTGACGGTCGACTCGACGTGCAGCCACTCGCCGTTGCCGGAGCGGATCCGGCACTCCACCCGGGCCGAGGGCTCGGCGGCGAGCCGGCCGCGGGAGCGGGCGAGGATCCGGCGGACCTCGGAGAGCACCCGGTCGACGTCCTCCGGATGGACCAGGTTGAGCAGGTTGCCGCCGACCAGCTCCTCCGGGTCGCGGCTGTAGACCCGCAGCGCCGCCGGGCTGACGTAGGACAGCACCCCGGCCCCGCCGGCGATCATGATGACGTCGCTGGAACCCTGCACCAGGGAGCGGAAGTGCGCCTCCTTGTGGGCGAGTTCCTGCGCCAGCGAGAGGTTGTCCAGCAGCATCACGCCCTGCCGGACGATCAGCGCGAGGCCGACCGTGCAGGCGGCGGCGAGCACCACCCGGTCGACGGCGTGGCCGCCCAGCGCGTTGTAGAGGATCCCGGCGGTGCAGACCGCGGCCGCCACGTACGGGGTGAGGGCGCTGAAGGTGGACGCCACCCGGCGGCGCGGCAGGCCGCCGCTGGAGGGGTGGTGCTCGCGGGTGGGGCGGCGCTCGTGCGACCAGGGCGCCCAGGCCAGCAGCACGCTGCCGGCGAACCAGCCGGCGTCCAGCAGCTCGCCGGAGTGGTAGCTGCTGCGGAAGACCGGCGAGGTGAACAGGGCGTCGCAGACCACCGTCACGGCCAGCCCGACCATCGCGGTGTGCACGGCGGCGCGGTTGCCGTCCCGGCCGCGGAAGCGCAGCCCGACCACCAGGCTGACCAGCAGGATGTCCAGCACCGGGTAGCCCAGGCCGAGGGCGAGCTTCAGCGGGTCGTTGCCCTCCCCCGCGGCGACCCGGCCGAGCGCCAGGCTCCAGCTGAGGGTGAACAGCGAGCCGGCCACCAGCCAGCCGTCCAGCAGGAGGCACAGCCAGCCGGCCGGGGTCCGCGGCCGTTGGGCCAGCACCAGCAGCCCGAGGATGGCCAGCGGGGCGAACAGCAGGAAGGCGTAGTCGGCCAGCGAGTCCTTCGGCACCGGGGCGCGGAGCACCACCTCGTACCAGCCCCAGGTGCCGTTGCCGAGCGCGACCATCGCGGAGGACAGGCCGAACAGCAGCCAGGCCGGTCGGGTGTGGCCACCGACCGTGCAGCCGTGCGCGAGGCAGGAGAGCGCGGCCGCGAGGGCCGCCCCGGCGAGACCGAAGTCCCCCATGAACAGGGCCAGTTCAGGCGTTCCCCAGCCGACTCCGGCGCCGGCCGTGTAGCCGAGGCAGAGCGCGACGAGAACGGTGCCGGGGAGACGGGAGGCCCGGACCGACAGCACCGAATCGGTGGAGTTCAATCGCCATCTCCCCCTCCGACCAGCGGCCGTAACGGTGTTCCCGATCCGGACCCTACACCACTTCGGTCACTCAATGACACGCATCCTCAACTTAGAGTAATGAGAGCCTGATGAGAGACGTCCGATTCGGCCCGGGATCGCCCGATCGGCCCAGCGCTCGGACGAGGGACGGGCGGGCTCAGCCGCCGGCCGCGGCGGGCTCCTCCTCGGGGAACAGCCGGAGCCGGTGCGCCAGCGCGGCCGCCTCCCCGCGGCCGCCGACGGCCAACTTGGCCAGGATGTTGGAGACGTGGACGCTCGCGGTCTTCGGCGAGATGTACAGCTCCTCGGCGATCTGACGGTTGGTCCGGCCGAGGGCCAGCAGCCGCAGCACGTCGGTCTCGCGCGGGGTGAGCCCGAACGCCTCGACGGCCGGGACGGGTTCGGCTGCCTCGGCCGCGAGCCCGCCAGGTGCGGAGTCCAGCGCCAGGCCGGCCCGTTCGGCGAGGTGGGCGATCTCGCGGCGCAGCTGCCGGTCGCCGTAGCGCGCGGCGAGCGGTTCGGCCTCGCGCAGCAGGGTCGCGGCCTCGTCCCGGCGCCCGGCCGCCGCGGCGCCGTCGGCGGCGCGCAGCAGCGCCAGGGCGAGCGGTTCGGGCAGGCCGAGCGGCCGCAGCTGGTCGATCGCGGCGGCCCAGTGCGGCGCCGGGTCGGCGGCGCCGTCGGCCCGGGCCAGTTCGCCGTCCAGCAGCCGGGCCCAGCCCCGGTGCAGTGGCAGCTCGGGGCGCAGCCGGGCGGCCGTCGCCGCGATCCGCTGCAGTATGACCGGCCGGCCGAGGTCGGCGGCGGGCAGCCCCCGGGAGTCGGCCTCCGCGGCGGCGCCGTGGACCAGCAGCGGAAGCATCAACCCCTCGAACCCGGCGCTGAGTTCGAGGTCGAGCACGGCGAGCAGCTCGGCCCGGGCGGCCAGCGGACGGCCCTGCCGGGCGGCGATCCGCAGGGCCAGCGAGGCGGCCGGCAGCACGTTCTGCGGCTGCTGGGCCAGGTCGGCGGCGCGGGCCCGCTCGTTGTGCGCCGTAGCCTGTTCGAAGTCGCCGTCGAGCAGGTCGAGTTCGCCCCTGAGCCGGTCCAGGTACTCGGGGAAGGAGCCGCGCGACGGGCCGTTGTCCCAGTCGGACAGCGTCTCGGCGGCCTCGGCGTGCCGGCCGACCGCGATCAGCGCCTCCACCAGGTTGCCGATCAGGCAGGCGCCGATGGTGCCGAGCAGTCCGGTGCTCCGCGCCACCTGCAGCCCCTCGCGGCAGCGCTCCACCGCCTCCTCGGAGCGGCCGGTGAGCTGGAGCAGGCAGCCCAGGTTGTTGAGGCCGCGGCAGAGCACGTCGGCGGCGCCGATCGTCCGGGTCCGCTCGATGGCGTCGGCGAGCAGGGCCAGCGCGCCGTCGGTGTCGCCGAAGTCGGAGTACAGGCCCGCCAGGGTGATCCGGGCGTGCTGCTCGACGGCGCCGGCGCCGACCTCCCGGGCGATCCGGGCGGCCCGCTCGGCGACCTCCATGTGCGCCGGGGTGGGGTTGCAGAGCATGCCCTGGGCGGCGTCCATGGCGAGCACCTCGGCCTGGACCGGGGACGGGCCGAGCCCGGCGACCAGCCGGTACGCGTACGCGGTCTCCCCGCCGCCGGGCCGGTTGAGGTAGCCGCAGGTCTTGGCCAGCTGCACCCGGAACCAGGCGGCGCGCATCGGGTGCTGCTCCTCGTCCACCAGCTCCAGGGCGCGCCGGACCAGGGCCAGGGCGCGGTCCCAGTCGCCGCTGTTGCGGGCGGCCACCACGGCCTCGGCCAGGACGTCCACCAGCTGGAGGCCCGAGCAGGACGGGTCGTGGGCGTCGCCGGGGCAACCGCACGAGGGGTAGGTCTCGGCCCGGTCGGCCGGCCGCACCGGGGCGGCGCGCACCTCCTCGGCGACCTGGTCCCACAGGTCCAGCACCCGCTCCAGCATCCGCAGCTGCTCGGCGAAGGCGTTGCGGCGGCGGGCCTGCCCGGCGGCCTCCAGCGCGGCCGGCAGGGCCCGCTCCGGGTCGTGCGCGCAGTACCAGTAGTTCGCCAGCCGGGCCGCGCAGGCCTCGCGGCGGACCAGGTCGGGGGCGGCCTCCAGGACGGTGGCGTAGCGGCGGTTGATCCGGTGCCGCTCGCCGGGCAGCAGGTCGTCGGAGAGCGCCTCGCGGACCAGCGCGTGGTGGAAGCAGTAGCCGTCGCCGTCGGAGTCGGGCCGCAGGATGCCGGCGCCGACGGCCGTCCGCAGCGCCTCGATCAGCACCTCGTCGTCGCCGGGCGGGTGCCCGGGCCGGTCCTCGCGCTCGTCCAGCACCGCGGCGAGCAGGTCGTGCTCCACGTAGCTGCCGCCCTCCGCGGCGGTCCGCAGCACCCGCTGGGTGTCGTCGGGCAGCGTTTCGACCCGGACCAGCAGGATGTCGCGCAGGCTGTCCGGGATGCCGACGATGCAACCCTGGCGCTGGGCGGTGGCCAGCTCCTCGACGAAGAACGGGTTGCCCTCGGCCCGCCGGTCGATCCGGTCCACCAGCTCCCGGTCGGCCCCCGCGCCCAGGATCCCGGCCAGCTGGGCGGCCACCTCGGTCCGGCCCAGGCGCTCCAGCTCGATCCGCTGCACGCTGCGCAGCCGGTCGAGCTCGGCCAGGTACGGGCGGAGCGGGTGGCGGCGGTGCAGGTCGTCGCTGCGGTAGGTGGCGACCACCAGCACCGGGGAGCTGTGCAGGGTGCGGATCAGGTAGCCGAGCAGCTCCCGGGTGGAGCGGTCGGACCAGTGCAGGTCCTCCACCACCAGGACCACGGTGTGCTCGGCGCTCAGGCGCTCGAACAGCCGGGCCGCGTGGTCGAACAGCCGGGCCCGGCCGAACACGTCGTTGGGCTCCGCCTGCGCCTCGCCGAACTCCGGGAGCAGCCGCGCGAGGTACCCCTCCATGCCCGCCGCGGCGCGCTCGAACTCGGCGCCGAGCCCCCGGTGCAGGCGGCGCAGCGCGGTGGCCAGCGGGCCGTACGGGAGCCCTTCGGCGCCGACCTCGGGGCATCCGCCGACCGCGGTGACCGCGCCCTCCCGCTCGGCCGTCCGGAGGAACTCCTCGACCAGCCGGGTCTTCCCGATGCCGGCCTCTCCCCCGATCAGCACCGCCTGCGGTTCGCCCGCCCGGGCCCGGGCCAGCGCTCCGGTGAGGAACTCGGTCTCCGGACGGCGACCGACGAAGACGGGGCTGACCCACATCTGCTCCATAGTGGGGAGCATGCCACAGGGTACGGACACGAACTGAGACGCGGTCCCAGGGTCTGGACGGCCGGAGAGGGAGGCGCCCGGGGCGTCCTCCCTCGCACGGCCGGAGCCGGCCCCGGCCATCAGTAGCCGGCCGGTCCGGCGGTCCGCAGCGGCACCGTGGTGATCCCGTGCCGCAGGCTGTGGGCGAACCGGCGCAGCGCGCCGACCCGCGGCTCGCCCGCCCGGGCGGCCTCGTTGGCCAGGTGGTGGTGGAGCGCCTGCTGCTGGAGTTCCCGCCCGCGCTGCTGGTGGAGCTCGTACTCGATCATCACGGTCCCCTTGCCTCGTTCCTGGTCCCGAGACTCCTCTCCCAGGCGGGGGCGGGGCATCGGGAGCATGCCCGATCTTCCGGCACCGGGAGGGCTTAGGCGGGGCCGGGAGGGGACGCAGAAGGCCCGTGCCCGCCCTTAGTGGGGGCGGGTACGGGCCCTGGTGCTGCGGATGAGCTCCTTAGGCGAGCTTCTCCAGGATCAGATCCTTGACCCTCGCGGCGTCGGCCTGCCCGCGGGTGGCCTTCATGACCGCGCCGACCAGCGCGCCGACCGCCTGGACCTTGCCGTCGCGGATCTTCTGCGCGATGTCCGGGTTGCCGGCGATGGCCTCGTCGACCGCCGTGCCGAGCGCGGAGTCGTCGGAGACCACGGCCAGGCCGCGGGCCGCGACGACCTCGTCCGGCTCGCCCTCGCCGGCCAGCACGCCCTCGATGACCTGGCGGGCCAGCTTGTCGTTGAGCTTGCCCTCGGCGACCAGCGCGCAGACCCGGGCCACCTGGACCGGGGTGATCGGCTGCTCGGACAGGTCGGTGCCGGTCTCGTTGGCGCGGCGGGCCAGCTCGCCCATCCACCACTTGCGGGCCTGGTCGGCCGGGGCGCCGGCCGCGATGGTCTGCGAGATCGGCTCGACCGCACCCGCGTTGAGCACCGACTGCATGTCCTTGTCGGACAGGTCCCACTCGGTCTGCAGGCGGGCCCGGCGGACCCGCGGCAGCTCCGGCAGACCGGCCCGCAGCTCCTCGACCCACTCCCGGGAGGGGGCGATCGGCACCAGGTCGGGCTCGGGGAAGTAGCGGTAGTCCTCCGCCTCCTCCTTGATCCGGCCGGCCGTGGTGGTGCCGTTGTCCTCGTGGAAGTGGCGGGTCTCCTGGACGATCGTCCCGCCGTCGGTCAGCACGGCGGCGTGCCGCTGGATCTCGAAGCGCGCCGCCCGCTCGACCGAACGCAGCGAGTTGACGTTCTTGGTCTCCGAGCGGGTGCCGAACTTCTCCCGGCCGTGCGGACGCAGCGACAGGTTGACGTCGCAGCGCATCTGGCCCTTGTCCATCCGGGCCTCGGACACGCCCAGCGCCCGGATCAGCTCGCGCAGCTCGGTGACGTACGCCTTGGCGACCTCGGGGGCGCGCTCACCGGCGCCGACGATCGGCTTGGTGACGATCTCGATCAGCGGGATGCCGGCCCGGTTGTAGTCCAGCAGCGAGTACTCGGCGCCGTGGATGCGACCGGTCGCGCCACCGACGTGGGTGGACTTGCCGGTGTCCTCCTCCATGTGGGCGCGCTCGATCTCGACCCGGAAGACCTCGCCGTCCTCCAGCTGCACGTCGAGGTAGCCGTTGAAGGCGATCGGCTCGTCGTACTGGGAGGTCTGGAAGTTCTTCGGCATGTCCGGGTAGAAGTAGTTCTTCCGGGCGAACCGGCACCACTCGGCGATCTCGCAGTTCAGCGCCAGGCCGATCTTGATCGCCGATTCCACGCCGATGGCGTTGACCACCGGCAGCGAGCCGGGCAGGCCGAGACAGGTCGGACAGGTCTGCGTGTTCGGCTCGGCACCGAGCTCGGTGGAGCAACCGCAGAACATCTTGGTCTTGGTACCCAGCTCGACGTGGACCTCAAGGCCCATCACCGGGTCGTACGAGGCCAGCGCGTCGTCGTACGGGACCAGGCTGATGACGCTCACAGCGTTTCCTTCACTTCTTTCTCGGAGGTCCGTCAGCCGAGCAGCACGTCGTCGTCGCCGAGCTGACGGAGCTCGCGGACGAGGAGTGCGGTGCCGGTGAGGATGGCGGCGGCGCCGACCAGGGCGTTGATCAGCTTCAGGGTGTCGTTCTCGGTACGCGCCTTCTTGACGTCCTTGACGATCGTGACCGCCCCGAACGCGGTGGTACCGATGGACAGCCACAGGCCGGGCTTGGAGTGCTTGAAGCCTTTGGCCTTCTCGATCCTGCTCACAGTGCCGGTGCCTCCTCCAGCAGGGAGTGTCCCCACTTGTCGTTGAGTGCGGCCTCGACGGCGCCGCCCACGCGGTACAGGCGGTCGTCCGCCATCGCGGGAGCGATGATCTGCAGGCCGACCGGGAGATTGTCCTCCGGGGCCAGGCCGCACGGCAGCGACATGGCCGCGTTGCCCGCCAGGTTCGACGGGATGGTGCACAGGTCGGCCAGGTACATGGCCATCGGGTCGTCGGCGCGCTCGCCGATCGGGAAGGCGGTGGTCGGCGTGGTCGGCGAGACCAGCACGTCAACGCCCGCGAACGCGGCGTCGAAGTCGCGCGAGATCAGGGTGCGGACCTTCTGCGCCGAGCCGTAGTACGCGTCGTAGTAGCCCGAGGAGAGCGCGTACGTGCCCAGCATGATGCGGCGCTTCACCTCGGGGCCGAAACCCGCCTCCCGGGTGAGCGCGGTGACCTGCTCGGCCGAACGGCTGCCGTCGTCGCCGACCCGCAGGCCGTAGCGCATCGCGTCGAAGCGGGCCAGGTTGGACGAGCACTCGCTCGGCGCGATCAGGTAGTACGCGGGGAGCGCGAGGGTGAACGACGGGCAGGACACCTCGACCACCTCGGCGCCCAGCTCGCGCAGCAGCTCCACCGACTCGTTGAAGCGCTGCATGACGCCGGCCTGGTAGCCCTCGCCGGCGAACTCCTTCACCACGCCGACCCGCATGCCGCGGATGTCGCGCATCTTCGCCGCCTCGACCACCGCCGGGACCGGCGCGTCGATCGAGGTCGAGTCCAGCGGGTCGTACCCGGCGATGGCCTCGTGCAGCAGCGCCGCGTCCAGCACGGTGCGGGCGCACGGGCCGCCCTGGTCCAGGCTGGAGGAGAAGGCGACCAGGCCGTAGCGGGAGACCGCGCCGTAGGTCGGCTTCACACCGACCGTGCCGGTGACGGCGCCCGGCTGGCGGATCGAGCCGCCGGTGTCGGTGCCGATCGCCAGCGGGGCCTCGTACGCGGCCAGCGCCGCGGCGCTGCCGCCGCCGGAGCCGCCCGGGATGCGGGTCAGGTCCCACGGGTTGCCGGTCGGGCCGTACGCCGAGTTCTCGGTGGAGGAGCCCATCGCGAACTCGTCCATGTTGGTCTTGCCGAGGATCACCACGCCCGCGTCCTTCAGACGCGAGGTCAGGGTGGCGTCGTACGGCGGGATCCAGCCCTCGAGCATCTTCGAACCGCAGGTGGTCGGGATGCCCTTGGTGGTGAAGACGTCCTTCAGCGCCAGCGGGACGCCGGCCAGCGGGCCGAGCTCCTCGCCGCGGGCGCGCTTGTCGTCCACCGAACGGGCGGCCTTCAGCGCACCCTCGGTGTCGACGTGCAGGAAGGCGTTGACCTTCTTGTCGACCGCGGTGATGCGGTCCAGGTGGGCCTGGGCGACCTCGACGGCCGAGACCTCGCCCTTGGAGATCGCGGCGGCGGTCTCGGCGGCGGTGAACTTGATCAGCTCGGTCATCTCGGTCAGTCCTCCCCGAGGATCTGGGGAACGCGGAAACGCTGGTCCTCGCCGGCGGGCGCGCCGGAGAGCGCCTGCTCGGGGGTGAGCGACTGTCGCACCTCGTCGGCGCGCATGACGTTGGTCAGCGGCAGCGGGTGGGAGGTCGGCGGGACGTCCTGTCCGGCCACCTCGGAAACGCGGGCGACCGCGCCGATGATCACGTCGAGCTGCTCGGCGAAGTGGTCCAGCTCTTCGGCCTGCAACTCGAGACGCGACAGCCGAGCGAGGTGAGCGACCTCCTCGCGCGTGATGCCAGGCATGCAGCGATCCTCAGGGTTGAGTTCTGGTTGAGCGGGAGTCCGCCCTCATGGTCTGTGGCCCCATCCTATTGGTGATCCCAGGGGCGCGAGGAACTGCGCGCCCGGCCACCCTCCACCGGAGTGCGCAGCCGGTCGCGCAGATGCTCGCAGCCCTACTGCGGGGCTAAGCGCTCCACCTGCGGCATCTCCGTGCGGTGCACCAGCAGCCACGCCGTGGCCTGGTCGGCCGGAAGGGCGGCGGAGACCAGCCAGCCCTGGACCGCGTCCACCCCCATGAGCTGCAGCCGCTCCCAGGTCTCGTCGTCCTCGACGCCCTCCGCGACCACGGTCAGCCCGAGCGAGTGGGCCAGCTCCACCGAGCACCGCACCACCGCCGCGTCGTGGTCGTCCGCGACCATCCGCGACACGAAGGAGCGGTCGATCTTCAGCTCGCCGACCGGCAGGCTGCGCAACCGGACCAGCGAGGAGTGCCCCGTCCCGAAGTCGTCCAGCGACATCCGCACGCCGTAGCGCCGCAGCTCGGCCAGGGTGTCGGCGGCGCGGCGGGAGTCGTCGAGCAGCAGCCGCTCGGTGATCTCCAACTGCAGCGCGTCGGCCGGGACCTGGTGGCGCTTGAGGTGGCCGGCGACCCGGGAGGCGAAGCCGGGGTTGAGCACGTCGCGCGGCGAGACGTTGACCGCGACCGGCACCATCAGCCCCTGGGCGCGCCAGAGCGCCAGCTGGCCGACCGCGGCCTCCAGGACGTAGTCGGTGAGCCGGGGCATCAGGCCGCTGGACTCGGCGAGGCTGATGAACTCGTCCGGGGGCACCTGGCCCTGCCCGGCCCGCTTCCAGCGGACCAGGGCCTCCAGGCCGACCACCCGGCCGTCGAAGGCGACCTTGGGCTGGTAGTGCAGCTGCACCTCGGCCAGTTCCAGGGCCCGCCGCAGGTCGCCGAGCAGGCCGATCCGGTACGGGGTGTCGACGTCCCGCGCCTCGTCGTAGCGTTCGACGCCGCTGCGGCTGCGCTGGGCGTGGCCCATCGCCACGTCGGCGCGGCGCAGAAGCGACTCGGCGTCCTGCGCGTGGGTCGGGTAGACGCACACGCCGGCGCTGGCCTCCAGCACCAGCAGCAGGCCGTCCAGCCGGATCGGCGCGGCCAGCTCGGCGATCAGCGCCTTGGCGACACGCTCCAGCACCTCGGTGCTGCCCACGCCCGGCAGCAGGACGGCGAACTCGTCGCCGCCCAGCCTCGCCACCACCGGCCGCTCCCCGCGCTGGGACGGCGGGGGCAGGGCGGCGGCCAGCTCGTCGGCGGCGTCCCGCGGGTGGCTGGTGCCGGCGCGCAGCGCGCGGTGCAGCCGGCGGGCGATGTGCACCAGCAGGCGGTCGCCGGCGGTGTGGCCGAGCGCGTCGTTCAGCGAACGGAACCGGTCGAGGTCGAGCAGGATCAGCCCGACGCTGTATCCCGTCTCCCCCTCGTGCCGGCCCAGCGCCTCCTGGGTCGCGAGCAGCAGCGCCTGCCGGTTGGGCAGGTCGGTGAGCGGATCGGTCAGCTGGTCCCGGGCGCGGTCCCGGGCGATCCGCCAGGCGGCGACGAGCACCGCCAGCGGCACCGCGAACAGCGGGAGCAGCTCGGGTTCGTACCGGTAGACCAGGACGGCAAGCGGGATGAGCGGCGCGGCGCCAGCCAGCAGGACGCCGAGCAGCAGGACCGCACCCGCCACCCCCTGCGGCGGGCGTGTGGGCGCACCGCCGGTCGTACGATCCATAAGCCCTGTCCTCCGTCGGGCCCGCCCCGTCAGGCCGCCTTACGGTGAGGCACCCGCAGGGGTGCCGGTGGGACGTCAGGCGAGGGGGTGTCCCCGCGGGCTCGAGCCAAGGCCTCCGCCACACACCCCTGCTGACAGTTGGTTGCACACAGGGTATGCCGATGGCCGCCGGATGGGCGGACTTTCGGACATCCCTGAGCGCGTCACCGGTCACCGCGCGCTGCTCAGTGACACAATGCCCGATTTCGCTCCGGGACACCCGGGTGACGCGATGTCAGGACGGTAACGACGCGTCAGGACTCCGGTTCCGCTTCGGAGTCCACGTTGTCGAGGCCCAGGTGGGCGCGGGCCGCGTCGGCGCCCCGGTCGAGCAGCACCGCGAACCCCGCGTCGTCCAGCACCGGGACGCCCAGCTGCACCGCCTTGTCGTACTTGGAACCGGGGTTGTCGCCGACCACCACGAAATGCGTCTTCTTCGACACCGAACCGGTCACCTTGGCACCGCGCGAGGTGAGCGCCGCCTTGGCACCGTCCCGGGTGTGGCCGGCGAGGGTGCCGGTGACCACCACGGTCAGGCCCTCCAGCGGACGCTCCGACTCCTCCTCGGAGAACTCCTCGACGAACTGCACCCCGGCACGGCGCCACTGCTCCACGATGTCGCGGTGCCACTCCTCGGCGTACCACTCCTTGATGGCGCTGGCGATCTTGGGGCCGACCCCCTCAGCCGCGGCCAGCTCCTCCTCACTCGCCCCGAGGATCCGGTCGAGGTCGCGGAACTCGCGGGCCAGCGCCTGGGCGGCGACCGGTCCGACGTGGCGGATCGACAGACCGTTGAGGTAGCGCCAGAGCGGCCTGTCCTTGGCGGCGGCGAGGTTGTCGAGCAGCAGACCGAGGGACTTCTTCGGCTCACCCTTGATGGTGGCGAAGAAGTCCACCACCTTCTCCTCACCCGTCTGGTCGTCCAGCTTGGGCATGCCGGTCTTCTGGTCGCGGACCAGCACCTTGATCGGCAGGAGCTGCTCCGCGGAGAGACCGAAGATGTCCCCCTCGTTCTTGACAGGAGGGTCGGCAGGCTCGAGCGGCTGGGTCAGCGCGGTCGCGGCGACATAGCCGAGGCCCTCGATGTCGAGCGATTCCCGGCCGCCGAGGTAGGCCAGCCGCTCCCGGATCTGCGCCGGGCAGAACTGCGCGTTGGGGCAGCGCAGGTCGATGTCGCCCTCGGCCATCGGCCGCAGTTCGGTGCCGCACTCGTGGCAGTGCGAGGGCATCACGAACTCCTGCTCGGTGCCGTCGCGCAGGTCCTCGATCGGGCCGAGGATCTCGGGGATCACGTCGCCGGCCTTGCGCAGCACGATGGTGTCGCCGAGCAGCACGCCCTTGGCCTTCACCACGTCCTGGTTGTGCAGGGTGGCGTACTGCACCATCGAGCCGGCCACCTTCACCGGCTCGGCCAGCACCGCGTACGGGGTGGCCCGGCCGGTGCGGCCGATGCCGACCTTGATGGACGCCAGCTTGGCGGTGACCTCCTCCGGCGGGTACTTCCAGGCGATGGCCCAGCGCGGGGACTTGGAGGTGGCGCCGAGCCGCCCCTGCAGGGCGATCTCGTCGACCTTGACCACCACGCCGTCGATCTCGTGCTCGACCGAGTGCCGCTGCTCGCCGTAGGTGCGGATGAACGCGCGCACCTCGTCGAGCGTGGACACCACGCGGTTGTGCCGGGCGGTGGGCAGGCCCCAGCCGCGCAGCAGCTCGTAGGCGTGTGACTGGCAGTCGATGTCGAAGCCTTCGCGGGCACCGATGCCGTGCACCACCATGTGCAGCGGGCGGGAGGCGGTGACCAGCGGGTCCTTCTGGCGCAGCGACCCCGCGGCGGCGTTGCGGGGGTTGGCGAACAGCTTGACCAGGGCCAGCGGACGCCTGCCCTCGGCGGCCCGCTGCTCGTTGGCGGCCCGGCGGCGCTCGTTCTCCGCCGCGAACGAGGCGTTGAGCTCCTCGAACGCCTCGGTCGGGAAGTAGACCTCGCCGCGGATCTCCACCAGCTCCGGGATGTTCTCCCCCCTGAGCCGGTGCGGGATCTCCTCGATGGTGCGGACGTTGGCGGTGATGTCCTCGCCGACCCGGCCGTCGCCGCGGGTGGCGGCCTGCACCAACTCGCCCCGCACGTAGGTGAGGTTGACCGCGAGGCCGTCGACCTTGAGCTCGCAGAGGTAGTGGTACTGCACTCCGGACAGCTCGGTGGCGACCCGCTCCGCCCAGGCGGCGAGCTCCTCCTCGTTCATCGCGTTGTCCAGGCTGAGCAGCCGCTCGCGGTGCTCGACCTTGGTGAAGCCTTCCACCGCCGCGCCGCCGACCTTCTGCGACGGGCTCTCCGGCGTGACCAGCGCGGGGTGTTCGGCCTCCAGCGCCTCCAGCTCGCGCATCAGCCGGTCGAACTCGGCGTCGCTGACGGTCGGCGCGTCCTGCTCGTAGTACCGGGCGCGGTGCTCCTCGATCTCGGCCGCCAGCTCGGTGTGCCGCTTGCGAACCTCGGCCGGGATCTCCTCCCAGCCCTCCACGACCGCCACCCGGTCCTCCCGTCCTACTCCGGGCTGTCCACCAGGCTCCGCGCCGCCTGCACGGTGTGTGACAGCGCCCGGCGGGCGTACGCCGGGGAGGCCCCCGCCAGCCCGCAGGTCGGTGTCACCAGCACCCGGCGGCCCAGGAGCTCCGGGTCCAGCCCGAGCCTTCGCCACAACGTCCTGACACCCTGGACACTACCGGCAGGGTCCGACAATTCCGTGCCGGTGGAGGGCACCACTCCGGCCAGGATCGCGGTGCCGCCCTCGATCGCCTCGCCCAGGTCGTCGTCGTCACGCTGCGTCAGGAACGAGAAGTCGAGCGACACACCCGCCACGCCGGCGCGGCGCAGCAGCGGGATCGGCACGCCGGGGGCGCAGCTGTGCACGACCACCGGCACGTCCAGCGCCCGGATCAGCCCGCGCAGCGCCTCCTCCGCCTGCTGCCGGTCGACCGCGCGCAGCCGCTGGAAGCCGCTCGCGGTCTTCACCGAGCCCGCCAGCACGGCCGGCAGCGACGGCTCGTCCAGCTGCAGCACCGGCCGGGCGCCCGGGATGCGCTTGCGGACCTCGGCGAGGTGGCGGCGCAGGCCCTCGGTCAGCGACTCGGCGATGTCCCGGCAGGCGCCGCGGTCCGACAGCGCCTTCTCGCCGTAGTGCAGCTCGATCGAGGCGGCCAGCGTCCACGGCCCGACCGCCTGCAGCTTCAGCGGCCCCTCGTACCCCTGGGTGAACTCCTCCAGGGCGTCCAGGTCCTCGCCCAGCCACGAGTGCGCGCGGCGGGTGTCGCGCCCCGGCCGGTCGGCGAACCGCCAGCCGCTCGGCTCGGTCTGCGCGAACAGCTCGACCAGCAGGCCGGCGCCGCGGCCGATCATGTCCGCGCCCGGCCCGCGGGCCGGCAGCTCCGGCAGGTGCGGCAGCTGCTCCAGCTCGCCGACCACCGTCTTGGCGGCCTCCCGCGCATCCGTCCCGGGCATCGACCCGACACCCGTCGCCGCGCCGTACACCTCGGGGAACCCGTTCTCGTCGCTCACGCCCCGAGCCTAGTGCCGCGGCCGGTCCGACGGCCGGTCCTCACTGCCCCGGGCGGACGGTGATCTCGGTGATCTCGGCGTCGCGGGGCAGGTCGATGGCGGTGAGGACGGCGGTGGCGACGGACTCCGGGGCGATCCAGCGGGCGGGGTCGTACTCCTTGCCCTCCTGCTGGTGGACCTTCTGCTGCATGGGGGTGGCGGTGCGGCCCGGGTACACGGTGGTGACCCGGACGCCGTTGTCGTGCTCCTCCGCGCGGAGCGCGTCGGCCAGCGCGCGGACGCCGAACTTGCTGGCCGCGTACGAGCCCCAGGTGGCGTCGGCGCGCAGGCCGGCGCCGGAGTTGACGAACAGCACGTGGCCGCGGACGAGCCGGAGCGAGGGCAGCAGCAGGCGGGTGAGCTCGGCGGGGGCGACGGTGTTGACGTTCAGCTGGTGCTGCCACGCCTTGACCGGGGTGTCGCCGACGGTGCCGAGTTCGACCACGCCGGCGATGTGCAGCAGCGAGTCGAGCTCGACCGGGAGGGTCTGGTGGCCGAACGCCCAGGACAGCTTGGCCGGGTCGGCCAGGTCGCCGACCACGGTCCGGGCGCCGGCGAACCGCTCGCGCAGCTCGGCCGCCCGGCGGGCGTCCCGGGCCAGCAGCCACAACTCCTCGCCGCGGGCCGCCAGTCGCTCGGCGACGACGGCGCCGATGCCGGAGCCGGCGCCGGTGATCAGGTGGACTCCCATGGACTGACTCTCTCTCAGGACTCGAGGTGGGCGAGCGCTTCGGCCGGGGTGGCGGCGAAGGTGATCAGTTCGGCGAGCGGGCGGGGCAGGAAGCCCTCGGCGTCCATCCGCTCCAGCTGGGTGCGCAGGCCGCCGTAGAAGCCCTCGGTGTCCAGGACGACCACCCGCTTGTCGTGCAGGGCGTGCTTCTTGAGCTCCAGCACCTCGGTGACCTCGTCCAGGGTGCCGAGGCCGCCCACCAGGACCACCACGGCGTCGGCGCGGGCCAGCAGCTGGGCCTTGCGCTCGGCCAGGTCGGCGGTCATCACCAGCTCGTCGGCGCCCTCGTAGGTCTTGTGGGCGAGCAGCTCGACCGAGATGCCGACCAGTCGGCCGCCGGCCTCCTTGACGCCGTCGGCGAGCAGGCCCATCAGGCCGGCGTGGGAGCCGCCCCAGACCAGGGTGTGGCCGCCCTCGCCGAGCAGCCGGGCGAACTCGGCGGCGGGGGCGGTGTAGCGGGCGTCGAGCGAGTACGCGGAGCAGAAGACGGTGATGTTCATGGTGGGATCAGGTCTACCACGCCGCGCAACCGGGTTGGCTCGCGCGTACGCCCCGCTACCGGGCGAGCGCGGTGCGCTCGGTGGTGGCGATGGTGGCGGAGCCGACCACCCGGGTGCCGTCGTAGAGGACGACCGCCTGCCCGGGGGCGATGCCGCGGGCCGGGCTGTCCAGGCGGACCCGCAGCTCCTCGCCGGCCAGCTCGGCGGTCACCGGGACCTCCTCGCCGTGGGCGCGCAGCTGCGCGGTGTAGCGGCCCTCCCCGGCGGCCGGGGTGCCGCACCAACGGGGCCTGATCGCGGTGAGCGCGTGCACGTCCAGGCCCTCGACCGGGCCGACCGTGACGGTGTTGTTCACCGGCGAGATGTCCAGCACGTACCGCGGCTTGCCGTCGGCGGCCGGACGCCCGATCCGCAGGCCCTTGCGCTGGCCGATGGTGAAGCCGTACGCGCCGTCGTGCTCGCCGAGCTTGGTGCCGTCGACGTCCAGGATGTCGCCGGTCGCGGTGCCGAGGTGCTTGGCCAGGAAGCCCTGGGTGTCACCGTCCGCGATGAAGCAGATGTCGTGGCTGTCCGGCTTCTTGGCGACCGCCAGGCCGCGCTGCTCGGCCTCGATCCGGATGGCGTCCTTGGTGGTGTCGCCGAGCGGGAAGAGCGAGTGGGCGAGCTGGTCGGCGTCGAGCACGCCGAGGACGTACGACTGGTCCTTGGCGGCGTCGACGGCGCGGTGCAGCTCGCGGGTGCCGTCGGGGAGGTCGACGATGCGGGCGTAGTGGCCGGTGCAGACCGCGTCGAAGCCGAGCGCGATCGCCTTGTCGAGCAGCGCGGCGAACTTGATCTTCTCGTTGCAGCGCAGGCACGGGTTGGGGGTGCGGCCGGCCGCGTACTCGGCGACGAAGTCGTCGATCACATCCTCGCGGAAGCGCTCGGCGAGGTCCCAGACGTAGAACGGGATGCCGATCACGTCGGCGGCGCGGCGGGCGTCGCGGGAGTCCTCGATGGTGCAGCAGCCGCGGGCGCCGGTCCGGAAGGACTGCGGGTTGGCCGAGAGCGCCAGGTGCACCCCGGTCACCTCGTGGCCCGCCTCGGCGGCCCGGGCGGCGGCGACGGCGGAGTCCACCCCGCCGGACATCGCGGCCAGCACGCGCAGGCGTCGGCCGTCGGAGGGGGTGGTGGGGGCGCCGGGGAACTCAGTCATGATGGGCTCCAGAGTAAGCGACCCGACAGGGGCGCGTGGGGGTACCTCCAATGCCGTCAAGTTATGGCGGGTTGGGGGTATGGGCTGGTGTTTCGCCGGTTTTGGGGACAACGAGGGCAGGGCCCCGCTACGGATTTGGGTGTCGAGTCCGTTTCCGTGGAGGAGCCCTGCCGGTGTCCAAGTCTGTCATCACGCGCACGCTGTCCGCAGCTGTTGGGTGTTTCGCGCCGGGGCATCTGGGCCCGCTGACCTGGTTGCTGCCGTTCTCGGCGGTGGATGACGCGCTCGCGCGGACCGGCACGGTGCAGCGTCGGGTGCGTGACCTGCCGGCCCGGGTGGTGGTCTACCTGCTGGTCGTCCAGGGGTTGTGCGGGTCGGCACCCTTGAGTGCGGCCTACCGGATGCTGTGTGCCGCGTTGGTCGGGCCGGGGCTGCCCGACCCGACTCGGCAGGGCCTGCACGCCGCACGGGCCCGGCTGGGAACAAGACCGCTGCGACTGCTGCTCGGCGAGTTGTGCCGCCACCCCGACACGGTGCCGGGCCTGTGGCGCGGCCTTGAGGTCTGCGCGATCGACGGCACGGTCCTCGACGTCCCCGACTCCGGGGCGAACCGGGCCTGGCTGGGTAAGCACGCGCACCGCCACGGCACGGCCGGCTATCCGCAGGTACAGGTGATCGTCCTGGTCTACTGCACCACCCGAGCCCTGATCGACGCCGTGTTCGGTCCGGTGGCCGGCCGCGAGTTCGTCCCGGCCAGGCGTCTGCTGCGCAGCCTGCACACGGGGATGCTGGTCCTGCTGGACGCGGGCTTCGACGCGGCCGGGTTCCTGTCGGACGTGGCCGCCACCGGCGCCGACTTCGTCGTCCGGCTGCCTCGCACCGCCCGTCTGGTCGCCCTGGAGCGCTACCCGGACGGCTCATGGCTCACCGTCCGGGCCGGACGCAAGGTCCGCGCGATCGCCGTCACCGTGCAGATCACCACCGGCGAAGGCACCCGCACCAGCACCTGGCTGTTCGCCACCACTCTTCTCAACTGGCGCACCCACCCCGCCGACCAGGTCGTGGCCTGCTACCACGACCGCTGGGAAGTCGAGGAAGCGTTCTGCTCGATCAAGTCCACGATGCTCGACGGGAAGGTCCTGCACTGCACCGGCCCCGCCGGCCTGGCCCAGGAACTGCACGCCCTGCTCATCGCCTACCAACTGCTGCGACTGGTCATGGCCCGCGCCGGGGCCGCAGCCGGACTGCGCTGCACCGCCATGGGCTTCACCCTCGCCCTGCGCGAAGCCGTCAACGGCATCACCGCCGCGGTACAGATCGAGGGCCCCACCGATGCCCACCTGCTGGGGGCGGTCGGCACCTATCTGCGCGACCACCCCCTACCCGAACGCCGCCTACGGATCTACAACCGCCTGGTCAAACGACCCCTGTCCAAATACGCGGCCGGAAAGATCGGGAACGGCAAGAAGCGACAGATCATCCCCGCCGGCAGAGCCACCCTGACCGCCACCATCGACCACAACAGCCCGAACTCCCACCCCTACCAGCCCCAACACCAAACTTGACGGCATTGGGGGTACCTCCCGGCCGAAGGCTGGGGGAGAACTGCGCGACTGGCCAGTACGGGCCCGCAGCCGTCCGCTCCGGGAAACCGCCCCCGTGGTCGGCCCCACCCGACCGGGATACCCGCTCCCGTGGTCGGCCTCGCAGTTCCCCGAGCCCCTGGTGGGATTACCGCCGGCCGACGAGGCCCGCGTTGCGGGCGCGTTCGACCGCGCCGGGCAGCGCGGCGGCGAGTTCGGCGAGGTCGGCGGCGGTGGAGGTGTGGCCGAGCGAGAAGCGGAGCGACGCGCGGGCGAGCAGCGGGTCTGCGCCCATGGCGAGCAGGACGTGGCTGGGCTGGGGGACGCCGGCGGAGCAGGCGGAGCCGGTGGAGCACTCGATGCCCTGGGCGTCGAGCAGCATCAGCAGGGCGTCGCCCTCGCAGCCGGGGAAGGAGAAGTGCGCGTTGGCGGGCAGTCGCCCCTCGGGCCCGGGGTCGCCGTTGAGGATGGCGTCGGGGACGGCCTTGAGGACGGTCTCGACCAGGTCGTCACGGAGGGCGCCGACGGTGGCGGCGTGGTCGGCGCGGCGCTCGACGGCGAGCGCGGCGGCGGTGGCGAAGGCGGCGGCGCCGGGGACGTCGAGGGTGCCGGAGCGGACGTCGCGTTCCTGGCCGCCGCCGTGGAGCAGCGGGACGGGGACGGCGTTACGGGCGAGCAGGAGCGCGCCGACGCCGTACGGGCCGCCGATCTTGTGACCGGTGACGGTCAGTGCGGTCAGACCGGATTCGCCGAAGGAGACCGGGACCTGACCGAGCGCCTGGACCGCGTCGGCATGCATGGGGATGCCGAACTCGGCGGCGACGGCGGCCAGTTCGGCGACGGGCTGGAGGGTGCCGACCTCGTTGTTGGCCCACATGACGGTGACCAGGGCGACCGAGGCGACGTCGCGTTCGATCGCCTCGCGCAGGGCGGCGGGGTGGACCCGGCCGTGGGCGTCGACGGGGAGGTACTCGACCCGGGCGCCCTCGTGTTCGGCGAGCCAGTGCACGGCGTCGAGCACGGCGTGGTGCTCGACGGGGCTGCTGAGCACCCGGGTGCGGGCGGGGTCGGCGTCGCGGCGGGCCCAGTACAGGCCCTTGACGGCGAGGTTGTCGGACTCGGTGCCGCCGCCGGTGAGGACGATCTCGCTGGGCCGGGCGCCGAGCGAGTCGGCCAGGGACTCGCGGGCCTCCTCGACCACGCGACGGGCGCGCCGGCCGGCGGCGTGCAGGGAGGAGGCGTTGCCGACCGCGCCGAGGTGCGCGTTCATGGCGGCGATCGCCTCGGGCAGCATCGGCGTGGTGGCGGCGTGGTCCAGGTATGCCATAGCCGCTCCAGTGTAGGCGCCGTCAGAGTCACGATTTGGCCATTGCACCCTCTGCAACGCGCCGTTAGCCTCCTGGCCACTGCCGGGTGCGAACGCGGAAGCAAGGGGGTGAGGACCGCCGTGTCCCAGACGGTCGACCGCGCGCTGACCATCCTCGCCTCGCTGGGCGAGGGGCCGGCCTCGCTGGAGCAGGCCGCGGGGCGGATCGGCGTGCACAAGTCCACGGCGCTGCGGCTGCTGCGGACGTTGCAGGAGCACGGTTTCGTCACCCGCCAGGCCGATCACCGCTACCGGCTCGGCGGCCGGCTGTTCGCCCTCGCCCACCAGGCGCTGGAGGGCATCGACATCCGCCAGGTGGCCGCCCCGTACCTGGCGTCGCTGAACGAGCGGTACGGGCACACCGTGCACCTGTCGGTGCTGGAGGAGGGCGAGGTGCTCTACCTGGACAAGGTGGAGGCCCGCTACCCGGAGACGGCCGGCACGTGGCTGGGCGAGGCGAGCCGGATCGGCCGCCGGGCGCCCGCGGTGGCGACGGCGGCGGGCAAGGTGCTGCTGGCGGACTGGGCCGAGGAGCGGCTGTCGGCGTTCCTGGCGGAGCAGGAGTTCCCGGCCCGTACACCGCGCTCGATCCGCACCGCCGGGCATTTCCGGGCCGAGCTGACGGAGGTTCAGCGCCGCGGCTGGGCGGTCGACCAGGCGGAGTACCAGGACGCGGTGAACTGCATCGCGGCGCCGATCGCCGGCACCGAGGGCACGGCCATCGCGGCGTGCTCGATCTCGGCGCCGGTCCGGGTGGCGAGCGTGACGGAGCTGAGCCGGCTGCTGCCGGAGCTGCTGTGCACCGTCGAGGCGATCTCGCTGGCGTACGGCGGCGCGCCTACTCCTCGCTGGTGCGAGAACCGTTGCGGTGCCAAGCACGAGGTGCGCGCCAGCCGTACCTGAGGGCGAGCAGGCGGATGACGAAGGCGGAGAGGGCGGCCAGCGAGGCGTTCAGCGGGTCGAGGTGGTCGGTGGCGATCAGGACGGCCACCACCGCCGAGCCGACCAGGGCCGGGACGGCGTAGATCTCCCGGTCCCAGCGCAGCAGCGAGGGCGGTTCCATGGCGAGCAGGTCGCGGATCACGCCGCCGCCGGCCGCGGTGAGCATGCCGCAGGCCACCGAGGAGACCGAGCCGAGGCCGTAGTCGTGCGCCTTGATGGTGCCGGTGACGCAGAACAGGCCGAGGCCGGCCGCGTCCAGGGTCTGCACCGCCAGGTTGATCCGTTCGACCTCGGGGTGCAGGAAGAACACCACCAGTCCGGCGACCAGCGGCGTGACGAAGTACCCGAGGTTGGCGAACGCCGCCACCGGGGTCGCGCCGATCACCAGGTCGCGCAGGACGCCGCCGCCCAGTGCGGTCGCCTCGGCCAGGACGCAGATGCCGAAGATGTCCATGTTCTTGCGGACGGCCAGCAGGCCGCCGGACAGGGCGAAGACGAAAATGCCGACGAGGTCCAGCGCCTGCTGGACCCCGTGCGGGAAGATCTCTGAGGTCACTGACCTATTTTCTCCTGCGAGAAGCAGGTGAATGAACCATATGAGCTGCGAATCACAGGGCTCTCGGCGGGGTGGGGCTCAGGCGAAGGTCTCCTGCGGCGCCGGACCGCCCAGCGCGTTCAGCCGCTCCGGCATCTTCAGGCTGGTCATCCGCCGCCAGCCGCCCAGCCGCTCGTACTGGAACACCGCGTGCACCCCGGCCGCCAGCACCGCCGACTTCGCCCGCGGCCAGCGAAGGATCTCGCCCATGTGCCCCATCACCGCCAGGCTCACGTCCCGGTAGGTGCGGATCTCCGCGTGTGCGGTGGCGTCGAGGGTGTTCAGGATCGCCCGGCCGTGCCCCTGCGCCGCCAGCCGCAGCAGCTCCTCGTGGCAGAACGCCAGGTGGTTGTCCTCGTCACTGGAGATCATCTTCACCGCGCGGCCCACGTCCGGGTGGTCGCCGAAGATCCGTTTCAGCAGCTGCATCTGCTCGGCCGCCCGCTGCTCGGTGACCCGGCTGTGCGCCAGGTACGTGATCACGTCCTGCTCGGTGAGCGGCTCGTCGCGCTTCAGCCGGGAGTGCGCCAGGCCGATGCCCTGGCGCTCCAGCAGCATGGTGTAGTCGGTGTCGTCCGGGACGTCGACCGGGTTCAGGCCGCGCTTGTGCAGCAGCGCGTTGAAGATCCGGCCGTGCTTGTCCTCGTCCGCGCCGTGCCGGGCGACCTTCGGCGCCAGCACCAGGTCCGGCACCAGCTTGGCGATCCGGCCGTTCTCCCAGCCGCCCTGGTCCTCCCCCTTGGCCGCGATCGAGCAGAACAGGCGGAACGCCTCGTCGTGGTCGTGGATCTCCATGAAAAGACTGCGCGCAGAGAGCATCGGGATCACCCCTCGGACCGGACCAGCACCACCGATCCAGTCAAGGCGGCCTCCGGCCCCGCCTGCAACCGAGGGGGCCGGAGGCTGCGCCGTCCGAAGGACAGCCGTGCCGCAGTCGGCCTACCCGCGCGCTACGGCCGGGTGCCGGTGGCGAGCAGGGCGGCGACCGGGAAGCCGTCGGGGTGGGCGGCGGCGAGGCGGAGGTAGGCGGCGCGGATCCGCTCGACCTCGGCGGGCGGCCGGCCCTCGATCAGCGCGGACGTCAGGACCGTACCGCCGAGGACGTCGTGCCACCACTGCTCGGGGTCGACCCGGTGGGTCCAGCCGACCCGCTCCACCCGGACGTCGGTGAACCCGGCCGCCGCCAGCAGTGCGGCCAGCCCGTCCGGGGAGGCATGGGCGGCGAACGGCGAGCTGCTCGGCAGGCCCTCCGGCCGATCGACCCCGGCCTGGGCGACCGCGTCGAAGAACACGCCCTGCGCCCGGTTGCGCCGCAGGGCGTCCCAGCACGACAGCGCCACCCGCCCGCCCGGCGCGAGCACCCGCCGAAGATCGGCGGCCGCCGCGGGCGGATCCGGCACATGGTTGATCACGAACGCCCCGACCGCCGCCTCGAACGCCCCGTCCGGGAACGGCAGTCCGGGCAGCGACGCCTCCGTGACCTCGGCACCCGGCAGCGCGGCCGACGCCTCCTTCACCATCTCCGGGACGGCGTCGGTGGCCACCACCCGCGCCCCGCGGGCCAGCGCAAGTCCGGCCAGCCGGCCCGTCCCGCAGCCGACCTCCACCAGCCGGGTCCCGGGGCCGACTCCGGCCGCGTCCAGCAGCCGCGCGTGCAGACCGGCGGTCATCGCACCGAAGCCGCTGTCGTACGACCCGCTGCGCCGCGCCCACCCCTGTCGCTCGAACTCGGCGAATTCCATGCTCACTTCTCCAGGCCTCACGGCCGTACCACGGGAACCGTAACAGGGGCTCGGGGAACTGCGAGGCCGACCACGGGGCCGGCGTGCCTTGCGAGTGCGGCCGACCACGGGAAAGGGGCGCGGGGAACTGCGCGACCGACCATCGCTCCACCTGAGCACATGGCCGGTCGCGCAGTTCCCCGCGCCCCTGACGGGTCACTCCGTAGCGGAGTTCTCCGGGAAGTGGCAGGCCACCTGGTGGCCGGCCTTGGCCGCGGTGAGCGGGGGCTCCTGGCTGGCGCAGATGTCCTGGGCCTTCCAGCAGCGGGTGCGGAAGCGGCAGCCGGACGGCGGGTTGAGCGGCGACGGGACGTCACCGGTCAGCAGGATGCGCTCGCGGCGCTCCTTGCGGCGCGGGTCCGGCACCGGCACGGCCGACATCAGCGCGTTGGTGTACGGGTGCATCGGCGAGGCGTACAGCGAGTCGCGCTCGGCGATCTCGACGACCTTGCCGAGGTACATGACGGCGACCCGGTCCGAGACGTGCCGGACCACCGACAGGTCGTGCGCGATGATCAGGTAGGTCAGCCCGAGCTCCTGCTGGAGGTCGTCGAGCAGGTTGACCACCTGCGCCTGGATCGACACGTCCAGCGCCGAGACCGGCTCGTCCGCGATGATCATCTTGGGCTTGAGCGCCAGCGCGCGGGCGATGCCGATGCGCTGCCGCTGGCCGCCGGAGAACTCGTGCGGGTAGCGGTTGTAGTGCTCGGGGCTGAGGCCGCACAGCTCCAGGAGGTCCTGGACCGCCTTCTTGACGCCGTGCTCGGTGGCCACCTTCTGCAGCCGGAACGGCGCGCCGACGATGGTGCCGATGGTGTGCCGCGGGTTCAGCGAGGAGTACGGGTCCTGGAAGATCATCTGGATGTCGCGGCGGTAGGGCCGCATCGCGCCGACGCCCAGGTGGGTGATGTCGGCGCCCTCGAACTCGATCTTCCCGCCGGTCGGCTCGTCGAGCCGGGTGACCAGGCGGCCCATGGTCGACTTGCCGCAGCCGGACTCGCCGACCACGCCGAGGGTCTCGCCGGCGTTGACGCTGAAGTCGATGCCGTCCACCGCGCGGACGGCGCCGACCTGACGCTTGAACAGACCCTTGGTCACCGGGAAGTGCCGGGTCAGGCCGGTCACCCTGAGCAGCGGCTCACGGTCGGAGGCGGGAGCAGGAGCGGGCACCGTCGCTGTCTGGGGGGCCGCCGTCTGGCTGTCCGTCATCGGTTGTCTCCAAGTGGGTGGTACGTGCTCACAGCCGGGGCGCGATCTCGTCGGCGAAGATCCGGTGGCGTTCGGCGATCGGCAGGTGGCAGGCGGCGTGATGCTGGGGCGCCGCCTCGGCCAGCACGGGCACCTCGGTGGTGGAGCGCCCGCCGGTGAGCTCGGCGTACGGGCAGCGCGGGTGGAACGCGCAGCCGGACGGCACGTTGATGAGGCTCGGCGGGGTGCCCTTGACCGGGGTCAGCCGGTCCTGGAGCTCCCGGTCGAGCCGGGGCATCGAGCCGAGCAGACCCCAGGTGTAGGGGTGCTCGGGGGACTCGAAGAGGGTGGCGGCGGGGCCGCGCTCGACCGGCTTGCCGCCGTACATCACCAGGATGTCGTCGGCGAGCTCGGCGACCACTCCGAGGTCGTGCGTGATGATGATGACCGCGGAGCCGAACTCCTTCTGCAGGTCCCGGATCAGGTCCAGGATCTGCGCCTGGACGGTGACGTCCAGGGCGGTGGTCGGCTCGTCGGCGATCAGCAGCGAGGGGTCGTTGACCAGCGCCATCGCGATCATCGCGCGCTGGCGCATGCCGCCGGAGAACTCGTGCGGGTAGTTGTCCACCCGCTTGTCCGGCTGCGGGATGCCGACCCGGTCGAGCATCTCGATCGCGCGCTTGCGGGCCTCCCGCTTGGAGACGCCCGGGTGGTGCGCCCGGTAGCCCTCGACGATCTGCGCACCCACCGTGTAGTAGGGGTGCATCGCGGTCAGCGGGTCCTGGAAGATCATGGCCATCTTCTGGCCGCGGAGCTTGCGGACCCGGTCCGGGCCGGCCGCGACCAGGTCCTCGCCGTCCAGCCAGATCTCGCCGCTGATCTGCGGGGCGCCGCGCTTGCCGCCGGCGCGGTGCAGACCCATGATCGACAGCGAGGTGACGGACTTCCCGGAGCCGGACTCGCCGACGATGCCGAGGGTCTTGCCCTTCTCCAGGTCGAAGCTGAGCCCGTTGACCGACTTGACCAGGCCGTCGTCGGTCGGGAAGTGGACCTTGAGGTCGCGGACCGAGAGGAAGGGCTTGTCGTTGATGCTCATCCCAGCCTCACCCGCGGGTCGACGACGGCGTACAGCATGTCCACCAGCAGGTTGGCCATGATGATGAAGAAGGCGGCGAACAGGGTCACGCCCATGATCACCGGGAGGTCGCTGGACGCGATCGAGGTGACGGCCTCGTAGCCGAGGCCGCGGAGGTTGAAGGTCTTCTCGGTGAGCACGGCGCCGCCGAGCAGACCGCCGAGGTCCATGCCGAAGATGGTCAGGATCGGGGTCAGCGTGGAGCGCATGGCGTGCTTGCCGATGACCACCGGCTCGGCGAGGCCCTTGGCGCGCGCGGTGCGGATGTAGTCCTCACCGAGCACGTCCAACAGGGTGGCCCGGCTGAGTCGGGCGTAGGTCGCCGCGAACAGGAACGCCAGGGTGATCCACGGCAGGACCAGGCCCTCGAACCAGAGCAGCGGATCGTCGGCGAAGTCCGTGTAGTTGTTCGGGAACCAGCCGAGGTTGTTGGCGAAGACCGCCAGCGCCACCAGACCGGTGAAGTACATCGGCAGCGAGACGCCGGCCAGCGCGCCGGTCATGGTGATGCGGTCGAGCAGGGTGCCGCGGCGCAGCGCGGAGACCACGCCGGTGCCGGTGCCGAGCACGACCCAGAGGATCGAGGCGCCGACGGCGAGCGAGAAGTCCACGCCGACCCGGTCGAGCAGCAGCGGCCAGACCTCGCGCTCGGTCTTGAACGAGTAGCCGAGGCAGGGGGCCGAGCAGTGGGTCACGTCGACGCCCGCGTTGAAGTCGCGGCCGACGAAGATCCCCTTCAGGAACAGCCAGAACTGCTCGATGATCGACTTGTCGAGGCCCATCTTGTGGCGGATACCTTCGACGGCCGCCTTGTCCGCGATCTTGCCGACATAGAGCAGGGCGGGGTCACTACCGGTGAGCTTGGGCACCATGAAGAAGATGCCGAAGGTCACCGCGGCGACCACCAGCAGCATGAAGACGACGTTGACGAGTCGCCTGAAGACGTACACGAGCACTGCGGTCGGCCCTGCCACGGGCCGGCCGGGAACTCCGGTGGGAGTTCTCCGGCCGGACCGGACAGAGCCTTCACCTGCCCTTCGGACTAGCTGTGCGAACTACGGGAGAGGGTCAGGTCACTTGCCGTCGGAGACGCCGAGCGCCTGGAAGTCCACCTCGCCGAAGGCGTCGGTGATGTACACGTTGGTCAGGCGCGGGTTGCGGTAGTTGAGCGCCTTGTCGGCCACGATCGGCAGGTAGTACGCGCCGTCGACGACCTTGTGGTTGACCTGCTTGTAGAGGTCGGCGGCCTTGGCCGGGTCCTTCTCGGCCGCGGCCTGGTCGAACAGACCGTTGATCGCCGGGTCGTTGATCTCCGAGAAGTTGTTGTTGCCGTTGCTGGTGATGAAGCGGCCGTCGACCAGCGGCTGCAGGTAGCCGGAGCCGGTCGGGTAGTCGGCGCCCCAGCCCATCACGATCAGGCCGTAGTTCTTGCTGTGGACGACGTCCGGCGCACCGATCACCGAGGAGATCAGCTTGCCGTCGTACTGGTCGACGGTGACGTCGATGTTGATGGCCTTGAGGGCGGTCTGCAGCGCGACGGCCGAGTTGACCTCCTTGGCCTTGTTGCCGCGGACGGCGACCGTGGTCTTGAAGCCGTCAGGCTTGCCGCACTGCTTCAGCTCGTCCTTGGCCTTGTCCAGGTTCGGCTTGCCCTTGGTCAGGCCGTACGGGTCGTAGTCGTCCGAGCCGAGGATGTTCGGGGGCAGCATCGAGCCGAACAGCGAGCCGGCCACCGAGCCGCCGCGCGCGGTCTGCAGCGCGGTGGTGTCGGCCGCGTACAGCACGGCGTTGCGGCAGTGGATGTTGTCGAACGGCGCGACCTTGGGGACGATCGACACGTAACGGATGAAGCCGTTGTAGGCGTCGTCGGTGTTGTCCTTGAGGGCGTTGTCCTGCAGGACCTTCGCCTGGGCGGCCTGGGAGAGACCGGTCTGGCCCCAGTCGAGGTCGGCGGTGCCGGCCAGCAGACGGGAGTCCATGTCGTCGGCGTTGGTGGTGATGGTCAGCTTGACCGAGTCCGGCAGGGCCTTGCGGAACGGGTCGGAGGCCGGGTCCCAGTTCTCGTTGCGGACCAGCTCGTAGCCCTTGCCCGGGTCCACGCTCTTGAACTTGTACGGGCCCGAGGAGACCGGCTTGTCACCGTACTTGGCGCCGGTGTCCAGCTTCTGCGGGACCGGCGAGGCCGAGCCCATCGCGAGCAGGTACGGGAAGTCCGAGTTCGGCTTCGCCAGGGTGAAGACGATGGTGGAGTCGTCCGGGGTGGCGACCGACTTCAGACCCAGCTTGTTGGGGTCGGTGTCGGTGTAGGGGCCCTTGTAGCCCTGGCCCTGGTCCAGCTCGTTGATCAGGTAGGTCGGGCCGCCGGAGATGACGTCCTGCGCGAAGACGCGCTCGATGCCGTACTTGATGTCCTTCGAGGTGATGACCGAGCCGTCCTCGTACTTCAGGCCGGACTTCAGCTTGAAGGTGTAGGTCTTGCCGTCGGCCGAGATCTCCGGCTGGGCGGAGGCCAGGTCGGGGACGAGCTTCAGACCGTCCTTGCCCGGCTTGCCGTCGAAGGCGAGCAGGGTGCGGGCGTAGAAGCGCTCGAAGTTCCACACCGACGCGTAGTAGGCGCGGCCCGGGTCGAGCGAGTCGACGTCCGTGCTGGACCACAGGTTGAGGGTGCCGCCCTTCTTGTCGGACGCGTTCACCACCTTGTCCACCGCGGCGTTGAAGCCCGCGGCGCCCTTGGCGCCGGCGCTGTCACCCGTGGTGCCGCCCTTGTGGCCGCCGCAGGCGGAGACGGTCAGCGCGAGGGTGGCCGCCAGGGCAGCGGCGGCGAGAGTCCTGTTTCGCTTCATGGGAAGGAAATCCTCCTGGGATGGAACTGAAGAGGGGGCTCAGTTGCCCTTGGGGTCGAGCGCGTCGCGCAGGCCGTCACCGAAGAGGTTGAAGGCGAGCACCGTGATGAAGATCGCGAGGCCAGGGACGACCATGTAGGTCGGGTCGGACTGGTAGATCGCGACCGCGTCCGAGAGCATCTGCCCCCAGGACGGCGTCGGGGGTCGGACGCCGGCGCCCAGGAAGCTGAGCGCGGCCTCGTTGAGGATGTTGGTGGGGATGATCAGCGTCGCGTAGACGAGGATCGGGGCCACCAGGTTGGGCAGCAGTTCGCGGAACAGGATGTGGGCCTTGCCCGCGCCGAGGCTGCGGGCGGCGTCCACGAACTCCCGTTCGCGCAGGGACAGGGCCTGTCCTCGGACGATGCGCCCGATGTAGGGCCAGCCGAAGAAGCCGATGACCACGACCAGGACGAGCACGCGCACGCCGGTGTCGTTGAGGCCGAGCAGCGAGTTGGGCATGACCGAGACCAGGGCGATGGAGAACAGCAGCTGCGGGAAGGCCAGCAGCACGTCCATGACGCGGCTGATCACCGAGTCCACCCAGCCACCGAAGTAGCCGGCCATGATGCCCATCACGACGCCGATCAGGACCGAGACGGTGGCGGCGAGGAAGGCCACCAGCAGGGAGATCCGGGCGCCGTAGAGGATGCGGCTGAAGACGTCGCGGCCGAAGGTCGGGTCGACGCCGAGCAGGAAGTCGCTGTTGATGCCGCCGAAGGAGCCCTTGGGCAGACCGAGGTCCGGGTTGATCTGGTCCGGGTGCGGCTGGTCGACCGGGTGGCCGAACAGCGCGGTCAGGACGGGCGCGAAGATCGCGGCCAGGATCAGCAGGATCACCACGGCGCCGCCCGCGAGGGCGACCTTGTCACGCTTGAGGCGGTCCCAGGCGATCCGGCCGGGCGACCGTCCCTCGATCTTCTTGGCCACAGCCGCGGCGGAGTTCGCTTCGGGCTCGGCCCCGGCCGCGGGGCCGGTGGTCTCGGTGGGTGTGGTCATGAGTCAGTTCGTTCCCCTCGCCGACGGTGGCCGGCCCACGGAGTCGCAGCGGGTGCGGTGCAGAGCGGTGCGGTGGTGCCGTACGCCGTTGCGGCGGTGCAGAAGTTCGTGCGAGCAGGGTCAGGCGGTGTACTGCTGGCGTGCATGGAGCAGCCGCACGGAATACGCGTCGTGCGGTTCATGCTGCGGCGACCGTGCGTTCACCTTTGTGGGGTTCGCGTCCGCATGTCGCATTGCGCAGCACTCTCTGTCATGGGAAG
Source organism: Kitasatospora cinereorecta (assembly GCF_024172095.1). Lineage (GTDB taxonomy): Bacteria > Actinomycetota > Actinomycetes > Streptomycetales > Streptomycetaceae > Kitasatospora > Kitasatospora cinereorecta. The sequence continues at coordinate 848,639 of NZ_JAMZDX010000001.1, read as the reverse complement.
TGCCGGGCGGAAGACCCCTCCGGGGAAGGATGCGAACCTGTGATCTGTTGGCATGCACGACCGTTGCCACCGCATATCGCTCTTCACACAGCTGTTGCAGATCCGTCAAGACGCATGCTGACGGGACCTCGCCAGTGGCGGAAAAGTGCCAGGTCGGCCGCGAGTGGGCATGAACGCGAAAACACCCCCGCCGACCTGAGGAAAGGTCATTGCGGGGGTGTGCGAACTTCTTTCAGCGGCCCGGATATCCCGGCCACGGCTGCTGCGGCCACGGCTGGGCCGGCGCCTGCTGTGGTGGCACTCCGTAACCAAAACCGGTCGGGTGCTGCGGAGCCGGAGCGGCCGGTCCCGGATGCCCGTGGCCGGCGTCCCGGTCGAAGAACGGCCGGGCGTTGGCCCACAGCCACAGCGCCACCGGGTCGAACTCGTCGGCCATCATCACGGTGGACACCGCCAGCCCCTCCGGCGCCAGCGCCGCGGCGCGCTGCACCAGCGCCCGGGCCGCCTCGATGGCCGGCGGCGAGGTGTCGTACAGGTCGAGACCGATGGCCAGGTACGGCTGGCCCAGTACCGGCTGGACCCAGCACCGGCGCAGCGAGCGCAGCGGGCGCACCTCGCCCGCCTGCTGCTCCAGCACGGTGTAGAACTGCCCGGCCTGCACCTGGGGTTCGCTCAGCCGCAGCGGGCCGGCCGGCAGCCGGTCCAGCCCGACCGCGATCCTCCGCAGGTCGGCCCAGGGCACGCCGACGCCGCCGCCCGGGCGGTGCGGATCCAGCCACAGGCCCCAGCGGGTGCGGTACAGCGCGTTCGCGATCTCCAGGCCGGAGATCACCTCGTGGCCGCGGGCCCAGCCACTGGCGGTCAGCTGCTCGGGGGAGGTGACGCAGGGCGCGTAGCCGTGGCCGCCGATCTCCATGTTCCCGTACTGGGCGTCCGGGCTGCCCGGCGTACCGTGCCAGAGCAGCATCCAGACCTGCCCCGCGGCCAGCGCGCCCAGCAGCGTCTCGTACGCCTCCCAGCGCTCCGGCGCGACCGCTCTGAGGGCGCGCTCGATCGCGCCCGGGTCGCCGGCTGCTCCCGTCACGTCGCCCTCTTCCGTCCGACTGGCGTGTCGGGGCCAACCCTATGGGGCGTGCCCGACAGCCGTCATGCCGCCGTCCCCCTACTGGCCGGTTGCCGTCGGGTGGTCACTGCCGGACGTAGAAGGGCTGCACCCGGGTCAGCAACCAGTCGACCACCGGGTCCGCCGCCACGTCGAGCAGCACCAGGTGGACGCCCCAGCTCGGCGGGGCGGTTCCCAGGGCGCGGCCGAGCGCCAGGTTGACCTCGGCCGGGTCGGCGGGCGCCGCCGGGTCCAGCTGGACGGCGACGTACAGCAGGGTCGGCTCACCCTCCACCCGGGCCAGCGCCCGGCGGGCGGTCAACACGCCCGGCAGTGCGGCAAGTTCGCCGGTGACGGCGGCCAGGAAGGCGAACGGCTCCTGGTGCGCCTCGGGCTCCTTCAGCACCACGCGGGCGCCCTCCGGCACGGCCTCGGCGCCGTCCCCGGACCAGCGGTCGCCGCGCGGCCCGCGCCGCAGCTCGCCGACGCCCTCCGGCGGCACCGGGATGCCCACCGGCGCCTCGGGGTTGACCGCGATGCCGATGCCCAGCGGCAGGCCGCGGGCGAACTCCCACATCGGGGCGACCGCGAACGCCATGCCCGGCGCGTGCTGCAGGAACTGCTCCTGGGAGGAGAAGACCGGGACGTACGGTGCACCGGCCAGCTCGATCGTCGGCAGGTCCAGCGAGCCGCCCTGCGGGTCGGCGCCGGACGGCAGCGGGATCCACACCTGGCTGCGGCCGAGCACCTCGATCACCCGGGGCGTCGCCCCGGGATCGCCCAGGGCCGCGGTCAGCACCTGCTCCAGCTCGTTGGCCGGCCAGCCGCCGCCCTGCAGCGCCTCACCCACCGGGAATCCCATCGACCACCCCTCCTGAACCGCTCCTGTCCAGAAGGGTAGCGGTCGGCGCGCGGCCGACCCCGCACGCGCACGATTCGGACCCCACTCCCCTTGCGGGCCCGCGGCATGCCATGATGTGCGCGCCGAACTTCATACTGGCCGCTCGAACCCGTGCGGGAGAGCCGGAACGCCCTTGACCGGGCGCGACCGGCGCCGAAGGAGCAAGTCCTCCCCGGAATCTCTCAGGCCCCCATACCGCACGGGCGAGGCACATCTGGAAAGTGGACACGGCCGCGCCGTGCGCCCACCCACGGTGCAAGCCGCCATCCTTGGATGCGGTGAAGCTCTCAGGTTGTGACGACAGACGGGGAGACTCCACCCCCGCATGCCCTTTCGCTGCCAAGGAGCTCTGCCGTCATGTCCCTCCGCCTCACCGCGCTCGACGCACTGCACCGCTCTCTCGGTGCCACCATGACCGACTTCGCCGGCTGGGACATGCCGCTGCGCTACGGCAGCGAGCGCGAGGAGCACATCGCGGTCCGCACCAAGGCCGGCCTGTTCGACCTCTCGCACATGGGCGAGATCACCGTCTCGGGCCCGCAGGCCGGCGAGTTCCTCGACCACGCCCTGGTCGGCTTCATCTCCGCGCTCGGCGTGCTGCGCGCCCGCTACACCATGATCTGCCGCGAGGACGGCGGCATCCTGGACGACCTGATCGTCTACCGCACCGCGGAGAACGAGTACATGGTGGTCGCCAACGCCTCCAACGCCCAGGTGGTGCTGGACGCGCTGACCGAGCGCACCGGCGGCTTCGACGTGCAGGTCCGCGACGACCGCGACGCGTACGCCCTGCTCGCCGTCCAGGGCCCGGAGGCCAACGGCATCCTCGCCTCGGTGACCGACGCCGACCTGCCCGGTCTGAAGTACTACGCCCTGCTGCCCGCCACGGTGGCCGGCAAGGACGTCTGGCTGGCCCGCACCGGCTACACCGGCGAGGACGGCTTCGAGATCTTCTGCGCCCCGGCCGACGCCGAGCACCTGTGGACCGCCCTCACCGAGGCCGGCGCCGACAAGGGCCTGGTGCCGTGCGGCCTGTCCTGCCGCGACACGCTGCGCCTGGAGGCCGGCATGCCGCTGTACGGCCACGAGCTGACCACCGAGCTGACCCCGTTCGACGCCGGCCTCGGCCGCGTGGTGCGCTTCGACAAGACCACCAACGGCGGCGAGTTCGTCGGCCGCAAGGCGCTGGAGGCGGCCGCCGCCCAGGCCGAGGCCAAGGCGCCGCGCAAGCTGGTCGGCCTGGTCTCCGAGGGCAAGCGGGTGCCGCGCGCCGAGTACACCGTGGTCTCCACCGAGGGCGCCCCGATCGGCACCATCACCTCCGGCTCCCCCTCCCCGACCCTGGGCAAGCCGATCGCCATCGCGTACGTGGACGCCGCCCACGCCGAGCCGGGCACCGCGGTCGCGGTCGACGTGCGCGGCAAGCACGAGCCGGTCGAGGTCGTCGCGCTGCCGTTCTACAAGCGCGCCCGCTGACCCCGCCGCGGCTCCTCCCGAACGCCTTCCCGACGTTCCCCCCGCCCGGTCCGCTCAGCGGACGGCTCCGCCCTACCCTCTTGCGATCCTGGAGAATGACGTCATGAGCAACCCCACGCACCTGCAGTACACCAAGGAGCACGAGTGGCTGACCGCCGCTGAGGACGGTGTCTCGACCGTCGGCATCACCGCCCACGCCGCCGACGCCCTCGGCGACATCGTCTACGTCCAGCTCCCGGAGGTCGGCGACACCGTGACCGCGGGTGAGACCTGTGGCGAGCTCGAGTCCACCAAGTCGGTCAGCGACCTCTACTCCCCCGCCACCGGCGAGGTCACCGAGGTCAACCAGGCCGTCGTCGACGAGCCGGCCCTGGTGAACGCCGAGCCCTTCGAGGGCGGCTGGCTCTTCAAGGTCCGCGTCGAGGCCACCGACGAGCTGCTCGGCGCCGACGAGTACACCGCCTTCATCGGCGCCTGACCCGACGCGCGTTCCCGGGGGCGGCCGCAGCGCGGCGGCCGCCCCGCCTCCCGCCCACCGCCCCACGGGGAGATCCACCTCATGACGGTTCTGAACCAGTCCCTGCACGCGCTCGACCCGGAGATCGCCGCCGCGGTCGACGCCGAGCTGCACCGCCAGCAGACCACCCTCGAAATGATCGCCTCCGAGAACTTCGCCCCGGTGGCGGTCATGGAGGCCCAGGGGTCGGTGCTGACCAACAAGTACGCCGAGGGCTACCCCGGCCGCCGCTACTACGGCGGCTGCGAGCACGTCGACGTGGTCGAGCAGATCGCCATCGACCGCATCAAGGAGCTGTTCGGCGCCGAGCACGCCAACGTCCAGCCCCACTCCGGTGCGCAGGCCAACGCCGCCGCGATGTTCGCCCTGATCCAGCCGGGCGACACCATCCTGGGCCTCAACCTGGCCCACGGCGGTCACCTGACCCACGGCATGAAGATCAACTTCTCCGGCAAGCTCTACAACGTGGTCGCGTACCACGTCGACGAGAAGACCGGCCAGGTCGACATGGCCGAGGTCGAGCGCCTCGCCAAGGAGCACCAGCCCAAGCTGATCATCGCCGGCTGGTCCGCCTACCCCCGCCAGCTGGACTTCGCCGAGTTCCGCCGCGTCGCGGACGAGGTCGGCGCCCTGCTGATGGTCGACATGGCCCACTTCGCCGGCCTGGTCGCCGCCGGTCTGCACCCCTCGCCGGTGCCGTACGCGGACGTGGTCACCACGACCACCCACAAGACCCTGGGCGGCCCGCGCGGCGGCGTCATCCTCTCCAAGGCCGAGCACGCCAAGAAGATCAACTCGGCGGTCTTCCCCGGCCAGCAGGGCGGCCCGCTGGAGCACGTGATCGCCGCCAAGGCCGTGGCCTTCAAGGTCGCCGCCTCGGAGGAGTTCAAGGAGCGCCAGCAGCGCACCCTCGACGGCGCCAAGATCCTCGCCGAGCGCCTGCTCAAGGAGGACGTGGCCGGTTCCGGCGTCTCGGTCCTGTCCGGGGGCACCGACGTGCACCTGGTCCTGGTCGACCTGCGCAACAGCGAGCTGAACGGCCAGGACGCCGAGGACCGCCTGCACGAGGTCGGCATCACGGTCAACCGCAACGCCGTCCCGAACGACCCGCGCCCGCCGATGGTCACCTCCGGCCTGCGCATCGGCACCCCGGCCCTGGCCACCCGCGGCTTCCAGGCCGAGGACTTCCGCGAGGTCGCCGACGTCATCGCCGAGACCCTGCTGCCGGGCTTCGACGAGGCCAAGGCCGAGGCGCTCAAGGCCCGCGTCACCGCGCTGGCCGCCAAGCACCCGCTCTACCCCGAGCTGTAACCCGGTGGGTGACGGGCCTCACCCGGCCCGTCACCCCCGCTTTCCGGGGCACCGCGCACACTGGAACACGTGCGTGCGGTGCCCCGTCCCATGCACCGCCCCAGTTCGTCCCACGAGACCAGACAAGGACGTCACCCCGTGGCCATCAGCGTGTTCGACCTCTTTTCCATCGGCATCGGGCCGTCCTCCTCGCACACCGTCGGACCGATGCGCGCCGCCCGGATGTTCGCCCGGCGCCTGAAGTCCGAGGGCCTGCTGACCGAGGTCGCCTCGCTCCGCGCCGAGCTGTACGGCTCGCTCGGCGCCACCGGCCACGGCCACGGCACGCCCAAGGCGGTGCTGCTCGGTCTGGAGAACAACTCGCCCCGGACGGTCGACGTCGACCGGGCCGACCAGGACGTGGAGCGGATCCGCGCCGAGAAGCGGATCAACCTGCTCGGCCTGCACGAGATCCCGTTCGACCCCGACACCCAGCTGGTCCTGCACCGGCGCAAGGCGCTGCCGTACCACGCCAACGGCATGACCCTGTGGGCCTTCGCCGCCGACGGCTCCACCCTGCTGGAGAAGACCTACTACTCGGTCGGCGGCGGCTTCGTGGTCGACGAGGACGCCATCGGCGCCGACCGGGTCGTCCCCGACGACACCCAGCTGCGCTACCCCTTCCGCACCGGCGAGGAGCTGCTGCGGCTCACCCGGGAGACCGGCCTGTCCATCTCCGGCCTGATGCTGGAGAACGAGAAGGCCTGGCGCAGCGAGGCGGAGATCCGCGCCGGGCTGCTGGAGATCTGGGCCGTGATGCAGGAGTGCGTGGCGGCCGGCATGGCCCGCGAGGGCATCCTGCCGGGCGGGCTGAAGGTCCGCCGCCGGGCGGCCGCCGGGGCCCGGGCGCTGCGCGCCGAGGGCATCGGCCCGGCCAACGCGATGGAGTGGGTCACCCTCTACGCGATGGCGGTCAACGAGGAGAACGCCTCCGGCCGCCGGGTGGTCACCGCACCGACCAACGGCGCCGCCGGCATCATCCCGGCCGTCCTGCACTACTTCCTGAACTTCATCCCGGGCGCCGACGACGACGGCATCGTCCGCTTCCTGCTCGCCGCGGGCGCGATCGGCATGCTCTTCAAGGAGAACGCCTCCATCTCCGGCGCCGAGGTCGGCTGCCAGGGCGAGGTGGGCTCCGCCTGCTCGATGGCCGCGGGCGGCCTCGCCGAGGTCCTCGGCGGCACCCCCGAGCAGGTCGAGAACGCCGCCGAGATCGGCATCGAGCACAACCTCGGCCTCACCTGCGACCCGGTCGGCGGTCTGGTCCAGATCCCCTGCATCGAGCGCAACGGCATGGCCTCCGTCAAGGCGGTCACCGCGGCCCGGATGGCCCTGCGCGGCGACGGTCGGCACCACGTCTCCCTCGACAAGGCGATCAAGACTATGAAGGAGACCGGCGCCGACATGAAGATCAAGTACAAGGAGACCTCGCGCGGCGGCCTCGCCGTCAACGTCATCGAGTGCTGAGTTCAGGCGCTCCGGCCCGCTGTTCAGCGCCCGTTTCGGCGGGCACTGCCCAGCAGGTGATCGGGGCCCGGCCGCAGGCGTTCGCGCAGCGGCCGGGCCTCGATGCGTTTCCCCACGACGGCATGCGGTGACGGACCGTCAGTCTCCTTGCGTGCCTGCGTACTCGTCATGCGGCGCCGGTTAGGGATACGTATTTCAGCCGTCCCTTATTGGCCGGCCGAGGTCGCGGCAGGAATTCTCGGAGTTGTCAGGTGCGCCTCACGCGCAGCACTCGTCAGAGCCGGCCGGTTCACGCTCAACCTGCTCGATGCGCGTGCGGAGTCACCTGGTTCACGTGCCGATCCACGCCGCCGAGGCGTCGGATCCCCCTACCCGCGAATGGAAGCGCGTTGACCCTGCTGCGCAAGATGCCCGCACCCCGACGAGCGCTGGCCGCCAGTGCCGTCGCCCTCGCCGCCTTCTCCCTCCAGCCGGTCGCCCAGGCCGCCGCCGAGCCGGCGCCCTTCGCCGACCGCAGCCCCGCCGTGGTCGGCGGAACCCGGGCCGCCGAGGGCGAGTTCCCGTTCATGGTCCGGCTGTCGATGGGCTGCGGCGGCGCCCTCTACAAGAAGGACGTCGTGCTCACCGCCGCGCACTGCGTCGGCGAGACCCGCGACGAGACCAGGATCACCGTCACCGCCGGCAGCGTCGACCTCCGGTCGGGCAAGGCCGTCTCCATCCAGTCCACCAAGGTGTTCGAGGCCCCGGGCTACACGGGGTGGGGCAAGGACTGGGCACTGATCAAGCTCGCGAAGCCCTTCAACCTGCCCACCCTGCCCATCGCCACCAACGGGAAGTACGACAAGGGCGATTTCACCATCGCCGGCTGGGGCGACGACGGGAGCGGCGACCAGCAACGTTACCTGCGCAAGGCGACCGTCCCGTTCGTGGACGACGCGACCTGCGGGAAGGAGTACCCGGACAACCTCGTGCCCAGCGACGAGATCTGCGCCGGTCGCCTGGGAGGCAGTGTCAACTCCTGCCCGGGCGACTCGGGCGGGCCGATGTTCCGCAAGGACGACTCCGGCAAGTGGATCGAGGTCGGCATCGTCAGCTGGGGCGCGGGTTGCGCCGCTCCGGGCTACCCGGGCGTGTACACCCAGGTGTCCCATTTCGCCGCCGACATAGCGCGCGCGGCCAACAGCCTCTGAGCTGCCCGCCCCGGGGGCAGGCCGGCCCGCCCGGCACGGCGCCGCTCGTTGCCGCGCGCGGCGTGCCGATCGGGCCACCCGGGGCGGAAACCTCGGATGCGAAGGTGAACTCGACCACAGACCTTCGGATCCAATTTGTTTCACCCGGTGAGACCGTGCGATAGTCGAATAAGTCGGGCACATCGCCCACGATCCACGGCCTCCCTGACCCGGTTCGGCCGTTCCATCGCGCGGCACGCACCCCCCTGGCCTGCGCGGTGACACCGCAGGGGCCCCCAGACCACACGATCGGTGGACGGGGGCCCCGCATGGTTTTCCGGGCCCGGTACGGGCCTCAGGCGGCCCGCTCGCGGACCTTCAGCTCGAACCAGACGCCCTTGCCGCGGGGCAGCAGGTCGGCGCCCCAGCGGTCGGCGACGGCATCGACGATCCGCAGGCCGTTGCCGCTCTCGTAGCCGGCCTCGTTGGCGAGGATCAGACAGGGCAGCGCCCGTGAGGAGTCCCGCACCTCGACCCGGATCCAGCCGGGCCGCCGGTGCAGGCGCAGTCCGACCATCCGCCCACCGGCGTGCCGGACCGCGTTGGCGACGATTTCGCCGGTGAGTAACTCGGCCGCCTCCAGATGCTGCTGGAGCCCCCACAGCCGCAGGACGGCGAGCACCACCCGGCGGGCCACCCCGGCCGACTCGGGCCGGGAGGGCAGCGGCACCTCCCGCGGCACGGCGGGATCGCGGAGCAGCGCGGTGTAGTCGCGCTCCATCTCCGCCGCCGTCAGCTTCTCCAGATCCGCCAGCACCACGTGTTCGCCGGCCGCCGACGGATCGTCATCTTCCAAACGGGCCAACTGATGTGCCACCAGAGTCGCTTCGCCGATTCCCGCCATGCGCCCCATCATTGCGGAACGCGAGCGGGTGCGTACGGACAATGACCAAACGATCACTATTCAGGTGGCATATGCCGCCCGCAACCGAACGGACGGCCGGACGCCCGCGGCGTCCGGCCCGCGTCCTACCAGGAGCCCCAGGCGACGTTCCAGCCACCGAGACCGTTGTCCGCGGAGACCGTGTCCCCCTTGGAATTCACCACCGTGACCACGTCACCGACCATCGAGGACTGGTAGAACTTGCCCGCGCGGGAGCTGTCGCTGCCGCCCTGGGTGTCCTGGACGCCGATGCAGCCGTGGCTGGCGTTGGAGTTGCCGATGGCGCTGCTCCAGTAGTTGCCGTGCACGTACGTGCCCGAGTCCGTCAACCTGATGGCGTGCGGAACCACCAGGTCGTACTCGTCGCCGGAACCCGGAGAGGTGACGCCGTTGGACGTCATCCGGGTGGTGCCCTCCATCGCCTCGACCACCATCGAGCCGTTCCAGGTGTCGAAGCCCGCCTTGCCGGCGGTGAACGGGACCGAGTCGATCTGCTGGCCGTCGCGGACCACGGTCATCCGGTGGGTGTTGATGTCGGCGGTGGAGACCTGGGAGCGGCCGATGGTGAACGGCTCGTCGTGGTCGACCCCGCCGTACACGCCGGGCGCCACCTCGACGCTCTTCAGCCGGTACTTGACGGTCACCTTGGTGCCCGGGGTCCAGTACTTCTCGGGGCGGAAGTCGACCCGCTGGTCGCCGAACCAGTGGCCCTTGACCACGGTGCCGTCGGACGCCTCGAAGGTGATGCCCTTGACCACCGCGTCCTTGTCCTTGACCGGCCGCTGGAAGGTGAGCGAGACGATCATGCCGACGCCGTAGGTCTCGTTGTCGGTGATGTTGTCGTGCGCGCCGGCGTCCTTGGCCGGGGTGAGGGTGGTGAAGCCGCTCTCGGCGGCGGTGGCGACGCCCTGGGCGTCCACGGCCTGGGCGTTCACCTTGTAGTCGGTGGAGACGTCCAGGGTGCCGGTGGGGAGCCAGCTGAGGCCGTCCGCGGCGACGGCGCCGGGCACCTCCTTGCCGTCCGGGCCGGTCACCTTGACGGTGGTCAGCTTGCCGCTGGCCACCGAGACCTTGAGCGCGCCGGCCGGCTTGACGTCCTTGGTGCCGTTGGCGGGCTCGATGGAGACCACCGCCGCCGAGACGGTCGGCTTGGCCGGCGCCGCGATCTTCGCGGCGGCGGCGCCGCTGTCGCCGCCCTTGTCCTTCGTCCCACCGGCACTGCACCCGGTCACCGCCATCAGCACCAGGGCGCCTCCGAGCGCCCCCACCGCGAGGCCCCTGCGCATCGACTTCACGTTCCCCAACTCCCCACACGGTCGCTACGACGGCCGCGCGGGCGATCCACCCCGGTCCGTCAGCTCATAACACGGTCTACCCAAGCGGGAAGTTGCATAGCGAACGTCGTGATTCGGTCACGAACGCAGAACGGCCCGGCGGCTCCGAGGAGCGGCCGGGCCGTGCTGGCTCAACGAGCCGGGGTCACCACTGGCTCCAGGGCAGCGTCCAGCCGCTCAGGCCGTTGTCCGGCGAGACCGTCTGGCCCTTGGAGTTCTTGATCGTCACGACGTCGCCGATCATCGAGGCGGCGAAGAACTTGCCGGCCGTCGAGCTGTCGTCGCCACCCTTGCCGTCCTGCATCGAGATGCAGCCGTGGCTGGCGTTGGACTTGCCGAAGGCGTTGCCCCAGTAGTTGCCGTGCACGTACGTGCCCGAGGCGGTCAGCCGCATCGCGTGCGGCACGTCCGGGACGTCGTACTCCTCGCCCTTGACGTTGGCCACGGTGGCGGAGTTCATCCGGGTCACCTTCTCCTTGCCGGAGATGACCATGGTGCCGTTCCACGACGGGTTGTCGTCGTTGCCCGCGGTGATCGGGATCTGCTGGGTGGAGCCGTCGCCCTTCTTGACCGTCATCATGTGGCTGCCGGCGTCGGCCACCGACACCTGGTAGCGGCCGATGGTGAACGGCTCGTCCTTGTCCACGTCGCCGTAGACGCCGGGCGAGATCTCGACGTTCTTCAGGTGGTACTTGACGGTCACCTTGGTGCCGGGCTTCCAGTACTCCTGCGGACGGAAGTCCAGGCGCTGGGTGCCGAACCAGTGGCCCTTGGCCACGGTGCCGTCGGAGCCCTCGACGGTGATGCCCTTGAGCACCGCGTCCTTGTTCTTCACCGACTTGCTGAACGCCACCGAGACGATCATGCCGACACCGTAGGTGCCGTTGTCGGCGATGTTGTCGTTGGTCGCGACGGTCTTGGCCGGGGTCAGCGTGGTGAAGCTGGTGGTCGACGCGGCCACCAGGCCGGCGGCGTCCTTCGCCTGGGCGTTCACCTTGTAGACCATGCCGACGGTGAGCGCCTCGCTCGGCTTCCAGCTCAGCCCGTCGGACGCGATGGTGCCGGGCACCGCCTTGCCGTTCTTGTCGGTCACCTCGACGCTGGTCAGCGTGCCGCTGGCGACGCTGACCTGCAGGCCGTCCTTGGGGGCGACATCGGTGGCCCCGTCCTGCGGGGTCACCGTCAGCTGGGCGGTCGAGGTCTTCGGCGCAGCCGGCGAGGCCGCCGACGAGCCGCCGCCACCACTGCCGCCGGCGTCGGTCGACCCGCCGCCCTTGGAACCGCTGCACGCCGCCGTCAACAGCAGCGCGCCCCCCATCAGTACGGCGACACCGGCCTGCGCCGCCCGGCCTCGCGCGGCCGTCCGCGCAGTCGTACGTATCGCGGCGTCGGCCGCCCTTACCGGCTTCACTCGGTCTGCTCCCCTCCCGGTATCCACAGCGAATACACACGCGTCTTCGCCCGGGACGGTTGCACCGGGACTCGCAGGATAACGGGCGTCTCTGAGTGAATCTTGAGCGGGAGGTGGGTGCCGGTTCCGTGAACTGTCAGCGGGGCGCGAGCGCGCTCCCCCTCACCCACTGCGACCAGGACAGGTTCCAGCCGTTCAGGCCGTTGTCGGGGGGCACCCGGTCGCCGGTGGGACCGCGCACCTCGATCACGTCGCCGACCAGGGTGTGTTCGTAGAACCAGCCGGCCGGCGCCTGGTCCCAGCCGCCCTTGGCGTCGGCCAGGCCGATGCAGCCGTGACTGGTGTTGGCGCGGCCGAAGACCTCCGGGTCGGCCCAGTAGTTGCCGTGCACGAAGGTGCCGGAGGCGGTCAGCCGCATCGCGTGCGGGACGTCCTTGATGTCGTACTCGTCACCGAGGCCGACGGTCTGCGAGTCCATCCGGGTCACCTCGAACTTCTCCGAGACCACCATCGCGCCCAGGTAGGTGGCGTGCTCCGGGCTGCCGCCGCTGATCCGCAGGGTGCGCAGCAGCCGGCCGTCCTGGCGGACCGCCATGGTGTGCGCCGCCAGGTCGACCACGCTGACCTGGGAGCGACCGACCGTGAAGTGCACGTCCTTGGACTGGGTGCCGACGTACCCGGGCGCGGCCTGGACGTCCTTCAGCCGCAGCGCCACGGTCACCCTGGTCCCGGCCGCCCAGTACGTCTCGGGCCGCAGGTCCAGGCGCTGGTCGCCGAACCAGTGCCCGACCACCGGCACCGGCGGGTCCGCGGTCACCGCGACCGCCCGCTCCACCGCCGCCCGGTCGGCGACCGGACGGGTGAAGCGCAGCGAGACCGGCATGCCGACGCCGACCGTCGAACCGTCCTCCGGGGTGAAGAAGGCGACGAAGGTGCGCTCGGGGGTCCGGGTGGTGAAGGCGGTGTGCTGGGCGGCGCGCAGCCCGGACGCGTCCTCGGCGACCACGTCCAGGGTGTACGCGGTGGCCGGGGCCAGCCGGGCGCCCGGCGTCCACCCGGTGCCGTCCGGGGCCGCGGTGCCGGCCACCGGGGTGCCCCGGTCGTCGGCCAGGCGGACCTGGACCAGCCGTCCCTGCGCCACGGCGACCCGGACCGCGCCCTCCAGCGGGACCTCCTGGGCACCGTCGGCCGGCGCGGTGGTCAGCTGCGCCCGGGAGACCGGCGGGCTCGGCGGGGCGCCGTCCATGCTCAGCGCCGTGCCCGCGGCCGCCGGGCCGCCCGGCGCGGGACCAGGGCCCGGTCCCGTGCAGCCGGCCAGCAGGACCAGCCCGAACGCCGCCGCCCGCCGTGCCCAGACCCGTACTCCTGGGCGCATCCCGGTCCTCCCGCGTGATCCCGGTCCGGCCGGTGCCGGCCGGTGTCGCACCGTCCAACGACCACCCGCGGTGACGGACACGAGTGAACGTTTCACCCGCCGGCTCCGGAGACCGACCGGGTGATCACCCTGCGTCACGACCCGGTCGGGCGGGTGACGACCGCCTCCGATCAGGGAAACAAGAGGAGGACGGGGACGGGCCCCCGGATGGCTGGGAGGGTGCCATGACGGCATGGCGGGAGCTGGGAACGGGCGCGGCCCGGGGCGTCGGGCACGCCCCGGCCGCCGCACTGAACGGCACGGCCCCCCACCCCGAACCCGCCGCGCCCTGGCCCGGCAGCTGGCAGCCGCTCGGCGCCCGCTACCGCACCGACGCCGAGGGCACCCACGGCACCAACTTCGCGCTCTGGGCGCCCGGCGCGGAGGCGGTCGAGCTCTGCCTGTTCGGCGAGGACGGGCGGGAGAGCAGACACCGCCTCGCCGAGCAGAACTTCCAGACGTGGCACGGCTACCTCCCCGGCGTCCTCCCCGGCACCCGCTACGGCTTCCGGGTGCACGGCCGCTGGGACCCGTGGACCGGCGCCCGCTGGAACCCGGCCAAGCTGCTGGTCGACCCGTACGCGAGGGCCATCGACGGCCACTACCTGGCGCACGACGCCACCTGCGCGGCGGTGCGCGGCTGGCCCGAGCGGGACGTCGCCGACACCGTCCGCGACAACCGGGACTCGGCGCCGTACGTGCCCAAGGCGGTGGTGGTCCACGACGACGACGACTGGTACGACGACCAGCGGCCGAAGACCCCGTGGGCCGAGACGGTGATCTACGAGGTGCACGTCCGCGGCTTCACCCGGCTGCACCCGGACATCCCGCCGCACCTGCGCGGCACCTACGCCGGGATGGCGCACCCGGCCGCGATCGACCACCTGGTCCGGCTCGGGGTGACCGCGGTCGAGCTGCTGCCGGTCCACCACCACGTCAGCGAGGACCACCTGCAGGCCCGCGGGCTGACCAACTACTGGGGCTACAACACCCTCGGCTTCTTCGCCCCGCACGCCGGCTACTCCGCCTCCGGCAGCCGCGGCCAGCAGGTCGGCGAGTTCAAGCGGATGGTCCGGGCGCTGCACGCGGCCGGGATCGAGGTGATCCTCGACGTGGTCTACAACCACACCGCGGAGAGCGGGGTGATGGGCCCGTCGCTGTCCTTCCGCGGCGTCGACAACGGCGGCTACTACCGCCTCGACCGCTCCCGGCGCGGCTACGCCGACTACACCGGCTGCGGCAACACCCTGGACACCCGGCAGCCGCACGTGATCCGGCTGATCACCGACTCGCTGCGGTACTGGGTCGCCGAGATGGGGGTGGACGGCTTCCGCTTTGACCTGGCCGCGGCGCTCGCCCGCGGCGGCGACGGGGTGGAGATGCACCACCCGTTCCTCGCCGCGGTCTCCCAGGACCCGCTGCTCAGCCGGGTCAAGCTGATCGCCGAGCCGTGGGACGTCGGCCCGGGCGGCTACCAGGTCGGCGGCTTCCCGCCGCTGTGGGCCGAGTGGAACGACAAGTACCGGGACACCGTCCGCGACTTCTGGCGCGGCGCGCGGCCGGACGTCCGGGAGCTCGGCTACCGGCTCTCCGGCTCCTCCGACCTCTACCAGCGCGGCGGCCGCCGCCCGTACGCCTCGGTCAACTTCGTCACCGCGCACGACGGCTTCACCCTGCGCGACCTGGTCACCTACAACCGCAAGCACAACGAGGCCAACGGCGAGGACAACCGGGACGGCACCGACGACAACCGCTCCTGGAACTGCGGCGCCGAGGGCGAGTCCGCCGATCCCGCGGTCACCGAGCTGAGGGCCCGGCAGCTGCGCAACCTGATGGCCACCCTGCTGCTCTCCACCGGGGTGCCGATGATCACCGCCGGCGACGAGCTGGGCCGTACCCAGGGCGGCAACAACAACGCGTACTGCCAGGACACCCCGGTGAGCTGGCTGGACTGGTCGCTGGCGGACCGGCCGGAGTGGCGCTCGCTGCTGGAGCTGACCGCGCGGCTGATCCGGCTGCGCCGGGCGCACCCGGTGCTGCGGCAGCGGGCGTTCTTCTCCGGCCGGGCCACCGCCCCGAACGGGCAGCGGGACCTGGCCTGGTTCGCCCCGTCCGGCCGGGAGATGACCGAGGCCGACTGGTTCGCCCCGGGCCACGCGCTGGGCATGCTGCTGTCGGGCGCGGCGATGTCGGAGCGCGACCAGCACGGCTGCGCCGTCCGTGACGACAGCTTCCTGCTGCTGCTCAACGGCGGCCACGAGCCGGCGGAGTTCACCCTCCCCGGCGAGCCCTGGGCCTCCGCCTGGGAGACCGTGGTGGACACCGCCCTGCCCGGCGAACCGGACGCCGCCCACCGCGCCCTGGAGGGGGTGCCGCTGGGCGCGCGCTCGCTGCTCCTGCTGCGGGCGCGCACCTAGCGGGGCGGGGGCCGGGGTCAGCCGCGCGGGCGGGAGATCTCGACGTTCTCCAGCACGCCGATGGCGTCCGGCACCAGGATCGCGGCGGAGTAGTACGTGGAGACCAGGTAGTTGACGACCGCCTTGTCGTCGATGCCCATGAAGCGGACGTTGAGGCCGGGCTCGACCTCGTCCGGGATGCCGATCTGGGTCAGCCCGACCACGCCCTGGTTGTCCTCGCCGGTGCGCATCGCGATCATCGAGGTCGAGTGGCCGCCGACCACCGGGATCTTGCCGCAGGGGTAGATCGGGACGCCCCGCCAGGCGGGCACGTGGTGGCCGCCGAACTCGGCGGTGGAGAAGTAGACCCCGCGCCGGTTGCACTCGCGGCCGAACGCGGCGATCGCCTTCGGGTGGGCGAAGATCGCGTCGGTGTCGCGGCGCATCGCGAGCAGCTCGTCCAGGTCGTCCGGGGTGGGCGGGCCGGAGTGGGTCTGGATCCGCTGGTCGAAGGCGCAGTTGGCGAGCAGCCCGAAGTCCTGGTTGTTGACCAGCTCGTGCTCCTGGCGCTCGCGCAGCGCCTCGACGGTGAGCTTCAGCTGCTCCTCGGTCTGGTTCATCGGGTGGTTGAACAGGTCGGCGACCCGGCTGTGCACCCGCAGCACGGTCTGGGCGACGCTCAGCTCGTACTCGCGCGGCGCCAGCTCGTAGTCCACGAAGGTGCTGGGCAGCGCGTACTCGCCCTCGTGCCCGGCGGACATCCCGATCTCGGCCTCGCCGTGCGCGTTCTGCGGGTGCCGGACGCCCTCGACGTAGCGGTCGATCTGGGCGCGCAGCGCCGGGGAGCGCCCCGCCAGCTCCCGGAACGCCGACCAGGAAAGGGTCAGCACGGTGCCGGCGGTGACCGCCCGGACGCTGTAGGGCCAGCGGTTGTCCTCGACGGTCAGCGCCTCGTCGCCGATCGGCTCGCCGTCGGCGTGCACGGCGAGGACCGTGGTGTCGCCGTACTTGCCGGTGCCGATCCGCTCCAGCTTGCCGTGGGCGATCAGGAACACCTCGGAGATCTCGGCGCCCTCCTCTACCAGCACCTGGCCTGCGGCGACGTCGCGCTGGACGAAGCGGCCGGCCAGCTCGCCGAGCACGCCGTCGTCGACGAAGCCGCGCAGCACCGGCAGCTCGCACAGGGTGGGCGCGACCACCCTGACCTCGCGGCCGGTCTTGACGAAGCCGACCCGGCCCCGCCCGACCGCGTGGCTGAGGCGCCGGTTGACCCGGTACGTGCCGGCCTTGACGTGCACCCAGGGGAGCTTGCGCAGCAGCCAGCGGGAGCTGATCTCCTGCATCTGGGGCTTGGACTTGGTCGTGGTGGCGAGGTTCCTCGCCGCGACCGTGCTGAGGCTGAGCTGCGCGCGTACCTCGACGTGGGTCCCGGGCGCGGGCTCGGTCTCGACCGTCATGCGTCTCTCCTGGTGCTCCGGTGATCGGCTTCGTCACTGATCCGTTTCGGTACAGATGGAATCGCGCCGGGACCGGTGGTACGCAAGGGGCGCCCGAGGCGCAACCGGGCCGCGGTGCGCCGGTGCGCGCCGTTCGCACGCGCACGCGCCCGTGGGGCCGGGCTGGCCGGTTCTCGCCGACAGGGGCATAAAACCTGGTGAGAAATGTCGCGGACTCGTCCTACCCTCTCCGCGATGGCCGAGAACCAGAACCCCGCCGCCCCGCCCACCCCCGCGGACGCCGACGGAGCGTCAACCGAACACCCACCGGAATCACCCCCCGCACGTCACTCCACCGTGCGGGCGCTGCTCCGGCTGTGGCCGTACGCCCGGGTGGCCCGCTGGCGGATCGCCGGCTCCGTCGCCGCCGCCGGGCTGGCCTCGCTCAGCGTGCTCGCGGTGCCCATGGTGCTGCGCCGGATCGTGGACGGCCCGATCGCCCACCACGACCTGGCCGCGCTGCGGCCGCTCATCGGGCTGCTGCTGGTGCTCGGCCTGGCCGAGGCCGCACTGTTCTACACCCGCCGGGTGATCCTGGCCCGTCCGATGGCCGGGGTGGAGACCGCGATGCGCGGCGACCTCTACGCCAAGCTGCAGCGGCTGCCGGTCTCCTTCCACGACCGCTGGCCCTCCGGCCAGCTGCTCTCGCGGGCGACCTCGGACATGTTCGTGATGCGGCTGTTCTTCGTCTTCCCGCTGGTCTTCCTGATCGTCAACTCGACGGTCTTCGTCACCGGCACCGTGCTGATGTTCACCCTGGACTGGCGGCTCGCGCTGATCACCCTGGTGCCGGCGGTGCCACTGATCCTCTACACCCGCCGGTTCGAGGGCAACTACCAGACCGCCTCCCGTATGGCCCAGGACCAGAACGGCGACCTGGCCACCGTGGTCGAGGAGTCCATCCTCGGCATCCGGATCCTCAAGGCCTTCGGCCGGCACCGCAGCATGGCCGAGGAGTTCCGCCAGCACAGCGGCGAGCTGCGCACCACCGAGCTGCGCAAGGCCGGGCTGCTGGCCAACCTCTGGGCGGTGATCGTCGGCCTGCCGGAGCTGGCGCTCGGCTGCGCGCTGGCGGTCGGCGCCTGGCAGGTGGCCGAGGACGGGATGTCGGCCGGCACCCTGGTCGCCTTCCTGTCCACCGCGCTGGCGCTGCGCTGGCCGGTGGAGTCGCTCGGCTGGCTGCTCGGCTTCGCCGCCGAGGCCGGCAGCGCCGCCAACCGCTTCTTCGAGGTGATGGACGAGCCCGAGCCTTCCTCACTCGCCGCCGCTGAGGGAGCCCCCTCCGGCGCCCCGGCCGCCGACGACCCGGGCATCCGGTTCACCGGCGTCCGGTTCCGCTACCCGGACGCGCCCGAGGGCACGCCCGACCTGCTGACCGGGATCGACCTGCACGTCCGCCCCGGCGAGACGATGGCCCTGGTCGGCGCCACCGGCTGCGGCAAGACCACCCTCACCGCGCTGATCCCCCGGCTGTACGAGGCGACCGCCGGCTCGATCACCCTGGACGGCACCGACATCCGCGACCTGTCCCGGCTCCGGCTGCGCGAGCTGGTCTCGGTCGCCTTCGAGGAGCCGACGCTGTTCTCCGCCAGCGTCCGGGAGAACGTCCTGATGGGCGCGCCCGAGGCCGACGAGGAGCGGCTGGCCACCGCGCTCGCCACCGCCCAGGCCGGCTTCGTCGCGGGCCTGCCGGAGGGGGCCGACACCCAGGTCGGCGAGCAGGGCCTGAGCCTGTCCGGCGGCCAGCGCCAGCGCCTCGCGCTGGCCCGCGCGGTGGTCGGCGACCCGCGGTTCCTGGTGCTGGACGACCCGCTCTCGGCGCTGGACGTGCACACCGAGGCGCTGGTCGAGCAGGCGCTGCGCACGGTGCTGGCCTCCACCACCGCGCTGGTGGTCGCCCACCGCCCGTCCACCGTGCTGCTGGCCGACCGCGTCGCCCTCCTCGCCGACGGCCGGATCGAGGCGGTCGGCACGCACCAGGAGCTGCTGCACAGCTCCCCGGCCTACCGGGCGCTGATGTCCGGCGAGGCCGCCCCCGAGCTGGAAGGGTCCCTCCCGCGATGACCACCACCGTCCAACCGGCCACGCCCGCCGAGGACGAGCTGCCCCCGCCCGAAGCCGACACGCAGGCCGCCCTGGCCGCCGCCGAGGACGAGGACATCCCCGTCCCGCCCGGCGCGGCCCGGGCGCTGCTCGGACAGCTGCTCGGCCCGCACCGCCGCCGGATCACCGTCGCGGTGCTGCTGATCCTGATCCAGCAGGCCGCCATGCAGTCCGGCCCGCTGCTGGTCGCCGTCGCCATGGACCGCGGCATCCCGGCGCTGCGCGACCACGACAGCGGCCCGCTGATCGCGGTCACCGCCGCGTACCTGGGCTGCGCGCTGGTCGCCACCCTGCTGCAGCGCGCCTTCATCCGGCTCAGCGGCCGGATCAACCAGGACATCCTGCTCGACCTCCGTGGCCGGATCTTCCGGCACGCCCAGCGGCTCAGCCTGGACTTCCACGAGCGCTACACCTCCGGCCGGATCATCTCCCGCGCCACCAGCGACGTGGACGCGCTGCGCGAACTGCTCGCCGAGGGCCTGCAGGAGCTGCTGATGGTGGCTCTGTCGGTCTGCTACATCACCGTGGTGCTGCTGTGGATGGACTGGCGGCTCGGCCTGGCCGCACTGGTGTCCTTCCTGCCGATGTACCTGATCGTCCGCTCCTTCCGGCGCCGCTCGCAGAAGGTGTACCGGCGCTCCCGGACGGCGGTGGCCGCGCTGATCGTCCGGTTCACCGAGACCATGAACGGCATCCGCCCGGTCCAGGCGTTCCGCCGCGAGGCCGCCAACGAGCGCGCCTTCGGCGCCGTCAACCGGCAGTCCGCCGACGCCACCGCGGACGGCCTGCTGGAGATGGCCCGGTACGTGGGCCTGTCCCGGACCACGGCCAACGTCTGGATCACCGGCGTGGTCCTGGTCGGCGCCTACCTGGTCACCGACGGCAGCCTGGCGCTCGGCGTGCTCACCGCCTTCGTGCTGTACCTGCGCCGGCTGTACGACCCGATCGACCAGCTGGCCATGTTCCTGAACAGCTACCAGTCGGCCGCGGCCGCGCTGGAGAAGATGGCCGGCCTGCTCGCCCACGAGCCCAGCGTCGCCGAGCCGGCCGAGCCGGTCGAGCTGCCGGCCGCCGCCGGCAAGGGCCGCGACGTGGGCTTCGACGGGGTGCGCTTCGCGTACCGGAACGGCAAGGAGGTGCTGCCCGCCTTCGACCTGGTGCTGCCGGCCGGGCAGACCGTCGCCGTGGTCGGCGCCACCGGTGCGGGCAAGTCCACCCTGGCCAAGCTGCTGGCCCGGTTCTACGACCCGACCGACGGCCGGGTCGCCCTGGACGGCGTCGACCTGCGCGACCTCGCCACCCCCGAGCTGCGGCGCAACGTGGTGATGGTGACCCAGGAGTCGTTCCTGTTCTCCGGGACGGTCGCCGAGAACATCGCCATCGGCAAGCCCGACGCCACCCGGGCGGAGGTGGAGGCGGCGGCGAGGGCGATCGGCGCGCACGAGTTCATCGCCGAGCTGCCGGACGGCTACGACACCGACGTGCGCAAGCGCGGCGGCCGGATCTCGGCCGGCCAGCGCCAGCTGGTCGCCTTCGCCCGCGCCCTGCTGGCCGACCCGGCGGTGCTGATCCTGGACGAGGCCACCTCCTCGCTGGACGTGCCCGGCGAGCAGGCGGTGCAGCGCGCCATGCGGACCGTCCTGGCCGGCCGGACCGCGGTGATCATCGCCCACCGGCTGTCCACCGTGGAGATCGCCGACCGGGTCCTGGTGATGGACCTGGGCCGGGTGGTCGAGGACGGCACCCCGGCCGAGCTGATCGCCGGCACCGGCCGCTTCGCCGCCCTGCACCGGACCTGGCGCGACAGCCTGGTCTGACCGCCGGTACGACCGCCGTCCGGCCCGGGTCCCGCACGGGGCCCGGGCCGGACGGCTCCACGGCTCTCAGGCCAGCGAGTTCCACCGGGTGACCGGACGGTCCCCGACCACGATCCGGTCCTCGTGCGCGCTGCCGTCGTCGACGGTGACGATCCGGTAGTCGTCGCCGTGGAACACCCAGTAGGCGGACACGCCGTCCACCCGCTGCCGGTCCGGCACCGGCAGGATCTCGGTGATCCGGGTGATGCCGGCGAAGGAGTCCCACTCGGAGATCCGCCGGTCCGGCACCTCCAGGACGTCCTCGTGGCGCGTGCCGTCGGCGATCGAGACCACCCGGTAGAGCTGCTCCCCCTCCCGGGAGTGGAAGACCCAGTAGTAGCTCTTCCCGCCGACCCGCTGCAGGTCCGGCACCGGCAGCACCACGTCGATCCGGCCGGCGCCGGCCAGCGAGCGCCAGGCGGTCAGGTCGGCGTCGTCCCGCTCCTTGACGTCCTCGTGCGCGCTGCCGTCCGCGATCGAGACCACCCGGTACACCTGGCGCCCGTCGGTGCGGGTGTGGAACAGCCAGTACCAGGTCTTGCCGTCCACCCGCTGTCCGTCCGGGAAGGGCAGCAGCAGGTCGACCCGGTGGATCCCGGCGAAGGAGTCCCACTCGTCGACCGGCCGGTCGTCCACCTCCCGGACGTCGGTGTGCTCGCTGCCGTCGGCGATCGACACCACCCGGAACACCTGCTTGCCGCCGACCGTGCGGAAGGCCCAGTACCAGCTCTTGCCGGCGTCCCGCTGGCGGTCCGGGACGGGCAGGAAGGTGTCGACCGGGCGACCGGGCTCGGTCGTGTCCTCCCCGGGCAGCACGCCGTCGCCGAGCGCCCGGAGCACGGTGATCGACGGGGCGAAGGCGTACACGGCGCCCTCGGTCCGCACGAAGCGCCGGAACTCCAGCTCGACCGGCTCGCCGTCGGCGTGCTCCCAGTACACCGTGCCGTCGGCGCCGACCATCGCGTCCGGGCCGGGGCTGGGCGGACGGCCCTCGGGTGCCTTGCGGCCCGGCGGGAAGCCCGGGCTGTCCATCCACATGTTCTGGATGAACTCGAACTGGGTGACCAGGTCGGCCTGGTAGGAGACGAAGAGCAGCCCGCGCGGGGCGTCCGGCCCGCCCGGACCCTCGGCGGCCGGGTCGAACGGGTGGCCGTACGGGCTGCCGCGGCGCATGATCCGGCGGCGGTCCATCACCGGGTTCTCCGGCAGCGGGGGCTCGCCGGACGCCTCCCGGAGCCCGTCCCGCGGGTTGGTCTTGCGCAGGTGGGAGAAGAGCGGGGTGGTGTGCCCGTCCGGGTCGTCCCGGAAGCTGATCTCGTTGTCGTTGGCGGCGACCGTGTTGAACGGCGTGTCGGCGTGCGGGCACTTGGCCACCGGTGTCCCCGAGCGCCACCGGCCCACCACCCGCGCGGCCAGCCACTCCACCGTGGCGTCCTGCGGAACGGCCTTGCGCTCCTTCAGGACCGGCAGCGTCCGGGCGAGCTGGGCCCACCAGCCCGGCACGTCCTGGGCGAGCCGCCGGACCACCTGGAAGGAGCCGTTGTGCGCCCACGGCGCCGCGGTCGGCGGCATGACGCCCGGTTCCACCCTCGGGTGTCCGACGACGAACTCCCCGGCCGGGATCAGCCGGGTGCCGGGGTGGTCCCTGACCCACTCCTCGCGCAGCGGGTCGGGCTCGTCGAAGCCCCGGACGCCGGGCTCGCTGACGCCGTCCTTGAAGCCGAAGTGCTCCTTGCCGCGGCGACTGCCGGGCAGGGTGGCGCAGTTCTGCTGGAAGACGATCGACACCCCGCACTGGGCCGCCGCCTCGCGCTGCGCGGTCAGCTCGGCCTGCAGGTCCTCGACGGTGTCGGCGGCGACGGTGAGCACCGCGTGCAGCGACTCCTCGGTGCGGTTGTTGCCGAAGATCCAGGTGCTGGGGTGGCTGTCGCCCTCGTCGCCGAGGATCCCGGCCCGGGCCACCGGCCCCTGCTGGAAGGCGCGCAGGGTGTCGTCCCGCTCGGCCGGGACGGGCGGGTACGGCTCCCGGTCGATCAGCGCCGCCAGCCCCGGATAGGTGAGGCCGACGCCCAGCCAGGTCGCCCGCAGACCGGTGGGATCGCCGCCGGAGCGCTTGCGCGCCTCGCTGTACGCCTTGTTGAAGGCCGCCACCTGCCGGGTGGTGGCGATCCTCGGGGTGAGCCGGCGCAGCCAGCCGCGGGCCTTGACCGGGTCCTCGAAGGTGAGGAAGAGCAGGACCGTGTGGTCCTTCTTGAAGCCGGCGAGGACGTCCCCCTGGATGTCGTCGTTCTCGCGCAGCGGCAGATCGGTCGCCATGCACCCTCCAGTGTGATTACCTTCCGTGACAGCCAGGGGCATGGTATGTATCCGAACTTCATGATCGCGACAGGCGCGCCCGACACCATCCGTCCGCGCGCGGCGACGTGACACGACGTCATGGCAACGCCCAGACTGTGGCTCATCCGTTGACGAACGACCTGCGGCGACCCGACCGCGTCCCCTCGCGCGGTCCGCCTCCCCGGCCGGCGCCGGTCACTCTCCGTCCTGAAGGAAGTCCATGTCCCGTACCGCACCACCCTCCCGCGCCCGGCTGGCCGCCGCGGCGGCGGCCTGCGTCCTCGCCTCCAGCCTCACCGCCTCCCTGCTCTGCGCCGCTCCCGCGTCCGCCGCTGGCCCGGACGCCGGGGCCGCCTTCACCGCCGAGCAGGTGGACGCCGCCATCGATCCGGCCGAACTCGCCGCGCTCGGCCACGACGAGGCCGCCCAGCGGGCCTGGATCCGGTTGGAGAGCCGGGCCGCCCAGGGCTCCCGGCGGGCCGAGGGCGGCCCGGACAACGGCTATCCCAACCCGATGCGGATCAACCGCCTCAAGGCGCTGACGGACAGCCAGAAGGCCACCAACGGCGCCTTCGACCCGGCGGTCTTCGGAAAGTTCACCGACTACTTCCCCTCCCCCGACTACGGCGACCACATCGCCCTGCTGCCCACCGGCAAGGTGCTGGTCTTCTCGTTCGAGGCGGTCGAGACCGACCCGACCAAGGAACCCGCGCCCACCAACGTCATCGGCCTGGCCAACGCCGGCCGGGCGTACCTGTGGGACCCGGCGAAGGGCACCGGCGCGGACGCCTTCAAGGCTGTGCCCCCGCCCAACGTGGTGCTGGACGACGGCACCGGCGCCAACCGCCCGGCGCCGTTCTTCTGCGCGGGCCACTCGTACCTGCCCAACGGCATGGTCGGCGTGTTCGGCGGCAACCTGGGCGGCAACGGCGGTGCCGGCGCCAAGCTGTCGCTGATCTTCGACCCGTGGAAGGAGCAGTGGACCCAGAACCCGGACATGCAGGTCGGGCGCTGGTACCCGTCGGTGGTGACCGGCGCGGACGGCCGACAGCTGATCATGTCCGGGCAGTCCGAGCTCGGCTGGGGCACCCCGACGCCGATCGTTGAGCGCTTCCCCGCCAAGTCGGTCGCCCCGGAGAAGGACCCGGGCAAGGTGCCGAACGCGCCGGTGGACCGTTTCGGCGCCGACGCGCCGTTCACCCAGGACTACCCGCAGCTGTTCTCGCTGAACGACGGCAAGGTCTACGGCCTCGGCCGGGTGCCGGGCGAGCAGTGGGTCTTCGACCCGAAGGCCGAGACCCGCGCCGACCTGCCCGCCCGCCCGGACCTGGACAAGCTGCCCGCCGACGCCCCGTGGCGCAACTACGGCTCGGCGGTGGCCCTGCCCGGCGGCGTCAACGGTCCGGACTCGGTGCTGGTGCTCGGCGGCAACCGCAAGGACCCGAACACCTACCAGCTCGCCGGCGGCCAGTGGAGCATGCTGAAGCCGCGCGCCTTCGGGCGCACCCAGGACGACACCCTGATCTTCCCGGACGGCAAGCTGTTCACCGTCAACGGCGCCTTCGACATCCGCGACTACGGCAACGGGCCGTACAACCCCAACGCCGACCTGAAGTACCGCCAGACCGAGTTCCGCGACGACCAGGGCAACTGGAAGCTCGGGCCGGTCCAGCGGCTGCCGCGCGGCTACCACTCCAACGCGGTGATCCTCCCCGACGGCCGCGTCATGATCACCGGCGACGAGCTGCAGCAGATCGCCAACAACCCGGACATCAAGTCCGGCATGAACGGCACCATCGAGATCTACGAGCCGCCGTACCTGCAGACCGGCAACCGTCCGGCGCTCGACTCCGCGCCGACCACCCCGGTCCGGTTCAACACCGAGTTCCAGGTCTCCACCTCGACGCCGAGCAAGGTCAGCCGGGCGGTCCTGCTGGCGCCGATCACCTCCACCCACTCGGTGGACACCAGCCAGCGCCACCTGGAGCTGCGGATCAACAACCGCAACGGCGGCCAACTCACCCTCCAGGCACCGCCGCTGGCGGCGGCCGCGCCGCCCGGGTACTACATGCTCTTCCTGCTCGACTCGGCCGGCGTCCCCAGCGCGGCCAAGTGGATCAAGCTGGAGGCCAAGCCCTCCGGTGGGCAGATCCCCTAGGTCCTTGTGACCGCCCGGGAGCGCGGGCTCCCGGGCGGCCCTCCCCCGTCCCAGGAGGACGCCATGTCCCGCCCCCGTCTGCTCACCGCGGCGCTGGCCGTCGGCGCGCTCGGCGCCGTGGCGCTGATCGCCCCGGCGGCCGAGTCCGCCACCCGCGCCGTGCCCGCCGCCCCCGTCCAGGGAACCGGCACCCCGGCCGTCGCCACCCTCTGGAACGCCGACCGGTTCGAGACCTCCGCGCAGGACTGGACCGACCTGCCGGGCGCCGTCGTCCCCGACTCCACCGGCCGCGGCGTCGGCTTCGACGGTGTCTTCGTGGTCCACTTCGACGCCGACGCGATCTGCGAGTCGCCGGTCGACAACGCGGTCTGCTCGGTCCGCGTGCTGGTCGGCGGGCAGGTGGCCGCCCCCGGCGACACCAACGCCCGCTTCGTCACCGCCCGCGGCAGGCCCGAGTGGAGCGCCCACGGCTACACCCGGACCGCCTGCTTCGCCCCGCAGTTCGACGGCCGCGACGCCACCACCCGGATCCAGGTCCGGGCCAGCCGGGACGCTTCGTTCGGCCTGCAGAACTGGCACCTGGAGGTCGAGCGCTTCCCGCTGCGGGCCGGCACCGCCTGCCCGTCCTGACCCTGTCCTGACCGCGCGCCGCCCGCTCAGCCGAGCGGATCGGCCAGCCCGGGACCGTCCGTGAGCAGCCGGTCCACCGCGGCCAGCGCCCGCTCCAGGCGCTCCGCCCGGGACCCGGCCAGCTCCAGCCACGGCACGCCCCGGCCGGCGAGCACCTCGCGGAACCGCCCGTTCATCCAGGCCCGCAGGTGCTCGCCGTCGCGCAGCCCGTCGTCCTCGAAGTCCACCCCCACCTCCGAGGTGAGCAGGTAGAGCGCGCGCGGCGGCAGCGCCCCGGCCAGCGCCGCGACCTCGGGCGTCACCGCGCCGACGTACCGCTCCTGCCAGACCGTGGTGGCCAGCGCGTCGGTGTCGCAGACCAGCACCGGGCCGCCGGCCCTGGCCGCCCGCTCCTCCGCCTCGGTCTGCCGCCGGCAGACCACCTCGAAGTCGCGGTCGGTCCACTCCAGGTCGAAGACGGTCGGCTCGGGGCCGTCCGCCGTCCGCGCGCGGGCCACCGCGAGCTTGGCCACCGTCAGCTCCCGGCCGTACTCGGGCACCCAGCCGGTCAGCGCGTGCACCCCGCCGCGGGCCCGGAGCGCCTCGGCGAGGTCGCGGGAGAGCGTGGTGGTGCCGGTCGACTCGGCGCCGAGCACCACCACCCGCCGGGCCAGGCCGGCCCGGACCGGCGGCTCCAGGTCCGCCCAGTGCGCGACCGGGTCGGCGCGCACCTTCGTCCCCGAGACCGGGAAGGTGTCCCGGGCCCGGTCGAGCACCACCGGGGCGGCCGCGAACCGCCGGGCCAGCTCGACGCCGTACGGCTCGGAGCTGAACACCGCGTCGACCGCCGGGGCCAGGTCGCCGACCGCCGCGCGCATCAGGGCCACGTGCCCGGCCCAGACCTCCTCGCTGTCGTAGTCGACCTCCAGGTTGTCCGCGGTGCCGACCACCCGCACGTGCGGGTCGCCGGCCCACGCCTCGCGGATCCAGCCGACCCGGGCGGCCAGCGGGATCGACTCCACGTCGGCCGCCATCACCACCACGGTGACCCGGTCGCAGGCGTCGGCGGCGCTGCGGATCAGGAAGTGGTGTCCGGCGTGCGGCGGGTAGAACTTGCCGATCACCAGTCCGTGCCGGAAGTCGCTCATGCCGCCACCGCCGCCGCGCCGGCCGGCTGCTGCCGGCGCCAGCTCCGCAGGCCGACCAGGCACATCTTGAGGAACAGCAGGTAGACCAGGGCGGTCAGGTCCAGCCCCTTGGCCAGGTAGAGCGGGATGTAGACCAGGTCGGCGGCGATCCAGAAGTACCAGTTCTCGATCCGCTTGGTGTTCAGCAGCCACTGGGCGGCCAGCGACAGCGCGGTGGTGAGCGCGTCCCAGAACGGCGCGCTGTCACCGGCCCGGGCGAGCACCACGGTCAGCGCCCAGGTCACCGGGAGCAGCAGGACCAGCAGCAGGCCGAGGGTCGGGCCGCCGGCCGACCGGATCTCCCGGCCGGCCCGGCGCTCGCCGCCGCGCAGCCACTGCCACCAGCCGTGGACGGCCAGCACCAGGAAGACCAGTTGCAGTGCGGCGTCGGCGTACAGCCTGGCGCCGGTGAACAGCACCAGGAAGAAGACGTTGTTGGCGATGCCGACCGGGAAGTTCCAGATGTTCGCCCGGACGGTGAGCCAGACGCCGATCGCCCCGGTGACGAAGCCGAGCAGTTCGGTCCAGCTCACGGCGTCACCCCTCTCTCAGATAATGTCAGAGTGACGATAACGGGTAATTCGCGGCCCGCCAAGCGGGTTGGCCGCTAGGGTGCGGTGCGTGAACGACCTGAGCGCCGATCCGGGGACACCGGACATCCGAAGTGCCGGCCGCTACCTGCTCTGGCTGACGGTCAGCCAGCGCGGACGGGTGGGCGCGGGGGCCGTACTCGGCACCGTCTGGATGCTCGGTCTGACCCTGACCCCGTACCTGCTCTCCCGCGCGATCGACGACGGCCTGAAGGCCCGCCACCCGGCCGCGCTGCTCGGCTGGACCGCCGTCCTACTGGTCAGCGGCGTGATCAACGCCGGCATCGGCCTGCTGCGGCACCGCACCATGACCCGGGTCCGGATGGACGCCACCTTCCGCACCGTCCGGGTGGTCACCCGCCAGTCCGTCCGGCTCGGCGCCGCGCTGCCCCGGCTGGTCACCGCCGGCGAGGTGGTCACCATCGGGATCGGCGACGTCGGCCAGATCAGCCGCACCCTCACCTTCGTCGGCCCCGGCATCGGCTCGGTGGTCGCGTACCTCACCATCGCCGTCCTGCTGCTGGCCATCTCCCCGCTGCTCGCCGCCGTGGTGCTGCTCGGCGTCCCGCT
The DNA here is from genome assembly GCF_024172095.1 of Kitasatospora cinereorecta. Classification (GTDB taxonomy): domain Bacteria; phylum Actinomycetota; class Actinomycetes; order Streptomycetales; family Streptomycetaceae; genus Kitasatospora; species Kitasatospora cinereorecta. The sequence continues at coordinate 820,253 of NZ_JAMZDX010000001.1, read as the reverse complement.
GACCGCCGTCGTGGTCGGCCCGCTGCTCGGCCGGCTGCGCGGCACCGAGGGCCGCTACCGGGAACGGCAGGGCCGGCTGTCCTCCCGCTTCGAGGACATGGTCGGCGGACTGCGGGTGCTGAACGGCCTCGGCGGCAAGGAGGAGTACGCCGAACGCTACCGCCGCGACTCCCGCGAACTGCAGGCCGACGGCTACCGGGTCGGCGCGGTGACCAGCTGGCTGCAGTCCTTCGGGATCGGCCTGCCCACCCTCTTCCTGGCCGGTGTCACCTGGCTCGCCGCCCGGATGGCCGCCGCCGGGGACATCACCGTCGGCGAACTGGTCGCCGTCTACGGGTACGTCGCCGTGCTGGTGGTCCCGGTCCAGTTCCTGCTGGAGAGCGGACAGGACATCAGCCGCGGCCTGGTCGCCGCCGCCCGGGTGGTCCGCTTCCTCGCCCTCGACCCCGGCACCGACCCGGCCGCCGGCGGCCCCGGCCCCGACCGACCCGCCACGCTGCGCGACCCCGAGTCCGGCGTCGAGGCGACGCCCGGCCGGCTCACCGTGCTCGCCTGCGCCCGCCCCGCCGACAGCGCCGCCGTGGTCGACCGGCTCGGCCGCTTCGCCGACGGCCCCGCCGAGTGGGGCACCGCCCGCCTGGACTCCGTCGCCCTCCGCACCGTCCGGGACCGGATCCTGGTCGCCGACAACGAGGCCGCCCTGTTCGCCGGCACCCTGCGCGAAGTCCTCTCCGGCCGCCGCACCCTCCCCGACGACGCCCTGCTCGCCGCCCTGGAAGCCGCCGCCGCCCTGGACGTGCTGCGCGGCCTGCCCGACGGCCTGGACTCCGCCGTCACCGCCGAGGGCCGCAACCTCTCCGGCGGCCAGCGCCAGCGCCTGCGGCTGGCCCGCGCGATCGCCGCCGACCCCGAGGTGCTGCTCGCCGTCGAACCCACCTCCGCCGTCGACTCCCACACCGAGGCCGCCATGGCCGCCGGCCTGCGCCGCGCCCGCACCGGCCGCACCACCCTGCTCACCAGTGTCTCCCCGCTGCTGCTGGACCACGCCGACACCGTGCACCTGCTGGTCGACGGCAAGGTCGTCGCCACCGGCCGCCACCGCGAGCTGCTCCGCGACCACCCCGGCTACCGCGCCCTGGTCTCCCGCGAGGAGAGCACCGGCGCCGCCCTGCCCGCGCCCCGCCCCGCCGAGGAGGCCGTCCGATGAGCACCCATCTCCCCGTCGCCACCGCGGCCAGGGTCCGCCGGGCCACCGTCGCGCTGATCCGCCAGGACCTCCGCGGCTTCACCGCCCTGCTCGCCCTCAACGCGCTGGCCGCCCTCACCGGCCTGGCCGGCCCCTGGCTGCTCGGCCGGATCATCGACCGCGTCACCACCGGCGCCGGCGCCCACACCGTCGACCGGCTGGCCCTCGCCATCCTCGGCTGCGCCCTCGCCCAGCTGCTGCTCTCCCGCCAGGGCCGGTACGTCGCCCACCGCTTCGGCGAGCGCACCTCGGCCCGGATCCGCGAGCAGTTCGTCGACCGCGCCCTCGCCCTTCCCGCCGGCACCGTCGAACGGGCCGGCACCGGCGACCTCACCGCCCGCGGCACCACCGACGTCTCCGCCGTCGGAGGCGCCCTGCGCGATGCCGCCCCGGACGTCTTCATCGCCGTCCTGCAGTGCCTGTTCATCCTCGGCGCGACCTTCGCCGTCCAACCGCTGCTCGGTGCCTGCGGGGTGATCGGCATGACCGGCATCGCCCTCGGCGCCCGCTGGTACCTGCGCCGCGCCCGCGCCGCCTACCTCGCCGAGGGCGCCGCCAACTCCGCCCTGGCCGAGGTCCTCGCCGCCACCGCCACCGGCGCCCGCACCGTCGACGCCCTCGGCCTGCAGGCCGAGCGGACCGCCACCGGCGAGCGGGCCGTCGAGGACTGCCGCCGCACCCGCGAGCGGACCCTCTTCCTGCGCAGCGTCTTCTTCCCGACCGTCAGCGTCTCCTACACCGTCCCCGTCGTCGTGGTCCTGCTGGTCGGCGCCCTGCTGCACGCCCACGGCATGGTCGGCCTCGGCGCCGCCGTCGCCGCCGCCCTGTACGTCCGCCAGCTGGAGTCACCGCTCGACACCATCGTGGTCTGGATCGAGCAGCTGCAGAGCAGCGGCGCCTCCTTCGCCCGGGTCGAAGGGCTCGCAGACGCACCGCGCGCCGTCGCCGCCCGCTCCGCCGAGCCGCAGGACGACCGGATCGAGGTCACCGGCGTCCGGTACGCCTACGACGGCCGCGACGACGTCCTGCACGGCGTCGACCTGACCATCCGTCCCGGCGAACGGCTCGCCGTGGTCGGCCCGTCCGGCTCCGGCAAGACCACCCTCAGCCGCCTGCTCGCCGGCATGGACCACCCCCGCGCCGGCAGCGTCACCGTCGGCGGCGTCCCCGTCGCCGACCTCGACCCCGACCGGCTGCGGCGCCAGGTCGTCCTGGTCACCCAGGAGCACCACGTCTTCCTCGGCACCCTCCGTGACAACCTGCTCATCGCCGCGCCGACCGCCGACGACGCCCGGCTGGAAGCCGCCCTCACCGCCGTCGGCTGGCAGCACGACCTGCCCGACGGCCTCGACACCGAACTCGGCGCCGGCGCCCACCGCCTGGACGGCGCCCGGTCCCAGCAGCTCGCCCTCGCCCGGGTCGTCCTCGCCGACCCGCACACCGTCATCCTCGACGAGGCCACCGCCCTGCTCGACCCCGGCGCCGCCCGCGCCACCGAACGCGCCCTCGCCGCCGTCCTCGAAGGCCGCACCGTCATCGCCGTCGCCCACCGCCTCCACACCGCCCACGACGCCGACCGCGTCGCCGTCATGGAAGCCGGCCGCCTCACCGAACTCGGCACCCACGACGCCCTCGTCACCGCCGCCGGCCCGTACGCGGCCCTCTGGGAGACCTGGCAGAGCTAATTCTTCAGGGGCTCGGGGAACTGCGACGCTCACCCCTGGTCACGGTTCCGTACTGCCAAAAGGGGCGCGAGGAACTGCGCGACCAGCCAACGCTCTACGTGAGTGCATGGCCGGTCGCGCAGTTCCTCGCGCCCCCGAGGGGCTAGCGCAGCATGCCGGAATCCATCCCCGACATCTCCGCCGGCAGCGCCACCAACCCCATCTCCGCCGGCGAAGCCAGCAGCGGATGGTCCGGCAGCACCCGTACGGTGTACCCGAACGGCCCGGTCCGCCCCAGCTCCAGCAGCCCCTCGTACCGCAGCCGCCCGTCCAGGTCCGGTCCTCCCCCGCCGGCCGGCTTCAGCGCCAGCACGGCGGCGTCCGAGATCCCGTCGCTCTCGTCCACCCGCCCGGACACCACCTGGACCTCGACGTCCTCGGGCTGCAGCGTCCCGAGCGAGACCTGCACCCGCAGCGCGAGGGTCGTCCCGAGCTCCTGTGCCTCGCCCGGCCCGTCCGCCTCGACGTGCTCGACCCGGACGGCCGGCCAGGCGTCGCGGACCCGGGCCTTCCACCCGGCCAGCTCCCGCGCCCCGGCGTACGCGCCCCCGTCGGAAGCCGCGGCCCCGGCCACCAGCTCGCGTCGCGCGTCCGCCGCCGGAACGTACAGCCGCTCGACGTACTCGCGGACCATCCGTCCCGCCAGCACCTTGGGCCCGAGGGTGACCAGGGTGTGCCGGACCATGGCGATCCAGCGGTGCGGCAGCCCGTCCGCGCCGCGGTCGTAGAACCGGGCGGCGACCTGGTGCTGGATCAGGTCGTACAGCGCGGCGGCCTCGATGTCGTCGCGGCGCTCGGCCTCGCGGCTCTCGGGGTCGAGCCGCCCGTTGCCGGCGCTGTCGGCGGTCGGGATGGCCCAGCCGTTCTGACCGTCGTACCACTCGTCCCACCACCCGTCGAGGATCGACAGGTTGAGGCAGCCGTTGAGCGCGGCCTTCATCCCGGAGGTGCCGCAGGCCTCCAGCGGCCGGAGCGGGTTGTTCAGCCAGACGTCGCAGCCGGGGTAGAGCAGCTTGGCCATGGCCATGTCGTAGTCGGGCAGGAAGACGATCCGGTGCCGGATCGCCGGGTCGTCGGCGAAGGCGACCAGCTGCTGGATGAGCCGCTTGCCGCCGTCGTCGGCGGGGTGGGCCTTGCCGGCCACCACGATCTGCACCGGGGTGGTCGGGTGGAGCAGCAGGGCCCGCAGCCGGACGGGGTCGCGGAGCATCAGGGTGAGCCGCTTGTACGAGGGGACCCGCCGGGCGAAGCCGATGGTGAGCACGTCCGGGTCGAGCACGGAGGAGACCCAGCCGAGTTCGGCGTCGCCGGCGCCGCGCTGGCGCCAGGAGGCGCGGAGCCGGCGCCGGGCCTCGTCGACGAGTTGGGCGCGCAGGGAGCGCCGGAGTTCCCAGATCTCGCCGTTGCCGATCCGTTCCAGGCCGGTCCAGCGCTTGGCGTCGCCGACGGCCATGGCGTCCTCGGCGCGTTCGTGGCCGATCTCCTCGGCGCCGAGCCGGACCACCGCGGGGTCGATCCAGGTCGGGGCGTGGACGCCGTTGGTGACGGAGGTGATCGGCACCTCGGCGGCGTCGAAGCCCGGCCAGAGCCCGCTGAACATCGAGCGGCTGACCTCGCCGTGCAGGGTGGAGACGCCGTTGGCCCGCTGGGCGAGCCGCAGGCCCATCGCGGCCATGTTGAAGAGCTTGGGGTCGCCGCCCTGCCAGGTCTCGGCGCCGAGGGTCAGCACCTGGTCGACCGGGACACCGGGCAGTGCGGCGTCGCCGCCGAAGTGCCGGGCGACCAGGTCGCGGTCGAAGCGGTCGATGCCGGCGGGCACCGGGGTGTGGGTGGTGAACAGGGTGCCGGCCCGGACGGCCTCCAGGGCGGCGGCGAAGCCGAGTCCGTCCTCGGCGGCGACCAGTTCGCGGATCCGCTCCAGGCCGAGGAAGCCGGCGTGTCCCTCGTTGGTGTGGAACACCTCGGGCTCGGCGTGTCCGGTGAGCCGGCAGTAGGTGCGGACGGCGCGGACGCCGCCGATGCCGAGCAGTATTTCCTGCAGCAGCCGGTGCTCGCTGCCGCCGCCGTAGAGCCGGTCGGTGACACCGCGTTCGGCGACGGCGTTGGCCTCGATGTCCGAGTCGAGCAACAGCAGCGGGACGCGGCCGACCTGGGCGCGCCAGATGTGGGCGGCCAGCCGGCGGCCGCCGGGGAGGGCGAGGTCGATCTCGCAGGGGGTGCCGTCGGGCTCGCGGAGCAGGGTGACGGCCAGTTCGTCCGGGTCGAGCAGCGGGTACCGCTCCTGCTGCCAGCCGTCCCGGGAGAGCGACTGGCGGAAGTAGCCGTGCCGGTAGAAGAGGCCGACGCCGATGACGGGCACGCCGAGATCGGAGGCGGCCTTGAGGTGGTCTCCGGCCAGGATGCCGAGCCCGCCGGAGTACTGGGGCAGCGCGGCGGCGATGCCGTACTCGGGTGAGAAGTAGGCGATGGCGGCGGGCAGCGGCCGGGCGTCGGCAGCCGCGGCGGACTGGTACCAGCGCGGCCCGGCGAGATAGTCGCGCAGGTCGTCGGCGAGGTCGCCGAGGCGGCGCAGGAAGCGCCGGTCGGTGGCGAGTGCCGCCAACCGGGGTGCCGGCACCTCGCCGAGCAGGCGCACCGGATCCTCGCCGACGGCGGCCCAGACCTCCGGGTCGACGGAGCGGAAGAGCTCCCTCGTTTCGGGATGCCAGGACCATCGGAGGTTCAGCGCCAGCTCGTGCAGCGGCTGCAGTTGTTCGGGCAGGACAGTGCGGACGGTGAATCTGCGGATTGCCTTCACGATCTGAAGCCTAGTGCCCCTCCATGCCCTGACGGGTCGTCACTTCATGGGCGCCACACCCATTCGGCCCATTGATCGGAATCTTTTCTGGCGCGCGGGGGCGAGCGGGGGCGCACGGGAGGCGCGCACCGCCAACGGGCGCGCCCTGGGCGCATGAACACTCCGAGACGGCGACATTTCCGGTGTCTGATTCACCTCTGGCTACCGTCCGAAATCACGCGCTTACCCATGCGTAGGGCTTGCCCGTGGTGCGAGGATGCACAAAGGTCGTTGGTGCCGCGGGGAACGTGAGCCGGTTGGCGCCCCGCTGCCCACGTCCGGAGCCTTCCTCGTCGACGAACCCTCGTCCTGTTTAGCCCATTCGGCCCCAGCTCCCGCGCGTTCGCGTGTCCTCCTCCTCCGCCCCGTCGTTTTCGGGTCGGTTGGGTCACTCCGGGGCGTGCCCTGAGCGGCGCGCGCCGGGACACGCGCGCACGCTCGGGAGCAGAGGCCGCGGCCGCGGGTCGGTGGTCAGGTCGCCGGGTTCGTCGGTGCGGGCAGGCTCCGGTCGCACGTCCTTCCTCACCCAGCAGTCCTCCGGCACTCCCCCGGCGTCTCGGCCCCAGGGAGCCGCCGCCGATCTCGGGCAGGAGCTTGGCATGCACGGCGACACGCGGGACCAGTCCACCTTGCCGACGGACGTCCCCGACTCCCCGTCAACCGCGGAGCCGCCGCTGCCGGCTCCGCGCACTCCGCGGAAGGCGACCGCGGCGGCGCCGAAGAAAGCCGCGGCGACGAGCCAACGCACGGCGGCGGCGCCGAAGAAGACCGCGACCGCCCGCAGGACCGGCGCCACCGCTACCACCACACCCCGCAAGAGCCCGACCCGCAAGACAGAGAGCGACACCGTGATCGGCCGCATCCCCGTCCTGGACGTCTCCCCCATCGTCGACGCCGGCCGGCGTCCGGCCAAGGCCGTGGTCGGGGAACGCTTCCTGGTCTCCGCCTCCGTCTTCCGCGAGGGCCACGACGCCGTCAACGCCAACGTGGTCCTGCGCGATCCGCGCGGCCGCAGCGGGCCGTGGACCCCCATGCGCGAACTCGCCGAGGGCACCGACCGCTGGGGCGCGTACGTCACCCCGACGGCGGCCGGCCGCTGGACGTACGCCGTCGAGGCGTGGAGCGACCCGGTCGCCACCTGGCGGAAGACCGCCGCCGTGAAACTGCCGGCCGGCATCGACACCGCGCTGGTGCTGGAGGAGGGCGCCGCCCTGCTGGAGCGGGCCGCCGCCGGGGTGCCCAAGAAGGACGGCCGGGCGCACGTGCTGGCCGCGGTGGACGCGCTGCGCGACCCGGGCCTGCCGCCGCTCAGCCGGTACGCCGCCGCGCTGGCCCCCGAGGTGACCGACCTGCTGGCCCGCTTCCCGCTGCGCGAGCTGGTCTCGGCGTCCCGTCCGCTGCCCCTTCAGGTGGACCGCGAGCGGGCGCTGTTCGGGGCGTGGTACGAGTTCTTCCCGCGGTCGGAGGGGGCGGTGGTGGACCCGTCCGGGGTCGCGCCGCCGATCTCCGGCACCCTGCGCACCGCCGCGGAGAGGCTGCCCGCGGTGGCGGCGATGGGCTTCGACGTGGTGTACCTGCCGCCGATCCACCCGATCGGCCGCGCCTTCCGCAAGGGCCCGAACAACAGCCTGACCGCCGGCCCGTACGACGTCGGCTCGCCGTGGGCGATCGGCTCGCCGGAGGGCGGGCACGACGCCGTCCACCCGGACCTGGGCACCATCGAGGACTTCGACCACTTCGTCGCCGAGGCCGGCGCGCTGGGCCTGGAGGTCGCCCTCGACTTCGCCCTGCAGTGCTCCCCCGACCACCCGTGGGTCAACAAGCACCCCGAGTGGTTCACCCACCGCCCGGACGGCACCATCGCCTACGCGGAGAACCCGCCGAAGAAGTACCAGGACATCTACCCGGTCAACTTCGACCAGGACTTCGACGGCATCGTCAAGGAGACCGTGCGGATCCTGCGGTACTGGATGTCCCACGGGGTGCGGATCTTCCGCGTCGACAACCCGCACACCAAGCCGGTCAACTTCTGGGAACGGGTGCTCGCCGACATCGCCCGCACCGACCCCGACGTCATCTTCCTCGCCGAGGCGTTCACCCGGCCCGCGATGATGCACACCCTCGGCAAGATCGGCTTCCACCAGTCCTACACCTACTTCACCTGGCGCAACGACAAGGCCGAACTCACCGAATACCTCACCGAACTCACCGGCGACGCCGCCGCCTGGATGCGCCCCAACTTCTTCCCGAACACACCGGACATCCTGCACGAGTACCTGCAGGTGGGCGGGAAGAACGCCTTCGCGATCCGGGCGATCCTGGCCGCCACGCTGTCCCCGAGCTACGGCATCTACGCCGGCTACGAGCAGTACGAGAACGAGCCGGCCCACCCGGGTTCGGAGGAGTACCTCGACTCGGAGAAGTACGAACTGCGCCCCCGCGACTGGACCCGCACCGACACCCTCGCCCCGCTGCTCACCGCGATCAACCGGCTCCGCCGCCGCCACCCCGCCCTCCAGCAGCTGCGCGGCCTGGAGTTCCACGCCACCGACAACCCGCAGATCCTCGCCTTCTCCAAGACCGCCCGCACCGAGGACGGCCTCGAGGACCGCGTCATCACCGTGGTGACCCTCGACCCGCACCACCCGCAGGAAGCCACCGTCACCCTCGACGCGGACGGACCGCTGACGGTGCACGACGAACTCACGGGTGCCACCTACACCTGGGGCCGGCACAACTACGTCCGGCTCGACCCGGCCGCCGAGCCGGCCCACCTCCTCACAGTTCGGAGGAATTCTCTGTGACAGTCAACGAGCCCGTCCCCGACACCTTCGCCGACACTCCGACCAAGAACCTCGACCCCGAGTGGTTCAAACGGGCGGTGTTCTACGAGGTGCTGGTCCGGTCGTTCCAGGACAGCAACGGCGACGGCGTGGGCGACCTCAAGGGGCTCACCTCGAAGCTGGACTACCTGCAGTGGCTCGGCGTGGACTGCCTCTGGCTGCCCCCCTTCTTCGCCTCGCCGCTGCGGGACGGCGGCTACGACGTGGCGGACTACAAGTCGGTGCTGCCGGAGTTCGGCGACCTGGCGGACTTCGTGGAGTTCGTGGACGCGGCCCACCTCCGGGGCATGCGGGTGATCATCGACTTCGTGGTCAACCACACCAGCGACCAGCACCCGTGGTTCCAGTCCTCGCGGACGGATCCGGACGGCCCGTACGGCGACTTCTACATGTGGGCGGACGACGACAAGCAGTACCCGGACGCGCGCATCATCTTCGTCGACACCGAGACCTCGAACTGGACGTACGACCCGGTCCGCAAGCAGTACTACTGGCACCGCTTCTTCTCGCACCAGCCGGACCTGAACTACGACAACCCGCGGGTCGAGGAGGAGGTCATCGCGGCCCTGCGGTTCTGGTTGGACCTCGGCATCGACGGCTTCCGGCTGGACGCGGTGCCGTACCTCTACGCCCGCGAGGGGACGAACTGCGAGAACCTGCCGGAGACGCACGAGTTCCTCAAGCGCGTCCGCAAGGAGATCGACGCCGACTACCCCGACACCGTGCTGCTGGCGGAGGCCAACCAGTGGCCGGAGGACGTGGTCGACTACTTCGGCGACTTCGCCTCGGGCGGCGACGAGTGCCACATGGCGTTCCACTTCCCGGTGATGCCGCGGATCTTCATGGCGGTCCGCCGGGAGTCCCGCTACCCGGTGTCGGAGATCCTGGCCAAGACGCCGGCCATCCCGGCCGGCTGTCAGTGGGGCATCTTCCTGCGCAACCACGACGAGTTGACCCTGGAGATGGTCACCGACGAGGAGCGCGACTACATGTACGCGGAGTACGCGAAGGACCCGCGGATGCGGGCCAACGTGGGCATCCGCCGCCGCCTCGCGCCGCTGCTGGAGAACGATCGAAATCAAATCGAACTCTTCACGGCCCTGTTGCTCTCGTTGCCCGGCTCGCCCGTGCTGTACTACGGCGATGAGATCGGCATGGGCGACAACATCTGGTTGGGCGACCGGGACGGTGTGCGCACACCCATGCAATGGACGCCCGACCGCAACGCGGGTTTCTCCTCGGCCGACCCGGGCAGGCTCAGTCTGCCGCCCATTATGGACCCGGTGTACGGCTATCAGGTGACCAACGTCGAAGCGCAGCAGAGCAGTTCGAGCTCGCTGCTGCACTGGACGCGTCGCATGATCGAGATCCGCAAGCTCAACCCTGCGTTCGGCCTCGGCAGCTACACCGAGCTGTCCTCCAGCAACCCCGCAGTGCTGGCCTTCGTGCGCGAGTACGAGGGTGACCTGGTCATGTGCGTGAACAACTTCTCGCGGTTCGCGCAGCCGACCGAACTGGACCTGCGGCGGTACGGGGGGCGGTACCCGGTCGAGTTGATCGGCGGCGTGCGCTTCCCCTCCATCGGCGAATGGCCGTACCTGCTCACGCTGGCCGGCCACGGCTTCTACTGGTTCCAGCTGCGCAAGCCCGGAGCCACCGGTAAGTCCACGAAGTAACGATCCGCCAGGCTCCTCACGGCACGCACCCTCCGCGGGCGCGCACCCCAACCGCGCGCCCCCGGGGGGTCTTCGCACCACCGCGTACGGAGAACAGCCCAACGGCCACCCACACGAAGGCGTGACACCCGAGCCCCGCTCGCGTGCCGTCGCCGCCGCGCCGCCGAAATCCGGAAGACTGACGGGCCCGGCCCACGACCCGTCGGGCAGTCGGCCCGCTTCCGGGGAAAGGGAGTCATGTCCGAAACCTCCCGTTCTCAAGCCCACGTGCACCGCGAGTCACCCGATGGCGCCCCCGCGCCGGTGGGGACCCGCACGGCCGGGGTCCGGAGAACCGCCGCGGGGGTCAGCGAGCTCGTCCAGGTGGCGCTGCCGCTGATCTCCGCGTGGCTCCCCACCCAGCGCTGGTACGCCGGCAAGGGCCGGGCGATCACCGGGCTGCACCCGGTGGTCGGCACCCCGCTGCAGGTCGGCGACCCCGCCCTGCTGCACCTGCTGCTCAGGGTCGAACACGGCGGCGGCGCGGCCGCCCAGGGCGACATCTACCAGCTGCTGCTCGGCATCCGCTCCCAGCCGCCGACCGGCATCGGCCCGCAGGCGGTGCTCGGCCGACTGGCCGGCGGCACGTACGACGGCGCGACCCTCTACGACGCGGTGCACGACCCCGAACTGACCGGGCGGCTGCTGGAGCACCTGGCCACCGGCGACCGCTTCGGCTCCCTCTCCTTCCGCCGCACCCCTGGCTCCGGCCTGCCCAGCAACATCCCCGGCCGGGCCTCCACCGCCGAGCAGTCCAACAGCTCGGTCATCTACGACACCTCCTTCATCCTCAAGCTCTTCCGACGGATCAGCCCCGGCACCAACCCGGACCTCGAACTCTCCCTGGCGCTCTCCCGCGCCGGCTCCACCCGGATCCCGCGCGTCGCCGCCTGGTTCGAGTCCCGGCTGGAGCGCTCGGAACCGGCCACCCTCGGCCTGCTCCAGCGCTACCTGCCGGACGCCGAGGACGGCTGGGAGCTGGCCCTGGACCAGGTCGCCCGGCTCAAGGGCGACCCCTCCCCGGGCAACTTCGCCATCGAGGCGCACCGCCTCGGCCGGGCCACCGCCGAGGTGCACCGGGTGCTGGCGCGCACCATGCCGACCGCCCGGCTGGACCGCGAGCGGATCGAACTGCTGGCCGGCGCCATGGCCGACCGGCTGGACTCCGCCGTGGCCGCCGTCCCCGGGCTGCTGCGCTACCGCTCCGCGCTGCGCGCCGCCTTCCAGCAGCTGACCGCCGACCACCTGGACGGACTCCAGGTCCAGCGGATCCACGGCGACCTGCACCTCGGCCAGGCGATGCGCACGCCGCAGGGCTGGGTGCTGCTCGACTTCGAGGGCGAGCCCGCCAAGCCGCTGGCCGAGCGCCGGCTGCCCCAGCCCGCGCTGCGGGACGTGGCCGCGATGCTGCGCTCCTTCGACTACGCCGCCGCCCACCTGCTGGCCGGCGCCCCCGGCCCCGACCCGGAGCTGGCCCACCTGGCCTCCGCCTGGGCGGCCCGCAACCGGGCGGCGTACTGCGCCGGCTACACCGCGGGCGGCGGCGACGACCCGACCGCGTCGCCGGAGCTGATGCGCGCCCTGGAGATCGACAAGGCGGTGTACGAGGTCGTGTACGAGGCCCGCCACCGGCCGAGCTGGCTCCCGATCCCGCTCGCCGCCATCAACCGCCTGGCCCTGACCGTCTGACGAGCCCTCGAACCCCCCTTCCTGGAGGATCCGCCGTGACACCGCTCGGCCCGAAGCGTGACCGCACCACCCCCGTGCCCGCCACCTTCCTGAACGGCACGGCCGGGCGGCCGGCCCCCGCTCGGGCGGCCCGGCGGCGCGAGCCCGTGGCGCCGCGGCGGGCCGAGCACCCGGACACGGTGCTCCGCCTCCCCGAGGCCCCGCTGCCGCCCAGCGAGGTCGACCGGCTGGTCTCCGGCGGCCACCACGACCCGCACGCCCTGCTCGGCGCCCACCTCACCACCGAGGGCACCGCGATCCGGGTGCTGCGGCCGTTCGCCGAGCGGATCGTGATCGAGACCGACCAGGGTCCGGCGGAGCTGACCCACCAGCACGGCGGTCTGTTCACCGGTCTGCTGCCCGGCCGCGAGTTCCCTGCCTACCGGTTGCGGGTGTCGTATCCGGGGGGTGAGCCGATGGTGCAGGAGGACGGGTACCGGATGGCTCCGACGTTGGGGGAGTTGGATCTGCATCTGATCGCGGAGGGTCGGCACGAGCGGTTGTGGACGGCGCTGGGTGCGCATGTGCGCACGGTCGAGGGCGTGGCGGGGGTGTCGTTCGCGGTGTGGGCGCCGAACGCGGTCGGGGTGCGGGTGATCGGTGACTTCAACCACTGGGACGGCACCGGGCATCCGATGCGCTCGCTCGGCTCGTCGGGGGTGTGGGAGCTGTTCGTCCCGGACCTGGCGGACGGTGCGACGTACAAGTTCCAGATCCGGACCCGGCAGGGCTGGGTGTTGGAGAAGGCCGACCCGCTGGCCCGCGCGGCGCAGTGCCCGCCGGCGACCGCGTCGGTGGTGCACACCTCCGGCTACGTGTGGGGTGACGGGGCGTGGATGGCGGCGCGGGCGGGGGCGGTGCACCACCGGGCGCCGATGTCGGTGTATGAGATCCATCTGCCGTCGTGGCGGCCGGATCTGGCCACGTACCGGGAGATCGCGGAGGTGCTGCCCGGCTATCTGGCCGGGATGGGCTTCACGCATGTGGAGTTCATGCCGGTGATGGAGCACCCGTTCGGTGGTTCGTGGGGCTACCAGGTGTCGGGGTTCTACGCGCCGACGGCCCGGTTGGGTTCGCCGGACGATTTCCGGTATCTGGTGGACGCGCTGCACCGGGCCGGGGTGGGGGTGATCGTGGACTGGGTGCCGGCGCACTTCCCGAAGGACGATTTCGCGCTGGCCCGGTTCGACGGTGAGCCGTTGTACGAGCCGGCGGATCCTTTGCGGGCGGAGCATCCGGACTGGGGGACGCTGGAGTTCGACTACGGGCGCACGGAGGTGCGGAACTTCCTGGTCGCGAACGCGGTGTACTGGTGCGAGGAGTTCCACGTCGACGGTCTGCGGGTGGACGCGGTGGCCTCCATGCTGTACCTGGACTACTCGCGTGAGGACGGTGCGTGGACGCCGAACCGGCACGGGGGTCGGGAGAACTGGGACGCGGCGTCGTTCCTGCAGGAGATGAACGCGACCGTGTACCGGCGCTGCCCGGGGGTGGTGACGGTGGCGGAGGAGTCGACGGCGTGGGACGGGGTGACCCGGCCGACCGATGCCGGGGGGCTCGGTTTCGGGTTGAAGTGGAACATGGGCTGGATGCACGACTCGCTGGTGTACATGGGCAAGGAGCCGGTGCACCGCAAGTACCACCACCACGAGATGACGTTCTCGATGGTGTACGCGTACTCGGAGAACTACATCCTGCCGATCTCGCACGACGAGGTGGTGCACGGGAAGCGGTCGCTGGCGGCGAAGATGCCGGGTGACTGGTGGCAGCAGCGGGCCAACCACCGCGCGTACCTGGGCTTCATGTGGGCGCATCCGGGCAAGCAACTCCTGTTCATGGGGCAGGAGTTCGCGCAGGGTGCGGAGTGGGATCACGAACACGGCCCGCAGTGGTGGGTCCTCGCCGACGAGTGGCCCGCCGCCGCCGAACACCGCGGCGTCCAGGACCTCGTCGCCGACCTCAACCACACCTACCGCGCCACCCCCGCCCTGTGGGAGCAGGACACCACCCCCGACGGCTTCACCTGGCTCGACGGCAACGCCGCCGACGACAACGTGTTCTCCTTCGTCCGGTTCGCCGCCGACGGCTCGCCGCTGGTCGCGCTCTGCAACTTCTCCCCCGTGGTCCGGCACAACCTCCGGGTCGGCCTGCCCCGCCTCGACAGCGCGGAGCAGCTGTGGGAGGAGGCGCTCAACACCGACGACGCCCGCTACGGCGGCAGCGGCGTGGCCAACTCCCACCCGGTGAAGGCCGAGGCCACCCCGTGGAACGGCCAGCCGCGCAGCGCCGAGGTCGTCCTGCCGCCGCTCTCCACCGTCTGGCTCCGCCCGGCGGGCTGACCGCCCGGCCGCCGGCGTTCCGGCCGCCGCCTGCCGACCCGACCCTGGGTGCGCACGCCTGTACGAGGTGCGAGGGTAGGGTCGGTACGGCAGCGGCTGGACGACGGGACGGAGAGATCCACGTGGCGCGCAGCGTGTACGTGACCGGCATCGATCGGGGCGACGGGCGCCAGGCCGTCGAACTCGGGGTCATGGAACTGCTCACCCGCCAGGTGGACCGGGTCGGGGTGTTCCGCCCGCTGGTGCACGCGCAGGCGCCCGGCGAGTCCGGCACCGACCACGTGGTGGAGTTGCTGCGCACCCGGTACCGGCTCGACCTGCCGCCCGCCGAGCTGTACGGCCTGACGTACGAGGAGGCGGCCGCCCTGCAGGCCGCCCAGGGGCAGGACGAGCTGGTGTCCGCCCTGGTCGACCGGTTCCGCGCCCTGGAGCGCCGCTGCCAGGCGGTGCTGGTGCTGGGCACCGACTTCGCGGACACCAACATCCCGGACGAGCTGGCGTTCAACGCCCGGCTGGCGAACGAGTTCGGCGCCTGGGTGCTGCCGGTGGTCGGCGGGCAGAACGGTGACCCGCAGGCGGTGGTGGCCGAGGTCCGCAACGCCCACCGCGCCTACGCCGACCTGGGCTGCTCCACCCTGGCGATGATCGCCAACCGGGTGGCGCCGGACGCCAAGCCGCAGGTGCTGGGCGCGCTCGCGGAGAAGCTGCCGGTGCCGGCGTACGTGATCCCGGAGGAGCTGGCGCTGGCCGCGCCGACGGTGGCGCAGCTGGTGGAGGCGACCGGCGCGGAGGTGCTGCTGGGCGACGCGGCGGGCCTGGCCCGGGACGTGCGCTCGTTCGTGTTCGGCGGCGCGATGCTGCCGACCTTCCTGCCCGCGCTCACCGAGGGCGCGCTGGTGGTCACCCCCGGGGACCGGGCCGACCTGGTGATCGGTGCGCTGGCGGCGCACGCGGCCGGTGCCCCGCCGATCGCCGGTGTGCTGCTGACGCTGGGCCAGCACCCGGGGCCCGATGTGATGGCGCTGGCCGCCCGGTTGGCGCCCGGTACGCCGGTGGCGGTGGTGCCGGGTGGCAGTTGGCCGACCGCGGCGACCCTGACCCATCTGGAGGGCCGGATCGGGCCGAACAGCCCGCGGAAGGCGGAGATCGCCCTGGGCCTGTTCGAACTCCACGTCGACACCGCCGAGTTGACCAAGCGGATCGAACTGGTCCGGTCCGAGCGGGTCACCCCGATGATGTTCGAGCACGAGCTGCTGGAGAAGGCCCGGGCCCGCCGCAAGCACCTGGTGCTGCCGGAGGGCACCGAGGACCGGGTGCTGCGCGCGGCCGAGGTGCTGCTGCGCCGCAACATCTGCGACCTGACCCTGCTCGGCGATCCGGAGGCGGTGCACCGGCGGGCGGCCGCGCTCGGCATCGTCCTGCCGGCCCCGGACGAGCGCGCCGACCGGGCCCAGGTGCGGATCGTCGACCCGGCGACCAGCCCGCTGCGCCAGCAGTTCGCCGAGCTGTACGCCAAGCTGCGCGCCCACAAGGGCATGACCGTCGAGCGCGCCCTGGACGTGGTCGCCGACGTCTCCTACTTCGGCACCCTGATGGTCGAGGAGGGCATCGCCGACGGCATGGTCTCCGGCGCGGCGCACTCCACCGCGGCGACCATCCGCCCGGCCTTCGAGGTGATCAAGACCTCGCCGGGCGCCGCGATCGTCTCCTCGGTCTTCTTCATGTGCCTGGCCGACCGGGTGCTGGTGTACGGCGACTGCGCGGTCAACCCGGATCCCGACGCCCAGCAGCTGGCCGACATCGCGATCCAGTCGGCCACCACGGCGGCGCGCTTCGGCGTGGAGCCGCGGGTGGCGATGCTCTCGTACTCGACCGGGACCTCGGGCAGCGGCGCGGACGTGGACAAGGTCCGCAGGGCCACCGAGCTGGTCCGCGAGCTGCGCCCGGACCTGCTGGTGGAGGGGCCGATCCAGTACGACGCGGCAGTGGACCCGCACGTCGCGGCGACCAAGCTGCCGGGCTCCGCGGTGGCCGGGCGGGCGACCGTCCTGGTCTTCCCGGACCTGAACACCGGCAACAACACCTACAAGGCGGTGCAGCGCTCGGCCGGGGCGGTGGCCGTCGGCCCGGTGCTGCAGGGTCTGCGCAAGCCGGTCAACGACCTGTCCCGCGGCGCCCTGGTCGAGGACATCGTCCACACCGTCGCCATCACCGCCGTCCAGGCCCAGGGCCTCGAAGGAGCAGCGCAGTGAGCGAAGGCACCCACGTCCTGGTCCTGAACGCCGGCTCCTCCTCGGTCAAGTACCAGCTGATCGACATGTTGGACGGCTCCCGGCGGGCGGCCGGCCTGGTGGAGCGGATCGGCGAGGGCGGCGGGCGGCTGGTGCACACCCCGCACGACGGTGAGCGGCGCGAGCAGGTCCAGGTCTTCGCGGACCACTCGGCCGCGCTGAAGGCGGTGGCCGAGGAGCTGGCCGCGGACGGGCTGGGCCTGGACTCGCCGGAGCTGGTCGCGATCGGCCACCGGGTGGTGCACGGCGGGCAGCGGTTCACCGCCCCGACGCTGATCACCGACGAGGTGGTGGCGGAGGTCCGCCGGCTGATCCCGGTGGCTCCGCTGCACAACCCGGCCAACATCACCGGCATCGAGGTCGCCCGCGCGCTGCGGCCCGACCTTCCGCAGGTCGCGGTCTTCGACACCGCCTTCCACGCGACGCTGCCCGAGCACGCGGCCCGGTACGCGATCGACCGGGCGGTCGCCGACGAGCACCGGGTGCGCCGCTACGGCTTCCACGGCACCTCCCACCAGTACGTCTCGCGGGCCACCGCCCGGCTGCTCGGCCGCGACCCGGCCGAGGTGAACGTGATCGTGCTGCACCTGGGCAACGGCGCCTCCGCCTCGGCGGTGGCCGGCGGGGTGTGCGTGGAGACCTCGATGGGGCTGACCCCGCTGGAGGGCCTGGTGATGGGCACCCGTTCGGGCGACGTGGACCCGGGCCTGGTGTTCCACCTGCACCGGGTCGGCGGGATGACAGTCGATGAGATCGACGACCTGCTCAACCGGCGCAGCGGGCTGCTGGGCCTGTGCGGGGACAACGACATGCGCGAGATCATGCGCCGCGCCGAGGAGGGCGACCCGGACGCCCGGCTCGCCTTCGACGCCTATGTCCACCGGCTGCGCAAGTACCTCGGTGCCTACTACGCGGTGCTCGGCCGGGTGGACGCGATCGCGTTCACCGCGGGCGTGGGCGAGAACGCCGCGCCGGTGCGCGCGGCGGCCTGCGCGGGGCTGGAGGAGCTGGGGATCGAGCTGGATCCGGAGCTGAATTCGGTGCGCTCCGGGGCGGCCCGGATCGTCTCCCCGCCGTACGCCCGGGTGGCGGTCGCGGTGGTGCCCACCGACGAGGAACTGGAGATCGCCCAGCAGGCCTTCGCCCTGGTCCGCGCGGCGTGAAATGACTACCCGTCAGTATCCCACCCCTCGGAATGTTCGTTGGCGATATCTGACGTTCTGCGGAGAATGCACCGATAACCCGAACGGATAGACTCACGGATATGCGCCGAGCGAAAATTGTCTGCACCCTGGGTCCTGCCACGGACTCCTACGAACAGCTGAAGGCCATCGTCGAAGCGGGCATGAACGTCGCCCGCCTGAACATGAGCCACGGCAACCACGCCGACCACGAGGAGCGTTATCTCAAGGTCCGGCAGGTCGCCGAGGACACCGGTCGCACCATCGGTGTGCTGGCCGACCTGCAGGGCCCGAAGATCCGCCTGGCGACCTTCGCCAACGGCCCGGTGACCGTCGACAACGGTGACTTCTTCACCATCACCACCGAGGATGTGCCCGGGGACCAGCACATCTGCGGCACCACCTACAAGGGCCTGCCCGGCGATGTGAAGGCCGGCGACCCGATCCTGATCAACGATGGCGTCATCGCCCTGGAGGTCGTCAGCGTCGACGGCCCGCGGGTGAAGACCGTGGTGATCGAGGGCGGCGTGCTCTCGAACAACAAGGGCATCAACCTGCCCGGCGCGGCGGTCAACGTCCCCGCGCTCTCCGAGAAGGACAAGGACGACCTCCGCTTCGCCCTTCGCCTGGGCGTCGACATGGTCGCGCTGTCCTTCGTCCGCAACGCCGCGGACATCCACGACGTGCACAAGGTGATGGACGAGGTCGGCATCCGCGTCCCGGTCATCGCCAAGATCGAGAAGCCGCAGGCCGTCGAGGCGATGGAGGAGATCGTCCTCGCCTTCGACGCGATCATGGTGGCCCGTGGCGACCTGGCGGTGGAGTACCCGCTGGAGAAGGTCCCGCTGGTCCAGAAGCAACTGATCACGCTCGCCCGCCGCAACGCCAAGCCGGTGATCGTCGCCACCCAGATGATGGAGTCGATGATCCACGCCTCGCGTCCGACCCGCGCCGAGGTCTCCGACGTCGCCAACGCCATCCTGGACGGCGCCGACGCGGTGATGCTCTCCGCCGAGTCCAGCGTCGGCAAGTACCCGGTCGAGACCGTCAAGACCATGAGCCGGATCGCCGAGCGGGCCGAGGAGGAGCTGCTCGCGCAGGGCCTCCAGCCGCTCAACCCGGGCCGCAAGCCGCGCACCCAGTCGGGCTCGGTCGCCCGCGCCGCGTGCGAGCTGGGCGACTTCCTGAACGGCCAGGCGCTGATCGCGTTCACCAAGTCCGGTGACACCGCCCGCCGCCTGTCCCGGTACCGCTCGCCGATCCCGGTGATCGCGTTCACGCCGGACGCCGCCACCCGCAACCAGCTCTCGCTGAGCTGGGGCGTCGAGGCGTACGTGACCGAGCAGGTGGAGACCACCGACGAGATGGTCGCCCAGGTCGACCGGGAGCTGCAGCGGATGAACCGCCTGGCCGAGGGTGACACCGTGATCGTCACCGCCGGCTCGCCGCCCGGCATCCCCGGCACCACCAACATGGTCCAGGTCCACCACCTGGGCACCCGCGCCGCCGGCTGAGCCGGACGCCGCACGGCCGAGGGGCGGCCCTCCCGGTGATCCGGGAGGGCCGCCCCTCTGGCGTGCCGATCCGTCCGGCTCAGCCGTCGTACGGCGTCTCGTCGTTGTAGAGCTTCATGCCGGGGATGGTCAGGTCGCCGCCGAACTGGCCGGCCTGGACGGCCTTGGCCTGGTCCAGGGTGATGTCCAGCGGGATCGGGATCGCGCCGATCAGGTCCCACAGCCACTTCGGCAGGGTGTCCGGGGTGAGGGTGATCTCGCCCAGGTCGATCGGGATCGGCAGGCCGTAGATCGCCGACAGGTGGCCCGAGAGGCTCTCCACGTACATGGTGATCGGGCCGTTGCGCATGGTCGAGGTCGAGCCGGGCCGGCCCTTCACGTGGAAGGTCTTGCCGGGGATCTCGATGGTCGACATGTCGAGGTCGCCGATGTCCACCGACGCGGTGGTGAACTTCAGGACCCGCTTGGTGCCGGACTCGGTCTTCACGTCGTAGATGCCGTTGAACACCGAGCCGTGCAGGGCCAGCTTGCTGGAGTGCAGCACCCAGTTCTGGTCCGGGACGACGTGGCCGGAGGGGGCCGCCTTCGCGGTCAGGCCGCGGGCGCTCACCATGCAGTTCGGGTCGGCCGAGGCGGAAGCGGTGGGTGCGGCGGCCGCCTTCCCCGAGGTACCGCTCTTCGCGTCGGCGCTCGGCGCCGGCGTGGCGGCCCGCCCGGCGGGGGCCGACGCGGCCGGAGCCGAGGGGACGGTGGCGCCGGTCGACCCGGCAGGGGCGGACGGGGTGGGCGCCGGGGTGGCGGTGGCCGTCTTGGCCGACGGGGTGGGCGTCGGGGTCGGCGTACCGCCCGGGTGGATGATCCCGTTCAGCAGGTCGTCGATCAGACCGGCCTGCTGAACCGTGCCCGTGGAGCTCCCGGTGGTGCCGGTGAAGACCGCGGGGACGGCGGCGGCCGTACCCGGCTGGACCGCCGACTTGGTCACCGTGGAGCCGGTGCCGGCCGTCCTGCCCGCGGCGGCGGTGCTGGTGCCCGAGTCGGGCAGCACCTTGATCTCGCTCTTGGGGACCGGGGTCTCCTCCAGCACCCGGTCCGGGGTGGAGGCGCAGGCCTTGCCCGCCGTGGTGTCGGCCGACGCCAGGGTCGGCGTGTAGGCCGCGCCGACCAGCAGGGCGGTCGGGACGGCGGCGATCGCCAGCGCCCGGCCGCGCAGCCGACTGCGGACGCCGACCCGGGGCGCGGCGTGCCGGGGACCCGGCAGCTGCGGCTCGTCTCGGTCGGTCACTTCTGCTCCCCGGGCTCGGTGGCCAGCGGTGCGGTGGTGGACTGGGTGGGCAGCGGCACGGTCTGCTCGGCCGGCTGCTCGGCGGCCATCTCGGCGGTCGCTGTGGTCTCGGCCGTCCCGTCGGCCGGTACGGCCTCGACGACCGGCAGCGGCGCCCAGGCGACCATCAGGCCGCCGGCGATCAGGCCGGGGATCAGGCCGAGCCCGAAGCCGCCCAGGTTGGAGACCGGGATGGAGACCAGGGCCAGCACGCTGGTGGCGACACCGCAGAAGATCCGGACCAGCGGCTGGAACCACACGGTCAGACCGAGGGCGATGATCAGGATGCCGATGATCAGCGAACCCGCGCCCGCGGTGGTCGACATCGCGATGGACATGCCGTTGAGGGAGAGGTGCGCGTACGGCAGGTAGAGGATCGGGACGCCGGCGATCATGGCCAGCAGGCCACCCCAGAACGGCCGGGTGCGACGCCAGGCGCGAAACTTTCCGTCCGTCCTGACCGGCTCGGGAAAGGCCTCGGCGGTAGCGCTGGACATGATGCACTCCTCGATGATGTGTACGAGGGGGAGGTACCTGTTGGTTCGGCCGGAGGCGGCGAGCCGCCTCCGGCCAAGGGGTCCGTCATGACGTCACGCCAATCGGCGCGGCGTCAGTTCCGGATCAGTAGCACTCGACGCCCGCGCCGTTGCCCTGCTTGATGTTGAGCTTCAGGCCGGCCAGCTTGAACGTGCCGGCCGAGGTGGCCCACGCGGTCTGCTGGACACCGGTCAGGTGCGCCTCGCGGGCGGCCTGGGCGAAGCCCTGGGCGCCGGTCGGCAGCGCGTTGCCGTCCGCCTTGTACTTGTCGACCGCGCCGCCCTTGAGGGTGGACGCGTCCTGGCCGATGTTGATGTCGTAGAACGTCGCGTCGGCGTTGAGCTGCTCGACGTCCAGCATCAGGTTGGTCGCCTCGACCTGCTTGTCGCCCTGGCCGGCGTTGAGCACCAGGGTCCAGTGGCCGAGCGGGCCGAGGTTGGTGTCGACCGACTGGCACAGGTTCTTGATCGTCGCGCTGTCGAAGCCGGAGATCGCGACCGGGTGGTAGGTCTTGACGCCCTTGCTGTCCGGCGCCGAGGCGTCCACGCCGCCGAACTGCGTGAAGCCGTAGCCGTGCAGGTCGTCGGTGGTGACCTTGAAGCTCTGGCCCGAGATGCTGAACGAGGCGGCGAGCGCGCTGTTCGCCAGGCTGATGCCGATCGCGGCCGTCGCGGCGACGCTGGGCACCATCACCAGGGCGAAGCGCTTCCAGCGGGTCTTGCCGTAAGACTGGGACATGCATGTCCTCCTTCTAGGACGTACATCTCCGGCCGGATGTCCGGTGCGTCCCGCACAGGGCCCGGCCCGGGATGGGAGAGAGCTACGTCCTCGGTAGCGGAGAGCGCCGGCGCGTCGTCTCCGACGTCGGCGATCACCCCCGAGCGACAACCGTGCGGCCGCGCGGGATGCGCGACCACCAGAGGACAGGAACCGCGGTGTGGGATCTGCGGCTACCCCCCTGTCCTCACAACCGCCGACCGGGGCCGGCGGTCACCCGGTGGGGATCCCTCCGAACGGGAGGGACCGGGCGTGGCCGATCGTGCTTGAATCCCGGGCGAAGCACAAGGGGTGCGTTACTGACGGGTAATCCAACAATGGATGTCGTCGATCATGAACCCGGGCTCGTCATCACTCTGCGTGAGATTCGCCCCCTGGAGACCCATCGCCATCCGGGCGAAACACGGACGAAACACCACCGCCGATCACCCGAGGTGACCGGCGGTCGGTGTTATCAAGATTTGATAAAGCTGTGTGGATTGCGCCCGATTGTCGTCAAATCCCCGCGACACCGCAGGTCATCTGCCGTGCCACCGGGGGCCGGTGACGGATCCCCGGCTAGAACAGCACCCGCGCCAGCGCACCGCGCGCGGCGATCACCCGCGGGTCGTCCGGGCCGATCACCTCGAACAGCTCCAGCAGGCGCAGCCGGACCGTGTCGCGGTCCTCGCCGAACGTCCGGGAGACCGTGTCGACCAGCCGGCCGAAGGCGTCCTCGACGTGCCCGCCGACCAGGTCCAGGTCGGCCGCGCGCAGCTGCGCCTCGACGTCCTTGGGGCCCTGCGCCGCGGCGGCCCGCACCTCCTGCGGGTCCAGCGCCTCCACCCGGTGCAGCAGCTGGGCCTGGGCCAGGCCGAGCTTGGCCTCCTGGTGGCCCGGCCGCTCGGACAGCACGTTCTGGTAGGCCTGGATGGCGCCGCCCAGGTCGCCGCGGTCCAGCGCCTCGTGCGCGGCCTCCAGCACCGGGTCGGTAGGCGCCACCGGGGCGGCCGCGGGCCGCTCGCCACCCGCGACGTTCAGGCCGACCACGCCGAAGCGCTGCTCGGCGACGGCGATCAGCTGGTCCAGCACCTTGCGGACGTTGGCCTCGCTCTCCGCGCCCTGGAACAGCGGGACGAGCTGGCCGGCCACCACCGCCATCACGGCCGGGATGGACTGGATGCCGAACTGCTGGGCCAGCAGCTGGTTGGCCTCGACGTCGATCTTGGCGAGCACGATCCGGCCGGCGTACTCCTCGGCCAGGCGCTCCAGGATCGGGCTGAGCTGCTTGCACGGGCCGCACCAGTCGGCCCAGAAGTCGACCACGACGGGGACCTCGGTCGAGCGCTGCACGACCTCGGTCTCGAAGGTCTCCTCGGTGACGTCGAGGACGAGCTGGTGGGCGTCGGCCGGTTCGCCGCCGCCGGCCTCCGCCTGGCGGGCCCGTTCGGCCCGGGCCTGCTCGGCCTTGTGGGCGGCCTCTCCGGCCGCCTTCACCGCGGCGAGGTCCACCGCGCCGCGCAGGGCGGAGCTGTTGAGACGCGTATTCCGTGACTGCATGGCACCATCCTCCCCCGTCGGCGGCGCTAACGGGCGCCATCCGCCCGGAAAAGGTCGTATCGGGCCGATGCCCCGCGCGTCGTGCTGCCGTGTGCGGCGCGGATCCCCACCCGCGCCGGGCGCCCTCCCGATCCCGTGGGAAGGCGCGTTCGGTCGTCGCTCTTTCGCTACTGGTCGTAGCGTATCTGCCCCGGGGGCCCGTCCCGCAAGCCCTTCGGACGCATCGGGGACGTGAGCTGTCCCACTTTCCCGGCGCGGCCCGATGCCGGAAGCCCCACCCGCTCGCTACGGTGTCAGTCCCAAGTTACTTCCCGGTAAACCGCAAGGAGGCTCGGTGGCCCCCACCACCCAGCAGCCCGCCGAGCCCGCCGCCCCCACCCGCGGCAAGGGCCGGCCCCGCAGCGCTGCCGCCGACCTCGCGATCCTGGAGGCGACCCGGCAGGCCCTCGCCGAACTGGGCTGGGGCGGCCTGACCATGGGCGACGTCGCCACCCGCGCGGGCGTCGCCAAGACCACCCTCTACCGGCGCTGGCCGTCCAAGAACGAGCTGGTGGTGGACGCCATGGCGATCCTGTTCGACCAGCTCGAGGTCGCCGACATGGGCAGCCTCCAGGCCGACGTCGAGGCCGTGGTCGCCCAGTTCGCCGACCTGCTCAGCCGGCCCGAGACCCAGGCCGCGCTGCTGGCGCTGTTCGCCGAGGGCAGCCGCGACCCGCAGCTGCGCCGGCGCATCCAGGAACAGATCGTCGAACCGCAGAAGGTCCTCGTGCAGCAGGGCCGGGCCAACGCCCAGGCGCGCGGCGAGATGGTCCCCGACGAGGACGAGCACGCCGCCTGCGAGGAGATCGACATCATCTTCGACACCATCGCCGGCACCGTCGAGCACCGCCTGCTGGTCAGTGGCCGCCCGGTCACCCAGGAGTGGATCCACCGCTTCGCGACCCTGCTGCTGAACGCCTTCCCGGGGACCACCTGCTAGCCGCTCCCCGGGAACGCGCAGGGGCGCCGGGAGGGTTCTCCCGACGCCCCGTACGGCTCTGCGGCTCCTGCCCGGCTCAGAACCGGGCGGTCTCCACGTAGACGCCCCACTCCGCGCGCAGCGCGTGGCAGATCTCGCCCAGCGTCGCCTCGGCGCGGACCGCCTGCAGCATCGGCGGGATCATGTTCTCGCCCGAGCGGGCCGCCGCCAGCATGGCGTCCAGGCCGGCCCGGACCGCCGCCTCGTCGCGGGCCGCCTTGCGGGCGCCCAGCGCCCGCACCTGCTCGCGCTCGACCTCGTGGCTGACCCGGAGGATCTCCAGCTCGGGGGTGACGGAGCGGGGGTGGCAGTTGACGCCGACGACCCGCTTGTCGCCCTTCTCCAGCGAACGCTGGTACTGGAACGCCGCCTCGGCGATCTCCCCGGTGAACCAGCCGTCGTCGATCCCCTTCAGGATGCCGGCGGTCATCGGGCCGATCGGGTGGTCCGCCGAGCCCTTCGCCATGATCCGGGCGAAGATCTCCTCCGCCTGCGCCTCGATCCGGTCGGTCAGCGCCTCCACGTACCACGAACCGCCCAGCGGGTCCGCGACGTTGGTGACGCCGGTCTCCTCCATGATCACCTGCTGGGTGCGCAGCGCGATCTCCGCCGCCTGCTCGCTCGGCAGCGCCAGGGTCTCGTCCAGCGCGTTGGTGTGCAGCGAGTTGGTGCCGCCGAGGACCGCCGACAGCGCCTCGACCGCGGTGCGGACCACGTTGTTGTACGGCTGCTGCGCGGTCAGCGAGACGCCCGCCGTCTGGGTGTGGAAGCGCAGCCACTGCGCCTTGTCCGTCTTCGCGCCGAAGTGGTCGCGCATCCAGCGGGCCCAGATCCGGCGGGCCGCGCGGAACTTGGCGATCTCCTCGAAGAAGTCCAGGTGCGCGTCGAAGAAGAAGGACAGGCCCGGCGCGAACACGTCCACGTCCAGCCCGCGGGACAGGCCCAGCTCCACGTACGCCAGACCGTCGGCGAGCGTGTACGCCAGCTCCTGCGCGGCCGTCGCCCCCGCCTCGCGGATGTGGTAGCCGGAGACCGACAGCGGCTTGTACGCCGGGATGCCCTCGGCGCAGTACTCCATCAGGTCGCCGATCAGGCGCAGGTGCGGCTCGGGAGCGAACAGCCACTCCTTCTGCGCGATGTACTCCTTGAAGATGTCCGTCTGCAGCGTGCCGTTGAGGACGCCCGGGTCGACGCCCTGGCGCTCCGCCGCCACCAGGTACATGCAGAAGATCGGGACGGCCGGGCCGCTGATCGTCATCGAGGTGGTGACCTCGCCGAGCGGGATGCCGCGGAACAGCACCTCCATGTCGGCCGCCGAGTCGATCGCCACGCCGCAGTGGCCGACCTCGCCGAGCGACCGGGCGTCGTCCGAGTCGTAGCCCATCAGGGTGGGCATGTCGAAGGCGACGGAGAGGCCGCCGCCGCCCGCCTCCAGGATCATCCGGTAGCGCTCGTTGGTCTGCTCCGCGTTGCCGAAGCCGGCGAACTGGCGGATGGTCCAGGTGCGACCGCGGTAGCCGGTCGGGTGCAGACCGCGGGTGTACGGGTACTCGCCCGGCCAGCCGATCCGCTCGAAGCCCTCCACCGGCTGCCCCGCCGGCGGGCCGTACACGGGCTCCACGTCGTCGCCGCTCAGCGTGGTGAAGTCCGCGTCGCGCTTGCGCGCCTTGTCGTACCGCTGCTGCCAGCGCTGCCGGCCGGCCTCGATCTCGTCGGCGTCCATCGAACCGAACTCCACTCCGTACGGCCGCCACGTCGTCGGGGACGGCTACTACTAGGACGTCCTACCAATTTACTCGGACGTCCTACTATCTGTCGACAGCAACCCGCGCCGCCGGAGGTCACATCAACGCAAAAGGCGCCCCTCCCGTGCGGTACGGGAGGGGCGCCGGCAGAGGGTGGCGGCGGCCGGTCAGACGGCGGCGGGCTCCGGGGCGACGATCAGCGGGGCGACCTCGCGGGAGACCTTGCGCTCGACGAAGAACGCGGCGGTCGGGATGGTGCCGGCGAGCAGGATCCAGGCGAGCTTGGGGAGCGGCCACTTGGCCTTGGTGCCCAGGTCGAAGGCGAGCACCAGGTAGACCACGTACAGCCAGCCGTGCGCGATGCCGACCGCGGTGGTGAAACCGGCCGCACCGGAGATGTCCAGGACGTACTTGGCGATCACCCCGAGGGTGAGCAGGATCAGGAGGACACCGGTGATGTAGGCCAGCGCCCGGTAGCGGGTCAGCACACTCTGCTTCATGGCATCGAGGGTAACCGCCCCTACACCGCTCCCCCGCCGTGGCCCTGCTCACCCGGTTCGCCGTGCGCCGCAGCGTGCGCCCCGCTGTGCGGGGCGAAGTCGCCGGCGGCCACGCGCAGCGGTCGCAGCAGGTCGAACACCTGCTGGCACTGGTCGGCGTCGTAGCCCTCCAGGCCGAAGTCGATGGCCATCAGTTCGCGGGTGGCCTGCTCGACCACCTCGCGGCCGCGGTCGGTGATGGTGGCGAGGACGCCGCGGCCGTCGAGCGGGTTGGGGCGGCGGGCGACCAGGCCGGCCCGCTCCAGGCGGTCGACGGTGTTGGTGACGCTGGTGGGGTGGACCATCAGCCGTTCGCCGATCTTGGAGAGCGGGAGCTCGCCGGTGCGGCTGAAGGTGAGCAGCACCAGGGCCTCGTAGCGGGCGAAGGTCAGGCCGTAGGGCTTGACCACCGCGTCGACGCGGGAGAGCAGGATCTGGTGGGCGCGCATCACCGAGGTGATCGCCGCCATCGAGGGGACGCCGCCCCAGCGGCGGGTCCACAGCTCGTCGGCGCGGGCGATCGGGTCGAAGTCGAGGGCGAGGGGCTTGGGCACCTTTCCACCGTACCGGCGGGTGAGGGGCGGGGTAGCAGGTGTCCACGATGCTGGACAAGGGCCGGTACTTGGCGGGATCACGCCAACGATCTTCGGCGGGCCGAACTGGCGAATCCCTACGCCGGATATTCGGGCAATATTCAGTGAAATAACCAGAGTTGGCGTCTGCGCAGACCGCAGAGCCTTCGTTCGCGGTGAAACCAGCCGACTCGGTTGACCTGCATACATCGGGTGCTGGCGAGAGTTTGCCAACTATTGCCGCAACGCTGTCATTTCATTTGAGTGATTGTCATGCTTCTGGCCAGCCCCGTTCGACACCCGCCGGCCCCCCACCCGCCGCCAGGTGTCGGTTGACCGCACGGAGCAGCACGTCAGCGCCCGTTCCGCCCCAGCAGGCACTAACCCCGGTGCCCCGGAGCGGCGCGCGACCGCCCACACGCGGTTGGTCCGGAAGGAAACCCGTACGTGAAGCGCAAGCTCGCAGTCGGCGCCGTTCTCTCTGCCTCGGCCATCCTCGCCAGCGCGATCCAGGTGAGCGCCGGTATCGCCCAGGCCGCCCCCGCCCCCGTCGGCCAGTCTGCGGCCGCCCAGCACCGCGGTGAACTCCTCTCTCTCGCCAACGCCCAGGCCCCCGCCGCGGCCAAGGCCCTCGGCCTCGGCGGCCAGGAGAAGCTGGTCGTCAAGGACGCCGTCGTCGACGCCGACGGCACCCGCCACTTCCGTTACGAGCGCACCTTCGCCGGCATGCCGGTGCTCGGCGGCGACCTCGTCGTCCACCAGGACGCCAAGGGCGCGGTGAAGACCAGCGACGTCGCCGTGAAGGGCTCCATCGCCCCGGCCTCGCTGAGCCCGAAGCTCTCCGCCGACCAGGCCGCCGCCAAGGCGACCGGCGCCGTGCAGTCCACCGTGGGCATCACCCAGGACAAGGACGAGGCCGCGCTCACCTCGGTCACCCAGGCCCGCGGCGCCGAGCTGGTGGTCTGGGCCGCCGACGGCGCCCCGCGCCTGGCGTACCGCACCACCGTCGAGGGCATGCGCGCCGACGGCACCCCGAGCCGCCAGCTGATCGTGAGCGACGCCGCCACCGGTGCGGTGCTCTCCACCCACGAGCAGATCCAGACCGCCAACGCGACCGGCACCGGCAACGGCCTGTTCGTCGGCAGCGTCCCGCTGACCACGAACTACACGGGTTCGACGTACCAGCTGAAGGACGCCAGCCGCGGCGGCCAGTACACCACCAACCTGAAGAACAGGACCTCGGGCAACGGCACCCTCTTCACCGACAGCGACAACGCCTGGGGCAACGGCGCGGTCTCCGACGCCGCCTCCGCGGCGGTCGACGCGCAGTACGGCGCGGCGGTCACCTGGGACTTCTACAAGAACACCTTCGGCCGCAACGGCATCCGCAACGACGGTGTCGGCGCCTTCAGCCGGGTCCACTACGGCCGCAACTACGTCAACGCGTTCTGGGACGACTCCTGCTTCTGCATGACGTACGGCGACGGCGCCTCCAACACCCACCCGCTGACCGAACTGGACGTCTCGGGCCACGAGATGAGCCACGGCGTCACCGCCAACACGGCCGGCCTGAACTACTCGGGTGAGTCCGGCGGCCTGAACGAGGCCACCTCGGACATCATGGGCACGATGGTGGAGTTCTACGCCAACGCGCCGAAGGACAAGCCCGACTACCTCATCGGCGAGCTGATCAACCTCAACGGCGACGGCACCCCGCTGCGCTACATGGACAAGCCCTCCAAGGACGGCGGTTCGGCCGACTACTGGTCCTCCACCGTCGGCAGCAAGGACGTCCACTACTCCTCGGGTGTGGCGAACCACTTCTTCTACCTGCTGGCCGAGGGCAGCGGCGCCAAGACCATCAACGGCGTCAGCTACAACTCGCCGACGTACAACGGCTCCACGCTGACCGGGATCGGCCGCGACAAGGCGGCGCAGATCTGGTACCGCGCGCTGACCGTGTACTTCACCTCGACCACCAACTACGCCGGTGCCCGCACCGGCACGCTGAACGCGGCGAAGGACCTGTACGGGGCCGGCTCGGCCGAGTACAACGCCGTCGCGGCGGCCTGGTCCGGGGTCAACGTCAACTGACGTAACGACCGCCCGGCCTGACAGACCCGCGGCCGCTGGGCCCTCCGGAGGGGAGCCCAGCGGCCGCGTACCAATTCCCGGGGCGTGGCGGATTCCGGCCAACCTTTGGCATGGGCCTGTCATTTTTGCCATCGGCTTGCCAAGCTTCTGCAAAGCCCCGTACGGCGCCTGCCGGCCACCCCACCTTCGCCGCGGCGCCCCGATCCGCACGGAGCAGCACCACCAGCACGTCAGCGCCCGTTCCGCCCCAAGTCGGCGCCGAATCCGGTGCCCCGGGACGGGTGCGGCCGCGTACCCGCGGCTGATCCGGAAGGAACCGGAACGTGAAGCGCATGCTGACAGTCGGAGCCGTCCTCTCCACCTCGGCCCTGCTGGCCGGAGCGATCCAGGTCGCCGCCGGCACCGCCCAGGCCTCCCCCGCCCCGATCGCCGCCCAGCAGCGGGCCGACCTGCTCGCCCGGGCCGGCGCCGAATCCGTCTCCGACGCCCGCCTGCTGGGCCTGACCGGCCAGGAGAAGCTGGTCGTCAAGGACGCCGTGGTCGACGCCGACGGCGCCCGCCACTTCCGCTACGAGCGCACCTACGCCGGCCTGCCGGTGCTCGGCGGCGACCTCGTCGTGCACACCAGCGCCAAGGGCGCGGTGAGCGTGGACCGCGCGGTCGAGGGCTCGATCGCCCCGGCGACCCTCTCCCCGAAGCTGACCGCCGAGCAGGCCGCCACCACGGCGACCGGCGCGGTCCGGGCACTGGTCGGCGGCGCCCACGACGCCGACGAGGCCGCCCTGGCCTCGGTCTCCGGCGCGGGCACCGCCACCCTGGTGGTCTGGGCCGCCTCCGGCACCCCGCGGCTCGCCTACCGGACCACCGTCGAGGGCATGCGCGCCGACGGCACCCCGAGCCGCCAGCTGCTGGTCACCGACGCCGCCACCGGCGAGCTGCTCGACTCGCACGAGCAGATCCAGACCTCCAACGCCACCGGCACCGGCAAGGGCGTCTTCGACGGCACGGTCACCCTGACCACCAACTACACGGGTTCGACCTACCAGCTGAAGGACAACACCCGCGGCGGCCAGTACACCGTGGACAAGAACGGCACCCTCTACACCGACGCCGACAACGTCTGGGGCAACGGCCTCGCGTCCAACGGCCAGTCGGCCGCGGTGGACGCCCAGTTCGGCGCCGCGAAGACCTGGGACTACTACAAGAACGTGCACGGCCGCAGCGGCATCCGCGGCGACGGCGTCGGCGCCTACAGCAAGGTCCACTACGGGTCCAACTACGTCAACGCGTTCTGGGACGACGGCTGCTTCTGCATGACGTACGGCGACGGCTCGGGCAACAACCACCCGCTGACCGCCATCGACGTGGCCGGCCACGAGATGACCCACGGTGTGACCTCCAACACCGCGGGCCTGAACTACTCCGGCGAGTCCGGCGGCCTCAACGAGTCGACCAGCGACATCTTCGGCACCATGGTGGAGTTCTACGCCAACCTGCCCACCGACACCCCGGACTACCTGATCGGCGAGCGCCTCAACCTGAACGGCAACGGCACCCCGCTGCGGTACATGGACAAGCCCTCCAAGGACGGCGCCTCGGCCGACTACTGGTCCTCCGGCGTCGGCAACAAGGACGTCCACTACTCCTCGGGCGTCGGCAACCACTTCTTCTACCTGCTGTCGGAGGGCAGCGGCGCCAAGACCATCAACGGCGTCAGCTACAACTCGCCCACCTCCAACGGCGCCAAGCTCACCGGCATCGGCCGCGACAAGGCCGCCAAGATCTGGTACCGCGCGCTGACCGTCTACATGACCTCGACCACCAACTACAAGGCGGCCCGCACGGCGACCCTCAAGGCCGCGATCGACCTGTACGGCTCGACCTCGGCCGAGTACAAGGCGGTGGCCGCGACCTGGAGCGGGGTCAACGTCAACTGAACCCCGGCGGCCTGACCCGGGTCAGGCGGTGACGACGGCGGCTTCCTCGCCGCGCTCCTCCTTCGCGAGCATCCGCTCGGCGAAGAAGCCGCCCGTCGGCACCACCGAGAGCAGGAACAGCACCAGCGTGCGCTTGTTGTCCCAGCGCTGCTGCTGCCGGGCCACGGCGAGGAAGCCCACGTACATCAGGAACAGCGAGCCGTGGATCAGCCCCATCGGGAAAACCGCGTCGAAGCTGGTGGTCCGCTTCAGCACGGAGCAGATCAGCAGCAGGATGAAGGACAGGCCCTCGGGGGCCGAGACGAGGCGCAGGCGGTGCACGGCGGCGCTGGACTTCACGGGGGTACCTCACAGTTTTCGGCCGGTGGGCTTGTGAACCGGTGCACAAGCCGCCGTCCATTATCACCGACCTCACGCCCGCGTCCCCGGGTGCCCCTATCCTGTGCGGCACAGATCACGACAACGGGGGTGGGCGACCACATGCTCAAGCTCGACTGGGACCGGCGCACCTGCGCGCGCCGCGGCCACATCACCTACGCGCCCGACGAGGCGGCGCTGCGCGAGCGGCTGCACGCGCGCACCGCGCTGGGCGAGGCCTGGCGCTGCCTGCGCTGCGGGGACTTCGCACTGGGCGCGCCGCACGGCACGGGGCCGGCCGAGGACGCGCCGCTGGTGCCGCGCGGCAAGGCGCTGCGGGACCTGTTCATCCTGCGCTTCCTGGCGGTCGAACGGCTGCTGCGCGGCCTGCTGGTGGTGATCGCGGCCTGGGCGGTGTGGAAGTTCTCCAACAGCCAGGACGCGATGAAGCGGATCTTCGACGAGAACCTCACGGTCTTCCGGCCGGTCACCGACCACTTCCACTGGGACCTGGAGCACTCGCCGATCGTCGACACCATCCGCAAGACCTTCGACTACCACCACAACACCCTGGTGCTGGTGGCCGGGGCGCTGCTGGTCTACGCGGCGATCGAGATCATCGAGGCGTTCGGCCTGTGGTGGGGCAAGCGGTGGGCGGAGTACCTGACGGTGGTCGCCACCGCGGCGTTCCTGCCGTTGGAGGTGTACGAACTCACCGAGCACGTCAGCGTGCTGAAGATCTGCACGCTGGTGCTGAACATCCTGGCGGTGCTCTGGATCCTGCTCTCCAAGCGGCTGTTCGGCCTGCGCGGCGGCCTGGAGGCGTTCGAGGCGGAGCGCCACTCGGCCTCGTTGCTGGAGGTCGAGGAGGCCGCCGGGACGGTGCTCACCGAAGCCTGACAATGTACCGGCTCGGTACCAGTGGGCCGCCCGCCTCTCCCCCGGGGTCGCCACCTGCCGCTACATTCACCGCGTGGCACAGTTTCGACTCCAGGGGTCAAAGGTCCTCGCCGTGGACATGGCGGGCGACTCGGTCAAGGCCCGCAACGGCACCATGGTCGCCTACACCGGGCAGATGAACTTCAAGAAGATGTCCGGCGGTGGTGACGGCCTGCGCGGCATGGTCACCCGGCGGCTGACGGGCGAGCAGATGGAGGTCATGGAGGTGAAGGGGCAGGGCACCTGCTACTTCGCCGACCGGGCCACCGAGGTCAATCTGGTGCGGCTGAACGGCGAGACGCTCTACGTCGAGTCGGACAACCTGCTCTGCACCGAGGCGACCCTGCACACCGGCACCAGCTTCACCGGGCTCAACGGGATGGCGTCCGGCAACGGCCTGTTCACCACCAAGGTGGAGGGGCACGGCTGGGCGGCGCTCACCTCGAAGGGCCCGGCGATCATCCTGCGGGTCTCGCAGGGCATGCCGCTGCGGGTCGACCCGGGCGCGTACGTCGCGCACACCGGCAACCTCAACCGCAACCTCAAGTCGGGCGCCGGCTGGACCACGCTGATCGGCGAGGGCGGCGGCGAGGCGATGCAGGTGGAGTTCTCCGGCGAGGGCCTGGTGTACGTCCAGCCGTCCGAGAAGATGACCTTCGGGGGTGACGTCTGATGCCGTTCACGAAGATCAACAACAAGATGATCGAGGCCAAGGTCTTCCCCGGGCAGCGGCTGTTCAGCCAGCGCGGCGCGATGCTCGCGTACACCGGCGAGGTCACCTTCAAGCCCAACGTGATGGGCGGCCAGGGCGGTGTGATGTCGATGATCGGCCGCCGGGTGGCCAACGAGGACACCCCGCTGATGACCGTCGAGGGCCAGGGCAGCGTGATGTTCGGCCACGGCGGCCACCACGTGCACGTGATCGACCTCGCCGGCGACACCCTCTGTGTGGAGGCCGACCGGCTGCTCGCCTTCGACGGCACCCTGCAGCAGTCGACCATGTTCATGGGCCAGCAGGGCGGCGTGATGGGCATCGTCCGCGGCCAGGTGACCGGGCAGGGCCTGTTCACCACCCAGCTGACCGGCCAGGGCTCGGTCGCGGTGATGGCCCACGGCGGCGTCATCGAGCTGCCGATCTCCCCCGGCCAGCCGGTCCACGTGGACCCGCAGGCGTACGTGGCGCACCGCGGCCAGGTGACCAACAAGCTGTCCAGCGCCCTGGGGTGGCGCGACATGATCGGCCGCGGCTCGGGCGAGGCGTTCCAGCTGGAGCTGTCCGGCCACGGCATGGTGTACGTGCAGGCGAGTGAGGTGAAGCTCTGATGTCCTACCCGCCGCAGCAGCCCCCGTACGGGCAGCAGCCGTACCCGCCGCAGGGCCAGCCGTACCCCCCGCAGGGGCAGCCCTATCCGCCGCAGGGTCAGCCGTACCCGCCGCAGGGCCAGCAGCAGTACCAGCAGGCGTACCAGCAGACCCAGGCGGCCATGCAGATGCCGCCGCAGGGCCAGTTCGGCGCGCCGCTGCCGCAGGCCGCGGGCGGGGCCGGGCCGACCGTCCACGACGTGAACAGCCTGCCGGTCAACGACAACGTCAACCCGTACGCGTTCTCGGTCGACCTCAACGGCTCGTACTACCTGCAGAAGGGCAAGATGATCGCCTACTACGGCGAGATACGCTTCTCGGGCATCGGCCGCGGCGTCATCGACCAGATGCTGGAGCGGAACTTCAACTCCCCGCTGCACGCCTCGGACTGGGTGGTCGCGGAGGGCCGCGGCAAGCTGCTGCTGGCCGACAGGGCGTTCGACCTGAACTCCTACGACCTGGAGAACGGCAACCTCACCGTCCGCTCCGGCAACCTGCTGGCCTTCGAGCCGACGCTGCAGCTCAAGCAGTCGATCATCCCGGGCTTCCTCACCCTGATCGGCACCGGCAAGTTCGTCGCGGCCTCCAACGGCCCGGTGCACTTCGTCGAGCCGCCGATCCGGGTCGACCCGCAGGCGCTGGTCGGCTGGGCGGACTGTCCCGCCCCCTGCCACCACTACGACCACAGCTACATGCACGGTCTGATCGGCGGGCTGCGCCACCTCACCGGTCTCGGCGGGGCCTCCGGCGAGGAGCACCAGTTCGAGTTCATCGGGGCCGGGCAGGTGCTGCTGCAGTCGACCGAGACGCTGATGGCCGAGCGCTCGGTCGGCCAGGTGCACGCGGAGGCCGGTGTGCCGGGCAGCGGGGTGCCGCACCAGCCGGGCGGGCACGGCGGCCAGCAGCTGCCGAACGTCAACGTCCCCGGGCTGGGCAACGTGAACCTGGGCGACCTGGGACGGCGGTTCGGTTTCTAGATTTGTCCAATATTGAACAACCTGGGCTATGCTTGACCGCATGGATACGCATGTGACCGCAGCGCCGGAGGTCTCCTCCTCGAACGCCGAGGAGGAGACCCCTTGGCTCGACGCCCGTGAACAGCGATTCTGGCGCGCCCACCTCGAGGTCAGCAAGCTCCTCGAGTACCAGCTCGGCCGGGAGCTGGGGCCGCACAACCTGGCCATCAACGACTACGAGATCCTCGTGGTGCTCTCCGAGGCGCCCGAGCGACGGATGCGGATGACCGACCTGGCCACCGCCACCCTCCAGTCCAAGAGCCGGCTCTCCCACCAGATCACCCGGATGGAGAGCGCCGGACTGGTGCTCCGCCAGGAGTGTCCCGGCGACCGCCGCGGCCTCTACGCCCACCTCACCGAGCAGGGCTGGGAGACCCTCCGCAAGGTCGCCCCGGACCACGTCCGCAGCGTGCGCGAGCACTTCATCGACCGGCTCGCCCCGGATCAGCTCGACGCCCTCTACGCGGCGCTCGCCCCGATCGCCGAACACCTCCGCGCCCTCCGCGGCCGCTCGTAAGCCGCCCTCGAACCCCCGCCGTCCGTCCGAAGGGCAGGTCGGGGGTTCGACGACGTCCGGGCTGGCCGGGCGTCAGCCGGTGAGTTCGGCGATCAGCTGGTCGGCTGCCGCGTACGGGTCGAGCTCGCCGACGGCGACACGCTCGGCGAGCGCGTGCAGGTGGCGGTCGCCGCGCAGGTCGCCGATCCGGGCCCGCAGGGCGGCCAGGGTGATCGCCTCGACCTCCTCGGCGGCGCGCCGCCGGCGGCGGGCGGCCAGTTCGCCGGTCTCGGCCAGCCAGGCGCGGTGCTTCTCCAGCGCCTCGACCACCTCGTCGACGCCCTCGCCGCGGGCGGCGACGGTCTTGACGATGGGCGGGCGCCAGTCGCCGGGCTGCCGGGCCTCGCCGAGGCCGAGCATGTGGTTGAGCTCCCGGGCGGTGGCGTCGGCGCCGTCCCGGTCGGCCTTGTTGACCACGAACAGGTCGCCGATCTCCAGGATTCCGGCCTTGGCGGCCTGGATCCCGTCGCCCATGCCGGGGGCGAGCAGCACCACGGTGGTGTCGGCCTGGGCGGCGATCTCCACCTCGGACTGGCCGACGCCGACGGTCTCCACCAGGATCACGTCGCAGCCGGCGCCGTCCAGCACCCGCAGGGCCTGCGGGGCGGCCCAGGACAGGCCGCCGAGGTGGCCGCGGGTGGCCATCGAGCGGATGAACACCTCGGGGTCGGTGGCGTGGTCCTGCATCCGGACCCGGTCGCCGAGCAGCGCGCCGCCGGAGAACGGCGAGGACGGGTCGACCGCCAGCACGCCGACCCGCTTGCCGAGCCGGCGGTAGGCGGAGACCAGCGCGGAGGTCGAGGTGGACTTCCCCACGCCGGGCGAGCCGGTCAGCCCGACCGTGTAGGCCTGCCCGGTGTACGGCATCAGCGCCGCCATCACCTCGCGCAGTTCGGGGGCGGCGTTCTCCACCAGCGTGATCAGCCGGGCCACCGCGCGCGGCCGGCCCTCCCGGGCCTGCTCGACCAGCGTCGCCACATCGACCATCGTTCAGCTCCTCGATCGGCCTGCGGTCGTCTCCCGCCGCAGGCGTGGAGGCCGCGGCCGGCCCGGACGCCGCCGCCCGCCGAGACGGCCGCAGCCCCACCGGTCGGCCGCGGGTGCGGCGGACCGGCAGGGCCGGGTCGTACGGCGGGCCGGGCGCGGGTGCGGCTCACGGCCCCGACGGTGGGTCGGGCGGATCAGCCCTGGGACGGGACGCGGACGATCAGGGCGTCGCCCTGGCCGCCGCCGCCGCACAGGGCGGCCGCGCCGACACCGCCGCCGCGGCGCTGCAGCTCCAGCGCCAGGTGCAGCACCACGCGGGCGCCGGACATGCCGATCGGGTGGCCGAGCGCGATGGCGCCGCCGTTGACATTGACGATGTCGGAGGAGACGCCGAGGTCCTTCATGGACTGGAAGGCGACGGCGGCGAAGGCCTCGTTGATCTCGATCAGGTCGAGGTCGGAGACCTCCAGGCCGTCCTTGGCGAGGGCGTGCTTGATGGCGTTGGACGGCTGCGACTGCAGCGAGTTGTCCGGGCCGGCCACGTTGCCGTGGGCGCCGATCTCGGCGATCCAGGTCAGGCCCAGCTCCTCGGCCTTGGCCTTGCTCATCACGACCACGGCGGCGGCGCCGTCGGAGATCTGCGAGGAGGTGCCGGCGGTGATGGTGCCGTCCTTGGCGAAGGCCGGGCGCAGCTTGCCGAGGCCCTCGACCGTGGTGTCGGCGCGGATGCCCTCGTCCTGGCTGAACAGCACCGGGTCGCCCTTGCGCTGCGGGATCGCCACCGGGACGATCTCGGCCTCGAAGACGCCGTCGGCCTGGGCCTTGGCGGCGCGCTGGTGGGAGGCGGCGGCGATCTCGTCCTGGACGTCGCGGGCGATGCCGAGGCGGGCGTTGTGCTTCTCGGTGGACTCGCCCATCGGGATGTTCTCGTAGGCGTCGGTCAGACCGTCGTACGCCATCGCGTCGAGCATCTCGATCGCGCCGTACTTGAAGCCCTCGCGGGACTTCGGCAGCAGGTGCGGGGCGTTGGTCATCGACTCCTGGCCGCCGGCGACGACCACGTCGAACTCGCCGGCGCGGATCAGCTGGTCGGCCAGCGCGATGGCGTCCAGGCCGGAGAGGCAGACCTTGTTGATGGTCAGCGCGGGGACGTTCAGCGGGATGCCGGCCTTGACGGCGGCCTGGCGGGCCGGGATCTGGCCCGCGCCGGCCTGCAGCACCTGGCCCATGATCACGTACTGGACCTGCTCGCCCGTGATGCCGGCCCGCTCGAGCGCGGCCTTGATGGCGATGCCGCCGAGCTCCGCACCGGAGAAGCCCTTGAGCGAGCCGAGCAGGCGGCCCATCGGGGTGCGGGCACCGGCGACGATCACTGAAGTAGTCATGGGACGAGCCCCTTCGCGCGTCAGACCAGGAGGGTGTGGGGATGCGGCTCAATGTACTGACCTGTAACCCTTGCGTCACCGGCGCAAAGGTGTGATCAGCGGCACTGGCACTCACCAGTGAACACCGTGTCAGCCCCTTACGGGCACTGTGACCAGCCTCGCACGCTCCGTTGTGGCGCCGCGCGAGCCGGATGCGCTGCACTGGACCCACCCTCATCCGAACCCCACCACGGAGGCCGTCGTGCTGACCCGCATCGACCACATCGGCATCGCCTGTTTCGACCTCGACCGGACGGTCGAGTTCTACCGGAACACCTACGGCTTCGAGGTCTTCCACTCCGAGGTCAACGAGGAGCAGGGCGTCCGCGAGGCGATGCTGAAGATCAACGACACCGGTGACGGCGGGGCCTCGTACCTGCAGCTACTGGAGCCGACCCGGGACGACTCCACGGTCGCCAAGTGGCTTGCCAAGAACGGCGAGGGCGTGCACCACATCGCCTTCGGCACGGCGGACGTGGACGGCGATGCGGCGGCGATCCGCGGCAAGGGCGTGCGGGTGCTCTACGACGAGCCGCGGATCGGCTCGATGGGCTCGCGGATCACCTTCCTGCACCCCAAGGACTGCGGCGGCGTACTGACCGAGCTGGTGACCTCGGCCGCGCCCTCCGAGCACCCGGAGCACTGAGCGCGGGCCGCGCCGACCGTTGGTACACCCGTCGGTAACTTGGGAAAACCCCGACGTCCCCATTCCCCGGGCAGCGCGGCCCATTACAATGCCCAGGTGCGCTAGGCGCCCCAGGGGAGTCAGTCCATTACGCGGGCACGGCTGAACGGTCGCGGTTCGGATCTGTCACCATTCTCCGGAGGCAAGAGTTCGCTCAGGAGTCCACCCGGACGGCGGAGCGATGCAAGGACCAGCCGATCCAGGTCCCGCTGCGGCGGGACGGGAGCGGCGGGGTCGAAGATCCGACCAGGAGATGGATGGGACCGCGGAGTGCGGGGCTACGACCGCTACGAGGTTGAGGATCACCTCTCCAAGTTCGAGGCCGAGCTGGAGAAGGCCCGCAAGGACCGGGACAAGACTCTCGAGCACGCCGACGACCTCGCCTACCAGGTGGAGGTGCTCCGGGCCAAGCTTCACGAGGCCCGGCGGCAGCTCGCCCAGCCGCGCGCCTTCGACTCCGTCTCGGGCCAGGCCGAGCAGCTCCTGCGCAACGCGGAGATGCAGGCCGAGGCCATCCGTCAGGACGCCGCACGGCAGCTGCGGGAGTCCCAGGCGGCCACCCAGCGCCTGCTGGCCGAGGCCGCCGAGCGGACCTCCCAGCTGGAGGCGGAGTTCAACGCCCGCCGCCGGCAGCTGGAGGAGGAGCTCGGCGAGTTCCGCCGGGCCGCCGAGCGCCACGTCAACGAGAACGTCAGCTGGGCCGAGCAGACCCGGGCCGGCACCGAGCAGGAGGCCCAGCGCCTGCTGCAGGAGGCCCGGGTCGAGGCGGAGCGGATGATGGCCGCCGTCCGGGCCGAGGCCGCCGCGCTCGCCGACCAGGCCCGCGCCCAGACCGCCGCCGACGTGGACGCCGCCCGCGGCGAGGCCCGCGCCGCCGCCGAGGCCGCCCTCCAGCGCGCCCAGACCGACGCCGAGCGCCTGCTGCGGGCCGCCTCCGAGCAGGCCCAGCAGGCCAGCGCGCAGGCCGAGGAGCTGCGCGGCCAGGCCGCCGGCGAGGCCCAGCAGCAGGTCGCCGAGGCGCACGCCGCCGCCGAGCGCCGGCTCGCCGAGGCCCAGCAGGAGATCACCACCCTCAAGCGCCAGGCGCTGGCCGACCAGGAGCAGGCCGCCGCCGCCCTGTCCCGCGCCCAGGCCGAGATCGAGCGGCTGCGCGAGCAGGCCATGGCCGAGGCCGAGCGGGCCCGGGCCGAGGCGGTCCGGATGCGCGAGGAGGCCGAGGCCGCCGCCGCCGCACTGCAGCAGGAGGCCACCGCCGAGGCCGAGCGGAAGGTCGCCGACGGCGCCGCCGCCAGCGAGCAGCGCTCGGCCACCGCCCGGGCCGAGATCGCCAAGATGGTCACCGCCGCCACCCGCGAGGCCGACCTGATCAAGGCCGACGCCGCCAACCGGATGGCCGAGGCCGAGGCCGCCAAGGCCGCCGCCGCCGAGGAGAGCGAGCGGCTGCGCGGCGCCGCCGAGTCGGTCGCCAACGAGCTCCGCACCGAGGCCGAGGCGGCCATCGCCGAGCTGCGCGCCACCGCCGAGCGGGAGAGCTCCGAGCTGCGCGAGCAGGCCCGTATCGAGGCCGAGCGGGTCCGCGCCGAGGCCGAGGAGGCCGGCCGCACCGAGGGCGCCAAGGACGCCGCCGTCCACCTGGCCAAGGCCGCCAAGCAGGCCGAGGAGGTGCTCGGCCGCGCCGCCCGCGACGCCGAGTCCACCCGGACCGAGGCCGCCACCGAGGCGGAGCGGATCAGGACCGAGGCCGCCGCCGAGGCCGAGCGGCTGCGCGAGCAGGCCCAGGCCGCCGTCGAGCAGGCGCAGAACGCCGCGCTGGACGACGCCGCCTCCGTCCGCGAGCAGATGGAGCGGATGCACGGGGAGGCCGCGGCGCTGCGCGCCGAGGCCGAGGAGCTGCGCGCCCACGCCGCGGCCGAGGCCGAGCGGGTCCGGACCGAGTCCCGCCGCCAGGCCGTGGTGCAGATCGAGGAGTCGGCCAAGCAGGCCGAGGAGCTGCTCACCGGCGCCAAGACCGACGCCGACCAGCTGCGGGCGGGTGCCGCCGCCGAGGTCGAGCAGGTCCGCGCCGAGGCCAAGGCGCACGCCACCGAGGTCCAGGGCCGGGCCGAGCAGACCCTGAACCGGGCCCGTACCGAGGCCCAGAAGCTCACCGCCGCCGCCGAGCAGCAGGGCCAGGAGGCGCTGGCCGCCGCCAAGGCCGCCGCCGCCGAGAACCGGGCCGCCGCCGAGCGGGAGACCGCCGAGCTGCGCCGCGAGGCCCAGGCCGCCGCCCAGGCCCTGGAGGCCGAGGCCGAGGCCGCCGCCCGCACCGTGCGGGAGGAGGCCGAGGCCGCCGCCCGGTCCGTCGAGGCCGAGGCCGCGGCCGCCGCCGAGGCGCTCGCCCAGGAGGCCGCGGCCGCTGCCGAGGCCGTCCGGGAGGAGGCGCGGACCGCCGCCGAGGCGCTGCGCGAGGAGAGCCGCCGCGAGCGCGAGGAGGCCTCCGCCGGGCTCCTGCGCGAGCAAGAGGAGACCGCGGAGCTGCTGGCCGCCGCCAAGGCCGACCGGGACGCCGCCGAGACCGACGCCGCCATGACCGTGGAGGCCGCCCGGGTCGAGGCCGAGCGGCTGGCCACCGAGGCCGAGCAGGCCCTGGCCGCCGCCGAGGAGAGCGCCGCCGAGCAGCTGGCCGAGGCCGAGACCGCCGCGCGCACCCTGCGCGAGGAGGCCGCCGCCGCGGCCGAGGCGCTGCGCGCCGAGGGCGCGGCCGACCTGGCCGCCGCCACCGAGCAGGCCGAGCAGGCCCGCCGGGACGCCGCCGAGCTGACCGAGCGGACCGCCGCGGAGA
Organism: Kitasatospora cinereorecta; assembly: GCF_024172095.1. Taxonomy (GTDB): domain Bacteria; phylum Actinomycetota; class Actinomycetes; order Streptomycetales; family Streptomycetaceae; genus Kitasatospora; species Kitasatospora cinereorecta. The sequence goes on along the minus strand of NZ_JAMZDX010000001.1, from coordinate 778,610 downwards.
CCGCCGAGCGCCGGGCCGCCGCCGAGCGCCGGGCCGCCGAACTGGTCTCCGCCGCCGAGGACGAGGCCGCCGAGGTCCGCCAGTCCGTCGCCGGCCTGCACGAGTCCGCCTCCCAGCAGATCGCCGAACGGCAGGCCACCGCAGAGCGCGAGAGCGCCGAGCTGCGGGCCGCCGCCGAGGCGTACGACAGCGAGCTGCGCACCGCGGCCGACGCGTACGACGCCGAGCTGCGCGCCACCGTGGACGCCGAGGTCGCCGAGCAGCGGGCCACCGCCGAGCGGGAGACCGCAGCGCTGCGGTCCGCGGTCGAGGCCGAGCTGGCCGAGCGGCGCAAGAAGGTCACCGCCGAGCTGACCGCCGACCGGGAGTCCGCGGCCGCCGAGATCGCCCGGCAGCGCGAGGAGGCCGAGGCGCACGCCGCCGAGGTGCGCGCCGCCGCCGAGGCCGAGAAGCGGTCCGCCGAGGAGTTCGCCGAGCAGCACCGGGCCGAGGCCGAGGAGCAGGGCCGCCGGACCGTCGCCGAGGCCGAGGAGCGGTCCGCCGCCCTGCTCGTCGAGGCGGAGGAGTTCACCGCCCAGCTGCGTGCGGAGGCCGAGGAGTACGCGCTGGCCACCCGTACGCTGGCCGAGGACTTCGACGCCGACCTGCGCCGTCGGGCCGAGGCGTACGACACCGAGACCCGCGAGGCCGCCGAGAGCTACGACAAGGCGACCCGGGAGCAGGCCAAGACCGTGCTGGAGAAGGCGTTCGCCGACGCCGAGCAGCTCGGCGAGGACGCCCAGAGCACGGCGCTGGCCACCACCGCGGCCGCCGAGGAGCAGGCCGACGCGATGGTCGCGGCCGCCCGCAAGGAGGCCGAGCGGCTGGTCGCGGCCGGCGAGGCATCCGGCAAGGCCGAGGTCGAGAAGGCCCGCGCCGACGCCGACGCGCTGCTCTCCGAGGCCCGCCGGGACTCGACCGCGATCCGCGAGCGCGCCGAGGAGCTGCGCGAACGGACCGACGCCGAGATCGAGGCGCTGCACGAGCGGGCCCGCAAGGAGAACGCGCAGGCCATGAAGTCGGCCGGCGAGCGGGTGGACGCCCTGGTGACGGCTGCCCAGGACCAGCTCACCGAGGCCGAGGAGCAGGCCGCCAAGGCCGTCGCCGACGCCGAGGAGACCGCGCAGAAGCTGGTCAAGGCCGCCGAGGACCGGGCCGCCGAGCTCACCTCCGAGGCCTCCTCGGAGGCCGCCAAGGTCCGGCTCGCCGCCGTGCGCAAGGCCGAGGGCCTGCTCAAGGAGGCCGAGACCAAGCTCGCCGACTCCACCACGCGGGCCGAGGCGCTGATCATCAAGGCCGAGGCCAAGCTCCAGACGGCCGAGGACGACGCCGAGCGCAAGCTCGAGGACGCCTCGCTCGAGGCCGAGAAGCGTCTGCGCCGGGCCGGCCGGGAGGCCGAGGACCAGCTGCGGCTGGCCGAGGAGGAGGCCGAGCGGATCCGCGCCGAGGCGAAGGCCGAGGCCAAGCGCGTGACCGACGAGGGCCGACGGGAGTTGGACGAACTGGTCCGACGGCGCAAGGACATCAACACCGAGATCTCTCGGGTCCAGGACGTGCTGTCGGCGCTGGAGGCGTTCGAGGCTCCGTCGGGGGTCACCCAGAACAACGGGGGAAGCAAGAAGGACGGAGCGCCCAAGGCCGGTGCCGGAGTGGGCGCTCCTCGATCGGGTGGCAATCGCTCCGGGGGCGCGCCACCCGATTGAGCGGACATTGTCCGCGAACGTTCGGCGTTTCGTCGATGACACTCCGGTACCGTGTCAGGATTCCCTCCAACCACTCAGCGGTTTGACGACAGGAAGCCCAGAACTCCCATGAGCGACAGTCACTCCCCGCACGGCTTCGATCTGGTACGCCGTGGGTACGAGCGCGCCCAGGTCGACGAGCGGATCGCCAAGCTGGTAGCCGACCGCGACTCCGCGCTGTCCCGGATCAGCGCGCTCGAGAAGCGCATCGAGGAACTCCACCTGGAGACCCAGACCGCCCAGGCCCAGGTCACCGAGCAGGAGCCGTCGTACGCCGGCCTCGGCGCCCGGGTGGAGAAGATCCTCCGCCTCGCCGAGGAGGAGGCCGCCGAGCTGCGCCAGGAGGCGCACCGCGCCGCCGAGCAGCACCGCGAGCTGGCCGAGGCCGCCGCCCAGCAGGTCCGCACCGAGGCCGAGAACTACGCCAAGGACCGCAAGGCGAAGGCCGAGGACGAGGGCCGTCGCATCGTCGACAAGGCGAACAGCGACTCCGCCCAGCTGCGCGCCGAGGCCAACAAGGACGCCCAGAACAAGCGCGAGGAGGCGGACGCCCTCTTCGAGGAGACCCGCACCAAGGCCGCCCAGGCCGCGCTGGAGTTCGAGACCAACCTGGCCAAGCGCCGCGAGCAGTCCGAGCGCGACCTGGCTGCCCGTCAGGCCAAGGCCGAGAAGCGCCTCGCCGAGATCGAGCACCGCGCCGAGCAGCTCCGCCTGGAGGCCGAGAAGCTCCGCACCGACGCCGAGCGCCGCGCCCGCCAGACGGTGGAGACCGCCCAGCGCCAGGCCGAGGACATCGTGGCCGACGCCAACGCCAAGGCCGACCGGATCCGCAGCGAATCCGAGCGCGAGCTCGCGGCGCTCACCAACCGCCGCGACTCGATCAACGCGCAGCTCACCAACGTGCGCGAGATGCTCGCCACGCTGACCGGCGCCGCCGTCGCCGCGGCCTCGCTGCCGACCGACGACTCGCTCGGCGTCCCGGCCCAGCAGTCGCGCTAGTTTTTCGAGGGGCGCGGGGAACTGCGCGACCGACCACCGCTCGACCTGAGCGGATGGCCGGGCGTGCAGTTCCCCGCGCCCCTTCATGGTTGACCGTTCATCAGGGATTCAGTCCGAATCCGCGACGGCGGTCCGGTCCCGGGCCGATGCTGTCGGCTCATGCGACTCTCCCGTCTGACGCCCCTCGCGGCCGCCGCCGCGTCCGTTGCGCTGTTCGCCCCGACCGCCTCCGCCGCGCCCGCGGCGCCGTCGCACGAGGGCACCTGGACGTACCTGAACCCGGCCGACCTCGGCAGCCGGGGTCTGAAGCTCGGCGGCTTCAGCGACCTCGTCCCGGCCGACTCCTCCGGCCGCGAGTTCTGGACCGTCACCGACCGCGGCCCCAACGCCGACGCGCCGGCCGACACCGACAAGATCTTCCTGAAGCCGGACTACACCCCGCAGATCCTCAAGGTCCGTCTCGGCCGCGACCACACGATCCAGGTCCTGAAGCGGATCCCGCTGCGCACCCCCGAGGGCCGCACCGACCCGGTCACCGGCACCCGCAACATCACCGGCCTGCCCCCGGCCGCGCTGACCGCCGAGCGCCCGGTGGACGCCGCCGGCACGGTGCTGCCCAACGACCCGTACGGCGTGGACAGCGAGGGCCTGGTGCGGGCCCACGACGGCTCGTTCTGGGTCAGCAGCGAGTACGGGTCGAGCATCCTGCACTTCTCCGCGCACGGCGTCCTGGAGACCGTCCTGGTGCCCGCCGGCTCCACGTACAGCGCGCCCGGGGCGACGGTGCTGCCGATCCTGCCCGCGATCGAGGCCAAGCAGAAGAACAACAAGGGGCTGGAGGGCCTGACCGTCTCCGCCGACGGCCGCACCCTGTACGCCGCGCAGCAGACGCAGCTGTCCAACCCGGACTCCAAGGCGGCGAAGAAGTCCCGGGTGCAGCGGGTGTTCCGGATCGACATCTCCGGCCGGACGCCGAGGATGTCCGGCGAGTTCGCGTTCCTGCGCGAGCCGGACAGCGCGACCGACGGCGGCTGGTCGACGTCGACCATCAGCTGGCTGGGCCCGGACCGCCTGCTGGTCGAGGAGCGGGACGCCGCCCGGCCGACCGCGCACACCCAGTTCTTCGAGGTGGACTTCCGCAAGGCCACCGACCTGCTGGGCACCAAGTGGGACGACGTGGCCACCACGCCGGCCCTGGAGCTGGACCCGTCCGGCGTGACGCCCGGCGCCAAGCGGCTGGTCCTCGACGCCGCCGCGGCCGGCCTGGACAACGGCAAGGTCGAGGGCGTCGCCGTGCTGCCCGGCAAGCACGGCACGGCCCGGCTCTTCCTGGTCAACGACAACGACTTCGGCGTCGACGGCTTCAAGGACGGCGCGATCGTCCCGAACAACGCCCCGACCCGGATCGACGAGTACACCGTCCCGCTGGGCTGACGGCCACCACCAGGGGCGCGTGGGGGCACCTCCCGGCCGAAGGCTGGGGGAGAACTGCGCGACAGCCCAGCCTCCGCGCCCCTGTGGTCACCCCTTCACGCGCTTGAGCAGCGCCCGTACCGCCGCGTTGAACGTCTCCGGCGCCTCCAGCGACGACAGGTGCCCCACCGACGGGATGACGGTCAGCTCCGCATCCGGCAGCGCGCCCACCATCAGCCGGGCCTCCGCCAGCGGCGTCACCGCGTCCAGCTCGCCCACGATGACGGCGGCGGGCACGTCCAGCCCGGCCAGTACGTCCAGCGAGTCGCCGCGGGCGGCCATCGCGCGCTGCGCCCAGGCGACGGCCTTCGGCGGCGCTTCGGCGATCATCGCGCGGACGTCGGCGACCAGCTCGGGCGCGGTGCCGGGGGCGAGCAGCCCGTCCTCGATGCGTTCCTCGGCGAGCAGGGCCACGCTGTCGCGGGCCACGACGGCGGCGGCGATCCGTTCCCGGTTGGTGCGGGCGGCGTCGGTGTCGACGGTGGCCTTGGTGTCCGCGAGGAGCAGTCCGCACAGGCGCTGCGGGTGGCGGCGGGCGAAGGCCATCGCCGCGTAGCCGCCCATCGACAGGCCGCCGACCACCGCCCGCTCCACCCCGAGGGCGTCCAGCAGCCGGGCGACGTCGTCGGCGACGGCGTCCAGCGAGGGCTCGTCGGCGCCGAGCGGGGCGGCGCCGAAGCCGCGCTGGTCCGTGACGATCACCCGGGCGTGGTCACCGGACGGGCCGGGGATGCGCTCCAGCTGGCACGCCCACATCCGGGCGGAGAGGGGGAAGGCGTGCAGCAGGACGAGCGGGGTGCCGGTGCCGTTCTCGTGGACGGTCTGCGCGCTGGGAAAGGTCATGCTGCCACCGTATGGCCCCGACACCCTTCGGCTCACCCCTTCCGTAATGTCCGAGATGTCATAGTCTGACGGTCGGACGGGATCAAGGAGGGCCGATGATCGAGCTGCATCAGCTGACGAAGCGTTACGGCGAGAAGCTGGCCGTCCAGGACCTGACCTTCCAGGTGCCCCGCGGCGTGGTCACCGGCTTCCTCGGCCCGAACGGCGCCGGCAAGTCCACCACCATGCGGATGATCCTCGACCTCGACCGGCCCACCAGCGGCCGGGTCGTCCTCGACGGCAAGCGCTACGGCCAGCTCCAGGAGCCGCTGAAGTACATCGGCGCCCTGCTGGAGGCCAAGGCGGTCCACCCCGGCCGCACCGCGTACGACCACCTGCTCTGGCTGGCCCAGTCCAACCGCATCCCCCGCCGTCGGGTGGACGAGATGCTCGAACTGGTCGGGCTCACCTCGGTCGCGCGGGGGCGCGCCCGGGGCTTCTCGCTCGGCATGGGGCAGCGCCTGGGCATCGCGTCGGCGCTGCTCGGCGACCCGGAGATCCTGATGTTCGACGAGCCGGTGAACGGGCTCGACCCCGAGGGCATCCTGTGGATCCGCAACCTGATGAAGCGGCTCGCCGCCGAGGGCCGCACGGTCTTCGTCTCCTCGCACCTGATGAGCGAGATGGCGCTGACCGCCGACCACCTGGTGGTGATCGGCCGGGGCCGGCTGCTGGCCGACCTGCCGATGGCCGAGTTCATCCGGCAGAACTCCCGCTCGGCCGTGCGGATCCGCACCCCGCAGGTGGAGCAGCTGCTGGACGCGCTGCGCGGCGCCGGCCTGCGGCCGCAGCCCGGTCCGGACGGCGCGTACGAGGTGGAGGACGGCGACCTCGCCGCACTCGGCGACCTGGCCGCCAAGCACGGCATCACCCTGCACGAGCTGAGCCCGCAGCAGGCGTCGCTGGAGGAGGCGTTCATGCAGATGACGGCGGACTCGGTGGAGTACCACGCGGGCGACGGACCGAGCCGGGCATCGAGCCCGACGCGGGGCGAGCCGCCCACGGAGAGCGCGTCCGCCTGGGGCGAGGGCTGGCAGCCGAAGCGGAAGGGGAACTGAGATGGCGGCGTTTCCGGCGATCCTGCAGTCCGAGTGGACCAAGATCCGCAGCGTCCGCTCCACCGTCTGGACCCTGGCGCTGACCTTCGTGGTCACCCTGGGCCTGGGCGCGCTGCTCTCGCTGCTCACCAACAAGAACTTCGCCGAGTTCACCCGCGGCGAGACCGGGCCGTTCGACGCCACCCGGACGGCCTTCTCCGGGATCATGCTGGGCGAGCTGGCGATCATCGTCTTCGGCGTGCTGGCGATCGGCAACGAGTACAGCAGCGGCATGATCCGGGTCTCGCTGGCGGCCGTGCCGCAGCGCGGCACCCTGCTGGTCGGCAAGTCGGTGGTGCTGGGCGCGCTGGCGCTGGCGGTCTCGCTGGTGACGGCGTTCGTCACCTTCTTCGTGGGCCAGTCGCTGCTGGGCGACCACTCCACCACCATCGGCGCCCAGCACGTGCTGCGCGCGGTCGTCGGGGCGGCGCTCTACCTGACCCTGCTGTGCCTGTTCTCGGCCGGGGTCACCGCGATGCTGCACAACCAGACGCTGGCCCTGGGCATCCTGGTGCCGTTCTTCTTCCTGCTCTCGCCGATCCTCTCGGCGGTGCCGAAGGTGAAGACCCTGGCGCACTGGTTCCCGGACTACGCGGGCTCGCGAATGCTGCTGGTGTACGAGCAGAACGATCAGCCGTACGGGCCGTGGGCGGGCTTCGGCATCTGCCTGCTCTGGACGCTGGCGGCGCTGGCAGGCGGGGCGCTGGTGCTGAAGAAGCGCGACGCCTGAGCCGGCCCGCCGGTCCACCGACCGGCCGGGTACCCGGACGGTCAGTACTTGGGAGCGCCCCGGCCCCGCTGGATGTTGGAGCCACGGCGCTCCCGCGCGCTCCAGCACGCCCGGTGCCAGTGCCGGCGGTCGTCCACGCCGGGGCCGTGGTCGGGCCAGGCGACCACGTGGCCGACGCCGGGCGGGATCTCCTGGTCGCAGCCGGGGCAGCGGTAGAACCGTCCGGCGGTGCCGGCCACCGTCTGCACCACCCAGTCCTCGCCGCGGTAGCTCTCCACGCGGCGCAGGGAGCCGCCGAGCGGGGCGGCCGCCGCCTCGGGTCGGGGATCGGAACCGTTCGTCCGGTTTCGGCGGGGTGACACGGTGACTACCTCTCGGGCCGGAGCGTTGCACTTCCTAGAGTACGGGCCGTCAGCGGGCCGTCAGCGAGCCCTCCGGGCCACTATCACGGCCCGGTCCGGGCCTCCACTGTTTCTGCTGAGATCCACCCGATCTCTTGGGAAATTGGTGAATCCGCGTGCCATTGGCACATGACATGGGTTACTCACGAGGTGACAAGGCGGGGCTCGCAGTCCCTGCGTGCACCCGAGGAGGCCTCCCGATGACCAAGACCACCCCCCGGCCCGACTCCCGTACCGCCGTCACGTCCGCCGCGGCGCCCGTCGCCCCACGGGTGCCCGCCCCGGCCGTCCGCCCGGTCCCGGGACAGCCGACCGGGACCGACGCGATCCGGGTCGGCGCCTTCCTGCTGTCCGCCCAGTTCCCGGGCCAGTCGCACGGCGAGGCGCTGGAGCGCACCGTCGCCTCGGCGACCGCCGCGGAGGCCGCCGGGCTGGACAGCGTCTGGCTCGCCGAGCACCACTTCGTGCCGTACGGCGTCTGCCCGAACGCGGCGACCCTGGCGGCGCTGCTGCTCGGCCGCACCCGGCGGATCGGGGTGGGCACCGCGGTCAGCGTGCTGTCCACCACCCACCCGGTGGCGCTGGGCGAGCAGGCCGCGCTGCTGCACCTGACCTCCGGTGGACGGTTCACCCTCGGGGTGGGCCGCGGCGGCCCGTGGATCGACCTGAAGGTCTTCGGCACCGGCATCGAGGCGTACGAGCAGGGCTTCCCGGAGCGGCTCGACCTGCTGCTGCGCTGGCTGCGCGGCAGCCGGGTCGGCGGCAGCGGGCCGCAGTTCGACTTCCCGGAGGTGGCGGTGGTGCCGCGGGCGACCGAGCCGCCGCGGCCGCCGGACCTGTCCGACTGGCTGGGGCTCGACGCCTCGCCGCTGCGTTCCTTCCCCCGTCAGCGCCAGGAGGGCGGGACGGCCGGCGGCCCGCCGGTGGTGGTCGCCTGCACCTCGCCGAACGGGGTGCGCACCGCCGCCGAGCGCGGCCTGCCGATGCTGCTCGGCATGCACTCCGGCGACGACGACAAGCGCGAGATGCTGGCCGCGTACCGGGCCGCCTGGCGGGCCTCGGGCCGCGGCGAGGAGCAGCTGGCCCGGGTGGAGCGGGAGCACGTCGCGGCGGGCGTGGCGCAGGTCGAGGACCGTACCTCGACCGCGCGGGCCAGCCTGCTGCGGGCGATGCCGGACTTCTTCGAGCACGGCCTCGGCGCGCACCGCACCGTGGACGGCCAGGGCCGCACCATGCGCGACCCGCGGGCGTACACCGAGCTGCTGTGCGACCTGCACGCGGTGGGCACCCCGCGGCAGTGCGCGGACCGGCTGCTGGCCACCGCCGAGCGGACCGGCATCCGACGGTTCGCGCTGCTCGCCGAGGGATCCGGTGACACCGAGGGCACCCTGCACAACATCGCCCGGCTCGGCGCCGAGGTGCTGCCGCAGCTGAACTGACCCCACCCGCCCGGCGCGGACAGCCGTGGGCCGCCTCCGGTCCGACAGTCCCGGGGGCGGCCCACATGCGGCTCCTGCGGCGCGTTCGATGTCCGACGCCGACGCCGTCGCCGTCAGCAGTCGCGGAGCTCCGGCGACTGGTTGAGCAGCTGGGCGCGGACGGACGTGAAGCGCTGGTAGCGCTCCTTGTTCTTCTCGGACGGTCCGAAGACCGCGACCCGGTGGCAGTTCTGGAACGCCAGCTGGACGCCGAAGTGCCGTGACAGGGCGCCGCGGATCGCGTCGCTCGCCATGGCGCGCAGCAGCTGGCCGCGGGCCTGCTCGCTGGGCGGCGGTACCTGGTTGTCGGCGAAATCGGTGCCGTCGACCTTCATCTGGGCGACCAGCGAGCTGATCATCTCCCATGCGAAGGGCAGGGAGGTGCGGACGCAGTCGACGAACTCCGTCTCGTCGACCTCGCCTCGTTCGGCCTTCTCGAGCAGGGCCGGTGAGACGTCGAGCGACATGGGTTCTCCTCTCGCGGTCCGCCCGGGCACGGACCGGCCCGGGCGGTGGTGCGGTAGCTGCGGATGGTGCCGTGCCGTTCTCACACAGGGTGGTGCGGCCGGGGGTCACCCGCCTCCGGCGGATGGGCCGGGGAGGGTTGACGGAAGCTCAGTCCGGCGCGGTGGGCAGCCGGTTCACACAAGGGTGTCAGCCATGTGCGGGCAGTGTCGGTGAATCCGCCGATTCCCGTCGAAAACGCCGCCGGTAACGTCAGATTGGCCGGATCCTGTCGGACCGTTCATCGCATGTCTCCATCCCCGTTGCGCTCCCCTCCGAACCGTACGCGCCGTCCTCGGCCGGACACGGCGGGTGAGGGTACGGTCACCATGGTTCGCCGCCTCCGCGCTTTCTTCACCCGGCTGTCGCGGAATCGCATCAACTGGCCTCGGTGGGCTAGCGTGGTCGACCGTGCGTCTCGTAATTGCCCGTTGCTCCGTCGACTATGCCGGTCGGCTGTCCGCCCATCTCCCGTCCGCCACCCGGCTCATCCTGGTGAAGGCCGACGGGTCCGTCAGCATCCACGCCGACGACCGTGCCTACAAGCCGCTCAACTGGATGTCCCCGCCGTGCAGCCTCAAGGAGGCCGACGGGACCTGGACGGTGACCAACAAGGCCGGCGAAAAGCTGATCATCACGCTGGAGGAGGTGCTGCACGACTCCTCGCACGAACTCGGCGTCGACCCCGGACTGGTGAAGGACGGCGTCGAAGCCCACCTGCAGGAGTTGCTCGCCGACCGGATGGAGGTGCTGGGCTCCGGCTGGCAGCTGATCCGCCGCGAGTACCCGACCGCGATCGGTCCCGTCGACATCCTGTGCCGCGACTCCGACGGCGCCACGGTCGCCGTCGAGATCAAGCGGCGCGGCGAGATCGACGGCGTCGAGCAGCTCACCCGGTACCTGGAACTGCTCAACCGCGACCCGCTGCTCGCGCCGGTGAAGGGCGTCTTCGCCGCGCAGGAGATCAAGCCGCAGGCCCGCGTCCTCGCGACCGACCGTGGGATCGGCTGCGTGGTGCTGGACTACGACGAGCTGCGCGGCATCGACGACGACAAGCTGAAGCTCTTCTAGGGCGTCGTCGGCCCCGTCGTCGTCGGAGTTGCGGTCGACGGCGTGGCCGTGGGCGTCGTGGCCGTCGAGGTCGGCGCGGTCGGTGTCCCCGCAGGCGTCGTGCTCGTGACCGGCGGCGTGGTCGCCGGGGCCGTCGTGGTGGTCTTCGCCGTCGGCGACTTGCTCGGGGTGGGCTTGCGGGTGGTCGTCGCGGTGGCGCTCGGCGAGTCGGTGGCGCTCGGGGTGCCCGAGTCGGTGGTGGCGTCGGTCGGGGTGTCCGACGGCGTGGCCGAGAAGGACATGTCGCCCGGGACGGCGCCGTCCTCGACCGAGTTGCCCGGGTGGAGGCCGCCGCCCGAGGAGCCGTGGGTGCCGGTGACGCTCAGCCCGATCGCGGCGCCGAGCACCCCGACCGCGAGCACCGCCGCGGATGCGGCCAGCACCGTGCGCCGGGTGTCCCCGCTGGTCCGCGGCATGGCGCGGAAACGATACGGCACCTGGGCGATCGCCCGGATCACCGGCCGCCGCCCGACCGCCGGCAGCTCCGCGGGCGCGACGACCGGCATGATGTCCGCCTTCAGCAGGTCGAGCATCCGGCGGGCCGAGGCGTTGCCGCGCGGCTCGCCGAGGGCGGCGCGCAGCGCCACCGCCGCGTCCAGTTCGGTCGAGGCCCGCTGCGGGGCGCCGACGCACAGCGCCAGCACGCCCAACTCGTGGTGGAACCAGGCCTCGTCGGCGCTGGCGCCGAGCGTCCGGGCGGCCTCCAGGCCGAGCTGCAGCACCCGCTCCCAGGCGCCCCAGCGCAGGGACAGGGCCAGCGCGGGCGCGGCCGCCCGGGCCAGGCGCAGGACCGCCTCGGGGCGTCCGGCGTCGCGGTCCGCGCGCAGCGCGGCGACCAGGACCTCGCCCTCGGCGGCGATCTGCCGGGTGGAGACCGAGCTGTGCCCCACCCACCAGGAGAAGTGCTCGGCGGCGCCGTACGCGATGTCGCCGAGCGGCCAGTGCGGGGCGAGTTGGGCGGTGACGCCCTCGGTGAGGCGGTGGTGGCCGCCGACGGAGACGGCCAGGCCGCAGTCGATCAGTTCCTGCAGGGCGCTCTCGCCGTGGCTGACGTCGATCAGGGCGGGCAGGTGCGGGGCGGTCGGGCACTCGCCGTCCAGGGCGAGGGCGAGCCGCAGCACCTCCTGGGCCTGCTCGCCGAGGCCCTCGGCGAGCAGCACGGCGGGTGCGGCGCTCGCCGCGACGGAGGGCAGCGGCACCCCGCGGCGCAGCTCCGCCTCCAGCAGGGCGGGGTCGTCCGGTTCGGGGACGTGCTGGACCGAGCCGAACAGGTCGACCCGGTCCTCCTGGGCGGCGACCAGGGCGTCGACCGTGACGTCCCGGTGGCGCAGCAGGGCGGCGGCGCGGACGAACCGCAGCGGCAGGCCCTCCGACTCGAACCAGAGGTCCACCGCCCAGGCGCGCTCGGCCTCGTCCAGGGCGCGGCCGGCCAGCCGGGCGGCCAGGGTGAGGCAGGCGGACCGGGAGAGACCGGCCACCAGGTGGTCGCGCAGCCGGGAGCCGGGTGCGGGCTGGGCGTTGCCGGGGCGGTCGGCGATCAGGAAGGCGCACTCGGGTGCGGCGGCGAGCAGTTCCTCCAGCTCGTCGCCGGCCGGTTCGACGTCGTCGATGACGACGACCGCGCCGACGCCGCCCAGCAGCCCGGCGAGTTGGCGCCGGTCGGGGCGGAACTCGGGGGCGTGATGGGTGGCGGCGAACAGGTCCTGGAGCAGGTCGTCGACGCCGCGGCGGTGGCCGCTGAGGCGGACCACGCCGTCCGGCGCGAGTTCGGTGGCGGCTTCGGCGACGGCGGCCAGCAGGGCGCTGCGGCCGGAGCCGGGCTGGCCGACCAGACGGACCGAGCGGCCCTCGGCGAGCAGGGCGAGCAGTTGGGCGACGTCGGCCTCGCGGTCCAGCAGCGGCAGGTCGCCGGGGCCGCTGCCCAGGGCGAGCGGGCCGACCGCAGGGGTGGGGCCGAGCTGCGGGCGGGCCTGGACCAGGCTGCGGATCCGGCGCGGGGCGGGCCGCCAGTCCTCGGGGCACGGCCGGGCCTCCGAGCCGTCGGGGCCTCCGACGGTCAGCAGCCTTTCGCCGCTTACCAGTTCACCGGTCCGCGGGCGCACGCCGTCCTGCCGGAAGTCGCCGCCTGGCTGTTCCACGTCGTTGCTCCCCGTCTCATCACCACCGGTTCCTGAGCGCAGACTTTCCCACACCTTGTGACGAGGTCAACAGGTGGGTGTCATGCACCGGCTCCGCGCCGGGTCGCGGCGGGGCGCGACGGGTCAGCCGAGCGCCGGGAGGGTGGTGCCGTACGCGTCGGGGACGGCGCCCTCGACGGCGAGGATGCGGTGCAGCCGGGTGGCGACCAGCAGGCGCTGCAACTGCAGCGGGACGTCGCGCAGGACCAGGCGGCGGCCGAGCCGGCCGGCCCGGCGGTGGGTGCCCATGATGACGCCGAGGCCGGTGGCGTCCCAGAACTCGAGGCGGCCGAGGTCCAGGACCAGGTCGCCCTGGCCGCCGTCGACGGCGGCGTGCAGGCGGGCGCGGGCGTCGGCGGCGCTGCGGACGTCGAGGCGGCCCTCGATGGCCAGGCCGGTGTGGTCGCCGGTGATACGCACGCTGTCCTCCTCCTCGGCCGTCTGCCGGGTGTTCCGGGGATCCTGCTCGGGCGGGAGTCACCCGTCCCGGCGCGGTGCCGCGTCACGCGCGGCCGGGCCCGCCGAACGGCCCTGCCCCCCCTCATCTGACGGTGAACCATCTCCGCAGGTTGCTGCCACCCGGCGGACTCTGAACCAACTTCACCCGTCCGAGGGAATATACGCAGGAAGTGCCCATACCCACGCTCGATTCCCGCCCAAATCACCCGTCCGGGGCGTGACCGTGAGCAAACTCACCCGGCCGGCGGCCGCCCGGGCGGGCGTCCGGGTGACGGACGGCGCGTCCACCACCCGGACACGGACGGACACGGACGAGCCGCTCAGCCCTCGTAGCCGTAGAAGCCGCGGCCGCTCTTGCGGCCGAGGTCGCCGGCGGTGACCATGCGGGCCATGACCTCCGGGGCGGCGAACTTCTCGTCCTGGGTCTCCGCGTAGATGTTGCGCGCGGCGTGCAGCAGGATGTCCACCCCGGTCAGGTCGGCGGTCTGCAGCGGGCCCATCGGGTGACCGAAGCCCAGTCGGCAGGCGGTGTCGATGTCCTCGGCCGAGGCCACGCCCGACTCGTACAGCTTGGCCGCCTCGACCACCAGCGCGGTGATCAGGCGGGTGGTGACGAAGCCGGCCACGTCGCGGTTGACCACCACGACCTCCTTGCCGACGCCCTCGGCGAAGGCGCGGGCGCGGGCCAGCGTCTCGTCGCTGGTCTTGTAGCCGCGGACCAGCTCGACCAGCTTCATCAGCGGCACCGGCGAGAAGAAGTGCACACCGACCACGGACTCCGGGCGCTCGGTGACCGCGGCGATCCGGGTGATCGGGATGGCGGAGGTGTTGGAGCCCAGCACCGCACCGTCCTTCGCCAGCTTGTCGAGCTCGCGGAAGACGCCCTCCTTGACCTCGAGCTTCTCGAAGACGGCCTCGATCACGATGTCGGCCTCGGAGACCGCGCCCAGGTCGGTGGTGGTGGTGATCCGGCCCAGCGCCGCCGCCGCGTCCTCGGCGGTCAGCTTCCCCTTGGCCACGAACTTGTCGTACGAGGCCTTGATGCCGTCCAGGCCGCGCTGCAGGGCGGCGTCGGTCACGTCCCGCAGCACCACGGCGTGGCCCGCCTGCGCCGACACCTGGGCGATGCCCGCGCCCATGAGGCCGGCACCGACCACGGCGATCTGCTGGGGGGCTGCGTTGCTCATGACTGGGTCTCCCGAGTGCCGTCCGAAATGCGGCCCCGGGCAGGGGTCACCCCCGGAGCCGCGCCGCTCGTGCACGGGACTTTAGTGCCCGAAGCGCCCGCGTGGTGCCATTCGGCGGTGTGATCTGCGTCGTCACCTGACGGTCAGTCGGGTGGGCGTACGCCGAGCTCCTGCGCCAGGATCGCCGCCTGCACCCGGCTGCGCAGCGCCAGCTTGGCCAGGATCCGACTGACGTGGGTCTTGGTGGTGGCCTCCGCCATGTCCAGCCGGGCGGCGATCTCCCCGTTGGACAGGCCCGCACCGAGGCAGCCCAGCACCTCCCGCTCCCGCGGCGTGAGCCCGGCCAGGTCGTGCGGCGGCGGGGCCTGCTCCGGACGGGCGAAGGAGGAGATCAGCCGGCGGGTCACCGAGGGGGCCAGCATGCCGTCCCCGCGGGCGACCGTCCGGATCCCCTCCACCAGCGCGTCCGCCTCCAGGTCCTTCAGCAGGAAGCCGGCCGCCCCCGCCCGCAGCGCCCCCCACACGTACTCGTCCAGGTCGAAGGTGGTCAGCACCAGCACCTGCGCCGCCCCGGCCGCCACCACCTGCCGGGTCGCCGCCACCCCGTCCAGCCGGGGCATCTGAACATCCATCAGCACCACGTCCGGCCGCAGCTCCAGGGCCAGGCGCACCGCCTCCTCGCCGTCCGCGGCCTCCCCCACCACGTCCAGGCCCGGCTCCGACCGCAGGATCATCACCAGCGCCGCCCGGACGGCCGCCTGGTCCTCCGCCACCAGCACCCGGATCACGGCTGCTCCCCCTTCGCCTCGCGCGGCAGCACCGCCCGCACCCGCCACAACCCGTCCGCCGGCCCGGCCGTGAAGCTGCCGCCGAGCAGCTGCGCCCGCTCCCCCATGCCCACCAGTCCCGCCCCCGCTCCCTGCAGCTTCCGGCCCTGCCCCTCCCGGTGCGGGCTCTCCGCGGTGATCTCCACCTCGTCCGGACGGTATCCGATGCGCAGCCGCACCGTGCCCGGCGCGGCGTGCTTGAGCGCGTTGGTCAGCGACTCCTGGACGATCCGGTAGGCGGCCAGTTCCACCGGCGCCGGCAGCTCGCCACGCTCGCCCTCCTCGTACGCCTCGAAGGCCAGCCCGGCGCCCCGACCCGTCGTCCGGGCCTGCGCCAGCAGGGTGTCCAGGGCGTCCAGCCGCGGCGCCGCGTACGGGCCCTCCGGGCTGTCCTCGCGCAGCAGGCCGATCATCCGGCGCATCTCGGCCAGCCCCTGCACGCTGTTCTCCCGGATCACCGCCAGCGCCTCCACCAGCGGATCGTCCGCCGTCCGCTCCTGCCGCCGGGCCACCGACTGCGCGCCGGTGGCGTGGATCGCGATCGCCGACAGGTGGTTGGCGATCACGTCGTGCAGCTCGCGGGCCATCCGGGCCCGCTCCGCCACCACCGCGCCGCGCCGGTCCAGCTCCGCCAGCAGCGCGGTCTGCTCGGCGCGCAGCCGCTCCGTCTCGGCCCGGTCCCGGTGGCGGCGCACCAGGTCGGCCGTCCACACCGGCGCGATGAAGATCAGACCGCAGAAGCCCGCCACCACCAGCGCGTTCGGCACGTCCGCGTAGAGCAGCGTCAGGCTGGAGAGCACCAGCGTGGTGGCGCCGC
Organism: Kitasatospora cinereorecta; assembly: GCF_024172095.1. Classification (GTDB taxonomy): domain Bacteria; phylum Actinomycetota; class Actinomycetes; order Streptomycetales; family Streptomycetaceae; genus Kitasatospora; species Kitasatospora cinereorecta. The sequence goes on along the minus strand of NZ_JAMZDX010000001.1, from coordinate 762,688 downwards.
CGGTCAGGTGCAGCACCTTGCCCATCCGCGGCCGCCCGTACAGCACGCCCGCGTACAGCAGGTCCGTGTACATCACCACCATGGCCAGCACCGAGCCGTAGAACACCCCGACGCCGAACACCACCCCGCCGACGCTGACCGTCCACACGGTGTGCGAGCGCCGCATCACCTCCAGCCCCGCCATCACCACCACCGGCACCATCGCCAGCCACGCCGGCACGTCCTCGTTCCGGTCGTAGGCGCCGACCGACACCAGCAGCAGGCCGGCGAGCAGACCGGCCAGCGCGATCGCCAGGTCCTGCTGCCGGGGGGAGAGCGTCATTCCCCCATCCCACCATCCGTCGCCCCGGGCCGGACCGACCCCGGGAACGAGCCGCCGTACATCGAAGGTCGCACCCCGGTCCGCCGCCGCGGACGACGACCCGCGCCCCCGCTCCCGGCACGATCGGAGCCATGGTCTCCCTGATCGTCGCCGGAGAGGTCGGCTTCTGGGTCGTCCTCGCGCTCGGACTGGCCGCCCGCTACCTGCTGAAGTGGCGGCGGGTCGGCGCCGCCCTGCTCCTGCTGCTGCCCGCGGTCGACCTCGCCGTCCTCGTCGCCACCGTCGCCGACCTGCGCGCCGGCGCGACCGCCGACTGGACCCACGGCCTCGCCGCCTCGTACGTCGGCTTCACCGTCGTCTTCGGCCACCGCCTGGTCACCCGCGCCGACGCCCACGCCGCCCACCGCCTCGCCGGCGGCCCGAAGCCGCCCCGCGCCCCGCGCTACGGGCGGCCCCGCGCCGCCCATGAGTGGACCGTCGCCGGCCTCACCACGCTGGCCTGCGCCATCACCGTCGCCCTGATCGCCGCCATCCAGTGGCTGGTCGACGCCCCGGCCCGCACCGCCGGCCTCGACCCCTGGTACCCGCGGATGGCCCTGGTCGCCGGCATCAACCTGGCGATCGCCGCCAGCTACACGCTCTTCCCCAAGCGCCCGAAGGCGTAGGTCCTAGCGGTTCTCGCCGGGCACCCACAGGACGTCGCCGCGCTCCTTGTTGGCCGTCCGGGCCAGGATGAACAGCAGGTCGGAGAGGCGGTTCAGGTACTTCGCGGTCAGCGGGTTGACGGTGTCGCCGTGCGTCTCGATCGCCGCCCAGGTGGCGCGCTCGGCCCGGCGGACCACCGTGCACGCCAGGTGCAGGTAGGCCGCACCGGCGGTGCCGCCCGGCAGGATGAAGCTGCGGAGCTTCTCCAGCGACGCCAGGTAGTGGTCGCAGTCCGCCTCGAGCCGGTCGATGTACGACTGCACCACCCGCAGCGGCGGGTACTCCGGGTTCTCCACCACCGGCGTCGCCAGGTCCGCGCCCACATCGAAGAGGTCGTTCTGGATCCGGGTCAGCACCACCGAGACGTCCTCCGGCAGCCCGCCCGCCGCGATCGCGACACCCAGCGCGGCATTGGCCTCGTTGGTGTCCGCATAGGCGATCAGTCGCGGGTCGGTCTTGGTCGTCCGGCTCATGTCGCCCAGCGCCGTCGTGCCGTCGTCCCCGGTCCGGGTGTAGATACGCGTCAGATTCACCATGCCCGCAGCGTACTCACGCCCCGCGCGGCTCACCCGTGATTGCGACGCCGATCACAAACCCCTTCGCCGGCCCGTCCGGCACGACGACCTCCGTCCCGTACGGCATCCGCACCTCGGCCTCGTAGCTCGCCTTCTCGGCGTTCGGCGCGGACAGCACCGTCACGTGCCCCACCCCGTCGAAGTCGTCGATGATCACGTACACCGGGACACCGGCCCGCGCGTACGCCCGGCGCTTGCGCACCAGGTCGCGCTTGCGAGCGTCGTGTCCGGGAGAGACCACCTCGGCCATCAGCCCGATGTGCTCGGCCAACGCGCCGAGCCTGTCGCCATCGAGTACCGAGCGCAGGTCAGCGGCGGTGACGAGCACATCCGGGATCCAAACCTTGCGCCCGAAGATCGCATTGGTGTCCTGGTAGGCCGCTGCCTCTCCCCCCGACAGGAACCGGTCCAGTTCTCGCCGCAGCATGTTGGCGACCAGCGCGTGCTCGCCTCCGCCAGTCGGTGACACCTCGATGCACCCCTCCACGATCTCGGCTCGGAAGCCTTCGGGGAGTTCGAGGGTTTTCCACGCCTGCCACAGCACCTCGTCGAGGTCGGGAGCGTCTTCGAAGTCGAGATCTGCCTCATGGGCCAGAGCGGTCATGCGGAACCCACCTCCTCCGCCAGTTTGAACGGCCGAGGCGAGTCTGCACAACGAGCCAGGCGGGCGGCGGTGGTTCACAGGCGAACCACCGGAACGGGTGATCGGGTCAGGCGACGTTGACGCGCTGGCCGGGGGGTGCGGCTTCGAGCCAGGCGAGGAAGCCGGTGAGGGCGTCCTCGCTCATGGCGAGCTCGAGGGGGGCGCCGTGGTGGAGGCAGCGCAGGACGACGGAGCCGGAGAGCAGGGCGAGCTCTTCCTGGCCCTCGGGGTAGCGGCGGCCGAGCACCTCGATGTCGGTGCGGGGCAGGGTGCGTCGCGGGCGGGGCGCGTACGAGAAGACCCGGAACCACTCGATGGAGTCGCCGCTGTACCGCCCGATACCAAAAACCCACCCCTTGCCGTCGGTCACCGGGACCGGGGCGGAGGTGGGCTGTCCGTGCTCGTCGAGGTCGGGCTGCGTGGACGCGTCGGCGGGCATTTTGAGGCGGAGGGAACAGTCGAAGGTCCCGCCGACGCGCTGGATGAGGCGGCGTCGTACGGCGAATCCGACCAACCCGGCCACGCCGACGGCGACGACCACCGCGCACACCACAAGGGCGAGGACCATGCTCACCGACCTCCTCGCTACCTTCATCCCCGTTGCCGACCGTCTCGACGACCGAGGCGACCGCACTGTCCTACCAACTGATACGACAGTCCCGGGGTCACGCTCACGCGTCCCCGGGACCGTCGGTGAAGCTACGCTCAGACGTGCGCCTTGAGGCCGCGGACGGCCAGCAGGCGAACCTCGGCGCGACGCTCGGCGTGCGCGTCGAGCTCGGACTGGGCCAGCTCGAGCGCCCGCTCGGCGCGCGCGACGTCGATCTCGTCCGCCAGCTCGGCGATCTCGGCGAGGATCGAGAGCTTGTTGTCGGCGAAGGAGATGAAGCCGCCGTGCACCGCGGCGATGACGGTGCCGCCATCGGTGGTGCGGATGGTGACCGGACCGGTCTCCAGCACGCTCAGCACCGGGGTGTGGCCCGGCATGATGCCGGTGTCACCGGAGGCCGTACGGGCGACAACGATGGTGGCCGCACCGGACCACACCTTGCGGTCGGCTGCGACCAGCTCGACGTGCAGCTCAGCCAACGTGGGCTCCTAGGCTCTTGCCGAGACATCGACACTGGCGCCAATTTCTCGACAGTTTCGGTAAGAATAACGGGCCCGTGCCCCCGGAATGAAACCAAGGGCTCGGAAATGACCGGGATCACAGCCGTACCTGACCGTGAGGGGTGGCCCCCAGGTGCCGGGGACCACCCCTCAACGGTTCGGTCAGCCGTCAGCCGGCCGGGCGATTACTTCTTGGCCAGCTCGGCGGCGTTGCGCTCGAGGTCCTCGATGCCACCGCACATGAAGAAGGCCTGCTCCGGAACGGCGTCGTACTTGCCGTCCGCGATGCTGTTGAAGGCCTCGATGGTCTCCGACAGCGGCACGGTCGAACCCTCGACACCGGTGAACTGCTTCGCCACGTAGGTGTTCTGCGAGAGGAAGCGCTCGATGCGACGGGCGCGGTGCACCGTGATCTTGTCGTCCTCGGACAGCTCGTCGATACCGAGGATCGCGATGATGTCCTGCAGGTCCTTGTACTTCTGCAGGATCCCCTTGATACGGACGGCCGTGTCGTAGTGGAGCTGCGTGATGTACCGCGGGTCGAGGATGCGGGACGTGGAGTCCAGCGGGTCGACGGCCGGGTAGATGCCCTTCTCCGAGATCGGGCGCGACAGAACGGTGGTCGCGTCCAGGTGGGCGAAGGTGGTGGCCGGCGCCGGGTCGGTCAGGTCGTCCGCGGGGACGTAGATCGCCTGCATCGAGGTGATCGAGTGACCGCGGGTCGAGGTGATGCGCTCCTGGAGGAGGCCCATCTCGTCGGCCAGGTTCGGCTGGTAGCCCACCGCGGAGGGCATACGGCCGAGCAGGGTCGACACCTCGGAACCGGCCTGGGTGAACCGGAAGATGTTGTCGATGAAGAGGAGCACGTCCTGCTTCTCGACGTCGCGGAAGTACTCCGCCATGGTCAGCGCGGAGAGCGCGACCCGCAGACGGGTGCCCGGCGGCTCGTCCATCTGGCCGAAGACCAGCGCGGTCTTGTCCAGAACGCCCGAGTCCACCATCTCGTGGATGAGGTCGTTGCCCTCACGGGTCCGCTCACCGACACCGGCGAAGACCGACACACCACCGAAGTTCTCGGCGACGCGGTAGATCATCTCCTGGATCAGAACGGTCTTGCCGACACCGGCACCACCGAACAGACCGATCTTGCCACCGGTCACGTACGGGGTGAGCAGGTCGATGACCTTGATGCCGGTCTCGAACATCTCGGTCTTCGACTCGAGGTCCTTGAACTCCGGCGCCTTGCGGTGGATCGGCCAGCGGACCTCGACCTGCGACTCGAACTCGGCCTTGTCGACGTTCAGCACCTCACCGAGGGCGTTGAAGACCTTGCCCTTGGTGATCTGGCCGACGGGGACGGAGATGGCCTCGCCGAGGTCGGTCACGGTCGCGCCACGGACCAGGCCGTCGGTCGGCTGCATCGAGATGCCGCGGACCAGGCCGTCGCCGAGGTGCTGGGCAACCTCGAGGGTCAGGGTCTTCTTGCCCGTGCCGTCGGGGTTGTCCACCTCGACGTGCAGGGCGTTGAACATGTCGGGAATCGCGTCGACGGGGAACTCCACGTCGACGACCGGGCCGATGACCCGCGCGACGCGGCCCGTCGCCGTGGTCGGCTCAACAGTGGTGGTCATACTCATTCGCTCCCGCGGCTAGCGTCTGCGAGCGCGTTGGCACCGCCGACGATCTCGCTGATTTCCTGGGTGATCTCGGCCTGACGGGCCGAGTTGGCAAGCCGCGTGAGCGACTTGATGAGCTCGCCGGCGTTGTCCGTCGCGCTCTTCATCGCGCGGCGGCGGGCGGCGTGCTCGGAAGCGGCCGACTGCAGCAGCGCGTTGTAGATCCGGCTCTCGACGTACCGCGGCAGCAGCGCGTCGAGGACGCCCTCCGCCGACGGCTCGAAGTCGTACAGCGGGAAGATCTGGTGCTTGGCCGGCGTCTCGTCGCTGAGCTGGACCTCGTCCAGCTTCAGCGGCAGCAGCCGGGCGTCCTGGGCGGTCTGCGTCAGCATCGACTCGAACTTGGTCGACACCAGGTGCAGCTCGTCCACGCCGCCGGTCTCGGCCGTGAAGGCCTCGATCAGCTCGGCCGCGACAGCCTTCGCGTCACCGTAGGTCGGCTTGTCCGAGAACCCCGTGTACGACCCCGCGACCGACAGGTTGCGGAAGTTGTAGTACGAGACGCCCTTGCGGCCGACGATGTACGTCACCACGTCCTTGCCCTCGTCGCGGAGCTTCGCGCTGAGCGCGATGGCCTGCTTGATGGCGTTGGTCGAGTAACCGCCCGCCAGACCGCGGTCCGCCGTGATCAGCAGCACGGCGGCCTTGGTGGCGTTCGGGTTCTCGGTGGTGAGCGGGTGCTTGGCGTTGGACCGGGTGGCCACCGCCGTCACCGCCCGGGTGAGCTCATCGGCGTACGGAGTGGAGGCGGCCACCGCGCGCTGCGCCTTGACGATGCGCGACGCGGAGATCATCTCCATCGCCTTGGTGATCTTCTTCGTCGCGGTGACAGAGCGGATCCGGCGCTTGTAGACCCGAAGCTGTGCTCCCATGGGTCGTTACGTCCTTTCCCTCGTTACCGGACTCAGGCCTGCTCGGACAGGAGCTTGCCGTCAGCCGTGGTGAAGCCCTGCTTGAAGCCCTCGATCGCGCTGGTCAGCGCGTCGATGGTGCCGTCCTCGAGCTTCTGGGTCTCGACGATGCCGGCGAGGATGCCCTTGTGCTCCAGGCGCAGGTGGTCGAGGAACTCGCGCTCGAAGCGACGGATCTCGGCGACCGGGACGTCGTCCAGCTTGCCGGTGGTGCCGGCCCAGATGGAGACGACCTGCTCCTCGACGGGGAACGGCTGGTACTGGCCCTGCTTCAGCAGCTCGACCATGCGCGCACCGCGCTCCAGCTGGGCCTTGGAGGCCGGGTCCAGGTCGGAACCGAAGGCGGCGAACGCCTCCAGCTCACGGTACTGGGCCAGGTCCAGGCGCAGGCGGCCGGCGACCGACTTCATGGCCTTGATCTGGGCGGAGCCACCGACGCGGGAGACCGAGATACCGACGTTCACGGCCGGGCGGATGCCGGCGTTGAACAGGTCGGACTCCAGGAAGCACTGGCCGTCGGTGATGGAGATGACGTTGGTCGGGATGTACGCCGAGACGTCGTTGGCCTTGGTCTCGATGATCGGCAGACCGGTCATCGAGCCGGCGCCCAGCTCGTCGGAGAGCTTCGCGCAGCGCTCCAGCAGGCGGGAGTGCAGGTAGAAGACGTCACCCGGGTAGGCCTCGCGGCCCGGCGGGCGGCGGAGCAGCAGGGAGACGGAGCGGTAGGCCTCGGCCTGCTTCGACAGGTCGTCGAAGATGATCAGGACGTGCTTGCCGTCGTACATCCACTCCTGGCCGATGGCCGAGCCGGTGTACGGGGCGAGGTACTTGAAGCCGGCCGGGTCGGAGGCGGGAGCAGCCACGATGGTGGTGTACTCCAGCGCGCCGGCCTCCTCCAGGGCGCCGCGGACGGACGCGATGGTGGAGCCCTTCTGGCCCACGGCGACGTAGATGCAGCGGACCTGCTTCTTCGGGTCGCCCGAGCGCCAGTTGTCACGCTGGTTGATGATGGTGTCGATCGCGACGGCGGTCTTGCCGGTCTGGCGGTCGCCGATGATCAGCTGGCGCTGGCCGCGGCCGATCGGGGTCATCGCGTCGATGGCCTTGATGCCGGTCTGCATCGGCTCGTGGACCGACTTGCGGACCATGACGCCGGGGGCCTGCAGCTCCAGGGCGCGGCGGCCGGTGGTGGCGATGTCGCCCAGGCCGTCGATCGGGTTGCCCAGCGGGTCCACGACGCGGCCGAGGTAGCCGTCGCCGACCGGGACGGAGAGGACCTCGCCGGTGCGCTGCACCGTCTGGCCCTCCTCGATGCCCGAGAACTCACCGAGGACGACGACACCGATCTCGCGGGTGTCGAGGTTCAGCGCGAGGCCGAGGGTGCCGTCCTCGAACTTCAGCAGCTCGTTGGCCATGACCGAGGGCAGACCCTCGACCTTGGCAATGCCGTCCATGGCCTCGGTGACCGTGCCGACCTCTTCACGCGAGGCCGCGTCCGGCTGGTACGACTGGACAAAGTCGGCCAGCGCGTCCCGGATCTCCTCCGGACGGATCGTAAGCTCCGCCATCAGGCTTCCCTGCTCTCCTAGTTTGCGATCCTCGGCCCGCCATTGAGGGCCGCAAGTACTCGACTCTCGGCCGGGTCGGGTGAACCGGCCGTACGTTTTGCCGGTTCACTCGGTGTGAACCGACGCCCGACCGAGGGTCGGATGGTGCTTGGTGCTCAGCCTTCGAGGCCCTGGCGAGCGCCCTCGAGGCGGCTCGCGACGGTGCCGTCGATGATCTCGTCACCGATCTGCACCCGCACACCGCCCTGGACCGCGGGGTCCACGTCGATGTTCAGGTGCACCTGGCGCCCGTAGAGGCCGGCCAGGGCGGCGGCGAGCCGCTCCTTCTGCCGGTCCGAGAGCGGGATCGCGGTGGTGACCAGGGCCACCACGCGCCCGCGACGGGCGGCGGCGAGCTTGGAGTAGGACTCCAGGCCGCCTTCCAGGCTACGGCCACGCGGGTTGGTGACCAGGGCGGTGACCAGGCGGACGGTGCCCGCGTTGGCGCGGCCGCCGAGCAGCTTCTTGATCAGCTCCGCCTTGGCGGCGGTGCCGGCCTTCGGCTCGGTGAGCGCGGCGCGCAGCTCGTGCGAGCCGGCGACCACGCGGCCGAACCGGAACAGCTCGTCCTCGAGGTCGTCCAGCGAGCCGGCCTTGTCGGCGGCGATGACCTCGGCGTAGGCGCCGAGCTCCTCGACCGCGTCGACCAGGTCACGCGCGCCCGACCAGCGGGAGCGGACCAGGCCGGAGACCAGGTCGACGGTCTCGCCGGAGACCTGGCCGGACAGCAGCGAGCCGGCCAGCTGGGCCTTGTCCTGGCCCGACCGGGACGGGTCGGTCAGCACCCGGCGCAGCGAGACCTCGCGGTCCAGCAGCACGGTGACCGCGGCGAGTTCCTCGGCGAGCTTGGCCGCGTCCACCGAGGTGTTGTCGGTCAGGCTCTCGAGGTTCTCGCGGCCGGCGGCCAGCGCCTCACGGCTGGCGCCGATCACTTGGCGCCCGCCGAGGCAGCGGCCTTGGCCTCGAGCTCGGTGAGGAAGCGGTCGATCACGCCGCTCTGCCGGGCGTGGTCCTCGAGGGACTCACCCACGATGCGGGAGGCCAGCTGGGAGGCCAGCGAACCCACGTCCTGGCGCAGGGCGGCAGTCGCCTGCTTCTTGTCGGCCTCGATCTGGGCGTGGCCGGCGGCGACGATGGACTCGCGCTGACGCTGGCCCTCCTCGCGCATCTCTGCGATCAGGGCGGCACCCTGCTCACGGGCGTGCTCGGTGATCCGAGCGGCCTCGTGACGCGCCTCGGCCAGCTCGCCGCGGTACTGCTCGAGAAGGGCCTGAGCCTCCTCCTGAGCAGCTTCCGCGCGCTTCATGCCGCCCTCGATGGCGTCACGGCGCTCCGCCAGCACGTTCTCGATGCTGGGGAGGAGCTTCTTACCGAGAAGGCCGAAGACGATGAAGAAGCAGAGCAGGCCGATGATGACCTCGGGCCACGCGGGGAGGAGCGGGTTCATCTGCTCCTCCGCCGCGAGGATGACCTCGGGGTACATATCAGAACCTTTCGTCGAAACTGGCTACCGGTGGGCCAGACTTACTTGCCGTAGACGAACGGCATGACGATGCCGATGAGCGCGAGCGCCTCGGTCAGCGCGAAGCCGATGAACATGTTGGAACGGATCAGGCCGGCAGCCTCGGGCTGACGGGCCATGGCCTGCACACCGTTACCGAAGATCAGGCCGACACCGATGCCGGGGCCGATCGCGGCGAGGCCGTAACCGATGGACGCGACGGAACCGTGGACACCTTCGGCGAGAACGGACATCTCAGCTAATCCTTTGCGGGATGGAGTACCGGTGGGTGTTGGCCACCGGGAGTTCGGGGCGCAGCCGTTGGGCTGCGGTGCTCAGTGAGCCTCTTCGAGGGCACCGGCGATGTAGCTGCTGGCGAGCATCACGAAGATGTAGGCCTGCAGGAACTGGACCAGCAGCTCGAAGCCGGTCAGCGCGACGGCGACCACGAAGGAGACGGAGCCGTAGAGGGCGCCGATGCTCGGGCTGAGCAGGTACCAGGAGGCGACCGAGAACACCACGATCAGCAGGTGGCCGGCGAACATGTTCGCGAAGGCTCGGACCGCGAGGGTGAACGGGCGCACGAAGATGTTCGAGATGAACTCGATCGGGACCAGGATGAACATGACCCAGCCGGGGATGCCCGAGGGCCAGCAGAGGTTCTTCAGACCGCCGACGAAGCCGTGCTTCTTGAACGTCAGGGTCATGTACGTGACCCATACAACCGCCGCGAGGCCCACCGGGAAGGCGATCTTCGCCATCACCGGGAACTGGGCGAACGGGATGATGGACATGATGTTCATGATCCACACGAAGAAGAACATCGAGACCAGCATCGGGACGTACTTCTCGCCCTTCTTGCCGATCGTCTCCAGCACGATGCTGCGCTTGACGAAGTCGTAGCCGATCTCGCCGACCAGCTGCAGCTTGCCGGGGAGGATCTTCGGCTTGGCGAAGGCGGCCCAGAAGAAGACGACCACCAGAACCGCGCAGATGATCGACAGCAGCATCGGCTTGGTGAAGTCGACCCCGCCGACGGTGAAGATCGGCTTGAAGTCGAACTCGTTCAGGCCAGGGGCCGGGAAGCCGCAGCCGGAGTTCAGGTGGCACCCGGCCTCGGAGGCGAGCTGGAAGTCAGCACCCACCACAGACTCCTTCGTCATGACGCATGGTTACGGCAACCTCGGTGTGTCGGCGTGGCCTGCGGCCACGGTGCGGCACTGGGACTTGTTGGATTTCTCGCTGACCCCGCGCGGCCGCTATCGCCGCTGCGGGATCTTCGAAGACTTCGTGGAGTCGGGGGGCGATCCGTCCGATCATCGGAGGGACCTGGCCGCTTCCCGTACTCCGCCGTTGGGACGGACGATAGCAGTCCGTCAGAGGGGCATAAACACCGCCCCCCTCGCGAGAGGGACGGTGCGCCCCGCTCACGATTGACGCCCGGATTTCGGCTTGTCGTCGCGGTCGACGTCCGGCTGGACGTAGGAGATCTTCGCCTTCAACGCACCCCTGACCTGGAACGCCGTCCAGATCAGCACCAGACCGAGAAGGGTGAAGCCGAACACCTTGGTGTCGAAGAGCGTGGTGTCCTTGAACAGCGCGAGGACGATGCCGACCAGCAGGATCTGCGTCGTGTAGACCATCAGCGCCGCAGGCATCAGCATCTGCGGGTTGTTCCTCGTCAGCCGGTCGAGGGCGATCAGACCGGACCCGAAGAACACGATCACCAGCAGTGTCGCGAAGAGCGCGCCAAGCAGCCCCTTCGACCCCACCACTCCGGTGGAGATCGCCATGGCGATCAGTCCGGCGACCGCAGTGGGGATTGCGGCGCCGCGGAGGATCCGGGCGTCGTGGGACGGCATGTCGGCAACTCCGGCGGCATGTCGTAGTGACGGGGGAAGGCCGAGAACGTGAACGGCCGGCCACTAGAGGTCTTCGGCGTGTTCTCGGTACTCGTGAACGGTATCACAAACTATTTGATGAGAGCTTTACCATGAACGTGTGGTACCTGTCACACCAACGGCCCAGCAGTGCCCGCCGTACGGGCGAAGCCAGTTGACGTACGGTCAGCCCTTCTGGTCGACGCGCGGGCCGACCGCGTGCGCGCCGGTGCCCAGCCGGCCCAGCAGGGCCTTGTCCTCGGCCGAGAGCTCGGCCATCGCCGGGGTCTGCGGGGCGTCCTCGACGGTCGCCCCGGCGGTCTCCGCGAGCACCTCGGCCCGCTCCGCGACGGCCGGCTCGCCCTTGCGGTAGCGCGGCGGCACGAAGGCCTGCACGGCCCGGGGCGCGTGCGGACGGAAGCGCGGCATCAGCAGCACCACGATGCCGACCAGGCAGAGCCCGGCCATGGTGAGCACCACCGCGCGGCCGGTGTTGGTGACCGAGACCGCGACGGTGCCGAAGGCGATCAGCGCCGCCCAGAAGTACATGATCAGGACGGCCCGGCTGTGCGAGTGGCCGACCTCCAGCAGGCGGTGGTGCAGGTGCTGCTTGTCCGCGGCGAACGGCGACTTGCCGGCCCAGGTGCGGCGGACCACGGCCAGCAGCAGGTCGGCCAGCGGCAGCGCGATCACGGTCAGCGGGAGCACCAGCGGGATGTAGATCGGCACCAGGGCGTGGACGGTGGCCGTCTTGGACCCGGTCTGGTAGGTGATCAGGTCGGGGTCGACGCGGCCGGTGATCGAGATGGCGCTGACCGCCAGCATCAGGCCGAGCATCATCGAGCCCGAGTCGCCCATGAAGATCCGCGCCGGGTGCAGGTTGTGCGGCAGGAAGCCCAGGCACATCCCGATCAGCACCGCGCTGAACAGCGCCGCGGGCGCCGCGTCGTTGATCCCGTACCCGAGCCAGAGGCGGTAGGAGTACAGGAAGAAGGCCATCGCGGCGATGCAGACCATGCCGGCCGCCAGGCCGTCCAGGCCGTCGATGAAGTTCACCGCGTTCACCATGACGACCACCAGGGCGACCGCGATCAGCATGCCCTGGGTCGGGGTGAGCGCGACCTGGCCGTAGCCGGGCACCGGGATCGAGATGACCGTCACGCCCTGCCAGACCATCACACCGGCGGCGACCATCTGGCCGCCCAGCTTCACCAGGGCGTCCACGCCCCACTTGTCGTCCAGCACACCCAGCACGAACATGATCCCGGCGCCGGAGAGCAGCGCCTTCACGTCGGCGGTCTGGTCGAACAGGCGACCGAGGTTGGTCAGCTGCGAGGCGGCCAGCAGACCGGCGAGCAGACCGCCGAACATGGCGATGCCGCCGAGCCGCGGGGTGGGCTCCCGGTGGACGTCACGGGCGCGCACCGCCGGCATCGCACCGGCCGCGATGGCGAACTTCCGGACCGGGCTGACCAGCAGGTAGGTCACCGCTGCGGACACGAACAGGACCAGCAGATACTCACGCACCACTGGCCTCCTGGTTCACGCTCCGACAGTCGAGTACGCAGGGTACTCCCGTCGTGTTTCGGGGTTCGAGGTGCGTCGCCACGGAGCACACCTTATTGAGTCCGACGCTCCCCGCGCGCATCGCGGTTCGCCCCGGACCGGAGGCAATACGGGAAGCAAGGCGGCGGCGTGCTCATCGCCGGCCCGCGAACGCCCTGGCCAGCTCCTGGATCCGGGACCGGACGGCGCCGTCCGTCCCGTCCCCGAGCAACCCGCCGACCAGCCGACCGATCTCGCCGAGCTCCTCCTCCCCCATGCCCTGGGCGGCGGCCGTCCCGGTGCCGAGCCGGATGCCGGACGCCTCGGTGGGCGGCGCCGGGTCGTACGGCAGCGCGCACTTGCCGAGCATCACCCCGGCCGCCGCGCACCGCCGCTCGGCCTCCAGGCCGCTCAGGCCGAGCGGGCTGACGTCCACGGTCACCAGGTGGGTGTCGGTGCCGCCGGTCATCGGCCGGGCGCCGGACTCCCCCAGCGCCGCCGCCAGCGCCCGGGCGCCGTCCACCGCGCGCCCGATGTAGGCGGCGAACTCGGGGGTGGCCGCCTCGGCCAGCGCGACGGCCTTCCCGGCCACCTCGTTCATCGCCGCGCCGCCCTGGCAGAACGGGAACACCGCCCGGTCGATCCGGTCGGCCAGTTCGGCGGTGCACAGCAGCAGGCCGCCGCGCGGGCCGCGCAGCAGCTTGTGGGTGGCGGCGACGGTGACGTCGGCGTACGGCACCGGCGACGGCGCGGCGCCGGCCGCGACCAGGCCGGTGGTCTGCGCGGCGGAGGCGATCAGATAGGCGTCCACCTCGTCGGCGATCTCCCGGAAGGCCGCCCAGTCCCAGTGCCGGGGGTAGGAGATGCCGCCGGCGATGATCGCCTTCGGGCGGTGCCGGTGGGCCAGTTCGCGCACCTGGTCGAGGTCGATCAGGCCGTCGTCCTCGCGCACCCCGTAGCCGACGAAGTCGAACCAGCGTCCGGAGAAGTTGGACCGCGAGCCGGCGCTGAGGTGTCCGCCGTGCTCCAGCGAGAGCGCCAGCACCGCGTCGCCCGGCCGCAGCAGCGCCGCGTAGGCCGCCAGCATCGCCGAAGTCCCGGACCGGGGCTGGACGTTGGCGTGCGGGGCGTCGAACAGCTGGCAGGCCCGGTCGACCGCGAGCACCTCCACGGTGTCGGCCGGGGCGCAGCCGGTGTGGTGGCGGTGGCCGGGGTAGCCCTCGGCGTACTTGTCGACCAGCGGGCCGCCGAGCGCGGCCAGGACGGCGGGGCTCACCAGGTTCTCGCCGGCCAGCAGCTGGACGCTGTCGGCGCGGCGCTCGGCCTCGGCGGACAGCAGGTCGGCGACCAGCGGATCCGCCTGCCTCAGGGCCGCGGAGGCCTCCCAGTGGGTCTGCACGGCATCGGTGACCGTCATCGCGTGGCTCCCGGGCAGCGGCGGGCTTGGGGCACCTCCCAGGGTAGGTCCGCACCGGGCCTGCGGCCCGTCCGCACACACCGGCGTACCGCCGTCAGAGCACGCCCGACCAACCGGCACTGCCCGAGCACGGGTTCATCACACAGTCTTCACCATGGGTTCACCGGGACACCCCGGTCAGCGCGGTGACGACCGGGTCGAGGGCGTCGAATATCTCCTCGCCGCAGTTGCGGAACATCCCGATCGGCGCGCCGTAGGGGTCGTGCAGCTCGTCCGACTCCGGGGTCGAGGCCAACAACCACCCGCGCAGCGCAGCGGCCGCCCGGACCAGTGCGCGGGCGCGCTCGGTGAGCCGCGCGCCGTCCCGGGGGTCGGGCAGGGTCCGCGGGTCGACCCGGGCGACCAGGCGGGTGAACTCCTTCAGCGTGAAGGTGCGCAGCCCCGCGGAGTGGCCCATGGAGATCACCTGGGCGCGGTGGTCGAGGGTGGCGGTGAGCACCAGGTCGGCCTCGACGACGTGCTCGTCCAGCAGTTCCCGGCCGATGAAGTCCGCGCTGTCCGCGCCGTACTCCCCCAGCACCGTCGCCGCGTGCGCCTCCATCGGCGCGCCCTCGTGCCCCCAGGTGCCGGCGCTCTCCACCACGATCCGTCCGGCCAGGTCCCGGCCGAGCCGGGACTCCAGCTCGAGCCGGGTCAGCCGCTCGGCGATCGGCGAGCGGCAGATGTTGCCGGTGCAGACGAAGAGGATCCGGAACGTGTCGAGCGGACGTGACACCACCGCCACCGACCCGGCTATGCCGGGGTCGGCCGCGTACAGCGAGGCGGCTGTCAACTGCCGGCCTCCACGTCCGGAACGACCTCCCTCAGCTGCTCGACGGTGACCGCGCCCGCCCGCAGCACGACCGGCACCTTCCCGGTGACGTCGACGATGGTCGACGCGGTCGCGTGGTCGGCCGTGCCGCCGTCGAGGTAGACGGCGATCGCGTCGCCCAGCTGGCCCTCGGCCTCGTCACAGGTCGCCGGGGAGGGGCCGCCGGTCTTGTTGGCGCTGGAGACGGCCAGCGGCCCGGTGGTGTTCAGCAGCTCCAGTGCGACCGGGTGCAGCGGCATCCGGACCGCGACGGTGCCCCGGGTCTCGCCCAGGTCCCAGCGCAGCGAGGGCTGGTGCTTGGCGACCAGGGTCAGCCCGCCGGGCCAGAACGCGTCGACCAGCTCCCAGGCCT
Organism: Kitasatospora cinereorecta; assembly: GCF_024172095.1. Lineage (GTDB taxonomy): Bacteria > Actinomycetota > Actinomycetes > Streptomycetales > Streptomycetaceae > Kitasatospora > Kitasatospora cinereorecta. The sequence goes on along the minus strand of NZ_JAMZDX010000001.1, from coordinate 747,573 downwards.
GCTCGGAGAAGTCGGTGACCAGGCCGTGCAGCGTGGTCGGCGAGCCGACCAGCACCGGCGAGGGCATGTTGCGACCGCGGCCCTTGGCGTCCAGCAGGGCGGCGACCGCCTCCGGCGAGAAGGCGTCGGCGCCGACGCCGTACAGGGTGTCGGTGGGCAGCACGACGAGTTCGCCGCGGCGGATGGCCGAGGCGGCCTCACGCAGGCCGCTCGCGCGGTCCCCGGCGTCGGAGCAGTCGTAACGGCGGCTCATCGGTGCAGTCCCCTTCCGGAAGTCACAGTGAAGCCCTGCGGGCAGTGGTGAACCTGGGCCGGTTGTTCAGGTCGCGGTGGTCGGCGGCGTCGGTCCAGCCGGCTTCCTCGCGGAAGATCCACGGCACCTGGCCGCCCTGGGTGTCGGCGTGCTCGATGACCACCACGCCGCCGGGCCGCAGCAGCCGGGCGGCCACCCGCTCGATGCCGCGGATGGTGTCCAGCCCGTCCTCGCCGCTGAACAGCGCGATCTGCGGGTCGTGGTCGCGGGCCTCGGGCGCGACGTACTCCCACTCGGTGAGCGGGATGTACGGCGGGTTGCTGATCACCAGGTCGAAGCGGCCGTCCCAGCCGTGCTCGTGCTCGAACGCACGGGTGGCGTCGCCCTCGTGCAGGGTGACCCGGCCGCGGTCCGGCGAGGCGGCGATGTTGCGGCGGGTGTACGGCAGCGCGCCCTCGTCGAGCTCGAAGGCGTGCACGGTGGAGCGCGGCAGCTCCTGCGCCAGGGCGAGGGCGATCGCTCCCGAGCCGGAGCACAGGTCGACCACCAGCGGCTCGGCGACGTCCATGTCGCGGACCGCGTTTATCGCCCACTCGACCACCGACTCGGTCTCCGGCCGGGGCACGAAGACGCCCGGGCCGACCTCCAGCTCCAGGTAGCGGAAGAAGGCCCGCCCGGTGATGTGCTGCAGCGGCTCGCGCTGCTCGCGGCGGGAGATCGCCTCCCAGTAGCGCGCGTCGAAGTCGCCGTCCTGGACGGTGTGCAGCTGGCTGCGCTTGACGTTGTGGATGTGGGCCGCCAGCTCCTCCGCGTCGAAGCGCGGCGACGGTACGCCGGCCGCGGCCAACCGCTGGGTGGCCTGGGCCACCTCGGCGAGCAGCAGGTTCATCCGTACATCCCCTTACAGGATCAGTTCTCCTGCGCGGCGGCCAGCTTGGCCGCGGCGTCGGCGTCCACGCAGGACTGGATCACCGCGTTCAGGTCGCCGTCCAGGACCTGGTCCAGGTTGTACGACTTGAAGCCGGTGCGGTGGTCCGAGATGCGGTTCTCCGGGAAGTTGTAGGTCCGGATCCGCTCGGAGCGGTCGACCGTGCGGACCTGGCTGCGACGGGCGTCCGAGGCCTCCCGCTCGGCCTCCTCCTGCGCGGCGGCCAGCAGCCGCGAACGCAGGATGCGCATCGCCTGCTCCTTGTTCTGCAGCTGGCTCTTCTCGTTCTGGCAGGAGGCCACGATACCGGTCGGCAGGTGGGTGATCCGGACCGCGGAGTCGGTGGTGTTGACGGACTGGCCGCCCGGGCCGGACGAGCGGTACACGTCGATCCGCAGGTCGTTGGCGTGGATCTCCACCTCGACCTCCTCGGCCTCCGGGGTGACCAGCACGCCGGCGGCGGAGGTGTGGATCCGGCCCTGCGACTCGGTGGCCGGGACGCGCTGCACGCGGTGCACGCCGCCCTCGTACTTCAGCCGGGCCCAGACGCCCTGGCCGGGCTCGGTGCTGCCCCTGGTCTTCACGGCGACCGAGACGTCCTTGTAGCCGCCGAGGTCGGACTCGTTGGCGTCGATGAGCTCGGTCTTCCAGCCCACCCGCTCGGCGAAGCGCAGGTACATCCGGAGCAGGTCACCGGCGAACAGCGCGGACTCCTCGCCGCCCTCGCCCGCCTTGACCTCCAGGATGACGTCCTTGTCGTCATTGGGGTCGCGCGGCACCAGCAGCAGCCGCAGCTCCTCGGTCAGCACCTCGCGGCGGGCCTCGCCGTCCTTCACCTCGGCGATGAAGTCCGGGTCCTCGGCGGCGAGTTCACGGGCCGCCTCGATGTCCTCGCCGGCCTGGCGCCAGGCCAGGTAGGTGCGGGTGATCGGGGTGAGCTCGGCGTAGCGCTTGGCGAGCTTGCGGGCGTTGGCCTGGTCGGCGTGGACCGACGGGTCGGCCAGCCGCTTCTCGAGGTCGGCGTGCTCGACGAGGAGCTCTTCGACTGCCTCGAACATTGGGGGGCCTACTTCCCGGAGAGAGGGGCGGGGACTGCGAGGGGGACCGCGGTGGTGCGGGGGGATGCGAACGGCGCCGGCCCAAACGCCCCCACGAGTACGCGGGGACGCCTGAGACCGGCGCCGCGGAAGCGCTAGGCCTTGTTGCCGCTGAGCTTCTTGCCGAAGCGGGCCTCGAAGCGGGCCACGCGGCCACCGGTGTCGAGGATCTTCTGCTTGCCGGTGTAGAACGGGTGGCACTGCGAGCAGACCTCGGCGCGGATCTCGCCGCTGGTCTCGGTCGAGCGGGTGGTGAACTCGGCGCCGCAGGTGCAGGTCACCTTGGTGACCACGTACTCGGGGTGAACGTTGGGCTTCAAGGGGTTCTCCTAGATGTTCGGGAGGGCACCGGGTCGGTGGCCGGGCAGCCACGCGTGAACCGGGACCGACGGACCAGTGTGCCAGCACTGACCGCTTCTTCCCAAACCGGCGGCCGCCCGTCGTTATTCCACGGCCACGGCGGCCCTACCTGCGGCCGGCCGAGGCGGTCGGCGCCGGGCTCGCGGGGCTCGCGACGGCCCCCGCCCTGGCCCCCGCGGTGGCCCCCGGAGTGGCCTCCGCGGGGTTGGCGGGCTGGGAGGCGACCACGGTCCGCGGGACGCCCTGGTCGGCCCGCAGGGCGGCCCAGAGCTGGTCGGCCTCGGGCTTCTTCTCGACCACCCGGTTGGCGTCGGCCGCCGCGGTGACCACCGGCAGGGTGACCATGGTCATCTGGTTCGGGCCGATGCCCTTGAGCCGCTCCGCGAGCCCGACCAGCGCGTTGACCGAGCCCAGGTCGGAGTCGGTGGTCAGGGCCTTGGTGAGCTTGTCGCCGACCGACCAGAGGGTGGCCGGGTTGGAGGTCAGCCCGATCGAGCCGATCTGCGCCATGATCGACTTCATCATCTGCTTCTGCAGCTCGATCCGGCCCAGGTCGCTGCCGTCGCCGACGCCGTGCCGGGTGCGGACGAACGCGAGCGCCTGGGCGCCGCCCAGGTGGTGGGTGCCGGCCGCGAGGTGCAGGCCGCTGTCCTTGTCGTCGATCGGCACCGTGGTGGTCACGTCCACCCCGCCGATCGCGTCTATCAGGCCGGCGAACCCGGCGAAGTCGATCTGGACGTAGTGGTCCATCCGCAGTCCGGTGAGCTGCTCGGTGGTCTTCACCGCGCAGGCCGGTCCGCCGACCTCGAAGGCGGAGTTGTACATCGCGCTGCGTGCCGCGGGCACGGTCTTGCCGTCGCTCCCGGTGCAGACGGGCCTGGTGACCAGGGTGTCGCGCGGGATGGAGACCACCGACGCGGCGCTGTGCGACTGGTTGACGTGGACCACCATCGCGGTGTCCGAGCGGGCGGTGGCGCCGGTGTCGCCGCCGGCCAGGCTGCCGTTGGAGCCGGCCCGGGAGTCGGAGCCGAGCACCAGCACGTTGAACGAGCCGTCGGTGGCCGCGGGCGGCCGGGCACTGCCCAGCTGGCCGTTGATGTCGACGCTCTTGAGGTTGCTGTTGAGCTTCCAGTACGCGTAGCCGCCGACCCCGGCCGCGAGCAGGACCAGGCCGGACAGCGTGAACAGCGCGATGCGCAGCGCCCGGCGCCGCGGACTGCGGACCTTCTCCTGCTCTGCCATATCGCCCCATTTCTCCCGCTGTGCGCCCATTCGAGCATAAGTGACGCCCGGGACGGCCTCGACGGTTCGGCGGGGCGGATGAGAACCACCTGGTGGGCGGCCTGGTGGGGCGGCGGGAAACGCCGGAGCCCCGGACCGCGGGTGCGGTCCGGGGCTCCGTCAGGTGCCGGGTCGGCGTCAGTCGCTGGAACCGGGGGTGGTCTTGGCGATCTGCATCAGGAACTCGGCGTTGGACTTGGTCTGCTTCATCTTGTCCAGCAGCAGCTCGATCGCCTGCTGCGAGTCCAGCGCGTGCAGCACGCGACGGAGCTTCCAGACGATCGCCAGCTCCTCGTTGCCGAGCAGGATCTCCTCCTTGCGGGTGCCGGAGGCGTCCACGTCGACGGAGGGGAAGATGCGCTTGTCCGAGAGCTTCCGGTCGAGCTTGAGCTCCATGTTGCCGGTGCCCTTGAACTCCTCGAAGATCACCTCGTCCATCCGCGAGCCGGTCTCGACCAGCGCGGTGGCCAGGATGGTCAGCGAGCCGCCGTTCTCGATGTTGCGCGCGGCACCGAAGAACTTCTTCGGCGGGTACAGCGCGGTCGAGTCGACACCACCGGACAGGATGCGGCCGGAGGCGGGCGCCGCCAGGTTGTAGGCGCGGCCCAGGCGGGTGATCGAGTCCAGCAGGATCACCACGTCGTGGCCCAGCTCCACCAGGCGCTTGGCGCGCTCGATGGCCAGCTCCGCGACGGTGGTGTGGTCCTCCGCCGGGCGGTCGAAGGTCGAGGAGATGACCTCGCCCTTCACCGACCGCTGCATGTCGGTGACCTCTTCCGGACGCTCGTCGACCAGGACGACCATCAGGTGGCACTCGGGGTTGTTGTGCGTGATCGCGTTGGCGATCGACTGCATGATCATCGTCTTGCCGGTCTTCGGCGGGGCGACGATCAGACCGCGCTGGCCCTTGCCGATCGGCGACACCAGGTCGATGATCCGCGTGGTCAGCACGCCCGGGTCGGTCTCCAGGCGCAGGCGCTCCTGCGGGTACAGCGGGGTCAACTTGCCGAACTCGGGACGGCCGCGGCCGCTGTCCGGGTCCATGCCGTTGACCGAGTCCAGGCGGACCAGCGCGTTGAACTTCTCGCGGCGCTCGCCGTCCCGCGGCTGGCGGACGGCACCGGTGATGGCGTCGCCCTTGCGCAGGCCGTGCTTGCGGACCTGGGCCAGCGAGACGTAGACGTCGTTCTGGCCCGGCAGGTAGCCGGAGGTCCGGACGAAGGCGTAGTTGTCCAGGATGTCCAGGATGCCGGCGACCGGGATCAGCACGTCGTCGTCGGCCAGCGGGACCTCGGGGCCGGCGCCCTCGAAGCCCTCGCGGCGACGGCCACGGCGGTCGCGGTAGCGGCCGCGCCGGCCGCGGCGTCCGTCGCCGAACTCGTCGTCGTCGAATCCGCCCTGCTGCTGCTGGGCGGCCGGCTGCTGGCCGCCGCCCTGGCGGGGCTGCTGGGCCTCCTGGCCGCCCTGCTGCTGGCCGCCGCCCTGACCGCCCTGACCGCCCTGGCGGTCGCGCTCACGGCGGTTGCGGCGGTCACGGCGGGACTCGCGGACCTCGGCGTCGCTCTCGGTGCCCTCGGCGCGCTGCTCGACGGTGCCCTCGCGGCGGTCGCGGCGGTCCCGACGGTCACGGCGCTCGGTACGGGCCTCGCCGTCCGCGGTGCGCTCGGCCTGGCGGGTGTCCGCCTTGGCCTCGGCGGCGGCCGGCTCGGCGGCGGCGGCCTCGGCGGTCGGGGCGCCCGCGGCGGACGTGGCCCGGCGGCGGGTGCGCTCGGCACGCGCCGGCACGGTCGCGGCGGCCTCGGCGGCAGCCTGGACCGGGATCTCGATCTGGGCCTGCGGCTGCGGCTCGGTGGCGGCGGCGGCACGGGTGCGGCGGGCCGGCTTGGTCTCGGCGGCCTCGGCCGGGGCCTCGGCGGTCTCGGCCGGGGCGGCGGCCTTGGTCGCACGCTTGGCGGCCGGCGCGGCGGGCGCGGCGGCACCGGCGAGCAGCGGGTCTCCGCCGCTCTTCTCCTTGATGGCCTCGATCAGCTGGCTCTTGCGCATGCGTCCGGTACCGCTGATCCCGAGGGTCGAGGCGAGCTTCTGGAGCTCGGCCAGAACCAGGCCGTCCAGGCCGGCGGCAGCGGTACGACGGCGTCGCGCCGGAGCCGCAGGGGTGGCGGCTGCGTCCGACGCCTCTGCGTCCGGGCGCGCGCCCATCAGATCGGTGGTGTCGCTCACTAAGGGTCCTTCCCTGGAGCGGACGTCGGCCTGTCTGGCTCGGCGACCGGTTGTGCTGTCCTGATCAACGTCTCTTCGCGCTGGTCAGGGGCTGGATTCCCCCGAAAGGCTGATCCCGTCGGGAGAGCTGCGAAGTGCTGGATGTGCACTGTGGTGCGAAGTTGGCGCGGATGGCCGGTTCTCGTGCCGACCCCGCTGCGCCTTGATACCCGGGCCCCCGCCGCATGCCGGAACCTCGGGCCCCTGCCCGGCCGTGCCTCAACTGGGAGGCTGCCGCCGGGGGGAGTCTGGTGCCGTCACGGCTTCGGGATGGGCCGCAATCGCGCAGGCAGGCTGCGTACGCGGTGTGGCGGACTCCCGGAGAATCGTGGTCCCGTGCTTCCGGCCCCCGCGTGGACGGGGGATCGGGATCGGGACGCGTCGCACCGGGCCCCGGAGGGCATCTGGTGCAGCAATGAGGTTAACACTACCGACCCCCTGACACATTCCCCAGCCCTGTCCTTGTCAATCGTGTCCGTCTCACATGTCGAGAGGGAGGACGGTCGCGCCGGCGCGGTCGAGCTCCAGGCGGTGCGCCGCGAACTGCGGACCCGCGAAGTTCAGAACCTTGTCGGCGCCGGCCTCGTCGGTCAGCGCCAGCACGGTCGGACCGGCGCCGGAGATGACGGCCGCCACGCCCTCGTTGCGCAGCGCGGCCACCAGGGCGGCGCTGTCGGGCATGGCCGAGGCGCGGTAGTCCTGGTGGAGCCGGTCCTCGGTGGCGGTGAGCAGCAGCTCGGGACGGCGGGTGAGGGCCTCGACCAGCAGGGCGGCCCGGCCGGCGTTGAGCGCGGCGTCGGCCAGCGGCACGGTCTTCGGCAGCAGGCCGCGGGCGGTCTCGGTGAGCACCTCGGTGGACGGGATGAAGACGACCGCGACGACCCGGTCGGAGGGCTCCAGCGTGATGGTGCGGGCGCCGTCCTCCTCCGTCCAGGCGACGGTGAAGTTGCCGCGCAGACAGGCGGCGACGTTGTCGGGGTGGCCCTCCAGCTCGGAGGCGAGGGCGAGCACGGCGTCGTCGTCCAGCGCGGAGGCGCCGCCGATGGTGACGGCGCGGGCGGCGACGATGCCGGCGCAGATGGCGGCGGACGAGGAGCCGAGGCCCCGGCCGTGCGGTATGCGGTTGGCGCAGACCACCTCGAGGCCGCGCGGCTGTCCGCCGAGGCGGTCGAAGGCGGCGCGCATCGAGCGGACCACCAGGTGGCGCTCGTCGCGGGCGAGGTTGTCGGCGCCCTCGCCGGCGATGTCCACCGTCAGCCCGGTGTCGGCGACCCGGACCACGACGTCGTCGTAGAGACCCAGGGCGAGTCCGAAGGCGTCGAAGCCGGGGCCGAGGTTGGCGCTGGTCGCGGGAACCCGGACCCGGACGGCGGCGGCGCGGAACGCGGGACCGGCCATGCGGTGAACTCTCCTGGGAGTGAGGAAGGCCCGGACGTGGGGCGGGCCTGGGGTGGTACGGCGGCGGGACAGAATGCGCGCACGACTGCGAAGGCGCGGCCCGCCGAAGACCAGAGTATCGAAGAGAGGTTCCAGAGCGGTACACCCCGCTCCCCTTCGATCGCCCGTGTTGCCAATTGTGGCCGGAAAACGGACGCCGTCCCGTCAGGGAATTGACGGGAATGGTGCGGATAATCGACGGACGCGGGCCGACCCCCGGGAAAGGGAGCCGGCCCGTCGGTGACGCTCCGTCAGCCCAGCAGCCCGAGGCGCAGGGCAGCGGCCTCCGGGTCGACCGGGACGACCTGCGGCTGCGGCGCGCCCGCCACGGCCCAGTCCGGGTCCTTGAGGCCGTTGCCGGTGACGGTGCAGACGATCCGCTGGCCCGGGTCGACCAGGCCGGCCTCCGCCTTGGCCAGCAGGCCGGCCACCGAGGCGGCCGAGGCGGGCTCCACGAAGACGCCCTCCTGCGCGGCCAACAGCCGGTAGGCGGCGAGGATCTGACGGTCGGTCACCTTGTCGATCAGGCCGCCGGACTCGTCCCGCGCGGCGAGCGCGAAGTCCCAGGAGGCCGGGTTGCCGATCCGGATCGCGGTGGCGATGGTCTGCGGCTTGAGCACCGGGGCGCCGTCCACGATCGGGGCCGAGCCGGACGCCTGGAAGCCCCACATCCGCGGGGTGCGGGCGGCCAGCCCGTCCGCGGCGTACTCCCGATAGCCCTTCCAGTACGCGGTGATGTTGCCCGCGTTGCCGACCGGCAGGACGTGGATGTCGGGGGCGTCGCCGAGCATGTCGACGATCTCGAAGGCGGCGGTCTTCTGGCCCTCGATCCGAACCGGGTTCACCGAGTTGACCAGCGCGACCGGGTACTTCTCGGACAGTTCGCGCGCCAGCGTGAGGCAGTCGTCGAAGTTCCCGTCCACCTGGAGGATCTTCGCGCCGTGCACCAGCGCCTGGCCCATCTTGCCGAGCGCGATCTTGCCCTGCGGGACCAGCACCGCCGAGACCATCCCGGCCCGCACCGCGTACGCGGCGGCCGAGGCCGAGGTGTTGCCGGTGGAGGCGCAGATGACGGCCTGGGCGCCGTCCTCCTTGGCCTTGGAGATCGCCATCGTCATGCCGCGGTCCTTGAAGGACCCGGTCGGGTTGGCGCCCTCCACCTTGAGGTAGACCTCGCAGCCGGTGCGCTCGGAGAGCACCTGGGCCGGCACGAGGGGCGTACCGCCCTCGAGGAGGGTGACCACGGGCGTGGTGTCGCTGACCGGCAGCCGGTCGCGGTACTCCTCGATGAGACCGCGCCACTGGTGGGTGTGGGCACCCCTGGAGATGACGGCGTTCATGGCTCTCTCTACTCCCCTTCGACCCGCATGATGCTGGCCACGTCGCGCACGCTGTCCAGTGCGCGGAGCTTGTCCACGGTCGCCGACAGCGCGGCGTCGGTGGCGCGGTGGGTGACCACGACGAGCGAGGCGTCGCCGTCGCGGCCCTGCTGGCGCACGGTGTCGATGGACACCCCGTGCTCGGCGAAGACGGACGCCACCTGGGCGAGCACACCCGCGCGGTCGTCCACGTCCAGGCTGACGTGGTAGCGGGTGACGACCTCGTCCATCGGCTTGGCCGGCAGCTTGGTGTACACCGAGTCGGCCGGACCGGTGGCACCGTTGATCCGGTTGCGGCAGACCGCGACCAGGTCGCCCAGCACCGCGGAGGCGGTCGGCGAGCCGCCGGCGCCCGGGCCGTAGAACATCAGCCGCCCGGCCGCCTCGGCCTCGACGAACACCGCGTTGTACGCCTCGCGGACCGAGGCCAGCGGGTGCGACAGCGGGATCATCGCCGGGTGCACCCGGGCGGTGACCGACTCGCCGTCGGCGGAGCGCTCGCAGATCGCCAGCAGCTTGACCACGCAGCCCATCTGCTTGGCGGAGGCGATGTCGGCGGCGGTCACCTCGGTGATGCCCTCGCGGTACACCTCGGCCGCGGTCACCCGGGTGTGGAAGGCGATGCCGGCCAGGATCGCGGCCTTGGCGGCGGCGTCGAAGCCCTCGACGTCGGCGGTCGGGTCGGCCTCGGCGTAACCCAGCGCGGTGGCCTCCTCCAGCGCCTCGGAGTACCCGGCGCCGGTGGTGTCCATCTTGTCCAGGATGAAGTTGGTGGTGCCGTTGACGATGCCCAGCACCCGGTTGACCTTGTCGCCGGCCAGCGACTCGCGCAGCGGGCGGATCAGCGGGATCGCGCCGGCCACCGCGGCCTCGTAGTAGAGGTCCACGCCGGCCTGCTCGGCCGCGGCGTGCAGCTCGGCGCCGTCCTTGGCGAGCAGCGCCTTGTTGGCCGAGACGACCGCGGCACCGTTCTCGAACGCCTTCAGGATGAGGTGTTTGGACGGCTCGATGCCGCCCACCACCTCGACCACCACGTCGATGTCGCCGCGGCCGACCAGGGCCTCGGCGTCGGTGGTGAGCAGGTGCTCGGGCACCCCCGGGCGCGGGCGGCCGGCCCGGCGGACCGCGATCCCGGCGAGCTCGACCGGGGCGCCGATCCGCGCGGCGAGGTCGTCGGCCGTCGTCGTCATGATGCGCGCCACCTCGGAGCCCACCACACCACAACCCAGCAACGCCACCTTCAGCGGGCGCGTACGCATCATCCGACTCCGCTCTGCATTCTTCGGTCCCCGGCGGGGCCTGGGGCGGCCCCGACGGCATTCGGTCACTACCAGTCTCCGGGACTTTTCGGCCGGATCTACGGCCGGTCCACGGTATGAGACAAGAATTTCGTCAGCCGATATCGAGCCGCAGGAGATCCTCCTCCGTCTCGCGCCTGACGACGACCCGCGCCGAACCGTCGCGGACGGCCAGCACGGGGGGCTTGAGGGCGTGGTTGTAGTTGCTGGCCATCGAGCGGCAGTACGCGCCGGTGGCCGGCACCGCGATCAGGTCGCCCGGCACCAGGTCGGCCGGCAGGAAGGCGTCCCGGACCACGATGTCGCCCGACTCGCAGTGCTTGCCCACCACCCGGACCAGCATCGGCTCCGCGTCGCTGGTCCGGGAGACCAGCGCCACCGAGTACTCGGCGTCGTACAGCGCGGTGCGGATGTTGTCCGACATGCCGCCGTCCACGCTCACGTACGTGCGCAGCCCGTCCAGCGGCTTGACCGTGCCGACCTCGTACAGCGTGAACGCGGTCGGACCGACGATCGCCCGGCCCGGCTCCACCGACAGCCGCGGGGCCCGCAGGTTCGCGGCCGCGCACTCCCGGCGGACGATCTCGGCCAGCGAGACGGCGATCTCGGACGGCTCCCTCGGGTCGTCCTCGCTGGTGTACGCGATGCCCAGGCCGCCACCCAGGTCGATCTCCGGCAGCTCGACCCCGTGCTCGTCCCGGATCTCGGCCAGCAGGCCGACCACCCGGCGGGCCGCCACCTCGAAACCGGCGGTGTCGAAGATCTGCGAGCCGATGTGCGAGTGGATGCCGCGCAGCTCCAGGCTCGCGGGGTGCGCCAGCACCCGGCGGACCGCCTCGGCGGCCGCGCCGCCGTTCAGCGAGAGGCCGAACTTCTGGTCCTCGTGCGCGGTGGCGATGAACTCGTGGGTGTGCGCCTCCACGCCGACCGTGATCCGGATCAGCACCGGCTGCCGCACGCCCTGCGCCCCGGCGATCGCCGCCAGCCGCTCGATCTCCTGGTACGAGTCGACCACGATGTGCCCGACCCCGGCCTTCACGGCCTGCTCCAGCTCGTGCATCGACTTGTTGTTGCCGTGCAGCGCGATCCGCTCGGCCGGCATCCCCGCGGTCAGCGCCACGTGCAGCTCGCCCGCGCTGCAGACGTCGACGTTCAGCCCCTCCTCGTGCAGCCAGCGCACGATCGCCTTCGACAGGAACGCCTTGCCCGCGTAGTACACGTCCGCGTCGGCGCCGAAGGCGTCCCGCCAGGCCCGGGCCCGGGCCCGGAAGTCGTCCTCGTCCATCACGTACGCCGGGGTGCCGAACTCCGCGGCGAGGGACTGCACGTCCACCCCGCCCACGGTCACGACACCCTCGCCGTTGCGGGACACGGTCTGCGACCAGACCTTGGGGTCGAGCGCGTTCAGGTCGCTCGGCGGGGCCAGGTAGTGCCCCTCGGGCAGCACGTCTCCGTGCCGGGGGCCTGCGGGGTGTGCGGAGCGACTCATCGTTGCGACTTCCTTGGCTTATGGCGAGGGGCGGCGACCGGTCTCCGTCGACCGGTCCGCCGCCCCCGCTGTGCGCATGGGGGTGTTTCCTACATCCGCTCGGGGGCGGAGACGCCGAGCAGGTCCAGCCCGTTGGCGAGCACCGTTCGCGTCGCCTCCACGAGCCAGAGCCGGGCGTGCGTGAGGTCCGTGACCTCCTCGTCGCCCTTGGGCAGGACCTGGCAGTTGTCCCAGAACCGGTGGTACGCACCGGCCAGGTCCTCCAGGTAACGGGCGACCCGGTGCGGCTCCCGCAGCTCGCCGGCGGCGGCGATCACTCGCGGGAACTCGCCGAGCTGGCCGAGCAGGTCGGCCTCCCACTCCGTGGCGAGCAGCTCCGGTTTGAACTCCGTGGACCGCGTGATGCCGAGCTCCTCCGCCTTGCGGTGGAGCGAGGACATCCGAGCGTGCGCGTACTGGACGTAGAAGACGCGGTTCTCGTTGGTCTGGCTGGTCAGGATGTTGATGTCCAGCGTGATCGTGGAGTCGGTGGAGGAGCGCGCCAGCGTGTAGCGGGCGGCGTCCACGCCGATCCAGTCGACGACGTCGTCGATGGTGATGATGTTGCCGGCCCGCTTGGACATGCGGACCTCTTCGCCGTCGCGAAGCATCTTCACGAACTGGCCGATCTTGACCTCGATGTTGCGGTCCATGTCGTCACCCGCGCAGGCCGCGATGGCCTTGAGCCGGTTGACGTAGCCGTGGTGGTCGGCGCCGAGCATGTAGACCGAGACCTCGCTGCCCCGGTCGCGCTTGCTCAGGTAGTACGCGGCGTCGGCGGCGAAGTAGGTGGTCTCTCCGTCGGCCTTGATCAGGACCCGGTCCTTGTCGTCACCGAAGTCCGTGGTGCGCAGCCAGATGGCGCCGTCCTGGTCGAAGACGTGCCCCTGCTCGCGCAGCCGGGTGATGGCCTGCTCCACGGCGCCCGAGTCGTGCAGCGTCTTCTCGGAGAAGTAGGTGTCGAAGTGGACGCCGAACTCGTCCATCGACCGCTTGATCTCGGCGACCATGAGCTTGAGGCCCTCGGTGCGGAAGACCTGGAGCTGCTCGTCCTCGGGCAGGTCGAGCACGCCCGGAGCGCCCTCGGTGATCGCCTTGGCGATGTCGACGATGTACTCGCCGACGTACCCGCCCTCGGGCACCTCGCGCCCGTTGGCGGCGGCCTGCAGCGAGGCGGCGAACTTGGTGATCTGCACGCCGGCGTCGTTGAGGTAGTACTCAGTGGTGACGTCGGCACCGGTCGCCTTGAGGATCCGGCCGAGGGAGTCGCCGACGGCCGCCCAGCGGACGCCGCCGATGTGGATCGGGCCGGTCGGGTTGGCCGAGACGAACTCCAGGTTGATCTTCAGACCCTTGAGCGCCTCGTTGCGGCCGTACGCCTCGCCGGCCTCCACGATGGTGCGGGCCAGCTCGCCCTGCGTGGCAGCGTCCAGCGTGATGTTCATGAAGCCCGGACCGGCGATGTCGACCTTGGCGACGCCGGTGATCTCTCGCAGGCGGGCGGCCAGCAGTTCCGCGACGGCTCGCGGCGGCATACCGGCCGGCTTCGCGAGCTGGAGGGCCACGTTGGTGGCGTAGTCGCCGTGGTCCCTGTTCTTGGGTCGCTCGACCGTCACGTGCTCGGGCACGGCGACGGTCAGCTCGCCCGCCTCGACGGCGGCGCTCACGGCGACCAGGACTGCCTGGGAGAGTTCTGCGGGTGTCACGACGCCAAGCGTAGGCGAGACGGGGTACCCGGCCGCCACCCGGTTTACCCGTTGAGACGGCGCGTATCAGGGTGAACGTCGGGATCATCGACGCCGCGTTCGCTCAGAGCTGAATCGGCCGCTCGGGTCCCGGGCCCTGCCACACCGGCGCACCGAACCCGTACGCGTAGCCGCGACCACCCGCACCGCCCCGCTCGCCCGCGGCATCACCCAAGGTCATCAACCGGTGGACCAGCGTCACCAGATCCGCCGGATCGAACGGCTTCGCCAGATACCCGTCCACGCCCACCGACTCGCCGCGGACCAGGTCCGCCGGGGTGCACGCACTCACTATCGCGATCGGCAACCGCGCGGTGTCCGGCGCCGCACGCAGCCGCGCCGCCGTCCGCAGACCGTCCAACCGCGGCATCACCACATCCAGCGTCACCACGTCCGGAGCGACCCGCCGGACCACCTCCAGACACTCGGCGCCATCAGCGGCAGTCACCACCTCGAAGCCCTCGAGCTCCAGGTTGACTCTGATCAGCTGGCGGATCACCTCGCTGTCGTCCACCACGAGGACCCGCCCGGACATTCCCGGCACATCACCGAGGGTAGCCGCGCACCCACCACCCCGTCCGGCCTTTCCCCACTTCCGCGCTCCCCCGCCGCCCACCCCCGCGCCACGGTCGCGCCACCCCCACCGACCCGCCCGCCCGAAACCCATGCACGGACCGCCTGTGTGGCCTGGTAGTGTTCTCCACGTCGCACCGAGCAACAACGCGACACCGAGCAGGCCCCCGTAGCTCAGGGGATAGAGCACCGCCCTCCGGAGGCGGGTGCGTAGGTTCGAATCCTACCGGGGGCACTTCGCAAGAAGCGCCAACAAAGGCCCAGGCCAGTGGAGTTCATCCACAGCCCTGGGCCTTCGTCGTTCCCGGGGCCGGAGTTCAACCCGTGCCAGACACGTTCGGTGGCCGCTCCTGCTCACAGTTCGGCCGGCGGTTTCCGTCGCCGGGCCTTCGAGTCTCGGCGTCTGTCCCACGGGCAATCAGGGGATCGCGGTCGGGGCGCAGGTGGCCCCCTCCTCGACAGTTCCAGAGGATGAGCGGCCATCCCTAGGATCTGCGCATGCAGCCGATAACGATCAAGCTTGCGACGCGCCGCCGTGTCATCAGTGCGGTCTACGCACTGTCCTGCAGGGCAGTCGCCGCTGTCCTGATCACGACGGACGTGTTCAATCCATTCGGCGTGCCGGACGTATTCAACCCGTACGGCGTGCTGGTCCACGGGTTCGGCTTCGCGGCCGGCGCATTGGGCCTACTCGTGCTGTGGGGAATGTGCGGATCGACAATGGTCGGCCCGAAAGGGATCACTCAGAGATGGCCCGGGGTGGGGTACACGATCCCGTGGGCGAAGGTCGACCGAGTCGTGGTTGTGCGAAGGGGAAAGGTTCAACGGCGCCGACAGGTCAGAGTCACGGTCAAGGGTGGGCGGAAGATCTATCTCGCCACCCCGATCGATGGAGTCTCGAAGCAGGTCAACCCCGACTTTGATCAGCAGGCGGCGGCGATCAAGGCCTGGTGGGAGTCGGTCAGACCCGAGGCGGACCCGAATTCCCCGGCCGTTACCCAACCGATCAAGCCTCTGGAGACGCCGAGCGAAGCAACGTCGCAGTCATGTGGCATTGCCTGAACAGTGCCCCTTCCGTGCCATAACCAGCGGTGGCGAGCGGTGAACCACGGCCAATCGGGACACATCAGCAGCGGGCTGCGTCGCCGACACCCAGTCGGCCGGGCACCAGCGGGCCGGTTCGCTGGTGGCATCGGCGCAGGTCACGCAGGGCAAGTACCTGCTGCCCTCCAGAGGCGGGTGCGTTCGTTCGACTCCTACCGGGGGTGCTTCATCGCGAAGTCGGTAATGGGCCTTCGTCGTTGCCGGAGCGGACACAGCGGACGGCGGCGCAGAAGGCAAACCGGCGCGCGGGCCAGGGATCCGCTTGCGACCGGGCCGGAGGCCGGCGCATTCAGGTCGGTCGTTGCGGCTGCTTGGCAGTGCGCTTGGCGAGCAGGCCGGCCAGCAGCAGGACGAGCAGGCTGATACCGGCGCCGCACACCGTCCACAGCACCCGGTAGCCCTCGGCGGCGTAGTGGGAGGGCTGCGGCAGGTCGGCCAGGATGAGCGCGCCGGCGGCGATGGCGGCGGAGTAGACGGCGTAGTTCAGGAAGCGGATCCCGACGGCGTGCACGAACAGGACGAGTGCGACGACTTCCAGTCCGCGCGTCATCGCGAACAGTCGGAGACCGGTCTCACTGGCAGGCAGCAGGAGCAGCAGCGCGGCCGCGATGGCGCCGATGAACGCGCCCGAGAGGCGCTGGGCGGAGACGAGGGTGCTCTGCTCCAGATTCGGCTTCATCGCGATGATGGCCGCGATCGGGATCCAGTAGCCGTACTGCAGGTCCAGCCCGAACGCGAGGGCGACGGTGCCGGCGATGACCAGGGCGCGGAGCGCCACGAACACGATGATCGGTGGGGTCAGCTGCTTGCGCGAGGTGTCTCCGGGGATCTCGGCGAACGGCTGGGGCAGGTCCTGGCGGCCGCGGATCAGCCATTCCACGAACGTCATCAGGATCCACAGCGCTGCCCCGCCCGCCCAGGCGACCACCTGGGCCCAGGCGTAGTTGGTGATGCGGGCGGCATGGTGGAGGTTGAACGCGAGCCCGACGGCGACGATGAACCAGACGTTGAGCAGCATGGCGTTGACGAACCTGTGCACCCCGAACGTGAGGCACAGGCCGGCCACCAGCGTGACCACGAAGGCCGCGAACGCCAGCCATCCCCAGGCCTCGCCCCCGATCCCGAACGCCAGCGCAGTGATCCCCGCGCCGATCAGCGCGAAGCCGGCGGTGCGCGACGCGCGGTACCCGAACCCGCCGCCCGGGTCGGCCAGCGACGTGAACAGCATGCCGAACAGGGCGCTGAGCAGATACTGCTCATGCCCGATCGCCCAGAAGACGATCAGCGGCACCAGCCCGACGTCCAGGAACACCACCGCTCGCCGCCAGTTCACGCCCGCGCGGTTGAGCTCGAACACCTTCGACAGCCAGCTCATCGTCTTTCCCCGGTGCACGGGCCGGCCGTCTCGTTCGGTTGCGCTGCTCATGGCCGCCCTTGCTCGCCTGCTGCGGGGTATGTCGCTCTGAAGCCGCATTGTCTGGCTGCCCGGAGAGTCACCGCGAAGCGACTCGCCGTACTTTCCCCGAAGCAGAGGGCAACCGACGCCAGGGGTTTCGGGTTGATGCGGTCGGCGAACACGGGCCGAGGCAACCCTCCGGCTGCAGTTGGACTGGGGCCGCCCAGGCCGCCCCAGGACCGCATCAGTCAGTCGCGGCAGGAGAGGCGGGGATCGCTGAGTCCCAAGCATCCCGTCACTCCGCGCCGCGGACGTCGGTGTAGACGCGGCGGTGCCACCAGGGCAGCGATTCGCCGAGCCAGTCGGTCCGGGAGGACCAGCGGTCGGGGATGGTGCGCCGACGGAATCGGGTGTCGAGGGTGTCGAGCAGGCGGCGTAGTTCGGTGCGGGCGGGGAGGGGGAGGAGCATCAGCGCGTCCTGCAGGGCGTCCCGGACGTACGCGATGTCGTCGTACTGGCAGCCGGGGCAGGAGAGGCACCCGGACGTCGGTAGGCGCAGCTTCTCGCCGGGCAGTCGCAGGAACGCCCGGTAGCGGGCGAGATTGGTGCGGACGCTGCCGGGGTGCACGTGGTAGCCGGGCCGGGCGGCCTCGGCGTTGCGGACCAGGGCGCTCGTCGTGCGGGACAGCCGGTCGATCGGCGGCAGGTCGCGCTGCCAGGAGGCGATCCGGTGCGGTTCGAGGTCACGGGCGGCGCGGAGTGCGCCGGGACGCCTACGCGGCATGGGCCTTTCGGTCGCTCGTCATGCGGTCATCCTGCCGCAGGCAGCGGGAGGAGGGCCAGGGCCGGACGGGCCGGGGCGGTCTGGAATGCTGGCGGGCATGTTGGTGCCCCGTGAGAACGCCCGGTTCGTGCTGAACCCCCACCCGATCCTGGTGCTGGACCGGCCGCCGATCCATGACGTGTTGCCGGAACTGCGGCTGGTGGACGGGCTGATGCCGGTCGTGGAGGGGTGGCAGGTCGTGGCGCAGTTGACGTTCTGCGTGGTGGACGGTCCGGGCGAGCACGGGTGCGTGGTGCCCACGGTGGGCGGGGCGGACGGGCTGGACGAGATCGGCGCCTGGTGCTCGGCGGTCGAGGAGGCGGGCGGCGCGGTGGTGGTGTCGGTCGACGGGTTGGCGGACGGCTTCGACTGGAGCGAGCTGTTCACCGGTGGTCGGGCACGGGGTGGGTTCGTGGCGAGCGCACGCTGACGCGCGGCGTCACGCGTGGCGGTCCGGCGGCGGAGCGGTAGTGGTCCGGCGGCGGTGCCGGCCGGTCATTCGCTGTGCAGCGGGAGTTCGGGGAGTGTCGCCGGTGGCGGGACGGTGCCGGCGGGCAGACTGACCGGGTGGAGTGGGCGATCGCGAGTGAGCCGGCCCGGCCGGGGCGGGGCAACGAGGATTTCGTGGGCGCGGCGCCCGGTGTGGTGGTGCTGCTGGACGGCGCCGGTACGCCGGACGGCGCGGAGTCGGGCTGCGACCACGGCGTGGCGTGGTTCAGCGCTCGGCTCGGCGTCGAGTTGCTGGCCCGCGCGGTGCGCGAGCCGGACCGGGCGCTGACCGACTGCCTGGCGGACGCCGTCGCGGCGACCGCCGAGGCGCACGGCGGCGGCTGCGACCTCGGCCACCCCGGCACTCCGTCCGCGACGGTGGTCGCCGTCCGGGTGACCGCCGAGGTGTTGGAGTACCTGGTGCTGGCCGACTCCGTGCTGGTGCTGGACCACGTCGGCGGGGTGCCGCCGGTGGCGATCACGGACGACCGCGAGGCGGTGGTCGGCGGGCCGCTGCGCGGCGGACTCGACCGGCTGGACGCCGGAACGCCGGAGCATGCGGCGGCGCTGCTCGGCTATGTCGAGGCGATGCGGGGACGGCGCAACCGCGCGGACGGCTTCTGGGTGGCGGCTGCCGACCCGGCCGCCGCGTACGCCGCGCTGACCGGCAGCGTGCCGCTCGCCGACGTCACCGGCTTTGCGCTGCTCAGCGACGGTGCCTCGCGTCTGGTCGACACCTTTGCGCTGGCCGACTGGACGGGGGCGCTCGCCCTGCTGCGGGAGCGCGGGCCGGCGGCGCTGATCGCCGAGGTTCGGCGGGCCGAGGCGGCCGACCCGCTCGGCCGGGCCCACCCGCGCGGCAAGGCGCAGGACGACGCGACGGCGGTGCTGGTCCGGCTGTAGACGGCGGGGCGAACAGCCGGGAAAGCCGCGGCGGGGCGGGCGACATGATCGTCATACTGCGACGCATGACTACCGACACCGCCCGGCCCGACGGCCCGCGCGCCCACCACTACCGCTTCGCCCACCAGGTGCTGCCCGGGCTGGCCCGGGACCTCGGTCCGCAGATGCTCGACAACGAGCCCCGGGGCGGCTTCACCACCGGGTTGGCTTCGCTCTGGCAGGGGCTGGGCGAGACGCTGCCCGAGGGTGAACGGCTGCCGGGCGACGGGCTGTCCGCCGAGTTGGTCGACCGGGGCGGCCACCGGATGCTGCTGGTGGAACTGCCGCGCCCGTCGGCCCCGGCCGAGGCGTACCTCGTCGCCGTCGCCCAGCCGGCCGGGGCCGACCACTGCCGCTGCTTCACCCTGGAGCACGGCGTGAGCCCGCTCGACGGGCAGGCGTACACGGTGCTCGCCGAGTGGGCCGACCGCAGCCACATCAACCTCGGCCCCGGCCCCGCCGCGCAGCGCGACGCCTTCGTCGCGGCGGTGGAGGTCCTGCTCACCGAGCCGGCCGAGCCGTACGCGCGGACGGGACCGCGGCCGGAGCCCGAGCCGGAGACACAGCCGGCGGAGCCGGTGGAGCCGCCTCGCCGCCGCGGGCTGCGCGGGCTGTTCGGCCGGTAGCCGACGGGCGAGCCCTGCGGGGGCGGTGGCCACGCCGACTGGCGGGGTCAGTGGGGTGGGTGGCGGTGGTGGGCGCCGCGGAGGACGAGGGCGGGGGCGTCGGGGTCGTAGGCGCCGCAGGCGGTGGCGGACCAGGGGGACCACTGCTGGGGGATGGTGTAGTAGGGCACCAGGACGGGCCCGGTGCGGCGGCCGGCGGCCTTGGCGGGGAGCAGGGCGGGCAGTACGTCGGGGGTCTCGCCGGCCAGGATGGCGCGGCGGCAGGACCGGCAGGCGGGACGGCGGTCGGCGGCTGCCTCGCGGGCGCCGCGGGTGGGGCGCTGGCGCTGTTTCTTCCCGGGCCGGTCGGGGGCGGCAGCAGGGACGGCCGGGCCGTGCAGCGGGTTGTAGAAGCAGCGGACGGCCAGGGGCGCGGGGCGGGCCCCGGCGTAGAGGGTGTGGGCTGCGGCGAGGCGTTCGACGGCCTGTTCGGCGAGGACGACGGCGGCCGCGAGGTCGGGGAGGTCGGTGTGCGGGTCGTCGGCCTGGTCGAGCAGGCGGCCGGCGGCCTCGTACGCCTCCAGGGCCCAGAGGTACGCGGTGCGGGCGGCGGAGTCGGCCGGGGACTCGGCGCCGGAGGCGGACGCCTCGGCGGGGAGGCGGAGTTCGGCGGCGCGGAAGAGTTCGCCGGCGGCGGTGACCCGTTCTGCGGCGATCCGGGCGAGCCGTTCGCGCAGGACCTCCCACTCGCGCAGCACCAGTTCGCGCCGTTCCCGCTCGGGGAGGCGCCGACCGGGCTCGTCCGGCGGGGCGGACAGCAGTCTGACGAACCACCAGCGGCGAAACACCAGGCCTCCGACCCCACGCACGGACCATCACTGCAGACGACGGGATCATTCTGCGCCTGCCCGCCGTCGGCGGGAACACCGGCCGGTGGGCGTCCGGCCGGGTGAATCGGCGGAACGGGGTGCGGGGCGGGCCGGTTGTGCGTGCGAGGGCGTACGGGGGCAAGGGCGTACAGGAACGAGGAGGGTCCGATGCGGGGACGGTACGGCGGACGGGGTCCGCGGGGTGCGGCGGTGGCGCTGGCGGCGGTGCTCCTCGCGGCGGCGGGGCCGGCCGTACCGGCAGACGCGGCACCGTCCGCACCGCCGAAACCGGCGCACCCCGGAGCGCCGGGCGCCGCGGACCCGCACGTCCACCGCGGCGTGAACGGATGCTTCGCCTGGAGTTGGGGCGACGACTGGCTGTGGGAGGCCACGGTGTACTTCCACAACCGCTGTGCGCAGCCGCACCGGCTCAGGATCGCCTGGAAGTCGAAGGCGGTCCGCACCTCGGTGATCACCGTCCCGGCGGACGGGAAGGGCCGGGAGAGCCGGATGACCGACCCGCTGGAGATCTACGACGCCGGCCGGGCGTGACCGGGCCGGTCACGAGGTCGCGGCGTCCGCCTTGCGGTAGAGGTCGCCGATGGTGTGGTCGAAGTAGGCGCTGTACGAGACGTCGTCGCTGTCGCCGCCCTGCTCGTAGCCGCCGATGATGCCGATCACCTGCCCGGTGGTGGTGTCGATCCACGGGCCGCCGCTGGTACCGCCCGGGAAGGCGGGGCAGGAGATGGTGCGCTGGAAGGTGTCCTGCTTGGTGGTGGCGTTGGTGCACAGGATCGGCATCTCGGTGTCGCCGGGGTAGCCGTAGAGCCGCACCTGGTCGCTCCAACCGGCGTTCAGGCCGAGGGTGTTGGCGCCGACGACGTCCTCGATGTCGCGTCCGCCGTTCTGGGCGACCTGGAGGATGGCGAAGTCCTCGTCGGGGTCGGAGCCGTTCTGCCAGCCGTCGGCGGTGAAGATCCGGGTGACCTTCCAACTGCCGTACGGGGCCTGGCCGTCGCGGTAGCCGGGGACGAACCGGACGTTGTCGGTGCTGGAGAGGCAGTGTGCGGCGGTGAGGATCAGGTCCTTGCCGGTGCTGTGCAGCACGGAGGCGGTGCAGAAGTGGTTGCCGGCGGCGACGCTGCCGGTGAACAGGGCGCCGACCCGGGCGGATTCGGCTCCGTCGGGGGCGGTCGCGGTCTTCCCGAGTTCGGGGGGCGGCGAGTACGAGGGGACGGTGGCCAGGTGCGGGTCCACGGTCGCGGTCGACCTCACGACCGTACCGTCGCCGGCGGTGGCGGTGGCGGTGGCGCTGGCGCTGGCGGTCGCCTCCGGGGTGGGGGTGGCGGACGGCGGGGCGGTGGCGGTGGCCCCGGGGAGCACCGAGGCGGTGACCGGGAGTTCGGCGGTGGGGCGGTCGGCGAGCGCGAAGTGCGTGGTCAGTTCGGTGGCACCGGCTATCGCGCCGATCAGGCCGACGGCGAGCACGGAGGTGACGGCTACGGGTCGGAGTGCGAGCCGTACTCGCCTCCTGCGGTGACGTCCCATCGGGTGCCTCGTTCCTGCCCACCAGTCGTTCGGTTACCCACGCCGAGCCGGGCCGAGTCGACGTGAACACTCAAACTATGCGGTGCCGGGCTGGAAACGGGGTGATGTGCCCCTGAGAGACTCGTGAGATTTCCGACTGCGCCACGCTGTGCCGCGCTGTGCCGCGCCGTTCCGCGTCGTGCCGTTCCGCGTCGTGCCGTTCCGCATCGCGCCGCGCCGTGCCGCGCTGCCGCGGTTCCTTCACACCACGGCGCGGGCGGTGGCCTCCGCGCCTTCCCCGGTGGACTCCCCGGGTGCCGGCCGGTGGTCGATCATCAGGTAGGCGATGACGGCGGCGAGCAGCAGGATGCCCGCGGCCACCACGGTGGCGACCGCGTACCCGTGCACCGCGCCCTGGGCCTGGATCGCCGGGTTGCCGGGGTCGCGGCCGGCGGTTGCGAGCCAGGTGGCGGTGGCGCTGGCGGCGATGGTGTTGAGCAGGGCGGTGCCGATGGAGCCGCCGACCTGCTGGGCGCTGTTGATGATGGCGGACGCGGCGCCGGTCTCGTCGGGGGCGACGCCGAGGGTGGCCAGGCTCATGGTCGGCATGAAGACCAGGCCCATGCCGGCGCCGAGCAGCAGTTCGGCGGGCAGCACCAGGGCGGCGTACGAGCTGTCCACCTTGAGCTGGGTCAGCAGGATCATGCCGGTGGCGGCCAGCAGCAGGCCGGGGACGACCAGGTTGCGGGAGGGCACCCGGGTCATCAGCCGGGAGGCGATGCCGGTGGCGCTGAGGATGATGGCGACGGTCATCGGCAGGAAGGAGACGCCGGCCATCACCGGCGAGTACCCCTTGATCCCCTGCAGGTAGTACGTGAGGAACAGGAACAGCCCGTACATGCCGATGATCGCCAGGCCGACCGCGAGCGCTCCGCCGCCGCGGTTGCGGTCGCGGATCAGGTGCAGGGGCAGCAGCGCGTGGGTGGTGCGCCGTTCGACCAGGACGAAGGCGGCGAGCAGGGCCGCGCCGAGGCAGAGGAAGGTCAGCACCAGCCAGTCGCTCCAGCCGCGGGTGGAGGCCTCGGAGGTGCCGTAGACGATGGCGAGCAGGCCGCCGCAGCCGAGGACGGCGCCGGGCAGGTCGAGTGGGATGCGGTGGCGTTTGTCGATGTGGTCGCGGGTGAGCACGTAGGACGCGCCGACGGCGGTGACGAGGGCGATCGGGACGTTGACGAACAGGCACCAGCGCCAGCTCAGGTACTCGGTCAGCAGGCCGCCGGTGATCAGGCCGATCGCCGCGCCGCCGCCGGCCAGGGCGCCGAAGACGCCGAAGGCGGTGGCGCGCTCGCGCGGGTCGCCGAAGGTGTTGGAGAGGAGCGAGAGCGCCGAGGGGGCGAGCAGTGCGCCGAAGGCGCCCTGGAGGGCGCGGGCGGCGAACAGCATCCCGCCGCCGGAGGCGAACCCGCCGAGGGCGGAGGCGAGGGCGAAGCCGAGCAGGCCGACCATGAAGGTGCGCTTGCGGCCGTAGAGGTCGCCGATCCGGCCGCCGAGCAGCAGCAGTCCGCCGAAGGCCAGCAGGTAGGCGGTGATCACCCACTGGCGGTTGGCGTCGGAGATGCCCAGGTCCTTCTGCGCGGACGGGAGGGCGATGTTCACGATGGTCGCGTCGAGGACGATCATCAGTTGGGCGATGGCGATGACCGCCAGGGCCCACCACCGGCGGGGGTCCGCCGCGGTGTCGTCGGGGGCGTGCTGGGAGGTCACCGTGGGCCGCCTTCCTCGGGGACTCGGGGACGGGCTGCGCGCACGCAGCGCTCTCTCCAGGGAAACCCGCGAGCCGGGGACGCACAAGGCGGTTTGTGCCGGTACGGCACGATTTGGGACGAATGTCCTGGTCGGCCTGGGTCCCGGGACCCAGGCCGACCAGCGGACCGGCCGACCGACGGACCGGCTCAGAGTGCGGCCAGTTCCTCGACCAGGTCATCCAGGCCCAGCGAGCCCTGGGAGAGCGCGGCCATGTGCCAGGCCTTGAGGTCGAACTCCTCGCCGCGCGCCTCGGCGGCGGCCCGGGCGGCGGCCCGGCCACGCAGCCAGGCCCGCTCGCCCAGCTTGTAGCCGATCGCCTGGCCGGGCATGCCCAGATAGCGGACCAGCTCGCTGTCCAGGAAGTCGGCGGACAGGCCGCAGTAGAGGCCGAAGAACTCGCGGGCGGCGTCCGGCTCCATCGACTCACCGGGCCGGAACGGCGAGTCGGCCGGGAACTCCAGGCCGGCGTGCATGCCGATGTCCACGATGACCCGCAGCGCGCGCATCATCTGGGCGTTGAGGTAGCCGAGCCGCTGACCGGGGTCGGTCAGGTAGCCCAGCTCGTCCATCAGGCGCTCGGCGTACAGCGCCCAGCCCTCCAGGTTGGCACTGACGCCGCCCAGGGTGACCTGGTAGGTGGAGAGCTTGTCGGCGACGTACGTCCACTGCGCGAGCTGCAGGTGGTGACCGGGGACACCCTCGTGGTACCAGGTGGAGACCAGGTCCCAGACCGGGAAGGACTCGCGGCCGAGGGTGGGCAGCCAGGTGCGGCCCGGACGGGAGAAGTCGAGCGAGGGCTGGGTGTAGTACGGCGCGGCGGCGCTGCCGGAGGGGGCGAGCCGTGACTCCACCTTGAGCAGCGGCTCGGCCAGGTCGAAGTGGGTGCCCTGGAGGTCGGTGATCGCCTGGTCCATCAGACCCTGGAGGTACTCCCGGACCGCCTCGGCGCCCTCGATGGCGGGGCCGTCGGTCTCCAGCCACTTCATCGCCTGCATCGGGGTCGAGCCCGGCAGGACCTTCTCGGCCTCCACCCGCATCTGGGCGTCCAGGTCGTGGAACTGCTCCCAGGCCCAGCGGTAGGCCTCGTCCAGGTCCAGCTCGGCGCCGGTCCAGTAGCGGACCCAGCGGACGTAGCGCTCGCGGCCCACGGTGTCGGGGGTGGCGGCGGCGGCCGGGCCGTACACGTCGCGGAGCCAGTCGCGCAGCTCGGCGAGGGCGGTGCCGGCCACCGCGGCGGCCTCGTCCAGCTCGGCGCGGACGGACTCGGGGGCGTCCTGCACGAAGGCGCCGAACCAGCCGCCGGGCGCGTCGCCCTCCAGCCACTCGGCGATCTGGCCGACCACGGTGGTGACCTGCCGGGGACCGGAGAGCAGCCCGCGCGCGATGCCCTCGGTCAGCGTCTCGCGGTACTGCGCCATCGCCTCCGGGACACGGGCCAGCCGACGGCCGACCAGCCGCCACTGCTCCTCGGTCTCGGTCGGCATGAGGGGGAAGACCTCGCGCACGTTGTGCACCGGGGAGCCGAGGTTGCGCACCGAGACGAAGTCCTCGCCCGCCTCGTGCACGGCGAGTTCGGCGGTCAGGCGCTCGCGCAGCAGGCGGGCGCAGCGGCGCTCGGCCTCGCTGTCCGCGGCGCCGGCGGCCTCGGCGGCGTCCAGGTCGGCGAGGGTGCGCCGGGCGAGGTCGGCGAGCGCTTCGTAGCCGGCCGGCGAGAGGTCCGTGATCCGGTCGTCCTCCGGGTTGAGCCCGAGGTAGACCGCGGTCAGCGGGTCCAGTTCGGCGAGGGCGTGGACGTAGGAGTCGGCAATGCGGCGCGGGGTGGTGCCGGCTGTGTCCGTCGTGATCAGTTCATGAGCCATTCGGCCATCCTGTCGCAGCGCGGTGCGAATTCAAGCCCCTTTGGCCAGGCTCACGCGCTGGAGCGACGGCGCTGCAGTCGGTCGCGCACGGCGTGTACCGGATCCCAGGTCGGAAGCCCCCGGGTGATCGGCTGGAAGGCCAGGCCGATCAGCACCGCGCAGAAGTGCCCGAGGTCGGTGAAGGTGTGCGAGGCGACCAGCGGCACCGTGTAGAAGACCAGCAGCGCGCCGCCGTAGATCCAGCGCCAGGGGCGGGTCAGACGGTACGTCAGCACGCCCTCCACTCCGGCCAGCGCGTACGAGACGCCGACGTCCACGGTGTCGGCCATGTTCGCCGGCAGCGCACCCCGGTGGACGCCCCAGGCGACCACGCCCTCGCTGGCGTAGGTGGCCAGCACGTGGGCGGTGAGCGCGACGGTCAGCCAGCGGCCGGTGCCCAGCCAGCGTTCGGCCGGGACGTGGAACAGGTGGAAGACCACGAAGTAGAACAGGAAGTTCGCCTGCTCGGTCCAGATCAGACTGGCCAGCAGGGCGTGGACCGGCCGCGAGGTGAGCTGGTCGATGTTGGTGCTGCGCTTGGCCAGGAACCACTCCAGCGTCTCGGGGCTGAGCCGGGAGACGACGAAGCTGGTGCCGGCCAGCACCAGCAGCCACAGGTAGGTGCCGGGCGCCGCCCCGATCCAGGCCCACACGGCGTGCCGTGCGCGGGCGGCCCGCGAGGCGCTCCCCGTCCGGGCCGTCCCCCTGGCCGCCCCCTTGGCCGTCCGCCGCACGTCCTGCCGCACCTCGCCGCTCCGATCGCGCCCCGGGCCCTGAGCCACGGTCACATCATGGGCCGGTCCGGCGATCGGCCCGGAGCGACCCGCCGGGACGCGACCGGAGGGTACCCCGGTGGAAGCGCCGGCGCACGACCGGTTCCGGATCGGCGCAGGACGATTACGCTGACCGCCATGGCAGCGAGCTCCACCCCCAGCACCGACCAGGCGTCCCCCACCGCCGACCGGTCCCGGGCCGCCGACCAGGCCCCCGGTTCCCCAGCGCGCCCCGCTGCCGGCCCGGAGCGGCCCCGCCGCGCCGGCTACCGGCGGCTGCCCGTGCAGCAGCGGCGCGAACAGCTCATCTCGGTGGCCCTGGAACTCTTCGGCTCCCGACCGCCCGAGGCGGTCACCCTGGACGACGTGGCCGAGGCGGCCGGCGCCTCCCGGCCGCTGGTCTACCGCTACTTCGCGGGCGGCAAGCAGCAGTTGTACGAGGCGGCGCTGCGCAGCGCCGCCGAGGAGCTGATCGGCCGTTTCTCGGTGGCCGGGACCGGTACCCCGACCGAGCAGCTGACCCAGGTGCTCGCCCGCTACTTCGCGTTCGTCGCCGAGCACGACGCCGGGTACGGCGCGCTGCTGCGCGGCGGCTCGGTGGTGGAGACGTCCCGGACCTCGGCGATCATCGACGAGGTCCGCCGGAAAGCGCTGCGCCGCACGCTGCGGCAGTTCGGCGTGCGGACGGCGGGGCCGCGGCTGACCCTGCTGGTCCGCTCGTGGATATCAGTGGTCGAGGCGTCCGCGCTGAGCTGGCTGGACGAGGGCCGGCAGATCCCGCCGGAGGCGCTGTGCGCCTGGCTGGTCGACCAGTTCGTGGCGATGGCCGGAGCGGCCGCGGTGCACGACCCGCAGACGGCGGAGGTGCTGCACGCGCTGCTCGCCCTGGAGACCGCGGAGAGTCCGGCCGGTGTGCTGCTGGCCCGGCTGCGGGCGGTCTGGGGCTGACGGCGGCGCACCCGGGGCGCGGGCGCACGCGGACACCCATGTGCACCCGCGCCCCGGGTGGCGGTCAGGCCTTGCCGAGCACCTGCCGCTGCCGGCCGAGGCCCTCGACCTCCAGCTCGACCACGTCGGTCGGGCGGAGGAACGGCGTGCCGGGGTGGCCGAGGGTGACGCCGGCCGGGGTGCCGGTGACGATCACGTCGCCGGGCTCCAGCACCATGAAGTGGCTGAGGTAGCGGACGATCTCCAGCACCGGGAAGATCATCTCGGCGGTGCTGCCGTTCTGCCGCAGCTCGCTGTTGACCCACAGCCGCAGGGCCAGGGCCTGCGGGTCGGCCACCTCGTCGGCGGTGACCAGCCAGGGCCCGAGCGGGGTGAAGGTCTCCGCGGACTTGCCCTTGTCCCACTGGCCGCCGCGCTCGAACTGGAAGGCGCGCTCGGTGACGTCGTTGACCGCCGCGTAGCCGGCGATCACCGCGGCGGCCTCCGGGTGGCCGTCCAGGTAGCGGGCCTGACGGCCGATCACCACGGCGAGCTCGACCTCGTAGTCGGTCTTCTCGCTGCCGCGCGGTACCAGCACCTCGTCGTTCGGGCCGACCACGGTGTTGCTCGGCTTGAGGAAGACCACCGGCTCGGCGGGGATCTGGGCACCGGCCTCGGCGGCGTGGTCGCGGTAGTTCAGGCCGATGCCGACCACCTTGCCGGGCCGGACCACCGGCGCGCCGATCCGCAGCCCGTCGATGTCGGTCGGCGGCAGCTCGCCGGCGGCGACCGCCGCGGCCAGCTCGGCCGCGTCCAGGCCCGCGAGGAAGGCGCCGTCGATGTCCCGGGTACGGCCGGAGAGGTCGTACGCGGTGCCGTCCGCGGCCAGCACGACCGGACGCTCGGCACCCGCGGGTCCCACACGGAGGAGCTTCACTGCCCATCACCACCTGGTTCGTCGCAGGGCGGGCGAGGCGCACACCTCACCCGTCATAGGGTCCGAGGTATATCAACTCTTCCGCCCTGCGGAACAGTGGTCTCACCTGGTGGAATTTCTATCAATTCACCCAGGCCCGACCGCGGTCGAATCGGCCGCCCGCACCGTTGACAACGCCCGCCGGGCGTGGGTCCCGCGACGGAACCGCTCCGGCGAGCCGGGCGCCGCTCAGGTCTCCTGCAGCGGCCGGTACTCCTGCTCCCCCACCCCGAACGTCCAGGCCACCCCGGCCCGCGCCGTCCGGGTGGCCGGCGGCACCCGCAGCCAGTACGTACGGAAGGTGCCGTCCGGCTCGGCGGTGGCGTTGACCACCTCCACCATCACCACCGGCTCGTCGTCCGGCAGGACCACCCGCCACAGCACGCCGGTGTCGTCCCGGTGCACCGGCTCGGCCCCCGAGTCGGCGAGGTAGCGGTCGAAGCCGTAGTGCTCCAGCATCACCCGGCGCAGCTCGGCGTTCTCCTCGGCGCGGATCCGCTCCGGGGTCAGGCCGACCAGCCCGGCCAGGAAGTCCGGCGGCACCGGCATGCCGCGCCACGCGTGCAGCGCGAAGCCGTCGCCGTACGCCAGCGCCGGGCCGTCGGCCCGGTCCAGCCGGCCCGCCTCGTCCCGGTGCAGTTCCAGCGGGCGCTCGCTGACCAGCGCCACCCGCTCGTACGGCCACCACCAGCCCGCCCCGCGCGCCACCTCGGCCAGCGCGGCGAGCCCGGCCCCCGCGGACGGCCCGGACAGCTCGCCCGCCGCCTCGAACGCGGCCAGCCACGGCGCGTCGTGCTGGCCGAGCACCGCGTCCAGCAACGCCACCCGGACCGCCGCCCGGGCGGAGGCGGCCGCCGCGCGCTCCTCGCGGGCGGCGGCCGCCTCCGCCTCCGGGGCCAGCCGGTCGAGCAGCGCGGCCCGGATCCGGTCGGCCGGCAGCTGCGCGGTCGGCACCAGCTCGGCGCCGGTCAGCGCCCACAGCTCGGCCCAGCCCACCGCACCGAGCCGCCCGTACGCCCGCTGCCTGGCCCGCTCCCACGGGCGGGTGCGCACCGCCTCGCGCACGCTCGCCCCGGCCGCCGCGGCCTGCGCGCCGCCGGCCCGGATCCGCGCCACCTCGCCGAGCGCCGCCAGCGGCGAGTCGAACCACACCACCCGCTCGGGCTCGGCCAGTCCGGCCGCCCGGTACGCGGCGCGCACCGCCCGTTCCACCGCGGCGCGGTCGGCCGGCCCGGTCGCCACCGCCGCCCTCCGCCACCGGGCCGCCACCTCGCCGGGCGCCGTACCGTCCGCCGCCGCTTCCGCCGCACTGTCCGTCATCACACCGTCCACCGTCTCCGCCACTTCCGCCGTCCCACCGATCGCCGTCCCACCGGTCGCCGTGCCACTCGTCGCCGCCACCGCCCGCTCCCGTCAGTCCGCGACCATGCGCACCGCACCGGGCACGTACTCCCGCTGCCGCACCACGCGGTACCAGCCGCGCGGCAGCGCGATCACCGCGTGCTCCTCGTGCACCACCCGCCCGCCCTCCGGCAGGTGCAGCCAGGCCGGGCCGAACGGACCGGCCTCCCGTCGCAGCTCGCCGGGCCCCACCACGGCGTGGGCGTGCCCGGTCACCTCGCCGAGCGCCAGCACCAGCCGGCCCCGGCCGTCCCGCGGCTGCGGGGCCGGCGCGACCACCGCGGCCGGCACCGCGGTCTCCTCGACCGGCACGATCAGCACATCGCCCTGGCGGTACACGGCGGACCTCCTCCGTCCTCGGCCCGACCCCTGTCGGACGCCCGATTCGAAAGCTAGGAGGCGGCTCTGACAGCGCGTCCCCCGTTCGAGCCGCTGTCGGACCGGCCTGGTAGACAGAGGGCGGCCCCACACCTCGCGAGGAGCAGCGCATGACGGTCAACGAGCACATCGGGGAGTTCCACGGCCTCCCGGTCCACGACTTCCTGGCCGGCCGGGCGGAGGGCACCGAGCTGCCCGCCGCGTCCGCCGTCGCCTGGAAGATCGGGCTGGAGTACGACTCCCCGCTGGACTTCGCCCAGGCCTGGCAGGAGTTCCTCGACACGGTCGACGTCGCCGAGGTGACGGCCGTGGTGATCGGCAACTGGGCGCCGGAGGAGCCGGACTCCCTCGCCGAGCCGCTCGCCGCGGTGCTCGCCGCCGCCGACCGGCTGCCCGCCCTGCGGGCGCTGTTCATCGGCGACATCACGTACGAGGAGTGCGAGATCTCCTGGCTCCAGATGTGCGACATCACCCCGGTCTTCCGGAGCTTCCCGGAGCTGGAGGAGCTGGTGGTGCGCGGCGCCGCCCCGGACTGGGAGGGCGCGGGCGGCCTGTCGCTGACCCCGCTGCGGCACGAGCGGCTGCGGGCGCTGCGCTTCGAGGCCGGCGGTCTGCCCAGCACCGTCGTCCGGGCGGTCGCGGCGTGCGACTTCCCGGCCCTGGAGCGGCTGGAGCTGTGGCTCGGCGTGGCGAACTACGGCGGCGACTGGACGACCGCCGACCTCGCTCCCTTCCTCAGCGGCGCGTCCCTGCCCGCGCTGCGCCACCTCGGCCTGCAGAACGCCGAGCAGCAGGACGAGATCGCCGCGCTGGCCGCGCAGGCGCCGGTGGTCGCCCGGCTGACCGGGCTGGCACTGTCGATGGGCGCGCTCACCGACGAGGGCGCCGCCGCCCTGCTGGCCGGCCAGCCGCTCACCCACCTGGCCACCCTCGACCTGCACCACCACTACCTGAGCGAGGAGATGCAGCAGCGGCTGCGCGAGGCGCTGCCCGGGGTGGCCGTCGACCTGTCCGACCAGCAGAAGCCGGACGACAACTGGCGCTACGTCGCGGTCGCCGAGTAGCCGGTGTCCCTCGCGCTGACCGTCCTCGGCAGCCCGGGCCACCGGCGGGTGACGCTGTTCGCCGCCGCCGCCCAGGCCGCCGGGCTGCCGGAACCGGCCGTGCTGCCCTGGCTCGACGTGCTGCGCGGCCGGTACGAGCTGCCGCCCGGCACGCTGCTGCGGATCGAGTCGCCCGGCGAGGACGCGGCGGTGGACGAGCTGCTGCGCGGCCCGGTGCTCGGCGCCGGGTACGCGCCGACCCGGGTCGAGGGCGGCGCCGCCTGGTACGCCGGGGTGACGGCGGCACTGCGCGCTCTGGCGGCCCGCCCGGGCGTCCGGCTGCTCGGCGATCCGGCGGAGATCGCGGTGATGTTCGACAAGCCGCGGGCGCACGCACTGCTCTCCGCAGCGGGCGTCCCGGTGCCGCGGGCGCTCGGCGGCCCGCCGCCGCGGGACTGGTCACAGCTGCGGGAGCGGCTCGGCGCGGCCGGGCTGCGCCGGGTGTTCGTGAAGCCCGCGCACGGTTCCTCGGCCTCCGGGGTGCTCGCCGTGGAGTTCGGGCCGCTCGGCCGGGTCCAGGCCACCACCTCGGTCGAGCTCGGCCCGGACGGGCTGCACAACTCGCTGCGGGTGCGCCGCTACCGCTCGGAGGCGGAGGTCGCCGCGCTGGTCGACCGGCTGGCGCCGGACGGGCTGCACGTCGAGCAGTGGGTGCCGAAGGCCGGGCTGTCCGGCCGGGCGGCGGACCTGCGGGTGGTGGTGGTCGCCGGCCGTGCCACCCACGCGGTGGTCCGCACCAGCAGCCACCCGATGACCAACCTGCACCTCGGCGGGGCCCGTGGCGACCTGGACCTGGCCCGCGCCGCCGCCGGACCGGCCTGGCCGGCGCTGCTGGAGACCGCCGAGCGGGCCGCCGCCTGCTTCCCGCACGCCCCGATGGTCGGGGTGGACGTGCTGCCCGCCGCCGGGTGGCGCCGGGCGCTGGTCGGCGAGGTCAACGCCTTCGGCGACCTGCTGCCGAACCTCACCGGCCTGCCCGGCGGCCCCGCCGCCGGGCTGGACACGTACGGTGCCCAGATCGCCGCCCTGCTCAGCGACCTGCTCCTGCTCGCCGACCCGTCCCGGGTCACCGTCCCCGTCCCCCTCCCGCACCACCCGGAAGCCGCCCGATGAGCCACCCGATACCCGACATGAACGCCGTCGTGGGCAGCCACGACCTGCTGCTGGTCACCCTCGACACGCTGCGCTTCGACGTGGCCGAGGAGCTGGCCGCGGACGGCCGGCTGCCGAACCTGGCGGCCTGGCTGCCCGGCGGCCGCTGGGAGCGCCGGCACTCACCCGGCAGCTTCACGTACGCCTCGCACCAGGCGATGCTGGCGGGCTTCCTGCCCACCCCGGCCTCGCCGGACGGCCCGCACCCCCGGCTGTTCGCGGCCCGCTTCGCCGGCTCGGAGAGCACCGAGTCGCGCACCTGGGTGTTCGATGCCCCGGACCTTCCGGGCGCGCTGGCCGCGGCCGGGTACCGGACGGTCTGCATCGGCGGGGTCGGCTTCTTCAACAAGCAGGGCCCGCTCGGCTCGGTGCTGCCCGGGATGTTCCAGGAGAGCCACTGGGAGCCCGAGATGGGCGTGCCCTCCCCCACCTCGTTCGAGGCACAGGTGGCCCGCGCCGAGCGGGTGGCCGCCGAGCAGGCGGCGGACCAGCCGCTGTTCCTCTTCGTCAACGTCTCGGCGCTGCACCAGCCCAACTGGTTCCACCTGCCCGGCGCCACCCGCGAGCACGGCGACAGCCGGGCCAGCCACGCGGCCGCGCTGGAGTACGTGGACGCGCACATCGGCCGGCTGTTCACCGCGATGAGCCGGCGCCGTCCGTGCTTCGCGATCGTCTGCTCCGACCACGGCACCGCGTACGGCGAGGACGGCTGGACCGGCCACCGGATCGGCCACGAGGTGGTCTGGACGGTCCCGTACGCGCACTTCACCGTCCCGCAGCAGGGAGGCGACGCATGACCGCCGCGACGGCCGACTCCCCGTACCGCTCCTACGTCTACGCCTACCCGCACAAGACCGCGTACCGCCCGCTGCCCGACCGGCCGGCGCTGGACGGGCTGTGGGCGGGCGAGCGGCAGCACGCGCTCTCGCTCTACCTGCACATCCCGTTCTGCGAGGTGCGCTGCGGCTTCTGCAACCTGTTCACCCGGATCGGCGCGCCGGACGGGCTGACCACCGCCTACCTGGACGCGCTGGAGCGCCAGGCCGTGGCCGTCCGGGCAGCGTTGGACGAGGACGCCCGGTTCGCGCTGGCCGCGTTCGGCGGCGGCACCCCGACCTTTCTGACCGCCGGCGAGCTGGAGCGGTTGTGCGACATCGCCGAGCGGCGGATGGGCGCCGACCTGCGGGCGGTGCCGCTCTCGGTGGAGGCCTCGCCGGAGACCGCGACCGCCGACCGGCTCGCGGTCCTGGCCGAGCGCGGCACCACCCGGCTCAGCCTCGGCGTGCAGTCCTTCCTGGACGAGGAGGCCCGCTCGGCCGTCCGCCCGCAGAAGCGGGCGGCGGTGGAGGCCGCGCTCGGCCGGATCCGCACGGCCGGCTTCCCGGTGCTCAACATCGACCTGATCTACGGCATCGACGGCCAGACCGAGGCCAGCTGGCTGCGCTCGCTGGACGCCGCCCTGGCCTGGCGGCCGGAGGAGCTGTACCTCTACCCGCTGTACGTCCGGCCGCTGACCGGCCTCGGCCGCCGGGCCGACCAACCCTCACCCGAGTGGGACGCCCAGCGCCTCGCCCTCTACCGGGCCGGCCGCGACCACCTCTTGGCCGAGGGCTACCAGCAGGTGTCGATGCGGATGTTCCGCCGGATCGGCGCAGAATCGGCGAGCGCCGGGGAGTACGCCTGCCAGACCGACGGCATGGTCGGCCTCGGCTGCGGCGCCCGCTCCTACACCTCCCGGCTGCACTACTCCTTCGACTACGCGGTGGACGCCCGCGAGGTGCGCGGCATCATCGACGACTACGTGGCCACCGAGGAGTTCTCCCGGGCCGAGCTGGGCTGGGAGATGGACGCCGGGGAGCAGCGCCGGCGCCACCTGATCCAGTCGCTGCTGCAGGCCGACGGGGTCGAGGTGGACGGCTACCGGCGGCGGTTCGGCACCACCCCGGCCGAGGACTTCCCGGTCGAGCTGGCCGAGTTCGCCGCCCGCGGCTGGCTGGCCGAGCAGGGGCCGCACCTGGTGCTCACCCCGGAGGGCCTGGCGCACTCGGACGCCATCGGCCCGCGGCTGTTCTCGCCGCGGGTGGCCGAGCGGATGGCGGGGTACCTGCCGAAATGACGCCGCATCTGACCGTGCTCTACCGCGGCCCGCTCGCCTCCTGCGACTACGACTGCCCGTACTGCCCGTTCGCCAAGCGGCGCGACAGCCCGGAGCAGCTGCGGGCCGACCGGGCCGCACTGGAGCGCTTCGCGGCCTGGGCGGCGGCGTACCGGGACGGCGAGCTGTCGGTGCTGTTCACCCCGTGGGGCGAGGGGCTGGTCCGCTCCTGGTACCGGCGGGCGATGGTGGAGCTGAGCCGGCTGCCGCACCTGCGGCGGGTGGCGATCCAGACCAACTTCAGCTGCCGCAGCGACTG
This sequence comes from Kitasatospora cinereorecta, assembly GCF_024172095.1. Taxonomy (GTDB): domain Bacteria; phylum Actinomycetota; class Actinomycetes; order Streptomycetales; family Streptomycetaceae; genus Kitasatospora; species Kitasatospora cinereorecta. Next base: position 712,852 of record NZ_JAMZDX010000001.1, on the reverse strand, counting down.
GGTGGCCGAGGGCGACCCGGAGCGGCTGGCGTTCTGGGTCACCTACCACCCGGGCCAGGTGAGCCAGGAGCGCTTCCTGGCCAAGTGCCGGGAACTGACCGCGCTCGGCGTGCGGTACAGCGTCGGCGTGGTCGGCGAGCCGGACCACCTGGCGCCCGCCCGCCGGCTGCGCGCCGAGCTGCCGGACGGCGTCTACCTGTGGGTCAACGCCGCCGACGGCCGGAGCTACACCGATGCCGAGGCCGCCGAGTGGGCGGCGCTGGACCCGCTGTTCGGCTACAGCCGCGACCCGCACCCGAGCGCCGGCCGGCCGTGCCGGACCGGCGACTCGGTGGTGTCGGTGGACGGCGACGGCACCGTCCGGCGCTGCCACTTCGTCCGGCCGCCGCTGGGCAACCTGTACGACGGCTCGTACCGGGCCCAGTTGCGGCCGCGGCCGTGCCCGCTGGCGGTGTGCGACTGCCACATCGGCTACGTCCACCTGGAGACGCTGCCGCTCTACGACGTGTTCGCGGGCGGGGTGCTGGAGCGGATCCCGCACGGCTGGTGACGGCGCCGGCCGGTCAGCCGAGCACCATCGCGGTGGCCTGGGCCGCCGTCATCCCGTCCGGGACGGCGGCGAGCCGGCCAGCCAGCCCCTTGCGGCCGGTGGCCCGCTCCAGCTCGGTCAGGTAGGCGTCGGCCTCCGCGTCGGAGCCGAAGTCCCAGACGATCAGCCGGTGCACCATGGCCACCGCCATCACCGGCGGGAGGCCGCCGCCGCCGGCGACCCGGCGCCAGGGCACCACCAGGCGGCCGAGGCCGGTGCGGGCGTCGGCCAGCGCCCGGCTCTGTTCGCCGAGGCCCTGTTCGATGGCCGGGAGGAGCTGCAGCAGCTGGCCGACGGCCCCCATCAGGTCGCCGATCCGGCCGAGGTTCACCGCCAGCTGCACCTGCGCGGTGAGGGCCAGGTCGCCCTGCGGCCCGACCTCGGCGGTCAGTGAGGGCACCAGGTCGCGCAGCCGCTGGGCGGCCCCGCCGGGGTCGCCGGCGTCGCCCATCGCGGCGGCGAACTCCAGGTGGGCGTAGAGGGTGTCCCGGTCGGCGGGGCCGAGCGCCTGGGCCATGTCGGCCACCACCTGGCCGAGCAGGTGGACGGCGGCGGCCGGGTCGCCGGCCTCGCGGCGGGCGAAGCCGAGTTCGCGCCAGGCGACCAGGGTCTCCCGGTCGTAGCGGCCGAGCAGCGCGGTCATCTCCCGGGCCACCAGTTCCAGCAGGTGGGCGGCGCCGTCCGGGCCCGGCGCGTCGCCCGCGCCGTCCCGCAGGCGGACCAGCAGCGCGCGCAGCTCCGGCGCCGCCTCGGCCGGCTCGGCGGGCGCCTCCCCGGAACTGCCCGGGGACTGCGCGGGAATCGGGGGGATGGTCACGGCCGACCTCATTCTCGGGACGTCTCGACTGCGCCCAGCACCCTATCCGCCGGGACGCCTCGGGCGGCGTCGAGTCCCCGGACCCGCAGTGCAAGGATGGAAGCGGGACCGGCAACGGCGCTCGGACCCGGTTTGAGCAGGAGGTGTCCGGTCATGGCCAAGCAGGCCCCGCAGAGCGACCCGGTGCAGGACGCACCGCAGGTCGGCGCTCCCCAGCACGCCGCGGCCGGGCTCCCGGCCGTCGGGCACAGCCTGCGGATGGCGTCCGAGCAGATGTCGCCGCGCCGGGTGCTGGCCACCCTGCGCAAGGTCAACCAGCCGGACGGCTTCGACTGCCCGGGCTGTGCCTGGCCGGAGCCGGGGAAGACGCACACCGCCGAGTTCTGCGAGAACGGCGCCAAGGCGGTCGCCGAGGAGGCCACCGAGCGGCGGATCACGCCGGCGTTCTTCGCCGCGCACCCGGTCGCCGAGCTGGCCGAGCGCTCGGGCTACTGGCTGGGCCAGCAGGGCCGGCTCACCACCCCGATGCTGCTGGACGAGGGCGCGACCCACTACACCCCGGTCTCCTGGGACGACGCCTTCGCGTTGATCGCCGAGGAGCTGAACGCCCTCGACACCCCGGACGGCGCCGCCTTCTACACCTCGGGCCGGACCAGCAACGAGGCCGCCTTCCTCTACCAGCTGTTCGCCCGCCGGCTCGGCACCAACAACCTGCCGGACTGCTCCAACATGTGCCACGAGTCCTCGGGTTCGGCGCTCACCGAGACGCTGGGCGTCGGCAAGGGCAGCGTCAGCCTCAAGGACCTGTACCAGGCCGACCTGATCATCGTCGCGGGCCAGAACCCGGGCACCAACCACCCGCGGATGCTCTCCGCGCTGGAGCGGGCCAAGCGCTCCGGCGCGAAGATCGTCAGCGTCAACCCGCTGCCCGAGGCGGGCCTGGAGCGGTTCAAGAACCCGCAGAACGCGCGCGGCCTGGTCGGCTCCGGCACCAAGCTCACCGACCTGTTCCTGCAGATCCGGCTCGGCGGCGACCTGGCACTGTTCCGGACGCTCAACCGGCTGCTGCTGGAACAGGACGCGGTCGACCACGCCTTCATCGCCGAACACTGCCACGGCTTCGAGGAGTTCGCCGCCCAGGCGAAGGCGGACGACCGAACCGAGGTGCTCGCCGCGACCGGCCTGCCCTGGGAGCAGATCGAGGAGCTGGCCGAGCTGGTCACCTCCTCCGAGAAGATCATCGTCTGCTGGGCGATGGGCCTGACCCAGCACCGGCACGCCGTGCCGACCATCCGCGAGGTGGTCAACTTCCTGCTGCTGCGCGGCAACGTCGGCCGTCCGGGCGCGGGCGTCTGCCCGGTCCGCGGCCACAGCAACGTGCAGGGCGACCGCACCATGGGCATCTTCGAGCGCCCGTCCCAGGCCTTCCTGGACGCGCTCGGCAAGGAGTTCGCCTTCGAGCCGCCGCGCGAGCACGGCCTCGACTCGGTGGACACCATCCGCGCGATGCGCGACGGCCGGGTCGGCGTCTTCTTCGCGATGGGCGGCAACTTCGTCGCCGCCACCCCGGACACCCTGGCCACCGAGGCGGCGATCCGCCGCTGCCGGCTGACCGTGCACGTCTCCACCAAGCTCAACCGCTCGCACGTGGTCACCGGCGCCCGCGCCCTGATCCTGCCGACCCTCGGCCGCACCGACCGGGACTGGACCCCGGCCGGCGCCCAGTTCGTCAGCGTCGAGGACTCGATGGGCATGGTCCACTCCTCGCGCGGCGGCCTGCAGCCTCCGGCGCCGGACCTGCTCTCCGAGGTGCAGATCGTCGCCCGGCTCGCCCGGGCCACCCTCGGCGCGCAGGACACCCTCCCCTGGGAGGAGTTCGCCAGCTCGTACGACAGCATCCGGGACCGGATCTCCCGGGTGGTGCCGGGCTTCGAGGACTTCAACGCCAAGGTCCGCCGCCCCGGCGGCTTCGCCCTGCCGCACGGCCCGCGCGACAGCCGCACCTTCCCCACCGCGACCGGGATGGCCAACTTCACGGTCAACCCGCTGACCGCCCCCGAGGTGCCCGAGGGCCGGCTGCTGCTGCAGACGCTGCGCTCGCACGACCAGTACAACACGACGATCTACGGCCTGGACGACCGCTACCGCGGCATCACCGGCGGCCGCCGCGTGGTGCTGGTCAACCCCGCGGACGCGGCCGAGCTCGGGCTCACCGAGGGCGCGTACGTCGACCTGGTCAGCGAGTGGAAGGACGGCGTGGAACGCCGCGCCCCGCACTTCAAGGTGGTGCACTACCCGGTCGCCCGCGGCGGTGCGGCGGCGTACTACCCGGAGACCAACGTGCTGGTGCCGCTGGACTCCACCGCCGAGATCAGCAACACGCCCACCTCCAAGGCGGTCGTGGTGCGCTTCGAGGCCGACAGCGGCGCCTGAGCTGTCCCCTGAATGCGGAACACCCCCGCCGGTCGGACCGGCGGGGGTGTTCGGCGTTCAGGGGCCCGGGGCCGTTCAGCCCTGGCTCGCCCCGCCGCTGCCGCTGGGCGACAGCGCCGAGGTGCCGGACCCGCTCGGCGAACCGGTCGGGCTCGGCGTACCGGAGCCCGAGGGGCTGCCGGTGGTGCCCGGCGAGGCGCTGCCGGTGGGGCTGCCCGACGGGCTCGACGAGCCGCCGGTCGAGGGCGACCCGCCGGTCGAGGGCGAGCCACCGGTGGCCGGCGGCGTCGAGGGCTGCTGGGCCGGCGTGCTGGGGGCGGCGGGCGGCGGGGTCGGCAGGGTGGACGGCTTGGCGGGCGCGATCCGGACCGCGCCGACGGGGACGTCCGGCACCTTCCAGGCGCCGCCCTTGTCGTCCGCCCCGGCGTCCGGGTCGGGCCGGACCGCGCCAAGAATCGGCATCGCGCCGATCTGCGAGACCTTGACCACGTCACCGGTGTGCGGGGCCTGCACGATCAGGCCGCCGCCGATGTACATCGCGATGTGGGTGGCGCCGGAGAAGTAGACGATCAGGTCGCCGGGGCGGATCTGGTTCAGCGGGACGTGGGTGAGCTGCGCCCACTGCTCCTGGCTGGTCCGCGGGATCGGCTTGCCGGAGTGCAGCCAGGCCTGCGAGGTGAGGCCGGAGCAGTCGAAGACGTCCGGGCCCTCGCCGCCCCACACATAGTCCTTGCCGAGCTGAGCCAGCGCCCAGGCGACCGCCTTGCGGCCGGCCTCGGACGGGGTGCGCTCGCCCTTGCCCAGCGCACCGGAGGCCAGGAACGCCAGCTGGGCCTCGTCGGCCTCCGCCTTCTCCAACTGCTCCAGCTCGCCGCGCTGGGCGCCGGTCAGCGAGCCGACCATCTGCTCGACCTCGGCCAGCTTCTTGGCCACGTCGTTCTTGGCGGTCTCCTGCTGGGCGACCAGCGTCTGGGACTGCGCCAGCGCCTGCTCGGACTGGTGCTGCAGGTCCGTCAGCGCGGCCCGGTCGGCCTTCAGCCGATCCAGGAACGCCTTCTGCGACCGGCCGGCCGAGTCCAGCAGTTCGGCGATGACCACGGCCTCGTACGGGTCCTTGGCGAGCAGCAGATCGGCGTACTCGGAGGCGTGGCCGTTGATGTACTGGGCCGCCGCCAGCTGGGAGGCCAGGTCGTTGCCCGCGTCGACGGCGATCTGCTGCCGGGCCACCTTGTCCTTGAGGTCGACCAGCGCGGCCTGCTGCTGCTGGAGCTGGGCGACCGTGCCGTTGTACTGCTCGGTGGCGGCCTCGGCCTGCTGGTAGAGCTCGTGCAGCCGGCCCAGCATCGGCCCGAGCGTCGCCTTGGCGTCCGCCAGCGGGTCGGCCCCGGCCGAGATAGTCGGCTTGGCGTCGGGCTGCGGCGCCGCGTACGCCGCCGCGCCGAGCGGAAGGGCGAGGACCACCGCCGCCAGTGCGGCTCCGCACCGCATCGCGGCCCGCACCCAGGGGCGCAGGCCCGTCGTCTCCGTTCGCTGCCCTGCCCGCATCGGCCGGCCCTCCCCCTTGGTCCTTCGTCGATCCCGACGATCCTGCCATGCCGGGCCGGTCCGGCGGCAGGTGGCACCGGTACGAACCGGCGAATTCTCAGATTGGCCGGTCGGGCCGTGTGAGACACCTCTCACCAAACCGCCACCAGACCGGACATCCGCCCCCATAACGGCTGCTCAGCGCCGCGATCTCCATGCTTTCACATCTTCTCCGCAACCTCCGCGCCACCATCGGAACCACGAATCCCGAGCCAGTTCACCTTCCGTTCACCATGCGTCCCTACGGTCGCCCGTGACACCAACGTCAGTCCGACAACTACGACGATTGTTTGGGTATGGAACACATCACGTTCCTGGTGGCCGTTGTGATCATCACGGCGCTCGCCTTCGACTTCACCAACGGTTTCCACGACACCGCCAACGCGATGGCCACCTCCATCGCCACGGGGGCCCTCAAGCCGAAGGTCGCGGTCGCCATCGCCGCGGTCCTGAACTTCGCCGGAGCCTTCCTGTCCGTGAAGGTCGCCACCACCATCTCCGGCGGCATCGTCAACGAGAAGACCGGCCTCCAGCCGTCGATCATCTTCGCCGCCCTGGTCGGCGCGATCCTCTGGAACCTCCTGACCTGGCTCAAGGGCCTGCCCTCCAGCTCGTCGCACGCGCTGTACGGCGGCCTGATCGGCGCCACCGTCGTCGGTGTCGGCATCCACGGCGTCAACTTCACCACCGTGGTCTCCAAGATCCTGATCCCGGCCGTGGCCTCCCCGATCGTGGCCGGCGTGGCCTCCTGGGGCGCCACCAAGCTGGCGTACCTGATCACCCGCAACGGCAACCAGAAGACCACCACCAAGGGCTTCAAGCGGGGCCAGATGTTCTCCTCCTCGCTGATCTCGCTGGCGCACGGCACCAACGACGCCCAGAAGACGATGGGCATCATCACCCTGGCCCTGGTGTCCGCCGGTGCCCTGCACAAGGGCGCGCAGCCGCCGACCTGGGTGATCGTCAGCGCGGGTGCGGCGATCGCGCTCGGCACCTACATGGGCGGCTGGCGGATCATCCGCTCGATGGGCTCCGGCCTGGCGGACATCAAGCCGCCGCAGGGCTTCGCCTCCGAGACCGCCGCCGCGACGGTCATCCTGACCTCCTCGCACATGGGCTACGGCCTGTCCACCACCCAGGTCTGCTCCGGCGGCATCATGGGCGCCGGCCTCGGCGGCCCGGCGGGCAAGCTGCGCTGGAGCCTGGTCCGCCGCATGGTCTACACCTGGGGCCTGACCCTGCCGGCCGCGGCCACCGTCGCGGGCATCGCCGCCTTCGTCGCCGACAAGGGCGACTGGGGTGTCGTGGTGGTCGGCGCGGCGCTGGTGATCGGCTCCGGCGCGATGTGGATGCTCTCCCGCCGCCAGCCGGTGCACGCCGACAACGTCAACGACGTGACCCCCGTCGAGGTCCCGGCCGCGCAGACCGCGCCCGGCGCCCCGACCACCGCCACCGCCACCGTCGCCGCCTGAGAGGACGACCACCATGCAGATCAAGTGGGCCGCTCTCGGCCAGACCGCCGGCGTCAGCCTCGCCATCACCCTCGCGGTGGTCGTGGTGTTCGCCCTCGGCAACCTCGCCCTGTCCCGCCGCGAGGCGGCCGCCGAGGCCGGCAACGCCAACTCGGCCAAGGGCACCGCGGCGCTGGTCGCCGCCGGTGTCTGCTTCGCCGCCTGCGCGGGCGTGGTGCTGTACGGCATCTCGCTGATCGCCGGCAAGTGACCGCAGCCTGACCGGCACGTCGCACTGAAGAGCCCCCCTCGGCCTCGGCCGAGGGGGGCTTTCGCGTACGGTCCGCCGGTCGCGTCCAGTCCGCCGGTCGCGTCCGGTCAGCCGGCGACCGGCTCCGCCGTCCGCTCCGCCGGGGCGTCCTGGACGGTGCGCAGCGGCACCTCGCGGATGAACACCACCACCGCGGCGGCCACCAGCGCGAACGGCGCGGCCACCAGGAAGACCGTCCCGACCCCGTGGCCGAAGGCGTCGGTCACCAGCGGCACGATCGGCGCGGGCAGCCGGTGCAGGTCGGGGATCTCGCCGCCGCCGAGCGCCGCACCGCCGGCCGGGCGGACGTGCGCGGCGGCCAGGTTCTCGGCCAGGTAGTGCGCCACCCGGTTGCCGAGCAGGGCACCGAGCGCGGAGACGCCCATCGCGCCGCCCATGGTGCGGAAGAAGGTGACCACCGAGCTGGCCGCGCCGAGCTCGTGGCGGGGCACCGTGTTCTGCACCGCCAGCACCAGGTTCTGGCTGGTCAGGCCGAGCCCGACGCCGGTGACGGCCATGAACAGGGCGAGCGCGCCGTACGAGGTGTGGTCACGGGCCGTGCCCAGCAGGGCCAGACCGACGGTGAGCAGCACGGTGCCGGCCACCAGGTACGCCTTCCACTTGCCGTACCGGGTGATCAGCCGCCCGGCGACGGTGGAGGCGAGCGCCAGGCCGAGGATCATCGGCAGGGTGAGCAGGCCGGCCTGGGTCGGGGTCTTGCCCCTGGCCAGCTGGAAGTACTGGCCGAGGAAGGTGGTGGCGCCGTACATCCCGATACCGACCAGGGCGCTGGCGACCGAGGCGAGCGCCACGGTGCGGTGGCGGAACAGGTCGAGCGGGACGATCGGCTCGGCCGCCCGCCGCTCGGCCGCCACGAACAGCACGGCCAGGGCCAGGCCGCCGCCGACCATCAGCGCGCTCGGCCAGGACAGCCAGGCGTAGTTCTTGCCGGCCAGGCTGATCCAGATCATCAGCAGGCTGACCGAGGCGGTGATCAGCAGCGCGCCGAGGTAGTCGATCCGCGGCTTGCGGACGGTCTGCTCGGGCAGCTTGAGGGTGCGCTGCAGCACCAGCACGGCGATCACCGCGAACGGGATGCCGACGTAGAAGCACCAGCGCCAGCCGAGCCAGTCGGTGTCGACGATGACGCCGCCGATCAGCGGGCCGCCGATGGTGGCGAGGGCGAAGACCGCGCCGAAGTAGCCGCTGTAGCGTCCCCGCTCGCGCGGCGGGACCATCGCGGCCAGGCAGATCTGGCCGAGTGCGATCACACCGCCGGCGCCGACGCCCTGCAGCACCCGGCAGGCGATCAGCTCGCCGGTGTTCTGCGAGAGGCCGGCCAGCGCCGAGGAGACCACGTAGATCCCCATCGCGGCCTGGACCAGCAGCTTCTTGCTCACCAGGTCGGAGAGCTTGCCCCAGAGCGGGGTGGAGGCCGTCATCGACAGCAGCGCCGCGGTGATCACCCAGGTGTACGCGGACTCGCCGCCGTGCAGCTCGGTGAGGATCGTGGGCAGCGCGTTGGAGACGACCGTGGAGGAGAGGACGGCCACGAAGAGGCCGATCAGCAGGCCCGAGAGGGCTTTGAGTACCTGGCGGTGGGTCATGCGGGTCCTTCGGCCGAAATTTCGTTGCCTCAAGCAACTATACACGGATAGTTGACTAGGGCAACCTTTTCGGCTCGAAGCGGGGCCCGCACCGGGGCCGGATGCGTCACACCTCGGCGGTCAGCGCGTTGAACCGCTCCAGCAGCTCGGCGAACTGGGCCACGTCCGAGGTCTCCCAGGTGCCGAGCAGCCGGCGGAACCGGTCCAGCCGGTTGCCCCGCGCCCGCAGGAACCGGGCCTCGCCGTCCGGCGTGAGCGACACCAGCGAGGAGCGCCGGTCCAGCGGATCGACCTCCCGGACCACCAGGCCCAGCTCCTCGATCACCTTGATCTGCCGGCTGATGGTCGCCTTGCCCACCCCGAAGTGCAGCCCGATGTCGGTGACCCGCACCCGGCCGCACTGCCAGATGAAGCCGAGCATGCTGTACGCGACGCCCTCCAGGCTCGGGTGCACCTGCCGGGACATCTCCCCCGCCCGGGCCCGCCCCCGCCGGAAGAGGATCCCGACCTCCCGCTCCACCGCCAGGAAGGCCTCCTCGGCCGCCGCCTCGTCACTCATGGCGCCCAGTATCGCGCAGCTCGCGCCTCCCCCGTCCGCCAAGTGTTTCATGCTATGAAGTATCCGGTTTGCCCTGCTTCCTGCCGCCGCCGAGGAGAGGACCACCATGGCCGAGCCGGCCCGCGGATTCGCCGCCGAGCTGAAGGACGCCGTCACCCCGCGCGCCGCCCTGCTGGTCACGGCCGTCCTGCTGCTGCAACTCGGCTTCATCGCCTCCTACGTCGGCGCCCTGCACAACCCCCACCCGCACCAGCTGTCGATCGCCGTGGTCGCCCCGCAGCAGCTCACCCCCCAACTGGTGGCCGGCCTGGAGTCCGTCCCGAACGACGCCGTCCGCGCCTCCACCGCACCCGACCGCGACACCGCCGAACAGCGGATCAAGGACCAGAAGATCTACGCCGCCTGGCTCGTCGACCCCACCGGCACCCAGGACACCCTGCTGGTCGCCGACGCGCGCGGCCCGGCCGCCGCCAACGCCGCCGAACAGATCGTCACCGGACTCGACAAGGCCCAGGGCCGGACCCTCGCCGTGGTCGACACCATCCCGCTCGCCGAGGGCGACGCCGACGGCCTCTCCGGCTTCTACGTCGTCGTCGGCTGGTGCGTCGGCGGCTACCTGGTCGCCTCGATCCTCGCCATCAGCTCCGGCGCCCGGCCCGCCAACAGCCGCCGCGCCGTGCTCCGGCTCGGCACCCTGGTCCTGTACTCCGTTGCCGCCGGGCTCGGCGGCGCGATCGTCGTCGGCCCGGTGCTGGACGCCCTGCCCGGCTCCACCACCGCCCTGTGGGGGCTCGGCACCCTGGTGGTGTTCGCCGTCGGGGCGGTCAGCATGGCGCTGCAGTGCGTGTTCGGCATCGTCGGCATCGGGCTGGCGGTGCTCGTCTTCGTGGTCCTCGGCAACCCCAGCGCGGGCGGCGTCTTCCCGCCGCCGCTGCTGCCCACCTTCTGGCGCGCGATCGGCGCCTGGATCCCCAACGGCGCCGGCACCGACGCCGCCCGCTCGATCGCCTACCTCGGCTCCACCAACCTCACCGTCCCGATCCTGGTCCTCGCCGCCTGGGCCATGGTCGGAGTCATGATCACCTTGGGCACCTCCGCGGGCCGTCCCACAGGTCACGTGAACCGTTAGGGGCGCGAGGAACTGCGCGACCGACCATGCACTCACATAGGGCGGTGGCCGGTCGCGCAGTTCCCCGCGCCCCTGGTGGTAGCCGGCTCTCAGTCCTCCGCGAAGCGCCCCGGGTCCGCGATCACCGACCGGACGACCCCGACCGCCGCCCCCAACAGCGGCCCCCGCCGCCCCAGCGGGGAGACGGTCAGCCGCTCGTCCGTCCATGGCCGCACCGTCACCCGCCCGGCGAGTTCCCGCCGCATCGCGGGCAGCAGCCACTGCGCCAGCTCCGCGTAGCCGCCGCCGAGCACCACTTCGGCCGGGTCCAGCAGGCTCACCGCCCCCGCCGCCGCGATCCCTAGCGCCGTCCCGGCCCCGGCGAGCGCGTCGCGGACCTTCACGTCGCCCGCCCGGGCCCGCTCGGCGAGCAGCACCACCCAGTCCCCGTCGACCCCGGCGAGCCCGGCTGCCTCCAGGACCGCCCGTTCCCCCGCGTACCGCTCCAGGCAGCCGCGTGCCCCGCACGGGCAGTCGGGCCCGTCGGGGTGGACGGGAACGTGGCCGAGCTCCCCGGCGAAGCCGCCGGCGCCGCGCAGCAGCCGGCCGCCGACCACCAGCGCGGCGCCGATGCCCGCCTCGGCGGACAGGTGGCAGAAGTCGTCGGGTCGGCCGGCGAGCCAGAGTTCGGCCAGGCCGCCGAGGTTGGCCTCGTTCTCGACGTCGATCGGCAGCCCGGCCAGGTCGATGGCGCCGACCGTACGCAGGGCGGTCCGCAGGCCGGCCGCGACCGGAACGTCGGACCAGCCGAGGTTGGGTGCCCGGACCACCGTTCCCTCCGCCGCGCCGACCGGCCCCGGTACGGCCAGGGCCAGTCCGGCCGGTACCGTCCCGGCCCGGTCGACGACGTCGTGGAGCAGGCCGGCCAGGTCGGCGAGGACCGCCTCGACCGGCCGTCCGCGGTTGTCCACCGCCAGCCGGCGCCACTGCCGGACGTCGCCGCGCAGGTCCACCACGCAGGCGGCCAGGTGCGCCACCCCGATCTCGCCGCCGAGTCCGCCGGGGCCGTCCGGAGCCAGGGTGAGTGCCGTCCCCGGCCGGCCGACCTTTCCGCTGGGGGCGGCCGGTCCGCATTCGGCCACCAGCCCGGCCGTGGTCAGCTCGTCCACCAGCGAGGACACCGCGGCCCTGGTGAGTCCGGTGGCGGCGACCAGTTCGGCGCGCGAGCGGGGTGCGGACGCGATGGCGTCCAGCACCAGTGCCAGGTTGGCCCGCCGAACGCCCTGCTGGCTCGCCGGCCCGCCGCCGCCCACCCGCATGCGCCGCTGCTCCCTCCGTCGGAGCGGGTCAGACCCGCTCGGGCTGGCGCTGCCGGCCGTCGGCCGTCCGCGCGGACAGGCGGGTGAAGACGAAGCGGTTCATCGCCCAGTAGCGGAAGACCATCGCGACCAGGGTTCCGATGATCATGCCGCTGAGGAAGTCCGCGACCTCCTGGGTGAAGTGGCTGACGTCCGGCTGCCGCAGGTCGAACACGTAGCGGGAGGCCGCCAGCGGCAGGTCGTTGACCACCACCGCCAGGGCGCTCACCACGAAGAACAGCACCGCCTCGCGCTGCTTGCCCGCCGCCCGGAACGACCACTGGCGGTTCAGCACGTACGAGATGATCGTCGTGATCACGGTGGCGATGGTCAGGGCGATCACCGGCTTGGTCTGCAGCACAGTGAGCTTCAGGCTGTAGTTGATCAGCATCGTGAGCATGAAGCATGTGCCACCGACCACCAGGAACTTGACCAGTTTCCGGTGCTTCACGAGGAACGGGCGGTAGCGATCCGGCACGAGGGCCAGGGCCCGTTGCGTAGGCGACGGCATTCCCGCAGTGTCGCACGCCACGATGAGAGGGGCGCATCCCAGCGGGGGCGCGCACGTAAAGAAGGGGGCGCGGGAACCTGCGCGACCGACCATCGCTCTACGTGCGTGCGTGGTCGGTCGCGCAGGTTCCCGCGCCCCTGGCGGTACTACCCCACCGCCGCCAGGACCTCCGCCGGCTCCAGGGCGAGCTTCAGGACCTCCCGGACGTCCGAGACCGGGTGGACCGCCAGCCGCTCCAGCACCTCCGCCGGGACGTCGTCCAGGTCCGGCTCGTTCCGCTTGGGGATGATCACCGTGGTGACCCCGGCCCGGTCGGCGGCGAGCAGCTTCTGCTTGACGCCGCCGATCGGCAGCACCCGCCCGGTCAGCGAGACCTCACCGGTCATCGCCACGTCCGTCCGCACCTTCCGCCCCGACAGCAGCGAGGCGAGCGCGGTGGTCATGGTGATGCCGGCGCTCGGGCCGTCCTTGGGGACGGCGCCGGCCGGGACGTGGAGGTGGATGCCGCGGTCGCGCAGCCCGGTGACGGGCAGTTCGAGCTCGGCGCCGCGCGAGCGCAGGTAGGAGAGCGCGATGTGGGCGGACTCCTTCATCACGTCGCCCAGCTGTCCGGTGAGGGTGAGGCCGGTGGAGCCGGTCTCGGCGTCGGCGAGCGAGGCCTCGATGTAGAGGACGTCGCCGCCCGCGCCGGTGACCGCGAGGCCGGTGGCCACACCGGGGACGGCGGTGCGCCGCTCGGCCGGCTCCTGGGCCGACTCGGGGGTGTGGTGCGGTCGGCCGATCAGCGCCCGCAGGTCGTCCGCGCCGATGGCGGCGGGCAGTTCGCGGTCGCCGAGCTCGCTCTGCGCGGCGAGCTTGCGCAGGATCCGGGCGATCGAGCGCTCCAGGTTCCGCACGCCTGCCTCGCGGGTGTACTCGGCGGCCAGCGTGCGCAGCGCCGACTCGTCGACGGCGACGTCCTCGGGCGTCAGTCCGGCCTTCTCCAGCTGGCGCGGGAGCAGGTGGTCGCGGGCGATGACGACCTTCTCGTCCTCGGTGTAGCCGTCGAGTCGGACCAGTTCCATCCGGTCGAGCAGCGGCTCGGGGATGGCCTCCAGGACGTTGGCGGTGGCGAGGAAGACCACGTCGGAGAGGTCGAGCTCGACCTCCAGGTAGTGGTCGCGGAAGGTGTGGTTCTGCGCCGGGTCGAGGACCTCCAGCAGGGCGGCGGCCGGGTCGCCGCGGTAGTCGGAGCCGACCTTGTCGATCTCGTCGAGCAGGACGACCGGGTTCATCGAGCCGGCTTCCTTGATGGCGCGGACGATCCGGCCGGGCAGGGCGCCGACGTAGGTGCGGCGGTGGCCGCGGATCTCGGCCTCGTCGCGGACGCCGCCGAGCGCGACGCGGACGAAGGAGCGGCCCATCGCCCGCGCGACCGACTCGCCGAGCGAGGTCTTGCCGACGCCGGGCGGACCGACCAGGGCGAGCACCGCGCCGCCGCGGCGGCCGCCGATCAGCCCGAGCCCCTGGTCGGCGCGGCGCTTGCGGACGGCCAGGTACTCGACGATGCGGTCCTTCACGTCGGAGAGCCCGGCGTGGTCGGCGTCCAGCACGGCGCGGGCGCCGGCGATGTCGTACGCGTCCTCGGAGCGCTCGCTCCAGGGCAGCTCCAGCACGGTGTCGAGCCAGGTGCGGATCCACGAGCCCTCGGGCGACTGGTCGGACGCCCGCTCCAGCTTGTCGACCTCCTTGAGGGCGGCCTCGCGGACCTTCTCGGGCAGGTCGGCGGCCTCCACCCGGGCCCGGTAGTCGTCCTCCTCGGAGCCGGACTCGCCGTTCAGCTCGGCGAGCTCCTTGCGGACGGCCTCCAGCTGGCGGCGCAGCAGGAACTCCTTCTGCTGCTTGGCCACGCCCTCCTCGACGTCCTTGCGGATGGTCTCGTTGACCTCCTCCTCGGCGAGGTGGTCGCGCATCAGGGTGAGCGCGTACTCGAGGCGGGCCAGCTGGTCGGCCTCCAGCAGCACCTTGAGCTTCTGCTCGGCGGTGGCGAAGGGGGCGTAGCCGATGTTGTCGGCGAGTTCGCCGACGCCGTCGATGGCGGCGACCCGGTCGACGATCTGCCAGGCGCCGCGCTTGCGCAGCCACTGGGTGGCGAGCGCCTTGTACTCCTTGACCAGTTCGGCGGCGCGGCCGGCCACCGGCAGGCCGGGGTCGGACTCACGGAACGCGCTGGTCTCGACCCAGAGGGCGGCCCCGGGGCCGGTGGTGCCGGCGCCGATCCGCACCCGGCGGACGGCGCGGACCAGGGCCGCCGGGTCGCCGTCGGCGAGCCGGCCGACCTGCTCGACGGTAGCGAGGGTGCCGACCGGGGCGTACGAGCCGTCGAGCCGGGGCACCAGCAGGACCTGCGGCTTGGCGCCGCCGGCCGCCGAGCGGGCGGCCTCGACGGCGGCGCGGACCTCGGTGTCCTTGAGGTCCAGCGGGATGACCATGCCGGGGAGCACGACCTCGTCGTCGAGCGGCAGCACGGGAAGGGTGAGCGGAGCGGACGTCGATGCCATGATCTCTCCCCAGTCAGTGAACTTGAGTCGCACTGACTAAGGTTTCGGAGGACAAAGATGTTCCCGCTGAAATGTTCACTCTGAGAGAACGTCGAAAACAGGCCACCGACGCGTGGCGACGAGGCAGCCGGAGCGGCTACGCCGGCCTGAGCACCCACTCGACGACCCGGCGCGGGCGGCGGGGTCCGCGTCCGACGAAGCGGGCGGCGAGGATGCCGATCAGCAGCGCGGCCGGGTGGCCCACGGCGGTGACGAGGTCGTTGTCGGTGGCCACCTGGTGGCCGACCATGGCCAGCGCACCGGCCAGGACGAGCAGCCGCCCGGCCGGCGGGAGGAGCAGGGCCAGTGCGCCGAGGCTGGCGAGCACGCCGTAGCTGACGCCGATGTCCAGGGCGTCGAGCGCGTCCGGGGCCATCGCCCCGGCCGCCACCGCCACCACCACCACGGCCTGCGACAGCAGGGTGGCGATGACGTGTCCGGCGGCGAAGACGCCGGCCGCGCGGACTCCGCCGACCCGGCGCTCCAGCGGGGCGACGGTGAGCAGGAAGGCCCAGAAGTAGGGGGTCCAGATCGGCCCGGCGACCCACAGGCCGCTGCCGAGCAGGGCAAGCACCGGGTGCGCCAGCAGATTGTGGGCGTCGGTGCTGGAGAGCGACTGCAGCCGGTGCACCAGGTCCGCGTCGCCGAAGCGGGCGAAGAGCGTGGTGCCGAGCAGCAGGGCGAGATACAGAAGCGCGAACGGGTTGCGGCGCGGCGTGGGGACGCCGCGCAGCACCGTGCGCAGCAGCCGCCGCGTCGGTTCGGCAAGGGTCATGACGCCTCCCGATCGGGCTTGTCGTGGCCACGATACGTCGCAGATCTGAGAGTCCGCTGAGGAAGTCCTGTGAAGAGCGGAACGATGTCCACCGGATCCCGCTCCGCCTTGGTCCGTACCAGCCCTCCGCTTACGCACGAGTAACCGGGCGGGCATTGGGCAAGCGCCGGGTAGGACGGCATACGCACCGTTACGGGGGAGATTTTGGGCGGGTAAGGTAGCGGCCCGTGCCTGCCTGATGTGTCCGGGTCCACCTCCCGGAACACCGGGTGGTGTCCGTACTCTGCGTGGGTACGGAAAAGGTGCGCGCCCACGGCGCACACACCTGCTCCGGGGTCGTCGGCGGAACGGCGCCCGGAGGAACACCGGCGGGCCGGGCACAGTGCCCACGACGGAACAAGACGACTACGACGCGGAGCCCGCTGTCCCCACAGACGGCCGGCCCGCAGCCCTGGGGGCGGTGGCGTGACCGTGACAGAAATTCAGCAAGAGACCATCAGCAGCAGCCCGGTTGGTACCCAGCGACGGGTCCTCGTCGTCGAGGACGAACCCACCATCGCCGAGTCCATCGCCGCCCGCCTGGGCGCGGAGGGCTTCAAGGTCGCCGTGGCCCACGACGGCCCCGGCGCGGTGGACGGCTTCCACACCTGGCAGCCGGACCTCGTCGTGCTCGACATCATGCTGCCCGGCTTCGACGGCCTGGAGGTCTGCCGTCGCATCCAGGCCCAGCGCCCGGTGCCGGTACTGATGCTGACCGCCCGCGACGACGAGACGGACCTGCTGGTCGGCCTCGGCGTCGGTGCGGACGACTACATGACCAAGCCGTTCTCGATGCGCGAGCTGGCGGCCCGGGTCAACGTGCTGCTGCGCCGCGTGGAGCGCGCCCAGCAGGCGGCGCGGACCCCCGCGCTCGGCAGCCTGCGCTTCGGCGAGCTGGAGATCGACCACGTCCAGCGGCGGGTCCGGATCGGCTCGGGTGACGTCCACCTGACCCCGACCGAGTTCGACCTGCTGGCGTGCCTGGCCGCGCAGCCGCGCGCCGTGCTCACCCGCGAGCAGCTGCTGGCCGAGGTCTGGGACTGGACCGACGCCTCCGGCACCCGCACCGTGGACAGCCATGTGAAGGCGCTGCGCCGCAAGATCGGTGCCAGCTGGATCCGCACGGTGCACGGCGTCGGGTACGCCCTGGAGGCACCGCTCTCCTAGCCGGACGCGACGACATGGGCCACCGGGGGGCCCATGACGTTGGCACCGGCTCCCGCTCACCGGGATCGGAATCACAAAGGCCACCATGACCTTTCCACAGCAACGCAACAGGGACGCCGACTCCCCTCGTCCGGGCCTGGCCGTGCGCGCCGCCCGACGGGTGTGGGCCGACATGCGGCCGCTCGACCCGGTCCGCTCCATCAAGGGCAAGCTGACCCTGTTGGTGATCGTCTCGGTGGTGCTCGCCACCGGCATGGTCGTGGTCGCGATCCGGTCGGAGACCCAGATCCGGATCATCATGATCTTCTCGATGATCGCCTCCCTGCTCTTCATGCAGTTCCTCGCGCACGGCCTGACCGCGCCACTGCGCGACATGACCGCCGCGGCCCGGGCGATGGCGCGCGGCGACTACAGCGCGCGGGTGGACGCCTCCTCGCGCGACGAGATCGGCGAGCTGGCCACCACCTTCAACCTGATGGCCGCCGACCTGGAGGCCGCCGACCGGCACCGGCGCGAGCTGATCGCCAACGTCTCGCACGAACTGCGCACCCCCATCGCCGCCCTGCGCGGCGTCCTGGAGAACGTGGTGGACGGCGTGGTGCGGCCCGACCCGCAGACGCTGGGCGCCGCCCTGGAGCAGACCGAGCGGCTCGGCCGGCTGGTCACCCACCTGCTCGACCTGTCCAAGCTGGACGACGGCGTGGTGCCGCTGGACGCCCGCCCCTTCGAGGTCCGGCCGTTCCTGGACGGCGTGCTGCGCGGCGTCACGGTGGACGGCGCGACGGCCGGCGGCGCGTACGCCCGGCGCGGCGACGTCCGGCTGGCGCTGGAGGTCGAGCCGGACGGGCTGGGCGCGGTGGCCGACCCGGAGCGGCTGCACCAGGTGGTGGCCAACCTGGTCGACAACGCCTGCAAGCACTCCCCGATCGGCGGCACGGTGACCGTGCGGGCGCTGCCCGGCGAGCAGCCGGGGGCGCTGCGGCTGGAGGTCGAGGACGAGGGGCCGGGCATCCCGGCGGCCGACCGCGAGCGGGTGTTCGAGCGCTTCGGCCGCAGCGGCAGCGCGACCGCGCTCGGCCCGGGCAGCGACGGCGGTACGGGCCTCGGCCTGGCCATCGCCCGCTGGGCCGTCGACCTGCACGGCGGCGAGATCCGGGTCGCCGAATCCGCCCGGGGCTGCCGGATCGAGGTCACCCTGCCGGGTGAGGCACCGGTCTCGGCCTAGTTGTCACAGAACCGGTACAAACCGGGGTCGAACTGCTCGAAAGATCGACCCCGGACGGTACCCAGCCGTCGGTTTGTCCGATTTAATGGCGGTATCGGCCGGGCGGCGGACCATGCGGGTTCCCACCTTTTGCGGATCTCTAACGTGCAGATCCGGCCAAATTCCTGTCCGGCGATGTGATCTGGGCGACGCCTGACCATCGGGGACTGCGCGATCACTGGTCAGGGGCGTAGCCTTAATCCCCGCTGTCCAACCATCCAAAAGGAAGCGGAAGAGGGCGGTTGCCCCGATGTCGCCACACCCTGAAACCCCCAGCAGCTCGGCAAGCTCCACTGGCTTCGGCCCCAATGAGTGGCTCGTCGACGAGATCTACCAGCAGTACCTCCAGGATCCCAACTCGGTCGACCGAGCCTGGTGGGACTTTTTCGCCGACTACAAGCCCGGTACCGAGGTGACTCCAGTGACCCAGGCCGCAACCCCGGTCGGCCCCACGCCGACCACCGTTGCCGCTCCTGCCGCGGCCGCTCCGGCGGCGCCCGCCCCCGCTGCACCGGCCGCGCCCGCCGCCCCGGTCCAGCCGGCGCCCGCGCCGCTGGCCGCCGCTCCGGCCGCCCCGCCTGCGCCGAAGGCCGCCGCCCCGGCCGCGCCCGCGGCGCTCGCCGACGGCCCCGAGCTCGTCCAGCTGCGCGGCCCGGCCAAGGCCGTGGCCACCAACATGGACGCCTCGCTGGAGGTTCCGACCGCCACCTCGGTGCGCGCTGTCCCGGCCAAGCTGCTGATCGACAACCGCATCGTCATCAACAACCACCTTCAGCGTGCCCGCGGTGGGAAGGTCTCCTTCACCCACCTGATCGGCTACGCCCTGGTCCAGGCCGTCAAGGCCAACCCGGGCATGAACCACAGCTACAAGGTGGAGGACGGCAAGTCCTTCCTGGTCAAGCCGGAGCACATCAACCTCGGCCTGGCCATCGACCTGGTGAAGCCGAACGGTGACCGCCAGCTCGTCGTCGCGGCCATCAAGAAGGCCGAGACCCTCGACTTCTTCGGCTTCTGGCAGGCCTACGAGGACATCGTCCGCCGGGCCCGCGCCAACAAGCTGACCATGGAGGACTTCACCGGGGTCACCGTCTCGCTGACCAACCCCGGCGGCATCGGCACCGTGCACTCCGTGCCGCGCCTGATGCAGAACCAGGGCACCATCGTCGGCGTCGGCGCCATGGAGTACCCGGCCGAGTTCCAGGGCTCCTCCCCGGACACCCTGGCGCGCCTGGGCATCTCCAAGATCATGACGCTGACCTCGACCTACGACCACCGCGTCATCCAGGGTGCGGCGTCCGGCGAGTTCCTGCGCTCGATCCACCAGCTGCTGCTGGGCGAGAACGGCTTCTACGACGAGATCTTCGAGTCGCTGCGGATCCCGTACGAGCCGGTCCGCTGGGCCACCGACGTGGCCACCACCCACGACGACGAGGTCAACAAGACCGCCCGCGTCATGGAGCTGATCCACGCGTACCGCGTGCGCGGCCACCTGATGGCCGACACCGACCCGCTGGAGTACAAGCAGCGCAAGCACCCCGACCTGGACGTCGTCCAGCACGGCCTCACCCTGTGGGACCTGGAGCGCGAGTTCGCGGTCGGCGGCTTCGGCGGCCAGAAGATGATGAAGCTCCGCGACATCCTCGGCCTGCTGCGCAACACCTACTGCCGCACCGTCGGCATCGAGTACATGCACATCCAGGACCCGAAGCAGCGCAAGTGGCTGCAGGAGCGCCTGGAGAAGCCGTACACCAAGCCCGAGCGCGAGGAGCAGCTGCGCATCCTGCGCCGGCTGAACTCGGCCGAGGCCTTCGAGACCTTCCTGCAGACCAAGTACGTCGGCCAGAAGCGCTTCTCGCTGGAGGGCGGCGAGTCGCTCATCCCGCTGCTCGACGCCACCATCGACTCGGCCGCCGAGCACCGCCTCGACGAGGCCGTCATCGGCATGGCCCACCGCGGCCGCCTGAACGTGCTGGCCAACATCGTCGGCAAGCCGTACTCCCGGATCTTCGGCGAGTTCGAGGGCAACCTCGACCCGAAGTCCATGCACGGCTCCGGCGACGTCAAGTACCACCTGGGCGCCGAGGGCACCTTCACCGGCCTGGACGGCGAGACCATCAAGGTCTCCCTGGCGGCGAACCCGTCCCACCTGGAGACGGTCGACCCGGTCGTCGAGGGCATCGTCCGCGCCAAGCAGGACGTGCTGGACCAGGGCGGCACCACCTTCCCGGTGCTGCCGATCCAGATCCACGGCGACGCGGCCTTCGCCGGCCAGGGTGTCGTCGCGGAGACCCTGAACATGTCGCAGCTGCGGGGCTACCGCACCGGCGGCACGATCCACCTGGTGGTCAACAACCAGGTCGGCTTCACCGCCGCCCCGGCCTCCTCGCGCTCGTCGATGTACTGCACCGACGTGGCCCGCATGATCGAGGCGCCGATCTTCCACGTGAACGGCGACGACCCGGAGGCCGTGGTCCGCGTCGCGCGGCTCGCCTTCGAGTTCCGCCAGGCGTTCCACAAGGACGTCGTGATCGACCTCATCTGCTACCGCCGCCGCGGTCACAACGAGGCCGACAACCCGTCGTTCACCCAGCCGCTGATGTACGACCTGATCGACAAGAAGCGCTCGGTGCGCAAGCTCTACACCGAGGGCCTGATCGGTCGCGGCGACATCACCATGGAAGAGGCGGAGCAGGCGCTCCAGGACTTCCAGGGCCAGCTGGAGAAGGTCTTCGCCGAGGTCCGCGAGGCGACCACCACGCCGATCTCCGCGACCAACGGCAAGCCGGTCGCCGACTTCCCGGTCAACATCCAGACCGGCATCTCCGAGGAGATGGTCAAGCGCATCGCCGCCGCGCAGGTCAACCTGCCGGAGTGGCTGACCGTCCACCCGCGCCTGCTGCCGCAGCTGCAGCGCCGCGCCGCCTCGGTCGAGGACAACACCATCGACTGGGCGATGGGCGAGACCCTCGCCATCGGCTCGCTGCTGATGGAGGGTCACCCGGTCCGCCTGGCCGGCCAGGACTCCCGTCGCGGCACCTTCGGCCAGCGCCACGCGGTCCTGATCGACCGCAAGACCGGCGAGGACTACACCCCGCTGCTCTACCTGACCGAGGACCAGGCCCGCTTCACCGTCTACGACAGCCTGCTGTCGGAGTACGCGGCGATGGGCTTCGAGTACGGCTACTCGCTGACCCGCCCGAACGCGCTGGTCATGTGGGAGGCGCAGTTCGGCGACTTCGTCAACGGCGCGCAGACCATGGTGGACGAGTACATCGCCTCCGCCGAGCAGAAGTGGGGCCAGCACTCCGGCGTCACCCTGCTGCTGCCGCACGGCATGGAGGGCCAGGGCCCGGACCACTCGTCCGCCCGCCCGGAGCGCTTCCTGCAGCTGTGCGCGCAGGACAACATGACGGTCGCGATGCCCACCTCGCCGTCGAACTACTTCCACCTGCTGCGCTGGCAGGCGCACAACCCGCACCACAAGCCGCTCATCGTCTTCACCCCGAAGTCGATGCTGCGCCTGAAGGCTGCGGCGGCCTCCACCAGCGAGTTCCTGTCCGGCTCGTTCCGTCCGGTCATCGGGGACTCCACGGTGGACCCGGCGCAGGTGCGCAAGGTCGTCATCACCTCCGGCAAGTTCTACTACGACCTGGAGGCGGCCCGGACCGAGCGCGGTATCACCGACACCGCGATCGTCCGGATGGAGCGGCTCTACCCGCTGCCGGTGGCCGAGCTCCAGGAGGAGCTGAGCCGCTACGGCGACAATGTCCAGTTCATCTGGGCGCAGGAGGAGCCGGCCAACCAGGGTGCCTGGCCGTTCATCGCGATGAACCTGGTCGACCACCTGCAGGTCGTCATCGGTCGCAGCGCCAACGGCGGTGCGCGCCTGCTCCGCGTCGCCCGCCAGGCCTCCTCGGCCCCGGCGGTCGGCTCGGCCAAGCGCCACGCGGCCGAGCAGGCGGCGATCGTCGACGAGGTCTTCTCGATCTGACGCCGGGGAGCGACGTTGTACTTCACCGACCGCGGCATCGAGGAGCTGGAGAGCCGGCGCGGCGACGAGGAGGTCACCTTCGAGTGGCTGGCCGAGCGCCTGCGTGAGTTCGTCGACCTCAACCCGGACTTCGAGGTCCCGGTCGAGCGGCTGGCCACCTGGCTGGCCCGCCTCGACGACGAGGACGACGAGTAGCTCGCCGCACAGCTGAGAACGGCCCGGGAGGCATCCGCCTCCCGGGCCGTTCGCCGTTCCCGGGCAGTCCTCCGGAAGGTGCTTGACATCGCCGTCACGCGATATATCGTGAATGACAGAGGAACGCGATACATCGCGAACGGGAGGACACAGTCATGACCCAGTGGACGGTCGGCGAGGCCGACAGGATCAGCTTCGACGAGACGGTCACCACCCTGCACGTGCGGATCGTCGAGGGCGCCGTCAACGTCGTGCCCACCGACGGCCCAGCCCGACTGGAGGTGGCCGAGATCAAGGGCGAGCCGCTACTGGTCACCCTGGAGGACGGCGTACTGACCGTCTCGTACAAGGACCTCAGCTGGAGCGAGTTCGGCGACGCGGTGAAGACCGTGCACTCCGCCAAGGCCTTCTTCGGCTCGCTGCGGCGCAAGCGCCGCGCCGTGGTCTCGCTCGCCGTCCCCGCCGACGCCCTGGTGAAGATCGGCACCGTCTCCGCCGACACCACCGTCTCCGGCATCGCCGGCGAGGTCTCGGTGCACGGCGCCAGCGGCGGCACCACGCTGGTCGGCCTCTCCGGCCAGACCCAGGTCCACACCGTCTCCGGCGAGGTCGAGGCCCAGGAACTGGCCGGCGAGCTGCGGGTCAACACCGTCTCCGGCGCCGTCACCCTGATGGCCGGCTCCGCGCCGAAGATCCAGGCCAAGTCGGTCAGCGGCGCCATCACCCTCGACCTGGACGTCACCACGCCCACCGAGATCACCGCCACCACCGTCTCCGGCGGCGTCGGCGTCCGCCTCCCCTCGCTGGCCGACGCCAAGGTCGAGGCCGGCACCACCACCGGCGACCTCACCAGCACCTTCGAGGAGCTGACCCTCGCCTCCAGCTGGGGCGCCAAGCGGCTGTCCGGCCAGCTCGGCAGCGGCACCGGCCGCCTCCAGGTCACCACGGTGACCGGCCCGGTGACCATCCAGCGCCGCCCCGACACCGAGGACGACCGCCCGGTCCGGGAGCTGCCGACCACCAGCCTGAGCAAGGAGCTCTGACATGACCCCCGTCTTCGGCCACGGCCGGCTCCGCCTGTACCTGCTGAAGCTGCTCGACGAGAGCCCCCGGCACGGCTACGAGGTGATCCGCCTGCTGGAGGAGCGCTTCCAGGGCCTGTACGCGCCGTCCGCCGGTACCGTCTACCCCCGGCTGGCCAAGCTGGAGGCGGAGGGTCTGGTCACCCACTCCACCGAGGGCGGCCGCAAGGTCTACCGCCTCACCGACGCCGGCCGCACCGAACTGGCCGCCCGCCAGAGCGAGGTCGCCGAGCTGGAGCAGGAGATCCGCGACTCGGTCGCCCAGCTCGCCGGGGCGATCCGCGAGGACGTCCGGGACAGCGCCAAGGACCTGCGCGCCCAGCTCTGGGGCGACGCCAAGAGCGCCCCCCGACCCGCCGCCGGCGGGGGCGGTGTCGGCGGCGCAGGTGGCGGCGACCCGTGGGCCGGGCCCTGGGGGGACAAGGAGTCCTGGCAGCGGGCCAAGGAGGAGTTCGCCCAGTTCAAGGCGCAGGCCAAGGAACAGGCCAAGCGCGCCAAGGAGCAGGAGAAGGTCGCCAAGGACAAGGCCAAGGCCGCCGAGGCCGAGGCCAGGCGGCTGCGCGAGCAGTCCAAGGCGGCGCGCAGTGCCGCCCAGCAGGAGGCGCTGCGGCTGAAGAAGCGGGTCGAGGAGCAGATCCGCGAGCACGCCGGACGCGGCGACTGGTCCACCGGCCTCGCCGAGGGCCTGGCCGAGCTCACCCGGGGGCTCGGGTCGCTCGCCGACGCCGCGAAGTGGGGTCACCCCACCGCGGAGGAGCAGGTCAAGGTCACCCGCATCGACGTCGACCAGGACGAGCCCGCCGACCTCCCGGACTGGGCCCGTGTGGACACCACCGCGGACCCCGCCCGCGAGCTCGAGCGCCTGCTCGACCGCTTCCGCGACCACGTCCGCGACGCCGCCCGCGACAGCGGTGTCACCGCGGAACAGCTCGCCCGGGCCCAGGCCGTCCTGGCGGCTGCAGCCCGGAAGCTCTCTTAGGTCAGGCGAGCGCACCGAAGGGGCGCGTGGGGGTACCTCCAATGCCGTCAAGTTTGGTGTTGGGGCTGGTAGGGGTGGGAGTTCGGGCTGTTGTGGTCGATGGTGGCGGTCAGGGTGGCTCTGCCGGCGGGGATGATCTGTCGCTTCCTGCCGTTCCCGATCTTTCCGGCCGCGTATTTGGACAGGGGTCGTTTGACCAGGCGGTTGTAGATCCGTAGGCGGCGTTCGGGTAGGGGGTGGTCGCGCAGATAGGTGCCGACCGCCCCCAGCAGGTGGGCATCGGTGGGGCCCTCGATCTGTACCGCGGCGGTGATGCCGTTGACAGCTTCGCGCAGGGCGAGGGTGAAGCCCATGGCGGTGCAGCGCAGTCCGGCTGCGGCCCCGGCGCGGGCCATGACCAGTCGCAGCAGTTGGTAGGCGATGAGCAGGGCGTGCAGTTCCTGAGCCAGGCCGGCGGGGCCGGTGCAGTGCAGGACCTTCCCGTCGAGCATCGTGGACTTGATCGAGCAGAACGCTTCCTCGACTTCCCAGCGGTCGTGGTAGCAGGCCACGACCTGGTCGGCGGGGTGGGTGCGCCAGTTGAGAAGAGTGGTGGCGAACAGCCAGGTGCTGGTGCGGGTGCCTTCGCCGGTGGTGATCTGCACGGTGACGGCGATCGCGCGGACCTTGCGTCCGGCCCGGACGGTGAGCCATGAGCCGTCCGGGTAGCGCTCCAGGGCGACCAGACGGGCGGTGCGAGGCAGCCGGACGACGAAGTCGGCGCCGGTGGCGGCCACGTCCGACAGGAACCCGGCCGCGTCGAAGCCCGCGTCCAGCAGGACCAGCATCCCCGTGTGCAGGCTGCGCAGCAGACGCCTGGCCGGGACGAACTCGCGGCCGGCCACCGGACCGAACACGGCGTCGATCAGGGCTCGGGTGGTGCAGTAGACCAGGACGATCACCTGTACCTGCGGATAGCCGGCCGTGCCGTGGCGGTGCGCGTGCTTACCCAGCCAGGCCCGGTTCGCCCCGGAGTCGGGGACGTCGAGGACCGTGCCGTCGATCGCGCAGACCTCAAGGCCGCGCCACAGGCCCGGCACCGTGTCGGGGTGGCGGCACAACTCGCCGAGCAGCAGTCGCAGCGGTCTTGTTCCCAGCCGGGCCCGTGCGGCGTGCAGGCCCTGCCGAGTCGGGTCGGGCAGCCCCGGCCCGACCAACGCGGCACACAGCATCCGGTAGGCCGCACTCAAGGGTGCCGACCCGCACAACCCCTGGACGACCAGCAGGTAGACCACCACCCGGGCCGGCAGGTCACGCACCCGACGCTGCACCGTGCCGGTCCGCGCGAGCGCGTCATCCACCGCCGAGAACGGCAGCAACCAGGTCAGCGGGCCCAGATGCCCCGGCGCGAAACACCCAACAGCTGCGGACAGCGTGCGCGTGATGACAGACTTGGACACCGGCAGGGCTCCTCCACGGAAACGGACTCGACACCCAAATCCGTAGCGGGGCCCTGCCCTCGTTGTCCCCAAAACCGGCGAAACACCAGCCCATACCCCCAACCCGCCATAACTTGACGGCATTGGGGGTACCTCCCGGCCGAAGGCTGGGGGAGAACTGCGCGACCGACCATGCACTCAGGTAGAGCGTGGCTGGTCGCGCAGTTCCTCGCGCCCCTGGGTAGTGCAACTACGGCTGGAGGACCAGCTTGCCGAAGACGTCGCCCTTCGCCATCCGCTCGAACGCCCCCCGGGCGTCGGTGAGCGGCCGGACGGAGTCGATCACCGGACGGATGCCGGTGTTGGCGCAGAGCGAGAGCAGCCCGGCCAGCTCTTCCTTGGTGCCCATGGTCGAGCCGACCACCTTGAGCTCCAGGAAGAAGATCCGGTTCAGCTCGGCGGCCTTCGGGCTGTAGCCGCTGGTGGCGCCGGAGATGACGATCGTGCCGCCGGGTCGCAGGGACTTGACCGAGTGCGACCAGGTGGCGGCGCCGACGGTCTCCATCACGGCGTCGACCCGCTCGGGCAGCCGGGCGCCGCTCTCGAAGGCGGCATCGGCGCCGAGTTCGACGGCGCGGGCCCGCTTCGCCTCGTCCCGGCCGGTGACCCACATCCGCAGGCCGGCGGCCTTGCCCAGCACCACCAGCGCGGTGGCGACGCCACCGCCGGCGCCCTGGACCAGGACGGTGTCACCGGGCTTCACCCCGGCGTTGGTGAACAGCATCCGGTAGGCGGTGAGCCACGCGGTGGGGAGGCAGGCGGCCTCCTCGAAGCTGAGTTCGGCCGGCTTGGGCAGCAGGTTCCAGGTGGGGACGGCGACCCGCTCGGCGAAGGTGCCCTGGTAGCGCTCGGTGAGGATGGAGCGGGGCTCGTTCGGGCCGACGCCGTGGCCGGACTGGCCGATGACGGAGTGGATGACCACCTCGTTGCCGTGCTCGTCGATGCCGGCGGCGTCGCAGCCGAGGATCATCGGCAGTCGCTCGGCCGGCAGGCCGACGCCGCGCAGCGACCAGAGGTCGTGGTGGTTGAGGGTGGCGGCCTTGACCGTTACCACGCTCCAGCCGGGCCGGGCCTCCGGCTCGGGGAGCTCGCCCAACTCCAGCCCGCTCAGCGGGTCGTCTGCGTCGATACGTGCGGCGTAGGCAGCGAACATGGTCCGGACGATAGCGGGGAAGGGCCGGGGCCCGGTACCACGCGGTGGTGTGAGCATCACCGCGTGTCGCCGGGCCCCTCGGTCGTGCTAGAGCGTCTCGGACGGACCGGCCGTCAGACGCGCGCCACGCCCTCGGCGCGGGCGGCGTCGGCGACGGCCTTGGTGACGGCCGGCGCGACCCGCTCGTCGAACGGGGACGGGATGACCTTCTGCGGGGTCAGCTCGTCGGCGACGACGCCGGCCAGCGCCTTGGCGGCGGCCAGCTTCATACCCTCGGTGATCCGGCTGGCGCGCACGGAGAGCGCACCGGCGAAGATGCCCGGGAAGGCGAGCACGTTGTTGATCTGGTTCGGGAAGTCCGAGCGGCCGGTGGCGACCACTGCGGCGTACTTGTGGGCCACCTCGGGGTGGATCTCCGGGTTGGGGTTGGCCATCGCGAAGACGAAGCAGCCCTCGGCCATGGTCGCCACGACGTCCTCGGGGACGGTGCCGCCGGAGACGCCGATGAAGACGTCGGCGCCGGCCAGCGCGTCGGCGAGCGAGCCCTTGATGCCGGACTTGTTGGTGAGCGCGGCGATCTCGGCCTTGACGTCGGTCAGGTCACCGCGACCCTCGTACACCACGCCCTTGCGGTCGCAGACGGAGACGTCGCCGATGCCGGCCGCGACCAGCATCTTGGCGATGGCGATGCCGGCGGCGCCGGCGCCGGAGATGACGGCGCGCAGCGAGCCGATCTCGCGGCCGGTGACCTTGGCGGCGTTCCACAGGGCGGCAGTGGTGACGATCGCGGTGCCGTGCTGGTCGTCGTGGAAGATCGGGATGTCCAGGGCGTCCTGCAGGCGCCGCTCGATCTCGAAGCAGCGCGGGGCGGAGATGTCCTCCAGGTTGACGCCGCCGAAGGACGGAGCGAGCCGGACCACCGTCTCGACGATCTCGTCCACGTCGGTGCAGGCGAGCGCGATCGGGACGGCGTCCACGCCGCCGAACTGCTTGAAGAGGATCGCCTTGCCCTCCATGACCGGCAGGGAGGCCTCGGGGCCGATGTCACCGAGGCCGAGCACCGCGGTGCCGTCGGTGACGACGGCGACGGTGTTGGCCTTCCAGGTGTAGTCGTTCACCAGCTCGGGCTGCTCCGCGATGGCGGTGCACACACGGGCGACGCCGGGGGTGTAGGCGAGGGACAGGTCGTCCGCATCGCGCACCGGGACGGTCGCCCGGACCTCCATCTTGCCCCCGCGGTGGAGGGCGAAGACGGCGTCGACCGGGTCTTCGGTGTCCTGAGTGTTGGTGTGGATGATCTCCGCTGCCACTATGACCTCTTCGTCAATGATCAGCGAGAGCGCGAAGCCGACGGTCGGTCGACCCTGGCTTCTACGGGGTACCGGGTGCGCGCGACGCACCCGGGAAGCCGGGTCGGGGCGCAGCCGTCGGGCGGCGCCCTCGATTGAGGGTTGTTCTGCTGTTCCGCGTTGTTCTGCCGGTCGTACCCAGGCGGCGGAGACCGGATCGCCAAAGTGACGGACTCCGTCCGAGCCTAGGCCGGACCACGGCACCGCACCTTGTGCCGATGTGTCCTCTCAGCGAACTGTTCACGGCGATGTGGCCACTTGACGACGCCCGGATCTCGGAAGGAACCGGGCGCCGGTGGCGGCAATCGCCGTCCAGCGCGCTTACCCGTGGGAGTGAACGCAGACCCGTAGGGGAGTCGGTGCCTCGGATCCAGAGCCGACGTACTCGGCTTCCGGTCC
Source organism: Kitasatospora cinereorecta (assembly GCF_024172095.1). Classification (GTDB taxonomy): domain Bacteria; phylum Actinomycetota; class Actinomycetes; order Streptomycetales; family Streptomycetaceae; genus Kitasatospora; species Kitasatospora cinereorecta. The sequence goes on along the minus strand of NZ_JAMZDX010000001.1, from coordinate 684,075 downwards.
TGCGCACCCCCGGCTCTGTCGAGAGCCGGCGGTCTGTGTTCGGGCGTCGGGGATCACCCGATACCAGATTCTGACACACCCGATGCCCCGGCCAGCAGGGTGGGATGGCAGGATCCCCTCTCGACCACCGGAATCCGGGCTTCCGCGTACCCGCGCGGCCGTCCCGCGATCCCCCACGCGCCGACCTGCGCCACCGGTGGCACCTGCACCACCTCTCCCACAGGAGCAACCGCCATGTCCATGGCCCCTCGCACATCCGGCCGCGTCGGCCGGGCCGGTGTCGCCGTCGCCGCCGGGTCCGTCCTGCTCACCGCCTGCGCCTCCGGCGCCGCCAAGGACCCTTCGCAGGAGAACCTGCACGACAAGCTGCCGGCCGCGGTCCGGTCGGCGGCGGTGCTGAAGGTCGGCGTCGACCTGAACTACGCGCCGGTGGAGTTCAAGAGCTCGGGCGACAAGCCCGACGGCCTGGACCCCGACCTGGCGAAGGCGCTCGGCGAGGTGCTCGGGGTGCGGGTGGAATTCGTCGACACCCCGTTCGACAAGCTGATTCCGAACCTGCACGCCAAGAACTACGACATGGTGATGTCGGCGATGACCGACAACCGCCAACGCCGCGACGGCACCGACGACAGCGGCAAGCAGATCGACCCGGGCGTCGACTTCGTCGACTACTTCATCGCCGGCACCTCGATCGTGGTGGCCAAGAACAACCCGCAGAACATCCAGTCGATCGACGACCTGTGCGGCCGGACCATCGCGCTGCAGCGGGGCACCACCCAGGCGGCGATCATCCAGCGCCAGACCTCGGCGTGCGAGAAGGTCAAGAAGACGCTCACCATCAAGCTGACCGAGAGTGACAACGAGGCGCTCAGCCTTGTTGCCGGCGGCAAGGCGGTGGCCGACCTCAACGACTTCCCGGTGGCCGCGTACGTCGCGCAGCAGGGGCAGAACGGCGCCCAGTTCGCGGTGGCCGGCTCCCAGCTCCAGGCGTCGCCCTACGGCATCGCGTTCACCAAGGAGAACAGCGAGCTGCGGGACGTGACGGCCAAGGCGCTGGACCGGATCATCCGCAACGGCGAGTACGAGAAGATCCTCGGCAAGTGGGGCGTCGGGGCGGGTGCCGCGCAGAACGCGGTGATCAACGGCGGCTTCTGAGTCGTGGCCGACCACCGGCCGGGCTTCCCGGCTCGGCGGGTCCGGGGCTTGCATACTTATACGCAGGGTGACAGTGCGCGGAAATTCGTCCGATTAGCGGACATCCAGCCACCCCGTTATCCGATTTTGATCTGAATAAGGGTCCGTTCACCGGTACCGAGTGGCAGGATTCCCCCAACTCGGATCACAAAAGCCCACCTCGGCGGAGGGTGGTGCTCGCTTCCCCCCGGCGGCGTGCTCCGCCCGACTCTCCCTCAGGAGGAGATTCCCCCATGACCGCTCGTACCCGGCGGACCCGCCTCATGGCGGCAGGCGCCGCCCTCGCGGCAAGCACCCTGCTCGTCACCGCCTGTAGCAGCAGCTCGTCCGGCTCCGGCGCGTCCGGCAGCGCGGCGCCCGGCAGCTCCTCGGTGAAGGCCGCCTCGGCCGACCCGTCGCTGGCCGCACTGGTGCCGGCCGGCGTGAAGTCGAGCGGCAAGCTGGTGGTCGCCGCCGACGCTTCCTACGCGCCCAACGAGTTCAAGGACGAGAAGGGCAACATCGTCGGCATGGACGTCGACCTGGCCAATGCCATCGCGCAGAAGCTGGGCCTGACGGCCGACGTGCAGAACGCCGACTTCACCTCGATCATCCCGGGCATCTCGTCCAACAAGTACCAGCTCGGCATGAGCTCCTTCACGGACACCAAGGAGCGCGAGCAGACCGTCGACATGGTCACCTACTTCACCGCCGGCTCGGCCGGTGCGGTGAAGAAGGGCAACCCGGACAAGATCGACCTGAAGGACCTCTGCGGCAAGAAGGTGGCCGTCCAGACCGGCACCACCCAGGCCGACGAGATCAAGGACGTCCGCAACCCCGAGTGCGTCAAGGCCGGCAAGCCGACTATTCCGAACGACGGTGACAAGTTCACCCTGCAGACCGACGTCACCGGCGCCCTGGTGGCCGGCCGCGACCAGGTCATGCTGGCCGACTCGCCGGTCGTCGACTACGCGATCAAGCAGACCAACGGTCAGCTGGAGAAGATCGGCGACACCTACGACAGCGCCCCCTACGGCATCGTCGTGGCCAAGGGCACGGACCTCACCAAGGCCGTCCAGGGCGCCGTGCAGTCGCTGATCGCCGACGGCACCTACAAGTCGATCCTCGACAAGTGGGGCGTCGACGCGGGCGCCATCGCCACCTCCGAAGTCAACGCCGCCAAGAGCTGACCCCACGGCCCGATCCGCTGAGAAGGCGAATAAGTGAACGAGACCGACCAGGGGTCGGTGAAACCGGGACGGCCTGAGGCAATCAAGGCCGTCCCGGTGCGCCACCCCGGACGCTGGGCCGGAGTGGCCGTCATCGCCGTGCTGGCGGCGATGCTGGGCCACGCCATCGCCACCAACCCGGCCATCAACTGGACCGTCATCGGCGACACGCTGACCAACCCGACGATCATCCACGGCATCTGGGTGACGCTGGAGCTGACCGCGCTGTCCATGCTCATGGGCGTGGTCGGTGGCGTGCTGCTGGCCATCATGCGGCTCTCCGCCAACCCGGTGCTCTCCGCCACCGCCTGGGTGTACATCTGGATCTTCCGTGGCACCCCGGTGCTGGTGCAGCTGGTGTTCTGGAACAGCATCGGCGCGCTCTGGCCGAAGCTGTCGATCGGCATCCCGTTCGGCCCGGAGTTCTGGTCCGAGAACTCCAACACCCTGATCCCCGTCTTCACCGCCGCGCTGCTGGGCCTCGGTCTGAACGAGGCCGCCTACATGGCCGAGATCGTCCGGGCCGGCATCCAGTCGGTGGACGAGGGGCAGACCGAGGCCGCGCACGCGCTCGGCATGAGCCGGGCCGCCACCATGCGCCGGATCGTGCTGCCGCAGGCGATGCGGGTGATCATCCCGCCGACCGGCAACGAGACCATCTCGATGCTGAAGACCACCTCGCTGGTCCAGGTGATCGCCCTGGTCGAGCTGTTCACCGCGGGCCACGACATCTACGCCCGCACCTTCCAGACCATCCCGGTCCTGATCGCGGTCTCGATGTACTACCTGCTGATGACCTCGATCCTCACCGTCGGCCAGTACTACATCGAGCGGCACTACGCTCGAGGTGCGAACCGCACGCTCCCGCCCACGCCGATCGAGCGGCTGGCCCGGCTCTTCCGCGGCAAGCCGGTCCCGCCGGCCAAGTCGGACGTGGTGACGGGCGCCGAGGGAGGTGGCCACGTATGAGCGACCTGATCAAGCCCCAGGACACTGCGCACCCGATGGTCCGGTCCGAGGCCGTGCACAAGTCGTACGGTCTGGTCGAGGTGCTCAAGGGCATCGACCTGGAGGTCAAGCAGGGCGAGGTGTTCTGCCTGGTCGGCCCGTCCGGCTCCGGCAAGTCGACCTTCCTGCGCTGCATCAACCACCTGGAGAAGGTCAACGGCGGACGGCTGTACGTCGACGGCGAGCTGGTCGGCTACCGGGAGAAGGGCGACCGGCTCTACGAGCTGAAGGACCGCGAGGTCGCCCTCAAGCGCCGGGACATCGGCATGGTCTTCCAGCGCTTCAACCTCTTCCCCCACATGACCGCCCTCGAGAACGTCGTCGAGGCCCCGGTCCAGGTGAAGAAGGAGAGCAAGTCCGACGCCCGGGAGCGCGGCATGCAGCTGCTGGAGCGGGTCGGCCTGGCCGAGAAGGCCAAGAGCTACCCGGCCCAGCTCTCCGGCGGACAGCAGCAGCGCGTGGCGATCGCCCGTGCGCTGGCCATGAAGCCCAAGCTGATGCTCTTCGACGAGCCCACCTCCGCGCTCGACCCCGAGCTGGTCGGCGAGGTGCTGGACGTCATGCGCGGCCTCGCCGAGGAGGGCATGACGATGATCGTGGTCACCCACGAGATGGGCTTCGCCCGCGAGGTCGGCGACGCGCTGGTGTTCATGGACGGCGGCGTGGTGGTCGAGTCCGGCCACCCGCGCGAGGTGCTCACCAACCCGCAGCACGAGCGCACCCGCGCCTTCCTCTCCAAGGTCCTCTAGGCACCGCCCGTCGGCGCCCGTTGCGGTCCCCCGCGGCGGGCGCCGACGCGCACCCCGGGGTTGTAATACCCTGGAGGCACTTCGCCCGTTACTTGTCCCGGGAGGGACCATCGTGGAGCTCGCCTCGTACGCCGACTTCGCCGTCCGGCTGGTCAACAGCGAGGAGCCGGAGCGCGGCACCGACGCGCTGACCTCGGTGGAAGCGGTGCGCGCGCTGTTCGGCAGCCCGTCGCGCGCCGCCCAGCTCGCCGACGAGTCCGACCTGCCGCGGCTGCGCGGGGTCCGCACCCGGCTGCGCGGGGTGTTCGAGGCGGCCGCCGGCGGCGAGGAGGTCCGGGCGGTCGACCTGCTGAACAGCCTGATGGTGGAGTACCCGGTCAGCCCGGTGGTCTCCGGCCACGACTACCTGGACGCCGACGGCCGCCCGGACTGGCACCTGCACCTCGCCGACAACGCCCCCACCGCCGCCGCCAACTACACCGCGGTCGCCTGCATGGGCCTGGCCATCCACCTCACCGAGCTCGGCGTCGACCGGCTCGGCATCTGCCAGGCCGCGCCCTGCCGCAACGCCTACCTGGACACCTCCACCAACCGCTCCCGCCGGTACTGCTCCGACCGGTGCGCGACCCGCGCCAACGTGGCCGCGTACCGCGCCCGCAAGCGCGAGGAGGCGCAGCGGGCGGTCAGCGCTCAGGGCTGAGCGGAGCCCCGGGGCCGAGCGGGTCGGTGGGGTCGAGCGGGTCGAGGGGGCCGGGCGGCCGGTGCACCCCGAGCCGGGCCGCCAGCCCCGGCACCGCCGCCAGCGGCCGGCGCGACACCGCCCGCTCGACCGCCCGGGCCGGCGCCAGCCAGGCCGGCCGCGGCCGCAGCCGCAGCAGCACCCGGCCCAGCACCAGCTCGGCCGGCACCGGGCCGTACTCCCGGCTGTCGGTGGTCACCAGCGGGTTGTCGGAGAGCATCCACCAGCCGCCCGGCCGCCGGCCCACCGCGCGCTTGATCACCAGGAGGTCCTGCTGCAGCGGGTGCCGGAACAGCACCACCGCACCGGGCCGGATCGGCGCGCCGTACCGCACCAGCACCCGGTCCCCGTCGAGGAGGAATCGGCGCATCGAGGGACCGCGCACGTCGACCGTCCCGAAGAGTGTCCGGTATCGCACGATTCAGACTCCTTCTTTTGCCCTAGGCCACCGGGGCAACAGCGAAACCGGTGGGGCGTGAGGGTAATGTCGGGCGCGGGAAGACGATCTAAGGAAGGACTCCCATGTTCTCTCGTCTGTTTGCTCCGCGGGTCACCGCCCACGCCCACTGCGACCTGCCCTGCGGTGTCTACGACCCCGCCCAGGCCCGCATCGAGGCCGAGTCGGTGAAGGCCACTCAGGAGAAGTACCAGGCCAACGAGGACCCGCACTTCCGTGCGCGCGCCATCGTCATCAAGGAGGAGCGGGCCGAGCTCGTCAAGCACCACCTCTCGGTGCTGCACACCGACTACTTCAAGGCCCCGCACTTCGAGGCCTACCCGCAGCTGCACGAGCTGTTCAACAACGCCGGCAAGGCCGCCTCGGCCGCCAAGGCGTCCACGGACCCGGCCACCGGCCAGGCCCTGCTGGACCTGATCGCCGAGATCGACCGGATCTTCTGGGAGACCAAGAAGGCCGCCTGATCCAGGCACCCGAAGGCACCCGGCCCGCCCGTGCGGACCGGGTGCCTTCGTGTTTTCCCAGGAGAAAGCCTTTCCGGGTCGGCCCGGCCCGCGAGTACGCTCGCCATATGATCCGCACCGCGACCGCCACCGACGTTCCCGCGATCCACGCGATGATCCGCGAGCTCGCCGAGTACGAGAAGGCCCTGCACGAGGCGAAGGCCACCGAGGAGCAGCTGCACGACGCCCTCTTCGGCGAGAACCCGGCCGTCTTCGGTCTGATCGCCGAGGACGACGCCACCGGGGAGAGCGTCGGCTTCGCCCTGTGGTTCCGGAACTTCTCCACCTGGCGCGGCACCCACGGGATCTACCTGGAGGACCTCTACGTCCGCCCGGACCGGCGCGGCGGCGGCCACGGCAAGGCCCTGCTGACCGAGCTGGCCCGGATCGCGGTGGAGCGCGGATACTCCCGGGTCGAGTGGTCGGTGCTCGACTGGAACGAGCCCTCGATCAACTTCTACAAGTCCCTCGGCGCGGTCCCGATGGACGAGTGGACGGTGCACCGGCTCACCGACCGGGCCCTCGCCGAGCTCGGCTCGCAGCCGCGCTGAGCGCCCCCGGTTCGCTCGTTCCCGTGATCGTCGTCCGAGATCACGACAGATGCCCACCGATCGCGGTAACGTCTCGGGCGGATGCACGGCGTTCCGACTGTCCCGGGTGGGTATGGACCGGTACGTACCGCACCACCCCTCTGGACAGTTGGGGCAAGCAGTTGAACCGAGCTACAGGAAGTGCCGCGGCCGTCCGGCCGCAAGCACCGCGCGTCACCCAGGAGGTGAGGGTGTCCCAGATCGACGGCGAGCCCGAAGTGAAGGACTTCGTTGAGGTCCGGCTGCCCGCTGCGGGTGCCTACCTCTCGGTGCTGCGAACGGCCACGGCCGGTCTCGCGGCCCGGTTGGACTTCACCCTGGACGAGATCGAGGATCTCCGGATCGCGGTGGACGAGGCCTGCGCCATCCTGCTCCAGCAGGCAGTGCCTGGCTCGATCCTCAGCTGCGAGTTCCGCCTGGTCGGAGACGCGCTGCGGGTCACCGTCTCCGCACCGACCACCGACGGCCGCGCCCCCGAGCGCGACACCTTCGCCTGGACGGTGCTCTCCGCCCTGGCCGGCGAGGTCGAGTCCTCGGTCGGCGAGGACAACACGGTCTCCATCAGCCTGCACAAGAAGCGCGGCGGGTCACCGTCCCAGCCGTAGTGAAGTGCTCCCGGAACGGAACGGGTGATCGCCGTGAGTGAACTGGACCGCACCTTTGCTGTCGTACCGCCCCAGGCGAGCGCTGCCCGCACCGCCACCCCAGACGAAGCGCACCCGAAGGACTCCCACCGGATGAGCCAGCCGACCGACCCGAAGCAGGAGCGGCCCGACGCGGCGCCCTCGGCCGAGCCCGCGGACGACGTGCCGCAGGCCGCCGAGGAGTCCGTCCGCGCCGCCGTGCCGGCCCAGGGACACCGGTCGGGCGCTCCGGACCGGGAGGCCGCCCGTGCGCTGTTCGTCCGGCTGTCCGAACTGCCCGAGGGCTCCCCGGAGCGGGTGGAGATCCGCAACCAGCTGGTGCGGATGCACATCCCGCTGGTCGAGCACCTGGCCCGCCGGTTCCGCAACCGCGGCGAGCCGCTGGACGACCTGACCCAGGTCGCCACCATCGGCCTGATCAAGTCGGTGGACCGCTTCGACCACGAGCGCGGCGTCGAGTTCTCCACGTACGCGACGCCGACCATCGTCGGGGAGATCAAGCGGCACTTCCGGGACAAGGGCTGGGCGGTCCGCGTCCCGCGCCGCCTGCAGGAGCTGCGGCTGTCGCTCACCACGGCGACCAGCGAGCTCTCCCAGCGGCACGGCCGCTCCCCCACTGTCCACGAGCTGGCCGAGCACCTCGGCATCTCGGAGGAGGACGTGCTGGAGGGCCTGGAGTCCGCCAACGCGTACTCCACGCTCTCGCTGGACGTCCCGGACAGCGACGACGAGTCGCCGGCCGTGGCCGACACCCTGGGCGCGACCGACGAGGCGCTGGAGGGCGTCGAGTACCGGGAGTCGCTCAAGCCGCTGCTGGCGCAGCTGCCGCCGCGGGAGCAGAAGATCCTGGTGCTGAGGTTCTTCCGCAACATGACCCAGTCGCAGATCGCGGCGGAGGTCGGGATCTCGCAGATGCACGTCTCGCGGCTGCTGGCCAGGACGCTGGCCCAGCTCCGCGAAAAGCTCCTCGTCGAGGAGTAAAGCGAACCTTCAGGGGCGCGAGGAACTGCGCGACCAGCCTTGCACTCACGTAGAGCGGTGGCCGGTCGCGCAGTTCTCCCCCAGCCTTCGGCCGGGAGGTACCCCCACGCGCCCCTGTTGTTACCCGTACAGCAGGGTGGTGACCTTCGGGTTGAGCAGCGTGACGATCCCGGCGACACCGAGGAGCGCGACCACGACGCCCGCGCCGGCGGCCACGCCCCCGGCCTGCCACATGTAGTAGGCGACGGGGAGGCAGATCGAGTTGGTCAGCAGCGCCGGCGTGCGCCCCCAGCGGCGCGCCTTGAGCAGGGCGCGCCCCGCCAACAGGGGGAGGAGACCCATCAGGAGCAGCACGCCGCCGCCCATCTCGGAGCGGCCGAGCGCGGCGGAGTCGCCGAACAGGCCCGCCACCAGGTCGTAGAGGCCCCAGCCCGCGAGGGCGGCGCCCTCCAGTGCGGTGATCGCCGCGCCGGCGAGCAGCGGGGTGGGCCGGGTGGCAGCGGGGGTGGTGGATTCTGCGGTCACTCCAGCAGGGTAACGGTCGCCCCTGAGGTACCGACCCGTAGGCTGATCGGCATGCGCGCACTCCTGGTCGTGAACCCGAAGGCCACCACCACCAGCGGCCGGACCCGGGACGTGCTCACCCATGCCCTGCGCAGCGATCTGAAGCTGGACGTGGTCCACACGGAGTACCGCGGGCACGCCGGGGACCTGGCCCGTCAGGCGTCCGAGGACGGGCAGGTGGACCTGGTGGTGGCGCTGGGCGGCGACGGGACCGTCAACGAGGTCGTCAACGGGCTGCTCGCGCACGGCCCGAACGAGCGGGTGCCGCGGCTCGCGGTGGTGCCGGGCGGGTCGACCAATGTGTTCGCCCGGGCGCTGGGCCTGCCCAATCATCCGGTGGAGGCCACCGGGGTGCTGCTGGACGCGCTGGAGCAGCACCGGGAGCGCGCGATCGGCCTGGGCAAGGCGATGACGGAGGGGCTGCCGGACCGCTGGTTCACGTTCACCGCGGGTCTGGGGTTCGACGCCGGCGTGGTGGGCCGGGTGGAGGAGCAGCGCCGGTCGGGGCGCAGGTCGACGCACGCGCTGTACGTGCGCGAGGCGCTCCGGCACTACGTCACGGAGCGTGAGCACCGCCGGTCCGGCCCGATCACCCTGGAGATGAACGGCGAGGACTCGGTGCCGGGGATGGTGATGGCCATAGTCTCCAACACCTCGCCGTGGACTTTTCTGGGCAACCGCCCGGTGTTCCCTTCGCCCTCCGCTTCCTTCGACACCGATCTCGATCTCTTCGGCATCACTCGAATGACGGCGTTCGGCACGGCTCGAACGGTCCGTCAGATTCTGCGTCCGAACCCTCCGGTGGAGGACGGTTCGAGCACCCCCGGACCGACCGGTAAACACGTCGTCTCCTATCACGACGTCCGGCACTTCACCTTGGTTTCACAGGAACCGGCCCCGTTTCAGGTGGACGGGGACCACCTTGGAGACAGGAGTCGGGTCAGTTTCACAGGCGTTCGGCGGGCACTGCGTGTGATTGTGTGACCAGAAGGGGGTCCCGCCCTTCTTCTCGAACGCGCTAGCCCCTTCACCCCATAGAAGTACCGCCTGTGAGGTAGGCGACACCGAAGAATCAAAAATTTCTTGCCGAAGGGGGTTGTATCCGCGTCCGAGGTTTGCGAACCTCTACATGGCGATCGGGACAGGCCGCAGCGAGAGCAACACACAGCCCCCAGGGGCGTGGCAGCGGCAGGATCCCTTGATAGCCGGAACCCCCCTCAGCACAGACCTCCCGGGCCCGATGGGCCTTTGGTCCCTTTTGCTGTTGCGGGATTCGTGAAAGCGTTCACATTCACAAGCCATCGAGTGTGTCGCCGGGTCACCGCCCGTCGACCGGAGGAGTTGGACGACCATGGACTGGCGCCACCGCGCTGTCTGCCGCGAAGAGGACCCGGAGCTGTTCTTCCCGATCGGGAACACCGGCCCTGCTCTGCTGCAGATCGAGGAAGCCAAGGCCGTGTGCCGCCGCTGCCCCGTCATGGAGCAGTGCCTGCAGTGGGCGCTCGAGACCGGCCAGGACGCCGGCGTCTGGGGCGGCATGAGCGAGGACGAGCGTCGTGCGATGAAGCGCCGCGCCGCCCGCAACCGCGCCCGCACCGCCTGACGCTCCGTCAGGCCCTTCTGATCAAGCCACGATCAAAGGCTTGGCCGCGATGGCCGGCCGAGCCTTCCGACGAATGGGCCCCCGCTCCGGCGAGGTTCCACGACGCGAGCGGCCCCAGACACTTGATACTGCTCACTTAGAGCAATACTGTGGACCTGAGGCGCTCACCGTGTGCAACACACACGTGGCGGGCGTCGCGCCACCCAGAGCCCCCGTTCCGGCCGACTCCCCCCGACGGCCGGACCGGGTTGAGAGGCCCTGTCGACCCACCCCCCCCGGTCGACAGGGCCTCGTTTTGCTCTCCGGCCGCCACGGGCGGCCGCCCGGCTCACTTCACCGGGATCTCCAGCACCACCTTGGTGCCGCCACCCGGGGCGTTCACCATGTCGAAGGTGCCGCCCAGTTCCCCGGTGGCGAGGGTGCGCACGATCTGCAGCCCGAGGTTGCCCGCCTGCTGCGGGTCGAAGCCCTCCGGCATGCCGCGGCCGTCGTCCTGCACGGTGATCAGCAGGTACTCCTCCGGCCTGGCGCCGCCGCTCCAGCTGTCCGACCAGCCCTTGCCGCCGGCCGGGGCACGCCCGCGCAGCGCACTGACCTCCAGGTTGCCCGCCGCGGTCGGACCGAACGCGTGCTCCAGGGCGTTCTGCAAAATTTCGGTGAGGATCATCGCCAGCGGGGTCGCCACCTCGGCGGAGAGGATGCCGAACGAGCCGCTGCGCCGGGTGGCCACCCGGCCGTCCTGGGAGAGCTCCATCACCATGGCGAGCACCCGGTCGGCGATCTCGTCGAACGCCACCGCCTCGTCCAGCCCCTGGGAGAGCGTCTCGTGCACGATGGCGATCGAGCCGACCCGGCGGACCGCCTCGTCCAGCGCCGCCCGCCCGGCGTCGGAGTCCATCCGGCGGGACTGCAGGCGCAGCAGCGCGGCCACCGTCTGCAGGTTGTTCTTCACCCGGTGGTGGATCTCCCGGATGGTGGCGTCCTTGGTCATCAGCTCGCGGTCGCGGCGGCGCAGCTCGGTGACGTCGCGGCAGAGCACGAGTGAACCGGTCGGGGTGCCCTTGGGCTTGAGCGGGATGGTCCGCAGGGTGACCACGCCGCCCTGGGCCTCCACCTCGGTCTGCCGCGGCGCCCAGCCGCTGGCCATCTTCACCAGCGCCTCGTGCACCGCCGCGCGGCTCGGCGGCACCAACTCGGCCGTGGTCTGGCCGAGGTGACTGCCCACCAGATCGGTGGTGAGGCCGAGCCGGTGGTACGCGGAGAGCGCGTTGGGGCTGGCGTAGGTGACCACGCCCTCGATGTCCAGCCGGATCAGGCCGTCGCCGACCCGGGGGGCGGCGTCCATGTCGGCCTGCTCCGCCCCGGGGAAGGGGAAGCTGCCGGCGGCGATCATCTGGGCCAGGTCGGAGGCGCTCTGCAGGTAGGTGAGCTCCAGCCGGCTGGGGGTGCGCACGGTGAGCAGGTTGGTGTTGCGGGCGATCACGCCGAGCACCTTGCCCTCGCGGCGGACCGGGATCGACTCGACCCGGACCGGCACCTCCTCCCGCCACTCCGGGTCGCCCTCCCGGACGATCCGCCCCTCGTCGTACGCGGCGTCCAGCAGCGGCCGGCGGCCGCGCGGCACCAGGTGGCCGACCATGTCGTCCTGGTACGAGGTGGGTCCGGTGTTGGGCCGCATCTGGGCCACCGAGACGTAGCGGATGCCGTCCCAGGTGGGGATCCAGAGCACCAGGTCGGCGAAGGAGAGGTCGGAGAGGAGCTGCCACTCCGACACCAGCAGATGCAGCCACTCCACATCGGCACCGGTGAGGGTGGTGTGGCGGCGGACGAGTTCGTTCAGCGAGGGCACATCGTGAGCGTAACGCCGATCACCTGCGGACATGTTGTCCAGACCAATTGGCGGCGACCCCTGGACAAGCCGGATTGGTCTAGTCCACAATGAAGAAGCACCAAGGAGACGCCCCCGCGCCAACTGCCCTGACCGCGCGGCGCGCCTCCCCGGTCGGCGGCCGCCGGCCGAGAGTCCCGCACAACTCTCGGCCGCCCACGGTCTCCGACGACAGCTCCGGGCTGCGGTGCCGCACAGGTTGAGGGTCCTGTGTCGGCGCCGTGGCCCGTAGTGTTTTCCGGAACCTTTCGGGCGCAGGGCAACCACAGAGGGGCGCGTGGGGGCACCTCCCGGCCGAAGGCTGGGGGAGAACTGCGCGCCCGGCCATGCACTCAGGTAGAGCGATGGTCGGTCGCGCAGTTCCTCGCGCCCCTTGTCGTGCCGTACCTACCGGGTCTCGGTGACCTTGGCGAGCGCCCGCGGCGCGTCCGGGTCCTGCCCGCGGGCGATGGTGACCTCGTACGCGAGCAGCTGCAGCGGCAGGATCTCCAGGATCGGCTGCACCTCCTCGGGCACCCCGGCCGGCAGCGCGAACCCGGCGGACGCGGCGTCCACCTGCTCCTGCTGGCCGACCACGACCAGGTCGGCGCCCCGCCCGCGCAGGCGGTCGAGCACCGGCTGCAGCGCCTCGCCGCCCTTGCCGTCCGGGACGATCGCGATGACCGGCGAGACGTTGTCGACCATGGCGAGCGGGCCGTGCAGCAGGTCGGCGCCGGAGAACGGGGAGGCCGGGATGTAGGTGGTCTCCATCAGCTTCAGCGCGGCCTCGCGGGCGGTCGGGTAGCCGTAGCCGCGCGAGGTGATGACCAGGCGCTGGGCGAAGCGGTACCGCTCGGCGAGCGCCTTGACCTCCCCCTGGCGGGCGAGCACGCCGGCAGCGAGCTCCGGCAGGTCCTTGGCGGCCGCACCGTCGCCGCCGCGCAGGCCCTCGACGAGGAGGTACAGCGCGAGCAGCTCGGCGGTGTAGGTCTTGGTGGCGGGCAGCGCCTTCTCCGGGCCGGCGAGCACGTCGATGTGGTACTCGGAGACGTCGGCCAGCGGGGAGCCGGCGTTGTTGGTGACGGCCAGGGTGATCGCGCCGGCGTCGCGGGCGGCCTTGGTGGAGGCGACCAGGTCGGGCGAGCCGCCGGACTGGCTGACGGTGATGACCAGGCAGTCGCGGAGGTCGGGCTTGGCGCCGTACGCGGTGGTGGTCGACATCGAGGTGAGGCCGGCCGGCTTCCCGAGCAGGACCTCGATCAGGTACTTGGCGTACAGCGCCGCGTTGTCGGAGGTGCCACGCGCGGTGAGCAGTACGAAGCGCGGGTTGCGGGCGGCGATCTCGGCCGCGATCTCGCGGATCCTGGGGGCGCCCTCGTCGAGGATGCGCTGCAGGACGGCCGGCTGCTCGGCCATCTCCGCCGCCATGATCCTTCCGGGGACGGAAACAGTCTGCGGGTCGGACATCGGGATGTGCCTCCGTTGGAATGGTTCTCCCCCGGCGGGCGGCTGCCCGACGGGGTCTCCTACGGCGGCGAGTCCGCACACTCGCTGCTGGGTTGTCTGGACCGATCCTACGTGCGGCCGGGCCGTGGAGCACACTCCCTGGTGCACCGCGGCCGGGCCGCCGGAACGCGGGACGGGCTCAGGACGGGTTGTTGATCAGCTGGTCGATCGCGGCGTCGGCGTCCTTGGTCGCCTCGTCCACGGACTTGCCCTTGAGGATGTCGCCCAGCATGTTCACCAGGACGTTCTGCTTCTCGACCGCGCTCCAGCCGGGGGCCAGCGGGGTGAACCAGGCGTCCGGGACGGCGTTGGCGGCGGCGGCGGTGGCCGGCTTGTTCCGCAGCGGTGCCAGCTGGGTGAGGTTGTTGGGCAGGGTGTCCTTGTCGGCCAGGACCTGCTCGGACTTGGTGCTGGTGAACATCCGGATCCAGTCGGCGGCCAGGGCGGCGCTCTGCGACTTGGCGGTGACGGCGAGGTCGGAGCCGCCGATGAAGGAGGGCAGCGGCTTGCCGTTCGGGCCGGGCATGCCGACCACCTTGAGCACGTCCTTCAACCTGGGGTCGCCGCTGACCGGGGCGGTGGCGGTGCCGATCTCCCAGCCGTTGCCGTAGAGCATCGCGGTCTTCTGCTTGCCGAGTACGGCGGCCTGGTTGGCCTCGTTCACCTTCCAGTCGCCCTTGTTGTACTTCTTCACCAGGTCGACGAAGTGCTGGATGCCCTGCTGGGACTTGGGGTCGTGCAGGGTGCCGTGCCAGCGGCCGGTGGAGTCGAAGCGGGCGATGGCGCCGTCGTACGCGGCGACGTAGGACATCGCGGCGTACCAGTAGGGGCCGGGCAGGTAGAGGGGGGAGAAGCCGGCCGTCCCCTTGTTCCTGGCCTGCACCTTGTCGAGGGCGCCGAACAGCTCGTCCTCGGACTTGGGGAAGTCGGCGGAGCCGGTGGCGTCCTGGAAGAGCTGCGCGTTGTAGATGCCGACCCGGGCGCCCGCGTAGTAGGGGACGCAGAAGAGCTTGTCCTGGTAGCTGCAGGTGTTGACCAGGCCCTTGATCCAGGCGTCGGAGTTGTCGAAGGTGGTCCGGTCCACCGGGGCGAGCGAGCCGTTGAGGATGTACTTCATCGTCTCGGTGTTGCCGAGTTCGACCACGTCCGGGGCGGTGCCGTCCTTGAGCGCGGCGTCCAGAGCGGTGGTCTTGTCGGCCCACGTCTGGTAGCTGAGTCTGAGCCGGACCTTCGGGTACTTCGCGGCGAACTCGTCGTTGACCTGCTGGACCAGCTCGGGCCAGCTGGTCTGTGCCTCGTTCATCAGCCACACGGTCACGGTGCCGGTCATCGACTTGGGGTCCGCCGAGGTGGGCGCCCCCTGGGCCGCGGAGCCGCCGGAACCGCAGCCGGCGGTGGCCAGCAGGACAGCGGTGCTGAGCGCGGCCAGGACCTGACGCTTCACGCATTCCTCCGGGGGTACGGGGTCTGCGCTGTGGTACAGACCAGGTCCCCGGATCCTGGCCTAGACCATTTGTGCCGTCAACGCACGTCCGGGGCGCACGGCGCTCTTGTTGCCAACCTGTTGTCGGCCCCGACCGGGGCATGTCAGGACGCTCGCTTGAGGCTGGCTTAAGGCTGCCTTGAGGCAGCCGTCGATTCGTCCGGTTCGCCCGGACAAATGCGGATCCGCCACCCCACTTGGTCCAGTCCAACTACAGCCGAGTCAAGCGTTGATAACGGCTTGTGCAGACGCTCTTCGGACTCTTGACGCCTCTCATTGGTCCATGCCAATCTCCAGGCGTTGGTCTAAACCAATGGTCTACTCCACCCCATCCGGTGACACTCTCCCCAGGCACAACGCAGCGTCGCGGCCTCGGCCCCGGCAGCCCGGTGCCCTACCTTGCTCATCCCTCTGGAGGATGGTTTGAACCGCAAGATCGCAGCCGTGGCCGCTGTCGCCACCGTGCTCGTCGCCTCGGCGTGCTCCTCGTCCGGCTCCTCCGGCGACGCCAAGCAGGCGACCCTGAGCAAGGACGGCAAGGGCAAGAAGATCACCGTCTGGCTGATGGACGACGCCCAGAAGGGCTGGCCGGGCGTGGTCGACGCCGCGAAGGCGGAGTTCAAGGCGCAGACCGGCGCCGACGTCGACATCCAGTGGCAGACCTGGACCAACTACACCACCAAGCTCGACACCGCGCTGCTCTCCGGCAACGCCCCCGACGCGATCGAGCTCGGCAACACCCAGACCGCCAAGTACATCGAGGCCGGCTCCTTCGTCGACCTGACCGGCGTCAAGGGCCAGTTCGAGAACTCGGACAAGTGGCTGGACTCGCTGGCCGCCTCCGGCCAGTCGGCCGACGGCTCCAAGACCTACGCCGTGCCGTACTACGCGGGTGCCCGCGTCCTGATCTACCGCAAGGACCTCTTCGAGGCCGCCGGTGTCAAGGACGCCCCGAAGACCCTGGCCGAGCTGAAGGACGCCCTGGCCAAGGTCAAGGCCGCCAACGCGGCCGTCCCGGGCTTCTCCGCCCTGTACCTGCCGGGCCAGAACTGGTACACCGCCGCCTCGTTCGGCGCCGGCTCGTTCGGTGTCAAGGGCATCGTCGCCAAGAAGGACGGCGACAAGTGGACCGGCACCCTGACCGACCCGAAGTTCGTCGACGGCGTCAAGACCTGGAACGACCTGCAGAAGGAGTTCTCGGTCGGCGGCACCACCACCGACGAGGCCACCCAGGACGCCCTGATGGCCAAGGGCAACATCGCCGCGATCGTCGGCGCCGGCTGGGAGCTCGGCTCGGTCATCGACCCGAAGGCCGGCGACCCGAGCCTGAAGGACAAGCTCGCCACCATCGCCCTCCCGGGCGCCGACGCGGGCTCCACCACCCCGGCCTTCCTCGGCGGTTCCGACCTGGCCGTGCCGGCCAAGGCCGCCAACCCGGGCCTGGGCGCGACCTTCCTGCAGATCTACACCAACACCAAGCAGCAGACCGAGCTGGCCAAGTTCGCGATCCCGAACGCCAAGAACCTGGTCGCCGCCTACAAGGCCGCCTCACCGGCCAACAAGGCGACCGGTGACGCCGCCGAGGGCTCGACCTGGTTCATCCCGAACTCGCCGATGTGGTCCGGTGCCGACGAGACCGCGCTGAAGAACGCCTTCGGTGCGATCGCCGGCGGTGGCGACCCGGCCGCCGAGCTCAAGAAGGTCCAGGACACCGTGGTGAAGGACCTCAACGGCTGATCCGGCCGATCTGATGTGAGGGGTGGGCAGTTCGCGACTCGACGCGGACTGCCCACCCGTGCGCCAGGACCGACCAGTTCCGCGGGCCCGGGAAGGACCCTGATGAGTGTGACCACCGACGAGACCGTGCTCCGGTCCGAGATATCCGGGCCCGTCCCGGTCGAGAAGCCGCAGCGGCGCGGGTTCCTCGCCGCGGGCCACTACATCCCGTACGCGCTGCTGCTGCCCGCCGCCCTGTCCCTGGTGGCGGTGCTGGCGTACCCGCTGTACAGCCTGTTCGACCTGTCGTTCCGGAACGTCAACCGGTACGCGTACCTGGTCAACCCGTCGCTGGCGAAGTACGTCGGCTTCGACGGGTTCGCCAAGGTGTTCGGCGACGGCCAGTTCTGGGAGGTCGTGCTCCGTTCCGTGTACTTCACGGTGGAGCTGGTCGTCCTCTCCATGGTCCTGGGCATGCTGTTCGCGCTGCTGCTCAACCGGGTGTCCGGCTGGGTGAAGGTCACCGCGATCACCGTGATGATGTTCGTCTGGGCCATCCCCGCGCTGGTCACCGGCACCATCTTCCGCTGGCTGTTCGCCTCCAACGGCGGCGTGGTCGACTACGTCGCCTACCTGGTCAGCGGCAACGAGTCGGTCAAGCACTACGACTGGTTCGCGAATCCGACCATCGGCCTCTACGTGGTCGCCGCCGCGGTGATCATCTGGGGCGCCCTGCCCTTCCTGGTGCTGGGCCTGAACGCGGCGCTCACCCAGGTGCCCAAGGAGCTGATGGAGGCCGCCAGGCTGGACGGCGCGAGCCCGTTCCAGGCCTTCCGGCACGTGGTGATCCCGGTCATCCGGCCGTTCCTGATGATCAGCGCCGCGCTCAGCTTCATCTGGGACTTCCAGGTCTTCGCGCAGGTCTTCTCGCTGCGCAACACCTCGCCCGAGCCGGGCTACTGGACGATCGGCACCTACCTGTACGAGAAGGGCATCGTCGCCTCCAAGTACAGCGACAGCTCGGTGATCTCGATCGCCATGATCGTCCTCATGCTGGCGGTGCTGGTGTTCTACATCCGCCAGATGCTCAAGATCGGAGCCCAGGACCGATGACCACCGCCGCCCCCGCCCCCAAGGTCCGGGCCACGGTCCGCCCCACCGGTGAGAACCGGACGATGACCTGGATCTGGAACGTCATCGGCCTCGGCTTCGCCGCGGTGATGGCCTTCCCGATCTACTGGATGATCATCACAACGTTCAAGACGAACAAGGACCTGATCTCCAAGGACCCGACGTTCTGGCCCAGCTCCTTCTCGTTCCAGAGCTTCCAGACGATCTTCGACGACAAGGACTTCCTGCCGTCGCTGCAGAACACCCTGCTGATCACGCTCGGCTCGGTGGTGCTCGGCCTGGTCGTCGGCTTCCTCGGCGCCGTCGCGGTCGCCCGCTTCAGCTTCCGCGGCCGCAGCTTCTTCATCGTCACCATGCTGGTGGTCCAGATGGTGCCGCTGCTGGCGATCATCGTCCCGCTGTTCGTGGTGATGAACGGCGCCGGCATGACCGGCACCCTGTTCGGCGTAATGCTGGCCTACCTGGTCTTCACCGTCCCGTACGTGATCTGGACGCTGCGCTCGTTCATCGTCAACATCCCGTCCGAGCTGGACGAGGCGGCCATGGTGGACGGCTGCACCCAGTGGGGCGCCTTCTTCCGGGTCATCCTGCCGCTCACCCTGCCCGGCCTGATCACCACCGGCGTCTACTGCTGGATCCAGGCGTGGAACGAGTTCATCGTCGCCAACACGCTGCTGTCCACCGGCGGCCAGCGCACCGCGATGGGCTGGCTCACCTTCTACGCCACCACCCCCACCCGCGGCGCCGACTACGGCGCGCAGATGGCCGGCGCCCTGATGGTGTCGCTGCCGGTCATCCTGATGTTCGTGCTCTTCCAGAAGAAGGTGTCGGCGGGTCTCACCGCCGGTGCGGTCAAGGGCTGATCCCTCTCCCCGCCCCTGCACCGCACACCTCCAGCACCCCCTCCAGGGAAGGAACCCCCATGGCGATTCCCGGTTCGGAAAGCGTCGACCTCCTCCACGACGCCGGCGCCGTCCTGCAGCCCGGCTTCGCCGGCCTGAGCGCGCCCGACTGGCTGCGCCGCAGACTGGGTTCGGGCGAGCTCGGCGGGGTCGCCCTCTTCGGCCGCAACATCCACTCCCCCCAGCAGGTCGCCCGGCTCACCTCCGAGCTGTACGCGCTCAACCCCGAGCTGCTGATCGCCACCGACGAGGAGGGCGGGGACGTCACCCGGCTGGAGGTGACCAGCGGCTCCTCGTACCCGGGCAACCTGGCGCTCGGCGAGGTCGACGACACCGACCTCACCGAGCGGGTCGCCCGCTCCATCGGCTACGACCTGGCCACCGTCGGGGTCAACCTGAACTACGCGCCGGACGCGGACGTCAACTCCAACCCGGACAACCCGGTGATCGGCGTCCGCTCCTTCGGCGGTGACGGCGAGCTCGCCGCCCGGCACACCGCCGCCTACGTCCGCGGCCTGCAGTCGGCCGGCGTGGCCGCCTGCGCCAAGCACTTCCCCGGCCACGGCGACACCGCCGGCGACTCCCACCTGGGCCTGCCCCGGATCGACCTGTCCGTCGAGCAGTTCGCCGAGCACCTGCTGCCGTTCAAGGCCGCCATCGCGGCCGGCGCCAAGTCGATCATGACGGCGCACATCCTGTTCCCGGCGTACGACCCCGAGCTGCCCGCCACCATGTCCCGGCGGATCCTGACCGGGCTGCTGCGCGAGGAGCTCGGCTTCCAGGGCCTGATCGTCACCGACGGCATCGAGATGGGCGCCATCTCCGGCACCCACGGCGTCGCGGCCGGCTCGGTGCGGGCGGTGGCCGCCGGCGCCGACACCATCTGCGTCGGCGGCGGGCTGCAGGACGAGGCCGCCTTCCTGTACCTGCGCGACGCGCTGGTCTGGGCGGTCCGCGAGGGCCGGCTGTCCGCCGAGCGGCTGCACGAGGCGGCCGCGCGCAACCGGGCCGTCGCCCGCTGGTCGGCCGCGGTGCGGCAGGCCCGGATCGGCGGGCACGGCGAGGTCGGCATCGGCCTGACCGCCGCCCGCCGGGCGCTGCGGATCCACGGCGAGCTGCGCCCGCTGCAGGGCGTCCCGCACGTGGTGGAGTTCTCCCCCGGCGCCAACATCGCGGTCGGCGAGGAGACCCCGTGGGGCGTGGCCGCCCCGCTGGCCGAGCTGGTCCCGGGGACCACGCTGACCCGGGTCGGCGCCCCCGCCACCCGGATGGAGGGCTCCGGCCTGCTGCACGTCCCGGTGGCCGCCGACGGCGCCGAGGTGGACACCGCGCCGCTGCTCGGCGCGGCGGTCGGCCGCCCGCTGGTGGTGGTGGTCCGCGACGTCCACCGGCACCCGTGGATGCGCCGCGCGGCCCTGGCCCTGACCGGGGCCCGCCCGGACGCGGTGGTGGTCGAGCTGGGCACCGCGCACGGGGTGGCCGAGGTGTTCGGCGACCGGGGCGTGACCGTGCTGGCCACCCGCGGCGGGTCGCGGGTCTGCGGCATCGCGGCGGCCGAGGCGCTGGCCGGGCTCGCGGTCGCGGCCGCCAAGGCCGGCTGAGACCGGATTTGCCTGCGGGAGCCTCACGCCGGGCGCCCGCGCATGCAACCATGTGCTGTTACATAGGGACCAGGGGCCGATGACGGCTACTGCCAGCGAGGAGTGAGAGCTGCCATGAGTGGCGAACGGGATTCGGCGGCCCTCGCCGAGAACACCACGGTGCCGACCCAGTCGGGCCCTGCCACCGGTGCGGCCGCCCGTGTGCCCAAGTACTACGGGCTCAAGCGCCATCTGCTGCAGCTGACCGAGACCCAGCCGGCCGGCACCCCGGTGCCGCCGGAGCGCGCACTGGCCGCCCAGTTCGACACCTCGCGCACCACCGTCCGGCAGGCGCTGCAGGAGCTGGTGGTCGAGGGCCGGCTGGAGCGCATCCAGGGCAAGGGCACCTTCGTCGCCAAGCCCAAGGTCGCCCAGGCCCTGCAGCTCACCTCGTACACCGAGGACATGCGGGCCCAGGGCCTGGAGCCGACCTCCCGGCTGATCGAGATCGGCTACATCAGCGCCGACGACCGGCTCGCCCCGCTGCTGGACATCAAGCCCGGCGGCCGGGTGCTGCGGATCGAGCGCCTGCGGCTGGCCAACGGCGACCCGATGGCGATCGAGGTGGCCCACCTGTCCGCCAAGCGCTTCCCGGCGCTGCGGCGCAACCTCGCCAAGCACAACTCGCTCTACACCGCGCTGCGCGAGGTGTACGGGGTGACCGTGGCCGAGGCCGAGGAGACCATCGAGACCACCCTGGCCAACCCGCGCGAGGCCGGGCTGCTCGGCTCGGACCTGGGCCTGCCGATGCTGCAGCTCTCCCGGCACTCCTTCGACCCCGAGGGCGCCCCGGTGGAGTGGGTGCGCTCGATCTACCGCGGCGACCGGTACAAGTTCATCACCCGGCTCAAGCGGCCCGAGTAGACACGGAAGCGTCCGATATCCGGGAAGTTCCGTCGAATGTAGTGACAGAGGTCACTTCGTGCTCTAAATTCCGGCTGACTTGTCGATCACCACGGGTGCTGCTCGGCGGGCGCACAGTCATGTGCGCTGCGGCGCCGACGAGGTGAAGCCTCTTCAGCCGGAGCCGCATACATGTCGTCACAAACGCCACTTCCCGTGGTGACCCCCGAACGGGTGCTGGCCGGGCTGTGCCTGGCCGTGCCGATCGTCGCGATGCTCTGGGTCTCGTCGTACGCCAAGGCGGACCCGGGGCTCGGCGGAATGCCGTTCTTCTACTGGTACCAGCTGGCCTGGGTGCCGGTCTCGGCCGTGTTCACCGTCGGCGCGTACCTGCTGATCAACCGGGACGAGAAGGCCCGCCGGGCCGCCCGTCCGGCCGCCCCGAAGGGCGGTGAGCAGGAGTGAAGGACGTCAACTGGGTCGCCCTGACCGTCTTCCTGCTGTTCTTCGCCGTGGTGTCGGTGATGGGCTTCCTGGCCTCGCGCTGGCGCCGGGCGGACAACGCCCTGCACCTGGACGAGTGGGGCCTGGGCGGCCGCAGCTTCGGCACCTGGATCACCTGGTTCCTGCTGGGCGGCGACCTCTACACCGCGTACACCTTCATCGCGGTGCCGGCCGCGATCTACGCCACCGGCGCCGGCGGCTTCTTCGCGGTGCCGTACACGATCATCGCCTACCCGCTGGTGTTCCTGTTCCTGCCGCGGCTGTGGTCGGTCTCCCGGGTGCACGGGTACGTCACCCCGGCGGACTTCGTGCGCGGCCGGTACGGCTCGCGCGGGCTGTCGCTGGCGGTGGCGCTGACCGGCATCCTGGCGACCATGCCGTACATCGCGCTGCAGCTGGTGGGCATCCAGGCGGTGCTGGACGTGCTGGGCGTGGGCGGCAGCGGCAACTGGTTCATGAAGGACCTGCCGCTGTTCCTGGCCTTCGGCGTGCTGGCGGCCTACACCTACTCCTCGGGCCTGCGGGCGCCGGCGCTGATCGCGTTCGTCAAGGACACCCTGGTCTACATCGTGATCATCGTCGCGGTGATCTACATCCCGATGCGGCTCGGCGGGTACGCGCACGTCTTCGACTCGGCGGCGCAGAAGTTCAGCGCCCCCGGGTCCAAGGGCTCGCTGATCGTCGGCCCGAAGGCGCAGTGGACGTACGCCACGCTGGCCCTGGGCTCGGCGCTGGCGCTGTTCATGTACCCGCACTCGGTGACCGGCGTGCTGGCCTCGAAGTCGCGCAACACGGTGCGCCGCAACATGGCGATCATGCCGGCGTACTCGCTGATGCTGGGCCTGCTGGCACTGCTGGGCTTCATGGCCATCGCGGCGGGCGTGGGCAAGGGCATCAAGGGCTACAACAACCAGCTGGCGGTGCCGCAGCTGTTCGAGGACATGTTCCCGGACTGGTTCACCGGCGTGGCCTTCGCGGCGATCGGCATCGGCGCCCTGGTGCCGGCCGCGATCATGTCGATCGCGGCGGCCAACCTGTTCACCCGCAACGTCTACAAGGAGTTCGTGAACCCGGCCGCCACCCCGGCGGACGAGACCAAGGTGGCCAAGGTCGCCTCGCTGCTGGTGAAGGTCGGCGCGCTGGTCTTCGTGCTGCTGATGGACAAGCAGTTCGCGATCAACCTGCAGCTGCTGGGCGGCCTGTGGATCCTGCAGACGGCGGTCTCCATCGTGGCGGGCCTGTTCACCCGCTGGTTCCACCGCTGGGCGCTGCTGGCCGGCTGGGCGGTCGGCATGGCGTACGGCACCTGGAAGGCGTACGGGATCTCCTCGGCGGCCACCAAGCACTTCGGCGGCAACTCGGCGGAGATCCCGGTGATCGGGCAGATCGGCTACATCGGTCTGACCGCCTTCGTGCTCAACCTGGCGGTGGCCGTGGTGCTGACGCTGGTCCTGAAGGCCGCCAAGGCCCCCGAGGGCGTGGACGAGACCGACCGGGCCGACTACACCGCCGACGCCGGCGACCGGGCGGTGGAGGACGCCCCGCAGCCCGCGGCGGCGCACTGAGCAATCGCGCGGAAGCGCACCGGGTCGCGAGGGGCGTACAGAACGGCCCCGTGCGCCCTGTGATCGCGCCGTCACTCCGGTCAACACTGGTGTGACGGCGCGATCATTTGTACGGAGACATGATGTGCTGATGGCGGGCCGTCCACCGTCACCGTCCAACACCAGCGACAACGGGGAGCCGCGGCCATGGCAGACATCACCACCGCACGGAACGGGCACCGCACACACCTCGGCGGCAGCAGACTGCCGTCCGTCCTGATCGCCACCCGGCACGGGGAGTCGGTGGCCAACGTCGAGTTCCGGCACGCCGACGCCGGCGGCGCCCTGACCGTCCCGATCACCACCCGCGACGCCGACATCCCGCTCTCCATGCACGGCCAGGCCCAGGCCCAGGCGCTCGGCCGCTGGTGGGCCGAGCTGCCGCTGGCCGACCGGCCGCGCTCCCTCTGGTGCTCCCCGTACGTGCGCACCGCCGAGACCGCCCGGATCGCCATCGCCCAGGCCTCCGGGCTCGGCGCCGTCCCGGTCGGCCTCCAGGTCCGCTACGACGAGCGGCTGCGGGACCGGGAACTCGGCGTGCTGGAGATGCTCACCAAGGCCGCCATCGAGAAGGAGCACCCCGCCGAGGCGGCCCGTCGGCGCAAGATGGGCGAGCTCTACTACCGCCCGCCCGGCGGGGAGTCCCCGCTGGACGTGGCGCTGCGGGTGCGCAGCCTGCTGCGGGACCTCGCCGAGGAGGAGGCCGGCCGGCCGGTGCTGCTGGTCGCCCACGACTGCACCGTGCTGATGCTGCGGCACATCCTCGACCGGCTCAGCGAGAGCGAGCTGCTCGCCCTGGACCCGGTCGCCAACTGCTCGACCAGCCTCTGGCGGGCCCGGGACGGCCGGCTGCGCGCCGACGGCTGGAACGCCACCGGCCACCTCGCCTGACCGCTGCCGGGGGCCGCCCGGGGCCGTCTGGACACGACGCCCCGGCACGTCGCCGCGGTGCGGCGCTCAGACGCCGGCGAAGGCCCGGCGGTAGGCCTGCGGCGTGGTGCCCAGGCGCTGCCCGAAGTGGTGGCGCAGCGTGGCCGCGTTGCCGAAGCCGCAGCGGGCGGCCACCGCGTCGATGGGCTCGTCGGTGCTCTCCAGCAGCCGCTGGGCGTGCAGCAGGCGCTGCCCGGTGAGCCAGCGGTGCGGGGTGGTGCCGGTCTCCTGCTGGAAGCGGCGGGCGAAGGTGCGCGGCGACATGTGCGCCAGCGCGGCGAGCCGCTCGACGGTGGTCTCCTCGGCGAGGTTGCGCCGCATCCACTCCAGCACGCCGCCCAGCGACTCGCCGTCCGCCTCCGGCAGCGGCCGGTTGATGAACTGGGCCTGCCCGCCCTCCCGGTGCGGGGCGACCACCATCCGGCGGGCGATGCCCCGGGCCACCTCGGCGCCCTGCACCTTGCGGACCAGGTGCAGGCAGGCGTCGATGCCGGCCGCGGTGCCGGCGGAGGTGATCACCGGGTCGTCGTCCACGTAGAGCACGTCCGGCTCCACGGTGGTCAGCGGGAAGCGCCGGGCCATCTCGTCCACGTACTTCCAGTGGGTGGTGGAGCGCCGCCCGTCCAGCAGCCCGGCGGCCCCCAGCAGGAAGCTGCCGCTACAGATCGACAGCACGTGCGCGCCGCGCCGGCACGCCGCCCGCAGTGCCTCGCACAGCTCCTCGGGGTAGCGGTCGCGCAGGCCGGTGGCGGTGGCGATCACCAGGTCAGCCTCGGCGATCCGCTCCGGCCCGTACGGCACGTCCACGGTGAACCCGGCGTGGCTGCGCATCGGCCCGGGGCGGTCGCCGGCCAGCGCGAACTCGTACACCGGCAGCCCCTCCTCGCTCCGGTTGAGGCCGAAGACCTCGCAGGCGACCCCGAGTTCGAAGGGGTGGATGTCCTCCAGCACGATCGCGACCACGTTGCTCAGCATGGGGACAGCATGCCGGTGGCAGGATTTCGCGGCAAGTGGGCATTCCTGCCACTCGTCGCCCCGGTCCGCCCCGGCGAGAGTGGAGCCATGACGGACGCACTGGTTCTCCTCGGCATCATCGGCGGTCTCGGCGCGATCGGGTTCCTGGTCGGCCGCGACCTGGAGCGCACCGGCCGGCACGGCCGCGACAACTGGCACCGCCCCGGCGGCTACCCCACCGACCCCGCCCTCCCGGACCGCAGGTCCGACGGCTCGGGCAGACTGTCCGCATGGACACCGTCATCCGCCGAGCCCGTGAAGAAGACCTCGCCGCAGCCGGCGCCGTCACCGTCGAGGCGTTCGTCGGCGACGGCCACACCCCGGCGGACGGCGACTACGTGACGCTCCTGCGGGACACCCGCCGCCGCAACGAGGAGGCCGAACTCCTCGTCGCCGTCGACCCGGCCGACGGGGCCGTGCTCGGCTGCGTCACCTTCGCCGCCGGCGGCACCGAGTGGGCCGACATCGCCGCCCCGCACGAGGGCGAGATCCGGATGCTCGCGGTCGGGGCGGCGGCCCGCGGCCGCGGGGTCGGCGAGGCCCTGGTGCGGGCGACGATGGACCGCAGCCGCGAGCTCGGCCTGACCGGGATGGCCTTCTCCACCCGCCCGCGGATGACCGCCGCGCACCGCGTCTACGAGCGCCTGGGCTTCGTCCGCGACCCCGCCCGGGACTGGGAGCCGCGCCCCGGAATCGACCTCCTGGTGTACACGATCACCTTCTGAGCCCCGCTGCGGCGCCTGGCCCGGTGGCTCCCCGCGTTCGGTCGGACACGACACGCGGCACTACATGTGGGGCTTCCAGCGAGAGCCGCCACTACATGTATGCTCACTCTCGCTGTCGAACGCAGGGGAACCCGGTGCGAGTCCGGGACTGCCCCGCAACGGTGAGCGGGCCGCCACACGCCCGCACAGTCCGAGGACCTGCCGACGGTGTGCCCCGCGGCTTCCCCGCAGATGCCAGGGCACCGCTTTGCCGTCCGGGCCTCGCGGGCGGGCCGGGGGTGGGTCATCGCGCGCCTGAATTCGTTTCGGCGTGCCCTCCTCCCCTGCCTCGTGCGCGTCCGGACAGACCGCGTCCGCCGCCGCCACAGGAGAGAGTGCGCCTTGACCGTCGCTGCCTCAGTCACCCTGCCCGCCCAGGGATCTGCCGACGCCTTCACCGACCCCGGTGCGGCGCTGCTTCGGCTGCTCACCGACCGCAGCACCGACCTCCCCCAGGTGGACCCCGGCCACGTCGCCGCCGCCGCGCTGCGCGGCCGCCACGCCGGCTCGGACTTCGCCGAGCTGCGCGGGCTGGCCGTGGAGGCCGCCGCGTCGATGATCGCCGAGGACCCCCAGTACTCGAAGCTCGCGGCCCGCCTGCTCGCCCTGGAGATCCGGGACGAGGCGGTCTCCCAGGGCGCGGTCTCCTTCTCCGCCTCGATCGCCGTCGGCCACACCGAGGGCCTGATCGGCGACACCACCGCCGCCTTCGTGGCCAAGCACGCGGACGCCTTCGACGCGCTGATCGACCAGCAGGGCGACGACCGCTTCGAGTACTTCGGCCTGCGCACCGTGCAGTCCCGCTACCTGCTGCGCCACCCGATCACCCGCAAGGTGGTCGAGACCCCGCAGCACTTCCTGCTCCGCGTGGCGGCGGGCCTGGCGGTCGGCGACAGCGCGCAGTCGGTCGCCGAGGTGGCCGAGCTCTACACCCTGATGAGCCGCCTGGAGTACCTGACCAGCTCCCCGACGCTGTTCAACTCCGGCACCAAGCACCCGCAGATGTCCAGCTGCTACCTGCTGGACTCCCCACTGGACAACCTGGACTCGATCTACAACCGCTACGCGCAGATCGCCCGGCTGTCCAAGCACGCCGGCGGCATCGGCCTGTCCTACTCCCGGATCCGCTCGCGCGGCTCGCTGATCCGCGGCACCAACGGCAAGTCCAACGGCATCGTGCCGTTCCTGCGCACCCTCGACTCCTCGGTCGCCGCCGTCAACCAGGGCGGCCGCCGCAAGGGCGCGGCCTGCGTCTACCTGGAGACCTGGCACGCCGACATCGAGGAGTTCCTGGAGCTCCGCGACAACACCGGCGAGGAGGCCCGCCGGACCCACAACCTCAACCTGGCGCACTGGATCCCGGACGAGTTCATGCGTCGGGTCAACGCCAACCAGGACTGGTCGCTGTTCTCCCCGGCCGACGTCCCCGAGCTGGTCGACCTGTGGGGCGCCGACTTCGACGAGGCGTACCTCAAGGCCGAGCAGGCCGGCAAGGCCGTCCGCACCATCCCGGCGCAGACCCTGTACGCCCGGATGATGCGCACCCTGGCGCAGACCGGCAACGGCTGGATGACCTTCAAGGACGCCTCCAACCGGGCCGCCAACCAGACCGCCCTGCCCGGCCGCACCGTGCACTCCTCCAACCTGTGCACCGAGATCCTCGAGGTCACCGACGACTCCGAGACCGCGGTCTGCAACCTCGGCTCGGTCAACCTCGGCGCCCACGTCGCCGCGGGCGCGTCCGCCGCCGACCTCATGAGCGCCATGGACTGGGACCGGCTCGACGCCACCGTGCGCACCGCCGTGACCTTCCTGGACCGGGTCATCGACATCAACTTCTACCCGACCACCGAGGCCGGGAACTCCAACTCCCGCTGGCGCCCGGTCGGCCTGGGCGTGATGGGCCTGCAGGACGTCTTCTTCCAGCTGCGGATCGACTTCGACTCCGCCGAGGCGAAGACCCTCTCCACCCTGATCGCCGAGCGCATCATGCTCACCGCGTACGAGCGCTCCGCCGACCTGGCCGAGGAGTTCGGCCGCCACGAGGCGTACGGCGAGACCCGCGCCGCCCGCGGCGAGCTGCACATCGACCACTTCGGTTCGGCCACCCCGCAGTGGACCGGCCGCTGGGACGCGCTGCGCGCCCGGATCGCCACCACCGGCCTGCGCAACTCGCTGCTGCTGGCCATCGCGCCGACCGCGACCATCGCGTCCATCGCCGGCGTCTACGAGTGCATCGAGCCGCAGGTCTCCAACCTCTTCAAGCGCGAGACCCTCTCCGGCGAGTTCCTCCAGGTCAACCCGTACCTGGTCCGCGAGCTCAAGGAGCTCGGCGTCTGGGACCAGCAGACCCGGGACGCCCTGCGCGACGCCAACGGCTCCGTCCAGGAGCTGAACTGGCTGCCGCAGGAGGTCCGTTCGCTGTACCGCACGGCCTGGGAGCTGCCGCAGCGCGCGCTGATCGACCTGGCCGCCGCCCGGATGCCCTACATCGACCAGAGCCAGTCGCTGAACCTGTTCATGGCGGCGCCCACCATCGGCAAGCTCAGCTCGATGTACGCCTACGCCTGGAAGGTCGGTCTGAAGACCACCTACTACCTGCGTTCGCGCCCGGCCACCCGGATCGCCCAGGCCGCCTCCGGCACCGCCCGCGCCGCCGTCCCGGTGCCCGCCCCGACCATGAGCCAGGAGGAGCAGGACGCCATCGCCTGCTCCCTGGAGAACCCCGAGTCCTGCGAGGCCTGCCAGTAATGTCCGACGACCGCAAGATGCTGCTCGACCCCGGCTTCGAGCTGACCCTGCGCCCGATGCGCTACCCGTCGTTCTACGACCGGTACCGGGACGCCATCAAGAACACCTGGACCGTCGAGGAGGTGGACCTGCACTCCGACGTCGCCGACCTCGCCAAGCTGAGCGAGGGCGAGCGGCACATGATCGGCCGGCTGGTCGCCTTCTTCGCCACCGGTGACTCGATCGTCGCCAACAACGTGGTGCTGAGCCTCTACAAGCACATCAACTCCCCGGAGGCGCGGCTGTACCTGTCGCGCCAGCTGTTCGAGGAGGCCGTGCACGTCCAGTTCTACCTGACGCTGCTGGACACCTACCTGCCCGACCCGGACGACCGCAACGCGGCCTTCGCGGCGGTGGAGAACATCCCCTCCATCCACCAGAAGGCGCAGTTCTGCTTCAAGTACATGAACGCGGTCGACCACATCGACTCGCTGCAGACCAAGGAGGACCGCCGCGCGTTCCTCCTCAACCTGATCTGCTTCGCGGCCTGCGTCGAGGGCCTGTTCTTCTACGGCGCCTTCGCCTACGTGTACTGGTTCCGCAGCCGCGGCCTGCTGCACGGCCTGGCGACCGGCACCAACTGGGTGTTCCGCGACGAGTCCATGCACATGGACTTCGCCATGTCCGTGGTCGACACCGTCCGCGAGGAGGAGCCCGACCTCTTCGACGACGAGATGGCCAAGCAGGTCACCGAGATGCTGGAGGAGGCCGTCGAGGCCGAGCTCCAGTTCGCCCAGGACCTCTGCGGCGACGGCCTGCCCGGCATGAACACCGCGTCCATGCGCCAGTACCTGGAGGCCGTCGCCGACCAGCGCCTGGCCCGCCTCGGCCTGCCGATCCGCTACGGCTCCACCAACCCCTTCGGTTTCATGGAGCTGCAGAACGTCCAGGAGCTGACCAACTTCTTCGAGCGCCGGGTCTCCGCCTACCAGGTCGCCGTCGAGGGCTCGGTCTCCTTCGACGACGACTTCTGATCCCGCCCGACACCACCCCGAAGCCCCCGCTGCGGCCCCGGCCGCAGCGGGGGCTTCGCTGTGCCCATGCGGAAGCCGATCGACGCACACAGGGCCGGAGCGCCTTCTACGATGCATTGGTGACTACCTGTCAGGAACGTAAATTCGTCCCGTGAAACACTTCGAGACCCCGGGTGTCGACTGGCGATGCTGGAAGCAATATTCCATCGAAACGGCGGGCTCCTGTGGGCGCTCGCGATCGCGGTGGTGGTCGGCGCCGCCGTCCCGGCGGGTGTGGCGTGGCGGCGTTCGGCGCCGCGGCTGCCGGCCGGTCTCGGCGGCAGCGCCCTGGCCGTGGTACTCACCGCGACCCTCTACCCGATCCATCCGGGCAGTCCGGCCCCGCTGATCTGCTCGGTCCAGCGGAATCTGCTCGCGGCAGCGCTCTCCACCCAGGGGCTCATGAATGTCGCGCTGTATGTTCCGGTGGCCCTGTTCGCGTCGCTGCTGATCCGCCGACCGTTCTCGGTGGCGGTCTGCCTGGTCCTGCTCTCCGCGGCGACCGAGACGATCCAGGCCGTCACGCCCGGAATCGGCCGGAGCTGCGATTCCTCGGACCTCCTCACCAACAGCCTGGGTGCAGTGGCCGGTTGCGGCGCCGCATACCTCTGGACCCGCCGGAAGACGGCGAACGGCGGGCTGCCCAGCCGGCGCGAGCTGATGCTCGGGGGGATCACCCTCGCCGCCGGGCTGGCGCTGGTCTCGGCGGTCGTGGCGTCGGCCACCACGGTCGTCCCCGCCGATGTCGCGGAGAGCACGGCAGCAGGACCGGACCAGCGCGCTGCGGCGAACCGGGCCTACGGCGAGTTCTTCGGTCCGTCGGTGCGGGCCACCTCGGTCCAGTTCCTCGGCGGGTCCCACAGCCGGCCCGGAACCGTGAACGTCACGGGTGGCGCGGGAAGCCTCACCCTGTCGTGGCCGAGCGGCGAGGCGTCCTCCGGCCTGGTCGGTCCGCTGCCCGAACAGGCACCGGGAGATCTGTCGGACTCGGCGGCGGTGGCGGTGGCAGGCGAGTTCGCGAAGTCCCACTTCCCCTGGGCCCTGGTGGGCAGCTACACCCGCGTGGACGCCCAGCCGAACGCCGGTGGCGCCAAGATCGTCCAGTGGCGGTCGCGCGTCGACGGGGTTCTGATGCCGATGCGCCTGGACGTCTTCGTGACCGGGAGCGGTCGGGTGAGTTCGTTCTCCGCCCGGCACGTCGAGCCGCCGGCCCTGCCCAGGGCCACGGTGCCCGAGGAGGCGGCCCGCGCGGTGGCCCGCACCTCGCACCCCGGTTTCGACGTCACCACAGCGGAGCTCCTCGCCCAGAGCGACGAGCGCGGGGAGTGGCACGTCCGCTGGCTGGTGGGGATGACCCGGCCGACCCCGCAGCCCACCGGCGGCCCGGGCGCGGCGGGCGAGCAGCACGGCGGGCTGCTGGCCGTCACGGTCGACGCGATGACCGGGGCCCTCGTCACCGGCCCGGCGGTCGGTCAGGACCTCGCCCCCTCCCGCCCGTGACCGGTTCATCGTCCGGCCGGTCGGCCCAGCCGGTGCCGCTCCCGGCAGGGGAGCCCCGGGCCCACCCCGCCGAGAGTCACCCGACTACCTGGCTGACCGTCAGTCGTTGGGCACGGTGGCGTACTTGGGGGTGCCGTCGGCCATCTGTCGGAGGGCGTCCTTGCGGTCGCGCTTGGACAGCTTGTCGATGTAGAGGAAGCCGTACAGGTGGTCGGTCTCGTGCTGGAGGCAGCGGGCGAAGAAGCCGGTGCCCTCGACCCGGATCGGGTTGCCGTGCTTGTCCTGGCCGGTGACCGCGGCGAAGTCGGGGCGGGCCAGCTCCTTGTAGGCGGTGGGGACGGAGAGGCAGCCCTCCTGGGAGTCGTCCAGGACGCGGCGGCCGGCCGGGAGCTCCTCCAGCACCGGGTTGACGACGTGGCCGACGTGGCGCACGCCCTCGTCGTCCGGGCAGTCGTAGACGAACACCTTGCGGTCGACGCCGATCTGGTTGGCCGCCAGGCCCACACCCTCGGCCGCGTACATCGACTGGAACATGTCGTCGATCAGGGACGCGAGTTCGTCGTCGAAGGCGGTCACGGTCTGCGTCTCGCGGTGCAGCACCGGGTTGCCGACCACGGTGATCGGGCGCGCGGTGCCCCGGGTGAGGTCCGGCTCCTCGCCGACCACCTTCTGGACCTCGGTCTCGCCGTGCTCGTGGTCGTGATCGTGATCGTGGTGGTCGTGCTCGTGCTGGTCGGCCATCGCTGCGTTCCGCTCCGTCTGGATCTACCGGGATGTACCGGTCCAGGGTACGGGGCGGTTCAGCAGACCTCTTCGAGATCGCGATAGGCGCGGGTGGCGGGCGAAGCGGTGACCCAGCGGTCCAGCAGGGTGCGCACCAGGGAGGCCGGGGCGGCGATCCCGCACTCGCGTTCGACCAGCCAGGACATCCCGGCGCTGCCCTGGCTGAGGTGGCTGAGGTGCCCGGGGTGCAGCGGGTCGCCGTCGTCATGCGGGTCGTGGTGGGCGGTGTGGCCGTCGTCGATCGCCATCCGGCTCTCGGAGCAGGCCCGGCACAGCAGCCGGACCGAGGAGGTCCAGTCCTCGGCGGCGTAGCCGGCGTCGGAGACCAGCCGCTCCAGCGCGTCGCGGTCGCCCGCGGTGGCGGCCTGGAGCAGCACCACCCAGGTGGGGACCGGCGAGGGCGCCCAGAGTTCGATCTCGTCGAAGACGGGGTACGCCACCCCGTCGGCGACCCGTTCACCGTGCGGGGCGCCGTCGTGCAGCACCACCTCGCCCCAGCGGCGGCCGGAGGAGGGGAGCGGGATGGAGAGCACCTCGATCCGGGCCGGGTCCAGCCGTCTGCCCCACACCACCTCGGACTCGCCGTCCGGGGAGAGCCGGACCGGGGTGGTGCCCAGGTCCAGCTCGATCGGGCCGTCGCCGGTCGCACCCTGGAGGCCGGGCAGCCGCAGGCCGTACGCCTGCCAGGCGCGGCGGGCCAGCGGCCAGTCCTGCAGGGCGGTGGCGGTGATGCCGAGGTTCCACCAGTCCGGGGCGCCGTGCTGGCGGTCGAGCAGGGCGACGGCGCGCAGGCCGGCGCTGCGGGCCTGCTCCCAGTCGCGGCGGAACTTGTGCAGCAGGGCCAGGTTGAACCAGGAGTCGGACAGCCAGGGCTCCAGGTCCGCGGCCATCACCAGCAGCGCCCCGGCGTCCTCGTACCGCCCGTCGCCGATCAGTGTGAAGGCTCGGTCGGTCGTCTGCCGCCAGGTGGCAGACGGCCGGTGCCGCGCGCGATGGAAGATCCTCACGTTCCGTCCCTGCCGTCGTGGTCACCGGGTGGTGTTCCCCCCTCGACCGCATCCAACCACG
Organism: Kitasatospora cinereorecta; assembly: GCF_024172095.1. Taxonomy (GTDB): domain Bacteria; phylum Actinomycetota; class Actinomycetes; order Streptomycetales; family Streptomycetaceae; genus Kitasatospora; species Kitasatospora cinereorecta. Next base: position 650,777 of record NZ_JAMZDX010000001.1, on the reverse strand, counting down.
CCACCCACCGGCCGCGCTCCCCGCACAGCCGTTCAGTCCGCCCCGCGGCCGCGGCGGCCCATTCGGGCCAGGGCGTCCAGGACGACCGGATCGTAGGAGCCGCCGCGGTCCAGCCGGAGCCGCTGCAGGACGTCCAGGCGTCCGCTGGGGTCGGGCAGGCCGTGCCGGCGGGCGGCGGTGAGCAGGTCGTCGTGGGCGTTGGCGACCCGGATGATCCGGGCGGCCAGCGGCAGGCTGGCGTCCGGCCGGCCGTCGGCGAGCCGGCAGGGGTCGGCCAGCCGTGCGACCTGCTGCCAGACCTGCCGGGGGACGCCGGTGCGCCGGATCACCTCGCTGCCCAGGCGGGCGATCCGCTGCTGTTCGGCGTCGGGCAGCAGGGCGGTGGCGCCGCCTGGCACCGGCTCGACCAGCGAGAGCTGCCCGATGTCGTGCATCAGCGCGGCGTACTCCAGCAGGGCGAGGTCCCGGCTGCCCAGGCCCAGCTCGCGGCCGAGCGCGCAGGCGGTGTCGGCGACCCGGCGGGCGTGGCCCGGGGTGGTGTAGCCGGCCACTTCGGTGGCCCGGGCCAGGGTCTCGATGGTCTGCCCGGTGGTGGCCCGGACCGCCGCCGCCCGCCGGAAGGAGGTCTGGGCGAGCAGCAGCGGCACGCAGAACAGCGGCAGCGCCCACAGCCCGACCTCCCCGGCGAGCAGGCTGAGCAGCAGGCCGGTGGCGACGATCGCCGTGCCGATGGACAGCAGCGAGCGCAGCTGGTCCTCCAGCGCCGCGGCGAACCGCAGGCCGCTCCTGGACCGCTCCAGCACCGCCGCCAGGACGGCGTCCCAGAGCCCGGCCAGTGCGGCCACCGCGGCCAGGAACAGCCCGTACGCCGGACCGGCCAGCGGCAGCCGGTCGAGCGCCCCGCTGTTGTACAGCGGCTGGAACAGCACGGCGGCGAAGCCCACGGTCAGCACCCGCTGCGCGCCCCGGTCGTAGCCGGAACCGGCGGCCAGCGGGCCGATGGCGCGGGGAACCCCCCGCGGCCGACGGCCGCAGTCGGACGCCTTCCCTTTCGTCGTCACCCGGCCCCGCACGCCGCGGAACGCCGCCGCACCGGCCGCGCCGATCAGCGTCCCCGCCCCGGCCACGGCCACCACCTGCAGCACGCCGTGCGCGGTGGGCAGCCCGCGCAGCGGCCCGAGCAGCGCGTACGCCAGCGCCGCCGCGGTGCCGATCGGTGCGTGTTCGCGGTCGCCCGGCAGGGTGACCCGGACGCACTCGCCGAGCGCGACCAGTCCGCCGAAGGCGAGCGCCACCGCGGGTTGGGCCGGCCCGTCGGTCGCCAGGTGCCCGACCGCCACGCCGAGCAGTGCGGCCGCCGCCCCGCGCACCGCCGTGGCGGCCCCGGCCGCACCCCCGGCACCCCCGGCACCCCGCGCCGCACCGACCGCACCCCGCTCAGGGCCCGGCCGCCTGGTCACGTCGGTCCTCCGCGGGACAGGGCCCGGCCCGGCGCGGGCAGCGGCCGGGCGGGCTCCGGGACGCCGAGCGGGATGTCGGGCACCTCGCCGTCCCAGCCGCCGGGCGGGGCGGGCTCGGGCTGCCAGCCGTGTTCGGCGACGGCGGCGACCAGCGCGTCCACCATGACCGGGTCGAACTGGCTGCCCGCGCACCGTTCCAGCTCGGCGACGGCCTCCTCGACCGGCCGGCCGCGGCGGTAGGAGCGGGTGGAGGTCATCGAGTCGAAGGCGTCGGCGACGGAGATGATCCGGGCGAATTCGGGGATCCGTTCCCCGGCGAGGCCGTGCGGGTAGCCGCGGCCGTCCAGCCGCTCGTGGTGGTGCAGGATGCCATCCCGCGCCTCGCCGAGGAAGGCCAGGTCGCGGACCAGCTCGTGGCCGAACACCGGGTGCACCTCGACGGCCCGCCGCTCGGCGTCGGTGAGCGGCCCGTTGCGTCGCAGCAGTTCGGTGGCGACGGCGAGTTTGCCCACGTCGTGCAGGGTGCCGGCGAAGTGCAGGGTGCGGATCCGCTGCTCGCCCATGCCCAGCTGGCGGGCGATCAGCACCGAGGCCCGGCCGACCCGTTCGCTGTGCCCGCGGGTGTACGCGTCCTTGATCTCCACCGCCTGGACCAGGGCCTGGACGGTCGCCCGGTGGGCGGACTGCTCGCGGTGGCCCTGGGCGGAGGTCCAGGCCGAGATGGTGAGCGGCAGCAGGCCGATCACCGCGGCGAAGGCGCCGTACGGTCCGTGCCAGAGCACGGCGATCATCAGCCCGCCGACGCCGTGCAGCAGCGCGGGCAGCACCGGCGGGAGCAGCCGCTCGGCCGTCCGCGGGCAGCCCACCAGCCGCCGCATCGCCGCCACCAGCACGCCGTTGACCAGGCAGAACGCCAGGACGGCGGCCAGGACGGCGAGCGCCGCGCCGGGGAAGCGCGCGCCGAGCAGCAGCCGCTCGCCGCCGGCCAGCCGGAACACCCCGGAGGCGGTGTAGGCCGCCAGGGCGAGCTGGGCCGCGTTCCACACGCGGCGCAGGGTGCGCGGAGCCGCGCTGTGGCCGACCAGCGCGCCGGGCACCGCAACCAGCGCCGCCCCGGTGGGCGGCAGCATCAGCACGCCGGCGAACAGCACCGGGAAGAAGCTGCTGCCGCGTGGAGCGGGTGGCTCGGGGGCGTCGGCGACGGGTCGGCCGCGAAGGCGGCGCCAGAGCCGGGCGCAGGGGGTGGGCCGGCCCTGGGCGAGCGATTCCAGGCAGAGGTGGAGGACGGCGAGCAGGGCGATCCGGGGCCAGTCGAGCGGTTCGCCGTCGCCACCGGTGTGCCCGCCGTAGGCGAGCGGCGCCAGGCAGCCGAGCGCGGCGAACAGCACCACGGCGACGTAGCCGAGCGCCATGGCCGACAGGGCCGAGCCCTCGCGTTCGCTGGCGATGTCGACCTCCCCGCCCCGCGTCCGGGCCGTCGGAGGTGAGGGCCCGTCAGGAGGATAGGGCCCGGCCCGGCGGCACGGCCGCACGATCGCGGATTGCCGCACTCGGCGCAGCGACACCTCACCCGATCGAGTGACGACGGGGCGTTCACGGACGGTCGTCGACGCACGGGAGCCCCGGGGCGCGCGCCCCGGGGCTCCCCACAGCCCTGTGCGCCGGACTACTCGGCGGTCGCCACCGCGGCGCCGTGACCAGCCGACTCCTCCACCGAGACGGTGACCTCGGTGGCCTCGACCACCTCGCCGGACCGCTGCTTCGTGCGGATCGAGTCGATCCGGGCCAGCACCTTGGTCCGCAGGTCCACGGGGGTGTCGTCGCAGCCGCAGGAGCGCTTGATCAACGCCTTGATCGCCTGCTCCAGGCCGTACTTCTCCAGGCAGGGCGAGCACTCCTCGAAGTGCACGCGCAGCTTGGCGCAGTCGCCCTCGGCCATCTCGTTGTCGAGGAATTCATAGAGGTGGTCGAGCACCTCGCCACACTCGGTCTCGTGCGGATCGCCGCAGCTCATGAGCGCGCGCCCTTCGCTTCCTGCCCTGCACCGCTGCCCGCCGGAACGAGCCCGCGCTCACGGGCGTAATCCTCCAGCATGCCGCGCAACTGGCGGCGACCCCGGTGCAGTCGGGACATCACCGTACCGATGGGTGTACCCATGATGTCCGCGATCTCCTTGTACGCAAAGCCCTCGACATCCGCGAGATAGACCGCGATCCGGAATTCCTCCGGGATCGCCTGCAGGGCGTCCTTCACGTCACTGTCCGGCAGGTGGTCGAGCGCCTGGGCCTCGGCCGAGCGCAGACCGGTCGACATGTGCGACTCGGCGCGGGCCAGCTGCCAGTCCTCGATCTCCTCGGCCGCCGTGCGCTGGGGCTCCCGCTGCTTCTTGCGGTACGAGTTGATGAAGGTGTTGGTGAGGATGCGGTACAGCCAGGCCTTGAGGTTGGTGCCCTCACGGAACTGGTGGAAGGACGCGTACGCCTTGGCGAACGCCTCCTGGAGCAGGTCCTCCGCGTCGGCCGGGTTGCGCGTCATGCGCAGCGCCGCGGAGTACATCGGATCCAGGTAGACCAGCGCGTCGCGCTCGAAGCGCTCCCGCCGGGTCTCCTCGCTCTCGTCCGCGGACACCCGGAAGGTGTCCTCACCGATCGCCTCGGCCAGCTCGTCACCGGTGAGCGCCTCGCCCGCCGGCAGGCCCTCGTCGGAGCCTCCGGCGTCCGACACGGCCTCGTCCTCGGTCCCGACGACCGGACCCACCTCCTCGGCATCGCGGGCACGGCCCACCGTGGGCCCGCCCGAAAGCGAGGATATCGGGGCCACCGGCTTCTCGCCTGCGGCAACCCAGTCCGACCAGTCGGGCACGAGCGACGTCGCCGCCGCGCGCTCCTCCGGCCGCTCGGGGCAAGCGATCGAACCCATGTGCGCTGCCTTTCACCGGGACTCTGGGACTCTGTGCTGACGGTTGGAGTCAACCGCGTGAGCGCCCGGTACATTCCCGGTCCGCCGGTATCTGTCAGGTCACACCGAGGATCCAGTCCCCGACGGCCGAAACGATCAGTTGCAGGCTCTCCGCCTCGTCCACCGGGGCCCGCTTGGGGATCTTGAAACCGTGCGAGCCGTACGGGACCGGCACCAGCCGGTGGCCCTCCGGCAGCGCCGGGAACTCCTCCGGCGTTCCGAACGTGTCCGCCCCGCCCTGGACCACCAGCGTCGGCACCCCGGACTCCAGCAGCTCCTCGGCCCGGCTCTTCTCCGGCTTGCCCGGCGGGTGCAGCGGGAACGCCAGCGCCACCACGCCCGCCGCCCCGGTCGCCCGGCCGGTCCGGCACGCCACCCGGGCGCCGGCACTGCGGCCGCCCGCGAACACCGGCAGCCCGGCCGCGGCCACCTCTGCCATCACCGGGAGCCAGCCGACGTCCAGCGTCTTCGGGGCCGGCGCCAGCCGCTTGCCCGCCACCCGCCACGGCTGCTCGGCCAGCACCACCGTCACACCGCGGGCCGGCAGCCCGGCCGCCAGCGCCTGCAGGTCCGGTGCCTCCACCCCGCCGCCGGCGCCGTGGCCCAGCACCAGCAGGGCCTTGGGGCGCTTCGCGGGGAAGTGCGTGAGCCGGGAGTCCCCGACGGGGGTCGGGACGATCTTCTCCATCTGATGAGGTTAACCCCCCTCAAAACGCCTGCCGCGACTAGAAAAGGGTCGTCCGGTCCTCGTCGTTGAGCTCGCGGACGAGTTCCGGGCCGTTGTTGCGGATGTTGCCCACGGCGGCGCCGACCGGGTGGGCGCGGAGTTCGCCGGGGGCGGGCGGGACCAGCAGGCGGCGTACCTCCTCGGGCTCGTCGAGCGCCGGGTCGAGCCAGGCGTCGAAGCGGGAGGGGTCGAGGAAGAGGGGCATCCGCTCGTGGATCGGGGCGAGCATCGGCTCGGCGTCGGTGGTGACGACGGTGCAGGTGACCAGCCAGGCGTCGGGGTGGTCGGGGGGCAGCGCGCGGTCGCGCCAGAACTCGTACAGCCCGGCGAGGGCGAGCGGCGCGCCGTCGACCCGGCTGACGAAGTACGGCTGCTTGCGGGGTCTGCCCCTGCCCTCGGCCGGGAGGGTCTGCCACTCGTAGTAGCCGTCGACCGGGAGCAGGCAGCGCCGGGAGGCGAAGGCCTGGCGGTAGGCGGGCTTCTCGTGGACGGTGTCCGCCCGGGCGTTGATCATCTTGACCGCGGTGTCGGCCGACCTCGACCAGGCGGGCACCAGCCCCCAGCGCAGCACCCGCAGCTGACGGACCGGCTCCCGCTCCCCCTTCGGCGCCCGGTCCAGCACCGCGAACGCCGACTCGGTCGGGGCGACGTTCCAGCTGGGGGCGAGCGTCTCGGTCGGGTCCCACTGCTGGATGCCGAAGTGGTCGACCAGGTCCTCGGGCCGGGTGGTGGAGACGAAGCGACCGCACATGCCGATCAGCTTGCCACGGCGTCCCGTTCAGAAGTTCCTCATCTCATCAGGAGAACCTCCCGCTACCGCCCGGCCGTCCCCTCATGGGAGGCTGCCCGTTCGGCAGCGACCCCGAGGGCGAGGCGAGAAGCAGGATGGACATCGCTGAGGTGTGGCACAGGCTGGTCGACGCCCAGCCGGCGCCACCGCAGTGGCTGGTGCTGGGCGCGGCGGCGGTGGCGCTGCTGGCGGTGGCGATCCGGCCGGTGTGGCGGCTCAGCCGGAACGTGGTGACGATCGCGCACGAGGGCGGCCACGGCCTGGTCGCGGTGCTCACCCGCCGCCGGCTCTCCGGGATCCGGCTGCACTCGGACACCTCCGGACTGACCCTGTCCTCCGGGCCGCCGACCGGTCCCGGCATGGTGCTGACGGCCGCGGCGGGCTACACCGCGCCGTCGCTGCTGGGCCTGGGCGGGGCGGCGCTGCTGGCGTCGGGGCGGATCACCGCGCTGCTGTGGATCTGCATCGTGCTGCTGGCCGGGATGCTGCTGATGATCCGCAACGCCTTCGGCGTGGTGTCGGTGCTGGTCACCGGCGGCGCGTTCCTGGCGATCTCCTGGTACGGCTCGACCGAGCTGCAGGCCGCCTTCGCCTACCTGGGGGTGTGGTTCCTGCTGGTGGCCGGGGTCCGGCCGGTGATGGAACTGCAGGCCAAGCGGCGGCGGGGCGGGGCACGCGACTCGGACGCCGACCAGCTGGCCCGGCTCACCGGGGTCGGCGGACTGCTCTGGGTGGCGCTGTTCCTGGTGGTCTCGCTGGCCTGCCTGCTGGCCGGCGGCAGCTGGCTGATGCACCACCAGTAGCGTCGGCCCCGGCCCACCAATCCGGCGGCGGCGCTCGCCGACGGCTCGCGCCGGGTGCGCGCTCCCTGCGACAGGGCCATGTGACAGGGCCTGCCCGCCGCTCCCGGCCCGGCCCCCTCGCGCCCATAGACTGGGTGCATGACCGAGACCCTGTGGCCCGCTCCCGTCGCCACCGCCGCCGTGGACGCGACCGTGACCATCCCCGGCTCCAAGTCGGCGACCAACCGAGCGCTGGTGCTGGCGGCGCTGGCCGACGGCCCGGGCTGGGTCCGCCGACCGCTGCGCAGCCGCGACTCCCAGCTGATGGCGGACGGCCTGCGGGCGCTCGGCGTGAGCATCGAGGAGACGGTCAACGAGGCCAGCGGCGGCACCGGCGGCGGCGAGGCGTGGCGGGTCATCCCGGCCGCCCAGCTGCACGGCCCGGCCCAGGTGGACGTGGGCAACGCCGGCACCGTGATGCGCTTCCTGCCGCCGGTCGCCGCGCTCGCCGACGGCGCGATCCACTTCGACGGCGACCCCCGCAGCTACGAGCGCCCCCAGCACGGCGTGATCGACGCGCTGCGCGCCCTCGGCGCGCGGATCGACGACGGCGGCCGCGGCGGCTTCCCGCTCACCGTGCACGGCACCGGCGCGCTGGACGGCGGCCCGGTCGAGGTGGACGCCTCGTCCTCCTCCCAGTTCATCTCCGCCCTGCTGCTCTCCGGCGCCCGGTTCAACAACGGCGTGGAGATCCGCAACGTCGGCGAGACCGTGCCCTCGCTGCCGCACATCCGGATGACCGTGGACATGATCCGCAAGGCGGGCGGCCAGGTCGACGCCCCCGAGGACGGCGGTGAGAAGGACGTCTGGCGGGTCACCCCCGGGGCGCTGATCGGCCGCGACCTGGTGGTCGAGCCGGACCTCTCCAACGCCGCGCCGTTCTTCGCCGCCGCGCTGGTCACCGGCGGCCGGGTGACCGTCCGGGACTGGCCGAAGCACACCTACCAGCCGGGCGACCAGCTGCGCGAGATCTACACGCAGATGGGCGGCACCTGCCGCTTCGGCGACGAGGGCCTGGAGTTCACCGGCACCGGCAAGATTCACGGCATCGAGGTCGACCTGCACGACGTCGGCGAGCTCACCCCGGTGATCGCCGCGGTGGCCGCGCTGGCCGACTCCGAGTCGCACCTGTACGGCATCGCCCACCTGCGCCTGCACGAGACCGACCGGCTCGCCGCGCTCGCCAAGGAGATCAACGACCTGGGCGGCGACGTCACCGAGACCGAGGACGGCCTGCGGATCCGCCCGCGCCCGCTGCACGGCGGCGTCTTCCACACCTACGAGGACCACCGGCTGGCCACCGCCGCGGCGGTGATCGGTCTGGCGGTCGACGGCGTCCTGGTGGAGAACGTGGCCACCACGGCCAAGACCCTGCCGGACTTCCCGCAGATGTGGGCAGACCTCCTCGGTCAGCGCTGACGGGGAGAGGAGGAGCATGCGCCGCTACGGCAAGGACGCCGACGAGGACGACATCCGCAACCGCCCGCAACGCCGGGGTTCCCGGCCGCGGACCCGGATCAGGCCCAAGCACGAGGACGCTGCCGAGGCGATGATCCTCACCGTGGACCGGGGCCGGCTGACCTGCCTGGTCGACGGGGGCACCAAGCAGGAGCGCGAGATCGTCGCGATGAAGTCCCGCGAGCTCGGCCGCAAGGGCGTGGTGGTCGGCGACACCGTCAGCGTGGTCGGCGACCTCTCGGGCGAGCCGGACACCCTGGCCCGGATCGTCCGGGTCGGTGAGCGCTCCTCCGTGCTGCGGCGGACCGCGGACGACGACGACCCGTTCGAGCGGATCGTGGTCGCCAACGCCGAGCAGATGGCCATCGTCACCGCCCTGGCCAACCCCGAGCCGCGGCCCCGGCTGATCGACCGCTGCCTGGTGGCGGCGTACGACGCCGGCATGGAGCCGCTGCTGGTGCTCACCAAGTCGGACCTGGCCTCGCCGGAGACGCTGCTGGAGTCGTACGCCCCGCTCGGCATCCGCTACGTGGTGACCCGGTCGGACGAACTGGAGAGCAGCGGCGCGGAGGCCGTCCGCGAGCACCTGCGCGGCCGTTCCACCGTCTTCATCGGGCACTCCGGCGTCGGCAAGACCACCCTGGTCAACGCGCTGGTGCCGGAGCGGCAGCGGAGCACCGGCCGGGTCAACGCGGTCACCGGGCGCGGCCGGCACACCACCGTCTCGGCGCTGGCGCTGCGGCTGCCCCCGCCGCCGGGGGCCAAGCCCGGTTCGAAGAAGGCGCTGGACCCGGGCTGGGTGATCGACACCCCGGGCTTCCGCTCCTTCGGGCTGTCGCACATCGACCCGTCCCGGGTCATCCTCGCCTTCCCCGACCTGGAGCCCGGCACCGCCGAGTGCCCGCGCGCGTGCAGCCACGACGAGCCGGACTGCGCCCTGGACGCCTGGGTCGCCGACGGCCACGCCGACCAGGCCCGGCTCTACTCGCTGCGCCGTCTGCTCTCCACCCGCGAGGGCGGCGAGGGCGACTGAGACCGACCCCGCCGTCGGCCCGGCGGGCGCCCCGGGCCGACGGCGGGGGCGTCCTGGGCCCGCCGAGCGGCTCGTGTCGCAGGTGTCGGATCCCTCGGGGCTGGCGATCATAGGAAGGTCAGCCCATTCGCGGAGACAGGGAGCCGAGCCGATGGCATGGGCCTTGGTGATCCTCGCCGGTCTGCTGGAGACCGGCTTCGCGGTCAACCTCAAGCTGAGCCACGGTTTCACCAAGCTCTGGCCCACCGTCAGCTTCTGCGTCTTCGCGCTGGGCAGCTTCGGCCTGCTCACCCTCTCGCTGAAGTCCCTCCCGGTCGGCAGCGCCTACGCGGTCTGGACGGGCATCGGCGCGGCGGGCACCGCGGTCTACGGCATGGTCTACCTGAACGAGCCGGCGTCCACGCTCAAGCTGGTCTCGATCAGCCTGGTGATCGCCGGAGTCGTGGGGCTCCAGCTCAGTGGTTCAGGTCACTGATTCCGCTAATGTTCGAGCATGGCCGACTACCACGACGATCTCCGCCTCGCCCACGTCCTCGCCGACTCGGCCGACTCGATCACCATGGAGCGCTTCAAGGCCCTCGACCTCAAGGTCGAGACCAAGCCCGACCTGACCCCGGTGAGCGACGCCGACAAGGCGGCCGAGGAGCTCGTCCGCAGCGTGCTGCAGCGGGCCCGCCCGCGCGACGCGGTGATGGGTGAGGAGTACGGCCTGCAGGGCACCGGCCCGCGCCGCTGGGTGATCGACCCGATCGACGGCACCAAGAACTACGTCCGCGGCGTGCCGGTCTGGGCCACCCTGATCGCGCTGCTGGAGGAGCAGCCGGACGGCGAGCTGCAGCCCGTGGTCGGCATCGTCTCCGCCCCGGCGCTCGGCCGCCGCTGGTGGGCGGCGCGCGGCCTCGGCGCGTACGCCGGCCGCAGCCTCGCCAAGGCCTCCCGGATCAGCGTCTCCCAGGTCTCCCGGATCGAGGACGCGTCCTTCTCCTACTCCTCGCTCACCGGCTGGGAGGAGCGCGGCCGCCTCGACCCCTTCCTCGACCTGACCCGGGCCTGCTGGCGCACCCGCGCGTACGGCGACTTCTGGTCGTACATGATGGTCGCCGAGGGCGCGGTGGAGATCGCCGCCGAGCCCGAGCTGAGCCTGTGGGACATGGCCGCGCCGTGCATCGTGGTGCAGGAGGCGGGCGGCCGCTTCACCGGACTGGACGGCTACGACGGGCCGATGGGCGCCGACGCGGTGGCCACCAACGGCCTGCTGCACGAGGAGACACTGCGCCGCCTGTCGGTCTGAGCCGGCGACAGCAATGGTCGCGGGCCCCGGGGAGCACCACGCAACCCGGGGCCCGCAGTCATGAGGGCGGTCAGCGCTGCTTGCGCAGCTCGCGGACGGCCTCGTCCAGGCGGCGGCCGTAGTCGGCGTCCGCCGTGCGGAAGTTCTCGACCGCGCGCTCGACGATGTCGTCGCGGTCGGCGGAGACCTTGGCGATGAAGCCGGCCAGGCCCGCGATCAGGCGCTGCTGCTCGTCCGCGGACATCAGCCGGTACAGGGCGCCGGCCTGCCCGAAGTCGTCGTCCTCCGCGTGCGAGGGCGCGACGTGGTTGCCGGTCGCACCCGCCACCGGCACCGCCGACCAGAGCGGACGGCCGGTCTGGGCCGGCCCGCCGAAGGTGTTCGGCTCGTAGTTCTTCTGCCGGCCGTGGCGGCCGTCGTACAGGTGGCCGTCGCGGCTGTTGGTGCGCGCCTCGGTGGCGTGCGGGCGGTTCACCGGCAGGTGGTCGGCGTTGATGCCGACCCGGTAGCGGTGGGCGTCCGCGTAGGCGAACAGCCGGCCCTGCAGCATCTTGTCCGGGGACGGGCCGATGCCGGGCACGAAGTGCGCCGGGGAGAAGACCGACTGCTCGACCTCGGCGAAGATGTTGTCGGGGTTGCGGTTGAGCTCCAGGGTGCCGATCTCGATCGGCGGGTAGTCCGCGTGCGGCCACACCTTGGTCAGGTCGAACGGGTTGAACCGGTACTCCGCCGCGTCGGCGGCCGGCATGATCTGCACCTGCACGGTCCAACGCGGGAACTCGCCGCGCTCGATCGCCTCGCGCAGGTCGCGCTGGTGGCTGTCCGGGTCCTCGCCGGCCAGCCGGTTGGCCTCGGACTGGGTCAGATTGCGGATGCCTTGGTCCGTCTTGAAGTGGTACTTCACCCAGAAGTACTCGCCGGCCTCGTTCTGCCACTGGTAGGTGTGGCTGCCGTAGCCGTTCATGTGCCGGTACGTCGCCGGGATGCCGCGGTCGCCGAACAGCCACGTCACCTGGTGGGTCGACTCGGGCGACAGGCCCCAGAAGTCCCAGACGTTGTCCGCCTCCTGCGAGCCGGTGTACGGGTCGCGCTTCTGGGTGTGGATGAAGTCCGGGAACTTGATGGCGTCCTTGATGAAGAACACCGGGGTGTTGTTGCCGACGAGGTCGTAGTTGCCCTCCTCGGTGTAGAACTTCAGCGCGAAGCCGCGCGGGTCGCGGACCGCGTCCGCCGCGCCGAGGTTGCCGGCCACCGTCGAGAAGCGCAGGAACGTCTCAGTCTGCTTGCCGACCTCGGACAGGAACGCCGCCCGGGTGTACGCCGTGACGTCCGCCGTCACCGTGAACGTGCCGTACGCACCGGCGCCGCGGGCGTGCACCACGCGCTCCGGGATCCGCTCCCGGTTGAAGTGCGCCAGCTTCTCGAACAGCAGCTGGTCCTGGATCAGCGCCGGGCCGCCGACGCCCGCCGTCTCGGTGTTCTGGTTGTCCGCCACGGGAGCACCGGACTCCGTGGTGAGGATGGGCCGCAGGTCGTCCTGGGTGGTCATGTAGCTGTGCCTCCGCGTTGTCCGGTCGTGACGACAGGATCCTAACTTGGACTTTGTCTAAGTCAATAGTGGAACCAAGTTCGGAACGTCCCTTACTCTGTGCGCATGAGCGACCTGCTGGTACGACTTCGCGCACGTGGATGGCGGCTGACCTCGCAGCGCCGGGTCGTGGCCGAGGTCCTCGACGGCGACCACGTCCACCTCACCGCGGACGAGGTGCACGCCCGCGCGGTGGAACGCCTCCCGGAGATCAGCCGGGCGACCGTCTACAACACCCTCGGCGAACTGGTCACCCTCGGCGAGGTTCTCGAGGTCGCCACCGACGGCCGCGCCAAGCGCTACGACCCCAACGCCCACCACGCACACCAGCACCTGGTCTGCTCGGGCTGCGGCGCCATCCGCGACGTCCACCCCCAGGGTGATCCACTCGCCGCCCTGCCGGCCGCCGAACGCTACGGGTTTGTCATCTCCGGCGCCGACATCACCTACCGCGGCCTCTGCCCCGACTGCAGCAGGTAGGGCCAACCACCAGGGGCGCGGGGAACTGCGCAACCAGCCATCGCTCTACCTGAGTCCATGGTCGGTCGCGCAGTTCCCCGCGCCCCCGCTCGTACCTAGGCCGACAGCTCCGCGTTCAGCGCGCCCAGCAGCCGCCCCGCCCGCTCCGCGACCTCCGCCGGCCCGTACTCGGCGGCCCGCCGGCACCAGTTCTCGGCCTGCACCGGCTCCCCGCGTCGCAGCGCCAGCAGCGCGAGCCGCAGCGCGGCCCGCCCGTGCCCCGCGTCGGCGGCGCGGGTGTACCAGAGCATCGCCTCGGCCTCGGAGTCCTGGCGCGCCAGCAGCAGCCCGAGGTTGAACGCGGCGCTGCGGCTGCCGGCCTCGGCGGCCCGCCGGTACCAGCTCTCGGCGATCTGCAGGGCGCCCCGCTCGGCGGCCCGCACGCCCATCCGCACCTGGGCGCGCCGGTGCCCGGCGTCGGCCGCGACGGCGTACCAGTGCTCGGCCTCCGCGTCGGCGTCGCCGCGCCGGTCGAGCAGCGAGGCGAGCCGGAAGGCGCCCTCGGCGGAGCCGCCGCCGGCGGCCTGCCGGTAGCGCTCCAGCGCGCCGGGCAGGTTGCCGCGCTGCTCCTGGGCGACGGCCAGTTGCAGGGCCGCCTCGCCGTGGCCCTCGGCGGCGGCGCGGGCGTACCACTCCTGGGCCTGGCGGAGTTCGCCGCGGCCGGCGTGGAGCACGCCGAGGTTGAAGGCGCCGTCGACGCTGCCGGCCTCGGCTGCCTTGGAGAACCAGGGCTCGGCGCCGGACTCGTCGCCGCGCTGGAGCAGCACGACGGCCAGCGCGTTGCAGGCCTCGCGGTGTCCGGCGTAGGCGGCCCGGCGGTACCACTGCTCGGCCTGGGACTCGCGGCCGGCGCCGGCGCAGAGCAGGCCGAGGTTGAAGGCTCCGTTGTGGTCGCCGGCGTCCAGCGCGACGCGGTACCAGCGCTCGGCCTCGACCGGTTCGCCGCGGCTCGCGTGCAGGGCGCCGAGCGCGTTGGCAGCGGTGCCGTCGCCGGCCTCGGCCGCCTCCTGCCACCATTCGGCGGCGGCGGCCGGGTCGCCGGCGTCGCGCAGCAGGAAGCCGAGTGCGCAGGCGGCCCGCGGCTCGCCGTTCTGCGCGGACTGGCGGTACCAGCGGGCCGCGTCGTCGAGGTCGCCGCGCTCCTCGAGCAGCACGCCGAGCCGCAGCGCCGCGCGGGCGTGGCTGCGGGCGGCGGCGGTGCGGTACCAGGTCTCGGCGGTGTCCTTGTCGCCGGCGGCCTCGCGCATCCGGGCGAGCCGGTACGCGGCCTCGCGGTGGCCGGAGTCGGCGGCGGCCTTGAACCAGCGTTCGGCGCGCACGTCGCGCCGATGCTCCATCAGGTCGCCCAGGGCGTAGGCGCCGAGCGGGTGGCCGTGCTCGGCGGCGAAGTGCAGCCAGTACTCGGCGGCCTCCTCCTCGCCCTGGTCGCGCAGTTGCAGGCCGAGTGCGTGCGCGGCGGGCGCGGAGCCGGCGACGGCGGCCTGCCGCCACCACTGGGCGGCCTCGGCGCGGTGGCCCTGCTGGTGCAGCAGGACGCCCAGGTTGTTGGCGGCGGCGCGCAGCCCGGCGGCGGCGGCGCTGCGCAGGTAGGGCTCGGCGTCCGCGAGGTCGCCGCGGCGCAGCAGCAGGGCGCCGAGCTGGCTGGCCGCGTTCGGGTCGCCGGCGTCGGCGGAGCCGCGGTGGCGGGCCTCCAGCGCGGCCTGCTCGCGGGCGGCGAGCGCGGTCTCGAAGCTGGCCGGGTCCGGCTCGTCGTCGAGCAGGGCGGTGCGCTGCGGCGCGGCGGCGTCGACCACCTGGCGGGCGGTCAGGTGCACCAGGCTCTCCGGCCCGTAGCCGGTGGCCCGGCCGCCGGGCGCGAAGGCGCTGGTGCGCTGCGCGGGCAGCGTGCCCTGCGGTTCCTCCGGGCTCTGCGCCCACGACTCGGTGTCGATGTCGTGCGCGTGACCTGGCAGCTCTTCTCCCGTCCCGTTCCTGCCGATAAGCTTCATGCCGACTCCCGCTCCCCCCGAGTGTCGCGGCATCGTCCGGGGGCGCGTCGGAACCGACGGCCGGTCAGCGGCCGGTCCCCGTCCCCCATGTGGTCCATCGTCGCATCACCCGCAACCCGCGTACACCTGCTCCGGCCCGATTGGGCCGAGCGGAGCCGAAGCCCGGCGAGATTGCTTCAGCGCTTTGTCGATTTCCCGACACTTGTGCCCCACAAACCCCGGCCACGCATCGTACCGGAGACGATCACCACTTCTCCTCCATAAACGCCGAAGGCCCGGAGGCAAAGCCTCCGGGCCTTCGTGCCACTGAGTAGCGGGGACAGGATTTGAACCTGCGACCTCTGGGTTATGAGCCCAGCGAGCTACCGAGCTGCTCCACCCCGCGTCGGTGAGACAACCATAGCACGATCACGGGGTGGACCAACAATCGGTTACCGCAGCTCAGGGGCTCGCACTGGGCGAGGGGCTGGGCGAGGGGGACGGCGCGGAGGTGCCCGCGGCGGCCTTCCGCTGGGCCTCGTCGGCCGCCTTGAGGGCGTCGCCGAGCGCCTTCTGCGCCGCACCGTAGGCGGCCCAGTCGCCGCTCTTCTGAGCGGCCAGACCGTCGGTGTACGCCTTCTGCGCGTCCTGCAGCGCCTTGGCCAGGTCGGGGCCGACGGTGCTGCCGGGTGTGGTGGAACCCGGCGTGGTCGTGGACCCGGGGGCTGTCGGCGTGGTGGGAGCGCCGGTCGCCGCGCCCTGAAGGACCTTCTCCAGCGCCTTCGCCAGGTTGTCCTCCAGCGCGACGGTGTTGCCGTACACCGCCAGCACCTTCTGCAGCACCGGCACCCGGGCACTGCGGCCCACCAGGTAGACCGGCTCGACGTTGAGGAAGCCGCCGCCCACCGGCAGGGTGAGCAGGTTGCCGTACTCGATGTCGGAGTCGGTGCCGGTCTTCAGCAGGGTCAGCTGGTTGGCCACCGCGGTGTCCGAGTTGAGCTTCGCCTGGGTCAGCTTCGGGCCGAGCGCACCGGCGCCGGTCGGCACCTTGAGAATGCGCATTTTTCCGTAGTCCGGCCCGGGGTCGGCGCTGACCGACACGAAGGCGGCCAGGTTGTCGCGGCCGCTCGGCACGAAGCTGGTGGTCAGCGAGAAGGTCGCGGCCTGCTGGTCCGGCATCCGCAGCGTCAGGTAGTACGGCGGCTGCACGTCACCGGTGTTGGTGGTCGGGTCGGCCGGCACCTGCCAGATGTCGGTGCCGTTGAAGAAGCCGGTCGCATCCGTCATGTGGTACTGCCCGAGCAGGTCGCGCTGCACCTTGAACATGTCCTGCGGGTAGCGCAGGTGCGGCAGCAGGCCGGCCGGGATGTCGGCGCGCGCCTTGACCGTGCCGGGGAACGCCTTCATCCAGGTCTTCAGCACCGGGTCGGCGTCGTCCCACTGGTACAGGGTCACCTCGCCGGTGTAGGCGTCGACGGTGGCCTTGACCGAGTTGCGGATGTAGTTGACCTGGTTGACCGCGGTCAGGGTGCGGCCGCGCTGGTCGGTCAGCGAGTCCTTGGTGGACTCGCCCAGGGTGGTCTTCGAGGAGAACGGGTAGCCGTCCGAGGTGGTGTAGCCGTCCAGCACCCACACCAGCCGGCCGTCCTGCACCACCGGGTACGGGTCGGCGTCGATCGACAGCCACGGCGCGACCTTCTCCACCCGCTCCTTGGGGGTGCGGTCGTAGATCACCTTGGCGCCGCCCTTGATCGCCCCGGAGTAGAGGATCTGCGGCTCGGCGAACTTCACCGCGTACGCGGCCCGGGTCAACGGGTTGTCCAGCGAGACGCCGCTGCCGCCGTCGTAGTGGAACGACTTCACGTCGCCCGACTCGGAGGTGTAGTCGATCTCGTTCATGCCGGCGCCGCCGACGATCGAGTACGTGCCGGTCTTCTCGCCGTAGTAGACCCGCTGCTGGTACGGGCCGAAGGCGCCGGTGGTGGGCAGGGCCTGCTCGGTGTAGACCGGGTTGCCGTTGGCGTCCACCTGGTTGCCCTTGGCCGAGACGACGCCGTAGCCGTGGGTGTACTGGAAGTGGTCGTTGATGAAGTTGCGCTGCTGCACCCCGGTCAGGTCCAGCTCACGGACGCCCAGCACGGTGTCCTGCTGGCCGTAGCGGTCCACGTCCAGGGTCCGCGGGAAGGCGTAGTACTTCCGCAGCGCCTCGTTCTGCTGGAACGTCGGCGAGACCACGTTCGGGTCCAGCAGCCGGATGTCGGCGATGGTCTGCGCGTCCGGCTTGACGGCGTCGGCGCTGGTGGTGGTCGTCGGGTCGTACTGCCGGGCGTCGCTGCCCGCGATGCCGTACGCCTGGCGGGTGGCGTCGATGTTCTTCTGGATGTACGGCGTCTCCTTGGCCTGCTCGTTCGGCTTGACCTGGAACTGCTGCACGATCGCCGGGTACACCCCGCCGATCAGCACCGCCGACAGCGCCATCAGCCCGAAGCCGATCAGCGCCGGCGCCCAGGTGCGGCGGATCGGGGTCAGGAAGAACAGCAGCGCGCAGATGATCGCCACGAAGAACAGGATGTTCTTGGCCGGTAGGTACGCGTTGGCGTCCACGTAGCGCAGGCCGGTCCAGCCGTCCACGCCCTTGTACGAGCCGGTCTTCACCGCCAGCGCATACCGGTCCAGCCAGTACGCGACCGCCTTGAGCAGCACGAACACGCCGAGCAGCACCGCCAGGTGCCCCTGCGCGCCGGCGCTCGCCCGCCGCCCGGGGCCCTGCAGCCGCAGGCCGCCGTACAGGTAGTGGACGAAGAGCGACGCCAGCAGCGAGACGATCACCGCGGAGAACGCGAAGCCCAGCACGAACTGGTACCAGGGCAGCTCGAACGCGTAATAGGAGACGTCGAGGTGGAACTGGGAGTCCTTCACCCCGAACGGCGTCTCGTTGGTCCACAGCATCCAGGTGCGCCACTGGCCGGCCGCGGCCGCACCGGCCACCAGCCCGATCAGCAGCGAGACGCCGATCAGCAGCCACTTGCGGAACGGCGCGATGCCCATCCGGTAGCGGTCGAGCGACTGCTGCTCTATCGACATCGCCGCCAGCGGCGGCCGCAGCCGGTACGCCAGCCACAGGTTGGCGCCGACCACCACCGCCATCACCGCGCCGAAGATCGCGAACAGCGCCGCCTTGGTCCACAACTGCGCGGTGAAGACCGACGCGTAGTCGACCGACTTGAACCACAGCCAGTCGGTCCACAGCCCGGAGAACATGACGAACAGCAGGAACAGCACGGCCAGCACGCCCGCCGTCAGCAGCAGCACCCGGGTGCGGCGGGACGGCGGCCCGACTCTCGCGCGGAATCCCGGTTCGGGTCGTTCCGGCATCTGGAAGGTCAAGGCTCCACCTCGGCTGTGTGTTGTCGTCGTCGGTCGTGTTCTCCCGGCTTCCAGTGCAACTTAATCGGTCTTTACCGGAGTTCCCGCGGATTGCGTCGGAGTTCGGGAGAGCGGGCCCGTACGTGTGAGGATGGGGTCATGTCCGACGTTCCTGACCTTCCCGCCACCGGCCTGCCGCCCACCAGCCCGCTCACCCGGGCCGCCCTGGAGATCGACGAGCACGCCGCCTCCCTCGGCTGGGACATGCCCACCCGCCTGTTCGCCCTGGTGGACAACGCCGCGATGCTCAAGGCCAACCCCAGGCTCGCCAAGCAGCTCGGCCTGCACGACAACCCGACCGGCCTCACCCCGGTCGAGCAGGACGAACTGCCGGCCGGCATGGAGCTGGACAAGTTCCTCGGCACCATCGCCTGGCCGGACGGCGTGGTCGGCTGCGCGCTCGTGGTCGAGCGGCTCATGCTGCCCCCCGGCGCCGAGGCCTCCCGGCCGAAGAACGCCACCGATCAGGAGATCGCCACCTGGGTGGCCGAGCACCCGCAGCGGCAGGAGGTGCGGATCACCGCCGCCGTGCTGCGCGACGGGGCCAAGGAGATCGCCCTGCGACTGCGCGAGAAGGACTCCCCGCGCGAGGTCCTCACCGGCCCCGACCTGGTCCCGGGCCTGACCGAGGCCCTCCTCGCCACCTTCTCCTGAACAGGACCATCAGGGGCGCGAGGAACTGCGCGACCAGCCACGCTCTACGTGAGTGCATGGTCGGTCGCGCAGTTCCCGCGCCCCTGTCAGCAAGTACTACTTGGCGCAGCTCGGCAGCGCCGCCCTGTCCCCAGCCTTGATCTTGCCGAGGGCATCGAGCGCCTCGCCGAGGGTGTTGACCTTCACCAGGGTCAGCCCGCCGGGAGTGTTCTTGACCGCCTCGGTGCAGTTGTCCGCCGGGGTGAAGAAGTACTCCGCGCCCTTGTCCCGGGCGGCGATCAGCTTCATCTGGATGCCGCCGATCGGGCCGACCTCGCCGTCGTCGCCGATCGTGCCGGTGCCGGCGACGAACTTCCCGCCGGTGAGGTCGTCCGGGGTGAGCTTGTCGATGATCCCGAGCGCGAACATCAGGCCGGCGCTCGGCCCGCCGACGTCCTGCAGCCCGATGTCGATCTTGAACGGGTAGCTGTGGTCGATCCCGGGGGTTATCCCGACGATCGCCCGCGAGGAGTCCGGCGCCGTACCGGTGGTGATCGGCACCTGCACCTCGTCCGCCGGGTTCGGCGTCGCGCTGGCCTTGGCGTGCGGCACGACGGTGAAGACGGCGGTCTCGCCCGGCTTGTGCTTGGTCACCTGCTCGGCGACGCTCTCCCGGGTGGTGACCTTGGTGCCGTCCACGGCGACGATCTGGTCGCCGGCGTGCAGCTTGCCCTCGGAGGGGCCGCCGGAGACCACCGAGTTCACGATCACCTCGGTGCCGACCGGGATGCCCAGCTGGTTCAGCGCCGCCGTCTTGGCGCTGTCCTCGGAGGAGGCGAACTCCTCCGCGTTCTGCTGCTGGGCCTCCTTGTCGGTCTGGCCCTTCGGGTACACGTTGTCGTGCGGCACCACCAGCACGTCGTCGCGCAGCCAGCCGACCACCGCCGACACCAGGCTCGGCTCGTACTTGGCGCCGGTGACCTGGACGGTGGTCATGTTGAGGTGTCCGCTGGTCGGGTACGTGTCGTGCCCGGTGATGGTGATCACCGGGTCACCCGACCGGTCCTGCTCCCCGAGCGTGTTGTAGGTCGGCCCGGGGCTCATCTCGGTGTAGGGCACCTTCATCAGGACCGAGGCGCAGAGCAGGCCTATCAGCAGCAGGGTGGCGGCGAGCATCGTCGCGGAGCGGCGTGGCATGGCTCGACAGTACGGGAAGACCGCTACTCGGTGCCGTCCGGGCTACTCACTGCGCCGCTCGGATCCGGCGGTGCTCCGCTCCATCGCGGCGCGGAAGCGCTGGTGTTCGGCCAGCGAACTCGGATCGGTGGTCGCGCGCGGAGGCCGGGCCGCCCAACCGGCCCAGACCATCGCCAGCAGCGCGGCGACAACCGGGATGATCAACCAGGCGAGCGCAGCCATATCCGTCTCCCCACAGGCTCGTCGTGTCTATCAGCAGATTAACCGCCTGGTAGAGGAACGGCGTGGGCGCCATCCGGGTTACGGGCCGAATGGGCTAGACCCCCGATCGTGGGGCGGGTCGGGCTCAGCAGTCGCCGGCGCCGACCCACTCCTCCTGGCCGTCGGTGAAGACCTGGTGCTTCCAGATCGGCACCTCGTGCTTGAGGTCGTCGATCAGCCGCCGGGCGGCCGCGAAGGCCTCGCCGCGGTGGGCGCAGGAGACCGCGACGATCACGGCCCGGTCGGTGATCTCCAGCCGCCCGACCCGGTGGACCGCGGCCAGCGCGCGGACCGGGAAGTCGGCGCAGATCTTCTCGGCGATCCGCCGCATCTCCCGCTCGGCGGTCGGGTGGGCGCTGTACTCCAGCGCCGCCACCGACTTCCCGCCGTCGTGGTCGCGGACCGTCCCGACGAAGAGCGTGGTCCCGCCGGCCGCGTCGTCGCCGACCGCCTCGTACACCTCGTCCAGCGACAGCGGGGTGTCGCGGATGGCGAGCAGGCGGATCGGGTCGTGGTTCTCGGACATGGTCACCATGATTCCCCATCCCGCCCCGCCGTGGGCAGGGGCTTCCGCACCACGGTTCCGGTGTTCCGCGATGCGGAACCTTGGAGCATCATCAGAACGAACGCCGCTTGCGCGCCCGCCGCACCAGTGCGGCCGTACCGACCAGGGCCACGGTCGCGCCCGCCGCGCCCAGGCTGGTGGCCGCCTCCTTGCCGCCGAGCCGCCGGCCGGCCACCGCATGCTTGCCGGAGACCTGCGCGAGCAGCTCGGCCAGCACCTCCTCGTTGGTGTACCGCGGCCGCCAGCCGGCCTCGTGCAGCCGGCTGCCCGACACCACCCACGGGTACATGGTGTACGCGAGGTCGGCCGCCGGGGCCGGGGTCAGGCCGAGGCGGTGCAGCCGGGCGGCGGTGCCGAGCGCCAGCGAGGCGGGCAGCTCCATCCGGCGGATGCCGGACAGCGACTCCACCTCCTCCTGCTCCAGCCAGCCGTCGCAGCCGACCGTCAGCTCGCCCTCGACCAGGCCGAGCGCCGCGTACTCCAGCGCCGCCGCCAGGTCGTCCACGTGGCAGAACTGCCAGCACGGCCGGGACCCGGCCACCACCAGCAGCCGGGGCGCCTCGAAGTGCCGGGTCAGCACGGTGTCGATGCCCGGGCCGACCACCACGGCCGGGCGCAGCACGGTCACCTGCAGCCCCGGGTGGGCGCGCGGGGCGCGGCGGGCGAGGCGCTCGATCTCCATCAGGTCGCCGACCAGCGAGGCCTCCTCGGTGGCCCGCAGCTCGGAGTCCTCGGCGAGCGGCACCTCGTTGTCCGCGAGCGCGCCGTAGACCATCGCCGAGGTGCACAGCACCACCCGGCTCACCCCGGCGGCGGCCGCCGCGGTCAGCACGGTCTGCGCCCCGCGCACGTTGTACGCGCTCCGGGCGCGCGCGTCGGACTCCATGCCGAGGTCCATCGCGAGGTGGACCACCACGTCCACCCCGGCGAGCCGTTCGGCCACGGCCGGGTCGCGGACGTCCAGCACCCGCCACTGCACCCCGGGCACCTCGCCGCGCCGGTCGTCCACGGCCAGCACCTTGCGAATGTGCTCCGAGGCCACCAGGCGGGCGGCGACCCGCTCGCCGAGCACGCCGGCGGCGCCGGTGACCGCCACGGCGAGCGGCTTGCCGCCGTAGGCTGGAGACGGCGAACCGGCGGCGGCCGGCACGTCCTCGCCCCCGGTCAGCCCAGAGCGAACGTCCGTTGGCGGGGAACTCACCGGCCATCCTCCACGGTTAGCTTATGTGCGTACGTACGAGTGTCACGTACGGTCCATCCTGCCCGAGGCTCGGGCCCAGCGGTGCACCCGGCGCGTCGGGGCCGCGAGACCATGGCCTCCCCAGCGCACCACCAACCCGCCACTGAGCGTGTGACGGCCGACCAGATCGAGGACCCCGTGAGTGACCTCCCCTTCGGTTTCGGCGTTCCCCCCGAGGAGCCCGAGGACGGCAAGAGCAAGGGCAAGAAGGACGACGAGCAGGGCGATTCCACGCCCCAGCAGCCCTTCGGCTTCGGACCGGGCAACCCGTTCGGCGCGCTGTTCGGCATGGGCGGCCCCGGCGGCGCGGGCGGGGACAATCCGTTCGCGGCGATGATGGGCAACTTCAACCCCAACGACCTCGGCGCCGCCTTCCAGCAGCTCGGCCAGATGCTCTCGTTCGAGGGCGGCCCGGTCAACTGGGAGCTGGCCAAGAACATCGCCCGGCAGACCGTGGTCGCCGAGCAGCCCGAGGGGAAGTCCAAGGACCGCTCGGTGGGCGAGGCGGAGCGGACGGCCGTGGTCGAGGCGGTCCGGCTGGCCGACCTGTGGCTGGACTCCGCCACCGAGTTCCCCTCCGCGTCCGGCACCGCCGTGGCGTGGAGCCGGGCCGAGTGGATCGAGGCCACCCTGCCGGTCTGGAAGGACCTGGTCGACCCGGTC
Source organism: Kitasatospora cinereorecta (assembly GCF_024172095.1). GTDB lineage: Bacteria > Actinomycetota > Actinomycetes > Streptomycetales > Streptomycetaceae > Kitasatospora > Kitasatospora cinereorecta. The sequence goes on along the minus strand of NZ_JAMZDX010000001.1, from coordinate 628,159 downwards.
GCCGAGCGGGTCGGCACCGCGATGGGCGGCGTCCTGCCGCCCGAGATGCAGGCGATGGCCGGGCCGCTGATGGGCGTGATGCGCTCGATGGGCGGCGCCATGTTCGGCACCCAGATCGGCCAGGCGCTCGGCGCGCTCGCCGCCGAGGTGCTCGGCTCCACCGACGTCGGCCTGCCGCTGGCCCCGTCCGGCAAGGCCGCGCTGCTGCCGCAGAACATCGCCGAGTTCGGCGAGGGCCTGAGCGTGCCCGCCGAGGAGGTCCGGCTCTACCTGGCCCTGCGCGAGGCCGCGCACCAGCGCCTGTTCGCCCACGTGCCGTGGCTGCGCGCGCACCTGTTCGGCGCGGTCGAGGCGTACGCCCGCGGAATCAAGGTCGACACCTCGCGGATGGAGGAGCTGGTCGGCCAGCTCGATCCGGCCAACCCGGAGGCGCTCCAGGAGGCGCTCGCCGGCGGCCTGCTCCAGCCCGAGGACACCCCCGAGCAGAAGGCCGCCCTGGCCCGCCTGGAGACCGCCCTGGCGCTCGTCGAGGGCTGGGTCGACGCGGTGGTCCACGCCGCCGCCGAGCCGCACCTGCCGCAGTCCGCGGCGCTGCGCGAGACCCTGCGCCGCCGCCGCGCCACCGGCGGACCCGCCGAGCAGACCTTCGCCACCCTGGTCGGCCTGGAGCTGCGGCCGCGCCGCCTGCGCGACGCCTCCCGGCTGTGGGCCTCGCTGGCCGACGCCCGCGGCGTCGAGGGCCGGGACGCGCTGTGGAGCCACCCCGACATGCTGCCGACCGCCGCCGACCTGGACGACCCGGACGGCTTCGTGCACCGCGGCTCCGCCGAGGTCGAGGAGGGCGGCATCGACTTCGACGCCTTCGACAAGCTGCTCGGCGAGGCCGCCCAGGGCAAGGGTCAGGGCTCCGAGGGCAGCGGCGCGGCCTCCGGTGGCGCGACGCCCGAGGTGAAGCCGGGCTCCGAGGCCGCCGGGAACGAGTCCGGCCCGAACGACAAGAAGGACGGTTCCGCCGAGTGACGACGTCCCTGCACGCCGACGCCGTACGCGCACTCGACTCCTGGACGGTGGCCGACGCCGGCCAGGAGCAGCTGCGCCTGGACTACCTCGACCACCTCGCCGCCAACCCGGACGGCCTGTGGCGCGCGTGTCTCCCCGCGCACATCACCGCCAGCGCGGTGGTGATCGACCCGGCGGCCGGGCGGGTGCTGCTCACCCTGCACCCCAAGGTCGGCCTGTGGCTGCAGATGGGCGGCCACTGCGAGCCCGGCGACGCCACGCTGGCCGCCGCCGCGCTGCGCGAGGCCACCGAGGAGTCCGGCATCCCCGGCCTGGAGCTGCTGACCGAGGGCGGCGGGCCGGTCCCGGTCAAGCTCGACCGCCACCAGGTCCGCTGCGCCGGCAAGGACCGTCCGGAGAACACCCACCTGGACGTCCAGTACGTGGCGCTGGCCCCGGCCGGCGCCGAGGCGCTGATCAGCGACGAGTCGCTGGACCTCCGCTGGTTCGGCTACGACCGGCTGCCCGAGCTGACCGACACCTCGGTCCGCGAGCTGGTCGACCTGGCCCGCGGCCTGGTGGGCTGAGCCCCGGCCGGTTGAGCCTGGCGAGCTGAGCCCTGGCAGGTTGAGCGGGCCCGGGAAGTCAGTCGCAGGTGCCCGTCTGCCCCGGAATGTGCGGCAGGCGGGCCGCCGAGGCCACGCCCTCCAGGTAGCCGCGGGCCCGCTCGGTGCGCGGGTAGGACTCCAGCAGCGCCCAGAACCCGGGGCCGTGGTCCGGCACCAGCAGGTGCGCCAGCTCGTGCAGCAGCACGTAGTCGATCACGTACTCCGGCATGCCCTGCAGCCGGTGCGAGAGCCGGATGGTGCCCTCGGCCGGGGTGCACGACCCCCAGCGGGAGTTCTGGTTGGTGACCCAGCGGACGCTGCCGGGCACCGCGCGGCCGCCCAGGTACGTCCGGGAGAGCTCCTGCGCCCGCGCCTGGAGCGCCTCGTCGCCGAGCACCCGGCGGCTCTCCTGTGCGGCCAGCTTGTCGAGCATCTGGGCGACCCAGCGCTGCTCCTCGGCGTGCGACATCCGGGCCGGGATCAGCACCACCGTGCGGTCGCCCTCGCGGTAGGCGGAGACCGTACGGCTGCGGCGGGCGCTGCGGCGCACCTCGACCTTGGAGCGGTCGATCGGCGCCGGCGGCTGCTTGGCCGCGGCTTGTTCGGCCGCCGTCCGCCCGGCCGGTGCCGGTTCGGCTCCCGCCTGCTCGGCCGCCGTCCGCCCGGATCCCGACCGGTCTGACCCCGACCGTTCTGCCCCCGACCGGTCGGCCCCCGACCGCTCGGCCCCCGACCGCTCCGGGGATGCATGGCGAACGGGCGTCGCGGAGCCGCGTCCCGAGGCTGCCCGGGCGCGCCGACGCGACGCCGACGGCTGGGAGTCCCGGTCGGCTGCCATGGCACACGACGTTACCGGGTCACGGTGACAGAAGTCCGCTGCCGGGGCCGGTGTTGTCCACAGGGTGTGCAAACGGATGGTCGGATGATCGGGTCGGGCCTGTGGATAACCGGCTTCCCCCTCGCCGCGACCCCGGGCAAGCTGCCTCCACCACGGCTCGTCCCACGGCTCGGGAGGTCCCCATGCGCCCTGTCCTCAAGCCCGCCCTGTCCCGGTTGTGGCGGGAGAAGCAGACCCTGCAGTTCGGTACCGTCCGCCGGCACGCCCGGCTGGTCGAGGACGTGGACCGCGCCCTCGCCTCCTTCCTGGAGCTGATCGACGGCAGCCGGGACGGCCCGGCCCTGATCGCCGCCGGGCAGCGGCTCGGCCTCGACCCCGAGTACTGCGAGGCGATGCTCGACTCGCTCGCCCGCAGCGAGCTGCTGGACGACGCCGCGGCCGCCCAGCAGGCGCTGGCCGGCCGGCCGCAGCCCCGGCGCGAGATGCTGGTCCCCGACCTCGCCTCGCTCTCCCTGGTCCATCCCGCACCCGGCGAGGCCGCCGCCGTGTTGCAGGGGCGGGCCAGGGCCAGGGTCGAGGTGCGCGGCGCCGGCCGGGTCGGCGCGGCCGTCGGGGCGGTCCTGGCGGCCGGCGGCATCGGCGATGTCGCCCTGGTCGACCGCGGCCGGGTGGCCGCCCGCGATGTCTCCCCCGCCGGCTTCCCGCCGACCGAGATCGGCCGGCTGCGGGCCACGTCCGGCCGGGAGGTGGTGCACCGCGCCGCCGGCACGGCCGCCGGCGAGCGGTACCGCCGCTCCCCCGCCTCACCGCCACCGCCCGCCCTGGTGGTGCTCGCTCCGAGGGACGGCACCGGAGCCTTCACCGGCGCCGCCGTCGAGGCCCAGGAGCTGATGCGGGCCGGCATCCCGCACCTGTACACCGGGGTGCTGGAGCACCTCGGCGTGGTCGGCCCGCTGGTGGTGCCCGGCGCCTCCGCGTGCGGCAGCTGCGCCACCCTGGCCCGGCGCGATGAGGACGAGGCCTGGCCCCGGCTGCTCGCCCAGCTGATCGACGGCGGCCCCGGCCGAGCCCGCGTCCCGGCCTGCGACAGCGCGCTGGCCACCTCGGTCGCCGGGCTGGCCGCGCTCCACGTCGAGCTGTACCTCGACGGCGTGCTGCCGCCCAGTGTGGACGGCTGGTGCGAGGTCTCGGCCGCGGACGGAATGACCCGCCGGCTGCGGCTGCGCAGCCACCCCGATTGCGGATGCCTCTGGCAGTCCGTCACCGCCGGGCGAGCGGGCACAATGGCGTGAGTGACCACGCCGGCGGTGTGCCGGTAGGGGCGGCTGATTGGGAGGCCCGGGGTGAGCGATCTTCCGCGCAAGGCAGTGACCCGTACGGCGAGGCTGGCCGCCCTGCCGCTCGGGATCGCCGGGCGGGCCACGCTGGGCCTGGGCAAGCGGATCGGCGGGCGCTCGGCCGAGGTGGTCACGGCCGAGCTCCAGCAGGCCACCGCCGACCAGCTCTTCAAGGTCCTCGGGGAGCTGAAGGGCGGCGCGATGAAGTTCGGCCAGGCCCTGTCGGTCTTCGAGGCGGCGCTGCCCGAGGAGGTGGCCGGCCCGTACCGGGCCGCGCTGACCAAGCTTCAGGACGCCGCCCCGCCGATGCCCGCCGCCACCGTCCACGCCGTCCTCTCCCAGCGGCTCGGCGCGGACTGGCGCAAGCGCTTCGTCGCGTTCGAGGAGCGGCCGTCCGCGGCCGCCTCGATCGGCCAGGTGCACCGCGCCGTCTGGCACGACGGGCGCCGGGTCGCGGTCAAGGTGCAGTACCCGGGCGCCGGGGACGCGCTCCTCTCGGACCTGGGCCAGCTCAGCCGGGTCGCCTGGCTGCTCGGTCCGCTGATCCCCGGCCTGGACGTCAAGCCGCTGATCGCCGAGCTGCGCGCCCGGGTCGCCGAGGAGCTGGACTACGCGCTGGAGGCCGAGGCCCAGCGCCGGCACGCCGAGGAGTTCGCCGACGACCCGGACATCCGGGTCCCCGGCGTGGTGGCGCAGGCCGACCAGGTCCTGATCACGGAGTGGATGGACGGCGTCCCGCTGGCCGAGGTGATCGCCCGCGGCAGCCGCGAGGAGCGCGACCGCGCCGGGCAGTTGCTGGCCCGCTTCCTGTTCGCCGGCCCGGCCCGCACCGGCCTGCTGCACGCCGACCCGCACCCCGGCAACTTCCGGCTGCTCAAGGACGACGGGCCGGCCGAGGGCTGGCGGCTCGGTGTGATGGACTTCGGCACCGTCGACCGGCTGCCCGGCGGCCTGCCCGCCCCGATCGGCGACTCGTTGCGGATGGCGCTGGCCGGCGACGCCGCGGGCGTGCTGGAGATGCTCCGTGAGGAGGGCTTCGTGAAGCCCTCGATCGAGCTGGACCCGGACGCGGTGCTCGACTACCTGCTGCCCATCATCGAGCCGGCCACGGTGGAGACCTTCCACTTCACCCGGTCCTGGATGCGCGCCCAGGCGGCCCGGATCGCCGACCCGCGTTCCCCCGCCTACGACCTGGGCAAGCAGCTCAACCTGCCGCCGTCGTACCTGCTGATCCACCGGGTGACGCTCTCCACCATCGGCGTGCTGTGCCAGCTGGGCGCCCAGGCCCCGTTCCGCGCCGAGATGCTCGAATGGCTCCCCGGGTTCGCCGAGGAGGTCGCCCCGGCGGAGTGACCGCCGGGCCCCACCGGTCCGCCCGGATCGGCCCCCAAGCGCCCGGGGCGCCTGGACAACCGCCCGGATCGGCCCGAACGCGCCGGTGGCCGGCTCCCCCTCACGGACGAGGGGGAGCCGGCCACCGGCGTACAGGGGAGGTCACGCTGCCTGCGCGTGCGTCACATGCGCGTCCGTCACATCACAGCGACGGCAAGCGCCTTGCGGGCTCGCAGGGAGGCCCGCTCGGCCTTCCGCTTGAGCTTGGCGGCCCGCATGACGCGCAGGCCGAGGCGTTGCTCCTCGGCCTCCTGGAGGCGTTCCTGCATATGGGCTCGGGCCAGGGATTCCTGGAGGAGATGCATTTCGAGGGTCCTGTTCTGGATCTGGAGTTCGGAGGTCTGCTCGCGGCGGACGGTGGAGTCGAAGGCGGGGATCATGTGGTGGTCCTGCTCGTGGTGCGTCGAAGGGACGGTGCGGGCGATGGCTGCGTCCGCCTTGGCGGCGGCGATGCGTACGGAGCGGCGCAGTGCGGTGTCCGACGGGGGCTGCTCTCCCCTTCGGACGGCGCCGGTTCCGTGACCGGAGATCATTTCGGCGCTGTTCACGCCATGACCTCGGTCTTGCGCGGACGGCCCCGCGGACGCTTGCGGGCCACGACCACACCCTGGACGAAGAGCTCGCCACCCCAGACGCCCCACGGCTCGCGGCGCTCGAGCGCGCCGGTCAGGCAGGCGGCCTTCACCGGGCAGGTGCCGCAGAGGGACTTGGCGTACTCGACGTCCGCCGGGGTCTCCGCGAAGAACACCTCCGGGTCGAAGGCGCGGCACGGGATGGGAAGGCCGAGCTCGTCGGCCTGGTCGATCGCGGTGAGCTGCATGAGCGATACCTCCGGGGGGTCGGCCTGGTCGGCCTTGACGGTCTTGTCGGTCGGTACGGACGGGAGGGGCGGTGTGATGACCGTGGACACTGTGTGCGTCTTCCTCGTCTTCGATGTGGATCCGGCCCAGTTGGCTGGTGGGCTGGGCCGGAGGCCCCGGGGGGCCTTGGTTGGTCTTGCGTACCGGACAAAACAGAAGGGCCGCGGATCCCGGTTGACGGGTTCCGCGGCCCTGGAGGCGCCGACCTGAGGCTGACTCAGGTTCGTTCACTCCAGGGTTCAGGCCCGCGGAAGGCCCACATCCGGATGGCCACGGCGCCCGGGCGGGCGACCTTGACCTGCTTGATCTGCTGATCCTGCTGCTTGATTCCGGCACCGACTGCGACGGCATAGCGGCCATGCTCAGCCGCTGCTACCACTGCCTTCGGTGCCTGGGTCGGTCGCTCGTCACGCAGCTCCAGGCCGCCGGCGAACGTCGCCCAGTCACGGGACAGACCCGTCTCGACACGGGTGCCTTCAGCATTGCCGGGACCACTGACAGTGCAGGGGGTGGCAACGGAGAGACCGGTGGTACCGAGACCCAGACCGAACGAGAGGGCGCGCGAGGGCATGGCGAACACGTCGGTCTGACCAGTCATTTTGGTGATCATGATCAGGTTCTCCACTGCACTCGCCTCCTCTCGGCGTCTCGCGGTGCCCAGTCCCCCGGGCTCCGATGTCTGGTTATGGTCAGGCGCAGGCAGAAGGAAGCCCTCTGCGAGCATTTGCGGTCTCGTCCCCTTGACCGCTCCGGCAGGCTATTGCGCCGTCCATGCGGCGCGCAAACTATTTTTCCGGCGAGTTCCGAACCGGATCTCCATCGGGCTCTGCGTCAGACTCAGCGACGAGCTCCGGATCCTCCCCCGCACACAACAAGAGCACGTCGGAGCCGTACTTGTCCAGCTTCATGGCACCGACGCCGGAGATCATCGCCAGCTCCCGGGTGGAGCCGGGCACCTCCTCGGCGATCGCCATCAGGGTCGCGTCGGTGAAGACCACGTAGGCCGGGGCGCCCTGCTCCCTGGCCTTGCTCGCCCGCCAGCTGCGCAGCCGCTCGTACAGCGCCTCGTCCATGGTCGAGGGGCAGGTCTCGCAGCGGCGGAGCTTGCGCTCCACCGCGTCGGTGAGGGAGCGGTCGCAGACCCGGCACTTGACCGGGCCGCGCACCCGGCGGCCGGCCGCGCGCTCGGCGCCGCGCTCCACACCGCCCGCGCCCCCGGCGCCGCCGCGGGCGCGCGGGCCCGAGGAGCCGGGTCGCAGCCCGTCCAGGAAGCGGGTGGGCTTGCGGCTCGCCCGGCCGCCCGGGGAGCGGGAGAGCGACCAGGAGAGGGTGAGCAGCCGCCGAGCGCGGGTGACGCCGACGTAGAGGAGCCGACGCTCCTCCTCTATCTGCTCGTCGGTCTTGGCGTAGATGATCGGCAGGGTGCCCTCGGAGAGGCCGACCAGGAAGACGGCGTCCCACTCCAGGCCCTTGGCGGCGTGCAGCGAGGCCAGCGTGACGCCCTCGACGGCGGGGGCGTGCTGGGCGGCGGCCCGGGCGTCCAGTTCGGCGACGTACGCGGCGAGGTCGGCCCGCTCGCCGGCGGCGAGCCGGGCGGCCTCGAACTCCTCGGCGAGCCGGACCAGGGCGGCCAGCGACTCCCACCGCTCGCGGACCGCGCCGGAGCCGGCCGGCGGGGTGGCGGCGAAGCCGCGGGTGGCGAGCACCGCGCGCACCTGGGCGGCGAGGTCGGGCGCGCCGGCGGTCAGCGGGTCGTCGGCGGCGCGGGCGGCGCCCTTGAGCAGCACGCCCGCCTCGCGCACCTCGGGCCGCTCGAAGAAGCGCTCGGCGCCCTTGAGCTGGTACGAGATGCCGAGGTCGGCGAGCGCCTGCTCGTACACCTCGGACTGGCTGTTGGTGCGGAACAGCACGGCGATCTCGCTGGCCCGCACGCCGGTCGCCAGCAGGTCCTTGATCAGGTGCGCGGTGGACTCGGCCTCGGTCGGCTCGTCCGGGTACTCGCGGTAGGCGGGCTCGGGGCCGGCCTCGCGCTGGGAGACCAGCTCCAGCCGGTGCTGGGCGGCCTGGCCGCGGGCCTGCGAGAGCAGCCCGTTGGCCAGGTGGACCACCTGCGGGGTGGAGCGGTAGTCGCGGACCAGCTTCACCACGGTGGCGTCGGGGTGCCGGGTGCGGAAGCCGAGCAGGTAGTCCGGGGTGGCGCCGGTGAAGGAGTAGATGGTCTGGCTGGCGTCGCCGACCACGCAGAGGCTGGCGCCGCCGCCGGTCCACTGGTCGAGCAGCCGCTGCTGGAGCGGGGAGACGTCCTGGTACTCGTCGACGGTGAAGTGCCGGTACTGGGCGCGGACCCGGTCGGCGATCTCCGGCCGGTCCTCCAGGATGGCGGCGGTCAGCAGCAGCACGTCCTCGAAGTCGATCACGCCGCGGTCGCGCTTGGTCTGCTCGTAGGTCGCGTAGACCTTGGCGATCTCGGCCGGGTCGCGCGGGGCCTCGCGGGAGGACTTGGCGACGGCGGCCGGGTAGTCGTCGGGGACGATCTGGGTGACCTTGGCCCACTCGATCTCGGCGGTCAGGTCGCGCAGCTCGGTGCGTTGCACCCGCAGCCCGCTGCGGCCGGCCGCCTCGGCGACCAGCTGGACCTTCCGCTCGAGCAGCCGCGGCACCTCGCCGCCGACCGCGCGCGGCCAGAAGTACTGGAGCTGGCGCAGCGCGGCGGAGTGGAAGGTGCGGGCCTGCACGCCGTCCGCCCCGAGCTGGCGCAGGCGGCCGCGCATCTCGCCGGCGGCGCGGGCGGTGAAGGTCACCGCGAGCACCTGCTGGGGCTGGTAGACGCCGCTGCGCACGCCGTAGGCGATCCGGTGGGTGATGGCCCGGGTCTTGCCGGTGCCGGCGCCGGCCAGCACGCAGACCGGGCCGTGCAGGGCGGTGGCGACGGCCCGCTGCTCGGGATCCAGGCCGGCCAGCACCGCGTCGGCGCCGACCGGCGGCGCGTCGGGGTGGGCGCCGGCGCCGTGCTCGCCGTACGGACCGGGGAGGCCGAGAAGCTCTTCCTGCATGCTGTCCATCCTCTCAGGCCCACCTGACAGTCTGCGGCGGCGTTATCCACAGCCACCCCGATGTGATCGGATAATCACACCCGGATTCCGGCCCGGAATGCGACCGACGGACCGGGCGTTGGATCCGGCGACCGCTCGCCCCTCTCCACGAAGGAGTCCCCCGACATGTCCGGGACCGTCACGATGTACAGCACGACCTGGTGCGGCTACTGCAACCGTCTGAAGAGCCAGCTCGGCCGCGAGGGCATCGGCTACACCGAGATCAACATCGAGGAGGACCCGTCGGCGGCGAGCTACGTGGAGTCGGTGAACAACGGCAACCAGACCGTCCCGACCGTGGTCGTGGTCTCCGCCTCCGGCGAGCAGAGCGTGATGACCAACCCGAGCCTGCGCCAGGTCCAGGCCGCCCTGGTCTGACGCACCGTCGGCACAGCGCAGCCGTCGGCACAGCACCGCCATCGGCACCGCACCACCGTCGGCACGCCGGTCAGGGGCGCGGGCCCGGCTCGCGCCCCTCGCCGACCTCGTACACCAGCCGGCAGCGGTCGGCCGCGTAGCGGGTCTCGATCACCCGCACCGGCCCGCGCCGGTCGTGGGTGACCCGGGTCTGCACCAGCAGCGGCACCCCGGGGCCGATCTCGAACCAGGCCGCCTCCTCGGGCCCGGGCATCCGGGCCGCCAGGTGGTCGACGGCCGATGTCTCGGAGCGCCCCATGGCGGCGAGCACCTGCTCGTCCCCGCCGGGCGCCGGCTCCGGGTCCATCAGCGGCGTCCCGGCGGCCAGCCCGGCCCGGTAGTGGGACTCCTCGATGGAGTACGGCTCGCGGTCCAGCAGCCGTAGCTGACGGCGGACCACCACCGCGTCGTCGGGCGGCAGTCCGAGCCGCTGCGCCACGTCCGGGCGGGCCCGCACCACCAGCATGTCGAAGTCGACGGTCAGCCGGCGGCCGGCGGTCCTGGCCTCGCGCGTGTAGACCTCGCTGGGCGCCGCGAGCGCGTCGCGCTGGCCGGGCAGCCGGGCGGCCAGGTAGGCCCGGTGGTCGAACACCGGCTGCTGCTTGAGGTAGGTGCCCTTGCCCTGCATCCGGACCAGCCGGCCCTCGTTGACCAGGACGTCGACCGCCAGCCGGACGGTGTTGCGGGCCACGCCGTAGTGCTGCTCCAGGTCGCCCTCGACCGGGAGCTGGGCACCCCCCTGCCACTCGCCGGCCTCGATCCGGCGGCGCAGGTCGGCCGCCAGGCGCTGGTACTTCGGGGCGGGTGCGCCGCCTCGGGGGATCGTCACCCGAGTGAATGTAGCCATTCTGCTTGCGCCTTTTCAGCGAAACCCGTCAACATTGGCCGGGATTGGGGATTCCGGTGCCCGACCCCGGTCATCTCGATTGCATTCGAATGTTTTCTCACCACGCACACCCGGGGGCGGATCCATGCCCGTGAGCAGTACCTCGCAGCGGCCGCCGGCGGACTTCGCCGAGACGACCGACTCCTCGGGCGCCAAGGCGCGCCCCGGCCGGGTCCTCCCGGCCGCCGAACGCGGCGCCTGGGTCGCGACGGCCTCCTTCCCGCCCCTGACGTCGAACGTCGCCCGCGCCCGGCGGATGACCGGGACGGCGCTGGCCTCCTGGGGCGTCGCCCACCTGACCGACAGCGCCGAGCTGGTGGTGTCCGAGCTGGTCACCAACGCCATCAGGTACGGCCGGGGCGCGGTCTCGATGACCCTGGCGATCAACCAGTCGACCCTGCACATCTCGGTCGCCGACTACGGCCACGGCGTGCCGCAGCTGCGCACGGCGGGCGAGGAGGACTCCAACGGGCGCGGTCTGGCGATCGTCCAGGCGCTCTGCGCGCGCTGGGCGGTGACCACCCGGCTCTCCGGAAAGACGGTCAACTGCTGGCTCGACGTCCGGCCGGGCGAGCTCCACGAGCCGCACGAACCGGACGAGTCGCAGGGGGACACGTCGCAGTGAAATGAAATAAGGGGGCGCACGGCAATCGCCGCACGCCCCCTTATTCGCCATTACCAGCGGGCGGCCGCCGGCAGCGGTTCTCCGTACCAGAGTTCGACCAGATGGCGGGCAATCGAAATTCCGGACGGCGGCAGGATCTCGCCGGCCTCCATTCCGGCCTTCAGTTCGGACCGGGAGAACCAGCGCGCCTCGGACAGCTCCTCGCCGTCCACGGTGATCCCGGTGCCGCCCGGGGCGGCCTTGCCCACGAAGCCCAGCATCAGGCTGGACGGGAACGGCCACGGCTGGCTCGCCACGTACGCGACCTCGCCGACCCGCACCCCGGCCTCCTCCCGGACCTCGCGGACCACCGCCTGCTCGATCGACTCGCCGGGCTCCACGAAGCCCGCCAGGGTCGACCAGCGGCCCTCCGGCCAGAGCGCCTGACGGCCCAGCAGGCAGCGGTCCTCCTCGTCGGTGATCAGCATGATCACCGCCGGGTCGGTGCGCGGGTAGTGTTCGGCCGCGCAGGAGGTGCAGCGGCGGACGTGGCCCGCCCCCGCCTTCTCGGTACGGTGCCCGCAGCGCGAGCAGAAGCTGTGCAGCCGGTGCCAGTGCTCCAGGGCCACCGCGTGCACCAGCAGCCCGGCGTCGCGGTCCGACAGCGTGCCGCCCACCTCGCGCAGCCCGGCCGGACGGGCGTCGCCGTCCAGCCGGCCCGGCAGGCTCTCGCCGGCCAGCGCGAAGTAGGACACCCCGTCCTCGTCGGTGCCCAGGAAGTAGCGGTCCCCGGTCTGCGGGGCCTCGAAGGACGGCAGCAGCACCAGTTCGCTGCCGGTCTCGGTGTCGACCACGAAGACCTCGCCACCGGCGATCGGCAGCACCTTGGTGGACGGGTGGCTCCAGGCCGCCGCCAGCCAGGGCTCGTCGAACCGGTGGTGCGCGGCCCGGTCCACCCCCGCCCGGGCGAGGGCGAGGCGCTTGGTCTCAGGCGCGGTGCTCAACTCGGTCCATCCCCGTTCGCATCGTCTCGCGTGGTGTCGCGTCGTCCCGCACTGTCCGGCCCGCCGGTCCTGTCGACCCTGCAGTCGAGGCCGTCGCGGCCGTCACAGCCGTCACAGCCGTCGCAGCCGTCACGGCCGGAAGGTCTCGGCCAGGTCGCCCCACAGGTACGCGGAGGTCTCCACGCCCTTGCGGAGCAGGTCCAGCTCCACCTTCTCGTTGATCGAGTGCCAGCCGTCCGAGGGCACCGAGATGCCCAGGAACAGCACCGGCGCGCCCAGCACGTCCTGCAGGTCGGCGGCCGGTCCGGAACCGCCCTCCCGGGTGAACAGGATCTCCTGCTCGAAGGCCCGGCCCATCGCCCGCACGGTGGACTGCAGCGCCGGGTGGTCCAGCGGCGTCAGGCACGGCCGGGTCGCGCCGGGGAAGACCAGCTCGTACCGGATGCCGTCCGGCACCTGCTCGGCGACCCAGGCGGTGACGGCCTCGCGGACCTTCTCCACCTCCTGGCCGGCGACCAGCCGGAAGGACAGCTTGACGTGCGCCTCGGCCGGCACGATGGTCTTGCCGCCGGGGCCGGTGTAGCCGCCCCAGATGCCGTTGACCTCGGCGGTCGGCCGGGCCCAGACCCGCTCCAGGGTGGAGTAGCCGGCCTCGCCCTGGGTGCCGTACGACTTGGCGACCCGCAGCCACTGGGCCTCGTCGAACGGCAGCGCGGCGAAGAGCTCGCGCTCCCGCTCGGTCAGCTCGACGACGCCGTCGTAGAAGCCCGGGACCGCCACCCGGCGGTCGGCGTCGTGCAGGGCGGCCACCAGCGCGGCCGCGACGTCCGCCGGGTTGGGGACGGCGCCGCCGAAGGAGCCGGAGTGGATGTCGCTGTCCGGCCCGAACAGGTCGATCTGGCAGTCCGCCAGGCCGCGCATGCCGGTGCAGACGGTCGGGGTGTTCTCGGCCCACATGCCGGTGTCCGAGATGACCACGACGTCGGCGGCCAGCCGCCCGGCCTCGCGGCGGACCAGCTCGGCGAAGTTCGGCGAGCCGGACTCCTCCTCGCCCTCGATCAGCAGCTTGAGGTTGACGGCGGGCGCGGTCCGGCCGGTGGCGGCCAGGTGGGCGCGGACCCCGAGGGTGTGGAAGAAGACCTGGCCCTTGTCGTCCGCGGCGCCGCGGGCGTACATCCGGCGGCCGACCACGGTGGGCTCGAACGGCTCGGTGTCCCAGCCGTCCTCCTTGGCGGCGGGCTGCACGTCGTGGTGGCCGTAGACCAGCACGGTCGGCGCACCGGCGTCCCCGGACGGCCACTCGGCGAACACCGCCGGCAGCCCGTCGGTCTCCCACACCTCGGCGACCGGGAACCCGGTCTCGCGCAGCTTGGCGGCCAGCCACTCGGCGGAGCGGCGGACCTCGCCGGCCCGATCGGGGTCGGCGGAGACCGAGGGGATGCGCAGCCAGTCGGCCAGGTCCCGCAGGAAGTCGGCCTCGTGGCGGTCGATGTAGGAGCGGACGACGCTGTCCGGGGTTTTCGTCATACGGACGACTTTAGTTCGCCCGGGCCGGTGGATGCGGCCGGGGTTCCCGCGGGTGACCACCGTCACCCGCCGTCCCGCCCGTCCCGCCCGTCCCACCGCCCGTCCCGCCGCCCGGCGCGGTGGGGCAGCGGGACGGACGGGACAGGCGAGACGGCTGCGGGGGCTCAGCCGGCCCGGCGGACCATGGCCAGCCGGGAGCGGGTCAGCAGCATGGCCAGGCCGACCGCGAGCAGCGGCAGCACCACGACGGTCAGGCCCATCGTGGTCCACGGGAAGGCGAGCACCATGTGCTTCCCGGCCGAGCCGCCGACGCTGAACTCGCCGCTCGACTCGGCCTGCAGGCGGCGCAGCGCCACCGCCGGGACGATGCCGCAGACGGTGCCCAGCAGGGTCCCCATCGCGGCGATCACTCCGCACTGGAAGCCGGAGAGCCGGCGTCGGATGCCCGCCGGGGCGCCGACCGCGGCCAGGGTGGCCAGGTCGTTCTGCGAGTCGGCGGAGGCCAGGCCGGTGGCGATCCCGGCCGCGCCGAGCGCGACCACGGCCGCGAAGGCGGTCAGACCGAGGGTGATCGCGTCGTGCTTGGGCTGGAAGCCGCGCTCGACCCGGATCTGGGCGGTGTCGTCGAGCTTGCCGACGGCGGCCACCGCGCGCTGCTCCGCCGTGCCGGCCGGCTTGGCGGCGGGCAGCCAGACCGAACCGGTGTCGAGCGGCTGCAGGCCGAGGCCCTTGGCGGCCTGCGGACTGATCAGCGCGGGAGAGCCGGCGGTGCCGGCCGGGACCAGGACGGCGTCCACGGTGATGGTGCGGGTCTGCGGCTTGAGGCGCTCCCCGGAGGCGTCGGCCTTGGCCTCGGCGGCGCGATCGGTCGGCTCGGTCAGCTCGATGGTGAGCTTGCCGTCCTTGAGGTAGCGGTCGTCGAAGACCACGGCCTTGCCCTGGGCCAGGGCCTGGTCGGCGGTCGCCTCGCGGACGCCGAAGAGGTTGTGCAGCAGGGCGGCGTCGCCGACCGGCATCATGCCGAAGACAGTGTTGGAACGGTTGTCCCTGGGGTCCCGGCAGCGCGGGTCCTGCATCAGCCGGGTGAACGCCTGGTAGCTGGTCGGGCTCTCCTCGTCCCGGTCGCGGGCCGGGCAGCGGAGCTCCTTGGGCATCACCGGCTGGACGCTGCCGCAGGGGTCGCCGCCGCGGCAGGCGCCCTTGTAGGTCGCCTCGGCGACATCGGCGCGCTGCCCGAGGTCGGGCATGCTCCGCTCGACGGAGTCGCGCATCAGGCCGAGGGTCGCCGCGTCGGCGGTGGGGCCCCAGCCGTTCTGCAGGGTGACCGCGCCGCTGGGCGCCGCGGCCACGTACTCCTGGCGCTGTTCCAGGTCGCTGCTGGCGGAGTAGATGCCGACGGCGACCGAGCCGGCCACAGCGGCCATCACCGCGGCGACCGCGGGGGCGGTGCGGCCGCGGTGGCGGACGGCGTCGCGCAGGGCGAGCCGGGGGCTGAGCGGCAGCAGGCGGCCGAGCCGGCCGAACAGTCCGACCAGGATCGGGGTGCAGAGCACCATGCCCAGCTCGGCGATCACCGAGCCGCCGAGCACCGGCAGGCCGCGGCCCTGGCCGAGGGCGGTGCCGAGCAGCGCGAGGACCGCGCCGCCGCCGACCATCACCAGACCGAGCAGGGCGATCCAGCGGTTGGCGGGCTTGAGCGAGCCGCGGCCGGTGAGCGCCTCGACGACGTTCTGCCGGGCGGCCTGGACGGCCGGCACCACGGCCGCCAGCAGGCCGGTGACCAGGCCGATCCCGGCGATCGCGACCAGGTCGAGCGGCTGCAGGTCGAAGTGGCCGAAGCGGCTGCCGCCGTACACCTCGATCCAGGGCCGGGCGACGGCGACGGCGGCGATCGCCAGTGCCACGCCGACCACGGCGCCGGCCAGGCCCAGCACCACGCCGCCGCCGAGCACCACCGCGCGGATGTGCGAGCGGTCGCCGCCGCCGGCGGCGAGCAGGCCGAGCTGCCGCCGCGAGCGGCGGGCGCCGACCGCGAAGGCCGGTCCGGCCAGCAGGACGATCTCCAGCAGGGCCATGCCGACCACGGTGGCGACCACGGCCAGCGCGGCGGCGTCGACGCCGGTGGAGGAGAAGCCCTGCTGCGCCTGGTACGCGTACAGCGGTACCTGGGAGCGCGGCGGCGGGTCGAGCAGCACGCTGCGGCTGGTGGCGTTGAAGCCGTACTTGTTGAGTTCGAGCACCTTCGGCCAGTCGAGCGCGGCGCCGGCGGGCAGCTTGACCAGCCAGTCGCCGCCGCCGTACAGGCCGGTGTCCTGCCGGCCGGCCTGGCCGGCGGCCTTCTTCAGCGGCTCGATCAGTGCGCCGGGCCGGGCGACCAGTTCGGCGGTGCCCAGGTCGGCGGGGTACTCGACCACCGCGGTGATGGTGAACGGGGAGCCGTCCAGGCCGCGCAGCGCGGTGGAGTCGCCCAGCCGCAGCCCGGACTGGTCGAGGAAGGGCCGGGTGGCGGCGATCTCGCGGGGCGTGTGCGGGGCGGTGCCCTCGATCACGTTCACCAGGCCGTGCCAGACCGGGTCGGTGAGGTCGGCCTCGCTGGTGGAGACGGAGAGCCGCCCCTCCTTGGTGGTGGCGGCGGACCGCGGTCCGTCCGGCACCGGGATCAGGGTGCTGCCGGCGGGCAGCAGCTCGCGGATCAGCTGGTCGGGCTCGGTCGCCGCGCTGCGCTTCTGCTCGGCGGTCGGCTGCTGGCCCTTCTCCGGCCCGCGCGCGGTGGAGTCCTCCCGGTAGTCCGGGGCCTGGAGCACCGTCAGCCCGCGGCCGGTCATGGCGACCCGGGCATCGGCGGCGCCCATCATCCGGGTGGCCCGCTCGCCGGGTTCCAGCTGGGCGCTGCGCGCGACCACGTCGATGCCGGCCACGCCGAGCACCGGCAGGGCGATCATGGCCAGCACCAGGGCGCTGCGGCCCTTGGCGCGCAGGGCGTCGCGGCGGGCGATCCGCAGGGCGGCCCGCCAGGCGGTGGGCCTCACTTCTCGCCGCCCTTCGCGCTGTTGGTGGCGGCAGCGACCAGCAGGCTGGCCGCGTCCGTGTTGGCGGTCTCGTCGACCAGCCGGCCGTCGCGCAGGAAGACCACGCGGTCGGCCCAGGCCGCGTGCCGGGGTTCGTGGGTGACCATCATCGCGGCGGCGCCGGCGTCGCAGCGGGCGCGCAGCACGGCGAGGACGGTCTCTCCGGTGGTGGAGTCGAGGGCGCCGGTGGGCTCGTCGGCGAGGACCAGCCGGCGCTCGCCGATCAGCGCGCGGGCGATGGCGACGCGCTGCTGCTGGCCGCCGGACATGTCGTCGGGGAAGCGGTCGGCGAGGTCGGCGATGCCGAGTTCGTCCAGGGCGGCGAGCGCTTCGCGGCGGGCGGCCCGGGCGGAGACGCCGTCCAGCTCGCGCGGGAGGGCGATGTTCTCGGCGGCGGTCAGCGCCGGTATCAGGTTGTAGTCCTGGAAGACGTAGCCGACCGAGCGGCGGCGGACCGCGGCGAGCTTCTTGCGGGAGAGCTCGCCGAGGACGGTGCCCTCGACCAGCACCCGGCCTGAGCTCGGGGCGTCCAGGCCGCCGGCCAGGGTGAGCAGGGTGGACTTGCCGGAGCCGGACGGGCCCATCACGGCGACCAGTTCGCCGGGGTGGACCCGCAGGTCGACCTCGCGCAGGGCGTGCACCTCGGCGGCGCCTTGGCCGTGCACCCGGCTGACCTGCTCCAGGTGCAGCACCGGGTCCTGGGTGTGGGTCGTAGTCAACGCTTCCCCCTCGGGTGTTTCATCGGATGCGGCTGCGGCGCGGGCGCCGAGCGGTGGCGGCCTCGGTCGGGCCGCCGGTGGGGTCGGCCGGCTGCGGCGGCGCGGTCTGCGCGCGCTCGGCGTGCCGGGCGAGCCGGGTCTCGCAGTGGTCCAGCCAGCGGATCTCGGCCTCGGCCTGGAAGATCAGCTGTTCCACCACGAGCAGCCAGGCGAGGTCGGAGCCGGCGCCGGTGTCGGCGGCCAGGGCCCGGCCCTTGAGCCTGGTGTAGTCCTGCAGGGCCTGCATGCTGTGCCGGCGCTGGGCCTGGAGGACCAGGGCCACGTCCACGCCGGGCACGGTGACCGCCATGGCCAGCTTGATCGCCAGTTCGTCGCGGGGCGGGTTGGTGCGCGGGACCGGGGTGTCGAACCACCGGCGCAGTTCCGCGCGTCCCTCTTCGGTGACGGCGTAGAAGAGGTGGCCCTCGTCGTCCTCGCCGGCGGGGGCGATCAGACCGTCCCGCTCCAGGCGGCCCAGGGTGGTGTAGACCTGGCCGACGTTGAGCGGCCAGGTGGCTCCGGTGCGCGCCTCGAACTCGGTGCGCAGCTGGTAGCCGTAGCGGGGGCCCTGGTCGAGGAGGGCGAGCAGACCGTGACGGATGGACATACCAGGTATGTATACCCGGTATGCACGAGTGCTGGCAACGGCGGTCCCTCCACGGCCGGCACCTGCGCAGCCGGTACCGTGAGTGCGGTGAGGCATCTGCGCATCGCGACCTACAACCTGCTGCACGGTCAGCCGCTGGCCGCCGACGGCAGCCCGGCGCTCTTCCCCGCGGAGCCGGGCGCCCCGCTGGCCGAGGCCGTGGCCGACCTGGACGCGGACGTGCTCGCCCTCCAGGAGGTCGACCGCCACCAGGAGCGCTCCGGGCTGGTCGACCAGGCCGCCGTCGCCGCCAAGGCGATGGGCGCGGCCGACTGGCGGTTCGCCGCCGCGCTGCACGGCACCCCGGCCCCGCTCTCCGGCTGGCTGCCCGATCCCTCGGTGTCCGGACTGCAGGTCTACGGGCCTGCCGAGGTGGACACCGCGACCGGTCAGCCCTCGTACGGGACCGCACTGCTCACCCGGCTTCCGGTCCGGCACTGGCGGGCCCGCCGGTTCGCGCCCGCGCCGTTCGGGCTGCCGCTCAAGGTGGCCGGCCGGCGCGGCCTGACCCAGGTGCCGGACGAGCCCCGGGCCGCGCTGGCGGCGGTGCTGGAGGGCAGCGGCGGGCCGTTCACCGTGGTGGCCGCGCACCTCTCGTTCGTCCCGGGCTGGAACGTGGCGCAGCTCGCCGCGATCCGCCGCTGGATCGCCGACCTGCCGCAGCCGTACCTGGTGCTGGGCGACTTCAACCTGATCGGCGCGGTGCCGCGCACGGTGCTGGGCAGCGCGAGCGCGATCGAGCGGACCACCTCGCGCGAGCGGGTGCGGGCGGCCCGGCAGGCCCGCACCGCCCGCACCGGGCTGCGCCGGCGGCGGGTGCGCGAGCCGCGCCCGCGGCTGCAGGGCTGGTACGACCTGGCGCGGACGCCGACCTACCCCTCGCACCGCCCGGCGGTGCAGTTCGACCACATCCTGGGCATCGGCGTGCCGCGCACCGCGGTCGGCTCGGTGTCGGCGCCGCGGGCGGAGGTCTCGGACCACCGCCCGCTGGTGGTGGACGTCGCGCTCTGAGCCGTCCCGGACCGCACGCCGGTCAGGACAGCATGTGCTCCGCGTGCTGGCGGGGCAGCTGGGAGCCGGTCGGCTCGTACTGGAGCAGCAGCATCGCCGCGTCGTCGCCCAGCTTGTGCCCGACGTGCCGGACCACGTCCTCGTTCAGCCGGCGCAGCACCTCCACCGGGGCGCCGACGGCCAGGTCGGGCAGCCGCTCGGCGAGCGGGTAGAAGACGCCGCGGTGGTCGCGGGCCTCGATCACGCCGTCGGTGTAGAGCAGCACCCGGTCGCCCGGCCGCACCGCGACCCGCTGGACCTGCGGGCGGACGTCGGCCGGGTCGAGGACGCCGAGCGGCGGCACCGGCTGGTCCGGCTCCAGGGCGCGGCAGCCCTCGGGGCCCAGCAGCAGCGGCGGCGGGTGGCCGCAGTTGGCGATGTCCACCGTGCCGTCCGGGCAGACCGCGATCAGCACCAGGGTGACGAACTCCTCCTCCACCCCGGGGTGGTCGTTCTCGTGCAGGGCGCGGTCCAGGCTGACCGCGAGCCAGCCGGCGACCCGGTCCAGGGCCGGCTCCTGGTGCGCCGCCTCCCGAAAGGCGCCCAGGACGGCGGCCGCGGTCTCGACCGCGGTGAGGCCCTTGCCGCGGACGTCGCCGACCACCGCCCGCACCCCGTGCCGGGTGTTGACCACCTCGTACAGGTCGCCGCCGATCGAGGCCTGCGCCGCCGCCGCCGCGTAGTGCACGGCGGCCCGGACGCTGCCGACCCGGTCCGGGACGGAGCGCAGCAGCACCCGGCGGGCGATGTCGGCGACCAGCTGGGCCTCCGCCAGCGCCCGCTCCTGGCGCAGCCGCAGGGTCGCGCTGACCCAGCCGATCAGGGCCACCAGGAAGATCGCCAGCACGGTCGCGGTGTGCACCGACTGCCCGAGCACGCCGTTGTACCAGGCCATCGCGAAGGCGCCGCACTCGGCGACGGCCCCGATGAACAGCGGGTACCAGGTCCGCCGGCTGACCACGGCGGCCAGGGCGGGGACGGCGGTCAGCGCCGGCTCGACGGTGACCGTACTGTTGCTGAAGTAGTCGAGGGAGACCACCAGCGCCATGCCGATCAGCGGCAGGGCGTGCGAGGTCTTCGGCCAGGTGCCCGTCACGGTTCCGGGGAGGTCCCCCGGGGACGGGCCGGTCAATCGATCCCTGATCCATCCGGTCGCGCTCAACGTCGCTCTCTCCAGCGGAAGGTTGCCGGTGCCGCGGGACACCTGCGGTGATGACGGAAAGTCAGGGGGCTGACCCCTGCCGTGGCCGGAGCTCGGGGGATGACCGGTTACCGACCCCACAATAGGCGCGAAACGTGCACAGCGCACAGGTTTCGGGTGATCACGTGATGACTTGGATGCTCTGAGTGACTTCTTCTTAGCTATTCCCGATCAGGAGCGCGCTCAACTCTTTTCGGTCGGGAAGTCCTGACGGCCGTTCCACCCGTCCGCTGCGGACGTACAGGAAGGCCGCCGTGACCTGCTCCAGCGGCACGCCCGCCTGCTCGGCCCAGGCCACCCGGTAGACGGCCAGCTGCAACGGGTCGGCGCTCTCCTCGCGCTGGGTCTTCCAGTCGACAACTTCGTACCGGTACGACTCCGGTGACGCTGAGCCACCGTCACGGTCCCGGTACACGGCATCGATCCGGCCGCGCACCACCCGACCCGCCAGCACCAGCTGGAACGGGGCCTCGACCCGAAACGGCCGGCGGTCGGCGTACGGGCCGCGCAGGAACGCCTCCTTGAGCCGCTCCAGGTCCTTCTCGTCCTCGATGCCGTCCTCGTCCAGGCCGGGCAGCGCCTCGGGCCCGAGCAGCAGCTGCTGCTCGTAGCGGGACTGCACCCAGGCGTGGAACCGGGTGCCGCGGCGGGCGGCCGGAGCCGGCGGGCGGGGCATCGGGCGGGCCAGGTCGGCGGCGAAGCCGTCCGGGTCGGCGGCCAGCCGCAGCAGCTGGGAGGCGGAGAGCGAGGCGGGCAGCTCCACGTCCCGCACGGTGCGCCGGGCCCGCTCCAACTCGCCGAGCAGGGCTCCGAGGTCCCGGTCCCAGGAGGCGACCAGGCGCTGGTCCTCGGCGCCCATCGGCTCGGGCTCGGCGGCGGGCCGGCCCGCGAGCCGGGTGCGGACCACCTCGGCGACCCGGCGCCGGGCGTGCTGCGCGGCCGGGTCGAGCGGCAGCGGCCAGGGGGTCTCCAGCGAGACCGAGAACGCCGGGTTCTCGGCGTCCGGCAGCGGCTCCTCGGCCCACCGCTCCACCTCGCCGCAGCCGGGACGTTCGCAGTGCTCCTTCAGCTCCAGCAGAAAGGACGACGGCCCGCGGCGGCGCTTCTGGCTCGGCCCCCACCAGTGGCCGGAGGCCAGCAGCAGCGACCGGGGACGGGTGAACGCCACGTAGCCGAGGCGCAGTTCCTCGGTCGCGGCCTGCGCGGCCATCGCCTTCTTGAACAGGCCCATGCCCTTGGCGTTCCACTCCGGGTCGGCGGGCAGGGTGGCGGCGTCGCCGCGCAGCGCGTGCGGCAGCACCTTCTTGGTGCTGGTCCAGCGCTCGCGGCCCTTGCCGCTCGGGAAGGCGTCCTTGACCAGGCCGGGGACGGCGACCACGTCCCACTCCAGGCCCTTGGACTTGTGCGCGGTGAGCACCTTCACGGTGTCCTCGCCGCCGGGCAGGCTGTTGTCCAGGCCCCGCTCGTACTCCTGGGCGGCGCGCAGGAAGGCCAGGAAGGCGGCCAGGCCCGGGTCCCCGTCCAGGTCGGCGAAGCCCGCCGCCACGTCCAGGAAGGCGTTCAGGGTCTCCCGGCGGCGGGCGGCCAGCGCCAGCGGGGAGGCGGACAGCTCCACCTCGAGACCGGTCACCGCCAGCACCCGGTGCAGGACGTCCATCAGCGGCTCGGCCAGGGCCCGGCGCAACTCGCGGATTTCCCGGGCCAGTCGGGCGAACCGCACCCGGGCGTCCGGGGAGAACGGCAGCTCGTCCGGCTGCTCGGCGTCGAGGAAGCCCTCCAGCGCGTCGGCCAGCGAGACCACCTCGGTGGGGTCGGTCTCGGCGACCGCCGCGGTCAGCGGATCGGCGTCCTCGGACCGCGCGGTGCGCACCAGTTCGGCCGCCCGGCGGCCCAGCAGCGCCAGGTCGCGCGGGCCGATCCGCCAGCGCGGGCCGATCAGCAGCCGTACCAGCGCGGCGTTGGCCGTCGGGTCCTGCAGCACCTCGCAGACCGCCACCAGGTCGGCCACCTCGGGCAGTTGCAGCAGCCCGCCGAGGCCCACCACCTCCACCGGCACCTCCCGGGCGACCAGCGCCGCGTGGATGTCCGGGAAGGCCGTACCGGCCCGGCACAGCACCGCGATCCGGCCCGGCGCCGTCCCGGTCCGCACCAGGTGGGCGATCGAGTCGGCCAGCCAGTCGATCTCCGCCGCGTGCGTGGGCAGCAGCGCCGCCCGGACGAAGCCGTCCGCCTCGGCGCCGGGCGCCGGGCGCAGCGCCTCGACCCCCTCGTGCATCGCCCGCAGCGGCGCCGCCAGGTGGTTGGCGAAGGCCAGCAGCCGTCCGCCGCTGCGCCGGTTCTCGCTCAGCGCGTACCGCGCGGCGGGTGTGCCGTCGCGGCGCGGGAAGTGCTCGGGGAAGTCGTCCAGATTGGCCACCGAGGCGCCGCGCCAGCCGTAGATCGCCTGGCAGGGGTCGCCGACCGCGGTCACCGGGTGCCCGCCGCTCTCGCCGCCGAACAGCCCGGCCAGCATCAGCCGCTGGGCGACCGAGGTGTCCTGGTACTCGTCCAGCAGCACCACCCGGTACTGCTCGCGCAGCAGCCGGCCCACCTCCGGGCGCTCCAGCGCCAGCCGGGCGGAGGCGGCGATCTGGTCGCCGAAGTCCATCAGCCCGGCCGCCTTCTTGCGCCGCCGGTAGTCCTCCACCAGGTGCAGCAGCTCCTGCCGGGCCCGGGCCGCCTTCGGGACGGCCCGCAGGTCCTCGTTGCTCAGCTTCACCGCGGCCAGCGCGTCCAGCAGGTCGCCGTCGAACGCGCGCAGCCGCTCCGGCTCCACCAGGTGCTCGGCCAGCTCGGAGTCGAGCGCGATCAGCTCCGCGACCAGCGAGGAGAAGGTCCCGCTCAGCGCCGGGAACGGCCCCCGCGCCGAGCGCAGCACCTTGGCCGCCAGCTGGAAGCGGGTCGCGTCGGCCAGCAGCCGGACGTCCGGCTCGATGCCCAGGCGCAGGCCGTGCTCCTTCAGCAGGGTGCCCGCGAAGGCGTGGTACGTGGAGATCTGCGGCTCGCCGAGGACCTCCTCCTCCGGCCCGGCCACCCGGGCCCGCGCCAGCGCGGTGCGGACCCGCTCGGCCAGCTCGCCGGCCGCCTTGTTGGTGAACGTCAGGCCGAGCACCTGCTCCGGGCGCACCGCCCCCGAGCCGACCAGCCACACCACCCGGGCCGCCATCACGGTGGTCTTGCCCGAACCCGCGCCGGCCACGATCACCGCAGGCTCCAGCGGCGCGCCGATGGCACGCATCTGCTCGGGGTTGAACGGGATCCCGAGCAGCTCCTTCAGTTCCCCGGGATCGCTGAGCACGCCACCAAAGGTAACCGGCTCACTCGACAAGCTGACGACCGTCCCGCTGCGCCGAGCAGCTGGCACGGAAGGAGCAGCGCCCGCAGCCCTCCCCCGTGGTCGGCACGAACCGCTCCGCGAGCACCCGGCCCGCCGCGTCGGCCAGCAGGTTCTCGATCCACGGCTCGCCCTCGGCCGCGAGCTGCCGCTGCACCTTCGGCGCGTCCGGCTCGCCCTTGGCCGGCTCGCGCAGGTGCACCAGCTCCGCCCCGCCCGGTACGGCGCCGTCGGCGAAGCCCGGCAGCCCCTCCAGCGCGCCGCCGCGCACCGCCAACTGGTAGACCGCCAGCTGCTTGTGCTCGGGCAGCGACTTGTCGGTCGGGATCTGCTTGCCGGTCTTGAAGTCGACCACGTACGCCCGGCCCACCTCGTCCTGCTCGACCCGGTCCATCGAGCCGCGGATCCGCACCGCGACCCCGCCGACCTCCAGCGTCAGGTCGAAGCCGTGCTCGGTGGCGACCGTGGTCCGCTCCCGCTCCAGCACGTGCCAGTGCAGGAAGCGCTCCAGGGCCGCCCGGGCCTCCGTCTTCTCCTGCTGCGACTTCCACGGCGCGTCGAACGCCAGCGCGTCCCACACCGAGTCCAGCCGCTCCATCAGCACCGCGAGGTCGGCCGGCGTCCGGCCCGAGCCGACCTCGTCCGCCAGCGCGTGCACCACGTTGCCGAAGCCCTGGGCGGCGGTCGTGGTGGACCCCGCCTTCACGTCCTTCTCCAGGAACCACTGCAGCGAGCAGTTCTCCAGCTGCTCCAGCCCGCTGCCGGACAGCCGCACCGGCACGCCGTCCGCCCGCAGCGGCTCCGGCGCGGCGGTCTGGTCGACCAGCCCCCACCAGCGGTCCGGGTGGGCGGCCGGCACCAGCGGCGCACCGTCCTCGTCCGCCGCCAGTGCCAGCACCGCCAGCCGCTCCGCCGCCGCCCGCCGCAGCTCCGGCGACCGGGACGGGTCCACCGTCACCGCGCGCAGCTCGGCCACCAGCGCCGGCACCGACAGCGGCCGCCGCGGCCGGCTGCTCACCTCCGCCACCGTCACCTGCGGGGTACGGCTGCTCACCTTCCCGGTCCGGGGGTCGACCTCCTCCCGGTACAGCTCGCGCAGGAACCGGGACGGCTCGTCGCCGTCCTCCGCCGGGGCCTTCACCGCCGTGACCACCAGCCGCTCCTTGGCCCGGGTCACCGCCGTGTAGAACAGTCGCCGCTCCTCCCCCAGCAGCGCCGCCGGGGAGAGCGGCTCGGCCAGGCCGTCGCGGCCGATCCGGTCCGCCTCCAGCAGCGAACCGCGGCGCCGCAGGTCCGGCCACAGCCCCTCCTGCACGCCCGCGACCACCACCAGCCGCCACTCCAGGCCCTTGGACCGGTGCGCCGTCATCAGCCGGACGGCGTCCGGCCGCACCGCGCGGACGGTCAGCGTGTCGGCGGCGATGTCCTGCGCCTCCAGCTCCGCCAGCAGGTCCAGCGCACCGCGGTGGCCGGTGACCCGCTCCTCCGCCCGCGCCGCCGTCTCGAACAGCGCGCACAGCGCGTCCAGGTCGCGGTCGGCGTTGCGGCCCGCCGCGCCCCCGCGCAGCGCCGCCCGCTCCAGCCGCTCCCGCCAGCGCTCGCTGCCCTCCCACAGGTCCCACAGCGCCTCCTCGGCGCTGCAGCCGCCCGCGAGGCGCTCGCGCACCTTGCGCAGCAGCATGCCCAGGTCGCGGGCGCGGCGTGCGTACGCGGGCTCCATCGCGACCAGCCGCTCCGGCTCGGCGAGCGCTTCGCGGATCAGCTCCTCCGCAGCGGGAACGACCACTGAGGGGCGCGAGGAACTGCGCGCAGCGGCAGGCTCGGGCCCGTCACCTTCCGCCGCGCGCAGTTCCTCGCGCCCCTCAGTGGCCGGCCCGACCCGTTCGTCACGCCCCTCAGTGGTCAACGCCGCCCGGAACTCCTCCCGCAGCGCGCGCCCGAGCCGTCGCAGGTCCGACCCGTCCAGCCCGCCCAGCGGCCCGGTGAGCAGGGTGTGTGCCACGTCCACGGTCATCGCCCCGGCGGGCTCGGCGCAGACCCGCAGCGCGAGCAGCAGCGGCGCGACGCCCGGCTCGTCGCGCAGCGGCAGGTCGTCGCCGTCGATCTCCAGCGGTACGCCGGCCGCGCCGAGCGCGCGCCGTACGCCCGGGATCGACCGCCCGCCGGCCCGGACCAGGACGGCCATCTCGCCCCACGGCACGCCGTCCTCCAGGTGGGCCCGGCGCAGCAGGTCCGCGACGGAGTCCAGCTCGGTGCCGGGCGTGGGGTAGGTGTACACCTCGACCGTGCCGCCCTCGCGGGAGGGCAGCAGGGCGCGGTGCTGGGCGAGCTTGTCGGCGGGCAGCCGTCCCATCGGCATCCGCCGGGCCAGCTCGCGGCTCGCGGCGAGCAGGACGGCGCCGGAGCGCCGCGACACCCGCAGCACCCGGACGTCGGCCGGCGTCCCGTCGGCCCGGCGGAAGGTGTGCGGGAAGTCGAGGATGCCGTTGATGTCGGCGCCGCGGAAGGCGTAGATGGACTGGTCGGGGTCGCCGACGGCGACCAGGTCGCGGCCGTCGCCGGCCAGCCGGCGCAGTAGCCGGACCTGGGAGGGGTCGGTGTCCTGGTACTCGTCGACGAAGACCACGTCGTAGCGGGCGCGCAGGTCGTCGGCGACCTCGGGGCGCTCGGCCAGCAGCACGGCGCGGTGGACCAGCTCGGCGTAGTCGAGGACGCCGCGCAGGTCGAGCACGTCGAGGTAGTCGGCGAGGAAGTGGGCGGCGGCGGCCCAGTCGGGGCGCTGCACGCCGTCGGCGAAGCGGGAGAGCTCGGCCTCGCCGAGGCCGAGCTCGCGGCTGCGGGCGAGGACGGCGCGGACCTCGTCGGCGAAGCCGCGGGTGGTGAGGCAGG
This sequence comes from Kitasatospora cinereorecta, assembly GCF_024172095.1. Lineage (GTDB taxonomy): Bacteria > Actinomycetota > Actinomycetes > Streptomycetales > Streptomycetaceae > Kitasatospora > Kitasatospora cinereorecta. The sequence goes on along the minus strand of NZ_JAMZDX010000001.1, from coordinate 601,610 downwards.
CGCGCAGGTCGAGCGGCCAGCCGATCCGGCCGATGCCGAGCCGGGCGTCCTCGGCGTCGCCGGCGAGCAGTTCGCGGACCATGACGTCCTGCTCCGGGCCGGAGAGCAGCCGCAGCGGCTCGGCGTACTCCTCGGGCGACTGGTGGGCGCGGAGCAGGGCGTAGCAGAAGGAGTGGAAGGTGGTGGCCTGCGGGGCGGGGACGCCGGCGGCCACCCGGGCGGTCATCCGGTCGCGCAGTTCCATCGCGGCCTTGCGGCTGAAGGTGAGGACCAGGATCCGCTCGGGGTCGGTGCCGCGCTCGATCCGCCGGTTGACCGCCTCGACCAGGGTGGTGGTCTTGCCGGTGCCGGGGCCGGCGAGCACCAGCAGCGGCCCGTCGGCATGCTCGACCACCGCCTGCTGGTACGTGTCCAGCGTGGGCGGTTCGGGCTGTGCGAGGGGGCTGCGCACCAGGCGGAAAGGCGGGGTCACTACGGTCCAGGCGGGTTGTGCGAGGGCATGTCCGGGGCGGGGCCGCGAGGGCCCCGCCCGCATCGAGCCTACGATCCTGCACCGACAGGCCCGCGTCGCGCACCCGTTTCGGTGAACCGGCCGCGCGCCGCCGCTCTGCGTGCCGGTCCGGCTACCGCCCGTCCCAGCGGGCCAGGCGCAGGTCGACCCGGGGCGTCCCGCCGACGGTGCGCAGCGGTGTCCCCTCGGACCGGTACGCGGGGAGCGCCCGGTGCTCGTGGCCGGGCAGCGGCCTGCCGTCCGCCCGGATCACCCGCCACCAGGGCACGCCGCCGCCGTACAGCGCCATGACCCGGCCGACCTGGCGCGGGCCGCCGCGGCCGAGGTACTCGGCCACATCGCCGTAGGTCATCACCCGGCCCGGCGGGATCCGCTCGGTCAGCTCCAGGACGGCCTCGGCGAAGGCCGGCAGCTCGCCGCCGGGGGCGTCGTCCTCGTGCGCACTGTCGGTCACCCGCGGCATTCTTCCCCATCCGGTCGATTTCCCGGACCCGTGCGGGCGATCCGCCGCGCCCGATCCGGCCCCTGCCCCGCACCGGTGCGCGGAGCATGGCAGCATCTTCGGGGCAGTGCGCAGTGATACGAGGACAAGACCAGATGACCGGGACGGCAGAATTGAACGTGGACAAGGGCTCCGAGGAGTCCCCCACAGACGGTTCTGAGGAGCACCCGCAGGTCGAGCCGCCGTCCCTGTCGCTGCGCAAGGCGGCCGACGACGGGCGGACCGCTGCCGGCACGGGGGAGGACGAGAACGTGGTCGCGTACGACGGGCCACCGGACGGGATGGCCCCGGAGGAGGAACCCGCCGGCGAGTACCTCGCCGTCGACGAACCGCTGCTGCCCGCCCGCGCCCACCGGCCCTCCGACCTGATCCGCTTCGTCGTCGGCGTGCTCGGCATCATCGCGGTGTTCGTGCTGGCGCAGGTCGCGGTCTCCACCACCACCGGCATCGAGAGCGACATCTCGGTCAACGCCAAGCGGATCCCCGGCCTGCTCTCCACCATCGCCGCGCTGGTCTCCAGCATCGCGGTGCTGGCGGTGCCGCTGGCGTTCGCGGTGGAGCGGCTGATCAAACGGGACGGCCTGCGGGTCGCCGACGGCGTGCTGGCCTCGGTGCTGGCGTACGGCGTCTCTCTGGGCGTGGACTGGTGGGTGGCGGCCGGGGCGCCGGAGGCCATCCGCAACGCGCTGACCCAGCTGCCGCCGGGCGGCGGGCAGACGCTCACCGACCCGGTGCACGGCTACCTGGCCCCGGTGATCGCCTACATGACGGCCGTCGGGATGTCCTCCAGACCCCGCTGGCGGGTGGCGCTGTGGATAGTGGTCATCCTCAGCGGCGCCACCGAGCTGATCAGCGGCTACACCACCCCGCTCTCGCTGATCCTGACCGTGCTGATCGGCTGGTCGGTGGCGTACGGCACGCTCTACGCGATCGGCTCGCCCAACATCCGGCCCACCGGCAAGCACCTGCTGATCGGCCTGCGCAAGGTCGGCTTCACCCCGTCCGCCGCCCACCTGGCCCCGGACGCGCCCGGCGACACCCGCCGCTACCTGGTCACCCAGCAGCACGGCCCGCTGCTGGACGTCCACATCATCGACCGCGAGCAGCAGGCGTCCGGCTTCTTCTACCGGGCCTGGCGGCGGCTGCGGCTGCGCTCGGTGGCCGTCCGCCGCAGCCCGCAGTCGCTGCGCCAGGCGCTGGAGCAGGAGGCGCTGATCGCGTACGCGGCCGCCGCCTCGGGCGCCCGCGCGCCGCAGCTGGTGGCCACCTCCGAGCTCGGCCCGGACGCGGCGATCCTGGTCTACGAGAACGTCGCCGGCCGGACCCTGGACGAGCTCGCCGACGAGGAGATCGCCGACGAGGTGATGGCCTCGTTCTGGGAGTCGGTCGGCACCCTGCACGAGCGCCGGATCGCCCACCGGCGGTTGACCGGCGAGTCGCTGCTGGTGGTGGACGAGAAGACCGGCTGCCTGGTCAACCTCTCCGGCGGCGACATCGCGGCTGGCGACCTGACCCTGCGGATCGACGTCGCCCAGCTGCTCACCACCTTCGCCCTGCGGGTCGGCCCGGAGCGCGCGGTCGCGGTGGCCAACCGGGTGCTCGGGCCGACCCGGGTGGCGGACTCGCTGCCGCTGCTCCAGCCGGTCGGCCTGAGCCGGCAGACCCGCGCGGACCTGCAGCGGATGACCAAGGAGCGGAAGGCCGCCGCCCAGGCCCTGGCGCTGGAGCAGGTCGCCGCGGGCGTGCGCACCCAGCAGCAGGCCGAGGAGGACATCGCCGTCGCCGGCGAGGACCTGCTCAGCCGGATCCGCGGCCAGATCCTGGAGATCGCGCCCGAGGCGCCGATGGCGCCGGCCAAGCTGGAGCGGCTGAAGCCCAAGACGCTGATCATGGTGGTGGCACTGGCCTTCGCCGCCTACCTGGCGGTCACCACCATCCGGCCGGACCAGTTCAAGGTCTCCGAGATGGACTGGGCATGGGCGGCCGTCGCCCTGCTCGCCGCCGCGTTCAGCTACGTGGCCGCCGCGATGAGCCTCACCGGCTTCGTCCCGGAGCGCCTGCCGTTCGGCCGGACCGTCGCGGCGCAGCTGGCCGGCTCCTTCGTCAAGCTGGTCGCCCCCGCAGCGGTCGGCGGCATCGCGCTGAACACCCGCTACCTGCAGAAGGCCGGCATCCGGCCGGTGCAGGCGGTGGCGAGCGTCGGCGCCTCGCAGCTGGCCGGTCTGGCCGGTCACCTGCTGCTGCTGTTCTCCTTCGGCCTGATCACCGGCACCCAGAACAACGGTGACCTCGGTGCCTCCCGCGCCGTGATCATCGGCGTGCTGACCGCGGCCGTCCTGGCCCTGGTGGTCGCGGCGGTCGCCCCGCTGAGGCGCTTCGTGGTGAACCGGCTGCGCGGCCTGTTCTTCGGCGTGGTCCCGCGCATGCTGGACCTGATGCAGACGCCCTCCAGGCTGGTCACCGGCTTCGGCGGCATCCTGCTGCTGACCCTGTCGTTCACCGCCTGCCTGGACGCCTCGGTGCAGGCCTTCGGCGGCGGCGCCCACGTCACCTTCGCGGCGGTCGCGGTGGTCTTCCTGACCGCCAACGCGGCCGGCTCGGCGATCCCCACCCCCGGCGGCATCGGCCCGGTCGAGATCGCCCTGATCACCGCCCTCACCGTGGCCGGCGTCCCCGCCACCGCCGCCACCCCGGCGGTCTTCCTCTACCGCCTGCTCACCTTCTGGCTGCCGGTGGCCCCGGGCTGGATCGCCTACAACGTCCTCCAGCGCAAGGGTGCGCTCTGACTGTCGGGGCAAACCAGCAGGGGCGCGAGGAACTGCGCGCCCAGCCACCCGCTCACGTCGAGCGATGGCCGGTCGCGCAGTTCCTCGCGCCCCTGGCTCGTGGTTCGCCTTAGTAGACGGGCTTCTCCGGCTCGATCTGGTTGACCCAACCGATCACGCCGCCACCCAGGTGCACCGCGTCCGCGAAGCCCGCGGACTTCAGCACGGCGAGCACCTCGGCCGACCGGACACCGGTCTTGCAGTGCAGCACGATCCGCTTGTCCTGCGGCAGGTCCTGGAGGGCGTTGCCCATCAGGAACTCGTTCTTCGGGATCAGGCGGGCGCCCGGGATGCTGACGATCTCGTACTCGTTGACCTCGCGGACATCGATGATGTCGATGTTCTCGCCCTCGTCGATCCACTCCTTGAGCTGCTTGGAGGTGATCGTCGAGCCCTGCGCGGCCTCCGCGGCCTCCTCCGAGACGACACCGCAGAACGACTCGTAGTCGATCAGCTCGGTGACGGTCGGGTTCTCGCCGCACAGCGCGCAGTTCGGGTCCTTGCGGACCTTGACCGAGCGGTACTGCATCTCCAGCGCGTCGTAGATCATCAGTCGGCCGACCAGCGGCTCGCCGACACCGGCCAGCAGCTTGATCGCCTCGGTGACCTGGATCGAGCCGATCGAGGCGCAGAGCACGCCCAGCACGCCGCCCTCGGCGCAGGACGGGACCATGCCCGGCGGCGGGGCCTCCGGGTAGAGGCAGCGGTAGCACGGGCCGTGCTCGGCCCAGAAGACCGAGGCCTGGCCGTCGAAGCGGTAGATCGAGCCCCACACGTACGGCTTGCCGAGCAGCACCGCGGCGTCGTTCACCAGGTACCGGGTGGCGAAGTTGTCGGTGCCGTCCACGATCAGGTCGTAGCCGGAGAAGATCTCCATCACGTTGTCGTTGTCGAGGCGCTCCTCGTGGAGGATCACGTCGACGTACGGGTTGATCTCCTTGACCGAGTCCCGCGCCGACTCGCCCTTGGAGCGGCCGATGTCGGACTGGCCGTGGATGATCTGACGCTGCAGGTTGGACTCGTCGACGGTGTCGAACTCGACGATGCCGAGCGTGCCGACGCCCGCGGCGGCCAGGTACATGAGCGCGGGCGAGCCGAGGCCGCCGGCGCCGACACACAGCACCTTGGCGTTCTTCAGCCGCTTCTGCCCGTCCATGCCCACGTCGGGGATGATCAGGTGGCGGGAGTACCGGCGGACCTCGTCGACGGTGAGCTCGGCGGCCGGCTCGACCAGGGGTGGCAGCGACACGGGGACTCCGATGGTCGTCAGTTCACGTTTGACTACGCCAACAGTGTCACGCGCCCGGGGTATTCCGAGACAACAGGTCCAGTACGTGAGATGCCCGACATCGGATGGTGGGACCGCCGGCGCCGGGCCCGACCTGCGCACCTCACACCCGGCAGGCGGTCTCCAGCCAGATGTCCCCGAGCGACTCCTCCAGCGGCACCTGCGTCCGCCAGCCGAGACGGTCCCGGGCGGTCCGCACGTCGGCCTGCCGCCACTGGACCGGCTCCAGCACCGGCCGGGCGTCCAGGTGCCGCGGCGGTTCGGTGCCGGGCGCCGCCTGCGCGGGCAGCACCACCTGGCGGGCGTCCTCGCTGACCGTGCCCTCGAACCCCGAGGCCCGGACCAGCAGGTGCGCGGCGTCCCGGGCCCGCACCGCGTGCCCGCTGCCGATGTTGATCACGCCGGTGGCGGCCGACACGGCGGCCGCGTGGATCGCCCGGGCGACGTCCCGCACATCGACGAAATCCCGGTATCCGGACAGGTCCGGCATCCTCACCTGCTGCTCGTCCTGCTCCAGCGCCCGGCGCAGGCCCTCGGCCAGCCGCCCGAACAGCGAGGCGCTCGGCGATCCGGGGCCGACCACGTCGAAGATCCGCAGCACCAGCGCGTCCAGCCCGGAGGCCAGCACCAGCTCCGTCCCGGCCAGCTTGGAGACGCCGTACGGGCCGACCGGCCGCGGCTCGGCGCTCTCCGGGACCGGACCGGCCGGCGGGACCGGCCCGTACTCCGCCGCCGAGCCGATGTGCACCAGCCGGGCCGGCTCCCGGCTGCGCCGGATCGCCTCGCAGACGGTGGCCACCGCCAGCGTGTTGGCCCGGATCAGCGCCCGGGAGGTGCCGTAGGTCGCCCCGGCGCAGTTGATCACCACCTGCGGCGCCACCGCGTCCAGGAACCGGGACAGCGCACCCGGGCTGCCCGCCGTCAGGTCGAAGCGGATGTCGGCCGAGTCGCGCCGGCCCAGCACGGTGACCTGCATGCCCTCGTCCACGAGTAGCCGTTCGGCGACCCGGCGGCCGATGAAACCGTCGGCACCCAGCAGCAGCACCCTCATCGGGGTGTGTCCTTCCACGAGGCCCGGCCGGGGAAGCGGCCGGGCGGTTTACGGATTGATTGGTTCGCCCGGGCCGTCCACCGGCCCGGGGACGGGCGGTCAGCCGGCCGGCCGGGCACGGTGTGCCCCGGGCCGTCCCAGCAGCAGCCAGGCGTACGGCAGCAGCAGGGCGAGCGGGCCCGCGCAGACCAGTCGGCCCGCGGTCTGGGCGGACGGCAGCAGCAGGGCGGCCGTCCCGGCCCCGGCGAGCAGCACGACGGACGCGGCCAGGGCCGCCCGTCCGGCGTGCGCGAGGACGGCCGAGACCAGCAGCGCGAGCCCGGCACAGCCCTGCACCGCCCAGGCGGTGACGCCCGCGCCGCTCAGCGCCGCCGCCGCGGCGGAGCCGTCCGGTCCGTGCGGGGCGCCGGGGGTCAGGGCGAGCGCGGCGGCCGTCCACAGCCCGGTCAGCGCCAGCTGGAGCACGGCGGCCACCGGCAGCACCGGACGCATCCGGGCCCGGAACTCGGCCATGGTGACGGCCGCGCCCAGGTGGCCGCGGCCCAGGTCGCGGACCCAGCGGGCGCACCAGCGGGCCGAACCGGCCGCCGTCGCGGCGGCGGCGCCGAGCGGCACCGACCCGGCGGTGACCGCCGCCAGCAGCACCGCCGCCCCGAGCCCGTACCCGGCGGCGGCCCACCCTGGCCACCGGGACCATCGGGGCCTCCCGGTGGCGAGCGTGAGCACCACCGCGCCGACGATCACCGCCGCGGCCGCCACCGGAACACTCGCCCCGCCGACGGCCAGGACGGCCACCGGCACCAGGTGGGCGGCGGCCGCGGTCAGCGCCGCTGCGGCCCGCCGCGACCGCCGGGCGACCGGCCCGGGCCCGCCCGGACCGTCCGGGTCGCCCGGACCGTCCGGGCGGCGGGCCACCCGGGCGGACAGCTCCTCGGCGAGGCCGAAGACGTCGGTGTGCCGGTACGCGGCCGCGCCGGCCGGGCCGATCCCGGAGTCCTCCAGCCCGGCGGCGATGTCCAGCACGTCCACCGCCTGTTCGCACAACTCGCGGTGGACCTCGATCAGTTCGCGGACCGGATCCGCCGGGCCGACCATCACCCGACCTCCGCCATCGCGGGCACCACCGGCCCACCGCGGTCACCGGCCCGGCGCGCGAACGGCCCGGCGGCACCGCGCTCCTCCGGCCGGGCCGCCCCTTCGCCGGTCGTCCCGGTCACCGCGCCGGCCACCCAGTACTCCGCCGGCCGTGCGAACGGCCGCGCCGCCTCGCCGCCGCCGGCCGGGAAGGCCGGGTAGCGCGAGACCAGCTCCAGGTAGATCTCCCGGAAGGCGCTGACCACCGGCTCCACCGCGAAGCGTTCCTGGGCGCGCAGCCGTCCGGCCAGGCCCAGCCGGGCCCGCCGCTCCTGGTCGCCGAGCAGCGCCAGGCAGGCCGCGGCCAGCGCCTGCGGGCTGCGCGGCGGCACCAGCAGCCCGCTGGGGCCGAGCACCTCGCGGGCCACCCCGACCTCGGTGGCGACCACCGCCCGCCCGCTGAGCATCGCGTCGGCCAGCAGTCGGGGGCTGCGCTGGGCGAGGGCGGAGAACACCACCGCGCTGCCGGACTCCCAGGCGTCGGCTATCGCCTTCGGCCGTCCGGCGAAGCGGACCGCCGCGGCGACGCCGAGCCGCTCGGCGATGGCCTCGCAGTGCGCGCGGTAGCCGGGCACGCCCTCCTCGCCGTACATGAGCAGTTCGGCCTCGGGCCGTTCGGCCCGGACCCGGGCGAAGGCGTGCAGCATCAGTTCGGGGTCGCGGCCGGGCTCCAGTGCGCCCGCCCAGACCAGGGTGGGCGCCGCCGGCTCGGGCCCGGCCGCGGGCCGGGTGACCGCCGGGGTGCCCTCGTACACCACCCGGGTGCGCTCGGGGTCGCCGCCGCAGCGCTGCTGCCACTGGCGGTCGTAGGCGCTGCCCGGGGTGAGCACGGCGGCCAGGCGGTAGGTCTCCTCGGCGAGCAGCCGGAAGAAGGACAGCAGCAGCGCCCGGACCGGCCAGCGGTACGGGGCGGTGCGGTAGCTGCGGTACTGCTCGCGCAGGTGCAGCCCGTGCTCGGTGACCACGAACGGGACGCCGTGCAGCCGACGGGCGACCAGCGCGGGCAGCGCCGCCGGGCCGCCGCCGACCACGTGGCACAGGTCGGCGCCGCCGAGGCCGGCCGGGCCGGTGCCGTACCAGGGCGCGGAGAGCGGCCGCAGGCACTGCTCCAGCAGGTCGGCGGCGACCAGCACGTCGCGGACCAGCGGCTGGCCGGCGGCGGTGTCGGCGCCCGGTGAGCGCCAGACCCGCTCCAGCACCCGGTGGGCGTGCCCGGAGGCGAGGAAGGCGGGCAGCGCGCCGTCCTCGGCGGCCAGCTCGGCGAGCCGGTACAGGCCGGGCCCGAACAGCGCCCGCTCGCCGGGCAGCACCAGCGCCTTCACCAGGTCCTCGTACGCCCGCGCATAACTGCGGCGGCGGTGCAGCGACGGTCCGCGGCCGGCCGCTCGGCAGCCCCACATCGGCAGTTCCTGCAGGCCCTTGAGCCCGCGCACCCCGGTCGGGTCGGCCGGCCGGTCGCCCCGGACCAGCCGGAAGAGCCGGAACTCGTGCTCGGGCAGGCCCTCGACCAGGCGGCCGCACCAGCCGCCGTCGCCACGCTGCGCGGCGGAATGAGTACCCTCGGTGAGCAGAGCGATGCGCACGACGCCTCCAGAGCTGAGCGGTTGACCCGGGATCCACGACGAGACAGGGAGCCGGTTCAGCCAGTGACACCAGCGCTCAGAAAGCCGGCGACCGCACGGCGGCGGCCGCTCCCCGCGGCCGCCGTCCCGTCGCCTGCGCCCCCACACCTGTTCGGTCCGACAACACGACGTTAGAGCTCCGCCCGGACCGCCCTAGGGCCCCGGGCCGCCATGCCACCTGAACGAGTGAACACCCGTGACCTCGGGCCTCCGCCGCCGTTTCAGGCCTCCGCGAGCAGCTCCCGGACGGCCCGCGCGACCTGCCGCGGGTGCTCCAGCATCGCCACGTGCCCGGAGTCCGGCAGCACCAGCAGCCGGGCGTCGGGGAAGGCCGCGCAGGCCCGGTGGGCCGAGCGGTAGGAGACCAGCTTGTCCTTGAGGCCGTAGACCAGCAGCACCGGCGCCCGGACCTGCTCCGCCTGCCGCCACAGCGCCTGCTCGCCGCGCTCGGTGTAGGCGGTGACGATCCCGCGCGCCGAACCGACCAGCACCTCCAGCGCGTACGGCAGGTCGGCGCGGCGCCGGTACTCCGACACCGCCTGGGCGCGGCGCAGCGCCGGGATCGCCGAGGTGTCGGCGTACACCAGCCGCAGCAGCTCCTCGGTGGCCTCGTCCGCGCCGCGTCCGCTGCCGCGGAGCCGGGTGAGCATCGCCGCCGCCCCGGGGACGGCGAGCAGTCCGGTGGGCCAGGCGGAGTGCTGCGGGGGCAGTTCGGGCAGCGCGGGCGAGATCAGGGTCAGGCTGCGCACCAGGTCGGGGCGGAGGGCGGCCAGCCGGACCGCGACCGCGCCGCCGAGCGAGTTGCCGAACAGGTGGACCGGGCCGCGGCCGGAGTGCTCCAGGTACCCGATCACCGCGCGGACGTGGCCGGAGACCGACAGGTTGCCGTCGGCCGGGGGCGCGGACCAGCCGAAGCCGGGCAGGTCGACCGCCTCGCCGGCGACCTCGCCGGCCAGCTCCGCCATCAGCTCGCGCCAGTTGTCGCCGCTGCCGCCGAGGCCGTGCACGAAGAGAGCCGGCGGCAAACCGTCGGCGGGGGCGGGCGGTGTGCTGACCGCCAGGACCGCTCCGGGGACCTGGACGGTGCGGTAGGAGTCGGGGGCGGTCGCGGGCAGCTGGTCGGCGCTCATGGAGCACGATGGTAGTGAGCGCGGACCCCGCTCCACCGAGTGCCGCGATGGTCTCGACCCCTGGACACCGCAGGCCGGAGCCGTATTGTGGGCTCCCGACAAGGCAGGATCTGCGCTTTACTCGGCTTCACCTCGCGCGGACGGGGTTACCGAAAAGTAGAATCAATCACCCTGCCAGCCCATCGCAGACCGTGAAGTGAGGAGCGCCGTGACGGCCATCCAGGAGGCGCAGGAGCGCCCGCGCGGTGCCCGCCTGCCGCGAAGCGCCCGCCGTGAACAACTGCTCGGAGCCGCACAGGAGGTGTTCGTCGCGCAGGGCTACCACGCCGCTGCGATGGACGACATCGCCGAGCGGGCCGGGGTCAGCAAGCCGGTGCTGTACCAGCACTTCCCGGGCAAGCTCGAGCTCTACCTCGCGCTGCTCGACAAGCACTGCGACGCGCTGGTCGACGCCACCCGCGCCGCGCTCGAGGCGACCAACGACAACAAGATGCGCGTGGCCGCGACCATGGAGGCGTACTTCCACTACGTCTCCAGCGAGTCGGGCGCCTTCCGCCTGGTCTTCGAGTCGGACCTGACCAACGAGCCCGCGGTGCGCGAGCGGGTCGAGCGGGCCAGCGACCTGAGCGCGACCCTGGTCTCCAAGGTCATCGCCGAGGACACCGACCTCCCCGAGAACGAGGCGAAGCTGCTCGCCGCCGGCGTCTGCGGCCTGGCCCAGATCACCGCGCGGTACTGGCTCTCGCAGGGCCAGGAGATCCCCCGCGACGAGGCGGTCCGGCTGGTCGCCAGCCTGGCCTGGCGCGGTCTGAAGGGCTTCCCGATGCACCCGGCCCCGGAGGCGGGCGCCGCCGCGGGCCAGTAAGCCCTGAGCGGAGCGATCGCCGACCTTCCTCGATCGGCCCCACCGCTGCTCTAAGGTGAAGCCGTACGGCGCGACGCCCGCGAACAGCGGTTCGAGCGCGTGGATTGCTGCTACCGGAGGGACGGAAGCCGTGGAGGTCAAGATCGGCGTGCAGAACGCGCCCCGAGAGATCGTGCTCGAGAGCGCGCAGACTGCCGAGGAGGTCGCGGACGCGGTCGCCAAGGCCCTGGACGGGACCGCGAAGGTCTTCACGCTGGCCGACGAGCACGGGCGCCGTGTCATCGTCCCGTCCGAGCGCCTGGCGTACGTGGAGATCGGCGAGCCGGCCACCCGCAAGGTCGGTTTCGGCACGCTCTGACGCGAACCGCCGCCGCCCCGTTCCCCCACCGGGGGGACGGGGCGGCGGCGTATCCGGGTCCGGACGCGTACCGGACGCGCACGGAGGGTATGGCGGGTGTGTACGCAGCGCCGCACGCCCCCGGGAGGCAGCCCGTGGTCCTCGAGACGTTCGCCTTCGCCCTGATCGGCCTCGTGGTGGGGGCCGGTGCGCTGGCCCGGTTCCCCGAGTACTTCGCGGGCCGCGCCCTGACCGTCTCGACCGCGGTGGTGGCCGCCCTGCTCGGCGGCCGGCTCACCGGCTACGTGCTGGACGAGGGCGGGGCGGTGGTGCAGTTCGCCCTCTCGGCGCTGGCCTCCGCGCTGCTGGTGTCGGTGCTGGCCCGGCCGGACCGGGTGCGGCGCGGCAGCCACCGCCGCCACGCCTGAACCCCGGGCCGACCGCGCTTCAGGAGGCGAGACCCAGGGCGGCCATCCGCCGGGTGTGCGCCTCGGTGATCCGGTTGAACATCTTGCCGACCTCGACCAGGTCGAAGCCCTGCACCTCGGCGCCGCCGACCAGCAGGTTGGACAGCGCGTCGCGCTCGGCCACCACCCGCTGGGCCTGGCTGAGCGCCTCGCCCATCAGCCGCCGGCCCCACAGCGCGAGGCGGCCGCCGACCCGGGGGTTCTCCTCGATCGCCCGGCGCACCCGCTCCACCGCGAACTCGGCGTGCCCCGTGTCGGCCATCACACCGAGCACCAGCTCGCGGGTGTCGTCGTCCAGCCGGACGGCCACCTCGCGGTAGAAGTCCGTGGCGATGGCGTCGCCGACGTACGCCTTGACCAGGCCCTCCAGCCAGTCCGAGGGCGCGGTCAGCCGGTGGAAGTTCTCCAGCGGCTCGACGAAGGGGCTCATCACCTCGGTGGGGTCGGCCCCGACCTCGGCCAGCCGGTCGTGCAGCAGCTGGTAGTGCTGGAACTCGGCCGAGGCCATCCGTGCCAGCGCGGCCTTGTCGGCGATGCCGGGCGCGAACTTGGCGTCCTCGGCCAGCCGCTCGAAGGCGCTCAGCTCGCCGTACGCGAGCGCGCCCAGCAGGTCGAGCACGGCGGCGCGGTAGTCCGGGTCCGCCGCACGGGTCGCCCAGTCGCCGATCGAACCTGATTCCTGAGTCTCCATGGCAGGAACCTTAAGCCTTGTCCACCTGCGGGGTTAGCCGCGTCACGTGTTCGAGTGGTCGCTTGACTGTATGGTGGTAGCGAGGCCTGGTGTACCCGCGCGGCCCGCCCCCTGTTGGCAGGCCGCGCGATCGTGCCCAGCACGGGTCACCTGGCACTCACGTACGCGGATGCCCGGTCGGAGACCCGATCGGCTCCGACCTTGGCCCGGACCTCGGGCCAGGCACCGCATCAGTGGCCGAGCGAGGGCCGCCGCGGACGGCGCCCCACGGCGCAGGTCCCGCGCCGAACCCCTCACGGGAATCCTCCCCCGCGCCGCCGGACGACGCGCCCACCCGGGCCGCCGGAGCCGGCAGGACGCAGGGGTGTCGGCGCGGTTGTGCGTCCCACGGCGGCAGGGCTGTCATCAGCCCGCTCGCAGCCGTGCGGCAGGCACACGCCGCCCGCTCGCTCTCGGCCCCCCACATGGAAGAGGCAGCACCCTGTCCACCACCGCTGAACCCACCAAGACCACTTTCCGGGACCTGGGGATCCTCCCGGAGACCGCCGAGGCCCTGGAGGCCGTCGGCATCGTCCACCCCTTCCCCATCCAGGAGATGACCCTGCCGGTCGCGCTGACCGGCCACGACGTCATCGGCCAGGCCAAGACCGGCACCGGCAAGACCCTCGGCTTCGGCCTCCCGCTGATCGAGCGGGTCGTCGTCCGCGCCGACCTCGACGCCGGCCGGGCGACCGCGGAGCAGCTCTCGGAGAGCCCGCAGGCGCTCATCGTGGTGCCGACCCGCGAGCTGTGCACCCAGGTCACCAACGACCTGCAGACCGCGGGCAAGGTCCGCAACGTGCGCGTGCTGGCGGTCTACGGCGGCCGCGCGTACGAGCCGCAGGTCGAGGCGCTGCAGAAGGGCGTCGACATCGTGGTCGGCACCCCCGGCCGCCTGCTCGACCTGGCCGGCCAGCGCAAGCTGGACCTGTCCAAGGTCCGGTCGCTGGTCCTCGACGAGGCCGACGAGATGCTCGACCTGGGCTTCCTCCCGGACGTCGAGAAGATCATCACCATGCTGCCCGCCAAGCGGCAGACCCTGCTCTTCTCGGCCACCATGCCGGGCCAGGTGATCAGCCTCGCCCGCCGCTACATGAGCCAGCCCACGCACATCCGCGCCGCCGCGCCGGACGACCATGGCACCACCGTCGCCAACATCGAGCAGCACATCTTCCGTGCGCACTCGCTCGACAAGGTCGAGATGGTCTCGCGCATCCTGCAGGCCGACGGCCGCGGCCTGGCGATGATCTTCTGCCGGACCAAGCGCACCGCCGCCGACGTCGCCGAGCAGCTGACCAAGCGCGGCTTCGCGGCCGGCGCGGTCCACGGCGACCTCGGCCAGGGCGCCCGCGAGCAGGCCCTGCGGGCCTTCCGCAACGGCAAGGTCGACGTGCTGGTCTGCACCGACGTGGCCGCCCGCGGCATCGACGTCGAGGGCGTCACCCACGTCATCAACTACCAGTGCACCGACGACGAGAAGACCTACCTGCACCGGATCGGCCGCACCGGCCGGGCCGGCGCCTCCGGTACCGCCGTCACCCTGGTCGACTGGGACGACATCCCGCGCTGGCAGCTGATCAACAAGGCGCTGGACCTGCCGTTCAACGATCCGGAGGAGACCTACTCCACCTCCCCGCACCTGTACGAGCTGCTGAAGATCGCCCCGGGCACCAAGGGCGTCCTGCCCCGCTCCGAGCGGACCCGGGCCGGCCTGGCGGCCGAGGAGGTCGAGGACCTCGGCGAGACCGGCGGTCGCGGCGCCCGCACCCGCGGCGGCCGTGGCGGCAAGCCCGTCGCCGCCCCGGTCGAGACCCCGGCGGAGCGTCCGGCCCGTCGCCAGCGCGAGCGCCGTCGCACCCGCGGTGGCGCCCGCCCGGGCGAGGAGGCGCAGCTCGCCGTCGAGACGGTCGAGGCCGTCGAGCCGGTGAACGCGGTGGCGGCCCCGGTGGCCGAGGAGGCCCCGGCGGCGCGTACCCCGCGCAAGCGCACCCGCAGCCGGAAGCCGGCCGAGGCCGCCCCGGTCGCCCCGGTGGCTGTCGAGACGGTCGAGGCCGTCGCCCCGGTCGCCGAGGAGACCCCGGCCCCGCGCAAGCGCACCCGCAGCCGCAAGGCGGCCGAGGCCGCCCCGGTCGCGGTGGAGACGGTCGAGGCCGTCGTCGCCGCCCCGGTGGCGGACGAGGCCCCGGCGCCGCGCAAGCGCACCCGCGCCCGCAAGACCGCCGAGACCGCCCCGGCCGCCGTCGAGACGGTCGAGGCCGTCGCCCCGGTCGCCGAGGAGACCCCGGCCCCGCGCAAGCGCACCCGCAAGGCTGCCGTGACGGTCGTCGTCGAGACGGCCGAGACGGTCGCCGCCCCGGTGGCCGAGGAGGCCCCCGCGCCGCGCAAGCGCACCCGCGCCCGCAAGACCGCCGAGACGGTCGAGGCCGTCGTCGCCGCCCCGGTGGCGGAGGAGGCCCCGGCCCCGCGCAAGCGCACCCGGAAGGCCGCTGCGGCCGCGCCGGCCGCCCAGGCGGACGTGGTCGACGTGACCGACGAGATCCCGGCGCCGCGTCGCCGGACCCGTAAGAAGGTCGAGGCGGTCCAGGAGGGCTGACCCCCGCACGAAGGGCGCGGGGACCCGCGCGAGTCGGCACGCCGGTAGGCTCCTGACGACTCGCCCTGGTCCCCGCGCCCTTTTCCCGTTTGGAGCCGCCATGAGCACGCCGTCGTTCCTGAAGCTGCCCGGCTGCGCGCGGGCGCTGCGGCTGGAGACCGCTCGGGGCGCCTTCGCCGCGCTGTGGGCCGAGCCGGAGGGCGAGCGCCGGGGCACCGCGCTGCTGGTGCCGGGCTACACCGGCAGCAAGGAGGACTTCATCGCCCTCCTGGAGCCGCTGGCCGATGCCGGGTACCGGGTGGTCGCGGTCGACCAGCGCGGGCAGTACGAGACCGGCGGCCCGGCCGACGAGTCCGCGTACGCGGTGGCCGAACTCGGCCGTGACGTGCTGGCGCTGACCGACCGCTTCGCCGGCGAGGGCGACCTGCACCTGCTCGGGCACTCCTTCGGCGGCCAGGTGGTCCGCGAGGCCGTACTGGCCGCGTACGCCGCCGGCGGGGAGCTGCCGTGGCGTTCGCTGACCCTGCTCTCCACCGGCCCGGGTGCGATCGACCCGGCCGAGGCGGCCCGGACCCGGCTGCTGGTCGACGCGCTGGCCTCGATGGACCTGGAGTCGATCTGGCAGGTGATGCGTCAGATGGACGGCGAGGCCGCGCCGGGCCACGGGCCGGAGATCGCCGAGTTCCTGCACCGGCGCTGGCTGGCCAACGTCCCGCAGGCGCTGACCGCGATGGGCTCGCACCTGGTGGCGGCGCCGGACCGGGTGGACGAGCTGGCGGCGGTGCCGCTGCCCAAGCTGGTCGTCTCCGGTGTCCAGGACTACGCCTGGCCGGTCGAGGAGCAGTCCGCGATGGCCGAGCGGCTGCATGCGCTCCGCGCGGTGGT
Organism: Kitasatospora cinereorecta; assembly: GCF_024172095.1. GTDB lineage: Bacteria > Actinomycetota > Actinomycetes > Streptomycetales > Streptomycetaceae > Kitasatospora > Kitasatospora cinereorecta. The sequence continues at coordinate 585,670 of NZ_JAMZDX010000001.1, read as the reverse complement.
CGAGGGCGCGGGCCACTCCCCCAACGCCGAGCGGCCGGCCGAGACGGCCGCCGCGCTGGCCGGTTTCTGGGCCTCCTGAGCCTCCGCCCCGCGGGCCACCTGACAAAGTGCGCGACAAAAATCGTTAGCTCGGGTAATATTTGATTCTGTCCGGGATTACTTCACCCTCAGCACGGTCGGTCGCGCCGGCCGAAACCGCGACGTCACGGGCGGGCAACCGCTCCGAATCAGCCGAGCGGCACTGTTGACCCACGAGGCACCGCCGCCTCCGCCCAGTGCCCGCACCGAGCGGCACGCGCGGGGGGAGCGACACGGTGAGGACGCCTGCCGGACGACTGCACCTGCCAGGAAGGGAGAGACCCATGCGTTTCGAGATCCTCCGACTGGACGACGCCGACGGCGTCGCCACCGACCGCCTGATCGCCGACGCCGAGACGGTCCGCGAGTACGTGAAGGCCGCCGCACAGACCGGCGAACGCCTGTACATCCGCCCGTGCAACGAGATCTGACCGGGCGCGGATCGGCCGACGCGCCGTCCGACGTTCCGATACCCGACTGACGCCCCGCCATCCAGCACCATGGAGACGGGGCGTCAGTGCGTCCGACCCCCGCGACCAGCGCGGTGTTTGGCCGCGGCGACCGCGGGACATGACCTGGCGGAGCCGGCCGCGACCGCCGTTCGACATCCGGTGACACACCGTGACACACTCCTTACGGGTGATCGTCCTTGACGCGGCTGTCCGGAGGGAGGACCGTTGTCGGTTATGAGGGGCGAGCCAAGCTGCCCGAGGTGCGCCGGTCGGGTCCGCGCCCCCGGTCTCTTCTCCGACACCTGGCAGTGCGACCAGCACGGTGCTGTCCACCCGATGCAACCGGTGCTGCCCCCGAGCGTGGAGGCGCTGAACGTCGCGGTCACCCGTTCCCAGGTGCCGGTCTGGCTGCCGTGGCCGCTTCCGGTCGGCTGGCTGTTCACCGGGATCGCGCACGCCGGGGACGACCTGTCCGGCGCCCGCGCCACCGCGGTCGCCTGCTCCGGCCCCGCGCCGCTCGGCGGTTTCGGTGAGCTGGTGCTGGTCGCCGAGGAGCTCGGCGTCGGCCTCGGTGCCCGGTACGCGGGCCTGGACGGTCCGGACCCGGGCGACTCGGTCTCGCTCTACAAGCCCGCGGACGCCAAGCTGATGGCGGCCGGCCGGCCCACCCCGATGTTCCACGTCCCCGAGGCGCCGGACGACCGCGCCGTCTACGTCGGCGAGGCGCGCGGCCTCTGGATCTGGGCCATCGCCTGGCCCGAGCAGTCGGCGCTGCTGATGCACGACGAGCTGGTCCTCACCGACCTGCGGGACGCCGGCGCGGAGCTCGGCCTGCTGCCCTGCGGTGCGCTCACCCCACGCCTGCTCGGCTGACGGACCCGGCTGACCGGGCCTGCCCCGGCTCCCTATCCTTGGGCCCATGCGCATCGACCTGCACGCCCACAGCAACGCGTCCGACGGCACCGACTCGCCCGCCGAGCTGGTGGCGGCCGCCGTCGCGGCCGGGCTGGACGTGGTGGCCCTGACCGACCACGACACGGTGTCCGGGTACGGCGAGGCGATCGCGGCGGTCGAGGGCACCGGACTGACCCTGGTGCCGGGCGCTGAGCTGTCCTGCCACGTGGACGGCGTCTCGCTGCACCTGCTGGCGTACCTCTTCGACCCGACCGAGCCGGCCTTCGCCGAGGAGCGCGAGCTGGTCCGCACCGACCGCTTCCGCCGCGGCCGGGCGATCGTGGAGCGCTGCCGCGAACTCGGCGCCCCGATCAGCTGGGAGCAGGTCGAGCGGATCGCCGGCGCCGGTTCGGTCGGCCGACCGCACATCGCCTCCGCCCTGGTCGAGGCCGGCGTGGTGGCCACCGTGTCGGACGCGTTCACCCCGCAGTGGCTGGCCAACGGCGGGCGGGCCGACGTCCGCAAGCACGAGACCGACCCGGTGACGGCCGTCCGCCTGGTGCGGGCCGCCGGCGGGGTGCCGGTGTTCGCCCACCCCGGCGCGGTCAAGCGCGGCAGCACCGTCTCCGACCAGGTGATCGCCGACCTGGCCGCGGCGGGCCTGGCGGCGCTGGAGGTGGACCACACCGACCACGACGAGCAGGCCCGGGCGCACCTGCGCGGCCTGGCCGCCGACCTGGGCCTGCTGGTGACCGGGTCGAGCGACTACCACGGGCACCGCAAGACCGTCCGGCTCGGCGAGTTCACCACCGACCCGGCGGTGTACGAGGCCCTGGTGGCCCAGGCCACCGGCGCCGCACCGGTCACCGGCTGACCACCCGTCACCTCGGGCCGGAAATTCCCCCCGATCGGTCAACCGTTCGGATAAGATCCACCGCGTCGACAGCGGTCGGGGGGCTACGCATCGGCGGGTGATCACCGCGGTTCCAGGGCTCCTCACGCAGCTGACTCCCCTGACTTCCGGGCTCAGCCCCGCACCCTTCACGAGGTCCCTTTGCGCAAGCACCGCAGACTCGCTCTGGTGGCCGCCGCGGCCACCCTGGTCTCGACGGCGGCCCTGACGGCCGCTCCGGCCGCGCTCGCCATGCCGCCGGCCGCTCCGGTGGCCGCCGCTGCCGCCGATCCGGTCTTCTTCTCGCGGGTGGCGATCGGCCTCGACAAGGCCCCCGCGGCCCTGGTCGGCGGCGCGGCGCCGGTCGAGTTCTCCGCGGCGTACGTCAACACCGGGGGCCACGACATCACGTTCCGGCCCCGGTTCACCATCACCGACGCCACCGCGGGTCTGACGGCGAGCCAGGTGAAGCTGGAGTACCGCGCCCCGGGCAGCACCGAGTGGAAGCCCGCCGCACTGCTGACCGGCCAGGGCTCCGGCCTGGTCTACGCCCTCGCCCCGTCCGCCGACGACCCGCTGGCCGTCCGCCCGATGGACGGCTACGTGACCTACACGTACGGGCTGCGGCTCTCGCTGAGCGCCGATGTGCACGCCGGCCTCGCGAGCGCCTTCGCCAACACGGTGGAGTTCGACCCCTCCGAGCCGCCGGAGCCGGAGCGGCAGTACCGTCAGGGCTGGAGCGACACCCAGGACTTCTCGGTCATCGCGGCCGGCGGTGCGCCGAGCCAGGAGGCACCGGGCACACCGACGGTCGGCGTGACCGGGCTGGCCCGCACGATCACCAAGGGCGAGAAGCAGTCCTTCCAGGTCACCGTCGCCAACCACACCGGGAAGGACGTCCGGTTCGTCCCGGACCTGGTCTTCCGCGGCAAGCCCGGGCTGGACGGCGGCAGCCTGGTCATGTTCCAGAAGAAGGACGGCAGCTGGGACCAGGGCAGCCACGAGGTCGACTCGCTCGGGAGCACCGTGCGCCTGCGCCTCGGGCGGCCCGGCGCCGCGGACGCGGTCGTCGATCTGCACGACGGCCAGTCGCGCACCTTCTCCGTGCAGCTGACGTTCATGGGCATCGCTCCGCTCGGCGACGGCACCCTCGCGTTCGGCGGCTGGAGCCTGCCGATGCCCGGGACCACGGCGCAGAAGGTGGCGGTGGAGAGCGGGCAGACGGCCTTCACCGTCGTCCCCCAGGGCGACCCGGTCCCCCCGACGACGCCGCCTGCCACCAACACGGCCACCGCCACAGCCACCAGCACGGCCACCGCCACGAGCACGGCGACCGCCACGACCGGTGCCACGCCGACCACCACGGCCCCGGCCGCGCCCGGCACCACCACTCCGGCCTCGACCGGGACCACCACCGCGGCCGCTGACACGGGCTCGGGCCTCGCCTCCACCGGCGGCGGCGCCGACGCCCTGCCGCTGGCCGTCGGCGGCGCCGCGACCGTGGCGCTCGGCGCGGGCATCCTGGTCGCCCTGCGCCGCCGCGGCAGGCACCAGCCGGGCGCCTGATCGCGGTGCGGGGCCCGGTCCGGCCGGGCCCCGCACACCGCACGGCCGACGGGCCGTCAGTCCAGCGGGACGCCGCGGCGGGCGGGGTCGCGCAGGTCGGTGCCGTGTTTCAGCCAGCGCTCCTCCAGTGCGGCGGCGCCCTGGACCCGCTTGAAGGCGGCCTCGTTGGGCGTCATCGGCAGCAGCGGCAGGAAGCGGACCGGCTCGGCGGGTTCGGCGAGTTCGAGGTCCTCGACCAGGCCGCCGCCCTCGGCGACCAGCACCGAGGTGAAGGGGGCGCCGTCCCAGAGCGGGGTGCCGAGGTCCAGTGAGCCGCCGGGGGCCACCACCAGGCCTTCCACCTGCGGCGAGGCCGCGAAGAAGGCCAGCGCGCGGTGCACCTCGTCACGCCCCCCGCGGACGGTGAGCACCAGCTCGACCCGCGGTCCGCGGACCGGGTCGGCGACCGCCGCGGACGGGTCGGTCATCGGCGCGCCGGCCATGCCGAGGGTGGCGTAGCGGACCAGTCCGTCGCGGTCCGGGCCGAAGCGCAGCACCTCGATCCGGTCCGCGCCGAGGAAGGTGACCGAGGCCCGCCCGCTCGGCTCGCCGAACGTGCTGATCAGCCGGGCCTCGACGGCGGCGAGCACGGACGCACGGGTCAGTTCCGAGCCGGCGTCCGGGTCCGAGAAGTCGCCGAAGAGCGGGAAGTCGTGGGCCATGACGCGACCTTAGCGCGCCGCCCCGCGCGCCTTCGCCTGCCGCCACCTGTGCGTTCGCGCACACCCCGGCGTGACTGGCCGAATAAGTGTTAGTGTGAGCAGCTGGCCACCGGGGATCCTTGTTCTCGGGGCCTCGGCGTGAAGGAGGTGGTCGCGGTGGATAGCAGTCGACCATGCAGTACCGGCAGCTCTGCCCGGCCTGCGCGCCTTCGCCGCGACCTCAGCAGCTGAGGTAGCCGACGCGACGTCAGTCCCGGCCGGGAGAGCACCTTCCCCGGTGTCCCTCGACCCAAACACATTCGCCTCCGCGAAGTCGTTCGGCGAGTTCGGGCACCGCGTGTCCATCGGTGTTTCCCGCCGCCGCACCGCGCCGCCCACCCGCCCCGCCGTGCGTCGGCTCCCGCGCAAGGAGCCTGCTGCCATGTCGATGATCAACAACCTCCGTGCCGCCGTCCGCCCGGCCCGCCGCCGGTCCGACGAGCCGTTCGACTCGCTGCACCCGGGCCACGTGCCGTCCGCGGTGGTGGACTGCGCGGTGTACCAGCACGGCAAGCGGGCCGGCGAGAGCTGCACCCCGCGCGAGGCGGCCCGCCGGGTCAAGGCCACCCAGCACGCGGACGGCGAATCGTTCAGCTGGATCGGCCTGCACGAGCCGACCGAGGCCGAGTTCGAGGGCATCGCCCAGCGCTTCGGCCTGCACCCGCTGGCGGTCGAGGACGCGGTGCACGCGCACCAGCGGCCCAAGGTCGAGCGGTACGACGACGTGCTGTTCGCCGTCTTCAAGACCATCCGGTACGTCGAGCACGACCAGCTCACCCCGACCAGCGAGGTGGTGGAGACCGGCGAGCTGATGGTCTTCGCCGGCCAGGACTTCGTGATCACCGTCCGGCACGGCGGGCACTCCTCGCTGCAGGAGCTGCGGCACCGGCTCGAGGCCGACGCGGACGGCGCGGGCCTGCTGCGCAAGGGCCCGCACGCGGTGCTGCACGCCATCGCCGACCACGTGGTGGACAACTACCTGCTGGTGGCGGACCGGCTGCAGACCGACGTCGACGAGATCGAGTACGACGTCTTCGCCAACAAGGGCGGCCGCGGCACCGACGTCGGGCGGGTCTACCAGCTCAAGCGCGAGGTGCTGGAGTTCAAGCGCGCCGTCACCCCGCTGCTGCGGCCGATGCAGCTGCTCTCCGAGCCGATGCAGCGGCTGGTCGACCCGGAGATCCAGAAGTACTTCCGGGACGTCGCCGACCACCTGGCCCGGGTCACCGAGCAGGTGCACGGCTTCGACGAGCTGCTCAACTCGCTGCTCCAGGCCAACCTGGCGCAGGTGTCGGTGGCGCAGAACGAGGACATGCGCAAGATCACCGCCTGGGCGGCGATCTTCGCCGTGCCGACGATGATCACCGGCGTCTACGGCATGAACTTCGACTACATGCCGGAGCTGCACCACAAGTACGGCTACCCGATGGTGCTCGGCGCGGTCGCCCTGATCTGTGTCGGGATGTACCGCGGCTTCCGCCGCAACGGCTGGCTCTGACTGTCGGGCCCGGCGGCTACCGGGCCCGACCTCCGCGGGCGACCAGGACCAGGCCGAGCAGGATCACGCCGACCGCCGGGTACGCGGCGGCCGGCGGCCACTGACCGAGCCACAGCGCCGCGATCAGGGCCGCACCCGGGGTCTCCAGCAGGATCGCCGTCGAGGTGATCGACGGGCCGAGGGCGCGGACCACCCGGTTGCTCAGCGAGTGCCCGAGCAGCTGGGCCGACACCATCAGCAGGAAGATCTGCCACCACGCCCCGGCCGACCAGCCGGACAGCGGGGAGCCCGCGACCAGGCAGACGCCCAGCAGCACCAGCCCGCAGGTCGCGTAGCAGACCAGGGTGTACGCGGTGGTGGAGACGGTCTTGCGAACCTCCGCCCCGAGCAGCATGTACCCGGCAGCCGCCAGGCCCGCGCCCAGCGCCAGCGAGTCGCCGAGCAGGGCGCGCGGCGAGAGCGAGAGGTCGACGCCGGTCAGCACCAGCACACCGGCGAACGCCACCGCGGTGCCCAGCCAGACCATCCGCGGCGCGCGCACCCCGAACAGCCGCATCAGCAGGATGGTCCACAGCGGGGTGGTGGTCACCAGCGCGGTGGCCGAGGCCACCGAGGTCATCCGCAGGCTGGGCATCCAGAGCGCGAAGTGCAGCGCCAGCAGCGCGCCCGCGGCCATCGCCAGCAGCAGCGCCCGGCGGCCGATCGCCCGCAGCTCGGCGCGGTGGCGCAGCAGCGCGTACGGGCCGAGGACGCCGACCGACATGACGTTGCGCCAGAACGCGATGGCCAGCGCGGGTGCGGCGGTGGCGCTGATCAGCGGTGCGGAGAGCGAGATCCCGCCGATCGAGACCGCCAGCAGGACCAGGTCGACGGTCGGCAGCGGCTGCCTGGCGGGCAGGCCGCTGCTCGCGGTGGTCGCGGGAGCGGCGGTGGCCGCGGTGTCGGGCCGGGCGGCGGGCACGGCACTCCTCGTACGGGCGGAACGGATCAGAACGGAACGGACACTACGGTAAGGCCTGTTCCACCCTGACGGCACTGTCGTCCTGAGCGGTGAGACACCTCGCGGACGGCGGGACGTGCGAAGCCGTACGCTGTGCGCCATGGAGCGTACGACGACCACCGCAGCCGACTTCCTCGACCGGGCCCTGCTGGAGGAGGCCGCGAAGAAGTCGGGCCTGCTCTGGGTGCAGCCCGCCGGGCAGCCGCAGGCGCGGGCGCTGTGGCACGCCTGGCACGACGGCGCCGTGGTGGTGGTCGGCGACGGCGCCGAGCAGCCGCTGCACGGACTGACGGCGGGATCCACCGCCGCCGTGACCGTCCGCTCCAAGGACAAGTGGGGCCGGCTGACCGGCTGGACGGCCCGGGTCGAGGAGCTGCCGGCGGGCGGCGAGGCCTGGCAGGGCGCGGTCGAGGAGCTCAAGGGCAAGCGGCTCAACGCGCCCGACACCGACACCATCGGCGAGCGCTGGGCCCGCGAGTGCCGCGTCCTGCGGCTGGTGCCGGCCGGCCCGCTGACCGAGCAGCCCGGCGCGATGCCGGACGGCTCGCTCGCCGAGGCCCCGATGCCCACCCCCGCCACCACCCGCGAACCGATCCCGGCCGGACTGCCCAGGCTGCTGTTCAAGAAGCGGCGCTAGCAGCCGGCGCAGGCCCCGGCGGGCGCCCCTTCCCGGGGCGTCCCCGGGCAGTCGGACGTGCCCCGGGTCGGCGAGCCCGGGCCCGGGTGCGCGGGTAGCCTTGGCCACGGGTCAGACGGTCCAGACGGTCAGCGCGCGAGGAGGGACATCCATGGCAGGGCCGGGCAGCCGGGTCTACATCTCGCATCTCTCCGGCGTCGCGGTCTTCGACCCCAACGGTGACCAGGTCGGCCGGGTCCGCGACGTGGTGGTCTCGCTCCGGATCGGCGGCCGCCCGCCCCGGGTGCTCGGCCTGGTGGTCGAGGTGATCGGCCGCCGCCGGATCTTCCTGCCGATGACCCGGGTGACCAGCCTGGAGTCCGGGCAGGTCCTCACCACCGGCGTCATCAACATGCGCCGCTTCGAGCAGCGCCCGTCCGAGACCCTGGTCCTCGCCGAACTCCTCGACCTCACCGTCACCCGGGTGAAGACCCGCGACGAGGTCACCGTCCTGGACGTGGCCATGGTGCAGACCCGGGTCCGCGAGTGGGAGATCGCCAAGGTCTTCGTCCAGGTCGGCAAGGTCAGCCGGCTGCGCCGCTCCAGGGGCGAGACCCTGCTGCTCGACTGGTCCGCCGTCACCGGCTTCTCGCTCGCCGAGGAGGGCCAGGGCGCCGCCAACCTGCTGGCCACCTTCGAACAGCTGCGCCCGGCCGACCTCGCCAACGTGATGCACCACCTCTCCGCCAAGCGCCGCGCCGAGGTGGCCGCCGCCCTCGACGACGACCGGCTCGCCGACGTCCTCGAGGAGCTGCCCGAGGACGACCAGGTCGAGATCATCGGCAAGCTGAAGGAGGAGCGCGCCGCCGACATCCTGGAGGCGATGGACCCGGACGACGCCGCCGACCTGCTCAACGAGCTGCCCGAGGAGGACGCCGAGCGGCTGCTGCGCCTGATGGAGCCCGAGGACGCGGCCGAGATGCGCCGGCTGCTCTCCTACGAGGAGGACACCGCCGGCGGTCTGATGACCACCGAGCCGATCGTCCTGGAGCCCGACGCCACCGTCGCCGAGGCACTCGCCCGGGTCCGGGTCCGCGACAACAAGCCGGCCCTCGCCGCCCAGGTGTACGTCTGCCGGGCCCCCAGCGAGACGCCCACCGGCAAGTACCTGGGCACCGTGCACTTCCAGCGGCTGCTGCGCGAACCGCCGTTCGTCCTGGTCGGCTCGCTGGTCGACGACGACCTCGACCCGCTGCCGCCGGACACCCCGCTCCCCCTCATCACCAGCTACCTGGCCACCTACAACCTGGTCGCCGCCCCCGTCGTGGACGAGGGCGACCACCTGCTCGGCGCCGTCACCGTCGACGACGTCCTCGACCACCTCCTGCCGGACGACTGGCGCGAGGCCTCGCTGCACCTCCTGGACGAGCACACCGACGAGCACGCCGCCCGGCTCACCGCCGAGGAGAGCGAGGTGTCCGGTGGACGCTGACCGCAAGGGCCGCCGGGACCGGGACCGCGAGGACACCCCGGGACGGCGGGCACAGGGCGGCGAACTGCGCTCGCTGCGCCAGCTGCGCGAGCTGCGCGGACGCGACGGCGGCCGCCCCCCGGGCAGCGGGCGCACTCAGCGCACCGAGGTCTCCGGCCACTCGTCCCGGTCCCGGCTCGACCAGCCGCGCACCACCCGGCCCGGCCTGATCAGCCTGCCCAGCTACGACCCGGAGGCGTTCGGCAAGCTCTCCGAACGGATCGCGCGCTTCCTCGGCACCGGACGGTTCATCGTCTGGATGACCGTGGTGATCATCGCCTGGGTCGTCTGGAACACCCTGCTGCCCGCGCAGGTCCACTTCGACAACTACCCCTTCATCTTCCTCACCCTGATGCTCTCCCTGCAGGCCTCCTACGCGGCCCCGCTGATCCTGCTCGCCCAGAACCGGCAGGACGACCGCGACCGCGTCAACATGGAGCAGGACCGCGCCCGCAGCGACCGCAACATCGCCGACACCGAGTACCTCACCCGCGAGGTCGCCGCCCTGCGGCACGGGCTCGGCGAGGTCGCCACCCGCGACTTCATCCGCTCCGAGCTGCAGGCCCTGCTCAAGGAGCTCGACGGCCAGCGGGAACCCTCCGACCTGCTCTGACCGGCGGCGCGGCGGGCCGTACGCGGCGGCGCGGCAGCCTGTGACCGGCGGCACGCTACCGATGGGTTAGGGGCGAGCCCCGGCGCCGTACCATCAAGGCATGGCCAACGAGACAGAGGTTGCGACCGGCGTGACGGAGGAGTCCGTCCGCGAGGCCCTGGCGACCGTGCACGATCCGGAGATCAACCGCCCGATCACCGAGATCGGCATGGTGAAATCCGTCGACATCGCCGCCGACGGCGCCGTCCGGGTCGGCGTCTACCTGACCGTCTCCGGCTGTCCGATGCGCGAGACCATCACCCAGCGGGTCACCGACGCGGTGGCCAAGGTCGCCGGCGTCACCTCGGTCGCCGTCGAGCTCGACGTGATGAGCGACGAGCAGCGCCGCGAACTCTCCCAGCTGCTGCGCGGCGGCGCCCCCGAGCGCGAGATCGCCTTCGCCAAGCCCGGCACCCTCACCCGCGTCTACGCGGTCGCCTCCGGCAAGGGCGGCGTCGGCAAGTCCTCGGTCACCGTCAACCTGGCCGCCGCGATGGCCGCCGACGGCCTGAAGGTCGCCGTCGTCGACGCCGACATCTACGGCCACAGCGTGCCGCGCATGCTGGGCGTCGAGGGCCGGCCCACCCAGGTCCAGGACATGATCATGCCGCCGTCCGCGAACGGCGTGAAGGTCATCTCGATCGGCATGTTCACCCCCGGCAACGCCCCCGTCGTCTGGCGCGGCCCGATGCTGCACCGCGCGCTGCAGCAGTTCCTCGCCGACGTCTACTGGGGCGACCTGGACGTCCTCCTGCTCGACCTGCCCCCGGGCACCGGCGACATCGCCATCTCGGTCGCGCAGCTCGTCCCCAACGCCGAGATCCTGATCGTCACCACCCCGCAGATGGCCGCCGCCGAGGTCGCCGAGCGGGCAGGCACCATCGCGCTGCAGACCCACCAGAAGATCGTCGGCGTCATCGAGAACATGTCGGGCATGCCCTGCCCGCACTGCGACGAGATGATCGACGTCTTCGGCACCGGTGGCGGCCAGACCGTCGCCGACGCCCTCACCCGCAGCGTCGGCGCGACCGTCCCCGTCCTCGGCTCCATCCCGATCGACGTCCGCCTCCGCGAGGGCGGCGACGACGGCCGCCCCGTCGTCCTGGCCGCCCCCGACTCCCCCGCCGGCGCCGCCCTCCGCGCCGTCGCCGGCAAGCTCGGCGGCCGCCAGCGCGGCCTCTCCGGCCTCTCCCTCGGTCTCACGCCGAAGAACAAGTTCTGACGCACCACCCGTACGAAGGCCCCGACTCGGTGCGGGGCCTTCGGCATACCCGGGACGGAACCGGGTGGGGGGCCGGACCGTCTCAGGGGCCGTGACCGAGAAGAGCGGGCGGGGGTGCCTGGCCGGGCTGCTGGTGCCGGTGGCGGCGGTGCTGTTGGCGTGCTCGGTGGGGGCCGGGATCGAGGCGGAGAGTCCGGAGCTCTTCCCTGGGCTGCGGGCGAACCGGAGCGGGTTGGCGGTCGTGCTGGTGGCGCTCAGCGTGCTGGCCTGCGTCGGCGCGATCGCGGCGGTGTGGCGGGCGTCGCGGGGGCGGCTGGTGGCGGTCGGCGTGGTGTGCGGGCTGCTGCTGACCGGCAGCGCCCTGCGGCTGCACTCGGTGGCCCCCCTGATGCACTGCTGGGGCCACGGGTACGTCTCGGCGGACGAGAGCGGCCGCTACACCTGCTACGACCGCTGAGTCGGGTGGTCAGCGGCCGTTGTAGGTGGTGAGGTCGGGGACGGTGGTGAAGCCGGTGCCGTAGGCGGAGACGCCGCGGCCGTAGGCGCCGAGGAGGACGCCGGGGGCTTCGCCGGCGAGGACCCAGCCGTACTCGGACTCGCGGTAGCGGAAGGGCTGCGGGAGGCCGTTGACGGGGAGGGTGAGCGAGGACCAGCCGGGGCCGTCGAGGTCGTCGGCGAGATCCCAGGCGAGGGCCGACTGCTGGTCGAGCCAGTCCTGGCGCAGGGTGCGGTCCAGATTGCCCGGCCAGGTGGCGGCGAGCAGGCCGGAGCCGGCGAGCCAGGCGGCGGAGGAGGCGGAGGTGGCCTCGAGGGTGCCGGTGTTGTCGGCGCTGCGGCGGCCGGGGCGGCGGGCGACGGTGACCACGACGGCGAAGCGGCGGGCGTCGCGGGCGTCGGACTGCTTGGCGGGCTCGTCGCCGTGGCCGAGGCTGCCGTAGTCGGCGGTGGCGGGCTGGCCGATGCGGTGGTGGCCGGCGCCGACCTGGCCGAGCCAGCGGCGGCCGGTCCAGCCCTCGTCGAGGCCGTACCAGGGGAAGTCGGCGGTGAGGTAGGGCGCCAGCGGGTCGACCGGCTTCGCCTGGGCCCCCACCACGCGTGTGGTGGCGGTACTCCCCGTACTCGTCGTGTCCATCCCCGAGCCTCCTCAACACGGCCGTTCTTGCTGCCTGAGCGCGCTCCATGGTGGCGCACCGCGGGCCCCTCCGCCGCGCCATCGGCCTCCGGACACGGCCGAAGGTGACGGAGGGCACACCGAAGGTACTGAGCACAATAGCGGCGGACGCGCCGACGCCCCGCGCATCGAGGGCGTCGAGGCGGCGGGGCGTCGGGACCGGGGCGGTGGGCCCTCAGGTGGCGTCGGGGTCGAACGGCGGGCGCTCGCCGGGGCTCAGCGGGGCGCCGGGCGAGCCGGCCGCGGTCTTGGCGAGGTTGGCGGCGGGGGCGGCGGCGGGGGCCGGTTCACCGTTCAGGGCGGACTTGAGGTCCAGGCCGTCCTTGAGCTCCTTGAAGCCCAGCGGGTCGTCGCCGTTGCCGATCAGCTGCTTGCGGACGAAGGTCTTCGGGTTGAGGTCCTCGAAGTCGAAGTCCTTGAAGTCCGGGCCCAGCTCGCTGCGGATGTCCTCCTTGGCGCTGTCCGCGAACGACCGGATCTTCCGGATGAAGCCCATGGCGTCCTGGATGAGCTTCGGGAGCTTGTCCGGCCCGAAGATGACGATGGCCATGATGGCCAGCGTCACGACCTCGAGTCCGCCTATGTCTGAAAACACGTACGCTCCCCAGCACCTGACAACCGTCTCTACAGGGTAATGGCGACCGGCCCGGATGTACCCCTGCCGAAGATGACACGGTGGTGAAGACCACTCCGGCGGCCGGGCAACGGGCCGGCCTCAGCGCAGCAGGCCGTGCGGGTCGCCCGGGGCGGCGTGGCCGCGGGCGGGGTAGTCCAGGTAGTCGGCCGAGAGCTGGGCGTTGACCGGGACCACGGGGTTGCCGCCGACCGGGGTGACGGTGGTGGAGCGCTGGTTGCCGCCGCCGTTCGGGGCGGAGGCGAAGCCGCCGACGCCGCCGAGGGTGACCGCGGCGACCGAGAAGGCGCCGGCCGCGGCGACGACCAGGCGGCGGCCGCGCGGGGCGGGGCGCAGGAGCGGCACCTCGGCGAGGGCGGCGAGCGGCCGGGGCATGGCGACCGGGCTGCGGCGGGCGCCGAACGGCCGGGGGCCGGGCTGCTGGGCCCGCGGGTCGATGCCGGGTATCGGGGTGTCCGCGCCGAGGGCGCCGCCGCCGAAGGTGGAGCCCGCGCCGCGGCCGAAGGAGCCGCCGGTGAGCCGGCTGTTGCCGAACGTGCCGGCCGAGGCGACCGGGCCGCCGGGGCCGGCGCCGTCGTGCGGCTCGTCGTCCGGGAGGGCGGCGACCGCGAGCAGCCGGGCCATCAGCAGGGAGGACGGGGCCGGCGTGTCGGTGCCGTTCAGCGCGCGCTTGACCGCCCGGGCCGACTCGGCCTCGGCGAGGCAGTCGGGGCAGGTCGCCAGGTGGGCCTGGACGCGTTCGCGGGAGTCGTGGCCGAGCTCGCCGTCGAGGTACGCGGAGAGGCGGTCACCGAGGTGCTCCTCGACGGCCGGCTCGGCCGGGCGTACGGCGACGGCCCGCAGCTCGGGCGCGGAGGGCTGGGCGGGCTGCTCGCCGCGGCGGGCGAGCTGCGCCCAGCGGGAGCGGCCGCCGCTGTCCGTACGGCCCGTACCGCGGTCGTTCATGAGCCCCTCCGATCGCTCTCGGCGGGCTCGGCGCCGACCGGCACCGGCTCGGCGGAGCCGCCGCGGCGGGCCCGGCCGGCCGCGGCGTTGGGCGCACGGTGCTTGAGGGCGGCGCGCAGGTGCGAGCGGCCGCGGTGGATGCGGCTGCGCACCGTGCCGAGCTTGACGCCCAGGGTCGCGGCGATCTCCTCGTAGGAGAGCCCCTCGATGTCGCAGAGCACCACGGCGGCCCGGAACTCGGGGGCCAGGGTGTCGAGCGCCTGCTGGACGTCGGCGTCGAAGTGGGTGTCGCTGAAGTGCTGGGCCGGGCTGGGCTCGCGGCTGGCCAGGCGCTCCGCGGCGTCCTCGGCGAGGGCGTCGAAGCGGATCCGCTGGCGGCGGCGCACCATGTCCAGGAACAGGTTGGTGGTGATGCGGTGCAGCCAGCCCTCGAAGGTGCCGGGGGTGTACGTGGACAGCGAGCGGAAGACCCGGACGAAGACCTCCTGTGTGAGGTCCTCGGCGTCGTGCTGATTGCCCGTCAGCCGGTAGGCCAGGCGGTAGACGCGGGCGCTGTGCGCCTCGACGATCTCCTCCCAGCTGGGCGGCGTCCAGTTCTGCGCGTCGGGGCCCTCGGCGAAGGTCGCGAGCGTGCCGGTGCCTTCGGTCGTCGACTCGTCGGCTGCGTTCGACGCGTCCAGGGGGGTGTGCAGGGACTGGTTCATCACGGGCTTCGGCGTACGGGCCGACGCAATGCCGCGGGAGTGCCGCTGCACAGGGACGTCGCCCTCGGCCACACCTCCTCGGTCGGCTCTTCTGCCCAGCAGAGCCACCACCATATCCACCTCGCCCGTCGGATCCGGATAAAAGCGATTGAACGCCCACCCGTTGGACTTCAACGGCCAGCCGCCGAACGCGGTTCCCGGTCGGCCAGTAGTCTGTGGCTGCAATTGTCGACATCAGGTCGGCATCCGGCGCTCCGGAGAGGCAGCCATCACCGAGTTCGGGCCCGCGCGCGCGGCCCTCGCCGACACCTACGTGGGCGAGGATGCCGTGCTGACCTACGCCCGGGCGCAGTCGGCGCGGACCGGGATCCGGGCGATCGGGCCGAGCGGCGGGGCCTGCCTGCGGCTGCTGGCGGCGGCGCTGGACGCCAAGGCGGTGGCCGAGATCGGCACCGGCACCGGGGTCTCCGGCGTGTACCTGCTGCGCGGGATGCGCCCGGACGGGGTGCTGACCACGGTCGACTCCGAGCCGGTGCGCCAGCAGTACGCCCGCGAGGCGTACCACGCGGCCGGTTTCGCGACCAACCGCTCCCGTTTCATCCCGGGCCGCGCGCTGGAGGTGCTGCCGAGGCTCGCGGACGGCCAGTACGACCTGGTGTTCTGCGACGGCGACCCGGCGGAGTCGCAGCAGTACCTTGCAGAATCGTTGCGGCTGCTGCGGCCGGGCGGGATGGTCTGCTTCGAGGGCGTGTTCCAGGAGGGCCGACTGGCCGAGCCGGAGCTGGACGACCCGCAGACCCACGCCCTGCGGGAGCTGGTCCGCGAGGTGCGCGAGAGCGACGTCCTGCTGCCGGCGCTGCTGCCGGTCAGCGACGGGCTGCTGTGCGCGGTGAAGCGGTAGAACCGGACGGCGTGCGGACAGCGATGAGCCCGGGCCCGTTCAACGGACCCGGGCTCACCCAGGACATGGGGATACCTGCTGCGGTCAGCCGCAGGCCTTCTTCAGCGCCTCGCCCAGGGCGTCGGCCTCGTCGGGCGTGAGCTCCACCACGAGGCGCCCGCCGCCCTCGAGCGGAACTCGCATGATGATGCCCCGCCCCTCTTTGGTGACCTCGAGCGGGCCGTCACCCGTCCGCGGCTTCATGGCCGCCATGCTCGTTCCCCTTCCTGCAACCGCTCAGCTACGTACCGGCAGTCCGTCCACCGCCGGTATCGAACGCATTGATCGGAAGCCATTATCCCGCATGCGACACCCCGATGACCAACATCACTCTCTCCGCAAGCCCGCCCGGAACCGGCGGAACCGGCCGATTACCTGCCAGAAGCCGCATCCGGGCGGCCGCCGACACGCGTTTCGAAGGTGCGGTACCTCACACTCCCCAGCCGGGCCCGTGCTCCGGCATGCTGACGGACGACGTCAGTAGACCCACCACCCTCGGGAGCTCGCCCATGTCCGACTCCGTCAGCTACCGGCTCGACGGCGGCCTGGCCGTCATCACCATCAACCGACCGGACGCGATGAACGCGCTGGACGTGCCCACCAAGGTCGCGCTGCGCGACACCGTGACCGCCGCCGCCGAGGATCCCGCGGTCCGGGCGGTGCTGCTGACCGGTGCCGGCGAGAAGGCGTTCTGCGTCGGCCAGGACCTCAAGGAGCACCTCGGCCTGCTCAAGCGTCAGGAGGAGACCGGCGAGGGCGCCCTGCGGACGGTCGCCGAGCACTACAACCCGCTGGTCCGGGCGCTGGCCGGGATGCGCAAGCCCACCGTCGCGGCGGTGAACGGCGTGGCCGCCGGCGCCGGCGCCTCGCTCGCCTTCGCCTGCGACTTCCGGATCGTCGCCGACACCGCCGGCTTCAACACCTCCTTCGCCGGGGTCGCGCTGACCGCCGACTCCGGGGCCTCCTGGACGCTGCCGCGCCTGGTCGGCCACGCCCGCGCCACCGAGCTGCTGATGCTGCCCCGCACCGTCAGGGCCGAGGAGGCGCTGTCGCTCGGACTCGCCACCCGGGTGGTGCCGGCGGCGGAGCTCGCCGCGGTGGCCCGGGAGTTCGCCCAGCAGCTGGCCGAGGGCCCGACGGTGGCGTACGGGGCGATCAAGGAGTCGCTGGCGTACGGCGCCTCGCACTCGCTGAGCGAGCTGCTGGACAAGGAGGACGAGCTGCAGACCCTGGCCGGCCAGAGCGAGGACCACCGGATCGCCGTCCGGTCCTTCGTGGCGAAGGAGAAGCCGGTCTACCTCGGCCGGTGACGTCCCATGAGGTGACGCCGGTGCGGGTCAGCGGGCGTGGCAGTCGACCAGGTGGTCGTTGACCAGCCCGCAGGCCTGCATCAGCGCGTACGCGGTGGTCGGCCCGACGAAGCGGAAGCCCTGCTTCTTCAGCTCCTTGGCGAGCGCCGTGGACTCGGGCGTGACCGCCGGGACGTCGGCGAGGGTGCTCGGGGCCGGACGGCCGGGCTCGGCGGCGAACCGCCAGATCAGCGGGTCGAGGCCGCCGTCCAGCTCCAGCGCGGCGCGAGCGTTGGCGACGGTGGCCTCGATCTTGGCCCGGTTGCGGATGATCAACTCGTCCTGGAGCAGCCGCTCCACGTCGGCCGGACCGAACTGCGCCACCTCGGCGATCTCGAACCCGGCGAACGCCGCCCGGAAGCCCTCCCGGCGGCGCAGGATGGTGATCCAGGACAGCCCGGACTGGAACGCCTCCAGGGCGATCCGCTCGAACAGGGCGTCGTCGCCGTGCACCGGGACGCCCCACTCGGTGTCGTGGTAGACCCGGTAGTCGTCCGTCGAGTCGCCCCACGGGCAGCGGAGCAGCCCGTCCGCACCGAGGACGGCGCCGCTCACGTCGCGTCCCCGTTGCCGGCGCGGTCCCCGGTCGCGTCCTGCGGCTCGGTGGCGGACTCGTCCTCGGACGTGGGCTCCGCGGCGGGCCCGGTGCCGCGCTCGGCGGTGGGCTCGGCAGCGGGCTCGATCACCTTGGCGAAGGACTCCAGGCCGGGCAGCGGCTCGCCCGCGGTGCCGGTCGCGGCGCCCGCCCCGGCCTCGACCGCGCCGCGGACGGTGGCGACCGCCTCCAGCTCGGCGATCCGGGAGTCGCGCAGGGCCAGCTCGGCGCCCAGCCGGTCGAGCACGTCGTCGACCTCGTCCATCCGGTAGCCGCGCAGCGCCATCGGCAGGCGCAGCTCGTCCACGTCGAAGCGGCTGAGCGGGCGGTCCTGCGGCAGCCGGGCGGCGAGGCGGTCGTGCTCCGCCTCGGGCAGCGAGCCGCCCCCGCCGAGCGCCACCAGCGCGGCACCGCCGACCACCACGGCCATCGCGGCCACGATCACCCAGAACACGAGCAGTCCTCCGTCAGTCCCCGGTCGGCCCCGGCCGGTGGGTGGGATCATGGTCCCTACAGGCCGGGGCCCATCATTGCACCCGGGCGACCCGTGGAGGAGACACCGGTGGCACTACGCCTTGGCCCGCGTGAGTTCGGGGACGACGAGCTGGTGATCATGGCGATCGTCAACCGGACTCCGGACTCCTTCTTCGACCGGGGGGCGACCTTTGCCGACGAGGCGGCCTTCGCCGCGGCGGACCGGGCGATGGCCGAGGGCGCGGCGATCCTGGACATCGGCGGGGTGAAGGCCGGGCCCGGCGAGGAGGTCACCGTCGAGGAGGAGCTGCGCCGCACCGTCCCGTTCGTGGCGGAGTTGCGAAAGCGCCACCCCGACGCCGTGATCAGCGTGGACACCTGGCGCCACGAGGTCGGCGAGGCGGTCTGCGAGGTGGGCGCGGACCTGCTGAACGACGCCTGGGGCGGGGTCGACCCGAAGCTGGCGGAGGTCGCCGCGCGGTACGACGTCGGACTGGTCTGCACGCACGCGGGCGGCGCCGAGCCGCGCACCCGGCCGCACCGGGTCGGGTACGAGGACGTGATGGCCGACATCCTGCGGGTGACCGTCGGGCTGGCCGAGCGGGCCGCCGGGCTGGGCGTGCGGCGGGACGCGCTGATCATCGACCCCGGGCACGACTTCGGGAAGAACACCCGGCACTCGCTGGAGGCGACCCGGCGCCTGCCGGAGATGACCGCGACCGGATTCCCGGTGCTGGTCTCGCTCTCCAACAAGGACTTCGTCGGCGAGACCCTGGACCGGCCGGTGCAGGAGCGGCTGCTGGGCACGCTGGCGACCACGGCGGTCTCCGCCTGGCTCGGCGCGCAGGTCTACCGGGCCCACCAGGTCGCCGAGACCCGGCAGGTGCTGGACATGGTCGCCTCGATCCGCGGCACCCGGCCCCCGGCGGTGGCCCGCCGGGGACTCGCCTAGGGTCTCGCGCTCAGAGTTCAGAGCTCGGAGCCCAGAGCTCAGAGCTCGGTGCCGCGCGGGCGGCGGCTCTCCTCAAGGATCTTGAGCACCTCGTCCACCTCGTCGGTGATGTGGAACAGCTCGAGGTCGTGCGGGGACGCCTTGCCCTCGGCGACCAGCGTGTTCTTCAGCCACTCCACCAGGCCGCCCCAGTAGGAGCTGCCGAAGAGGATCACCGGGAAGCGGGTGACCTTCTTGGTCTGGACGAGGGTCAGCGCCTCGAACAGCTCGTCCAGCGTGCCCAGCCCGCCGGGCAGCACCACGAAGCCCTGGGCGTACTTCACGAACATCGTCTTGCGGACGAAGAAGTAGCGGAAGTTCAGCCCGAGGTCGACGAACTCGTTGAGGCCCTGCTCGAAGGGCAGCTCGATGCCGAGTCCGACCGAGAGGCCGCCGGCGTCCGAGGCGCCGCGGTTGGCCGCCTCCATCGCGCCCGGGCCGCCGCCGGTGATCACCGCGTACCCGGCCTCGACGAGCGCCCGTCCGATGGCCACCCCGGCCGCGTACTCGGGCGAGTCGACCGGGGTCCGGGCCGAGCCGAAGACGCTGACGGCGGCGGGGAGTTCGGCCAGGGCGCCGAAGCCCTCGACGAACTCCGAGGTGATCCGCCAGACCCGCCACGGGTCGGTGTGCAGCCAGTCGGTGGGGCCGGTGGTGTCCAGCAGGCGCTGGTCGGTGGTGCTGGTGCCGACCTGGTCGCGGCGGAGCAGCACCGGACCCTTCTGCTTCTCGGGCCAGGGCTTCTTGCGTTCGGGCGCGGCGGCTTCCTCGGGGCCGTGCCCGTAGACCTTGTCATCTCCGGTGGCTGTCATGACGAAACCCTACGCCTGTGGACTCGGCTTTTCGGGGAACGGCGAGCGAACTGCAGGGGCTCAGCTGAGCCAGGCGCGCAGGCGCTCCTCGGTCTCGGCGATGGCGGACAGCGAGCAGTGCTCGTCCCGCTTGTGGGCGAGGTTCGGGTCGCCGGGGCCGTAGTTGACGGCGGGGACGCCGAGTGCGCTGAAGCGGGCGACGTCGGTCCAGCCGAACTTGGCGCGCGGCTCGCCGCCGACCGCGGCGAGGAAGTCCCGGGCGGCGAGCTGCCCGAGGCCGGGCAGGGCGGCCGGGGAGACGTCGACCAGGTCGAGTTCGAAGCCGTCGAAGACGGATCGCAGGTGGGCCTCGGCCTCCTCGACGCTGCGGTCCGGGGCGTACCGGAAGTTCACGTGGACGCGGCACTCGTCGGGGATGACGTTGCCGGCCACGCCGCCGTCGATCCGGGTGGCGTTGAGGCCCTCGCGGTACTCCAGTCCGTCGATGGCGACCCGGCGGGGCTGGTACTCGGCGAGCCGGCGCAGCACCTCGGCGGCCTTGTGGATGGCGTTGTCGCCGAGCCAGCTGCGGGCGGCGTGGGCGCGGGTGCCGGTGAGCAGGATGTCGGCGCGCAGGCTGCCCTGGCAGCCGCCCTCGACGACGGCGCCGCTGGGCTCCATCAGGACGGCGAAGTCGGCGGCCAGCCAGTCCGGGTGGGTGCGGACCAGGACGCCGAGGCCGTTGCGGGCGGCTTCGACCTCCTCGCAGTCGTAGAACACGAACGTGAGGTCGCGGTTGGGCTCGGTGAGGGTGGCGGCGAGGCGCAGCTGGACGGCGACGCCGGACTTCATGTCGGAGGTGCCGCAGCCGTAGAGCAGGTCGCCCTCGACCCAGGACGGGACGTTGTCGGCGATCGGGACGGTGTCCAGGTGCCCGGCCAGCACCACGCGCTCGGACCGGCCGAGGTTCGTGCGGGCGACCACGTTGTTGCCGTGCCGGTCGACGGTGAGGTGGGGCAGGGCCCGCAGGGCGGCCTCGACGGCGTCGGCGAGGGCCTTCTCGTCGCCGCTGACGGAGGGGAAGTCCACGAGTCGGGCGGTCAGCGCACCGCCGTCGAGGGTCAGGTCGAGTGGCGTGATCGGGCTGCTCATGGTCGGCCACTGTACTAGAACGGCTCACTCTCCGTGACGGCGCAACCGCTTCGGGCCGTACAACCGTCCGACCGGTTACGGTGTCCGCGAACGGCGAGGGCGCGAACGAGAGGGGCTGCGGTGGCCGAGCAGAACACAGCTGGCCGGCCCGGGCGACGGCGGCGGTCGTCGTGGCGGCGGGTGCTGGTCGGCCTGGTGGCGCTGTCGGTGGTGGGCGGCCTGGTGCTGTACCTGAACCGCGACCGGATCAGCGTGCCGCCGGAGGGCTGCACGATCGCGACATCGGCCGGCTCGGGCACGCTCGACCTGCCGGCGGCGGCCAATGCGGCGACGATCAGCGCGGTGGCGATCTCCCGCGGTCTGCCGGAACGCGCGGTGACCATCGCGCTGGCCACCGCGATGCAGGAGTCGAAGATCCACAACCTGATCGGCGGCGACCGCGACTCGCTGGGCCTGTTCCAGCAGCGGCCCTCGCAGGGCTGGGGCACGGCGGACCAGATCAAGGACCCGGTGTACGCCACCAACAAGTTCCTGGACAGCCTGGTGAAGATCAACGGCTATGCCCGGATGCCGCTGACCGACGCCGCCCAGCTGGTGCAGAAGAGCGGCTACCCGCAGGCGTACGCCAAGCACGAGGCCAACGCGACCCTGGTCTCCTCCTCGCTGACCGGCCGGGAGCCGGCCTCGCTGACCTGCGTGGTGCACGACCTGGCACTGCCCTCGCCGGACCCGACGCCGGCCGCCGGGCAGCAGCCGACCGACCTGACCGAGCGGGCCCGCCGGGAGTTCGGCAAGGTGGTGACGGTGGCGGCGGGCGAGAAGGCGGCCAAGGACCCGCGGGACGTGCTGGCGCTGACCCCGCAGGCGACGGCGAGCACCGACTCCGGACCGGGGGCGGCCCGCCAGGCCGGCTGGGCGGTGGCGCACTGGGCGGTGGCGCAGGCGGCGGACCTCGGGGTGGGCGCGGTGGCGTACGACGGCAAGGTGTGGCGGGTGGACCGGCCGACCGACGGCTGGAAGGCCGCGCCGACGGGTGCGCCCACCGACCGGGTGCTGGTGACCATGGGTCCGCCGGTGAAGGGCAAGAAGTAGCGGAGGACATGACGGTCCGCCGGTTGACGGACTGGTGAGCGGGTTACCGCCCGATGGGTGATTCGGGTCAATCCCGGTTTACCTCCGAGCCGCCCGCGGCCGGGTCCGCCGACGGTTCCGGCGGCCCGCGCGCACACCGTACGGGGCAAGGGAAGTGACGGTTCTTCGCGCCGCCCGGACGTGGGTGGAATATCCCGGATGCCCGAAAACAGGGCATCCGGGCTTTGCCGAGCCTTGACCTTGACCCGCCGCAACCTTCTCGCTCCCCTAGCGGTAATCACGTCGTCCGCCCGGCGGACCGTTCACCTACCTCTTAGGAGCACCATGTCCCTCCCCCTCTCGCGCCGGATCGCCCAGGCCGCGCTGGTCGTCGCCGCCGGTGCGGCGCCCTTCGCCGCCGTCGGGTCCGCCTCCGCCACCGAGGTGGTTCCGCAGACCGACCTGGGCTCCGGCGTGACCAAGCTCGCCGACATGCCGAACTCCGGCTCGTCGGTGCAGGGGGCGACGCACGAGATCGGCCAGGTCGTGGGCACCACCGGCTCCGCCACCCTCGCCGCCGGCGGACCGGCCGCCGCCGACGCGGCCGGCAACACGCTCGCCCACAGCCTTCCCAGCACCGACCAGGCGCTGGGCAAGCTGGGCCCGCTCGGCAAGGCCGCCCAGGTGACCGACGCGGTGGGGGTCGTCTCCGACCGGCTCGCCCCGGCCCTGGAGGAGAAGGTCGGCCCAGCGGTGACCGACAAGGTCGTCCCGGCCACCCACAAGGCCACCGCCAACCCGCTGGGCACCGTGGCCAAGGGCCTGCCGACCAGCAGCCTGACCCAGAGCCTGCCCGCCACCAGCGCGCTCGGCCCGGTGACCGGCATCGCCGACTCGCTGCCGGTCGGCCAGACCGTGGCCGGCCTCGCCGAGCACGAGTCGGCCAACCGCCTCGGCTCGATGCCGGGCCTCGGCGGCAACGGCGGCCCGCTCGGCGGCCTGACCGGCGCCCTCGGCCCGGTCGGCGGCCTGCTCGGCGGCCTCGGCGGCGGCGGCCTGCCGATCGGCTGACCCCGGACGCACCCGGAAGCACGACGAAGGGGCGGGAACACCGGTCGGTGTTCCCGCCCCTTCGGGCGTTCCTCAGCGGCGCAGCCGCTCCACGGCCGCGGCCACCCGCTCGTCGGTGGCGGTGAACGCCACCCGCACGAAGCGGTCGCCGGCCGGACCGTAGAAGTCACCGGGCGCCACCAGGATGCCCAGCTCGGCCAGTTCGGCCACGGTCTCCCAGCACGGCCGGTCCTGGGTCGCCCACAGGTAGAGGCTGGCCTCGCTGTGCTCGATCCGGAAGCCGTACGCCTCCAGCGCGGCCCGCAGGGCGGCCCGCCGCGCCGCGTACCGCTCGCGCTGCTCGACCACATGCGCGTCGTCCGCCAGCGCGGCGACGGTCGCCGCCTGCACCGGGGCCGGCACGATCATGCCGCCGTGCTTGCGGATCTCCAGCAGCTCCCGGACCACCACCGGGTCGCCCGCCACGAAGGAGGCGCGGTAGCCGGCCAGGTTGGAGCGCTTGGAGAGCGAGTGGACGGCCAGCAGGCCCTCGTGGCCGCCGCCGCACACCTCGGGGTGCAGGACGGAGACCGGCTCGGCCTCCCAGCCCAGCTCCAGGTAGCACTCGTCGCTGACCAGCAGCGCCCGGTGCTCCCGGGCCCAGGCGACGGCCGCACGCAGCTCGTCGGCGGTCAGCACCCGGCCGGTCGGGTTGGACGGCGAGTTCAGCCAGAGCAGCCGCACGCGGGAGCCGTCCAGCTCGTCCAGGCTGCCGTACGCGACCGGCTCGGCGCCGCAGAGCAGCGCGCCGACCTCGTACGTGGGGTACGCCAGGCGCGGGTAGGCGACCTGGTCGCCGGGGCCGAGGCCGAGCTGGCCGGGCAGCCACGCCACCAGCTCCTTGGAGCCCACGGTGGGCAGCACGGCCTCGGGGCCGATCTCGGCGGCCGTCCGGCGGTGCAGCCAGTCGGCGACGGCCTGCCGCAGCTCCAGCGGGCCCCAGACGGTCGGGTAGCCCGGGGTGTCCGTGTGGGCGGCCAGCGCCTTCTGGATCACCTCCGGCACCGGGTCGACCGGGGTGCCGACGGAGAAGTCGCACAGCCCGTCCGGGTGGGCCAGCGCGGTCGCCTTGTACGGCTCCAGCTTGTCCCAGGGGAAGACCGGAAGGCGGTCGGATACGCGGCGCGCCGCCCCCGGGTGGCCCGGGAACGGCGCGTGCGTGCTGTTGTCGGTTGTCACAGCTCGGATGCCACCGATCAGTGGTCGGCGTTCTGCGGCGGAAGGGCCGCGATGAACGGGTGGTCCCGCTCGATCAGGCCGAGCTTGGACGCACCACCCGGCGAACCGAGGTCGTCGAAGAACTCGACGTTCGCCTTGTAGTAGTCCTTCCACTCCTCCGGGGTGTCGTCCTCGTAGAAGATGGCCTCGACCGGGCAGACCGGCTCGCACGCGCCACAGTCGACGCACTCATCCGGGTGGATGTAGAGGGAGCGCTCGCCCTCGTAGATGCAGTCGACCGGGCACTCTTCGATGCACGCCTTGTCCTTGACGTCGACACAAGGCTGCGCGATGACGTAGGTCACGCTGTCGTTCCTCCTCGGAAGGGCTGCCGCCCTACTGTTTACTCGGTCGCGCGGTTGAGCGCGGCGTCGTCGATGCCCGCACCTAGTATCGCGGGTCCGAGACCGCAAATGCACAGGAGGTGCCGTTGATGCCGAGTGGGACTCCGGTGGAGAGCCGCCCCGAGGTCCGGATAAGCCGTTCTGACGTGGGGCGGAGAGTCTCCGTTCGGCGTGTCTCGGAGGTCGTGGACGGTCGTCCGGTGTTCCGCGATGTGATCGGGGTGCTCGACTCCTGGGACGATCATGGCATCTCGGTGGTGCCCCGCAGCGGCGATCCGGTGACCTTCCCCGAGCAGCTGCTGGTCGCCGGCAAGCCGGTGCCGCTCTTCCCGGCCCGGCGGCTGCCGCTGCCCGCCGCCGACCCGCTGGACCTGCAGCGGATCGCGGCCCGCGGCTGGCCGGCCGTCGAGACCGAGGCTCTCGGCGAGTGGACGCTGCGCGCCGCCGCCGGGTTCACCCGGCGGGCCAACTCGGTCCAGGCGCTCGGCGACCCCGGCCTGCCGCCGGCCGCGGCGCTGGAGCGGGTCCGGGACTGGTACGCGGCCCGCGGCCTGCCCGCGTACGTGGAGGTGGTCACCCCCGGCTCGCCCCCGGAACTCGCCGCCGAGCTGGACCGCCTCGGCGCCGGGTACGCCCCGACCCTGGTGCGGACCGCGCCGCTCGCCGCCCTGGCCCGGCTCGGCAACGGCAGCGGCCACGCCCGGGTACGGCTGTCGCGCACCGCCGGGCCGGAGTGGATGTCGCTCTACCGCCGGGTGACCGCCGACCCCGCGGTGGAGGCCGCCGCCCGCAGCGTGATCCACGGCGGGCCCTCGGTCTGGTTCGCCACCGTCCCCGGCACGGCGGACGGCGCACCGCTGGCGATCGGACGGCTCACGGTGGACGGCGCCTGGGCCGGCTTCGGCGCGATCGAGGTCGCACCGCACGCCCGCCGCGGCGGACTGGCCACCACCCTGATGGCGGTGCTCGCGGCCCGGGCGGCCGAGGAGGGCGCGGCCGGCGGGTACTTGCAGGTGGAGGCGGAGAACAGCGGGGCGATCGCGCTGTACGACCGACTGGGGTTCACGACCAGTCACACTTACCACTACGCACGCCTCCCCGAGCGGTAGCGTCCCGTCCGATCCGTCCTCCCCGAGGCCGACCCGTCCTCCCCAGGCTGCTGAACCGAAGGCTGCTGTGACCGAGCAGAGCAGATCCCGCTTCCGTGCCGAGGCCCGCGCCGAGCACCCCGACCCGGTGCTGCTCTGCCTGCTGGCGGCCGCCGAGCACACCCTCACCGACCCGGACGACACCGAGGAACCGCCCACCCTGCAGGCGGTGCTGTCCGGCTGCCAGGCGGCCCTGGACCGGCACGCGACCGCGATCCGCCGAGCGGTCGCCGAGCGGCGCCCGAACGGCCCCGAGGAGACGGCGGCCCTGCTGGCCGCCGTCCTCGGCGGGCGGGAGCGCTTCCACGGACGGCAGGCCGACTACCGGCGGCTGGAGTCCTCGTTGCTGCCCGAGGTGCTGCGGCGCCGGCGCGGGCTGCCGATCATGCTCTCGCTGGTGTGGAGCGCGGTGGCCGCCCGGGCCGGACTCACCGTCCACGGCATTGCCCTGCCAGGCCACTTCATCGTCGCGGTCGGCGGCCCCGCCGGCGGCGACGAGTTCGTGCTCGCCGACCCCTTCCACGGCGGCCGGCTGCTCGACCTGCCCGACGTGGAACGGCTGGTCGCCGCGACCGGGCAGCGCTTCACCCCCGACCTGCTCACGCCCGCCCAGCCGCTCGACATCGTCCTGCGCGTCCTCGGCAACATCCGCGGCTGGGCCGCCGACCGCCCGGAGCACGCCCGCACCCAGCTCTGGGCCACCGAACTGGCCCTGCTGCTCCCCCGCCACCCGGCCCAGCTCCGCCTGGAACGCGCCGAACTCCTGGTCAAGGTCGGCGACTTCCTCGGCGGCGCGGAGGAGATGGACGGCTACGCGGAGATCCTCGACACCTTCAACCCGGAAGCCGCCGCAAAGGTCCGCCACGAAGCCCGCGCCGCCCGGCACCGGCTCAACTGACGTACTACAGCCAGCCCTTCTCACGGGCGACCCGGACCGCCTCGGTGCGGTTGCGGGCGCCCGTCTTCTGGATCGCCATCGACAGGTAGTTGCGGACGGTGCCCTCCGACAGGTGCAGGCGCTGCGCGATGTCGGCGTTGACCGACCCGTCCGCGGCGGCGGCCAGCACGTCGCGCTCCCGGCCGGTCAGCGGGTTGGCGCCCTCGGCGAGGGCCGCCGCGGCGAGCGTCGGGTCGATCACCCGCTCACCGCGCAGCACCCGGCGGATCGCCTCCGCCAGCTCGGACGCCGGCGCGTCCTTGACCAGGAACGCGTCCGCACCCGACTCCATCGCCCGCCGGAGGTAGCCGGGGCGGCCGAACGTGGTGGCGATCACCACCTTGGTGGCCGGGCGGACGCGACGAAGTTCCGCCGCCGCCTCGATGCCCGTCATCCCCGGCATCTCGATGTCCAGCACCGCGACGTCCACCTCGGCGGCGACCGCCGCCGCGACCACCTCGTCCCCCCGCCCCACCTGGGCGACCACCTCGATGTCGCCCTCCAGCCCGAGCAGCGCCGCGAGCGCCTCGCGCACCATCCCCTGGTCCTCCGCCAGCAGCACCCGCACCGTCGCCCCCGTCTCCTCTGCCATGCGGTCAGCGTAGTGCGGCAGGGTCCGACCCCAAGGTGACGTGTACTGAGGGGCGCGTCACTCAGCGGACGGTCGGGCTCAGGGGGACGTGGGCGCGGAGGCGGAAGCCCTTGCCGCGCGGGCCGGGGCCGGTCTCCAGGTGGCCGCCGACCGTGGCGAGGCGTTCGTCGAGGCCGGTGAGGCCGTTGCCGGGGCCGGCCTTGCCGGGGCCGCGGCCGTCGTCGGCGACGTCGAGGACGGCGTAGCGGGCGCCGTCGGCCTCCCAGGTCTCGTCGAGGGTGACGGTGCAGACGCTCGCGCCGACACCGTGCCGGACAATGTTGGTGACGGCTTCCCGCAGGGCCCAGGCGAGTGCGCCGGCCTCCTCGCCGCCGAGTCCGGGTCGGTCCTCGGCGATCGCCGGGTCGGCCTCCAGGGTGATCCGGCTGGCGGTCAGTGCCGTCCGGGCGGCGGCGAGTTCGACGGCCAGGGTGAGGCGGCGGAAGCCGGTGACGGCCTCCCGAACGTCGATCAGCGACTGCCGGGCGACCTGTTCGATGTCGGCGACCTGGGCGCGCGCCTCGGCGGCCTTGTCGGCGTCCATGAAGCGGCCGGCCAGCTCGCTCTTGATGGTGATCAGGGAGAGCGAGTGCCCGAGCAGGTCATGCAGGTCGCGGGCGAGCCGCAGGCGCTCCTCGGAGGCGGCGAGCTCGGCGACCGCGGCGCGGGCCTCGCGCAGCTCCCGCATGGTGGCGATCAGCCGTTGCAGGCCGGTCATGGCGAGGCCGCCGAGCAGGCAGGGCAGGGCGATGGCGGCGAGGGTGTCCCGGTCGGCGTGGCTGAGCAGGGCGACGGCGACGGTGATCGCGGTGAGCGTGACCACGCCGAGGAGGCCGAGCCGGGGCGGCAGCACCACGGCGACGCAGACCGAGGTGTACGTGAACAGGGTGAGCCAGGCTTCGCCGAGGCCGAAGGAGGCGGCGACGGCGATCGCCAGCATCAGGGCGACCGGCGGGTACTTGCCCCACCAGCCGTCGGCCTTGGTGGAGCGGATGGCGACCAGGCCGACGTACGCGACCAGGAAGACGGTCAGTCCGATCGCGCCCGCGGCGGTGGCGGCGGTGGAGTGCCGACCACTCGTCAGGTCCTTGACCGGGTAGACCAGGTAGACCATCCAGAGCGACATCCAGGCGAGCTTGACCAGCAGCTGTCGGCGGTTCTCCACCGCGGTGCCGGGGATGTTGCCGAACGCGGCGGCCTCCCGGCCCGTCTCCCCGGGGTCGGCGGGGCGGCGGGCCAGGAGGGTCTTCAGCATGCGGGCCATCATGCCTGCCGCGCGTCCTTGCGGTACAGGTGGGCGGCCACGGCGACGAACAGGGCGAGGAAGGCCGCCAGTCCGGCGACGGCGGTGGTGTCCAGGGTGTGGCCGGGCTGCACGAATCCGGCCAGTCGGTTGTAGAGGTACACCGGGTTGAACTGCGCGAACTTCTTGAGCGAGTCGCCGACCGGGAACCAGGTGCCGCCGAACAGCGCCATCAGCATGTAGACGATCATCACGATCGGCTGGACCGCGTCCGGCTGCGCCGCGTACCCGAGGGCGACGCCGAGCGCCGCGAAGACGAAGCTGCCGAGCCAGAGCGCGGCGGCCAGCCCGAGCCACTGGGCGGCGGACAGGTGCACGCCCTCGATCGCGCCGATGGCGAAGACCACGCCGATCGCGGGCAGCGTGGTCACCGCGCAGGCGGCGATCTTGCCCAGGGTGTACGCCCGGCCGGGCAGCGCGGTCAGTCGCAGCTGGCGGACCCAGCCGCTCTTGCGCTCCAGCGAGATGCGCTGCGCGGAGCCGGTGAGGACGGCGCCGACCGCGCCGAAGGTGGCCATCGAGACCATGAAGTAGGACTTGGCGGGGATGCCGCCGGCGACGCTGCCGCCGCTGTAGGCGCTGATGAAGAACACGTACAGCAGCGCCGGGTAGAGGACGGTGAAGAGCAGGTACCGCTTGTTGCGCAGGGTGCGCATGATCTCCAGCTTGATCAGGGTGGTCATCGCGCGTTCTCCTCGACCTTCTCGTCCTGCCGCTCGTCCTGCCGCTCGTCCTGCGAATCGTGCTCGTCCTGCGCACCGGTGATGGTCAGGAAGGCCTGTTCCAGCCCGAGGCTGGTGACCTCCAGGCCGCGCGGGAAGAGCCCGGCCCGGTAGAGGCCGGCGACGCCCGCGTCGGCGTCGGTGGAGCGGATCCGCACGGTGCGCACGCCGTCGGGCCGGCCGGTGAGGTCCAGGCTCACGGTGCCGGGCAGGGCGCGCAGGGCGGCCTCGTCGACCGGCCCGTCATCGGGGTGCAGCTCGAAGGAGATCCGGCGGGCGCCGGCCTTGGCCTTGATCTCGGCGGACGTGCCGTCGGCGATCAGCCGGCCCTTGTGCAGGACCAGGACGCGGTCGGCGATGGTGTCCGCCTCCTCCAGGTAGTGGGTGGCGAACAGGACGGTCCGGCCGGCGTCGGCCTCGGCCCGCATGGCGGCCCAGAACTGGCGGCGGACCGAGACGTCCATGCCGGTGGTGGGCTCGTCCAGGACGATCAGGTCGTTGGCGCCGGCGATGGCCAGCGCGAACCGGACCCGCTGCTCCTGGCCGCCGGAGAGCTTGTCGACCCGGCGGTCGGCGATCTCGGTGATGCCGGCCTGGGTGAGCACCTCCGCGGGCCGGTGGCCGCGCGGGTGGACGGCGCAGGCGAAGGCGACCAGCTCGCGCACCTTGACGTCGCTCATCAGGCCGCCGCTCTGCAGCATCGCGCCGACCCGGCCGGCCTCGACGGCGGCGCGGGGGGTGGTGCCGAACAGCGAGACGCTGCCCCGGTCGGGCTCGCGCAGGCCGAGCAGCAGGTCGAGGCTGCTGGACTTGCCCGCACCGTTGGGCCCGAGCAGGGCCACCGTCTCGCCGGGGTGCAGCACCAGGTCGAGACCGTCCACGGCCCTGACACGGCCGTAGCTCTTGCTGACGTTCCGGAAGGCCGCGACCTCCCCCGTTCCGTTCCTCATGATGTCCTCTCCGAGGGTCTCTCCGACCTCTCCAGAGTCCCCGGAACGGGGGGTCGCGCGGCAGTGCAGGCCGTCGCGCCTTCGCCATGACAGATGTCATGGGTCGGGCGGCCCGCCGGGGGTGTCAGCCGAGGTTGCGGCGCAGGAAGTCGACCTGCAGCAGCAGCAGGTTCTCGGCGACCTGCTCCTGCGGGGTCATGTGGGTGACCCCGCTGAGCGGCAGCACGGTGTGCGGCCGGCCGGCGGCCAGCAGCGCGGACGACAGCCGCAGGGTGTGCGCCGCCACCACGTTGTCGTCGGCCAGGCCGTGGACGATCATCAGCGGCCGCTCCAGCTTCGGCGCGTCGGCGATCAGCGAGTTGGCCTCGTACACCTCGGGCCGCTGGTCGGGGTGGCCGAGGTAGCGCTCGGTGTAGTGGGTGTCGTACAGCCGCCAGTCGGTCACCGGGGCGCCGGAGACGGCGGCGTGGAAGACGTCGGGACGGCGCAGGACGGCGAGTGCGGCCAGGTAGCCACCGTAGGACCAGCCACGGATGCCGACCCGGTCCAGGTCGAGCGGGAACTCCTCGGCCAGCGCGTGCAGGGCGTGGACCTGGTCGTCCAGGGTGACGCCGGCGAAGTCGAAGGCGATCGCCTTCTCCCAGGCGGGGCTGCGGCCGGGGGTGCCGCGGCCGTCGGCGACCACCACGGCGAAGCCCTGGTCGGCGAACCACTGCGAGGTGAGGTGGCCGGCCTGGGCCTGCACCACCCGCTGGCCGTGCGGCCCGCCGTACGGGTCCATCAGCACCGGCAGCGGCCCGTCCCGCTCGGCGTCGTAGCCGCTCGGCAGGAAGACCGCGCAGGGGATCCGCCGCTCCCCGGCGAAGCGGAAGGCCGGGCGGGCGGTGAGCAGCGGGGTCTCGGCGTACGAGGCGACGGTGGCGACCGGCTCGCCCTCGCGCAGCAGCCGGACGGTGGTGCCCGGGGTGGTGGCGGAGGCGGTGGAGAGCACGGTGACGTCGCCGCCGCGGACCGCGGAGGCCGCGCCGCCGTCCGGGCCGAACGGCCGGACGCCCTCGGGGCCGGCCTCGAACAGTCCGGTCCAGCCGGGCGGCCGCTCCCGGTCCGCCTCGCCGGCGGAGGCGGAGAACAGCACGCCGTCCTCGCCGATCGCCAGCACCGAGCGGACGTGCAGGTCGGCCCCGGTGACCGCCTCGTCGCCGACCACCAGGGCGCGCACCCCGCCCTGGTCGGTGACCCGGACCAGCCGTCCGTCCGGCGTCCAGGCCGGCACCCCGGCGTACAGGTCGTGCCAGACGGGGTCGCTCTCCTCGGTGAGCGCCTCGGTCGCGCCGCTCGCCACGTCGACGGTGCGGATCTGCTGGCTGCGCTGGTCGCGGCTCTGCACCAGCAGCAGCGGCGGGCCGCCGGCCGACCAGTGCACCCGGGCGAGGTAGGGGAAGGCGTCCCGGTCCCAGTCGATCTCGACCCGGGTGCCGTCCAACCCGATCAGCCACAGGCCGACGGTCGCGTTGGGGGTGCCGGCGGCCGGGTACGCGACCTCGGCGGGCACGGTGTCCGGGTTGGCCGGGTCGGCGATCCACCAGCGGCGCACCGGGGTGTCGTCGGCCCGGGCGGCGAGCAGGAAGCGGCCGTCCGGCGACCACCAGTACCCGCGGTCGCGGCCCATCTCCTCCTGGGCGATGAACTCGGCCTGACCCCAGGTCACCCCGGCCGACTCCGGGGAGGCCAGGGCGCGGTCCCCGGCGCCGTCGGTACGGCTGATCCGCAGCTCGCCGGCGGTGTTGGCGTACGCGACGTGGGCTCCGTCCGGCGACGGGCGCGGGTCCAGCAGCGGTCCGGCGGCGGGGAGTTCACGGGCGGAGCCGAGGTCCGGGTCGGCCAGGAAGAGCCGGCCGGAGAGGGCGAAGGCGGCCCGGGTGCCGGCGCCGTCCAGGGCGTAGCCGACGATGCCGGCCGAGCCCTCGCGGCTGCGCTCGCGGCGGGCCCGTTCGGCGGCGGACAGGTGCTCCTCGCCGCCGCCGAGCAGGGCGTGCGGGTCGGCGACGGCGCGCTCCTCGCCGGTCAGGGTGTCCAGGGTCCAGAGCAGGTTGGCCCGATCGGCGCCGCCGCGTGAGCGGAGGAAGAAGACCCGGGAGCCGTCCGGTGCGACGGTGAACGACCGGGGCGCGCCGACGGTGTAGCGCAGGGTCCGCGCCGACTGCCGGGGGAAGGTGTCCTGTGGGTGCTCGGTGGTCATGGCACCAGACTCTAGGGCCGTCTCGAAGACGGGCCCAGGGCCGGCGGGGGCCGGTGATCACTCGTTCGGCGGAGCGCCCGTGCGGGGCCGCGCACGGGGCGGCCGACCCGCCCTGACCGGCCAGGGTGCGCCCCCGAACACACCGGCGACACCCCGGACGGACTCACGGATCGTGATGCGGCGGGCACGGATCGGGTATCAGTTGACCCATCGATCAACGCCGCCCCGGCCCCCGGGGCGGCGCACCCGAGGAAGGGTGTGAGCCGTCATGGCTTTGTCCGTCTCCGCAGCCGTGCTGATGCTGGTCATGGTCTGGGTGCTGGTCAAGCGCTCGGGCCTCAAGCTGACCCACGCGATCATCTGCGCACTGCTCGGCTTCTACCTCGCGTCCACCTCCATCGCCCCGTCGATCCAGGCCGTGACGGCCAACGTGGCCGGAATGATCAACAACCTGAAGCTCTGACGCGAGGGCGCGGCACCGGGCCCTCTCTTTCGGGTCACGTCGGATCAGCGCGCGTCGTTGGAGTGCGTGGCTCGGCGGTGCGGAGGAGGGAGTCCATGCGGAGCATCGGCGACCGACGACAAGCCGGCGAGGTGCGTGCTCCGGCGGCGGGTGCCCGGCGTGATCCGAAAGAGAGGGCCTAGGCTGCTGGCCATGAACTCCGCCCCCGCCCGGCCGCCGCGCAGCCTGCTGTTGGTGCACGCCCATCCCGACGACGAGTCGATCGGCAACGGCGCCACCATGGCGCGCTACGCCGCCGAGGGTGCACGGGTCACGCTGGTGACCTGCACCCTCGGCGAGGGCGGCGAGGTGATCCCGCCCGGGCAGGCCCACCTGACCGCCGACCGGGACGACGCGCTGGGCGAGTACCGGATCGGCGAGCTGACCGCCGCGATGGGCGAGCTCGGGGTCACCGACGTCCGCTTCCTGGGCGGCGCCGGGCGCTACCGGGACTCCGGGATGATGGGCGTCCCGGACAACGACGTGCCCGGCTGCTTCTGGCGGGCCGAGGTGGACGAGGCGGCCGGCCACCTGGTGGCGGTGGTCCGCGAGGTGCGCCCGCAGGTGCTGGTGACGTACGACGAGAACGGCGGCTACGGGCACCCGGACCACATCCAGGCGCACCGGGTGGCGCTGCGCGCGTACGAGCTGGCGGCCGATCCGGCGTTCCGGCCGGAGCTGGGCGAGGCCTGGCGGATCGCCAAGGTCTACTACAACCGGATGCCGCGCTCGGTGCTGGCGCAGGGGCTGGCCGAGACGGCCGCCAAGGCGCCGTTCCCCGGGGTGGCGGAGCCGTCGGACGTGCCGGGCGTGGTCGACGACGAGCTGGTCACCACGGTGCTGGAGGGTTCGGCGTACGCCGGGGCGAAGGCCGCGGCGATGCGGGCGCACGCCACCCAGATCACCGTGGACGGGCCGTTCTTCGCGTTGAGCAACAATCTCGGGCAGCCGCTCGTGGCCACCGAGTACTACCAGCTGGTCCGCGGCGCCCTCGGCGAGGGGCGCCCGGAGACCGATCTGTTCGCCGGGGTGGACGCGTGCTGATCAGCCGGATTCTGGGGACCCGCGCCGAGCGGCTGGCCGAGCCGCTGCCGCCGCGCGGGCTGCGCGTCACGCTGTACGTGGTGCTGTTCCTGCTCGGTGTGCTGGTCTCGCTGTGCGGAGCATTTGTGCAGACCCTGTGGGCGCCGGCCGGCCTGGTGCTGGCGCTGGTGGCCACGGCGGCGCTGTTCTACGGCGGCCTGCGGGCGACCGGGACCAAGCTCGGCGCGGGGATCCCGCTGGGCGGCTGGTTCCTGGTGCTGATGGTCCTTCTGGCTCCGCGGCGGGAGGGCGACCTGGTCCTGGAGGCGAGCGTGACCTCGTACCTCTACCTCTTCCTGGGCGCGGTGGCGGGCGTGGTCTGCGCGACCCTGCCGACCCGGTCGGGCTTCGCCTTCGGGGTCCCCCCACTGGACGGGCAACGCGCGGTCAGGAATGGTCGCCCATAGTCTCAATACGGACGAACCGGACGTACCGGATATTGAGGTAGCCGTTCTGCCGGTTTTGCCGACCAGTAAGGTGGTGCCGCGGCAAGTCGGCCGCAGCCAACACGAGAACAGCTGGCACAAAGCCGCGGACGGCCCGAGCCGGCCCGGCCGCGAACCCGGAGCAGAGCAGCATTGAGCAGCCGCGAATCTGACAGCGCCTTCCCGCCGCCTCGTCGCAGCGGCCCCGACGCGTACCCGTCCGGCACCCCGCCCTACGGCACTGGCATGCCCGCTGGCTTCGGCGCCGACCCGTTCGCCCCGGGCGGTGCGGCGCAGGGCGCCCCCGAGCCGGAGGCCGACGAGGTCCCGAAGACGGAGACCACGTTGACCACCCGGATCCGGATCAACATCCCGGGCTCCCGCCCGATCCCGCCGGTGGTCGTCCGCAGCCCCGTCAAGAACGAGAAGGCGCCGGAGGAGCCCGCCGGGCCGCGGCACCGCGGCGGCGGCAGCGGTGACCCGGTGCGCGGCGTGATGGAGGACTCCGCCCGGACCGCGACCCCGCCGAACCTGCCGCCGGAGTGGCAGGAGCCCGCGCCCGCGAGCGAGTCGGACGCGACCGGCGAGTGGTTCAAGCCCCGGCAGAAGTCCCGCAACGACTCCGAGCCGGCGTCCGTCCCGGCGGGCGCGCCCGCCGGTGAGCGCCCGGCCGCGGCGGAGCCCCGGCGCGGCGCGGCTCCGCGTCCCTCCGGCACTCCGGCGTCGCCGTTCGCGCCGCAGCCCGGGGCCGAGGCCCCGGCGGCCCGCCAGGGCCAGGGCCCCGGCCCGGCCGAGCGCCGCGGCCAGGACCCGTACGGGGCCTCGCCCTACCGCGCCGAGGACCCGTTCGCCGGCCGTCCGGCGGGCGGCCCGCAGGGCCCGGTGGACCCGTTCGCGGCCGGCCCCCAGGCCGACCCGTTCGGGGCCGCTCCCCAGGCCGACCCCTTCGCCACCGGCCGTCCGGGCGGCCGGCCCGCCGCCGGCCAGGCCGGTCGGCCCGCGCCCGGCGCCGATCCGTTCGGCGCTCGGCGCCCGGGCGGCCCGCAGGGTGCGCCCCGGCCGCCGCTGGACGAGGAGCCCGAGGACACCCAGATCGGCGGCTTCGACCCGATCGAGGACGACCGCCCCCAGGGCGGGATACCCGGCGCGCCGGGCGCCCCGCTGTTCGCCTCCGCCCCGCCGGCCACCGGTGGTCCGCGCGGCGGCCGGGCCCCGGCCGACCCGCATCCCACCGGCCGCCCGGGCACCGACGCGGCCGGCCGGCCGATCGCCGGTGCGGACCCGTATCCGGGCGAGCACACCGGCCCCGAGGACCCGTTCGCGACCACCCGTCCTGGTGTCGGCCGCTTCGCCGACTCCCCCGGTCCGGCCCGGCCGTTCCCCGGCTCGCCGCGGGCGAACACCCCGAACAACCAGCCCCCGGCGGCTCCGGACGGCGCCCAGAGCGCCCAGGGCGCCGAGCCGGAGCAGGAGGCCCCCGCGGCCGCCGCTCCCGCCGCCCCGGCCGCCAAGAAGAAGTCCGGCCGCGGCGGCAAGCTGGCCGGCTACGCGGTCGGCGGTCTGCTGTTCGCCGGCGCGGCCGCGTACGGCACCGGTCTGATGCTCAACCAGGCCGACATCCCCAAGGGCACCACGGTGCTCGGCACCGACATCGGCGGCGACACCCGTGACCAGGCGGTCACCGCGCTGGACGGCACGGTCGGCAAGGCCGGCCAGCAGCCGCTCAAGCTGAAGATCGGCGACAAGGCGGTGCAGCTGGACCCGGCGACCGCCGGCCTCAGCTTCGACACCACCGCCACCGTGGACGGGCTGACCAAGCACAGCTACAACCCGGTCGAGGTGATCGGCTCGCTGACCGGCGGCGGCAAGGCCGTCGCGCCCGAGGTCCGGGTCGACAAGGCCAAGCTCAAGGCCGCGCTGGACGACCTGGCCGCCAAGTCGGGCTCGGGCCTCCAGGAGGGCTTCGTCCGCTTCACCGACGCCGGCCAGGCCGAGGTCGTCCCGGGCAAGGCCGGGCAGGGGCTGGACTCGGCGAGCGCGGCCGACCAGGTCGAGCAGGCGTACCGCAACCGCGCCGCCGGCCAGGCCGACGGCGAGATCGCACTGGGCCTGGCGCCCGCCCAGCCGAAGGTCGCCCAGGACGCGCTGCAGGCCGCCGCCGACTCGCTCGGCAAGCAGGTGCTGGCCGGCAACGTGACCGTCATGGCCGGCACCCACAAGTGGGACTTCGGCAAGAACACCGCGGCCAAGGCGCTCACCCTGGCCCCGGACGCCTCCGGCAAGATCGTGCCCAAGTGGGACCTGGACAAGCTGGACGCCGCCATGGGCACCAGCTTCGACAAGGTGAAGTTCAAGAAGAACGGCCAGCTGGTGCCGATCACCGCGCAGGACGTCGCCGACGGTCTCACCCAGACCTTCGACAAGACCGGCAAGGACCGCGTGTTCAAGTTCGCCTCCTGACCGCGCGTCAACAGCCCGAACGGGGCCGGGACCTGGAACGGGTCCCGGCCCCGCGGCGTACTGGCGGATCCTCGCCAGTGGCGGGGCGCAACGGGGCAAATCACCCCGGTGGCCCGCCGTGACCGGTCCGGTTACCAATCCTTGATCGGGAGCCGGTCGACAACGCGCGGTGACGCTCCCCAAGATGTCCCGCATGCCGAGACCCCGGATCCCGCTCGCCCTGGCCGCCTCGGTGGCGGCCCTGTCCTTCGCGCTCTGCTCCTGCGCCCAGCCCGGGTCGGCGGACGCGGGCGGGGGACCGATGGCGGCGGACGCCGGCTCCGCACCCCGGATGACCCAACTGGCCCTGAACGCCAAGCCGCGCGAGCAGCTCCGCCAGGGCGGCACCCTGAACTGGGCCATCGACCAGTTCTCCAGCCAGTGGAACCCGCTGAACGCGGACGGCTCGGAGGCCTCCACGAACGACGTGATGAAGGCCCTGCTGCCGACCCTCTGGCGGTCCGACGCGGGCGGCACCCAGACCCCCAACCCGGCCTACCTGCGCGACGCCCACGTCGAGACGCGACAGGGCAAGCAGGTCGTGGTGTGGACCCTCAACCCCAAGGCGCACTGGTCCGACGGCGAGCCGATCACCTGGCGCGACCTGCAGGCCACCTGGCAGGCGATGAACGGCGCCGACGACGCCTACAAGACGTCCACCACCACCGGCTTCGACCAGGTGGAGAGCGTCAGCCGGGGCGGGGACGACTTCCAGGCCGTGATGGTCTTCAAGGAGCCGTTCTCCGAGTGGCAGGCGATGTTCAACAACGCCGCCAACTCGCCGCTGATGCCGGCCAAGTACATCTCCACCCCGGAGCTGTTCAACACCTCCTTCAAGGGCCGGATCCCGGTCACCGGCGGCCCGTTCAAGGTGGAGAAGCTGGACCCGGCGACGAAGACCGTCACCGTGGTCGCGGACCCCGCCTGGTGGGGCGATCGGCCGATGCTGGACCGGATCACCTTCAAGGCGATCGACACCGGCGTGATGCCGGACGCCTTCGCCAAGGGCGACGTCGACTTCTACAACAACGGCCCCAACGCGGCCGGTTACCGGACGATCCTGGCCACCGCGGGCGGCGAGGTGCGCAAGGCCGGCGGCCCCAACCTGCGGCAGCTGCTGCTGAACGGCCGCAGCCCCCAGCTCACCGACGCCCGGGTGCGCCAGGCACTGTTCCGGGCGGTGGACCGGGCCGAGATCACCCGCACCGACCTGAACGGCCTGGACTGGCCGTACGTCCCGATGAACAACCACTTCCTGGTGCCCGGCCAGCACGGCTACCAGGACAACTCCAACGGGCTGAGCCGCTACGACCCGCAGGGCGCCGCGGCCGAGCTGGACGACGCGGGCTGGAAGGTCGGCCCGTCCGGGGTGCGGGCCAAGGACGGCCGGGAGCTGGCGCTGCGCTTCGTGGTGCCGACCGGCAACCAGGTGGCGGCCAACGAGAGCACCCTGGTGACCCGGATGCTGGGCGAGGTCGGGGTGAAGGTGAGTGTGGAGAGCGTCCCCGCGGGGGAGTTCTTCGACAAGTACGTCTACAAGCACGACTTCGACCTGACCGCCTTCGCCCTGCTGGGCACCCCCTTCCCTGCGACGAGTTCGACCAGTACCTTCCAGCAGGACGCCGGCGGCAACTACGCACAGGTGGGCAGCAAGACCCTGGACCGCGCGATGGCCGACGCGGGCCGGGCCGGCACCACCGACGACGCGACCGAGGCGATCAACCGGGCCGACGCCGAGGCCTGGCAGGTGGCGGGCATGGTCCCGCTCTACCAGCGGCCGGCCATCTACGGCGTCCGCAAGAACGTCGCCAACCTCGGCGCGCCGGGCCTGTCCGACTTCGTGTACGAGAACATCGGCCTCGTGAAGTAACCGTGGCGGCGAAAACCCGCCAATGGCGAGAAAATGCCACCCCGAATTCACCCCGAGATGCCCCGAAACGATAGTGTCCGATTATCGGACACTTAAATACAGTGAATAAGAACCCGCAAAAGCCCCATTTCGGACATCAAGTCTACGCGCGTTGCGTTACCGACCAGCCGGACGGGCCGTCCTGATAGCGGACTTGTCGCGCTCGGGTTACGGACGCGTGAACCGGCTTCGGGGTCGTTTGTCCGGTTTTGACCGTCTCACTGGAGCGCTGTCAAGGTTTTTGGAACTACGAAGTGGTTGACGTTCCAGAACGAAGCAAGAAATGCCCGACCAGCAGCTGAGAAACTCTTGACGTTCGATAAACGACTTGCAAGAGTCCGTGCATCCAACTTCTTACTCCTTGCTGCTGCACGGACCACGGTCGGGAGCTTTTGCACCATGACGACGCCAACTGGGGCCACGACGACTGAGGAAGACCCCGTCCTCGTCGGGTCCACGGACGCCGCCGGCGCCAAGCCGGTCGAGCTCCTCGGGCGCACCCCGGGCCAGATCGCCTGGAGCCGCTTCAAGCGCAACCGCACGGGCGTGGTCTGTGCTGTGATCACCCTCGCGTACATCCTGGCCGCCGTACTGGCGCCAGTGATCTCTGCTCTGTACGGCAAGAGCCCGTACGAGTTCTACGGCATGAAGGACTCCACGCTGCTGGACGACTTCGGCCTGCCGGTCGCGCCCAACGGCGGTATGAGCGGCGACTTCTGGTTCGGCATCACGCCGCAGACCGGCCAGGACATCTTCACCAACATCGTCTACGGCATCCGCACCTCGCTCGGTGTGGGCCTGATCGTGGTGATCAGCTCCACGCTGATGGGCGTGGTGATCGGCCTGGCCCAGGGCTACCTCGGCGGCAAGTTCGACTACTTCGTCGGCCGCTTCAGCGACATGCTGCTGGCGCTGCCCTCCCAGCTGACGGCGATCGCCTTCTTCCCGATCGTGGTCAACGCGATCGTGCCGATCGACAAGGAGACCCCGACCTGGGTCCGCCTGGTCGGCATGTGGGTGATCCTCGCGCTGCTCGGCTGGATGGGCATGGCCCGTCTGATCCGCTCGATCACCATCAGCCTCCGCGAGCGCGAGTACATCGAGGCCGCGAAGATCGCCGGCGCCTCGCCGCGGCGGATCATCTTCAAGGAGCTGCTGCCCAACCTGGCCACCACGATCCTGGTCCAGGCGACGCTGACGCTCCCCGCGATGATCACCTCTGCGGCCGGTCTCTCCTTCCTCGGAGTGGGCTTCACCAGCCCGACCCCGGACCTGGGCCGGATGTTCTCCGACGCCGCCCAGTACTACGAGTCCGACCTCACCTATCTGATCTTCCCCGGCATCGCGCTGACGACCTTCGTCCTCGCGTTCAACCTGCTCGGGGACGCGGTCCGGGACGCTCTCGACCCGAAGACCATCCGGTAACTGCACCACCCTCGCACAGCCCCCCGCATCACCTGAGTCCAGCAGTCCCCGGTGCCCCGGTGGTCAGCGCTGACCAGACATCCCATGCCAAGTGACAGGTAGGAACCCATGAGACTTCGCAAGGCCGCGTACGTGCCCGCGATGCTGGCGATCAGCGCTCTGTCCCTGACCGCTTGCTCCAGTGGTCACAACAACAAGGTCTCCGGCGACGGCGCCAAGTCGGAGGTGCAGAACTTCGGCCTCGGCACCGCTGCCGACTCGACCGGCCCGGCCAAGGATGTCGCCGGCGCCAAGCCGGGCGGCACCGCCCACGGCATCGAGTCCGCCGGCTTCGACTACCTGGACCCGGGCCAGATCTACGTCAACGAGTACCAGGCCGTCTCGCAGCTCTACAGCCGCACCCTGACCAACTACAAGGTCGACCCGGCCACCGGCAAGACCATCCTGGTCGGCGACATGGCCACCGACACCGGCAAGGAGTCGGACGAGGGCAAGACCTGGACGTACACCCTCAAGGACGGCCTGAAGTTCGAGGACGGCTCGCCGATCACCTCGAAGGACATCAAGTACTCGGTCGAGCGCCTGTACGCCGACTACCAGGACCAGGGCCCGACCTACGTCCAGACCTGGCTGTCCGGCGCGGACTACCGCAAGGTCTACGCCGGTCCGTACGACGGCAAGGACCTCGGTGACGACGTCATCGGCACCCCCGATGACAAGACCATCGTCTTCCACTTCAAGGAGGCGCACGCCGACGCGCCTTACGCGATGGCCATGCCGAACATCACGGCCATCCAGAAGTCGAAGGACGACAAGGAGAAGTACAACGACCACCCGGTCTCCATCGGCCCCTACAAGATCGCCAGCTACGAGAAGGACAAGTCCCTCAAGCTGGTGAAGAACCCCAACTGGGACCCGAAGAGCGACCCGATCCGGCACCAGTACGTGGACAGCTGGGAGTTCGAGCTCGGCATCACGAACCCGCTGCTGACCCAGCGTCTGATCGCCGGCAACGGCGACGACAAGAACGCGCTGACCCTGGTCCAGAACGCCGACAACCCGTCGATCGCCAAGATCCAGGGTGACCTGGCGTCCTACAAGGACCGCCTGATCAACAAGTTCCAGCCGTTCGTCGACACCTTCGACATCAACAACACCCGCGTGAAGGACCCGAAGGTCCGCAAGGCCCTCGCCCTCGCCTTCCCGCGCGCCCAGGTGCAGAAGCTGCTCGGTGGCTCGGCCACCGGCGACGTCGCCAACAACCTGGTCAGCCCGACCGTGGCCGGCTGGAAGGACTCCGACCCGCTGGGCCTGAAGGCCAAGCCGGAGGGTGACCCGGACGCGGCCAAGGCGCTGCTGAAGGAGGCCGGCGCCGAGAACTACCCGATCGTTCTCGCGTACGCCAACACCCCGCGCTGGCAGCCGGTTGCCGCCGCCATCCAGGAGGCGCTGAACAACTCCGGCTTCAAGGTCGAGCGCAAGGAGCTGGACCCGACCAGCTACTACTCGACCATCGGCAAGAAGGACAACGGCTTCGACCTGTACCGCACCGGCTGGGGCGCGGACTGGCCGCAGATCTCCACCGTCGTCCCGCCGACCCTGGACGGCCGCACCATCGCTGACGGTTCGCCGAACTACACCCACTACAACAGCGACGCTGTCAACGCCGAGATCGACCGCATCAACAAGATCCCGGACGTGAAGCAGGCCGCCGACGAGTGGATGAAGCTCGCCGACAAGGCGCTGCTGGACACCCCGAAGATCCCGCTGACCTACGACAAGTTCTACCAGGTGTACGGTGCCGGCCTCGGCGGCGTCGCCTACAACGAGGTCATCGGCGCGACGGACATCTCCAGCATCTTCGTCAAGTAATGACCTGACAGGGCGCGGGATCTGACGATCCCGCGCTCTGCCGGTGGGGCCGTCCGACCGGGCGGCCCCACCGGTCCAGCTGCCGAATACCGAACAGGCCCACATCCGGGTCCACACCGGGCCCGGCACTCTCCACGACGCGGCCGCCGACGGCGCCCAGACTCGGAAGAGCCCAACCCATGCTCAGATTTCTCACCCGCCGGGCGCTCGGCGCGATTGTCATCCTCTTCCTGCTGGTCCTGCTGACCTATCTGGCAGTCATGAGCCTGCCGGTCGACCAGGCCATGCTGAACTGCCCGAAGGGCTGCTCGCCGCAGCAGCTCGCGATCGTCCGGCACAACATGGGCCTGGACAAGTCGAACTTCGAGCAGGTCCTCGACTACGTCAAGGGACTGTTCGTCGGTGCGTCGCACGGTGCCGACGGCTTCTGCAACGCTCCGTGCCTCGGCTACTCGCAGTCGCGTCACCAGTTCGTCATCGACGTGATCATGGACAACTACCCGGCCACCATCATGCTGGCGCTGGGCGGTTCGGTCTGCTTCCTGGTCATCGGTGTCACCCTGGGCATGGTCTCCGCGTGGAAGCAGGGCAGCCTGTTCGACACGATCGCCAGCTCGTTCTCCCAGCTCGGCCAGTCGACCCAGATCTTCTTCGTCGCGCCGCTGGCGATGGCCCTGTTCGTGACGAACCTGCACTGGCTCGACAAGCCGGGCTACACCCCCTTCACCGAGGACCCGATCAGCTCGATCACCGGGATGATCCTCCCGTGGCTGGTCCTGTCGATCATCTTCTGGTCGAACTACACCCGCCAGGTCCGCTCGCTGATGATCGAGCAGCTCTCCGAGGACCACATCCGCGCCGCCCGCGCGAAGGGCATGTCGAACCGGTACGTGTGGTGGCGCTACGCCCTCCGCGGCGCCATGGCCCCGATCGTCACCATCTTCGGCCTCGACCTGGGCGTGGTGCTCTCCGGCGCCGTCATCACCGAGGTCTCCTTCGGCATCCACGGCCTCGGCATGCTGGCGGTCAAGTCGGTCACCGCCCAGGACACCCAGCTGGAGCTGGGCGTGCTGCTGTTCAGCGCCGCCGCGATCCTGGTCTTCAACATCGTCGTCGACGCCGCCTACGGTCTCCTCGACCCCCGGGTGAGGATCGGATGACGCCCCCCGCATCCATCCCCGCCCCGCACCACCCCGTTCCCGAGGAGATCCGACCGTGAGCACCCTCACCAAGCCCGAGGCCGCCGGCACCCCGGCCGGCGCAGGCGACGCCTTCCTCTCCGTCCGCGACCTGCGCGTCCGCTTCCGGACCGAGGACGGCATCGTCAAGGCCGTCAACGAACTCAACTTCGACCTGGAGGCCGGGAAGACCCTCGGCATCGTGGGTGAGTCCGGCTCCGGCAAGTCGGTCTCCAACCTCGCCGTGATGGGGCTGCACAACCCGCGCAACACCACCATCGAGGGCTCCATCAAGCTGGAGGGCCAGGAGCTCATCGGCCTGCCGCAGCGAGACCTCGAGAAGCTCCGCGGCAACAAGATGGCGATGATCTTCCAGGACTCGCTGGCCGCGCTCTCTCCGTACTACACGATCGGCCGGCAGATCGCCGAGCCGTTCATGAAGCACACCGGCGCGAACAAGAAGGAAGGCCGCGAGCGGGCCATCGAGATGCTGGCCAAGGTCGGCATCCCGCAGCCCGACAAGCGCGTCGACTCCTACCCGCACGAGTTCTCCGGTGGTATGCGCCAGCGCGCGATGATCGCCATGTCGCTGGTCTGCAACCCCAAGCTGCTGATCGCCGACGAGCCGACCACCGCGCTCGACGTGACCGTGCAGGCCCAGATCGTCGACCTGCTGAAGGACCTCCAGCAGGAGTTCGGCACCTCGATCATCTTCATCACCCACGACCTCGGCGTGATCCGCGAGATCGCCGACGACGTGCTGGTGATGTACGCGGGCCGGGCCGTCGAGCGCGGCACCATGCGCGAGATCCTGAAGACCCCGCAGCACCCGTACGGCTGGGGCCTGCTGAGCTCCATCCCGCGGATCAACGCCTCGGTGGACATCCCGCTGCGGCCGATCCCGGGCTCGCCGCCGTCGCTGCTCAACCCGCCGTCGGGCTGCGCCTTCAACCCGCGCTGCGAGTTCCGCGAGCAGGTCACCGGCGACAAGTGCCGCACCGAGCGCCCGGCGCTGGAGGAGGCCAACGGCCACCTCTCCGCCTGCCACCTCACCCCCGCGCAGAAGCAGTCCATCCTCACCGAGCAGATCCTGCCCCGGCTGAGCAGCTGAGTCCGGATTCTCGGTTAAGGAGCAAAGAACCATGAGCGCAGAGCAGACCGTGAGCGGCGCG
Source organism: Kitasatospora cinereorecta (assembly GCF_024172095.1). Lineage (GTDB taxonomy): Bacteria > Actinomycetota > Actinomycetes > Streptomycetales > Streptomycetaceae > Kitasatospora > Kitasatospora cinereorecta. Next base: position 541,045 of record NZ_JAMZDX010000001.1, on the reverse strand, counting down.
GCCGCCAAGCCGGTGGCCACCGGCACCCCGCTGCTGGAGGTGTCCGGCCTCACCAAGCACTTCCCGGTGATGGGCGGCTTCCCGTTCAAGCGCCAGGTCGGCGCGGTGCAGGCGGTCGACGACGTCAGCTTCACCGTGAACGCCGGCGAGAGCCTCGGCCTGGTCGGCGAGTCCGGCTGCGGCAAGTCCACCACCGGCCGCCTGGTGACCCGGCTGTACGAGCCCACCGCCGGTTCGATCAAGTACATGGGTCAGGACATCGCGCACGCCTCCCGCAAGGAGCTGGCGCCGATCCGGTCCGAGATCCAGATGATCTTCCAGGACCCGTACTCCTCGCTGAACCCGCGCCACACCGTCGGCACGATCATCAGCGGCCCGATGGAGATCAACGGCATCAACCCGCCCCAGGGCCGTGAGGCCCGGGTCAAGGAGCTGCTGGAGATCGTCGGTCTCAACCCGGAGCACTACAACCGCTTCCCGCACGAGTTCTCCGGCGGTCAGCGCCAGCGCATCGGTGTCGCCCGCGCGCTCGCGCTCAACCCGAAGCTGATCGTCGCGGACGAGCCGGTCTCGGCCCTGGACGTGTCGATCCAGGCCCAGGTCGTCAACCTGCTGCAGGAGCTGCAGAAGGAGCTGGGGATCGCCTTCGTCTTCATCGCGCACGACCTGTCGATCGTCCGGCACTTCTCGCAGCGTGTCGCGGTGATGTACCTCGGCAAGGTCGTCGAGATCGCCGACCGCGACTCGCTGTACGAGGCGCCCCGGCACCCGTACACCCACGCGCTGCTGTCGGCCGCGCCGGACGCGGACCCGGACAACCTGGCCGGCGAGCGGATCCGGCTGACCGGTGACGTCCCGTCGCCGCTCAACCCGCCGTCCGGCTGCCGCTTCCGCACCCGCTGCTGGAAGGCGCAGGAGAAGTGCGCGACCGAGGAGCCGCCGCTGGTGCAGCTCTCCGGCAGCGCCGACGGTCACCTGACCGCCTGCCACTTCCCCGAGTTCGGGGACGTGCAGGGCAACGCGAAGGCGCCTGCCACCGAGGCCGCCACGGCTCCGGAGTCCGAGGCGAAGGCCTCCGTCCCGGAGCAGCGCGAGTCCGCCGAGTAGCTCGCGGCAGTACGTGAGAGGGCCCCCGGTCACCCGGGGGCCCTTTCTCAGTTCCGGCGGTCGCCGCTCACTGCCCGTTCTCCCGCTCGGCCGCGAAGTGGCAGGCCGAGTCGTGGGCCGCCGGCCCCTCCAACCACTCCCGGACGGTGAGCGCCGGCACCTCCTGGGCGCACTTCTCCTGCGCCTTCCAGCACCGGGTGCGGAAGCGGCAGCCCGAGGGCGGGTTGGCCGGCGAGGGCACGTCGCCGACGAGCACGATCCGGTCCCGCGACTCGCGCGCGACCGGGTCGGGCACCGGGACGGCGGAGAGCAGCGCCTGGGTGTAGGGGTGGGTGGGGTGCTCGTAGATCTCCTCGTCGGTGCCGATCTCGACGATCCGGCCGAGGTACATGACGCCGACCCGGTCCGAGATGTGCCGGACGATGGAGAGGTCGTGGGCGATGAACATGTACGACAGGTTGAACTCGTTCTGCAGCTTCTCCAGCAGGTTGATCACCTGGGCCTGCACCGAGACGTCCAGTGCGGAGACCGGCTCGTCGCAGATGATGATCTCCGGCTTGAGGGCGAGGCCGCGGGCGATGCCGATGCGCTGTCGCTGGCCGCCGGAGAACTGGTGCGGGTACCGGTTGATGTACTCCGGGTTGAGGCCGACGACGTCCAGCAGGTCCTGGACGGCCTTGCGGCGGTCGCCCTTCGGGGCCACCTCGGGGTGGATCTCGTACGGCTCCCCGATGATGTCGCCGACCGTCATGCGCGGGTTGAGCGAGGTGTACGGGTCCTGGAACACCATCTGGATGTTGCGGCGGACGGCCTTCAGCGCCGAGCCGGTCAGGTGGGAGATCTCCTCGCCCTTGTACCGCACCGACCCGGCGGTGGCGGGCTCGAGGTTCATCAGCACCTTGGCCAGCGTGGACTTGCCGCAGCCGGACTCGCCGACGATGCCCAGCGTCTCGCCCTGCATCAGGTCGAAGGAGACGCCGTCCACCGCCTTGACCGCGCCGACCTGCTTCTTGAACACGACGCCCCTGGTCAGCGGGAAGTGCTTGACCAGGTCCCGTACTTCCAGGATCGGCTCACCGCGCGACACCGGCTTCTCGAAGGCGGCCTCCTCCGCCAGGGCGGCACCGACCGGGGTGGCTCCGTTAGGCGTCATCGGCGTCATGGAGGGTCTCCTTCCAGAAGAAGCAGGCGCTGCCGCGCCCCGGGACCGGGCTGTCGTTGTCCCCCGTGACCTCGAACAGCCGGGGCACCTCCCGCCGGCAGATCTCCTGGGCGCGGGGGCAGCGCGGGTTGAAGGCGCAGCCGGGCGGGATCCGCATCAGGTTGGGCGGCAGGCCCTTGATCGCGTAGAGCTCCTGGCCCTTCTGGTCCAGCCGGGGGATGGAGTCCAGCAGGCCGCGGGTGTACGGGTGGGCGGGGGCCGCGTACAGGTCGTGCACCGGGGCGGTCTCGACGATCCGTCCCGCGTACATCACGGCGATCTTGTCCGCGACGTCGGCGACCACGCCGAGGTCGTGGGTGATCAGGATCAGGCCCATGTGGTACTCGGACTGGAGCTCGGCGAGCAGGTCCATCACCTGGGCCTGGACGGTGACGTCGAGGGCGGTGGTGGGCTCGTCGGCGATGATCAGGTCCGGTTCCAGGGCCAGCGCCATGGCGATCATGATGCGCTGGCGCATGCCGCCGGAGAACTGGTGCGGGTAGTCCCCGACCCGCTCGGCGGCGGCCGGGATGCGCACCCGCTCCATCAGCTCGATGGCCTTGGCCTTGGCTTCCTTGCGGTCGGTGCCGTGGTGGGCCCGGTACATCTCGCCGAGCTGGTAGCCGACGGTCAGGACGGGGTTGAGCGAGGAGAGGGCGTCCTGGAAGATCATCGCGATCCGCTGGCCGCGGATCTGCCGCCGCTCCTCGCGGCCCATGGTCAGCATGTCCTTCCCGCGGAAGAGGATCTCCCCCTGGGGGATCCGGGCCGGCGGCATGTCGAGGATGCCCATGATGGCCTGCGCGGTGACGGACTTGCCGGAGCCGGACTCGCCCAGCACCGCCAGGGTCTCACCCGCGCTGACGCTGTAGTTGACGCCGTTGACGGCCCGCGCCACGCCGTCCCGGGTCTTGAACTCCACATGCAGATCGCGGACGTCCAGCAGCGGACCGCTGTACGGCTCCTCGTGGACCGGCATGGTGCTGCCCACCTGAGTGGTCACTGTGCGGCTCCCCTCGTTCAGCGCAGCTTCGGGTCGAGGGCGTCGCGCACCGCGTCGCCCATCATGATGAAGGCCAGCACGGTGAGCGAGAGCGCGGCGGCCGGGAAGAACAGCACGAAGGGCGCCGTCCGGATGAACTTCTGGGCCGAGGAGATGTCCACGCCCCAGGAGATGGTCGGGTCCTGCAGGCCGATGCCGAGGAAGCTCAGCGTGGCCTCCGCAGTGATGTAGCCACCGAGCGAGATCGTCGCGACCACGATCACCGGGGCGACCGCGTTCGGCAGGATGTGCCGGAACATCAGCCGACCGGTGCCGGCGCCGAGCGCCCGGCCGGCCACCACGTAGTCGGACTGTTTGATCGTCAGGACCGAGCCGCGCATCACGCGGGCCAGCTGTGTCCAGCCGAGGAACGCCAGGGCGACCACCACGGACCAGACGGTGCGCACCGAGAAGGCGTTCAGCAGGACCAGGGCGCCGAGCAGCAGCGGGATGCCGAAGAAGATGTCGATGATGCGGGAGATCACCGCGTCGCTCCAGCCGCCGAAGTAGCCGGCGACCATGCCGGCCAGCCCGCCGACGATCACCACGGCGAGGGTGACGCAGATGCCGACGGTGATCGAGGCGCGGGCGCCGTAGATCACCCGGGCGTAGACCGAGCGGCCCTGGCCGTCGTAGCCGAACCAGCCGGCCCCGAAGAAGTCGGTGTAGTCCGGCTTCCTCAGGAAGTCGTGGGCGAGGTCGGCCTGCCGCGGGTTGGCGTCGGTGAACAGCCCCGGCCAGATGGCCATCAGCAGCAGCAGGATGATCAGCAGGGTCGAGACGATGAAGATCGGCCGGCGCCGCAGGTCCCGCCAGGCGTGGCCCCAGAGGCTGCGCGCCTCCTCGCGCTTGATGACGTCCGGTTCGATTAAAGTGTCCTGCTCGACCGCGAGTCCCTGCTGACCGACGTAGTCGAGGTGGTCGCTGTCGGTCGGCTGGATGTGCCTGAGTGGGTCGTGGTCGTCGGGGAGGTCGTGCTCAGGCATAGCGGATCCTCGGGTCCAGGACGGCGTACAGCAGGTCGACGACGAGGCTCGCCACCAGGTAGACGATCACCAGGACGGTGACGATGCCGACCACGGTCGGCCCCTCCTTGGTCCGGATCGCCTTGTAGAGGATGTTGCCGACGCCCGCGATGTTGAAGATGCCCTCGGTGACGATCGCACCGCCCATCAGCGCGCCCAGGTCGGTGCCGAGGAAGGTGACCACCGGGATCAGCGAGTTGCGCAGCAGGTGGCGGCTGATGATGGTGGTGCGCGGCAGGCCCTTGGCCACTGCGGTGCGCATGTAGTCGGCGCGCAGGTTCTCGCCGATCGAGGTGCGGGTGAGCCGGGCGACGAACGCGAGCGAGAGGGAGGCCAGGACGGCGCCTGGCAAAATTAGTTGGGTGATGTCGGTGGAGTCCTGGACGGTCGGTGTCACCCAGCCCAGATTGGTCGCGAAGATCGTCTGGGCGATGTAGCCGAGGACGAACACCGGGATCGAGATCACGATCAGGGTGATCAGCAGCACCGCGGTGTCGGCGATGCTGCCGCGCTTCAGGCCGGAGATCAGGCCGAGCGGCAGGCCGACGAAGATCTCGAAGAAGAAGGCGACCAGGGCGAGCCGGATGGTGACCGGGAAGGCGTCCGCCATGATGGACGAGACCGAGCGCCCGGTGAAGCTGGTGCCGAAGTCCAGGTGGAAGACGTTGTTCATGTAGTGCAGGTACTGCTTCCACAGCGGCTGGTCGAGGTAGTACTTGTGCCGCAGGCTCGCCACCTGCGCCGGGTCCGCGGCCTTCTCACCGAAGAGCGCCGCGATCGGGTCGCCGGGCAGGGTGTACACCATCAGGAAGATCAGGAACGTGGCTCCGAAGAAGACCGGGATCATCTGGAGCAGTCGACGTAGGACGTAGTGGCCCATGGGGACCTCCCTCCGAGGGAGTGACGTAGTACCGGAGCCCCGCCCTCCGTGCGGGGAGGACGGGGCCGGCGTCGGGTGGGGTCAGCTCTTGACCCCGACCTGGGTCCAGTTCGGGTTGCCGAAGGAGTCGAACGCCACGTTCTGCACCTTGGTGGAGTAGCCGGAGTTGGTCCGGTAGTACCAGAGCGGGATCGCCGGGAAGTCCTGGGCGAGGACGGCCTCGGCCTTCTGGTAGCCGGCCTCGGTGTCCGCGATGCTGGCCGCCTGGTCGGCCTGGGTGGCCAGCTGGTCGAACTGCGGGCTCGAGTAGCCGAAGTCGTTGGAGGCCGCGCCGGTGCGGTAGACGTCCGCCAGGAAGTTGGCGTTCAGCGGGTAGTCCTGCACCCAGCCGGTACGGAAGGCGCCGTTGATGGTGTGGCCGGTGATCGCCGCGCGGGCCGTCTTGAAGTCGGTCTTCGGGTCGCCCACGCAGTCCACGCCGGTGTTCTGGCGGATGTTGTTGCAGACCGCGTCGACCCACTCCTTGTGGCCGCCGTCCGCGTTGTAGGTGATCTTCAGGCTGTTCCCGGGGACGCCGCCGCCCTGCTGGATCAGCTGCTTCGCCATGGTCGGGTTGAAGGTGCAGTACTGGCCGCAGGTCCCGGCCTTGTAGCCGGCGACACCCTCGGCCGTCCACGCACTGGCGGGCGAACGGGAGCCCTGGAGCACGGTCTTGGTGATGGTGTCACGGTCGATCGCCATCGACAGGCCCTGCCGCACCTTCGCGGTGTTCGGGTTGGACCACTCGGGCTGGTACAGGGTGAAGCCGATGTTCTGGATCGCGCCCTGCGGGGAGTCGATCGCCCGGTCGCCCAGGTCGCTCTTGTACGTCGCCAGCGCCGACGGCGGCACCTGGTCCATCACGTCCAGGTTGTTGGACTGCAGGTCCGCGTACGCCGCCTCGGCGGTGGTGTACATCTTGAAGACGATGCCGCCGTTCTTCGGCTTGTCCACGCCCTGGTAGTTGGCGAAGGTCTTGGTGACCACCTGCGAGTTGTGGTCCCAGCTGACGAACTGGTACGGGCCGTTGCCGACGGGCTTCTGGCCATACCCGTCCGGGTCCTTGAAGAACCCCTGCGGCAGCGGCGAGAAGGCGATGTAGCCCAGCTTGTACGGGAAGTACGAGACCTTGCCGGCCAGCTTGATGGTGAAGTGGGTGTCGTCCTGGACGGTCAGGCCCTTCATCGTGGCGCCGACCGGGGTGCCCTGGTTCGGGTGGACGTCGGCGTAGCCGTCGATGTCCGAGAACCAGGAGCTGTTGATCTGGTTGTTCTTGACGTTGGCGCCGAAGTTCCAGGCGTCCACGAAGCTCTGGGCGGTGACCGGGGTGCCGTCGTGGAAGGTCCAGCCGGAGTTCAGCGTGACGTTGAAGGTCTGCGAGTCGCTGGTGTCGATCGACTTGGCGACCTGGTTGCGCAGCTGGCCGTTGGAGGGGTCGTAGTCGACCAGGCCCTTGAAGAGGTTCTGGAGGATGCGACCGCCACCGGTCTCGTTGGCGTTGGACGGCTGGAGCGGGTTCTGCGGTTCGCTGGACTGGTAGCTGAAGGTCGCGGAGGCGTTGGTGCTGCCACCCGCTCCGCCTCCTCCACTGCTGCCGCACCCGGTGGCCACCAGGGCCACGGATGTCACACCGACGACGGCCCAGCGCACTCGGGTGGCTGCAGACATGGAGCTACCTCCTCGGGGGTTTATGACGCATCTCACCCCATTCGAAGGTGCCCGTCGCGGCGGCGCGACCGGTGCTCCGCCGGATGGGCTAGGCCGAAAACGACAGCGGCGCGGGGAACTGCGCGACCGGCCGACAGCTCAGGTCGAGCTGTCGGCCGGTCGCGCAGTTCCCCGCGCCCTGGAACGAGAACTACGCGGAGACGGTCTCCCGTACGGCGGCGAAGTGGCACGCCGACTCGTGCTTGGCCGGGCCGCTCAGCAGCTCCGGCACCGCGAGCAGCGGCAGTTCGGTGGAGCAGCGCTCCTCCGCCTTCCAGCAGCGGGTGCGGAAGCGGCAGCCGGACGGCGGGTTGGCCGGCGAGGGGATGTCGCCGGAGAGGATGATCCGCTCGCGGCCCTCGCGACCCGTCGGGTCCGGCACCGGCACCGCGGAGAGCAGCGCCTGGGTGTACGGGTGGGTGGCGTGCTCGTAGATCTCCTCGTCGCTGCCGATCTCGACCATCTTGCCGAGGTACATCACGCCGACCCGGTCCGAGATGTGCCGGACGATGGAGAGGTCGTGGGCGATGAACATGTAGGAGAGCTCGAAGTCCTTCTGGAGCTGGTCCAGCAGGTTGATCACCTGGGCCTGCACCGAGACGTCCAGTGCGGAGACCGGCTCGTCGCAGATGATGACCTCGGGCTTGAGGGCGAGGCCGCGGGCGATGCCGATGCGCTGGCGCTGACCGCCGGAGAACTGGTGCGGGTACCGGTTGATGTACTCCGGGTTGAGGCCGACGACGTCCAGCAGGTCCTGGACGGCCTTGCGGCGGTCGCCCTTCGGGGCCACCTCGGGGTGGATCTCGTACGGCTCCCCGATGATGTCGCCGACCGTCATGCGCGGGTTGAGCGAGGTGTACGGGTCCTGGAACACCATCTGGATGTTGCGGCGGACGGCCTTCAGCGCGGCACCCGACAGGCGCGAGATGTCCTCGCCCTTGTAGAGCACCTGGCCGGCGGTGGCCCGCTCCAGGTTCATCAGCACCTTGGCCAGGGTCGACTTGCCGCAGCCCGACTCGCCGACGATGCCCAGGGTCTCGCCCTTGTGCAGGGCGAAGGAGATGCCGTCCACGGCCTTGACCGCGCCGACCTGCTTCTTGAAGAGGATGCCCTGGTGCAGCGGGTAGTGCTTGACCAGGTCCTTGACCTCCAGGATGGGCTCAGCCATGGAGGGTCTCCTTCCAGAGGTGGCAGGCGCTCTTGCGGCCGGCGAGCTCGGCGCCGTCCCTGTCCGTCACCTGGTGCAGCGCGGGGATCTCGGTGCGGCAGAGGTCGGTGGCGACGTCGCAGCGCGGGTTGAAGGCGCAACCGGCCGGGACCTTGTACAGGTTGGGCGGCAGACCCTTGATCGCGTACAGCTCCTCGCCCTTCTGGTCCAGCCGCGGGATCGACCGGAGCAGGCCCTTGGTGTACGGGTGGGCGGGGCTGGCGTACAGGTCGTGGACCGGGGCGGTCTCGACGATCCGGCCCGCGTACATCACGGCGATCTTGTCCGCGACGTCGGCGACCACGCCGAGGTCGTGGGTGATCAGGATCAGGCCCATGTGGTACTCGGCCTGCAGCTCGGCGAGCAGGTCCATCACCTGGGCCTGGACGGTGACGTCCAGGGCGGTGGTGGGCTCGTCGGCGATGATCAGGTCGGGCTGGAGCGCCAGCGCCATGGCGATCATGATGCGCTGGCGCATGCCGCCGGAGAACTGGTGCGGGTAGTCGCCCACCCGCTGGGCGGCGGCCGGGATGCGGACGCGGTCCATCAGCTCGATGGCCTTGGCCTTGGCCTCCTTCTTGGAGGCACCCTCGTGCACCCGGAACATCTCGCCGAGCTGGTAGCCGACGGACAGCACCGGGTTGAGCGAGGAGAGGGCGTCCTGGAAGATCATCGCGATCTTCCGGCCGCGGATCTTCCGCCGCTCCTCGCCGGACATCTTCAGCATGTCCTGGCCGCGGTAGAGGATCTCACCGGCGGTCACCCGGCCGGGCGGCATGTCCAGGATGCCCATGATGGTCTGGGCGGTGACGGACTTGCCGGAGCCGGACTCGCCGAGGACCGCGAGGGTCTCACCGGCGGCGACCGAGTAGTTCACGCCGTTGACGGCCTTGGCGATGCCGTCGCGGGTCTTGAACTCGACGTGCAGGTCGCGGACCTCCAGCAGCGGAGTGCCGGGGACCAGGCGCTCCTTGGCCTTCGGGGTGGTCTCAAGTGCAGTGGTCATGGTGCGCAATCCCTCTCTCTCAGCGCAGCTTCGGGTCGAGGGCGTCGCGCACCGCGTCACCGAGCATGATGAACGCCAGCACCGTGATGCTGAGCATGCCGGCCGGGAAGAACAGCGCGAACGGCGCGGTCCGGATCACCTTCTGGGCCGAGTTGATGTCGATGCCCCAGGAGATGGTCGGGTCCTGCAGGCCGATGCCGAGGAAGCTCAGCGTGGCCTCGGTGGCGATGTAGCCGCCGAGCGCGATGGTGGCGACCACGATCACCGGGGCGATCGCGTTCGGCAGGATGTGCTTGAACATGATCCGGCCGGTGCCGGCGCCGAGCGCCTTGGCGGCCGTCACGTAGTCGGCCTGCTTCACGGTGATCACCGAACCGCGCATCACGCGGGTCATCTGGGTCCAGCCGAGGGCGACCAGGGCGAAGACCACCGACCAGACGGTGCGCACCGAGAAGGCGTTCAGGATGACCAGCGCGCCGAGCAGCAGCGGGACGCCGAAGAAGATGTCGGTGATCCGGGAGACGACCGCGTCCACCCAGCCGCCGAAGTAGCCGGCCAGCATGCCGGACAGGCCGCCGAGGACGGTCACGCCGACGGTGACGCAGATGCCGACCACGACCGAGGCGCGGGCGCCGTAGATGACGCGGGCGAAGATCGAGCGGCCCTGGCCGTCGTAGCCGAACCAGCCGGCGCCGAAGACGTCCGACCAGTCGGGCTTGGTCAGGTAGTGGTTGCGCAGGTCGCCGGCGCGCGGGTCCACCGAGGTGAACAGGCCGGGCGCGGCGGCGATCAGGACCAGCAGGACGATCAGCAGCGCGGAGACGATGAAGATCGGGCGCTTGCGCAGGTCGTGCCAGGCGTCCAGGCCGAGGCTGCGGGCCTTCTCCGGCTTGGGCTCGGCGCTGTCGGCGCCGCGCTGCGCCGGGATGGCGGCGTTCTTCTTCTCGATCAGGTCAGGCATACCGGATCCTCGGGTCCAGGACCGCGTAGAGCAGGTCGACGATCAGGCTGGCGGCGAGGAAGACGAGCACCAGGACGACGACGAAGCCGGAGACGGTCGCGCCCTCCTTGAGGTTGATCGCGTGGTACAGCGCGTTGCCGACGCCCTTGACGTTGAAGATGCCCTCGGTCACGATCGCGCCGCCCATCAGGGCGCCCAGGTCGGTGCCGAGGAAGGTGATCACCGGGATCATCGAGTTGCGCAGCAGGTGCGTGCCGATCACCTTGCGCTTGGGCAGGCCCTTGGCCACCGCGGTGCGCATGTAGTCGGACTTGACGTTCTCGACGATCGAGGTGCGGGTCAGTCGCGCGACGTACGCGAGCGACAGCGAGCCCAGCACGACGGCGGGCAGCAGCAGCTGACCGAGGTTCATCGAGTCCTGGACGGTCGGGGTGACCCAGCCGAGGTTGGTGGCGAAGATGTTCTGGAAGATGAAGCCCAGCACCGGCACCGGGATGGAGATCAGCAGCAGGGTGAAGAGCAGGGTGCCCTTGTCCACCGACTTGCCGCGCTTGAGACCCGCGATCAGACCGATCGCCACACCGAGCACCAGCTCGATGGCGAAGGCCAGCAGGGCCAGCCGGACGGTCACCGGGAGGGCCTCGCCGATCACGTCGATGACCTTGCGGCCCGCCATGGTCTGACCGAAGTTGCCGGTGAACAGGTTGGCCATGTAGTCCACGTACTGCTGGATCATGGACTTGTCGAGCCCCATGCGGTGCTTGAACGCGGCGACCTGCGCCGGGTCCGGGGCCTTGTCGCCCCACATCGCGGCGACCGGGTCACCGGGGAGCACGCGGACCATGAAGAAGATCAGCGTGGTCGTCCCGAGGAAGACCGGGATCATTTGGAGCAGTCGCCTCGCGACAAAGCGCCCCACTGTGCCTCCATTTGCTGCTCTGCCGGGCCGTCATCCCGATGCAGAGATATCTCGGCGCGACGACGGCCGGCGCCGGTCCGCCCTTGTGGGGCGGATCCGGCACCGGCCGCGTCGGATCAAGCCGCGCGGTGCGCCGGCTGATTACTTCTGCTTGACCTCGACCTGGGTGAACACCGGGTCGCCGAAGGAGTCGTACTTGACGTTCTGGACGTTCTTCGAGTAGCCCGCGGTGGTCTTGTAGTACCAGAGCGGGATGGCCGGCATGTCCTTGGCCAGCTGGGCCTCGGCCTGCTGGTACAGCTCGGCGGTCTTGTCGACCGAGGTCGCCTTGTCCGCCTCGGCGGCGAGCTTGTCGAACTCGGGCGAGGAGTAACCGGCGTCGTTGGCCGCGGCACCGGTGCCGTAGACGTCACGCAGGAAGTTGGCGTTCAGCGGGTAGTCCTGCACCCAGCCGGTCCGCATCAGGCTCTGGACCTGCTTCTTCTTGATGATGTCGCGCGAGGTCTTGAAGTCCGGCTTCGGGTCGCCGACGCACTCCACGCCGGTGGCCTGGCGGATGGAGTTGCAGACCGCGTCCACCCACTCCTTGTGGCCGCCGTCGGAGTTGTAGATGATCGTCAGCTTGTTGTTCGGAACGCCGCCGCCCTCGGTCACCAACTGCTTGGCCTTGGCCGGGTCGTACTTGCAGTACTCGCCGCAGGTGCCGGCCTTGTAGCCCATGGCGCCCGGGGCGACCCAGCTGTCGGCGGGCTGGCGCGAGCCGTTCAGCACGGTCTTGGTGATGGTGTCGCGGTCGATCGCCATCGACAGGCCCTGGCGGACCTTGGCCTTGTCGACGCCCTGCCACTCCGGCTGGTACATCGCGAAGGAGATGTTCTGGATGGCGCCCTGGGCCTGGTCCACGGCGCGGTCGCCCAGGTCGCTCTTGTACGAGGCGAGGTCGCTCGGGTCGACCTGGTCCAGCACGTCCAGGTTGTCGGAGACCAGGTCCTTGTACGCGGACTCGGCCTGCGAGTAGTTCTTGAAGACGATGCCGCCGTTCTTCGGCTTGTCGACGCCCTGGTACTTGTCGTAGGCGGCGACGGTGATCGCCTTGTTGTGCTCCCACGACACGAACTTGTAGGGGCCGTTGCCGATCGGCGACTGGCCGAACTTCGCCGGGTCGCTGTAGAAGGCCTTCGGCAGCGGCGAGAAGGCCGTGTAGCCGAGCTTGTACTGGAAGTACGAGACCGGGCCGGTCAGCTTGATGGTGAAGTGGGTGTCGTCCACGACCTTGAGGCCGGACATCGTGTCGGCGGTCGGGTCGCCCTTGTCCGGGTGGACGGCGTCGTAGCCCTCGATGTCGGAGAACCAGTCCGAGTTGATCTGGTTGTTCTTGACGTTGGCCGACCAGTTCCACGCGTCCACGAAGGAGGCGGCGGTGACCGGGGTGCCGTCGTGGAAGGTCCAACCGGACTTCAGGGTGACGGTGTAGTTCTGCGCGTCGGTGGTCTCGATCTTGTCGGCGACCTGGTTGCGCAGCTGGCCGTTGGAGGGGTCGTAGTCGACCAGGCCCTTGAAGAGGGACTTGATGACGCGGCCGCCACCGACCTCCATGGCGTTGGCCGGCTGGAGCGGGTTCTGCGGCTCGCTGCTCTGGTAGCTGAACATGCCCTGAGCGTTGACCGGTCCGCCCGCGGAGCCGTCGTTGGAACCGCCGTTGCCGCCGCAAGCGGTAGCGGCGAGGGCGACCGCGACAGCTGCGACGACCCACTTGGCCTGGCTGGCACCGCGCATCGGTGTGCCTCCTGAATCCGTGTTACACACTCGCGGCCTGGCGCGCACCCCTGCGCTTGGAGCCTTGACCCGAGCTCGACTGAACCCACTATCAGTCACCTACGGATACGAACCCAAGCATTAGCGATCTCAATTTGGTCACATGAACGGCGGATGAATCTCAAGAAACGGACATTCAAGACATACGCAGACATGGGTAAAACGGACAGTCGTCACGCATGACGGACGGTAGTGTCCGGAAAGCGAACACCCCGCCGATGACTCAGCGTGATCTTCAACTGAGTGGGGCGGGGTGTGGGAAAAGCGAACGGCCGGCGTCCCGGAGGACGCCGGCCGTCAGTGGCTCAGGCCTTCAGCAGGCGCGTGTCAGCCCTTCTTGGCGCGCGAGGCGGTACGGCCGCGGTCCTTGGCGTCCAGGACGACCTTGCGGATGCGCACGGTCTCCGGGGTCACCTCGATGCACTCGTCCTCGCGGCAGAACTCCAGCGACTGCTCCAGCGAGAGCTTGCGCGGCGGGACGATCGACTCGGCCACGTCAGCGTTCGAGGAACGCATGTTGGTGAGCTTCTTCTCCTTGGTGATGTTCACGTCCATGTCGTCGGCGCGCGAGTTCTCACCGACGATCATGCCCTCGTACACCTCGGTGCCCGGGTCGCAGAACAGCACGCCGCGCTCCTGCAGGTTGGTCATCGCGAAGGCGGTGACCACACCGGAGCGGTCGGCGACCAGCGAGCCGTTGTTGCGGGTCGTCAGCGCGCCGAACCACGGCTCGTAGCCCTCGTGGATCGAGTGCGCGATGCCGGTGCCGCGGGTGTTGGTGAGGAACTCCGTCCGGAATCCGATCAGGCCGCGGGACGGCACGACGAACTCCATCCGGACCCAGCCCGAGCCGTGGTTGGACATGTTGTCCATCCGGCCCTTGCGGATGCCCATGAGCTGGGTGACGGCACCCATGTGCTCCTCGGGCACGTCCACGGTGAGGCGCTCGACCGGCTCGTGGGTCTTGCCGTTGACCTCGCGGGTGACCACCTGCGGCTTGCCGACAGTCAGCTCGAAGCCCTCGCGGCGCATGGTCTCGATCAGGATGGCCAGCGCCAGCTCACCGCGGCCCTGCACCTCCCAGGCGTCCGGGCGCTCGGTGTCCAGCACGCGCAGCGAGACGTTACCGATCAGCTCGCGGTCCAGGCGGTCCTTCACCTGGCGGGCGGTGACCTTGCGGTCCACCTTGCCGGCGGACTTGGCGTCCGCGCCCTTGCCGGAGCCGCCCTTGCCGACCAGCGGCGAGGTGTTGGTGCCGATGGTCATCGAGATGGCCGGCTCGTCCACCGTGATCAGCGGCAGGGCGATCGGGTTCTCGGTGTCGGCCAGGGTCTCGCCGATCATGATGTCGGAGATGCCCGCGACGGCGCAGATGTCACCGGGGCCCGCCACCTCGGCCGGCTTGCGGGTGAGCGCCTCGGTCATCAGCAGCTCGGAGATGCGGACGTTCTGGATCGAGCCGTCGCGCTTGATCCAGGCCACCGTCTGGCCCTTGCGCAGCTCGCCCTGCTCGACGCGCAGCAGCGCGATGCGGCCGAGGAAGTTGTCGGCGTCCAGGTTGGTGACGTGGGCCTGCAGCGGGGCGGCGTCGTCGTAGACCGGCGCCGGGACGTGCTCCAGGATGGTGGAGAAGAACGGCTCCAGGCTGGTGGAGTCGGCCGGGACGGTGCCGTTCTCCGGCTTGGTCAGCGAGGCGACGCCGTCACGGGCGCAGGCGTAGACGATCGGGAACTCGATCTGGTCCTCGTCCGCGTCCAGGTCCAGGAACAGGTCGTAGGTCTCGTTGATGACCTCGTCGATCCGGGCGTCCGGACGGTCGGTCTTGTTGATGCAGAGGATGACGGGCAGCCGGGCCGTGAGCGCCTTGCGCAGCACGAAGCGGGTCTGCGGAAGCGGCCCCTCGGAGGCGTCGACCAGCAGGACGACCGCGTCCACCATCGACAGACCGCGCTCGACCTCGCCACCGAAGTCGGCGTGGCCCGGGGTGTCGATGATGTTGATGGTGATCGGAGCGCCACCGTCCTTCGGGTGGTACTTGACCGCGGTGTTCTTCGCGAGAATGGTGATGCCCTTCTCGCGCTCCAGGTCGTTGGAGTCCATCATGCGGTCGTCGAGCTGCTGATGGGCCGCGAAGGCGCCGGCCTGCTTCAGCATGGCGTCGACCAGGGTGGTCTTGCCGTGGTCGACGTGGGCGACGATGGCGACGTTACGGATGTCGTTGCGCGTGGGCATGCGGCGCTGATTCTCCCGGAATCGTGGGTCACGGTGCCCCGGCCGCGTTCAGCTCCTACCGGTCCACCCGCCGGGCAGGACATGCCACGGCTTCCTCCTATCGTACGGCGAACCCCCCAATGGAGCCGAAACGGGCAGCGCGGGCGAGGCCAAGATCACAAGTACGTCACACGACTGTCCCTCCCGGGAGGCCGTGCACCAGCCTTGGCCGGTGAAGAAATCCCCCCGCCGCTACCTGCGGATCCTGCTGTTCCTCCTCGTGATCGTGCTCGCCGTCGTCAACGCCACCGACGGCCGCCCCTCCGACGGCTCCCACCCGCTCGCCTTCCTGGTCGGCGGCCTCGGTCCGATCGCCGGCCTCCAGCTCGGCCAGCTGGTGACCCTGGCCGTCGGCCGGGCCGGCGGGTACGCGCTGCTCGGGCTGAGCCTGGGCCTGGGACCGCGGCTGCGCGAGTGGCGGATCGGCGGGATGCCGTTCACGGTGCGCCGGGTGCCGGTGCCCTTCCTGGCGGGCTCCTGGGTGATCGCCGACCGGCCGGGTCTGCGGGCGCGCCTGTGGCTCGCCACCGCGGCGTCCACCGGGGTGCAGCTGGCGCTGGGCCTGTGGCTGGTGGTGGCCGGGTCCGGCGCCGGCCGGTACTTCGGGCTCGGCCTCCTGCTGCTGCCGGCGCTGATGCTGACCTGGTTCGCCAAGGTGCCGCTGTCGGCGGGGTGGGTGCTGCTGCGGCTGCCGTTCCTGCCCGCGGACGCGCTGGCGCCGTTCGCCGCGACCGGGGACGAACTGGCGACGACCCGGGCGCTGCGGGCCGGGCGGATCGCCGAGGCGGCCGCACTGCCCGTGCCGGGCACCGGGTTCCAGGGCCGCCACCTGCGGGCCTGCCTGGCGCTGGCCCGCGGGGAGTACGAGTCGGCGCTGGCGGAGGCCGGGCGGGCCACGACCCTGGCACCGCACTCCCGGCACGGGGCTCCCGCGCAGCTGCTGCTGGCCGCCGCACTGGTCGGCGCGGCCGAGACCGGCCTGCTGCCGCCGGCCGACTACCTGCCCCGGCTGGCCCGGGCGGTCGAGACCGCGCGCACGGCGCAGCCGGCGCTGGCCCGGGCCTCCGCCGCGGCGGCCGACCTGGCGCTGCTGGAGGGCCGCCGGGAGGAGGCGTTGGCCCTGGCCCGGCAGGCCGTCGGCAACGCTCCGGACCGGCTGTGGCTGGCGGTCGCGGAGTGCAGCCACGCCCTTGCGCTGGCCTCGCTGGCCCGCACCGCGGACGCCCGCGCCGCGCTGGACCGGGCCCGGGCCGCCGCCCCGGATTTGGCCCGGATCGCGTGGGTGGCGCGGCGGATCGAGCTGAACGTGATCGAGGCCTGACCGCCGCCCGCCGCGGGGCTACTTGCGGAAGCCCAGGTCCTGGTAGCGCGGGGCGGTGAAGCCGAAGGCGCCGGCCCCGGCCACCGAGTTGCGAACGGCCACCAGGTCCGGGCGCTGGTAGAGCGGGACGGAGTGGGCCAGCTGCCAGATCCGGGCGTCGGCCTCCTGCAGCAGGTTGCGCTGGGCGGCCGGGTCGAGTTCGGTGGAGGCCTTGTCGAGCAGCTGGTCCAGCTCGGCGCTGCCGGTGCGGGCGTAGTTCAGGCCGACCACCGGGACGCCGTCCGGGCCGGGCTGGGGCTTGGTGTACAGCGCCCGCTCGTCGGCGGCGGGGAATCCGCTGGCCGGCCAGGAGAACAGCGCCAGGTCGAAGTCGCCGGTGGCCAGGTGGTCCTTGACGAAGGCGTCGGCGGCGACCGCCTGCGCCTTGACGGCGATGCCGGCGGCGGCCAGCTCGCTGGTCAGGGCGTCGGCGGTGCGCTTGGCGGTGACCGAGCCGTCGGGCAGCAGCAGGGTCAGGGCGAGGTCCTTGCCGTCCTTGCTGCGGGTGCCGGAGTCGCCGGCCTTCCAGCCGGCCTGGTCCAGCAGCTGGGCGGCCGGCTCGGAGCCGAGCGCGGCGCTGTTGTCGCGGTAGCCGTCCTGGCCGGCCATCAGCAGGTGGTTGCCGAGCGGGACGGCGGTCAGGCCGAGCGGGCCGAGCGCGGCGGCGGCGACCTGCTGGCGGTCCACGGCGCGGACCACCGCGCGGCGGACCGCCTGGTCGGCGAGCGGGCCGCGGGCCGAGTTCAGGGTGAGCTGGGTGAAGGCGGCGGCCGCGGCCCGCTGCAGGGTGAGGCCGGGCAGCGACTCGGCCCGCTTGAGCGCCTGGGCGGATGCCTCGGCGACCGCGGCGGCGTCCGGCGGGGGCGCGGTCTTGGCGGTGCCGGGCGGCAGGGCCCGGTCGACCGAGGCGGTCAGCCCGGCGACGTCGAGCCGGTCCTGGTCGAGGGCGTCCAGCCGGTCGGCGGCCGGGACGGCCAGGAAGTCGATCTCCTCGGCCTTGGCCCGGTCGCCCCACCAGGACGGATTGCGCACCAGGACCGCCTTGCCGCCGCCCTGGTCCAGGCCCTGGAGGGTGAACGGGCCGGCCGAGGGGGCCTTGGTCAGCGGCTGGTTGAAGGCGTCCGGGCTGCCGGTGGCGGCGGCCGGGTAGAGCGGGCTGAACAGGCCCTTCCACGAGGCGTACGGCTGCTTGAACACCACCCGGACCTCGTGCGGGTCGGCGCCCTGGCTGATCGAGTCGATCGCCGCGTACCCGGCGGGGTGGTCGGTGCGGTAGGCCGGGTCGGCGCCGGAGAGGGCCTTCCACTGGGCGGTGAAGTCGGCGGCGCTCAGCGGGGTGCCGTCGCTCCACACCGCCTTGGGGTTGAGCCGGTAGGTGACCGTCTGCGGGCTCTGCCCGGCCGGGGTGGACTGGGCGGACACCAGGTAGTCGGGGTCCGCGGTGGCGACCGCGTGCGCGTCCAGCCGGAACAGGCTGGGCAGCAGGGCGCGGGCGACCAGGTCGGAGTCGGGGGTGGCGTCCGGCTGGTAGACGTTGAGCGTGGCGGGTACGGCGTCGACGGCCCAGCGCAGGGTGCCGCCGTCGCGGACGGCCCCCCGGTCGGTGCCGCCGGAGCCGGCGGACGAGGGTGCGGAATCGTCCGAGCAGCCGGCCAGGCCGGCCGAGAGGAGTACGGTCACTGCCGTCGCGACGAGCTGCTTGCGCATGCGGGCCTCCGGTCCGGGTGGTCGGCCGACCGATTGAGCCGGTCGGCTGACCACTGAACGGGATGCGGCGACCCTGTGCGCCGAGACACGACCGAGGAGGGCCCGGGAAGCACCCCGGTGGCCCAATGGCGGCCGGTCAGAGGGCCAGTTCGAACCAGACGATCTTGCCCTTGGGGGTGCGGCGGCTGCCCCAGCGCTCGGCCAGCAGACTGACCAGCTGCAGGCCGCGGCCGCCCTCGTCGGTCTCCTGGGCGCGGCGCTGGCGGGGCTGGGCGTAGCCGTCGTCCCACACCTCGCAGACCATGGTCCGGTCGCGCAGCAGGCGCAGCCGGATCTCGCCCCGGCCGTGCCGCAGCGCGTTGGTGACCAGCTCGCTGACCAGCAGCTCGGAGGTGTCCACCAGCTCGTCCAGGCCGCGCTCGATCAGCCAGCCGCAGGCGGCCTCGCGGGCCTTGGCCACCGAGGTGGGCTCGGGCGGGAGCTTCCAGTCGCCGACCGCGCCGTTGGGCAGGCCCTGGACCTTGGCCATCAGCAGGGCGATGTCGTCCTCGCCGTGGTGCGGGTTGAGCTCCTCCAGCACCTGGTCGCACAGCTCCTCCAGCTCGGCGGAGCCGTTGCCCAGCGCGGTGCGGAAGGCCTTCAGGCCCTCGTCCAGCTGGTGCTTGCGGGACTCCACCAGGCCGTCGGTGTAGAGGCCGAGCACGGCGCCGTCCGGCAGCGCGACGGTGACCTCCTCGAAGGGCTCGCCGCCCACGCCCAGCGGCAGGCCGGGCGGGACGTCGATCATCCTGGCCGGCTCGCCCGGGCTGAGCAGGGCGGGCGGCAGGTGGCCGGCGTTGGCGAAGGTGCAGCGCTGCTTGACCGCGTCGTAGACGGCGTACACGCAGGTGGCGAGGTAGACCTCGGCGCCGGACTGGCCGGGCAGTCCGGCCGCCTCCGGGCCGCCGTCGCCGAGGCCGCGGGCGATCTCGTCCAGGGCGGTGAGCACCTCGGCCGGGTCCAGGTCGAGCATCGCCAGGGTGCGGACGGCGGTGCGCAGCTGGCCCATCGCGACCGCGGCGCGCAGGCCGCGGCCCATCACGTCGCCGATCACCAGCGCGGTGCGCGAGCCGGGCAGCGGGATGACGTCGAACCAGTCGCCGCCGACCTCGGTGTTGTTGTTGCTGGGCAGGTAGCGGCGGGCGATCTCCAGGCCGCTGGCGGCCGGGTTGCCCGGGGGCAGCAGGCTGCGCTGGAGGATCAGGGCGCGCTCGTGCTCGCGGCGGTAGAGCCGGGCGTTGTCGACGCAGACGGCGGCGCGGGCGACCAGCTCCTCGGCGATCGCCACCTCGCGGGCGTCGAACGGCTCGCTGCCGATCGCCCGGGAGAGCTGCACCAGGCCGAGCACCTGGTCGCGGGCGACCAGCGGGACCACCAGGGTGGAGCGCAGCAGCGGGTCGGGGCCGGGCTGCGGCACCACGCTGCGGCCGGTGCGCAGCGCCCGGGCGTGCGGGGAGCGCGGCGGGTAGCAGAGGGTGCCGCCGGCCTCCGCGACGCGGTGCGGGACGCGTTCGGCGCCGAGCACCGAGGAGGCGTTGCCGACCACGCTGGAGACGGCGACCCGGCGCAGCTCGCCGGTCTCCGGGTTGGCCTGCAGCGGTCCGGTGTCGCCGGTGAGCAGGGCGGTGTAGAGATCGACGGTGGCGACGTCGCAGAACTGCGGGACGATCACGTCCAGCAGCTCCTTGGCGGTGGTCTCCAGGTCGAGGGTGGAGCCGATGTGGCTGCTGGCCTCGTTGAGCAGGGCCAGGTTGCGGCGGACGCCCGCGGCCTCGCGCTCGGCGATGTGCCGGCTGGTGACGTCCTGCACCTGTCCGGCCACGCCCATCGGGCGGCCGGCCGGGCCGTTCAGGCGGTACAGCGAGACCGCCCAGGTGCGCTGGTCGTCGCGGGCGGCGGGCAGCCGGTCGGGGTGGTGGGTGCCATTGAGGCGCAGGTCGAGCACCGGCTCGTCGCCGGAGAGCACCTTGCGCAGGGCGACCAGCAGCCGGTCGGCGTCGCTCGGCTGGAAGATGTCGGCCGGGGCGAGGCCCTGCAGCGCCTCGGGGGCGAGGCCCACGCCGGCCGCGAAGGCGTCGTTGACCCGCTGCAGCCGCAGCTCCAGGTCGAACAGGAAGAACCCGGTCGGGGTCTGGCCGAACACCGCCTCGGAGGCGGCCAGGTCGGTCTCGACCGAGCGGAGCCGGCCGAGGTCGACGGCCAGGCAGGTCGCCGAGCCGGCCTCACGGGCCGGCATCACGTACACCTCGGCGATGCTCTCGGCGCCGGTGACGTCCCGGTACGGGGCGGTGCCCACCCACTCCTCGCCGGCCAGGATGCGCTCCAGGCGGGCGCGGCCGCGCTGCCACAGCTCGCGCGGGACGAAGGTGGTGATCGGGTCGGCGCCGACCGCGTCGGCGGCGGGCACGCCGAAGAACTCGGCGGCCCGGTCGCTCCACTGCGCGATCCTGCCGTCCGGGCCGATCGCGAAGGTGGCGACCCGGATGTAGTCGTAGATGGAGTGCGCCGTGCGCTCCCGTCCCCAGGACGGCGGCGCAGGCTGCGGCGTCCGGGCACCGGGTTGGATCGGCACCGCGGCGTGGCTGCTGCCACTCGTCGCGTTCCGTGTCGGGATGCTGTTCAACTGACCGACCCCTCCAACCCGCGCCCATCCGGATGTCGAGAAGACCGAGTATTCGATGTCCGAGTATTCATCATCCGGGCGGGAGCGCACACGTCTCCGACATCACAACATCGAATCGGGCAGTTGAACGGCCGGTCAGACCACGTCCGGTTCGGGTTCGAATTCCGGAACGGGCCCGTTTCCGTACTCCTGTTCGGATTCGTTCAGGTCCAGTTCGAACCAGACCACCTTGCCCATGCCCTCCGCCCGGGCACCCCAGTGCAGGGCGAGCCGGCTGACCAGCTCCAGACCGCGGCCGCCCTCGTCGCCCTCGGCCGCCTGGCGCTCGCGCGGCGGGTCCGGCAGCGGGTCGGAGATCTCCACCAGCAGCCGGTCACCCAGGGTGAGGCGGACCCCGATCGGGGCGCTGGCGTACCGCACCGAGTTGGTGACCAGCTCGCTGACCAGTAGCTCCGCGGTGTCGGTGAGCTGCTCCACGCTCCAGTCGGCCAGCGTGCCGCGGACCAGCCGGCGGGCCCGGGAGACCGCGGTGGGCTCGGCGGGCAGGGTCCAGCCGGCCGTCGGCGTACCGGCCTGGCCACGGCCCAGCCGGGCCAGCAGCAGGGCCACGTCGTCCGGCTCGCGCCCCTGCTCCATGGTGTCCAGCACCGCCTCGCAGGCCTGCTGGATGGAGGCGTGCGGCTGCTCCAGGACGTCGATCAGCCGCCCCAGGCCCACATCGAGGTCCTTGTCCCGCGACTCCACCAGGCCGTCGGTGCACAGGGCCAGCAGGGTGCCCTCGGGGATCTCCAGCTCGACCGACTCGAACGGCACCCCGCCCACCCCGAGCGGCGCGCCCGAGGGCAGGTCGAGCACCTGGCCCACGCCCCCGGGCAGCGGGGAGCCGGTCCGCACCGGACCGTCGCCCTCCTCCCGCTTGGGCACCACCAGCACCGGCGGGATGTGGCCGGCCTTGGTGACGGTCAGCCGGCGCCGCACCGGGTCGAAGACCGCGTACACACAGGTGGCCAGCAGCGCCTCGTCCGGCCCCTGGGCGAGGTCGTCGGCCAGCTCGTGGACGTGCCGCAGCAGCACGTCCGGCGGCAGGTCCAGCGCGGCCAGCACCCGCACCGCGGTCCGCAGCCGACCCATGGTGGCGGCGGCCCGCAGGCCGTGGCCCATCACGTCGCCGACCACCATCGCGGTCCGGTCGCCGGGCAGCGGGATCACGTCGAACCAGTCGCCGCCGACCTCGGTGCCGCTGGAACCCGGCACGTAGCGGTAGGCCACCTCGACACCGGTCGGCTGCGGGACCTGCTGCGGCAGCAGGGTGCGCTGCAGGGTGAGCGCGGCGGACCGCTCCCGGGCGTACAGCCGGGCGTTGTCCAGCGAGCTGCCGGCCCGGTCGGCCAGCTCCACGGTGAAGGCCAGGTCGTCCCGGTCGAAGCCCTCCCGGTAGCCGGCCCGGCTGACCACCAGCAGCCCGATCACGATGCCCCGGGCGCGCAGCGGGACGACCAGCCGCGAGTGCACCCCGAGCTCGTGCGCGGCCTGCACCTTCGGATCGCCCGGGTAGCTGACGTCACTGAGCTCGTCACTGCCGGACAGCAGCTCCGGCACACCGCTGCGCAGCACCCGGCCGAAGGCGGAGTCCTCGGTGAACGTGATCCGGGCACCGTGGCGGAGCATCACCTGCACCTCCGGCCCGTCCTGCACCGAGGCGACCCCCAGCTGCAGCAGCGAGGTGCGGCGGTCGTGGCCGTGCCGGGGCAGGTCGTCGCCGTGCGCCACCGCCTGGAGCAGGATCACCCCGGCGTAGTCGGCGAGCCGGGGAACGACCGCTCCGGCCAGCTCCTGGGCGATCCGGGACGCGTCCAGCAGGTCGCCCACCCGGGAGCCGAACTCGTTCAGCAGCGAGAGCCGGCGGCGGGCGTGCTCGACCTTGGCGACCGCGCGGTAGCGCTCGGTCACGTCCATCACCGTGCCGGAGATCCCCAGCACCCGGCCCGACCGGTCGGTCATCCGGCTGTAGGAGATCGACCGGAACCCGGATCGCGCCGTCACCGGCGAGGACAGGGTGACATCGATCACCGGCTCACCGGTCGCCAGCACCTGGCGCTGGATCGCGGTGATCTCGTCCGCGGCCCGCTCGGGCAGGGTCTCGCCCGTGGTGCGGCCGACGTGCTCCTCCGGCGGGATGCCGTTCATGTCGGCGAGGGTCTGGTTGACCGCCGTGTAGCGCAGCTCGGTGTCGAGGATGGCGATGCCGAGCGGCGACTGCTCGAACAGCGCGTCCCGGACCGCCAGGTCCCGCTCGACCGCCTGGAGGGCACCGGCGTCGGCCAGCGCCACCTGGAGGAACGGCGTGCCGTCGCCGTCCACCAGCAGGGACAGCCGGGCCTCCACGGCCACCCCCACCCCGTCCCGGTCGGTCAGCTCGGCGACCCCGTGCCAGCTGCCCGCCCGCAGGGTCTCCTGGATCGCGGCCCGGGCCCGGCCGATCTGGTCCGCGTCCGCCATCAGCTCGTCGATCGCCCGGCCGACCAGCACCTCACTGGGCCAGCCGAGCATCTCCTCCGCCGCCGGACTCCACAGCACCACCCGGCCGGACGTGTCCAGGATCACGATCGCCACCCGGACCACGTCCAGCAGACTGCCCGCCGTCCGGCCCGCGCCCGGCTCCGCCACCGGCA
Source organism: Kitasatospora cinereorecta (assembly GCF_024172095.1). Taxonomy (GTDB): domain Bacteria; phylum Actinomycetota; class Actinomycetes; order Streptomycetales; family Streptomycetaceae; genus Kitasatospora; species Kitasatospora cinereorecta. The sequence goes on along the minus strand of NZ_JAMZDX010000001.1, from coordinate 517,464 downwards.
CCGCGGGCGCACCCGGGAAGGCCAGCGACGGCAGACCGCGCAGCGGGACGACCGGCGGGACTGGCGTGCCGTGGGCCGCCGGCGCGGCCCCGGCCGGCTCCGCGGCGGGGCGGGCGCGGCGCGCCCGGCGACGCAACCGGGCCCGGGCCGACGCCCCGCCGACCCCACCGCTGCGGCGGACGGGCCGCCCACCGCCATCCCTGCTCGACACCTACCGGGCCTCCGGCCGTCGGACCGCGCACCGCGACGGGCCGCCGGGTGCGGGCAGCTCCGTCCGGCGACGCCGCCCGGGCTCACCGATGGTGACGAATACTGCCGAAAAGTGACATACCCCGATGAAGGCGGCACTATCCCGGCATCCGGGTCGTCTTCCCGTTCGGCGTACGGAGCCGCGGGCCCGTCGGGGCGAGCACGGCCCGGGTGCGCGGAGTGGTCAGGGTGCGCGGAGGAGTTCCGCCACGTGCGGGAGGGCCTCGCGGTCGTGGGCGAGCCAGTCGACGGCGTCGAGCTCGTCCGGGCCCAGCCAGCGCAGTTCGGAGTGGTCCTGGAGCGGCTCGGGCTCGCCGGAGACCAGCTCGGCGGCCCAGATCCGCAGTTCCAGGCCGGGGCGGACCGGCCACCGGCCGGGCAGCGGCCGCAGGGCGCGGGCGCGGACGCCGAGTTCCTCCTGCAGCTCGCGCTCCAGCGCCTGCTCCTCGGTCTCCCCCGGCTCGGTCTTGCCGCCCGGGAACTCCCAGAAGCCGGCCACCTCGGACGGCGCCTTGCGACGGGCCGCCAGCACCCGGCCACGGTGGATGAGGGCGGCGCCGACCACGATCCGGTTCTCCATGCGGCCGAGCCTATTGCGCCTCGCGCTCCACCCAGTACAGCTGCTTGTGGCCGCGGGCCTCGTACTCGGCCGCCAGGGCCTCGGCGGCGGCGCGGTCGAGGCCCGCGGCCACCAGGAAGCGGTTGCCGTTGTCGTCCTGGCGCATCACCCGAAAGGTCTCCACGGCTCCACGGTAGCGAGCCCGGCCCGGTGGGGGGCGGGCCGGGCTGCCGACCTGGGGTACGACCGTACGACTGCTGTGCTTCCGGCGCGTGCAGGGCGGGTTAACGGCTCGTCAAACGCCGGCGGGAAAGCGCCGGTCTCGGGTAACGCCGGTCTCGGACAACACCGGTTTCGGACGCCGTTCAGACCCGGGCCAGCAGTTCGCCGTGCAGGACGGCGAACCAGGCGTCGGGGGCGGTGGCCCACGCGCGCCAGGCGTCCGCGATCCGCGCCAGGTCGGCCGCGGTGGCGAAGCCGTGGGCGAGGGCGGTGGCGGCGGTGGCCGAGCCGAGGGTGCGGTCGGCCCACATCCCGGCCCACCAGGCGCACTGCTCGGGGGTGGCGAAGGTCCAGGTGGCGGTGGTGGCGACGGCGTCGGTGAGGCCGGCCGCGCGGGCCCAGGCGAGCAGCCGGCGCCCGGCATCGGGCTCGCCGCCGTTGGCGCGGGCGATCCGGCGGTAGAGGGCCAGCCACTCGTCCAGCTCGGGCGGCTGCGGGTACCAGGCCATCGCGGCGTAGTCGGCGTCGCGGACCGCGACCACCCCGCCCGGCGCGGTGACCCGGCGCAGTTCGCGCAGCGCGGCCACCGGGTCGGCGAGGTGCTGCAGCACCTGGTGGGCGTGGACCACGTCGAACTCGCCGTCCCCGTAGGGCAGCCGGTAGACGTCGGCGACCTCGAAAGCGAGGTTGGCTGCGCCCCGTTCGGCGGCGTGCGCACGGGCTTCGGCGAGCACCTCGGCGGAGCTGTCCACGCCGATCACCCGGCCGCTCGGGCCGACCAGGTCGGCGAGGTCGGCGGTGATCGTGCCGGGCCCGCAGCCCACGTCCAGCACCGCCTGTCCGGGCCGGAGTTCGGGCAGCAGGTAGGCGGCGGAGTTGGCCGCGGTGCGGGAGCGGTGGGAACGCAGCACCGACTCCTGGTGGCCGTGGGTGTAGGGGATGCGATGGTCCGTCATGTCCGGCGATCGTACGCGCGTCTCGACAGTCGAGAAATATGGTCTTGCCTGGCGAGACGGCGTACGATCGCCGTATGGGAAAGAGATATGAGCGGATCGACGGCCGCCTGCGGACCTTCATCGAGAACCAGCCCGTCTACTTCGTCGCCACCGCGCCGCTCGACGCGGACGGGCACGTCAACGTCTCCCCCAAGGGCCGCTCCGGGACCCTCGCGGTGCTCGACGAACTGACCGTCGCCTACCTGGACTTCGGCGGCTCCACCGCCGAGACCATCGCCCACCTGCGGGAGAACGGCCGGATCACCCTGATGTGGTGCGCCTTCGACGGTCCACCCACCGTGGTGCGGGTGCACGGCCGGGGCGAGCCCGTCTTCCGCGACGACCCGCGCTTCGCCGAGCTGCTCGGCCACTTCGACCCGGCCGCGGACGGGTCGGCGCTGCGCGCGATCGTGCTGGTCCACGCCGAACGGGTCAGCGACTCCTGCGGGTTCGCCGTACCGCTGATGGACTACCGCGCCGACCGGGACCTGCACGTGCAGTACTTCGACCGCAAGACCGACGAGGAGTTCGGCACCTACTGCGAGGGCAAGGAGTACGTGGGCACCAGCATCGACGGCCTGCCCGCGCTCCCGCTGCCACTGCCGCCCCGCCCGGCGTAGGCCCTTCTGCGCAGGGGCGCGCAGGGGCGGCCCGCGGGGCGGACCCCCGCTCCGCGGGCCGTACCGTGGACGGCGAGTCGCCGACGAAGGAGCCCAGCCCGTGCCCACCCGCCCGTACGTCCTGCTCAGCGCCGCCGTCTCGCTCGACGGCCACCTGGACGACGCCTCCCCCGAACGGCTCCTGCTCTCCAACGCCGAGGACTTCGACCGCGTCGACGAGCTGCGCGCCGGCTGCGACGCCATCCTGGTCGGCGGCAACACCCTGCGCCGCGACAACCCCCGACTGCTGGTCAACTCCGCGGACCGGCGGGCCGCCCGCACCGCCGCCGGCAAGCCCGCGTACCCGCTCAAGGTGACCCTCAGCGCCCGCGGCGCCCTCCCCGCCGACCTCGCCTTCTGGCACACCGGCGGTGACAAGGTCGCCTACACCACCGACGCCGCCGCCCCCGCGCTCCGCGCCGACCTGTCCGGCCTCGCCGACGTGGTCGCGGTCGGCCACGAGGTCGTCCTCGGCGCGGTACTCGACGACCTCGGCGCCCGCGGCGTCACCCGGCTGATGGTCGAGGGCGGCGGCAGCGTCCACACCCAGTTCCTCGCCCAGGGCCTCGCCGACGAACTGCAGCTCGCCGTCGCCCCGCTGCTCGTCGGCCAGCCCGACGCACCCCGCTTCCTCGGCCCCGCCGCCTACCCCGGCGGTCCGCGGCGGCGGATGCGCCTGCTGGAGGCACGTACGGTGGGGGACGTCGTCCTGCTCCGTTACGCCCCGAAGGAGTCCACCCCGTGACCGATGACCTGGGTTTCCTCACCCGCGCGGTGGAACTCTCCCGGCTCTGCCCGCCCTCCGAGACCGCCTTCTCGGTCGGCGCGGTGATCGTCGGCGCCGACGGCGAGGTCCTCAGCGAGGGCTACAGCCGGGAGCTCGACCCCCAAAACCACGCCGAGGAAGCCGCCCTCGCCAAGCTCCCCGCCGACGACCCGCGACTGCGCACCGCCACCGTCTACAGCTCGCTCGAACCCTGCGGCGAGCGGGCCTCCCGCCCGGTCCCCTGCGCCCGGCTGATCATCGCCGCCGGCATCCCGCGCGTGGTGGTCGCCTGGCGCGAGCCCGACCTCTTCGTCGCCGCCTGCCAGGGCACCGCCCTGCTGGAGGCCGCCGGCATCGAGGTCGTCGAACTGCCCGAGCTGGCGGAGGCCGCACGGGCAGTCAACGCCCATCTGCTCGCCCCGTAGCAGTTTTTTGAGTTTTGTATCCTTGGGGAACAAACGCTGCTGTCGTCGCCCAAGGAGCACCCGCATGCCCACCACGCTGACCGTCCGCGCGCTGCTCCTCGACATGGACGGCACCCTGGTCAACTCCGACGCCGTGGTCGAACGCTGCTGGCGCCGCTGGGCCGACCGGCACGGACTCGACGGCGACGCCGTCATGCACATCGTCCACGGACGCCAGGGCCACCTCAGCATGGCGCTGCTGCTCCCGGACCGGCCCATGGAACAGAACCTCGCCGAGAACCGCGACATGCTCACCGAGGAAACCGCCGACACCGACGGCGTCGTGCCCGTCGGCGGCGCGGCCGCCTTCCTGCGACAGCTCGACGGACTCCCCCACGCCCTGGTCACCTCCGCCGACCACGCCCTCGCCCGCGTCCGCATGGACGCCGCCGGGCTGCCCCTCCCCCCGCTGCTCGTCACCGCCGAGAGCGTCGGCGCCGGCAAGCCCGACCCCGAGGGCTTCCTCAAGGCCGCCGCCGAACTCGGGATCGACCCCGCCGACTGCCTCGTCCTGGAGGACTCCCAGGCGGGGATCGCCGCAGGGCTGGCCGCCGGCATGCGAGTGCTCGGCATCGGCCCCCGCGCCGCCGCCCACGGCCCGACCCACCACGTGCCCGACCTCACCGGCGTCACGGTCACCGCGGGGGCGGAGGGGGTGCTGACGGTTTCGCTGGCGCACTGCTAGCCAGGGGCTCGGGGAACTGCGAGGCCGACACACCACCAGGGGCTCGGGGAACTGCGAGGCCGACCACGGGAATGGGTGCCTGGCGTTGGTGCGCCGACCCCGGGATTGGGGCTCGGGACGAACGGCGACTGCGGGCAGCGGGTGGTTTGTCGCGCAGTTCCCCGCGCCCCTGAAGAGAAGCGGTGGCTCGGGAAGGACCGACGGGTGCGGGCAGTAGGTGGCTTGCCGTGCCCCTGAGAAGGAGAAGCGGTGGCGGGGGGTCAGGTGGTGGTGAGGCAGAGGGGATGGCCCGCGGGGTCGAGGAGGACGGTCCAGGCGGCGTTGCCCGGCTGGTCGGCGGGGAGGGTGGCGCCGGCGGCGAGGAGGTCGGCGATGCCGGTGTCGAGGTCGGGAACGGTGAAGTCGAGGTGGGCTCGGGGGTTGCCGCCCGGCCAGTCGGGGCGGCGGTAGCCGCCGATCCGCTGGAAGCCGATCCGGGTGGCGCCCTCGCCGATGAAGACGAACGTCTCGCTGCGGTAGCTGACGTCCCAACCGGTGACGGTCCGGTAGAAGGCGGCCAGCTGGTCGGGGTCCGCGCAGTCGAGGACGACGGCGTGCAGGGTGGCAATCGGCGGCATGGCTGTGACTCCTGATGCCTCGTTCCGGCAAAGTCGAGGGAAAGACGGTTCGCCGGCGTTCGGTTCAGTTGATATACGATCACACTTGCCCGTCGCGTGTGAGGTTCCGCGCCGACCGTGCCATGTCTGGACATCTTTTCGGGGGGATTTGTGAACATTCGTCGTTCGCTGGCCGCTGCCGTTTTCGTCGCCGCGGTGACCGCACCGGTCGCCTTCGGCGCCGCCCCGGCCATGGCCGCGGACCTGCCCACCGGGCAGTCCCAGCCGGACGCCGCTGCGGCCGAGCAGGACACCAAGCCCGACACCAAGCCTGAGACGAAGCCCGCCGCCGACCCGGCCGCTGACGAGGCGGCGAAGCAGGACGCGGCCAACCGTGCCGCGATCGAGGCGATCCTGGCCGACCCGAAGAGCGGCCGTGGTGTCCGCGAGGCGGCGGACAAGGCGCTGGCCGGTACCGCGGAGGACCGCAAGCAGTTCCTGGCGGTCGGACAGTTCAAGGCTCGCGCCGAGGACAACCAGGTACGGGTGCTGAAGGTGCTGGCCGACCCGACGACCGGACGGGCCGTGCGCGAGGCGGCCAACAAGGCGCTGGACGGCACCGCCGCTGACGTCGAGCGTTTCCTCACCGTCGAGCTGCCGCGCCTGCGTGCCGAGGACAACCGCGTCCGGCTGGCCCAGCTGATCGCCGACCCGTCGCACAGCAGCTTCCTGCACGAGGCCGCCCGGAAGGCGCTCAACGGTACGGACGCGGAGATCGAGCACTTCCTGACCGCCGAGCTGCCGAAGATCATCGCGGACGACAACCGGATCCGGCTGCTTCAGGCGATGTCGGCCCCGGGGAGCAGCGCGTACCTGCGCGAGGCGGCCCAGAAGGCGTTCAACGCCTCGGACGAGGAGATCGCGCGCTTCGTCGCCGTCGAGCTGCCGAAGATCATCGCCGACGACCACCGGATCGAGGTGGCGCGGGTGCTCGGTGAGCCGGGCATCGGCCGGATCCTGCACGACGCCGCCGTCAAGGCGATGAACGGCACCGATGCGGACGTCGACGCGTTCCTCGACAAGCTGCCGCAGCTGCGGTTCTCGGACGACCTGCTGCGGGTGTCACAGGCGATGTCGACCGGTGGCCCCGAGGTTCGGAAGGCGGCCGGCGCCGCGCTGGACATCGACACTCCCCTGTCGCTCCGGGTGTTCCTGACCACCGGACTGGCCGAGGCCCGGGCGAAGGACCAGGCCGCGGCGGACCGGGCCGCGGCAGACCGGGCCGGCACCGGCGCGCAGGGCACCTCCGGCACCACGGTCACCCCGGCGTCCGAGACCACCGCCAACGGGAGCACCTCCGGCACCGGCACCACCACCGTCGCGACCACCGCCGACACCGGCGCCGACCGGCTGGCGTCGACCGGCACCGACGCCCCACTCGGCGGCCTCGCCGCGGCCGGCGGCGCGGCCGTCGTCCTGGGCGCGGGCGCGCTGATCGCGGGCCGCCGCCGCACGCAGGCGTAACGAAGCACCACCCCGCAAGGGCCGGTGCCGGGACTCCCCCGGCCCCGGCCCTTTGCCATGGGGCCCGCTCCCGGCGGGACCGCGCCCGGTGGGCGGTGCGCGGGGGCGGGCGTAGCGTCGAGAGAGGCCCACGGAAGCGTCGGCCTCGCCTGCCCCCGTTCCCGTCGGCCGCCGTCAGGGTGTCCGGACGCGGGAGTCGGGAGTGGTGTGATGAGCAGGCAGACGGTCGAGGAGCTGGCCGGCCAGGTGCACGGGGCCGTGGTGGCCGCCGGGGAGCCCGGCTACGACGAGGCCCGCAAGGTGTACAACGCGATGATCGACCGCAAGCCGTCCGTGGTGGTGCGGTGTGCGAACGCGGGCGACGTACTGGCGGTGGTCGGGTACGCCCGGGCGAACGGGCTGGACCTGGCGGTGCGCGGCGGTGCGCACAGCGCGCCGGGCTACGGCACCTGCGACGACGGCGTGGTCGCGGACCTGTCGCCGATGCGCGGGGTGCGGGTGGACCCGGTCGCGCGGACCGCCCGGGTGGACGGCGGTGCAACGCTGGCGGACCTGAACGCGGCGACGTATCCGTTCGGGCTGGCGGTGACCGGCGGGATCATCTCCACCACCGGGGTGGCGGGTCTGACGCTGGGCGGCGGCTTCGGCTACCTGTCCCGAAAGTTGGGCCTGACCTGCGACAACCTGGTCTCGGCGGACGTGGTGACGGCCGACGGCCGCCTGCTGGTGGTGGACGAGTCGCACGAGCCCGACCTCTTCTGGGCGCTGCGCGGCGGCAGCGGGAACTTCGGCGTGGTGACCTCGTTCGAGTTCCGGCTGAGCCCGGTCAAGGACGTGTACGCGGGGCCGATCCTGTACGAGCTGGACGACATCGGTGCCGTGATGCGCACCTACCGGGACGGGATCCGCAGTGCGCCGGAGGAGCTGGCCGTCTTCCCGGGCTTCCAGATCGCGCCGCCGTTGCCGTTCATCCCGGCCGACCGGCACGGCGACACGATGGGGATCCTGGTGGCGTGCTGGACCGGTCCGCCGGAGGAGGGCCCGGAGGCGGTGCGGCCGTTCCGGGACGCGGCGCCGGTGGTCGCCGAGGCGGTCGGGGTGATGCCGTACCCGGCGCTGGTGAGCGCGTTCGACGCGCTGCTGCCGCCGGGGCTGTTCCAGTACTGGAAGGGCCTGTTCTCGACCGAGTTGACCGACGACGCCATCACCGCCCACCTGGAGCACGGGCCCAAGGTGCCGACGGTCCACTCGACCTGCCACGTGTACCCGTTGGACGGCGCCGTCCAGCGGGTCGCACCGGACGCCACCGCCTTCGCGTACCGGGACTCCACCTTCGCGACGGTGATCGTCGGCGCCTGGCCGGATCCGGCGGGCAACGAGGCCGGCACGGCGTGGGTGCGGGACTACTACGCGGCCCTGGCCCCGCACTCCACGGCCGGCGGGTACGTCAACTTCATGGGCGTCGACGACCAGCACCGGGTCGCCGACAACTACGCGGGCAACTACGGGCGGCTGGTCGAGGCCAAGCGGGCGTACGACCCGGGCAACCTCTTCCACGTGAACCACAACATCGCGCCCTGAGCGACCCGCAGCCCGGACGTCAGGACCCGCTGCCCCGCCCGGTACCGGCCGCCGGGGCGGCGGGGAAGACGGCTTGGGCGAGCCGGAGGATGTAGCGGCTCTCGGCGCCGTCGAAGCCGGTCGGGTTGAGCGAGTAGACGATCCGGCGGCCCAGGTCGCGGGTGGCGAACACCCCGCTGACGTAGCCGGGCCGGCTGCCGGTCTTGCCCCACAGGGTCACGCCGTTGATGTCGACCCGCTCCAGGCCCATCGACATGCAGGCCCGTCCGGCGGTGGGGCCGGTGGTGCAGTGCGAGTTCTGCTGGTTGGGCACGTCCGGGACGTCGAACAGGCGCTGCTGCTCGGCGGCGGGCAGCAGCCGGCCCTGGAGCAGTGCGCCGAGGAAGCGGTCGAGGTCGGGGGCGCTGGAGATCAGGCCGCCCTCGGCCCAGGGCCAGGGGCTCTGTTCGGTGACGTCGACCGGGTGGGTGGTGCCGTCGGGGTCGTGGACGGTGAGGTAGCCGTGCGAGGCGGGGTGGGCGAGCCGCGGGTCGTCGCGGTCGGGCACGGCGGTGTCGCGCAGGTGGAGCGGGCGGATGAGGCGGCGCTGCACCTCGTCCGCGTAGCTGTGCCCGGTGGTCTTCTCGATCAGCAGGCCGGCCAGGTAGTAGTTGATGCCGTTGTACTGCTGGGCGGTGCCGGGCGGGAAGCTCATCGGCTGTCCGGCGAGCGAGGCGACGACCTGCTGGGGCGTCCAGCTGTCGAAGCGGTGCGCGGCGAACCAGGCGGTGCTGCCGTCGCTGTCGTTGAGCTTGCCGCCGCCCGGCAACCCGCTGGTGTGGTCGAGGAGTTGGCCGACGGTGACCGGCGGCAGGTCGGCGGGGAGTACCCCCGGCAGGTACTGCTGGACGGTGCCGTCGAGGTCGATCCGGTGCTCGCCGGCCAGCTGCAGCACCACCGCGGCGGTGAACACCTTGGAGATGGAGCCGATCCGGAACCGGCCCTCGGGGTCGGGCGCGCTGCCGGTCGCCGCGTCGCCGAGCCCGGCGGAGGTCTCGTAGCGTCCGGCGCTGCCGGTCACCCGGACGAAGGCGCCGGTCACGTAGGCGTTGGGCAGGTCGCCGATCGCCTGCCGGACGGCGTCGCGGTCGATCGGCGGCAGCGCGGTGGCGCTCGCGGCCGGGCGGTCGGCGCCGGCCGCCACCGCGGGGGTGGCGGCCCCCACGGCGAGCGCGGCCAGCAGCGTTCCGGCAACCGCGAGAGCAGTCGAACGGGCGTGGCGGGTACGGGTGTTCACGGTCGGGCCTCCGGGCTCGGCGGTGGTCTCGGTTCGTCCACGAGTCTTGTCGAGCACCGCGGGCGCGGACATCCGGGACCACCCCTGAACCGACCCTGCCAAGCTTCCCTGATCCCCCGTCAGGGTCAGGGCCGGGACGGCCGGGGTCAGACCGTGGCGGTCGCCGGGTCGCTGGTCGACTCGCGGCCGGTCTCCACATGGCCGGCCAGCCGGCGCAGGAACCCGTCCTCCCGGTCGGTCAGCACCGAGACGTCGTACCAGCCGTGGTTCCGGTCGGCGGGCACGGTGTGCAGGGCCCGCTGGCCGGGCCGCAGCCGGTAGACGGCGGGCCGCTCCCGGCCGTACGCGTCGACCACGCTGAGCTGGACGGGCTCGGCACCGTCGTTGGTGAGGATCATCCGGACCTGGCCGTTGTGCCCGTCGTGCCGGGCGGCCACCTCGGGTCCGGCCGTCGCCGCCGCGCCCTTGTAACGCCGGAGGAAGCCGTTCGGACCGTGCACGGTGAGGTCGTACGGGCCGGCCTCGGTCCACCGGTCGAGCAGTTCGCGGCCGGCGCCGACGGTGTACGTCCAGGGGCCGTCGGTGCGGGTCGCCGAGGTGACCAGGAAGTGCGCGCCGACCTCGCCGTGGCTGGCGAATTCGAGGGCCACCTTGCCGGCGCCGGTGCGGCCGTCCACCGACAGGTCGTACGGCAGCGGCCGGGCGGGGCGCAGGCCGTGCTCCTGCGCGGGCAGTTCGGGCCGGGCCGGCGGGACGGGCACGTAGTCGGGGTGCCGCTCGCGGTCGGGCGGGAGGTAGCCGGCGGTGTCCGGCAGGTCCGGGACGGCCGGGTCGGCGTGTCCGAAGTCGAAGGCGGCGGTCAGGTCGCCGCAGACCGCCCGGCGCCAGGGCGAGATGTTCGGCTCGTGCACGCCGAAGCGGCGCTCCAGGAACTGGATCACCGAGGTGTGGTCGAAGGTCTGCGAGCAGACGTAGCCGCCGCGGCTCCACGGCGAGACCACCAGCATCGGCACCCGCTGGCCGAGGCCGTACGGTCCTGCCACGTGCGGGTCGCCGGCGGCGGGCCGGAAGATCTCGGTGCTCGCGTCGGCGGTGGAGCGGCCCTGGTCGCGGGTGGCCGGCGGGAAGGGCGGGACGACGTGGTCGAAGAAGCCGTCGTTCTCGTCGTAGGTGATGAACAGCGCGGTGCGGGCCCACACGGCGGGGTCGGCGGTCAGCGCGTCCAGCACCTGCGCGATGTACCAGGCGCCGTAGTTGACCGGCCAGTTGGGGTGCTCGGTGAACGCCTCGGGGGCGACGATCCAGGAGACCTGCGGCAGCTTCCCGGCCACGACGTCGGCCTTGAGGAGGTCGAAGTAGCCCTGGCCGGCCTTGGCGTCGGTGCCGGTGCGGGCCTTGTCGTACAGCGGCTCGCCGGGCTTGGCGTTGCGGTAGCGGTTGAAGTACAGCAGCGAGTTGTCGCCGTAGTTGCCCCGGTAGGCGTCGCCGATCCAGCCCCAGGAGCCGGCGGCGTCCAGGCCGTCGCCGATGTCCTGGTAGACCTTCCAGGAGACGCCCGCCTTCTCCAGCCGCTCGGGGTACGTGGTCCAGTCGTAGCCCAGTTCGGCGTTGGTGACCACCGGGCCGCCGCCCTTGCCGTCGTTGCCGGTGAACCCGCTCCACAGGTAGTAGCGGTTGGGATCGGTCGGGCCGATCAGCGAGCAGTGGTACGCGTCGCAGACGGTGAAGGCGTCGGCCAGCGCGTAGTGGAACGGGATGTCCTCGCGGGTCAGGTACGCCATGGTGGTGGCGGTCTTGGCGGGCACCCACCGGTCGTAGCGGCCCCCGTTGAAGGCCTGGTGGCCGCCGTTCCAGTCGTGGTTCAGGTCCTCCAGGAAGCGCATGCCCAGGTCGTCCGCGGCCGGGCGGAAGGGCAGTACCTCCTTCTCCCCGTCCGACTGGTGCCAGACCGGCTTGCCGCTCGGCAGGGTCACCGGACGCGGGTCACCGAAGCCGCGGACGCCGCGCAGGGTGCCGAAGTAGTGGTCGAACGACCGGTTCTCCTGCATCAGCACCACGACGTGGTCGATGTCCTTCAGGGTGCCGGTGCGGCGGTCCGCCCGGATCTCGGCGGCCCGCGCGATGCTGGTCGACAGCAGGGACAACGCGGCTGTGCCGCCTGCCAGTTGGATGAATCGTCGGCGGTCGATGGCGCTCATGGGGGCGTCTCTCCTGGTCGTCCGGGCCACGGCGGGCTGCCGCGACCCATGTCGCCAGGCCCGTACGAACACCCCGCTGCCGCCACGAGGCGCCGCGGCGAAGCCTCCGCGAACGCGCCGCCCCGGGGGCGGCCGCGCCCGGGAGTCGGGTGAGCGGGCAGCGGGTCGCGGGCAGCGCTCAGTACGCGGGGGCCGCCCCGTCCTCCGCGGCGTCCACGACCAGCGCGCGGATCGCGTGGTGGGCCAGGAACATCGCCCACACCTCCTGCTCGACCATGGCCGGCGACCGCGACCGCAGCACCGGGCGGCCGCTCCCCTTCCGGGCCCCCAGTTCGTCGAACAGCGCGTCCAGCCGCCAGCGTTCGCGGTACAGCCGGACCAGGTCCGTGGCGGCGGCCTCCGCCGGATCGAGGATCGAGCAGACCAGGCGTGCCGACGGGACGGCGGACGCCCCCGCCGGCCCGCACGCGACCACCCGTACCGGGAGGGTGCGGTCGAGCGCCGCCAGCTCGGAGAGGTACGAGCCGTCGTCGAGGACCTCCAGCACGGGCAGCTCCAGCTCTGCCCCCGCGCGCCACAGCAGCTCCGCACCGCGCCCGCGGGCGGCGGTCCACAGGCCGGGGGACAGCGCCGGCCGGTCCGCCACCACCAGCTGCCCGGGCCGCAGCGCCGCGAGCACCGGTCCCGAGGCCCCCGCGTCCGGTCCGCCGTGCGGCCTCCCGGGAACGCCGAGTTCGGCGGCGCAGACCGCGTGGGTGGCGTTCTCGGCCAGCGCCAGGACCCGGACGCACGGCAGCCCGTACCGGCCCTCGCCGGTGCCGTACGCCGCCCGGTTGTCGGACGAGTCCTGGACCGCCAGCAGCACCCCGTCCAGGGACATCAGGCGCCACCGCCGGTGGAAGGCGCCCGTCGTCCCGGCTCTCGCGGCCGGCCCGGCCACCTCCTCGAACAGCAGCCGCAGCGGGCGCGGACCGAGCCGCTGCCGGGCCTTGGTGATCGCCGCCGTGGACGGCACCGGCGCCGGCTCCACCCAGCGGTGCTTGCGGGCCAGCCCTGCCAGCAGCAGCCGCATCACCTCGCCGTACCCGCAGGTCGGGTAGAGCCACATCGCCAGGGTGAAGTACACGACCGTCCGGGCCGGCAGCGCCCGGGTGCGGCGCTCGGTCCGTCCGGCGGCCGCGACGGCCCCGTCCACCACCGCCCGCGGCAGCGCCCAGGTCAGGGCGCGGACGCCGAGCAGATCCGCAGGCCGCTCGCCCGGCACCGCCGGGACCGGCCCGGTTCGCGCCACGATCGTCGGCCCCCCAACACGTCACTCGCCCGGCGCGCCCATGCAACCACGGCGGTGTCCGGAATGGAAGCCTCCGGCGGAGGCGAAGCGAAGGCCAGAGGGAGGAAACGTGCAAAAGCTGCGAACGATCCGTTCAGGAACAGTCGTTAAGTTAGCGATATCTGACGTCTTGTCAGCTCGATCGTTCGTACCTACCGTCATGGATCGGACCGCGGCCCAACAGGCCGACGGCCCGGTGGCGGCCGCGACCCGCGTCCCGCCGAACGCACCACGAGACCTGGAGGCGTCACATGCCCGCAGCCCTGATGGAGCTCTCGCCGACCGACTTCCGCGATGCCGGTCCGCTGGCGATCGACGACGAGACCCTCGCGTTCGAGGACGACGACCGCGCCGACCGCGAGGTCACCGCGTGCCTCGCCGACCCGTGGGTGACCGCCACCACCCGCTTCGCCTGCGATCGCAACTCCTGACGGTGGACCAGTCCATCGCCGGCATCGGCGGCCGGTCCGACGACACCTGGTCGTACCTGAGCGATCCGCGGATGCCGGCGATGGAGCACGGCTGGAAACTGCACGTCTCGACCCGACCCGGTGAACTGGACGCCGTCCTCGACCTCGTCCTGCCGGTCCTGCGGCGCCACGTCTGCCACGCCAAGTACGCCCGCGACGCGGAGACCCTGCGGCAGATCAACTCCGGGACGGCGAGCGCGGGCGTCGTCGGGAAGGCGATCACCGTCTACCCCGCCGCCGGCACCGTCGCCGCCCTCGCCGCGGAACTCGTCACCGTCCTGCGCGGCCGTGAGGGCCCCCAGGTCGTCAGCGACCGCCGGGTCGACCCCGGAGCCCCGGTCTACTACCGCTACGGCCCCTTCACCGGCGACTACCGGACCGGCCGCAGCGGGCGGTTGGAGTCCGTGATGACCGGCCCCGACGGACAACTCTTCGACGGGCTCGCCGGCAACACCTACCGCTGCCCGCCCTGGGCCGAGGACCCCTTCACCGACCGGTCGGAGCAGGTCGCGCCCGCGCCGACGCCGCCACCGTCCGGGACCGGCTTCGGCGGCGGACGCTACCGCGTCACCCGCGGCATCGCCCGCAAACCGCAGGGCAACCTCTACCGCGCCGTCGACCGGACCACCGGCCACCCGGTCGTCGTCAAGCAGGCCCGCGCCTACGTCGCCGAGGACGAATCCGGCACCGACACCCGCGACCGCCTGCGCAACGAACGCGCCGTCCTCGCCGCGCTCGCCTCCGTCGACGGGGTACCGCGCGCCCTCGACTACTTCCGGCACCACGCCGACGAGTACCTCGTCCTGACCGACTGCGGCGACCGCAACCTGCGCCGCGATGTGCAGGACCACGGCCCCCACCGCGACCGCTCCGAGCAGCCCGGGCGCACGCCCGCCGCACTCGCCGCCCGGCTGCTGCACGTCCTCGACCGCATCCACGAGCGCGGCGTCGTCGTCCGCGACCTCAAGCCCGACAACGTCGTGCTCGACGCGGCCGGCCGCTGCCACGTGATCGACTTCGGCATCAGCACCCTCGACGGCACCGGCCCCGGCGGCGCCACCCCCGGCTACAGCGCACCACCCCGGTACGCCACCGGCGGGTTCGCCGACGACTACTACTCCCTCGGCGCCACCCTGCACTTCGCCGCCACCGGCCTCGACCCCGTGATCGTCGACGCCGACCCCGCCGTCAACCGCGGCCGCACCCTCGACAGCCTCACCCACGCCCTTCCCGGCGACCGCCACCGGCAACTCCGCGCCACCATCGCCGGACTGCTGAACCCCGACCCCGCCGTCCGCACCGCCACCGCCGAACGGCTCCGCACCGGGCAGCCCGCCCCCGCCCCGCCCCGGCCGCGGGCGCCGGAGCGACTCGACGACGACCGGCTCGCGGAGATCATCGAGCACACCGTCGCGTACTGCGCCGACGAAGCCCGGCGGATCGCCGACCCCGAACTCTCCGCCCGCGCGGCCATCCCCACCCCCGTCGACCTCTACGGCGGCAGCTCCGGCCTCGGCCTCGAACTGCTCCACCACACCGACCGGCCCCGGGTCCGCGAAACCGTCGACGCCCTTGCCGACTGGACCGCCCGCCGGACCGGGCCCCTCTCCCCCGGCCTGTGGTCCGGCCGCACCGGCGTCGACCTCTTCCTCGCCGAAGCGGGAACACCCACCCCCGCCCACCGGCACGACCGGCCTGACCTGCCCGACCGCGGCCCGGACGGCGGACCACCCGAAGCCGACCTGATCGAAGGCATCGCCGGCATCGGCACCGGCCACCTGCTCCTGGCCCACCACGCCCGCACCACCGGCGACCACCCCACCGCCGACCGCCACCTCGCCGTCGCCGCCGACCGCCACCTCGCCGTCGCCGCCGACTGCCACCGCCTGCTCACCACCGGCCGCGCCCGCCTGACACCCGCCGGACCCGACACCAGGGGCAGCGCCGCCCTCCACGACGGCCTCGCCCACGGCCACGCGGGCATCGCGTCCTTCCTGCTCGAGTACGCCCACAGCAGCGGCGACCCGGCCGCGGCCGACGCGGCGCGGGAGGCATGCGACCGGCTCGCCGCCGCCACCCCCCGCATCATCGCGGCGGCGAAGCAGCCCGACGCGACCCGCCGCTACGGCTCCTGGTGCCGCGGCCTGGCCGGCATCGGCTCCGTCCACCTCCGCGCGGCCGACCGCCTCGGCGAACCCGCCCACCTCGACCTCGCCCGGCAGGCCGCGCAGACCTGCCTCGGCCTCGCGCCGCGGATGCCCCTGGTCACTCAGTGCTGCGGCCTCGCCGGCGTCGGCGACTTCCTCCTCGACGCCGCCCGGGCCACCGACTCCGACGAACTCCTCACCGGCGCCCGGACCACCGCCCTGATCATCCTCGCCCGCAGCGGCGGCACCCCCACCCGCCCCACCTTCCCCGACACCGGCCTCACCCGCCCCAGCACCCCTTGGGCCACCGGCACCTCCGGCGTCCTCACCTTCCTCCGCCGCCTCCACCACCCCACCACCCCCCGCCCCGCCCACCTCCCCTGACCGCTTCCCCGCGATTGTGTACACATGGAACACTCGGTACGCTTGGGCTCATGACGCAGCCGATGCCCATAGAGTCCATCCGCGACGTCCGCGCCCACTTGGCCGAGGTGGTGGAGCGGGCCGATCGCGACGACGTGCCCACCGTCATCACGCGCCGCGGCAGAGAGGTGGCCGCAGTGGTGTCGATCGAGGTCCTGCGCAAGTACCAGGAATGGGAAGAGCGCGAGATCAACCGGATCATCGACGAGCGCATGGCCAACCCCGCGGCCGGCGTCCCGCTCGAGGACGTCATGAGGGAGACGCTGGCGCGCAGTGAGTGAGTACCGCACCGTCTTCCGACCCGAGGCTCAGGCCGAACTGCGCAAGATTCCCAGGAACATGGCCCTGCGCATCCTTGCCAAGCTGAGCGAGCTGGAGAGCGATCCGTTCGGATTCAACACCACCGCACTTGTCTCCCAGCCGGACAGACGCCGCCTGCGGGTGGGCGACTACCGCATCGTCTACACCGTGGACAACGGCGAGCTGGTCGTCTGGGTGGTCCACGTCGGACACCGCTCCACGGTCTACGACGCCTGAGCTCTCGCGACTGCTCCGAGGCAGCAGAGAGGCCGCCCGGCCCGCTTTGTCGCAGGTCAGGCGGCCTCTCGGCAGTTCGGTCAGACGTTGAAGCGGAACTCCACGACGTCGCCGTCCTGCATGACGTACTCCTTGCCCTCGATGCGGGCCTTGCCCTTGGCGCGGGCCTCGGCGATGGAGCCGGTGTCGACGAGGTCGGCGAAGGAGACGATCTCGGCCTTGATGAAGCCCTTCTGGAAGTCGGTGTGGATCACACCGGCCGCCTCGGGGGCGGTGGCGCCCTTCTTGATGGTCCAGGCGCGGGCTTCCTTGGGGCCGGCGGTGAGGTAGGTCTGCAGGCCGAGGGTGTTGAAGCCGACCCGGGCGAGGGTGGCGAGGCCGGGCTCGTCCTGGCCCATGGACTGGAGGAGTTCGAGGGCCTCGGCGTCGTCGAGCTCGATCAGCTCGGACTCGATCTTGGCGTTGAGGAAGATCGCCTCGGCGGGGGCGACCAGCTCGCGCTGGGCGTTCTTGAAGTCCTCGTCGGCGAGCTCGTCCTCGTCCACGTTGAAGACGTAGAGGAAGGGCTTGGCCGTGAGCAGGTGGAGCTCGCGGATCGGGGCGGTGTCGAAGCCGGCCTCGAAGAGGGTCTTGCCGGTCTCCAGGATCGCCTGGGCCTCCTTGGCGGCGGCCAGCACGGGGGCGGTGTCCTTCTTGAGCCGGGCCTCCTTCTCCAGGCGCGGCAGGGCCTTCTCGACCGACTGGAGGTCGGCGAGGATCAGCTCGGTGTGGATGGTCTCGATGTCGTCCTTGGGCGAGACCTTGCCGTCCACGTGGACCACGTCGGGGTCGGTGAAGGCGCGCACGACCTGGCAGATGGCGTCCGACTCGCGGATGTTGGCGAGGAACTTGTTGCCCAGGCCCTCGCCCTCGCTCGCGCCGCGGACGATGCCGGCGATGTCGACGAAGTCGACGGTGGCGGGCAGGACGCGCTGGGAGTTGAAGATCTCGGCCAGCTTGGTCAGCCGCTCGTCGGGGACGCCGACGACACCCACGTTGGGCTCGATGGTGGCGAACGGGTAGTTGGCCGCCAGCACGTCGTTCTTGGTCAGGGCGTTGAACAGGGTCGACTTGCCGACGTTCGGCAGGCCGACGATTCCGATCGTGAGCGACATGAAGCGATGTCCCGTGGGCTTGGAGGAGTGGGGCGGCGCCGGGGGCCGGGCCGATCCCCCAGTCTACGGGGCCGGGTCAGGCGGGCCGGTCGGCCTCCAGGAACTCCAGGCGGTTGCCGAAGGGGTCGGCGGAGTGGAAGCGGCGGTAGCCGGGGAAGTTGTCGTCCCAGCTGACCGGGGCGCCGGCGGCCGCCAGCCGGTCGGCGACCGCGTCCAGGCCGGTGACCAGGATGCCCGGGTGGGCCTTGGGCGACGGGGACTGCTCGGCGACGACGCCGAGGTGGACCTCGTACCCGCCGCCGCGGAACCAGCAGCCGCCGCGGGCGGCGAGGACGGGCGGCTTCTCCAGTTCGGTCATCCCGAGGACGCCGCCCCAGAAGGCGCGGCACCGGTCCTCGGAACCGGCCGGGACGTCGAGCTGGACGTGGTGCAGTCGTTCGAATGCGAACGCGGTCATGATCTCCCCCTTCACGTCGACACGCCGACCGTACTCCGAAGGGCGGACACGGAGGAACCGATCCGCCTCCATTACACAGGGTGGCGATGATCGGACCGTACGTTGGACCGGTGGAGCAGAGCATCCGTACCCAGCCGCCAGGGCCGAGAAGGCGACCGCCGGGCCGCGGCGCCGCCGACGCCGCCGTTCCGGGGCCGTCGTCGCCCCCCGACTCGCGGTTGCGGACGGCCTCCGGCATCCGCGCCGTACCGCGGCCCCGGCTGCGCCTGCGGCTGCCGGTCGGCCGTTCCCGCCCGCGGACCGGGCGACCGGCCCGGCTGACCGCGATCGGCGCGGGGGTGGCGGCGGTCGCCGGGATGCTGGTGGTGGCGGGTGTGGACCGGCTGCTGTTCGACGGGCTCGGGGTGCTGTTCGGCCTGGGCTACCTGGTGGTGTGCTTCCAGCTGGCGGTGCGGGTGCGGTCCTGCGACCTGCCGGCGGCGCCGATCAGCGGGCCGATCGCGTTCGCGGCGGCGCTGGTGCTGGTGCAGCCGGTGGCGGCGCACGGGGTGACCGGGCAGGTCGTCGCGCTGGCGTCCGGGCTGGCGCTGCGGGCGGGCTGGCTGTTCACCGGGACGGGGCTGGCCGCGGCGATCGTGGCGGCCCGCTTCGTCGCCCAGCGCCGCTTCCGCCGTACCCGCTGAGCCCGTCGGCGTAGAGCAGGAGCAGGTCAGAGGTCCTTCGCCGCGGCCATCGCCGCACCGACGATGCCGGCGTCGTTGCGCAGCTGCGCCGGGACGACCTCGGCCTCGCGGGCCCGGAGCAGCGGCAGGAACTTCTCGCTCTTGCGGCTGACCCCGCCGCCGATGATCACCAGCTGCGGGGAGAACAGCATCTCCACCAGGTCGAGGTACTCGTCCACCCGGACGGCCCAGTCGGCCCAGCTGAGGTCGTGCCGTTCCTTGGCGGCGGAGGAGGCGCGCCGTTCGGCGTCCTTGCCGCGCAGTTCGAGGTGGCCGAGTTCGGTGTTGGGGACGAGCGCGCCGTCGACGAAGAGGGCGCTGCCGATGCCGGTGCCGAAGGTGAGCACCAGGACGACGCCGCCCCGGTCGCGTCCGGCGCCGTGGGTGACCTCGGCGACGCCGGCGGCGTCGGCGTCGTTGAGGACGGTGGCGGGCAGTCCGAGCGCCGTACTGAACAGGTCGGCGGCGTCGCGGCCGACCCAGCCCTTGTCCACGTTGGCGGCGGTCCGGGTGTGGCCGTCGACCACCACGCCGGGGAAGGTGAGGCCGACCGGTCCGCGGTGGTCGAAGTGGCGGACCACCTCGCAGACCGCCTGCACCACGGCCTCGGGTGCGGAGGGCCGGGGGGTGAGCACCTTGTGCCGCTCCTGGCTGAGGGCTCCGGCCGCCAGGTCGACCGGGGCGCCCTTGATGCCCGAGCCGCCGATGTCCACGCCGAATACCGTCGTCATCTGTCCGTCGCCCTCCGTCATCCACAGGCCTGTGCACAAACCTACGGGCGCGGCTCCGCCCCCGCAGCCTGATACCCGTCCGGGGGAAGCACGACGCCCGGGCCCCCGTGAGGGAGCCCGGGCGGGTACGAGCGGGTACGAGCGGGACTACAGCTTGCCGGCGGCCTCGGCGCGCAGGTCGCGGCGGAGCTCCTTGGGGAGCGAGAAGGTGAGGTGCTCCTCGGCGGTCTTGACCGTCTCGACGTCGGTGTAGCCGAGGTCGGAGAGGTGCGCGAGGACGCCCTCGACCAGGATCTCCGGCACCGAGGCGCCACTGGTCAGGCCGACCGTGGTGACGCCGTCGAACCAGGCGTCGTCGATCTCCTCGGCGAAGTCGACCAGGTGGGCGGCCT
Source organism: Kitasatospora cinereorecta (assembly GCF_024172095.1). Classification (GTDB taxonomy): domain Bacteria; phylum Actinomycetota; class Actinomycetes; order Streptomycetales; family Streptomycetaceae; genus Kitasatospora; species Kitasatospora cinereorecta. Next base: position 497,327 of record NZ_JAMZDX010000001.1, on the reverse strand, counting down.
TGGCGCCGTACTCCAGGCCGACCTCGACCAGGCGGACCGAGTTGGAGGAGTTCTTGGAGCCGACGACGATCAGCAGATCGGTCTCGGGGGCCATCTTCTTGACCGCGACCTGGCGGTTCTGGGTGGCGTAGCAGATGTCGTCGCTGGGCGGGCTGACCAGCAGCGGGAAGCGCTTCTTCAGCTCGCCGACGGTCTCCATGGTCTCGTCCACCGAGAGGGTGGTCTGGGAGAGCCAGACGAGCTTCGACTCGTCGCGGACCTGCACATTGGCGACGTCCTCGGCACCGTCCACCAGGTGGATCCGGTCCGGGGCCTCGCCCATCGTGCCGATGACCTCCTCGTGGCCCTCGTGGCCGATCAGGAGGATGTCGTAGTCCTCGTCGGCGAAGCGCACGGCCTCCTTGTGCACCTTGGTGACCAGCGGGCAGGTGGCGTCGATGGTGGCGAGCCTGCCGGCCTTGGCCTCGTCGTGCACGGACGGCGCGACGCCGTGCGCCGAGAAGACCACGATCGAGCCCTCGGGCACCTCCTCCGTCTCGTCGACGAAGATCGCGCCCTTCTTCTCCAGGGTCTGCACGACGTACTTGTTGTGGACGATCTGCTTGCGGACGTAGATCGGCGCCCCGTACTGCTCCAGGGCCTTCTCCACGGCGATCACGGCGCGGTCGACGCCCGCGCAGTAGCCCCGGGGGGCGGCGAGCAGGACACGGCGCTGAGCAGTGGTGGACATGGCTCCATCGTACGGGCGCGGGCGCGCCACGCCCCGCCCGCGGTCACCCCGGCGGGGCGTGGCGCCCGGGCCGTACGGACTCGGGCGCCCGGGCCGCGCGGACCTGGGCCGTGACGGGGGTGACGGCTAGCCTCGTCCCATGGCCAACACGAGCTCCCCCGACGCCCCGATCCCGGTCGGCCGGGTGTCCGCGCTGATCGGCGGCTGGATCGACCGGCTCGGCGAGATCTGGGTGGAGGGACAGATCGCCCAGCTCAACCGGCGACCCGGCGCGGGCATGGTGTTCCTGACCCTGCGCGACCCGGAGCGGGACGTCTCGCTGACCGTCACCTGCTTCCGGTCGGTCTTCGAGCAGGTGGCGGAGGCGGTCCAGGAGGGCTCCCGGATCGTCGTGCACGCCAAGCCCGAGTGGTACACGGCGCGCGGCACGCTCTCGTTGCGGGCCACCGAGATCCGGCTGGTGGGGCTGGGCGAGCTGCTGGCCCGGCTGGAGCAGCTGAAGCGGAAGCTGGGCGCGGAGGGCCTGTTCGAGACCGCCCGCAAGCGGCCGCTGCCGTTCCTGCCGCACCGGATCGGGCTGGTCACCGGCCGCGGCTCGGCGGCCGAGCGGGACGTGCTGGAGAACGCCCGGCGGCGCTGGCCCGCGGTCCGCTTCGAGGTCCGCAACGTGCTGGTGCAGGGCCCCAGCGCGGCGGCCCAGGTGGCGGCCGCGGTGCGGGAGTTGGACGCGATGCCCGAGGTGGATGTGATCGTGGTGGCGCGCGGCGGTGGCAGCGTGGAGGACCTGCTGCCGTTCTCCGACGAGGAGTTGATCCGCACCGTCGCGGCCGCCGGTACGCCGGTGGTCAGCGCGATCGGGCACGAGCCCGACCAGCCGCTGCTGGACCTGGTCGCCGACCTGCGCGCCTCCACCCCGACCGACGCCGCCAAGCGGGTGGTGCCGGACGTCGGCGAGGAGCTGGCGAAGGTGCACCAACTGCGCGACCGGGCACGGCGGTACGTGGTGCACCGGGTCGAGCGGGAGCAGGCCGGCCTGGCCGGGGTGCGCAGCCGGCCCGCGCTGGCGGCCCCGCACCGGGCGCTGGCGGAGCGCGGCGAGGAGGTGACCGCACTGGTGGAGCGGGCCCGCCGGATGCTCGGGCACCGGCTGGACCACGCGCAGACCGACCTCGGCCACGCCCTGGCCCGGGTGGTGGCGCTGTCCCCGTTGGCCACGCTGGAGCGCGGCTACGCGGTGCTGCAGCGCCCGGACGGCACGGTGGTGACCGATCCGCAGCAGGCCCTGGTCGGCGAGCGGCTGCACGCCCGGGTGGCGGGCGGCGGCCTGGACGTCACGGTGGAGCCGTCGCAGGACTGACGGCGGACAACGAGAGGGGGCTAGCGAGGTGCCCGGTGGGCGCACGGGTGGTGGCCCATTGACTCCTGCACCAGGGTGTTCCACTCCCGGGTGAGGTCGGCGAGTTCGGCCTGCGCCTCGGCGGCGGCCGCGTTGGCGTGGAGCAGTTCGCTGTGGACGGCTTCCAGCAGGCGGAGCAGACCGTCCGCGGTCAGGGCGGCGACGGTGGGGTCGCCGCCCTGAGCGCGGACGGTCCGCCCGCCGCCGGCCGGTACCGCCCGGACGGCCCGGACCGTCTGTTCGGCCGTCAGCTCGGCCAGCCGCCGGGCCTCGCGCTCCTCGGCCGCGCGGACGAAGCGCCTGGTCCTGGCCAGCGCGTACTCGGTGGTGGAGAGCGCCGCGACGGCCAGGCAGCCGAGCAGCGGGGTCCAGCGTGAGTCGTACGTGCCCGCCACGATGAGGGCGATGCCGGCGAATGCGCCCGCCGCTCTCAGCACATCGATGGTGGTCGGCGAGATTCTCGGCATGTGGGGCTCACCTCCGCGTGTGCGCAGTTCCTCCCCGGAGGCTTTCCGTCTCGCATTCCCGTTGCAGAGCGACCGCCTGGGCGATCGAGGCGAGCAGGAATCGACGGATGACCGGGTGGGTGATTCCCCAGGTGTCCAACGCTCCCTCGGGGGTGATGGGTGAGCGTACTCCTTGGGAGAGATCGTTGGCGGAATCCTCGGAAATTACCCCTCCGCGGACCAACAGGTCGGGGAGGTCGAGATCGAGTGCCTGGGCAATTCGCTGGAATTGGGACGGCCGGGGCAGGGTCTCGCCGCGCAGCATGCGGCCGACGGCGGAGGCGCTCATTCCGGTGTCCCTGGCCAGGGCGAGGCGTCCGCCGGCGCCGGGGCGCAGGTCGTAGCCGGCGCGTTGCGCGGCCTCGTGGACGACCGCCCCGAAGCGCCGGGCGGGTGTGTTCGCGTCGGAGGTGCCCTCTGTCGGCTGCATGGCGCGCAGGCTACCGCGTACTCCCCGACAGGGCCGCTCACTTGCACGCATGCAAGCCCCTTCCGACAGGCCCCGCAAGGATCTTCAGACCATCAGAGGGTAATTCCCGAGAATCGCTTGCACGCCTGCACGGCCGCTCGTAGGGTGACGCACCTCCCCAATTCCGGAGGTTCACATGGATGTGAGACCTGCCCTCATCGAGGCCGCGAAGTCCGGGGACCGCGACGCCTGGGCGCAGCTCTACCTCGCTTATCACGGGCTGGTGCTGGCGTTCCTCACCCGAAGAACGGGGAATCGGCTCCTGGCCGAGGATCTCGCCCAGGACACATTTGTCAGGGCAATGGCGGGAATTCGCGGTTACCACTGGACCGGCAAGGACATGGGCGCATGGATTGTCACCATCGCCCGCAACGTGATGCTCGACCACGACAAGCGGCGTTCCACCCGGCGCGAGTCGGCGGTCGCCACGGTCGCCGACACCGATTCGGGCGTCCGGGTCGAGGAGTTGGTGATAGCCGCGGCCGAGGCGGACCGGATCTTCGCCGCGATGGCCGCCCTCAACGACCGGCAGCGGACCGTGGTCGCGCTGCGCTACTGGGAGGGCCTGACCTCGAACGAGATCGCCGACCGGATCGGGCTGCGGGTGGGTGCGGTGAAGACGCTGACCTACCGGGCCAGGGTCAACCTGCGCCGCACCCTGGCGGCGCAGGCCGCCCCCAAGTCCTGACGCCCGCACGGCCGGCGGCCCGGCCCCGACGTCCGCTCAGTCGGTGAGCAGCCGCTGGCGGGAGAGCGCGACGGAGTGCTCGCCGAAGCCGAGGCTGCGGTAGAGCGACTCGCCGCCGCGGGAGGCGTGCAGGTCGATCCGGGTGACCCGGCGCTCGTCGAACCAGCCGAGCAGCGCCTCGGTGCAGGCCCGGGCGTAGCCGCGGTGGCGGCGGTCGGGGTCGGTGCAGATGTTGAAGACGAAGCCGAACAGGCCGTCGGGGTGACCGGGCGCGGCCAGTCGGCGCTCCAGGGTGCCGACCGCGCAGGAGGCCAGCCGTCCGGGCCGGTCCGGGTCGTCGACCACATAGACCCCCATGGTGGGCTCGAACGCGGCCAGCCGGGTGCGGAGTTCGGACTCGGCCGCGGCCTTCCAGGGGCCGTCGTCGGCCCGTCCGTGCATCGACTCGAACATCAGGGCGCGCAGCCGGACCAATTCCGGGGCGTCGCCGGGCCGCCCGGCCCGTACCGTGATCATGCCGCGGAGGTTAGCGACCCCGGACCGCCCGCCGCACCGGATTTGTCGGCCGGAGGTCCTACGCTGGGCGCCATGGCTGATCAGGAGACGACCGGCACTCCGGGCGACACCGCCCCCACGGGCACGGCTGCGGCGGACACCACTCCGGCGGACGACGCGCTCGGCTACGAGCAGGCGCGGGACGAGCTGCTGGACGTGGTGCGCCGACTGGAGACGGGCGGCACCACGCTCGAGGAGTCGCTGGCCCTGTGGGAGCGCGGCGAGCAGTTGGCGAAGGTGTGTCAGCGCTGGCTGGACGGCGCCCGGGCCCGGCTGGACGCGGCGCTGGCGGCGGAGGAGGGGCAGCCCGGCCGGGAGTGATCCCGGGAGAGTGATGCACATCACGCCCCGCGGTGGAATGGTTTAAAGTTCACCGACTGTTGGACCACGTCGAACGGCACCCGCCGCACAGATTCCCGTCCAGCACGAGGTAGGACCCACCATGACCCTGGAACTCGACACCGTCGCTCAGGACCTGCTGTTCCGCGAGGCCCGGACCGCCAACACCTTCACCGACGAGCCGGTCACCGACGAGCAGGTCCAGGCGATCTACGACCTGGTCAAGTTCGGCCCGACCGCGATGAACGCGCAGCCGCTGCGCATCGTGCTGGTCCGCACCCCGGAGGGTCGCCGGCGTCTGGTGGACCAGATGTCCGAGGGCAACAAGGCGAAGACCGCCTCCGCCCCGCTGACCGCCATCCTGGCCGTGGACAACGAGTTCCACGAGGAGCTGCCGACCCAGTTCCCGCACTTCCCGGGTGCCAAGGACGTCTTCTCCGAGCGTCCGGTCCGCGAGGCCGTGGCCTCCATGAACGGCTCGCTGCAGGCCGCGTACTTCATCATCGGCATCCGCGCCGCCGGTCTGGCCGCGGGCCCGATGGCCGGTTACGACGCTGAGGGCATCAACAAGGAGTTCTTCGGCGACGGCGAGCACTCGGTGCTGGCCGTGGTCAACATCGGCAAGCCGGGCGAGGACGCCTGGTACCCGCGCGGCCCGCGCCTGGCCTACGACGAGGTCGTCACCACCGTCTGAGCCGGCCGAGCAGGCCGAGCAGGCCGAGCAGCCTGAAGCCGCCGGGCCCGTCGCCCCGCCGGCACCGGAAGGGCCCCCGCGATCGCGATCGCGGGGGCCCTTCCGTCGTCCTGCTCCGGCCGAGGCGGCTACTTCAGCGCCTCGGCGAGCTGCGCCAGCTCCTCGTAGGTCGCCGTGCCGGTGACCACCGTGGTGCCGGTGGTGCCGGCCGGGTGGACCAGGCCGCGGTAGCGCTCGCCCTGGAAGCGCTGCCAGGTGTCGCCGGCCACGGTGGCGGTGCCGTCCTCCTTGGCGCCGGCCACGGCCGCGGCCACCGCGGCGTCGTGCGCGGCGTCGCTCTGCTCGACGGCCGCGTACTGCCCGGACGGGGTGACGAAGCCGAGGTGCCAGACGTTGTGGCCCTGCTTGTCCGGGCGGTAGTCGACCGAGGTCGCCCGCCACTTGTCGGACAGCCCCTCGGGCCCGAGGACCGGGTACGGCGCACCGCGCTTCGCCGAGGCGAGCGCGCTCCGGTAGTCGATCACGTGGACGCCGTCCCCCTGCGCGCCCGGGAGGAAGACGTACCCCACGAACACCACGACGCCGACCGCCAGCATCGACAGGATCATGTCCCGTACCGTCTGCCGGCCTCTCTTGCTGCTGTTGCCTGCCACCCGGCCATGGTAGGTGGCCGTACGGCGCCCGCTGCCACGGGGAGTGCGCCACAGACAGCCCGGAGCCGGGCAGATACGATCGCAGCAACCCTCACCACGGCGTTCGACCTGGCAGTAGTCGGGCGCTCACTGGCCGTCGCGTACAGAGAGGTAACGACGATGACCACGCACCACCTCCCGAGCTCCCTCGAGGTAGCCCCCGAGGCGCCGGACCGCAACCTGGCACTCGAGCTCGTCCGGGTCACCGAGGCCGCCGCGATGGCGGCCGGCCGTTGGGTCGGCCGCGGTGACAAGAACGGCGCCGACGGCGCGGCCGTGAAGGCCATGCGCACCCTCGTCTCCACCGTCTCGATGAACGGCGTGGTCGTCATCGGCGAGGGCGAGAAGGACGAGGCCCCGATGCTCTACAACGGCGAGCGGGTCGGCGACGGCACCGGCGCCGAGTGCGACGTCGCGGTCGACCCGGTGGACGGCACCACGCTGACCGCCAAGGGCATGAACAACGCCGTCGCCGTGCTGGCGGTGGCCGACCGCGGCACCATGTTCGACCCCAGCGCCGTGTTCTACATGGACAAGCTGGTGTGCGGCCCGGAGGCCGCCGACTTCGTCGACATCACCGCCCCGGCCGCGGTCAACATCCGCCGGGTCGCCAAGGCCAAGGGCAGCTCGGTGGAGGACGTCACCGTGGTGCTGCTGGACCGTCCCCGCCACGAGGGGCTGGTGAAGGAGATCCGCGAGGCCGGCGCCCGGATCAAGTTCATCTCGGACGGCGACGTGGCCGGCGCCATCATGGCCGCCCGCGAGGGCACCGGCGTGGACCTGCTGATGGGCATCGGCGGCACCCCCGAGGGCATCATCGCGGCCTGCGCGATGAAGTGCATGGGCGGCGTCATCCAGGGCCGGCTGTGGCCGAAGGACGAGGCGGAGCGCCAGAAGGCGCTGGACGCCGGGCACGACCTGGACCGGGTGCTCACCACCGACGACCTGGTCAGCGGCGAGAACGTGTTCTTCGTCGCCACCGGCATCACCGACGGCGAGCTGCTGCGCGGCGTCCACTACCGCTCGGAGACCGCCACCACCAGCTCGCTGGTGATGCGCTCCAAGAGCGGCACCATCCGGCAGATCGACTCCGTGCACAAGCTGTCGAAGCTGCGGGCCTACAGCGCGATCGACTTCGACCGCGCCAACTGACACGTCCACCGGACGGCGGCTCCCCCGTGCGAGGCACGCGGGGCGGCCGCCGTCGGCGTTCCCGGCGCCCCCGGCGCCCCCGGCCGCGGGCGCGTACCGCCGCTCAGCCCGCTATCCGGCGCGGCTGCTGCACGCCCACCCGGCGCGCCTCGCGCAGCTCCACGTCCCGGCGCCGGCGCCGGGCCAGCACCACCCGGCGCTCCGCCGCGGTCAGCCCGCCCCAGACGCCGTACGGCTCCGGCTGGGCCAGCGCGTGCTCCCGGCACTCCAGCAGCACCGGGCAGCGGGCACACACCCGCTTGGCCTGCTCCTCCCGGGCCAACCGGGCGGCGGTCGGCTCCTTCGACGGGGCGAAGAACAGGCCCGCCTCGTCGCTGCGGCAGGCCGCACCGGTGTGCCACGGGTTGTCCTCCACCACCGAGCGGGGGGAGCTGGAGTCGATGGGATGCAGCACGGCGTACTCCTGACTGGCCGGGCACACGGCACGTCGTGGCCGGGGGAAGTGTGCGAGGGGAACTACCCCGCGGTAGCCCGATTCATGCACACCGCACGCAACCGACTACGGACTGCACTCGCCGCAACGACAAGTGCCCACCCGGGAGTTGACGGAACGTGCCGTTCCGGTCGACGCTCCGGTCGGCGGTCCGCCGCAGGCGCGGGCGCCCGGCTCAGCCGTCCAGCTGCTTGCGCACCCACTCCTTGAGCTTCTTGCCCCGGCGCGGCCGCGCGCTGCAGCCGCCGAACACCGCGCCGCCCTTCACCCGCACCACCGGCGCGTACGGGTCCGCCGCGGTCTGCTCCTGCACGTCGAAGCCGCCGAAGACGCCGACGCCGCTGCCGTGCAGCGACACGTTCTCCGGCACCTTGATGTCCACGCCGCCGAAGACCGCCACCACCTCGATCACCACCTCGGGCGACTCGAACACCGCGTCGCTGAGGTCGATGTCCACGCCACCGAAGATCGCCACCGCGCGCAGGTGCGAACCGACCCGCCAGCGGCCCTTGCGGGTGGCCCCGCCGAACACCGCCACCATCGACGGCGACTCCGTGCGGGCCGGCGGCAGCGCCGGGCCGGGCGCCCGCAGCGGGGGCTTCTCCATCGAGATCCGCGGCACCGCACCGGCCGCCGCGGCAGCCGGCAGGTCACGGGTGAGCGGCGCCAGCTCGCCGAAGGTCCGGGCGCCGTACGCCGCCTCGATCCGCTCGGCGTGCTCGTCCACGGTCAGCCGGCCCTCGGCGTACGCGTCGCGCAGCAGCTCGGCGACCCGCTCGCGGTCCGCGTCCGAGGCCCGCATGTCGGCCTCGGCGACCGGCAGGTGCTCGGCGGGCGTCGCAGGGACCACCGGGGCGGCCTGGGGCTCCGGGGCGTCGGTCTTCCTCATCGGTACGGGCTCCTGGCCCCGGGCGTCCCGCCCGTCCTGCGAAGGAGAGTTGTCCACGTCACACAGCCTAGCGAGGACGCCGCCGCCCCGAACATCGGTTCGGGGCTTTCCGCGTGACCCCGGTCACGCAGGCCGACCTGACCGCCTCCCCCGCCCCGGGGGCGCCTACCCTGGAGGATGCTTCGTCGACGCAGCTGAAAGAACTGAGGATCTCCACGATGGCTCCCACGCCAGAGTTCGCCTACAGCGACCTGCTCCCCCTCGGTGCCGACCCGACGCCGTACCGGAAGATCACCTCCGAGGGTGTCTCCACCTTCGAGGCCGGCGGCCGCACCTTCCTCCAGGTGGAGCCCGAGGCCCTCCGGCTGCTCACCGCCGAGGCGATGCACGACATCTCGCACTACCTGCGGCCCGCCCACCTCGCCCAGCTGCGCCGCATCCTGGACGACCCCGAGGCCAGCCCCAACGACCGCTTCGTCGCACTGGACCTGCTGAAGAACGTCAACATCTCCGCCGGCGGCATCCTCCCGATGTGCCAGGACACCGGCACCGCGATCGTCATGGGCAAGCGCGGCCAGAACGTCCTCACCTCCGGCCAGGACGAGTCCGCCATCGCCCGCGGCGTGTACGACGCGTACACCGAGCTCAACCTGCGCTACTCCCAGATGGCCCCGGTCACCATGTGGGACGAGAAGAACACCGGCAACAACCTGCCGGCCCAGATCGAGCTGTACGCCACCGACGGCGACGCGTACAAGTTCCTCTTCATGGCCAAGGGCGGCGGCTCGGCCAACAAGTCGTACCTGTACCAGGAGACCAAGGCGATCCTCAACGAGTCGTCCATGCTCTCCTTCCTGGAGCAGAAGATCCGCTCGCTCGGCACCGCGGCCTGCCCGCCGTACCACCTGGCGATCGTGGTCGGCGGCACCAGCGCCGAGTTCGCGCTGAAGACCGCCAAGTACGCCTCCGCGCACTACCTGGACAACCTGCCCACCGGCGGCGACGCGAAGACCGGCCACGGCTTCCGCGACCTGGAGCTGGAGCAGAAGGTCTTCGAGCTCACCCAGAAGATCGGCATCGGCGCGCAGTTCGGCGGCAAGTACTTCTGCCACGACGTCCGCGTCATCCGCCTGCCCCGCCACGGCGCCTCGCTGCCGGTCGCGATGGCCGTCTCCTGCTCCGCCGACCGCCAGGCACTCGGCAAGATCACCGCCGAGGGCGTCTTCCTGGAGCAGCTCGAGACCGAGCCGGCCAAGTACCTGCCCGAGACCACCGACTCCCAGCTCGACGGCGACGTCGTCAAGGTCGACCTCAACCAGCCGATGAGCGACATCCGCGCCCAGCTGGCCAAGTACCCGGTCAAGACCCGCCTCTCGCTCAGCGGCACCCTCGTGGTGGCCCGCGACATCGCCCACGCCAAGATCAAGGAGCGTCTGGACGCCGGCCAGGGCATGCCGCAGTACATGAAGGACCACCCGGTCTACTACGCCGGCCCCGCCAAGACCCCCGAGGGCTACGCCTCCGGCTCCTTCGGCCCCACCACCGCCGGCCGGATGGACTCCTACGTCGACCAGTTCCAGGCCGCCGGCGGCTCCATGGTCATGCTCGCCAAGGGCAACCGCTCCAAGCAGGTCACCCAGGCCTGCAACACCCACGGCGGCTTCTACCTCGGCTCGATCGGCGGCCCCGCCGCCCGCCTCGCCCAGGACTGCATCAAGAAGGTCGAGGTCCTGGAGTACCCCGAGCTCGGCATGGAGGCGGTCTGGCGGATCGAGGTCGAGGACTTCCCGGCCTTCATCGTGGTCGACGACAAGGGCAACGACTTCTTCGCCGAGGTCACCGACGGCCCGCTGATCACCAACCTCCGCGTCCGCTCCGCGCAGTAGTCCGAAAACGGCGAATGCCCCGGTCGGTGAGGACCGGGGCATTCGTCGCGTGAGGTCACGGGCAGCTGCTGACGTTGCCGAGCGGCTCGAAGACCTCGTCGGACTTCGGCTTGTCGGCGGCCGGCTGCTCGGTGGTCGGCTCGGGCTGCTCGGCGAGCACCTCGAGCGCGTGCTCGATGGCGTTGGGGTCGACCGGGGCGGCGGTGTGCTCGGTGGGCGCGGTCGGGGTGGCAACCGGGGTGGTGGTCTCGTCGGCCATGACGTGGGCCGCCTTTCGAGTCATCAGATTGAACGGCCTGACAGGATCGTCCTGGGCGCCCGGACAGTATCGTAGGGACCGTTAAATGTCCTATAAACGCTGTGCCCCCCATCCTGTTCGCGGATGTTTGCGCGCGGCCTCATAAGCTGACACTTCACATCACAGCGAATCGGCCGTCACATCGGGGGAGGACATGGAGCATCAAGGGACACCGTCCCCCGATGCGCTGCGGTTCCAGGTACTCGGTCCCGTCCAGGCCTGGCGGGGCGAGAAGCAACTGGCCCTCGGATCCCCGCAGCAGCAAGCGGTACTCACGGCCCTCCTGCTCAGCCACGGCCGACCGGTGACCACCGACGACCTCGTCGACGGCATCTGGGGCGACCGCACCCCGCCCCAGGCGGTGGCCGCGCTCCGCACCTACATCTCCCGTCTGCGCACCGTCATCGAACCCAACCGCGAAGTGCGCAAGCCGGCCGAGATCCTGGTCTCGGTCAGCGACGGGTACGCACTGCGCATCCCCGTCGGCGCACTCGACCTCGCCGCCTTCGACCAGCAGGTGGCGGCGGCCGCCGAGTCCAAGGCCGAGGGCGACTTCCACACCTCGCACGAGCTGCTGCTGTCCGCTCTCGCCCTGTGGCGGGGCAAACCGCTGCCCGGCCTGCCCGGACCGTACGCCGAGTCGCAGCGCGGCCGGCTGTCGGAGCGCCAGATCGCCGTCGCCGAGGAGCGCTGCGCGGTCGCGCTGGAGATCGGGCTGCACGCCGAGGTGGTGTCCGAGCTCAGCGCGCTCTGCGCGGCGCAACCGCTGCGCGAGCGGCTGCGCGAACTGCTGATGCTGGCGCTCTACCGCTGCGGCCGCCAGGCCGAGTCGCTCGGTGTCTACGCGGACACCCGCAAGCTGCTGATCGAGGAACTGGGCGTCGAGCCCGGCACCGGCCTGGCCGCCATGCACGCGCGCATCCTGGCCGGCGACCCGGCCCTGATGCCGGCCGTCACGGCCCATCCCCGCGCAGACGCCGAGGAGCCCGTCACCTTCGTCCCGCCGGCCCAACTTCCGGCCGACGTGTCGGACTTCAGCGGTCGGTCCAAGCTGGTCAGCGAGCTCCACGACGTCCTGCGGGCCGGTTCCGGCCAGGCCGTGGTCGTCACCTCGCTCGCCGGCATCGGCGGCGTCGGCAAGACCACCCTGGCCGTGCACGTCGCCCACACCCTGCGCCCCGACTTCCCGGACGGCCAGCTGTACGTCGACCTGCGTGGCGCCGGTGACTCCCCGGCCGACCCGGCCGTCGTGCTCGGCGACTTCCTGCACGCGCTCGGCAGCTCGGACACCCCGGACTCGCTCGACCAGCGAGCGGCGCTCTACCGCTCGCTGCTGGCCGACAAGCGGATGCTGATCCTGCTCGACAACGCCAAGGACGCCCGGCAGCTGCTGCCGCTGATCCCCGGTGTCTCCGGCAACGCCGTGATGGTGACCAGCCGGTCCCGGCTGGCCGAGATCCCCGGCGCGCACCTGGTGGACATCGAGGAGCTGACCCCGGACGAGGCGCTGGCACTGTTCTCGGCCATCGTCGGGATCGAGCGGGTGGCCGCCGAACCGGAGGCCGCCCTCGCCGTCGTCACCGCCTGCGGTTTCCTGCCGCTGGCCGTCCGGATCGCGGCGGCCCGGCTGGCCAGCCGTCCCCGGTGGAGCGTCTCGGACCTCGCCCGGCGCTTAGCCGACCAGCGCAACCGCCTCCAGGAGCTCCAGCTCGGCAACCTCGCCGTCGAGACCACCATCGGCCTCGGCTACGGCCAACTGCGGCCCGAGGAGGCCCGGGCGTTCCGGCTGCTCTCCGTCGTCGACTCCCCCGACCTTCCGCTCGCCGCCGTCGCCGCCCTGCTCGGCACCGAGGAGCGGGAGGCCGAGGACCTGGCCGAGGCACTGGTCGAGGCCAACATGCTGGAGTGCTTCACGCCCGGCCGGTACCGGTACCACGACCTGCTGCGGCTGTTCGCCCAGGCGCAGAACCAGAAGGAGGGGGATCTCGACGCCCAGCGCGATGCCCTGCTCAGGTTGCTGGACCTCCTGGTGGCCACCCTGCAGAACGCCGCCCAGGTCATCGAGCCGGACGACATGCTGACCGAACTGCTGCACGTTCCCGTCTCGGCGGGCCTGCAGCTGGCGGACAGCGGCGCCGGCCGACGCTGGCTGCGGTCCGAACTCGCCCTGCTGCTCAGCACGGTGGAACGCGCCGTGGACGAGCCCCGGGAGCGGCTGCGGCCCGCCGTCGACCTGGTGCTCGTCCTGCGCGCGCTGGTCGAGGACCCGACCATCGGACGCCGGATCGGTGCCGCGCTCCGGACCGCCGCGGTCAACGCCCAGTCGTACCAGGACACCGACGCGCTCGCCAGGATCCGGTTCGCGCTCGGCCATCTCCACCGGATGGCCGGCGAGCTCGGCGACGCCGAGTCGTCGCTGCGGCAGAGCCTCGCCCTCCAGGCCGCGGAGGAGTGCACCCACCTGAAGATCTCCGTCGCCAACGAGCTGGCCGTGGTGCTGATCCAGGCCGGACGCCCGGCCGAGGCGCTGCCGTTCTACCAGCAGGCGCACAAGATCAGCCGCGCGCTGGGCGCGTCCATCGGCGAGGCCCGACTGCTGGCCAACATGGCGCGGGCGTACGTCGGGCTGGACCGGCACGAGGAGGCCGTCGAGTCGGCGCGGCAGGCGGTCGCGGCGGCCCGCGAGTCGGGCAACACGCCGTGTCTGGCCGACACTCTGTACCAGCTCGGCGTGGTGCTGCGGGCGACCGGTTCGACCGCGGAGGCGGCGGAGCACCTGCGGGAGGCACACGGACTCTTCCAGTCCCAGCAGTACCGCTTCTGGGAGGGCTACTCGCTCGCCCGCCTGGCGGCCTGTCTGCTGGACCAGGGCCAGTACCCCGAGGCGGCGACCGCGGCCGAGGAGTCGCTGTCCATCGCGCAGGAGATCGACGCCGCGTACTGCCAGGGCCTGGCCAACGCGGCGCTCGGAGAGGCGTTGTTGGAGCTGGCCCAGCCGGCGCGTGGGCTGGCGTGTCTGCGTGAGGCGCACACGGTGTTCACCCGGCTCGGTGTGCCCGAGGCCCTCCCCGTGCAGGGCCTCATCACTCGGCAGCACACCGAGCCCTCCCTTCCCCCCGCGCCGTAGCTCCCGTCCCCCAACGAGTGCTCCCCCGTGCGTCGGCGCTCCCGCAGCCCCCCGGCTGCGGGAGCGCCCTGACGCTTCCCCGGCGCTGAGAAGACTCTGACAGGTGGCGATTGACGTTCGATAAACGCCGTCCGTAGTCGTTCCGTCGCAGGTGGGCACGGGTGCCACGGAGCGCGCCACGCGGCGTGAGCCAGGGGTGCGCACCACCCCGGCCGCACCCCGTGCTTCCGGCGGCCGGTGATATCGGGCCGAAGGGAGACGAGTTGGCCGGAAAGGGACGCCACGGCGGAGTGATCACGCTTATCCTCGAAGGCCAGTACCTCCAGGGAAGGGCGGCCATCGGCTACCAGGGGCAGGACAGCGCGGAAGGGGTGCCACTCGCATCGTGACGACCGGACAGATCTCAGGCACCGCCGGGACGGGCTCCCCTGACGACCGCGTGGACAACGGGCGCCGCCGCGCCGGCCGCGCGCGGGCCCGGACCCGCCCGCGCGCACGGGCCCGGACCGCCCTTCCGCCCGAGGAGCAGCTGTCCCCGTACTGTCGGCGCGTCGGCTGACCGTCCCCGCCCCCACTCCTGAAGATCGGGCAGCCTGTGCGCGACCACCTCAAGCCCTCCGCGGGGCAGCCGCCCGCCGTACCGGAGCAGCGCCGTCCGCCGCCTCGGGACCGGCTGGACGAACCGCCGCGGCTGGCCGAGCGGCTGGCCTACCTGGACGGTGCCGCGCGGCGGATCAACAGCTCCCTCGACCTGCCCGGCACCCTGCGCAACCTGGGGCGGGTCCTGGTGCCGACGCTTGCCGACGCCGTGGTGGTGCAGCTGCGCGACCCGCTGCCCAACGTGGAGACCGACCCCGGACGGCCGGAGGCGCTGCGGGTCCACCACACCCACGGCACCCGGCTCGGCCGACGTACGGGGCTGCGCCCGGTGGCGGCCGGCGGTCCGCTGGCGCACGCGCTGCGGCACCGGCTCCCGGACGGTCCGCTGGTGCTCGGCACCGCCGGCGCCGGCGCCCACCGGGCGCTGCTGACCGAGCTGCTCGGCGCCCGGAGCCTCGGCCGGCTGCCGGCCGGCACGGCGCTGCTGGCACTGCCGCTGCACGGGCGGAAGACCGCGCTGGGCATGCTGCTGCTGATTCGCCGGCCCGGCAAGGAGGGGACGACCCCGTTCGACGCCGCCGACACCGCCACCGCCGCGCACCTCGCCACCCAGGCCGGCCTGGCCGTGGACACCGCGCTGCGCTACACCCGCGAGTGGGAGATCGCCGACCGGCTGCAGCGCTCCATGCTGCCCGCCCACCTGCCGCAGCCGCACGGTGTGCGCCTGGCGCACCGCTACCTGCCCGGCGAGCGCGGGGCGCAGGTCGGCGGCGACTGGTACGACTCCGTCCCGCTGCCCGGCAACCGGGTGGCCCTGATCGTCGGCGACGTGATGGGCCACTCGCTGACCTCGGCCGCCGTCATGGGCCAGCTGCGGACCACCGCCCAGACCCTGGCCGGGCTGGACCTGCCGCCGCACGAGGTGCTGTACCACCTCGACGAGCAGGCCCAGCGGCTCGGCCGGGAACAGCACCTGGCCACCTGCGTGTACGCGGTCTACGACCCGATCGCCAACCGGGTGGTGGTGGCCAACGCCGGCCACGTGCCGCCGGTGCTGGTCCAGCCGGGCGGGCGCAGCGAGCTGCTCGACCTGCCGCCCGGCGCGCCGATCGGCGTCGGCGGGGTGGACTTCACCTCGGTGGCGCTGCCGGCGCCGCCCGGTTCCGCGCTGCTGCTGTTCACCGACGGCCTGGTGGAGACCCGCCGCCGCCCGCTCGGCACCGGCCTGGAGCTGCTCCGCAGCCGCCTGGCCACCGCCCACCTGCACTCGCCCGAGCACCTGTGCCAGGAGGCGCTGCGCATCCTGCCGCCCGGCGACCGCGGCGACGACATCGCGCTGCTTGCCGCCAGCTTCGACGGCATCCCCGCCGACGACGTCGCGTACTGGTACCTCCAGCCCCGGCACGAGACCCCCGGCCGGGCCCGTCGGCTCGCCGCCCACGCGCTGCGCCGCTGGGGGCTCGAACCACTCATCGAGAACACCGAGTTGATGGTCAGCGAGCTGGTCACCAATGCGATCCAGCATGCCACCCGGCCGGTCACGCTCCGGCTGGTGCGCACCTCCCTGCTGCGCTGCGAGGTCGGCGACGACAACGCCGCGCTGCCCCGATCGCGCCGGGCCGGGCCGGACGAGGAGCGGGGGCGCGGCCTGCAGATCGTCTCCCGCTGCGCCGACCGCTGGGGGGCGACCCGGCTCGGCACCGGCAAGGTGGTCTGGTTCGAGCAGCGACTGCCGGGCGTGATCCCGACCCGGCCCTTCTGACCCGGGTGCTAGCGGAATCTCCTTTCCGCCCTGGCCAGTTGGTGCAGGGCGAGCAGGACGTCGGGGCCGAGCACCGCCTCGGCGACACCGGGGCTGCGGCGCAGCCGCAGGACCGCCCGGAGGACGTCGGCGTGGTGCAGCAGGCCGAGCGCGTCCGCGTACTCCAGGTCGTCGCCGGGCGCGGCGGCGTGCCACGTCAGCAGCAGCGCCTTGACCACGCTGAACATCATCCGCCGCCCCCGGACCAGCTCGGCCCGGGAGTTGAGGCCGAACACGTCGATGGTGGCCTCGCCCTTGGCGGTCAGCGGGTCGTACTCGCCGGAGTCCAGGTACAGCCGCAGGTGGTCGGCCGGGTCCTCGCGCGACGGGTCGACCAGCAGGTGCTCGCCGGTGACCGGGTCGCGCGGGAAGCGGTCGCGCTTCTGGTTGCTGTTGCAGTGGGCGCAGGCGAGCAGGTGGTTCTGCCAGTCGAAGGTGCGCAGCGGTGCGAGCGCGATCGGCTCGAAGTGGTCGATGTCCGTCCCCAGGTTGTCGCCGCAGTACATGCAGCGCTCCAGGCCCGGCGCCATCTGCCGCAGCAGCAGGCGGAGTTGGGCCTTCTGGCGGACGGCCTTGTGCCATGCCGCCCGCCCGGTGGCGGTGTTCGGACCGGCCTGGCGTATGCCGGCGGTGTGCCGGGCCAGTTCGGCGGCCAGGTGCGGCTGGAGCCGCGGCCGCTGCAGCGGGATCACGGCTCTCTGCCGAGCAGCCGCGCCGCCACCTCGTCCGCGCGCGCCCCGAGCGAACTGTTCAGCTTCGCCCCCAGCTCGCGGTACTCGGCCAGTTCGGCGTCGGACGCCAGCCCCGCGTACAGCTTGCGCTCCAGCCGCACCAGCAGCCGCCGCTCCGCCTCCGCGGCCGGCGAGTACGAACTCGGCAGCCCGAACAGCTCCGAGACGGCGGCGTCGTCGCCGCTGCCGTACAGGATCCGCTGCTGCACCGCCTCGTCGATCCGGTACGGCGGGCGGCCGCTCTCCGCGGCGGGCAGGTGGACCAGCGCCCCCGGGTCGGCCGCCTGGCACACGTACGGGCTGTGGGTGGCCACCAGGAACTGCGCCTCCGGGAATCTCTCGGTGAGCCAGCCGCCGATGCGCTGCTGCCACACCGGGTGCAGGTGGCGCTCCACGTCGTCGATCAGCACCGGGCCGGACGGGCGCCCCGCCACCTCGCTCACCAGCACCGCCAGCGCCGCCACCCCGTCGCCGAGTTCGGCGAGCGGCACCTCCAGGCCGCCGCGCGCCACGTGGTGGCGGACCGGATCGGTGACCCGCCAGCCGTCCGGGAGGATGCCCTCACGGAGGAGTTCCGGGACGAGCGCCACGGGGGCCCCGCCGAGGTGGAGGGCGAGCGGGGTGCGGGCCTGCGCCGACGGGTCGGAGAACTCGGAGAGCCGCCAGCGGGGAGCCGGGGACGCCTCGGCCCACGCGTCGTCGTGGCCCGGGGCGAGCCAGTGGGACGCGGGGGTGGCACTGCGGGCGCCGAGGGCGAGGGCGACGGCGTGCAGGAGCGTCGACTTGCCGGAGCCGTTCGGCCCCGCGAGGACCGTCCATCCGGGTTCCGGATCCACCTCCAGATCCACCTCGCGCGGCCCGCCGAAGCACTTCAGTCCGGACACCCGGATCCGCGACACGTACACGGCCCACCCCCGTCGACTCGATCACCGAGGAACGAGGAACATATGCCCGGTCGGGGCAGGTGGCCAACCCCTCAGGGGCGCGGGGAACTGCTGCGGATCGGGCCAACCCATCAGGGGCGCGGGGAACTGCGCGACCAGCCACGCACCACCCGCACCCGCCGACCGCCCCCGAACCCCCACCCGGGGCCGGCGCACCACGCGAAGCCCACCACCCCCCGGGCCGGCCTCGCAGTTCCCCGAGCCCCTGCAGAACACCCCCGCCCGGCGCACCGGCTCGCGGTTCCCCGAGCCCCTACAGGGAAGCGAGGCGGATCGGCAGCCCGCCGAGGGCCTCGCGGAGGGCCGCCGCGAAGCGGTCGTACTCGGCGGTGCGGGCGGAGCCGGGGCGGTGGGCGAGGCCGATGCGGCGGCCGGGGGCGGGGTCGGCGAAGTGGACGGCGGTGATGAGGTCGGTGCGGCCGGCTTCGACGGCGAGGGCGGTGGCGGGGAGCAGGGTGACGCCGAGACCGCCGGCGACGAGCTGGACGAGGGTGGAGAGCCCGGCGGCGCGGGTGGTGCCGCCGGAGGGTTCGGCGCCGACTTCGCGGCAGATGTCGAGTGCCTGGTCGCGCAGGCAGTGGCCTTCTTCGAGGAGCAGCACGTCGAGGTCGAGCAGGACGTCGCGCGGTACGTCGGTGCGCCCGTCCAGCTCGTGGCCGGGCGGGGTGATGAGGACGAAGTCCTCGTCGAACAGCGGGATGTCCCGGGTGGGGCTGGTGCCGCCGGCGGGGAGGGCGAGCAGCAGGACGTCGAGGCGTCCGGCGGCGAGGCCGTCGAGCAGGGAGGGGGTGCGTTCCTCGTGGACGTGCAGTTCGAGTTCGGGGTAGCTGTCGCGGACGAGTCGCAGCACGGCGGGCAGCAGGTAGGGCGCGACGGTGGGGATGACGCCGAGGTGCAGCGGGCCGGTGAAGGGGCGGCGGGCGGCTTCGACCTCGTCGGTGAGTGCGTGGAGGGAGGCGAGCACCCGACGAGCATGCACGGCGACGCGGTCGCCGAGCGGGGTGATGATGACTCTGCGCGTCGTACGCTCGACGAGCTGCGCGCCGAGGGCCTCCTCGAGGGCGGCGACGGCGCCGGACAGGGCGGGTTGGCTGGTGCCGATCGCGGCGGCGGCTTCGCGGAAGTGCAGGTGTTCCGTGACGGCGACGAAGGCGCGGAGCTGGGCGACGGTGGGGGTGCGGTGCCTGGGCTGAACAGTACTGATAGCTCTCTCCGATCAGATGCATCGAGTGTAGCTATTTCCCTGATCAGTCCACGATGTGGAACGCTGGCATCCGTCCGCAATCCGGACGGCCACCCTCACGCTCAACACCAGGAGAAGCGAACGTGCTCACGATCGGTGACAAGTTCCCCGAGTTCGAACTCAACGCCTGCGTCGACCTCGACGCCGCGAACGCGTTCGCCCAGATCAACCACAAGACCTACGAGGGCAAGTGGAAGATCGTCTTCTTCTGGCCGATGGACTTCACCTTCGTCTGCCCGACCGAGATCGCCGCGTTCGGCAAGCTGAACGAGGAGTTCGCCGACCGTGACGCCCAGATCCTCGGCGTCTCCGGCGACAGCGAGTTCGTCCACCACGCGTGGCGCAAGGACCACAAGGACCTGCGCGACCTGCCGTTCCCGATGCTGGCCGACGTCAAGCACGAGCTGATGCAGGCGTGCGGCGTCGAGGCGGCCGACGGCACCGCCCAGCGCGCGGTGTTCATCGTGGACCCGAACAACGAGATCCAGTTCGTCATGGTGACCGCCGGCTCCGTCGGCCGTAACCCCAAGGAGGTCCTGCGGGTGCTGGACGCCCTGCAGACCGACGAGCTGTGCCCGTGCAACTGGACCAAGGGCGACGAGACCCTGGACGCCCAGGCCCTGCTGGCGGGCTGACCCATGGCGCTGGACGAACTGAAGGCCGCGCTTCCCGAGTACGCCAAGGACCTCAAGCTCAACCTGGGCTCGGTCATCGGCAACTCGGACCTGCCCGAGCAGCAGCTCTGGGGCACCGTCCTGGCCTGCGCGATGGCCACCCGCTCGGCGGCCGTGCTGCGCGAGCTGGAGCCGGAGGCCAAGGCCAACCTGAAGCCCGAGGCGTACGAGGCCGCCAAGGGCGCCGCCGCGATCATGGCGATGAACAACGTCTACTACCGGACGCTGCACCTGCTCTCCGACAAGGAGTACGGCAGCATGCGGGCGGGTCTGCGGATGAACATCATCGGCAACCCGGGCGTGGACAAGGCCGACTTCGAGCTGTGGTGCTTCGCGGTCTCCGCGATCAACGGCTGCGGTCAGTGCCTCGACTCGCACGAGGCGGTCCTGCGGAAGGCGGGCGTCGACCGCGAGGTCATCCAGGCGTCGGTCAAGATCGCCGCGGTGGTCCAGGCGGTGGCCGCCGTCCTCGACGCCGAGAACGTCCTGGCGTAACAGCCGTACTGAAGGGGCGCGGGGAACCGCGCGCAGTGGAAGAGCCGAACCTCGGCTTCTTCCGCCGCGCGCGGTTCCCCGCGCCCCTCAGTGGTTGCCCCGGCTACTTCGCCCGCGCGGCCTCGATCGCCTCGAAGACCTCCAGCCCCGCCGCGTTGCGGCGCCGCAGGTGGCCGACCACGGTGTTGGTGACGGCGATCAGCGGGACGGCGACGATGGCGCCGGCGATCCCGCCGACGATGGACCCGGCGGCCACGCCCAGCACCACGCCCAGCGGGTGCACCCGCACGGCGCGCCCGAGGATCAGCGGTTGCAGCACGTGCCCCTCGATCTGCTGCACGGCGACCAGCACCACCAGCGTCATCAGCGCGGTGAAGGGTCCCACCGCGACCAGGGCGATCAGCACCGCGATGGTGCCGGTGACCAGGGCGCCGACCAGGGGCACGAAGGCGCCCAGGAAGATGATCACCGCCAGCGGAAGGGCCATCGGCACGCCCAACAGCTGGATCCCGATGCCGATGCAGAGCGCGTCGATGAAGGCCACCGCGACGGTGCCGCGGACGTACGCGGTCAGCGTGGTCCAGGCCTTGGGGCCGGCGCCGGCCATCGCGTAGCGGGAGTGCTGCGGCAGACCGCGCAGCACCCAGCTCCAGATCCTGGCTCCGTCGTAGAGCAGGAAGAATGTGGTGAAGGCGGTGAGCACCACGCCGGTGAGCAGTTCGACGGCGATGGTGACGCCGGTGAAGCCGGCCGAGGTGATCTGCTCGGAGTTGGTGCCGATCGCGGTGGAGATCTGGTTGGCGAAGTCGTTGATCTGCTGCTGGGTCAGGTGCAGCGGGCCGGTGACGAGCCAGTCCCGGACCGACTTCACACCGTCCTGGACCCGGCCGGTGACCTTGTCGAGGTTGGCGGAGACCTGCCAGACCACGAACCAGCCGACCAGGCCGATGCCGGCCACGCCGCTGAGGAAGGTGCCGGCCGCGGCGAGCGAGCGCGGGACTCCGTGCCGGCGCAGCCAGGAGACGGTGGGCTCCAGCAGTGCGGAGATCAGCAGCGCGGCGAGCACCGCGAAGGCGACCAGGCGCAGGGTGTCGACCACCCGGAAAACCACGTAGAGGGCGACGCCGAGCAGCAACAGTCGCCAGGTCGACTCGGCGGCGACCCGCAGGCTCCACGGGACGGCTTCGGCCGGGGTGGCGGGCCGGCCGAGCGGCTGTCCGGGCGGGAACGACGTGCGGGGTGTACGGGGTGCGGGGATGGTCGCCTCCTCGACGCCCGGGCCGTCGCCCCGGAGGGCGCGGTCGCGCAGCCCGTCTCCGGGGAGGCCGTCGCTGTGCAGGCCGTCGCTGTGCAGGATCTCGGAGCGGATGGCGGCGCGCTCGGCGGCGGCGAGGGCGCGGCGGCGGCGTTCGACCGCCGCGACGGCTCCGGCCACCACGGCCCCGACCTTGGCCAGGCCGAGCCAGCTCTTTCCGCCCTTCTCGGCCTTCCCGCCCCGTGCCTCGTCCGGCATGACCGCTCCCCGTTCGGCTGCTGTGCCGTGGATGGGCCACGGCCGTCGGGGACGACGCTACCCGTCCGGCCGGTCGGCGCCGCCACGGGCCCGGTGGCCGGGGGAGGCCCGGCCGGGTGGCGAATCGGGGCGAATCCGGAGGAAGCCGCTGGTTTCAGACCCATGGAAGGGGGGAGGAGGCCGTACATACGGACCAACTGCAAGCGGACCGGCCGGGGCCGGAGGTACCAGGACCCTCTCCGGCTCCCCGCGTCCGCAGTCGGACCGCACCGCCCGTGAGCGCACTGGTCAGCGCCGCCCGGGCGGCGCGGCCCCCCGTCGCCGCTGTCTCGCGGCAGCACGAAGGCCCCGACCCGTTGCAACGGGTCGGGGCCTTCGGCGCGCTCACAAAGTGGCGGCCCGGTACCGGCGGTCGGCCTAGTACCAGTGGTGGGCCTGCCAGAACGACCAGGCGCCGCAGGGGCTGCCGTAGCGGTCGTTCATGTAGCCGAGGCCCCACTTGATCTGGGTGGCGGGGTTGGTCCGCCAGTCGGCGCCGGCCGAGGCCATCTTGGAGCCGGGCAGCGCCTGGACGAGGCCGTACGCGCCGGAGGAGGCGTTGGTGGCGGTGTAGTCCCAACCGCTCTCGCGCTTCACGATCTGGGAGAAGCACTGGAACTGGTTGGCGTCGCCGATCATCTGGAGCGCCATGTCCTGGACCGAGCCAGGGCTGATGGCCGCCAGTGCGCTGCGCGCGGCGGAGCGGTTGGCCTCTTCGGCCTTGCGCTTGTCGTCGGCGGCCTTGGCCGCCTTGTCCGCGTCCGCCTTGGCCTGGGCGTCGGCGGCCGCCTTCTGACGGGCTGCCTCCTCGGCGGCCTTCTTGGCGGCAGCGTCGGCCGATGCCTGCTGCGCGGTCGCCTGGGCGGCGAAGCTGTCGCTGACGTTCTGCGCCTGGGCGCCGGTGGGTACGTCGGCGAGCAGCGTGGCGCTCGCGACGTCGACCGTCTGGACGGTCTTGCCCTCACTACCCGAGGCTGCGCCCACGACGGCACCGACGGCGGTCACCGCGGTGGCGGAGGCGACAGCGACTCCCCGGACCGAGATCCGAGTCACATGGTTTCCTTCCAGCAGCACCCATGCGCGACCGTACGGGTGCGATCTACCCCTTGGCGCTCGCCTCCACCCAGCTCTGGTCGCGGGAGGCACTGGCTCGGCCTCCGAGCCGAGTCGCCTCGGAGCGGTGGGTGAATCGAGCGGCGTACGACCTATCGGTGTTCAGTTGTCCGCCCGCCGACCGGAGTTGCCGGGCGCGATTCTGCCGTACGCGGGGCCTGACAGAACCCTCACCATGCCGCACGGGGACGTGTCTACGCAATTCCCTGTTGCGTGGCGCATCTCACAGAGTTTGCGAGCTGGGGCTTTGGCAGTCAGTCCGACAAGAGGTAGTCAGATGTGATGACAGCAAAGGAACCTGCACGCTATGCATGCAGGTTCCTTTGCCCGACTCTGTCCTGTTTAGGGCTGGATGTCCTCCAGCATTTCCGTGACCAGCGCGGCGATCGGCGAGCGCTCCGAGCGGGTCAGGGTGATGTGGGCGAACAGCGGATGCCCCTTCAGCTTCTCCACCACCGCGACCACGCCGTCGTACCGGCCGACCCGCAGGTTGTCCCGCTGGGCCACGTCGTGGGTGAGCACCACCCGCGAGCCCTGGCCGATCCGGGAGAGCACCGTGAGCAGCACGTTCCGCTCCAGCGACTGGGCCTCGTCGACGATCACGAACGCGTCGTGCAGCGAACGCCCGCGGATGTGGGTGAGCGGCAGGACCTCCAGCATCCCGCGGGAGATCACCTCCTCGATCACGTCCGGGGTGGTGACCGCGGACAGGGTGTCGAAGACCGCCTGCGCCCACGGGCCCATCTTCTCGGCCTCGCTGCCGGGCAGGTAGCCGAGTTCCTGGCCGCCGACCGCGTACAGCGGGCGGAACACCATCACCTTGCGGTGCTGGCGCCGCTCGAGCACGGCCTCCAGGCCGGCGCAGAGCGCCAGCGCGGACTTTCCGGTGCCGGCCCGGCCGCCCATCGACACGATGCCGACCTCGGGGTCGAGCAGGATGTCGAGCGCCACCCGCTGCTCGGCGCTGCGGCCGCGCAGGCCGAACGCCTCCCGGTCGCCGCGGACCAGCCGGACCCCGCCGTCCTGGGTGACCCGGCCGAGCGCCCGGCCGCGCTCCGAGTGCAGCACCAGACCGGTGTGCACCGGGAGTTCGGCGGCGCCGTCGATGTCCACCGCGGCGTGCTCGGCGTTGAACAGGGCGTCGACCTGGTCGCCGGAGACGTGCAGTTCGGACATGCCGGTCCAGCCCGAGGTGATCGCCAGCTCGGCCCGGTACTCCTCGGCCAGCAGGCCGACCGAGCTCGCCTTGATCCGCAGCGGCAGGTCCTTGGAGACGACGGTGACGTCGTACCCCTCGGCCTGCAGGTTGCGGGCGACCGCCAGGATCCGGGTGTCCGCCTCGCCGCCGGCGCGGTAGCCGGCCGGCAGGATCGAGGTGTCCGAGTGGTTGAGCTCGACCCGGATGGTGCCGCCGAGCTCCCCGACCGGGATCGGCTCGTCGAGGCGGCCGTGCCGGACGCGGTAGTCGTCCAGCATCCGCAGGGCCTGGCGGGCGAAGTAGCCCAGCTCCGGGTGGTGGCGCTTGGCCTCCAGCTCGGTGACCACGACCACCGGGAGGACGACCTCGTGCTCCTCGAAGCGGGTCATGGCCAGCGGATCGGCCAGGAGCACGCTGGTGTCGAGAACGTACGTGCGCCGGTCTGGTGTCCGGCGGCTCTTGGTACTGACCACTAGGCCTCCAGAGCGGATGACCCGACGTCATCCGCGGCTCACCGGTCCCCGCGGCCCCGGTGGCCGGGGTACCGGTCTGACTGGTTCTATTCCCAGTGGAAACGCACCGCATGCCCGCAGGGAAGAACAGCGGGGTCACAACTGGTGAACGTTTCACGCCGCTGGCCTGCGGGTATGCCGCACTGACCGGCCGTCAGCGCACGCCGACGGCGCCCCCCGCCCCCGCGGTCCGCCGCCGGGGCTGGAACCGGCTTCTACAGGCCCATCCGGCGGTTGCGCTCCTGGAAGTCGCGCAGCGCCCGCAGGAAGTCGACCTTGCGGAAGGCGGGCCAGTAGGCCTCGCAGAAGTAGAACTCGCTGTGGGCGCTCTGCCAGAGCAGGAACCCGGACAGCCGCTGCTCGCCCGAGGTGCGGATGACCAGGTCGGGGTCGGGCTGGCCCTTGGTGTAGAGGTGCTCGGCGATGTGCTCGACGTCCAGGATCTCGGCCAGCTGCTCGATCGAGGTGCCCCGGCCGGCGTGCTCCTGGAGCAGCGAGCGGACGGCGTCGGCGATCTCGCGCCGCCCGCCGTACCCGATCGCGACGTTGACGGTGATGCCCTGGATGTGGGCGGTGGCCTCGGCCGCCTCCTTGAGCACCTCGGAGGTGCGGGCGGGCAGCAGGTCGAGCGCGCCGACCGGGTTGACCTTCCACCGGCCGGCGGCGGCCAGCCCGCGGACCGCGTCCTCGATGATCCCGAGCAGCGGGACCAGTTCCTCGGCGGGCCGGGAGAGGTTGTCGGTGGAGAGCATCCAGAGGGTGACGACCCGGACGTGGGTCTCGTCGCACCAGCCGAGGAACTCGCTGATCTTGTCGGCACCGCGCTGGTGGCCGTACGCGGTGGTGCCGCCGGTGGCCTTGGCCCAGCGGCGGTTGCCGTCGAGGATCACGCCGATGTGGCGCGGAGTGTTGTTGAGGTGGACCTCGACCCGGCGGCCGTAGAGCCGGTACGCGTTGTCCAGCAGGGTGCGAAGACCCGGCGTGCGCTCGACCACATCGCGCAGACCCATGGTTGTACGGCCCCTCCGTGCTCATCTCCGGGTGCGAACTCCCCCGGCGCAGCCTACTCCCGCCGCGTGAAGCACGGTAAAGCCGCAGGTACCGAGGTTGTCACAGTCCGCGTACGGATACGGAACGGTCTCCGCTTCCTTAAACGACCCCTAAGCCCGCAGCGGGGTCCTTGACGCTTGCCATTGGTCTAGTCCAGCGTGTGGTCAGCACCACACCGGCACCACGCGGACCCTCCCCCACGCGGAGCCGCCGTGACCCCCACCGCGGCGGCTCCTTCCCCCTTCTCCTGCTTGTCCGGATCCCCCCAGGAGCCCCCCACATGGCCCGTACGCTGCAGCAGCCGTCCCACCGGCGGCGCCGCTCCAAGCTCCCCGCCGTCCTCGCCGCCGGCACCACCGCCGCCGCCCTGGCCGCCACCGGCCTGGCCCTGTTCGCGGGCGGCGCGAACGCCGCCGTCGGCAACCTGGTGACCAACGGCGGGTTCGAGGCCGGCAACCTCTCCGGCTGGACCTGCACCGGCACCGCGAGCGCGGCCGGCTCCCCGGTCCACAGCGGCTCGTACGCGCTGACCGCGTCGCCGAGCGCCTCGGACACCGCCGAGTGCACCCAGACCGTCAGCGTCCTGCCGAACACCGCCTACACCCTGAGCGGCTGGGTCCAGGGCCCGTACGTCTACCTCGGCGCCCGCGGCACCGGCGGTACCGACCCGTCCACCTGGTCCAGCCTCACCTCGTGGAACCAGCTCTCCACCGCCTTCACCACCGGCGCGAACACCACCAGCGTCACGCTCTACGTGCACGGCTGGTACGGCCAGGGCGCGTACAACGCGGACGACCTGACCCTGACCGGCCCGGCCGGCACCTCCTCGCCGACCCCGTCGCCCTCCGCGACCTCGGCCTCGCCGACGCCGTCCCCCTCGCCGACCCAGACCTCCGCCTCGCCGTCCCCGTCGCAGACCTCCACCAGCCCCAGCCCGACCGCGACGCAGACCACCCCGCCGGGCGGGAACCTGCCCAAGCACGCGCTGACCGGCTACTGGCAGAACTTCGACAATGGCGCCACCGTCCAGCGCCTGCGCGACGTGCAGAGCGCGTACGACATCATCGCCGTCTCCTTCGCCGACGCCACCACCACCCAGGGCGCGATCAGCTTCACCCTGGACCCGGCCCTGGGCACCAAGCTCGGCGGCTACACCGACGCCGACTTCAAGGCCGACATCGCCGCCAAGCACGCGGCCGGCAAGCGGGTCGTGCTCTCGGTCGGCGGCCAGAACGGCGCCATCTCGGTCGGCAACGCCACCGCGGCGACCAACTTCGCCAACACCGCCTACGCGCTGATCCAGCAGTACGGCTTCGACGGCGTCGACATCGACCTGGAGAACGGCGTCGACCCGACCTACATGGCGCAGGCGCTGCACACCCTGCAGTCCAAGGTCGGCCCGAACTTCATCCTGACCATGGCCCCCGAGACCATCGGGATGTACTCCACCTCCGGCGCGTACTTCCAGCTGGCGCTCAACACCAAGGACATCCTGACCGTCGTCAACACCCAGTTCTACAACTCGGGCGGCATGAACGGCTGCGACGGCAAGGTCTACACCCAGGGCACCATCGACTTCATCACCTCGCAGATCTGCACCCACATCCAGGGCGGCCTGCGTCCGGACCAGGTCGGCATCGGCGTCCCGGCCTCCGCCCAGGCGGCGGGCGGCGGTTACGTCAACTCCACCGTCGTCAACAACGCCCTGGACTGCCTGGCCACCGGCACCCACTGCGGCAGCTTCGTCCCGCCGGCCAAGTGGCCGACCATCCGCGGCGCGATGACCTGGTCGACCAACTGGGACGCCAAGAACGGCAACGACTTCTCCACCAACGTGGGTGCCCACGCCCACGCCATGCCGTAACTCCCGAACGTGCGGGGCCTCTCGAGGGTGGGGTCACGCACAACAGAAGGGGCCCGCCGTACCGCTGGGGTACGGCGGGCCCCGCCCATGGCCCCGCCCGGGTCAGGCGGCCAGGGACACCACGAAGAACAGCACCGCCAACGCGCCGACCGCACCGAACCAGCCGGTGACCGCGCGGCGGCGGCGCCGGGTGCCGAGCGGGGCGAACCGCGGTGCGGGCCGCGCCTGGGCGAACAGGTTGAAGCCGCCGAGGACGGCGGCGGAGAGCATCCCGAGCCCGAAGGCCAGCCCGCCGAGGTCTGCGGCGACCGGTCCGGTCCCGGTCTCCTCGCACTCCCCGCCGTCGTGGCAGCGCACCGGAACCACCGCGCCGATCCGGTAGGGCCTCGCGACCTCGCGGATGTTCCAGACCGGCCCGACCGCCCCGCCGTGCGCATCGCCGCTGCCGTAGCAGTCGGTGACGCGGTTCTTCCCGCTCTGATGGGACTCGCAGCCCGAGACCGTCATCGCCAGCCGCGGGCTGCCGCTCTGCCCCGTGACGAAGTCCAGGTCGGCCCCGCAGTACACCAGCAGCGCCACGCCGGCCGCTGCGATGCCCAGGTGGCCCACCGACGCGGCCACCAGGCCCTTCGGTCGCGACCACGGCCGCGGCGGCTGTCGCCGCGGAGGGCGGCGCGGCGTGGGCGCCACCTTCTTCCGATCGGCCCGGATCCGCCGCCGACGCTCCGTCTTCCTGCCCATGGCCCCCCGCTCAGTGATTCCAGACCGCCAGCAGTGTGCCCAACAGGAGGGCCGGGCCGAAAGCGAGTTCGGCGCCCCGGCCGGCCCGGCGGGTGAGCAGCAGGACCGCGGCCCACAGCCCGGCCAGCAGGCAGGCGTACACCAGCCCGGTCGCCACCGCCCGCAGGCCGTACAGCGCGAGGACCGCCCCGAGGCTCGGCGCGAGCTTCACATCGCCGAGCCCGACCGGGCCGAGCAGCGCCAGCACCGCGAACAGCAGCGCCAGCCCGGCCCCCGCCTCCAGGCAGCGCAGCAGCACCACCGGCCGGTGCTCGACCAGCGGCAGCAGCACCGCGGTACCGGCCAGCAACGGCAGGGTGAGCGCGTCCGGCAGTCGGTGGACCGCGCCGTCGACGAACGCCAGCACCACCCCGAACGCCGCCAGCCAGCCGAGCACCAGCACCTCGGGCCAGGACGCCGCCCGCTCCACCGCCCACCCGACGGCCACCGCGACCAGCTCCACTGCCCCCGGCGGCGGCCCGCCCCGCACCCCGCAGCGCAGGCACCGCCCGTGCGGCAGCGCCGGCACCGGCCCCGGACAGCAGGCGACGCGCGGCTCCCCGTACGGGACGGCGAAGCGCACCACCCCGGCGCGCAGCAGCGGCGCCAGCGCCAGGCCCAGCAGTGCCCCGATCACACGCCCTCCCCCGATGCGGTCGGTGCGAGAGTAATGCGTCCGTTGGAGTCCAGGTGGCGAACACCACTCGGGTTTCGGTGTTACGGCGCCGTAAAGTGATGCGGTATGCAGGTCATCCAGTCCAGCAAGCTCGCCAATGTCTGCTACGACATCCGCGGCCCGGTGCTCGACGAGGCGATGCGACTGGAGGACCAGGGGCATCGCATTCTCAAGCTGAACACCGGGAACCCCGCCGCGTTCGGCTTCGACGCGCCCCCGGAGATCCTGCAGGACATCCTGAAGAACCTCGCCGGCGCACACGGCTACGGCGACTCCAAGGGTCTGCTCTCCGCCCGCCGCGCGGTGGTGATGCACTACGAGGACCGCGGCCTGCACGGCCTGGACGTCAACGACGTGTTCCTCGGCAACGGCGTATCCGAGCTGATCCAGCTCGCCATGACGGCGCTGCTCGACGACGGCGACGAGGTGCTCGTCCCTGCCCCCGACTACCCGCTGTGGACGGCCTCCGTCTCGCTGTCCGGCGGCACCGCCGTGCACTACCGCTGCGACGAGCAGTCCGAGTGGTACCCGGACCTGGCCGACATCGCCGCCAAGGTCACCGACCGGACCCGCGCCATCGTGGTGATCAACCCCAACAACCCGACCGGTGCCGTCTACCCGCGCGAGGTGCTGGAGGGGATCGTCGAGATCGCCCGCCGGCACGACCTGGTGGTCTACGCGGACGAGATCTACGACAAGATCCTCTACGACGACGCCGAGCATGTGCCGCTCGCGACGCTCGCCCCCGACCTGTTCTGCGTCACCTTCAACGGCATGTCCAAGTCGTACCGGGTGGCCGGCTTCCGCAGCGGCTGGATGGTGCTCTCCGGCGACCGGCACCGGGCCCGCAGCTACATCGAGGGGCTGAACGTACTGGCCTCGATGCGGCTGTGCGCCAACATGCCGGCCCAGCACGCGGTGGCCGCCGCGCTCGGCGGCCGGCAGTCGATCCGCGACCTGGTGCTGCCCGGCGGGCGGTTGAAGGAGTCGCGCGACGCGGCGTACCAGCTGCTGAACGACATCCCCGGTGTCTCGTGCGTCAAGCCGATGGGTGCGCTGTACGCGTTCCCGCGGCTGGACCCGAACGTGTACAAGATCAAGGACGACGCGCAGATGGT
The DNA here is from genome assembly GCF_024172095.1 of Kitasatospora cinereorecta. Taxonomy (GTDB): domain Bacteria; phylum Actinomycetota; class Actinomycetes; order Streptomycetales; family Streptomycetaceae; genus Kitasatospora; species Kitasatospora cinereorecta. Next base: position 467,062 of record NZ_JAMZDX010000001.1, on the reverse strand, counting down.
GCTCGACCTGCTGCGCAGTCAGCGGATCCTGATCGTCCAGGGCACCGGCTTCAACTGGCCCGACCCGGACCACTTCCGCCTGGTCACCCTGCCGCGGCCGGAGGACATCACCGACGCGGTGACCCGGATCGGGGACTTCCTCTCGGGCTACGCGCAGCCGTAGCGGCAACCACAAAAGGCGCGGGGAACTGCGCGCCCGGCCACACTCTCACCCGAGTGCATTGGCCGGTCGCGCAGTTCTCCCCCAGCCTTCGGCCGGGAGGTGCCCCCACGCGCCCCTGTCAGTGCGGGCGTCAGCCCAGTCGCTTGACCAGGTCCCGGTACTCGTCCCAGAGCTCGGTCGGCGTGTGCTCGCCGAACATCTCCAGGTGGGCCGGGACCAGGGCCGCCTCCTGCCGCCAGATCTCGGCGTCGACCGTGAACAGCAGCTCCTTGTCGGCGTCCGCGAGCTCCAGGCCGTCCAGGTCGAAGCCGTCGACGGCCGGCAGCACGCCGATCGGGGTCTCGACGCCCTCGGCGGTGCCCTCGAGGCGCTCGACGATCCACTTCAGGACGCGGCTGTTCTCGCCGTAGCCGGGCCACACGAACTGGCCGTCGGCGTTCTTGCGGAACCAGTTGACGTAGTAGATCCGGGGCAGCTTCTCGGCGTCGGCCTGGCGGCCGACCTTCAGCCAGTGGGCGAAGTAGTCGCCCATGTTGTAGCCGCAGAAGGGCAGCATCGCGAACGGGTCGCGGCGCAGCTCGCCGACGGTGCCCTCGGCGGCCGCGGTCTTCTCCGAGGCGATGTTGGCGCCGAGGAAGACGCCGTGCTGCCAGTCGAAGGACTCGGTCACCAGCGGGACGGCGCTGGCGCGGCGGCCGCCGAAGAGGATGGCCGAGATCGGGACGCCGGCCTGGTCCTCCCACTCGGGCGCGATGGTCGGGCACTGCGCGGCCGGGACGGCGAACCGCGCGTTGGGGTGGGCGGCGGGGGTGCCGGACTCGGGGGTCCAGCTGTTGCCGCGCCAGTCGGTGAGGTGGGCCGGGGGCTCCTCGGTGAGGCCCTCCCACCAGACGTCGCCGTCGTCGGTGAGCGCGACGTTGGTGAAGACGGTGTTGCCCCAGAGGGTCTTGATCGCGTTGGCGTTGGTGTCCTCGCCGGTGCCGGGGGCGACGCCGAAGAAGCCGGCCTCCGGGTTGATGGCGTAGAGGCGGCCGTCGGCGCCGAAGCGCATCCAGGCGATGTCGTCGCCGATGGTCTCGACCTTCCAGCCCTCGATGGTGGGCTGGAGCATCGCCAGGTTGGTCTTGCCGCAGGCGGACGGGAAGGCGGCGGCGACGTACTTGACCTCGCCGCTCGGCGGGGTGAGCTTGAGGATCAGCATGTGCTCGGCCAGCCAGCCCTCGTCGCGGGCCATCGTCGAGGCGATGCGCAGCGCGTAGCACTTCTTGCCGAGCAGGGCGTTGCCGCCGTAGCCGGAGCCGAAGGACCAGATCTCCTTGGTCTCCGGGAAGTGCGAGATGTACTTGGTGGTGTTGCACGGCCACGCGACGTCGGCCTCGCCCTCGGCGAGCGGCGCGCCGACGGTGTGGACGGCCTTGACGAAGTCGCCGTCCTCACCCAGCTGGTCGAGCACGGCCTGGCCCATGCGGGTCATCACGCGCATCGAGACGGCGACGTAGGCGGAGTCGGTGATCTCGACGCCGTACGCGGCCAGCGGGGAGCCGACCGGGCCCATGGAGAAGGGCACGACGTACATCGTGCGGCCCTTCATCGCGCCGCGGAACAGGCCCTGCTCGCCCTGGAAGATGTCCTTCATCTCCGCCGGGGCCTTCCAGTGGTTGGTCGGGCCGGCGTCCTCCTCCTTCTCGGAGCAGATGAAGGTGCGGTCCTCGACCCGGGCCACGTCGCTGGGGTCGGAGGCGGCGTAGTACGAGTTGGGGCGCTTCTCGTCGTTGAGCTTCGTGAAGGTTCCCTGGGCGACCAGCAGGTCCGCGAGGCGCTCGTACTCCTCCTCGGAGCCGTTGCACCACTCGACGCGGTCGGGCTGGGTCAGCTCGGCGATCTCGCTGACCCAGGCCAGCAGTCGCTGGTGGCGGGTGGGCGCGGACTCGGCGAGCGCAGAGATCTCGAAGTTCACGATCGCTCCGTTTCACACCATCTCGGCCAGGAGACGGCATCGCGGGGGGTTGAGGGTGCTTACACCGTAGCCCCGTACACCAGCCCGTCCTTCGTCGGATCGGCGCTATTGACGCAATTTTTACTACGAAGTGGCAGATTTGGTGGCCCCGAGAGGGTCGATCGGGCCGACTCAAGGGCGCCTCGGAGAGACGTCGAACACTCCAGAACGTCTAAAAGTGACCATTGCCACTTCCTACCATCGAGTAACCTACGGTTCCGTAGGATGCTGCGCATGACTGCCGAAGCCCTCGTGATCAAGCCCAAGTGGCGCGGCTGGCTGCACGCCGGGATGTTCCCGGCGTCCATCGCCGCCGGAATCGTGTTGATCTGTCTTGCCGACTCGACCGCGGCAACGGTGGCCTGCGCCGTCTACTCGGCGAGCGCCTGGATGCTGTTCGGTGTCAGCGCGGTCTACCACCGCTTCACCTGGGGTCCGCGCGGCGACGCGATCCTGCGCCGGCTGGACCACGCCAACATCTTCCTGATCATCGCCGGCACCTACACGCCGTTCACCATGCTGCTGCTCCAGGGCGCGCGCCAGCAGCTGCTGCTCTGGCTGGTGTGGGGCGGCGCGCTGGCCGGGATCGCCTTCCGGGTGTTCTGGGTCGGCGCACCCCGCTGGCTCTACACGCCCTGCTACGTGGCACTGGGCTGGGCCGCGGTGTTCTTCCTGCCGGACTTCCTGCACCGCGGCGGCGCGGCGGTGGTCACCCTGATCATCGTCGGCGGCGTGCTCTACACCCTCGGCGGCCTGGTGTACGGCCTGAAGCGGCCGGACCCGTCACCGCGCTGGTTCGGCTTCCACGAGGTCTTCCACGCGTTCACCCTGGGGGCGTTCATCGTGCAGTACGTGGGCATCTCGATGGTCGCCTACACCTCGGTCTGAACCCGGCGGCCCACTCGGGACGACTCAGGCCGCGTCCAGCCTCTCCCGGGCCCGACGGCAGCGCTCGCAGTGCGCCGCGTCGGGCCCTTCGCCTGCCGTGCGCACATGCGCCTTGGCGCGGAACTTCCACCCGACGTACGCCATCAGCACCAGCACCTCGACGGCGGAGACCGCCCAGACCATCCGCGGCCCGCCGAGCAGATAGCCCGCGACCACGGCCAGGGCGGCGGTCACCGCCGTCACCGCGCCCCAGAACTGCGCTCCACTGAGCTCCATCCGGCAACCTCCCGCCGTGTGACCCGGTGTCAGAAACCTCCCCACCTACGGTGACATGTTCAGCACCTGCCGGGGCGAACGGGGGATCAACGTTGCATCAATTCCAGTGGTCGACACACGGCGGCCGGGTCCTGCCCGGACCCGGCCGCCGCGCCACGCCGCTCTAGACGCGCTGCCCCACCGCCTTTCGACGGCGCAGGGCGAGCCCGACGCCGGCCAGCGCCGTCGCCCCGAGCGCCGCCGCGGCGGTCGCCGGCAGCAGCCCGCCACCGGCCCCGTCACCGACGCCGGGCGGCTCCGCGGCATACCCGCCGCCGCGGCCGGCCCGGTCGTAGGCCGAGCCGGGCAGCTTGTCCCCGTACCGCTGGTGGACCAGCTTCTGGTACCCGGCCAGGCTCACCCCGCCGTCGCCGACCGAGCGGCGGGCGGCGTCGTCCAGCGGCAGCACGCGGCCGCCGCGCAGCACGTACCAGGCGTCGATCTGCGGCTCGCGGAAGGCGGTGCCGCCCCCGCCGGCCGCGGCCCGGGCCGCGTAGTCGGTCTCGTCGCCGCCGGAGGCGATGTTGACCACCTTCCAGGAGCCGCCCTGCCGGACGGTCCAGACCGAGGCGACCTGGCCGTCGGCCGAGACCGCCCGGGTGGCGGTGAACTCGGCCCGGGCGACGGCCGCCCCGGGGCTGCCGGCCACGAAGTCCGCGGCCAGGCTGTAGACGGGGACGGTGTCACCGCTGAGCCGCGGGGAGGCCTCGGCGGCGGCCTGCGCCTCCTGGGCCGGGCTCAGCGCCGACGGCTGGGTGGGCGGCACTCCCCGGCGGGCGAAGAAGTGCCCCAGCTGGTCCAGGACCGCGGGGGCCTGGACGGCGCCGCGGGCGGCCGCCAGGTCGGCCCCGGGCACCGGGGCGAGCGGGGCGGAAGCGTCCGCCGCGGTGGCGGCCGGAGCGGCGGCCAGGCTCAGGGCCGAGGCCAGCAGCGCCGCGGCGGCGGCGCGGGCGAGGTGCTTGCGGTGGTCGGTCATGGCTTCGCTCCTCACGCGCCGATCCGGTACAGGGAGTGGGTCCACGAGAACGAGTCGTTGTTCACGTAGTACCAGTAGTCCGCCCAGTTGTAGCGGTAGTTGGACGGCCACGGGTCGCCCCAGTAGACCCAGTCGTTGCCGGCGTCGTAGCCGTACACCACGTGCATGTGGCCGCCGCCGGAGCTCCACTGGATCCGGGTCTCGATCGGCCGGTTGCCGTCGATCTCGCTCTGCACCGTGGCGTAGCGCAGGTAGCCGGTCACGTACGAGCCGGGGTTGATGCCGATCCGGCTGAACGCGGTCTGCACGTTGCCGAGCGTCGCCTGGTTGTTGGGGCAGGTCGAGTCGGTCGAGCGGTTGAAGGCGGCGTTGCAGAACTGGTTCTGGCTGTACGAGTAGCCGAACCAGGTGGCGATGGTGTTGCCGCTCGCCGCCCAGCACCAGTTGTCCTGCTGCTGTTGCTGCATGGAGATGTCGAGGGTGCGCCAGGTGCCGTCGAGCGCGGTCGAGGCCGCGCGGGCGGTACCGGCCGTGGTGGCGGTGGGGGGCGCCACCACGGCCGGCGGGCCCGCCTGGGCGGAGGCGGGAGTGGAGGTGGCGACGGTCAGGGCCGGCGCCAGGACGCCCAGGGCGAGGGCCGCCACGGTGCGGCGCCATCCGGTGGGGGTGTGGGGCATGGGGGATGGACCTCCTTGCGATACGCAGGAGAGGGATGTGGGGGCGGCGTCCGGACGCGCTGGGAGTGAGCATCGAGCCGTTGACCGAAAGCGGTCAACAAGCGTGTTTCCGGCCGGAGTTCGGATGTGAACGGACCGGCTCGGGTGTGAACGGGGCCTCGCCCGGCCGCCGTTGTCTCGCCGCGACCGGTGACAACCCGCCGTGATGGTGTGAACATTCACCATCGGTTCCGGAGGTGGCCATGCAGCAGACCGTCCAGCCCGAACTCGCCGCGGCCCTGCGCACCGGGCCGTTCCACCTCGCCCTGCGCACCGCCATCGCCACCCGCGGCCTCGCCCTGCACCGGGTGCAGCAGCACCTGGCCCGGCGCGGCGTCCGGGTCGGCGTGACCAGCCTCAGCTACTGGCAGCAGGGGCGGCGCCGGCCCGAACGGCCCGAATCCCTGCGTGCCGTCCGGGCCTTGGAGGAGGTGCTCGACCTCCCCGCCCACTCACTCACCCGGCTGCTCGGCCCCCGCCGTGCGCCCGGCGGACCGGCCGCGCCCGCCGTCCGCCCGTACCGCGACCTGATCGCCCCCGCCGAGGCGGTCGACGGCCTGCTCGCCGTCATCGCCGGACCGCCCGACACCGGCCTGCACACCGTCACCCACCTGGAACGGATCCGGATCGGCCCCGACCGCCGCCAGGTCCGCCGCGACTCCCAGCACGTGCTGCGCGCCCACCGCGACGGCCTCGACCGCTACCTCGCGCTCTACCAGGGCGACCCGGGCTGCGACATCGACCGCGTCGCCGTCCGCGCCGAGGAGAACTGCCGTCCGGGCCGGATCCGCCGCGACCCCGCCGCCGAGATGCTGGTCGCCGAACTCCTCCTGGACCGCCGGCTGCGCACCGGCGACACCCACCTGCTCGCCTACGGCTTCGACGACGCCCCGGGCACCGGACCCAGCCGCGAGTACGTCCGCGGCTTCAACGCCGGCGCCGGCCAGTACGTCCTCCAGGTGAGCTTCCACCCCCGCGCCCTCCCCGTGCGCTGCGCCCGCTTCGCCGTCCGCGACCCCGGCGGCAGACCGTACGAGACCGAGGACCTCACCCTCGACGGCCACCACTGCGTCCACCTCGTCGCCACCGACCTCCGCCCCGGCCTCCTCGGCATCACCTGGGAGTGGGACTGAGCCTGGACTCCCGCGCCCGGACGGCTCAGTGCAGCGACAGGACCACGCTGTCCTCGACCGGGCGGTAGCCGAGGCGCTGGTAGAGGGAGTTGCTGGTGGGGTTGGCCAGGTCGGTGTAGAGGAGGACCTCGCCGGCGCCCGCGGCGATCGCGTGGGCGGACGCGGCGGCGACCACGGCGGCGGCGTAGCCGCGGGCGCGGAGCTCGGGCGGCGTGTAGACCGGGCCGATCCGGGACATGCCGGCGACGACCGGACCGGCGCCCGCCAGGGAGACCGGGCGGCCGCCGTCCTCCCAGAGGTGCGAGCTGCCCTCGGCGATCCACCGGTCCGCCTGGGCGCCGAGGTCGGCGTGCCGGTCGATGCCGACCTCGGTCGCGAAAGCGCCGAACCAGCGGATCAGCAGCTCCCGGTCGCCCGGCCCGGCGGTGCGGACGTGCCCGGCGGGCGCGGGGTCGGGCGGCGTCAACCGGCCGAGCCGGTAGAGCCGTTCGTCCCGCAGCAGGTGCGCGGTGGTGCCGGTCAGGGCCTGCCACCGCTCGGCGAAGGCGAGCGCCGCGGGTTTGGTGCCGCTGACCCCGGTCGGTGCCGGGGTGCGGGCGTTCAGCGCGTCGGCGAGGGCGGCGCCTGCCTCGACGGGCATCACCCCGAGCCGGGGCGGGTACGGCGGGGTCTGCAGGTAGACGCCGGTGACCGGGCCGTCCGGCTCCGGCCGCCACCAGCCGAAGCGGGGCGGCTCGGTGCCGAAGACGTGCGGGCCGCTCCGGGCGAGCCGGTCGGCGATGGTGAGCAGCACCGTGTTCTGCGCAGGGTGGGCGGTGAGGAGGGCGCCCGCCTCGGCGCGGAACTCGTCCAGGGATGCGGTCAGGGTCCAGGTCATGTTTCCAAGCCTGTCCCCCGTCCGCGCCCTGGCACCAACGGATTTACGCCAGCTTCTCCGCCAGCGCCTCGGCGTCCGCCGTCGGCGCGTCGCAGGTGAAGTGCCGGCAGACGTACGCGGCGGCCCGGCCGTCGAGCAGCGGCCGGTCGGCCAGCAGCGGCACCTCGGTGCTGCCGGGCTCGCCGACGGCGACGACGGCGCCGGGGGCGGTGGCGGCGAGGGCGGTGCGGTGCAGCAGGGCGCGGGCGGGGTCGCCCTCGGCGCCGACCACGGCGACCTCGCGCGGGCCGTCGAGCAGGGCCTCGGCGACGGCGAGGCCCCAGCCGATGAACCGGGGGGCGCGGGTGCCGAGTGCGGTGACCACGCCGAGGGCGCGTTCGGCGGCGGTGCGGTGCCGCTCGGAGCCGGTGTAGGCGGCGTAGCCGAGCAGGGCGCCGGCGGCGGCGGTCCAGCCGGAGGGGGTGGCGTTGTCGCTGGGGTCCTGGGGACGGCGGATGAGTTCCTCGGCGTCGTCCGCGGTGTCGTAGAGGGCGCCGGAGACGTCGTCGGTGAAGTGCAGCAGGACGATGTCGAGCAGTTCGCCGGCCAGGTCGAGCCAGGAGCTGTCGCCGGTGACGGCGTACAGGGCGAGGAAGCCCTCGGCGGTGTCGGCGTAGTCCTCCAGGACGCCGGCGTTGGTGCCGGCCCGGCCGTCGCGGGAGGTGCGCAGCAGGCGTCCCTCGGGGGTGAGGTGGACGGTGATCAGCAGGTCGGCGGCGCGCTCGGCGGCCTCGATCAGGTCGGGGCGCTCCAGCAGGGCGCCGGTCTCGGCGAGGGCGGCGACGGCGAGGCCGTTCCAGGCGGCGACCACCTTGTCGTCGCGGGCGGGGGCGGGCCGGCGGCCGCGGGCGGTGAGCAGCAGGTCGCGGATGCGCCGGTACTCGTCCTCGTCCTCGGGGTCGGCGAGCAACTGGAGCACGGAGGTGCCGTGTTCGAAGGTGCCTTCGGCGGTGACGGTGAACAGGCGGGCGGCCAGGGCGGCGTCGGTCGGTCCGAGGACGTCGACCAGCTGTCCCGGATCCCAGGCGTAGTAGGCGCCCTCGGCGCTCTTCCCGGTCTCCTCGTCGAGGCTGTCGGCGTCCAGGGCGGAGGCGAATCCGCCTTCGGGGGTGCGCAGTTCGCGCAGCAGGAAGTCGGCGGTCTCCAGCGCGACCCGGCGGGCCTGCGCGCTGCCGGTGGCCCGCCACAGGTGGAGGTACCCGCGCAGCAGCAGGGCGTTGTCGTACAGCATCTTCTCGAAGTGCGGGACGACCCAGCGGTTGTCGACGGCGTACCGGGCGAAGCCGCCGCCGAGCTGGTCGTAGAGGCCGCCGCGGGCCATCGCCTCACAGGTGCGCTGCGCCATTTCGAGGGCGGCCTCGGAGCCGGTGCGGGCGTGGTGGCGGAGCAGGAACTCGATCGCCATGGACGGCGGGAACTTGGGGGCGCCGCCGAAACCGCCGTGGGTGGCGTCGAAGGTGCGGCTGAGCTCGGTGAGGGCGAGGTGCAGTTCGGCGTCGCCGGGGGGCTTCATCACGCCGCTGCCGACGGCGTACACCGAGGCGCGCTCGGCCAGGTCGGCGCGGATCCGGCCGGCCACCTCGCCGACCTCGTCGCGGCGGTCGCGCCAGGCGGCGGCGACGCCCTCCAGCACCTGCCGGAAGCCGGGCATGCCGTGCCGGGGCTGCGGCGGGAAGTAGGTGCCGAAGTAGAACGGGTCCTTCTCGGGGGTGAGGAAGACCGTCATGGGCCAGCCGCCCTGCCCGGTGGCGGCCTGGACGGCCTCCATGTAGACGGCGTCCACGTCCGGCCGCTCCTCGCGGTCGACCTTCACCGCGACGAAGTGCTCGTTCAGGTACGCCCCGACGGTCTCGTCCTCGAACGACTCGTGGGCCATCACGTGGCACCAGTGGCACGCCGCGTAGCCGACCGAGAGCAGCACGGGCACCCCGCGCCGTTCCGCCTCCGCGAAGGCCTCGGGCCCCCAGGGCCACCAGTCGACCGGGTTGTCGGCGTGCTGCAGCAGGTACGGCGAGGTCGCGTCCGCGAGACGGTTCGGCATGCCCCCATCCTTGCGCATCGCGGCGCCGCGGCGGCTACTCCTTGGGCTGCTCGGGCTCCTCGGCGAAGTCGATCTTCTTGAAGCGGGCGTTCATCGACTTCAGCAGGAACCAGGTCGCCACGCCGAGGGCGGCGAAGACGACGAAGCCCAGCAGGCCGGGGGTCACCTTGGTGTCGTCCAGGGCGAGGTTCGCGGCGGCGAGGTGGTTCAGGGTCACGGGGGTGCTCATTCCTCCATGGTGACCCGGCCTGACAGCGGCCGGGTCACCGGGGTACCGCAGGGGGCGTTACTTGCGCAGACCGGCGAAGAGGTCGCTCTCCGGCAGGTCGGTGTCGACGTGGGAGCGGACCAGCTCGTAGTCCTCGGTCGGCCAGATCTCGCGCTGGATGTCCAGCGGGACGCGGAACCAGGGGCCGTCCGGGTCGATCTGGGTGGCGTGGGCGATCAGCGCCTTGTCCCGGATCTCGAAGAAGTCGTCGCAGGTCACGCGGGTGGTGATCTCCCGCTCCTTGCGGCCGCTCTTCTCCCAGCCGGCGATCCACTCGCCGTACGGGGAGTCGTGCCCGTGCTCGGTGAGGTAGGTGTGCAGGGTGCGCATCCGGGCCATCGGGAAGCCGTGGTTGTAGTACAGCTTCTGCGGCTGCCAGGGCTCGCCGGCCTCCGGGTAGGCGTCCGGGTCGCCGGCGGCGTCGAAGGCCACCATGGTGATCTTGTGGGTCATGATGTGGTCGGGGTGCGGGTACCCGCCGTTCTCGTCGTACGTGGTGATCACGTGCGGGCGGAACTCGCGGATCAGCTTGACCAGGGCGCCGGCCGCCTCGTTCACGTCCTCGAGGGCGAAGCAGCCCTCGGGGAGCGGGGGCAGCGGGTCGCCCTCGGGCAGGCCCGAGTCGACGTAGCCCAGCCAGGCCTGCTGGACGCCGAGGATCTCCCGGGCGGCGTCCATCTCCTTGCGGCGGACCTCGTGGATGTTCTCCTCCACCCACTTGTCGCCCTGGAGCTTCGGGTTCAGGATCGAGCCGCGCTCTCCCCCGGTACAGGTGGCAACCAGCACGTCCACCCCCTGCGACACGTACATCGCCATGGTGGCCGCGCCCTTGCTGGACTCGTCGTCCGGGTGCGCGTGCACAGCCATCAGTCGCAACTGCTCAGTCAACGCCTGGTTCCTTCCAGGTATGTCCGGTTCGTCGGGCCGGCTCCCCCGCCGCCTCCGGCGCGGACGTGCCCCTCCTATAGTGACGGACTGGAGGGCCGGTCCATTCCCGCCGTGGACCGAGGGCCCCTCGTCGAAAGGACCTACGACCGCCATGGACCAGCGCACCGCTTCCCTGCCCGAGGGCCGGTACAGCCGCCGCACCGACCGCGAGGCGGACCGGAAGCTGCGGATCGCCGCGGTGGTCTGCGGGGTGCTCTTCCTCGGCCTGATCGGCTGGCTCGGCACGTCCTACCTGCTGCGCGAGACGGCGATGAACGGCTCGGTGCCGACCTTCCAGGCGGTCTCGGACAGCGAGCTGCAGCTGCACCTGGCGGTCCGCAAGACCGAGGGCACCGGCGGGGTGTGCACGGTCCGCTCGCAGGGCGAGGACGGTTCGGTGGTCGGGCAACACGACTTCCCCGTCCCCAACGCGGGCGACAGCTACGACGCGGTGGTGACGCTGCGCACCACGGCCCGCGGCACCACCGCCCAGCTGCTGGGTTGCACGCCGCAGGGCCACTGAGCAGGCCGGGCGGCCCTTTGCGCATCTCACCCGTTCGGGCGCATATTCGAGGGAGCGGCCGGGAAACAGCACTCCCGTCCGCACCGGGAAATTGTTAGGCTCGTGGTTTCGCCCCTTCCGAGCCGGTCGGCACGGGAGTGGGCGTTGCTTTGTAGTTCGCCGCAGTACGGCGTACTACGCCTGAAATCGACCACCTGCTGACGATCAACCCCTCAGCACCGCCAGCACCGACGAGGAGCACCCTGTGACCCAGACCAGCGATGACGTGACCTGGCTCACTCAGGACCACTACAACAAGCTCAAGGCTGAGCTTGAGCACCTGACCGGCCCGTGGCGCGTGGAGATCGCCCAGAAGATCGAGGCCGCGCGCGAGGAGGGCGACCTCAAGGAGAACGCCGGCTACCACGCGGCCAAGGACGAGCAGGGCAAGACCGAGGCCCGGATCCGCCAGCTGACCCAGCTGCTCGAGCGCGCCAAGGTGGGCGAGGCCCCGGCCGACTCCGGCGTCGTCGCCCCCGGCATGCTGGTGACCGTCGCGTTCGACGGCGACATGGACGACACCATGGAGTTCCTGCTCGCCTCCCGCGAGGTCACCGACGGCGACATCGACGTCTACTCGCCGCAGTCGCCGCTGGGCAAGGCCATCCACGGCAAGTCGGTCGGCGAGAACGCCGTCTACGAGCTGCCGAACGGCAAGAAGGCCTCCGTCAAGATCGTCGAGGCCAAGCCGTACGAGGGCTGAGCCCCCGCAGACGCCGAAGCGGCCGCACCCCTCGGGGTGCGGCCGCTTCGCGCTTCCAGTGCGACTGTTCAGGTCAGCCGGCCGCCCGCCGGTACTTGCGCACCGACAGCCAGGAGAACACCGCGGTGATCACGATCGACCAGCCGATCGACACCACCACCGCGTGCTGCATCGGCCAGGCCGGGTCGACCGGGCCGACCTGGTTGCCGAACAGGTTGCGGCAGGCCTGCACGGTGGCGCTGAACGGGTTCCAGTAGGCGATCGGCTGCAGCCAGCCCGGCATCGAGCTGATCGGCACGAACGCGTTGGAGATGAAGGTCAGCGGGAACAGCCAGATCAGTCCGGCCGAGGTGGCCGCCTCCGGGCTGCGCACCGACAGGCCGATCAGCGCGCCGATCCAGGAGAAGGCGTAGCCCAGCAGGAGCAGCAGCGCGAAGGCGCCGAGCGCGCTGAGGACGCCCTCGTGGATCCGCCAGCCCACCAGCAGCGCCACCAGGGCCAGCACCACCAGGGTGAAGGCGGTCTGCACCAGGTCGGCGAAGGTCCGGCCGGTCAGTACCGCGGCGCGGGCCATCGGCAGCGCCCGGAACCGGTCCACCAGGCCCTTGGTCATGTCCTCCGCGATGCCGGCCGAGGCGCCGGCCACCGCGAAGGTCACGGTCTGGGCGAAGATGCCCGCCATCAGGAACTGGGTGTAGGCGTCCGAGCTGGCGGTCGTCCCCGGGATCTGGATCGCGCCGCCCATCACGTACGAGAACAGCAGCACGAACATGACCGGCTGCATCAGGCCGAAGACCACGATCTCCGGGATCCGGGTCATCCGGCGCAGGTTGCGCTTGGCCACCACCCAGGAGTCGTGCAGGACGGCCGCCACGCCGCTGCGCGGGGTGACCGGGGAGCGGCCGATGGCGCCCTGGGCGGAGGTGCTCGCGGTGGTCGTCATCTCAGGCGTCCTTCCCCTTGGCGCGGCGGCCCTTGCGCTCCGCGGACCCGTCCTCGCCGTTCTCGTCCTCGGCCGCGGTGGCGTGGCCGGTGAGCGAGAGGAAGACGTCGTCCAGGGTCGGGCGGCGCAGACCGATGTCGTCGATCTCGATCGAGCGGGCGTCCAGCTCGCGGATCACGTCCGCCAGCACCTTGGCGCCGCCGCTGATCGGCACGGTGATCCGGCGGGTGTTCTTCTCCACCGCCGGGTCGCCCTTGGCGTACGGGGTGAGCGCGGCCAGGGCCTCGGCGACCAGGTCGGGGCGGTGCACCACGACCTCGATCCGCTCGCCGCCGATCTGCGCCTTGAGCTCGTCCGCGGTGCCGCGGGCGATCACCTTGCCGTGGTCGACCACGGCGATGTCGTGGGCGAGGCGGTCCGCCTCCTCCAGGTACTGGGTGGTGAGCAGCAGGGTGGTGCCCTGCTCGACCAGCGACTCGATCACCTCCCACAGGGCGAGCCGGTTGCGCGGGTCGAGGCCGGTGGTCGGCTCGTCCATGAACATCACCGGCGGCCTGACGACCAGGGCGGCGGCCAGGTCGAGCCGGCGACGCATGCCGCCGGAGTACGTCTTGGCAGTGCGGTCGGCGGCGTCGGCGAGGTTGAACCACTCCAGCAGCTCCAGTGCCCGGGCCTTCGCGTCCCGGCTGCTCATCTGGTAGAGCTCGCCGACCATCTGAAGGTTCTCCCGGCCGGTGAGGTACTCGTCGACCGCCGCGAACTGACCGGACAGGCCGATCAGGCTGCGCACCTTGTTCGGGTGCTTCAGCACGTCCACCCCGGCGACCTGGGCGCTGCCCGAGTCGGGCTGGAGCAGCGTGGTGAGCACCCGGACCGTGGTGGTCTTGCCCGCGCCGTTGGGGCCGAGCAGCCCGAGCACGGTGCCCTCGGGCACGTCCAGGCTGACCCCGTCGAGGGCGCGGACGTCACCGAAGGTCTTCACCAGGTTCTCGGCTTGGATGGCTGGCGCCATGTGGACCTGCCTCATCTCCTGATCGGGGGATGTCGAAGGTTTCGAGAGGTTTTGTCCTGTTGTGTCGTACCCGGGCCGGCGGACGCCGATGCTCGCGATACATCGCGGGATGGTGGCAGCTCGCGATATATCGCGTCAAGCGAATTTCTCGGCGCTTCCCGGCGCTTCCCGGCGCTTCCCCGCCGTGGTAGGGGCCGGAGCGGCTACCGGGAGACCACGTACCCCGCCTCCCGCAGCTCGGCCAGCACCGCCGCGCAGTGCTCCGGCCCCTTGGTCTCCAGGTGCAGGTCCACCTCGACCTCGGTCAGCCCCAGCTGCGGGTCGATCCGCACGTGCGCCACGTCCAGCACATTGGCGTCCACCCGGGTCAGCACCGCCAGCAGCCCGGCCAGCGCCCCCGGCCGGTCCGCCAACCGCACCCGCAGCGACAGGTAGCGCCCGGCCGCCGCCAGGCCGTGCCGCAGCACCCGCTGCATCAGCTGCGGGTCGATGTTGCCGCCCGACAGCACCGCCACCACCGGCCCCTCGAACGCCGACGGGTCCTCCAGCAGCGCCGCGATCGGGCTCGCCCCGGCCGGCTCCACCACCAGCTTCAACCGCTCCAGACCGAGCAGCAGCGCCCGCGACAGCCCGTCCTCCGACACCGTCCGCACCCCGTCCGCCAGGGTGTTCACCACCTCGAACGGGAGGTCGCCCGGACGGCCCACCATGATCCCGTCCGCCATGGTCGAGAACTGCTCCAGCGACACCGGCCGGCCGGCCGCCAGCGACGGCGGGTACGCCGCGGCCGCGGCCGCCTGCACCCCGACCACCCGTACGTCCGGCCGCAGCGGCTTCACCGCCGCCGCGATCCCGGCCAGCAGACCGCCGCCGCCCACCCCCGCCACGATGGTGCGCACCTCCGGGCACTGCTCCAGGATCTCCAGCCCCATGGTCGCCTGGCCGGTGATCACGTCCCAGTGGTCGAAGGGGTGGATGAACACCGCCCCGGTGGCGTCCGCGTACCGCTGCGCCGCCTGCAGGGACTCGTCCACCGTCGTGCCGTGCAGCCGCACCTCGGCGCCGTAGTCCCGGGTCGCCGACACCTTCGGCAGCGGCGCCGCCACCGGCATGAACACCGTCGAGTGCACCCCCAGCAGCGACGCCGCCAGCGCCACCCCCTGCGCGTGGTTGCCGGCGCTCGCCGCCACCACCCCGCACGCCCGCTCCACCGGCGACAGCCCCGCGATCCGCACATACGCGCCGCGCAGCTTGAACGAACCCGTGCGCTGCAGGTTCTCGCACTTCAGGTGGACCGGCGCCCCGACCAGCGCGGAGAGGTGCCGGCTGCTCTCCATCGGCGTGACCCGGGCGATCCCGGCGAGCATCTTCTGAGCGCCCCGGACGTCGTCCACGGTGATCGGCCAACTCTCCATGCCGATCAGCGTAGGGGCTCCGGCGGTTGCCGGCCGGTAAGCGCAGGGCCTGTTCCCGGGGCCGCCGCGCGCGCGTACGCTGCTGGTTCACGCGCAGTCGCTCACCGCCTACTCCCTCCCGCCGCCTCCCCGCCGCCTCCCCCACCGACCGACCCTCACCGCATCCCGAACGTGAGCCGCGATGACCACGCCCTCGCCCCGCACCGCCGGAAGCAACGATCCCCTCCACGGCCAACTCCAGTACCAGGTGGCGGTGTTCGCCCGCCGGATGGAGCAGGCCCGGCTCGGCGCGGTCGGCGCCCTGGACCGCGCCTCCTACCTGCTGCTCGACCACCTGGCCCGGCACGGACCGGCCAACGTCAAGGCGCTCGCCGACGCCCTCGGTATCGACTCCTCCACGGTGACCCGGCAGGCCGCCCCGCTCGTCCGCGCCGACCTGGTCGGGCGGGTCCCCTACCCCGCCGACCGCCGCACCGTCCGGCTCGCGCTCACCCCGCTCGGCTGCCGCCGACTCGCCGAAGTGCGCGCCGACCGCGAGGAGTTGATGAAGCAACTGACCGCCGACTGGCCCGCCGACGAACAGCACGCCTTCTGCCGCCTGCTCACCCGCTTCAACGACTCCCTGGAGACCTTCACCACCGACCACCGGCCCTGAACCGCCCCGCCCCGCCCTGGACGGCAACGGCGAGGGGCCCGCGCCCCGAAGGACACGGACCCCTCTTCGACCGTCCTACGAGCTAGCCGAGCGCCTGCTCCAGGTCGGCCAGCAGGTCGTCGATCGACTCGATGCCCACCGAGACGCGGACCAGGTCGGCCGGCACCTCCAGCGGCGAACCCGCCGCCGAGGCGTGGGTCATCCGGCCCGGGTGCTCGATCAGCGACTCCACGCCGCCCAGCGACTCGCCGAGCGTGAACAGCTTCGCCCGGTTGCAGACCTCGACCGCCGCCTCCTCGCCACCCGCGACGCGGAACGACACCATGCCGCCGAAAGCCTTCATCTGCTTGGCCGCCACGTCGTGGCCGGGGTGCCCGGGCAGCCCCGGGTACAGCACCTGGCTGACCTTCGGGTGCTTGGTCAGCAGCTCCACCACCTTCTCGGCGTTCGAGCTGTGCCGGTCCATCCGGACACCGAGCGTCTTGATGCCGCGCAGCACCAGCCAGGCGTCGAACGGGCCCGAGACCGCGCCCATCGCGTTCTGGTGGTACATGATCTCCTCGCCGAGCCCGGCGTCCGCCGCGACCAGCGCACCGCCGACCACGTCCGAGTGGCCGCCCATGTACTTGGTGGTCGAGTGCACCACCACGTCCGCGCCGAACGCGATCGGCTGCTGCAGGTACGGGCTGGCGAAGGTGTTGTCGACCACCAGCAGGGCGCCCGCGCCGTGCGCGATCTCGGCCAGCGCGGCCAGGTCGGCGATGCCCAGCAGCGGGTTCGACGGGGTCTCCACCCACACGGCACGGGTGTTCGGCCGCATCGCCTCGCGCACCTTCTCCGCGTGGTGCGTGTCGGCGACGGAGAACTCCACGCCCCAACGGGTCAGCACCTTCGCGAACAGGCGGAACGTGCCGCCGTACGCGTCGTTCGGAATGACGATGTGGTCGCCCGGCTTGAGGATCGTGCGCAGCAGGGTGTCCTCGGCCGCCAGGCCGGAGGCGAAGGCGAGGCCGCGGGCGCCGCCCTCCAGCGCCGCGAGGCACTCCTCCAGCGCGGTCCGGGTCGGGTTGGCGCTGCGGCTGTACTCGTACCCGCCCCGCAGGCCGCCCACCCCGTCCTGCTTGTAGGTGGACACCTGGTAGATCGGCGTGACGACGGCCCCGGTCTGGGGGTCTGCTTCCTGACCCGCGTGGATGGCGAGGGTCTCGAAGCCCTGGGGAAGCTGGTGCTCGGTCATGGCCCCGAGCCTAGTCCGCCGAAGGCCCCGCAGCCCTCCATCGGAATCGTCGGCCGACGGTCCGCGTTGAACCCACTGCCACCGTGGCACCCACGCTGCCGTGTCCCGCCACCGCGCCACCGCTTTGGAGCAGACCGTGTCGTTCTTCCGCCTCAAGCCCGAACTGGTCACCGCCGCCCAGGCCCTCCCCGGCCGCACCGAGCCCGCCTTCCGGCTCACCGACCCGCACACCGTCCTCGGCCACCCCCTCACCGGCCCCTACCCCGCCGGACTGGAGACCGCCGACTTCGGGCTGGGCTGCTTCTGGGGCGCCGAGCGCACCTTCTGGCGCCTCGGCGACGGCATCTTCACCACCCTGGTCGGCTACCAGGGCGGCCACACCCCCAACCCCACCTACGACGAGGTCTGCAGCGGCCGCACCGGTCACACCGAGGCCGTCCGCGTGGTCTACGACCCCGCCGTCATCTCCTACGACACCCTCCTCAAGACCTTCTGGGAGGCCCACGACCCCACCCAGGGCTTCCGCCAGGGCAACGACGTCGGCACCCAGTACCGCTCCGCGGTCTACACCCACTCCCCCGCCCAGCAGGCCGCCGCCGAAGCCTCCCGCGACGCCTTCCAGCCCGCCCTCACCGCCCTCGGCCTCGGCCCCATCACCACCGAGATCCTCCCCGCCGGCCCCTTCTACCCTGCCGAGCCCTACCACCAGCAGTACCTCTCCGACGCCAAGAACCCCGGCGGCTATTGCGGCCTCGGCGGCACCGGCGCGAGCTGCCCGATCGGGGTCGCGAAGACGAACGGCTGAGCGGCCGGTCGCGACCCAGGGGCTGTCACTGAACCGCCTCCGGCTCGGGGACCGGAGGCGGGTACTGGTTCGGGTCAGTGGGCGGTGTAGGTCTGCCAGACCACGTAACCCCGCCACCAGATGGTGACGTTGCCGTTCTCCAGGACGTTGAGGTTGGCGTCGGTGTAGCCGGCGGTGCCCGACGACCAGACCGCGTAGTTGTACTCGTCGTAGACCACGAGGTTGCCGTCGGTCTGGAAGTAGGCGTAGTCGCCCAGCCCCTGAGTGCCCGCCGACCAGCGGGCGTTGCCGTACTCGTCGTAGACGACGAGGTTGCCGTCGGACTGCATGATGAGCGTGGCCTTGGCCGAACTCACCTTGTCCCCGCGGGTGAGGACGGTGCCTCCGCCCATCGAGACGTCCAGGGGCTTGGCGCTCTGGGCACCGGACTGGCTGGTCACGGCGGCGGGCGCGGCCTGCGCCGTGGCGACTCCGGCGCCCAGACCTCCGGCGAGGGTGAGAGCGGCCGCCGCCGTGGCGAGGGCGGCTCGGTGTCCGTGTTTGGCAAGCATGGCGACTCCTGTGGGTGGGGGGACCGACGTTGTACGTCCAGGCTGGAGCGCCCGACGTCCCGGTCGCCTGAGCCGTCCGTCCCGTACCGACCGGGGCCCTGGGCCGCGGCCTCCGCGTGGCAGGGGTGGGTGGGGGCGCGGAGACTGGTGGGGCGGGGATGTGGGTTGGGAGGTGCGGTGATGGCCGGGCTGGTGCGGATGAGTCTGGATGAGCCGGAGGAGGTCCGTCCGTTCGAGGGCGGAATGGGGCAGATGGCGCTGGTGAACACGGCGACCGGTGGGGTCGGGCGGGGGGTGTTCGAGCCGGGGTGGCAGTGGTCGAAGCACGTGGCGCCGATCGCGGGGACGGAGAGTTGCCAGGCCTCGCATGCGGGGTACGTGATCTCCGGCCGGATGAAGATCGTGATGAACGACGGCCAGAGCGAGGAGTTCGGCCCGGGTGACTTCATGGTCTGCCCGCCGGGGCACGACGCGTGGGTGCTCGGGGACGAGGCGTGCGTGGTGCTCGACTGGCAGGGGTTCGCCGACTACGCGAAACGGTGAGGGCGGGACAGCGGAAGGCCGCCCGGCGCGGGGTGCGCGCCGGACGGCCGGGGAGGGGTCGGGTCAGCCCTTCAGGTGCTGCGCGAACTGCTTGAGCTCCTCGAAGGTGATGCCGGCCCGGTTCATGGCCTTGGCCTGGGTCGCGTCCAGGCCGAGCTTGGCGAGTTCGGCGAGCTGGGCGTCGGTGAGCGGGTCGGCCTTGCCGACGCCGGAGCCGGAGCCCGGGCCGGCGTCGCCGAGGCCGCCGAGGTCGGGGAGGTCGGGGAGGCCCACGCCGGGGCCGGTGCCCAGGCCGGTGATGCCGCCCGGCAGGCCGGCGGCGGGGTCGATCATGCCGGCGACGACGCCGTCGATGTCCTGCTTGGTGACCTCGGTGGCGCCGGTCGGGGCCTGGATCGCGGGGACGTCCTTGCCGAGGGCGAGCTTGAGCGGGAGGCGCTGGCCGGGGCCCGCCTTGTCGCTGAACTGGGCGAGGTCGATGGTGGCGTAGGAGAGGGTGCCGTTCTTGAGGAAGAGGTCGGCGCCGATCCTGCGGTCGGGGACGCTGCTCGGGGCGGAGTCCGGGAGCGGCTTGGTCTGCGGCAGGTCCTTGGTGAGCGGCTTGGCGGCCTGGAGGAGGCCGTCGACCAGGGTGCGGGCCTGGGCGGAGACGTGGATGTCGTTGACGCCGTCCTTGGTGCCGCGGTCCTCGAAGGTGACGTTCTTGGCGAACAGGTCCTTGAGGGCGTCGGAGAAGCCCTTGAGCGCCTGCGGATCGAGCGAGGGCGCCGCGGCGGGGCTCGGGGCGGCGGACGGCTTGGCCCCGGAGCCGGCGGCGCCGGCGGGCCCGGCGGGGGCGTCCTTGGCGAGTTCCTGCATGAGGGTGGGATCGAAGGAGATCCACTTGCCCTGGAGCAGGTCCTTGGCGACCTTCATCCCGGCGGGGACGGAGTCGGCCATCTCGTCGACCATGGAGGCGTCGCCGCCGCCGATCGCGGCCAGCGCGTGGGCGTCGACCTGGAGGTATCCCTTGCCGTCGACCACCCGCAGGTCGAGGTAGGGCTTGCCGCTCTTCTTCCCGCCGAGGACGTACTCGAAGTCGAGGTCCTTGTCGGCGGGAAGCGCGCCGGCCGCACCGTCGCCGCTCGGGTTGTTGAGGCCCTTGATGTCCTTGAGCGGCTTCTTGGCGCTGAGGGAGAGGGAGAGGGTGAGGTCGGAGAGGGACTGGGCCTCCGCCGGCTTGATCGGGTCGGCGATGGCCTTGCCGAAGGCGACCAGTTGCTCGGGGGTGGCCTCGACGGAGAGCTCGGCCTTGAAGGTGGTGCCGTCGCCGAACGGCCGGAAGGCGTCCGCGACCTTCTCCCCGGCGGTCAGCTGCTTGACGGTGCCGCAGGCGGTGAGGCCGGCGGCGAGGGTCGCGGCGCACGCGGCGGTGGCGATCGCGGCCCGGGTGGTGCGGGTGCGACGGCGGGGTGTGGCGGTGTTGATGGGGTGCTCCTGGGATGCGGCGTGGGCGGCGCGACGGCTGGGTCGTCGGCGCTCGGCCCATCATGGTGGCACCCGCGGTCACACCGGGTTGATCCACCCTCCCACCTGGTTGATCAGCACTCCCACCTGGGCCGATCCCTCGCAGCTCGCCGGCCGGGTCAGATCGCGCTGCCGGCCTTCCACTCGGCCCAGGTCATGTTCCAGCCGTTCAGGCCATTGGCCGGGTCGACCCTCTTGTCGCCGGAGTTGATCACCTCGACCACGTCACCGATCATCGAACTGGCGTAGAACTTGGCGGCGTTGGTGGACGGGTCGCCGGCACCCTTGACGTCCTTCAGCGAGATGCAGCCGTGGCTGGTGTTGTCGTTGCCGAACTGGGAGTCGGGCGACCAGTAGTTGCCGTGGATGAAGGTGCCGGAGGTGGTGAGGCGCTGGGCGTGCGGGACGTCCGGGATGTCGTACTCGCTGCCGAGGCCGACGGTGCCGGAGTTCATCCGGGTCTCCTTGTACTGCTCGGAGATGACCAGCTTGCCGCCCCAGGTCCGGTGGTCGGGGCCGCCGCCGATGACGGGGTAGGTGGCGCTGACCTGCCCGTCGGTGGTGACGGTGAGGGTGTCGGCCTTGAGGTCGGCGACGCTGGTCTGGCTGCGGCCGATGGTGAAGCCGACGTCCTTGGACTGGGTGCCGAAGACGCCCTTGGCGCCCTGCACGTCCTTGAGCCGCAGCTGGATGGTGACCTTGGTGCCCTTGGCCCAGTAGGTCTCCGGGCGGAAGTCGAGGCGGGTGCTGGAGAACCAGTGGCCGACGATCTCGACGCCGGGTTCGGCGGTCACGGTGATGGCCTGCTGGACGGCGGCCCGGTCGGTGATCGGCTTGTTGAAGTTGATCGAGACCGGCATGCCGACGCCGACGGTGGAGCCGTCCTCGGGGGTGAAGTAGCCCACGAAGGTGTTGGCGGGCGAGGCGGTGGCGAACTTGGCGTTGGCGTCCGCCTCGAGCTTGTCCTTGTCGGTGGCGGCCGCGGCCAGGGTGTAGCTGGTGCCGCTGCTGAGCGGCTGGGTGGAGGTCCAGCTGGTGCCGTAGGGCCCCAGCTGGCCGGGTATCTGCCTGCCCTTGCCGTCGGTGAGCGTGACGGAGCCGAGGATGCCGTCGGTGACGGTGACGGTGACCGGCTTGGTGAAGGGCGCGTCCGTGGTGCCGTCGGCCGGGGTGACGGTGATCTTGGCGACCGAGACCTTGGGGCTCGGGCTCGGGCTCGGGCCGGCGCTGCCGCCGGCCGGGCCGGAGCCGGCCGCGTTCGGGGTGCTGCCCTTCTTGTCGTCGGTGCACGCCGCCAGCATCAGGACGGGGGCGCCGAGCAGCCCGGCGAGGACACCGCGGCGGCTCCAGGTACCGCCGAGCGGGCGGTCCTGCTTCTCGGATGCCGTCACGTCACACTCCCTACGAAAAATGTTCAGATCGTACGAGAGTACCCATTCCTTCGCCATAACGGACAAAAGCCCGGCCCGGACTGGTCCGGGCCGGGCTCTGCGGCGCCTGCCGCGTACCGTGCGTGACTACTCCTGCACCTCGTACTCGTCCCAGCTCTCGTCGTCCGGGTCGTAGTCGGTGTTGGCCGACTCCCAGGTGGCGGAGGTCAGCTCGACGCCCGGGACGTCGCCGAGCAGCGCGACCGGGTCGATGAAGTGGGCGAGCGACCCGGACGGGTCGACCTCGATGGCCTCGGCGGACTGGGCGCGCTCGTCGTCGTCGAGGTACTCGTCCTCCGCGACCTGGGCGAGCGCGGCGGCCTTGAGGGCCTGCTCGTCGGTGATCTCGGCGATGAGCTCGATGGTGAGGCGTACGAAACGCGGGGCGTCCTGCTCGGGCAGGTCAGTGCTGGTCATGTCTGGAGCGTAGGGGGTCCGCCGGGCTTCCGGAAACAACGGCGAGGGCCGGCCCCCGATACCGGGGACCGGCCCTGCCGTCTTTGCAGGCTCCCCCACCCGGGAGCCTGCAAAGACGCGCCTCACGGCGCGATGGGTGCCGCGGGAGCCGCCGCACCCTGCCTCGGCCGCCTCGCGGCAGCCCGGACAGGGGCGGGACGACGGCAGCCCCCACGGGCGGACACGGTGGGCCGGGTCAGGGCCGACCGACGTGTCCGGGATGACCGCGGACCGGGGAGCCGCTCCCGATCCCGCCGTCACCCTGCTCGGCGTCTTGCCGTGCTCACTACGATGCACGTCCGTTGTTAACCCGGTGATGCGTGAACGTGACGTCCACGTACCAACAGGTGGGGCGAGGCCGTTTCACCTGTCCGGCCCCGAGGCCGCCCTGACGACGGATCAGCGACCCGGGCGGCGCGGACGGCGGCTCAGTGACCGGCCCGGGCGGTCAGGAAGGCCAGCAGGTCCTGCCGGGTGACGATGCCCTGCGGCTTGCCCTCGACCAGCACCACCACGGCGTCGGCCTTCTCCAGCACGGTCATCAGGTTGGTCACCGACTCGCCGGAGCCGACCACCGGCAGCGGCTTGGACATCACGTTGTCCAGGGTGTCGGTGAGCTGGATGCGCTGCGCGAACAGGCCCTCCAGCAGCTCGCGCTCGACCACCGAGCCGACCACCTCGCCGGCCATGATGTCGGGGTGCCCGGCGCCCGGGGAGACCACCGGCATCTGCGAGACCCCGAAGTCGCGCAGCACGCGGACCGCCTCGGCGACCGTCTCGCCCGGGTGCATGTGGACGAACTGCGGGATGCCCTCGTGCTCGATGGCGTCCTTGCGGGCCAGCACCTCGCCGATGTGGGCCTCGTCGGTGGCGGTGGGCAGGAAGCCGTAGTCGGCCATCCAGTCGTCGTTGAAGATCTTCGACAGGTAGCCGCGGCCGCCGTCCGGCAGCAGGACCACCACGACGTCGTCCGGGCCGAGCTCGCGGGCGACCTCCAGCGCGGCCACCACGGCCATGCCGCAGGAACCGCCGACCAGGAGGCCCTCCTCCTTGGCGAGGCGGCGGGTCATCTGGAAGGAGTCCTTGTCGGACACGGCCACGATCCGGTCGGCCACGTCGCGGTCGTAGGCGGTGGGCCAGAAGTCCTCGCCGACACCCTCGACCAGGTACGGGCGGCCGGTGCCGCCGGAGTAGACCGAGCCCTCAGGGTCGGCGCCGATCACCTGGACCGTGCCGCCGGACGCCTCCTTCAGGTACTTGCCGGTGCCGGAGATGGTGCCGCCGGTGCCGACGCCCGCCACGAAGTGGGTGATCCGGCCCTCGGTCTGCTCCCACAGCTCCGGACCGGTGGAGTGGTAGTGCGAGGCCGGGTTGTCCGGGTTGGAGTACTGGTCCGGCTTCCAGGCGTTCGGGGTCTCGCGGACCAGGCGGTCGGAGACGTTGTAGTACGAGTCGGGGTGCTCGGGGGCGACCGCGGTCGGGCAGACCACGACCTCGGCGCCGTACGCGCGCAGGGTGTTGATCTTGTCGGTGGAGACCTTGTCCGGGCACACGAAGATGCACTTGTAGCCCTTCTGCTGGGCCACGATCGCCAGACCGACACCGGTGTTGCCGGAGGTCGGCTCGACGATGGTGCCGCCGGGCTTCAGCGCGCCGGACGCCTCGGCAGCCTCGATCATGCGCATCGCGATCCGGTCCTTCACCGACCCGCCCGGGTTGAAGTACTCGACCTTCGCCAGCACGGTGGCGCTGATCCCCTCGGTGACCTTGGTGAGCTTGACCAGCGGCGTGTTGCCGACCAGCTCAATGATCGAATTGTGGTACCGCACGGGGGTCCTCCCGGTCTGTGGCATGTGTGACTGTGGGTACCGCAAGCCTAGGCCGTTCCACCGCCCGGATGGCCGATCCGCACCCATAGGCCGCGGCGCGGGCGGGTACCAGTGGGGTACGAGTCGGGTACCAGTGGGGTACGAGTACGGAGCGGACCGGAGCGGACCGGACGAGCGTCGGACAAGGGGGTACCTGATGCCAGGGGCACAGGCGTCGAGGGCCCGGGTTGCCCGGAGGATCGCCACCGCGGCGGCGTACGGCGGAGGCGGCCTTGGACTGCTCGGCGTCGGGCTGGCCGGGGTGCTGCTCACCGAGAGCCGGCTGGCGATCCGGGCGATCGGACTCCTCGACGGTGATCCGCCGCGCGCGGACGGGGTGTACGGGGCGGAGTTCACCGATCCCGCCGACCGGGAGCCGCCGCTGGTGCTGGCCTTCCTGGGCGACTCCACCGCGGCCGGGCTCGGGGTGTCCCGGGGCCGGGAGACCCCGGGGGCGCTGCTGGCCGCCGGACTGGCCTCGGTCGCCGAGCGCCGGGTGCGGCTGGTGAACGTGGCCAAGTCCGGCGCGCGCTCCTGCGACCTGGCGGCGCAGGTCGAGGTGGCGCTGTCGGCCCGGCCGACGCTGGCGGTGGTGATGGTCGGCGCCAACGACGTGACCCGGCACAGCCCGGCGGCCACCTGCGTCCGGGAGCTGGGGGACGTGGTGCGCCGGCTGCGCGCCGAGGGCTGCGAGGTGGTCGTCGGCACCTGTCCGGACCTGGGCACCATCAAGCCGGTCCGACCGCCGCTGCGCTGGGTGGCCCGGCGCCTCAGCCGGCAGCTGGCCGCGGCGCAGACCATCGCGGTGGTGGAGGCGGGCGGGCGGACCGTCTCGCTGGGCTCGCTGCTCGGTCCGGAGTTCGCCGCCCGGCCGGAGATGTTCGCCGCCGACCGCTACCACCCCTCCGCCCAGGGGTACGCGACCGCGGCGATGGCCCTGCTGCCCTCGCTCTGCGCGATCCTGGACCTGTGGCCGGACGAGACGTTCACTGGCGCCGAGCCGCCGCTGGAGCCGCAGGCGGTGCTGCCGGTGGCGGTGGCGGCCGCCGCGGCCGCCGGTCACTCCGGCACCGAGGTGACGGCGGCCGACGAGGGGAGCGGGACATGGCGCTGGGCGACGCTGCGGCACCGGCTGCGCCTGGGCCTGCCGGGCACCGAGACGCCACCGAACGCGTCAGCCAACTCACACTCCGGGACCGGTGACGCCGGAGCTACCAAGCGGTAACTTTCCTCGGGGTGTCCTGGCCGGGCACCTGCCCGAGGACACGCAGCGAGGAGCCACCATGCCCGAAGCCGTAATCGTCAGCGCCGCCCGTTCGCCGATCGGCCGGGCGGGCAAGGGCTCGCTGAAGGACGTCCGCCCGGACGACCTGACCGCTCAGATCATCGCCGCCGCCCTCGCCAAGGTCCCGCAGCTCGACCCGCGCGACATCGACGACCTGATGCTCGGCTGCGGCCTGCCCGGCGGCGAGCAGGGCCACAACCTGGCCCGCATCATCGCGGTCCAGATGGGCATGGACTACCTGCCCGGCGCCACCGTCACCCGCTACTGCTCCTCCTCGCTGCAGACCACCCGGATGGCGCTGCACGCGATCAAGGCGGGCGAGGGCGACGTCTTCATCTCGGCCGGTGTGGAGACCGTCTCGCGCTTCGTCAACGGCTCCTCGGACGGCATGCCGGGCACCATGAACCCGCTCTTCGACGAGGCCCAGGCGCGCACCGCCCGGCGCGCCCAGGAGGGCGGCGGCGAGTGGCACGACCCGCGCGAGGACGGCCTGCTGCCGGACGCCTACATCTCCATGGGCCAGACCGCGGAGAACCTGGCCGCGCTCAAGGGCATCACCCGCGCCGAGCAGGACGAGTTCGGCGTCCGCTCGCAGAACCTGGCCGAGGCCGCGATCAAGGCCGGCTTCTGGGCCCGCGAGATCACCCCGGTCACCACCCCGGACGGCACCGTGGTCTCCACCGACGACGGCCCGCGCGCCGGCGTCACCCTGGAGGCCGTCCAGGGCCTGAAGCCGGTGTTCCGCCCCGACGGCACCGTGACCGCCGGTAACTGCTGCCCGCTCAACGACGGCGCCGCCGCACTGGTGATCATGTCCGACACCAAGGCCCGCGAGCTGGGCATCACCCCGCTCGCCCGGGTGGTGTCCACCGGCGTCTCCGGCCTCTCCCCCGAGATCATGGGCTACGGCCCGGTCGAGGCCACGAAGCAGGCGCTGAAGCGGGCCGGCCTGTCGATCTCCGACATCGACCTGGTCGAGATCAACGAGGCGTTCGCCGCGCAGGTCATCCCGTCCTACCGCGACCTCGGCATCGACCTGGACCGCCTGAACGTCAACGGCGGCGGCATCGCCATCGGCCACCCCTTCGGCATGACCGGCGCCCGGATCACCACCACCCTGATCAACTCGCTGCAGTGGCACGACAAGCAGTTCGGTCTGGAGACCATGTGCGTCGGCGGCGGCCAGGGCATGGCCATGGTGATCGAGCGCCTGAGCTGATCACCTCGTTCGACTCGCTCGACTCACCCGACTCACTCGTCCGGGCTCACCGAGCGTAATTGAGGGCCGAATCACACCCCGGGTGCGGTTCGGCCCTCTTTTCGTCCTCCGGAGGGCCTTTCATCGACGGACCGGAATGGATCAACTCCGCTGCGTCGAGGGCGTTACCTAACAATTTGAGGACAAGGCAGAAAGTCCAGCACAAATCGGACATCAGCCACTGCAGTAACGGACGCACATACGGCAATGTGGAGGCGTAAACCCGTTCCGCCCCTCGTTGGGAGTACGTTCCGTGAGCGTCGTCTACACCTCTCTGCTCCTGATCCTGATCGCCGTGGCGACCGCCGCGCTGCTCCACGTCCGCGCCCTGACGCGGCGGTTGGCAGCGGACCGGAACCCTGCCCTCGACGAGGCCTCGATACGCCGGGCCGTCACCGAGGCGCTGGCCGCCGACCGTGAGCGCGAGATCACCGAGGCCCGGGCGTTCTGGGCCGAGCAGGAGGCGCGGGCCGCCGAGGACGCGCCGCTCTTCGACACCCCGCTGACCACCATCGGCGAGGACTGGCCGCTGTTCTTCCCCCGCCCCACCGGCCCGCAGGACGCCGCCGACAACGCCCCCACCATGGACCCGGCGTTCGGCGAGGCGCTGCGCAACGCCCTCGAGGACCTGATCAAGGAAGGCCCCGCCGGCCCCTCAGTCCCTGACACCGTCGACGGCGGCGACGGCGGCGTGCGACCCGGCCACCCCGTGTTCGGCGGCGGCTCCGCCCTGCCGGCCGACGGCGGCGACGTCCGCGCCCGCCGCGAGGCCGACCTGCTCGCCACCGGCCTGGAGGCCGGCCTGCTGGACGCCGAGACGGAGACCGAGCCCGCCGCCAAGCCCGACCCGCGCCGGCACCCCTCGCACCCGGACTTCGTCCCCAGCCCGACCCCCTCGCGCGAGTGGACCGACGACCGGCTGACCGCCCTCGCCGAGGAGTGCGTCGCCCTCACCGACGTCCGCCCCGGCCCGCTCGGCACCCTCGACGTGTACGCCTTCGCCGACGGCACCACCCTCTGCGTCGCCCCCGGCGACCGCGAGGCCGCCTACCGCCTCATCGACGCCATCAGCGCCGGCGAGGACGTCCGCCTCCTCGGCGGCTCCCGCTTCAGCGGCTCGTACTCGCTGACCTTCTCCACGGACGAGGACGCGGTGTACGTCCTCGCGGACCGCGTGGTCGCTTCGATCTAGCTCTTTCAGGGGCGCGGGGAACTGCGCGACCGGCCATGCACTCACGTAGAGCGGTGGCCGGTCGCGCACTCAGTTCACGTGACCAGTTCGGTGACCCGTTCCACATCGGCGAGCGCCGCAGCCAGGACCTCCGGATTGCCTACCGCCGCGGCGGCGAGGTCGTGGCCGACCACGGCGAGCTGGTCGCCGACGGCGAAATCGCCGGCGTCGGGGATCTCGCGGGCGGGCTCGCCCTCCAGCCCGAGGCCGGTGGCGGCGAGGCGGCGGGCCAGCGCGAGTCCGGCGGCGGCGCGGGAGGGGTGGCCGGGCACGGGGCCCTGCAGCCGGGACTGCGGCATCGCGCGGAAACGATCCGCCAGGCGGTCGACGGCGGCCGTGAGCGGCGTCTGATCAGGCATGGAAGCGAGCGTAGCCCCCGGCGGACCGGGGGCTACGTCGGCTGCTGCGCGGGCGGTCGTGCGTCAGTCGTCGCCGCGCAGGATGGCGATCAGCCGGAGCATCTCCAGGTAGATCCACACCAGCGAGAGCGTCAGGCCGAAAGCGGCCCGCCAGGACTCCTGCTGCGGGGCGCCGCCGCGGATGCCGCCCTCGATGTCGTTGAAGTCCAGGGTGAGGAAGAAGGCGCCGAGGGCGATGCCGAGCAGGCCGACCAGGATGCCCAGCGGGCCGGAGCGCAGGCCGAGATCGGCGCCGAACGCCCAGGCGATCGAGTTGACCAGCAGCAGGATCACGAACCCGATCGCGATCGAGATGCCGATCTTCGCGTAGCGGGGGGTGACCCGGATCCGGCCGCTCTTGTACGCGATCAGGGTGGCCGCGAAGACGGCCGTGGTGCCCAGCACCGCCTGGATCACGATGCCCGGCCACAGGGTCTCGAAGACCTTGGACAGGGTGCCGAGGAAGAAGCCCTCGAGACCGGCGTAGAGCAGGATCAGCGGCGGGCTGACGCTCCGCTTGAACGTGATCACCAGGCCGACGGCGAACGCGGCGAGGGCGACCAGGACGGCCACGTTGTAGCTCTCGACCGGCACGGTGAACCAGGCGACGGTGCCGGCGGCGACCAGGGTGAGCAGGGTGAGCGCCGTCCGGGCCACCACGTCGTCCATGGTCATCCGGCCGGTCTGCAGCGGGCCGGCCGAGGGCGCGCCGTACATCTCGGCGAGCTGCTGGTCGGTCAGCTGGGTGCCGTACGGGGCCTGCTGGGCGTACGGGTTGTCCGCGTGGGCCGAACTCCGGGGACCGGCGTCGAATCCCGCGTACCCCGAGTCGCGGGTGAAGGACCCCTCCCGCGAGAAGACCGGATTGCTGCTTCTCATCTCATTCCCTCCGGGGCGGCGCGACGCCGCCCACGGCACCAGGGTAATGGTTTGGCAAAGGGATCCGCGTACGCCGCGAGGATGATCTCCGCAGCCAATGGCCAGCCTGAAGACGATCACTGCTGGGCGCCGCCGGGCGCAGCAGGCCGGGGAGATCGGTTCGGCGGTGCGCGGAACGTCTGCCGTGACTCGACCGTCCCCGAGTGGGCGTCGACGTTGATCACTTCACTCGTGTCCGCGCAGGTGACGACGGTCCGCCAGACCGTCCGCCACGCGCCTTCGTGGCGGACCGCGAGGAGGTCGCCGACCTCGACCTTCTGACACGAGGGCACGAGGTTCAACGCGGTCCTGCCCGCGATGTCCTTCGACACGGTGACGGTGGGCAGCTCGGCCGGATCTGCGACGTCGACTGCCGAGAGCTGGGAGATTCGCCCCGCCCGGTCGACCTGGACGTCGAGGCGCATGGGCATGAGGACGTTGTCGCGGTACCGGCGCCGGCTCACCAGCCATCCGAGGGAGGCGTTGTCCCCGACCGGCTCGACCGTGACCTGACTGCCTGGCAGGTCCGAGGGAAACCGCTGCCGGGCGTAGGCCGTCGCGATGTCGACCGCGTCGCGGTCGGACGCTGCGGGACCGGCCACCCCTTGCACCGGGTAGCCGGATTCCGGACCGCTGTCGGACGCCACCAGGTCGGCGGTGATGCTCGTGCGGTCGGGCCAGCTGACGTCCAGCATTCCTGCCGAGAGGAAGGCCGTCACCGTGCCGATCCTGCCGTCCAGCGACGTGAACTGGACCTTCTTGATGGGGTAGTAATCACCGAAAGCGCGAGCGACGGCTTCCCGCGCCGCAGCCTCCTGCCCCGGGCTGGCCGGACCGATCGCGCTGGTCGCCGCGACCGTCGTGGGCACGATGGACGTGGCCCAGGTCGTGCCGAGAAGGACGGCGACAACCACCGGTGCGACCACGGTCACCCTGCTTCCGAGCGCCATCGGCGGCCGCTTTCCGGATCCGATCCTGACAACCAGCCACCCCGCGATCGCGCCGATCACCGCACCGCTGGAGTTTGCGACGAGGTCACTGGTGTCGCAGGCCCGCCCCAGAACGGGAAAGGCGCCCTGGATCGTCTCGATCCCTGCCGAAAGGATCACGCCCGCCGCTGCCGCCGGCACCATGCGCCGCGTCACCAGTGCGCCCAGAAACCCGAGGGGGACGAACATCGCCAGGTTCAGCCGACCCTGCACCTCGTGAAACGGCTCGAACAGGGAGAGGTTGACCACGCAGCGGCCGACGCCGCCGGTCCCGCCGGTGGACCACATGGTCAGGCACACCGCGCCGACGGCCGAGGCGACCCAGACGGCGATCAGCGCCGGCCGGTCGGACCTTGCCCGCGCGAGCAGGAATGCGACCACGGCCGAGGCGGCGGTGATGGCCGACGCGGTGACGACAAAGGTCATGTGCCCGTGGAAGACAGCTTCCAGCACCAAAGGATCCTGTTCGTACAGCGGTGGACGCCCGCCCTGTGTCGCGGACCACGCGCGGTGTTCCCACCGTGTTCCCGCAAGGAGAACACCGCGCGCCCTGGACAGGCCATATCCCCAGGCCAGAGGCGATACGGAGCTTGGTGCCCGGAGCCGGACTCGAACCGGCACGGCCTTGCGGCCAAGCAGTTTTAAGCTGCCCGTGTCTGCATTCCACCACCCGGGCGGACCCAACTCCCGCCCCTGCGGGCTACCCCTGAGCCTAGTCGTCTCCCCGCCCGTTTCGCATATTTCCGGCTGCGGAAGTTGTCATGCTTCCTTGCGATCTGACGAACCGTCCGCGATTCGGCCAGCCGGAGGCCGGAATCGGCCAGCGGGCCGGGCCTCAGGGGTGGAGTCATACCGCAGGAGGAGACGGCGCCCCCGGTGTACGTCCAGCGGCGGTGGGTCCAACCGTCCGCCGGAGCGACGGAAAACCATGATCACGTGGCGGACGATGGAGTAGCGGCCGGCGCCTGTGCGACCGGCCGTCCAGACTTATCACCGCCTTCCCGACAGGAGCACGTCCCATGACCACGACGACCGCATGGCCCGCACCCACCGGCCTGGCGGCCGCCCGCGCCACCGGCCTCAACAAGGTCTACGGAGACGGTGAGACCCGTGTCGTGGCCCTGGACGACGTCAGCGTGGTGTTCCCGCAGGGCGAGTTCACCGCGATCATGGGCCCCTCCGGCTCGGGCAAGTCGACCCTGATGCACTGCATGGCCGGGCTGGACACGGTCTCCTCCGGGTCCGCGATGATCGGCGACACCGAGCTGGTCGGCCTCAAGGACAAGCAGCTCACCAAGCTCCGCCGGGACAAGATCGGCTTCGTCTTCCAGGCGTTCAACCTGCTGCCGACCCTCACCGCGCTGGAGAACATCACGCTGCCGATGGACATCGCCGGCCGCAAGGTCGACCAGGCGTGGCTGGACCGGGTGGTCGACACCGTCGGCCTGTCCGGCCGCCTGAGCCACCGTCCCTCGCAACTCTCCGGCGGCCAGCAGCAGCGGGTCGCCTGCGCCCGCGCGCTGGCGAGCAAGCCGGAGATCATCTTCGCCGACGAGCCGACCGGAAACCTGGACTCCCGCTCCGGCGCCGAGATCCTCTCCTTCCTGCGCAACTCGGTGCGCGAGCTCGGCCAGACCGTCGTGATGGTCACCCACGACCCGGTCGCCGCCTCGTACGCGGACCGGGTGGTGTTCCTCGCCGACGGCCGCATCGTCGACGAGCTGACCGCCCCCACCGCCGACGCGGTGCTCGACCGGATGCGCCGCTTCGACGCCAAGGGCCGGACGAGCTGACGACCCGCCAGCCGCAGCCCGTCCGTCACGACCCATCAGGACACCCCATGTATCGCACCGCACTGCGCAATGTGCTGGCCCACAAGGGCCGACTGCTGATGACGGCGCTCGCCGTCATGCTGGGCACCGCCTTCGTGGCCGGCACCATGGTCTTCTCCGACACGGCCGGCCAGGCCATGCGGAACAGCTACTCCAAGAGCTACACCGACGTCTCGGTACAGATCACCGACCGCGCGGCAGGCAGCCACGCCAGCGCCCGGGAGAAGAGCGAGAAGGCGCCCGGCACGCTGACCGACGCCACGGTCAAGGAGCTGGCCGCGCTGCCCGGCACCGCCAAGGCCCGCGGTGTGGTCGCCGGCTTCACCGGCGTCGCCGACCGCAAGGGCAACCTGATCGGCCAGGCGTGGAGCGCCCGCGGCACCAACTTCGTGCCGGACGCCTCCGGCGTCGACCCCCGCTACCCGATGGCCGACGGCCGCGGCCCCAAGGCCGCCGGTGAGATCGCGCTGGACCAGGCGACCGCGAAGACGGGCGGGTACCACGTCGGCGACACCGTCCGGATCGCCGGCAACGGCCCGGCCGTCGACGCCAAGCTGACCGGCGTCTTCACCACCGACGACCCCGAGGTCACCTCCGGCAGCTCGCTCACCCTGCTGGACACCGCCAGCGCGCAGAAGATGCTGCTCGCCCCTGGCCAGTACAGCTCGATCGTGCTGACCGCCAAGGCCGGCACCTCCGAGACCGAGCTGCTGAACCAGGCCACCCCGAAGCTGCCCGGCGGCAACCAGTTCGACGCCGAGACCGGCAAGCAGCTGACGGACGAGCAGACCAGGATGATCGCCGACTCGACCAGCGGCATGAAGACCATGCTGCTGGTCTTCGCCGGTATCTCGCTGTTCGTCGGCATCTTCATCATCGCCAACACCTTCACCATGCTGATCGCCCAGCGCACCAAGGAGCTGGCGCTGCTGCGCGCCGTCGGCGCCGGCCGTTCCCAGGTCACCAAGTCCGTGCTGGCCGAGGCCCTGGTGATCGGCGTGACCGCCTCGCTGGCCGGTCTGCTGGCCGGTGTCGGCATCGGTGCCGGCATGCAGGCCGTCATCGCCGCGCTCAACCCCAGCATGCCGACCGGCCCGCTGGTGCTCGCCCCGGCCACCGTCGTCACCGGCCTGACCGTCGGCGTCCTGGTCACCGTGCTCTCCGCCGTGCTCCCGGCCGTCCGGGCCTCCCGGATCGCCCCGGTCGCCGCGATGAGCAGCGGCGACCAGCCCGCCACCCAGAAGAGCCTGGTGATCCGCAACGTCATCGGCTCGCTGATCACCGGCGGCGGCATCGCCCTGATCCTGGGCGGCGCCGCCGCGGGCAAGTCCGGTCGGGAGATGATCGAGGCCGGCGCCCCGATCACCATGATCGGCATCTTCATCCTGCTGCCGCTGCTCTCCCGCCCGGTGATCGCCCTGGTCGGCCCGGTGCTCGGCAAGCTGTTCGGCACCCCCGGCAAGCTCGCCCGGCAGAACGCCGTCCGCAACCCGCGCCGCACCGCCGCCACCGCCGCCGCCCTGACCATCGGTCTGACCCTGGTCTCCGCACTCACCGTGCTCGGCGCCTCGGTCAACGACGCCGTCGGCAAGGCCGTCACCAACTCCATGCGCGCCGACTACGACGTCGCCATGGCCACCCGCGACCAGCTCGCCCCCGAGCTCGTCACCGCGGTCGCCAAGGCCCCCGGCGTCACCGCCGCCAGCGCCGTCTCCAACGTGTACTGGGACCTCGACGGCAGGACCCGCGCCATTCAGGGCTTCGACGCCGCCAGCTTCGACCAGCTGATCGCGGTCACCATGAACGGCGGCTCCACCCAGGCCCTGAAGCAGGGCCAGATCCTGGTCAACGACGAACTCGCCGCCAGCGCCCACCTCTCCGTCGGCTCGACCCTCAAGGTCACCTACCCCGACGAGACCACCGGCTCCCTGACCGTCGGCGGCGTCTTCCAGCGCTCCGAGATGCTCTCCCCCGTGGTGATGGCCAACGCCGACATCGCCAAGCACGAGCCCGACGGCAGCATCAGCGAGATCCTGGTCAAGGGCACCGACGGCGCCACCTCCGGCCTCAAGCAGGCCATCAAGGACGCCACCGGCAGCAACCCGGTGATCGAGGTCAAGAGCAAGCAGGACATGAAGGACGAGTTCAGCCGGATCATCACCTTCGCGCTGAACCTGATGTACGGACTGCTGGCGATGTCCGTCCTGGTCGCGGTCCTCGGCGTGATCAACACGCTGGCGATGTCCGTCTTCGAGCGCAAGCGGGAGATCGGCATGCTGCGGGCGATCGGCCTCGACCGCCGCGGCATCAAGCGGATGGTCCGGCTGGAGTCGGTCGTCATCTCCGTCTTCGGCGCCCTGATCGGCGTCGGCCTCGGCTGCTTCGTCGCCTGGGCCGCCAACCGCACCCTCGCCCCCGACCTGAAGGGACTGACCACCGTGATTCCCTACGGCCAGCTGCTCCTGTTCCTGGCGCTCGCCGGCCTGGTCGGCATGATCGCCGCCCTCTGGCCCGCCCGCCGCGCCTCCCGCCTCGACATCCTCGACTCCATCAAAACTGACTGATCCGGGTTCACCGACAGGGGCGCGAGGAACTGCGCGGCCAGCCCACCACTCACCCGAGTGCATGGCTGGTCGCGCAGTTCCTCGCGCCCCCAGTGGTTGGCCCCACCAGAACGGAAGGCCCCCGCCGAGGATCTCGGCAGGGGCCTTCTCAACTGCTGCTGTACTCCGCCCGGTCGCACGGCCGGCTGAGCACCACGGAGGTCGTGGTCCGGCAACGCTGCCGGGCGGAGGGCCTCCGACTCGTACCCGAATGGTCGGGTCTGGTCGCCTTACTTGCTGGTCGCGAGCTCCTTGACGGGCTCGGCGGCAGCGGCGGGCTTCGGCGCGGGCGCCGCAGCCTCCTGGAACGCGGCGAACGGCTTCTCCATCTCGCCGAGGCCGACCGTCTCGCGCTTGAGGAACATCGCGAGGGTCCAGTCGGTGAAAACGCGGACCTTGCGGTTCATGGTCGGGACCATCGCGCCGTGGTAGCCGCGGTGGAACCACCAGGCGAGGCGGCCCTTGAGCTTGACCTTGCCGAAGAGGATCGCGACACCCTTGTGCAGGCCGAGGCCGGCGACGGCACCGAGGTTCTTGTGCTTGTACTCCTTCTGCGGGAAGCCCCGCATGCCGGAGACCACGTTGTCGCCGAGGACGGCGGCCTGACGGACCGCGTGCTGGGCGTTCGGCGGGCACCAGGCACCCTCGCCGGCGGCGAGGTCCGGCACCTGGGCGTTGTCGCCGGCGGCCCAGACGTAGTCGAAGCCCTGGACCTGGAGGGTCGCGGCGGTGTCGACGTGGCCGCGCGGGCCGAGCGGGAGGCCGAAGTGGTTCAGCACCGGGTTGGGCTTGACGCCGGCGGTCCACACGATGGTGGAGGCGTCCACCTCGACGCCGTTCTTCAGCACCACGTGCTGGTCGACGCAGGAGTCCATCGAGGTCTCGATGTAGATCTCGATGTTCCGCTCCTCGAGCTTCTCCTTGGTCCACAGACCGAGGTCCGGGCCCATCTCGGGGAGGATGCGGTTGGCGGCCTCGACGACGATGAAGCGCATGTCGTCGCGGCTGACGGTCTTGTAGATCTTGGCGGCGTCGCGCGCCATGTCCTCGATCTCGGCGATGGTCTCGATGCCGGCGAAGCCGCCACCGATGACCACGAAGGTCAGGGCCTTGCGGCGGATCGCCTCGTCCGTGGTGGACTCGGCCTTGTCCAGCTGCGCCATGACGTGGTTGCGGAGGGTGATCGCCTCCTCGACCGTCTTCATGCCGATGCCGTGCTCGGCCAAGCCGGGGATCGGGAAGGTGCGGGACACCGAGCCGGTCGCGACGACGAGGTAGTCGAAGGACAGCTCGTAGGAGTCACCGGCCGCGGGCTGGATGGTGGCGACCTTGCGGGCGTGGTCGACACCGGTGACCGCACCGGTGAGCACCTCCGCCTTCTTGAGGGCGCTGCGCAGCGGCGCGACGAGGTTGCGAGGCGCGACGTTGCCGCCGGCCGCCTCGGGAAGGAAGGGCAGGTACGTCATGTACGACCGCGGGTCGACGACCGTGACGGTCGCTTCGCCGTAGCGCATCTTCTTGAGGATGCGCATCGCGGCATACAGGCCGACGTAACCACCGCCGACGATCAGGATGCGAGGACGCTCCGTGGTGCTCATATCCGAAAGTATCCACCCCCTTCTGACGGACACTTCGTGAGGCCCGTCACAAGGTGCTGGACACCTGGTGCTACACTACGCGCCCACATGAGCCGGGCCGGCCGGTCCGCTCACCGACGGCGGGGGGCCGTGGTGAGCGGACGGACACATGTGGCGCCTCTGAGCAGCAACGATCCTTGTGGTGCCCGGGTTCCCGAGCGCCTTTGCGATTCCACCGGCCAACTCGCCGCCTCACCTGCGATCCGGTGGTCCGCCCACCGAGACGGCCTTCGGTCCCACATATCGGACGGACCGGACACGTGAGTGCGACGAAAGGCGGGATCCTCATGTGAAGAAATTCACGAACCTTTTCGGCGACACGCCTCTCAGTCGATGCTCCAGGCGATCCCGTCGAGGATGTCGTGCTCGCTGACCAGAACCTCCAGGGCTCCGGTCCGCTCCATAATCTCCAGCAGCACCAGCGAACCGGCGGCGATCACGTCGGCCCGACCGGGGTGCATGACCGGGATCGCGGCCCGCTCGTCGTGGCTCGCGGTCAGCAGCCGGGCGGTGACCTCGCGGACCTGGTCGACGGTGAGCCGGGCGTGGTGGATCCGCTCGGACCGGTACTCGGGCAGGTCGAGCACGATGCCGGCGACCGTGGTGACCGTGCCGGCCAGGCCGACCAGGGTGGCGTCGCCGTCCAGCGGGACGGCCTCGGCGGCGCGGTCCAGGGCGGCGTTGATGTCGGCCTGGGCGGCGGCGATCTGATCCTGGGTCGGCCGCTCGCTCCCGGCGAAATGCCGCTCGGTCAGCCGGACGCAGCCGATGTCCACCGAGCGGGCGGCCTGCACGTCCTCGCCGCCCAGCACGAACTCGGTCGAGCCGCCGCCCAGGTCGAAGACCAGGTACGGGGGCTTGGCGGGGCCGCCGAGCAGTTCCTTGGTGGCGCCGGTGAAGGAGAGGTGGGCCTCCTCGTCGCCGCTGACCACGCTCGGGGTGACGCCCAGGATCTCCCGGACGCCGTCGGTGAACTCGGCGGCGTTCTCGGCGTCGCGCGAGGCGCTGGTGGCGACCATCCGGATCCGGTCCGGGGTGACGCCGTGCTCGGCGATGACCTCGGCGTACTCGCGGCAGGCGGCGAAGGTGCGCTCCAGCGCGTCCGGGTGGAGGCGGCCGGTCTTGTCGACGCCCTGGCCCAGCCGGTTGATGATCATCCTGCGGTCGCGGTCGGTGATCGCGCCGGTGTCCGGGTCGAGGTCGGCGACCAGCAGGCGGATCGAGTTGGTGCCGCAGTCGATCGCGGCCACCCGGGTCGTCGTCACTCGCCCTCCTCCTCGGCCTGGCGCCGCTTCTCGGCGCGCTCGGCCGTCTTCTGCTCCTTGGCGGCGATCACGGCCGCGTGGTCCTCGTCCTTGGCGCGGTTGCGGGAGACCCGCTCGCCGGCCGCCTCGACCTCGGCCGGGGAGACGCAGGGGCCCTTGGCCCACCAGTCCTCCAGCATGCCGATCGCCTCGTCGCCGAGCGGGTTGACGCCCTCGCCGGCCGCCAGCGCGTGGCCGACCAGGACGTGCAGGCACTTCACCCGGTCCGGCATGCCGCCGGCGCTCGGGAAGCCCTCCAGCACCTCGATGGCGTCGCGGCGGGCGATGTAGTCCTCGTGGGCCCGCTGGTAGGCGGCGGCGAGGTCCGGATCGGTGGCCAGCCGGGCGGTCTGGTCCTTCATCACGCCCTCGGCCTCCAGGGTGCCGATCAGCGAGGCCGCCTTGGGGCAGGTCAGGTAGTACAGCGTGGGGAACGGCGTGCCGTCGGGCAGCCGGGGGGCGGTCTCCACGACGTCCGGGTTGCCGCAGGGGCAGCGGTGGGCCACCCCGCGCAGGCCGCGCGGGACGCGGCCGAGCTGGGCCGCGATGGCGGCGACGTCGGCGTCGGGGACGGCCGGGTGTTCGTTGGTCATCGGCAGGTCTGTCTTCAGTGGGAGGCGGGGAGTTCGGTACGGGGCTGTCCGGCGTCGGCGAGGTCGACCGACTCCCAGAAGCTGACGTACCAGGGCTTGACGGCCTTCGGCCGGGTCCCGGTACCGGGGGCCGCGTCGGCGGAGGAGGGCCGGGCACTCGCCGAGGGCGACGGGTCGACCGAGACGAACGGCGTCTCGCCCGGCAGGGCGTAGTGCAGCCGCTCGCGGGCCTGGGCCTTCACGTACTCGGGGTCCTGCCAGCGGGCCCGCTCCCGGCGGAGCTCCTCGACCTGCTGCCTGGCGTGCTCGGCCTTGGCCTGCTGCGCGGCGATCTCCGACCGCTGGGCGATGAACTGCCGGGTCGGGTACGCGAGTATCGCGACCAGCGAGCACAGGACGAGCACGAGGACGGTGGCGCGGCTGGTGAAGCGCGGACGCCCCGCCAGCCCCGGGATCTTCCACTTGCCCATCTCGTACCCCTCCTGCGCACGCCGGTGCCCCGGCCCCCACCCTACGCGGTGGAAGCCGGGGCACCGGATCTCAAGCGCTGTGTGTCAGCGCCCGGGGCTCAGCTGTACTCAGCCCTCGTGCTTGAACCGCGGGAACGCGCCGCGGCCGGCGTACTCGGCGGCGTCGTCGAGGATCTCCTCGATGCGCAGCAGCTGGTTGTACTTGGCGACGCGCTCGGAGCGGGCCGGGGCGCCGGTCTTGATCTGGCCGCAGTTGGTGGCGACGGCGAGGTCGGCGATGGTGACGTCCTCGGTCTCGCCGGAGCGGTGCGACATCATGCAGCGGTAGCCGTTGCGCTGGGCCAGCTCGACGGCGTCCAGGGTCTCGGTGAGCGAGCCGATCTGGTTGACCTTCACCAGCAGCGCGTTGGCGGTGCCGGACTCGATGCCGCGGCGCAGGCGCTCCGGGTTGGTGACGAACAGGTCGTCGCCGACCAGCTGGACCTTGTCGCCCAGCTTCTCGGTGATGGCCTTCCAGCCCTCCCAGTCCTCCTCGTTCAGCGGGTCCTCGATGGAGACCAGCGGGTAGGAGGCGACCAGGTCGGCGTAGTAGTCGATCAGCTCGGTGGCGGACAGGCCCTTGCCCTCGAACTGGTAGACGCCGTCCTTGTGGAACTCGGTGGCGGCGACGTCCAGGGCGAGCGCGATGTCCTTGCCCGGGGTGTAGCCGGCCTTCTTGATGGCCTCGGTGATGAGGTCCAGGGCCTCGCGGTTGGAGTCCAGGTTCGGGGCGAAGCCGCCCTCGTCGCCGAGGCCGGTGGACAGGCCGCGCTCCTTCAGGACCGCCTTGAGGGTGTGGTAGACCTCGACGCCCCAGCGGACGGCCTCGGAGAAGGACTCCGCGCCGATCGGGGCGATCATGAACTCCTGGATGTCGACGTTGGAGTCCGCGTGCGAGCCGCCGTTGAGGATGTTCATCATCGGCACCGGCAGGACGTGCGCGTTCGGGCCGCCCAGGTAGCGGAACAGCGGCAGGTCGCTGGCCTCGGAGGCGGCGTGCGCGACGGCGAGCGAGACGCCGAGGATGGCGTTGGCGCCGAGCGAGGACTTGTCCGGGGTGGCGTCCAGGTCGAGCATGGCCTGGTCGATCAGCCGCTGCTCGGTGGCGTCGTAGCCGACCAGCTCGGGGCCGATCTGCTCGATGACGGCCAGGACGGCCTTCTCGACGCCCTTGCCGAAGTAGCGGTTCTTGTCGCCGTCGCGGAGCTCCAGAGCCTCGAAGGCGCCGGTGGAGGCACCGGACGGAACGGCGGCACGACCCGTGCTGCCGTCGTCGAGACCCACCTCGACCTCGACAGTGGGGTTGCCGCGGGAGTCGAGGATTTCACGGGCTACGACGACATCGATGGACGGCACGAGGCATCTCCTAGCGGAAGCGGATGTGAGTCGTTACGTCCAGAGCCTAACCGCAGCTCGCTCCGGGGCCACGCCGAGCATGGTCCTGTCTCACCGTGTGGCGCCGTACTCGCTGGTAGTTCACCTGAATGTCGAGCAAATGCGGACACCCCGGGCGCGCCCCTCGCGGGGCGCGCGCCGGGGCGTCGCCGGAGCGGGCCCGGTCAGAGTGCGAGCGTCTGGCCCGGGAGGATCAGGTCGGGGTTGTCGCCGACCACGGCGCGGTTGGCCTGGTAGAGCTGCTCCCAGCCGCCGGCGAGGTGCTGGTCGGCGGCGATGCCGGACAGCGTGTCACCTTCGCGGACGGTGTAGGCGGTACCGGACGCGGGCGCGGCCGGGGTCTGCTCGGTCGAGGCCGGCACGACGGCCGGCGCGGCCTCCGGGGCGGCGGTCGGGGCGCTCGGCGCGGCGGACTTCGGGGTGGCGGGCTTCGGCGCGGGGGCGGCGCTCTTGACGGCGGGCTTGGCCTCGGTGCGCGCGGCGGTGTCGACCTGGGCGGGCGCTGCACCCTTGGCCAGACCGGCCCTGATCGAGCAGACCGGCCAGGCGCCCGGCCCCTGCGAGGCCAGCACCTTCTCGGCCACGGCGATCTGCTGGCCCTTGCTGGCCTGGTGGGCCATCGGCGCGTACTGGGTGCCGCCGAAGGACTTCCAGGTGGAGGAGGAGAACTGGAGGCCACCGTAGTAGCCGTTGCCGGTGTTGATGCTCCAGTTCCCGCCGCTCTCGCACTGCGCGACCCTGTCCCAGGTGGAGACCGAGGCGGCGTGGGCGCCGGTGGCGGCGAGCAGCGGGAGGGCGAGTCCCAGGCTCGCGACGCCTGCGGCGGCGATCGCCTTCTCGGCCTTGGTACTGCGGCGGTGTTTGCCGGAACCGGTGAACAGCATGACGAGTCCTCTCCGCACGCCTGCGAGGTGAGCTGTCGGGTTCGGGCCGGAAAGTAGCCCGGCCGCGGCGGCAGGAAATGCTCCTGCCGTGCGGCTTCACCCCAAGCCGTTGGGGGACGGCGTCAAACCTGGTTCCCCCGCCCCTGCCCGGGTCTGGTCGGTTTCCCTGCAGTGCGGCGGACAGGGTTGGGCGTTCCGCACTCGGGGCCCGCGGCTGCGGACTGATGGAGAGTAGGCAGATCCGACGGACGATCACAAGCTCATATCACCGATATCACGCCGAAATTACGACGAGTCATGTATCGGATACGAACAATGCCTGCATGTCCCGGGTTGTCCCGATCCGGAGCCGATGGTTCCGACGCGCCGTCAACTCGCAGGAGTGAACCCGACCGGCAGCTCACGCAGCCCCCGCATGATCAAACCTCCGCGCCAGCGCAATTCCGACGGGTCCGCCGCGAGGTGCAGATCGGGCAGCCTGGTGAGCAGCGTGCCGATCGCCGAACGGCCCTCCAGCCTGGCCAGCGGCGCGCCGATGCAGTAATGGATTCCGTGTCCGAATCCCAGATGGGGATTGTCCTTCCGGGCGAGGTCGAGGGTGTTCTCGTCGGCGAACCGGGCCGGGTCGCGGTCGGCGGCGGCCAGCACCACCAGCACCGGGTCCCCGACCGGGATGTCCACCCCGCCGATGCTCAGCGGCCGGGTGGCGAACCGCCAGGTGGCCAGCTCCACCGGACCGTCGTAGCGCAGCAGTTCCTCGATGCCGGTCTCCAGCAGGGCGCCGTCGCCCCGGCCCAGCGCCGCCTGCAGCAGCTCCCGCTGGCCGGGGTTGCGCAGCAGCGCGTACAGGCCGTTGCCGATCAGGTTCACGGTGGTCTCGAAGCCGGCGAAGAGCAGGATGAACGCCATCGCCGCGGCCTCGTTCTCGGTGAGGTGCTCGCCGTGGTCACTGGCCCTGATCAGCCCGGAGATCAGGTCGTCGCCGAGGTCCGCGCGCTTGCGGTGGATGAGTTCGAGCAGGTACGCCCGCATCTTCTTCACGGCCCGGCCGACGCCGCCGCGCTGCCCGCCGTGGTGGCCCGGCTTTGTGTGTCGCAGCATCATGCCGGCCCAGTCCCGGAAGTCGTCCTGGTCCTCCGCCGGGACGCCGAGCAGGTCGCAGATCGCGTAGATCGGCAGCGGGAAGGCGAACTCGTGGATCAGGTCGGCCTCGCCGCGCCCCGCGAAGGAGTCGATCAACCGGTCGGTGAGCTGCTGCACCCGCGGCTCGAACTCCGCCACCCGGCGCGGGGTGAACGCCTTGGACACCAGGCGGCGCAGCCGGGTGTGGTCCGGCGGGTCGATGTTCAGCAGGTGCGTCATCAGGTCGGCCTGCCGCTCCCCCGGGATGCCGACCCGGCCGGTGCGGTGCGCCTGCTCGCTGTGGTGCGCCGGGTTCTTGGAGAGCCGGCTGTCGGCCAGCGCCTGCCGGGCGTCCGCGTAGCGCGTCACCAGCCACGCCTCGACACCGCTCGGCAGCGTGGTCCGGTGCACCGGCGCGTGCTCCCTGAGCCAGGCGTACGCGGGGTAGGGGTCGGCGGCGAACTCCCAGGTGAAGAGCTCGGGCCGGGCGGGAACGGGCGTGTCGGACATGCCCCGACCGTATCCGGTGGCGGTCGGGCGTGAGTCTGGTCACCTGGGGGGTAATCCCTGTTGCGGAGGGTCGTGACGTGCCTACGATCCTCCGATAACCGTGGTGGACGGCAGTGCGGGCCGTCCGCGAGGTGACGCTCAAGGAGGAGCAAGCCATGCGAGTAGCCGGGGCCGTGGTGGTCATCGCCGTGCTCGACGGAGGCTCGGGGGCCGACCTGGCCCGCCGGTTCGCCGCCGCCGGCGCGTCCGGTCTGCTCATCGCCGACCTGCGGCCCGGTGTGGCCGAGGACCTCGCGACCGAGCTGGACCGCCCGGGGTGCCCGGTGGTCGGCGTCTGCGGCGACGTGCACCGCCCCAGCGACATCGCCGCCCTGGTGGACACCGCGACCGGCCACCTCGGCCCGGTCGACCTGTTCGCGGTCGCCGGGCCGCACGGCGAGCGGATCGTCCAGCTCGCCGAGCTGCCGCACCACCTCGACCCGCTGGCCGAGTTGCTCGCCGAGGTCGGCGAGGCGATCGGTGAGGTCGTCCCGACCCAGCGTCAGCCCTCCGACAGCCCCTCGGCCGCCCGCACCGCCGCCCGGTAGCGCCGGGCCGCCGCCCGCAGCGCCGCGTCCACGTCCACCCCGGCGTCGTAGCCGCGCTGCGCGACGGCCAGCAGCAGCTCCCCCGCCGACTCCTCGGTGAACTCGGCGGGCAGCTCGTACGGCCGGTCCGGCACCGCGGTGAACTCCGCCCGCCGGACCCGGGAGACCAGCTTCGCCGCGTACGCCAGCGACGGCAGGCCGGCCGGCACCCCGTCCAGCACCGACTCGCGCTGCTTCTCCGCCGCCTTCAGCTGCTCCCAGTTGGCCTCCACCTGGGCCGACCCGGTCGCCTCCACCTCCCCGAACACGTGTGGGTGCCGGTACATCAGCTTCTCCACGATGTCGCCGGCCACGTCGTCGACGGAGAACGGGTCCTCCGGGTGCTCCTCGGCGATCCGGGAGTGGAAGAACACCTGGAGCAGCACATCGCCCAGCTCCTCGCGGAGCGTCGCCCGGTCGCCCTCCTCGATCGCCTCGACCAGCTCGAAGGCCTCCTCGACCAGGTACTTCACCAGGGTCTCGTGGGTCTGCTCGGCGTCCCACGGGCAGCCGCCCGGCGAGCGCAGCCGGTCCATCACCGAGGCCAGGTCCAGCAGCCGCGCCCCGGGCAGGTCGTACGAGCCGGGCAGCACCTCGATCTCCGGCACCTGCCCGGCCTCCTCGACCGCGATCCGGGCCAGCGCGTCGGTCAGCCCCGGGTCGCCGTCCGGGCTGCCCAGCCACAGGGCCGGCGCCGCTCCGAGCAGCCGCCGTGCCAGCGCCGGCGCCGAACCGCGCTCGACCAGCTCCACCTCGACCCCCGCCTGCCGGACGGCCGGCAGCTGCGGATGGGCGGCGTCACCGGCCAGCACCCGGGGAGCGCCCCGCAGGGCCTCCCACGCCGGCCAGGACAGCAGGCCGGGGGCGACGCGGTGGGTGGTGGTGAGCAGGGTCAGCTTCGGAGTGTCCACGCCTTTGAACCTACCTGCTCGGCGCGCGGCCTTCCTCAGAACAGCTGGTGGTTCTGCGGCAGCCAGTCGTCGACCGTGTCGGCGAGCGTGATCTGCTGCACGTCCCA
The DNA here is from genome assembly GCF_024172095.1 of Kitasatospora cinereorecta. GTDB lineage: Bacteria > Actinomycetota > Actinomycetes > Streptomycetales > Streptomycetaceae > Kitasatospora > Kitasatospora cinereorecta. The sequence continues at coordinate 422,925 of NZ_JAMZDX010000001.1, read as the reverse complement.
GCGGCCGTAGCGCGGGTTGACCTGGATGTCGAGCTTGCCGCCCGCCTCCACCAGGGCCTTGCGGACCACCGCGTCACCGACCGTGGTGCGGGCGTCCTCGCCCTGCGCGGCGGCCAGCTTCTGGATGCCCAGCTGCTGCCGGTAGAAGGTGTCGATGTCCGCCGAGGGGACGCCCTGGCGGGCCAGCAGCTCGCGCTCCAACTGGCTCTCGCCGCCCAGCACCTTGGCATCGGCCGCCCGGCTGGTGGCGATCTCCGCGTCGCTCACCGACAGCTGACGGTCGTTCAACGCCTTGGCGATCACCCGGTCCAGGACCAGGTCGGCGACGGTCCGCTTGGCCAGCCCGGCCCGCTCGGTCCGCGCCCCGCCCTGACCCGCCGACGCGTCCCGGACGGCCGCCATCCGGGCCTCCACCGACGCAACGCTGATCCGCTCCCCGCCCACCACGGCGGCGGCGCCCGGGTGGGCCGGCTGCGCCCCGCAGGCGGACAGCGCGGCGGCGGCGAGCGCGACGCCCACGGCGGTCCGCAGGCTGCGGCGGCGGGCGGAGCTGGTGCGGATCACGTGGGGCCTCCCGGGCAGTGGGTGGGGCTGGTGCGTTCCGGTGGTACTCCTGGCACGTACGACGAGCTGGGACGAACAGTAGAGCGCCGCACCCACCCTTGCCCAGACCGTCGCCCGAACGGGCCGACGTCCGGCGCGGTACGGGCTGCGCGCGGTGCTGCGCTGCGCGTGGTGCCGGCTACGCGCGGTGCGGGCCGGTGGTCGTCCGGCCGGTGCCCAGCGCCTCCAGGTGCCCGCGCACGCGGCGCACGTCCGGGTGGTGCGGGCCGTACCGGCGCTCGGTGTCCAGCAGCAGCTCCAGCAGCTCCTGCCAGCCGCCGTCCCGATCGCCGCCGCCGGCCCGCAGCAGCCCGGCCCGCTCCCGAAGCTCCGGCACCGCCGGAGCGTCCGGCGGGTGCACCGCCAGCAGCGCCCGGTACTCGGCCAGCGCCTCGGCCGCCCGACCGAGCCCCTCCAGACAGCGGGCCGCCCGGCCCCGGTGATCCAGCACGGCCGGGTCGTACGGGCCCCGCTCGGCGGCCGCCACCGCCGCGAGCTGCCGGTACTCGGGCAGCGCGTCGCCGTACCGGTGCTCCGCCAGCAGCGTCCGCGCCAGGATCGCCCGGACGGTCTGCACCAGCGGCGCGCCCTCGCCGAGTTCGGTCCGGGCCCGCGGCAGCAGCAGCCCGGCCAGCCCGATCACCTCGGTGTGGCGGCGGGCGGCGACCAGATCGGACAGCCGGGCGCAGGCGCTCGCCAGCTCCTCGGGCGGCTGCGGTGCCGTCGGCGGCGGGGTTGACGGGCGCAGGCCGGACGGGGTCGGGGTCGAGGCCCGGGCAGGGCTCCGGCCCGGGACGGTCCACCCGCCGGTCCGCGGATCGATCGGGCCGGACGGCGCCGGGTGGTGCGGGAAGCGGAAGGGACGGGACGGGTCCGGCACCGGGCCGGGCGGGGGCTGGGGCGTCCCCGCCGGAGCGGGGAGCAGCGGCAGCAACCGGGCGTGCACCGCCCGGGCGTCGGCCGGACGGTCGGCCGGCTGCTTCGCCAGCAGGTCGAGGACCAGCGCCTCCAGTTCGATCGGCAGCTCCGGCCGCACCTCGCGCAGCGGTACCGGCGGGTCGTCCACGTGGCGGCGCAGCACACCCAGCGCGCTCGGCGCCGGGAACGGCGCGTCGCCGGTCAGCATCTCGTGCAGCATGCAGCCGAGCGCGTACAGGTCGCTGCGCCGGTCCACGGCCGCGGCCAGCGCCTGCTCGGGGGCCATGTAGGCAGGGCTGCCGATCGGACTGCCGGTGAGGGTGAGGCGGGTGGACTCGGGGTCCAGCGCCGTGGCGATGCCCAGGTCCAGCAGGACCACCCGGCCGTCGTCCCGGACCATCACGTTGCTCGGCTTGAGGTCCCGGTGCACCACCTCGACGGCGTGCACCGCGGCCAGCGCCGCACACACCTGCGCGGCGACGGCCACCGCCCGGTCCGCCGTCAGCGGGCCCTCCTCGGCGAGCAGGTCCGCCAGGCTCAGGCCCGGGACGCGCTGCATCACCAGGTACAGCTCGCCGCCGTCCGACCCGGCGTCGAAGACGGTGACCAGCCCCGGGTGGTCGAGCGCCGCACTGATCCGGCACTCGCGCAGGAAGCGGCGGCGCAACTCCTCCGCCCGGCCGGCCGTCCTGCCGGCGCCGGCCTCGGCGAGCCGGTCGGTGCGCAGCAGCTTCACCGCGACCGGCCGCTCCAGCCGCTCGTCGCGGGCCGCCCACACCTGGCCCATGCCGCCGTGCCCGATCTTCTCGACCAGCCGGTACCGGCCGTCGACCAGCCGGTACCGGCCGTCGACCAGCCGGGCACCGGTCACGGCCGGCCCTCCTGCGCCTGGCGCCGCAGCAGTTCGGCGAGCTGCTGGAGGTCCTCGCCGGTGGCGGGCCCGGGCGCGGGGGTCCGCGGCTGCGCCTGCGGCCGGTCGCTCGGCTGGGCCTGGGCCTGGACCTGGACCTGGGCCTGGGGGACGTACGGGTGGGTCGGCGCCGTGGGCGGGTACGGGGTCGGGGTCGGGTACGTGGTCGGGTACGGGGCGGGGGTCGGGGTCGGGTACGGCTGGGCCGGGTAGCCGGGCACGGCGTACGGGTTCGGCGGCGGCGCGAACACCTTCGGTGCCGGCCAGCTGACCCGACGGTTCATCACCAGGAAGTGCACCGGCGCGCCGAACCACAGCGCCACCATCGAGGCCGCGCCCACGTTGTCGTAGACCGTGTCGGTGCTGCCGTGCGGCGCCAGTCCGGCGCAGACGAAGAACGTCAGCTGGAGCGCCCCGAAGACGACCGCCCAGACGATGTCGACCGCCCGTCGGCGCCCGGCCGCCAGGACCAGCGAGGGCGCCATGCCGAGGACCCCGAACGTGAGCAGCGGCAGCGCACAGCACAGGACGGTCGTCCCGACGCGGTACGGACCGGACGCGACGGGGCCGGGCATGCACGCTCCTCAGCGACAGCGGTGACAGGGCTTCGCACACCGTACCGCCACCGCTCCCCCGCACGGAGCCGCGTTCACAACCCCGGACAGGACGCACGAGGGTGACGGCTCGCCACCCCGTCCGTCCTACTCGGCCGGCTCGACCGTGCCGGAGGCGATGGCGTCGGTGAGGGCGCGGGCGAGGTCGCGGCCGAGGCCGGCGGCGTCGGTGAGGGCGGTGTGGAAGTCGGCGAGGCGGCGGAAGGCGGCGCCGAGGGTGCGTTGACGCTCGACCGGGAGACGGGGGATTTCGAGGCGGCGGATGTCGAGCCGAGTGGTGGTGGAGGCGTGGCTGCTGGCGCGGCGGGTGGTGCCGGTGGCGCGGAGGCGGCCGGCCAGGAAGTCGGGGTCGAGCTGGGCCGGGTCGGGCCGCAGCAGGTGGAGTCGGGGGCCGAGGACGGCCCCGTCGTACCGGTCGCCGGCGTGCACGGCATGGGCCGTCTCGCCACCGAGGGCCGGCACCAGGACGTCGCCCGGCCGCGCGGTGAGGGCCTCGGGGTGGCCGGGGTCGGTGGCACCGCTCGGGGGACGGCCGGCGAGCAGGTCCTGGTCGGTGAGCAGGGGGGCGCCCGACCCCGGACCGGACGCCCGCCCGGGGCCGCCCGGCCCCGCGGAGTGGATCTCGAGTGCGCCGCCGCGCGCGAGTTCGCCGACGGTGACGACCGGCGTGGTCACCGCCGGGACGGCGGTGACGGCGGGCAGGCGGTGGTCGAGGTCGGCGAGCTCGCCGAGCAGCTCGCCGAGCCGTCCGCGCAGGTGGGAGAGGGTGTCGGCGCCGGCGGCCGGTGCGGCGGCGGGGAGGTGGCGGGCGGGCGAGAGGTCGGTCTCGTCGTCGAGCAGGTCGAGGGCGGCGACCGCGCGGTGGACACCGGGCCGGTCGGCGGGGAGCGGTCCGCCGGTGCGGGCGGCGGCGTCGAAGGCGTGCCAGGCGTCGAGGACGGTACGGCCGAGCGCGGGCCAGTCGACGCGTTCGCGGCCGCCCTCGGCGGTGGGGTGGGTCGCGGCGGCGTCGAGCAGCAGCAGGTGCCGGAACTCGTCGTCCGGGCGGGGGCGCCGCAGCACCCAGAGGTGGAGCGGTACGCCGTAGGGCGGGGCGGCGCCGGCCGGGAGGGCGACCACGGCGCGCAGGGCGCCGCTGCGGATCAGTTCGGCGCGCACCCGTCGGCCCGCCCGCCGGGAGGCGACGGTGGGCGGCAGCAGCAGGGCGGCGAGGCCGCCGGGCCGGGTGTGGGCGAGGCAGTGGAGCACCCAGGCGAGTTCGGACTCCCCGCGCGGCGGGACGACGCCGCCGGGCCAGCGCGTGTCGTACTGCAGGGCGTCGTGGCCCCAGTCGCGCTCGTTGTACGGGGGTTGGCAGAGCACCAGGTCGGCGGTGAGGCCGGGGTGGGCGTCGGCGCGCAGCGCGTCGCCGGACCGCAGGTCGAGGGTCAGCGGGCCCGGGACGGCGGCGGGGGTGTGCAGGGCGAGCCGGAGCAGGGCGAGGGCCGCGTACCCGGGGTCGAGGTCCTGGCCGGCCCGGGCCGTGTCGGGGCCTGCGGCCAGCAGCAGCGCGCCGAGCCCGCACGCGGGGTCGAGCACGGTGACCGGTCCGGTACGGCCCTCGTGCGGCCAGGCGTCCGCGCCCGGTCCAGCTCCGGCCAGGGCGGCGAGCAGGGCGGCGGCCTCCGGCGGGGTGGGGGCGAGCTGGCGGCTGTTGGCCTCGGCGTGGCGGGTGAGCAGCTGCTCGTACGTGCCGGTGGGGCCGTGCTGCTCGGCGAGGCGGGCGAGCAGGCGGGCGAGGTCGAGGGAGGTGGAGCCGGCCAGGGCGGGGAGGCCGAGCGTGTCGGTGGCGGGCGTGCCGAGCGCGGCCTCGGCAGTGCGGCGCAGGGCGCGCGGCAGGGCAGTGGCGAGTCGGGTGTCGGGCCGGTCGGCGAGCTCGGTCCAGTCCTGCGGCATGCGGTGGAGCAGGAGCAGGAGGGCGCCGGCCCAGAGCAGTGGCGCGAGCGGCGGCCCGGCCGGGTCGCGGAGGGTTTCGGTGAGCCGCCAGGCCTGTTCCAGCAGCGGGAGTTCGGCGAGTTTGCCCTGGCTGCGCAGCCACTGCTCGACCTGGTCGAGGGGGAAGGTCGGGCTGCTGTCGGTGCCGCCGATGGGGCGGGGGAAGTCGGGGTGGCGGCGGCGCCAGTTGGAGACGGCGGCCCGGCCGACGCCGGCGAGTCGGGCGATCTCGACGGCGGTCACCTCGGGGCGGTCCGGCACGGGGGCTCCCTCGGTGGGCTCGACGGGCGGGCGTTGTGACCACACAGCATAGCCATGCCACCCCGACCGGTCCGTTCACACGTGAACAGAGAGGTTTGATGAATTGCCGTTGACACTGTTCACATTCGCATGGTGTGATCGATGCATCGCCAGGGCCGAGCGGCCCGCGAATCAGCACTCGTCCAGGGGGAGTTCGTCATGGCCATCGCCACCAACCGCAGCAACATCGCCCGCCGCACCACCGCCCGTCGCAGCGCCGCCGTCCTGCTCGGCGCCTCGCTGGTCGTCCTGGGGGTCACCGCCTGCGACCCGTCGGGCAGCTCGGTCTCCACCGACGCCAAGCAGACCTCCTCCGCCGCCGCCTCGGGCGACGCCAAGCCGGCCCCGGCCGGTGCCGCCAAGGTCGGCGACACCATCGGGCTCAAGGGCACCGAGAAGACCAACACCGCCGATGTGACGCTGGTGAAGGTGGTGGACAACGCCGAGGGGGAGGACGAGTTCACCAAGCCGGCCGACGGCAAGCGCTTCGTCGCCGTCCAGTTCCAGATCAAGGCGACCGGCGCCAAGGCCTACAGCGACGCCCCGCAGAACAGCGCGAAGCTGATCGACGCCCAGGGCCAGGCGTACGGCTCCACCGTCGCCGACACCAAGGCGGGTCCCGGCTTCCAGGTGCCGGCGAACATCGCCCCCGGGGAGAGCGCGCTCGGCTTCATCACCTTCGAGGTCCCCAAGGACGCCAAGCTGGACAAGGCCCAGTTCGGCCTGGACAGCGGCTTCGCCCAGCAGACCGGCCAGTGGAAGCTCGGCTGAACCGGCCCGTCGGGCGCGGCCCGGCCGCGACGCGGTCTACCGCGGTCCCGTCCGGCGTGATGACATGCCGGGATGACGATCATGAGCGAGCCACCGCGCCCGAGCCGCCGTTCGATCCTCGCCCGGGGCGGTGCTGCCGTCCTCGCCGCCGGCGGAGCGCTGACGGCCGGCACCGGCCCGGCCGCGGCGGCCGCGGACCCGTCCCCGGGTTCGGCGCTGCTGGTGCCCTCGGCCCGGATCGACCTGAACGACGGCTCGGACAGCTGGATCCGGGAGAAGGCCCTGCAGAACTCCACCGTGCTGCAGTCCTTCGGCTACGACAGCGCCAACGGCCGGATCTACCTGGCCCAGGTGATGCAGGGCGGGATCCGGCTGGCCGACGAACCGGCGGCGGTGTCCGGCGCGGAGCGCAGCCGCCACGGCGACCTGGCGATCACCCAGTGGGACCTGGCGGGCAATCGGCTCGGCTCGATGTACCTGCGCGGCTTCGGCCACGGTGTGAGCATCGGGGTCGAGCCGGTCGGTCCGACCGCGTACCTGTGGACCGAGGTCGACGCCGTCGAGCAGGCGGATCACACCAGCCGGGGCACCCGGCTGGCCCGCTTCCCGTTCGCCGACGGCACGGTGCTGGACAGTACGTCGCCCGCCCTGGTGAAGCACACGCCCGTCCCGGGCTCCACGGTGAACACGGCGAGCGTCGACCCGGTGTACGGCCGGCTGGTCCACCGCTACTCGCTCGGCACGGGCCTGATGCACTACCGGGTGCACGACCTGGCCCTCGCCCGCCTCGGCGTCTGGGACCGGCCGCTCGCCGGGATCGACGAACCGCAGATCACCGTGGACGCGGCCACCTACGGGCACCCCGCGTTCCAGGGCTACGCCGCGGTCGGCCGCTACCTCTACCTGCTGCACGGCAACGCGTACGGCAGCACCGAGACCGTCGACGGCACCGAGGTGGTGATCTCCCGACCGGGCATCGGGAACACCTTCCTCAGCTCGGTGGACCTCACCACCGGCGCCGTCGTCGAGACCCGCCCCACCAAGGCCGCGTACACGCTGGACTACCGCGAGCCGGAGGGCCTCGGCATCCACGTCCCGGACCCGGCGCAGCCGGGGGTGTTCCGGCTCGGCCTCGGTTTCGCCTCCAACCAGCCCGGCACCGACCACCGGGCGACGATCTACGGCAAGGACCTGCTCGTCCAGCCGTGAAATGGGCCGTGAACCACCGAGGGGTGGCGCCCGCACCGGAGCGCCACCCCCGACCTGTCCAAGCGGCTAGCGCTTCGAGCCGGCCAGGTCGTCGAACATGGTGGTGAGGAACTCCGTGGACCACGACAGCAGTTCCCGCCCGAGCAGCGGCTTGCCGCCGATCCGCCCGCCGCTGGACGGCCGCGGCACCAGCAGCTGCTGCGCGGCCGCCTTGACCTGGGTGCGCGGGTACAGCCGGTTCAGCCGCAGCTCCTGCGACTCGCGCAGTTCCACCGGCCCGAAGCGGACGAAGTTGCCCTGCAGGGTGATGTCGCCGATGCCGCAGCGGCGCGCGTACAGCCGCAGCCCGGCCACCAGCAGCAGGTTCTCCACCGGCTCGGGCAGCTTGCCGTAGCGGTCGGTGAGCTCCTCCCGGACGTGGACGATGTCCTCCTCCGAGTTGACCGCCGCGATCGAGCGGTACGCCTGGAGCCGCAGTCGCTCCCCCGGCGCGTAGTCGTGCGGCACGTGGGCGTCGACCGGCAGCTCGATCTTCACCTCCAGCGGCTCCTCCTCCGGCTCGGCGCCGCCCGCCTCCAGCGACTCGCGGAACTCGGCCACCGCCTCGCCGACCATCCGCATGTAGAGGTCGAAGCCGACGCCCGCGATGTGCCCGGACTGCTCGCCGCCGAGCAGGTTGCCGGCGCCGCGGATCTCCAGGTCCTTCATGGCGACGTACATACCGGCGCCCATCTCGGTGTGCTGGGCGATGGTGGCCAGGCGCTCGTGCGCGGTCTCGGTGAGCGGCCTCTCCGGCGGGTAGAGCATGTACGCGTAGCCGCGCTCGCGGCCGCGGCCGACCCGGCCGCGCAGCTGGTGCAGCTGGGAGAGGCCGAAGGTGTCGCCGCGCTCGACGATCAGGGTGTTGGCGTTGGAGATGTCGATGCCGGACTCCACGATCGTGGTGGAGACCAGGACGTCGAACTCCTTCTCCCAGAAGTCGACCACGACCTTCTCCAGCTGGGTCTCGCCCATCTGCCCGTGCGCGGTGGCGACCCGCGCCTCGGGGACGAGGTCCTTCAGCCGCGCCGCCGCCTTGTCGATCGACTCCACCCGGTTGTGGATGTAGAAGACCTGGCCCTCGCGCAGGAGTTCGCGCCGGATCGCGGCGGAGATCTGCTTCTCGTCGTACGGGCCGACGAAGGTCAGCACCGGGTGCCGCTCCTCCGGCGGGGTGGTGATGGTGGACATCTCGCGGATGCCGGTGACCGCCATCTCCAGGGTGCGCGGGATCGGGGTCGCCGACATGGTCAGCACGTCGACGTTGGCCCGCAGCTTCTTCAGCTGCTCCTTGTGCTCGACGCCGAAGCGCTGCTCCTCGTCGACGATCACCAGGCCGAGGTCCTTGAACCGGGTCTCGGAGGAGAACAGCCGGTGGGTGCCGATGACCACGTCCACCGAGCCCTCGAACAGGCCCTCCAGTACCGCCTTCGCCTCGGAGTCGGTCTGGAAGCGGGACAGCGCCTTCACCGTCACCGGGAAGTTGGCGTACCGCTCGGCGAAGGTGGAGAAGTGCTGCTGCACCAGCAGCGTGGTGGGCACCAGCACCGCCACCTGCTTGCCGTCCTGCACCGCCTTGAAGGCCGCCCGGACCGCGATCTCGGTCTTGCCGTAGCCGACGTCGCCGCAGATCAGCCGGTCCATCGGGACGGACTTCTCCATGTCCGCCTTGACCTCGGCGATGGTGGTCAGCTGGTCGGGCGTCTCCGCGTACGGGAAGGCGTCCTCCAGCTCGCGCTGCCACGGGGTGTCCGGGCCGAAGGTGTGGCCGGGCGCGGCCATCCGGGCGCTGTACAGCTTGATCAGGTCGGCGGCGATCTCCCTGACCGCCTTCTTGGCCCGCTGCTTGGTCTTCGCCCAGTCCGCGCCGCCCAGGCGGTGCAGGGTGGGCGCCTCGCCGCCGACGTACTTGGTGACCTGGTCCAGCTGGTCGCTGGGCACGAACAGCCGGTCGCCGGGGTGGCCGCGCTTGGCGGGCGCGTACTCCAGCACCAGGTACTCGCGGGTGGCGCCCTGGACGGTGCGCTGCACCATCTCCACGTACTTGCCGACGCCGTGCTGCTCGTGCACCACGTAGTCGCCGGCCACCAGGGCCAGCGGGTCGATGGCGTTGCGGCGGCGGGACGGCATCCGGCGCATGTCCTTGGTGGAGGACTTCTGGCCGGACAGGTCGGTCTCGGTGACGACGGTGAGCTTCAACTCCTCGTCGACGAAACCGTACTCGATCGAGCCGCAGGAGACGTACACGACGTCCCGGGTCGGTGCCTCGGCCAGGTCGGCGACCAGCCGGGCCGGGATGCCCTCGTTGCCGAGCACCTCGGCGAGGCGGGCGGCCGGGCCGTGGCCCTCGGTCACCATGACCACCCGCCAGTCGGCGTTCAGCCGCTCCTTGGCGTCGGCGATGGCCCGCGCGGTGTCGCCCCGGTACGCCTCCACGGCGTGCATGCCCAGGGTGAGCGTGTCCGCGTCGAACTCCAGGATCTCGCTGACGCTCGAGTCGCTGGTGGCGAACGGGCTCACCGACCACCAGGGCAGCCCGATCTCGGCGGCGTGCTCGCGCACCGAGGCCAGCGACCAGAGCGAGGCGGCCGAGACGTCGATCGCCTCCAGGTCGATCGGCCGGTCGGCGCCGGCCGCGGCCGCCACCCAGGACGCCTGGAGGAACTCGTGGCTGGTCGCCACCAGGTCGGCCGCCCGGGTACGCACCCGCTCCGGGTCGCAGACCACCGCGACCGAGCCCTGGGGCAGCACGTCCAGCAGCAGTTCCATGTCGTCCACCAGCACCGGGGCGAGGGACTCCATGCCCTCCACCGCGATGCCCTGGGCGATCTTGTCCAGGATCTCGCCCAGCTCGGGGTGGTCCTGTGCCAGCGCGGCCGCCCGGGAGCGGACCTCCTCGGTCAGCAGCAGCTCGCGGCACGGTGGCGCCCACAGGCCGTGCTCGGCGATCTCCAGCGACCGCTGGTCGGCGACCTTGAAGTAACGGATCTCCTCGACGTCGTCGCCCCAGAACTCCACCCGCAGCGGGTGCTCCTCGGTCGGCGGGAAGACGTCCAGGATGCCGCCGCGCACCGCGAACTCGCCGCGCTTCTCGACCAGTTCGACCCGGGCGTAGGCGGCCGCGGCGAGCCGGCGGGCGACCGAGTCCAGGTCGTGCTGCTCACCGCGCCGCAGCGCCACCGGCTCCAGCTCGGCGAGCCCCTTCACCTGCGGCTGCAGCACGCTGCGCACCGGCGCGACCACCACCTGGACCGGGCCGGCCGCCGCGTCGTCGGCACGCGGATGAACGATCCGGCGCAGCACCGCGAGCCGCCGGCCGACGGTGTCCGAGCGGGGGGAGAGCCGCTCGTGCGGCAGCGTCTCCCAGGCCGGGAACTCCGCGACCGCGTCGGGCGGCAGCAGCGAGCGCAGGCTCGCCGCCAGGTCCTCGGCCTCGCGGCCGGTCGCGGTCACCGCGAGCACCGGGCGGCCGTGCTCACCGGCCCGGTCGGCGAGCGAGCGGGCCAGCGCGGCGATCACGAACGGCCGGGCGGCCGGCGGGCCGACCAGGTCGAGGTGCTGCCTGTGTCCCGTGGCGGCCGCCTCGATCGCCTCGGCGAGAGCGGCGTCGCGTACGACGACATCGAGCAGTCCGGACAGGCTCATACGTCAAGATCTCCACGGCAGGAGTGGCCCGGCGCCGAACGGCGAGCCGGGCAGCACGAACGGCCCGGCACGCGGTGCGCCCCGGGGGTATCCAGCCTACGCCGCAGTTCCGGCGCGCACGCGGCGCGGCGGCGCCGACGGCCGGGGCGCAGCCGCCCGCCCGACACCAGAGATCATGAATCGGACATACTCCTGTCACTGTCCGTCCATGGTCGGCGCGCAAGATGGTCTCAGCGCACGCCGCATCCAACCGTGGGGGATGGCTGTGGCAGCGCGGTCGCACTTCCCGATGGGGGTCGGGGGTGCGAGGGCCGGGCGACCCTGGGTGGGGGCGCCCGCGCCACCATCGCCGGGACCGCGGCGCCCCACTTCCTGTCACGGGCGCCGCGGGTCTCGGCGCCGACGTGCCCGCGGCCGTTCCTGTCGCCGTTCCTCTCGCCGTTCCTGTCGACGACCCGCTTCCCGGGACGTTCGGGCGGCTTTGCGCCCACTTCACCGGAACCGCCCCGCACGACGGGCCGACCTCCGTACCCTCACGTGAAGAAGGTGTGGGGACACCGGTTCGCGATGCAGGGGGTTTCTTCGTCATGCGCGTCGTCATCGCAGGTCAGGGCTATGTCGGGCTCCCGCTGGCGGTACGTGCCGCCGAGGTGGGCCATCGGGTCGTCGGGTACGACGTGGACGAGCGCCGGATCAAGCGGCTCGCCGTCGGCGAGTCGTACGTCGAGGACATCCCCGGCGAGCGGCTGCGCCCGCTGCTGGAGGACGGCGCCTACCTGCCCTCCGCCGACCCGGCCGACGTGGCCGGTTTCGACATCGCGGTGATCACCGTGCCCACCCCACTGCGCGAGGGCGCGCCCGACCTCTCGTACATCGAGGCGTCCGCCCGGCTGCTGGCCGAGCACCTGCGCCCGGGCGCCACCGTGGTCCTGGAGTCCACCACCTACCCCGGCACCACCGAGGAGTTGCTCGCCCCGCTGCTGGAGCAGGGCTCCGGGCTGACCGCGGGACGCGACTTCCACCTCGGCTACAGCCCCGAGCGGATCGACCCCGGCAATCCGGTGTGGAAGCTGGAGAACACCCCCAAGGTCGTCTCCGGCACCACCCCCGAGGGCCTGGCCGCGGTCGACGGGTTCTACGGACAGCTGGTCGAGCGCACCGTCCCGGTCTCCTCCTGCAAGGAGGCCGAGCTCACCAAGCTGCTGGAGAACACCTTCCGGCACGTCAACATCGCCCTGGTCAACGAGCTGGCGATGTTCGCCCACGACCTCGGTATCGACGTGTGGGAGGCCATTGACGCCGCCTCCACCAAGCCCTTCGGTTTCCTGCGCTTCACCCCGGGCCCCGGCGTCGGCGGCCACTGCCTGCCGATCGACCCCTCGTACCTGTCCTGGCGGGTCGAGCGGGCGCTCGGCCAGTCCTTCCGCTTCGTCGAGCTGGCCAACGACGTCAACAGCCACATGCCCGACTATGTGGTCCGCCGCCTGGTGGAGGCGCTCAACGAGCGGCGGCTGTCGGTCAACGGCTCGCGGATCCTGGTCCTCGGCCTCGCGTACAAGAAGAACACCGGCGACGCCCGCGAGACCCCGGCCGCCCGGGTGGTCGAACTGCTCAGCCGGATGGGCGCCGACGTCCGCGCCGCCGACCCGCATGTGGTGGCCGGCGTGCACGTCGCCGAACCGGCCGTCCCCGGCATCCCCGGCCAGCGCACCGCCGCCCACGACGGCGGGCCGCTGGCCTCCGTCCGCCGGGTCGAGGCCACCCCCGAGGAACTGGCCGCCGCCGACGCGGTCGTGCTGCTCGCCGACCACGACGAGTTCGACTACGACGCCGTCGTCGCCCACTCCCGCTACGTCCTCGACTGCCGCCGCCGGCTCACCGGGGCCGGCGTCGAGGTGCTCTGATCCGCCCCCGGCGCCCCGCCCGCCGATCTACGCTGACTCCATGATCATCGAAGCGGGCGGGGCAGTGCGGGAACGGCTGGCGGTGGTGTCCGGCGGAGGCACCGGCATCGGGAAGGCGATCGCCGCGGAGCTGGCGGCCGCCGGGCACCGCGTGGCGCTGATCGGACGGCGGGCCGAGGTGCTGGAACACGCCGCGCACGAGATCGACGACCTGGCCGGGCCCGGCAGCGCCGTCCCGGTCGCGGCCGACCTGACCGACCCGGCCCAGGTCACCGCCGCCGCCGAACGGATCACCGCCCTCGGGCCGGTCGACGTCCTGGTCAACAACGCCGGCGCCGTGATCACCCCGCCCGCGGACGACTCGCTCGCCTCCCTCGCCGACGCCTGGCGGCACGACCTCGACACCAACCTGATCACCGCCGTCCTGCTCACCTCGGCGCTGCTCGGCTCCCTGCGACGGCCCGGCGGGCGGCTGATCATGATCAGCTCCGCGGCCGCCCAGCGCGGCGGGGCCGGACCGCAGTCCGCCGGCTCGTACGCCGCCGCCAAGGCCGGCCTGCACGGCTGGGCCTTCGGCCTGGCCCGGCTGCTCGGCCCCGACGGCATCACCGTCAACGTGCTGGCGCCCGGCTACGTCACCGACACCGAGATCTTCGGCGACTACTGGAGCCCCGGGTTCCACGACGCCAAGATCGCCGACACCCTGGTCGGCCGCGCCGGCACCCCCGCCGACGTGGCCGCCGCCGTCGCCTACATCGCCTCCCCCGCCGCCGGCTACCTCACCGGCCAGATCATCGGCCTCAACGGCGGCGCCGTCCTCGGCCGGTAGGTCCCGCTCCCGACCCGACCGGCCCACCGGCGTCGGGGTGCGCGCGCCGGGGGTACGCCGCGGGCCCGGGTCCCCGTCGTGGGGAGCCGGGCCCGAGCCTGTCCGGGCGGCGCCGGAGGCGGTCAGCGGCGGGTGATGCGGTAGTTGCGCTCGTCGTAGGAGGAGCCGTCGTCGACGATGACGATCTTCGGGGTGATCTTGTCCTCGGCGTCCTCGGCGGGCTCCTCCGCCTCGGCGTCGATGACGGGCGTGGCCCAGGGGGCGGGCGGCGGGGGCGGGGTGGCCGGAGCGCCGGCCGGCTTCGGCGGGGCGGCGGCAGCCGCAGCGACGGCGCGCAGCATGGTGGTCGCGTCGTCGTGCGCAGCCCCCTCGCCGGCCTCCGCCTCCGCCTCCGCCTCGGCATCGGAGGCGGTTGCGTCCGGGTCCGCGACCTCCGGCGCGCCGACCACCGAGCCGGTGAGCTCGGCGAGCTTCCCCTTGATGGTGTCGAGGTGCTCCTGCACCGTCTCCAGCCGGACGGCGAAGTCGGCGTGCTCGCGCTCGCTCGCCGCCCGGATCCGCTCGGCCTCGGCCCGGGCGTCGCCGACCAGCCGGTCGGCCTTGGCCTGGGCGTCGGTGTCGATCCGGCGGACCTCGGCGATCATCTCCTCGCGGTGCTGCTCGGACTCCTTGAGCCGGCGTACGGCACCGGCGGAGATCTCCTCCTCGGCCCGGTCGGCCTCGGCCTCCTTGGCGGCGAGGGCCTGTTCGGCGGCGCGCCGGAGTTCGGCGAGGCGGCTCTCGCCCTGTTCCTCGGCGGCGGCCGCGGCGACCCGGGTCTTGGCGGCCTCGGCGGTGGCGGTGTCGCGGATGGAACGGGCTTCGCGGTCGCCCTCGCTGCGGATCCGCTCGGCCTCGGCGCGGGCCTGCTCCTCGCTGCGGCGCGATGCCCGGTCGGCGTCGTCTCGGGTGGTCTTGGCGTACTCGTTGGCCTGGGTGGAGGCGGCCAGGCCGGCGTCGTGGGCCTGCTCGCGGGCGTTCTCGGCGGCCTGGGTGGCGGCGGTGTGCACGGCGAGCGCCTCGGCCTGGGCGGTCTTCATCAGCCCGGCGGCCTGCTCGCTGAGCAGCGAGTAGTCGGGGTCTGGGGCGTTCTCGGCAGCCTGCCGGATGTCGGTGAGACGCTTCTCCATCTCCCGGAGGCCGGCACCGAGCACGCTGAGGCGCTCCCACGCCTCGTCGCGTTCGGCGATCAGTGCCGCCAGCGTGTGGTCGACCTGCTCGGGCGCGTAGCCACGCCGGGCAACGGTGAAGCCGTTCTGGGAGACGGCGTCGCTCATCGGCTCTTCCCCTCGTGCTCGCGGGCTGCGCAGCCCCGCCACCTGCGGTGATCAGCGGATGGTCCGTCCCATCCGCTTGACCTATTTTGCGCAGATAAGGCAGTAAACCAAACAGGTCGACGCGGCCACGCCACGCGAAGGGACCGTACCGGCCACCGGTACGGCCCCTCGCTTTCCGCAGGTCGCGCGGTGTGCGGCGGGGCAACCGGGGCCTACATCAGGCCGTCCCAGAATTGTTCGACCAGGACCGCCCACCACGACTCGGGCGTGTGCAGGGCGGCCGGGTCGACCGCCATCAGCTGGGCCTGGAGGTCGGTGGTCCAGCGGCCGGCCTGCTCCGGGTTCAGCCCGTGCCGCAGCGGCCACATCCGGCCGAGGACGGCCAGGCAGCGGACGAACTCCGGCACGCTGCTGTTGACGAAGCGCGGCGGCTCGCCGGGGCGGTCCAGCTCGACGCCGACCACGGCGGCGGTGCCGTACTGGACGCACAGCTGCCGGCCGTAGTCGTTGCCGAGCACCAGGTAGCCGCCGAAGTCCGGCCCGGCGGGCAGGCCGCGCTCGGCGGCCAGCTCGGCGAGGGTCGGGATCGGGCGGCCCTCCTGGGCCTGGGCCCAGAAGAACGGCGTGAAGTCACGCGGCAGCCCGGCCCACATCAGGGTCTGGGCGACCACCTCCGGCACGCCCTGGCGGGCGACCGCGCGCTGCTCGAACCGGAACACCCCCGGGCCGAACACCTGCCCGAGCTCGCCGGCCAGCTGCTGCGGCGGAACGGGCGGCAGTACCGGCACCGTTCCCGGCGGCGGCAGCGGCACCCGCACCGAGCGCGGGCGCTGCGGCGCGGACGCGAGCTGGTGCAGCTGGTCCAAGTGGTCGTGGAGCATCGCCATCCCGGACTGCCGGGCGGCGGTGTCCCGCCCGTACGGCACGGTGTGGCTGATCCGGACGTTCGGCCAGGCCGCCTTGACCATCCGGGCGCAGTAGCCGCCGGGCAGGTCACACAGCTCCAGGTCGGTGTGGAGTTCCAGCACCTGGTCGGCGGGCACGCCCAGCCGGCGCAGCTCCTGGAGCGCCTTCGCCTCCGGGTGCATGGTGCCGGGCTCGCTGCGCATGATCACGGTCTGCTCGGAGCCGTCCGGCCCGCGGTAGCTGACCACCGCCTGGGTGCCGGGGCCGATGGTGGGCGCACCGGCGGGCGCCCCGGCGGGCGCGGGTGCGCCCGGGGGGACCGGTACCCCGGCCGGGGCGGCCGGCGGGGCCTGCACCGGCGCGGCGCCGACGGGTGCGCCGGCGACCGGGTAGCCGTAGCCGACCGGCGGCATGCCGGGGACGCCGCCGGGCGGCGCCGGCGGGCCGGGAGGCGTCGCTCCGGGCGGCATCGGCGCCCCGGGCGGGAACGCGCCGGGGATGTCGAGGGCGGGCGCCAGCTGGGTGGCCTGGTAGGCGACGCCGGCGGCGTCCGGCGCGGGAGCCTTCGGCTCGGCGGGGGCGCCCTCGCGCAGCCCGGCGGGCGGCGGGGGCGGCGGAGCGCCCGGACCACCGCGGCCGGTGGCACCGCGGGACGGGCCCGCGCCCTGGCCCAGCAGCTCGCCCGGCGGCGGGGGCGGCGGGGTACCCGGACCGCCCCGGCCGGTGGCGCCGTGCGCCGGACCGGCACCCTGGCCCAGCAGCTCGCCGGGCGGCGGGGGCGGCGGAACCGCCGGACCGCTGCGGCCGAGCGGCGCCGGACCACCCGGGGTGCCGGGCGCACCGGGCAAGCCCATCAGTCCGGGCGGGCCGTCGGAGGCCAGCATGGTCGGGGCGTACTCCATCGACGGGGCGGGCGCGGCGGCCTGGCCCGGCGGCGGGAAGTCGGGGGTGGCGAGCATGGTCGCGGCATGCGCGATACCCGGCCCGCCGGGCTGCGACGGCACCGGCGCGCCGGGAACGGGCATGCCGGGTACGGGCGTGCCGCCGGGGGGCACGGGCGCTCCGGCGTACGGCGGCGGTACGGGCACCCCGGGCACCGGCGTACCACCGGGGGGCACGGGCGGCGGCGGGAACGACGGCGGGACCGCCGCGGGCGGGGGCGGCGGGAACGGCAGCTCCGGCAGCGGAACGGTCAGGTCCTCTCCGTGCCCGAGCCCGGGCACGGCCGCGGGCGGCGGCGCCAGCAGCGTGGGCGCGTCGCCGGCCGGGCGGCCGGAGTCGGGCGGGGTGGTCTGCCGGGCGGGCGCGCCCGCGCCGCCCAGCCGGGCGGACTCCTCGGCGACGGCGGCCGCGCCGGCCTCCTGCAGCCACTGCGGGGGGCTGAGCAGGAAGGAGGTCGCCTCGACCGCGCCGCGCACGGGCTTGGCCGCGCCGGCCGGGTTGGGCTCGACCCGGGTGCCGTACAGCTCCTCGAACTGGCGGACCACCTCGTTGACCGGCAGCGGCGGCCAGAGCGTGCTGGCGCCGCTGTCGCGGGCGATCACCAGTCGCACCTCGCCGCCGGACGGCTGCCCGGCGTCCGGCCGGTCCTCCGCCCAGCAGACGAAGCCGAGGTCGAACTCCCGCACCCGCACCTCGCGTTGGAGCGAGCGCGGCACGCCGCCGTTGATCCAGTCCTCGGCGATCTCCTGCGCCTGCGCGTACGTCGTCACCACGCCAGGTCCACCCCTTCGTTCCCGCGCATCAGTTCACCGGGACGGCCCGGGCGAACCCGCCGTCCACCATCAGCTCCGCGACCGTCTCCAGCTCCGGCGGGCTCCCCGCCAGCCGGAGCAGGAAGTCGTCGAAGGTGTCGCCGCAGGGCAGCAGCAGCCGCTCCACCCGGGCCTCGGCCGGCTCGTCGGAGCCGTCGTCGCGGGCGTCGTCGTAGGGGCAGAACCAGACCGAGCCGGTCCGCTCCCCGCGCACCTTGAGCGCCAGCAGGCCGCCCTGCACATAGGCGACGCCCAGGTAGTCCTTGGTGAGGTGGTCGCGCAGGCACTTGTTGGCGTACACCAGGTCGTGGATCCCGTACTCCTCGCTGAGGGTCAGGAACGGCTGGTCGAGCAGCAGGCCGAACTCGACGTCCAGCGCCACCCCCGCAGGGGCCCGGCCGCCGGCCAGCTTGAGGAAGCTGCGGTAGGCCGCGGGCAGCGGGTGGCCGAGGCGCTGCTCGGCGCGCTGGACCAGGTCCTCGGGAACGGCGATCGGGTCGCCGCCGTCCCTCGCCAGCGAGAGGTGGGCGGGGCGGTGCTCCTGGAGCGGGCGGGTGCCGCGGCGGGAGTGGTCGGCGCTGGAGCGGGCCAGCCCGCCGTGGTGCCGCAGCAGCGCCTTGACCTCGACCGGGACCAGTTCCATCCGGCGCAGGCCGGGGGCCGCCCGGCCGACCACGTGGTGCCAGGTCCAGCCGGGCGGGGTGGCGACGGCGGAGTCCACGTCGGCCCAGAGCGGGTGGCCCTCGGTGTACAGGGCGGCGTTCGCGGAGACGTAGTCGGTCAGCCGGAGTTCGTCCACGCCGAAGCCCTGCGGCGGGTCGGCGACCTCGGCGGCGGCGGCCGCGTACGGCGCGAAGTCCGGGAAGCCGTACTCGTCGACGCGGACGCCGGCCGGATGCAGCTCGGCCCGTACCGGGTCGGGGAACTGCACCACCTGTCCCGCGTACGCCGAGTTGGGCACGGCGGCGGCGCCGGGCCGACCTGTCGTCATCTGGGCTCCCCCACTGGCTGAAGGTGACTACCTCGACACCAGCCTAGGGGACACAACATGCCGTCAGTGGCCCGCCCGGCGCTCCCGCCCGGCGCTCCTGCTCCCGCTACGCGGCCCGGCCGACGGCGCGGGCCAGTACCTCGGCCACCCGGGTCTGCTGCTCCTCGGTGATCTGCGGGAACAGCGGCACGGTCAGCAGCCGGGCCGCGGCCCGTTCGGCGACCGGGAAGGCGCCCTCGGCGTGGCCGAGCGACCGGAACGCGGGCTGCAGGTGGACCGGCACCGGGTAGTGCACGCCGGCGCCGATGCCGGCCGCCTGCAGCTCGGCCAGGACGGCGTCGCGGCCGCGCTCGATCCGCACCGCGTACAGGTGCCAGACGTGCTCGTTGCCGGGCAGGGTGCGCGGGGTGGTGAGCCCGTCGATGCCGCCGAGCAGCTTGTCGTAGCGCTCGGCGGCCGCCCGCCGGGCCTCGTTCCAGTCCGGCAGCCGGCGCAGCTTGGCGCGGAGCACCACGGCCTGCAGGGTGTCCATCCGGGAGTTGAAGCCGAACCGCTCGTGCACGTACTTGCGGCCGGAGCCGTGGTCGCCGATCAGCCGGACCGCGGTGGCCAGGTCCTCGTCGTCGGTGACCACGGCGCCGGCGTCGCCGTACGCGCCGAGGTTCTTGCCCGGATAGAAGCTGGTGGCGGCGATCCGGCCCCAGGAGCCGGAGGGGCGGCCGTGCCGGCGGGCGCCCTGGGACTGGGCACCGTCCTCGACCAGCGGGCGGTCGCCGGCCAGCTCCAGCAGGGCCTCCATCGGGGCGAGCTGCCCGTTCAGGTGGACCGGCGCCAGGGCGACCGCGTCCGGCAGCACCTCGGCCACCCGGGCCGGGTCGATCAGGAGGTGCTCCTCGTCGACGTCGACCAGGACGGGTCGCAGCCCGGCCCGGACCACGGCCTCGGCGGTGGCCACGAAGGTGTTGGCGGGCAGCACCACCCCGCCGCCGGCCGGGAGGTCGAGTGCCCGCAGGGCCAGCTCCAGCGCGTCGGTGCCGTTGGCGGTGCCGACCGCGTGCCGGACCCCGGAGAACGCCGCGTACTCCCGCTCGAACGCGGTGACGTCCGGTCCCTTGATGTAGGCGCCGCTCGCCAGCACCCGGTCGAAGCCCTCACGGACCTCCTCGGCGATCTCGGCGTGCGCGGCGTGCAGGTCGACGAGGGGGATGTCGGTCATCCGGGGGGCTCCTCAGGTTCGATGAACAACGGGAGGGCGCCGCCTTCCAGGCAGGCGCCGGTGGTGGTGGACCACTTCCAGTGGTGGCGCGGGCACTCGACCACGCCGTCCGCGATGACGGCGTGGCCGAGGTCCTCGCCGGCGTGCGGGCAGTACCGCTGCAGCCGGTAGCCGTCACGGCTGATCAGCTCGCCCTGCCGGCCGGACCGCTCGCGCACCAACTGCCGGGTCTGGGCGGGCTGGTGGCCGTAGCGGAGCAGGCTGAGCAGGGTCAGGTCGAAGACGTCAGGGTCGCGGTGGAGGCTGAGCCGCATGGAGAGCAGCGCCTCCTCCCAGCCGGCCCGGCCGTCCAGGACCGCGCGCAGCGCCCGGGGCGGGACGCGGATGGTGTACCCGGGGTCGACCGGGCAGTCCTCCAGCTCGACCTGCTCGGCCAGGTCGCCGAGCGGCAGGCCCCAGGCGGCGCCGCCGGCCTCGATCCGCAGCTCCTGGCGGTAGTCGGCGAGCAGCGGGCGGTTGAGCCGCTGGAGCCGGGCGAAGTGCTCCCGGACCTCCTCCGCGCCGGGCGGCCGGTACGGCTCCGCGTGGTACGCCTGCCACTCGGGGCGGCGGCGCTCCCGGTAGTCGGCCAGGTAGCCGTCCGGGTCGGTGAGCCAGCGGCCGGGCGCGGACGGCGCGTCCAGCCGGTCGCCGGGCGCGGTGCGCACCACCTCGGTCTCCGGGCAGGCGGCCGCGAAGTCGGCGGCGACGTCCTCCCAGTGCGGGAAGATGGTGGCCGCCCGGTCGTTGAAGCGGGCCAGCTCCGGGTCGAGGAAGCAGGCCGGACCGGCCGAGGGCACGTACGTCCGGGCGCCGGTGAGCTTGACCTTGCGGGCGAGGGTGTCCAGCAGGTCGGCGCGGACCGCCGCGGTCTTGGCCACCATCGTCCGAGGCGGGTAGTCGTACGCGTTCGGGTACCACATCGCGCCGGAGTACTGGGCGGCCAGCACGTCGACGTCGGACGGCAGTTCGGACATCGGGGTGTTGCAGTCGTTCAGGTCCAGGAAGCGCAGGCCCCCGAGGTCCAGGAGCAGTCCGCTGTCCTCCTTGTGGCTGGTGTCGAGCAGCATGGTGGCGGTGGAGTCCGGGCCGAGCCGGTACCGCTCGCGGTGGCCGAGCCGCACCTGCCGGCGGAACCCGAGCCGGGCCAGCCGCCGGGCCATGGCCCGGCTGCGGAAGTCCGGCACCAGCACGGTGACGTCCCGCGACAGCCGTTCCAGCAGCCGACGGTCGAAGTGGTCCTCGTGGGCGTGCGAGACGTACAGGTAGTCGTAGGAGCCGGCGACCACCTCGGGCAGCAGCGCCCGGTTGTCGGGGTACGGGAACCAGGCCTCCAGGAAGGCCGGGTGGAACCAGGGGTCGATCAGGATGCGCAGTCCGGCGTGCTCGACCAGGAAGCCGGCGTGCCCGAGGTGCCTGATCGACGTCACCCGACTGCGTCCCGCAGGGCCGCGACCACCCGGTCCTGCTGCTGCTCGGTCAGCGTGTGGAACAGCGGCAGGATCAGCGAACGGCCGGTGATCAGCTCGGTGGCGGGCAGCGGGACGCGGGCGGTGCCCTTGTACGGGGTCTCCAGGTGCGCCGCCATGATCCCGCGCCGGGCCGAGACGCCCCGCTCGGCGAGCCGGGCAAGCACCACGGTCCGGTCGGGCGCGTCTTCGGGCAGCAGCAGCCAGCACGCCTGGAAGTTGCCCGTCCCGTGCTCCGGGTCCGCGACCAGGCCGCCGGCCAGGTCGCCCAGCAGCTCCCGGTAGCGGGCGGCCAGTTCGCGGCGGCGGGCCACCATCGCCGGCAGCTTGCGCAGCTGCACCAGACCGATCGCCGCCTGGATGTCGGTCATCCGGTGGTTGAAGCCGATCTCGTCGTACGTCTCCACCACGCTCGCCCCGCCCGCCGCGGCGTGCCGGTCCGCCGCCGAGACGCTCATCCCGTGCTCGCGCAGGCGCCGCAGCCGGGCCGCGAGTTCGCCATCGCGGCAGGTGACCATGCCGCCCTCGCCGGTGGTCAGCAGCTTGCGCGGGTGGAACGAGTACGCGGCGATCTCCGCCGCCGCGCCGACCGGACGGCCGCGGTACGTCGAACCGGCGCCGCACGCCGCGTCCTCCACCACCGTGATGCCGAGCGGCTCCGCGAGCTCCTGGATCGCCTCCAGGTCGACCGGGACACCGCCCTGGTCGACCGCGATGACCGCCCGCGTCCGCTCGGTCAGCAGCGGGGCGACCGTGGCCGCCGTCAGGTTGCCGGTGGCCGCGTCCACGTCGGCGAACACCGGGGTCGCCCCGACGTACGTGACGGCGTTGGCGGTCGCGATGAAGGACAGCGACGGCACCACCACCTCGTCGCCCGGGCCCACCCCGGCGCCGATCAGTGCCAGGTGCAGCGCGGCCGTGCACGAGGAGACCGCCACCGCGTGCTCCGCGCCCACCGACGCGGCGAACGCCTGCTCGAACTCCGCCACCCGGGGGCCCTGCGCCACCCACCCGGACCGCACGGCGGCTGCCGCCGCCTCGGCCTCCTCCTCGCCGAGCCAGGGGATCATGACGGGGATGGTCGACATCGGAGAGCAACTCCTATCAACAGGGGCGCGGGGAACTGCGCGAATGCGGAAGGTACGGCGCGTTGGATCGCCCCCACGAGGGCCAGTTGCACGTGCCGCGATCTGACTGAGTGGTGATGGTCGGTCGCGCAGTTCCCCGCGCCCCTGAAGACCTATGCCTGAGACCGCCACCAGGCGACGAGCCGGCGGAGGCCGTCCTCGAGTCCGAGCTCCGGCTTCCAGCCGAGGTCGCGTTCGGCGGCGGACACGTCCGCCAGCCGTCGCACCACGCCGCCGGCGGTGCCCCGCGCGGGTCCGTGCTCGACGTCGAGGTCGGAGTCCATCGCGGCGAGCAGGGCGTCGGCGAGGCCGCGCAGCGACACCTCGGAGCCGGAGGCGATGTTGTAGACCCGGTCGGTCACGGGGGCGGCGGCGGCGAGCAGGTTGGCCCGGGCGATGTCCTCGGTGTAGACGAAGTCCATGGTCTGGGCGCCGTCGCCGAAGATCAGCGGCGGCTGTCCGCCGGCGATCCGCTCCATCCAGCGGATGAACACCTCGGTGTACTTGCCGTGCACGTCCATCCGGGGGCCGTACACGTTGAAGTAGCGCAGGGCGACGTAGTCCAGCCCGGACATGGCGTGGAAGCTGCGCAGCAGGCCCTCGTTGAAGACCTTGGCGGCGCCGTAGAGGGTGTCGTTGTTGTAGGGGTGCTGGGTCTCGGGCGTCGGGAAGGTGTCGGCGAGGCCGTAGACCGAGGCGGTGGAGGAGGCGATGACCTTGCCGACGCCCTGCTCGGCGGCGGCCTCGACCACGTCGAAGGTGCCGTCGACCATGATCTCCAGGGCGAGCCGGGGTTCGGCGGCGCACTGGGTGATCCGGATGGCGGCGAGGTGGAAGAGCAGGTCGGTGCGGTCGCCGAGGAGCTCGCGCAGCAGCGCGCGGTCGCGGATGTCGCCGTCCACGACCCGCAGCCGGCCGGGGCGGGCGATGGACTCGGCGTACGCGAGGTTGGCCTTCCGGCCGCGGACGAAGTTGTCGAGGACGACGACCTCGCCCGCCCCGGCCTCGATCAGCTGGTCGACGACGGTGGAGCCGATGGTGCCGGCGCCGCCGGTCACCAGGCAGCGGGAACCCTCGATGGGAACGGCGTTCATCGGGCGACGGCCCTCTCCTGTGCGGTGATCAGTGCTACGTCGGAGTCACTGCCGAGGCCGGCGTCGAGGCCGTCGGCACCGGGCCCGACCGGTACGGTGGCGCCGCCGAGTTCGAGGCTGCGGGAGGCGGCGTGCAGCAGTTGCAGCACCCGCAGGCCCGAGCGGCCGTCGGTGAGCGGGGCGCGGCCCTCGGTGATGGCGGCGGCGAACTCGGCCATCACGTTGCGCAGCGCCTCCTGTTCGACCAGGGCGGGGGCGACCACGTCGCCGACCCGGTAGGAGATCAGCGCGCGGTGCCGGATGGCGTCGGTGAGCTCGTCCGGCGGGGTCAGGTCGACGCCGCGGTCGTGGATGGCGAGCCGGGTGTGCGGGTTGAGGTCGTCCCAGACCAGGGTGCGCCGCGAGCCGCCGATCAGGGTGGTGCGGACCTTGGTCGGGGAGAGCCAGTTGACGTGGCAGTGGGCCAGCGCGCCGTTGGACAGCCGCACGGTGAGGTACGCCACGCAGGCGCGGCCGGCCCCGATCGGGTCGGCGCCTTGGGCGCTGACGCCGATCGGCTCGACACCGGGCGGCAGGACGAAGTCGAGGATGGACAGGTCGTGCGGGGCGAGGTCCCACAGCACGTCCACGTCGGGCTGGACCAGGCCGAGGTTGATCCGGACCGAGTCGAAGAACTGGACGTCGCCGATCTCGCCGCCGTGCACCAGCTCGCGGATCCGCCGGACCACCGGCGTGTAGCAGAAGGTGTGGTCGCACATCAGCACCAGCCCGCGGGCCTCGGCGAGTTCGACCAGCTCGGCGGCGTCGGCCACGGTGGTGGTGATGGGCTTCTCCACCAGGACGTGCTTGCCGGCCTCCAGGGCCGCCCGGACCAGCCGGTAGTGCGCGGCCGCCGGGGTGGCGATCGCCACCGCCCGCACCCGCTCGTCGGCCAGCACCTCCTCGAACGAGGTGGTGGCGGTCACGGTGCTGTACTCGCCCAGCACCCGCCGGCTGCGGGCGTCGTCGAGGTCGCACAGCCAGTGCAGTTTCAGTGCCGGTGTCTGCTGGGCGTTGCGGACCAGATTCGGTCCCCAGTACCCGGCGCCGACCACCGCCAGTCCGATGCGTTCCGTGGGCCGGGGTTCCGGCACCCCGGGCGTCGGTACGTGCTCTCCGGGCGCTTCGTGCGCCACGTCCTTGGATGCGCTCGCCATTGCAAGACCCCCCTTGCCGCGTCGTGGGAACGCTACCGGCCGGGCCGGTGCGACGGGGCCCTATTCGGGAAAGCCGCCCCCGTCCGCGGGCCCGTGCGCCAGCGTGGGACCGGGTGTGTCCGGACCCGGTCACGGGCCCTGCGCGCACCCCGGCGCGGCGGTTGTCGGAGGCGTTTGGCAGGCTGGTCCCTTCACGGGGAGATCACCGTCCGTCAGCAGACCCCCGGCAGCCGAGAACTGCCGGCGCACCGAGCACGACCGAGGAGCGGCCATGGATCACGCGGAACCAGAGGTGCCCGCGCTGCAGGTGCCCGCGCTGCACCACCAGCGGGACAGCCTGCTGCCGGCCGTGGCCGCGGCGCTGTCGCTGCGCGGCGGCGACGTGCACACCCTGGCGGGTGACAAGTCGGAGCTGCCGCCCGCGCTTCACCCGTTGGTGGCGGAGTTCCTGGCCGCCCTGCCGGTGGAGCAGCGGGAGCGCTTCCTGGGCCGCTGCCCGGAGGCGGCGCTCCTCTCCCAGTACCTGACCTCGGTGGACGCGGCGCGTTCCAAGCGCGCGGCGCGCAAGCCGATGACCGTCCAGGAGGCGCGCAAGGCGCTCAAGGGCGCCCGGCTGACCACGCTGCGCATCCGCGAGGAGGGCGATCCGGCGCACGGTACGCACGCGCCGCCGTGCCGCTCCTGCGCTCCCCTGCTGGAGCATCTGAACGTCGCGAGCGTCGCCGTCGGCCCCGCCGACCGCTGACGCCGCCGTCCTGTCCCCGAGTCACCGGAGCACACCCTGAACGCGAGCACTCTGCGCTCCCAGCCGCGCTTCCCCGCCGACGTCGCCGCCGCGCTCAAGCAGGCCGGCTGGCACCCGGGCCGCTGGGAGATCCGCCAGGCCGAGGAGTGGGCGGACGTCCTGGCCGCCCACGGCGAGCCGCTGGACGTCCCGCACACGGTCTTCCCGGCCGCGGTCGAGGCCTGGGCCGAGTTCGGCGGCCTCGCCTTCGACGTCCCTGGCCCCGGCCGCACCCTGGCCCGCACCCCGTTCCTGCTGGACCCGGTCTGCGGACTGCACCAGCCGCGCACCCTGGCCGACCTGGGCCGGGCGCTGGGCACCCGGCTCGCCCCGCTCGGCGAGGAGCGGTACGGGCAGGCGCTGCTGGCCATCGACGAGCAAGGCCGGGTGTTCAGCCTCGACCACACCGGCGAGTGGTTCCTCGGCGCCACCATCGACCTGGCGATCTCCACGCTGGTCCTGGGCCTGACCCCGCACCTGCTGCGTTCCGCCGACTGACCGGCGCGCGTCCCGGCCGGTGCGCCGCCGGGATTCGCCAATCCCCTCCCCTCCGCACACCGTTGCCGCCACACTGTGGCAACCGAGATGTGGAGCTTTTGAGGAGACCAGGATGGGCGAGCGCCAACCGCTCTTCGACAACGCGAAGTTCGCCGCGGTCGCCCTGGTGGTCTGCGCCCACACCTGGATGCCGCTGCTGTCGTACGACCGCACCACCGCCGCCGCCGTGCTCACGGTGGCGGCCTTCTCGATGCCGCTGTTCATCACCCTGTGCGGCTACTTCGCGCAGCCGCGCCCGGGCCGCCCACTGGTCGACGGCCCCCGGCTGGTCGGCCAGCTGGCCGTGCCGTACGTGGTGTTCCAGCTGCTGTACAACGTGGTCGGGATGGTGCTGGAGCGCCGGATCACCCCGATCCCGCTGCTGGAACCGCGCTGGCTGACCTGGTTCCTGCTGTCGCTGCTGGTCTGGCGGCTGACCGTGCCGCTGTGGACGGCGCTGCGCCACCCGCTCCCGGTCGCGGTACTGGTGGCCGCGGCCTCCGGCGCGGTGGACGCCTTCCCGCCGGACCTGGCGTTCGGCCGGACCGTCGGCTTCCTGCCGTTCTTCGTCCTGGGCCTGGTGCTGCGCCCCGAGCACTTCGCGCTGCTGCGCCGGCCCCGGGTGCGCCGCTGGGGGTGGCCGGTGCTGGCGACGGTGGCCGCCGGGGTGTGGGCGGCGGCGCCCGAGCTGCTGGAGCCGGGCTGGCTGGAGTACACCGACAGCGCCGCCCAGCTGCACGTCTCCTTCCCGGTCTGGCTGGGAGTACGGGCGGCGCTCGGCCTGGTCTCGCTGGTGGCCGGGGCCGCGTTCCTGGCCGTGCTCCCGGAGGGCCGGACCCGGTTCACCGCGCTCGGCGCCGCCTCGCTCTACGTCTACCTGCTGCACGGCCTGCCGCTGAAGCTGGTCCAGGCGTCCGGGATCTACCACGCCCGCGCCCTGCACCACTGGTGGACGGCGCTGCCGCTGCTCGGGGGCTGCGCGCTCGCCCTGGCGGTGGTGCTGGCCCTGCCGCCGGTGGTCCGGCTGCTCCGCCCGCTGGTGCAGCCGCCGCTCGGACGCCTGCTGGCACCCCAGCGGCCCCAACGGGAAGCGGACACCGACCGGACCGAGCGCCAGGACCGGACCGAGCGCCAGGACCGGCAGGCCCTGGGGCCCGTCTGACAATTCCCGTCGGATCAGCGGGCGGCGTTGGAGTGCGTGGCTCGGCGGTGCGGAGGAGGGAGTCCATGCGGAGCATCGGCGACCGACGACAAGCCGGCGAGGTGCGTGCTCCGGCGGCGCCCGCCCGGCGGGAATTGTCAGACGGGCCCTAGACCAGCCGGTCGGCCTGCACCGACAGGCGTGAGGGCAGCACCGCCTCCACCCGGAAACCGCCGCTGTCCGCCGGACCGGCGGCGAAGCTGCCGCCCAGCGCCAGCACCCGCTCGCGCATCCCGACCAGCCCGTTGCCGCCGCTGGGCAGCGCGACCCCGGTCTCCTTCGCCGCGGCCGGCTCGTTGACCACCACCACCCGCACCCCGTTGGGCACGTACGCCAGCACCACCGTCACCGGCGCGCCGCCGGCGTGCTTGTGCGCGTTGGTCAGCCCCTCCTGCACCACCCGGAAGGCGGTCTGCTCGGCCTCGGGCGCGTACGGGCGGCGCTCGCCGCTGACCGTGAACGTCACCGCCATCCCGGCCGCCCGCGACTGGTCCACCAGCCTGGGCAGCGCCGCCAGCGAGTCGACCGGCTCGGGCTGGGCGGCGCCGCCCGGTCCGGCCTCCTCGTGGGCGTCCGCCATCCGCAGCACGCCGAGGATCTCGCGCAGCTCGTCCAGGGCCTGCCGGCCCACGTCGCCGACCAGCCGGGCGCTCTGCCGGGCCCGCTCCGGGTCCTTGGCGATGACCCGTTCCAGGGCTGCGGCGTGCACCACCATCAGGCTGACCCGGTGGGCGACCACGTCGTGCATCTCCCGGGCGATCCGGGTGCGCTCCTCCAGTCGGGCCCGCCGGGCCCGCTCCCTGGCCTGCTCGGCGAGCAGGTCGAGTTCGGTCTCCAGGCCGTGGGCGCGGTCCTTGAGGGACTCCACCAGCCGGCGGCGGGCCCCGACGTACAGCCCGGTGGCCACCGGGGCGGCCACCAGGCCGACCGCCATCACCGCCGCGATCAGCGCGAACACCCAGGTCGGCGGGAGCGGCTCGGTGGGCGGCGCCTCGGTGGGCGCGGTCATCGCGAACAGCACCATGCCGAAGGTCTCCGCCATCGCCAGCGCGGAGAGCAGCACCACCCGGCGGCGGCGCGAGGGCCACTCCCAGGTGGCGGCCAGCGTGTAGAGCGACACCACCAGCAGCACCACGCCGAACAGGCCCGGCACGAACACCAGCGCGACCAGCACCGGCACCGCCGGCCAGCGGCGCCGCACCACCAGCGAGGCCCCCGCCAGCGCACCCAGCACCACCGCGACCACCCCGGTCGCCACCCCCAGGTGCAGCCGGTCCTGCACCAGCCCGTACGCGCCGAACGCGCACTCCAGGCCGGCCAGCGCCGCCACCGCCACGTCCAGCACCACGCTCCGGCGCCGACCCCACCACCACGGTGCCCGGGTCGCGCCGTCCCCCTGCGTCTTGCTCATGCGGCACAGCCTACGCAGCACGGGTGTCCGCCATCCGGCCACGTCTCGGACGCGGCACCCGGTGCCACCTATGCTGGTCGCGTCCGGACAGCGCGGTCCGCACACATCACCCCGCACGGTGATGCAGAGCCGTTGCCGAACCCCACCACCACAGGGAGCCAGCCGTGACCGCTCCGGTCCCCACCTCGGCGGACAACCCATCGCCGACCGTCGCCGACAACGCCGCCCTGCGCGCGGACATCCGCCGGCTCGGCGACCTGCTCGGCGAGACGCTCGTCCGGCAGGAGGGCCCCGAACTGCTCGGCCTGGTCGAGCAGGTCCGCCTGCTCAGCCGGACCGACGGCGAGGCCACCGCGCAGCTGCTCGGCGAGATCGACCTGGAGACCGCCGGCAAGCTGGTCCGGGCCTTCTCCACCTACTTCCACCTCGCCAACGTCACCGAGCAGGTGCACCGCGGCCGGGAGTTCGCCGCCCGCCGCGCCCGCGAGGGCTCGCAGCTGGCGCAGACCGCCGACCAGCTGGCCGACGCCGACCCGAAGCACCTCGCCGACACGCTGGCCCATCTGGCCGTCCGTCCGGTGTTCACCGCGCACCCGACCGAGGCGGCCCGCCGCTCGGTGCTCAACAAGCTCCGCCGGATCGGCGAGCTGCTGGAGCGCATCCACCGCGAGCACGCCGCCTCCGGGCTGGCCGAGGTGGACCCGGCCCGGCACACCTCCGCCCGCCGCCAGGCCGACCGCCGGCTCGCCGAGGTGATCGACCTGCTGTGGCAGACCGACGAGCTGCGGATCGCCCGCCCCGAGCCCACCGACGAGGCCCGCAACGCCGTCTACTACCTGGACGAGCTCTACCGCGAGGCCGTCCCGGAGGTGCTGGAGGAGCTGCACGAGGAGCTCGCCCGGGTCGGCCTGGCGCTGCCCGAGGGCGTCCGCCCGCTGACCTTCGGCACCTGGATCGGCGGCGACCGCGACGGCAACCCCAACGTGACCCCGCAGGTCACCTGGGACGTCCTCAACCTCCAGCACGAGTACGGCATCAAGGACGCGCTGGCCGCCGTCGACGACCTGCGCGCCTCGCTCTCCACCTCGGTCCGCCTGGCCGGCGCCTCCGAGGAACTGCTCGCCTCGCTCGACGCCGACCTCCAGCAGCTGCCCGAACTCAGCCCCCGCTACAAGCGGATGAACGCCGAGGAGCCGTACCGGCTCAAGGCCACCTGCATCCGGCTCAAGCTGGAGAACACCCGGGACCGCCTGGCCGCCGGCACCCCGCACGTGGTCGGCCGCGACTACGTCGGCACCCGCGAGCTGGTCGCCGACCTCAAGCTGATCCAGGAGTCGCTGCGCGCCCACCGCGGCGGCCTGATCGCCGACGGCCGCCTCGCCCGCGCCATCCGCACCGTCGAGGCGTTCGGCCTGCAGCTGGCCACCATGGACGTCCGCGAGCACGCCGAGGCCCACCACCACGCGCTCGGCCAGCTCTTCGACCGGCTCGGCGAGGAGGCCTGGCGCTACACCGACATGCCGCGCGAGTACCGCCAGCGCCTGCTCTCCAAGGAGATGCGCTCGCGCCGCCCGCTGGCCCCCACCCCGGCTCCGCTGGACGCCGCCGGCGCCAAGACCCTCGGCGTCTTCACCACCATCCGCGAGGGCTTCGAGCGCTTCGGCGACGAGATCGTCGAGTCGTACATCATCTCCATGTGCCAGGGCGCCGACGACGTCTTCGCCGCCGCGGTGCTGGCCCGCGAGGCCGGCCTGATCGACCTGCACTCCGGGATCGCCAAGATCGGCATCGTGCCGCTGCTGGAGACCACCGACGAACTCCAGCAGGCCGACCGGATCCTGGAGGAGATGCTCTCCGACCCCTCCTACCGCCTGCTGGTCTCGCTGCGCGGCGACATCCAGGAGGTCATGCTCGGCTACTCCGACTCCTCCAAGTTCGGCGGCATCACCACCTCGCAGTGGGAGATCCACCGCGCCCAGCGCCGGCTGCGCGACGTGGCCCACCGCTACGGGATCCGGCTGCGCCTCTTCCACGGCCGCGGCGGCACCGTCGGCCGCGGCGGCGGCCCCTCGCACGAGGCGATCCTCGCCCAGCCCTGGGGCACCCTGGAGGGCGAGATCAAGGTGACCGAGCAGGGCGAGGTGATCTCCGACAAGTACCTGCTGCCGTCGCTGGCCCGGGAGAACCTCGAACTCACCATCTCCGCCACGCTGGCCGCCTCCGCGCTGCACACCGCCCCGCGCCAGGCCCCCGAGGAGCTGGCCCGCTGGGACGCCGCGATGGACCGGGTCTCCGAGGCCGCCCACACCTCGTACCGCGGCCTGGTCGAGCAGGACGACCTGCCCAAGTACTTCTTCGCCGCCACCCCGGTCGACCAGCTCGCCTCGCTCCACCTGGGCTCCCGCCCGTCCCGCCGCCCCGACTCCGGCGCCGGCCTGGACGGCCTGCGGGCCATCCCGTGGGTGTTCGGCTGGACCCAGTCCCGCCAGATCGTCCCCGGCTGGTACGGCGTCGGCTCCGGCCTGGCCGCCGCCCGCGAGGCCGGCCTCGGCGACGTGCTGGACGAGATGTACGGCCAGTGGCACTTCTTCCGCAACTTCCTGTCCAACGTCGCCATGACGCTGGCCAAGACCGACCTGCGGATCGCCCGCCACTACGTCGAGCAGCTGGTCCCGGCCGAGCTGCACCACATCTTCGACCAGATCGTGGCCGAGCACGAACTCACCCTGCGCGAGGTGCTGCGCCTCACCGGGGAGGGCGAACTGCTGGAGCACAACGAGGTGTTGAAGCAGACCTTCGCCGTCCGCGACGCCTACCTCGACCCGATCTCCTACCTGCAGGTCGCGCTGCTGCGCCACCAGCGCGAGGAGGCCGCCGCCGGCCGGCCGGAGAACCAGCTGCGGGCCCGTGCCCTGCTGCTGACCGTCAACGGCATCGCCGCGGGCCTGCGCAACACGGGCTGACCTGCCTGTTCGGGCCAACCACCAGGGGCGCGGGGAACTGCGCGCCCGGCCATGCACTCACGTAGAGCGTGGCTGGTCGCGCAGTTCCCCGCGCCCCTCTGGGTTGGCCTCAATCAGCCGAAGCGCGGCGCTTGCGCAACCACGTCGCCGCGCCGCCCGCGACCACCACCAGCCCGCCGACCACGGCGTACCCGCCGGCGGAGCCGACGCTGACCGAGGCGGGCGGGGTGGTGAGCTGTGCGGCGGCGGGCTCCGGCGAGCCGCTCGGCTCGACTGCGGCGGCGGGCGTCAGCCAGCCGGCAGCCGCGGCACACAGCACGGCCCCACCCACGACGCGCCCGACACGTTCCGACCGAACCACGGTCCTTACCCCCAGAGACGGCACCTCAACCCCTGCGTTTCCGGTCAGACCGTATCCGATGGATCGGGTCGTTCCGACCGGGTTTCGGTTACCACGGGGCAAGCGTTGTACGACCGTTGCGTAAGCGCGTACGCGTTCTTGACGAAGGCTCAGGAGTGGTAGGAGCCCTGGGCGCGTTCCAGGCCCTCGGAGACCAGCGCCTCGACCGCGTCGGCGGCCCGGTCGACGAACCAGTCGAGGTCCTTGCGCTCGGTGGAGGAGAAGTCCTTGAGCACGAAGTCGGCGACCTCCATCCGGCCCGGCGGGCGGCCGATGCCGCAGCGGACCCGGAAGTAGTCCGGCCCCAGCGACTTGGTGATGGACTTCAGCCCGTTGTGGCCGTTGTCGCCACCGCCGCACTTGAGCCGCAGCGCGGAGTAGTCGATGTCCAGCTCGTCGTGGACGGCGACCAGGCCCTCGTTGGGGACCTTGTAGAAGTCGCGCAGGGCGGTGGTGGGCCCGCCGGAGAGGTTCATGAAGGACATCGGCTTGGCCAGCACCACCCGCTTGCCGGCGAGCCGCCCCTCGGCAACCTGGGCGCGGCTCTTGTGGGTCTTGAACTTGGCGCCCATCCGCCCGGCCAGCAGGTCGACCACCATGAAGCCGATGTTGTGCCGGTTGCGGGCGTAGCCCTCCCCCGGATTGCCCAGGCCGACCACCAGCCAGGGGCCGTCGTACGCGTTCATCTCCCGCTCCTCACATTGCTCACCCCGTGTTCCTGACAACACAGCATCCCGGACACGCCGCTGCCCCGGCCTCTCCAGCGGAGCGACCGGGGCAGCGGATTCAGACGGTGAAGGCTCAGGCCTCGACGGTCTCGGTCTCGGCGGCCTCGGCCGCCTCCTCCTCGGTGGCCTCGGGGGCCTGGGCGCCGATGACCTGCAGCACGACGGCGTCGGCCTCGACGGCCAGGGTGGTGCCCTTCGGGAGGGCGATCTCGCCGGCGGTGATGGAGGCGCCGGCCTCCAGGCCCTCGACGGAGACGGTGACGCCCTCGGGCAGGTGGGTGGCCTCGGCCTCGATCGGCAGGGCGGTCAGCACGTGCTCGACCAGGTTGCCGCCGGGGGCCAGCTCGCCCTCGGTGTGGACCGGGATCTCGACGGTGACCTTCTCGCCGCGCTTGACCAGGAGCAGGTCGACGTGCTCGATGTTGCGCTTGATGGCCTCGCGCTGGACGGCCTTCGGCAGCACGTACTCGTCCTTGCCGTCGATCGGCAGCACGAGGAGGGCGTTCGGGGTCTTCAGAGCCATCATCAGGTCGTGGCCGGGCAGGTTCAGGTGAACCGGGGCGTGGCCGTGGCCGTAGACGACACCGGGGACGAAGCCGGCGCGGCGGGCGCGACGGGCGGCACCCTTGCCGAACTCGGTGCGGGGCTCGGCGGCAAGGCGGATCTCGGACATCCTGCACTCCTCGTGGCAAGCAAAACGGGTGCAGGAACGACAGAACCGCCGGGCCACACCCTCAAGTACGTTGGGGGGACGCTCGGCGGCTTGATCCAGCGCGTGGAACCAGCGCGTCGATCACGGAGCCGCGGAGGGATCCCTCGCCGAGCAGTCTCACGAGTCTAACCGCACGGGCGGCCGACCGTGAAATCGGCCCCCCGGCGCGCGGTGCGCCGGGGGGCCGAGGGGTTCGTGCGGGGTGTCAGTGCACGCCCTCGAACAGGCTGGTGACCGAGCCGTCCTCGAAGACCTCCTTGATCGCGGCGGCGATCGAGGGGGCGATGGAGAGGGTGGTGACCTTGTCCAGCTGGAGGCCGGCCGGGTTGGGCAGCGTGTTGGTGAAGACGAACTCGCTGACCCGGGAGTTCTTCAGCCGGTCGGCGGCCGGGCCGGAGAGCACGCCGTGGGTGGCGGCCACGATCACGTCGGCGGCACCGTTCTCGAACAGCGCGTCGGCGGCGGCGCAGATGGTGCCGGCGGTGTCGATCATGTCGTCGACCAGGACGCAGATCCGGTCCTTGACGTCACCGACGACCTGGGCCGACAGGATGGTGTTGGCCTGGGTCAGGTCGCGGCGCTTGTGGATCACGGCCAGCGGGGCGTCCAGGCGGTCGCACCACTGGTCGGCGACCTTCACCCGGCCGGCGTCCGGCGAGACGATGGTCAGCTTGGACCGGTCGGAGACCCGGTCGCCGACGTAGTCGGCCAGCATCGGCAGCGCGAACAGGTGGTCGACCGGGCCGCTGAAGAAGCCCTGGATCTGCGCGGTGTGCAGGTCGACGGCCATCAGGCGGTCGGCACCGGCGGTGTGCAGCAGGTCGGCGACCAGACGGGCCGAGATGGGCTCGCGGCCGAGGTGCTTCTTGTCCTGCCGGGCGTAGCCGTAGAACGGCAGGATCGCGGTGATACTCCGGGCGGAGGCCCGCTTCAGAGCATCGATCATGATCAGCTGCTCCATGATCCACTGGTTGATCGGAGCCGTGTGGCTCTGGATCACGAAGCAGTCCGCACCGCGGGCGGAGTCCAGGAAGCGGACGTAGATCTCGCCGTTGGCGAAGTCCAGGGCCTTGGTCGGGACGAGTTCGGTGCCCAGCTCGCTGGCCACCGCCTCCGCCAGCTCGGGGTGGGCACGGCCGGAGAAGAGCTTGAGCTTCTTCTCACCCGACGTCGTGATCCCGCTCACTGCACCGTCTCCTCGCGTTGCTGCCGCAGATTGACCCGCCCCGGCGCGCCCGGGCAGGGACCCGGGCGGGCGGTTGCGGGGGATTGTGGAGTACGCCGAGGCGCGGACAGGGGGCCCAGTGGCGCACGTATGTACACCAGGTTACGCGCACCGGGCCGAACCCGGTGCGCGGGGACCACTCCTCAAGATCCTCGCCGGACCCTCCCGGCTACTGCGCCTCACCCGCGGCCGCGGCGGCCGCGGCGGAGCTGCTGCCGGGCCGCTTCCGCTCAACCCAGCCGTTGATGTTGCGCTGCTGGGCCCGGGCCACGCCCAGCGAGCCCGCCGGAACGTCGTTGGTGATCACCGAGCCGGCCGCGGTGTAGGCGCCGTCACCCACCGTCACCGGTGCGATGAACATGTTGTCGGAACCCGTGCGGCAGTGGGCCCCGATGACTGTCCGGTGCTTGTTGACCCCGTCGTAGTTGACTGTGACCGACGCCGCACCGATGTTGGTGCCCTCGCCGATGGTCGCGTCGCCGATGTACGACAGGTGCGGCACCTTGGCGCCCTCGCCGAGCTCGGAGTTCTTGATCTCCACGTAGGTGCCGGCCTTCGCCTTGCGGGCCAGCTTCGCGCCCGGCCGCAGGTAGGCGTACGGGCCGACCTGGGCCAGCTCGCCGATCTCCGCGCGGTCGGCCGTGGTGTTGCTGACCTGGGCGCCGGCGCCGACCGTGGTGTCGGTCAGGGTGGTGTTCGGACCGACCTGGCAGCCTTCGCCCAGGTGGGTGGCGCCCTGCAGCTGGGTGCCCGGCAGCACCACCGCGTCCGGCTCGTAGCTCACCTGGACGTCGATCCAGGTGCTCGCCGGGTCGACCACGGTGACGCCCTCGCGCATGGCGCGCTCCAGCAGGCGGTCGTTGAGCATCCGGCGGGCCTGGGCCAGCTGGACGCGGTCGTTGATGCCCGCGATGTCCCGGTGGTCGTCGGCCACCACCGCGCCCACCCGGTGGCCCGCCGTACGCAGGATCTCCAGGGTGTCGGTGAGGTACTCCTCGCCCTGCACGTTGTCGGTGCGCAGCTGGGAGAGCCCGTGGGCCAGCAGCTTGGCGTCGAAGGCGAACACGCCGGAGTTGATCTCGGAGATCGCCCGCTGCCCGTCGGTGGCGTCCTTGTGCTCGACGATCGCGGCCACCGCGCCCTCGGCGTCCCGCAGGATCCGGCCGTACCCGGTCGCGTCCGGCACCACCGCGGTCAGCACGGTCACACCGTTGCCCTGCTCGTGGTGGGCCCGGACCAGCGCGGCCAGCGTGTCGCCGGTCAGCAGCGGCGCGTCGCCGGTGGTGACCACCACGGTGCCGTCCAGCTCCACGCCGTCGGCGGAGAGCGACGCCAGCGCGATCCGGACCGCGTGGCCGGTGCCGTTCTGCTCCTCCTGGACGGCGGTGCGGGCGGCCGGGAAGTGCTCGGCCAGGTGCGCCTGCACCAGCTCGCGCATGTGGCCGATCACCACGACCAGCTGCTCGGGCTCCAGCTCCTGGGCCGCCGCCACGGCGTGCCCGACCAGCGACCGTCCGCAGATCGGGTGCAGCACCTTCGGCAGGGCCTTCGACTTCATCCGAGTCCCGCCACCGGCGGCAAGCACGATCACGGCAGCGGTCTGGTTGGCAGTCACGCGGAGGGGCTCCTCGAACGAGAGGGTGAGGGGGAGCACAGAGAATACCGAGGCCGGACGTCCGGACCGTGCGATGGGCTCCCGGAGGAGGATTCGAACCCCCACAAGCTGGACCAAAACCAGCTGTCCTGCCATTAGACGATCCGGGACTGCCATCTCATCCGCCCCGTCGCCAGGGCAGGCAAGGCTAAGACTACGGGGAACCGGGCCCGGCATCCACCACCATTCACGGGCGCGACGGCGACACGTCTTCCCTTGGACCCGGGACAGTACCTACGATGCCGTAAGTTACGGAAACGTAGGTATCTGATCGCACCCAGGGGACCCCTCATGACCATTCAGGCCGACGAGGCGGCGCCCAGCGCCCTCGAAGCAGCCGAGCTGCCGATCACCTCCGCCACCAGAGGCGGGGAGCGCCAGGGGCTCGCCGAACGGATCACCCTCGCCCTGTTCATCGGCGTCCCCTTCCTCGCCCTGCTCGCCGCCGTCCCGGTGGCCTGGGGCTGGGGCCTGGGCTGGCTCGACCTGGGCCTCGGCGTGGGGATGTACTTCCTCACCTGCCACGGCATCACGATCGGGTACCACCGCTACTTCACCCACGGCGCCTTCAAGGCCAACCGGGCCCTGCGGATCGCCCTGGCGATCGCCGGCAGCCTGGCGGTCGAGGGACCGCTGGTGCGCTGGGTCGCCGACCACCGCAAGCACCACCGGTTCAGCGACAAGGAGGGCGACCCGCACTCCCCCTGGCGCTACGGCGAGACCGTCCCGGCGCTGCTCAAGGGTCTGTGGTGGGCCCACATGGGCTGGATGTTCGACGAGGAGCAGACCTCGCAGGCCAAGTACGCGCCCGACCTGGTGGGCGACCCGGTGATAAGGGGGATCTCCCGGACGTTCTGGGTCTGGACGCTGGTCTCCCTGCTGCTGCCGCCGCTGGTCGGCGGTCTGGTCACGCTCTCCTGGCAGGGCGCGCTGTCCGCCTTCTTCTGGGGCTCGATGGTCCGGGTCGCCCTGCTCCACCACGTGACCTGGTCGATCAACTCCATCTGCCACGCGATCGGCGAGCGCCCGTTCAAGTCCCGCGACCGGTCGGGCAACGTCTGGTGGCTGGCCGTGCTGTCCTGCGGCGAGTCCTGGCACAACCTGCACCACGCCGACCCGACCTCGGCCCGGCACGGCGTGCTGCGCGGCCAGATCGACTCCTCCGCCCGGCTGATCCGCTGGTTCGAGCGGGCCGGGTGGGCGACCGACGTCCGCTGGCCCAGCACCCAGCGGATCGAAGCCCGCCGCGCCGGATGAGGCGCCACCTGCCGCATGATGTAGGGGTGAACGGGAGCAACGGAGGCAAGAAGGCCGGCGGCCGGGTCCGGATGACCGGCAAGCAGCGCCGGGAGCAGCTGCTGGAGATCGGCCGGGCGGTCTTCGCCGAGCGCGGCTACGACGGCACCTCCGTGGAGGAGATCGCGGAGCGGGCCGGCGTCTCCAAGCCGGTGGTGTACGAGCACTTCGGCGGCAAGGAGGGCCTCTACGCGGTCGTGGTCGACCGCGAGATGCAGCTGCTGCTCGACATGGTCACCGGCGCGCTGACCGGCGGGCACTCGCGGGAGCTCCTGGAGCAGGCGGCCTTCGCGCTGATGGACTACATCGACACCTCGACCGACGGATTCAAGATCCTGGTCCGGGACTCGCCGGTCGCCCAGGCCACCGGCAGCTTCGCCTCGCTGATCAGCGACATCGCGACCCAGGTCGAGGACATCCTCGGCCTGGAGTTCAAGGCCCGGGGCTTCGACCCCCGACTGGCGCCGATGTACTCGCAGATGCTCGTCGGCATGGTGGCGCTGACCGGCCAGTGGTGGCTGGAGGTGCGCAAGCCCGGCAAGGCCGACGTGGCGGCGCACCTGGTGAACCTGGCCTGGCACGGGCTGGAGGGGCTGGAGCGGCACCCCAAGCTGGTCGGCGAGCGCAAGAACTGAGCCGGGCCGGGCCGGGGTGCGCGGGGCCGGGGTGCGCGGGGCTGGGGTGCGCGAGGCCGGTGGGGTCGGACCGGCCCGCGCGGTGAGCGGGCCGGCTCCGGTGCGGCGAGCGGGCCGGCTCGCGTGCGTGACCGTTCGGGTGCGGTCGGCTCCTCCGGGCGCGCGAGCCGAGCAGGCCCGGGACGGGTGCCCGGCATAGGCTGGCGGGGGCGACGTTTGGAAGGTCCCCGTGGCGGTCTTCATCCTGGCGATCAGTGCAGCCTGCTTCCTCGGCCTCGGCTTCGTGCTGCAACAGCACGCGGCCCAGCGCGCACCCAAGAGCGACCTGCTGCACTGGCGGCTGCTGCTCCACCTGGCCCGGATGCCGGAGTGGCTGCTCGGCATCGTCTTCATGGTCGCCGGCCAGGTGCTGAGCGCGCTGGCGCTGAGCCAGGGCGAGGTGGCCCTGGTCGAACCGCTGCTGGCCACCAACCTGGTCTTCGCGATGGCGCTTGCCCGGGTGCTGACCGGGACCTCGCTCGGACGCTCCGGCTGGATCGGGGTGGTGCTGATCGCCCTCGGGGTCGCCGCCTTCATCGTGGCCGGCCATCCGACCGGCGGCGGCGCGAAGGCCGGGCCGCTGCGCTACTGGCTGGTGGTCGGTGTGGTCGTCGGACTGGCGCTGATGCTGGTCCTGTTCGCCCGGCACCTGGACCTGTTCGAGGAGGCCACCATGCTGGCGCTCGCCGCCGGCCTGCTCTACGGCCTGCAGGACGCCCTCACCCGCACCACCTCCGACCGGCTGAACAGCGGCGGCCTGTCGGAGGTGCTGCGCGGCTGGCAGCCGTACGCAGTGGTGGCGATCGGGGTGGTGGGCCTGCTGTTGGTGCAGTCCGCCTTCGAGGCGGCGCCGCTGCGGATGTCGCTGCCCGCGCTGACCGCGGCCCAGCCGATCTCCGGGATCGCCTGCGCGGTCGGCATCCTCGGCGACCAGCTCCGGGTCACCCCGGCCGCCGTGGTCGGACAGGTGCTGGGCCTGCTGGCGATCGTCACCGGTGTGGTGATCCTCGGCCGCCACCCGGCGATGCCCGGGCACGAGCACCACTTCCCGCGGCCGCACCTGCCGCAGCACCACCACGAGGAGCGCTGACCGCCGACGGTCGGGCGCTGACGGTCGGGCGCCGACCGATGACCGATGGCCGATGACCGATCCCCGCCATCAGCGGGCATCCGGCCGATCCCGGATGACAGATGACAGATGACGAAATCTGTCCTACCGCCTCACGCCAACCGCAAAGATCCGCCGAAACGGAAACACCGTCCCGTGCGCCCCCGCCGGGTACGCCTCCCGCAGCAGCGCCCCGTACTCCTCCTCGAACGCCGCCCGCTCGACCGGGTCCGCCAGCCGGGCCAGGACCGGCCGCAGGGCGGTCCCCCGCACCCACTCCAGCACCGGGTCCGGTCCGGTCAGCACGGTGCTGTACGTGGTCTCCCAGACGTCCGCCGTGCAGCCCGCGTCGAGCAGCGCCTCCAGGTAGCGGCCGGGGTCGTGGACGCCGGCCCGGACCGCGTCGTCGCCGAGGACGTCCCGCCAGCGGGCGCTGGTGCGCAGTTCGGTGAGCAGCGTGTGGCTGGGCGCGTCGAAGTTGCCCGGCACCTGGAAGGCGAGCACTCCGCCGGGTCGAAGTGCGGCCGCCCACCGCGGCAGCAGTTCCAGGTGCCCGGGCACCCACTGAAGGGTGGCATTCGAGGCGATCAGGTCGGGCGCCGCCGGGGCGGGGTCATACGTGGCAGCGTCGGCGAGGACGTACTCGGCGCTGGGCTCGCCGCGCTCGCTGCGGGCGGTGGCGAGCATCTCGGCGGAGTTGTCGAGGCCGGTCAGGCGGGCGTCGGGCCAGCGGTGGCGGAGTTCGGCGGTGGAGTTGCCGGGGCCGCAGCCGATGTCGAGGACGACGGGGGCGGGCGGCAGCACGGGGACGCGGTCGAGGAGTTCGCGGAACGGGCGGGTGCGCTCGTCGGCGTAGCGGAGGTACTGCTGCGGATCCCAGGTGGTCATGGCGGTTCCCTCGCAAAGTATCTCGATATCAAGATATCTCCGAGTGTGGTTCGTCCATTCTCTTGATGTCA
Organism: Kitasatospora cinereorecta; assembly: GCF_024172095.1. Taxonomy (GTDB): domain Bacteria; phylum Actinomycetota; class Actinomycetes; order Streptomycetales; family Streptomycetaceae; genus Kitasatospora; species Kitasatospora cinereorecta. The sequence continues at coordinate 382,449 of NZ_JAMZDX010000001.1, read as the reverse complement.
AGAGACTTCACATCGACACAACCACCGATACACTGATCGCCATGGAGGACGAGGTCGACCGCCTGGTCGCAGCATGGCGCCGCGAGCGCCCCGACCTCGACGTGGAACCACTCGAGGTGCTCAGCCGCGTCAGCCGACTGGCCCGGCACCTCGACCGTGCCCGCCGCACCGCCTTCGCCGAGCACGGCCTGGAGCCCTGGGAGTTCGACGTCCTGACGGCGCTTCGGCGGGCCGGCTCGCCGTACCAGCTGTCCCCGGGCCAGCTTCTCACCCAGACCCTGGTCACCTCCGGCACCATGACCAACCGGATCGACCGGCTCACCGGCAAGGGCCTGGTCAAGCGCCTACCCGACCCGGACGACCGGCGTGGGGTCCTGGTCCGGCTGACCGACGACGGCCGGGACAAGGCCGACCAGGCGCTGGCCGGTCTGCTCGTCCACGAGCGCGAACTGCTCGCCCAGCTGAGCTCCGGCCAGCAGGTCGAACTCGCCACTCTGCTGCGGCAGCTGGTCGCCCCCTTCGACTCCGCGGGCTGACCACTCGGCGGGCAGGCCACTCGGCAGGCCGGCCACTCCGCAGGCTGACGACTCCGAGGGCTGACCACTCCGCAGGCTGAGCCCCGCACCCGCCGTTGCCGTTGCCGTTGCTCCGCCCCGGTGCCCGCCGCCCGGGCGAATCCCGGCGGTGCCCTCCCGCCCCGGCCCGACCGCGACCCGAACGGCCGGTCGGCGACGCCGCGTGGGCAGGGTGGGCCACGGCCCTCCGTGCTGATCTGGAAGCCCGCTCGGCCATCCCTGGAGGAACCCCGCCGTGTCCCGTCGTCCCCGGCTCGGCGCAGCCGCCTGCGCCACCGCCCTCGCACTCGGCCTGCTCGCGGCCGCCGCCCTCACCCCCGCCACCGCGGTCTCCCCGCCGCTCTCCGATCCGCGCATCCTGGTCCACTTCGACCTGGCGGCCGGCCAGATGCCCGAGAACATCGCCATGGAGCCCGACGGCTCCGCCGACCTCACCCTGATCCGCAGCCGCCAGGTCGTCCGCGTCTCACCCGGCGGCGAGGTACGACAGCTCGCGCAGATGCCGGAGCCGGCCGATCCGGCCACCCCAGTGATCGGGTTCGCCGCGGTCACCGGCATCGCCCGCGCCCACGACGGCACGCTCTACTTCCACTTCGCCACCGGCACCGACGCCACCGGTGTCTACCGGCTCGCCCCCGGCGGCACCCCGGAGCTGCTCGCCGCACTGCCGCCCGACAGCTTCCCGAACGGCCTCGCCCTGGACGAGCACCGCAAGGCGCTCTTCTCCGCCGACTCGGTGCACGGCGTGGTCCGCCGCATCCCGCTGCAGGGCGGCCCGGTGACCACCTGGGCGTCCGGCCCCGAACTGGCGCCGTCCGGCTTCATCGGGGTCAACGGCGTCCGGATGCACAAGGACTCCGTCTGGGTGACCAACACCGATGCCGGCACCCTGCTGCGCATCCCGTTCTGCCCCGACGGCACCGCCGGGCCGATCGAGACCAGGGCCCGGGACCTCACCGGGATCGACGACTTCGGCTTCACCGACCCGGGCGGTGACACCGTGCTGGCCGCCCTCGACACCCCGAACCAGGTGGCGTACGTCCGGCCCGACGGCACCCACACCATCGTGCTCACCGGCGCCGACGGGCTCTCCAACCCGACCTCGGTCGCGGTGCTCGGCGACACCGTCCACGTGACCAGCGCCGCCTTCGCGACCACCGACCCGAACCTGCTGCTGGCCACCCTCGACCGGAAGCAGTGACCGGCCGGAAACAGTGACTGGTCAGAACCCGTCCGGGTACGGCGTGGCGAGCGCCGGTACGGGGTCCGCCTCCGGCGTCCGGTAGCCGGGCAGCAGCTCGGCCAGCCGGCGGCGGACCTCGGCGTCGGCGTTGCCCGCCGCCGCCCGGTACAGCCCGGTGAGGCCGCCCGCCAGGTCCTCCGGCCCGGCGCCGTCACCGGCCACGGTGGCGAAGATCCGGGCGTGCTCGGTCGGCAGCCGCTCCTCGCCCTCCGAGAACAGCGCCTCGTTGAGCTTCTCCCCCGCCCGCAGGCCGGTGTAGCGGATCTCCACCTCCTCCGCGCCCAACTGCACTTGCTCGGCAAAGTTGTGCACCAGGTCGACGATCCGCACCGGCTCGCCCATGTCGAGCACGAACACCTCGCCGCCCTCGGCCATCCGGCCGGCCTCCAGCACCAGCCCGACCGCCTCCTCGATGGTCATGAAGAAGCGGGTCACGTCCGGGTGGGTGACGGTGACCGGGCCGCCGCTGCGCAGCTGTTCCGCGAGGACGGAGAGCAGCGAGCCGCGCGAGCCGAGCACGTTGCCGAACCGGACCGCGGAGAACACCCCGGTGCCCAGGTTGCGGGCGTCCCGGGCGTTGGCCCGGACGATCAGCTCGGCCAGCCGCTTGGAGGCGCCCAGCACCGAGGTGGGATCGGCCGCCTTGTCGGTGGAGATCAGTACGAACCGCTCGACCCCGGTGGCCAGCGCCGCCTCCACCAGGTTGTCCGTGCCCAGCACGTTGGACTTCACCGCCTCCGAGGGGTGGCGCTCCAGCAGCGGCAGGTGCTTGTGGGCCGCCGCGTGGAAGACCACCTCGGGCTTGAGGTCGCGGAAGATCTGCTGGATCCGCGGCCGGTCCCGGATGTCGGCGATCACCAGCGAGTCGTCGGTGAGCAGCGCCTCACCCCAGATCTCCAGCTGGAGCCGGTGCAGGTTGGACTCGTCGTGGTCCAGCATGTACAGCTCGGACGGCCCGAACGCGTGGACCTGGCGGCAGAGTTCGCTGCCGATCGAGCCGCCCGCGCCGGTCACCAGGACCCGTCGGCCCTCGATCACCGTACGGACGTCCGGCGAGACCACGTGGACCTCGTGCCGGCCGATCAGCCGGTTGACGTCCAGGCTGCGCATGTCCGAGCCGACCACCTCGCGGCGCAGCGCGGACAGGAAGGACGGCAGGTAGCGGACGGCCGCTCCGGCGGCGGCCGCCGCGGTCGCCAACTCCCTTACCCGGTGGTGCGGGAGGCCGGGGATGGCGAGGACGACGACGTGGACGCCGTGCTCGACGGCGAGGGCGGTGAGGTCGGCCAGGGGGCCCAGGACGGGCGCGCCGGCGACCTCCCGGCCGGCCTTGGCCGGATCGTCGTCCAGGACACCGATCGGGCGGAGTCCGAAATCGGGGGTCCGGCCGAGGTCGCGGACCAGGGCGGTGCCGGCGGCGCCGGCGCCGACCACCAGGGTCCGCAGTCCGACCCGGCCGTCCGGCTGCGCCGGTATCCCCGGCCTCTCGGGCGGATCCAGGCGTTCGGCAGTACTGTTCGGCGACATCTGTCCTCCGGTCTCCCAGACCTCACGAAGTCGGGATCGGGTGCGGCGGGGGCTCGGACCGGACGGTGCCGGTCAGCCGGCGCCGCGGCCTGTGGTCGAGGCGACGGTCGAGTTGACGGGCGCGGCGGTCGAATTGACGGGCACGACGCTCGAGTTGACGGGTGCGACGCTCGAGCCGGTCGCGGCCGGCGGTGGGGCGGGCGGCTCGGAGGGCGTGATCCCCGCCCGGCGGGCCACCGCGACGGCGGCGAGGGTGGAGTGCACCCCCAACTTGCCGAGCACGTTCTGCATGTGGGTGCGGACGGTGTGCGGCGAGAGGTAGAGCCGTTCGGCCACCGCCTGCCGGCCGAGGCCGGCGACCATGCACCGCAGCACCTCCTCCTCGCGCGGGGTCAGTGCCGCCACCAACCGCTCGCTCTCCGAGCGGTCGCGCCGCGCAGAGGTCAACTCCCGTACCACGCCGGTGAGAAGGGCAGGCGGCAGGTGCGTCTCGTCGCGCAGCACGCCGCGGATCACGGTCATCAGCGCGGCCAGCGAACTCTCCTTGGCCACCCAGCCGGAGGCGCCCGCCTGGAGGGCGCGCACCGCCCGCTGCGGGTCGTCGACAGCGGCCAGCACCACGGCGTGGAGCCTCGGATGGGTGCGGCAGACCCGGGCGAGGAGGGCGATGCCGTCGACCGCGGCGCGGGCGCCGGCGGCTGCATCGCTGCGGGAGGCGGGGCGCAGGTCCCGGCCGGGCTGGGCGCGTTGGTGGTTCGCGGTGGCGGCCGGCACGGCCGGCCTCGGCGGACCGGACGGCATGGTCGGCGCGGACGTGCGGGGCGCCTGGGGCGGAATCGCGGCGATCCGGCGCGACTGCGGTAGGGAGAGCGTGGGGCGCGGTCTGGATTCGGCACCAACATGCGTACGGCGCAGCGCTGTTGGCGGCAGCGGCGGCGTGATGCCGAGGTCCGCGTCGATCAGGACCACGTCGTACGGGCGGTGTTCGTCGGTGGCGCGTTCCAGCGCGCGTTCCGCTGCGGCTGCGGTGCCCGCGGCGCCGACGTCCACGTCGGGCTCGGCGGTGAGCGCCGTGGCGAGCGCCTCGGCGAAGATCCGGTGGCCGTCGACCACCAGGACGCGAATACGCCCCATCGTTCTTCCCCCCTGCCTCGGACCGACCCCCACCGGTTCCGGACTCAGCGTACGGGCGGAGGGGATGGCGGGGTGGGGGTTTGGTGAAGTTCCCGCGACGGAGGGAACCGGATCGGGGGCGGGCCGACCCCGGCGGGATCCCGCCCCCGGGGTCGGCCTCGCAGGTCCCCGAGCCCCTACCGGACTCGCCGGGCGCCCGCGGACGGCGTGGCGGCGAAGGTGCGGGGCTCGGCGTAGCCGGCGTCGCGGAAGGCGGCGGCAACGGCGGCGGCGACGGTGTCGAGACGGTCGGCGGCCAGCAGGGCGATGACGGAGCCGCCGAAGCCGCCGCCGGTCATCCGGGCGCCGAGGGCGCCGGCCGCGACGGCGGTGGCGACAGCGAGGTCGGTCTCCGGGCAGGAGACCTGGTAGTCGTCGCGGAGCGAGGCGTGGCCGGCGGTGAGGATCGGGCCGAGGCCGGCCAGGTCGCCGGCGTCGAGGAGGGCGACGGCCTGCTCGACGCGGTCGTCCTCGGTGACCACGTGCCGTACCAGCGGCCGGAGTTCGGTGGGGAGGCGGTCGAGGGCGGCGTCCAGTCCGGCGAGCGGGAGGTCGCGCAGGGCGGTGAGCGAGAGCAGGGCGGCGGCCCGCTCGCAGCCGGCCCGCAGTTCGGCGTACGCACCGTCGGCGAGGTCGTGCTTGACCCGGGTGTCGATCACCAGGAGGCGCAGGCCGGCCCCGGCGAGGTCGAGCGGGACCTGCCGCCGGCCGAGGTCGCGGGTGTCGAGCAGCAGGGCGGAGCCCTCGGCGCAGCACATGGACGCCATCTGGTCCATCACGCCGCAGGGCACGCCGACGAACTCGTTCTCGGCGCGCTGGGCGATCAGGGCGGATTCGGCGGCGTCGAGCCCGAGTCCGTACAGGCCGTCGTAGGCGCCGACCACCGCGCACTCGAGCGCGGCGGAGGAGGAGAGGCCGGCCCCGGTCGGCACATCGCTGTCGATGTACAGGTCGGCGCCGCCGACCGGGTGGCCCGCCTGGCGCAGGGTCCAGACCACGGCGGCCGGGTACTTGGCCCAGCCCGTCACGCCGCCGGGGGTGAGCTCGTCGACGCGGAGCTCGGTCACCGCGCCGTCGCCCTGCGCGCTGTACAGGCGCAGCAGGCCGTCGTCGCGGCGCCGGGCCTCGGCCCGGGCGGCGTGCGGGAGGGCGATCGGCAGCACGAATCCGTCGTTGTAGTCGGTGTGCTCACCGATCAGGTTGACCCGGCCGGGCGCCGCCCAGGCCCCGGCCGGGGCGGCGCCGTACACGGTCTGGAAGTCGCTCATCGGGCTCGGTGCTCCAGGGTGAAGTTCCAGGCGTCGGCGACGATGTCGTCGAGCTCGGGGCGGCGGGGCTGCCAGCCGAGCGCCTCGTGGGCGCGGGCGGCGGAGGCGACCAGGACGGCCGGGTCGCCGGGGCGGCGGTCGGCGACCACGACGGGGATCTCGCGGCCGGTGACGCGCTTGACGGACTCGATCACCTCGTGGACCGAGAAGCCGCTGCCGTTGCCGAGGTTGCAGATCAGGTGCTCGCCGGACTTGGCGGCGGCGAGGGCGAGCAGGTGGGCCTCGGCGAGGTCGGCGACGTGGATGTAGTCGCGGATGCAGGTGCCGTCCGGGGTCGGGTAGTCGTCGCCGTAGACGGAAATGTGCGGGCGCTGGCCGAGGGCGGCCTGGAAGACCAGCGGGATCAGGTGCGACTCGGGCTCGTGCCGCTCGCCGTAGGTCCCGTACGCGCCGGCCACGTTGAAGTAGCGGAGGCTGACCGCGGCGAGGCCGTGGGCGACCGCCTCGCTGGTGATCAGGTGGTCGACGGCCAGCTTGGTGGCGCCGTAGGTGTTGGTCGGGGCGGTGCGGGCGGTCTCGGCGATCGGGACCTCCTCCGGCTCGCCGTAGACGGCGGCGGTGGAGGAGAAGACCAGCTTGCCGACGCCGGCCTTGCGCATGGCGGAGATCAGCTCCAGCGAGCCGGCGACGTTGTTGCGCCAGTACTTCTCCGGGTCGGCGACGGACTCGCCGACCTGGGAGGAGGCGGCGAAGTGCAGGACCGCCTCGTAGGAGGAGTCGAGCACGTCGGCGGCGTCCTGGATCCGGCCGCGGACGAACTCGGCGCCGGCCGGGATGCCGACCTGGAAGCCGGTGGAGAGGTCGTCGAGCACGGTCACCTGGTGCCCCGCCTCCAGCAGGTGGGCGGCGACGACACTGCCGACGTAACCGGCACCGCCGGTGACCAGGTACTTGCTCATGATGCGACCTCCCGCAGGCGCTGCGCCGCCGCCTCCGGCGACACATCGTTGACGAACGCGTCCATGCCGGACTCGACGCCGGCCAGGAACTTCAGCTTGCCGACCGTGCGCCGGATCGTGAACAGCTCCAGGTGCAGTGCCAGCTCCTCGCCCTGGAGGGCCGGCGCCTGGTGCCATGCGGCGATGTACGGCGTCGGTGCGACCGGAGTATTGTCCCCCGGCTGCGTGAAGAGACGGTCAAAGCGGCGGAGAAGTTCGAGGTAGAGACCGGGGAACTCGGCGCGTTCGGCCTCGGTGAGACCGGTCAGGTCGGCGACCCGGCGGTGCGGGTACAGGTGCACCTCGTACGGCCAGCGGGCGGCGAAGGGGACGAACGCCGTCCAGTGCTCGCCGGCCAGGACCACCCGGACGGGGTCGGCGCGCTCGGCGTCGAGCAGGTCCTCGAAGAGGTTGCCGCCGGTACGGGCGCGGTGCTCGGCCGCGGCGGTGATCATCCGGGTGGTGCGCGGGGTGGTGAAGGGGAAGGCGTAGACCTGGCCGTGCGGGTGGGCCAGGGTGACGCCGATCTCCGCGCCGCGGTTCTCGAAGCAGTAGACCTGGCGGATGCCGGGCAGCGCCGAGAGTTCGGCGGTGCGGTCGGTCCACGCGTCCAGGACCAGCCGGGCCTTGGCCGGGTCGAGGTCGGCGAAGGAGGCGCCGTGGTCGGCGGTGAAGCAGACCACCTCGCAGCGGCCGGTGCCCGCTCCGCTGCCGTGCAGCGGGCTGCCGTCCCCGGCGGGGTCGGGGGCGCCGAGGGCGAGCGACGGGAAGCGGTTCTCGAACACCGCCACGTCGTAGTCGGCGGCCGGGATCTCGCTGAGCCGCCCGGGTGCCGAGGGGCAGAGCGGGCACTGGTCGGCGGGCGGGTGGTAGGTCCGGCCCTGGCGGTGGGCCGCCACGGTGACCCAGTCGCCGGTGGCGGGGTCGAGCCGGACCTCGGAGAGGCTCGTGGCGGGCTCCAGCGGGCGCAGGTCGGCGGAGTCCCGGACCACGGTCTCGTCACGGTCGAAGTAGAGGAGTTCGCGGCCGTCCGCGAGCTTGGTCACGGTCTTCTTCACGTCGAACAGTTTCAAACACGACCGCACACAAGTCAACAGTCGGCCGCACGCGGCGCCCACAGTCCGCGCGCCCGCGAGCCGCACCCGGTCAGCGCAGCCGGTCCAGCAGCCCGGTCCGGGCCGCCACCGCCGCCGCCTCCAGCCGGGAGCGCGCCCCGAGCTTCATCAGGACCCGCTGCACATGGGTGCGCGCGGTACTGGAGGCGATCGCCATCCCGGCCGCGATCGCCGCGGTGTCCTCGCCCTCGGCGATCCGCACCAGCACCTGCGCCTCGCGCCGGGTCAGCACCCGCAGCAGCCGCAGCGCCTCGTCGTCCGGCTCCGCCGACGGCCACAGCAGCTGCTCGAACGCCCCGCGCAGCACCTCCACCGCCACCGCCGCCTCACCGGCCCGCACCCGCGCGATCGCCCGGTCCACCACCTCGATCCGCTCGTCGCTGCGCACGTACCCGGCCGCCCCGGCGGCGAACGCCGCCGCCACCCGGCCCGGCGACCCGAGCGGGCCCAGCACCACCACCGCGATCTCCGGCCGGTCCCGGCGCAGCCGGCGCAGCGGCTCGTACGGATCCTGCTCGGCGGCCGGTCCCACCCCGAGCAGGCACACCTCCGGCCGCCGGCCCGCGACCAGCTCCACCACGGCGGCCGACGGGGCGCCGACCGCGAGCACGCGGTGGCCGCGCTGCTGCAGCGCCGTGCCCAGGGCCTCGGCCATCAGCCGGTGGTCGTCGACCACCACGAGCCGAGCGCTCACGCCCCCACCCCCGGATCCGACCCCGCGGAACGTCGATGACGCACCATCACAGCGCATTCGGTACCCGTCCCGCCAGACCGCGACGCCACCCGGCGCAGGCGTCCCCCCGGAAACGCCGAAGGCCCCCGCCACAGGGGCGGAGGCCTCGATCTTGCTGAGCCCCCATGCGGAATCGAACCGCAGACCTTCTCCTTACCATGGAGACGCTCTACCGACTGAGCTATAGGGGCCGGCTTCGGAAGGTTTCCCTGTCCGTCGCAACGAGGAAGACATTACATGGTCATCGCACCCCTTGGGAAATCGGTGCCGCCCCGCCCCGCAGGCCGAGATCACCGCCCCGGGTCTCGGGCAGAGCCACCAGACAGAGCAGCGACACCGCCCCCAGCCCGGCCAGGTACCAGCCCACCGGCTGCGCGGTGCCGTACGTCGCGGTGAGCCGGGTCGCCACCAGCGGTGCGGTGGCCCCACCGACCACGCCGCCGAGGTTGTAGGTGAGCGCGGCGCCGGTGTACCGGATCCGGGTCGGGAACAGCTCCGGCAGGTACGCGGCGATCGGCCCGAGCAGCGCGCCGAGCACCGTCATCGCCCCGATCAGCGCCACCGCCGCGTACGCCGTCCGCCCGGTCTCCAGCAGCGGGAAGAGCAGCAGCGACCACCCGGCGGCGGCCGCCGTGGCCAGTTGCAGCATCCGCCGCCGCCCGAAGCGGTCGGCGGCGCCGGCGGTCAGCCAGACGGCGGCGGCCTTGGCGACCGCGCCGGCCATCAGCAGTTCCAGCACCAGGGTGCGGGCGTACCCCAACTCCCCGGTGGCGTACGCCAGTGCGTAGGTGGTGGTGAGGTAGAACAGCCCGTACCCGAGGACGATCGCGCCGGCGCCCAGCAGCACCGCGGGGGCGTGCCGGCGCAGCACCTCGGCGACCGGCACCCGGGCGCGGTCGGCCCGCTCCCCGGCGGCGAGGAAGAGCGGCGTCTCGGCGACCCGCAGCCGGACGAACAGCCCGACCGCGACCAGGGCGAACGAGCCGAGGAAGGGCAGCCGCCAGCCCCAGCCCAGGAAGGCCTGCTCGCTGAGCGCCCCGGCCAGCACCAGGAACGCCCCGGTGGCGAGGAAGAAGCCGATGCAGGGCCCGAGTTGGAGGAACCCGCCGTACCGTCCGCGGCGCCGGGCCGGGGCGTGCTCGGCCAGCAGCAGCGCCGCCCCGCCCCACTCGCCGCCGAGTCCGAGCCCCTGACAGAAGCGCAGCACGGTCAGCGCGGCGGGCGCCCACAGCCCCCACCGGCCGTACCCGGGCAGCAGGCCGACCGCCGCCGTGGACAGCCCCATCAGCAGCAACGACACCACCAGCGTGGCCTTGCGGCCCAGCCGGTCGCCGAAGTGACCGAACAGCACGGCGCCCAGCGGGCGGGCCAGGAAGGCCACCGCGTAGACCGAGAAGGCGGCCAGCAGCGCCCCGGCGGCGCCGAGGTCGGGGAAGAAGACGGCCGGGAAGACCAGGGCGGCCGCGGTGCCGTAGATGAAGAAGTCGTAGAACTCGATGGCGGTCCCGGTGAGGGCGGCCGCGGCGACCCGGTGCAGGCCCGGCGCCGGGTCGGCCCCGGGCGGGGTGTCAGATGTCATGGGGACACGATCGCCCCCCGCTGACCTGCGAGGACAGCAGGCACACGGGTGATTCGGGAGCGTACGGACCGATGCCCGCCGGGGTGGTGCGCCGGGTCGGCGGCGGCGGTATGGTGACGGCTCCCGGGCACGGAAGGGGCGGACATGAGGGACCTGTTCGACGAGAACGGCGTGTTCGACAGGGTCGTCGCCGTCGTCTGCCTCGGGCTCAGCCTGCTGATGCTCGACCTCGGTGTCGGCCAGTTCCGCCAGGGCGGCTCGATCGCCTGGGCGGTGACGGGCTGCGCGCTGGTCCTGGCCTCCGGCGGGGAGACCTACCGCCGCTTCCGCCACCGTCGCTGACGGCCCGTCCGGGGGGCAGCTGGCCGGGGCGCCGGCCGTCGCCCGCCCCGGCCCGGACCGCCTGGGATTCCCCGGCTCAGACCTCCTCGGCCAGCTCCAGCCAGGCCATCTCCAGCTCCTCCTTCTCCTCCCGGACCTTGCGCAGCTGGGCGTCCAGCTCCGCGACCTTGGAGAAGTCGGCGGCGTGCTCGGCGAGTTGGGTGTGCAGCTTGGACTCCTGCTGGTCCAGCTTGGCGATCTGACGCTCCAGCTTCTGCATCTCCTTCTTGGCCGCCCGGATGTCCCCGGCCGACTTGGCCGACGCGTCCCCGGCCACCGCCGCGGGCGCGGCGACCGCGGCCGCCGCCTCGGCCATCGCGGTACGGCGCTGCAGGTACTCGTCGACGCCGTTCGGCAGCATCCGCAGCCGCTTGTCGCCGAGCAGCGCGAAGACGGTGTCCGTGGTGCGCTCGATGAAGAAGCGGTCGTGGCTGATCACGATCATCGAGCCGGGCCAGCCGTCGAGCAGGTCCTCCAGCTGGTTGAGGGTCTCGATGTCGAGGTCGTTGGTCGGCTCGTCGAGGAACAGCACGTTCGGCTCGTCCATCAGCAGGCGCAGCAGCTGGAGGCGGCGGCGCTCGCCACCGGACAGGTCGCCGACCGGCGTCCACTGCTTGTCCTTGCCGAAGCCGAACTGCTCGCACAGCTGACCGGCACTCATCTCCCGGCCCTTGCCCAGGTCGACCCGGCCGCGGATCTGCTCCACCGCCTGCAGCACCCGGGTGGCCGGGTCCAGCTCGGCGATCTCCTGCGAGAGGTACGCCAGGCGGACCGTCTTGCCGACCTTGACCACACCACCGGCCGGCTGCACGTCGCCCTCGGTCGCGTACGCGGCCTGCATGGCGCGCAGCAGCGAGGTCTTGCCGGCGCCGTTGACGCCCAGCAGGCCGAGCCGGTCGCCGGGGCCGAGCTGCCAGGTGAGCCGCTCCAGCAGCAGCTTCTCGCCGGCCTTGACGGTCACGTCCTCCAGGTCGAAGACGGTCCGGCCGAGCCGGGCATTGGCGAACTTCATCAGCTCGCTCTTGTCGCGCGGCTCCGGCACGTCCGCGATCAGGGCGTTGGCGGCCTCGATCCGGTAGCGCGGCTTGGACGTACGGGCGGGCGCGCCGCGGCGCAGCCAGGCCAGCTCCTTGCGGGCCAGGTTCTGCCGCTTCTGCTCCTCCACCACCTCGATGCGGGAGCGCTCGGCGCGGGCGAAGACGTAGTCGGAGTAGCCGCCCTCGTACTCGCGGACCTCGCCGCGCTGGACGTCCCACATCCGGGTGCAGACCTGGTCCAGGAACCAGCGGTCGTGGGTGACGCAGACCAGCGCGGAGCGGCGGTTCTGCAGGTGCTGGGCGAGCCAGGCGATGCCCTCGACGTCGAGGTGGTTGGTGGGCTCGTCGAGGACGATCAGGTCGTGCTCGCCGAGCAGCAGCTTGGCCAGCGCGATCCGGCGGCGCTCGCCGCCGGAGAGCGGGCCGATGACGGTGTCGAGGCCGTCGGCGAAGCCCGGCAGGTCCAGGCCGCCGAACAGGCCCTGGATGATGTCGCGGATCCGCGCGTCGCCCAGCCACTCGTGGTCGGCCCGGTCGGCGATCACCTCGTGCCGGATGGTGGCCTTCGGGTCCAGCGAGTCGTGCTGGGTCAGCACCGCCATCTGCAGGCCGCCCGACCAGGTCACCCGGCCGCTGTCCGGCTCCTCCAGCTTCGCCAGAATCCGGATCAGCGTGGTCTTGCCGTCGCCGTTGCGGCCCACGACACCGATCCGATCCCCCTCGCTGACGCCGAGGCTGACCCCGTCCAGCAGAGCCCTGGTGCCGTAGACCTTGCTGACGGACTCGATGGTGGCGAGGTTGACGGCCACTGCTGCTGCGCTCCCTGACTGGACACCCCGGGCCACGTGCGTGCCCGATCTCCCCAGCCTAGTGGCCAGCTGCCGGGCACCGGTCAATACGTCTGCCCGGGCACCTCTCAGGTCCGGACCGCTGCCCCGGGCACCGGGCCGTACGTGGGGTGGGCGGCGCGGCAGGTGCCGGAGGCGCGCAGCGCCGCCGCCACGGCGGCCGCGGCCTCGGCGTCCTTGACCAGGAAGGCACAGGTCGGACCGGAGCCGGAGACCAGCGCCGCCAGCGCCCCGGCCTCGGTGCCGGCCCGCAGGGTGTCGGCGAGCGAGGGCCGCAGCGACAGCGCGGCGGCCTGGAGGTCGTTGGCCAGCGCGCCGGCCAGGGCCACCGGGTCGCCGTCGGCGAGGGCGGCGAGCAGGGCCGCGTCGGCGTCGGGGGTCGGGACGTCCGCCTCGGTGAAGCCGGTACCGGCCTCGTCGCGCAGCCGGTCGCACTCGCGGAACACGGCCGGCGTGGACAGTCCGCCGTCGGCCACCGCGAACACCCAGTGGAAGGTGCCCCGGACCGGCAGCGACTCCAGGATCTCGCCCCGACCGCGGCCCAGCGCGACCCCGCCGAGCAGCGCGAACGGCACGTCCGAGCCGAGCTCCGCGGCCAGCTCCAGCAGCGTCTCCAGGGGGGTGCCGAGCCCCCACAGCGCGTCGCAGGCCAGCAGGGCCGCCGCGCCGTCCGCGCTGCCGCCGGCCATGCCGCCGGCCACCGGGATGGCCTTGGCGATGTGCAGGTGGACACCGGGCTCGGCGAGGCCGTGGTGCGCGGCGAGCAGGCGGGCCGCGCGGGCGGCCAGGTTGGTGTCGTCCAGCGGGACGACGGCCGCGTCCGGGCCCTCGCAGCTCAGCGTGACGCCCTCGGCGGGGGTGGCCGTCACCTCGTCGAAGAGGGCGACGGCGAAGAACACGTTGGCCAGGTCGTGGAAGCCGTCGGCGCGCAGGCCGCCGACCCCCAGCTGCACGTTGACCTTCGCGGGAACCCGTACCGTGACCATCTACTCCGCCTTCGGCTTGTGCTCGGCGATCGCGGCGAACTGCTCCACCGTCAGCATCTCGCCCCGCAGCTTGTGGTCGATCCCGGCGGCGTGCAACGCCTCCTCGGCGGCGGCCGGCGAACCGGCCCACCCGGCGAGCGCGGCGCGCAGCGTCTTGCGGCGCTGGGCGAACGCGGCGTCGACCACCGCGAACACCTCCCGCCGGCTGGCGGCGGTCTTCGGCGGGTCGCGGCGGATCAGCGAGACCAGCCCGGAGTCGACGTTCGGCGCGGGCCAGAAGACGTTGCGGCCGATCGCGCCGGCCCGCTTCACCTCGGCGTACCAGTTGGCCTTGACCGACGGCACGCCGTACACCTTGTTGCCGGGCTTGGCGGCGAGCCGGTCGGCGACCTCGCTCTGCACCATCACCAGGGTGCGCTCGATGCTGGGGAAGGTCTCCAGCATGTGCAGCAGCACCGGGACGGCCACGTTGTACGGCAGGTTGGCGACCAGCGCGGTCGGCGCCGGGCCGGGCAGCTCGGTGACCTCCATGGCATCGCTGAGCACCAGGTCGAAGGCGTCCGCCTTCTCCGGCATCCGGCTCGCCACCGTGGTCGGCAGGTGCCGGGCCAGCAGCGGGTCGATCTCCACCGCCGTGACGTGCCGCGCGACCTCCAGCAGCGCCAGGGTCAGCGACCCCAGCCCCGGCCCGACCTCCACCACCGCGTCCTCGGCCGTCACCCCGCCGGCCCGGACGATCCGGCGCACGGTGTTGCCGTCGATGACGAAGTTCTGCCCGCGCTGCTTGGTCGGCTTCACGCCGAACGCGGCCGCCAGCTCGCGGATGTCGGCGGCGCCCAGCAGGTGGCTGTCGGGGGTGGTGGGTTCGGTGCTGCTCACGGGCCAAGGATACGGGCGCGCGCGATCGTCGGAGTTCGACGGCCTGCCGGTGCGGCGTCCGTGCGGTCGGCGGCGGCCGGTGGCGGTCAGTAGCCGAAGGCGCGGGCGGTGTTCGCGGCGATGGCGGTGGCCAGCTCGTTCTCGGGGAGGTCCAGGTGGGCGGCCATGGCGCGGACGGTGACCGGGATCAGGTAGGGCGCGTTGGGACGGCCGCGGAAGGGGTGCGGGGTGAGGAAGGGCGCGTCGGTCTCGACCAGGATCCGGTCGAGCGGGGTCGCGGACAGGGCCTCGCGCAGGACGTGGTTGGCCTTGTAGGTGACCGGGCCGGCGAAGGAGAGGTACCAACCGTGCTCGGCGCAGGTCTTGGCCATCGCGGCGTCGCCGGAGTAGCAGTGGAAGACGGTGCGCTCGGGCGCGCCCTCCTCCAGCAGGACGGCGATGACGTCGTCGTGGGCGTCCCGGTCGTGGATGACCAGGGCCTTGCCGTGCCGCTTGGCGATCTCGATGTGGCGGCGGAAGGACTCCTTCTGGATGTCCACGCCCTCGGGGCCGGTCCGGAAGTAGTCCAGGCCGGTCTCGCCGACGGCGAGGACCTGGGGCAGGGCGGCCAGCGCGTCGATCTCGGCGAGGGCGGCGTCGAGGGCGGCCGCGCCGCCGGGCGCCCGGTGCTGCCCGGACCACCCGTCGGGGTCGCCGAGGAAGATCCGGGGCGCCTCGTTGGGGTGCAGCGCGACGGCCGCGTGGACCTGCTCGAACTCCTCGGCCAGCGCGGCGGCCCAGCGCGAGCCGGGCACGTCGCAGCCCACCTGGACCACGGTGGTGACCCCGACCGAGGCGGCCCTGGCGAGGCCCTCGGCGGGGGTGCCGGACTGCATGTCCAGGTGGGTGTGGCTGTCCGCCACCGCCACGGCCAGGGGTTCCGGCAGTGGCGGCGGCGTCGAGCGGTCGTCCTTGGCCATCAGGCGGAGGGCTTCTCTTCCAGGCGGGGGAACAGGATGTCGCCCTTGGTCACCGTGGCGCCCGCCGGGAGGCGGCCCCAGTCGGCGACGGTGGCGATGGTCTGGGCGGCGAGCGCGCCGAGCGACTCCTCGGCGCCGAGCGAGACCCACAGCTTCTCGGCGGTGGCCGGCATCAGCGGGTTGAGCAGTACGGCGCTGGCCCGCAGGGCCTCGGCGGAGGTGTAGAGGATGGTGGCCAGGCGGGCCTGGCCCTCGGGCGAAGTGTCCTTGGCGACCTTCCACGGCTCCTGCTCGCTGAGGTAGCCGTTGACCAGCTTGATGAACTCGAAGATCGCCGCGATGCCGCCGGCGAAGTCCAGCTCCTCGCCGATCTTGCGGTCGGCCTCCTCGACAGCCTTCTTCAGCCCGTCCACCACGGCCTGCTCGGCGTCACCGGCGGCGGTGGCGGCCGGCAGCGAGCCCTCGTAGTACTTGCCGACCATGGCAGCGACGCGCGAGGCGAGGTTGCCGAAGTCGTTGGCCAGCTCGGAGGTGTACCGGGCGGTGAAGTCCTCCCAGGAGAACGAGCCGTCGGTGCCGAACGGGATCGCCCGCAGGAAGTAGTAGCGGTAGGCGTCCACGCCGAAGTGCGAGGTCAGGTCGGTGGGCGCGATGCCGGTCAGGTTGGACTTGGACATCTTCTCGCCGCCGACCATCAGCCAGCCGTTGGCGACGACCCGCTTGGGCAGCGGCAGGCCCGCGGCCATCAGCATGGCCGGCCAGATGACCGCGTGGAAGCGCAGGATGTCCTTGCCGACCAGGTGCACCGAGGCGGGCCACAGCTCGGCGAAGCGCTCCGGGTCGGAGCCGTAGCCGGCGGCGGTGATGTAGTTCTGCAGCGCGTCCACCCACACGTAGAGCACGTGCTTCTCGTCCCAGGGCAGCGGGACGCCCCAGTTGAAGGTGGAGCGGGAGATCGAGAGGTCCTTCAGGTCCTGCTCGACGAAGCGCAGCACCTCGTTGCGGGCGGAGGCGGGCTGGATGAAGTCCGGGTTGGCGGCGTAGTGCTCCAGCAGCCGGGTGCCGTACGCGGAGAGGCGGAAGAAGTAGTTCTCCTCCTCCAGCCACTCGACCGGGCGCTTGTGCACCGGGCAGAGCTTCTCGTCCTCGGTCGCGCCGGGGAGCAGCTCGCCGGGGAGCTTGTACTCCTCGCAGCCGACGCAGTACGGGCCCTCGTAGCCGCCCTTGTAGATCTCGCCCTTGTCGTGCAGGTCCTGGACGAACTCCTGGACGCGGTCGGTGTGCCGCTTCTGGGTGGTCCGGATGAAGTCGTCGTTGGCGATGTCCAGGTGCTGCCAGAGCGGCTTCCAGGCCTCTTCGACCAGCTTGTCGCACCACTCCTGCGGCGTGACGCCGTTGGCCTCCGCCGTGCGCATGATCTTCTGCCCGTGCTCGTCGGTACCGGTGAGGTACCAGACCTTCTCGCCGCGCTGGCGGTGCCAGCGGGTGAGGACGTCGCCGGCGACCGTCGTGTACGCGTGGCCCAGGTGGGGGCGGTCGTTCACGTAGTAGATCGGAGTGGTGACGTAGTAAGCCGGGCTCTGCGCCTCGGTGGTGCTGTGGTCTTCAGTGGCCGCCATACGACCGAATCTTAGTCGCGCCAAGGAACCACCCTCGACCGCTTAAACGGCCCGGGTGGTTCCTGCGCGGGAACCCGGCCGGGTCAGTCGGCCCGGTGTCCGAGGAAGCCGAACCAGCGGCGGCGCTGCCCGGCCGGGACGGCGGGCGGTGCGGCCGGCACCGGGTCGGCGGGCTCGGCGTGCGGCGCGTAGCCGGGTGCGATGGCGCTCGGCGCGGTGGCCACCCGGCCCTCGCGCATGATCCTCACCTTGTGGCCGCCGCACCCGGGGCAGGTCGGTTCGCGGAGCGGGGACGGCACCCGGACGCCGTTCGCCTTGTACTCGAACACGATCTGCCCGTCGCGGGCCTTGTGGTGTTCGATGTCGTACGCCTGCTCCCAGCCGTATGCGCAGCTCAGGCAGACGAAGGAGTACGCCTCCCGGACGGTCTCGACCTGGGTGCGCGCCCGGGTGGTGACACCCAGGCCGCTCGGCGCGCTGCCACCACTCAGAGGGCTACCGATCGCGTCGCTCATAGCCAACTCCCAGTGCCCGCCGGACGTCCGTCCGGCTCGGGTCTTTCCATCCCAGGGAATGCCCGGGACACCCCGACCGCTACCCGGCTTGCCAAGTCTTGGGCCCGAATTGGTGAGACCTGGAGGAAGTCGCTGTCGGAGGGCTTCCCGGGCCGGGGGTTCGCGGAGTGCTCCCTCCAACGTACGCGCGCGCCGCCGTAGGAGCACGCCTGGTCACCCGCTGTTCTTGGCCGCCACCACGGCGTCGAACACCTCGCGCTTGGGCAGGCCCAGCTCGACCGCGACGGCGGCGATCGCCTCCTTGCGGCGCTCCCCCGCCTCCTCGCGGACGGCGACCCGGCGGGCCAGCTCCTCGGGGGTGAGCTGCTGCGGGGCGGCCGGCGGCGCGCCGGCCACCACCACGGTGATCTCGCCCTTGACGCCGTCCGCGGCCCAGGCGGCCAGGTCGCCGATCGGGCCGCGCTTGACCTCCTCGTAGGTCTTGGTCAGCTCGCGGCAGACCGCGGCGGGCCGGTCGGAGCCGAAGGCGTCCGCCATCGCGGCGAGGGTCTCGGCGATCCGGTGCGGGGCCTCGAAGAAGACCATGGTGCGCGGCTCGTCGGCGATCTGCGCCAGCTGGCGGGCCCGGTCGCCGGCCTTGCGGGGCAGGAAGCCCTCGAAGGTGAAGCGGTCGACCGGGAGGGCGGAGAGGGCGAGCGCGGTGAGCACCGCGGACGGCCCGGGCACGGCGGTGACCTTGATGTCGCTGGCCACCGCGGCGTCCACCAGCCGGTAGCCGGGGTCGGAGACCGAGGGCATGCCGGCGTCGGTCACCAGCAGCACCCGGGCGCCGCCGAGCAGCGCCTCGACCAGCTCGGGGGTGCGGGCGACCTCGTTGCCCTCGAAGTAGGAGACGATCCGCCCGGCCGGGGTCACCCCGAGCGCCTGGGTGAGCCGGCGCAGCCGCCGGGTGTCCTCGGCGGCGATGAGGTCGGCGGCGGCCAGCTCGGTGAGCAGGCGCGGGGGCGCGTCCTGGACGTCACCGATGGGGGTACCTGCGAGAACGAGAACTCCAGTCACGCCCATATCCTCTCGCAACCCGTCCGGTGCCCGTCTCCGGTGACGGCTCTCAGGGGGCACCCCTACGATGTGGCGCGTGACCGGCGACCTGGAAAGCATGGACCGTGGTACGGACCACCCCGAGCAGGGTGGCGTGACGGTGCTGGACGCGCCCGTGGAGGCGGTGGCCGCTCCGGCCGCCCCGCCGGCGGCCGAGCCCTCGCGCTGGGCCCGGGCGCTGGCCGGCTACGGCTACCGCGCGCCGCGCCGTCCGGTGGACGCCGAGCGGCTGGTGCCGCCGATGCCGGACGGCCCGGGCGTGACGCCCGACCGGGTGGGGCCCTCGCCGCTGCTGCTGCGGCTGGGCTTCGCGCTGCCCGACCCGCTGTGGTCGTTCCTGTGCCGCTGGGCGGGCTGGATCGGCCCGGTGCTGGTGGCGGTGTTCGCCGGGGTGCTGCGCTTCGCGAACCTGGGCAACCCGAACGCGCTGATCTTCGACGAGACGTACTACGCCAAGGACGCGTACGCGCTCTGGCACGGCGGCTACGAGACCAGCTGGCCGGACGACGCCAACTCGCTGATCACCGCGCCCAACCCGAGCATCCCGTTCCGGACCGACCCGGCGTACATCGTCCATCCCCCGGTCGGAAAGTGGATCATCGGGTTCGGCGAGCACCTGTACGGGATGAATCCTTTCGGCTGGCGGTTCATGACGGCGGTGCTCGGCACCCTGTCGGTGCTGATGATCGCCCGGATCGGCCGCCGGCTGTTCCGCTCGACCCTGCTGGGCTGCGTGGCCGGTCTGCTGCTGGCGGTGGACGGCCTGCACTTCGTGATGAGCCGGGCGGCGCTGCTGGACCTGGTGGTGATGTTCTGGTTCGTCGCCGCGTTCGGCTTCCTGCTGCTCGACCGCGACCACAGCCGGGCGCTGCTGGCCGAGCGGCTGAAGACCACCCCGGGCGGGGACTGGCTGTTCCTCGGCTGGCGCCCGTACCGGCTGGCCGCGGCGGTGTCGCTGGGCCTGATGACCGCGACCAAGTGGAGCGGCCTGTACGCGCTGATCGCGTTCGTCGTGCTGACAGCCGCCTGGGACGCCTCGGCACGCAAGCTCGCGGGCAGCTCCAACTGGTTCCTGTGGGGCCTGTGGGACGCGCTGTTCGCCGGCGCGGTGATGGGCGTGCTCACCATCGGCGTCTACCTGGCCTCCTGGACCGGCTGGATCCTCAGCTCGACCGCGCCCGGCAAGGGCGGCTACTACCGGGACTGGGCGGCCTCCCACCCCGGCGGCTTCGGCCCGGACTGGCTGCGCAGCCTGTGGCACTACCACGCCACCATGTACGACTTCCACACCCACCTGACCAGCCCGCACACCTACCAGTCCAACCCGTGGAGCTGGCTGCTGCTGGGCCGTCCGGTGTCGTTCTTCTACGAGTCGCCGAAGAACGGCCAGGCCGGCTGCCAGGTGCCGGAGTGCGCCCGCGAGGTGCTGGGGATCGGCACCCCGCTGCTGTGGTGGGCGGGCATCGTGGCGCTGGCGTACTGCCTGTACCGCTGGCTGATGCGGCGCGACTGGCGGGCCGGGGCGATCCTGTGCGGCCTGGCGGCCGGCTACCTGCCCTGGTTCGGCTACCAGCAGCGGACCATCTTCCTGTTCTACGCGGTCGCCTTCGTGCCGTTCCTGGTGCTGGCGGTGACCATGATGATCGGGGCGATGATCGGCCCGGCCACCGCCTCGCGGGACCGGCGGACCCTCGGCGCGGCCGGCGCCGGCCTGCTGATTCTCGCGGTCATGTGGAACTTTCTGTACTTCCACCCGCTGTATACGGGAGAGACGATTCCGATGGACGACTGGCGGGCCCGGATGTGGTTCACCAGCTGGATCTGACACCGGGGGGTACGGTGTCGGGACCGAACCGTCGGCAGACCGACCCATGGGGGGACTGCACGTGAACAAGGGCGCCAAGATCGGCATCGCCGCCGCGGCCACTGTCGTGGTGGCCGTCGGCGGCTACGGGGCGTACAACGTCGCCACCGCGATCGGCGACGGGTCCTCCGACTCGGCCAAGGCCAAGCCGCGGACCGTGGTCGCCGAGCCGCCCACCGCCGAGCAGGCCGCAGCGGGCGCCAAGGCGTTCCTGGAGGCCTGGGCCAAGGGCGACGTGGCGGGCGCCGCGGCGCTGACCGACGCGCCCGACCAGGCGAGCACCGCGCTCACCGCGTTCCAGGACAAGGTGAAGCCGAGCGCGGTGCACCTCACCCCGGGCGGTCCGACGGCCTTCCCGTCCGCCTCCGCCGCGCCCTCGACGAGTGCCGCGGCCTCCGCCGCCCCGTCCGCGGCCGCCTCCGCCGCCGCCTCGGCGAGCCCGGCGGCGCCGGCCGGGGTGCCGCTGTCGTTCAAGGCCAGCCTGGAGTTCGCCGACACCGGTACGCCGTGGAACTACGACGGCGTGCTCGGTGTGGTGAAGATGAGCGACGGCAAGCCCGCCGTGCACTGGACGCCGTCCGTGATCCACCCGCATCTGGGGCCGGGCGAGACCATCGCGGTCAAGCCGGTCTTCGCGACCCCGGCCGCGGTCACCGACCGCAACGGCAAGTCGCTGGCCGCCTTCCCGTCGGTCGCCCAGTTGCTGGAGCGGTTCAAGACCTCCGCGCCGCAGGGCTCGCCGCAGGACGCCGGCGCCGGTGTGGTGATCACCCCGGACTCCGGCTCGGGCGCGCCGGAGAAGCTGTTCACGGTGAAGGACCCCAAGCCGGTCCCCTCGCTGAAGCTGACCCTGGACGCGACGCTGCAGCAGGCCGCCGAGGCCGCCGTCCAGGAGCAGTCCAAGGGCGGTACGCACGCCGCCTCGATCGTCGCCGTCGAGCCCAGCACCGGTAACATCCTGGCCTTCGCCAACGCCCCGGCCACCGGGCAGAACCGGGCCTTCTCCGGTGCCACCGCGCCCGGCTCGACCATGAAGGTGGTCACCTCGGCCGCGCTGCTGGAGGCGGGGATCACGCCGTCCACGCCGGTGGCCTGCCCGTCGTCGACCATGGTCACCGGCCTGGCGGTGAAGAACGACTTCGACGACGCCCGGCCGAACAACACCTTCACCGACGACTTCACCCAGTCCTGCAACACCGCCTTCATCGAGCAGGGCAGCAAGTCGCTGAAGGCGGACTCGCTGCCGAAGATCGCCAAGGACGTGTTCGGCCTGGGCCTGGAGTGGCACACCGGCCTGTCCAACTTCGACACCAAGATCCCGACCGAGGGCAGCATGGCCGGGGCGGCCACCGAGTTCATCGGCCAGGGCAAGGTGCAGACCAACCCGCTGGGCATGGCCTCGGTCGCGGCCACCGTGCAGAGCGGCGTCTTCCGCCAGCCGATCCTGGTGCCCGGCTCCGACCAGGTGAAGGCCGCCCGGACGCTCTCCCCCGACGTGCTGCAGAACCTGCGCAACCTGATGAACCAGACCGCCAAGGTCGGCACCGCCAAGGACGTGATGGCCGGCATCACCGCCGACGCCGGCGCCAAGACCGGCACCGCCGAGGTCGCCCCCGGCAAGGCCACCAACAGCTGGTTCACCGCGTTCCGCGGCAACCTGGCGGTGGCCGCCGAGGTCGAGGGCGGCGGCCACGGCGCCGACGCGGCCGGTCCGGCCGCGGCCAAGCTGCTGAAGATCGGCAACAGCGGCTGATCCGCCGGGCTCAGCCCTTGCCGTACACCGCCGCCACGTTGTCGGCGGCCGGGTGGGCCTTCCCGCAGGGGCCGGCGGCGAAGGCCCGCAGGAGGTTCTCGGTGACCTTCCGGGTGAAGTCGCCGGCCCGGCCGTCGATGCCGTGGCCGGGCCGGTCGCCGAGCGACTCCACCCAGCGCATGGTGCCGGTGGCGAACACCCCGGCGCCGCCGGGCGCCGACCAGTAGGCGGTGTCGGCCCAGCTGTGGCGCCCCTCGCAGACCACCGGCGAGTGCGAGACGATCTCGATCGGCCGGGGCGTGGGGAAGCCGGTGTTCACCCGGTCGTACTCCACGCCGACCAGGTGCGGGAAGCTGTCGCCCGCCTTCGCCCCGGTGCCCGCGTACAGCCAGTGGTCCGGCTCGGTGACCACGTAGGGCGCGTCCACCGGGTAGCCGTCGTAGATCACCCCGAGCAGCGAGCTCTCCGGGTCGGCGCCGGGCGCGGCGCGGAAGTCGGTGGTGGCGGGCTTGCCGGCCTTGTAGCCGGGGTCCTCCTGCCAGGCGCCCTTGTAGCAGACCACCACCCGGCCCGGGCCGAGCTCGCTCGACTCGAACCGGACCCGGCGGAAGCAGCAGTTGGCGCCGAGGACCGCCAGATTGGTCCCGGCGTCGCGGGCGGCGGTGACCGCGGCCCGCTGCTCGGGCGACCAGTACTCGTCGTGCCCGAGCGAGAGCACCGCGGTGGCGCCCTTCAGGCTCTGCGGGTCGGCGGCCACGTCCACGCCGGTGGTGTACGCCAGCGGGATGCCCAGGCGCTCGGCCAGCGCGATCAGCGGGGCCTCGTAGACCAGGAACAGCCCGGCGCCGTCGTCGTACTGGTAGGGCCGGTCGAAGGTGACCTGGAGCGAGCGGGTCGGCAGGCCGCCGCTCGGCCCGTTGTAGAGGTTGTAGCCGCCCCACTCGTTGTACGCCTGCCAGGTGGCGACGGCGTTGACCACCACGGTCCGCCCGGCGGTGGAGTGCGACCGGACGGTGACCGGCACGAAGCGCTGGCCGGCTCCGCCGTCGGCGTCCAGCCGGAGCAGGTAGCTGCCCTCGGGCCAGCCCAAGGTGTCGACGGTGGTGGTGCGGGACCAGCCGGTACGGACCATCCGGGTGCCGGAGTCCACGGTGAACGCCTTCTGCCGGGTGCCGGGCAGCCGGTCGGACTGCCAGACCAGCCGGGCGCGGGCACCGCCGTACCAGCCCATCCGGTAAGCGGAGATCCGGAAGCCGGGGGCGGTGGTGGAGACGTACAGGCCGAACGGCTCGCCGGGCAGCACGCTGACCCGGTCGGCGAACCCCTCGACGGCGGCGGCCGGGCCGGCGTTGGTGACCGGCCAGTCGGCGTTGCCGGGACGGGCGTTCTCGGCCGCGGTGGCGCTCGGCGCGGGGCTCGCCGCGGCGGGTCCGCCGGCGGCGGGGGTCGGACCGGGGTGCGGGGCGGCCTTGGGCGTCCCGCAGGCGCTCAGGCCCGCCGCCGCGCCCACCGCTAGACCGAGAAATCGCCGCCGTCCGGTCCCGCCCATGCCATCCGCTCCCCGCGCTCGTGCCGTCGGGGACCATCCTCGCCCACCGGGGGCGCTCAGGCCTGCAGCGCCAGCGCCCGGACCTCCGGCTGCCGCCAGGTCCAACTGTGGCTGGCCAGGCGCGGCCAGAGCACCAGGACGGCGGGCAGCGCGAGGTAGCCGAAGCGGCCGGCCGGGGCGAAGGTGAAGGCGACCGTGAGCCCGACGGCTAGCAGGTCGCAGGCGGCGATCGCCGAGGTCGGCGGGTGGGCGAGCAGCCAGAGCGCGACGGCGAGGGCGCCGAGGCAGAGCAGGGTCAGCGAGACGGTGTGCC
The DNA here is from genome assembly GCF_024172095.1 of Kitasatospora cinereorecta. GTDB lineage: Bacteria > Actinomycetota > Actinomycetes > Streptomycetales > Streptomycetaceae > Kitasatospora > Kitasatospora cinereorecta. Next base: position 358,437 of record NZ_JAMZDX010000001.1, on the reverse strand, counting down.
CGGTCGGGCCGAGGCCGGCCAGCACCTTGCCGGGCAGCGGGCTGCCGGCCGGGGTGTGCACGGCGCCCATGCCGAGCGGAAAGCGGACCACCTGCTCGCGCAGTTGGCGGACGTGGCCGACGGCGACCGGGAGGATCACCCCCAGGCTGACCGAGACCGCGATCAGCCCGGTCCGCACGGCCCGGCCGCGCCCGTACAGCCGCCAGATCATCAGCAGTGCCACCGGCAGCGCCGGCCAGGCCGTCCACTTGAGCGTGCAGGCGAGGGCGAGCACCAGCCCGGCGCCGACCGTCCGGCCGCGCACCGAGAGGGCCATGGCGAGGCAGCAGACGCCGATCAGCGGCAGGTCGACGCCGCCGACCACCAGCGCGAGGGCGATCAGCGGGGAGGCGGTGAGCACGGTGAGCGGCAGTATCGGAGCCCGCTCCAGGCTCGGGCGCAGCAGCCGCCAGCCGGCCAGCAGGCAGGCCAGGAAGGCGAGCGCGAACCAGATCCGGGCGTCGCCCAGCACCTGGGCGAGCGGCCCGTCGTCGCCGATCGCGGCGCGCGGCAGCCCGAAGAGCGCCATCGCCGGCAGGTACGGGTTGTAGTCGGTGACCACGGCCGGGTCCGGCAGGTACGGGCTGCCGGTGTCCAGCAGCAGCCGGGCCGAGCGCTCGACCACCATCACCTCGGACTGGTGCCTGCCCTCCAGGGCGAGCACCACCAGCGGGACCAGCACCGCGCCGAGGGCGGCGGTGAGGGCCGCCGCCCGGGGGGCGATCCGGCTCGGCAGGGTGAGGCAGAAGATCCCGGCGAGCAGGTAGGCGGGGGCGGCGACGGTGCCCCAGAACACCTGGTTGCGCAGGTCGGAGACGAGCGGGAAGGCCTCCGCCCAGCCGGCCGCGACCAGGCAGCCGAGTGCCTGCACCAGGGGATTGGCGGCCCAGCGGGCGGCCGCGGCGCCGCCGCTGTCCCCGCGCTGGCGGGGTACGCCGCCGGATCCCGGGCGTCCGGGTGGTCCGTGCACGGCGCAGGTCGCCTGGTCTTCCCGGAGCTGGGGACGGGTGCTCGCCATGGCAGGAAGGGTAGGCGGGGGGAGTGCGCCCTGTCCCGGGACTCGGCGTGGTTCTTGTGTGGAGCTTCCTGACATTCCGTCTCACAAGTCACGGGGCGCGGGGCGGGGTGTCAGGTGATTCGCGTCACACCCGGGTCGGGTCCCCGCTCCGCCCCCGATCACCTGTTGAGGACCGCCTGCATCACCGACTTGGCGATCGGGGCGGCCAGCCCGCCGCCGGTGACGTCGGTGGCGCTGCTGTCGGCGACCACCACAGCGACCGCGACCGGCGGGACCGCGGAGGACCCCTCGGGCCGGGCCCAGGAGATGAACCAGGCGTACGGCACCCCGCTGTTGTCCACCCCGTGCTGGGCGGTGCCGGTCTTGCCGCCGACCGTGGCACCGGCGATCCGGGCGTTCCGCCCGGTCCCGTTCTGCACCACGTCGACCATCAACTGCTGCACCTGCGCGGCGACCGCGGGGCTGACCGCCTGCTTGTAGCGGACCGGCTCCATCACCTGGACGTCGGTGCCGTCGCTGCGGGTCAGCTTGTCCACAAGCTGTGGATACATCACGGTGCCGTTGTCGGCGACCCCGGCCGCGACCATGGCCATCACCAGCGGGGTGGCCGCGGTGTCGAACTGGCCGATCGAGGAGAGCGCCAGCTGCGACTGGTTCATCTGCGTGTCGAAGTTGGAGCGGGCGGCCCGGACCGGGATGTCCAGCTTCGCGTCGTTGAAGCCGAAGTTCTCCGCCATCGCCACCATCCCCTTCAGCCCGACCTGCACGCCCAGGTAGCCCATGACGCTGTTGCAGGAGGCCGTCATCGCCTGCGTCAGCGACTGGTTGGGCTCGTTGCAGGCCGGGGTGTCGTTGTTCAGCGTGGTGGTCGTCCCCGGCATGACGTACGGGTACGGGGCGCCGGTCGGCGCGTCCACGTCGGTGACCACGCCGTCGGCCAGCGCGGCGGCCGCGGTGACCACCTTGAAGGTGGAGCCGGGCGGGTAGATCTGACGCAGCGCCCGGTTCAGCATCGGCTGGTCGGTGTCGGCCTGCAGCCGGTCCCAGGCCTGCTGGTCGGCCGCGGTCGAGCCGGCGAACGAGCCCGGGTCGTAGGACGGCGTGGACGCCAGCGCGAGGATCCGCCCGGTGGCCGGCTCGATCGCGACCACCGCGCCCTTCTGCCTGCCCAGGCCCTTCAGCGCGGCCTGCTGGGCGGCCTTGTCGATGGTGGTGTACACGTTGCCGCCGGGCTGCTGCCGGCGGGCGACCGCGTCCCACAGCGCCCAGCTCGCCAGCCGGTGGTCGGTGCCGGAGAGCAAATCGTCGTAGACGCCCTCCAGCTGGGTGTTGCCGTAGGTCTGCGAGGAGTACCCGGTGACCGCCGCGTACTGCGGGCCGTCGGTGTAGGTGCGCTTCCAGTCGTACCGCCCGCCGGTCTCCACCGAACCGGTGACCGGGCTGCCTTCCACCAGGATCTCGCCGCGCGGCTGGTCGTAGCGCTGGATGGTGAGCCGCTGGTTGGCCGTGTTGTGGTCCAGCTCCTTCTTGCGGAAGACCTGCACCCGGGTGGCCTGGGCGGCCAGCGCCACGATCAGCACCAGGCAGAAGGTGGCGGCCCGGCGGCCGGTGGTGGAGATGCCGGGCAGACCCTGCGGGCCGCCGGCGGGGCGCTCGGCGGAGCTGTCGGCGGCGCGGCGGCGGAACCTCACCGGCCGCCCTCCGGCATCGGGCCGGGCTCCGGACCGGACGCCGACTCGGGTTCGGGTTCGGGGGCCGGGCGGCGGGCGGTGTCGCTCATCCGCACCAGCAGCGCCACGATGATCCAGTTGGTCACCACCGACGAGCCGCCCTGGGCGATGAAGGGCAGCGCCATGCCGGTCAGCGGGATCAGCGCGAGCACCCCGCCGGCCACCACGAAGACCTGCAGCGCGACGATCGCGGCCAGCCCGATCGCCAGCAGCCGGCCGAACGGGTCGCGCAGCGCGATCCCGGTCTTGAAGCCCCGGGAGACCAGCACCGCGTACAGCAGCAGGACCGCCACCAGGCCGACCAGGCCGAGCTCCTCGCCGACGGTGGCCAGGATGAAGTCCGACTTGGCCGCGAAGCCGATCAGGACGGAGTGGCCGAGGCCCAGGCCCGCGCCGAGCATCCCGCCCCAGGCGAAGGCGAACAGCGACTGCGCGATCTGGTTGGCCCCCTGGCCGGCGGCGATCGAGCCGAGCGGGTCCAGCCAGTCGGTGACCCGGCTGTGCACGTGCGGGGAGAGCCAGCCGACGCCCACGGCGGCGATCGCGGCCAGGAACAGCCCGATGGCGATCCAGCCACTGCGCGCGGTGGCCACGTACAGCATCACCACGAAGAGCCCGAAGAGCAGCAGCGAGGTGCCGAGGTCGGTCTCCAGGACCAGGACGCCGACGAAGGCGGCCCAGATCAGCAGGACCGGCCCGAGCACCCGGCCGAGCGGCAGCCGGATCCGCCAGACCCGGCGGCCGGTCAGGGCCAGCGCGTCCCGGTGGACGGCGAGGTAGGCGGCGAAGAAGATCGCCAGCAGGATCTTGGCCAGCTCGCCGGGCTGAAAGGAGAGCGGGCCGAGCTTGATCCAGATCCGCGAACCGTAGACCGGCGGGAAGGCGATCGGCAGGACCAGCAGCACCAGCGCGGCCAGCGCGCCGACGTAGGCGTACCGCTGGAGGATCCGGTGGTCGCGCAGCAGCAGCACGACCGCGATGAACAGGCCCATCCCGAGGGTGGACCAGAGCAGTTGGGTGGGGGCCGCCTCGCTGCCCGGGGTGGCCCGGTCCAGACGGTAGATGACGACCAGCCCGATGCCGTTGAGCAGCACCGCGATCGGCAGCAGCAGCGGGTCCGCGTACGCCGCGCGCCAGCGGACCACGCCGTGCGCGACCAGGGCCAGCACGCCGAGCGCGGCACCGTAGGAGGCCGCGTCCGAGGGGACGCGGCCGTCGATGTTCACCCCGACCTCGATGTAGCCGAAGACCGCGATCAGCACGGCCGCGACGACCAGGGCCAGTTCGGTGGTGCGGCGGGTCCTCACCGGCCGCCGGGCGGGCGAGCCCGCCCGGACGGTCGCCGAAGGAGAGGCCACGGAGGTGGCGCTCGGTCAGACGCCGGCCGGCTGGGCGGCCCGGGCGATCTCCTTGAGGTGCTCCTCCTCCTCGTGGCTGAGCGAGGTCTGGATCAGCTCCCCGCCGAACCGGGCCACCACCGGCACCACCTTGTCCTCGGTCGCCCTGCGGACCAGCGCGAAGACCGCGGCGCGGCCCGGCTCCAGCTGCTGCCCGACCCGGCGCATGAAGGCGTCGTCCACGCCGACGTCGGTGGCGGCGCCCACCGCGGCCCCGGTCGCGCCGCCGATCGCCGCGCCCAGGAACGGCATGAAGAACAGCAGCCCGATCACCCCGCCCCAGAGCGCGCCCGAGGCGGCGCCGGCGCCGGTGGTGGAGACCGCCTGGTGCAGCTTGATCCTGCCGTCCTCGGCGCGGCGTTCGACCACGACGATGTCCTCCAGCTCGATCAGCCGCTGCTTCTGCAGGCCGATCAGCTCGTCGCGCACCTTCTGCGCGGTGGCGACATCCGGGTAGGCGATCGCGAACAGGTTGCTCACGGCGGGGTCCTTCCGACTCGTCGGGCGTGGGCGGGTCTCCCCGCACCCTAGCCAGGGATTTGCCATATTTATGGCTCTTGGGTCCGGTGTGTCCGATATTCAAGGGTTCGACGGCTGATGTCCTGCCGATCGCGTCGGTCACCGAAGATTTTCCTGCCGGACTCACAGGAAACCGTAAGTTCTCACCCCTTCTCACGGGTCACCGCCGTACGGCATGATCCCGCGCAGTCCCTCGACTGCATTGAGGAGTTCACACGACCACCTCCCGTCCGCGCCGCGCCGCGTGGACGGGAGCACCGCCCGGCCGAGCGCCGGGGACCGCAGGTGACCGGTGACATCGCGACCGGGGCCCCTCCCGCCCAGCGGCGGGCGAGGAGGGAAGGTGCCCCGACATCGCGCGCCCGGCGGGTCCCGCTCCGGACCCGCCCGAGGGCGGCCGGTCACTCCTGGCGGCGGCCGGCGAGCAGTGCGGCCGCCGCCAGGGCAAGTCCGGCGACCACCGCCGCCACGGGCACGGCCGCCAGCAGCGCCGGCAGCTCCAGGCCCCGGCCGCGGGAGGCGGTGATCAGCGCCCGGACCACCACGTTCGGCGGCGCGCCCGGAGTGACCAGCACCAGCGTGGCGGCGGCCAGGCTGAGCGGAATGCCGTACTGCGCGCTGAGCAGCACCGGCCGGTTGAACAGCGCCCCCACCGCCGCGCCCAGCAGCACGCACACCGCCGACGCCAGCACCCCGGCCAGCGCGGTGGACGCCGGGTCCGCCTTCGACCCGCCCGCCACCAGCCCCACCACCGCCAGCCCGGCCAGCGCCAGCGCCCCGCCCGCCAGCAGCGCGGCGAACAGCGCCGCCAGGTGCACCCGCACCGCCCCGGCCGCCGCCGTCAGGCAGGCCCGCGAGGCGGCCGGCTCCGCCGTCACCGCGCACCGCACCAGCCACGCGGTGACCGGCAGCAGCACCGCCCCCGACCAGCCGAACGCCCCCAGCGCCTCCTCCCCGCCGCTCAGACCGATCACCATCAGCAGCACGTACGCCAGGAACGGCGGCAGCCAGCGCTGCGAGCGCACCAGCAGCTCCAGGTGGTAGCGCACCAGCACCCTCATCGGACCTCCCCCAGGCCGCCGTCGACCGCCGCCACCGGGACGGGCGGCTCGCCGGTCCCGGCCGGCCCGGGTGGCTCGTCGACGGCCCGTACCGCCCGGATGTGCACCGGCGGGGTGGAGGTGAGAAGGCGGCGCAGCAGGGCGTCCGAGTGGCGGGCGGCGACCTCCAGCCGGGTGGCGCCGTCGCCGAGCGGGATGCGGACCGGGGCGCCGGGCAGCCGGGGCGGCAACGGGCCCACCGCCTCCACCGCGACCGCCGGCTCCGGCCCGGGACCGGCGCCGGCTTCCGGCGGCTCGACGGCGTGCAGCCGGCCGTCCGCGACCGCGTACCCGGCGGTGGTCAGCCCGGCCAGCCGGTGGGGGTCGTGGTCGACGAAGAGCACCCGGCCACCGGCCGCGGTCCGCTCCACCACGGCCTCGTCCAGCAGGGTGCGGGCGGCCCGGTCGAGTCCGGTCCACGCCTCGTCCAGCAGCAGCACGTCCGCCTCGGCCAGCAGCGCCTGGGCGACCGCGACCTTCTGACAGGTGCCCTTGGAGAGCCGCCCGATCGGGGTGCCGGCCCGGTCCGCGATGCCGAAGCGGTCCAGCCAGTACCCGGCCCGGCGGCGCGCCTCACCGGCCGTCAGCCCGTGGATCCGGCCCAGGTGGTGCAGGTAGCCGCGGGCGTCGAAGGGCAGCGCGGGCGGGAAGCGCTCGGGGACGTACGCCGTACGGCCCGCGACCTCCACCCGGCCGGTGTCCGGTCGCTCGATCCCCGCCACCAGCCTGAGCAGGGTCGACTTGCCGCTGCCGTTCGGCCCCTCGATCCGGACCAGGTCGGCCGGCTCGACCGTCAGATCCACCTCGCGCAGGATCCACGGCGCATGCCGCCCGTACCGCTTGCCCACCCCGCCGAGCCGCATCCGCCACCCCGTCCCGTCCGCCGTCCCGTCTCGTCCGTTTCCCAGCAGGGTAGTTCGCACCGCCCGCCCGCATTGGGCTTCCCCAACTGATGATTCATAGGATGCGGCCGTGATCACGACGAAACGACGACGGCCGGCCCGCGCGGCCGGCCTGCTGGGAGCCCTGGCGATCACCGCCGGTGCGCTGCTCAGCGGCCTCCCGGCGCACGCCGACGAACCGGGTGCCCCCGCGGCCCCCACCGAAGCCCCCAAGGTCGACCTGGTGCTCGACGTCAGCGGCTCGATGCGGGCCACCGACATCGAGGGCAAGAGCCGGATCTCGGTCGCCCAGCAGTCCCTGAACGACGTCATCGACGCCCTCCCGGCGGAGACCGACTTCGGCATACGGACGCTCGGCGCAACCTACCCCGGCAACGACAAGAACGAGGGCTGCAAGGACACCAAGCAGCTCTTCCCGGTGGGCAAGACCGACAAGGTCGAGGCCAAGACCGCGGTCGCCACCCTGCGCCCCACCGGCTGGACCCCGATCGGCCTCGCCCTGCGCGGCGCCGCCCAGGACCTCGGCACCGGCCCGACCACCCGCCGGATCGTGCTGATCACCGACGGCGAGGACTCCTGCGCCCCGCCGGACCCGTGCGACGTCGCCCGCGAACTCGCCGCCCAGGGCATCCACCTGGTCGTCGACACGCTCGGCCTGGCGCACGACGACAAGACCCGCCAGCAGCTGCTGTGCATCGCCAACGCCACCGGCGGCACCTTCACCGACGTGCGCACCCAGGCGCAGCTCACCCAGAAGGTCAAGCAGCTGGTCGGCCGGGCCGGCGACACCCACAGCGTGACCCCGGCCAAGGCGGCCGGCACCGACAAGTGCGAGACCGCGCCGCTGCTCGCCCCCGGCGTCTACAGCGACCGGGAGAAGTTCTCCGAGCACCGGGTCTACCGGGTGCCGGTCAAGCCGGGCCAGGAGCTGCGCGCCTCCGTCTCGGTCACCCCGGACCGCGCGGTCGCCCGTGACTACGGCGTGCTGCTGCAGGCCACCGACCTGCACGGGCAGGAGCTGGTCCGCGGCACCGACGCGGGCAGCGGCCGCACCGACGTGGCCTCCACCGGCGTCCGCTGGTCCGCCCCGGACTCCGACGGCGCTTCGACCTCCGCCTCGGCCTCGGCGTCGGGCGCCTCGGGCAAGTCCGGTGCCTCGGGTGCCTCCGGTGCGTCCGGTGCCTCGACGGTCTGCCTGGTGGTCAGCAACTCCTTCGCCGGCCAGGCCGGTGTCCAGGCCGACCCCGGCCTGCCGCTGGAGCTGACCGTGGACGTCACCGCCGCCTCCCCCGCGCCGGACGGTCCGGCGATGGGCCTCGGCCACGGCTGGATCCTGCTGCTGGTCCTCACCCTCGCCGGTCTGCTGGCCGGCCTGGTCTTCGGCTGGCTGGCACGCTGGCGGATCGCCGTCTGGCAGGAGAACTGACGATGCGTACGACTCTCAAGGCCGGTCTGCTCGCCCTCGGGCTGACCGCACTCGCCGCGCCGGTGGCCGGCGCCGCCTCGCCCTCCGCGGCCGCTCCCTCGGCGTCCGCGTCGGCTTCGGCGTCCGCGTCGGCTTCGGGCAAGGGCCCCAAGCCCGCGCTGACCAACGCCGGGACCAGCTTCCTGACCGCGATCACCCTCGCGCCCGGCCAGGACGCGGACGTGCCCGCCTCCACCGGTGACTACCTCTACTGGGCGTTCGCCGCCTCCGAGGGCCAGACCGACACCGTGCAGGTGAACGTCGACCTGGCGGCGTCCGCGGACCGGCACGGCCCGCAGACCTGGACGGTGGAACTGTTCGACGGCCTGCGCCGCCGCCAGTCCTGCACCGCCGGGCAGCAGAACGGCACCGCCGAGCAGAGCGCCGGCTCGGTGGCGATGAGCTGCACCCTGCGGCAGATCCGCTCCTGGGCCGAGCCCTGGTCCGGCGACCCGCTGCCCGGCACGTACTACATCCGACTCTCCGTCAACGACGCGTCCCAGCAGGACCTCGGCCTCGCCGCCCAGGTCAAGGTGCACATCGGCGCCAAGGGCGGGGCCGACGACGCCCAGCCCGAGGGCGGCGAGCTGAAGGCCCCGCTCGTCCCGCCGGTCAACCCCGGCAGCACGACGGCGCCCGCGGCCCCGGCCGCGCCGTCCGCCTCCGCCTCGGCCGCACCCTCGGCCGGCGCCTCGCACGCGGCCGCCCCCGTGGAGCCCGAGTCCCACTGGTACTCGGACCTCTTCTCCGGCTGGAACACCCGCTGGTGGTGGACCGCCGCCGGTGGCGCCCTGGCCGCCCTCGCGGGCGTCGCGGGCTACACCCTCACCCGGCACCCGCGCGGGCGCCGCCCGTCCGGCGGCCCCGTCCCGCGCCAGGCGCAGGGACCGCAGTCGCAGCCGCAGCACGACCAGTACCGCAACTAGTGCCGCCACCGGCCGGGCCGGGGGTCATCCCCCCGCGCCCGGCCGGGTCAGCCGTTGCCCTCGCAGAACCGCTTCAGCCCCGCCGCCTCCTGGTCCACGTACCGCCGCGTCAGCCGGCCGTACAGCAGCCCCAGCAGCGGCGCGAGGAAACCCTCCTGGCGGATGCCCAGCACCACCCGCGTCCCCCCGCTCCCGCTCGGCTCCAACCGGTGCGACCCGGTCGTGGTGAATCCCGCGTTCTCGTTGCGCCACTCGAAGCTCCGTCCGGGCTCCAGCTCGCTGACCTTCCACACCGCCGCCGTCAGCCGGGGCTGCTCCACCCGCGCCTCGCTGTCCACCGCCAGCGGCCCCTCGTCCAGCCGCCGCACGGCCGTCATCGAGTCGGTCCACCGCGGCCACCCGGCCACGTCCGTCAGCACCTCCCACACCCGCTCCGGCGCCGCCGCGATCTCCACCGCCACCTCGTACCGCAACCCCGGCCTCCCAGCCTCGACCCGCCCTCCGTCCCCGCACCATACGACCGGATCGGCCCCACTGCGTGCCGCGGCCCACCGCCCGCATCGGGTGCGGGGGTGGGCCGGTCCGGGCATCGGGTCTCAGGGGCGGGCGGCGCCGTCCGCGAGGTCGGCGAGGATGCGGGCGGCGGAGGTGCCGAGCCCCGCCGGGCCGCCCAGCACGAAGGCCGGCGCGGGCGCTGTTTGCGGCACTTGCTGCGCGGGCACCGGTACGGCCGCCGAAGCCGTCCGCGGGGCGAAGTGGCGGCGGAGCTGCTCCTCGCCGTAGCGGCCGGTGCCCTGGTGCCAGGCGAGCACGCCCGCCATCCAGTCCTCCAGCTCGCGGACGTACCGGTCGAGCGCGTCCGACGCCTCCTGGTCGAGCCCGGAGTCGTCCTTCAGCAGCGGCAGTTCCCCGGCCACCACGTGCTGGAACTGGCTCAGCCGGGAGTTCATCAGGTCGGCGACGATGCCCAGCGCCGCCGGGTACTCGCAGGCGAAGAAGTTCTGCACCACCCGCACCGCGTTGTGGAACTCCCCCTCGTACTCGATCTCCTTCTGGTACGAGAACACGTCGTTCACCAGGCCGGCGTAGTCGGCGGCCGCGTGCTCCAGCGTCTCGACCGTCCCGCTGCCCAGGACCTCGGCGGGGACGGTGTCCGCGTGCCCGAGCCGGACCAGTCCCATGGTGAGGTCGGCGCCGAAGGTGGCGCGCCGCATCTCGATGTAGTCGACCGGGTCGGGGATCCGGTGCTGTGCCCGGTTGGCCAGTTCCCACAGCCAGCTGTCGAGCATCAGGTCGACCGAGGACCGGAACGTCCGCCGCGCCTCGGCGCCCATCGTGACAGCGGTCCGGGTCCAGAGCTCGGCGAGGCCGCGTTCCAGCGCGCCGGCCGGTTCGGCCGTCGCCGCGCCCTGGAGCGGCATCAAGGCCGAGAGCCGCTCGTTGGCGAGCTTCGCGCCGAACAGGTCGCGGGTCGGCCCGAACACCGCCGGGTAGTAGTCGTCGGCGTAGGTGCCCCAGGCCAGCCAGGCGGCGCTGAGGTCGAGTTCCTCGGGAGTGGCGTCGGGGTCGATGCTGGCGGAGCAGAGCGCGAAGTCGAACTCGACCAGCATCTCCTCGGTCCACAGGTCCGAGGCCGGGACGCCCGGCTGCGGCTCCAGCAGGCCGATCCGGGCGCACCACTCGACCAGGCGGCGCCGGGCGCCGTCCAGGTGCGGGTTGACCGAGCCACCGAAGGGCAGCTCGAACTCGGGCACGCGGGACGGCCCGACCCGCCGGTGCGGTACGTGGGTGAGGCTGCGCAGCCCGCCGATGCCGGCCGTCAGCCGCAGGTCGGCGGCCGAGGTGCCGAGCCCCGTGGGGGCCGGCAGCGGCGCGGCGGCCCCGCCGCCGTTCATGTAGCGGCTGGAGCGCCGGTGCCACTCGTGGCCGCCCGACTGCCAGTCCTGCAGCCCCTTGACGTACGCCAGGACCCGCCCGCGCTCCTCCGCCCCGAGGCCGAACTCGACGAACAGCCGCGGGATTTCGGTGAGCACGGTGTTCTCGAACTGCTGCAGCCGCGAGGTCAGCAGGTCGTTGACCGATTCGGCGGCCTGCTGCGTGGAGCAGTCGAGGAAGGTCTCCAGGACCAGCACCCCGTTGCTCAACTCGCCTTCCTCGCCGATCTCCCGCTCGTACGAGAAGAGGTCGTTGCGCAGGTGGACCGCGTCCGAGAAGGCGTCCCGCAGCACCCGCAGCGGCCGCTCGTGCGCCACCGACACGGGCACCTCCGCCTGCGCCGCGTACTCGACCAGCCCGGCCGACCAGGGCGCGCCGCCGACCTTGCGCCGCATCTCGATGTACTCAACCGGGTTGGCGATCCGGCCCTCGTTGATGTTGGAGAGCTCCCAGAGCGACTCGTTGAGCAGGTTCCGGGTCGACTCGGCGAACCGTGCCCGCCAGTCCCCCGACATGTGCGGGACGGTACGCCGCCACAGGTCCGCCAGCCCCGCCTCCACCGGGTTGGTCGGCTCCGGGAAGCCGTCCGCGAGCTCCATCGGCATGAACGCCGGCAACCGGTCCAGGTACGCCTTGCCGCCCTCCCGGTCCAGCGTGCGCTTGAACATCTCCAGGAAGTGGTCGTCGAAGAAGAACACCCACGTGTACCAGTCGGTCACCAGCGACAGCGCCTGCGCGTCGCAGTCCGGGTGGGTGTACGAGCAGAGCAGCGCGTAGTCGTGCGAATCGAGGTCGCTCTCCTCCCAGACTCCCGAGCCCTCCAGCATCCCCAGCCCGCGGGCCCACTCCTTGGTGTGGACGCGCGCCTGCTCGTAGTGGGAATTGAGCCTGGCCGGGTACGGCACGTAGAAATCCGGCAGTTCGAACGGCTGAGCCACTGAACCCGCCCCTTCGTCGGCAGTTCGGTGCGACACCTGACGCCCCGAGCCTGCCTCCTCCCCACCCCCCGGCACATCGCCCCCACGCCCGCAATCACCCCTTCGAGCGATCCAGGAGCGAATGGGAGACTGGCGCCATGGGATTCACCGACGAGGTCTGGCGGCTGTTGCGCGGCGACGAACTGCTCGGCGAAATCGCCGTCGACCAGGCCGACTTCCCCTGGCTGAACGGCCGGTTCCACCCCACGCCGGCCTTCGCCGGGGTGCGGCCGCTGTTCGACCGGACCCGCGAACTCGCCGACGCGGAGCAGTGGGAGGAGTTCGACCTCGCCTACGACCTGATCGCGGACACCCTCACGCTGGCCGCACCGGCCGGGCCGGTGGCCGAGTTCCTGCTGCACATCGACGGCGACCGGGCCTCGTTCCGCTGGAGCGACGAACCCTTCGACGACCTGCCCTGAGCTGCTGCCCCGAGCTGCCCCGGGCCGGTCAGACCGGGACGCGCTTGATCACCGTGTCGACGAGCGGGCTCAGCTTCCCCACCAGCGTGTTGAAGTCGGTGCTGTGCCCGTCGGACCACTGCGCCATGCCCACGATCATCGCCGACCCGGAGAAGGCGTACGACTGCACCCGCCCGCTGTCCGCCGGCAGCAGGCGCAGTTCGGAGTCCTTCGGCGGCGCCTGGACCGCGGCCTGGAAGTCGGTGGGATCCTCCGCCAGCCGGTTCACCAGGGTGAAGGCGTCCATCGGGTCCTTCATGGTGAACAGCACCAGGGTGTACTGGTTGTTGTCGGCGTCCTTGTAGAGCGCCCGGTCGACGCCGAGGCAGCCCTTGCTCTGGGTGATCAGCCCCGCCAGCGTCGGGCCCACGGTGTCCGACCCCGTGCACGTCGCATTGGTCGCACTCACCACCAGCGTGTACCCCTGCACCTGGTTCGGGAACACCGAAACCGGCACCGCCGCCGTCGCCGACGCGGAAGCCGAGGCGGAGGCCGAAGCGGAACCCGTGGCCGACGGGGAGGCCGAGGCCGACGCGGGCGCAGTGGTGGGCTTCGCCCCGTGCGACGGCCGGAACGCGTACCCCAGCGCCCCGATCGCCACCACCGCGGCGACCGCCACCGGCACCAGCCACGAACGGGAGCGCCGCTGCTTGGGCGGCTGCGAGCGCTCCGCCGCACTCGGCTCGTGCACGGCGTTGTTCTTCTCGTACTCCCGGACGAACTCTTCCCACAGCGCGTCACTGGACTCATGTTCGGCCACGCCGAAACCCTAGTGATCACCTCCCACCTTGGGAAGGCTCGCCCGGGCCCCGCCGGCGGTCGGCGGCTGACAGGCCGTCTGGACGTGGGCCGGAAAGCAGAAATCCCGTCCGGGTGAACCGGACGGGATTTCCGTTGGGTGGAGCTGAGGGGATTCGAACCCCTGACCCCCTCGATGCGAACGAGGTGCGCTACCGGACTGCGCCACAGCCCCAACGAGAAGAAACTCTATCACCTCTGCGGACCAGGTCGTGACCACATTCGGAGGCGGGTCGCCCCGCCGCGGGCGGGTGGCTCGGGCGGGGCGGGAGGGTCATTCGTTGGCGGCTCTGGGGCGGGTCGCGTAGTCGTCGACGACCGGCGGCGGGGCCGGGTCGGCGTACTGGTCGAAGAGCGGGGTGGTGCGGGCGGGCTCGGCGGCCTGGCGGCCGGAGTCCCAGGTGCCGGGCGAGCCGAGGTCGAGGCCGCGGGTGATCCGCGGGGCGACGGGTGCCGTGACGTAGGTGGGGAGCGGGACGGGGACCGGCTCCCAGGAGTCGGGGCCGGCGGCGGCACGCTCGCGCATGCCGTCCACCCACTCCTCGTGCTCGGTGGCGTCGGCGACCGCGGCGGCGGGCGACTCGGGCCGGCCGGCGGGCTCGCCGGCGAGGCGCAGCCGCGGGCGGGCGGCGGGCTCGTCCGGGGTGTCGGCGGCGGGGGCGGTCTCGGCCAGGCGCTCGCGTTCGCGGGCCCGGAGCCGTTCGGCGGCCTGGGCGGCGCGGACCCGGTCGAGCTTCACCTCGTACCGCTGGCGCTCCAGGCGGCGGAGGTGGCCGATGTAGAGGGTGAGGAGGACGGCGGGGACGGCCGGGACCCAGATGAAGGCGAATCCGGCGACGGCCGCGACGACGGCGCCGAGCGCGAACGCGCCGAACAGCAGGGTGACCATCCGCCGCCGGCGTGCGAGCAGCCGGGCCCGCCGCTCGGCGGACTGCCGGCCTTCGGCCGAGCGGTGGTCGCCGTGGTGGTGCACGCCGCTGTGGTGCTCACCGTGGTGGTGGTCGCCGTGGCGGTCCGCCCGGTGGTGGCCGGCGGGCCGGTGCTCCACCGCGGGCCGGTCGCCGACCGGGTGCTCGACGCGGTCGGGGCCCGAGGGCTGCGCGGGGTCGGCGAGGACGCCCTCGACCCGCAGGTCCGGGGCGTCGCCGATCGCACCGTCGACCACGGCCGCGGCCGTGCCGCCGGAGCCGGGGGCGCCGTCGTCGGCGACGTCCGGGTCGGTGGTGGAGTGGACTCCGGTCTGGCCGTCCAGGGACCGGGCCGCGCGCCGCTCCAGCGCCGAGCGACCGGCCAGCAGGCGGATCGCGGTACTGAAGCGTTCCGTCGGACGCGACTCGTTGAGCTCGTCCTGCCTGCGGAGCCACATCGGCACCAGATAGGCAGCCCAGGCCCCTACGATGACCGCGTAGATAAGGCCGCTACTGCTCACGTTTCACACGGTACGGGCGCAGGGGAAGGCCTGGCAGCAATTTGGCGCGGCGTGTCGTGCGATCAAGCTGATTCTCCGACTATTTTGCCGGTATTTGTGACGGCTCGACCCGACCCCGATGCCAGATCGATATCTATTTCGAACAGATATTCAATTATGGGGTCAGCGGCGGCTTCTGAGGGAGCGCCAGCGCTCCAGCATCCCTTCCGGGACCTCCTCGACGGTGAGGGCGTAGACCAGGTGGTCCCGCCAGTCCCCGTCGATGTGGAGATAGCGGGGGCGCATTCCTTCCTCGCGGAAGCCCAGTTTCTCCACCACCCGGCGGCTCGGCCGGTTCTCGGGCCGGATGCAGACCTCGATCCGGTGCAGTCCGAGGTCGGTGAAGCAGTGCTCGACGGCGAGGGCGACGGCGGTCGGCATGATGCCTCGGCCGGCCGCCTCCTCGTCGATCCAATAGCCGACGTTGGCGGAGCACATCGAGCCCCAGGTGATCCCGCCGACGGTGAGCTGCCCGACCAGGCGGCCCCGGTGGAGCACCACGAAGGGCAGCATCCGGCCCGCGCCGGCCTCGCCGCGCAGGTAGCGGACCATCTGCCGGTAGGTGGGCCGGCTGGTGGGCACGCGCCCGGCCGGGGTGGGCGGGACGGTGGCCTCCCAGCGGCGCAGCCAGTCCCGGTTGCGGCGGCTGACCTCCTGCCAGGCGCGCTGGTCGCGGACCCGGATCGGGCGCAGGGTGACGTCCCCCTCGTGCAGCTCGACCGGCCAGCCGGCGTTCAGTGCGGGCTCCCCTCGCCAGGGCGTACGTGCCCGCCCGGCGCCGGGTCGGAGCCGGGCTCCGCAGCGGGCTGCGGGTCCGTGGCCGGCCGCGGGTGGTCGCCGCCGCCGAGCTGGTCGACCGCGTGGGCCAGCAGCGGTTCCAGGACGGCGAGGCCGTCCCTGACCCCGCCGGTGGATCCGGGCAGGTTGACGATCAGGGTACGTCCGGCCAGGCCGGCGAGGCCGCGCGACAGGGCGGAGGTGGGGACCTTCTCGCGTCCGTACGCCCGGATGGCCTCGGCGATGCCGGGGACCTGGCGGTCGATGACGCGGGCGGTCATCTCGGGGGTGAGGTCCATCGGGGAGATGCCGGTGCCGCCGGTGGTGAGGACGACGTCGTAGCCGGCGGCCACCGCCTCGCGCAGCGCCGCCTCGACCGGTTCGCCGTCCGGGACGACCCGGGGGCCGTCGGCGGTGAAGCCCATCGCGCGCAGTCCGGCGACCAGCAGCGGGCCGCCCTTGTCCTCGTAGACCCCGGCGGAGGCCCGGTTGGAGACGGTGACGGCGAGCGCCCTCACGCGGCACCGCCCGGCTCGGCAGTCCCCGGCTCGGAACCGCCCGGCTCAGCACCGCCCGACTCAGCACCGCCCGGCTCGGCGGCGCGCGCCCAGTCGCCGCTCTTGCCGCCGGTCTTGGTGAGCACCCGGACGTCCTCGATGCTCGCCGCCTTGTCGACGGCCTTGACCATGTCGATCACGGTGAGCCCGGCGACGGCGACCGCCGTCAGGGCCTCCATCTCGACGCCGGTGCGGTCGGCGGTCCGGACCGTGGCGGTGATCTCCACGGCGTCGTCGGCGACGGCGAGGTCGACCTTGACCCCGGAAATGGCGATCGGGTGGCAGAGCGGGATCAGGTCGGGGGTCTTCTTGGCGCCCATGATCCCGGCGATCCGGGCCACCGCGAGGGCGTCGCCCTTGGGCACGCCCTCGCCGCGCAGCAGTTCGACGACGCGCGGGGCGACCCGCACCCGCCCGGCGGCGACGGCCGTCCGCACGGTGGTGGCCTTCTCGGAGACGTCGACCATGCGGGCGGCGCCGGTGTCGTCGACGTGGGTCAGGCGGTCGCCGGGTGGTGTGTCGGTCACGGTTGCTCCATGCAGCGCAGGTCGAATACCGCGCTACCGTACAGCCCCGCCCGCCTCAGTCCGTGAGAAGGACCACATCGAGGACGGTGCCCGCGTCGACGGACTCGGTGGACTCGGGAACGGTGATCAGGCAGTTGGCCCGGGCCAGTGCGCCGACCAGGTGGGAGCCCTCGCCGCCGACCGGGGTGACCGAGCCGTCGGCGTACCGTCCGCGCAGGAACTGCCGCCGCCCGGCGGGCGAGCGCAGCGCGGCGGTGCACTCGGCGCGCACCACCGGCCGGTGGATGTCCGGTGCGCCGAGCATGGTGCGGATGACCGGGCGGACGAACAGCTCGAAGGAGATGTACGCGCTGACCGGGTTGCCCGGCAGTGCCAGCAGCGGGACGCCCGCGCCGTCGCCGGAGCCGCCGATCCGGCCGAAGCCCTGCGGCTTGCCGGGCTGCATCCGCAGCCGGCGGAAGTCGACGCCGCCGTAGGACTCGAAGACCTCCTTGACCACGTCGTACGCGCCGACGCTGACGCCGCCGCTGGTGACGATCAGGTCGGCGCGGCCGAGCTGGTCCTCCAGGACGGCGCGCAGGGTGGCCGCGTCGTCGGGGACGCCGCCGACCCGGTAGGCGATGGCGCCGGCGTCGCGGGCGGCGGCGGTGAGGGTGAAGGAGTTGGAGTCGGAGATCCGGCCGGGGCCGACCGGCTCGCCGGGCTGGACCAGTTCGCTGCCGGTGGAGAGCACCACCACCCGCGGGCGGGGGCGGACCCGGACGGTGCCGCGGCCGATGGCGGCGAGCAGGCCGAGCTGGGTGGGGCCGAGCACGGTGCCGGCGGTGAGCACCCGGTCGCCGGCGGCGAGGTCGCTGCCGCGGCGGCGGATGTGCGCGCCCTCGGCGACCGGGCGCAGCACCCGGACCTCCTCGTCGGCGACGGCCGCGCCCATCGAGTCGGCGGCGCGGCCGGTGCCGGTGCCGCCGTCGGTCCACTCGACCGGGGCGACGGCCTCGGCGCCGGGCGGGACGGGGGCGCCGGTCATGATCCGGGCGGCCTGCCCGGGGCCGACCTTGGGGAGTTCGCCGGCCCCGGCGGCGATGTCGCCGACCACGGCGAGGACGGACGGGTACGCGCCGGTGGCGCCGGCGGTGTCCGCGGTGCGCAGCGCGTAGCCGTCCATCGAGCTGTTGTCGAAGGGCGGCAGGTCGACTCCGGCGACCACGTCCTCGTCGAGCCGACAGCCCTGGGCGTCGAGCAGTGGCAGCTCGATCGCGGGCAGCGGCGCGACGGTGGCGAGGACGTCGGCGAGGTGCTCGTCGACGGTCCACATGCGGGGCGATGCCGGGGCCGGGGTGCCCTCGCAGCAGCTGTCGGTGTGCCCGGTCATCGCCTCACGCTCGCCTTCTCGGTGGTTCAGCCCTGCATCTCGGTGGCGACGAAGCGGCGCAGCCAGTCCCGGAATTCCGGGCCGAGGTCGTCGCGCTCGCACGCCAGTCGGACGATAGCGCGAAGGTAGTCGCCGCGGTCGCCGGTGTCGTAGCGGCGGCCCTTGAAGAGCACTCCGTGGACGGGACCGCCGGCGTTCTCCTCGCGGGTGGCGAGCTCGCGCAGGGCGTCGGTGAGCTGGATCTCGCCGCCGCGGCCGGGGGCGGTGTCGCGCAGCACGTCGAAGACGGCGGGGTCGAGGATGTACCGGCCGATCACCGCGTAGTTGGACGGCGCCTCGGCGGTGTCCGGCTTCTCGACCAGGTCGGTGATCCGGAAGACGTCCTCGCCGAGGCCGTTGGGCTTCACCGCGGCGCAGCCGTACAGGTGGATCTGGGCGGGGTCGACCTCCATCAGCGCGACGACCGAGCCGCCGAGCTCCTGCTGGACCTCGATCATGCGGGAGAGCAGCGGGTCGCGCGGGTCGATCAGGTCGTCGCCGAGCAGGACGGCGAAGGGCTGGCCGGCGACGTGCTGCTCGGCGACCGAGACGGCGTGGCCGAGGCCCTTGGGGTCGCCCTGGCGGACGTAGTGCATGTTGGCGAGCTGGACCGACTCCTGGACGCGGCGCAGGCGGTCGTGGTCACCCTTGCGGGTGAGCAGCTCCTCCAGCTCGTAGGCCCGGTCGAAGTGGTCCTCGAGCGCACGCTTGTTGCGGCCGGTCACCATCAGTATGTCGGACAGGCCGGCGGCGGCGGCCTCCTCGACGACGTACTGGATGGCGGGCTTGTCGACGACCGGCAGCATCTCCTTGGGGGTCGCCTTGGTCGCCGGGAGGAAGCGGGTTCCCAGGCCGGCGGCCGGGACGACGGCCTTGGTGACAGGGGTGCGTGCGTGCGTCTTCGTCATGCGTTGACCTTACTAAGACGTGGTTCCGCCCGGCTGAGAGCGGAGTGAAGCGGTCATGAAACCCCGTCTCGCGCGGCCGCCCCCGCAGCCGCATGAGTCGTGCCGGGCGAGGTGAGAGGGGCCTCATCGGCACAAGCGGACACCTTACCCGGCGTCGCGTCGCCGGATTTCCCGCCGGGAGCCCGCTCCGGCGCCGGGCGGTCGAACTCCGGCGCCGGGCGCTCGCCGCCGCTGCCGGTGCCGGTGACCAGGGCGGTGCCGGTGTCCGGGGCGGTGCCGGTGACCGGGGCGGTGCCCTGGGCCGCCGCGGCGGCGCCCGGGCGGGTGGCGCCGCGCCAGCAGTCGCCGCCGGCGGCGCGGGCGTCGGCCAGGGCCTGGTCGGCGGCGCGCAGTAGCGGGGCGGCGTGCCCGCCGTCGCGGGGCAGCACGGCGATGCCGACGGCGGCGGTGAGGCCGTTGCGCCCGGCCGGGCGCTGCTCGGCGGGGGCGGCGGGCGAGAAGTCGAGCAGGCGGTGGCGGCGGACGGACCAGCAGAGCCGTTCGGCGACGTGGATCGCGCCCTCGACGCCGGTGTCCGGCAGCAGCACCAGGAACTCCTCGCCGCCGTACCGGCCGAAGGTGTCCGAGCGGCGGATCTCCACGCTGAGGCGCTGGGCGAGGTCGCGGAGCATGGCGCCGGCCCGGGCCCGGCCGTGCTCGGCGACCACCGGCTCGAAGCCGTCGATCCGGAGCATCAGCAGGGCGAGCGGGCGGGGTTCGGCGGCGGCCGCCTCGGCGCGGCGGCTGCGCTCGATCTCGCGGTCGAGGGTGATCTGGAGGTGGCGGTAGTTCCAGACGCCGGTGAGCGGGTCGCAGGAGGCGGTGCGGCGGAGCTCGTCCCGCTCGCCCTCGAGGTCGCCGAGCCGCTGCCGTAGTTCGGCCTCGCGTGCCGCGGCGGCCGCGGTGGACCGGCGCAGGCGCAGCCCGGACCAGCCGGCGGCGGCCAGCGCGGGTGCGCTCAGCCCGGCCAGCGCCTGGAGCAGGAGCGAGGTGGACATGGGGCGGCCTCTGCGTGTCAGGCTCGTGTCACCGTTGTCGACGCGAGCTGGGGAGATCCTTTGAGTGCCAATCCTTTGCCCAACGACAAGACCGCGCTGAGGTCACGGTTGCTGGCGGAGCGTCGCTCGCTCGACCCGGCGGCTCGCGCGGCGGCGGCGGCCGCCCTGGCGGGGCCCGCGGCGGCGCTGGCGGATCCGGGTTCGGTGGTGGCGGCGTACGTGTCGGTCGGCGGGGAGCCGGGGACCGGGCCGCTGCTGGACGCGCTGCTCGGGCGCGGGGTGCGGGTGCTGCTGCCGGTGCTGCTGCCCGACAACGACCTCGACTGGGCCGCCTACACCGGCCGGGCGGCGCTCGCCCCGGCGGCCCGCGGGCTGCTGGAGCCGACCGGGCCGCGGCTGGGCCCCGAGGCGGTCTGCGGGGCGGGGCTGGTGCTGCTGCCGGGCCTGGCGGTGGACCGCCGGGGCATCCGGCTGGGCCGCGGCGGCGGCAGCTACGACCGGGTGCTGGCCCGGTTGGCCCGGGCGGGAGCCCGCCCGCTGCTGGCCACCCTGCTGTACGAGCACGAACTCCTCGACGCCGTTCCGGCCGAGGAGCACGACCTGCCGGTCGACGCGGTGGTCACCCCCGCGGGGGTGCTGCGCCTGTGAGCGGCCGGCAGGCCGTGCCGGGCGTCAGCCGGCCGTGAGGGTCATCACGTTCTTCGCGGCCTGGCCGACCGCGTCCGGGGTCCAGGCCCAGGGCAACAGCTCGCCCTTGGCCCAGAGCTCGGTCTGGTCGTTGTAGTTGGGGTGGAAGGCGTGGCCGGAGGCGCCGCCGACGTTGATCCAGCGGGAGCCGTCGAAGTTGTTCAGGTCGACGACCATGCGCATCGACGGGATCCAGTCGACCTGGTAGCCGGCGGCGGCGTTCCAGCCGGCCGCGTCCACCGCGGCGGTGCCGCCGGCCAGCTTGTACGGGCCGCGGTTGAGCAGCTTGTGGACCACGCCGGAGGCGATCGAGGAGTCGTCGGAGCCGAGCGTGGCCTCCTTGAGGGTCAGCGTGTGCAGCCGGCCCCAGCTCCAGGTCTTGATGTCCTTGCCGAGCCGCGAGGTGAGGTCCTGGCGGGCGTCCTTCAGGGCCTCGGCGAGCAGGTTGTTCAGGCCCTTCTGCGGGATGTGGTCGGAGTCGATGTACTCCCACCACGAGCTGTCGGGCTGGGCCAGCTGCTGGCGGACCACCTCCATCCAGCGGTCGCCGCCGTCCGGCTGGGCCTGGGAGGCCTTGCGGGTGCCGCACTCGGTGACCGCCTGCGCGGCGCCGTTGAGGGCGTCGTCGGGCAGCGTGGAGTTGGTCTTCTGGCGGACCAGCAGGCAGTCGCCCTCGGCCCGCAGGTCGGCCGGGAACTTCTGGCCGAAGGCGAGCATCAGCAGCTGGCGCCAGACGCCGTTGTAGTACGCGGCGGCGGCCGAGTCGGCGTCCTGCCGGAAGTTCCAGTCCTTGAGCAGGTCCTGGGCCTCGCGGACGTACGGGTCGGAGACCTGCACCTGGAGCAGCAGCGGCACCAGGGTCTTGGCCATCACGCTGGTGTTGTCCAGCTGCATGGCCTGCATGTCGTCGACCGAGATCCTGCCGCCGTTCTTCAGCTTGTCCTGGATCTGGTCGGTGATCTCCTTGGCCCGGGTGCCGTACTCCCAGTCCTTGGTGAGCAGCGGCTTGTAGCTCGGGTCGACCACGGCCTGGTTGGCGGTGACGATGTAGCCGGCCTGCGGGTTGTAGCTGTAGGGCAGCGACTTGAACGGGATGTAGCCGGTCCACTTGTAGCTGGGGTCCCAGCCGGGGACGGGGACGGTGCCGTCGCCCTTGGCCCGGATCGGGATCATGCCCGGGGCCTGGTAGCCGATGTTGTTCTTGGTGTCGGCGTAGATCAGGTTCTGCGCGGGGACGGCGAAGTCCTGCGCGGCGGACTGGAAGTCCGCCCAGTTGGCGGCGCGGTCGAGCTTGAAGACCGACTCCATGGTCCTGCCGGGGGTCAGCGCGGTCCACTGCAGCGCGACGCCGTAGCCGGCCGCGCGGTCGGGGGCGGTGTTGCCGGCCGGGGCGTACTTGCCGACGTTCTGCTGCTCGGAGCTCTGGTCGGAGATCAGCGGCAGCCCGTCCTGGGTGGTGCGGACGGTGATGGTGCGGTCCGCGCCGCCGGCGACCTTGATGGTCTCCTTGCGGGTCTTGAACGCCACGTCCTTGCCGTCGACCTGGTAGGTGTCCGGGCCGGTCACCTTCTCCAGGTAGAGGTCGGTAACGTCGGCGCCGAGGTTGGTGAAGCCCCAGGCGATGTTGGCGTTGTGGCCGATGACCACGCCGGGCATGCCCGCGAAGGTGTAGCCGGCGGTGTCGTAGTTGCAGGTCTTGGAGACGCTCCGGCAGTGCAGGCCCATCTGGTACCAGATGGACGGCATGCCCGGGCCGAGGTGCGGGTCGTTGGCCAGCAGCGGCTTGCCGGTGGTGGTGAAGGCGCCGCCGACCACCCAGGAGTTGGAGCCGATGCCCTGGCCCTGCGGGCCGAGCAGCTGCGGCATCGCGGCGATCCGGCCGGAGAGGTCGTCGAGCAGGTTGCCGGTCGCCGGGCGGGCCTGGGCGGCCGGGGTGGCGGCGGGGGCGGCGGAACCGTCGGCGGGCTTGTAGCTGCCGTCGCCGGCGACGGTGCCGGTCTTCACGATGGTGCCGTTGCGCTCGTACGGGTAGGCCGGGTAGAGCTGGGCGATCTTGTCCGGGGTGAAGTCCTGGGCCAGCAGGGAGCGGTCGATCTCCTCCTGCAGGTTGCCGGAGAGGTTCCAGGCCATCGCCTTGAGCCAGGCCACCGAGTCGACCGGGTCCCACTTCTCCGGCTGGTAGCCGCTGTTCACCGCGCCGAGCAGGGCGTACTCCAGCGAGGCGCCGGCCCCGCCGGGGTGCTCGTTCAGCCAGGCGTTGACGCCGTCGGTGTACGCCTGGAGGTTCTTCTTGGTGTCCTCCGAGAGCACGGTGTCGTACTCCTGCTGCGCGACCTGGCGCCAGCCCATGGTGCGCAGGAAGGCGTCGGTGTCCACCTGGCCGGAGCCGAACATCTCGGAGAGCCGCCCGGCGGTGATGTGCCGGCGGACGTCCATCTCCCAGAAGCGGTCCTGGGCCTGGACGTAGCCCTGGGCGCGGAACAGGTCGGCGTCGGTGTCCGCGTACAGCTGCGGGACGCCCTTGTCGTCGCGCTTCACGTCGACGGGGGCGGACATGCCGGCGACCCGGACGGTGCCGGTCACCTCGGGGAACGAGGAGCGGACGGTGTCCACGGCCCACCAGCCGCTGCCGGTGACACCCGCCACCAGCAGCACGGCCAGCACGATCACGGTCAGACGAGCGCGCCGGAACTTCTTCGAGCGGGGCATCCGAATCCTTGTGGCGAGGGTGACTGCGGCCGTGACAGTCCACCACATTAGGGCGGGCGATCTGGAGGGGGTGCACGGGGGAGCCCTCTAGTTCAAAGATCAGGTAAAATGTTAGCCTGAGTAACGATCCCTGGATACGTCAGCCGCCCCCAGCCTGCCTCGAGGTGCCCCTGCGTGACCGTTGACCACCTGAACCAGTTCCTCCTAGAGGTTTCCGTGATCCTGCTGGTCGCGGTGGTCGCCGTCCGGGTCTCCACCCGGTCAGGGCTCCCCAGCCTGCTGATCTACCTCGGCATCGGCGTCGCCCTCGGCCAGAACGGCGTGGGCATCAGCTTCAACAACGCCGAACTCACCCAGGTGCTCGGCTACGCCGCCCTGGTGGTGATCCTCGCCGAGGGCGGCCTGAAGACCCGGTGGCAGGAGGTCAAGCCGGTGATGCCGGCCGCCACCGTGCTGGCCACCGTCGGCGTGGCGATCAGCGTCTTCGTCACCGCCGCCGGCGCCCACTGGCTGGTCGGGCTGGACTGGCGCACCTCGCTGCTGCTCGGCGCGATCGTCTCCTCCACCGACGCGGCCGCGGTCTTCTCGGTGCTGCGGATGGTGCCGCTGCCCAAGCGGCTGACCGGCCTGCTGGAGGCCGAGTCCGGCTTCAACGACGCGCCGGTGGTCATCCTGGTGGTGGCCTTCGCCACCGCCGGCGAGCTCGACCCCTGGTACGTCCTGGTCGGCACCATCCTGGTCGAGCTGATCGTCGGCGCGGCCGTCGGCTACACGGTCGGCCGGCTCGGCGCCTACGGCGTGCGGCGGGTCGCGCTGCCCTCCTCCGGCCTCTACCCGATCGCCGTGCTGGCGCTGATCGTGCTCGCCTACGCGGGCGGCGCGCTGCTGCACAGCTCCGGCTTCCTGGCCGCCTACATCGCCTCGGTGGTGCTCGGCAACGCCAAGCTGCCGCACGGCCCGGCGGTCCGCGGCTTCGCCGACGGACTGGCCTGGATCGGCCAGATCGGCATGTTCGTGGTCCTCGGCCTGCTCTGCACCCCCGCCACCATGCGCTCGGCCGTGGTGCCCGCGCTGGTGGTCGGCGCGGTACTGGTCTTCGTGGCCCGGCCCGCCTCGGTGCTGCTCACCATGACCCCGTTCCGGATCCCCTGGCGCGAGCAGGCCCTGCTCAGCTGGGCCGGACTGCGCGGCGCGGTGCCCATCGTGCTGGCCACCATCCCGCTGGTGGCCGGGGTGGCCGCCGCCCAGCAGGTCTTCAACGTGGTCTTCATCCTGGTCGTGGTCTTCACCCTGCTGCAGGGCCCCACCCTGCCGCTGGTGGCCCGCCGGCTGCGGATCGGCGAGGGCGACCTCGGCCAGGACCTGGACATCGAGTCCGCGCCGTTGGAGAAGCTCCACGGCCACCTGCTCTCGGTCGCGCTGGCCCGCGGCTCGCGGATCTCCGGCGTCGAGGTGAGCGAGCTGCGCCTGCCCAAGGGCGCCGCGGTCACCCTGGTGGTCCGCGACGGCAGCAGCTTCGTCCCCGACAAGGCCACCGTGCTGCGCGAGGGCGACGAACTCCTGGTGGTCACCACCGACGAGGTGGGCGAGGCGGCCGAACGGCGGCTGCGGGCGGTGGACAAGGGCGGCAAGCTGGCGGGCTGGCTGTACGGGCGGTGAGCACGGGACTGACGGTTCGTCGGATGTACACCTTGCATTGAGAGGCATTTTTGGCTAGAGGCCGCTACAATGAAGGCAGACATCACGAATGATTGAACCCGCAACATCTGCCTGATGCAGAGTTGGCGCGACCGCTCGGCGGCTGTGGCCCGGTGACCTTCCCGGGCGCGGTATCTACCCCGGTCGACGCGCGAGAGGACGACTCTCGGCGCCGTCGGGGCCCACCCGTACCCCCGGCCGCGCTACCAGGCAGCAGAGAGGACCGACCGTGGCGGCCCGCCCGACGGTCGACAACCCCACCCGTGCCGGCTACGGCACCCTTCTGCGCACTCCGCGCGCCCTGACCTTCCTGGTCCCCGCCTTCGCCGCCCGCCTGCCGTACGCGATGCTCAGCCTGGGCATCGTGCTGCTGGTGCTCGACACCAACGGCTCGTACGGCGTCGCCGGCGCGGTGGCCGCCGTCTCCGCCGTCGCGCAGGCCCTGATCGGGCCGCAGACCGGCCGGCTGGCCGACCGCTACGGGCAGGCCGCGGTGCTGGTCCCCAGCGTCGTGGTGCACGCGCTGTCGGTCGGCGCGCTGATCGCGCTGGCCCTCGGCCACGCCCCGGTGTGGACCCTGTTCCTGGCCGCCGTTCCGGCCGGCGCCTCGGTCCCGCAGATCGGCGCCATGGTCCGGGCCCGCTGGGTCGCCAAGCTGTCCGACCGGCCGGCCACCCTGAACACCGCCTTCGCCTTCGAGTCGGTCACCGACGAGTTCACCTTCGTGGTCGGCCCGGTGCTGGCCACCGCCATCGCCACCGGCGTCACCCCCGCCGCCGGCCTGATCGCCGAGGCCGCGCTGACCGTGGTCGGCGGCCTGGCCTTCGCCACCCGGCGCTCCACCGCCCCGGCCCTGAAGACCCCCGAGGCCGGCACCAAGCGCGCCTCCGCCCTGGCCAACCCGGGCGTCCGGCTGCTGGTCGGCGCCTTCCTGGGCGTCGGCACCGTCTTCGGCGCCATGCAGGTCTCGGTCACCGCCTTCGCCGAGTCGGTCGGCCGGGCCGGCATGAGCGGCACCGTGTACGGCGTCTTCGCCGGCGGCTCCATGCTGGCCGGCGTGCTGTACGGCATGGTCGCCTGGAAGCACTCCGCCCGGCAGCGCATGCTCGGCTGCTACGCCCTGCTGGTGCTCGGCTGCTCCACCCTGTGGGCCATGCCCAACCTGACCGCGCTGGCCGTCGCCGGCCTGTTCTGCGGCCTGGCCATCGCCCCGACCCTGATCACCGGCTACACCCTGGTCGAAACCCTGGTCGCGGACGGCGCCAAGACCGAGGCGTTCACCTGGCTGACCGGCGCGATCGGCCTGGGCCTGGCGGTCGGCTCCACCGCCGCCGGCCAGCTGATCGACCACGGCGGCCCGTCGGCCGGCTTCGTGGTGCCGATGGTCGGCGCCGGGCTCGGCCTGGTGGCGCTGGTCACTCTCCGGCGACTGCTGGTGGCCCCGAGCGCGGCGACCCGTACCGTGGCCAGGAGCGTGCCGCTCCGTCCGCAGCCGGCCGGCGCCGCCTCGCACGGTTGAGCGCTGGACTGATCCGGCGGAATGCCGCATCATTGACCATCGTTAGCACTCATCAGGTGAGAGTGCCAGGGGGAGTGCAGGAGGAAGAGCAAGTGCCCACGTACCAGTACCAGTGCACCGAGTGCGGCAACGGCCTCGAGGCGGTGCAGAAGTTCAGCGACGACGCGCTGACCACGTGCCCCGACTGCCAGGGGAAGCTCCGCAAGGTCTTCTCGGCCGTGGGCGTGGTCTTCAAGGGCTCCGGCTTCTACCGCACCGACAGCCGCTCCTCGTCGAGCAGCTCGGTGAGCTCCTCGACGTCGTCCTCGTCCTCCTCGGCGTCGACGAGCAGCACCTCCTCGACCGGCTCGGCCGGCTCCACGGCGTCCGCGCCGGCGGCGAGCTGACCTGCTGCGGACGGACTTCCGGAACCCGGTGGCGCACCTCTGCGCCGCCGGGTTCCGTCGTTTCCGGTCCGAATGTCCCCCGCGTGGGTGACGGCGGTTGTCCACAGGGGCGGGTTGTCCACAGGAAT
This sequence comes from Kitasatospora cinereorecta, assembly GCF_024172095.1. Classification (GTDB taxonomy): domain Bacteria; phylum Actinomycetota; class Actinomycetes; order Streptomycetales; family Streptomycetaceae; genus Kitasatospora; species Kitasatospora cinereorecta. The sequence goes on along the minus strand of NZ_JAMZDX010000001.1, from coordinate 331,358 downwards.
CCACCGGCCGCTGTCCGGACGGGACGGGCGGGCGCACGCTGAGGGCACGAACCCGGTACGAACCCGTCCGGGTCCCGACCAGCGAGCAGTCGCTCCGCGCGGAAGGCGGTCCGCCGTGACCACGTACCTCACTCCCCCGCTGCCCCCGACGGCCGTGCCCCCGCGGCGCGGGGTGCCGCTCTTCCCCCCGATCCGCGGTGGTGGCGGGTGGCACCGGCTGCGGCAGGCCGTCCGCCGCAGACCCGGAGTGCTGGCCACCGGGCTGCTGGCCGCCGCGACCGCGCTCACCGCGGGCCCGCTGCACCCCGGGGCCCCTCCGCCCGTCGCGCCGGTGGCTCCCCCGTCCCCGCACGGGGGCTGCACCGCGCCGTCAACCGGACCGGCGGGAATTCACCCGTAACCTCACCGGGCTGACGCAGTTCAGCGCAGCATGAAGGGCTTCAAGGAATTCCTGCTTCGCGGCAATGTGGTCGACCTCGCGGTCGCGGTCGTCATCGGCGCCGCATTCACCAACATCATCAACGCCTTTGTGAAGGGCGTGATCAATCCGCTCGTCGGCGCGTTCGGCACCAAGGACCTGTCGACCTACCGCTCCTGCCTCAAGGGGCCGTGCGCCGTCGACAGCTCCGGGAACGCCACGTCCGGCATCCCCATCCTGTGGGGCTCGGTCCTCAGCGCCGTACTGAGTTTCGTGATCACCGCAGCCGTCGTCTATTTCCTGCTCATCCTGCCCATCAACCACTTCATGGCCAAGCGCAAGACCGTCGAGGAGGAGTCGCTGGAGGCCGAGGCGAAGGAGGTCGAACTGCTCACCGAGATCCGCGACGCCCTGGTCCGCCAGGGCTGAGGACGCCCTCAGTCCCCGTGGTGCGGGGGCCGCTGGCTCAGGTACCAGTCGAGCCCGCGCTCCCGCCCACCCTCCTCGGCGCCCGGGCGGCCGCCCCAGCCCCGGTCGGTGTCGTCCCGGCTCGGCCGCTCCAGCGGATCCCCGAACACCAGCCGCGCCTTCTTCCGGGCATCGGGCCCCGGCTCCGCTGCACTGCTCTCCGGCTCCGCCGCTGCGTCCGCGCGCTCCGGCGCCTGCTCACCCATCCCCGACCGCCCTCTCCGTTCCGTCCGGCCGCCCAGCCTAGGGGGCGGCCCGCACCTCGCCGCGCGGGTGCGCGCGGGCCCCGGACGGCCGCTGCCGCACCGGGGCCCGGGTATCACGCGGCCTCGAAGCCCGCGTGGTCGGCGATCTTCTTCAGCTCGGCCAGCGCGTGCTTCTCGATCTGCCGGATCCGCTCGCGGGTCAGCCCGTGCTGCTTGCCGACCTCGGTGAGCGTCCGCTCGCGGCCGTCCTCCATCCCGTAGCGGGAGCGGATGATCGAGGCGGTCCGGTCGTCGAGCCGGCCGATCAGGTCGTCCAGCTCCTCGCGGCGGAGCATCACCATCACCGCGTCCTCCGGGGAGACCGCGCCGGTGTCCTCCACCAGGTCGCCGAACTGGGTCTCGCCCTCGTCGTCGACCGACATGTTCAGGCTGACCGGGTCGCGCGCCCAGTCCAGCACGTCCTTGATGCGCGTCTCGGTGGTGTCCAGCTCGGCCGCGATCTCGGCCGGCTCGGGCTCGCGCCCCAGCTCCTTGGACTTCTCCCGCTGCACCCGCCGGATCCGACCCAGCTCCTCGACCAGGTGGACGGGCAGCCGGATGGTGCGCGACTGGTCGGCGATCGAGCGGGTGATCGCCTGGCGGATCCACCAGGTCGCGTACGTGGAGAACTTGAAGCCCTTCGAGTAGTCGAACTTCTCCACCGCCCTGACCAGGCCCGCGTTGCCCTCCTGGATCAGGTCGAGCAGCGGCAGGCCGCTGCGCGGGTAGCGCCGGGCCACCGCGACGACCAGGCGCAGGTTGGACCGGATGAAGACGTCCTTGGCGCGCTCGGCGTCCTCGGCTATCGCCTCCAGCTCCTCCCGGGTCGCCCCCTCGGGGAGCGGCCCCTCGTCCAGCAGGTGCTGGGCGTACACACCGGCCTCGATGCGGAGCGAGAGCTCGACCTCCTCGGCGGCATCGAGCAGGGGCGTCCTGGCGATCTCGTCGAGATACATGCCGACAAGGTCGCGGTCGGCCTCGAGGTTGGTCGGGCGGGCCGCGCGACTCCGGTCGGCCCTGTCGCGAACGACGGCACGGGTGGCCATGCTTGCTCCCTTGCTGCTGGTGCCGGGCTCTGTGGAGGTGGCCGAGCACGTAACGATCCAACGCACAGAAATCGGACAACATTCCCAAGTTGCTCAGATTTTCAGGTCCGATGCAGTACCCTGCCGATTTTCATCCGGACCTCACCGAGCGTGAACCGGCGCACACGCGCCGCATCCGTGCGCCGCCCCGGACTCCTTCGCGCAAACGATGCGGAATCGCTATCCCGACACCGCCGGAACGGAGCCCTCCGCTGGGAAGGTGTCTGCCATGCACCGTCCCTTCGAGGCCGGGTCGACCGAGACCCTCCACCAAGTCCAACGCCGGAACCTGCTCCGGTGTGCCGCACTCGCGCTGTCGTGTGCCGGACTTCTCGGCGTGCTGCTCGCGCTGGTGGAGACGGGCTGGGGTCCGCTGGTGCGCTTCGACCGGGCCTGGGTGGAGCCGCTGCACGGCTTCGCCCGGCAGCACTCGGCCTGGACGGCGTCCATGCAGACGCTGGCCGACATCGGCGGGACGGTCACCATGCGGGTCCTGCTGGGCCTGGCCGCGGGCTGGCTCTGGATCCAGGGCGCGCGGATGCTGGCCGTCTGGGCGGCGGCCGAGGCCTTGATCGGCTGGGCGCTCGGCGCCGCCGAGCAGACCGCGGTCGACCGGCCGCGACCGCACTTCGCCGACCCGGTGGCCCACGCCGCCGTCGGGGGCTCCTTCCCGTCCGGCCACGCCATGGCGTCGGCGATCACCTGCGGCGCCCTGCTGGCGCTGCTCTGGCCGCGGGCCAACCGCACCGGACGGTCGGTCGCCGCCACCCTGGCCGCGCTGGCCGTGCTGGCGGTGGGCTGGACCCGGATCGCGCTCGGCGTGCACTGGCCCAGCGACGTGCTGGGCGGCTGGCTGTCGGCGGGCCTGGTGCTCGGCGGCGTGACGGTCGCGATCGAGCTGTGGCGCCCCGGCGCGCTGCTCCGCGACATCCGCCGGATCGACTGGAGAACCCGACCGAGGGTCCAGCGCGTCCTGGCAGGTGAGGGGACGGACGCGAAGGCTCCCGGTGACGACTCCTGACGGTTCGTGAGCAACATCACACCAACGGACCGTAACCCCGGGGGAGGGATCGGACGTGGTCGACAATCGGCCTATCTACGGACAAACAGTTCACCATTCAGTGATCGAACGGTCGGCGGTGCAGGTCACGGCCCCGATCGCGGCCGGATCGAGATCATCCGCGCCCGGCACCCGACTCCCCAGTGAGTGCCCGGTTAGGGCAGACTGCTCCGTCTGGGCGCACCCCGCGCCCGAGCGAGGAGGCCGGACCTACCGACTCCGTACACCCACGAGCCGCCGGACGGGCACCGAGTGACGGGGGTCCGATGACCATGCACAACACGAACGGGTCCCCCGACCCCTTTGTGTACGTCGACCCGCCCACGCTGGCGCTGGGGAAGGTTCCCGTTCAGCCCGGCTACGGACAGTCGCCGTACGCGCAGCCGCCGGTCCCGCCCGTACCCCCCGGCCCCCCGGTCGTCCCCGCCCCCCAGGCCGGCGCCGACCAGGTCGCCCCCTCGTCCGAGGACGGTCAGTCGACCCCGACTGCTGCCCCGTCCACCGCCTCGACCGGCCGCAACGGCCTGATCATGGCGCTGGGCTCGCTGGCCTCCCGCGCACTCGGCTTCGTCCGCAGCGCGATGATCGTCGCCGCACTGACCACCGGCCCGCTCGGCGACTCCTTCAACGTCGCCAACTCGCTGCCGAACATCGTCTACATGATGCTCATCGGCGGGGCGCTGGCCTCGGTCTTCGTGCCCGAGCTGGTGCACGCCGCGCAGACCCACCAGGACGGCGGCGTCGCCTACACCGACCGGCTGCTCACCCTCTGCGGCGTGCTGCTGGTCGTCCTCACCCTCGGCGCCTGGCTGGCCGCGCCCGCCATCGTCGACCTCTACTCGCACTACGACGGCGCACAGCGCGACCTGACCATCGCCTTCGCCCGGTACTGCCTGCCGCAGATCTTCTTCTACGGCGTCTTCACCCTGCTCGGCCAGGTGCTCAACTCGCGCGACCGCTTCGGCGCGATGATGTGGACCCCGGTGCTGAACAACGTGGTCGCCATCGCCGTCTTCGGCCTCTACATGGTGATCGGCGGCAACGCCAAGGACGCCGGGTCGATGACGCCGGGCATGACCATGCTGCTGGGGCTCGGTTCCACCCTGGGCATCGTGGTCCAGGCGCTCGGTCTGCTGCCCTCGCTGCGCTCGGCCCGCTTCCGCTTCCGGCCGCGCTTCGACTGGAAGGGCGCCGGCCTCACCCGCCCGCTGCGCTCCGCGAGCTGGGCACTGCTGCTGGTCCTGGTCACCCAGCTCGCCTTCGCCGTGATCACCCGGGTCTCCACCAGTGCGGGCCAGCAGGCCCACGACGCCGGCCTGAAGATGGGTCTGGGCAACTTCGCCTACACCAACGCGTACCAGCTGTTCGTGGTCCCGCAGGGCGTCATCACCATCTCCCTGGTCACCGCGCTGCTGCCCGGCATGTCCCGGGCCGCGACCGCCGGCGACCTGACGAAGATCGGCTCCGACCTGTCGGAGATGCTGCGCAACTCCGCGGCGATGATCGTCACGGCCGCCGTGCTGTTCTTCGCGCTGGCGCCGCAGATCACCGCGGTCGCCTACGGCTACGGCAGCTCGAGCGCCGCCGACACCTGGGTCATCGCGCAGGTCCTGATGGCCTTCGCGCTCGGCCTGCCCGCCTTCTGCGCCCAGTACGCGCTGGCCCGCGGCTTCTACGCGATGGGCGACGCCCGGACCCCGTTCTGGCTCACGGTGGTCACCACCGGGTCCAACGCCGGTCTGTCCTGCCTCGCGTACCTGCTGCTCACCCCGCGCTGGATCATCATCGGCATGGCGGTCGCCCACACCACGGCCTGCGTGCTCTCCATCGTGATCACCGGCTGGGCCCTCGGCCGCCGCCTGCGCACTCCCGCGCCGGTCCACCCCGACGCCACCCTCGACCTCTCCGGCCGCCGCCCGGCGCCGCGCAGTGGCCTGGACGGCGGCCGCGTGGTCGCCCTCCACCTCGCCCTCGCGGCCGCCTGCGCCCCCGGCGCCCTCGCCGCGCACTGGCTCGCCACCCGCTTCGGCGCCACCCTGTTCGGCAGCCTGGCCGGCCTCGCCGTCGGCTCCCTGGCCGTCCTGCTCTCGCTGTTCCTCTTCGCCATCCCGCTCGGCGCCGGCGCCTCGGTCGCACCGCTGGCCCGCAAGCTGCGCATCCCCTACCCGGCGCCCGCCGTTACCGCGGGCAAGCACCGCCGCTGACGCTGCCGCTCCCGGGGCAGGACTCGCCCCGGGAGACCTCCAGCCACCAACTCGCCCTTCGACCGCGAAACTCCGACCAAACCGACACATAATGGCCACATGGCAGAGAAGACCTCTCAGTCGCATGGGCCGTCGAGCGTCACCGTCCACGGCCGCAACGTGCGGATGCGCACCATCGGGTTCGGCGTCCTCGCCGTCATCGCGGTGTGGTTCATCGCCGCCAACACCGAGTCGGTCGAGGTGACCCTCTGGGTCGCCAGCGTCACCCTCCCCCTCTGGCTGGTCCTGACCGTCACCCTCCTGGTCGGCGCCGCCCTCGGCTGGTTGATCGCCAGCCGTCGCAAGCCCTGACGATCCCCTGCCGCGTCCGGGCGGCCGGGTCCGGATACGTCGAAGGCCCTCCGCCCGGGTGGGCGGAGGGCCTTCGACCTGCGCTTGTGCTGTGCCCCAGGCAGGATTCGAACCTGCGACACCGGCTTTAGGAGAGCCGTGCTCTATCCCCTGAGCTACTGAGGCGCGGGTGGTCGGTGATCGTGCCGGAGAGCGGTGATCGCCGAGTGACCGGTGACAGCCTAGCGGATCGCACCACGCCGCCGGTGGCCCGTTTCGACGGGCGGGGAGCGGATGAGACGGGGATGAGCGGGCCGGGGTGTCCCGTATTCTGGCGAGATGGGTGAAATCGACGCCTTGTCGCTCATGGGCGACTCGGAGGCGGGCGGCCCGGGGGCCGGGGGCTCGGGCGGGGACGGTGGGCGTCGGGGGCGTCGGAGGGTCCGGGGGATGCTGGTCCGGGTGTGGCCCGGGCTGGTGGCGGCGGCGGTGATGCTGCTGGTGGGGCTGTACCGGATCGGCACGCCGGAGCTGTGGCGGGACGAGGTGTCGAGCTGGAGCGCGGGCGGCCGGAGCCTGGGTGAGCTGTTCGGGATGCTCGGGAACGTCGACGCCAGCAACGGCGCGTACTACGTGGTGCTGCACGGGTGGATGGCGGTGTTCGGGGACTCCCCCGTCGCCCTGCGGCTGCTGTCGGCCGTCGCCATGGCGGGTGCGGCTCTCTTCTCCGCGTTGACGGCGCAGCACGTGTTCCGCAGCCGGGTGGCGGGTCTGGCGGCCGGGCTGTTGCCGGCGACGGTGCCGATAGTGTCGCGGTACGCCCAGGAGGCCCGCGCGTACGCGCTGGTGACATGCGCAATCGCGGCGGGGGTCTGGTGTCTGGTGCGGGTGCTGGAGCGGCCGTCGAAGGGTCGGTGGGCGGCGTTCGCGGTGTGCACGGCGGTGGCGGGGCTGCTGCACCTGGTGTCGCTGGTCGGGGTGGTCGGTCAGCTGCCGATGGTGCTGGTCGCGTCGCGACGGCGACCGCAGGTGCTGTGGCAGTACCCGCTAGCGCTGGCGCTGGCGGCGCTGCCGACGCTGCCGCTGGTGGTGCTGGGCCGGTCCCAGTCGGACCGGCAGCTGTCCTGGCTGGTCCGGCCGGACCTGCACGACCTGCGGTTCTTCTGGGAGGAGCTGTTCGGCTCGCACCGGGTGCTGTACGCCTTCCTGGCGCTGGCGCTGCTGGCGATCGTGCTGCCGGGGCGGCGGGCGGCCGCGGTGCAGTTGCTGCTGCTGGCCGGGCTGCCGGTGGTGGCGGTGTGGGTGGTCTCGCAGGGCGGGACGTCCTACTTCCTGGAGCGCTACCTGCTCTTCACGCTGCCGACGTGGGCGGTGCTGGCCGGGGGCGGGGTCGGCGCGGTGGCCGGGCTGCTGCGCGGGGCGACCGGGAGAAGCGGGGCGACGGGGAGAAGACGTAGAGGAGTGGTGTGGGTCGCGGTGGGGTTGGTGGCGGTACCGGCCGTGCTGGGGCTGTCCAAGCAGGAGCAGGTACGGGCCGAGGCCGCGCACTCGGCCACCGACTTCCGCGGCGCGGCGGGGCTGATCGCGGCCGGCTACCGGCCCGGGGACGGCCTGGTGGCGCTGGCCGGGGACGTCGCGTGGGCCATGGTCGGTCCGGGTGTCTCCTACTATCTGCCGGGCGGCGTCGCGCCCGGGCCGATGTTCGTGGCGCGCTCCGCGGTCGAGGCCGACGACCTCTACCCGGTGCTGTCCCGGGCTCCTGCGGACACCATCGGTGACGAGGCCCGCGTGTGGGTCGTTACCATCGGCACAAGCGATGACCCGTACCAGTACCTCCCCGCGGAACAGGCGAGGGCGCTACGGTCGGTCTTCACCCCGGCCGAGGTCCGGCATGTCCGCGGCCTTACGGTGACGCTGCTGGTGCGCGACCGGCAGCACCCGACGTGAGGGACAACCCAGTCCCCCGCGCCACACCAGACGTGAAAGGCACAGACGTGACTGCCCCCCAGGAGAGCACCTTCGCCGACCTCGGCAAGGTGTTGGTGATCATCCCGACGTACAACGAGGCCGAGAACGTCGAGCGCATCGTCTCCCGGGTGCGGGCGGCCGTGCCCGAGGTCCACGTCCTCGTCGCCGACGACAACAGCCCGGACGGCACCGGCGACATCGCCGACAAGCTCTCCACCGAGGACACCCACGTCCACGTCATGCACCGCAAGGGCAAGGAGGGGCTGGGCGCCGCCTACCTGGCGGGCTTCCGCTGGGGCATCGACGCCGGCTACGACGTGCTGGTGGAGATGGACGCGGACGGCTCGCACCAGCCCGAGGAGCTGCCGCGGCTGCTGACCGCGCTGCGCACCTCCGACCTGGTGCTGGGCTCCCGCTGGGTGCCGGGCGGTGGCACGGTCAACTGGCCGCCGCACCGCCAGCTGCTCTCCAAGGGCGGCTCGCTGTACTCCCGGCTGCTGCTGGACGTCCCGATCCGGGACGTCACCGGCGGCTACCGCGCCTTCCGCAAGGAGACCCTGCTGGGTCTGGGCATGGACGAGGTCGCCTCGCAGGGCTACTGCTTCCAGGTCGACCTGGCGTGGCGTTCGGTGAAGGCCGGTTTCAAGGTCTCCGAGGTGCCGATCACCTTCGTGGAGCGCGAGCACGGCGCGTCCAAGATGAGCCGCAACATCGTCGTCGAGGCGCTCTGGCGGGTCACCGTGTGGGGCGTCGGCGCGCGGGTGCAGAAGCTGACCGGCAAGAAGTAGCCCCGGCCATCGGCCGAACGGGGGATCGGCCGGGTCCCGGGTGCGGGTGCGGGGCCCGAGGGGTCGGGTGAGGATGGGACCACCCGGCCCCGGAGGTGCCCGTGACGAACCCGCCCGACGGCACTCCGAAGGAGCCCGGCCGCTGGTCGCGCGCACGTGAGCGGGCCGACCGGATGGCGGCCGAGGCGAAGGCCATGCCGGAGCGGATCCCGCTGGTCGGCCGGGCCCTGAGCCAGTTCCTCCGGGTGAACCTGCTGGACAACGCGACCCGGCTGGCCGCCCAGGCCTTCCTCAGCGCACTCCCGGCCCTGTTCGTGGTGGCGGTGTTCGCGCCCGCCACCATCCGCCACGGCGTGACCAGCTCGATGCGTGAGCAGCTCGGGCTGCAGGGCCCGGCGCAGACCCAGATGCAGCAGCTGATGTCGGCCGGGCACGACGAGATCGCGCAGAGCTTCGGCGTGGTCGGCATCCTGGTCACCCTGCTGTCGGCGACGGCGCTCAGCCGGGCCCTGCAGCGGGTCTGCGAGCGGGCGTGGGAGGTGCCCAGGAGTGGCACCCGGGTGGCCGCCTGGCGCTGGCTGGTGTGGCTGCTGGTGTGGCTGGTGTTCCTGGTCGTCCAGGTGCCGATGCGCAAGGGGTTCGGGGTCGGGCTGTGGCTCGGTATCCCGCTGCTGTTCGTGGCGTCCACGCTGCTCTGGTGGTGGACGCAGCACCTGCTGCTGGGCTCCCGGGTGCGCTGGTGGCCGCTGCTGCCGGGTGCGCTGCTGTGCGGGGCGGCCGAGGTGGGTGTGGGCGTCGCCTCGAAGGTCTACCTGCCGGCGGCGATGTCCCGGGCGGTGGACCGGTTCGGACCGTACGGGGTGGTGTTCACCATGCTGTCCTGGCTGATCGTGCTGTTCACCGCGGTGACGCTGGCGCTGGTGCTGGGCCGGGTGATCGCGGAGGAGCCCGCTGTGGTCCGGTACCTGGGCACCCGGAACGAGCCCGGCATGTGGGGGCCGGCCGGTTGAGGCCGTCCCCCACGCGCCGGGCGTGGGCTCGTCGGGGCTCGGACGATCGGGGCTCAGAGGATCCGCAGCAGACGGGACATGATCGACGGCGGGGCCAGGTCGCTCTGCAGGGTGACCGGGACCTCCACCCGGCCGTCCCCGTCGCCGGCGGCGAGCGTGCCGACCTGGGTGCCGGCCTTGGCCGTGTGGCCGAGCCTGCCGGTCGGGGTGAGCACCAGCTTCGCGGTGATCCCGGACCAGCCGGCCACGGTCAGGTCCTTGCCCGCGACCACCGGCACCCGGCCGCCGAGGCCGTCGTCCACGTAGCCGACCACGTCGCCCTGCTTGGCCAGGGTCTGACCGGTCAGTACGGACTGCGCGGCGGCGTTGATCTTCTGGCTGACCGGCTGGGCCGCCCGGACCAGGCTGGGCTCCTCCTTGGTGGCCGGCTGGCCCAGGGTGACGCCCAGGACCAGCCGCTTCACGCCGCCGATCTCCTTGTACGCCGCCCACATCAGGCAGGAGCCGGCCGGGGTGGACGAGCCGGTCTTCACGCCGATGTTGCCGTTCTTGCCCAGCAGCGCGTTGGTGTTGAAGATCCGCTGGCCCTTGAAGTTGGTGTCCGGCTCGGCGACCACCTGGCGGAAGACGTCGTTCTTCATCACCTGCTCGGCCAGCTTCAGCTGGTCCTTGGCGGTCGACTTGGTGTCCGGGTTGTAGCCGGCCGGGTCGACGTAGGTGGTGTTGGTCATGCCGAGCGAGGCGGCGGTGTCGTTCATCTTCTTGACGAACGCGTCCTCGCTGCCGGAGTCCCAGCGGGCGAGCAGCCGGGCCACGTTGTTGGCGGACGGCAGCATCAGCATCTCCAGCGCCTCGTACTCGCTGAGCTGCTGACCCTCGACCAGGGTGACCTTGGACTCGTCCGCGTTGGACGACTCCTGGGCGGCCTGCTTGTCGATCGTGATCAGCGGGCCGGTCTCGTTCTTCTTCAGCGGGTGCGCCTGGAGGATCAGGTGGGCGTTCATCACCTTGGTGACGCTGGCGATCGACGCCGGGGTCTCCTGGCCGGAGCTGCCCAGGCTGCCCACGCCGACGACCTCGGCCGCCGCCTGACCCTTCGCCGGCCACGGGACGTTCAGCGCGTCACCGGAGAAGGTGTACGCGTCGGCCAGGCTCAGCCGGGTCTTCGCGTCCGGCAGCGGGCGCAGCAGCTGGGCCACCACGACGACGCCGAGGACGAACGCCAGGAACAGCGACCAGATGGTGATCCGCTTGGCCGCGCGCCGCAGCGGCGTCATCGGGCGGGCGCTGAGGAGGGACAGCACCTCCATCGCCTCGATGGTGTTCTCCGGCGCGGGCGGCAGGGCCGGCGCGGGCGGAGGAACGGGCGCGGACGGGGGTGCTGACGCGAACGGGGGTGCGGGCGCGGGGAGCGGCGCCGGGTCGGGGAGCGGCAGCGGCGGGGGCGGCGGCGGGATCGGTGCCGGCGTGGGGGCGGGCGCGGGCTTCGGGCCGGGGACGGGCGGCTCGGGCCGCGGGTCCGGCTCGGGCTCGGGAGTCGGCTCGGGGTCAGGAGTCGGCTCGGGCTCCGGGGTGGGCTCGGGGTCGGGCTCCGGGGTGGGGACGGGTGCGGGCGGCGGCTCGGGGACGGTGCCGCGGGCCGGCTTGTCGGTCGCCTTCAGTCCGGCGCCGGCCACCTCCCGGCTGTCCCGCATGGCGAGACGCGGATCGACCCCGGTCGGCCGGTCGGACGCCTCAGCGGTCTCGGATGCCTCGTTGTCAGCCTCGGACCCGGCCGGCGCGGCCCGGTCGGAGTCGGCCGGGCCGTCCTCCTCGGCGGCGTCGGCATCGCCGGTGGCATCGTCGGCGTGGTCGCTGCCGTCGGAGCCGCCGGTCTCCTCGGACGGCGCGTCGGCACCCTCCGGCGCCTCGGCGTCCGCCGTCCCCTCGACGGTGGACGGACGGGACGCCGGGGCCGCGGCCTCGCTCCCGGCGTCTGCTTCGACCTGGGGATCTGCCGCATCGTCGGCGACCTCGGCAGCCTCGGCCGGGGCGTCGCCGCCGCTGTCCGCCTTCGCGGACTTCGCGGCCGGCGCGGCGGCGGCCGCGGTGGCCCAGGCGGTCTTGGAGCCCGCCGGGGCCTCCGCGGCGTCCTCCTCCGCACCCGCGGAGTCGTCTCCGGCGGTCGCCTTCGGCGGCAGCCGCAGCTGGGTGGTGGCGTTGTCCGCGGGCAGCCGGAGGGCGGTGGTGGCCTGGTCGGTCGGCAGCCGGAGGGTGGTGGTGCGGGTGTCCGCATCGCGGACGCGCAGCTGCACGGTGGAGTTGGCGGACGCCGTGCCGGCCTCGCCGGACTCGGGCGCTTCGGGCGCTTCGGGCTTCTCCTGCCCCGCCTCGCCCGTCTGCCGCTCCCTGTCGGGGGACTCGCCCACTACCCATCCTCCTCGTCGGTCCGGCCCGCAGCCGACCCGCTCGCACGCGCTGCCTTTTTCCCGAAGGTTCGCGAGATGTTCTCGACGCGCCCCGGTCCCTGTACAGTCTCCGGCACATCCGGCCGTTCCACCGGCCGTACCCCGCCCGACCGGCGGTTTTCATCCCCGTCCGGCCCGTCCCAGGGTCAGACGCCGGGCCGTCGGACGGTGGTTCCCCGCTGTCCTGCGCAAGGTCACGATTCGGAGGCGTACTCGACAAGCCTGTGTGAGAGGCGTCACGCTGTCATTCATCCACGCGGGGAGGCTTGGATGGGCAGGAGCCGCAGAACAATTCCCGAGGAGCTTTTGCTGCTCGCACTGGACCCGGCCACGGGCACCACGGCGCAGCCGCAGACCCTCGATCTCGGACTCGCCGGGGCACAGCTCGTGGAGCTGTCCCTGGCCGGAAGGATAGTCCCGGACGGGGACCGGATCGCCGTGGTGGTACCGCGGCCGACCGGCGACCCCACTCTGGACCACGCACTGGAGCTGCTGCGCCGACGCGGCAGTCCGGTCCGTGCCGCGCACTGGATCGGTGGCCCGCGCCTGGGCCTGCGCCAGACGTACCTGGCGCACCTGGAACGGTGCGGCATGGTGACGGCGGTGGCCGGTCAGGTGTGCGGGGTGCTGCCGACGACGCGGTACCAGGCGTCCGACGACTGCACCAACGCCGCGATCAAGCAGCGACTGGACACCGCGATCCGCACCGGCGTGCCGCCGGACCCGCGGACGGCGGCGCTGGCCGCGCTGGCGCACGCGGTGGGCCTGGGCAAGCACCTCTATCCGGGCAACGAGGGCAGGTCGTCGCGGTCGCGGCTGCGGGACCTGATCCGGTACGACCCGCTGGGCGGAATGGTCGCCCACGCGGTGATGGACGTGCAGAACGGTCTGCCCGTTCAGCAGTCGCGCTCGGGCCCGGCACCGGGCAGCCGTCCGGTGGCCGGTCGGCCGGCGGCCGGGACGCGTGGTGTGGCCACGCAGGTGGGCGCGCGATGATCGGCGCACACCGATAGCCGGCAGTGCACTTCCCGGGGCGGTCCGCCCGGCGCTCAGGCGCCGGAGGGGCCGCCCCCGGTCGTTCCCGGCCGTTTCCGCCCGTCCCGGTCATTTCCGGTCATTCCGGGTGTACGCGCAGGACCGTTGGCACGCCTGGTCCCATTACCGTCCCACGACGGCGGACGCAAGGGCCGGCGTCCCGTATAGACGGTTTTCCGATGATCTGTCCTACTGCGCTCTCGCGATTTCCGGGCACGGACCGCAGGTGAGATGGCATGCTGCTCCACGTCAGGGGGGTTGGTACCAATTTCCGCACTGTTGCCAGAGGTACGGCCGGAGGTCGATGTGTCCGCCAGCGTCAATCCCACGGTGCGCCGCCGTCGGCTCGGAGCCGAGCTGCGCCGGCTGCGCGAACTGAGGGGAATGACGGCCGAGGAGGTCGCCGGCCGCCTGATGGTCTCCCAGTCCAAGATCAGCCGGCTGGAGAACGGCCGACGCAGCATCAGCCAGCGGGACGTCCGGGACCTGTGCGACGTCTACGAGGTGGAGGACGAGCGGGTCCGGGCCGGGCTGATGGAGATGGCCCGGGAGTCGCGCCAGCGCGGCTGGTGGCACGAGTTCGGCGACATCCCCTACAGCGTGTACATCGGGCTGGAGGCGGAGGCGTCGTCGATTCGTGCCTATGAATCCTCGTTCGTCCCCGGCCTGCTGCAGACCCGCGAGTACGCGGAGGCGGTGGTCGCCGGCACCCAGCCGGACACCGATCCGACCGCGATCAAGCGGCGGGTCGAGGTGCGGCTCAAGCGCCAGCACCGGATACACGGCGAGGACCAGCTCGGCAGCCTCTGGGTGGTCATAGACGAGGCGGTGCTCAAGCGGGAGGTGGGCGGGCGCCAGGTGATGTCCGATCAGCTCTTCCAGCTGCTGGCGCTGAGCGAGCGCCCGAACATCAACCTGCAGGTCATCCCGTTCAACCACGGCGCGCACCCCGGGATGACCGGGACATTCTCCCTCATGGAGTTCCCGGAAAGTGCGGATTCGACGGTCGTCTACTTCGAAGGAGTGACGAGTGATCTCTACCTGGAGAAGGACGCGGACGTCCGTCGCTATACCAATCTGTACGACCACCTGCGGGCCGCGGCGCTCAGCGTCACGGAGAGCCGGTCACTGATACACACCTATGCCGAGGAGTTCATGAAATGAGCAAGTCCACGAGCAACCTGGTCTGGCGCAAGAGCAGCTACAGCGGCGGCAACGGTGCGTGCGTAGAGATCGCCGTCCCGGACACCGCGTCGATCGCGGTCCGCGACTCCAAGGACCCGCAGGGCCCGCAGCTGCGCTTCTCCAACGAGGCCTGGGCCGCGTTCGCCGCGGAGGCCGCCTCGGGCGCCTTCGGCGAGGTCTGATCGGTCCCGCGCGCTTCCCGGTGCCCGCCACAGCTCCTGCGGCGGGCACCGCCGCGTATCTCAGACCCCGACGGGGTAGCGCTCGGTCCAGTGGGCCGCGGAGTGCAGCTCCGGGCCGTGCACGAGCTCCAGGACGAAGTCGTCGGCCAGCTGGAGCAGGGTGCCCCGGCCCTCGACCTCGGCGACCAGCTCCGGCGGCAGGGCGGTCTCGCCGTGCAGGGTGCCCAGCAGGTTGCCGCAGATGGAGCCGGTGGAGTCGCTGTCACCGGAGTGGTTGACCGCCAGCAGCAGGCCGGACTTCACGTCCTCGGCGACCAGCGCGCAGTACAGCCCGATCGCCAGCGCCTCCTCGGCGACCCAGCCCTCGCCCAGTTCCTCGACCCGCTCGGCGGAGGGCGCCCCGGCGCGGACCGCGTCCAGGGCGGCGCGCAGGGCGGCGGTGGTCTCCTCGTGCCGCGGCCGCTCGGAGAGCAGCGCCAGCGCCAGGTGGACGCCTTCCTCCAGCGTGCCGCCGCGCGCCACCGCGTGGATGACCACGGCGAAGGCGCCGGCCGCCAGGTAGCCGGTGGGGTGACCGTGGGTCAGCACCGAGCACTCCACCGCCAGCTGGAACACCAGCGCCGGGTCCCAGGCGGTGAGCAGGCCGAACGGCGCGGCGCGCATCACCGTGCCGGAGCCCTTGGAGTGCGGGTTGCGCGGCTGGTCGAGGGTGCCGAGGCGGTCGGCGTCCGGGCCGGAGAGCCCGGACAGGCAGGCCTGTCCGGGCGCCCGCTGGGCGTACAGCCACTCCTCGCGGCCGAGCCAGCCGAGGTCGGGGCGGCGCTCGTCCGGTCCCCAGTCGTGCTGGGTGGCGTGCCAGCGCAGGTACGCCCGGTGGACGTCGCTCGGCGGGTGCCAGGCGCCGCCGTCCCGGCTGATGTGGGCCCGGATCAGCCCGTCCACGGTGAACAGGGACATCTGGGTGTCGTCGGTGACCGTGCCGCGCCGCCCGTACGCGGGGACGAAGCCGGTGACGCCCTGCGGGCCGTGGGCGGCGCGGATCTGCTCGAGCGGCTCGAACTCGATGCCGGCGCCGAGCGCGTCCCCGATCGCCCCGCCGAGCAGGCAACCGCGCACCCGGCCGCGGAACTCCTGCTGCTGGGCGCGTGACCACAGGGGCATCACGAAGCGCTGCCTTTCGTCGGGGTCCTGACAGGGGTGCACTGTATTCGAAGACCTCGACGAATCCAGGGGCGGAGTCGAACGACAGATCGTCAACACTTTGTTGTATCGGGGAGATTCGCAGGTCACCGGGGTCGAACGCGCGATCTCTACCGTTCCCGCCCATCACCACCACCCGCGCCCGGCGGACCGCGCGCTCAGTCCAGGACCGGCAGCAGCCTCGGCAGGTGCCCGTCGGAGGCCAGCGCGGCGGCCCGGCGCTCGGGCTCCACCACGCCGTAGGTGGTGGTGCGCTGCCGGGCCGGGCGGCCGGCGGCCTCGGCGATCGCCTCCAGGTCGCGGACCGACTTGTAGCTGCCGTACGAGGACCCGGCCATCCGGGAGATGGTCTCCTCCATCAGCGTGCCGCCCAGGTCGTTGGCGCCCGAGCGGAGCATCTCGGCCGCGCCCTCCGCGCCCAGCTTCACCCAGCTGGTCTGGATGTTGGGGATGTGCGGGTGGAGCAGCAGCCGGGCCATCGCCACCACCGCCCGGTTGTCGCGCGCGGTCGGGCCGGGCCGGGCGATCCCGGCCAGGTACACCGGCGCGTTGGTGTGCACGAACGGCAGCGTGACAAACTCGGTGAAGCCGCCGGTGCGCTGCTGGATCTCCGCCAGCAGCCGCAGGTGCCCGAGCCAGTGCGCCGGGGTGTCCACGTGGCCGTACATCATCGTGGACGAGGAGCGGATGCCCAGCTCGTGGGCGGTGGTGACCACGTCGACCCAGGTGGCGGCGGGCAGCTTGCCCTTGGTGAGCACCCAGCGGATCTCGTCGTCCAGGATCTCGGCCGCGGTGCCCGGGATGGTGTCCAGGCCGGCCTCCTTGGCGCGCTGCAGCCAGTCCCGGATCGACAGGCCGGTCCGGGTCGCGCCGTTGACCACCTCCATCGGCGAGAAGGCGTGCACATGGATGCCGGGCACCCGGGCCTTCACCGCTCGGGCGATGTCGAAGTACGCGGTGCCGGGCAGGTCCGGGTGGATGCCGCCCTGCATGCAGACCTCGGTGGCGCCCACCTCCCAGGCCTGGGCCGCCCGCTCGGCGACCTGGTCGAGCGAGAGGGTGTAGGCGTCGGCGTCGGTGCGGCGCTGGGCGAAGGCGCAGAACCGGCAGCCGGTGTAGCAGACGTTGGTGAAGTTGATGTTCCGGGTGACGCAGTAGGTCACCTCCTCGCCGACCGCCGCGCGGCGCACGTCGTCGGCGATCCGGCAGAGCGCGTCCAGGGCCGGGCCGTCCGCCCCGAACAGGGCGAGCGCCTGGGCGTCGGTCAGCCGGGTCGGGTCGTCGGCGGCCACCGCGAGCGCCGCCCGCAGGTCGCCCTCGACCCGCTCCGGCGCGCCCTGCCGGGGCAGTTGCTCGCGCAGCGCCTCCCAGTCGCCGTACACCTCGTCGAAGTCGGCGCGGCGGTCGCCGGTGCGGCCCTCGGTGTCGATCGCGGTGTGCAGGTCGGTGCGGCCGTACGCGGCGGGCAGGTCCTCCGGCTCCTGCCAGGGCAGCCCGGCCGGGACGGCGTCCTCCCGGGCCAGCCCGGTCTCCGGGTCGGCCAACGCCCGCACGTGCGGCAGCAGCCGCGGGTCGAGCCACGGCTCGCCGCGCTGCAGGTACTCCGGATACACCGTCAGCCGCTCGCGCAGGGCGAAGCCGGACTCGGCGGTGCGGGCCGCCAGTTCCTCGATGTGCGGCCAGGGGCGCTCCGGGTTGACGTGGTCCGGGGTGAGCGGGGAGACCCCGCCCCAGTCGTCGATGCCCGCGCCGATGATCAGCCCGTACTCGGCGTCCACCAGGTTCGGCGGCGCCTGGATCCGGGCGGACGGGCCGAGCACCAGCCGGGCGACCGCGATCGCCGCGGCCAGCTCCGCGGCCTCCGCGTCCGGCATGGCCCGCATCGCGGTGTCCGGCTTGGCGCGGAAGTTCTGCACGATCACCTCCTGCACGCCGTGGTACTGCCGGGCCACCCGGCGGATCGCGAACAGCGCCTCGGCCCGCTCCTCGTACGTCTCGCCGATCCCGATCAGCACCCCGGTGGTGAACGGGACGGCGCTGCGCCCGGCGTCCTCCAGCACTCGCAACCGGACCGCCGGCTCCTTGTCCGGCGAACCGAAGTGCGGGCCGCCCTGCTCGGACCACAGCCGGGTCGCGGTGGTCTCCAGCATCATCCCCATCGAGGGGGCGACCGGCTTGAGCCGCTGGAAGTCCGTCCAGCCCAGCACCCCCGGGTTGAGGTGCGGCAGCAGACCGGTCTCCTCCAGCACCCGGATCGACATCGCCCGCACGTACGCCAGGGTGTCGTCGTAACCGTGCGCGTCCAGCCAGGCGCGGGCCTGCGGCCAGCGGTCCTCCGGACGGTCGCCGAGGGTGAACAGCGCCTCCTTGCAGCCCATCGCGGCGCCCTGACGGGCGATCTCCAGCACCTCGTCCGGGGACAGGTACATCCCGTGCCCGGCCCGCTCCAGCTTCCCCGGCACGGTGACGAAGGTGCAGTAGTGGCAGCGGTCCCGGCAGAGCCGGGTGAGCGGGATGAAGACCTTCTTCGAGTACGTGATCACCCCGGGCCGCCCGGCCGCCGCCAGCCCCGCGTCCCGCACCCGGGCCGCGCTCGCGCACAGGTCCGCCAGGTCCGCACCGTGCGCCCGCAGCAGGACGGCCGCCTCGGCGGTGTCCAGCGCCACGCCGTCCCTGGCGCGGCGCAGGGCGCGACGCATCGCGTTGGCGGTGGGGGCGGGCTGCGGGAGGTCCGATGCGGTCATGCAGTGACGATACGTGAACGGGTTCCACCCCGAGGAGTACGCGACCCTGAGGCGGGCTCAGGGTCGCCTGCGCCGCGAGGCGTACACCGATGTGGCCCTGCGGGCCGATGCCAGGGGCCTTGCGGGGGCCTGTAATGGAAAGGGCAAGAACGGGCCGTGGGCCGGGTGGGCGCGCGGGACAGCGAGGAGGGGTTCGTGGTGGAGCAGCAGACGACGCCGTGGAAGTCGCGCCGGCGGACGGCGGTCCGGGTGGCGCTACCGGTGGCCGTGGCGGCCGCCGCCGCAGCCGGGGTCGGCCTGGTGCCGGCGCTGGCCAGCGACTCGGCACCCAACCTGCCGCAGGTCTCGGCGGAGCAGTTGGTCGCCAAGGTGCTGGCGGCCGACACCGACACCTTCAGCGGCACGGTGCGGGTCAGCGCCGACCTGGGCCTGCCGACCCAGTTGCTGAGCCTCGCCGGGGGCTCCGGCCTCGGCGGCTCCGGGCTCGGCGCGATCGCCGGCGGCGGGGTCGGCTCCGGCGGCACCGGGGTCGCGCCGCAGTCCAAGGCGCTCGAACTGCTCGGCGGTGACCACACCCTGAACGTGGCCGCCGCCGGCCCCGACAAGCAGCGGATCGAACTGCTCGGCGACAAGGCCGGCTACCAGCTGGTGCACGACGGCGACCAGGTGTGGGCCTACGACGGCGCCCACCAGGAGGCGCTGCACCTGACCGCCCCGAAGTCCGCCGGGCACGCGGGCGACGCCAAGGGTGCGATGGGCCCGATGGGGTCGGTCACCCCGCAGGAGCTGGCCAAGCGCTTCCTGGCCGCCAGTGCGGCGACCACCACCGTGACGGTCGACGGCACCGAGAGCGTGGCCGGGCGCTCCGCGTACCGGCTGAGCGTCAAGCCCGCGCAGCAGGGGTCGACCGTCGCCGAGGTGCGGATCTCGGTGGACTCCGAGCGCGGGGTGCCGCTCGGCGTCCAGGTCCGCTCGGTGGACGGCACCAAGGTGCTGGATGCCCACTTCAGCTCGGTCTCCTTCGCCGCGCCGGCCGCCTCGACCTTCTCCTTCACCCCGCCCAAGGGCGCCAAGGTGACCGAGCAGCAGGCCGACGGCAAGGACGGCGGCAAGGGCGCGGCCGAGCACGCCCTGCCGGGCGTCGGCGAACTCCCGAAGGGCCTCCCGGACGGCAAGGGCGCCCAGCCCAAGGTGATCGGCGAGGGCTGGACCTCGGTCCTCTCCCTCTCCTCGCCCACCGGCGCCCCCGCCACCGGCAAGTCCGGCGACGCCCCGCAGGGCCTCCCGTCGATCGCCAAGTCCCTCGGCAAGTCCGTCCCCGGCGGCACCCTGGTCGGCACCCACGTGGTCAACGTCCTGCTGACCGACGACGGCCGCATCTTCGCCGGCGCCGTCACCCCCCAGCTCCTCCAGTCCGCCGCCGCGGCCAAGTAACCCCCGCTCCGGCGGACCCGTGCCCCTGCTCGCCGATCGGCGGGCGGGGGCACGGTCGCTGTCCGGGGGTCAGACGACGATGAGCTTCACCGACGGCTCGCCGGGAAGCTTCTCCGCGGCCTTGCACAGCAGGGGGATGTGCGAGCGGTCCGAGGTGACCAGCCGCACCGGGGCGAGGCCCGACGCCGCGGTGGCGACCACGACCGCGTCCACCAGGCACTCGTGGCCGTCCAGTCCGCTCTCCCGGAGCAGCGCCCCCGCCGTCTCGACGATCCGGTCGCCGACCGGCACCACGTCGAAGCGGGACAGCAGGAACTCCCGGCGCTGGGCCGCCCGGCCGGAGCGCTGCACCTCGAGCGGGGTGAGGGCCGACAGGACGACCCGCGCGCCGTCCCGCTCCGCCAGTTCGACGAGGGCCTTGAGCCGCTCGTCGTAGTCGATGTGGAGCGAGAACCCCTGGGCGTCGAGGGCCAGCGTCCCGCCTTGGCGGACCTTGGCCTTCAGGCGCTTGCTGACCACTGGTCCTCCGCCCATCGCCGCGCGTCCTCGGAGACGGGGCCGTGCCTGCGGTCCGCCTCGATCACCTCACGGAGCTTGGCCATGGCGAGCCACTGCTCGAGGGCTTCGGAGACCACGGACGAGAATCCGGTCTTGCCCGTGCGCTCCTCGATCTCCTCGACCAGCGAGCCCGGCAGGGAGACGGATCTCTTGGTCGCCCGCTCGGGGTTGGGCATCGCGTGAGTGCTCATACCGAAAAACGTAGCACCGGCGGTAGGAAGATTCGACCGGGCCTACGGGAGCGTGGTGCGGGAGGTGGCGGCGGCGAGGGCGAGGACGGGGAGTTGGCGGGGGGCGATGAGGAAGAGGGGGGAGTGGTCGCGGCAGACCAGGCGGATGCCGGCGGTGAGGCCGTGGAGGCGGGCCCGGTAGGAGCCCTTGAGGTCGACGCGGTCGAGGCGGTAGGGGGGTTCCAGGCGGATGGCGGGGCCGCCGGGGCGCTGCCACTGGATGGTGGCGGCGCGGCCGTCGGCGCCGTGGGTGATGAGGAGTTCGCCGGTCTCGGAGGCGGTGGGTTCGCGGCGGACGGCCGGGACCCGGACGGGGGCGTCGGGCAGGCCGGCGCGGGCCCGGACGCGGCGCAGCGGTCCGGGGGCGCCGCCCGGCCGGAAGCCGGGGGTGATCTGCCCGATGAGGTGGACCATGCCAGCCCTCCTGGGACGCGCGCCGAGTGGCGGGTCGATTCAGCACCCGCACGTTAGCAGCACTGCCGTCCGCTTGAGGAGATCTCACGGAGGCGTTCTCGGCCCGGCCGCGCCCGCCCCTCGCGCCGCCCCCGCGCCCGCTTCGCGCCCACGCCGCGCCGCCCCCGCGCCCGCCCCGTCCGTACGCCGTGCACGGGCCTTGACGGGCGGCGCGGCCGACCGGTGGGATGCCGCTGGCACCGCCCTCTCCCGCCGTCCGTCCGTCCCTCTGGAGCACCGTGTCGATCCGTCGTCGAAGACTCCTGCTGGCCGGTGCCGCGGTGGCCGGCGGGTCGCTGCTGGCGCGGTGCACCCGGGCGTCGGCGGCGCGGGCCGACGGGGCGGGTCCGGCGGGGCTGCTGGAGGTGTGCACCCCGTGGACGTCGGGGGCGGAGGCCAACGGCCTGCTCGCGCTGCTGGCCGACTTCAAGGGCCGGGCGCCGGACGTCACCTTCACGGAGGGCTCGGCCGCCGTCGATGCGGGGGCGGCGCTGGAGCGCCGGCTGGCGGCCGGGGACCCGCCGGACAGCTTCCACTGCCGCGGCGGCGAGGAGTTGGCCGCGCAGGTGGCCGACGGCCGGCTAGAGTGCCTGGACGCGCTGTTCGCCGAGCAGGGCTGGGAGGACGTCCTGCCGCCGGCGCTGCTGCCCCGGTTGCGGGTGCGCGGCGGGTACTACGCGGTCCCGGCGGGGGTGCGCCGGGCCAATCTGCTCTGGTCCTCCCCCGCGGTGCTGGACGAGGCCGGGGCCGATCCGGCGCCGCGTTCGGTGACCGAGTTGCTGGCGGGTCTGCGGCGGGTCGCGGCGGCGGGCCTGCTGCCGCTCGCGGTGGGCGGGCTGCAGGGGGTGGCGCAGTGGCTGGAGACGCTGCTGCTGGCCGCGCTCGGCCCGCAGGCGTGGACGGCGCTGTGGCAGCCGGGCGCCGACTGGTCGGGGCCGCGGGTCGCGGGGGCGCTGCACGATCTGGCGGCGGTGCTGGCGCTGGCCGGCGAGGTGGACGCGGGCGAGGATTGGGCGGAGGCGACCCGGCTGGTCGGCACCGACCGGGCGGGCTACCAACTGACCGGGGACTGGGCGGAGGGTGCGCTGCGCGAGACGCTCGGCCTGCGGCCGTCCACCGGCTACCGGTGGGCGGTGGCGCCGGGGACGGACGGGGTGTTCCAGTGCCGGGTGGACGCGTTCACCCTGCCCCGGGGGGCCCGGCACCGGCGGGCGGCGCTGGCCTGGTTGGCGGAGTGCGGCAGCCTGGACGGGCAGTTGGCGTTGAACGGGGCCCGCGGCGCGGTGCCGGCCCGAACCGGTCTGCCGGAGTCGGCGCGGGCGCTGTTCGGTCCGTACCCGCGCTGGTCGCTCGAGCAGTGGGACGGCGGTCGCCCGCTGGACTCGCTGGCCCACGGCGGTCTGCTCGGGGCCGGGCGGCGGGCGGCGGTGGACGAGGCGCTGAAGGCGTTCCTGGCCCACCGGGACCCGGCGCGGCTGGGAACCGACCTGGCGGGCGGCGCCTGAGCCTCCCGCCGGGCGCCTGAGCCTCCCGCCGTCCGGCAGTGCTCAGCTCGCGGTTTCGGCGGCCACCGCGGGGTCGGGGACGGTGTCGGCCACGGCCGTCCGCCGTGCGGCGGTCGTCCGCTCGGCGCGGACCCGGCGCAGCGCGTCCCAGGTGAGGACCGCGAGGGCGGCCCAGACCAGGGCGAAGCCGGCCCAGCGGGCGGGCGGCATGGACTCGTGGAAGACCGCGACGCCGATCAGGAACTGGAACACCGGGGCCAGGTACTGGAGCAGTCCGAGGGTGGTCAGCGGGACCCGGACGGCGGCCGCGCCGAAGCACATCAGCGGGACGGCGGTGATCAGTCCGCTGAGCATCAGCAGACCGGAGTGGCCCCAGCCGTACTCGCCGGCCACGGTCCGGCCGAGGGTGCCCTGGCCGGTGGCGGCCAGGTAGACCAGGTAGGCCACCGCGAAGGGGAACATGGCGGCGCTCTCCAGCGCGAGGCTCTCCAGGCCGCCGAGGGCGATCTTCTTCTTCAGCAGGCCGTAGGTGGCGAAGGAGAGGGCCAGGGTGAGGGCGATCCAGGGCAGCCGCCCGTAGGCGAGCGAGAGCACCGCGACCGCCGCCGCGCCGATGCCGACCGCGACCCACTGGGCCCGGCGCAGCCGCTCGCGCAGCACCAGGACGCCGAAGGCGATGGTGACCAGCGGGTTGATGAAGTAGCCGAGGCTGGTCTCGACCACGTGGCCGGAGTTCACGCCCCAGATGTAGACGCCCCAGTTGACCGAGATGACCGCGGCGGCGAGGGCGGAGAGGGCGAGCCGGCGGGGCTGGGCGAGCAGCGGCCTGATCCATGCCCAGCGGCGCTGGACCAGCAGCATCAGGGCGACCGCCACCAGGGACCAGGTCATCCGGTTGGCGAGGATGTCAGCGGCGCCGGCGGGCTCCAGCAGCGGCCAGAAGAGCGGGAACAGCCCCCAGATGCCGTACGCGGCGAATCCGTTCCAGAGCCCGGTCCGGGCCTCCCGTCCCGTGGTCTCCGCCATGCCGGCCTGCCCTCCGCGCGTGCTGTTCGTCCGCTCGACGGTAGCGGGCCGAGGGCAGAGCTGTCATCTCCGTATCTCAGGTTTGGTCATGACAGTTCCGTCACGGGCGCCCCGTCGGACCCCGCGCGGGTCCGCTCTCAGCCCGCCAGTGCCGCCCGAACCGTCTCGGCCATCGGGGTGGTCGGGCGGCCGATCAGCCGGCCCAACTCGCCCCGGTCGCGGGCCAGTTCGCCGCGGGCGATGGCGGCGTCCACGTCCACCAGGATCGTCGCGAAGCCCTCCGGCAGGCCGAGGCCGATCAGCGCCTGCCGGTGCTCCTCGGCACCCAGGTCCCGGTAGGCCACCGGGCGACCGGAGTGCGCGGCCAGCTCGGCCGCGTACTCGGAGAAGCTCCAGGCCGTGTCGCCGCTCAGCTCGTACGCCCGCCCCTCGTGGCCCTCGCCGGTGAGCACCTCGACGGCGGCGTCCGCGTAGTCGCGGCGGGCGGCGGTGGCGATCCGGGCGTCGCCGTTGCTGCCCAGGACGGCGCCGTGCGCGACGCTGCCGGCCGCGTTGGCGGTGTAGTTCTCGGTGTACCAGCCGTTGCGCAGGAAGACGAAGGGCAGGCCGGAGGCGCGGATCGCCGCCTCGGTCGCCTTGTGCTCGTCGGCCAGCGCGAAGGAGGCCTCGTCACCGCCCAGGATGCCGGTGTACGCGAGCAGCGCCACGCCCGCCGCCCGGGCCGCCTCGACCACCGCGGTGTGCTGCGGCACGCGCGCGCCGACCTCGCTGCCGGAGATCAGCAGCACCCGGTCGCCGGCCGCGAAGGCGGCGGCCAGCGTGGCGGGCTCGTCGTAGTCGACCCGGTGGACGGTGACCCCGCGGGCGGCCCAGTCGGCCGCCTTCTGCGGCGAGCGGACGGCCACCGCCAGTTCCGCGGCCGGGACCTTGGCCAGCAGGCCCTCCACGACCAGCCGGCCGAGCTGTCCGGTGGCTCCGGTGACGACGATCATCTCTGCTCCCTCGTGCGGTTTCTCGCTTCGACCACCACCGTAGGCTGGACACTAACCAAGAGAAAGTACGCACTTTGAAGTACGGTACTGACGTGAAGGTAAGCGAGCAGATTCCCGACCTGTACGACCTGAACTGCCCGTCGCGGATCGTGCTGGAGCACGTCACCAGCCGCTGGGGCGTCCTGGTGCTCTCGGCGCTGCAGGAGCGCGGCTACCGGTTCAGCGAGCTGCGCCGCCACATCACCGGGGTGAGCGAGAAGATGCTCGCGCAGACCCTGCAGACCCTGGAGCGCGACGGACTGGTCCACCGCGAGGCGCACCCGGTCATCCCGCCGCGGGTCGACTACAGCCTGACCGACCTCGGCCGGGAGGCCGCCGAGGCGCTCGGCGCGCTGACCCTGTGGGTGTACCGGTCGATGGCGGCCGTGGAGCAGGCCCGCGAGCAGTACGACGGGGCGCGGCCGCAGCGGTGAGACGCCCGAGGGGCGCGGGCCGAGGCCCGCGCCCCTGCGGCCTGCGCCCCTGCGGTCAGGCCACCGTCCAGGTGTCGCTCCCGGTGAGCAGAGCGGCCAGGTCGCCCTCGCCCCGGTCGGCGGCCGCGCGGTCCAACTGCTCGGCCATCAGGGTGTCGTACACCGGCCGCCGGACGTCCCGCAGGACGCCGATCGGGGTGTGGTGGAGGGTATCGGCGTCGGCGAGGCGGGTGAGGGCGAAGGCGGTGGCCGGGTTGGCGGCGCCCGCGTCGTGGACCAGGATCCGGTCCTGGTTCGCCTCGGTGACGGCCTCCAGGTGCAGGCCGCCGTCCGGGCCGCGGAAGACGCCCTGCTCGGCGCCGAGGCGGATCGGCCTGCCGTGCTCCAGGCGGATCAGCGCCTCGTCCCGGGTGCCGGGCTCCTTGAGCACCTCGAAGGCGCCGTCGTTGAAGATGTTGCAGTTCTGGTAGATCTCCACCAGGGCGGTGCCCTCGTGCTCGGCCGCCGCGCGCAGCACCGAGGTGAGGTGCTGGCGGTCGGAGTCGATGGTGCGGGCCACGAAGGTGGCCTCGGCGCCGATGGCCAGCGACAGCGGGTTGAATGGGGCGTCGAGCGAGCCCATCGGCGTGGACTTGGTGATCTTCCCGAGTTCACTGGTCGGCGAGTACTGGCCCTTGGTCAGTCCGTAGATCCTGTTGTTGAACAGCAGGATCTTCAGATTGACGTTCCGCCGCAGCGCGTGGATCAGGTGGTTGCCGCCGATCGAGAGCGCGTCGCCGTCGCCGGTGACCACCCAGACCGACAGGTCGGGCCGGGAGGCGGCCAGGCCGGTGGCGATCGCCGGGGCGCGGCCGTGGATGGAGTGCATCCCGTAGGTGTTCATGTAGTACGGGAAGCGCGAGGAGCAGCCGATGCCGGAGACGAAGACGGTGTTCTCCCGGCGGATGCCGAGCTCGGGCATGAAGGACTGCACGGCGGCCAGGATCGCGTAGTCCCCGCAGCCGGGGCACCAGCGCACCTCCTGGTCGGTCTTGAAGTCCTTCGCGGTCTGCGGCTCGTCGCTCTTGGGCACCAGCCGCAGCGAGGGGAACCTGTCCTCGGTCATCGCCGGCCCTCCTCGTCCAGGTTGCCGATCGCCGCCCACAGCACGTCCGCCAACTGGGCTGCCTTGAAGGGGAGTCCGCGCACCTGGTTGTAGGACTGCGCGTCCACGAGGTACTTGGCCCTGAGCAGCAGGGCGAGTTGACCGAGGTTCATCTCCGGGACGATCACCTTGTCGTAACCGGCCAGCACCGCACCGAGGTTGGCCGGGAAGGGGTTGAGGTTGCGCAGGTGGGCCTGGGCGACCTCGCCGCCGTCCGCCCGGACCCGGCGGACCGCCGCGGTGATCGGGCCGTAGGTGGAGCCCCAGCCCAGCACCAGCACCCGGGCCGTACCGCCCGGGTCGTCAACGACCACGTCCGGCACCGCGATGCCGTCCACCTTGGCCTGCCGGGTGCGGACCATGAAGTCGTGGTTGGCCGGGTCGTAGGAGATGTTGCCGGTGCCGTCCTGCTTCTCGATGCCACCGATCCGATGCTCGAGGCCCGGCGTGCCGGGCACCGCCCACGGGCGGGCCAGCGTCTGCGGGTCGCGCAGGTAGGGCCAGAAGCTGCCGTCCGGGCGGTTCGGCTCGGTGGTGAACTCCACCGTCAGATCGGGCAGTTCGTCGACGCCGGGGATCTTCCACGGCTCCGAGCCGTTGGCCAGGTAGCCGTCCGAGAGCAGGAACACCGGGGTGCGGTAGGTCAGCGCGATCCGGGCGGCCTCCAGGGCCGCCGTGAAGCACTCCGCGGGGGTGGCCGGGGCCACGATCGGCACCGGCGCCTCGCCGTTGCGGCCGAACATCGCCTGCAGCAGGTCGGCCTGCTCGGTCTTGGTCGGCAGGCCCGTGGACGGGCCACCGCGCTGGATGTCCACCACCAGCAGCGGCAGCTCCAGCGACACCGCCAGCCCGATCGTCTCCGACTTCAGCGCCACGCCTGGACCGGAGGTGGTGGTCACGCCCAGCGCACCGCCGAACGCCGCGCCCAGCGCCGCGCCGATGCCGGCGATCTCGTCCTCCGCCTGGAAGGTCCGGACGCCGAAGTTCTTGTGCCGGCTCAGCTCGTGCAGGATGTCGGACGCCGGGGTGATCGGATAGGACCCCAGGAACAGCGGCAGCCCGGACCGCTTCGCCGCCGCGATCAGCCCGTACGACAGCGCCAGGTTGCCGGAGATGTTCCGGTACGTGCCCGGTGGCAGGGTGGCCGGGGCGATCTCGTACGAGACCGCGAAGTCCTCGGTCGTCTCGCCGAAGTTCCAGCCCGCCCGGAACGCCGCGATGTTCGCCTCGGCGATGTCCGGCTTCTTGGCGAACTTGCTGCGCAGGAAGCGCTCGGTGCCGTGGGTCGGCCGGTGGTACATCCAGGACAGCAGCCCGAGCGCGAACATGTTCTTCGCCCGCTCGGCGTCCTTGCGGGCCAGCCCGCTGTCCTTCAGCGCCTGGAGGGTCAGTGTGGTCAGCGGCACCTTGTGCAGGTGGTACGCCTCCAGCGAGCCGTCCGCCAGCGGGTCCGCCGACCAGCCGACCTTGGCCAGGGCCCGCTTGGTGAACTCGTCCGTGTTGACGATGATCTCCGCGCCGCGCGGCAGGTCCGCCAGGTTGGCCTTGAGCGCCGCCGGGTTCATCGCCACCAGCACGTTCGGCGCGTCGCCCGGGGTCAGGATGTCGTGGTCGGCGAAGTGCAGCTGGAAGGACGAGACGCCCGGCAGCGTACCGGCGGGAGCGCGGATCTCGGCCGGGAAGTTCGGCAGGGTGGACAGGTCGTTGCCGAACGCCGCCGTCTCCGAGGTGAAGCGGTCACCGGTGAGCTGCATGCCGTCACCCGAGTCGCCGGCGAAGCGGATGATCACCCGGTCCAGCCGTCTGATCGGCTTCGCCGCGCGTGTACCCGTGCCCGGCGGAGGGACCGGGCCCGACCGGCCTTCCCCGTCCGAGCCGTCCACTGCCTCTGACTGATCGACCTGACTGGTCACTGCCGCGGACCTCCTCGTGGGCGCCAGCCGCGGGCGTGAGCCGTGTGCCCCGTCCGCCTGGTGCACCGATTCGCATCCTAAGCGGGCCGGGCCTGCCCGGAGGGGAACTCCGGCAGTCGGCTTCGCGCCGTCGTCGCAGGACCCGTCGGCGCCCTTCCACCCAGTGACAACGCCCCCGCGGCCCCGCGGCTTCCCCGCAGGTCAGGACGGGAACGGATCACGACTCCAGGTACGTCAGCACCGCCAGCACCCGGCGGTGGTCCTCCGGGCTCTGGCCCAGCCCGAACTTCTGGAAGATGTTCGACACGTGCTTCTCCACCGCGCCGTCCGAGACCACCAACTGCTTGGCGATCGCCGCGTTGGTCCGGCCCTCCGCCATCAGGCCCAGCACCTCCCGCTCGCGCGGGGTCAGCCCGGCCAGCGTGTCGCCCTGCCGGCTGCGACTGAGCAGCTGCTGCACCACCTCCGGGTCCAGCACCGTCCCGCCGCCCGCCACCCGCACCACCGCGTCCACGAACTCGCGAACCTCCGCCACCCGGTCCTTCAGCAGGTAGCCCACCCCGCGGGTCGACCCCGCCAGCAGCTCGCCCGCGTACCGCTCCTCCACGTACTGCGACAGCACCAGCACGCCCAGGTCCGGGTAGCGCCCGCGCAGTGCCACGCACGCCCGGACGCCCTCGTCGGTGTGGGTCGGGGGCATCCGCACGTCCGCCACCACCACGTCCGGCAGCGCACCGCCCGCGGCCAGGTCGTCCACCGTCTTCAGCAGCGCCTCGCCGTCCCCGACGCCGGCGACCACGTCGAGGCCCCGGTCGGTGAGGAGGCGGGTCAGGCCCTCGCGGAGCAGGACGGAATCCTCGGCGATCACGACACGCAACATGCGGTCACCCTACCGAGTAACAACAGGGGCGACCTCACATGGTCCGAATGGCCACGCTGTCGCAGAGCTCCTGCAGCGCCGCCTTCGCCGAGCACTCCGGCAGCGGCTCCAGCAGCGCCCGGGCCTCCTCCGCGTAGCGCAGCGTCTCGCGGCGGGCCCGCTCCAGCGCCGGGTGCCGGCGCAGCAGTCGCAGGGCCTCCGCGTGCGCCGCGTCGTCCGCCGCCAGGTCGGTGTCGAGCAGTTCCCGCAGGCGCAGGTCGTCGGCGTCCTCGGGGTCGGCGGGCAGCTGGCGCAGCAGCAGGACGGGCAGGGTGGGCACGCCCTCGCGCAGGTCGGTGCCGGGGGTCTTGCCGGACTCGTGGCCGTCGCTGGCGATGTCGAGGACGTCGTCGGCGAGCTGGAAGGCGGTGCCGATCTTCTCGCCGTACTGGGCGAGGGTGTCGACCACCCAGGACTCGGCGCCGGCCATCATCGCGCCGAAGCGGCAGGAGACGGCGATCAGCGAGCCGGTCTTGCCGGAGATGACGTCGAGGTAGTGGCGGAGCGGGTCGTCCTCGGGGCGGGGCCCTGCGGTCTCCAGGATCTGACCGGTGACCAGCCGTTCGAAGGCGTCGGACTGGATCCGGACGGCTTCGGGGCCGAGGTCGGACAGCACCTGGGAGGCGCGGGAGAACAGGAAGTCGCCGGTGAGGATGGCGACGGAGTTGTCCCAGCGGCTGTTGGCGCTGGGGGCGCCGCGGCGGACCGGGGCCTCGTCCATGACGTCGTCGTGGTAGAGGGTCGCCAGGTGGGTCAGCTCGACCACGACGGCGGACGGGACGACGCCGGGGGCGTACGGGTCGCCGAACTGGGCGGCGAGCATCACCAGCAGCGGGCGGAAGCGCTTGCCGCCGGCCTCGATGAGGTGACTGGCCGTCACGGTGATGAACGGGACGTCGCTCTTGACCGCCCCGATGAGCGCGGCCTCCACGGCGTCCATCCCGGCCTGGACGTCACGGGTCAGATCGCGGTCCTGCACGCTCAGCCCGAAGGGCCCCACGACGGTCACGAAGACCACTCCTGTCCCTGGTCGATCCAGCGGGCCTGTCCCTAACCCCCGCCGTTGCACGTACAAGGCAGCGTATCCGGTCATGAGTGGATCACTGCACGGGCGTGCTGATCCGGCCCCCTTCGGATCGATCCAGGCAGGTCAGGAGGGGAAGATCCGGGCCAGGTCGACCTCTACGGGGAAGGGGAACGCCGTGCTCAGTTTGCCGTGGTGGACCGCCGTCCCCGGGGCGGGGACATACACTCCGGTCTCCTCGTCCAGGTGGAACTCGTAGACCACCGGGAGGTTGTCCTCGCCACGCTCGACCCGCCAGAAGAACGGGACGCCGGCCTCGGCGTACATCCCGGGCTTGCGGAAGCGGTCGTCCCCGCGGGAGCCGTGCGACACGACCTCGACGGCGAGGGCGACCGAGGCGACGGGGACGCATTCCAAGGTGAAGAAGTCGAGACCGGTGCGGTCGAAGACGACCACGTCGGGCTTCGGCGGGTTGTACGGGTCGACCAGGACACAGCGCTCGGAGTTGACCTCGTAGGGGTCGCGCCGGGCGGTCCTGAGAGCGAAGAACAGCTCGTCCCGCACGGTGTCGTGCCACTGGTTGGTCATGCCACGAACCACGATCGCCCCATCCACCAAGTCGAACTCGAAGGGCAGATCGAGGTCCTTGACCTGGTCGTACGTCCAGCCCTCGGAGGGCGGGTACTGCCAGTCGATCGGTTCAGCCGTCATGGTCACCTCCCTGAGCCCAAGTCTATGGGCCGAGGGTAGGCAGGCCAACGAGCGCGGAACCGTTTCACCGGCACCGGATTCACCCGCCGCACAGCAGTCCGACCCCGCCCGGGAGGGGCGGGGTCGGACCGGGGACGCGTCAGCGGACGAAGACGGAGGCCTTGGTCGCCAGGTCGAGGAAGTACTGCGGGAGCAGGCCGAGGCCGAGCGTGACGAGCACGCCGACGGCGATGGCGGTGGCGGTCAGTGGGCTGGGCACGGCGACGGAGGCGCCGCCGGGCTGCGGGTCGGAGAAGAACATCAGCACGATGACCCTGATGTAGAAGAACGCGGCGACCGCCGAGCTGAGCACACCGACGATGACCAGCGGGGTGGCCCCGCCGGCCGCCGCGGCCTGGAAGACCGCGAACTTCCCGGTGAAGCCGCTGGTCAGCGGGATGCCGGCGAAGGCGAGCAGGAAGAGTGCGAAGACCGCCGCCAGCAGGGGGGAGCGCCGGCCGAGGCCGGCCCAGCTGGAGAGGTGGGTGGCCTCGCCCTTGGAGTCGCGGACCAGGGTCACCACGGCGAAGGCGCCGAGGGTGACGAAGGAGTACGCGAGCAGGTAGAAGAGGACGGCGCTCAGGCCCTGCTTGTCGGTGGCGATCATGCCGGTGAGGATGAAGCCGGCGTGGGCGATCGAGGAGTACGCCAGCAGGCGCTTCACGTCCTGCTGGGTGACGGCCAGGATCGCGCCGACCACCATGGTCAGGATCGCCACGCCCCACATCACCGGCCGCCAGTCCCAGCGCAGGCCGGGGAAGGCGACGTAGAAGAGGCGGAGCAGGGCGCCGAACGCGGCGGTCTTGGTGGCGGCGGCCATGAAGCCGGTGACCGGGGTCGGCGCGCCCTGGTAGACGTCCGGGGTCCAGGAGTGGAACGGCACCGCGCCGACCTTGAAGAGCAGACCGACCGCGAGCATGGCCAGGCCGATCAGCAGCAGCGCGTCGTTCTGGGTGGTGACGGCGAGCGCCGGGGTGACCGGGGCGACGCCGGAGATCACGTCGGCGATCTCGGGCAGCGACACCGAGCCGGCGTAGCCGTACAGCAGCGCGGTGCCGAACAGGAAGAACGCCGAGGCGAAGGCGCCGAGCAGGAAGTACTTGACCGCCGCCTCCTGGGAGAGCAGGCGGCGCCGGCGGGCCAGCGCGCAGAGCAGGTAGAGCGGGAGGGAGAGCACCTCCAGCGCCACGAACATGGTCAGCAGGTCGTTGGCGGCGGGGAAGAGCAGCATGCCGCCGACCGCGAACAGGGTGAGCGGGAAGACCTCGCTGGTGCGGAAGCCCTCCCGGGTGGCCTCGCGCTCCTGCTCGCCGCCGGGGACGGCCGCGCCCTGGGGCGCGAAGGCGTCCACGGTGTGGCCGTTCAGGCGGGGCTCCAGGCGGCCCTCGGCGTAGGTGAGGACGGCGAGGACCGCGGTGAGCAGGATGACGCCCTGGAGGAAGAGCGCGGGGCCGTCGATGGCGACGGCGCCCATGGCGAGCAGTCCGGCCTTGGTGGTGCCGTGGCCCTGGGCGGCGAGCACGACCACGGCGGCGAAGGCGCCGACGAGGCCGAGCAGGGAGACGCCGACCTGGGCGGTGAAGCGGCGGCGCCGGGGCAGGAAGGCCTCCACCAGGACGCCGACCAGGGCCGCACCGAAGACCACCAGCATCGGGGAGAGCTGGCCGTACTCGATGTGCGGCGCGGGGATGCTGGGGCTGTTGCCGCCCGCAGCAGCGAGCCAACTCACTTCTGCTCACCTCCGGTGGTGGCGGCGACCGGGTGGGCCGGTGCCGGGTCGGACTGGTGGACCTGGGAGAGGGTGGCGTCCACCGCCGGGTTGACGATGTCGGTGAGCGGCTTCGGGTAGACGCCGAGCAGCAGGGTCAGTGCCACCAGCGGGGCCACCACGAGCAGTTCGCGGGCCTTCAGGTCGGGGACGTTCTCCACGCCGGCCTTGACCGGGCCGGTCATGGTGCGCTGGTAGAGCAGCAGCGCGTACAGGGCGGCGAGCACGATGCCGAAGGTGGCGATGATGCCGATCACCGGGTAGCGGGTGAAGGTGCCGACCAGCACGAGGAATTCGCTGACGAACGGCGCCATGCCGGGCAGCGAGAGGGTGGCCAGGTTGCCGAGCAGGAAGGTGCCGGCCAGGATCGGCGCGACCTTCTGCACGCCGCCGTAGTCGGCGATCAGGCGCGAGCCGCGGCGGGAGATCAGGAAGCCCGCCACCAGCATCCAGGCGGCGGTGGCCAGGCCGTGGTTGACCATGTAGAGGGTGGCGCCGGTCTGGCCCTGGCTGGTCATCGCGAAGATGCCCATGATGATGAAGCCGAAGTGCGAGATCGAGGCGTAGGCGACCAGCCGCTTGATGTCCTTCTGGGCGACCGCGACCAGGGCGCCGTAGACGATCCCGATCAGCGAGAGCACCAGGATCGCCGGGGCGAAGGTCTTGGAGGCGTCCGGGAAGAGGCCGAGGCAGAAGCGGAGCATCGCGAAGGTGCCGACCTTGTCGACCACGGCGGTGATCAGCACCGCGGTGCCGGCGGTGGCCTCGCCCATCGCGTTGGGCAGCCAGGTGTGCAGCGGCCAGAGCGGGGCCTTGACCGCGAAGGCGAAGAAGAAGCCGAGGAACAGCGCCTTCTCCGCGGTCGGGTCGATGGAGAGCTTGCCGTCTGCGATGGCGCCGGTCAGCGTCGGCAGGTCGAAGGTGGCGAGGCCCTGGTCGGCGGCGATCACGTACAGCCCGATCACGGCGGCCAGCATCACCAGGCCGCCGAGCAGGTTGTACAGCAGGAACTTGACCGCGGCGTAGCTGCGCTGGCGGGCCGCCTCCGGTCCGCCGGCCCGGTCGCCGAAGCCGCCGATCAGGAAGTACATCGGGATCAGCATGGCTTCGAAGAAGACGTAGAACACGAAGACGTCGGTGGCCAGGAAGGACACGACGACCATCGCCTCGACGGCGAGGATCAGCGCGAAGAAGCCCTGGGTGCGGCGCTTGGACTCGAAGGTGCCCTCGGTCTGTACGGGGTCGGCGTCGTGCCAGCCGGCCAGCATGACCAGCGGGACCAGGACGGCGGTCAGCAGGACGAGCACGGTGCCGATGCCGTCGGCGCCGAGCGAGAAGCTGATGCCGAAGGAGCGGATCCAGCTGTGCGACTCGGTCAGCTGGTAGCGCGGCCCGCCGGGTTCGAAGGAGGCGGCCACCGCGGCCGCCAGGGCGAGGGTGGCGGCCGAGACGGCGAGCGCCACGGCCTTGATGGTGCGGCGCCGGGCCCCGGTGTCGCCGGCCGGCAGGGCTGCGGTGAGCACCGCGCCCGCGGCCGGCACCGCGCAGGTGGCGGCGAGGAGGTAGCTCATCAGACCGACCTCATCAGGAGAGTGGAGGCGACGAGCACCAGCGTGCCGCCGAACATGGAGAGCGCGTAGGAGCGGACGAACCCGGTCTGGATGTGCCGCAGCCGGGCGGAGATGCCGCCGATGGTGGCGGCCAGGCCGTTGACGAAGCCGTCCAGGCCCTTGCTGTCGAAGTAGACCAGCGTGGCGGCGAGGGCGGAGCCGGGGCGGACCAGGACGGCGTGGTTGAAGTCGTCCTGGAGCAGGTCGCGGCGGGCGGCGCGGGTGAGCGCGGAGCCGACCGGCGGGGTGACCGGGACGGTGGAGCGGCCGTACATCAGGTAGGCCAGCGTGACGCCGGCCAGCATGCAGACCGTGGTGATCAGGGTGATGGTCAGCGGGGAGAGCGGCGAGTGCCCCTCGTCGTGCCCGGTGACCGGCTCCAGCCAGTTGAGGAAGGAGTTGCCGATCGCGAACAGGCCGCCGGCGAAGACCGAGCCGAAGGCCAGCACGATCATCGGGACGGTCATGGTGGCGGGCGACTCGTGCGGGTGCGGCTCCTCGCCGGTCTCCGGGTCGGGCTGCCAGCGCTTCTCGCCGAAGAAGGTCAGCAGCATCACCCGGGTCATGTAGAACGCGGTGACCGAGGCGCCGATCAGGGCGCACAGGCCGAGGATCCAGCCCTCGGTGCTGCCCTTGGCGAAGGCCGCCTCGATGATCTTGTCCTTGGAGAAGAACCCGGACAGGCCCGGGAAGCCGATGATCGCCAGGTAGCCGAGGCCGAAGGTGGCGAAGGTGATCGGCATGTACTTCCGAAGGCCGCCGTAGTGACGCATGTTCACCTCGTCGTTCATGCCGTGCATGACCGATCCGGCGCCGAGGAAGAGTCCGGCCTTGAAGAAGCCGTGGGTCACCAGGTGCATGATCGCGAAGGGGTAGCCGATCGGGCCGAGGCCGACCGCCATGATCATGTAGCCGATCTGCGACATGGTCGAGCCGGCCAGCGCCTTCTTGATGTCGTCCTTGGCGCAACCGACGATCGCACCGAAGAGCAGGGTGACCGCGCCGACCACCACCACGACCAACTGCGCGTCGGGCGCCTGGTCGAAGATGGCCGAGGAGCGGGTGATCAGGTAGACGCCGGCGGTCACCATGGTGGCGGCGTGGATCAGGGCCGAGACCGGGGTCGGGCCCTCCATCGCGTCACCGAGCCAGGACTGCAGCGGCACCTGGGCGGACTTGCCGCAGGCGGCCAGCAGCAGCATCAGGCTGATCGCGGTGAGCATGCCCTCGCTCGCCCCGCCCGCGGCGCGGAACACCGGGCCGAAGGTGAAGGTGCCGAACTGGGCGAACATCAGCATGATCGCGATCGACAGGCCCATGTCGCCGACGCGGTTGACGATGAACGCCTTCTTGGCGGCCACCGCGGCGCTCGGCTTGTGCTGCCAGAAGCCGATCAGCAGGTACGAGGCCAGGCCCACGCCCTCCCAGCCGACGTACAGCAGCAGGTAGTTGTCGGCCAGCACCAGCAGCAGCATGGCCGCGAGGAACAGGTTGAGGTAGCCGAAGAAGCGGCGGCGGCGCTCGTCGTGGGCCATGTAGCCCACCGAGTACAGGTGGATCAGGGTGCCGACGCCGGTGATCAGCAGGACGAAGGTCATGGACAGCTGGTCGAGTTGGAAGGCGACGTCGGCCTGGAAGCCGTTCACCGGGATCCAGCTCCACAGCGTCACGTGGACGGCCCGTTGGTCGGCGGGCCGGCCCAGCATGTCCGCGAACAGGGCCAGGCCGAAGCCGAACGAGAGCGCGGCGGCGGCGGTGCCGAGCCAGTGCCCGGAACGGTCCAGTACGCGGCCGCCGAGCAGCAGCAGGGCAGCGCCGACCAGGGGCGCCGCTACGAGCAGCGGAATGAGAGAGTTCACCGAAGGCCCTCCGCCTACAGCTTCATCAGGTTGCTGTCATCGACCGAAGCGGAGTGCCTGGTCCGGAAGATCGTCACGATGATGGCGAGGCCGACCACGACCTCGGCCGCCGCGACCACCATGGTGAAGAACGCGATGATCTGGCCGTCCAGGTTGCCGTGCATCCGGGAGAAGGTGACCAGGGCGAGGTTCGAGGCGTTGAGCATCAGCTCGACGCACATGAACAGGACGATCGCGTTCCGCCGGATCAGCACACCGGACGCACCGATGGTGAACAACAGGGCGGAGAGATAGAGGTAGTTGACCGGATTCACTCCGCCTCCTCCGATTCGGCACCGTGGGGGACCGGCTCCAGCGCGGAGCGCGGCCCGGTGAGCGGCGGACGGGCCGAGGACGGCCGGCCGAGCCAGTCGGCGGTGGTCTCCTCCAGCTCGGCCATCCGCTGCAGCATCTCCTGGCTGACGTCGCGGATCTGGCCGCGCTCGCGCAGGGTGCCCATCACCGAGTCCTCGGCGATGGTGCCGTCCGGCAGCAGGCCCGGGATGTCCACCGCGTTGTGCCGGGCGTACACGCCGGGGGCGGGCATCGGCGGCACCTGGATGTTGTCCCTGACCCGCTGGGCGGCCAGCTGGCGCTGCGTCATCCGCTCGCGGACCCGCTCGCGGTGGGTCAGCACCATCGCGCCGACCGCCGCGGTGATCAGCAGGGCGCCGGTGATCTCGAAGGCCCAGACGTACTTGGTGAAGATCAGCCGGGCCAGGCCCTGCACATTGCCCTCGGCGTTGGCCTCCGAGAGCCCGGTGAAGTGCGACAGCTTGGCGTGGGCGAGCCCGGCGATCAGCAGCACGCCGAAGCCGAGGCCGCAGAGCACCGCGGCCACCCGCTGGCCCTTCAGCTGCTCCTTGAGCGAGTCGGCGCTGGTGACGCCGACCAGCATCACCACGAACAGGAACAGCATCATGATCGCGCCGGTGTAGACGACGATCTGCACCACGCCCAGGAACACCGCGCCCTGGGCCAGGTAGCAGACCGCCAGCGACAGCATGGTGGCGGCCAGGCAGAGCGCGCTGTGCACCGCCTTGCGCATCAGCAGCATGCCGAGCGCACCGCCGACGGCGATCACGGCGAGGATCCAGAACTGGAACGCCTCTCCGGTGGAGGTCATGACTGCACCTCCTTCTCGTGCGGGTGCCGCTCCTGCTGCACCGTGCCGGGCGCCGCGCCGGTGATCTCGCCCCGGTAGTACGCGCCCTCGTCGGCGCCGGGGAAGATCGAGTGCGGGCTGTCGACCATGCCCTCGGTCAGCCCGACCAGCAGCTGCTCCTTGGTGAAGATCAGGTCGGCCCGGCTGTCGTCGGCGAGCTCGTACTCGTTGGTCATGGTCAGCGCCCGGGTCGGGCACGCCTCGACGCACAGGCCGCACAGGATGCAGCGGGCGTAGTTGATCTGGTAGACCGCGCCGTAGCGCTCCCCGGGCGAGTAGCGCTCCTCGTCCCGGTTGTCGGCGCCCTCCACGTAGATGGCGTCGGCCGGGCAGGCCCAGGCGCACAGCTCGCAGCCGACGCACTTCTCCAGCCCGTCCGGGTGCCGGTTCAGCTGGTGTCGGCCGTGGAAGCGCGGCGCGGTGGGCTTCTTGTACTCCGGGTACTGCTCGGTGAGCCGCTTCTTGAACATGGCCTTGAAGGTCACGCCGAAGCCTGCGGCCGGGCCGAGGATCGACTTCTCAGCCTTCGCGGAGGACTCGTCGGTCATCGCGGCTCAGCTCCCTTCGGAATGGTCGGCCCCGTTGAGGGCGTCCTGGAGTTGCGGCGCCCGGCTGCGGCGGCGCGGTACGGGCGGAAGCTCCTGGCCGGGCAGCGGCGGTACGGGGTAGCCGCCGGCCATCGGGTCGAAGGCGCCGTCCTCCTCGGGCTTCTCCTCGGGCTTGCGCCGCATCAGGTCCACCACCAGGGCGATCAGCAGGACCGCGCCCAGCGGCGCGCCCACGTACAGCACCACGTTGGCGAAGTCGTAGCCCTCGTTGCGCAGCGCCCGGACGCTGGCCACCATCACCAGCCAGACCAGCGAGACCGGGATCAGGATCTTCCAGCCCAGCTTCATGAACTGGTCGTAGCGGAGCCGGGGCAGGGTGCCGCGGAGCCAGATGAAGAAGAAGAGCAGCAGCTGGATCTTGATGATGATCCAGAGCATCGGCCACCAGCCGTGGTTGGCGCCCGCCCAGAAGGTGGAGATCGGCCACGGCGCCCGCCAGCCGCCCAGGAAGAGGGTGGAGGCGACGGCCGAGACGGTCACCATGTTGACGTACTCGGCCAGCATGAACATCGCGAACTTCAGCGAGGAGTACTCGGTGTTGAAGCCGCCGACCAGCTCGCCCTCGGCCTCCGGGAGGTCGAACGGCGCCCGGTTGGTCTCGCCCACCATGGCGATGATGTAGACGATGAAGGACACCGGCAGCAGCACCGCGAACCAGGTGGGCTGTTGGGCGGCGACGATCTCCGAGGTCGACATCGAGCCGGAGTAGATGAACACCGCCGCGAAGGCCAGGCCCATCGCGATCTCGTAGCTGATCATCTGGGCGGAGGAGCGGATGCCGCCGAGCAGCGGGTAGGTGGACCCGGAGGACCAGCCCGCCAGGACGATGCCGTAGATGCCGACCGAGGCGGTCGCCAGGATGTACAGCAGCGCGATCGGCAGGTCGGTCAGCTGGAGCGGGGTGCGGGTGCCGAAGATCGACACCTCGTCGTTGGCCGGGCCGAACGGGATCACCGCGAAGGCCATGAAGGCCGGGATCGCGGAGACGATCGGCGCCAGGATGTAGACCGCCTTGTCGGCGTTCTTCACCACCAGGTCTTCCTTGAGCGCCAGCTTCACGCCGTCGGCCAGCGACTGCAGCAGACCCCACGGGCCGTGCCGGTTCGGGCCGATGCGCAGCTGCATCCAGGCGACGACCTTGCGCTCCCAGACGATCGCGATCAGCACGGTCAGTACCAGGAAGGCGAAGACGAACACCGCCTTCAGCAGCACCAGCCACCAGGGGTCGCGGCCGAAGAAGCCGAGGGTCTCGTACGCGGCAAGCATCATCGTGCCTCCTCCGCCGGGGCGATGGTGACCAGGTGGCCGACGGTGGTGCCGAGCGTGCGGTGGACGCCGCCGCCCGGGGTGGAGTTGAGCGGCAGCCAGACCGTGCGGTCCGGCATCGCGTCGGTGACCTCCAGCGGGAGGACCAGCGAGCCGGCCGGGCCGGTGATCCGCAGGGTGCCGCTCGCGCCGATCTCCTCGGCGGTCGCGGCCGACAGCCGGGCCACCACCGGGTGGCGGGTGCCGGCCAGATGCGGCTCGCCCTCCTGGAGGGTGCCGTTGTCCAGCAGCATCCGGTGGCCGGCCAGCACCGCCTGGCCGGTGGCCGGGCGGGGCAGCGGCGCCGGGTGGGCGGCCGGGGCGGACGGGCGGTCGCCGCTCCAGGCGGCGAAACGGTCCAGCTCCAGACGGGCGGCGCGGACGTCGGGCAGGCCGATCGGCCGGTCCATCGCGTCCGCCAGCATGCTCAGCACCCGGACGTCGGCGTGCAGGTGGCGCTGCATCAGCTGGTCGGCCTTGAGCGCGGGCTCGAACATCCGCACCCGGCCCTCCCAGT
Source organism: Kitasatospora cinereorecta (assembly GCF_024172095.1). Taxonomy (GTDB): domain Bacteria; phylum Actinomycetota; class Actinomycetes; order Streptomycetales; family Streptomycetaceae; genus Kitasatospora; species Kitasatospora cinereorecta. The sequence goes on along the minus strand of NZ_JAMZDX010000001.1, from coordinate 291,697 downwards.
CCAGGAAGGTGCCGGCCTTCTCGGCGACCGCCGCCACCGGCAGCACCACGTCGGCGTGCTCGGTGACCGCGGACGGCCGCAGTTCCAGCGAGACCACGAACGCGGCCCGGGTCAGCGCCTGCTCGGCGAGGGCCGGGTCCGGCAGGTCGTCCACGCCGACGCCGCCGACCACCAGCGCGTCCAGGTCGCCGCCGGCCGCGGCGGCCAGGATCTGGTCGGTGTCGCGACCGAGCCGGGTCGGCAGGTCGGCCACCCCCCAGACCGCGGCGGCCTCGGCCCGGGCGGCCAGCACGGTCACCGCGCGGCCGCCGGGGAGCAGGCCGGGCAGGGCGCCCGCCTCCACCGCGCCCCGCTCGCCGGCCCGGCGCGGCACCCAGGCGAGCTTCGCCCCGGTCGCGTGGGCCAGGCGCAGCGCGGCGGTCAGGCCGCCGGGCACCTGGGCGAGCCGCTCGCCGACCAGGATCACCGAGCCGGAGCCGCGCAGCGCGTCCGCGCAGCGCCCGGCGTCGTCGGCGAGGACGTCGTCGCCGGCCAGTGCGGCCAGCCACTCGGCCTCGGTGCCGGGGGCGGCGGGCAGCAGCGCGCCGCGCAGCTTGCCCAGGCCCCGGGTGGCGTGCGAGGCGATCGAGAAGACGGTCAGTCCGGTGGCGCGGTTGGCCTTGCGCAGCCGCAGGAAGACGATCGGCGCCTCCTCCTCGGCCTCCAGCCCGACCAGCAGGACGGCGGGGGCCGCCTCCAGCTGCCGGTAGGAGACGCCGCCGCCGTCGAGGTCGACGCCCCGGCCGGCGACGGCGACAGCCAGGAAGTCGGCCTCCTCGCCGCTGTGCGGACGGGACCGGAAGTCCACGTCGTTGGTGCCGAGCGCGATCCGGGCGAACTTGGCGTAGCCGTACGCGTCCTCGACGGTCACCCGGCCGCCGGCCAGCACCGCGGCGCGCGCCCCGCGCAGGCCCTCGGCGGCCCTGGCGAGCGCCTCCGGCCAGGAGGCGGGGACCAGTTCACCGTCCTGCCGGACCATCGGGGAGGTGAAGCGGTCGCGCTGCTGGGCGTAGCGGAAGGCGAACCGGCCCTTGTCGCAGTTCCACTCCTCGTTCACCTCCGGCTCGTTGCCGGCCAGCCGGCGCAGCACCTTGCCGCGGCGGTGGTCGGTGCGCTGGCCGCAGCCGGCCGAGCAGTGCTCGCACACGCTCGGCGAGGAGACCAGGTCGAACGGGCGGGAGCGGAACCGGTAGGCGGCCGAGGTGAGCGCGCCGACCGGGCAGATCTGGATGGTGTTGCCGGAGAAGTACGAGGTCAGCGGCTCGTCGTTGCCGATGCCGACCTGCTGGAGGGCGCCCCGCTCGAGCAGGTCGATGAACGGGTCGCCGGCGATCTGCTGCGAGAAGCGGGTGCAGCGGGCGCACAGCACGCAGCGTTCGCGGTCCAGCAGCACCTGGCTGGAGAGCGGGATCGGCTTCTCGTAGGTGCGCTTCATGCCCTCGAAGCGCGACTCCGCGTCGCCGGTGGACATCGCCTGGTTCTGCAGCGGGCATTCGCCGCCCTTGTCGCAGACCGGGCAGTCCAGCGGGTGGTTGATCAGCAGCAGTTCCATCACGCCGCGCTGGGCCTTCTCGGCGACCGGTGAGCTGACCTGGGTGCGCACCACCATGCCCTCCGCCACCGGGATGGTGCAGGAGGCGACCGGCTTGCGCTGGCCCTCGACCTCGACGATGCACTGCCGGCAGGCGCCGGCCGGGTCGAGCAGCGGGTGGTCGCAGAAGCGCGGGATCTGGGTGCCGATCTGCTCGGCGGCGCGGATGACCAGGGTGCCCTTGGGGACCTGGACCTCGACGCCGTCGATGGTGAGCGTGACGAGATCCGTGGAGGTCTCGGTGACGGTCACGCGTGCACCTCCCTCTCGGTGGCGGACTCGTGGACGTGTCCCCGGCCGGCCCAGACGGTGGAGGCCGCCGGGTCGAAGGGGCAGCGGCGCTCGGTGATGTGCTGCTCGTACTCCTCGCGGAAGTGCTGGAGCGAGGAGACGATCGGGCTGGCGGCACCGTCGCCGAGCGCGCAGAAGGACTTGCCGTTGATGTTGTCGGCGATGTCGAGCAGCTTCTCCAGGTCGCCGGCGGCGCCCTGGCCGGCCTCGATCCGCTTGAGCAGCTGGACCAACCAGTAGGTGCCCTCGCGGCAGGGGGTGCACTTGCCGCAGGACTCGTGGGCGTAGAACTCGGTCCACCGGGTGACCGCGCGGACCACGCAGGTGGTCTCGTCGAAGACCTGCAGCGCCTTGGTGCCGAGCATGGAGCCGGCCGCGCCGACGCCCTCGTAGTCGAGGGGGACGTCGAGGTGCTCGTCGGTGAACATCGGGGTGGAGGAGCCGCCCGGGGTCCAGAACTTCAGCCGGTGCCCGGCCCGGATGCCGCCGCTGATGTCCAGCAGCTGGCGCAGGGTGACGCCGAGCGGGGCCTCGTACTGGCCGGGGTTGGTGACGTGCCCGGAGAGCGAGTACAGGGTGAAGCCCGCGGACTTCTCGGTGCCCATCGCCTTGAACCAGTCCTTGCCGCGGGCCAGGATCGGCGGCACCGAGGCGATCGACTCGACGTTGTTGACCACGGTCGGGCAGGCGTACAGGCCGGCGATCGCAGGGAACGGGGGCCGCAGCCGGGGTTGGCCGCGGCGGCCCTCCAGCGAGTCCAGCAGCGCGGTCTCCTCGCCGCAGATGTACGCCCCGGCGCCCGCGTGGACGGTGATGTCGAGGTCGATGCCGGAGCCGAGGATGTTCTTGCCGAGGTACCCGGCCTCGTACGCCTCGGCGACCGCGGCGTGCAGCCGGCGGAGCACCGGGACGACCTCGCCGCGCAGGTAGATGAAGGCGTGGTCGCAGCGGATCGCGTAGGACGCGATGACCATGCCCTCGATCAGCGAGTGCGGGTTGGCGAAGAGCAGCGGGATGTCCTTGCAGGTGCCCGGCTCGGACTCGTCGGCGTTGACCACCAGGTAGTGCGGCTTGCCGTCGTTCTGCGGGATGAACTGCCACTTCATGCCGGTGGGGAAGCCTGCGCCGCCGCGGCCGCGCAGGCCGGAGTCCTTGACCAGGGCGATCAGGTCGTCCGGCGGCATGGCGAGCGCGCGCTGCAGTCCCTCGTAGCCGCCGTGCCGGCGGTAGGTGGCGAGGGTCCAGGGGCGGTCGTCGTCCCAGGAGGCGGAGAGGACCGGTGAGAGCAGCTTCTCGGCCGGCTCGGCGGAGGTCATCACGCTTCCGTCCCTTCGTGCCGCGGGGATACCACCTTGGTGCCGTGGGTGCCGGGCAGGGCCTCGCCCTTGGCGAGCCGCAGGCCCGCGAGCGAGGGGGCGCCGCCGGCGCCGGACTCGTCGACCGCGCCCTCGCGCGCGTCGGCGAAGCCGGCCAGGATCCGGGAGGTCTCCTTGAAGGAGCACAGCCGGGCGCCGCGGGTGGGCTGCACCTCGGCGCCGGTCCGCAGCCGGTCGACCAGGTCGCGGGCGCTGTCCGGGGTCTGGTTGTCGAAGAACTCCCAGTTGACCATCACCACGGGGGCGTAGTCACAGGCCGCGTTGCACTCGATGTGCTCGATCGAGATCTCGCCGTCCTCGGTGGTCTCGTTGTTCTCGATCCCGAGGTGCTGCTTGAGTTCGTCGAAGATCTGGTCGCCGCCGAGCACCGCGCAGAGCGTGTTGGTGCAGACGCCGACGTGGTACTTCCCGGCCGGCCGGCGGCGGTACATGGTGTAGAAGGTCGCCACGGCGGTGACCTCGGCGGTGGTGAGGTCCACCTGCTCGGCGCAGAAGCGGATCCCGGTCGCGGAGACGTACCCCTCCTCCGCCTGGACCAGGTGCAGCAGCGGCAGCAGCGCGGAGCGGGCGACCGGGTAGCGTCCGATCAGCTCCTTCGCGTCGGCCGCGAGCCGGGCGTGCACCTCCGGCGGGTACGGCTTCGCCGGCAGGGCCGGCAGGCCGAGTTCGATGCTTCCTGGCGAGTTGCTCACCGGTCCACGCCTCCCATCACCGGGTCGATCCCGGCCACCGCGACGATCACGTCGGCGACCTGGCCGCCCTCGCACATCGCCGCCATCGTCTGCAGGTTGGTGAACGAGGGGTCGCGGAAGTGGACGCGGTAGGGCCGCGTCCCGCCGTCGCTGACCACGTGCACCCCGAGCTCGCCCTTGGGCGACTCGACCGCCGCGTACGCCTGCCCGACCGGGACCCGGAAGCCCTCGGTGACCAGCTTGAAGTGGTGGATCAGGGCCTCCATCGAGGTGCCCATGATCTTGCGGATGTGGTCGAGCGAGTTGCCCATGCCGTCCGGGCCGACGGCCAGCTGGGCCGGCCAGGCGATCTTCTTGTCGGCGACCATGACCGGTCCCGGCTTCAGCCGGTCCAGGCACTGCTCGACGATCCGCAGCGACTGCTTCATCTCCTCCAGGCGGATCAGGAACCGCCCGTAGGAGTCGCAGGTGTCGGCGACCGCGACCTCGAAGTCGTAGTTCTCGTAGCCGCAGTACGGGTCGGTCTTGCGCAGGTCGTGCGGCAGGCCGGTGGAGCGCAGGATGGGGCCGGTGGCGCCGAGCGCCAGGCAGCCGGCCAGGTCCAGGTGGCCGACGTCGACCAGGCGGGCCTTGAACACCGGATTGTCGGTGGCGAGTTTGTCGTACTCGTGCATCCGGGAGCGGAGCAGCTTGACGCCCTCGCGGATCTGGTCGACGGCGCCGGGCGGCAGGTCCTGGGCGAGCCCGCCGGGGCGGACGTAGGCGTGGTTCATTCGCAGGCCGGTGACCAGCTCGAAGATGTCCAGGACCACTTCGCGGTCGCGGAAGCCGTAGATCATCAGGGTGGTGGAGCCGATCTCCATGCCGCCGGTGGCGAGGGCCACCAGGTGGGAGGAGATGCGGTTGAGCTCCATCATCAGCACCCGGATGACGGTGGCGCGTTCGGGCACGTCCTGGGTGATCCCGAGCAGCTTCTCCACGGCCAGGCAGTACGCCGTCTCGTTGTAGAGCGGCGTCAGGTAATCCATGCGCGTGACGAACGTGGTGCCCTGGACCCAGGTCCGGAACTCCATGTTCTTCTCGATGCCGGTGTGCAGGTAGCCGATGCCGCAGCGGGCCTCGGTCACCGTCTCGCCGTCGATCTCCAGGATCAGCCGCAGCACGCCGTGGGTGGACGGGTGCTGGGGGCCCATGTTGACGATGATCCGCTCGTCGTCCGCACGGGCGGCCGCCTCGACCACGTCGCCCCAGTCGCCACCGGTGACGGTGAACACCCGGCCCTCGGTGGTCTCCCGGGCGCCGACCTCGTATTCCGTGCTCATCAGGTGTACGACCTCCGCTGGTCGGGCGCCGGAATCTGGGCGCCCTTGTACTCGACGGGAATGCCTCCGAGCGGGTAGTCCTTGCGCTGCGGGTGCCCCAGCCAGTCGTCCGGCATCATGATCCGGGTCAGGCCCGGGTGGCCCTCGAAGACCAGGCCGAAGAAGTCGTAGGTCTCGCGCTCGTGCCAGTCGTTGGTCGGGTAGACCGAGACCACCGACGGGACGGTCGGGTCCGCGTCCGGCGCGGTGACCTCCAGCCGGATCAGCCGGTTGTGGGTGATCGAGCGCAGGTGGTAGACGGCGTGCAGCTCGCGGCCCTTGTCGTGCGGGTAGTGCACGCCGCTCACCCCAAGGCAGAGCTCGAAGCGCAGCGCCGGGTCGTCGCGCAGGGTGCGCACGGTCGCCAGCAGGTGCTCGCGGGCGATGTGGAAGGTCGCCTCGCCGCGGTCCACGACGGTCTTCTCGATCACGTCGGTGACGACCAGCCCCTGCTCCTCCAGGGCGCCCTCCAACTCGTCGGCCACCTCGTCGAAGTAGCCGCCGTACGGCCGGCTGGAGGCACCGGGGAGGGCGATCGGCGCGGTCAGGCCGCCGAAGCCGGAGGTGTCGCCGCTGTCCTGGGAGCCGAACATGCCCTGGCGCCGGCCCACCACCTCGACCGGGATCTCCCGGTGCGGCTGCTCCTTGCGGCTGGCCGGGACGCCGCTCGTCTCGTCGCTCATCGCAGCAGCCCGCCCATCTCGCTGGTCGGGGTGGCGTGCAGGGCGAGCTCCTCGGCGAGCTCGTCGGCCCGGCGGCGGTTCACGCCGAGCTTCTCCTGCTGGATCTTCTCGTGCAGCTTGAGGATCGCGTCCATCAGCATCTCCGGACGGGGCGGGCAGCCCGGCAGGTAGATGTCCACGGGGACGATGTGGTCGACGCCCTGGACGATCGCGTAGTTGTTGAACATGCCGCCGGAGGAGGCGCACACGCCCATCGAGATGACCCACTTCGGGTTGGCCATCTGGTCGTAGACCTGCCGCAGCACCGGCGCCATCTTCTGGCTGACCCGCCCGGCCACGATCATCAGGTCGGCCTGCCGCGGCGAGCCGCGGAACACCTCCATGCCGAACCGGGCCAGGTCGTAGCGGCCGGCGCCGGTGGTCATCATCTCGATCGCGCAGCAGGCCAGGCCGAAGGTGGCGGGGAAGAGCGACGCCTTCCGCACCCACCCCGCGGCGGCCTCCACGCTGGTGAGCAGAAAGCCGCTCGGCAGCTTCTCCTCGATTCCCATCTGATCCCTCTCAATGCCCTCAAGTCCGGTGGCTTGTCCGCCCGTTCACAAAGGTCTGGGTCAGTCCCACTCCAGACCGCCGCGCCGCCACACATAGGCGTACGCGACGAAGACGGTGGCGATGAACAGGAGCATCTCGACCAGCCCGAAGATCCCCAGGGCGTCGAAGCTGACCGCCCACGGGTAGAGGAAGACGATCTCGATGTCGAAGACGATGAAGAGCATCGCCGTCAGGTAGTACTTGATCGGGAACCGACCGCCGCCCACCGGCTGCGGGGTCGGCTCGATGCCGCACTCGTACGCCTCCAACTTGGCCCGGTTGTACCGCTTGGGGCCGGTCAGCGAGGCCATCACGACGGAGCCGACCGCGAACGCCGCCGCGATGGCACCGAGTACGAGGATCGGCGCGTAGGCATTCATAAGCCCCCGCTCCCTCCGTCCAGTCGTCCTTGACTGCAGATCGGAACCGACGGGTCACACTGGGGTGATCCCGTGATCCACTTTGTGAGATCCATTCCCATGTGAGGCAGTTCACAAAGCCTGGATCGAGCGCATCCTATGCCTGTCGGCTTGTGATCTGCGACACGCAGTTCCCGACGATCTTTGTGATCTGCGCCACCCCACACAAGCCGCAAACCCGATCAAGTCGCAATCGGTCGACACAGAGCAGGCAAATGGACACAATCCGTCGCATTCATTGGTGAAGCGACTGGTCAGAGGGGTTCGCCCATATCAATCCCGGGGCACGGCAAGCAAATTTCGGAGTGATCATGTTGACGTGATAAAGGCCCTCACCCGGGCGTGCGACGTCCCGGGGCGGCCGCTTGACCCTTCGTTCACAAGCTCACGAGTGCCCAGGTCGTCCGGGTCGAACGTGGCGACCACGGGATGCCCCCGGCCGCCGACGCGATCAGACTTGAGGCATGGCTCTCCCCCGGTACGGCGTGGCCATCGGTACCTTCCAGTCGTTCACCCGGGACCCCACGCACGACTTCGGGCACTGGTACCACGGCCACCTCGCCCTGAGCACGCCGCAGGGCATCTACCAGACCGCACTGGACGTGGACGCCCCCGACAGCGTCGGCGTCTCGTACCGCGTGGTGGACGACTTACGGACGATCGACATCACAGGCGTCCGGGCCCTCGCCGACGGCTTCCACCCGCTGGCCTCCACCCCCTCCTCCGGCGCCCTCGACTACATCCGCAGCCCGATGCTGCGCGACCCCGACTGGCTGACCCGGCTGAAGGCGCTGCTGCGCCGGCTGCTCGCCCTGTGGCGCCGTCCGGCGCCGGGCGACCCGGTGTTCGGCCCGAGCGGCGCCGACCGGCTGGCCGCCCGGCTCGGCCGCGCCGACGCCTTCCGGCTCTTCCCCTGGACCGCCAGCGACGGCGACAACGCCCTCGACGTGCTCGACCCGCACGTACGCGCGGCGACCCGTATCTACGTCTTCGGCCAGTCCTTCGCCACCGGCCTGGGCGTCCACGACGTCCACCTCAACCAGGGCGACCCGGCGGGCAGCCAGTGGTGGGACACCGACGGCATCTGGCAGGACGGCGCCGTCGTCTGCGAACACCCCGACGGCCGCGTCGTGGTGTGGCAGATCCGGTTCAACACCCAGTCCCTCACCACCGACAACGACGGCCACCCGCTCTGACCCCCCGGGCGCCCACCGGCTCCGCCGGTCAGTCGGCCGCCGGGACCACCACCGCCGCCGCCGCGGGTACGGGCGTCCGCTCCCCCGCCAGCGCCGCGTACACCCCGCCCGCCACCACCAGCAGCCCGGCACCGGCGAGCACGGTGTCGATCCGGCCCAGCTGCACCCCGGCCACCTCGGTGTGGAAGTCGCGCAGCACCGTGGAGGCCAGCCAGCCGGCCGACGTCACGCCGACCAGGTTGGCCAGGTGCTGCACCGGGTTGACCACCGCCACCACCCGGCCCAGGTGGCTGCCCGGCACGGCCGCCAGCAGCACCGGCGAGAACGCCGTGTTCAGCACCGCCACCGGCACCCCGAGCAGGAACATCAGCACCAGCGCCGCCCCCAGCGAGGAGAGCCGCGAGTACCCGACCAGACCGGCGCCGATCAGCAGCAGGCTCAGCCACAGCGCCCGCCAGTGGCCGATCCGCCCGCCGAGCCGGGTGGCCACCACGACACCCGCCACCAGGCCGAGGCCGGTCGCCATCTCCAGCGTGCCGAGCCACCGGGCGTCGGTGTGCAGGTTCTCGGTGACGAAGAAGACGTTCAACGAGTTCAGCGCGTCGACCCCGAGCGCGACCAGCACCAGGGTCACCAGCAGCACCCGCACCGTCGGGCTCCCGAACGCCACCCGCAGCCCGGACACCAGCTCCGCGAGGAAGCCCTCGCCCGGCCCTTCCCCCGCTCCGGCCCCCGCCCCCGCCGGCGCGGCCACCGGCCGCGGCCGCACGGTGCGGACCAGCAGGTACGACACCACGAACGAACCCGCGTTGATCACCAGCGCCCACCCCGGCCCGAGCCCGATCAGCAGCGGCGCGGCCAGCGGCGGCCCGGCGATCGAGGCGATCGCCTGCGTCGACTGCCCGAGCGCGGCCGCCCGGGTGCGGTCCGCGGGGTCGACCACCTGCGCGATGACGGCGAACTTCGCCGGGTTGAAGAACTGCGCGACACCCGCGGCCAGGAACACCACCGCGTACACCACGACCACCGTCGGGCCCGTCCCGAGCGTGCCGGCAGGCAGGAAGGCGAGCACCGCCAGCAGCCCGATCAGCACCGCCCGGACGGCGTCGGCGGCCAGCATGGTCCGCCGCTTGTCCCAGCGGTCCACGAACACGCCGGCGACCGGGGCCACCACCAGCGTCGCGGCCGCCACCGACCCCAGCAGCCCGGCCACCGCCGCCGGCCCGTACGAGCGGCCCTCGAGGAGCCTGGTGCCGACCCACAGCGCGAGCGTGGTGTCGAAGACGAAGTCGCCTGCCTGCGAGACGGCCTGACCGGCCAGCAGGGCGGTGTAGTCGCGGTTGATGACCCTCATCGCGCCATGCTGACACCGCCCTGACAAGCCGCGTCGGGCATTGCACGATCGTGCAGCGGCGCAGCCCGTCCGGTCGCGTCGGGCGGTGGCGTCGGGCGGTGGCGTCAGGCGCGCGGGGCGATGCGGGTGAGGCCGTTGATGAGGCGGTCCATCGCGTCGCCGCCCTGCGGGTCGGTCAGGTTGGCGAGCAGCTTGAGGGTGAACTTCATCAGCTGCGGGTGGGTGAGGCCGTGTTCGGCGGCGATCCGCATCACCTTGTCGTTGCCGATCAGCTTCACGAAGGCGCGGCCCAGCGTGTAGTAGCCGCCGTAGGTCTCCTTGAGGACCTGCGGGTAGCGGGCCAGCGCCTTCTCCCGGCCGGCGTCGGTGATCCGGGCGAGCGCCTGGACGACGACGCCGGCGGCGATCTGGCCGGATTCCATCGCGTAGGCGATGCCCTCGCCGTTGAACGGGTTGACCATGCCGCCGGCGTCGCCGACCAGCAGCAGGCCGCGGGTGTAGTGCGGCTGCCGGTTGAACGCCATCGGCAGGGCGGCGCCCCGGATCGGGTCGGTCATGTTCTCCGGGGTGTAGCCCCACTCCTCGGGCAGCGAGGCGCACCAGCTCTTGAGCACCTCGCGCCAGTTGAGGTCGCCGAAGGCGGGCGAGGAGTTGAGGATGCCGAGGCCGACGTTGGAGGTGCCGTCGCCCATGCCGAAGATCCAGCCGTAGCCGGGCAGCAGCTTCTTCTGGCCGCCCCGGGTGTCCCACAGCTCCAGCCAGGACTCCAGGTAGTCGTCCTGGTGGCGGGGCGAGGTGAAGTACGTCCGGTAGGCGACGCCCATCGGGCGGGACTCCATCCGGTGCAGGCCCATGGCGAGCGAGAGCCGGGTGGAGTTGCCGTCCGCGGCGACCACCAGCCGGGCCGAGAAGGTGACCTCGCGCTTCTCGTCGCCGAGCTTGGCGGTCACGCCGGTGATCCGGCCGGTCCGTCCGTCGATCACCGGCCCGGTGACGTTGCAGTTCTCGTACAGCCGGGCGCCGGCCTTGACCGCCTGACGGGCCAGCATCTCATCGAAGTCGGCCCGCTTGCGGACCAGTCCGAAGTCGGGCAGCGAGGAGAGCTCGGGCCAGTCCAGCTCCAGCCGGACGCCGCCGCCGATGATCCGCAGGCCCTTGTTGTGCAGCCAGCCGTTCTCCACCGACACGTCGATGCCCATGTCGATCAGCTGCTTGGTGGCGCGCGGGGTCAGGCCGTCGCCGCAGACCTTCTCCCGGGGGAACTCGGTCTTCTCCAGCAGCAGCACGTCGAGGCCCGCCTGGGCCAGGTAGTACGCGGTGGTCGCACCGGCCGGACCGGCGCCGACCACGATGACGTCGGCGGTGCTCTCGACGGCGGTCTCGGTCATGGTGGGCATTCTCCTGAGCGCAGCTGCGGGGCACGGGCCGACGGACGCGTGCAGTCTACGGGGTGGGCTATTCGACGGGCTCGGAGGCGTTCCAGAGGTCGTTGAAGCGCTGCATCCGCCGGTTGACGCGGTCGGGGCGCAGCACCAGGCGGGTGGAGGCGATCATCGGCTGGCTCTCCAGGCCGGAGGGCAGGCCGGGGGTGACCTCGTAGCTGATGGCCTGGTCGAAGACGATGAAGTCCATCATCGGTCCGAGCCGGGCGGAGGGCGGCAGGTCCTTGGTGGCGACGACCCGGACGGAGACGTTGAGGGCGGCCTGGGCCCGGCCGACCCGGCGGGCCTCCTCGAGTTCGGCGTCGGTGGGGTTGTCGAGGATGAAGACGCGGCGGATCTTCACCCGGCGGCTGATCGCCTCCCGCTGGGACTGCAGGTAGCTGAGGCCGAGTTCGGAGTTCCAGAAGTTGGTGTCGACGGCGGTGCTGGTGGCGTCGATGGAGAGGGTGGCGCTGTCGGTGAGGGTGAGGATCCAGTCGCGGTCCTCGCCGTCGTAGCCGGCCTCGCCGGCCTGCAGACCCTCCATCAGGCCGGCCACCCGGCCGACGACGCGCTGGGCGAAGATGTGGACGATGTCGGGCTGGCCGCCGATCTGGGCGGCGCCGCGGACCAGCCGGTCGATGGCGTCGATGTCCAGCTTGGAGTCCTCCAGTCGGCTGTAGAGGGCGGTGGCCTTGTTGATCCGGGCGAAGCCCTGGTCGACCAGGTGCTCGACCTCGCGGGTGTGCCGGTCGAGCGCGCCCTCGTGGGCGGAGAGCTTGCGCTCGAAGGAGACCAGGAAGTCGGCGATCAGGACGGTGGCGCCGAGCACGGTGGTCAGCATGATGCTGACGCTGACGTCCTGGTCGCCGAGTTGGCTGATGACGAAGGTGAGGGCGCCGGTGCCGGCGCTGGTGAGGATCCGGCGCAGGGCCGGTGTCAGACGCATCTCCATTGCTCCCCCGATTGACTGGTGCTGGTGCGGTGTCCCCCGTGGCCCGTCGGGCCCTGTTGTCCTGTCAGTCCTTGCGGACGGGTTGTGCGTGCAGGCCGACGGCCTGGAGGGCGAGATGGTCGCGGACGCGCTGGACGGCCGCCGCCCACTGCCGGCTGAATCCGGGCCGGGTCTCCAGCCCGTCCCACAGGGGGGCGAGCGGCCGGGCCACCCGGGCCCCCGGCATCCACAGGTGCATGAGGTGGTTGACGGCGGGTCGGAGTTTCAGGACCGGCCCCGGGCCGGGATCGGAGCCGAGTCCGCTCCGCTCGATCAGCCTGCCCAGGGTGGACAGCAGCCAGTCGTGCAGGGCGAGGTCCTCGCAGAAGGCGGTCACTTCGGCCGGGTCGATCCGGTCCAGGGTGAGCCGCAGGGTGCGCAGGGTGTCGTCCTCGACGGTGAGCCGGCCGCCGGGTGCCTCGCCGGCCAGGTCGGCCCGGACGGCGGTCCAGCGCAGCCGGATGCGCCGGGAGCGGAACGGGGCGCGGCGGTCGAGTCCGCCGCCACCCTGGATCCCGGTGAGCATCCGTTCGGCGATCGCGCCGAGGTCGAGGGTCGCGCCCGGCCCGGCGGTCAGGTGGCCGTCGGCGAGTGCGGGGGCCTCGGCCCGGCCGATCACCTCGACCGTGCCGGGCCGCGCCAGGTAGTGGCTCCAGGGCAGCCGCTGGGCGCCCTCGGCGGCGGCGAGCCGGGCGCGGACGGAGGCCTGCAGCACCCGGCCCTCGGTGAGCACGGCCCGGGCGGTGACGGTGCCGACGCCGCGGACCGAGCGGTGCGAGCCGGTGGCCAGGGCGCAGTCGACGCCGGTCAGCAGGTCCGGCGAGTGGGCCTGGACGTTGGGCCGCTGCGAGGAGCGGACCCGCTCGCCGTGGCGCAGTCCCAGCAGCCGGTCGGTGGCCGACAGCGGCAGTTCGACGGAGTGCTGGAGCAGTCCGGTACGAACCTCCCCGAGCAGCACGGCCGGGCCCTCCCCCGGCTTGTCGGGTCTCATGGCTGTCCGTGGAAGACGTAGCCGACCCGGGCGATGACGTCGTCCGGCAGCGGGACGCCTTCCTGTCCGGCCCGTTCGGCGAGCTGGGCGAGGACCGGCTCCTCCGGCGCCCACTGCTCCAGCACGATCTTCACCGCGTGCTCGATCGGCAGGAAGCGGGAGGCCAGCACCGAGAAGGTGCGGTACGCGGCGAACGGGTCGGCGTGCGGGTTGAGCCGCACCAGCGGCGGCAGCGCGTCCCAGCTGTGTGGGAAGGTCTCGGGCCGGTCCGCCGGGTGGAGCACCTCCTGTCCGCGGTCGCGGAGCAGGCCGAGCCGCAGCAGCTGCCAGACCGCGGCCAGGTACGGGCAGGACCAGGTGCGGCGGCCGTGCTGCTCGTCCCAGAGCTCCACGTCGAGGAAGACCGAGTGCCGGCGGGCCTCGGTCTCGCGCGGCGGCCGCCAGCCGGTGTCGCCGCCCATCGCCTCGGCGAGCAGGTGGTCGAGGCCCGGGGAGCGCTCGCCGTTGGAGAGCCAGCCGGTGGCGGTGGTCGGCGGCCGGGAGCCGTTGGTGCCGGGCGGCGGGGACTCGACCAGCCGGGACTCCACCAGCCGGGCGGGGTGGCAGCCGTCGGTCTCGGCGCAGGCCGACTCGCGGGCCAGGTAGTCGATGGTCAGCCCGCACGCCTCGGCCTCGGCGATCAGTTGGGGCACCACTTCGGCGGGGCTGGAGAAACGGGTGAAGTAGTCGTCGATCAGGAAGCAGGTGGAGATCCGCGGCCGCCGTCCGGCGGGCGCGGTGCAGGCGGCCCGGGCGGCGTCGGCCCACGGCTTGACCCGGGCGAACTGTTCGCGCAGCCGGGCGGGCCCGGCGGCGAAGTCGTCCATGTAGAGGTGCCCGATCTCCAGCGAGAGGTGGGAGAGCGGGACTGAGGCGGTGCGCGGGTCGGCCGAGACCTCGCGGAACGTGGTGTCCACGGTGTTGCTCACTCCTAGCGATCGACGTGGGCCGGGCGGGAGTCACCGAGCGGTGGTCAGAGCGGGGACTCCCACGCCCGGTCGTGGGTGAGCGCGACCGCCAGGGCGGCGAAGGCCTCGGCGGTCTCGGTGTTGGCCACCCGGGAGGCCAGCACGTCGTCGTCGGTGATCAGCTGTTCCTGCCACTGCAGCACCGGGTCGAGCGGGACGGTGCCGAGCACCAGGGTCTGGCCCAGCCGGTGCTGGGAGGCGAGCCGGGTGAGGTCCTCGTGGCAGGCCCGCAGCCAGGCCGCCTGGGCGGGCCGCAGCTGGGTGAACATCGGCGACGAGGGGTCGGGCACGGCGGCCCGGACGAACCGGACGGAGTCGCGCAGGGTGTCCTCGTCGTGGCCGCGGGCGGCGCCGGCCGCCATGATCCCGCGGTCGCCGTAGACCAGGCCGGAGGCGGCGATGATGTGCTGGCGGGTCCACCGGTGGAAGACCAGCCAGCGGGTGACCACCTCGGCCAGCTCCGGCCGCGAGGTGGCCTCCAGGACCATCTCGGCGGCGTACGAGCGGCCGGCGCTGAGGTCGACCAGGATGATGTCGAACTCCTCCTCCAGCCGCAGGAAGAGTTCGGTGCAGCGGCGGACGGCGTCCCCGCCGGTGACGAACTCGCCGCCGCCCCGGTCGCCGGGGACCAGCACCAGCTGGCCGCTGCCGGAGGGCCGGTTGCGCAGGCTGGCGCTGTCCGACTCGGACCAGACGTTGACCCGCTTGGGCTCGGCGACGTTGCCGCGCAGGTAGGAGTGGAGCCCGGCCTGGTCGACGCCGCGCAGCGCGCTCGGCACGTCGAAGACGGCGGCGCTGGTGGGCGAGCCGAAGTCGAAGTCCAGGTAGCAGACGTCGTCGCCGAGCAGGGCGCGCCGGTACGCGATGTTGGCGCTGGTGACGGACCGTCCGGTGCCGCCCTTGTCGGAGGTGGCGAAGACCAGCACGGTTCAGCCCCTCCCGCCGGCGGCCCGGCGGGCGGCGGCCAGGCCGTCCAGCTTGGCCAGCACGTCCAGGGCGAGGGCGCAGGCGGTGCCGGGCCGGTCGCGGACGATCCGGCGGGCGCGCTGGAGCTGGACCTCCGCCTCGTGCAGGGTGTCCTGGACGGAGCGGAAGCCGCCCGCGCTGAGCTGCATCATCTCCTTGTCGAGCAGGTGGTCCGCCTCGCTGAGCAGGTCGGTGGCGACCTCGATCAGCCGGGGGCTGCGGATCGGGGTCTGCCCGATCACGCCGGCCGCCACCACCAGGCACTCGGTGACCCGCTCGGTCATGTTCCAGGCGAGCCGGGGCGGGCGGGGCACGGTCTCGGGGTAGGCGGCGCTCAGGTCGTCCCAGAGCAGGGTGCCGGGGCCGTCGCCGATCCGGCGCTGCCAGAGGTGGTCCATGACCCGTTCGGCGAGGCGGATCAGCCGGTCGTGGGCACCGATGTTCCGGGACAGGCCGCCGAGTTGCAGGCTGCGCTTGAGCAGCTGGGCAGAGAAGTCGGAGACCGCCCAGCGCAGCAGCGGGCCGAGTTCCTCGGAGCCGTACAGGGTGAGCACCACGCCGGGGTCGTGCAGCCGCAGCGCGCCGTCGTCGCGGCCCATGCGACGGGTGGTGCGGGAGCGGACGGCCAGCTCCTCCATGATCGCGACGGTGCGGGTGAGGTCGTCGTCGGTGGCCCGTCGGCGGACCAGGTCCTGCACCAGGATGGAGGCGACCAGCAGCGAGAAGTACGCGGACTCGCGCTGGTCGGTGGTGCGCCAGGGGATGTCCTCCAGCGGCCAGGCCTCGTCGTCGAAGCGGGCCAGCGCGGACCAGTACTGCTGGGTCAGCTCCCAGCGCAGCTGCAGCGCCTGGGCCATCCGCTGCTGGCCCTCGTTGAGCAGGCCGAGGGTGAGCGTCCGGTCGGAGAACAGGTCGGCGATGCCGTCCAGGGCGACCACGGTGAAGTACAGGTACGGGGCGGCCTCGGCCACGCCCTCGGGCTGGAAGCCGACGTCCTCGCTGGTGTCGACCGGCGGGTTGCCCTTCACGATGCCCCAGGACCAGCCGCACTCGAAGAGCAGGTTCTCGTTGTCCAGGTCGCCGGTGGTGGTCAGGCCGAGGGTGAAGTAGTCGCGGACGGTGGCGCGCAGCGGCTGGAGCCTGCGCTGGAGCTGCTGCACCACGGTGCGGTTGGGCGCGCCGGTCTGGTTGACCATGGAGCAGAGGGTGCGGCCGCGCTCGGAGTCGGGTTCGAAGACGGAGACCGTGAAGCTGCGCAGCAGGGCCGCCATCGCGGCGGACAGCCGCAGGCTGGTGGCCTCCTCCAGCTTGTCGGCCATCTCCCGCAGGTCGGCCCGGCGCAGGGTGCGGCGGAAGACCTTGAGGAAGCCCAGGGTGGCCAGCGCCAGGGTGATCGAGAGGGAGTAGGAGTCCACCACGCCGAGCCGGTACTGCTCGGGGGTGGGCCGCTCGGCGGTGTCCAGGGCCTCGATGTAGTGGCCGGCCGCGAAGCTCGGGGCGCCGTCCTCGGTGTGCCGGCCCATGAACTCGGCGATGGCCTCGACCATCTTGCGCGGGATCTGCACGCTGTCGCCGAGCCCGCGCAGGGCGGCCAGCACGTCC
The DNA here is from genome assembly GCF_024172095.1 of Kitasatospora cinereorecta. Taxonomy (GTDB): domain Bacteria; phylum Actinomycetota; class Actinomycetes; order Streptomycetales; family Streptomycetaceae; genus Kitasatospora; species Kitasatospora cinereorecta. Next base: position 275,123 of record NZ_JAMZDX010000001.1, on the reverse strand, counting down.
TCGGCGGTCTCGTCGGGCACGTCGAGGCGGAGCGAGGGCAGCTCGGTGGCCGGGTAGAGGACGCAGAGGAGCTGCTCGGCATCGCTGACGCTGCTCGCATCACCCCCGGCGCCGAACTCCCAGGCCTTGTCGCTGAAGCTCTGCCGGCCGATGGCCTGCCAGATCTCGAGCAGCTGCTGGCGTGGTTGGATCCGCACTCCTCACCCCGATCCGTAGGTGGTTCCCCAGGTGGTGCTCAGTCGGTCGTGCGTTCTCCCCCGCGCCGGCCCAGGGCCAGCAGCATCCCGGTGTAGCCCTCGCGCAGCAGGGGCTCGCCGGGGACCTCGATGCGCTCGACCCGCAGCCCCGGGGCGGCGTAGCCGGCGAGGCTCGCCACCACGTCCGTCGAGTCGATCCGGCAGGCCGGGAAGCTCAGCTCGCCGACCTCGTAGCCGAGCGAGTTCTCCATGAAGGCCACCGCGAAGGGCGCCCCCGGGCCCAGCGCGCGGCCGAACACGTCGACCGCGGTCTCGAACTCCTCGTGCGCGGTGGTCAGCGACTCCGCGACGAAGAACATGGTGCCGAGGTCGTAGCCCGTCCCGGGCAGCCCGTCGAACAGGTCGCCCTGCCGGACGTCGGCGACGCCGGCGAGCCGGGCCCGCGGGTCGGCGACCTCCGGGTAGGTCTCCTCGCGCTCGCACAGGACGGCCCAGAACTCGTCCCAGTTGTCCCCGTACCGGACCACCTCGTTGCGCAGCCAGGCGACGTTGCGCTCGGACCGCTCGAACAGGGTGATCTCCCGGCACCACGGCAGCATGGCGAGCGACGGGTAGAGGTTGGTGCCCGCACCGACGTCGATCCCGCGCAGCGAGGCCGGATCGGTGGAGGCGAGCGCGGCCAGGAAGTGGTCCCGTACGGCCGCCAGGATCTGCCGGTCGTCGGAGCGCAGCGAGGAGTAGTTGTGGTTGTGGTAGGCGACGGAGTCGAAGAGGTCCCAGGGGGCCTCGCTGTTCGTCCGCGCGGGCGAGAAGGGCATGCCGGGATCCCCAAGACGACCTGTTGTCAACCCACCCAGGGTAGCGCAGCCCGACGGCTCAAGTGAGTGCATGAGGCTTCGAATTGACGTCGCGTCGGGAAGACTGGATACGTCCGACCCGTTGCTGCCGGGAGGCTCCGCCCTGCCGGCGCCGAGCCGCCGGAGGTACAGGCGTGGACCAGTACATCACTCGGACCAGTGACGTGATTCGCGTCGCCGAGGAGTCCGACCTCGACCAGCTCAGCCGGATCGACAACCAGATCTTCCCGCACGACGCCTACCCGTTCTTCGTGCTGCGCCAGCTGTACGAGGTGCACGGGGAGCGCTTCCTGGTGCTGGACTGCGACGCCGAGATGACCGGCTACTCGCTGCTGGCCACCACCCCGGACGGCAAGCAGAGCTGGGTGCTGGGCCTCGGCGTGCTGGCGCACGCCCGGGGGCTGGGGCACGGTCGCCGGCTGATGGTGGAGAGCCTGGAACGGCTGTCGGCCGACCGGGTCGCCGAGGTCCGGCTCAGCGTCGAGCCGACCAACGGGATCGCGCTCAACCTCTACCACTCGCTGGGGTTCAGCCCGATCGACCACCGGCCCGACTACTTCGGGTCCGGCGCCGACCGTCTGATCCTCCGGTTGTCGCTCAGCGGCTGAGCGGACAGCGCCCCCGGCGGGTGGTCAGGCGGCCTTGAAGCCGCGGTGCAGGGCGACCACGCCGCCGGTGAGGTTGCGCCAGGCGACCCTGGTCCAGCCGGCCTCCTGCAGCAGGGTGGCGAGCGCCGGCTGGTCGGGCCAGGAGCGGATGGACTCGGCCAGGTAGACGTAGGCGTCCGGGTTGCTGGAGACCGCGGTGGCGACCGGCGGCAGGGCGCGCATCAGGTACTCGGTGTACACGGTGCGGAACGGCGTCCAGGTCGGGGTGGAGAACTCGCAGACGACCAGCTTGCCGCCGGGCTTGGTGACCCGGTGCATCTCGCTCAGCGCGGCGGCGGTGTCCTGGACGTTGCGCAGGGCGAAGGAGATGGTCACCGCGTCGAAGCTGTCGTCGGCGAACGGCAGCTTCGTCGCGTCGCCGGCGGTCAGCGGCAGCTCGGGGTGGCGGCGCTTGCCCTCGGCGAGCATGCCGACCGAGAAGTCGCACGGGACGACGTCCGCGCCCGCCTCGAGGAAGGGGAGCGAGGACGTGCCGGTACCGGCCCCGAGGTCCAGGACGCGCTGGCCGGCGGTGGCGCCGACCGCATCGGCCACCGCGCGCCGCCACAGCCGGGCCTGGCCGAGGGAGAGCACGTCGTTGGTGCGGTCGTACTTGGCCGCGACGTCGTCGAACATCGCGGCGACGTCCTGCGGCTGCTTGTCCAGATGGGCTCGGGTCACGCCCCCATTGTTCACCACGGGGACATGCGTCAGCGCAGCGCCCTGCGCCCGCCCTTGCGGCGGCGCCGCGACCGCTTTCCATGGGTGATCGCCGGCATGCCCTCGGCGGCGAACGCGACGGTGGTGTTCAGGCGCCAGCGGCCGGCCGCCACCTGGCGCGCCCGGCGGTGCCGGCGGATCCGGTAGAGGCACAGCAGGCAGAACAGCAGCGCGACCGGGACGCTGGTCTGCGCGAGCCCGATGCCGACCGGCTGCGGGTAGTGCTCGCCGCAGACCCGGACCGCCGCCGGGTCGTCCGCGGCCCGCTCCAGGCAGATCGGATCGCCGACCTTGGCGTTCTCGGGCAGCCAGAGGTCGGCGGCGGCCAGCTTCCGGCCGTCCGCCTCGTAGGCGACCTGGCTGTAGGTGCCGCTGCCGCCGGGCAGCTGGGTGACCGTGCCCTGGACCTGGACCGGGTGGGCGGCGATCCGGTCCGCCTGGTCGGCCTGGCGCCAGCCGAGCAGGCACATCCCGACCGCGACGACGGCGCTGAGCACCGCACCGACGTACCAGCCTCGGCCGAGCCTCCGGCCTGTCGGGGAACCGGGGTTCCCGTACGGTCGGTCGGGGGTCGCGGGTCGCATGCTTCCTGTCCTGGCTCGATCACCTGAGTGGCTGAATCGGGATCGTAGCCGCTGGCGGGCCCTCAGGTCACGGCCGGGCGGGCGTGATCGGTACGACCATCACAGGACCGCCATCGGATCCGGCCATCCGGGCCCGCGACGCCCCGGACCCTCCTCACGGACCGTCACCCGCGGCCAGGCCCACGGACCGTCACCGGCAGCGGATCACGGCCGGTCAGCGGCGGCGGTGGAGCAGCCTTCCGCCCAGCACGGTGGCCAGGCAGCAGCCGGCGCCGCGCCGTTCCAGTTCCTCGACCGACGCCGCGTCGAAGACGGCGAAGTCGGCCGGTCCACCGACGGCGAGCGGCCGGTGCACGGCGTCCGCGAACGGTACGCCGGCCAGCGGGTCGAGGCCGCCGCGCGCAGTGTCGGCGGGCAGCGGGGCGAGGCCGTCACCGGGCAGCGGGGTCAGGCCGGAGCGGGCGACGGCCGTCCGCACCGCCGGGTACTCGAACGGCCCGGCCACCGCGGTGGTCCCGTGGGCGAGCATCCGCTGCAGGCCGCGCCGGGCGCTCGGGCCGCGCCGGTCCTCGGTCACCTCGACGAGCAGGGGCTCGGCGCCCAGCTCCTCCCGCGGGTCGGGGTGGTACGCGGTCTCCAGCAGCCACCGGCCCCACGGGTTGCGCAGTCCGGGCACCAGCAGCCCGGACCACTCCCGCACCCGGACGCCGGGCACCGGCGCGTACGAACCGATCGCGGCGACCACCGCGCCGTCGACCAGCACCGCCCCGTCGGTGATCGGCGGGGCGGTGGGGCCGGGGACCACGGTGGTGGCCCGGTGCAGCGTCAGCACGGGGGTGAGCGTCGGTTCAGCTCGCCGAGAGGATCTTCAGCTCGGGGTGCGCGGTGCCGCCCTCGATCGCGGTGGACGCGATGTGCGAGGCCACCCGCGGGTCGACCGGGTCGTTGGCCGGGTCGTCGAGCACCCGCAGGTGCTCGTAGGTGGTGGAGCGCTGGGCGGGCACCCGGCCGGCGGCGCGGATCAGGTGGATCAGCTCGGTCAGGTTGGAGCGGTGCTTGGCGCCCGCCGCCGAGACCACGTTCTCCTCCAGCATCACCGAGCCCAGGTCGTCCGCGCCGTAGTGCAGCGACAGCTGGCCGGCCTCCTTGCCGGTGGTCAGCCAGGAGCCCTGGATGTGCGCCACGTTGTCGAGGAAGAGCCGGGCGACGGCGATGATCCGCAGGTACTCGAAGACGGTGGCCTGGGTGCGGCCCTTCAGGTGGTTGTTCTGCGGCTGGTAGGTGTACGGGATGAAGGCGCGGAAGCCGCCGGTGCGGTCCTGCACGTCGCGGATCATCCGCAGGTGCTCGATCCGCTCGGCGTTGGTCTCGCCGGTGCCCATCAGCATGGTGGAGGTGGACTCGACGCCCAGGCCGTGGGCGGTCTCCATGATCTCCAGCCAGCGCTCGCCGGACTCCTTCAGCGGGGCGATCGCCTTGCGCGGCCGCTCCGGCAGCAGCTCGGCGCCGGCGCCGGCGAAGGAGTCCAGGCCGGCCCGGTGGATCCGGGTGATCGCCTCCTCGACGGAGACGCCGGAGATCCGGGCCATGTGCTCGACCTCGGACGCACCCAGCGAGTGGATCACCAGCTGCGGGAACTCCGCCTTGATCGCGGCGAAGTGCTCCTCGTAGTACTCCACGCCGTAGTCCGGGTGGTGGCCGCCCTGGAACATGATCTGGGTGCCGCCCAGCTCGACCGTCTCCGCGCAGCGGCGCAGGATCTCGTCCAGGTCGCGCGACCAGCCCTTGTCGCTCTTCGGCGGGACGTAGAAGGCGCAGAACTTGCACGCCGTCACGCAGACGTTGGTGTAGTTGATGTTCCGCTCGATGATGTACGTGGCGATGTGCTCGACCCCGGCGTAGCGGCGGCGGCGCACCGCGTCCGCCGCCGAGCCCAGCGCGTGCAGCGGCGCCGAGCGGTAGAGCTCCAGCGCCTCCTCCGGGGTGATCCGGCCACCGGCCGCCGCGCGGTCGAGGACGGCCTGCAGGTCACTGGCGGAGGAAGTCTGCTCGGACACCTGGCGGGCCTTCTTTCTGTCCTGTGTCTGGGTCGGGTCCAACGTCCGGTCGGCTCTCCCGACATGACCCGAAACAGCCTACGCCAGCCCCTTCGGCGCCCCGTCGCCTACTGCTTCGCCAGGTCACCGGAGGGGTCGGACCCCAGCGGCGCCTCGCTCACCTCCAGGTGGATCGTCCCGCCGGAGCCGATGGTGTAGGTCTGCTTCTCGGGCGAGCCGGTGCACCCCTTGTCCTGCCCCTCCGGCCGCTCCTGCAGCTCGATCCGGTCCGGCGCGGCGGAGAGCAGGGTCAGCGCGCCCCGGCAGACCGTGCTGGAGAAGGCTGAGGCGTTGCTGGTGTGACCCACCACCTCGCCCACCCGGCCGGTGCCGAACTCCACCGTGAAGGTGCTCGGCAGCGGGGCGATCTTGGTGACGATGGTGCCCTTCCAGGTCCCGACGAACGCCTCGGGCAGCGTCTCCTGCCCGCCGGAGGCGCCGTCCTGCGACCGGGCACTCGGGCTGGCATCACTGCTCTGACCGTCGCCGCTCTGCCCATCACTGCTCTGGCCGTCGCTGCTCTGGCCGTCACCGGTCTGCTCCGCGCCGGGCGTGGAGCCGGACCCGCCCGCGGACTCCCGGCCGGACGCGCCGTGCTGCCACGGCAGCTGGTCCAGCCCGGCCTCGACCGCCAGGACGCCCACCACCAGCACCCCGGCCACCGCCAACGGCAGCCACAGCCGGGTCCGTCTGCGGCGCTTCGCCCGTTCCGCCGCGTCGACCGGCGGCGCGGCGGGGCCGACCCGGTCGATCCGCTCGACGTGGGTCGGGGTGCGGACCGGCCCCGGCGGCGCGTCGGCCGCCGGCTCAGCCTCCGCCTCCAGGTCCAGCAGCTCGACCGCACTGCGGCCCACCGCGGCCGCCAGCAGCGGCGGCAGCCAGCTGCCGTCGCCCAGCGACGCGGCCCCGGGCGCCAGCCGCTCGCGGAGCTGCGCCGGGGTGGGCCGGTCGTCCGGCCGCTTGGCCAGGCACGCCGCCACGATCTCGCGCAGCCCGCCGTCGAGGTCCGCCAGGTCGGGCTCCTCGTGCAGCACCCGGTACAGCAGCACCGCCGCGCTGACCCCCTCGCCGAACGGCGCGACGCCGGTCGCCGCGAACGCCAGCAGCGCGCCCAGCGAGAACACGTCCCCGGCCGGGCCGGCCGCCTCACCGGCCGCCTGCTCCGGCGACATGAACCCGGGCGAGCCGACCACATACCCGCTCCGGGTGAGCGCCGTCGCCGCGTCCAGCGCCCGGGCCACCCCGAAGTCGATCAGCCGCGGGCCGTCCAGGGCCAGCAGCACATTGGACGGCTTGACGTCCCGGTGGACCAGCTCCAGCGCGTGCACCTGCGTCAGGGCCTCGGCGAGGCCCACCCCGAGCGCCCGTACCGCCGGCTCGGGCAGCGGGCCGAACCGGCGGACCGCCGCGCCCAGCGCTGGGCCGGCCACGTAGCCGGTCGCCACCCAGGGACGGTCGCTCTCGGTGTCGGCGTCCAGCACCGGCGCGGTCCACCGGCCGCCCACCCGCCGGGCCGCCGCCACCTCCTGACGGAACCGGGCCCGGAACTCCGGATCGTCGGCGAGTTCCCCGCGCACCGCCTTGACCGCCACCGTCCGGCCGCCGGCCGTCCGCCCGAGGTACACCCGCCCCATCCCGCCGGCGCCCAGCCGACGCAGCAGCCGGTACTCCCCGATCCGCCGCGGATCGTCCCCACCCAGCGGTTCCATGCCATCCCCTCGGTCGAGCGAGCACCGTTTGAGCACCCCTCAGGGGCGCGCGGAACTGCGCGAATCGGAGGACACCGTCCCGCACCCGATCCCGGGAGAGCAAGCGGCATCTCCTGCGTACCCGAGCGGCCCGCCTGCCCTCCACAGCGCAGTTCCCCACCCGAGGTCACACCACCGCGACCGGCTCCAGCAGCCGTACCGCCACGTCCTGCGCGAACCCGCTGTCGTGCGCCACCCGTCGGGCGAACTCCGCGATCCCGGCCAGCTGCCGCTCGCCGAGCGAGAAGTCCAGCGCCTCGCTGAAGTACCGCTCCAGCACCGGCGCCTCGAACGCCTCCCACCGCGCCGCCTGCTCGGCGACCTTCCCGGCCTCGGTCAGCGACAGGTCGCGCGACTCCAGGAAGGCCCGGTGGACCGCGGCCACCGTCCCCGGCTGCCGCTCGACGTACTCGCGTCGCGCCGCCCAGACCGCGAAGACGAACGGCAGGCCGGTCCACTCCTTCCACATCGCGCCCAGGTCGTGCACCGCCAGTCCCTGCCGCGGCGCCTGCTCCAGCGAGGCGCGCAGCGCCGGGTCGCCGATGAGGACGGCGGCGTCGGCCTCGGCGAGCATCGCGTCGAGGTCGGGCGGGCAGCCGAAGTACTCGGGCCGGACGCCCTCGCGCTCCTCCAGGAGCAGCCGGGCCAGTCGTACCGAGGTCCGGCTGGTCGACCCGAGGGCGACCCGCCGGCCGTCCAACTCGTTCAGCGGAACCTTGCTGACGATCACACAGGACATCACCGGTCCGTCGCTGCCCACCGCGATGTCGGGCAGGACGACCAGATCGTCCGCATTGCGGAGATACTCCACACAGGTGATCGGCCCGATGTCGAGCAGCCCATTGACCAGCTGATCGCTGAGCTTCTCGGGGGTGTCCTTGGTGAGGTCGAGATCGAGCAGGTTGCCGGTCCGTGCGAGGCCCCAGTAGAGGGGCAAACAGTTGAGGAACTGAATATGTCCGACCCGTGGCCTGACCGCCACTGCCGGGCTGTCGGCATCCTGACTGGTCACCGCGTGCTCCCTCTGCCGTTCGTACTCTCATGGCAGGGTATGCCCGCACCCCCGACGGGCCTGCAACCGGTGTCCGACACACCGTCTCGGGCCTTCGTTCACCCCTGGTCGGGGCAGCCACCGCGTGCTACCGTTCCCCTCAGTTGCAGTTTGATTCCCCTTGCAGTACTTGGAGCCTGCGGAGCATGTAACCGCAGGCTTTTTGTAATTTTTCAGCAGTATCAGCATCAATTGAGCACTGATTGAGCACTGTGCGAAAAACTCCGGACCCACTCCGGAGGCGGGGCGATCAGCGTAGCGGACCGGAGGTCACACGGTGTGGCCTCCAGAACGTCCCTCGCAAGGAGAACGAGATGGCTCAGGGAACCGTCAAGTGGTTCAACGCTGAGAAGGGCTTCGGCTTCATCGCCCAGGAGGGCGGCGGCCCCGACGTCTTCGTCCACTACTCCGCCATCAACGCGAGCGGTTTCCGCTCGCTGGAGGAGAACCAGTCGGTGAGCTTCGACGTCACCCAGGGCCCGAAGGGCCCGCAGGCGGAGAACGTCACCCCCATCTGACATTCCTCTGATGATCTGATCGCTCACGGCCCATTTGGGTCCGTCTGAGTTGCAGTTCCCAAGGGGGCCCGCCACGGTACATTCGCGGCGGGCCCCCTGCCTGCGTGGCGACCGTCACACGGCGACGAACGGCGATGATCGGACGTATGCACCAGCCCCGAGCCGCCCTACGGACCGCCGACCGCGCCCTGCACCGGATCGGCGTGGACGGCTACCTCCTGCTGCTGCTCGGCACCGTCCTGCTCGCCACCCTGCTGCCCGCCCGCGGCGCCGCCGCCACCGTGGTCTCCGGCGCCGTCCAGGTCGCCGTCGCCCTGCTGTTCTTCCTGTACGGCGCCCGGCTCTCCCCGCAGGAGGCGCTCGCCGGCGCCCGCCACTGGCGGCTCCACCTGCTGATCCTCGCCTGCACCTTCGTGCTCTTCCCGCTGCTCGGCGAGGCCACCCGGCTGCTGCCCGCGAGCGTGCTCCCGGCCCAGCTGGCCACCGGCGTCCTGTTCCTGACCCTGCTGCCGTCCACCGTGCAGTCCTCGATCGCCTTCACCTCGATGGCCCGCGGGAACGTCGCCGCGGCGATCTGCGCCGCCACCTTCTCCAGCCTGCTCGGCATCGTGCTCACCCCGCTGCTCGCCGCCTGGCTGCTCGCCAATGAAACCGGAGTCCACGTCAGCGGCGGCCAGGTGCTGGACATCGTGCTCCAACTGCTCGTCCCGTTCGCCCTCGGACAACTGCTGCGCCCCTGGATCGGCCCGTGGATCCGCCACCACCGGACCGTCACCACCGTGGTCGACCGCGGCTCCATCCTGCTGATCGTGTACAGCGCCTTCAGCGAGGGCGTCCGCGACGGCATCTGGGGACGGGTCACCCCCGGCCAGATCCTCTGGCTGGCGCTGATCTGCGCCGCCCTGCTCGCCGCCGTCCTGACCGCCAGCGGCGCCGCCGCCCGCCGGCTCGGCTTCGACCGGGCCGACCGGGTCACCATCCGGTTCTGCGGCTCGAAGAAGAGCCTCGCCACCGGGCTGCCGCTGGCCACCATCCTGTTCCCCGCCGCGGCCGTGGGCATCACCGTGCTGCCGCTGATGCTCTTCCACCAGATCCAGCTGATGGTCTGCACCGTCCTCGCCCAACGCTGGGGCCGCACCGCCCCGCCGCCCCCGCCCACCGACCCCACCTGACGCCCGAAGCCGCCGCCCGGCGCGGCCGACCCGTCCGACCGGACGGGACGTCAGCCGGGCGCCGATCAGGCCATCCTGACCCGCTCCAGTAGGCTCGGCCCGGTCGCCGCCCCCACGGGGCACCGCACCTGGCAAGTACAGAGGAGGGACCGTGAAGGTCCTCATCGCCGGCGGAGCCGGTTTCATCGGCAGCACCATCGGCTCCCTGCTCACCGACGAAGGCCACCAGCCGGTCGTCCTGGACAACCTGGTCACCGGCCGCCGCGAGTTCACCGCCGACCGCCCGTTCTACGAGGGCGACATCGCCGACGGCGCGCTGGTCGACCGGATATTCGCCGAGCACCCCGACATCGAGGCCGTGGTGAACTGCGCCGCGCTGATCGTCGTCCCCGACTCGGTCGCCGACCCGCTCGGCTACTACCACGCCAACGTCGCCAAGGGCGTCGAGTTCCTCGGCCACCTGGTCCGCAACGGCTGCACCCGGGTGCTGTTCTCCTCCTCCGCGTCGATCTACCGCACCAGCGACGACTTCACCGTCGACGAGGACTCGGCGATCGAACCGCTCAGCCCGTACGCCCGCACCAAGGCGATCTTCGAGGACGTGCTCGGCGACATCGCCGCCGCCGGTCAGCTCCGCGTCATCTCGCTGCGCTACTTCAACCCGATCGGCGCCGACCCCGAGCTGCGGACCGGCCTGCAGATCCGCAAGCCCACCCACGCCCTGGGCAAGATGATCGACACCCACCACGCCGGCGAGCAGTTCACCATCACCGGCACCGACTACCCGACCCGCGACGGCTCCGGCATCCGCGACTACGTCCACGTCTGGGACCTCGCGCACGCCCACCTCCGCGCGCTGCTCCGCTTCGACGCGGTCACCGCGGACGGCGGCTACCGGGTCATCAACCTCGGCACCGGCACCGGCACCACCGTCCGCGAGCTGGTCACCGCCTTCGAGACCGTCATCGGCGGCCCCCTGGACACCGTCGAGACCGACCGCCGCCCCGGTGACTCCGCCGGCGCCTACACCCGCAGCACCCGCGCCCTCGACCTGCTCGGCTGGAAGCCCGAGCACTCCATCGAGGACGGCATCCGCGACTCGCTCCGCTGGTACGCCCGACGCGACGAGGTCATCGGCACCGCCTAGAAGTCGCCGGTCTCCAACGCGAGCCCGAACGGCTCCGGCAGCTGGACGGCCGTACCGAACGGGTACGGCCCGTCCGCCCGGGTGTAGCCGAGCGGGCCCGGCACCGAGTAGAGCGTGCACGCCCGCTCCTGCCGGTCCACCAGCAGATACAGCGGCGCCCCGTACTCGGCGTAACGGCGACGCTTGACCACCCGGTCGGTGTCGCCGTTCGAGTCGGAGGTGACCTCGACGATCAGCAGAGTCTGGTCGGGAAGGAGGGCCCCACCGTCGTCAACAAGACGGCTGGGCACCACGGCGAGGTCGGGCACGTACCAGTTCGCCGATCCGGGAAGGTCGAGGTTGCCGGATCCGGGCTCGCAGTCGAGCTCGATCAGCCGCGGGTCGAGCTGGCGCCGAATCCTTGTGATGGCCCGCTCGTGACCCCATGTCGGCGGCATCTGCTCGATAACCCCTTCGATGATCTCGACCCGGTCGCCCTCGATGTGCTGGATGGCGTACTTGAGCGCCCGCTCGGGGTCGGCCACATCGTGGTAGTCGCGCTCGCGAGGCAGTGCACCCATCAGCTCCTCCTTCGTCGCAGTTCACGCTACCGGCACGAACCGCGCCGCCCCAGGTCCTCCACACGAACGAGTGACGGCCCGCTCCCGGAGCTCGGGAGCGAGCCGTCGTTCACGGCGTTCAGGCGGCGACGGGCCGGGTCGGGATCGCCGGGGCGGGCCGGCGCCCACCCGGACGGCGTGGACGCGCCGTGCAAGCGATGCGGCAGTCCATCGCTGCAGGTGACTGGCCGCCGGGGCCAAGATCCCCACCGAGACGGAGTCGGCCGAGACCTACGGAGTGTCCCGCCCGACCGTCTGCCTCTCCGTTGCCGCCCTGCGCGCCGAAGGCCTGTTGGACGTGACGCAAGGTCGGGGTACCGGCTGGAGGATCAGGACCGCGGCAGGGCGCAGAAGGCCGTTCCCCCAGGCGTGTGTTGCCTGCTCTTCGTCACCAGGGCGTAGACACGACAGGCACAGGTCCGTAGGCCGGGCAGGCTGAGCGCGGCTGCAGCCAGTTGGTACCGGCGGGCCGGTGAGGAGCCGACGAAGCGGGCCGGCGCGTGGGCTCCACTCGTGTGGACCGCCTCGTTGTGGAAGAGGAGTACCTCCCGGTCCAGCCGTGGCAGGTGCGGGGCACTGAGCCGCTCCGGCAGAGCCTGCCGAGGGGCAGCGTCAATCTGCGGTGCCGCCCGCCGCCGGATCCGGTCGATCGTGACCTGGCAGAAGTCCCAGTCCCCGTCGTACGCCGGCAACTGGTTCGGAGGTGTCGGCGGCGCCGCTCATCTCTCCTCCGCCCGCTGCTGAGACATCTCCTGATGCGCTGTGGTCTCAGTCGGCGAGCCCGGCTGCGGCGGAACGGCCGAGTTCCCGGCCCGGCGCCTGCCGCCTGTACCCCCGGCGACTGCGGGCCGGAACGTGCGACGCCACAGCTCTCCGGGGAACCTGTAGAAGCGGTCGGGCAGGAATACGGCATCCGCGGCGATCATGGCCCCGGAGAAGAGCGGAAGCCCCATGAGGATCGCGATGCCCACGTGCATGCCGAGCAGCATCGTCAGGACGATGTACTTCAGCCTGCTGAACAGGACGAACGGGAAGGCCACTTGCAGCAGCACAGTCATGTACGTGGCGACGGCGATCAGCATGGGGTGGCTGTCCAGCATGAGCGACAACGCGGGCCATGGCCGGAAGAGATCGAGGTTCACGACGTAGTGGAGGGCGGTCCCGTTCTCCCATGAGCCGCCCTGCACCTTGTACAGGCCTGCGGAGCCGTAGACGATGCAGACCTGGGCGGCGATGACGAACATGGCGCAGTTGTGCAGCGTCGTGCTCAAGAGCCTTCTGGCCGAGAGAAGTTCGTGTCGGAGGTTGGACGGTCCGCGACTGGATGACGGGTTGTCGGCCTGGTTCGGGGAGGGCCGCAGGCGGGCCCTGCGCGCGTCGAGGGACCAGCGTCGACCGCACGCTGTGAAGCAGAGGTACAGGGCCATGAGGAGGATGAGGTTGTCTCCTCCGTCCGTCATGAAGATGGCTCGCGCGTGGAACGAGGCAACCAGGACAGCGAACAGGATCGACACCGCCCTGGTCCGCCAGCCGATCATGAACAGTGCGGACGTGACGAGAGCCGTCGCGTAGCAGAGCTCGAAGTACACCGGGCTGTCGGACAGGGTGAGGATGCTGAACCAGCCGGTCTGGTCGAAGAGCTGTCTCGCCAGGGCGGGTGTCCACGGTGAACCGGGGCCCCAGATCTCGTCGCGGTGCGGGAATTCTCGCAGCAGGAAGGCGAGGTAGAGCAGGCCGTACCCGATGCGCAGCACCGCCGCCGCGTGGAGGGACACCGGCCGATCGGTGACGGCGCTGCCCAGCGCGCCGATGCGACGGAGCATCGGCCGTGTGCCGGTGTCGCCGGTCGGCAAGACCGTTTGGCGTGGGCCGGACACAGGAGGTGAGGCCTGCTCAGTTCCCATTGGGTGTCACCTTCCACCAGGGCAGGTACCGGGTGTCGACTGCGGCCGGCGTTGTCGGGCGGGGGGCGCCGGGCGTGCTCGGCGCCGCAATCGGCCTCGTGATCACCCGCACCTGGACGGCGTCGAACGTACCGCTCTGATGGGCGGCGGCTCGCTCCACCGCAATATTGCGCAGGTACTTCTGCAACATCAGAGCGCGCGCCGAGTGCGGCTTGTCGTCGGCGCCCTGCAGTTCGAGGTAGGAGGTCCAGGCGCGACGCAGCATGTTCTGGGTCGTGTGGCTCGGGAAAATGTTGTGCTCGACGTCGGAATCGTCCATGGCGGTCAGGTCGAACCATTCGCCGACCTGAGTCGCGCCGTCCGGAGAGGTCCTTGAGGTCCTCACGGAAATCTGCCGGGTGACCGACTCCGGATCCGGAGCGAAAAGCCGCCAGTTCTGCTCGAACAACGGGTAGATCCATGCATTGATCTGCCTGCTGTAATACTGCGACATCTGGTTCGGCGGGGCTACATACAGAAATACCAGAAGCACGTGGACGAGGGACGTTGCCAGGCACAACGCCACGGCCACGACCAGGGTCGCCGCCAGCGTGCGCGGCGGTCCCGGGGCGGTGATGGAGTCGTCGGCCCGTTGACGGCTCGACTCCATCGCATTCACGGACTCTGTGCCGCCCAGCACCTGGCCGGGCCCGGTCCTTCCCATCTTGTCTGCTCCCCTCGGCTCTGCTTCCCCTGAGCGCCCTTGGGGGCGCGCAGCGGAATCCGTGACGATCCACCGCGCGCCGCCAAGGCCTGTCCGGCTCCTACGGCCCGGCTACGAGCTCACAGACTCGTCGCCGCCGTGGTCGCCGCCGTGGTCGCCGCCCTGCTCGCCACCGTGCTCGCCACCGTGCTCGCCACCGTGCTCGCCGCCGTACCCACCACCGTGCTCGCCGCCGTGCTCGCCACCGTGCTCGCCGCCGTACCCACCACCGTGGTCGCCGCCGTGCTCGCCGCCGTGGTCACCGCCGTGCTCGCCGCCGTGCTCGCCGCCGTACCCACCACCGTGCTCGCCGCCGTACCCACCACCGTGGTCACCACCGTGGTCACCGCCGTGCTCGCCGCCGTGGTCACCGCCGTGCTCGCCACCGTGCTCGCCACCGTGGCCGCCGCCGTACCCACCGTGGTCACCGCCGTGCTCGCCACCGTTTCCGCCGCCGGTGGTGCCGCCGCCTGTGGTGGCCCCACCGGTGCCGCCGGTGCTGCCCGCGATGAGCCCACCGAGGACGCCGCCCGTGGTGCCACCCGTGGTCAGGACGCCGCCGAGCAGGCCACCCAGGGCACCACCGGTCCCGCCGCCTGTCGTGGTGCCGGCGACCGCGTTACCAGTGGTGCCGCCGGTGGTGCCGGCGATGAGGCCGCCCGCGGTGGTTCCGGCGACCGCGCCACCCGTCGTGGTGGTTCCGCCGGTGCCGCCGGTGGTGCCCGCGGTGGTACCGCCGGTGGTGCCGGCCGCGCAGGTCGCCCGGGTGATCCGGTTGGTGTCGAGCGTCACGGAGCCGGCGGTCTGCGCCAGCGCCCTGCCGTCGAGGGTCGCCCCGGTCTGCATACCGATCGAGGCCAGGGTCATGATGTTGCCCACGAAGGTGGTGTTCGTGCCGATCGTGGCAGAGCTCCCGACCTGCCAGAAGACGTTGCACGGCGCCGCGCCGTTGGTCAGGAGCACGTGGCTGTCGGAGGCCGTGATCAGGGTCGAGCCGATCTGGAACACCCACACGGCATTGGGGTCACCGTGGGCATCCAGCGTTAGCGTGCCGGTGAGGTTGATGGATGACGTCGCCTTGTAGACGCCGGGGTCGAGGGTCAGACCACCGAGGTCTCCGGGGGAGGTGAGGTCGAAGTCCTTTGCCTGGCCCGCGGCAGCGTTGTACGCCGTGGTCAGGTCGGTCTGGGCCTGCGCCGCGAGCGCGTCCGTCTGGTGGATCGAACCGTTCACCTGGATGGGGAGCAGGCCGGTGATCGATGTCCCCGGACTCACTCCGACGTCTCCGGTGATCACGGAAGGACCGGTGTTGGTGACGGACTGGCCGCCCAGAACCGCAAAGCTGTCGGCCGCTCCGAGGTTGACGGCCGTGGCAATGGCGTGAGCCGGGGACAGCGACATCGTGATTGCGGCGGCGGCGATGAACACTACCGTCGCAATCCAGGTGGAAATCGTGCGCCAGTGAAGCGCACCAGAGATGTTCAGTTTCATCTAGAGGCCTATTTTTTGTGGGGAAATATGGCAGGTCAGCGATCTCCGTCGATGTGCGACGAACACTGGAGGCTTCCCGTCGGCAGGTGACATCGCCCTGAAGTCCTTCGAGGGGAAGAGAACCGACTTCACATTAACCGACATTAAAGATCCGTACACGATCCATATGGGTGAAATTCCCACGCCGGACGTTGTTCGAGTTCGCCGAACGCCATATGGGCACAGGGCCCACGGACCGGCCGCCGTCCAGTTTGCGTCGCGTGATCGACGAGTCCGGGGCGACGCCCTCGCGCCTCGAGAGATGAGTGGGAGTCGGCGATCGGACGGGCGGGGCCGGCCGGTGTCACCACGCGAACGAAGGGAGTTGATGAACGCGCAGAGTTTCTCTTGATCACTCGTCCACGAAGGACTTGCGATCCAGAACAGGGTTGCACGCCGGTGCGCCGACGCCACCGAAAGACACGGTCGATTCACTCTGTGCCGACCCTGCCCGGTGGACTGTCACGCGGAATCGGGCCGTGCACTGACCACTGAACGGCGGATCAACGGTGACCCACCAAGCACGGCGCAGGGGTCAGTCCCGTCATTTGAGACATCGGTTGGTCCGGGCGCGCCCGACACGCCGCACTCCTTGATCACGGTCGAGACCGGCCGCTGGACTGCCGCCCTCAGCCCTCACCTTCGCCGTTTCAGTGCACTTCTCACGCGTGGGAGTTCCTCGTGGAGCAGTCGGCCGACCAGCGCGCCGCCGAAGACGACGACTCCCACGCCGACCAGCCAGGACTGGATGACCAGCACGGCCCCGAACGGGCCGTAGGTGACCGTGTTGGACGCGATCAGCGGCGAGAAGACGAGCCGGGAGAACAGCCGCAGGCCGAGCAGTCCGACCACCGTCACCACAGACCCCGGAAGCAGGGCGCGCCGGCGCACCCGCCCGCCGAGCAGCAGCCATTGCGACCACCAGACGAACAGGACCGCGGTCAGCGCCGCCACCAGGCCGCCGGCCGGGGACCGGCGCCAGAGCGTGCTGGTGGCGGACAGGAAGAGGAATCCGATGAGGACGGCGAGCCACAGCACGTGCCGCCAGCGGGCCCACCAGCGAGCCGGCGGCAGGTTCCAGACCTTCTCGTAGCCGCTCTGCACGGCGGCGCCGAACGACAGCCCGAACACCGCCAGGGCCGCGAGACCGAAGGCCGTCGTCGTCCGGAACGCCTGGCCGGGCCGCCCGAAGAGCTGCTCGACCTCCTGCCTCGAAGCCGGCGACACACCGAGCCCGTCCCCCAGCCACTGCGCGAACCCCCGCCCGCGGTCCGGATCGGCCGCGGACACCACGATCAGCAGCGGGACCAGGGTGAGGAACCCGAGCGCCGCGAAGCCCAGCGCCCGCTGCGACAACTGCAGATCACCGCCCCGCACCCAGCCGCGCCGGGCCGGCGACCGGCGGAGCACCTGCCGCAGCCGTCGGAACAGAGACGGCTTGTCCGAATCGCTGGAGGCTTCCGTCGGCATGCACGTTGACTACCACGATCGAAGCGCCGCCGGTGGAGGGCGCGACCACAGGAGCCGAGCCGGATCCTCGGTAGGGCGTGCCGGCGAAACCCGCGCCGACGCCGAGCTGGAGAGCACCGGCGCCGAGGTTCTCGACAGCCTGTTCCGCAGCGCGGCCGCCCACCTCGCGTTGCCGACCGGGACCGAGTAGCCGGCCGCGAGGTCCTTCCACACAGCGGTTCGGGCCCTCCCCCGATGTTCAGGGAAGGGCCCGAATGGTCTGCGTGCGTTACGCCGCGACGGTCACCAGGTCCGGGCTGTTCACCGGCTCGGCCAGCAGGTCACCCGACGGCTTGTCGTACGCGTCGCGGTCGAGGATGCCCTCCCGGGCGGCCACGATCACCGTGGTGACAACTTGACCACCCACGTTGGTGGCGGTCCTGACCATGTCGAGGATCGGGTCGATCGCGATCAGCAGGCCGGCGCCCTCCAGGGGGAGGCCGAGGGTGGAGAGGGTGAGGGTCAGCATCACGGTGGCGCCGGTGAGGCCGGCGGTCGCGGCGGAGCCGATGACGGAGACGAAGGCGATCAGCAGGTAGTCGCCGATGCCGAGGTGGATGCCGTAGAACTGGGCGACGAAGATCGAGGCCAGCGCGGGGTAGATCGCGGCGCAGCCGTCCATCTTGGTGGTGGCGCCGAACGGGACGGCGAACGAGGCGTACTCGCTCGGGACGCCGAGCCGCTCGGTGACCCGGCGGGTGACGGGCAGGGTGCCGATCGAGGAGCGGGAGACGAAGGCCAGCTGGATGGCGGGCCAGGCGCCCTTGTAGAAGTTGAGCGGGTTGAGGCCGCCGGCGAAGCGCAGGAGCAGCGCGTAGACGCCGAACAGGACCAGGGCGCAGCCGGCGTAGACATCGACGGTGAGGGTGGCGAAGGGCGCGAGGAGGTCCCAGCCGTACTTGGCGACGGACTTGCCGATCAGGCCGAGGGTGCCGAGCGGGGCGAGTCGGATGACCCACCACAGGGCGGTCTGGGTGAGTTCCAGGACGGATTCGCTGATCTTCAGGACGGGCTCGGCCTTGGCGCCGATCTTCAGGACGGCGGCGCCGACCACGACGGCCAGGAAGACGATCTGGAGGACGTTCACCTGGAGGAAGGCGTCGGCGATGTTGGTGGGGACGATGCCGGTGAGGAAGTCGACCCAGGTGCCCTTGTGTTCGGGCAGCTTGGGCTTGTCGGTGAGGTGGGCGCCCTGGCCGGGGTCGGTGAGGAGGCCGAGGCCGAGGCCGATCGCGACGGCGATCAGCGAGGTGGCGAGGAACCAGAGCAGGGTGCGGACGGCCAGGCGGGCGGCGTTGGTGACGTTCCGCAGGTTGGCGACGCTGACCACGATCGCGGTGAAGACCAGGGGCGGGACCGCCAGCTTGAGGAGCTGGACGAAGGTCTTGCCGATGGTGTCCAGGGTGGTGGTGAGCCAGGAGACGTCGCCGGCGCGGGCGATCCAGCCGAGCAGCAGGCCGAGGACGAGGCCGCCGACGATCTGGGCCCAGAAAGGGGTCCTTCGCAGTCTGCCGAGGACGGTGGGCGCGGCGGAGGAGGGCGCGGTGGGCATGGGAGTGCGACTCCGGTGTGGGGTGAACGGGCGGGGCGGAACGGGGCGGCGGCACGGCGGGACGCCCACCCGGCGAGGAGGTGCCGGGGCGTCAGGAGTGGCGTGCCGCCCGGATACAGCGACAGCTGCGCGGGCCGTTCACGGCACCGGCGAGGCGCGCGCGGCAGGGGGCGAGCGGAGTGCTCGTCCCGTGCTGGAGGGCGGCGCCTGCGGTGGTCATGGCCGAGACACTAGCAACAAACCTTTGAGATGTTCAAAGTAGAAGTTTTAGATCAGCTTTGACCAAGGGCAGTTATACGTATAACTTGGTGAGCATCCCACCCTGCCGCCCGCGCGCCCACCCGGAGGACGACCATGGGCTATACCGCCCTGCTCCGCGCCCCCCATGTCACCCGGCTCCTCCTGGGCACCCTGCTCGGCCGCCTCCCCGCCGGCATGACCGCCCTGGTCATCGCCCTGGCGCTGCGCGAGGCGGGCACCCCGTACAGCCGGATCGGCCTGGCCACCGCCGCGTACGCGATCGCCGCCGCGATCGGCGGGCCGGTCCTCGGCCGGATCGTGGACCGCACCGGGCAGCCGCGGGTGCTGGTGGCGTCCGCCGTGGTCGCCGGGACCGGGTACGCGTTGCTCGCGCTCGCCCCCGGCTCGGTCGTCGCCGCCACCGCCGGGGCCGCCCTGGCCGGTCTGTTCATGCCGCCGCTGGAGCCGTGCCTGCGCGCCCTGTGGCCGGACGTGGTCGACGAGGAGCACCTGGACACCGCGTACGCGTTCGACTCCGCCTCGCAGCAGGTGCTGTACGTCGCCGGACCGCTGGCCGTCGCCGGGATCGCCGCCGCGTTCGGTCCGTCCACAGCCCTGTGGACGGCGGCCGCGCTCGGCCTCGCCGGTGCGCTGATCGTCGGCACCGCCGCTCCCGCCCGCACCTGGCAGGCGCCGCCGCGGTCCGCCTCCGCCGGGCTGCTCGGGCCGCTGCGCTCCCCCGGACTGGTGCTGCTGCTGATCGGCCTGGCCGGCGCGGGCTGGACGGTGGGCTCGCAGAACGTGCTCTTCATCGCGTACGCCGAGCGGCACCCGGGCGGGCTGCCCGGCGGGGCCGGCACCCTGCTGGCGCTCGCCGCGCTGGCCGGGCTGCTCGGGGCGCTGGCGTACGGCGCGCTGACCTGGCGGGCCTCCACCGCCACCAGGACCTGGGTGCTCGCCCTCGGCATGGCCGTCAGCTACCTTCCGCTGGTGCTGCTGCCCGGCCCGCTGCCGATGGCGGCGCTCGCGTTCCTGTCCGGTGCCGTGCTGGCGCCGCTGCTGGCCGCCGCCTTCGTCCTGGTCGCCGAACTCGCCCCGGCCGGCACGGTGACCGAGGCCTTCGCCTGGCTGGTCACCCTGTTCGCCACCGGCAACGCGGCGGGCTACGCCGTCTCCGGGTCGCTGGTGGAGGGTTCGCTGAGTGCCGTCGCGCTGTGCGCGGCGGCCGGTATCGCGGTCGGCGGCGTACTGCTGTTCGCCACCCGTGCGCAGCTGCAGCCGGCGCGCCGCGCCGAGGCCGTGCTGGCGGCCTGAGCCGCCCGAGAGCGGGGGCCGCGGCGGTCAGGTCGCGGGGGCGGTGGAGGACCGGACCACCAGGGTGGTGGCGAGCGGGGCCGCGGCCGGGGCGGGCCGGCCCTGGAGCAGGGCGGCGAGCGCGGTGACACCGGTGCGGCCGAGGGCTTCGCCGGGGAGGTCCACGGTGGTGAGCGGCGGGGCGAGCTGTTCGGCGACCGGGATGTTGTCGATGCCGATCACCGAGACGTCGCCGGGAATCCGCAGACCGAGTTCGGCGGCGGCCTGGTAGAGGCCGGAGGCGACCACGTCGTCGTCGCAGATCACCGCCTGCGGCCGGTCGGCCCGCGCAAGCAGTCCGTACGCGACCTCGCGGGCGGCGGGCGCGCCCTCGTTGAGCGGGACCCCCACCTCCAGCACCTCCAGCTCCGCGGCGGCCGACTCGAAGGCGGCCTGCCGCATCCGGAAGGTGTACGCGGACAGGGTGGAGCGCAGGTGGCCGATCCGGCGGTGGCCGAGGGCGGCGAGGTGGGCCACGGCGGCCCGCATGCCGCCGGCCACGTCGAGTTCGACGGTGGGGCGGTCGGGGTAGCGGGCGGGGTCGGCGTCCAGGTAGACGGCGGGGGTGTCGGCGGGCAGGTCGCCGAGCTGGCTGTCGTCCGGGGAGCAGAGCAGCAGGCCGTCGAAGCGGCCGGTGGCGGCGGCGTCGGCGAGGGTGTCGCCGTCCCAGCCGCTGCTCACCACGACGGCGAGGCCGCGGCGCCCGGCCTCCTCGTGGACGCCGGTCAGCACCCGGCCGAAGAACGGTCCGAGCAGGTTGGGGACGGCGAGCAGGATCATGCCGCTGCGGCCGAGGCGCAGTTGGCGGCCGGCGGCCTGCGGGCGGTAGCCGAGGGTGCGGGCCGCGTCGCGGATCCGCTCGCGGGTGGCGTCGGAGACCCGGTGGCCGGCGTCCCGGCCGGAGAACACCAGGGAGACGGTGGCCTGGGACACCCCGGCGAGCCGGGCCACGTCACGGCCGGTGGGCCGGCGTCCGCCCGGGCCCGCGGCCGCGCCCGCGTCGGGCGCGGAGACATCGGGCGCGGAGGCGTCGGGAACGTGGGTGTCCGGGCCGGACATCGGGGTCAGCGCTGCTCGGCGGCCGCACGGGCGGCGTCGTCGAGCGCGTCCTCCTCGGCGTTCTGGGCGGCGATGCGCTGGGTGGTCTTGGTGCGCATGGACTCGACGCGGCCGACGATCTGCTCCGACATGGCGTCCCGCTGCTTGCTGAGCAGGACGTAGCTGAGCGGCGCGGAGACCAGTCCGGCGAGCAGCACCAGGAAGACCACGCCGGTGGAGCCGGCCACCGGGAGGATGCCGTAGTGGCCGAGCAGCAGCGCGATCAGCAGGCAGCCGAGGAAGATGCTGGCCCGCAGGGAGGTGTAGCGGAGCGTGGCGTACTTCTTGCTGCTCACGTCGGGGTCCTTTACTGCTGGGGTACGGCGGGTGGTTCCGGGTGCGGTATCCCAGTGAAGCACGTCCGACGCGGAGCTCAGTCGCGGAGGTCCAGCCACATGGTGACGTCGTCGCGGTCGTCGCCGGGGCCGACCCGGATGGCGCCGGGCACCCGGCCGACCTCGGCGTAGCCGCAGCGGCCGTAGAACCGCTCCAGGCCGTGGCCGCCGCGCAGGGTGAGCCGCAGGCCCGCGAGGTCCCAGTCGCGGGCGATCCGCTCGGCCTCGGCGAGCAGTTCGGCGCCGTAGCCGCTGCCCTGGAAGTCAGGGTGGACCATGACCCGCTTGAGCATCCGCCAGTGCTCCATCAGGTCGAAACGCATGGACTCGAAGAACAGCATCCCGGCGACCCGGCCGGACTCCTCCTCGACGGCGAGCAGCAGTCGGTCCGGCCGGCCCGGGCCGGCGCCGGCGAACTGCTTCTCGGCGGTGACCCAGACGTCGTCCTCGGTCACCGGCGGGACGAAGCCGACCGCCCCGCCGGCGTTGGAGACGTCCGTCCACAGCGTGACGAGGGCGGCGCGCAGCTCCAAGGTGAGCTCGGGGTCGAGGGTGAAGCGCAAGGTCATGGGCGTCGAGCCTACGCGGCCGCCGCGACGGCCTGCGGCCGGCGTCGCAGCGCGAGGCAGCACAGGACGGCCAGCGCGCACAGGGCGCCGGCCGCGTACCAGGCGGCGTCGTAGTCGCCGAAGCGGTCGCGGGCGAGGCCGGCCAGTCCGGCGACGGCGGCGGCGCCGATCTGGTGGCAGGCGAGCACCCAGCCGAAGACGATCGGGGCGTCCTGGCCGAAGTGGCGGCGGCAGAGCGCGACCGTGGGCGGGACGGTGGCGACCCAGTCCAGGCCGTAGAAGACCACGAAGGCCAGCATCGGCGGGTGCAACGACTGGCCGAACAGCTGCGGCAGGAAGAGCAGCGACAGGCCGCGCAGCGCGTAGTAGGTGATCAGCAGCCGGGAGGAGTCGAAGCGGTCGGTGAGCCAGCCGCTGGTGACCGTGCCGACCACGTCGAAGATGCCGATCAGGGCGAGCAGGCTCGCGCCGGTGGTGACCGGCATGCCGTGGTCGTGGGCGGCGGGGATGAAGTGGGTGCCGACCAGTCCGGCGGTGGTGGCGCCGCAGATCGCGAAGGAGCCGGCCAGCAGCCAGAACGGCCGGGTGCGGGCCGCCTCGCGGAGCACCCGCAGCGAGCGGGCGAGGGCGCCGCCGGTGATCTGCGGCGGGGGCGGCGGCTCGGTGGCGCCGTACGGCAGCAGGCCGAGGTCGGCGGGCCGCTCGCGCATCAGCAGCAGGACCGGGACGGCGACCACGGTGGCCGACAGCGAGACGGTGACCACGGCGGTCCGCCAGCCGTGGTGCTCGACGAGCGAGGCGAGCACCGGCATGAAGACCAGGTTCCCGGCGGCGCCGGCGGCGGTGAGCACACCGGTGACCAGCCCCTGCCGGGCCTGGAACCAGCGGCCGGAGACGGTGGTGGCGAAGGCGCCGGCCATCGAGCCGCTGCCGAGGCCGACCAGCACGCCCCAGCAGAGGATCAGTTGCCAGGCCTGGGTCATCAGGATGGTCAGTCCGGAGCCGACCGAGATGGTGAGCAGGGCGCAGACCACCACCAGCCGGACGCCGAAGCGGTCCATCAGGGCGGCGGCGAACGGCGCGGTGAGGCCGTAGAGGGTGAGGTTGACCGAGACGGCGCTGGAGATGGTGGCGTGGGACCAGCCGAACTCGCTGTTCAGCGCGTCCATCATCAGGCCGGGTGCGGAGCGGAAGCCGGCCGCGCCGATCAGGACGATCAGCGCGACGGCGGCCACCACCCAGCCGTAGTGCAGGCGTGGGGTTCCGGCGGGGGCGTCGGCGGGAGTCCGCCGGGTGGTCAGCTCGTTCACCAGGCCGAGTCTGGCGATCGCGGGTCGGGGAGGCGAGGGGTTTGTCTGCCACCTTCCATCAGAATGAAGCCACCCCGCCGGGGGGCGGTCCCCGGCACGGCCGGGTCAGGAGGCGGAGCCGGTACGGGCGGTCGCCCGGCCGAGCCGGCGGATCGGCGGGGTGAGCAGCAGGGCGGCGGCCACCAGCAGGGTGACCGCTCCCCCGCCGGCCAGCACCTGGCGGGGGCCGAAGGCCTCGGCCGCCGGTCCGGCGAGGGCGGCGCCGACCGGGAACATGCAGACCGAGCCGGCCACCTCGTACGCGTGGATCCGGTTCAGCACCTCGCCGGGTACCTGGGTCTGCACGCTGGTGGCCCACATGACGCCCCAGAAGGTGATGCCGGCGCCGGAGGCGAGCTGGGCGGCGGCGAGCAGGGCCGGCGGCAGGTCGAGGGCGAGCGCGAACTGCTGCAGCGGGAAGGCCAGCAGGGCGATCGCGCCGCCGGTCAGCGGGCGGGCCGGCTTGATCCGGATGGCGACCAGTCCGCCGAGCACGGTGCCCGCGCCGAACGCGCAGTTGAGCAGGCCGTAGACGGTGGAGCCGTGTTCGGGGACCACCAGGCCGGCGGTGATCGGCAGCAGCGGGCCCCAGGAGAGCACGGTGAACGCCATCCAGATCACGATCACGCCCCACATCCAGGCGCGGGCGCGGAACTCGTGCCAGCCGACGACCAGGTTCCGCCAGAGGCTGTCGCCGGGCGGCGGGGCGGGGACGGGGCCCAGCCGCAGGGTGAACAGGCAGAGTGCGCTGATCCCGTAGGTCACCGCGGCGATCACCATCACCCAGCCGGTGGCGGCTCCGGCCAGGAGTCCGGCGACGGCCGGTCCGAGCAGGGTGGTGGCGGCCTCGGAGATCCGCAGCACACCGTTGGCGCCCTGCACGTCCCGGGCGACCAGGGGGACGGTGGAGGCGGCGCCGGGCTGGAACATCGCGGCCGCGGTGCCGGCCACGGCGAGCAGCGCGTACAGCTGCCAGAGCTGGTCGACGCCGCGGAAGAAGAGCACCGCGAGCAGGGCACGGGTGGTGAGGTTGACCAGGTCGGCGATGATCATCAGCCGCCGGGCGGTGAACCGGTCGGCGAGCACCCCGCCGACCAGGACCAGCCCGGCGAACGGGGCGATCAGGAAGGCCATCGCGTACCCGACCGTGCCGAGCGGGCGGCCGGCGGCGAGCAGTCCGGCCGAGACGGCGACCGGCAGCATCGCGTCGCCGAGCAGTCCGGAGGAGCGGGCGGTGAAGTAGAGGCGGAAGTTGCGGGACCAGATAGCGGGTTCGGGCCGGGCGTCGAGGTGGGGGGCGGCGCTGTGCCGGAGGTCTGGTGCGGTCACAGACGACAGTTTTGGTGTAGACCACCTGGGAATTCCACTGGTTTCACGATGCGGACGCACCCGGCGGCGGACGGCCGGACGGCGGCGCGCCGCACGCGCCCCGAGCACGGCACGGCGGGCCGCCATCCGGCGGGACGCCGCGGGCCCTGAAGCCGAGGCGTCTGCGCTCCGTACTCGCCGAGGGCCCCTGGCGGCCTTGCGGACGAACCCCCTGTGTCGGCACCGCCCGGTGTCCTCGGCGTCCCCTCGCGACGGAGAGCTGCACCCAAGAGTGATCAGTCGAATACGTCACGTCAATGGGTTGTCCGAAATTCGGAAGGGTTGCCGCCTGTTCCGGGTCTGCGGGAGCAGCGGCGGGGCGCCCGGGAGCACGGCCGGCGTACAGCGGGGCGCACGGGCCGCAAGGATGCGGGCGGCGGACGGGCGGACAGCGGCGGATCAGCGCGCCGCGGCCACCGGCTCCGGGCACTCCAGCGGTACGGTCGCGGCCGGGTCGATCTCGCACCACACCCGCTTGCCCGAGCCGTCGGGGTACCAGCCCCAGCGGTCGCAGAGCAGCTCGACCAGCTCCAGGCCGCGCCCGTTGGTGGCGTCCTCGTCGTCGCCGGCGTGCCGGGGGGCGGGGGCCGCGTGGCTGCTGTCCGCCACCTCCACCCGGACCGGACAGCCCGCGTCGGCCGCCGGCATGGTGAGTCTCAGCACGGCGGGACAACCGGTGTGCACCACCGCGTTGGTGACCAGCTCGGAGACCACCAGCACCAGGGTCTCGGCCACCGGCGCGGCCGGGTCGAGCCCGTGCCCGGCCAGTCGCGCCCGCACCCACCGTCGCGCCCGGCCCACCTCGGAGGGATCCGCCTGGACCGCCAGCTGTACTTGAAGTACCTGCACCGCTCCACCACCCGCACTCGGTATTCGGCCCGCTTGAGGCACGCCGGTCCGGCCGGCCGCGCACCACTGGGATGCCTGGCCGGACTGCCCATGGCATCGACACGAATACGCCTCAGAATGATTCCGCGGGTGGGCCGCAGCAAGCGCTTCGGGCATATTCCAGCGATCGGGGGACGGCTCGGTGCATACTGTCCCGCTCACCCTGCCGGGCATCGCACGACCGGTCGGTGCCGCCCCGCTCGTACCCGACGACGGTACCGCCAAAGGGGGTCGGGACCGTGGTAGCCACGAGCGAACCACCCCTGCTACGTATGTCCAGCGCCGCTCGAACACGCCGCGCGCCGGGCCGCACCACCACGGATCCGGCACCGTTCGTCCACGCTTCCGCCGAAACCCCGTCAGTCCCCGGGCCCGGCCACTACCGTGGGACCTTTCCGACCCGGGTGGCGGCGAAGGGGGTTCAGTGGACGCACCCGATCGCGCGCCCGGCAGCGACCGGGACCTCCACCGGCGCCTGCTGCGCGGCGAGGAGACCGCGCTCGGTGAACTCTACGACCGCCACGCGCCGCTGGTGCACGGTCTCGCCGCCCGTACGTCCGACGACGAGGCGGCCGCCGAACAGCTCACCCGCGAGGTCTTCGCCCACCTGTGGAACCACCCGGAGGCGTACGACCCGTCAACCGGTCCGCTGCGCGCCTGGCTCGGCGGGTGGACGCTCGGCGCCGGATCGGGACCGGCCGTGGAGCCCGTCCCGTGCACCGACGAGCCGCTCGACCTGCCGGTCGGGCTCCGTCAGCAGGTGTTGGAGTCCTGCCTCGCCCAGCGCCCGGCCGAACTGCCGGTGCCGGTCTGGGCCGCCCCGTACGCGGCGGAGAGCGCCCGCCTGGACGCGCTGCTGCGCGACCTCGGCCCGGACGAGTGGCAGGAGGTCGCCGAACTCGCCTGGTCCGGCGGGGTGCAGCGGTGGCGGGCCGCCGAGGTGCTCTGCCACCTGGCCGCGGTGGACGCCTGCCTCGCCCCGGTGCTCGGCCTTCCGGACCCGGTCCCGGTCCTGTCGCTGCGGGTGCCCGCGCAGGGCGGGGACGACCGGGTGGAGCCCCAGGGCGGCCCGGCCGGGCTGCTGCTGGACCGCACCCTGGCGCTGATCGACGCCCACCGGGGACGGCCGGACGCGGAGGTCCGGGCCTGCTGGCGGTGGCAGAGCCGGGCGCTGGTCCGGGCCGCGGCCCTCGGCGCCGACCCGGCGGCCGCCGTCGACTACGGCTTCGCCCGGCTGCCGCTGGCCGACGCCTTCCTGGACCGCGCCTTCGAGTGCTGGATCCACGGCGAGGACCTCGCCCGCGCGGTCGACTACCCGTACGAGCCGCCGGCCGCGCCGCACCTGCGGCAGCTGATCGGGCTGGGCGCGCGGATGATCCCGCTGGTGCTGGACGGCGCCCGGCCGGGCGGGCGGCGGATGCTCAAGCTGGTGATCGAGGGCCCGGCGGCCGGCGAGTGGCTGGTCCCGCTGGACGGCGATCCGGACGGCGTCCCGGTCGCCGAGCTGGTGGTCGACGGGCTGGAGTTCTGCCGGCTGGCCGCCGCCCACCTCGACCCGGACCGCGTCCCGGTCGGCGCGAGCGGCGACCGCGCGGTGATCCGCCAGGTCCTGCGGGCGCTGCCGCTGCTCTCCCGCCCGTAAGGCCTGGAGGGCCTACGCGAAGACGACCGTCCGGGAGCCGTTGAGCAGCACCCGGCGCTCGCTGTGCCACTTCACCGCACGGGCCAGCGCCTGGCACTCGACGTCCCGGCCGAGCGCCACCAGCTGCTCGGGGGTGACGTCGTGGGTGACCCGGGCCACCTCCTGCTCGATGATCGGGCCCTCGTCCAGGTCGGCGGTGACGTAGTGGGCGGTGGCACCGATCAGCTTCACGCCGCGGGCGTGCGCCTGGTGGTACGGCTTGGCGCCCTTGAAGCTCGGCAGGAAGGAGTGGTGGATGTTGATCACCCGGCCGGAGAGCTCCTTGCAGAGGTCGTCCGAGAGCACCTGCATGTAGCGGGCCAGGACCACCAGGTCGACCTGCTCATCGGCCACCAGGTCGAGCAGCCGCTGCTCGGCGTCCGCCTTGGTGTCGGCGGTCACCGGCACGTGGTGGAACGGGATCCCGTACGACTCGGTGAGCGCCCGGAAGTCGGTGTGGTTGGAGACCACGCCGACCACCTCGATCGGCAGCGCGCCGATCCGGGTGCGGAACAGCAGGTCGTTCAGGCAGTGGCCGAAACGGGAGACCATCAGCAGCACCCGCATCCGCTCGGTGCTCGCGTGGATCTGCCAGTCCATCCGGAACGAGGCGCCGATCGCCGCGAAGCTGGCCCGCAGCTTCTCCGCGTTGACCGGCTGCTCGGCGCTGAAGTGCACCCGCATGAAGAACAGCCCGCTGCCGGCGTCGCCGAACTGCTGGCTGTCGATGATGTTGCAACCCGTCATGAAGAGGTAGCTGGAGACCGCGTGCACGATCCCCTGCTTGTCCGGGCAGGACAGCGTGAGGACGTACTGGGCGCTGGCGGTCGGCTCGTCCACGATGCGGGCCCCGTTTCTCTCGTCGCAGGTGTCGGCGCAGGTGGACAAGGGTGGCACAGAACCGTCCCCGTCCGTCGTACCGCCCGAACCCCGAGACTCCGGGACGGCACGGCCGGGAGGCCGTGCTGGACCCGGCTCAGACCTGGGTCAGCTGCCGGAGCACGTCGAGGCTCACCGGCGGGGCGTCCGGGTCCTCGCCGTCGTTGACCGCCAGCCGGTAGTGGGCCTCGCGGGCGGCCTGGACGGCCTCCGGCCAGTCCTGGTGGGCCAGGTAGGCGGCGGCGGGCGCCTCGGCGCCGACCTGGTGCAGCACCCGCAGCACCCGCAGCACGGCGGCGTCGACCGCGACCGCCTCGGCGGAGTCCCGCAGCACGGAGCCGACGTACTTCTCGGCCGACCAGCGGTCCAGCCAGGTGTCCTCGACCAGGCGGTAGACGGCGTCGGTGAGGTCGCCGTAGCCGTCCCGGCCGTGCAGCCACGCCTCCTGCTGGAAGGCGGGGTCGGACAGCATGTGGAGCGCCGAGCGCAGGCGGGCGCGCCAGCGCCACCAGGGCAGGTCAGTCAAGGGCATGCCGCCCATCGTGCTGGAGCGGCGGGCGGTTCGAGAAGAGGTTCGGTCAGACCGATACCGAGAATCCATGCTGTCGGACACACGAACGATCGTACGTTCACCCGCGGACCGCCATCTACACGCGTCACCCACGGCGATCCCCCGGTGTTCCGTCCTCGTTGGCCGGTCGTTCACATTGCGTCCCTCTCGACGTGCCCGGCCAGGTCAAGGCTGGTTCCGGCCAGTCCCGCGCCCGGGGGCGCGGGGTTCCCATTCCCGGGGAGGGGACGAGCAGCATGACCTCGATCGGAGCACCGGACCACCATCGGACCGCCGGACCCGGCGCAAGCCGCCGTCCGGCCGGAGCGCTCGCCGCAGCCGCGGTCCTGCTCCCCGCACTGCTCACCGCCTCCGCCTGTGGCGGGCCCGCGGGCGCCGCCGACGCCGCCCAGGACCTCGCGGTGATGACCTGGGCGCCGTCCGACACCGGCTCCGCCGACCGGCCGGGCATGACCGCGCTGGCCGACGCGATCGGCCGCGAGCTGGGCGCCAAGGGCGGCCTGGGCGGCCGCAAGGTGCGGGTACTGACCTGCAACGAGCACAACACCGCCGACGGCGCCACCGCCTGCGCCCGGCAGGCCGTGGACGCGCACGTGGTCGCGGTGGTCGGCTCGGCCAGCCAGTTCGGCACCAACTTCATGCCCACCCTGGAGTCGGCCGGCATCCCGTACCTGGGCGGCTACGGCCTCTCCAGCCCGGAGTTCAGCAGCCCGCTCTCCTACCCGGTGGCCGGCGGCATGCCCGCGCTGGTGGCCGGCAGCGGCCGGCAGCTGGTCGAGGCCGGCTGCAAGCAGATCTCGCTGATCCGCCCGGACACCCGGGTCGGCGACAGCCTGGCCGGCTACCTGAGCGGCGCGCTCAAGCAGACCCAGGTCAAGCTGACCGACGTCAAGGCGCCCGAGATGTCCAACGACTACACCCCGGTCGCCCGCAAGGCCATCGGCGACGACCGGGGCGGGAACTGCGTGCTCAGCGCCCTCGGTTCCGAGCCGACCTCCAACCTGCTCGACCCGTACCGCCGGCTGGCGCCGAAGAACACCCAGTTCGCCTCGGTGATCGGCAGCGTCCAGCAGTCGGTGGTCGACTCCACCGGCGGCGACAACGGCCCGCTGCGCGGCGCCTACGCCACCGCCTGGTTCCCCGCCGAGTCCTCGCGGGTCTGGGACGGGCTGCGCGCCACCGCCCGCACCTACGGCGGCGGCGCCACCATCGACGTCTCGGACCCCGGCGTGCAGACCACCTGGGTCGCGTACGAGGTGCTCAAGCAGGCCGCGAGCCGGGTCGACAAGAGCCGGACGCTGACAGCCAAGGCGCTGCAGACCGTGCTGGACAGCGGCGACCCGATCGACACCGGCGGCACCACCCCGCCGCTGAGCTGGGGCATGACCAACATGCTGCCGAGCGCCGACTCGCCGCGACTGGTCAACACCTCGGTCACCTTCCAGCAGGTGCAGGGCGGCCGGCTGGTCGAGCAGCACAACGGCTTCATCGACGTCCGCTGGGTGCTGACCAACGGCAAGCCGCCGGCCTGAGCCGGCCGGGCCGAAGCACGCCGAAGGGGGCGGGACCGATCCGGTCCCGCCCCCTTCGGGCTGCGGTCACAGCTCCGACTTGTCCTTGGTCGGCAGGCCGGTCTTCCCGGCCACCGCGTTCCACAGGTCGGAGGCCTGGGTCTTGGCGGTGGTCGCCTGGCCGCTGGCGTCGTTGGCGTTCTTCAGGTGCGGGTTGTCCTTCACCTTGGCCGGGTCGCAGCCGGCGCTCGCGTCGCCCGCCCAGGCCGCGTACTCGGAGTCCGCGGTGGCCGAGGCCTGCCAGGCGGCCTGCAGCTGCTGGGTCAGCTTGGCGCCGTCCGGCAGCAGGTCGACCTTGAGCCCGCCGAGCTTGGTCAGCAGGTCCTGCCGCTGGGTCGCGGCGGAGGTCAGCTTGGCCTGGGCGTCGGGGAGGTTCTCGCACTTGCCGACCGAGGCCACCGCGCCCACCACGGCCTGGCGGGAGGCGCTGGCGGTGCCCAGCAGGTCCGACAGCGCCTGGGCCTGGGCCTTCATCTCCGGGGTCACCGCACCGCCGGCCGGGGCCGGCGCGGACTGCGCCGCGGAGGCCTTGGCGACCGGCTGCTTGGCGCCGCTGCCGCCGCCGTCACCGCCGCTCGTCAGCACGGCCACCAGGATGCCCACGACCGCGACGGCGGCGATCGCGCCGCCGATGATCAGCTTCTGGTCGGGCTTCCGGGACGGCGCGGCCTCCTGGTACGGCTCGGCGGGGGCGTATCCGGGGGGCGCGGGCTGGCCGTACGGCTGGCCGCCGAAGGTCTGCCCGGGGGCCGGCTGCCCGCCGAAGGTCTGACCGCCGAAGCTCTGCCCCTGCTGCGGGTACGGCTGGCCCGGCTGGCCGCCGAAGGTCTGGCCCGGGGCCGGCTGCCCACCGAAGGTCTGGCCACCGAAGCTCTGCCCCTGCTGCGGGTACGGCTGGCCGGGCTGGCCGCCGAAGGTCTGCCCGGGCGCGGGCATGCCGCCGCCCACGGTGGGGTCGGCGGCCGGGTACGGCGGCAGGTACTGCGTCTCGGACGCCTCGCCCGTGGGCGCGGCGGCCTGCGGGGGCACGGCCCCGGGCGGCGGCGGGCCCCAGTACTCGGGGCCGCCCTGACCCGTCACCGGCGGCGCCGCCTGCTGCTGCGGCACCGGCGGCTGCTGCGCACCCGGCTGGGCCTCTCCCGGCTCCGGCCGGAAGAGGTCGTCCAGGTTGAAGTCACCTGAGTTCGAATACGAGCGGCGTTGGCTCAACGCGATTCCTCACCTGTGCTTGTCCCGCACGCTCGTTGACGGCGGACCACAACTGCTGGCCCACGCTACCTGTTCACCGGTACGGGTGACTACGCGGGCAGACGTTCCCTCACGCGGCCTCCCCGTCCACCCGGGCATGGAACTCGCGGACCGCCCGGTGCCCGCGGTACGGCTCCAGCCTGCTGCGGAAGTCGTCCAGGTACTCCACGCCCCGGTTGGAGCGCAGCCCGCTCAGCAGCCGGACCGCCTCCACGCCCGTCTCGCAGGCCCGCTCCAGGTCGCGCTGCTGCAGCTGCGCGGTGGCCAGCAGCACCAGGTCGACCGCGCGCCGGCGCACTCGGTGCGCGGGGTGCAGTTCGAGTGCGGTCCGGGCGTACCGCTCGGCCTGCTCGCCCTGCTGGAGGTCGCGGTGGCAGTGAGCCAACTCGTCCGCCAGGTAGGCCTCGTCGAAGTGGACGATCCAGTCCGGGTCCTCGGCCGGGTTGCGCCGCTCCATCGCCGCCAGCGCCTTGTCGGCGACCGCCTCGCAGGCGACCGAGTCGCCGAGCAGCGCGTGGCCGCGGGCCTCCGCCGCGTAGAACATCGCCATCGCGGTGGGGGTGGCCACCGTACGGGCGCCCTCCTGCGCGGCCCGGGCGAGTTGGGCGATCTCCCGCGGGTTGCCCAGGGTCGCGGCCAGATGGCTCATCGAGGCGGCCAGCACGTAGCCGCCGTAGCCGCGGTCGTCGGCGGCCTGGGCGAGGCGCAGCGCCTGGATGTAGTAGCGCTGGGCGAGGCCGGGCTGGCCGGTGTCCACCGCCATGTAGCCGGCCAGCTCGGTGAGCCGGGCGACCGCGCCGAAGAGCTGACGGCCGGTCTCCTCCCGGTAGGTGCCGCCGAGGAAGCCGGAGACCACGCTGTTGAGGTAGTGCACCACCACCGGGCGGACGTGGCCGCTGCCGAAGCGGTGGTCCAGGTCGACCAGCATCTGGGTGGTGGCCCGGATCGCCGCCACGTCCGCCATGCCGACCCGGGTGCCGCCGGCGCGGGCGACCACCGGGTCCGGCGGGGTGATCAGCCAGTCCCGGCTGGGCTCGACCAGCGCCGAGGCCGCGACCGTCGTACCGGCCAGGAAGTCCCGGCGGCTGACGTCGCTGCGCCACAGCTCGCAGATCTGCTCCAGCGCGGCGGCCAGGCTCGGTGCGAACTGCAGGCCCACGGCGGAGCTGAGGCTCTTGCCGTCGGCCATGCCGATCTCCTCCACCGTGACGCCGCGGCCGAGCTTGCGGCCCAGCGCCTCGGCGATCACCGCCGGCGCCTGGCCGCGCGGCTGCTGGCCGCGCAGCCAGCGCGCGACCGAGGTCTTGTCGTAGCGCAGGTCGAGCCCGTGCTCGGCGCCGCAGAGGTTGACCCGGCGGGCGAGGCCCGCGTTGGAGCAGCCCGCCTCCTGGATCAGCTGCTGCAAACGCTCATTGGGCTCTCGTGCGACGAGTGGTCTCGCGGCCATGGGCTTCGCCTCCCCAACGCCACCGGACGCGACCGGAGGCGACGACTGTGCAAACAACCATCGGAATACCCACGGTGACGGATCCACTCCCCACGCGCCCTGACGAATGCCCCTGTGCGCCCCCACTGCGCCCGTTACCGCCCCAGGTCACCGCGGCCCCCGGGTTTCAGGATCACCGTTTCGGGTGACATCGTGCGGCGCGTCCGGAGTGGTCGGAATCGAACCGTAACCCCACTCACGGACGGTAGTTGAGCAGCACGTGGAGAACACCCCAGGAGCCCCCGAGCAGGGTCTGCCCCCGCTCCTCATCGAAGCCGTCCGTTACGCCGAGGACCGCCACTGGGAGGTCGCCCCGGGCACATGGCTGATCGACGGCGACGGTCCGGCCCGCTGCTCGTGCGGCGACCAGCAGTGCGAGCTGCCCGGTGCGCACCCGACCGGTACGGACTGGCGGCGCCGGGCGAGCGCCGGCCCCGGGGTGGTCCGCAAGTGGTGGACGGAGAACCCGGAGGCCTCGATCCTGCTGCCGACCGGGCGCTCCTTCGACGTCCTGGACGTCCCCGAGGTGGCCGGCTGCCTGGCGCTGGCCCGGATGGAGCGGATGGGCCTGCAGCTCGGCCCGGTGGTGGCCGTCCCGGCGGCGGCCGGGCGGGCCGGGCGGCGGCTGCACTTCCTGGTGCTGCCCGGGGTGCTGAGCAAGCTGCCGGAGATGCTGCGCAAGCTCGGCTGGACGCCGGACCGGCTCGACCTGGTGGCCCGCGGCGAGGGCGACTGGATCGTCGCCCCGCCCTCCCGGGTGGGCGGCTACAGCTTCGCGCAGTGGGCGCGGCCGCCGTCCGCGATCAACCGCTGGCTGCCGGACGCCGCGGAGCTGATCAGCCCGCTGGCGTACGCCTGCGGCCGGGAGGCCCCCTCCGCACGACCCGCGCAGAGCCAACCGGCGGGGGTCCGCTGACCGGTGCCCTGCGCCGAACAGGTGAGGGGCACGCACCGCGCTGCACCCCGCGCGGTACCGACGGGCCCCGTCTCCCACCGGAGACGGGGCCCGTCGGACGCATGTCCGGGAAAGGAAGGTTCTACCCGGCCGTCAACCCGGCAAGCCGCTCGGACGAGTGACAACGCTCAAGGATTGCGCCCATCTGCCGAGGGGATCATCACTCTCGACAGCACAGGGCGAGCAGCACGAGGAGGGGCACCTGGGCCGGGAGGGCCGCCGGAGGGCGTTCGGTCGGGGAAGCCGAACGAGGCGGGTCGGAGGGGATCAGGGAGGGAACCGAGGAGGGGATCCGGAGGGGATCAGGGAGGGAAGAAGGGGGAGCCGCAGCACCCGCCGGGCTCGGGGTGGTGGGTGGAGCGGTCGGAGGGGATCAGGGAGGGAACGACCGAGGCCCGGTGCGTGGGGACGCACCGGGCCTCGGCCCCACCCCGAGCACGGACCGGCCACGTGCGGGCCGAACGCCTGCGGACCGATCGCCTACGGCTGGGCGACGAAGACGTGCGCGGCGATCTCCTTGCCGAGCTCGGCCGCGCTCTCGCCGGTGCCGACCAGCACCCCGCCGATCCCGGACGAGACCTGCACGGTCGCACCCGGGCGGACACCCGCCCGGCGCAGCGTACGCATCAGGTCACCGTCGGTCTGGATGGGCTCGCCGATCCGGCGGACCACCACGTGAGCCGCCTCCGCCGCGGCGACCGCGTCCAGCGTCACCAGGCCGGCGTCGAAGCCCTCGCCCTCGGCCTTGGCGTCGCCCAGCTCGTCCAGCCCCGGGATGGGGTTGCCGTACGGGGACTGGGTCGGGTGGCCGAGCATGGCGAGCACCTTGCGCTCGACCGTCTCGCTCATCACGTGCTCCCAGCGACAGGCCTCCTCGTGGACCTGCTCCCACTCCAGGCCGATCACGTCGACCAGCAGGCACTCGGCGATCCGGTGCTTGCGCATGACCCGGACGGCGAGCCGGCGGCCCTCCTCGGTCAGCTCCAGGTGGCGGTCCTCCGCGACCTGGAGCAGGCCGTCGCGCTCCATCCGCCCCACCGTCTGGCTGACCGTGGGCCCGCTCTGCTCCAGACGCTCGGCGATCCGGGCCCGCATCGGCGTGATGCCCTCTTCCTCCAGCTCCAGAATGGTGCGGAGGTACATCTCAGTCGTGTCGATCAGCCCAGACATCGGCCCTGGCTCCGTTCCTCGGTGTCCTCACCGCCAATTCTGACGTACCGCACCGACAACCGACCCCGCCCGGTGGCTACGCCCGGACCTTTTCGTACCGGTTGACAGCGGACCGCCCCAGGCAGCACCGTGCACGCCGTATCTTTCTCCATGGTGCGGTCTGGACCACCCGACCGCCCGCAGTGTGGACGGACTGGACGGAGCCTTCCGATGACCGACCTGGTCGGGCAGTACTTCGACGCCGCCGTGGCCCACCTCGAGCGGGTCCGCACCGAGGAGGCCGCGAACATCGACGCCGCCGCCGAGCTGCTGGCCGCGGCGGTGGCGGACGGCCGGCGGATCTTCACCTTCGGCGCCGGCCACTCCTCGCTGGCGGCCCAGGACGTGGTGTACCGGGCCGGCGGCCTGGTGGTGATCAACCTGCTGAACGTGCCGGGGATGACCGGCGTCAACGTGATGCCGGCCCCGCTCGGCAGCGCCCTGGAGCGGGTCTCCGGACTGGCCACCACCACCCTGGACCTGACCCCGGCGGCCGCCGGCGACCTGCTCTTCCTCATCTCGCTCTCCGGCCGCCAGGTGATGCCGGTCGAGCTTGCCCGGCACGCCCGGGAGCGCGGGATGACGGTGATCGGCGTGACCTCGCTGGCCTACCCGGTGGCCGAGGTCGGCTCCAACCACCCGTCCGGGACGTACCTGAAGGACAACTGCGACCTGGTACTGGACAGCAAGATCGCGGTCGGGGACGGCGAGCTGGACCACCCCGCGGCCGGGGCGCCGTTCGGTTCGGTGTCCACCATTGTCACCAGCGCCCTGATGCAGGCGGTGGTGGCCTCGGCGATCGGCAGGCTGGCCGACCGGGCCCAGCGCGGTGAGGGCAGCACCCCGCCGCTGTTCCGCAGCGGCAACGTGGACGGCGGGACGGAGTGGAACGCCAAGGCGATGGCGGACAACGCGGAGCGCATCCTCTACGCCTGGTGACCCGCCCCGGACTCCGCCCGAACGGCCTCCGGACGGTGGCGACATGAACTCCTCATCCCGGGGGATGCCCGCGCCCGTGCCTGGGTAGGACTTGTGCGACCGGTGCTGGGCGACGGACGGGGGCGGACGTGGCGGGGGCGGGCTCGATCGGGTTCGTGCGGGAGCAGGACCTGCTCCCGCGGCTGTTCTGGGCCGCCGACGAGGCGTCCCTGCAGGGCCAGGGCCGGGCGGTGGCGCTCTCCCGGTGGGAGCTGGTGCTGCTGGTGGCGGCCGCCTTCACCGGCTCGGCCGACGGTTCGCTCTGGGCCTGGGCCGCGGCCGCCGCGTACCTCGGCGCGCTGTTCATGGCCACCGTGATGGCCCGGCAGAACCCGCAGCGGCTCTGGTACGACGGCCGGGCGGTCGCCGAGTCGGTGAAGACCCTGGTGTGGAAGTACGCGGTGCGGGCCGACTCCTACCAGCCGCCGCCCCGCAAGCTGCCGGACGCCGAGCGGCTCTACGACATCCAGCTCACCGGCCTGCTCGACGAGTTCGAGACCGAGCAGGTGATCCCCAACATGTCGCAGATGTCCGCCGAGCTGACCGGCTGGCGGGCGCCGATGCGCCACCCGCAGATCACCGAGCGGATGGAGCAGCTGCGCGACCAGCCGCTGCCGGTGCGCCGCGAGGTGTACGTCCGGGAGCGGGTCCGCACCCAGCGGGACTGGTACCAGAACAAGGCGGTGTACTGCCGCAACGCCGCCCGGCGGGCCGGCCGGCTGGCGATCGTGCTGCCGCTGGCGGGCCTGGCGCTGGCGGTGCTGCGGGCGCTCGGCTGGTTCACCTTCGACGCGCTCGGCGCGATCTCGGCGGTGGCCGCCTCGATCGCCGCCTGGGCCCAGCTGCGGCAGTACCGGCCGCAGGCGGCCGCGTACACGCTGGCCGCCGCCGAGCTGTCCAAGGTGGAGGTCCAGCTGGCCCGCCTCGACGTGGGGTCGACGGACGCCGAGGAGATCTGGGCGCGCCTCGCCCGGGACGCCGAGGACGCCATCTCCCGCGAGCACACCACCTGGCAGGCCCGTCGCGAGGTCCGCAGCCTGGACCTCCCCAGTTGACCCGGCCGATCCGGCCACCCCGTCGAGCAGGAGGTTCCGCGTGGTGACACGGATGGTCGAGGCGGCAGGCG
The DNA here is from genome assembly GCF_024172095.1 of Kitasatospora cinereorecta. Taxonomy (GTDB): domain Bacteria; phylum Actinomycetota; class Actinomycetes; order Streptomycetales; family Streptomycetaceae; genus Kitasatospora; species Kitasatospora cinereorecta. Next base: position 237,646 of record NZ_JAMZDX010000001.1, on the reverse strand, counting down.
GGCGCACGCTGGCGGTCGAGACCTCCGGGGACCCGCACGGGCTCCCGGTGTTCCTGCTGCACGGCACCCCGGGCAGCCGCAGCGGTCCGGCGCCGCGCAGCAGCGTGCTGTCCCGGATGCGGGTGCGGCTGATCTCCTTCGACCGGCCCGGGTACGGCGACTCCACCCGGCTGCCCGGCCGCGCGGTCGCCGCCGCCGCGGCCGACGTGGCGACCATCGCGGACGCGCTGGGCCTCGGTCGCTTCGCGGTGCTGGGCCGCTCCGGCGGCGGGCCGCACGCCCTCGCCTGCGCCGCGCTGCTGCCCGAGCGGGTGACCCGGCTGGCGGTGCTGGTCAGCCTCGCCCCACGCAACGCCGAGGGACTGGACTGGTACGGCAGCATGACGCCGTCCAACGAAGCCGCCTACCGGCAGGCCGAACTCGGCCAGCCGCAGATCGCCGGCGCCTTCCAGGCCCGCTCCAACGTGATCCGGCGCGACCCGGCCCAACTGCTCCGCGACCTGGTGCCGGAGCTGCCGCTCACCGACCGCTCGGTGGTCTCCGACCAGGGGATCCGCCGGATGCTGGTCTCCACCTACCGGCAGGCCTTCCGGTACGGCGCCGCCGGCTGGATCGACGACGTGCTGGCCTTCATCTCCGACTGGGGTTTCGAGGTGGAGTCGATCCGCCGCCCGGTCCGGCTGTGGCACGGCGCGGACGACCAGTTCTCCCCGGTCGAGCACTCCCGCTGGCTCGCCGACCACATCCCCGGCGCGGAGCTCTACCTGGAGCCGGGGGCCGCGCACTTCGGGGCGTTCAAGGAGATGGCCCGCGCGATCCGCTGGGCCGCGGACGGCTGACCAGGCCTCAGCCGACCGGGGTGACCGGGTCCTTGCCGTCGAGCACGGCGAGCACGTTGTCCACGGCGAGGTTGCCCATCGCCTGCCGGGTCCGAACGGTGGCGCTGCCCAGGTGGGGCGCCAGGACCGCCCGCTCCTGCGCCAGCAGCGCCGGGTCCACCTCCGGCTCCCGCTCGAAGTTGTCCACCGCCGCGGCGAACAGGTGACCGCTGTCCAGCGCCGCCGCCAGCGCCGCCTCGTCCACCACGCCCGCCGTCATGCTGACCACCACCGCACCGGCCGGCAGCCGGGCGATCCGCTCGGCGTCCACCAGGTGCCGGGTCGCCTCGTTCAGTGGGCAGGTGACCACCAGGACGGTGGAGGTGGCGAGCAGCTCGTCGAGCGGACGCCAGGTGGCGCCCTGCTCGTCCGCCTCCGGCAGCCGGCTGCGGTTGTGGTAGCTCACCGGCATGTCGAAGCCGGCCGCCCGGCGAGCCACCGCTTGGCCGATCCGGCCCATGCCCAGGATGCCGAGCGGCGTGTCCGCCAGCTCCAGCCCCAGCATGAACGTCGGCGCCCACGCCCACGGGCGGCCCGAGCGCAGCAGCCGCTCGCCCTCCCCCAGCCGGCGGGTGGCCGCCAGCAGCAGCGCCCATGCCATGTCCGCGGTGGCACCCGTCAGCACGCCCGGCGTGTTGGAGACCAGCACCCCGCGGGCCGCGCACGCGGCGCGGTCGATGTTGTGGGTGCCCACCGCGTGGTTGGCCACGATCCGCAGCGACGGCCCGGCCGCGTCCAGGAACGCGGCGTCGACGGTGTCGTCCAGGGTGGTGATCACGGCCGTGCGGCCGCGCACCGCCCGGAGCAGCTCGGCCCGCGCGAGCGGCTCCTCGCCGTCGTGGACGATCGCACGGTCACCGAGACGGTCGGCGACGCCGGGGGCAAGACGGCGGGTGACGAAAACCTGGGACATGGGCGCAAGCATGTCAGGGGCGCGAGGAACTGCGCGACCGACCATGCACCCAGGTAGAGCGATGGCTGGTCGCGCAGTTCTCCCCCAGCCTTCGGCCGGGAGGTGCCCCCACGCGCCCCTGTGGTTGGCCTACATGGGTTGGGGCTCCAGGTCGCGGTTGATGCGCTGCCAGCCGCGGCAGGCGGAGACGCTCGGGTGGTCCTCGCCGAAGAGTTCGACCAGCCCGGCGAGGGCTCGCATGCGGTGCGCCTCCGCCTCGTTGCGCCGGCCGGCGGCGCGGAGCGTGACGGCGAGGTTGGACTGGGCGACCAGCGAGTCGGGGTGTCCGGCGCCGTACCGGTCGAGCAGGCCGTCGAGGGCGGCGCGGCCGATCCGTTCGGCGTCGGCGAGCCGGTTGTTGTCGCCGTAGGCGTTGGCGAGGTTGAGGGTGGCGTTGAGCGTGAAGGGGTGCTCGGCGCCGAGCACCCGGGAGAGGCCGGAGACGGCCTGTTCGCCGTGGCGGATGGCGCCGTCGAGGTCGGCGCTGCCGCGCAGGTAGATGCCGAGGTTGTTCTCGCAGGCGAGGGTGAACGGGTGGTCCTCGCCGAGCAGCCGCCGGTGGCCCTCGTACGCTTCGCCGGCGATGTCGCGGGCGGTCTCCTTGTCGCCGGCGGCGCTGAGGTCGGCGGCGAGGTTGAGCCGGCAGGCGAGCGAGTCGGCGTGGTCGGGGCCGTACCGGTCCATGTACCGCTGGTACGTCCGCTCGGTGATCTCGCGGGCCTCGGCGTAGTCGCCGCCGCGGCGCAGTGAGACGGCGAGGGACTTGGAGTTGCGGAGGTCCTCGGGCAGGTCGGACTGCGCGAGGCTGGCGAAGGCTTCAAGGACTTCGCGGAGCAGTTCAACGGAGTTCTTGTAGTCGCCCATCTCGCGCAGGTCGCGAGCGAGGTTGGACTTCGAGGCGAGGGTGTAGGGGTGGTGGGGGCCGAGGACTGCGGCACGGCGTTCGGCGGTGTCCTGGTCGAGGTCGCGGGCGGCGTCGCTGTTGCCGACGAGCCGGTGGTCGATGGCGAGGTTGTTGGCGACGGAGAGGGTGCGCGGGTCGTCCTCGCCGAAGAGTTCGATGAACTGGTCGTAGGTGTCGAGGTCCATCGCCAGGGCTTCCTGGAAGCGGTTGAGGTAGCGCAGGTCGGCGGCGAGGGAGCTGGCGGTCATCAGGGTGTACGGGTTGTGTTCGCCGAGGAGGTCGCGCTGGGCGGCGAGGGTGGACTGGTTGAGGGCGAGGGCTTCGGTGTAGGAGCCCTGGGAGCGCAGCACGTTGGCGATCTGGAGCCGGAGGCTGAGGATCTGGCGCAGCCAGGTGCGGTGTTCGACCGGGTCGGTCTCGCTCTCGGAGCGGGTGGTCCAGTTGCTGTCGAGCTGGCGGCCGAGTTGGAGGGCCTGGTCGAGGTCGACGCGCTTCCACAGGTAGCGGACGCGGTCGATGAGCAGCTCGCGGACGTCCTTCTCGTCGCAGTCCTGGGCCCGGGAGGGGGTCAGGTGCGGCCAGATCTTTTCCAGGGTGGGCCAGTTGACGGGGTCGTCGGTGTCGCCGCGGGAGGGGCGGGCGCTGACCAGGATGCCGTGGACCTGGTGCATGGCGGTGTTGCGGTCGGCGTCGCTCATGCCGCTGCGGACGACGGCCTGGACGAGTCGGTGGACCTGGAAGGAGTCGCTGGCGGCGTCGGTCTTGGCGAGGGCGTAGCGGCTGACGGCGCGCAGCACCTTGCCGAGCAGGAAGGTGTCGGTGAGTTCGGGGTCGTACGGGTAGAGGGCGAGTCGCATCTGCTCGGAGAAGAAGAACTGGCGCAGCGAGATCGGCTCGGGGGCGAAGAAGGCGCACAGTTCGAGCAGGCGGACGGCGGCGGGGGACTGCTCGCGCAGCCGGGCGATGGAGACGTTCCAGGTGAGGCCGACCGGGGTGGGGTAGTCGGCGGGGGTCTCGCCGGCGGCGAGCACCCGGGTGGCTTCGGCCTTGAGCTGGTTGACGTAGGCGTCGACGGGGGTGCGGGTGGTCTCCAGCCAGGCGGCGGCGACCTCGACGGCGAGCGGGAGGTCGCCGACGGCTTCGGCGACCCGGTCGGCGTCCTGCCGGGTGAGGTTGCGGACCCGGCGGGTGAGGTGGTCGATGGACTCGGTGCGGTCGAAGACGTCGACGTTGAGCACGCCGGCCTGGCCGGACCAGCCCTGGTTGCGGGAGGTGACCAGGATGTGGCCGGGTCCGTCGGGGAAGTAGCGGCGGATGTCGGTGGGTTCGTCGGCGTTGTCGAAGATCAGCAGCCAGTTGGGGGTGGGGATGCCCTGGCGGAGGGCGTCGCGGGCGGCCTGGGCGGCCTCGTTGACGTTGTCGCCGACGCGCAGGCCGAGCCGGCCGGCGAGTTCGGCGAGGTCGACGACGACGTTCTCGCTCTGCTCGGCGTCGATCCACCAGACCAGGTCGTAGTGGGACATGTAGCGGTGGGCGTACTCCAGGGCGACCTGGGTCTTGCCGACGCCGCCGAGGCCGTAGAGGGTCTGCGGCGGGGGCAGGACGGCGGTGGTGCCGCCGGAGAGCTGGGCGCGCAGATCGTCCAGCACCTTGATCCGGCCGGTGAAGGAGTGGTTGCGCTGCGGGACCTGCCAGAAGGTGGGGCGGGTGCCGGGGAAGCGGGGTGCGCCGGGGGAGCGTTCGGGCAGTTCGGGCTCGGTGCGGCCGAGGGCGCGCAGCAGGGTGAGGGCGGCGGCCTGTTCGTCGCGGCCGATCAGGTCGACGGGGTTGCGGCTGTTGTACGGCGCGGTGAGGCGGACGTCGCTGACCCGGACCGGGATGACCTGCCGTCTGGCGCCGGCCGGGTCGGCGATGATGGTGCGGTCCCACAGGGCCTGGGCCTGCGGGGACTGCAGGTAGCCGGCGGAGAGCAGTGCGATGGTGCGGTAGGCGGAGTCGATGCCGCGCTCGGTGGCGGAGCGGGGGTTGGCGCCGGCGGAGGCGTCGCGGGGGACCACCCGGAAGCCGGCATCGGTGAGCAGTGCGGCGATCCAGTCGGCCCAGGCGCGGTCCTCGGGGACGTAGCTGAGGTACAGGTCGGCGGGGGCGGTGGGGCGGCGCCGGACGAAGCCGTCCAGGTGGCGCAGCCGGACGTCCTCGGGCATCACGGGCAGGCCGACCACCCGGCCCTGGGTGACCTCCCGGGTGAGGCGTTCGCAGGCGGCCAGCATGGAGCCGGGCAGGCCGGGCTGGTCGCCGAACGGGGCGAGGATCTCCTCGTAGGCGTAGAACGGGCGGTAGGGGATCTCCACACCGGTCCAGTAGCGGGCGAGTTCGGGTTCGCTGAGGCCGGCGGGCAGGCCGGAGAACTTGATCCTGGCCAGGGCGCGGCCGGCGTCGGCCTTCTCCTTCTCGCCCTCGTCGATCCGCATCGGGACGGGCAGGATCCGGATGTTCCGGTCGCCGTAGCGGTCCTCGATGACCCGGGCGATCCGGGAGGCGCCGTCGATGGACTGGTCGCTGAGGGTGAAGCAGACCACCAGGTCGTCGGGCATCTCGACGGTGCAGATGTCGGCGGTGTCGGTGAGGCCGGTCCGGCTGTCGATCAGGACGTAGTCGTAGCGGCGCTTCATGTCGCTGCGCAGGCTCTGGATGAAGTTCTGGCCGTCGTAGCGTTCGTAGAGCAGGTCCCAGTCGACCCGGGAGTTGCCGGAGTAGTCGCGGTTCTGCTGTCCGGCCGGGACGAAGTCGATCTTTCCGCCGGCCGGGAACTGGTTCCAGGCGAGCGAGATGGCGTGGCGGTGGATGCGGGTGAAGTCCTCGTACCAGTCCGGCTCGCGCTCGATCGGGCGGCGGGCCTCGTCCAGGTAGTCGGCGAACAGGTCCATGATGCCGGTGGTGGCGGCGACCACGTCCGGATCGAGGAACGGCCGGAAGAACTGGCCGAGGCCGGGCGCCTCCAGGTCCCAGTCGACGGTGAGCACCCGGTGGCCGTTGGCGGCCAGGATCCAGGCGGTGTTGGCGAGCGCCATGGTCCGGCCGGTGCCGCCCTTGTAGGAGTAGAAGGTGATGATGCGGCCCTGCCGGTCCTCGGTTGCCCCCGTGTCGCGGCGGCGGCCGTAGGCCTGCGGGCTCCTGGCCGTCCGATCGTTCATGGCGTCCCTCCCCCATTCCCGCGACCCCCGCGGCCGCCGGCGTGCTTGTCGTCCCGTGCCACCGGGCGGTGTCCCGACCGCCCGGCTTCTGTCCGAACTCATGCGCCCAGTCGGGGTCTTCGGGGGGCCGCCGGAACCGGCCGGCCGTTGGACTGCTGCTCGAAGGCGGTGCTGGCCCGCATCACGGCCCGTTCCATCTCGCCGCGGAACTCGTCGAGGCTGCCGGGGGTGCCGGTGGAGCCCTCCTCGCGCAGGCTGGGCTTCTGCCGGCCGGAGCGGGTGGTGGAGAGCACGGTGTCGCCGATCTCGTTGAGCATCCGCTCGTGGTCGCGGCACTGCTGGTCCTCGCGGTTCCACGGCTCCAGCACGCTGAGCCAGGCGAGGTTGCGCCGGTCGACCCGGCGGACCGTCTCGGAGCGCCGGGAGTCCAGCAGGGCCCACCGGTCGACCAGCAGCACGCTCGGCGCGGTCGCCCGGTCGGTGGTCAGCAGCGACTCGGCCTCGTCCTCGAACTCGTGCACGGTGGGCTGGAAGCCCATGCCGCGGGCCACGTCGGCGGCGTCCTCGACGAGCGGGCGGCGCGAGGGCGGCCGGAAGGGCTGCCAGTCGGTGCGCTGCTCGCCGTAGCAGGACGCGCTGCGCTGCGGCGGCAGTTCGGGGCTGTGGTACGAGTACACCGAGATCCGCACCCGGTCGGTGGGCTCGGGCGGTTCGAAGGCGGACGGCTGCGCCTCGAACTCCAGCGGCTGGCCGATCGGGATGACGGTCTGGTCGGCGACGTCGACGATCCGCTGGGCCAGGCGCAGCACGGCGGTGGCGTACTGGGAGCGGTAGGAGTCGATCTTCATCAGCGCGTACAGGCCCTCGGCGGCGTAGTCGGCGCCGAAGCTGTCGTGGCTGAACTGGAGTTCACTGGCCACCCGGGGCAGCCGGTAGTGGTCCATCGAGACCCACAGGGCCGGCACGATGCCGGTGGCCCGCTCGGCGGTGGGCCGGCGCTGGTAGACCGAGCGGCGGGTGAAGGCGTGCCACTCCTTGCCGCAGGCTTCGCTCTTGAAGTAGCGCGGCGAGTAGAGCGGGACGAACACCCGGCAGTTGGCCAGTTCCCAGGAGAGCCGTTCGGCCCACTTCTGGCCCTGGTGCATCGAGCGGTCCATGAAGCCGATCGGGTCGCCGGCCGGGATGTCGGTGATCTGGAGGATCGCCTCGCTGAGGTCCGCGAACAGCCGTCCGACCCAGTGGTTCGGGTCCACCCCGCGGGAGTTGACTCTCGGGGTGTGGGCGTAGCTCAGGAAGAAGTACGGTCGGGCCGACCCCTTGCTCCTGCCCGTAGGGCCGTTCACACGCGCCTCCCCCGAGACCGCCCGTCACCTGATCCCCGCGAGCGGGCTTTCAGTCTAGGAAGGAGTCCTTCCCCAACGGAATAGCGCGTGACCTCAACTGTTCGTTTTCTGAAGGAAAGCGAATGTCAGATTGACTGCTTTTCGGATCGGCACCAGATAGCAGTGCGCCGCCCCGAGCTGCCCCTCCACCCGGTCGGTGAGCTCCCGGTCCAGGTGGCGGCCGAGGTCCTCCAGGTGCCCGTCGCGGATCTCCACCGCCTGGAAGTGCCGCCAGTGCCGGCCCCACTTGTCCTCCATCACGCAGCCGTAGAGCTGCATCGGCGGACGCTCCAGCCAGTACTCGGCCAAGTGCACCGGGGTGATGTTCCAGATCGGCAGACCGATCAGCAGCGCCCGCGCCCCGCCGTCGTACAGCTTCTGGACCGGCGAGTGCGGGCCGAGGTGGCTGTGCAGTTCGTGCTCCGCCATCAGCCGCACCGCGTCCCGGCCGATCGCCGTGAACGAGGTCTGCGGGTGGTCGCTGCGCACCGCCCGCGGGTGCGCCCGGACCTCCTCGGAGAACCAGCCGAGCAGGGGGGTGGACCGGGTGACCTCCCGGTCGAAGGCCGGCATCCCGGCCTGGTGGCGCGACTGCTCCTGCGGGGAGCGGCCCTCGACCAGGGCGCGCGCCATCCGCGAGGTGTCGGAGTTCTCCGGGCAGGCGGTGTACACCACCAGCGTGCCCTCGGGGCCGAGCACCGTGAGCAGCGCCCGGAGCAGCTCGGCCGGACCGCCCGCGATCGTCCCGATCGAGCGCAGCGAGGAGTGCACCAGCAGGGTCTCGCCGGCCGCGAGGCCCATCGCCCGCAGATGGTCGACCAGATCGGTGAAGGACCAGCTCGGCTCCTCGACGCCGGCGCCGGCGCCGGCGCCGGGGAGCAGGTTCTCCAGCAGCATCAGCGGCGGCCCACGGCCTCGGCGCGGGCCCGGAACTCGGCGAGGTTCTCGGCCGCCGCCTGCCGGGCGGCGGCCTCGGCGCCCGCCCCGACCGGCAGGGCGAGCCAGGGCTCCACGGTCGCCGCCATGCCCTCGGTGAAGCGCAGTCCGAGCGGGGTGAGCGCGCCCGAGCCGGCCAGTACCTCCACCGCCCGCGCGGTGTGCCCGCGCCAGGTCGCCAGCTGCACCCGGGCATGCTCGGCCGGCTCGCTCGCCAGCCCGTCGTACGCCCGCACCCGAGCCGCCCAGAACTCGGTGACCGCCAGGTGCGCGTAGGTGCCCTGGAACAGGCCCTCCAGCGGCCGGGGATCGGGCCGCCACGGCGCGTGGAACAGCCGCTCCTCGGCCCGGTCGTACAGGTCGTGGAAGTCCAGCACCGCGCCCAGCTTGACGTGCTGGAACTCGTGGGCGATCAGCAGGGCGAGGATCGGCGCGGTGGCCGGCCGGGCGATGCCCACCGCCCCGAACGCCTGCCGGGCGGCGGCGCTGACGTCCCGCCCCTCGGACCCGGACCGCAGCGGGGTGATGGTGGACAGGCCGCCGCGGATGCCCGGGGCGTACCCGGGCAGGTCGCGGCCGATCAGCTCCCAGGCCTCCCGCAGCGCCCCGCTCCAGGCCAGGTACGCCTCCTCCGGCAGCCGCTCCTCGACCGGCCACTGGTGGCTGTCGCGCTGCGGGTCGGTGTCCTCCAGCGCCACCGTCCAGCCGCCGGCCAGCGAGGTCCGCCGGACCGGCTGCCAGCGGCCGTCGCCCGGCGCGTCCCAGCCGACCCGCACCCCACCGGCGGTGAAGCCGTCCGCGTCCCCGGCGAGCACCGTCTCGCCGTCGCCGCCGACCAGCAGCCGGCCCAGCGTCGGCAGGTGGACGGCCCCGGCCCGGACCGGCAGCGGCAGCTCGAAGGAGCGCCCGGCCCGCAGCGCCGCCGCCGCGGCCAGCTCCGCCAGCCCGCCGAGGTCGGCGCCCGGCTCGCCCTGGAGGCAGCGCACCGCCCAGGCCCGCGCGTACGGGTGGGCCAGCACGGCGTCCAGCGCCGGGCCGTCGCCGCCGTCCAGCGAGGCGATCAGGCCCCAGGCCGGCGAGGCCGCGCCGACGGCCGCCACCAGCTTGCGGGTGAGCCCGAGTTGGGCCGCGGCGAGGGCCCGGACCGTGGCCCCGCCGCCGTAGCCGGCCGCCAGTTCACCGAGCTGGCGCTCGGTCAGTACCGGCTCGCGCGGGCCCTCCTGGGCCGGGACGCCGGGGGTCGCGACCACCCGGTCGCGGATGGTCGTGATCAGTTTCAACAGGTCACCACAGAAGACGGACGGGTTGTGGAAGTCGGACCCCGTGCGGTACCGGTGCGCGTACAGGCCGCCGCCGCAGGAGCGGACCACCGGGCAGCCGCGGCACTCCTCGGCCAGCCCGGCCAGCCCGGACTGCCGGGCGACCATGCCGGGATGGGCGGCGACCTCGTCCAGCGCGTGCTCGAACACCGAGAAGCCGGTGGCGGGAGCGCCGTCGTAGGCGGTCTTGAGGCTGTCCGCCTGCTCGAAGGTGCCGTCGGTCTCGACGACCACCAGGTCGGCGGGGTCGAGGCCGAGCGACTCGGTCAGGCTGGAACGGCCGCGCAGGGTCCGGTGGATCGAGTCGAAGGTGCGCACCGGAACGGGCCGGCCGAGCTCCTCCCAGCGCCGGTGGACCGCCAACAGCCAGTCGGCGTACGGGGTTTCCCCCATGCCCGCGGGCCGGTTCGGGGGCTGGTCCCAGGTCGCGTGCGGGAGCAGGAAGTCGATCCGCGGCGGTTCCAGCGCGACCAGCGCCTCCAGCACCGCCACCGGGTCGTTCTCGACGTCGATGGTGCACAGCAGCCCGGCGTACAGGTGCCGGTACGCCGGGCGGCGCAGCAGCTCCACGGCGGCGAGCACCCGGGCGTGGCTGCTGCGCCCGTCGGCGAACCGCCGGTGCCGGTCGTTGGCGGCGCGGTCGCCGTCCAGTGAGACGCCCACCTTGATGCCGTGCTCGGCGAAGAGGTCGCAGAACCGCTCGCTCAGCAGCACGCCGTTGGTGTGGATGCGCAGGTCGAGCGCACAGCCCTCGGGCAGGGCGGCGCGCAGCAGTTCGGCGGCCCGGCCGAGCAGCGCGGGCCCGGCGAGCAGGGGCTCGCCGCCGTGCAGCACCACGTGGACGGCGGGCAGTTCGTGGGCGCGGGCGTGCTCGGCGATCCGCTCCGCGGTCCTCGCCAGGACCGCCTCGGACACGGCCCGCGGTTTGCCGCGCCAGCTGGTGTCGGCGTGCTCGTAGACGTAGCAGTGGTCGCACGCGAGATCGCAGCGGCTGTGCACCTTCAGCACGAACTGCGAGAACGGCACCAACGGGCGCGGCATGGGATCGTACGGACTCGGGCGGACGCGACCGGCCGGGTCAGATCGAGGAGTTGAAGGCGGCCACGGCCACCTGGCCGCCGTCCCCGCCGGGCAGGGCGCGGTACAGCTGCGCGGTGAGCTCCTCGGTGCCGAGGGCCGCGAGCGCGGCGAGCGAAGGCCTCGTGTCCGGCTCCTCGACGCGCGCGCTGTCGGCGGGCTTGGTGGCGAGTGCGGCGACCATGATGACTCGTTTCTGCGCCTGCTCGGCGCGAGACAGGCCCCGGCGTCCTGAGCCGAGAATTCACCCGGATCGACCATATCGCGCGCTACCCCGATTCAGGCGGCCAAAACCCGCAACCCATAAGGCCATTCGGGTCGTTTTCACCCCCGGTTGGCCGAACCGCATGACACGGCGTTGACCACCCGTCACACTCGCCCGAGCAGTCCGGCAGGCCCGACCCGCCCTCATGCCGTGGGTGAGCGGAGGCGCCGGTCACGGACAGAGGCGCTCGACCCGCCAGCCGTCACCGTCGGCGACGAAGCGGAGGCGGTCGTGGAGGCGGTTCTCGCGGCCCTGCCAGAACTCGACCGTCCGCGGGACCACCCGGTAGCCGCCCCAGAACGGCGGGACGGGGACGCCCTCGCCCTCGGGGTAGCGGGCGGCCAGGTCGGCGTAGCGCTGCTCCAGCACCTCGCGGCTCTCCACCGGGCTGGACTGCTCGCTGGCCCACGCGCCGAGCTGGGAGCCGTGCGGGCGGGTGCGGAAATAGGCGGCGGTCTCGTCCCGGCCGATCTTCTCGACGGTGCCGCCGACCTCCACCTGGCGGGCCAGCGCGATCCACGGGAAGAGCAGCGACGCCCGGGGGTTGGCGGCCAGGTCGGCGCCCTTGCGCGAGCCGTAGTTGGTGAAGAACACGAAGCCGCGCCGGTCGTAGCCCTTGAGCAGCACCGTCCGGGAACTGGGCAGGCCGTCCGCGTCGGCGGTGGACAGCACCATCGCGTTGGGCTCCACCACGCCGGCCTCCTCCGCCTCGTGGAACCAGCGGGTGAACTGGCCGATCGGGTCGGCGGCGAGCTGCCCCTCGGCCAGGCCCTCGTGCTGGTAATGCTTGCGCATCACGCTGAGGTCCGGGCCGGGCCGGGCCCCGGTGGGCGTGGACAGGGCTGTCGGGTGGCGTTCCGCGGTAGGCACGCCAACATCATCCCGTACGACAAGCGTCGGACACCGCTACGTCCGCGCAAACACCTGGAGATATGGTGGCTCGCCACCGCTTCACGACCCGTCGTACGGGGAATCGTCCGGTATGACCCGGATCTTCCCGGAACATCCGCCGAGGACGCCGGACACGACAGGGGGTCGAGCGGCCCGTGGGGGAAACATCACCGTGGTGGTGTATGGCGCAATGCACTCCGTGCCTGACAGGCTGACACCGAGTGCCAACCACCATCGGTCACCGGCGCGTCGTCCCACCATGGCCGCGCGTCGTGTCTGATCACTGAAGGAGCCGTCTGATGTCCGATTTCGTACCCGGGCTCGAGGGAGTAGTCGCCTTCGAGAGCGAGATCGCCGAACCCGACCGTGAGGGCGGCGCCCTGCGCTACCGCGGTGTGGACATCGAGGATCTGGTGGGGCACGTCTCCTTCGGCCAGGTCTGGGGCCTGCTGGTGGACGGCAAGTTCGCCCCGGGCCTGCCGGCCGCCGAGCCGTTCCCGATCCCCGTCCACTCCGGTGACATCCGGGTCGACGTGCAGTCCGCCCTCGCGATGCTCGCCCCGGTCTGGGGCCTGAAGCCGCTGCTGGACATCTCCGCCGAGCAGGCCCGCGACGACCTCGCCCGCGCGGCCGTCATGGCGCTCTCGTACGTGGCCCAGTCGGCGCGCGGCCAGGGCCTGCCGATGGTCCCGCAGCGCGAGATCGACAAGGCCGAGACCATCGTCGAGCGGTTCATGATCCGCTGGCGCGGCGAGCCCGACCCCAAGCACGTCAAGGCCGTCGACGCCTACTGGACCTCGGCCGCCGAGCACGGCATGAACGCCTCCACCTTCACCGCCCGCGTCATCGCCTCCACCGGCGCCGACGTGGCGGCGGCGCTCTCCGGCGCCGTCGGCGCGATGTCCGGCCCGCTGCACGGCGGCGCCCCGTCCCGCGTGCTCGGCATGATCGAGGAGATCGAGCGCACCGGCGACGCCGTCGGCTACGTGAAGCAGGCCCTGGACAAGGGCGAGCGCCTGATGGGCTTCGGCCACCGCGTCTACCGCGCCGAGGACCCGCGCGCCCGCGTGCTGCGCCGCACCGCCAAGGAGCTCGGCGCGCCGCGCTTCGAGATCGCCGAGGCGCTGGAGAAGGCCGCGCTGGAGGAGCTGCACAACCGCCGCCCCGACCGCGTGCTCGCCACCAACGTGGAGTTCTGGGCCGCGATCATGCTGGACTTCGCCGAGGTCCCGGCGCACATGTTCACCTCGATGTTCACCTGCGCCCGGACGGCCGGCTGGTCGGCCCACATCCTGGAGCAGAAGCGCACCGGCCGCCTGGTCCGCCCGGCCGCCCGCTACATCGGCCCGGGCTCCCGCCGCCCGGAAGAGGTCGACGGCTGGGACCAGATCGCCCACTGACACGTTGGGGTGAAACCCCCGGGTCCGCCACCAGGGGCGCGGGGAACTGCGCGCGCGGCCATGCACCTCCGTAGAGGGCTGGTCGCGCAGTTCCCCGCGCCCCTGACAGGTCTGCCCCGCTCCGCCCATCCGACATCTCAGGGGACGGACGACGGTCCCGCTCCCGCAACGCGAAACAGTAGGCTGCGCCCGTGGCTCAGATTCAGATCCCCGCCGACAATCTGCCCGCCGACGGCCGCTTCGGCTGCGGCCCCTCCAAGGTGCGACCCGAGGCGCTGAGTGCCCTCGCCGCCACCGGAACGTCCCTGCTGGGCACCTCGCACCGCCAGGCCCCGGTCAAGAACCTGGTCAAGCGCGTCCGCGAGGGCGTCGCCGAGCTCTTCTCCCTCCCCGAGGGCTACGAGGTGGTCCTCGGGAACGGTGGTTCCACCGCGTTCTGGGACATCGCCGCCTTCGGCCTGGTCCGGGAGAAGTCCCAGCACCTGAACTTCGGCGAGTTCTCGTCCAAGTTCGCCTCCTCGGTGAAGGCCGCCCCGTGGCTGGCCGAGCCGTCCGTGATCAAGACCGAGCCGGGCACCCACCCGCTGCCGGTCGCCGAGGCGGGCGTGGACGTCTACGCGCTCACCCACAACGAGACGTCGACCGGTGTCGCGATGCCGATCCGCCGCCCCGAGGGCGCGGACGCCGGCTCGCTGGTCCTGGTGGACGCCACGTCCGGCGCCGGCGGCCTGCCGGTGGACATCCGCGAGACGGACGTCTACTACTTCGCCCCGCAGAAGTCGTTCGCCTCCGAGGGCGGCCTGTGGCTGGCCACCTTCTCGCCGGCCGCCCTGGAGCGCGCCGCCGAGATCGCCGCCTCCGGCCGGTACATCCCGCCGTTCTTCGACCTGCCGACCGCGATCGACAACTCGTCGAAGGACCAGACGTACAACACCCCGTCGCTGTCCACCCTCTTCCTGCTGGCCGACCAGCTGGAGTGGCTGAACGGCCAGGGCGGTCTGGACTGGGCAGTGGCCCGTACGGCCGAGTCCTCCTCGATCCTGTACTCGTGGGCCGAGAAGTCCTCCTACGCGCAGCCGTTCGTGGCGAAGGCGGAGGAGCGCTCGCAGGTCGTCGGCACGATCGACTTCGACGCGTCGATCGACGCCGCCGCAATCGCCAAGGCACTGCGTGCCAACGGCATCGTGGACACCGAGCCGTACCGCAAGCTGGGCCGCAACCAGCTGCGCATCGCGATGTTCCCGGCGATCGACCCGGCGGACGTCGAGAAGCTCACCGCCTGCATCGACTACGTGGTCGAGCAGCTCTGACCGAGCACACGAAGGCCCCCGCTCCGGACGGAGCGGGGGCCTTCGGCGTTCACTTCCGGACCAGGGCGCTGACGATCACCACCACGAGCAGCAGCACCAGTGCGCCGGTCACGATCCGCATGCGAGTCTTCGGGTCCACGATTCGAGGTTAGTCGGTGGCCCGGCGGGCCTCCGCACTGCCCCGCTCGGGGCCGTACAGCTCGGTCAGCTCCCGGGCCAGCTCGGCCCGGCCGACGGCGCGGAGCTGGCCGTCGCCGCGGTACTGCTGGGCCCGGAACACCGAGGGCGCGACCCCGACCCGGCGGGTGAAGATCCGGGTGAAGTACGCCGGGTCGTCGTAGCCCACCCGGCGAGCCACCGCCGCCACCGGCAGCTCGCTGGCCGCGAGCAGCTGCTTGGCCTCGTTGAGGCGGACGGTCAGCAGGTACTCCTTCGGCCCGACCGCCCCGACCGCCTGAACGGCCCGGCGCAGCTCGGGGACGGTCATGCCGGCCCGCCGGGCGTGTTCGGAGACGGACAGCGGCAGGCAGGCGTCGCGGCGCAGCACCTCCAGCACCGGCTCGCCGGCCGGGTCGAGGTCGGCCCGGTGGCGGCGCAGCTCGACCAGCAGCTCGTGCACGGCGGCGGCGGCCTCCACCCCGGTCAGCGGGCCGCCGCGGCGGCACACGCCGGCGATCCTGGCGATCACCCGCTGGGCGGACTCGGTCGCGGTCAGCGGCACCACCGCGGTGTCCGGCAGCAGGCCGAGTTCGGCGTAGGCGGCGGTGGCGGCGCCGGTGAAGTCGACGAAGGACTCGGACCAGCCGTCCCCGTCCGGGGCGTAGTGGTGCGGCACGCCGGGGCGCAGCCACAGCACGGCGGGGGCGGTCACGGGCTGCCGGGTGCCGTCCGGGGCGGCGAACCAGCCGCGTCCGCTGCTCACCACCACCGCCACCCAGTGGTCCAGGGTGCGCGGCCCGACGGTGGGCAGCCGGCCGCGCTGCATGCCGACGCCCAGGCACGCCAGCCCGGTGCCCAGCTGGAGCGGGCCCGGGGTCAGGTAGTGCCACCAGCGCTCCACGTACTCCTCCTCGCCCGTCCGGCCGCCCCGTCGGTGCGCGGCCGCCACGGTCCACGACAATCCAACACGCCGCCGGAGTTTGTCCATGGCTCCGGCAGGCGCTTTCCCGCAGGCTGGAGGGCATGCTCACCTACGACTCCACCGGTTTCCGGCTGGACGGACGTCCGCTGCGGATCCTCTCCGGCGCCATGCACTACTTCCGCACCCGCCCCGAACAGTGGCCGCAGCGCCTCGCCGCGCTGCGCGCCATGGGTCTGAACACCGTCGAGACGTACGTGCCGTGGAACCTGCACGAGCCCGGTCCCGGCCGGTACGAGCGGCTCGGCGAGCTCGGCGACTTCCTCGACGAGGCCCACCGGCAGGGCCTGTGGACGATCGTCCGCCCGGGCCCGTACATCTGCGCCGAGTGGGACAACGGCGGGCTGCCCGGCTGGCTGACCGCCCGGGTGGGACGCCGGGCGCGCACCGCCGACCCCGAGTACCTGGCCGCGGTGGACGCCTTCTTCGACGCGCTGCTCCCCCAGGTGGTCGAGCGCCAGCTCGGACGTCCGGGCGGCAGCGTGCTGATGGTCCAGGTGGAGAACGAGTACGGCTCGTTCGGCGGCGACGCCGAGTACCTGGCGCACCTCGCCCGGGGCCTGCGGGAGCGGGGCGTCACCGTACCGCTGTTCACCTCGGACGGCCCAGAGGACCACATGCTGGCGGCCGGCACCGTGCCCGGGGTGCTGGCCACGGTGAACTTCGGCTCCGACCCGGAGGAGGCGTTCGCCCTGCTGCGGCGCCACCGTCCGGACGACCCGCCGTTCTGCATGGAGTACTGGAACGGCTGGTTCGACCACTGGGGCAAGCCGCACCACGGCCGGGACGCCGACGACGCCGCCGACACGCTGCGCCGGATCCTCGCCGCCGGCGGCTCGTTCAACATCTACATGGCGCACGGCGGCACCAACTTCGGCACCACCGCCGGCGCCAACCACGCCGACCCGCCGTTCAACTCCACCGACTGGACGCACTCGCCGTACCAGCCGGTGACCACCTCCTACGACTACGACGCCCCGCTGGACGAGCGCGGCGCGCCCGCCGCCAAGTACGAGCCGTTCCGGCAGGTGATCGCGGAGTTCGCCGCGGCGCACCCGGAGGAGGCCCGCTACGCCGACGGCCGGACCCCCGAACTCCCCGAGCCCGCGCCGGTGCTGCCCGCCGCCACGGTCGAGCTGACCGCGTTCGCGCCGTTCCCGTTCGAGCCGGCGGTCACCTCCCCGGTGGCGCCCACCTTCGAGGAACTCGGGCTGGAGCACGGCCTGGTCCGCTACACCGTGCGGGTGCCCGACCTCAGCGGCGAGCACCCGCTCGCCATCGAGGGCCTGCGCGACCGGGCCACCCTGTGGCTGGACGGCAAGCGGACCGCCGAACTCGAACGCGGCGTCCCGCACGAGCCGGTCACCGCCTCCGGCGGCACCGAGGTGCGGCTGCTGGTGGAGTCGCTGGGCCGGGTGAACTACGGCCCGCAGGTCGGCGAGACCAAGGGCGTCACCGGCGGCATCCGGCACGAGCGCCAGTACCTGCACGGCTGCCGCGCCGAGGTCGGCCGCCTCGACCCGCTCCCCGTCACCGAGTACCGCCCCGGCGGCCCCGGCCCGGAGACGCTCGCCCGCGGCGAGCTGCGGCTGGCCGAGACCGGCGACACCTTCCTCGCCGTCCCCGGCGGGCACCACGGCTACCTCTGGGTCAACGGCTTCCTGCTCGGCCGCTACGACGCCCGCGGCCCGCAGATCACCCTCTACTGCCCCCAGCCGCTGCTGCGCACCGGCGCCAACGAGATCACGCTCCTGGAACTCGGCGACGCCGCCCCGGCCGCGGTCGAGCTGCGCGCCGGCCCCGACCTGGGCTGAGCCGGGCCGAGCCGAGCCGGGGTACGGCCGCAGTCCGCTACGCCTCCCACCTGGCCAGCGGCCAGGCACGGACCGAGGTGTAGCGGGCCGGCCCGTACCCCAGCTCGCTGCGCATCAGGTGCAGCTCGGACGCCTCCCACTCGCTTCCCCGCCACCCCTCCAGCGCGGCCGCCATCAGCTGCAGCTCCCCCGCCGCCAGCCGTCGCGTCGCCCTCCGCTGCCCGTGCGTGGAGCCCGCCCTGGCCAGCGTCAGATGCGGATGGAAGCCGTGCTGGTCGGACTCGATCCCCGCCTCCTCGACCACCGTCCGCACCCCCTCCGCCAGCCGCCGCAGCGCCCACGTCTCGCCGTCGAACCCGACCCACAGCACCCGGTCGCCGAAACAGCCCGCGCCGGCCAGGCGCAGCCGGTGCACCCCGTGCTCGTCGGCGACCCGGCCCAGCCGCTCCTCCAGCGCCGGTACGTCGGCGGCCGGGACCTCGCCGAGGAACGCGAGCGTCAGGTGCCACCCGTCCGGGTCGCTCCAGCGCAGCCGGTCCGCGCCGGACAGGCCGTGCAACGGCGCTGCGGCGTCGGACAGCTCCTGCAACGCCTCGACCGGCGGGTTGACCGCCACGAACAGCCTCATGCGCCCATCAAAGCAGGGGCGCGAGGAACTGCGCGACCAGCCACCCGCTCACGTAGAGGGATGGTCTGGCGCGCAGTTCCTCGCGCCCCTGAACAGGAATTGGCCGACCTCGTTGGTCTCGCCGGCCCCGTGGTCGGCCTCGCAGTTCCCCGAGCCCCTGGTGGAGGAACCAGGACTAGCAGGCCGTGGCCAGCGCGCTCGGGTTGGCGTGGCGCGGGACGACGGCGAAGACCCGTCCGCGGCGTGCCGGGTGGCGGTCGAAGGCGAGTCGCAGGTCGGCCGCGCGGGCGAGGACGAGCGCGACGGTACCGGCGGCCGCGGCGGAGACGAGGCCGCAGGCGAGCAGGCCGAAGCGGGGTCCGTAGGTGGCGGTGACCCAGCCGACGACGGGGGCGCCGATCGGGGTGCCGCCGGTGAAGACGAGGACCAGCAGTCCCATCACCCGTCCCCGCATCTCGGGGTCGGTGGCGAGTTGCAGCGCCGAGTTGACGGAGGTGTTGAAGGTCAGCCCGAACACGCCGATCAGGGTGAGCAGGATCGCGAAGGTCCAGTACCCGGGCGCGAACGCGGCCAGCACCTCCAGCGCGCCGAAGGCGATCGCGGCGCCGACCAGTCCCCGCATGCGCGGGGCCCCGCGCCGGGCGGCGAGCAGGGCGCCGGCCAGCGAGCCGACCGCCATCGCGGTGTTGAGCAGCCCGTACTCGCCCGCGCCGACCTTGAAGGTGTCGTGGGCGAAGCCGGCGAGCAGGGTGGGGAAGTTGAACCCGAAGGTGCCGATGAAGCCGGCCAGGACCATCGGCCAGAGCAGTTCGGGGCGTTCCTTGACGTACCGCAGGCCGTCGCGCAGCTGGCCCTTGCTGCGCGCGATCGGCGCAGTAGGCCGCAGTTCGCTCTCCCGCATGGCGAGCAGTCCGCCGATGACGGCGGCGAAGGACAGCGCGTTGACGGCGAAGGCCCAGCCGCTGCCGACGGCGGCGATCAGCAGGCCGGCGACGGCGGGGCCGACGAGCCGGGCGGTCTGGAAGTTGGCGGCGTTCAGGCTGACGGCGTTGGCCAGGTCCTTGCCGGGCACCATCTCGCTGACGAAGGCCTGCCGGGTCGGGTTGTCGACCACCGTGACCAGGCCGAGCAACAGGGCGAAGACGTACACGTGGCCGGCGGTGACCAGGCCGGTGACGGTCAGTACGGCGAGTCCGGCGGCGAGCAGGCCCATGGCGCCCTGGGTGGCGACCAGCAGGCGCCGCTTGGGCAGGCGGTCGGCGAGGACGCCGCCCCACAGGCCGAGCAGCAGCATCGGGAGGAACTGCATGGCGGTGGTGACGCCGACGGCGAAGGGGCTGCCGGTCAGGCTCAGGACCAGCCAGTCCTGGGCGATGCGCTGCATCCAGGTGCCGGTGTTGGAGACCACCTGGCCGGCGAAGTAGTAGCGGTAGTTGCGGATCCGGAGGGAGGAGAACATCCCCCCGGGGCGGGTGAACCTGCCACCCGTCGGAGCGGCGGGTCGGGCCGCCGCGGTGCGTTCGTCGGGGTCGTCGTCGCCGGTGCCGGGCAGGCCCACGGGGGCGGGCGCCTGGCTCTCGGCGGTGGCAGCGGTGGATGCTGCCGGCTCGGTGGTGGAGTCGTAGGTGCGGTTGGCGGCGGCAACGGCTGCGGCCGGCGGTGTCACGGTGGTCTCCCCTCGGCGCGCGGCGGCACTCCGTGCTGCCGCCGCGCTGCGTGTTTCTGCTGTCGGGCCTGCGGTGATGCGGTACTCCTTCTGACGTTCCCGAAACTGTCCTGGCCGGAGGCGAGCCCGCCGGTGGGGCGGGCTCAGAGGTGGGCGAGCTTGTAGAGCACGGGGGCGGCGTCGCGCAGGACGGCCCACTCCTCGTCGGTGAGCCCTTCGGCCAGTTCGGCCAGCCAGGCGTTCCGCCGGCGGCGACTCTCGTTGAGGATCGTCTCCGCCTGCTCGGTACTGCTGACGACCACCTGTCGGCGGTCCTCGGGGTGCGGCTCGCGCCGTACCAGTCCCTTCTCCTCCAGCATCGCGATGATTCTGGTCATCGACGGCGGCTGGACGTGCTCCTTCCTGGCGAGTTCGCCAGGCGTGGCTCTGCCGCAGCGGGCAAGCGTGCCGAGCACCCCCATTTCGGTGGGGCTCAGCGACTCCTCGACCCGCTGGTGTCGCAACCGGCGGGCGAGGCGCATCGCGGACGATCTGAGCTGGCTGATGGCCGCCAGGTCGTCCTCGGACATCTCGGGCATGGTCCTTAGCCTATGTCATTACTCTCGCTAAAGAAAATTCTTTTCGATCATCGCACGGATCGGCGGACCACGCCGGTCGGAGCCTCCCGTCCGGGGGCGTCAGTGGGTGTCGATCGCGGCGACGCCGTCCGGGGTGCCGACCACCAGCAGGTTGCCGACCATCGCCAGGGCGTGCACCTCCGGGCCGACCCGCAGGTCGAGGACGTCGGTGTCGCCGTTCAGGTGGCGCAGCCGGACCAGCCCGTCGGCCCAGGCGGCGGCCACCACCGGACCGGCCGCCGTGGTGCCGACCGCCACCGCGGTGACCGGGTGGGGGTGCAGGTCGATCGGCTGGTTCATCGGCACGGTGCCGGGGCCCCACAGGCGCACCGCGCCGTCCAGGCCACCGCTGGCCAGCAGCGGGATCTCCGGGTCGGCCCGGCCCTCGGCGGCCAGCGCCGTACCGGCAAGGGCGGTGACCGCGCCGCGGTGCAGCCGCTCGCTCTCCACCAGGCCGTCCTGGTACCAGTGCACCACCCCGGCCGCGTCGCCGAAGGCCGGCGCGGCCTTCGGGAGCCGGCCGACGGCGGCCACCGCGGTGAGTTCGGCCGCCTCGGCGGCGATCTCGTCCAGCGCCTCCTGGAGCGCGTACGGCTCCAGTCCGGGCCGCTGCTCGGTCGGCGCCACCAGTTCGGCGCCGCCGTACCCGTCGAGCAGCACCACGGCGCCGGCCGAGGTGACCGCGAGCCCGCGCCACGGCCGCGGCGCGGGCAGCACCACGGTGCCGAGCCGGCGGCCGGTGGCGGCGTCCAGGGTGCGCACCGCACCGGTCGGGTCGGTCACCAGCAGCTGCGCGACGTACTCGCCGGCGCCGACGGTGAGTGCGCCGACCGCGGCCGCCGGGTCCGTCCGGCCGTCCGACCAGTGCGCCCAGCGGGCGACCCAGCGGCCGCCGGTGGTGGGCAGCGCGGCCGCCGCGGCGGGGTCGGTGCCCAGCAGCCGGGTGCGCAGCACGGCGGCGCGCACCGCCGGGTCGGGCTCCTCGGCCAGAGCGGGGCCGACCGCGTCCCACGCCCGGGCCAGGGCGTCGTCGCGGCCCTCGACGGCGGCCGTCACGGCGACCGGCCGGGCCAGCGCCCAGAGCAGCGGGTCGGCGGCCAGCGGGCCGAGGTCGCCGATCCGGGCGGCGGCGGTCCACAGCTCGGTGAGCA
Organism: Kitasatospora cinereorecta; assembly: GCF_024172095.1. Taxonomy (GTDB): domain Bacteria; phylum Actinomycetota; class Actinomycetes; order Streptomycetales; family Streptomycetaceae; genus Kitasatospora; species Kitasatospora cinereorecta. The sequence goes on along the minus strand of NZ_JAMZDX010000001.1, from coordinate 216,124 downwards.
GGTCCTCGCCGGCCGCACGCAGGTCGAGCTTGCCCTCGGGGGTGCGGCCGACCAGGGCGATCAGCTCCGGTGCGCTCGCCGGGGGCGGCGCCGCGGCCCGGCCGAGCGACCGGCCGGGGTGCGGGAAGCCCTCCGGGTCGGCGCCCGCGGTGGCGGCCCAGGCGGCGAAGCGCTCCCGGTCGGTCCACTGCGGCTCGTCCAGGTCGAGCACGGCCGGGTCCGCGACCGCCGTGAACGCCGACGCGGCAGCGCCGCCGGTGGCGGCCTCCACCACCAGCCGGACGTGCGGTAGGCGCAGCATCGGGTCGAGCAGTTCCTCGACCAGCCGCTGCGGTTCGGCGGCGAGGTCGAGCTCGGGTACGCACAGCACGGTGCGCCGCTCGTCGGCGGCCAGCACCTCCAGCAGCGGCCCGGGCCGGTGCGCCACCACGCCCAACTGCTGCCCCAGCGACCAGACCACGGCCCGCAGGCTCGCCCCGGCCGCCGGCAGCACCGCGTGCACCCGCCGGTCGCCCGGGGTCTCCTCGGTCGTCCCGGCCTGCACCAGCCACGCCAGCAGGTGCGACTTGCCCGACCCCGCGGAGCCCGCCACCCGGCACAGCCGGGGTGCCCGCGGGTCGTCCAGCCATCCGAAGAGCGCCAGACCCGCCGGTCGCCGCCCGGCTCCCAGCGCCGGAATCCGCCACCCGCCCTCAGTCATGCTCACGCCCTCCCCCGCCGTACGGCCGTCCCGCCGCGCTCGTCGTTCTCGTCTGCCTGCTCGGCCCGGCCGCTCGGCCGCGACCGCTCAGCTCTGCTGCTCGGCCGAGCTGATCATGAGCGCCTTGATCCCGTCCTCCCGGGACTCCGCGCTCTCGCCGTAGTCGAAGCGGTGGGTGAACGCGGCCTCCGGGAAGGTCTGCGCCAGCCACAGCGCGCAGTAGTGACCCGGCATCAGGCACGGCTCCAGCTCGCAGTACACCGCGGTGACCTGCTCGGGTTCGACGCCCTCCGCGCGCAGGCGGTGCCACAGCAGCTCCTCCGGGTGCGGCAGGCCCGGCCCGCCGAACTCGGTCGCGATCTGCTTGGCCCCCTGCGCGTCGAGGTACTCGAACGCCGCCGAGGACGCCACGTTCAGCGGCCGCCGCAGGTCGTCCAGCACCCGCGGCCACCACGCCTCCCGCTCCTCGAACGCCCACGGGTCCAGCTCCAGCAGCCCCTGGCGCAGCCGCAGGTACGCGGCGAACGCGTCGTCACCCTCGGCCGAGGCCAGCGCGGGCAGGTTCCGGTCGAGCAGCAGCAGCCCGGCGGCGAACCTGTCCAGGCCGGAGCTGACCGGCATCTCGGGAACGTCCACCCCCAGCAGCACGGCCCGCACCGTACGGTCCGGCGCCAGGTAGAACTCCGCGCCCCGGTCCGTCCCGATCCGCAGCTGACCGGCCATCGGCCCGGCGTCGGTCCCGAGCCCGGCCGCGTACTGGCCGAGCGACAGCGGATCCGACTCCTCGGCCGCGAAGAAGTACGGCCCCACCTGCAGCGGCAGCCCGGGGCTGCGCAGCGGCCCCTCGGGCGCGAACTCCAGGCTTCGCAGGCCGCGCTCGCCGAAGTGCGCCACCAGCGCGGCGGAAAGGTCATCACTCATCAGCGCGCACTCGTCCCTTCACCAGAGCATCGGATTGTCCTCAAGGTACCCCGCCCGGAACCGCCCCCACCGCCGCGGGGCAGCGGGTCCCGGGCCGCCGTGCCCTCGCGTCCGACCAGGTCCGCGCCGCGGCTCAGAGCATCGGGTAGGACTCCAGGTACATCTCCCAGAAGTGGGCGCCGCTCTCGAAGGGCAGCGGGTCCCAGGCGGTGGTGTCCTCGCGGATGATCTCCTCGGCGTCGGCCCAGTCGAACGGGTCGGGGTCCTCCTCGGGGCGGGGCTTCTCCGCGGCGATCTTGTAGACCAGGTACGCGAAGGAGGACAGGTCCCGGTGGACCAGCTCGTACTCGACCTCGGAGTCCGGGTCGGAGATCCAGACCGTGCCGTCGCCGAGGTGGACGTACACCAGCGACTGGTAGACCTCGCCGAGTTGCTGGAGCGGTCCGTGCGGGGTGTCGACCCGGCCGCCCTCGTACGGCTCGACGAAGGCCCAGTCGGGGCTCGCCGGGTCGCGTTCGGCCAGTTCGGCGACGATCCGGAAGAGGCCGTTCGAGTGCGGCACGCCGACCTCGACGGCGAACCGCGCCGCGTCCTCGTCGGACCAGATCCGGGCCGCCGCCTCCTTGCGGAGCCGCAGCATCCCGCCCGCCGGGACGTGTTCCCCGGAGACCACGCTCCAGTCGATCTGCACCAGCATCCGTCACTCCTCCGCTTCCGGCGCCATGGACTCTACAGACCCTTGCGGGCCCGCTTGGCGGCCCGTTCCTGCCGCCTGGCCTCGGCGGCTTCCATGTTCTCCTGCCCCTTCGCGTCGAAGTCGTGGGAGCCCATGGTGCCGCCGTGGCTGCCGGCCGCGTGGTCCTGCTTGAGCTGGTCGAGGTAGGCCTTGTGGCCCCAGTCGCGCTCCTCCTTGGGGAGGCTGCTGTTGTAGTCGACGCCGTGGCTGACCTTCATGTCGTCGTTGTGCGGTTCGAAGTGCCTGGCCAGCCAGCGTTCGCAGTTGGCGTCCTTCTGGCAGGGCGCCCGTTCGGTGTACAGCTCCTGGACGTTGCCCTCCCGCCCGCCGAGCAGCGGTTTGCCGATCGAGCGTTCGGAGTGGCTGCGCAGGTCGCCGCTCTGCCCGACCAGCACGAACTCCTTGCCGTCGGCGTCCTTGTAGTGCAGGGAGGCGTAGTTGGTGCCGCCGTAGTCGCCCTTGGCGCGGCGGGCCTCCTCGACCGCGTGGGACAGCTCGGTCGGCGAGTCGATCTTCTCGCTGGAGACCTTCTCGCTCGGGTTCTTCTTGTTCTTGCGGGCGTGGTAGGTCGACCGCATGTCCTTCTCGGTCGGGTCCTTGACGTGGTCCTTCTTCGAGGAGTCGAGCAGCGTGTGGATGCCGGACCCGTCCTTGGGGTCCAGGTCGTGGAGCTTGCCGTTGCGCAGCTCCTGGACGCGGCCGTCGTCGTGGATGAAGTACTTCTTCTTGCCGCCCTCGCCCGCCGGGCCGTGCGGGCTGCGCGGGGTGCCGGGGCCGTGCGGGCCGTTCTTGGAGCCGCCGCCGAGGATCCGCTTGAGTTCGCCCTCGTGGTGGCGGTCGGCCTCGCGGGTGTTGTGGGCGACCTTCTTCAGGTTGTCGCCGGCCGAGTGGTAGAGGTCCTTGACGGCCTTGCCGGCGTCCTCGGCGAGGGTCTTGCCGACCTTCTGGGCGCCCTCTTCCAGCGCCTTCACGATCTGGTTGGTCATTCGAAGCTCACCCCCGCCGCCTTGGCCTGGAACGTCTGCGCGTGGCCGGCCACGGTCTCCGCGTGGTCGTGCATCATCTGCGCGTGGGCCTCCAGCGCCTCCGGGTCGATCCGGAATCCGGTGCCGCCGCCCCCGCCGCCGCCCACCCCGAGGGCGGCCTCGGCGGCCTGGAACACCAGCCCGGAGACGGCGTTCGCCACGACCTCCACCAGCGGGTCGATCGCGGCCGTCACCACCTGGCCGATGATGTACTGCTCCAGCTGCTGCTCCAGGTAGTTGATCAACCGCTTCGCCGCCTCCTCGATGAGGATGACGGCCGCCTCGGCCGCGCCGAGGGTGGCCACGGCGGCCGCCTGGTCGGCGATGAACGCGGCGGCCAGCGCGACCAGCTCGGCGATCGTCTCGACCTTCATGGCGACGATCACGTCGGCGGCCACGTCCAGCGCGGTGGCCACCACGTGGCAGGCCTGGACCAGCTCGTTCATGTGCGAGTCGGAGAGCTGGGCCCACTTGGCGAGCAGCGCCTCGTAGGACGCGCCCTCGTACGCCTCGCCCAGCTTCTGGATCGTGGCGGTGGAGTCCTGGTGCGCCGACTCGACGTTCTCGGCGAACTCCCGGACGTGGGAGGCGAACTCCCGCACACTGTCCTCGTTCACGGTCGGCCAGTTGATGCCGATGACGGAGAGGAACGACACCACTTCGTCGGGCAGTTCGATCGCCATGAGTGTGCCCCCTCGCGCACAGACGTACCGCCGGAATACGGATCGGTAGTACAAGCTAACGACGCCTCATGACGGTACGCGGTTGCCGTCGTCCGCCACCAGTCCCAGACTCGGGACCATGAGCTGGACCGGACTGTGGCTGATCGGCCCGATTCCCGACGCCGAGGCGCGTGACCTGCCGTTCCGCTTCCTCCACCTGTGGGAACCGGGCACCGGAGGGCCCTCGCGTGATCTCGGCGACTCCCTGCGGTGGTGGGCGGAGGGTGGCGAACCCATGCTCGAACACGACTCCGGGGGCCGGGTCCACGCCACGCGCGCCGCGGAGCGCTTCGCCGCGCTCGTCCGCTCCGCCCACCCGGAGACACCGGCTGCCGAGGCCCTGCGCGACGCGTGCCTGAACCTCGTCGAGCAGGCCGGCACCCACTTCGCCGCCGTACTGCGCAAGACCGACCCGGCCACCGCGCTCTGCTACGCGCTCGGCCACGACGCCGCGCTGCAGCTGCCGGGGATGCTCGGCGACTTCCTGCTGACGGCGCAGGAGGTACGGGACTCGCTGCCCGCCGCCGAGCGGGTGCTCGACCTCTCCGGTCGACGCCGGGCCGAGGTGCTGGCCGGGATCACCGACTGGATCGCTGCGACCGGTGACGCACCCGGCTACGATCCGGCCGAGCTGCTGGACGGGCCGCTGCGGATGCTCCGGCTCGCGGCGGCGACCGGCGCGGGCGCGGCCGGGCTCTGCCGGACGTACTGACGCCGGTGGTACCGAAGCGGTGCGTCGGTCAGTCGACGGTGAGGTGGAAGGCCTGGCGGCCGAAGCGGACGAGGTCGCCGGGGCGGACCACCACGGCGCCGGCCACCCGCAGGTCGTTGACGTAGGTGCCGTTGCTGGAGCCGAGGTCGTGCAGCACCCAGTCGCCGCTCTCCCACCGCAGTTCGGCGTGGTTGCGGGAGACGGTGCTGTCGCCCAGCCGCAGGTCGGATCCGGTCATCCGGCCGATGGTCAGCCGGGTGACGCCCGGTCCGGGCAGGCGCAGCCGCGGCACCTGCTCGGCCTGCCAGGTGTGCCGCAGCCGGACGTTCAGCGCGGACACCCTGGCGACGGTGCGCAGCAGCAGCCGGGAGACCCGGCCGTAGGTGTGGAGGTCGGAGACGACGTCGGCGAGTTCGGCGCGGCTGCGGGCGGTGAGGACGAGCTCCATCCGGCGGATGAAGGTGTCGTGCGAGAGCCGGCCGTTGCCGACGCCGTCGCGCAGCACGTCCAGCGCCTGGTCCCGCTCGGCCTGGGACGGCCGGGCGAGCGCGGTGCGCAACTCGAGTGACGTCATGACAGCGATTGTCGGGTTCCCAGGTCAGCCCTGTCCAGGAGGCTGCCGCCGGGCGCCAGGACTGAAGTACCCGGCGCCGGGAGTGAAGTGCGGCCGCAGCGGGCAGACCGGACGCAGCCGGTCCACGGGTGGCCGCGGGGCGGCGGTACGGGCGCGAGGTGCCCGGCCGGGAGCCGCAGGGAGTCGTATGACCGTGATCGCCGTGACCGGCCACCTCGACCTGGCCGGGGCGGGCCTCCCGTCGATCCGCGCCGAACTCCTCGCACTCCTGGGCCCGTACGCGCGGGGCGGCGCTCTCACCGGCCTCTCGTGCATCGCCCCGGGCGCGGACGCGCTGTTCGCGGACGTGGTGCTGGAACTGGGCGGCCGGCTGGAGGTGGTGCTGCCCTCGGCCCGCTACCGGGCGGCGGCGGTGGCGGCGGGGTACACGGCCTACGCGGAGGAGTTCGACCGGCTGTGCCGGGCCGCCGCCGAGGTGCTGGTGCTGCCCGCCCCGGAGCCGGACAGTGCCGCGTACGTCGCCGCCAACGCCGAACTGCTGCGCCGGGCGGACCTGCTGGTCGCGGTCTGGGACGGCGGCCCGGGCAACGGTCCGGGCGGTACCGCCCACATGGTCGCGGCGGCGCGGGCCGCCGGTGTGCCCGTCCACCGGGTCTGGCCCCCGGGCGCGGCCCGGACCGGCTGAACCGGCACGGGCCGCACCGGCGGTGGTCGTTCCAGCGGTTCAGGCGGTGGCCTTGCCGCTCGCCACCAGGGCGGCGAGCGAGGTCCGCTGGGTGTGGAGCATCAGGCCGACGCTCAGTGCGCTCATCGCCAGAGCGAACAGCACGTGCGTGGTGGCCGAGCCGGCGGCCAAGCCGATCGCGGCGAGCAGCAGGTGGGCGCCGATCCGGATGCCGACCAGGGTGAACATGATCCTGCGGGTGCCCTTGCCGCGCCAGAGCAGCTTGGCGAGCCTGAGGCGCCGCCGCATCACGGTCAGCGAGACGGCGATGTTCGCCGCCACCAGGACGACCACGGCGGGCCAGGCGGACGGGAAGGCCCGCAGCAGGTCGAAGATGCCGGCGACGGTCCCCTCGAAGGCGAAGTACCAGCCGGGCAGTCGCAGCTCGGCGACCTTGGGCAGGTCCCCGGCCGCCGCCTCGGCCTCCACCTGTTCCGCGGTCTCCACGGTGCCGTTCATGTTCTCCCCCGTCCGCCGTGCCGGCCCCGCGCCCTTCGCCCCGCCGACACCACGATTCTTGCCCCCGGCAGGTCGTGCACGGCAGGACCGCCCGTCACCGCTCCGGCATGACAGATGTCATCGCGCCGGCCGGTCAGCCCTCGTCGGGGGTGAGTGCCGGGATGTCGGCGCGGTAGAGGCTGACCAGCAGGCCGTAGGCCTCGGCGCCGGCGGCGGGGGTGCCGGTGGCGAGTTCGGCGTCGCGGGTCTCCAGGCGCTCGGCGAGGGCGCGGACCTCATCGGGCGTGAGCCAGAGGTGGCGCAGGACGGTGGTCCCGGTCTTCTCCTCGCCTTCCGGGAGCATCTCGGCGAGGGCCGCGTTGATCATGAACTCGGCGCCGCCCCGGGCGTCCTCGTGGAACTGGAAGCTGCGACTGACCAGGGCGAAGTACTGCTCGGTGCCGCCGCGGACCTGTCTGCTCTCGGCGACGCGGACCAGGCCGGCGTCCTGGAGGACCCGGACGTGGTAGCCGATCGTCCCCTTGGCGGCGCCCATCGCCTCCGCCAACTGCCGCAGCGTCGCCGGGCGTTGGCGCAATACGTTGACCAGGCGGTGGCGTACGGGGTGGCCGAGCGCCTTGAACTGCGCGGGGGAGCGCAGCACCACGGGCTCGTCGTCGATCGGGTCCATGACCGAAAAGTGTCCATAACTCTCGACGCTTTGACAAACGATCACCACTGAGCCCAGACTCGTTCCCGGCAAGCGTCGGCAATCCTCGACGCTTACCACCTGCCGGGCACCCTGCCCCACGACTCGCCGGAGGAACCCGATGCCCGTCTCGACGGCACTGGTCGACACCGACCGCCCCGAGCGCTACATCAAGCAGTTGGTCTCGCACCTGGGCCGCAAGGTCTCCACCGACCTCACCCTGGACGGACGCGGCACCGTCACCCTGAGCGCGGGCAGCTGCGTGCTCGTCCCCGGGCCGGACGGCCTGGAGCTGACCGCCACCGCCGCGGACGCCGAGGCGCTGGCCGGCGTGCAGGACGTGGTCGCCCGCCACCTCGTCCGGTTCGCCGCCCGCGAGGACCTGGCGGTCGACTGGAGCGAGCCGATCGGCGGGGACACCGTGGAACCCACCCACCCGCTGGTCGCCGACTACGTGCTCGCCCACAGCACCCAGCCCGACGAGCTGCTGCGCGAACTGGTCGCCGAGACCCGGGAGGCCACCGGCGGCGCGGCCGGGATGCAGATCTCGCACGACGAGGGCGCGCTGCTCACCCTGCTGACCCGCCTGGTGGGCGCCCGCCGGGCGGTCGAGGTGGGCGTCTTCACCGGCTACTCCTCGATCTGCATCGCCCGCGGCCTGGCCGACGGCGGCCGGCTGCTGGCCTGCGACGTCAGCGAGGAGTGGACCGCCGTGGCCCGCCGCTACTGGGAGCGGGCCGGCGTCGCCGACCGCGTCGAACTGGCCCTCGCCCCGGCGCTGGAGACGCTGCGCGCCCTGCCGACCGAGCCCGAGCTGGACATCGCCTTCATCGACGCCGACAAGGCCTCCTACCCGGCGTACTACGAGGAGATCGTCCCCCGGCTGCGGCCGGGCGGCCTGGTCGTCCTGGACAACGTGTTCCTCGGCGGCCGCGTCCTCGACCCGGCCTTCACCGGCCCCGACCACCTGGCGATGCGCGGCCTCAACGAGCTGATCGCCACCGACCCCCGGGTGGAGGCCGTCATGCTGCCCGTCCGGGACGGCGTCACCATCGCCCGCAAGCGCTGAACCCCGGCCGGGTGGCGGTGCGGGCCCTCCCCGGGGCAGGGGGAGGGCCCGCACCACCGCCCGGCCGTCCGCCCGAGAGGCATCCCGGCCGGACGGACTACTTCTCGGCGCGCGTCTTGAGCGCCGCGAGCACCTGCGGCCAGCCGCTGGCGTTGTCGCTCAGGGTCTTGGTGCGCCGCTCCTCGGTGGTCGGGAGGGCCGCGAAGCCGCTCTCGACGACGCGCAGGCGGGTCTTGTCGCCCTCGGCGGTCAGGGTGAACTCGATGAGGGTGCTGTTGTCCTCGCGCAGCTCCTCGCCCGGGAAGGCGGTGACCCAGCGGTACGCGACGTAGGTCGGCGGGGTGACCTTCTCCACCCGCACCGGGAAGTCGCCGTACTCGGCGTTCTTCGCGACGATCGAGTCGCCCTCCTTGGCCTCGGCGCCGGTCAGGCTCGCCTCGTCGGCCACCCAGAAGCCCGGCTCGGCCACCAGGGACCAGACCCGCTCCAGGGACGCCTCGATCAGGGTCTCACGCTCGATCAGTTCCTCGCTCATGATGCCTCTTTCGTTGCCGCCGTTTTGGGGTGCAACTTCATGGTTGCACATGGAGGCCCGAAGAGCAACCGAAGAGTTGCGCACGAATCGCGCGAGGATACCCCGGTCCGGCCCGTCACTGCCGTCCCGTCTCCGGCAATCCGGGAGAAGCCCCGCACGGGTCGCGAATGGGATTGTCGATCCACGTCACGGCTCTTCCTCAGGAGGCTAGGGTGTCGATCACCGGAACGTCGCAGAATCAGCCGACAATTGAAGAACTGAAGAGCTCCCTGGCCGAGTTGGTGCCAGTGCTCAGGGAGAAGGCGGCATGGTCGGAGGAGAACCGGCGCATCCACGAGGACTCCATCCGGGCCCTCCGCGACGCGGGGATCTTCAAGCTGCGGATGCCGACCCGGTTCGGCGGCTACGAGGCCGACACCAAGACCCTGGTGGACGTCGCCATCGATCTCGGCCGGGCGGACGGCGCCCTGGCCTGGACGATGTCGACCTACTGGATCGCCTCGTGGATCGTCGGACTGTTCCCCGACGAGGCCCAGGAGGAGGTGTTCACCACCGAGGACGTCCGGATCTGCGGCGCCGTCAGCCCGAGCGGGGCGTGCGTACCGGTGGAGGGCGGCTACCTGCTCAACGGCTCCTGGCACTTCGTCAGCGGCGCCCTGCACTCCAACTGGCAGGAGCTGGCCACCATCCTGCTCCGGCCGGGCGCCGAGCCCGAGCCGGTCATCCTGGCCGTGCCGATGTCGAGCCTGGAGATCGTGGACGACTGGCACACCTCCGGCATGGCGGCCAGCGGCAGCGTCACCACCGTGGCCAAGGACGTCTTCGTCCCGGAGAGCCACATGATCCCGCTGGCCTCGGCGATCCGGCCGAACAGCATGTCGAAGCTGAACGCGGACGGCACCATCTGGCGCAGCCCGACCATCCTGGCCGGCTCCGCCGCCACCGTCGGCATCCTGGTCGGCATGGCCAAGGCCGCCCGCGAGGCGTTCTTCGAGAAGATGCCCGGACGGCCGATCCGGTACACCGACTACGAGCACCAGGCCGAGGCGCCGGTCACCCACATCCAGGTCGGCACCGCCGTGATGAAGACCGAGCAGGCGGAGTACCACGCGTACCACGCCGCGGCGCTGGTGGACGCCAAGGCGGCCAGCGGCGAGCCCTGGACGATCGAGGAGCGGGCCCGGGTCCGCGCCGACGAGGGCTGGGCCACCAAGCTGGCCAAGGAGGCCGTGGAGATCTTCGCCTCGGCCAGCGGGGGCTCGTCCATCTACAAGCACGAGCCGATCCAGCGGATCCACCGCGACCTCCACGCCATCAGCGTGCACCCGATGTTCAGCCCGGACTCCAACACCGAGACCTACGGCCGGGTCCTGTGCGGCCTGGAGCCCAACACGATGTTCATCTGACCGGCACCCCGCACGGAGAGCCGCCACGCCACCCGGCGCGGCGGCTCTCCGCGTTCCCGGGCACCCTCCCCGGCTCGACGGCGTACGGCCGCCCGGACCGGCCTCCTGGGCACCGCACGGGCAGTACGTGCGGCCGGGGCCGGCAGACGGTACGGGCGGCTGGGCGGGCCCGGGCAGCGGTCTGCGGTGTCCGGCATACCCGACCGGGTCGGCGGCCCGCCCCCGGGCCCCGGGAGCCGCTCCACAGGGCCCAACGCCCCGTGCCCCAACGCCTCGTGCCCGGCGCGCCGCGGGTGCGGCGGGCCGGGCACGGGAGGCGTTCGACGGTGCGAACGTCCTACTTGTTGAACTGGATGATCTGCAGGTAGTTGCCGTCCGGGTCGGCGAAGGTGCCGAAGCGGCCGGAGGGGCGGTCGGCCACCGGGAGCAGCCACTCGACGCCGGCCGCCTTGAGCTGCGCCTCCACGGCGTCGAAGTCGTCGACGTGGAAGTTGATGATCATGCGGCCCGGCTCGTTGTTCTTCGCCTCGACGTCGTCGCGCTTCTCGATGACCAGCAGGAAGCCGCCGAGGTCGATCGGCCCCTCGCCCTGGTACTCGGGGGCGAGCGCCTTGCGGTACCACTCGCGCAGTTCCTCGGGCTTGGTGGTGCCAAGGAGCATGCTGCTGAGCTTCGGCGTGATCATGACGGTTCTCCTCAATCGTTCTGTTCTGTGCTGTACAGGGGGCCGTGAGAGACGATCAGATGATCTGACAATCGGTCAATCCAGCGACGGGGCAAGGTCTTCGGCACTTCCCTTGGCCGCCGGAACGGTGGCCGCGCCCGCAGTGGCGGCCTGCCCGCGCGGGCGGAGGCCAAACCAGATGAGGACGGCGCCGGCCACGATCACGGCCACGTTCACGGTCAGCGCGAGGTGGGTGCCGGTGAGCTGGGAGCTCTGGGTGGCGGCGATCGAGACCATGATCGGGGCGCCGACGGTGAGGGCGACCTGCTGGGTCAGCGAGGTCAGGCCGGTCGCCAGGCCCTGCTCCTCGTCCGGCAGGCCGGAGGTGCCGATCACCATGTACGAGACGATGACGGTGACGTGCACGAAGAAGCCCAGGAACAGCGCCGGGATCAGCACCGCGAGCGCCATCCTGCTGTCCCCGAGGAACACCAGCGGCAGGATCATCAGGGCCTGCAGGATCAGGCCCAGGGTGACGACCTTCCGGCTGTCGAAGCGGCCGAGGATGCGTCCGGCGATCGGGCCTGCGAACACCGCGGCAAGGCCGGGGACACCGAAGATGAGGCCGGTGACCACCGGGGCGAACTTGAGGACGTCCTGGAGGTAGAGCGTCATCAGGAAGATCATGCCGGTCTCCATGGAGAACGTCACGAGCCCCGCGAAGTTGCCCCACTTGACCGTGGACCGCTTGAGGAAGCGCACCGGCGCGAGCGGCGCGGGCGAGCGCACCTCGATCAGCCAGAAGGCGGCCAGCAGCACCACGCCGATGGCGGCCGCGATCAGGTTCTTCTGGACCACGGCGTACACCACGGCCAGCAGACCGCCGGTCACCGTCACCGCACCCGGCAGGTCGACCTTCACCCGCTCGGGGATCCGGCTCTCACCGACCAGCGCGGGGGCGATCAGCAGGATGAGGACGGCGAACGGGACGTTGATGAAGAACCCGGCCCGCCAGCTCAGCAGGCTGACCAGGGCGCCGCCGACCAGCGCACCGGCGGTGAACCCGCCGGACAGGATGGCACCGTTCAGGCCGAGGGCGCGGTCGCGCAGGCCGCCCTCGCTGAAGGTGGTGGTGATCAGCGACAGCGCCGCGGGCAGCGCCATCGCGGTGGAGGTGCCCTGCAGCGCGCGGGCGGTCAGCAGCATCGTCGGGTTGGTGGCGAAGCCGCCGAGCAGCGAGGCGGCGGCCAGCAGGACCATGCCGGCCAGGAACATCCGGCGCCGGCCGTACAGGTCGGCGAGGCGGCCGAACATCAGCATGAAGCCGGCGGCGGGCAGCGTGTACGCGGAACCGATCCAGGGAAGCCCGGTCAGGCCTAACCCGACGCCCGCCCCGACCTTCGGCAACGCGACATTCAGGATCGAGTAGTCGGCGGCGAACAGAAAGCCGGAGCCGAGCAGGAGGAGCAGAATCAACCGCTGCCTGCCGCTGAAACGTGGCGGAGTGGCTGTGTCGGTGGTCAAGGTGAGATCCCTTTCTCGAAGGATCCGACGGTGTCGGCGATCGGGTTTTCTACAGGCCGGCGAGGAATTTCAGGAGTTCCGTGGTGACCTCCTCGGGACGCTCCTGCTGCGTCCAGTGGCCGGTCCCGGGCAGCACCACGGTGCGGGTCAGGTTCGGCACGAACATCTGCAGGTTGGCGATCAGCTGGTCCATGCCGGGGAGCCCCACGCTCCCGTCCCGGTCGCCGTGCACGTACAGCGCCGGCGTCGTCAGCGGCGCGCCCTGCCAGGCCGCCGTCAGCTCCCAGCTCAGGTCGATCGTCCGCCACCAGTTCAGGCCGCCGGTGAACCCGGTACGGGTGAACTCGGCCGTGTGGACGTCGAGGTCCGCCTCGGTCAGCCAGCCGGGGAGCTCGGTCGTCGCCGGCATGATGTCCAGCAGACCGCTGCCCTCGGGCACCACCGGCAGGCTCGCCGCCGCGGCCTGCGGCGAGTCGCCGAAGCCCCAGTGGTAGAAGCGCAGCAGGCTCGCGCGCACGTCCGCGGCCAGCTCGGTGTCGGCCACACCGGGCTCCTGCAGGTACTGCATGTAGAAGCCGTCGCCGAGCGCCTGGCGCAGGCCGGCCAGGGCACTGATCGGGCCGCGCGGCAGGTACGGGACGCTCAGCGCGACCACACCGCGGATGCGGTCGGGGCGCAGCAGCGCCGCGTTCCACGCCACCGCGGTGCCGAAGTCGTGGCCCACCACCACCGCCTGCTGCTCGCCGAGTGCGTCGAGCAGTCCGACCAGGTCGCCGACCAGGTGGAGCTGGGAGTACTTGTCCACCTCCGCCGGGGCGTCGGTCTGCCCGTAGCCGCGCAGGTCCGGGGCGACCACGTGGTACCCGGCCGCCGCGAGGGCGGGTATCTGGTGGCGCCAGGAGTACCAGGTCTCCGGGAAGCCGTGCAGCAGGACCACCAGGGGTCCCTCGCCCTGCTCCGCGATGTGGGTCCGGATGCCATTGGCCTCCACGAACCGGTGGCCGATGCCGTCGATCACGCTCTTGCCCGCCGACTGAACGTCGCTCATGGTGCACCCTCCTCGTCCGTCACATGAAGTGGTGCGTCAAGCCTTCCGGTTGGGGCCGGAGCGCGTTTCTCCCTGCGTGCCCATCTGACGGGTTTAAAGCCCGGGAGCCGGACAGCCTGGAGGTTCACACCATTCCGCTATCGTGATGCAAGTAGCGTGATGCGGGTAACATACCGGTGGTCACTATCGTGACGCAAGTTGATCGGGATGGAGGTGCTCGATGCTGGGCCGGACCTACGAACGGGAGAACTGCTCGGCCGCCCGCACGCTGGAGGTGGTCGGTGAGCGGTGGAGCCTGCTGATCCTGCGGGACGCGATGTTCGCGGGGTCGACCCGGTTCACCGAGTTCCAGCGCGGGCTCGGGGTCGCGCCGAACATCCTCTCCAGCCGGCTGGAGCGCTTCGTCGAAGCCGGACTGATGTCCACCCGGCCGATCGGCGGCGAGCAGGCGACCCACGAGTACATACTCACCGAGAAGGGGCTCGACCTTCAGCCCGTCCTGGTCGCCCTGACCGTCTGGGGCGACCGCTGGGCGGCCCCGCAGGGCCCGCCGATCCTCTACCGGCACGAGGGCTGCGGCGGCGCGCTGCGCCAGCTCTCGATCTGCGAGGACTGCGGCGCCGAACTCACCGCCGACCAGGTCGCCGTGGAACCCGGCCCGGGCACCCTCACCACCTGACCCGGAACACCGACGGGCCCCTCCCCCCACACAGGGGAAGGGGCCCGCAGTGCTCCCGGCGGCGCGGCCGTCAGCCGAGGCCGAGCGCCGGCATCAGGTAGTAGAAGGTGAACACCGCCGCGACCGCGTACATCGCGACGGGCACCTCGCGGCCCCGGCCGGCGGCCAGGCGCAGCACGCAGAAGGCGATGAAGCCGACGCCGATGCCGTTGGTGATCGAGTACGTGAACGGCATCATCACGATGGTCAGGAAGGCCGGCATCGCGATGGTGTGGTCGGACCAGTCGATCTCCTTGACCGAGTTGGCCAGGATCAGGAAGCCGACGGTGACCAGCGCGGGGGTGGCGGCCTGGGCCGGGACCATGGTGGCGAGCGGGGTGAGGAAGAGGGCGACCAGGAAGAGTGCGCCGGTGACGATCGAGGCGAAGCCGGTGCGGGCGCCCTCGCCGACGCCGGCGGTGGACTCGACGAAGCAGGTGTTGGCGGAGGAGGAGGTGGCGCCGCCGGCGGCGGTGGCGATGCCGTCCACCATCAGGATCTTGTTGATGCCGGGCAGGTCGCCCTTGGCGTCGAGCAGCCGAGCCTCGTCGGCGACGCCGAGGATGGTGCCCATCGCGTCGAAGAAGCAGGACATCAGCACGGTGAAAACGAACAAACTTCCGGTCACCGCGCCGACCTTGGAGAAGCCGCCGAACAGGCTGACGTGACCGACCAGGCCGAAGTCAGGGGCGGCCACCGGGTTGCCCGGCCAGGCGGGGACGGTGAGGCCCCAGGACTGCCCGGTCAGATGGGCGAGCTGCTGGACCAGGACGGCGATGCCGGTGGTCACCGCGATGGAGATCAGGATCGCGCCGGGCACCTTGCGGACCACCAGCGCCAGGGTGAGCAGCAGGCCGATGACGAAGACCAGGACCGGCCAGCCGAGCAGGTGGCCGGTGCCGCCGAGCTGGAGCGGGACGGTGGTGTGAGCGGCGTCCGGGATGCGGCTGACGAAGCCGGAGTCGACCAGGCCGACCAGGCCGATGAAGAGGCCGATGCCGATGGCGATGGCCTTGCGCAGGCCGAGCGGGACGGCGTTCATCACCCGCTCGCGCAGGCCGGTGGCGACCAGGACCATGATCGCGAAGCCGGCCAGCACCACCATGCCCATGGCGTCCGGCCAGCTCATCCGGGGCGCGAGCTGGAGGGCCACGATGGTGTTGACGCCGAGGCCGGCCGCCAGGCCGATCGGGACGTTGCCGATGACGCCCATCAGCAGGGTGGTGAGCCCGGCGGTGAGCGCGGTGGCGGTGACCAGCTGGGCGCTGTCCAGGTGGGCGCCGGTGGCGTCGGTGGCGGAGGCGAGGATGATCGGGTTGAGCACCAGGATGTACGCCATCGTGAAGAAGGTGGCGACACCGCCGCGGATCTCGCGGGGCAGCGTGGAGCCGCGCTCGGAGATGCGGAAGAAGCGGTCCAGGGGGCTCGCCGGGGGCCGCGGGGCGATCCGGTCGGACTCGGGGGTGGCGGCCGTCGGCTGGGCCAGCGGAGACATGCGGGGTCCTCGTCGGGTGGGGGCAGAGGAAGCACAAGTATGAATTTCGGATCGTACGCACGCCATCTTCGCGCGTAGAGGAAGCCCCTTACCGCGCAGCAGCGGCCCCTGACCGAGAACAGCGGCCCCGCACCGCGCCCGCCGGGAAATCACCCGGCCACTGCCGTCCGCCGCGGCCACCCCCGTACCCTAGGGCCCATGCCCAAGACCCCGCTGCGCCCCGCTCCCCCGCCGCTGGAGGCGAACGACGTCGCGATCGTCGGCGCCGGGACGGCGCTGTGGTTCGCCGCCTTCGTGGTGCTGCTCCCCTTCCAGAGCGCGCTCTCCGACCACGGGCACGGCAGCTGGCCGTGGATCTGCCTCTCCGGCGGGCTGCTCGGCCTGATCGGCCTCTGGTACTGCCGGGCCCGCCGGGACGCCATCCGGCGCGCCCGGGCCGCCGAGTCCGCGGCCGTCGCCGGGCCCGCCGACCAGGGCTGAGTCCGCCGACCGGGGCCGGGTCCGGGGCGCGCGCCCCCGCCACTCGGTTGGACCGAATCGCACCTAAGTAGGGCGCATCGGACAAATCGCCCTCATAGAGTCGGTGCCATGACGCACCCAGCGGACGGCACGGCCCCCACCGGCTCCGGCGCCCACGCCACCGGGTCGGGCCCCGGGCGCGGCGGGCGGAGCACCGGACTGACCGCCGCCGAGGTCGCCGAACGGGTCGCCCGCGGCGAGGTGAACGACGTCCCGGTCCGCTCCAGCCGCTCCGCCAAGGAGATCGTCCGGGCCAACGTCTTCACCCGGTTCAACGCGATCATCGGCGTGATGTTCGCGATCATCCTGGTGGTCGGCCCGATCCAGGACGGCCTGTTCGGCCTGGTCATCGTCGCCAACACGGCGATCGGCATCGTGCAGGAGCTGCGCGCCAAGCGGACCCTGGACGGCCTGGCGCTGATCGGCGAGGCCAAGCCTCAGGTCCGCCGGGACGGGACGGCCGTCCGGGTGCCGACCGCCGGGATCGTGCTGGACGACACCGTGCTGCTGGGCATCGGCGACAAGGTGGTGGTCGACGGCCGGGTCGCCGAGGCGGACGGGCTGGAGATCGACGAGTCGCTGCTCACCGGCGAGCCCGACCCGGTGCTGAAGCACCCCGGCGACCAGGTGATGTCCGGCTCCTTCGTGGTGGCCGGCGCGGGCGCCTTCACCGCGACCCGGGTCGGCCGGGAGGCGTACGCGGCGCAGCTGGCCGAGGAGGCGAGCCGGTTCACCCTGGTCCGCTCCGAGCTGCGCAGCGGCATCGACGACATCCTGCGCTTCATCACCTATCTGCTGATCCCGACCGCGCTGGGGCTGGTGATCAGCCAGCTGGCGGTGGAGGGGCACGACTGGCGGGAGGCGGTCCGCCGGATGGTGGCCGGGATCGTGCCGATGGTGCCGGAGGGGCTGGTGCTGCTGACCTCGGTGGCGTTCGCGATCGGGGTGGTCCGGCTGGGGCGCAAGAAGTGCCTGGTCCAGGAGCTGCCGGCGATCGAGGGCCTGGCCCGGGTGGACACCGTCTGCCTGGACAAGACCGGGACGCTGACTGAGGGCGGCATGGACCTGGTCGAGCTGCGGCCGCTGCCGCAGGCCGACGGGCACCTGCGGTCGGGCACCCCGGTGGCCGAGCACCTGTTCGCCGACCGCGCGGTGCTGCAGCGGGCGCTCGGCGCGATGGGCGCCGCCGACGCCCGGCCCAACCCCAGCATGCGGGCGGTGATCGACGCCTTCGGCACCCCGGACGACCGCACCCCGGACCACGGCACCCCGGACGACCCGACCCCGGACGACGGCGCCTGGCGGGTGGTGGCGGCGATGCCGTTCTCCTCGGCCCGCAAGTGGAGCGGGGTGCAGCTGCTGGAGCCGCAGGGCACCGAGGCCAGCTGGCTGCTCGGCGCGCCGGACGTGCTGCTGCCGGCCGGCGACCCGCAGCTGGCCGAGGTGGACGAGCTGGGCGCCAAGGGCCTGCGGGTGCTGCTGCTCGGCCGCACCCCGGCCCCGCTGGACTCGCCCGACCCGGCCGCCGGGCTCCGGCCGCTCGCCCTGGTGGTGCTTCAGCAGCGGCTGCGCGACGACGCCGCCGACACGCTGCGCTACTTCGAGAGCCAGCGGGTGCGGGCCAAGGTGATCTCCGGTGACGCGGCGGTGTCGGTCGGGGCGGTGGCCGCGCACCTGGGGCTGCCCGGGGCGGACACCGCACTCGACGCCCGGACGCTGCCCGAGGACCCGGCGGAGCTGGCCGAGGTGGCCGACCGGACGGCGGTGTTCGGCCGGGTCACCCCGCAGCAGAAGCGGGAACTGGTCGGCGCGCTGCAGGCCCGCGGGCACACCGTGGCGATGACCGGGGACGGCGTCAACGACGTTCTGGCGCTCAAGGACGCCGACATCGGGGTGGCGATGGGCACCGGGTCGGACGCCACCAAGGCGGTCGCCCAGATCGTGCTGCTGGACGACCGGTTCGCCACCCTGCCCTCGGTGGTGGCCGAGGGCCGCCGGGTGATCGGCAACATCGAACGGGTGGCGAGCCTGTTCCTGGTCAAGACGGTCTACTCGGTGCTGCTGGCCCTGCTGGTGGTCTTCACCCACGTGCCGTACCCGTTCCTGCCCCGGCACTCGACCGTGCTCTCCACCCTGACCATCGGCGTGCCGGCCTTCTTCCTGGCGCTGGCGCCCAACAACGAACGGGCCAGGACCGGGTTCGTGCGGCGGGTGCTGCGCCTGGCCGTGCCGGGCGGGGTCATCGCGGGCGCCGCCACCTTCACCGCGTACATGCTGGCCCGGGCCAACCACGGGACCGACCTGGAGGCGGACACCAGCGTGGCGACGCTGACGCTGTTCCTGGTGGCGATCTGGGTGCTGGCGATCGTGGCGCGGCCGTACACCTGGTGGCGGCTGCTGCTGATCGGGGCGATGGGCGGGGCGTTCGCGCTGGTGCTGGTGGTGCCGGGGCTGTCGGACTTCTTCGAGCTCTCGCTGGCCGGCGCCGAGGATCCGTGGATCGCGGTGGCGATCGCGCTGGTCGCGGGCGTGCTGCTGGAGATCGTCTGGCGGGTGGCGGTCCGGGAGGCCGACGGGAGGCCCGAGCGGGCCGAGGAGGCGCCGGTCGACGCCGAGCGGGCCTGACCGTCATCGGCTGACAATCGGGGGTTTATCGCGCCCCTGCAGTGTGGTGTCCGCGGGAGCGCCCCGAGGGGGGTTCGGGGCGCTCCCGCGCTTCACGGCCGGGTCACTCGTAGTCGCGGGCGAAGAGCAGTTCGTACGCCCGCTCGGGCTCGCTGAGCGCGGCGAGGACCTCGAAGCGGCGGTGCCACTGGCCGACCGACCAGGCCAGGCCCGCGGCCAGGCCCTCCGGGGTGGCGGCGTGGAGGAGTCCGGGGACCGGGGGGACCTCGAACTCGTCGTCCTCGTCCGCCGCCTCGGCGGCCTCGGGGTCGTAGGGCAGCTCGGGGGCGGTCCCCGCGACGTCCCAGCGCCAGGCGACGTGGGCCTCCGCGCCGTCCGGGCCGACCACCAGCAGCTCGTCGTGCTCCTCGTACACGGCGGGGCAGCCGGGCAGCAGCTCACGGACCACGGCCGGGACACGGTGCAGGGTGCCCTCGGAGAGCACCCGGCCGCCGGCCACCTCGCTGGCCAGCGAGACGTGCAGCCGCTCGGCCAGCTCGGCCGCCAGCGCGGGCTCGACCGGCAGCACGTGGTGGCCGTGCAGCAGCTCGACCAGGTCGGGGGCGTCGGCGACGACCGCGTCGGCGGCGTCCACGATCACCGTGCGGTCGTCGCGGCGGCCGGTGGACTCGTCCAGCGGCGGCAGCGCGCGCACCTCGTCCAGCGCCTCCACCCGCTCGAGCGGAAGCCTGGCCAGGGCGGTGTAGATGCCGTGCAGCTGGCGGTGGGTCACCACGGAGTCCGGGTCGACCAGGCGGTCGACCAGCTCCTCCGGGCCGTGCGGCTCGGCGAGCAGCGCGGCCAGCGTGGTGCGCACGCCGAGCGCGTGCAGGAACTGGGCGTCCAGCGTGGTGCGGGCCTCGTCGTAGAGGCCGCGCAGCAGCGGATCGGCGCCGGCGGCGCGCAGTCCGGCCGGCTCGCGGCCGTCCAGCACCGGGTGGTCGCGCAGCCACCAGGCGGTGTACGGCGGCAGGTCGACGTACGAGCCGTCGGGCAGCAGGGTGCGCACCGGGTTGACCACGGCCTCGCGGTACGGGGGGCGGGCGAGCAGGGCGAGGGCCTCGGGCCAGGCGTCGTCGTCGACCAGGTCGAGGTCGCGGACGGCGACCAGCTCGGCGGCGACCGGGGGGACGCCCAGCTCGCCGCTGTCGTCGGCGTGCAGTGCCTCCAGCGCGTCCTCGCACCAGTCGGCGAGGCCGTCCGGGGCCTCGTCGATCAGGCCGGTGGGGGCGCCGCCGGCGGCCCGGTCGGCCGGGGCGGTCGGGTCGAGCCGCTCCAGGTCGTCCGGGTCGAGCACCACGTCCTCGGCCCGGACCAGCGCGAACGAGGCCAGCACACCGGCCGCGACCAGGACCTCGGGGCCCCAGCGCTCCAGCAGGTCCTCGTCCACCCAGGCGGCGTCGTCCTCGCGGGCGAGCGCGGCCAGCGGGCTGTCCGGGAGGATCAGCTCGCCGGCGCGGGTCAGCTCGCCCTCGTCGTCGGGCAGTGCCAGGCGGCCCAGCCACGGGTGCTCGCCGGGTGCCGGGGCGGCCGCCCTGACCAGGGCCAGCACCGCGTCGGCGAGGTCCACGGCGGCGTCGAAGTCGTCCTCGCCGAGCTCCACCGAGCGGGCCACCGCGGTCCGCACCTCGGGGGTGTCCAGCACGCCGGCGGGGGTCGCGGTGCCGGCGCCGAGCTTGGCCAGCAGCGGGTGGGCCGCCTCCGGGTGGGCCAGGCGCAGGTCGAGCAGGTTGAGCGCGTCGGCGAGCGACTCCGGGTAGCCCTCGTAGCCGGCCCAGTCGGCGGCGTCGGACGGCAGCAGGACGCGGCGCGGGCCGGTGACGGTCCGTCCGTCGGCGAGCGGGACGGGCAGCGCGCCGAGCGCCTCCGGGTCGGCGCCGCCCAGTGCCGCGTACAGGTTGCGCCACCACGCGGGGTCGCGCTCCAGGCCGCCGAGCTGGTCGACCACCTCGGCCAGCGGCACCCGGCGGACGTTCAGCGCGCGCAGCTCCGCACGCCGCTCCAGGCCGGCCGGGAGCAGGCCGGGGAAGATCGGGGCCAGCGCCTCCACCACCGAGTGGTCGGCGCCCTCCAGCAGCGTCGCGTCGCGCGGGCGCAGGGCCGGGGTGCCCTCCTCCACCGTCTTCGGGTACGGCAGGAACGGGGTGCCGGGCAGCCGGTCGAGGATGGCCGACCGCAGCGCGTTGTCCAGCGCGCCCTGGCCGAGCGGGCCGGGGACCAGCGTCAGCGAGTGGATGTCCGCGCCGCGTGCCCGCAGCAGCTCGGCGTAGGCGTCGGCGGCCCGCTCGGTGAGGAAGTCGGTGAGCGGGCCGGGGGCGACGTGGCGCCGGGTGGAGTCCAGCGGGTAGCCGGCGATCAGCAGCGCGGGCACCCCGAGCGGCTCCTCGCTGGGCGTGGGCGCGTGCACCACCGGGGTGGTGCGCAGCGGGTGCGGGTTGCCGGTCGCCGAGACCGGGACGGCCCACGTCACCGACCAGAACGGGCGGGCCCGCTCCTCGGTGGTGCGGTCCGCCAGCAGCGCCGGGGCGAGGCGGCCGGAGGCGCTGACGGTCTGCCACGCGGTGCGCTCGGCGCCGTCGGTGATGGTGACGGTCGTGATGCCGTCGGGGCGCTGCGGCTCGGCGGTCCGGGTGAGCGTACGGACGCCCTCCGGGGTCTCCACCGTCACCTCGGCCAGCCCCGGCAGGGTGAGCAGCAGGGCGTCGTCGATCTCGTCCAGCAGGCGGCGGGTCAGGTCGACGGCGGCCGTGTCGCGCAGCGGCAGCACCACCACCGTGTCGTACCCGTCCGGGGCGGCGCCCTCGGCCGGGAACGGCAGCCGCAGCAGGGGGACGTGCCCCTCGCGCCGGCGCAGCTCCTCCGCCAGCTCCGGGCGGGCCCCGGCCAGCCCGTACGCCTCGGCCAGCGACCAGCGGACACCGCCGTGGGCGGACAGCACCGCGGGCTCGTCGGTGACCGCCAGGACGGCCGAGAAGCCGACGCCGAACCGGCCGACGGTGGGGTGGCCGTCCTCGCGCTTGGCGGAGGCGCGGAGGGTGGACAGCGACTCGACCGCGGTGGTGTCCAGCGGGGCGCCGGTGTTCGCCGCCGCCAGCATCCCGTCGCGCAGGGTCAGCCGGAACCGGCCCGGGGCCGCGCCGGCCCGGGCCGCCGCGTCGGCGGCGTTCTGCGCCAGCTCGACGATCAGGCGGTCCCGGTAGCCGCCGAGGGCCAGCTCCTCCTCGGCGTTGGCGTCCTCCCGGAAGCGGGCCGGGGCGGCCGTCCAGGCGTCCAGCACCCGCCGGCGCAAGGAGGCGGTGTCGAAAACGTCCGCCGCCGCGCCGTCCGTGCCACTGCCGATGATCCGAGGCTCCACAGGCCCTGCACCTTCCGTCGCGATGCGTACGGTCGGCATTCTCCCTCAAGTACGGAGGGGGTTCGCCACGAGGGGCGCGGGGAACGGCGCGGCCGAGCACGCACTCGGGCAGAGCGGTGGCCGGTCGCGCAGTTCCCCGCGCCCCTCGTGGTCGGCCTCGGCGGCTACGCGTGGCCGAGTTCTTCGGCCGGGGCGTCCGGCTCGACGGAGCCGGAGGTGCGGTCGGCGTGGATGTGGAGCGGCTCGACCACGGTCTCGTCCAGGATCAGTTCGGACGGAACGGGCGGAGCCGGCAGCACGGCGGCCTCCGAGTGGGCGCCACAGCCGTAGGCGAGCGAGACGACCTGGCCGTCGGCCGGTCCGAACTCGTTGCCGCACACGCCGAACGCCTGCCCGAGCGACCCGCCGATCGGGACCAGGAAGCCGCAGGTGGTGCAGTGCGCCGGGGCGGACTGGGCCATCGGGGTCTGCGGGCCGTAGGCGGACTCCCAGCGCTCCGCCGCGGCGTGCAGGCCGAGGCGGGAGAGGACCCGGGCGCGGCCGAGGCCGAGCTCGTCGGCGACGGCGCCGATCTCGGCGCGGGCGGGCGCCGGCTGGACGTGCGGGTCGCTGACCACCACGTCCTCCTCGGCGGCCTCGGCCAGCACGGAGTTGGGGGCGGGCTCGTCCTCGCCGCTCCAGCCGGGCTCCAGGCGCAGGTCGTCCGCGCCGGTGGGCAGCAGGTCGCCGGGGCCGAGGTCGCCGGGGCGCAGCCGCTCGCTCCACGGCACCCACTGGGGGGCGAGCACCGCGTCGGGGCCGGGCAGCAGCACGACCTCGTCGAGGGTGACGTTCTTGGCGCGCGGCGCGCGGGCGACGGTGACGGCCCAGCGCCAGCCGCGGTAGGCGGCGTCGTTGCACTCGAAGGTGTGCGTGACGACGCGGTCGGCGTCCGCGCTCACTCCGAGGTGGGCGCCGACATTGCCCGCTCCGACGGCGTCGACGGCTGCCTGGCGGGCGAGTTCGACGGCCTCGGCACAGAGCCGGTCGGGGGTTCGGCTTCGCATCGCAGCGCTCACGGCGTCGATTCTCTCCCAGTCCTGGTCAATCCTGCGGTCTCTCCGGCGGTCCGCGGCGGTCGGTGCACCGGGCGTCGCTGCCGTGTCCATTCTGCTCGACCCCGGGCCGCTCCGGGGACGGGCCGCGCCGCCCCGGTCCCCGCCCCGGCCGCACTCGAGGGCACGCGTAGTGCAGGCTACCCGCCGGTCGGTCGCCGAGCACAGCCCGGGGCCGCGGGCGTCGGGCCCGCACGGCGGGCGGCGTACCCGAACCGACCACGCCGGAGACCTCAATCACTCGTATGCCACGGCATTGTCGGGCAGGATTGGCCTTGTGGCGGATGAGACTCCGTCGCAGCACGGACTGCACTCCCAGCAGGCCGAGGGCCCGCCGGAGCAGGACACCGTGGTGCGGCAGCAGCCCGTGGACGCCCCGGACGGCGGTGAGGTGCCGCGGCCGGGGAACGACCCCGCGCCGAGCGGCGAGGGCACCGCGGCCGACCTCGACAAGGCCGGCCCTGACGAGGCCGGTCCGGACGCGGAGTCGGGCACGGAGTCGGACGGGGAGCCGGACACCAAGGTCGTGCGGTCCCGGGGCGCGCTGGCCCGCGGGGCTTCCGCGGCGGGCGTGCGGACCGGGCGGGTGGTGCACGGCACCGGCCGACGGATCCGCCGGGCCACCTCCGCGGAGGGTGCCGGCGAGTCGGGGCTGGCCAAGCTGATCGAGCTGCACGCCCTCAATTCCTTCGGCGACATGCTGATCACCGTCGCACTGGCGTCCACCATCTTCTTCTCGGTGCCGACCGGTGAGGCGCGCGGCCGGGTCGGGCTGTACCTGGCGATCACCATGGCCCCGTTCGCGCTGCTGGCGCCGGTGATCGGGCCGCTGCTGGACCGGCTGCCGCACGGCCGCCGCTCGGCGATGGCGATGTCGATGCTGGCCCGCGCGGTGCTGGCGTGGACCATGGCCGGGGTGGTCACCACCGGCGGGCTGGCGCTCTATCCGGAGGCGCTCGGGGTGCTGGTCGCCTCGAAGGCGTACGGGGTGGTGCGCAGCGTGGTGGTGCCCCGCCTGCTGCCACCGCAGCTGTCGCTGGTGAAGGCGAACTCCCGGGTCACCCTGGCCGGCCTGGTGACCACCATGGTGGCGGCGGGGGTGGGCGGGCTGCTGCACCTGATCGGGCCGGGGTGGCCGCTGCGCGGGGCGTTCCTGGTCTTCGTGATCGGCACGCTGATGGCGTTTCACCTGCCGCACAAGGTGGACTCCGCCAAGGGCGAGGTCCGCGCCGAGCTGCACGCCGAGCCGCACCAACCGAAGGTCAAGGGTGTGCTGCGGGCGGTCGGACCGTCGGTGATCATGGCGCTGCGCGGGGTCTGCGCGCTGCGCTGGCTGGTCGGCTTCCTGGTGATGTTCCTGGCGTTCCTGATCCGCAAGGACCCGCCCGGCGGGCTGCCGGAGACCGCGGCGCTGGGGATCGTGGTCGCGGCGGCGGGCGTGGGCAACGCGCTGGGCTCGGTGTTCGGCTCGTGGCTGCGCACCCGCGGCTCGGAGGCGACGGTGACCGCGATGCTGCTGCTGGCCACGGTGGCGGCCGGGGCGGCCGCGTTCTGGTACGGGATCGCCACCGTGGCGCTGGTGGCGGCGGCCTCCGGGATCGCGGCGTCGCTGGGCAAGCTGGCACTGGACGCGCTGATCCAGCGGGACGTGCCGGAGGCGGTGCGCACCAGTGCGTTCGCCCGCTCGGAGACGGCGCTGCAGCTGTGCTGGGTGGCGGGCGGCCTGGTGGGCATCTCGCTGCCGCTGAACGCGGCGCTCGGCCTGTCGCTGGCCGCCGCGGTGATGGCGCTGATGCTGCTGTGGAGCTTCCGTTCGCTGATCAAGGTGGGCCTGCGCCGGCCGGCCGCTCGTCCGCGCGTGGCATGACCCGTGCGAGTCGGCGCCCCCCGCGTAGCGTGATCGCGGATGCCCGGTAGCCTCTTGCCCATGAGCCTCAGCACCCGCGCGATCCTCGGCATCGGCGCCGTCGTCCTGATCGGAGCCGGCACCGTCGGCGGTTCCATCGCGTACGCCAACAGCCAGGGCGCCCCGGACCAGCATCTGGCCACCCTGACGGTCGGCCGTTCCTCGATCACCGCCGCGCCGGCCTGCTACAACGACGGCAAGGCCCTCGACCAGGCCCTGCTGACCAAGTGCCGCCAGGAGGCCAAGCAGGCCAGCGAGGACAAGAAGACCCCGCGCTCCGACGTGGTCTCCAGCGACCGGATCGGCGTCGGCGTGCCGACCTCGGCGTCCGACAACGGCTGGTTCGCGTTCACCGACGGCGGCGCCCAGGGCGAGGCCGTCATCGCGCAGGACATCAAGGGCTCGACCTACTCCGGCTCGATCGCCGCCTCCACCCTGCTGAACGGCAGCGGCACCACCACCGTGACGGTGGTCGAGGCCAACCAGCAGTCCAACGAGGTCTACGCGATCTGGTACTTCGAGCTGAACCAGAAGAACTGACCGTCGCCCGGATGACCTCCCGGTCGCCGTACCTGCAGCCCGGCCGCCCGGCCGGGCTGCTCGTCGTGGTCGCGGTACCCGCGGAGGCCGAGGCGGTGCTGCGCGGGCTGCCGGACGGCGCCCGGCCCCTCCCGGTGCCCGGCGGCGAGCTGCGGCGCGCCGAGCCGGTGCCGGGACTGCCCGTGGACGTGCTGGCGGGCGGGGTCGGCCCGGCCGCGGCCGCGGCTGCCGCCGCCGCGGCGCTGGCCGCGCACCGCTACGCGCTGGTGGTCTCCGCCGGCATCGCGGGCGGCTTCGCCCCGGCGGCCCCGGTCGGCTCCCTGGTGGTGGCCGACGCGATCGTCTGCGCCGACCTGGGCGCCGAGACCCCCGAGGGCTTCGCCGACGTCACCGAGCTGGGCTTCGGGACCGTCCGCCGCACCCCGCCGCCGGCCCTGGTCGAGGCTGCCGCCCGGGCCCTGGACGCCGTCACCGGCCCGGTGCTGACCGTCTCCACGGTGACCGGCTCCGCCGAGCGGGCGGCCGCGTTGACGGCCCGCCATCCGGGGGCCGTGGCGGAGGCGATGGAGGGCTTCGGCGTGGCCGAGGCGGCCGCCCGGTTCGGGGTGCCGGCCGGTGAGATCCGGGCGGTGTCCAACCCCGTCGGCCCGCGCGACCGCGCGGCCTGGCGGATCGGTGAGGCGCTGGGGGCACTGGAGCGGGCCTTCCGGACGCTGCCGTACGAGCACCTGCTCCAGGAGGTCTGCGATGAGTGAGCCGCTGCGGGTCGCCTACTCGCCCTGCCCCAACGACACCTTCGTGTTCCACGCCTGGGCGCACGGCCTGGTGCCCGGCGCCGGGGCGCCCGAGGTGCTGTTCGCCGACATCGACGTCACCAACGGCCTGGCCGAACGCGGCGAGCTGGACGTCCTGAAGATCTCGTACGGGCAGCTGCCCTGGGTGCTGGACGAGTACGCGCTGCTGCCCTGCGGCGGGGCGCTCGGGCGCGGCTGCGGGCCGCTGGTGCTCACCGCCGGGGAGGTGGACCCCGCCGAGCTGGCCGGCCGCACGGTGGCGGTGCCGAGCGAGCGCTCGACCGCGTACCTGCTGTTCCGGCTGTGGGCGGCCGAGGCGGTGCCGGGCGGCTTCGGCGAGATCGTGGTGCTGCCGTTCCACGAGATCATGCCGGCCGTCCGGGACGGGAAGGTGGATGCCGGACTGGTGATCCACGAGGCCCGCTTCACCTACCAGCGGTACGGGCTGCACCGGCTCGCCGACATGGGCGAGGCCTGGGAGGCGCAGACCGGCCTGCCGATCCCGCTCGGCGCGATCGTGGCGAAGCGCTCGCTGGGCGCGGCCAGGCTGCGCGAGCTGGCCGACACGATCCGCGGCTCGGTGCGGGCGGCCTGGGCCGACCCGGCGGCCTCCCGGGAGTACGTGCTGGCGCACGCCCAGGAGATGGATCCGGCCGTCGCCGACCAGCACATCGGCCTGTACGTCAACGAATTCACCGAGGACCTCGGCGAGGAGGGGTACGCCGCGGTGCGCGGGCTGCTCACCCGGGCCGCCGAGGAGGGTCTGGTCCCCCCGGTCGACCCGGGCGCGCTCGCCCGCTGAGCGCCGACCGCTCCGTACCGGATGTCGGCCGTGTCGGATGCCCCGGTCAGACGTCGAACTGGTCGGCCACCGCGCGGAGCAGGACCGCGATCTTCTGGCCGGTCGCCTTGGCCGGGTAGCGGCCGCGCTGCAGACCGGGAAGAGCGCCGTCCAGCATGGTGATCAGGTCCTGGACGATCGGCGCCATGTCGTCGGCGCTCTTGCGGTGGTTGGCCGCGACCGAGGGCAGCGCGTCCAGCAGCGTCACGCTCATCGCCTGGTCGCCGCGGTGCCCGGCGGCGATGCCGAACTCCACGCGCTGGCCCGGCCTGAGTGTGGTGACGCCGGCGGGCAGCGCCTTGGTGTGGACGAAGACCTCGCCCCCGTCGTCACGCGACAGGAAGCCGTACCCCTTCGTCTCGTTGAACCACTTGACCTGGCCGGTGGGCATCTCGAACAGTCCTCGATGTCTTTGGGTGGGCGACCCGCCGTTGGGCCGCCGGACGGACGATGAGCCGACCACTCCTCGCGGAGGGCCGGCCACACTGCGTGGACCAATGATCCCTCAGCGCGCAGCCTTGCGTCGCGGGGATTGCGGGTGATCCGGTCGACCCCCGCGCGAAGGCTGCATACCCGGACGGTACGCGGAACGAAACTCCCCGTCCACGGAGAACTGCGCGCTGTGACCGCAGGCCGGTCAGGCAGGGGCGTCGAGGTGCTCGCCGAGCCAGCCGAGCGAGGCCGGGAGCATGCGGGACCAGGTGTTGAAGTTGTGCCCGCCGGTCTCGAGGGTGATCGAGGAGATGCGGGTCGGCGAGCCCTTGGCCGCGGCCAGAAAGCGCTGGGTCTCGCCGTAGTAGTCGCCGTCGCCCTCGCGGCTGCCGCCGACCAGCAGGGCGGTCTGCGGCTTCGGCAGGTTGTCCAGCCGCCAGACCAGGTCGGCCTCCGAGCGGCGCTGCTGGCTGCCGGCGAACAGGTCTCCGGTGGTCGGGTCCTCGGCCGCGCGGTAGTAGCCGGAGAGCGAGACCCCGGCCGCGAACACGTCCGGGTGGCGCATCGTCAACTTGAGCGCGCAGTAACCCCCGGTGGAGTTACCGATCACGCCCAGGCTGCGCGGGCCGTCGGCGACCCGGTACGAACCGCGGATCGCGGTCGGCACGTCGGCGGTGAAGTAGCGGTCGGCCTGCGGGCCGCCCGGGATGTCCTCGCACTCGGTGTCGCGCGGCATCGCCGGGGACGGACGCATCAGCACCAGCACCGCGGGCGGGGTCTTGCCGTCCCGGATCAGCTGCAGCTCGGCGGCCGGGTAGTTCAGCTTGGTGACCAGGTTCTTGGCGTCGCCCGGGAAGCCCGTGATGGCGATCAGGGCGGGGAAACGCTTCTGCGCGTACTGCGGCTGGAAGTACTGCGGCGGCAGGTAGACGTAGCCCTCGGTGGACAGGCCGGTGGAGGCGCCCGGGATGCGGATCCGCTCCAGCTTGCCGATCAGCGCCGGGTCGCGGCCGACCTCCTTGGCGCCGTGCACGTTCTCCGCCGCTATCCGCTGCACCTCGGTGGGGCGGTGGCCCTGGGCGAACTGGTTCTGGATCGTCACCGGGCCGGTCTCACCGGTGCCGAGCAGGTCGTCCCAGCTGCTGTAGAAGGCGAAGTAGTTGTTGGCCAGCAGGCCCAGCGTGCACATCACGGTCAGCTGGGTGCCCACGATGGTGCCGACCCGACCCAGCACCGCCGCCCAGGTGTTGCGGGCGAGCCTCGGCCAGAGCCAGACCGTGCCCCCGACCATCAGCGCCGACACCAGTGCCGACAACGCCAGCACCTTGTGACTGGTCAGACCCATGCGCAGTACGCCCTTGCTCCCCGTATCGTCCGCGACATCATCAGAATGCCTGAGAAAATCCTGGGAACCCTGAGCGTCCAGGCGGATCTACGCCGCGTCACCCCCGCCGATCGGCGGGGGTGCGGCGCTCTGCGACACTGGTTCGGCCGGCAGTTCGGGCGAATCGGTTCGGCCGACTGGTTCGGCCGAATGACGAAGGAGCGAGCAGTGAGCCGTCAGACCAACGCCGACCCCGGCGACGTCCTGGTCCGGGTGGGAGGCCTGGTCTTCGGCTTCGGCGCGGTCGCGACGATCGTCACCTTCGTGCCGCTGTTCTTCGACTTCAACCGCTTCCCGACCTTCGCCTACTGGCTGTGCATGCTGATGCCGGCGGGCTTCCTGGTCTCGCTGACCGGCCTGCTGGTCTCCGCGCGGGCGCAGCGGCGGCGGGCGGCCGAGTAGACCGTCCGGGGCCGTCCGGGGGCTCAGCGGGGCTCAGCGCAGGTGGTCCGCCAGCCAGGCCGGGAAGCCGGTCAGGTCGGGCAGCACCACGTCGGCGCCGGCCGCGTCGAGTTCGGCCGCCGAGTACGGGCCGGTGGCCACGCCGACCGCCACCGCGTCGGCCGCCTTCGCGCCACGAATGTCCCCCAGATGGTCGCCGACGTACACGCTCGCGCCGTGCTCGCGCAGCGCCGTCCCCTTGGTCTCCGCCCACAGGTCGCCGACCACCTCGTCCGCCACCAGGCCGACGTGGTCCAGCTGGAGGCGGGCGTTGGGCTCGTACTTGCCGGTGATCACCAGCACCCGTCCGCCGCGCTGCCGGATCGCCTCGATCGACTCCCGCGCCCCCGGCAGGGTCAGCGTGCCGGGCAGCGCGTACTCCACGTACAACTGCCGGTAGCGGGCCACCGCCGCTTCCACCCGCTCCGCCGGGAACCAGCGGGCGATCTCCTCGGCCAGCGGCGGCCCGAGCCGGCTCACCACGAGGTCGCTGTCGATGTACGTCCCGGTCTCGGCGGACAGCACGTCGTAGGTGGCCTTGATGCCGGGACGGGTGTCGAGCAGAGTCATGTCGAGGTCGAAGCCGACGGTGAGAGCCATGCCACCCAGCTTAGGGTCCGTCGTGATGCCCCCGTCGTCCGCCCGGAGGGGGGCCTGGCGGGGTTTGACGGCGGACCCCCGGGGCGTGCGCCGACCGGCCCCGGGCGCCTCGCGTCCGGCGGCGGACATCTCGGACATAATGCGGAGTGTTCCCGCCCGCCCGGAGGTACCCGTGCCGCAGCAGCCCACCCGGCGGGCCGCGCTCGCCGCCGGGCTCGGGGCACTCGGCTCCGCCCTGCTGGCCGGCTGCGACGGCGGCGCCGCCAAGGCCCCCATGCACGGCACTTCGGCAACCGACGGCTCTTCCGCCACCGGCTCGTCGGCGCCGTCCTCGCCCACTCCGACGCCCAGTGCCACCGTCACGGCCGCCACCGGGCCCGTCGCGGTGGTCCGCGGACCCACCCGGGTGGTCGCGCTCGACACTGCCGAACTCGACTCCGCCATGACCCTCGGCATCACCCCGGTCGGCGCCGCCAAGGCGCCCGCCGACGGCGGCCTGCCCGGATACTGGCCCGCCTCCCGGCTCGCCGGGATCACCGTGGTCGGCGACATCGCCGCCACGCCCGACACCGTGCGGATCGCCGCCCTGGCCCCGCAGCTGATCCTCTCCAACCAGACCCGCGACGGCGCCCACCCGGACGCCCTGCGGCCGCTCGCGCCCACCGTCCTCACCCGGACCACCGGCTACCCCTGGAAGGACGGCTTCCGACTGCACGCCGCCGCCCTCGACCGCCAGGAGCAGGCCGACGCGGTGGTCGCCGCGTACGAGCGGCACGCCGACCAGGCCACCCGGGCGATCGCCGCCGCCGGGAGCGGGGGGCGACGGATCAGCATCGTGCGCTTCGTCGAGGGCTCGCCCACCGTCCGCCTGTACGCCCGGCAGAACTTCGTCGGGACCGTCCTCGCCGACCTCGGGCTCCCCAGGCCCGACCCGCAGAACGTCGATCAGTTCACGGTGGAGGTGCCCGCCGACCAACTCGCCAGGGCCGACGGCGACTACCTCTTCTACGCCACCTACGGCGACCCCGACCGGGCCGGTACCACCGCCGCGCTCGCCGGCCCCGTCTGGCAGTCCCTCGCCGCCGTCCGGGCCCACCGCGCGTTCCCGGTCGACGACCAGCTCTGGTTCCAGGGCATCGGCTACACCGGCGCCAACTTCCTCATCGCCGAACTCCAGCGCGCGCTCGGTGCGTGAGGCGCTCCTCGCCGCCGCCCGGGACCACCCCTTTCGCGTTCACCGGCCCGCGGTCACTGCGGCTGCGCGCGCCGCCGGAGGGTGAGGGCCAGCACGAAGCCGGCGGACAGCACTGCGGCAATGCGCAGCACGCCGGGCGCCGCCGTCCAGGTGGCCTGGCCCGCGCTGCCGCCGGCGGCCAGCGCGGTGCCCCAGCGGCCCTGGCTGCGTCCCCACATCCACACGGCGGAGGCGGTCATGGTGGCCAGCGGGATGCCGAGCGCGGCGAACTTCTTGGTGAGGTCGCTCAGGCCGCGGGAGAGGTAGACGGCGCCCCAGCCGCCGAGCATCGCCAGGAGCGAGCCGGTGGCCGCCCCGGCCAGCAGGGCGAGCGCGCCGACCAGCAGCAGCGGCGCCGGACGGCGTCCCGCCAGCAGGCCGGAGGCCACTGCCGCAGGCCCGCCCGGTCCGGGCGCCGCCTCGGCGGCGGGCGGCTCGGCGTCCCCGGCAGCCCCGGTGGTCGCGGGGGCGGCCGGCTCGGCGGGCGGCTCCGGTTCGTTGGTGCGGAAGTCGAAGTAGACCAGGTCCCAGCCGGGGTAGGCGCCGGTGACGTCGGTCCGGCGCCCGCTGGTGGTGGCGCTCTCGATCGCCTGCCGCAGGTCGTCGGCGGAGCGCCGGAACGGTGCGGCCGGTCCCTCGGCGGGCCCGGACCCGCCGGGCGCGAGTGGCTTGTCGAACGACGGCGGGGCGGGCCGCTCCGATGCCCGCTCCGGTGCACGTTCCGGTGCCGGCGGGGGTGCGGCCGGCGCCTGCCGGGGGACGTAGACGCTCTCGCCCTCCCCCTCGGATCCCGACCCCGCGTCACGCCACCAAGTGCCGCCCGCCATCGCCCCGCCACCCCGCATCGTCTCGCCGGTCCGCCCGCCCGTCGACGGTACCGACCCGTGCCACCGCCGCGCGAGCCCCGCACCCCCGGCGCGCCGCGCCGCACCCGCACGAGCCCCGCCCGTCCCTGCCGCCCCTGCCACCGCCCCTGCCACCCCGCCGGCCGGCCTTCCGCCGGCCGTGACCCCCGTGGTGCGGACCCCGCACAACCCCCACACCCGCCAACGCTTGCCGTCCCGTGCTCCCCGCCGACTACCCTGGATCGGATGACCGCACCGCAGGGCGCCCAGCGCCCCACCAGGGCCGCCACGCCCCGCACGCTGGCCGAGGAGCTCCGCGCCCGCAGCGACGAGGCGCTGGCGTGCCTGCTGCGGGCGCGACCCGATCTGCTCAACCCGGTGCCGAGCGATCTGACCCAGCTGTCCGCCCGGCTCTCCAGCCGGGCGTCCGCGCTGCGGGCGCTGGAGCGGCTGGACCGCTTCACCCTCCAGGTCGCCGAGGCGCTGGCAGCGGCGCCCGACGGCACCTCCGAGGCGACGCTGCGCACCCTGCTGGCCGGCCCGGCCCGGGTGAAGCCGCACCCGGAGGCCGACCCGGTCGACCGGGCCGCCGTGGTGGACGCGCTGCCGCAGGCGATCGGGCGGCTGCGCGACCAGGCGCTGCTGTGGGGCCCGGACAGCGCGCTGCGGCTGGTGATCGCGGTCCGCGAGGCGCTGGCGCCCAGCGCCGCCAACCCGGGCCGTACCGGCCTCGGTCCGACCCTCGCGGACGCGACCGTCGGCATGTCCCCGGCCCGGCTCCAGCAGCTGCTGGCCGGCGCCGGGCTGCCGCCGACCCCGGACCCGGTGACCGCCGTGGCGGCGCTGACCGCGCTGCTCACCGACCGCAAGCGCTGCGCCGCGCTGCTGGCCGAGGCACCGCCGGCGGCGCTGGGACTGCTGGAGCGCCTGGTGTGGGGCCCGCCGACCGGCACCGTCCCGGACGCCGCCCGGCAGGTCACCGCCGAGCAGGCGCAGAGCCCGGTCGAATGGCTGCTGGCGCGCGGTCTGCTGCTGCCGTCCAGCCCGACCTCGGTGGTGCTCCCCCGCGAGCTGGCGCTGCACCTGCGCGGGGGTCGGACCCACCGCACGGTGGAGCCGGTCCGGCCGGTCCTGGAACCGTCCGCCCACCGCGATCCGGAGGCGGTGGACAGCGCGGCCGCCGGACAGGCGTACACCGCGGTGCGCACGGTGGAGGAACTGCTGGAGTCCTGGGGGCTGCAGGCGCCGCCCACCCTGCGGGCCGGCGGACTCGGGGTGCGCGACCTCAAGCGGGCCGCGCTCACCCTGGAGTGCTCCGAGCCGACGGCCGCGTTCTGGGTGGAACTGGCGTACGGCGCGGGCCTGCTGGCGCCGGACGGCGAGGTGGACGAGCGCTGGGCGCCCACCCCCGCGTACGACGCCTGGCTGCAGGAGCCGACCGCCGCACGCTGGGTGCTGCTGGCCGAGAGCTGGCTGGCCGCCACCCGGGTCGCCGGGCTGACCGGCAGCGCGGACGCCAAGGGCAAGCCGCGGGCCGCGCTCGGCCCGGAGCTGGACCGGACCCTGGCACCGCACGTCAGGCGGGCCGTGCTGGGCCTGCTCGCCGAGCTGTCGCCCGGTGCGCTCGCCCCCGCCGAGGGCCTGCTGCCGGTGCTGCGCTGGCAGCGTCCGCTGCGCGGCGGCGCGACCGGGCCCGACGGCCGCGACCTGCGCGAACACCTCACCGAATGGACCCTGCACGAGACCGAGTTGCTCGGCATCACCGGCCGCGGCGCACTCTCCGGCCCGGCCCGGGCGCTGCTGGCCGGCGAGGACCCCGTCCCCGCGCTGGAGCCGCTGCTGCCCCGGCCGCTGGACCACGTCATCCTGCAGCCCGACCTGACCGCGATCGCACCCGGTCCGCTGCTCACCCCGCTCGCCCAGGCGCTGGCGCTCTGCGCGGACGTGGAGTCCAAGGGCGGCGCGACCGTCTACCGCTTCGGCGCCGAGTCGGTCCGCCGCGCCCTGGACGCCGGCCGGACCGCCGCCGACCTGCAGGCCTTCCTCGCCCAGCACTCGCGGACGCCCGTCCCCCAGCCGCTGGCGTACCTGATCGACGACGTGGCGCGGCGGCACGGCGTGCTGCGGGTCGGCGCCGCCTCCTCGTACCTGCGCTGCGACGACACCTCGCTGCTGGGCGAGGTGCTGGCCGACCGGCGAACTGCCGAACTGCGGCTGCGGATGCTGGCGCCGACCGTGCTGGCCGCGCAGGCCGGTCCCGAGACGCTGCTGTCGGTGCTGCGCGCCATGGGGTACGCCCCGGCCGCGGAGTCGGCGGAGGGCGACGTGGTGATCACCCGGCCGGACAGCCACCGGACGCCGCCGCGCGGCGCCCCGGTGCCGGTGCCGGACGGACCGTCCCGCCCGGACGCCGCGCTGCTCGGCGCGGCGGTGCGGGCGATCCGCCAGGGCGACCGGGCGGCGACCGCGGTCCGCCGGGAGACCGTGCCGGCGGCCGGTCCGGGCCGCCCCGGCCCGACCGCGGACGGCCGGCTCCCGCGCACCGCGGCGGCCGACACCCTGGCGGCACTGCAAACCGCGGTGCTGCTGGGCGAGCGGATGTGGATCGGCTACGTCAACGCCGAGGGCCTGGCCTCCCAGCGGGTGGTGGACCCGGTGAAGGTGGAGGGCGGCTTCGTCACCGCGTACGACCACCTCTCGGACGAGGTGCGGACCTTCGCCCTGCACCGGATCACCGGGGTCGCGGAGGTCGAGGACTCGGCCTGACCCCCGCGGGGCTGCGGGGCCTCAGTGGCCGGCGGCGTGGGCGTCCTGCTCGGCCTTCTGCTTCTTGGCGTCGTCGACGATCGACTGGGGGCTGGGCACCTTGGGCTCGACGCCGGTCAGGGTGCCGGTGACCAGGAAGGCCGCGGTGCCGAACAGCCCGCCCGGCTGGCCGATGTCGGCGACCTGGTCGAGGGCCGGGGTGGCGGCCTGGGCGGGGGCGGCGCCCAGGGCGGTGGCGACGGCGGCGCCGGAGAGCGCGAGGCCGGCGAGGATGCGGTTCCGCTTGTTCATGGCCTGCCCAACGAGCGCCCACCGGTCCGGTCACCGCATTGCACCCGAGTGCGGGACACTGGAAAGTCTGCGACCTGACCTACGGAGGGCTTCCCGCGTGAACGACGGACCGCTCATCGTCCAATCGGACAAGACGCTGCTCCTGGAGATCGACCACCCCAAGGCCGCCGAGTGCCGGCGCGCGATCGCCCCGTTCGCCGAGCTGGAACGCGCGCCCGAGCACATCCACACCTACCGGGTCACCCCGCTCGGCCTGTGGAACGCCCGGGCCGCCGGGCACGACGCCGAGCAGGTGGTCGACGCCGTGGTGAAGTACTCCCGCTACCCCGTGCCGCACGCGCTGCTGGTCGACGTCGCCGACACCATGGCCCGCTACGGCCGCCTCCAGCTGCAGAAGCACCCGGTGCACGGCCTGGTGCTGGCCACCACCGACCGGCCGGTGCTGGAGGAGGTGCTGCGCTCCAAGAAGATCGTCCCGCTGGTCGGCGCCCGGGTCGACCCGGACACGGTGGTCGTCCACCCGTCCGAGCGCGGCCAGATCAAGCAGGTCCTGCTGAAGCTCGGCTGGCCCGCCGAGGACCACGCCGGGTACGTGGACGGCGAGTCCCACCCGATCGAGCTGGAGCAGGACGGCTGGCACCTGCGCCCGTACCAGCAGCAGGCCGTCGAGGGGTTCTGGCACGGCGGCTCCGGCGTCGTGGTGCTGCCCTGCGGCGCCGGCAAGACGCTGGTCGGCGCGGCGGCGATGGCGGAGGCCAAGTCGACCACGCTGATCCTGGTCACCAACACCGTCTCGGCCCGGCAGTGGAAGCACGAGCTGGTCAAGCGCACCTCGCTGACCGAGGACGAGATCGGCGAGTACAGCGGCACCCGCAAGGAGATCCGCCCGGTCACCATCGCCACGTACCAGGTGATGACCACCAAGCGGAAGGGCGTCTACCCGCACCTGGAGCTGTTCGACGCCCGCAACTGGGGCCTGGTGGTCTACGACGAGGTGCACCTGCTGCCCGCGCCGGTGTTCAAGTTCACCGCCGACCTCCAGGCCCGCCGCCGGCTCGGCCTGACCGCGACCCTGGTCCGCGAGGACGGCCGCGAGGGCGACGTGTTCTCGCTGATCGGCCCCAAGCGCTTCGACGCGCCGTGGAAGGAGATCGAGGCGCAGGGCTACATCGCGCCCGCCGACTGCTGCGAGGTCCGGGTCACGCTCAGCGACAGCGAGCGGCTGCTCTACGCGACCGCGGAGCCGGAGGAGAAGTACCGCTTCTGTTCGACCACCGCCACCAAGCGGCGGGTGGTGGAGGCCCTGGTCAAGAAGCACCAGGGGGACCAGACGCTGGTCATCGGGCAGTACATCGACCAGCTGGACGAGCTCGGGGAGGTGCTCGACGCGCCGGTCATCAAGGGCGAGACCACCAACGCCCAGCGCGAGAAGCTCTTCGAGGCGTTCCGGTCGAAGGAGATCGGCGTGCTGGTGGTCTCCAAGGTGGCCAACTTCTCCATCGACCTGCCGGAGGCGACGGTCGCCATCCAGGTCTCCGGGACCTTCGGCTCCCGCCAGGAGGAGGCGCAGCGGCTCGGCCGCGTCCTGCGGCCCAAGGCGGACGGGCACGCCGCCCACTTCTACTCGGTGGTCGCCCGCGACACGGTGGACCAGGACTTCGCCGCACACCGGCAGCGCTTCCTGGCCGAGCAGGGCTACGCGTACCGCATCATCGACGCGGACGACATCTGATCCGCCGATGATCCGCCGATCCGCGCCTGCGGATGCGGAGGCTAGGCCTTGAAGACGCCGTCGCGCCCGAGGAACACCACGCGCGCGGCGGTGTCGAGCACGATCCCGACGTTGCGGACGGCTTTGCGCACCGGGTGGCGGCGGCGGTCGCCGGTCGGCTTGCTGCCTCTGGCCTTGGTGGTTCGTTCGGTGTCCATGTTTCCACCGTAGGTTTTCAGCCGTATGGGTGGCATCAGCCGGAAGGCCACGATCTGCGGGCCGCAGGTCGTCCTTCCGGCGTACCGGCCCCCTAGGCCGTACCCCCCGCGGTCCCGGGGGTCCGGTCAGGGGCGAAAACGATTAGCACCCGGACCGAACCGGGTCTAGGATCTTCCGTCTGCCCCCTCCCGAACCGTGGTGCCATTCGTCGGCAGCCGTGGGAGGTGCCGGCCGCTCGGCAACCGGTCGGTGTCCCTCACCGTGAGCTATGACGAGTCCGCTGCCCCCGATGCCGGGCAGCCGGGAAGGTTCGCCGTGCACTCCCCCACCACCGATGCCACCGCCGGGGCCACCACCGATCCGCTGCAGCGCGAGCGCGACCACCTCGCCTCCTCCCGCGCCGCGCTGAAGGCCATGCGCGAGGACGTCGAGTCGCTCGACCTGCGCGACGTCACCGGCACCTGGGTCTCCGCCGCCGTCCTGCAGAACCAGATCGAGCAGCGGATCGCCGCACTGGCCGACCTGGCCCACACCCCGCTGTTCTTCGGCCGCCTGGACTACCTGCACGCGATCAGCGAGGACTTGTCCGAGGGCGGCGGCGGGGAGCGCTTCTACATCGGCCGTCGGCACGTCCACGACGCCGACGGCGACCCGATGGTGATCGACTGGCGCGCGCCGGTCTCCCAGCCCTTCTACCGGGCCAGCCGCAAGGACCCGATGGACGTCGAGAAGCGCCGCCGGTTCGGCTACACCGGCGGCGAGTTGACGGCGTACGAGGACGAGAACCTGTCCGACCCGGCCGAGGCCGACACCCGCTCCGCGCTGCTCGCCGCCGAGATCGAGAAGCCCCGCGTCGGCCCGATGCGCGACATCGTCGCCACCATCCAGCCGGAGCAGGACGAGATCGTCCGCGCCGACATCACCGGCACCGTCTGCGTCCAGGGCGCACCCGGGACCGGGAAGACCGCCGTCGGCCTGCACCGCGTCGCCTACCTGCTGTACGCGCACCGCGAGCGGCTCGCCCGCACCGGCACGCTGGTGATCGGCCCGAACCGCTCCTTCCTGCACTACATCGAACAGGTGCTGCCCGCCCTCGGCGAGCTGGACGTCGCCCAGGCGACCGTCCAGGAGCTGGTCGCCCACGTCGAGGTGCGCGGCGCCGACTCCGCCGAGGTGGCCCGGATCAAGGGCGACGCCCGGATGGCCGAGGTGCTGCGCCGCGCCGTCCGGTCCGGCATCACCCTGCCGACCGAGCCCTGCGTGGTGGTCCGCGGCTCCCGCCGCTGGCGCGTCCCGGCGTACGAACTGGTCGAGATCATCGAGGAGTTGAAGGGCCGCGAGATCCGCTACGGCGCGGCTGCCGAGGCGCTGCCGCAGCGGATCGCGCATGCCGTGCTGCTCAAGATGGAGCAGGGCGGCGAGGCCCCCGACGACCGGGTGCAGGACGCGGTCGCCCGCAACACCGCGGTCAAGGCCGTGGTCAAGGCCTGCTGGCCGCCGGTCGACCCGGTGAAGCTGGTCCACCGGCTGCTGGGCGACGCCGAGTTCCTCGCCGCGGCGGCGGACGGCATCCTCACCGCGGAGGAGCAGCGGACCGTCCTGTGGGCCAAGCCGGCCCGCTCCGCGAAGACCGCGCAGTGGTCGGCCGCCGACGCCGTCCTGGTCGACGAGGCCGCCGACCTGGTCCAGCGCACCCCCTCGCTCGGCCACGTGGTGGTCGACGAGGCCCAGGACCTCTCGCCGATGCAGTACCGCGCCGTCGGCCGCCGCTGCTCGACCGGCTCGGCCACCGTCCTCGGCGACCTCGCCCAGGGCACCACCCCGTGGGCGACCGCGAGTTGGCCGGAGGCCCTGCACCACCTGGGCAAGCCGTCGGCCCACATCGAGGAGCTGACCCAGGGCTTCCGGGTGCCCGACGAGGTGATCGTGTACGCCTCGCGGCTGCTGCCCGCCATCGCCCCCGGCCTGGCCCCGGCCACCTCGGTCCGCGAGGCGCCCGGCTCGCTCACCGTCACCCCGGTCGCCGACGACCCGACCGCGACCGCCGCCGTGGTGGACGCCTGCCGCGCCGCGCTGGCCCACGAGGGCTCCACCGGCCTGATCGCCGCCGACGCTCGGATCCCGCTGCTCGCCGAGGCACTGACCGCGGCCGGGCTGCCCTTCCTCGACCCCGGCACCGAGACCACCGCCGAGGCCCGGCTGACCCTGGTCCCGGCCTCACTGGCGAAGGGCCTCGAGTACGACTACGTGGTGCTCGACGAGCCGGCCGCCGTGGTCGCCGGCGAGCCCGACGAGCGGACCGGTCTGCGCCGCCTGTACGTGGCGCTGACCCGGGCCGTCTCCGGGCTGCACGTCCTGCACGCGCAGCCGCTGCCGCCCCAACTCGGTTGACCCGTACCGGTCGTCCGGGACCGAACGGCACACCCTAGGATCACGGGGCATGGCTGCCTCTGAACCCACCATCCTCGCCACCTCCGGCGGACACCGCTCCGGGACCCGCACCATGGTCGAGTTCGACGCCCTGGTGCACCACGCGGTCGAGCTGTCCGGTGCGCACGGCCGCCGGCCCCGGGTGATGTACGTGGGGACGGCGATCGGCGACGCCGAGCACTTCACCGCACGGATGACGGAGGCGGCCAGGGTGGCCGGGTTCGACCTGACCCCGCTCCAGCTCTTCCCGATGCCCAACCTGGAGGACATCGAGGGCACCGTGCTGGAGCAGGACGTGGTGTGGGTGATGGGCGGCTCGGTGGCCAACCTGCTGGCGGTGTGGCGGGTGCACGGCCTGGACGCGGTGTTCCGGCGGGCGTGGGAGGCCGGGGTGGTGCTCAGCGGGGTCAGCGCCGGCTCGATCTGCTGGTTCCGGGGCGGCACCACCGACTCGTTCGGCCGCGAGCTGCGGCCGATCACCGACGCGCTCGGTCTGCTCCCGTACGGCAACGGCGTCCACTACGACGTCGACCCGGGCCGCCGTCCGCTGGTCCACCGCCTGGTCGCGGACGGCACGCTGCCCACCACCCACTGCACCGACGACGGCGTCGGCCTCGTCTACCGCGGCACCGAGCTGGTGGAGGCGGTCGCCGAGACCCCGGGCAAGGGGGCCTACATCGTCGAACGCAAGGGCGACACCGCGGTCGAGCACCGCCTCGAACCGCGCCTGCTGCCCTCCCCCTGACACCCGACCGGACCTCCGGCGGCGAGGCGGCGTCAGGCGTCAGGCGTCAGGCGTCAGGCGTCAGGCGTCAGGCGTCAAGCAGGGTCCGCCAGTCGGCGACCTTGGCGGCGGAGACGGCGCCCGACCAGCCGCCGTCGCGGACCGCGCCGCCGATGTGGAAGCCGTCGAAGCCGGCGGCCCGCAGGGCGGGGACGTGTTCGGCGCGCAGGCCGCCGCCGACCAGGATGTGCTGGCGGTAGCCGGGGTCGCCGGCCTTGGCGAGTTCGCCGGCCAGCACCTCCTGGCCGGCGTCGACGCCAGCGGCCGCGCCGGAGGTGAGGAAGGTGTCCAGGCCGGGCAGGTCGGCGACAGCGGCGCGCAGTTCGGCGCGGTCGGCCGCGTGGTCGATCGCCCGGTGGAAGGTCCAGCGGCAGCCGTCCACCGCCCGCGCGAGCGCGGTGGTGGCGGCCAGGTCGACGCCGCCGTCGGTGCCGAGGAAGCCGAACACGAACTCCTCGGCGCCCTCGGCCCGCAGCGCGGCGGCGCGGGCGGTCAGCTCGTCCAGGCCGCCCGGGGTGAAGCCGTCCCGGATGCGCAGCATGACCCGCAACGGGATGCGGACGGCGGCGCGGATGGCGGCGAAGTCGGCCACCGCGGGGGTGAGTCCGTCGGCGGCCATGTCGGTGACCAGTTCGAGCCGGTCGGCGCCGCCGGACTCGGCGGCCACGGCATCCTGCACGGTCAGCGCGATGACTTCGAACATTGGTCTAGACATATCGGCTACCTTGCCACATCCGGGCCCCGAGATCGAGCCCCCCACCCCCGCGCAGCCGACCGCTCAGACCGCCGAGCGCTCCAGCTCCGGTACGGGCGTGCGCCACAGCCGCTCGACCACCACGCCGAAGACGACGAGGCCGCCCACCACCAGCGCGATGCCCGGCCGTCCGCCCAGCATTCCGGCCGCCGCGACCACCAGCCCGACCAGGCCGACCGGCAGGCCCGCGATCGCGCCCGCCGCGGGCAGCAGCCGGCCCCGCCGGGCGGCCGGCACCGCGAGGACCAGCAGCAGCACCTCCAGGGCCATCAGGGCCGGTGCGGCCACGTCCCACAGCACCACCCGGTACGGGAAGAACATCGGCCCGAACATCACGTCCGCGAGCACCGGTCCGCCCAACGCCGCCCCGGCGAGCAGGGCCGCCGTGCGCGCCCGGCTCGGCGGCCGGTGCAGGTCCGGCGGTGCGGCGAGCAGCAGCAGGCTCCACAGCATCCACGGGGCGGTGGTCAGCGCCAGCTCGACCACGATGCCGCTGAGGCGGTAACCCGAGAACAGCCCGATCCACGCCACGGTGTAGGCCAGCCAGGCCGCGGAGCCGACCGCGACCGCCCAGCGCGCCAGCGGCCACCGGCCGAAGAGAGCGGCGACGGCGCCGAGCAGGCAGCCCAGCGCCGCGACCTTGGCCAGGACGAATCGCGGGTCGTGGGGGATCAGGGCGAGGGCGTGGCCGTGCC
Source organism: Kitasatospora cinereorecta (assembly GCF_024172095.1). GTDB lineage: Bacteria > Actinomycetota > Actinomycetes > Streptomycetales > Streptomycetaceae > Kitasatospora > Kitasatospora cinereorecta. The sequence continues at coordinate 174,105 of NZ_JAMZDX010000001.1, read as the reverse complement.
GCACGTCCAGGGCCATCTCGGCCAGCAGGCCGAGCCCCGGCGTCGCCAGCGCCCCCGCGGCGAACGGCGCGGCCAGGCCGAGCAGCCGGCCGGGCATCGCGCCGGAGGTCAGCCCGGTGCGCAGCCGCAGCCCGTACCCGGCCAGGTCCGCCAACTCCCGGGCCCGGACGATCGGTCCGGCCCCGGCGGTGGTGTCCTCGTAGACCCCGGCCAGTTCGTCCCCGTGCTCGCTGCGGTACCGGGCCGGGTACAGCCGCAGCGCCTTCCTCGCCCCCCAGCTGCTCATGCGAACACCCCCTGCACGGACAGGCCGCGACCGAGCGCGCCACGACCCGTCGCCAGGCGCGCGAACGCGCCGCGCGGGGCCGGCCGGGGCTTGGCGAGCCGGCGCTCCGCCTCGCTCGCCACCGTCCGCAGGCGCTCCGCCTCGGCGGCGAGCACCTCCCGGCCGGAGTCGCTGAGCGCGTACGTGCGCCGAGCCCGGCCGTCCACCACCTCCTCGCTCTCGACCTCGACCAGGCCCTGCTGGAGCAGCCGGTCGAGGGCCCCGTACAGCGTGCCGGTGCGCATCCGCACCCGGCCGCCGGAGATCGCGGCGATCTCCAGGATCAGCGCGTAGCCGTGCCTGGGCGCGTCCGCCAGTGCGGTGAGCAGGAGCAGCGTCGGCTCCTGCATCGAACGTTCAGTCATGTCTCTTACATATACCGGTCACCGGCATATGCTGTCACCTGGAATCGCGAAAGAGGCAGCGAGAAACCAGGAACGGGCAGGGAGCAGAATGGGCGTCATGACCACCGAGCTGTCCGACCGTTGGCGCGAGCTGCTGCTGCGCTGCGACGCCACCGCCGACCCCGACCCGTACGGCCGGGACCTGCTGGAGCGCTGGGCCGAGCCGCAGCGCCGCTACCACACCACCGACCACCTGCGGGCCGTCCTCGACCACGTCGACGCCCTCGCCGGGCACGCTGACGACCCGGACGCCGTCCGGCTGGCCGCCTGGTTCCACGACGCCATCTACCGCCCGGACCGCTCCGAGAACGAGGAGCGCAGCGCCCAACTGGCCGTCCGCGCCCTGCGCGAGGCGGGCCTCGCCGAGGAGCGGGTCGCCGAGGTCGCCCGGCTGGTCCGGCTCACCGTCACCCACGACCCGGCGGCCGACGACCGCAACGGCCAGGTGCTCTGCGACGCCGACCTCGCCGTCCTCGGCGGCACCCCGCCGGAGTACGCCCGCTACGCGGCCGCAGTCCGCGAGGAGTACGGCTTCGTCCCCGACGACGCGTTCCGCACGGGCCGCGCGGCGATCCTGCGCCAACTCCTCGACCTGCCCGCGCTCTACCGCACCCCGGCCGCCCGTGCACGCTTCGACGCCCCCGCCCGGGCCAACCTCGCCGCCGAACTCAGGAGCCTGGAGAGCTAGGACCTGGCCTTCCGGCGCCGCAGCCCGGCGGCGGTCAGCCGGGCCACCAACTCCTTGCTGCCCACCGGCTCGGCGCCCAGCGCCACCGCCTTCTCGTACCAGGACGCCGGGACGTCGTAGTGGTCCCGCTCGAAGCCCTTCGCGGGCGCGCCCAGCCGCTCGGCGAAGGCGTGCAGTTCCTCGTACGACACATCGCTGACCAGGTGCGACCAGTACTTCCCGTGGCCGGGCCAGTTCGGCGGGTCGATCAGGATCACGCCAGGCCCCCGACCGGCGCCACCACCACGCCGCGCTTCCCGCACACCCAGTGCGGGTCGGGCCCCAACTCCGGCTCCACGCTGAGCGCGTGCGGGTCGTCCTCGTCCTGCGCGCACGCGGCGCACAGCGGCCAGCGCCCGTACGCCTCCAGCAGCGCGTCCTGCACGTCCTGCGCGACCAGCCCCAGCACGTACGCGGTGCCCTCGGGCCACTGCTCCAGCCACCACCGCCGGTGCGTCACCGCGTCCTCCACCAGCGACACCACCGCCGCGTCCGCCACGTCCCGGGCGGTCAGGTCGGCGAGGATCAGCGCACGGGCACTGTGCAGGGCGGATTCGATCTCAGAACTGGCCATCCCCCCATTCTCCCGCACCGGCCCGGTCCACCCGATCGAGGTGGAGCGGGGTCCTCGTGGAGTGAAACGCCGCGAGGGCGGCCTCCCCGGATGGGGAGACCGCCCTCGCAGAGCGTGTGGAGCAGCCGATCCTCGGAAGGATCAGAAGTCCATGTCACCGCCCGGCATGCCGCCGCCGGCGGCCGCGGAGGCCTTCTCCGGCTTGTCGGCGATGACGGCCTCGGTGGTGAGGAAGAGCGCCGCGATGGAGGCGGCGTTCTGCAGCGCGGAGCGGGTGACCTTGGCCGGGTCGATGATGCCCGCGGCGATGAGGTCGACGTACTCGTTGCTGGCGGCGTTCAGGCCGTGGCCGGCGGGGAGGTTGCGCACCTTCTCCACCACGACGCCGCCCTCGAGGCCGGCGTTGGTCGCGATCTGCTTGATCGGGGCCTCGAGCGCCACGCGGACGATGTTGGCACCGGTGGCCTCGTCGCCCTCGAGCTCCAGCTTGTCGAACGCGACAGCGGCCTGCAGCAGGGCGACGCCACCACCGGCGACGATGCCCTCCTCGACGGCGGCCTTGGCGTTGCGGACGGCGTCCTCGATGCGGTGCTTGCGCTCCTTGAGCTCGACCTCGGTCGCGGCACCGGCCTTGATGACGGCCACGCCGCCGGCCAGCTTGGCCAGGCGCTCCTGGAGCTTCTCGCGGTCGTAGTCCGAGTCCGAGTTCTCGATCTCGGCGCGGATCTGGTTCACGCGACCGGCGACCTGCTCGCTGTCGCCGCCACCGTCGACGATGGTGGTCTCGTCCTTGGTGATGACGACCTTGCGGGCGGTGCCGAGCAGGTCGAGGCCCGCGTTCTCGAGCTTGAGGCCGACCTCCTCGGAGATCACGGTGCCGCCGGTGAGGATGGCGATGTCGCCGAGCATGGCCTTGCGGCGGTCGCCGAAGCCCGGGGCCTTGACGGCGACGGACTTGAAGGTGCCGCGGATCTTGTTCACGACCAGGGTCGACAGGGCCTCGCCCTCGACGTCCTCGGCGATGATGACGAGCGGCTTGCCGCTCTGCATGACCTTCTCGAGCAGCGGGAGCAGGTCCTTGACCGAGGAGATCTTGGAGTTGGCGATGAGGATGTACGGGTCCTCGAAGGTCGCCTCCATGCGCTCCAGGTCGGTCGCGAAGTAGGCGGAGATGTAGCCCTTGTCGAAGCGCATGCCCTCGGTGAGCTCGAGCTCGAGGCCGAAGGTGTTGCTCTCCTCGACGGTGATGACGCCTTCCTTGCCGACCTTGTCCATGGCCTCGGCGATGAGCTCGCCGATCTGGGTGTCGGCGGCGGAGATGGAGGCGGTGGAGGCGATCTGCTCCTTGGTCTCCACGTCCTTGGCCTGGGCCAGGAGCTGGTCGGAGACGGCGGCGACGGCCTTCTCGATGCCGCGCTTCAGGGCCATCGGGTTGGCGCCGGCGGCGACGTTGCGCAGGCCCTCGCGGACGAGCGCCTGGGCCAGCACGGTGGCGGTGGTGGTGCCGTCACCCGCGACGTCGTCGGTCTTCTTGGCGACCTCCTTGACGAGCTCCGCGCCGATCTTCTCGTAGGGGTCCTCGAGCTCGATCTCCTTGGCGATGGAGACACCGTCGTTGGTGATCGTGGGGGCGCCCCACTTCTTCTCCAGAACGACGTTGCGACCCTTGGGGCCGAGCGTGACCTTCACTGCGTCGGCAAGCTGGTTCATGCCGCGCTCAAGGCCGCGGCGAGCTTCCTCATCAAAGGCGATGATCTTGGCCATCAGAAGTGGTCCTCCGGGACACGGTCGACTGCTCGGACCAGAGGTGCCCGCGACGGACGGCCCTGCGAGCGGGGGTCCTGTCCCCTTCCGCTCCCGGGGCCTCACCGACCCGGTCCGCTTATCACTCTCACGCTGTGAGTGCTAACGCCAATGATTAGCACTCCGGGTGGGCGAGTGCAAGCCCAATCGACCGGTGCGCGGCCGTGTGCCGACATGACGACAGGCCCGTACGAACGAGTCGTACGGGCCTGTCGCCGAGTGTGCCGTGGGATCAGGCCCCGGCTGCACGGACCATGTCCGCCTGCGGACCCTTCTGTCCCTGCGAGATCTCGAACTCCACCCGCTGGCCCTCCTCGAGGGTGCGGTAGCCGTCCATCTGGATCGCGCTGTAGTGGACGAAGACGTCCGCTCCACCGTCGACCGCGATGAAGCCGTAGCCCTTCTCGGCGTTGAACCACTTGACGGTGCCCTGAGCCATTTCCGAACTCCCCTTGTGCTGTGCTGGCCCTGCACGGGTCCGCACGCTGCGGACCCCAGGTCTGTAAGGCCGTACCTGGGGAACCCCCCCGGAGGCGCAGCCTTGTCGCGGCTGAATGTATCCGGATATGCGCCCTGCGCAACAGGCCCAACCCCCGGCAAATGCGCCGTCGCATCAAGGGATATGACGGGGCGAAAGCCGCATCGGCGACATTTGTGCGGGGACATAACGGACCAAAGAACCGCGAATCGCCGGAAGAATTATGACGACGACCTGACATCTCGGGCGGCCGTCCGGCCGCCTCCCGTCTCAGCGAGCGGACGGGCCCTGCGTACCCGACCCGGCGGGTCCGGCGGGTGGGGGCGGATCGGCCGGAAGAGACGGCCGTGATCGCACTCTATACCCCCTCACGTGCGCAAATTTCCCCCGGCAGGCCGAGAGCCGCCGCCGGGACCGGAAATCGGAATTCCGGCCCCGACGGCGGCTCCGGGACGTTATGGGGCGCCGTCGCGGACTCAGCAGCCGCCGGCCACCGCGGGAATGATCGAAACGGACGAACCGGCCTTGATCTCGGTCTCCAGTCCGTCCGCGAAGCGCACGTCGTCGTCGTTCACGTAGACGTTGACGAAACGGCGCAGCTTGCCGGTGTCGTCCAGCAGACGGGCGGAGATCCCGGTGTGGTTGGCCTCCAGGTCCGCGATGACCGCGGCCAGGGTGGCGCCCTCGGCGGTGACCTCGGCGGAGCCGCCGGTGTAGGTGCGCAGGATGGTGGGAATGCGGACGGTGGCGCTCATGTGCGTCCTCCTCGGAAGGGGGTGGGGGAAGGTCAGGCGGAGGCCAGGCCGGCGGCGCGGAAGGACTCCAGCGACGGCTTGATGACGGCGGTCATGCCGGCGTCGGAGACCGCGTCCAGGGTCTTCAGGCCGTCGCCGGTGTTGATCGCGACGGTCTCCTTGGCCGGGTCCAGCTGCCCGGTCTCGACCAGCTTCTTGAGTACGCCCACGGTGACGCCGCCGGCGGTCTCGGCGAAGATGCCCTCGGTCCGGGCCAGCAGCTTGATCGCGGCCACCACCTCGGCGTCGGTCACGTCCTCGACCGCGCCGCCGGTGCGGCGGGCGATGTCCAGCACGTACGGGCCGTCGGCCGGGTTGCCGATCGCCAGCGACTTGGCGATGGTGTCCGGCTTGACCGGGCGGATCACGTCGTGGCCGGCCTTGAAGGCGGCGGAGACCGGGGAGCAGCCGGCGGCCTGGGCGCCGAAGATCCGGTACGGCCGGTCCTCGACCAGGCCGAGCTTGATCAGCTCCTGCAGCCCCTTGTCGATCTTGGTGAGCTGGGAGCCGGAGGCGATCGGGATGACGATCTGCTCGGGCAGCCGCCAGCCGAGCTGCTCGCAGATCTCGTACGCCAGCGTCTTGGAGCCCTCGCCGTAGTAGGGGCGGAGGTTGACGTTGACGAAGCCCCAGCCCTCGCCGGCCGGGTCGCCGATCAGCTCGGAGCAGAAGCGGTTCACGTCGTCGTAGTTGCCGTCGATGCCGACCAGCTCGCCGCCGTACACCCCGGCCATCACGACCTTGCCCTGCTCCAGGTCGTGCGGGATGAACACGCAGGACTTGAAGCCGGCCCGGGCCGCGGCCGCGCCCACCGCGCCGGCCAGGTTGCCGGTGGAGGAGCAGGAGAGGGTGGTGAAGTCGAAGGCGCGGGCGGCCTCGATGGCGCAGGCCACCACCCGGTCCTTGAAGGAGTGGGTCGGGTTGCCGGAGTCGTCCTTGATGTGCAGCTGTGCGGTGAAGCCCAGTTCGCGGCCCAGGTTGTCGGCCTTGACCAGCGGGGTCCAGCCCGGGTTCAGGTTCGGCTTGTCGGCGACGTCCGCCGGGACCGGCAGCAGCGGGGCGTAGCGCCAGATCGACGCCGGACCGGCCTCGATCCGCTTGCGCAGCTCCGCGGCCTCGTACGAGCCGAAGTCGTAGGCGATCTCCAGCGGGCCGAAGCACTCCAGGCAGGCGAAGCTCGGACCGAGCGGGAAGCGGGTGCCGCACTCGCGACAGGACAGCGCGGCGGCGGGGCCGAGGTCGACGGTCGTCGAGGGTACGGGTGTGGCAGTAGCCATGGTGGCGGAGGCCTCTCTCCTCATCTTCCCCGTGCGCGGGCGCGCCACGGGACGGAATTGGCACCTGTCCCGCGGGGGCCTGCGAAAGCCGCGCGGGAGGGTTGCCGGGACGTCAACGGGCCGTTCCCTCAGTCCCTCTGGATGAGCTCTGTGAAGTTGTGGGTCATGCGCCACGACCGAACCTGCGGTCGTGCGCCACGACCGACCCCGACGTGCGAAGGTCTGATCGCAGTACGAAGACTGTAACCGAAGGCCCCGACCGTCACCCCATGCCGTCCGATCCCCGAGACGGCCGAGACGAGGAGCGAGATCTTGACCGAGCAGTTCGACCCCGGCGTCCTTCCGGAGGTGGCCGCGTGGCTGCGCCGCCGCTCCTGGACAGCGGCGGCCCGGCCGGTCGAGACACTGCTGGCCGCCAAGCGCGCGGCCGGTCCGGCGGGCACGGTCAGCGTGGTGCTGCCCGCCCTGGACGAGGAGCCGACGGTCGGCGAGATCGTGTCCGCCATTCGGACGGAGCTGATGGAGCGGGTGCCGCTGGTGGACGAGCTGGTGGTGGTCGACTCCGGCTCGGTGGACCGCACCGCGGAGACCGCCGCCGCGGCCGGGGCCCGGGTCGTGCACCGCGACTCGATACTCCCGCGACTGCCCGCCGAGCCGGGCAAGGGCGAGGTGCTCTGGCGCTCGCTGCTGGTCACCCGCGGCGCGATCGTCTGCTTCATCGACGCCGACCTGCGCGAGTTCGACCCGGTGTTCGTCTCCGGGATCGTCGGACCGCTGCTCACCGACCCGTCGGTCCAGCTGGTCAAGGCCATGTACGACCGGCCGCTGGAGACCGGCGGCGCGGTCGTGCCGGCCGGCGGCGGCCGGGTCACCGAGCTGGTCGCCCGGCCACTGCTGAACCTGCACTGGCCGCAGCTGGCCGGGTTCGTCCAGCCGCTCGGCGGCGAGTACGCGGCCCGCCGCTCGCTGCTGGAACGGCTACATTTCCCCACCGGCTACGGCGTGGAGCTCGGCCTGCTGGTCGACGCCCTCGACGAGGTCGGCCTGGACGCCCTCGCCCAGGTCGACGTGGGCGTCCGCCACCACCGCCACCAGGACGGCCAGGCCCTCGGCCGGATGGCCGCCACCATCTACCGCACCGCCCTGGAACGCCTCGACCGCACCCACCGCCTCAAGGCCGCCGCCGACCTGGTCCACCCGGAGCTCACCCAGTTCACCCGGGACGCCGCCACCCGCGCCTTCACCTGGCACACCCACCACGTCTCCGCCACCGAACGCCCCCCGATGGCCACCGTCCCGGAGTACCGCAACCGCTGACCCGGCCGCGGCGTCCCCGTCCGCGACGGAAGGGGAGCGCATGCGGCCGACGGACACCCGGGCCCGGACCGGCGCCGGCTGCCTGGCCCTGGTGGTCGGACCGGTGCTGGGGATCGCCACCGCCGCCGCGGTCGGCGACCTCGCGCGAGGCAGCTGGGGTTACTGCGCGGGGACGACGCCCGGCGCCGCGGCGGCGCTCGCCGACCACGGCCCGCTGAGCGGCTTCCCCTGGACCCTGCTGGGGTTCGCGGCGTTCCTCGCCGCCTTCCCGGCGCCGTTCGTCGCGGTGCTGGCGCTCTCCCGGCCGGCCCGGCTGGGGGTGGCGCTCGGGGCGGCGGGCCTGGCGGGACTGGTCGCGCTGGCCGGCTGCGCCGCCGTGGACGCGGCCCTCACCGTCGCCCCGCCGGACGGCCACTACCGGCCCGAGCGCTGCCCCGGGGGGCGGCCGCCGTGGTGGCCCGCCGTGGTGCCGCTGCTTGAGTCCGGACCGCCGAACGGGTACGACTCCCGGGGATGACCCAGGTTGTTCACCCGCCCCGGCCGTGCCGAGTGGTTTGCGTGGAAGGAACGGCGGCAAGGTTGGCTGTATGGCCGATCTCGCGACCGAACGCCCCGATCCGTCCGGCTCCGCCCCGATCCTGGTGGCCTCCAACCGGGGTCCGGTGTCCTTCACCAGCGAGGACGACGGGACACTGACCCTGCGCAGAGGCGGCGGCGGCCTGGTCTCGGGTCTCTCCGCGATCGAGGACCCCAACGCGGTCTGGGTGTGCGCCGCCCTCTCCGAGGCGGACCGCACGGCTGCCCGACAGGCCCCCGACGGCCGGCTCGACCTCGCCGGGCACGACGTCGGCGGACAGGCCGTCCGGATGCTGGACATCGACCCGGGCACCTTCGCCCGGGCGTACAACGGCATCGCCAACTCCACCCTGTGGTTCGTCCACCACCTGCTCTACGACACCCCCACCTCGCCGGTCTTCGACGAGCGCTTCCGCCGCGAGTGGGAGTCCTACGGCGCGTACAACACCGCCTTCACCGAGGCGCTGGCCGCCGAGGCCGCCCCGGGCGCCGCCGTCCTGGTCCAGGACTACCACCTGTCACTGGTCCCCGGCCGGCTCCGGGAGCTCCGCCCCGACCTGCGGATCGGCCACTTCTCGCACACCCCGTGGGCCCCGCCCGAGTACTACCGCCTGCTGCCCGACGACGTCGCGGCCGAGGTGCTCACCGGCATCCTCGGCGCCGACCGGGCCGGCTTCCTCACCCGCCGCTGGGCGCTCGCCTTCGCCGACTGCTGCGAGGCCCTGCTCGGCGCCGAGGTGGACCGCGCGGCACTCACCGTCACGTACCGCGGCCGCACCACCGCCCTCGGCGTGCACGGCCTCGGCGCCGACGCCGACTTCCTGCGCGAACGGGCACACCGCCCCGACGTGGACGCCCGGCTGGCCACCCTGCGGGAGGCGGTCGGCGAGCGCCGGACCGTCGTCCGGGTCGACCGCACCGAGCTGAGCAAGAACATCGTCCGCGGCCTGCTCGCCTACCGGCACCTGCTGCGCACCCGCCCCGAGTGGCTGGACCGGGTGGTGCACATCGCCTTCGCCTACCCTTCCCGGCACGACCTCCCGGAGTACCGCGAGTACACCGCGGCGGTGCAGCGGATCGCCCACGAGATCAACGACGAGTTCGGCACCTCCACCTGGCAGCCGCTGATCCTGCACGTCAACGACGACTTCCCGCGCTCGCTCGCCGCCTACCGGCTGGCCGACGTCGCCCTGGTCAACCCGATCCGGGACGGCATGAACCTGGTCGCCAAGGAGATCCCGGTGGTCTCCGACCAGGGCTGCGCGCTGGTGCTCTCCCGGGAGGCCGGCGCCTTCGCCGAACTCGCCGAGGATGCCATCACCGTCAACCCCTTCGACGTCATCGCCACCGCCGACGCCCTGCACCGGGCCCTCACCATGCCCGCCGGCGAACGCGCCGACCGCACCAAGCGGCTCGCCGCCGCGGCCACCGCGCTCCCACCCCAGCAGTGGTTCCTCGACCAGCTCACCGCCCTCGGCTGAACCCGGGCTCCGCCCACTGTGTCAGCGCTCGCCGCCGATCCGGGCGGCCAGTGCGGTGAGCAGGTCCACCACGCCGGCCGGGCCCGGGACCACCAGGTCCGCCCGGTCGGCGAGTTCGCGCACCGGCGGCTCGCCGGTCACCGGCGCGCTGCACACCAGCAGGCCGGGCAGGCCGTCCGCGCGGCGCTTCTCGACCGCCGCGTAGGCGGCCAGGTCGCCGAGGTCGTCGCCGGCGTACACCACCGGGCCGCGCACCCGCCCGGCCAGGAAGCCGTTCAGCGCCGCGCCCTTGTCCACGCCCGGCGGGCGCAGCTCCAGGACCATCCGGCCGGGCTCGACCAGCAGCCCGTGCCGGGCGGCCAGCGCGGCGAGCGGCTCGCGCAGCCGGGCCACGGCGGCGTCCGGGTCGGGGGTGCGGCGGGTGTGCACGGCCAGGGCGCGGTCCTTGTCCTCGATCCAGGTGCCCGCGGGTGCGTCCTCCCGCCCCAGCAGGGCGGGCAGTTCGGCGCGGACGGCCGCCACGCCGGGGTGCACCTCTGGCGCGGTCACCTCGCCCGTCCCGGCCTCCCAGCGTTCGGCGCCGTAGTGGCCCAGTACGGTCAGGTGCTCCAGCCCCGGCACCCCGGCCAGCCCGCCGTACTCGACCGCCTTCGCCGCCGGCCGCCCGGTCACCACCACCACCGCGCCGACCAGCGGGGCCAGCGCGGACAGCGCCGCCGCCACCCCGGGCAGTGCCCGCGCCCGGTCCGGATCCGGCACGATCGGCGCCAGCGTCCCGTCGAAGTCCAGCGCCACCACCGTGCGCTCCGGCTCCGCCAGCACCCCGGCCAGCCCGTCCCGCCCCGCCGCCGTCCTCGGCTCCGCAATACCCATGCCCCGACCGTACCCACCCCCTGCGCCGATACCCGTGACCGGCGCCGCCGCCCGGCGCGAGCGGTCTAGCGGGCCCGGCGGCGGGTGTCGCGGAGGCGGCGGAGGCGGTTGACCAGGACCGGGTCGTGGGCGAGGGCCTCCTCGCGGTCCAGCAGGGCGTTCAGCAGCTGGTAGTAGCGGGTGGCGGAGATGCCGAGCTCCTCGCGGACGGCCTGTTCCTTCGCGCCGACCGTCCGCCAGCTCCGCGCCTCCAGCCCCAGCACCGCCAGGTCCCGCTCACTCAGCTCTGCCACGCCGTAAAGATTAGTGGCGGGCGCGGCCGGCTTCCTGGGCGGCGGCGGTCTGGAGGTCGGCGAGGACCTTGTCGCCGTCGGGCTTCACGGCGCCGCCGATCCGCTGCTTGACCAGGCCGCTGACCTTGTCCCAGGAGGGGTCGCCGAGCGGGTAGAAGTTGGCGTTGGGGAGGGCGTTGAGGAATTCGGCGAGGTCCTGGTGCTTGCCGCTGCCGGTCATCTCGGCGCGGGTGTCCTGGGTGACCGGGAGGAGGTTGTACTCCTCGTCGAACTTGAGCGTGTTCTCCTTCTGGTAGACGAAGTTGAGGAACTTCTTGATCTCCGCCTTGTGCCCGTTGGCCTTGAAGGCCATCATCCAGTCGGCCACGCCGAGGGTGCCGGGCCTGGCGGCGGCGTCGCGGCGCGGGATGGCCGCCGTACCGTAGTCGATCTTCGCCTCGACGGCCTTCTGGATCAGGCCGGGGTGGCCGTTGAGCATGGCGACCTTGCCGGCCGCGAAGTCCGCGAAGGCGGTCTTGCGGTCGACGGTACCCGGGTCGGGGTAGGTGAGGTGACGGTCGATCAGATTGGTCCGCAGCCAGGCGAAGGTGGCCCGGTTCTGGGTGGAGTCGATGGTGTAGTTGCCGGCGTTGTCGGCGAGCGAGCCGCCGCCGCTCATGGTCCAGATCGTCGATTCGCCCTGGGCCTCCTCGGGCCCGAGCGGCAGGGCGTACGGGGTGACGCCGGGGACCTTGGACTTGATGAGTTCGGCGTCCTTCTTCAGGTCGTCCCAGGTGACGGGCGGGGTGGTGATGCCGGCCTTCTGGAAGACCGCCTTGTTGTAGACGAACACCCGGGTGGAGGCGACGAAGGGGATGCCGTACTGGCTGCCGAGCACCTGGCCGGCCTTGGCGAAGGCGTCGATCATGTTGGCCTGGGTGTCGATGGAGAGCACGTCGCTGGCGGGATAGAGCCGGTCGGCGGCGACCTGGTCGGCGTAGCCGCCGGTCTGCACGATGTCGGGGACCTTGCCGGCCTTGACGAGGTCCGCGACATGCTTGTCGATGTCGTTCCAACTGACCACCTCCACCGAGACCTTGAAGCCCGGCGCGGTGTCCTCGAAGCGCCGGACCACGTCGTCCCAGTAGTGGCCGGTGCCGGTGGCGTCGCTGTCCCCGTAGTCGGCGGCGACCATCCGGAGGGTGACGTCCCCGCCGGATCCGCCGGTGATGGTGCCGCAGCCGCCGAGCAGCAGGCCGGCGGCGAGGGTGAGGGGCAGCAGGACGGGTCTCTTCACGGGGGCAACCGCCTTCACTAAAGGTAGCGGCGGCCACACTCGCAGGAATCCCCCGTGGTGGTCCAGACCTCCAGGTCGCGGCGTTATCGAAGTGTCAGCCGACGTTGCGTCATGCGCAACGCGGACGTCACGCGACGATCACCTCGACGCCGGACTCCGTGAAGGCGGCGGCGAGTTCGGGCGCCACGCCGTCGTCGGTGACCAGCGCGTCGATCCGGTCGACGCCGCAGATCCGGGCGAAGGCGCGGTGTCCGAGCTTGGAGGAGTCGGCGGCGACCACCACCCGGCGGGCCCGTTCGGCGAGCAGCCGGTTGACGCTGGCCTCGCCCTCGTGGTGCGCGGTGGCGCCGTGTTCGACGTCGATCGCGTCGACGCCGAGCACGGTGATGTCGAGGGCGAGTTCGGAGAGCACCAGGCCGGCCAGCGGGCCGATCAGCTCGTACGACTGCGGGCGGGCCACCCCGCCGGTGACCACGATCTTCACCTGCGGCCGGACGGTCAGCTCGTTGGCGATGTTGAGCGCGTTGGTGACCACGGTGAGCGCCTGGCCGGGGCCGCCCTCGGGGCGCTCGGTCAGCTCGGGGCGGACCGCGACCGCCCGGGCGACCTCGGTGGTGGTGGTGCCGCCATTGAGGCCGACCACCTCGCCGGGGGCGATCAGGCCCGCGACCGCCGCGCCGATCCGCTGCTTGGCGTCGGCGTTGCGGGCAGTCTTGTAGCGCAGCGGGAGGTCGTAGGAGACGTTGTGGGCGACGGCGCCGCCGCGGGTGCGGGTGACCATCTGCTGCCGGGCCAGCTGGTCGAGGTCGCGGCGGATGGTGGCGGCGGAGACGCTCAGCGCCTCGGCGGCCTCCTCGACCTCCAGCTTGCCGTGCTCGGCCAGCAGCTCCAGCAGCGCGTTCCACCGCTCGTACCTGGACACGGGTGTCGCCCCTCCTGCGCACTCAACGCGCGGGACCGCGCGAAACACGCACAGCTTTGCACATCCGCACCCCGGCGCGCGGCGGGTCACGGGCTTCCACCCCCCGCCCCATTGCGCAATCCTGCGCGAAAAGGCTATAAATCAATCAGGTTTACGCAAGCAGTAGGGAACCTCGAAGGAGCCCGTACCCATGCCGTACCCCTCTCTGACCGGCGAGGAGATCGCCACCCAGCCCGCCGACTGGCGCACCGCGGCCGCCCAGGCCGGCGTCTCGGCCGCCGACCTGCCGCAGCGCGGCGAGCGCGTGGCCGTGGTCGGCTGCGGCACCTCGTGGTTCATGGCGCAGGCGTACGCCGCGCTGCGCGAGGCCGGCGGACACGGCGAGACCGACGCCTTCGCAGCGTCGGAGTTCCCGTACCGGCGCAGCTACGACCGGGTGCTGGCGATCAGCCGCTCCGGCACCACGACGGAGGTCCTGCGCCTGCTGTCTGAGGTGAAGGCGCCGAGCACGGCGATCACCGCGGACATCTCGCAGCCGATCGCCGGCGTCGCCGACCACCTGGTCGACCTGGGCTTCGCGGACGAGCGCTCGGTGGTGCAGACCCGCTTCGCCACCACCGTGCTGGCCCTGCTCCGGGCGCACCTGGAGATCGAGGGCGCGCTGCCGGCCGGGGTCGCCACGGTGGCCCGGGCGGCCGCCGACGCCGAGCGGGCGGTGGCCTGGGAGGTGCCGGCCGAGCTGGTGGCCTGCGAGCAGTTCACCTTCCTGGGCGGCGGCTGGACCAACGGCCTGGCCCAGGAGGCGGGGCTGAAGATGCGCGAGGCGTCGCTGGCCTGGACCGAGGCCTACCCGGCGATGGAGTACCGGCACGGCCCGATCTCGATCACCGCGCCGGGCCGCGCGGCCTGGTCCTTCGGCGAGCCGCCGCAGGGGCTGGCCGAGGACATCGCGGCGACCGGCGGGCTGCTGGTGGCGGACTCCGGCGACGGCGGCCTGGACCCGCTGGCCGACCTGGTCCGGGCGCAGAAGCTGGCCGTGGCGCTGGCCGAGCACCGCGGGCTGGACCCGGACCGGCCGCGCAACCTGACCCGCTCGATCATCCTCGGCTGACCCCGTTCCGAGCCTATTCTCGGAGACGCAAACCACCCTGGAGTACCCCGAACACGACAAACCTCACCCTCCATGGACCAGACCAATCGAGCAACTGGACTAGACCTCTCCGACCCGGCCAAGGGAAACTGTCCCCCGTGAAGCACGTCATCGCACTCGATGTAGGCGGCACCGGCATGAAGGCCGCGCTGGTCGCCCAGGACGGCTCCGTGCTGTACGAAGCACGCCGACCGACCGGGCGGGAGCACGGCACGGATGCCGTCGTCGCCACCATCCTCGACTTCGCCGCCGACCTGGCGGACGAGGGCCGCGCCCGGTTCGGCCGCGCCCCGCTCGCCGCGGGCGTGGCCGTGCCGGGGACGATCGACGAGAAGAACGGGATCGCGGTCTTCTCCGCCAACCTCGGCTGGCGGGACCTGCCGATGCGCAAGCTGCTCGGCGAGCGGCTCGGCGGCCTGCCGGTGGCGCTCGGCCACGACGTCCGCTCCGGCGGACTGGCCGAGGGCCGGATCGGCGCCGGCCGCGGGGTCGACCGCTTCCTGTTCATCGCGCTGGGCACCGGCATCGCCGGCGCCATCGGCATCGACGGACGGATCGAGGCGGGCGCCCACGGCTACGGCGGCGAGATCGGCCACGTGGTGGTCCGCCCCGGCGGACCGAAGTGCGGCTGCGGCGCCCTCGGCTGCCTGGAGACCCTGGCCTCGGCCTCCGCGGTCTCCCGGGCCTGGGCCGAGGCGGTCGGCGACCCGGACGCCGACGCCGCGGCCTGCGCCGCGGCGGTCGAGGCCGGCGACCCGCGCGCCGTCGGAATCTGGCGGACCGCCGTCGAGGCGCTCGCCGACGGGATCGTGCTGGCCCAGAGCCTGCTCGACCCGTCGACGGTGATCGTCGGCGGCGGCCTGGCGGAGGCCGGTGACACGCTCTTTACGCCCCTGCGCGCCGCGGTTTCCGAGCGCCTGACCTTCCAGATGCCCCCGAAGGTCGTACCGGCGATGCTCAAAGACACGGCCGCATCCCTGGGCGCGGGCCTGCTCGCCTGGGATCTGCTCTCCATGGAGGTGACCGCGTGACCGCGGACCGCATTGCCCTCGCCGGAGCCCGACTGGTGCTGCCGGGCGGCGTCGTCGACCGGGGCCGGCTCACGATCGAGGGCACCCGCATCGCGGCCCTCGGCGGGGACGCCGAGCCGGGCGACCTCGACCTCGCCGGACACACCGTCGTCCCGGGCTTCGTCGACCTGCACGTGCACGGCGGCGGCGGCGCCTCGTACGCCTCCGGCGTGGCCGAGGAGGCGCTGCGGGCCGCGCGGACCCACCTGGAGCACGGCACCACCACCACGGTCGCCTCCACCGTCACCGGGGAGATCGACGAGGTCTGCCGGCAGGCCGCCGTCCTCTCCGAACTGGTCGAGGACGGGGTGCTGGCCGGCGTCCACTTCGAGGGCCCGTTCATCTCGAACAACCGGTGCGGCGCCCACCGCCCCGACCTGCTGCGCGACCCGGACCCGGCGCTGGTGCGCAAGCTGGTCGACGCCGCCCGCGGCCGGGCCCGCATGGTCACCCTCGCGCCCGAGCTGCCCGGCGGCCTGGAGTCGGTCCGGATGCTCGCCGACCTCGGCGTGATCGCGGCGGTCGGCCACACCGACGCCGACTACGCCACGACGCTGGAGGCGGTCGAGGCCGGCGCCACCGTCGCCACCCACCTGTTCAACGCGATGCCGGGCATCCAGCACCGCGCCCCCGGCCCGATCGTCGCCCTGCTGGAGGACGAACGGGTCACCGTCGAACTGATCAACGACGGCATCCACCTGCACCCCTCGGTGCTCGACCTGGCGTACGGCACGGCCGGCGCCGAGCGGGTCGCGCTGATCACCGACGCCATGGGCGCGGCCGGCATGGGCGACGGGCTCTACCCGCTCGGCCCGCTGCAGGTCCGGGTCGAGAACGGCGTCGCCCGGCTGGTCGAGGGCGGCTCCATCGCCGGCTCCACCCTCACCCTGGACGTCTCGTTCAAGCGCGCCGTCACCGTCCTCGGCCTCTCGCTGAACCAGGCGGTCACCTCCCTGTCCACCGTTCCGGCCCGGCTGCTCGGCCTGGCGGACTCGATCGGCTCCCTGGAGGCAGGCAAGAACGCCGACCTCGTCGTGCTCGACCCCGATTTCGACCTCGTCGCGGTGATGCGCCGCGGCGAGTGGATCGTCGGCGCGGACCGCCTCACCAAGGCCCACGCGGGCTGAGACCCCGCACCGGGCACCCGTCCCGGCGGGAGGTGAGCAGCGGAATCCCCTGCGCCCCGCTACTCACCTCCCCTGGGACACCCATGCCTCTCGCCCGTACGTCCGACCTGCTCGCCGCCGCCGTCGCCGACCGCCGCGGCCTGCCCGCCTTCAACGTCATCACCCTGGAGCACGCCGAGGCCATCGCGGCCGGCGCCGAGACCGCCGACACCCCGGTGATCCTCCAGATCAGCCAGAACGCGGTGGGCTTCCACGGCGGACGGCTGCTGCCACTGGCCCGCGCCTGCGCCGAGGTCGCGGCCGCGGCCCGGGTCGCCGTCTCGCTCCACCTGGACCACGTCGAGGACGCCGACCTGCTGCGGGCCGCGCCCGGTGCCGGGTTCTCCTCGGCGATGTTCGACGCCTCCCACCTGCCCCACGACGAGAACGTCAAGGCCACCGCCGAGGCCGCGGCCTGGGCGCACCGGCACGGCCTGTACCTGGAGGCGGAACTCGGCCGGGTCGGCGGCAAGGACGGCGAGGCGCCGCTGTCCGCCCACGCCCCGGGCGCCCGGACCGACCCGGCCGAGGCCGCCGGCTACGTCGCCGACACCGGCGTGGACGCGCTCGCGGTCGCGGTCGGCTCCTCGCACGCGATGACCACCCGGACCGCCGCGCTCGACCACGGCCTGATCGGTCGGCTGGCCGCCGCCGTGCCCGTCCCGCTGGTGCTGCACGGCAGCTCCGGCGTGCCCGACGCGGAGCTGCGGGGCGCGGTGGCCGCCGGCATGGTGAAGATCAACATCGGCACGGCGCTCAACCTGGCGTTCACCCCGGCCGTCCGCGCGCACCTGGCCGAGAACCCGGCCGTCACCGATCCCCGGAAGTACCTGGATCCGGCCCGCACCGCCATGGCGCAGACCGTCGCCCACCTGGCCCGCGTGGTCGCGGGCGGCGGGCAGGGCTGACCGGCCCGGCAGGGCCGACCGACCCTGGGGTCAATGACCGCCGGGGTAGGTGCCCACGGACATGGCGGTCAGCGCCACCTGGTCGAGCAGGACACCGCCGCTGCTCCCGGCGGGCACGGACACCGTGAGGGTGTTCGTCCCCGCCTGCAGCTGCGGCCATATGTTGGTGTTGTACCAGGCCTGGCCGGGGTCGGTGTTGCCCTTCGAGTAGTTCTTGAAGGTGACACCGCCCTCGCGGTCCTGGCCGTTGACGGACACCGCCGCCGGCAGGTCGCCGCCGGTGTTGTTGAAGTGCAGCCAGAACTTGTACTGCCCGGCCGTCGGCACCGAGACCGTCCAGGTCACCGAGGAGCCGGGCAGGAGCGACAGGTAGCCGCCGTCCGCGGAGATCGCGCCCTTCACCGCGTTGGCCGGCGTCGCGCCCTGGGCCTGCAGCTTGGAGGCGTCGGCGACCGGGTCGGTGCCCGCGGCGGCCGAGGCCGGGGCGGACGGCGACGCCGGGGCGGCGCTGCTGGGCTGCGCCGGGGCGCTGGAGTGGCCGGCGTTCGCGGAGGGCTTGCCGTCCGGGTCGCCGGTGGACAGCGCGATGCCCGCACCGACGGCGATCGCCGCGACCACGGCAACCGCGCCGATCACCGCCGCCTTGCCGCGCCCGCCGCCGGGCCGGTCCTCGCCGGGCTGCGGCCGGGAGCGCTCGGCGTAGCGGGACTGCTGCGGGACGGCCGTGGTGGGCGCGTCCGACGCGGCGGCCACCGGGCGGCCGTACGGGTGCTGCGGGGCGGCCGGCGCACCGTAGCTGGCCCGGCCGACCTCCATCGGGCGGTTGTAGGAGCTGCGCGGCCGGTCAGCGGGTGCCGCCTCGCCGTCCGCAGGACGGTACAGGTAGGCGAAGGGGTCCTCGTCGCCCGCGCCGCTCTCGGGCGCGTCGTTGCTGCCGGCCGTGGTCACGGTCAACTCCCCAGTCCTGGACGCTCGTACTCGGGAACCCTACCTGCCGTCGCCGGAGACCGAAAAAGCCGGTATGCGCCGGTCTTAGCCCGCTCGGCGGTGTGAACGCTCTCCGCGCGCGCCCCTCACGGAGCCTCCACGCGCCCGCTTCTCGTCGTACATACGCTCATCGGCCGCGTGCAGCACCTCGTCGATGCTCATCCCGCAGCCCGCCCAGCCGATGCCCAGGCTCACCCCGACCCGCATGGCCCGGTTGTCGATCCGCATCGGCGGGATGATCGCGTTGCGCAGCCGGCCGGCCAGGTCCTTGGCCTCCTCGCGGCCGATGCCGTCGGCCAGCACCACGAACTCGTCGCCGCCCATCCGGGCGACCGTGTCGCCCTCCCGGACGACCTGCTGGAGCCGCCGGGCGACCTCGATCAGCACCGCGTCGCCGGCGTTGTGCCCGAACCGGTCGTTGACCGACTTGAAGCCGTCCAGGTCGCAGAAGAGCACCGCGAGGCCCTTGTCGGCCGGTGCGGGCGCACTGCTCCCGCGCCGGGTCTGGCCCCACAGCTCGCCCTGCGCCGGGTCGGCCGGGACCACCGCGTGCACATGGTCGGCGGGGGCGCCGCTGTAGCGGAGCACGTGGCCGGCCGCGAACGCCTCGCGGTCGCGCTCCAGCGCCCCGTCCGGGACGGCGTAGCCGTGCACCAGGGGCCCGGGGGCGCCGAGCCCGTCGTGGGCGCTGTGCGCGCTGTACGAGCCGTCCGGGTCGAACGGCCCGTCGCCGCCGTAGGGGAGCTCGCCGTACGGGAGCTCGCCGTACGGGCCCTCGCGGTATCGCCCCTCGCCGTGGGTGTCGCCGCGGGACGGGTCGCCCCACGAGGCGTCCGGGCCGTACGAGCCGTACGGCCCGCCCGGGAAGACCTGGCCGACGTAGGCCGGCTCCCCGTGGTCGGCGTACGCCGCCGCGGCGCGCTCGCCCGGCACCAGCGAACCGCCCACCGGCTGCGGCAGGTTGCACAGCCGCCGGCCCAGCCGGGCGCGCAGCTCGGCGCCGTTCGGCAGGCCGGTGAGCGCGTCGTGGCTGGCCCGGTGGGCGAGTTGGAGCTCGTGGCGCTTGCGGTCCTCGATGTCCTCGACGTGGGTGAGCAGGAAGCTCGGCCCCTCGGTGGCGTCGGCGACCACCGAGTTGCGCAGGCAGACCCACTGGTAGCCGCCGTCCCGGCGGGACAGCCGCAGCTCGGCCCGGCCGCCCTCGGCGCTGGTGCGGCGCAGCAGTTCGAGGTCCTCGGGGTGGACCAGGTCGGCGAAGCGCTGCTGGCGCAGCGTCGCCCGGGGCCGCCCGAGCAGCCGGCAGAGCGCGTCGTTGACCCGGGTCAGCTGCCCCATCGCGTCGCCGTGCAGTTCGGTGATGGCCATCCCGCTGGGCGCGTACTCGAACGCCTGCCGGAAGCTCTCCTCGCTCGCCCGCAGCGCCTGCTGCTCCTTCTCCAGCCGGGCCAGCGCCCGCTGCATCTCGGCCCGCAGCCGGGCGTTGCCGATGGCGATGGACGCCTGGAGGGAGAACATCTCCAGCGCCTCGCGGGTCCACGCGCCGGGCCGCTTGCCGCTGCGCGGCCGGTCCACCGACAGCACACCGAGCAGGTCGCCGCCGGCGCTGTACATCGGGGCGAGCAGGATGTCCCGCGGGTGCCAGTCGTTGGAGTACACCGGCAGCGGACCGTCCCCGGTCCAGCTGGGGATGTCGGTGCCGACCGCCCAACCCCGGTCGAACGGCAGGAAGCGCAGCGTGCCCCAGTGGTCGGCGACGCCCAGCATCCGCTCCCACGACTCGCGCGAGCCCACCTGGCCGAGCAGGACGGCCGGGCCGCCGAAGGCGCTCTCCTCGATCTCCCAGACCGCCGCGATCACCAGGTCGCCGTCCGGCCGGACCAGACTCACCGCCGCCGCGTCGAACCCGAGCCCGTGCACGGCGCCTTCCACCACGGCCTGAAGGGTGCCGGCCAGGCTCCGGGCAGCGTTGAGGTCCGCCACGACCCGGTGCAAGGTGCGGAGGGTCGCGAGGCGGACGTAGGGCTCCGACTCGGCTTCCATGCGGGGGCTCCCCGGCTGCTTCGGATAGGTCTTGATGGTTATCGTCCGATTGCCAGAAGAACTGAATCACAGGGAGCACTGCGATAGGCACGCTCGGTCAGCAATAGCCTGCCACTGTGACTCAAATCACACAATGTGCACGCCAGTCAATCCCGGAGAACCTACCGAAACCAGGGCAATCCCTGACAGCGGACCACCTTCACGTCGGTCCGACCAGCGACCTTCTCAAGCCCCGCTCACTCCTGAGAGTGAGTCAGCTCGCACGGACGCGTGCCCGGCTCAGCCCACCGGCCGAGCCGGTCCTACGACCAGGGCCCGATACCGGTGACCGGACACGGGTACTACCGTGCGGTACGTGTACAGCTCCCCACAGCCCTCCGCCGCGCCCACCGCGAGCCCCGACGAGTTCCGGGCCGCGCTCTCCCAGCTCGCCTCCGGGGTGACGCTGGTGACCGCCCACGACCCCGAGGACGGCGAGGACGTCGGGATGACCGCGACCTCGTTCCTGTCGGTCTCGCTGGAGCCGCCGCTGGTGCTGATCTCCGTCCGTGAGGACTCCCGGATGGACGAGCTGCTCGCCCGCACCGACACCTGGGCCGTCTCCCTGCTCGCCGAACAGCAGCGGACGCTCGCCTCCCGGTTCGCCATGAAGGGGCGCCTCAGCGACCGCCTGCTGTTCGCCGACACCCCGCACCACCGCGGCCCCCACTCCGGCGCCCCGCTCGTCGACGGCGCCCTCGCCACCGTCGAGTGCCGCACCGAACAGCGCATCCCCGCCGGCGACCACACCCTCGTCCTCGGCCGCGTCCTCGAAGCCACCGTCCCCGACCCCTCCGGACGCCCCCTGCTCTACTTCCGCTCCGCCTACCGCCAACTGGGCTGAGGGGACGCCACAGGGGCGCGAGGAACTGCGCGCGGCGGAAGGGACGGGCCCGAAGGCTTCCGTACGTCCGTCGGTCCGGCTCGCCCCACCCGTGGTCGGCCTCGCAGTTCCCCGAGCCCCTGAAGAGTCACTCCGGGCGGATGCGGCCGCGGCCTTCCTTGAGGCTCGCGCGGTGCCGCTTGTTCTCCAGGCGGCGTTCGATCATGCCCCGGGTCGGCTTGGTGGCCCGCCGGGCCTTCGGCGGCGGGGCGGTGGCCTCGCCGAGCAGCGAGGCGAGCCGCGCCGCGGCGACCTCGCGGTTGCGCCACTGCGAGCGGTGCTCGGAGGCGCGGACGACCAGGACGCGGCCGTCGACCAGTCGCCCGGCGAGCCGTTCGAGGGCGCGCGCCTTCCAGACCGGCGGCAGTGCCTCGGACGCGGCCAGGTCGTACCGCAGCTCGACCTGGGTGTCGGAGGTGTTGACGTGCTGGCCACCGGGGCCGGAGGAACGGGAGAAGCGCCAGACGAGCTCGGCGTCGGGGACGACGACAGACCCGCGGACGCGAATGGGCTCAGGCATGCGCCCATCATCCCGCCCGCCCGACCTCCCCGTCACGCGGTTAATCGCACTTCCGGCGCACGGCTTCCCCCGCCACCCGGGACAATGTCCGGTGTGATCGAGCTCGGCTACTCCCTCTCCAACCGTTTCCCCGACCCGCCGCAGACGGACTACCGCTCCGCGCCGGTCCGCAGCCTGCGCCACGACCTGTTCTGCGGCGATGTGTTCCTGGACTCCGGCGAGGGCGAGTTGTCCACAGCCTGGGGATGGGTGCCGGTGCTGGACTTCGCGTGGGCGCTGTGCGACATCGTCGAGCGGCTCGACGAGCACCCGCAGGGCAGCCGGGCGTCGACCGTGCAGACCGCCGACCTGGACTTCACCCAGAACACGGAGCTGCTGCGGTTCGCCCGCCGCTTCGGCTGGGTGGAGATCAGCGGGACGTGGCGGGAGCGGGACGAGCCGCTGGTGGTGCGCCACGCGGAGCTGCGCCGGGAGGCCCGGGACTTCCTCCAGGACGTCCTCGCGGACCTCACCGACCTGCACGAGGGGCTCGGCGACAATCCGGCGATCTGGACCGTCCAGGCGCGCTTCCCCCGGATCTGAGACCATCCGCGGCGCACCGAACACCGACGGTTCGTGACGGAACCCACCGTCGCGGTGGAACCATGGACCCGCCGGCCCGCGTTCTTCCCGGCAGTAGCGACCGAAGGGACACCACACACCATGCCAGTGAGCCTCTCCAAGGGTGGCAACGTTTCGCTGACCAAGGAGGCCCCGGGCCTGACCGCGGTCACCGTCGGCCTCGGCTGGGACGTCCGGACCACCACCGGCGCCGAGTTCGACCTCGACGCCAGCGCGATCGTCCTCAACAACGACGGCAAGGTGTACTCCGACCGTCACTTCGTCTTCTTCAACAACACCAGCACCCCGGACAGCACCGTCGTCCACACCGGCGACAACCGCACCGGCGAGGGCGCGGGCGACGACGAGCAGATCAACGTCAACCTGGCCGGCCTGCCCGCCGACGTCACCCGGATCACCTTCCCGGTGTCGATCTACGACGCGGTCTCCCGCGGCCAGAGCTTCGGCCAGGTCCGCAACGCGTACATCCGCGTGCTGAACGCGGCCGGCGGCGCCGAGATCGCCCGCTACGACCTCTCCGAGGACGCGGCGACCGAGACCGCCATGATCTTCGGCGAGCTGTACCGCAACGGCGCCGAGTGGAAGTTCCGTGCCATCGGCCAGGGTTACGCCTCCGGCCTGGTCGGCATCGCGCAGGACTTCGGCGTCAACGTCTGAGTCCGCCCCAACGGGTGATGCCCCGGTCCCCCTCGCGGGGGGCCGGGGCATCGGTGTCGTGGGGGTCCGTCAGGAACGGCCCGCCCGGAGCTCGGGAAGCTCCAGCAGTTCGGTCTCGTCGTGCGCGGTCAGGTCGACCACCTCCGGGGCGGCCTGCGGCTCGGGCCGCTGGTGGGTGGGCTCCTGCTCGCTCGGCCGCACCTCCAGCGGGCGGGTGTCCGGCGCCGCGTAGCGCTCGCTAGCGGCCACCGCCTCGTCGCCCACCACGTCGGCCAGGTCGCCGACCGACGGGGCCGGGGCGCCCGCCTTCAGCGCCCGTCCGGCGCCCGGGCGGCCGCCGAAGAAGCTGAACGTGCCGGCCCGCGGCGTCCGCGGCCGCACCGCCGGAACCATCGAGCCCTCGGCCGGTGCCGGGGCGATCGCCGCAGGCGTCCGCGCGGACCGGGTCTGCGGCGCCGGCTCGGCCTGCTGAGTGGGCATCAGCCCCAGCGGCTGCGGCTTGGGCAGGGTGGAGACCACCGGCTGCAGGGTGGCCGACCGGTCCGGCTTCGGCACCGGCTGCGGCATCTTCGGCCGCAGCTCCAGCTGGGCCCGCTCGTCGGTCTCCCGCCGGGCCTCGGCGGCCGCCGCCCGGCGCTCCAGGTGCCGCAGCGCGGCCGCGGCACGGACGTACGCCGCCGGGCTGGCCGGGTGCTTGGGACGGGACGCCTCCAGCGCCCGCCGGGCGGCCTCCGCCTCCTTCAGCGCCTGGTCGGCGACCATCACCGCGCGCTCGCGCAGCAGTCGGGCGATCTCGGTCTCGGCCTTCGCCAGCCGCGACTTCTCCGCGGTCAGCCGCCGTCCGAAGCGGGTCGCCCGCTCCTCGGCGACCTCGGCCGCGTACTCCGCCTCGGCGAGCTGTTCCTCGAACCGCTCCTCGGCGCGCAGCCGGCGCACCATCGCCAGCTGCGCGGACGTCCGGGCCGCCTTGTCCCGCTGCTTCAGCAGCAGGCCCAGGCCGACGGCGGCGACGACGGCCGCGACACCGACCGAGCGGGCCACGAGGGGATCAGGAGTGGCGACCAGCGCGGCCACCGCCGCGACGACCAGCACACCGGTGGCGACCGGTGGCAGATACCGGCCCAGGACGGAGGAATGACGGTGGCGTCCGCGAGACATGCCAAGAAACTAGCGTGCGAATTGGGGCTCTGTCAGCCTCGACTCCCATTTGCCTCTTGACAGGTCGTCGGGACTACTCCGAGTGCTCGAACCGATCCGGCGCGTTACGATACCGGGCGGATCCGCCCGCCCCGCGCACCCCTCGGAGAGCCGACCCGTGACCACCGGATTCCGCGTCCACCCCGTCGAGCTGGCCGCCGCCGGGCGGTCCGGACGGTCCACCGCCGAACTGCTGCGCCTCGACGTGACCGCCGCGGTCGCCCCGCTGGACGCCGCCGTCGCCGCCCTGCCGGGCTGGCGCACCGCAAGCGCCCTGCACGACTGCACCGAGGCGTGGCGGCTGGTCCTGGTCGCGCTCACCGACGAACTGGCCACCATCGGCGCCGACCTGGAGCGCACCGCCGCCAACTACACCGCCGCCGACGCACAGGCCCACCGCGCCCTCCTCCCCCCGTCCTGAGCCCACCCCCGCCCCCGACCTCGGACCCATGGACCACGCCACCCTCCTCGCCGCCGACCCGCCCCGCCTCGCCGCCGCAGCCGACGCCTGCGCCCGCCTGGTGGACGCGCTGGAGTCGCACCACGCCGACTGGGCCCGCGACACCGCCGACCGCCTGACCGCCTCCGGGTGGTACGGCGCCGCCGCCGACCTGGCCGTCCCCGCGGTGCGCCGGGCGACCGGCCGGCTGGAGGCCGCCGCACTGGAACTCAGCCTGCTGCGCGACGTGTTGCACGAGGCAGCGGACGTCTTCCGGCTCGCCCAGGCGTCCTGCCCGGCGCCCCGCCTCCCCGGCCTGCCGGCGGCCGCCGCACCCGACTCCCCGTGGACCGCGCCGAGCACCCCGACGGCACCGGCCGGCGCCGACGACGAGGACGCCCGCCGCGCGGCCGCCCTCGCCGAGGCCGACCACGCCGACCGGACCACCGCCGAGCGGCTCTCCCGCCTCACCGCCTCGCTGCGCGACGGCCGCGCCCTGGCCGCCGGCCGGGCCGCCGCCCTCGCGTTCCGCCTCGCCTCCCGCACCGACGGCCTGGGCTCCCTGCTCGCCGCCGCACTGCCCGCCCCGGGCACCCCGCCGGACCGGGTGGCCGCCTGGTGGCGCGGTCTCGACCCGGCCGGCCGCCGCGAACTGGCCGATGCCCAACCCGAGTTGATCGGCCGACTGGACGGCCTCCCGGCCGCCGTCCGGGACCGCGCCAACCGGCTGGTGCTGGACCGGCTGCTGGCCCGCCCCGACGGCCTGTCCGGGCCGGTCCTGGACGGCCTGCGGTCGATCCACGAGCGGCTCGCGGCCGGACCGGCCGACGTCCTGCTGCTCGACCTGGACCCCACCGGCCGGGGACGCGGCGTGCTCAGCTTCGGCGACCCGGACCTGGCCGACCATGTCGCCGTGTACGTCCCGGGGTTCGGCACCGAGCTGGCCGCCGTCGGCCGCGGCGACGCCGACCGGGCGCAGCGGCTGCGCGCCGCGGGCGAGCGCTGCGCGGACGGCCGGACGGTGGCGGCGGTGGTGTGGCTCGGCTACGACGCGCCGCCCAACGAGGGCCTGGACCCGCGCTCGGCCCAGGTCGCGGACGACGGCCGGGCCCGGGCCGGGGCGGCCGCGTACGGCCGGTTCCTGGACGGTCTGCAGGCCGCCCGGCCGGGCGGGGCCGCCCATGTCACGGCGGTCGGGCACAGCTACGGCTCGCTGGTGGTCGGGCTGGCCGCCGGTGCGGCCCGCGGGCCGCTGGCGGACGAGGTGGTGCTGGTCGGCAGTCCCGGCGTCGGCGCCGACCGGGCGGACCGGCTGGGGGTGGGCGCCGGGCACGTGCACGTCGGCGCGGCCGAGTACGACCCGGTGTCACACCTGCCCAGCGGCGCGGGCGCCGCGGGCGGGCTGCTGGTCGGCGGACTGCCGGGCCTGGCCGTCCACGCGGTGGGCGCGACCGGTCCGCACGAGCTCTGGTTCGGCGAGGACCCGGCGTCGGCGGGCTTCGGCGCCCACCGCTTCCACGTCGCCCCGGGCGACCCGGGGCACGCCTTCGCCAGCCACTCCGCCTACTTCGAGGGCGAGTCGCTCGACAACATCGCCCACGTCGTCGCCGGCCGTCCGGACCTCGTCACCCCGGACCGCCCTCGCTGACCCCGGCTCCACCGAGCCCCGCGGGTCAGCGCGCGGTGGGCGCCGCCCCCCGCGGGTGGTTGGGGTCGTCGTGGTCCTCGGGCAGCTTGCAGATGTGCTGGATCCACAGCCCGATGGCCATCACCGCCGCCCCGGCGAGGACGGCGAGCCCGGCGGTGATCGCCTGGTCCCGCCGGGCCGAGACGTCGAGCTGGCCGAGCAGGAAGACGCCCGTACCGGCGTAGATCCCGGTCACCACCGCGGAGACCAGGGCGCTCGCCTGGGCCAGGACCAGGGCGCGGGCGGCGACCAGCGGGTCGACCCGCTTGGCCCCGGGCTGCCGTTCCCGGACCGCCTTGAGCCGGGTCCGCAGCGACAGCGCGACGGCCAGCAGTACCACCGCGATCGCGGCGAGCACGATCGGTGCGAACGAGGGCACGCCGGGCAGCGTGCCCAGCGAGTCCCACAGCTTGGTACCGGCCCAGGACAGCACTCCGGCCACCGTGGTGATACCCAGCAGCAGACGGAGACGGATCGGCTTCACGCGGACGAGGTCCTTCCCGAGGGACACGACGGCTGGAACCAGGCCAACCTACCGGCCAGGTCCCACCCCCACTCTGGTACGGCCGTGCCGCCCACGAAGTTCCCCTCCACGCCGTGGTCCTACTCGGGCAGTCGCAGCTGGACGTCCGCGCGCCGGCGTACGCCCTGTCCCTCCTCGCCGCCCAGCCCGCGGAGCAGGGCGTCGACCGGCCCGTGGCCGGGCACCTGCGCGGTGGGGTCGGCGTCCAGCCACGGGGCGAGCACGAAGGCCCGCTCGTGGGCGCGCGGGTGGGGCAGCGACAGGTGCGGGTCGTCGCTGGTGACGTCCTCGTAGTCGAGGATGTCGACGTCCAGGGTGCGCGGGCCCCAGTGCACCTCGCGGACCCGGCCGAAGGCCTGCTCGACCGCGTTGGCGCGGTCCAGCAGGTCGACCGGCGGCAGCGAGGTGCGCAGCACGGCGACAGCGTTGAAGTAGCTGGGCTGGTCGGCGGGCCCGCCGACGGCGTCCGTCTCGTAGACGGCGGAGACGGCGGTCACCTTGACGCCGGGGGTGTCCTCCAACGCGTCCACGGCGCCCTGGAGGGTCTCCAGGCGGTTGCCGAGGTTGCTGCCGAGGGCCACCACGGCGCGGCGGGTGGTGTGCAGGGTGGATTCGGCACTGTCCACCCGGCGCTCCAGGTCGAACGTGGTCGGCGAGGCGGTCGGGTCACTGGTTGCCATGGGATTCCCTCTGCTCGGGGCTCCGGGAGCGGCTGCGCCGTGGGCGCGGCAGGCGCGCCGCGCGCGGCGCGGTCAGGCGCGCCCCCGGTGAATGGTGATGGTGACGTCGTCGAACGGGACGGTGATCGGGGCGTCCGGCTTGTGCACGGTGACCTCGACCTCCTCGACCACCTCGTGCTTGAGGCACTGGTCGGCGATCCGCTGGGCCAGGGTCTCGATCAGGTCGACCGGGTCGCCGGCGATGACCGCGGTGACCTCCTCGGCGATGATCCCGTAGTGCGCCGTGCGGGTGAGGTCGTCACCCGCGGCGGCCGGCCGGGTGTCGAGGTGGAGCACCAGGTCGACCACGAAGGTCTGACCCTCGATGCGCTCGCGCTCGAAGACGCCGTGGTGGCCCCGGGCTCGCAGACCCTTCAGGGCGACGCGGTCCAGCAAACGAATCACTGCTCCCAGAAGACGTCCCCCGCCCGCGTTCGGGCAGGGTGAAGGGCGGGCTCCGGTGCCCGCCGCCCCTCGAATCTACCCGCGGTCACGGACACCGCCAGACCGCCTACCCGACCGCGGCGGCCCGGACGCACGCCGATTCGGCACTTGACGTCACTCGTCGTCGTCCTCGTCGTCACCGCTGGTCAGCACCGGCGAGCCGTGGTGCGACCACAGCTTCCACCCCTGCGAGGTGCGGCGGAACAGGTTGCTGGCGACCACCTTGCCGCCGACCAGCGGTCCCAGCTCGCCCTCCTCCTCCGGCTCGCCGCCGGACAGGATGTTCTCCGTACAGGTGACCAGCGCCACATCCCCGTGCACCTCGACCTCGACATCGGTGAGGAAGAACTGGATGTACTCGGTGTTGGCCATGATCAGCATGTACGAGCGGGTGACCTGGGCCCGGCCGCGCAGCACCGGCCAGCCCGGATGGACGCAGACCACCCCGCCCTTGTCGTCGGCCTCGCCGGGGCCGAGCCAGATCGCCTCGACCGCCTCCAGGTCGCCGTTCTCCAGTGCCTCGTAGAGGGCCCGGTTGGCCGCCGCGACGGCCTCGCGGTCCGTCTCCGCTCCGGCCGCCCGGTCGTTGCCGCTGACTGCCTCTGCCACGCCCTACCCCCTCTGTGCGGCCCGCTGCCAGGCCGCGACAACCCGGACGGCGTCCGCCGTGCCGGCCACGTCGTGCACCCGGACGGCCCAGGCGCCGGCCCGGGCCGAGAGCACCGAGACCGCCGCCGTGGCGTCGTCGCGCTGCCGGGCCGGGCGCAGCTCCCCGGTTTCCGGGTTGGCGAGCAGCGTACCCAGGAAGCGCTTGCGCGAAGCCGCCACCAGGACCGGACGGCCCAGCGCGGTCAGCGCGTCCAGGCGGCCGAGCAGGGCCCAGTTGTGCTCGCTGGTCTTGGCGAAGCCCAGGCCCGGGTCGAGGATCAGCTGTTCCTCCTTGACCCCGGCCGCCAGCAGCGCGGTCATCCGGTCGGTGAGCTCGGCGACCACGTCGGCGACCACGTCCCCGTAGACCGCGAGGCTGTCCATGTCGGCGGACTGGCCGCGCCAGTGCATCACCACGAACGGCGCGCCGGTGGCGGCCACCACCTCGGCCATCGCCGGGTCGGCCAGGCCGCCGGAGACGTCGTTGACCAGCCGGGCGCCGGCCGCGACCGCCTGCTCCGCGACTGCGGCGCGCATGGTGTCCACCGACACCGTCACCCCGGCGGCGGCGAGCTCCCGGACCACCGGGATCACCCGGCGCAGCTCCTCCTCCTCGGTGACCCGCTGCGCCCCCGGCCGGGTGGACTCCCCGCCGACGTCGACCAGGTCGGCGCCGCGCGCCGTGAGGTCCAGCCCGTGCGCGACCGCCTTCGCCGGGTCCAGCCACATCCCGCCGTCCGAGAACGAGTCGGGCGTGACGTTCACCACCCCCATCACGGCACAGCGGTCGAGGGTCGGCAGGCCAGGCAGGGAAGAACTCATGCACTCATTATCGGGCGAGCAAACAGGGGCGCGGGGAACTGCGCGCCCAGCCATCGCTCACTCGAGCTGTCGGCTGGTCGCGCAGTTCCCCGCGCCCCCGAGAGAACCTAGGCCGCGCGATCGAGCGTCGCAGCGTCCGGCATCAGCCCCTGCCGCTGCCGCTTGCGCCCGAACCGCGGCATGCCCAGCGTGATGAACGCCTCCGCCTGCATCGCGGCGAAGCCGATCCGCGGGAGGTCGCGGGTGGCCGGGTAGACCAGGAACCGCGGCTCCCACTCCGGCTGGAACTTCGCGTTGAACTTGTAAAGCGACTCGATCTGGAACCAGCGCGAGAGGAAGACCAGCAGCCCGCGCCAGGCGCGCAGCACCGGTCCCGCGCCGATCCGTTCGCCGCGCGCCAGCGCGGAGCGGAACATCGCGAAGTTCAGCGAGACCCGGCGGACGCCGAGCGCGCCGACCTCCTGCAGCGCGGCGACGATGAGCAGCTCGTTGAGGCCGGGGTCGGCCTCCCGGTCGCGTCGCATCAGCTCCAGCGAGATGCCGTCCGCGCCCCACGGGACGAAGTGCAGTACGGCCTTCAGGTCGTCCGCGCCGGTG
This sequence comes from Kitasatospora cinereorecta, assembly GCF_024172095.1. GTDB lineage: Bacteria > Actinomycetota > Actinomycetes > Streptomycetales > Streptomycetaceae > Kitasatospora > Kitasatospora cinereorecta. The sequence goes on along the minus strand of NZ_JAMZDX010000001.1, from coordinate 143,868 downwards.
TCGGCGGCGCCCTCCTCGGGCGCCTTGTGGGCGGTGACCACGACGCACTCGTCGTCGCCGACGTCGCCGAAGCGGCCGAGCGCCATCGAGAAGCCGCGCTCGGTGTCGGTGCCGCGCCAGCGGGCGGCGGCGTCGGCGATCTGCCGCTTCTCCTCCAGGGTGAGGTCGCCGACCCGGCGGACCTTGCAGGAGTAGCCGTTGCGCTCGATCCGCTTCACCATCTGGCGGACGTTGCGCATGGCACGGCCGGAGAGCGAGAAGGTGGTGGTGTCGACGATCGCCTCGTCGCCGAGTTCCAGGGCGTCCAGCCCGGCCTCGCGGGTCCAGACCTCGCCGCCGACCTCGCTGCAGCCCATCACCGCGGGCACCCAGGCGTGCTCACGGGCCTCCGCCATGAAGACCTTGATCGCGCCGGGCCACGCCTCGACGTCGCCGACCGGGTCGCCGGAGGCGAGCATCACGCCGGAGACGACGCGGTAGGAGATGGCCGCCTTGCCGGACGGCGAGAAGAGCACGCTCTTGTCCCGGCGGAGCGCGAAGTAGCCGAGCGAGTCGCGGGCACCGTGCCGGGCGAGCAGGTCGCGGACCTTGACCTCGTCCTCGGGGGTGAGCTCCGGCTCCGGCTTCTCCGGGCGCAGCGCCAGGTAGGCGGTGGTGAGGGCGGTGACCAGCCCGAGGCCGCCGAGCGAGTACGCGACCAGGTCGGAGATCCGCTCGGAGGTGTACTTGATCGGGCCCTCGAAGCCGAGCAGGCCGTAGCCGACGTGCTGCAGGCGCTCGAAGAAGCTGGGGTCGCCGATCTCGGCCTTCCACCGGACGCTGACGATCACCAGGCCGAGGCCCACGCTGACGGTGCCGAGCACCAGCAGGTTGGCCACCGCGCGCCAGCGGGTGCGCGGGTCGGCCTTGGCGTAGAACTCGCGGCGGTGCACCAGCATCACCGCCAGCAGCGCGAGCGAGATCGCCGCCTGCCCGACCTGGTGCCAGCGCACCAGGTGCAGCACGGCGCTGATCGGCAGCAGCACGCAGACGGCACGCCACGCCCGCTGCTTGCGCCGCCGCAGGGCGTGCGCGAGCAGCACCAGCAGCATGCCGACCATCAGGGTGCCGGCGGCGGCCAGCGTGGTGGTGCCGCCCGGCAGGTGTCCGGCCCAGGTGTGCATCTTCGTCAGCCGCAGCTTGGGGAAGATCGCACAGATGATGTCGATCACGCCGATGGCGAGACAGGCGTAGCCGACCGCGCCCGGCAGCCAGGCCCGGGGTACGGCGGCGGCTTGGGTACGAAGCGTCTGCAGACCCCGGCGGCGGGGGTGCTGCTCGTTCGTCGACTCAGCGGACACGGGAACGCTCATGGAAGCTCAGCCTAAGGCCAGTGTGGGCATGTCCTGGCACTCCCGCGGGGGAGCCGTGATGGACCTTCATGACTATTCCTTGATATGGCAATCCGCACGCCAAGCAAGCGCCATCGAAAGGTAAACGAGGGCGCCGCCAGGGCCGTACGGGTGCCGGGGGACGGGTGGCAGGGAACCGACGCGGCCGCGCCGACACTACGGGACAGGAGTCGGCGTGCTACACACGGTGGACGCCGCATTCTAGGGCCTCGGTTGCAACACGCACAGCGCCCGGTGCGCACGGGCTTCCGACGCCCGGTCAGGCTAGCCCCGGTGGCCGCCGGGACCGGCGATGCGCACGATGAACCCTGGCCCGCCCCGGTCCGAGGGAGGACGACGGCATGGAACTGACCAGCGACACGCTGGTGTACACGCTGATCGCGCTGGCCGCCGTCTCCCTCGCCGCCACCCTCTGGCTCTGGCCCCGCCTCGCCCGCCAGTCCGTGGCCCCGATCTCCTGCCGGATCGGACTGCTGGCGGTCACTCAGCTCTCGGTCCTGGCCGTCCTGCTGCTGTCGGTCAACAACACGTACGGCTTCTACACGTCCTGGAACGACCTGCTGCGCCCCGGCGGCACCCCGCTCGCCCTGGCCGCCGGCGACCGCGCCCCCGGCGCCGCCCCGGACGCCGCGAAGCTGGTGCAGCCCACCACCGAGGGCGGCCTGGACACCGTCCGCGACCTGCTGCCGCAGGGCAAGCCCGAGGAGGTCGGCCGGGTCGACTCGGTCAAGGTCACCGGCACCGAGTCCGGCCTCTCCGACCAGGTGTTCGTCTACCTGCCGCCCGAGTACTTCATCCCCCGGTACGCCCGCGAACGATTCCCGGTGATCCTCGCCCTGGCCGGCTACCCCGGCCCCTCCCTGCACCTGGTCGAGGGCCTACGGCTGCCGCAGACCGCCGCCGACCTCCAGCGCTCCGGCCGGATGGCGCCCACCGTGATCGTGATGGCCCGGCCCACCGTCGCCCCGCCGCGCAACACCGAGTGCGTGGACGTCCCGGGCGGCCCGCGCACCGAGACCTGGTTCGCCAAGGACCTGCCGAACGCGCTGCGCTCCGCGTACCGGGTCAGCCGGTCCGCCGCCTCCTGGGGGGTGCTCGGCTACTCCACCGGCGGCAGCTGCGCGCTGCGGCTGTCGATGCGCAACCCCGGCGCCTTCCCCAGCGCCGCCGGGCTGCACGCCGACTACCAGGTGCCCAACGACCGGTGGACCGACGGCGACCTGTTCCGCGGCGACGCCAAGGCCGCCGCCGAGTCCGACCTCAACTGGCGGCTGCACAACCTGGCCCCGCCCAAGGCCTCCCTGCTGGTGGTCTCCACCCGCACCGAGGACGACTACCCGGCCACCCAGCAGTTCCTCGCCACCGCCAAGGCCGTCGCCGACGCCCACCCCGAGTTCCAGGTCGACTCGATCTTCCTGCCGGACGGCGGCCACAGCTTCGAGACCTGGCGCCGCGAGCTGCCGGCGGCCCTGGAGTGGATGAGCGATCACCTCGCCCCACCCCAGGACCGCGAACCCCGTAGCGATTGACGCCCCCGGTGGTTACCGCCCGATGATGAGGCTCATCGCCTCGGCCCGCGTCGCGGGATCACGGAGCTGCCCGCGGACGGCGGAGGTCAGCGTCTTGGCGCCGGGCTTGCGGATGCCCCGCATCGACATGCACATGTGCTCGCACTCGATCACCACGATCGCCCCCCGCGGCTCCAGGATCCGCATCAGCGAGTCGGCGACCTGGCTGGTGAGCCGCTCCTGCACCTGCGGCCGCCGCGCGTACACGTCAACCAGCCGGGCCAGCTTGGACAGGCCGGTGATCTTGCCGCTGCTGGAGGGGATGTAGCCGACGTGGGCGACGCCCTGGAACGGCACCAGGTGGTGCTCGCAGGTGGAGAACACCTCGATGTCCTTGACCAGCACCATCTCGTCGTGGCCGAGGTCGAAGGTGGTGGTCAGCACGTCCTCCGGCTCCTGCCAGAGCCCGGCGAATATCTCCTTGTACGCCCGCGCCACCCGGGCCGGGGTCTCCAGCAGCCCCTCGCGGTCCGGGTCCTCGCCCACGGCGATCAGCAGCTCGCGGACGGCGTTCTCGGCACGCTTCTGGTCGAAGTGCCCGATGGGGGAATCGCCCTCGAGAGTCACCGGGTCGATCATGCGCGCCTCGCTCGCTTACTGGGGTGGGACGGGGGAACAGCACGGATGCCGCGCCTCCAGGGTACAAACCCCGGAAACGCGGCATCCATTCCGATCGGTGACCGGCTCAGCTCTCGGAGGAGGACTCCGGCGGGAGCTTCACAATGTCCACCGGGCCGGCCTCGACGGAGGCGGCGGCGCCGTTGGTCAGCGCCAGCTCCTTCGGGGACTGCACCGGCGGGCGGGTGGATGGGGTGCGGCGGGCCGAACCGGTCCACGCGGGACGCGTCGGACGCTTGATCACCGGGGCGAAGACCTCGGCGATCTGCTCCTTGTTCAGGGTCTCCTTCTCGAGGAGCTCCAGCACCAGGTTGTCGAGCACGTCGCGGTTCTCGACCAGGATCTCCCAGGCCTCGTTGTGCGCCGTCTCGATGAGCTTCTTGACCTCCTCGTCCACCAGCCCGGCGACCTCCTCGGAGTAGTCGCGCTGGTGGGCCATCTCGCGGCCCAGGAACGGCTCGGCGTCGCCGGAGCCGAACTTGATCGCGCCGAGGCGCTCGCTCATGCCGTACTGGGTGACCATGGCCCGCGCGGTGGCGGTGGCCTTCTCGATGTCGTTCGAGGCGCCGGTGGTCGGGTCGTGGAAGACCAGTTCCTCCGCCGCCCGGCCGCCCAGCATGTAGGCGAGCTGGTCGAGCATCTCGTTGCGGGTGGTCGAGTACTTGTCCTCGTCCGGCAGGACCATGGTGTAGCCCAGTGCGCGGCCGCGGGACAGGATGGTGATCTTGTGCACCGGGTCGGAGTAGTTGCAGGCCGCCGCGACCAGGGCGTGACCGCCCTCGTGGTACGCGGTGATCTTCTTCTCCTTGTCGGACATGATCCGCGAGCGCTTCTGCGGACCGGCCACGACGCGGTCGATCGCCTCGTCCAGCATGTTGTTGTCGATCAGCTTGCGGTCCGAACGGGCGGTCAGCAGCGCCGCCTCGTTGAGGACGTTCGACAGGTCCGCACCGGTGAAGCCGGGGGTGCGCTTGGCGACGGCCGACAGGTCGACGTCGGGCGCGATCGGCTTGCCCTTCTGGTGGACCTTGAGGATGTCCAGCCGGCCCTGGAGGTCGGGGCGGTCGACGGCGATCTGCCGGTCGAACCGGCCCGGGCGCAGCAGCGCCGGGTCCAGGATGTCGGGGCGGTTGGTGGCGGCGATCAGGATGACGCCGCCCTTGACGTCGAAGCCGTCCATCTCGACCAGCAGCTGGTTGAGGGTCTGCTCGCGCTCGTCGTGGCCGCCGCCGAGGCCCGCACCGCGGTGCCGGCCGACGGCGTCGATCTCGTCGACGAAGATGATCGCCGGGGCGTTGGCCTTGGCCTGCTCGAACAGGTCGCGGACCCGGGAGGCACCGACACCGACGAACATCTCGACGAAGTCGGAACCGGAGATCGAGTAGAACGGCACCCCGGCCTCGCCGGCGACGGCACGCGCCAGCAGGGTCTTGCCGGTGCCGGGCGGGCCGTACAGCAGCACGCCCTTGGGGATCTTGGCGCCGACGGCCTGGAACTTGGACGGCTCCTGCAGGAACTCCTTGATCTCGTGGAGCTCCTCCACCGCCTCGTCCGCACCGGCCACATCGGCGAAGGTGGTCTTCGGGGTGTCCTTGGTGAGCAGCTTGGCCTTGGACTTGCCGAACTGCATGACCCGCGAGCCGCCACCCTGCATCTGGTTCATCAGGAACAGGAAGACCAGCACGATGATCACGATCGGCAGCATCGACAGCAGCAGGCTGACGAAGGTCGACTGCTTCTCGGGGCTGACGGTGTAACCGTCGGGGATCTGGCCGCTCTGGTACTTGTCCTGCAGGTTCTTGGCGAGGTCGGCCGCCTGCTGGTCGCCCGTGTAGGAGGCCTGGAACTTGGTGCCCGAGGGCACCTTGCCGGAGCTGCCGGCCTTGAGCTTCTGGCCGTCCTGCAGCTGGATCTTGATGAGGTTCGAGTCACCTGTGGTGAGCTGCGCCGACTTCACCTGGTTGCTGTCGATCGCGCTGATGACCTGACCGGTGTCGACCGTCTTGTATCCGCTGGTGTCCGAGACGACCTGCATCAGCACAACAACGGCGACGGCGGCCAGCACGATCCACATGATCGGCGCACGGAAGTATCGCTTGACGTCCATCCATGCGGGGCGTCGCCGCCCCGTCCCTCCTGCCACTCAACGGCGCTGTATGGCTGTGGGCCTCGGCGCATCCGGGTACCGCTCGTCACAAGAGCGGTTAATTGGACCGTACCGCAGTGCCGCCCACCGACGGCGGGAGCACAACGACACGACGTATTTTCCTACCTCGGCTCAACGGGTGGGAACAGTGCGCTGTTCCCACCCGTCGCCCGAACGGCGGGCGAAGTCGTCAGCCGCCGTAGACGTGCGGCGCCAGGGTGCCGATGAACGGCAGGTTGCGCAGCTTCTCCGCGTAGTCGAGGCCGTAGCCGACCACGAACTCGTTGGGGATGTCGAAGCCGACGTACTCGACGTCGATCTCGACCTTGGCGGCGTCCGGCTTGCGCAGCAGGGTGCACACCTTCAGCGACGCCGGGCCGCGCGAGCCCAGGTTGCCGAGCAGCCAGGACAGGGTCAGGCCGGAGTCGATGATGTCCTCGACGATCAGGACGTCCTTGCCGGCGATGTCGGTGTCCAGGTCCTTGAGGATCCGCACCACGCCGGAGGACTTGGTGCCCATGCCGTACGAGGAGACCGCCATCCAGTCCATGGTCACCTGGGTGTGCAGGGCCCGGGCCAGGTCGGCCATCACCATGACGGCGCCCTTGAGCACCCCGACGAGCAGCAGGTCCCGCCCGGCGTAGTCCTGGTCGATCCGCGCGGCCAGCTCCGCCAGTTTGGCGTCGATCTCGTCCTTGCTGATGAGCACCTTCGCGAGGTCTGCGCCCATGTCGTTCTGATCCACCGGGGATACGTCCTCAAACCTTCGGGGTCCTGTGTCGGCGGCGAGCCCTGCGACCTGCTGTGCTCAGTCGCCCTGTCGCCGAAAGACCAGCGTGCCACACCTTCGGACGGCTTCGACTCCCCCGGGTAGGTGCAGCGGCCCCTGGCCCCGCCAGCCGGTCACCAGCAGGTCGACCGTCTCCAGGTGCCGGGCGAACAGGTCGCCCGCCGGGCAGCCGGCCCGCAGCGCGGCCCGGCGCAGCACCCGGCGGCGGACCGCGGAGGGCAGTTCGGCCAGCCGGCCGACGTCCAGGTCGCCCTCGACCGTCCGCAGGTCGCGCTCGGCGAGGGCGGCCCACTGGTCCAGGGCGTCGGCGTCGTCGCGGAACAGCCGGGCGGTGCGGGCCAGGGCCTCCACCACGCCGCCGCCGAGGTGCTTCTCCAGCACCGGCAGCACCTCGTGGCGGACCCGGGAGCGGGTGTAGGCGGGGTCGCAGTTGTGCGGGTCGTCCCAGACCGGGATGGACTGGGCGGTGCAGGCCTCGCGGGTGGCGGAGCGGTCCAGCTCCAGCAGCGGGCGGCGGTAGCGGCCCTTGTGGGCGGGCATCCCGGCCAGCGAGCGGGCACCGGAGCCGCGGGCCAGGCCCAGCAGCACGGTCTCCGCCTGGTCGTCCCGGGTGTGGCCGAGCAGGACGGCGACAGCGCCGTGGCGCTCGGCGGCGGCGTCGAGGGCGGCGTAGCGGGCCTCGCGGGCGGCGTTCTCCGGTCCGCCCTGGTGGCCGACCCGGACGCCGACCGCCTCGACCGGGTCGAGGCCGAGTTCGCCCAGCCGCTCGGCGACCTGCTGGGCGCGCTCGAGGGAGCCGGACTGCAGGCCGTGGTCGACGGTGACGGCGCCGACCCGCAGGCCGAGCTTGGGCGCCTCGAAGGCGGTCGCGGTGGCCAGCGCCATGGAGTCGGCGCCGCCGCTGACGGCGACCAGCACCAGCGGGGAGCCCGGTGCGGCGGGGGTGCGCGGCAGCCCGGACGGGTGGCGGTGGGCGTTGCCGATCAGCGTGGTGCCGGCGCCGGCCAGGGCGGGGGCGGGTCGGTCCTGCGCGGCCCGGGCGGGCGCGACGGAGACCACGCCGGCCTCGGCGGCGAGCTCGGCGAGGGTACGGCGGACGGCGAGGCGTATCGCCGCGACTGCGGGGTGTGGGCCCATGGGGAAGCACTCCTCGACGGAGGGGGGAATCGGGGCCGCCTGCGGCTCTCGGTCACCAGGCGCTCACAGATGGTCGCAGAAAGCAGCCACCGGCTACGCCACCCGCGCCACCGGTACGACCACGGTCCCACGTACGGGTGAATGCGGAAACGTTCATCCATCCGCCGCGTGGACGACCGGACGCCCGACACGCGGTCCGCTCAGCCGATCACCCGGGTGACCCAGGCGGCCGGGTCGTGGATCTCCTCCTTGGTGGGCAGCGTGTTGGGCGAGGTCCAGACCCGGTTGAAGCCGCTCATCCCGACGCGCTCCACCACGCCCCGGACGAACACCGCGCCGTCCTGGTACTGGCGCAGCTTGGCGTCCATCCCGAGCAGCCGGCGCAGCACCAGGTCGAGCCGGCCGGCGCCCTTGTCGCGGCGTTGCTGGAACTTCTCCCGGATCTCGGCCACGCTCGGCACCACGGCCGGGCCGACGCCGTCCATCACCACGTCCGCGTGGCCCTCCAGCAGCGACATCACGGCGGTCAGCCGGCCCAGGATCTCCCGCTGCAGCGGGGTCTGGACGACCTCCATCAGGCTGCCGCCGGCGGAGCCGTTGCCGCGGCCGCCGAGACCGGGGACGCCGCCGAAGGCGTCGCGCAGCCGCTCCACGAACGCGCCGGGGTCCACGTCGGTCTGGACCAGGAAGTCCTGCACCTCGGACTGGATGTGGTCGCGCAGCCAGGGCACGGCGGTGAACTGGGTCCGGTGGGTCTCCTCGTGCAGGCACACCCAGAGCCGGAAGTCGTGCGGCTCCACGTCCAGCTCGCGCTCCACCTGGACGATGTTGGGCGCCACCAGCAGCAGCCGGCCGGGCTGCGGCACCAGGCCGCGGCGGGGCTTGTCGAAGAGGCTCTCCGGGGAGTCCGGGGCGGACGGCAGCTCGGCCGGGGCGAAGGTCTCGTACTGGCCGAGCACCTTGGCGGAGAGGAAGGCCAGCACGGCGCCGACCTCGACGCCGGTGGCCTTCTCGCCGAGCGAGCCGAAGACCGCCGCACCGGGGGTGTCGGTGCGGCGGGCCTGCAGCTTGTCCACCAGCGGCTGGACGACGGTGCGGAAGCCCGCCACGTTGGCCCGCACCCAGCCCGGACGGTCGACCACCAGCACCGGGGTGGCCGGCGCGTCGGCGAGGCTGCTGGAGAGCATCCCGGTGTACTCCCGGACGTGCTCCTCGGCCTCCAGGGCGTGCCGGCGCAGCTCGGCGACGACCGTCCGCGCCTCCTCCCGGCTGACCTCCGGTCCGGGCCTGGCCAGTCTGGTCGCGGTCGCGACCGCGAGATCCCAGTCGACCATGTCGGCACCGCCGCTCGCGCTCGTCATGCCCTCACGGTACGTGCTGCGGCCCTCCGGGGGGAGGGAACGTGGCGCTACTGGCAGCCGCAGGCCGCGATCTTCGCGACGATCCGGTCCACCGCGGCCCGCGCCACGTCGGCGCCGGCGCTGGTCCGGGTCATCAGGGCGAAGGCCAGCACCCGGCCGTCGGCGTCGACCACGGTGCCCGCCAGCGTGTTGATCCCGGCGAGGCTGCCGGTCTTGGCGCGGACGATGCCGGCCGCCTCGGCGGCGCCGGACTTGGCACCGAAGCGGTTCACCAGGGTGCCGGTGAAGCCGGCGATCGGCAGACCGGTGATGACCGGGCGCAGCTCCGGGTGGTCGGGCGAGGCAGCCGTGGACAGCAGCTTCACCAGGGTGATCGGCGGGATCAGGTTCTCCTTGCTGAGCCCGCTGCCGTCGTTCAGCACCACGCCGGTCAGCGGTACGCCGAGCTTGGTCAGCGCCTGGGTGACCGCCTGCACCCCGCCCGCGAAGCTGGCCGGCTGCTTGGCGGCGAGCGCGACCTGCCGGGCTATCGCCTCGGCCAGGGTGTTGTCCGACATGGTCAGCAGCCGCTCGACCAGACGCGGGACGGTCGGCGAGTCGACCTGGCCGAGCACCTCGGCGCCGGCCGCCGCGGTGGTCTGGGCGGCCTTGCCCTGGACGGTGATGCCCTCCGCCTTCAGGAAGGCGGTGAAGGAGTCGACGGCCTGCCCGGTGGGGTCGAAGACCCGGGCCGGGGCCTCGTCGGTCGAACGGGGGTCGATCCTGCCCTCGTCGACCATCAGCGGGGTGACCGCCGCGATGTTCATCGCGTCGTGCTCCTTGTGGAGCAGCGGTCCCGAGTACAGCGAAGTGTCGAAGCCGAGCTTGACCGTGGTGGTGCCGGCCGCCTTGAGCGCGACGGCGGTGCGGTGGGCCAGGTCGGCCATCGAGGCGGGGGCGCTGTCCGCGTCGACGCCGGCGCCGCCGACCCTGATCTGGTCGGCGGGCAGGGCGGTCAGGGTGGGGTCGCCGCCGCCGACCAGGACGATCTCGCCGGGGTTGGCACCCTTCACCACCCGGGTGGAGATCCGGAAGTCGGCGGGCAGCAGCGAGAGCGCGGCCACCGAGGTGGCCAGCTTGGTGGTGGAGGCCGGGGTGGCCGGGGTGTTCTCCCCGGAGCCGAACAGGAACTGGCCGGTGGCCGCGTCGGCGACCGCGAAGCTGAGCACGCCCAGCGACTTGTCCTGCAGCGGCGCCGCGAGCGACTGCTGCAGGCCCTGGTTGCTCGGCGCGTGACCGGCCGCCCCACTGGCCGCCAGCACCGGGCCCTGCACCGGGACGGAGCGGTGGACGTGCCGGTCGTGCCCGGACTGGCCGGGGCGGCTCCCCTTCGGGTCGGGGGAGGTGGACGCCCCGCCTGGGCGCTTCTGGTCGCCGCTGTGCGGCCGACCGCTCGGACCGCTCGGCGAGGAGGAACCCTGCTGGCCGGGCTGGCCACTCTGGCTCTGGCCGCTCTGGTGGCCGGAGCTCGGCGAGGGCTGCGCCGCCGCCGGGTCCACCCCGACCGTCAGCCCGCCCGTCGCCAGGGCCACCCCCAGCACACCCGCGACCGCGGCTCTCCGACCGCGCCCCGCCCCGCTACCACCATTCACCGACCGGCCCCTTTCAAGAGCACACCCTGCCGTAGGAGACACTTGATTCTGTCAGTCCCTACCTTGGAGGAAGCGTTGGAGTTCGACGTCCTGATCGAGATCCCGAAGGGCTCGCGCAACAAGTACGAGGTCGATCATGAGACCGGCCGCCTGCGGCTCGACCGGATGCTCTTCACCTCGACCCGCTACCCGGCCGACTACGGCTACGTCGAGGGGACCCTGGGCGAGGACGGCGACCCGCTGGACGCCCTGGTCATCCTGGACGAGCCGACCTTCCCGGGCTGCCTGATCAAGTGCCGCGCCATCGGCATGTTCCACATGACCGACGAGGCCGGCGGCGACGACAAGCTGCTGTGCGTCCCGGCGACCGACCCGCGCTGGGAGCACCTGCGCGACATCCACCACGTGTCGGAGTTCGACCGCCTGGAGATCCAGCACTTCTTCGAGGTCTACAAGGACCTGGAGCCCGGCAAGTCCGTCGAGGGCGCCAACTGGGTCGGCCGCACCGAGGCCGAGGCCGAGATCAAGGCCTCCGTCAAGCGCCTCGAGGACCAGGGCGGCCACTGACCGGCCACCCGTCAGGGGCGCGCAGGCACGCGCAGGGGCGCGAGCGACCGTACGGTCACTCGCGCCCCTGCGGCGTTTCCGGGTGACGTCGGGGACGTCACCCGGGGAACGTCACCGTGGGTCAGTGCGCCCGGCGGCGGCGGAGGGCCACCAGCAGCCCGCCCGCGCCGATCAGAGCAGCGCCGCCCATGGCCATCGGCACCGGGGCCGCCGCGGAACCGGTGTGCGCGAGCTCAGCGGCCGCCGAGGCCGCCGCCGGGTCGCTCGCGGCCGCACCGTGCTCGTCGGAGTGGCCCTTGGCCGAGTCGTGCGACTTCCCGTGCTCCTTCTTGCCGTGCTCGCCGCCCGAGTGCTTCCCCACGATGGCGGCGTTGGCCTTGCTGTCGCTCTTGCTGTCGGTGTGGACGTTCTGCTTGTTCTCCTGCTTGTTCTCGACCTTGTTCTCGATCACGACCGTGACCACGACGTTCTGGTTCTGGCCCTGCGCCTGGCCCTGGTCCTGACCCTGCGCCTGCGCCTGGTCCTGGTCCTGGTCCTGACCCTGCGCCTGACCCTGGCCCTGACCCTGACCCTGGTCCTGGTCCTGGTCCTGGTTGTTGCCGGCCGGCTTGCCGTGCTCCTCCGACTTGCCCTCCTCGGCGGGCTTGCCGTGCTCCTCCGGCTTGCTGTGCTCGCCGTGCGCCTCCGGCTTGCCCTGGGCCTCCGGCTTGCCCTGGGCCTCCGGCTTGCCCTGCTCGGCCGGCTTGCCGTGCTCCTCCGGCTTGGCGTGCTCGCCGTGCGACTCCGGCTTGCCGTGCTCGCCGTGCTCGGCGACGGGCTTGGCGTCGGCGGGCTTGGCCGCCACGGGCTTGGCGTCGGCGGGCTTCGCCGCGACAGGCTTGGCGTCGGCAGGCTTCGCCGCGACAGGCTTGGCGTCGGCGGGCTTGGCGTCGGCGGGCTTGGCGTCGGCGGGCTTGGCCGCGACGGGCTGCGCGTTCGGCGCGTTCTGAGCGGGCTTGGCGGCCGCGGGGCGGCTCGACTCCTCACGCTGGTCGGTGGCGGACGACGAGTCGGACCGCGAGGTCCCCATGGACCCGCTCTCGCCGAACGCCGCCTTCATGAGGTCGGCGACCGACTGGGTCCGCTCGGCGCCGGCGTTGTCGAAGGCCTGCGCCGAGGCGGACTTGGGGAAGGTGTTGGCTTGCGCCGTACCGCCGGTACCGACGGCAAGGGCGACTGAGCAAAGTCCGGCAACGACCAGACCAATGGCACGCGTTTGCATTTCTCTCCCAGATGATCCGTAAAGCGGACCTTCTGTTTACGTTTCATCGGGAGCCGCGACGTGGCGCGCCGCACCGGAGTCACCTCATCGGACCAGGCGATTAACACCCCTGGCCGTACACGAATCTGTCGGCACGTCAGTCCGCGTCGTCCAGCCGGAACCCCACCTTCAGGCCGACCTGGTAGTGCTCGATCCGGCCGTCCACGATGTGCCCGCGCACCTGGACCACCTCGAACCAGTCCAGGTTGCGCAGCGTCTGGGCGGCCCGGGTGATGCCGTTCTTGATGGCCGCGTCGACTCCTTCCGACGAGGAACCGACGATTTCGGTGACACGGTAGATGTGGTCCGTCATGGCACTCTCCTGGGATGTGAGCCGGGCGAACCCCCCGATCCACCGTGCAACAGCTCACCCGGGCGGGCAACCACAGGAACGAGCGCCGCGGGCGTCCGCGTCAGAAGGCCGCGCGGACCTCTCCGACGACGCGTCCGCCGCCGTGCAGCGGCGCGGCGCCGATCCGGGCCAGCACCGGCGCGTCGAGGCCCAGGCGTCGCAGGGCGGCCGCGAGGACCGGCCCGCGGGCGCGCTCCGCACCGTCGTCGATCTTGAAGGCGAGGGCGCGGCCGTCCGCCAGGGCGACCACCTGGACGGCCTCGGCGCCCATCTTGGAGAGCGCACCCGGCACCTCCCGCATCAGCCAGGTGTCGGCGCGCCGGGTGCCCGCCACGTACTCCGGATGGGCCCGCATCGCGTCGGCGACCAGCCGCTGCGGAGTGCCGGGCTCGGCCAGCACCAGGGCGCGGTAGCCGCGGGCCAGGCCGGTGAGGCTGACGGCGAGCAGCGGGGCGCCGCAGCCGTCCGTGCCGACGTGGGCGGCGCGCTCGCCGGTGAACTCCTCCAGCGCCTCGCGGGCGAGCAGCTGGATCGGGTGCTCGGTGTCGAGGTAGGCGTCCAGGTCCCAGCCGTTGGCGGCGCAGGCGGCCAGCCAGCCGGCGTGCTTGCCGGAGCAGTCCATCATGATCGGCTCGGGCTCGCCGCCGTCGCGCAGCAGCTGCTCGGCCTCGACGGTGTCCATGGGGAGCTCGGCCGGGGTGCGCAGGGCGGCCTCGGTGAGGCCGGCGTCGCCGAGGATCTGCCGTACGGCCTCGCGGTGGAACGTTTCCGCAGAGTGGCTGGAGGCGGCCAGCGCCAGCTGTTCGCCGCGCAGCGGCAGGCCGGCCCGCAGGGTGGCGACGGCCTGGAAGGGCTTGGCGGTGGAGCGGGGGAAGACCGGCTCGTCCGGGGCGCCGAGGGTGAACTCCACGGACCCGTCGGCGGCCAGCAGCACCAGGGAGCCGCGGTGGCTTCCCTCGGTGAAACCGGAACGTATGACCTCGGCGAGCGCGGGCAGGACGGCGGACTGCGACATCAAGGGGGTACTCCGGGTTGAGCAGGTGAGGGTGGGGGCCCGGGCCCGCCGCCGCTGCTCAGCCCCCGCTGAGCAGGTCGTCGACCCGTGCTTCCCCTTCACGGTACCTGCGGGTGATTTCGGCGCTGCAGTCGTCCGCCGTCCGCTGCAGCCGATGGCGCCGGTCGGAGACCTCGCGCTCGTGCCCGGTGAGCCGCTCCACGGCGGCCAGCAGGTCGGCGGTGGGGTGGGCGGCCAGGTCGGCCAGCTGGACGTCGCCCATCAGCGCGTCCGCCTCGCGCTGGTAGCCCTCGCCGCGCGGCGGGCCGAGGGTGACGTGCCGGGCGGGGCGACGGACCGAGGACGGGGCGTCGGCGAGGATCGCCGGCAGGCGGTCCAGCAGGGCGGGCTCGCCCACCGCGGTGTCGTCCGGCTCGACGCGGCGGCGGTCCAGCTCCGCCCGCAGGATGTCCAGCCGGCCGTGCAGCAGGCGGCGCAGGTACGAGAGGTCGGCCTCCTGCTCCTGCGCGTCCCTGCGGAGGGTGCGCAGCTGCTCCAGGCCGAGCCCGGCCAGCCCCGCCTCCGGGTGGGTCGTGCCGCTCGCGTCCATCAACCACTCACCTGCCGTCGTCCCTGTGCCCGTCCTGTGCACGCCGCACACCCCCGGATGGTTCCCCGGCCGGGCCGTCGCCACCCGCCCGGGTGACACCGTCCGACAGCGTGCCACCCGGGGATCGACGTGTGCACGCCCGAGCACCCGAACGGCCCCGTGGCGAACAGGCATGGCTAGTACTACGGATCCGCGCCAGGGGTTCACCTGCACCGTTGGCGGCGCACGCGCGCGTTCACCGGCGTGCGCCGATCCCGTACGCGCCCCCGGCCGCCCGTCCGCGCTTGGCACAATGGGCGGCATGCGAGCAGTGGTTCAGCGGGTCGCCGAGGCGGCCGTGGTGGTGGACGGCGAGACGGTCGGGGCGATCGAGGGCCCCGGGCTGTGCGTACTGGTGGGGGTGACCCACGAGGACACCCCGGCGCAGGCCGCCCAGCTGGCCCGCAAACTGTGGACGCTGCGGCTGTTCGAGGGGTCCCCGGAGCTGTCCTGCTCCGAGCTGGGCGCCCCGCTGCTGGTGATCAGCCAGTTCACCCTCTACGGCGACGCCCGCAAGGGCCGCCGGCCCACCTGGAACGCCGCCGCGCCCGGCCCGGTCGCCGAACCGCTGGTCGACGCCGTGGTGGCCGAGCTGCGGGCGCTGGGCGCCAAGGTGGAGACCGGGCGGTTCGGCGCCGACATGAAGGTGTCGCTGGTGAACGACGGCCCGTTCACCGTGCTGCTGGAGGTCTGACCGGCCCTCGGGCCGCCCCGGGCGGCGGTCAGGCCGGGACGATGACGTCCTGGCTGCCCGGGACGCCGTCGGCCAGCAGCACCGCCTCCACCGGCACGTTCCGCTTGACCAGGGCCAGGGCGATCGGGCCGAGCTCGTGGTGGCGGGCCGAGGAGGTCACAAAGCCGACCGCCCGCTCCTGCCCGTCGAGGCGCACCTCGGCGCCGTGCGCGGGCAGCTTCTCCTCGGTGCCGTCCAGGTGCAGGAAGACCAGCCGGCGCGGCGGCCGGCCCAGGTTGTGCACCCGGGCGACCGTCTCCTGGCCGCGGTAGCAGCCCTTCTGCAGGTGGACGGCGGTGGCCAGCCAGTCCACCTCGTGCGGGATGGTCCGGTGGTCGGTCTCGAAGCCCAGGCGCGGCCGGTGGCCCTCGATCCGCAGCGCCTCGTACGCCCAGACGCCGGCGGCCGGGCCGAAGCCAGCGACGGCCTGCTCCAGGCCGGCGCGGGGCAGGAACAGGTCGCGGCCGTACGGCAGTTCGCGGATCGCGGCGGCGCCGTCCGGGTCGGCGGTGGAGCCCGCGGGGAGGAACACCACGGCGTAGTCGGCGGTGGCGTCGGCGACCTCGACCCGGTTCCAGAACTTCATCGACTCCAGGTACGCGATCAGCGCCTGCTGGCCGCCCGGCTCGACGTGGATCCAGACCGTCTCGCCGTCGTCGACCAGGTAGAGCGCGTGCTCCACGTGCCCGTTCGGGGAGAGGATCAGCGCCTCGGTGGCCTGCTGCGGGCGCAGGTCGCTGACGTGCTGGGTGAGCAGCAGGTGCAGCCAGGAGAGCCGGTCCGGACCGGTCACGGTGACCACGCCGCGGTGCGAGAGGTCGACCCAGCCGCGGCCGGCGGCGAGTTCGCGCTGCTCGCGGAAGAGGTCGCCGTAGTGGGCGGCGACGCCCTCGTCGGGTCCTTCGGCGGGCACGGCACCTGGCAGGGCAAGCAGCGGGCTCTTCATACCGGCCAGCTTACGACTGCGCCTGCGCCAGCTTGGCGGTGCAGTCGGCGCACCGGCCGAAGATCGCGAAGTGCTTCAGGTCGGTGTCGAAGCCGTGCTCGGCGCGCAGGCTCTCGACCAGCGGCGCGGCGATCTCGGTGCCGGTCTCGGTGACCTTGTCGCAGTCCCGGCAGACCAGGTGGAGGTGGGTGTGCCGGTCGGCCAGGTGGTAGGTCGGGGCGCCGTGCCCGAGGTGGGCGTGCGAGACCAGGCCCAGCTCCTCGAGCAGTTCGAGGGTGCGGTAGACGGTGGAGATGTTGACGCCGCTGGCGGTCTTGCGGACCTGCACCAGGATCTCGTCCGGGGTCGCGTGGTCGAGCACGTCGACGGCCTCCAGGACGAGCTGCCGCTGCGGGGTGAGCCGGTACCCGCGCTGCCGCAGGTCGGCCTTCCAGTCGGTCGTCTCGGTGTTCGCCACGCAGACAAGTGTAGGGACCGGCCGCCCGGCCGGCCCCTACCAGGGATCGTGCGATCAGCGGAAGAAGGCGATG
Organism: Kitasatospora cinereorecta; assembly: GCF_024172095.1. GTDB lineage: Bacteria > Actinomycetota > Actinomycetes > Streptomycetales > Streptomycetaceae > Kitasatospora > Kitasatospora cinereorecta. The sequence continues at coordinate 127,155 of NZ_JAMZDX010000001.1, read as the reverse complement.
CCGTCGTCCGGCAGGTCGTTGACGTCGCGGACCAGCTGCGCGGGGTTCAGCACCTTCTTCAGCTGGGCCGACATGTACGGCCGCAGCGGGACCTCGGGGGCGGCCTTCTCGCCGACCCACAGCAGGTCCTCGTTGACCAGGCCGAACAGCCGCTTGCCGCCGGAGTAGGCCGGGGCGCCCTCGATCCGGGCCACCGCGTCGGTGGCGATGTCGATCTGCGGCTTGCCGTCGTGCAGCTTGCCGTACCAGATCTCGACGGTGCCGTCGTCACGGACCGAGGAGACCTCGATCTCGCGCTCGCCGCCGGCGCCGTGCTGGTTGGTGGTCACCCGCCAGAACGCGTGCTCGTTCTCCAGCGGACGGATCTTCTCGCCCGCCTCGTCCAGCACCCAGGTGCGGGAGCGGTACTCGATGAACGGCCGGCCGTCGTGGCGGAACACGACTTCCTGGCCGAAGTTGCACTTCTCCGTGCCCGGGAAGTCATAGACGCCCGCGCCTTCCCAGGTACCCAGGAGGAAGGCCAGTGAGACGACGTCCTTGTGGAGGTCAGAAGGGATCTCGATCATTTTCCTGCTGCTGTCGTCGGACGGTTTCCCCATCAACGGTACGGCAGTGATCAGCGCTGGCCCTGGTACAGCTTCATCACCGAGAAGATGGCGAACCAGGTGATCAGGACGGCCATCAGGGCAAGCAGGCTGTCGAAGAAGATCTCGAGACCGGACACGGGGCGCTCCCAGTTGACGGCGATGAAGGGTGGTGCGACGGCGCGAGTCTATCGGGCGCCCCTTTGCCGCGTAGTCTCTGGGTCATGTCGAAGAAGCTGGTCATCAAGGTCACCACCGGGGCGGACGCGCCGGAGCGCTGCTCGCAGGCGTTCACGGTGGCGGCGGTCGCCGTGGCGAGCGGGGTGGAGGTCTCGCTCTGGCTGACCGGGGAGTCCTCCTGGTTCGCCCTCCCGGGGAAGGCGGCCGAATTCGAGCTGCCGCACGCCGCACCCCTGCCCGACCTGCTGGAATCGGTGCTCGCCGCCGGTACGGTCACGCTCTGCACCCAGTGCGCGGCGCGCCGCGGCATCGAGGAGAAGGACACCGTCGAGGGTGTCCGGATCGCGGGCGCGCAGGTCTTCCTGAGCGAGATCATGGCGGACGGCGTCCAGGCGCTCGTCTACTGAGCGGTCGCTGCTCCGAACGAGCAGGCCTAGACGCGCCAGGGGTGGTCGTCGTCGGGCGCGTCGCCCGGGCCCCGGCCCCCCTCGTGGTCGGGGTGGTCGCGGGAGTGGCCGGGGCGGTCCCACTGCGGGTCGTCCCAGCGCGGGTCGTTCCACCAGTCGTCGTCGGGGTCGCGCCGGTTGGCCAGGATGGCGGCGAGCGGCGGGATGACCATGGCCACCACGCACATGGCGATCGCGGCACCGACCGAGTAGAAGCGCACCACGGCCCCGGCCAGGGCGAAGATGCCCACGCACACGCCCATCATCACGAAGTAGCGCACATGACGCCGGTGTGCCTGCACGTCTTCAGGGTATGACCGTGGCCCCCGCTGCGGCAGGGGGCCACGATCGTACCGGTCGCGCGGATCAGACCGCGATCGCGACCTCGGTGATCTCGCCCTGGGTGCCGACGACCTGGCGGTCGACGGTGGCGCCGGGCACCAGCGCACGCAGGGTCCACTTGCCCGGACGGGCGAAGAACCGGAACTGTCCGGTCGCCGAGGTGGGCACCTCGGCCGTGAACTCGCCGTTCTCGTCCAGCAGCCGCACGTAGCCGTTGACCGGCTCGTCGTCGCGGGTCACCGAACCCTGGATGATCGTCTCGCTCGCCACGTCAACTCCTGCCAGATCCGGGCCGCCGGCCTTCGCGCCGCACATGTCGTACTTCCCTTCGTTGTGCTTCGAGCCGGAGGCTCAGTTGGAGCCGAGCTCGATCGGCACGCCGACGAGGCTGCCGTACTCGGTCCAGGAACCGTCGTAGTTCTTGACGTTCTCCTGGCCCAGCAGCTCGTGCAGGACGAACCAGGTGAGCGCGGAGCGCTCGCCGATCCGGCAGTAGGCGATGGTGTCGACCGCCAGGTCGACGCCCTCGGTCTGGTAGAGCGCGCGCAGCTCGTCGTCGCTCTTGAAGGTGCCGTCGTCGTTGGCGTTCTTCGCCCACGGGATGTTCTTGGCGGTCGGGACGTGGCCCGGGCGCTGCGACTGCTCCTGCGGGAGGTGGGCCGGGGCCAGCAGCTTGCCGGAGAACTCGTCGGGCGAGCGGACGTCGACCAGGTTCAGGGTGCCGATCGCGTCGACCACGTCGTCACGGAAGGCGCGGATCGAGGAGTCGGCGGCCTGCGCGGTGTACTGGGTGGCGGCGCGCTCGGGCACCTCGACGACCAGCTCGCGGGAGTCCAGCTCCCACTTCTTGCGGCCGCCGTCCAGCAGGCGGACGTCACCGTGGCCGTACAGCTTGAAGTACCAGTAGGCGTACGACGCGAACCAGTTGTTGTTGCCGCCGTAGAGCACCACGGTGTCGTCGTTGGCGATGCCCTTGGCGCTGAGCAGCGCCTCGAAGCCGGCCTGGTCGATGAAGTCGCGGCGGACCGGGTCCTGGAGGTCCTTCTTCCAGTCGATCCGGACCGCGTTGCGGATGTGGTTCTTCTCGTAGGCGGTGGTGTCCTCGTCGACCTCGACGATGACGACCTTCGGGTCGTCCAGGCGGGCCTGGACCCAGTCGGCGTCGACCAGGACGTCGCTGCGGCTCATGGTGATGTTCTCCATCCGGGGGCGGTTGGCGGAAGGTGCTCGCTGCTTCGGGGTACGCGTCAGCCGTCCGGGCATCTGTCCGAATGACGAGACAGGGCGGAGTGCGGGTGACGCGGCTGAGTCAGTGTGGGAGGCGGATCGCCACAGGGGAATCGGACAGGCCGGAACTACCGGTCAGAACTGCCCGGTCAGCGCATTCGACAGAGGCAGCTCGACACGCGGCAGTGGTCTACCGCCCGCCGCTTCGTGAGGTCTGCCTGTCGCTTCATGACGACGATGCTAGGGACACCCCGGGCCCGCTGTCACCATCGTGTCGAATAGTGAGACCTGATCGGTCGAATGGTGAGATTCCATGATTTCCGCACCCGTACGGGCGGCGCACCCGGCCCCGGGAGGCGCCCCGGGGCATCCGGCCGGCGGCCCGCAGCGGCCTGCGCTGGACAGCGCGTCTCGCAGAGCGGGACGACGCCGCGGGCGCTCAGCCGATCAGCTTGAGGTCCTTGCCGGTGAAGTCCAGCAGCAGTCCGTCGTCGCGCGGGGTCGCCGAGGCCAGGCTCAGACCGGCCGGCAGGCTGGTCAGGGTGAACTTCTGCGGCTTCAGCCGGTCCGCCAGAGCACCCTTCAACAGCGTTGCGGTGCCGGTGAGTCGGAGGTCGTCCACGATGATGCTGTTGCCCTCGCTGTGCAGCCGGCCCTCGATCGCGCCGCCCGGCACCGAGGACTTCACCCGGCCCGGCCCGGCGTACTGGAGACCGAGCAGCCCGTTGCCGGCGATCAGCTTGGAGACGTCCGGGTAGGAGACCAGGCCGCTGCCCGAACCGCTGCGGACGGTCGCGCTGCGGTAGGAGTCGCTCACCGCCACCCCGGACAGCCGGGCCTCGAAGGAGCGCAGCGCGACATGCTCGTGCCCGTCGCTGACCGTCACCCCGTCCCCGGTGAGCCGGACCCCGTCGAACTCGCCGGACACGGCCTGGGTGAGGAAGGGGAAGCCCTCGATCGACACGTTCGGCCGGGCGCTCATCCGTCCGCTGCTGACCAGCTTGTCCGCGGCCTCGTCCTCGGCCACGCCGACGGCCAGCCGGTCCGCCCCGGCCAGCAGCCCGGCGATCACACCCAGACCGATCAGCAGCTTGACCGCGCCACGCATCGTGCTCCCCAAGGACGAGTTCCGGCATACGGACGTACGACGAGTACGACCTTGCGGTGGTTCCTTCGGCCGCGGGTCGACCGGCGACCGGCCGACCCGTGCGACTGCGGCTCAGCCGCCCGCGAAGGGCGGCAGCGCCTCGACCGTCCAGCCCTCGGCGAGCTCCACCGCCGCGTGGTCGCGGCCGCCCACCGGGTCGCCGTCCACCAGGTACGAGCAGACGCCGAGCACCCGGAGCAGCTGGGGCCGCTCGGCGTGCCGGAGCCGGACCTCGGCCAGCAGCTCGGCCAGCGTGGCCGCCCGGTACCGCTCCTCGGGCAGCCCGGCCGCCGCCTTGGCCGCGGCCCAGTAGCGGATGGTCCCGCTCACCCGTACGGGTGAGGTCGGCGTGGCGTGGGCATCGGCGGTCGCGGTCATGGCAACCCCTTCCAGTCGTCCTCGCCCGGTGCAGTGGTCGGCTCCTGTGCCGGGCCACCCACGCGAAAGGTGTACACGTACCGTGCGGCCGGTGCGGCTCCCATGATGGACCGCTACCCCGCCCGAGCGGCAATACCCCAGGCCACCGGCGTCCCGCCAGGTGTCCAGTGTCACGGTCCGAAACCCGCCCGGCGGGCCGTACTGCGCCCGCGCGCCCCTCCCGGAGCGGGGCGTGGTCGGCTAAGCTCGTGGCGTGAGGGATCCGGGCAGAGTCGCCCCCGGGTCCTTTTGTGCTTTCAGGACGCCAGTAGGACGTCCTTGCGAAACGGCGCCCCACCCGCGCCCGGCAGCGAGGACGCCCCCGCACGCGAGGCACGACGGAGTGCCTCCGGCGGACAGACCGGAAGGTTCGCGGATGGGCAGGGCAGCAGCGGGGAGTGCGGGGTTGCGGGACCCACGCGCGCGCCGACGGCCGCCGTGCACGCCGACGACTCGGCCGGGGCTGCGGGCGTTCCCCCACCCTGCCCCGCGGAGGCGCCGCACACCCGGCGCCCCCGCGACCGCGACGACCCGGAAAGGGGACTAACCGGGTATGAGTTCTCTCCTCCTGCTCACCAACGCGCTCCAGCCCTCCGCCGAGGTACTGCCCGCGCTCGGCCTGCTGCTGCACAACGTGCGGGTCGCACCGGCCGAGGGGTCCGCGCTGGTCGACACCCCCAGCGCCGACGTGATCCTGGTCGACGGCCGGCGCGACCTGCCGCAGATCCGCAGCCTGTGCCAGCTGCTGCGGTCCACCGGCATCGGCTGCCCGCTCGTCCTGGTGGTCACCGAGGGCGGCCTGGCCGCCGTCACCGCCGACTGGGGCATCGACGACGTACTGCTCGACACCGCCGGACCGGCCGAGGTCGAGGCCCGGCTGCGCCTGGCCATGGGCCGGCTGCAGGTGGTCGCCGACGACAGCCCGATGGAGATCCGCAACGGCGACCTCTCGGTCGACGAGGCCACCTACTCCGCGAAGCTCAAGGGCCGGGTCCTGGACCTGACCTTCAAGGAGTTCGAGCTGCTCAAGTACCTCGCCCAGCACCCCGGCCGGGTCTTCACCCGGGCGCAGCTGCTGCAGGAGGTCTGGGGCTACGACTACTTCGGCGGCACCCGCACGGTGGACGTGCACGTGCGGCGGCTGCGCGCCAAGCTCGGCGTCGAGCACGAGCAGCTGATCGGCACCGTGCGCAACGTCGGCTACCGCTTCGTGGTGCCGGAGAAGGCGGAGAAGGGCGAGCGCCCCGCGGCGGAGCAGGCCCGGGCCGGGGCGGCGCAGGAGGTCTGACCGGATGCTGGACGGCCGCTTCGCATACGGGCCGTCCAGATTGTCCGGTTTCGGGCCCGATTGTTGCCAAGGTGTGAGCAACCCCGCATCCGGCGGGTGAACCACCCGCGTAGACTCCCTGCGTGGCCAAGGTGACGCGCGACGATGTAGCCCGACTGGCTGGGACCTCGACCGCGGTCGTCAGCTACGTCATCAACAACGGGCCGCGGCCGGTCGCGCCCGCGACCAGGGAGAAGGTCCTCGCCGCGATCGAGCAGCTCGGCTACCGGCCGAACAGCGTCGCGCAGGCGATGGCCTCCCGCCGCACCAACCTCATCGGCATGGTGGTGCCCGACGCCCGCCAGCCCTTCTTCGCCGAGATGGCGCACGCCGTCGAACGGGCCGCCTCCGAGCGCGGCAAGCTGGTGCTGATCGGCAACTCCGACTACGTGGACGACCGCGAGGTGCACTACGTCCGCGCCTTCCTCGGCATGCGGGTCTCCGGCCTGATCCTGGTCAGCCAGGGCCCGTCCCAGCGCGCCGCCGAGGAGTTCGCCGCGATGGAGGGCGCCAAGGTGGTGCTGCTGCACCGCCGGCCCGAGGCGATCGACGACGTCGCGGTGGTCACCGACGACGTCGGCGGCGCCGAGGCCGCCGTCCGCCACCTGCTGGAGGTCCACGGCCACCCGTACGTGGTCTGCTTCGGCGGCCCGGTCGAGTCCCCCGCCCCCGGCGACCCGGTCATCGACCACGTCGAGGGCTGGGAGCGGGCCATGACCGAGCACGGCCTGCCCACCGAGCCCCACCTGGTGGACGCCCCGTTCCACCGCTACGGCGCCTACGAGGTGGCCGTCGAGCTGCTGCGCTCCGACCGGCGCCCGCCGGCGATCTTCTGCTCCACCGACGACCAGGCCATCGGCGTGCTGCGGGCCGCCCGCGAGGTCGGCCTGCGCGTCCCCGAGGACCTCGCGGTGGCCGGCTTCGACGACGTGCCCGAGGCCGCCCTCGCCGACCCGCCGCTGACCACCGTCGCCTCCGACCGCGACGCGATGGCCCGCGCCGCCGTCGACCTGGTGCTGGACGACTCGCTGATGGTGCCCGGCAGCGACACCGAACGGGTCCGGAAATTCGAATCGCGGCTGGTCGTGCGGCGTTCCTGCGGCTGCGGCGCACCCGGGGCCTGACCTGGCTTTATGAGAACCTGACGGGCTTCTCGCCCGGCTCTGACCGCACTCTCATCGGGTTCTCATGAAACAGGCGGACGTTGGTTGCCATGAGCGACCAGCACCGCAGCAACGACCAGCAGCCCGACCCGTACGCCCAGGTCCACCCGGACTGGGCCCCGCCGCAGCCCGCCGACGCGCCGACCGCGCACATCGTCGAGGGCACCGTCCTGCACAGCGAGTACCAGGTGCCGGGCGACGGACCCGAACCGCCGGAGCCGCCCGAGCCGGGCACCGCCGGATGGGGACCGACCGATCCGGGGCCGGGCGAGCCCAAGCACGCCGGGCCCGCCCGCAAGGGCGTGCTGCGCAGCCGGATCGCGCTGGCCTCCGCCGTCGCCGCGGTCGCCGCGCTGCTCGGCGGGGTGGCCGGCGGCGTCATCGCCCAGGCCGACCAGCACTCCGCCGCCGCCGCGACGCTGGTCAGCCCGGTCGCCGCCAGGTCCGACGGCACCGCCGACGTGGCCGCCATCGCCTCCGCCGTCTCCCCCAGCGTCGTCCAGATCACCGTGAAGACCTCCGGGGGCACCGCGACCGGCACCGGCGTCGTCCTCACCTCCGGCGGCCAGATCCTCACCAACTACCACGTGATCTCCGGCGCGGTCGGCGACGGCGGGCAGGCCACCGTCACCTTCCAGAACGGGAAGACCGCCGACGCAACCGTCACCGGCACCGACAAGGCGCTGGACGCCGCCGTGATCACCGCCTCCGGGGTCAGCGGCCTCACCCCCGCCACCCTCGGCGACTCCGGCACCGTCCAGGTCGGCGACTCCGTGGTCGCCATCGGCAACCCCGAAGGCCTGACCGGCACCGTCACCTCCGGCATCATCAGCGCCAAGAACCGCCAGGTCAGCGTCCAGGTCGACGAGGGCACCACCAGCGGGAACGGCGGCTTCGGCTTCCCCAACCTGCCCGGCATGCGCGGCTCCACCCAGAACAACAACAGCGCCGACACCGCCACCTACCAGGCGCTGCAGACCGACGCCGCGCTCAACCCCGGCAACTCCGGCGGGCCGCTGATCAACGCCAACGGCCAGGTGATCGGCATCAACTCGGCGATGTACTCGGCCAGCGGATCCAGCTCCACCGCCGGATCGAGCACCGCGGGCAGCGTCGGCCTCGGCTTCGCCATCCCGATCGACAGCATCAAGCAGGTCCTGCCCCAGATGCAGGCCGGCCAGAACGTCCAGTAGGTCGAACTCCCTGTCGGCCGCCGTCCGCAGGACAATGGCCACACGTCAACGGACTCAGAAAGGGCCCGAGCCGATGAATCCCCCCGCCGACGACCGCACCCCTGCCGAGGCCCCGGGCGCCGGCGCCCGCGTCCTGGTGGTCGACGACGAACCCGCACTCCGGGACGCCCTGGAGAGCAGCCTCGCCTTCGAGGGCTACCACGTCACCACGGCGACCGACGGCTACGAGGCCCTGGAGGCCGTCGAGCGCGAGCGCCCCGACCTGGTGCTGCTCGACATCATGATGCCCCGCATGGACGGCCTCACCGCCGTCCGCCGGATGCGCTCACGCGGCGACGCCGTCCCGGTGCTGATGCTCACCGCCCGCGACGCCGTCGGCGACCGCGTCACCGGCCTCGACGTCGGCGCCGACGACTACCTCGCCAAGCCCTTCGAGCTCGACGAACTGCTCGCCCGGGTCCGCGCCCTGCTCCGCCGCAACGCCCTCGCCGCCGAGGCCGCCGCCCGGGTCGCGGTCGAGGACGACGAGAGCGAGGTGCTCGCCTTCGCCGACCTGCGGATGAACACCGCCACCCGGGAGGTCACCCGCGAGGGCAAGCCGATCGAACTCACCCGCACCGAGTTCATGCTGCTGGAGATGTTCCTGTCCCACCCCCGCCAGGTGCTCACCCGCGAGCAGATCCTCAAGGCGGTCTGGGGCTTCGACTTCGAACCCTCGTCCAACTCCCTCGACGTGTACGTGATGTACCTGCGCCGCAAGACCGAGCAGGGCGGCATGCCGCGGCTCATCCAGACCGTCCGCGGCGTCGGCTACGCCCTGCGCGCCGCCACCGGCGCAGCGGCGTGAAGCCGCTCGGCCGGCTCACGGGGTGGTTCCGCGGGAGACCGCTGCGGACCAGGCTGGCCATCCTCACCGCGGCCGCCGTGGCGGTGGCGATCGCCGTCGCGGCGATGGCCTGCTGGCTGCTGGTGCGCAACAGCCTGTACGCCCAGACCAGGCAGAACCTGGCGGACGCGCCCCGGCCGGGCAGCGGTCCCCAGGCCAGCAACCTGTCCTGCGACACCTCGACCGCGGTGGCGCTGGCCGGCGCGCGGCTCGACGAGCACTTCCCCCAGCCCCGGTGGGACATCCAGTACGTCACCACCGACGGGACGGTGTGCTTCCCCCGCGGCTCGGTCAAGGCGATCCAGAGCGACCCCTCGGACTACTCGATCCTGACCTCGGCGAGCACCGCCACCTACCGCGACGGCCACTACGCGGACGGCACGCCGGCGCTGATCCGCCGGATGGCCGCGTTCGGCAGGGACGGCCAGGGCAACACCAAGCCCGCCGTCATGCTGACCGCGGTGCCGACGACCGGGGTCGAGGACTCGCTGCAGAAGCTGGCCCTGCTGATGGCCGGTGTGGCCGGGCTGGGTGTCGTCGGGGCCGGGGTGACCGGGCGGCTGGTGGCGCGGTCCGCGCTGCGGCCGGTGGACCAGCTGACGGACGTGGTCGAGCACATCGCGCGGACCGAGGAGGTGGGCACCACCATTCCGGTCAACGGGAGTGACGAGATCGCGCGGCTGTCCACCTCGTTCAACTCGATGTCCACCGCGCTGGCGAACTCCCGGGAGCGGCAGACCCGGCTGATCGCCGACGCCGGGCACGAGCTGCGCACGCCGCTGACCTCGCTGCGGACCAACGTCGACCTGCTGATCCGCAGCGACGAGACCGGACGGGCGCTGCCGGCCGCCACCCGGGCGAAGATGCTCGGCAACATGAAGGCGCAGATGCAGGAGCTCACCCTGCTGATCGGTGATCTGCTCCAGCTCTCCCGCCCCGATTCGCCCAAGCCGGGCTCCAACCCGACCGTCGTGGAGTTCCACGGGATCGTCCAGCGGGCGATCGAGCGGGGCAAGCTGCGCGGTCCGGGGCTGGAGTTCCGGGTGGCCGTCGACCCGTGGTACGTGCACGGGGACGCCGCGGCGCTGGAGCGGGCGGTGATCAACCTGCTGGACAACGCGGTCAAGTACTCGCCGCCGGCCGGGGCGATCGACGTGGTGCTGCAGGGCGGCCGGCTGACGGTCCGCGACCGCGGTCCCGGCATTCCGCCGGACGAACTGCCGTACGTCTTCGACCGGTTCTGGCGTTCGCCGTCGTCGCGGCAGCTGCCCGGGTCCGGTCTCGGCCTGTCGATCGTGGCGCAGACGGTGCAGGAGACCGGCGGCGAGGTGGCGCTCGGGCCGGCGCTGGACGGCGGGCCGGGGGCGCAGGCGTCCGTCCGGCTGCCAGGGCAGCCCGACCGGCCGCAGTGAACGCCGAGGGGCGGGGTGCCCGCAGGCACCCCGCCCCTCGCTCACAGGTGTCGGGTCAGTCCTGGTCGGCGCCGCCGCCGATCACCTTGATGCGGTCCTGGGCCGGGACGGCGAGCGGGGCGCCCGCCGAGCTGTGGGAGGCCAGGTAGGCGGTGAAGATGTCCAGGTCGGAGGCGCCGACCAGCTTGTCGGTGCCGGCCGAGAAGGCCGGGAAGCCGTCGCCGCCGCCGGCCAGGAACTCGTTGGCGGCGACCCGGTAGGTGGCGGCCGGGTCGATCGCGGCGCCGTTCAGCCGCACCGAGTCGACCACGATCCGGGCTGCGCCGGCCTTGGTCATGTCGAGGGTGTAGGTCAGGCCCTTGGAGGACTGCAGGATCTTCGGCGCGGCCTCGTTCAGCCCGCTGACCTGCTGCTGGAGCACCTGGATCAGCTGGGCGCCGGTGAGCGTCTTGACCTGCATCATGTTGGTGAACGGCTGGACGGTGAACGCCTCGCCGTAGGTCACCACGCCGTCGCCCTCGCTGCCGGAGGCCTTGTAGACGAGGTCGGAGCGGATGCCGCCGGGGTTCATGAAGGCGACCTGCGCGCCGCCCTTGTCGGCCGGCGAGAGGCCGGCGAGCTGGGCGTCGGCGATCACGTCACCGAGCGGCTTCTCGAAGTCGGTGGAGCCGCGGCCGTTGATGTCGGCGCCGATGTAGCCCACCGGGCGGTTGGCGATCGGGGCGGCGATCTTGTTGTAGTACGCGATCAGCGCGGTCATGTCCGGCGCCTTGGGCACGTCGCGGCGGACCACGTGGTTGGCGGCGGTCACCGACGGCCGGACGATCGTGCCGCTGCGCTTGTCGAGCTTGAGGTCGATCTCGGTGTACAGGCGGCCGAAGGAGGCGGCGCTGGTGACCGAGCGCGGGACGCCGTTGGGGTCCGGGATGGAGCAGGCGTACGCGTTATGGGTGTGGCCGGTGACGATGGCGCCGACCGCCGGGTCGATCCTCTTCGCGATGTCGACGATCGGGCCGGAGATGCCGGCACCGGCCGCGCCGCAGTCGTAGTTGTAGACCGGGCTGGCCGGGTACCCGCCCTCGTGGATCAGGGCGACGATCGAGTTGACGCCCTGGCGCTTGAGTTCGGCGGTGTACTTGTTGATCGTCGCGACCTCGTTGCCGAACTTCAGGCCCTTGACGCCCTCGGCGGTGACGATGTTCGGCGTGCCCTCCAGGGTGACGCCGATGAAGCCGACCTTCACGCCGCGGACGTTCTTGACCCAGTACGGCCTGAGGATCGGCCTGCCGGTCTTCTCGCTGGTCACATTGGCGGCCAGGTACTGGAAGTCGGCGCCCCCGAACTCGCGGCCCTCGACGTAGCAGCCGTCGGTCGGGTGGCAGCCGCCGCGCTGCATGCGCAGCAGCTCGGCCGAGCCCTCGTCGAACTCGTGGTTGCCGACGCTGGTGACGTCCAGGCCGAGCTTGTTCATCGCCTCGATGGTCGGCTCGTCGTGGAACAGGCCGGACAGCAGCGGGCTGGCCCCGACGATGTCGCCGGCGGCGACGGTGACGGAGTTGCGGTGGCCCTCGCGGGCCTGCCGCAGGGCGGTGGCCAGGTACTCGACACCGCCGGCCGGGGTGGAGACCACCTGGCCGGTGGCCGGGTCGATCTCCTTGACGGTGCCGGAGGAGCCGGCCGGGGGCTCCAGGTTGCCGTGGAAGTCGTTGATCGCCAGCAGTTGCAGGTCCTCGACCTTGGGCTTGCCGTGGTCGTGGGCCTGGGCGACGGCCGGCATGGCCATCGTGCCGAAGAGTGCGGCGGCGGCAGCCACGGCCATCGCCGCTCTGCGGCGGCCGCTCTGACCGGAAACGAGCATGCGGAATCCCCTGCACCGTCAGGGCCCCGCGCGCACCGGGGGCCAGGGTGGTGTGAATGTTTCACGAAGCCTAGGGTCAACGCGCGTAGCTGTCAGGACATCCGGCGTAACAAGAGGGTTTCGTGCAGACGAACCGCCAGAATCCTTTGCTACCGCCGAGGTTCGGCGGCGAGCAGCTGCTCGGCCCGTTCCCGTTCGGCGACGGCGTCCTCGGTCATCGCGCGGTCGGTGTAGACCAGCGGCCGCTCGGACTCGGTGATGATGTGTTTGACCACCTGGACATTGCCGTTGACGTCCCACACCGCGATGCCGGGCGACAGCGTGGGGATGATCTCCACCGCCCAGCGGGGCAGGCCCAGCACCCGGCCGGTGGCTCTCGCCTCCTCGGCCTTCTGCATGTAGATGGTGCGGGTGGAGGCCATCTTGAGGATGGCGGAGGCCTCCTTCGCGGCGGCGCCGTCGACCACGTCGGACAGGTGGTGGACCACCGCGACGAAGGACAGGCCCAGGCGTCGGCCGAACTTCAGCAGCCGCTGGAACAGCTGGGCCACGAAGGGGCTGTTGATGATGTGCCAGGCCTCCTCGACCAGGAAGATGCGCTTCACCCGGTCCGGCCGCAGCCAGGTGTGCTCCAGCCAGACGCCGACGATCGCCATCAGGATCGGCATCGCGATGGAGTTGCGGTCGATGTGCGAGAGGTCGAAGACGATCAGCGGCGCGTCCAGGTCGATGCCGACCGAGGTCGGGCCGTCGAACATGCCGCGCAGGTCGCCGTCGACCAGCCGGTCGAGCACCAGCGCCACGTCCAGGCCCCAGGACTGCACCTCGCCGACCTCCACCCCGAGCGACTCCACCGCCGACAGGTCGGGGCTGCGCAGGGTGGTGATGATGTCGTCCAGCACCGGCTGGCGGTCCTTCACCGTGGTGTGCACGTAGGCGTGCGCGGCCTTCAGCGCGAAGCCCGCCCGCTCCTCCAGGGGGCGGCCCATCGCCACCTCGATGATGGTCCGCAGCAGCGACAGCTGCCCGGTGGTGGTGATCGCCGGGTCCAGCGGGTTGAGCTTCACCCCGCCGTCCCGGGCGGCCAGCGGGTCCAGCCGGATCGACTTTATGCCCAGCGCCTCGGCGATCAGGTTCCACTCGCCGACCCCGTCCTCGCCCTGCGCGTCCAGCACCACGACCTGCCGGTCGCGGAAGCGCAGCTGGCGCAGCACGTACGTCTTCTCCAGCGCCGACTTGCCGTTGCCGGACTCGCCCAGCACCAGCCAGTGCGGGGCCGGCAGCTGCTGGCCGTACAGCTGGAAGGGGTCGTAGACGTAGCCCTTGCCGCTGTACACCTCGCGGCCGATGATCACCCCCGAGTCGCCCAGGCCGGGCGCCGCGGTCGGCAGGTAGACCGCCTGCGCCTGCCCGGTGGAGGTGCGCACCGGCAGCCTGGTGGTCTCCACCTTGCCGAACATCAGGCTGGTGAAGGCGTCGGTGAGTCTGCCGAGCATCTGCGGCCTCCAGGGGTCAGCGGCGGATGCCGGTGGCGAACGGCAGGGTGTTGGCGAATGCCCGGTGGTGCTCCCGGTCGCACCACTCCAGCTTGAGGTAGCTCTTGCCGGCCGAGGCCCGGATGGTCCGCTTGTCGCGGGCCAGCGCCTCCGGGTTGCGGGAGGAGACGGTCAGGTAGCCGACCAGGTTGACGCCGGCCGCGCCGGAGGCCAGGTCGTCGCCGCGCTGGTCCACCCGGCCCGTGTGGGCCAGGTCGCGCGGGTCGACGGTCCGGTTCATCTTGGCGGAGCGGTTGGCCTCGGCCTCGTCGTTGGTCTTCTCGGTGAGCATCCGCTCGATCGCGACGTCGGTCGGCTCCAGGTCCATCGTCACCGCGACCGTGCGGATCACGTCCGGGGTGTGCACCAGCAGCGGCGCCAGGAAGTTCACGCCCACCGGGGTGAGCGGCCACTCCTTCACCCAGGCGGTGGCGTGGCACCACGGCGCGCGGGTCGCCGACTCGCGGGTCTTCGCGGTCAGGTACTGCGGGTGGGTGGCGTCCAGCTCGGCCGGCCAGGCGTTGCGCCGGGACATCGCCTGGATGTGGTCGATCGGGTGGTCCGGGTCGTACATCGAGTGGATCAGCGAGGCCAGCCGGGCCTGGCCCAGCGGCTGCCGGACCCGGATGTCGGCCTCCGCCAGCCGGGCGCAGATGTCGGTCAGCTCACGGGCCATCACGGTGGCCAGCCCGTCGTCGTCCCGGGCCCGCCGGCCGTCCGCGGTACGGCCCATGGCGTGCGCCTCGGCCGCCAGGTCGCGGGTGTAGTGCATGCAGGCCACCAGGTACGCCCGGTGCTGCTCCGAGGAGGTCGACACCATCGACTGCAGCGCGTCGTAGCTGTCCTTCAGCCAGCGCGGGGCGCTGTGGTCGCCGCGCCGCTCCACGTCCTTGGCGTGCGCGTCCGGGTCGGCCGGCAGGGTGCGGGCCAGCATCTGCAGCCGGGTCACGAAGCCGTCCCCGTTGGCCACGTGCTTGAGCAGCGTGCCGAACCGGTCGACCAGCGCCTCCTGGTCCTCCGAGTCGCGCAGACCCACGCCCGGGCCCTCGATCTCGATCGCGGCGGTGACCGTCCGGCGCTCCAGGTGCATCAGCACCGCGATCTCGTCCGGGCCGAACGGCGAGCTCAGCCAGCGCAGCCGGCCCACCCCGGGCGGCGGCCCGACCTCCACCTCGCGCCCGTCCAGCCGCGTGCCGGCCTCGTGCACATCCGGCTTCCACAGCCCGCGGCCGCTGCGCAGCGTCCGCCGGTAGGTCCGGTTGATCTCCACCCACTTGTAGAAGGTCCGGCGACGGTACGGCACGTACACGGCCATGATGGCGAGCAGCGGCAACCCGACCAGACCGGCGATCCGCAACGGCAGCACGGGCATCAGCAGGCCCCACATCATGCCGAGGAACGCACCGAAGATGATCAGCACGATCTCACCGGTCTCCCGGTTGCGGCCGATCGGCGCGTTGGGGCGGGACTTGCCGATCAGGTACGTCCGGCGCTGGTGCACGTACGGCTGGGCGTACTGGGTGCCGTACTGGCCGAGCGGTTCGCTGCTCACCTGCCCGTCACCCTCCCTTCGTTGGATTGTTCACGGGGGCCTGGACCGACTGCGGAGGGGGACCGGCCGGCGTGGACGGACGCGGCGGGGCCGCCGGGCCGCGGCCCGCGTGCGCCGCGATCCCCGGCGCCACACCGCCGCCGCCACCGGCGCCACCGGCGCCCGGCGAGGCGTTGGCGGCCTGCGGGCCGCCGCGGGAACCGTGGGCCGAGATGCCCTGCTTCACCAGGTTCGCCGGACCGTTGATCATCGCACTGCCGGCCTGCACCGCACTCGCCCGCGCCCCGCGCATCGCCAGCACCTCGTCACCGAAGCCCGGCACGAAGCGGTACACCGACGCACTCGCGAAGATCGACAGGAACAGGATCGCCAGACCCGACAGCACCCGGGCGAAGTCGTCGTCCGCCCCGGCCCCGGTCGCCACCGCGCCGGCCAGCCCCAGGATGATCACCACGATCGGCTTCGCCAGGTCCACCGCCAGCATCACACCCGCCCAGCGGCGCACGTGCTTCCACAACTGCTTGTCCACCAGGCCCGCGTACACGGCGGTGCCCAGCAGCGCACCCACGTACAGCATCGCCGCCCGGATCAGCAGCTCCAGCCACAGCACCGCGGCGGCCAGCACCGCCACCAGCGAGACGATGATCAGGATCAGCGGGCCGCCGCCGATGCTGCCCTTCTCCAGGGTGTCCGCGAAACCACCCAGGTACGTCCCGGTGTCCGACTTCGTCCCGGCCGCGATCGCCGCCGTCAGACCGTCCGTCGCGCTCACCACGGTGTACAGGATCAACGGCGTGAACGCCGAGGCCACCACCGTCAGCCACAGGAAGCCGATCGCCTCCGAGAACGCCTGCGTCAGCGGCGCACCGCGCACCGCGCGCTTGGTCACCGCCAGCAGCCACAGCACCAGCGTGATGATCGTCGAACCCGCGAACACCACCGCGTACTGCTGCAGGAACGCCGCATTGGTGAAGTCCACCTGCGTCGTCCCGTCGATCCCCGCCGACAGCTTGCGCACCACCCACGCCGCCGCCTGCGCACAGCCCTTCGCCAGCGAGCCCAGGGGGTCGGTGACACTCCCGACGCTGTCGGTACCGGGGATGACGGTGGTGCCGGGGGGTGCGCAGAGCTTGTCGGCCCCCAGGACGGTCGCGTCCTGGCCCGCGCATTTGGATGGTGTCGGACTCGGCGTGGGATCGGCGAACACCCGCTGGGCCACCATCAGCGCCGAGAGCTGGAAGGTCGCCAGCGCGGCACCGAGGGTGCCCGCCCGGCGGAGGAAGCGGGATGCGTCGTCACCGGGCATAGCGGAACCCCCCGAACTGCTGCACGGCGTCAGTGATCTCCTTGGCGGTGGCCGCCTGCTGGTCCCCCGGGACGGGGGCCGGGCCGGCCTTGCGGGTGAAGTCGGTGAGCTTCCAGTCGCTGCCGGTCCAGCGCATGGTGAGGGTGAGCGTGTACCAGTCCTGGGACACCGGGTTGGTGGACGTCTCGCCCGCCAGGCCGTAGAGGCCGGTGCACCAGACCTCGACCCTCGTCGCGGTGTCCGCCTGGTTGGTCGTCCTGGTCCCCACCGGGACGATCCGGCTCACGAAGGTCTGCCCCTTCGGCGCCTTCCCCTGGGCGTCCAGCCCGAAGTGGGCGATCGTCTCCGGGGTGAAGGCCTGGTCGAGGCGGGATTGGAGTTGGGGGAGGACGGTGGGGTCGGCGAGGGTGGTGACGATGGTGTGGCGGGTGTCGGTGCGGAACATGTCGGCGGAGCCGAGGGCGACGGCGTAGTTGGCGGCGGCGGACTGCGCGCCCTGGTCGCTGTGCGGGAAGCCGTTCGCGATGCCGTTGGCGGTGGTGGTGACGGGCTGCTGGCCGGTGGCGGCGGTGTTGGCGGGGGCGGGTTCCCCCGCCGCGCTCGCGTGGTCGCTGCCGGTGGCGCTGCCGGCCTTGGCGGGGTCGGGCTTGCCGCGGTTGGCGATGGAGATGGCGAGGACGAGGAGGGTGACGACGCCGATGACGGTGAGGAGGGTCCGGAGCGGGCGGGCCTGACGGCCATTCACGGGGTGGGTGGACTGTTCGGCGACCGGTAGCCGCGTGCGGGTGTGCGGCTGGTCGTCGGACAACGGCACGGCGGCCCTCCTGGTGCGGGGAGCCCTGGCGGGCCCGGGTGGGGACAGGTCTGGGACGGCCTGGGACGGCCGTCGGATCATCGGATCGTCAGATCGCCATGCCGTACACAATGGTGAACAGGGTGCCCAGGGATCCGATGATGAACACGCCGGTCAGTCCCGCGATGATCAGTCCCTTGCCCTGCTCCGCGCTGAAGGTGTCCCGCATGGCGGTGGCACCGATCCGCTGCTTGGCCGCGCCCCACACCGCGATCGCCAGACACCCGAGGATGGCGACGGCCATGATGACCTCGACCATCACCCGGGCCTCGGAGCCGAGGCTGGCGAACGGCCCCCAGTCCGGGGCGATTCCACCGATGATGGTGTCGATGTTGGCCTTCTTGGGCGGGTCCTCGGCGAGGTACCCGACGACCCTGCTGTCCACGCTGCTCAGCTTCATTTCATCTCACCGCCCGATCAGGCAAATTCAAGGCCCCGGAGCACGGTCGAGCGAAGGGGCAGGTCCTATTCTTGGCCAGATCTGATGTCGACTTGGCTACTTCTCGCGGATTGGTCGTGAGGAAAGGGGCACGTACGACAGGATGTCCACGGAACGAAGGATACTGGTCACTCTCTGTATCTCTGATCATTGCACTGGGCGACGCCGTACTGAACACTGGCGCTGACGCTTCGTCGGGATGGTGCTGATGGTACTCCGCAGGAGGGCGGCCGCCGCGGGTGCGGCGGCGGTTGTGACGGTCGGGTTCACCGCCCTGATCGCGCTCGGCACCTATGCGGCGAGCGGGGTCCCGCGACAGTCGGGCAACCACCCGGGGCTGTCCGGCGGGACGGTGCCGGCCGCGTACCGCCCGCTGATCGAGAAGTGGGGCGCACTGTGCCCCGAGATCTCGGCGCCGATGCTGGCCGCGCAGCTGTACCAGGAGAGCGGGTTCGACCCGCAGGCGAAGAGCCCGGCGGAGGCCTACGGGATGGCGCAGTTCCTGGAGGCCACCTGGGCGAAATACGGGACGGACGGCAACGGCGACGGCAAGCGGGACATCTGGGACCCGTCGGACGCCATCGCCTCGGCCGCGACCTACGACTGCGCGCTGGCCCGGGACGTCGCCCAGGTGCCCGGCGACCGGCAGGCCAACATGCTGGCCGCCTACAACGCCGGGCCGTACGCGGTGATCGACAACCACGGGGTGCCGCCGTACCGGGAGACCCAGGGGTACGTGAAGAACATCCAGGCGCTCGCCCGGAGCTTCACCGCGCCGAGCACCGGGGTGGTGATCGGGCTGTCGCGGCAGGCCGCCGGGGCGATCTACTACGCCCAGACCAAGCTGGGCACCGACTACCTGTGGGGCGGCGAGGGCCTGCCCTCGCAGAACGGGCGGTTCGACTGCTCGGGCCTCACCCAGGCCGCGTACGACAGCGTGGGCATCAAGCTGCCCCGGGTGGCCAACGACCAGTGGTACGCGGGCGAGCACCCCTCCCGGGACCAGCTCCGCCCGGGCGACCTGGTGTTCTTCGCCACCGACCTGAACGATCCGCGGTCGATCCACCACGTGGGCATCTACGTGGGCGGCGGGTACATGATCGACGCCCCGCACACCGGGGCGAAGATCCGGTACGACACGATCGACCAGCGGGACTACATCGGCGCCACCCGGGTGACCCCGGACGGGGCCGAGGCGCTGCCGGTGCGCGGCACGGACGGTTCGATCACCGCTGGACAGGTCCCGACCGGGGCCGGCCAGGCGGCGGCCGGGGCGAGCCCGACCGCGCCCTCCGGTCAAGGCCCGGCAAAGAGCTGACCGCCCGTCGGCTCGACGTGTGCATGCCGCGTGGATGCCCAGTCAAGTTTCCATAACAGGGCTCTTCCGTGGAACCCTGAGCTGCGCCGATGACGTTGTGTCCGGTGACGAACGGACACCGCAGGACTGACAGGGAGGTGCGGCGTGTCGACGCTGCTCGCCGACACGGGCAACCCCGACCTCGGTCTGCTCCAGGCCGTGAACGGCCTGGCTGCGGGCGCCCCGCACTGGGTGGACTCGCTGGTCTCCTGGGTGGGCGAGTACGGCATCCTGCTGGGCCTGGCCGCGCTCTGCCTGACCGCCTGGCTGCAGGCCCGGCGCAGACCCGACGCGCCGGTGGCGGTGGCCGGGCTGATCTGGGCCCCGGTGGCGGTGGCCCTGGCCGAGCTGGCCAACCTGCCGATCTCGGCGATCGTCGACCGGCCGCGCCCCTTCGTCGACCACCCCGAGCTGGTGGTGCTGGTGGAGGGCAAGGAGGGCACCCTCTCCTTCGTCAGCGACCACTCCACGATGTCGATGGGCATCGCGGTCGGCCTGCTGCTGGTGAACCGGCGGCTCGGCCTGCTGGCCGGCGTCCTGGCGCTGCTGCAGGGTTTCTGTCGGATGTTCATGGGCGTGCACTACCCGACCGATGTGATCGGCGGTTATGCGCTGGCCACCGCCGTGGTGCTGCTGCTGGCCCCGATCGCGATGGCCGTGCTGGTGCCCTTCTGCCACGCGCTGACCCGGACGGCGCTGGCGCCGCTGGTGGTCGCCCGGGGGAGCCGGTCCGGACGCGCCGAGACCCGCCGCCGCCGACGCGGTACGGCCGCCCCCGCCCCGGCGCCCGAGGAGCCGGCCGCCGAACGCGACCTGGCCGCCTGACGCTCCCTGCGGTTCCCGGCGGAGCGGCGGTCCCTGCGGTCCTGGCGGACCCGGCCGACTGGACGCACCGGCCCGCGGGCTGACGAGAGCTCAGTCGAAGGGGCCCGGGTCGGCGAGATGCTCCTCGGCGTCCCGGCGGGCGCGGTCCCGGGAGCGGCGGCCGGGCGCGAACCAGCCGCAACTGCAGCCCGCGAAGCAGAACGAGCCGCGCTCCTCCACGACCACCCGGTGGACGGTCGGCGACGCGGCACCGGCGCGGGCCGGCGGCTCGGTGTACACCCCCTCACGGTAGCCCGTTCGGGTGCGGGCGCGAAACGCCGTCCGCGCGCCCGCTCGGCCCTACCCCGGCGTAACCTCCCCGGCCCCGGCTCGTTGGGCTGACAAGAGCTCTGCCCATCCGGGGTGGCTGCTTGCCGGGCACCGGGGCCCGAGGGGGTTTGTCGAGAAGTGAAGAAGCTGAATCAGGCCGCCGCCGTCACCGTGCTCGCCGCCGCGCTGAGTTTCGCGCTGACCGGCTGCTCGGGCGGAGGCCACACGGCGCAGGGCGCCTCCGCGGACCAACTGGCCGCCGATCCGGTGACCGCGGTCCGCAACGCCGCCGACATCACCGGGCGGACCGGCTCGGTGCACGCCAGGACCGAGCTGACCACGGAGTCCGCCGACAAGAAGGCGGTCTTCAACGGCAGCGGCGGGTACGACTACGTGAAGCGGCTGGGCCGGCTGGAGATCGACGTGCCGCCCGGTGCCGCCACCACGGGCAAGATCACCGAGGTGGTCCTGCCCGGCACCGTCTACCTGCAGAACAGCGGTGCCAAGATCCCCGAGGGCAAGTGGGTGAAGCTGGACGTCCGCCAACTGCCCGACGGCAACCTGGTCTCCAGCGGCGCCACCGACCCGGCCTCCGCCGCGGGCGCGCTGCGCGGTGTGCAGAGCGCCGAGCTGATCGGCTCGGAGACCGTCGACGGTGTGGAGCTCAAGCACTACAAGGGCACCCTCGACCTGGCGAAGGCCGCCGACGCCACCGGCGGCCGCGGGGCCGACAGCCTGCGGATGGGCGCCCAGACCTTCACGGTCAAGGAGGTCCCGTACGAGGCCTGGCTGGACGCCCAGGGGCGGCTGCACAAGGTGGTGGAGACCTTCAGCTTCGCCGGGGTGGCCGGTTCGAAGGCGGCCAAGGACCAGGTGAAGGTGGTCTCGGTGACCTCGCTGGCCGACTTCGGCAAGCCGGTGGACGCCGCGGAGCCGGCCGCCGCGGACATCTACGCGATGAAGGCCTCGGCCCCCGCCAAGTAGCGCGCGGGACTCTCGGCGGCGGCGGCCCCACCCGTTTGGCCGGGCAGAGATGACCCGTCCGTGCCATGTGGCCGGGCTCGCCGCTGCCTAGGCTGGACGGGCGGGGCTGCCGTCCTGGCCGGCAGGTGGCGCTGAAGGGGTGGTGCAGGTGGCGTCCGGGGAGAGCCGTGCAGGTGCAGGCGGCCACGACGAGACCGCGCTCGACGAGATCGAGCTGGCGGGCGAGCTGATGATCGCCGCCTCCGCCAGCAGTGACGAGCGGCTCGGGGCCGAGGAGATCGACGAGGTGCTGCTCGACCGCCGCGAGGCGGACCGCGGCCGAGCGGACTGGAGCTGAGCGGACTGGCGCTGAGCGGTCCTCAGGAGCGTGGCGGTCCCTCACAGGAGCGCGGTGGTCCCGCTCAGGAGCGCAAGAGTCTGCCGATGGCGGCGGTGGCCTCGGCCACCTTGGCGTCCAGTTCGGCGCCGCCCTCCTCGGCGGCAGCCGCCACGCAGTGCCGCAGGTGCTCCTCGAGCAGGGACAGCGCGAAGGCCTGAAGGGCCTTGGTGGAGGCGGAGACCTGGGTCAGGATGTCGATGCAGTAGACGTCCTCGTCGACCATCCGCTGGAGTCCGCGGATCTGGCCCTCGATCCGGCGCAGGCGCTTGAGGTGCGCCTCCTTCTCCGAGCTGTAACCGTGCGGGCCTGCCTGGGTGCTCCGGGTGTCCGGGCTGTCCTGGGTGTCGATCGTGGTCATCCGGCCCGCCTCGTGTCTCGGTGCTCGCCCCTGCTCGACCTCATTTTCCAACACGCGTGCCCGCCGGGCTGTTCCCCCTTCCGGGCGTCAGGTGATGGATCCCCGTGCACGGGGGGAGCAAACCGCGGGACCTTGGGCCAGACTGGTGCACCGCGCCCTCACCCCGTTTGGGCAGTTCGAACAGCTTGCGCCTAGCATCGTTCAGTCCTTACCCCGCACATCGGAGACATCCGTGCGTTTTAGCCTGACCCCGAAGGAGACCAGCTTCTACGACATGTTCGCCGCCGCGGCGGAGAACCTGGTCGTCGGATCGAAGCTCCTGCTGGAGCTGCTGGGATCGGACGTGTCGACCCGTGCGGAGATCGTCGAGCGCATGCGCGCCGCCGAGCACGCCGGTGACGACACCACCCATGCGATCTTCCATCAGCTGAACTCGTCCTTCATCACGCCGTTCGACCGCGAGGACATCTACTCCCTCGCGTCGTCGCTGGACGACATCATGGACTTCATGGAGGAGGCCGTCGACCTGGTCGTCCTCTACGACATCGAGACCCTCCCGAAGGGCATCGAGCAGCAGATCGAGGTGCTGGCGCGGGCCGCCGAGCTGACCGCCGAGGCGATGCCGCACCTGCGGTCGATGGAGAACCTGACCGAGTACTGGATCGAGGTCAACCGGCTGGAGAACCAGGCCGACCAGATCCACCGCAAGCTGCTGGCGCACCTGTTCTCCGGACAGTACGACGCGATCGAGGTGCTCAAGCTGAAGCAGGTCGTCGACGTCCTCGAGGAGGCGGCGGACGCGTTCGAGCACGTTGCGAACACGGTGGAGACCATCGCGGTCAAGGAGTCCTGACCTCAGTGGACACCGCAGCACTGATCGCCGTCATCGGCGTGGCCTTTTTCTTCACGTACACCAACGGTTTCCACGACTCGGCGAACGCGATCGCCACCTCGGTCTCCACCCGGGCGCTCACCCCGCGGGCGGCGCTGGCGATGGCCGCGGTGATGAACCTGGCCGGCGCCTTCCTCGGCAGCGGGGTGGCCAAGACCGTCTCCCAGGGCATCATCGAGACGCCCTCCGGGTCGCAGGGCATGGGGATCCTGTTCGCGGCGCTGACCGGCGCGATCACCTGGAACCTGGTCACCTGGTACTTCGGCCTGCCGTCCTCCTCCTCGCACGCCCTGTTCGGCGGCCTGGTGGGCGCGGCGCTGGCCGGGGGCACCGAGGTGATCTGGAGCGGCGTCATCGACAAGATCATCATCCCGATGGTGGTCTCGCCGGTGGTCGGCCTGATCGGCGGTTTCCTGGTGATGCTGGCGATCCTGTGGATCTTCCGGCGGGCCAACCCGCACCGGGCCAAGCGCAACTTCCGGGTCGCCCAGACCGCCTCGGCGGCGGCGATGGCACTGGCGCACGGTCTGCAGGACGCGCAGAAGACGATGGGCATCGTGGTGATGGCGCTGGTGATCTCCGGCACCCAGGCCACCTACGACATCCCGATCTGGGTGAAGGTCTCCTGCGCGGCCATGCTGTCGCTGGGCACCTACGCGGGCGGCTGGCGGATCATGCGGACGCTCGGCCGCAAGATCATCGAGTTGGACCCGCCGCAGGGCTTCGCCGCCGAGGCCACCGCCTCGACGGTCATGTACATCACGTCGTTCGTCTACGCGGCGCCGATCTCCACCACCCACGTGATCACCTCGGCGATCATGGGTGTGGGCGCCACCAAGCGGGTCCGCGCGGTCCGTTGGGGCGTGGCCAAGAACATCGTGCTCGGCTGGTTCATCACCATGCCGGCCGCGGCGATCGTCGCCGCGATCATGTACTGGATCATCGCGCTGATCTTCGGCCTCTGACCGCAGGCGCCCGCCTGACCGCGGGCGCCCGTCGGTCCCAAAAGGCAAGGGCCCGCCCCCCACAGCACGGGGGGCGGGCCCTTTCTGGCTCCGCGGCGGCACCGCCATGCAGCGCCGCGGAGCAGTACAGGGGTTTAGCCGAAGCGGCCGGAGATGTAGTCCTCGGTCGCCTGGACGGACGGGTTGGAGAAGATCCGCTGGGTGTCGTCCAGCTCGATCAGCCGGCCCGGCTGGCCGACGCCGGCCAGGTTGAAGAAGGCGGTGCGGTCGGAGACGCGGGCCGCCTGCTGCATGTTGTGGGTCACGATCACGATCGTGTACTGGGACTTCAGCTCGCCGATCAGGTCCTCGATGGCGAGGGTGGAGATCGGGTCGAGGGCGGAGCAGGGCTCGTCCATCAGCAGCACCTGGGGCTCGACCGCGATCGCGCGGGCGATGCACAGACGCTGCTGCTGGCCGCCGGAGAGGCCCGCGCCGGGCTTGCTCAGCCGGTCCTTGACCTCGTTCCACAGGTTGGCGCCCTTGAGGGACTTCTCCACCACGCCGTCCAGCACGGACTTCTTCTTCACGCCCGCGAGCCGCAGGCCGGCGACCACGTTGTCGTAGATCGACATGGTCGGGAAGGGGTTGGGGCGCTGGAACACCATGCCGACCGCGCGGCGGACCGCGACCGGGTCGACGCCGGAGCCGTACAGGTTCTCGTCGTCCAGCATCACCTTGCCCTCGACCCGGGCGCCGGGGATCACCTCGTGCATCCGGTTGAGGGTGCGCAGGAAGGTGGACTTGCCGCAGCCGGAGGGGCCGATGAAGGCGGTCACCGAGCGGGGCTCGACGGTCATCGAGATGTCCTCGATGGCCTTGGTGGTGCCGTAGTAGGCCGACAGTCCGCTGACGTCGATGCGCTTGGCCATGATCTTTCGTCTTCTCTCGTCTGTTCGTACGTCAGTCGGTGTCAGTGCCCGGACTTGGGCGAGCGCCAGCGGGCGATCCCTCGTGCCACGAGGTTGAGCGCCATCACGAAGGCGATCAGGACCAGCGCGGCACCCCAGGCCCGCTGGTAGCCGAAGTCGTTGTTGACCATCGAGTACTGCTGCCAGATGTAGAGCGGCAGCGACTGCTGAGGGTTGTTGAACGGGTCGTTGTTGATGACGTCGGAGCCGAACACCAGCATCATCACCGGGGCGGTCTCACCGGTGATGCGGGCGACCGCCAGCATCACACCGGTGGTGATACCGCCGACGGCCGTCGGGAGGACGATCCGCAGGATGGTCTTCCACTTCGGCACACCGAGCGCGTACGAGGCCTCACGGAGCTCGTTCGGGACGAGCTTGAGCATCTCCTCGGTGGAGCGGACCACGACCGGCATCATCAGGATGGCCAGCGCGAGGCTGCCGGAGAAGCCGGAGTAGCCGAAGCCCAGGACGATGTTCCAGAGCGAGAGGATGAACAGACCGGCGACGACGGACGGGATGCCCGTCATGACGTCGACGAAGAAGGTGACCGCCTTGGCGAGCCGGCCGCGGCCGTACTCCACCAGGTAGACGGCGGTGAGCAGGCCGATCGGGGCGGCGATCAAGGTCGCCAGCAGAACCTGCTGCAGGGTGCCGATGATCGCGTGGTAGATGCCGCCGTCCGGAGTGGTGGAGGCGACCACGCCCTTCATCGAGTGGGTCAGGAAGTTGCCGTTGATCGCGGCGATGCCCTGCTGGACCGTGTAGAAGGTCAGCGCGGCGAGCGGGACGACGGCCAGGATGAAGGCGACCCACACCAGCGAGGTGGCGAAGCGGTCCTTGGCCTGTCGGCGGCCCTCGACCTTGGCGGCCACGGCGTAGCTGACGGCCACGAACAGCAGCGCGGAGATCAGGCCCCACTGGAGGTGGCTCTTCAGGCCGGCTGCGGCGCCGATGCCGCAGCCGAGCGCGATCGACAGCACGGTGACGGCGACCGGGGCCCACTTGGGCAGTCGGCCGTTGGTCAGCGACTGCCGCAGCTGCGGGGCCGGAGCGGTGGTCATGGTGCTCATGCGTTGGCCCCCGAGTACTCCTTGCGGCGGGCGATGATCAGTCGGGCCACGCCGTTCACCACCAGGGTGATCACGAACAGGACGAGGCCGGAGGCCATCAGGGCGTCGCGGCCGAAGGGCTGCGCCTCGTTGAACTTCAGGGCGATGTTCTGGGCGAAGGTGCCGCCGCCCGGGTCGAGCAGGTGCAGCGACAGGACGCTGTTGGTGGAGAGCACGGTGGCCACGGCGATGGTCTCGCCGAGGGCGCGGCCGAGGCCGAGCATCGAGGCCGAGATGATGCCGGGGCGGCCGAAGGGCAGCACGGCGGTGCGGACCATCTCCCAGCGGGTGGCGCCGAGGGCGAGGGCCGCTTCCTCGTGCATCCGCGGGACCTGGCGGAAGACCTCGCGGGTGACCGCGGTGATGATCGGCAGGACCATGATCGCCAGCAGCACGCCGACGGTGAACAGGGTGCGCGGCGGGACCCCCGACTTGCTCTGGTCGAAGATGTACGTCCAGCCCAGGTACTGGTCCATCCAGCGGGTCAGACCGTCCATGTGCGGGACCAGGAAGAGCACGCCCCACAGGCCGTAGACGATGGACGGGACCGCGGCCAGCAGGTCCACCAGGTAGGCGAAGGGCTGGGCGATCCGGCGCGGCGCGTAGTGCGAGATGAACAGGGCGATGCCGACCGCGACCGGCACCGCGATGATCATCGCGATCAGCGCGGAGACCAGGGTGCCGAAGGCCAGCACGGCGATGCCGAACTTGGGATGGGCGGCGTCCGGTGTCCACTCGAAGGTGGTGAGGAAGTTGCCCTGGTTCTTGGACAGGGCGATCCCGGAACGGTAGGCCAGGAAGCCCGCGATGGCGGCCATGACGGCCAGCAGCAGGATGCCCGAGCCCCGGGAGAGGTTGAAGAACACGGCGTCACCGAGGCGGCTGTCGCCCCGGCGTCGGCGGACCCTGCCCTCGGAGGTGGCAGGGGGTGATGAAGTCATGATCGTTTACTCCGGTCTGGCGGCGCAGCCCCGTGGAGGGCGGCACCTGGCGGCGGTGCCCCGGACGGTCGTTGTTCTGATGTCGGTGAGACGTGCGGCCGGGCGGCCCCGCCCCCCTCCTTCGGGGGCCGCCCGGCCGGGCTCAGGGTCAGGCGAGCGCGGCGACCGTGCTCTGGACCTTGGCGGCCAGGTCCTTCGGCAGCGGGACGTAGCCCGTGGCGCCGATGGCCTGCTGGCCGGCGTCGCTGGCGGTGTAGGCCAGGAAGGACTTCAGCAGCTCCAGGCCGTCCGCCTTGTTGCCCTTGTCGCAGACGATCTCGTAGGTGACCAGGGTGAGCGGGTAGGCGCCCTCTTCCTTGGTCGTGTAGTCGATGGTCAGCGCCAGGTCGGCACCGGTACCGGCCGGCTTGGCGGTGGCCAGGGTGGTGGCGGCGTTGGCGGCGGTCGCCTCGACCGGCTTGGAGGCGCCGGTCGCGATGGAGGCGCTGTTCAGCTTGTTGGTCTGGGCGAAGGAGAGCTCGACGTAGCTGATCGAGTTCTTGACCTGCTTCACCTGGGCCGCGACACCGGCGGAGCCGTTCGCGGACTGGCCGCCCTGGCCGGCCCAGGTCTTGGCGGACGGGTACTTCCAGGCGCCGTTGCCGGCCTTGGACAGGTACTTGGTCAGGTTGTCGGTGGTGCCGGAGTCGTCCGAGCGGTGGATCGCCTGGATGTCGGCGGCCGGCAGGGTCACGCCCGGGTTCAGGGCGGCGATGGCCGGGTCGTTCCACTTGGTGATCTGCGAGTCGAAGATCTTCGCCAGGGTCGGGGCGTCGAGGACCAGCTTGTCCACGCCGTCGACGTTGAAGACGATCGAGATCAGGCCGCCGACCATCGGGACGTTGATGCCCTGGCCGCCGGTGCAGACCTGCTTCGAGGCGTCGACCTCGGCCGGCTTGAGGGCCGAGTCGGAGCCGGCGAAGGCGACCTTGCCCTGGTTGAACTGCTGGACACCGGCGCCGGAGCCGCCACCGCCGTAGGTGATGGTGGTGCCGTTGCAGGCGGCGCTGTAGGCGGCCTTCCAGACGTCGATCGCGTTGGCCTGCGCGGTGGAACCGGCAGCGAGGAGCTGGCCGCCCTTGGCACAGGCGATGGCGGCCTTGGAGGCGGAGGCGGAGGCGCCACCGGTGCCACCGGACGAGTTGTCGTCGGTGCCGCACGCGGCGAGCGACAGCGTGCTGACGAGCGCCACGGCACCGATGGCGAGGGCCTTGGAGCGGCCGTTCCGCTGGAGCTTCACAGGGTTGTCCCTTTCTGAGCGGGGCCCTTCCGGCCCTCCGGTAGTCCCGAAGTTAGGCACGGCAGGTGACGCATCAGGCGGACGCAAGTGAACGGACAGTGAACCTCGGACGGATGTCAGGAATCCCGGGACGGTAGTAACGGTTGCGTCACGGCAAGGGCGCGGAGCGATCAACGGCCCGGCTCAGCGCCCCAACTGCTCCAACAGCGCGTCCACCAGCACCCGGTCGCGCACGTGCGACAGCCGCTCCCTCGCCTTCCGCGGCGGCAGCCACTCCAGCAGGTCCACCTCCCGGTTCGGCCGGAACGCCCCGCCGACCGGCACCGCCGACCAGTACCGGACCTCCTTCGGCCGCCCCTGCGCGAGGTAGTGCTGGGCCGGCAGCTCCGCCCCCAGCACGCAGTTCATCCCGGTCTCCTCGCGGACCTCGCGCACCGCCGCCGCCCGCCAGCCCTCCCCGGGCTCCAACTTGCCCTTCGGCAGGCTCCAGTCGTCGTACTTCGGCCGGTGGATCAGCGCGATCCTGGGCTTCTTCCACCCCCGGCCGTTCTTCTTCGGCGGCCCCGGCACCCACAGCACCGCCCCGGCCGCCAGCACGGTCGGCCCGAGGTGCAGACGCTCTCCCAAGATCAAGCCTTCCGTGGTGCCGGCGGACCCTCCCAACCGCCCAGGCCGGGGGCGAGGCCGGGCCACTGCTGCCCGAAGGCGTACCTCGCCGCCTCCACCTCGAGTCGTTGATCAGCATGCACCACGCCGAGCACGTACGCCGTCGCCGGGGTGATCCGCGGCGTCCGCGCCGCCGTCGCCGCCGTCACCGCCGCGTCCGCCGCCTCCTGGTGCCGCCCCAGCACCCGGTCGAGACCGTCCAGCTCCGGCACCGGCGCACCGCACACCTCCAGCGCGTACCGGGCCCGCTTCAGCAGGATCCGGGCCCGCAGCCACGGCGCGTCGTCCGCCGCCACCGCCGTCTCCGCGTCCGCCACCGGCCCCCGGACGTCCGCCGCCGTCCCCAGCCGGTGCAGCCCGCCCCCGCCGTACGGCACCGCCGCCCGCTGCAGCGGCAGCCGCTCCGCCCCCGCCGACAGCGCCGCCAGAGCCGCCCCCGCCCGGGGCAGCAGCGCCTCGGCCGGCGCCGACGCCTCCCCGTCCAGCAGCGGCACGTCGCCCGACAGCAGCGTCATCCGGTCGGCCAGCGCGTGCAGCCGGGCCGAGCGCAACTCCTGCAGCAACACCGTGTGCACCCGGGTCCGAGCCAGGGTCAGCTGCCGGTCCAGCAGCGCCCGCGCCTTCGGCGCCCCCGCGTGCCCGGCCAGCATCCCCGGCCCCGCCGGATCGGTGTCCGCCAGCGAGTCCAGCGCCGCCAGCAGCCGCGTCGACCGCCGCTGGTACGCCGGCTCCTGGGCGAGCAGGTTGAGCAGCCAGCGCAGCTCCGTCCGCGACTCCTGCGCCCACGCCGGGTCGAACGCCGCCCCGAAGGTGTGCAGCGCACCGCCCACCCGGCGCACCGACCGCAGCAGGTCGTCCGCGGCCGCCGCCGACGCCGGAAGCGCACCCGGTCTGGACCCCGCCTCGCCCACTGCCTGGGGCAGCGCGCGCAGGAACGCGCCCGCCTGGGCGGTCAGGTACCCGGCCAGCACCTCCCCCACGGAGGTCGCAGACTCTGCAGGCGCCACCGGTGCCGTCGTCGGCGCATCGGTCATGGCTGTGGCTCTCCCCGATTTCGTCCCGGGACCCCACTGCCCCGGGCCTGAAGGCCCGCGCCGGTCGCACGCCGGCGCGGGCTGCGCGTCACCCCGCCTAGCGGGCGGCCGACGCGATGCGGTTGCGGCGACGCGAATCGATCAGCAGGTCCTGGACGTGCCGCAGCGGGCGGCCCTCGGCGTCCTGCGAGTGCCGGGTCCACGAACCGTCCGGCCCCAGGTGCCAGGAGTCGGTCTCGTCCGACACCCCCAGGTCCAGCAGGCCGGACAGCTCCGCCCGCTGCGCCGGATCGGCCACCCGTACCAGCGCCTCGATCCGCCGGTCCAGGTTGCGGTGCATCATGTCGGCGCTGCCGATCCACACCTCCGGATCGCCGCCGTTGCCGAACACGAACACCCGCGAGTGCTCCAGGAAGCGGCCCAGGATCGAGCGCACCCGGATGTTCTCGCTCAGTCCCTGCACCCCCGGCCGGATCGCACAGATGCCGCGCACCCACACGTCCACCGGCACCCCGGCCTGCGAGGCCCGGTACAGCGCGTCGATGACGACCTCGTCGACGATCGAGTTGACCTTGAGCTTCACGTACGCCGGACGGCCCGCCCGGTGGTGCGCGATCTCCCCGTTGATCCGCGACAGCAGCCCGTCCCGCAGCCCGCGCGGCGCGGTCAGCAGCCGGCGGTAGGACTCCCGGCGGCTGTAGCCGGACAGCCGGTTGAACAGGTCGCTCAGGTCCGCCCCCACCTGCGGGTCGCTGGTCAGCAGCCCCAGGTCCTCGTACAGCCGCGCCGTCTTCGGGTGGTAGTTGCCGGTGCCGACGTGCGAGTACCGCCGCAGTGTCTCGCCCTCCTGCCGGACCACCAGCGACAGCTTGCAGTGCGTCTTCAGCCCGATCAGGCCGTAGACCACGTGGCAGCCGGCCTCCTCCAGCTTGCGGGCCCACTTGATGTTGGCCTGCTCGTCGAAGCGCGCCTTGATCTCGACCAGCACCAGCACCTGCTTGCCGGACTCGGCCGCGTCGATCAGCGCGTCCACGATCGGCGAGTCGCCCGAGGTCCGGTACAGCGTCTGCTTGATCGCCAGCACGTGCGGGTCGGCCGCCGCCTGCTCCAGGAAGGCCTGCACCGAGGTCGAGAAGGAGTCGTACGGGTGGTGCAGCAGCACGTCCCGCTCGCGCATCGCCGCGAAGATGTCCGGCTGGGACGCCGACTCGACGTCGGTCAGCCCGCGCGCGGTGCCCGCCACGAACTTCGGGTACTTCAGCTCCGGCCGGTCCAGGTCCGCGATCCCGAACAGACCGGTCAGGTCCAGCGGCCCCGGCAGCGGGAAGACCTCAGCCTCGGTGATGTTCAGCTCGCGCACCAGCAGGTCGAGGATGTAGGGGTCGATCGACTCCTCCACCTCGAGCCGCACCGGCGGGCCGAACCGGCGCCGCATGAGCTCCTTCTCCAGCGCCTTGAGGATGTTCTCGGTGTCGTCCTCCTCCACCTCCAGGTCCTCGTTGCGGGTGACCCGGAAGGCGTGGTGGGCGAGCACCTCCATCCCCGGGAAGAGCTCCTCCAGGTGCGCCCCCATCACGTCCTCCAGCGGCACGTACCGCTGCGGCGACGCCTCCAGGAACCGGGACAGCGACTGCGGAACCTTCACCCGGGCGAAGTGCTTGTGCCCGGAGACCGGGTTGCGCACCACCACGGCGAGGTTCAACGACAGACCCGATATGTACGGGAACGGGTGCGCCGGATCGACCGCCAACGGCGTCAGCACCGGGAAGATCTGCTGGCGGAACAGCGTGTGCAGGCGCACCTGCTCCTTCTCCGCCAACTCCGGCCAGCGGACCAGCTCGATCCCCTCGGCCGCCAGGTCCGGCAGCACCTCCTGTTGGAAGGTCGCCGCGTGCCGCGCCATCAGCTCCCGCGAACGGCGCCAGATCAGGTCCAGCACCTCGCGCGGCTGCAGGCCGGACGCGCTGCGCTGGGCCACCCCGGTGGCGATCCGCCGCTTCAGCCCGGCCACCCGGACCATGAAGAACTCGTCCAGGTTGGACGCGAAGATCGCCAGGAACTTGGCCCGCTCCAGCAGCGGGATCTCCGGGTCCTCCGCCAGCTCCAGCACCCGCTCGTTGAACGCCAGCCAGCTGCGCTCGCGGTCCAGGAACCGGCCCTGCGGCAGCTCCGCCTCGGCCGCCTGGGCGCCGCCCTGGGCTCCCGACCCGGCGGCCGGCTGACCGTCCGCGGCAGCCAGCCCGAGAGCTGCCGACACGGCGGCCGGCAGGGCGGTGGTGGCCGCGGCGGGGGCGGCCGTACCGGTGCCCTCCGGAGCGCCCTCGACCGCGGCCTCGGTCCCGGCCGCCGGCTTCACGGCGGACTTCGCCGGCGACTTCACCGCCGGCTTGGCGGCCGAACGGGTGGACGACCTGGCCTTGGTACCGCCGGCGCGCGGCGTGCCGCCGGCGCGGCCGGACTTCGCATCGGCCTTCTCGGCCGACTCGGAGACGGGGCGCGGGATGCTCATCGGTTCCAGCTCCTCCTGCGGGGCACGGTCCGGGCGGGGCGAAGGTCGCGGACCGTCCGCCGCGTCCTCGTCGCCCCACCCCCAAGCGAACCCGCCCGGCGCGGTCGGCGCCAGGCCGGCCACGAGGCGAGGAGCCCGGGGACGGGGCAATACGGACGTCATCCTGTGATCTTCGCGGCGTCAATTGAATCCACGGTAAACACCGCATGGCCAGGAGGAAAGCTGACGCGGTCACCCCTGTGGCTGAATGCGGACAGGGCTTCCGTCCGGCTCACACCACCTGGACCCGGTACATCAGGTCCACCTCGTGGATGGTGAATCCCAACCGTTCATATACCCGCACCGCGGCCGGATTGTCGGCATCGACATAGAGAAGTACGGTCGCCAGCTTCCGGTCCAGGATCAGGTGCCGCAGACCCGTCGCGGTCAGCGCCCGCCCCAGCCCGCTGCCCTGCTCCGACGGCGCCACCCCCACCACGTACACCTCGCCCAGGCCCTCCGGGTGGACCTTCGTCCAGTGGAAGCCCACCAGCTGCCCGTCCCGGTCCGCCAGGAAGAACCCCGCCGGATCGAACCACGGCTCCGCGAGCCGGTCCGCCAGGTCCGCCCGCGTCCACGAGCCCTGCTCCGGGTGGTGCGCGAACGCCGCAGCGTTCAGCGCCAGCCACGCCTCGTCGTCCTCCCCCGGCCGGAAGGTCCGCAGCGTCACACCGGCCGGCAACGGCTGCTCCTCGGGAGCGTCCGCCGTTCGCCGCATCTGCCGCAGCTCCCGGACCAGCTCCGCCCCGTACGACTGCGCCAGGTGCCGCGCCGCAGGGTGACCGCCGTGCGACCAGAAGTCCACGGCGCCGCCCGCCTCGCGGAGGACCGCATCCACCAGCGCACGGCCGTGACCGGCACCGCGGTGGGCGGGGTGGACGGTGAGCTCGACCGTGCTCCTGCCTCCGCCCTCGCTCTCGCCGGCTTCGATCTGCGCGTACCCGAGCGGGCTGCCCGTCGCAGTCTGGATCAGGTGCCGGACCCCGGCCCGCGGGTCGTCCGCCCGCAGCCGGAGCCGACCCGCCTCCGACACCGCCTCCCGGCCGTCCGCCTCCACCGCGGCGGCGAGAACCGCCCGGGCCGCCGCCAACTGCTCGGCGCTCAGGCTGTCGGTGACGTCGATCCCGCTGGGGGCGTCCGCTGACACAGTCTCAGAGATGTCCATGACGCCGACCCTATGCCGAAGCCCGCGGCTTGCGGAGGCCGCCCACCTGTAACCGGGCCCGGAAATGCGAAAAGCCCCTCCCGGTCTCCCCGGGAGGGGCTATTTCTGAAGAATTGTTCGGCGGCGTCCTACTCTCCCACAGGGTCCCCCCTGCAGTACCATCGGCGCTGTGAGGCTTAGCTTCCGGGTTCGGAATGTAACCGGGCGTTTCCCTCACGCTATGACCACCGAAACACTATGAAACTGTCGACCCGCCGGCAGGGCGGTCGTTGTTTCAGAACAACACAGTGGACGCGAGCAACTGAGGACAAGCCCTCGGCCTATTAGTACCGGTCAACTCCACCCCTCACGAGGCTTCCATATCCGGCCTATCAACCCAGTCGTCTACTGGGAGCCTTACCCTCTCAAGGAGGTGGGAGTGCTCATCTCGAAGCAGGCTTCCCGCTTAGATGCTTTCAGCGGTTATCCCTCCCGAACGTAGCCAACCAGCCATGCCCTTGGCAGAACAACTGGCACACCAGAGGTTCGTCCGTCCCGGTCCTCTCGTACTAGGGACAGCCCTTCTCAACACTCCTACGCGCACAGCGGATAGGGACCGAACTGTCTCACGACGTTCTAAACCCAGCTCGCGTACCGCTTTAATGGGCGAACAGCCCAACCCTTGGGACCTACTCCAGCCCCAGGATGCGACGAGCCGACATCGAGGTGCCAAACCATCCCGTCGATATGGACTCTTGGGGAAGATCAGCCTGTTATCCCCGGGGTACCTTTTATCCGTTGAGCGACGGCGCTTCCACAAGCCACCGCCGGATCACTAGTCCCTACTTTCGTACCTGCTCGACCCGTCAGTCTCACAGTCAAGCTCCCTTGTGCACTTACACTCAACACCTGATTGCCAACCAGGCTGAGGGAACCTTTGGGCGCCTCCGTTACTCTTTAGGAGGCAACCGCCCCAGTTAAACTACCCACCAGACACTGTCCCTGATCCGGATCACGGACCCAGGTTAGACATCCAGCACGACCAGAGTGGTATTTCAACGTCGACTCCACGACAACTGGCGTTGCCGCTTCACAGTCTCCCACCTATCCTACACAAGCCGAACCGAACACCAATATCAAGCTATAGTAAAGGTCCCGGGGTCTTTCCGTCCTGCTGCGCGAAACGAGCATCTTTACTCGTAATGCAATTTCACCGGGCCTGTGGTTGAGACAGTCGAGAAGTCGTTACGCCATTCGTGCAGGTCGGAACTTACCCGACAAGGAATTTCGCTACCTTAGGATGGTTATAGTTACCACCGCCGTTTACTGGCGCTTAAGTTCTCAGCTTCGCCACGACGAATCGTGACTAACCGGTCCCCTTAACGTTCCAGCACCGGGCAGGCGTCAGTCCGTATACATCGCCTTACGGCTTCGCACGGACCTGTGTTTTTAGTAAACAGTCGCTTCTCGCTGGTCTCTGCGGCCACCACCAGCTCGGGGAGCAAGTCCCGTCACCAGCAATGGCCCCCCTTCTCCCGAAGTTACGGGGGCATTTTGCCGAGTTCCTTAACCACAGTTCACCCGAACGCCTCGGTATTCTCTACCTGACCACCTGAGTCGGTTTGGGGTACGGGCCGCCATGAAACTCGCTAGAGGCTTTTCTCGACAGCATAGGATCATCCACTTCACCACAATCGGCTCGGCATCAGGTCTCAGACTATGTGAACGGCGGATTTGCCTACCGTTCGTCCTACACCCTTACCCCGGGACTACCACCGCCCGGGCTGGACTACCTTCCTGCGTCACCCCATCGCTCACCTAATACCCCGTTGGGTCACCGGCTCCACCACGTCCCTTTGTCCGAAGACTCCGGGCCGGCTTCACGGGCTTAGCATCAGAGGGTTCAGCGTTGGCGCTTCAAAGCGGGTACGGGAATATCAACCCGTTGTCCATCGACTACGCCTGTCGGCCTCGCCTTAGGTCCCGACTTACCCTGGGCAGATCAGCTTGACCCAGGAACCCTTGGTCAATCGGCGCAAGAGTTTCCCACTCTTGTATCGCTACTCATGCCTGCATTCTCACTCGTGAACCGTCCACAACTCGATTCCTCGGCTGCTTCACCCGGCACACGACGCTCCCCTACCCATCACAGCGGGCGTTGGCCCTATTGCTGCAATGACACGACTTCGGTGATGTGCTTGAGCCCCGCTACATTGTCGGCGCGGAATCACTTGACCAGTGAGCTATTACGCACTCTTTCAAGGGTGGCTGCTTCTAAGCCAACCTCCTGGTTGTCTCTGCGACTCCACATCCTTTCCCACTTAGCACACGCTTGGGGACCTTAGTCGGTGTTCTGGGCTGTTTCCCTCTCGACCATGGAGCTTATCCCCCACAGTCTCACTGCCGCGCTCTCACTTACCGGCATTCGGAGTTTGGCTAAGGTCAGTAACCCGGTGAGGCCCATCGCCTATCCAGTGCTCTACCTCCGGCAAGAAACACGCGACGCTGCACCTAAATGCATTTCGGGGAGAACCAGCTATCACGGAGTTTGATTGGCCTTTCACCCCTAACCACAGGTCATCCCCCAGGTTTTCAACCCTGGTGGGTTCGGTCCTCCACGCGGTCTTACCCGCGCTTCAACCTGCCCATGGCTAGATCACTCCGCTTCGGGTCTTGGGCATGCAACTCAAACGCCCTATTCGGACTCGCTTTCGCTACGGCTACCCCACACGGGTTAACCTCGCTACACACCGCAAACTCGCAGGCTCATTCTTCAAAAGGCACGCAGTCACAGCCCCGAAGGACTGCCCCCACGGCTTGTAGGCACACGGTTTCAGGTACTATTTCACTCCGCTCCCGCGGTACTTTTCACCATTCCCTCACGGTACTATCCGCTATCGGTCACCAGGGAATATTTAGGCTTAGCGGGTGGTCCCGCCAGATTCACACGGGATTTCTCGGGCCCCGTGCTACTTGGGAAATGAGCAAGCAAGCCGTACAGATTTCGTCTACGGGGGTCTTACCCTCTACGCCGGACCTTTCGCATGTCCTTCGACTATCCATACGGTTTCTGACTCGCCGACCGGCCGGCAGACCGATCAAGCTCACTCCCACGACCCCCAAGTGGCAACCCCTGCCGGGTCTCACACCACTCGGGTTTAGCCTCATCCGGTTTCGCTCGCCACTACTCCCGGAATCACGGTTGTTTTCTCTTCCTGCGGGTACTGAGATGTTTCACTTCCCCGCGTTCCCTCCACATACCCTATGTGTTCAGGTATGGGTGACAGCCCATGACGACTGCCGGGTTTCCCCATTCGGACACCCCCGGATCAAAGCTCGGTTGACAGCTCCCCGGGGCCTATCGCGGCCTCCCACGTCCTTCATCGGTTCCTGGTGCCAAGGCATCCACCGTGCGCCCTTAAAAACTTGGCCACAGATGCTCGCGTCCACTGTGCAGTTCTCAAACAACGACCAGACACCCACCCGAACAGGCATGGGACCGGCACTCCATGAGGCAACTTCCGTTCCCTCAGGACCCAACAACG
>NZ_JAMZDX010000001.1:0-87500 GCF_024172095.1 Kitasatospora cinereorecta | reverse complement strand
GGACGGTGCCGTCGGGGCAGCGGAGGAGGAGGGGGAGGTGGCCGGCGGAGGCGTAGGTGAGGGAGAGGGCGGTCGGGTCCCAGACGGCGTAGGCGCAGGTGGCGATCTGGTTGGCGTCGATCTCCATGGCGAGGCCGTCCAGCAGTCCCATCACCCGGTCGGGTGGGAGGTCGATCCGGGCGTAGGCGCGGACGGCGGTGCGGAGCTGACCCATCACGGCGGCGGCGCGCAGGCCGCGGCCCATGACGTCGCCGATCACCAGGGCGGTGCGGCCGCCGTCGATGCCGATGACGTCGTACCAGTCGCCGCCGACCGCGGCGTCGGCTCCGCCGGGCTGGTAGGTGGCGGCCACCCGCAGGTCGGCGGGCTGTTCGAGTTTCTGCGGGAGGAGGCTGCGCTGGAGGGTGACGGCGGCTTCGCGCTGGCGGCGTTCGGCCTCGCGGAGGCGGGCGGCGGCCTGGACCTGGTCGGTGACCTCGGCGGCGAAGATCAGGACGCCGAGGGGTGCGCCCTGGGCGGCCGGGGCGGCGGCGGGTGCTCCGGCCGGGCCGTCCGGTTCGTCGACGCCGAGCGGGACGCAGGAGATGTTGTAGTACCGGTTGCCGCCGAGGCCGACGATGCACCGGGCCTTCACGCTGCGGGTGCGGCCGCTGCGGATCACCTGGTCGAGCAGGGGCAGGACGCCGAGCGTGCCGAGTTCGGGCAGGGACTCGGCGGCGGGCAGTCCGTTGCTGCGGGGGCCGAAGAGCGTGCGGTAGGCGCGGTTGGCGTAGCCGACCTGGTGGTGCGGGCCGTAGGTGACGGCGACGGGGGCGGGGAGGCGGCGGAGGACGTCGCGCAGGTCGTTGAGCCGCTCGAGCTCGTGGGGGTCGAGGAGGGCGGGCCGGTCGAGGCCGACCGGGGTGCGGGGCGCGGCGCCAACTCCCGGCTGCGGGTGGACGCCCGGCGCAACCTGGAGAGCGTGCTGCGGGCCGCCCGCGAGGTGTTCGGCGAGCTCGGCTACGGCGCCCCGATGGAGGAGGTCGCCCGCCGCGCCGGAGTCGGCGTGGGCACCGTGTACCGGCGCTTCCCGAGCAAGGAGGTGCTGGTCCAGCGGATCGCGGCCGAGGAGGTCACCTGGCTGACCGCCCAGGCCCGGGAGTCGCTGTACGGCTCCGTGGGCGGCCCCTGGGAGGCGCTGTCGGGCTTCCTGGCGCGGGCGGCCGCCTCGGGCGCGGGACGGCTGCTGCCGCCGGAGGCGTTCCGGTACGCCGAGGACATCGCCCGGGTGCCGGAGCAGCGCAGTGCCGAGCAGCGGGCGTTCGCCGTCCCCGGGACCGCGGTGGCGGACGCCTCGACGGTCGCGGCGCCGGGCGCGGTGCCCGGTGCGATGCCCACGGCGGAGGACTCCCCGGAGCAGGCCGCCGATCCGCGGCTGCTGCTGCACCTGCTGGCGGCGCTGGTCGCGCGGGCGGGTGCAGCGGGTGAGCTGCGGCCCGGTGTGAGCGCCTCGGACGTGGTGCTGGTGCTCACCGCGGCCGTCCCGGTGCACGCCACGGCGGCGCGGGCGGTGGGCGGTCGGGCGGAGACCGCGCCGGGCGGCCGGCTGCTGGAGATCCTGCTGCAGGGGCTGCGCGCGGCCTGACGGCGGCCGCGGTCGGGGCGGGGCGGGACGGCCGACCGCGGAGGCGGTGATCGCGAGGGCGGGTGACCGCGAAGGCATCGACGGCTTGCGGTGGTTCGCGGGCGGACCGGTGGCGCCCGGTCAGGAGTCCGGCGCGCCCGGGCAGTCGACGGGCCGGCAGGCGAACACCCCGGCGAGGGCTGCCCGGAAGAGTGGGCCGCGGCCGGTCCGGTTACCGATGGCCTTCGCGCTATGCCATTCTTTGCCCGTGGTTGGAGCCATTGTCCCGTTGCGTGCCATTCCCGCCGTCGGCCGGTCCGGCCGCCCGATGGCGGACGGCCCGGTGCGCGGAGCCCAGCGGTGAGCGCCGAGGAGCAGGGCGACCCGGGGGCGGGCGAGCACCGCTCCGGCGAGCACCGGCCGGGGCTCGACGCGCTCGGCCAGGTCCCCGACCAGGCCGGAAGTCCGGCCCGGGAGTCGCTGAGCGGCCGGGTGCCCGGCCAGGCCGCGGCCGGGCAGGGCGGAGTGACACCGGAGGCGTTCGTGGCCGCGCGACGGAACGAGCCGACCGCGGCGCGGGTCGTGGTGCCCGCCCCCGCCGATCCGGTGGACGGTGAGCGCCCGCCCTCCGACGCCGAGTTGACCGCCCGGGTCCGGGACGGCGACGACACCGCGTACGAGGAGATCTACCGTCGGCACGCCGACGCGGTCCGCCGCTACGCGCGGACCTGCTGCCGGGACAGCTTCACCGCCGAGGACCTGGCGGGCGAGGTGTTCGCCCGCACGTTGCAGGCGCTGAAGGCGGGCAAGGGGCCGGAGTTCGCGGTCCGCGCGTACCTGCTGACCGCGGTGCGCAACGTGGCGGCGGCCTGGGGGCGCAGCGACCGGCGCGAGCAACTGGTCGACGACTTCGCCGCCTTCGCGCAGACCTCGGCCGCCACGGTGGAGTACGACCTGGCCGACCCGGGCGCGGACGCCTGGGCGCTGGCGCTGGCCGACCAGCGGATGGTGATGCAGGCGTACGCCGAACTGCCCGAGGACGACCGGATGGTGCTCTGGCACACCGAGGTCGAGCGGGAGTCGCCGAAGACCGTCGCGGTGCTGCTGGGCAAGACGGCGAACGCCACGGCCGTCCAGGCGCACCGGGCGCGGGACCGGCTGGCCGCTGCCTTCCTCCAGGCGCACATCTCCGGCAGCCAGGAGTCCGGCTGCGCGGCGTACGCCAACCGGCTGGGCGCGTACGCCCGCGGTTCGCTGCGCAAGCGGGCCTCGACGGAGGTCGGCCGGCACATCCAGGAGTGCGACCGCTGCACGGCGGCGTACCTGGAGCTGGTCGACATCAACCACAGTCTGCGGGCGGTCCTGCCCGGCGGGGTGCTGCTCTGGGTCGGGGCCGGGTACTTCACGGCCGCCGCGGCGGCGGTGGGGGCCGGTGCGGTGGTCGGTGGCGCGGTGGCCGGCGGTGCGGGCGCGAGTGCGGGAACGGCTGCGGGAGCGGGAGCGGGTGCCGGTGGTGCGGGCGGCTCGGGGTCGTCGGCGGCCGCGGTCGCGGGCCAGGGCATGGGTGCTGTCGCCAAGGCCGGGATCGCGGCGGGTGTGGCGGTGGCCGTGGCGGCGGTGGCGGCGTACGCGCTGACCGGTTCGCCGGATCCGGCGCCGGTGGCCGCTCCACCGGCGTCCTCGGCACCGGCCGACCCGCCGTCGTCCCCGCCCTCCCCGCCGCCACCCTCGGCCGCGCCGTCCCCGGAGCCGAGCACGACGCCGTCGCCGAGCCCCGCTCCGCCGCGGGTGGTGCCGCGGGCGGTGCCCGCGCCGACCCGTACCCCGACGCCGTCGGCGACCCCGACGACCCGGCCGCCGGTCCCGACACCGAGCGCGCCGGCGCCGCCGGTGCCGACGCCGACCGTCACCCCGCCGGAGCCGCCGGTGGTGGACGTGCCGAGCCCGTTCTGGCTGGACGAGCTGCCGTTCGCCGGGGGCGGTGAGGACGACGGGGGCGGCGACGGGCAGCGGCACGGCCGACGGACCCCGACCATCCGGGGGCGCGGCCACGTCGTGCAGCGCAGCGGGCTGTGGATGCGCGGCACGTACTACCGGCACGCGCTGGCGGTGCAGGTGCCGTCCACGGTGCGGATCGACCTCAACCGGTCGTGCACGTCGTTCGATGCGGTGGCCGGGTTGGACGACCTGACGGTGCGGATCGGTCAGGTGGTGTTCAGCGTGCAGGGCGACGACGGCGAGACGCTGTGGAGCTCGGGGCGGGTCCGCGCCGGGGACCGGCCGGTGCCGGTGCACGCCTCGCTGGCCGGGCAGCACTCGATCCGGCTGGTGGTCCGCCCGGCGGCGGGCGGCCTGGGGTTGATCGACGTCGCGGACTGGGCGGCGGCGCGGCTCAGCTGCTGAGTCGCGCCGCGCCTCCCAGGCTGCCGTCCGTCCGTCAGACGGCGCAGGCGTCGTCGGTGCAGGCCTCGGCGGCGGTGGCCGCGGGAACGTCCGTACCGGTCTCGGCGGCGACCTGGCGGAGGACGGTGAGGAAGGTGTCCGCCTCCTGGCCGCCCTGGACGGCCCAGCGGCCCTCGAAGACGAACGTCGGCACGGCGCTGATCCCCAGCTCGCGGCCGGCCGCCAGCTCGGCCCGGACCTCGGCGGTGCCCTCGTCGCCGGCCAGGTAGGCCGCCGCCCGGTCGCGGTCCACGCCGACGGCGGCCGCCAGCTCGGTCAGGGCGCCGCGGTCGCCCACGTCGACGCCCTCGCTGAAGTGCGCCCGGAGCAGCCGCTCCTTGAGGGCGCCCTGGACCGCAGGGCCGTACTCGGTCAGCGCGAGGTGCAGCAGGCGGTGGGCGAGCAGCGTGTTGACCTCGACGGCGGCGTCGAAGTCGTACGCGATGCCCTCGGCCCGGCCGAGGTCGGCGATCCGCGCGTCCATCGCGACCGACTGGGGGCCGTAGCGCTCGGCCAGCCACTCGCGGTGGGGGCGGGCCTGCTCCGGGGCGTCCGGCACCAGCTGGTACGGGCGGTAGACCACCTCGACGCCGTCCCGGCCCTCGAAGCGCTCCAGCGCCTGTTCGAAGCGGCGCTTGCCGAGGTAGCACCAGGGGCAGGCGATGTCGGAGTAGATCTCGACCTTCATGACGCGGGGACTCCAGTGGGGCTGTGAACCGGACGTTTCCGGTGGTTCCGGGGATTTCCGGAGGTTTCCGGGTAGGTGAACAGTCAACCACCGCGGAGGATTCCCCGGGCCGCCCCTCAGGTGGCCATCGGGACGGCGACGGGCGCGGCGTCCGGCACGGTGGCCGGCGGGGCCGGGACCACCAGGACCGGGCAGGTCGAGTGGTGCACCGCCGCGGTGCTCACCGAACCGAGCAGCAGTCGGCCGAAGCCGCCGTTGCCCCGGGTGCCGACCACCAGCGTGTGCTGGCCGGTGGCGCAGCGCAGCAGCACCTCGATCACGTTGCCGAGCAGGACGTGCAGGGTCAGCTCGCCGGCGTACGGGCGTTCGCGGGCGGACTGGACGGTGGTCACGGCGCGGCGCAGGCCGTCGGCCATGCTGCCGGTCAGGCGCTCGACGCTCTCCTGCACCAGCTCGGCCATCCCCGGCGGGTAGCCGGTGGGGGACGGGTTCACCACCGCGACGACGTACAGCGGCAGGCGGAACAGCTCCGCCTCGGACATCGCCCGGTCGAGGGCCCAGAGCGAGGCGTCGGATCCGTCGCACGCGGCCAGCACCCCGGGGCGGCCGGCGGGCGGCTCGCCCTGGACAGGGAACGGTTCTCTCACGGTCGCCATGATGGTCGCTGCGATCGGCCGGCCGGCGGTGGCGCGCCGCTCTCCGACGGCGCCGGGAGGCCTCCTCCAGCGGCTCGGGGAACTGCGACGCCCGCCCCGGGGTGGGCGCACTCTGCGGGTAAGGCCGACCCCGGGGTCGGCCTCGCGGTTCCCCGAGCCCCTGGAAAGAAAGGAAATGGCTAGCGGGACAGGGCCGGGTGGTGGGGCGGGGGGAGGTTGGTCCAGGAGGAGCCGTGGCGGCGGGCGGCGGTGCGGCGGAGCCAGAGTTCGGTGGCGATGAGCTCGGCGAGGGCGGTGAGGGTGGCCGGGGGCAGGGGGTGGGCGGGGTCGGTGGCGAGGGTGAGGGTGCGCTGGACGGCGGGGGTGTCGATCAGGCCGGCGTCGGCGAGCAGGGGGCGGCGGAAGAGTTCGGTGAGGGTGTCGGCGGCGAGTCGCAGGCCCGCGCGGGCGGGGGCGAGGCGGTCGGGGCGGGGGCCGCGGCCCCAGTCGGCGGGGAGGTCGGCGCGGCCGGCGCCGGCGAGGACGGTGCGCAGCAGGGCGTGCCGGGCGCCGGGTTGGAGGCGGACGTCGTCGGGGAGCAGGCGGGCGGCCCGGACGACCAGGTTGTCCAGGAAGGGCGCGTGCAGGCGCTGGCCGTGCTGTTCGGTGGCGTGGACGAGGGTGCGGTAGTCGGCGGCGTGCCGGTGGAGGGCGAGGCGGGCGCGGCGGGCGCCGGGGTGTTCGGCGGGGGCGGGGCCGCGGGCGGCGGTGCGCAGGCGTTGGGCGACGCCGGCGAGGGCCTCG
Source organism: Kitasatospora cinereorecta (assembly GCF_024172095.1). Classification (GTDB taxonomy): domain Bacteria; phylum Actinomycetota; class Actinomycetes; order Streptomycetales; family Streptomycetaceae; genus Kitasatospora; species Kitasatospora cinereorecta. The sequence continues at coordinate 81,328 of NZ_JAMZDX010000001.1, read as the reverse complement.
TCGGAGAGCAGGCGGGCGGCGGGGCCGGGGACGTGCCAGGCGAGGTCGGCGGCGGCGCCGACTCCGGCGGTGGCGGGGTCGGGGACGGGGTGGCGGACGGTCAGCTGGACGGCGAGGTCGTCGAGCGCCTCGGCATAGCGGCTGCGGGCGAGCCGACGGGCGGCGCGGAGCACGGTGACGGGGGTGCGGACGGTGCCGGTGAGCGCGCCGGCGGTGGCGCGGTCGGCGCCGGCCAGGGCGGCGACCGGGGCGAGGAGTTCGAGGGCGCGGCCGGTGCGGATCAGGTCGGCGAGCCGGGCGGGGTGGCCGTCGAGGACCTGGCGGGCGCCGTAGCCGGTGAGGTGGTCGCTGCCGCCGGCGCGGTGGGCGGCGCCGAAGCGGTCGGCGGCGAGGAGGGCGGTGCCGGGTTCGTCGGTGAGCGGTCCGGCGAGCGGGTCGGCGGTCAGGTCGGTGTACGGGAGGGCGGCGGGCAGCACGATGTGGCGCAGCCGGGGGACGTCGACGGCGAGGGCGAATCCGCGCTGTTCGCCGAGGGTGACAGCGGTGAGGAGGTCGGGTTCGGCGGGTTCCGCGGCGGTGCGCCGGGCCCAGGAGCCCTTGACCGCGCCGCTGCGGGGTGCCGGGGGAGCGGCGGCGCCGGCGCGGTTGCCGGGTCCGCTGCCGATCGGGACGGCGGCGGCGAGCAGGGCGACGGTGGCGGAGCCGGTGCCGTACGAGAGGTCGACGCCGAGCCGGGGGCGTTCGCCGTCGGCGGGCGGGACGGTGCGGACCCGGCAGCGGACGGCCTCCAGCAGAGCCCGGGTCAGTTCGCGCACGGCGGGGGGCTCCTCGCGCCGCTCGGGGCCCGGTTCGGGTTCGTAGCCGGAGAGGTACGGGCGGCCGGCCCGGATGCCGAGCGCGTGGCCGGGCGGGGCGCGGTGGACGCCCGCGTACGGGGTGCGGGTGCCGTGCGCCTCGGGCGCTTCGGGGGCGGCCAGGTGGGCGGCGAGGTACTCGGGGTCGACGGGTGCGCCGATCAGGTCGGCGAGTGGGAGGGCGGAGGTGGCGTAGGCGGTGCCGCCAGCGAAGGGGGTGTGGAAGACGGGGAGGGCGCCGGCCAGGTCGGTGAGCAGCACGGTGGAGCGGGTGCCGGTGCGCAGCACGACGGTGTAGCTGCCGGGCCAGTGGGTGAGGTGGCGGACGGCGCCGCCACGGGCCGCGGCGAGTCCGGCGGCGATCTCGCGGTCGGAGGCGCCGCAGCGGCCGAGGACGGCGAGGCGCAGGGTGGCGGGGGTGTCGCGGTCGGTGGGGTCGGGGGCGGCGAGTCCGGCGGTGACGGTGGCGGGCCCGCCGGGGCGGAGGACGGCGAGGCGGATCTCGTCGGGTCGCCAGTCGCCGACCGCCCAGAGCGGGTCGGGGCCGGACCAGAGGGCCGTGGCGGCGAGCGGGCGGACCGCGGCGAGGGCCGGGTCGGCGGCGGTCAGGCCGCTCCAGCCGGTGAGCCACCGCATCGCGCCTCCGCCTGCCGAGGGACCGGGCGCGCCGTGCCTGCGGACGGGGTTGGCGCGCCGTCAGGAGACATCGTGCCACCGGTGGGGCGGGTGGTGACCCCGGTTGCGCGGGTCGGTGTCGGGGGCGCGGCGACGGCGCACGCGGCGGAGCGGCGGGAGGACGGGTGCGGCCCGGCGTTCGGGCGGGAGTTCAGGTGGGAGACGGGATCGTGGCGGGTCGCTGCCAGCGGGCAGTGGCGCGCTCGCGCCAGTGCGGCGGCGGTCCGGGCCACCCCCTCCTCGGCCCGGCCCGTCCCGCTGCGACGCGCGGCCCGGATCCGGCGCGTGGACGGAGCGCCGGATGGCCGAAAGGCGTCGCAAAGCCCGGGAGGGCATCCGCATGCCCTCCCGGACCCGTCGCTGCCCGCGGGGATCGAGGCAGCGTTTCCCCCGGCCCGCCGGGTCCTCGACGGCGGGCCGATCCACAGGCTCCAGCGAATCGCCCACCTGCCGTTGGAACCAGGGAGCACGGGTGGCGCACGTGGGCACGGGACCGGAGCACGGCCGTCCGGGAAGCGGACCGGGGGGCGTGTTCGTCCGCCCCGGCGCCGGTCGACGACCGGCCGTGCGGGCGCGCGATCCCGCCATCCGGAATGCGGGCTCTTAACCGTCGGAACGCGGACGACTACGCTAGGTGCAGCAGCCCGGTGGCGTGCGCCTGCCGTCCGCGCTCGCTGCCGTCCGCGCACGACGTCGCCAGGGGGTGCCACCGCCACCATGACCGTCAGCTCACGAGGGCCGAACGACCGGCTCGGTGCCCTCCTCTCGCTCGCCCAGATCAGCAATGCCGGCCTGGCCCGCAGGGTCAACGACCTGGGCGCCCAGCGCGGTCTGACGCTCCGCTACGACAAGACGTCGGTGGCCCGCTGGGTCACCAAGGGCATGGTCCCCCAGCGCCCGGTGCCGCACCTGATCGCGACCGCGCTGGGCAACAAGCTGGGCCGGCCGGTGCCGTTGGAGGAGATCGGCCTGGCCGACTCGCATCCGACCCCGGAGCTGGGGCTGGAGTTCCCGCGCGAGGTGCCGGAGGCGGTCCGTTCGGCGACCGAGCTGTGGCGGGTCGATCTGGACCTGCGGCGCGGCCCCGGCGGCGGCCGGTGGAGCGACAGCCTGGCCGGGACGTTCTCGGTCTCGGCGTACGCCACCCCGGTGTCGCGGTGGCTGATCACGCCCGCGGACGGTTCGGTGGCCCGGGAGGCGGTGCCCGACCTGGCCGGCTACCGGGTCGGCCACTCGGACGCGGCGAAACTGCGCGAGGCGGCCCAGGAGGCTCGGCGCTGGGACTCCAAGTACGGCGGCGGCGACTGGCGTTCCTCGATGGTGCCGGAGTGCCTGCGGGTGGAGGCGGCGCCGCTGCTGCTCGCCTCGTACAGCGACGCGGTGGGCCGGGCGCTGTTCGGCGCGACCGCCGAACTGACCCGGCTGGCCGGCTGGATGGCCTTCGACACCGGGCAGCACGAGGCGGCGCAGCGGTACTACATCCAGGCGCTGCGCCTGGCCCGGGCCGCCGGCGACGTCCCGCTGGGCGGCTACGTGCTGGCGTCGATGAGCCTCCAGGCCTCGTACCGGTCCTTCCCGGAGGAGGCGGTGGACCTGGCCCAGGCGGCGCTGGAGCGCAACCGGGGCCTGGCGACGGCCCGGACGATGAGCTTCTTCCACCTGGTGGAGGCGCGGGCGCAGGCCAAGGCCGGCAACGCCGCGGCCTGCGGGACGGCGCTGGCGGCGGCGGAGGCGGCGCTGGACCGGGCCCGCCCCGGCGACGCGGACCCGTCCTGGATCGACTTCTACGCCTACGACCGGCTGGCGGCGGACGCGGCCGAGTGCTTCCGCGACCTCGGAGTGCCCTCGAAGGTGCGGCAGTTCACCCGGGAGGCGCTGGCCCGGCCGACCGAGGGGTTCGTCCGCTCGCACGGGCTGCGGCTGGTGGTCTCGGCGATGGCCGAGGCGGAGGCCGGCGACCTGGACGCGGCGGTCGCGGCGGGCGAGCGCGCGGTCGAGGTGGCCGGGCGGATCTCCTCGCACCGCAGCCGGGAGTACGTGGTGGAGTTGCTGCGGCGGCTGGAGCCCTACTCGGACGAGCGGCGGGTGAAGGAGCTGACCGAGCGGGCCCGGCTGGTGCTGGCAGGCTCGGCGTAACGCGGAGCTCGGCGCAATCCGGGGCTCGGCTTAACTCGGTGCTCGGCTTAATTCGGGTGCGCGGGCGAGGACGCGGTCGTTAATGTCGTCCTCGTCCAGGTGCGCAGGCAGAGGTTACTTCCACTGTTAATGGGCGGGTTGCGGGTTCGAGTCCCGTCACCGGCTTCCGGCCGGTGTAGCTCAATTCGGTAGAGCAGCTAATGTCACCTCAGCCGCTTCGGTTCTCTGGACACCAGCTTTTGCACCTCCCGGTGCGCAGGCGGCGGTTACTTCGGTAAGGCTCCCTCAGCAGGGGGCTGCGGTTCAAATCCGCGGGCAGGACAACAGACCGCCACCGCTCCGATCTCGGGAGGCATTGCGCCGGGAGCGCCCGGTGCGTGGGTGGGGGTTTCTTCGTGGAGCGTCCTCGTGACGCGGTGAAGCGGATGTACGCGACCTCCGCCGCCAGTCGGCTCGCCGGGGCCGACCCGATCTCGGGCGCGCCCTCCTTCGCCATGCCTCCCCCGCTTTTCCAGGGGGAATTCCCATGTCTCGCTTCAACACCCGCCGCGCCAAGGCCGCTCCGGCCTCGCCCGTGACCACGACCGGGCAGCGCACCGTGAACCACCAGGGCGGCACGGGATTCCTCCGGGACGAGAAGTCCGAACTCTTCCTGCTCGCGGTGACCAACCTGGTCGGGCAGGACACCTTCTACGAGCGCGGCGGCGACCGGGACGACCGGTTCACCGCGCTGGTCCGGCAGTTGGCCGTCGAGGATCCGGAGTGGACCCTCGGCCTGCTGCGCTGGCTGCGCGGCGAGGCCTTCCTGCGCACCGCCGCGCTGGTCGGCGCCGCCGAGTTCACCCGGGCGCGGCTGGACGCCGGGGCCTCCGGCCACTCGCGCCAGGCGGTCGACGCGGTGCTGCACCGCCCGGACGAGCCGGGCGAGCTGCTCGCGTACTGGACCTCCCGCTACGGTCGCGCCCTGCCGAAGCCGGTCAAGCGCGGCGTCGCGGACGCGGCGCGCCGGCTCTACAACGGCCGTGCGCTGCTCAAGTACGACACCGCGTCCAAGGGGTACCGCTTCGGTGACGTGCTGGAGCTGACCCACCCGGCGCCGCACCCGGAGAAGCCGTGGCAGGGCGAGCTGTTCCGCTACGCGCTGGACCGCCGCCACCGCCCGGACGAGGCGGTGCCGCCGGCCGGTGACGCGCTGCTCGGCGCCCACCGGGCGCTGCTGGCGCTGCCGGTGGAGCAACGGCGGGCCGTGGTGACCGGCCCGGGCGGCGCGGAGCGGCTGGCCGAGGCGGGGTTCACCTGGGAGGCACTGGCCGGCTGGCTGCAGGGCCCGCTGGACGCGGCCGTCTGGGAGGCGATCATCCCCTTCATGGGGTCGATGGCCCTGGTCCGCAACCTGCGCAACTTCGATCAGGCGGGCGTGTCCGACGAGGTGGCCGAGCAGGTCGCCCGGCGGATCTGCGCCCCGGACGAGGTGCGCCGCTCCAAGCAGTTCCCGTTCCGCTACCTGGCCGCCTACCGGCACGCGCCCTCGCTGCGGTGGGCGTACGCGCTGGAGAAGGCACTCGGGCACTCGCTGGCCAACGTACCGGCGCTGCCCGGCCGGACACTGGTGCTGGTCGACCGCTCGGGCTCGATGTTCGACCGGCCGAGCGCGCAGACCCAGCTCAACCGGGCCGATTCGGCGGCGATCTTCGGTACCGCGCTGGCGCTGCGGGCGGCCGAGGCCGACCTGGTCCAGTTCGGCACCTCCAGCGCGACGGTCGCGCTCGGGCGCGGCGAGTCGGTGCTCAAGGTGCTGGAGCGCTTCGGCAGCCTCGGCGGCACCGACACGGCGGCGGCCGTCCGCACCCACTACCGCGGGCACGACCGGGTGGTCATCGTCACCGACGAGCAGGCGAACTACGGTGATCCGCTCGGCGCGGTCCCCGCGCAGGTCCCGGTCTACACCTGGAACCTGGCGGGCTACCGGCCGGGCCACGGACCGTCCGGTGCGGCGAACCGGCACACCTTCGGCGGCCTCGGCGACGCGGCGTTCCGGCTGGTGCCGCTGCTGGAGGCCGGCCGTGACGCCGACTGGCCGTGGCTGAACCGCTGACCGGGGCCGGGCCGCTGACCGGGGCGGCCGTCCGGGTGGTCACTGGAGCACGTTGACCGCCCGGGCGACCACCAGCAGCACGGTGACCATCGAGATCGACGCCTGAAGCAGCATCAGGCGCTTGGTCCAGGCGGTCAGCGGCATGGTGTCGGTCGGGCTGAAGGCGGTCGCGTTGGTGAACGCCAGGTAGAGGTAGTCCACGAAGTAGGGCGCCCAGTTGTCGGGGGCGGTCCCGGGCTGCTGCATCTGCGGGAACAGGAAGTCGGGATAGTCCTTGCGCCCCAGTGCGCGGGCGGCCGGCCCGCCGCGGTCCCACTCCCAGTACCAGAGCGCGAAGGCGATCACGTTGGTCGCCCACACCGCGCCCGCGGTGCCGAGCAGGCCGAGCGGGTCGGACGAGCCGCCCACGGTCAGCAGCTCGTGGACCAGCTTCGCCGCCGACCAGCCGTTGGCCAGGCTCATCGCCGCGACCAGCCCAAGGCTGAGCGTCCGCAGCAGCGGTGAGGTGCGGTCCAGCCGGCGGTGCGGGTGGGCGGCGTACAGCGCCGCCAGCAGGGCCAGTTCGAGCGCCGGCAGCAGCCAGTGCGGCTGGAGGGTCAACCGGTGCGGCAGGTACAGCTGGAGGGCGATGGCGACCAGGATCGCCGTCGTCACCGCCCAGCGCTCCTCCCCCTCGGTGGGCTGCTTCCACGCCGGCTCCGGGGCGGGGGCGACCGCCCTCGGCTCCAGCAGGGCCTCGATCCGGTCCAACCGCCGGTGCAGCGCGTCGACGTCCCGCAGCGGCTTCTCGTCCTCGTCCATGGCGGACATTGTCCGGCCCATCTCCCGAAGGCGGTCGCCCGACATGGGCCCGCGTGACAGCATCGACCGGGGACCGGTTCCCGCGGCGGGCGAAGGGGGTTGGGGTGGCGTACGACTTCGATGTGGTGGTGGTCGGCGGCGGGATCGTCGGACTCTCGACGGCGTACGCGCTGACCCGCTCCCGCCCGGACCTGAGCGTGGCGGTGCTGGAGAAGGAGCTCGACTTCGCCGCCCACCAGACCGGCCGCAACAGCGGTGTGATCCACAGCGGCATCTACTACCGTCCCGGCTCGCTCAAGGCCCGGTACGCCACCGGCGGGGCCGCCGAGATGGTGGAGTTCTGCCGGGAGCACGGCATCGCGCACGAGGTGACCGGCAAGCTGATCGTCGCCACCGCCGTCGAGGAACTGCCGCGGCTGCGGGCGCTCGCCGAGCGCGGGCGGGCCAACGGCATCCCGGTCACCGAGCTGGACCCGGCCGGGATCCGCACGTACGAGCCGCAGGTGGCCGGCGTGGCCGGGCTGCACGTTGCCACCACCGGCATCTGCGACTTCCCTGCGGTGGCGCGGCGCTACGCGGCGCTGGCCGAGGAGAAGGGCGCCTCGCTGCGCACCGGGAACGAGGTCCGCGAGATCGTCCGCCGGCCGGACGGCGTGATCGTCCGCACCACGCTGGCCGAGCTGCGCTGCGGGGTCCTGGTCAACTGCGCCGGGCTGCACAGCGACCGGATCGCCCGGCTGGCCGGGGACGACCCGGGCGTGCGGATCGTCCCCTTCCGCGGCGAGTACTACGAACTGGCCGAGCACCGGCGGGACCTGGTCCGCGGACTGGTCTACCCCGTCCCCGACCCGGCCTTCCCCTTCCTCGGCGTCCACCTGACCCGGGGCATCCACGGCGACGTCCACGTCGGCCCGAACGCCGTCCCGGCACTGGCCCGCGAGGGCTACGACTGGCGGACCGTCCGGCTGCGCGACCTGGCGGAGACGGTCCGCTTCCCGGGTACCTGGCAGATCGCCCGACGGCACTGGCGGTACGAGGTCGGCGAGCTGCACCGCTCGCTGTCCAAGCGGGCGTTCACGGCGGCGGTCCGCCGACTGCTGCCCGCCGTCGGCGAGGCCGACCTGGTGCCGGCCGGCGCGGGCGTGCGGGCGCAGGCGGTGGCGGCCGACGGCTCGCTGCTGGACGACTTCGCCTTCGCCGGGTTCGACCCGGCCGACCCCGGGTCCGCCCGGCGGGTGGTGCACGTGCTGAACGCGCCCTCACCGGCGGCCACCGCCTCGCTCGGCATCGGACGCGAGGTGGCCCGCCGGACGCTGGCCGCCCTGGAGGCGGGCGGCTGACGCGGGTGGTTGAGGCTGGGCCGGCTCTGCGTGGGGGCTCGGCGGTGGTGGTGAGGAATGCGTCACGCGCCGGTCCGGCGTCCCGGGGGCGCCCGTAGACTGGTGCGATTGTGACTGCCTCTGCCCCGTCCTCCCAGCTGCCCCCGTCCGCCCGGCTCTCCGCCGCCCCGGCGGCGTTCCCCGCGCCGATGTACCCGCACAAGGCCACCGAGGAACAGCACCGCGAGCGCCGCATCCGCACCTTCCAGCCGCGCCGCGGCCGGATGACCAAGGCCCAGGCCGGTGCGCTCGACCGGAGCTGGGAGCGGTACGGCCTGGCGATCGACGGCACCCCGCTCGACCTCCCGCAGCTGTTCGGCGGTCTGCCGGTGACGCTGGAGATCGGCTTCGGCATGGGCGACACCACGGCCTCGATGGCCGCCGCCGACCCGGCCATGGGCATCCTCGCCGCCGACGTGCACACCCCCGGCCACGGCAACCTGCTGCAGTTCCTGGAGCGGGACGGCTCGGAGAACGTCCGCCTCGCCGCCGGCGACGCGATCATCCTGCTCCGCGACATGCTGGCCGACGCCTCGCTCGCCGGCCTGCGGGTGTACTTCCCGGACCCGTGGCCGAAGCCCAAGCACCACAAGCGCCGCCTGATCCAGGACTCCTTCCTCGACCTGGTGCTGCCCCGGCTGGCGCCGGGCGCGCTGGTGCACTGCGCGACCGACTGGGAGCCGTACGCCGAGCAGATGGCCGAGGTCCTGGCGGGCCGCCCGGAGCTGGAGAACCTCCACCCCGAGGGTGACGGTTCGCACTGGCTGGAGCCGTCCGAGCACCCGGCGGGCAGCGTCCCCGGGTACGCGCCGCGGCCCGACTGGCGTCCGATGACCAAGTTCGAGCGGGCCGGCCTGGCCAAGGGCCACGTGGTGCACGACCTGCTGTTCCGCCGCCGCTGAGCCCCCGCACCGGGAAGCACCGGGCGGCGGATCCGCCGCCCGGCCCGGCGGGTGCCCGACGCGGAGGGCGCATTATCACGCTGAGCACCCCTCCGGGTGCGTACTGTCGCGAGGCCTCCCCCGGAACCGGGTGCGTCGCCTACGCTTCTGCGGGTGAGCAGCCCGTACGGCGGCAGCGCACCCATCGGGGCGCCTGCTGGGCCCGCTGCAACCGCGGCGGAAGCGACGGCGCTCCCCACCGGCACCCGCACCATCCCGGGGCCTCGGGCGCGCCGCGCTCCTCGACTGCTGCCCGAGCACCCGCCCACCGACTCGGGCCGCCCACCGCACGGCCGGTCCCGTCCGGGGCCGCTGGGGCGCCGTCTCGGCGCCGCGGGCCGACGGGGCTCGGACCGCCCGGATTCCGGGCGGCGTGATTCCGGGCGGCCGGGCTCGGGGCTGCTGACCTCGGAGCGGCTGGGCTCGGGGCGGCTGGCCCGCTTGGGTCGCTTGGGTCGACGGGTCGCCTCGATGCGGCGGCCCGCGCTCTCCTCCGCGCTGGCGGCGTTCGCACTGGCGGGCTGCGGGGTGCTGATCCTGCACCTGGTGCAGCGGCAGACCGGCACGGTCGGCCTGCTGGTCGGCATGGGCCTCGCCCTGCTCCCGCTGCCCTTCGTCCTCGGCTCGCTGGCCTGGCTGAACCAGACCGCCCGGGTACCGCTCCGGCACACACTCTTCTGCCTGGCGTGGGGCGCCTGCGCCGCCACCACGGTGGCGATCATGGCGAACGGCTGGGCCAGCGACTTCCTCATCGCCCACCAGGGCAGCGCCCGCGGCGAGACGCTGGGCGCCGAGTTCGCCACGCCACTGATCGAGGAGACCGCCAAGGCGTGCGCCCTGCTGATGCTGCTGCTGCCCTTCCGGCGGCAGCTGCGGCTGCGCTGCCGCGGCGACCGGCCCTGCGGGATGGTCAACCGGACCGCCGACGACCGGCCGGGGCCGTCGGCGGGCGGCGACGGCGACGCCCCGGCGCGGGCCGGCCGCCCGGGTCGGGTAAGCCGGGCTGCCCGGACCACTGGTCCTGGTGGGACCGGTCTGGTCGGGCGGGTCCGGCTGACCGGGCGGCTGCCCTGGCTGCGACGGGGATCCCGGGGACGCGGCGAGGGACGGCCGGTACGGTCCCGGGTCCGGCCGCAGCCGTACTTCCGGCCGGCGCCGCGCGGTCGGCAGCGGGCGAGGTCCAGCCCGCGCACCCTGGCCGCCGGTACGGTGCTCGGCGGGGTCACCGCGAGCGGGTTCGCGTTCACCGAGAACGCCCTCTACCTCGGCCGCGCCTTCACCGCCGACCAGCAGGCCCGGCTGGACTCGATCGGCCTCGGCCAGGCCCCCAGCCTGCGCGACTTCGACGGGACGGTGCACACCTTCGTCCTGCGCGGCCTGCTCTCCCCCTTCGCACACCCACTGTTCACAGCTCTGACCGGACTCGGCATCGCCATATCGCTCACCACCGGCCGCCGCTGGCTGGCCCGGTTCGCCGCACCCGTCGGACTTCTGCTGGCGATGGCCCTGCACGGCACCTGGAACGCGGCCGCCGGACTCGGCACCGACGGCTTCCTGCTGGTGTACGGACTGCTGATGGTCCCCGCCTTCGCGGTGCTGGTCTGCTTTTCGGTCTGGGCCCAGACCCGGCGCGGCCGACAGTCCCCCCGGTCCGTCACGGGGCACGGCTGACCAGGGCGGATGCCCTGCCGGAGGACCGTCCGGCGACTCGCTCTGGGGCTGATCCGGGGCCGAATCGGATATGGATTTCCCTTCCAGGCGAGACTCACGTAGTGTTGGGTTCACCGACGCGGGGTGGAGCAGCTCGGTAGCTCGCTGGGCTCATAACCCAGAGGTCGCAGGTTCAAATCCTGTCCCCGCTACTCAGTAGCACGAAGGCCCGGAGGCTCGCCTCCGGGCCTTCGGCCTTTTCCGACCGATAAATCCGTTGCCTCCGGACGGATGGCCTGCCTATGGTGGCGGCACACTGAAAGGAGGTGATCCTGAGTTGAGTTCCATCAGGATGCGTGAGGTGGCTGCTCGCTAGAGCCGCCCCTGCCTGCGCGGGGAGAGGCCGTCAAGGTCTCCGGCGGAGGCGAAAATCCAAGCAGTCACCCGGCCCGTGAGCTCACCGGTACATCCCCGGTGCCTCGGTCGCCGACCCGATCCGGGTCCGGCACGAGGAAGCAGCCCACGGGCCGTCTGCATGTCCGCGCCCGGAACGCGGGCGGACAGTGGACGCTGCGGACCATCGGTACAGTCGACGCCGACCACGATGGCAGGGGGAGGCAGTCGGTGGAACTGGAACGCGGTGGTGAACCCGCCCCGGCGGTGAAGCTCGGGCTGGGCGCAGTGGTGGGGGCCGGGCTGCTCGGACTGGTCCTGTACGCGGCCGCGAGCCCGCACTGGGCGGCATCGCTCGGCGGCGGACTGGTGGTCGCCGCGACCTTCACCGTGGCGGGTGGACTGCTCGGCTTCCTGTTCGGCATCCCGCGGCTGCTGACCAGTGGGGCGGCCGCGCACCCCGCCGACCAGGGCGCCACCTCGACCGCCAGTTACGCGCCCAACACCAACCTCGAACAGGTCTCCGACTGGCTGACCAAGATCCTGCTCGGCGCCGGTCTCACCCAGATCGGCACCCTGCCCAGGCGTCTGCGGGAACTCGGCGACTGGCTGGCGCCCGTGGTCGGCGGCGATCCGGTCGGCGGCCCCGGCGGGCGGGCGGGAGCGGCCGGCTTCGCCGCCGCGCTGGCGGTGTACTTCACGGTGCTGGGCTTCGTGGCGGGCTGGCTGCTCACCCGGCTGCTGCTGGCGCGGGCCCTGTCCTCGGCGGACCGGCAGACCCTGGCCGACTCGGTCGCCCAGACGGTGATCTCAGCCGGCTCGCTCGGGTTCCGGCCGGAGCAGGTGCGGGAGCTGTTCGATACGGGGGTCGAAGGGCTGCGGGTCCAGGCGCTGGCGCTGATGCAGGGCGCACCCGATCCGCGTCACCTGGATCTGATCGTCAAGGCCATCGACCGGCACCTGTCGCCGTTCGAGCTGCTGCAGGCACTGCTCGCCGCCCGCGAACTCGCCACGGCTCCCGGGATGACCGACACCGACCGGGCCACGCTGCGGGACGCCGTCGCGTACAAGCTGCGCAACAGCCGGACCGTGCCGCCGTACTCGCGGCGGCGGGTGGTGGCGGAGGAGGTCCTGAAGCGGCTGCCGGAGGCGGGGGGCCGGCAGCCGGGGGGTCCGGGCGCGGGGACGCCAGGCGGCGGGGCTCAAGGCGTCGGGGCGTCGGCCGTGGACGTGCCGACGGCGCGGGTCGAGGGCTGAGGACCGAGGGCCCGGGCGTCCGTACGGCGGGTGGGCTGCGCGGTGGTCAGATGGATGCCGGCCGGGGTGCGGAGCCGGCTGCTGCGGCGGTTGACGGCGCGGAGGATCAGGATGCGGTGGGGGCGCCCGGCGCGGTCGGACGGGGCGACCCGGCGTATCTCGGTGGAGATCCGGTGGGCCCCCAGGGTGGCGCGGAGCTCCGGCAGGTGGGGGCAGCGGCGGCCGCTGCCGTCGTACAGGGGGTGGACGCGCACCTCGCCCTCCGGGGCGGTGACCCGGACGAGTTCGAGCAGGGCGGCGAGCTGGTCGTCGGCGGCGAACAGCTCCGGGTAGGCGAACAGCAGGTAGGAGCTGAGGGTCAGCGCGAACGTACCTTCGGCGAAGGGGAGCCGGGGCAGCGCGGCGGCGATGTAGCGGTCCGGGTGGGCGGCGGAGTCGGCGGCGAACAGGCGGTGGGCGCGGTCCCAGCTGCGGAGGTACTTCTCCGGGCGGTGGGCGTGGCCCCCCGGGAGGTAGCGCCCGGGGTCGGTACCGGCGGCGGTGGCGATGGCGGCCCGGCCGGCGCGGGCGAGGGCGGTGCGGTCGGGGGCGGGCAGGGCGTACAGCGGGTCGGCGGCGATCACCTGGCAGCCGAGGGCGCGGGCTTCGGCGACCAGCCCTGCGGCGCCGCCCGGGCAGTCGAGGACCGGGCCCGGGAGGGTCCCGAGGCTGCTGCGGGTGAGACCGAAGAGGCGGCAGTACTCGTCCAGCGGGCGGGACGTGATCAGCGTCGGCGGGTGGCTCATCGCGCTCCTCGGGCGGCTCGCGGGACGCCTCCATCGGATCACGGGTGGTCAGGGCCCGCACGCTGCCGGGAGCGGCGGGGGAGGGTCGGGTCAGCGGGTGGAGAGCAGGCCGCGGATGGCGAGGCGGTGGACGTTGGTGAGGCCGCGGACGATCTGAGGAGTGAGGAAGACGAGGATCAGTCCGACCAGGGAGATGCCCGTGATCTGCCAGGGCCTGGTGATGTAGTAGTCGTGCTGGACGCCGGAGCTGTCGGTGTAGTCGAAGACTCGGTACCCGGGCCAGGGGGTGAAGCGGGCGAACACCCAGTGGTAGAGCGGGTAGAGCGCGTACACCCAGCCGGTCAGCAGGAACGTGACGGAGAGGCAGAAGGACAGCACCGCCCAGGGGAACATGATCACCTGGTAGAGCGCGGCCTTCCAGCCGGCGGCGTCGGCGAGGCGGGCGGTGATGGCGCCCCAGATGCCGGTGCGGGTGGGGCTGACGGGACGGGGTCCGGGGACGTCGGTGTCGAGCAGGGTGCGGGCCCGCCCGCGTTCGAAGGCGCCGAGGCCGCGGGCGGTGGTGAGCATCAGGGCCAGCACGGGCAGGCCGAGGACGGTGACCGTCAGGCCGGCGCCGGTGCAGAAGAGGGTGATCATCACCGAGAACCCGAACACGGCCGTCGGCAGCGAGGTGAGGGTGTACCCGATCTCGCGGTAGGTGGCCGGGGCGAAGGGCGCCAGCCAGAAGGACGGGCGCCGGGCGGCGGGCGGACGGGTGTGGAAGGTGTCGGCGGAGTGCGCGGAGTGCAGCGTGCTGGCGGTCATCTCGGTCATCTCGGTCCCCTCGGTCTCGTGACTGCTCACGGTGTCCAAGGTGCCGGACCGGCCGGGGGCGGCGGAATGACGCCTGCTGCCGACTTCGGGGTGGGGTTGTCCCCACCCCCGTACGGGTGCGCAGGCCCGGTTCAGCCCTCGGCGGCCCGCCACTCCGGTTCGAGCAGCGAGTACTGCAGCGAGTCCCGCCACTCGCCGCCGACCTGCAGCTCGTGCCGGATCCGTCCCTCCAGCTCGAAGCCGGCCCGGGTCACCACCCGGGCGGAGGCGGTGTTGTCCGGATCGATCCGGGCCTCCAGCCGGTGCAGTCCGAGCTTCCCGAAGCCGAACTCGCAGAGCAGCGCGGTGATCTCCCCCGCGTACCCCCGGCCCCAGACGTCCCGGCGCAGCGCGTAGCCGACGAAGGCGGCGGTCTCCCCGTCCCGGGTGAAGGCGGCCTGGCCGATCGGTGTCCCGTCCTCGCCGTCGGTGGTGCGAACCACGGCGAGCCGGTAGTAGGTGCGCGGCTCCCGCTCCGCCTCCTCCAGGTAGTACGCGATCTGGTCGGCGCACTCGTCCGCGTCGCGCGGTTCGAACGGCAGGTAGCGGGCCGCCACCGGGTCGCCGAAGACCGCGTGCAGCGCCTCCACCTCCTCCGGCGTGTGGCGGTATTCACGGAGGGTGAGGCGAGGACCGGTCAGCCGTACGAGCTCCATGCGGCCCGACCCTACCGCCGCAGGTGGGAGGACCGGCGGCGAGCGGAGCGGCAGCGGGCGGCGCGAACCGGTTACGGTACGTGCGTGAACGACGAAGACCTGCAGCTCAGCCCGCGTACCCGAACCGCCGAGCTGCTCGCATGGGGGATCGAACAGGGCCACGACCCGGTGCCGGAGGAGGCGCTGCGGGCCGTGCTCGCCCTGCTCGAACTGGGCGGTGCCCGGCTGCACGACGGCTACCCGGAACTCACCTCCGGGGCGTTGGAGCAGCTGCTGTACGAACGGCTCTTCCTGTACGTGCAGCCGACGGTGGAGCCGGAGTGGTACGGGGTGGCGGTGCGGCTGCTGATCGACCATCAGCGGGCCGTGCGGCGGCTGAACGCGAAGCGCTGGGAGCGGCTGCACGAGGAGGCCGAGTGGCAGGGCGAGGTGCTGTGCGGGCTGCTGCGTCGGGCCGATCTGGTGACCTGGCCGCGGCTGTACGCGCTGCTGCTGTGGGCGGACGGCGTGGACACGGATGATCCGGCCGCGGTCCGGGGCTGGCTGGACGGCTTCCGGGAGCTCGGGACCGAGGAGCGGCTGGCGGCGTACGACGCCGTGGCGGGCCTGGAGCCGGACGGCGGGTGGGGCCGCGACCGCGTCCTGCTGGTGGGGATGGCGACCGACGGGGCGCGGCGGCTGGTCGAACAGGGGCTGATGCAGCGCAGCTACCGGAACCTGGCCGAGCTGACCGCGCGAGGACTGCCGATGCCGGAGGAGCTGGCGGGGGACTTCGACGGGTTCGAGGCGGCGGTGGCGGACGAGGCGCTGCGGCTGTGCGGCGAGTGGACGGTGCCGGGGCTGCCGGAGCTGCTGGTGGCCGAGTACCCGGACCTGGCGCCCGAGCCGGGGACCGGGGACGTGGAGGCGTACCTCGCCGAGCGGGAGGACTGAGAAGCGGGGCGGGCGGCCCCGCAGGGGTCAGGGGTTCAGGCCCTGGGCGTGGAGCCAGGCGAGGGGGTCGACCGGCGCGCCGCCGGCGGGGCGGACCTCGAGGTGGAGCCGGGGGCCGGTGACGCTGCCGGTGGCGCCGACGGTGCCGAGGACGGTGCCGGGGCGCACCGGGCCCGCGGGGGTGGTGATGCGGGCGAGGTGGCAGTACCAGAGCTCGGTGCCGTCGGGGAGGGTCTGGATGACCCGGTAGCCGTAGGGGCCGGTCCAGCCGGCGGCGGTGACGGTGCCCTCGCCGATGGCGGTGACCGGGGTGCCGGTGCGGGCGGCGAAGTCGAGGCCGGTGTGCAGGTGGGCCCAGTGGGTGCCGGCCTGCGCGAACCGGGTGGTGAGCCGATAGTCGGTGACCGGCAGGGTGGCGGTGGCGCCGTGGGCGTCGGTGGTCCGGCCCTGGTCCGCGGTGGCGGCCCGGGCGGCGGCGCGCTTGGCCTCGGCCTCCTGGGCGGCGGCGAGTCGGGCGTGCTCGTCCTCGGCGGTGCTGCGACCGTCGGCCTGCTGCTGGATCCGGGCGGCGAGGGCGAGGCCGGGGTCGGCGGCGTGTCCGCTGGCGGACGCCTCGTCAGGGGTGGCGAGGTCGGGCGCGGAGACGGCGGGGACCTGGGCGGTCGGGGCGGCCGGCGGCTGGGCCGCCTGGGCGGCGGTGGAGGCGGCGAAGCCGGTCGCGCCGAGCGCGGCGGTCATCGCGGTCACCCCGAGCAGCGGGCTGCCGCCCCTGGACTGGCGGGGCAGCCGGTGGCGGGCCGCGTCCTGCTCCGCGGGGTGGTCCAGCAGCTGGGTGGCTGCTCCGGTGCTCTCTGCCGAGTGGGTCGACGCCACGGGGGCGTGCTCCTTCCTTCCCTGTCGCCGACCGGGTTAGCTGACGGGTTCGGAGGTGGAAGGTCTCCTACGGCCCGGCTCTGGAGCCTGGCCGATTCACCCCGGTGGAACGGTGGTTCCCCGGCTCCTGGGCCCGCCCGCGAGGGGCGCGCCCGGTGGATTAGGCGAGAGCGCACGGTGCCGTGTGGGTACGGCGTTGCCGACCGCGCTGCGTTATCAAACGTTAATCCCATGCATCCCCTGATTCCAAGCGTCTCGAGAGAGACAGTGGATTCCTCCTGCGGACTTATGGGCGATTTGTGACGGTTGGCCAGATGACCCCGAGTACCGCCGCAACGCACCGTGACGAGCGGTTGAGTATCCGTACTCATGTGTCGCGCGACGGAGTCGGAGACGCTCGCGGCATGACCGCATCGATGCAGAACCGGACCACGGCTGCGTACTACGTCCAGGCCGTCATCTCCTTCGCCCTCGCCACCGCCGCGCTCGGGCTTGGCATCGCCTACCTGCCGGTGAGCGCCTGGATGCGCGCCTTCCTGGCGGTGGGCCTGCTGTACGAGATCACCTCGGCGTTCACCCTCGCCAAGGTGGTCCGCGACCGCCAGGAGGCGGGCGAGCTCACCAGCCGGGTGGACCAGGCCCGGCTGGACAAGCTGCTCGCCGAGCACGACCCGTTCAAGGTGGAGGGGATGTGAACCGGTCCGCCGCCGGCCCTTGACGGCTAAGGCTATTAGCCTTAGCTTTATGGCTAACGGCATGAGGCCGACGCCAACGCAGCCAGGAGGCCCGCGATGAGCTCCACGACCACCACCACCCGCCACTTCGACGTCCCCGGCGGCCGGATCGCCTTCGACGACACCGTCACCGGCGAGGGCGTCCCGGTGGTCCTCGTCCCGGGCATGCTGGACCTGCGGAGCACCTACCGGCACCTGGTCCCGCTGCTCACCGCGGCCGGCCGCCGGGTGATCACCACGGACCTGCGCGGGATGGGCGAGTCCTCCACCGGCTTCACCGACTACTCCCCCGCCGCGATCGCCGGCGACGTGATCGCCCTGCTCGACCACCTGGGCATCGAGCGCGCCGTGCTGGCCGGCAGCTCGTACACCGGCGCGACGGTGGTGAAGGTCGCCGGGATCGCTCCCGAGCGGACCGCCGGCATCGTGCTGATCGACGCCTTCATCGAGAACCTGCCGCTGAACGCCTTCCAGAAGGCCCTGTTCGGCGCGGTCGCGCCGCTCGTGTCGACCTTCCCCGGGCTGTGGGGGACGCTGCAGAAGTTCTACTACCCGACCGCCCGTCCGGCCGACTTCGACGCCTACCGCGCCGAGCTGTCCGCGATGCTCCGCGAGCCCGGCCGGAAGGCCGCGCTGAAGGGCTACCTGACCGGCAACTCCGCCCCGGACGGCTGGTCGGCGGCGGTCCAGTGCCCGGCGCTGGTGCTGATGGGCACCAAGGACCCCGACTTCCCGAAGCCCGAGGTGGTCGCCGACCGCCAGGTCGCGGCGCTGAAGGGGGCCCGGAAGGTGATGATCCAGGACGCCGGGCACTACCCCATGGCGGGCTACCCGGAGGCCACCGCGGCCGCCCTGCTCCCGTTCCTGGCAGAGGTCGGCTGATGCCCCGCGCCGGACTCACTCCCGCCGCCGTGGTCGACCACGCGCTGGAACTGCTCGACGAGCAGGGCGCCCAGGGCCTCACCCTGGCCGCCGTCGCCGCCCGCGCCAAGGTCGCCACCCCGTCCCTCTACAAGCACGTCCCCGGCGGGCTGGCCGAGCTGCGCCGCCTGGTCGCCGTCCGGGCCACCGCGGAGCTGGCCGAACGGCTCTCGGACGCGGTGCTCGGACGCTCGACCGATGAGGCCGTCGCCGCGCTGATGGCGGCGTACGCGGACTACGCGGGCGAGCATCCGGAGCGGTACGCGGCGGTGCCGCAGGCCCCGCAGGCGGACGACCCCGAGCAGCTGGCGGCGGCGACCCGGCTGGTCGAGGTGGTGCTGCGGGTGCTGAGCGGCTACGGGCTGGAGGGGTCGGAGGCGATCCACGCCACCCGCACGGTCCGGGCGATGGCGCACGGCTTCGCCTCGCTGACCACCGGCGGGGCGTTCCGGCTGGCGGAGGATCAGGCGGTGACCCTGGACCGGATGACCCGGGTGCTCGTCGAGGGCCTGCGCTCCTGGCCGTGACCTCGGGGTCGGGGCGGCCGTTGGGCAGGCCATGAAGAAGCGCTCGATGCTCGCCTTTGCCTCCCTCGCCGTCGGCGTGGTGGCCTCCCTGACCGCCCCCAGCGCCCACGCCACCCAGCCGGTCGGCACCGGCCCGCTGACCGACGCCATCACCGCTCCCGACCTGCCGCTCGGCCTCGACCAGGCCACCGCCGTCGCCCCCGAGCTGCCGGACCTCCCCGCCTGACGCTCCCCCGGCGTGCGCCCCCGCCCCGGGGTGCACGCCGGTACGTCATCGGATCACCCCCGATATCGTTCCTTCACCGTCCGCGCGTCACACTGTCAGCCGACCGGGTAGTCATACCGATAGGGGACGGAGCCACCGAGGCCCACGTCCCGTCAGCTCACCAGCGGTGACGGTCGCAGCACGAAGGACGGAACGATGACGCAGACGGCGCAGAAGATCGAGTCGGTGACCGGCCTGGTCCCGGGTCCCCGCCGCCCCGAGGAGCCGGTCACCGTCGGCCCGCGGTCCGACGCCCCCGGGTTCGCCGACTCGGCCCGGCACGCCTTCGCGCTGCTGCGCGGCCTGCGCTCGCTGCGCCCGGTCCCGGCCCGCCCGCAGCGGCCGTACGGCGAGGTGGACGGCCAGTAGCCGAAGCCTCCGTTCCGGGGGATCCTCCGGGCCCGCAGACACCAGGGTCGCCCGACGGCCGGTCTGCGGGCCTCGCCATGCGTTGCCATGCCCTGCCCCGCCTTGCCCTGCCCTGCCGAGCCCTGCTGCCACGCGTTGCCCCGCCGCGCCTCTCCGTGCCCCGGGCCGGCCGACGGCCCGAAGTCGTCGATCACGGAGCGCGAACCACGTGCACGCAACCAGCCATGTGGGCGATACGTAAATAAGATGTTCAGCAACAGTGATGGCGGCACGCAGACGCGGCACGAGCGGAAGGGGGCCGGCATCCGTGGACCTGACCTCCGACCGGCCGGCCACCCGCACCGAGCTGCGCTGCGTCCGCTTACTGCTGCGGGCCGGCAGCGCCGCCGAACTGCTCGGCGTGGTGCTGACCGAGGGCCCGATCTGGATCACCGGCGAGGGCTCCGCGCTCTACCTGCTCGACTCCGACGGGATGCTCCGGCTCGCCGCCTCCCACGGACTGCCGGAGTGGGCCCACGAGCGCTACGGCCTGGTCGACCCGGCCAGTGACCTGCCCGCCGCGCTCGCCCTGCGCCGCCGCGAAACGGTGCTGCTCAGCCCCGAGCAGACCAGGACCGACTACCCGAACACCAACGTCGGCCGCGGCACCGGCCTGGTGGCGCTGGCGGTCCTGCCGCTGATCGTCGACGGGGACGCGATCGGCGCCCTCGCCCTGGCGCTGGCCCACCGGGGCACCGTGCCGCGCCGGGACATCGACACCCTGGAGACCCTGGCCGAGGCGTGCGCCCACCGGCTCTCCCACCTGATCGACCACGTGCAGGCCGCCGCGCCGGTGCCGGAGGGCATCCGGCCCTCGCCGCAGCCGGTCGACCCGCAGTTGCTCTCGCTGGCCGTCCGGGCGGCCGGGGCGGGTGCCTTCGAACGCGACCTGGTCACCGGCGAGACCACCTGGGACGCCCGGGCCTACCAGCTGGTGGGGCTGGCGCCGCCGGAGCGCGGCACCGCCACCGCCCCCGACCTGAGCCGGGTGGTGCACCCCGAGGACCTGCCCGACCTGCAGGCCGGCATCGCCGAGGCGCTGGCCGCCGGCGGCCCGTACCGGCTGAGCTACCGGGTGGTCCGGGCGGACGGGACGGTCGCCCGGGTGGACGAGTCGGGCGAGGTGATGCTCGACATCCACAACCGTCCGGTCCGGATCGCAGGACTGCTCACCGGCCGCGACCACACCGAACGGCCCGAGCGGCCGGACGGCGCGGACCGGGCCGGGCAGGCGGACCGGGGCGGGCAGGCGGACCGGGGCGGCCGGAGCGCCCCCGGCGACGCCGAACCGGCCGTCGCCGGCGCCCGGACCGCCCTGCTGCTGGCGCTCACCCGGGCGCTGTCCCGGGCGGTCACCGTCCGCGAGGTGACCACGGCGCTCACCGACATAGCCAGGCCGGCCCTCGGTGCGGCCAGCGTGGTGCTCGACCTGATCGACGAGGGCCGGCTGCTGCCGGTCTCCCCGGCGGTGTACGGCGGCCCGTACCGCAACGAGCTGAACCGGCTGCACGAGCTCTCCTCCGGGGTGATGGAGCACGCGCTGGCCCGGGCCACCCCGCTGTTCAGCGAGCCGGGCGGCCGGGGCGGCGGCAGCCCGCTCACCCCCGCGGCGTGGGCGGTGCTGCCACTGGTCGCCTCCGGACGGCAGGTCGGGTCGTGCCTGATCACCTTCGCCACCGAGCGGGTCTTCGGGCGCGAGGACCGCACCATGTACTCGGCCTTCGCCGGCATCCTGGCGCAGTCCCTGGAGCGGGCCCGGCTGTACGACATCCACCACCACCGCGCCAGCGAGCTGCAGCGGGCGATGCTGCCGCGCAGCCTGCCCCGGCTGCCCGGCATCGCGTCGGCCGCCCGCTACCTGCCGTCCACCGAGGGGATGCAGATCGGCGGCGACTGGTACGACCTGCTGCGGCTGCCGGACGGCCGGGTCGGGCTGGTGATCGGCGACGTCCAGGGGCACAACGCGGAGGCCACCGCGGTGATGGGCCAGCTGCGCAGCGGGCTGCGGGCGTACGCCACCGATGGGAACGACGCGGCCGCGACGCTGACCCGGACCAGCCGGCTGCTGGCCGAGCTGGACACCGATCTGTTCGCCACCTGCCTGTACCTGACGCTCGATCCGCTCACCGGGGAGCTGAGCGGGGCGCGGGCCGGGCACCCGCCGCCGGTGCGGATCTCGGACGGGAAGGCGTCCGAGATCGAGCTGCCCGGCGGGCCGCCGCTGGGCGTGGAGCCGGGGAGCGGCTACCCGCTGGCGGCGGGCCTGCTGGAGGAGGGCGAGACGGTGCTGGCGTACACCGACGGGCTGGTGGAGGTCCGGGACGAGGACTACGACGAGTCGCTGGCGCGGATGCTGGGCGGGCTGGAGCTGTGGGCGCGGCAGACCGGGGAGACCCGCGGCGGGCCGGACGCGGCGCTGGAGCGGCTGGCCGACCTGCTGACGCTGAATGTGACGGAGCGCAACTCCCGTCCGGACGACGTGGCGGTGCTGCTGCTGCACCGGCTGACGGTGGGCGTCCGGGACTGACCCGGGGAGTCGGTGGGCGAACCGAAGCGCTTTGACGTGCCCAGTTCAGTCAATTGGTGGGCTATTCATACGATCGCAGTATCGCCACCCTAGAATGCGCCGCGTGACGATGACTCAGTGGTGTGCGACAGCGGCCGGATTGCTCACCGTTCTCGCGGTGCTCGCCGCCGCGCGCTACCGCGCCGTCACCCTCACCCTGCGCGAGCGCCTGGCCGAGCAGCAGCACCGGGCGGCCGAGCTCAGCGGCCGACTGGACGCCGAACTGGCGCGGCGCGGCGCCGAGATCGCCGCCGCCCAGCAGGAGCAGGAGCTCAACGCGGCCACCCGCCGCGCCTTCCTGAGCGTCGCCCGGCGCATCCTGGTGATGGCCCACGACCAGCAGGCCGGGCTCGACGAGATGGAGCGCACCCACGACGACCCGGCCCTGTTCGAAGGGCTGCTCAAGGCCGACCACGCGGCCGCCCAGCAGGCCCGACTGGCCCAGACCCTGGCCGTGCTGTGCGGCGCCCGGGCCGGCCGGCACTGGCCCGAACCGGTGGCGCTGGAGGACGTGGTGCGCGGCGCCCAGTCGCGGATCCTGCCGTTCCAGCGGGTGGTCGTGCGCAGCCGGGTCGAGCGGGCGGTGGTCGGCGCGGCCGCCGAGGCGCTGATCCACGCGGTGGCCGAGCTGCTGGACAACGCCACCCGCTACTCCCCGCCCAGCACCCAGGTGTTCGTCACCCTGATGCCGGTGCACAACGGCGCCGTCATCGAGATCGACGACTGCGGCGTCGGCATGCCCGAGCAGGCGGTCGAGAAGGCGGCGGCCGCCCTGGCCGGCGGCGGCACGCTGGAGGTCTCCCGGCTCGGCGAGGTGCCGCAGCTGGGCCTGGCGGCGGTCGGCCGGCTGGCGGAGCAGTACGGCTTCCGGGTCACGCTGAGCTCGGCGCCCTCGCCGTACGGCGGTGTGCGGGTGGTCGTGCTGCTGCCGAACGCGCTGCTCACCGACGTGCTGCCGGCCGTCGGCTCGGGTGTCGCGGCGCCGCCGGAAGCCGGAGCCGCGCGGATGGCGCAGGCGCCGGAGCCGTTCGGGCAGTCGCCGTTCGCGCAGGACCCGCACGGCCAGGCTCCCTACGGTCAGGCCCCGCACGGCCGGGCACCGCTGATCCGGCCGGCCCCGGCGCCCGCCCCGGCCCCGGCCCCGGCCCCGGCCGCCGCACCGCCCGCCGCACCGCCCGTTTCTCCGCCCGCCGCACCGGCCGCGGCGGACGGTCCGGTCCCCGGTGCGCTCCCCCGGCGCACCAACCGCCGCGGCAGCGCGGCGACACCCCGGCAGTCCGCCGCCGGACCCGCGGCGGCACCGCAGCGCTCGGCCCGGGAGGCCCAGGCCTTCATGGCGCTGTTCCAGGCCGGCACCGCCAGCGGCCGCTCGGCCGCCCGCCAGGTCCGCGACGACCGACCCGACGACCCGGCAGACGCTTTCCCCGCATCCCCCCAACCTCCCCAGCGCACCGGAGACTTCCATGACCAATCCTGATCTCGGCTGGCTGCTGACCGACATCGTCACCGTTCCAGAGGTCGAGCACGCCGTCGTGGTGTCCAACGACGGCCTGGAGATCGGCCGCAGCGAGCGGATCGGCCGGGACGACGCCGAGCGGCTGGCCGCGGCGTGCTCGGGCCTGCAGTCGCTGGCCCGCGGCGTGGCGCAGGGCTTCGGCGGGCCGACCAGCAGCACCCGGCAGATCATCATCGAGTACGGCGGCGGCTACCTGTTCGTGGTGGCGGCCGGTGCCGGGGCGCACCTGGCCGTGGTGACCGGCGAGGCGGTCGACGCCGGGCTGGTCGCGTACCAGATGCAGATGCTGGTGGATCGGATCGGCACCCACCTGACCAGTCCGCCACGGGTGGAGCACGCGGCGGGCGGCCTGCAGTGAGCGGCGGTCCGGTCCGGCCGTACGTGATCACCGGCGGCCGCAGCAGGCCGAGCCGGAACGTACTGGCGCTGGAGAGCCTGGTGAGCACCGTGCCCGGCGCGCAGCCGGACGCCACGGTGCTCAACCGGGAGCAGCAGTCGATCCTCTCGGTCTGCCGCCGGCTGCTCTCGCTGGCCGAGGTCGCCGCTCACCTGCACCTGCCGATCAGCGTGGTGAAGGTGCTGGTCGGTGACCTCTGGGACCTGGGCGCCGTCCAGGTGCTCCCGCCCGCCCCGCAGACCGACCGCCTGTCCACCACTCTTCTGGAAGAGGTGCTCGTTGGCCTCCGCCAACTCCGCTGACCGTCAGCCGTCCTACCTGCCGTCGACCGTCCAGGGTGCGGTGAAGATCCTGGTCACCGGCCCGTTCGGGGTGGGGAAGACGACCCTGGTCGGCTCGCTGAGCGAGATCGCCCCGCTGCGGACCGAGGAGACCATGACGGCGGCCGGTGTCGACGTCGACGACCTCACCGGCCGGCCGGACAAGACCACCACCACGGTGGCCCTGGACTTCGGGCGGATCACGCTCAATCCGCGGCTGGCGCTGTACCTGTTCGGCACGCCTGGCCAGCAGCGGTTCTGGCCGCTGTGGGAGGACCTGTCGCGCGGGGCGCTCGGGGCCATCGTCGTCGTCGACACCCGGCGGATCGAGGAGTCCTTCGACGTGCTGGGGCAGTTGGAGGAGCAGCGGATCCCGTTCGCGGTGGTGGTCAACCTGTTCCCGGACACCCCGCGCCACCCGGACGAGGAGCTGCGCGCCGCGCTGGACCTGCTGCCCGACGTACCGATCCTGCACTGCGACGCCCGGGACCGCCGGGAGGCGTACGACGTCCTGATCGACTTCGTCGCCCATCTGCACTCCGCCGCCGTCCTGGAGCTCCAGCGATGACCGTACCCACGCCCGAGCGGTCGGCGGCGCCGCCGCCGGGCTGCCCGATGCACGCCGCCGGCGCCGCCGCGCTGTACGGCGCCGCGGTGGCCGACGACCCGCACGGCCTGTACGCCCGGCTGCGCGCGCAGCACGGTGCGGTGGCGCCGATCGAGCTGGAGCCGGGGGTGGAGGCCTGGCTGGTGCTGGGCTACCCGGAGCTGCTCGAACTGACCCGCAACGAGGCGCTGTTCTCCAAGGACTCGCGCCGCTGGCGGGTGCCGCGCGAGGGCCGGCTGGCCGCGGACTCGCGGCTGCTGCCGATGACCTCGTGGCGGCCGACGCTGCTCAACCTGGACGGGGCCGAGCACCAGCGGCTGCGGGCCGCGGTCGCGGAGACCCTGGCCCGGGTCGACCACCGGCAGCTGCGGGAGACCACCGAGGCCGCGGCCGACGCGCTGATCGACGGCTGGGGGCCGGACGGCACCGCCGACCTGATCGCCCAGTACGCGCGGAAGCTGCCGCTGCTGGTCTTCACCCGGCTGCTCGGCCTGCCGGCCGAGACCGGGCCGCGGCTGGTCGAGCTGATCAGCCACTTCGTGGACAGCAGCGAGAAGTCGGTGCGGGCCAACGCGGAGTTCCAGGCGATCCTGGTGGACCTGGTCCGGCAGCGGCGGGAGCGGCCCGGCGCCGACCTGACCAGCTGGCTGCTGGCCCACCGGGCGGGGCTGAGCGACGAGGAGGCGGTGCACCACCTGGTGGTGATCCTGGTCGCGGGCAATGAGACCACCATCAACTGGACCGGCAACACGCTGCGGCTGCTGCTCACCGACCGGCGCTTCCGGGCGACCCTGGCGGGCGGGCGGCTGACCGTGTCGGACGCGCTGGACGAGGTGCTGTGGCGCGACCCGCCGACCCAGAACTTCCCGGGCCGCTGGGCGACCTCGGACACCGTGCTGGGCGGCCAGTACATCAGCGAGGGCGACATGCTGGTGCTCGGCCTGGCCGCGGCCAATGCCGATCCGGCGGTGCTCGGCGGCCCGACCGGCGGCCAGGGCACGGCCGGCAACCGGGCGCACCTGGCGTGGGGGGCCGGCCGGCACGTCTGCCCGGCCCAGCACCCGGCCCGCCTGATCGTGGAGACCGCGGTGGAGACGCTGCTGCACCGGCTGCCCGACCTCCAGCTGGCGGTGCCCGGGCACGAGTTGGCCTGGCGGCCGTCGCCGTGGTCGCGGGCGCTGGTGTCGCTGCCGGTGCTGTACAGCTCGTTCACCCCGCCGCGGCAGCCCAACCCCGACTTCGCCACCGGCTCCGCGTACATCTCCGCTCCCGCCGCCCGGCCCGGCGCCGCCGCCCCCACCGCCCCCGAGAGGTCTTCATGGACGTCCGCACCGCAGACGACTTCGTCCCCGTCCGGCTCGACCCGTTCGGACGGGACCAGCACCGGGAGAACGCCGGGCTCCGCGACGCCGGCCCCGCGGTCCTGGTGGAACTCCCTGGCGGGGTGGTGGTCTGGGCGGTAACCCACCACGACACCCTGCAGGAACTGCTCGCCGACCCGCGGGTCGGCAAGGACGCGCGGCTGTGGACCACCTTCCGGGAGGGCCGGCTGCCGGAGGGCTGGCCGCTGCTGAACTTCGTCACCGTGCCGGGCATGGTGACCGCCGACGGCGCCGACCACCGGCGGCTGCGCGGGCTGGTCAGCCAGGCGTTCACCCCGCGCCGGGTCGCCGAGCTGGCCCCGGCGGTGCAGGCGCGGGCCGAGGAGCTGCTGGACGGGGTCGCCGCCCTGGAGGGCGAGTTCGACCTGCGCGAGCACTTCGCGTACCCGCTGCCGATGTGGGTGATCGGCCGGCTGCTGGGCCTGGCGACCGAGCAGCAGGACGCGCTGCACGAGCTCTCCGACACCCTGGTCAGCAGCTCCGCGACGCCGCAGGCGGCGATCGCCGCCCAGCGGGGCCTGTACGCGCTGCTCGGCGCGGTGGTGGCGGCCAAGCGGGCGGAGCCCGGTGACGACCTGACCACCGCGCTGATCGCCGCCCGCGAGGAGGGGGACCGGCTGAGCGAGCAGGAGCTGGTGGGCACCCTGCTGCTGATGCTGGTGGCCGGGCACGAGACCACGCTCAACCTGATCACCAACGCGGTGCGGGCGCTGCTGGCGCACCCGGCGCAGCTGAAGCTGGTGCTGGACGGTGCGGTGGAGTGGTCGGCGGTGGTGGAGGAGACGCTGCGCTACGACTCGCCGGTCGGGCAGTTCCCGCTGCGGTACGCGGCGGAGGACATCCGGGTGGGCGGGGTGCTGATCCGGCGCGGCGAGGCGCTGCTGGCCTCGTACGCGGCGGCGGGGCGGGATGCCGCGCACTACCCGGATGCGGACGTCTTCGACCTGACCCGGCAGCCGGCCCGGCACCTGTCGCTCGGTCACGGTCCGCACTTCTGCCTGGGTTCGGGGCTGGCCCGGTTGGAGGCGGAGACCGCGCTGCGGTCGCTGTTCGGCCGGTTCCCGGGGCTGCGGGCGGCCGAGGGGGCGGTGCCGGAGCCGATCGCGTCCTTCGTGAGCAACAGTGTGCGCACGCTTCGGGTCCGGGTGGATTGATTCCCGATCCCATTCGGTAGCCTTTTGAGCGACCATCAGTAAGTCCTACTTATGGAGCCACGGGGGAGCAGGCATGGGTCTCTGGGATGACGTGAAGAAGCTCGGCAGCGATGCCGTCGACGTGGTGGAGGATGTCTTCTGGGCACCCTCCAAGATCGCGCACTGGGTCCTCACCGAGATGTTCGGCGATCCTGACGCCGAACTGGAGAAGTACGCCGCCGAGCTGGAGCAGATGAGCAAGCAGGTGGAGGAGCTCGGCAAGGAGATCAGCACCGCGCTGGGGCACCTGACCTGGCACGGACCGGCGTCCGACGCCTTCACGCACCACGCGCAGGGCCGGGTGAAGGAGCTCAACTCGGTCGCCGACGAACTGTGCGACCTGGGCAAGGCCATCAAGGGCCTCGCCGACGCGTTCTGACGCCTTCCGACGCCATCGGGGCCGGTCTCCGGCACCCGGTCCACCACTTTTGACGCAAGGGGGAATCCGCGCCATGGCGGATCAGTTCAAGGTCCAGCTGCAGGAGCTGGCCAAGATCCAGAGCGACTTCCAGAAGATCAACGCCGAGATGCAGCAGATGAGCCAGCGGGTGGCGGCCATCAAGTCGGCGGTGGAGAAGGCGGCCATGACCGACCTCGCCGCCGGCGGCATGCTCGGCATCGCCAACTTCTTCGCGGTCGCCGGTCAGGTGGCGAGCAAGGTCAACGCGATCGCCGACAAGGCCCGGGCGCTCGAGGAGACCAAGAAGCAGCTCACCGAGGGCATCGGCGAGGACGCCCAGAAGATCAAGAAGGTCATCGCCGAGTACGAGGCCGCCGAGAAGAAGATCCACGACCACCTCGGCAAGATCAACGAGCCGAAGCAGCCCCCGGCGCACCCCAAGCAGCCCGGTGGCGGCGGCCACACCCGGATCGACGGGACCGGCGGCGGTGGCGGCGGCGGTGGCCACACCGGCGAGCCGCACCACCCCAACCAGCCGGGCGGCGGCGACCACGGTGGCGGTGGCGGTGGCGGCGACCACGGCGGGCACGACACCAGCGGCACCGACGGCAGCGGCATCAGCAACCGCCCGGGCGGCAAGCACGACGGTCCGAAGCTGAAGGACCACTCGACCGGTGACTGGAAGACCCAGATGATCAACGGGCGGGGCTGGGACGACTGGAGCCCCTCCCACAAGTGGCACCCGCGCAACGGCGGCGGCGCCGGCATGCTCGCCGAGCCCAAGCTCGACGGCGTCTCCGACGAGCGCAAGGCGATGGTCGAGCGTGCGATGGAGCGGGTCGACCGCAAGCTCGGCTACAGCCAGGGCGCGGAGACCAACGGCTACCGGGTCGACTGCTCCGGCTTCGTCTCGTGCGCCTGGGGCCTGCCCGGCCCGGGCACCACCACCGGCCCGCTGATCAGCGAGAGCGGCGGCATCGCCCACCACATCCCGAAGAGCGACATGCAGCCCGGCGACGCGATGGTGGTGCACAACAGCAGCGAGCAGCACGTGGTGCTGTTCGGCGGCTGGGCCAACGCGCAGCACACCGAGATGATCATCCTGGAGGACAGCGGCAGCCAGGGCTGCGTCTCGCGCAAGGTCTCGCTGGCCAGCCACGCCGAGTACACCGCCATCCGCAAGAACGGCATGTGACCCGGTCGCGGACGTGACGCGGCGGGCCCCGGCGATCACGCCGGGGCCCGCCTCGCTTCCACCGCCCGGGCGGTCAGGAGCTGTAGGTCTCCGTCAGCGCGGTGATCGTGCCGTGCGAGTCCAGGGTGATCTCGTAGTAGTCCTGGTAGCAGAAGTAGCCGGCCGGCAGCTTGTCGGTGTCGGTGAGGTGCGGCGTCTCCGCGCAGGTCTTCACGTGGGTCATGCCGCCGCTGACCGCCTTCAGCTGCACGCCCTGGTCCATGAACAGCGTGGTCTTCACGTCCGCGGCGACCGGGTACGAGACCGTGCTGCCCTCGACGTCGTTGAAGAACACCCCGTTGTCGTTGCAGTTCGCCTTCACCGGCAGGACGGTCATCTTCGTCAGCGCCTTGTCGACCGTCTTGGCGTGAACCACCTTGTGCGACGCGTAGTACGTCTTGCAGTCCGGCTTCGCTCCGTCGGTCGCGGGGGCGTCACCTACGGTCGAGGTGGAGCTCTGCTTGGGTGCCGGGGCCTTGCTGTTCGCCGGGGCGGCGGCGGACGAGGCGGACGAAGCGGCGGCGGAGGCGGCCGGCGACTGGGCGGCGCCGCCGGACGAGTCCGGGTCGCAGGCGGTCAGGCCGAGCGCGGTGACGGCCAGCAGCGCGGCTGCGACGGCAGGACGGATACGCATGTGTGGATTCCCCCTCGCGACGGGCCCGCACGACCTTCCGGGCGGGCTTCCGGACGGCGGACGGCCGGTCCCGTCGTACGGACCGGCACGGCGCCGACAGGGAAGCCTAGTGGTAGGCCGATCACGCACCGACAGGTGGCGGGTGACGACGCATCACCCGCAGGCCGTCCACGCATCACCCGGGCATCGTCCGCGCATCACCCGCGCACCACACGGGCGGTGACCGAGCGGGACCGGCGTCGTTGGACCGGCCATGAAGAAGACCACGGCACTCGCCGCACTCTCCATGGCCGGTCTCGCCCTGTCCGCCACCCCCGCCGCCGCGGCCCCGTCGGCCCCGACCGCGCTGCCGGCCCGCACCGGGCTGCCCGGGCTCGCCCAGGGCCTCGCCGGAGCCCACGGTGTGGACACCCCGACCGGCCAGGCCGAGGGCACCGGCTTCTTCGGGTCGACGGTCACCACCACCGACCTGTGCCACCGCGACCTCGAGCAGTACCCGATCGTCGGCCCGCTGGCCGACCGCTCGACCGGCGCCTGCGAGGCCCTCGGCACGACGGTGGACAACCCGCCCGCGCTCTGACGCGGCGCTAGAAGAGGCCGTTGAGCTCGGGGTAGGTCAGGCCGCCGGCGAGGGCGCCGAACGTGCCGGTGGCGTACGCCTCCTCGGCGGCCCGCTTGACCACGGCGTACGCGCTCATCGCCAGGCCGGGGCCGAGGCTGATCCGGGCCACGCCGAGGGCGGCGAGCTCGGCGACGCTCGCCGTCCCGCCGACGTTGAGCGGGGCCGGGATCTCCTTGGCGAGCACGGCGATCAGCTCCGGGTCGGCGACGCCGGGGACGAACACCCCGCTGGCGCCCGCCTCGACGAAGGCGCGGGCCCGGGTGAGCGTCTGCTCCAGCCGCTCCTCGGCGCCGCCCGGCCCGTGCAGGAACACGTCGGTGCGGGCGTTGACGAACAGCCGGACCCCGGCCGCGTCGGCGGCCGCCCGGGCCGCCGCGATCCGCTCCGCGGCGTCGGCGAGCGGACGCAGGCCACCGGCCTGCGAGTCCTCCAGATTGACGCCGACCGCGCCGGTGGCCAGCAGTTCGGCGATGGTCCCGCCGACGCCGGCCGGGGTGTCGGCGTAGCCGCTCTCCAGGTCGGCGGTGACCGGGAGGTCGACCATCCGGACGACCAGCGCGGCCTGGGCCAGCGCCCGCTCGCGGTCCAGGTGGCCGCCGTCCTTGGAGCCGAGCGTCCAGGAGACGCTGGCACTGGCGGTGGCGATCGCCTTGGCACCGGCGCCGGCCACCAGGCGGGCGCTCGCCCCGTCCCAGACATTGGCGAGGACGAGCGGATCCCCGGCGCGGTGGAGGGAGTGGAGCAGGTCGGCCTTGCTCTGCTGCGTCGTCATGTGTGACAGCCTGTCAGATCGGTGGGTCCGGTGGCGGAGTTCACGCCGTCCGGGGGGCGGGGCTCATCCGGCTGGTGACGGCGATCCGGTTCCAGGCGTTGATCGTGACGATCATCGCGATCAGGTGGGCCAGCTCGCCCTGGTCGAACTGCTTGGCGGCCTCGTCGTAGACCTCGTCCGGCACGTGGCCGGTGGCGACCAGGGTGACCGCCTCGGTCAGGGCCAGCGCGGCCCGCTCGCGGGCGGTGAAGTACGGGGTCTCCCGCCAGGCGGCGAGGGTGTGCAGGCGGTGCTCCTGCTCGCCGATCCGCCGGGCGTCGGTGGTGTGCATGTCGAGGCAGAACGCGCAGCCGTTCAGCTGGGAGGCCCGGACCTTCACCAGCTCGGTGATCACCGGGTCGCCGAAGCCGGCCTTGGAGGCCTGCTCGAGCCTGGTCATCGCGCGGTAGAAGTCGGGCGCCTGCTCCGGCAGGGAGATGCGCTGGACGGGGGCGGGGACGAGGGCGTCATCGGTCATGCGCTCCACGCTAGATGCCCGGTGGACCGGCGGTGTGGTTCATTGGCGGTATGGAATCCTGGGCCACTTTCGGCGGCGACCTCCACCTCGACCTCCCCTCCGGCCGGGCCCGCGGGCTGGGCCTGCGGGCGGCGCTGGAGGACGCGCTGCGCTCCGCCGTCCGCGACGGACGGCTGTCGGCCGGTACGAGGCTGCCGTCGTCCCGGGCGCTCGCGGCCGACCTGGGGATCGCCCGCAACACCGTCGCCGAGGCGTACACCCAGCTCACCGCGGAGGGCTGGCTGACCTCCCGGCAGGGCTCCGGCACGGTGGTGGCGGAGCGCGAGCCGCAGTCCCGGCCGGCCGCGCCACCGCCGCTCCCGCCGCGGCCGGCCGAGCCCCGGCACAATCTGATGCCCGGCTCCCCCGACCTCTCGCACTTCCCGCGCGGCGCCTGGCTGGCCGCGGCCCGGCGGGCCTTCGCCACCGCCCCGCACGCGGCGTTCGGCTACGGCGACCCGCGCGGCCGGATCGAACTGCGCCGCGCGCTGGCCGACTACCTGGCCCGGGTCCGCGGCGTACGGACCGACCCGGAGCGGCTGCTGATCTGCTCCGGCTACACCCAGGGCCTCGGCCTGGTCTGCGCGGCGATGCACCGGCGCGGGCTGCGCACGGTCGCGGTCGAGGAGTACGGGCTGCCGCCGCAGCAGGCGGTGATCGCCGCCGCCGGGCCCTCCACCGTGGCGCTCGCCCTGGACGACCACGGCGCCCGGACCGAGCAGCTGCTGCGCACCGACGCCGGCCTGGCGGTGCTGACCCCCGCCCACCAGTTCCCGAGCGGCGTCCCGCTGCGGGCCGCGCGCCGGGCGGCGGCGATCGCCTGGGCGCGGGCGACCGACGGTGTGGTGCTGGAGGACGACTACGACGGCGAGTTCCGCTACGACCGGCAGGCGGTCGGCGCGCTGCAGTCCCTCGACCCGGAGCGGGTGGTGTACGCGGGCACCGCCAGCAAGTCACTGGCGCCCGGGCTGCGGCTGGGCTGGCTGGCCCTGCCGACCGCGCTGGTGGAGCCGGTGCTGGAGCAGAAGCGGCTGGCCGACGGGCAGTCGGGCAGCATCGACCAGCTGACCCTGGCCGAGCTGATCACCTCGGGCGACTACGACCGGCACATCCGGCGCAGCCGGCTGCGCTACCGGCGGCGGCGCGACCAGCTGGTCGCCGCCCTGGCCCGGGTCGCGCCCGAGGTCACGGTGACCGGGATCAACGCCGGGCTGCACGCCGTCCTGCGGCTGCCGGCGGGAGCCCCGAACGAGGAGGAGCTGCTGCGCCAGGCGCGCTGGCTGGGCATCTCGCTGAACACGCTGTCCTGGTGCCGGGCGGCCGCGGCGGGGCCCGACCCGGACGCGCCGTCCGCGCTGGTGATCGGCTTCGGCACGCCGCCGGACCACGCCTGGCCGGCGGCGCTGGACGCGCTGTGCACCCTGGTCCGGCCCTGAACCGGCCGCAGACGCACTCAATGGTGGGGTTAACCCAGGGGCGCGTGCATCTGGGCTACCGGCTGCTCTCCGACTGATTCCGTGGCGACCCCGGTGGGCGGGGCTCAGTGGCCGCGGCCGCCGATCTCGAAGAGCAGGATCACGAAGCCGGCGAAGGCGTGGGTGGCGGCGATGTAGATGGTGGCGCGGATCCACACCCGGCGGTCGGTGCGGTGTCCGGCGTCGGTGGTGGGGGCGTGCTGCGGGACGGGGCGGGCGGCGTGGCTGGTGGTGGTGTGCTCGGCCATGGTGGTGGTCCTCCTGGGCTCAGATGCGGGGTGCGTCGCCGAGGCAGAGCTCTCCGGCGGGGCTCTGCAGCAGGGTGTGGACGAAGATCAGTTCGATCCCGTCCGGCGAGTCGGCGGCGATGCAGTGCGGGGTGAGCGAGTCGAAGTGGGCGGAGTCCCCGACATCCAGGAGGTGGACGCTCTCGCCGAGCGTCAGCCGCATCCGGCCCTTGGTGACGTACAGCCACTCCTCGCCCGGGTGGACCCGGACGACGGCGTCCTGCACGCTCGGCGGCACCTGGACCCGCAGCGCCTGCATGGCGCGGCCGGGTGCGCCCGCCCTGCGGTAGCCCCAGCCGCCGGCCCGGCCCGGCTCGATGGCGCCGCCGCGGGTCACCGGGTCCGCCGTGCCGGTCTGCTCGCCGAGCAGACCGGAGACGGAGGTGCCGTACGCGCGGGCCAGGCCGAGCAGCACCGGCAGCGAGGGCTGCCGGTGACCGCTCTCCAGCCGGGACAGATACGCTGGGGAGAGCCCCACCCGGGCGGCGGCCGCCTCCAGGGTGAGGCGGCCCGCGAGCCGGTGCTCCCGCAGCCGGGTGCCGAGGCCCTCGACCTCCTGGTCGTCAGTCATGGGACCAGTGCACACCCGATGTGCCTCCCGGGCAATATTCCTTGCCTCTGAGGCAAATCCCCGGTCCGATCAGCCCACCAGTGCGGGCTCCTGCGACTCCGCGGCCCCGGCCGGCTCGGCCTGCGGGGAGCGCCGCGGCAGGGCGGCCATCAGGGCGAACACCGCGAGCAGCCCGGTCGCCACCCAGCCCAGGGCGTGGGTGAAGGCGTGCAGGAACACCCCGTCCACCGGCCCCTCGCGGTCGACCACCCCGAAGAACGCCACCGAGGACAGGCCGAGGCCCAGCGCCACGCCCAGCTGCCCGGTGGTGTTGATCAGCCCGGACGCCGAGCCGGCGTGCTCGCGCGGCACCTGGGAGAGCACAGCGTCGGTCAGCGGGGCGACGATCAGCCCCATCCCGAGGCCCATGACGATCAGTGGCAGCGCCATCTGCCACGGCTGGATCCCGGCACCCCAGTGCTCGGCCGCCGCCAGGTAGAGCAGCGCGCCGACCGCGTCCACCAGCGCACCCGCCTGCAGCACCCGCCGCCCGAACCGCGGCACCAGCTGCTGCACCGACAGTCCGGCCGCCAGCGAGACGGCGATCGAGAACGGCACCCCGGTCAGACCGGCCTTCAGCGGGCTCCAGCCCAGGCCCAGCTGCAGGTAGAGCGTCCAGACCAGGAAGAACAGCCCGTTCACCGTGCCGAACAGCAGCTGGACGCCGATTCCGCCGGCGAAGCTGCGCACCCGGAACAGCGACAGCTCGACCAGCGGCGAGCCGTCCCGCGCGGTCTTGACCCGCTCGTACGCGACGAAGGCGACCAGCACCGCCAGGCCGCCGGCCATCATCACCCAGCCCCACAGCGGCCAGCCGTTCTCGCGGCCCTCGGTGAGCGGGTAGAGCACCATCAGCAGGCCGGCGGCCACCAGCACCATGCCGACCAGGTCGAGCTTCAGCGCCTTCGGGGCCCGCGACTCCTCGATGAAGCGCCGGCCGAGCACCAGGCCGGCCACCCCCACCGGCAGGTTGACCAGGAAGATCGGCCGCCACTGCAGGCCGAACAGGTCCCACTCGGTCAGCAGCGCGCCCAGCAGCGGCCCGAGCACCGCGCCCAGGCCCACCATCGCGCCGAACAGGCCGAACACCTTGCCGCGCTCGTGCGCCGGGAAACCGGCGTGGATGATCGACAGCACCTGCGGCACCATCAGCGCCGCCGTCGCGCCCTGGAGGACCCGCGCCGCGACCAGCAGCCCGGGACTTCCGGCCAGGCCGCACAGCGCCGAGGCGACGGTGAAGCCCGCGATGCCGAGCAGGAACAGCCGCTTGCGGCCGTAGATGTCGCCGAGCCGCCCACCCGTGATCAGGCCGACCGCGAACGCCAGCGCGTAGCCCGCGGTGATCCACTGCAGCGCGCTGAACGAGGCGCCGGTGTCCTCCCGGATGCTCGGCATGGCGATGTTGACGATGGTGACATCGACCAGGTCCATCAGACTGGCCGTCATGACCACGGCCAGCGCGTACCAGCGCCGGCGGTCGTGGACTTCGGTGGACATGCGCAACTCCCCTGCCATTCCTCGCGATCGGTACGCAGGAAACGCTAGGGACCGTATAGGTCGGATCCTGGCCGCAATCGATGCCATCCTGACTGCCATGACGGACACCCCCGGGCGGCTGCTCACCCTGCTCTCGCTGCTCCAGACCCCGCGCGAGTGGCCCGGCAGCGAACTCGCCGAACGGCTCCAGGTCAGCCCGCGCACCATCCGCCGGGACATCGACCGGCTGCGCGAACTCGGCTACCCGGTGGAGGCGACCCGCGGCCCGGAGGGCGGCTACCGGCTGACCGCCGGGGCCGCGATGCCGCCGCTGCTGCTGGACGACGAGGAGGCGGTCGCCATCGCGGTCGGTCTGCGCACCGCCGCGGGCCACGCGGTCGAGGGCATCGAGGAGGCCTCGGTCCGGGCGCTGGCCAAGCTGATCCAGGTGCTCCCGTCGCGCCTGCGCCACCGGGTGGCCGCGCTCAACGCCGCCACCGTCCCGGTCCTCCCCGGCGACGGGCCCCGGATCGACCCGGAGGACCTCGCGGTGATCGCCGCCGCGGTGGCCGCCCGGGAGCGGCTGCGCTTCGACTACCGGGCCGGCGACGGCGCCGAGACCCGCCGCCAGGTCGAACCGCACCGGCTGGTCTCCTACGGCCGCCGCTGGTACCTGGTCTGCTACGACCCCGACCGGACGGACTGGCGGATCTTCCGGGTCGACCGGCTGAGCCACCCGCAGCGCACCGGGCTGCGCTTCGACCCCCGGGAGCTGCCCGCCGGGGACGCCGCCGCGTACGTCGCCGACAAGCTCGCCGGGCGGACCACCGTCCACCGCGCGGTGGTCACCCTGCACGCCCCGTACGAGCGGCTCGCCGCCCGGCTCGGCACCGCGGCCGGGCAGTTGGAGGAAATCGACGAGCACCGCTGCCGGCTGGTCAGCCGGGCCGACTCGGTGGAGTGGCTCGGGGCCCGACTGGCCATGGTGGGCTGCGAGTTCGAGGTCCACGAACCGCCGGAGCTGGTCGCCTACCTGCACGAACTGGCCGGCCGGGTGGGCCGCTCGGTGGAGGCCGCCCGGGGGCGGTAGGCCGTGGCCTCAGCGGCGGGGGATGTTGCGGAGGTTGGAGCGGGCCAGGTCGACCATGCGGCCGACCCCGCCGGAGAGCACGGTGCGGCCGGCGGCCAGGGCGAAGCCCTTGAGCTGGGCGGCGGTGATCCGCGGCGG
The DNA here is from genome assembly GCF_024172095.1 of Kitasatospora cinereorecta. Taxonomy (GTDB): domain Bacteria; phylum Actinomycetota; class Actinomycetes; order Streptomycetales; family Streptomycetaceae; genus Kitasatospora; species Kitasatospora cinereorecta. The sequence continues at coordinate 44,915 of NZ_JAMZDX010000001.1, read as the reverse complement.
GATCGACAGGGCGTTGGGGTCGGTGACAACGTCCACCAGGGCCGGTCCGGGCCGCTCCAGCGACTCCGCCAGCACGTCCCGCACCTTGGCCGGGTCGGTGACCCGCTTCGCCGGGATCCCGCAGGCGCGGGCGATCGCCGCGTAGTCCACGTCCCCGTTGTCGATCTCGAACTCCGGGTAGCCGCTGACCAGCATCTCCAGCTTGATCATGCCGAGCGCGCCGTTGTTGAACACCACCGTCTTGACCGGCAGCCGGTGCTTGGCCACCGTCAGCAGTTCGCCGAGCAGCATCCCGAGCCCGCCGTCCCCCGACATCGACACCACCTGCCGTCCGGGAAAGGCCAGTTGGGCGCCGATCGCCTGTGGCAGCGCGTTCGCCATCGACCCGTGCAGGAAGGAGCCGATCACCCGGCGCCGCCCGTTGGGGGTGAGGTAGCGGGCGGCCCAGACGTTGCACATGCCGGTGTCCACGGTGAACACCGCGTCGTCCGCCGCCACCTCGTCCAGCGCCGACGCCACGTACTCCGGATGGATCGGCCGGTGCTTCTCGATGTCCTTGGTGTACGCGCCGACCACCGTCTCCAGTGCCTTGCAGTGCTTGGCCAGCATGCCGTCCAGGAAGGAGCGGTCCCGCTTCTGCTCCAGCAGCGGCAGTACCGCCCGCAGCGTCGTGGCGACGTCCCCGTGGACCGCCAGCTCCAGCGGGGTGCGGCGGCCCAGCCGGGTCGCGTCGTGGTCGACCTGCACCGTGCGCGCCTGCGGCAGGAAGGAGTCGTACGGGAAGTCGGTGCCGAGCAGCAGCACCAGGTCCGCCTCGTGCAGCGCCTCGTGGCAGGCGCCGTAGCCGAGCAGTCCGCTCATCCCGACGTCGTACGGGTTGTCGTACTGCACCCATTCCTTGCCGCGCAGCGAGTGGCCGACCGGCGCGTTCACGGTGGCGGCCAGCCGCATCACCTCCTCGTGCGCGCCGCGGACGCCCGCGCCGGCGAAGACCGTCACCTTCGGGGCGGCGTTGAGCCGCTCGGCGAGCGCCTGCACCTGCGACCACGGCGGGGCCGCCACGGCGTGCTCGGTGAGGAAGCCTCCGGTGCCGGTCCCGGCGGCGGCCGGGAGGGCGGCCACGTCGCCGGGGAACGCCAGCACGGACACCCCGCGGGCGGCGATGGCGTGCTGGACGGCCACCCGGACCAGCCGGGGCGACTGGGCCGGGGTGGCGAGCATCTCGCACCAGCCGCTGCAGTCGGTGAACACCCGTTCGGGGTGGGTCTCCTGGAAGAAGCCGGTACCGATCTGCGCGGACGGGATGTGCGACGCCAGCGCGAGGACCGGGACGCCGCTGCGCTGGGCGTCGTACAGACCCTGGACGAGGTGGGTGTTGCCCGGGCCGCAGGAGCCCGCGCAGACGGCCAGACGGCCGGTCAGCTCCGCCTCGGCCGCGGCCGCGAAGGCCCCGGCCTCCTCGTTGCGGACGTGGACCCAGGAGATGCCCTCCGCCCGGCGGATGGCGTCCACGACGGGGTTGAGGCTGTCCCCGACGACGCCGTAGACGCGCTCGACGCCAGCTTGGCGGAGGACTTCGACGAGTTGCTCGGCGACAGTGACCATAACGACAAACTAGGCCAAAACCGACAGGATCGCGTGAGGGTGCGCAGCAGCGGCTACTCCGCGGCCAGGTGATCGGGGGTGGGGTTCTGCTGCGCCACCCCGGCCTGGCCGTGCCGCCGGGCGGGCTCCCGGCCGGGCGGCTGGACCGCCCGCTCGGGCGGGCTCTCCACCACCGGCGTGGGCCGGCTGACCGGGCGGCCGCGCTCGACCCGCAGCGGCTCGCCCTCGTGCGACAGCGGCAGCGCGCCGCCGCGGCGCAGCGTGTAGGTGGTGGTCTCGTGGGTGATGTCGACCCGCAGCAGGTGCTCCCGGATGCCCATCGAGAAGGAGAGCCGGCGCAGCCCGGAGGGCAGCCGGGGGCGGAAGGACAGGGAGTCGGTGTGGTCGCGCAGCCCGCCGAAGCCGGCCACCAGGGCGATGCAGGCGCCGGCGAGGGAGGCCATGTGCAGGCCGTCCCGGGTGTTGCCGCCGAGGTCCCGCAGGTCCATCAGGGCGGCTTCGGCGGTGTAGTCGTACGCCAGGTCCAGCTGGCCGACCTCGGCGGCCATGACGGCCTGGGTGCAGGCGGAGAGCGAGGAGTCGCGGACGGTCAGCCGCTCGTAGTAGGCGAAGTTGCGGGCCTTCTGCTCGTCGGTGAAGGCGTCGCCGCGGACCTGCATGGCGAGCACCAGGTCGGCCTGCTTGACCACCTGCTTGCGGTACAGGTCGAAGTACGGGTAGTGCAGCAGCAGCGGGTACTTCTCCGGCGGGGTGTTCTCGAAGTCCCAGAGCTGGTGGTCGGTGAAGCCGTCGGCCTGCGGGTGGATGCCGAGCGTCTCGTCGTACGGGATGTACATCTTGTCGGCGGCGTCGCGCCAGGCCGCGGCCTCCTCGGTGTCCACCCCGAGGGCGGCGGCCTCCATCTGGTTGCGGGTGGCGCACTCGGCGGCGCTGCGCAGGTTGGACTGCGCCATCAGGTTGGTGAACACGTTGTTGTCGGCGATGGCGCTGTACTCGTCCGGGCCGGTGACGCCCTCGATCCGGAACCGGCCGACCGCGTCGTGGTGGCCGAGCGAGCGCCACATCCGGGCGGTCTCCACCAGCAGCTCCAGGCCGATGGTGCGCTCGAACTCCAGGTCGTTGGTGGACCGTACGTAGCGGACCACGGCGCGGGCGATGTCGGCGCCGATGTGGAAGGCGGCGGTGCCGGCAGGCCAGTACCCGGAGCACTCCTCGCCGCGGATCGTCCGCCAGGGGAAGACCGCCCCGGCCAGGCCGAGTTGGGCGGCCCGGTCGCGGGCCATCGGCAGCGTGGTGTGCCGCCAGCGCAGCGCCTGGTTGACCGCGGAGGGCATGCAGTAGGTGAGCACCGGCAGCACGAAGGCCTCGGTGTCCCAGAAGCTGTGCCCGTCGTAGCCCGGACCGGTCAACCCCTTGGCGGGGATGGCCCGTTCCTCGCTGCGGGCGCCCGCCTGCAGCACGTGGAAGAGCGCGAAGCGGACCGCCTGCTGGAGCTCGACGTCGCCGTCGATCTCGATGTCGCTGTCGGCCCAGAAGCCGGTGAGGAACTCCTTCTGCTCGGCGACCAGGCCCTCCCAGCCGGTGTACCTGGCGGCGGTCAGCGCCGCCTCCACCTGGTCGCGGACGGCGGGCAGCGACCGGGTCGCCGACCAGCCGTACGCCATGAACTTCACCAGCCGGACCTTCTGGCCCGCCTCCAGCACCGTGGTGGCGCTGATCCGGCCCTGGTCCTCGGAGCTCTCGGCGGTGATGTCCACCCGCTCCGGGCCCTCGATCAGGTGGTCGATGCCGGCCGCGACCCGCAGCCCGCTGTACCGGGTGCGGTGCACCAGGACGGCCTTCGTCCCGTCCGCGTGCCGGAGTTCGGCCATCAGCGGGGCCTCCAGCACGGCGGCGGCGCGCGGGTCGCCGTCCCCGCCCGGCAGCTGCTCGTTGGCCACCAGCTCGGACTGGAGCACGATCCGGACCGGACCGTCCACCGCCTCCACCTGGTACTCCACCGCGGCGACCGCCCGCTGGGTCAGCGAGACCAGCCGCCGCGATTCGACCCGGATGGTCCGCCCGGCCGGCGAGGTCCACTCGGCGCTGCGCCGCAGCATGCCCTCGCGGAAGTCCAGGCTGCGCTGGTGGCTGCGGAGTTCGCCGTAGCGCAGGTCGAAGGGCTCGTCGTCGACCAGCAGCCGGATGATCTTGCCGTTGGTGATGTTGATGACGCTCTGGCCCGACTCCGGGTAGCCGTAGCCGCTCTCCGCGTACGGCAGCGGGCGCAGCTCGAACACGCCGTTCAGGTAGGTGCCGGGCAGGCCGTGCGGCTCGCCCTCGTCCAGGTTGCCGCGCAGGCCGATGTGGCCGTTGGAGAGGGCGAAGACCGACTCGGACCTGGCCTGGGCCGACAGGTCGAGGCCGTGCTCGATCACGCCCCAGGGGTCGACGTCGAAGGGATCGGCGGGGATCAGGCGTCCCTGGCTCACTCGGGCTCTCCCGGGATCAGGTCGGCGAGGTCGGCGACCACGATGTCGGCGCCGTGCGCGCGCAGCTCGTCCGCCTGCCCGGTCCGGTCGAGGCCGACCACCGTGCCGAAGCCGCCGGCCCGGCCGGAGGCCACGCCGGCCAGCGCGTCCTCGAACACCGCGGCGTGCTCGGGCGGCGTGCCGAGCGCCTTCGCGGCGGCCAGGTAGGTGTCCGGCGCGGGCTTGCCCGCCAGGTGGTCCCGCCGGGCGACCAGACCGTCCACGACCACCTCGAACAGGCCGTCGATGCCGGCCGCGCGCAGCACGTCCCGGCAGTTCGCGCTGGACGAGACGACCGCCCGGGGCAGGCCCAGCACCCGCAGCCGGTGCAGGTACTCCACCGAGCCGGGGTACGGCTGCACGCCCTGCTCGCGGATCATCCGCAGCACGGTGTCGTTCTTGGCGCTGCTCAGGCCGTTGACGGTACGGCTGCCCGGCGGGTCCTGGGCGCTGCCCTCGGGCAGGTCGATGCCGCGGGAGGCGAGGAACTCCCGGGTGCCGTCGAGGCGCGGCCGCCCGTCGACGTACGTGTCGTAGTCGACCACCGGGTCGAAGGGCACGAACTCCTCCCCGTCGCGCGCGGCCTCGGCGCGCAGGAAGGTGTCGAACATGTCCTTCCACGCGGCGGCGTGCACCTTGGCGGTCTGCGTCAGTACGCCGTCCAGGTCGAACAGGAAGGCGCGGATGTGGTCCGGAACTCCCAGCATGGGTCGAGTCTCACCCGGCGCGGGCCTTTCATGCGGCCATTGCGGCGAAGTGTGGCGCGTCGTGGCGCATCACAGCACCCGTACGGCATCGCGGGGCGGGGGGCGGGAGCGGGAGCGGGCGGCGGGGGTCTCAGCCGGGAAGGGCGATCACCGCGAAGCTCGCCCCCTGCGGGTCCCGCACCCGGGCGGCGCGGCCCCAGGGGGTGTCGTTCGGCGGGGCCAGCACGGTGCCGCCGCGCTTGACCAGGGCGTCCACCGTGCTGTCGGCGTCGTCCACCGCGAAATAGGTCAGCCAGTGCGAGGGCGTACCGGCCGCGACGTCCGGCGACAGCGGGCACAGGCCGGCCACCGAGCGGCCCTCGACCGCCAGCGTCCAGTAGTGGTGCGCGCCCTCCATCAGCGGGGCGGTCACCCCGAAGGCGTCCGCGTAGAAGCGGCGGGCGGTGTCCGGGTCCGCGGTGTGCAGCTCGTTCCAGGTCAGCGAACCCGGTTCGTTCACCACTCCCGAGCCGATGAACTCCAGCGGCTGCCAGACGCCGAACGCGGCGCCGGTCGGATCCAGCGCGACCAGCATCCGGCCCGTGGTCCCGACGTCGGCGACCGGCATCATCGCCGTCCCGCCGGCGGCGGTGACCGCGGCCAGGGCGGCATCCGCATCGTCGCTGGCCAGGTACGTGGTCCACACGGTCGGCGGCGGGGGCTGGCCCTCCACCGTCATCGCCGCCGACGAGCCGATCCCGGCGACCGGGCGGCCGTTCAACGAGCAGACCGCGTAGCCGCCGAACTCCGGCGGCCCGACCTCGCCCTGCCAACCGAACAGGTCGCGGTAGAAGTCCAGCGCCGCCTGCTGGTCGGGCGTCATCAGGTCGACCCAGCACGGGGTGCCCGGCTGGTAGCGGGTGGTCACGTCGGGCATGGCGCCTCCCGGGGGGATCCGCACGGTACGGGGAAAGCGGTACGGGAAAAGGTGTACGAGGAAACAGGGGCGTCACTCGGTGTGCTGGTGCGCCCGGGGAACGAAGTACGGCTGGACCTTGCCGCTCTGCGCGTAGTCCTTGAGCCGCACCAGCAGCTCCGCCCAGGTGCCGGCGACCATCGGGACGGAGCGCTCCGCCTCCGGCCGCCAGCCGAGGTGGCGGAAGAGCAGCAGGGTGCGGTGCGGGTCGTCCGGGTGGTCGAAGAGGTCCCAGGTGACGGTGGTGTCCAGCCAGTGGGGCGGGAAGGGGCCGACGCTGGTCCAGGCGACCCGGTCCAGGTCCGCCCGGTCGCGGCGCAGCCGGAACGGCTCCGGGGCATCCGGGAACTCGAACAGCAGGTCGTCGCCGTCGCGGTCGACGCCGGTGGTCCACCACGCGGTCAGCCCGTCATGGGTGTCCAGGGCGGCCAGCAGCCGGTCGCGGGACGCCGCGATGTCGATCTGCATCGCGATCTCGGCCATCGCTCTCACCTCACCCCCACGATGGCCCACCCGGGAGTCATCCGCGATTCAGGGGCTCTGGAGTTCAGGATCCGACCAGCTCCAGGGTCCGGTGGACGGTCGACGGGTCGTCCAGCAGCGCGACCAGGGTGGCGGCCACGTCGTCGCGCGAGACCGACCCCATGGCGAGCGGGGGCGGGGCGAGCGTGACCCGGCCGGTTCCGGGAGCGTCGGTGAGGCGGCCGGGCCGCAGCACCGTCCAGTCCAGCGGACGGCTGCGGACCGCGTCCTCCGCGGCCAGCTTGGCCTGCAGGTAGACGTCGAACTCCGGGGCCAGGCCCGGATCACCGATGTGCTCGGTGCCCATGGTGGAGACCAGCAGGTAACGCCGGACCCCGGCCTGTTCGGCCGCGTCGGCGAGCAGCCGGGCGGCGTCCCGGTCAACCGTGAGCTTCCGGGCGCTGCCGCTGCCCGGACCGGCGCCGGCCGCGAACACCACCGCGTCGGCGCCGCGCAGGTGCTCGGCCAGCTCGCCGGTGGTGACGGACTCCAGGTCGCAGAGCACCGCCCGCGCCCCGGCCGCCGCCAGGTCCGCCGCCTGTTCGGCGCGGCGGATCAGCCCCGCGACGGAGTCCCCGCGCGCGGCGAGCAGGCGCTCCAACCGCAGCGCGATCTGACCATGGCCACCCGCGATCACCACGTCCATGCCCGGACGGTACCCACTGCGGTGGCCCGGCAGCCGCGCGTCACCCGTCCGGCCGACCCGGCGGACGGGATCCGACCGCGATCAGACCGACTCGGCGTAGCGCTTCAGACCGTCCAGGAAGTCCGACTCCGGGTACGACTCGGCGGCGTGCGTGTACCCGGGGTTGCCCGCGCTCCACTCGTCGACGGTCAGCTCCAGCTCGGTGCCGCCGCCGGTCGGCGTGACGCGGTACGTCATCCGGCAGGTGGTGGTCGCGTGGTCGGGGCTGTGCGACGGACCCGGGTGGTGGCGGTAGCTGAACACCCGGCCCGGCTCCAACGCCAGGATCTCGCCGTACACGTACACCACCCGGACCCCGTCGTGGTGCCCGACGTACTCGACCGACCCGCCCACCGCGAAGTCCGACTCGATGTCGCTGCCGTACAGGGTGGCGCGGCTGCCCTCCGGCGTGGTCAAGGCCGCCCAGACCGTCTCCGGCGCGGCAGCGATCGCGATGCGGTACGTCAGTGCTCGGGTCATGCCCGGCATCGTAGGGCGGCCTACCGACAGACACCGCGTCACCAGCACTGCACCAGCATCGCGTTGAGCCGAGCCGCTCCGTTGACAAGGCCCCGCAAACGGCAGCACCCCGACCGGTGAACGGAGTCGGGGTGCTGCGTGGAGGTGGGCCGCCAGGGGCTCGAACCCTGAACCTACGGATTAAAAGTCCGCAGCTCTGCCAATTGAGCTAGCGGCCCGCCGGCCTGCGTGAACCGTGGTGGTACAGCGCCTGCCAGGGCGATCCTACCCGGTGATCCCCAGGGCTTGGCCAACGGATTGCCGGGCGGTGTCGCGCGTCCGGCGGGCGGGGTGATGGGGGCGGCGCGGGGTGTCGGGGGGCGGGTCAGGCGGCGGTGAGGTGGGCGGTGCGGACGCGGCGGAGCCAGGCCTCGGCGGGGGCCTCGTCCGGGGCGTCGGGGAGGACGCCGGGGCGGTCGAAGCGGGCCTCGGCGTCGGCGAGGAGGGCGGTGGCGTCGGCGGGCCGCTCGGCGTAGTGCTCGCCGAGGGAGCGGACCCGCTCGGGGTCGGCGAGCCGGACGGTGACCTCGCCGGACTCGTGCAGGGCGAGCCCCTGTTCGACCAGGCGGACGAGGTGGCGGGCGTTCTTGGCGCCCTGGGCGCGAGACCGCGGATCGGCCGGGTCGCGGGTGGTGAGCTTCCTGAACTGCTGGGTGGCGTACCCGAGATAGGAGTTGCGGACGGCCCGCGCGCTGAGGAACGAGCGCCGGATGGCGATCAGGTCGGCGCCGAGGTCGGTGCGCACCTCGTAGAGGTCGTCGGGCAGCCAGACCAGTTCGGAGGCGGTCGGGTTGCAGCTGAGTGCCAGGCGGCACCACTTGGCGGCCTCGTGCAGGGTGCGGTCGGGCGCGGTGGTGACGTGCGACTCGGCGGGGCGGCGCAGGCCGTGGAAGTCGGCGGTGGGTGCGGCGAACAGGCCGAGCCGGTCGATGTCGGAGCCGGCGTGGGCGAGGCCGTAGGCGGTGGAGCCGACGATGCCGGAGAGCAGGACGTTCATGGTGGGTTGTCGCCTCCTCGGCGCGGCGGTACGGCGGTACGGCAGTGGGGCGGTGGCCACGGGGGAACAGGCCCGCGGGAACGGGCCCGACGTGGACCGGGATGCGGGCAGTCTGACCGGCCGGGCCGGGTGGGCGCGAGCGATTTACGGCGGGCGCGCGGGAGCGGCCGGGTCGCTGCGCGCGGCCACCGGGCGCCGCGCCGATACTGGGCGCATGGCGAACACGGACATCACCGCGGCGAAGCTCCGCGCCTGGTGGGCGCACCGGCAGTGGCTGGACGGCGGGCACGCGGGCGCGTCGCCGGCCGAGGTGCTGGCGGCGACGGGGTGGGCGCGGTCGGTGGGCGGGGCGGCGCCGTACCTGGGCCTGTTCGCGCGGGCGGGGCTGGGCCGGGCGGCGGTGGACGAGGCAGTGGCGGTGCTCGAGGTGCACGAGCTGCCGTCAGCCCGCGGGTGCACGTACGTGCTGCCGGCGGAGGACTTCGCGCTGGGGCTGGCGGCGGGCGAGGGCGCACCGGAGGCGGAGGTCGCGGCGGCGATGAAACACCTGGGCGTGACCCGGGACGAGATCGAGAAGCTGTGCCTGGCGGTCACCCAGGTGCTGGCCCCGGATCCGCCGTTGGAGCGGCCGTTGGACCCGCCGGCGATCCGTGAGGCGGTCGGCAACGCGGTGCGACTCCTGGGCGAGGCGGGCAAGAAGCGCGGGGTGTCGACCACCCTCCCGCTGGCGCTCGGGCTGCTGCAGGCGCGCGGCCGGATCCGCCGGGTGCCGGTCAACGGCCGCCTGGACCAGCAGCGTTACGGGTACGTGGGCTGGGACCAGACGGTCCGCGGGTCGGCCGCGGAGCTGGCCGAGCGGTACTTCGCCTGGGCGGCGCCGGCCTCGGTGAAGCACTTCCGCTGGTTCTCGGGCTTCACCGCGGCGACGGCCAAGGCCGCGCTCGCCCCGCTCGACCTGGTCGAATTGCCGGGCACCGACCTGCTGATGCCGGCCGGCGAGGTGGCGGCGTTCACCGCGTTCACCGTCCCCGAGGAGCCCGCGTACGCGCTGCTCGCCGGCATCGACGGCCTCCACCTGCTCCACCGCGACCTGTCGCGGCTGATCGATCCGGCCGACGCCGAGCGCCCGTTCCCGGCGGCGCGGGCGGGGCGGACGTTCGGGTCGGAGACCGATCCGCAGAGCCACATCGTGGTCGACCGCGGCCGGATCATCGGCTTCTGGGAGTACGACACCGAGCAGGGCGAGATCGTCCACCAGCTGTTCGTCCCGGCGGACGCGGCGCTGCGGGAGACGATCGCCCGGACCGAGGCGTTCGTCCGGGACGACCTGGGCGACGCCCGCGGCTTCAGCCTGGACTCGCCGAAGAGCCGGGCTCCGAAGATCGCCGCGATCCGGGAGGCGGCCGGCGGCTGACCGGACGGACGCGGACCGGGGCCGGGGCCGGGGTCAGAGTTCGCGCGGCAGGTGGCCGTAGCCGCGTTCGCCCACCCGGGCCTCGGCGAGGGCGGCGCGCAGGTCGGCCGGCGGGGTGGGGTGGACGGTCGGGTAGTGGAAGTTGCCCGCGTCCGGGTCGTTGGCCCAGGCGGTGCGCTCCTCGGCGGGCTCGGTGGCGAAGTGGGCATCGGCGCCGCCCTTGTTGCCGCGGGGGTCGAGCCGCACCCACTGGCCGGTCTCCTCGAAGTGGATGCCGTTGAGGCCGTGCAGGACCTCCAGCTTCTGGTAGCAGATCCCGGCGGGGATGCCCTCGGCGCGGAGCAGGGCGGCGAGCAGGTGGGCCTTGGCGTGGCAGATGCCGTTGCGGCGGGCCAGCACGTCGGACGCCCGGTAGGCGCCGCTCCAGTGGTCCACGTCCGCGGAGTGGTCGATCTCGTCGCGGACGTACTCGAACAGGGCGCGGGCGGTGGCCACCCGGTCGGTGCGCCGCAGCCGGGCGGCGAGAGCGCGGATCTCCGGGTGGTCGTGGTCGATCACCTCGTCGGCGGCGAGGTAGTCGGCGAGGTCGGCGGAGGCGGGCACGAGCGGCCCGAGCGGGGAGGCGTGCGGCGGACCGGCGGGGGCCCGAGGGGCAGGGTTCGGATCGGTGGTCATGCGCGCCATGGTGGTCGCCGCGGTGGCGGTGGGGCCGGGAATTCCGGCATGTGGGCTACGGTCGTCGGGGGCGCGACGGATCCGGAGGAGGACGTGATGGCCGAGGTGGTTCTGATCACCGGTGGCGGGCGGGGCATCGGAGCGGCCACGGCCCGGTTGGCGGGTGCCCGCCGGTACCGCGTGTGCGTCAACTACCGCAGCGACGAGGCCTCGGCGGCCGCCGTGGTGGCGGACATCCGGCAGGCGGGCGGGACGGCGGTCGCGGTCCGCGCCGACGTCACCCGCAGCGCGGAGGTGGAGCGGCTGTTCGCCGCCGTCGACGCCGAACTCGGGCCGCTCACCGCGCTGGTGAACAACGCGGGCACGCTGGAGAGGCAGTGCCGCCTCGACGAACTGGACGAGGACCGGCTGGCCCGGATCTGGGCCGCCAACATCACCGGGCCGTTCCTGTGCGCGGGGGCGGCGGTGCGGCGGATGTCCACCCGGTACGGGGGCAAGGGCGGCGCCATCGTCAACGTCTCCTCGGCCGCCTCCCGGCTCGGCTCGCCGAACGAGTACGTGGACTACGCGGCGTCCAAGGGCGCGCTGGACTCGATGACCCTCGGCCTGGCGCTGGAGGTCGCCGGCGAGGGCATCCGGGTCAACGCCGTACGCCCGGGCCTGATCCACACCGACATCCACGCGCTGGGCGGCGAGCCCGGACGGGTCGACCGCGTCGGGCCCGGACTCCCGATGGGGCGCGGCGGCGAGCCGGAGGAGATCGCCGAGTCGATCCTCTTCCTGCTCTCCCCGGCCTCCTCGTACACCACCGGCGCCTTCCTGGACCTGGCCGGCGGACGCTGACCCCGGACGCTGACCCCGGACGCTGACCCCCGACGCCGGCTGCGGACGCCGGCCACGGGTGCCCGCGGCGGTCCGGCGAATCGGTTCGAACCGGCGGACGGGGACGGCCGGGGCACCTACGGTGGGTGGCATGACCGATCGCGCGCTCGATGCCGCCGCCCTGCTCGACATCCCCGATGTGCCGAACTTCCGCGACGCCGGGTGCGGGGTGCTGCCCCCGGGGCGGCTGTTCCGTTCGGGGTCGCTCAGCCTGTTGACCGAGAGCGGGGCCCAGCGGCTCAAGGCGCTCGGCGTGAAGACCGTGATCGACCTCCGCAGCGCGCCCGAACTCGCCTCCTGGCCGGACCGGTTGGACGGTCTCGACGTGGACCACCGGCACCTTCCGCTGCTGCCGGACCCGGCCGCCTCCGGGCTGTCCTGGCCGGAGGACCAGGCAGCGCTGTACCCGTTCATGGCGGAGGTCGGCGGGTCGGCGGTGGCCGGGGCGGTCCGGGCGCTGGCCGCCGGCCGGCCGGTACTGGTCCACTGCGCGGTCGGCAAGGACCGGACCGGTCTGACCATCGCCGTCGTGCATGCCCTGCTCGGCCTGCCGGAGGAGGACGTGGTCGCCGACTTCCTGCGCTCCAACCCGGCGCTCGGCCTGGACCGCGGGCCGATCCCGTACATCGACGAGCACGGCGCCGAGCGGCTCTCCCGCCCGGTCGCCGAACCGCACCTGCGCTCGGCACTGGACCGGATCGGCGAGGTGCACGGGTCGCTCGACACCTACCTGACCGCGCACGGCGTCACCGACGCGGAGCTGGCCGCCGTCCGCGCTCTCCGCCGGGACTGACCGCCTCGGCGGCAGCGCCCGCGCCGCGGGCCGTCTCCTCGTACCGGAAGGTGGCGAGCAGCACCGCCGCCGTCGCCGCCACCTGGGCCAGCGCCGACACCTCGACGCCCAGCGGGGTCGCGGCGAGTGCCAGGGCGGCCGCGAGCAGCCGGGGCCGGAGCGGGGCGAGGCCGAGGGTGCGCCGGATCCCGGTGTTCGCCAGCAGGAAGAGCGCCACCCCGGTGGCCAGGGCCAGCGCCCGGGCGGTGCCGAGCGGCTCGGTCGGCCGGGCGACCGCCGCCTTGGCGCCGGTCGCCAGCAGGATGACGCCGAGCAGCAGCAGGTAGTGGCCGATGTTGTAGATCCGGATCGCGAGCCGGTTGCGCCGGGCGTCGTCGAGCGCCGTCATGACGTGGACGGCGTGCTCGTCGTCGTTCTGCCCGAAGTACGCCCACCAGAGGCCCACGCACACCGCGAGCGCCAGCATCGCCGTCACAACCAGGGTGACGGTGAGGTGGGTGTCGCCGACCCCGACGCCGATGGCGATCACGGACTCGCCGAAGGCGATGATGACCACCAGCCCGTGCCGCTCCACGAAGTGGTCCGCGCTGAGGTGGAAGCGCGGCAGGTCGACCAGGTACGGGATGGCGAACTGCAGCGCGAACGCCGCGCTCCACAGCAGCAGTTCGGCCGAACCCTCCAGGTAGCCGCCGGCCACCACCAGAGTCGCGCCGAGCAGGTTGAGCAGGCCCATCCGGGCGACCGGACCGAGGGCGGCCCCGGCGCCCGGCCCCGGCCCCGGGCCCACGCCCGCGCCCGCGAACAGGCCGGTGTGCACCGCGATGACCAGCAGGTACGCCCAGCCAAAGGCCCAGCCGCCGCCCTCGAAGGCGTGCGGCACGGTGAGCGAGATGATCAGGAAGCCGCCCATCCCGAGCAGCAGCAGGGCCCGCCGGGGGTGGGTGACCGGCGGCAGCGCGTTGGTCAGCCAGATGAACGCGTCGTACATCCACCAGATGACCGCCAGCATCACCAGCACCCTGGCCAGCCCGGACGGGGTCAGGTGGTGGGCCAGACTGTCCGTCAACTGCGTGACGGTGAAGACGAAGACGAGGTCAAAGAAGAGCTCCAGCGGACTGACCCGCAGCTCGGACGGGTCCGCCGGCCCGGTTGCGTCAGAGATCACGCCGCGAGTATGGATCACCCGCGGCCCGGAGGTGGCGCGTTTCCACGGTACGAGCGGGCGGGCGCGGTACCGGCGGGCTGGTCGGTCGGTCGGTGCCGCTGGTCGACCGGCGGGCGGCCCGGGTTACGGTGAGGGTGAGTCCCGCTCCGGGCGGGAACCCGGACGAGACGGAGCCCACCATGGCGAAGATCCCCACGTCGGCCGTCGCGGCCGCCGGTTTGATCGGCGGCTACGGCGTCGCCCGCTGGTCGGGACGGCGCGAACTGGGCGGCGCGGTGCTGGCCGCGGCCGGTGCCACGGCGGCGGTGCAGTGGCAGCGCGCGGCCGGGACGGCGACCGCCGCGGCGCTCACCGGGCTGTACGTGGCCGCGTTCGGCGGCTCCCACCCGCTGGCGAAGAAGATCGGCGCCTGGCCGTCCGTCCTCACCGTCTCCGGTCTGGTGGCCGGCGCCTCGGTGGTCGCCACCCGCAGCTGAGCACACCAGCGCCCACACCCGAACCGGCCGGGACCGCTACTCGGCTGCTGCCGCGGCGGTGCCGAACCGGTCCTCGAAGGCGGTCCGGTTGGCCGAGACCGGCGAACGGTCCCAGACCGCGAAGACCACCCGGTCGAAGGCCGCGCCACAGGTGGCGAGCGCCCGCTCGAAGGCCTCGGCCACCACGGCCGGGTCGTTGCGGAACACCCCGCAGCCCCACGCCCCCAGCACCAGCTCCCGCACCCCGTGCCGGGCCGCGACGTCCAGCACCCGGGTGGCCCGCTCGGCCAGCAGGTCCGCCACGTCCACCGGCCGTCCGCCCGAACGCAGCTCCAGCTGCCCGGCGTTGGGCGCGGGCGAGGTGAGGAACGAGACGCCGTAGGGCCGGTCGAGCAGGTCGGCACGGGCGTCGCGGATCACCGGGACGTGCGGCGACCAGATCACCCGGTGGCTGTAGCGGAGGTCGGACGAGGCCCGGTGCGCCTCGTAGTAGTCGGGGGCCTCCAGCAGGCAGCGGTACAGCAGTGCCGTCCGGCAGAGGTCCTCCTCCTGGGCCTTGGCCCCGCGCAGGTAGCCGCCGCCGGGGTTGCGCGCCGAGGCGAAGTTGAGCACGGCCACGTGCCCGCCGCCGGCCTCGACCAGCCGCCGGGCCGCCTCCATGCTGCCCTCGGCGGTCACCTCCACCGGACCGGTGTACGGTCCGGCTGCCTGCACGTCGGCGAATTCGGCGTCCGGCGGGTACGAGACGGTGCCGACGCGGGCCGCCTCCAGGGCGGCGCCGATCTCCACCGCCGTCCCGGTGCGGGTCCGGTAGCCGCCGCGGCCGGCGATCTCCTCGTTCTCCACGGACAAGTTCTTGTTCCGACTGCTCATGGCGCCGACCGTACGCGAGCCGCGCCGGCCGCACCACCGAGTTGTTCTCACTTGGAGAATCCGATTCCCCCGGCCCGGCCCGGAAACGGCCTGAGGCCGACCCGCCGGAGCGGATCGGCCTCAGGACCGGATGGTGCGAGTGAGCGTCAGTTCTTCCAACGCGGCTTGCGGTCGCCACCGTTGAAGCCACCGCGCTCGCCACGGTCACGGTCGCCGAAGGAACGGCCACCACGGTCGTCACGGTTGCCGAAGCCCTGCGGGCGGCCACCGGAGCGGTGGTCGTCGCGGCGGGCGAACGGACGGCTGTTGCCGCCGCGCTCGCGGTCACGGTCGCCGAAGGACGGACGGTCACCGAAGGAACGGGCCGGACGGTCACCGAAGGAACGGCCGCCACGGTCGTCACGGTTGAAGCCACCGCGCTCGCCACGGTCACGGTCGCCGAAGGAACGGCCACCACGGTCGTCACGGTTGCCGAAGCCCTGCGGGCGGCCGCCACGGTCGTCACGGTTGAAACCGCCACGCTCGCCACGGTCACGGTCACCGAAGGAACGGCCACCACGGTCGTCACGGTTGAAGCCACCGCGCTCGCCACGGTCACGGTCGCCGAAGGAACGGCCACCACGGTCGTCACGGTTGCCGAAGCCCTGCGGGCGGCCGCCACGGTCATCGCGGTTGAAACCGCCACGCTCGCCACGGTCACGGTCACCGAAGGAACGGCCACCACGGTCGTCACGGTTGAAACCGCCACGCTCGCCACGGTCACGGTCACCGAAGGAACGGCCACCACGGTCGTCACGGTTGAAGCCACCGCGCTCACCGCGGTCACGGTCGCGGTTGAACGCCGGGCGCTCAGTGCGCGCCTCGCGGTACGCCGGCGTGCGCTCCTCGGCCGCGGCGGCGGCCACCGGGGCGTCCGCCTCGGTCACCTCGGCGACCGCAGCGGTCTCCTCGGCCGACGCGTCGGCGGCGGCCTCCGGCTCGTCGACCAGGCCGAGGTCGGCCCGCTCGCGGGCGGCCCGGGCGGCGAGGCGGTCGGCGTCCTCGCGCAGCTCGGTGGCGCGGCGCTGCGCGCGCTCCAGCTCGCGGGTGATCTCGGCGACCTCGCGCTCGGCGGCACCGGCGATGCCGGCGGCGCTCTCGGCCTGGACCTCGACCAGCGAACGGGCACCGGTGATCCGGGCCACGTCGGCGTCGAAGGCGTGGTCGAGGATGTGGCGCGAGGCGTCCACGCCCGCGTCCTCCATCAGGCGGAACACGCCGCGGCGCTGGTGCGGCAGCACCAGGGTGACGACGGTGCCGGAGCGGCCGGCCCGCGCGGTGCGGCCGGAGCGGTGCAGGTAGTCCTTGTGGTCGCCGGCCGGGTCGACGTTGAGCACCAGGTCGATGCCGTCGACGTGGATGCCGCGGGCGGCCACGTCGGTGGCGACGACGACGTTGACGTAGCCGTCCTTGAAGTCGCCGAGGACGCGGGTACGGGCGCCCTGGGTCATGCCGCCGTGCAGCGCGTCGGCCTTCACGCCGGCCTCCAGCAGCTGCTGGGCGACCCGGTCGGCACCCATCTGGGTGCGGACGAAGATGATCGTCCGGCCCTTGCGGGCGGCGATGGCGTTGGTGATCGGCGCCTTGTCCTTGGGCTTCACCACGAGAATGTGGTGGGTCATGGTGGTGACCGCGCCGGCGGACGGGTCGACCTCGTGGGTGACCGGGTTGTTCAGGTAGCGCTTGACCAGGGTGTCGATCTCGTTCTCCAGGGTGGCGGAGAACAGCAGGCGCTGGCCGCCGGCCGGCACCAGGTCGAGGATCTCGGTGACCTCGGGCAGGAAGCCCATGTCGGCCATCTGGTCGGCCTCGTCCAGGACGGCGACCTCGACGTCGGCCATCTGGGCGGAGCCGCGGTTGATCAGGTCGCGCAGGCGGCCCGGGGTCGCCACCAGGACGTCCACGCCGCGCTCCAGCGCGTAGATCTGGTTGGACATCGAGGTACCGCCGCAGACCACCTTGAGGCGCAGGCCGAGCACCGAGCCGAACGGCTCCAGGGCGTCGGCGACCTGCATGGCCAGCTCGCGGGTCGGGACCAGGATCAGGCCGCGCGGGTGCTTGGCCCGGGTGCGCTCGCCGCCGGCGAGGCGGGTGAGCAGCGGGAGGCCGAAGCTCAGGGTCTTGCCGGAGCCGGTGCGGCCGCGGCCGAGGACGTCCTTGCCCGCCAGCGCGTCCGGGATGGTCGCGGCCTGGATCGGGAACGGGGTGGTCACGTCGCGCTTCGCGAGCGCCCGGACGACCTCGTCGGGCAGGCCCAAGTCGCCGAAGGTGAGCGTGGGCTCGGCGGCGTCGGCACCGTCGGTGTCCGCGGCCTCGTCGGCCTCGTCGGCCTCGGCGGTCGCGTCGAGGTCCGTGGCGACGGTCTCGAACTCGGTCTCGAATTCGGCCTCGAACTCGGCGTCGAGGGAGTCGGTGGAGGGGATGTCGGCGGCGTCGGTCCCGCTCGCGGGCATGGCGAAGCGGTCGTCGTCAACGAGAGACAATGCAAAACCTTCCGGAAGTGGCACGCGCCAAAGTCCGGGGTTCTGTCCCAAACCGCCTCTATGCGGTCAGCCACGGATCGCCGGTACGCGCCAAGGGCGCCAGATGGATGTAGGGCGCCAGCCAAATAGAATCAAACGAACGATCTACCACCATAGACGAACCTCCGGATCAAAGGCAAACTGCCTGGCCAGGCCGCTAATGCCCGGTCGGGTCGCCGCTCGGGGCCGGTGTTCCGGGTGCGCTCGCCGAAGGGTCGGCCGTCGGCGACGGCGTCGGCCCCGGCGTACCGGGCTGTGCGCTGGACGAGGGCCGGTCCGGTACGGACGAGCTCGCGGCCGGCGTCCCCGGGGCGCTCACGGACCCGGACGGGGGCTGCTCCCCCGCCGCGCTCGGCCCCGGCACCACCACCGGAGCCCCCGGCAGCCCGCCGGGCGGCGGCGTCGCACCGGGAACCGCCCCCGGCACCGCGGCGGCGGGCGAGGCCGCGTCGATGCTGAGCGTGCCGCCGTGCTCCCCGTGCTGCGTCGCGACGCCCGAACGGCCGGAACCCCCCGCCGCGCCCGCCTTGACGGCCGCCCCCGACGGCCCGGACGGCTTCACGTCCCCCGGCCCGCCCGGCACGTCCGCCCCCACTGCCATGCACCCGGTCAACCCCAGACCGGCGAGCGCCGCCGTCACCGCCGTCACCGCGCCCACCACCACCCGCCGACGCCCCGCACCGATCGCCACCACCGAGTCACCTCCCGCACCGGCCCGACCCGGGCCGCACCCGCCGTTGTCGGTGCCCAACGCGCGGCCCACCCTGCCGGACACGGCCCCGAACCCGGCCGCCCCTCGGACGGGCCCCGCGCCCGCGCCCCCGCGCGAGCCGTTCCCCGCCCCCGGCAGCCGCCGGAAGGCCTCCACGATCGGCTCGTGAGCCGGTGTTCTGTGCCCGGCGCCCGCCACCGCGTACGCGCCCGCGCCCGCGCCGCCGCCCTGCGCCCCAGGGCGCGGGGAGTCGCCCGTCAGCCCCAGAGCGCGTGACCCAGCGCCTGGCCCGCGTACACCGCTGCCAGGCCGGCCAGCAGCGTCCCCACCACGTTCGCCACCGCGAAGAGGCGGGCCCCGCCCTCCACCAGCCGCAGGGTCTCGTACGAGAACGTCGAGTACGTGGTCAGCGCCCCGCACAGCCCCGTACCGAGGAGCAGCCGGACGTTCGACGGCGCCACGGCGGCCAGCAGCCCGAGCAGCAGGCAGCCGGCCACGTTCACGGTGAACGTCCCCCACGGGAACACCGAGTCGTGCCGGGACTGCACCGCACGGTCGGTCAGGTAGCGCAGCGGCGCCCCGACCAGGGCGCCCGCGATCACCAGCAACCAGTTCACTCGCCGCGCCCCGCCCTCACTCGGCCCACCCGTCCTCGCTCCACCGCCCTCGGACCACCGATCACGGGGACCGCCTGCGATGCAGCACGACCTCGCACGGCTCGACCAGCACCAGCCCCTCACCGACCAGCTCCTCGAGCTGCGGCAGGAATCCTCGCACCCGCTCCTCGGCGTCCACGACCACCACCGCCACCGGCAGGTCCTCGCTCAACGACAGCAGCCGGGCGGTGTGCACGAGCGAGGACGCGCCGAACCCCTCGATCCCCCGGAACACGCTCGCCCCGGACAGCCCGGCGGCATGCGCCCGGTGCACGATCTCGCTGTACAGCGGCCGGTGGTGCCAGCGGTCGTTCTCGCCGATCAGCACCGTCAACCGCAGCGCCGGCCCGGCGAGCAGCCCGGACCCGGGCATCCCGGCGTCTCCCGCGGACCCGCTCATGCCGGCCGCCTCCGTCCGAGCGCCCCGAGCGCCCAGCGACCCGCCGCGGCCGCCACCCACACGGCCAGCATCGCGATCACCAGCGTCCCCACCAGGTACGCCAGCGCCCGCCCGGGCAGACCGTGGTCGAACAGCCCCTGGGCGTCCACCGCGTACGTCGAGAACGTGGTGAACCCGCCGAGCACGCCGGTGCCGAAGAACGGCCGCAGCAGCGGGTGCGGCGCCACCGGCCCCTCGGTGATCAGCACCAGGAACACCCCGATCACCGCACAGCCCGCCGCGTTGACCAGCAACGTCGTCCACGGGAAGGCATCCACGGGAGTCGGCCACAGGAGCCCCGCGCCGTACCGCGCACACGCCCCGATCGCCCCGCCGAGCGCCACCACGGCGACTGTCGGGCCCTGCCCGCGCAGCAGCGGGGCCCGCCGACGGGCCGGCGGCGCCGGGGCCGGTCCGGGCGCGGCGGGCGGAGAACCGGGGGCGGAGCCGGGCGGGGAGCCGGGCGGACGGGTCTGGTCCGAACGCATACTCCAGTGAAACACCCGCGTCGATCACCTGGCACGCCGTCACCCGGGACCCGACAATGAGGCGGTGGAGATGACCCGGGACGAGTTCGAAACGCTGGTCGCCGATGCGCTCGACCAGATCCCCCCGCAACTGGCCGCCATGATGGACAACGTCGCCGTCTTCGTCGAGGACGAGCCCGACCCCTCCACCCCCGACCTCTTCGGCCTGTACGAGGGAACCCCGCTCACCGAACGCGGCGAGTGGTACGCCGGCGTGCTGCCCGACCGGATCATCGTCTACATGGGCCCCACCCTGCGGCACTGCGAGACGTACGAGGAGACCGTCGACGAGGTCCGCACCACCGTGGTCCACGAGGTCGCCCACCACTTCGGCTTCGACGACCACGAGCTGCACGAGCTCGGCTGGTCCTGACCCACCCGCGGACCCGTCCCGCGACGCGCGCGGAATCCGTTTTGGTGTTCCGCCCGGCATCCCATATGCTTCTCGACGTCCCCGGAACGCTGGAAACAGCAGGACGGGCCGCAAGCCCTCATCGTCTAGTGGCCCAGGACGTCGCCCTTTCAAGGCGGTAGCACGGGTTCGAATCCCGTTGGGGGCACGCAGTACCGTAGTAAAGGTCCTTCGTGGAGCAATCCACACAAGGTCCCGTGGAGCAGTTGGTTAGCTCGCCACCCTGTCAAGGTGGAGGTCGCGGGTTCAAGTCCCGTCGGGATCGCTCGTCTCGCAAGAGGCGGCGTAGTAGTACGGCCAGGTAGCTCAGTTGGTACGAGCGTCCGCCTGAAAAGCGGAAGGTCGCCGGTTCGACCCCGGCCCTGGCCACAGCGTTTGAGCAGCAAAAAGCCCCCGGTGAGATCGCTCACCAGGGGCTTTTTGCTGCCCGGTATGCCAACCGGTGTGCCAACGACTCAGGCAAGTCGCTCGCTGAGCGATCCGAGCGCCTTCCGCTGCTCGTCCAGCGAGGCGTGCGCGTAGACCTTCATCGTCACGCCGATGTCGCTGTGCCCGGCGATCTGCCGAACGATGTGCGGCGGCACCCCAAGGTCGAGCAGCAGCGTCACGCACGTGTGCCGGAGGTCGTGGAACCGGAGCGTGAGGCCCAGCCGCTCACGGAGCGGGTACCAGCTCCGCCGGAGGTTGTCCGGCTCGATCGCGGTCCCCACCCTGCTGGTGAACACGAGCCCGGTCTCCTTCCACCGGTCGCCGGCCGTCGCGCGCTCGTGGGCCTGCCGCTCCTGGTGCTCCCGGAGCGCCGTCACCACCAGCGGCGGGAGGGGCAGCGTCCGGAGCGAGGACGCGGTCTTGGTCGGCCCGAGCTGGAGAGCGCCGTCCACGCGCTGAAGGTTGCTCGACACGATCAGCGTCCCGCGCTCCAGGTCGATCGCTGACCAGTGGAGCCCCAGCAACTCACCGCGCCGCATCCCCATGGCCAGCGCCAGCACGTACAGCGCGTGCAGCCGGTCCGCGCTCGCCGCCTTCAGCAGGAGTCGCGCCTGCGGGACCGTGAGGCCCTTCCCGGTGCCGTAGTCGGGCGTGGGCACCTGGACCAGCTTGGCGACGTTCCGCAGGATCAGCTCCTCGCGGACGGCGTTCTCGATCGCGTTCCGCAGGACGGCATGGATCGACTGCACCATCCGGCGAGAGAGCCGGGTGTTGCAGCACTCCCCCGCCGCACAGCAGGTCGGTTCCTTGCGGGCCTTGTCCCACCCGTTCGCGCAGCACTGGCAGGTGGTGGCCACCCGGGCGAGCCAGGTCCGCACATCGGCGGCCCGGAGGGTCCTCAGCTTCCGGCTTCCCAGCCCGGGGATCAGGTGGACTCGGACAACGCTCTCGTACCCCTGGTAGGTCTTGGGGCGGCGGTTGACCTTGACGACGGCGGCCAGCCAGTACGCCAGGTAGTCCGCCATCTTCACGTTGGTGTCCGGGGTCGGGATGCCCTGGTTGTCCTGGGCCTGTAGTGCCGTCATCTTCTCCCGGACCTCCTCTCGCGTCTTGCCGTAGACGGCGACCCGCTTGGGGACGCCGGAGGTCGTGGTCACGTAGACCCGGCCCTGGTAGAGACCCTTGCTCTTCAG
Source organism: Kitasatospora cinereorecta (assembly GCF_024172095.1). Classification (GTDB taxonomy): domain Bacteria; phylum Actinomycetota; class Actinomycetes; order Streptomycetales; family Streptomycetaceae; genus Kitasatospora; species Kitasatospora cinereorecta. The sequence continues at coordinate 23,208 of NZ_JAMZDX010000001.1, read as the reverse complement.
GTAGGTGATGCTGCCGTCTCCGTTGGCACGCTTGGCCATCAGGCGTTGCTCCTGCTCTGGTTGCGGATGTAGGTGGTGAGGTCGTCGGCTGCCACACGGCGGCAGCGGCCGATGGTGAAGCTGGTCAGGGTCTTCGAACGGATCAGGTCGTAGACCTTGCTGCGGCTCAGGCGGAGCGCGGCCATGACCTCGGGCACGGTCAGGGCTTCGGGCGCGGCGGTGGCCATGGCGGTCCTCTCACGTTCTGGCGGCCGGGCCGGGCCCGACAGAACCGCCAGAACCGACACAACCTCTGCTGATCGGCTCTGAGCTGGAGATTTTCAGTTGTCGGGGTGGCCGACAGAACCGGATGGAAACTCCGACACAACCCCTGGCCGGCGGCGGGCTGGGGTTGTGTCGGAGTTTCGGGTTGGTTCTGTCGGCGGGGTGGTGCTGGGTGTTGTTGCTGGTCGGAGGGGTGGGCGGGGGTTGTGGCGGTTCTGTCGGTTGTGTCGGGGGATCAGCGGGCGGGGCGGGTGATGTCGGGGTGGGTCTGGTAGCGGGGGGAGGGCGGGCGCCCGCCTCGGCCGGTGCGCGGGGGCGGAGGTTCCTGGCGGAGCCAGCCGTGTTCTTCGAGCAGGGCAAGGGCGGGGTCGAGGTCGGCGACGGCGGGGAAGGTGCCGTTGGGCATGGCGCGGAAGATCTCCCGCTTGGTGACGGTCGCGGCGGGGTTCGCGTGGAGCCAGGCAAGGACGGTTCGGGCCTTGGTGAGAGCGGGGTCAGCGCCCATGGCGTCGAAGACGGTCAGGGCGTGGGCGGTGTAGTAGGCACCGATGCGGGCGGCGTTGGTGAGGGTGTCGGCGCTGATCGGGATCGTGTAGCCGTTATCCGGGTGGGCGGCGAGGTGGAGCAGGCCAGCGATCCGGGCGACGGCCCCGTCGAGCTTGCTGGCCCACTCGGTGATGGGTTTCAGCAGGCCGCCGGGGCGCTGCTGGTACTCGACCTGGCGCCGGTGCTCGCGCATCACCTCGGTCGCCTCGGGGCTGAAGGTGAGGACGGCGGGGTCGGTCCAGTCGGCCATGGCCAGGGTGAGCTTGCGGATGTTCTCCGAGTAGGTCTCGGCCACGGCGTCCGGGATCTCGTCGGGCTCCAGCTCCCGGTAGCCCACCAGCGACTTCGGCAGGGCGTACAGGAAGCGGGCAAGCAGGCCGCGGCCGTCGAGTCCCGGGGCCTTGGCGATGTCGTCGAGGACGGACGGCTGGACGGCCAGACCCATGGTGAGGGCGGGGGCGTCGATGAACTGGGAGTCGCGGCTCTGACGGTTGACGCGGAGCATGTCACCGGCGTGGCCCTGGAGGTAGACCTCCTGGTTGGGCTTGCCGCTGTAGCGGCCGGCGATGATGTCGAAGATCCCGCCGCCCTCGGCGGACATGAGCGACAGGCGCCCGCCCTGCTCGGCGAGCAGGGTCGTGGCGTTCTCCGGGGTCACGTCCTGGGCGATGAGCTGCGGCAGGTAGGGCACGGCGGCCCGCTCGGCGGCCTGGGCGAGGCTGATTGCCTCGGCGGTCAGCCGGTCCTGGTCCGTGCCCTCCGCGCCGGCGGCGCGGGCGGCGGCCTTCTCGGCGGCGGCCTTGGCAATCTTCGCGGTGATCTCGGCCTCGGCGATGCTCCCGGCGGCCCGCTCCCGGAGGATTTTCTCCACCGCTAGCACGGGCGCGATCATCAGGGAGACCACGGCGCTCTTGCGGTTGCCGGGCGGCAGGGCGACCACGATGTACAGGTTCACCTGCTCGCGCCACCGGCCCCGGACGGAGACGACGGCCCGCCCTCCACAGGCTGTGGACAGCACCGCGAGCGCCAGCCCGCCAGCCAGGTCGGCCGGGGTCTGGGTCTCCTCTGCCACCGCTTCGACCATCGCGCGGAGCCACGACGGCAGCGCGTCGGTGGGGAAGGTCGGCAGGGTCCGGGCCTGCCCGAGGGGGATCGGGGTCTCCCACGGCTCCGGACCGGGCTCGGCAAACGTGGCGGGCACGTCTTCCTGCCAGCCTTCGGTGAACAGCGACCCGCCGGGGCGGTCAGGGGCGTTCACTCGGCACGCCCCCTCGGGCGATGCGAGAAGGAGAAGCGCTTCTCCTTGGCGCAGGACGGGTGACGGTTGCTCATGCCGCCCGCCCCACCGAGTTGCCGCCTCGGGCGAGGCCCTTGGCGATGGTGCGGCGGCACTCCGCCTCGCCGAGGCCGTTGCCCTGACCGGCGCTCAGGAGAGCGTCCACCGCGTCCGTCTCGGGGAGGGTTCCGGCGGCGACCAGCCGTCCGAGGGCGGCGGCGGACGCGAACAACTGGTGGTTGCGGGTGCCCTCACCGGCCGTGGCGACCTTCTCCGCCTCCCCGGTGACGGCGGCCCGCACGTAGGCGCTGTGGCGGCCGATCCTGGCCCGCACGGCCGCCACGTCGAGCGGGGCGGCGGGCGGCGGGTCCTTGGGCGTCAGGAGGGCCGTCAGCCAGTCCGGGAGCGGCATCACCGGGGCGTCCAAGGTGATCGTGTAGGGGCGATGGTTCACGGTGCTGCCCGGGGCGACGACGTAGCCGCCGGCGGCGCGGGTGTCGACCTTCCAGCCGAGCCCGTTGCCCTTCTCCCCGGTCGTGTTCCGCAGCACCACCCCGGCGGGGGCGGCGAAGTACAGGTGCATGCCGCCCCTGCCGGTGCGAACGGTGAACGTGCCCGTGGGCATGGACCGGCCGTGTTCCTCGCAGAGCGCGGCGAACACGTCCATCCCGTCGGTGATGCCTTGCCCTGCCCACCGGGCCGGGGGCAGGTCCCGGGAGTGCTTGGGCCGGTCGAGGTCGACCACCACCAGTCCCGAGGGGCCGCAGGCGAGGCCGATCCCGTACGGGCCGTGGCCCCACGCCCGGCGGATCAACTGAGGGTCGGTGGTGGCCCGCCGCTCCCAGCCCTGGTGGCCGGTGGCGCAGGGCCCGGTGCCGGGGCAGTCGTCCTCGCCGTGGAGGGCGGGGTACTTGCTGTTCGGGGCGAGCGGGAAGACGTGCCAGTCACGCTCGGCCAGGGCGAGGACGGTGGCCAGCGGGTCATCGGTCGTGGTCAACCTCTGCTCCTTCCACAGTCAGGTGCTGCTCGGCGCAGACCTTGTGCGAGGGGCTGCGCTGTTCATCGCGCAGCGGGGTGGGGCGACCGCACCAGCGGCACGGGAGGCTGCGGGTGCGGTCGTAGTGCCGGGCGTCGCGCCAGTCCAGAGCGGCCACGGCGAGGGTTCCTACGCGGCGAGGGCTGCGGGCCCGGCGCCGAGCTGTGCAGCGGCCTGGCGGCCGATCAGCTCGGTGTAGGCCGGGGGGATGGCCTCGGCCAGTTCGCGGCGGTCGGCGGTCCAGTGGATGCCCATGGCGTGCTGCCACTGCTGGACGGTGCCTTTGCCGCCGCCGTTGCCGTACACGGCGAAGTACGGGCCCTGGTACCACTTGCCGTGGCGCATTCCGGCGACACGGCCACGGTGCGGCCGGTGCTCGGGCTGATCGAGGACCAGACCGCCGCCGGCCTCGAAACCCCGATGCCGGACGACGGCGAGGCCGAACATCTCCCCGCACAGGGTGATGTCCCGGCGGATCGGCGCCCCGAGGACGTTCTCCATCACCCACGGTCGCCCCGTGGACTCCAGGGCGGCGCGGGCGGGCGGGATGAGCTGCGGGTAGACGCGGCCCTTGTTGGTGCCGGCGGTCAGGGTGCATCCGGCCTGGCACGGCGGCGAGGCGTGGATGAAGTCGAACTCGGCGCCGTGCTCGCGGATGTACTCGACGGCGTCGCCCTGCACGAAGCGGTGCGGGTAGTTGGGCTGCGGGTTGATGTCGATGCCGGTGACGTCGAATCCGGCGCGGTGGTAGCCGGTGCCGGCGCCGCCCGCGCAGCAGAACGCATCCAGCACCTTCAGCGCCGGGTGGGCGAGGTTCCTCACGTCGGGGTCCCTTCGATCAGGCGGCGCGGCGGGTGGGGAAGTCGATGACGGTGGCGAGCTGCTGGGTGGGCTCGGCCTCGGGGGCGGGGGTGGGCTCGCCGCCGTCGGGCGGGCCCGGGTTCTCGTCCTGCTCGGCGGCGGCGAGGGCGCGTTCGTAGGCGGAGATGGCGAGGACGGTCCGGATGGCGTCGGAGTCGGCCTTGGCGCCGCGGAGGCTGCGGGCGTAGGCGGCGCCGCCGAGGATGCCGGGGCCGAACAGGATGGTGGCGATGATGGCGTTCGCGGTGATGCTCACGGGGTGCCTCCGGTTCGGGTCGCGAGGGCGAGGGAGTCGAGGAGGGTGGTGCCGAGGCTGTTCAGGCGGTGCTCGATCCCGGCCCAGGACTGCGGGTCGATGTGCATGAGCGCGGCGAGGGCGGCGGCGGGGTCGCCGTCGCCAGCGGCGGTCAGGGCCTCGCGCAAGTGGACGGCGGCCAGCGGGCGGATGCTGTGGCTCACGGCGGGGTCTCCGGTCAGTGGCTGCTGATGGCGTGCACGGCGGCGGTGAGGAGGTCGTTGACGGGTCCGGCGAGGCCGGTGGAGGCGGCGGTGAAGCCGGACAGCCACAGCAGGGTGGCGGCGCCTGCGGTGACGCGGCGGAAGTACACGAGGGCGCCGGTGCCGAGGCCGAAGAGGGCGGCGAGCGAGGCGGTGACGAGCATGGGCGGTGTCCTTTCCGATGGCGGGTCAGCGGGTGGCGTCGGTGCGGATCCGGGTGGCGTGGTCCCGGGCGGTGAGGGTGTGGTTGTGGATGCGGCGGCCGACACGGAGCCGCAGGCCGGTCGCGTCGCAGTGCCGGCACGGGCGGGGGCGGCGGGACAGGCGGGTGCGGGGCGGGAGGTTGCCGTGGCCGTTGCAGCGGCGGCAGCGGGCGAACGGCTGCACCCAGCACACGGCGGCGTAACCAAGAGTGACGGCGAGTAGGCAGGCGATAGCCAGGGCCATGGGGGTCACGAGGGGGCTCCTGACGCGAGTTTCGGGGTTTCGACAGGTCAGGCCGCTATGTGCTAGCGGCCTGGTCAAGCCATGGATGGGGCGCTATCGGGGTTGCTATCGATAGCGGGCTGTGGCGCTATCGATAGCAACCCCGCGATCGGTCAGGCGGACCGCTTGTCGTCGCGCTGGGTGACGGCGTTCTCGATGTCGGCGCGGTCGAAGCCGCGCTTGTTGACGAACTTGCCGTCGATGCGGCGGCCGACCTGTCCGGCGTTGACGCCGTGCGGCTTGAGCGCGGAGGAGAGCTGTTCGGCCTCCCACCCGCCGTACTGGTCGGCGTCGAGGGCGGCGAGCGCAGCGACCAGGGTCTCGGACCAGACCTTGGTCTCCCCGGCCGGCCAGATGGACAGCAGGTCGTCCAGCAGGCCGGTGGTGGACTTCTCGCGCTCCGGCAGCTCACCGGCGGCGATGCCGGTGAGGGTGCCGGCGGCGATCCGGGCGGCGCGTGCCCGGTCCATGATCTTCCCGGCGGCGGGGCCGTCGATGTAGAAGGAGCGGACGATCTGCGGGTCGGTGGCGGCGCCGACGAGGTAGCCGATGCCCTTGTCGTTCGCGGTGAACGTGGTGGCCCTCAGCCCGTTCTTGTACGCGCTCGTGCCGAGGACCATGTCGTTCTCGGTCTGGCCCATGACCCGGAGGCAGAACCGGATGCCGACGTTCGCCGACACCCCGCCGGGCAGGGACTTCACGTCGGGGCGCTGGGTGGCGAGCATCAGGATCACGCCCATCGCGGGGCCGCGCTTGATGACGGCCTCGGCCAGCTCACCGGCCTCCTTGCCGAACTCCGAGTGGGAGAAGAGTTCCTGGCACTCGTCGATGATGAGCACGAGCGGGTGCAGCCCGAGCTTGCGGTCCGCCGCGAGTTCCGGGGTGACCTTGTTCTCCGGGCGCCGCTCCTTCGGGAGGGAGCGGATCACCTTGGAGCGGCGCTCCAGCTCCTTGTGGACGTACCGGAGCGAGCCGACGGCGCCCTGAATGGTCTCGTCGTCGGGGCCCGAGCCGTAGTCCGCGGCGACCTTCTCCGCGTCCTCCAGGTCACCGGTGCCCTTCAGCTCCCACACGTGCAGCTCGGCGGTCGGGTCGAGCGCCGCCGCCAGCATGAGCACCCGCAGGGCGAAGGTCTTGCCGAAGCGGGGCATGGCGCCGATCAGCACGTTCGCGAACATCAGGGTCATCTCGACCGTGCGGCCGCGCTGGTCGGTGCCGAACGGCAGCGCCTTGAACAGCGAGGTGGTGCCGGCCTTCGCGAGCGGCCACGCCGGGGGCTTGGTCTGGGACATGTCCTGGTCGCCGACCCACAGCATGAGCCGTCCGGCGTGCTGGTCGTGGACCGGCTCCGGCCACACGCAGCCCATCGGCCGGCGCAAGCCGGAGGCGAGGCGGTCCCGGCGCTCGATGATGTCCACCGCCGTCACGCCGTACGGCAGGTCGACATCCGCCCGCCAGCCCGGCCCGTCGCGGGTGATCGGCGCCGGGAACGTGATCCCCGAGCCGCCCTTCGCCAGCGCCTTGTTGATCTCGGCGTTCCCGAGGGCGCCGAGCGCGCGGACCACCATGTCGGAGTTGAGGCGCTGCACCTTGGTCGCGACCACGGCCCGTTCGATCAGCGGCTGATCCGCCTGCCCGCCGGCCACCCCGAGGGCCATGGCGAGGGCGGTGGCCACGGCGAGCGGGGTCCAGCCCGGGGTGGCAACCAGCAGCACCGCCGTGAACGCGATCCCGAGCACCGAGGCGAGCAGCAGGATCGCACCCCGGGCCCGGACCCGGGCGTCACGCCGCTTGGACAGAATCACGTAATCCTGCACGTCCTCGCGCCGCACGGCCGACGCCCGAACGGGGCGCCCCTCGGCGTCGGTCGCCCACCGCCACGTCCCACCCACCAACCGGGCGGTCCCGCGCGGGGCCCGCACCAGCAGCTTCGCGGCGTAGAGCGGGGCACGAACGGCGTGGTAGCCGGTGGTGTGGGCGACGTGCGCGCCCAGCCACGTCGCGGCGTCGTGCAGTTCGGCCTTGGACTTCGCCCACGCGGGGATGATCGGGCGCTTCTTCGCCGCCCGTGCGGTCGCCCACCGGTCAGCGAACGCGTCGCCCTTCGGGGCCGGGGAGTCGACGTAGACGGACGGCATGTCGTCCCCGTCCGCGTCGGGGGTGGTGTCGGGGCGGCGGGCGGTGCGGGCCTTGTCGAAGTCCAGCACGGTGCCGCCGGCGGCCTGCGCGGCGTGGTCGGCGGCCATGTCCGCCTCCAGCATCGCGAACAGCTCGTGGTCGGGGTCGTTCGGGTTCTGCGGGTGGTTCACTGGTGGTTCCTTCCTCACAGAGGCTGTGCAGGTTGGGGACCCGGGGCGGCCGTCGTGCCGGCAAGCTGGGCGGCCGCCCCGGGGCAGTGCAGTGACGCGGTGGGGTGCGGTGGTCAGTCGGCGAGGCGCAGTTCGCGCGTCTCGCAGAGCGGGTTGCCGATCAGGAAGCCCACTCCCCGGACCGTCCACCGGCCCTGGGTGAGGGGGCCGGGCGGGACCTCGTCGACGATCCATCCGGTGCGACCGGCCGCCCGGGGGTCGTCCGCGCAGCTGACGATCAGCACCTTGTCTCCGGCGTTGAACATCGGTCTCTCCTCCGTCTACCGGGTGGGTCAGGCGCCGATGACCTGCGCGAGCGCGGCGGCGGCCTCGGCCTCGGTGATGTGCTCGGTCTTGAGGTAGCCGCTGTACATGTGGTTGGCGCGGCGGATGACGTCCTGCTCGGTGGCGCAGGGCCGGTCGCCGTCCCAGCGGCCCCAGGTGACCAGCTCCTGGGCGGCGTGGCGGGCGATCCGGGCGCGCTGGTCGGCCCGCCGCTTGTCACGGCGGGCCGCGTTGCGGGCCTCCCGCCGCCGGTCCTCCTCGGCCCGGGTGAGGACGTCGGTGGTGAGGGGCGTTTCGGCGTGGGTCTGGGACATCGGTGACTCTCCTAGATCTCGTCGTGGCGGAGCTGGATGCAGTTGTCGCAGAGCGGGATGACCCACTCCTCGCCGTTGATCTCCCAGGCGAACGGGTCGGTGGTCGGCTCGACGTCCGGCGTGTCCGTGTCGCAGAAGTGGCACTTCACGGTCGTTCTCCTCTCGGGGTCAGGCGGAGGCGATGAGGGCGGCGCACGTCTCGAAGGCGTGGTGGAACGCCTGGTCCAGCGCGTAGGCGCCGTTCATGCCGAAGTCGGTGAGCCGGTAGAACGGGCCGCTCCCGGTGGCGTCGGCGAGGCGCCGCAGCGGCTCGCGCCGGTCGGCGACGTAGTGCGTCACGGCGGACAGGGCGAGGGCGGCGGCGACCGGGCCGGGCCGCAGCCGCACCCCGAGCAGCCGGGGTCCGGCGATCAGGGCGGCAGCCTGGGTGGCGGTGTAGGTCGCGACGTGGGCGGCGCAGGCGCGGCGACCGGCCGCGCTGGACTGCCCCTCGTGGTGGTCGTGCTGGCCCTTGGTGCGGGCCTGGTGGTCGGTCTGCACCCAGTGGTCCGCCACATCGGCGGCCGAGCGGAGCAGGGCGTAGGCAGCGGCGAAACGGGCCGCGCGAGCGGTGGTCACAGCAGGTCTCCGAGGACTCAGGCCGCGCGGGCGGCGGGGTCGGCGCAGGGCAGGCAGGTGCCGAGGTGGGCCGGCAGGACGTAGCCCGCGTCCCGCCCGCAGCCGGGGCAGAGGCGGCGGGCCCGGTTCGCCGCGGCGAGCGCCGCGGCCTTGGCGGGAGTCATCGGCCGGACGGGGCAGGCGAGTTCGGGCCGGTACAGGTACGCGGCCCGGATGCCGTCCCTGGTCCGGCGGGAGTGCCACAGGATCTGCGCCGCAACGGGCTGGCCGTTCGGCCGCAGCCCGCGGGTGCGGAGCTGGCGGCGGGTCAGGTAGCCGTCGGGTGCCATCCGCCAGGGGAACGTGGGGATCCCGAAGCGCTCGCCGGCGGGGTCCCAGAAGCGGGGGCGGCTCACCGGGCGGGGGCGGGGTCGTGGAAGGTGAAGAAGCCGGTGAGGCGCACGCGGATCCCGCCCCAGGTGCCGAGGATGTTCAGCCAGTGCGTGCTGCCCTTCAGGTGTGCTTCGACGTCGGCGGGGTCGAGGCCCAGGGCCTCGCGCCACTGCTCGAAGTGGCTCAGGCTGTCGTGCAGGGACACGCTCACGCCCCAGACGTACTCGCTCCCGTCCCGGGTCTGGGGCAGTCGGTCCAGTCGCAGTTCGGGGGCCGGGAAGTGGGAGAACGCGAGGGCCATGGTCACCATGGCGCGGGCGGCGTTGATCTGCTCGGCGGCGGTACCGGTGCTCACGATGCCTTCTCCTCGCCCTCCGCCTCATCGGCGGAGTCGGCAGTGGTGGGGGTCGGGTCGGGAACGGCGTGCAGCGCGGGCCGGTCGGCTGACTCGGCACGCTCGGCCTTGAGGGCGTCGCGCAGGGTGCGGGCGTTGGCGGCGGACGTGCGGACCGCCTCGCGGATCCGGTCGGCGGTCAGCTCCACCTCGGGCCAGTCGGCGGTGGCCGACCGGGCCTCCGCCAACAACTCCTCCGCAGTGCGGGTCGGCACCTTCGCGCGGGCCGACTGCGGAACACTCCCGGTCGCCCGACGCGGCCGACCCACTGCCGCCGCGACTGCCTTGGCGGGAACAGCCAGGACGCTCGGGATCGGCTGCTCGGCGGGCTCCGGGTCGGGCGACTCGTCCGCCGACTCGACCCGGTCCGCGTCGGCGGAACCGCCCTGGTCAGACACCGACCGTTTTGCGATGGTCTGTGTGTTTTCTGCTGGTTCGGGCTTGTGGTGCAGCACCTTCGCCACCAGGTCCGACCCGAAGAAGATCGAGCCGACCGGCAGCGACGACGCGAGCAGGACCAGGGCCCAGTGGGCGGGCGCCCAGTCGGCCAGTCGGGTCCGACCGGCGTTGTGGAGAGTCGGGACCAGGCCGTGCACGTAGTTGAGGACCAGCGAGGCGGCGGTGTACCCGGCCAGGACCCGCAGGGCGAACTTGCGGTCGGCCTGCGGGAGGACCAGGGCGGCTACCAGGGCGAGGGCCATCAGGCCGTCGACCACGAGCGGGTAGACGAACGCGGCGTCCGCGTCGGCACCGATCGCGGTCGCCACGTCCCGCAGCGCGTTCCACGACACCCGGAACGCCATGCCGACCACGGCCAGCAGGCCGGCGACCATCCAGAACTTCGCCTGGCGACTCACGCCGCCACCCCCAGCACCACCGACACGCGGCCGGCGGCCGTGCGGCGCGCGGTGCGCAGCGGCACCGGCGCCTGGTTCATCAGGCGCTCGGCGTAGGCGGCCAGGTCCGGGTCCTCCCGGCGCAGGTCCGCCAGCACATCCCGAGCCGCATCCATCCGGGCCCGCCGCTCGACCGCCGACTCGCCCGGCACGCCGGCGAACAGCTCCTCGTCCACGCCCAACGCCAGCTCCGCGAACTCATCTCGGTCCACGGCGCACTGGCCTGCAACAATCGACTTCACGGGTCAACCTCTTCCAGTAGGCGGTTGGGCCCGAGGGCCGCCGCGCGATCCTTGGCCGGAGCGCGGCGGCCCGTTTTCATGGCCCTGACCACTCGTCACGCACGAGTAGCCATGGATCCCGACCCGCCCATGAGGGAGCGGGTCGGTCACCAAAGTGACTCGTTCGTTGATCAGCACTCTGTTGAGTTCTCAAGGAACGCGCGCTTCCTTCGGGGGGCTGTCACCCCACCCCTCCGGGCACGTTTGCGCAGGTCAGAGCAGCCCAAAGAAGGCCCCTCTTGCCGCGCCCGCATCTCTCGGTTGCGACACACTCAACATAGACAACCTGCCTAGGCAGGTCAATAGAGTTGGGTTTCTCGCGTGTGTTGAGCATCTGCCCTAGCATGGGTGCATGAGCCTCGATCCGGATGACTCCCGCCCGCCGTATCAGCAGGTCAGCAGCTCTTTGCGGGCCTCGATCCTCACGAAGAAGCCCGGTTTCGAAACCGGCGACAAGCTCCCGTCCGGCCCCGAACTCGCCAAGCACTTCGGCGTGGCGCGCGGCACAATCGACAAGGCACTCGACCTGCTCAGGACCGAGGGACTGATCGTGACCCGGCAAGGCAGCGGGTCCTTCGTCCGCGAGCGCACGTCACGGCCCGTCGGTCTTCGGCCGCACCTCGAAGCCGCCTTCGAGCAGAAGCAGGTGACGCTGGACTTCGCCGGCTTCTCCAGCGAGACCCTCCACAACGCCCTACAGGAACCGCTCGACAAGGTCCGCTCGGGCAGGCTCGCCCCGGAATCCATCACCGTGCGCCTTCTGCTGCCGGACACCGACGAGCCCATGGCCGTGCCGGTACTTGTGGACAGCCTCAAGGATGAACCGGCACTCCGGGAGCGGGCCCGAAACATCGCACTGACCAACGCCGGTGGCATCGCCCACTCGGTCGAGGTGCTGGCGGAACTTGGTCTCGTCCAGAAAGCCACAGTCCAGGTGAAGGTGCACCGGGCGTCGAGCCTCTTCAAGCTGTACATCCTGAACCGCTCGGAGGCGTTCTTCGGGTTCTACCCGCTCCGTGAACGGACCGTGGCGATCAACGGCAACGACCACACGTTCTACGACGTCACCGGCAAAGACACCACACTGTTCCACCACGCCGCCGGACCGGATGACGCCTCGCTCGGCTCGCAGTACGTCCAGCAGGCACAGATGTGGTTCGACAGCGTCTGGTCCACGATCGCCTACGAGCGTCAGCCGTGACCGACGCCAGCCCGTCATTGGTCGACCTGCTTCGCCCGGTGAAGCACGTCCTGCTCGACTTCGACGGCCCGGTCTGCTCGGTCTTCGCCGGGCTCGCGGCACCGGAAGTCGCACGACGTCTCCGTTTGGGCCTGCTCGCTGCCAGCGAGCAGGCCCCGCCCGGGGACGAGACCGAGACCGACCCACTGGCCCTGCTTCGCCTGATCGCAGACGCCCGCCCGGACCTCGCAGTAGCCGCAGATGCCGCTCTCGCCGCGCTTGAGACCGAGGCGGTACGGATCGGCAGGCCAAACCCGGGGGGCGAATCGGTTCTGCGTGCCTGTGCGAGGTCCAACCGGGCTGTCTCGGTGGTCAGCAACAACGCTGGGGCTGCAATCGAGGCATACCTCTCAGACCACGGCCTCAGCGGCTACGTGACTGGCATCTTCGGTCGCTCTCCCGGCGATCCGTCTTCCATGAAGCCGAACCCGCGGCTTCTCTTGGCAGCGATGGACGCTGCCGGTAGCAGGCCGGACGAGTGCATCTTCATCGGCGACGCCGCGAGGGACGTAGAAGCGGGCTACGCGGCTGGAGTGGCGACCATTGGCTATGCCAACAAGCCGGGGAAGGATACTCGGCTGTCCAGCGCCGGCGCGGTCGTCGTAGTCGACTCGATGCAGCTCATCGCGGACGCTCTGGCTTGATCGCCCCCAGGCCAGCAAGATGATCACATATTTCGTTGAAAGTGAGGTAACTTGGCTACTGGCAAGGGCGATTGCTCTTGCTGAAGCTTCTAGGGCCTCACGCTCTAGGGGAGTGTTGGGAGAACTGCATATGCCTAGGTATGTGCATGTGCCTACGAGCGCCACGGCCAACCTGATCCGTCAGGCATACGAGGCCGGTGGCCGCTACCAGTGGGCTCGCGAGGCGTGGAGGAACTCCGAGGAGAGCGAAGCCACCGTCATCCACTTCGGGATCGAAGAGCAGGCCGCAGAGACGCTCGGCGTCCTCCGTCGCACGATCATGGACGACGGCAAGGGCATGGAGCCGACGGACCTCAAGGACTTCCTGACGACGTTCGGCGGCGGCGGCAAGCCCATCGGGATGGACGAAAACTTCGGCCAGGGCTTCAAATCATCCGTACTGCCATGGAACCCGTACGGTGTCGTGGTCATCAGCTACACCGAGGTCGCACCTGATGGTGCCATGCTCTGGATCTACCGCGACGACGAGGGCAACTATGCTCTCAAGGAGTGGATGGCAACTGACGAGAACGGCGAATTCGTCAGCTACACCGATGTCGTGACTCCGTTTGTCGATAACGAGCATGGGTGCGACTGGGGTCGGATCCGGCCGAGCTGGATGACCACCGGTACGATCATGGTGCTTCTCGGGAGCGGCCCCGACAGCAACACCTGGATGGGCGACCCGTCTCGCGGCGAGACTACCGACGACCTCATTCGGTACATGAACGGGCGGATCCTCACCGTTCCGGAGCGCAATGGTCAGGCTATCGAGACGACCATCATTGATCTCTACGCCAAGCGAAGCAACGAGCGCCGGGACACCAAGGACAAGACCGTTGCCCTTCCCGATGGGCGGACGATGGTCTGGCGCCCTCGGCGAGTTCACGGGTTGAAGCACTTCATCCCCGAGAGCGCCGTAAAAGGAACCGTCGCCGTCGACAGTCACGGCACCCAGGTCGACTGGTTCTACGTTCCGGAGCCGCACCCTGCCGTCGGCGGCACCTCGGACTACATTGCACAACGCCCGGCCGTGGTGGTCGACTACCAGGGTGAGGCGTACCACTCGGATAGCAGCAAGTCCCGCTATCGCCAGTTCGGCATCACTGACGAAATCATGAACCGAACCTGGCTCATTGTTCGCCCCCCGGTTTACAGCGACACCCGACCCACACAATGGGGTGTACTGACGCAGGCATCTCGACACATTCTGATCTCCAAGGGGGGGCGGGAGCTTCCGTGGGAGGAATGGGGAGACGCCTTCTACAACAGTTTCCCCGAGGAACTGGCCAAGGCTCGTGACGCAGCACGGGCCTCCACGTCATCCCACTCCGACCCCTCGATGGCCAAGAACCTGGCCCGGATTCTCGACCGCCTCAACCCGCGTTTTAAGGCGTCCCGCGTCCTCAGCTCCGCAGCCGGCCGGATCCTGGGGACCCCCACCGGCGCCGCTGCCGGCGCACCTGCCGCCCGGGGTGGCCGAGCTGGCAGCGGTTCCGGAGCTCCTGGAGGTGCTGGCGGCACAGCGGGCCCCCGGCAGATCCTGGTGCCAAACGCTAGCGGCAAGCTCGCAGGCGCTACTGCGCAGGTACGAGGCGGTTACCCGGCATTCGAGTGGAAGGATTTCGATTCCGAGGAAGCGAAGCACCTTGCGCACTACGTCAAGAACGACTCGCGCGTAATCGACGGTACGGAGTACCGAGGCGTGGTCTACCTGAACTCGAAGCACCCGGTCTTCGTGCAGGAATTCGTCCACTGGTCGAATCAGGTGTGGCCCAAGGCGGATCCTGCAAAGGTTCGGCAGCTCGTGGAGCGCGTCTACGGCGAGGAAGCGGTGGCTCACGTTGTCCACGCGCAGCGTCTCAATGGCACGCTCGTGGCCAAGTCGGAGGACGGAGCCCCTGTGGTGATGGGCGAGGACGACGTCCAGTCGCTGCTTGAGCCGATGGCCTTGTCAGCCGCGCTTCTCGGACTCATCAACGTCGAACAACGGGTGCTGACGCAGGGCGGTGGCCTCTTCGGAAGCCGCGCGACTCAATAGCGACCGCACCGTATGCCAACGCGTATGCCAACAGTGACGTACACAAGCAGACGGCCGGACACCTCTTAGGACCGGCCGTCCTGCTGATCGGGCCAGCTCATGGCCTACCGCAGCGGCCTGAAAAGCGGAAGGTCGCCGGTTCGACCCCGGCCCTGGCCACAGCTGCTGCAAGGCAGAAAGGCCCCCAGTGAGAACTCGCTGGGGGCCTTTTGCTGTCCCGGCGTCCTGCTTCGCCCCGGGCATTGCGCTGCGGGGGCTTGTGCGTACCGTGGGTCGGCGTGTCGCTGTCAGGGTGCGGACGGGGGAAGTGGAGTGGCTGCCGTCGGAACGGCCTCGGAGGTGCCCGCGCCGTCGGAGGACGGTGCGTGGGTGCAGGTGCTGGCGGAGGTGGCCCGGAGCGGGCGACGGCTGCGGCGGGAGGAGCTGGAGGCGCTCCGTGAGTACGGCGACCGGGCGGCGCAGGACGGCCGGGGGCTGGCCGAGCTGGTCGACGAGCGGCTGGCCGCGACCGGACGGGTCTGGGTCGGCCAGCAGGTGGACGCGGCCTCGCTGACGGCGCTGCGGGCCGCGGTGGCCGCGCTGGCGGCGGGGCACAGCCGGGCGTACCGGGAGCGGCTGCAGCGGGAGGAGGCCGGCCGGCGGGAGTTCGTGGCGGATCTGCTGAGCAGCCGCAGCGACCTGGGCCGGCTGGCCGAGCACGCAGAGCGTTTCGGGATCAACCTGGCCTGCGCACACGTCGTCGCGGTGGCCGAAGGCGACGGCTACGACCTGGACGACCCCATGGTGCGGGCACTGGAGCGGCAGCTGCTCGGCCGGTTCGGCGATCAGGATGTGCTGCTGGCGGTGAAGCACGGACGGCTGGTGTGCATCGTGCCGGCCGGTCCCGGGGAGTCCACCGCGGTCAGGGCCTTCGCGGAGCTGACCCAGGGCCGCCGGGTGGTGGTGGGGCGGCCGCACAGCGGCCCCGGCGGGGTGGTGCACTCGTACGAGGAGGCGCGGTCGGCGCTGGAGCAGGCCGGCCAGCTGGGCCTGCCGGGGCAGTTGCTGCACGCGGCCGATCTGCTGGTGCTGCCGGTGCTGCTGCGGGACCGGGACGCCCTGGAGGAGCTGGTGCGCGGGGTGCTGGGCCCGCTGCTGACGACTCGGGGCGGTGCCGGTCCGCTGCTGGAGACCCTGACGGCGCTCGCCGAGTCGCGCTACGTCACGGCGGAGGCGGCCCGGCGGCTAGGGCTGAGCGTGCGGGCGTTGGCGTACCGGGTCGAGCGCGTCGTCCGGCTGACCGGGCTCGACCCGGACGACGCGTTGCAGCGCTACACCCTGGAGACGGCGGTGTTCGGCGCGAGGATGCTGGGCTGGCCGGGTGCGGCGGGCGACGAGGGGTAGCCGGCGCACAGGCCCTGCCAGCGGGCGGCCTGTTCGGGGGTGGCCCGGCTGCGGAGCAGGGCGAGCTTGAGCAGGTTGGCCTCGGCGGCGCTGCCGAGGGTGCGGGCCTCGGCGCGGTAGTGGTCGTCGAGCAGGGCCTCGATCTCGGCCTCGCTCTGGACCGGGTCGATCCGGGCGGCGAGCTGCGCCATGGTCCGATAGGAGCCCTGGAGCAGGAACGCCGGCTCTGAGCGGTCGTTCTCCTGCTGGGCGGCGGAGGCGATGTAGGCGCTGTTGACGGTCAGGACGGTCCGCTGGACCTGTCGCAGACGGGTCAGCGCGGCCAGGGCCCGGTCCAGGTCGGGCACGGGTCGGGCGAGCCGGTCGGCGTGGGCGCTCGGATCGCCGTCGGCGAGGGCGATGAGTAGGCGCAGGTCGGCCGGGTCGGTGCCGGCGAGCGGGGCCAGCACCGGGTTGGCGGCGAGCGCGTTCTCCAGGAAGGACAGCGCGAAGAGTTCCTGGTGTCCGGTCAGCACCTCGCCGAGGTTCCACACGTCGGCGCGGTTGGCGAGCATGTCGGGGATCTCGAAGCGCCGGCCGCGGGCGGTGTAGGGGTTTCCGGCGAGGCAGACGGCGAAGCGGCGGCCGCGGAGGTCGTAGCTGCGGGGGGTGCCGTCGCTGACGGCCTCGATGCGGCGCTGGGTGTCGCACAGCGGGATGAACTTCTGCAGGAGTTCGGCGGAGACGTGCTGGATGTCGTCCACGTGCAGCAGGACGTTGCTGCCCGCCTCCAGGGCGAAGACGATCTTCTCCACCTCGCGACGGGCGGCCGCGTCGGGTGCCCGGCCGGGGTCGAGGGTGGTCGTTCCGGCGCCCAGGGCGGGGCCGTCGACGCGGACCATCAGCAGGCCGAGGCGGTCGGCGATGTACTCCAGCAGGGTGGTCTTGCCGTAGCCGGGCGGGGACAGGAGCAGCAGCAGGCCGCTGCGATCGGTGGTGGCGGCGGTGTCGAGGGTGCCCAGCTGCTTCGCGAGGCTGTGTCCCGCCAGCGGCAGGTAGACCTGGTCGACGAGCTGGTTGCGGACGAAGCCGGCGAGCGGGCGCGGCCGGAAGTCGTCCAGCCGAAGCCGGGTCCGTTCGGCAGCCAGGACTTCGGCGCGCCGCTGCTGGAAGGCGCGGTGGGCGGGGGCCCGTTCGCTCCGGAACAGCTTTGCCCGATGCGGCAGTTCGTCGATGCGGACGGTCAGCCGGCCGTCCTGGAGCCGGGGGTGGGTGCCGAGCAGGCCGTGGACGGTCTCGCCGATGGGCGCGGCGATCTCGTAGCGCGGCAGGCCGGGTGTGCACAGCTGGGCGACGGCCTCGGCGAGGCCCTCCTCGGCCGAGCCCTCCTCGGCCCGCTGGACGTGGGCGTGGGTGGTGGCCTGGGCGGTGGCGTGGGCGCCGAGCCAGACGGCGGCGAGCTGGCGGCGGGCCGGCAGGTCGTCGCCGAGGGCGTCGAGGTCGGCGGCGAGGGCGGGAGCGGCGTCGGTGTGCCGGAAGCCGTCGAGGAGGGTGCGGGCGGCGGCGCTGGTGGCGAAGCCCTCCGCGGGGGCGGCGAGCTCCTCGACCAGGTAGGCGCCGGCGTGGCACTCCGTCGGCAGGCCGTGCGTGGACGCGAACGCGTCGACGGCGTCGCCGAGTTCCGCGGACAGTTCGGCCAGTGCGGCGACCGCGGCGCCGGCTCCGAAACGCTCCCGGGCCCGGCCGAGGGAGCGGGCCCGCAGCCGCCACGCGGCGCGCTGCCGGTCGTCCGTGCCGTGGGCCCAGAACAGCTGCGCCGCGGCGCGCACCTCGGCCGGGTGTTCCAGCAGCCCGGCGCCGGCGCGCAGGCGCAGCAGCGCGCCGAGGATGAGCGCGGCGTCGTGGTCGTGGACGCCGCGCTCGTACCCCTCGTCGTGGGCGCGTTCGGCGGCGCGACGGACCTGGTCGAGCAGCGGTTCGTCGGTGGCGCCGGGCAGCAGGGCGGCGGCGAGGTACTCGGCGCGGTAGAGCGCGGGTGACTCGCTGACCAGGGGTTGGGTCCAGAACTCGCGCCCGGCGAGCAGTTCCGGCACCCGGGCGGGGCGGCGGTAGCCGGTGCCCGTGACGAGGAACGCAAGACCGTCGCCATCGGGCTGCAGGACGAGTTCGACCGGCTCGCGGCGGACCGCGAAGCGGTGGCGGCCGAGCCGGACGCTCGCGCCGCCGTCCTCGGAGAGGTCGGCGCGGTCGCGCAGGTCACGGAGGGCGGCGCGACCGGCGCCGAGCAGGCCGTCCTCCAGTTCCTGGGCGCGCACCGGGTCGTCGAGGCCGCGCAGTTCGCCGGCCGCCGCGCGGACGCGCACCGCCATCGGGTCGGCGGCCTGGGCGGCGTGGACGTCGGCGGCGGTGGCCAGCCCGGCGAGTCTGCGGCGCAGGGCTTCCAGGGCGCGCTGCCCGGAGGCGGCGATCCGGTCGGCCCGGGCGGCGGCCTCGTCCAGCAGGGCCTGCCGGCGGGCGGCGAAGGCCTGCTGGATCTCCTCGCGGCGCAGGGCCAGGTCGGCGGCGAGGTCCTCCGCCTCGGCGAAGCGGGCTTCGAGGGCGTCGACGCGCAGCAGCAGCCGGGCGAGCTGGTCGTCGCAGGCGGCGGGCCCGTCGGCGGCGGTCAGGGCGGCGGTGGTCGCCTGGGCGAGCAGGGCCGACTCGGCGGCGTGGGCGGCGCGGTGCTCGGCGTCGAGCAGGGTGCGGCGCCGGTTCGCCAGGACGGCGCGGGCCCGGTTGACGGCGGCCAGGACTTCGCCGATGGCCAGCAGGACGGCAGTTCCGGCGGCCGGGTCGGCGGCGACCGCGCCGGTGACCAGGTCGGTCACGGTGGCCAGCGCGTCCGCCTGCTCGCCGAGGCGGCCGGTGAGCAGTGCGGCGTCGGCGGTGGTGGTGACCGACTCGGCCTCCTCGGCGGCGTGCTGTGCCGCGGCGAGCGGATCGGCGAAGGCCCGGGGTTCGGCGAAGAACGCGAGGGCGCGCTCGATCGCGGCGGTCAGTTCGGCGGCGAGCTCGGCCTCGACGCGTTCGAGGGCGGCGAGGTCGAGCTGCGGCAGCTCGCGGAGCGTCCGGGTCCGGCCCTGGGCCTGGCGCAGTTCGGTGAGGTGGACGGTCCATCCGTCGGCGTCGGTGGGCGGCTCGCCGTGGGAGCGGCGGACGAGGGCCGCGGCCTCCTCGCGGGCCTGTTCCAGTGCCTGGGCGGCGCGGGCGGCGAGCCCGCTGATCCGGGCCTGTTCGGCGGCCAGCTGTTCGGCGGCCTCGCGCAGTTCGGTGAGCGGCCCGAGCAGGCCGGTGTCGGCGAGCCAGTAGTGTCGGGTCGCCGTCCTGGTGCAGGCGTCGAGGACGGGATCGGCGGCGGCCGGCCCACGGTCGTCGCGGCTCCCGGTGGTGGCGGTCCGCACCACCTCGAGGCAGTCGGCGATGCCGGCCACCAGGTCGGCGTTGCCGATCCGCTCCAGCGGGCCGTCACCGACCGGCTGCGCGGCGGCGAAGTCGGCGGACTGGAAGGGGGTCTGCCACAGCTGGAGCTCGTGCGTGCGGACCGGCTGGCGGTCCGGCCTGAGCAGTACCAGCGTGCCGTCCGGGAGCACGGTGTGCGCCACGCCCTGGAGGGCCGCGGCGGCCTCGCGGCGGACGGTGTTCCACGGCAGCAGCAGGACTTGGGCGCGGGTGGGGCTGCTCAGGACGTAGAGCAGGTCCTCCCCGTTGGGTGCGGGCCGGACGGTGTCGAAGCGCATGTGGTCGGTGCCGTCCGCGCCGTCCGCGCGGAAGACGTGGTGGGTGCCGTCGGCCAGCTCGTAGCCGCCGGGGAAGATCAGGCCCTGCTCGGCCGGGAGCAGCCGGGCGCCGAGGCCGAGCGAGTCCTGGCGGCGCACCGACCCGGTGCGGGTGTTGACGACGAGGTACCGGTCGGCGGGTTCGTTGTACGGGCGGATCCGCAGAAGCAGCAGCGCGCCGGCCCGCGCGTGGGCGACCGCGGCGTCCGCGAGGCTCTGCAACGGTTCGTCGACCGGCTCCTCGTACAGCAGACGGTCGCCGGGGACGGCGCGCACGGTGAGGCTGCCTCCGGTGGTGGCGACGGAGACGTCCGCCGTCCTGATCCGGCCGTCCTTGTGGTGCTCGCGGCCGGCGGTCGTCCAGACGAGTTCGTCGGCCGGCGGCTCGGGGAGGTCGCGCTCGCCGTGGTTGCCGAGGTACTCGACCCGGTCGGCGGAGAGCTGCCAGCTCAGGACGCGCTGGTCACCGTCGTTCCCACCGGTCCGGAAGACCGCCAGCAGCCGTCCGGACGCGGTGCGCAGCAGGCGGGCGAGCCGTGCGTCGCGGTAGTACCGGAGCAGCTCGGCCAGGTCGCGGTGGAACCGCTCGTCGTCGAGCAGGCCGGGGACCGCGCCGGGGTCGAGCGGCGAGCCGTCGAGGGCGTGCAGGGAGAGCAGGTCCTGGTCGAGGCCGGCCGCCGTCGTCCCGATCAGCAGGACGCCGGGGCGGACGGCGACGATGCCGCAGGCCCTGCCCTCCCCGGCGGTGCGCGGCCGGACCGCGCCCGTGAGCTCCAGCGCCCGGGCGCCGAAGGCCTCCTGGCGCAGGACGTTCAGTTCCTGCGCCCGTCGCCCCAGCTCTGCGGCACGGTCGGCGAGCCGCGCCTGCAGGATCCGGTAGGTGCCGTCTTCGACGCCCATGTCTCTTCCTGTGCTCCCTGGCCGTTCCCGACGTCCTCGCGTTACATGCCGGTGCTGTTGGCGCCACCGGTGGCGGCGGCGGTGCCGTTGAGCAGCCGGGCCGGATCCGCCGGCAGCGTGCCGTCGGCAGCGCCGGCGGCGAGCAGCCGCTGCAGCACGGCCAGGTTCCACGGCCCGCCGGCCGCCAGGGCGCGCAGCACGTCCGTGGCGTCCTCGCTGAAGTTCCGCTCGCCGCTCAGCCAGTCCGCGCCCAGGGCCTTGACGGTCTCCGAGCTATGGACCGCCGCGTCGATGCCCTTGCCGAAGGACACCGCCCCGACCAGCCGCTCGAGGAAGACGCTGTCGCCGCCGACGATGTCGATGTCCGCGCTCTCCAGGCCTGCGGCCAGCACCGCCGCCTGGGCCTCGGCGACCTTGCTCTGCACCTCCAGCGCGGCCAGCCGGACCTCCTTGTCCGCGGCCAGCCGGAGCCGGAACTCCTCGTGCGACCGGGAGACCTCGTCGAGCGCGGCCATCGCGGCCGCCTTCTTCTCCAGGCCGGCGGCCTCGCCCAGCAGCCGTTCCCGGATGCCCGCGGCCTCCGCGTTGGCCTTGCTCTCCGCCACCGCGGCCTCGGCCAGGCCGACCTTCTCGATCGCGTCGGCCTTCTCCTTCAGGCCGGCGGCCTCGCCCTCCAGCCGGGCCCGCACGCCGGCAGCCTCGGCTAGGGCCTGACGCTCCGCCACCTCGGCCTGGGCCAGACCGGCGGCTCCGGCCAAGGCCCGTTCGCCCTCGGCCCGGCGGAGGTTGGCGACGGCGTCCAGCTCGGCGCTCTTCTGGCCGGCCTCGGCCAGCACCAGCTGCTCCTTCGCCCGCAGGTGCGCGGCCTGCTCGGCGGCCTCGGCCGCCTTGATGTCCTTGACCAGCTGCTCCTGCGCCTCCGCCTCGGCAGCGATGATCACGCTCTGCCGCGTGCGCTCGGCCTCCTGGACGACGCGGACCCGCTTGATCTCCTCCTCCTGCTCCGCGACCGTGCGCTCGACGGCGACCCGCTCGCGCACCACCTCGGCCACGCCGCGGCG
Organism: Kitasatospora cinereorecta; assembly: GCF_024172095.1. GTDB lineage: Bacteria > Actinomycetota > Actinomycetes > Streptomycetales > Streptomycetaceae > Kitasatospora > Kitasatospora cinereorecta. The sequence goes on along the minus strand of NZ_JAMZDX010000001.1, from coordinate 1,631 downwards.
CTTGACCTCGACCTCCTTCTCGACGTCCGCCTGGGCGAGCTGTACCTCGCGTTCGCGGTTGACGACCTCCAGCAGCCGGTCCTTCTCGATCCGCTCGGTCTCCACCGCGAGCACCCGCTCCCGGTTCTTCTCGGCGACCGCGATCTCCCGCTGCTGGTTCTCCCGCTGCACGCCGAGCAGTTCCTCGGTGCGCAGCAGCGCGCCGTGGGCCTTGAGCCGCTCCTCCTCCTGGACCATCGCGGTGGCGGCCTCCTCCTGCGCGCGCAGGGTCTCGATCCCCTTGCGCTGGCGGATCTCGGCCTCGGCGCGGCGCCGCTCCAGCTCGAGGACGGCCTCCCGGGCGTCCACGTTCTGGCGGGTGATCTCCATCTCCTCGTTGCGCTGGAAGTCGTTGGTGCGGATGTGCTCCAGCGCGGTCAGCTCGGTGATCTTCCGGATGCCCTGGGCGTCGAGGATGTTCGTCGGGTCGAGCTGGGCCATCGGGGTCTGCTCGAGGTGGTCGATCGCGGCGTCCTCGAGGTGATAGCCGTTCAGGTCCGTGCCGATGGCCGCGACGATCCGGTCCCGGAACTCCTCGCGGTGGGTGTAGAGGTCGGCGAAGTCGAGCTGCTTGCCGACGGTGCGCAGCGCCTCGGCGAACTTAGCGCTGAACAGGTTCTGCAGGGTCTCCTGGTGGCTCGCCCGCTCGGTGCCGATCGCCTGCGCGACCTTGATGACGTCCTCGACGGTCTTGTTGACCCGGACGAAGAAGGTGATCTGGATGTCGGCGCGGATGTTGTCCTTGCAGATCATGCCCTCCCGGCCGGTCCGGGAGATCTCGATGGTCTTCACCGAGATGTCCATGACCTCCGCCCGGTGCAGTGTCGGCAGGACCAGGGCGCCGGTGAACGTCACGTCGACGTTCTTGGGCCGCGAGACGATCAGGGCCTCGCCCTGGACCACCTTGCGGAACAGCCGGCCGAAGAGCAGCAGCGTGCCCAGGCCGATGAGCAGGAGGACGGCGACGAGCACGCCGATTCCGATGGTGACGACAGACATGGCTGTTCCCTTGGACGACCTTGCCGTGAATGGATGTGAACGGACGCGCGGGCGGACGGACGGAACGGCTGCGGGACAGGCCGCGTGGACCGCGTCAGCCGGTGGACGGCGGGAGGGGCATGACCCGGAAGAACGCGCCGTCCTCGTCGTAGTCGTAAATGAGTGCGCAGACCCCGGCGCGGAGCACGTTCCCCGCACCGGCCGCGTCGTCGCGGCTCTGGCGGACCTGCACCACGGCGGACGAACCGTCGGCCGCACGGACCTCGGCCTGCCCGAAGTCGGGCCCGACCCGCCCGGTGCGGATCACGCAGCCCAGCCCCACGAAGTCGCGGTGCGAGGGCGGCGGGGGCGGCTCCGGCATCAGCCGGCGCAGAGGCCACACCAGCAGGCGGGCCCCCACCCACCCGCCGACCAGCGCCACCGGCAGCATGAACCACGCCCCGCCGAAGCCCGTCCGGGCCCGTCCGATCAGCGCGGTGAACCAGGCGAACACCACCACGAGCGACACCGCCACGGTGATCGGCACCCCGCCAAGGCCCAGCAACCGCTGGGGCCCGAGGTGCCCGTGACGCCCCCCGCCGTCCCGTGGTGCC